>NZ_JACHJN010000001.1 GCF_014203665.1 Saccharothrix tamanrassetensis
AAGCCCCTACGCAAGGCTGACGCCCTACGCCGTCCTGCGCCACCTCCAACACTTACTCACGGTCTGGACAGGCCGCTGCCACACCTGCCGACAACCCGTCCAGACCCGAACAGCCCGACAAAACCGCAGCTCAACAGCACCTAACGAAGTCCTACTAGCGGGGCGGTCGGAAAAGGGGCCTGCCGATCGGCGGGCCCCCTTCGCGCGTCGTGAGGGCTTCCTAGGCGGTGCGGGTGCGCCGGCCCTTCAGCTCCTCCAGCCGCTCGTCCAGGAGCTCTTCCAGCTCCGGGATGGTGCGCCGCTCCAGGAGCATGTCCCAGTGCGTGCGCGGCGGCTTGACCTTCTTCGCCTCCGGCTCCGCGCCGTCGATGATCTTCGATTCCTGCCCGTGGAGTCGACACTCCCAGGTGTGCGGGATCTCGGCGTCGTCGGAGAACGGGACCTCGAAGTCGTGGCCCTTGGGGCAGGCGTACCGCACCGACCGGCGCGGGGCGAGGTCGTGATTGCGGTCGGTCTCGTAGCTGACTGCTCCGAGCCGGCTACCCCGTAGAACGCGGTCGGCCATGGCGGTGTCCTTTCGCTCGGCTCAGGGCCGGGGCCCAGGCTTTTTGCTCACCGAGTGCAACGATCGGACTGCTCCGTTCGTTCCCGGCTTAGCGGTCATGGTCGCCCACAGTGACGTCTTTCACCCGTCAACGAAGGCTTCCTCCTAAGGGATGCAATCGCGGCTGGATCGTGACGCGTTATCAAGCTGTCGGGCTACTTCATCACACGGATGGAGCAGTACCGGCAGAAAGTGTGCGGCTGCGACAGCTTAGACCGAACACGTAGGGCGATGTGACGGCGGGCTTAACGCGACAGTAGTGACAGTCATCATCCTTGTGGTCACGCAAAGTTATTTAGGTGGCGTACAGCACAGTCGCCACGCTGAGTGTCCGACTGATCGTGCTGCGTGGTGACCATCGGATGGGGTCACCCGTCCGGCCCGCACCCAAACGTCGGGCCCGGTACTTTATTTCCATAATGATTTCAGTGTGGACTTAAAGATCAATCCCGGCGAGTCGGTCCAGGAACACACGCTGCGCCGTGACGAGCTTCGAAGACGCCTCGGCGAGGGAGAACCAGGCGACCCGGTCGACTTCGGGGTACCGGCGGAGGTTGCCGGAGCCTTTGGGCCACTCCAGCTCGAACGTGCCGGGGACGACCTGCGCGGGGTCCAGGTCGCCTTGCAGCGCCCAGACGTGGACGGTCTTGCCGCCGGACTGCCGCACCTCGCCCAGGGGCGTCAGCTCGCCGTGGGGGACGGGCAGGCCGAGTTCCTCGGTGAACTCCCGGCGGGCGGTGGCCTCCAGCGGTTCGTCGGCGTCGGGTTCGCCCTTGGGGACGGACCAGGCCCCGGCGTCCTTGCGGGCCCAGAACGGGCCGCCCATGTGGCCGATGAGCACTTCCAGGCCGTCGTTGGTGTGTCGGTACAGCAGGATCCCCGCGCTGATCTTCCCTGTCACGGGGGACAGTGTGGCGTGCCGCGTCCGCGGGCCGCGGGGCGGTGTTCCGACGGGGGAGGCCCGGGGCTTCCGGAGCTGCGACCAGTCAGCCGGCTCGGCCGGGCTCGCCGGGACCGGGCGGGGTGTGGTCGACCAGCATGTGCACGAGTTGCTCGACGCTGACGTGCCACGTCTCCTTGGTCAGGTGGCCGCCGAGTTCCATCCCGGCGATGCCGTAGGCACTGGACATCAGCAGGGCGCCGTAGCGGGGGGCGTCGGCCTCGCCGACCACATCCGCGACGAGCGCCAAGAACTCGCTCGCGACGCGGTCCGCGGCCTCGACGGCGACCGGCGTGTTCGCCGGAGTGCTGAACATCAGCGCGAACAGGTGCGGCTGCCGGCGGGCGACCGCGATGAGCGCCAGTAGACCTCCTTCGAGCCGCGCTCGCACGGGGATCTCGAGGTTCGCGCGAAGCCGCGCCGCCTCCTCGGCCAGTGAGTTCCACGCGTTGACGGCGAGCTGGGTCAGGAGGTGGTCCTTGTTCTCGAAGTGGCCGTAGGGCGCGCCGCGGGAGACCCCGGCCCGCGCGCCCACCGCGCGCAGGGTGACCGCGTCCGGGCCGCCTTCGTCGAGCAGCTCGGACGCGGCACGGATGAGCGCTCGTCGCGTGGTCGCTGCGGTCTCCGCTCGTGTCACGCCACCACCTTACTTGACAATGTCATCTGAAATGGGACCATCGGTCATATGACAGCGTCACATGAGACCGGGGCGGGCGACGCTCTAAACGCCCTGACGAAACCCTCGAACCGGAGGCACCTGGCCATGGCACCGACATCCCAAGCCGTTCCCGACCTCGCCGACCGCACCGTCGTCGTCACCGGGACCACCTCCGGCCTCGGCCGGGCCCTCGCCGCCGTGCTGGCGAGGGCCGGCGCCCGGGTCCTGATGACCGCTCGCGACGCCGAGCGTGGAGCGGCGGCCGTCGAGCAGGTGCGGGCGGGCATCGACGGGCCGGGCTCGGCCGAACTCGTGCTGCTCGACCTGGCCGACCTCGCCTCGGTGCACACCGCCGCCACGGACATCCGGGAACGCACCGGCGACCGGGTCGACGTGCTGGTCAACAACGCCGCCGTGTCACTGGGACCGCACGAGCGGACCCGGGACGGGTTCGAACTGCAGATCGGCACCAACCACCTCGGCCCGGCCGCACTGACCTGGCTGCTCATGCCGGCGCTGCGCACGGCCGGGCTGCCGGAACGGCCCGCGCGGGTGGTCACGACGTCGAGCCTCGGGCACCGCACCGGCGGCCTGGACCTCACCGACCTGCACTGGGAACGCCGCCGCTACTCACCGACACGCGCCTACGGAGCCTCCAAGCTCGCGAACCTGCTGTTCGCCGCCGAACTCGACCGGCGACTGCGGGGCACCGGGGACTCGGTGCTCTCGATCGCCGCCCATCCGGGACTGACGGCCTCGGAGCTGCTCAACAACGCCCTCGCCCGCAGTAACACCCGGGGCGCCCGAATGCTCGTGCTACCCGACCGGTACCTCTCCCAGCCGGTGGCCGCGGGCATCCAACCGCAGCTGCTCGCCGCCACCGGTCCGGTCCGCGGTGGTGACTACCTCGGACCGACCGGTCCCTTCGAGATCCGTGGCCCGGCCGGTCCCGCCCGTCGCACCGCGACCGCACGAAACCCCGAGCTCGCGCGCGAGCTGTGGCAGCTCACCGCCTTCGTCACCGGGATCACGCCGGACCCCTGATCCACGATCACCCCGGGTACGGCCTGCCCGCCGCCACTTCACAGCCGGTACGGGTCGGTGAGGCCGGACACCGGGACACCGGAGCGCCGGGAGATCAGTCCGGCCAGCCCACGTACGTCGTCGTACGTGGTGTTGAACCTCCACGCAGCTTCCTGGCCGGTCTCCCGCGCCGTGAACGCCACCTCGTAGGCGAAGGCGTTGCCCGCCGGGAGCGAACCGATGGCGAACTGCGTGTTCTGGCCCTCGATCGACCGGATCTCCGACCACGCCACGGCGACCACGCGCCTGCCGGCGGCGTCGACGAAACCCTCGGAGAACAGGTAGAGCCCACCGCGCACGCGCTGGAACCAGACATAGCCCCAGGTGATGACGATCAGCAGGCCGACCACCACAACGCCGCGACCCCAGACGTTCTCCGGCCCGTTGACCACGAAGTTCATGACGACGACGAGGATCACCAGGCACGCCAGTGCCCCGCCGAGGCCGGGGCGGCGGCGCACCCGCCGCTCGAACCCGCCGAGGTTCTCGCGGGCGGCGCGGGCCAGCACGCGGGGCGCCGGCGTGTCGGTTGGGTCGCTCGTCCCGGCCATCGGGCCAGGGTAGCGAGCCGACCGGGGGTGGTCGGGGGTTATGGCCACCGTCGCAGGTTCCGGGCGTGGTCCGGCCGTGCCCCTACTCGGTGAGGCTGAGCTGGCGTCCCTGGACGGTGTCGGGGCCGAGGTCGCCGGTGCGGTAGTGCTTGCGGCACAGGACCTGGTAGCGGACCTCGTCGGGGGTGTGGGCGGTGTCGGCGACCAGGACCGTGTCGCCGGCGCGGACGACGTCGCCGTCGTGGACGCGGGCGTTGAAGCGTCCGGGGTGGCCGCACCAGCACAGGACGTCGACCTGGATGGCGTTGAGTTCGTCGGCGAGTTCGAACAGGCGGCGGGAGCCGGGGAACATGGTGCTGCGGAAGTCGGTGGCCAGGCCGAAGCAGTAGACGTCGAGCTGGGCGTCGTCGGCGAGTTCGGCGAGTTGGTCGACCTGGGCGGGGGAGAGGAACTGGGCCTCGTCGACGATGAGGTAGTCGACGCGGGTGCCCCGGGCCCAGTGTTCGCGGACGAGTCCGCACAGGTTCATGTCCTCGTGGACTTCGACGGCGCGGCGGGCCAAGCCCATGCGGCTGGAGATGGTGGGGGTGCCGGAGCGGTCGTGGCGGACCAGCAGGAGGCCGCTGCGGCCCTGGCGGGCCTGGTTGTGGTCGATCTGCAGGGCGAGGGTGGACTTGCCGCAGTCCATGGGGCCGAAGAAGAACCGGAGCCTGCCGGTGGGGGCGACGCCCCGTCGTGCGCCGGCGGCGGGCACGGAGGACAGGGCGTCGGTCGGGTCGGTCTGGGGGTTCGTCGGCTCCACGGCGGGCCACCTTAATGCGGCGTCGGGGCCCCTGGGCGTGCGACGGCGCGCGACACGAAGTACCACTCGTCACCCAATCGAGTGAATAACTTCAGTGCTGACCAAAAAGACACCCGACAAAGCAGCTCGGCTTCCGGCGCGCAAAACAAAAGCGCACAGAACCGACGGCCTGCCTCGGGCGATCAGCCGCGGCTCAACGTGCGGTCAGCGCGGTGGGCGACCGTCGCTGTCACCGAGGGGGTGCCGCCGACCCGGCGGTCCCATGACCGGCCGCCAGAGGGGCGCGGCCGGTCGACGGTCCGATGGGATTGGAGTGACATGAGGAGACTGTGCTCGATGGTGTCGGCGGCGGTTTTCGCCGTGCTGGTGTCGGCCGCCCCCGGGGTCGCCGGGGCGGAGGAGGGGGACTCCGCGATCGCGCCGCAGGCGGTCCAGACCTTCAAGAGCTACGGGACCGGCAAGTGCATGGACGACAGCCACGTGGGCCTGCGGGTGTTCCCGTGCAACGGCCTGAACTATCAGAAGTGGCAGGTCCAGGTGTGGCCGAACGGGACGCGCGAGCTGCGCAACGTGGCGACCGGAAGGTGCGTCGACCACAGTCACGAGGGTCTGCGCAGCTTCCCCTGCAACCGGTCGGCCTACCAGAGTTGGAAGGTCCGCAAGAACACGTTGGGCATCGAGTTCGTGAACCTGCACACGGGCCGCTACCTGATGAGTGCCCCGGACGGGCTCAACGAGTTGTGGGCCGTGAAGTGGTCGGTGGGCGGCGCCAACGCCATCTGGATCTGACCATCGCCGACGCCTTCGTCCGATCCGCCTCCGGTCGTCGCCTCGCGTGCGGCCGGAGGCGGTGCGTGTCACGGCGGAGTCGGTGAGGCCTCGTCCGTCGATCGCTCGCTGGACGCCATATTACGCTTTGCGATATAACCTGCGGTGTGAGAGGTATGTCGGAGCAGGCGTTCCTGGTGCTGACGGCGCTGGCCGAGGAGCCGTTGCACGGGTACGCGGTGGTGCAGTCGGTGGAGTCGTTGTCCGAGGGCCGGGTGGTGCTGCGGGTGGGCACGCTGTACGGCGTGCTGGACCGGTTGGTGGCCGAGGGGTTGACGGAGCGGGACCGGGAGGAGGTGCACCAGGGGCGGTTGCGCCGGTACTACCGGTTGACCGATGCCGGGGTGCGGGCGTTGTCGGCGGAGGTGGCGCGGTTGTCGGCGAACGTGCGGGCGGCGTCGTCGGTGTTGCGGGCGAGGGAGGCGCGGTGAGCTCGAACCTGGAACGCCGTTACCGGGCGCTGTTGCGGGTGCTGCCGGTCTGGTACCGGGCGGAGCGGGAGGAGGAGATGGTGGGGATCTTCCTGGCGGGCCGTGACGGTGACCTGGATGCCGAGTACGGGTGGCCGGGGTGGGGTGAGGCGTGGGCGACGCTGGGGTTGGCGGTGCGGGTCCGGTTGCGGGCCCGGAGCCGGGCCGGGGACGTGGTGCGGCTGGTGGCGTCGGCCGGTCTGCTGGGGCATGTGGTGTCGGCGGCGCAGGGCGCGGCGGCGGTGGTGCGGTTCGGCGGGGTGTGGACGGGGTGGTTCGACGCGTTGGTGGTGGCGGCGTTCGTGGGGCTGGTGGCCGGGCGTCGGGTGATGGCGCGGGTCGCCGTGGCGGTGGCGGCGTTGTGCGGGGTGGTGGTGGCGTTGCGGGCGGCGTTGTCGGCGGGGCCGGTGGGCTGGGTGTTGGTGGTGCAGGTGCCGCTGTGGGTGACGGCGGTGGCGGTGTTGCTGGGGTTCCACCGTGAGGCTCCCCCGGTCGCGCGGGTGCGGTGGTCGGTGGCGGCGGTGGTCGGTGCCGTGGTGGGTGCGGTGTGGGGTTTTCTGGTGCCGTTGTCGATGGCGGGGTTCGGCGGGGCGTGGTTGGTGGCCGCGGCTGTGGTGGTGGTGTTCCGGCCGTGGGCGGGTGTTCGTGCCGGGACGCCGGTGTCGGCCGGCTGAGGTGGTCGTGGGGTGGGGTCGCCGGTGGGCGCGCGTTGCGGCTGTGCGCCGGCCGGTGTGGCCCTTGCCCGTCTTTTCCTCGCCTTTCGTCCGTCCGGCCCGCGACGGGCCTCGGTGTCGCACCTCTCGGTGTCGGGCCCCGGTGCCGGGCCCCGGTGTCAGACCTTGGCGGGCACCGGGTTTCTGGAGGCGGTGATGGCCTTGCGGATCGGCACGAAGATCATCAGCACGAACCCGATGACGAAGAACACCACCAGCGAGATGATCGCCAGCCGGAACGAGCCGGTGGCCTGGCCGACGCCGGCGAACACCAGCGGGCCCAGCCAGGAGGTGGAGCGTTCGCCGACCTCGTAGAGGGAGAAGTACTGCGCTTCCCGGCCGGGCGGGATCATCTGGGAGAACAGCGACCGGGACAGGGCGTTGGTGCCGCCCAGCACGATGCCGATGCCGACGGCGAGGCCGTAGAACTGGAGCTGCTGTCCGGCTTGGACGAAGAACGCCGCGCCGATGACGAAGATCCACACGATGAGGCTGACCATGATGGTGCGCTTGGCGCCCCAGTGCTTGGCGACCCAGCCGTGCAGGACGGCGCCGGCGAAGGCGACGAACTGGACGATGAGGATGGTGGCGATGAGGACGGTCTCGTCGAGTCCGAGTTCGTCGCGGCCGTACTGGGCGGAGACGTTGGCGACGGTGGCGATGCCGTCGGTGTAGATGAGGTAGGTGCCCAGGAACGCGAGGGTGAGCGGGAACGTCTTGGCCTGCCGCATGGTCTGGCGCAGTTCGCGGAACCCGTCGGTGATCACCGACACGCCGGATTCGCCGCCGCGCGGTTCCCGGTGGCGTTTGAGGCGGGCGAGGGGGATGAGGGTGAAGCCCGCCCACCACAGGCCGGACATGACGAAGCCGACGCGCACGGCGGCGCCTTCGCTCAGGCCGATGGCGTCGTGGCCGATGAACAGGCCCAGTTGCACGGCGAGGGCGAGGCCGCCGCCGAGGTAGCCGAACGCCCAGCCGCGTGAGGACACCGCGTCGCGTTCGTCGGGGGTGGCGATCTCGGGCAGGAAGGCGTAGTAGACGACGACCGACGCGCCGTAGCAGATGTTGCCGAGGATGAACAGGACGACGCCGAGGTGCCAGTTGGAGCCGCCGACGAACGCCAGGGCGATGGTGGCGGTGGCGCCGCCGAAGGCCAGGCCGCCGAGCATGCGTCGTTTGTTCTGGGTGCGGTCGGCGATGGCGCCCATGACGGGCAGCACGACGACCTGGACGAGGGTGGCGATGGACAGCAGGTAGCCCCACAGCGATCCGGCGGGGAAGTGGGCGCCCAGCAGCGAGATGTCGCACTGCTGCAGCGAGCTGGTGGCGCACGCGTCGGGTCCGTTGCGGGTGGTGTCCTCGCGGGCGGCTTCCTTGGCCACGGCGGTGAGGTAGCCGGAGAGGAACACCGTGACCACGGAGGTGGGGAACACCTGGTTCGCCCAGTCGTACCAGGTCCATCCGCGTTGTTCCCGCTTGCGGTCGATCGCGGGTGCTGGGCTGTCGGCCACGCTCATGGAGGCGGACTGTACTTCCCCGTCCGGGGGTGCGTGGTGATCACCGCCAACCTGTTGCCGTTCAGCCGCCCGCCCATGCCTCGCGGTTTCGCAGCACGTCACGCAGGACGTCGGGCCGGTCGCTGACCAGGCCGTCGACTCCCAGGTCGAGCAGGGTCCGCATCCGGTGCGCGTCGTCGACGGTCCACACGTGGACTTCCAGGCCCCGTCGGTGGGCGGCGCGCACGAACCGGTCGTCGACCACGACCAGGCGGCCCTGGGTGGCGGGTACCTGGGCGATGCGCCCGGCGATCGGCAGGCCGGGCAGCGGGATCCGGCCGGCCGCCCACAGCGCGGCGGCCGAGCGGGGGCCCATCGAGGTCATCAGGTCCGGTCCGCCGAGTTGCCGCAGTCGGGCGAGGCGTCTGTCGGAGAACGACGCCAGGCACACCCGGTGCAGCGCGCCGGCGGCTTTGAGCAGGTCGATCACGGGGGTGACCGCGTGGTCGGCCTTGACGTCGACGTTGAGCAGCGCGTCGGGCAGTTCCTCCAGCAGGTCGGCCAGCCGGGCGATGGGTTCGCGGCCGCCGACGTTGGCGTTGCGCACGGCCGACCACGGTTGGCCGGCGACGGGGCCGGTGCCGTCGGTGGTGCGGTCGAGGGTGTCGTCGTGGTGCACGACGACGACGCCGTCGGAGGTGGCGTGGACGTCGGTCTCCAGGTAGCGGAAACCTTCCCGGGCGGCGCGGCGGAACGAGGCGAGCGAGTTCTCCATGCCCGCCAGGTCGTCGAGGTGCCAGCCGCGGTGGGCGAACGCCCTGGGGTGCGGGCCGGACAGGTACGGGTGGTTCGCGGTCACGGCGTGGAGTCTGCCTTGGCGGCGTGGCGTTGGGGTGACCGGTGGGTAGCGGGATACCGTCGCCCGCCATGGAGCTGGTGACCGAGGCCGTCGCGTCGCGCCGGGAGGAGGCCAGGCATTGTGCCTGGTGTGGCCGTCGGCTGCCCGACAGCGGCCGGATCGGGCGTCCCCGCCGGTATTGCGCGCAGCCGTGCCGGCAGCGGGCCTACGAGCGGCGGGCGGCGGTGCAGCGCGGCGGGTTGCCCGAGGACGCGGTGGTGTTGTCGGCGGGGGAGTTGGCCGATCTGCAGGACCGGTTGTTCCAGTTGCGGTGTGCCGCGGAGGACGTGGCGACGGCGGCCGCGGACGGGGCGGACCGGGCGGAGCTGCGCCGGTTGGCCGAGGAGCTGGTGGACACCGCGCGCGGGCTGGAGCGGCTGCGCTGATCCGCGCGGCGCTTCCGGGCACCCAGTCCGCGGTTCTGCGGCACGGTGTCACCGTCGCGGCGCGTCCGGGGCGTGTCGCGCGGGGCGTGTCACGGTCGTGCCGCGGGTGTGCCGTGGGGGTGGTCGCCGGAGTCGGTGCGGGTCGTGGCGGGTGCGGTCGGCGGGGCGGGCGGCGGAGGGCCCGGGGATCGCCCGTGCGGGGGTGGGCGTCGGCTTGCCCCCCGTGCGGGGACTCCACCATCATTGCGCGCGGGGTGGCGAGGAGGGCGCGTGGACGGCGACGGCGCGTTGCACCGGGAGGTGCTCGACCGGGCCGATGTCGGTTTCGGTGTGACGGACGGGCACGGGACGCTGCGCTGGGTGAACCCGGCGCTGGCGGAGATCGTGGGTGTGGCGGCGGACCGCGTCGCGGGCCGGTCGCTGCCCGCGTTGCTGCCCGGGGTGCCCGACCGGCCGCGGTCGAGCCTGGCGTTGCTGATGCCCAGCGCCCACCGCCGGGGTCACCGGTGGCTGGAGGTGACCTGCCAGCCGTTGGGCTGTGACGGGGAGCTGCTGTACCGGGTGGCGGACGTGACGGCGTGGCGGGACCGGGAGCTGGAGGCCACGCACGAGGCGGACGCGTTGCGCCGCGCGCAGATGATGGGCCGGATGGGCACCTGGGAGTGGCACATCGCCGAGGACCGGGTGGTGTGGTCGGACGCGCTGCTGGAGATGTTCGGGTTCCCGCCGGGCACGCGGCTGGACTTCGACGGCTACGCCGGGCTGGTGCACCCCGACGACCTGCCGATGATCCAGGCGACCCTGGAGGAGGCGATGCGGTCGGGCGCGGGGTTCTCCTACACCCACCGCATGGTGCTGGCCGACCGGCGCACCGAGCGGTGGTTCGAGTGCTTCGGGGAGATCGTCAGCGCGGAGGACGGCACGCCGCTGCGGGTGCTGGGCACCGCGCACGACATCACCCGGGCGCGCCGGGTGCACGACGAGCTGCTGGCGCTGTCCGAGCAGGACCCGTTGACCGGGTTGGCCAACCGGCGGGCGGTGACCCGCGAGCTGGAGCGGCGGCTGGGGTCGGGGTCGTCGGGGTCGTTGCTGCTGCTGGACCTGGACAACTTCAAGGACGTCAACGACCTGCGCGGGCACGCCGTGGGCGACCGGCTGATGAAGACCGTCGCCGGGACGCTGCGGTCGCGGCTGTCGGGGTCGCAGCTGATCGGCCGGCTGGGCGGCGACGAGTTCGCGGTGGTGCTGCCGGGCTGCACGTCGGCGGAGGCGGTGCGGGTCGCGGACGGCCTGCGGGACGCGGTGGCGGCGCTGCCGCTGGTCGCGGCGTCCGCGCACGTCACGGTGAGCACCGGGGTGGCGGAGTTCGGCGCGGGTGACACGTGGGAGCTGGTGCTGGCCAACGCCGACCTGGCGCTGTACGCGTCGAAGGCGGCGGGCCGCAACCGGGTCACCGTGTACGAGCCGGGCCACTACGCGGACACCGCGAAGCGGGTGTCGGTGATGGACCGGCTGCGGGCGGCGTTGGACGGCGGCGGGCTGGCGCTGCACGCCATGCCGATGGTGCAGCTGCTGTCGGGTCGCACGCTGGGGCACGAGCTGCTGCTGCGCCTGGAGGACGGGCAGGAGCCCTACCTGGGGCCGGCGGACTTCCTGCCCGAGGCCGAGCGTTCCAACCTGGTGCTCGACATCGACCGGTGGGTGCTGTCCACCGCGATCGACACCCTCGTGCGGCACCCGGACCTGGACCTGCGGTTCAACGTCAACGTCTCCGGCCGCACCCTGGAGGACGAGGACTTCGGCGGGTTCGTGCTGGACCGGCTGGCCACCGCCGGTGTCGCCCCGGGCCGGCTGGGCCTGGAGATCACCGAGACCGCGGCGGTGACGAACCTGGACGCGGCGCGGGCGTTGGCGTTGCAGCTGCGGGCCTTCGGCTGCCGCATCACCCTGGACGACTTCGGTTCCGGCTTCGGGTCCTTCGTGCACCTCAAGCACCTGCCGATCACCGGTATCAAGATCGACGGCGAGTTCGTGCGCGGTATCGACGAGCGCTCCACCGACGCGGTGCTGGTGGCCGGGATCGTGGAGATCGCCCGCGGCCTGGGGCTGTCCGCGGTCGCCGAGTGGGTGGAGCGGCCCGCGCAGGTGGAAACCCTGACGCGGCTGGGCGTCCGGGTGGGGCAGGGCTTCCACCTGGGCCGGCCGGTGCCGCTGGGGCGGATCCTGACGGCCGAACCGGTAGGTCCGAACGGAGCATTGTCGACACCCTTGGCCGGTGCGGAGGATGGGGCGCGTTCCTGATCTCCGCCCGCCGCTGTACCCGCCGATGGGAATTCGCCCCGTGTCCGGTCCTTCCGCCAGCCCCGCGCGCGGTGTGCGCCGCATCGAGCTGAGCACCGCCGATCCCGAACCGATCGCCGACTTCTACGCCCACCTGTTCGGCTGGGTGGTGATCGCCGAGACCGACGGCACGTTCACCGGCTGGGTCGGCGACCGCCTCGCCCTGCGGGTGCGGCCCGGCGGGGACGGGTTCCGGGTCGTGTTCGCCGGCCCCGGCCCGCGTGAACTGCGGCAGGGCGCCGCGGTGGACCAGGGGCGGGTGCTGCACGGCCCGTGGGCGCCCGAACCGCGTGCCGGGGAACCGTGCTGGGTGGAGTTCATGGGCACCGCCGACGACCCGTACTGGGCCGGTGAGCTGGGCTGGCGCACCCGCAGCCCGGACGAGCCGTTCACCGTCTACGACACGCCGCGCGAACACCGGGCCGTGGCGGGGCGGCTGGTGGGGGAGCGGCAGCGCTGGCTGTGCTACTTCGCCGTGCCCGACACCGCCGGGACCGCCGGGCTGGCCGCGGACCTCGGCGGGCGGGTGGTCGTGCCGCCCACCGAGGTCCCCACCGGGCTGGTCGCCTCCCTCGCCGACCCGGCGGGCGCGGAGTTCGCGGTGCTGCAGGACCCGCCCGGCTGGGGCGGCGCCTGGTACACCCCGCCCGCCGCACCCTGAACCCGCCCCGCCCGATCCCGCCGGGCACCGATCCCGCCCCCGCCCCGCCGGGCACCGGCCCGACGACCGATTCCCACGACGGGGTCGGCCGCCGGACGGGCACCCGGCAGTGCGCCCTACCCCGGCGGCGCCCGGAAGCCGCCGATCTCCCGTTCGAGCAGCTCGGCCAGCCGCAGCGGGGTGCGGTCCTCGAACATCGGGCCGATGAGCTGCACTCCGACCGGCAGGCCCTCGGGGGACCTGCCGGCCGGTACGGCGGTGGCGGGCAGGCCGGGCATGGTGGCCAGACCGGCCCAGACCAGTTGGTCGAAGTACGGGTGCCCGACGCCGTCGATGTCGATCCGGCGCCGCATCGGATCGGGTTCGTGGTCGTGCGGGAACGCGGGAGTCGGCGTGACAGGGCACACCACGGCGTCGAACTCGGCGAACAGCTGCCGCCAGCCGTGGCGGTGCAGCTCGCGACGGCCGGCGGCCTCCATCCAGTCGTGGTGGCTGAACACCATGGCGCGCAGCCTCGCCGCGTCGAGGCTCTCGTCGTCCGCGCGCAGTGCGGCGACGCGGGCCCGCAGCTGCTCGTCCGATCCGATCGGGAAACGCGCGACGGAGCCCGAGATCAGCAACTGCATGTAGAGCGTCGCGGCCTCGGCCAGGTCGGGCAGCAGCCGGCTGTGCCGTTCGACGCGGGCGCCGCCGTCGACCAGCGCGTCGGCCACCCGGTCCACGCCCGCCCGCACGGCGGACCCGGTCGGGACGAGCGGATGCCCGTCGACGACCAGGACCCGGAAGTCGCCGAGCCGCTCGTGGCGCGCGGGCGGCAGCCTCAGGTCGTAGGCCTTGCCGTGGGTCAACGGGTCCGGGCCGGCCATGACGTCGAGCAGGAGCGTGAGGTCGCGGGCGGTGCGCGCCATCGGACCCACGACGGCGAGGTCCAGGTCGACCGGCAACGGCGCCGCCGGCGGCGCGACCATGCCGCGGGTCGCCGCCAGTCCGAGTGTCGGCTTGTGCGCATACACACCGCAGAAATGCGCGGGGGTGCGCAGCGAACCGGCGAGGTCCGAGCCGATGGACAACGCGCCGAATCCGGATGCCAGGGCCGCCGCCGACCCGCCGGAGGACCCGCCCGACGTGCGACCGTGATCCCACGGATTGTTCGTGGTGCCGTAGATCTCGTTGAAACTCTGGATGTCCTGCAACCCCAAAGGCACATTGGTCTTACCCAGCACAACCGCGCCCGCGGCCTTGAGCCGCGACACCTGTACCGCGTCCTCGGCCGGCACATGATCCCGGTATTGCGGCATGCCCCAGGTCGTGGGCAGCCCGGCCATGTCGTAGGACTCCTTGACCGTCACCGGGATACCGAGCAGCGGCCGGACCTCCCCGCGGGCCCGCGCCCGGTCGGCACCGCGCGCGGCGGCCCGCGCCCGGTCGAAGTCCGGCACACAGATCGCGTTGACCGCCTTGTCGTCGCGTTCGATACGGGCAATCGCCTCGTCGGTCAGTTCCGCCGAGGTCACTTCACCGGCACGCAATGCGGCCGTCAACTCTCCGGCTGTCCGGAAACTCCACTCCATGAAATTCGACGCTACCGACCCCCGAAGCAGGCCACGAAATTCCGATTCGCGCAACCGGATGGACGTCTCGAATCATCATGTCGCTTTCCGGAACGACCCGTTGTGACCGTTCAACGGAATGTGATCACCCGCCCGGGTGCCGCGGATCAGGGGTGCACGGGGCTGGGTTCGTCGGTGGGTTCGTCGGTGGGCTCGTCGATGACCTTCGGCACCGAACGCAGGGCCCGGCCCGCGACCGCCGCCAACACCACCAGCAGACCGGCGCACACCCACAGGCTGGTCGCCGCGCCGTCCACGAACGCCTGCCGGGCCGCCACCACCAGCGGAGCGGCCACCTCGCCCGGCAGCGACGCCGCCACGTGCAGCGTCGCCCCCAGCGAATCGGCCGCCGCCGCGTCCACCCCGGCGGGCAGCACCACGTCGTCCCGGTACACCGCTCCCAGCACACTGCCCAGCACGGCGATGCCCAACGCGCCGCCCACCTCGGTCGCGGTCTCCGAGATCGACGCCGCCGCACCCGCCCGTTCCCGCGGCACCGACGCCAGCACCGTGTCGTTGGTGACCGCGAACGCGAACCCCACCCCGACCCCGTAGACGACCATCGCCGGCAGCATCGACCAGAACGACGCGTCGACCGCCAGCACCGCCGCGAACAACGCGAACCCCACCGCCGTCAACCCCAACCCGAGCGCCACCACCGCGGCCCGCCCCCACCGCCGCACCAGCGACCCGGCCAGCACCCCGCCCACCGCCGCGCACAACCCGCCCGGCAGACCACCCAAACCCGCCTGCAACGGCGACCACCCCAGCACCAGTTGCAGGTACTGGGCCAGCAGCAGCGACAACGACAGGCTCGCGAACATCGCCACCAGCGTCGCCCCGATCGACGCCGAGAACGCCCGCAGCCGGAACAGCCGCACGTCGATCAACGGCTCGGCCAACCCCGACTGGCGGCGCGCGAACACCACCAGCGCCACCACGCCCGCCACGGCCGCGACCGCCACGTCGACCTGCCCGACACCGTCGTGCGCGGCCACCTTGACCGCGTAGACCACCGCCACCACACCCACCACCGACAGCAGCACCGACAGCGGGTCCACCCGCCCCGGACGCGGGTTGCGCGACTCCGGCAGCACCACCGCGCCCACCCCGATCAGCAGCGCCACCACCGGCACGTTGACCAGGAACACCGAACCCCACCAGAAGCGGTCCAGCAGCAGCCCGCCCACGATCGGCCCGAACGCGAACCCCGCCGCACCCACCCCGCTCCACAACCCGACCGCCGCGCTGCGCTCCCGCGGATCGGTGAACACGTTGCGGATGATCGACAGCGTCGACGGCATGATCGTCGCCCCCGCCACCCCCAGCAGCGCCCGCGCCGCGATCAGCGACTCCGGGGTCGGCGCGTAGGCGGTGGCCACCGACGCCACCCCGAACGCCGCCGCGCCCACCAGCAGCAGCCGCTTGCGGCCCCACCGGTCACCGGCGTTGCCCATCGTCACCAGCAGCCCCGCCAACGCGAAACCGTAGACGTCGGCGATCCACAACACCTGCGACGCCGACGGATCCAGATCGGCGACCAGCGCCGGGACCGCCAGGTGCAGCACCGTCAGGTCGATCGCCAACAACAGCATCGCCAGACACGCCAACACCAGCGTGCCCCACTTGCGGAAATCCCTGTCCATGCGCGGCAGCCAAGACCACACCGCGCACCGGTCACGCACGAAGCGCTGACAACACCCCGTCACGCCCCAACCCGGCACCCTCCGCCGCCCGCGCCCGGAACACCGCGTCGCCCAGCACGGCCCGCGCCGCCCGCTCCGTGCCCAGCACATCCGGGTCGACCACCGCCACCGTGCCGCGCAGCCCGTGCGCCGCCCCCAGCAGCAACGCCGCGCCCCGCGCGTCACCCGACGCCAACGCCAACGCCGCCCGCGCGTCGGCCACCCGCGCCACGACCATCTGGTTGCCCCACTCCGCGGCCGACTCCAGCGCCAACCCCAACGCCTCCCTCGCCGCCACCGGATCACCCTCGGCCAACGCCGTGCGCCCCACCGCGACGTGGATCGACGCCCGCACCTCCGCCGGCCCGAACCACCCCGACGGACACACCCGCAGCGCCTGCTCGCACCAGTGCCGCGCACCCGCCAGGTCACCCCGCGACCGGCACACCTCCGCCATGCCCAGCCGCACCTCCGCCAACGTCCCCACCGCACCCTGCGACCGCGCCGAGGCCGCCGCCCGCTCCAGGTCCGCCCACGCCGAGTCGAACTCGCCCCGGTGCCGCGCCCACTCCGCCCGCTGGGTCAACATGCCCGCCGTGTGCTCGGTCACCCCGAACGCCTCCGACAGCACCAGCGCCTCGTCCAGGTACCGCACCGCCGCACCCAGGTCCCCGTCGGCCCGCGCCAACTCCGCCAACTGCGCCGACACCACCGACATGCCCCACCGCTCGCCCAACACCCGGAACCGGCCCAACGCCTCCAGGTGCGACACCCGCGCCTCGGCCAGCCGGCCCGCGTACTGGAACTGCATGCCCAACCCCAACCGCGCCAACGCCTGCGACCAGTCGTCCGGCCCGATCAGGCTGCCGCGCAACCCGTCCAACGTCGGCGTCTCCACATCCGGCACCCCGTAGGCCATGCCCCACAGCATCGTCAGGAACGGCCGCGTCGCGGGACCGGCGAACACGTCGTGCAGCTGCTGCTTCGGCGACGGCGCACCCGGCACCGCCTCCCGCGCACCGGTCGACGACGCGTACAACGCGCACACCAGGTACTCCTCGGCCAACCCCGCCGGCGCCACCGGCCCCACCGCGCGCACCACCTCCTCGGCCAACAGCGACCCCTCCGTGCGCAACCCCCGCACCCAGAAGTACCAGCCCAGCTCCGCCATCAACCGCAACGCCAACCCGCGCTCAACCCCGACCGCCCACCGGATCGCCGCCTTGAAGTTCTCGTGATCCGCCGACAACCGCGCCAGCCACTCCAACTGCCCGGCCCGCAACAGGTGCGGCGAGGCCTCCACCGCCACCCCCAGCGCCCACCGCGCGTGCGCCCGCCGCACCCGCTCGAGCTCACCGGCCTCCACCAGCCGCTCGGCGCAGAACGCGCGGATCGTGTCCAGCATCCGGTACCGCCGCCCGGACACCTCCACCAACGACTTGTCCACCAGCGACGGCAACAGCTCGTCGGTCCCCGGCACCCCGCACACCGCCGCCGCCGACTCCAACGTCGTGCCGTCGGAGAACACCGTCAACCGGCGCGCCAACACCCGCTCGTCGGCATCCAGCAGATCCCAGCTCCACTCCACCACCGCGTGCAGCGTCCGGTGCCGCGGCGCCGCCGCCCGCGACCCCCGCGACAACAACCGGAACCGGTCACCCAACCGGGCCGCCACCTCCGCCACCGGCAACGACCGCACCCGCGCCGCCGCCAGCTCGATCGCCAACGGCATCCCGTCCAACGCCCGGCAGATCTCCACCACCGCCGGCCCCGACACCCCGTCCAGCACGAACGACGGGTTCACCGCCACCGCCCGATCGACGAACAACCGCACCGCCGCCGACCCCACGTCGTCCACCGGCAACGGCGGCACCGGCCGCACCGTCTCCCCGGTGACCCCCAACGCCTCCCGGCTCGTCGCCAACACCCGCAACCCCGGACACGCCGTCAACAACGCACCCGCCAACACCGCCGCGTCCGCCACCACGTGCTCGCAGTTGTCCAACACCACCAGCACCGACCGCTCCGCCAACGCCGCCACCAGCCGCTGCACCGGCGACGACACCGCCCGCAGCCCGTCCTCCCGCAACCCCAACGCGGTCAACACCGCCTGCGGCACATCCCCGCCCGCACCCAACGGCGCCAGATCCACGAAGAACACATCACCCGGGTCCGACGCCGCGACCTCCACCGCCAGCCGCGTCTTGCCCGCCCCACCCGGCCCCAGCAACGTCACCAGCCGCGACCCCAGCAACGCCCTCCCGACCAGCCGCACCTCCTCCGCCCGACCCACGAAACTGGTCAACTGGGCGGGCAGCACGTGCCGCGCCGGCGACCGCTCACCCCGCAGCACCTCCAGGTGCGCCGCCGCCAACTCCGGCGACGGATCCGAACCCAACTCCTCGACCAGCACCGACCGGGTCCGCTCGAACACCGCCAACGCCTCCGCCCGGCGGCCCTCCCGGTGCAGCACCCGCACCAACCGCGCCACCAGCCGCTCCCGCAACGGGAACCGCGCCACCAACTCGGCCAACAGCGCCACCGGAGCCACGTCGTGATCCTCCACCGCCCGCAGCCGCAGCTCCTCCCACCGCGCCGCCTGCGCCTGCGCGAACGGCGCGTCACCCACGTCCCGCAACGCCGGACCACGCCACAACGCCAGCGCCTCGCCCGGCAACCCCCGCGCCACCAGGTCCTCGAACCGCAACGCGTCCACCTCGGACCGGTCCACCACCAGCCGATACCCCGCCGCGGACCGCTCCACCTCCACATCCAGCAACGACCGCAACCGCGACACCTGCGACTGCACCGCGTTCGCCACCCCCGCCGGCGGCCGATCCCCGTACAGGGCGTCCACCAACCGGTCCAGCCCCACCACCCGGCCCGCGTCCACCAACAACACCGCCAGCAACGCCCGCAGCCGCGGCCCGCCGACCGGGACCTCCGTCCCGTCCGCACGCCGCGCCACCACCGGACCGAGCACACCGAACCTCACGCGGCAGGATTGTTCCCCACCACCGGCACACCGCGGGCCCGATCGCGCCCGCCCGCAGTGTCGGCAACCCGACACCACGGGCCCGACGGGACACCAGACCCGTACCGGCCGGGACCGCCCGGACCCGGACAGTCGGCACGACACCCGACCCGGCGAACCGAAACCGGGGGAGTGCCGCACCGATCGCGCGACCCCCGCCGGGCCCACACCCGATCAGTCGCGGCGCGGCCCGACCCCCGCCGGGCCCACACCCGATCAGTCGCGGCGCGGCCCGTCCGGGGCGGCCCGCGACAGGATCTCGTCCACCACGTCGTTCTTCGCATCCGCGTAGTCCTGGACGTACGTCCAGTCCCGCGCCGCCAACCCCGACTTCACCGACTCGTACAACGCCCGATCCTCCTCATGGGCGCGCAACCAGTCCCGGAACGTCAACATCCGGGTGATCTCCGGACTCCCCACCGTGTGCACGTGCAGGTTGACGTCCGTGTCCGGGCCCTTGAACATCCGGTGCTCGTGCCACTCCGGCTCCCGCACCCGCAACACGTACCCCGCCGCCTCCAACGCCGGCACGTACGTCGACTCGTCACCCGAATCCGCCACCACCAGCAGCACGTCCACGATCGGCTTGGCCGCCAACCCCGGCACCGACGTCGACCCCACGTGCTCCAACGCCACCACCACCGGACCCAGCACCGCCCGGATCCGCGCCGCCTCCCGCTCGAACAACCCCGGCCACACCGGGTCGTACGCCACCACGTCCACCCGGCCGTTCAACTTCGCCGGCGGCGACACGTACGCCGCCAACATGGCCTCCTGCGAGGACACCGAACGCTCCCGGACCATGACCACCCTCCTGATAGGCAGTCGACCAGGATAAGCCCCTCACCCCGGCAACGGCGACGCGTTTCCCGCCGCGAACAGATCCCCGAACCGACCCACCCGCTCCCGCACCTCGTCCGCCACGAACACCAGGTCCTCCGGCGACCGGCACGCCACCACCTCGTCCCACGTCACCGGCGTCGACACCGACGGCACCGGCCGCGCCCGCAACGAGTACGGCGCCACCGTCGTCTTCGCCGGGTTGTTCTGCGACCAGTCGATCAACACCTTCCCGGTGCGCTGCGCCTTCGCCATCCGCCACACCACCGCCTCCGGCGACTCCCGCGCCAACCGCTGCGCCAACCCCTTCGCATACACCGACGGCCCCTCCGGCGACGACACCCGCACCGCCGCGTACACCTGCAACCCCTTCGACCCGCTCGTCTTCACCACCGGCGACAACCCGTCCGCCACCAACACCCCGCGCAACCGCTCCGCCACCCGACAGCACTCCACCACCGTCGCCGGCGCACCCGGATCCAGGTCGAACACCACCAGATCAGGGGAGTGCCGCGCACCCCGCGCACCCACCGTCCACTGCGGCACGTGCAACTCCAACGCCGCCAGGTTCGCCAACCACACCAACGTCGCCAAGTCCTCCACCACCACGAAGTCCGCGAACTCCGCCCCCCGCGACGACCCCGGCGTCCCCACCCGCACCGTCCGCACCCACTCCGGCGCGTGCGACGGCACGTTCTTCTCGAAGAACGACTGCCCCTCCACCCCGTTCGGGAACCGCCGCAACGTCAACGGCCGACCCGCCAGGTGCGGCAACAACACCGGCGCGATCCGCGTGTAGTAGTCGATCACCTCCGCCTTGGTGAACCCCACCTCCGGGTACAGCACCTTGTCTAGGTTCGTCAGCCTCAACCGCCGCTCACCGACCCGCACCACCTGCCCCTCACCCAAGACGCCGCACCTCCCCGGGCGACTTGTCCGGCCGCAACCCCCGCCACGTCGGGAACCGCAACCGCCCATCCGCCGTCCACTCCCGGAACACCACCTCACCCACCAACACCGGACGCACCCACCGCGCACCCCGCGCCCGCTCCCGCGGCACCACCGACGAAAACGGCGACCGACCCACCTCCAACGACCGCAACCGGTCGGTCAACCCCCGCAACTCCTCCTCACCGAACCCCGTACCCACCGACCCCACGAACCCCAGACCCTCCCCGTCCGGAATCCCCAACAACAACGACCCCACCACCCCCGCCCGCCTGCCCACACCCGGCCGCCACCCGCCGACCACCACCTCCTGCGCCACCACCTCCGTCACCTTCACCCAGTGCGGCGACCGCACACCCGGCACGTACCGGGAATCCAGCCGCTTCGCCACCACCCCCTCCAACCCCTGCTCCCGACTCGCCGCCACCACCTCCGGCCCCGCACCCGGATACGCCCTCGGCGTCGCCCAATGCGCACCCGCGACACCCAACCCCTCCAACAACTCCCGCCGCCGCACATACGGCAGGTCCAACGTCGACGCCCCGTCCAGGTGCAACACGTCGAACACCAGATAGGTCACCGGGTACCGCGCCGCCAACCGCCGCGCCTGCGCCCCACCCGCGTGCATCCGCTGCTGCAACGCCCCGAAACTCGGCCGCCCACCCGACAACGCCACGACCTCCCCGTCCAACAACACCTGGGTCGACCCCAACGCCCCACCCAACCCCTGCAACTCCGGATACGTCGCCGTCACGTCGTTGCCCGACCGCGACACCAACCGCACCCGACCACCCTCCACCCGCGCGACCGCCCGCACCCCGTCCCACTTGAACTCGAACGCGAACTCCCCACCGGGCTCCGGCAACACCGACGACGCCGTCGCCAACATCGGCGCCACCGACTCCGGCAACGCCACCCAGTCCGGCCGCGCCGCCTCATGCCGACGACGCACCATCCAGTCCTTCCCGTCACCCGACCCCGACCCCGCCCGCCGGAAGAACACGAACTCGCCCCGCACCCGAGACCCGTGCAGCACCACGTCCACCTCGCGGTCGCTCCACTTCACCGTCTCGTACCGGCCCCGATCCCAGATCGACATCGAACCCGCGCCGTACTCGCCCTTCGGGATCACACCCTCGAACGACGCGTACTCCAACGGGTGATCCTCGGTGCGCACCGCCAACCGGATCGTCCCCGGCTCCGCCGGCAACCCCTTCGGCACCGCCCACGACACCAACACCCCACCCCGCTCCAACCGCACGTCCCAGTGCAGCCGCGACGCGTGGTGCTCCTGGATCACGAACGTGTCGTCACCACCACGGGGGAGCAGCGCACCATCGGCGGGAACCGGCTCCGGCGTCCGACCCGGATCCCGCTTGCGCCGGTACTCCGAAAGATCCCCGCCCATCCACGCCCCCGACTCAACCGACCCGGACCAGGACCCCCGACCCCGCCTCAGGCAGGCTTCGCCTTCTTCTTCGCCGGAGCCTTCTCCGCCTTCTCCGACTTGCCCGCCGCACCGTCACCCGACTTCGCCGACGACGACCGCGACCGCGACGACGACGAACGCGCCGGAGCCTTCTTCGCCGCGGGCTTCTTCCCACCCCGCGACGACCGCGCCTGCTCCACACTCCGCTCCAACGCCGTCATCAGGTCGATCACCTCACCGGACTCCTCGGCCTCCGGCTGCTCCGGCAGCTCCGCACCCTCCGCCTTCGCCTCGATCAACTTCTGCATCGCCACCGTGTACTCGTCACTGAACTCACCCGGGTCGAACGACCCCGCCATGCTCTCCACCAGCGACGACGCCATCTTCAACTCCTGCGGCCGCACCTCGATGTCACCGTCGAGGAACTCGAAATCCGGCTTGCGCACCTCATCCGGCCACAACATCGTGTGCATCACCAACAGGTCGTCACGGGCCCGCAACATCGCCAACGTCTCCCGCTGACGGATCGTGATCTTCACGACCGCCAACTGGCCCGACTTCTCCAACGCCGTCCGCAACAACACGTACGGCCGCGCCGCCGCCTTGTCCGGCTCCAGGTAGTACGACTTCTGGAAGTAGATCGGATCGATCTCCTCCACCGGCACGAACTCCAACACGTCGATCGCGTGATCGGTGTTGATCGGCAGCTTCTCCAGGTCCTCCGCGTCCACCACCACCATCCGGCCGTCATCCAGCTCATAGCCCTTGGCGATGTCCGCGAACGGCACCTCCTCACCACACACCTGGCACACCCGCTTGTACCGGATGCGCCCACCGTCCTCCCGGTGCACCTGATGGAACCGGAAGTCGTGCTCCTCCGTCGCTGTGTACAACCGGACACCGATCGTGACCAGCCCGAAGGAGATCGCCCCGCGCCACACGGACCTCATTCCACGTGAGTACCCGTCACACGCGACTTCCGCACCAGTACGTCACCCGAACGGGCTAAAAACAGGCGTGGCGACACCACCCCACGGCCACCACGACACCCCCGACCGGCCCAACCGACGACCGACCCGGCCTACTCCTCCCGCGGCGACCGGGACGACCGCACCCGATCCAGACTCCGCCGCAACGCCGTCATCAGATCCAACCCGCCACCGGTCTCCTCCGGCGCCCGCGACACCGGGATCTCCGCACCCGCCGCCTTCGCCTCGATCAACCCCGCCAACGCATCCCGATACCCGTCCGAGAACACCCCCGGATCGAACTCCGCCGTCATCGAATTCACCAACGACGTCGCCACCCGGACCTCCGGCAACCCCGACTCCACCACCGCATCGCCCAAAAACCCGAAATCCGGCTCCCGCACCTCATCCGGCCACAACAACGTCTGCAACACCAACACCCGACCACGCGGCCGCACCACCGCCAACGACTCCCGCCGCCGGATCGCCACCCGCACCACCGCCACCCGCCACGCCCGCTCCAACGCATCACGCAACAAGCAGTACGACCTCACCGCCGACCGCTCCGGCTCCAGGTAGAACGAACGGTCCAACAGGATCGGATCCACCTGATCCGCCTGCGCGAACTGCACCACCTCGATCGTCCGCCCCGACACCACCGGCAACCCCTCGAAATCCTCCGGCTCGAACAGCACCAGCCGACCGTCCGCCAGCTCGTACCCCTTCACCACGTCGACCAGCGCCACCTCCTCGGCACACACCTCGCACACCCGCCGATGCCGGATCCGCCCACCATCCGCCCGATGCACCTGACGGAACCGGAACCCGTGCTCCCGCGTCGCCGAGAACAACCGCACCGGGAACGTCACCAGCCCGAACGTCACCGAACCGCGCCACACCGCCCTCATAAGACCTGCGTACACCCGTGCGAACAACCACACACCCAAGTCACCCGGACAGACCAGCCCAAGCCGACCCCACCCCGAACCCACGACAGCACAACCCCAGGGGCCTACTCCTCCCGCTGACCCGGCAACCGCGACAACGACACATACGTCCGATTCCCCGCCACCGCCGCCCGCCGCTCCCGAGCCGTCGCCTCGATGTAGTTCTGCGACGTCGACAACGACGCATGCCCCAACAACGCCATGATCTCCGACGCCGACGCACCGTCCTCCGCCAACCGCGTCGCGAACGTGTGCCGCAACGCGTGCAGGTTCGCCCCCGACGGCACCCGGTCGTGCAACCCCGCCCACCGGAAACACGACCGCACCAGGTACTCCAACCCACCCCGCCCGATCGGCTCCCCGCGCCGATCCCGCAACAACGCCGAACCCCGGTCGAACCGCGCCTGCGGGAACCGCGCCCGACACGACACCAGGTACTGCTCGATGATCCGGTCCATCGCCGGCTCGATCGGCACCGACCGATCCCGGTTGCCCTTGCCCGCCACGTGCAACCGCCGCTCACCCGGCCGACCCACCACCGACGCCAACGTCAACGTCCGCATCTCCGCCGACCGCAACCCCGCCACCAACCCCAACGCGATCACCAGCACATCCCGCTCCGGCCACGGATCACGCCCCTTGCTCGCCCCCTCCGCCGCCGCCGTCAACAACCGCTCCGGCGTGTCCTCACCCCGCAGCGGCTTGGGCACCAGGGGAGGGGTCTTCGGCCGCGCCACCGCACCCATCGGATTGCCCGGCACCAGGTCCTCGGCCACGCAGAACGTCAGGAACTGGTTCCACGTCGACCACGCCCGCAGCACCGAGCTCTTCGCGTGCGAATCGGCGAACACCCCGAACGCCGCCCGCAGGTTCCCGGCCGTCAGGTGGGCGATCAGCAGGTCCGCAGGGGGAGTGGAGCACACCTCGGCCAGCAGCGCCGTGATGCCCGCCAGGTCGCGCCGGTACGCCGCCGTGGTGTGGGGGGAGTCCTTCCGGGGGCGGCGGGCGAGGAAGAACGACTCCTGAGCGGCGAGAACTCGCATTGGATCTTCATACCGCACCCCACCGACAATCCCCGGCACCCGCCGATCCCCGTGTTGATCAAGCACCGCCCAATTCAACGCATGATGGATAATGGCGATTATCCATGAAACAGAGGTCCGGGCGGGGCTGGGCGGCGGTCGACCGGCCCGGAGGCTCCGCCGGGGGATGTCGCCGCTCCCGACGATCCCGCAGGCGCCCGACCGCCGTTCCCCGTGCGTCCTCGTCATGCGCGTCCGCATCGGCCGGCCCGGCGCATCCGGCCTGAGGTTCGAGCCCGAACGTTCCTCGGGACGACGCCAGGGCGTTGATCACCGGGCCGGGACGGCTCGGACGACGTTGTCGGGCCATCCCGGCACACCAGCATCGATACGTCACGTGACGTATCGATGCCCTGGTCCACCAGCCTGTCCATAACGCCGATAATCGACATTATGTTAAGTAAGACGTTCGGGAGGACCCTGCCGACTGCTGCGGGCCTCCCCTCCGGTCGCCGACGCGCCTCTGGCAGGCTGCGCCGCGCGCGTCGGGGTTTCGACGCCTCCGTGCCCCGCGACGCCCGACAGGCGACGCTTCCGACGTGACGGCCGGCGGCTCGTGTGGGCTGCCGGCGTGACGTTCGGGTCGTTCGGACCGCCTGGTCCACTGGCTCGATCAGGTGTTCGATTCCGTGCGTGGCGGTGTTCCGGGGAGCTACTCCCCTGTCGTGAAATGCGTGCCGGCCTTGATCTTGGCGAGGGTGTCGTTGTAGTGCGGGTTGGCCATGACGCCGAGGATGTTGCCGAACGGGTCGATGACGCTGGCGGTGATGTAGCCGTGGCCGCCGTGGTCCTTGGGGCCTTCGTGGGGCTTGGCGCCGAGGGTCTGGAGGCGTTGGTAGGCGGCCTCGATGTCGTCGACGGCCCAGAAGACGATCTGGCCGGCGGGGCTGGTGGTGACGTCGTGGGTGGCGTAGGCGCTGTTGATGATGCCGAACTCGTGCAGGTAGTCGCCGAGGCGGAATTCGATGTAGCCGCCGGGGACCTCGAAGTAGGGCTCCAGGCCGAGGACTTCGGTGTACCAGGTCTTGGCGGCGTCGAGGTCGTCGGCGAAGTAGTTGGCGGTGGTGAGTCCTCGCAGCATGTCGGTCTCCTCGGTGGTTCCTGCGCTGTGGTGGTTCCTGCGCTGTGTGGGTTCAGCTTGCGCCGCGAAAGTGCTCACCTTCTGAGCACTTTTCCGGGGAGACTGCTTTTCATGCGTGCGGATCGCCTGGTGGCGACTTTGCTGTTGATGCAGGCGCGTGGCCGGGTGACGGCCGCGGAGTTGGCCGGTGAGTTGGAGGTCTCGGTGGCGACGGCGCGGCGGGATCTGGAGGCGTTGTCGGCGGCGGGGATCCCGGTGTACCCGCAGCCGGGGCGTGGTGGTGGGTGGCGGTTGGTGGGGCGGGCGCGGACGGATCTGTCGGGGTTGTCCGCGGCGGAGGCGCAGGCGTTGTTCCTGTTGGTGGGTCCTGCGGCGGCGGTGTCGGCGGAGGCGAGGGCGGCGTTGCGGAAGTTGGTGCGGGCGTTGCCGGAGACGTTCCGGGCCGATGCGGAGGCGGCGGCGGACGCGGTGGTGGTCGATCCGGCGCGGTGGGGGCAGGAGGGTGGTGGGCGGTCGGGGTTGGTGGCGTTGTTGCAGGGTGCGGTGGTGCGGCGGCGTCGGGTGCGGTTGGGGTATGCGAAGCGGTCGGGTGAGCGGTCGGAGCGGGTGGTGGATCCGTTGGGGCTGGTCGACAAGGACGACGTCTGGTACCTGGTCGCGGGTACGGCGCGGGGGCAGCGGACGTTCCGGGTGGACCGGGTGGTGGATGCGGTGGTGACCGACGAGGAGGCGGTGCGGCCGGAGGGGTTCGAGCTGTCGGAGGCGTGGGGTCGGGTGGTGGAGGAGGTGGAGGGGCGGCAGAGGTCGGCGTCGGCGTCGGTGGTGGTGCCGGCGCGGTTGGTGTCGGTGTTGCGTAGCCAGTTCGGGCGGCATTGCGTGGTGGAGGCCGAGGTGGAGGGGCGTGCGCGGGTGCGGGTGTCGGCTCCGTCGGCGTTGATGATCGCGCAGCACCTGGCGGGGTGGGGTGCGGTGGCGGAGGTGGTGGGGTCGGTGGAGGTGCGGGGTGAGTTGGCGCGGTTGGGTGCGGAGTTGGTGGCGCGTTACGGGGTGTGAAGGTGGGCGCGGATGCGGTCGTGCATGGACCGCTCCCCCATGGCTTCGATGGCTCGTCGGACCAGTTCGCTGAGGGGGTACGGGAGTTCGGCGTCGAGTTCGCGGGCGGCGGCGTTGGTGGCGTCCCATTCGGCGTGGAGGGCGGGCAGCAGGGTTCGGGTGTGGTCGGTGAGGTGGACGATGCGTTGGCGGGCGTCGGTGCCGGGGCGCAGTTCGACGAGGCCGTCGCGTCGCATCTGGTTGACGGTCTGGCTGATGGCGGAGTGGGTGATGCCGATGGTGGTGGCGAGGTCGCGGATGGATTGGGGGCCTTGGGTGTCGACGAGTCGGACGATGGGTGTGTAGCGGGGGCGGAAGTCGGGCAGGCCGAGGTCGGCGTAGATGTGGGCGACGGCTCCGTCGGTGTGTTCGAGTAGGTGGCGCAGTCGGGTGCCGAGGAAGTCGGTGGTGGGGTTGTCTGCCACTCCCCTAATGTAACAGTGCTGTTGTTGTCGGGCGGCTGTTCTCGGGCTGTCGTCGGGCTGTCGTCGGTGTGGGAGGGGTGGCGCGGTGTACCCGGAGATCGAGCCGTTCGAGCACGGGATGCTGGACGTGGGTGACGGGAACCTCGTGTACTGGGAGGTGTGCGGCAACCCGGAGGGCAAGCCGGTGGTGTGCCTGCACGGTGGGCCGGGTACGGGCTGCTCCCCCGGTATGCGTCGGCAGTTCGACCCGGAGGCGTACCGGATCGTGTTGTTCGACCAGCGCGGGTCGGGTCGGAGTCTGCCGCACGCGGCCGATCACGGCACGGATCTGTCGGTGAACACGACGGCGCACCTGGTGCGGGACATCGAGTTGCTGCGGGAGCACCTGGGTGTGCGGCGGTGGATGGTGTTCGGCGGGTCGTGGGGTTCGACGTTGGGGCTGCACTACGCGGAGTCGTTCCCGCAGCGGGTGACGGAGGTCGTGCTGGTGGCGGTCACGTCGGGGCGGTACGACGAGATCGACTGGCTGTACCACGGGTTGGGGCGGTTGTTCCCCGAGGAGTGGCACCGGTTCCGGGCGGGTGCTCCGGAGGGGGCGGGGAATCTGGTGGCGGCGTACGACGCGTTGCTCAACGATCCGGATCCGGCGGTGCGGGTGAAGGCGGCGGACGACTGGTGCGACTGGGAGGGGTCGATCGTGTCGTTGGACCCGGATCACCGGCCGGGGCCGCGGTGGTCGGATCCGCGGTGGCGGCGGGCGTTCGCGCGGATCACGGCGCACTACTTCCGGCACTACGCGTGGCTGGAGGACGGTCGGGTGTTGCGTGAGGTCGGGCGGCTGCACGGGATCCCGGCGGTGTTGGTGCACGGCCGGTTGGACCTTCAGGGGCCTTTGGTGACGGCGTGGGAGCTGGACCGGGCGTGGCCCGATGCGGAGTTGTGGGTGGTGCACGGGGCGTCGCACAGTGCGCAGGATCCGGGGATGGCTGAGGCGGTGGTGGCGGCGACGGACCGGTTCCGGCCGTAGGGCTCCCCCGGCATCGGGCGGTGCGCGGTCGGGTGCGTCGCTCAGGGCCGGTCTGTCGGGGGTGTGGCGGGGCGCCAGACGAGGGTGGTGCGCAGGTCGGTGCCTTCGAGGTCGACGGGCACGGGGACGCGGTAGGTGCCGATCTGTTCGAAGTGGTCGCGTGGCAGGTGGGCGCGGTGGGGGTCGCCGACGAGGACCTGGGCGCCCGCGGTGTGGGCGCGGCGCAGGAACGGCAGGACGCGGGCGGCCATGGCGCGGTCGTAGAACACGTCGCCGGCGAGGACGACGTCGACGTCGGGGTCGGTGTCGAGCAGGTCGGTGATGTCGACGTGGACGGTGACGTGGTTGGCGTGGGCGTTGAGGGTGATGGCGGCGCCGGCGAGCGGGTCGATGTCGTTGGCGGTGACGTGGGCGGCTCCGGTGGTGGCGGCGGCGATGGCGACGAGGCCGGAGCCGGAGGCGAGGTCGAGCACGCGTTTCCCGGCGGTGGTGTGCGGGTGGTCGAGCAGGTGGCGGGCCAGGGCTTGGCCGCCTGCCCAGGGGAAGGCCCAGAACGGCGGGTCGGGGTGGCCGGTGGTCTCCCACAGGCGGGTCACGTCGGTGGCGGTGTGCAGCACGATCCCGGGCACCAGCGGGACCGGTGCGGGGGTGGTGTGGCGGCGGACGAAGTCCTGCACCGGGTCAGGCGGCGCCGGCCTGGCGGGGTTGTTGTTCGAGGTGGCGGCACAGGGCGTCGAGGGACAGGCCGACGGCGTCGGCGAGGGCGGCGACGGTGAAGAACGCCGGGGTGGGGATGCGGCCGCGTTCGATCTTGCGCAGGGTTTCCACGGAGATGCCGGCGGCGGTGGCGACCTGGACCATGCTGCGGGGGCCGCGGGCTTGGCGCAGGGCTTCGCCGAGGCGTTCGCCGCGGTCGCGGTCGGACTGGGTGAGTGGTTGTCGCACCATGCTGTGATAGTAATACCGGTATTACTATCACGGTGAGGAGCATGTGGTGATCGAGCTGAAAACCCCCGGCGAACTGGACGCGATGCGGGTGGCGGGCCTGGTCGTGGCCGACGCGCTGGCCGCGGTCCGGGCACGGGCCCGCATCGGGGTGTCCCTGCTGGAACTGGACGAGGTGGCCGCCTCGGTCATCCGCGACGCCGGTGCGTCCTCGTCGTTCCTGCACTACCACCCGTCCTTCGCGCCCACCCCGTTCCCCGGCTGGATCTGCGCGTCGGTCAACGACGTGATCGTGCACGGCATCCCCTCGGCCTATCGGCTGCGCGACGGCGACCTGGTCAGCATCGACTGCGGTGCGCACGTCGACGGCTGGCACGGCGACTCGGCCGTCAGCTTCGTCGTCGGCACCGCCGACCCCGCCGACCTGGCGCTGATCGGGACCGCCGAACGGGCCCTGGCCGCCGGCATCGCCGCCGCCGTGCCCGGCAACCGGATCGGCGACGTCTCCGCCGCCGTCGGCCGCGTCGGCCGCGCCGCCGGCTACGGGATGCCCTCGGACTTCGGCGGCCACGGCATCGGTCGCGCGATGCACGAGTCCCCCGGCGTGCCCAACGAGGGCAGGCCCGGCCGGGGGCTGACGCTGCGGCCGGGCATGGCGCTGGCCATCGAGCCGATGCTGCACGCCGGAGGGCGTGACGCGTACTACGCGGCCGAGGACGGATGGTCGTTGCACACCGTCGACGGCAGCCGCGCCGCGCACGTCGAACACAGCGTCGCGATCACCGACGACGGGCCGCGGGTGCTCACCGCGCCGCGCCTGCCCGCCGAGGCGGTCGTCTCCTGAGCGTGATCGGCCGCTCCCGCGCGCGGCACGCGTGCCGACGCGGGAGCACGGCGTGCCGCAGGGGGCGGCGCTCCTCCTGTCCGGACTGCCACCAGACGGCCGGGAGTGGCGCAGATGCGGCACTCCCGGCCGCATCGGCGCACCCGGATCCCCGCCCGGGAGTCGCACACCGGGTCGGGGACTACAGGCCACCCGCCACGCGCAGCACCGCGCCGGTCGTGAACGACGCCTCGTCGCCCAGCAGCCACACGATCGCCGCCGCGATCTCCTCCGGTTGCCCCGCCCGTCCCAGCGGGATCGCCGACGCCACCCGCTGCGGCCGGTCCGGCACGCCGGACAGCTCGTGGATCGCGGTGTGCACGGTGCCCGACGCGACCGCGTTCACCCGGATCCCGCGCGGCCCCAGCTCCTTGGCCAACCCGACGGTCATCGCGTCCACCGCCGCCTTGCTCGCCGCGTAGTGCACGTACTCCCCCGGACTGCCCAGCGTCGCCGCCGCCGAGGACACCGACACGATCGCCCCGCCCGCCACCAGGTCCCGCGCCGCCCGCCGCGCGCACAGCAACGCCCCCAGCACGTTGACCTCCACCACCCGCCGCAGGTCGGACACCTGCGTCGCGGCCAGCGGACCCACCGGGCTGGTGATCCCGGCGTTGATCACCACGCCCGTCACCCGGCCCAGTTCCGCCGCCGCGGTGAACAGCGCGTCCACGTCCTGCTCCGAGGACACCTCCGCCCGCACCGCCACGCCGCCCACCTCGGCCGCCAGCGCCTCGGCCTCCCGCGCCGCCGCCCGGTAGCCGATCACCACCCGGTGACCCGCCGCCGCGAGCCTGCGCACCGTCGCCGCGCCGATCCCCCGGCTGCCGCCGGTCACCACCGTCAGGCGTTCCGCCACGCCGTCACCTCCGTCCCGATCGCGTCCGACCACGCCCGCCGGCATGTCGGCCCCCGCCACCGTCGCCCCGATCCCCGCCGCCCGGCAACCGTGCTCCGCGACACCACCCGCCGACCGGGAGCGCGACCCGGGTGCCTAACCGGCGGCCTGCGCGGGACCGGCCGGTCCGATGACCCCGCCGTCAGAACCGGTGCCCCGCGGCCCACCGCACCCACCGGAGGGCCCACGCCGCCCCGACGGCACCGCGGCCCGGAACAACCCCAGACCCAACGCATACGGATCGTCCAACCCCACCGAGCGCACCGCGTCCGCCGGCAACGCCAGCAGCGACACCGCCACACCCAGGAAGTAGGCGTCCAGCAGGCCCGCGTCCCGCGCCGAGGACGGCAACCCCGCCGCCCGGTGCAGCGCCGCGCCGGCCTCCGCGTTGGACACCACCATCCGCCCCAACGCCTCACGCACACCCGGCCGCCGCACCGCCTCCAGGTACAGCTCCACCATCGCCAGCAACTGCGTCGGATCCTCCGCCACCGCGCGCCGCAGCAACGCGGGGTACAGCTCCGCCACCTCCGCCGGCGAGATGTCCGCCGGGGTCGTCGCCGCCAGCCGCGCCACCGCCTCGCCGTGCGACTGCGTCATCCGCCCGGCCGCCGCCTGCAACAACGACTCCCGCGACGGGAAATAGTTCTTCGTCGTGCCCTCCGGCACACCCGCCGCCCGGTCCACCGCGCGATGGGTCAACCCCCGGCCGCCCTCGGCGGCCAGCACGGAGATCACGGTGTCGCACAGCAGCTCACGGCGGGTCGTCACGGAGACGGGACCTTATCCGACCTCGGACCGCCCGCCGTGGCCACCACCCGCCCCGCGTCCAACACCAGCCACACCCCGCACACGCAGCGCACGTACGACACGCGGCCGTGCGTGGACGCCGGACGGACGTGCTCGGAGGTGGGCCAACCGCAGGAAGGGCATCTGGTCATCACACCACCAGCGTGGTGTCATGGTTCAGTGCATTTCAACCCTTACGGCGGAGCCGCCGCCCAACTCGCCGCCGCACTGGTCAACGCCCACCCCGACAGCACCGGCGACGACCTGCGCACCCTGCTGCACGACCAGGGCTACCGACCCGTCGGCACCCTCACCCCCGACCAGGCCCGCGAACTCACCACCTGGGCCCGCCGGCTCGAACCCGTCTTCGCCGGCACCACCGACCGCGTCGCCCACCTCAACACCCTGCTCGCCGAAACCGCCGCCAAGCCCTACATCTCCACCCACGACGACCGGCCACCCCACCTGCACTTCGCCCCGGAGACCGCGCCCACCGCCGACCGCGTCCGCGCCTTCACCGCCACCGGCCTGGCCCACGTCCTGTGCGAGGACCCCGACCGCCTCGGCCGCTGCGCCCGCCCCGGCTGCGGCACCGTCTACATCGACACCTCCCGCAACGGCCGCCGCCGCTACTGCACCACCCGCTGCGCCAACCGCCTCCAGGTCGCCCGCCACCGCCGACGCACCCCGACGACACCCCGACCGACGGCACCACAACCGGCCACACCCTGAACGGCAGCGCCCCGACCCGGCAGCACCCTGAACGGGCGGCAAGGCCCCGACCTGCGACGACGTCGGGACTGTCGGTGCCCCGTGGGACGATCGAACCGGGGGCCGGAGGCCACACCCGCACCCAGCGCGCGGGACCACGACGGGTCGGCGTGCGGCGTGCGGTGTGCGTCAGCGCATCACCCGGCGGCCGAACCGGACGTCGCCGAACTCCGCCGTCCCGCCGATCAGCGCCGACCCCACGTCGGTCCACCCCCGGAACCACGACCGCGAGAACACCGCGTCCTGGTGGAACACCGCATCGGTGAACAACGCCCGCCCGCCGAAGAACCCGTCCGCGAAGTCCGCCGCACCACCGAACTCGGCCCGCCGCAGGTCCACCCGCCCCGACACCTTCACCGCCCGCAGCCGCGCCTCCCCCGCCACCTGCACCCCCGAGCACGCCAGGTTCCCGGTGAACACCGCCGACAGCGCCGACAGCGACCGCGCGAACAGCGCGTCGGTGAACACCGCGTGCCGCAGGAACCGCGCCCCGTCGAACGCGGCCTCCCCGGTCACCGTCATCGCCGCGAACCGCGCGTCGCCCACGAACACCGCCCCGGTGAAGTCCACCCGCCCCACCCGGCACCCCGACAGGTCGAAGTCCACCAGGATCGCGCCGGCCGCGGGCACGTCCATGCCCGGCCAGAAGTCCTCGCCCGGCCGCAGGTGCGACACGAGCTCCCGCTGCACGGCCGTGCGCCACGGCGAGTCCAGCCCCCGGCTCACCCCGCCCCGCAACGCCGCCAACCACGTGTCCACCACGTCCTGCCGGCGGCGCGGCAGCTCGCGGCCGATCGCCGCCAGCAGCAGCAACCCCTCGCGCTCACCCGCCCGGAACAGCCGGTTCGCCTCCCGCCACACCGACACCGGCGTCACGGCCTCGCCACCCGTGCGGCGACGGGCGTGCTCGTCGAGCAGGGTGTCGGCACGCCACCGCCGGTGATGGCGCACCACCACCGCGGCGACCACCAGTGCGACCGCCAGCCACAGCACCCACGTCGGCATGACCCCGATCATGCCCTGCCGGATACGCCGGCGGACGTACCGCACGTCGCCGCTTCCCGACGGACGCCGAAATCCGCCACGGCGCGGAGGATCGGTGACATGAGCGCCCCCGACCCCGCACTGCGGGCATCCGACACCGAACGCGAGCACGTCGTCGCCGTCCTGCGCGACGCCGTCGGCGAAGGCCGCCTCACCCTCACCGAAGCCGAGGACCGCATCGCCGCCGCCTACACCGCCGTCCACCGGGCCGACCTCGCGCCCCTGACCGCTGACCTGCCCCGGGCCGACCCGCCGGCCACCGCCGGCCTCGCCGCCACCGGACGCCCGGACCGACGACCGGACCGCCGGCGACCCCCGCTGCTGCCGGTAGTCGCAGTGCTGCTGGTCGTCGCCTGGATCGCCTCGCCGCTGCCGTTCCCCTGGCCGATCCTGCTCGTGGCGTTCCTCGTGCTGCGCCACCGCACCCGCCACCGCACGACCTGACCACCGCCGGGCCCCGCCTGCCCTAAAGTTCGACCATGGACCTGACCGACGCGTGCTTCGCGGGCGCCGCACGCCAAGCGGACCTGCTGCGAGCCGGTGACCTCACCTCCCGCGACCTGGTCGCGGAATGCCTGCGCCGCATCGACCGGCACGACCGCGACCTCAACGCGTTCCGGCTGGTGTTCACCGACCGCGCCCGCGCCGAAGCCGAGCAGGCCGACGCCCGCCGCGCCCGCGGCGAGGACGCACCCCTGCTCGGCGTGCCCGTCGCGGTCAAGGAAGACCTCGCCCTGCACGGCCTGCCCACCACCGGCGGCACCGCCGGCGTCGACACACCGGCCGCCGCCGACGTCACCCTCGTGCGTCGGCTGCGCGACGCGGGCGCGATCGTCATCGGCCGCACCCGCATGCCCGAACTCGGCCTGTGGCCCTACACCGAGAGCAGCTGGGCCGGCCCCACCAGGAACCCGTGGTCGCGGGAGCACTCACCCGGCGGCTCCAGCGGGGGATCGGCCGCCGCCGTCGCCGCGGGCCTGGTCGGAGCCGCCATCGGCACCGACGGCGCGGGCTCCATCCGCATCCCGTCCGCCTGCACCGGGCTGTTCGGCCTCAAACCCCACCGCGACCACGTCCCGCTCGACGAACCGGTGTGGACCGGCCTGGTCTGCGCCGGCCCCATCACCCGCCACGTCCGCGACGCCGCACTGCTGCTCGACGTCCTGGCCCCCGGCCACGAGCACACCGCCGCCGCCACCACCGACCCGCGACGCCTGCGCATCGCGGTGTCACTGCGGCCGTGGGGCCCGCCCGGCATCCCCATCAACGGCGAAGTCCGCGACGCCGTACTCGACACCGCCGGCCTGCTGGTCGACCTCGGGCACGACGTCACCCGCCTGGACCCGGAACTGCGCGAGATCACCGGCTCCACCGCCTTCGCCGCCCGCTACCTGCACTGCGCCGCCATCAGCGAAGCCCGGCTCGACCACCCCGAACGCCTCGACCGCCGCACCCGCCACGCCGCCGCACTGGGCCGCGCGCTGCCCGCGGCGACCGTCCAGGCCGCACTGGATCAGCAGGAACCCCTCACCGCGCACGCCAACCGCGTGTTCACCGACCACGACCTGCTGCTCACCCCGGTGCTCACCCGGCCGCCGCTGCGCATCGCCGAATGGCGCCACCGCAGCGCCGTGCCCACCCTGCTCGCCGCCGCCCGCATGACCACGTTCCTGCACCTGTGGAACGTCACCGGCAACCCGGCGGCCGCGGTACCGGCAGGCCACACCCGCACCGGCCTGCCCCTGGCCGTGCAACTCGTCGGCGCACCCCACGACGAGAACACCGTCCTCGCCGCGGCAGGCCAACTCGAACGGGCCCGCCCCTGGGCCGACCGCCGCCCACCCGCCTACGACACCCGCTGACCACCCCACGAGCCCGACGGACCTTCCGGCGACACGACGCCGCGCGGCGAACACGGCAGCGTCAGCGCCCCGGACCGGACACAACCCGGCCACCGCGACGCCACGACACAGCGGTCGCAGCCGTCACAGCGGTCGGTCGTCGCAGCCGTCACAGCAGTCGGTCACAGCCCGCGCGCCGCCAGCTCCTTCACCAGCACCCGCACCTCGTCCGACACCGACGCCCCACCCGCCAGCCGCGACTGCACCACCCGCCCCGACCACCCCAACCGCAGGCACTCGTCCACCGCCAGGTCCACCAACCGCCCCGCCGCACCACGCCCGCCGGTCGCCCGGATCCCGCGCCCCACCCACTCCAGCGCCTCCTGCGACCGCCCGGCGTCGCGCAACACCGTCGCCAGCTGCAGGTAGTGCCACCCCGACGACAGATCCCGCGCCAGCACCAGCACCTGCAGGTCAACGTCCCCGGTGTGCTCGGCCAGCTCCTCCATCACCCGCAGCAGCGCCCACCGCTCCCGGTCGTAGCGCCCCGGCTGCCCGAACCCGATCACCGGCAACCCGGAGAACCGCGCCACCGCCTCCGCCCGGTACCAGGCCAGCCCCGCCGCGCCCAACGCCGCCGCGTACGGCGCCAACCGCACCTCCGGCGGCTCCGCGAACCCCGTCTGGAGGTGCAACAGCCACCGCGCCAACGACTCCGGCGCCGGCGGATCCGACCCGCAGGCCACCGCGTGCAGGTCCAGCACCCGGTCCACCAGCCCGGCAAACGCCGCCCGATGGCCCCGATCCGCCCCCGCCGCCACCAGCAGCTCCGCGACCTGCTCGGTTACCCGCCGCGACCCCGCACCGGCCGACACCACCCCGGACAGGTCCGCCACGGCCGACGCCACCCCGTCCCACCGCCGGGACCACGAGACATCGGAGCGATCCAGCCAGAACTTCACTCGATCGGGTAACGGATGCACCGATACATCCAACCGCACCCCCTACCGTCCCAGCGATGCTCCACCCCGGTGCGCCACTGTGACGGTCATTGCCGAACGCAATGGGGGTGATCAACCGGACACCGGCCGATCGCCCCCGAACCCGGACAACGGTGGGGAACTACTCGTGCGACGAACGCGGCGGCTCCGTGCCCGGCGCGCCACCCGCAGCGCCACCCCCGGCGGGATCGGCCACGAGATCCACCTCGCCACCCGCGACCGCGCCCGGCAGCCCCGGCCGCTCGGCCGACTCCGACAACGCCTGCCGGGCCGAGTCCAACGGACCCGGCACCTCCTTGCGCGCCACCGCCTCCGCCGCCCGCACGGCCTCGGCCACCGCCGGGTCGGGCGCGGTGTCGAACCAGTCCGCCACCGACGCGTCGTCCTCCTCCGGCGTCGAGGTGCGCGGCTCCTCGGCCGGCGGCTCGTAGCGGAACACCCCGTCCTCGCCCGGCGCGCCCAGCATCCGCGCGAAACCCTCCAGCGCCTTGCCGTAGTCCGACGGGATCAGCCACACCTTGTTCGCATCGCCCTGCGCCATCTGCGGCAGCGTCTGGAGGTACTGGTAGGCCAGCACCTCCGGCGTCGGCTTGCCCGCCTTGATCGCCGCGAACACCTTCTCGATCGCCTTCGCCTGGCCCTGCGCCTGCAGGTAGCGGGCCGCCCGCTCACCCTGCGCCCGCAGGATCCGCGACTGCCGCTCCGCCTCGGCGGACAGGATCGCCGCCTGCTTGGCGCCCTCCGCGGACAGGATCGCGGCCTGCTTCTGGCCCTCGGCCGACTTGATCGCCGACTCCCGCTGGCCCTCCGCGTTGAGGATCATGGCGCGCTTCTCCCGGTCCGCGCGCATCTGCTTCTCCATCGAGTCCTGGATCGACGGCGGCGGGTCGATCGCCTTGAGCTCCACCCGCGCCACCCGGATGCCCCACCGGCCGGTCGCCTCGTCCAGCACGCCCCGCAGCTGGTTGTTGATCTGGTCGCGGGAGGTCAGCGTCTCCTCCAGGCTCATCCCGCCCACCAGGTTGCGCAGCGTCGTGGTCGCCAGCTGCTCCACACCCACGATGTAGTTGGAGATCTCGTACACCGCCGCGCGCGGATCGGTCACCTGGAAGTACACGACGGTGTCGATCGACACCGTCAGGTTGTCCTGGGTGATCACCGGCTGCGGCGGGAACGACACCACCTGCTCGCGCAGGTCGATGCGCGCCCGCACCCGGTCGAAGAACGGCACCAGGATGTTCAGCCCCGGCGCCGCCGTCGTGCGGTAGCGGCCCAGCCGCTCGATCACCGCGGCCGTCGCCTGCGGGATCACCAGCACCGACTTGACCGCGACGATCAGCACGAACAGCACCAGGACCGCGACGACGATCAGCGTGGTGGTCAACTCTTCCGCCCCTCCGACACCTCAGGACCCGGACAGCACCACGGCGGTCGCGCCCGAGATCTCCACAACAGTCACTTCCGCACCGGGTTCGATGACCGCGTGGTCGATCGACCGCGCCGACCACACCTCGCCACCGATGCGCACCCTACCGCCGTGCCCGTCCACAGTGGACACCACGACCGCCGTGCTGCCCGGCAGCGCGTCCACACCCGACCGGTGCCCCAACCCGGACTCCAGGCGCCGCTTCAACACCGGCCGCGCACCGACCACCAGGCCCAGCGCCAGCACCGCGAACGCCGCCGCGCCGAGCACCGCGTCCGCGCCCAGCGCGGAGGCACCCGCCGCGCCCAGCGCCGCCAACCCCAGCATGACCAGCACGAAATCGCCGGACAGGATCTCGGCCGCCACCAGGACGACACCGAGGATCAACCAGATCAACGCGGCCACGGGTCCATCCTCGCACCAAAGCGGCCCGCGAAACCCGTTTCACCCCGACTCCGGTTCCGTCACGAAGTCGATCAGCCGCTCCACCGCACCGATCAGTGGCGTCTCCAGGTCCCGGAACCCCCGCACCGCGGCCAGCACCCGCTGCCACCCCTGGTAGGTCTCGCCCCAGCCCAACGCCTCGCACACGCCTTCCTTCCACGGCACCCCGCGCGGCACCACCGGCCACGCGGCGATCCCCACCGACGACGGCTTCACCGCCTGCCAGACGTCCACGTACGGGTGGCCGGTGACCAGGACGTGCTCGTCGTGGACGTCGGCCACCAGCCGGGACTCCTTGCTGCCCGCCACCAGGTGGTCCACCAGCACCCCCAGCCGCCGCCCGGGGCCGGTGCCGAACGCCGCGATCCGCCCGGCCAGCACGTCCACCCCGTCCAGCGGCTCCACCACGACACCCTCGACCCGCAGGTCGTGGCCCCACACCCGCTCCACCAGCTCGGCGTCGTGCAGGCCCTCCACCCAGATCCGGCTGTCCCTGGCGGTGCGCGCCCGCAGCCCCCGCACCGCCACCGAGCCCGACGCCGACACCGCGCGCGTCGCGACCCGCCCGGCGACCGGCCTGACCAGCGTCACCGGCCTGCCCTCGAGCAGGAACCCGGCGGGCCGCAGCGGGAACAGCCGCTCCCGGCCGTGCCGGTCCTCCAGCACCACCCGGCCGTGCTCGAACCGCACCACCGCGCCGCAGAACCCCGACGCCGGGTCCTCCACCACCAGGCCGGGCTCGGCCGCCACCTCCGCCACCTCGCGCCGCTTCGGCCCGGCCAGCACGTCCCGGTCGTAGTCCTGTGATCGCACGACCGACGACGCTAGCCGCTCACCCGGTCGGATGACCCGCAGGCACGCCGGGGTCCGTCTCGCGGCCGGGGAAGAACACCGAGAACGCCGCGCACCACGCGGCCAGCCGGTCGCCGTCCACCGCGGCCGACATCGCCTCGATCCCGGTCGCCAGGTCCGGGGCCGCGAACGCGAAGTCGACCGCGTCCGCCGCCGCGTCCCCGACGCACGGCCGGGGGTCGATCGCCACCAGCCCCCGCGCGCCCGCGTCCAGCACGTTGCCCGGGTGCAGGTCGCCGTGCAGCAGCACCTGCGGCACCCGGTCGCGCGCCAACCCCGCCGCCGCCGCGTGGGCCGCCGAGTAGTCGCCCGGACGGCGCCGCGCCAGCAGCGGGAACAGGAAGTCCACCCGCTCGGCCAACGACGGGAACCCTCGCGGAGGCGGGATGTGCAGGGCCCGCAGCACGCCCAGCATCCCCGGCACGTCGTACACCGCCGACGTCCCCGGCTCCAGCCCCTCCAGCAGCAGCACACCCGCCGGCAGGTCCGCCTCCACCACCCGCACCGTCCGCGGCGAGGGCTCCCACGCCCGCAACGCGTCGTGCTCCTGCACCGCCAGTTCCGGCTCCGGCGTCAGCTTGAGCACCACAGGTGTGGTGCCCCGTGTGCACAGCAGCGTGTGCGACGTGCCGCCGGTCAGCTCCCGGACCGGCTCCAAGCCCCACCGCGCGCACAGCGACGACACCAGCGCGGGCAGCGCCTCGACCCACGTCACGACCCCCGGCCCGAACCGGGTCACCAACCTCGCGTTCACCCCGGCCCCCAGATACATCCCACTCGGACACCTACCACCCGGACCACACCCCGCCCGGGACATGTCTCAGGCGTCCAGGCGCAGGATGAACTCCTCGACCTCCTCGCCGCGGCCCTCGGCGAAACCCACGTCCTCGCCCACCGCGACGAACCCGCACTTGTCCAACACCCGCAGCGAACCCACGTTGTCCACGGCCGCCCGCGCGTACAGCGGCCGCACCGGGTCCGACGCCAGGTACGCCTGCAACGCCGCGGTGGCCAGCCCCAGCCCCCAGAACGCCCGGTCGATCCAGTACGTCACCTCCGGCTCGCCGAACTGGGTGAACCGCGCCACGTGCCCCACGACCCGCCCGTCGAACTCGATCGTCCGGGCCACCACCGCGTCGTCGGCCAGGATCCGCGCCCACCGCACCAGGAACGCCGCCCGGTCGGTCGGATCGGCCGCGCCGAAGGCGGCCATGCGGTTGGCCTCCGGGTCGAGCTGGTGCTCGAAGAACACCGGCACGTCGGCCTCGGTCACCTCGCGGAGTCGGACGATGCTCACGCGACCGATTAGACCACTGTCAGAACGCCGGCCACGGTATTGCCGGCCAGTCGTCGGACGGTCGGGGGAACACCCCGGCCGCCAGCAGCTTGTCCACCCGCTCCGCCAGCGTGCGCACCTCCGCGCGCGTCAGGTGCTCGTGCAGCGACTCGCCCAACGCGCCCTCCAGCCCCGAGCGCAGCCGCCGCAGCGACTCCACCGCCTCGCCCGGCAGCCGCTCGCCCAGCCAACCCCACAGCACGGTGCGCAGCTTGTCCTCGGAGTGCAGGCAGATCCCGTGGTCCACCCCGTACACCGCGCCGTCCGCGGCGTGCAGCACGTGCCCGCCCTTGCGGTCGGCGTTGTTGACCACCGCGTCGAACGCCGCCATCAACCGCACCCTGGGGTGGTCGGCGTGCACCAGCACCGCCGGTTCGCCGAACCGGTCGTGCGCGCGCAGCACCGGACGCCACCCCGGCCGCACCCGGTCCACCGGCACGATGTCCACCAGGTCGTCGTCCTCCCGGGTGTCCACCCACAGCTGCACCATGCCCGACCCGAACGGGCCCGCGCGCAGCACCGTCGGCGGCACCAGGTCGAACCCGGCCGCCTCCGACACCAGGTAGGCGGCCACCTCGCGGCCGGCCAGCGTGCCGTCGGGGAAGTCCCACAGCGGGCGCTCGCCGCGCACCGGCTTGTACACGCACTGCGCGGCCACCCCGTCCAGGGTGATCCCGCAGAACAGCGTCGCGTTGGACGCGTCGACCAGCCTGCCCTCGACCTCTATCCGGCCGCGCCGGAGCAGGTCCAGCACACCCTCGTCCGCGGGCCCCACCCTCGGGTCAGCCTTCGTCCGAACGCCGGTAGCCGTTCTGCCGCGGGCACACGTGCCCCGCCGGGTCCAGCGGCTCCGCGCACAGCGGGCACGGCTTGCGGCCCGCCCGCACCACCCGGTCGGCGCGCTCGGCGAACGCCCGCGCCTCCACCGGGCTCAGGAACACCCGGACCGCGTCGGGCCCCTCCTCGGTGTCGTCGAGGACCACCGCCTCGTCGACCTCCTCCTCGGTGATCGCGAGCAGTTCGATGACCACCGCCCGGGACTCGGCGTCCCAGCCCAGCCCCATCGTGCCGACCTTGAACTCCTCCTCGACCGGCACCGTCAGGGGTTCGGTGTCCCGGAGGTCGTCGGGTACCGCCTCGGGGACGTCCGCGCCGAACCGCCGGTGCACCTCCTCCAGCAGCGAGCCGATGCGTTCGGCGAGTACGGCGACCTGTTGCTTCTCCAGCGCCACGCTGACCAGCCGGGCCTCCTCGGAGGCCTGGAGGTAGAACGTGCGCTCGCCAGGCTCCCCGACTGTCCCGGCGACGAACCGGTCGGGCTGGCGGAATACGTGGATGACGCGTGCCATGACACCTGCGACCCTAGGCCACGCGGACAAGATCGGCAGCCCTCCCCCTGCTTTTCCGTCATCTGTGGAGGCGTGCGGCGCGGGCCCGCGCGGCGGGCCTGCCGCTAGGGTCGCGTGCGTGGTGAAGATCGCACCGTACGGAACGTGGACATCGCCCATCGGCGCGGCCGACGCGGCCGCCGCCGGCGGCGGCCTGCACTGGGTCGACCTGCACCGGGGTCGGGTCTGGTGGGCCGAGGGACGCCCCGCCGAGGGCGGCCGGGTCGCGCTGGTGCGCGACGGACGGGACCTGTTGCCGCCGCCGTGGAACGTGCGCAACCGCGTGCACGAGTACGGCGGGCGGCCGTGGGTGGTGCTGGACACCCCCGACGGGGAACGCGTCGCGTTCACCGACTGGGACGACCAGCGCATCTACCTGTTCGACCCGGACGACCCCCACCCGGTGCCCATCAGTCCCGAACCGGAGCGCCACCACGGCCTGCGCTACGCCGACCTCACCGCCGGACCCGGCGGCACCGAGGTGTGGTGCGTGCGGGAGACCGTCACCGGCGACGCGCGCACCGACGTGCGCCGCGAACTGGTGGCCGTGCCGCTGGACGGCTCCGCGCCGCGCGTGCTGGCCGCCAGCCACCACTTCATGACCGGCCCCCGGCTGTCCCCCGACGGCGCGCACTTCGCGTGGATCGGCTGGGACCACCCCGACATGCCGTGGGACGGCTCCGAGCTGTGCGTGGCCGCGGTCGGCTCCGCCGACCACCGCGTCCTGGCCGGCGGACCCCGCGAAGCGGTCTGCCAGGTCGAGTGGGAGACCCCCGACGCCGACGCGGACGACCCGGCGCCGGCGCTGCTGGCGCTGACCGACCCCGACGGCTGGTGGAACCTCTACCGGATCGGCCTGGACGGCACGAGCAGGAACCTCGCCCCGTGCCGGGAGGAGCTGGGCGGGCCGATGTGGCGGCTGGGCAACCGCTGGTTCGCCGCCATCCGCCCCGGCCGCTACCTGGTGCTGCGCTCCGGCGCGCTGGCCGTGCTCGACGAGCGCAGCGGCACCGTCACCGACGTGGACAACGACCTGCCGGTGTGGCTGTCGCAGCTGGCCGTGCACGACGGCGTGGTGGTCGGCGGTGCGGCCGGACCTCGCGACGAGGCGGCCGTGGTGACCCTGGACCTGTCCACCGGCGAGCTGACCCGGCTCACCGACCACCCGGCGTCCCTGCCGCCCGCCGACTACCTGCCGGTGCCCGAGGAACGCGTGTTCACCGGCCCCGACGGGCAGGACGTCCCGGCCTACGTCTACCCGCCGACCAACCCCGACTTCACCGGCCCCGACGACGAACTGCCGCCGTACGTGGTGCACGTCCACGGCGGGCCCACCGGCCGGTCCGTGCCGGTGCTCGACGTCGACATCGCCTACTTCACCAGCCGCGGCATCGGCGTGGTGTCGGTCAACTACGGCGGCTCCACCGGCTACGGCCGGGCGTTCCGGGAACGGCTGCGCGAGCAGTGGGGCGTGGTCGACGTCAACGACTGCGCCGCGGTCGCCCAGGCGCTGGCCGACGAGGGCACCGCCGACGGGGCCCGGCTGGGCATCCGGGGCGGCAGCGCGGGCGGCTGGACCTCCGCGGCGTCGATGACCTCGGTCAAGACCTACCGGTGCGGCATGGTGGCGTTCCCCATCCTGGACCTGCGCGGCTGGACCGGGGAGGGCGGCGAGACCCACGACTTCGAGTCCCGCTACGTCGAAGGCCTGGTCGGGCCGTGGCCGCAGACCGCCGACCGGTACGCCGAACGCTCCCCGTCCGGGCGGGTGGAGCGGCTGGCCGGACCGGTGCTGCTGCTGCAGGGCCTGGAGGACGAGATCTGCCCGCCCGAGCAGGCCGACCGGTTCGTCGCCGCCCTGGACGGCACCGGCATCCCGCACGCCTACCTGACCTTCGAGGGCGAGCAGCACGGGTTCCGCAAGGCCGGGACGATCATCGCCGCGCTGGAGGCCGAGCTGTCCTTCTACGGGCAGGTCTTCGGGTTCGTCCCCGACGGTGTGCCGGTGCTGGAGCTGCGTCGGTGACACCGCGTCCGCTGCGGGCCGGGGACCGCGTCACCGTGGTCAGCCCGGCCGGTCCCGTGCCGGCCGGGCTGCTGCAGGCCGGGGTGTCGTGGCTGACCACGTGGGGTCTGGACGTGCGGGTCGCGCCGCACGCCCTGGACATGCACCCCACCCTGCCCTACCTCGCCGGGTCCGACGCCGACCGGGCCCGCGACTTCGAGGACGCCTGGTGCGCCCCGGACACCGCGGCCGTGCTGTGCGCGCGCGGCGGCTACGGCAGCCAGCGCATCGTCGACCTGGTCGACTGGGACCTGGTGCTCAGCAGCCGCCCGAAGGCGTTCGTCGGGTCCAGCGACATCACCGCCCTGCACGAACCGCTGTGGCACGCCGGCGTGCCGACCTGGTTCGGGCCGATGATCGGCACCGGGGCGTTCGTGTACGACCCCGCCGCGCGCGACCGGTTGCGCCGCGCCCTGTTCGAGGGCGTCACCACGTTCCACGGCGTCACCGTCGCCCCGGGCACGGCGCGGGGCGTCGCGGTCGGCGGCAACGTCAGCCTGCTCGGCGCGCCACCACCGGACGGCGCGATCGCGTGGCTGGAGGACGTCGGCGAGGAGCCCTACCGGCTGGACCGGATGCTCACCTCGCTGCTGCGCGGCGACTGGTTCGCCGACGTCGCCGGAATCGTGCTGGGCTCCTGGACCGACTGCGGCGACGTCGCCGACGTGCTCCACGACCGGCTCGGCGGCCTCGGCGTGCCCATCATCGGCTCGGTCCCCTTCGGGCACTGCGCCGGACAGCACACCGTGCCCTTCGGGGTGACCGTGGAACTCGACGCCGACGCCGGCGTGGTGAAGGTGCTGGAGTGAGCCGCCCGGCCCGCCGTGCGGCGGGCCGGGCGAGGTCGCCCGGCGGGCGACCTCGCCGCGCGGGTTCCGCCGTCCCCGTCCCGACGGGGACCGGAGCGGCCCGGGGCTACCGGCCGAAGGCCAGCAGGACGCTGCCGCCGTCGGGGTTGGGGTAGCTGGGCCAGTAGCCGGCCTGGACGTAGACCATGCCGTTGGACACCACCGCGCCACCGCCGCCGCCGGAGATCGCGCCGCCGCGACCGGGCAGCCCGTTGACCGTCGTGAAGTCCCGCACCGTGTCGAACGTCCACAGCACCCGGCCGGTGCGGGCGGAGTAGGCGCGCAGCTTGCCGTCGTTGCTGCCCTCGTAGACCACGCCGGGACTCGACGACACCGCCGGGCCGTGCGCCAGGGTGCAGACCTCCGGGTGCTGCGCGGCGCCTCCCGTGGTGCAGCCGTCCGCCGGGTGCGGCGTCTCCCACAGCACCGCGCCGGTCGCCGGGTCCACCGCGAACAGCTTGCCCGGGTTGGCGAAGTAGGTCGCGATGTAGAGCCGCTGCCCGTCGAAGCTGGAACCCCACTGGATGCCCGAGACACCGCCGCTGGGCAGCGGCACACCCAGCTGGCGCCGCCACACGACCTCACCGGTCGTCGCGTCGAACACGTGGTAGACACCCAGCTTCTGGCCCACGCCGACCAGCTTGCGGCCGCCGACGGTGAACAGGTTCGGCGTCGCGCCAATGTCGTAGTCCAGCGCCGAACCGTCCTTCAGGCCGGGGCAGTAGCCCTCCGAGTCCGGGTCGTTGCACAGGCCCCGCCAGGTGTCGGACTCGGTCACCTGGTTGCGCCACTTCACCGCGCCCGACCGGGTGTCCAACGCCAGCAGCGTGTCGAAGTCACCCGCGCTGCCCGTGTAGTTCTGGCCGGTGCCCACGTAGACGGTGCCGGTGCGCGGGTCGATCGTCGGCGAACTCCACACCCCCGCGCCCGACGGCTCGTAGCGGGTCGCGCCGCTGGGCCACGTGCCCACGGCCCGCGGCTCGGGCACCGTGTAGTGCCGCCACACCAGGTCGCCGGTGCGGGCGTCCAATGCGTCGACGTGGCCGCGGAACGTGCAGCACGGGTAGGCCCGGCCGGTGCCCGGGTCGATGTCGGCGTTCTCGCTGCTGGACGTGCCGACGTAGACCTTGCCGTCGTGCACCAGCGGGGAACTGGTCACCGTCGCCGCCGGGTGCGCGTCGACCTGCTTGGCCCACACCACCCGCCCGGTGCGCTGGTCCAGCGAGTACACGTAACCCCGCAGGTCGCCGAAGTACACCCGGCCGTCCACCACCGCCGGGCCGTCCCACGGGACCGCCGGCCGCGGACCCGGCGCGATACCGGCGAGGTCGGTGGTCCACCGCTCCGCGCCGGTGCGGGCGTCCCGCGCGTAGAACTTGCCGTCCGGCCCGCCGAAGTACGCCGGGCCGTCCACGATCGCCGGCTGGCTGCGCACCGGCGCCGCCGACTTCCGGTAGGCGAACGCCCACTTGAGCTTGAGGTTGTGCACGTTGTGCGGCGTGATCCGCCACTCCGCGGCGTTGTGCCGCGACCCGGCCGGATCCTTCTGCCAGGTGGCCCAGTCCCCGTCCCGCCGGGGAGGCGAGGCACCGGTCGACCCGGCCCCCACCAGCACGACCGACGACGCCACCGCGAGCAAAGCCAGGACACGCTTGGGAAAACCCATCTTCTCCCCCTGTCATGGGTGCGACACACCCACCCTGACAGCACGCGGACGACAGGACGACAGGCGAAAGGAGCGGATCGGATCGGGAGAAGGTTGACCGTCGACCCACCGATCGGTTGATCCGCCCCGTCGCCGATCCCACTACGGCAACCGCCGGGCTGCCGGGGAACCGGCCACGACCTGTCTCACCGCCGAGCCCGATGCGGGGTGGTGGCGTGCGTCGAGCCGTGGACGACCGGCAACGATCCGGTGGTGGGCTTTTCCCCGCCCACCACCGGAATGCCGGCGGATCAGCGGGTGGGCGGGGCGCCGATGCGGTCGACCACCGCCGTGGTGACGGAGGAGTAGCCGGTGACGGTGCCCTTCGGGACGCCGGCGAACATCGAGTCGGACACCTTGCGCTCCCCGATCACCTCGCCGGTGCCGGGGTCGAGGATGATCTCCTGACGCTCTTCGCCCTCGGAGATGCCCAGCGCCACGCCCTTGTTGCCGTCCAGATCGACGGCGCCGTCGGTGACGTCCAGTCCGGGCAGGTGGGCCAAGGCCCGCAGCAGGTTCGCCCGTGCCGCGGCGGGCATCAGCCCGGTGCGCAACGCGTCCGCGGCGTAGACCAGGACCTGCTTGCCGCCGCCGCTGTCGGTGCGCAGCCGCTCGTACAACCGCGCCGGGTCGGTGGGCAGGCCGGCGACGAACTCCGGTCCGGGGAACTGCCAGTTCCCGTGCTCGGGAGCGCCCTGGACGAACTCGCCGCCCTCGGCGCGCCGCTCCGGCCACGGCAACTCCTCGATCACGACCCCGGCCGCGCGGGCTTCGGCCTCGGTGCCCTCGACCCACTTGCGGTTGCCGGTCTCCCGGCGCCGCTGCAACCACTCCCCGCCCGGATCGGCCGGAATCCACGTCTCGACGAGGTTCTCGTTGAGGAAGGAGAAACTCCTGCTCTCCGCGCCCGTCGTCTTCATCCACCAGGCATGGGTGGCCAGATAGCGGTACTGGCCGGCCGCCAACACCGGATCCGCGGCCCGCGCGGCGACGTCGGCGGCGCTGGTCAACGCCTCCTGTGCCTGCGCGGTGGCGGTGTCGGCGGAGAACAACACCGTCTGCGCCACCACACCCCCGGCCGCGAGCACCGCGACCGCGGCCGCCGCGGCCAGCCAACGGCGCACCGGACTGCGCCGACGCGCACCCTCCCCGGTCCCGACTGCGCCGGTCCCGAGCGTGCCCGGCCGCGGCCCGGTCCGGCCTTCCGCAGCCGCCACCAGGTTCTCCCGCACCCCCGCCAAACCGCGTTGATCAGTCTCGATGTCCATGTACAGCCCGGCCAGCGCGCGGTCGAGCTCGTCCTCGGTCCACACCTGCCGCATCCCGGCACGATCCCCCTCACGCATCGCCGTCCTCCATTCCACTGGTCGCAACAGGACTGTGTGAGCGCAACCACCGACGCACCCTGTGCAGGCGCGAGTGGACCGTGCCCACCGGGATGCCCAGGGCCTGGGCCACCTCCGTCGAGCTCAGCCGACCCCACGACGTCAGCAGCAGCACGTCCCGGTCCCCGGGCTCCAGCGCGGCCAGCGCACCGGCCAACTGCCGGACCTGCTGCTGCGCGGTGACCCGCTCGGACGTGCGGACCTCGGGCGACTCCGCCTGCACCCGGTCCGCCCCCACCATCCGGGCCCTGGCCTGCCAGCCCCGGACCTCCTGCCGCACGTGCCGCCGCAGCAGGTTGCCGGCGATCCCGTACAGCCACGGCCGCACCCCGGCCCGCGTCGGGTCATAGGTGTGCCGTCGCTGCAACGCCACCAGGAACGTCTCCGACACCAGGTCGTCGGCGGTCTGGTCCCCGACCCGACGGGCCAGGTAGGCGTGCAGCGACCCGGCGTGGTCGTCGAAGAGCCGCCCGAACACCACCCCCGGATCCGGCCCCGACAGATCCGGGTCGTCCCCGAGCGGCGGCCCCTGGCCGGGCTCCGCTGAATTCGCGGTCATCCTCGTCACGCCTCTACTTGCCCGCAGCCCACCGAGTCCTTCACGAGACCACCGGGCCCTGCCGGTCGTCAGACCCCGCCGGCAGAAGTGGCAGGCGCCGTCGCCCGGTCGCACACCGGGCCGGATCGTGCGCAGACACCGCAGTCCACCCGCCGCCCCGCGTGCACCCGTGGCCCGGCCGGGACACCCACGTCCCGGCGGCCGGCCCTCCGTCCCCGGCGCGTCAGCCCCGTGCCCGCCGAACCGCGTCCGCCGTGTCCGCCACCACCCGGATCTCCGCGGCCAACCCCGGATCGGCCACCCGGTCCGCCGCCTCCGCCAACGGCCCGACCAGCGCCGCCGAGTCGTCCTGCGCCAACGCCCGCCGCACCACCACGTCCACCGCCGCCACCCGGCCACCCAGGTCCCGCAACGACTCCGCGTTCTCCCGGGCCCACTCCCGCACCGCGCGCTCACCCGCGCGCCGGTCCCGCTCCGCGCGCACCCGGCCCTCGGCCGTGTCACCCAGGTCCGACCGCAACCGCAGGTACCGCCGCTCGGCCGCCTGCCTGCTCGACACCCCCAGCGCCGGGGCCAGCCGCGCCCAACTCGTGCCCTGCTCCCGCGCGGCGGCGATCAACCGGGGCTCCCACTCCGCCAACTCCGCCCGCAACCGCCGCAGCAGCACCAACGCCGCCAGCACGTCGCCCTCGCCGTCGACCGCCTCGCGCACGGTCTCGTAGTCGCCGCTCACGGCCCTACTGTGGCAGGTACGCGGCGTGCACGTCGTCCACAGACCACATCCGGTGCCGCATCCCCAACGCCACCATCCGCCGCACGTAGTCGGCGAGCGCCGTGTCGAAGTCCCAGCGCCGTTCCACCAGCCGCGCCGCCCCGTCCACGATCTCCGCCAGGTCCGCGCTGATCCGGTCGAACGACATGCTCGGCGAACGCGGACCGTCGTCGGACACCGGCTGCGGGTCGTCGGCGAACAGGTTGAACGCCGGGAACCGCGCCACCTCCGGCAGCACGCTGTAGAACGGGGTGCCGGGGAAGTAGTACTCCGGCCACCGGTTGCCCGAGATCGACAGCCACGGCGTGCCCACTGCCAGGGCCGCCATCGAGAACCCCGAGTGCGGCGAGACCAGCACGTCCGACGACGCCACCTCGGCCAGCTGCGCCACCAGCGGCCGGTCCACCGCGTCCACCGAGCGCACCGACCCGATCAGCTCGTCGAACTCCCCGCGCCCGAACGAGGTGCTGGTCCGCGCGTCGTCCCGCAGCTTGCCCACGAACACGAACTCCGCACCGGGGAACCGCACCGCCAACGCGTCGAGCACCAGCCGCCACGACCGCACCGACGGGTAGTTCGACCGCGGCCCGCTGCCGCCCGGCAGCACCGCGATCCGCACCCCCTCGTGCGGCTCGGCCTGGATCGGCAACCGGAACGCCTCGCCCGCCGCGTAGGGGAACCGCACCCCGCCCGGACGGAAGTGCTCCCGCGCCTGGTCGAAGTACCGCGCCAGACCGGGGAACAGGGTGCGCTGCCACGACTGCGACGCACGCTCGTCTTCCACCACCTGGTCCCAGTCGCGGCCGATGCGCGCCAACCGCGGTGCGAAGTCCGCCGACCCGTCGAACACGTCGACGTCGACCGCGTGCACCTCGTCGATGAAGGGGCACAGCCGCGCCGGTTCGACCGGGGTGGCCGAGTTCAGCACCACCCCGATCCGCAGGTCCGGATCCGCCCGGTGGTAGCCGTGGCAGCGGTGCAGCGCCTCGATCGCGTGACCGACCGGGTGGCAGTACACGAAGTTCACCAACAGGGATCCGGGCACGCCTCATCACACCGGTCCACCGGCCCGCACCGCCACCGGATTCCCGCCGACCCGGCCGGAACTGCCGGAATCCGGTCGCACCAGGCGACCGGATTCCGCGACACTGCCCGACCATGCGCCCCGCACCCGGCGAAGTGCTGCACTTCTCCGAAGACCCCACCATCACCCGGTTCGTCCCGCACGTGGCGGCCACCGCCCGACAACCCGACGCCTACGTGTGGGCCGTCGACCACGACCAGGCGCCCTCCTACTGGTTCCCCCGCGACTGCCCGCGCGCCATGGCCTGGGCCGGCCCCGACACCACCGCCGAGGACCGGGCCTGGCTGGGCCCCCGCCGCGTGCACGCCGTGGAATACCGCTGGCTGCGCCGCATGCAGACCGTGGCGCTCTACGCCTACCGGTTCGACGCCACCGCGTTCCGGCCCTTCGGCGACGCCGCCCACGTGGCCACCGGACCCGTCGAACCCCTCGGCCCGCCCGAACGCGTCGACGACCTGCTCGGCCTGCACGAACAGGCCGGCCTCGAACTGCGGCTGCTGCCCGACCTGCGGCCGTTCTGGGACGAGGTCACCACCCGCACGCTGGACTTCAGCGGCATCCGCCTGCGCAACGCGCAACCCGCGCCATGACCGGCCCAGCAACCGGCCCAGCGGCGGGCACAGCAACGGGCACCTTCGGTCGCACGCCGTTCACATTTCGATGGCGAAGGACGTGTTCAGGTCTGCGCCGGAATGACGAAACACCGGGTTGCCCACATACCGACCGGTCGGTACCCTCGTCGGGTGGGTGGAACCGAGCGACGGATCGACGCGGTGGTGCTGGACTGGGGCGGCGTGCTCACCGTCTCCGTGCCCGCGTTCATCGAGGACTGGCTGCGCCGGGAGGACGTCGACCGCGAGCGCTACGGCGTGACCATGCGCGACTGGATGGGCCGCGACGCGCTCCCGGACAACCCCGTGTCCCGACTGGAGACCGGCGAGCTGGCGGTGGAGGCGTTCGAACGACTGCTGGCCGCCGAGCTGGTCACCCTCGACGGCCGGGAGATCGCCGCGAAAGGCCTGCTGCGCCGCATGTTCGGCAGCGCGCACCCCGACCCCGCGATGGTCGGGCTGGTCCGCGACCTGCGCGCCCGGGGCGTGCGGACGGTCCTGCTGTCCAACAGCTGGGGCGAGGGCTACCCCGAGGACCTGCTGCTGGAGCTGTTCGACACGGTCGTGATCAGCGGCCGGGTCGGACTGCGCAAACCCGACCCGCGCATCTTCGAGCACACCCTGGAGGTCGTCGGCCTGCCCGCGCACCGCTGCGCGTTCGTCGACGACGCCCCGGTCAACGTCGCCGGCGCGCGGGCGGTGGGCCTGCACGCCCACCGGCACACCGACGCCGAGTCCACCCGTGCCGTGCTCACCGAGCTGCTGGGAGCCACCGCATGACCGAACCGCCCGGCCTGGACCTGGCCGCGCTCGCCGCCCACCTCGGCACACCGCCGCTGACCGCCGAGCTCATCCCCGGCGGCCGCTCCAACCTGACCTACCGGCTCACCGACGGCACCAACCGCTGGGTGCTGCGCCGCCCGCCGCTGGGCCACGTGCTGGCCACCGCCCACGACATGGCCCGCGAGCACCGCGTCATCTCCGCCCTGGCCGGCACCGCCGTGCCGGTACCGGAGGCCGGACCGCTGTGCGAGGACCCCGAGGTCGTCGGCGCGCCGTTCTACCTGATGCAGGAGGTGCCCGGGGTCGCGCTGCGGCACCGCGACCAGTGCCCGTGGCTCACCCCGGACAAGGCGGCCATCCTGTCCGAGCGGCTGGTCGACGTGCTCGCCGACCTGCACTCCGTCGACCCGGACGCGGTCGGGCTGGGCGACTTCGGCCGCCCCGACGGGTTCCTCCGGCGCCAGGTCGCGCGCTGGGGCCGGCAGCTGGAGTCCTCCCGCAGCCGCGAGCTGCCCGGCATCGACGAACTGCGCGACACGCTCGCCGCCACCGTGCCGCGGTCCCGCCGGGCGACCGTCGTGCACGGCGACTACCGGCTGGACAACGTGCTGGTCACCGCGGAGCCGACGGCGATCAGCGCGGTCCTGGACTGGGAGATGGCCACCCTCGGCGACCCGCTGACCGACCTCGGCCTGCTGTGCGTGTACTGGAACGGCCTCGGCATCGAGGACGACCCGATCACCGGCACGGTGTCCGCGCTGCCCGGCTTCGCCACCGCCGACGACCTCGTCCAGCGCTACGCCACCCGCAGCGGCGCGGACGTCACCGGCCTCGGCTGGTACACCGCGTTCGCCTACTTCAAGCTCGCCGTCATCCTCGAAGGCATCCACTTCCGCTTCACCACCGGCAAGACGGTCGGGGCGGGATTCGACCGGATCGGCCGACTCACCCTGCCGCTGGTCCGACGGGGACTCGCCGCGACCGCACGGGAGCACTGATGGACTTCGCCTACGACACCACCACCGGACAGCTGCGCGAGAAGCTGCTGCGGTTCATGGACGAGTTCGTCTTCCCGGCCGAACCCGTGGCCGAACGGCAACTCGCCGAGGCGGCCGACCCGTGGGCCCGGCCCGCCGTCATCGCCGAGCTCAAGGCCGAGGCCCGCCGGCAGGGCCTGTGGAACCTGTTCCTGCCCGACGCCGAACACGGCGCCGGCCTGACCAACCTCCAGTACGCGCCGCTGGCCGAGATCACCGGCCGCAGCCCGCACCTCGCGCCCGAGGCGCTCAACTGCGCCGCGCCGGACACCGGCAACATGGAGGTGCTGGCCATGTTCGGCACCGAGGCGCAGCAGCAACGGTGGCTCCGGCCGCTGCTCGACGGCGAGATCCGCTCCGCGTTCTGCATGACCGAACCCGACGTGGCCTCCTCCGACGCCACCAACATCGCCACCCGCATCGAACGCGACGGCGACGAGTACGTCGTCAACGGCCGCAAGTGGTGGTCCTCGGGCGCGATGAACCCCGACTGCGCCGTCTTCGTCGTGATGGGCAAGACCGACCCCGACGCCGAACGGCACCGCCAACAGAGCATGGTCCTGGTGCCCCGCGACACGCCCGGCGTGCACGTCGAGCGCGGTATGCACGTGTTCGGCTACACCGACGCCGCCCACGGCGGCCACGCCGAGATCCTGTTCGACGACGTCCGCGTGCCCGCCGACCACCTCATCGCCGGCGAGGGCGAGGGCTTCTCGATCGCCCAGGCCCGCCTCGGCCCCGGCCGCATCCACCACTGCATGCGGCTGGTCGGCATCGCCGAACGCGCCCTGGAGCTGATGTGCCGGCGCGCCGTGCAGCGGGTCGCGTTCGGCAAGCCCCTGGCCAACCAGGGCGTGGTGCAGGAGTGGATCGCCGAGTCCCGCGTGCGCATCGAACAGGCCCGGCTGCTGGTGCTCAAGACCGCGTGGCTGATGGACACCGTCGGCAACAAGGGCGCGCACACCGAGATCCAGGCCATCAAGATCGGCACCCCGCTGATGGCGGAGTGGGTGCTGGACAAGGCGATCCAGGCGCACGGCGCGGGCGGGGTCGGCCAGGACCTCCCGCTGGCGAGCCTGTGGGCGCAGGCGCGGACGCTGAGGCTGGCCGACGGCCCCGACGAGGTCCACCGCATGTCGCTGGCCAAGCGCGAACTGCGCCGCTACCGCTAGTCGCCGTGGCCGACACCGGGCCGGGCGGCGAATACCGACACCGTGATGCAGCGCCTCATGGGCGGGCTGCCAACCCGCCCGACCCGCCGCCGGTGCACCGAACCCACCAGTACACACCGTGACCGCCATCCTCCGAAGAGGGGAAGTCAAGAAGTAACCACTGTGGTGACAGGCGGGTCAACGACCGACACCCGTCGGTACGGTGTCGCCATGAGGCTCTTGATCTCCGCGGACATGGAGGGCGCGACGGGGGTCACCTGCACCGCCGACGTCGTGCCCGGGACCGAGCAGTGGCAGCGCTTCCGGCGGCTGTTCACCGGCGACGTCAACGCCTGCGCGGCCGGGGCCTTCGCCGGCGGCGCGACCGACGTGCTGGTCAACGAGGCGCACTCCAGCCAGCGCAACCTGCTGCTGGAAGACCTCGACAGCCGCGCCCGGATGCTCACCGGACGGCACAAGCCGCTGTCGATGATGCAGGGCGTCGACTCCGGTGTGGACGGTGTGGTGTTCCTCGGCTACCACGCCGGCGCGGGGGAAGAAGGCGTGCTCGCCCACACCTACCTGGAGAACTCGATCACCGGCGTGTGGCTCGACGGCGTGCCCGCGAGCGAGGGCAGGCTCAACGCGGCACTGGCCCGCGAGTACGGCGTGCCGGTGCTGCTGGTCACCGGCGACGACCGGACCTGCGAGGACGCCCGCGACTACGCGCCCGACGCCGAACTGGTCACCGTGAAGGAGTGCGTGAGCCGCTACGCCGCGATCTGCGCGCCACCCCGGGTCACCTCCGACCTCATCACCTCGGCCGCCCGGGTCGCGATTGGACGCGCCGGACCGGGGAACCCTGCCTTCGGCGCACACCGCATCGAGGTCGAGTTCGACGCGACACACCTCGCCGCGGCCGCCGCCGTGGTACCTACCGTGGAACAGGTCGGTCCGCGCCGGGTCGGCTTCGACGCCGCGTCGATGACGTCGGCGATGCAGGCGTTCAAGATCGTCACCGCCATCGCGGCGGGAGCGGTGGAGGGGATCTATGGCTGAGGACGTCGTCGACCTGTGCGCCGCGCTGCTGCGCTTCGACACCACCAACCACGGCGGGGGCACGTCGGCCGGCGAACGCGAGGCCGCCGAGTTCGTCGCCGGGCACCTGGACACGGTCGGCGTGTCCGCGTCCATCCTGGAACCCGCCCCGCGCCGGTCCAACGTGCTCGCCCGCGTGCCCGGCACCGATCCGACGCTGCCCGCGCTGCTCGTCCAGGCCCACCTGGACGTGGTGCCCGCCGACCCCGCCGAGTGGAGCGTGCCGCCCTTCTCCGGCGTCGAGCGCGACGGGTTCCTGTGGGGACGCGGCGCGGTCGACATGAAGGACATGGTCTCCATGGTGCTGTCGGTCCTCGGCACCTGGTCGCGGGAGGGCCGGCAGCCCCGCCGGGACATCGTGCTGGCCTTCGTCGCCGACGAGGAGGACCAGGGCTACTACGGCGCCCGCTGGCTGGTCGAGCACCAGCGGGACTTCTTCGACGGCGTCGCGGCCGCGATCAGCGAGTCCGGCGGCTACTCCTACCGGGCCGGTCCCCGCCGGCTGTACCCGATCGGCACGGCCGAGCGCGGGACGTCCCACCTGAGGCTGACCGCCCGCGGGCGCGCCGGGCACGGGTCGCGGCGCAACCCCGACAACGCCGTCGTGCACCTGCTCGGCGCGTTGGGCCGGATCGCCGCCCTGGAGCACCCGGTGCGGCTCACCCCCACCGTGCGGGCGTTCCTGGAACGCACCGGCGAGGCGCTGGGCGTCGCGGTCGACCTGACCGACGTGGACGGCACGCTGGCACGCCTGGGCCCGGCCGCGGCGCTGGCCGAGTCGACCGTGCGCAACAGCACCACGCCCACCGTGCTGCGCGCCGGGTACAAGGTGAACGTCATCCCCGGCACGGCGTCGGCCGACGTCGACGTGCGCACCCTGCCCGGCACCGTGGACGAGCTGATGGCGTCGATCGACGCCGTCCTCGGACCGCACGTGACGCGCGAGTTCCTCGACGAACAGCCACCGGTGCAGGCCCCGATCGACTCGCCGTGGTTCGACGCGATGGCCGACGCGCTGCGCGCCGAGGACCCCGAGGCGGCGGTCGTGCCGTACTGCATGGGCGGCGGCACGGACGCCAAGGCGTTCACCCGACTGGGCATCGACTGCTACGGCTTCGCGCCGCTCCACCTGCCCGAGGGGTACGACTACCGGGCCATGGCACACGGGGTGGACGAACGCGTGCCGGTCGAAGGCCTGCGCTTCGGCGCCCGCGTCCTGGACCGGTTCCTGTCGTCGTGACCCGCGGCCGGCCGCCGCATCGGCCTACGGGTACGGGTCGGTGACCTCGCGCAGCCGGGTCAGCGCGTCGCACAGCGCCGCCATCCGGCGTCGGCCCAGGTGGGCGGTCCACTCGGCTTCGACCTCGGCGATGACGGCCTCGGCGACCGGGATGGCCTGCCCGCCGCGTCCGGCGACCCGGACCAGGCGGGCGCGGGCGTCGGTCGGGTCCGGGGTGCGTTCCACGTAGCCGGCGCGTTCGAGCTGGTCGACCAGGAAGCCCGCGGTCTGCTTGGTGACCCGGGCGGCCTCGGCCAGTTCGGTCAGCCGGGAGCCGCTGGGGCCGATGCGCTGGAAGATGCGCGCCTGGGCCGGCGTCACGTCGTCGAACCCGGCCTCCGCCAAGGCCGCGAACACGCGGTTCTCCAGTTCCCGGTACGGGACGTAGAGCAGCAGGCCGATGTTGGGGTCCGCCAACGCCACTCCTCCTCGACGGAAGACAGGGAGACTGGTCGAAGTAGTCAGCCTATCGTTCCAAGTCGGGCGGTGGGCCGGCCGCACGGCGACTCCGGTGTGGACCGGTCCACCGAGGTCAGTCGAAGCGGATGTGCCTCACCCCGGTCCACGCCCTGCGCAGCCGGCCGCGCAGCGGGCTGTCGGTGTTCGGCGCGAGCGTCAGCCCGGCGGAGGCCGCGATGCGGTCGGCCGCCTGGGCGACGGTGATGTGATCGGTCCACAGGTGTTCGGCGAACTGCGGCTCGCGCAGTCGTTCCAGGCACCGGTCGAGCACCTTGACCGCCCAGCTCTCCCGGCGCAGCGGCGTGCCCTTGCCCACCAAGGCCTGTGCCACGTGCCCGAACGCCCGCTCCCGCAGCCGGTCCAGCACCACCTCGCGCGACGCCAGCAGCGCGAAGTGCCGCACGTCGTGACCGCGGTCGCGCAGACGCCCCACGATCTCCTCGAAATAGGCGGGCTCGATCACCGTCATGGGTGCGATCAGCACACCGTCCTGCTTGGACAGCGCCAGGTCCAGCACCTCGAACACGCCCTGCCGCCACGCCGGGAAGTCCTGGAAGTTGCCGCGCAGCGCGGGCGGCGTCATGCGGCGCAGGGCGAAGCCGACGGTCTCCGGGTCGCAGATGTGGCTGCCGGGCAGTCGTCGGGCCAACTCGTGCGCGGTCTGGGTCTTGCCGCCGCCGAACGGGCCGTTGATCCACAGGAGCATGGCTCCTGACTATCACGGATGGCGCAAACGCGGACGGTGCTCACGCGGGCAGGCTGTCACGGCCGGTGTCGACGCGCGCGGCACTGTCACGGGCGGCGGGCCAGGCGGGCGAGTTTGAGCGCGAGGTGCAGCTCCAGCCGGACCTGCCCGTCGGCCAGGTCGCGCCCGGTGACCGCGGCGATACGGCCCAGCCGGTAGTACAGGCTGGTGCGGTGCAGGTGCAGGGCCTCGGCGGTGGCGCGCGCGTCGCAACCGGCGTCCAAATAGGCCTCTAAGGTGGCGAGCAGCACGTCGGACAACCCCGCCAGCACACCGTCCGGCGCGGCACCGAGCAGCAGCCGGTACGCGCCCAGCTCCGACCAGCGGGCGACCCGGGGCAGCGCCGGATCCAGCGACGACAGCTCGGCCGCCGCCAGCGCCTGCCGGTAGGCCGACCCGGCGCGGTCCGGCGGGTGCGGGTCGCTCACGCCGACGTGCCCGGCCAGCTCCGGCAACGGGTCGGCGGCCGGCACGGTGCGCACCACGCGCGGCCGGAGCGCCACCACGACCCGGATCGGCGCGCGCTCGCCCACCTGCACCCCGGCGGCCAGCGCCGGCAGGTGGCCGACGACCGCCGCCGGGTCGACGTCGCCCAGCACCCACAGGTAGCCGACCAGCACGCCGTTGTGCCGCAACGGGAAGCCGACGCGTGCCTGGAACCCCAGCTCCTCGTTCGCGGGCACCCGCACCGGGCCGGTCGCGGTCGCGACACCGTGCCGGTCCTGCCACGCCGCGACCTCCGGCGGCACCCGCCGGGTGAGGATGGCGCGCACCCGTGCCGCGTCCACCTCGTCGGTCTGCGCGCTGTGCGCCACCACCCGGCCGGACACGTCGTCCACGGACACCCCGCGCCCCAGCACCCGCGACAGCTCGTCGAGCAGCTCCTGCATTCCTACAACTGTAGGAACAACTCGCGACCCCGCGCGGTCGCGGGCCGTCGGACGCCGGTCCTAGCGTCGGCGGCGTGACGAACAGCAGGATCGCCCCGTGGGCCTCGCCGCGCGCCCAGCGCCGGCTGGCCGAGGTGGAAGCCGCCGTGTCGGCCGACCTGAGCGCGGCCGGCGTCGCGGACACCGTCGGCAAAGCCCTGGCGGCGCACGCCGCACAGGTGGACGACGACGGCATCGTGCTCTACGCGGGCACCAACGTGCTCAGCCCGGCCGCCGCCGCGGCGAACCTGTCGTCGGTGTCCAGCCGGCCCAGCATGGGCTGGCCGGGCGAGAAGTACCAGGTGGGCCTGGAACACCTGGACACCCTGGAGGTGCTCGCGCCGCTGCTGGTCGCCGAGCTGATGGAGGGCTCCCACGCCGAGGTGCGGCTGCAGAGCGCCACCCTGGCCAACCTCGCGGTCTACACGGCGTTCGCCCGGCCCGGCGACAAGATCGCGGTGCTGCCCGAGGCCGCCGGCGGGCACGCCAGCCACCACCCGCAGGGCGTGCCGGCGGTGCGCGGCCTGACCGTCGTGGACCTGCCCTACGACCCGCGGCGGCTGGACCTCGACTACCCCGGACTGCCCGGTTTCCTGCGCGTGCACCGGCCCCGGATCGTGGTGATCGGGGCGAGCATGATGCTGTTCCCGCACGACGTGGCGACGGTGCGCGCGGCCTGCGACGAGGTGGGCGCGATCCTGCTCTACGACGCCTCCCACATGGCCGGGCTGGTGGCGGGCAGGGTGTTCCAGCGCCCGCTGCACGAGGGCGCGCACGTGCTCACGTTCTCCACCTACAAGTCCTTCGGCGGCCCGTCCGGCGGCTGCGTCGTCACCCGTGACCCGGAGCTGGCCGAACGCGTCTCGACCGTCGCCTATCCGGGGATGCTGGCCAACTACGACGCGGGCCGCCTCGGCGCGCTCGCGGTCACCGCCGCCGAACTGGCCGAACGGGGCCCGTCCTACGCGGCGGCGTGCCTGGCCAACGCGCGGGCGCTGGCGGCTTCCCTGCACGACGAGGGCTTCCGGGTCGCCGGGCGCGACGGCGAGTTCACCCGCTCCCACCACATCGCGGTCGACGCGCTGGCCCTGGGTGGCGGCGACGCGGCCGGCCTGCGCCTCGGCGAGGCGGGCGTCTACCTCAGCGGGATCGGCCTGCCGTGGCAGCGCGCCGACGAAGGCCTGCGCGGACTGCGCATCGGCACCCAGGAGATCACCCGCCGGGGCTTCACCCCGCAGGACCAGCCCGCCATCGCGTCCCTGATGCGCCGCGCCCTGCTCGACGGCGAGCCGCCGCACCGCGTCCGCGCCGACGCCGTCGCCCTGCGCCGCGAAGTCAACCGGCGCACCCTGTGACTCCCGCAGGGGTTCCCCGCCGCGCTGGGGAGCCCCTGCGGGCCCGATCACCGCTGCCCGTCGGCACCGACCGCCCGGGTGAACCGGTCCGCCAACGCCCGGAGCCGCGCCACCAGCTCCGGCGGGCCGGTCACCGTGAAGTCCGCATCCAGCATGCCCAGATACAGCGCCAGCAACCCCGGCGTGTCGGAACCGACGCTGAGCACGCAACTGGTCTCGTCCACCGCCTGCACGGCACCCTGGGGGACCGCGGCGGCGACCTCGGCGGCCGGGGCGTGCACCAGCACGTCGGCGCGGAACCGCCACGTCGCGGCCACCAGGCCTTCCGACACGTAGGCCGCGAGGTCCGGCGAGGGCAGCTCCCGAGGGCTGAACCGGGGCCCGGTAGGCACCCGCGGCGTGATCCGGTCGGCCCGGAACGTGCGCCAGTCCCCGCGGTCGACGTCCCATGCGACCAGGTACCAGCGGCCACGCGCGTGGACGAGCCGGTAGGGCTCGACCCTGCGCAGCGTCGCCGCGCCCCCGTGGTCGCGGTAGTCGAACCGGAGCTGCTCCCGCGCACGGCACGCGGCCACGATCGCCGTCAGCACCGACGCGTCGACGGTCGGCGCACCGGTGACCGGCACGGTGACGCTCTGCATCGCGCTCACCCGGTGCCGCAGCCGGGACGGCAACACCTGCTCCAGCTTCGCCAACGCCCGCGCCGAGGTCTCCGCTATCCCGGACACGCCCCGTGCGGTGCGCAGCCCGATCGCCACCGCGACGGCCTCCTCGTCGTCGAGCAGCAGCGGCGGCAGCGCCGCGCCCGCACCCAACCGGTAACCACCCGCCCTACCGGGTGTGGCGTGCACCGGATAACCCAGCTCGCGCAGCCGTTCCACGTCGTTACGCACGGTCCGGGTGGTCACGTTCAACCGGTCGGCCAGGTCCGGACCGGTCCAGTCACGCTGCGTCTGGAGGAGCGACAGCAGCCGCAGCAGTCGCGCCGAGGTTTCCAACATGGACCTCATCCTGCCCGACAATGCGGAACGAACCTTTCCGCAATGGCTCCTACCGTGCGTGGCATGACCGAGATCCGAGAGTTCCGCATCGACATCCCGCAGGTCGACCTGGACGACCTCAAGCACCGCCTGGTCAACACCCGGTGGCCGGTGCAGTCGGCCGGCGGATGGGAGCGCGGCGTGCCCGTGGCCTACCTGCGCACGCTCGTCGCGTACTGGGCCGACGGCTACGACTGGCGTGCCGAAGAGACGAAGCTCAACGCGTTCCCGCAGTTCACCACCGACGTGGACGGCAAGCGGATCCACTTCCTGCACGTCCGGTCGCAGCACCCCGACGCGCTGCCGCTGCTGCTGGTGCACGGCTGGCCGGGCTCGCCGGTCGACTTCACCCGGCTGATCCCGCTGCTCGACGACTTCCACCTGGTCATCCCGTCCCTGCCCGGCTTCGGGTTCTCCGACCCCGGCGGCGGCATCCCCGAGGCAGCGGCGGCGTTCGGCGTGGTGATGGAACGGCTCGGCTACCACAGGTACTTCGCGCAGGGCGGCGACGCGGGCGCGGGGGTGATCGGCGCGCTGAGCAGGCTGCACCCCGAACGGGTGCTCGCCCTGCACGTCAACGGCCCCGGCCCGACACCGTTCGGCCCACCCCTGGAACTCGACGGGCTCACCGGCCGGGACCTGGAGCGCGCGCGGCGGTTCAACGACCTGCGCGTCACCGGGCTGGGCTACCTCCAGATCCAGACCACCCGCCCGCACACCATCGGCTACGCCCTCACCGACTCGCCCGTGGCGCAACTGGCGTGGATCGCGGAGAAGTACCGTGAGTGGACCGATCCGGGCCGTGAGCTGCCCGAGGACGCCGTCGACCTGGACCAGATGCTGACCAACGTCACGGTGCACTGGTTCACCGGCACCGGCGCGACATCCGCCGAATTCCTGTATGAAGGCATGAACTCGGGCGGTGCCTGGGACGCCCCGGCCGCGCCGGTAGGACTCACCGTGTTCGCCGGCGACCTGGGCATCCGCAGCCTGTACGACCCCGAAGGCGTGCTGCCGCACTGGACCGAGTACGACCGCGGCGGCCATTTCCCCGCGATGGAGGCACCGGACTTGCTGGCCCAGGACGTGCGCACGTGGTTCGGGAACTTCCGGTGATCACGCTGCGCGGCCTCAACCGCGCCCTGCTGCACCGCCAGCTGCTGCTGGAACGGTCCGAGCGGTCCGTGACCGACGCCGTGGAACACCTGGTCGGCATGCAGGCCCAGGAACCGCAGGCGCCCTACTACGGGCTGTGGTCCCGGCTGCAGGACTTCGCCCCCGCCGACCTCGGCGACCTGCTCACCGACGCGAAGGTGGTGCGCGCCCCGCTGCACCGCGCCACCATCCACCTCGTCACCGCCGCCGACCACGCCCGCGTCGAACCGGTGCTGCGCGACCTGCTGCACCGCCGGTTCGGGTCGTCCCAGTTCCGCGGCGTGCTCACCGGACTGGACCTGGACAAGTTCGACGCGGTGGCCCGCGAACTGCTCGCCGAACGGCCCCGCACCCGCTCCGAGCTGGGCCGTTGCCTCGCCGAGCACTGGAGCGGCCGCAACGCCGAGTCGCTCGGCTACGCCGTGACCTACCTGCTGCCGGTGGTGCAGCTGCCACCGCGCGGCGTGTGGGGGCGGTCCGGGCAGGCGGTGTGGGCGACCGCCGAGCAGTGGCTGGGCCGGGTCGGCGACGACGCCGACCTGACCGGGTTCGTGCGCCGCTACCTGGCCGCGTTCGGCCCGGCGACGGTGAAGGACATCCAGCTCTGGTCGGGTCTGACCCGGCTGCGGGACGTGGTGCGCGGCATGGACCTGCGCGTGCTGCGCGACGAACAGGGCCGGGAGCTGTTCGACGTGCCCGACGGTCCGCTGCCCGACCCGGACACCCCGGCCCCCGTGCGGTTCCTGCCCGAGTTCGACAACCTGCTGCTCGGACACGACGACCGGACACGCGTGATCTCCGACGAGGACTACCGGCGCGGCATCGTGATCGGCGGCAAGCCGACCCTGCTGGTCGACGGGTTCGTGCACGGCACCTGGCGGTTCTCCGAAGGGCTCGACGTGCAGGTATTCCGTCCGCTGACCGCCGCCCAACGCGAGGAGGTGCTCGCCGAGGGCGCGCGCCTGCTGGCGTTCGCGTCGGTGCGGGGAGAGGTCCGCATCACCACCTGACTCGCGTTTGGACGATCGTCCAGTACGATCGTCCAAACAGGTGGAGGTGCCATGGCGTCGGTCCGGGAGAGGCTGCTGGAAGCGGCCGCGGAACTCATCGCGGAGAAAGGTTGGGGCGCGGTCAGCACCCGGGTGCTGGCCGACCGGGCGAGCGTCGGGTCGGGGGTGGTGCACTACCACTTCGACTCGACCCAGGCCGTCCTCGTGCAGGCGTCCGTCGGGGCGCTGCGGGCGGCCCTGGCCGGGCTGCCCGACGTGCTGGAATCGTCGTCCACCCCCGACCAGGCCCTGGACGCCCTGCTGACGGCCCTGGACGACGCCGGCGGCCGGGAACTGTTCACCGAGACCTTCCTCGCCGCCACCCGCAACGACGAACTGCGCCAGGCCGTCGGCGCGGTGCTCGCCGAGTTCCGCCAGGTGCTGGCCTCGTGGCTCGCGTCGCACGGCGTCCCGACCCCGGAGCAGACCGCAGCGGTGCTCGCCGCCGCGATCGACGGCCTCCTGCTGCACCGCGCACTCGACCCCGACCTGTCCCGCGCGTTCGTCGTGCCCGTGCTCGGCAGGGTGCTGCGATGAAGGTCGTGATCTGCGGGGCGGGCATCGCGGGCCTCACCCTCGCCGGACGCCTGGCCGCGGCAGGCCACCCGGTCGTCGTGGTAGAGAAGTCCGCCGGCCCCCGCCCCGAGGGCTACATGATCGACTTCTTCGGCCCGGGCTACGACGCCGCCGAACGGATGGGCCTGCTCCCCCGGTTCCACGAGCTGGGGTACCGGTTCATCGAGGCCGGCTACCACGACGAGACCGGACGGCGGCGGGCCGGGCTGAACTTCGCTCGGTTCGCCGAGTCCATGGGCGGGCGGATGACCAGCATCATGCGACCCGACGTCGAACACATCCTGCGCACCGACCTCCCACCCGAGGTGACCCTGCGGTTCGGCGCGGGCGTCGTGGCGGTGGACAACCGGCCCGACGGCGTGTCGGTGGCGTTGTCGGACGGCACGTCACTCGACGCGGACCTGCTGGTGGGCGCGGACGGCATCCACTCGACCGTGCGGCGACTCGTGTTCGGCGACGAGCAGCGGTTCTTCCGCTACCTCGGCTTCCACACCGCCGCGTTCACCGTCACCGACCCGGAAATCCACCGCCTGGTCGAAGGCCGGTTCTGCCTGACCGACACCGTCGGCAGGCAGGTCGGGTGCTACGGGCTGCGCGACGGCTGGGTCGCGGCGTTCACCGTGCACCGGACCCCCGACCCGACCCTGCCCACCGACCCACGGGCATCCGTGCGCGCGGCGTACGGGACGCTGGGCTGGATCGTGCCGCGGGTGCTGGAGCGTTGCCCGCCGGAGATCTACTACGACCAGGTGGCGCAGATCGAGCTGCCCCGGTGGAGCGCCGGGCGGGTGGTGCTGGTCGGCGACGCGTGCGGCGCGGTGTCGCTGCTGGCCGGGCAGGGTGCGTCACTGGGCATGGGCGGGGCGTTCGTGCTGGCCGGACACCTGGACGACCTGGACGGCTACGAACGCCGCTGGCGGCCGGTCGTGGCCGAGAAGCAGCGGATCGCCCGGTCGGGAGCCCGCTGGTTCCTGCCGGCCACGGCCCTGCGCCTGCACGTACGACGGTGGGCGATGCGCCTGGCCAGGGTTCCGTGGATCGACCGCCGGATCGCGACCAGCCTGGTCGGCAAGCCCACCGCACTGGTCGGCGACTGAGCAACGCCGCACGACCGGTCGGGTGCGACGACCTGTCGCCGCGAGTCCGCCGAACCGCGAGGGCGTGGCGACGTGCGGCTACCCGGCCGGTCGAAGACCACACCCCGCGGCGCGTAGTTCTTGCTGCCGATCAGCGTTCGCTGCCCGGTCACACGGTCGGGTGGCCGGTTCTCCGACCGGTTGTTCCCGGGCGCAGCCGTGCAACCCCAAGGGGGACCGGAGGTGACGCACTCGGCGTCGTCCGCTCACCGATGAGAGGTGATCCCATGCGACCGATCCGACCCGCTGTCCTGGCCGGGGGCCTGGCTGCCGCCGCCGTCCTCGCCGTCCCGACCCCCGCCACCGCCGCCGCCGTCGCGGAGGAGATCCCGCGCGAACGGGTGTTGTTCCAGACCACCGACGAGGACAACGTCCCCCACATGAAGATGGTGCTGTGCGGCGAAGCGACCGGACCCACCACCTACCAGCTCACCGCCCAGCTGCTCACCCCCGGCGAGGAGCCGCCCGTCGGCCTCTGCCAGGCGCACGCCATCACCGACATCCCCGGAGCCCGGGAACTGCTCGACAAGGTGCACCTCGACCCCGACGGCACCCACGGCTCCCCCACCCGCGCCGAGGACGACTTCGACTCCCACGAGGTGTACGACGCCACCGACGACGAGCCCAAAGTGACCAAGAAGAACATCACGGAACACCTGGTCCGGCAGCTCCTGAACCAGCCGACCGGCCTCATCGACATGCAGGAGATCCTCGGACCGGGCTCCGACCAGGCCCTCACCGTCGGGCACGAGTCGTGACCGAGCCGGCCCCGCCGAGGCCGGCCCCACCCGTTGGGGAACCGCGGCGGTGGGCGGCTCGGCACGAACTCGGGCCGACTCGTCCGAGAGTGCCGCCGCGGCCGCCGGCACCGCGGCGACGTCATCGGGCACGAACCCCAACCACGGCAGCGCGCACATCCGAGAAGAACCTCGTCGACACCGCAGTACCACCCGTCTAGAAGATCAACGACGGGCACATCCCACGACGCTCTCGCGGCAGACGGAGCCGGGGCCTTACCGACCTACCGCGCCCCCACGAACCACTCCACGCCCTTGACCATCGCTAACACAATCAATCGTGGTTTTTTCGGCGTGCGCTACCGAAAGGCCTACCCGCGTGAGGCCCGTAGTTCCTCCAACGCCCGGTCCAACTGCGCCTCGGCCCGTTCGGCACGCGCCAGTGTCTGGACCCTGGCCTCCTCCAACGCCGCCACCCGCTCGCGCGCGACCCGTTCGGCCTGCTCGATCTGGCCCTGGTGGGCACGACGCAACGCGTCGATCTCACCACGGGCCCGATCGAGTTCGGCCCGCGCGTCCACCGCCGCCTGCCCGGCCCGCTCGGCGGCGGCACGGGCATCGGCGGCGGCACCGGTGGCCTGCCGGACCTCGGCCGTGGCGCGGCCGAGCTGGTCCTCGGCCTCGGACCGAACCCTGGCGACCTCGGCTTCCGCCTTGCGCCGCTCCGCGTCCCGGGCCGCTTCGACCTCGGTCCGGGCGTCGAGCCGCAGTCGTTCGATCTCGGTCGCGGCCAGGTCGAGCCGGGTCTTGGCCTCGGCGCGGGCTCGTTCGATCTCGTCCCGGGCGTCTGCCCGGATCCGTTCGACCTCCTGCCGTGCGGCGGCCTGGGCGTCGAGCTTCGCCTGCTCGACCTCCTTCACCGCCTGCCGCCGAGCCTGCTCGGCCCGTGCCACGGCATCGGCCCTGGCCTGCTCCACCTCGGCCTCGGCATCCCGTCGAATCCGGTCCACCACGGCCGCCGTCTCGGTGCGGACGGCGGCGATCTCCGCCTCGGCTCGTTCCACGGCGGCCGTGGCCTCCGCGCGGGCAGCGTCGCGCTGCTCGTAGGCCGTGGCAGCATCCTGTTCCGCTTGTTCGGCGGCCCGGACGGCGTCCTCGGTGGTGTCTTCGGCGGCCTTGCGCGCCCGCTCGGCGTCCCGCCGATGCCGCTCGGCCTGGGCGACAGCCGCTTCCGCCTCGGCAATCCTGCGCGCGGCATCGGCTTCGGCGGCCTGCACCTGGCTCTCGGCGACACTCGGATCGGCAATGGCGGACAGCTCGCCCACCGCGCCGGTCAACGTCACCGAGAGCTGCTCGGCCAGCGCTCGGAACCGCTCCAGCAACTCTTCAGCCCTGATCTTGCCGGTAGTGATGCCCCTAGGGTCTTTCGTCACGGTGACGATCTCTGCCGAGGCTTCCTCGGCCTGCGCCAACCGCTGCCGCTCCCGCCATGCCCGCCACCGGGTGTGTTCGGGCAGGTCGCAGTACTCCGACGGCCGCCCAGGACCACCACTTCGCAGCACGGGACGCGTACAGCCGGGGTAGTTGCAGGTCGAGGCAGGTGCGTCGGTCACTGTCACGGCAATATCGTAGCATATTTGCGTCGTTTCAAACGTTATATGTCACAACGCAACACTATCTCCGGCGAGCTTGACTTCCGATAAGGTTCACTTATCGGAAGTCAACGTTAAGTCGAAGTAGCCGCCCGGCCAAGCCCTCTGACCTGCCCCCACGTCGCCCGCGTGATCGCCGACGCGGTGACGAGCACTACGACCAGGACCAGCGCGCCGACGTCGGTGACAAGTGACGGCAGCAGCCCGACGACGCCGAACCGCTCCTGGGCCGCGGTGAACACCTCCGGCGGCACCAGCAGCACCCCGGCCGCCTGGGTGCCGTTGACCACCAGCACGACCCAGAACAGCCACCGGCTCGGCCGGCGGCGCAGCGCGAGGACGCCCAGCGCGTTGCCCACCAGGTACAGGCACCCGACCACGCGGAACCCGATCAGGAATCCCGGCGCCTGCCCGGGATCGGCCCCGGCCAGGACCATCATCCGGGTCAGCGTCTGTTCATCCACGACGACGAACGCGTGCACGGCCGTCCCGACCGTGAAAACCACCGACGCCCACCCGGTCAGGACGAGCAGCGGCGTGGCCCAGCGGCCCGGACGCACTGCGGTCCGGTCACGTAAAGACATCGGTCCTCCCCTATCCGACACAGCTCGATCATCGGCCGCCGGGAACCGGCGGGGATCCGGGAATGACCCCGGCATCAAGCCCGGCGCTTCGGGGTGGGGACGTCGGGGTACGAAGGGCAAGGACCAGGCCGAATCCGGAGTGCTTGCCGCACCGACCTCCGACACCGTCGACTACGAGCCCGGTCGCACGCGGTTCAGTGCCGGAAACGCCGAGGTCAGGGCGGCACATAACACCGTTTGGATGGCAAAGTGGTGTTAGCCGCCGGAATCCGGGACGCATACGCTGGTTCCGGCGCGTGTTCACAGATGTGCGCCCACGGATGGACCAAAGGAACTACAAGTATCCTCGGGAGCCTCCAGTGAGAAGCACCAAGATTGTGCTGTCCGCCCTGCTCATCACCTGGGCCGCCGGCCTCTCCCCCGCCGCCGCTTCGTCGGCACCGGCGCCGTCGGCAGGCCCAAGCGCGTTCACCCTGTCCAGCGCCGCCTTCGCCAACGGCGGCGTCATCCCCAAGATCCACGAGTGCACCAGCGGCGGTGGCAACGACCCCGCGAAGAAGAACGAGTCGCCGCCCCTGGCCTGGTCGGGCGCTCCGGCCGCCGCCAAGAGCTACGCGATCGTCATGCGGGATCTCGACAACGCCAACCTCATCCACTGGGTCATCTACGACATCCCGGTGAGCACGACCTCGCTCCCCCAGAACGTCGAGCACGTCTACCAGCCCCCGGTGCCCGCCGGAGCCAGGCAGGTCTACTACCGGGGAAGCGCGAGCCTCTTCGGCTACCAGGGACCGTGCTCGCCCTCGACGGTGAACACCTACGAGTTCGTCGTGCACGCGCTCAACCGGGCGTCGCTGACCAACCTGAACTCCAACTCGTCGACCCAGACCGCCGCCAGAGCGATCACCGCGGCCTCGGTCGGTTCGGCGAGGATCACCGGCGAGTCGTAGCTCCACCGTGCCGACGTGCGTGCCGCCCTGCCGACTGCGGCGGGGCGGCACGCACGTGCTTGTCGGACTCGATCAGCCCGGCTGATCCGGCTGTGCACGAGGTACGGCCCGCAGCAGTGAACGCAGCAGTTGCGCGGCGGTGTCGGCGGACACTTCGCCGGGTGTGTTCATGATCTGACCGGCGAGTCCGTCGACGAACGTGTGCAGCAGCGCCGCCCAGAGCTCGACCTGCTCATCGGGGTGCGGAAGCGTGGCCCGGCTCGGATCGCGGGTCGTTTCGTATCCGCGCAGGAGAGCGATGCATTGGCGGTACAGCGCTCGTTGGTCGTTCCACGTCACCGAGCCTCCCTCCGGCGGGTGCTGACGTTCCCATTCGACGATCGCCGACCACAGCGCGTATTCCTCGCGCCGCTCATCATCGAGCGGCAGCATCTCTTCCACGATCGCGGCGATTCGTTCCACTACCGCTCTTTGCCGGCGGGGCCGCTGGACGCGTGGGACGACCCGTCGGCGAAGGATGTCGGTGGTGGCCTGCACGACGTAGGCCTGCAACTCGTGCTGATTGCCGAAGTAGTGCCGCAGGGATCCGGTGGACCAGCCGGCCTCGGCGGCCACTCCACGGACGGTCACGCCGGCGAGGCCTTCGCGCAGGATCACCCGGATGGCGGCCTCGCCGATCTCGGCCCGTCGTTGGTCGTGATCGACGAGTCGGGGCACGTCCCCATGCTAACACGCCCGTGTTAGCATAACTAACACGGGCGTGTTAGCAAAGGTCGTCGGTTACCGGCGGGAGACGGATTTGTCGATCACGTTGATCGGGGCGGTACTCGGACTGGCCGTGCTCGACACGCTGAGTCCGACCCTTGTCGGGATTACTGTCTACCTGCTGCTGGCCAGGCCACACCGCGTGGGTGCGCTGCTCGGCGCATACCTCGGATCGGTCGCGGTCGCGTACTTCGCTTTAGGCGTGCTGCTCATGTTCGGCCTGGGTGCTGTCGTGCCACTTGTCGATGACACCGTGTGGGCTTGGGGACAGGCCGCCCTCGGCGTAGCGCTCCTCGTGGGTAGCTATTTCATCCCCGACAGGAACCCGGAACGCGCATCCGTCCAAGGCCGGTCGTTCACCACGCGTTCGATGCTGCTGTCGGGACTGGGCACCTGGTTGTTCGAGTTCGCCACCGCCGTGCCGTACTTCGCCGCGATCGGCATCATGACCTCGGCCGACCTGCCCGCCGTCCACTGGATCCAGCTCCTCGGCGTGTACGTGATCATCATGGTGCTCCCGGGCATCCTCCTGTTCGTCGCATGGGCCGCGCTGCGCGAGCGGATGCGGGAAAGGCTCGAACGGTGGCAGAGCAGGCTTTCCTCCGGGTCGCGGACAACACTGCGCTGGATCGTCGGGATAGCCGGATTCCTGATCCTCCTGGACGCGGCACCAGACCAGATCACCATCACGATGAGCCCGTGACCGCTCGCGCCACAGTCGCGTCGGGCCACAGTCGCGGTCAGCCGACGGCAGCGCCGAACCACTCGGGCAGCCGGTCGAGCAGGTCCTGCCGGTCCTCACCGACCCACGCCACGTGGCCGTCCGGACGCAGCAGCACCGCGGGCACGTCCAGTTCCTCGCTGACGTCGACGACGTGGTCGACCCGATCCGCCCAACCCGCCACCGAGAGCCGGCCGGTCTGGTCGAGCAGCAGCCCGCGGCCACCGTGCATCAGCTCGTAGAGGCGCCCCTGCTTCAGCCCCACGTCCCGCATCCGCCGGCCGAGCAGGTGGTGCCCCTCGCCGAAGTCGTAGCGGATCGCGGTCGCGGTGATCTTCTCGATCAGGTACCGGTTCACCTCCTCGAAGTCCATCAGCTCCGACACCAGCCGGCGCACCGACCGGGCACCCGGCTCCAGGGACATCAGGTGCATCTGCGCGCGGGTGTTGTCCAGCACGTCGGCGGCCACCGGGTGCCGTTCGGTGTGGTAGCTGTCCAGCAGTCCTTCCGGTGCCCAGCCGTCGACCGCGGCGGCCAGTTTCCAGCCGAGGTTGAACGCGTCCTGGATGCCGAGGTTGAGGCCCTGCCCGCCGGTCGGCGGGTGGATGTGCGCCGCGTCGCCGGCCAGCAGCACCCGGCCGGTCCGGTAGCGCTCGGCCAGCCGGGTGGCGTCGCCGAAGCGGGCGAGCCGGCGCGGCGAGTGCACGCCGAAGTCGGTGCCGGCGACCGCTGTCAGCTGCTGCTTCACCTCTTCGAGGGTCGGCGGGACGGTGCGGTCCTCGGCCACCCCTTCGGCGGGGACGACGATGCGGTACGCCCCGTCCCCGAGGGGCATGGCGCCGAACCGCAGTTGGGTCTTGCGGACTTCGGCCACCACGGCGGCCACCGTCTCGGGCGGTGCGGCCAGCTCCACCTCGCCCAGCAGCGTCTCGACCCTGCTGGGTTCGCCGGGGAAGCCGACGCCGAGCAGCTTGCGCACCGTGCTGCGCCCGCCGTCGCAGCCCACGAGGTAGCGCGAACGCAGCCGCGTGCCGTCTGCCAGTTCGGCGGTCACCCCGTGGTCGTCCTGGTTCAGCCCGACCAGTTCGCACCCGCGTCGGATCTCGGCGCCGAGCTCGGCGGCGTGCTCGGCCAGCAACCGGTCCGTGGTGGTCTGCGGGATGCCGAGGACGTACGGGTGTGCGGTGTCCAGCCGTTCCGGTGAGGGCTTGGCGATGCCGGCGAAGAACCCGCCGACCGGGTGCTGCCGGCCATGCGCGAGGAACCGCTCCAGCAGACCGCGCTGGTCCATCACCTCGACGCTGCGCGCGTGCAGGCCGAGCGCGCGGACGTACCCGGTCGGCTCCGCCTCCTTCTCCAGCACCAGCGTTCGCACGCCGTGCAGCCGCAGTTCGGCGGCCAGCATCAAGCCGGTCGGTCCGCCTCCGGCCACGATCACGTCAATCATGAATCCCCCCGTTTCAACACAGCGCACGTACTTCACAGATCCCCGATTTCCGCAGGTTCTGGCTTCGGCCGGAGATTGTGCAGGACAACCCGGGTCTTGCGGCAAGAGCCCCTGTGCGCTATATGTTGAGAGTGGCAAGGAGTGCGCAACGCCTCCTTGCCTTTGTCTTGGGCTCACCAGGTCGAGGGTCGTGTGCCGGAGCGGGTCGATCGCCCGCAGCAGGGGATACAGCGAAGCGGGGCGTGAACGGAGAGGTCACGAGAATGACCTCTCCGTTCACGCCCCTGCTGACAGGTACGTTCCCGGTTGTCGTTCCTGGTTGTCGTTCCTAGCTGTTCAGCGTCACTCCGTACGCGGTCAGCGCCTCGCCGACCGGCTGGTAGTACGAGGTCCCGCTGCCCTTGCCGGAGGTGATGCCCAGCCCGACGCTCCCGGAGAACAGGCAACCACCGGAGTCACCGGGGTTGGCCAGCGCGTTGGTCTGGATCAGCTGGTGCACCGAGCCCTCGGAGTAGTTCACCGTGACGTTCAGCCGCTGCACCGAACCCGAGGTCAGGCGCGTGGTGCTGCCGCTCTTCTGGATCCGCTGCCCGACCGTCGCCGCCGCGTGCGAGCTGATCTTCTGGCTGGAGCCGTTCCACAGGGTGACCGCGCCGGGAGCGCTGCCCGTGGTGTTCCGGATCAGGCCGTAGTCGTTGGTCGGGAAGCTGGCGCCCTGGGACGGCCCGACGTTCCACTGCGACACCACGCGGGTGCAGTGCCCGGCGTCGACGATGTAGTTCTGGCCGCCCTTGTTGGTGTTGAAACCGACCGAGCAGCGGGTTCCGCCGCCGGTGATGGCCTCACCGTTGAGGATGGCCAGGTGCATCTCGCCGGTGACCCGCTCGACCCGCACGCGGTCGCCGAGCCGGTGGGCGGTGCGCAGCAGCGCGGCGAGGTCGCCGCCGGTGGCCGCGTCCGACACGCTCAGCACGACCTGGTTGGTCTTCGGGTCCAACCCGATCGAGGTGTGCGTGACCGCGGGTACCGATTCCAACGTGCTCTGGGCGGACGCCAACGCCTGGGTGGAGTGCCGGACCAGCTTGGCCTCGGCACCGGACGCGCGGACCTCGTCGGCGGTGGCGGCGTCCAGCACGTTCACCACCGGCTTGCCCTTCGCGTCCAGGTAGACGCCGGCGGTGCGGTCGCCCAGCTTGTCGCTGATCTGGTCCAGGGTGCGCACGCTCGCGTTCTGCGTGCGCAGGATCTCGATCGCCGCGGCGGGCGAGATCCCCTCCCGCTCGGTCATGTCGGCGACCGCGGACTGCGCCACCTCCGGTGCGTACCCGTCGACACCGGCCGCCGAGGCGACCGGGGCGGCCAGGAAACCGGCGGCCGTGGCTCCGGCCAGCAGGGCGATGGCGGAGCGGGCGACGAAACGTCGCCCCTTGACGATCTTGCGCATACCGGCAACTCACTTTCACAGGGAAGCGCGGGGATGACCGCGCCGATCAGTGGGTTGTGCCGGGCACGTTGTACGTGACCGACGCCGGATAATTCCGGTGCATCCCAGAGTGTTCCGGTAAGCCTCAGCCCGGTACCGCCTTTAGTCGCAAAGACGGCGACTCCGGATCGGCGCTCGGGTGACCGACCGAGTCGGTGGCAGCCCGCCATATGGAAGCCTCGGCAAGCTTCGGCGGAGATCGGCATAGCGCGATCAAATCCGGTGAAAGTGCTGGTCAGGGTCATTTATAAGCGGGAGGACACGGTCGTCTCGTGGGGCTGCGGGCTTGTGCGGGAATCGACCGAACCGGGCCGGTAGTCGGCGACATCGTCCGACTGTCGAGTACTGTTAAAATGTAAATTTCCCGCCGCCGTACCGACGGACCTCGCTGTGCCGCCGCGAATCGGCCGCGGGTGCGGTCGGTTTGCCCGCGCTCGTCGATCAAGTGCGTGATCACTATCGGCGGTAAATATGCTCGCCAATGGCACCCAGGGCACGCCGGTCGCCGGGGGTGCTCCGGCACGGCTTCCCGCGGTGAGGCCCCGCCTCGAAGCGCACCCACAACGAACACCGGGCAGGAACGGCAGCCGTACCGGGGTTTCCCGAGGCCGTGCTACGGTGATCTCGTGACTGCCGGGTCGGCCTTTGGCCATTACCGAGACGGGCACCCGGCTCAGGTTTGAGCGCCGGGCGGGCCAGGGGTCCGCCTGTTCTCCGGGAACCGCGCGCGTGCGCGGGACGACTTCCTCAGTTCTTGAAGCCGATCAACCCTGGAGAACGGACGAACATATGGCGCTTGATTTCAACCGGCAGGTCATCGAGGAGTTCCGGGCCAATCGCGGTCGCGTGGGCGGGTTCTTCGAAGGGGGCCGGCTCATCCTGCTGACGACCACCGGCGCGCGGTCCGGGCAGCCCCGCACCACTCCGCTGGGGTACCTGCCGGACGGTGACCGGATCCTGGTCATCGGGTCCGCCGGCGGGTCGGACAAGCATCCGGACTGGTACCACAACCTGCTGGCCGAACCGCGTGCGACGGTGGAGGACGGCGCGTTCACCTACGAGGCGAAGGCCACCGTCCTCACCGGCGAGGAGCGCGACGCGGTGTTCGCGCGGGCGGTGGAGGCGGATCCCGGGTGGGGCGAGTACCAGGCCAAAACGACGCGGGTGCTGCCGGTGGTGGCGTTGGAGCACGTCTCGGGCGGGCCGTCGAACGTGAAGTCGATGGGTGAGGGGCTCCGGGTCGTGCACGACGCGTTCCGGCGGGAACTCGCCGTCATCCGGACCGAGGTGGCGGCGGCCGGTCCCCGGCTGGGGGCGCAGTTGCGGGTCAACTGCCTCACCTTCTGCCAGGGGTTGGCGTTCCACCACCGGGTGGAGGACACCGGGATGTTCCCGGCGCTCAACGACCGGTACCCGGAAATGGACGCCGCGTTCGCCCGGTTGCGTGCCGAGCACGAGCGGGTCGCGCAGCTGCTGGACGAGCTGCGCGCGGTGGTGTCCGGTGACGGTGGGGACGACCTGTTGGAACGGGTCGACGGGCTCATCGCGGAGTTGGAAGCCCACCTGACCTACGAGGAGGAGCAGCTCATTCCGCTGCTCGACGCCTGACCGGAGCGGTAGCCTCCCGCCGTCGTTCAGTGGGGGGCGGATGGTCGAGCACGTGCGCGGCGTCGGTGTCGCGGGGCTGGTCGCGGTCTGGGTGGTGGTGGCGACCGAGGTCGTGTTCTCCGTGTGGAGCTGGTTCTACCTGGTCACCACGGACGAGGGGCCGGGTGCCGTGGTCACGGGCGTCGTGGACGCGGTCGGCGGCGTGTCGCGGGTGGCCCGGCCGGTGGCGGCGATCCTGATCGTGCTGTGGCTGTGGCGCGCCAGGTCCAACGCCGAGCGTGTCCCGGGCCGGCACCGCTATGGGCGGGGTTGGGCGGTCTGGGGGTGGCTGCCGGTCGTGGGGCTGTGGGTTCCGCGTCGGGTGGTGGCCGATGTCTGGGCGGCCTGTGCGCCCGACGGCGAGCCTCGGGCGGCGGTGCACCGGTGGTGGGTGTTGTGGCTGCTCTACGACCTGGGCGGCCACGCCTACTTCGTGCTCACCCTGCTCACGATCCAGGACCCGGAGACGTCGCGGACCGTCGTGCGGGTCGCGGCGGTGCTGTTGCCGGTGTTCGCGGCGGGTGCGGCGGTGTTCCTCACCGTCGTGGTGCGGAGGATCTCGGGGTGGCAGTCGGTCGAGACGGTGGAGCGTGTGGCGTGACCGGGCCGGACGTGATCGGGCTGGACCTGTCGGACGGGGCGGTGGCGCGTGCCGTGCACCGGGTGGGGCTGCGGTCCTATGCGGTGGAGGCCGAGCTGATCGGGTCCAGGGCGATCCCCGCGCTGCACGAGACGGTCGACGGGATGTGTGCCCGGCCGCTGCGGTGGCTGGGCACACACGTCGACGGGACGCTGGCCGGGTTCGTGGCGTGGGCACGGGTGGACGGGGTCCTGGACGTCGCCCGGCTGTGCGTGGATCCGGGGTTCTTCCGGCGTGGCCTGGCGCGGCGGCTGGTGCGGGCGGTGCTGGCCGAGGGAGGTCCGGCGGTGGTGGCCACGGGTGCGGCCAACGCGCCGGCGATCGCCCTGTACGAGGGGCTGGGGTTCCGCCGGGTGGGCACGTTCGAGCCCGAGCCGGGGTTGCCGGTCGCCGAGTTCAGCCGGCCAGGAACGCCCTGAGCATCGGCAGGAAGCCGGGGGCGAGTTGCTCGACGCGGGGCACGTCGGGTGCCGGGTCGGCGGTGAACAGGCTGTGGTCGGCTCCGGGGAACACGGCGAGGCCGGTCGCGTGCGGTGCGAACGCGACGACGCTGTCCGGCACGGGGATGATGTCGTCGGCTCCGCCGAACAGGGCGAGCACCGGGCAGGCGAGGTGGGGCAGCTGTCCGGCCGGGTCGACGTCCATGCTGCGGGCGAAGAACCCCAGCCGCTCCTCCACGTCGTAGACCAGCGACACCTGCGGGTACCACGGCCGGTCGCGGAAGCGCTCCTGGTCCGCGATGATCCGGGCGGGCGACTCCCCCGCGCGGAGGCGGCGGGTGCGTTCGTCGACCCACGCCATGGCGTCCTCGGTGGGCACGCCGTCCAGCACGAGGGACCGTTCGATGCGCCATCGTTCCTGCTCGGCCATCGACATGCCGGGACCGGACACCGTGACGACGTGGTCGACCCTGCCGGTGGCCGCGGCGAGCAGCGACACCCAGCCGCCCTGGCTCCAGCCGATGAGGCCGATCCGTTCGGGGTCGACACCGGGCCACGACCGCAGGACGTCCACGGCGGCCAGGGCCTCGTCGGCGCGGTCGGCCGGCGACTGGTGCCGCCAGTTGCCCGGTGACGGTCCGCTGCCGGGTTTGTCGTGCCACAGCACGGCCGCGCCGCAGGAGCTGATCCACTGCGGCCAGTCGCCGTGGTCTTCGAGCGCCGAGTTGCCGGAGCCGTCGACGAACACCAGTCCGGGCACGGCGGGCCCGTCCGCAGGTCTGCGGACGCGGGCCCGCAACTGCCCTACGGCGGTGTCCTCCTCGATCCACATGTGATCACGGTAGCCGGACGCCGATGTAGGACATGTTCTGACCTGGATGGCTTCTAGCGTTGTCGTCGTGAACGAGATCCGCGAGTTCCGCATCGACATCCCGCAGACCGACCTGGACGATCTGAAGTCCCGCCTGGACCGCACCCGGTGGGCACCGCAACTGCCCGGCGGCGGGTGGGACCGGGGTGTGCCGGTGGACTACTTGAAGGAACTGGCGGCGTACTGGCGTGACGGGTTCGACTGGCGGGCGGTGGAGGCGCGGCTCAACGCGTTCCCGCAGTTCCTGACCGACGTCGACGGGTCGGAGGTGCACTTCCTGCACGTCCGCTCGGCGAACCCGGACGCGTTGCCGCTGCTGCTGGTGCACGGCTGGCCGAACTCGGTCGTGGAGTTCGTGGACGTGATCGGGCACCTGCGGGAGTTCCACCTGGTGATCCCGAGCATCCCCGGTTTCGGGTTCTCCCAGGCTCCCGGGGACGGGTTCGACGTCGCCCGGACAGGGCGGGTGTTCGCGGCGTTGATGGCACGGCTGGGGTACGGGCGGTACGGCGTGCAGGGCGGCGACCTGGGCGCGTACATCGCGCCGGAGGTGGCGAAGGCCGCGCCGGGACATGTGGTCGGCGTGTACGTGAACGGCGGGCTCGGGTTCCCGACCGAGGACGACGACCTGACGGCCGAGGAGTCGGCGTTCTTCGCGCGGATGCAGGAGTGGATGAGCGCGGGCGTGGACCACCACACGTTGTTGCGGGCCGCGCCGCAGACCTTCGCGTACGGCTGGCACGACTCGCCGGTGGGCCTGCTGGCGTGGATGATGCAGAAGTTCCAGGAGTTCACCATCACGGTGGACCTGCCGGAGCAGGCCATCGACCGTGACCTGCTCCTGGCCAACGTGACGCTGTACTGGCTGACCGGCACGTCCGGGTCGTCGTCGTGGTTCATGTACGGCAACGAGCGGTTCCGCTGGCCGGAGGGGCAGAAGTCGGCGCCGACCGGCGTGTACAGCGGCCCGCCCGGTATCCGGCGGCTGGCCGAGCGGCACAACGACATCGTGCACTGGCCGGAAGGACAGCCGGGTGGCCACTTCGTGGCGATGGAGGTGCCGAAGGTGTTCGCCGCGGACGTCTCGACGTTCTTCGGTTCGGTCGGGACGCGGTCGTGAGCGCGGACGCCCGACGGACTGCCCGGAGGATGGCCCGGCACTTCCTGACCGTGCCGGGCTCCTCGCCGGCCGAGGTGGTGCGGGCGATGTGCGGGGCGCACGCCCAGGTGATGTCGGCCGCCGAGCTGTCGATCGGCCTGCGGATCCCGGGGATCACGCGTCAGCGGGTGCGTGACGCGATCTGGGTGGACCGGACGCTGGTGAAGACGCGCGGGCCGCGCGGCACCGTGCACCTGCTGCCGACCGAAGACCTGCCGGTGTGGCTGGGTGCGCAGGGGCGGTTGGCGGACCGGCCCCAGCTGCTGACCGCGGAGCAGACCGACGCGGTGGTGGCGGCGATCGCGGACGCGTTGCGGGAGGCGGAGCTGACCACCGAGGAGTTGACCGACGCGGTGGTGGCGCGGACCGGGTCGTGGGCGGGCGACCGGGTGAAGGACGCGTTCCAGGACAAGTGGCCGCGCTGGACGGAGGCGATCACGGCGGCGACGAACCGGGGCGCGATGTGCTTCGCGCCGAACAAGGGCCGCCGGACCGCGTACACCAGCCCGCAGCGCTGGCTGCCCGGCGTGACGCCGAAGCCGGACGGGGCGGTCGACCTCCTGCACCGCTACCTGCATTCCTACGGCCCGGCGACGCCCGAGCACTTCGCGCGGTGGCTCGGTGCGCCGCGCCGGTTCGTCGACGAGGTGTTCGAGCAGGCCGACGTGACGGAGGTGGCGGGCGGTTTCGTGGTGCGCGGCGACACCGAGTGGCCGGACGAGCCGCCGCGCGGGGTGTGGCTGCTGCCCTACTTCGACGCGTTCGTGGTGGGCAGCCACCCACGTGAGCAGCTGTTCCCCGGCCGGGCCTGGCAGCGGGCGCTGGCGGGCGGCCAAGCGGGGAACTACCCGGTGCTGCTGGTGGACGGGGTGGTCGCCGGGGTGTGGCACCAGCGGCGGTCCGGCAGCCGGATCGCGGTGACCGTGGAGCCGTTCGGCGAGTTGACCGCGGCGCAGCGGCGTGGGTTGGACGCGCGGGTGGAACGGGTGGGCGAGTTCCTGGAAGGACGCCCGGAGCTGACCGTCGGCGCGGTGTCGGTGGGCCCGCACGCCTGAACGTCGCACCGCCGCCTATTCTAGTACTAGAATAGGCGGCATGGCCCCCTCGTTGACCCCGGCCGAGCTGACGTTGCTCGGCCTGATCGTGGAGACGCCGCGGCACGGTTACCAGCTGGAGGAGGTCATCACCGCGCGCGGTATGCGGGACTGGACCGAGATCGGCTTCAGCTCGATCTACTACCTGCTGGGCAAGCTGCGGGACCGGGGACTGATCACCCAGGCCGGCCCGTCGGCAGGCGGTCGGACGACCGGGCGCAGGGTGTTCGCCGCAACGGACGAGGGGCGGCGGGCCTGCGCGGAGGCGGCCGAGCGGGCGATCGCGGAGCCGCTCCCGCTGTTCCCGCCGCTGCTGGTCGGGCTGGCCAACCAGCCCGCCATCCCGCCCGGACGCCTGCACGCCGCGCTGGAGCGACGCGCCACCGCGCTCGCCGGACGGCACCGCGAGGTCCGGGCCGCCGCCGACGCGCAGCCCGACGCCCCGGAGTTCGTCCGCGCGATCTTCGACTACTCGCTCGCCCAACTCGCCGCCGAACGCGCCTGGCTGTCCGCCTACCGGGCGTCGCTCGGAAGCACGTCGACCCCACCGGAAGGCTGACCATGGCCACGTACGACCTCAAGCGGGAGCTCAAGGAGTTCTACGCGCCGAAGAACACCACCTGGGAGCTCGTGGACGTGCCCGAACAGCAGTTCGTCGCGATCGACGGCACCGGCAACCCCAACACCGCCCCGGCCTACACCCGCGCGGTGGAGGCGCTCTACGCCGTGGCCTACACGCTCAAGTTCGCGAGCAAGCGCGAGGCCGGACGGGACTTCGTGGTCGGGCCGCTGGAAGGGCTGTGGTGGGCCGACGACCCGGAGGCGTTCACCGTGGCCGCCAAGGACTCCTGGAACTGGACGCTCCTCATCGCGCAGCCGCCCTGGATCACCCCGGACCTGGTCGGGAACGCTCGGCAGGCCGCGCTGGCGAAGAAGAAGCTGCCCGCCATCGCCGACATCCGGCACCTGACGCTGCACGAGGGGCGCAGCGCCCAGGTCCTGCACGTCGGGTCGTACGACGACGAGGCTCCCCTGCTGGCGAACCTGCACGACGAGTACTTCGACACCCACGGCCTGACCTTCGGCGGGCTGCACCACGAGGTCTACCTCGGCGACCCGCGCCGGACCGAGCCCGCCAAGCTCCGGACGGTGATCCGCCAGCCCGTGCGGCCCGCGCTCCGGCACGCCGAGCGCGGTTGACCGTCGGCAGTCGGATCGTCGGCAGTCGATCACCGCCGGTCGCCGGTCGCCGGTCGCCGGTCGCTGGTCGCTGGTCGACCACCGGTGGTTGATCGTTGGCGCGGCCAACAAGTGGCTAGACTGCGCCGCATGGAGACCAGGGGTGCGCCCGCGCGGCTGCGCGGGACGCCGAGTTGGCTGCTCAACCAGACCGCGACGGTGGCGCAGCGGCTGGTGGCGGACGGGTTCGGCGCGGAGGGCGCGCGCCGCTACCACTACTCGCTGCTCGCGACGCTGGAGGAGTTCGGCCCGACCAGCCAGGCCGAGCTGGGACGGCGCGGCGGGGTGGACCGCAGTGACGTCGTGGCGACGGTGAACGAGCTGTCCGAACGCGGCTTCGTCGAGCGGTCCCCCGACCCGGGCGACCGGCGGCGCAACGTCGTCACGCTCACCGAGGCGGGCACGGCGCACCTGCGTCACCTGGACGAGGTGTTGGCGCGGGCCCAGGAGGCGCTGCTCGCGGCCCTGCCGCGGAAGGACCGGGAACAACTCGTCCGGCTGCTGAACCAGGTGCTGGAGCACCACTCGTGACCGGGACGACGCGGTTGGTCGTGCTCGGCGGACCGGTGCCGCGGTGAGCGAGGCCCGGGCGCGGAGATCCGGGGGCGGAAAACCGGGCTGCGAAATTCGTCGACGCGGTGTGTCGATCCGGGCGTGGGCCGTTCGTGTAGAGGGTGGGAAACCCACTCGAAGGAGGACTTGATGACTCACTACCTGATCAGCGTGGTCGAACCCGCCGGCGGTCAGCAGCCCACGCCGGAGGAGCTGGAGCTGATCACGCGGGACGTGGAGAAGGTGGACGCCGACATGCGCGAGGCGGGGGTGTGGGTGTTCGCCGGTGGGCTGCACGGCCCGGAGGCGTCGACCACGCTGCGGCCGCAGGGCGAGGAGATCGTGGTGACCGACGGCCCGTTCGCCGAGGCGAAGGAGTACATCGGCGGGTTCAGCGTCGTGGAGGTGCCGGACCTGGACGCGGCGCTGGCGTGGGGGCGTCGGATGAGCGCGGCGTGCACGCTGCCGGTCGAGGTGCGGCCGTTCCACGTGACCACCGGCTGACGTCGTGCCGGAACCGGCCGGGACGGAACCGGTCGAGCGGGTCTTCGGCCGGGAGTACGGGCGCTCGGTGGCCGTACTGGTCCGCGTGTTCGGCGACATCGACATCGCCGAGGAAGCGGTCCAGGACGCGTTCGCCGAGGCCGTGCGCCGCTGGCCGGAGACCGGTGTGCCGCCGAGCCCGGCGGGCTGGATCATCACCACGGCCCGCAACCGGGCGCTGGACCGGCTGCGGCGGGAGGCCCGCCGGGACGACAAGCACGCGCAGGCGGCGCTGCTGCACGCCCGCGACGAGCCGGCGGAGGAGGACGTGGTGCCCGACGACCGGCTCCGGCTGATCTTCACCTGCTGCCACCCGGCGCTGGGCGCGGGCGTGCGGGTGGCGTTGGCGCTGCGCCTGCTGGGCGGGTTGACCACGGCGGAGATCGCGCGGGCGTTCCTGGTGCCGGAGTCGACCATGGCGCAGCGGCTGGTGCGGGCGAAGGCGAAGATCCGCGACGCCCGCATCCCCTACCGGGTGCCCGACGAGGCCGAGCTGCCCGACCGGCTGCGCGGGGTGCTCGCCGTGCTGTACCTGATCTTCAACGAGGGCTACGCGGCGTCCTCGGGTGACGACCTGGTGCGGGAGGAGCTGTGCGCGGAGGCGATCCGGCTGGGACGGCTGCTGGCCGGGCTGGTGCCCGACGAGCCGGAGGTCGTGGGGCTGCTGGCGTTGATGCTGCTCACCGAGGCGCGGCGGGCGGCCCGCACGTCGGAAACCGGCGGGCTGGTGCGGCTGGCCGACCAGGACCGGTCGCGGTGGGACGCCGCCCTGCTGGCCGAGGGGCGGGACCTGGTGCGGTGGTGCCTGCGCCGCGGCCGGCCCGGCCCGTACCAGGTCCAGGCGGCGATCAACGCCGTGCACAGCGACCCGCCGCCGACCGACTGGCGGCAGGTCGTCGCGCTCTACGACCAGCTCCGGGCGTTCACGCCGAGCCCCGTGGTGGCGCTGAACCGGGCGGTCGCGGTGGCCGAGGTCGACGGGCCGGCGGTCGCGCTGGACCTGGTGGACGGGCTGTCCCTGGACTCCTACCACCTGTTCCACGGCGTGCGCGCGGACCTGCTGCGCCGCCTGGGCAGGCCCGCCGAGGCGGCGCGGGCGTACCGGCGGGCGTTGGCGCTGGCGGGCAACGCGGCGGAGCGGGAACTGCTGGCACGGGCACTCAGCGAAGTCGGCGGATCAGCGCCGCGACCTCCTGCGGCGTGAACTCCAGGGCGGTCAGGCCGATGGTCAGCTCGATGGAGCTGCGGCCCGGTTCGGACCCCGCGCGGGCGTGCAACGGCAGCTCGTCGCCGGTTTCCTCGAAGATCGCGCGTGCGGCGGCGGACACGGCTTCCCTCGGTGCGGGCAGGTGGATGTGGAACAGCGGTGTCTGCGGCACCTCGGGTCTGGTGCGGGCGTAGCCGTCGGCGTTGACGGCGGCGGCGATCGCGCGGGCGTGGGCGAGGAACTCGCCCATCCGGGGCAGGGTGTCCTCCATGCCGACGAGTGCGGCCACGGCCAGCGGCCACGCGTCGGGTAGCTTGCCGCCCAGGCGGGTGCGCCACACCGAGACCTCGGCCATGGTCTCCTCGTCGCCCGCGAGGATCGCGCCGCGTGCGCTCTCGACCGCCTTGTAGAGCGAGACGTAGACGGTGTCGAACAGGGCGGCGATCTCGGCGTGCGGGCGGTCGTAGAACGGCTGCGACTCCCACAGGCGGGCGCCGTCCATGTGCACGGCCGCACCGCGTGCGCGGGCCCACCCGGTCTGCGCCTCCAGGTCGTCCCAGGTGGGCAGCAGGCCGCCGATCTCGCGCTGCGGCAGCTCCAGCAGCAGCGCGGCGAGCGGCTCGTGGATCTCGTCGAGATCGGCCAGGGTGATCAGGCCGTGGTGGTCGCCGACCGGGCGGTGCACCAGGTGGTGCACCGCGTTGCAGGCCTGTTCCTCCCACAGCGCGAGGTGGGTCTGCGGGTGGGCGGCGAACGTGCGGCGGCCCAGTCGGTCGGCGTGCACGCGCAGTGCGCTCTGCTGCGCCATCGTGCCGGAGGGGAAGAACAGGGCGGCGGGCTTGCCGAGCAGTTCGGCGATCCGGGTCTCCAGTTCGGCCACCGGCTCGTCGAACCCCATGCCGGGCGGCACCCGGTCGAGCATCCTGCGCAGCACGGCGTGCGGGTCGCGGCGCAATCGGGTGTGCAGGACGAGGGACCGCCGGATCTCGGGTGCCATGCGGGGAGTCTCGTCATGGCGCCGACCGGTGGGCAACAAGGTTCCCGCGCACCGGGTTCCGGGTGGGCCCGGTCCGACGTGGCCGCGGCGGCGGGTGCGCGTTCGACGGCTTGAGAGGCGTGACGTGCGTCCTCACCAGCCGCCGGGTCCGGCGGTGATACTGGCGGTATGGGCAAGGTCTACGAGCGCATCGACGGCCGGCTGCGCGAGTTCATCGAGGCGCAGCCGGTGTTCTTCACCGCCACCGCGCCGCTGGCGGCCGACGGGCACGTGAACCTCTCGCCCAAGGGCCGGGCGGGGACGTGGCGGGTGCTGGACGAGCAGCGGGTGGCCTACCTGGACTTCGGCGGCAGCCACGCGGAGACCATCGCGCACCTGCGGGAGAACGGGCGGATCACGCTGATGTGGTGCGCGTTCGACGGTCCGCCGAACATCGTGCGCGTGCACGGCACGGGCGAGCCGGTGTTCCGCGACGATCCCCGGTTCGCCTCGCTGGTGGCCGGGTTCGGGGAGGCGGACGGGCCGGGGCTGCGGGCGGTCGTGGTGGTCACGGCGAAGCTGATCAGCGACACGTGCGGCTTCGCCGTGCCGCTCATGGACTACCGGGAGGAGCGGGCGCTGCACTCGGAGTTCTTCGGGCGCAAGACGGACGAGCAGTTCGCGACCTACTGCGAGGGCAAGGACTTCAACGGTCGGAGCATCGACGGCCTGCCCGCGCTCCCCTTGCCGCTGCCACCACGGTCCTAGCCTCCGGCGCGAGGTCGGCACGCCACCCCCGTGCGCCCGCTCGGCCGGTGGTCAGGCCGTGCCGGCGGCCGAGGTCCGGGAGGTTCAGGCGACCACCCGGAAGTGGGTGGTGAGCCTGCCCTCGTCGTCCAGGACGTGGAACGCGACGGCGGGCGGCAGGTCGCGGTCGACCAACCGGTCGGACTCCCACGGCAGCAGCAGGGTGGAGACGACGCCGGGCGCGACGAGCACCGGTGTGCCCGCGAAGGTGGTGGCGACCCCGGCGTGCGCGTGCCCGCACAGCACCGCGACCACGTTGTCGTGGCGGGAGAGGACGGCGGCGAGGCGGTCGGCGTCGTTGAGCCGGATCCGGTCGATGCCGGGTTCGTGCACCGCGACCGGCGGGTGGTGCAGGCAGACGAACGTCGGCGCGCCCTGGCGCAGGACGGACTCCAGCCAGTCCAGGGTCTCGTCGGCGAGCAGGCCGTCGGCGCGGCCGGGGATGCTGGAGTCGCACAGCGCGAACACCGCGTCGCCGATCTTCGCGACCCGGTCGACCGGAGCGGTGCCCGGCGGCTCGCCCAGCAGGACTTCCCGGAAACTTCCACGCACGTCGTGGTTGCCCGGGAGCAGCAGAACGGGGAACTTCGACACCAGGTGTTCGCGGGCCAGTTCGTATTCGGGGGTGAGGCCGTGGTCGGCGATGTCGCCGCTGACCAGGATCGCGTCCAGCGGACCTGGCAGGGCGTCCAGGTAGTCCATGACGCGGCGGGCGCGTCCGGTGGCGCGCGGGTCGCCGTCGAAGTGGGTGTCGCTGAGGTGCGCGATGACCATCACGGCGTCGAGCCTAGTTACGCCGGGTCGCGGTCACCTGGCCAGTGGCGCGAACCGGCCCCCGCGACTCCGACTTCGATCTACGCTAGCGGTGCGGCGAGTGGCGCGGATCACTCCGGGAAGGGGGCGGTCGTGCTGGTCGAGGCTCAGCGGAACCGCGGTGTCGTGCGCCGGGTGACCGGCCTGGCCCGCAGCACACCGGGCCGGTTGAGCCTGGTGGCGCTGCTGCTGATCGTGGCGAGCCTGCTCGTGGGCGCGTTGACGGCGGTTGCGGTGCAGCGCCGTTCGGCGGCGCTGGAGGTGTTGGCCGACCGCAGCGAGCCGTTGGCGTTCGCCGCGCAGGAGGTCTACCGGTCGATGGCCGACGCGGACGCGACGGCGGCCAGCGCGTTCCTGTCCGGCGGTGTCGAGTCGGCGGACCTGCGGCGGCGGTACGAGGCGGACGTGGCGAAGGCGGCGGCGGCGCTGTCCACCGCGACCGGGGAGATCACCCGCTCCCCCGAGCTGTCCACCGCGCTGTCGACGCTGTCCGGTCAGCTGCCGGTGTACACGGGGCTGGTGGAGACGGCGCGGGCGCACAACCGGCAGGGCAACCCGGTGGGCGCGGCGTACCTGCGGGAGGCGTCGGACCTGATGCGCTCGCGGTTGTTGCCCGCCGCGCAGGAGCTGTACCGGGTGGAGACCCGGAACGTGGTGCGGGACCTGGAGGACGCCGGGGCGTGGCCGTGGCTGGAGGCGCTGCTGGGCACGCTGCTGCTGGCGGCGCTGGTGATGGCGCAGCGGTACCTGACGCGCCGGACGAACCGGGTGTTCAACGTCGGGCTGGTGGCGGCTTCGGTGGCGTGCGTGGTGTCGCTGCTGTGGGTGCTGGTGGCGTCGCTGGTGGTGGTGTCGGACGCGTCGGCGGGCAAGGACGGCGCCGCGGCGGTGGACGTGCTGGCCCGCGCCCGGATCGCGACCCTGACCGCGCGGGGCAACGAGATGCTGACGTTGGTGTCGCGGGGCAGCGGGACGCTCTACGAGAAGCGGTACGCCGAGGTGAGCGGCGAGCTGAAGGGCCTGCTGGACCAGGCCGGGCACCAGCCGCCGACCTCCGCGGTGCGGCAGGCGGGCGACCACTACGAGCAGTGGCAGCAGGCCCACGCCAAGGTGCGGGAGGCCGACGAGAAGGGCGAGTACACCACGGCGGTCGGGTTGGCCCTGGGGTCCGACGCGGGCGGCGCGGCGGTCGCGTTCGACAAGCTGGGAGCCGACCTGGTGGAGGCGTTGGGCCGGTCGCGGGCGGAGCTGACCGACACCATCGCCGGGGCGCGGGGCGCGCTGTCCGGGGCGGTGCCGGTGGTGGTGCTGTTGGCGTTGCTGACGGCGGCGGCGTCCACGGCGGGGCTGTGGCAGCGGTTGAAGGAGTACCGGTGACAGGGCGGCGTTCGGGTGGCGTGATCGCGTTCGCGGCGGTGCTCGCGCTGGTCACGGGGTGTGCTCCGGTGCCGAGCGGGGCGCCGGGGATCGGTGGCGGGTCGGTGGTGCCGCCGCGGCCCGCCGACGTCACGGAGTCGGTGGTGCCGTCCGGCACGGCGGCCGGGCCCGAGTCGTGCGACGCCACCGCTAGCCTGCGGCCCGTCGGGTTGCCGCCGGCCGGGCAGATGCCGGACGGGTCGAGGATGAAGGTGATCCAGGACCGCGGCCGGCTGATCGTCGGGGTCGACCAGAACACCTACCTGATGGGGTTCCGCAACCCGTTCTCCGGCGAGTTGGAGGGGTTCGACGTCGACATGGCCCGGGAGGTCGCGCGGGCGGTCTTCGGCGACCCGACGCGGATCCAGTTCAAGGTGCTGACGTCGGAGGCGCGCATCCCCGCCCTGGAGGACCGCCAGGTGGACATCGTGGTGCGCACGATGACCGTCAACTGCGAGCGCTGGCAGAAGGTGTCCTTCTCCACGATCTACTACCAGGCCGGGCAGCGGGTGCTGGTGCCGAGCACGTCCGACGTCACCGGCATCGAGTCGTTGGGCGGTCGGCGGGTGTGCGCGACGAAGGGGTCCAGTTCGCTGGCCAACGTCGCCGACGCGCCGTCCGAGCCGATCGCCGTGTCGGTGCCGAACTGGACGGACTGCCTGGTCATGCTCCAGCAGGGTCAGGTGGACGCGATCTCCACCGACGACACGATCCTGGCCGGGTTCGCCGCGCAGGACCCGTACACGAAGATCGTGGGGCCGCCGTTCACCGCCGAGCCCTACGGGATGGCGTTCCCGAAGCAGGACGAGGACTTCGTGCGGTTCGTCAACGCGCTGCTGGAACGGCTGCGGGCGGACGGCACGTGGGCGTCGATCCACCGCCGGTGGCTGGGTACGCCGCCGGCGCCGCCGGTCGCGGCGTACCGGGACTGAGCCGTGGACGCGGGAACGGATGTGGGGATGGACGCCGGCATGGACGCCGACGCGGAGCTGGCCAGACTGAGCGCGGAGAGCGATCGGGTGGCCCAGTCGCTGCTGGCGATGGACGACCACCCGGGACACCGGCTGCTGCGCGGCGCGGGCCTGACCGGGGTGAGCGCGCGGCGGTGGGAGTCGGCGAACGCCGCGGTGGTCGGGCTGTGGGAGTGGTTCGACGCCTACCGGGCGGTGCTGGCGCAGGCGACGGCCACGCGTGACCCGGCGGAGTTGCGGCGGCTGCTGACCGGGCCGGAGGTGGTGCTGGCGGCACAGGCCCCGGTGCGGACGCTGACCGGCCCGGCGGTGGCGGCGGAGCGGATCACGCTGGCGGAGCTGGTGGAGCGGATGAAGGCCCGGTACGCGGAGCTGACCGCGTTGTTCGACGAGGTGCACGACGCCTGGTCGCGGCGGCTGGCGTTGCTCGACCCGTTGGGCGGGCGGTTGGCCGCGCTGGCGGACTCGGCGGCGGTCGTCGGGTTGCGGTCGGAGGTGGCCGCGGCGCACGCGCGGGCGGTGGCCGACCCGTTGACGCCCGATCCGGGGGTGGCCGGGCTGGCGGCACGGGTCGCCGAGGTCGCCGGGCTGCACGAGGGGTTCGCCGCGCGGGCGGACGCGGTGGCGGCGACGCTGGCGGAGGCGGCGGACGTGCGCGCGGCGGCGGTGGCGCTGCGGGAGCGGGTGGTGACCGGGATCGCCGGGGAGCACCCGGCCGTACCGGAGGTTTCCGGGCCGGTCGGGGCACTGGCGGGGCTGCGTTCGCGTTTCCCCGAGGTGGGTGAACGGGAGGTGGCCGAGGTGGAGTCGGCGGCGGGGACGGTGCTGGCGCGGGTGCGCGCGGTGGCGGCGCAGCTGGCCGGGTCGCTGGACCGGCGCTCCGAGCTGCGCGGCCGGCTGGACGCCTACCGGGCCAAGGCGGCGGCGCGCGGGTACGCCGAGGACGCCGGGCTGGCGGCGCTGCACCGGGCGGCACGCGACGCGCTCCACAGCGCGCCGTGCGACCTGCGGGCCGGCACGGTGGCGGTGGCCCGCTACCAGCGGGCGGTCCTGGACCGGACGGAGGCGGCGCGATGAGGACGTGTCCACGACCGGCGTGCGGTGGCGGGGTCGAGCAGGACGGGTTCTGCGACCGGTGCGGCCTGGAGGCACCGGTGCTGGTGGGCACGGCTCCCGCCGCGCCCGTGTCGCCCGACACCGGACCGGGCACTGGTCCGGGCACTGGTCCGGGCACGGCTCCGTGGACGGCGTCGACGTCGACCTCCTCGAGTGGTCGCTCGCGGCGGGCCTCCACCCGGTCGTCCGGGCGCGGCAGGCTCGGCGCGGGACTGGTGGAGGTACCCCGCATCCCCTACCGCGACCCGAAGACCGCGGTGCTGGCCGACCCGGAGGTGCCGGAGGCCAAGCGGTTCTGCTCCAGCTGCGGCAAGGAGGTCGGGCGCGGCAAGGACGGCCGGCCGGGGCGCGTGGAGGGGTTCTGCGCGCACTGCGGCCACCGCTACTCGTTCACGCCGAAGCTGGCGCCGGGCGAGGTGCTGCACGAGCAGTACGAGGTCCTCGGGTGCCTGGCGCACGGCGGGCTGGGCTGGATCTACCTGGCGGCCGACCACGCGGTGAACGACCGGTGGGTGGTGCTCAAGGGCCTGCTGGACTCCGGCGACGCGGACGCGATGGCGGCGGCGATGGCGGAGCGGCGGTTCCTGGCCGAGGTGGAGCACCCGAACATCGTCAAGATCCACAACTTCGTGCGGCACGCCGACCGGGCGTCCGGCGAGCTGGTGGACTACATCGTGATGGAGTACGTGGGCGGCACGTCGGTCAAGGACATGATCAAGGCGTTGCGGGCGGACGGCACGGGACGCGAGTCGCTGCCGGTGGCGCAGGCGATCGCCTACGCGCTGGAGGTGCTGCCCGCGCTGGGCTACCTGCACGGGGTGGGGTTGCTGTACTGCGACTTCAAGCCGGACAACGTGATCCAGACCGAGGAGCAGCTCAAGCTGATCGACCTGGGCGCGGTGCGGCGGATCGACGACCGGCACTCCCCCATCTACGGCACGATCGGCTACCAGGCCCCGGAGATCGGCACGATCGGCCCCTCGGTGGCCTCCGACCTGTACACGGTGGGTCGGGCGCTGGCGGTGATGAGCTTCCCGTTCGACTTCCGCGGCGCCCACCGGGAGTCGTTGCCGTCGGCGGACGACGAGCCGGTGCTGGCGCGGCACGACTCGTTCCGCCGGTTCCTCGGGCGCGCCACGCACCGCGACCCGGAGCAGCGGTTCGCCTCGGCGGAGGAGATGGCCGAGCAGCTGACCGGAGTGCTGCGGGAGGTGCTGGCGCAGCAGGACGACGTGCCGCGGCCGGGGCTGTCGCGGCAGTTCACGCCGGAGCGGCGGGCGTTCGGCACGGAGGGCGCGCCGGACGCGCGGGCGGCGGCGGCCGGGCTGCCGGTGCCCCAGGTGGACGCGGCGGACCCGGCGGCGGGGTTCCTGGCGACCGCGACCACGGGTGATCCGGACCAGGCGGTGGCGGCGTTGCGGGCGGCCCCGGTGTCCACGGTGGAGGTGCGGTTGCAGGTGGTGCGGGCGCTGGTCGAGGCGGACCGGGTGGCCGAGGCGGAGGCGGAGCTGGACGAGTTGGCCACGCCGTCGCTGTTCGACCCGGACGATCCGCAGGTGCCCGCGCCGGACGACTGGCGGCCGGACTGGTACCGGGGCCTGGCGGCGTTGGTCGACGGCCGCACCGCGCGGGCGCGCGAGGCGTTCGAGCGGGTGTGCGACGTGGTGCCGGGCGAGGCCGGGCCGAAGCTGGCGTTGGCGTTGTGCGCGGAGCTGGCGGAGGATCCGGTGACGGCGGCGGCGCACTACCGGGTGGTGTGGCGCACCGACCACGCGTACGTGAGCGCGGCGTTCGGGTTGGCCAGGGTGCTGTTGGCCTCGGGTGGGCGGGAGGCGGCGGTGCGGGTGCTGCACTCGGTGCCGGAGACCTCCAGCCACCACGTGGCGGCGCAGGTGGCGGCGGTGCGGGCGCAGGCCGGTGGCGGGCTGGTGGACGTGGTGGCGGCGGGAACGAGGTTGTCGGGTTTGGAGCTGGATGTGGCGCGGCGCGCGAAGTTGACCGCGGAGTTGTTGCGCACGGCGCTGGAGTCGTTGCCCGCCGACGGTTCCACGCCGGCGGGCCGGTTGTCGGGCTGCGAGCTCACCGAGGTGGGGCTGCGGTCGGGGCTGGAGCGCTGCTACCGGCAGTTGGCGCGGTTGGCCGACACCCCGGAGCAGCGCATCGCGCTCGTCGACCGCGCGAACGCGGTCCGTCCCAGGACGTTGGTGTGATGGTGGAATCGTGCCCTGAGTGCGCGTCGGCGGTGTCGCCGCAGGACCGCTTCTGCGAGGAGTGCGGGCGCAACCTGCGGGTGCAGCGCACACCCGTGGGCGGACCGGAGGCGGTGGCGGACGCGCGGTGCGCGTGCGGTGGCGGGTTCGACGCGGACGGCTTCTGCGGGCGGTGCGGGCGGGACCGGCCCCCGGCGCGGGACCGGGTGGAGTACGTGCTGCCGGGGTTGGCCGGGGTGAGCGACCGGGGCCGGCGGCGGCAGCGCAACGAGGACTCGATGGCGTTCGGCCGGGTGCGCGGGCGCGGGGTGGCGGCGGTGGTGTGCGACGGGGTGGCGTCCTCCGAGCGCGCCGAGCAGGCCTCGCAGGTGGCCGTGGACACGGCGGTGGACCTGCTGCTGACGGCCGTGCAGTCCGGGGCCGACCCGGAGGAGGCGACCGGCGACGCGGCGCTGGCGGCCGACGCGGCGGTGGGCCGGTTGGCGCGGCCGGGCGCGGAGGAGGTCGCGCCGTCGTGCACGTTCGTGTCGGCGGTGGTGACCGACGAGTCGGCGACCGTGGGCTGGGTGGGCGACTCCCGGGCCTACCTGGTGGGCGAGTCGGGTGCGGCGCGGCTGACCACGGACGACACCTGGGCGGCGCAGCTGGTCGCGGAGGGGGTGCTGACCGAGGAGGAGGCGCTCACCGACCGCCGGGCGCACGTGCTGTCGCGGTGGCTGGGCGCGGACTCGGCGTTGGACGCGCCGCAGGCGGTGACGTTCCGGCTGGAGACGCCGGGGCTGCTGGTGCTGTGCAGCGACGGGTTGTGGAACTACCTGCCCGAGCCGGAGGACCTGTGGGCGGTCCTGCCGCGCGGGGTGGCGCCGGTCGAGGTGGCGCGGGAGCTGGTGGAGGTCGCGTTGAAGGCCGGTGGGCACGACAACATCACGGTGGTAGTCGTTCAACTGCGGGGTGGGCATGGCGCTTGAGTTCGCCGTCGAGGTGTTCCAGAACGAGTACCTGCCGGAGGGCGCGGCGGAGGTGAACGCGATCCTGACGGTGTCGGCGACCGGTGAGGCGGACGCGGTCGCGGTGCCGTCGGCGGACGCGGCGGAGGTGATCGTCGTGGACACCTCCGGGTCGATGCGGTACCCGCCGACGAAGCTCGCGGCCGCGAAGCAGGCCACCGAGGCGGCGGTGGACACGCTGCGGGACGGCGTGGCGTTCGCCGTGGTCGCGGGCACCGACCAGGCCCGGATGGTGTACCCGGAGCAGCCGGGGCTGGTGCGGGCCTCGCCCGCGACCCGGTCGGCGGCCAGGCGCGCGGTGGCGCGGCTGCGGGCGGACGGCGGCACCGCGATGGGTCAGTGGCTGCTGCTCGCCGACCGGGTGTTCGCCGGTCACCAGGGCGGCCCGAAGCACGCGATCCTGTTGACCGACGGGCAGAACCAGCACGAGACGCCGCACCAGCTGACCGCGGTGCTGGACCAGGTCGCGGGCCGGTTCACCGGCGACTGCCGGGGCGTGGGCACCGACTGGCAGGTGGCCGAGCTGCGCCGGATCTCCGAGGCGCTGCTGGGCACGGTGGACATCGTGGCGGATCCCGCGAACCTGGCGGAGGACTTCCGGGCGATGACGTCGACCGCGATGGACAAGGCGCTGGCCGACGTGTCGCTGCGGCTGTGGACGCCGGAGGGTTCGCGGGTGCTGTTCCTGAAGCAGGCCTCGCCGGGGCTGCTGGACCTGACCGACCGGCGGGTGGAGTCGGCGGCGCGCACCGGGGACTACCCGACGGGCGCGTGGGGCGGCGCGGAGAGCCGCGACTACCACCTGTGCGTGCGGGTCAACCCGGCGCGGGTGGGCGACCGGATGCTGGCGGCGCGGGTGAGCCTGGTGGGTCCGGGCGGGGACGTGCTGGGGCAGGGCAGGGTGCTGGCGGTGTGGACCGACGACACGGCGCTGTCGACGAAGATCAACGCCGAGGTCGCGCACTACACCGGGCAGGCGGAGCTGGCCGAGGCGATCCAGGAGGGCCTGGAGGCGCGCAAGACCGGTGACGTGGAGACCGCGACGGCCCGGCTGGGGCGGGCGGTGCGGCTGGCGCACGAGTCGGGCAACTCCGACACGGCGAAGCTGCTGGCCAAGGTGGTGGACGTGCAGGACCCGGTGCGCGGCACGGTCAAGCTGCGGGCACGGGTGGCGGACGCGGACGAGATGACCCTGGACACCCGGTCGACGGTGACCAAGCGGGTCGGGAAGGGCCGTTGATGGCGACCTGCCCCGCCGGCCACGCCACGACCACCGACGACTACTGCGACGTGTGCGGCGCGCCGCTGGAGTCCGCCGGGGCCACGGCCGTCCCGGCCGCTCCGGCGGCGGTGGCCTCCTCCGCGGAGGAGCAGACGTGCCCGGCGTGCGGGGCGGTGCGCACGGGAAGGTTCTGCGAGGACTGCGGGCACGACTCGCTGGCGCCCGTGCCCTCCGGCCTCCCGTCGACCCCGGCCGCTCCGGTGCCCGACGCGCCGGAGCGCTGGCACGCGACGGTGGAGGCGGACCGCGACTACTTCGAGCGGGTGGTGGCCGCGGGCGGACCGGACGCGGCGGCGGTCGCGTTCCCGGAGTTCTGCCCGGCGCGCCGGTTCGACCTGGTGGGCCCGCAGGTGACGATCGGGCGGCGCAGCCGGTCGCGGGGTGTCTTCCCGACCGTGGACCTGGTGGGTCCGCCCGAGGATCCGGGGGTGTCGCACAGCCACGCGCTGCTGGTGTCCACGCAGGACGGCTGGTCGGTGGTGGACCTGGGTTCGACGAACGGGACGACGGTGAACGGCGCGCACGACCCGCTGCGCCCCAACACCCCCCGGCCGCTGTCCGACGGCGACCGCGTCCACGTGGGCGCGTGGACGACGATCACCCTGCACCGCTCGGCCTAGCAGCGGCGACGGCGACCCGGGCGGTCCTGTGGTCGCGGTCCCCTCCCGTCGGTGCCGTCTCCTCCCGTACGGCACCGACGGTGCGCGGCGTCCGGTGCGCTCAGGCCTGTCCGGGTCGGAACGCGTCGGCGTGTTCGGTGGCCCATTGGGCGAAGGTGCGGGCGGGGCGGCCGGTGACGCGTTCGACGGTGTCGGTGAGGGTGCGGCCTTCGGCGGGGATGTCGCCGTAGAGGCGCAGCACGAAGTCGGCCTTCTCGGCGGGGCCGCCGGGTGCGATGCGGAAGATCTGCAACGCGGGCGGGTGCTCGGTCCACAGCGCGCGGGCCTGCTCGGGGGTGAGTTCCTCGAACACCAGGTCGCGGCCGGTGGCGTCGGCGAGGTGGCGGAGCTTGACCCGGGGCGTGAGCAGTTCGGGGCCGGTGAGCGGGTAGGTCTTGCCGTGGTGGCCCTCGCCGGTCAGGGCGGTGGCGGCGACGGCGGCGATGTCGGCTTCGTGGACGGGTGCGCTCGGGCGGTCGCCGTGGGGTTCGCGGATGACTCCGTCGGCGCGCAGCGGCGGGCCCCAGTCGGCGAGGGTGTTGGCCATGAACTCGCCGGGCCGCAGCTGGGTCCACTCCAGCGGACTGGCACGGACGGCGGGTTCGAGGGTGCCCTCTTGCCAGCCGCCGAGCAGCGTGACGCGGCGGATGCCGGCGTCCCGGGCGGCGGCCACGATCCCGGGCCCGTTGGCCAGGGGGTGGTAGGTATGGCCGAAGTTGATCAGGTGGGCGGCGGTGACCCCGTCGAACGCGGCGCGCAGCGAGGCCGTGTCGGTGGTGTCGCCGCGCACGACCTCCGCGGCGTCGGGCAGGTCGGCGCGGGCGGGGTCGCGGGTGAGCGCGCGGACCCGGTGGCCGGCGGCGAGGAGCTGGTGGACGAGGTGGCGGCCGACGGTGCCGGTCGCGCCGGTGACGAGGACGGTCATGTGCTGTTCCCCCGGATACGCTTTGCCTGGTGCAGATACGATACGGAGAGCATATCATATGACTTCCATAAATTCTGGGTGGTCGCGGCGCCGGGCGGCGGCCGGGATCAAGGCGTCGCTGCGTGCGCTGCGCAACCAGATGTCGCTGCTCAACCACCAGGTGGGGGCCCGGTTGGAGCTGCGTGACGTAGACCTGGACTGCCTGGAGATCGTGCAGGAGCACGGCCCGCTGACCCCGTCCGCGCTGGCCCGCCGGGCGGGTCTGCACCCGGCGACGGTGACCGGCATCCTGGACCGCCTGCAGCGCGGTGGCTGGGTGGCGCGGGAACGCGACCCGGACGGGCCGGACCGGCGGGCGGTGCTGGTGCGGGCGTTGAAGGACCGCAACGCGGAGCTGCTCGGCCTGTACGCGGGGATGAGCACGGCGCTGGACGGCCTGCTGGCCGGCTACGACGACGACCAGTTGGCGCTGCTGGCCGACTTCCTGCGGCGCACCACCGAGGCCGGGCGGACCGCGACCGAGGAGCTGGGCCGGGACTGAGCGCCTGCCCCCGGACTCGTTCTCCGTTGTGCGACGTCGTCGTGCGAAGTCGCCCGGGATGATGGCCGAGCACCGATGGGACCAGGCGGACGGCGGACGCGGCGTCACCGCCGCGATCGGCCGCACTACGCCCGATTCCCCCACGACGACCGGATCAGGTCCGTAATGTCCCGCCGGTGTCAGGACGCTCGCGAAGTGTTTCGGGCTCCCCTCCCGGCGGTGGGACACCCGAGGCCGAAGGGCCGGTGAGTCGTCCGCCGGGCTTCTTCGAGCAGCCGGTCTGGACCGGGCTCGGGCTCCTGGTCGTGTGCGCCGGTCCCCTGGCCCTGCTGGCCGGTCTCGGCGGGTACGTCCCCGACGACGACAGGCTGGGCGTCCGGCCGCCGTTCACCACGAGCCACCTCGTCGCCGGGGAGGAGGTCGTCGAAGTCGGGACGGGCATCCCGGTCGAGGTGCACCCGACGCGCGACCTCTTCCGCCTGGTCGCCGACCCGTCCGGTTAGGACGGCCGGGAGTTCCGGGACACGCGCCGAGCGTCCGCGTCGTCCACCCCCGTGAAGACGGGCACCGAGCCCGGATCGCCCGGCGTGGGGCCGTTCGGGGGCACGGGTTGGTCCGCCGGCGGGAGCGGTGCCTCGGCGGTGGGTGGTGGATTCGCGGGAAACGGCCCTCGCCGCGGCGCGGGGCGCGAGCATGGGTGTGGGGGGACTTCGGAGCGTTTCGCCCTGTCCGGCCGAGGCCGGGGCGGATTCCGCCGCCGATGATTTCATCGTGCACATCCGGTGTTCCGACCAGTTCCGCGGCGAGGTGTTCGGGGTTGAAACACGGGAGGGTTTCGATGGGTGACGAGGTCGACCTGGTGCTGGCGCAGTGGCAGGTGGAGCGGCCGGACGTGGACGCCTCGCCGGTGGCCGTGCTGGGGCGGGTGGCCCGGCTGGCGCGGCTGGTGGAGCGGGAGCTCAAGGAGTTCCTGGCGCACTTCGAGTTGGAGCCGGGCGAGTTCGAGGTGCTCACCACGCTGCGCCGGACGGGCGGCGCGGAGGGGTTGACCGCCGGGGCGTTCCTGAACGCGGCGCTGGTGACGGCAGGGGCGATCACCAACCGGATCGACCGGATGGCGGCCAAGGGCCTGGTGGAGCGGGTGCCGGACGGGACCGACCGGCGGGTGGTGCGGATCAAGCTGACCGACGCGGGCCGGGTGCTGGTGGACTCCATGCTGGCCGAGCACATGGCGCGCTACGCGAGGCTGCTGGAGCCGTTGGACCCGGGGACGCGGGAGGTGGTGGCCGACGCGCTGCGGGCGTTGCTGGAGCGCTGCGAGTAGAGGGGTCAGCGGGGGATCGCGTCCAGGGCTTTGAACACGCGCTTGTCGGACACCGTGTAGCGGGTGGGGATGGTCTGGGCGAAGTAGCTCAGCCGCAGTTCCTCGATCATCCACCGCACCTCGTCGAGTCCGGGGTGCGGCTCGTCGGCGGGCAACCGGCCGCGCAGGTCGCGGTACTCGGCGTGCACCTGGTGGATGCGGTCCATCCACTCCCGGTCGCGGCGCGGGTTCTCGGTGAGCTTGTCCAGCCGGCGGGAGATGCCCTGCAGGTAGCGGTGGATGTCGGACAGCCGCGCCGCGCCCGCCTCGGTGACGAACCCGTTGTGGACCAGGCCGCCGAGTTGGGCGCGGACGTCGGCGAGGGCTTCGTCGAGCGCCGGGCCGCGGATGCCGCTCAGGCGCAGTTCGACGTCCTGGGCGGCGTCGAGCACGTTGCGCACCTCGCGGACGACGTCGAAGACCGTCTCCCCCAGGTACTTGCGCACGTAGTCGGTGAGCCGGGCGAAGCCCTTGGCGTTCCAGGCGGGTCCGCCGGCGGATCCCACCAGGTGGTCGACCGCCGCCGAGATGCAGTCGGCGAGCAGGGGTGCGACACCGCCGTGCGGGTTGCGGGTGAGGGTGAGCTTCTCCGCGTTGTCCAGGCCGCGTTGGAGCAGTTTCACCGGGGACGGCACGGTGAGCAGCAGCAGGCGTCGGGTGCCGCGGCGCATCGCCAGCGCCTGCCGTCCGGGGGTGTCCAGGATCTCCACCGCGACGCTGTCGCCCTTGTCGACCAGCGCCGGGTAGGCGGTGACCACGATGCCGGACTGCCGCCGCTGCACGGTCTTCGGCAGCTCGTCCAGGTCCCACGTGGTCAGCCCGGTGCGGGCGAGGCTGGACGCGGCGGCGGCGAGCGTCTCCCGCAGCCGTCCCCGCAGTTGCTGCTTGAGCGCCGCGAGGTCCTTGCCCTGGGCGAGTTCGCGGTCGTTCTCGTCGACGACCTGGAAGGTCAGCTTCAGGTGTTCCGGGACCTGGTCGAGCTGCCACTCCTCGCGCGGCACGACGACACCGGTCAGGGTGCGCAGTTCGCGTTCCAGGGCCGGCAGCAGCGGTTCGTCCGGGTCGATGCCCGCGAGCGCGGCGGCGGCGACGTCGGGCACCGGCACGAAGTTGCGCCGCACCGGCTTGGGCAGCGACCGGATCAGGGCGACCACGAGTTCCGTGCGCAGACCGGGCACCTGCCAGGACAGCGCGTCGTCGGGCACGGTGGTCAGGGCGGGCAGCGGCAGCCGCACGGTCACGCCGTCCACCGCCGCACCGGGTTCGAACCGGTACGTCAGCGGCAGCGCGACACCGCCCCGGGTCAGTTCGTCGGGGTAGGCGTCGGCGCTGATGTCGGCCTTGTCGTTGACCAGCATCGACTTGTCGAACGTCAGCAGGTCCGGCTCGCTGTGCCGGGTCTTCTTCCACCACGTGTCGAAGTGCCGCGCCGACACGACCTCCGCGCCGACCCGCTGGTCGTAGAACTCGAAGAGGGTGTCGTCGTCCACCACGATGTCGCGGCGCCGCGCCCGGTTCTCCAGCTCGGCGACCTCCTCCAGCAGGCCGCGGTTGTGGTGGAAGAACTTGTGGTGCGTGGTCCACTCCCCCTGCACCAGGGCGTGCCGGATGAACAGCTCGCGCGACAGCTCCGGGTCGATGCGCCCGTAGTTCACCTTGCGGGCGGTCACGATCGGCACCCCGTAGAGCGTGACCTTCTCCGACGCCACGACCGCGCCCCGCTTGGCCTCCCAGTGCGGTTCGCTGTAGCTGCGCTTGACGATGTGCTCGGCGAGCTTCTCGGCCCACTCCGGTTCGATGCGGGCCACGATCCGCCCCCACAGGCGGGAGGTCTCGACCAGTTCGGCGGCCATCACCCACTGCGGGGGTTTGCGGAACAGCGCGGAGCCGGGGAAGATCGCGAACTTGGCGTTGCGCGCACCCAGGTACTCGGTGGCCTGCCGCTTGCCGGGGTCGCGCTTGGGCACGTCCTTGACGCCGATGTGGGACAGCAGCCCGGCCAGCAGCGAGATGTGCACGTTGCGCGGTTCGGCGGGCTGGTCGTTGACGTGCACGCCGAGTGTCTTCGCGACCTGCCGCAGCTGGCTGTAGATGTCCTGCCACTCCCGCACCCGCAGGTAGTTGAGGAACTCGTTGCGGCACAGCTTGCGGAACTGGTTGGACGACAGCGCCTTCTGCTGTTCGCGCAGGTACTGCCACAGGTTCAGGTACGCCACGAAGTCCGAGTCGGGGTCCTTGAACCGGCTGTGCTGCTCGTCGGCGGCCTGCTGCTTGTCCGCCGGCCGTTCCCGCGGGTCCTGGATGGACAGCGCGGCGGCGATGACCATGACCTCGCGCACGCACCCGTTGCGGTCGGCCTCGATCACCATCCGCGCCAGGCGCGGGTCCACCGGCAGCTGGGCGAGCTTGCGCCCCAGCGGGGTCAGCTTCTGCTCGGCGGGCAGGATCGCGCCCAGCTCCTGCAGCAGCTGCACGCCGTCGTTGATGTTGCGCGCCTCGGGCGGGTCGATGAACGGGAACGCGGCGATGTCGCCCAGCCCGATGGCGGTCATCTGGAGGATCACCGACGCGAGGTTGGTGCGCAGGATCTCCGGGTCGGTGAACTCCGGCCGCGCGTCGAACGAGTCCTCGCTGTAGAGCCGGACGCAGATGCCCTCGGAGACCCGGCCGCAGCGTCCCTTGCGCTGGTTGGCCGAGGCCTGCGAGATCGGTTCGATCGGCAGCCGCTGCACCTTCAACCGGTTGCTGTACCGGGAGATCCGCGCGGTTCCCGGGTCGACCACGTACTTGATGCCGGGCACGGTCAACGACGTCTCGGCGACGTTCGTGGCCAGCACCACCCGCCGTCCCCGGTGCGGCTGGAACACCCGGTGCTGCTCGCCGAACGACAGCCGCGCGTACAGCGGCAGGACCTCGGTGTTCGGCAGGTCCAGCGCGGCCAGCGCGTCGGCGGTGTCCCGGATCTCCCGCTCCCCGGACAGGAACACCAGCACGTCGCCGGGCCCCTCGGCCTGGAGCTCGCGCACCGCGTCGCACACCGCCTGGGTCTGGTCGCGGTCGGGGTCCGCGCCCGGGTCGTCCGGGTCGACCACCGGCCGGTACCGCACCTCGACCGGGTAGGTGCGCCCGGAGACCTCGATGATCGGCGCGTCCCCGAAGTGCCGGGAGAACCGCTCCGGGTCGATCGTGGCCGAGGTGATGACGAGCTTGAGGTCCGGTCGCCTGGGCAGCAGCTGCCGGAGGTAGCCGAGCAGGAAGTCGACGTTGAGGCTGCGCTCGTGCGCCTCGTCGATGATGATCGTGTCGTACCGCGACAGCATCCGGTCGGTCTGGATCTCCGCCAGCAGGATGCCGTCGGTCATCAGCTTGACCAGCGTGTCGTCACCGGACTGGTCGGTGAACCGCACCTTGTACCCGACGGCCGCGCCCAGCGGCGTGTCCAGCTCCTGCGCGACCCGCTCGGCGACCGTGCGGGCGGCCAGCCGGCGGGGCTGGGTGTGCCCGATCTGCCCCAGCACGCCCCGCCCGAGCTCCAGGCAGATCTTGGGCAGCTGGGTCGTCTTGCCCGACCCGGTCTCCCCGGCCACGATCACGACCTGGTGGTCCCGGATGAGCGCGGCGATGTCGTCCTTGCGGGCGCTGACCGGCAGCTCGCCCGGATAGGTGATCTTCGGCACGGCCTCCCGCCGCACCGCCACCTTCGACTCGGCCCGCGCGACGTCGGCCGCGATCTCGTCGAGGACGGCCTGCCGGGCCTTGCCGTCACGGACCTTCCGGGCCCCTTCGAGCCGGCGCCGCAGCCGCCGCTGGTCCCCGGCCATCAGGTCGGACAGGCGTCGGTGCAGGTCGGTGTGCGCGGTGGTGTCCATGCTGGGACCAGGATAGTAGGGCGCCCCGGGCGAGGCCGCCGAATATCGCTCCGCCGGCCCGAGAGCGCCACCACACCCCGGACCCCCACCCCGGGTGTCCACTTCGGCCGCGTCGCGCTCCGGCCGTCCGGCGACGGCGGTTCCCGTCGCGCCGTCACGTCCGGTAGGGCGAGCCCCCGTCCCGGATCCCGGTGGCCAGGGTCTTGAGCTGCGCCATCAGCAGCCGGTGCAGTCCGGGGCCGAAGCTGACCCGGGCCACGCCGAGCCTGCCCAGCCCTCCGGGTGTCGGGTTGTCCGGGGTGTGGGCGACGTTCACCGGTCCTTCGACCGCGCGGCAGAACGCCTCCACCGCATCGGTGGCCAGCCCGAACGGGTAGACGCAGTCGGCCCCGGCGGCGAGGTAGGCGCGTGCGCGTTCCACGCCCTCGTCGAAGGAGCGGCTGCCCTGGAAGAACACGTCCACCCGGGCGTTGATCACCAGGTCCGGGTCGGCGGCCCGCACCGCGCCCAGGAACTCCACCTGCTCCTCCACCGGCACCATCGTCTCGGTGGCCGGGTCGGAGTCCTCCAGGTTGCACCCCACCGCACCCGCGTCGGCCAACCGCGCCGCGATCTCGGCGGGCGGCAACCGGTACCCGCGCTCCACGTCGGCGGTCACCGGCACCCGCACCGCGCGCACCACCCGCGCCACGGCGGCGAACGCCTCGTCGGCGGGCATGTCCTCGCCGTCGCGGTAGCCCGACGACGCGGTGACCGCGGCGCTGGCGGTGGCCACGGCGGGGAACAACTCCCCCACCACGCGCGCCGACCCGGCGTCCCAGACGTTCGGCAGCACGATCGGGTTGCCGGGCACGTGCAGCGCACGCAGCGCGGCGGCTTTGCCCGCGGTGTTCACGCGACCCCCCAGGCGTGCGTGGTGGCGACCACGCGGTTCCAGGCGTTGATGGTCGCGATCACCCACAGCAGCTCGGCCAGCTCGCGTTCCTCGAAGCGGGCCACCGCCTCCACCCACACGTCGTCGGGCACCCCGTCGGACAGCTTCGTCACGGCCTCGGTCAGCGCCAGCGCCGCCCGCTCCTGCTCGGTGAACACCGGCGCGTCGCGCCACACGGCCAGCAGGTCGAGCCGTTCCTGCCGCTCACCGACCTCGCGGGCCTCGCGCAGGTGCAGGTCCACGCAGTACGCGCACCCGTTGACCTGGGAGGCCCGCACCTTCACCAGTTCCTGCAACGCGGGGTCCAGCGAGTTGGCCCCCGACGCCTTGGACAGGGCCCTCATCGCCCTCAGGGTCTCCGGTGTCAGGTCCTGCACCGGCAGTCGAATCGTCATGATCACACCCTATGAACCCATTGGCTCCTTGCTAAGGTCCAATCCCGTGTCACAACCTCGGGCCACTTCCGGCGTGGACCTGCACCTGGACCTCGACCCGGCCACCGGTCGCCGCACGGGCCTGGAGCACGCCCTGCGCGACGCCATCCGCACCGGCCGCCTCGCCCCCGGCGCACGCCTGCCCGCCACCCGCCGGCTCGCCGTCGAACTCGGCCTGGCCCGCAACACCGTGGCCGCCGCCTACGACCAGCTCGTCGCCGAGGGCTACCTCACCGCCCGCCGGGGCGCCGGAACCCGGGTCGCACCCCTGGCCCGGCCGCGCACCCCCGCCCCCGTCACCGACCGCGACGACGCCGCACCCCGCTACGACCTGCGGCCCGGCAGCCCCGACGTCACCGCGTTCCCCACCGCCGACTGGCTGCGCTCCACCCGCCGCGCCCTCACCGCCGCCCCCGCCGAAGTGCACGGCTACACCGACCCGCGCGGGCGCATCGAGCTGCGCCGCGCCCTGGCCGAGTACCTCGGCCGCACCCGCGGCGTGCAGGCCGACCCCGCCCACATCGTGATCACCGCCGGCTACGTCCAGGGACTGTCGCTGCTCGCCGGCGTCCTCGACGGCCCGGTCGCCATGGAGGATCCCGGCCTGCGCTTCCACCGCGAGGTCGTGCGCCGCACCGGGCGTCCCGTCGTGCCGCTGCCGGTGGACGGCGACGGCGCCCACCGCTTCCCCCACGACGTGGCCGCCGCCGTGGTCACCCCCGCCCACCAGTACCCGACCGGCGTCACCCTGCACCCCGCACGCCGCCACGCCCTCGTCGAGTGGGCCCGCACCACCGGCGCGATCGTCGTCGAGGACGACTACGACGGCGAGTACCGCTACGACCGGCAACCCGTCGGCGCGGTCCAGGGCACCGCGCCCGACCACGTCGTCTACGCGGGCAGCGTGTCCAAGACCCTCGGCCCCGGTGTGCGCCTGGGCTGGCTGGTCCTGCCGCCGCGCCTGCTGGACCCCGTCGCCGACGCGAAGCGCCACGCCGACCACCAGACCGAGACCATCGGCCAGCTCACCCTCGCCGACCTGATCACCAGCCACGCCTACGACCGGCACATCCGGGCCGGCCGACTGCGCTACCGCCGCCGCCGCGACCTGCTGCTCGACACCCTGCGCGAGCACACCGCCGGCAGCCGGGCGCTGCGCGACCGGATCCCGGGCACCCACGACCCGGCCATCCACGACCCGCGCACCCGACAGCCGGGCAGCCACCAGTCGGGCGCCCACACCGCGCACGGCGTGTCCGCCGGCCTGCACGCCCTCGTCCACCACCCCGACGAGGCCGCCGCCACCGAGGCCGCCGCCGCGCACGGCCTCGCGTTCGGCAGGCTCAGCGAGCACCGCCACCACCCCGACCCGGCCGCCCCGCAGGGCCTGATCATCGGCTACGGCACCCCTGCCGAACACGCCTACCGACCGGCCCTGCGGGCACTCGCCGAGGTCCTCAGGGCGTGAGGTCCACCGCCGAGGAGAACGACCCGTCCATGTGGAACGGCGTGGACGTGTGCTCGTGCGCGATCCGCCACGCCCCGTCCACCTCGCGCAGGCACACCGTCGACCGGAACCACAGCTGGAACGCCTCCGCGCCACCGCGGGGTACCGCCGACACCCGGTTGAGCGAGTGGCAGAACGCCACGCCACCGCCGACCTCCACCCGCAGGTCGCGCATCTCGAAGTCCACCGCGCTGTCGAACGTCGCGAACCAGGACCGCATCGTCGCCGGGTCCAGCACCTCCGGCGCGGTGTGCCGCAACGGCGGGGCCAGCGTGAACGCCACCACCTCCGGCAGGTAGTCCGCCACCAGCGCCTCGGCGTCCCCCGCGCGCATCGCCTCGACACGCCGCGCCAGCAGTTCCCGGATCCGCGTCTCGTCACCCATGATCGTCCTCCCGGTACCGGCACCCCCGTGGGCGCCGCTCACCCGGGACGTAGAAGCTGGACCCCGGTTCTCGACACCGATCCCCCCACGACTTCCCGACAATTTCCCGACGACCCCGGAGACGACGTGAAGTACCTGATCCTGATCTACCGCAACCCCGAGTCCCGTGCCATCTGGGACGGCCTGCCCGCCGACGAACGCGCCTCCGGCCTGGCCGCCTACGCGAAGCTGGACGACGACCTCGCCGACACCGGGGAACTCGTCGTCTCCGAAGCCCTCGCCGACCCGTCGCTGACCAAGCGCCTGGTCGTCCGCGACGGCCAGGCCATCACCACCGACGGCCCGTTCGCCGAGGCCAAGGAACTGCTCGCCGGGTTCTACCTGGTCGACTGCGACACCCCGGAACGCGCCGTGGAGATCGCCTGGCGCGTCCCCGAAGCCCCCTACGGCCTGGTGGAGGTCCGGCCCGTGATGTCCCTGAGCGACTTCGGACTCTGACCGCCGGTGACCGTCGAACCGCTCCTGCGCGAACTCGCGCCACAGGTCCTCACCGCCCTGGTCCGCCACCACGGCGGGTTCGCCGAGTGCGAGGACGCCGTCCAGGAAGCCCTGCTCGCCGCCACCACCCGGTGGCCCGCCGACGGCGTCCCGGCCAACCCCAAGGGCTGGCTGATCACCGTCGCCTCGCGCCGCCGCATCGAGTCCTGGCGTGCCGACACCGCCCGCCGCCGCCGCGAGCAGACCGCGTTCACCCTCGCCCCGCCCGACCCCGAACCGATGCCCGGCGTCGACGACACCCTCACCCTGCTCATGCTGTGCTGCCACCCGGCACTCACCCCGCCGTCCCAGGTCGCCCTCACCCTGCGCGCGGTCGGCGGCCTGACCACGGCGGAGATCGCACGCGCGTTCCTGGTCCCCGAAGCCACCACCGCCCAACGCATCAGCCGCGCCAAGCAGCGCGTCAGAGGCGCCCGCTTCGCCCCGCCACCCGACACCGAACTCGACCAGCGGCTCGACGCCGTCCGCCACGTCCTCTACCTGGTGTTCACCGAAGGCCACACCGCCAGCTCCGGCGCCGCGCTCAACCGCGTCGACCTCACCGCCGAAGCCATCCGGCTGGCCCGCGGCCTGCCCCACGACGGCGAAACCGACGGCCTGCTCGCCCTGATGCTGCTCACCGACGCCCGCCGGCCCGCCCGCACCACCCCCGACGGCGCCCTCGTGCCCCTCGCCGAGCAGGACCGCTCACTGTGGGACGCCGACGCCATCGCCGAAGGCACCCGCCTGGTCAGCCACGCCCTGACCGCCCACCCCGTCGGCCCCTACCAGCTGCAGGCCGCGATCGCCGCCGTCCACGCCGAAGCGCGGACCGCCGACGACACCGACTGGCCGCAGATCCTCACCCTCTACGACCTGCTGCACAGCATCACCCCGGGCCCGATGGTGACGCTCAACCGGATCGTCGCCACCGCCATGGTCCACGGCCCCACCACCGCCCTGGACCGCCTCGCCACCGCCGAGACCGACCCCGCCCTGGCCGACCACCACCGCGTGCACGCCGTCCGCGCCCACCTGCTCGACCTCGCCGGCGACCACGAGACGGCCCGCGCCCACTACGCACGGGCCGCCCGCTCGACCCTCAGCCTGCCGGAACGCCACTACCTGGAGGAACGCGCCCGGCAGTGAGCGCGGCACCCGGCCGCCCACACAGCCCGGCGGTCCGTCACCACTGCTGCGGCTGCCCCGGCCGATGCGTGCCGAACGTCCACTCGAAACCCTCCGGATCGATCACCCGGAAGCGGTAGTTCCCCCACTCGGTCGACGCCGGCTCCCACACCGTCACGCCACCCGCGCCCACCGCCCGCGCGTACAACCCGTCCACCTCGGCATCGTCGTCCACCGCGACGTACACGCCCAGCCCGCCGGTGTCGCCCTTGCGCGGCGCCCGCTCGTACCCGTCCCGGTCGCTGAACACGACCAGCGCCGCATCACCCCGCCGCAGCTCCGAGTGCGCCACCCCGCCCTGCTCGTCCGGGAACCGCATCGTCGCCTCGAACCCGAACGCCTTGCCCAGCCACTCGATCGCCGCGTCAGCGTCGCGGTAACCCAGGTACACGTGAAGAGAAGTCATGCCGCGAGCATGTCCCCCGATGCGGACAGCCACCGCCCTCGACCGGCGAACCACGCCACCGACCCACAAACCCACCGTTCGGCGGATACCGAACACCGCTCGGACTGGTGAGGTAGACCCTGCGATGGGTCGGGGGACACATCGAGGGGGAGACGAGTTTGTTCCGACCCGTGCCGGTGCCCGCACTGCCGCCCAGCACCGCACTGGCCGACCTGGCCATGACCGCACCCGACCACGCCTGGCTCGCCGGCACCACCGGCGTGTTCACCAGCAGGCCCTCCGCGCCGCTGGTGCTGCGCTGGACCGGCGTCGACTGGACCGACGAACCACTGCCCGAGCTGCCCGCCGCCGCCAGCCTCGCCGGCATCTCCGCCGCCGCGCCCGACGACGTGTGGGCCGTCGGCAACAGCGCCGGCCGGCCCCTCGTCCTGCACTACGACGGCACCCGCTGGCACACCGTGAGCACCCCCGCCATCGCCTGGGCCAAGGCGGTCGCCGCCATCACACCCGACGACGTCCACATCGTCGGCTCCGGCAGCGACACCCTGCACTGGGACGGCCGCGACTGGACCCGCAGCACCATCCTCACCTCACCCCGCGAAAGCCTGCACACCATCACCGCCACCGCGCCCGACAACGTGTGGGCGGGTGGCGGCGGCGTCACCGGAGCCGGACCCGCCACCTACGAGTACCCCGTCCTCATCCACTGGGACGGCACCACCTGGACCGACCTGCACGGCCCCCGCCTCGACCACGGCCACATCACCCGCCTCGCCGCCACCGCACCCCACGACCTGTGGCTCGGCCACACCAACGACACCGACGGCCTGCACATCCACCACTTCGACGGCCACCGCTGGCACCCCGTGCCACCACCCGGCGACACCGACCGGCTCAGCCTGCACGGCATCGCCGCCGGCTGGACCTGGGGCGTGCGCGCCACCCGCCGCAGCTTCGAGACCCGCCCCGCCTACCACCGCTGGACCGGCGACCGCTGGACCCGCGTCCCCCTGCCCGACAACCTCACCCGCACCTCCGCCTCCCACCTCGGGCTCACCACCGACGGCACCACCACCTGGGCCTACCTCAAGACCGCGGCGGGCGTGCAGGTCCTGCGGCACACCGCCCCGTGACCTCTGCCCCGTGACCTCTGCCGCAGACCGCGCCCACGACCTGTGCGGCACACTGCCCCGTGACCTTCACCCTCACCGTCCTGGGCACCGCCACCCCCTACCCGCGCCCAGACCAGGCCTGCTCCGGCTACCTGCTGCGCACCGACACCACCACCGTCTGGGTGGACGCCGGCCCCGGCACCCTCGCCAACCTGCAACGCCACACCACGCCCGACCGGCTCGACGCCGTCTGGATCTCCCACACCCACGCCGACCACACCACCGACCTGCTCCCCGCCTACTACGCCCTGCTGTTCGCCGACCTGCAGCCGCGGCGCCCCATCCCCCTGTACGGACCACCGGGCCTCGCCCGACGCCTCGAAACGTTCCTCGCGAGCACCGGCCCCAACCCGGCCGACGCCGCCTTCGACGTCCACGAACTGCACGACGGCCACCACACCGGCATCGGCGACCTCACCCTCACCAGCCGGGCCGTGCACCACGGACTGCCCGCGTTCGGCCTGCGCGCCACCCACCACGACACGACCTTCGCCTACTCCGGCGACACCGGCCCGTGCCCCGCACTCGACGACCTCGCCGACGGCGCGGACCTGTTCCTGTGCGAAGCCGAAAGCGACCACCCCACGCCGCACCACTGCACCCCCGAGGACGCAGCCGCAGCCGCCCGCACCACCCGGCGGCTCCTGCTCACCCACATCGGCCACACCCTCACCAGGCAGCAGGCGGCGGAACGAGCCGGCGCGCCCCTCGTCCGTGACCACGACACCCACCACGTCGGAGAGGCCACGCCGTGAAGTGCGCGACCAGTTCGGCTCCGCCGACGTGATCACGACCAGGACGGCTTCCGGCGCCCATCCCGCACCGAACCGGGGCGACCCCGGGCTCCAGTCCCCGCCGACAGGTGCGATGCGGGCCAGTCTGCCGATCTCCAGCGCGGTCCACAGCGCACCGTCCGACCCGAGCGTGATCCCGTGCGGCTCCGACTTGGGGCTCGGCAGTCCGTGCCCAGGTGATAGATCACCGAGTCCGACCGTCCGCCGAGCAGATCAGCGCGGTGGCGAAGGCGCGAGCGAATAGCGCTCCACCGACGACCTGCGGGACTACCGGTTGCCGCCGACGCGCCGCGCGACGATGGCCGCATGGGGCCGTTGGCCCGGATCGACGCGGCTTTCCGTCGCCTCCACGCGGAAACCCGCATCCACCAGGCGCCGCGACATCTCCTCGACCGACCAGAAGTAGGCGGTCGTCACGGCGTGCGGGAACGGCTCGACCCGCGCGCCCTCGAACATGCCGAGCAGCAGGCTGCCACCGTCGCACAGGCACCGTGCGAACTCGCCGAGGATGCGGGGCACGTCGTCGGGTCCGGTGTGGATGATCGAGTACCACGACAGGATCCCGGCCACCGAGCGATCGGGGACGCCGAGGTCGTCCAACTCCGCAACGCGGAAGGAGTTGCCGGGGAACCGCGATCGGGCAATTCCGACGAAGCGCGGCACGAGGTCCACCCCCTCGACGTCGCAGCCCTGGCGACGCAGGAAGTCGGTCCACTGCCCCGGCCCGCACCCCGCGTCGATCATCCGCCCGGACACCTCACCGGCCCACCGGGACACCAACTCCCGGTCCAGCTCGTGCACGGCCTCCTGCGATCCGAACAGGTCGGTGTACTCCTCCGCCCGCCGGCCGTACGCATCCCGCACATCATCCACCGACACGAAACACCCCCGGGTTCACCGCATCCGGTCTGCCGACGGCGTCGTGACCCCGCCGGCGCGGAGACGATCAAGCCTCGGCGCCGACATGCTCTCACCGTCGCTCACTCGACAACCATCGAGCCCCGGCACCCTCGCCCTGCCCACAGCTGCGCGGTCGGCGTTCACGCCTCGTCGATGGCACGGGTGATGGAGTCCAGCACGCCGGGGAACCGGCGTTCCATCTCCTCCAGCCGCAGTTCGTGCGTGCGGTAGCTGCCCTGCGGCGTCACGCGCAACACGCCCGCCTCGCGCAGGACCTTCAGGTGGTGCGACAACGTCGACATGCTCACCGGCACGTCGAACTGCCCGCACACGATCCCGCCGGAGCGGGCCAGTTCCGCCACGATCCGCAGCCGTACCGGATCGGCGAGTGCGCTCAACACCGTGTCCAGGCGGAGGTCCTCCACGGCTGGGTGTTGTAAAGCGCGCATGTCCGGGATCGTAGCGGCCACGGTCAAGGGGTGATTCCAGTATTCACTGAAATGATTAATACTATCGAGCCTGCTAGGATGACGTCCGTGACCCTGCCCGAGCCGGTGCGTGCCGAGCTTGATCGTGTCGCGCACCCGGTGCTGGTCGACTTCGCCGCGCTGGAGCAGGTGCGTCGTCGGTTCGACGACGAGCAGGCCGCCGCGCTGGCCGGTTACCTGCACGCCGCCCAGTCCCCCAACACGCTGCGCGCCTACCGCTCGGACTGGGTGGGGTGGGCCGCGTGGTGCGAGCAGGAGGGCCGCCAGGCGCTGCCCGCCGACCCGGTGGACGTCGCGGTGTACCTGGCGGTGGCCGCGCGGAGCGTGAAGGCGGACGGCTCCCCCGCGTTCAGCCCGTCCACCCTGGAGCGCAAGGCCGCCGCGATCGCCGCCGTGCACGCCGCGGGCGGCCTGCCCTCCCCCACGCGCTCCGACGTGGTGCGACTGACCCTGCGCGGTATCCGGCGCACCCGTCGCGAGCAGCCGCGCCGCAAGCGTCCCGTGCTGCTGGACACGTTGGAGTCGCTGCTGGCCGAACGCCCCGCGCCCGGCTGGCCGACCGGCGTGGCCCGGCGGCGCGACGCGTTGCTGCTCCTCGTCGGGTTCGCCGGAGCGCTGCGCCGCAGCGAGCTGGCGGCGCTGGAGCTGGAGGACGTGACGGTCGACGTGGACCCGCGCACCCACGAGCCGTTGCTGCTGGTCGAACTGGGCGTGACCAAGACCGACCAGACCGGCGGGCACCGCCAGCAGGTGGTGCTGCCGCGTGGCGCGCGGCGTCCGACGTGCCCGGTGTGCGCCTACGCGGACTGGGTGGACGTGCTGACGGCGGCCGACCCGAGGGCGTTGCTGCAGGACGAACCGGACCCGCGCCCGACCCACCGCTGCCACTCCTACCGGCCGGGCCGGCACAGCGGGCCGTTGTTCCCGCCGGTGAGCAGGTACGGGCGGCTGGGCGTGCGGTCGATGTCGGACAAGGCGGTCTCGGACGTGGTGAAGCGGTACGCGCTGAAGGCCGGGCTGGACCCGGCGCTGTTCGGCGGCCACTCGCTGCGCGCCGGGTTCGCCACGCAGGCCGCGCTGGGCGGCGCGAGCGACCGGGAGATCATGCGGCAGGGCCGGTGGACCAACCCGCGCACCGTGCACCGCTACATCCGGACGGCGAACCCGTTGGAGGACAACGCTGTCACCCGTCTCGGACTGTGACGCACGGCGCACGACCGGCTGTTAACTGTAAACACGCTCCGGCCTCCCGGACGCAGCCGAACGGCGCAGCGAAATGCGTCATCCGGTCGGTTGCCGGGATTTGTTCGCGTGGTGTTTCCACATCGTTTGAGCTGCGGTTTTGTCCCATTTTCGAGCGTCGGGCAGGGACCTGACCTGCACTGCTCGGCGAGACCCGAAACGCCCTCGCGTCCAAAGAGGGCATTTACGCGTGCATTAACGCCCATACGATCAGTCCAGTTGGCCACCGTCCCGGCCAAGGCGATCCGCCGCCCGACCGGTGGCCCCCGGACTACCCTGCACTGTCCGGGGGCCACACGTCAGCCCTCCGGCCCGTACCGCCGCGCTCGGAGCGCCCTCCCACCGATGCCCGGGCTCCAGGGCTTTCCGGCGGAGCCGAGTGCCTCGGCGGGATCGCGGTCAGGTGCCCGTGGTGCCGCCGACGACGGCGTCCGAGGACGGCGGCGCTTCGGTCTTCTCCTGCTGCGGCGGCACCACGCCGGAGAGGTCGCCGCCATTGTCGTTGACGCGCAGCACGAACGGGCGGGTCCGGGTGTACTGGACGACGGACAGCGACGCCGGGTCGACGACGATCCGCTGGAAGCCGTCCAGGTGTACGCCCAGGGCGTCCGCCAGCAGGGCTTTGATCACGTCGCCGTGGCTGCACGCCAGCCACACCGCGCGCGGGCCGAACTCCTCGCTGATCCGCGCGTCGTGCGCCCGGATCGCGGCGACCGCGCGGGCCTGCACGGCGGCCAGGCCCTCGCCGCCGGGGAACACGGCGGCGGACGGGTGCTGCTGCACGACCTGCCAGAGGGGTTCGTCGAGCAGGTCCTTGATCTCGCGGCCGGTCCACTCGCCGTACTCGACCTCGGCCAGCTCCGGCTCGACCACGGCTTCCAGGCCGCGGTCGGCCAGCAACGGCGCGAGGGTCTGCCGGCAGCGTTCCAGCGGGGAGGTGACGACCGCCTGGACCGGCACCCCGGCCAGCCGCCGGACCAGCGCGCCTGCCTGCTCGACACCCCGTTCCGCCAGGCCGACCCCGGCCTGGCGACCGGCCAGGACGCCGGAGCCGTTGGCGGTGGAACGGGCGTGTCGGAGCAAGATCACGGTAGCCACCACCACACCCTATGTCGGGTTGATGAGGCCCATCGACAGCAGGCCCATGAGCACCATGCCCAGCAGCAGCCGGTACCAGACGAACGCCGAGTAGCTGTGCTTGGACACGTACCGCAGCAGCCACGCGATGGTGGCGTAGCCGACGCCGAACGCGACGATTGTCGCCACGATCATCTGCGGCACCGACGCGGCGTTGGGCTCGGACCGGTCCAGCACGTCGGGGATGGAGAAGATGCCCGCGCCGAACACCGCGGGCAGGGCGAGCAGGAACGAGTAGCGGGCGGCGGCGGCCCGGTCGAGGCCGAGGAACAGGCCCGCGGTGAGCGTGCCGCCGGACCGGGAGACGCCGGGGATCAGGGCCAGCGCCTGCGCCAGGCCCATGCCGACGGCGTCCTTGAGCTCCAGTCGGTCCCGCACGTGCTTGGCGAAGTGGTCGGCCAGGCCCAGCAGCAGGCCGAACACCACCAGCACGGTCGCGGTGATCCACAGGTTGCGCAGCGAGCTGCGGATCTCGTCCTTGAACACGTAGCCCAGCACGCTGATCGGGACCGACCCGATGATCACGTACCAGGCCATCCGGTAGTCGTCGGTCTTCCGCGCCGCCGCGCTGAACAGGCCCTTGAACCACGCGCCGATGAAGTTGCCGATGTCGCGGGCGAAGTAGATCAGCACGGCCAGCTCGGTGCCCAGCTGGATGACCGCGGTGAACGACGCGCCCGCGTCGTTGCCGAAGAACAGCGTCGACACGATCCTCACGTGCGCCGACGAGGAAATGGGCAGGAATTCGGTCAAGCCTTGGACGAGTCCGAGGACAAGGGCCTGCAACCAGCTCAACTACCCACTCCTGCCAGATCCAGAGCTTCGGTCGCGGTGCGTAGCGCCGCGATCCCCTGATCCAGATCTTGCAGCATGGGCGAAAGGGTGAGTGTGGTGACCCCTGCTTCGGCGTACGCCCGCATCCGCTCGGCGATGCGCTCCTTGGGGCCGAGCAGCGACGTCGAGTCCAGGAACTCCACCGGCAGGGCGGCCATCGCGCCCGCGTAGTCCTTGGCGAGGTACCTGTCCTGCACCTCGGCGGCCTCGGCGGCGAAACCCATGCGCACCGCGAGGTCGTTGTAGAAGTTCTTCTCCCGGCTGCCCATGCCGCCCACGTACAGCGCGGCGTAGGGGCGCACGTGGTCGGCGCAGGCCCGCCAGTCGTCGCCGACGGACAGCGGCACGGTGGGCACGACGTCGAACCCGTCGAGCGTCCTGCCCGCTTTCCGCCTGCCCTCGCGCAACGCGTCGAGGGAGGCGGCGGAGTGCTCGGGCGAGAAGAAGACCGCCAGCCAGCCGTCGGCGATCTCGCCGGTCAGCTCCACGTTCTTCGGGCCGACGGAGGCCAGGTAAACCGGGATGTGCTCGCGGACCGGGTGCACGGTGAGGGTGAGCGCCTTGCCGGGGCCGTCGGGCAGCGGCAGGCGGTAGTGCTCGCCGTCGTAGCGCAGCCGTTCCCGGCGCAGCGCGGCCCGGACGATGTCGACGTACTCGCGGGTGCGGGCCAGCGGCTTGTCGAAGCGGACGCCGTGCCAGCCCTCGGAGACCTGCGGCCCGGACACGCCCAGCCCCATCCGGAACCGGCCGCCGGACAGCGCGTCCAGGGTGGCGGCGGTCATCGCGGCCATGGCCGGGGTGCGGGCGGGGATCTGGAGGATCGCGCTGCCCACGTCGATGCGCCGGGTCTGCGCGGCCACCCAGGCCAGCACGGTCGGCGCGTCGGAGCCGTAGGCCTCGGCGGCCCACACCACCGAGTAGCCCAGTCGGTCGGCTTCCTTGGCCAGTTCGAGGTTCGCGGAGTCGTTGCCCGCGCCCCAGTACCCGAGGTTCAGTCCCAGTCGCACGGGATCGGACCCTACCGGTGGGTAACCGGGTGCGCCAGGGCGGTCCGCGCCCACGGCGGAGGTTGTCCCCCGACCGGGTCGCCGCGCCACCCCGAGGAGCCGCTCGATCCGAATGGCCGACCGGCCCGAATACCGGACCATCGCGGAATTGCCGGAGAATGCGATCCCGGCCATTTCCCCGCTTACCCGTGCGGGTGAACACGGGCCGGCGGCGCGGCACCGCGCGCCGCCCGCCAGTCGATCGACGATTAGGCTCACCGGCGTGGAACAGCGATACCTCGGCCGCAGCGGACTGCGGGTGTCCCGGATGGCCCTGGGCACCTTGACCTGGGGTCGGGACACCGACGCGGACGAGGCCGCCACGCAGCTGCTGGCGTTCACCGAGGCGGGCGGCACGCTGGTGGACACCGCCGACGTGTACGTGGAGGGCGAGAGCGAGCGCATCCTGGGCGGCCTGCTGGGCGAGGTCGTGCCGCGCGACGAGCTGGTGATCGCGACGAAGGCGGTGGCGCGGCGCAACGACGGGCCGTTCGGCGGCGGTGCGTCGCGGGGCGCGCTGCTGGGCGCGTTGGAGGGTTCGCTGCGCCGGCTGGGCGTGGAGCACATCGACCTGTGGCAGCTGCACGCGTGGGACTCGGCGGTGCCGCTGGAGGAGACGCTGTCGGCGCTGGACACCGCGGTGGCGTCGGGCAAGGTCCGCTACGCCGGGGTGTCGAACTACTCGGGCTGGCAGCTGGCCACGGCCGCCGCGCTGCCCGGCCACACACCGATCATCTCGACGCAGGTGGAGTACTCGCTGCTGGAACGGGGCGTGGAGCGGGAGGTCGCGCCGGCCGCCGGGCACCACGGCATCGGGCTGCTGCCGTGGGCGCCGCTGGGCCGGGGTGTGCTGACCGGCAAGTACCGCAACGGCACCCCGCCGGACTCGCGGGGCGCTTCGTCGCACTTCGCGGGTTACGTGGAGCAGCACCGCACGGAGCGGGCGGCGCGGATCGTGCAGGCCGTGGCGACGGCGGCGGACGGTCTGGGCACCTCGCCGCTGTGCGTGGCGCTGGCGTGGGTGCGGGACCGGCCGGGTGTGGTGGCGCCGGTGGTGGGCGCGCGGGACACCGGGCAGCTGCTGGGGTCGCTGACCGCCGAGGACCTGACGCTGCCGCCGGCGATCCGGGCCGCGCTGGACGACGTGAGCGCGGTGGAGTTCGGCTACCCCGAACGCCCGATGGGCTGACCCGCCTCCCGCTTCCCCGCGGGCTCCGGCGCCGCGGTCGGGCGATTCAGATCAGCACCTCGTCGACCAGCCTGAACCACTCCCGCACGTCGGTGACCTGGTCTTCCAGCCAGGTCGCCACGTCGGCGGCGAGGTCGAGCGCGCGAGGTGTGCGGACGCGTTCGGCCAGGTGCTCGACCAGGCTCTGGATGCGCCGCACGGGCGGCGGGTGGCTGCCCGCGAACGGCACCGCGAGGCCGAGCTCGTCGGCGAACCGGTCGGTGATCTCGTGCAGGAACGGCACCAGCAGCAGCGCCGCGACCAGGCACGGCTCGTGCACGTCGAGTTCGCGCGGGCTGAGGTCGTCCAGGCTGTGCAGCATGACCATGGCGGCGATCCGGTCGGCCTCGTGCTCCCGGGACCAGCCGACGGACTGGGCGTCCAGCACGCCGACCGGGGTGTTGGGGTCGGTCCAGCGCCGGGAGTTGACCAGGTGCCCGGCCAGCACGTGCCCGACCTCGTGGGCGATGACGAACTGGGTGGCGCGCCGCAGCATCAGTCCCACCAGGGCCGAGCGCTGCCCGGACAGCTCGGGCAGGGGTCTGGCTTCGACGGCCCCGTTGCCGTAGAGGTAGGCGTTGAGGGCTTCGGCGAGCGTGTAGGACGCCTGCTCGGCGGTGAGCAGGGGTGGGGTGCCGTAGTTGGGCAGCGCCCCGGTCATGATCTTGAGCACGGCGCCGGCCAGGTCCGGCAGGGCGCTGTTGACCAGCACCAGCACGCCACGGCCGGGCACCGGGACGCACAGGCCGTCCAGGGTGCCGGTGGGGAACACGCCGGCGAGCACGGGCGTGGTGACCGTCCAGCCGGCGGCGCGGGCCAGGTGCAGCACCTCGGGCAGCAGGGCGTCCAGGGTGCGTTGCAGGTCGTGCAGGTGGCCGTGCCGGTAGGCGGCGGGGCGGACCCGCACGTCGGCGAGCCGGGCCACCCTGGTGGGCAGCGGTTCGGCGGCCACCTGGGTCCAGGTGTGGTAGCGGTGGCCGGTGTCGGCCACCCTGGGCACCGCGTCCAGGTGGTCCACGACACGCCTGTTCCGCAGCAGTTCCACGTGCCGCCCACGCAGCTCCTCGACCGTCATCGCGTCGCCTCCCGTTCACCTGGGATAGTCGCGAAAAGGCCGGTTAGGGTACGGGTGCGGCCCGACTACCACTCTCCTGGACCAACGACAACACCCTCCCCCCTGCGTGACGATGGTGGTTTCGTGATGGATGCTGGGAGGACTTGTCGCGTTCGGGTTAGTGGAGGTTCGACGTTGCGCCGACTGGCCGCGGTGGTGCTCACCGGAACCGCGTTGCTCTCCGGCTGCACGACCGAGCAGAACTCCGGTGACCCGTTGCAGGTGGCCGCGACGCTGGAAGCGGCGACGCCCGCCGTGTCGCCGCGGCAGTCGGACTCCCCCGCCGGCACGGTGCTGCCGCTGGCCGGGGCCACCGCCGTGGCGGTGTTCGGCGGTCAGGTCGCGGTGGCCGTGGCCGAGCCCCCCTCGGTGCTGCTCTACCCGCTGGACGCGTTGGCCGCGCCGCGGGTGGTGCCGCTGCCGGGGGTGGCGGAGCGGCTCGCCGTCGTGGGTGACGCGCTGGAGGCCCCGGTGCCGGGCCGCGGTGTCGTGGTGACGGTGCGGGCGGACGGGTCGACCGCCGAGCGGGGGGTCGACGGCGGGCCGGTGGACGTGGCCGTGGTGGCGGGCAGGACGTTGGTGGCGCGCCGGGACGCGAAGCTCGTGGGTGTGGACCACGAGGTGGTGACCGGGGTGTCCAGCCCGGACCGGGTGGTGGCGGCGGGCACCGACGCGGTGGTGCTGGACCGGCCGCGCAGCGCGGTGTTCGACGTCGACCTGGACGGCCCGGAGGGTCCGCGGCTGGGTGCGGGTTTGCGGGCGGGTGACGGCGCGACGTCGATGGTGGCCGACCGGTTCGGCCGGGTGCTGGTGGTGGACACGCGCGGCGGCGAGCTGATGGCGTTCTCGGTGAGCCCGCTGATCATGCGGCAGCGCTACCCGGTGCCGGGCGCGCCGTACGGGATGGCCTACGACGAGCGCCGCGACCTGGTGTGGATCACACTGACCGGGCTCAACCAGGTGGTGGCGTTCGACGTCGCGGGGGGCGAGCCGGTGGAGAGGTTCCGGTTCGCCACGGTCCGCCAGCCGGATTCGGTGGCGGTGGACCCAGGCAGCGGGCGCGTGTTCGTCGCGTCCGGGGACGGCCAAGGGATGCAGGTGATCGGGATATGAGCGAAGGGGTGGTCGACGGGGATTGGGAGTACCGGCCGCTGCGGCTGCCGGCCGGTGTCTCCCGTCGCACGGCGACGACGCAGCTGACCCTCCACGCCGAGTTCGCGGGCTGGGAGCTGTCCAGGACGCTGCTGTTCGGCGACGGCTCGCGCAAGGTGTGGCTGCGCCGCAAGCGGACGGCCGCGACCTTGCCCGGGGTGATCACCTAGTCCCGGACCTGCGGTGATCCGCGCCCGTCCCACGGGCGCGGATCACCACCACGCCCGTGGTACCACAGCTGTGGTACTCGACGGTCGTGTGCCGGTCGAGGTGGTCAGGTGAGTTCGGAGAACGCGGCGGCGGGGTCGCGGTCGGCGGTGCCGGTGGGGTGCCACTCGCCGGCGCGCGACCGGTAGGGGTACCAGCGGCCGTCGCGCCCGTAGCGCAGTTGCCGGTCCCGCACGGTCCACCGGTTCCGCCAGGTCTTCGCGGCGGGCAGTTCCCCGCCTTCCCAGGCCGCGCGGGCGCGGGCGGCGTCGGCCTTCGCCGGGGTCCAGGCCTCGTCGAGCACGTCGAGCCCGGCCGGTCCGCCCTGGCGCCACGCGTCGAGTTCGCGCGGGTGGGCGTCGAGCCGGTCGGCGAGCACGGGCAGGGCGGCGGCCATCCGGATGCGGTCGCGGCGCTCGTCGAGCACCGGTCGTTCGCCGGTGAGCAGCAGCTCGCGGGCTTTGCCCGCCGCGTCGGCGACCAGCAGGGCGAGCACCTCCACGTCGAGGCCGGGTGCGGGTTCGAACTCGGGCAGCGGGCCGAGGTCGGCCAGGGGCGGGTCGTCGGGCAGGTCGGCGGGTTGCCGGGCGTAGGCGTCGACGGCGAGGACCCCGGTCGACGGGCGGGCGCCGGCGACGACCTCGTCCTGGTCGCGGCCGCGCAGCAGGAGCAGCACCCACGGGTCGGCGTCGAGCAGCCAGGAGGCCTGGTGGCACAGCGCGGCGGCGTGCCTGCAGGGCAGTTCCCAGCCGGGGCAGGTGCACTCGGGGTCGAGGTCGCCGATGCCGGGCAGGAGCCCGAGGCCCGCGTCGGCGGCGGCGTCGGCGAGTTCGCGGGGCATCTCGCGGTCGAGCAGGGCGGCGAGGTGGCCGGCCTTGGCGGCGATCTGGCCGAGGAACCGGTGCCACTCGGCGTCGGTGAACGGCGCGAGCCGCACGGTGGTCTGGTAGGTGTCCTCGGTGTCGTAGACGGCGGCGGACAGCCTGCCGGGGCTGACGGTGATGGTGCCGACCAGTCCGGCGTGGGCGTACTTGCGGCCCTGCCGCAGCGGGGCCTGGTCCAGGGAGGTGTCCTCCACGGCCTGCAGCCAGGCGCGGCCCCACCAGGACCGGGCGCGGCGCACGCCCTTGCCGAACGCGGGGAAGCCCTTGACGCGTCCGCTCATGCCCTCAGCTCCACCAGGTTGGCCAGTTCGTCGTCGGACAGTTCGGTGAACGCGGCTTCGCCGTGGGACAGCACGGCGTCGGCGAGTTCGCGCTTGGTGCGCAGCATCTGCGCGATGCGGTCTTCGATGGTGCCCTCGGCGATGAGCCGGTGGACCTGGACCGGGCGGGTCTGGCCGATGCGGTAGGCGCGGTCGGTGGCCTGGTCCTCCACGGCGGGGTTCCACCAGCGGTCGTAGTGCACGACGTGGTCGGCGCGGGTGAGGTTGAGGCCGGTGCCGGCGGCTTTGAGGGACAGCAGGAACACCGGGTTCTCGCCGTCCTGGAAGCGGCGCACCATGTCCTCACGCGCGGGCACGGGGGTGCCGCCGTGCAGGAACTGGCTGGGGATGCCGCGTGCGGCGAGGTGCCTGGCGATGAGCCTGGCCATGGCGACGTACTGGGTGAACACCAGGACCGCGCCGCCCTCGGCGAGGATGGTGTCGAGCAGTTCGTCGAGCAGTTCGAGCTTGCCGGAGCGGCCGGCGAGCCGGGGTTCGGTCTCCTTGAGGTACTGCGCGGGGTGGTTGCAGACCTGTTTGAGGCCGGTGAGCAGTTTGACGATCTTGCCGCGGCGGGCGATGCCGTCGGCTTCGGCGACCTCGGCCATGAGCTCCCGCACGACCGCCTCGTAGAGGGCGGCCTGTTCGCGGGTCAGCGCCACCGGCTGGTCGGTCTCGGTCTTGGGTGGCAGCTCGGGTGCGATGCCGGGGTCGGACTTGCGCCGGCGCAGCAGGAACGGCCTGATCAGCGCGGCGAACCGGTCGGCGGCGGCGCGGTCGTGGTCGGCCTCGATGGGCTTGGCCCAGCGGGCCTTGAACCGGGGCAGGGTGCCGAGCAGGCCGGGGGTGGTCCAGTCGAGCACGGCCCACAGCTCGGCGAGGGTGTTCTCGACCGGGGTGCCGGTGAGGGCGACGCGGGCGGCGGCGGGGATGCGGCGCAGCGCCTTGGCGGTGTCCGACGCGGGGTTCTTGACGTGCTGCGCCTCGTCGGCGACGACCAGGCCCCACTCGACCTCGGCGAGCCGGTCGGCGTCCACCCGCATGGTGCCGTAGGTGGTGAGCACGAACCCCTCGTGCGCGAGTTCGCGGCGGGTGCCGTGGTAGCGGCGGACGGGGACGCCGGGCGCGAAGCGCTCGATCTCGCGCTGCCAGTTGCCCAGCAGCGACGCCGGGCACACGACCAGGGTGGGTCCGCTGTCGCGGTGCAGGTGCAGGGCGATGAGGGTGACGGTCTTGCCCAGGCCCATGTCGTCGGCCAGGCAGCCGCCCAGGCCGAGCGAGGTCATCCGGTCCAGCCAGCGCAGGCCGCGGAGCTGGTAGTCGCGCAGGGTGGCCCGCAGCGCGGCGGGCTGCCCGACGGGTTCGTCGTCGAGCAGGGCGAGCTTGGCGCGCAGCTCGTCCAGCCAGCCGGTGGCGGCGACGCGGACCTGCTCGCCGTCGATCTCGGTGACGCCGGTGAGCGCGGCACCGAGGGCGTCGATGGCGGTGACCGGCTTGAGGTCGCGTTCGCGGGCCTTGCGGGCCAGTTCGGGGTCGACCAGGACCCACCGGTCGCGCAGCCGCACCACCGGCCGGTGCGCTTCGGCGAGCCGGTCGAGCTCGTCCGGGGTGAGCGGGTCGTCGCCCAGCGCGAGCTGCCAGTTGACGGTGGTGAGCTGGTCGGGGCCGAAGAACGCGGGCCGGTCCCGGTCGTCGCCGAGGACGACCTTCGCGGACAGGTCGCGCAGCAGGTCCTTGGGCCAGTGCACGTCCACGCCGGCCGCCGCGAGCCGCACCGCGCCGTCGCGCAGCAGCTGCTCCACGTCGGAGTCGAGCAGCGCCACCTCGTCGGGCACGGGCAGGTCGAGCAGCCGTTCCAGGGGCGGGAAGGCGCGCGCGGCGCGGCGGATGCCGACCATGGCGTCGGACTGGGCCCGCCGGTCGGCGCCGGCCCACAGCAGCGCGGCGTCGACCACCGCGGTGGGGTCGGCGAGGCTGTGCACCTGGACGACGGCGCGGAACGAGTCCAGGCCCTCGATGCGCAGCGAGATCCGCACGCCCTGGTCGGCCCAGTCGCGCAGGTGCGGCACCTGCTGCGGGGCCGGGGAGGCGAACGCGGGCGCGCCGGCGGCGCGCACCGCGGCCGCGCCGCGCGGCATGGTGTCCGCGACGGCGTCCAGGAAGGCCCGGACCAGGGGTTCGGCTTCGGCGAGTTCGAGCGGGTCGCGGCCGGGCAGCGGCACGGCGCGGGCGTGCGCGGGCATGGCGTCGGCGAGGTCGCGCACCCGGCGGGCGTCGGCGGCGTCGAGCGGGCCGAGCCGCCAGGCGTCGAAGTCGCCCTCGGTGACGGCGGGCCGCACCCGGCCGCGGGCGACCAGTTGCAGCGCGACGACGACGGCCGCGCCCCAGAACGCGGCGGCCGGGTGGGCGTGCGGGCTGCGGCGGGCTCTGGACAGCACCGGCACGGCCTCGGCGACCGCCAGCCGCAGGGCGGCGACCTGCCGTTTCGTGCCGTCGGGCTGGGCGATGGAAAGTTCCCCGAAGGCCGGTGCCACCGCGTCGGGCTGCTCGCCGTCGGGCAGGTGGTCGCCGTAGAAGGCCATGGTCGACATGCGTGGCGGGTCGGCGGGTTCGAAGACGACCGCGCACCGTTCGAGACCTGTGTTCAGTGCTCCCCCTTGGCTACTCAAGTTTGAGTATAGACCAACTGCCGGGTCCGCCCGGCGAACCGCGGTCGCCCGCCATCGGGTACGCCCCTGCTTCGAGGCGTTCCAGCAGGCCGCGCGTCCACGCCACACCGCTGCCGGCGGTGTGCTCCCACAGCCCGAACAGCTCCCGCACGTGCGCCGGCTCGCCCCACCCGGCGGCCTGCTCGCGGGCGGTGTCGCGCCTGGACTCCAGGGCGGCCAGCCGCTCGTGCAGCAGGGCCACCGCGTCGGCGCGGGTCAGCGACGGCAACAGCGCCAGCCCCGCGGCGAGCATGTCGGGCCGGGTCTCCGGGCGGCGCAGCGCGTCGCGCAGCAGCCGCCGGAACTCCTGCTCGCCCTTCGCGGTGAGGACGTAGTCGGTGCGCGCGGGCGGCACGGTCTCGTCGGTGAGGCAACCGTCCTTGGTCAACTGCTTGAGCGCGTGGTAGATCGAACCCCACTTGACGTTGGCCCACTCCCCCGCGCCCCAGGACATCAGGTCGTTGCCGATCAGGTAGCCGTGCGCGCGGCCGTAACCGCGCACCACGCCGAGGACCAGCAGCCTCGTCGCCGACATCGTGCTCCTGCTCCTGCCGTATTCCGGTTCCGCGATCAGGGTAGGCCGGGCGAGGATGGGCCCGTGCCCCGGCAAGGTGATCACCGGGGCGGTGCCGTCGGAGAAGGAGTTGGTGGTAGTGATCAGCCTGCGCCCGCTGGACGACGAAGGCCTGGAGCGGCTGCTGGCCGTCGCGGTGGCCGACGCCGACCCGGAGGACGTGATGCCGCCGGGCTGGACACCGGACCGGACCGAGGAGTTCCGCGAGTTCTACCGCGGCTTCCGGCGCCACGCCTACGAAATCGTCGAACGCGACCGCACGCTGGGCATGATCCGGCTGACCGACACCGGGCAGACCGGCCTGTGGGTGGCCCGCTCGGCACGCGGCGCGGGCGTCGGCGTGCAGGCCGTGCGCCGGGTCGTCGACCAGGCGTGGGCGCGCAGCATCCGCACCATCACCGCCGAGACCACCACCGGCAACACCGCCGCGCTCAAGGTGCTCAAGCGCGCCGGCGCGACCGTCGAGGTCGACGGGGACGCGGTGCGCGCGCGGATCGCGGTGCCGGTCGAACCGGCCACCGACATCGCCGACCCGACCCGGCTGGTGCTGGAGTACCTGGACTTCTACCGCGACACCCTGCTGCGCAAGCTCGCCGGCCTGTCCGACGAGGAGCTGCGCACCAGCCGCGTGCCCTCCGGCTGGTCCCCGCTCACCCTGGTCAAGCACCTCGCCCACGTCGAACTGCGCTGGATGCGGTGGTACTTCCGCGGCGAGGACGTCGAGCACCCGCGCGGCAACCCGGCGGTCGACGACGCCGAGTGGACCGTGGAGGACGGCGACACCACGGAGAGCATCCGCGACTTCTACCTGGCCCAGTGCGCGCGGTCACGGGAGATCACGGCCGCCGCCGGGCTGTCCGACCGCGCCGCGAGGTGGACGTGGGACGGCGCGCCCACGCCCACCCTGGCCTGGATCCTGTTCCACATGCTCCAGGAGTACGCCCGGCACGTCGGTCAGCTCGACGTGGTGCGCGAACTCACCGACGGGGTCACCGGGGCGTAGTGCCGACCACGACGGTCGCGTCCACGTCGTCCGACCGCGCGACCGTCGTGGCGAACCCGGCTCGGCCGAACGCCGCCACCGTGCCCGCCGCCTGGCGTTCGCCGGTCTCCACCAGCAGCGCCCCGCCGGGCGCCAGCCACGCCGGGGCCTCCGCGATCACCCGCCGCTGCACGTCCAGCCCGTCCCGACCGCCGTCCAGCGCGACCAGCGGCTCGTGGTCGCGCGCCTCGGGCGGCATGGTGCCGATGGCCGCGGTGGGCACGTACGGGGCGTTGGCCACCAGCACGTCCACCCGGCCCTTGAGCGCGGCGGGCAACGCGGCGTACAGATCACCCTCGAACACCCTGGCGGGATCGAGGTTGCGCCGCGCGCACCGCACCGCGGCCGGGTCGACGTCCGCCGCGTACAGCTCCACCGACGCCACGGCCGCCAACGCCGCGCCCACCGCGCCCGTGCCGCAGCACAGGTCCACCACCACGGCGCCGGCACGGGCCAACGGCACGGCCTGCTCCACCAGGAACCCGGTACGGGTGCGCGGCACGAACACCCCGGGCTCGACCGCGATCCGCAGCCCCCGGAACTCCGCCCACCCCAGCACCTGCTCCAACGGCAGGCCCGCCACCCGGCGGTCCACCGAGGCCGCCAGCGCGGCGGCCGTGTCGGCGGCCTCGACCAGCAACGCGGCCTCGTCCTCGGCGAACACGCAGCCCGCGGCCCTCAGCCGCGCGACGACACCGGACAACGACGACTCATCGACGAACAAGGGAACGCCTTCCGCATCTCCACGGGCGTCCCGCCCCTCACCGGCACCCGGCACCCGGCAGGCACGACCCGACCACCACAATTACGGAAACGGGTCTCACCTCCCCGCGCTCGCGACCGACAGGCCCGCGAACCCTATCCCACCGATCGGGCGACGGCGGCCTCGATGCCGTCCAGCAGCACCTCCAGGCCGACGGTGAAGTTCCACTCGGCGTGGCGCTCCAGGTACGGCGTGCAGTCGTCGTCGGCCGCGGGCGGATCCAGCTCCCCGAGCCACGCCACCAGCGGGAACTGGCGCTCGAACGGCGCGGAGAACTCCTCCACCAGCGGCGACCGCGCGTACCACCACTCCTCGTCGGAGACCCCGGTCTCGCGGGCGGCCCGCCGCGCGTCGGCGATCACCTCCGCGGCACCGCGCACGAACTGCGTCACCACCCCGACGACCCCGCGCAGCACCGACCGCTCCAGCCCGGTCTGCCGCAGGATGCGCAGCAGCGTCTCCAGCATGGTGAACTCGTTGGGCCCCAGCACCGGCCGCGCCTGCGAGACCTGCAACACCCACGGGTGCCACAGGTAGAACGCGCGCACATCGCCCACCCACGCGGTCAGCGCCGCCCGCCACCCCTGGTCCGACGGGTACTCGGTCGGCAACTGCCCCAGCACCTTGTCGTACATGAGGTCGAGCAGCTCCGCCTTGTTCGGCACGTAGGTGTAGAGGGCCATCGCGGTGCGCCCCAACCGCTCCCCCACCGCGCGCATGGACAGCGCCGACATGCCCTGCTCGTCGGCCACCGCGATGGCGGCGTCCACGATGGCGTCCACGCTGAGCCCCGGCTTCGGCCCCGGCCGCGACCCGGCTTCCGCCGAGCGCCACAGCAGCGACATCGACCGGCGCGGGTCACCTTGTCCGGCGAACACCACCACTTGCATCTCCTTACGCCATAAACTAACCTGTCCGCGACTTTACGCCATAAACAAAGCAGGGGGAAGCAAGCGCATGGCAACGGCGGCCGACAGCCACGACCTGATCGAAGTACGCGGCGCACGCGAGAACAACCTCAAGGACGTCAGCGTCGACATCCCCAAACGACGCCTCACCGTCTTCACCGGCGTCTCCGGTTCCGGCAAGTCCTCCCTGGTGTTCGGCACCATCGCGGCCGAGTCGCAGCGCCTGATCAACGAGACCTACACCGCGTTCATCCAGTCCTTCATGCCCAACCTCGGCCGCCCCGACGTGGACGCCCTGCGCAACCTCAGCGCCGCCATCGTGGTCGACCAGGAACGCATGGGCGCCAACTCGCGCTCCACCGTCGGCACCGCCACCGACGCCCACACCATGCTCCGCATCCTGTTCAGCCGCCTGGGCACCCCGCACGTCGGCACCTCCGGCGCGTTCAGCTTCAACCTCCCCGAAGGCATGTGCCCCGACTGCGAGGGCCTCGGCCGCGCCTCCAGCATCGACCTCGACGAACTCGTCGACCGGGACAAGTCCCTCAACGAGGGCGCCATCAAGGTCCCCGGATTCCCGGCGGACAGCTGGTACGTGCAGACCTACGGCGCCTCCGGGTTCGTCGACCCCGACACCAAGCTCAGGGACTACACCGAGCAGCAGTGGGCCGACTTCCTGCACAAGGAGAACACCAAGGTCAAGATCGGCAAGAGCAACATCACCTACGAAGGACTCGTCCCCAGGGTGCAGCGGATGTTCCTGTCCAAGGACCGCGAGTCCATGCAGGCCCACATCCGCGCCTTCGTGGACCGCGCCGTCACCTTCACCGCCTGCCCCGCCTGCGGCGGCACCCGCCTCAACCAGGCCGCCCTGTCCTCCAGGATCCAGGGTGCCAACATCGCCGACTGCTCCGCCATGCAGATCAGCGACCTCGCCGACTGGGTCGCCAAGATCGACGACGACTCCGTCGGCCCGATGATCGCCACCCTCCGCGACACCCTCGACTCCCTGGTCGAGATCGGCCTGGGCTACCTCAGCCTGGACCGCCAGTCCGCCACCCTCTCCGGCGGCGAGGCCCAACGCGTCAAGATGGTCCGCCACCTCGGCTCCGCGCTCACCGACGTCACCTACGTCTTCGACGAACCCACCGTCGGCCTGCACCCCCACGACATCCAGCGGATGAACGACCTGCTGCTGCGCCTGCGCGACAAGGGCAACACCGTCCTCGTCGTCGAGCACAAACCGGAGACCATCGAGATCGCCGACCACGTGGTCGACCTCGGCCCCGGCGCGGGCACCAACGGCGGCGAGATCCAGTTCACCGGCACCGTCGCCGCACTCCGCGCCTCCGACACCCTCACCGGCCGCCACCTCGACCACCGCGCCCGCCTCCGCCCCGACACCCGCCGACCCACCGGGCACATCCCCATCACCGGCGCGAACCTGCACAACCTGCACGACGTCAGCGTCGACGTGCCCCTCGGCGTGCTCACCGTCGTCACCGGGGTCGCCGGATCCGGCAAGAGCTCCCTCATCCACGGCTCCCTGGCCACCCGTGACGACGTCGTCACCGTCGACCAGTCCCCCATCCGCGGCTCCCGGCGCAGCAACCCCGCCACCTACACCGGCCTGCTCGACCCCGTCCGCACCGCGTTCGCCAAGGCCAACGGCGTCAAAGCCGCCCTGTTCAGCGCCAACTCCGAAGGCGCCTGCCCCAAGTGCAAGGGCATCGGGCTGGTCTACACCGACCTCGCCATGATGGCCGGCGTCGCCACCGTCTGCGAGGAGTGCGAGGGCAAGCGGTTCACCCCCGAAGTCCTCACCCACCTGCTGCGCGGCCGCAACATCAGCGAAGTCCTCGCCATGTCCGTCGCCGAAGCCCGCGACTTCTTCACCGAGAAGCAGGCCAGGGCCGTCCTGGACCGGCTGGCCGACGTCGGCCTGGGCTACCTGTCCCTCGGCCAGCCCCTCACCACCCTGTCCGGCGGCGAACGGCAACGCCTCAAACTCGCCATCCAGATGGCCGAGAAGGCGTCCACCTACGTCCTGGACGAACCCACCACCGGCCTGCACCTCGCCGACGTCGACAAACTCCTCGCCCTGCTCGACCGGCTGGTCGACGACGGCAACACCGTCATCGTCATCGAGCACCACCAGGCGGTCATGGCGCACGCCGACTGGATCATCGACCTCGGCCCCGGAGCGGGCCACGACGGCGGGCGCATCGTGTTCACCGGCACCCCCACCGAACTCGTGGCCGACGCCGACACCCTCACCGCCCAGCACCTGCGCCGCTACGTCGCCGCCCGCCCCTGAACCCGGTCGGGGCATCGCCCGGCCGCCACCGGCCCGGCGATGCCCCGACCGGCACCACACCCGGTCCGACCAGCACCGACCCGAGGAACGCCGTGCCCCTCCTGCACGTCACAGCAACCCACCCGGTCACCCCGCACGTCGTGCGCGTCCGGTTCACCGGCGACGGCCTGGACGACTTCCCCACCTGGCCCGACCAGCAGCTCAAACTGCTGATCCCCAAACCCGGCCACCCCGTCCCCGACCTGCCGGCGGACCGCGACGACAAGTACGGCACGGGCTGGTACCAGGCCTACCAGTCCATCCCCGAACCCGAACGCCCCTGGATGCGCAGCTACACCGTGCGCGACCACCACCCGGACACCCACGAGATCGACATCGACTTCGTGCTGCACGCCGACGCGGGCCCCGCCACCCGCTGGGCCGCGACCGCCCGACCCGGCGACACGATCGGCCGCTACGGGCCGTCCGCCGCCTACCGCACCCGGCTCGGCAGGTTCGACTGGATCCTGCTGGCCGGCGACGAGACCGCCATCCCGGCCATCGCCGGTCACCTCGCCGCACTCCCCCACGACGCCCGAGCCGTCGTCCGCATCGAGATCAGCGACCCCGCCGAGGAACAGCCGCTGGACACCGCCGCCGAACTCGACCTCCACTGGGTGCACCGGGGCACCACTCCGCCCGGCCACGGCACCGGCCTGCTCAACGCCGTCCGGGCCGCCCCGTTCCCCGACGGCGAGGCGTTCGCCTGGATCGCCGGCGAAGCCGGCACCGTCCGCGCCATCCGCCGACACCTCATCGGCGACCGGGGCCTGGACAAGCGCCGGATCGACTTCGCCGGCTACTGGCGGCTCGCCCTGACCCAGGACGACGCCCCCACCGAGGAAGACCTCGCCGAAGCCCGCGAACGCGTCGCCGACTGAAGACGCCCCGGTCATCTCCGGTGACCGGGGCGTCGGCCTTACCGCCGGCATCCTCCTCGACAGCCCCTTGCCGGGCTCCCTTCGAGGTTCTTGCGCTACCACGACGAGCGGTTCGGGGCGGTTGATCAACTCTTCGCAGCTCAGTGCGTTGTGTGAAGTAGGAGGTCGACTTCCTGCAGGTAGATCGACGAGTGATTAATTCCAGTCTTCACTGAAGTTATGGAATAGATAGATCATCGGATGCCGAAAAGGTTGCCGCTCAGTGGAAGTCGCCCCTGTTCGCGGGGCGCCCGGTCGCGCAGGCTGCTCCCATGCGCACACAGATCGCCATCGTCGGTGCCGGTCCTGCGGGGTTGCTGCTCTCGCACCTGCTGTCGTTGCGCGGCATCGAGTCCGTGATCGTGGAGAACCGGTCACGCGCGTACGTCGAAGCCCGTATCCGGGCGGGCGTGCTGGAGCAGGACACCGTGGACCTGCTGGTGGACTCCGGCCTCGGCGACCGGCTGAAGTCGCAGGGGCTGCGGCACGACGGCATCCACCTCCAGTGGCCGGGCGAACGCCACCGGATCGACTTCCACGCGCTCACCGGCCGGTCGGTGTGGATCTACGGCCAGACCGAGGTGGTGAAGGACCTGCTCGGGGTACGTGCCGACGCGGTGCACTTCGAGGTGACGCAGACCGCTCTGCACGACGTCGACTCCGACCGCCCGAGCGTGTCGTTCGTGGACAGAGACGGCGTGGCGCACGTGGTGGAGGCCGACATCGTGGTCGGCGCGGACGGGTTCCACGGCGTCAGCCGTCCGACGATCCCCGCACCGCTGCGCCGCACCTGGGAACGCGACTACCCCTACGGCTGGCTGGGCATCCTGGCCGAGGTCCCGCCGTCCACCGACGAGCTGATCTACGCCTGGCACCCGCGCGGGTTCGCCATGCACAGCATGAGGTCGCCGCAGCTGAGCCGGCTCTACCTCCAGGTGGACCGCGCGGAGAACGTCGAGGACTGGTCCGACGACCGGATCTGGGACGAGTTGCGCACCCGGCTCGGGCTCGACGGCTGGACGCTGGCCGACGGCCCGATCGTGGACAAGGGCATCACCCCGATGCGGAGCTTCGTCAGCACACCCATGCGCCACGGCCGGCTGTTCCTGGTCGGCGACGCCGCGCACATCGTGCCGCCGACCGGCGCGAAGGGCCTCAACCTCGCGGTCGCCGACGTCGCGGTGCTGACCGAGGCGCTCGACGCGTTCTTCACCGAGCGCCGCACCGACCTGCTGGACAGCTACGAGGAGCGGGCGCTGCGCCGGGTCTGGCGGTGCACGCACTTCTCGTGGTGGATGACCTCCATGCTGCACACCTCCGGCGACGACCTGGACCAACAGCTGCAACTGGCCCAGCTCCGCTACGTCTGCTCGTCGCAGGCCGCCGCGACCAGCCTGGCCGAGAACTACGTCGGACTCCCCCACGAACTGGCCCGCTCGGGCTCCTAGTCCCGGGCACCCTGTCCCCGGGACACCTTTCCCTGGGACACCTGTCGTCGGGCACCCTGTCTTCCGGGTGCCTAGTCGACGGGGGTCACGGTGCCGAGGCCGCCGTCGACCCGGATGCGGTCGCCCGTCCGGATCCGGGTGGTGGCGTTGCCGCAGCCCACGACGGCGGGGATGCCCAGTTCGCGGGCCACGATCGCGGCGTGGGACAGCGGGGCGCCGACGTCGGTCACGACCGCCGCCGCGCGCGGGAACAGCGGGGTCCAACCGATGTTGGTCACGGTGGTCACCAGGATCTCGCCGGTTCGCAGGGCGTCGCCGTCTTCGACGGAGGCGATCACCCGGGCCACGCCTTCCGCCACGCCCGCCGCGCCGGGCAGGCCCGAGACGCTGTCTCCCGGTGGTGTGGCGGAGGCGTCGTGGACGTCCATCCGGCGGTTCGGGTCGGCCGCCCACGAGACGGGGTCGAAGTGGCCTCTGATGATCGTGGGGTACGGCGGCAGTGCCCGGTAGCGCTCGTAGGCCTCGCGCCGGGCCTGGATCGCCGATGCCGGGCGGTCGTCGCCGCTGAGCACGGCGAGGGTCTCCTCCAGGGACAGGAAGAACACGTCGTGGCCGGTCAGTTCGGCGGCCCGCACCAGGAAGGCCCGCAGGACGCCGAACCCGCGCACCATCTCGGACCGGGCGCGTTCGCGGCGTCTGGTGGTCTCGGCGAGGGCGTCGAGCCTGCGGCCGAGCCGGGCCGCCTTGGCGGGGTGGGCGGCCACCAGCCGCTGCCGGGCCGCGTCCCGTGCCGCCGCCTGCCGGGCCAGCAGCTCCCGCGGGTCGGGGGTGTCGGTGGCGAGTCGGCGGTCCAGCCAGGCGGGGTCCTCGGACGGACGCGGTGCGGACACCTCGTACTCGTCGGCGAAGCGGTGGCCCCAGTCGCGCAGGTAGGTGGCGCGGTCGATCTCGCCGCGCCGCAGGCGGGCCAGGCCGAGCAGCGGGCCGAGGCTGGCGAGGTCGCCGGACGCCCCGTGCGCGCCGGTGAGCAGTGCGGTGGTGTCCTGTTCGCCCACGAGGCGGCCGAGGTCGCGGCGCAGCCTGGCGTTCGTGCCGATGCCGCCGCGGGCTCCCGCGTCGTACATGCGGACGTCGTCGCGCAGGAAGGTGTCCAGTTCGGACTGCCACAGCGCGCGCAGTTCCGCCGTGGTCGAGGCGGCGGTGATGCGGGTGCGCAGTTCCTCGGCGCGGGCCGGTGCGGAGGCGATGAGGCCGTCGATGCGTTTGGCGTATTCGCGACTGGTCTTGACGAACGGCACGGCCGCCGCGATGGCCGCGCTCAGGGTCGCCGGGCGGTTCAGCGGCAGCCGCGGCACCTCGACGCCGTCGGGGATGCGGCCGAAGGTGTGCACGGCCAGCCGTCGCATCGTGCCGCCGAGTCCGAGGGCCGTGCCGACGGCGAACGCGGCGCTGAGGTTGAGGTAGAACCGGCCGCCGATGTTGCCCGTGGTGGGGTGGCCGCCGATCGGCGGCTGGGCGAGCACCTGGACGATGGACCAGGTGGCGGGTGTCATCACGCTGGGCACGGCTTCGCCGAGGTTGGCACACGTCCACAGGTAGTCGCCGCGCAGGCTGTCGTTCCAGACTTCCTCCAGCGCGGTGATCGGCCGGGCCTGGAGGATGGCGAAACGGCCTTCGCGCAACGCCCATTCGACGTCCACCGGCACGCCGTACAGGTCCTGGATGCGGGTTCCCAGGGCGGCCAGTTCGAGTACCTGCCGGTCGTCGAGCAGGTCGCCTCCCGACCGCACTGCACCGTGGGAGACCACGTACGTGTCCGGCGTGATCTCGCCGCCGACGAGTGCCTCGCCGAGGCCGGGAGCGGCGTTGACGACGGTCTCGTCGCGGGCTCCGGTGACCGGGTTGGCGGTGAACAGCACGCCCGCCGCGTCGGCGGGTACGAGTTCCTGCACCACCACGGCCATCGCGGTGTCGGTGATGCCGTTGCGGGCCCGGTAGTCGACGGCCCGTTCGGTCCACAGTGACGCCCAGCAGCGCTTCACCGCGTCCAGCACGTCTTCGCCGCGCACGTCCAGGAAGGTGTCGTGCTGGCCCGCGAACGACAGGTCGGGCAGGTCTTCGGCGGTGGCCGACGAACGGACCGCCAGCGGCGCGTCGGGCAGGGCGACGAGGATCGCGTCCGCGATCTCCCGCGGCATCTCCTTCGCCGCGAACCCGGCGGCGGTCGGATCGCCGGTGTCGAGGCCGTGGGCGAACACCCGGTAGGCGTGGGTGGTCACGTGGAAGCCGCCGGGCACGGGCAGGCCGGCGCGCACGAGCCGTGCCAGCGATGCGCCTTTGCCGCCCACCGTCGCGAGGTCGGCTCCGGGATCGTCCAGCGGCAGCACGAACGCGTCGGTCCCCATGCCGCGATCCTGGCAGGCCGTTGCTGAGAGCGCGTCGCGACCCTGTTGTCACGCAACACCGGACATCGGTGCGGTGTCGGTGTTCCAGGCTTGAAGCAGTCGTTCCGCTGGTTCCCGGCGCGCGGGTGGGGACGTGGAACCCCGCGCGCCGGGGTTGATTCACAGGCCGGTGGTGAACAGCAGGCGGTTGACCGTGCCGCCGGTGCCGCCGCCGTTGACGACGCCGGGTGTGGCGTTGGTGTTGAGCCAGTTGTGCACGGTCGCCGGGGACGCCTCGCCGAAGCGCGACTTGTACAGCGCCGCCACGCCCGCGACGTGCGGGGTGGCCATGGAGGTGCCGCTCATCGAGCCGCTGCCGCCGGTGCGCAGCGTGGAGGTGATCGAGCTGCCGGGCGCGTAGAGGTCGACGCAGGATCCGGTGCTGGAGAAGGAGGAACGGGCGTCGGTGCGTTCCGAGGACGCGACGACGGAGGCGGTCTCGACCTTGCGCGGCAGGCGGTCGCACGAGTTGCCGCCGGTGTTGCCCGCCGAGGTGGCCAGGAAGACGCCGGAGGAGATCATGGCGCGGATGGCGGTCTCCAGGCTGGCGGTGGCCGGGTAGTTCCAGGAGGTGTTGGCCACGGCCGGGCGCTGGGCGTTGCGGGTGACCCAGTCGACGGCGTTGAGCGCGGCGGTGGTCGTGGTGCTGCCGGCGCAGTTCATCATCTTCACGCCGTGCAGCCGGACGCCCTTGGCGACGCCGTAGGTGGTGGAGCCGATGGTGCCGGCGACGTGGGTGCCGTGGCCCTGGCAGTCGGTGTTGTCGGTGTCGATGGCGTTGTAGTCGAACGTGGCGCGGCCGCCGAAGTCGGCGTGGCCCGGCGTGATGCCGGTGTCGATGATGTAGGCGTGCACGCCGGAGCCGTTGACGTTGTAGGTGTAGCCGGCCGACAGCGGCAGGTTGCGCTGGTCGACGCGGTCGATGCCCCATGACGGCGGGTTGGCCTGGGTGATGTCGAGCGCGTCGGTGACCAGCATGTCCTGTTCGATGAGCTTGACCGACGGGTCGCGGCTGAGCTTGCGGAGCTGGGTCGGGGTGAGCTTGGCGGAGAACCCGGTGAACGCGGCGTCGTACACGTGGGTCGGGGTCACGCCCGCGGTCGCGGCGGTGGCCGGGCCGTGGGCCCCCGCTCGTCGAGGGTGACGATGTAGGTGTCCTCGACGGGTCGGGCGGTGGCGGTGGCCGCCGGGACGAGGATCGGCGCCTGGTGCGCGGCGGCGGACGCGACGCCGGTGGCGAGGCCTGCCGTGGTGACGGCGGCGGCGAGCAGGGCGAGGGTGGTGGTGAAAGGACGCACTGGTCGGCTCCTTCGGGTGATCCCCGGGCGGGTGCGCTCCGGCGCAGGGTTGACGGAGCGGACAGTCACTCGTCCGGGGTTCAATCGAGGAGCCTGACCTGCCTTTTATGCCATGGTCAACAGAGGTCGGCCGAACGGCCGCCGGTGTGCTCACGCTCGGTGGGGACGACCGGGGATCGGTGGGGTGGGCGTCCGTCTTGCGGCGGTTCGGGCGGGGCCGATCGGGTCACGGCCGCCCGGTTCGGAGCGGTTCGGTTCGGAGCGGTTCGGTTCGGGGCCGTTCGGTTCGGGGCCGATCGGGTCAGGGCCGATCGGGTCAGGGCCACCTGGGTCAGGGCGACGCCGATCAGGACCACCGCCATCCCCGCGATGATCCGCGGTGTCAGCGGTTCGCCGAGCACGATGGCGCCGAGCGCGACGGACACCACGGGCAGCAGGTAGCCGACGGTGGCGGCGCTGGTCGCGCCTTCGTCTTCGATGATGCGGTAGTTGAGCACGAAGGTGATGCCGGTGCCGAAGATGCCGAGGACGACCACGGCGATCAGCGCGGTGGCGTTCGGGTGGGCGGGGCCGGATGCCGGGAGGGCGAGCGCGCTCAGGCCGGTGGCGGTCATCAGCTGGGCGGCGGAGATCGCCATGGAGCCGCCCCTGCCGACGAGGTTGCGTCCCATGTAGGCGAACGCGACGGCGTAGCTGGCGGCCGCGCCGAGCAGGGCGAGTGCGCCCCAGCTCGCCAGGCCGTGCTGCTGCCACGGCGCGAAGATGAGCAGGACGCCCGCGAAGCCGAGGACGAGGCCGCCGACGCGGGTCGGGGTGAGCCGGCCGCGTTCGCTGCCGATGACCAGGCCGATCAGCAGTGACCACAGCGGGGTGGTGGCGTTGAGGACGCCGGCGACGCCGGAGTCCACGGTCTGCTCGCCGATGCCGAACAGCAGGAACGGCACCGCGTTGCAGAACAGCGCCGCGACGACCAGGTGCCCCCAGGTCACCGGGTCGCGCGGCAGCTTCTGGCGTTGGGCGACGGCGAGGACGAGCAGGACCGACGCGCCCAGTGCGCAGCGGATCACGGTGAGCTGCACGGGGGTCAGGCCGGTGAGGGCGAGTTTGATCCACAGGAAGCCCGATCCCCACAGCAGGGCCAGCAATCCCATCCGCACCATCGATTTGCTCGACACCCGGTCCACGGTGCCTCAGCAGTCGCGTTAAGAAAAGTGAAGGCTTGTGGAGTCACGTTAAGCGTTGCTACACGATTCGGTCGTCGGAAGCCCGGATGGCCGATTGACGGCGGTGGGAGCCTGGCTGCGTTTGTTCTTCCGGGGGAAGGGTTTTCGGATGAGACGCGTGTTCGTGGCTCTGTTGTGCGGTGTCGCCCTGCTGGTGCCGATTCCCGCTTCGGCCGGGGTCGACCGCGCGGATGCGGCGGCCGGGTGGTTGGCGCGGCAGATGGTGGCCGGCGAGCGGTTCGAGGTGGAGTTCGACGGGGTGCGCTACCCCGACCAGGGTCTGACCATCGACGCGGTGTTCGCCTTCGCGGCGGCACGGGCGTCGCGGGGCTACGCCGACCGGGCCCTGGCGTGGTTGGCGCGCCCGGAGGTCTCGGGCGGCTACCTCGGCACCGGGGGCGAGGCCTACGCGGGTGCGCACGCCAAGCTGTTGCTGGCGGTGCTGGTGGCGCGCGAGGATCCCCGGGCGTTCGGCGGGGTCGACCTGGTCGCCGGGTTGCGGGGCTTGCTGGCGCCGTCGGGGCGGTTCTCGGACCGGTCGGCGTTCGGGGACTTCAGCACGGCTTTCAGCCAGTCCTTCGCGGTGATCGCACTGGACCGGACGCGGGAGGGGGCGCCGGTCGCGGCGGTGGACTTCCTGGCGGGCACGCAGTGCTCGGACGGCGGTTTCCCGGTTCGGTTCGGGCAGTCGCCGTGCGTCGGCGATGTCGACGGGACGGCGATGGCGGTGCAGGCGCTGCTGGCGGCCGATCGGCCGGTCGACGCGCGGGAGGGGTTGGCCTGGTTGACCGGTGTCCAGCAGTCGTCGGGCGGCTTCGGCGCGCCGGCCAACGCGAACAGCACGGGGTTGGCGGCGCAGGCGTTGGCGGCGGGCGGCGAGGTGCACGCGGCGCACCGGGCGCGGTCGTTCCTGAAGTCGTTGCAGGTCGGCTGTGCGGGAACGCCTCAGACCCGGGGCGCGATCGCCTATGACGCGTCGGGGTTCGACCCGGCCACCGCGGTGCGGGCGACCGCCCAGGCGGTTCCGGGTCTGACCGGCACGCCCTTCCGCGCGTTGCGCGGCGGCGGGGTGGCCGGTGCTCCGACCCTGTCCTGCTGACCGACCGTCCTGCTGACCGACCGTCCTTCCGGCCCACCGACCTGCCGACCGGCGACCGGACCGGACCGGGGACGCCATCGGGTCCGCCGGCTGCGGCCGATCGGAGCGGGCGACCCGCCGAGGCGGCAACGCTGCCGTCGGCGGGTCGCCCGCTCCGGGACGTCAGCGGGTGTGCACCATCAGCGCGTCGACGCCGTGCACGATCGACGCGGTCCGGTACATGGGCGCCTCGTCGGCCATGCGCAGGTTCGGGAACCGTCGCAGCAGGGCCGGATAGGCGGCCCGCAGCTCGATCCGCGCCAGTTCCGCGCCGACGCAGCGGTGCGCGCCGTACCCGAACGCCAAGTGCGCGGAGACCTTCCGCGCGGCGTCGAAGTCGAGCCGTTCCAGGCCTTCCCGGTTGGCGGCGTTGAGGGAGACCACCACCACGTCGCCTTCCTTGATCTCCGTGCCGCCGATGTCCAGGTCGTGCTTGGCGAACCGGGGGAAGGCCACCTGCACCACGCTGAGGTGCCGCAGCAGTTCCTCCACCAGCGGCCCGACGGCCTTGTCGTCGTCGCGCATGGCCGTCCGCGCCGCCGGGTCGCTCATCAGCACGATCGCGCCCAGCGCCAGCATGCTCGCGGTGGTGTCGAAGCCGCCGGTCAGCACGCCGTCGGCGAGTCCGGCCAGTTCGGCGTCGCTCACCGAGTCGCCGTGCTCCCGGATGATCATGCCGATCAGGCCGTCGCCGGGGTTGCGGCGCTCGCGCCGGACGATCCGCTCCATGTACTTGAGCGACTCGGAGATCGCGCCCAGCGCCGAGCCCGCCCCGCCGAACAGGTCGAACCGCGCCGCCGCGAGCTCCTGGAACCGGGCGCGGTCCTCGTAGGGCACGCCGAGCAGCTCGCAGATGGCCAGCGACGGGATGGGCAGCGCGAACTCCTTGACCAGGTCGACCGGGCCGTCGGCGGCGGCCATCGCGTCCAGGCGTTCGGTGACGATCTCGTCGATGCGCGGCACCAGGCGCGACAGCCGGCGCATGGTGAACTCCGGCGTGAGCAGCTTGCGCAGCCGGGTGTGGTCGGGCGGGTCGGCGAAGCCGAGGCCGCCGGGAGTCTGCTCGATGCGCCCGACGGCCGCGCCCAACCGGGCGTAATCATTGCTGAACGCTTCTGTGTCGGAAAGCACCTTTTTCGCCTCGGGTTGGCCCGTGACCAACCACACCCTCACCCCGAACGGCACCGGCAACCGGTGGACCGGGCCGGACTCCCTCATCCGCTCCAACTCGGCGGCCGGCACCACCCCGTCCCGCTTGAGCGGGACCAGCGCCCGGTCCGGGAGCAGCGACAACGCGCGCGAACCGATCCTGCCCATGACCCACCGCGTGACCGAACGCCGTGCGACCCACGCCACCAAGCCGTCGCGCACCGACGCCAGAGTCGCCATCCCACACCCCTCTTCCCCAGGTTGATCCGACCGACGGTAACCGTACGGACGAGCGGGCAGCATCGCGCCACAGGCGGATTGACACGCCAGGCCCGGTGAGGAGACGATCGGCAATCGCGCACGACGCGGGGGAAGCCGGTCGGAATCCGGCGCTGACCCGCAACGGTAGGTCCGAGGACGGACGAGCCCGAACACCCGCCGTGCGCGCAACGCTCCCGACACCGTCGAGGTCCACGGGTCGGAGCCTGGGGAGGTCGGTGACGGCTGTCCGGGGTCCGCTGTGCCGTGCGCCCGGAAAGGCCGAGCCATGCCGTTGAGACGGACCGCCGCCGTGGTCGCCGTCGCCCTGTCCGCTCTCGCCGCCTCCGCCGTCCTGGCCGTGCCCGGCCACGCCGGGCCGGTCACCGCGCGGCCCGCCGAGGCGGCCGCCGGGTGGCTGGCCCGGCAACTGGTCGACGGCGAGCGGTTCGAGACCGTGATCGACCCGGACACCTTTCCCGACCAGGGGCTGACCATCGACGCGCTGCTCGCGTTCGACGCGGCCGGGGTCGCGCAGGACAACGCGGCCAAGGCGCTGGCGTGGCTGGCGCAACCGGAGGTGATCGGCAGCTACGTCACCGACGAGGAAGGCTCGCAGTACGCGGGCTCCTACGCCAAGCTGGCGCTCGCCGTGCTCGCGCAGAGCGAGGACCCCACGGCGTTCGGCGGGGTGGACCTGATCGCCGGGCTGACCGCGTTGCAGGCCCCGTCCGGCCGGTTCACCGACAAGACCTCCTACCCGAGCGACCTCACCAACAACTTCTCCCAGTCCATCGCGGTGATCGCGCTGGAGCGGCACGGCAGCGCGCCGCGGGCCGCGGTGGACTTCCTGGCGGGCAGCGCCTGTCCGGACGGCGGGTTCCCGTTGAAGTTCGCCCAGCCCACCTGCACCTCGCAGGTCGACGCCACGGCGATGGCGGTGCAGGCGCTGCTCGCGGCGGACCGCCCGGCCGTCGCCGCGAAGGGCGTGGCCTGGCTGGCCGACCACCAGCTCGCCGACGGCGGGTTCCCGGACAACGGCCTGCCCGGCGACCAGGGCACCACGAGCAACGCCAACAGCACCGGGCTGGCCGCGCAGGCGCTGCGGGTGGGCGGGCGCGGCGACGTCGCCGACACGGCCGTGGCGTACCTGACGAAACTCCAGGTGGGCTGTTCGCACGGCCCGACGACCGGCGCGATCGCCTACGACGCCAAGGGTTTCAACGCCGGCAACGCCACCCGCGCCACGGCTCAGGCGATCCTCGGTCTGGTGGGGGTGAGCCTGGCCGAGGTCTCCTCGGCGGGCGACCGGCCCGCCGCGCCCGTGCTCGACTGCCCCACCACCACTACCACCACGACGACGACCACGGCGACCACGGAGCCGTCCACCTCGGACACCACCACCACGACGACAGCCGCCGGTGTCGTCGTCTCCGGTGCCGGCGACCTGGCCCGCACCGGCGTCCCGGTCGGCCCGGCGCTGTGGATCGGCACGCTGCTGTTGGTGGCCGGCGCGCTCGCGATCGCACTGGGACACAAGCGAACCACGACGGTGAAGGAGAAGCAGCGATGATCCGCAGGCTCTTGTCGACGCTGGCCGTGCTGGCCGCCACGGGTGCCGCGCTGGTGGCGGTCTCCCCCGCCGCGCAGGCCGCGGCGTGCCCGGGCACCAGCGGGGTGACCGTGGTGGTCGACTTCACCGCCTTGGGCGGCACGGTGCAGACGGCGTGCGCGCCGGGGGATCCGGCCACCGGGTTGGCTGCGCTGACCGGCGCCGGTTTCAGCTACGGCTTCCTGCCGCGCCAACCCGGGTTCGTGTGCCGGATCAACGCCCTGCCCAACCCGTGCAACGGTGCCCCGGTGACGGCCTACTGGTCCTACTGGCACGCCCAGCCGGGCGGCACCTGGTCCTACAGCACCTCCGGCGCGGCCGGCTACGACCCCGCACCGGGCAGCGTCGAAGGCTGGGCGTTCGGCGCAGGTCAGGCCCCCGCCACCGCGCCGTGAGGCGGCGTATCCCGCTGATCGCGGCCGGTCTGCTGCTGGCGGGCACCCCGGTGCCCGCCGCGGCGGCGGCCGACTGCGCGGGCGTCACGGTGGTGGTGGACTTCGGGGCACTGGGCGGCGGGATCCGGACCGGCTGCGCGGCCGGTGACCCCGGCAGCGGCCTGGCCGCGTTGACCGGCGCGGGGTTCGGCTACAAGTCGGCACAGCGGTTCGCGGGGTTCGTCTGCCGCATCGACGAACAGCCCGCGAGCGACCCGTGCGTCAACGCCTCGCCCTCCGGCGCCTACTGGTCCTACTGGCACGCCGGACCGGGCGGGTCGTGGGCGTACAGCGACATCGGTGCGGCCGGCCACGACCCGGCCCCCGGCAGCGTCGAGGGCTGGGCGTTCGGGGCGGGCGGGCAACCCGGCGTCGCGCCACCGGCACCCGCTCCGGCGAACCCCGAACCCACCCGCACCCCGCCGCAACAACCACAACAACCAGGGCAACCGGGGCAACCTGGACAGCGAGTCCAGCCCGGTCGGACCGCGCCGGCCCAGCCCGGACAGACCGGCGAACCGACACAGACCGGCGCACCGGCCACGACCACGACCACCCCACCGGCCACGACCACGACGGTGGCGTCGACCACCGGCGAGTCGTCGGCCACCCCCACGACGCCGGGCGTCACACCGTTGGCCGCCGACCAGCGGCCGGATCCGTCCGGCGGCACGACCGGGCTGCTGGCCGGCATCGCGGCCATCGCCGCACTGGGCGGGCTGGGCTGGTGGACGGTGCGCAGGCGCCGCCAGGCCGGGTCGTGAACCGGGCACTGCACCCCGGCGCGTGGTGGCTGTGGGCACTGGGGTTGGCCGCCGTCGGCAGCCGCACCACCAACCCGCTGATGCTCGGCCTGGTGATCGCGATCGCCGGGTTCGTCGCCGTCACGTGCCGCCAGGACACCCCGTGGGCGAGTTCCTACGGGGTGTTCCTCAAGTTCGGGCTCGTCGTGATCGGCATCCGGGTGGCGTTCCACGTCCTGCTCGGCGGCATCGGCGGACCGACCGTGCTGTTCGCCCTGCCCGAGGTGCCGCTGCCGGACTGGGCACGCGGCATCCGGCTGGGCGGACCCGTCACCGCCGAAGGCCTGGTCTTCGCGCTGTACCAAGGACTCCAGCTCGCCACCCTGCTGTGCTGCGTGGGCGCGGCCAACGCCCTGGCCAACGCCAAGCGACTGCTGCGGTCGCTGCCCGCCGCCCTGTACGAGGTGAGCGTGGCGGTCGTGGTCGCCATGACCGTCGCACCACAACTGGTGGCGGGCGCCCGATCGGTGCGCCGGGCCCGGGCGCTGCGGGGCGAGGCGGTGCGCGGCATCCGCGCGGTCAAGGTGCTGATGGTGCCGGTGCTGGAAGACGCGTTCGAACGGTCCCTGGTGCTCGCGGCGGCGATGGACTCGCGCGGCTACGGCCGCAACGCCGGGCTGCCCACGTCCACCCGCCTGCTCACCGGGGCACTGGTGCTCGGCGGCCTGATCGGGCTGTGCGTCGGCGCCTACGGGCTGCTCGACGGCAGCGCGCCGACGGTCGCGGGCGTGCCGATGCTGGCGCTGGGCACGGTGCTCGCCGTCGCCGGACTCCGGACGGGGTCGCGGCGGGTGCGGCGCAGCCGGTACCGGCCCGACACGTGGGGCGCCCGCGAAGCCCTGGTCGTCGGGTCCGCCCTGGTCGCGGCACTCGCGACGGTCTTCTCCCCCGCCGGCCTGGGCGGATCCGCGCTCTCCCCCGCCACCGTGCCGCTGGAGCCGCCCCAACTGCCGCTGCTGCCCGCCCTCGGGCTGCTGTGCGCGCTGGCACCCGTGCTGACCCCCGAACGGAAGACACCGTGATCCGGTTCGAGAACGTCTCCGTCAGCTACCCGGACGCACCCGGCCCGACCCTGTCCGAGGTGGACCTGCACGTCCCGGAAGGCGAACTGTGCCTGGTCGTGGGCCGCACCGGATCGGGCAAGTCCACGCTGCTGCGCGCGGTCAACGGCCTCGTCCCGCACTTCACCGGCGGCACCCTCACCGGCCGGGTCCTAGTCGACGGCCGCGACACCCGCACCCACCCGCCGCGCGAACTGGCCGACGTGGTCGGCCTGGTCGCACAGGACCCGCAAGCCGGGTTCGTCACCGACTCCGTGGAGGACGAACTCGCCTACTCGATGGAATCACTGGGCCTGCCCAACCCGGTGATGCGCAAGCGCGTCGAAGAGACCCTGGACCTGCTCGGCCTCGCCGACCTGCGGCACCGCCCACTGGCCACGCTCTCCGGCGGACAGCAACAACGGGTCGCGGTCGGCGCGGCCCTCACCGCCCACCCACGCGTGCTCGTGCTGGACGAGCCCACCTCCGCCCTCGACCCCGGCGCGGCGGAGGACGTGCTGGCCGCACTGCACCGACTGGTGCACGACCTGGCCATGACCGTGCTCATCGCCGAACACCGACTCGAACGCGTCGCCCAGTACGCCGACCGCGTGGTGTGGCTGCCCGGCGACGCCAAGCCCGTCGCCGGCGACCCCGGCGAAGTGCTCGCCGGCGCCCCGGTCGCACCACCCGTGGTCCGGCTGGGACAACTCGCCGGCTGGCGACCGATCCCGGTGTCCATCCGCGACGCCCGCCGCCTCGCCGGACCACTGCGCGAACAACTCGGCCCACCACCCACCGACCACCCGGCACGCCACACCGCGACCCCGTCACCGGCCGGACACCGGACACGCAACGGCCGCACCGCCCCACCAGCCGACACCCACACCGGACCCGACAACGGCACACCACTGTTGCGCGCCGAAGACCTGAAGGTCCGGTACGGCACCGTGGAAGCCGTGCGCGGCATCGACCTGAGCGTCGGCGAAGGCGAACGAGTCGCCGTGATGGGCCGCAACGGATCAGGCAAATCCAGCCTGCTGTGGGCCTTGCAGGGCACCGGCAAACGCTCCGCCGGCACCGTGTCCGTCAACGGCACCGACCCCGCCGACCTCAAACCCGGCCCACGTCGCCGCCGCATCGGCCTCGTCCCACAACAACCCGCCGACCTGCTCTACCTGCACACCGTCGCCGCCGAATGCGCCCAGGCCGACCGCGAATCCGACCAACCCCGCGGCACCTGCCGGGCAGCACTCGACCGCCTCACACCGGACATCCCCGACCGGCAACACCCACGCGACCTCTCCGAAGGACAACGCCTCGCCCTCGCCCTCGCCGTGGCACTCACCCCCCGACCACGCGTCATCCTGCTCGACGAACCCACCCGGGGCCTGGACTACCCGGCCAAGACCCGCCTCGCCGAAGCCCTCCACACCCTCGCCGACGAAGGCCACGCCATCATCCTCGCCACCCATGACGTCGAATTCGTCGCCGAATACGCCACCCGCGTGATCGTGCTCGCCGAAGGCGAAACCGTCGCCGACGGCCCCACCGGCGAAGTCGTCACCGCCTCACCGACGTTCTCCCCGCAGACCGCCAAAGTCCTCGCACCCCTGCCCTGGCTCACCGTCACCGACGTCGCGACCGCCCTCGCCACCCGATGACCGCCCCCGTCCGCCTCCGACCACGCGCCACCGCCGCCCTGGTGATCTCCGGCGCGATCGGCATCGCCGCGTTCGGCTGGCCACTGCTGCTCACCCCCGACGCGGGCCTGGCCCACGGCACCGACGCCCCCTGGATCTTCGCCCTGCTCCTGCCACTGGTCCTGGCCGTGGTCCTGGCCGAGATCAGCGAAGGCGGCATGGACTCCAAAGCCGTCGCCATGCTCGGCGTGCTGTCCGCACTCGGCGCGGCGATCCGGCCACTGGGCGCCGGCACCGCCGGCATCGAGACCGTGTTCTTCGTCCTGGTCCTCGGCGGCCGGGTGTTCGGGCCCGGCTTCGGGTTCGTGCTCGGCAACACCATGCTGTTCACCTCCGCCCTGCTCACCGGCGGCATCGGACCCTGGCTGCCCTACCAGATGCTCGGCGCCGCCTGGGTCGCCCTGGGCGCCGGCCTGCTGCCACCCCTGCGAGGACGGGCGGAACCGGTCCTGCTCGCCGCCTACAGCGCGGCGGCATCCCTGGTCTACGGCCTGCTGCTCAACCTGTCGTTCTGGCCGTTCGCCCTGGGCGCCGGCAGCACCGGCCTGTCCTTCCAACCCGGCGGACCCGTCGTGGACAACCTGGTCCGACTGCTGGCCTTCAGCCTCGCCACCTCCCTGGGCTGGGACATCGGCCGCGCCGTCACCACCACCGTCCTGGTGCTGATCACCGGCCCCGTGCTGCTGCGCACCCTGCGCCGCGCCGCCCGCAAAGCCGCCTTCGACTACGACCGCGGCAGACGGGCGGCCACCTCCGCCAACGCGTCCAACACCTCCGCGCCCACCACCCCGGACACCGACTCCGCCTCGGCGATCGTGATCGTCGACCCGTCCCGGTCCGAGCCGTAGTTGCGGCCGGTGAACGCGACGTCCGCCAACTCCAGCGCGGCACCGCCCAACGGGCGCACGTCACCGCTGCCGTGCTCGTCGATCAGGCCCTTGAACCCCACCGCGTCACCCCGACTCGCGAACCCCACCCACACCACGGAGATCACCGCCGAGTTCCCGGCCCCGTCCCCCACCGCGAACAGCATCCGGTCCATCGACGCACACCGGTTGACCCGGAAGTACTCCTGCACCCGCCCGAACGACGACACCACGCACTCCGCCCGCTGCCTCGCCGTCTGCCGCAACCCCCGCATCCCGAACTTCTGCCACGCCCCCTCCGCGTCACCCCGCTTCGCCGCCTTCTGGCCCTCGGCCTTGCGCACGGACACGCTCTGACCACCCGCACCGCCACCGCCGCCCGCGCCACCGAGCCCGCCCGCGCCACCGGCGTTGACCGCGGTCAACGCGACCACCCCCGCCAACACCAACGTGCCCGCCGCACCACCGCCCTTGCCCTTGCTGCTGCCACCACCCGCGCCGCCGATCCGACGCCCACCAGACCCCGCCATCCCAGCCCCTCCCCATGAAGGGACAGGTGTAGCAACCCCGGCCCGCGACTTCTCCCTGATACAGCGGACTACCGGCAACGCGTCCGAACAGACCGCCCCGACCTGCCGGGATCAACGACGACGCGCCGCCACCAGCAGCACCAGACCCACCACCGACATGACAAGACCGATCCCGAACGCGCTGCGATAGCCGAACACCTGCGACAACGCCAACAACGGCCCGGCCAGCATCGCGCTGATCTTCGCCGTGTTCGTGAACAGCGTCGTCGCATACCCCGGACGATCCGGAACCAGGTCCTGGAAGTACGAGATACCCACCCCCATCACCGCCGCGATGACCACCGCGTGCAACGCCTGCGCCACCGCCACCTGCCACGTCGCCTGCGTCACCAACATCACCGCGTAGTACGCCAACGCCACCGCGCCACCCGCCAACACCAGCAGCCGCTGGTTGATCCGGATCGCCAGCGCCCCGAACCCCACCATCAACGGGATCTCCAACGCCGCGCACAAACCAAGGACCAACCCCGCATCACCCGTCGTGCCGTGCAGCACATCGGTCACGTACAGCGGCATCGCCAGCACGCTCACCGCCGTCGCACCCTGCAACAACACGAACGCGCACGCCGCCAACACGATCTCCCGCCGCGGCCCCGACCGGTCCGCCGCACCGTGCGTCGACTCTCCCCCGCCCAACTCCGGCAGCAACACGAACGTCACCGCCGCACCCACCAGGTACACCGCCGCCGACACCAGGAACAGACCGGTGAACCCGCTGAAATCGATCAGCAGGGCCGCCACCGGCGGACCCGCGACCCACGACACCGACACCATCATCCGCAGCGTGCTGATCGCCAACGGCGCCCGCGCCGAACCCGTGCGCTCCAACGACTGCCGCGCGTACGCGAACATCTGCGGCATCACCGACGACGCCACCGCCGCCAACGTCAACGACACCACCAGCAACAGCCAGTAGTTCCGCAACACCGCGAACAGGCCGAACGACACCCCTCCCGCCAACGCCCCGAACACCATCAGGTTGCGCCGCACCGCGCGCGCGTCGGACAGCCGGCCGATCACCGTGCTGGTGACCAACGCGGCCAACGCACTGGTCAGCAGGAACGCGCCGACCGCGAACGGACCGGCGTTCAGCTCCTTGATCAGGAACAGCGACATGAACGGACCGGCCAGGGCGTAACCCACACCGGTCAACAGGCTCACCGTCAGCAACGGCAGGAATGGCCGGGAACGGGACGGGACAGCGGTTTCGCTCGTGACAGCCACGCCCGCCATACTCCACAGCCACCCCGGCCACGGCGAAACCGATTTCCAGTACCCGGACGTGAGAGCCGACACAAGACCCGGGACCGGCCTCGTTTGGGACTTCGCCGCAGCGGGTAAGGCCCGAACGTGGACCATCAAGACGACAACAGGAACGCCGAGAACGAGCTGGACCCGCTAGCGGTCAAGCGGCACATCCGCCTGGTGATCGCCCGCCTCCGTGAACGCCTCACCACCGCGCGCAACCACGGCCTCATCGAATCCATGCGCGGTGACAGCCCGTTCTCCTCGCGTGATCAGCACCCTTCTCCGGGCCAGTGACCGGACGCTCGACGCATCGGCGGCATCGGCGGCAAGTGATGATTTTTAGTCAGCACTGAAGTAATTGAGAGAATAAAAGGTCAGCGGACGGCGGTGGCCACCAGCACCGCCATGTCCAGCGGCAGCGGGCGGATCACGGTGAGTTCGAACCCGTTGGCGCACAACAGGTTCCGGTACTCCCCCGCGGTGCGCTCCCGCCCGTGCACGTTGTTCACCATCATGTGCACGTCCCACGCCAGCGGCAGCTGTTCCAGGTGGTGCTCCGCGATCGGCCGCTCCACCAGGACCAACGTCGCGCCCGGCGCAGCCGCCGCCCGGATGTTGCCCAGGATCGCCGCGCAACGGCCGTCGTCCCAGTCGTGCAGGATCCGCGACAGCAGGTACACCGCTCCCCCGGCGGGCACTGGATCGTGGAAGAAGTCGCCCGGCACCAGGTCGACCCGGCCGCCGCACCCGTGGTCCCCCAGCACGGCCCGCGCCGATTCCATCACGTGCGGCCGGTCGAACAACACGCCGCGCAGACCCGGCGCGGACCGCAGCACGAACGCGAGCAGGTGCCCGTCCCCGCCCGCCACGTCCACCACCGTGCCCTCCGACGGCAGGTCCAACGCCCCCGGCACGATCTTGAGGAAGCTGGTGCCCGACGCCATCGCGCTCTCGAACAGCCGCGCGTCGTCCGGGTGCTCGGCGAAGTGGTCGAACGGATCCGCACCGAACACCCGGGTGAACGCCGACTCCCCCGTCCGCACGGTGTGCTCCAAGGCCCCGAACGACCGGTAGAACAGCCCGCCGTACAGCCGGGCGAGGTCGCGCTGCGAGCCCTCGACGTCGCTGCGCAGCATCGCGCCCAGCTCCGTCGACGACCACGAGTCACCGTCGAACGCGAACACCCCGAGGCTCGCCAGGAACCGCAGCACCCGCCGCAGGTTGTCCGTCCGCGCACCGGTCCGCGCGGCCAGCTCGGCGGTCGACTTCGGCCCGTCCGCCAACAGGTCCGCGACACCGAGTTCGGCGACCGCGGCCAGCGACCGCGTCCGCCATGCCCCGCTCATCAGGTGCAGCATGTCCCGCTTCACCTGATCCGGACGGCCGAGATGCCGCAGCAGCAACGGCTCCCGCTGCCCCGGCACGGTCAGCTCCATCCGCCGCGGACCCCGGAAGTGCAGGACCGTCACGTCCGCGTGCTTGTCGTAGCCGCCACCGTCCGCCGTCAGGCCCGCGTCCACCAGCGACTCGTAGATGCCGCGCAGCACCACGTCGTCGTCGCTGGTGGCACGGAACCCCAGGCGCGACTCGTCCTCCTGCCCCGGCACGTCGGGAAGACCGCCGCACAGCACGGACAACTCCAGCCGGCGTGGCCCGCCCCCGACCACGCCGTGCACGACCCGCACGTCCACGTCGTCCCGGTTCAGCCGGCGCGCCAGTCGGTCGCGCACCACGACGTTCGGCACCGGGTCGCCTGGGGCCACGCCCAGCCGCACCAGATCCGCCCCGACCCCGTCCGCGGAATCCGCCGCGAGGAGCAGGGCGCTGTGCACGAAATCCAAGTGGCGCGCCAGATCGGTGTCCGGCAGGACCGCGTCCAAGGCGTCCTGGGTGTCGGTCGCGCGGATGAACGCGATGGCGTCCGCGACACGGCGGAGGTCCTTCTCCCGCAGCGTGAAGCGCGCGCCGGAGGTCCATGAGGACACGGCTGTCCCTTTCCCGAGTGGATGACCGGACCGGCCCCCGCCCGGATCGGGCGGGGGCCCATGGGAGATCGGCCGCGGTCAGCCCATGACGCCTTCCCGGTGCGCGGGGCGCTGATCAGGCCGGTGGTCCACGTCGCACCAGCGCACCAGTCCCGCGATCCGGGGTTGGCCGTCGTGCCGCCATTGCATGCTCGCCCGGCTCATCGCGCCGGGCTCGGCGACCCGGCTGACGCCGACTCGGGCCAGTTCCCCCGCCACCCGCCAGAACTCGTCGCCCACGGCGCCCAGGCCCACGTTCTGCAAGTGCTCGGCGTACGGGCGCATCGCGTCCACCGCGGCGTCCAGGTCGGGCACGGCGACGATCCGCGAGACGCGGTTGCCCGCGCCGCTGAGCGGCAGCAGCACGTCGTCCAACACGACCGTCCACTCCAGACCGCCGGGTGCCGCCCACACCTCGCTGCCGACCGAGCTCGCCGCCCGCCACTCGGCGACCAGCCTGCGATGCTGCAACACGGTCGCGTCGTGGTTCCCGGGTGTCCCGGGTGGACAGTCGGCGGCAGCCCGGCGCATCGCGTCGGCCACGTGCTCGGCGACCGCGCGGGCGTGCTCGGCCACCACCAGGTAGACCTGCGGCGACAGGCAGGCGTGCTGGTCGAAGTCGCTGCAGTCGGCGGCGATCCGGCGCGCCACCTCCGCCGGGCCGTGCAGTCGGAAGTACGCGTCGCTGATGACGCCGAACGACAGCTTGTGGCCGTGTTCCTCGTAGACCTGGTGCGGGGCGACCTTCGCCCGGATCGCCGCGCACGCCTGGTCGCTGCCGTACGCGATGACGGCGTCGGCCTGCTCCAGCGCGGCGGACATGGTGGCGTCGTCGTCCCGGTCCCAGTAGGTCGCCACCACCGCGTCGGCCAGCCGTGGCTCCACGTCGTGCAGCGTGCGCAGGAACGCGGCGGTGAAGCCGGGCTCCTTCGCCGGGATCTTCGCGATGACGCTCGACTTCACCATCAGCGCCCGCACCAGCGAGCGGGCGGGCAGTCCGGGGACGTTGCCGGAGAACACCGCCAGCACGGTCCGGGGACCGATCGCCATGGTGTCGCCGCGGAAGCCGTCGAGCACCTCCGGGTCACCCAGTTCCCGTTCCAGGGCGGCGATCAGGGACGCCGTGCGCAGGGTGCCCACTTCGGCGTCCAGCGCGCGGTCCACCGTTTCCGACGACATCCCGGTGACCCTGGTGGCGGCGTCGACGGCCGCCCGGCGTTCCGGGAAGTCGCGTTTGGCCCACCGCTCGGCCGCCACGTCGATCGCCGCCACGATGCGCCGCACCGGCAGTTCGCGCAGTCGTCCGTGCGCCCGGCGCAGTCCTTCACCGGTGCCGGTCCAGTCGGTCGGCCGCAGGCCGCGCCACTCGTGCGCGCCGGAGGACAAGGTGAAGGACTCGGTCGCGGTGTCGCACCACTGCGGGATCCAGGACACGCTCATCGTCACCGACCTCCGGTCATCTCGTCCAGCGACAGCGAGCAGCCCCGGCTGGTGCTGCCCGCGATCCGGCCGGCGATCGCCACGCCGTCACCGGTCGCGATGCCGACGTCGCCGGTCAGCAGCACGTGCGGGCGGTCCAGCAGGGACAGGTCGGTGATCTCCAGCAGGCCCTGCCCTTCGGTGACGAACTCGCGGGTGCGCGGGTCGCGGACGCGGGGACCGCCGAACAACCGGTACGCCTTGGGCCGTTCGCCGAGCGGGCCGACCGGGACGTCCGCGGCGTCGTAGTGCTGGTTGGCCAGCTCGGTCATGCCGAAGATGTTGCCGAACTCCTCGATGCCGAACACCCGCCTGACGGCCGCCCGCAGGTCGTCCACGCCCATGACCCGCGACCTGCCCTTGAAGCCGCCGCCGTCGAACATGCGCGAACCGGGCGGCAGCTCCCAGCTGCGCCCCTCGGCTTCGAGGCGGTCGCAGATGTTGACGAACGCGAAGCTCGCACCGACCAGAACCACCGGCAGTCCTCCGGCGACGGCCGCGTCCAGGGTCTTCGCCAGCAGTTCGTAGTCGACGCCGTCCGCACCGATCACCGAGGTGCTCAACGCCGGATCGCCGCAGCTCTCCTGGATGCGGGCCATGTCGAACGCGATCGCCATGTCCGGCGCGGCTTCCTCCGTGGGCGCGAACCGGACGACGACCGGTTTGTCCGCGTCGGGGATGAGACTGCGGCGGGCGTTCGCCTTGACCGCCAGGCCTTTCAGCTCCAGGCCCAGCCTGGTGTAGCGGACGGTGCCCCGGACCGAGCCGGTCGTGCCGCTCGTGCGGAACACCCGCACCGCGGGCTCGTCGGGGAACAGGTGCGGCCCGCCGTCCTTGTAGGCCGCGTCCGGCACCCCCACCCCGGCGCCGACCTGCTTCCAGTACCGCGCCACGTCGGGCGCGTTGGCCGCGGCCAGTTCGACGAGTTGCTCGCGGATGGACTCGGGATCGCCGACCTGGTCGGTCACGAGCAGTGCCATCTCCTCGAACAGCCGTCCGATGTGCGGATCGTGGTGGGCAACGGTCATCGACTGCCTCCATGCGGTCGAGAGCATCCCGACAACGAGTCGGGCGGAAGTGGTGACACATCCCCAGATGGGTGCTGCGATGCACCCTGGTGTCCATCCCGGCCGGGCAGCGACTCCGGCACGCTAGCAACGCGGCCCCAAAGCCAACAAGCGACGTCCCCTGAACGCACTACCCCTCAGTTTGCGGATAACAGGCAGTAGCGGCTTGTCTCGCTTCGTCACAGAGAGCAGTGTTATGACCCGGTCACCGATGACCTGCTGCGACGCTTGCGGGAAATGGCATGTCAGCACCGAATTCGTCGCGGTGAGGTCGAATTACCGCGGCGATCGCGTGTGATAGCCCTCTTGGAGCCCGTTATGCCGCCGAACGCGCGGGGAGGGCCGATGTGGACTGTCCACATGCCTTACAAAGCCGGATACTCCGCACGCACATCGCCACCGAACAGCTTCCAGTAGAAACCGTTCATCCGCGCGGCGGCAGGCGCGTGCCGGATCAGGATCTCGGCCACGGCCGGCGGCACGCCGTCCGGCAGGTCACCGCCGGCGCACCGGAGTACGCATTCGTTCCGGGCGACGGGAGGTTCACCGGCCGGCACCACCACCCCGCACACCTCGGTCACCAGCCAGTTGACCAGTCGCATGGCGGCGTAGCCGGCGTCGTGCGTGGCGTTGCGCCGGACGAAGTCGCGCTCGTCGGTCGACAGGTCGAAAGCCGGTGAGGTGGCCAACCCGAAGTCGGTGAGGTAGATCCGCTCGCCCTCGGTGCGCATGTTGCCGAAGTGCCCGTCCATGTGCAGCAACTCCCGGCCACGCAGGAAGGCCACGGTCTCCGAAAGCTGCCGCTCGACCGCGGCGGCCTTGCCGGTCGGGTCCTCGGCCAGCCACTCGGCCATCGGGTGCGGGATGTACTCGCAGAACAGCACCAGGCTGCGCGATGCGGTGGCCAGCGCTTCGAGGCGGGCGCGCACGGCCGGGCTGCCGTCCAGCACGGCGACCACCGCGTCGATGTCGGCGTGCTCGGCTGCGACGGGCGGTCGGTCGGGCACGACCCGCCAGTGGAACAGCAGTGGGAACGACTCCGTCTCGCCGGCCAGCACCGCGTCGGTGACGACCACGTTCGCGGCCAGCTCGCGCCACGCGCCGAATCCGGGTCCGGCGATGCCGTACTGGCAGAACGTCGGCAGGTCGAACAGGTTCGCGGTGGAACCGGGACGGGCGAACTCCCGGTCGGTCAGCGGGATGCGCTTGACGAACACCGCCACGCCTTCGACGTCGAGCACCGCCGAACCGCCGCCGACGCCCACACCGCCGGCCCGCCCGGTGTCGACGAGCGCGGCGAGTCGGACGTCGGTGAGCGAGGCGAAGAAGGCGGAGAGTCTCTCGTGGCGCGCACGCCGGGGAGGCATCATCCCACGATCATCCCAGCGGCTGAACGTGCCTTCCGCGGTCGCGACGGTCCGCGCGGCGGGTGAGGTCCTCGACCGGCCGCCGCTCGGCGGTCGGGCGGGCCGTGGCAAAGCGCCGGCAACGGTGTGCCGACGCTGACATGCGCCTGCCCGGTCGCTGACATCCCGGACGTCGATGCTTCCCCACGAGAACGCCGAGGGAGGAACGATGAGCTATGCCTTCGAGGCCGAAGGCCTGGTCAAGCGGTACGGGAAGACGACCGCGCTGGCCGGTGTCGACCTGGCGGCGCGGACGGGCACGGTGCTGGGGGTGCTGGGGCCCAACGGCGCCGGCAAGACGACGGCGGTCCGGATCCTGGCGACGCTGCTGCGTCCCGACGAGGGCCGGGCCGCCGTGGGCGGGCTGGACGTGGTGAAGCACGCCGCCGAGGTGCGCGGGCTGATCGGCCTGACCGGGCAGTACGCGTCGGTGGACGAGGACCTCACCGGCACCCAGAACCTGGTGCTGATCGGCCGACTGCTGAACCTACGCACCGCCGACGCCAAGGCGCGGGCGGCCGAGCTGCTGGCCGACTTCGACCTGGTCGAGGCGGCCGGGCGGCCCGCCAAGACCTACTCGGGCGGTATGCGACGGCGACTGGACCTGGCCGCCAGCCTGGTGGGCCGGCCGGACGTGATCTACCTGGACGAGCCCACCACCGGGCTGGACCCGGCCAAGCGGGACGACATCTGGCACGTGGTGCGCACGCTGGTCGCCGACGGCGCGACCGTGCTGCTGACCACGCAGTACCTGGAGGAGGCCGACGCGCTGGCGGACGAGATCTCGGTGATCGACCACGGCCGGGTCATCGCGCACGGCACGCCCGCGTCGCTCAAGAGCGTGGTCGGCGGCCAGACGATCCTGGTCCGGCCCGCCGACCACGACCGGCTGTCCGACGCCGCCGCCGTGCTGGCGGCGGTGTCCGGGCACCAGCCGGAGTCACCGAGCCGGGGCGTGGTGACCGTGCCGGTGGACGGCGACACCGCGTTCACCGAGGTGGTGAAGCGGCTGGACGTGCTGGGGATCTCGGTGACCGAGCTGTCGCTGCGACTGCCCAGCCTGGACGAGGTGTTCTTCAGCCTCACCGGGCGGCACACCGGAACGGAGGAGGCGGCATGACGCTGATCGCGGAACGCACCGTGCCCGCACGGGCCGGGCACCGGCCGTTCGGGCTGGCCAGGCACAGCCTGGCGCTGGCCAGGCGGAGCCTGATCAAGACCGTGCGCACGCCCGAGCAGCTGCTCGACGTGACGCTCCAGCCGGTCATCTTCGTGGTGCTGTTCGTGTACCTGCTGGGCGGCGCGGTGGCCGGTTCGACGCACGACTACCTGCAACAGCTGCTGCCCGCGATCATGGTGCAGACCACCGTGTTCGGCGGCATGGCGACCGGCGTGAACCTCAACACCGACATCGGCAAGGGCGTGTTCGACCGGTTTCGCAGCCTGCCGATCGGGCGGTCCGCGCCGCTGATCGGTTCGGTGCTCGGCGACCTCATCCGGTACGTGGTGGCGGTGGTGTCGCTGCTGCTGTTCGGCACCCTGATGGGGTTCCGGGTGGAGACCGGGCTGCTGCCCGCGCTCGCCGCGTGCCTGCTGGTGATCCTGTTCGCGTTCTGCCTGAGCTGGGCGTTCGTGCTGGTGGGGATGCTGGCGCGGCAACCGGGCGCGGTGCAGGGCATCGGGTTCCTGGCGCTGTTCCCGCTGACCTTCGGCACCAGCATGATCGCGCCCGCCGAGACCCTGCCGTCGTGGCTGAGGTCGTGGGTGGAGGTCAACCCGGTCACGCACGTCATGAACGCGGCGCGGGGGCTGATGGTCGGCGGACCGGTGGCCGGTCCGGTGCTGTGGACGCTGCTGTGGTCGGCGCTGATCGTCGCGGTGTTCGCGCCGCTGGCGGTCCGGGCCTACCGCAGGCGGGCCTGAACGCGGCCCGCGGGTGGCCGCCGCCACCCGCGGGCCGACCGCCGACCCGGGGCGGGGCTCGGCGGGGTTCGCCGATCAGGACGCCAGAGGCGGGGCACCGGTCCGGCCGAGGCGGGCGAGGGTGATGGCGTCCTCGCGGTCGAGCGCCACCCCCGAGGCGTAGGCCAGGTCGTACGCCGCGTCGCCGATGTCGGCCCGCAGGCGTTCGGCCAGGCGCACGACCTCGGGGTTCAGCGCGTCCGGGGCCCCGCGCAGCCGCTCGGCCGCGCCCAGCAGCTTCGCGGCCCCGGTCGCGTCGTGTGCACCGGCCCTCAGCGCGGCGGCCGCCACCGCCACCTTCGCCATCACCGGCATGTCCTTGGACGACAGCGCCTGGTCACCGGCCTGCCGCACGAGGTCGGTCGCGGGATCGCCGCGGTCGATCGCCAGGTAGGCCTGGGCGCACAGCACCAGGGCGGTGAACTGCGGGATGACGAACGGCGCGTCCGCCAACGCCACGACCGCCGTCTCGTACTGCCGGGCCGCCTCCGCGAGGTCACCTTCGCGGCGGGCCAGGTCGCCGAGCAGCAGCCGGGCGAACGCCACCCCGCGCGCCGACCACGGCTGGGGTTTCGCCGCGGGCCGGGTCAGGTCCAGGCACTCCGCTCTCGCGCGGGCCACGTCGCCCTGCTGCACGCGGGCGGTGGCCAGCAGGATCCGCTCGTGCGCGGCGTCGTCCCCGGGGTCCAGCTCGCGCAGCAGCCGCACCGACTCCTCCAGCGCCTCCACCGCCCGGGCCGGGTCGCCGAACGCCAGGTGCGCCTCGGCCACCCCGGTCAACGCCTGGGACAGGCCGAACCGGTCCCCCACCTCCCGGAAGCCGGCGATGGCGACCAGGGTGTCCTCGCGCGAGCCGGCCATGTCGCCGATGTTCTCGCGCACCGCGCCGCGCACCATCCACAGCATCGCCCGCGCCCACGGGTCCGGGTGCGCCAGCCGGGCGTCGATGGCCTCCACCGCGCCCGCGGTCTCGTCCAGGAACAGGCCCACCATCGGCTCCAGCAGCACCAGCACCGGGTGCGTCGGCTCGGCGTGGGAGGCCAGTTCGCGCAGCCGCCCCGCGTGGTCGTCCAGGTTCTGGAAGCCGCCCGAGATCGCGTCGTTGACCAGCAGGAACGCCGAGACCACGTGCCGCGCGACGAGCGCGGACTCCCCCGGCACGCCGAGCGCCAGCCGGAACCAGCCGACGGACTCCGCCCGGTTGCCGCGCATGGTCCAGAACAGGCTCATCGCCGCCGCCAGCCGCACCGCGGTGTCCGCGTCCCCCCGGTCGGCGGCGAAGTGCAGGGCCGCCAGCAGGTTGTCGCGTTCGGCCTCCAACCGGGCGATCCAGGCCAGCTGCTCCCCGGAGCGCAGGTGCGGTTCGGCGGTCTCGGCCAGGTCCCGGTAGTACTCGGCGTGCTCGGCCCGTGCCGCGCCGATGCGCCCGCTCTCGCCCAGGCGCTCCAGGCCGTACTCGCGGATGGTCTCCAGCATCCGGTGGCGGTTCCCGTCGACGGCGTGCAGCAGCGACTTGTCGACCAGCGCGGTGAGCAGGTCGAACGCGTCCTCGCCGACCAGGTGCTCGGCGGCCTCCAGGTCGACGCCCGCCGGGAACACGGCGAGGCGTTCGGCGAAGTCCCGTTCGGCCTCGTCGAGCAGGTCCCAGCTCCACGCCACCACGGCGCGCAGCGTCTGGTGCCGCGGCAGCGCGGTCCGGCTGCCGCCGGTGAGCAGGCGGAACCGGTCGTCCAGGCGGGCGGCCAGCTGCTCGGGCGAGAGCGACCGCAGCCGGGCGGCGGCCAGTTCGATGGCCAGCGGCAGGCCGTCGAGCCGGCGGCAGATCTCGGCCAGCGCCGGGGCGTTGTCGTCGGTGACCGCGAAGTCGGGGCGCACGGCGGCGGCGCGTTCGGCCAGCAGCCGCACGGCGGTCGGGGCGTCCAGCGGCGGCACCGGCACGATCGCCTCGCCGAACACGCCCAGCGGCTCGCGGCTGGTGGCCAGCACGCGCAGCCCCGGGCACCGGCCCAGCAGCTCCTCGGCGAGCCGGGCGGCGGCGTCGACCAGGTGCTCGCAGTTGTCCAGCACGACCACGGACTCGGTGCGGGACAGCGTCTCCACCAGCCGGCCCACCGTGTCCAACTGCTCCAGCGGGCGGTCCACCGCGCGCTGCCCGCGCAGGCCCAGTGCGCCCAGCACGGCCGTCGGCACGTCCGCCGGGTCGGTCACCGGGGCCAGTTCGACCAGCCACGCGCCGGCCGGCAGGCGGGCGGCGGCGGTGGTGGCGAGCCGGGTCTTGCCCGCGCCGCCGGGGCCGACCAGGGTGACCAGCCGGTGCCGGGTGAGCAGCTCGTCTACCCGGTCCAGGTCGGCGGACCGGCCGACGAAGCTGGTCAGCGGCATCCGCAGGTTGCCCGCGCGGGGGCGGTCGGGCGGCTCGGCGCGCAGGATCTCCTGGTAGGTCTCGCGCAGTTCCGGTCCGGGGTCGGCGCCCAGCTCGTCGGCCAGCCGGCGGCGGACGTCCTCGTAGGCGGCGAGCGCCTCGGCCGGGCGGCCGGCCGCGAACAGCGCCCGCAGCAGCAGCGCCTGGAGCCGTTCGCGCAGCGGGTGGCGGGCGGCGAGGTCGGTGAGGTCGGCGACCAGGTGCTGGGCGGGCCCGCAGGCCAGGTCGGCCTCGGCGGTGTCCTCGAACGCGGCCAGCCGGGTCTCCTCCAGCCCGGCCACGTGGCCCACCGCGAACGGGACGCCCGCGACGTCGGCCAGTGCGGCGCCGCGCCACAGGTCCAGGGCTTCCCGGCCGAGCCGGCGCGCGGTCGCCGGATCACCGGAGGTGAGGGCACGTCGGGCGGCGCGGGCCAGCCGGTCGAACCGGTGCGCGTCCACCGCGTCCGGCGGCAGGTCCAGGCAGTAGCCGCTGTGCGCGGACCGGAGGGCGGTCGGGTCGGGCAGGGCGCGGCGCAGCCTGGACACCAGGGAGCGCACCGCACCCACCTCGTCGGCGGGCTTGTCCTCGGGCCACAGCGCGTCGGCGAGCTCCTCCACGGTGACCACGCGCCCGGCGCCCAGCGCGAGCCGGATCAGCAGGGCCCGCACCCGCGTGCCGCCGATCTCCACCGCCACGCCGTCGGCGGTCACCGCCAGCGGTCCCAACACCTCCACCCGCATGGCCCAACTGTGTCACGGCCGCCCGGCTCGACCCGCCGGGGGCGCCGGGCGCGGGCGTCCGGGCAGCAATGCGGCCGACATCGTGAACACATCCCACAATGCCCGAGTAGCTTTCAGTAACACCGCTGATCGCCACCCGATCGAGCGGCTTCACTTCACGCACAGTGACCAAAACGCTGAAATGATTCGTCTTTCGTCGGACCGGATCCGCGCGGTGTCGGCAGGTGGCGCCTCCGGCGCCCGGAGCAGGCAGGAGCACTCGAATGCGGGCCGTAGCATTCGACGTGACCAATGAAATCCACCGCGACCGACTATAAGTCGGGCTCATGATCCGCAGTAGTGCGGCTTCCGGACGAACGTCCGACCATTCTGGCCGTAACGATGTCACCAGTCGGGCTAACGAAGCGTCATAGCGCACGATATCCGCGCTATGGGGACCGATTCCACACCGGCAGTACGAGTCGACCCCCATACCCCCGACGCAAACCACCCAGCCACCTGGAGTGCCGGATGAACAGCCGAGTGGTCGAGCTCGAATCCGTCCTGTCGCGACCCGCTCCGGACCGGAGGGAGGCGCGGCACCTGGCGATCGAACTCGCCGACACGCTCGACACCACCACGGCCCGGCGGCACGTCGACCGCATCCTGCGCTGTGTCGCCGCGCTGACCCGGATCGGTTCCGCCGACGCCGGGGAGGAACTGCTGGACGCGATGCTCGACCTGATCGAACCGGGCAGCGAGGAGGCGGCCAAGGTGCGCGACCAGCGGGCCCTGGTCGCGGTCGCCCAGGGCCGGACCGACCTGGTCGGCAGGCACATCGCCGGCCCGTGGACCGGAACGCCCTCCGGCGCGATGGCCACCACGCGGATCCTCCCCGAGGGCGGCAGGTGGTCGGGTGACGGCAGCACGCTCACCCTGGCCGCCGCGATCGGGGTGGGCGTCGCCCGCGCCCGGTCGGAGCGGATGCCCGCCGCGGTCGGCGACCACGTCCCCGCCGCGCCCGAACTACTCGCCGACCCCACCGCCGACCCGGACGCGCTCGAAGTCGACCTCCACCGCAGCACCGCCCTGGTCGGTGCCGACCACCCGCGCACCCTCGCCGTGCTGATCAGCCTCCGCTCGGCGCGCTTCCAGATCGCCCGCGACCAGGGCGGCACGGAGCTGGTGGGCGAGGCGCTGGCCGACCTGCGGGAGGCCACCGACCGCGCGGTCGCCGCACTGGGACCGCACCACCCGCAGTCCCTCGTCGCCCAGTCCAACCTGGCCTCGGCCGAGTTCGAACTGGCCCGCGTGCGGCGGTCCGCCGCACAGGCGCAGCTCGTGCTGCCCCGCCTGCGCGGCGCGGCCGACCTCGCGGTGGCCAAGCTCGGACCGGACCACCCGCACGCCCTGGTCGCCCAGTCCAACCTGGCCGCCGCCGAACTGGAGGTGGCCAGGCTGGAGGGCGCGCACGCACAGGCCCGGCGCGCCCTGGACACCGTGCGCACCGCCGCCGGCCGGGCCGGCTCCCTGCACGGTCCCGCCCACCCGGCGGCCCGGCTGCTCGCCCGCCAGCTGCGGGTCTGCGAGGCGCACGCGGGCGAGTTCGGTGCCCGGCGCGCCCTGGAGGACGTGCACGTGCCGGTGGAGGAGGCGGCCCGCCTGCTCGCCCGCTCCGGCCCGGCGATCCCGCTCACCCGCAACGCGGTGCCCCGCCAGTTCCCGGTCCGGACGACCACGTCGACCGGCGCCCACCTGGCGACCGACCCCCAGTGGCCCGACGAGAGCCTGCTCGGGCGGCTGCGCGACCACACCCGGCAGGAGCTGCTGACCGTCGGCACGGTGGTCCGCTACGCCGCCGACCGCGAGCTGATCGAACAGGACGCGCACGACACGCACGCGTTCCTGCTGCTCGACGGCGTGGTCAAGGTGCAGGTCACGGACGAGGCCGGGGACACCGCCGTGCTCGCCATCCGGGTGGCGGGCGATTTGGTCGGCGAGATGGCCGCGCTGGACCACAAGCCCCGCTCGGCGACCGTCGTGACCTGCGGCGACGTCGTGGCGAAGCTGATCACCAGCGCGGAGCTGACGGCGTTCCTGCACCGCCGCAACGACATGTTCGTCGAGCTGATCAGCGTGATCGACGACCAGCTGCGCTGGGCGAACAAGCGCCGCCGCGACTTCCTCTCGCACACCGCCGCCGAACGGGTGGCGCGGGTGCTGGCCGAACTGGTCGGCTCCTACGGCCGCGAGGAACGCGGCGGGTGGACGCTGGGGATCCCGCTGACCAAGGTCGAGCTGGCGTCGATGGCCGGCATGAAGCCGCGCACGGCGGAGAAGGCGTTCAGCGACCTGCGCAAGGCCGGTGTGGTGGTCAGCCACTACCGGCGGGACGTGCTGGTGCCCGACCTGGACCACCTGCGCAGGTTCGCCCGGTTGACCTGACCCCACCCGGGCCCGGCCGTGCGCGACCCCGTGGATCCGGTGACGGCCTCCCGCACCGGATCCACCCGGGCCCTAGGTGCGCACCAGCCCCGGCACCGGCCCGAAGGTCAGGCACATGTGCAGCGGGTGCACGCCCCAGGTGTCCATCGCGTACATGGCGAGGATGCCGCCGGTCACGATCGACTCCGGCGTGGCGGGGCCGCTCAGCGACTGCCTGCCTTCCCACAGCGGGAGGTCGGCGGGCGGTGCGGGCGCGGTCTGCACGACGGACAGCTTCTCCCCCTCGTAGTCCTGCACCACGAGCATGACGAACGGCTCCTGGAGCTCACCGTCGTGCTTGCCCGGCTCGACCGTCACGCACTCACCGCGCTCGGCCGCCGCCGCACTGGCCTGACCGACCCAGCGGAACGCCTCCAGCAGGGTGTCCTCGTTCAGGCCCGCACTCGCCTCCTGACCGCTCACCCGCGTCAACCCGGCGACACCGGCCGCGATGCCGCCGTCGTCCGAGCGGTAGCGGTTGAGCAGGACGATGCCGGAGGAGGACTCGTCGAGCGCCACCAGGTCCCGGAACCTGTTCTCCGCCAACGGGGTGCGGGCCAGCGCCCCGCGGCCGAGCGTGGCCAGGACCTCGGCCGGGTCGTTCATCCGCCAGAACGTGCACTCCTCGCCGATCCAGAGCGGCAGGTAACCGCCGATCGGGATGCCGGGGACGACCGTGGTGATGGTGGAACCGACCGCCGGACCGGGTGGTGCCGGTGCGGGCGCGGGCGGTGCGGCATGGGTGGGCGGCGCGGCGTGCTGGGGTGATGCGGCGTGCTGGGGCGTTCCGGCGGGGCTTGGCGCCTGGTGCGCGGGCGGTGCGGCGTGCGCGGGTGGTGCGGCGTGCTGAGGTGGTGCGGCGTGCTGGGGCGCGGCGGCGTGGTTCGGCGCCTGGTGTGCGGGTTCGGCGGAGTCCGGCGCCTGGTGGGCGGGCGGGGCCTGGGTGGGCGCCGGTGCCGCCGGCGGCGCTTGAGGTGCGGCTTGCGGGCCGGGCGGTGGTCCTTGCGGGGCCGGGCCGGGGAACGGCGGCAGGGTGGCGAACCTCGGGTCCACGGTCGCGGTGCGGATCACGTGGTGGGCCCAGGCGCGGACCCTGGTCAGCGGGTGGTCGGCGAACTCCGGGTCGTAGCGCGGGTCGTCGCCCGCGTGGAACGGCAGCCGGCCCTTCAGGTGCGGTGCGTACGGGTGCGGCATCAGCCACTTGTCGAAGCCGATGCGGGCCACCAGCACGGCTTCCCGCACCCCGGTCATGCCGCGTTCCACCGCCTGCGTCTGCAACACCGCGCTGCAACCCGCGCGGGGCACGGTGAAAGACCCGACGAACACCTGACCGTTCTGCTGGTCGGGGATCGGCAGCTTCAGCACCTGGAACAGCGCGGGCACCCCGCCGAGCAGCAGGGTGTGCGCCTCGATGAGGCAGCCCGCCTCGCCGTAGATCACCGCCAGGTCGTGCCGGAGTCTGGGCAGGTCCTCCAACGGCGCGGGCAGGTCCGGCACCAGGTCGAAGTACTGGAGGTTGACCCGGTCGCCGGTGGCGGGGTTCAGCCAGGTGGTCGGGTCCTGCTGTTGGAGGCCGGTCGTGTCGAATGCGATGGGCACGCACTGACCCTATTGGTGCGCTACCCGGCTGTCCGACGGGTAGCGCGCATCCGGAGCCGGTGCGGCCGGATCACCGCGGACGCGGCGGGTCGGGGAGCCGGTTCGCGGGGCACGTGCGCCAACCGCCACCGGGCGGCGATCGACGCCAGTGCCAGGGTCGCTTCGACCAGGCTGAAACGGTCGCCGATGCACTTGCGGGCACCACCGGCGAACGGCAGGAACGCGATGCGCGGCGGCGCCGGTCGTCGCGCCGCGTCCCAGCGGTCCGGGTCGAACCGCTCCGGGTTCTCGTAGAGGTCGGCGCGGTGGTGGATGAGGTACGGGCTGTACACCACCACGGTGCCCGCCGGCAGGACGTGGTCGCCCAGCTCGGTGTCCGCGGTGACCTTGCGGGTCAGCAGCCAGGCCGGCGCGTACAGCCGCAGCGTCTCGGTGATGATCCGGCCGGTGAACGGCAGTCCGGGCAGGTCGTCGTAGGTCGCGATCCGCCCGCCCAGCACCGCGTCGACCTCGGCGTGCAGGCGGCGCTCCACGTCGGGGTGGCCGGCGACCAGGTGCAGCGCCCAGCTCAACGCCGTCGCCGTGGTCTCGCTGCCGGCCAGGTGGAAGGTCATCACCTGGTCGACGATCTCGTCGTCGGACAGCGTCCGGGCGTCGCCGGTGGACTCGCTGTCGCCGGCCGACAGCAGCGCGGAGAGCAGGTCCCCGCGGTCGCCGCCGACCGCGCGCCGGTCCGCGACGATCGCTCCGACGGTCTGCCGCATCCGGGCCCTCGCGCGCCGGAAGCGGCGGTTGCGCGGCAGCGGCACGCGGGTGAGCACGTCGGGCATGAACATGCGGGACAGGACGCCCTCGGCCAGGGCGTCCGCGTCCTGCTGCGACCGACGCACTTCGGCCGGCGTCAAGGTCCCGGAGAACATGGTGGCGGTCAGCACGTTCGTGGTGAGCACGGTCATCTGCGCGTACACGTCCAGGATGTCGCCGTCGCGCCACGCGTCGACCCGTTCGGTGATCTGCGCGGACATGGTCCGGGCGTACTCGGGCAACCGGCCGGGGTGGAACGCGGGCTGGAGCAGCCTGCGCTGCCGCCGGTGGTCGGCGTGGGGGCAGAACGCCAGGTTGTTGCCCACCACCTCGCGGGCGCGGTCGACGAACGGCCCGCCTTTGTCGAACGTCCTGTCGTCCACGAACACCCGGTGCGCGAGTTCCGCGTCGCACACCATGACCGCCTTCACCGGACCGAGCGCGATGCGCACCAGGTCGCCCTGCTCGGCCAGGGACGAGAGGAACCCGGCCGGGCCGCGCAGCACCGACAGGGCGTGGCCGACCAGCGGGAGCGCGCCACGGGCTACCGGGATCGGCGGTGCGACGGGGTGGCTCACGGGAACTCCTCGGCAGCGGCGGATGTCCGAGTCGTCCGTGCGGGCCCCCCGAAGCCGTCCCCCGACCCCACCGCCGGACCTCTCCGTCCAGGCTCGCACCGAAGCGCCCGCCGTCACGAGGCCCGTTGGGGTGCGCCCGCTACACGAAAGAGTGAACGCGCCTGCCGCCCCCGGGACGCGCCGGCTGTGAGGATCCGCACCCGGGCGAACGGAAACACCGCCGGTAGAATCGGTTCAGCATCTGTTCGATCGGTCGCGGTCGCTGTCGACACGGGACGTGTCCACAGGAGTGATCCCACGATGACGACAACCACCACCGCGTCCACCACCGGCCACCGGGGCGGCACCGCCGCGATGAGCGCACTGGCGCTGGGCGGGTTCGCCATCGGCACCACCGAGTTCGCCACCATGGGCCTGCTGCCGCAGATGGCGGACACGTTCGACGTCTCCATCCCCACCGCCGGCCACGCGATCAGCCTGTACGCGCTGGGCGTCGTGGTCGGTGCGCCGCTGATCGCCGGCCTCGCCGCGAAACTGCCCCGCAAAGGACTGCTGATCGGCCTGACCATCGCGCTGGCGGTGGGCAACGGGCTGTCCGCGATCGCGCCGAACGCGGGCCTGCTGGTGCTCGCCCGCTTCGTCGCCGGCCTGCCGCACGGGGCGTACTTCGGCATCGCCGCCGTGGTGGCCGCCGCGCTGGTGCCACCGGAGCGGCGCGGTACCGCGGTTTCCCGGATCATGGTCGGCTTGACGCTGGCCAACCTGGTCGGCGTGCCGGTCGTGACCGCCGCCGGGCAGCGGGTCGGGTGGCGGGCGGCGTACGTCGCGGTGGCCGTGATCGCGGTCGTGACGACGTTGGCGGTGGCCCGGTGGCTGCCGCACCTGCCCGCCGCGCGGGACGCGAGCGTGACCGCCGAGCTGCGCGCGTTCCGCCGGCCGCAGGTGTGGTTCGCGTTGGTCACCGGCATGATCGGGTTCGGCGGCATGTTCGCCGTCTACTCCTACATCTCGCCGCTCACCACCGAGGTCGCCGGACTGCCCGGCGGCGCGGTGCCGTGGGTGCTGGCCGTGTTCGGGCTGGGCATGACGATCGGCGCCGCGGTCGGCGGCCGGTTCGTGGACCGGTCGGTGATGGGCACCGTGTTCGGGGCGCTGGTCTCGGTGGCCGCCGTGCTGGCGGTGTTCGGGCTGACCGCGCGGTTCCCGGCGGCGGCGATCGGCTCGGTGTTCCTGCTCGGCTTCGCGTCCCAGATCCTCGCCTCGGCGCTCCAGGTGCGGTTGATGGACGCCTCCCCCGACGCGCCGTCGCTGGCGTCGTCGTCGAACCACTCGGCGCTCAACATCGCCAACGGCGCGGGTGCCTGGCTCGGCGGTCTGGCGATCACCGCCGGCTGGGGCTACCCCGCCACCGCCTGGGTCGGCGTCGCGCTGAGCCTGGCGGGCTTGGCGGTGGCCGGGCTGTCCGTGCTGGTCGCACGCCGCTGAAAAAATCTTCCCGCCATCGGGAACAGGAAAGTTGAGTCGCTCGTTGTCAAGGTCGAGCGGCGACGATGTCGCCCCACCCGACCTGATGGGAGTGGAAGGAGCCTGTGACGATGTTGATGCGCACCGACCCGTTCCGTGAGCTCGACCGGCTCACCCAGCAGTTCTTCGGCGCCAACGGGACCAGCACCCGGCCGGCCACCATGCCGATGGACGCGTACCGGAGCGGCGAGGAGTTCGTCGTGCAGTTCGACCTGCCCGGCGTGTCCGCGGAGTCCATCGACCTCGACGTGGAGCGCAACGTGCTGACCGTCCGGGCGGAGCGGCCCGGCAACGGCGACCGCGAGTACCAGGTCGCCGAGCGCCCGCGCGGCGTGTTCAGCAGGCAGCTGTTCCTGGGCGAGGCCCTGGACGCGGACCGGATCCGGGCGAGCTACGAGTCCGGGGTGCTGACCCTGCGCATCCCGGTCGCCGAGCGCGCGAAGCCGCGCAAGATCTCGATCAGCTCGGATCCGGAGGCCAAGCAGATCGACGCCTGACCGACCGGTGGTCCCGGAGGGTGCGCTGCCCTCCGGGACCACCGCTTCCTCAGGGCGACGCGGTCTCGAAGACCACGTCGACGAAGAAGTTCACGCCGGCCGCCACCTGGTCCGGCATCCCCGCGGTCCCGGAGCCGAACAGTCCGTTCCGCGTCCCGTCAGGGGCCGTCAGCGGAGGCGAGTCCACGCCCTGACCGCTGAAGTAACCCGTGGTCCTGGCCGGGTGGGCACTGGGCGTGTAGCTGCCGACGTAGCTCGTCCCCGCGGTCACCGGAACCGGCGTGGCGAACGTGAGCGTCTGCCACCCCCTCTCGGTCTCCCCCGTGAACGTCCCGGTGGCGAGCCGGGTGCCGTCCGACGCCCACAGCGAGCCGGTGTGCGTACCGGTGTTCCACCCGGTCTTGTAGAACCGCACCCCGGTGATCACGCCGTCGACCGTCGGGCTGAACCGGACCCCGACGTTGTAGACGTACACGTAGGGAACCCAGTCGAGATCCGGTACCAAGGCGTCGCTGAACAGCGTGCACGGACAGGTCTGGGTGGCCGTGGTGGTGAACCGCCACGTCACCGGAACCAACGTGTGGTTCGCCGTCTCGTCCGCCGCCCGCACGCTCACCGAGTGCCGCGTGTTGGCCGACAGCTTCGCCTTCGGCGTCCAGATCACCGTGTGCCCGTCGCCGGTCCGGGCCGGCGTGCCCTCCAGCCTCGCCCCACCGCCGTCGGTGACGGTGAACGTGGTGTTCGCCAGGTCGATCGGCTCGTCGAACGTCGCCGTGACCGGACCGTCCAGGTCCACCTCCGTCGCGTCGTTCAACGGCGTGTGGCTGCTGTTGACCGGCGGGACGGTGTCGCCGCTGAACGTGTAGACGACGTCCACCCAGTAGTTGTTGCCCTGGTGGGTCTTCGTCGGGAACCCGCTGCCCTCCAGGTACACGCCGTTGGGGTTGTCCCAGCTGTTCTGCGGCGCGGACAGCGGGGGCGAGTCGACCCGTCGTGGCTGGTAGTAGGAGTAGTCGACGGCGAACCGCCCGCGCGGCGCGGTGTACGAGGCCACGTAGGTCGTCCCGGCGCGGACGTCGACCGGGGCGGCGAACGTCAAGGTCTGCCAACCGGCCGCCGTCTCCCCGGTGAACGTGCCGGTCGCCATCCGGGTGCCGGTGGCGGACCACAGGGAGCCGGTGTGCGTGCCGGTGTTTCCGTCGCCCTTGTAGAACTTCACGCCGCTGATGCGGCCGTTGTAGGTTGCCTTGAACCGGACGCCCAACTCGTACGCGTTGCCGTCGGCGGCCGATGTCGTGGTCGGCACGGTCGCGGCGCTGAACAGCGAGCACGGGCAGGGCGCCAACGCCTCCGTGGTGATCGACCACGTCGCCGTGGTGGCCGTCGCGTTGCCGTTGACGTCCGCCGCGGTCGCGTGCACGGTGTACCTGGTGTTCGCGACGAGCGCGGCGCTCGGGGTCCAGACCACGGTCTTCCGGTCGTCGGACAGCACCGCCCTGCCGGTCAGCTTCACGCCGCCCGGATCGGTGAGCCACACCTGCGGCGACGCGGGGTCGATCGGCTCGTCGTAGGTCAGCGAGACGGATCCGCCCACCGGCACGCCGGTCGCGTCCGACGCGGGGGTCCTGGCCTCCAGGGTCGGCGGGGTCTGATCCCCGTTGAAGCCGCTCCGGTAGACCACGTCGACCCAGTAGTTGTTCTTGTTGTGGCTGGTCCCGGGGAACCCGCCGCCGTAGCGGAAGACGCCGTTGCCGCCGTCCACGCCGTGCGCCAGCGCCCGGATACCGCCGTAGGCGGCCTGCGTCTCGAAGAAACCGGGATTGACCGCGTAGCGGCCGTGGGGTGCGTAGTACGACACGACGTAGGTGGTGTTCGCCTGCACGCTGACCGGTGACAGGAACGTCAGGGTCTGCCAGCCGGTGGTGGTCTCGTCGGTGAACGTGCCGGTGGCCAACAGCAAGCCCGTGGACGACCAGAACGACCCGGTGTGCGTGCCGGTGTTGCCCTGTCCCTTGTAGAACCTGACGCCGAGCACCTCTCCCCGACCGTTGAACTGGACCTTGGTGCCCACTTCGACGGCAGCGGTGTCCACGGCGGCCGGCTCCACGGGCGACGCGAAGTCGTCCCACACCGTGCACGGGCACCCCGCCGGACGGGGAGAGCCCGTGGTGAACACCCAGTTGTACGCGGCGGCCTGGTTGCCCGCGGCGTCACGTACCCGCGCCGTCGCCGTGTACGACGTGCCGGCGGCCAGGGCGGCGGACGGGACGAATCGTGCCACCGTGCCGTTGACGGATGCCGTGCCCGCCACCGGGCCATCGGGGCCGTGCAGGGTGAACTCGACCGAACCCGGGTCGACGATCTCGTCGTACGTCACGCTCACCGCGGGGCTCAGCGGCACGCTGCCCGCCCCGCCGACGGGATAGGTGGACGCCAGGCCCGGCGCACGGGTGTCGGCTCCGGGCTCGGGTGCCCACACCACGTCGACCCAGTAGTTGCGGTGCTGGGACGTCGAATTCGGGAAGCCGCCGCCGCTGCGGTACACGCCGTTGCCGCCCTCGCCCGTCCCGGACTGGAGGGCGGTCAACGGTTCCAGGTGCCGGGCGGACGTGGCGAAGTAGTCGGTGTCCGCGGAGAAGTGCCCGGTCGGCGACAGGTAGGACACGACGTAGGTCCGGCCGCCGTCGACCGCGACGGGGGCGGGGAACGTCAGCGTCTGCCAGCCGCTCGCGGTCTCGTCGGTGAACGTGCCGGTCGCCAGGCGCTCTCCCGCGGTGGTCCACAGGCTGCCGGTGTGGGTGCCGGTGTTGCCCGGCCCCTTGTAGAACCGGACGCCGCGCACGTAGCCGGCGGAGGCGGCCCGCCATCGGACGCCCAGCTCCAGCGCCGAGGCGTCGGCGAGGTCGAGCGTGCTCGGGGTGTCGCTGTCGGACCACAGGCCGCACGGGCAGACCCTGGCCGCGACGTCGGGCGTGGCGGAGGCCGTGCTCACGGATTTCTGCGCGGCGTCCAGCGCGCGGACGCGCAGTTGCGCCTGCCCGGAGGCGTTCGGCGTGTACGTGTGGCTCCACGACACACCGCCGGCCTGCCAGGTGGCCGCCCGCCACAGCGAGCCGCCGTCCGTGGACACTTCGACGGCAGCGACGTCGGCGGGTTCGGTGAGCGTGCCGGAGAACGTGTAGGGCGCGCCGACAGTCGCTCCGCCGGGTACTCCGGTGAACTCGACCGCAGGCGCTGCCGCCGGCTCCGCGACCGCCGACGGCGTCGACGGCGTCGGGGCTACGAGGATTGCGGAGAGGACGACGACCGCGAGCAGCCGAGCCGACGCCGCTTCGGATCTGTGCCGGAAGGCACTGAATAAGGACATGGGATTCCTGCCTGTTCCCCGAGGCCGTGCGGCCCTGGTTCCACGCCGGGGATCGGTGGGGCGGCACGAGCCGTTACCGGGCGGCGTCGGTGCGACGACCTGTCGGAGGCCGCAGAAAATGCTTGTGCCACAACAAATTTCACCGGGGATCCCGACCGGACGGCATCGCCCGCGCCCTCGGGCACCACCTGCACGGCCCAAGCCGGACCGGTCGGTGATCCCGTTCCCGCAGTGCCCGCTTCGCCCGGCGTACCGGGCTGTTTGCCAAGCTGGACAGGTGACGATCACCACCGCACTGGCCGCCCTCACCGCCGGAGAACCCGACCGCGCCAGGGACCTCGCGTCCACCGTCGACTCGCCACTGGGCCGCGCGCTGACCGCGTACCTCACCAGTGACGCCGACGGGACCGTGTACGACCAGCCCGCCGCGTTCAAGGCGTTCATCAACGGTGGCGGCAACATCGACCTGTACGAGGCGGTCACCTCCGCGCTGGCCGACCTCTACGACCGGGCGCGGCCGGCGTCCCTGCTCGACATCGGCTGCGGCGACGGTCGGGCGCTGCTGCCCGCGCTCAACGCGTACCGGCCGTCCCGACTCACGTTGGTGGAGCCGTCCGCGGCGTTGCTGGACGTGGCGGTGCGGGGCGTGCCGGACGGCATCGAACTGGACGCCCGCAACACCACCGTCGAGCCGTTCGTGACCTCGGGCGGGCAGTTCGACGTGGCCCAGTCGACGTTCGCCCTGCACGCCCTGCCGCACGAGGTGCGCGACGAGGTGCTGTCCGCGCTCGCGCCGAAGGTCGGCGTGCTGGCGGTGGCGGAGTTCGACGTGCCGGATCTGGCGCCGGACGACCGCCTCCGGTTCCTCGCCGAGACCTACGAGCGTGGTCTGGCCGAGTACGACGCCGACCGGGACCTGGTCGCCCAGGGCTTCCTGATGCCGGTGCTGACCGGGCAGTTGCTGCCCGGGGCGGTGCGTTCCACCTGGGAGCAGCCGGCAGCCCGGTGGGTCGAGCAGGTGACGCGGGCGGGTTTCACCGACGTGCGGGTGACCCCGCTGTCCGACTACTGGTCGTCGCCCGCGTTCCTCCTCACGGCCGCCGGAGCGGCTCGACGTCGATCCACGGGCCGGTAGGCCATCCTGGACCCATGCGGAGGTCCGGCTTATCCGGCGCGGTGTGGGTGGTCCTGGGGTGCGCGTCGCTGGCGGCCGTGCTGGGCGGGGCGGTGTGGTTCCTGGCCGGCCGGACGCTGGCCGACGCCGACAGCTGGGCCAGTGTCGGCGGGCTGGTCCTCGGGCTGGCGGTCGGCGTGCCGGGACTGGTCGTGTCGATCGCCTCGCTCCGGGTGGCCCGGCGCCAGGCCCCGGCCGCGCCCGTCGACCGGCTGCTGGAGGAGCTGGCCACCGCGCTGGGCGTGGAGTGGCGGCGCGAACGGGGCGTGCGCGACCTGAACGACCTGCTGCCGGTGCGCTGGTCCGGGGTCGCGCCCGGACTGGTGGACCGGCCGGAGCGCGTGTTCGGGTTCGGGTTGGACGACCCGGGCAGCGCATCCGCACCCGACCCGACGGGTCGCGTCGACGAAGCCGTGCGGGCGTTCCTCCGGCTGCCGAACCGGCGCCTCGTGGTCATCGGCGAACCGGGCGCGGGCAAGTCCGTGGTCGCGCTCGAACTCGCGCTGGGCCTGCTGGCCGCCCGCTCCCCCGGCGACCCCGTCCCGGTGATCCTGCCGATCGCCTCCTGGGATCCGGCCGCCGAGGAGCCGGACGCCTGGATGGCGCGCCGCATCGCCGACACCTACCCGGCGCTGGGCGCGATCGAGGCCGGCACGACGTTCGCCGGGCACCTGGTCCGGACCCGCCGGGTGCTGCCCGTGCTCGACGGCCTGGACGAGATGGCGGAGCCGTCCCGCGCCGCCGCCATCCACTCCGTCAACCGGTGGGTGCCGAGGTCCGAGCCGTTGGTGCTGACCTGCCGCTCACAGGCCTACCGCGCCCTGTTCGACACCGACTCGCCCCGGCCCGCCGAACCGCTCGCGGGCGCGGCCGTCGTGGAACTGGAACCCTTGCGCACCGAGGACGTGATCGCCTACCTCCGCGACGCCACGCCGCAACGCCTGACCGCCAAGTGGGATCCGGTGTTCGAGCACCTGGAGCGCGAACCGGCGGGTCCGCTCGCCGCCGCGCTGTCCACTCCGCTGATGGCCACGCTCGCCCGATCCGCCTACAGCCGCACCAACGCCGATCCGGCCGCGCTGCTCACCGGGCGGCTCGGCAGCCGGGCGACGGTCGAGGACCACCTGCTGGAGCGCTTCGTCCCGGCGCACTACCCCGACGGCGACGCGAAAGCCCTGCGGTGGCTGCGTTCCCTGGCGTGGCAGCTCGAACGGCGCGGCCGCCAGGACATCGCGTGGTGGGAACTGCCGCAGGCGTCGTCCCGGACGGCGTTCGTCATCGTGATCGCTCTGCTGTTCACGCTCATCGGCCTGGTGGACAAGCTGTTCGTGGACGACCCGATCGTGCTCCGCGCCGCACTGGCCACCGGCCTCGCGGTGGGCGTCGGATCGGTGCTCGCCGGCCGGGCGTGTCTGCCCGCCCGCACCGGGCTGCGGCTGCCCACGACCGCCGGAGAGGCGAGCCGCGCCCTGCGGGCGATCGCCACCGGGCTGGGCGCGAGCGTCGCGGCGGGGTTCGGGTTCGGCCTGGTGTACGGCTACGTGACGCTGGTGTTCTCCGGCGACGACGCGCTCTACGACGGCATCATGGCGGGCTTCGCGATCACGACCGTCGTCGCGGTGCCGCTGTCGCTGGTGATGCTGATGACCGTGCCCGCCGACATCGCCCGGGCCGCGACACCGCGCGCCACCCTGCGCTCGGACCGGGCCCGCACGCTCCTGGTCGCCGCGACCGCCACGCTGTCGACCGGGCCGATGCTGTGGCTGGGGACGGCGCCGTGGATCGGGGTGTTCGTCGGTCCGGCCATCGGCCTGACGCTGTGGGTCAGGTCGGCATGGGGCTCGCTGGGCGTGCTGCGGGTCGCGACGCTCGCGAGGTGGCCCAGCCGCCTGCCGGTACGGGTGCTGGGGTTCCTGGACGACGCCCACCGGCGCGGGGTGCTGCGCCAGGTCGGTGCCACCTACCGGTTCCGGCACGTGCGGCTGCAGGAGCACCTGGCGCGCACGCACCCGTACCGGAGGGACCGGGCCGGTGGCCCACAGGCGGGGATGAAGTCCTTGTACGCGATCGCGGCGGCGGTCGGGCTGGGCGCGGCGGTCGTCCTGTACTTCCCGGCGTTCAGCCTGTCGGAGACGTTCCTGGTGCGCGTGGTGGCCCTGTGGCTGTTCCCGCTGGTCTTCGGGTGCTACGGCCTGATCGGCGAGTGGCTCGCGAAACACGCCGCCGGCAAGCCGCTCGGGCAGGCCACCGGCGCGCTGGTCCAGCGGCACGGGCGGTGGCTGCTGCCGTTCGTGTTCCCGTTCCTGCTCCTGCGGTGGCGCAGCCGGGTGCTGGTGACCACGGCCGTCACCGCGTACTGGGTCGTGCTGGTGCAGTTGTTCCTGGTCGCCGTGTTCCCCTGGCTGTGAGCACGGCCAGCTGAATACTGTCCGTCTGTCCGAATCACCGGTGTTCGCCGAATCGTGTCGCCCGCCGCCACCAACCGGAGTAATTGTCCACCCGGGGCGATGGACAACCCATTCGGGCGACTGTACACGGTCAAATAGCCGATGCTAGCGTCGTCCACGATCACCACCGACGAATAATACCCGCCACAAAAATCGATCCAGCCCCCGATTCGCATTCGCCGGTGATTCTGTGCGTCGACGCATTCCGTTCGCGGGAGAACACCGGACGCGCGCACCCACGAGGAGAGCCTTCGCCCATGACCACAGTCGCACCCGGTGTTCTGCGCACCGACTACCAGCGGTCCGTCGCGGCGTACTGGAACGCCGAACGCGACCCGGTGAACATCCGGCTAGGCGAAGTCGACGGCATCTACCACCACCACTACGGCCTTGGCCCTTACGACAAGTCCGTGCTGGAGGGCCCGGAGGACACCCGTGACGCGCGGGTGATCGCCGAGCTGCACCGGCTGGAGACCGCGCAGGCGGACTTCCTGCTGGACAGGTTCGGCCCGGTCGGCCCGGAGGACCGCCTGCTGGACGGCGGGTCGGGGCGGGGCGGCACGAGCATCATGGCCAACCGCCGGTTCGGCTGCCGGGTGGACGGCGTGTCCATCTCGGAGAAGCAGGTCGAGTTCGCCAACGAGCATGCCCGGCGGTGGGAAGTGGCGGACAAGGTGCGCTTCCACTTCCGGAACATGCTCGACACCGGTTTCGAGAGCGGCGCTTTCCGCGGTGTGTGGACCAACGAGACCACCATGTACGTGGACTTGTTCGACCTGTTCGGCGAATTCTCCCGGCTGCTCGAACACGGCGGCCGGTACGTCTGCATCACCGGCTGCTACAACGACGTGACCGGCGGGCGTTCCAAGGCGGTCAGCCAGATCGACGAACGGTACACGTGCAGCGTCCACGCGCGCAGCGAATACTTCAAGGCGATGGCCGCGAACAACCTGGTGCCGATCGAAGTGGTCGACCTGACCCCGGACACCATTCCGTACTGGGAGCTGCGCGAGCGGTCCTCGGTCGCGACCGGTGTCGAGTCGTCGTTCCTGACCGCGTACCGCGAGGGCAGCTTCCACTACCTGCTCATCGTGGCCGACCGCGTACGCGGCCGGGCCTGACGCACACCCGCCCGGTGGGGCCGCACGCCCGGCCCCACCGGGGCGCGAACGTCACCGGCGGACGGTCCTCGTGGGGATCGACTGGGCGTTCACCGTCGACGCGGGCGGACCGGCCACAGCGCGTCGCTCATCCACTCCAGTGGCAGCGCCCGGTTCGCCCACACCTCGAGCAGCGGCCACCGGGCGTGCACCTCGGTCGGTCTTTCTTCGACCGGACGGGAATCGCCGATCAGCGGCCCGCCTGCGCGGCGGTGGCGGTCGAACCGACGCGGTCGGACAGCAACTGCCCCGGCCACTCCCCCACTTCGAACGTGCCGACCGGCGTGAAACCGTTGCGCCGGTAGTACCGCACCAGCCGCCCGTCGCCGCCCGCGTAGCAGTCGACCCGCACCAGCTCCACACCCAGTGCACGCGCCTGCGCGCGGGCGTGGTCCAGCAAGGCCCCGCCGACACCACGACCGGTGAAAGCGCGGGAGGTGACCAGGAGCCTCACGTACAGCTCGGGTTCGCCGGCGGGCGGCACGTAGTCCGGCGCGGCCGGCGAGTGGATCAACGTCCCCGCCGGTTCGCCGTCGACCTCGGCGATCCACACCGTGTCGTCCCGCACCCGGTCCGCGATCTTCCCGGCCCGCTCCGGATCGGCCGACCACGGCCGACTGCCCCACTGCCCGGTGCGCCCGGACGCTTCCAGCCACGCCACCGCACCGTCCAGCATCGCCATGACCGCGGGCAGATCGGCCGGGCCACCTCGACGAATCTCCACCAGCTCCCCCCTCCACAACGGTTCCCCGGCCACCCTACGTCCTCTCAGGACAGGAGCCGGTGGCACAGCACTGCGATGGCCCCGGAACGGGTTCGGCAGGAAGCGCCGGATCGACACCGACAGCGGGGACTCGTTGCCGAGCACGCCCGCGCCCGCCGTCCCGTACAGGGAAGCCTTGTCCCGCACCGGATCGGCCATGCCGAGCCGCTGCGCCACCAGATCCCGCCACCCATGGAGCCCTCGACCACCCGTGCCGCGCGTTCGGCGTCCATGCGCTCGACTCCGGGGCCGCAGAACGGGTTGCGGGATCCGCCCGGTGGCTGCCATGCTCGTGCCATGTCGGAACGAAAGGGCGTTGACGCCCTCGCGCTGTGAGCGCTCGCCGCGGGCGCAAGGCCCGCACCTCCCCGGTCCTGACGGACCCGGACCACTTCATCGAGATCCGCACTGCCGAAGACCGCGCCGAAGACCGCGCGGCCACGATCCGCGCAGCCGAAACCGGCGCCGAGTGGCTGCGCCACGCGTTGTGCACCGATCCTGCCGATCGGCCTGCCGCCGAAGAAGCCATCACGGGCCTCTACCGCCTGCTCGACCGCCCACCGCCCGGGTTCGTCTGGGTGGACTCGCCGCACGCGGCCGTCGAAGTGCTCCCACCACAGGCCGACAGGGTCTCCTACCGCGGCCCGTGGCTGCTGGAGAACGAACTCGCCACCCTGGTGTCGAACCTGAAGCAACGGCTCGCCGACCGGTGCGGCGGACGCCGCCACGACCTGCCGGTACGGGACGTCCTCAGGCGGACGGTCGCCGAGTCCGTCGCGGGACTGATCCGCAGAGACCTGCCCGCACGCCTCGGTCTCCTCTGGTACGGCCAGCAGGAGGCCGACTGGATCGCGCACTACGACGCGCACCGGCCGAACGCGCGCTTCCGGCCGGGTGACGAGGCGCAGCTGGACCTGTGGGCGGCAGTCGCGCGGTCCTGCGGGTGGTGGTGGCCGCGCGAGGGCGTGTGCGTGATAGCCGAACGCCCGTCCGCGATCCACACCGAACCCCTGGACGACGGGCTCCGGCTGCACCACGACAGCGGACCGGCCGTCGAGTTCCGTGACGGTTGCGCCGTGCACGTCTGGCACGGCACCCGAGTGCCGTCATGGGTCGTCGACGACCCGAGTGCGGACCGGATCGACGCCGAGGCCAACGTCGAGGTCCGGCGGTGCGCGATCGAGCGCATCGGTTGGGAGGCCTACCTCGACCGGGCCGGCCTGCGCCTGCTCGCACGGGCACCCGACCCCGGCAACCCGGGCAGCGAACTGCAGCTCTACGACCTGTCCCAGTGGCAGGGCGCGCGGACCCGGCTGCTGCCGGCGGTCAACGGATCCCTTGAGCGGGACGGCACCCGACGCCGGTACGGGCTGGGCGTGCCGCCGTGGTTCGACGACCCGGTCGACGCGGCCGGCTGGTCGTACGGGCTCACCGGAGCCCAGTACGCCGGTCTCCTCCGCCGCACTTGACTCCCGGCATCCGCCCCTCCGCGACCACAGGTGATCCCGTGAACCTCGCAGAACTGCTGCACCGCACCGACCTCGAAGTGCTGGAACACCTCGAACGCCAGGTCGAGATCCCCGTGCTGGACGGTCTCCAGGCCCATGGCGACCTGATCGTCATCCCGCTGCACATGGTCCCGGTCGTCCGCGGCACCGTCCTGGTCGCCGACTGACCCGGTGCCGGGCGGGCCCTCGCGACGGGGTGCCCGCCCGGCGAGGGTGCCTGCGGCGGGGAGGAACGCTCGGGTAACGTCTTCGGCAAGACCTTGGACGGGGGGCGCCCATGGCCGACGACACCTTCGCACCACCCGGCGCAGCGGATCTCTTTCCGCCGGAGATCTTCGGGTGGGTGACCAAACCGATGCTGCTGGTCACCTTGTCGACCGTGATCATCGCAACGTTCTTCCGGATCACGACCCGGAAATTGGCGCTGGTGCCGAGCCGGCTGCAGTTCGCCGCCGAGTCGCTCTACGACTTCGGGCGCAACTCGATGGCGCGCGAGCAGATCGGCGGTCAGGACTTCCGCCCGTACGTGCCGTTCATCGTGTCGCTGTTCACCTTCGCGCTGGTGAACAACATCTTCGGGATCATCCCGTTCATCCAGTTCCCGACCATGGCCCACTTCGGTTTCCCGGCGGCGCTGGCGATCCTGCTGGTGTACCCGACCTACCACTTCGTGGGCATCCGGCGGCACGGCCTGCGCGGGTACCTGAAGAACCAGTTCGTGCTGCCCGGCGTGCCGAAACCGGTGCTGTGGGGCCTGCTGATCCCGACCGAGGTCATCCTCAAGTTCTTCTTCGACCCGATCACCCTGGCGATCCGGGTGTTCGCGGCGATGTTCGCGGGCCACCTGCTGGTGGCGGTATTCGTGGTCGGCGGTGAATTCCTGCTGCTGGAGGCCGGACCGCTGCTCAAGCCGGTGTCGCTGATCAGTTTCGCCCTGGCCATCGGCATCACCCTGCTGGAAGCGCTGATCCAAGTGCTCCAGGCCTACATCTTCGCCATGCTCAGCGCCCACTACATCGGCCGCGCTCTTGCCGAAAGCCACTGAAACGTCAGGTCGGCGACAGGTCGTTTCGGTACCGTGGTGTTCGGGGAGGGGTCGACGTGCAAGACGGTGACGGCTTATCGCGTGCACTCCTGGAGATGGGTGATGCGGCGGTCCTGGTGCTCGACGCCGGGGACCTCGGCGTCCGCTGGGCGTCGCCGGCCGCCGAGCGGCTGTTAGGCGGCGCGTCCGGGCCGCTGACCGGCCTGGTGGCCGCCGAGGACGCGCCGGTGGTCGGCGCGTTCCTGCGCTCGGTGGTGGGGCGACAGGGCGCGTCCCGCTGCACGTGCGCGGTGCCGGCCGACCGGCGGGTGGACCTGATCGCCCGGGACCTCAGCGACACCGAGGTCGGCGGGGTGGCGGTGGTCGCGCTGGACGTGACCGGCTGGGCCGCGTTGGCCGACGGGTCGCACCGGCCGGACACCGACCCGCTCACCGGGCTGGCCAACCGCACCGGCATCCTGCGCAGGCTGGAGCAGGCGATCCGGGACGCGCCGGCGCAGGGGCCCGGTCCGGTGCTGCTGTTCCTGGACCTGGACCGCTTCAAGGCCGTCAACCGGCACGGGCAGGACGTCGGCGACGAGGTGCTGCGGGTGGTCGCGGCACGGCTCGACGCGATGGTCGACGGCCGCGGCTCGACGGCGCGGTCGGGCGGCGACGAGTTCGTGGTGCTGCTCGACCGGACCACCGAGGACGCGGCCGTCGAAGCGGCCGGGCAGATCGCGGCGGCGATCGGCACACCGGTCCGGGTCGGCGACGTCCTCGTCACGCCGACGGTGTCGGTCGGCATCGCGCGACTGCACGGCGGACAGCGGCTGGACGACCTGCTGTGCCAGGTGGACCTGGCGCTGTTCCGCGCGAAGTCGGCCGCCGGGCCGGTGGTCTACCGCCCGGAGCTGGACGACTGGGTGCTGGCCCGCAAGCACGAGACGCAGCGGCTGGCCGAACGGCTGGAGCAGCTGCACCTGGAGAACCAGGCGCTGGCCGAGGCGGCGACCATCGACCAGCGCACCGGCCTGCCGAACGCGGCGGCGTTCGACGCCGACCAGGCCCGCCGGCACCGGGCCGGTGAGCGGTACAGCCTGCTGATCGTCGACATCGACTGGTTCCACAGCTACAACAACCACTACCGCTACCTGGCCGGGCACGAGGCGCTGCGGGCGGTCGGCGAGGCGATCCGCCGGACCGCGGGCCGCTGCTTCCGGTACGGCGGCGAGGAGTTCGCCGTGCTGCTGACCGCCACCGGGTACCGGGACGCGGTCGACGTCGGCGAACGGATCCGGGAAGCGGTGCAGCGGCTCGGCATCGAGCACCGCGCCACGCCGACCGGGGTGGTCACGGTCTCGGTCGGCGTGGTGGAGGCGGCACCCGGCGCGCTCCCGACCGACGTGGTCGAGCGCGCGAACGTCGCGCTCCTCCAGGCGAAGGACGCCGGCCGCAACCGGGTGGTCGGGTTCCGCGGCGGGTGCCCGCTGCGGGTCGGCGGCTGACCCGACGGCGGCCGACCCGCGAGCGGCCTGCCGGACGACAGCACGACAGCCGACCGGACGACAGCCGGTCGACCGGAAACAGGCCCACCGACGGCCTGGCCGGCGGCGGCCGACCGGTCGGCCGTCGGTGCTGACGGTGGCCGACCCACCGGCGCCGGGCCTACCGGTGGTCCGCCGCGTGCGGCTGCTCGGTGAACACCTCCACCTGCGGCAGGTCGTGGCCGAGGCGGTCGCGCTTGGCCGTCAGGTAGCCGATGTTGTGCCGGTTCGGGGGCATCAGCAGCGGCACCCGCACCGACACCGGGATGCCGTGCTCCTCCAACGCCCGGACCTTGTCCGGGTTGTTCGACATCAGCCGCACCGACCGCACCAGCAGGTGCCGCAGCACCCGCGCGGCCGGGCCGTACTCGCGCACGTCGACCGGCAGGCCGAGGGTGGTCGCGGAGTCCAGGGTGTCCAGCCCCTGCTCGTCCTGCAACACGTGCGTGCGCACCTTCGCGACCAGACCGATCCCCCGCCCCTCGTGGCCGCGCAGGTACACCAGGACGCCGCTGCCCTCCCGGACGATGGCGTCCAGCGCCGCGTCCAACTGCTCGCCGCACTCGCACCGCATCGCGCCGAAGATGTCGCCCGTCATGCATTCCGAGTGGACGCGGACCAGCACGTCCTCCCGCATCCGGATCACGCCGAACACCAGCGCCATGTGCTCGTGGCCGTCCGCGTGGAAGGCGACGGCGCGGAACGTCCCCCGACGCGTCACCAGGTCCGACTCGGCGACCTCGTCCTCACCGAAGGCTTGCTCGTACATCCGGCCCCCTCATCACCCGACACCCGGCCGAGAGGTCACTACGCTCGACCGGGAGTTGCACCGTAGTTCGCTCACCAGCCGGAGGTCACCCTGTTCAGCATCACAGTCCGCGACCACGTGATGGTCGCCCACAGCTTCCGCGGCGAGGTTTTCGGTCCGGCACAACGCTTGCACGGAGCAACGTTCGTCGTGGACGCCAGGTTCAAGCGGCTCGACCTCGACGGGGACGACATCGTCGTCGACATCGGACTCGCCACCCGGGAACTGCACGCGGTGCTCGCCGACCTGAACTACCGCAACCTGGACGAGGTGCCCGCGTTCACCGGGGTCAACACGTCCACCGAGTTCCTGGCGAAGTACATCGCCGACCAACTGGTCGACCGGGTCCACGAAGGAGCACTCGGCGAAGGTGCCCGCGGGCTGGCCGGCATCGAGGTCACCCTGCACGAGTCGCATGTGGCCTGGGCGAGCTACGAACGGTCCCTGTGACCGGGTACTTCGTCGTTCCCGGCGGCGTGCACGACCCCGGCGCCCCGAGCGGCGGCAACGTCTACGACCGGCGGGTTTCCCAAGGGCTGGACGTGGTCGCCGTCGCCGGGTCGTGGCCGCGTCCGGCCCCTGAGGCGCGCGCCCTGCTGCACCGGGTACTCGCCGGGTTCGAGGACGGCGCGGTGGTGCTGATCGACGGGTTGGTGGCGTGTGGCGTTCCCGACGTCGTGGTGCCGCACACCGGTCGGTTGCGGATCGCGGTGCTCGTCCACCTGCCGTTGGCCGACGAGACCGGTGTGGATCCGGCGGTGGCCGCGGAACTGGATGTCGCCGAACGGGCCTGTCTGCGTGCGGTGGACGCGGTCGTCGCGACGAGTCCGGAAGCCGCGAAACGCCTGACCCGGCACCACGGGCTGAAGCACGTGCACGTCGTCGCTCCGGGCACCGATCCCGCACCGCCGGCTCCCGGGACCGACGGGATGTCGGGCTTGCTCTGCGTGGCGTCGGTGACCCCGCGCAAGGGGCATGACGTGCTGGTCGAAGCGCTCGCGCGAGTCGCCGACGTGCCGTGGCACTGCGTGTGCGTCGGTCCGGTTCCGCCTTCGGCCCACGTGACCCGGCTGCGGGAGCTGATCGCGCGGCACGGGCTCGGCGACCGGGTGAGACTCGTCGGGCCGTTGAACGGCGAGCCGCTGGAACGGGCCTACGCGGCAGCCGACCTGTTCGTGCTGCCGTCCCGCGCCGAGACGTACGGGATGGTGGTGACCGAAGCCCTGGCGCGCGGGATCCCGGTGGTGGCGAGCGCCGTGCCGGACGCCCTCGGGGATGGTGGGCTGCTCCTGCCGCCCGGCGACGTCGATGCGCTGTCCGACGCCCTTCGGCAGTGGTTCCACTCCGAGGACCGGCGCCGCCGGCTCCGCGACGCGGCGGCGCGGCGACGGCCGGAGTTGTCCACATGGGACGAAACCGTCCGGGGCCTGGACCGGGTGCTGGCTAGTCTGCGGCCATGACCTCCTCTGGCTTCGCCCCGGAATGGCTCGCGCTGCGCGAAGGAGCGGACGCCGGCGCCCGTGCCGTCGAGCTGGCCGACCGGGTCCGCGACCTCGTGCTGAACCGGGACCCGGTCGTCATCCGTGATCTGGGGTGTGGCACGGGATCGATGGGACGATGGCTCTCCGGGCGGCTGGGCGGTCCGCAGCACTGGGTGCTGCACGACCGCGACCCGCGCCTGCTCGACGTGGCGGCGGCGACCGTGGGCGGGCCGGACGTGACGGTGGAGACGCGGGAGGGCGACCTCGCCGCGCTGAGCGCCGCCGACCTCGCGGGCACGTCGCTGGTGACCGCGTCGGCGTTGCTGGACCTGCTCACCCGTGACGAGGTGAACGGGTTGGCGGCGGCCTGCGTAGGAGCGGGTGTGCCCGCACTGTTCACGCTCTCAGTCGCCGGCCGGGTCGAGTTCGACCCGGCCGAACCGCTCGACACCCGGTGGCAGCAGGCGTTCAACGCCCACCAGCGGCGCGTCGAGCACGGCCGCCCGCTGCTCGGGCCGGACGCCGCAGCCGCCGCCGAAGAGGCGTTCACCGCGCTCGGGGCACGGGTGGAGACCCTCCCGAGCCCGTGGCGGCTCGGCCCGGGGCAGGCCGCGCTGACGGCGGAATGGCTGCGCGGGTGGGTCGGCGCGGCCGTCGAGCAGGAGCCGGGCCTGGCCGGGGAGGCTGCGGCCTACCTGGAGCGCAGGCTGTCCGACGGGCCGCACGTCGTCGTGCACCACACCGATCTGCTGGCGGTGCCGTCGTGACGCGATCTGCGGCCGTCGTGCGGGACCGGACGGTGACGGTGTGACGCGGCCGTGGCTGCGGACGGTGACAGTGTGACGCGGCTGTGGCCGTGGCTGCGGCTGGTGGCGGCGGTCGGGATCCTGGTGGTGCTGGGCCGGCGGCTGGGCACCGACGCTTTCGTGGACGGGTTGCGCGCGATCAGCCCCTGGTCGGTGCTCGCGGCGCTCGGCATCGGGCTGGTGACCACGGTCCTCAGCGCGTGGCGGTGGTGCGTGGTGGCGCGCGGGCTGGGGCTCCCGCTGACCCTGGGCGCGGCCGTCCCGGACTACTACCGGGGGCTGCTGCTCAACGCCGTCCTGCCCGCCGGGGTGCTCGGCGACGTGCACCGGGCGGTCAGTCACGGTCGTCGGTCCGGTGACGTCGGGCGCGGGGTGCGGGCGGTGGTGTTCGAACGGTTCGCCGGGCAGGTGGTGCTGGCCGGGATCGGTCTCGTGGTGCTGTGCACGCAGCCGGTCGCGATCGGCCTCCTGCCGAGCCGCGGCACGATCCTCGTGATGGCGCTGCTGGTCGCGGGTACCGCCGTGGTCGCCGGGCGCTCCGGGAAGGTGCGCCGGGCGCTGTCCCGGGCCTGGGCGGACGCGCGGAAGGCGCTGCTGTCCCGGCGCGCCCTGCCGAGGGTGGCCGTGCTGTCCGCCGCGACCGTCGTCGGGCACATCGCCCTGTTCGTGGTCGCGGCACGGGTCGCGGGCTCCACGGCGTCGCTCGGGCGACTGGTGCCGCTGGTCGTGCTCGCCCTGCTGGTGATGGCGATCCCGGTCAACGTGGGCGGGTTCGGGCCGAGGGAGGCGTTCCTGGCGGTGGCGTTCGGCGCGGCCGGGCTGGGTGCGGCGCAGGGGCTCACCACCGCCGTCGTCTACGGGGTGCTCGCGCTGGTCGCCGCGCTACCCGGTGTGCTGGTGCTGTTCCGCGGGTCAGAGCACCGCGAGGTACTGCCCGAACGACCCGGTGAGCGACCTGAGCAGGTCCTCGCCCTTGCGCGCTGAGGCGAGCGACGGTCTCCCGACCACACCCGACTCGGAGTACCGCGCCAGGCCCGTGGTCAGCAGGTGCCGACGGTCATCGGCCAGGTGGTCGCCCGTCTCGTAGCCGGGGCCGACCAGCTCGGGATCGACGTGCAGGAGGACGGACGTCTCCAGCTCGCCGGCGTGCATGTCGCTGCCCGAGGACGTCTCCAGCCCGGCGGCGGCACGGGCCGCGTGCCAGTCGGCGCGGCCGGGGAACAGCGCCAGGCCTGCGGACTCCTGCACCACGTTCGCCAGCACGTAGTTCCCGCCGTGCGCGTTGACCAGGACCAACCTGGTCACGCCGGACCGGCGCAGCGACTCGGCCACGTCCGTGACGACCGCGTACAGCGTCCGCGCCGAGATGCTCACCGTGCCCGGCCACGCGGCGTGCTCGTGCGAGCACGAGATCGTGATCGGTGGCAGCAGTTGCACCGGGTACGCGGCGGCGATCTCCCGTGCGATGGCGCACGCGATGACGGTGTCGGTCACCAGCGGCAGGTAGGGGCCGTGCTGCTCCAGGCTGCCGATCGGCAGCACCGCGACGTCCGCCGCGGCGTGTCGCACGTCGGCGGTCGTGGTGCGCGGGAACAGGTCACCGGTCATGCGCACGACCGTAGCCAACCCGGTGGCACAGGGCCGGGATCTCGCCGCCGGCCAGTTTCGGCAGCACGTCCGGCAGGTCGTCGAAGTCGCTGTCGCCGGTGATCAGGGCGTCGAACCGGGGATCGGAGAGCAGGTCGAGCGCCAACGCCATCCGCTCGGCGTAGCTGCGGTCGGGGCGGGCCACGGTGCCGACCTGGCTGCTGCGGACGGTGAGCCGGCGGGAGTGGAAGAACTCCCCCAGCGGCAGGCCGACCCGCCGTGAGCCGTACCAGCTCAGCTCGACCACCGTGCCTTCCGGCCTGAGCAGCCGCAGGGACGTCTCCAGCCCGGCGTCGGTGGCGCTGGCGTGCACGACCAGGTCCAGGCCGTCCGCGGCGTCCTCGGGCGAGGCGAAGCCCACGCCCAGCGCGTCGGCGACCGTCGACCGGGCCGGGTCGGCGTCGACCAGCTGCACCCGCGCGCCGGGGAACCGGGCCAGCACGGCGGCCACCGAGCACCCGACCATGCCGCCGCCGACCACCGCGATCCGGTCGCCGACGAGCGGTTTGGCGTCCCACAGGGCGTTCACCGCCGTCTCCACGGTCCCGGCGAGCACGGCCCGTTCCGGCGGCACCGCGTCCGGCACGGGCGTGACGGCGTCCTCGGGCACGACGTAGTGCGTCTGGTGTGGATAGAGGCAGAACACGGGCCGGCCGAGCAGTGCGGGCGGTCCCTCTTCGACGACCCCGACACTCAGGTACCCGTACTTCACCGGGAACGGGAAGTCCCCGCGCTGGAACGGCGCACGCATCGCCTGGTACTGGCTCTCCGGCACTCCCCCCTGGCCCACCAGGGTCTCGGTGCCCCGGCTGACGCCGGACCAGAGCGTGCGCACCAGGACCTCGCCGGGCGCCGGACCGGATACCGGTTCGGAACGAATCTCACTCTTCCCCGATGAAGTGAACCAAAGGGCCCGCGCGGCGCGTGTCATCCGGCAACCTCCGAAAACGCGGTCATGAAGGGCATGATGATCACACTTCCGCACAACACCGCGCCGGCCGTCCCCGAACAGGTGGCGTGGATGGGCGGTCAACTCCTCCTGCTGGGCCTGCTCGGAGCCACGGTGGGGCTCGGTCCGCCGGGCTGGATCGTCGGCCTGGCGCACGGGTCGGGGACGTGGGCGCTGCTGGGCGCGGCGATGCTGCGGTCCGGCGTGCGGTCCCCCGGTCCTGCCGACCGCGTGACGCTGGCCAGGGGCGTGCTGGTGGGTGGCGTGACGGCGCTCGTGGTCGACGGGGGCGGGACGACCGTCCTGGTGGTGTTCGCGTCCGTGGCGCTGGCACTGGACTTCGTGGACGGACGGGTAGCCCGGCGCACCGGCACCGCGTCGCCGTTGGGCGCGCGCTTCGACATGGAGGTCGACGCGTTCCTCATCCTGGTGCTCAGCGTCCAGGTCGCGTTCGCGTTCGGGCCTTGGGTGCTCGCCATCGGCGCGATGCGCTATGTCTTCGTCGCGGCGTCGTGGGTCGCGCCGTGGCTGTGCGGGGAGCTTCCGCCGAGCTTCGCCCGCAAGGCGGTGGCGGCCGTGCAGGGCGTCGTGCTGGTCGCCGCCGCGTCCGGGATCGTGCCCTTCGCTGCCGTCCTCGTCGGACTGGCGCTGGCCGCACTGGCGTGGTCGTTCGGCCGCGACGTGCTGCGGCTCCGGCGGAACAGGGTTCCAGTGGCCACCGCGGCCGTACCGGCGAAGGAGTACTCCCGTGTCTGACCAGGCGGGTGCCGCGCGTCTCGGCAACACCGGGCGCGGTCGACACCGAAGTCTTCCCGTCGGCGAACGGGGACGCGCTCCTGCCCGCGCTGCTGTCGGTGGCGGCGGCGGTGATCGCGTGGTTCCGGAGGGACACCGTCGTGGCGCTGCTCGCTCAGGTCGCGCCGGACCGCTTCGGGAAGTAGCGCAGCACCGCGACGTCGCCCAACGCGGCGACGTCCGCCAAGTGGAAGCGGCGGGCCGGTCCGCCGGGGAACTCGGCGGGCAGCACGAACCGCGGCGCGGTCGCCTGGCCGATCAGCATCGGGGCGACCGCCACCCGGATCTCGTCGGCCAGGCCCGCCGCCAGGAACGCCGTGTGGGTGCGCCCGCCGCCCTCCACCATCAGCCGGTCCACGCCCCGGTGACCCAGGTCGTCCAGCAGGGTGGCGAAGTCGATCGACGCGCCGAGCGAGACCACGTCGGCCAGGCCGGCCAGCTTCTCCGACACCAGGCAGCCGCCGGCATCCGTGGTGTAGACGAGCTTCTCGCCGCCGTGGTGCCAGAACCGGAGATCGGGCGACAGCGCGCCGGAGTGGGTGACGGTCACCTTCAGCGGGTACTCGGGGCGGCCGGCCGCGACCCGTGCGGCCCGGCGTTCGGCGCTGTTGACCAGCAGGCGCGGGTTGTCCCGGCGCACGGTCTGCGCGCCGACCAGGATCGCACCGGACTCCGCGCGCAGGCGGTCCACGTGGTCGAAGTCCTCGGCGTTCGACAGCGGGAACCGCTCGTCGCTCCGGTCGTCGATGTAGCCGTCCAAGCTGACGGCGACGCTCAGCAGAACATGCGGGCGGGTCACGGGCCCACCGTACCCACCGTTGAACCATTTGCCCCGACCGCACGTTCCACCATCGACGACCGGGGGAGGGTGTAGATGACGGCGGACCGCGTGCCGTGGCGTCGGATCGCCGCCCGCGTGCTGACCGGGCTGGCCGCGCTGCTGGTCTTGGTGGTACTCGTGGCGCCGAACGACCTGGACCGCTTCACGGTCGGCGCGTTCCTGCGCCTCCCGGTGGAGGGTCTGCTGGGTGTCGTCCTGGTGCTCGTGCTGCCCGGTCGGGCGCGGTGGGTCGCGGTGGTGGCCGGCGGGGCGTTCCTCGGGCTGGTGGCCGTGGTGAAGCTGCTGGACATCGGGTTCGACCTGGTGCTGTTCCGGCCGTTCGACCTGGTGCTGGACTGGCCGCTGTTCGGCCCGGCGGTGGAGTTCGTGGAGGTGACGGCGGGCGGTGCGGGCGCGCTCGGCGCGGTGGTCGGTGCCGTGCTGCTGGCGCTCGTCCTGGTGGTGCTGGTGACGATGGCGGTGGTGCGGCTGGCCCGACTGGTGTCCCGGCACCGGCTGGTGTCGACGCGGGCCGTCGTGGTGCTCGCGGTCGCGTGGATCACGCTGGCCGTGCCCGGTGTGCCGGTGGCGTCGAACAGCGCGGCGATGTTCGTCTACGAACACGCCAGGCAGGTCGACGCCGGGCTGCACGACCAGGAGGCGTTCGCCGCCGAGTCGGCCGTGGACGCGTTCCGCGACACTCCCGGCGACCGACTGCTGACCGCGTTGCGGGGCAAGAACGTCGTCGTCGTGTTCGTCGAGAGCTACGGACGGGTCGCGGTGGAGGACCCCGGCATGGGACCGGCGGTCGCGCAGGTGCTCGACGACGGCGCGCGCCGCCTCCGGGACGCCGGCTTCTCGTCCCGCAGCGCGTTCCTCACCTCGCCGACGGCGGGCGGCGGCAGCTGGTTGGCGCACGCCACCCTGTTGTCCGGCCTGTGGATCGACAACCAGCAGCGCTACCGCAACCTGGTGAGCAGCGACCGGCTCACCCTCAACGGCGCGTTCCGGCGCGCGGACTGGCGGACGGTCGGCGTGATGCCCGGCGTCACGCGGGCGTGGCCGGAAGGCGGGTTCTTCGACTACCAGCACGTCTACCCGGCCGCCGACCTCGGCTACCGGGGACCGCGCTTCGGCTACGCGACCACACCCGACCAGTACACGCTGGCCGCGTTCGAACGGACCGAGAGCGCCTCGGCGACGCCCGTGATGGCCACCATCCCGCTGGTCACCAGCCACGCGCCGTGGGCGCCCATCCCGAAGCTCGTCGACTGGCAGGACGTCGGCGACGGCTCGGTGTTCGGCGGCATGCCCTCCGGCGACGCCGCCCCGGAGGCGATCTTCAGCCGCGACCCGGCGCAGGTGCGCACCGACTACCGCCGGTCCGTCGAGTACTCGCTGAGCACCCTGGTGTCCTACGTGGAGAACTACGGCGACGACGACCTCGTGCTGCTGTTCCTCGGCGACCACCAGCCCGCGCAGGTCGTCACCGGGGGCGACGCGAGCCGCGACGTGCCGATCACCATCGTGGCCCGTGACGCCGCCGTGGTCGACCGGATCTCCGGGTGGCGGTGGGACGAAGGCCTCAAACCCGGGCCACAGGCCCCGGTGTGGCGGATGGACGCGTTCCGGGACAGGTTCCTGACCACCTTCGGCCCCGCGTCGGGGCCGTGAGCGACTTCAGTCCCGGGCCGGGCCGTGCCGTGAGCGTGAACGGGGCCGGTGCGATCCGGTGAGCATGGTCGGTGAGGATGGTCATCGCCACGAACGCGATGCCGGCACGCCTTTCGCCTGCCCTGGCCCCACGGTGGAGCGGCCGGTTCAGAGCCAGTCTGCTTCGATCCCGCGGGCACGCAGCGTCTCCAGCGCCTCCTCGTTGCCCGTGTAGAACAGTGTCATCGACTTCAGGTTGGGAAAGTGCCGCAGGTCGGCGAACTCGTCGACGTCGAACAGCCCGTCCTCGCCGTCCCAGTTCGGCGCGATCTCCAGGTAGATCTCGTTGCCGCCGTCCATCTCGATCTCGGTGATCTTCTCCGCGAGCTCGACGGGGACCTCGAGCGCCTCGAAGTAGGCCAGCGCCTCGGGCACCGCCTCGACGCTCCCGCCGTCGTAGGTGAAGCCCTGCTCGGCGGCGTACTCGCGCAGGTCGAACCTCGGCAGGAGGTCCTGGTTGTACATCAGCTCCTGGACGACGGCGAGCTTGAAGTTGGTGTCGGCGAACGGAATCGGCTGGCTCATGTCCGAACCATATAGGCGGTGATGACACCGCCATCCGGGGAGTCGTCTCGTTCTCGACCCACCCGGCGGTCGAGGGGTGACGGTGACGGAAATGGCTCGTTGCACAACTGGTCGCCGGCGGCAGCGCAGACCGGTCGGACACAGCAGCCGGTGCGTCAGCGTTCGACCGGCGGGTTGGCACGCGGGCGGAGGCGGCCCATCGGCAGTGGCGGGGCCGGCAGGCGTCCGCCGTGGTAGCCCTCCACCGCTCCGAAGCGGTCGGACTCCGCCTGCCACTCGTCGCGGAACCGGGCGATCTCGTCGTGGTCCCGGCCGACGAAGTTCCACCACATGACGATCTCCTCGCCGAACGGCTCGCCGCCGAGGAGCATCACGCGGGCCGGGGTGCTGCCCGGGTTCGCCACGTGCAGGGTGCCGGGGCCGGGGCCGACGTAGCCGAGTGCGGCGCGCGCCAAGCCGGTGCCGGCGAGCTCCACCCGGCCCTGGTCGACCAGGACGCCGTGTTCGAACGACGGGTCGACGTCGAGGGCCAGTCGTGCGCCCGGGTCCAGCACGAGTTCAGCGCCCAGCAGCGGCGTGAAGGTCGGCACCGGGGACGTGTCGCCGGCGAGGGTGCCGAGGAAGACGCGGGCCCTCGCACCTTCCAGGGCGATCGGTGCCGGCACGTGGTGCCGGAAGTCGCGCGCGGTGTCGCGGTGGGCGTCGGGGAGGGCGATCCACAGCTGCACGCCGTGCAGGACGGTGGTTTCCGAGCGGGAGACTTCGGAGTGGCAGATGCCGTGGCCGCCGGTCATCAGGTTCAGCTCGCCCGGTCGCACGACCGCGTGCACGCCGAGGCTGTCGCGGTGTTCGATCTCGCCGCTGAACAGCCAGCTCGCGGTCTGGAGGCCGGTGTGGGGGTGCGGTGCGACGTCCATGCCACCGCTCGCCGACACGTCGTCGGGACCGTAATGGTCGGCGAAGCACCAGGCGCCGATCATCGACCTGGCCCGCTGCGGCAGGGTGCGCCGCACGGTCATCGCGCGGGGCCCGCCGAGCGGCACCTTGCGCGGCTCCAGGACCTCGACCTCGGACTCCCGGCCCGACGTGGCGACGCACACCACTTCCGTGGGGTTGCTCTCGGCGTTGCTCATCGGGCGGGCCTCGATCGAGTCGTCACCGGACCATCGTAGGGGCTGCGATCGGGGGGACGCGCCGATGGCGCTTCCCCCCGATCCGGGGTCGTGCGGGGAACTCGACGTGTTCGGTCGGCGGGCTCGTCCTGGCGCGTCGGGAGGTCAGCCGAGCCCCCGCACCACGGTCCCCTCCGCCCGCAACCGCCGCAACGCCTCGGCGGGCGCCACCTCGCCGGGTACGGTCCGCGCCGCGATGGCCCCGCTCACCGTCGCGGTGGCGAACGAGGTGCCCTTCCACGTCGCGTAGCCGTCGAACTCCACCACGTCGTTCGACCGCAGCAGCACCTTCCCCTTCAGGTAGGTGCTCACGACGCGGTCACCGACTGCGGCACACCCCACCCAGGGCAGGTCGGGGCTGTAGGGGGCGGGGTTCCCGTCGGCCGTGGTCGCACCGACCGCGACCACCCCCGGCAGCGCGGCAGGCCACGTCGGCGAGGTGCGGGTGATCCCGTGCCGGATGCCGGGCACCGCGCCGTGGTTGCCGGCCGCCGCCACGACCAGCATGTGCGGGCTGAGCCGTTCGATCGCCCGTTGCACGACCATGGGGACGATGCCGTCGTGCGAGCGGGTGCCCATCGCGAAGTTGACGATGTCCACACCGTCCTCCAGGAACCGCGCCATCCCGACGACCGTGTCCCACGTCGTCGCGCGGCCGTCGGAGTCCAGCACCTGGCGCACCACCATCGTGGCCTTCGGGGCCTGGGCGGCGATCAACCCGGCGACGAACGTGGCGTGGCCGTCCTCCCACGGGATGGGGCCAGTCGGGTGGTCCTCCAACACAGCGGCGCTCTGCGAGGTCTCGAAGTGGCCGTCCAGGTCGGGATGCCGGTACAGCACGGTGTCCAGCACACCGATCCGCACCCCGTCGCCGGCGTCCGGGTCCACTTCCGGGCGGTCGGGCGCGGCGGCCGGCTCCGGGTCGAAGTCACCGGCCATGGACTGGGTCTGCGGGTACGCGCCGAACTGGTGGCTGAGGTGCCGGTTCTTGCCCAGCACCGGGTTCCAGCCGCCGCACTGCGCGGCCAACCGCCTGCGCAACTCGAACAGCACCGGGTCGACGTCCATGACGAGCACGGTGCCGGCTTCCGCCGAGTACCAGAGCTGCAACAGCACCAGGTCGAGCGCCCCCACCTCCGCCTTGCGGGCGTGCTCGACACCGAGCGCGTCGAGCGCGTCCTCCACGATCCCGACCTCCCGGAGGTCGACGATCAACTCGTCCGCCACGGCCGTCGTCGGCACTTCGGGCAGGTAGAAGGTCATGACGTTCCTCTCGGTCGGGTCTCCGCTCCAACTCCGATGCCGCAACCCCCCGCTCTGATGCGTTGGCAGGCGGTGCGCGTACCGGGCAGGCTGGGCACATGCCGCCGCACTCCGCCGTCCACGAGGCACGCGAGGCGGTGCGGCTGGCCGACACGGACCCCGGCCGCTCCCTCCCCGCCGCCGAACGCGCCGCCCGCCGCGCCGCGCGGGAAGCCGACCGCGAGGCGTCCGCGCTGGCCGAGCAGGCCTGGGGGCACGCGCTCCAGCAGTGCGGGCAGGTGGACGAGGCCATCGTCCACCTGCGTCGGTCGGTGCGCCATGGTTCGTCGGCCGGACTGTCCGATCTCGCCGCCGAAAGCCGTATGAAGCTCGCTTTCGCGTTGGCACAACGAGGTGACACCCGTTCCGCGCTGCGTGAGATCGACGCCGCGCTGACCGTCCTCACCGGACACGCCGGCGCGAAGGCACGCGCCCAGCGAGCGGTGATCCTCTACCACGTCGGGCGCCTGGACGAGGCCTACGCCGACTACCGGACGGCGGCCCACGTCCTGCGCCGCGGCGACGACCGCCTGGCGCTGCAACGCGTGATGATGAACCGGGGCGTCCTGCAGGCCGAGCGCTACGACTTCGACGCGGCCGAACGCGACCTGGCCGAGGCCGACGCGCTGGCCCGCGCACTGGGCCGCGACCTCGTGGTCGGGATCATCGCGGAGAACCTGGGTTTCGTGGCGGGTCTGCGCGGCGACGTCCCGACCGCCCTGGAACGCCTGGAACGGGCGGAGGACATCATCGGCCGCCACGGCGGCCAGACCGCGCCGGTGCTCCAGGACCGGGCGGAGCTGCTGTTGTCGGTCGGTCTGGTGTCCGAGGCGCGGCACACCGCCGAGCGGGCCGCCGAGGCGTTCCGCCGGGAGAACCGCAAGCTCAGGGTGCCGGAGATGCTCCTGCTGCTGGCGCAGGCGGCGCTGGTGGAACGCGACTGGGCGACGGCGGCCGAACACGGCGGCGGTGCGCTGCGCGCGTTCACCCGGCAGGGACGGCCGCAGTGGGCCGCGCTCGCGCGGTCCGCCGTGCTGCGCGCCGAACTCGGTGCGGGCGCGCGGGTCACCGTGCGCCGGGCCGAGACGATGGTGGCGACGCTGGCAGCGGGTCGTCCGCTGGCCGCCGTGCAGGCCCGCCTGGACGCCGCGCGGCTGGCGGACCTGCGCGGACGTCGCGCCGTCGCGACGACTCACCTCACCGAGGCCGCGCGGGCGCGCCGCAGGGGGCCGGCCGCCCTGCGCGCCCGCGGCTGGTACGCCGAAGCCCTGCTCCGCGAACGGGCCGGCAACCCGCGCGGCGCGTCCCACGCGGCCCGGACCGGCCTGCGCGTGCTGGACGAGCACCACGCCGCCCTGGGCGCGAGCGACCTCCGCGCCCACTCCGCGACCCACCGCGCCGACCTGGCCGACCTGGGCTTGCGGGTGGCCCTGGCGGGAGGACGGCCGGCCGCCGTGTTCGAGTGGGCGGAACGCGGCCGCGCGAGCCGCTTCCTGCACCGCCCCGTGCGGCCACCCGACGACCCCGAACTGGCGGAGCTGCTCCCCCGCCTGCGCGCGGTCACCGCGGAACTCGAACGAACCCCGGGCGGCACCCGCCTGGCGAGTCGACAGGTCGACCTGGAACGCCGGATCCGCGACCGGAGCCGCCTGCTGCGCGCGGACCCGACCTCACCCACCCGCCAGGCGTCACCCCGTGACCTCGCGGAAGTCCTGGGCGACCGCGCACTCGTCGAGTACCTCCAGGTCGGCGACTCCCTGCTGGCGCTGTCGCTGGTGGACGGCCGGCTGCGCCTGCACACCCTCGGCCCGGCCTCCGAGGTGGCCGACCTGCTCGACCGGGTGCCGTTCGCGCTGCGCCGCCTCACCCGGCCCGGCAACGCCAAGCCCGCCGAAACCCTGCTGCGCGGCACGGCGAGCCGACTCGACCGACTGCTGCTGGCCCCGACCGACGTGGGCGACCGCCCGCTGGTGGTCGTGCCGACGGGGGTCCTGCACAGCCTGCCGTGGTCGATCCTGCCGTCCTGCGCGGGCCGACCGGTCGCGGTGTCGCCGTCCGCCGCCCTGTGGCACGAGGCCGCGACCCGTCCCCCGCTCGGCGGCGACGTCCTGGTGGCCGGCGGACCGGGCCTGCCCGGCGCCCGGGAGGAGGCGACGGCCGTCGCGTCGATCCACGGCACCACCGCGCTGCTGGACGAAGCCGCGACCGTCGACGCGGTGCTGACCGCCCTCGCCACCGCAGGCACCGCGCACCTCGCGGCGCACGGCGTGCTGGCGGCGGACAACCCGTTGTTCTCGGCGCTGCGACTGCACGACGGTCGGCTCATCGTGCACGACGTCCAGCGGTTGAAGCGGGTTCCGGACACCGTCCTGCTGGCGGCGTGCGACGTGGGGCGGTCCGTCGTGTGCTCGGGTGACGAACTGCTCGGCCTCAGCGCGACCTTCATCGAACGCGGAGCAGCCCGCGTCATCGCCTCGGTGGTCCCCATCCCCGACACGGAGACGAGACCGCTGATGACCGCCGTCCACCGCCGACTGGCGTCCGGCGAGCCCCCGGCCGAGGCCTTGGCCGCCGCGCAGCGGGAGGTGTCCACCACCGACCCGGCCGCGTTCGCCGCCGCAGCGGGGTTCGTGTGCATCGGCGCGGGCTGACGACCGATCAGGCCGACGAACCGGTGACTTCGTCGATCCAGTCCCGGTAGTGGGTCACGTCGGTGAAGATCGAGGGGCCCGCGCCGCACCGGTCGGTGGTGTTCCGGCTGGACAGCCCGACCAGGGTCTCGGACAGCCGGGCGATCTGCGGGCCGCCGGAATCGCCCCGGCAGTTGCCCGAGTTGCGGTTCGGGCTGTTGGTGCACAGCTCCCCGGCACGCTGACGCCCACCGCAGTCTTCGGCGTCCAGGACCGAGGTGTTGAGCCATTGCAGGGTGACCGGGAACCCGCAGGTGGCGAGCTCGCCGCGGTCCGGGCAGGTGGAGCCCCAACCGAGGATCCGCGTCAGCTTCCGGGACTCGGCCGCTTCCTCGTCGGTCGCGATGCGGATCGGCTGCTGCGGAGCAGACCCGACCAGCTGCAACAACGCGATGTCGTGCCCTTCGGAGACGTCGTGGTACCCGGGGTGGACGACGATCTGGCCGACGTCGACCACGCTTCCACCGATCGTGCGGTCCTGGCTGCCGACCCGCACCTGCAGTTGCGCGGGCTGGTCGACCTCTACGCAGTGCGCCGCCGTGACCATCCAGTGCGGGCTGATCAGACTGGCGCCACAACTGTGCGATCCGTCGGCGGAGTACTGCAAAGAACCCATGAACGAATACAGCCGCGCGGACGGTGATCCGTTGGCGATTCTTCGCGCACCACCGGTAACACCCGGTTGCGCCGCCCCACTGCCGACCACCGTCGAACTCGAAATCGCGATGATCGAGGCGAGAACAGCCACCGACCGTCGGACCTTGCCCATGTGAGTACCACTTCCCTTTCCATGTTTCCGATCGTGTGATCAATCCGGGGATCGGCAGGGGAAGGGTAGGGGTGTGAGCGTCGTCCCGCCTCCCGGCGAGCGGTGGTCACTTCGATCGAGTGACGACCCGGACCGTTCTCAGCCGGCCGGTTGCCAGGGCGTGAACGAGCCACCGAGTCCGGTTCGGGTCGCGGTGTGCAGGCCGCCGTCCGGGCCGATGTACAGCGCCACCAGCCGATCCTCGCCGTCCACGGCCGCCGCCGGGTAGTCCAGCGGCCGGCCGCCGACCGCCGTCCACGACCCCGTCGTGTCCGTCGTCACGCCGCCATCCGCGCCACGACCGACCACGACCGGCTGCCCGAACGCGGACACCGCCGCCAACGCCCCGGGCCCACCCGGACCGGGCCCCCGCACCGGGCCCGACCACGTGCCACCCGATCGGGTTACGCGGGCGAGCTCGCCGGTGTCCGCCACCGGCACGACGACGGTCGTCCCGGCCGGTCCTCCGACCGCGACCGGCGGACCGCCGGGTGGCACGGCCGGGAACGAGGGCTGCCAGTCGCCTGCCCAGTGGACGACCGCCTTCGTCGTCCACCCGAAGACCTCCGGTGCCCCGTCGGCACCCGGCACGGCGCTCAGCCCGTCCTGCACGTCCGCGCCGCCCAGCCTCGTCCAGGCACCCCACCGACCGTCGCCGTCCTGCTCGACCCGGCTGACCCCGCCCCGGCCGTCCCGGACGAACACGGCCAGCCGCCCGTCCCGGTACGGGGCCACCGCCGGCGTGCCGACCCGGTTGTCGCCCGGATCGGGGCTGCCCAGACCGGTCCACCCCCGGTCGTCGCGGCAGGTGAGTTCCCGGTTGTCCAGCCGCCGCCCGCACACGGTCAGGCCGCCCCGACCCGCACCCACCGCCAGCCCCGCGGCCAACGGCCCGTCGGGGCGGTCCGGACCGGTGCCCTCCCAACGGTCCCCGGTCTGCCGCCAGCCCACGACCTGCCGACCCTGCACGGCGAACGCGTGCAGCCCCCCGTCCGGCCCACGACCCACCCACGAGGTGCCGCGGTCCCAGCGGTAGTACATGCGGCGCGGCCAGCGGTCGTAGGCGGTGGGGCCGTTGGCCAGCTTGTCGTGGCGCTGGTAGACGGCGAAGTGGCCGATCTTGTCGTTCTGCTGCTCCGGGCTCAGGTTCACCGGGGCGGACTCGATGTTGTAGTCGCGGTAGCCGAGCTGGGTCAGGCTCGGGCGGCCCGGCGACCGGCGGTAGACGCGGGCGGCGGCTTCGGCGAAACGCGCGCTCATCACGTGGTCGGGGTGGTCGTGCCAGGGCTGCCAGAACGGGTAGTCCGGGTCCGGGTCGCTGTCCTGGGTGCGCAGCACGGTGGGCCGGAACTCGGCCATCAGCCTGGCCAGCACGCGGATCAGGCCGTTGCCGGTGTACCGGGAAGGGGTGGTGACCTGGCCGCCGGTCGGCAGCAGGGAGTCCACCGCGTACCAGCCGCGCCGGTCCTCCCACAGCCTGCGCAGCGCGCCCCGCCCGCCGTTCGCCCGCGCGTCGGCGTCCTCCGGCAGGTTGAGGAAGACGAGTGACACCCGTGGCCGCGCCTTCAGCGCGTACCGCTCGGCCGTGCGGCCGTCGGCCAGGGGCAGCGTCGCGCCCTCCCACTCGTCCGGGACGCCCGCCATGTTCGCGTAGGCCGCGCGGGCTCCGGCCTGGCGTGACGCGGAGTAGCCGTTCGCGTCCGGCTCCTCGGCTTCGCCGGCGGTCAGGAACACCGTCATCAGCCGATTGCCCGCGCGCACCGCGTCGCGCACGTCGGGGTTCATGAAAAGCAGATCGTCGTCGTGGTGCGCCACCACCTGAAGGTGTGCGACCTCGTCGATCGCCGCAGGGGGTGCGGTAGGGTCGCCGCAGGCCACGAGCACCGCCGGCACCATTGCCACGAGCAGTGCGAACGGCCTTGTACGTGTCATAACCCGAGTGCCCCCATCGCATTCCACCCCTGCTGCGGCGGACAGGCTACCGACAGAAAGGCGACAGCGCGGAACCGGTGACGAGAATGACGCCGAGCAACGGACGAGGGCTGTGCGGCGTCGGTAACAGGGTGGGGTCCGTGTCGACGGTCGGATCGACACGGATGGGGTCTTGAGGGGTTTCGAGGGGACTTGTGCGCATCTCGGTGGTGGTCCCGTGCTTCAACGAGGAAGCCGGGCTGGAAGATCTCTACGCGGCGCTGACGCGCACGCTCCCGGCGCTCGGCGAGGACTACGAGGTCCTGCTGGTGGACGACGGCAGCACGGACGGCACGCTCCCGCTGCTGCGCCTGCTCGCCCAACGCGACCAGCGGTTCAAGTACCTCGCGCTGAGCCGGAACTTCGGCAAGGAAGCCGCCATGCTGGCCGGGCTCGGCCACGCCACCGGTGACCTGGTGGCCATCATGGACGCCGACCTCCAGCACCCGCCGGAGCTGCTGGAGCGGATGGTCGGCCTCATCGGCGCGGGCTACGACCAGGTGATCGCCCGGCGCTCCCGGCGCGGTGAGTCGCCGGTGCGCAAGCTCGTCTCGACGCTCTACTACAAGCTGATCAACAAGGTGATCGACGTCGAGCTGCAGAACGGCGTCGGCGACTTCCGGGTGCTCAGCAAGCGCGCGGTGCAGGCGCTGCTGTCGCTGGGCGAGTACAACCGGTTCTCGAAGGGGCTGTTCTCCTGGATCGGCTTCGACACCGCCGTCATCGACTACGACAACGTGCTGCGGCAGAACGGCCGCAGCAGCTGGACGTTCCGCAAGCTGTTCAACTACGGCATCGACGGCGTGGTGTCGTTCAACTCCAAGCCGCTGCGCGTGGCGATCTACCTGGGCGCGCTGGTCACGGCGGTGGCGTTCGGCTATGCGATCTGGGTGCTGGCCCACGCCGTGCGGCACGGCGTGGACGTGCCCGGCTACGTCACCCTGATGTGCGGTGTCCTCGTGCTGGGCGGCCTGCAACTGCTGTTCCTGGGCGTGATCGGCGAGTACGTCGGCCGCATCTACTTCGAAACGAAGCGCCGGCCGCACTTCCTGGTCAAGGAGTCGGCGGGCGCCGGGCACACACCGGTCACGCTGCCGCTGGGCCCCGAGGTGGCCGAGCACGCGGCCGAGGCCATGGGCAAGGTCGTGATCGGGCCGTTCACGGAGCGGACCACGCGGTGACCGGGAAGCTCGGGCGGATCGTCCGGTTCGGACTCGTCGGCGTGCTCAACACGGGCGTCTACTACGGCCTGTACCTGCTGCTGCGCCAGATCGTCCCGTACCTGGCGGCGCACGTCGCCGCCTTCCTGCTGGCCATGGTCGGCTCGTACTTCCTCAACTGCTACTTCACGTTCCGCACGAAGCCCTCGCTGCGGACGTTCCTGCTGTTCCCGCTGTCCAACGTGACGAACTTCGTGGTCACCACCACGGGGTTGTACGTGCTGGTCACGTGGCTGCGGGTGGATCAGGGGATCGCGCCGCTGCTCGCGTCGGCGGTGGCCATCCCGTTCACGTTCATCGTCGCGCAGCTGGTGCTCCTGGGGCGCCAGGAACCGGCCGCGCCACTGGTCAAGGAAGAGGAACGGACGTCGTGACGACGCTGGTCCGCCGACCGGCCCGGGGTCCGCTGGTCGCGCTCGGAGTTTGTGCCGCCGTGGTGCTGATCGCGCAGATCCCGTTCCTGCGCAACCGGCTGTTCTACGTGTGGGACGACAGCGCGGTGCAGTTCCTGCCCACCTGGCACCACCTGGGCGATCGGCTGCTGGACGGCGACTGGCCGCCGCTGCTGGACCTGGACAGCTGGATGGGCGGCAACATCGCCGCCGAGGCGCTGTTCGGCATCTGGAACCCGGTGAACCTGGCGAACTACGTGCTGGTCTCGCAGTTCGACGACCTCGCGGTGGCCGCGGTGGTGGTCAAGAGCGAGTTCCTCGCGCTGCTGGCGCTGGGCGCGTACCTGCTGTGCCGGGAGTACGGCGCGGGGCGCGGCCCGGCCGCGGCGATCGCGATCGCGCTGCCGTTCAGCGGGTTCACCCTGTACTACGACGCCGCGACGTGGGCGGCCGGGCTGATGGCGTTCACCTGGCTGCCGTTCACCTGGTGGGCGGCGCGCCGGGCGGCGCGCGGCGCGGGCAGCCCGCTGTGGGCGTTCCTGTTCGGCGCGCTCGCGGTGACCACCGGCAACCCGTACGGCCTGCTGGGCGTGTGCGTGGTGATGACGGCGCTGCTGGTCGAGTCGTGGCTGAAGCGGGACCGCGGCGCGCTGGTGCGGCTGTTCGTGGTGGGCGGGCTGGTCGCGCTGCTGGTACCACTGGTGTACCTGCCGCTGCTGGGCAGTTCGGCGGTGACCGTGCGGGCGGGCCAGGGGTTCGCCAGCGACGGCGTGCTCATGCCCCGGCTGTCCGAGCTGCTGAACATGAGCGTGATCAGCCACCAGCCGATGATCAAGGGCTTCGGGCACAGCATCCGCATGTTGACGCCCAGCGTGTTCTTCGCGTGGTTCGTCGTGCCGTTGCTGCCATGGCTGCACTGGGGGCGGATCCGGGCGCGGTGGCGTCCGCTGACCGGTGCGTTCGTGGTGGCGGCGCTGTACCTGCTGCTGGCCCTGGGGCCGTCGAACCTGTGGATGTTCCGGTTCCCCCTGCGGCACCTGGAGGTCGTCTACCTGGCGTTCGGCGTGCTGTTCGCGGTGCTGCTGACCGGTGGACCCCGGATGGACCACGTGCGGCAGCGGCTGGCGTTCACCGCCGTCGCGCTGCTGCTGCCCGCCTACCTGGCGTTCGCGGCCGGGTCGTGGCAGTGGCGGCATCACCTGATCGCCCTCGCGCTGTCGGCGGTGGGCACGTCGCTGGTGCTGTGGCTGGCCCGGCGCGGCCGGGCGGTCGGCATGTACGGCGTGCTGGTCGTCGGTGTGGCGGCCGGGTTGTTCGCGCAGACGTCGTGGTTCCCGTTCAACGGGGACGTCGCGGTGCACCACTACTCCAGGTCGATCCCCGAGCTGAAGGCGCAGACGCCGCCGCACAAGGGCACGACGTTCCCGGTGGGCACCGCGCTGCCGGGCAACGTGGGCCTGGTCGCCGGGCTGTCGTCGGTCGGCTCGTACACCGGCATGTCGTTCCGCGACTTCTCGGCGGCGGTGTGCATGGTCTACCACGGCGGCACGTGCGCGGGCAGTTTCGACCGGATCTTCGCGCCGACCACCCTGGACGGCCGGGCGCTGGTCGACCTGATCCGGGTGGAGAGCGTCGTCGTGGAGAACGCCATCCGGCCGGACGTCCAGCCGCCGCCCGGCTGGCGGGTCTCGTTCCGGTCCGCCCAGGAGACCGTGCTGAGCCGCGAGCAGCCGCTGCCGTGGCCCGGTGGACGGCTCTCGCACGCCACGGCCGGCGTGCGGGTGAGCGAGGACGTCGCGCCGGACGACCGGGACGAGTCGGTGCGGTTCACCAAGCCGCGCGGGCAGGCCGGTGCGCTGGCGTTCGCCCGGCTGGCCTGGCCCGGCTACCGCGCCGAGCTGGACGGCCGGGAGCTGACCACCCGCCAGGGGCCGGCGGGGCTGCTCGTGGTGGACCTGCCGGCGGACGTCGACAGCGGGCGGCTCACCCTCCGGTGGACGCCGCCGGGGCTGCCGCTGGGCAGCGCCCTCGCCGTGCTGAGCCTGCTGTGCGTGGTCGCGTACGCCGCGTTCACGTGGCGGCGGACCCGGCGCGACCGGATCGAAGTGCCCGAGGAACGGCCGAAGGCCGCCGAGCTGTCGTCCACGGGGGTGTGACGCGGCGCGGTGACGACCGGCGTACCCCTCGTCCGCCGGTCGTCACCGCGTCCTCCCCACACGCGAGGTCGGGCGCGGTGGCCGTGCGAAAGTACGGCGACGACGACGCGGTCGAGCGCCAGGATGCGCACCGGCACTTGTCGATCCGAGTACGGATCGAGTCCCACCGGGTACGGTGAGCCGGTCGGCACGAAGGCAGGTGACGGGTTTGACCGATTTCGCCACGAACGCCGCCAGCACTCCGCAGGACCGCCTGGAACAATTCCAGACGGTCGCGTCGAGCGCGTTCGCCCCGTTGGGAATCGTCCCGCACGACATCCGGCGATTGCGCGCCCGGATCCGCGCCGAACTCACCGGCGGGCTCCTGGTCTCGGACATCAGGTCGTCCGCCTGCACGGTGAACCGGCATTTCCGGCACATCAGCTCGACGGACAACGACGTCTACAAGATCGTGTTGCAGGTCTCCGGCCGAATGGTGGTCTCGCAGGACGGGCGGCGCAGTGAGATGCTGCCCGGCGACATCGCCATCTACGACACCACCCGGCCCTACACGCTCGAACACCGCGCCGAGACGCTCGGCCGCGAGGACGAGTTCCGCACCATCGCGATCGCCTGCCCCCGGCCGTACCTCGCACCGAACGCGGCGACGTTGCGGCAGGTCATCGCCCTGCCGGTGCCCACGCGCCGGGGCGTGCGGCGGCTCGTGGCCGGGTTCTTCACCGGTCTGGCGGACGAGTTGGGCACCGACGTGGCACTGGGTGGGATCCACCTGGCCGATTCCCTGGTCGACATGATCGCGATGACGTTCACGGGCCGGGATGTGGTGGTGGAGAACGGCCGCTCCGGGCTGGCCGACCGGATCACCGCCTATTGCGAGGCCAATCTGGCGGACCCGAACCTGTCACCCCGGATGATCGCGCGGACGCACCGGATTTCGGTGCGTTACCTGTACCGGCTGTTCGCCGAACAGGACCGGCCGCTGTCCGCGTGGATCCGGAGTCGGCGGCTGGAACGCATTCGGCAGGACCTGGAGAATCCCCGACTGGCCGGTCGCACGGTGGCCGCCATCGCGGCCCGCTGGGGGCTTTACGACGCTCCGCACGTGAGCCGGACATTCCGGGCGGCTTATGGGATCAGCCCGTCGGACTACCGGCGGCACGCGCTGAGGACCTCGGAGATCGCGACGAGACGCGCGGTCGACTGAGCCGCCACCCGTCGGGCAGGCGGGAGGTCGGTCTCACGAGGGCTGCGGGACGCTGCGGAACGCGATCGCCACGCCCAAAGCCGCCTCGGACGGCACGAAGAGGTCACCCGAGGCAGCACGCCGGGTCGGGAACCCGCCCTCGTGGAGCAGGCGCTCGACCGGCGCCTCGTCCCGCACACCGACGGTGAACGCCACCAGGGCGGGCAGCGCTACGGGCCGCTCCCCCGGCAGCAACGACCCGAGGTCGCCCTCCGTGACCAGGACCAACCGCGCCGCCCCGAGGTCGAACACCCGTGTCACGCCGTCCTGCTCGGCGGTGCGGTCGAGGTAGGCGGCGTAGCGGGCTTCCACCGCGGCCAACTCGTCGGCCGCGACGCACAGCACGGCCTCCAGCAGCGACACCGCGCCGTTGGGGTGCTCCAGGAGCCGTGTCCCCTGGATCTCCGGGTCCAGGTCCGCGACCACACCGATCCGTCCCTCGGCTTCCAGGCCCGGTCGCGCGCCGTCGATCTCCAGGTACCGCACGGCCTCCATGCGGACCCCGTCGTCGGTCTTCACCGGGCGCTGCACGGTGTTCACGCCGCCGTGCCGCACCTCTCCCCCGATCAGGCGCGCCGCCGTGGCATCGACGTCCGAGGAGGAGAACATCAGGATGTGCACGCCTTCGAACCGGTCCAGGCACACCGCGAGGTTGGCGCTGGTCGCGCCGATCCGCCCCAGCAGCACCGGCAGCACGTCCGGCGGTGCGACCAGCGGCACGAGCTTCGCGTCCTCCGGGATCCTGGAGTCCTCGCGCACATGGGTCGCCAGTTCGAGGAAGTTGCGAGGGAAGTCGGCGTGCGTGTTGGCCGCGCCCAACGGCACCGGCTCCGCACCCCCATGCGGCGCCATCGTCGGGTAGCCGGGCGGTGGCACGACGAATCCGAGCCTCCGGTACAGCGCGAGCGCTTCGGTCATGTCACGCACGACGTGCCCGACGTGGTGCAAACCGGTGATGTCGGAACCCATATGGACCAAGGTAGACGGATTCCGTCGTCACCACTGATAATTGCTACTTGCAGGACTTGCGGAGGATCGTGCCCGAGGTGCCGGGCAGGCTCACCGTGGACACCCTCCAGCCCCGTTCGTCGAGGTGGGCCTCGTCCAACTCCACCTTGACGGCGGCGGACTTGCTCGGGTTCGCGTTGACGATCACGGTGCCGCAGGTGAAGTCGCGGCGGAACACGTTGGGGGCCACCGGCCGGTAGGGCTCCGCGGCCGTGCCGATGTCCCAGTCGTACATGGGGTGGCGGGCGGTCGGGTCGCCGTAGCCGTCGGTCTGCTCCATCTCGGCGATCGCGGCCTTGTTGCCGACGGCCAGGTAGTAGCTGGCCATCGCGTACCGCAGCGGACCGTCCTGGCCCTGTCCGAAGTGCGGCTGGACCCAGGTGATCTTGCCGCGCTCCTCGTTCGAGGCGAGCTGCGCGACCTGGCGGCTCCACCCCCGGTCGTACTCGGCCAGCAGGTTGTTGTTGCCGAACACCAGCCACCACTCGTCGAAACCACCGTCGAGGTGCTCGGTGTAGGCGTCCCAGGCACCGTCGTAGAGCCGGGCGTTGGACAGGTTCGCGACCGTCGTCAGCCCGGCCTCGGCGAACCGGCCCTTCATGTTGGCCAGCATCGACGTGTAGGCGGCCTGGAACGCCTCGTTCGTCGGGTACTTCTCCGGGCACACCTTCGGGTGGTAGGCGTCGCACGGGAACAGCGCGTTGTCCATGAACACGCCGTCGAACCCGGTCTCCTTGGCGTCCGCGATCACGTTGGTGGCCCAGGCGTCCTGGTAGGCGGTGTTGCCGATGTCCATCTGCCAGTGCCCGCGGTACCCGTCGTACTCGAACCGCTTGCCGTCCGACTTGCGCAGGAACCACTCGGGGTGGTTCTTGTCGGCGACGCAGTACCCGACACCGGCGGGCAGGTACTTGTCGTCCACCCCGTTCCGGCAGGCGTAGCTGCGGGTGGAGGAGAGATCCTTGTAGACGAACACCTGGACCTTCGGGTTGCTCGCCTTCAGCTTCTTCAGCAGGTCGCCTTCCCAGGCGTTGAGCACGATGTACTTGTGCCGCTTGGCCTCGGCGGCCAACATCACGTCCAGGGCCGGCGTGCTGTTCAGGTGCAGCCAGAACGACTCCGCGTCCCCGACCCCGACGTATCCGCTCTGCACACTCGCAACGACGTCCTGCGCCGCTTGCACCGCGTCCTGACCCGCTTGCACCGCATCTTGTACCGCTTGTAGCGCGTCGCTGTGGTCCGCCTCGTGCGGTACCGCACCGACCGCCGCCGTGGGCGCGACCAGCAGCGCCGCCACCACCCCCAGCACCCCGAGCCCGCGCAGCCGTTTACGGCTGCCCCCGCCTCCGGATCCGGTTGGAAAACTGGTCATGTTCACCTCGCCGATAGCGCGTCGCACGAACCCGCCACGCGGATCCCGCGACCCGAGCCGCTCGACCGGGAGACCACCGACGAACACACCGATGACGCAGGTCGGTTCTCGCTCCTCGGTGGCAGTCATCGCAACCGACCTGCGCGGCCACCCGTCCTCTGTGGAGCGGATACCCCGCGCGCACGGACCGAAACACCACGTGACGGAACAGTCTGTCCTGGTGATCGGTGGACGGCTGTGGATCTACATTGGACTCACGGCGTCCAGCCAAGCGCGGCGGGCGACGGCGTGGGTGAACTCGCGGACGTGCAGGCCCGCTCGCAACCACGCGACGGGGAACGCATCGCCCGCGTCGCGCACCACACGGCCGAACGCGTCGCGCTCCCGGTCGCGGCAGGCCGCGGCCAGGTCCGCCAACAGGTCGGCGGTGGCGGTGAGCCCGTTGCCGGACAGGGAGTGCACCTCTCGCGACGCCGAAGAGGCGGCCACCACCGCCCGACCGCCGAGGGTCACCCGGTGCAGGACGTTCTCCAGTGGGCGCAACGGTGGCGGGACGCGGTCGGTGGGGGCGGGCCGTGGCGGCAGGTCGGCGGTGGACCGGCCTTCGACGTGCGACCGCTGCAACCGGTCCAGGCCCAGGTCCACGTGGTGGTGCAGGTCGGCGGGCAGGGCGAGGTCACCGGACACCGCCAGGGCGAGGGCCGTGCCCGGACGGTCGGGAACCAGGCGGGCCACCACGCGGAGCTCCAGCCCACCCGCTCGGGCGAGCACCCGGAGGTTCTCCCGGGCGCGTTCGCCCTCGCCGATCAGGTCCAGGTGGCCGGTGTCGGCGGCGAGGCGCAGCGCGTTGCCCGCCGGGCCCTGCACGGTTCCGGCCAGGAACAGCAGATCAGCACCCGCTGGACGGTGGGTGTCGGGGCGGGTGCCGGCCTCGAACGCGCGGGCCAGTTGGTCGCCGAGTGGTCGCGCCCACAGGTCCGTCAACGGCGAGGCGTCCCAGCCGGTCCCGGACGCCGCCACCGCGCGCACGGACTTCCCCGCGCCGAGGCGGTGGTCGGGCGAGGCCGTGCCGCCGGACAGCAGCAGGCCTCCCCTGCCCAGTCGGCGGTGGGTCAGGCCGGACTCGCCGATCGCGACCGGGCCGTCGGCGGCGGCGGTGATCCGTTCCGGTCCGCCGGGCATGATCGCCGGGACGGTCCACAGGACACCGGAGTCGTCCACCAGGTGGGTGACCACGCCGCCGTAGCCGGAGGTGGTGAGCACCGGTTCCGTGCACAGGCCGTAGAGGCGCAGGGCACCGATCGGGCGGTACTCGCGTCGGGCGGTGCCGCGCAGTTCGGTGGTGGCTTCGGTGGCGGTGCGCAGGTCGTGGCACAGCAGGAGGAGGTCCACCAGTTCGGCGGTGAGGGTCTCGCGGTCGAACGACGAGTCGCCGGTGCGCGCGGCGGTCAGCGCACTGGCGATGCGCAGGCCGCCGGCTGCCGCCCGGTGCAGGCCGGCGACCCGTGCGGTGTGCACGGCACGCAGGAGTTCCGCCCGCGCCACCGCGCCGCTGCCGGTGGCTCCGGCGCGGAGGACCGTCGTGCCCGCTTCCCAGAGGGACGTCGCGGCGGCGCGCTCGTTGGCGCGGACCCCGGTGGGAGGGTCGGACAGCGGGTCGGTGGTCGGGAGGGTCACGCCTGCGGCTGGTCTGCCGGCTGTTCCGGCGGTACCCGCGGAGTCGCCGCTGGTCGAGTTGGCGGCTGCGGGGGTGTCCGCTGTCGGTTCGCCTGCCGCGAGACCGTCTGTCGTCGAGTCGGGTGCTGCGGAGCCCGGTGCTGAGGAGTCCGGTGCTGCGGGATCCGGTGCTGTGAGGTCGGGTCCTGCGGGGTCGGCGATGGGTGCGGCTGCTGCGGCGATGCCTCGGTGCAGGCAGCGCGGTGCCAGCAGGCAACTGCACGTCAGGTCGTCGGCGGCGGTGAGCACGCCGCCGTGCAGCGTCCAGGTGAGCGCCGTGTCGGCGTCCAGCTCGGCGCGTGCCGTGCCGCCGTCGATCGTCACCTCCCAGGTTTCGGCGCGATCCAGGGATGCGTCGATGCGCTTGCGCAGTCTCGGCGGCAGGGCGTCGAGCACGTCGGCCACCACGGCGGGCGCCACCGGGGGCAGGGTCGTCCGCGTCATCCGCGCACCTTCTCCCCCACCCAGCGGGCCAGTTCCGGCGGGCTCAGCGCGGCCACCGGCATCCCGGCGGCCACCAGGGCGGACGCCACGGAGGTCGAGTAGCGCGCGGTCCCCCGGTCGTCCAGGCTCGCGCAGCCCAGCACGGTCACGCCCGCTGTCACCAGTTCGCGCACCTGTCCCACCAGCGACGCCACCGGGCCGCCTTCCTCGAAGTCGCTGACCAGCACGACCATCGTCCGTTCCGGCACGGTCACCAGGGTGCGGGCGTGGCGCAGCGCCCCCGCGATGTGCGTGCCGCCGCCGACCCGCACCTCCAACAGCAAAGACAGCGGGTCGGCCACCCGTTCGGTGAGGTCCACGACCTCCGTGGAGAACGCCAGGAAGTGCGTCGACAGCGACGGGACGCCGGCGAACACCGAGGCGGTCAGCGCGGACCAGACGGTGGAGGCCTCCATCGAGCCCGACACGTCGACCACCAGCACCAGCCGCCAGTCCGTCGCCCGGCGGCCCCGGGTCCGGAACACCGGGCGTTCCGGGACGACCACCACCCGACCGTCCGCGGCACGGCGAGCGGTGGCGAGGTTCGCCCGCAGCGTGCGGGGCAGGTCCAGCCGGCCGCCCGGCCTGCGGGTGGGAACGGGGAGCTGGATGCCGGTCAGCGCGGGGCGGATCCGGCTGGCCAGTTGCGCGGTCAGCTCGCGGACCAGCCGGTGCACCAGCGGCCTCAGCTTCGCCAGGGCCTGCTCCGACAGGCCGCCGGCGAGCGACAGCACGTTGCGCAGCAGTTCGACGGACGGCCGCACCGTGCCGGGATCGATCTCCAGCGCGGCCTCCAGTCGCCCGCCCTCGGCGGCAGCGGCCAGCACCTCTTCCCGGACGTGCTCGCCGAACAGTGCCCGCAGCTCGTCGGACCACTCCCGGACGTCGGGGAACGGCGAGGACAGGTCCGCGCCCAGACCGCCCGTGTCACCGGCTGCCGCGCCCTCGCCCCGGTCACGGCCGTACAGCTCGTCCAGCGCGGCGGCGTACCGGGCGCCACCCGCCGGGCGTTCCCCACGGGCGCCGAGCACCAGCCGCCACCTCACCGGAGCGGCGAGCGCGCCGGCGTCGTCCACTGTGGCGTCGGGCGACGGTTGGACGTGGTCTTCCGTCCGTGGCGGTGAGTCCTTTCGGGTGTCGCCCCTTTGTGCACTATCCACTGTGGACAACAGTGGTCGTGTCAGGCCGTGGGTGCGCAGCGCGTCCAGGGCGGTGTGTTCGGCGGCCAGCCACACCGCGAGGAGTTCCGGGTCCGGTGCGCCCACCACGTCCACCCGGTCACCCGTGCGTTGCTCGATCACGGCGAGCACGCGCGCCCGCGCGGCGGGGCCCACCGAGGTGAACGCGCCGCGGAGCGCGGGCAGGCGGTCCAGGAAGTCGCGGTCGGTGAGGCGTTCCACGCGGTCCAGCAGCGGGGCCAGTGCCTCGGTCGTCTCCAGCAGCGGGGTCGCCGCCGCCAGCACGCCGGTCAGGCCTCGCCGCAGCACGGTTCGCCGGTCCGGGGTGGTCGCGGTGTCGATCCAGGACGCGACCCGCTCGCCGAGTTCGCCCGGCGGTGCCAGACCGAGCAGCACGCGTGCCGCACCGGCCGCACCGGCGATCAGGGGCGCGCCGTTGTCGGCCAGTTCGCGCAGGGTGGCGGCCAGCCGCACGCCCGTGCCGTGGGCGTCGTGCCGCTGCCCCAGTTCCACCAACGCCTGGGCGTCCGCCGGGTCCTCGGAACCGGCCAGGCCGGACAGCTGCGCCACCGCCGCGGTCTCGAGTTCCCGCGCCAGCAGCGGGTGTCCGTCCAGCACGTCCGGGCCCGTACCCGGGACGTGGCCCGCGCGCAGCCGGTCCAGCAGGTCCAGGCCGGACAGCAGGTCACGCAGGGTGCCGGCGGACGGCAGCACGGTCCCCGCGTCGGCCAGCAGGTCGCCGACCAGTTCTGGCAGGCCGCACGCGGCCGCGTCGGCGAGGTCCGCCAGCACGTCGGCCGGCGTGTGCCCGCCCTCGCGCTCGCGTTCGGCCCGCCGTGCCCGGAGGCGCCCGTGGGCGGCCAGCGGCAGGGTCGCGCCCCAGAGGCCGGCCACCGGCAGGGTGGCGGCGGTGGCCGGGGTCCAGGTCACGGTCCAGCGGGTGGTCAGCGCGTCGCCGCCGCCCACGCCGGTCGTCGCGGTCTCCTCGCCGTAGGACACGCCCAGCACGGCCAGCCGGCGCAGCGTCAGCTCACGACGCGCGTCCAGCTCGGACCGCAGCGGGTCCAGGCGCAGGGCGGCCGGCTCGCGGGAGCCGGGGCCGGGTAGCCGCAGTTCGGCCAGCAGTGACTCCACCGCCGGGGCCAGGCCGGAACGCGGGGTGCCGGGGGCGAGCACGCCGGTGCGCCGCCCCACCAGGACGTCGCCGGCAGCGCGGGCCACGATCCGACCGCGCCCCAGCGGTTCGGCGTGGGTCAGCACGGTCTGGACGGCTTCGACGACCTCGCCCCGGCCGGGTGCGGGCAGGCCGCGCAGCCGGGCCAGGTCGACGGCCAGGCGCAGTGCCTCCCGCGCCTCGCCGGGACCGGCCGGGTGGCCCAGTTCCCTCACCCGTGCGCAGATCCGCACGATCACCGACGCGGCGGCGGCCTCCACGGCGGACGGGTCGCCCGCCGCCTCCAGCACGGCCTGCTGCCACTCCGGGTCGCGGATGCCCGCCGGGTAGCCGGAACGCTCGTCCAGCAAGGCGAACCCGTAGGGCACCAGGGACGTCACCACGTCGGAGCCGGCCGGGCGGTCGACCGGCGCGGTCGGGCCTTCGAGCAGCGCCGAGGCGTGGAAGGAGCCGATCACCGCCGCGCAGCGGCGGTCGCCGACGTCGGCGACCGCGTGCCGCATCCACTCCTCGCGGCGCAGGTCGAACGGGTCTACCCCGGAACCGGTCTCGGCGTCGCGGCGCAGGGCCCACCCGACCAGCAGCGCCGCGCGCCGCACCGCTTCGGCGGTCTGGCCGGGGGCCGTCGCCTCCACCAGGCGGTCCCACAGGTCCTCCCCGTCGCGGCCGGTGATCGCTTCGCGCAGGGCGTCGGCCAGCGGTGAGGAGCTGTCGCGGGACGGTTCGTAGCCCCCGCCGCGGGCGGCGAGCGGGAGGTCGCAGGGCCGGACCTCCACGCCGTTGCGGTACGCCCAGCGGATGGCCGCCAGTTCGGGCGAGAAGTCCGCGAACGGGTAGAAGGCAGGCCCTCCCCCGTCGCGGCGTGCGCCGGAGAGCGCCACCGGTGCGGTGAGGTCCGGCGCGGCCAGGTGCGGCAGCCAGCCGCCGAGCTCCTCGGGCAGCTCGACCAGCAGCACCTCGGGGTCGGCCGCCGCCAACAGGTCGGGCACCACGGCGGCGAGCGCGGGCGAGTGGTGGCGCACGCCAATCAGGAACGGCTCGCGGTGGCCGGCCAACCGGTCGGCCACCACGAGGTCCGCGTCGACCGGGTGCCCGAGCGGCCGGAGGTCGTCCGCGGTGTCCGGTTCAGGCATCGAGGACGTCCCGGAGTTCCCACAGCCTCCGCCAGGTGCGGGCGCCGGTCTCGGCGCGGCGGCGGACCGCACCGTCCCAGTAGCCGAGCAGCCTCGCCGCGTCGCTCGGGTCGTCCTTGCGGACCACGCCGAGCAGGTGGCCGGGCAGCAGGGACAGCGGGTCGCGGTCGCCGGGGAAGTAGGCGTCGGACAGGCCCAGCGCGGTGGCGACCGACACCGCTTCGGCGGTGCTCATCACGGTGGACGGCCGTTCCACCGCCCAGCCTTCCTGCGACACCCCGTTGCGCAGGTCCCGGAACGCGGTGACCAGGACCTCCAGCACCACGTCGTCCACCGCGAAGGACGCGTCGACGCGTTCCAGCGCGGCGGTGGCCTGCCGGCGGACCAGCGCGGTCTCCGCGGCCAGGTCGCCGATGGAGCCCACCGCTTCGAAGTTGAAGCGGCGCTTGAGGGCGGCCGACATCTCCGACACGCCCCGGTCGCGCAGGTTGGCCGTCGCGATCACGGTGAAGCCGGGTGCCGCGTGGACGGTCGCGCCGTCGGTGCCGGACAGCTCCGGCACGGCGATCCGGCGGTCGGAGAGGATGGACACCAGGGCGTCCTGCACCTCCGGCAGGCACCGGGTGACCTCTTCCACCCGGACCACGCCGCCGGTGCGCATGGCGGTGAGCACCGGGGACGGCACCAGGGCTCGCGGGCTGGGGCCTTCCGCCAGGAGCAGGGCGTAGTTCCAGCCGTAGCGGAGCTGGTCCTCCGTGGTGCCGGCGGTGCCCTGCACCACCAGTTGGCTGGTGCCGCAGACGGCGGCGGCCAGCAGTTCGGACAGCATGGACTTGGCGGTGCCGGGCTCGCCCACGAGCAGCAGACCCCGTTCACCGGCCAGCGTGACGACCGCGCGTTCCACCAGCGCCCGTTCCCCGACGAACTTGGGGCTGATCACCATGCGGTTCGGCAGGCCGTCGACCGGCTTCGGCAGGGCCAGCGCGTCGCCGCTGCCGGTGACGAACGTGACGGCGGCGCCCGGGGTGAGCCGCCACCCCGGCGGGCGGCGGCCCTCGTCGTAGGCGGCCAGGAACGCCAACTCCTCGGCGTGGGCGTCCTCGGCCGGGTCGACCTGGCGTGCGGCGGTCACCTGCGTCCTCCGGTCTTGAGTTCCTCGTAGGCGGGGGCGTCGCCGTCCTGCACCCGTTGCCAGGCACGGGCGAAGAGGTCGGCGACCGGTTCGCGGGGCGCGATCACCCCGACCGGCTGGGTGGTGAACCCGAACATGGGTGCCTTCCACGACTCCAGGGGCAGGTGCGGGCTCGCCAGCGCCAGCCAGCCACCGGGCAGGAACAGCGAACGGCCGGCGCGGGCGCGCTTGGCGGTGAGCACCAGGTCGGTCTCGGCCAGCGCGGCACGGGCCTTGCGCAGCCGGGCGGGTTTCCAGCCGGTCCAGCGGGCGACGTTCGCGTCCGTCGGGTCCGGCAGCGCGAGCAGTTGCAGGTACAGCAGCGCCGCGTCCTCGTCCAGGCCGAGCCTGCCGGCCGCCTCCGCCACCAGCGCCTGGTCCGGGACCTGGTGGTAGGCCGCCGGGTCGCCGGTCGCGGCCACCGCGCAGGCGGCGGTCAGGCCTTCGTCGGCCAACTCGTCCAGCGCCCGCTGGAGGTGCCAGGAGTGGGTGAGCTCCAACAGGGCGGTCAGCAGGTCGCGGTCCTGCGGGCCGATGAGGCCCGGACGGACGGCCACCCGGAAGAAGTCCGCGCGCGTGCCGATCACGTGCAGCCAGGTGCCCACGTCCACGACCGCGCCCTCCGCCGGCAGGTCCACGCCGAGCAGCCCGCGCAGGTCGTCGCGGCCCAGCCAGCCGCTCGGCTGGAGCACGAAGCCCGGGTCGGCCACGCGCTGCCTGGCCAGCGACAGCGCCGCCGGCAGGCTCGGGCGCAGCTCCGAACCCGCCGGGAGGCGGTAGGCCAGCCACCGCAGCACCTGCGGCACGGCCCGCAGCGCGGGCTCGGTGAAACCGTCGGGGTGGCGAACCGCCAGCGAGGTGCCGTCGAACCGCATCTCGGCGTCGGTGGTCAGCCACGCGGTGTGGTCGGGGTCGACCACACCGGTCACGTACTCGCCCGCGTCGGACAGCGGCAGCAGCTTCGCCGCGTCGACCAGCACCTCGTCCGGCACCGGGCGCCGGCGGCCCTGTTCGGCCACCCAGACGGCGGCGACGGCGTCCACGTCCGGGCCGGTGGTCCACAGGTCGGCCGGGTCCTCGGGCACGGCGGCGGCCAGCAGCCGGCGGCGGAACGCGTCGTCCAGCGGCCGGAGGCGTTGCTTGGCGGCCTTCGCGCCGGCGGCGGACAGGCCGAGCAGGTGGCGATCGGCGGTGCTCAGGTAGTTCGCGTCCCACCGGTCCACGCCGGGCATGCCGGCCAGCAGCACGGCCGCCTCGGCGGTGCCCAGGCCGGTGCGTTCCGACAGGGCGGTGACCGCCTCGGCGGACCACGGCACCGGGCCGCGTTCGGCGAGCACGGTCAGGAACCGGTCGACCCGGTCGCGGCCGAACGGCGCCCGCACGTCCTGCGCGAACTCGACGTGCCAGCCGCGCGGCAGGTCGAACGTGCCGGGGGTGCGGGTGAACTGCACGCCTTCATAGCGGTTGGTCACCCTGTGCCGCCACTGCTCCTTGAACACGGCGATGAACCCGTCGCGCACCGGGATCACCCGGTTCAACGGCTTCGCGTCACCTTCGGGCACGGCGAAGCCGACCACCCGCCAGTGGCCGGTGCCCTCCGCCAGGCCGCTCTCGCCCAGGCAGCGCAGCACCACCGCCAAGGTCCCCCGCCCGTTCTCCGGGACGAGCGGGGACGCCGCGCGGTACGCCAACGCGCCGAGGTGGGGCAGGGCCTTGAACCAGTCGGAGCTTCCGGACTCGGGCAGCGCACGGCCCTCCGGCTTCGGCTGCGCGGCGGTCTCGGCCAGGGCCGAGAGCAGTTCCGGCAGCGCCGTCCGGACCCCGGCCCCGGCGCGGCCGGAGCTCTGACCGCGGAACCAGCCGAGGGCCGACTCGACGTCCTCCTCGCTCACCACCGGGCCGGCCGGGGCGAACGCCGACTTGTCGACCTTCCGCGCTCCGGCGGCGATCTCGGCGTAGCCGGCGTAGTGCCGGGCCAGCTCGGCGGCGTGGCGGACCACCGCGAGCACGCCCGCGAGCAGCGCCGGGTCGGTGAGGCCGGGCAGTGCGACGGCCACCGTGGCGGCCAGGTCGTCGCGTTCGCCGCGGAGCAGCGCGGACAGCCGCTTGAGCCGGCTGCGCTTCTCCCCGTTCTCCGCGAGGGCGGCCGCGATCATCGCGTCCACGGACTTGCGGGTGACCGCGCGCAGCGCGGCGGAACCGGCCTCGTCGCGGGGCCGCAGCACGTGCCACCACTCCACGGGCACGACCAACGGCGTGCCGGCGGCGTGCTCCGGGTGCGTGCTGCCCACCGAGACCATGCCCAGCGTGGTGCCGTTCTCGTCCAGCACCGACACGGAGTTGCTGTTCCGGCTCACCGTCAGCCGCGCGCCACCGGGCAGGGCCAGCACGCCCACCGGGCAGCGGTTGCTCCTGGGCAGCCGCACCCGGCGGCCGTCCACGCCCTCGCCGAGCCAGGAGCCGTCCGCCTCGCGGCGCAGCCGCCAGCCGTGCAGGCCGTCCGCGACGCCGAACGGGCTCGCCGCGGTCGCCGGGACGGCGGGCCGCAGGTCGCTGCCGTCGAGGCTGAGCGCCGCACCGTCCGCGGCGAAGTCCTCCAGGAACCGGGGCAGGCTGGTCCGACCCGTCTCGCCGGTCGCGGGGTCGACCTCGACCCAGCGCCAGCCCTGGTCCAGGTACAGGCTGGTCCACAGGGAGGTGCCGTCGCCGAACGCCGCGTGCCCCTCGGGCACCTGGGTGTCGCCGGGGTGCACCGCGCGCCGGCCCCCGAACCGCGCTCCGTCGGTCAGGGCGATCGACGGCCGCACGCCGTCGCGCCGGTGGTAGGACTGGATGCCGCTCTGCGGGGCGAACACGCGGTCCGGCGCGTCGCTCCAGTACGCCAGCTCGTGGTCCGGGCCCGGCCACCGCACCAGCAGCCTGCCGTCGAACCACCACGCGGTCGGTTCGAAGCCCCACTGCCCGCGGGCGTCCATCGGGATCCGGGAGACGTGCCGGGCGAGCACGCCGTCCGGGCCGACCACCACGAACGTCTCGCCGCGCCGCAGCACCAGGGCGGGCCAGCCCTCGCCGCACACCACCACCTTCTCGTCGGAGGCCTTGCCCTCCGCCAGCTCGGCGACCGCCTCGTCCAGCGCGGGCCAACCCAGCTCGTCCAGCAGGCCGGCGCGCAGCGTGGCGTGCAGGGCGGCGCCGACGTCGGTCGCGGCGATCGCCTCGGCCGCCTCCGGGACGTCCGCGAACGCCTCGGGCAGCCGCACCACGGCAAGCGCGGCCAGCTGGTCCGACAGCTCGGGCAGCCCGGCGAGGTCGCGGGCGGCGCGGCGGCTGATCCACTGCCGCAACGCGATCCGCAGCCCCGGCACGGACATGAACCCGGTCAGCGTGTCGACCGTGATGTCCCTCCGGCGGGCGAGGTTGTTGGCGTAGTCGATCAAACCCTTGGCCAGCGGGCGGCCGAGCAGCTCCGACTCGGCGAGCGCGGTCAGGTCGCGCCGGCCCTCGCCCTCGTCGGCCAGCCAGTCGGCCACGTTGAGCATGAAGCCGTCCCGGTAGTGGGGCACCAGTGGCACGCCGTGGGAGACCAGCACGTCGAGCAGGTCCAGCTCGCCCTGCCGCCAGCCGATCAGCGCGCGCACCGGTACGGCGTCGGCGGCCAGCCGCGGCGCCATCGCCTCGGCCAGTTCCAGCAGCGCCCGCGACCGCTGCACCGTCCGCCAGCCGCCGCTGCGGACCGAGACCACCGACGACAGCCACTCGGCGGCGTCGACGGCACCACCCGGCTCGACCAGCGCACGGCTCGCTCCGCACGCGTCGAGGATCTCGAACCAGGTGTCCAGGACCGACGCCGATGCGGGCAGGAACGCCAGCAGGCGCGCGCGCACCTCGTCGTCCCGGGTGGCCAGCGCCACCAGTGCGTCCCGGTAGGACTTCCAGAACGCGACACCGGCACGGCTGATCGCGGAGCTGTCCAGGACCGCCCGCAGCAGCCGCTCGTCCTCGGCCTTGACGTTCCGCTTGGCGGCCTTCGCCAGCCGCCGCAGGTCCTCCGGCATCCCGGTGTACGGGGGCAGGCCACCGCGCGTGCGCTCCACGCACAGCGTCACGAACAGCTCGTAGGCGGCCTCCGGCTCGTGCTTGCGAGCCAGGCCCTTCGAGTGCGCGGACAGCGCCTTCGCGGTCAGCGCACCGGCGAACGCGAACTCCAGGAACACCTCGCGGGTCCGCTCCGAGTCGACCGCGAGGTCGTGCACCTCCTCCGCCTCGCGCGCCTTGCCGAACATGCTCGCGGCGTAGGTGGTGTTGCCGTGCTGGAGGAAGATCCGGCCCGCCTGCTCGTAGAACGTGGGCAGGAAGTGCGGCGCGGACCGGCCCAGCATGTCGCCCAGGGCGGTGAAGCCGTCCTTGGCCGCGCCCGCCCGCGACTTGGCCGTGCGGGCGAGCCGTTCGACGTCCTTGACCAGGTTGAGCGCGTGGTGGGCGTTGGCCGGGTCGTTGATCAGCGCCCAGGCCGGGAAGCCGAGGGCGCTGCGCCGCCCGGTGCCCACCTCGGCGGTCCGCGCGGGCCCGCCGAACCCGAGGTACTCGCAGGTCAGGTCCTCGGCCCGGCCCAGCACGGCGGGCACCAGCCGCACCACGACCCGGCCTTCCAGACCGGGGTGCGCGTAGTGCCGGGCGGTGATCGTGTCGCGGTCCTCGCCGGCGGCGGCCGTGCCGGGCAGCACCGCGCCGGCGGAGATCAGGGCTTTCTCGGACTCGCTCACCGGGCCACCGCTTCCTCTACGACGCGCCCGGCGTGGATCGCCGAGGCCATGCGCATCCCCTCGGACCACGCGACCGGTCCGACGTCGGACAGGGGCAGCGCGGTTCCGTCCTCCGCGGTCCACCGCAGCTCGCCGGTCCAGGTCTCGCCCTCGGGGTAGTCCGAGCCGAGCCAGAACCGCGCCTCCACCACCCGGCCGGCCTCGAACGCGGAGTACACCGCGTCGCCGCCGCGCACCGGGTAGCCCAGCGTGCGGCACCGCCCGAGCGCGTGGTTGAGCTGCTCGAACCGGCCGCCGGAGAACTCGTCCACCGAGGACTTCCCGGCCGGGTGCGGCCGGCGGTCGAACGTCTGCCGGAACAGCTGCTGCACCTTCTGCTCGACGCCCAGCTCCGCGCCGAACTCGCGCAGCTCCGCCAACTCCTCCAGGAGCACCGGGTGCGGGATCGACACGACCTCGGGGCGCAGCCGGACGGTGTCACCGTCCACAGTGACCACACCCAGGCCGCGCTCGGCGTCCGCGTCCCGCAGGAAGCCGACCTCGCCGTCCGCCACGACCACCAGGTCGCGCAACGCACCCGCCCACGCCTCGTCCGCCCAGACCTCGACGACCAACGACGTCGGCACCGGCAGCGAGCGCACCATCCAGCCGTCCACGGCGGACAGACACTCCGCCTCGTGCCGTGCCAGCCACTCCGACAACTGGCGCAGCTGCACGACTTGCGGATCGTCCTTGATGGACGCGGGCACGGAGGACAGCTCCTTGCCCTTGTTGTTGCGGGCCTGGACGCGCCCACGTTCGCCAAGCCGCACCTGGTAGCCGGAAGCGGCGTCCAGCCAGCCCACGGTTCCTCCCGGAAGTCGTTCTGGAAACTCGATTGGCGGGAGGTTAACTACGAGCACCGACAAAAACCGTGGACCAGCGGTTTCGCAACCCTGCCGTGATCAACGGTCCGGAGTCCGAACGCGACTGTCCGCTGCCCCGCGCCCGGCGCGGGACCTAGTCGGGCCGGGTGCCGCGGTAGCGGTCGCGCAGCAGCACGACGTGCTCGCGCAGGACCTCCAGCGGCATCCCGCCGGCCCACGCCGCTGGTTCGGCCGCGCACTCGTCCACCATCGCGAGCAGCCGGCCGAACTCCTCCTCGCACGTGTCCGAGCCGTTCTCCCACAGCGTGGTGACCAGGGCGAGCTGCGCGCTGACCGACTCCGCGTCCGGGCGGCCGAGCAGCTGCCCGCGCAGTCGGATCACCTCGCGGTAGCTGTCGCCGTCCCGGCCGCCGAGACCGACCTGCGTCTTGAGCTGCGCCACGTCGTGCAGGCAGGCGATGGTCAGCGGGTCCTTCTCCCCCAGTCGTTCCCGGCAGCCGTCGGCGAGCGCGGCGAACTCGTCCAGCACCACCAGCGTCGGGTGCTGCTCCCACTTCAGCCAGGCGAGCTCCCGGCGGATCGCGACCACCTCGGGGTGCCAGCGGCCGAGGTGGTGGCGGCGCACCTCGGCGGCGGCCTCGAACTGGCCCGCCGACCGGGAGTACGCGCCGGTGAGCCGGGCGAAGCGGGCCAGCTGGCAGGTGAGCTTGCTGGCCATCAGCTCCCACGCCAGCGGACGGCGCAGCGCGCCCGCCTCCTCGGCCACCCACGCCACGGTGTGCTCGCAGTGCGGGCTGAGTACCGCCCAGCAGGCCAGCTCCGCCGCCGTGGTGAAGGTCAGCCCAGAGGTGAAGCCGTCCAGCACGGACAGGCACAGCGCCAGGTAGCCGGGCAGGTCGTCGCGCACGTCGTCCTGGTGCCGGTTGGCCTCCCGGATCACCGGGTGCAGCCACACGCACTCCAGGGTCGCGGTCTCCGAGCGCGGGTCCACGAACTCGGCGCGTTCGACCAGGCTGAGGTTGACCAGACCGGCGACGGTCGCCTCCACGTCCCGCGCGGTGATGCCCCGGAACAGAGGTGTCTCGGCGAGCACGCGGGCGTCCAGCAGGAAGCACGGGATGGCGGCGGACGCGAGGCAGGACAGCCAGCGCAGCAGCCGTCGCGCCCAGTGCAGGCCGCGGTCCTCGAGCAGGTCCAGGGACAGCTCCCAGGTCCGGTTGAGCAGCCGCCGCTCGTCGGCCTCCGCGCCGAGCCGGTGCAGCCGGTCGATCTCCGGGAACCGGTCCCGGAACACGCGTTCGTACTCGACGTAGTTGCGCGGCCGGTCCAGGCCCGGTACCTCGGGGACCTCCTGCGCGGCGGTCAGGTAGCGGCCCGCCAGGTGCAGCGCGAGCGGCATGTGGCCGAGCCGGGCGGCCAGGTCGCGGGCCTGGGCGGACGAGCCCGCGGCGGGCGAGCCGGCGTTGAGCAGCTCCGCCGAGGCGGCCGGGTGCAGCGGCCGGATCTCGTGCCGGACCGCGGTCGGGCCCCACGCCTCGCGGGACTTGTCCCTGGTGGTGACCACGATCGTGCCGCACGAGCGGCGCAGTGCGCGGATCCAGCCGGTGCCGTCGCCGAACGGGCCCTGCGCCTCCAGCAGCCGCACGTCGTCGGCGTTGTCGATGATCAGCAGCCACGGTCCGGGCGCGGCCTCCAGCGTCCGGTTGAGCAGGTCCGGCGCGGACCGACCGCCCGACCAGGCCCGCAACACCTCCTCCAGGTCGGCGCCGGCGTCCAGGGCGACCTCCCGCAGCCCCGCCACCAGCCCCGGTCCGGTGGACGCGTCCACCCACCAGACGCGGAAGTCCGGGTCACGCCGCCACAGCCGCCGGGTCACGCCGAGCGCGATCGCGGTCTTGCCGTAGCCGCCCGCGCCGTGCAGCACGATGAGCGCGCCGTCCGCCCTGGTCGCGGACGCGGTGAGGTCGGCCAGGACGGCGTCGCGGCCGTACAGCCCGGAGGTCAGCCTGCCGATCGGCGGCTTGATCGACACCAGGCCCGGCTGCGGCTCGCCGTTCGGCGCGGTGCCGATCGACAGGCCGCCGTAGACGTTGCCCACCTGGAGCAGGGCGTGCGCGTTCCCGCCGGCCAAGGAGTTCGCCACCGAAGGACCGCCACCCGAATCTTCCACTACCACCCGATGTTCTCCTGCGGGCGCCGAAGCAATGGGGGACAAACGAGGAATGGACCCTGATCAAAGGGCATCCTAAGGCAGCACCGGCGCTCGGCCGATACCCCGCGGGAAAGGGAAATAAGGTAACTTCCGCAACATTGCGGAACCACCCGGTCGACACCGGGACCGATTCGGTGGTCTACGCACCTCACCGCCGTGAACAACGGGCGGAGCGGTGCCGTCGGCAGACGACAATCACCCGGCGAGACCACTCGAATGAGTGAACTGACATCGCTCGCAGATCAAGCGGGCGGCACTTCCGGCGGTCGGCAGACGGACGCACCGACGTGATCGAGGGGTGCATATCCGTGGTTCCCGCCGCCTCGCCGCACCACCGACACGGCCGACACCTGGGGAAATCCCCCTCACCGGGAAACGCATGTGCAGCCGCACACCCGGATGCACGTTCGCCGGCCGGACAGAATGATCTTGACCGGTTTATTCTGGAATTTGATGTGGAGACTCCACATAGGTCAGTCTGCGCGCCATGACGAACGCACCGCCGGCGCACGGCGCCTGGGCGGAACCGGCGAACCCGGCGACCCTGCCCGAGCCGCTGCGCGGACTGCGCGCTTATCTGCCCGACCCGATGCCGGTCGACCCCCACCTGCCCACCCGCACGCACCGGAACCTGGCCGAGACCGAGCACGCGCTCGGCAGCCTGAACGAGAGCGCGGAACGGGTGGCCGACCGGTCGATGCTGGTGCTCAGCGGCCAGATCCGCGACGCCCGCAGCTCCGGCGCGATGGCCGGCGAGAACGCGGACCTGGTGGAGGCGCTGATGTTCCAGCTGTTGTCGGTGCGTGCGGCGGGCGACGGCACGGCGATGGCCGAACTGCTCGACGAACACCCGATCGGCAGGTTCATCCTGGCCTCCGCCCACGGCTCCGCGCGGCTGGCCGCCGGGGCGCCGATCGGACCCGCCCTGCTGGGCGAGATCAGCGCCATCCTCACCAGGTCCGACCCGCGCGACCTGGACACGGGTCTGCGGCAGCACCAGGGCTGGTTCGGCGGGCGGACCGTGCGGGACGCGTACCTGCTGACCGTCCCACCCGGCGAGCCGCTGCGCGCGGCGCTCGCCGAGTGGTCGGCCGGGATCCGCGCGGACGGCCCGCTGTCCCGGGTCGCCCGGATCGCGCTCGCCCACCTGCACCTGGAGCTGATCCAGCCCTACCCGGAGGCGAACGGCCACGTGGCCAGGCTGTTCAGCTCGCTGGAGATGGTGCGCACCGGCCTGCTCCGCGACCAGATCCTGCCGATGTCGTGCTGGCTGGACACCCACTACCGCGAGTACCACGAGCGCATCCGGGCCGTGGTGCACGGCGGTCCGCTCCACGAGTGGATCGACTTCTTCGCCACGGGCCTGCGGCGGACCGCACTGGCGCAGGTCGGGCTGATCGGCGAGCTGGACGCGCTGCGCCGGTCGCACCTGGCGCTCGCGCCGCGCCCGCCGAGCCTGCACCGGGTCGCCGGCGACCTGGTGACGTCCCCGATGCTGACCCACCGGACGCTGGTCGACCGGTACGGGATCACCGTCAAGACGGCCACCCACGTCACCCGGCAGCTGGTCGACCTCGGCATCCTCACCAGCCTGGAGGACCGCGTCTACAACAAGGTCTTCGTCTGCCGGCCGGTGATCCGGTTGCTCACCACCGAACGGCCCGTGGCCGAGTCCGCCCGCGACGACGACGCGTTCTGACCCGTCACCGTTCCGGCAGGCCGGCGCGTAATCGGCGCACCCGGTCCGCCGCCGCGTCGTCCACGTCGACCAGCAGGCTCAGCGCCTCATCCAGCCGGCGCAGCGCGACGCCGTGCTCGCCGAGCCGCCACAACGCCCGTCCCAGGTCCTCCAGCACGTCGGCGCGTTCGACCGGCGAGGAGTCGGGCAGGTCGTCGTAGAGCCGCATCGCCTGGTCCAGCCGCTCCGCCGCCGCGTTGGGCCGGCCGGAGGCCAGCAGGGTCACCCCGGTCGCCGCCAGCGCCCGCGCCCGGCCGTGGCGGTCGCCCCGTTCCAGGTAGTCCGCCGACAGCTCGCGGTAGCAGTCCAGCGCGAAGTGCAGGTGGCCGGAGCGGTGGTAGATCCCGGCCCGCCGCCAGAGCGCCGCCGCGATGCCGTCCGGCGCGCCGATGCGGCGGCGGGTCCTGGACTCCCGGATGCCGTGCTGCTCGGCGGTGACGAAGTCGCCCGCGTCGGCGAACCACCGCGCGCTCGCCGCCAGCAGACCGGCCAGCGCCTCGGGCCTCCGGGCCTCGATCGCCGCCTCGGTGCTCCACCACGACAGCTCGCTGCCCCACGCCGGTCCGGCGTCGCCGGGCGGCAGCGACCACACCCGCGCGGCCAGCGCCACGGCCAGTGCGTAGCAGCCCGCCCTGGTGTTCGCCCGCACGGCGGCGGTGAGCAGCGGGCGGTGGCGGGCCAGCCAGGCGGACGCCTGGCTCCGGTCGGCGAACTCGACGGCCGGCAGCACCACGCCCGCCACCTCGTAGTCGAACTCCGCCCGCTCGACACCGGCCAGTGCCGCGCAGGTGTCCAGGGCGACCAGGAGGTCCTCACCGATGCGCCGGGCCACGACGGCGTTCCGGAAGGGTGCGGTGTCCGGTGCGGGGCGCAGCGCGAACCGGCCGTCGCCGGCGGGGACCAGCCGGGCGGGGCCGTCGTCCAGCGGAACGCCGACCAGGTCGGCCAGCACCTCGTCCACCGACCAGAGGTCCACGTCCGCGCCGACCGCGAGGACCCGGGTGGGGAGTTCGTCGGCCTCCAGCACGCGGAAGCTGTGCAGCAGATCGATGCGGATCGAGGGACTGCCCGACGTTTGGCTCACCCGCAACAACTCCTCAGCCGCCCCCGTGTCCCTCCCGTCATCGGATCCCGCCCGCCCTGATCATGCAGTCTTCCGGCGGCCCGTGGTGAGCCGATCCGGTGGTGCCCGCGCCGGGGTCATCCTGACCAGCGGTTCCGGGTCGGCGCGGTCGGGCGGGGCTCGACAACTTCAGCCATACGGGCTACCGCTTCCGGGGGACGGATCGGGACGGGTACCGCTGAACGGGCCAGGAAGCGACAGGCCGTTCGGCCGCCCTTCCGGGTGCCGCAGCCCACCGGGTCGGGTTCGCCTCGACTTCCTGGACGCGATCTGGCTGGGCCTGCCACTTCGGCCCCAGCGCCACCGGCTCAGGCCACGCGCCCCATTCCTCCAGCAGTCCCGCGACCTCCGACACGAACCGGGGCGGGAGTTCGGTCGATCTCACCGCCGCGTCGACCCGTCCGGCGTCGGTCTCGGGAGTGGTCAGGACCTCGCGGTCAGCGCTTTCCGCCTCCGACTCCCGGTACCCACGCGGAGATCGCTTCCGTGAGCGACATCACCAGGGTGAGCGAGAGGACGGCGGCGATGGATCTGGCACGGCTGGACCGGCGCGCGCCGTGGAAACGGCGTGGCATCGGGTGTTCCCCCCAGGTTGTGGCCCCGCCGGCCGGGTCGGGAAACCGAGCGGGGCTCTGTTCCGCTCACCCTGGCAGCGCTCCGCCGGGGCCGGCAGTACTCCATAAGACCGACCCCGGCACGTACGGTGGACACCGAGAGTGTCGTCGGCGGCGAGGAGCAAGAACCCATGTCGGAGCGGTCCCGGACCAAGAGCGGTCGCGTCCTGCGCACCGAGCAGCTCGCGCCCCACATGATCAGGGTCGTCCTCGGCGGCGAGGGGCTGGCCGGGTTCGCGGTGGGCCCGTTCACCGACAGCTACGTGAAGCTCCAGTTCCCGCAGGACGGCGCGGCCTACCCGGAGCCGTTCGACCTGGCGGCGATCCGCGAGTCGCTGCCCCGCGACCAGTGGCCACGCACCCGCACGTACACGGTGCGCCGCTGGGACGCCGAGGCCGGCGAGCTGTGGATCGACTTCGTCGTCCACGGCGACTCCGGTCTGGCGGGTCCGTGGGCCGCCAAGGCCCAGCCGGGCGACGTGCTGCACTTCGCCGGTCCGGGCGGCGGCTACGCCCCGGACCCGACCGCCGACTGGTACCTGCTGGCCGGCGACGAGAGCGCGTGGCCCGCGATCGCGGCGGCGCTGGACGCACTGCCCGCCGGGGCCGTCGCGAAGGTCTTCGCCGAGGTGGACGGTCCCGACGACGAGCAGGACGCGCCGTTCGACGTGGTCTGGGTGCACCGCGACGGCCGGCCGCGCGGCGAGGCCGTGGTGGCGGCGGTGCGCGCGCTGGACTTCCCGCCGGGGCGCGTGCACGCGTTCGTGCACGGTGAGGCCGCCATGGTCAAGGACCTGCGCGGCTACCTGCGGGTGGAGCGGGCGGTGCCGCGCGAGCAGCTCTCCATCTCGGGCTACTGGCGGCTGGGCAAGGACGAGGACGGTTGGCAGTCCACCAAGTCGGACTGGAACCGCCAGGTCGAACAGGAACAGGAGCGGCAGGCGTGAGCGACGCGGTCAAGGGTCCGGCGAGCTACTTCCCGTCCATCGAGGAGAAGTACGGCCGGCCGATCCCGGAGTGGCAGGACCTCATCCGGTCGTCGCCGCTGACCAAGCACATGGACCTGGTGTCCTGGCTGAAGACCGAACACGGCCTGGGCCACGGGCACGCCAACGCCCTGGTGGCCCACACCCTGGCCGAGGGCGCGAACTGAGCGCTGTCCGTGCGCCAGGACGACCAGGCCGCGCAGACCCGTCGACCCGCGCCGGTTCCGGCCGTCGGGGTCTCGGCCGTCAGGGTTTCGGGATGGCCACCGCCGTGTAGGTGGTGTTCGGCGTCGGCGTGGTGGTGAACCTGCCGTTGGGCAGGTACAGCCGGTCCTGGTACGCCGCGGCCGTGGTCGGCACGTCGAACCTCGGGTCGGTGACCCGGCGCAGCAGCGTGCCGCTCGCCCCGGTCGGGTCCAGGCTCACCGCGGCCACCCGGTTGACCCGGTTCTCCACCACGTAGAGCGTGTTCCCGTCGCGCAGCAGCCCGTCGGTGTTCACCAGCGGACCGCCGTTCACGGTCACCGTCCTGGTCACGCCAGTCGCCGGGTCGACCCGGAACAGCTTGCCGGTGTTGTGCTGGGCGATGATCAGCCCGCGGCCGTCCGGGGTGGTCTCGATGCCGTTGGCGTTCGTCCCGGACTGGTAGGCGATGTCGCCGCTGAGCCGGATCACCTCGGCTCGCGCGGGCAGCGCGCCGTCCGGCCCGAACGGCACCTTGTAGAGCACCGCCGTGAGCGAGTCGGTGAACCACGCGGCCTGTGGCGTGAGGACCACGTCGTTGACGAACGTGGACCGGGTGCCGAACCGGAACGTGGCCAGCGTGGTGCCGGTGCGGGTGTCGACCACCCGCGCGTCGCCGCCACCGCCGCCCGCGACGAACAGCCGGCCGCGCTCGTCGACCTTGAGCCCGACGGCGGCCGTGCCGGTGCCCCGGACGAACTGCTCGCCGCGTCCGGTGGTCAGGTCCGCCCGGTAGATCGCGCCGGTGCCCATCGAGCCGAAGTAGGCCCACCGGCCGCTGATCGCGATGCCTTCCGGGCGGAATCCGTCGGGGAGGGGGATGGTCGTCGGGTCGGCCGCCGCCGACGCGCCCGGAGGACCGAACGTGAGCAGGACGAGGGCGCAGGCCAGTGCACGACGAGCAGATCGCATCGGATGTCCTTTCGCCGGAGCGCCCAGTCCAGTCTCACGGGCTCCGCAGCACCACGCAGTAACCCAGCGGAACCCTTTCGCTGCGCGGCGTGGCCCACGTCGTCAGTCGGGCACCCTCGCCGCGCCCCCGGCCACCCGTCCTCAGCACCACGGCGACACGGTTGTGGCCCGGCCGCGACCTCGGGCCCCTTCCTCCGCCCGCTACCGCCGGCGCGACGCCCGGCGCGGACCCTCGGCCGGAGGATACGCGCTGGTCACTACCGCCGTCCGGGTTCACCTACACGAGTGGATTGGTCCCCGATGGACCGTTCCCGCCAGCCGGGCGAAGCCTGCTGTGCTGCACTCGAATCACAGCACGTCCCCGAGCAAGGAGAGCCGTCATGTCTGTTCACACACCAGTCCGTCCGGTCACGACACCGGAGGACATGACCGAACTGATGACCGCGGCGGTCACACCGGAAGCCGCGATCGCGGACCCGCCGCTGTGCGTCCCGTCCGCTGCCGGGCTGCTCCTCGCGCTGCTCCTGCTCTCGCCCGGCAAGCCGAAGTAGTCCGGCAGCAGTGACGGCGGAGAACAGGGTCGGTCGTCCGTCCTACGCGGACGCGGCGGCCGCACTGGCCGGCCACGTGCTCGAAGCACTCGGCGAGGGAAGTCCGGCGCACGTCGCGGGATTCCTGGACTCGTGCGCCGAGCACGTGGCCGGCCTGGGCGCGGTCAGACTGGTGGGCGCCGACGTCTTCGCGCCCCAACTGCTGCTGGGCAGTCCACTGGAGACGCGGGACGTGGACGCGGTCGCCGACGCGTTCGACGCGTTCCCGCCCGTGCACCGGCCGGCGACGCGCGAGCAGCACGTGATGGCGTGGCGCGACTGGACCACCACTCGGCTGCTCACCCGGCTGGCCGACGGTCCGTCGCCCGCACCCGGCACCGCGCAGCCGGTGGCCGACACCCCCGGTGACCCGGTCGACGTCCTGGGACCGGCCGAGCAGTGGCAGCGCTGGTCCGTGGCGGTCGCCCAGCTGTCCATGCTGGCGCTGCCCGGCGCGGACGGCCCGGTGGTGGAGGCCGTGTCCGGTGAACCGCTCGCGCTGGCCCGCGGCACGACCCGCGCGGTGCTGCGCCGCGACCACGCCACCGCCGCCCGCCTGGCGCGCTGGGTGGCGCTGCTCCGCGACATCGTCCCGCTCGATCCCGTGGCGCTGGTGGAGCACCTGAGGCTGCACGCGGGAAATGACGCGAGACTGCTGCTGGACCTGGCCGTGGCACGCCACCTGGCGAAGGGCACGTGATGGCTGTCGACCCGGTGGCGGGCACCGCGCACGAGGTGGCCGCCCGCGCCATCACCTGGCTGCACGCGAACCGCGCCCTGGGCGCCTTCGCGGACAACGCCACCGCGGACCTGGACGATCCCAACAGCGTCTACAAGCCGCTGGGCGAGGCGGCGCTCGCGGCGTCGCTCGTGCTCCGCGAGGGCGTCACCGGCGGCACGCAGTTGCGGCAGGCCCGCGAGCTGCTGGACTTCTGCTGGGACGAGCTGCGCCGCGGCGACCTGCTCTACGAACGCCAGCTGCGGCACACCATGCTCACCGATCCGCTGGAGTGCTACGCCCCCTTCGCCCGCGCCGGGCGGCGCCACCACGCGCTGGAAGAGGTGCTGGCGCACACGTCGGCGGTCGACGCCATCACCGAGCTGGTGCCGAACCGCCGACTCGCCGTGGCCAACGGGCACCGCGTCGTGGGCATCCCCCGCGACGACGACTGGGATGCGCTGACCCGGGCCACCTGGCTGGGCAGCACACCGGCGCCGTGGGCGATCGACTGGTTCACCGCGTACTGCGCGACGCACACCGTCTTCCACCTCACCGACTGGGGCGCCCGCCCGCACGGCCTTCCCGAGCACGTCGCCGACTACCTGGCCGCGTGGCTGCCGGTGTGGGTCGACGTGTGGGCCGAGGCGTGCCAGTGGGACCTGGTTGGCGAACTGCTCATCGTCGGCGCGTGCCTGCCGGAGCCCCGCGTGGACGCCGCCGAGTGGGAGGCGTTCGCCGCCGTGCAGCACGCGGACGGCCTGGTGCCCCGCGACGGCGAGCCGGTGGCCGAAGACCCGTCGGAGCGGTTCCGCGACCACCAGCACACCGCCGTGGTCGCCACCGTCGCGGGCACGGTCGCGCTGTCCCGGCTGCTCGGCTCCGACGCGTGACCGAGGTGGACTTCAGCGGCCTGCTGACCACCGCGGCGGGCACCGCCGTGGCGGTCCACCGGGACGGCGAGGACGTGCTCCTGGTCGCCGGCACCACCTCGCTGGACCGCCCACAGCCGGTCGACGCGACCACCCGGTTCGAGATCGGCTCGCTGACCAAGGTGTTCACCGCGTTGCTGCTGGCGGAGATGGCGCGACGCGGCGAAGTGCGCCACGACGACCCGGTGGACCGCTACCTGGGCACGCGCCTCGGCCCGGCCGCCACGCTGGAACGACTGGCCACCCACACCGCCGGGCTGCCCCGCCTGCCGCCCGGCCTGCTCAGGACGGCCGTTCCCGGGTGGCGCACCAACCCTTACCGCCGCTTCGGGCCGGCGGAACTCGCCACGGCACTGCACCGGACCCGTCCGACGCGGAGCCGACCCGCGCAGGGCCACCGCGTGCGGTACTCCAACTACGGCGTCGCCATCCTGGGCTTGGCACTCGCGCGAGCCGCCGACCGGCCGTTCGAGGACCTGCTGGCCGAACGCGTGACGCGCCCGCTCCGGCTGACCGACACCGGGTTCGACACCGCGCCGCAGGCCACCGGCTACCTGCGCGGCCGGCCGCGCCCACCGTGGGAGATACCCGGCCTCCCCGCCGCCGGGGCACTGCGCTCGTCCGCCCGGGACATGCTCGCCCTGCTCACCGCCCTGCTCGACCGGCGGCCCGCGACCCTGGCCGCCGCGCTGACCGACGTCGTCACACCACGCGTCGCGGTGTCCGCCGACGACCACCTGTGCCTGGTGTGGAACCTGCGCCGGTACCCCGACCACGACCTGGTGTTCCACTCGGGCGCCACCCGCGGGTTCACCGCGTTCGCCGGCTTCAGCCCCCAACGCCGCACCGCACTGGTCACCTTGACCAACGTGGGACCGACGCTGCGCTCGCCGTTCGTGCAACGCTCCTACGACGCCCTGCGCGCCCTCAGCGCCCGACCTGCCGGACAAGCCCCACCGGCGACGGGGCACGGCTCGCAACCCGCCTCGGCATGAGCACCGCGTAGCACCGGACAACCGTCTCAGAAGTCGAGGAACCCGGGCACGACGAGGGTCGCGTGTCCCTGATCGTCGAGCGCACCGTAGAAGTAGATCGCCCCGTAGCCGAACGGGTGGTCGCCGAACAGGAACTCCCCCGCCGGATGATCCCCGTGCGGCAACCCGTCGTCCTCCACCTGGAACAGGAACCGGTACCCGTCCGCCTCCACCACCGCCGCGTACGTCGGCTCGTTCTGGATCAACCGCGGCACATCCGCGATCCGCACGAACGCCGCCGCCTCGTCATCGGCTTCGACCGGCACCAGCGCCGCACTGCCCAGTCCCGGGTGGACACCGCGCCCACCGTCCCCGCGCGGAGACGGCGGGTGCAGCACCGCCTTGGCACCGATGTCCGGGTACTCCACGTCGTCGTCGCCCACCGTGAAACCACGGCGCAGCAACACCGACAGCTCACGCCCGCCCGACCACGGCGCCACACCCGCCCCGATGGTGAGCACGTAGTCGTAGCGGTCCAGCAGATCGCCTTCCAGGGCAAGGCAAGCCGGCGCCGCACCACCCGCACGCGACCCGGTGGAGGTGTCGTACGGGGCCACGTCGAGCGCAACGGGAAGCACGGCCGGAGCCTAGCCGCGGTCACCGCGGAAATCGTGAGGCAGGTCGGGCGTCCCCCTCCCGGTCGATCCGCTGTTCGGGTGGTGAACACCCGGGACATCCCGCGCCTCGGCGACCGGCGTGCATCCTGGGAGACCGAGGGATGGGGGGACGGGATGTCCTACACGGCGGGAGCGGCGAGAGTCGACCTGACCCCTCCCCTGACGATTCCGTACCTCGGCGGGATCCCCCGGCACTCGCCCTACTTCGGGGTCCACGACGCGCTGCACGCCCGCGCCGTCGCGTTCGGCGAGGTGGGCGGCGAGACCGTCATCGTGATCGCGGTCGACGCGCTCGGCATCAACAACGACATCCTCGGTCCCGGCCGCGACTTCACCGCCGAGGTGCGCAGCGCCGTCGAGCAGGCCACCGGGGTTCCACCGACGCACGTGATGATCGCCAGTTCCCACACGCACTCCAGCCCGGAGACCGGGGACGTGCGCCCGCTGCTGGACACCCCCGGCGCGGACGCCTGGCTCGCCGAGTACGCCGACCAGCTCGTCACCGCGGCGGTCCAGGCCTTCGAGGACCGGCGACCGGTCACCGCCCGACGCGGCAGCGGTGACGTGGTGCGCGGCACGCTCGCGGTCAACCGCGGCTCCTGGGCGTACCCGGACCCGGCCGCCGCGCCGGACGACCCCGAGGTGTCCGTGCTGGTGCTGGAGGCGCCGGACTGGTGCGCGGTGCTCTACAACTTCGCGACGCACCCGGTGATCGTGCAGGTGCAGCCGTACGCGTCGGCCGACTTCCCCGGCGTCTCGTCGGACTTCGTCGAGCGCAACGTGCCCGGCTGCCGCGCCGCGTTGTTCCTGCAGGGCGCCTGCGGCAACCTGGCGCCACCACCCGATCCGCTCACCCACGACGGCTGGGCGTGGCGGTCGCCGTTCGACGCGGAGTACGAACTGGTGCCCGAGAACGTCCGGGACGCCTTCGCCCACACCGAGAGGCTGGGCATGGCGCTCGGCACCAGGGTCGTGGAGATCGTCCAGGGCGCGGACGCACCGGTGTCCGGTCCGGTCGCCGCCCTGGCGGAACAGCTCGACGTCGCGTCGCGCGAGCTGCCCGAGCGCGCGCCGTTCCAGGAGGAGCTGGACGCGCGCACGCGGGCGCTCGCCGACGCCATCGCCGCCGACGCCCCGAAGGCCACCATCGTCGCGCTCACCGAGCAGGTGCAGGAGACCGAGGAACAACTCGTCGCCATCGACCGGGGCACCGACCCGATCTCGGCCGAGGTGCAGGTGCTGCGCCTCGGGGACGTCGCGCTGGCCGGACTGCCCGGCGAACCGTTCGTGGAACTGGGGCTGGCCCTCAAGGACCTGTCCCACGACGAACGCCACGTCGTGCCGGTGGGGTACGCCAACGACTACCTCGGGTACCTGACCGACCCGGACGCGTGGGACCGGCCGATCTACGAGGTCAGCCTCGGCGCGTGGACCCGCATCGGCCGCTTCGGCGGCTCCGGGCTGACCGCCCTGGCCGCGGACCTGGTCGACCGGCTCTGGTCGTGAGCCGGGGCGTCAGGCGTTGACGAGGCGGTCGACGGCTCGCGGCAGGATCGCGTGCAGGTCGTCCAGCGCGCCCTGCGGCCCGTCACCGCGGAACGTGTACACGCACGACACCAGGTTGCCGCGCGCCAGGAACGCCGCGCACATCCAGTAAACCTGGTCGGGCTTCCTCACCGACGTGCAGAAGCCCAGAAAGCCGTCGACCCCCGTCGGGCGTTCCACGGACTCCGACTGGGTGATGCGCACCTGGCGGTCCCCATCGGCCCACTCCGCGCAGTCGCGGGTCGCGGCGGTGAGCCGGGACAGCACCTCCGCGCCGGTCGCCTCGGAGTAGCCGACGACGGTCTGGCGCAGGGCGATGCGGCCCCCGTCCCACTCCCGGAACAGACCGGGGGTGTAGCCGGACTCACCGTCGACCTTCGCCGCGCACGGCTTGGGCATACCGGAGACGGCGTACCGCTGGTCCGTCGGTGCGGCGACGCCGTAGTCGGTAAGGCCGTCACGCGGGATCGCGGCGCGTTCGACCAGCGCCGGCAGGCGGTCGATCAGCGACGGCGCGCTCGACGTGGTCACCGGGGCCGAGGTCGTCGGCGCCGACGACGGAGCGGGCTCCGGTGCCGGTGTCGGACCACACACCACCAGCACGCCTGCCAGAACGCAGACTGCCGCCGGACCCCCCATGATCTTCATGTCGTCACTATCGCCAGTCCCTTGTGGACGTTTCAAGTAGTCGGCTACGTCACACGGTCAGGGCATACGTCGCCACCGGCTGTGGGCGATGGTCTGCCGGTGCAGGCGGCCGACACTGACGGTGTGGGTTGACGCAGCCGTCCACGGGAAGCCTTCACGGAGTACAGCGGGAGGTGTCCCAAGTGGATGGTGAGATCGAGCTGCGGGTCGACGGGCGTACCAGGCGCCTGCGCGTGGAGAACAGGACGACGCTGCTGGACGCGCTGCGTGACGGGCTCGGCGTGACGTCACCCAAGAAGGGTTGCGACCACGGGCAGTGCGGGGCGTGCACGGTGCTGCTGGACGGTCGGCGGGTCGTCACGTGCCTGACGTTCGCCGTCGCCCACGACGACGCTGTCATCACCACGGCGGAAGGACTGGCGGCCGACGGGCTGCACCCCGTGCAGGAGGCGTTCATCGAGCGGGACGCGTTCCAGTGCGGGTTCTGCACACCTGGCCAGGTGTGCTCGGCGGTGGGTGTGCTGGCGGAGGTTGCGGACGGTCATCCCAGCGCGGTGACGGCGGACCTGATCGGCCCGGTCGAGCTGTCCGATGAGGAGGTTCGCGAGCGGATGAGCGGCAACCTGTGCCGGTGCGGCGCGTACGTGAACATCGTCGACGCGGTCCGGGACGGTGCGCGGTGATCCCGTTCGACTACCGGCGCGCAGTGGACGTCGACAGTGCAGTCGGCGCGGTCACGGATCCCGAGGTGGCGTTCCTGGCGGGCGGGACGAACCTGGTCGATCGGATGAAGCTCGGCGTCGCCGCGCCCCGCGTGCTGGTCGACATCAACCGGCTGCCGTTGGACGAGGTCGAACAGCTACCGGACGGCGGGCTGAGGATCGGTGCGACGGTGCGCAACAGCGATCTGGCGGCCCACCCGATCGTGCGACAGTTTTATCCCGTCCTGTCCCGCGCCCTGCTCTCCGGCGCGTCCGGGCAGCTGCGCAACCTCGCGACGACCGGCGGCAACCTGCTGCAACGCACCCGGTGCTCGTACTTCCAGGACGTTTCCACGCCGTGCAACAAGCGGGAGCCGGGCAGCGGCTGTTCGGCCATCGGCGGCTTCACCCGGCAGCACGCGATCCTCGGCGCGTCGGAGCACTGCGTCGCCACGCACCCGTCCGACATGGCGGTGGCGATGGCTGCGCTCGACGCCGAGGTGCTCGTGCGCGGTCCGGCTGGTCATCGCGTGGTGCCGGTGGTCGACCTGCACCGGCTGCCCGGTGACGAACCGCAGCGGGACACCGTGCTCTCGCCCGCCGACTTGATCACCGCTGTGGATCTGCCGCCGTTGCCGCCGGGCTCCCGGTCGCTGTACCGGAAGGTCCGCGACCGGGCGTCCTTCGCGTTCGCGCTCGTGTCCGTCGCGGCCGTGCTGCGGGTCGAGCAGGGCGTCGTGCGGGACGTCCGGATCGCGCTCGGCGGAGTGGCGCACAAGCCGTGGCGGGCGCGGCGCGCCGAGGACGTGCTGCGCGGCTCGCCGGTCGGTGACGACGTGTTCCGCCGTGCCGCCGAGGCCGAGCTGGCCGATGCGAAACCGTTGGGCGACAACGCGTTCAAGGTGCCGCTGGCGCGCAACACGGTGGTGTCCGCGCTGCGTGAGCTGAGCCGGGAGGAACGATGACGGAACTGCCGCGGCCCCGCGTGCTGGGCCGGTCGCCCCGCCGGGTCGACGGGCCGGCCAAGGTCACCGGCACCGCGCCCTACGCGGGCGACCAACCGGTGCCGGATCCCGCGTACCTGCACCTCGTGCAGTCCGACGTGGCCCGCGGCGTGGTGACGTCCGTCGACACCGCTGCCGCGCTGGAACTCGACGGCGTGCTCGAGGTGCTGACCCCGGACAACGCCCCACGCCTGGCCTCGACCGACGACGCCGAGCTGGCGGCGTTGCAGTCCCACGAAGTGAGCTTCCGCGGCCAGGTCGTCGCCGCCGTCGTGGCACGCACACCCGAGATCGCCCGACACGCGGCGTCACTCGTGCGCGTGGAGATCGACCGCCTCCCCCACGACACGCACCTGAGCGCCGACCGCGACGACCTCTACGCCCCGGAACAGGTGAACGGCGGCTTCGACACCGACACCTCCCAAGGCGACCTCGAACGGGGACTGGCCGCAGCGTCGTTCACCCTCGACCAGACCTACTCCACCGCTTGGTACAACAACAATCCGATGGAGCCGCACACCACCACGGCGGTGTGGTCGGACGGCGAACTGCTCCTCTACGAATCCACGCAAGGCGTGCACACCACGCGTGAGTCCGCTGCGACGACCCTGGGGTTGGCGCCGGAGCGGGTGCGCGTCGTCTCGCCGCACGTCGGTGGCGGGTTCGGGTCCAAGGGCACCCCGCACGTGCACACGATCCTCACCGCGATGGCGGCCCAGGCGGTACCCGGCACGCCGGTGAAGCTGGCCGTGACCAGGCAGCAGATGTTCTCCCTCGTCGGCTACCGGACACCGACGATCCAACGGGTGCGCCTCGGCTGTGACGACGACGGGCGGCTCACGGCCGTCGCGCTCGACGCGGTGGGCCAGACCTCGCGCATCAAGGAGTTCGCCGAGCAGACCGCGGTGCCGAGCCGGATCATGTACGCCGCACCGCACCGCCGCACGACCCACCGGCTGGCCGAGCTGGACGTGCCGGTGCCGGCGTGGATGCGCGCGCCCGGCGAGTGCCCCGGCATGTTCGGACCGGAGGTCGCCGTGGACGAGCTGGCGATCGCCTGCGGCGTGGACCCGGTGGAGTTCCGCATCCGCAACGAACCCGACGTGGAACCCGAGTCGGGCAAGCCGTTCTCCACCCGCAACCTGGTCGCGTGCCTGCGGGAGGGGGCGGAGGCGTTCGGCTGGGCGGACCGCGACCCGAGGCCGGGTGTCCGGGAGGAGTCCGGCTGGCTGGTGGGGACCGGGGTGGCGGCGTCGCTCTACCCGGTCAACCGGTCGCCGGGTTCCAGGGCCACGATCCGCTGCACCGCGCCGGGGCGCTACCGGGTCGAGATCGGTGCGGCGGACCTCGGCACCGGCACGTGGACCTCGCTCGCGCAGATCGCCGCCGACGCGCTGGGCGTCGACTTCCCCGACGTGGAGCTGCGGATCGGCGACACGGCACTGCCGAAGGCGACCGTGGCGGGCGGGTCGTCCGGCATGACCTCGTGGGGTTCCACGGTGGTGGCGGCGGCCGAGGCGTTCCGCGCGAAGTTCGGCGACCGGGCCGGGGTCGGTGACGAGGCCGGTGCGTCGATGCCGGAGGACGACAGTTCGGACGAGTACGCGATGCACGCGTTCGGCGCGCAGTTCGCCGAGGTCCGGGTGCACGTCGACACCGGCGAGGTGCGGGTGCCCCGGCTACTCGGCGTGTTCGCCGTCGGACGCGTGGTGAACCCGCGGTTGGCGCGGTCGCAGCTCATCGGTGGCATGACCATGGGCCTGTCCATGGCGTTGCACGAACAAAGCGTGCTGGACGAGCGGTTCGGGCACGTGGTCAACCACGACTTCGCCGAGTACCACATCGCCACCAACCGCGACGTGCCGAACGTGGAGGCGCGCTGGATCGACGAACACGACCCGCACACCAACCCCATGGGCACGAAGGGCGTCGGCGAGATCGGCATCGTCGGCACCGCCGCCGCGATCGTCAACGCGGCCCACCACGCCACCGGCATCCGGGTCAGGGACCTGCCGTTGACCTTGGACCACTTCCTGCGCTGACCCGGACGACGAACGGTGGTGCGCCCCCAGCGGGCGACTACGACGGGACGACTACGACTTGGGCGGCTCCGAGGCGGGCGGCTCCGAGGTAGGTCGGGTGAGACCCAGCTCGGCCGACTCCTCCTCGTCGGCGAACTCCGGATCCCGCCACTCCTCGGCCCGCGTCGGCCCGCCGGCTCGCAGTTCGTTCTCGACCTCCTGCTTGAGCTTGTCGTCCAGCTTCGGGCCGTGCTGTGCGCTGCCTCGTTCCACTTCGACACCTCCTAGTCGGAACGCTCGGTGTACCCACACGGCGGCCGATTCCACCTCTCCGCGGGTTGCATTCGCCTGAGCGTGACCCGTCCGCGCGGAGGATCTCGGGCAGTTCGAACCTGTGTGCGCCCGCCGGGTTAGCATCGCGTGCTTACCGGGGTGGCCGACGGGGGAGGCGACGAGTGGTTCGCGGGTCGTCTGACGTCGACACGTCGGTCGCCGGGGTGGTCGAAGCCCGGTGGGGCGTCCGTCCCGAACCCGCGATCGCCCGGTACGGCGAGCCCGGCTGGCAGTGGTCGCCGATCCCGGTGGAGAAGCGGTGTCCCCGGTGTGACGGGGAGTTGTACGGGCTCTACCGCTCGCACCCGCATCGCGGCAAGCAGCAGTTGCAGGCCGCAGTGGTGTGCGTGCGGTGCCCGGCGTCGTTCACGTTGCGCGCGTTGCAGTTGTCGCAGCGGTCGGTGCTGGGCGAGCTGCGGCCGGAGGCGGTCGCCCGCCGGGCCGCCGAGGACGCCCAGTTGGCGGCGTTGGCGCGGGAGACCGTGCCCGAGGTGCGGCGCCCGGCCCCGGTCGACGAACCCCCGGAAACGCCCCCGGAACCCGAACCCGACCAACCGGAGGAACCGGAACCCGGCGAGGAACCGGACCGACCGGTCGAACCGGTGCGTCCGGAAGAACCGGCTCGACCGGAGGAAGGGCCGGCCGCACGACCGGCGCGGCGGATGTCCACCACCGTCATGGCGGCTCGGATCAGGTCGATCCTGGCCGGGTCCGAGGCGGTGCCGTCGGCCCCGGACGACCTGCCCGCGCTGCCGCCCGCCCTGGTCGACGCGGCCGGCGCGGAGCCGGTGTGGTGGTGCAAGACCACCGATCCGACGCTGAAGCCGCCCGCCGGCGTGACCGGTGGGCGCGTGATCATGCCGGACCGCCCGGAGTTCGACGGCCTGCGCGCCCTGCTCACCCAGGAGGGCGTGCCGCACCGGTCGATCCGGCACTGGCTGGAGCAGGAGACGGTCTCTTCGCTGAACGACCGCCTGCACGCCACCGCGTGGCTCTCCGAGGTCGGCGGCATCGTCCCGGAACGCTGCGAACCGGTCGGCGACGCCAAGGCGATGGCCGCCCGACTCGCCTTCGACCTGCTGTGGGACCTGCACGAGCCGACCCCGGCGAGAGCACCCGACCCGACGCCGGTGGACCGGCTGGTGCCGCCGGAGTGGCTGCCGTTCCTGCCGTTCCCGGTGCTCAACCCCGCCCAGGCGCAGGCCGCGCCGCGCATCCTGGACGACGACTCGCACCTGCTGATCACCGCGCCCACCGGAGCGGGCAAGACCGCGATCGGGATGCTGGCGGTGCTCAAGACCATCCTGGAGGAGGGTCGCAAGGCTGCGTGGCTGGTGCCGCAGCGGTCGCTGACCGACGAGCTCGACCGCGAGCTGGAGACCTGGCGCGCGCAGGGCCTGCGGGTGGAACGCCTCTCCGGCGAGTACGCGGTCGACGTGGAACGGGTCCGGGCGGCGGACCTGTGGGTGGCCACGACGGAGAAGTTCGAGGCGATCTGCCGGGCGGCGTCGCTGCAGGCCGCGCTGGGCGAGGTCGGCTGCATGGTGGTCGACGAGATCCACCTGCTCGGCACCCCCGGCCGGGGCGCGCTGCTGGAGGCGCTGCTGGCGCGGGTGCGCGGGGCGGACTCCCCGGTGCGGATCGTCGGCCTGTCGGCGACCGTCTCCAACGCCGCCGAGGTCGCCGAGTGGCTGGAGGCGGAGCTGGTCGCGACCGGCTGGCGGCCGTCCCGGGTGACCTGGCAGCTGCCGACCGTGCCCGCCGGGTCCGGGTACGCCGCGAACGCCCGCCTGCGCGAGCAGGTGGTGATCGACCTGACCGCCCGGCACACCGCCGAGCAGGGCAGCGTGCTGGTGTTCTGCGGCTCCAAGCGCAACGTCCGGTCCACCGCGATGGCGATCGCCGCCGACCGGGGCGCACCGGTCCACACCGTGGCGGCGGACGACGTGGACGGGTTGACCAAGGTGTGCGCGGAGGTCGGCGTCCGCCTGCACTACGCCGACTACGAGCACAAGCACGCCGCCGAACGGGCCTTCCGGGAACGTCAGGCGGACGTCCTGGTCGCCACCTCCACGGTCGCGGCGGGCGTCAACCTGCCCGCCCGCGCGGTCATCGTCCGCGACACGACGGTCGGCGGCGACACCATGGACACCTCGATGGTGCTCCAGATGTTCGGCCGGGCGGGGCGGATCGGGGCCGGGGAGACCGAGGGCTGGTCGTACCTGGTGGTGGACGAGCACCAGCGGGCGGCGTGGCAGACCAGGCTGGTGGCCGGGTACTCGGTCTACTCGCGGATCCACGAGAGCCTGCCCGACCACGTGCTGGCCGAGGTGTTGCAGGGCCGCATCACGAGCCTGGCGGACGCCGAGGCGTGGTGGGTGGAGACGCTGGCCTACGCGCAGGGCGACGACGCGCTGCAACCCGTGCAGGACGCGGTGTCGTTCCTGGTCGACGAAGGCCACCTGACGGCCCGGCCGGACGGCGCGCTGGCGATCACCGACCTGGGCCGCCTCACCGCCCGGATGATGGTGTCCACGCACGCCGGCCACCGGCTGCGGTACGCGCTGCGCCTGCTGCCCGTGCCGCCGGACCCGGACGCCGCCGAGGACGCGCTGACCCTGGTGCTGTCCGTCGCGGTGCGCGACCTGGCGGCCATCCCGGTGCCCGACCAGGTCCGGCCCGCCGTGGCGACGGTGATCAAGGCGGGCGGGCGCACGTCCCGGATCACCCACACCGCGTCGGTGAAGGGCCTCGGTTCGCAGACCACCACCGCACCCGGCGACCTGGCCCGCGCCGGGCTGCTGCTGGCCACCCGGTCGCCGCACCTGTTCGCGCACGCCAGGCCCGGCCGCCGGGTCGCGGCGGGCATCCCGCTGTCCACCCTGTACCCGGTGTTCGAGCAGGCCCCGCGCTACCTGTCGTGGCTGGCGGCGCAGGGCGTGCTGGGCACCGTGCACCCGTGGATCGCGATCGTCGCGGCGGACCTGGACCACCGGCTGCGCTGGCGGCACCTCGCGCCGGGGCGCGGCGGGGGCCGGCTGCTGTGGCTGTGCGAGCAGATGGCCACCCGTGCCCGCGCCCACGACCTGGTGCCGGAGATGTGGCGCTCGGCGGTGGCGCGTGGCGTCCGCTCCCCCGACTGGCCGCCCGGCCGCCCACCCGCCGAATGCGAGCTCGACCAGGCCGGTTACACGGCCCTGCTCCGGGAACGCACCACCACCGCGTCGCTGACCGTCCACGACGACCACGCGACGGTCGCCGGCACGGTCGCGGCGGTGGCCGTCACCTGGCGCGGCAAGCACCACAGCCCGCCCACCGCCACGAAGGCGACCGTGGACCTGGCCTTCCCCGATGCGCCGGACGAGCCGGACACGGGCGTCGCGGTGTTCACGCGGCGCGGCGACTACCGCGCCACCGGCTGGCTGTCCTCGTACGACGCCCTGACCGCGGACGACCCGCCACCACCGCCCAAGCCGTCCCGCCGGGGACTCGGCGCGGTACCGGGTCTCGGGGCCCGACGACCGGGCTGACAGCCGCACGGCTTCGGCCGCCTCCTGCTGCGCCGGGACGTGCTCGCCGCCACCCGCGCGGACAGCTCAGCTCGCGGGACGGGTCATCGTCGCGATCTCGGCCGACACGGTGATGGGGGTCGCCGGGTCCGGTGGTCTGACGGTCGGTGCGGACACGATGCGGATGGTCGCCACCGTGCCGGCGGTCCGGACGCAGTACAGCGACGCCCGAACCCGCACCCACGCGGTCGAGTAGCCGGCGGCCGGACAGGCGCGCGGGTCGGCGGACGTCGTCTCGGCGATCTCGGCGTCGGCGGGCAACAGGTGGCACCACGTCCAGCGACCGTTGCGGGGATCGGCTCCGGCCCGAGGACCAGCTCCAGCGGCGTCACCGGAGCAGCCGGCGGGGTGGACGTCGGCACGTTCGGCGGCAACTGCGACGGCCGTTGGCCGGGAGGCCGCTCCGCGGTCGGCGTGGTGCTCCGCGCGCGGGTCGCCGGCACGGTGGTGGTCAGCACTGGGGTAGTCGACGCAGCGGTGATCGACACAGGGCCGGTCGGCGACCGCCTCGGCGTCAGGAGCACCGGCGCGGCCGTGGTGAAGTACCACGAACGGCGGCGACGGTCATAGGTACGCCGACACCTTCGACAGCACCACGTCCGGCGGGTCGACCGCCGAGTCGACGACCAGGTGCGGCTCGTCCCAGCTCTCCCAGAGGCCCTTCATCCGCAGGACGTGCTCCCACGACACGGTCGGGTGCCAGCCGGGGATGCCCCGCACCCGACCTTCGACGCGTCCGCGCTGCGCCCGTTCGTCGGAGCACACGCACTCGACGCCCACGAACTCACCGCCCAGGCTCTCCGCCCGCAACCGCAACCGCGACCGGGTCTCGCGGCGATGGCCGGTCGCGTCCACGATCACGTCCAGCCTGAGTCCCAGCCGGCGTGCCGCCGTTCGACCGGCCCGCCCACGGCCTTTATCAGGCCCAGGACCAGGTGCTCGGGCCGCACCGCGATTTCGGCCAGCCGGTCGGCTTCGGTCGGACGACGCCGCTGTCGGCCGTGGACTCCGGCGAGAGCGGATCCGGCACGGTGGCATACCGGGAGCTGTCTGCCGCGCGCCCCGGCGACGCCATCGGCCTCGGCGAGGCGGGCCAACAGCTCACCGACCACGACCGACCGGTCTGGTGCGATCAGCGCGGCTGCCGATTCGTGCAACGGGAGGTCTGCCACCCGCCGCAGCCTAGTGTTCGACACGTCGCCGGCCGATTCCCGAGGGCAGGAGCGTTCGGCCATGGTGCGTTCATCTCGAAGTCGCTTGTATGGGTTACAAAGCGCGCGCCCATCGTCGAGGTTGGAGGCCCCGTGGCCCGTCCGGTCCGTGTGCTCGCAGGTCTGTTGGCCTGCGGCGTGAGTATGTCGGTTCTGTCGCCCGCCCAGGCGAGTGCGCCGGAACGGTTCCAACGGGTCGACACCATGTCGGTGTTCCGCAACAGTTCGGCGGGTGAGCACACCGCGGCCGAAATCGCGGCGGCCACCGCCGACGGCCGGACGGTGGTCTACACCGATTCGCCGGCCCGGCGGATCGGGTTCACGAAGCTCCGCAACGGTGAGCTGACACCGGACGGGGTGCTCGCCGTGCCGGGTGAGCCGACGTCCGTCGACATCGTGGGACGGTTGGCGTTGGTCGCCGTCAACACCTCCGAGTCGTTCACCGCGCCGTCCGGTGTGCTGCTGGTCGTGGACCTGGACGGCCGCGCGGTGGTCGCCTCGCACGACCTCGGCGGGCAGCCGGACTCGATCGACATCGCCAAGGACGGCCGCTACGCCGCCATCGCGATAGAGAACGAGCGCGACGAGGACGTGGACGACGGCGAGATCCCGCAGGCCCCCGCCGGGTTCCTGACCATCGTCGACCTCAAGGGCGCACCGACCGGGTGGACGCTGCGCAGGGTCGGGTTGACCGGCATCGCGGAGGTCGCGCCGACCGACCCCGAGCCGGAGTACGTGAGCATCAACGGCCGCAACCAGGTCGCGGTCACGTTGCAGGAGAACAACCACATCGCGATCGTGGACCTGCGGTCCGGCGCGGTCGTCAACCACTTCTCCGCCGGTTCCGCCACCGTCCACCGCGTGGACACCGCCGACGACGGCCGGATCGACCCGTCGCAGACCATCACCGCCGCCCGTGAACCGGACGCGGTGGCGTGGCTGGACGACCGCACGCTCGGCACCGCCGACGAGGGCGACTACCGGGGCGGCTCGCGCACGTGGACCGTGTTCGACGCCGCGTCCGGTCAGGTCGTGCACTCGTCCGGGAACGAGCTGGACCAGGTGGCGATCCGCCAGGGCCAGTACCCGGACGGCCGGTCCGACAACAAGGGCGTCGAGCCGGAAGGCCTCGCGGTGGCGACGTTCGGCCACCACCGGTACGCGTTCGTCGGCATGGAACGGGCCAACCTGGTCGCCGTCTACGACGTGGACGACCCGCGCCGGCCGAGGTTCGTCCAGGCCCTGCCGACCGGCGTCGGCCCGGAAGGCCTGCTGCCGATCCCGGCCACCGGCACGCTGGTGGTGTCCGCCGAGGAGGACGCGGCGAAGGACGGCGTGCGCTCCTCGCTGAGCTCCTACCGGCTGACCCGCACCCCGCCGGCCGTGTCGTTGCAGCGCAACCAGGGCGCGCCGTCGATCGTGTCCGACGGCATCGGCTTCGGTGCGCTGTCGGGCCTGTCCGGCATCCCCGGCGACCACCGCAACGTGGTGGCCGTCACCGACTCCGCGTACACCCCGACCCGCGTGCTGACCGTCGACACCCTGTCGGCACCCGCCCGGGTCCGCGCCGAACTGACCGTGACGAAGGACGGCGAGCCGGTCGGCTACGACGGCGAGGGCATCGCGGCCCGCCGGGGCGGCGGCTACTGGCTGGCGGCCGAGGGCGACGGCAAGAAGCTGCCGAACCTGCTGGTGGAACTCTCCCCGTCCGGGGCGGTGGTCCGCGAGGTGCCACTACCCGCCGCCGTCGCGGCGACGGCCACCGGCAACGGCTTCGAGGGCGTCACCACCACCGGCCGCGGTGGAAACGAGCAGGTGTGGCTGGCCGTGCAGCGGGAGTGGAAGGCCGACGCGCCCGGCCTGACGACCCTGGCCCGCTTCACGCCGGCGACCGGCGAGTGGGCGTTCGCGGCCTACCCGCTCGACGCGGCCCCGGCGGGCGGCTGGGTCGGCCTGTCCGAGATCACCGCGCTGGACGACCGCACCCTGCTGGTCCTGGAACGCGACAACCAGCGCGGTGACGCGGCGGTCACCAAGAAGGTCTACCGGGTGGACATCGCGAATCTCACCCCGACACCCGCCGGCACGCCCAAACCCGTCACGACCAAGCGCCTGGCCCGTGACCTGCTGCCCGCCCTCGGCGCGGACGGCGCGGCGATCCATGACAAGGTCGAAGGCCTCGCCGTGGTGGGCTACGGCCCGATCCGCCGCCTCGTCGGCGCGGTCGACAACGACGGCGTGGACGACGCTCCCGGCGAGTCGGTCTTCCTCCGCCTTGGCTGGATCCGCTAGGGCACCGGGGGAAGCTCGGCAGCAGGGCGGCGGCCCGGCGGTCAGGTACCCGACTTCCACTCGTCGTGGTACTCGCCGAACACGGTGTGCAGGTGGTGTCCGATCTTGAGGTAGTCCAGGTCGTCCAGGTTGGCCAGGGACACCCGGACGGACCACGCCGGGCCGTCGAAGCCGCCGCCGTTGAGGAGCACGACCGACGCGTGTTCGGCCAGCCGGAACAACGGGTCGATCGGTTCGTAGGTGGATTCGAGGTGTGCGGCGAACTCCGCGCCGTACACGCGTTCGGCTTCCGCCAGCAGGTCGAGTTCCAGGTAGTAGCCGGCCCGTTTCGGGTCGTCGGCGATCTTCATGCCGGCGCCCTCGACGAGCAGTTCCAGGCGGGTGCGGACGATCTGCTGGACCTTCGCCTTGTACGCCTTGCCCTCGTCCTGCATGGCGAACAGGGAGAACAGCGCCAGCTGCACCTGTTGCGGCAGGCCGAGGCCGGCGGTGTGGTTGAGGGCCACCCGGCGGGAGTCCGCCACGAGGCGGTCGATGAACCGGATGCCTTCGGGTCGCAGGGAAAGGGTGGCGTAGCGGGCCCGCAGCCTGGCGCGTTCGTCCTCCGGCAGGCGGGTGATCAGGTCGTCGACCACGTTGTCGTCGTGCAGTCCGATCAGGCCCAGCCGCCAGCCGGTCGCGCCGTAGTGCTTGGAGTACGAGTAGACGAGCAGGGTGTTGCGCGGGAGGTCGGCCGCGATGGTGCGGAAGCCGTTGACGAACGTGCCGTAGACGTCGTCGGTCACGATGAGCAGGTCGGGGTTGTCCTTCTCGACGATGCCCTTGATCTGGTCGCGCACCCGGTCGGACAGCGCCAGCGACGGCGGGTTGCTCGGGTTGACCAGGCACACCAGCCTGATCGACGGGTCGGACAGCTTGGCCACCTGGTCGGCCGGGTAGCGCCATTCGCGCACACCGGCTTCCACGAACAGGTCGGCGTGGATCAGCTCCACCTCGAACCGGTACTCGTCCAGGGCCGGGATCTCGATGTACGGCGTGAAGATCGGCACCATCAGCGCGATGCGATCCCCCTTGCGCAGCACGCCGTTCGCGATCAGCGAGTCGAAGATGTAGCACATGGCGGCGGTGCCGCCCTCGGTGGCGAACAGCTTCAGCTCGGCGTCGGCGGGCCGGCCGTCGAACAGCTCGTCGTGCAGGTAGGCGCGCGCCACCTGTTCGGTGTGCGCCAGGATCCGGTCGGGCACCGGGTAGTTGTCGCCGGTGATGCCGTCGGTCAGCTCGTGCACCCAGGCGTCCGGGTCGAAACCGAAGCGCTCGACGCCCGACCGCACGGAACGGTCCAGCAGGTCGATGCCGGGGAGGTCCGGGTGCGCTTTGACGAACGCCCTGAAGCGCTCGGCGATCCCGTCCCGCGCGGGCATGCCGCCCAGGTTGTCGGCCGTCCACACCCGACGGCTCTCCGCCAGCGAGAAGTGGCCCAGCGCGTAGAACGCCTCGCGCGGACCGGTGGCGATCCAGTTCGGGTTGCCCCGGCCCGCGTTCAGCATCAGCAGCGCGGACCGGGTCTGCTGGTCGTCGTGGTGGTGCTCGGCGAGCCGGATGAACTCGCCCTTGAGCTCGAACGGGCTGAGCCCGGCCAGCTTCTCCATCTCGGCCCTGGTGTAGGACGACTTCGGCATGTCTGGCGCCTTTCTGCCGGCGTGCGGTCGACGGACTCGGTGGTTCCGGTCGGGTCGGCCCGGTCGGTCGGGTCGGGTCGGTCGTTCCGGTCGGCTCCGTGGTGCGGCCGGACCGGGTGGTGTCGCGGCGGTGCGGCGGGTTCAGTGGTGCAGCAGGACGATCACGGCGCCCCAGATGGTCAGCAGCACGTTGCCGACCGCGTAGGGGATCGTGTAGCCAATGGTGGGGATCTGGCTCCTCGCGGACTCGTTGACGGCACCGATGGCGGCCGTCGTGGTCTGCGCGCCGGCGAGCACGCCCATCAGGATCGGCAGCCGGAGCTTCAGCAGCCAGTACCCGACCGCGAAACCGACCAGCAGCGGCACGACGGTGGCGACCGCGCCGAGCAGCAGCAGGCCCCACCCGGCCTGCGCCAGGCCGCTGGTGAAGCTCGGTCCGGCGTTGATGCCGACCACGGCCACGAACAGGCACAGCCCGAGGGTGTCCATGAACCACTGCGCCCCGCCCGGCACGTTGCCGAACGTCGGGTACTTCGCCCGCAGCCAACCGAACACCAGGCCCATGATCAGCGCGCCGCCGGAGGTGGACAGGCTGATCGGCACGCCGCCCGCGTGCAGCGCGGGGATGCCGATGCAGCCGCCGAGGAAGATGCCCAGGCCCACCCAGGTCATGTCGGTGGCGAAGCTGGTCGGCACGGGGGTGCCGAGTTCCTTCGCCGCCGGGACGACCAGCCTCTGCGGGCCGGTGAGCAGCAACGTGTCGCCGCGTTCGAGGCGGGTGGACAGCCGGAAGGGGTACTTCGCGCCCGAACGGTGCATCTCGGTGACGAACACGCCCACCATGAACGGCTCGCGGCGCAGCTCGGCGATGCTCTGCCCCAGGTGCTTCTTCGAGCCCGCGACCACGTGCAGCGTCTCGGTCCGGTAGCCGAGCAGCTCGACGTCGTCGGCCTCCGGCCCGATCTCCCGCTCCGGGTCGAACGCCACCACGTCGCCGCGGATGGCGCTGACCGCGACCACGTCACCTTCGGCCAGCACGGTCTGCTGGTCCTGCGGCAGCAGCGCTCCCCCGCGCCGGACCCTGGTGAGGTAGATCCGCCGGCCCAGGGACGCCTGCTGCCGCTCGAAGGCCTCGATGGTCGTCCCCACCAGCGCGGGGTGCGCGACCGTGAACGCCCGCAGCACGACCTCGTAGTAGCCCTCGCCCAGGTCGGGGTCGTCGGTGCCCGCGTCCAGCTCGCGCGCCAGGTCGGCGCTCTCCTTCGCCAGGTCCCGCCCCACCAGCCGGGGCAGCACGTCGGCCAGCAGGATCGCGCACAGGACGGTGCCCAGCGGGTAGGTCACCGCGTAGCCGATGGCGACCAGGTTCTGCTGCTCGGTGACCTGCTCGGCGGACAGGCCGGGCAGGCTCCCGATCGCGTCGCCCGCCACGCCGATGACCGCCGACTGGGTGAGCGCACCGCCCAGCAGGCCGGCGCTCAGGCCAGGCCCGTAGCCCAGGAGCGCCGCGAACAGCCAGCAGACCAGCAGGCCCGCCACGCACACCACGAGCGCCAGCAGGACCTGGGGCAGCCCGTCCTTGCGCAGGCCCCGGAAGAACTGCGGACCCACCCGGTAGCCCAGGGCGAACAGGAACATGATGAAGAACAGCGACTTCACCGTGCCGTCGACCGGGACCTCGAACGCCCAGCCCAGCGCGAGCCCGGCGAGCAGGCAGCCGGTGACCGAGCCCAGCGCGATGGCGCGTCGCCTGATCCGGCCGAGCAGGAAGCCGGCCGCGACGGTCAGGAACACCAGCAGTTCGGGATACGGCTTGAAGATCTCGTCCCTGAGAAAGCTCATGTGTCCTCCGTGGAGCGTCCATCGAGGACGCCTCTCGCAGGCTAGGTCGGAGTTCCGGGACGCGCTGAGGGCATCGCCTGTCCGGGTGAACGCCGACGGTCCCCTGCCGGCGTGATCGACGCCGCCGGGGCATAGTCCGAACGCAGCGGAACCCGACCACCGGCGGGCTGCGACCGGAACTCTCGGCGTGAGGCGGGAACCGACATGGACTGGTTGAGGCACTTGCTCCAGGCGACGCCGGAGATCGCGCTGTTCGTCTGCCTGGCGCTCGGCTACCTGCTCGGCAAGCTGCGGGTCGGCCCGATCCAGCTGGGCGGCGTCTGCGGCACGCTCATCGTCGCGCTGGTCGTCGGACTGCTCGGCGTGTCCCTCGACGACCAGGTGCGCACGATCGCGTTCGCGCTGTTCATCTTCGCGCTCGGGTTCGGCGGCGGCCCGCAGTTCTTCGCCAACCTCAACCGGTCCGGGCTCAAGCTGGGCGTGCTGTCGCTGGTCGAGGCCGTGACGGTGGTGGTGCTGGTGCTCTCGCTGGCGTCGCTGCTGGACCTCGACGTGGGCACCGCGTCCGGCATCCTGGCGGGCGCGGCCACCGAGTCGGCCGTGGTGGGCACGTCCACCGAGGCCATCGGCAAGCTCGGGTTGCCCGGCGAGGCGAGCGCGGCGCTGGCGGGCAACGTGGCCACCGCGTACACCGTCTGCTACCTGTTCGGGCTGATCACCATCGTGCTGTTCACCAGCGGGCTGGCCCCCGCGCTGATGCGGATCGACCTGCGCGAGTCGTCCCGCGGGCTGCTGCACAGGCTGGGCGGCGGTGACGACGAGCCGGGCACCTCGCCCGCCCTGCCGGGGCTGGTCGGGCGCGCGTACCGGGTCGAGCAGGCCGCCGGGTGGACCGTCGCGCGGTTGGAGGCGGAACTGCCCGCCCGGGCCACCGTGGAACGGGTGAGCCGGGGCGGCGCGGAGCCCTCGGTCGGCCCGGACCTGGTGCTGGCGGCGGGCGACCTGATCGTGGTGGTCGGTGAACGGGCGGCGTTGATCGACGCGGAGTCCAGGATCGGGCCGGAACGCACGCGGCCGGAGTCACTGGGCAAAACCACGCTGGAGACGCGGGAGGTCGTGGTGACCTCGGCCGACCGGCCGCTGGGAGAACTGCGCACGCGCGGGGTGTTCCCGACCTCGCTGGCCCGCGGCGACCACCGGATGCCGCTGGCCGACCGCACGCAGGTGCGGCGCGGCGACGTGGTGACCCTGGTCGGCCGCCCGGCCGACCTGGACGGGGCGACCGAGCGGATCGGCTACGCGGTGCCGCGCACGATCGCCACCGACTTCGTGTTCCTGGGTCTCGGTGTCACGCTCGGGATGCTGATCGGCAAGCTGACCGTCCACCTCGGCTCGGTGCCGCTGTCCCTGGGCACCGGCGGCGGCGCGCTGGTGTCCGGCCTGGTGTTCGGCTGGTTCCGGTCCCGGCACCGGGCGATCGGCAGCTTCCCGCCGGCCGCCGCCACGCTCACCAAGGACCTGGGGCTGGCCACGTTCATCGCGGCCACCGGCCTGGCCGCCGCGCCGCAGGCCGGTCCGCTGCTGGCCGAGTACGGGGTGATGCTGCCGTTCGCCGGGATCGGCATGGTGCTGGTGCCCGCGCTGCTGTCGCTGTACGTGGGCCGGAAGCTGCTCGGGATCGAGCCGCCGATCCTGATCGGGGCGATCGCCGGCCAGCAGTGCAGCACGCCCGCGATCTCGGCGGTGACCGGCGTGGCGGGCAACTCCGTGCCGCTGATCGGCTACACGGTCACCTACGCGATCTCCAGCATCCTGCTCCCGCTGACCGGTCCGGTGGTCGTCGGGCTGATCGGCTCGTGAGCGTCACGGCTCGGTCGACGCCACGACGAGGCGCACCGCCTCCGGCAGCGAGCCGAGCCGCCGGACCCCGGGCGGCACCGGGGTGGACTGCCAGCCACCGCCCGCCACCGCCGGCAACGTGTCGAACCGTTCGAGCAGCAGGGCCAGCGGCACCCTCCGGGCCAGCTCCGCGCGGTGGGCCCAGACCACCACGACGGTGGGGCGCAGTTTGTCGACCGCGTCCACCAAGGCCTGCGGCGGGACGCGGGCGCCCAGGTTGCGCCAGGTGCGGCCCCGTTCGGACAGCGCGGCGGCCAGCGCCTCCAGCGGCAGCGTGTGCTGCTCGTCCGGCGCGCACGCCAGCAGGGCGGTCAGCCGGCCCTCCCGTTCGGGGTAGGGGACGCCGCGCAGGGCGTGCACGATGCCGGCGCCGGTGACGTGCTCGACCTCGACGCCCCGGCCCCGTTCGGCGGCCTTGCGGCCGAGGTCGACCAGGATCGGCTGGAAGACCTGCCGCCACGCGTCGACCACGCCGTGCTCGGCGATCAGGCCGAGCGCCAGCTCGCGCATCAGCGGCTCGTCGAGCCGCCGCGCCGCCCTGGCGAAGCCGCGCCGCGCCGATCCGGCGGACACCCGCCCGATCCCGGCGCGCCGGTCCGCCGCGACCTCGGTCGGAGCGGCTCCGCGCAGCACCATGGCGGCCGCGGCGGCGGGTGCGAGACCGCCGGCCGTCATGACCACCATGCGCCGCAGCAGCTCGACGTCGGCCGCGGTGTAGCGGCGGTGGTTGCCCTTGGTGCGGATGGACGGGCTCAGGCCGTACCGCTGGTCCCAGGTGCGCAGGGTGGTCGGCGAGATGCCGAGCATCGCGGCCAGCGCCCGGGGCGTCCACTCCGCGCGCGGCGGAACACCGCCGTCAGTCACCACGCCTCTTTCCCGACACCGGCTCGACCCTTGTCCTCAGTGGATGGTCGCGTAGCCGGGCGCGGACCTCTCGGCACCACCCGGGTAGGTCTCGTCCGACACCCGTGACTCCCTGATCGGTCCTTCGGCGGCGGAGCCCTGTCCGGTTCGATGCGCGCCGACCAGGTGTCCCCGCGCGGAGCTGCCGCACAGGTAATTCTAAATTCGATTCAGAAGCGTTGCAACTTAGAGCAGAATGGCTGCTCACGCCGGGTAAAATGACTACCCTGTCGGGTGCGGAGGGGGTCCGGTGAGCGAGTCACCAGTTTTACGTCAAGCGGTGCGCGCGGACGTGCCGCGGATCGCCGCGTTGATGCGGCAGTCTGCCACCGGACCGGCGCGGGTGCGGGTGCGGGCGATGTTCGTGCGCGACGACTGGACCGGCCGGGGCTTGGGTCGCGCGATCCTGGCCCGGTGTGAACGGGCGGCCCGCGCCGAGGGGTTCCGGTCGCTGGTCCTGATGGCCACCCTGCCGGGCGTGCCGCTCTACCAGTCGTACGGGTTCCGCGAGGTCGGCCGTACCCTGATGCCCCTGCCCGACGGCGTCGAGCCGGCCGGTGCGTCGATGGCCTACCCGCTGGACTGACACCGGTGCTGTGCGCCATCTCGCAACGCGGGACCTGCGACAGGTTCGCAGATACACTACAAGCGTAGACAATTCGCCGTATCCGAGGAGCACGATGCCCAAGGTCATCGACCACGACGCACGTCGGGAGCACATCGTCGACGTGACCTGGGGCCTGATCGTCCGGGGTGGCCTGGAAGCCGCCACCATGCGCGAGATCGCCACCGCCGCCGGGTTCGCCAACGGCGCGCTGAAGCGCTACTTCGCCAGCAAGGACGCCTTGGTGGAGGCCACTTTCGACCGCGCCCTGTCCATGGTGCACGCGCACATCGCCGGTTCGACGGCCGACCGCTCGGGCCTGGAAGCGTTGCGCGCCATGTGCTACGGCGCGATGCCACTGGACGCCAAGCGGGTGACAGCGGGCCGGGTGCTGCTCGTGTTCTGGCAGATGTCGTTGTCCAACAAGGCTTTGCACGACCGCTACCTGGAGCACCTGCGCGGCTGGCGCGGCCTGCTGCACGAGCACGTCCAGCGGGGCCGGGAGGACGGCGACATCCGCACGTCGACGCCCGACGAGCAACTGGTGGACGAGATCGTGCTGATGAACGCCGGCGCGAACGTGATGAGCCTGGTCGGTCCGCGCTACTCGACCAAGAAGCTCCAGAAGCAGCACCTGGACTCGTTCTTCGAGCGCATCACCCAGCCGTAGCCACCCCGCGCACCGGTCCGCCCCGCCGGGTGCTCGGCGCCGGACGCTCGACGGGGCGGACCGGTGCGGTCAGAAGACGTCGGTGAGGAACGCGGTCACGTCCGCGTGGGACACCGGGGAAGCCGGCAGGTCCGTGTGGAGGCCGTAGAAGCCGTGGACCTGACCGTCGTACCGCTTCAACGTCGTTGCCACACCGGCTCTTTCCAGTCGGGCGGCGTACTGCTCCCCCTCCGTCCGCAGGACGTCGTACTCCGCGATCATCACCAGCGCGGTCGGCAGCCCGGTCAAGTCCACCGCCCGTGAGGGCAGCAGGTGGGGGTCGTTCAGGTCCGACGGCGATGAGGCGTACTGCCGGAAGAAGAACCTCATCGCGTCGGCGGTCATCCCGAAGCCCTCGGCGCAGTCCGCATAGGACCGCGACCCGTCGTCGGGGTGCGCCGTCACGGGGCAGACGAGGACCTGTGCCGTGATCCGGGGCCCGCCGCGATCCCGGCTCAGCATCGAGATCACGGTGGCCAGGTTGCCGCCCGCGCCCTCGCCGCCGACGGCGATGCGGGAACCGTCGATCCCGTACTTCCAGCCGTTCGCGGCGAGCCACGTCAGCACCGCGTAGCAGTCCTCCGGCGCGGCCGGGAACGGGTGCTCGGGGGCCAGTCGGTACTCCACCGACGCCACCGCGACGCCGCCGTCCCGGCAGACGCGGCGGTTGGGGATCTCGTTCTCCTCCAGGCTGCCCAGCGTCCAGCCGCCGCCGTGCAGCCAGACGAACAGCGGCACGGGCCCGGTCACCTCGGGCAGGTAGAGCCGGACCCGCAGGTCGCCCGCCGGTCCGGGGACGGCCAGGTCGGTGACCGAGCGGACCTCGGCCAGGTCGTCGGGCGGCACCAGCCCGGCGGCGAACGCGGCACGGAGCTCGGCGGCCGTCTGCGGCGCCGTGCCCGCGGGTGGCGCAGCCGTGGCCGAGAGCATCTCGGCGACGGCGGGGTCGAGCGGCATGGCTCGGGACCTCCTGGTGGGGTGGCTACCAGGAGCCGTCGGCGTTGACCGCGCGGTCGGTCCACAGTGGATCGAGCGCGGCGCGGAGTTCCGCGCCGTGATCGGCGGCGAGGCGGAGCGCGCCGAGGTTGTCCTCCAACTGCGACAGCCTGCTGACGCCGAACAGCACGTTGGCGACGGCGGGGTTGGTCAGGCAGAACGCGATGGCGACCTGGGCGGCGCTCGCGTCGTACCGGGCGGCGACCTCGGCCACCTTGTCGGCGGCCTCGCGGATGGCGTCGCGGATGCCACCGGGGTCGGCGCCGATCTTGCGCTCGGGGAACTTGCGCCCGGCGAGGATGCCGCCCTCGAAGATGTCGGAGGCCTGCAACGCGAGCCGGCCGGAGGAGAAGTAGCCGCCGTAGAACTCGCCCTCGGCCATGGTGCGCCGGGCGATGCTGTACTTCAACTGGGCGAACGCGGGCGGTGTCAGGCCTTCCCGCTCGGCGAACTCCAGCGCGGTCGCCAGGTCCGAGGCGACCCAGTTGTTGACGCCCCAGGTGTCGAAGCGCCCGGCGCGGATCTGCTCGGCGACGTCGGTGACGATCGACGGGATGTCCGGCGGGGACATGTAGTCGCCGACCACCACGCTGTCGGCCTTCTCGATCCCGATGCGCTCCAGCGAGGTCGTCATCTGCTGCTCGAAGCTCGTCGTGGGGTACTCCCACAGCCACAGCTTCCCGCACAGGTGGTAGTCCTCGCGGGCGATCCCGGCGGCGCGCACGGCTTCGCCGAAGATGATGTCGGTGCGTGCCTGCTCGGCGTGCGGACCCATGTTGTAGTGCGCGACGTCGAACAGCGTCACGCCGGCGTCGACGGCGCGCCGCAGCAGCGCGACGGCGTCGTCGAAGTCCATCCGGTCCCAGGTGTTCCACGAGCCGAGACCGAACAGCGGCACCTGCGGGCCGCCGGGCCCCAACTGCCGGACCGGTACGCGGGCTGCCTCACCCATGAGCACTCCTCACTGACCACGGGAAGTTTCGGTTAGTCTACATACATAGACTAAAAGCCGGGAGATCCCCTTTAGCGGTGCCTATACTGTCACCGCTTCATCTACACCTGTTGACGGAGGACCACCGTGCCCACTCCCCCGCCCGCCGACCTCGTGCTCACCGGCGGCACGGTGCTGACCTTCGACCCGGACGACCGCGAAGCCGGGGCGCTGGCCGTCGCGGACGGTTCGGTGATCGGCGTCGGCGACGTCGGGCACCTCGTCGGCCCCGACACCCGCGTGGTGGACCTGCACGGCAGGACCGTGCTGCCCGGCATCAACGACTCGCACCTGCACGCAGCGTGGCTGGGCGCGCTCTGGCCGGACACCCTGCTCGGCGGCGGGGGCATGGGCGGCGAGCAGGCCGGGGAGTCGGCCGGACCGCTGGTCGCCGACGCCGAGGCGCGGCGGGCGGCGATCCTGCGCGCCGGCGAGGTCGTCTCCCGGCTGGGCATCACCAGCTACACCGAACCCGGCCTGGGCCCGGGCGAGGACGGGGGCCGGACCGGCTGCTTCTCCGCCGCCGTGCTGGACGAGTACACCGCACTGGCCGCCGCCGGCAGGCTCAACGCCCGGGTGACCGTGCTGCGGCTGTTCGGCGAACTGGACGGACCCAGCTCCCTGGCCGACTTCGAACGCGGCCTGGCCACGCCCGCCCCCGAAGCCGATCCGCGCTGGCTCAACGTGACCGGCGTGAAGATCTTCGCCGACGGCATCCCGCCGATGCGTTCCGCGTGGACGCACCGCTGCTACCACGACGGCACCTCCGGGCACCTGTTGGTGGACGGCGCCCAGGACACCGAGCGGGAAGCCAACCTGCGTCGGATGATCGACCTCGCGCACCGCGCGGGCGCGCAGATCGGCGTGCACGCGACCGGCGACCGCTCGATCGAGACGGTGGTCTCGGCGATGGCCGACGCGATCGCCGCGCACGGCCCGGCGGGCAGGCACTACCTGATCCACGGCGACCTGGTGTCCGCCGACGTGCTGGCCCGCCTGCCCGGGCTCGGCATCGGCCTGAACACCCAGCCGGGCATCGCGGCCGCCACCGGCCCGTGGCTGGCGGCGGCACTAGGCGACGACGCGCTGCGCGAGGCGTGGCCGCTGCGCGAGGCCTTCGCGCACGGCGTGCCGGTGTGCCTGAGCTCGGACGCCCCGGTGATCGAACCGGACTGGCGGCGCTGGGTCGCGGCGGCGGCGGAGCGGATCGGCGCCACCCCCGGCCCGGAGCTGATGCGCCGGCTGCTGCGCGCCTACACCGTGAACCCGGCGGTGCAGGACGGTGCCGAGTCGTGGAAGGGCTCGATCGAGGTGGGCAAGGTGGCCGACCTCTGCGTGCTGGAGGCCAACCCGCTGGAGCTGGCGCCCGCCGACCTGCCGCACGTCGGGGTGGCGATGACCGTGGTGGGCGGCCGGACGGTGTTCGAGCAGTCCTGAGCCGCGCCGCCGGCCGGTCCTCACCTGCCCGGCCGGCCGGTCCCTGCCTAGGCCGCCGGCCGCTCCGGACCGGTGGCCATGACGACGGCGGAGCGGGTCGTCCAGCCCAGCGCGGTGTACAGCCGCTGCCCGTCGGCACTGGCGAGGAGGATCCCGGTCCGCGCACCCCGTGCGGCGGCTCCGGCCGCCAACGCGCCCATGACCACGCTGCCGAGGCCGCGCCGCCGGTGGTCGGGATGCGTCTCGATCTTGTCCGCGATCGCGTCCTCGCCGACCAGGGCCGCCAGGCCGCTCGCGGCGACCTGGCCGGACTCGTGCCGGACCTCCGCCGTGAGCACCCGGCCGTCGCCCGTGGTGACGCACCGGTAGGGCGCGGCGGCGCCGGGTGCGGGGTGGTCGGCGAGGTCGCGGATCATGAACGCCTCGCGGGTGTCGCGGACCCGGAGCCCCGCTGCCCGCAACGTCCGCTCGACGTCCTCGGGCCGGCTCGTGGGGACGGTGAGCCAGGTCGGCTCGGTCCGGGCCGCCACCTCGCGGGCGAGCACCGGCAGCGAGTCCGGGTCGTCGTCGGCGCGCAGCGCGAAGACCTCGCTGTGCCTGCCGGGCAGCCCCAGTGCGAAGCACAGGCCTCCACCGGTCTCCTGCGGCGTCTCCCAGCCGCGGCACGCCTGCCACCCCCGCGCCCAGCGGCGGACCAGGTCGGCGATGGCCGCGTCGGTGCGCGGTGATGCGTGGCTCGTCATCGTCACCCTCCCCGGCCGCCGATCCTATGGCAGCACGGGCCCGGCCGCGCGGAGGTCAGCGAGCCGGCAGGACGGCCAGTCGCCCGTGGGCGGCCCGGTCGCCGGACGCCCCGGACAGCGCCCGCCGGGCCTCGGCGAGACTGGCCCGGACCGGGCCGGTCAGGTCGGTCGACTCGGGATCGGGCACCGGCACCAGCGCGTCCAGCCCGGCCCGGAGGTCTCCCAGCACCGCGTGGCAGCGCGCGATGTGGGCGCGAACCAGGATCTCCAGGTCCCGCGAACGGGACGCGGGCGAGGCGGCGCACTGCAGTCGCAGCGAGCGGTCCAGTTCCGTCAGCGCGTTCTCGGGCCGGTGCAACGCCAACAGCGTCGCGCCGGCCAGGTACGACTGGACTTCGGGACCGATCACCAGCATCGGGTGCCTGCCGTCCGCCGCGTCGGAGCCGGGCAGGGCCCGCCAGTCGGCGAGCGCACGCCGGGCGTCGGCGTCCATCCGGGCCGCCGCCCACGCCCGCGCCTGCTGGAGCAGCAGCAGTGCGTCGAGACCGTCCGCCGCGCGGTAGGTCGTGCCGTCCACGGCGAGCTGGGCCGACTCCACGAAGTGCCCCAGCCAGTACGACTGCCGGGCCTGCACGGCGCGGACCCAGCGGCGGGCGTCGTGCCGGTCGGCCAGGTCCGCCAGGTCCCACGCCGCGGTCGCGTGGTTGTGCGCCGCCTTGCGGTCGTCGAGGTCGTCGGCCATCCACGCCAGCAGCACGCAGCTCTTGGCCGCGTAGGACAGCAGCCGCACGCGTTGCGCCGGGCGCTGCCGCCCGTGCAGCAGTTCGGCGATCCGGTCGCGGAACAGGGTGGTGCGGTGCGCGAGGGTGCTCGGCGGCACGTAGGCGTAGGACTGGCCGATCGCGGACAGCTCCGCCTCGAACCGGTCGAACGCCGCCTCGTCCACGTTGGTGGCGGCCACCTCCCGGGACAGGGTCAGCGACTCGCACGAGTGCCGCACCAGTTCGGTGTGCCGGGCGGGCGGGGCGAGGTCGGGCACCTGCGCCGGTCGCGGGGTGGGCTCGTGGCCCTCCTCGTTCTCCGGCGCGGTGTCGTCGTCCAGTCCGGTCGGCCAGATCACGCTGATGTCGATCGGCTCGTTCAGGTGCTCGGACAGGATCTCCGCCACGGCGTACGGGATCCGGCGCCGGGGATAGGCACCCTTGAGCCAGTGGTAGGGCGCTTTCGGGCTGATCGTGCCGTCGCCGCACCGACGGTTGATCTCCCTCGCCAGTTGCTCCGGCGGCCAGCCGAGGCGGTCCAGGAAGGTCCGGAGGTGGGTCGGCGTCGTCACGAGAACCCCTATTTTCACGGCGGTCACAACGGTCGGTGTCCGGTGCACCCAATGTACCGATGCACCCACGCAGGGTGAGCGATTCGGTCATCCCAGGGCTCCCGTCGCGAAGGTGCGCACCCAGCGCCGCGCACCGGGAGGGTCCGCGCCGAGCACCATCTCCGCGGTTGCCGGGCCGGCCGTCAGACCGTGCCGCTCAGCCCACGTGACCAGGGCCGGACCGCTTGCCGGCAGATCGATCCGGAGCGGTCCGCCGACGTCCCGGGCGAGGTCGGCGACCAGCGTCGCGGCCACCCGCTCGTCGACCGCTACCACAGGTCCCAGCACGTGGGACCGCGCGCCGCGCCAACTCATCCCGTACCCGAGCGGACCGTCCGGGCCGTCGACCACGCGTGCCACCGTCGCCACGGAGAAGAGGTTGGCGAGCACCGCGGGCCGCGACGCGCCCAACGCCGTGGCGTCCAACCGGACCAGCGCGGGCAGGTCGCCCACGTCCGCCGTCCGGCTGGCCGGCCGGCCGGGCACCTCCGGAGTGCCGCTGTACCGGACGTACCCGCCGACCGGGCGGAACCCGGCGGCGCGGTACAGCGGCGCGCCGGCCGGCGTCGCGGTGAGCCACACGGTCGCCGCCGTGGTCCGGTCCACCGCGGACCGGACCAGCGCCGTGCCGACCCCGCGCCCGGCGTGCCGGCGCGCGACGAGCAGCGCGCCGACCGCGGCGAGCGCGGGGCCGTACTCCACGACGGACACCGTCGCGGCCAGGCTGCCGTCCGGGTCCTCGATCCCGTACACGCGGCCGATTTCGAGCAGCAGCAGCCACGCGCGGGTCTCGGCGGCCCAGTCCCGGTCACGGGCCAGGGCCAGGCAGCGCGGCAGGTCGCCGATGCCCAGCTCCCGGACCTCGGCGGCGACCGTCACGGCACCCGTCCCACGACCGCCGCCACCAGACCGAACCACTCGGCCATGTCCCGGCCGTCCGGCGTGGCGTGGAACCGCGCCAGGTCGTCCTCGGCGAGCAACCCGTCGGCCACCAGCACCGGGCCGATCTGCTCGACCGTCGCGCGCAGCCACTCGTGGTGCTGCTCGCCCCAGCCGTCCCAGCCGGCCAGGGACGGCGCGAGCCGCACCGACACGTCGGCCAGACCGAGCCGCGCCACCAGCGCGGGCAGCCGGCGGGTCCACCGCATGTCGCCGCCCTGCGCGTTCATCCGGTCCACCACGGCCTGGACGACCTTCGCCCAGCCCGGGTTGGCCGTCTCGTCCGACGGGAACCAGTAGCCGTCCACGGTGACCAGCCACCCGCCCGGCGCGATCCAGCGCACCAGTTCGGCCAGCACCTCCTCCCGCTCCGGCAGGTGCTTGAGCGCGGAACGGGTGTGCACCAGGTCGAACGAACCCGCCGGGAACCGGTCCTCCCGCGCGTCGAACGCGAGCACCCGGAGGTTGGGCGCGGCGTCCTCGTCCAGGTAGCGCGGGTCGATGTCGGCCGCGACCACCTCGCCGCGCGGGAACCGGCGCGCCAGCCAGTAGGCCACCGAACCGCGCCCGGCGGCGAGGTCCAGGCAGCGCGGCGCGTCCGGCAGCGGCAGCCCCTCCACGGCGGACCGGCTGACCGGGTCCAGCGCCCGCTCCAACAAGAGGAGCCTGTTGTCCTCCAACGGGTTGTCCTTGCTCAGCACACCCGTGCCGTACGGGTCATGGCGCATCGGAACGAACCTCCCCAGTGGACCGCGGCGGGGTGAAGCGCACCGCGGTGACCGCCCAACTGAAACCCATCGCGCTGGTCGCGAACAGCAGCAGGTCGCCCGGCCGCAGCCTGCGGTCGTCCAGCAACGACCGCAGGGCGATGAACACGTCCACGCCGCCCATGTGCCCCAGGCGGTCGTAGTTGAACACGCTCCGCTCCGGGGGGATCCCCAGCTCACCGAGCACCTTCCGGTGCATGTCGCGGTCCCCGTGGTTGACCAGGAACCAGGCCACGTCGCCGACGCCCTGCCCGACGTCGGCCAGCACCCGGTCGGTGAGCTCGGTGAAGTGCCCGAGGTAGGCCGCCGTCAGGCCCGGCCGGTGCGGCTCGCGCCGGATCACCACCCGGTCGTCGCGGACCACGCCGTGGTAGTAGTGCGACCACGTCGGGTCGGTCCGCATCCGCGACCCCAGCACCTCGAACGACACGCCGTCCCGGCCCAGCAGCACCGCGCCGGCCGCGTCGCCGAAGTTGAACAGCTCCTTCGAGCCGGGGTCGTCGTGGTCGACCATGGTGCTGAGCCGGTCCGCGACCAGCACCAGCACCACGTCCGCCCGACCCAGCTCGATCTTGTCCAGCGCCACCGAGATCGCCGTCGCGGCGGCGTTGCAGAAGTTGGCCACCTCGAAGCAGTGCGCGTTCGCGATGCCCAACTCGGCGGCGGCGTGGGCGGCCGGCGACCAGAACGGCACGTCCCACTCCCCCGACCCGGCGTACACCACGTGCGTGATGTCGTCCGGCGCCGCGGCGGAGCGCTTGAGCAGCGCCTTGGCCGCCTCCACCGCCAGGTCGACCGACCGCTCGCCCGGCCCCAGCGCCGGGAACTCCGCGCTGTGCGTGATCCGCAGGACGTCGGGCAGCGGCAGCCCGGCCCTGCGCGCGACCGACCCCAGGTCCAGGCGACCGTCCGGGAAGGCGACCTCGAAGTCGACGACACCGGCCACGTCAGCCCACTTCGATGCTGACCCGGTGCACCGTGCGCCCGACGCCCGGCTCGACGTCGGTCGCGGCGTGCAGGGTGGTGCGGGTCTTCCAGACCACCAGGTCGTGGCGCGTCCAGCGGTGCTCGTAGACCCGCTTCTCGTCCTGGATCAGCTCGTCCAGCAGGTCGAAGAACGCGGCGTTCTCGTTGTGGTCGAAGCCGATCACCGAGTCCAGGTACTCCGGCGCGCCGTAGAGGAACTCGCGGCCGGTGTGCGGGTCGGTCTGCACCAGCGGGTGCTCGACCTTCGGGTGGTGGTGGTCGATCCACGCCTTCAGCTCGGCGACCGAGAGGCCGACGTGGTCCTCCCGGATGCGCAGTCGCTTGGCGACGCTGTGCAGCGCCGTGCGGCCGGCGATCTTCTGCTTCCACTCCTCCGGCAGCCGCTCGTAGACGTCCACCGCGCTGGCGAACAGCGTGTGGCCGCTCGTGCCGGGCACGTTGACGCCGTGCAGCATGGTGTACGGCGCGGGGTCGGCGACGAAAGTCGAGTCCTGGTGCCAGAAGTTGCCCACCCTGGCCACGCCGACCGGGCGGTTGTCGCGCACCTCGTTGGAGGAGATCATGATCTCCTTGATCTCCGGGTGCCGGTAGCGCTCCAGGACGAACGGCACCGGGGTGCCGATCCGCGACGCCAGCTCCACCTGCTCCCGCGGGGTCAGCTCGATACCCCGCACGATGACCAGTTCGTGCTGGTTCAACGCGTCCAGGAACTCGCCGAACACGTCGTCGCGCTCCAGGTCCGCGTACCCGACGCCGGTCAGCTCGGCACCGATGAACTCGGTGATGGGTTCGACTGCCACTACACCCTCCTGACATTCTCCAGCGCGAGACTCTCGTCCAGCGCGTCCACGAAGCGGATGACGTCCTCTTCGGTGCGGTAGGGCGGCACCGTGACCCGGAGTCGCTCCGAGCCGGCCGCGACCGACGGGAAGTTGATGGGCTGCACGTAGATCCGGTGGCCGACCAGCAGCCGGTCGGCCACGCCGCGCACCGCCTCGTTGCCGGGCACCAGCACCGGGATGATGTGGTCCTCACCGTCGATGAACGAGATCCGCCTGCGCCGCAGCTCGTCCTTGAGCAGCTTCGACCGCGCGGCGACGGTGGCCCGCAGGTCGGAGCCCGCCTGCACGAGGTGCAGGCCGGCGGCGGTGGCGTCCAGCGAGGACTGCGGCAGCGAGGTGGTGAAGATGAACCCCGGCGCGTGCGACCGCACGTAGTCCAGTGCGACGTCCGGCCCGGCGACGTACCCGCCGACGGTGCCGAGCGCCTTGCCGAACACGCCCTGGATGAACGTGGGGCGGTCCTCGCCCAGTTCCTCCGTGACACCGGCACCGGTCGGGCCCTTGACCCCGATCGCGTGCGTCTCGTCCAGGTAGGTCAGCGCGTCGTAGCGGTCGGCGAGGTCGCAGATCTCGGTCAGCGGAGCCAGGTCCGCGTCCATCGAGTACACCGACTCGAACACGATCAGCTTCGGCGCCTCCGGCGGGCACTCCCGCAGCGCCGTCTCCAGCGCGTCCACGTCGTTGTGCCGGAACACGTGCCGTTCCCGGCCCGAGCGGCGGATGCCCTCGATCAGCGAACGGTGGTTGGCGGCGTCGGAGAACACCACCAGGTCCGGCACCGCGGCGAGCAACACGCTGAGCGTCTCGAAGTTCGCGGTGTAGCCGCTGGAGAAGATCAGCGCGCGTTCCTTGCCGTGCCACCTCGCCAGCCGCTCCTCCAGGTCGACGTGCGTGGTGCTGGTGCCGCCGATGTTGCGCGAGCCGCCCATGCCGGTGCCGTGGCGGACCGTGGAGGCGACCTGCGCCCGGATCAGCTCGGGGTGCTGGCTCAGGCCCAGGTAGTCGTTGCTGCACCAGACCTCCACCTCGTCCCGGCCGGTGCGGCCGGGGTGCGCGGCGGAGTGCGCGGTGGGGAAGAAGTGCCGGTAGCGGCCCTCGGCGCGCAATCGGGAAATGCCGTCCGCGAAGGTGCGGAGCACCGCGGACGAACGGGTGGCCGTTCCCACCGGGCGCCGCCCGGCGCGCGAATTCGATTCGGCCTCAGCAGTCGTGGACATGTTCCGCCCGCATTCCTGGTAGTTCACCGGAGTTCCGCCGTTCAGCCCATTCCAGATCACCCGGAAAGCGGCACGGCCAGGATAACCAATGTTTCACGGAGTCCCCCTTGAATGTCCGTTCGAATAACGTTTTTACCCGCCGGCCGGACTACCCGGAAGGTGAGTGGGCCGGTCAACTCGGTCAACACCCGGGTCAACTTGGTCAGGGGCGTCCACCAGGAGGGATCGGGGAAAGAACGGCGCGACCCGGCGTCCCACCACCCGGACGGCTGACCAAATTGACCACACTGACCGGCGGAACGTGGCCGCGCGGTGGTCCGAAAGTGCGATGATCCGCCCGGACAGTCCACCGCAGGCATCCACAGAGCGGGTCCGGACGGTTTCGAATGAATGAAGAGCTCTGTTCCCGAGCTATTCCCAGGAGGTTGGACGACATGCCAATCGCGGTCTTCGCGCTGGCACTGTGCGGATTCGGGATCGGCACCACCGAGTTCGTCGTGATGGGCCTGCTGCCCGAGGTCGCGCGCGATCTGGAGGTCGGTGTCACCACCGCGGGTGTGCTGATCTCCGGCTACGCGGTGGGCGTGGTGTTCGGCGGACCGCTGCTGGTGGCCCTGGGCATCCGCGTGCCGCGGAAGCGGATGCTGCTGGCGCTGATGGCGATCTTCGTGGTCGGCAACCTGGTCTCCGCGCTCGCACCCGGCTACGCGCTGCTGATGACCGGCCGGGTGGCCACCGCCGTCTGCCACGGCGCGTTCCTCGGGCTCGCGTCCGTGGTCGCCGCCGACCTGGCGGACTCCGGGCGCACCGCCCGCGCGGTCGCGCTGGTGTTCGCGGGCGGCGCGATCGCCAACGTCGTGGGCGCGCCGCTGGGCACGTTCGTCGGGCAGAACTTCGGCTGGCGCACCACGTTCTGGATGCTCGTCGTCATCGGGTTGGTCGGCTTCGCCGGCATCGCCCGCCTGGTGCCGCACCGCACCGCGTCGACCACGGCGAGCCTGCGCGACGAACTCGTGGTGTTCCGCCGTCCCCAGGTCGCCCTCGGCCTGGCCATGACGGCCCTGAGCATCGGCGCGCTGTTCACGTCGTTCACCTACGTGGCGCCGATGCTGACCGAGGTGACCGGTTACGCGGAGTCCGCACTGACCCCGCTGCTGGTGCTGTTCGGCGTCGGCCTGGTCGCGGGCAACACCGTCGGCGGCAAGCTCGGCGACCGGATCGGCCTCATCCGGACCTTGGCGCTGGCGCTGGGCGCGCTGACCGTGGTGCTGGCCGTGTTCACGGTGACCGCCCACTCGAAGGTCCCGGCCGCGGTCACCCTGCTGCTGGTCGGCTTCGCCGGCTTCGCCACCGTACCGGGACTGATGACCAGGGTGATCGGCAAAGCGGTCGACGCGCCCACGCTGGCGGCGGTCGTCACGGTGTCGGCGTCCAACGTCGGCATCGCGCTGGGCGCGTGGCTGGGCGGCGTGGCCATCGACGCGAACCTCGGCTACACCGCGCCGAACTGGCTGGGCGCGATGATGGCCGGCGGGGCGCTGCTGCTGACCCTGCTGTCCGGAGCCCTGGACCGCCGGGCGCCGCTCGACCCGGCCGAGCCGGTCGCGGCGGAACCCCGTCCGGCGACCAGCTGAACAGCACCCGCCGACCTGTGGCGGGCGGTTCGGAGGCCCCCCAGCTCCGAGCCGCCCGCCACACCCTTGTCCGGACTCGGCACCCGAGCGCACCCGCTGCCTCGGGTGGTCATGCGTCGGACCGCCAGCGGGGCACGCACGGCGGCCGGTAGCGGGCGCACCGGCCGCCGCTGGAACCACGTGAAACTTCTTCGCAAATAGCCGGAAGCGGTCAATGTCCGACTCGGCGCGGCGCCCGGTGAAACCCCGCACTCCCGTCGGACGACGTGAACCCAAATCAAGGGAGAAATGGCGTCGATCCGGACTACGCCTCTCGCAGTAGTTCCGGTTGCTCTCGGTCAAATGACGACTTCAGGCTCTTGACGCCACTTCCGCACGTCCCCGATGATCGAGCGACCGGCCCGGATTGCACACGGCGTTATTCGCCGCCACCGCCGGATAATCAACCGATTCTTCGGAGGAGGTTCCGTGCGCGTTCTCCGCCTGCTCGTCGCGGCGCTCCTCGGGATCTCCGTCGTCGTGGGCATCCGGCTCGCCGATTCGGCCGACCATCGCGAAGCCACCGGGCAGCAGCCCCTCCTCGCGGCTCCGACCACCACGCACCTCCACCCTGACCTGGGGTTCGTGGAAGAGGCGGCACCCGGCGAACCCGTCGTCACGATGCTGCGGACCACCGTCCGCACGGTCGTCGCCGTCCTCGTGACACCGACCGCCGGCCGCGTCGAGGCGCAGGTCGCCCGCGGTCCGCCGAACGGGCGCTGAATCCTTCCCAGCCGCACCGCCGTCGAAATGAAACGCGACCGCGCGGTGTCCCTGTCGCGCCCAGAAAAGGACCCTCCGATGACCGGCCAATCACCTCGAACCCGGCATTCCGGTCGACCGCCCGCCCCGGCGACCCGCGCACTGCCCAAAGCCGACCTGAGATCCGGTTTCCTGGTCGCGCTCATCGCCCTGCCGCTGTGCCTGGGCATCGCGGTGGCCAGCGGTTTCCCACCCATCGCCGGTGTGCTCACGGCCATTGTCGGCGGCATCCTCGGCGGACTGCTCGGCGGTGCGCCGCTGACCGTCAAAGGTCCGGCCGCCGGGTTGATAGTGATCGCCGTCGGCGCGGTGCACGACCTCGGCCAAGGCGACCTCGCGGCCGGCTACCGGCGCGCCCTGGCGGCCGGTGTGGTCGCCGCGCTGGTGCAGGTCGTGTTCGGCCTGGTCCGCGCGGCGGGTGTCGGTGTGGCGATGTCGCCCTCCGTCGTGCACGGCATGTTGGCCGCCATCGGCGTGATCATCATCGCCAAGCAGGCGCACGTGGTGCTCGGCGTGAAGCCGACCTCGGAGACCCCGTTCGGGCTGCTCGCCGAGATACCGCACAGCGCGCTGCACGCGAACCCGTTCATCCTGCTGATCGGTGGGCTCTCGCTGCTCCTGCTGTTCGGCCTGCCGCTGGTGCGCGCCCGCTGGAGCAAGGTGGTGCCCGCACCGCTGGTCGTGCTCGCGGTGGCCATCCCGGTCGGCCTGTGGCTGCACCTGGACCGGCCGCACGACTACTCGTTCCTCGGTACGCACCACCTCGGGCCGGAGCACCTCGTCCGGCTGCCCGGCTCGCTGCTCGACGCCATCACCCTGCCGGACTTCTCCCAGGTGTTCAGCGCCACGTCGATCCAGTACATCGTGATGTTCGCGCTGATCGGCACCATCGAGTCCACGCTGACCGTGCTGGCGGTCGACTCCCTCGACCCGGCCAAGCGGGTCTCGAACGTCAACCGCGACCTGCTCGCGATCGGCACCGGCAACCTGGTCTGCTCGCTGATCGGCGGCCTGCCGATGATCTCCGAGATCGTGCGCAGCAAGGCGAACCTGGACGCGGGCGCGTCGAGCCGCTGGTCGAACGTCTGCCACGGCGCGATCCTGCTGCTGTTCGTGGCGCTCATCCCCGGCGTCGTGCAGACCATCCCGCTCGCCGCGCTCGGCGCGATGCTCGTCTACACCGGTTTCCGACTGGCCTCGCCGAAGGAGTTGCGGCACATCAGCCGGATCGGGTGGGACCAGCTCGCGCTGTTCCTCACCACCCTGGTCGTGACCCTCGCCACCGACCTGCTGATCGGCGTCGCCTCCGGGCTGGTGCTCAAGCTGGTGCTGCACGTGGCGCGCGGCGTGCCGCTGCCCGCCTTCGCACCCCGACCGGAGTCCACCGTGGACGGCTCGGTGCTGCGGATCCGGATCCCCGGCGCGGCGATCTTCCCGGCGCTGCTGCCGGTGCGGAGGCTGATCAGCCGGGCCGGACCGGAGATCACCGAGGTCGTCGTGGACGTGCGCGACGTGACGCTGGTCGACCACACCTTCCTCGTCAGGCTCGATGAACTGGCGCGGGAGCTGCCTTCGGCGAAGCTCACCGTCGAAGGTCTCGACGCGCTCGTGCCCGCCTCGGCCGACCCGCACGCCACCCGCCGCCGGCGGTCGCGATGACCATCACCGCACTCGTGGAGCGCGCCGCGGCACTGCTGCCGGAACAGGGCCCGCTCCAGGCCTTCGTGCACCACAACACCTTGCACGCGTTCGAGCACCTGCCGTTCACCGACGCGGTGACCGAAGCGGCCGGGGTGTTCGGCACCGAGCCGTACCAGAGCGAGGCCGCGTTCCACGCCCACCTGCGCTCCGGCCGGATCACCCCCGACGACCTGGACGCGGTGGTGGCGGCCGAGGTCGTCGACGACGGAGACCCCGTGGTGCCCGGCGGCCCGACGCTGCGCAGGTTCCACGAAACCCGCCTGCGCCACCACGTCGAGGTGCCGCACGGAGCGGCGCTGCACTGGCTGCTCGCCGAGACCGACGCGGTGGACGCCGTCGACCCGCGCTGGGACCTGCTCCGCGCGGTCGCACCCGAACCGGTCGCCCCGGCACCGCACCGACGGCCACGGGACCGGGTCCTCGCCACCACCGGCGTCGACCCGGACCACCTGGTGCACCCGCTGCTGATCCGGCTCACGGCCGCGTTCCTGGACCAGGGTGTCGCGTACTGGTCGATGCCGGCGCGCGAGCACGGCCTGCTGACCGCGTTCCGCGCCCTCTACGGCCGGGCGGGCGGCCCGCCGGACCCGTTCCTGCGCGGACTGGCGGCGTGCCTGCGCGAACAGCGCGGCCGAGACGCCGAACGCACGATCCGCTGGGCGCTGGACGAACTCGGCGTGCCCGAGCAGGACCGGGCCGACGTGATCACCGCGACCCTGCTGTCCTTGCGCGGCTGGGCGGGCATGGTGCGCCAGTTCGAGCTGCGCCCCGACCGCGCCCCCGTGGAGCCGCGCCCGGCCCGGCTGACCGACTACCTGGCCGTGCAGCTCACGCTCGACGTGTTCGCCACCCGGCACGTGCTCGCGACCGCCGAACCCGTGGCGGACGTCGTGGCACGACCGGAACTCGCACTGGTCTACGAGGCGTTCGTGCTGGCCCGGCTGATGGAGGTGCCGCTGACCGGCCGCCCGCAGGCGGCGGCGTGGCTGGCGGTGGTGGACGGGTGCGACGAGGTGGAGCGCCGCCGGCTGCTGCACCTCGCCTACGAGCGGCGGCACCGGGTCGACGTGCTCGACGGCCTCGCCGCCCACCAGCGGGTGTCCGCGCGCACCGGCACGCCCTCGTTCCAGGCGGTGTTCTGCCTGGACGAGCGGGAGGAGTCGGTGCGCCGGCACCTGGAGGAGTGCTGCCCGACCGTCGAGACGTTCGGCTTCGCGGGGTTCTTCGGCGTCGCCATGAACTACCGGGGAGTGCACGACGTCCGGTCGCGCCCGCTGTGCCCGGTCGTCGTCACGCCCCGGCACGCCGTCGTGGAGCAGCCGATCCGGCCCGGCCGGGAACCGCGCCGCATCAAGGCCCGGTGGACGCGCACCGTGTCGGTCGGCAGCCGCACCCTCGCCCGCGGCGGGGTCGCCAGTGTCGCACTCGGCGTGACCGGGTTGGCGTCGCTGGTCGGGCGCTGCCTGTTCCCCCGTGCCGCGCACCGCTGGTCGAACCGGCACGGCACTCCCCCGGCCACCCGGCTGGTGATGGGGTTCCCGGTCGACGAGATGGTGGACATCGTCGCGACCACGTTGCGCACCACCGGTCTGAGCCGCGCCCTCGCGCCGGTCGTGCTGATCGTCGGGCACGGTTCGTCCAGCCTGAACAACCCGCACGAGTCCGCGCACGACTGCGGAGCGACGGGTGGCGGCCGGGGTGGTCCCAACGCGCGGGCGTTCGCCGCCATGGCCAACGACCCGGCTGTCCGAAGTGGACTCGCCGAGCGCGGGATCGTCATCCCCGGAGGTACCTGGTTCGTCGGCGGCTACCACAACACGTCCGACGACTCGATGGCGTACTACGACGAGGACCTGGTGCCCGCCGGGCACGTGGAACCGTTGCGCGCGGCCAAGGAGGCGTTGGGGACGGCGTGCGCCCTGGCCGCCCACGAGCGGTGCCGCCGGTTCGAGTCCGCGCCACCCGACCTCGCCCTCGTCGACGCGCTGCCGCACGCCGAGACCCACGCCGTCGACCTCGGCCAGCCCCGACCGGAGTACGGGCACGCCACCAACGCGGTGTGCGTCGTCGGCCGGCGTTCCCGGACCCGCGGGCTGTTCCTCGACCGGCGGGCGTTCCTGGCCTCGTACGAACCGTCCTCGGACACCGACGACACACTGCTCGCCGGGCTGCTCGCGGCGGTCGGTCCGGTGTGCGCGGGCATCAACCTGGAGTACTACTTCAGCTTCGTCGACCCGGCCGGCTACGGCTGCGGCACCAAGCTGCCGCACAACATCACCGGGCTGATCGGCGTGATGGACGGGCACGCGTCCGACCTGCGCACCGGCCTTCCCTGGCAGATGGTGGAGATCCACGAACCCGTGCGGTTGCTGCTGGTGGTGGAGGTCGGTCCGGAACGGCTTTCCGGGATCGTGCGGGCGAACCCGGCTTTGGACCGCCTGGTGTCCGGCGGCTGGATCCGACTCGTCGCGTGGGATCCGGAAACCGACGCGATGCACGTGTTCCAGGACGGCACTTTCCAGCCGCACGCCCCGGAGCGCACGGCGTTCCCGGTGGTGGGGCGGTCGGTGGAGGTCTACGCGGGCTCGCGCGACCACCTCGGGTGCGCGCACGTGCTGGCGGAGGTCGACGTCCCGGTGCCGGTCGCGTGAACGGGGTGCTGATCGGGGCGGCCGGGGTTCCGCTCGCCGCGTTCCTGTTGCTGGGAACGGTTTCGTGGCTGGGCCCGCCGTCGGGCGAGCGGACCGTGTCGGCGGTGGTCGTGCTGTCCGCCGCCACGTCGGCCGTGCTGCTCGGCGTGACGGCGTGGACCGGGCGGGCGGAGGTCGCGCTCGGCACGTGGTTCGCCGGGTTCCCGGTCGTGCTCGTGGCCGACGGGTGGTCGCTGCCGACCGGGATCCTGGCGGCCCTGCTGGGCGCGCTGATCGGCGCGTTCTCCCGGCGCTACCTGCACCGCGACCCCGGCTACCGGCGGTTCCACCTGCTGTTGGCGCTGTTCGTGGCGGGCGTGCAGGTGGTGGTGCTGGCGGGGACGCTGGACCTGCTGGTCGTCGGCTGGGAACTCACCGGCCTGGCGTCGGCACTGCTCATCGCGTTCTTCCACCGCCGGCGCGGCCCGGTCGCGCACGGGCTGCGGGCGTTCGTCACCTACCGGGTGTGCGACGTCGGGTTGGTCGGTGCGGCCGTCGTCGCGCACCACAGCGGCCCACCGCTCGCGATCGGGTTGCTGCTGCTGTGGGGCTCGATGGGCAAGGCCGCGCAGTTCCCGGTCGGTGGCTGGCTGCCGCGCGCGATGGAGGGGCCGACCCCGTCCAGCGCGATCTGCTACGGCGCCATCTCGGTGAGCCTCGGCCCGTACCTGTTGCTGCGCACCGCTCCCACCTGGTCGCAGGCGCCCGCGATGCCGGTGCTGATCGCGGTCGTCGGCGGCGTCACCGCGCTGCACGCGACGCTGGTGGGACGCGCGCAGACCGACGTGAAGGCGGCGTTGGCGTTCGCGTCGACCACCCAGGTCGGCCTGGTGCTGGTGGAGATCGGCCTGGGTTGGCACGTGCTCGCGTTGGTGCACCTGCTCGGGCACGCGGCGCTGCGCAGCGCCCAGATCCTGCGCTCCCCCAGCCTGCTGCACGATCACCACCACCTGGAGCAGGCGTTGGGCGGGCCCGTGCCGCGCACCGGGGCGTTATGGGAACGCCTGGTGCCGCGCCCGGTCCGGCTGTGGCTGTACCGGTTCGCCCTGGAGCGCGGGTACCTCGACGCGCTCGTGGTGGACCGGGTGGTCGGCGGGTTCGCCCGACTCGTCCGCCGGTTCGCCGCGGCCGACGAGCGCTGGGTGCGACGAATCGCGGAGGCGCGGTGATCGTGTCGGCGGCCGTCGTCCTGGTGTGGGTGGTCGCGGCGGTGGTGGTCGGGGCGGAGGTCGACGCACGGACGGCTCGGCGGAAGGCGGTGTACGGGGCGTCGGCGGCGCTCGTGCTGTCGTTGGCGGCGTTTCCCGATGGGCTGGTGTGCACGGCTTTCTGCCTGGCCGGGGTGCTCGTGGCGGCGCTGAGCCCGGTCGCGTCGCACCCGCCGAAGGTGCTGGCGCGTGCGCTGGTGCTGGTCGCCGCTGCGTGCGCGTTCACGGTGGTGCGTTCGCCGGCGGTGGACGCCGTGCTGTGGGCGTTGACCGCGGTCGTCGCGTTGTCGGCGGCGCGGGACGTGCGGTTGTTCGTCGTGTACCACGCGCCGAGCGTGCTGTTGGTGGCTGCGGGCGCGGTGTTCCCCTCGGCGGCCGGCGTGCTGGTGCTGCTCGGGGTCGCGGTACGCGCGGCGGTCGTGCCGGTGCACAGCTGGTTCCCCCGGTTCGTCGCGCGCACACCGATGGGCGTGGTGGCGGCGTTCCTGCTGCCCACGGGCCTGGTCGTGCCGGACACGCCGCTCGCCGCGGTGGTGGGTGCCGTGACCGCGGTGGTCGGGGCGGTGTTCGCGGTGGTGCAGGCGGACGGGGTGCGGGCGTTGGCGTTCCTGTTGGTCAGCCTGGGCGGCGTGGTGCTGGTGGACGGCACCGGTCCGGCCGCGGTGGTCGCGGCCACCGGTCTGGCGATGACGGTGGCCGCGCTGTCGGCCCGGCGGGACTCGCTGTCGCTGTCCACCCCGGCGGGCGACCTGGCCAGGACACCCCGGCTCGCCGTCGCCTACCTGGGTTTCGGCTTGGCGTCGGCCGGTTTCCCGCTGCTGCCCGGCTTCGCGGACGTGCACCGCCTGCTGACCCACCCCGCGCCGTTCGTGGTGGCCGCCGTCGTGGTGGCCGTGGCGGTCAACGGGATCACCGTGCTGCGCGGTTTCCTGGGCCTGTTCGCCGGTCACCCGAGGGAAAACGGCGAACGCGACCTCACGTCGCTGGAGCACTACGCCGTCGCCGTGACCCTGTCCCTGCTCGCGATCGGCGGCCTGGCCCCCGGCCTGACCGGGTGGTGACGGTCGACCGGGCGCCCCTACCCACGATCGCGACGCCCGGCGCGACCGGGGCGATCACCGCAACCGTCGTCATCCGTCAGTCGCGATCGTCGGAGACCCAGTACTTGTCCTCGCCGCGGTACTCCCAGTGCCCGCGCCGATGCACGCCACCGGGCGCGGCACCCCGCCACATCACCACCAGCACGACGAGACCGAGCACGATGCCCCCCAACCCCAGCAGCGCCACCACCTCACCGCGCGCGATGGCCGCCCCGAACGTCGAGAGGGCCCCGGGAATGCCCGGCACGACCTTCACCACGATCGCGCCCAACACGAACAGCAACGCCCCCAGCATCGTCGTCATCACCACGACGAACGCCACTTTCACCCGGCAACCCCCAACTCATCGGCAACCTCCCCGGTACACCCCGGCCGGCACACCGACCGCCGCCGCAGGTACCCGCCGTCGCGCGACAGGCCCCGACCCCGACGCGGGGATCAGGGCCGGACCGCGACCGCGTCCACCTCGAACTTCATGCCCGGCAACGCGAGCGTCGCCACCCCGAGCAGGGTCTGCGCGGGCGGCTCGGCGCCCCAGACCTCCCCGACCGCCCGCGACCAGACCTCCAACTTGTCCTGGTCGTGGTCGACGATGTAGCTGCCGAGCCGGACGACGTGACCGAAGTCCAGTCCCACCGCCCGCAGCGCGGTGCCGAGATTGGCCAGTGACTGCCGGACCTGCTCGGCGAAGTCGTCGGACACGACCTGACCGTCCGGGCCCGACGCGTACTGCCCGGCGATGAACACCACGTCGCCGGAAGTCGCGGCGACGTGGCTGTACCCGAAGCCGACCGGATCGTGCAGACCCTCGGGGTTGATGATGTCGTGCGGCATGGCACTTCCCTTCGTCTCGTGCTGAACCCTACCCACGGACCGTGTGCCGGACGGCTGCTCCAGGACGTTCCACCAGGGCCGGGACGACGTCTCGCACGTCCACGACCGCGCGGAACCGGTTCGGTTCCGCGAACTGCCGGACTAATCGGGTCGACCATTCGGCATCGGGGGAAATGAATAGCCGATAACCGGTCGTGGTATGGACTCCGGGCAGCGCGGAACACCGATCAGGCGCGATCGGTGCGATTTGACGAATTCGCCCGGAACCCGCGATGATCGGTGTACTCGATTCGTCGCGCCCGACAGGGGGAACCTGCTGGTGTCGAAATTCCTGAACCGGTTTGTCGTCGACGTCAGCCCACTGCGGGAACGACCCGACTACCGGCTCATCTTCACCGGTTACCTCATCTCCGTCCTCGGCAGTCAGATGGCCACCGTCGCCATCGCCTACCAGGTCTACGTGACCACCGGGTCGTCGTGGATGGTCGGACTGCTCAGCGTGGTGGAACTGGTCCCGCAGGTGTTCGGCATGCTCCTGGGCGGTGTGGTCGCCGATCGGATGGACCGCCGCCGACTGCTGCTGGTCCTGCAGTGCGCCTCGGTGTTGACCTCGGGCGGGCTCGCGATCGTGGCGCTGGGTGCCACCACCCCGTTGACGGCGGTGTTCGTCCTGGTGGCCGTGCGGGCGCTGCTCGGTGGCCTGGCGGCGCCGGCGTACACCGCCGCGAGCGCGCGGGCGGCCGGTCCCCGGCTGCTCCCCGCCGCCGCGGCCCTCAACGCCATCGTGATCCAGGCCGGTGTGTTCATCGGACCCGCGATCGGCGGTGTGCTGATCGGGCGAACCGGCCTGCCGTGGGTGTACCTGCTGGACATGGCCACGTTCGGGGCGTTCGCGGTGCTGTTGCTGCTGACGAAACCCGCACCGCCCGAACGGGCCGAGGCCGAAGACCACGGCGCGGGACTGGCCGGTATCGGCCGATCACTGCTGCGCGGTCTCAAATTCACCAAGGACCAGCCCATTCTGCGCGGTGTGATGCTGATCGACCTGAACGCGATGGTGTTCGGCATGCCCCGGGCGCTGTTCCCGGCATTCGGCATGGCCGTGTTCGCCGCCGGGCCGGAGAGCGTCGGCCTGTTGTACGCCGCACCCGCCGCCGGTGCCCTGGTCGCGGCACTGGCCAGCGGCTGGGTCGGTCGGGTGCGCAAGCTGGGCCACCTCACCCTGTACGCGGTCGCCGCCTGGGGTGCCGCGATCGCCGTGTTCGGTCTGGTCACGTCGTTCCCGGTCGCCCTGGTCGTGCTCGCCGTCGCCGGGGCCGCCGACGTGGTGTCCGAGATGTGCCGCAGCACGCTGGTGCAGCGCTCGGTCCCGGACCGGCTGCGCGGCCGGGTCAGCGGGCTGTGGCTGGCCCAGACGAACGCGGCTCCCCGGCTCGGCGACGCCAGGGCCGGCGCGGTGGCCGGCCTGGCGTCCCCGGCGCTGGCCGCCCTGTCCGGCGGCCTGCTGTGCATCGTCGGCGTCGTGCTGTGCGCCTGGCTGCTGCCCGAACTCCGCAAGGCGGTCAACACCGAGGAGGACCCGTCGCCCCGGGCCGCCGAGCCCGCCCCGCACGAGTAGGAACCGCCGGTCGGGTTCACCCCGCCCGGTGCTCCTCCACCGCCCGCACGGCCGACGGCACGTCGCCGTAGCGCTCGGTCAGGGCCGAGATCCAGCGCTCCAGCCCCATCCCCACGCACGCCGAGTAGGCGAACCCGCTGTCCGGCAGGGTGATGTCGCACCGTTCGGCGAAGAAGTTGCGGTGGAAGTTCACCGACGCGATCGCCACCCCCCGCGCACTGGCGAGCTCCTGCTTGACCGGGATCAGCCGCTGCATCGCCGCCCTCGGCCCGTCCGAGTCGAAGAACGGGTCGGTCGCGTTGCGCAGCGCCGCGCCCAGGTCGAGTGCCTCGGCGAACGCGGTCAGCCGCTGCCGGGCCTGCTCGACGAACTCGCCCACCTCGTCGGGTCCGCCGATCCGGATGATCTCCCGCATGGTGAAGCCGAGCAGCCGGTCCAGTCCGACGTACTCGGTCTCCTGCCGGAAGCACCGACCACGGGTGGTGACCGTGACCGTACCGTCCACTGTGGACCCCGAGAGGCCGAAGTAGACGTTGTAGCAGGCCGCGGACGGCAGGACGTACCCGCTGTCGGCGAGCCGTTCGGCGCTCACCGTGTCGCGGTCCGCGGTGTGCCCGGCCATGTCGGCGAGCCCGTCGGGACGCAGCCCGGCCACCATCATGCCCAGCTGGGGAAAGTTGTCGAAGTAGTCGATCCGCTTGAGGTCGGCGACCCGCAGCAGCGGAGGGTAGGACACCTCGTCGGCCCCGAAGTCCCCCGCCCAGTCCAGGAAGCACGCGTCCAGCAGCTCCACCAGCCGGATCGCGTCCGGGCCGATCGTCGCCAGGCCGCCGGTCGCGCCGGCGACCGGCACCAGGCCCTCCCGTTGCGTGGGCACGGTCACCGCACCAGGAAGTTGTCGTTGATCATGCGGAGGGTCCGGAAGGACTCCAGCTGCACGTCGTCGGACAGCAGCGGCTCGCCCCTCAGCTCCTCCACGAACAGCAGGAGGGAGATGAACTCCAGCGAGCTGACGATCCTGCTGTCGATGATGTCCAGGTCGAGGTCGATGTCCTCCAGCTCCGGGTGCTTGTCGAGCACCCACTTGCGCAGTTCGTCGAGACCGCCGTCGTTCATCGTCGTCATCTCCTCAGCGAAGTGGTCCACCGACAGGGAATTCCGGGTCACCGGCGACGCAGCCGCACCGGGAGGCGCGGCGCCCGGCGGAAGATGTGGCCGCTGATCCGGGGCAGCGGACCGACCACCTCGGGCTCCGCGAACCGCTCCCGCAGCGCGCCCAGCAGCGTCTGGAACTCGCGCTCGGCCAGGAACATCCCCGGACACGCGTGCTGGCCGACCCCGAAGGTCAACGCCCCGCGCTCACCGCGCCCGAGCCGGAACCGCTCGGGTGCGGTGAACACCCGCTCGTCCCGGTTGGCGCTGGCGATGGACAGCAGCACCGGGCTCCGCCTGCCGATCGACGTGCCGGCGACCACCAGGTCCGTCGCGGCGAACCGCAGCACGGAGTGCAGCGGCGGCTCCCAGCGCAGGCTCTCCTGGATGGCGGGCGTGGTGGCGTCCGGATCGCGCCAGACCCGCGCCAGCACGTCCGGGGAGCCCAGCAGGCAGTGCACGATGTTCGAGATCGCCGAGACGCTGGTCTCGGTGCCCGCCACCAGCATCAGCATGATGGAGCCGAGCAGTTCCGGCTCCCCGATGCCCGCGGAGCGGGTGGTGTCGGGATCCCGGAGCCGGTCGATGATCGAGCCGGCGGGCAGCCGGTCGCGGTCGGCCAGCAGCGCCCGGAAGTAGTCCTCCACCACCTGCCTGGCCTTGTGCGCCGGTTCGACGTCCCCCTTCGGGTAGTCGAGCACCCGGACGATCGGCCGCATCTGCTCGTAGAGCCACGGCGCGTCGTCCGGCGGGATGCCCATCAGCCGGCACACCACCCCGTACGGCACGGCGACCGCGACCCGCGAGACGAGGTCGACCTCCTCGTCCTCCGGCAGGGCGTCGACCACCGAGTCCACCACCGGCTTGATCACCTCCCGCAGGTGGTCGGCCACCGCCGACGCGCCGAAGAACGGGTTGACCAGCCGCCGCAACGTGCGGTGCGCCTCCCCGTCGGTGTCGAGCATGTTCCGGCCGAACATCAGCCTGCTGGCCCGCAGCGGGAAGTCCGCCGCGAGGTCGGCGCGGGCCAGCCCGTCGCGCACGTCGGCGTGGGCGGCCACCACGTAGCAGCCGCTGGGCTCGGAGAAGTGGACGGGCTCGGTGGCACGCAGGTGCGCGTAGACCGGCCACGGGTCGAGCAGGAACTCGTCCCGGGTGAAGTCGACGGCGTGCGGGGCGCTCATCGCCCGGCCAGTGCCTGGCGCAGCCGCGAGACTTCCACGGTCGTGCCGATCTGACGGGCCAGTTCCTCCGCGAGGGCCACGTCGGCGGCGCCGAACTCCGCCTTCTTCCGCACCCCGGCCCGCACCAGGGTCAGCACCCCGAACACCTGGCCGCGCACCACGAGCGGGACCAGCAACGCCGAGAGCACCCCGCGCTCCTCCGCTTCGGCCAGTGACGCCGCCGCGACCGAGCCGGATGGGGCGTACACCGCGGTCCGGCGCGCGGCCAGGACATCGGGCGTCCGGTCGCCGCGTCCCGCCGCACCGTCGTCCAGGAAGTCGAGCTGCGAGTCGACCACCGCCGGATCGAGGCCGGCCACGTGCTCGCGGGTGGACTCGACCAGCTCTTCCCCCTCCACCAGGGAGATCCGGCCGATGTCGGCCAGAAACGCCACCGAGGCCCGCGTCACGTCCCGCAGGGCGGCTCCGAGGTCCGGGGTGCGGGTCAGCGCGGCCCCGCAGTGCGCGAGGAACCCGAGTGCCTCCTCGGCGGACTTGCGTCCGACGATGTAGCGGATCGCGACGCCCCAGGTCTCCTGGGTGCTCGACGTGCTGGTTGTGGTGGACGTGCCCGCCGTGCCTGGTGTGCCTGCCGTGCTGTTGTTCGCCATGTCCGCGCTCGCTTCCCGCTCAGTCGTTGCGTGGCCAGCCGAAACCGCTCGGCACGGTGAGTTCGGCGTCCGGGTCGTGGTCGGCGAACAGGAAGCAGCGGGTGTTCTCGAACCGGCCGTCCTTGAGCCGCAGCCCGGAGTAGATGACCACCGGCTCCACGCCGCCGTCCTTGCGCAGCAGCCGCGCCCGGAAGTTGATCACCGGTTCGCCCTCGACCAGCCTGCGCAGCAGGTCCTCCACGATCGCCTTGTTCGAGTGGATCTTGCGGACGTGGTGCCCGACGTAGTCGTCCCGGCTCTCCTGGTAGCCCAGCAGTTCGAGCTCGGCCTGGTTGGCGCGCAGGATCAGCCCGTTGAACCCGACGAAGTGCACCCCGGCGGGCGCGCCCTCGAAGAAGTCCTCCAGCTCGTCCAGGCGGGCCGGCTTCTCCTCCGGGGTGAGGCCGGCGAGCACGTCGTCCGCGTCGTGGTTGACCAGTTGCGCGCCCCAGATCGAGGCGTCCTCGTTGGTCCCCGGCTCGCCGTGCACCGCCAGGTGCGGGTTGACGCTGGGCAGCTGCGAGACCAGCCGGCGGCGCACGAACCACCGGGTCGCGGCCAGCCGGCCGTCGACGAACCGGCCGGACACGTCGATCAGCACGTCGCACGTCGAGCCGTCGGCGGTGCGCAGGGCCGCTTCGACGTTGTTCAGCCGCTCGCCGGCCGCCACCCGCTCCAGCACCGACCGGGCCAGTGCGGCGTCGTCGAAGAACTCCGCGAACGTCCTGCCGACGAACGCCTCCGGTCGGTCCAGCAGGCCCACGATCTGGAGCACCGCGATGTTCGCGGACCGGATGGTGCCGTCCTCGCCGGTGATGTGCAGTCCCAGCGGTGCGTTGACGAAGAAGTCCTCCAACTGCTGGAGCCTGGCCAGGTCCTCGGTCGTCTGCTCGGTTGCTGAGCTCACAATGTCCCCTCGTGGTCGGTCGGGTCGGTGTTCGTGGCCTGCGGCGCGTGCTCGACCGCCTCGGCGAGCGCGCGGACCGTGCGGAGGTCGAAGAAGCGCTGGAACGGGATCTCGACGCCGAGCGACTCGCGCACCCGGCCCAGCACCCGCATGGCGAGCAGCGAGTGCCCGCCCAGCGCGAAGAAGTCGTCGGCCGGGCCGACCTGGTCGGTGGCCAGCAGCTCGCCCCAGATCGCGGCGATCGCGCGCTGCACGGCGGTTTCCGGCCGGCCGGCCGGGACCGGCGGCGCCTCCCGGCCGGCCTCGGCCAGCGCCCGGCGGTCGAGCTTGCCGCTCGGGGTCGACGGGAGTTCCGCGACGACCCGGATCGCCGAGGGCACCTGGTGGGCGGGCAGCAGTCGTCCCAGGAAGTCCAGCAGCTCCCCCGGTGTCGGCGCTGCCGACGGCGCGGGCACGACCGCGCACACCAGTCGGGTGCCGCCCGGCGCGTCGACCGCGACGACCGCCGCCCGGGCCACGTCCGGGTGGGTCAGCACGGCGTGCTCCACCTCGGCCGGGCCGACCCGGAACCCGCGGACCTTCACGGTTCCGCCGTCCCGGCCCAGGAACTCGATGGTGCCGTCGTGCCGGCGGCGGCCCCGGTCGCCGGTCTCGTACAGCCGGCCGGGGGCGAACGGGTTCGGCCGGAACCGGTCGTCCGGGTCGAGGTAGCCGTCCGCCAGGGCGGCGCCGCCGACGTGGATCCGGCCCGGCATCCCCACCGGAACGGGGCGCAGCGACGGATCCAGCACGTACACCGAGGTGTTCGCGATCGGCCGCCCGATCGGCACGGTGGCCGCGTCGCCCAGGTCGGCGGTGTCGAACCAGGTGCAGTCCGCCGCGACTTCGGTGGACCCGTACAGGTTCCACAGCGCGGCACCGGGCACCTGGCGGTGGAACCGCCGCACCAGCTCCACCGGCACCGCCTCGCCGCTGGTGATCCAGTGCCGGAGCCGGGGCAGCCGGTCGCCGAGGTCGGGGAACGCGTCCAGCAGCGCGTGCAGCAGCGACGGCACCAGGGTGATCCGACTGACCTGGTGCCCGGCGAGGCTGCGGACGAGCGCTGCGCCGTCACGCACCACGTCGTCGGACAGCACCACCGTGGGCACGCCTCGGAGCAGCCCTCCGAACATCTCCCACTGCGAGTCCACGAACCCGAGCGCCGTCTTGTGGACGCACACCTCGCCCGCCTCGAAGGGCCGTTCGTCCCACATCCACGCCAGGCGGTTGACGGTGGCCGAATGCACGCCGCGCACGCCCTTGGGCCTGCCGGTGGAGCCCGACGTGTAGAGCACGTAGGCCAGTCCGTCGGGCGCGTCCGCCGGTGGCGGCGGGGTCGCGGGTCGACGTTCGAGTCCGGCCGCGTCCACCGCGATCGTCGGCAGGTCGTGTCGTGGCAGGCCGTCCCGGTCGTCCGTGGTGGTCAGCACCAACCGGACGGGTGCGTTCTCCAATGGCCACGCGAGGTGTGCCGCCGGGTAGGCCGGGTCGAGCGGCAGGTACGCCCCGCCCGCCTTCAGCACGGCGAGCACGCTGACCACCGACTCCACGGACCTCCGCTGGTGCACGGCGACCAGAACGCCGCCCTTGATCCCGTTCTCCCGCAGCAGGTTCGCCAACCGGTTCGAACGCTCGTCCACCTCGCGGTAGGACAGCACCACATCCGCCACGAGGGCGGGTGCGTCCGGCGTCCGGGTGGCCTGCTCGGCGAACAGCTCGTGCAGTAGACGGTCCGGTACCGCCAGCGGACGGCCCGCGGCGGACGACGGGACGTCGTCGGTGAGCACCAGCCGCGACAACGGCTCGTCCGGCGCGTCCAGTGCCGCGCCGATGAGGCTGTCCAGGTTGTCGGCGAACCACCCGGCGCCGTCGTCGGTGAACAGGTCCTTGCTGTACTCCAACGCGCAGCGGTAGCCGTCCGCCTCCCGCACGGACAGCGCCAGGTCGAACCTCGCCGTCTCGCGTTCCACCCGCAACGGGCCGACGTCGAGCCCGTCCAGCCGCCACGGCACCGGGTTGGCGTTCTGGTAGGTCAGCATCACCTGGACCACCGGGTCGCGCACGGGATCGCGGTTCGGCGCCAGCCGTGCCACCAGCTGGTCGAACGGCAGGTCCTGGTGCGCGAACGCGTCCACGTAGCTCGCGTGCACCCGCGTGAGCAGGTCGCGGAACGAGGGATCGCCGGAGAGGTCCACCCGCAGCACCAACGTGTTGATGAAGCAGCCGACGACCTTTTCCAACTCGGCCCGGTTGCGGTTGGCCACCACCGTGCCGACCGCCAGGTCGTCCTGCTCGCTGTACCGGTGCAGCAGCGCGAAGAGGCCCGCCAGGAAGAACACGAACGGCGAGACGTCCTCCCGCCGCACGAACTCGTCGAGCCGTGCCGCCCGGGCGCCGGTCAACGTGAACCTGGTCCGACCGCCGCGGTGGCCGCGCCGTGCGGGCCGTGCCAGGTCCGAGGGCGGCGCGCTCACCGGAGGCAGCCCCGCCAACCGTTCCCGCCAGTGCCGGACCAGCCCGTCGAGCGACTCGCCGGTCAGCGCTTCCCGTTCCCAGCGGGCGAAGTCCGCGTACCGGACGGCCGGTGCGGCCGGTGTCCCGCCCCGGTAGCTCTCGGCGAGCTCGCCGGCCAGGATGCCGAGCGACCAGCCGTCGCTGACGACGTGGTGCAGGCACAGCACGAGCGCGTGCCGGTCGGGGCCTGCCCGCAGCAGCCGTGCGCGGAACAGCGGACCCTCCGCCAGGTCCATCGGTTCGGCGACGATCTCGGCCGCGCGCCCCGCCAGGTCGGCCACCTGCTCCACCCGCAGCGGTGTCGGCCGGAACGGCGTCACCCGCGCCACCGGCTCCGAGTCGACCACGGGGAACGTCGTCCGCAGCACGTCGTGCCGCTGCACCAACGAGTTCAGCGCGACCTCCAGCGCGGTGACGTCGAGATCGCCGTCCAGCCGCAGGACGACCGGCATGTGGTACGCCCCCGCGTCCGGGTCGAGCCGGCCGAGCAGCCACAACCTGTTCTCGGAGAAGGACAACGGCCGGTCGCCGGTGTCCGGGAGGGCGCGCAGCGGCGGGAGTCCGCGCTGCCGCGCGTGCACCGCGCGGACCGCGTCGAAGAACCGCGCTCCCCGGCATTCCCGCTGGTCGCTCATCGCCGCACGTTCCTTTCCGGTCGGCGCACCGCGGACTCGAGGGTCCGCCACAGCCGGGGCCAGTCTTCGGTGAAGTACAGGTGCCCGCCCGGCAGCTCGATCAGCTCGAACGACGACGAGGTCCACGCCTGCCACCGCAGGCACGCCTCGGCGGGCACCGCGTCGTCGTCCACGCCACGCAGCGCGGTGATCGGGAAGGGCAGCGGGACGAGATCCGCCTGGTAGCCCGACAGGAGCGCGACGTCCGCGCGGAGCGTGGGCAACAGCAGTCCACGCAGTTCCGGGACCGACCACAGGTCCGACTCGGCACCCGTGCCACGGCGAACCCAGGCGACCAGGTCGTCGTCGTCCAGGGTCGCCGGGTAGGAGGGCCGGGTCGTGGCCGGGTCCGCCGCGCCGCCGACCACGAGCCGGGTCGGCCACGGAGCGTTCGCCGCGACCAGTTCCCGTGCGACCTCGAACGCCAGCACGGCCCCGAAACTGTGACCGTACAAGGCGAACGGCGATCCGCAGACCAGGTTCAGCACCCGTTCGGCGCACCGTGCCGCAGCCTCCGACATGGAGCCGTAGGGCGGCTCGGTGAACAGCTCCTCGCGGCCCGGCAACTGGACCGGCACCACGCGGAGCACGTCGGACTCGTAGTCCTGCCAAGGCCGGTACAGGCCCGCGCCGGCGCCCGCGTGCGGCAGGCACATCAGCTTCGTCCGCGTCATGGCCGGCCCAGTCCGGAGAGCCGTTCGGCGAACGCGCCGGCGAGCGCGTCGAGCCGCCCGGCCCAGCCACCGCGTTCGGGCGCCTGGAACACACCCTGCCACTGCTCGCCGTCCCGGACCTCCAGCAGCACCTCGGCGTAGCCGCCGCGCGGGCTGACCGGCCGTGAGCGCAACCGGGCCGGACCGGCGTCGTGACGGGTGCGCGGCCAGCTCTGGTAGAGCAGCGTGGCCTGGTACAACGGCATCCGCCGTCGAGTCCCGGGCGCGCAGGCCGCGACGATGTCCTCGATCGGCAGCTCGCTGTGCGTCAGCGCGTCCACGGTGGACTGCCAGGTTCGCCGGAGCCCACCGGCACGGCCCGCCCCGGTCAGCCGGATCGGCAGCATGTTGATCAGACAGCCGATCTCGCGCTCGGTGCCGGGCGGTCGGTCCGCGAACACCGTGCCCACGCAGAGGTCTTCGGCGCCGCCGACGTCGCCCAGCGCGGACGCGTACGCCCACAGCGCCACCGCGAACACCGACATGCCCGCACTCATGGCGTGCGCGCGCAACCGGTCCGTCTCCGCGACCGGGCAGTGCCACGCGTGCTCGACCACCGGACCGCGGGTCAGCTCGCGCAGACTCGTCGGTGCGCCGAAGTCGGGCAGCTCCGGCACGTCGGCCAGCCGGTCGCGCCAATGCCGTTCGAGCACGGCCCGCCGGGACGCGGCGATCACCGGCTCCGGGCGGCGGGGCAGCACACCGAGGTCGGCCCGGCCCGAGTCGAGCGCCTGCCGGTACGCCTCGGCGAGGTCGGCGGTGAACACCTGGCCGGACAGCCCGTCGAACACGATGTGGTGCACCACGACGAACAGGTCACCGCCCCGCAGGCCCGCCCGGACCAGCCCGCCCTCGGCCAGGTCGAACGGCACGGCGGTCAGCGCCCCCGGCACGTCGGCGAGGTCGAGTTCCGGTGGCAGCCGCACCAGCTTCGGGCCGTCCGGCTCCGCGTGCACCCGGCGCACCAGCGACGCGCCGTGCAGCACGAACCCGGTGCGCAACGCCTCGTGCCGGAGGCAGACCGCGCGCAGCGCCTCGCCGAGCGCGGCCTCGTCGACCAGGCCGTCGATCTCGACGTGCAGCAGCACGGACCTGGTTCCCGCGCCGAGCTGTTCGGCGAACCAGAACCTGCGCTCGCACGTCGAAGCGGGCCGCGGTGTCACGAGGCGCCCTCCTCGATCGTCTTCACCAGGTCGGACAACGTGGAGTGCCGGAAGACGTCCCGGAGCGCCACGGCGGGGTGCCCGGCCTGGTGCAGCGCGGCGAGGACGCGCACGGCCAGCAGCGAGTTGCCGCCGATCTCGAAGAAGTTGTCCGTGCGGCGCACGTCCCGCCCGAGCACCTGCCGCCAGACCTCCGCCACCGTGAGCCCGACGCCGGTGAACGGTTCCTCGTCGGGTGCCGGCGGGTCGGCCGCGGGCGTGAGCGCGTGCACGTCGAGCTTCCCGTTGGGGGTCAACGGGAGTTCACGGATCACGGTGACGGTCGACGGGAGCAGGTGGGCGGGCAGCCTGCGCTCCAGGTACGCCCTGAGCTCCGCCACGTCCGCTCCGGTCACCGCGTAGGCGTCCAGCCGGGGCGGGTTCCCGGAGGCGACCACCGCCGCCGCCGACACCTGCCGGTGCCCGGCCAGCACCGCCCGGATCTCGCCGGGCTCGACCCGGTGGCCGCGGATCTTCACCTGGTCGTCCAGCCGGCCGAGGAACTCCAGCTCGCCGTCCGGCCGGTAGCGCCCGAGGTCGCCGCTGCGGTACGAGGTGCCGCCGGGGAACCGCCGCGCGGTCAGCTCCGGCCGGTTCAGGTAGCCCGCCGCGACACCCGCGCCGGCGACGTGGAGCTCACCCGCCACGCCGACCGGGACCGGGTGCCCGGCGGCGTCCCGCACGTGCACCTCCCAGCCGTCCAGCGGTCGTCCCACCGACGGTTCGGGCCGGGCGGTGTCGGCGGCGGTGACGTCGCGCAGGGTGCAGTGGACGGTGGTCTCGGTGATCCCGTACATGTTCACCACCCGGCCGGGGAGCGGTCGCCGGTCGAACCACGGCCGCAGTGCCGTGGTGTCGAGCGGTTCACCGCCGCAGACCAGCAGCCGGACCGCGAGGTCGGCGAGCGGTGACGAGGGCAGCAGCATGGCCAGCGCGGACGGCGTCTGGCTGAGCACGGTCACCCGGTGGCGCACCAGCAGGCCGTGGAACTCGGCCGGGTCGCGGGTGGCGTACCGCGGCACGACCACCAGCCGGCCGCCGGTCAGCAGGCAGCCCCAGACCTCCCAGACGGAGAAGTCGAAGGCGAACGAGTGCGACCAGCTCCACACGTCCGAGCCGCCGAACCCGAACTCCCTGTTGGTCGCGCGGATCAGGGCGACCACGTTGCCGTGGGTGACCACCACGCCCTTCGGGTCGCCGGTCGAACCGGACGTGTGGATCACGTAGGCCGGGTCCTCCGGTGAGGCCCGCACGGGTTGTCGCGGAGCAAGGGGTTGCGCCGTGACGTCGACCATGGTCACGTCCGGCAGCACGGCCGTGCCGTCGGTGACCACCACCCGCACCCCGGCGTCGGCGACCGTGAACGCCAGCCGTTCGGCGGGGTAGTCGGGTTCGAGCGGCACGTAAGCCCCGCCGGCCTTCAGCACCGCCAGCAGCGCCACGACCAGGCCGGCCGTGCGGTCCAGGCACACGCCCACCCGGTCACCGCGGGCCACGCCCGCCTCGGCCAGCGCACCCGCGAGACGGGTCGACCACTCGTCCAGCTCGCGGTAGGTGAGGTCGCCGCTCGCCTCGCTCACCGCCGTCTTGTTCCGGAAGCGGTTCGCCCACAAGGCGAACAGCGAGACGACCGTGTCCTTCACCGGACCCACCGGCGCACCACGGCCCAATGCGAGCACCGCGTCCCGTTCCGGACCGGTCAGCGTGGGCACGTCGGCCAACGGGCGCTCGGCGTCGCGCGCGAACCCGGTGAGCACGGTGCGAACCTGCCCGGCGAACCGGCCCACCGCGTCCGGGCCGAACACGGATCGGCGGAAGACCAGCACGCCGTGCATCGAGCCGTCCGCGCGGTCCTTGACGTAGCAGGTCAACGGGAACGGCGCGGCGCCCGGACCGGGCGCGGGCACCGGTTCGCACCGGGTGGTGCCGTCGTCCAACGTCGGCAGCTCCGCTCGCGGCACGACGACCACCTGCGGCCCGCCGCCACCGTGCTCGCCCACCACCAGGGGCAGCGGGAAGTGCGAACGCCGGTAGGCGCGCAGTCCGGACTCGTGGGTGCGCCGCAGGTATCGGCCCACCGTGAGGTCCTCCCCCGCGTCGACCGGGATCAGCACGGTGTTGCCGAAGTAGCCGATCGACGCGGTGTGCCGGGGCGAACGGCCGTTGACCGTCGCGCCCACCACGGGTGTGCGTACGGCGCAGTTCCGGGACAGCACCAGCCCCACCGCCGCCAGGCACGCCGAGTACCAGCTCGCGCCCGCCGCCTCGGCGACCGACCGCACGTCGGCCCACGTCCCGGCGTCCAGGGCGAACTCGACCCGCCCGGCCCCGTCCTGGTGGTCGGGCAGGCCCCACGCGAGGTCGAGCGTGGTCGTGGCCTCGCGCAGCTCCGCGTGCAGTTCGGCCAGCCCTGCCTGGTCCCGCGCGGCGCGTTCGTTCCGGTCGGCGGACCACTCGCCGAAGGTCCCGGGCCGGGGCGGCACGCCGTCGACCAGCAGCCACCGGGCGATGTGCTCGACGGAAGCCTCGTCCACCACCAGGTGGTGCGCGCCGATGACCAGGTCGGCGGACTCCGCGGAGTACCGCAGCAGCACCAGCCGGGCCAGCGGTCCGCGCGCGAGGTCGTACGGCCCGGCGACGACGTCGTGCGGGTCGCGGTTCGGCGGACCGGCGTCGCGGACCTCCAGGCGCACCGGCCGATCGGCCGGGGCGAGGAGGAACCGTCCCCGCTCGGTGACCACCCGCGACCCGAGCACCGGGTGCCACCGGACCAGCGCGGCGACCTGGTCGGCGAGCCGTGCGTCGTCCCGCGGACCGGTCACCCGGTACACCGCGGACACCGCGTACCCGGACGGGTCGGCACCCGCCATTTCGGCCAGGTAAATGCCCACCTGGCCCGGCGACAATTGCCCGACGAAAGACACGCACGCCCCCGTGGTCGACCTGCCGAAAACACCGCTGAAAACTTCTCGGAATACCCGCGAGTCAACCTCGGGTGGAATTTGTCGAGCCCCCACTGTCCACCGGTCGCAACGCTCCGCACCCCGTTCGGCCTGCTGACGGAGCTAGCCGACCCGCTTGGAACGTAGCGACGGCGCGAAAACCTTGTCAAGCTCGTTCCCACCGGGCGAATCGGGGCGACTCCGCCCGCACCGACTCCTGGACAGCCGACGGGCTCCGTGGTACCTGTGGAATACACGGCTCCGACAATTGATCGGGGCGTCCGGGGGGAAATCGTGTCCGTCAGTTTTCCGAATTCACCGGAAACGGCCCGCGGCCATCGGCGGTCCGGCGCGGACCGGGCCTGGGCGGCGCTGGCCGCGTACCGCGACGCGTTCACCTGCTACAGCGCCGCCGTCGCGGCGTCCTCGGCGCTGTCGCGGCCCGACTGGCGCGACACGATCGACCTGCGGCTCACCCTCGCACTGACCGGGGAACCCGCCGGCCTGTTCGGGTTCGCGCACTTCGCTCCCGGGTTCGCCGGGCGCGTGCGGTTGGCCCGCGCCGGCACGGACTCCGCCGACGAGGCGCTCGACCGGATCACCGCCGCACTTCGCCGCGCCGAGCCGGTCGTGATCGCGGGGGACGCCCGGTGGCTGCCCTGGCAGCACGCGCGGGAGTCGGCGCCGCACTGGTTCACCGTGGTCGCCCACCCGGAGGGCGTAGAGGTGTTGGACGCGTTGGCGATGCGCACCGCCCACGGCGAACAACGTCCGACGCGGACCGTCGTGCCGATCGGCGACCTTCCCGGCCTGCTGCTCTCCGTTCCCGTCGGCGACCCGGTGTTCGCGCTGCGCGAACGGTTCGCGCTCGGCGACGACGCAGGCCCTCCCGTGCACCGCTACCGGTGGGCCGAAATCGGCGACGGACCGGTAGGCCCTGCGCCGCAGGGCATCCGGGGACCGGACGCGCTGCGCGTGCTGGCCCGGCACTTCCGCGAGCACGCCACCGAGCCGGACGCCTACCGGCAGGTGGACGACCTGTGGAGCGTCGCGCGCCATCGCGCGTGCGCCGTGCGCCGGGCGGCCGAACTCGGCCCCGGGTCGCACGACTGGACCCAGCGCTACGGCCGTGAGCTCGACCGGCGGTGGGCACAGGTCGCGCCAAGGGCCATGTACGCGGCCATGAGCGGCGGCGCGGGGGCGCCCGCGCTGTCGGACCTGTTGGACGACCTGGCCGAACTGGAGCAGTCGGCCGCACCGCAGCTCGGCGGGTCGACGTGACGGACCTGGTCTCGCACGTCCGCACGCTGGTCGCGGAGGGCAGGTTCGACGACGCCTGGGCGTCCCTGCGTCCCGCGCTGCGGCTCGACGGCGACTACCGGTGGTTCAACCGGGCCGCCCGGCTGCTCGCCACCGCCGCCCGCCACGGCTGGACCCCCGCCTACCGCCGCGAGGCCAGGCTCGCCGTGCTCAGCACGTACGAGACCGCCGAACTCGGCGAGCTGCTGGCGGTCGCGTGCGCGGTCCACGGTCTGCGCCTGGACGTGCACCTCCCGCCGTTCGGCCAGGTGGAACAACAACTCCTGGGGTCGGCGGACGAACTCGTGGCGTTCGCCCCGACCCACGTCCTGCTCGCGCCCAGCACGCACGACCTGTCGCTGCCGGAGCTGGTGGACCGGCCCGAGGCGGTCGTGGACGAGGTCGTGGCGCGGTGGACGGGCGCTTGGCGCAGGGTGCTGGAGTCGGGTGCCCGGCCGGTCCAGCACCTGTTCGTGGTGCCCGACAGCGCGGTGCTCGGCAACCTCGCCCTCGGCACGCCCCGGTCGCGGTCGAACGTGGTCCGCGAGATCAACCGCCGGCTGGCCGACGCCGCGACGCGGCGGCACGTGCTCGTCGTGGACGTCGACCGGATCGCCGCCGACATCGGCAAGAGCACCTGGTCCGACCACCGGATCTGGTACGCCACCAGGCAACCGGCGAGCTACGACGGCCTGGCCGCGACCGCCCGCGGCACCGGCGCGGTGCTCGCCGCCGACGCGGGCCTGGGCTGCAAGTGCCTCGTGCTGGACCTGGACGGTTCGGTGTGGGGCGGGGTGGTCGGCGACGTGGGCTGGGACGGGGTGGAGGTCGGGCCGGGCGTGCGGGGGGAGGCGTTCCGGGCGTTCCAGGACTTCCTCGCGGGCGTGCGGGAGGCGGGCGTGCTGCTGGCGGTGAGTTCCAAGAACGACGAGGCGACCGCGCGGGAGCCGTTCGAGCGCAACCCGCACATGCGGTTGCGGCTGGAGGACTTCTCGGCGTTCGTCGCCGACTGGCGGCCGAAGTCCGAGCAGGTGCGGGACATCGTGGAGGCCCTGGGCATCTCGCCGGAGGACGTGGTGCTGCTGGACGACAACCCGGCGGAGTGCCTGGAGGTCGGTCAGCGGCTGCCCGGCGTCGGCACCGTGCCGCTGACCGGTCCGGTCGCCGACTTCCCCCGGCTGGTCGCGTCGTCGGTGCTGCTCGAACCGGTGTACCGGACCGACGAGGACGCCACCCGCGCCGCGTCCTACGCCGCCCGCGACCGGGCCGAGGTCCTGCGGGCCGAAGCGGCGTCGCTGCCGGAGTTCTGGCGGTCGCTGGAGATGACCGCGCGGGTGCGGCCGGTGTCCGAGCGGACCGTGCAGCGGGCCGCCCAGTTGAGCCGCCGGACCAACCAGTTCAACCTCACGCTGCGCCGCCGCTCCCCCGCCGAGATCGACGCGCTCGGCCGCGACCCGGACTGGATCTGCCTGACCCTCGCCCTGGCCGACCGGTTCGCCGACCACGGCATCGTCGGGCTCTGCCTGGCGGGCCCCGCCGCCGACGGCGAACTGCCGGTGGACACCCTCGTGCTGAGCTGCCGGGTGATCGGCCGCACCGCCGAGCACCACCTGCTGGCCGCCCTGTCCCGGCACGCCGCCGAGCGCGGGATCCGCCGGCTGCGCGGCCACTACGTGCCCGGCCCGCGCAACGCGCTGGTGGCCGACCTCTACGACCGGCTCGGGTTCCGCCGCGACGGGGACGACTGGTGCCTCGACCTCACCGGGGCGCCGCCGATCGACAGCCCTCACATCCGGGAGCAGCCATGACCGCACGACTCCGGGAGATCCTCGTGGACCTGCTGGACCTGGACCGCGAACTCGCCGACACGGACGGGCGGCACACGGTCGAGGACTGGAACTCGTTGGCCCACGTGCGGATCGTGCACGCGTTGGAGACCGAGTTCGCGGTGCGCCTCCCGGACTGGGTGCTGACCGCGGACCGGATCACGGTCGCGGAACTGGCCAAGCTGATCGAGTCCGCATGACCGGCACCGTCCGGTTCACCGACGCGGACGTGGCCGCGTTCGCGTCGGCCTCCGGCGACCACAACCCCCTGCACGTGGACCCCGCGTTCGCCCGCTCGACGCCGTTCGGTCGGACCGTCGTGCACGGCGCGTTGGCCGCGATCACCGTCCTGCCCCGGTTGGGCGACGTCAATGGGGCCCGTTTCCTCTTCCGGGAAGCGGTTTTCACCGACGAGCCGTACCGGATCGACCGCGGCGAGGGCCGGGTGTCGCTGAGCGGCCGAGGACAGGCGGCGCTCAAGGCCACACCTCGCCTCGGCCGGCTGCGTCCCCCACCGTCGACCGGACCAACCGCGCTCCTCCACGACCCGACCACGCGCACGACACCCCGTATGCACAGGGAGATCACGCCCGGCGTCGTCCTCACCGGCAGCTACGAACCGCGGTGGGACGACCTGGCCGCCGTCGCCGGCCGTCCGGTCGGTACGGCGGACCTGGCGCTGGCCTTCGCCGGTTACGCCAGCGGCATGTTGCTGCCCGGACGCGACGGCGTGCTCGCCGAGATCGACCTGCGGGTCCACGCGCCCTCTCCCCCGCGACACGCCCTCGGCTACCGACTGCACGTCGAAGACCACGACCCGCGAAGCGGCCTCACCACGTCCTCGGCGATCCTCACCGCCGGCGGCTCGCCGTTGGCCGAACTCCGGCTGTGCTCGTTCGCCGGCCGTCGTGCGCCGCAACCGACGCTCGACCGCGTCGCCCGACACCTGCGACCGGGTTCCGGTCTGAGCGGCCACACGGTCCTCGTGGTCGGGTGCAGCCGCGGCTTCGGCGCCGCCCTGACCCTCGCGCTGCTCAGCCAGGGCGCGACCGTGCACGGCACCTACGCGGCATCACCACGAGCCGCCGTCCAACTGGCCCTGCACTCCGGACCGCACTCGTCCCGGCTGTGGCTGCACCAGGCCGACGCCACCGACCCGGCGGCGATGAGGAACGTGCTGACGGCCGCCGGCGACCTCACCGGCGTGGTCCTCAACGCCACGCCCCCGCTGCACCCGATCACGCTGTCACCCGACGCGGCGACGGAAGCGAGGCGGCACACGGACCTGGCCATCGCCGCCGCCATGGTGCCGCTGGGCTGTGCGCTGCCCGCTTTGACCCGGGGCTGGGTCGCCTTCGTCTCGACCGAGGCCCTGGCCGCACCGCCCGCGCAGTGGCCGCACTACGTCGCGGCGAAAGCGGCCATCGAGGGGCTCGCGGCCTGGCTGGAGCACAACCGACCGGACGTGGACGCGGTGGTGCTGCGCCTGCCCGCGATGCGCACCGAGCTGACCAACACCCCGGTCGGCCACCTGGACGCCCGAACCCCCGAAGAGGTCGCCGCCCGGGTGGTCCGCCGGATGCTCGATCAGGACTGGGCGACGACCTGCTGGTCGTTCCCCGAGGAGGCCACGATCCGCTGAACGGCCGGGAAATCGGCGGCCTCCAGCACGTCCAGGTAGTCCACTTCACGGGCATGGTTCTCGAACACCTGGACGGCGAACACGGTCGCCTTGAAGGAGTCCCCGCCATTGGCGAGGAAACTCGCGTCGAATCGCGCCTCCGCGCCCAACACCTCTTGCCAGAGCTCACGCAGCCCGTCGACATCCATGACATTCCCCCTCGTCTGCCACCGGATTCGATGCTATATCCCGACGAGAGCGGCCCCGTGCTCCTTTCGGCGGTCATCGCGCGGGATCGGTCAGGACGGCGCGACAGGCGTCTCAGACGATCGTGCGCCCACCGTCGACCATGAGCGTCGCGCCGGTGATGTAGCCGGCCCGGGGCGACGCCAGGAACAGCACGGCCTCGGCGATCTCCACCGGGTCGGCCACCCGGCCGAGGGCGGTGGCCGCACCCTGTTGCTCGGCCACTTCGCCGACCGTCGCCACGACCGTGTCGGTCATGGTGGGGCCGGGCGACACGGCGTTCACGCGCACGCCCCGACCGCCGAACTCGACGGCCCAGGTGCGGGTCAACGACTCCAGGGCGGCCTTGGTCGCGCTGTACACCGCCGCGCCGGACATGCCGATGGCGGTCGCTGCGGTGGAGATGTTGACGATGCTGCCGAAGCCCTTCGCGACCATCCTCGGCGCGAGCGCGGCGGTCAGGAAGAACGGCGCGCGCACGTTCACGTCGAACAGCAGCCCGTACGGTTCCGCTTCCTGCTCGAACGTGGGCGCGAACGGGAAGATGCCCGCGTTGTTGACCAGCACGTCCACCTCCCCCACCTCTTCCGCCAACCGCCGCACGGACGCCAGGTCCGCCATGTCGGCCGCGATGAACCTGGCCCGTCCGCCGTCCGCTTCGAGCGCGGCGACGACTTCCGCGCCGCGCTCGGCGTTGCGCCCGGTCACGACGACCGACGCGCCCGCCGCCGCCAGCAGCCTGGCGGTCTCCCGTCCGATGCCCGTGGTGCTGCCGGTGACGAGTGCGACCTGCTGTTCGAGTTCCATGTCCACCCCGAGGTCCAGATGTTCGTGAACTATCGAACATCAACCTAGCCGCACATGTTCGATGTTCGCAAATCATCGAATCAGCTAGACTCCGGGGGTGCGCCACAAGGACCCCCACCCGCCCGTCGAACGGCTGGTGCTGACCGACGTGATGGCCGCGCTGAGCGACCCGCTGCGCATCGGCGTGGTCCGCCTGCTGGCCGACGAACGGGAACGCACCTTCGGCGAGTTCGACGCCCCGGTGGCGAAGTCGACCCTGAGCCACCACCTGCGCACCCTGCGCGCGGCGGGCGTGACCCGCACCCGCGAGGAAGGCACCCGCTGCTACGTCCGGCTGCGCCGGGCGGACCTGGAGGCCCGCTTCCCCGGCCTGCTCGACGCCGTGCTGGCGGCAGCCGGCCGGGACGCGGTCGGCGACCGCATCCGCCTCCAGGCCGAGGGCTGAGCAGCGGGTCGGCCAGCGACCTCGGCGCCTGCGGGAGCACACCGCCCGGAGGTGTGCTCCCGCAGGCGGTGCGACCGGTCAGCAGATGTCGCCGAGCAGCGCCTCCGCCGCCTCGATGGCCTTCTCCTGGTGCGGCTGCAGTTCCTGCTGGCCCAGGTTGTCGAACCCGAACGGGTCGTCGAACGGCTCCTCCACACCCGCCAGCACCTCGACCACGGCTTGCGTGCAGAACGGCACGTAGGCCTCGTCGTACCCGCCCTCGTGCGAGCACACGATCCGCCCTCCGCACAGCTCGGCCGCCGCGTCCACCAGCATCGTGGCGATCTCGCGGTACGCGCGGGGCGTCAGCATCATCCGGGCCAGCGGGTCCATCGCGTTGGCGTCGAAACCCGCCGCGACCATGATCAGGTCGGGCCGGAACCGGTGCAGCGCGGGCAGCACCACCCGGCGCATCGCCTCCAGGTAGCCGCCCGTACCGGTGCCCGGCGGCAGCGGCAGGTTCAGCGTGTAGCCGAAACCCGCGCCCTCGCCGCGCTCGGTGACGAACCCGGAGTCCGGCGGGAAGACCCGGTCCTGGTGCAGCGACAGGGCCAGCACCTCGGGGTCCTCGTAGAACACCGCCTGCGTGCCGTTGCCGTGGTGCACGTCGATGTCCACCACCGCGATCCGCTCCACACCACGCGAGGCCCGCACGGCCTGCACCGCGACGGCGATGTTGGCCAGCATGCAGAAACCCATACCGGAATCGGGCACCGCGTGGTGGCCCGGTGGGCGCACCAGGGCGTAGGCGTTGTCCACCTCCCCGTCCAGCACGGCCTCCACACAACGGATCACGCCACCGACCGCGAGCCGCGCGATGCCCGGCGATCCCCGCCCGAACGGACTGCCACCGTCACCGGCGTCACCACCCGTGTCGTCGGCCTCGGTCAACCGCTGGAGATGACCGGGCGTGTGCACCAGCAGGAGTTCCTCGTCGGTGGCGGAGCGCGGCGCGAGCCGGGTCAACCGGTCGATCAGACCGCTCGCCACCACCAATTCGTGCGCCCGGCGCTTGGCGTCCGGGTTCTCGTAGTGCCGGAACGGCTGGATTCCCCGCCGCGGATCGGCGGGCACCAGGCCCGCGTGCGTCCCGGTGTCGTGCCACCCGTACAGCTCGTGGTACACGTAACCCGTTGCCATCACTAGATAATGTCGTCGTAACCGCCGGGCGTCTAGCGCTGTCCGAGGGACGTTGCGCAGCGTCTCGGTAGAGGGCGAACGCCGGGGTCGAGCAGACGGTACCGGCCCGTCCACCCGGATGCCCGCAGCCGACTGTCCAAGATGGACAGGATCGGATCACCTTCGAGGATGCCTCGCATAGCCCACCGCCATCACGAAGTCCGCGAACGCGACGGCGGCGTCCCGAAATCCGACTGCAAGCCTGGGCGTGCCTTGCCGGTAGGCCGACACCCGCTGAACCGGTAGTTGTCTGACGGGACGGCATCCGCGACGCTGGGTCCAGTCACCGACGCATGAGGGGGTTACCGGTGCCCACCACGGACTCGTCGTGGCACGACGGGCACAACGAGGTCCGTGACGTGCACGGCTCGCTCATCCAGGCGGGCGCGATCCACGGCGACGTGTACGTCGGGGCGGAACGCGACCACGAGGTGCCCGACATCCCGGTCTTCGTCTCGGTCACCTGTCGCGGGCACGACTGGGTGCGGGTCGACGGCGATCCACCGGAGGAGCTGCCGGTCAGCGGCGGGCACGAGATCAGGGTCCTGGTGCAGGGCTACGGCGCGCGGGCGGTGATCCTGCACGAACTCCGACCGGTCGTCGTCTCCCGGCGGCCGGCCCGACCGGCCACGAGCGTCGGCCCGGCGGCGGTCGGCGCACTGCGGCCACGCGGGTTCACCGTCCGACTCGACGATCCGCCGACGCTTGCCGCCCGGGGCCCCGAGACCTTCCCGTTCACCGTCACGCAGAGCGATCCCGAACTGTTCGTGCTGGCTCCCCACGCCGACGACGAGGTCGAGTGGCGGCTGGAGCTGGACTGGACCTGCGCGGACCGCCACGGCACTCTCGTCGTTCCCGAACAGCCGTTGCGGCTGCACCCCGGGAGGCACGGCGGTCGGCCCCGATCCCGTCCGTGAGAGCGGACGGGGTCGGGGCCGGACCGGCTCCGCTGTCGGGGTACCCGGACGGCGTCACAGCCCCCGTTGCAGGTGCTCGGACAGCAGCCGCACGAACCGGGACGCGTCGGGCAGGTCGCCGCCTTCGGCCAGCAGCGCCATGCCGTGCAGCAGTTCGGCGGTCTCGGCGAGGCCGGCGCGGTCCGGGGTCTCCTCGAACGCCTTGCGCAGGCCGGTGACCAGCGGGTGGGTCGGGTTGAGCTCGAGGATGCGCTTGACCGGCGGCAGGTCCTGGCCCATCGCCCGGTACATCTTCTCCAGGGTCGGGGTCAGGTCGTGGGCGTCGCCGACCACGCACGCGGGCGAGGTGGTGAGGCGGGAGGACAGCCGCACCTCCTTGACCTCGTCGGCGAGCGTGGTGGTCAGCCAGGCGAGCAGGTCGGCGAAGTCCTTGCGGCGCTCCTCCGCGTCGGCCTTCTCCTCCTCGGTCTCCAGGTCGACCTGCCCCTTGGCGACCGACTGGAACTGCCTGCCCTCGAAGCCGGGCACGGCCCCGACCCACATCTCGTCCACCGGGTCGGTGAGGATGAGCACCTCGAAGCCCTTGGCGCGCAACGCTTCCAGGTGCGGCGAGTGCTCCACCTTGGCCCGGGAGTCGCCGGTCATGTAGTAGATGTGCTGCTGGTCTTCCTTCATCCGGGACACGTACTCGGCGAGCGTGGTCTGCCGCTCGGCGTCGTGGGTCGAGTCGAAGGACGCGATGGCGAGGATGGCGTCGCGGTTCTCCGTGTCGACGACCAGGCCTTCCTTGACCGCCCCGCCGAACTCGCGCCAGAACGTGGCGTAGGACTCGGGCTTGTCGGCCATCATGGTCTTGACGGTGGAGAGCACCTTCTTCACCAGCCGGCGCCGCATCAGCTGGATCTGGCGGTCCTGCTGGAGGATCTCGCGCGACACGTTGAGCGACAGGTCCTGGGCGTCCACCACACCCTTGACGAACCGCAGGTACTCCGGCATCAGCTCTTCGCAGTCGTCCATGATGAAGACGCGCTTGACGTAGAGCTGCACGCCCCGCTTGCGCTCCCGCATGAACAGGTCGAGCGGGGCCTGGGAGGGGATGAACAGCAGCGCCTGGTACTCGAACGTGCCCTCCGCCTGCATGCGGATGGTTTCCAGCGGCTTGTTCCAGTCGTGGCTGACGTGCCGGTAGAACTCGGTGTACTCGTCCTCGGTCACCTCGCCGGACGGGCGGGCCCACAGCGCCTTGCGGGAGTTGAGCGTCTTCGGCTCGCCGCCGTCCTCGCCGGCCATCCTGATCGGCCAGGTGATGAAGTCCGCGTAGCGCTTGACGATCTCGGTGATCTTCGCGGTCGACGTGTAGTCGGCGAGGTGGTCCTCGGGGTCCGCCGGCTTGAGGTGCAGCGTGACCGCCGTGCCCTGCGGGGCGTCGGCGACGTCCTCGATGGTGTAGGTGCCCTCGCCGGTCGACTCCCACCGGACGCCCTCGGCCGAGCGCGGGTGGCGGGTCACCAGGGTGACCTTGTCGGCGACCATGAACGTCGAGTAGAAGCCGATGCCGAACTGGCCGATGAGGTCCTGCGCGGCGGCCTCCTGGGACGCCTTCACCCGCTCCAGGAACTCGGCGGTGCCGGACTTCGCGATCGTGCCGATCAGGGCGATCACGTCCTCGCGGGTCATGCCGATGCCGTTGTCCCGGACGGTGAGCGTGCGCGCGTCGCGGTCGACCTCGATGGCGACGTGCAGGTCCGTGGTGTCCGCGACCAGGTCCTTGTCGCGGAACGTCTCCAGCCGGAGCTTGTCCAACGCGTCGGAGGCGTTGGACACCAGTTCACGCAGGAACGTGTCCTTGTTCGAGTAGATCGAGTGGATCATCAGCCGGAGCAGCTGTCGCGCCTCCGACTGGAACTCAAACGTCTCCACGCTCTTCCTCCCTGTCGACACCTTGTCGACCCGACATCGTATCGACACCGGGCCGGTGGTCGTCGAACCGCGGCCGATCACCCGTCCGGGGGTCTCGTCGCCGCTGTCCCGGAGGGCCGGCCGAACCGCGGAGGAAGGGGTGGCGTGCGATCAGTAGGCCATGAACAGGATCTCGTCCCGGGAGTAGTCGTGGCCGGGGTGGTTCTCCTTGAGGTGCTGCTGGGTCTTCGCCACCAGGTCGTCCTCGTCCTGCCCGACGATCCGTTCCCCGCAGGGGCACGTGATGTTGCGCTTCATCGCATCCTCCGCTGCCGATCCACAGTTCGACTGTACTGACCCCGGCACGGTTGTCGACCGGAATCGCCGACTGGTGGACTGTCGGCGGCGGTGCGGCCGGGGACGCCCGACCAGCCCCAGCCCCAGCCCCTGGGTCCGGTGCCGTTCGGCCACGTCGATCACCGCGCCGAGGCCTGCGGATCGCGGCGGTGTCCGTCACATCAGGAACGACGTGATCGTCCGGGTGAACCGGGCCGGGTCGTCCAGCCACGGGAAGTGACCGGCTCCCGACTGGGTGATGAACGTGGCGGCCGGGAACAGTTCGGCGTAGTCGGCCAGGACCTGCGCCGGTCCCGCCAGGTCGAGTTCGCCGGCGAGCAACAGGACCGGCGCGCGGAACGTGGCGAGCGCCGCGCGGGTGGCTTCCGGGTCGAAGGCGCCTTCGGCACCGAACGCGGCGGCGACGTCCGGCTTCCGCCGCTGCTCCATGTCCGCGTAGTGCGCCTGCGCCGCCGCGTCCCACCGCCCGTAGGTGAACGGCGCGATGGCGTCCCAGTCGTCCTCGGTGGCGTTGCCGGCCGCGATCGACTCGAACGCCGTCGCCACCTGCCCGTACCACGGCTCGTCCTGCCGCCGCCGCACGATCTCACGCCGGTCGTCGCTGGTGGCCGTGATGCCCACGGCGATGGTGCTGGGCGTGACGAGGAGCAGCTCACCCACGCGCTCGGGGTGGCGGGCGGTGTACGACGCGGCGAGGTTCGCGCCGCCGGAGTGCGCCAGCAGCCCCATCCGTTCGAGGCCGAGGTGCTCCCGCAGCGCCTCCACGTCGTCGACCAGCTTGTCGCAGCGGCAGGAGGAGAGGTCGTCCGGCGTCTGCGACTCGCCGGTGCCCCGGGGGTCGACCAGGATCAACCGCACGCTCCCGGACAGGCCGCCGAGATCCCCGAGGTACGCCGAGTCCAGCATCGGACCGCCCGGCAGGCACATCACCGGCAGGCCCTGCCCGACCACGCGGTAGGCGAGCCTGGTTCCGTCACGTGCCAAGAGGTGGGGCATCGGCGGATCATCGCAGCGACACCCCACCAGGGCAATGACATAACGGCATGACATAACGCCGGCGTGCCCCCCGGCACCGTCGGCTGCCGGACGGCCGGCGAACCTCCGCCGGCGCGCCGCGCGGGGGTCAGCGTTCGAGCACGACGACGGGGATCACGCGGTCGGTCTTCTTCTCGTAGTCGGCGAAACCCGGTGCGTGGGCGACCATCCCGGCGTAGAGGCGGTCGCGTTCGGCGCGGTCCTGGACGACGGTCGCGGTGGCTTCGAACTTCTCGGTGCCGACCTCCACGGTGACCTTCGGGTTCGCCACGAGGTTGTGGAACCACGCGGGGCTCGTCGGTGCCCCGCCGTAGGACGCGGCGATGACGAGGCGGTCGCCGTCGCGGGTGTAGACCAGCGGCGAGAGTCGTTCCCGGCCGCTCTTGGCGCCGATGGTGGTCAGCAGCAGGAGGTTGCGGCCCTCGAACATCCCGCCGACGACGCCGCCGTTCGCGCGGAACTCCTCGACGACCTTCTGGTTGCGGTCGTTCCTCGTGTCCGTCATGTGGTCGTGCCCTCTCGTTGTGTTCTCCGGTGACCCGCTCCGGTGCGGAGACCGTCGCAGACCACGCCGATGACCGGCTCCAGCGGCCCGCCTCGGCGGGCCATGCAGCCGGTCATCAGCGCCTTGACGTCGGGGTAGGTGATGTCCGCGCGGACGGCGCCCGCCTGCTGGGCCTGGGCCAGCAGCTCGCGCGTGCGGCCGGGAACGTCGAACTCCGCGCGGCCGTCGACGCCGCAGCAGGTGCCGGCCAGCTCTTGGGCCAACGCCCGGTTCGCCGCGCCGACACGTACCAGGGTCGCGACGAACGCGAAGAAGGCGGTACCCGGGTCCGCACGCTCGGCGAGCGCGTCGGCCTCGTCGACCAGGTTCCTCAGCAGGGCGAACAGGACCTCCCCGACCAGGTCGTCCTTGGTGGGGAAATGCCTGCTCACCGTGCCGGTGCCGACCCCTGCCCGCCGGGCGATCTCGTGCACCGGCACCGCCACGCCCTCGGTCGCGAAGACCTGCGCGGCGACTTCCAGCACCCGTGCCCGGTTGCGCCGAGCGTCGGCGCGCAACGGCCGTTCGTCCACCGCGCCCCTCCCAACCGGGATACCCATCCCGATTATAGGACGCGGTCGAGCCCGGGGTCCGGGCGATCGGCGGAGGCGGCTAGAAGATCACGACGAGCAGGAGGATCACGGCGAGGGCGACGGCGATGATGGTGGGGATCGTGGCCGGCGACCTGCGGTAGTGGCTGTCGACGGTGGTGGTGCGGAACCAGCTGTGCGGCACGCGGCGGCGGTGTCGTCGAACCCAGGGCATGTCCTGCTCCCGACCAGTCGTTGTCCTCCGGACGGTGCGCCGCAACGAGAACCGGCACATCGTCGACCGCGCTTTGACCCGGTCGTGGCGCAGGTACCCCACAGCGCCGGCCGCGACACCTTTTCGCTTCGCTGCGCCATTTCCGGCCCGCCACGAGTCCCGGTGGTACCGCCGGTCGGCGGAACGGACTGCGGAATTCGCACGCCGCCGAGCACGGACCTCGGCGAGCGGTCCGACAGTGCGGTGCTCAGACGGGGACGTCGTCGTCCGTGGCGATCGGTTGGCGGTCCGCCCATGCGGTGTGCAGGGCGCGGGTGAAGGTTTCGAGGGGTTGGGCGCCGGAGATGCCGTGGCGGCCGTCGATCACGAAGAACGGCACGCCGGTCGCGCCCAGCCGTGCCGCCTCGCGTTCGTCGGCACGGACCGCGTCGAGGTAGGCGTCCGGGGTCTCCAGGACGCGTCGCGCCTCGGCGTGGTCCAGGCCGGCCCGGTCGGTGATCTCCAGCAGGGCCTCCGGGGTGAACAGGGACGCGCCGGCGCCGAAGTGGGCTTCGAACAACGTCTTCTGCAGGCGGTGCTGGAGGCCGTGGTCCTGGGCGAGGTGCAGCAGGCGGTGGGCGTCCAGGGTGCTGCCGACCTCGCGGTCCGTGCGGTAGGCGAGGCCTTCGCCGCGGGCCAGTCGCGCCACCTGGTCGTCCATGCCGGCTCCGCGCGGGCCGAACTTGTCGGTGAGCATCTTCGGCACGGGTTCGGTGCGGCCGGGCTCGCGGGTCGGGTCGAGTTCGAACGAGCGGTGCACGACCCGGACCCGGTCCCGGTGGTCGAAGCCGTCCAGGGCCCGTTCGAAGCGGGTGGTACCGATGTAGCACCACGGGCAGACGAGGTCGCTCCAGATTTCAACACGCATGGCTCGGGGTTCCTTGTGCACGGGATCGCGGTGGGCAGTCGCCACCTTACACTCACTTTTCCACAGCGCTCACTTTTCCACCGTGCTGCCGGTAGGGTGGGACCGTGACACCGGAGTTCGACGTCTTCGCCAAGGACTGCCCGTCCCGCGAAGTGCTGGAGCACCTCACCGGGCGATGGGGCGTCCTGGTCCTGGCCGGCCTGCGCGAAGGACCGGCGCGGTTCAACGCGCTGCGCCGCCGGGTCGACGGGGTCAGCGAGAAGATGCTGGCGCAGACCCTCCAAGCCCTCGAACGGGACGGGTTCGTCCGGCGCGAAGTCCTGGCCGCCATGCCGCCGAGCGTGAGCTACTCCCTCACCGACCTCGGCGAGGCCACCGCCGACCACCTGCTCGCCTTCATCGACCACCTCGAAGCCCACATGCCGGCCGTGCTCCGGGCACGCGCGGCGGCCTCGCGGTGACGGACACGACGATCTCTCCGGAAAAACGGGCAATGGCGAAACGACTGACCGCAACTGTTCTCCTGGCCGCGCTCACGGCCTGCACTCCCGCGCCGAGGACTCCGCCGTCCACCGAAGCCACGCCCACCGCAGGCCCGTCCGCCGGAGCGTCGTCCACCGCGACTCCGACGACACCCGCGTCCGACGCGGCGTTCACCGACCTGGAGAAGAGGTTCGACGCCCGGCTCGGCGTGTACGCGGTGGACACGGGGTCAGGGCGTGAGGTGGCGCACCGGCCGGACGAGAGGTTCGCCTACGCGTCCACCATCAAGTCGCTCGCGGCCGGAGCCCTCATGCTCAAGCCGCACGACCTGGACAAGCGGATCACGTTCACGGCACAGGACCTGGTGGCCAACTCCCCCGTCACGTCCGAGCACGTGGACACCGGTATGACGCTGCGGGAGGCGTGCGATGCCGCGATCCGGTACAGCGACAACACGGCCGCGAACCTCCTGTTCCGCCAACTGGGCGGACCCGAGGGCCTGAACTCGGCGTTGCGTGCGCTCGGTGACGACACCACGCACGCCGACCGGGTCGAAACGGCGCTCAACGAGGCCACCCCGGGCGACATCAGGGACACCAGCACGCCGCGTGCGCTGGCGACGAGCCTGCGGGCCCTCGCGGTCGGCGACGCCTTGCCGGCGGACGCCCGCGCATTTCTGACCGACCTGCTGCGCCGCAACACCACGGGCGACGAGCTGATCCGCGCGGGTGTGCCCGCCGGGTGGGACGTAGGCGACAAGACGGGTGCGGGCGGGTACGGCACGCGCAACGACATCGCCGTGGTCACGCCACCCGGGCGTGCCCCGATCGTGGTCGCGGTCCTGTCCAGCCGTTCCGCACCCGACGCCGAGTACGACAACGCGCTCATCGCCGAGGCCGCCAAGATCGTGGTCGCCCGCCTGCCCTGACCCGGACTCCTCGAGGAGGCACGGCTCCCGCTCCCGGAGACGGCGGACCCGACAGGCGGCCGAACGGGCTATCTGCCGTCCACATCGCGTGGCACTGTGATGAACGGGGTTTCGCCGCTGCGCAAGGGGAGTGAACGCATGGCACCGCAGGACATCTCGCGCCGCGACCTGTTGACACGCACCGGTCAGGTGGCCGCCGCACTGGGCGTCGTGGGCACCGGTGTCGGGGTCGCGGAGGGCGGGGTCGCGGGAGTCGGGGTCGCGCACGCGGAACAGTCCGCCGCAACCGGGTCCGTTCGACTTCGGCAGGGCACCAGCATCTCGGTCGCCAGGTCCCCGGACGGCAAGTGGCTGGCCACGGACCTGGTCGCCGCGATCTGGGTGCTGCCCGCCGACGGTGGCACGGCGCGCAAGCTGACCGGTGAGCTCCAGGACGCGACGCTGCCGGCGTGGTCGCCGGACGGGCAGTCCATCGTGTTCCAGTCGTACCGGGACGGGAACTTCCACCTGTACCTGGTGGACGTCGGCGGCGGTGAGCCGAGGCGGCTCACCAGCGGCCGGTTCGACCACCGCGAGCCGGTGTTCTCGCCGGACGGCAGGAAGATCGCGTTCACCAGCGACCGCGGCGGCAGCTACGGGGTCTGGCTGCTCGACGTGGCTTCCCGTGACGTCACAGGCCTCACCGGTCCGCCGGACGAGGTCGCCGCGCCGCAGTGGTCGGCCGACGGCACCCGGATCGCCTTCGCCGTCAACGACACCGCCGTCGACGTGCTCACGGTCGCGACCGGCGAACGGGTCCGCGTCGCGACGGCACCGGCGGGTGCCCGGATCTTCGGCGTGGCGTTCGGGCCCGACGACCGCACGCCCTCCTACACGCTAGTGCGCACCGGCCGCGCGGACCTGGTGCTCGGCGACCGGCAGCTGACCACGGGCGAGGACGTCTTCGGGTTCGCCGCGGTGTGGGTCGGCGAGTCCTTCCTCTACACGGCGGACGGCCGGATCCGCCGTCGAGACCCGGCCGGCGGGGTGCGGGACATCCCGTTCGAGGCGACCGTGCCGGTCGCCCCGCGGGTGTCGCACCGACAGGGGCGCGACCTGGACTCCCGGGGATCCAGGCCGGTGCGCGGGATCGCCGGCCCGGTGGTGTCGCCCGACGGCAGGAAGATCGCGTTCCGCGCGCTCAACGCCATCCACCTGGTGTCCGCGCTGGGCGGGAAGCCGCGGAAGCTCACCGACGGCTCCTACTTCGACTCCGACCCGGACTTCGCCCCGGACGGCCGGTCGATCGTGTACTCCAGCGACCGGCTGGGCGTGCCCGCGCTGCGGTTGCGGAACCTGGTCACGGGCGAGGACACGGCGCTGAGCGGGGCGCCCGGTGCCCAGACGACGCCGCGGTTCGCGCCCGACGGCTCCCGGATCGCCTACGTCGACCACGACGGGGCCGTGTGGGTCCTCGACCTGCCGACGGGCGACCGCCGACAGGTCACGCCGCCGCTGTTCATGCCGGGCAGGCCCACCTGGTCGCCGGACGGCCGAGTGCTCGCGCTGGCGGCGGTCAAGCCGTTCTCCCGCCGCTTCCGGGAGGGCACCAGCCAGATCCTCACCGTCGACCTGACCGGTGGCGGACTCCGCTACACCGAGCCGATGCCGTTCCGCTCGATCGCGACCCGGGGCGACGACGGCCCGGTGTGGTCGCCGGACGGGCGGCGGCTGGCGTTCGTCGTGGAGAGCGTCGCCTGGGTGGTCGCGGTCGACGCGTCGGGCCGGTTCCTGGGCGACCCGCGCCAGGTGACGCACGAGGTGACCGACTCGCCGGCGTGGTCGGGGTCGGACTCGTTGGTCTACCTGTGCAACGGCAGGCTGCGCCGGGTCGCGCTCGACGGCGGCGCGGTGCGGACCATCCGGCTGGACTTCTCCTGGCGCAGGCCGAAAGCGCCGGAGCGCACCATCGTCCACGCCGGCGCGGTGTGGGACGGGGAGGCCGACGACCTGCGCCGCGACGTGGACATCGTGCTGGAACGGGGCCGGGTCCAGGAGATCCGGCCGCACCGCGGGTCGGCCGGTGACCGGGTGGTCGACGCGCGGGACCTGGTCGCCATGCCGGGGCTGATCGACATGCACAACCACTGGCACCTGCGCGGTCGCCAATGGGGTGCCAGGCAGGGCCGGCTGTGGCTGTCCTACGGCGTGACGACCACCCGTTCGCCCGGCGACCCGGCGTACCAGATGGTGGAGACCAGGGAGGCGCTGGCCGCCGGGACGCTGGTGGGGCCGCGGTTCTTCGGCACCGGCGAGGCGATCGACGGTTCCCGCGTCTACTACAACTTCATGCGCCCCACGCTGTCGCGCGAGCAGCTCGACCTGGAGCTGAAGCGGGCGTTCGAGCTGGACTACGACATGATCAAGACCTACGTGCGGCTGCCGGTCGACCTCCAGCGGGCGACCGTCGAGGCCGCGCACCGCGCGGGTGTGCGGCTGTCGTCCCACTACCTCTACCCCGCCGCGAACATCGGCATGAACGGCATGGAGCACGTCGGGGCGACCAACCGGCTCGGCTACTCGCACACGGTGAGCCGGCTCGGGCGCGCGTACCAGGACGTGATCGACCTCTTCGTGCGGTCCGGCATGTCGGTGACACCGACGCTGTTCCAGGCCCGTGCGCTCTACGCCGACGACAAGTCCCTGGTGACAGACGAGCGCACGCGCGTCCTGTTCCCGCCGTGGGAGTACGAGCGGTACGTCGCCGACGCGAACGCGGCGGGCACCCCGGCATCACCGTGGTCGCGCGATGCCCTGGCGGGCTGGGTAGACCAGGTGCTGCGCGTGCACCGCGGTGGCGGTCTGGTCATCTGCGGGACCGACTCGCCGCTCGACGCGATCGCCACGTCGACCCACCAGAACCTGCGGGCGATGGTCCAGCACGGCTTCACCCCGCTGGAGGCGCTGACCACCGCGACCCGCAACCCGGCGACCTGGCTGGGGCTGTCCGGCCGGATCGGCACCCTGCGCCCCGGTGCGCACGCCGACATGTCGCTGGTGTCGGGGAACCCGCTGGCGGACATCCGGGCAGCCGCCGCCGTGCGCCAGGTGATGGTGGGCGGGGTGCTGCACCGGGTGGAGGACCTCCTCGCCCCGTTCCGCACGCCGCAGCCGACCGCACGCCGCGATCCGTTGCCGCCGGCGGCCTCCGCCGCGCACAACCACGAGCACTGGTGGCACGAGCCGGAGTGGTCCGCCCACGTGTGCTGCGGCGAGTTCTGATTCCGCACCGCCACGCGTGAACACACTGTCCCAACCCGGTGAAGGATTGCTTTTATTCCACACTGAAGTCATTGATAAAGCTGAGAATAATCGGCCGGCTCCTGCGGGCGGTGGTGGACCGTTCAGTCGTGGTCCGGCCTGCCGGTGAGGCGGTGGTCGGCCGCCTCGATCGCCTCGCCCAGGAACCGCCGCACGTGGCCGCCACGGGCGCGGTAGACGGCACGACGGCCGTCCCGTCGCATCGCGACCAGTCCGGCCAGTTTCAGCTTCGCCAGGTGCTGCGAGACCGCCGGCCGCGCGATCCCGACTGCGGAGGCCAGCGTGGTGACGTCGTACTCCGCACCGCAGAGCAGCCACATCAGCTGGAACCGCGTCCGGTCCGCGAGCATCCGGAAGCCGTCCACGGCGGCGTCCACGTGCTCGCCGGACGGTAGCTGTTGCCAGTCGCGGGTTGTTGCAACGTCGTCGCGTGCGTACATGAGCACGTATGGTGTCACCGCACCGGTCCGCACGCCGGCCGACCGCGAACGCCGGCCGACCCGGAGGGGCCACGCAATGCTCGCTGTGCTGTCCGACCGCACGTACCGCCGGTTGTTCACCGCCCAGGTGATCGCCCTGACCGGCACCGGCCTGGCCACGGTGGCGTTGGGCCTGCTGGCCTACGACCTGGCCGGGGCCGACGCGGGAACGGTGTTGGGCACGGCGCTGGCGATCAAGATGGTCGCCTATGTCGTCGTCGCCCCGCTCGCGGGCCCGTTGGCCGCACGGATCCCCCGGAAGGCACTGCTGGTCTCGCTCGACCTGGTGCGCGCGGGCATCGCGTCGGCGCTGCCGTGGGTCGACCAGGTCTGGCAGGTCTACCTGCTGATCGTCCTCCTGCAAGCCGCCTCGGCGGCGTTCACCCCGACCTTCCAGGCGACCGTCCCCGACATCCTCACCGACGAACGCGACTACACCCGCGCGCTGAGCCTGTCCCGGCTGGCCTACGACTTGGAAAGCCTGCTCAGCCCGCTGCTCGCCGCCGCCGTGCTGGTCGTGGTCGGCTACGACCGCCTGTTCGTCGGCACCTCGATCGGCTTCGTCGCCTCGGCCGTGCTGGTGGTCTCGGCGGTGCTGCCCGCGACACGCGCGCCGGCCTCCGGTCGCGGGCCGGCCGCGACCACCCGGGGCATCCGGATCTACCTGGCCACCCCGAGACTGCGCGGCCTGCTCGCCGTGCACCTCGCCGTCGCGGCGGCCGGCTCCATGGTCCTGGTCAACACCGTGGGCTACGTCCGCGACCTGCTGGGCCGGGACGAGACCGCCGTCGCACTGGCGTTGGCCGCCAACGGACTCGGCTCACTCGCCGTCGCCCTCGCGCTCCCCCGCATCCTGGACCGCTTCCCCGACCGCGCGGTGATGACCCGCGCGTCCGCGATGCTCGCGGTGGCCCTGTTCGTGGCCGCCCCGACGACCGCGCTGCTCGGCGACGGGCGTTGGCCGGCCCTCCTCGTCCTGTGGGCCGCGATCGGCGCGAGCAGCTCGCTGGTGCTCACCCCCGGCGGCCGGCTCCTGCGCCGCTCGGCGCACCCCGCCGACCTGCCCGCGCTCTTCGCCGCCGACTTCTCGCTGTCCCACGCCTGCTGGCTGCTCTGCTATCCCCTCGCCGGATGGCTCGCGAGCACCACGGACATGACCACCACCCTGGGCGTCCTCGGCGTGATCGCCACCGCCGCCACGGCGTGCGCCGCCCGACTGTGGCCCACCCACGACCCGGAGGCCGTCGAGCACGACCACCTCGACCTGGACGAGTACCACGACCACCTCGAAGGCGCGGTCCTCGTCGACGGCTGCCGGCGGCACGTCCACCCGTACCGGATCGACGAACTGCACGCCCGCTGGCCGGCGTGACCGCCACCGCCCGGTCCGGCCGGCCGTGCGGCTGCCGGGTTCCGCGCCACCGCAAGGCCGACCGGACCGAGTCCCACGAGGACCGAACCGACAGCCGAAGCCGCTGGCCTACAGGGACTTCGACAAGGTCCGGCGAGGCAAGGGCACGCGCCGGAGTCGACTCACCCGCCGTCGCCCGGCTTCACGGCCCGCACGCAGTGCAGGAACCCGCCGACCCCGCTCACCGACACGCTCCCGAAGCCCGCCTCGGCGAGCATGGGCGCGATCCGGTCCACCGGGTTGTCCCGCATCACCTCGCCGGCGGTCACCCCGACGAGGTGCCTGCCCAGGCGTCCGCGCGGCGGCCGGAAGTCGGCCAGCAGCACCCGACCGCCCGGCCTCAGCACCCGGAACACCTCGGCGTACGCCCGGCCCCGCGACTCCTCCGGGATGTGGTGCACGGCCAGGCTCGACACCACCACGTCGAACGACCCGTCCGCCGCGCCGAGCGCCTCCGCCCTGCCCACCTCGAACGAGCAGTTCGCCGTCGCCCGCGAGCAGCGCGCCTGCCCGACCATCGGCACGGACGGGTCGACGCCCACCGCACTGCCACCCGGCGACGCCGCCTGGGCCGCCAGCGCGGTCAGGTAGCCGGGTCCGGACCCCAGGTCGAGCACCCGGTCCCCCGCCCCGACGCCCGCGAGCTCCACCAGCCGCCCGAACAAGCGCCGCCGGCGACCGGCGAACACGACCTTCGAGCAGATCTCGTAGGCCAACGCGTGCTTGAGCGCGCCGGGCGCGTCCGCCTGCGGTTTCCCGTGCAGCAGCTGTCCCAGGTGCATCCGCCCACCCCTTACTTAGTCACGACTAAGAACCGTCGGCGCCGAGGTTAGTCGTCACTAAGTAGGCTGGCAAGCGCTCTAGGATGCGGGGGTGACCGAACGATCCGCCCGCCGAACCAGGATGAGCGCGCCGGAACGCCGTGAGTCGATCCTGGCGGCCGCCACCGAGGTGTTCGCCGAAGTCGGCTACCTGCGCGGCAAGACCTCGGCGGTGGCGCAGCGGGTCGGCGTCAGCGAACCCGTGGTGTTCCAGAACTTCGGCACCAAGGCGGCCCTGTTCGCCGCCGTGGTGGACCGCGCCGCCGACCACGTGTGCCGGATGCTCGATCGGGTGACCGAGAGCGCCGTGCCGGTCGCCGGCCTGCTCGAGACCATGTTGGACCCCGACCACCTGCACCACGTGCACAGCGCGGGCACCGTCGGCGCGATCTTCGCCGACGCCTCCGGCGTCACCGGCGAACCGGAGGTCGAGGCCGCCGCGCGGAGGTCCACCCAGCGCTTCGCGACGTCGATCACCGCCGTGCTGGCCCGAGGCCGGGCCGACGGCGAGCTGCGACCGGACCTCGACACCGAAGCCGCCGCCTGGTGGCTGCTGTCGCTGGTCGCCTCCCAGAAGTTCCGGTACAGCACGGCCGCCGACCCCGCCGCCGTCGAAGCCCGGCTCGCCGCCGGCACGCTCGCCTTCCTGCTCGCCTAGCGGTCGCCTGCCGGTCCGTTGCGCGCGGTTCCGGGCCGGCTCAGGGGCGCAGCACGAGGCGGATCGGGTTGCCCTCCTTGCGGATCAGCCGGTCGACCGCCTCCGGCGCCTTGTCCAGCGGCAGCACGTCGGTGATGGAACGGCCGAAGTCGATGCGCCGGTGGGCCACCAGGTTCACCAGCTCGGTCAGGTGCTGCGGCTCGGATCCGTAGTGCCCGCGCACCTGCTGCTGGAAGTAGCTGAACGCCGTGCCGTTCGTGATGGTCAACGGCTTGTCCGTCAGTCCGACCAGCACCAGCCGCCCGCGCACGTCCAGGCAGCCCACGGCCTGCTCGCGCACCGCCGCCACCCCGGCGAAGTCGAAGGCCGCCGCCAACCCCCGGCCACCGTTCGCCTCCCGCACCCGCCTGGGCAGGTCGGCATCGGCCGAGTCGAGAGCGAGATCCGCCCCGAACTCCGAAGCGCGCTCCCGGGCCGCCGGCAGCGGGTCCACCGCGATGATCGGAGCCGCCCCGGCCAAGCGCAGCAGTTGCACCGCGTGGGCACCCAGGCCGCCGGCACCCCACACCCCGACCGCCTCCCCCGCGCGAACCTGCGCGGTGGCCGTGATCGCCGCCCACGGCGTGCTGACCGCGTCCGGCAGGATCGCCGCCTGGTCGAACGGCAGGCTGTCCGGGATGGGCACGACCGTGTCCGCCGCGGCGAGCGCGAACTGCGCCCACCCGCCGTCGTAGTCCACCCCGCGCGTGAAGACGACACCCTCACGCTCCTCACCGGCCTGCAACAGCACGCGCTGCCCCTCCGACACTCCGGTGACCCCGGGCCCCAGCGCCTCGACGGTCCCGGAGACCTCGTGTCCCAGCGTGACCGTGTCACCCTGCAGGAACAACGGCGAGAGGCTGCCGTCGACCAGGTGCACGTCGGACAGGCACACACCCGCAGCGGCCACCTCGATGCGGACCTGTCCCGGTCCGGGCTCCGGCGTGGGCACCTCGTCCACGGACAACGAGTGAGTCTTCACGTTCAACCGGACAGCCAACATGCGGCGACTCCTCGAACCCGACGATCCAGCACAGGACAGCTCCGTCCTACTTTCCACAGTGGACGCCCGCAACCCGGGGCACGCGCGGCGGAACCGAACACCGCCCACACCGAATGCACCTGATCGGGCGAACCACGTCACCCCGGCGGTCCGGAGGGCGACCCACCCGCCGCGTCGATGTCGGCGGTGAGGAAACGCCCGCCGCGCAGGAACAGGAATCCGGCCACGAACGCCGAGACGGCCACCGCGACGGTCAGCGCAGCCCTCGGCCCGTGGGCGTCGGAGATCACGCCGGCGAAGACGGAGCCGAAGAACCCGCCCATCAGGAACGTGAACACCGGCATCAGGGCGAACGCCTGTGCCCGCAGCGCGCGCGGGGTGACCGACGCGACCAGCGGGTGCACCGCCACCAGGGCGATGCCCACGCACACCGAGGCGAGCACGTAGCAGGCCAGCAGCAGGGCGATCGGCCGCAACCACACACCGACCACGATCAGCGCGCCGAACGCCAGGATGGCGGTACCCGCCACGTGCACGGTCCGCTCCGGCCGCCGCCGGTAGGTCCGGTCGAACCGCCGGCCGCCGACGATCATCGCGGCGATGACCGGGATCTGGGTCAGGGTGAAGACCGAGCCCCGCGTCAACGCGTCGAAGCCGTACTCGTCGCCCAGCAGGACCGACATCTGCACCGGCACGGTGTAGAGCGCGAGGCCGAGCACACCGATGCCGAGGCACATGAACAAGAACGTCCGCACCTTCATCATCCGCCGGAACGCGGTGAGCGTCCCGACCGGAGGCTCCACCGGCGCGACTCGTGATCGGTCCGCATCGGACGGTGCGGACCGATCCGCTCGTCCCCGTTCGGGTTCCTCCAGCAGCAGCCCGGCGGCGACCGCCAGCAGCGCGTAGGGCGCGGCGAGCGCGAGGTAGGCCCAGCGCCACGCCTCCGCCGAGTCGCCGGCGGCACCGGCGACGGCACCGGCGAGCACCGGGCCGACGGCCTGGCCGAGCGGACCGCCCATCGCGTACAGCGAGAAGACCCGACCCCGACCGCCCACCGGGTAGGCGTCGGCGATCAGCGAGCCGAACACCGGGTTCGAGTAGGACGCCGCCAGGCCGGTGAAGGTGTAGGCGAGCAGCAGTTGCCAGGTGTTCTGCGCCAGGCCCGCGCCGACCAGCGCCGGCGCGCCGACCGCCGCCGAGACGACCACCAGGTGTTTTCGGCGCACCCGGTCGGCCAGCCAGGCCATCGGCAGCCCGCCCAGGGTGAGCGCGACCCCGGTGAACCCGGCGAGCGCGACCAGCAGCGCGTCGGAGATGCCGAAGTGGTCGCGGATGTCGGGGGCGAGGGTGTTGGTGGCCTCCCGGCTCAGCTGCTCCATCACCACCAGCGGCACGGCGAGCAGGCAGACCGCCCACCCGCCCTGCCGCAGGGTGTCCCGCAGCCGCACGCCCCCGGTGCGGTCGACCGGCCGGTCGTCGGGCGGGACGAGCCCCACCGCGCGGTTCAAGGCGCGGCCTCGGGACGGGGCCGTGCCGCACCGGGATGCGGCACGGCCCGGGTATCGCGGGCGCGCATCAGCGTTGCTCCTGACGGGAGAAGGGTCTGGTGCCGGGGAACCGCGCGACGGGGCGGTCAGAGCCGCCCGTCGAGCCAGTCGAGGGTGAACTCGGACGCGGTCGCCTCGGCGCCTGCCTGGCAGTGCAGCTGGGCCGTGGAGGACGCGTCGAACAGCAGGAACTCCTTGGGACAGGTCAAGGCGTCGTACAGCAGCTCGGCCTGGCCCGCCGAGTAGGCCTCCTCGGTGCCGTCCATGATCAGCGTGTCGCACTCGATGTGCCGGGCGACCTCGCTCAGGTCGCAGGCGTCCAGTTCCCGGAACAGTTCGTAGGGAGTGCTCACCCCGTGCTTCCACTGCGAGTCGCGGACGTACCACTCCACGACGGGCGCCACCGCGCTCACGGCCGCCACCGCGGCGTTGAACGCATCCGGCCCTGCCTCCAACGCGTCGGTGAGCGCGTCCGGCAGCGCCGCCTTGATCGTCGGGCCCCACTGGAGGTAGCCGGGGTTGGCGATGAGGACCCTGAGCCGCTTCTCGAAGGCCGCGGCGCGCGGTGCGAGGTAGCCGCCGAAGCTCGACCCCATCAGCCCGATGCGGTCCGGGTCGACGCCGTCGATGCCGACCGCGACGTCCACGACCGGGGTGATGACCTTCTCCCAGTCGTGCCGGAACGGCAGGCCGTTCACCCGCAGCGCCATGCCCTGGCCGGGGCACTGGACCGTCAGGCAGTGGTAGCCCCGGCGCGTCGCCCCGCGCCTTCGGGCTGCGGTACAGGTAGGACGGCAGGAAGCTGCCCTCGTAAGGGATGCGGACGTACTCGCCCGGGTAGTCGGACAGCGCGAGGTAGCGGTCGTAGCAGTGGTAGCTGTTGAGCGCGTTGGCCTTGGTCCTGGGGTCGTCGGGGTGGCCGAAGTGCATCAGCCCGGCCCGCCAGTACGTCGACGCCCGCAGGTAGGCGCTGCTCGCGCTGACCGCCCGCCCCTCCTTCTCGGCACGTTCCGCGCGCTCCTGGAGCACTTCCGCGCGGGCGGTCCACGCCCGCATCCAGCTCTCCTCGTCGTCGACGCCGATCTCCCGCAGGGCCTCCAGGCACTCGCCCAGGTCGGACATGCCGAACAGCGACATGCCGAGCTGGTGCTTGAACTGGCTGTCCATCACGTCGCTGTCGATGAACCGGAACGAGGTCCAGTGTGGACCGGGGAACAGCGGGTTGACACTGGCCGTGCCGGACGTGGTCATGCCGGTTCTCCTCCTGTGGCGGATCTGCGGTGGGGTGACGGAGGACGAACCGCGCGGTCGCTTCCGCGATCGCCGAACACAGTTCTCCGAGAAGATTCCGGGACGCCTTTTCCGGGCGCACACCGAAGACACGAAACCACCGACCGACCAGGACCTCTGTCCGGTCACGGCGGAACGGTCGTCGCCGCTCGTCCCCCACTACTTCGGAGCGTAGGAGGATCGGCCGCCCGGCACGTCACTCACCACGGGCAGATCGACTACCCCTGCGGAGTGGGGCGCACCGCCCCGACCCGGCCGCCGGGAGGTGGTACCGGACCGACGCGATCGCTGGTTGATCAACGGGTTCGCGTCGGCCCGGGCGGTCCACCTAGGCGGGCCTACCGTGTAAGACACACGTGCGCACACGGCTCACCCCGATTACCCGTTCGCGTCACAAGTACACCTCTGTTGTGACGTCGATTTCCCGGATGTCGCTTACCTGCCCGCGGAGCTTCGAATTGCCGCAACGTCACCGATGACCGAAATGTGCCGGAACGCCGGGAGCGGCACCACCGGTGGGCATGTGAAATGGGGAAGGAGGTCCCGGCCGGATTCGAACCGGCGTGGCCGCGCTGCGGGTGCGGCGCGGCCGTGCGGTTCGTCGGAAGTCGCGTCGATGGCGGGGGTCGGAGGCTGTGCCTAGGCTTGTCACATGACGGACACGGAGATCCACGCGCGGATCAGCGAGCTGGTCGCCGAGGAGCACGAGTTGCGGCAGCGGGTCGTGGCCGGCGAGCTGGCGCCGGAGGAGGAGCAGGCCCGGTTGCGCCAGGTCGAAGTGGCGCTCGACCAGTGCTGGGACCTGCTGCGGCAGCGTCGGGCCCGGCAGGCCGCAGGGCAGGACCCGGACGGGGCGGACGTGCGGCCGGCCGGTGAGGTGGAGGGGTACCGGCAGTAGCCGCTACCAGCGGCCGAAGTGCACGGCCTCCTCGAACGGACGGCGTTTGCGGGTCCAGGCCGACGTGCCCCCGGTCGTGGTCTCCTCGGCTCCGTGGCCGATCGCGACCGCGCCGATCGGCTCGTGGTCGGCGGGGACGCCGAACGCTTCGCGGACCTTGTCGAAGTCGTCCGCGCCGATGCCGAAGTACACCGCGCCGAGGCCTTCGTCGACCGCGGTCTGGAGGATCAGCAGCACCGCCATGCCGGTGTCGATGTGCCAGAACGGGACGGGCCAGTGGTCTTCGCTGCGGTCGGTCCAGCCCTTGTCGGGCTGGGCGTACCGGTCCAGGTAGGCCTCCTTCACCGAGAAGGCGATCACCACCACCGGAGCGGTCTTGACCGACTCGAACGTCCAGAGCCGGACGTATTCGTAGAACCGCGCGAGTTCCTCGCCCCGCAGCACCAGGAACGCCTGGCCCTGCGAGAAACCCGCCGACGGGCCGCGCAGCGCGTTGCGCATGATCCGCCGCACGCTCTCGTCGGACACCGGCTCGTCGGTGAAGCTGCGCACCATGCGCCTGCGGCGCACCACGTCCTGGAACTCCATCTCGTCCCCCCGGTGATCGGTCGTCCTGGTCCGATCGTAGAGCGGCCGGCTACCCCTGGAGGGTGACCGGCTGGAAGTCGTGGCCGATCGGGACGGCGGGACGGACCGGCCGCCGCCGGTCGGGAGGACCCGCCACGACCGAAACCGCATTCTTCGGGAATTTGTCCTTTCCACCGCACTGCCGGCAGCCGTCCTTCGCCTTTCCGAAGTACCGTCAACGCGCCGATACCGTCGATATGGCGCAAAACGTCGTGAACGGTCGGCGGGACCGTCTCCGGAGGCCACGTGGTAGTCCGCAGACGGCATTGTGCAGTGGCGTCGAGCCGCGGTGGTCGACCCGCAGAGCTCGTACACCGGGCAGACGGAGGGTGGCCGCCGACCGTGCGCCGACGTGGCGGAAAGCCGGCGCGCCGACGGTGCCGTCCGGGGTACTTTGCCGCATCCCGCCTGGTCGGACCGGGACGCTCGACGGCCGGCCCGACCAGGCCCCGAAGCCGCGAGGAAGACCCATGCTCGACAGCCTCGTCATCCAGAAGACCCTCCGGGTGCCGACCTCGTCCGGTCCGTCCGGTGACGGTCGTGCGGTCGCGCGCCAGCTCGACGGCGTGCTCGCCCAGGTCGGGTTCAAGGCCTCCGGGGAACTGCTGCGGCACGTGTCCGGCCTCGCCGCGCCCGCCGCGATGGACCTGGCCGTCCTGGTGATCGGCGCGGTGCGCGAACTGGTCGGCGACCACGTCGGGCACAACCCCTACTTCAAGGACTTCCCCCGGGGCGTGCCGGACACGATGGACTTCTGGGTGCGGTCGCTGCGCGAGGCGTTCGTCACGGCGGACGACGGCACCGACCGTTTCGTGCCGACCGACGCCGAGTCGGCGGATGTGCTCGGCACCGGCTGGGTCGACCTGCTCGCCCTGCCGGGGTACGGCCGCACCCGGCACACCTACGAAGAGGTGCTGGCCGCGCACGACGAGCTGATCCCCTCGGTGAAGGACCGGGTCACGGTCGTGCACCTGGGTGGCACACCTGCTCAGGAGGCCCAGGCGCTGTACTTGGCGCTCGCCGGGAGCCCGGTGCCGTTGGGCGAGACCGATCTGGCGCTGCTGGGCGAACTGGCCGCGGTCCGCCTCGACGGCGAGCAGCCCGCCACCATCCCGGTGCGCGAGAACCGGGCCGTGGTCAACGCCGCACGGCTGGCCGCCGCGCGTCCGCTGGTGGCGGTGGACACCGTGACCGACGTGCTGCGGCTGGCGTGCCACGTCTCCGACGGGGACGTGACGCTGCGGGAGCCGACCAGGTTCCGGTCGTTCCGGCGTCCGGAGCGCCGGGGGCTGATGGCCGCGCTGGACGAGGTGGTCGCGGCCGGTCCCGGCAAGCTCGGCGACATCGCGACCTACCGGCGGCGTTGGCAGCGGCTCGGGGAACGGCTGCACCCGCACGAACACGGCTCGTTCCCGCACGCGCAGGACGTGTTCGCGGTGGCACGGGGTGCAAAGCACGTCCGGTCGTCGGCGGGGAAGGTGGAGTCGGCGTTCGCGGACGGCGCCGTCCTCCGCGCGGTGGAACTGCTGTCGGTCGCGCCGGGGATGCTGCTGCGCCGGATCGACCGGGTGCTGCGCTCCTGCGAACCGCACCAGGTCGAGGACGTGCTCGAAGCCGTGGTGTCGGTGATCGGCGGGGTCTCGGGCCGGGTGTTGTGCTCGGTGCGCGAACACCTGGCCAACCGCCCGGCGTCGGGCGCGATGCGCACGTTCGTCAACCGCAACCGCCGTGCCTGGGTGACCGCCGACGAACGACCCCCGCTCGACCCGGTCGCGGCGGCCGGGCTCACCGCCGTGCTCGACGGCGAGCTGCTGCGCAGGCTGCCCGCCCACCAGCGGCTGGTGGTCGACCCCGAGGTGCTCGCACTGGCGCTCCCGTTGTCGGACAAGGAGACCGGCGACGGGTTCGGGGTGGTGCCGAGGGGCTCGGAGACTCCGGTCGACGGCGAGCTGCTGCGGTTCTTCGCGTACTGGCGGCAGCACAGCCGCAGCACCGACCACGACCTGTCCGCGCTGCTGCTCGACGACGACTTCGGCCTCGTCGACCACGTGTCGTGGACGAACTACAGCTCCGACGGCGCCTACTACTCCGGCGACCTGACCGACGCCGCCGACGGCGCGACCGAGTTCATCGACATCCCGTTGGACACGGTGTCGGCCCGCTACGTCGTGCCGCAGGTCGACGTGTTCTCCGGGGAGGGCTTCGACACGGTGGCCGAGTCGATGTTCGGGTTCATGACCCGCGACCGCACCCAGCGCGGCAGGCCGTTCGAAGCCGGCACGGTGCGGATGCGGTCGGCCATGCGCGGTTCCGGCCGGGTGGCGCTGCCGGTGGTGTTCCGCCGCGACGACGACGGCTCGTGGTCGGCGAAGTGGCTGCACCTGTACCTGCGCGGCACGTCGTGGGGCAACCGCGTCGAGGGCAACCAGGGGGTCACCGGGCTGCTGGCACGCGCCGTCTTCCAGCGCGCCTACCTGACGGTGGGGTACCTGGTGGACCGGCTGCGCGCCAAGGCCGGTTCGTACACCACGTGGGCGCCGGGCACGACCTTCACCGAGCCGGTCACGTTCATCGGGATCGAGCGCCCGGAGAACCTGCCCGCGGGCTCGGAGGTGTTCACGCTCGCCACGCTGAAGAACCTGGTGCCGCAGTAGGACCCGCCGGTGCTAGCCTGGCGGTGTGAGGCTATGGGGGAACTTCCTTCTCACCAACTTCGCACTAGTTCCCCCGCTCTCCTCCACCCCCCGCAGACTCGCCCTCCCGGGTGGTCTACCGGGCATGCCCGGGTCCGGACCACGTGGCCGGCGGCGCACAGCGAGGAGATGGGCGGCACATCGGTGCGCCGCCCATCCCCGCCCGCCTGTCGCGGCCCCGCCCGCCGGTCAGGGACGGTCGTCGAGCTCCGCGCGGATCAGCCAGAGGCGGACGGCACCGCGCCGGTCCCGTGGCTGCACCTCGTAGGGCCAGCGGCTGCCGCCCGCCCCCGGCTGGCCCGGTTCCTTCAGGTCCCGCACCCGCCACCCGTTGGCGGCGAGGAACTCCTCCGGCTCGTCGGTGCCGAAGATCCACGGTGTGCCGTCGGCGCGCAGGGTGTCCAGAAACCGCTTGGAGAACGGGCTGTGCAGCAGCCCCCGGCCCAGGATGTCCAACGCCAGCCTGCTGCCCGGCGCCGACGCGCCGCCCAGCGTGGTCAGCAGGCCCGCCGCCTGCTCCTCGGTGAGGAAGAACGTCAGCGCCTCCGCGATCCACAGCGTGGGCCTGGTCGGGTCGAACCCGGCCGTGACCAGGTCCGGCAGCCAGTCCGTGGTGAGGTCGACCGACACCGTGCGGCGTTCGGTGCGCGGCTCGGCGCCCAGCCCGTCCAGCCGCCGCTGCTTCTCCTCGACGAGGGCGCCGTGGTCCACCTCGTACACCACCACGCCGTCCGGCCAGTCCAGCCGGAACGCCCTGGTGTCCATGCCCGCGGCGATCAGCACCACCTGCTCGATGCCGTCCTCGGGCCGGAGCTCGTGCACGCTGTCGTCCAGGAACTTCGTGCGGATCGAGATGAACGGCAGCAGGCCGCCGCCGGCGTACCGGTCGATCAGCTCGAAGCCGCGCGGGGCCGCGAGATCACGGGCCAGCGGGTCGACGAACATCGCGTCGGGTCGTTCCGACTCGACAGCGCGCGCTGCGGCCATCCACTGCGCGGTGAAGGACACCGCCGGCATGGTCGGCTCGGTCACCGGTCGCACGCTCACCCCTCCCCCCGCGCGAAGAACGCCCGGTCGATCGCGGAGACCGACTGGAAGTCGGTCAGGTCGATGCGGTCGAAGTCGATCTCGACCCCGCTGGCGTCCTCGATCACGTAGACCAGCTCCACGAAGGACAGCGAGTCGACCAGACGGCTCTCGATGAGGTTCTCGTCCGGTCCGACCTCGGTGCGCTCCGGGTGCCGGCCGAGAATCCAGTCCCGGACCTTGTCGATCCCCGGTGATGGCATGACCACTCCCCTCGGCAGTGCTCGGTCAGGTGCGACGGCCGCCGCCACCGCGATGGCGTACGACTCGTCGTGGGTGATGCTGATGGCGATGTGCCCGAGTCCCGCCCGTCGGGCGAGGTGGGCCGCCCGGCCGCTGAGCCGCACTTCCGGCCAGCCGCCCGGTCCTCTCAGGATCTCCGTGGTGAGCCAGGGCATCGGCTGCCCGGCGACGTGGAACAGCTTGAAGACCGCTTCCTTGGCCGCGATGCGCCCGGCGACGCCCGACGGGTCCAGGCCGTCCGCCGTGGACGAGAGCCGGAACTCCGACTCGGACAGCAGCCGCGGCAACGCCGGGCTCGCGATCAGCCCGCGCACGCGGTCGAGCGGGACGATGTCGACGCCGATCCGACCGATCGACATGTCACGACGCCCGCTCGGCGACCGCGACCACCGCGTCGAGCGCCGCCCGGACGTCACCGTCGTGCAGGTCGGTGAGCACGGTCAGCCAGCGCTCCAGGCCGAAGGCGACGCAACCGGTGTAGGCGTGTTCCCCGGTGTCGCCCAGCCGGATGTCGCACCGCTCGCCGAAGAAGTTCCGGTGCGTGTTCACCGAGGCGATGGCCAGGCCGCCGTGCTGGAACTCGTGCTTGACCGGGGCGAGGCGCTGCAGCAGCGCACGCGGGCCCTCCGCGGCGAAGAACGGGTCGACGGCGGCCTCCTTGTCCAGCCGGAGGCCGAGCGCCGCGCCGAACTCCCCGATCCGCTCGGTGAACTCGCCGATCACCCGCTGGGTGTGCTCGTACGTGCCCAGCGCGACGATCTCCCGCATCTGGAACGCGGCCAGCCTGCGCAGCCCGCCGTAGTGGTCCTCGTTGCGGAAGCAGCGGTTCACCAGGGTGACCACTGTGGACCGGCCGACCCGCGTCCCCTCGTGGTAGAGGTAGACGCCGAAGCAGGTCGCGTGCGGCAGCCCGTACGCGGCCTCGCGCAGGTCCGCCGCGCCGAACCGGCCGCCGACCGGCTTCCCGGCGTGCTCGCCCGTCACCAGCGGCCCGGCGACCAGCGCGAGGTGCGGGAAGTTCGTGTACACGTCGAACTTCTCCAGGTCGCCGACCGGGTACAGCGGTGGCGCGCTGATCTCGCTCGCGCCCGCCGCGAGGCCCCAGCCGGCGAAGGTCCGGTCCAGCTCGCGGACCAGCGCCGTCTCGTCCGGACCGAGGATCGCGAGCGCGTCGGCCCCGTCCACACCGGTCAACCTGGTCATCGGATGATCCCGGTCTTGCGGAGGTACTTGGCCGTCTTGCGGAACACGCGCTGCTCGGCGTCGGCGAGGGCGGGCGAGTCCAGCAGGGTCCGGCGCAGCTCCAGCGGGCGCTCGATGCCCGCGTCGCGGTAGGCCTGCGGGTTGAACAGCGACTCGAAGCTGTAGGTCATGTACCGGCGGACGTAGCCGGAGACCTCCGCCAGCTCCTGCTCGGTCGCGGTCCGGCGGAAGTCCTCGAACAGCAGCTCGACCAGCTCGCGGCCGAACGCGATGTGCCGGGACTCGTCCTGGTGGTGGATCCGGTTGATGGCCCGGATCGTCTCGTGCAACCGGTCGTCCACCGCCATCCTGGCGTTGTAGTGGTCGACCAGCTCCTCGAAGATCAGGATCCGGGTGAACACCAGCAGGCTGTCCGCTTTGGACGACGACGTCGGGACCTCGATGCCGCCGGCGGGCGCGCGGTAGATCTTCCCCGCGTAGCGGAGGCAGAACTCCGCGAAGAACCACATGTGCTCGTTCTCCTCACCGATGAAGTGGTGGAAGAACTCCGACGGCGTCTCGAAGCCGGTCGTGTGGATCCGCCGGACCACCTCGATGAGCAGCTCGCGGATGCCGTGCACGTTGAGGCTGTAGAAGTTCACGCTCTCGAAGCGCGACAGCGCGAACAGCTGCTCCTCGCGCAACGACCCGGCCACCTCGGTGCCGTGCGTGGTGGTCAGCTCCGGGCTCATCCACCACATGTGCTCGGGGAGGCTGTCCGGCCACTCGAAGAGCCGGTAGGGGTTGTAGTAGTCGTCGACCGACTTCGACGACAGCCGGTCGAGGATGCCGCGGAACCGGTCGTCCTGATCGATGAGATCACTGATCATGAGTGGGATTCCCCCATCCGCACAAGGAATTCTGGTGCTGTGACCGACCCTAGGCAGCGCCGGGGAACCCCTCAATGCCCACAACCGGCGTGGCCGCTACCGGTCACACCGGGCATTCGGACAGCACGGTGGACAACCGTTGCGCCTCAACGGATCCGGAGTCGGCGAGGACGTCGAGTGCCTGGCGCAGCAGGGCCGCGGCCGCGGCCGGGCCGTCCACCCGCAGCGCGATCCGGCCGAGGACGCCCAGGGCCCGGCCCTCGCCGACCACGTTGCCGGTGCGGCGGTTCACGTCCAGCGCGGCACCGGCGTGCCTGCCGGCTTCGCCGTGGCGGCCCAGTGCGAGGTTCGCCGAGGCGAGGACCATCCGCGCCCGCGCGGTCAGCAGGGGCAGGCGGTGGCGTGCGGCGGCCTCCAGCGCGGCCTCGGCGTTCATCAGCGCGGTGTGGTGCGCGCCGAACCGGAGGTCGACGCCCGCGAGGGCCAGCAGCCCCTCGATCTCCGCCTTCGGGTAGTTGATCTCCCGGGCCAGTCGCAGTGCCCGCTCGGCGGGCGTGCGCGGTCCGGTCGACAACCCGGCGGGCACGCCGAGGGACGCCAGTGCGGCCAGCGCCGACGCCTCGGTCCGCCGGTCGCCGGTCTCCCGGGCCAGCTCCACGGCCGCCGTGCCGCACTCGGTCGCCCGGTCGAGCTCGCCGGTCTCGGCGTGCAGGGCGGTCAGGCAGATCAGCGCGGTCACCTGGCCGTACCGCCCGCCGGTCTCCTGGTGCAGGCGCAGGCCCAGCCGCAGGTGCCGGCGGGCGTCGGCCAGCCGGCCGAGGTCGGACAGCGCCTCGCCCAGGTTGGTGTGCGCGTGCGCGACACCGCTCTTCGAGCGGAGCGACTCGTGCACCTCCAACGCCTGCGTGAGGTGCTCGACGGCCTCGTGCGGTCGACCCAGCTCGCGGCACAGCGTGCCGAGGTTGTGCAGGTTCGCGCCGAGACCCGCCTGCCAGCCGGTCCGCCGGTTGAGCCGGACGGCCCTGGTCAGCTCGGCGGCGGCCTCGTCGAGCCGGCCGAGCTCCCAGTGGACGCCGCTGACGTTGCCCCTGGCCGCCGCTTCCGCCTCGGCCCAGCCCGCCGCCGCCGCGAGCTCGATGGAGGCGGTGTAGTGCTCGATCGACCTCGGGTAGTCGCCGGTGCTGCGGTACGCCTGCGCCAGGCTCTGCTCGGCGGCGATCCGGCCGTGCACCGACCCGTCCGCGATCGCGGACGCCGCCGCGGTCCGGGCGACGGCGAGCCACTCGGCCACGTACCGGCGCAACCAGAAGTAGCCCCGCAGCACGTCCGCCAGCTGCCACGAGACGGGCCGGGGGCCGTGCTCGGCGGCGTCCCGGACGACCGCCACGAGGTTGGCGCGTTCGACCTCCAGCCAGGCCAGCGCGCCGGTGTCCTCCTCGAAGTCGACCGGCGGCGCCGGTGCGGCCGGCCGGTCGGGGCGGGTCAGCCGGAGCACGTGCGGGGTGAGCTTGGCGGTCGCGGCGGCGGCCGTGTCCAGGTACCAGTCGAACAGCCGGGCCCGGGCCGCCGCGCGGTCGTCCGGGTCGTCCTCGTCCGTGGCCCGCTCGGCGGCGTAGAGGCGCAACAGGTCGTGGTACTGGTGCCGGCCGCTCGCGTCCACGTCGACCAGGTGCGCCCGGACCAGTTCCGTGAGCAGCCGCCGGGCCCTGGTGTAGCCCACCCCGAGCAGCGCGGCGGCGGCGTGCACCGAGAACTCCGGGGTCTCGACCACGCCCAGCAGCCGGAACAGCGTCCGCACGGCCGGGTCGAGCCGCCGGTAGGACAGGTGGAAGGCGGCCCGCACGGCGGTCGTGGGATCGCCGGCGACGCTGAGCCGGTCCAGCCGGTCGGCGGCGCGCAGCCCGGCGACGCAGTCCGCGATCGGGCTCTCCCCGCCGGAGGCCACCCCCGCGCCGGCCACCCGCAGGGCGAGCGGCAGCCGGGCGCAGAGCGCGACGAGCTCGTCGGCGGCCTGCCGTTCGGCTTCGACCCGCGCCGCGCCGATGATCCGTTCCAACAGCAGCCCGGCCTCCCGCGCGGTGAGCACGTCGAGGCGGGAGACGGCGGCGTCGTTGGTCACGGCGAGGCCGCGCAGGTCGTCCCGGCTGGTGATCAGCACCACGCTGCCCGGACGGCCCGGCAGCAGCGGGCGCACCTGCTCCACCGAGGCGGCGTCGTCCAGCAGGACCAGCATCCGCCGGCCGCCGATCGTCGAGCGGAACAACGCGGTCAGCTCGTCCAGGCCGGCCGGTATCCGCTCGGCGGGCACGCCCAGCGCGCGGAGGAACCGGACCAGCGCCTCGGCGGCCGACACCGCCGCCGTGGGCGCGTACCCGTGCAGGTTCACGTACAGCTGGCCGTCCGGGAAGCGGTCCAGCGCCCGGTGCGACCAGTGCAGTGCCAGTGCGGTCTTGCCGACGCCGGCGGTGCCCGAGACCACCACGACCGGCACCCCGCCGCGGTCCGCCGCCGCGTCGAGGTCGCGCAGCAGCTCCGCGCGGCCGGTGAACGTGGCGACGTCCGGCGGCAGCTGGGTGGGACGGGTCGGCGCGGCCCCGGCGGCACCCGGTTCCAGCGCCGGGTCGGCCCGCAGGATCGCCTGCGCCAGTTCGCAGACCTCCGCCCCCGGCTCCAGCCCGAGGTCCTCGGCGAGCACCCGGCGGACCTTCCAGTACACCTCCAGCGCCTCGGCCTGCCGGCCCGACCGGTACAGCGCCAGCATGAGCTGGGCGTGCAGCCCTTCCCGCAGCGGGTGCTCCGCCACGAGTTCGAGCAGCTCGGCCACCAGCTCCCGGTGCCGGCCGAGCCGCAGCTCGGCCTCCACGCACATGCTGGTCACCACCAGCTTGCGCTCCAGCAGCCGCTCGGCCTCCGCCTGGAGCAGGCGCACCTCGTCCGCCAGCCCGCAGAACGGCGTGCCCCGCCACAGCGCGATCGCCTGTCGCGCCAGGGTGCCGGCGGTGCGGAAGTCCGCGCGCTCGTGGGCCAGCCGGGCCTGGCCGGCGAGCGCCTCGAAGCGTTCGGCGTCCAGTTCGTCGGGGTGCACCTCCAGCGCGTAGCCGGGGCTGCGCAGCGCGACCCGTTCCGGCTCGCCCAACGCGCGCCGGAGCTGGTGCACGTACAGCTGGAGGTTCTTCGCGGCCGAACGCGGTGGGTCGCCCCGCCACAGACCGTCGATCAGCACGGTCGCGGGCACCACCGCACGCGGCCGGCACAGCAGCAGGGCCAGCAGGGTGCGCACCTTGGGTGCGAGCAGCAGCTCCCGCACTCCTTCTTTTGTCACCAGCGGGCCGAGAACCCTGAATTCCACCGCGTTCGACCCCCGGGTTTCCCAGTGAGGCGGAATTTCGGTTATCCGCATTCGTCGCGGCCTGGTCCATACCAAGCCTATACCGGCCGTCAGCACCATTCCGACGTCCGGACTGGGAATGAGCGGAGAACCGAACGCCACAGGGGGAATTCCGTGATCATCGGTAATCGGCGCGAAGACTTCGGGACGACGGGGAACGTCGAACGCACCAGGCTGCCGGACCTGCTGCGCGGAGCGCGCCGGGAGGTGCTGTCCACCCTCACCGGCGCCACGCCGGGGCTCGACACCGGCCTCGCCGAGGCCGTCCGGTCCCTCGCCTATCGCCCGGACCTGCGGGTGCGACTGCTCTGCGCACCGCCGGACGACCGCACCCGCGACCGGGTCAAGGAGCTGATCAGGAGCGGGGTGCAGGTCAAGGTGGCGGGCGACCGGCTGCACGAGTCGCTGCTGATCGACCGGAAGCTGGCCGTGGTGGGCGCGGCGAACACCCGGTCGGCGGACGTGCTGGTGGTGCTGACCGCGCCGTCGGCGGTGTCCGCGATGGTCGAGTCGTTCGCGCCGCGCTGGGCGGCGGCGATGCCGTGGGCGCTGGTCAGCGGCGAGCCGGGCGACTTCGAGCGGTCGATCCTGCGCTGCCTGGTCGCGGGCATGACCGACGACGTGGTGGCGGACCGGCTGGGGGTGTCCGCGCGCACCGTCCGGCGCTACGTGAACGTGCTGATGGACCTGGTGGGCGCGCGGAGCCGGTTCGAGCTCGGTTTCCGCGCGGCCGAGTCGAGCTGGCTGGAACCGGACACCGGCACGCATTTGCGGGTCCGGTTCCAGCCAGACGACCGATTAGTCCCGGTGGACGCCTGACCCCCGGTCTCCGGCGAACCGGCACAGCGCGGCGGTGGCGTCGTCGTGCCGCTTCCCGACGAACCGCCCGTGCGGTGTCCGCCGCTCCGCCTGCCTGGTCAGCGAGATCACCTCGGCGGGCCCGGTCTCGTCCAGCGCCGAGACCAGGTCCCGCCACGACCAGTCGTACCGCTCCACCAGCCTGGTCACGCCGTCGGTGAGCAGGGCGGCGCGCCGGAGCCCGGCCACCGGCACCGTGCCGACCAGCGCGTGCCCGGCCGCCGCCGGGTTGTTGCCCGCCACCCAGAACCCGCCGGGGACGTTGCGGCTGTGGCGCATGTCGGCCCAGGTGCCGGTGTACCGGGCCAACCGGTCGTCGGCGACCGTCGAGACCGTGCCGTCGTCCGCCTCCAGCACGATGGGCGAGTCGCCGAGCACGAGGTAGTCGGCGTGCCGGTCGCGGTGCCGGAGGATGGCCGCGGTCGCCGAGGGGCTGCACAGGTTGGTCAGGTCGCAGGTGTCGGCGTGCGACCGCCCGACGGCGTCGAGGGCGTCGTGCAGGACGTCCGCCAGCGGGCGCGCCGCCGACGCGTCGAGCGCGAGCCGTCGGGCCAACGCGCCGGTCAGCTGCCGGGCGAACCAGCGGACGCCGTGCACGCAGCCGGTGTCCGTGTCGGGCTCGGCCGTGGCGCCGTCCAGGACCACCGCGAAGTCCGCCCCGGCCACCACCGAGTCCTCGTTGACCCCGCTGTCGCCCGCGTCGGTGGCGAAGATCGTCTCCATGGTCAGTCCGCCTCGTAGGCCAGCCACTGGGCGACGGTCCGGATGCCGTCCGCCAGCCGGGCGGACGGCCCCGTCCCGCTCGGCGACGGTTCGCCCGGGTCCGGCAGGTCGATCTCGACCTGCCGGACCACCCGTGCGATCAGCTCCGCGAGTTGGCGGAGGGTGACCGGAGGGTCCACCGCCAGGTCCACGACGCCCGGTGGCCCGGGTGATTCGACCAGCGCCTCCAACGCGTTCCCGATGTCCCAGACGTGGACGAACCGGTACGGACCCAGGACCGGTCCCGTCACCCGCATCGGCTGCATCGTCATCGACCGGAGCACCAGGTCGTTCAGCGGTGAGCCGTCGACCAGGCCCGGCCCGTACGGCACCCCGAAGCGCAGCACCGATCCCCGCACCCGGATCCCGTCCTCGACGGCCTCCACGACCACCTCGTCCGGCTCGACGGCGCCCACCTCGGAACTCACCCGGACCCGGTGTCCCCGGTCGGTCAGGTCGTCGACCAGGGACCGCTTGAGCGGGCTGTCCGCGCCGGCGAAGACGACCCGCCGGCCCGACGTGGAGCGCGCCGGCGCCCGTGCCCCCGCGAACAGGGCTTCCCCGGCCGCCTCCCGCAACGGCACCTGGAGCCGCCGGAGCTCCGCCGCACCGAGGTCGGTGCACAGCCCGCCGGGGCCGAGCGAGTCGAGTGCCCTGTCCACCAACGGGTCCTCCCGCCAGTCCACCCGCGACCCGTGCCGGGCGCCGAGGAGTCCCAGCGCGTACCCGGTGCGCCAGAACGCCTCCAGCGCGTCGTCCGCGACCGCGCCGTCGGCGCGCAGCCGCTCGACCGCCGGGGCGGCGTCGAACTCCTTCCGGCAGTCCTCGGCGTCGACTCCCAGCAGTCGGGAATACCGTTCGTAGCCGATCGTCCGCCACCGGTCGCCGCGCCGGACCGAGCACAGCGCGAGGCCGTACTTGAAGAACGGCACGGCATCGGGTCGCAGGACGTCGTCCGCGCGCCACCGCGCGTCGGGCGCGGGCGCGGCGAAGCACGCGGACATGCGCAGGCCGTGCCGGTCGTTGCCGGAGATGCTGGGGAACTCGCCGTGCTCCACCAGGTTCGGCACGGCCAGGTAGGTGGACGCTCCGACGGACCTGAGGTAGCGCGCCAGGATCACGTCGTCCGGCCACGTCCCGCCGTGCTCGCGGGCGTAGGCCGGGAACCCCGCGGCGATCCCGACCGGCAGGATCAGCGCCACGTTCGCGGTGTACTCGTCGGCCGGGGCGACCCACCGGACGCCCGCCAGCGCGCCCAGCCGGACGGCCGCGCCGTTGCGCGAGTTCCAGGCGTTGAACAGCACGACCGCGGCGTCCGGCATCGCCGCGACGGCCCGTTCCGCCTGCTCGCGGAACCCGTCCGAGAGCCGGGCGTCGTCCTCCAGCACGAGGTGGTGGGTCGAGCCGGCGGGCACCTCCGACCACGCCCTGATCGACGTGCGCAGGCCGGTCGGCGGGCCGTCCGGGTCCGGGTCCGGCACGAGGGTCAGGAAACCCGGCGGCGCGGAGGCGATCAGCGAGCGGGCGGCGTCCAGTCGGCGCGGGTGCGCCATCACCGCCCCGGTCAGCCGGATGGGGCTCATGACGCCGACCACGCCCCTTCGAGGTCCAGCATCCTCCGCAGCTCGTCGATGGACAGCCACGCGTCGTTGGTGTCCGAGCGGTAGGTGAACCCCAGCGACACGGGCAGGCAGTAGCCGGCCGCCGTGTACCCGGTCACCCCGACCGTGGGCAGCACGATGTAGCGGTCCTCCAGCTGCAACGTCCGGTAGCTGTCCTCGGCCGCGATCATCTCCTCGTGCAGCTTCTCCCCCGGCCGCATGCCCACCTCGTAGGTCGGCATGCCGGGCGCGACCGCCTCCGCGAGGTCGGAGATCTTCATGCTCGGGATCCGGGGCACGAACAGCTCGCCGCCCCGCATGGTGGCGAAGCTGTCCACGGTGAACCTCACCGCCTGCTCCGGGGTGATCCAGAACCGGGTCATCCGCTTGTCGGTGATCGGCAGCGTGCTGCCCTCCGCCACCAGCCGCCGGAACAGCGGCAGCACCGAGCCCCGGCTGCCCATCACGTTGCCGAAGCGGACCACCGAGAACAGCACCCCGCGCTCGGACGCCCAGGCGTTGGCCGACGTGAACAGCTTGTCCGCCACCATCTTGGTCGCGCCGTACAGGTTGGTCGGGCTGGACGCCTTGTCGGTGGACAGCGCGACGACCTTGCGCACCCCGCACTCGACGGCGGCCTCCAGCACGTTCTGCGAGCCCTCGATGTTGGTCTTCGCGAACTCGAACGGGTGGTACTCGGCGGTGTCGACCTGCTTGAGCGCGGCGGCGTGCACCACGTGGTCCACGCCCCGCATCGCGCGGATCACGCTGTCCCGGTCCCGGATGTCCCCGAGGACCCACCGCACCCGGTCGTCGGCGCCGAACTCCTGGCGCATCTCGTACTGCTTCTGCTCGTCCCGGGAGAAGACCACGATCCGGTCGGGCTCGTGGTGGGCCAACAGGTGCCGGGCGAAGGCCCGACCCAACGAGCCCGTGCCGCCGGTGACGAGAACGGACGAATTCCGCAGGACACTCACTCTGACCCCCATCGATATCCAGGACGGTCCACTCGGCCCCTCAGCTCCTCAGCCCGCGTCCGGGGCGGTTCGCGCGGTGATCTCCGCCGCGTGCTCGTGGATCCGGCGGACCACCTCGCAGATCCGGTCGACCAGGTGTTCCGGCAGGTGCGAGTACAACGGCACGGCGAGCGCCCGGCCGGCGAGCTCCTCGCTGTGCGGCAACGACTTCCCGCTCGCGGCGAACCGCCGGTACGCGGTCTGCCGGTGCAGCGGCGGATCGAAGTACGCCCTGGTGGCCACGCCCTCGGCGCGCAGCGCGGCGGCCAGGGTGTCCCGGTCGAGCCCGAACCCGGACGCGGAGACGGTGAGGCAGAGGTCCTTGTAGGTGCTGCGCGCGCCGGGCGGGACGCGCTGGAACCCGATCCCCGGCAGGCCGGACAGCCCGGCCCGGTAGCGGTCGGCCAGCTCCTGCCTGCGTTCGATCAGCGCGGGCAGGAGCGGCAGGTGGTGCCGGCCCAGCACGGCGGACAGCTCCGGCATCCGGGCGTTGAGGCCGACGAACCGGCTGTCGTAGTCGCCGGCGTTGCCGTAGTCGCGCCCGACCCGCAGCTCGCGGGCGAGTTCGCCGTCGTTCGTGGCGACGATGCCGCCCTCGCCGGTGGTGAACGGCTTGGTGGGGCTGAGGCTGAAGACCTCCGCCGTGCCGCGACCGCCGACCGGCGAACCGTCCGGGTACCGGCCGCCGAACGCCGCCGCCGCGTCGACCACCAGCGGGACGCCCCGCTCGGCCGCGATCTTGGCCAGCGCGTCGACGTCGCAGGGCGAGCCGAACGTGTGCACGGCGAGCAGCGCGGCCGTCCGGTCGGTCACCTCGTCGGCCACCCGTTCCGGGTCCACCGCGAACGTGTGCGGGTCGATGTCGGCGAACACCGGCTCCAGCCCGTTCCACACCACCGCGTGGCCGCTGGCCATGAACGTGAAGCTGGGCAGCACGACCTCGCCGTGCAGGTCCAGGCACCGCAGGGTCAGCATCAGACCGCTGGTGCAGCTGGACACCAGGACCGCGTGCCCGACCCCGAGGAAGTCCGCCACCTCGCGTTCCAGCTCGGCCAGGTGGCGGCCCTTGGTGACGATCCCCGAGGACAGCACGTCGCGGAAGGTGGCCAGCAGGTCCGGGTCGGCGTCGAGAGTGGGCCGGGCCAGCGGCACCGGGTCGGTCAGGATCGGCGCACCGCCGAGGATGGCCGGTCTGGTCAGCTGCATGGAGGTCCTCCGGGTGATGGGTCACCGGTCGGGGCGGGCTCGTTCGGTGAGGGCTCGTTCGGGACAGGCTCGTTCGGGACAGGCTCGGGCCGGGCTGGCCCGTCCGGAGTGGACTCGTTCGGGTCGGGCTCGTTCTGGGTGGGCTCGTTCGGGGTGGGCTCGACCAGGCCCGCCTTGGCGGCGGTGACGCCGGCCTGGAAGCGGCTGTCCGCCGACATGTCGCGCATGATGACCGCGATGTGGCGGCGCAGCGTGCGCTCGGAGATGCCGACCCGGCGGGCGATGGCGTTGTCGGTGAGGCCGGACGCGAGCAGCGCCAGGATGCTGGTCTTCAGCACGTCCAGCGCGTCGCTGTAGCCGGGCTGCCGGGGGCTGAACCGCATCGCGGACTGCCACGCGTGCTCGTGCACCCGGCAGAGGAACCCGCTGATCGCGGGTTCCTCCACCACCGCCACCGCGTGGCCGTCGCCGTCCTCGTCGCCGGGGGTGAGGATGAAGGCGATCCGGCGGTCGAACACGATGAAGCGCTCGAAGATGTCGCTGGAGGTGCGCACCTCGCCGCCGGCCTCGACCACGTCGCGCAGGTAGGAACGGGTGACGGTGTCGCCGCGCCCGGTGTGCGGGTAGAGCAGCCGCACCCGCGCGCCCCGGCGGACCGCGTCCAGCATGAGCGGTCGGGCGTACCTGGCCTCCGGCGGCTCCTGCGCGATGCAGGTCTGCATCATCAGCACCTCGGATTCGCACTCGTGCGCGGCTTTGGCGAGTCGGGCCCGGATGTCCCGGATGTCCCGGTAGACCCCGGTGGTCGGCCGTGCGGAGGACCCGCGCCGCGCCCGGCCGAAGGCGTCGGTGAACGGCAGCAGTTGCCGCTGGGCGCGTCGCAGGGGCAGGAACAGCTCCACCTGGGCCGTCTCGGGGCTGACCGCGACCAGCGGGTCGCCCTCCTCCAGCAGCCTGAGCCGACGCAGCACGCGCACCGCCCGCTCGAAGTCCGACCGCCGCGCCGCGAACTCGTCGGCGACCGCGGCGAACGCGACTCCGGGGTCGGCGAGGACTCGTTCGTAGACTTCGACGACGAAGGCGTCCACCTCGTCGGGCACGGGTTCGCTGTCCGTCGGGACTCGCATGAGCGCTCCTCGCATCAGTTCACGCGGCGCAGGTTCCTGATGGCGGGCACGGCGAGCAGCAGCCCGGTGCACACCAGCCCCAGCACGGTCGACAGGGCCATCAGCTGCCGTGCGCCGACCAGTTCCGCCAGCGGTCCCGCCAACGAGCGGCCCAGGGCCAGCGCCAGCAGGGAACCCGCGACGTCGTAGGCGTAGACGCGGTTGAGCAGGTCCGACGGGATCTGCGTCTGCACCGTGGTCGACCAGAGCACCTGCCAGTAGGCCAGGCCGAACCCGGCCACCAGCCAGCCCGCGTAGAGCAGCAGCTCCGGCGGACGCAGCGCGGGGACGAACGGGTAGGCCACGAACAACGCCCACCCCAGCGACCCGGCCAGCAGCGGCCGGGCCGCCTTGGTCCGCATCGCCAGCGCGCCGCCCAGCACACCGCCCGCGCCGAACAGGGCCATGCCGATCCCGAGCGCGGTCGAGCCGTGGTCCGCGACCACCAGTTCGGCGGCGACCGGCAGCGAGACGCCGGGCACGAAACACCCGTACACCAGCCAGATCGCGATGACGCCCCACAGCCAGGTGCGGGAACGGAAGTCCTGCCAGCCCTCCACGAGCTGGCGCCAGTACGACTCCGCGGTCCGCACCGCCTCCGCGCGGTCCATCCGCATCGCGACCAGGCAGACCGCGCTGACCCCGTACGTCGCGGCGTAGATGAAGAAGACCGTGCCCGCACCGAACGCGGTCACCAGCGCACCGGCCAGCGCGGGCCCGAGCACGCCCGCGAGCGCCTCCGAGATCCGCAGGACCCCGTTGGCCCGCTGCACGTCGGTGGCGATCTTGGGGATCATGCTCGCCACACCGGGCTGGAACAGGGCGGTCGCGGCACCGCTGATGAACTGGAGCACCACGATGGTGACCAGGTCGGACGCGCCGAGCACGAAGGTGATCGCCATCGTGGCCTGCACGACGACCCGGACCACGTCGGCCAGCACCATCATCCGGCGCGGCGTGAACCGGTCCGCCAGGACCCCGCCCGCGAGCATGAACAAGGTCAGCGCGGCCATCCACGCGCCCAACGCGTACCCGACCCCGGTGATGCCGTGCCCGGCGGCCAGCACGCCCACGGACAGCGCGACCGGCAGCATCCCGTCGCCGAGCATGGACGTGGTGCGGGCGCCGAAGTAGAGCCGGAAGTTGCCGGACCACAGGGACTTCGTGGCCGGATCGGTGACCGGCGTGGTGTCCGAGGTCATCGCGGCCCACCCCGTCCGCTGCTGCTGGAGACGACCAGGCGGGCGCGCCAGCCGCCGGCGTCGGCCGGGTCGTCGGGCGGGCTCGCGCAGACCACGTACTCGTGCGGGGTGATGGCGGTGACCCGTCCGGGCAGCCGTTCCACGCACTGCCGGTGGACGTCCTCGGGGTCCGCCGGACCGGTCAGGTAGCACACCAGCCGGTAGCCGGCGGCCTCGTCGGGCACCGCCTCCACGAAGTGCGGCCGATCGCCGAGGACGTCGGCGAGCAGGCCGCGCACCGCGTCGATCTCGATCCAGCACGAGTCGGCCGGGTACCAGCCCTCGCCGCGCGTCACCGGTCGGAGCGCGGTCGAGCCGGCCACCTCCTTGAGCGGTAGGTCACGTTCGGCGGCGGCGCGCAGCAGCCGCAGGAGGGCGCGGCCGAACTCCGTCACCTCGTCCCGGTCCAGGCACACCGGGTCGACCAGGAACGTCACGTCCAGCTCCTCGTCCAGCCGGTAGACGTAGACCACGAACCGGGACGGGACGTTCTCCGGCGGCAGCCACTCCAGGCTCGCGTCGAGCTCGGCGTCGTCGGTCTCGAGGTCGGTGCCGCCGGGGATCCACACCCAGGGCAGGCGGTTGAGGGCGGACCGCTCGACGTCACCGGTTCCCGTCAACGGGCTCATGTCGTTGAACACGACGTCACGGGCGTAGCTCGCACCGCGTTCCGCCGTGACCCGCGTGATGACGTCCCAGACGACCGCCGGGTCGTACCAGGCGGCACGGTAGGCGGCCAGGGACTGCGCGCGGACGTCGTGCACCAGTTCGTCGAAGGTTCCGGTCTCCGGCACGGGCACGGACAGCAGGGCGTCCTGGGAGATCGTGCCGAACAGGTCGGCCAGCTGTTGGAACGCGCGGTTGCCGTACAGGGAGGTCGTGACACAGGTCGACTGCCCGGTGCGGTGGCAGACCAGCGCGTTGACGGCGGCCAGCAGGATCGTCGAAGCGCTCGCGGCGGTCCGTTCGGAGACGGCCGCGAGGTGTGCCATCACGGCGCGGGACCGGATGCGCAGGCCGGGGTGGTGCCAGTCGGTCTTGGCCGAGGTCTTCGCGGCGGGCACGGGGAACATCGCCTGCGGCACCTCGCGCAGCCGGGCCTCCCAGTACCGGGCCGAGGCCTGCGCGAGTCGCCGCACGAACGGCTTCTGCTCGAACTCCACCACGTCCAGCGGCTGCGGCCCGGCGGGTGGGAGCTCCCGGCCCGCCGTCAACGCCGACCACTCCCGCAACAGGATCTCGCACGTGGCGACGTCCATCGCGGTGTGGCTGACCACCCACACCAGGTGGCGCGCGACGCCGTCCACGGTCACGACCGCCACCCGCAGCGGTGGCGCCTCCTGGAGGTCGAACCACCGGCCGCGGAACCGCTTCGCCGTCCGTTCGGCGGTGGCCCGCGCGTCGCCGTCGGCTTCGACCAGCTCGACCAGCAGCTCACCGGAACCCGCGACGTGCTGTGTCACCTCAGGTCCGAGCCGGTAGGTGGTGCGCAGTGACTCGTGCCGCCGGAGGAGCACTTCGACGAATCCGACGACCTCGGCCGGCGGCAGGTCCGGCACGGGGAACACCATGGCGAGGTTGTTGCGCGTCGGGTCGTCGTCGACGGTGATGGCGCGCAGGATGTTCGCGTGGCCGAAAGCCAACGGCCCGCTCCGTTCCCGCTCGCCCGAGTAGCACGCCGAAAGTCGGTGCATTTCTCACCTCATGAGTGGAGCCGCGGATGACGTCGATGCGTTCGCGTCGCCGAACCAGGCCGAAACTATGGGCGGCCGGTACCGGTCAACCAGCGATTGACAGGTAACGGACGCCCGCGAATGGCCGTACCGGTCCCCACCTGGGGAAATCCGACCTCGATCGTCCACAGTGGAGTACCCGCGTGACCGGAACCGGCCACCGCCGCGACCGACTCCGCGCGGGCTCTGCCGGCCGGGTGTGGTGGGCGGGTGCGGTCGCGCGCGACCGTCCTGGCGCGCGGTTTCGCAGCGCCGGGTGAAGGTAGCTGCCGTTGTCGATCATCCCGCCCGCGCGGCGGAAACCACGTCGCCGGCGGTCGCTTCACGCGGGCGGTGGCTGCACGGGGGCGGAACTGTACGGGGGCGGAACTGTACGGGGCGGAGCTGAACCGGGGGCCGGCCGATCTTCGGGGGCGGAGCTGCACGCGGGCCGGTCGCTCTACGGGGCCGAGGAGCGAGGTCCTCCAGGCGTCACCGGAGCGTCAGGCGGCGCATCAGTCGGCGCATCGAACGCGACGACAGGATCGGTGCGAACGAGGTTCCGTTCGCACCGATCCTGTCCCGCCGGGGGCTACGAGTAGACCAGCGCCGGGACGTCGAAGATCCCGCGCTCGTCCACGTGGCCGCCTTCGGGGGCGACGCGCGAGCCGCCCCAGAACCGCTGGACGGCGGCGAGTTCCTGGGTGTTGGGCCGGGAGTTCTCACACCGCCCGCCGGCCATCACCTTGTCGCAGTTGCCGATGTCCTGCGGGTGGCGCAGGCCGAGGATGTGGCCGAACTCGTGCACGATCACGCGCAGGGTGCCCGCACCGGACTGCTTGATCTGGTTGCGGTAGAAGTTGATCGTGCCCCGCGTGCACCCGACGCAGCTGGCCGTGCCCGGCGCGGACCCGCTCTGGCTGGTGATCACCGTGATGCCGGCGGTGCCCTTCTCCAGCCGGACGCTCGTGACACCGGAGTTCCAGATCTGGGCGGCCTCGTCGACCAGGGGCGCGAGCTCGGCCGACCGGCTCGAGTCGTAGTAGATCGTGCGAACCGCCGAGTCCTGCTGCGACACGGCGGTGGCGGTCGGCATGCCGACCAGGACGAACGCGGCGACGCTGCCGGCGATCGCCATGACGATTTTCGCTCGGAACAAAGGAGCAACTCCTTTTCTCATGCGTGCTGTCCGAACGCCGGCACGCCGTCGCGCCGATCCCGGCAACGGCTCCGACTGATCCGAACGTAACCGCACCGACCGACCTCGGCCAGATAACACCTGCGCATAACGCTCCCCCGACCAACGGACCCGGCGGCCCGGCTTCCCCACGCAGGCGCGGGATTCAGCCCGGAGCCGGGTTTCGCCTCCCGGGGATCACCCACTTGGGGTGGCGTCACACCGGGGAGTCACCGGGTCCGGGTGACCGGTCGCTCAGCCGAAGATCACGTACATCTCGAACGTGCCGGGGCGCCTGGCCGTCGCCTTGTACTGGAAGGTGAACGCGCCACCGGCAGGCCGGGTGGCGGCGGCGGGACGTGGTGACCGAAGGTCTAGACCATTGTCGCGGCACGGCGGGTGGTCGTGGTACCTCCGATCGTCGGATGTCGGTGACTGCCGAATAGCCGCAGCGCCGGTTCCGGGAGACGGCACGGACCTCGCCAAGCCTGCCGGAACCCTTGAACAGCACCGCCTCGGCGGCTACCGCCGCCAACCGGCGGATGCGGTCACCACGTGCTGCGCAACGTGCCCGGCGGGTTACGCCGGGTTGCGCGGGGTGTGGGTCAGGGCTTCTTCGACCGAGCCGGCAACGGTCAGGATCTGGGTCAGGGCCGTGGTCCAGAGCAGGCGGGTCAGGTGGTGGTCGGGATTGACCACCACGACCAGTTCCAGACCTTCGTCCCGCGTCTGGTGGTGCGCCCTGATCAGGGAGGACAGCCCCACCGAGGCCAGCATGCCCACCTCCTGCAGGTCGACCACCAGCAGCAGGGCCTCGGCGCCCTTCGCCTGCTTGATGCCGTCGTCCAAGCCTTCGTCAAGCTTCGCAACGGTGCTCTGGTCGATGTCTCCACCGACGCGCACGAGCACTGCCTGGCCTTCGGCCAGGGTTTCGACCCGTGTCCACGGGCCCGCTTCCTCGGATGTCACGAAGCTACCTAATCACGCCGTGCGGCCGTTGGCAGATCCGTTCAGCCGCCCGATCGGGCACTCGTGCGGTCCTGTCACGCGTAGTCGTGGGCCGGGTGCGGTCGGTACAGGTGCGGGCCGGACCGTCCAAGAGGCAGTTTGCCGAGGTCAGAGCACTTGCGAGGGGGTAAACGGGGCGGTGTCCGGTGTTGTTCGGACGGCGGGCTCGACCGGAGCCGTCGAGCGACGTCGGACCACGCGTCCCGACTGGTCGGGTGGTGGGCGACCACCATCGGCTGATCAAACCGCTGGGCGGTGGAGAGCCTGTCCCCGTTCCACCGCCACTACGCCGTCCGGGCGACCTGAGTGTGCGGAGGGCTCGGCGCGGGAACTGCATCCGTGTTGCCCGGCACGTGGGGAGGCGGTCGTGCGCAGACTACTGGTCACCGCGGTGGTACCCCTGCTGGTGGTCTGCGGGTGCGGCGGGCTGGGGTCGAGCGGTGCCGACGCCCCGAACACGTTGGTGACGATGGGTTTCGGCCTGCCCGACGAGCACGCGACGGCACGGGTGGCGGTGTTCCGCGACGCCAACCCAGGGGTCGACGTGCGGGTCAACGAGGGAGCTTTCGACGAACAGCAGTTCCTCTCCGCGGTCGCGGCGGGCGATCCGCCCGACCTCATCTACGCCGAACGGCGCAAGCTCGGCAGCTACGCGGCCAGAGGAGCGGTGCAGGGCCTGGGCGACTGCGTCCGTGAGCACGGTGTGGACCTCGGCCAGTTCCGGGACGCGGCGCTGCGCCAGGTGACCTACCAGGACGAGGCGCACGGGCTGCCGGACTTCTCCGTCGTCCGACTGCTGATCATCAACAACCCGGTGGTGCGCGCCGCCGGCCTCGATCCCGCCGCGCTGTCCACAACGGACTGGTCCGCCGTGTCCAGCCTCACCGATCGGTTGGCGGTCCTGGCGGACGGGAGACCCGAGCGCATCGGCTTCGACCCCAAGGTGCCCGATTACCTGCCCATGTGGGCCAAGGCGAACGGCGCGGAACTGGTGACCGGCGACGGGTTCGACGTCCGGCTCGACGACCCGCGCGTGGTGGAAGCGGTCCGCTTCACCGCGGACCTCGTCCGGCGGCAGGGTGGCTGGGCCTCGTTCAAGGCCTTCCGGGACACCTTCGACCAGTTCGGGGCGAACAACGCCTACGCCACCGGGCAGCTCGCCGCGATGCCGATGGACTCGTGGTACATCAACACCCTCGCGACCAACTCCCCCGACGCCGACGTGACGATCGCCCCGTTCACCGACCGGCAGGGCGCGCCGCTGACCGAGGCCGGCGGTCAGGCGTGGGCCATCCCCAAGGGCGCCAGGCACCCGGAGCTGGCCTGCCGGTTCCTGGTGACCATGACCGACGCCGACACGTGGGTCGCCGCCGCGACCGCGCGCCGCGACGCGCTGGCACGGACCGGGAAGCCCTACGGCGGCACGTTCACCGCCAACCGGGTGGCCGACGAACGGATCTTCCGCGAGGTGTTCGACCCGAGGGGGAACCGCATCCTCGAACGTGGCGTGCCCCAGGTGTTGTCGTTGCAGGACAAGACCTTCGCGGTGGCACCGAGTCCGGCGGCGAGCGAACTCGTGCGCGCCTGGGAGGGCGGCGTGAACCGCGTGCTCACCGGGCGGCAGAGCCCCGACGAGGCGATGGCGCAGGCCCAGCGGGAAGCCGAACAGGCGCTCAAGCGCGTGGGCGGGAGGTAGTGCCGTGACGACGGTGAGCCGACGCGAGTCGCGGGCCGGGCTGCTGTTCCTGCTGCCGTGGGTGATCGGCTTCCTGGCGTTCACGGCGGGCCCCATGCTGTTCAGCCTCTGGCTGTCGCTGACCCACTACGACATGCTCAAGCCGCCCGACTTCATCGGGTTGGAGAACTACCGCGAGGCGTTGGTCGACGACCGGGTCGCGACGGCGCTGTGGAACACGCTGGTCTTCACCGCCCTGCACGTGCCCGCCCAGATCGTGCTGGCACTCGGCCTGGCGGCGCTCCTGCGCCGGGCGGGGCGGTCGGCGGGCTTCTTCCGCACCGTGCTGTACCTGCCGGTGATGACCCCGCCGGTGGCGCTGGCCGCGATGTTCCTGCTGCTGCTCAACGGGCAGAACGGCGCGATCAACGAGTTCCTCGGCTGGTTCGGCTTCACCGGGCCGAACTGGACGACGGACCCGGCGTGGATCAAGCCCGGTCTGGTGTTGATGAGCCTGTGGACGGTCGGCAGCACCGCCGTGCTGTACCTGGCGGCGCTCACCCGCGTGCCGGTCGAGCGGTACGAGGCGGCTCGATTGGACGGCGCGAGCCCTTGGCGGCAGTTCTGGCACGTGACGCTGCCCGGCATCAGCGGCACGGTGTACTTCACGGTCGTGGTCAACACGATCGCGTCGCTCCAGGTCTTCACCGAGGCGTACACGATGTTCTTCGGCGCCCGCGCGAAGCAGTCCAGCGACGGCGACGCGGCGCTGTTCTACGTGATCCACCTCTTCCGGGAGGCGTTCGAGTCGCTGCGGATGGGCTACGCGTCGGCGTTGGCGTGGGGCTTGTTCGTGGTGATCGCGGTCATCACGGCGGTGCAGGTGCGGTTGTCCCGCCGTTACGTCCACTACGAAGGCGAGCGGTCGTGAAGCGCGTGGCGACGGGGCTCGGGCTGCTCGCGGTCACCGCGGCGTTCCTCTACCCGTTCTGGTGGCTGGTCAGCGCTTCGCTCAAGGACCGGGCGCACGTGTTCGACAACTCGCTGCTGCCGAGCCCCTTCTCGCCGGCCAACTACGTCGAGGTCTGGCGGGCGGTGCCCCTGCTGACCTGGATCGCCAACAGCGTCGCGGTCGGCGTGGCCGCCGCGGCGGCGGCCACGGTCGCGAGCGCGCTGGTGGCGTTCGGTTTCGCGATGTTCCGCTTCCCCGGCCGCAACCTGCTCTTCGGCGTGGTGCTGGCGACCATGATGCTGCCCGGCGCGGTGACCATGGTGCCGGTCTACCTGGAGTGGCACGCGCTGGGGCTGGCCACCACGCAGATCCCGTTGTGGGCGCAGAACCTGTTCGGCGCGGCGTTCTACATCTTCCTGCTGCGCCAGTTCTTCCTCGGCCTGCCCCGCGAGGTGTTCGACGCCGCCAAGGTGGACGGGGCGAACGCCTGGCGGCTGTTCGTCAGCATGGCGCTGCCGCTGGCCCGTCCCGGTCTGATCGTGGTGTTCGTGTTCGAGCTGAAAGCGGCCTGGACGGACCTGATCAAGCCGCTCATCTACCTGCGGGAACCGGAGCTCTACACCCTGCCGCGCGGCCTGAAGACGGTGCTCGACCGGTTCGGCGAGGGCGGTGAGGCGCAGTGGGAACTGGTGCTCGCGGCGAGCACGGTCGCCACCGTGCCGATGATCCTGCTGTTCCTGGTGGCACAGCGGTACTTCGTGCGCGGCACGGTCACCCAGCACGTCGAGCAGTGACACCCGGCGGCCGACTCGGCCCACCGGCCGAGCCGATGGCGCCAGTGCGGAACCCCGCCCGATCGATTCGGGCTCCGACAGCCCGGCCGTCGAAGCCGTCGGCGCCCGGTGGGCCCGCTCCCGCGGGCAGGCCCGCAGGAGGACCGCCACCGGGCGGCCGACAGGGTTCGTCCGCCGTCAGGCGGTGCAGTTCTTCTGGGCGTCCACCCGCACCTTCCGGCCGGTGAACTCCTCCAGGACCGCGATGTTCTCCGGGGCGTAGTTGGTCGCGGTGATCTTGTCGGCGTTGACGCTGCCCAGCTTGCCGGTGTAGGGCGCGGACTTGTCCAGCCAGTAGGCGGTGCGCAGGAACTGGGTCAGCACCAGGTCCCGCAGCTTCGGCTCGTTCTTGATCTTCGCCCAGTAGGTGGGGTGCCGGTCCTTGGCGACGCGCAGGTAGAGCAGCAGGTACCGCAGGTTGGTGGCGGCGATGTCACGGGCGTTGCTGGCCCCGACGCCCTTGATGTACTCCTGCACCACGGTGGCCGCGGGCAGGCCGGTCAGTCCGGCGTTCAGCTCGGCCGTGACGCCCTGGAGCTGGTAGTTGCCCTGCGTCTGGTCACGCAGGTAGATGCCGTCCATGGAGTCGCTGAACTTGTCCTTGATCAGCGGCAGGATCTCCTTGCGGGGGAAGCCGCCGTGCAGCGGGATGGTGGTGACCTGCCGGGAGGCGTCGATCCAGGCCGCGGTGTGCGTGTTCCACCTGGTGCGCGACGGGTCGAGGTCCCACATGTGGGTCTCCTCGTGGATCGCCACCATCATCGACTCGGCGAACGCCTCGAAGCTGTTCTTCTTCACGAACTGGTTCCAGTAGGGGTCCTTGGCCTGGGCGATGGCCAGCGCTTCCCCGCTGGGCCAGCGCCGCTTGTACATGGCCTGGAGGGTCTGCATCCAGTTGGCGGAGTTGAAGGACGCCTTCAGATCGCTCAGATCCGCCCGTGGCTGCCAGGGTTCCTCGTAGCAGTAGGGCTCGGCGGCGGTCGGGAGCGCGGTCGGCGCGGCGGCGGCCGCGGTTCCCGTTCCCAGGGACAGGGCGAGCAGCACGGCCACCACGCGCGCAGTGCGGGTTCGACTCACAGGGACCTCGTTTCGGAGCGAGTGTGCCCGGGCATGACAGGGGGCCCGGCACGGCTCTTTCGTGTCGTCATCGCGGACCGTAGCGACGGTCGTCCCCGGTACCTACTCCCACTACGCCATAACACCGGCGGCGGTCGGGCCGCTCGCCGAGGTCGGCTCACCCGAGCGGGTGGTCCGATCATGACCGAGATCACCCGGACCGGGTATCCACAACGAGGCTCGGACCGCTAGCTTAGGGAAGCCTAAGCAAAGTCAAGTCGGTAAGGGGGGCGTCGGTGGCCTCGACAGCGCACTGGGATCCGGGGATCGAGGGCAAGGTCGCGCTGGTGACCGGAGCCGCCCGCGGTATCGGGGCGGCCGTGGTGGACGGACTGGTCCGCGCGGGAGCCAAGGTCGCCGCCGTCGACATCGACGCCGCCGGGTTGCGACAGGTCGCCGCGGAGTCGGACGGCCGGGTGTGGCCGTTCGCCGCCGACGTCGGGAACTCCGCGGCGGTCGTGCGGGTCGTGGACGACGTGGAGCGCGAGGTCGGCCCGATCGGCATCGGGGTGTCCGTGGCGGGCATCCTGCGGCCGGCGTCGGTGTGCGAGACCACCGACGAGGACTGGGCGGCCACGTTCGCGGTCAACACCACCGGGGCGTTCACCGTGCTGCGGGAGGTGGCCCGCCGGATGGTGCCGCGCCGGAGCGGGGTGCTGGTGACGGTCGGCTCGAACGCGTCCGGCGTGCCGCGGGTCGGCATGGGTGCGTACGCGGCGTCGAAGGCGGCGGTGACGATGCTGACCCGCTGCCTCGGACTGGAACTGGCCGGTTCCGGCATCCGGTGCAACGTGGTCTCGCCCGGATCGACCGACACGCAGATGCAGCGCCTGCTGTGGACCGACGACGAGGGGCCCGCGCGAGTGGTCGCGGGCGATCCGGAGCAGTTCCGGGTCGGGATCCCGCTGGGCCGGCTGGCCGATCCCGCCGACATCGCCGAGGCAGTGCTGTTCCTGGCCTCGGACCGGGCACGGCACATCACCATGCAGAACCTGTTCGTGGACGGCGGTGCGACGCTCCGCGCGTGATCCGCGCGCAGCGGGCGTTGGACTGTTAAGACGAACAAGCGGCCACGCGTCCGTCGCAGTGGCCATGGCGGACGGACGGCAGCGGAGTCGTCCGCCCGGTCGGCGCGCACTTGGTGACAGTGCGGCCGACCAGACGCTTCCGCTGTGCCCGAGAATAAGGTTAGGCTACCCAAAGTTGGAGACGGTGGCGTTCGATCCCACCGCCTGCCGCCCTGCGGTGGGCATCGGAGGCCGGTGGCCGACCTCCGCGGGACCGGCACTTCGTCGCGCGCCCGCGCGGCCGCGTCTCCACCTGCCGCAAGGACTTCGGCCATCCGCCGCCGCGACCGCTCCGACCTCCACGCCGAAAGGGAACCTCGACGTGTCCCCACCTGTTCTGGTTCGACCCCGGCCCGTGCACCGGGCGGCCGACCTGCTGGCCGCGTACCTGCCGGGGTCGTTCTACTACTCGTCGGCACGGGGATCGCTGCTGGCCGACGGCGTGCACGCGACCGTCCGGGCGCACCACGGCACTCGCGCCCACGCGGCGGCGGAGGTCCTCGACGCGGCGGCGGCGGCCGGCCTGGTCGAGCCGGTGGTGACCGGTGCGATCGGGTTCCGGCCCGACTCCGAGACCAGCCTCGTCGTGCCGGCCGTGGTGCGCCGGGCGGGTGCGCCCACCGCCGACGCCGACGCGCCGCCGGCCTCGTGGTCCACCTCCTGGTCGATCACGCCGAAGCCCGAGTCGGCGGGGTACGCCGACGCCGTCCGCCGGGCGCTGGCCCTCATCGACGACGGGGAGCTGCGCAAAATCGTGCTCGCCCGCTGCCTGGAGCTGACCGCGGACGGCCCGGTGCCGGTGCCGAGCCTGCTGGCGCGGCTGGTGCGGGCGGACCCGGCCGCGCAGGCGTTCGCGGTCGACGTCAGCGCGCCGGGCGACCCCGCGCCGCGCACGCTGGTCGGTGCGAGCCCGGAGCTGCTGGTGTCCCGGCACGGCGGCGAGGTGGTGGCCAACCCGCTGGCCGGCTCGCTGCCCCGGGTCGCCGACGAAGCCGAGAACCGGCGGCGGATCGCGGCGCTGCTGTCCTCGGAGAAGGACCGGGCCGAGCACGCGCACGTGCGGACCCAGGTCGCCGAGGTGCTGGGCCGGTTCTGCGTCGACCTGGCGGTGCCCACCGAGCCGGTGGTGATCGGCACGCCGACGATGTGGCACCTGTCGACGCGGATCACCGGGCGGGTCGCGAACCCGGCCGATCCCGGCTCGTCCGCGCTGGCCCTGGCCGAAGCCCTGCACCCGACGCCCGCGGTGTGCGGCGTGCCCACCGCCCGGGCCCGGACCGCGATCGCCGACCTGGAGTCGGAGGACCGGGGCTACTACGCCGGGCTGGTCGGCTGGACGGACCTGTACGGCGACGGCGAGTGGAGCGTCACGATCCGCAGCGCCGAAGTGTGCGGCCGGACGGTGCGGCTGTTCGCGGGGGCCGGGATCGTCGCGGGTTCGGACCCGTCGGCGGAGCTGGCCGAGACGAGCGCGAAGTTCCGCACCCTGCTGCGCGCGCTGGGGCTGGAAGGTGCGGTCGCGTGAACCCCGGCACGAACCCCGGTGTGGACCACGTGCCGTGGCCGGCGGAGGTCGCGGCCCGGTACCGGGCCTCCGGGCACTGGCGCGGGCAGACCTTCGGCGCGTGGCTCACCGCGCTGACGGCCGCCTACGCCGACCGCACCGCCGTGGTGGGCGAGCGGGACGGGAACCCGGTGCGGTGGACGTTCGCCGAACTGGACGAACGGGCGCACCGGATCGCCGCCGGCCTGGTCGGACGGGGCATCCGCGCGGGTGACCGGGTCGTGGTGCAGCTGCCCAACGTGCCGGAGTTCGTGCCGGCCGTGTTCGGCCTGTGGCGGGCGGGCGCGTGGCCGGTGTTCGCGCTGCCCGCGCACCGCCACAGCGAACTGCGGCACTTCGCCGCGCAGAGCGAGGCCGTCGCGATCCTCACCGTCGACCAGCACGAGCGGCACGACCACGCGGCCACCGCGCGCGCCGTGGCCGGCGACGTGGCCTCGGTGCGCGAGGTGCTGGTCGTCGGTTCCCCGGAGTTCGACGACCTGGCGGCAACAGCGCCGCGCGAGCTGCCCGACCCCGACCCGGCGGGCGTGGCGTTCCTCCAGCTGTCCGGCGGCAGCACGGGCCTGCCGAAGCTGATTCCCCGCACCCACGACGACTACCTCTACAGCGTCCGGGAGAGCGCGCGGATCTGCGCGCTGCGCCCGGACAGCGTGTACCTGGCCGCGTTGCCGGTGTCGCACAACTACCCGCTCAGCTCGCCCGGCATCCTCGGCGCGCTGCACGCGGGCGCGGCGACCGTGCTGGCGCCGCGACCCGACGCGGACACCGCGTTCCGGCTGATCGAGTCCGAGGGGGTGACGATCACCGGCGTGGTCCCGCCGCTGGCCGCCGCCTGGGTGCAGGCCGCGGGGCGCACCGAGCGGGACCTGTCCACGCTGGAGGTCCTGCTGGTCGGCGGCGCGAAGTGCGGCCGCGAGCTGGCCGAGCGGATCGGGCCCGCGCTGGGCTGCCGGTTGCAGCAGGTGTTCGGGATGGCCGAGGGCCTGGTCTGCTACACCCGGCTGGACGACCCCGACGAGATCGTGCTGAGCACCCAGGGACGGCCGATCTCGCTCGACGACGAGATCCGCGTGGTCGACCCGGACAACCCCTCGGCGTCCTCGGCCGACGTGGTGGCTCCCGGCGAGGTCGGCGCGCTGCTGACCCGCGGCCCGTACACGATCCGCGGCTACTACCGCGCCGCCGAGCACAACGCCACCGCGTTCACCCCGGACGGCTTCTACCGGACCGGGGACCTGGTGCGGTGCGCCCCTTCCGGGCACGTGGAGGTCGTCGGCCGGGCGAAGGAGCAGATCAACCGGGGCGGCGAGAAGGTGGCGGCCGAAGAGGTGGAGAACCACCTGATGGCCCACCCGGCGGTGCTCGACGCCGCCGTCGTCGCGGTGCCGGACGAGTACCTCGGCGAACGGACCTGCGCCTACGTCGTGCCGGCCGCGGGGTCCACGCCCACCGCCGCCGAGCTGCGCCGGTTCGTGCGGGAACGCGGTGTCGCCGCGTTCAAGGTGCCCGATCTGGTCGAAGTGGTGGCAGCGTTCCCGGTGACCGGTGTCGGCAAGACGAGCAAACGCGAGCTGAGGGCGGCCCTCGCCGCCCTGGCCGAGAAGGGGTGAGGGCGTGTCCCTGCCGAAGATCCAGCCGTACCCACTGCCCACCGCGGCCGAGCTGCCGGCGGGCCGGGTGGCCTGGCGGCCCGACCCGAGCAGGGCGGCGCTGCTGGTCCACGACACGCAGCGCTACTTCCTGGCCCCGTACCAGGGTGCGCCCGTCCCGGAGATGACGGCCAACATCGCCGCCCTGGTCGCGGCGGCCCGCGCGCACGGCGTGCCGGTGTTCTACACCGCGCAGCCGGGACACCAGGAGGCCGCCGACCGGGGGCTGCTGACCGAGTTCTGGGGACCGGGCATCGGCGCGGTCATCGACACCGACCCGCGCGCCGCGGACATCGTCGCCGACCTGGCTCCCGAGCCGGACGACACCGTGCTGGTCAAGTGGCGCTACAGCGCGTTCCAGCGCAGCACGTTCGGCGAGCAGCTCGCCGCGCGGGGCCGCGACCAGCTGCTGATCACCGGCGTGTACGCGCACATCGGCTGCCAGGCCACGGCGGTCGAGGCGTTCATGCGCGACATCCGGCCCTTCCTGGTCGGCGACGCCGTCGCCGACTTCTCCCGCGAACGGCACGACCAGGCCTGCGAGTACGTCGCGCAGCGCTGCGGGGCCGTCACCACCACCGCCGACGCGCTGGCCGCGCTGTCGGCGCCCGTCCCGGCAGGAGCACCACGATGAGCAGCACGTCCCCCTTGTCCGCCGACCAGGTCCGCGCCGATGTCGCGGACCTGCTGGGGTGCGACCCCGCCGAGCTCGCGCCGGACGCGGACCTGCTCGACCTCGGGCTCGACTCGGTGCGCATCATGGGCCTGGTCGAGCGCTGGCGGGCGGCCGGGGCGACCCGGCTGGAGTTCGCCGACCTGGCCGAGCAGCCCGAGCTGGGGCACTGGACGGCGCTGGTCACCGGGGCGGGGGAACGCGTGTGAGCCGCGTCGACCACCGCCACCGGCACCTGGAGCGGATCGCCGAGGTGCGGGCGGGCCGGAGCGCGGAGAAGGTGCCCTACCCGATCCGCATCCGCGAGACCGCCGTGGTGCGCAAGGAGATGGTCGGTTCCGGGCTGCTGCGGGTGACGCTGGGCGGGCCGGGCGCCGCCGGGTTCGAGGCCCACTCCCCCGACGAGCACGTGAAGCTGGTCTTCCCGGATCCCGACGGGACGCTGCGCCTGCCGGAGCCGAACGGGCAGACGCTGCGCTGGCCGCGGCCTTCGCCGACCTCCCGCGAGTACACCGTGCGCCGCTACGACCCGGCCGCCGGCGAGATCGACATCGACGTGGCCCTGCACGACGGCGGGCTGGGTTCGGAGTGGGCGCTGACGGTCGAACCTGGCGAGGTCGTGCACGTCGCGGGACCGCCCGGCGGGCTGATCGTCCCGCACGGCTACGACCGGTACCTGCTGGCGGGCGACATCACCGCGCTGCCCGCCATCGCCCGGTGGCTGGAGGAACTGCCCCGGACCGCCGCGGGCTGGGCGTTCATCGAGGTCGCCGACGCCACGCAGGAGATCCCGCTGTCCGCGCCCGAGGACGTCGAGGTGCACTGGCTGCACCGCGGGGACGTGCCGCCCGGGGTGGGCGGCGTGCTGGAACGCGCCGTGCGCACGGTGTCCGTGCCGGAGGGCGAGCGCGTCTACGCCTGGATCGCGGGCGAGGCCGGTGCGCTCAAACCGCTGCGCCGCTGGGTGCGCGACGAGCTGGGCCTGGCCAAGGAGGACCACGACATCACCGGCTACTGGAAGCGGGGCGTCGCCGACTTCGACGACGACCACGACCACTGACCCCGACCCCGATCCCCGACGCCTGTCCCCTACCCCTGTCCGACCGCCGATCTCCGCCGAATCACGAGGAACACGCATGTCCATCGTCAGATCACCCCGACTCGCCGGCGCGCTGGTGCTCGCCCTCGCCGTGGCCACCGGTTGTGGCTCCGGTTCCGGTGACACCGGCGCCGCCCCCGAAGGCAAGGCCGAGACCAGGGTCTTCAAGGCCGACAACGGCGACATCACCATCCCGGTCTCGCCCAAGCGCGTGGTGGCCACCGGCTACGCGGTGCCCGCCCTGCTGGAGGCGGACGCACCCCTCGTGGGGATCTCGACGTGGAAGCGCGGCCTGCCGCTGATGACCGCGGAGGACCTGGCCACCTACGAGAAGCTGGCGAAGGTCGCGGGCGAGTCGGCGGCCGAGACCAACTACGAGGCCATCGCCGAGGCGCAGCCCGACCTGATCGTGATCGGGGTGCCCAAGCCGGTGCTCGCCGACATCGACCTGGCCCGGCTGGAGAAGGTGGCGCCCGTGGTGGCGATCGGCCCGAACGTGCCGTCCGCCTGGCGCGACCTGTCCCGCAAGCAGGCCGACGCGGCGGGCGCGCTGTCCAAGTTCGACGCGACCCGCGGCGAGTACCAGACCAAGGCGGAGTCGATCAAGAAGAAGTACGCGGACGTGCTGCCCAAGCTCAAGCTCGCCCACGTCGGCGCGTACGGCGAGGTCGCCAAGGGCAACTTCCAGCGTGAGTTCAACGGCTCGTGGGGCACCAACGTCGCCCAGGACGCGGGTGCGAACTACTACGGCCAGGTGAAGGTCAAGGGCGGCGGCGGGCGCGACGTCAGCGAGTACCCGTCGATCGAGGAACTGCCGACGGCGCTCGCGGAGGCCGACGGCATCTCGTACTCCGTCAACGCCGACGGCTCGGTCCCGCCGAACGTGAAGTACGTCCTGGACTCCGAGCTGTGGAAGAACCTGCCGGCGGTCAAGGCGGGCAAGACCTACCCGTTCCGCTACACCGAGGCCGCCACCTACCAGGCCGCCATGAAGACGTTGGACGCGGTCGACCAGGCGTTCGCGCCGCTGCTCACGAAGTGAACACCACGCGCCGCGGCCGGGGCACGCGCGTCGTGCTGCTGGCCGCCGCGCTGGTCCTGCTGATCGGGGTGGCGGTGATCAGCGTCGGGATCGGCGCGCACACCGTCGCCCCCGCCGAGGTCGTGCGGGCGCTGCTGGCCTACGACGGCTCCGGCGACCACACGGTGGTCCGGGACGTCCGGGTGCCCCGCGCGGTGCTGGCGGTCGGCGCGGGTGCCGCGCTGGCCGTGGCGGGCACGCTGGTCCAGGTGCTGTCCCGCAACCCGCTGGCCGAGCCGGGCGTGCTCGGGGTGACCGCGGGCGCCGGGTTCGCGATCACCCTGGGCTCGGCCCTCGGGCTGGCCGCCGCCCCGGCCGCCGAGCTGGGGCTGGCGGTGGCCGGCGCGGTGGCGGCCGCGGTGCTGGTCTACTCGGTCGGGCGCCGCTCGCCGCTGCGGCTGGTGCTCACCGGCGTGGCGCTGAGCGCGGTGCTGGCCGGCGTGTCGCTGGGGCTGCGCCTGCTGATGCCGACCGTGTTCGACCGGTACCGCTTCTGGGCGGTCGGGTCGCTGGCCGGGCGCGAGCAGGCCCCGACCACGCTGCCCATGGTGGCGATCGGCCTGGCCGTGGTCGGCGCGCTGCTGCTGAGCAGGCAGCTCAACGCGGTCACGCTGGGCGACAACGTGGCGCACACGCTGGGCGCGAACGTGGCCCGGGTCCGGCTGTCCGCGCTGGTGATCATCACCGTGCTGGCCGGGGCGGCGACCGCGGTGGCCGGGCCGATCCTGTTCGTCGGCCTGATGGTGCCGCACCTGGCGCGGCGGGCGGCCGGGGCCTCGGTGCCCTGGCTGACCGCCTTCGCGGCGGTGCTGGGCCCGGTCCTGCTGCTGGTCGCGGACGTCGCGTCGCGCGTGCTGCTGCCCACCGGCGAGGTGCCGGTCGCCATCGTGACCGCGTTCCTCGGCGGCCCGGTGCTGATCTGGGCGGTCCGGCGGTACGGGACGGTGCCGCTGTGACCGCCGTGGTGCTGCGCCGGGGCGTGTTCTCGGTGCGGGTCAAGCACCGCACGCTGGTGCTGGTCGGGGTGATGGCCCTGGTCATCGCCGGCGTCGGGCTGCTCGGCCTGAGCTACGGCCCGACCTGGGCGAGCCCGGCGAAGGTGTTCGCCGCGCTGACCGGCTCGGGCGGCGGCTCCGGGGTGGTGATCCGGGAGTGGCGGCTGCCGCGGGTCCTCGCGGGCCTGGTGTTCGGCGCGGCGCTCGGCGTGGCCGGGGCGATCTTCCAGAACATCACCCGCAACCCCATGGGCAGCCCGGACATCATCGGGCTCGACGCGGGCGCGTACACCGGGGCGCTGGTCGCGATCACCGTGCTGTCCGGCACGTCGGCGCAGCTGACGACCGGCTCGGTGGTGGGCGGCGTGCTCGCCGCGGCGGCGGTCTACCTGCTCTCCCTGGGCGGCAGCCAGTCCGGGCTGCGACTGGTCGTGATCGGCATCGCGGTCAACGCGATCCTGACCGCGGTCAACTCGTGGATCGTGCTGCGCGCCGAACTGGAGATCGCCATCGCCGCCGTGGGGTGGAGCGCGGGCTCCCTCAACGGCGTCGACTGGGAGGACCTGCGGATCCCGTTCGCGGTGATCACCGTGCTGCTGGCGGTGCTGGCCACCCGCGCCCCCGCGCTGCACCAGTCCGCACTGGGCACGGCCGTCGCGGTGACCACCGGGGTCCGGGTCGAGCGGCTGCGGCTGCAACTGGTGCTGATCGGCGTCGGCTGCACCGCGACGGTGACCGCCGTGGCCGGGCCCATCGCGTTCATCGCGCTGGCCGCGCCGCAGATCGGTCGTCGGCTGGCCGGTGCGCCCGGCGTGCCGCTGCTGCCCGCCGCGCTGGTCGGCGCGGTGCTGCTGCAGGGCGCCGACCTGGTCGCCCAACTGCTGCTGGCGCCCGTCTCGCTCCCGGTGGGCGTGGTCAGCACCGCGATCGGCGGGTGCTACCTGATCTGGTTGCTCGCCAAGGAGGTGCGGCGATCGTGACCGCACCTCCCGCCGGGGGCTTACCCCTCGACGACCGCCGGAGTGCGCCGGCGGCCCATGAGGGCGCCGGTCCGGCCGCCCGGCACCCCGGCCTGCGCCGAGGACGTCCGGATCCGGCCGCCGGCCGCCGCCTTCCCCCAGTCGCCGCTGTCCACCCGGTCACCGACGCCCTACCGGTCGCCGCTGTCCACCCGGTCGCCGCTGTCCACCCGGTCACCGCTGCCCACCCGGTCACCGCTGCCCACCCGGTCACCGCTGCCCACCCGGTCGCCGCTGCCCTGCCGGTCGGCGCTGCCCTGCCGGTCGGCGCTGTCCACCCCGGTCGGCGCGGACCGCGTGGCCGAACCCCTGAGAACCTAGGAGCGTGAGTTGAGCACCGCCCACGTCCAGCCCCGCACCACCGCGGCCGCACCGGTCGACACGGTCTTCGAGCTGACCAGCGCCCAACTGGGCATCTGGCACGCGCAGCGACTGGAGCCGGACTCGCCGTACTACCTGGTCGGCGACGTGGTGGAGATCTCCGGCCCGGAGCCGGTCGACACCCGGCTGCTGGCCGAGGCGATCCGCGCCACCACCGAGGAAGCGGAGAGCCTGCGGCTGCGGGTCTTCGACACGCCGGCCGGGCCGCGCCAGGAGGTCCGCGACGATCCCGTCGGGCTGCCCGGGGTGGTCGACCTGAGCGGCGAACCCGATCCGGTCGCCGCCGCGCACGCGCTGGTGGACGCCGAACGGCAGCGCGTCGCCGAGGAGTGCCGGGGGATGGTGGACCGGGAGCTGTTCTCGCACACCGTCATCCGGCTGTCCGACCGCGAGGTGTGGTTCACCCAGCTGGGCCACCACCTGGTCTTCGACGGCTACACCGCCGCCATGCTGGCCCGCCGCACCGCCGCGCACTACACCGCCCTGGTCAACGGCGACCCGCCGCCGCCGTCCACCTTCGGCCGGTTCGCCGACCTGGTCGACGCCGACCGCGCCTACCTCGGCAGCGAGCGGTTCGAGCAGGACCGGCAGTACTGGCGCGACCGGCTGACCCCGTTGCCCGAGTTGGCCGACGGCGATGCCGCGACGGCCGGTCCGCCGGAACGCACGCTGACCGCGCGCGCCGTGATCCCGTCCGACGAGGTGGACCTGCTGCGCGCGCTCGCGGAACGCGAAGGCACCACCTGGGGTGAGGCGCTGATCGCCTGCTACGCCGCGTTCCTGCACCGGCTGGAGGGGCGCACGGACGTCGTGTTCGCCCTGCCGTTGATGTGCCGCACGGGCTCCGCGCTGCGCACGCCCGCCATGGCGGTGAACGTGCTGCCGCTGCGGGTCGAGGTCCGGGGCGGCGACGGGCTGGGCGAGCTGAGCAGGCGGGTCGCGGTGGCGATGCGCGAGATGCGGTCCCACCAGCGCTACCGGGGCGAGAACCTGCCGAAGGACCTGGCCGTGCCCGGCGCGGGCGCGCTGCTGCACGGACGGGGCGTCAACCTCAAGGCGTTCGACCTGGCGATCGACTTCGCGGGTGCGACGGGTGTGCTGCGCAACGTCGCGGGCGGGCCGCCGGAGGACATGGGGCTGAGCGTGCTGCCGACCGGGGACGGCGGTCTGCTGCTGGGTTTCGAGGTCGACGCGCGCACCCACGACCAGGCCGCGGTCGAGCGCAAGCTGACCGCGCTGCGCCGGCTGCTGGTCGCGTTGAGCGGACCCGACTCCCCCGCCATCGGCCGGGTCGAGCTGGTCGGGCGCGACGAGCGGGCCGCGCTGCTGGCCCAGTGGGCGACGCCCGCGCTGCCCGGCGTGCCGCGGGACGTGCCCGCCCTGCTGGACGAGCTGGTCACCGCCCGGCCGGGGCAGACCGCGCTGGCGCACGGCGCCGACCGGCTGACCACCGAGGACCTGGTCGGACGGGTGCACCGGCTGGCGAGGTTGTTGCGGGACAGGGGGATCGGGCCGGACGACATCGTCGCGCTCGCGCTCCCCCGCTCGGTCGGGATGGTCGTCGCCCTGCTCGCGGTCCTGGACGCCGGCGCGGCCTTCCTGCCGCTGGACGTCGAACACCCGCCCGAGCGGCTGCGCGAACTGGTCGCCGACGCCGGTTCGGCCCTCGTCCTGGCGGTCGGGGCAACGGCCGACATCGCGCCCGAGACCGTTCCCCGCGTCCTGCTCGACGCCCCCGACACGTCCGCGGAACTGTCGTACCTGTCCGACGCGCCACTGTCCACTGTGGAGCTCGCCGCGCCGCGCGACGCCGAGCACCTCGCCTACGTCATCCACACCTCCGGGTCGACCGGCCGCCCCAAGGGCGTGCTGGGTCGGGCCGGCGGCCTCGCCGCACTGCTGCACCACCACCGGTCGACCACGGTCGCCGAGGCGGAACGGACCGCGGGCAGGCGGCTGCGGGTCGCCCACACGTACTCGTTCGCCTTCGACTCGGCGCTCGACCAGCTGATGTGGCTGCTGTGCGGGCACGAGCTGCACCTCTACGACGCCGAGCTGACCCGTGACGCCGAGGCGCTGCTGGCCGCCTACACCCGCGACCGGATCGACGTCGTGGACACCACGCCGTCGATGGCGGCCCCGCTGGTGGAGGCGGGTCTGCTGGACTCCGACCACCGCCCGGTGCTGCTCGTGCTGGGCGGCGAGGCCACACCGCCCGCGCTGTGGCGGCGCGTCGCCGCGTCCGGTGTCACCGCGCGCAACATGTACGGCCCCACCGAGGCCGCCGTGGACAGCACCACCGCCCGCATCGACGGCGACGCGCCGACCATCGGCTTCCCGTTGGCGGGCACCCGGATCTACCTGCTGGACAACGCCTTGCAGCCGGTGCCGCCCGGCTCGCGCGGCGAGCTGTACCTGGCCGGGCCGCACCTGGCCCGCGGCTACCTGGGACGGCCGGCGGCGACCGCCGAGCGGTTCGTGCCGGACCCGTTCGCGGGCCGCGGTGCGCGGATGTACCGCACCGGCGACCTGGCCCGGTGGGTGCCCGGCCGGGGCGTGGAGTTCCTGGGACGGCACGACGGCCAGGTCAAGATCCGCGGCCACCGCGTGGAGGTCGGCGAGGTGGAGGCCGCGCTGGGGGCGCTGGCCGGGGTGAGCGCGGCGGCGGCCGTGGTCCGCACCGACGCCGGGACGCCCCGGCTGGTCGGGTACGTGGTGCCGGCGGCCGGTGTCGTGGTCAGCCCCGAGTCGGTGCGGTCCACGCTCGCCGAGCGGCTGCCCGACCACCTCGTGCCGGCGGCGGTCGTCGTGCTGGACGAGCTGCCGGTCACGGTCAACGGCAAGCTGGACCGGGCCGCGCTGCCGGCACCGCGCCGGACGGAGACCGGCCGGGCTCCGGGCACCGAACGGGAGCGGCTGCTGGTCGAGACCGTCGCCGACGTCATGGGCACCGAGCAGGTCGGCGTGGACGACGACTTCTTCGCCCTGGGCGGGGACAGCATCACCGCCATCAGCGTGAGCAGCCGGTTGCGCGCCCGCGGCCTGGAGCTGCGACCGCGCGACCTGTTGGCACGCCGCAGCTTCGCCTCGCTGGCCGCGGCCGGCAAGGAGATCGGCGCGGGGCCCGTCCTCGCGCCGGACGAGCCGACCGGACCGGTGCCCGCGCCGCCGATTGTGCGCGCCCTGCTCGACCCGCACCCCGACCTCGGCGTGGTGGCCGGGTACGCGCAGTGGACCGCGCTGCGGGTGGACGAGGACCTCGCCTTCGACGACCTGGTCCGGGGCGTGGGCGCGGTGCTGGAGCACCACGACGCGCTGCGGCTGCTGGTGGGTTCCTCCGCCGAGCTGGTCGTCCGCCCGCGCGGCGCGGTCCCCGCGGGCCCGGTGGTGGGCGAGTTCGTCGCCGACAGCGCCCGCGACCTGGAGGACGAGGTGACCGCGCTGGCCGGGCAGCTGGCCGGCGCGCTCGACCCGCGGTCCGGCGACCTGGTGCGGGTGGGCCTGCTGCGCACCGCGTCGGACCTGCCGGACCGGTTGGTCGTGGTCGCCCACCACCTGGTGGTGGACGGGGTGTCGTGGCGGGTCCTGCTACCCGACCTGCGCGCGGCCTGCGCCGGGGAGGCGCTCGCCCCGGTCGGCACGTCGTGGCGGCGGCACGCCGCCCTGCTCGCCGAGCAGGGCGGGAACGGTGCCCGCCGCGGCGAACTGGACCACTGGCGGCGCACGCTCGACCGCACCCGCCTGGGCGACCGGCCGCTGGACCAGGCCGTGGACACGGTGGCGACCGCCGACCGGACCACCACGACGGCCTCGGCCGAGGTGACCGCGGCGGTCCTCGCCGCACTGCCCGCGGCCTACCGCGCCGGCGTGGACGAGGTGCTGCTGGCAGCGCTCGTGCTGGCGGTGCGGATCTGGCGGCGGGGCGGTGACGCGGTGACCGTCACCGTGGAGGGCCACGGGCGCGAGCAGCTCGCGGCCGGGACCGACCTGTCCCGCACGGTCGGCTGGTTCACCAGCGAGTACCCGGTGCGCGTGCCCGCCGACGCGGTGCGTGCCGACGCCGACCTGGCCGACGCGCTGGCCGGGGGCGACGCCGCCGGGCGGTTGCTGAAAGCGGCGAAGGAGGCCAAGCGCGCGGTGCCCGACGGCGGCATCGGCTACGGCGTGCTGCGCCACCTGGACCCGGTCGCCGGGCCGGAGCTCGCGGCCACCCCGCCGCCCGACGTGCTGCTGAACTACCTCGGCCGGTTCGCCGCGCTGCCCGGCACCGGCTGGCGGCTGCCCGAGCGCGACGCGTTCGCGGTCGTCGAACCGGTGGGCAAGGCACTGGAACAGGTGCTGGCGCTCAACTGCTTCGTGCACGAGGACGACGAACCCCGGATCGCCGTGGAGTGGACGGCCGCCCGCGAGGTGCTGCCGGCCGACGCGGTGGCGGGCCTGCAACGCGCCTGGGACACCGCGCTGACGGCGCTCGCCGCGCACGCCGCGCGGATCGGCCCCGACGGCGGCGGGCTCACCCCGTCGGACCTGCCGCTGGTCGACCTCGACCAGGCGGCCGTCGACGCGCTGGAACGGACCGGTCCGATCGCCGACGTCCTGCCCGCCACGCCGTTGCAGGTCGGGTTGTCCTTCCACAGCCTGGTGCGCGGCGACCTGGACACCGACGTCTACGTCGTGCAGGCGCAGACCCTGCTGCAAGGGGAGCTGGACGCGGGCCGGATGCGCGCCGCCGCCGGGGAACTCCTGCGCCGGCACTCCTCGTTGCGGGTGTTCCTGCACACCACGGCGGCGGGCGATGTCGTCCAGGTGATCCCGGCCGGGGTGAGCCTGGACTGGCGGCAGGTCGACCTGTCGGGGCACGACCAGGCCGAACGCGACGACCTGTTCGAGGAGCACGCCCGCGCCGACCTGGCCCGCCCGTTCGACACCGGCGAGCCGCCGCTGATCCGCTTCCTGCTGTGCACGTTGGGCGAGGACCGGCACCGGCTAGTCATCACCAACCACCACGCGCTGCTCGACGGGTGGTCGATGCCGCTGGTCGGCCGCACCCTGCTGGGCCTCTACGCCGAGCTCGGCGGCGGCCCGGCGGTGCCCGCCGCACCGCCGTTGGCGGAGTACCACCGGTGGCTGGCCGAGCGCGACCACGACGCCGCGCTGGGCGCCTGGCAGGAAGCGCTGGCGGGTGTCGACGAGGGGACGCGGCTGGCTCCGGCCGGGTCGGCGGCCTCGGTGGACCGGCCCGAACGGGTGTGGGTCGGCCTCGGGGTGGAGTTCAGCGAACGGCTGCGCGCGTTCGCCCGCGACCGGGGTGTCACGCCGACGACGGTGTTGCAGACCGCGTGGGGCGTGCTGCTGGGCCGGCTCACCGGTCGGCGGGACGTGGTGTTCGGCTGCCCGGTCTCCGGCCGCCCCGCCGAGGTGGCCGGGGTCGAGTCGATGATCGGCCAGCTCGGCGGCACCATCCCGGTCCGGGTCCGGTGCGCGCCGGCGGACACCGCCGCGCACCTGCTCGACCAGGTGCACGAGGAGAGCGTGGCACTGGCCGACCACCACCACGTGGGACTGCCGGACATCCAGCGGGCGACCGGCGTGGGCGACCTGTTCGACACCATGCTGGTGATGGAGAACTTCCCGCTCTCCAGCAGGCAGCGCACCACGCTCGCGCCCGGCCTGGACCTGGTGGGCGTGGACATCACCGACGCCACGCACTACCCGCTCACCGTCATCGTGATGCCCGAGGACGAGATCTCGCTCGGCCTGGGCTACCAGCCGCACGCGTTCGACGAGGCCACCGTGCGGGGCTTCGGCCGCTGGCTGCGCAACCTGCTGCACGAGATCGTGGTCGACCCGGATCGGCCGATCGCCCGGCTGCGGGCGCTCGACGACGAGGAGCGGGACCGGTTGCTGCGCATGGGCGACGGTCCCGCGCACACCAAGCCGAGGGGCGGCTGCCTGGACGAGTTCGCCGGCTGGGTGGGGCGGCGGCCGGACGCCGAGGCGGTGGTCTGCCGCGACCGGGCGCTGACCTACGCCCAGCTGGACCGGCGGGCGAACCGCCTCGCGCACGCGCTGCTGGCGCGCGGGGTGGAGCCGCAGGACGCCGTCGCGGTCCTGCTGGGCCGTGACGTGGAGATGGTGGTGGCGCTGTTCGGCGTGCTCAAGGCGGGCGCGGTGTACGTGCCGATGGACGCGAGCTACCCGAAGGACCGCCTGGCGTACATGTTCGAGGACATCACGCCGGCGGCGGTGGTGACCACCGGTGAGGCGCTCGCGGTGTTCGGCGGCGCGCTGCCCGCCGAGGTGCCGGTGCTCGGGCTGGACGACCCGGAGACGGTCGCCGGACCGTCCACCTGGGACACCGATCCGGTCGACGCCCGCCGTGACCTCACCGAGGACTCGCTGGCCTACGTCATCTACACCTCGGGCACCACCGGCAAGCCCAAGGGCGTCGCGGTGCCGCACCGGGGTGTGCCGGACCTGATCGCCCTGCAGGAGGACATCGTCGGGGTCACCGAGGGCGAGCGGTACCTGCACTTCGCGTCGACCAGCTTCGACGTGGCGTTCTGGCAGTTCATGGTGCCGCTGCTGTCCGGCGGCACCTCGGTGATCGCGCCGGAGGAGGTGCGGGTGCCCGGCGACGAGCTGCTGGACTACATCGTCGAGCACCGGGTGACCGGGGTGAACCTGCTGCCGTCGTTCCTGGCCGCCATGCCCGACGACCGCACGGTGTCCCCCGACGTGTTCTTCATGGTCGGCGCGGAACGCCTGGACCCCGAACTGGCCCGCCGCTGGGGCGACCGCCGGGCGCTGTTCAACGCCTACGGCCCGACCGAGGTCACCATCAACGCGACGATGTGGCGGTACGAGGCGGACGACCCCGGTCCGCTGCCGATCGGCCGGCCGGACCCCGGTGTGCGGGCGTACGTGCTGGACGGCGGCCTGCTGCCGGTCGGCGTCGGGGTGACCGGCGAGCTGTACCTGGGCGGGCCGAAGGTGGCGCGCGGCTACGTCAACCGCCCGGACCTGACCGCCGAGCGGTTCGTCGCCGACCCGTTCGGCGCGCCCGGCGACCGGATGTACCGCACCGGGGACCTGGTGCACTGGCGCCCGGACGGCCAACTGGTGTTCCTGGGCCGGGCCGACCACCAGGTGAAGATCCGCGGCTTCCGGATCGAGCTGTCGGAGATCGAGACGGTGCTGACCCGGCACCCGGACGTGCGGGCGTGCGCGGTGGTCGTCCGCGAGGACCGGCCCGGTGAGCGCCGGCTGGTCGGCTACGTCATCCCCACCGACGGCGCCGACCCGGACCGCGAGCAGGTGCGCCGGCACCTCGCCGGTGAGCTGCCCGACCACATGGTGCCGACCGCGCTGGTGGTGCTGGACAGCCTGCCGCTCGGCCCCAGCGGCAAGCTCGACCGGGCCGCGCTGCCCGCGCCGGAGGTCCGTGCCGGCGCCCCGGCGCGCGAACCCGCCACGCCCGCGGAAGCCGTGCTGCTCGGGGTGTTCCGGGAGGTGCTGGGCATCGAGGACGTCGCCTTGGACGACGCGTTCTTCGACATCGGCGGCGACAGCATCGTGTCCCTGCGGGTGGTCTCCCGCGCCCGGCGCGAAGGGCTGAGCCTTTCCGCGCGGGACGTGTTCGAGGGGGTCACCGTCGCCGGGATCGCCGCGCGCTGCGGCGGTGTCGACCAGGTCGAGCAGTCGCCCGCGATCGGCGACGCGCCGCTCACCCCGGTCATGCGGGACCTGTTGCGCCGCTGCGACGCGGCCGGCGCGTCCGCCGACGGGTTCTGCCAGTGGGTCGAGGTCTGCGTGCCCGCCGGCGGTGAACCGGCGACGTGGCGCGCGGTGCTCGACGCCGTGCTGGCGCGGCACGACGCCCTGCGCGCCCACCTGGCGGACGCGGGCGAGCCGGTGCTGCGCATCCCCGCGGTGGGTGCGGTGACCGGTGCGGACGTGCTGATCCACGTGCCCGCGACGGAGTCCGACGACCTGCGTGCCGTGGTGGACGCCCACATCGCCGACGCCCGCGCCCGGATGGACCTGCGCACGGGGCCCCTGCTGCGGGTGGTGTGGGTGGACGCCGGTTCCGCCCGTCCCGGCAGGCTTGCCCTGGTCGCCCACCACATGGTGGTCGACGCGGTGTCGTGGCGGGTCCTGCTCGACGACATCGCGCACGCCTACCGCACCGCCACCACCGACGGGGTGGGGCGCGTCTCCGTGCCGGCGCTGCCGAGGCACGGGCAGTCCTTCCTGGGCTGGGCGCGGTCGTTGCGCGAGGCGGTGCCCCACCGGCGCGCGGAGTTGCCGCACTGGCAACGGGTGGCCGACGCGCCCGTCGCACGGCTGGCGGCGTCCGCGCCGGACCCCGTCCGCGACACCGTGGCCACCGCGGTGCACCACCACCTCCGGTTGGATCCCGAGACGACCCGGACGGTGCTGACCACACTGCCCGCCGCCTACCGCACCACGCCGGACACCGTGCTGCTCACCGCGCTCGCCGAGGCGGTGAGCGCGTGGCGCGGCGGTCCGGCGGACCTCCTGGTCGCGTTGGAGGGCCACGGCCGCCCGGAGCACACGCCGGACCTGTCGGGTCCGGTCGACCTGTCCCAGACCGTCGGCTGGTTCACCGCCATCCACCCGGCGCGGATCTCGTTGCCCGACGCGGGCGTGCCGGAGGCGTTGAAGTCGGTGAAGGAGAGCTTGCGCGCGGCCGGCGACGGCCTCGGCCACGGCATCCTCGCCGACGACGGCCCACCGGTCCGGGAACCGGAGATCAGCTGGAACCACCTCGGCCGGTTCCCCGCGCCGCCGGCCGGGGAGACGCCGTGGCAGGCCCCGCCGGACGCCGATCCGCTGGGGTCCGGCGGCGGTGACGACCTGCCGCTGCCCTACCCGTTGATGATCAACTCCCTGGCGCGCGACGACGGCGACGGCGACGCGCTCGGAGTCCGGTTCAGCTGGCCCTCGGCGCTGTTCACCGAGGCGGAGATCGAGGAGTTGGCCGAGTGCTTCCGCCGGGCGGCGGTGCGGATCGCCACCGACGCCGCCGTGCGCGAACGGGCCGGTCTCACGCCGTCCGACCTGCCGCTGGTCGCGTTGGACCAGGCCGCGATCGACGCGCTGGAACGGGACCGCGCGGTAGCCGACGTGCTGCCGCTGACCCCGTTGCAGGAGTTGATGTTGCGGCACTCACGGGCGCACGGCGACGACCCGTACACGGTGCAGGCGGCGTTCTCGCTGTCCGGGGCGCTCGACGTCGAGGCGCTGCACGCGGCCGGGGCCGATCTGCTGCGCCGGCACCCGAACCTGGGCGCGGTGTTCCCTCCGTCCCACGACGTCCAGGTGATCCCGGCCGATCCCCGTCCGGACTGCCGGGTCGTCGACGTGTCCGCCGTGGACGCTGCGGACGTTGCGGACGCCGTCGAGCGGGTGCTGGACGCCGACCTCGCGGAACCGTTCGACCTGGCGGTCGGACCGCCGGTGCGGCTGACCGTGGTCCGGCGCGGTGCCGAGCGCCACGAGTTCGTGATGACCAGCCACCACGTGCTGTCCGACGGCTGGTCGGCGCCGCGCATGCTCACCGAGCTGTTCACCCTCTACGCCGCACGGGTGCGGGGCGACGCACCGGAACGCGCGCTGCCCGCGCCCGTCCCGTTCGCCCGGTACCTGAGGTGGCGGGCCGCCCGCGACCACGCCGCCGACCTGGGCGCCTGGCGCACCGAACTGGCGGGGCTGCCCGAGGGCGACTACCTCGTCGGTGACCGGCCCGAGGCGGTCGGCGCGGCGGACCCGGTGCTGCTGGAGGTGGACGCCCCGACGGTCGCCGCCCTCACCAAGGCCGCCGCGCAACGCGGGCTGACGCCGAACACGGTGCTCCAGGGCGCGTGGTCGGCGGTGCTCGCGGCGCGCTCCGGCCGCCGGGACGTCTGCTTCGGCGCGATGGTCTCCGGTCGTTCCGCCGATGTCGACGGGATCGAGGACATCATCGGGTTGCTGGCCGGCACCGTGCCGGTGCGCGCCCGGTTCGCGGGCACGGTCGGCGACTCGCTGGCCGACCTCCAGGCGCGGCAGCAGGCGATGGTGGAGCACCACCACGTCGGGTTGCCCGCGCTGGAGGAGCTGACCGGGCGCCGGCGGCTGTTCGACAGCCTGGTGGTCTTCGAGAACTACCCGGTGGACCCGGACCGACTGCGCGAACCCGCGCCCGGCCTGGTCGTCACCGGCACCAGGTTCCGGGAGCGGACGCACCACCCGCTGACCCTGACCGTCGTGCCCGAAGGCGGCGGCTGGGCGGGCGTGCTGGGCTACCAGGCCGGGCTGTTCCACGCCGACGAGGTGGCGGCGCTGGCCGCCGACCTGCAGGCGGTGCTCCGGGAACTCCCCGGGCGCTTCGACGAGGACGCCGCCGACTTCCTCGGCCGACAGGCGGGACGGACATGAGCGGGGCAGAGGTGCGGGCCGCCCGCCCGGTGGACGCGGCCCTGTGGCGCACCGCGTTCGTGCTGGTGCTCGGCACGTTCATGGCGACGTTGGACAGCACGATCGTGGCGGTCGGCATCGACGCGCTGGTCGACCGGTTCGACGCCTCGGTCACCGACATCCAGTGGGTCAGCACCGCCTACCTGCTGGCGGTGGTGGCCGCCGTGCCCACGTCGGGCTGGCTGGCGGACCGGTTCGGCGGTCGCCGGACCTGGCTCGTCGCGGTGGCGGTGTTCCTGCTCGGCTCGGTGCTGTGCGCGCTGGCGTGGTCGCTGCCCAGCCTGATCGCGTTCCGGGTGCTCCAGGGCCTGGCCGGCGGGCTGCTCCCGCCGACCGGCCAGGCCCTGCTCGGGCGGGCCGCCGGTCGGGACCGGATCGGCCGGGTGATCAGCGTGGTCGGCATGGTGCCGCTGCTGTCCCCGGCGCTGGGGCCGCTCGTCGGCGGCTCGATCCTCGCCGTCGCGGACTGGCCGTGGCTGTTCTACGTCAACGTGCCGATCGGGGTGGTCGCGCTGCTGCTGGCGCGCCGGCACGTCCCCGTGGTGCCGCCGGCGGAACGGCGCTCGCCGTTCGACTTCCGCGGCGCGGCGCTGCTGTCGCCGGGACTGGCCGTGCTGGTCTTCGGCCTCACCGGGATCGGCCACGGCCGGGCGATCCCGCCCGCGGTGGCCGTGGCTACCGTGCTGGTGGGCCTGGGGATGCTGGTCGGGTTCGTGGTGCACGGGTTGCGCACCAGGCGGACCCCGCTGATCGACCCGCGGCTGTTCGCCCGGCCACCGTTCGGGGTGGCGGCGTTGGCGCTGGTCGTGCTGGGCGCTTCGGTGTTCGGCACGATGTTCCTGCTGCCGCTGTACCTGCAGACCGGCGGAAGCCTGTCGCCGTGGGAAGCCGGGCTGCTGCTCGCACCCCAGGGCCTGGGTGCGGCGGCGGGCTCCGTGCTGGTCAACCGGGTCGTCGACGCGGTCGCCCCGCGCACCCTCGTGCTGACCGGCATCGCGCTCGTCGCGGTCGGCACGGCTCCGTTCACCCAGCTGGGACACGCGCTGCCGGACTCGGTGATCGCCCTGTCGCTGCTGGTGCGCGGCGTCGGCGCGGCGATGATCGGCGCACCCGTGATGAACATCGTCTACAGCAGGATCGAACCCGCCCGACTCCCCCAAGCGGCCGGCGCGCTGAACATGCTCGGCACGGTGGGCGGCTCGATCGGTACGGCGGTCCTCGCGGTGGTCCTCCAGCAGAGGCTCACCGCGCGCGGACCGGACATCCCCCTGGCGTTCGCCGACACCTTCTGGTGGGTGCTCGGCTTCGCCCTCGTCGCGGCCGCCGGCGCGACGAGACTCCCCCGCCGCCACCCGGCCGAGTCCACAGTGGACCGGCAGCACGATGACGAGAAGGGCTCAGCGGATGCCTGACCTGGACACCCTGCCCACACCCGCCGAGGTGGCGGCGGGGCACACGCAGCCCACGCCGGTGGCCGAAGCGGTGGCGCGGCACCGGGAGACCGTCGCCGCGGTGCTCGGCCGCCGCGACCCCCGACTGCTCGTGGTGGTCGGTCCGTGCTCGGTGCACGACCCGGCCGCGGCACTGGACTACGCGCACCTGCTCAAGGCCGCGGCCGAGCGCTTCAGCGACGACCTCGTGGTGGTCATGCGCGCCTACCTGGAGAAGCCACGCACCGTCTCCGGGTGGACCGGCCTGCTCCCCGACCCCACGCTCGACGGCAAGGGCGACCTCGCGACCGGCCTGCGCCGGGGGCGGTCGTTCCTGGCGCAGACGGCGGAGGTCGGGCTGCCCCTGGCCTACGAGTTCGTCGACCCGATGCTGGCGCACTACGTCGCCGACCTGGTGACCTGGGGCGCGGTGGGTGCCCGCACGGTCGCCAGCCAGCCGCACCGCCACCTGGCGTCGTGGCTGCCGATGCCCGTGGGCATGAAGAACTGCGTCTCCGGGCGCATCGACACCGCCATCGACGCCATCCACGCCGCCGGCCTGCCGCACTCGTTCCCCGGCGTGGCGGCCGACGGCCGGCTGACCACCCTGCGCAGCACCGGCAACCCCGACGCCCACCTGGTGCTGCGCGGCGGGCCCACCCCCAACTACGACGCCGCGAGCGTGGCCGCCGCCGTGGCCACCCTGACCGCCGCCGGTCTGCCCGCGCGCGTGGTGGTCGACGCCTCGCACGGCAACAGCGGCAAGGACCACAACCGCCAACCGGCCGTCATCGAGGACCTGGCGAACCAGGTCGCCGACGGCGACCACGCCCTGGTCGGCGTCATGATCGAGTCCTACCTCGCCGACGGCAGGCAGGCCCCGACGATGGTCCCGCTGTCGCCGGACCTCAGCATCACCGACGCCTGCCTGAGCTGGGAACGCACCATCCCCAACCTGGAAACCCTCGCCCGCGCCGCACGCCGGCGGCTGACGGGACGGGGGTGGTGACGGCGTTGGTGACGGCGGCCCTCCGCTGCCGGGTACCGGACTACTGCCCGGCGTCATAGCCGAGCGGGCCGACTCGACGTGCGCGATGTCGTCGCGGGTCCGGTCGCGGATGCCGGTGGCCGGTGACGAGCAGGGCCTCTCCCGGCGCGGTGACTACTGTGGTCCCGCGCCGGTGAGGCCCGCGCGCTGCCGGCGGGCCCGCCGCCGTCACCGGGCAGTGCCACCGCCGGGCAGAACCGTCACCGGGCGGGGGACGTCAGCCTGCCCAGCGCCCAGCGTGCCCAGTCGAGTTCCATGAGGTGGTAGCGCAGGCCGAACTCCGCGGCGAAGTGGCCGAACAGCGGCGGGCCGTCCGCGTCGCCGATCCCCTCGACGTCCGCGACGACCTCGCGCATGTGCGCGACCTCCCGTTCGGCCGTGTCGATGATGCGGCCGAGCAGGTGTTCGGCATCCGGCCTGTCCAAAGAGGACAGCAGGAACAGGCGCAGCGCGTCCTCGTTGCGCACCACCGCGTTCGTCGGCGGCGAGAGCATCCAGTTCCGCAACTCGGTGCGACCGGAACCGGTGATCGCGTACGTCCGCCTGCCGCGCAAGCCCTCGTCGACCACCTCCACCAGGCCTTCGGCCGCCATCCGCTTGAGCTCGGGGTAGATGTGGCTGTGGCTGGCGTGCCAGGCGTACCTCTTCATCGACAGCTCGAACTTCTTGGTCAGGTCGTAGCCGCTCTGGGCCCGCTCGGCGAGCAGGCCGAGCAGCGCGTGACGCAGGGACATGACCACCTCCGCGATTCACTTTAACTGACGGCAGGTACATGTACCGATTGACACGTCAGAACGTACCTGTCAGCGTTGCGCATCCACACCACGAGGGGGACACATGGACGAGCGCACGCCCGCATACCTGAGCGGGCACCTGGCACCCGTGCCCGACGAGATCGACGCGGTGGACCTGCCGGTCACCGGAGCACTGCCCGCCGAGCTGGTCGGCAGGTACTTCCGCAACGGCCCGAACCCGCTGCCGGGCGAGGTCAGCCCGCACTGGTTCGCCGGCCACGGGATGCTCCACGGCCTGCGGCTGCGGGACGGCCGCGCGGAGTGGTACCGCAACCGCTGGGTGCGCACCTCCCGACTGGACGGCGTTCCGCCGGTCGACGAGCGCGGCAACCGCGACCTCGCCGCCGTCACCGCCAACACCCACGTCATCGAGCACGCCGGACGCCTGCTGGCGCTGGTGGAGAACGGCCTTCCGCACGAGGTCGGCCGCGAGCTGGAGACCGTGGGGCCGTGCGACTTCGGCGGTCGGCTGACCACGGCCATGACGGCGCACCCGAAGCAGGACCCGGTGACCGGCGAGCTGCACTTCTTCGGGTACGGCGTGCGGCCCCCGTACCTGACCTACCACCGGCTTTCCGCCGCCGGCGAGCTGGAGCTGAGCCTGCCGGTCGACGTGCCGGGGCCGACGATGATGCACGACTTCGCCATCACCGAGCACCACGTCGTGTGGCTGGACCTCCCGGTCGTGTTCGACATGGCCCTGGTCGGGCGCGCGCTGCCGTACCGCTGGGACGACGACTACGGCGCCCGGATCGGCGTCATGGCCAAGGACGGCGGTCCCGTCCAGTGGTTCGAGGTCGAGTCCTGCTACGTCTTCCACGTCGGCAACGCCCGGGAGGATGCCGCCGGCCGGGTCGTGCTCGACGCGGTCCGCTACGACCGCACGATGTGGGACGGCTTCTGGCCGACGCTCGGCAGCGGTCAGGAGGCGGTGGACACGGCGGCGGCCGGCGGCACGAGCACCCTCCACCGCTGGATTTTGGACCCGGCCTCCGGCTCGGTCGCGGAGGAGCGGATCGACGAACGGGGCGTGGAGTTCCCGACGCTCAACGACGCCCTCGTGGGGCGGGACAACCAGTACCTCTACACCGTCGGCGAGCGGACGATCGTCAAGTACGACACCCGCACCGGCGACGGCGACGAGCACGACCTCGGCGCGGGGTGGCACGCGGGAGAAGCGGTGTTCGTGCTGGCCGCGGACGCGCGGGGCGAGGACGAGGGGTGGCTGCTCTCGTTGGTGACCAACGAAGACACCACCGTGCCGTCCGAACTCCGCGTGCTCGACGCGACCGACGTGAAGGCCGGTCCGGTGGCATCGGTGCACCTTCCGCGCCGCGTCCCGACCGGCTTCCACGGCTCGTGGTTCCCGGACGCCTGAGCCGCCTTCGGGACGACAGCCGACGCACCGGGCGCGGCCGGCCCGTACCGCTGTCCGGTACGGGCCGACCACGGTTCACGGATCCGCAGGGTGCGAACCCTTCGGGATCAGTGGCAGCCGGTCAGGTTCTCCAAGGGAACCCAGCCGGTGGGGTCGTTGTTGCCGTGGCCCTGCGCCCAGTTGTGACCGGCCTTCCACTCGATCTTGCCCGTGAGCCGGAAGCCACCACCTCGCGGAATGGTGTAAAGGATCCGCGTGAATCCGGAATCCTCCCGCACCCAGGTGTTCTGGTTGGTGTTGCAGAGCGACTGGACCGACGGACCGGCGGTCACGGTCGGGGCCGCCGATGCGGTGCCTGCCGCGACGAGAACGCCGGAACCGGCCACCGCCACGGCGGCGAGCGTCACGGCCGCGGACCGGTACGCCCCTTTCACCCACGACATGCGCTTCTCCTCTTCGAGTTCGACTGACAAGGTGTGCCTTTCGATCGATGTCGACCAACTTGGTGGTTCCGCGCCGGAAAGCGCGTCGGTGGCGGTGCGCCCCGGACTGTCACGGGACGGGCACCGCGTCCTCGCCGGTCAGTTCAGGCAACCGCGCGGGAAGAAGCCCCACGCGATGCCGGCGACGAAGCGGTTGTCGTTCCACTTCGCCATCACCCACTGGCGGTCTTTCGTCACATAGCGGACGTCGATGCGCGACGGGGCGCCGGTTTTCGGGTCGATCACGGGAACCGTGCCGAGTCGGTGCCGCGGAATGGCGGCGCCATCGGCTCCGTAGACGGCCGCCGCGCCGATGTTGCCGTAGACCGGGCATTCCGCCCGAGGCGTGGTCGCCTTGAGGCCGCCGCCCTTGTTCGTGCTCCACACCCCGTACTGGTTGCACAGGTTGTCGCGCGGCCGGCCGTCTACGGTCGTGCAGAACACCTGTTCCGAGTGCCACCAGCGCAACGCGTCCGGCGCACCGCCGGGGCGCGCGGACCCGGGGAAGGACGGCCCGTTCGCGCACCGCGTGCTGCTGAAACCGGTCCGCTTGAGGCCCAGCTTGCGAGTGCCGTAGATGTAGGCGCACCCGTCGAAAGAGCCGCCGGAGTAGCCCCACGGCCATCGGGTGATCCCGTCGGTGTTGCCGGCCGAGCCCTCGGCGATGCCGCGCACGTCCGTGTGGTCGGGACCGGGTTTGCGGGTGCCGTCCGCGAAGGTGAAGCCCTCCGCGAACAGGTAGCCCACCATCGGCCCGTTCGCCTTGTAGCTCGCCATCACCCAACCCGGTCCCATACCGGTCTGCGCGTGCGAGTCGGTGGCCGCCGGTTTGACCGCGTTGACGCCGACTCCGGCCGCACCGGACGTGGGCGCCGACAGCACCACCGCCGCGATCCCGGCGGTCACCGCCATGACGAGTCGTGGTGTCCCGATCCGCACCGTCGTTCCCCTTCCGTCGGCCGTGGCTGGTCCGCCGCGGGTTCCCGACCACCGTGTCGGCTGCGACCAGCGGCGTTCCAGAGCCGTGAACACCCCGCGAACAGGACGTGCGCAGACCGCGAACGCCGTGCACGGTGTGTGAACGGTCGTGTGCGGGCAGTACGTCAGAATGACCTTCGTGCGCAATGACGACAGCAGGACGAGACTCGCCCGGTTCGCCCACGAGTTACAGGACTTACGCAGGCAGCGCGGCGGTATCCCGGTCGCCGAACTGGCCCGGCAGGCGGGCTACGGTCGGACCGTCGTGTCGCAGGCCTTCAACGGGAGCAAGCTGCCGACGTGGGAGGTCATCGAGGACCTGGTGCACGCCCTCGGCGGCGACAAGGAGCTGTGGCGCGAGAAGTGGGCCTACGTCAAGGCCGACCCCCAGGCCCCGTTGGGGCACGACGCGGCAACGCCGCCACCCCGGACGGACGACGCGCCTGCGGTACGGCGGCATCGGTGGCCCCTGGTGACCGGGACGTTGGTCGCCGCCGCCGCCGTGGTGGCCGCGTTGTTGCTCATCCGCCCCTGGTCGCGGTCCGGCTCGGAGACCTCCGGGGACGGCGACATGCGGTGCATGGAAGTGGTGGCGCGCGACATCCGCGTGTTCCGCAGCGCCGACAGCGACGAAGCGTGGACGAACTGGCCGCAGGGCACCAAGTTCCGCGCCGACACCCGGAACCGGACGGACAAGCGCTACCGGACCGTGCTGCCCGATGGTCGCGACGGGTGGGTCACCGCGGACAGCAAGTTCATCAGAGCGGCGCAGAACTGCCCTCCCGGACCCTGATCCCGAGCGGTGTTCGCGATCCGAACGACCACGCGGCGGGTGCGGACGGAGTCAGCGGCCCCGTCCACTCGAGACGCGACGCCGACCTCCCGCTCTCCCGCGGCCTCCCCGAGGTTGACTTCGGCGGGCAGGGGCTACCCCGACACGGACCGGTGCGGTGCCGGCCGGGGGCGACCGGCGGGCCGTCCGCACGTTCACCCGGAAGGTGGTTGTCGTGAACAGCGCAGGACCAGGTCAGGACCTCGACCGGACCCGAGCGGGTGACGACGTGCGCTGGCACGCGGTGCTCGGCGGGATCATCGATGCCTCGCACGTGGCGAGCGCCGACGAGTTGGCGGGTATCCTCGGGGAGGCCACCGCCCGGGTCGGGATCTCGGTCCGGCTGTACCTCGTCGACCTGGCCCAGCAGCAGCTGCACCCGGTGGACGCCGGGACCGGGCCGTCGCTGCCGGTCGCCTCGTCCGACGCGGGCCGCGCCTACCGGGAGCTGGAGATCGTGGCCGCCGACGCGCCGCCGCAACTGTGGCTGCCGGTGCTCAACGGCACCGAACGGCTGGGCGTGGTGCACCTGACGCTGCCCGCCGGCGCCGATCCGACCGACCACGGGCTGCGCGCGCGGTGCTGGACCCTGTCCGGCCTGATCGGGCACCTGGTGCAGTCGAAACTGCACTACAGCGACCTGTTCCACGTCGTGCGCCGCACCAGGCCGCTGACCGTGGCGGCCGAACTGCTGTGGCAGCTGCTCCCGCCGCAGACCTTCGCCTGCGACCGGCTCGTGGTCACCGCCTCGCTGGAACCGTACGACCAGGTCGGCGGCGACGGCTACGACTACGCGGTGGACGCCGACCGTGCGCACCTGGCCATCTTCGACGCCATGGGCCACGACATGAACGCCGGCCTGACCACCACCATCGCCCTGGCCGCCACCCGCAACGCCCGCCGCACCGGCCTGGGCCTGGTCGAAGCCGCCGCGCTGGCCGACCGGCACATCCTCGCCCAGAACCCGTCCGGCCGGGTGCGCTTCGCCACCGCCGTCCTCGCCCGGCTGGACCTGGCCACCGGCCGGCTGGAGTACGTCAACGCCGGTCACCCGCCGCCGCTGCTGTTCCGCGACGGGAAGGTGGTCGGCCTGCCCGACGGCCCGGTGCGCCCCCCGCTCGGCCTGGGCCACCTCGTCCCGTCCGAACCGCGCACGGTGACCGGGCAGCTCCGCCCTGGCGACCGGGTGCTGCTCCACAGCGACGGCATCACCGAGGCCCGCAGCCTGGACGGGGAGCCCTTCGGGCACGACCGCCTGGTCGAACTCACCGAACGCCACGAGGCCGCCGGCCTGCCCGCGCCCGAGACGCTGCGCCGCATCACCCGGGCCGTGCTCCAGCACCAGCGCGGTCGGCTCCAGGACGACGCCACCCTGCTGCTGGTGGAGTGGAGCCCCGACCGGGTGCGCGCGCTGCTCCCGACCGTGTGAACAGGGACCGAAATCGGTGTACGCCCGGCCGGCGAGAGGTTATGGCGGTGGCGCACGGGTATTCGACCGGGACGTCGAACGGTCGCCGCTTGGCACCGGGTGCCGGCCGAGGGGAAGGCCGGCGTCAACTCCCGAAGGGACGCTGCCATGACTCACCCATCCCAGCCCCGTCGTGGTGCGATCGTCACCTACCTGAACCCCAACGTCCTCGATCCGGTGGTGTTCGCGCACGGCCTGATCACCGGGCCGCACGTGGTCGACCCGGAGACGCACCGAAACTGGGTGCCCGTGCTGCGGCCCGACCACTCCACGGTCGTGCTGGACACGGCGAACATCGTGGAAGTGCTGCCATCCCGCGACGACCGGGCCGAACCCGGCACAGCCGCCTGACCGACGCCGGACCGCGCGGTCCGCGGCGGTCGGCACCGTCATTCCCGATCGGGTGACATACGCACGGCCAGGTCTGCCCGCCCTACAACGGGTTACTCCGAATACGACGTACCGGCGGAAGCGAACGGGCGAGCGCATCGGAGGAGCGAACATGGTCAATCGACACGCATTCGGGTTCCGCGCGGCGGCGGTGGCGACGGGTCTGGTGTTGTCGACCGCCTTGTGCGTGGCCGTGCCGACCGCATCGGCCGCGCCTCCGACGCCGGACTTCGGGGCGGAGATCGACGGGTACGCGCCGCACGACCCGCAGAACACCTGCGACCCCACGGACAAACCCGGTGTGGTGGAGTTCAAGGACCTCCTGGCCGCCACCTACGGCAACCGCCACTGGGGGATCAGCCGCGCCTGCGACCAGGGGGCGACGAGCGAGCACAAGGAAGGCCGCGCGCTCGACTACGCCTTCAACGTCACCGACGCGACCGAACAGGCGCAGGCGGACGACGTGCTGAACTGGCTGATGGCCACCGACCGGCACGGCAACGCGCACGCTCTGGTGCGCCGGCTGGGGATCATGTACATCATCTGGAACAACCAGATCTGGTCGGCCACGGACCCGCGCTGGACCCAGTACAACAACTGTTCGGGCGACAGCGGCGACCCGACCGCGTGCCACCGGGACCACATCCACTTCAGCTTCAGCCGGCAGGGTGCGAACAAGGAGACCTCCTGGTGGACCGCGCAGGGCGCACCACAGGCGGAACAGGGGCGTTGACCCGTCGCAGGAGCGGTACCGGGGCCGCGAACCCCCGTCACACCTGGGATTCGGCGAGCAGCCGCAGCGCCAGTTCCTTGAGCCGGGGATCGGCGTGCGCGGCGTTGCCCGAGTCGAACGGCGGCTGCGGGTCGTACTCGACGGCCAGTTGGATCGCCTTCGCCACGGTGTCCCCGGCGATCAGCGAAGCCAGGTGCAGAGCCATGTCCACGCCGGCCGACACCCCGGCCGCGGTGATGATCTTCCCGGAGCGCACGTAGCGCTCGGGCCGGTAGGTCACGTCGAACCGGGACTCCAGGTAGTCGGCGGAGGCCCAGTAGGTCGTGGCCTCCCGGCCGTCCAGCAGGCCCGCCGAGGCGAGGACCAGCGATCCGGTGCACACCGACGTCGTCCACCTGCTGTGCCGGTGGATGCGGCGGATCCAGTCCAGCAGCACCTGGTTGCCCATGGCCGCGATCGTGCCCCGGTTGCCCGCGCCGGGGACGAGGAGCACGTCCAGGGCGCCGACCTCGTCGATCGACCGGTCGGCCACGACCGCCACGTCCCCGGTGTCCGTGCGGACCGGGCCTCGCCGTTCGGCGATCATGGTGACCTTCGCGCCGGGCAGCCGGGACAGCACCTCCGCCGGGCCGGTGGGGTCCAGCAGGCTGTAGCCGTCGTACAGCAGGATGCCGATGTTCGGACCGCTCCCCTGCCGCTCGGCGTGCGCGGTCCCCGCGGCGGCCGTGCCGGCGGTGGCGAGGACGGCGGTGGCCACGGATCCCCGGAGCATCGCCCGGCGTGTCGTCGAATGCGTCATGGCGCCGAAGTCTCGTGGCCGGAAGGGGTTCGCGGGCGCGGCATGTCCGGCATCCTGCGGATCGTGTCCCCGCCGACCCCGTAGTGGTCCAGGAACGCCTGCCGGAGCGTCTGCGCCGACCGGAACCCGCAGCGGCGGGCGATCGTCTCCAGCGACAGTTCGCTGGAGCGCACGAGGTGCACCGCCGCTTCGGTGCGCGCCGCCCGGACGGCACGTGCCGGGGTCGTCCCGAGGTGTGCGGTGAACAGGCGCGTCAGGTGGCGGGTGCTCACCCCCGCGCGGGCCGCCAGCGCCGCCGGCGTCAGGTCCTCGGCCAGGTTCCCGGCGATGTGGCCGGCGAGGTCGCCGACCAGCCGGTCACCCGGCGGTGGGGCGGCCAGGAACATGCTGATCTGGGCCTGGTCGGCGGGCCGGTGCAGGTACGACACCAGCTCGCGGGCCACCGCACGCGCCAGCGTCGGTCCGTGGTCGTCCTCGATCAGGGACAGCGTCAGGTCGAGCGCGCTGGTGACGCCGGCGGCGGTGTAGACGTCGCCGTCACGGATGTAGAGCGGACCCACGTCCACGGCGACTCTGGGGTGGCGGGCGGCCAACTGCTCGCCGTACCCCCAGTGCGTGGTCACCCGCCGGTCGTCCAGCAGCCCCGCGGCGGCGAGCACGTAGGTGCCGGTGCAGACCGAGGCGATGCGCCGGCTCCGTTCCGCCAGCCGCCGCACCTGCGCCAGCAACCGCGCGTCCGCCGCCGCCTTCTCGTACCCGACACCGCCCACGACGATCACCGTGTCCAGCCGTCCGGTCACCTCCTCCAGCCCGCGTCCGGCGCCGAGCGCGATCCCGGCCGAACTGCGGGCCGCCCGACGGCCGAGGGTGCCCAGCTCGATCGTGTAGGGAGGGGTCGCGCCGTACCGGTTGGCGATGTCCAGGGCCCCGCTGGGGCAGGCGATGTCGAGGATCTGCGCGTCGTCGTAGGCCACGATGAGCACGCGCCGCCGATTGTCCATGACACCGATGATCACGCACCGCGGAAGACCGGGGCTCACGGTACGGGAGCGGCGCCGGGTTTCGGCAGGAGGAACATGAGCGCGGCGGCGAGGACGAACACCGCGACCTCGCAGTAGAGGACGGTGACGAGCGCGTTGGTGTGGTCGCCGCTCCCGGCGGCGCCGAGGGTGCCGAAGAAGGCCGCGCCCAGCCCGGCGACCCCGAAGGCGCCCCCGAGTTGCCCGGCCGTGCTGACCACCCCGGAAGCGGAACCGGCGTGGGCGGTGTCGACGTCCCGGAGCGAGACGTCCACGAGGGTGGGCGCGACGAGCCCCATGCCCACTCCGGCGACGAACAACCCGGGAACGAGCGCCCACGGGCCGATCGCGGGACCGGACAGGCTCACCGCGAGCACCAGTCCGCTCACGCCCAGGGCCATGACGAGCGCACCGGCGATGGCGCGTCGGCGACCCGGGAACGACGCGAGTGCGCCGGCGGCTCCGGACGCGACGGCGATGCCGGCCGACCACGCCACGAACGTCAGCCCGGTGCGCAACGCGGTGTACCCCTGTCCCGACTGCAACGCGATGGCCAGCACGAAGAAGAAGCCGGTGACTCCGGCGTACAGCGCGACCTGCGCGCACACGCCGCCGGTGAAACCACGGTGGGCGAACAGGCTCAACGGCACCAGCGGGGAGGCGCTGCGGCGTTCGCGGTGGCGCTGGTGTGCGACGAACAACCCGAACACGGGCATCGCGGCGGCCAAGGCCAGGACCGCCCACCAGGGCCAGTCCTGCTGCGGACCCTGCACCAGCGGGTAGAGCAGCAGCAGCAGACCGGCGGTGAGCAACGCCATCCCGGTCGGGTCCGGCCGATCGGCGCGAGGGGCCCGGGAGTCGGGCAGCGTGACAGCCGCCACCGCGAGCGCGGCCAGGCCGATCGGGACGTTGATCAGGAAGATCGACCGCCACCCGAGCCCGAACAGGTCCGCCGTGACCAGGACTCCCCCGAGCAGCGGCCCGGACACGGTGCCGATCGCGGCGGTGGCCCCGTACGCGGCGAACGCCTTCGACCGCTGCCCGACCGGCACCGCGACCTGGATGACGGTCAGGATCTGCGGGATCATGACCGCCGCCGCTGCGCCCTGCGCCACCCGCGCGGCGATCAGCACTCCGGGGCCCGGTGCGAGACCGCAGGCCAGCGACGCGAGCAGGAACCCCGCCACGCCGGCGAGGAACACCGGACGCCGTCCGTAGCGGTCGCCCATGCGGGCACCGGTGATCAGCCCGATGCCGAACGTCAGCGCGTACGCCGCGACGGACCACTCGACCTGAGCGGTGCTCGCGCCGAGATCCGCGCGGATCTCGGGCAGCGCGACGTTGACGATCGTGGTGTCGATCAGGTCCATCGCGGCGGCGGCCAGCATCGCGGTCAACGCCCACCACAGCCGGCGCGGTATCCGCTCCCCCGGCACCTCGTCCCCTTCCGGCACGGCGCCCCTCCCCTCAGATCGTGTAGAGCTAAACAGTACAGAGCTTCACCGTTCAGGTCGAACCGTTTCCGGTAGACTCGACGCCATGGCGCAGGACGACAGGCGGATCACGGGCGAGATCGCCGAACTGGTCGACGACGGGTTCTTCGCCTGGATGGCGACCTGGAAGGCGCAGTCGCTGGCGGCGCGCCGGATCGAGAACGTCATGCGGGACCGCGCCGGGCTCTCGCTGACCTGGGGCGAGGTCCTCTCCCGGCTCGGCGCGGCGGACGACAACCGGCTGACCATGAACGAACTGGCCCGGCAGGTGTTCGTGTCGCGCAGCGGGATCAGCCAGGTCGTCACCGCCATGGCCAAGCAGGGCCTGGTCGAGCGGCGCGGCGACCCGGACAACCTCCGCATCACCTACGCCGTGCTCACCGACCACGGCCGCGCCGTCCTGCGGAACTCCACCACGACGTTCCTCGAGGCCATCCGCGAACACTTCGCCCGCCACCTCAGCCCCGACGAGGCCCGCGCCATCACCGACGCCATGAACCGGGTGACCCGGATCCTCGGCGGCACCCCGGAGACCCCGGACACGACCTCCGCGATCGAGAACCTCCACCGCGTCGTGGGGGCCGATCCCGAAGGCGCCGAGCACCACCGTTGACCGGCGACCTCACCACAGGCACAGGCACAGGCGCCCGCGCCACCGGAACCGGCCGGGTTCACGCCCGCTGCGCACCCGCGTCCACCAGGGTCCGGGTCGTGGGGTGTTCCGGACGGCCGAGCACCTCCGCCACGCTCCCCTCCTCCACCACCTTCCCCTCGCTCAGCACCACGACCCGGTCCGCGTTGCGCGCGATCACCGCCAGGTCGTGGGTGATCACCAGCACCGCCAGGTCCAGCTCGCGCCGCAGGCGGTCCAACAGCGCCAGCACCGACGCCGCCACCCGGACGTCCAGACTGGACGTGATCTCGTCGCACAGCAGCACGTCCGCCCCGGCGGCCAGGGCGCGGGCGATCGCGACGCGCTGGCGCTGCCCGCCGGACAGTTCGCGCGGGAGGCGGGTGGCCAGTTCTTCGGGCAACCCGACCAGGCCCAGCAGCCGATGCGCCTCGGCGCGGGCCTGATCAGGGGTCATCCGCCGCGCGATGCGGGCCACCCGCGCGATCGCCCCGCCGACCGGGCGGCGCGGGTTCAGGGAGCCGGTGGAGTCCTGCGGGATCAGTTGCACGCGGCGGCGCTGGTCGACGGGTCGACACCGCAGGCCGGGTTCCAGAGCCTCGCCGAACAGCGACACGCGACCGGAGTCCGGCCGCAGGACGCCGGTCACGCACCGCGCCAGAGTCGTCTTGCCGCAGCCCGAAGTCCCCAGCAGCGCGAGGGATTCGCCCTCGTGCAGCCGCAGCGACACGTCGTCCAGCACGACCCGCCCGCCACGGGACGCGGTCAGCCCCGACACCTCCAGCGCGACCCGGCCGACCGGCTTCGTCGTGCGCCGGTCCAGCTCGACCCGCAGGTCCGGTGCGGCGGCGAGCAGTTCCCGCGTGTAGGGCGCCGACGGCGCGCGCAGGACCTGGTCGGTCGGTCCGTGCTCCACGACCACGCCTCCGCGCAGCACTACGAGACGATCGGTCATCCGGGCCGCCGCGTCGAGGTCGTGCGTGATGAACACCAGGGCGAGGCCTCGGTGCGCAGCCAGGTGTTCGAGCTGGTCGAGCACCAGTCGGCGCATCGGTCCGTCCAGGCCGGTGGTGGGCTCGTCCAGGATGAGGCCGCGCGGGTCGCCGGCCATCAGCCTGGCCAGCGCCAGGCGCTGCTGCTGGCCGCCGGACAGCTGGTGCGGGTACCGGCGGCGGAACGGCCGATCGCCCGGCAGCCCCACCTCGGTCAGGGTCCGTGCCACGGCGGCGTCCGACCGGTCCGCGGACAGTTCGGTGATCTGCCGTTCCACCCTCAAGGTCGGGGTCAACGCGGACGGCGGGTCCTGCGGCAGGTAGGCCAGGACGCGCCGGCGCAGTCGCCGGATGTCGGCAGGAGACGCCCTCAGCACGTCCTGCCCGGCCACCCGCACCTGTCCGCGCACCACCCGGAGCCCCGGACGCACCGCGCCGACCAGCGCGAGGCCCAACGTGGTCTTGCCCGCGCCGGACTCCCCCACGACGCCCACGCGCTCGCCCTCGGCGACCGACAGCGTCAGGTCCGCCAGCACCGCCGCGCCGGACGCGTCCTCGATCCGCAGCCCCTCGATCGCGATCACCGCAGCACCCGGCCCACGACGCGGTCCAAGCCGAGGTTCGCGGCGACGGTCAGCACGCCGAGCAGCACGGCGGGCACCGCCACGCCCCACGGCGTGAGCCGGATGCCTTCGACGTTCTGGCTGATCATGGCACCCCAGTTCGGTCCGCTGGAGCCGAAGCCGAGGAACCCCGCCGCAGCGGTCAGCGTCACCGCGATCGCCAGCCGGGTGCCGAAGTCGGCCAGCACGGGACGGACGATGTTCGGCAGGATCTCCCGGACGATCACCGACAGGTGCGAATCGCCGGTGGCGTAGGCGGCGACGACGTAGCCGTCCTCCACCGCGCGCATGGTCTCCGCTCTCGTCACTCGCGACACGAACGGCGTGCCCGTCAGGACCACCACCACGGTCATGGTCGCCGCGCCGTAACCCCAACCGTGCAGCAGCACCAGCAGGACCAGTACCGGCGGCAGGCCGAGCAGGAGGTTGTCCAGCCGGGACACCACGGCGTCGGCCACCCCGCCGAAGTAGCCGCCGACCGCGCCGAGCACGAGCCCGAGCAGCGTCGCCAGCACGGTGGCGACGATCGGCACCAGCAGCAGGGGCTGCCCGCCCGCCAGCACCCGGTCGAGCACGTCGCGCCCGGAGTGGTCGGTGCCCAGCGGGTTCGCGGCCGAGGGGCCGGTGTAGGGCAGGCCGACGATCAGCTCCGGATCGGCGGCGAGCGCGGGGCCGAACACCGCGACGCCGAGCACCACGGCCACCACCGCCGCCGCCAGACCCGTGAGGACCCGCCGGAGCGACGAGCGGGCGCGGACCTCCGGCACCCGCACCGGCACGCTCATCGGGCCGCCGCCCGCAGGCGCGGGTCGACCGCCATCACGAGCAGGTCGGCCAGGACGAACGACACCAGGATGATCGCCGCGAGCAGCAGCCCCACCCCTTCGAGCACCGCCGTGTCGTGCTTGCGGACGGCCGCGACCAGGGTCTGCGAGAGGCCCGGGTAGTTGAAGACGATCTCCACCACCGCCGTGCCGCCGAACAGACCGCTCAGCAGCCACGCGAAGGTGTGCGCGCACGGCGGGAGGGCGGCGGGCAGCAGGTGGCGGAACACGACCACCCGCTCCGGCAGACCGGCCAGGCGGGCGGCCTCCACGTGCGGCATCCCGTCGGCGTCGATCACCGCCGCCCGCACGATCCGGCCGGCCCACGAAGCGCCGAACAGCGTCAACGCCGCCACCGGCAGCACGAGGACTTCCGGCCGGTCCAACGGGGTTCCGCCCAGCGGCGGCAACGAGATCGCGGGCAGCACCGGCACCAGGTCGGCGAACACCAGCACCAGCAGCCCCGCCGTGACGAACTGCGGGATGGACACCGCCACCACGGAGAACGCCGACAGCGCCCGGTCGGCCCGGCCACCTCGGCGCAGCCCCGAGATCAAGCCGACGGCCATCGCCAGCGGCACGGTCACCGCGGCCGTGACACCGACCAGCAACGCGGTGGCGCCCAACGGTTCGGCGACGATCTCCACCACCGGCTGCCGGGACACCGCGCTGGTGCCCAGGTCGAGCCGCAGCGCGGCGAACGCCCACTCCGCGAACCGCACCGGCCACGGGCGGTCCAGCCCCAGGGCGGCCCGCTCCCGGGCGACGTCCTCCAGGGTGGCGTCCGGGTCGAGCGAAGCGGTGGCGGCGTCACCCGGCAGCACCTCCGAGGCCGCGAACAGGACCACCGCGACGGCGAACAGCGTCGCCGCGGTGGCCGCCACCCTGCGGGCGAGGAACTTCAGCGCGGTCACGCCGGGCCGGTGGCCTGGTCGAACAACTGCACCGACTGCACGACCCGCACCCCGCCGATGCCCTTGCGCGCCGCGTCCAACTGCTCTTGGAAGCCCCACACGACGTCGCCGCCCTCGTCGTAGAACTCCTTCTGCAACGCGCGGAAAGCCTGTTCGCGCGCCTTGTCGTCGGCCATCGCCTGCGCGGCGGCCAACCGGGTCTGGTAGCCGGCCGGCGGGCCGGTGACGTTGAACGGCGCCTTGGCGTTGGTCACGGCGGCCAGGTGCACGGACGCGGGTCGGTTGACGTAGTAGAACGCCTGGAACGGGTGCTTGGTCAACGTCGTGAGGTCGGCGTAGTACGCGTCGGGAGCCGACTCCTGGAGCGTCAGCTCGACGCCTGCCTCGGCCAACTGCTGGGCGAGCAGCTTGCTGGCGTTGAGCATGCCCGGCACGATCTCGCCGGTGCGCAGCGTCAGCTTGGTGACACCCGCCTCGGCGAACAGTCGTCGCGCCTGGTCGAGGTCCCGGCCGCGGGCGGGCAGGTCGGCGTAGCCTGGCAGCGTCTTGCCGACCACGTCGTCCGCCGGTGATCCCAGCCCCAGCAACGCGTTGTCCACCAACGCCTGCCGGTCCACCGCCAGTCGGACCGCCTTGCGCACCTTCGGGTTGTCGAACGGCGCCAGCTGCTGGTTCATCGCGAACGACAGCGCGTTGGAGTTGGCCGCGCCGCCCCGCCGGATCTCGATGTCGGCGCTGCCCGCCTCGGTCTTCGCACCGGTCGCGCTGACGCTGATCGCGTAGTCCACCTGGCCCGCTTTGAGCGCGGACAGCCGGGCAGCCGCGTCGAGGATGCCGACGACCTGCAACTCGCCCACGGTCGGCTTGCCGCCCCAGTACTGCTCGTTGGCGACCAGTGTGGTGGTGGTTCCGTTGCGCCCCACCATCTTGTAGGGACCGGACCCGATCGGCTTCGCGAACTGCGCGAGGCCGTCCGGGAAGACCGGTGAGAAGACGACCAGCACCGACTCCTTGAAGTCGCCGCGCGGCACCAGCAGCGGCACCTTGACCGTCCGGTCGTCCACCGCCGACATGTTCGCCAGGTCCACCACGCCGTAGACCGACGCGCGGTTGCTGGGCTTGCTGCCCACGGTGCGCAGGCTGTGCACGACGTCGGCGGCCTTGAGCGGCTTGCCGTCGTGGAAGGTCACCCCCTCGCGCAACCGGATCGTCCACGCCGTGGCGTCCGCGTTGGGCTCCACCGACTCGGCGAGCTGGTACCGGTACTCGCCGTTGTCCAGCACCATCAGCGAGTCGTAGACGTGGCGCAGGACGAGCAGCGTCGCACCGATGCTGGACGTGAGCGGGTTGCCCGGCTCGCTGTCGGTCACCTGGTGCGGCGCGCCCACCTTGAGCGTGGCCAGCGGTTTGCCGGCCCCGCCGGACTGCCCCGCGCCGGTGGACGTGCCCCCGCCGCCGCAGGAGGACAGCACGGGCGCGCCGACCGCGGTCACGCCCGCGAGGAGCCCGAGCCTGAACACCGAACGACGATCGAATTCCTGCGCCACTGTTCCTCCAAGATGCCGGTCACGTGGAGCGGTGACTTCGGGAAGACGATCGCCCAGCGGCGTCCGGACCACCGCTCAAAAGGGATCAACCGGTGGCAGCCGGGCTCGCCATCAACGCCATCAGCTCCGGCGTGTACAGCTCGCGCAGCCCCACGATGCCCGCCACCGCGTCGAAGTACCGGGTGGTCAACTCGGGGCTGGTGCCGACCGCACGCAGCAACGCCCGCCGCTTGTCGCGCGCTTCCGCCTGCGCCACCAGCAGAGTCGCGTGGTAGTTCTCCGTCAGCCGGGCGTCGCGCGCGCGCTCGAACTCGGCCAGGGCGGCGTCCAGCCGCACCGGGTCGGGCAGCGCGTCGCCCACGGTGTCCGCGAGCAGGTCCGCCTGCATGAAGGCGTCCGTGATGCCGCGCGCGGTCAGGGAGTCCTTGTGGTGGCCCGCGTCCCCGACCAGTGCCCAGCCGGGACCGTGGGCGCGGCGGAAGTAGTTCTGCTGGTCGCCGGTGCCGTTCAGCCTGCCGACCTGTTCGGCGTCCTCGATCTGCGCGTAGAGCTTGGGCGCGTTGGTCCGGACGTTCGCCAGGTAGGAGTCGAACGCGTTGTGGCGGACCTCTTCGAACCGCTGCTGCGGGTGGTACGCGGCGATGAGGACCGCGTCGTCGTTGGTCGGCACCGCCGAGACCCAGCCCGTGTCGCCCTCGTACATCTCGAAGTGCGTCCTGGGTCCGTGCCAGATCGTGTAGTAGGCGCACGTGAGCGGCGGGTGCTCGACGGTCTTCGGCGCGCCGACCAGTTCGGCCACCGTCGACCGCATCCCGTCCGCGCCGACGACCAGCGCGGCGTGCTCGTCGACCGGTCCGTCCGGTCCACCGCACCGCACACCGACCACCCGTTCGTCGTTCCACAGCAGGTCCAGCACCCGGCAGTCGTCGCGGAACTCCGCGCCCGCCGCGACCGCCGCGTCGACCAGGATCGGGTCCAGCACGGACCGGCGCGGCGCGTAGGCCTCGCGGATGCCGTCGACACCGCTGGCGCAGCCCTCCACCCGGACGTCGCCCAGTTCGTAGACCACGTGGTCCAGGGGCGGGCAGCCGCTGGCCTTCACCGCGTCCAGCACGCCCCACGCGGCCAGCCGCGCGACACCGGGCTGCTGGATGTAGAGCGTGGAGAGCTTGTCGGCCGGGAACTTCCCCCGGTCCAGCAGCAGGACCCGGTAGCCCTGCCGGGCGAACCGCAGTGCGGTCGGGGCTCCGCCGCAGCGCGCGCCGACCACGATGACGTCGTACATGTTCCCTCACCCTCCATCGACGGCACGAGCGAAGACGACGGCGGAGTTGATGCCGCCGAAGCCGAAGCCGTTGGACAGCGCGCGACGCAGCCCGGCGGGCTGCGCGACCGCGCCGACGAACCGGGTGCGGTCGTCGACCGGCCGGTCCAGGTTCACGTTGGGGTGCGCGAAGCCACCGGTCAGCTGGGCGACGGTGGCGACCGCTTCCACCACCCCGGCCGCGCCGAGGCAGTGCCCGGTCAGGCCCTTGGTCGAGTTCACCCACGGCCGCGCCGGCCCGAAGACCGCGTGCAGCGCGGCGACTTCGGTCTCGTCGCCGAGCCGGGAAGCGGTGCCGTGCGCGTTGACGTAGTCGATCCCGTCCGGCTCGACCCCGGCCGCCCGCAGCGCGCGGCCCATCACCCTCGCCTCTCCCGCCGCGCTGGGATCGGCGAGCCGGTTGCCGTCCAGCCCGAGCGCGCAGCCCTCCACGGTCGCGAGGACTTCCGCGCCACGCCGGGCAACCGACTCCGGAGACTCCAGCACCAGCGCGGCGGCGGCCTCTCCGGGCACGAAGCCCCGCCGGTCCCGGTCGAACGGCCGGCACGCGGCAGCGGGGTCGCCGTCCGCTTCGGCCAGCGCACCGAGAACCGCGAAACCCTTGCGGTGCAACGGGGTCATCTCGGTCAGCGCACCCACCAGGACGCAGCAGTCGACCGCGCCGGACGCCACCAGCCGGGTCGCGTGCACGATCCCGACGTTGCCGCTGGCCGACGCGCCGCCCACGGTGAACCCCTCGCCGGTCGCCGCGAACACCTCGCTGAGGGTGCCGACGTGATCGGTGTCCCAGGCGTGCAAGGCGAAACGAGCGGGCAGGTACGCCGGGTTGTCCACGAAGGACCTTCCCAGGTCGTACGCGTACCGGGCGGTCAGGTTGTGACCGGCCACCACCACGCCGATCCGCTCGCCGGGCACCGGGGCCTCCGACAACCGTGCCGCCGTCCACGCCTGCAAGGCCGCGGCGACAGCGGCCTGGACCGGCGGCGGGGCGCGCCTCGCCGAGCGCAACGCCCTGGCGCGCAACGGTCCTTCGTCGAGCGCGTCCGGGAAGGACCACCCGCTGATCGGCGCACCCAGCCCGTCCTCGTCGGCGACGATCCCGCTGCGCCCCGCGCGCAGGGCGGCGGTGAACGACGGGACGTCCGCGCCGATCGAGCAGACGATCCCGGTGCCGACCACCGCCGCCCGGCTCACACGTGCTTCCGGAGCAGGTCGACGATCGCGTCGATGTTGTTGACGTCGCGGAACTCGCCGATCGGCACCACGATCCCCAACCGCTCCATCGCCAGGGTCACCACCTCGGCGCGGTCGATGCTGGTGCAGCCCAGGTCGGCCAGCGAACGGCCCGCGGTGACCTGCTCGGGGTCGACCTCCGGCACGACCTCGATCAGGCTGTCCTTGACCGCGTCGAAGACCGTCACGCCCCCGACACCCCCGCCCCCGGACGGACCCGGCGGGTGAACGGGTGGCCGAGCGTGGTCTCGGTGGCCATCCGGTTGGCCGGGTTGTCGTTGTCCCCGCAGACCAGCACGGAACCCCACCGCTCCAGCGACACCGTGCCGCCGTACTCCTCGATGACCTCGGTGTCCGGGTAGACGTCGACCGACGTGGGCACGTACCGGCCGGCGAAGCCGAGCCGCATCTCCTCGGTGCGGCCGGCGTGCGGCAGCGACGCGTGCATCAGCGTCGACCAGAACATGATCGCCTGGCCGGGGCGCATCACCATGGACACGGCCTTGGACTCGTCCGGCTTCCAGTCCGGGTCGACCTGGAGCTCGCGGTAGTCGTAGCCGAAGAAGCCGCGCCGGACGCCGTCCTTCTCCTTCGAGTTGATGTTGTCCGGGTCGTAGTGCATCTTCTTGGTCTCGTCGTAGAACATCGTCTGGTGGGTGCCCGGGATGAACTGGAGGCACCCGGTCTCCTCGTTCGCCTCGGTGAACGCGGTCCACACGGTCAGCGTGCCGCCGAAGTCCTCGGCGTCGCCGGGCCACAGGATCTGCGGCTTGCCCGAGGCGTTGGCGAACGTGTCGGCCTGGTGCCAGTCGGTGCCCTCGTCGCCGGGGTACTTCGGGAAGAACTCCGAGCGCCAGCACTGCACGTTCGGCCCGAGCACGCTCGCGACCCGGTCCACGACCCGCGGGTGGCAGATGTGGTCGGCCAGGAACCCGTTGTCCAGGTGCCGGTCGTAGTTGGAGATGTTGGTGTTGCCGGACTCGGCCGCCTCGTCCTGGTAGACCGCGTGCGTGCGGTCCAGCAGCCGCAGGCGTTCCCGGCGCCACCGGGCTTTCATCTCGTCGACCTCGTACACCGTGAACGGACCGAAGTACCCGTTCCGGTGGAAGTCGGCCAGCTCCTGCGCACTGAGCGAGAAGTCGTCCATGTCAGCCTCCTACTTCCTGAAGGGCACCGTCCCGGCGCATGGCCCCGGCCACGTCGGCGAGGCAGGTGATCGTGGGTTCGTCCAGCTCGCCACCGGTCAGGGCGCAGCCGAAGCGGTCGTTGACCATCGCGATGATCCGGGTCAGCGCCAGCGACGTGGCGCCGAAGTCGAACAGGTCGCCGTCCACCGGGACGTCCCGGCGCAGCACCTCGTCCGCGATCGCCTTGACCGCGAGCAGCGCGGACCCGTCGGTGGGGCCCGCGCCCGGCGCGGGCGCGGAGGTCAGCTCGCGCAGCGCGTCGAGGTCCGCCTTGCCCTGCGCGGTCATCGGCACGTCGGCCACCACGTGGAAGGCCGACGGGCGCAGGTACCCGGGCAGGTCGGCGACCGCCTCGGCGAGCAGCGCCTCGGTCACCTCGGCGACGTCCCGGCCGGGCGGCGGCGCGACGTAGGCCACCAGCCGCACGTCGCCCTCGCCGAAGTCCTGGGCGGTCACCACGGCGGTACCGACGGCGGGGTGCGCCAGCAGCCGGGTCTCCACCTCGCCGGGCTCGACCCGGTAGCCGCGCACCTTGAGCTGGCGGTCGATGCGGCCCAGGTAGACCAGCTCGCCGTCGCGCACCGCGGCGCGGTCGCCGGACCGGTACCACCGCTCGCCGTCGATCTCGACGAACCGCTCGGCGGTCAGCTCGGGGCGGTCGAGGTAGCCGCGCGCCACTCCCGTGCCGGCGACGTACAGCTCACCGGGTTCACCGTCCGGAACGGGTCGTCCGGCCTCGTCCCGGACCTCCACCCGCACACCGGGCAGTGCCCGGCCGATCGGGCTGACCGACGGGTTCTCCAGGTCCGCGGCGGTGATCCGGCGGTACGTGCCGTGCACCGTGATCTCGGTGATGCCGTACATGTTGACCAGCCGGGGCGACTCGTCGCCGCGCCGGGCGAACCACGGGGCGAGCACCGGCACGTCCAGCCGTTCGCCGCCGAACACCACCAGGCGCAGCGCGAGTTCGACCGGGGCGGGTGCCGCCAGGTCCGCGGCGATCAACTGGCGGAACGCGGACGGCGTCTGGTTGAGCACGGTGACCCGTTCCCGGCGCAGCAGCTCCAGGAACAGCGCCGGCCTGCGCGTCACGTCGGCGGGCACGACCACCAGCCGGCCGCCGAACAGCAGCGCGCCCCACAGCTCCCACACCGAGAAGTCGAAGCCGGCGGAGTGGAACAGCGTCCACACGTCCAGGTCGTCGAACTCGAACAGCCTGCCCGACTCCCGGAGCAGCGCCACCGCGCTCCGGTGCTCGACCTCGACCCCCTTGGGCGTGCCGGTCGAACCGGAGGTGTAGATGACGTAGGCCGGATCGCCGGGTCGGGAAGTGGCGGTCGGGCCGCCGTTCACCACCGGATCGCCGTCCTCGTCGGCGTCGGCCCACAGCACCGGCCCGGACCACTCGGCGAACGCGTCGGCGGTGCGGGTCACCGCCACGGTCAGCGGCACCCCGCTGTCGGTCAGCACGTCCGTGATCCGCTTGGCCGGGTGGTCGGGGTCGACCGGCACGTACGCGCCGCCGGCCTTGAGCACGGCGAGGATCGCGACGACCAGGTCCGCCGACCGGTCGACGACGACACCGACGCGCACCCCCCTGGACACCCCGCACCGGCGCAGCCGGGTGGACAGCGCGGTGGCCCGGACGTCCAGTTCGCCGTAGGTGACGTGTTCCGACCCGCAACTCACCGCGACCCGGTCGGGGACCTCGGCGGCCCGTTTCGCGAACGCGGTGTGCAGGCACTCGGTGACGGCCATGCCTCAGTCCCCCGTCTTGGTGGCGTACATGCCCCAGTGCTGCGGCGTGAGGGCCATGTCGGCCAGGCTGCCCTGGACGAACATGCGGTCCCAGCCGCCGCCGCCCTTCTCGTCCGGGATCCACTGCTTGGTGAAGACCTCGCGGGTTTCCGGGTCGCTCATCGCCCGCACGCCCATCAGCGTGTAGTAGGAGCTCAGCGACTTGAGGTGGATGAAGTGGTGGATGCGGTCGGACTGGCCGAACGCCTCCTCGTACAGGAAGATCGTGGCGTGCCCGGCGAGGGCCTTGTTCCAGCTCTCGCACAGCGCGCGGGAGAACGCCCGCCCCTCGGCGCGGAACTCGTACTTCAGCTCGCCGACGCGGTGCATCACGATGCCGGAGTTCGCGGAGTGGAGCTGCTGCTCGACCGGGACGACCGTCTGCTGCTGCGCGACCGGCACGGTGAACGTGGCCGGGCCGTCGGCGTCGGTGCTCACGCCGTCCGGAGTGGACTCGCTGGTGCCGTACATGCCGAAGGCGGACGGGATGAGCACCGTCTCGTGCAGCGCGCCGTCCAGGAACAGCCGGTCCCACGAGCCGCCACCGCGTTCCGCCGGGATGCGCTGCTTCATGATGATGTCCCGCCACCCGGTGTCCTGGGTGCCCATCCGGATGAGCGTCTCGTAGGCGTGCAACGACTTGATGTGCAGCAGCCAGTGCAGCCGGTCCTTGGTGCCGAACGTCTCCTCGTACACGAACACGCTGACGATTCCCGCGTAGTTCGTGTTGATGTAGTCGGAGAGCTCGCGGGCGAACTGGCGTCCTTCGGAGCGGAACTCGGCGCGCAGCTGGCCGACCCGCTCGACGATGACGCCCGCGTTGCCCGAGTGCAGGATGGCGTCGCGGGCGAGCGACGTCTGGTCCTGCGCCGTCGGCAGGGCGAACGGCGGGCTCGATGTCGCGGTCATCGCGGACTCCTTCGCTGGGTCTGGTTCGACGGGCGCCCGGCCACGCTAGCCACGCCCCGGTTCCTCGTTCTGCTCATTACTGGTCACTCCGTCGGCTCGCGACGATGTCCGCCGCCCGGCGCATCAACAGCTCGGCGATCACGTCCACGTGCCGCAGCCGCCAGTCGGCCAGCTCGGTGCCGTGCACGAGGCGGTTGAACGCCCCGATCGCGGGTCCGGTGTGGACCTGGAAGTTCGCCCGCTCCTCCGCATCGCCGCGCAGGGCGGCACCGGTGGTGTGCGCGAAGTACCAGCGGAACGCCAACGCCATGCGGCGCTTGGCGTCGGCGTCCGCCACCAGCCCGGCCCGACCGGTGTCGCGGTAGTGCCGTTCGGTGTCGCGCCACACCTCGTCGAACGGCTTGCGGAACGTGGTGCGCTCGATGCCCCGCCTGGTCGGCTCGGGCACCTCGTCCCAGCCGCCGTAGCGCTGGTACACCTGGAGGAGCTGGTTGGCGCGGGCGGCGAACATGGTGCCCCGGCGCAGGACCTGCACGCGGGAGCCGAACTCGAACATGTCGCCCGCCGGGGCGTAGGCGGTGTCCTGGACGCCCGCCTGCGCCAGCATGTCCTTGACCTCGTCGGACGTGCCGGCTTCCGGGGTGCACTGGTTGATCGACCCCGTGACGACGAAGTCCGCGCCGAGCACGAACGCGGCGGCGATGGCGTGCGGTGTGCCGAGTCCACCCGCCGCGCCCACCCGGACCGGCTTCGGGTACGGGTACCGGTCGCGCAGCAGCACCATGTCGGGGATCAGGGTGACGGCGTTGCGCGCGTCGGTGTGGCCGGCCGAGTCGGCTTCGGCGCAGAGGTCGCCGGCGACCGGTAGCCGTGCCGCCGCGCGGGCCTCCTCGGCGGTGAGCCCACCTCGGGCGACCAGCTCGTCCAGCACCTCCCGCGGCGGTGGGCGCAGGAACGCCTCGGCGACCTCGGGCCGGGACACCTTGGCCAGCACGTGCCTGGTCGCGGTGGGCGTGCCGTCGGGTGCGGTGTACGCGCCGGCGAACCGGAAGCGCACCAGCGGTGCGGTGATGCCCGTGTAGCCGGCGGCTTCGACGTAGCGGACGTCGTGGCGGACGTACAGGTCGGCGAGTCGGGCTTCGAGGGCCGGGTTGTCCGGCATCGCGAGCAGGTTCATGCCGAACCGGCCCGGACCGGGGTCCGCGGTGAGCTCCCGCAGCACGGTCGCCACCTCGTCGAACCCGAGGCCCCCGGCGCCGAAGAAGCCGAGGAGGCCCGCCTTGCCCATCCGGGCGACGAGGTCGACGGAGCTGATGCCGTGGTACATGGAACCCGCCAGGTAGGCCCGGTTCACGCCGTAGTCGGCGCGGAAGGCGGCGCTGCCCAGGCTCTCCGGGGTGACCGTCCGTTCGGGAACGGGCGGAGCCGCTGCCAGTACGGGACGCCAGAGGCCTGCCAGCACCTTGCCGGGCCCCAGTTCGCGGACCTCCCGCACGTCGTGGTCGACCAGGTACCGCATGGTCTCGCGCCATCGGACCGGCGTGCGCACCTGCAACGCCAGCAGGTGCCCGATCAGGGCCGGGTCGTGGGGGCGCGCGGTCACGTTCGAGATCACCGGGACGCGCGGCGGCGCGAACCGGACGTCCGCCAGCACGTCCTCGAACTCCCGCGCGGCCGGGAGCATGTAGCGGGAGTGGAACGGAGCCGCGACCGCCAGCGGCACGCACCGGCCCGCGCCGGCGGCCCTGATGGCTTTCGCGGCCGTGGTCAACGAGTCGTCGGGACCGGCCAGGACGACCTGGTCGTCAGCGTTGTCGTTGGCGATGTCCACGTCGGTCAGGCCCGCGTCGGCCAGCAGTCCCGGCAGCACGGAGAGATCCGGGCCGAGGACGGCGACCATGCCGCCGGCGACCGTGGTCCGGGCCATCACGTCGCCGCGGCGGCACACCAGCGCCAGTGCCGTCCCGAAGTCCAGGCACCCGGCCGCGAACAGGGCGTTGTACTCGCCGAGGCTGTGCCCGGCCAGGAAGTCCGGCGGACCTTCGTCGTGGACGGCCAGATAGCTCAGCGCGTTCACCACGAACAGGGCGGGCTGCACGTAACGGGTGTCCCGGAGCGCGCTCTCCGAGGCGCACAGCTCGGCCACCGGCACACCGATGACCCGGTCGGCGACCGCGCACAGGTCGGGGAAGCGGTCGAACAGGTCGCCGCCCATCCCCTTGCGCTGTGCGCCCTGACCGGGGAACACCCACGCGGACTTCGGTTTCGCGGACACACCTCACTGTCCGACCGCGACCGGCCCGGCTGCTGCCCAGAGTTGAGCATGGCCGGCGTCGGGCAATCCCGGAGCCGAGCGTGCCCCGAGTCGGGCACGCCCGGGGTTGAGCGTGCCCGGAGTCGAGCGTGCCCGGAGTCGGGCACGCCCGGGGTTGAGCGTGCCCGGGGTTGAGCATGGCCGGAGTTGAGCATGGCCGGCGTCGAGCATGCCCAGAGTTGAGCAGCACAGCCCGCAACCGCCCGCTTAGCGTGCGGCGACACCGTCAGCCGTCGGAGCGAGGGGCCCATGGGCGAGCAGACCGATGCCACCGGCACGATCCTCGGCGTACTGGCCGAGGTGCTGCCGCCCGGTACCACCGTCGACCCCGACACGTCCTTCACGTCGCTGGGGCTCAGCTCGCTGGCCGCCGCGCGGCTGCTGCTGGAGGTCGGCACGGCGCTGGACGTCGAACTGCCCATGGACGCGATCCGGACCTGCGCGAACGCCCGCGAACTCGCCGCGCTGGCACAGGCCGCCACCACCGGGGGCGGGCTCCTGCCGTCGGTGCACGCCGAGCCGGACCGGCGGCACGAGCCGTTCCCGCTCACCCCGTTGCAGGAGGCCTACCTGCTCGGCAAGAGCCTCGGCCCGGACGCGGCCGGGTGCCACGTCTACCGCGAGTTCGACGTCCCGGACCTGGACGTGGACCGGCTGCGCGCGGCGTGGGCGAGGCTGATCGACCACCACGACGCGTTGCGGCTGAGGATCACCCCGAACGGAAAGCAGGAGATCGCCGCGAAGGCCCCGACCTGGACGCTCGTGCAGGGTGACGATGCCGACGAGGTCCGGAACACGCTCTCGCGCAGGGTGTACCAGCCGAACGACACTCCACTGTGGACTCTGGGAGCGACGAAGAACGTCGTACACCTGAGCATCGACGCGTTGATCACCGACGGCACGGGCCTGGAGCTGCTGGTCGAGCAGCTGTGGGCGTGCTACGAGGACCCCGACCACGAGCTGCCGACGAGCGAGTACGGCGTGCGCGACCTGGTGGTGGCACTGGCCGAGCACCGATCCGGAGACGGGTACCGCGCGAGCCTGGACTACTGGGTCGAACGGCTGCGCGACATGCCCGCCGGTCCGGCACTCTCCGCCGCCGAACCCACCGACGACACCCGCGTGCCCCACACCGCCTCGTTGACGCCGAAGGAGTGGGCGGCCGTGACGTCGTTCGCCGGCGTCGCCGGGGTCTCGCCGACCTCGCTGGTGTTGACCGTGTTCATCGAGGCGTTGCAGCGCGCTTGTGCCGACCCGGACTTCTCCCTCGTCCTCACCACGAACAGCAGGTTGCGGCTGCCCGGTGCGGCGGACACCGTCGTCGGGCCGTTCACGTCGACCTCCGTGTTCATCGCCCGCCCCACCACGGCCATGCCCTTGGCCGAGGCCGCGCGGTCCGTGCACGACCGGCTACGCGCCGACCTGGACCACGCCGGCGTGCCGGGGGTCGCGGCGCTGCGCGAGTTGCGGGCGAGGAAGCTGCCGGCCCCGTCGTCGTTGCCCGTGGTGTTCACCAGCCTGCTCGACGTCGGCGGCGGACGGGCCGACGGCCGGTACGCGCTGAGCCAGACCACCGGCGTGACGCTCGACGCGCAGCTGTGGGAGCGCGACGGTGGGCTGCACGTGCGGTGGGACGTCCTGGAGAGCGCGTTCCCGCCTGGGGTGGTGGCCGGTGTGTTCGCCTGGTTCGTCAACGCCCTCCGCTGGCTGTGGCCGGGCGGGACGACCGGTGCCCGACCGCTCAACGACCTCCAGCAGGCGTACTTCGTGGCGCGTTCCACCGAGGGCGTCGGCCCGTGGAGCGGGTGCCAGGTGGTGCACGGGTTCCGGGTCGCCGAGCTGGACCCGCCCCGGCTGGAGCAGGCCTGGCTGGGGATGCTCGCGGACCACGAGGTGCTGCGCACGGTGGTCACCCACGACGGGACGTTGGTCGTCCACGACACCGTGCCGGACCGCTGGCACATCCCGGTGTCGTCCGGGTGGCCGCAGCGGGACATGGTCGGCCGGGCCTACCCGCTGGGCCGGCTGCCGCAGGGCGAGGTGCGGGTGAGCCGCGACGAGGAGGGTGAAGCCACCGTCCACGTCGCGTTCGACCTGTTGGTGGCGGACGGCCGCAGCATCCACCTGATGCTGCGCGAGCTGATGCACCGGTACGCCGACCCCGACCGGCCGGTCGCCGGGTCCGCGCCGTACGCGGAGTACCTCGCCGAACGGCGGGGGTCGGTGGCCGCGGCCCGGCAGCACTGGCGCGACCGGCTCGCCGAGCTGCCGGCCGGCCCCGTGGTGCCGGACACCACCGGCCCGCGCAGGAGGTTGACGGGCACCGTCACCGGGTGGGCGCAGTGCCGAGAGCACGCCCGTGCCCGTGGCGTGAGCCTGGACGCGGTGATCCTCGCGGTCCTCACCGATGCGTTGAGCGCCCACTTCACCGAGGACTTCGCCGTCCCGCTGGTGCGCTGGACGCCCGCGACCGAACGGTTCCGACCGGCCGAGCTCACCGCGCTGAGCTGGGTGCCCCGCGCCGAACCGGGCTCGCCGGTGGAGGTCGCGGCGGCCCGTATCCACCGGCAGCTGACCGAGGACGCCGAGGCGGACGCCGTGTCGGGCCTGACCGAACTGCGCAAGGCGGTGCTGCGCCGCCGCCGGTCCGGCGTCGAGTCCGGCTACCCCGTGGTGTGCACCGGGCTGCTGGAGCTGGCGGACGTGCCGCTGCCCGAGGGCGTCACCGCCGGGCCGTGGCTGACCTGCACGCCGGACGTGGCGCTGGACTGCATCGCCATCGACGAGGGCGACGAGCTGCGGATCTTCTGGGACGCGGCGGAGAGCGCGTTCCCGGAGGCAGTGGTGACCGGGCTCTTCGACGACTACCGCCGGGGGTTGCAGCGGCTGGTGGACGACGCCGAGTGGTCCGCCGACCGTCGCACGGACAGCGAACTGGACCTGGTGGTGCACCGCTGGAACGACACCGCCGCCGAGTTCCCGCACGACGGCCCGGTGCACCTGCTGTTCGAGGACCAGGTGCGCCGACAGCCGGACGCGATCGCCGTGCGCGGGCGGGCCGGCACCACGACCTACGCCGAGCTGAACGCTGCCGCGAACGGCATCGCCGTGCGGTTGCGGGAACTCGGGGTGGGAGCCGGCTCGGTCGTCGGCATCTCGGTGCGACGCGGTCCGATGATGGTCGCGGCGGTGTTCGGCGTCCTCAAGGCGGGCGGTGCGTACCTGCCGGTGGAGCCGTCGCTGCCACCCGCGCGGGCCGCGACCATGCTCGCCGACGCGGGCGCGACCGTCCTCGTCACCACGTCGAACCTGGCTGCGCCCGTCGACGGCTTGGACGTGGTGCACGCGGACCGGCTCGACGGCTCGCTCGCCGACCCCACTCCGGTGACGGACGAGAACGCCACCGCGTACGTCATCTTCACGTCCGGGAGCACGGGCCGGCCGAAGGGTGTCGCGGTGACCCACCGCGCGGTGCACAACCTGCTGCACTGGGCGCGGAAGACGTTCGGCTTCGGGCCTTCTGACGTCGGGCTGTGCGTGACGTCGCTCGGGTTCGACCTGTCCGTGTTCGACGTGCTCGGGCTGCTCGGCTACGGCGCCTCGGTCTACGTGGCCGACGAGGAGCAGCAGAAGGATCCCGCGCTGCTGCTGGACGTGCTGCTGGACGAGCCGGTGACGTTCTGGAACTCCGCACCGACGACCCTGGCGCACGTCGTGCCGCTGATGCGTCCCGGCCCCGGCACCGGGGACCTGCGACTGGTGTTCCTCAGCGGTGACTACACGCCGTTGACCCTGCCGGACGAGCTGCGGGCGTCGTTCCCCCGGGTCGACCTGATCAGCCTGGGCGGGGCGACCGAGGCGACCGTGTGGTCGAACTGGTTCCGGGTCGGGGCGGTGGACCCGACGTGGCGCAGCATCCCGTACGGCCGGCCGATCGACAACGCCCGGTACTACGTGCTGGACGCCGACCTGCGGCCGTGCCGGATCGGTGTGGAGGGCGACCTCTACATCGCGGGCGAGGTGCTCAGCCAGGGCTACCGCAACCGGCCGGAGCTGACCGAGGAGCGGTTCGTGCCGTGCCCGTTCGGGCCGCCGGGCGAGGTGATGTACCGGACCGGCGACCGGGCGGGCTTCCTGCCGGACGGCAACATCAGCTTCCTGGGCCGGGCCGACCACCAGGTGAAGATCCGGGGGTTCCGGGTGGAACTGGGCGAGATCGAACACCGGCTGCGCACGCACCCGGACGTGAAGGACGCGGTGGTGCTGGCACGGGACGAGGGCGGGGAGCGCAAGCTGGTCGCGTACGTCCTGGCGGCCAACGGATCCGCGCCGGGCGTGCGGGAGCTGCGGGCGCACGCGGCCGAGGTGCTGCCGGACTACATGGTGCCCAACCACGTGGCCGTGCTGGACCGCTTCCCGGCCAGTGCCAACGGGAAGCTCGACCGGGAGCGATTGCCGTGGCCGTTGTCCACCGCCGTTGCCCCGATCCCGCCGAACGGTGATCTGCGCCGGACGTTGATCGAGCTGTTCGTGGAGCTGGTGGGAGAGGACATCGACCCGGCGGTCGATCTGTGGGACCAGGGCGCGACTTCGTTCACGATGGTGCAGGTGTCGACGCGGCTGCAGAAGGAACTGGGCGCACGCGTGCCGGTGGCCGTACTGCTGGACAACCCGACGGTCGACGGAATCGCCGCGCACTTCGCCGCCAACCTCGCGCCTTCCACCGCACCGGACGAGCCCGCCGAGCCTTCCGAGCCTTCCGAGCCCGCCGTGCCTTCCGTGCCGCAGCCGGTCGACGTCGACATCCTCTCGACCGAGGCGAAGGCCGAGTTCACCGCCGCCCGCTGGGACCTCCGCGACGAAGGCACAGCCCTACCGCTACCCGACCGGCACCTCCCCACGCCCCTCTACCGCTGGCGCGGTGCACGGCGTGACTTCCTCGACCGCCCAGTCGACTTCGACGACCTCGCCTCCCTCCTCGACCTCCTCCGCCCCGTCACCGACGGGGACCGCAGCCGCAGGCTCTACCCTTCGGCGGGCGACACCTACGGCGTGCAGGTCTACGTCCACGTCCTGCCGGACCGGGTCTCCGGCCTGGCCGAAGGCGTGTACTACTACCACCCCGAAGAGCACGCCCTCCGACTGCTCTCCAACGGCGGGACACTGGACCGCACGGCACACTTCGTCTACAACCGACCGGTGTACGAACGTGCCGCGTTCGAGATCTTCCTGGTGGGTCAGGCGAAAGCCGTGCGTCCCCTCTACGACCAGGACGCGGACCGCTACCTCGCCCTGGAAGCCGGTTACCTGGGCCAACTGCTGATGAGCGGTCAGGCGGCGCGCGACCTGGGCCTGTGCCCGATCGGCGGTGTAGCCGCCGCGCCGATGCGGGAAGCGCTGAAGCTCGACCCGGACCACGTGTTCCTGCAGGCGTTCCTCGGCGGCCCGGTGGAACACGAGAAAGGCGACAAACCCCTCGCCCCCACCGACATCGCCGTGGTGGGCATGGCCGGTCGCTACCCCGACGCCGATGACCTCGACGCCCTGTGGCGCAACCTGTCCGCGGGCCGGTGCGCCATCGCCCCGCCGCCGGCCACCCGCGCCGACGGACCGCCCGGGGGCTACCTGCACGACGTGGACACCTTCGACAGCATGGTGTTCGGCATCGCACCCGCCGAGGCCGCCACCCTCGACCCGCAGCTGCGCCTGCTGCTGGAGGTCGTCTGGGCCTGTCTGGAGGACGCGGGCCACACCAAGACCACCCTCGGCCGCGTCGGCGTGTTCGTCGGCCTGATGTGGCACGACCACCGCCTCGTCGGATCGGACGACTGGCGGGCCGGCGGAGCGGCCCGGATCTCCGGCACAGGCTCGGAGATCGCGAACCGGGTTTCCCACGTGTTCGACTTCCGCGGTCCGAGCCTGGCCGTCGACACCTCGTGCTCCTCTTCCCTGACCGCCCTGAACCTCGCGGTGGACAGCCTGCGCCGGGGTGACTGCGACGCGGCCGTCGTCGGCGCGGCCAACCTGCTCCTGCACCCCTACCACGCATCCGTCCTCAAAGGACTGGACCTCATCGCCGAAGCGCCACCCAGGGCGTTGGACGCCGCGGCGGGCGGCTGGTCACCCGGCGAAGGCGTCGGTGCGCTGCTGCTGCGCCGACTGGACGACGCGAAGCGGGACCGGGACGTCGTGCACGGCGTGGTGGAGAGCGCCTGGGTCGGCCACTCCGGCGGCAGCAGCCGGTTCGGCACCCCGGACGTCGCGACCCTGACCGGCACCCTCGCCGAGGCCGTCCGCCGAGCCGGCCTCACCCCCGCCGACATCGGCTACGTGGAGTGCGCGGCGTCCGGAGCGGCGCTGTCGGACGCGGCGGAGGTCGAGGCGGTCGGACGGTTGTTCGACGCCGGCGCGCACATCCCCATCGGTACGCTCAAACCGAACCTCGGCCACGCCGAGGCCGCCTCCGGGCTGGCCCAGATCACCAAGGTGCTGCTGCAACTACGCGCCCGGCGGCTGGCCCCGACCCTCGTGGCGGACCAGCCGAGCGCACTGGTCGACCTGGACGGACTGCCGGTGCACTTCGTGGACCGTGCCCAACCCTGGACCGACACCCCGTTGCGGGCACTGGTGAACGCCGTGGGCGCGACCGGTTCCGTGGGACACGTCGTCATCCGGGCCGGAGAGGAAACCGCATGACCAGCCCCTGGCTCAAACCGCCCACCACCGACGCACCGGTCCTGCTCTACTGCGTCGCGCACGCGGGCGGTGGCGCGGCGTTCTTCCGACCGTGGCGTGACGCGCTGGCCCCCGACGTCGGCGTGTGCCCCGTGGTGCTCCCGGGCCGCGAAGCCCGGCTGCGGGAAACGCCCTGCACGGCGGTCGACCAGATCGTGCCACCGCTGGCCGCGGCCATCAGCGCCCACGCCGACCGACCGTATGCGCTGTTCGGCCACAGCATGGGCGCCGTCATCGCCTACGAGGTCGCCAGAACGCTCTCCACGCTGCCGGACGGACCGTCCCACCTCTTCGTCTCCGGCCGGCGAGCACCCCACCTGCCCGCCCGGCGTGACCCCCTGCACCCGTTGCCGCACAAAGAGTTCATGCCCGCCGTGGCGGCGATGGGCGGCACCCCCGCGGAGGTGCTGGACCAGCCCGACCTCATCCGGATGTTCCTGCCGGGCCTGCGCGCCGACTTCACCGTCAACGAGACCTACGAACACCGCCCCGGCCCGGCCCTGGACTGCCCGGTCACCGGCCTCACCGGGGACACCGACCCCGAGGTGGACCTGGCCGAGATGCGACGCTGGAACGACATCACCACCGGCCCGTTCCGCCTGCGCGTGTTCCGCGGCGGCCACTTCTACCTGACCGGCCCTCCCGCCGAAGTGGCGAACGCACTGCGCACCGACCTGGCAGCCGCCTGCTGATCTGGTCCGCGGGCTGTTGACCGAGCATGTAGTCGCGAACCCCTTTCGTCCTGGCCACCAGGGTGGGGTCATCGGCCGGCCGGCACGCCTCGCCTTCCCTTTTCCTTTTCATACGGCAAAGCGGTCACGCCCACCGGGATCGGGGCGTGACCGCTTTTCGGACCGGAAGGTGCTACGAGGCGAGCGATCCGACGACGTCCCGCGTGGCCTGGAGGAGGATGCCCATCATGGTGCGCAGCTCCTCGTCGGTCATCGCCAGCGGCGGCACGATGACGATGGTGTCGTTGGGCGCCGAGTGGATGATCAGGCCCAGTTCCTTGCAGCGGTCGGTGATCCGGCCCGCTACGCCGACGTCCCAGGGGAACGGCTCGCGGGTCTCCTGGTCCTCCACGAGTTCGACCGCGGCGAGCATGCCGCACTGCCGGATGTCGCCGACGTGCGGCACGGGGCGGAACTTGGCGAGTTCCTCGGCCAGGATGACCGACATCTCCTGGGCGCGGCGGACCACGTCGTCCTTCTCGAACAGCTCCAGGCTGGCCAGGGCGACCGCGACGGAGAGCGGGTTGCCGGAATAGGTGTGGCCGGACAGCAGCATCTTGCCGTCGCCGCGGAAGGCGTCGAACACCTCCGCGGTGGCCATGGTGGCCGCCAACGGCATGTAGCCGCCGGTGAGGCCCTTGCCGACGCACAGGATGTCGGGTGTCACGCCGTCCGCTTCGCAGGCGAACATCTTGCCGGTGCGGCCGAAACCGACGCCGAGTTCGTCGGCGATCAGCAGCACGCCGTGCTTCTTCGCGATCTCCGCCACCCGGCCCAGGTGTCCGTCACGGGCCACGATCATGCCGCTGACGTTCTGCACGCGCGGCTCGATCAGCACGGCGGCCACCTGGTCGCCCTCGCGCTCCAGCACCTCCTCCAGGGTGTCCGCGCACGCGAGGGTGCAGTTGTCCTGGCACAGGGTGCAGCGGTAGCAGTACGGCTGCGCGAACGCGCTCGTCTCGCGCAGCAGCGGCTGGTAGAAGTTCTTCAGGATGGTCATCTGGCCGACCGACAGCGCGCCCATGGTGTCGCCGTGGAACGCGCCGGTCATCGACACGAACTTGTTGCGCTGCGGCGCTCCCTTGAACACCCAGTACGAGTAGGCCATCTTCATGGCCGTCTCCACCGCGCTCGACCCGGTCTCCAGGAACAGGACCTTGTCGATCCCCTCGGGTGCCAGCCGGACCAGTCGTTCGGCCAGCTCCGCCGCGCCGGGGTGGGTCATGCCGTAGAGCGTGGTGTGGGCGACCTTCGCGGCCTGCGCCGCCAGTGCCTCGTTGAGCTCCGGCCGCTGGTGCCCGTGGATGTTGACGCCCAGGGAGGAGCCGCCGTCCAGGTAGCGGTTGCCTTCGGAGTCGACCAGGTACACGCCCTCGCCGTGGTCGATCACCAGCGGCTTGGTCTTGAGGTAGTCGTCGGTCGGGGTATACGGGTGCCAGACGTGCTGCTGGTCGAGCGTCTGCAGCCGTTCGGTGTCCGTCATCTCCATGTCCATGCGTCGGCGCTCCGTGGGTGGGTGTCCGGGTCGAGACGCCGCAGTCCACCAGTCGCCGGGGGTCCGCGTCTGCGCAGGAGTGCGCAGGTCCGGCTCTGCTCAACTCTGAGCAGAGCCGGCGGCGGGGCGTCGCGATGCTCTTCGGGACCGGGGGTGCGCCCGGCGAGACGAAAGGGGACGCCGTCGTGACGACCTCGGAACACCTCGACCTGATCTCGGCCGAGTCGCGGGCCACGGCTTACGAGACCTACGCCGGACTGCGGTCGGACGCCCCGATCTCCCGGGTGAAGATGCCGACCGGGCAGGACGTGTGGCTGCTGACCGGCTACGAGGAGGGCGTCGAGCTCCTCACCGACTACAACCGGTTCAAGACCACCGCGACCGTCGTGCCGGAGGGCGTGGAGATGCCCGCCGTGCCGGACGCGGTGCTGCGGCTATTGGGTGGCAGCATGGCGGCCCTGGACCCGCCGGACCACACCCGGCAGCGCCGGCTCGTGCAGGCCGCGTTCACGCCGCAGTACGTGGAGAAGCTGCGCCCCGTCGTCCAGGCGATCACCGACCGCCTGGTGGACGACCTGCTGGCCCGCCCGGACCGGAGCGTCGACCTGGTCGAGGAGTTCGCGGTGCCGCTGCCGCTGACCGTGATGTCGAACATGCTCGGCATCCCGCCGACCGACCGCGACCGGTTCCGGCTGTGGTCGGAACTGCTGCTGGGGCTGGACCCCACCTCGGCCCAGTCCGCGCCCAACGGCATGAGCCCGATGGACGTGATGGCCGAGATCGAGCGGTTCGTCGGCTACATCGACGCGCTGATCAAGGCCAAGCGGGCCGATCCCGGCGAGGACCTGATCTCCGGCATGGCGCTGGCCGAGGCCGACGGCGAGCGGATGACCGACGACGAGGTGCTGAAGATGGTGGCGCTGCTGGTCGTCGGCGGCCTGGGCACCACGCAGCACCTGATCGGCAACATGGTGCTGGCGCTGTTCCGCAACCCCGACCAGCTGGCGCTGCTCAGGGCGCAGCCCGAGCTGGCCGCGAACGCGGTGGACGAGATGCTGCGCTACCACGGTTCCATCGAGATCAGCTTCCCCCGCTTCGCCGCCGAGGACACCGTGCTCGCGGGCGAGTCGATCGCCAAAGGCGAGATGCTCATCGCCGTGCTCGCCGCCGGCAGCCGTGACCCCCGCAAGTTCACCGACCCCGACCGGCTCGACATCCGGCGGCACGGGGCGAGCCGGCACCTCGGGTTCGGCCGCGGCGCGCACATGTGCCTGGGCGCGCCGCTGGCCCGGGTGGAGGGCCAGATCGCGCTGAACACCCTGCTCAGCCGGTTGCCCGAGCTGCGCCCGGCGATCAGCCTGGACGACGTGACCTGGCGTGCCGGCATGACGCTGCGCGGGGTGACGGCACTGCCCGTGGCGTACTGACCCCAACGGCCGCCGCCCACCGCCCTCCTGTTCCGGAGGGCGGTGGGCGGTTTCGTGAGCGGCCTCAGGTCCGGGCGTCGATGAAGCGCACCGCCAGCTCCACCAAGTGCTCCTCCGCGCGGAACAGCGACAGGTGGTCGCCGTGCGCGGTGACGTGCAGGGTCGCGTCGGCCAGTCGCCCGGCGACGGCGTGCGACCCGGCGGGGTGGGCGGTTTCGTCGTCCTCGCTGGTCACGACCAGCGTGCGGTGCGGTACGTCGGGCAGGTACGGGCGCAGGTCGGTGGCCATGATCTCGCCGTTGAGCCGGCAGTACAGGTGCAGCAGTTCGGGCGTGGCGTAGGGGTAGACCACGAGGTGCGCCAGTCGCGGCGGGGTGACGCCGAGCATGGTGTGGGCGAGGACCGCGTGGACTCCCGCCGCCTTGTCGGTGCCCCGCGCGGCCATCGCCATGAGTGCCTGGAGGTTCCGCTGGTGGTCGGTCTTCGGGCTTTCGTCGCCGAGGTCGAAGTCGCCGTGCCACAGGCTCAGCGACGACACCCGCTCCGGCTCGCGCGCGGCAGCCACCACGCCGAGGACCGCGCCGCCGCACAGGCCCAGCACGTGCGCCTGGTCGAGTTCGAAGTGGTCCAACAGCGCGAACAGGTCGTCCACCTGCGCCGGGACGTCGACCGCACCGGTGAAGTGGTCGGTGAACAGCCCGCGGGTCTCCCACACCAGGACGAAGTGGTCGCGCGCCAGCGGGCGCATCCAGCCCTCGCACAGGCGCGCGGGCATCCCCGGCGCGGGCACGATCACGACGGCGGGCTTCGTCCGGTCGCCGGCGGCGTAAGCGGGCAGTTCGGCACCGTCGGGCGCACGCACGACCACGCGCGACGCCCACGCGTCGAAGTCCTGCGCCCGCGCGGCTTCGACGTCCGCAGCGGACACTGCGACCGGCTCCGCCAGGTCCAGGTACGCGCTGAGCACCCGTTCGAACGGCCCCAGCCCGTCCACGTCCCCCACGGGCGTGATCGGCGGCAGCCCCAACCGCTCGGCGAGCGCGCCGAGGCCGGGGTCGCCCGACCGGACCCGCACCGGCTGCGGCAGCGCCGACAGCAGGGGTCCTGCCGCGAGGAGGGCTCGCACCAGCTCCACCGGGTTCATGCCGCTCCTACCGTGATCCAGTCGTACTTGCGGTGGTACCCGGTGACCCCGGTGCAGGCGAGCAGCGTGCGGCGCGCACCGACCCGGTCCAGCACGCCGGCGTGGCGGTCCGGGTCGATGCTCTTGTCGGCCACCGGGACGAGGCAGGTCGCGTTCTCCGCCACCAGGTTCTTGTACTCGTCGAAGGTCAGCTCGCAACGCGCGGCCAACTGCTCACCGATCCGCATCCGTCCGACGGCCGCGGTGGACCCCGCGTCGACGACGCCGCTGTAGAACTCCGAGGCGCAGCCGGAACCGTAGGAGTACAGACCGACGCGAACCGGAGCGGTCGGCCGGAGGTGGTCGATCAGGCTGGCCAGCGCCAGGTACACCGAGCCGGAGCAGAGGTTGCCGACCCGGCTCGGGTACTCCAGCGCGGGTGCCACCCGGCGCGCGAAGTCCTCCGCGATGTCCGGGATCCGGTGCTCGCGCGCGAGTTTGCGGTGCGCGGCGCGGACGATCCCGGCGAACGGCGTGTGCATGGCCAGACCGGCGAACGTGGTGGCGAAGTCGACGCCGGAGACCTTGTCCGAGTAGTCGCGGAACGAGTTGGTCAGGCAGTCCAGGTACGCGAACAGCGACCGGTCGGCGTCGGCGATGTCGAACGTCGGCGTGGGCCGGGCGGAGTCGAGGGTCTCGTAGCTGTGGCTGCCGGACGCGCCGAGGTCGAGCGCGAGCACGTGCGGCCGGTCGCTCAACAGCAACGCCGCGCTGCCGGTGCCCATGGCGGGCTCGGTGTACGCCGCCCCCTCGTCGACCAAGGACACATCGGTCGCGATCACCAGGGCCTTGGCACCGGGCGACACACCGGCAGCCAGGTAGCCGCACGCCAACTGCAACGCGCCGGTGGCGGCGTAGCACGCCTGCTTCACCTCGAACACCCGGCAGCGCCTGCTCAGCCCGAGGTGCTCGTGCACGTACGAAGCGATGGACTTGCTGTAGTCCACGCCCGACTCGCTGGACGTCACGACCAGCTCGATCCGGTCCCGCTCCGCCGGGTCCAGCGCGTCCACGATCGGCTTGGCCGCGTTCACCGCGTGCGTCACCGGGTCCTCGAACGGCAGGGCGACGGACTTCTCGGACATCATCAGGTTGTCCAGCCGCGCCGGGTCCAGGCCGCGGCCCGCGAACAGCGCGGGCACCGCGATGCGGGCCACCCCGCAGTAGGTGTTGAGCGCCTCGATCCCGACGTTCATCGCGCCCCCAGCTCGGTCAGGAACGCCACCAGGTGGTCGATGTCGCGCAGGTCGCTGAAGCTGGCCAGCGGTTCGGCCAGGCCCAGCCGCTCCCGGACGCCGAGGATGATCTCCACCCGGTCCACCGAGTCCGCGCCCAGGTCCCGCAGGTGCTGCCGACCGGATATCCGGTCGGCCGGCACGGTCGGCAGGATCTCGGTGATCACCTCGTGGACCACGTCCCGCACCGCCTCGCTCATCCCGCCACCCCCGTCTTCACCTGTTGCACCGCGACGGCGATCAGCCGTCCCGTGGTCCGGTCCGCGAGCACGGCCCGGACCGTCTCGTCCGCGTCCGGCAGCTCGCCGCCGCTCTGGTGGGACAGCTCGACCCTCAGCACGGTGCCCGCGTCGGCGTTGCCCAGGTAGCACACCTTCTGGTCGAGCACGATGCGGTCCAGGAACCCGGTGTCCGTCCCGCCCCGGTGCCGCCACAGCCGCAGCAGGGCCCAGTCCACGATGGAGAAGTAGGCCGCGAAGTACAGCAGCCCCACGCCGTTGAGGTCGCGGGTGACGTCGACCGGGTAGTCCACGGTGAGCCGGGCCCGCTCGTCGGCCGGTGGCGACAGCGCACCGAGCGAGCGGATCTCGTTGTACGCGCGGCGCGGCGAGTACTCGGCGGGCAGCACGGGCAGGTGCTCGTGCCGGAAGTCGGCGGGCGAGGCGCTGCGCAGGTCCTCGTTGCCGCCGGACGCTCCGCGTGCCACCCAGCGGTTGAAGTTCTGCGCGTACAGGCATTCCGGGTCCGGGTGCGCGTAGAACTCGTCGGGGTCGACCCGCCGGGCCGGTCCGCCGCGCCGGATCTCGTGCAGCGTCAGGACGGACTCGCTGCCGAACCCGAACACCCGCGAGTCGACGCGCAGCATGTCCCCGAACGTCAGGCCGCGCACGTGGAAACCCGGGCTGGCGCGCACGTGGTAGTAGTAGAACGCCAGGTAGGTCGGCGCTCCCCCGCCGTCCCGGGCGGTGTAGACGTTGGTCCCGCACAAGGCGCTGACGGTGTCCCACGTCCAGTCGCCGATCTGGCCCACGAACAGCGAACCCGGTCCGCACATACCGGGTCGCACGACCGTCGTGCGGGTCGTCGAGTCGCTGTCGAGCACCTCCAGGTCGCGGGTGGTCAACGCGGTCACGAGGGCACCTCCTGTGTGTCGTGCTCGGCGACGAACGCGGCCAGCACGCTGTTGCACTGCGCCGGGCTGGTCAGGTACGGGAAGTGGCCCGCGTCGGGGATCTCGGTGTAGCGGGCGTCGGTGATCGCGCCGTGCAGCAGGTGCGCGGTCTTCAACGGGATGACGGTGTCGCTGCGCCCCTGCACGACCATCGTCGGAACGTCCACTTCGGACAGCCGGGCGAGCAGGTCCGGTCGGGCGGCGAACACGTCCAGGTAGCGCAGACCGATCTGCGGGTCCATGCTCTCACAGCGCAACAACAACTGCTCGATCCCGGCACGGTCGCGCGCGAGCCGCTCGGACCCGCTCTCCCCGATCGTCCGGTCCAGGTCCTCGGCCGCCACCACGGCCAGCCGGTTGATCTCGCCGACCCGGTTGCCGATCTTGTAGGAGCTGCCGAGCAGGGTCAGGGACGCGGTGTCGCGCGGGAAGTCCAGCGCGTAGGTCAGCGCCACCAGGCCGCCGAACGACGCGCCGACGACGTGCACCGGGCCGGTCACGCCCAACGCGTGGAGCGCGTCCCGTTCCAGGGCGGCGAGGCCGGCGAGCGTGATGTCCGGTGCGGCCGTGGTGCTGCCGACGCCGGGGTGGTGGATGCTGATCACGCGGTGCCGGTCGGCGAGTTCGGCGAACTGGTGGGCGAACACGCCCGCACCGATGTTGAACGGGTGCATGAGCAGCAGGGGCGACCCCTCGCCGGCGGTGAAGACCTCCACCTCCGCACCACCCGCCGGCACGACGTGCCGCCGGACGTCCGGCCGGTGCTCGCGCAGCACCTGTTCGTTGTCGTCACTGGGCTTCTGCCCCTCGCTGAGGGCTCGGCGCACGTCCTCGGGCACCCGTTCGACCGGCTGGTAGACCGCGCGGGCCGCTTCCCCGGCGGTGCGGACGCCGCCGGTGACGAGTTCGACCGCCGTGCCCCCGGCGGCCAGCTCGGCGATCCGGTCGGCGATGGGCTCGACCTCGGCCGGGCCGTACCCGACCGGCACCGCGAGCCGCACGCAGCCCGACAGCTCGCCGACCGACAGGTGCGGCGCGCCGCGGACCCCCGCGCCCCGGTAGAGCCACGCCAGGCAGGACATCACCGGGTGCTCCTGGCCGGCGAACGCGGGCATCCGGGCCACGTCGAGCAGCACGCAGTGCCCGGCGACCGGTTCCACCACCGGCACACCCCGGTCGCGCAGCCCGCTCCACAGCGCCCGCACCGCGGCCATCCGCCGGCGCACCTGCGCGGCCACGCCGTCCCGGTCGGCGACCGCGTTCGCGATCACGTTCCGGGTGGCCAGGTCCACCTCCCACCCGCGCCGCGCCACGTCCTCGCGCAGCCGGGCCGCCAGCGCCTCGTCGTTCGTGGCCAGCAGCCCGCCCGCACCGACGCCGAAGTCCTTGGACAGGCTGAACGTCGCCGTGTCGGCGAGCGCCAGCATCTCGCGGACCACCGGCCACGGGTCGCCGCCGTCGGCGAGGAACATCGCGTTCTCCACGATCCGACTGGCGTCCAGGACCAGGTCGACCCCCCGCTCACGGGTGATGCGGCGGACCTCGCGGAGTTCGTCGAGCCCGATCGGGTAGCCGCCGCCCGCGTTGTTGGACGCCTCCACGACCACGAAGGCCGTGCGGTCGTCGACGGCGCGGGCGATGTCGCCGGGGTCGAGCGTGCGGCCGTCACCGACCTGGACCGGTTCGTAGCCGACGTCGGTCAGCGCGAGCAGCCAGGTGGGGAACACGGCGGTGTGCAGCACGACCCCGCGCCTGCCCGGCCGGCTGCGGCACAGCATCGCCTCGGCCGAGCGCCCCGACCTGGTGGGCAGGACTTCGGCGAACGGCAGCCAGTCGTGCGCGGTGAGCTTCGGCGCGGCGGGGCGTTCGGCGAGGTCCCGCATCCGGCGCGCGATGAAGGCGTCGGCACGTTCGGCCCACGAGTCGGTGAGCAGGTCGACCGGGACGAGGTCGTGCGCCAGGGTGAGCGGGTTGTAGCCGTGCCCGGCGAGGATCGCGCTGCGCCCCGGTTCCGTCGTGGGGTCGGGCGGCGAGCCCGCGGCCTTCACCGGCGCGGCCACCGGAACCTCGGCCCTCACCGGGGCCTGCGGCGGGACGGGGACCGGGCGGGCGGCTGTGCCGCGACCGGCAGGCCGCTCCGGGGCGACCCCGGCCGCCTTCGCCACGGGCGCGGGCGGCGTCACGTCCGGGAACAGGTCGGGGTTGGCGATCATCAGGATGATGTCGGTGACCGACGTGCGGTCCTCGGCGGCGGTCCGGCACAGGTAGATCGGGGTGTTCGTGGGCCGGAACTTGTTCTTGAACCGGAAGTTCCCCTCGCCGAAGATGCCGACCGAGTGCAGCTCCTCCAGCGCCTCCGCGACCTCGGGGTCGGCGTTGGGCGACTTCGCGATCGCCACTCCGAAGCTCGCGCCGAAGCTGAACGCCGTGCAGCCTTCCGCCTTCGTCTTCTCGATGATCTTGACGATGGCGTACTCCAGCCCGCCGGCGGGCATGGTGGGCGGGTAGAACTCCAGGTCCAGCAGGTAGCAACGCTCGGACGGCAGCTTGGTGACGATGATCGCGTTGACCATCTCGTCGTCCACGTAGGTCAGGAACACCCGGTGCCGGGAGTCGAGCCGGCCGGTGCGGATCTCCTCGCGCACCACACCGACGTACGGGTTCACCATCTGCTTGTGGTCGCCCCACGAGTCCATCAGGCCGACGATCCGCAGGTCGACCGCGGGGTCCTCGCCCACCCGGTACTCGTCCACCCGGCACGCGCCGGCCCGCTCGAACCGGCCGAGCAGGTTGCGCAGCCGCTGCATCCGGCCGCCGGCGGTGGTGAAGGACGACAGGTCGTCCAACCGCTGCACCGCCCCGAACGGGGTGGCGGTGATCGGTTCCCCGGCGACCTCGGTCAGGTGCGCGAGGGACAGGAAGTTCGGCCGCAGACCGTTGCGCCGGGCCCAGGCCATCCAGTCCGCCACCAGGTCGTGGAAGTGGTCGGGGTGGCCGACGAAGCTCCAGGCGAACAGGTCGTCGCCGCGCGTCGAGAAGTTGACGTAGCCCTCGCGGGGCGTGTCCACGAACGCGAACGGCGCGATGTCGCGTCCGGCCAGGCCGCCTTCCTTGGCGTAGCGGCGATCCAGGTCGGCCATCAGCTCGCGCAGCGCGGGCCGGTCCGCCAGCGCCCGTTTGCGCACGACCACCGGCTCGCCGTCGACCTCGCCGGGCGTCTCGATGTCCCCCGTGCCCCGCCGCACCGGAGCCGGGGCCGGGGCCGACCCGGCCTGGCCGGACAGGAAGCCGGTGAGCTCGGCCATGGTCGGCCGGTCGAACAGCAGCGTCTTGGGCAGTGCGCCGTACCGCTGCTCCAGTGCGCCGATCACGCGCAGCATGTCGAACGACGTCAACCCGTTGTCGGCGAACGACCGGTCGGGGTCGAGCGGTCGGTCCAGGGCCTCGGCCACGATCCCGCCGACCGGGTCACCGGGTTCGACGATCTCGCCGACCGGGCCACCGGAATCAGCCGGTGCGGCTGAACGCTCCGGTGCAACGGATTCGGCGGGCTCGTCGACCGGATCCAGAGCGTCCACTGTGGACTTGCTGCGAGAAATGAGCGCAACCAGAGCATCCACCGTGTCGTGCTCGTACAACTCGGCCGCGGTCAGCTCGACGTCGAACCGGGCCATCAGCGTCCGGGCCAGCTCCATCCGGAAGATCGAGTCCAGTCCCAGGTCGGAGAACGCGCTGCCCGCGGCGATGTCGCCGGGCTCCGTGCCCAGTACCCGTGCCACGGACTCCCGGATCACCTCGGCCACCGACGTGCCGTTCGAGGTTTCGTTCGAGGTCCCGTTCGACGTGCGGGTCGAGGTCTCGTTCGACGTGCGGTTCGGGGTGCCGTTCGACGGCTTGACAACCCGGGCGGACGCCACCGGGGCGGCTTCCACCACCGGCTCGGGCGCGAACTCCCGCGAGGCCGGCGAACTCCCGTTCGCCCGGATCACCGCCGGGTCGCGCAGCACCAGCTTGCCGGGGGCGACCTGTGCCGGCGCGGCCACCGTCATCGGCACCGGCTTGCCCGCGGTGGCCTTCGGCAGCTGGTCGAACCAGAACGGTGTCCTGGCGAACGGCGGCGCGGGAGCGGAGATCCGCACCGGCCGCACGGACCAGGAGGTGGCCCAGTCGACATCGGAACCGTCGAGCCAGGACCGGGTCAGGGCGTCGTGCACCGGATCGGTGTCACCGAGCAGCACGGACACCGCCTCGGCGTGATCCGCGACCACGGCCGCGAACCGGTGTGCCAGCACCTCGCGGCCGGTCTGCAGGGTGTACGTGACCCGATCGAGGTCCGGGCCGCCCATCAGGAACCGGGCCACCCGCTGCCGGTACTCCGCCAGCGCCGCCTCGGACGACGCCGACAGCACCAACCGCCACGGCCCGGTGCCCACCCCGGCCACCTGTTCCGCCGCGGACTCCAGCACGACGTGCGCGTTCGTCCCGCCGAAGCCGAAGGAACTGACGCCCGCCACGCGGGGCCCGGTCCACGGCTCCCGCTCGGTGACGATGCGGAACGGCGTCCCGTCCAGCCGCAGGAACGGGTTGGGTCGGTGCTGGTGGATCGTCGGCGGCAGCTCGCCGTGCCGCATCGCCAGCAGCACCTTGAGCAGACCCGCGATCCCGGCCGCCGCTTCGAGGTGGCCGATGTTGGTCTTCACCGCACCGACCGCGATCTCCGCGTCCACCCCGGCGAACGCCTTCTTCAGGCCCTCGATCTCGATCGGGTCGCCGAGCCTGGTGCCCGTGCCGTGCGCCTCGATGTAGGACACGCGGGCCGGGTCCACGTCGCCGGTCCGGTACGCCTGCGCGACGACCCTGGCCTGCGCCTCGGGGTTGGGCGCGGTCAGCGACGGTCCGCGCCCGGCGTGGTTGACCGAACTGCCCCGGATGACCGCGATGACCTGGTCGCCGTCGGCCAGCGCGCGGCTCAGCGGCTTGAGGACGACCGCGCCGCACCCCTCGCCGCGGCCGTACCCGTCGGCGTCGGCGTCGAACGTCTTGCACCGGCCGTCCCGGGCGAGCATCCCGGACGAGTCGAACGCCACGAACAGCCCGGGGCTCAGCAGCACGTTCACCCCGCCCGCGAGGGCCATTTCGCACTCCCCGGAGAGCAGCGCGCGCACCGCCCGGTGCACCGCGACCAGCGAACTGGAGCACGCGGTGTCCACGGCCTCGCTGGGACCACGCAGGTCGAACAGGTAGGACACCCGGTTGGCCAGGATGCAGTCGGCCAGGCCGCTCGCGGTGTGCGCCTCGACCGGGACGTCGTGGTCGCGCAGCAGGTCGTCGTAGTCACAGGCGGACACGCCCACGAACAGCCCGGTCTCGGTGCCCGCCAGGTCGGCCGGGCGGTAGCCCGCGTCCGCGACGGCCTGCCAGGCGGTTTGCAGGAACAGCCGCTGCTGCGGGTCCATCAGGGACGCCTCGCGCGGCGAGATCCCGAACTTCGCGGCGTCGAACGAACGCACGTCGTCCAGGAACCCCGCCCGGACGTCCGCCGTGGCCGCGTTGTCGCGCAGGTCGGTCCGGTCCTCGGGCACCGGGCGCACCAGGTCTTCACCGGCGCGCAGCCGGCGCCAGAACGCGTCCAGGTCGGGTGAGCCGGGCAGCACGCCGGCCATGCCGATCACCGCGATGGCGTCGGCGGCGGGCTGAACCGTCACGGGCACGACTTCCTCCTCGGCGACGGGAACCGCGGCGCGCAGGTGGTCGGCGAACGCGGTGAGCGTCGGGCACTCGTAGAGCACGGTCGGCAGCAGGTCCGTGCCGAACCGCTCGTTGACCTGGTTGATCAGCTCGGTCAGCGAGATCGAGTCGAAGCCGAGGTCCAGGAAGGCGGTGTCGGGGTCGACCTCGCGCTCGTCCACGAGCAGGAAGCCGGCGGCGAGCCTGCGCAGCTCGGTGTCCAGGTCCCCGGTGACGACGGCGGCCCGCGGCCGGCCGGACTCCACCGGCCGGACCACCGCGACGATCGGCTCACCGGCCGTGATCGCCCGGTCGAACGCGTGCAGCGCCTCGGCGGTGCCGAGCGGTCGGCTGCCCCAGCGACGGGCGAAGAGCTCCCGCGTCGCATCGTCCACCCGCATCCCGCCGTCCTCCCACAACGGCCAGCAGATCGACACCACACCCGGCGTCGCGGCGGCGTACTCGTCCAGGAACGCGTTGGCGTAGGCGTAGTCGACCTGCCCCAGGTTGCCGGTCCGCGCCGCCACCGACGAGAACAGGACGAAGAACTCCAGCGACTCGTCCCGCAGTGCGCCGGCGAGGTGCCCGACGCCCCGCACCTTCGGCGCGAGCACCGCGTCGATCCCGGCGGCGGACTTGGTGACGGCTCGCGCGTCGTCGTGCACCCCGGCCGCGTGCACCACACCGTCGATCCGGCCGTACCGCGCCTTGACCTCGGCCACCAACCGCCGCACGTCGGACTCGACGGTGACATCCGCCCGGTCCCGTCCGACCACGACAACGGCCTCCGGGTCACGAGTCGCCCGCAGGTGGGCCGTGATGTGCCGCCCGATCGCCCCGCTGCCGCCGAAGATCACGTACACGCCGTTCGTCCGGCGTCGCGGGGCGGGAGGCTCGAACGACACCAGACGCCGCGTCGACCGGGCGCCGTCGGCGTACCGGACCTCGGTGACACGGTCCTCCGGCTTGCCGTCGACGTGCCGCAGGTCGTCCGGCTGCGGTGTGCCACGTACCACCGCGCCCGAGAACCCGCTGTGTTCCAGGGCGAGCGTCCGCAACGCGGCCGACACCGCGACGTACGCGGGCCGGTCGTCGGGGCAGGCGACGACAACCCGGAGCCGCGTGCCACCGTCGTTCGCCAGGACGGCTGTCGCGGCGCGCAGCACGTCGTGCAGCGCGTGCCCGACTTCGTCCGCGAGCCCGCCGGACGCGACCGGCAGGTGCACCACCACGGCGTCCGGTGCCGGCTCGTCGACCCGACCTCCGAAGTCGGGACCGGTGCCCAGGACACGGACGCGCGACGGCATCGGCCCGGTTCGGGGAGACGGCTCCGGTTCCCACTCCGGCCGCAGGTAGACACACGGGTCACTCGGCTCCGGATCGCGCACGGCCGTCCCACTCGGGTCGTCCGCGATGTCCGTGCCGTGTCGATCATCGGTGCCGGCCACGCTCGTGCCGTCCGTGGGGGCCGTCACGCGTAGGTCGTCGACGCTGACGACCACACGGCCCTGGTCGTCCGTGATGCGCAGCGCGAACCGGCGCGTGGCCCCGGTCGCTGTCTCCACCGCGTGCACCCAAGCCCGCGTGGGCAACGGCCCGGCGACGGCCAGCGTCCCCAGACCCACCGGAAGCTGGGCGGTGTCCGGGCCCGGCAGAGCGGCGAGCGCCTGCAACGCCCCGTCGAGCAGCAACGGCAACGCGCCATCGGCCGCGTCCACCAAGGCCAGGCACTCGCGATCGCCCACGTGGACCTCGCGCAGCACCCGCATCCGCTCGCCGTGCTCCAACCCCGCCGCACGCATCCCCGCGTACAGGTCCGCGGGGTCCGCCGAGCCGGGGCAACGGCGCCGGACCTCCATCACGTCGAGCACGTCGGACGACGCACTTCCCTGCTCATAGCGGCCCGAGGCGAACTTGGTCGTGCCATCGGTCACGGAGAAGACGCCGTCCCGCAGCTCGGCACGCGGTGAGTGGTCGTCCGGAAGCACCGGCGCGAGCCACCGAACGTCCCGAAGCACCACCCGGTCACCCAGCTCCGCGCAGACCATCGCCAACGACGCCGCGCCCGGCAGCACGCGCCGCCCGCCGACGCGGTGATCCGTCAGCCAGGGTTCCGCCACCGGCTCCGGCAGCCACAACCGCTGCCGCTCGAAGGGGTACGGCGGCAGCGTCACGCGCTCCGGCCGCACCGGCCACAGCCGCGCCCACTCCACCGGAACGCCGAGGACCCACAGCGCGGCGAGCTTGTCCAGGCGGCGGCGTTCCAGCAGCCCGCCGACGAGTTCCGCCCCGTCGTCCCCGTCGAACAGGGCGCGCTCGGGCGACTGCGCCCCGACCGTGCCGTCGACCACGTCCCCGGATCGCAGTCGCCGCACCAGCTCACCGACATCCGACACGACCACCGCGAGCCGGTGCGCCAACTCGGCCCGGCCGACCTGCGTCGTGTACGCCAAGGACGCCAAGGACGGCGACCGTTCCTCCACGAAGTCGGCGACGTCGGACGCCAAGGTCCGCAACTGCGCCGGAGTCCGAGCGGACAGCAGCACGACCTGCTCGCCCTGATCCGGGATTTCTCGTGGCACAGCGGAGAACTCCTCCACGACCAGGTGCGCGTTCGCCCCGCCCGCGCCGAACGAGCTGACGCCGGCCAACCGGGGCGAGGCCCACGGCGTCGCGGAGGTCGGCAGGGAGAACGTCGGCGGCAGGTCGATGCGCGGGTTGACGGTGTCGAGGTTGGCGCAGGGCGCGATCGTCCCGTGCTCCAGCTGCAACAGCACCTTGGTCAGCCCGGCGATCCCGGCCGCGCCCTCCAGGTGCCCGATGTTCGCCTTGACGGAACCGATCGCGCACCGCGCGTCCGGCAATGCCTTGCGGAGTCCGGAGATCTCGATCGGGTCACCCAGCGCGGTGCCGGTGCCGTGCGCCTCCACGTAGCCGACGTCGCCCGGTGCGACCCCGGCCGCCGCCAACGCCCGGACCACCAGTTCGGCCTGCGCGGACGGGTTCGGCACGGTGTAGCCGGCCGTCTTGCCGCCCGCGTTGACGAACCCGCCCCGGATGACGCCCCGGATCCGGTCGCCGTCCCGCACGGCCGCCGCCAGCGGCTTGAGCAGCACCGCGCCCACGCCCTCGCCCGGCACGAACCCGTCGGCGCGCTCGTCGAACACCTTGCAGGCGTCGTCCTGCGCCAGCATCGTCATGGACGACAACGCGATCAGGTGCGCCGGGTGCAGCACGAGGTTCACCCCGCCCGCGATGGCCATCGAGCACTCGCCCCGCCGCAGGCTCTCGCACGCCAGGTGCACGGCGGTCAGCGAGGAGGAGCAGGCCGAGTCGACCGCGAAGCTCGGCCCGGTCAGGTCGAGCGCGTAGGACACCCGGTTCGCGATGGACCAGTACGCCGAGTGGCCGTCGGTGAACCGGCCCCGGGGCCAGCCCTGCGCGGCGGCGATCCGGCCGTACGAGCCGTACATCGTGCCGACGAACACGCCGGTGTCCCGTTCGCGCGCCGACCCGAGGTAGCCGGCGTCCTCCAGCAGCAGCCACGCGGTCTCCAGGAACAGCCGTTCCTGCGGATCGATCGCGGCGGCGTCGCGGGGCAGGATGCCGAAGAACGCCGGGTCGAACCGGTCCACGTCCTCCAGGAACCCGCCCCACCGGCTGTAGGAGCGCTGCGGGCGACCCTTGCGCGGGTCGAAGTGCTCCCGCCAGTCCCAGCGGTCCGGGGGGACCTCGGTGATGGAGGACGTGCCGGACACCAGGTTCCGCCAGAACTCGTCGACGTCCCGTGCGCCGGGGTAGCGACCGGTCAGGCCGACGACGGCGATGCCGTCCGACTCCGGTACCCGCTCGACCACCCGGGCCGGACCGGTCACGACGGCTGGTGCCGGTGCGATCTGTTCCGGCGCGAACTGTGTCGGTGCAATCTGCGCCGGTGAAGTTTGTGCCGGTGCGGTCTCCGCGACAGCCCGTCGCGAGTCGGTGCCGGCAGTGGTCCCGGCAGCAGGTTCGGCGGGGGCGAGGACCGACGCGAGTTCGGCGGACCGCTCGGCCGCCAGGTGGTCGGCCAGGTCCCCGATCGTCAGGTACTCGAACAGCAGCGTCGCGGGCAGTTCGCCCAGGTCGGCCTCGAACCGCCGCACGATCCGCTGGCTCACCAGGGAGTCGACGCCGAAGTTCTCGAACGTGACGGTCTCGTCCAGGTCGGCGGGCCGGAACTTCAGCACCTCCGCGAACACCTCGCGCACGTACCGGCGCACGGCCGAGCGCGACTGCCCGACACGCGGCGTGGCGACCAGGACGCACTGCTCCTGCTCGTCGTCCGCGACCCCCGGCATACCGACGATCCGGGTGGACAGGCCGACCTCGGCCAGCGCGGCCCGCCACTGCGCCGGTGACAGCAGCGGCGAGTGCGGCAGCCTCCGGTGCGCGTCGGTGAACCGCCACCAGCCGGGCAGCAGACCGAACGTCGCGGTGAGGAAGTCCGACTGCCTGGTGACCTCGTTCACCAGCAGCACACCGCCGGGGCGCAGCAGGGAGCGGGCGTGCCGCAGGCTGCGGACGACGTCCTCCGTGGCGTGCAGGACGTTGGTGGCGAGCACGACGTCGTACGACCCGACCTGGAAGCCCTGCTCCGCCGGATCGCGCTCGATGTCGAGCACCCGGAACGTCGCGGTCGGGAACTCCTCCTCCACCTGCCGCAGGAACGCCGTCGAGACGTCGGTGTAGTCGTAGTGCGCGCCGCCCGCGGCAGGCAGGGCGAACGCCGTCCCGGCTCCGGTTCCCGCGCCGATCTCCAGCACTCGCGGGTTCTCCGCGCCCCGTACGGCCCGGGCCACCTGCTCCGCCAGCAGGCGGTGGTAGAAGTCGGACACGGCCTGCCCCCGGTAGACCGCCGCGACCAGGTTCGTGGAGCCGCCGGGGAACAACACCTCGGTGGGCGGTGTGCGGCCGTCCAGGACGCCGGTCACCGCGTCCGTGCACCGCAGCAGCAGTTCCACGTGCGGGGCCAGGTCCGGGTACCGGCAGAGCACATCCTCGGCGGACGTGTTCGTCGCGGGCTCGGCGACCGCAGCGGCCACGGCGTCCCTCAGCGGTGCGGTGACGGCGGGCAACGCCTTGTCCCGCAACAGCTCTCGGGCCAGCGCGTCCAACTCCCGGAACCCGGCGCTGGACCTCGCGTGGTCGTCGCGCGCGGCGACACCGAGTTCCGCCAAGCCCGCCGGGGTGCCCTTGAGCACGGCGACCTGCGGGTGGTCGCCGGCCAGCACCCGTTCGAGCGCCGCGATCCCGTCGGCGGGCTCGATCGACCCGATGCCCATGGCCTCGAACCGGGTGGCGTAGTCGGCGCGGGCGACCACGCCGACACTGCCCCAGTAGCCCCAGTTGACCACCCGCACGGGAACGCCCGCCCGGTGCAGGGCCAGGCCGTACGAGTCCTCGAAGGCACTCGCGGCGGCGTAGTTCGCCTGTCCGGGCGCCGGTGCGAAGGACAGCGCCGAAGAGAACAGCGCGAGGAAGTCCAGCGGCTCGCCCTTCAGCGCGTCGGCGAGCACCGCGACCCCGGTCACCTTGGGTCGCAGCACCTCGACCAGCGCTTCTTCGTCCATTGTGGACACAGTCCGGTCGCGGAGCGTGATAGCGGTGTGGAAAGCACCGTTGACCGGTCCGAACCGGTCGTGGACCTCGGCCACCGCCCGTCGCACCGCCTCGGGGTCGCCCACGTCGGCGCGCAGGTAGACCACCTTGCCGCCGGACGCTTCGACATCGGCGGCGAGACCGCGGATCCGGTCGTCCTCCGGCGAACGGCCGATCCACGCCAGCCGCGCCCGCCGGGTCCTGGCGAGGTGGCGGCTCACTTCGAAGCCGATCCCACCGGCACCGCCCACGAGCAGGTACACACCGCCGTCACGCAGTGGCGCGGCGGTGGTCGGGTCGGCGACGGGTTCGAGGACGCGCACCATCCTCCGGTCGCCGCGCAGCGCGACGAGGCGGTCGGTGCCGCGTTCCCGCCGGATCGCTCCCGCCAACGCGGTCGCGTCGCCGACACCGACGTCCACGCAGGTGACGGACCACTCCGGGTACTCGGCGGCGAGGGCGCTGGCCAGTCCGACCAGTCCGGCGGAGTGCGGGTGGACCGGCTCGCCGTCCACCGCGACCGCACCCGCCACCACGAACGTCAACGTGAGCCGGCGGCGGCCGGCGCCGTGCCGGAGCAGGTGGCGGACCAGCCGGAACGCGTGCAGCGTCGAATCGTCCCGCTCGGCCGGAGCTGTCGGGTCGTCCGGTCGGGCCAGCACGTAGACGGTGTCGAACTCGCCCTGCGGCAGGTCGCCCAACCTCACTGTGACGGCGTTCGGCTGCGGGACTATCGAACACAGCGCCTTCGCCAGCGGCGCGTCGGCGGCGGTGTGCACCACGACCGTGTCGACGACTGGGTTGGCGGCTAGGTTGGCGACCGGGTTGACGGCGAGGCGACCGGCGTCCGGTTCGGTGGCCGGCGCGGGCCTCTCACGCCAGACCGGGACGTGCAGCAGCCCCGAACGCGCGGTCAGCGGCCGCAACGCCACGCCGTCGAGCCGCGCGCGCACCTGGCCGCCGAGATCGGTCAGCGTCACGTCGAACCGGTGGGCGTCCCGCCGCTCGACGTGCACCCTGGCCTGCTCGGGCAAGGGCCCGTCGACCTGCGCCGAATCCACTGCGAACGGCACCACGGGACGGGTGTCGTCCTGCGGGACGAGCGCCACTATCGCTTGGATGGCCCCGTCGATGATCTGCGTATCGTCGCCGGGACGCGCGGTCAGGGTGGCGATCGCCTCGTCCCCGCCGACACGCAGATCGGTCAGCACGCGGTACGACGGGCCGTAGTGGACTCCGGCGCGGGCGAACGCGGCGTATACGTCCGCGACCGGTCGGGTGCACCGGGCGTCGATCGCCGCGAGGTCCACGGTGGCCCGTGGCGCGGCGGTTTCCCGGCGCCAACCGACAGCGTGCGTCTCGTCGGACTTGAGCGTGAGCTGTTCGTCCGCTGTGAAGGTGAGCGTCCGCGGCTGCGTGACGACGACCGGGCGCAACCAGGTGACCCCGCCGATCCGGGCCGGACCGGCGCCCAGGGCGAGGCACAGGAAAGCCGCACCGGGCAGCACCGGCGTGCCGTCGAGCACGTGGTCGGCGACGACCGGGTCGGCCGGGTCGAGGCGCAGTTCGGTGCCCTCACGCCCGACCCAGAACCGGTCCCGGGCGAACGGGTAGGCGGGCAGCGGGACGCGGCGGCCGTCGGTGGGCCAGGAAGCCTCGCCACCCGCGACCCACTCGTCGGCCTGCTTCCGGAGGTCGGCCGGGGCGGTGTCGTCGGGCGCCCCGCCGCGCAGTTGCCGCACCAGGTCTGCCGTGTCCGCCGCGACGAAGGCCCTGCGGACCGCGAGGTGCGCCCGGCCGAGGGTCAGCGTCGTGGCGACGTCGTGCACGTCCGGCGCGGTACGTTCCATGTGGTCGGCGAGTCGGTCGAGCTGCTCGCCGAGCGCGGTGGGCGTGCGCGCCGACACCGGGACGACGACGTGTCCAGTGCTCGCGCGGTGTTGCCGCACGGGTGCCTCCGCGACCACGAGGTGGCAGTTGGTGCCGCTGAAGCCGAACGAACTGACGCCCGCGACGCGCGGACCCGTCCACTCGGTGAGTTCGCGGACGACGCGGAGGCCGGGGATGGGGTTCTCGACCCGGGGTGTCGGCGGGAGCTGCCGGTGCTTCAGCGAGAGCAGCACCTTCAGCAGTCCGGCGATGCCCGCGCTCATCGTGGTGTGTCCGATGTTGCCCTTCACCGAGCCGACGGCGCAGTCGTCGCCCACGGTCCGGCTCAACGCCTTGACCTCGATGGGGTCGCCGAGCGCGGTACCGGTGCCGTGCGCCTCGACGTAGTTGACCTTCGCGTTCGCCTTGTCGTGCACGCGGCGCAGCAGATCGGTCTGCGACACCGCGCTGGGCGCGGTGATGCCGTTCGTGCGGCCGTCACCGTTGATTCCGCCGGCGAGGATCACGCCGTGGACGTGGTCGCCGTCCGCGAGCGCCTGGTCCAACCGCTTCAGGACGACCACGCCGACGCCTTCGCCGAGCACGATGCCGTCCGCGGACGTGTCGAACGGCACGCAGCGGCCGGTCGGCGACAGCATCCCGGCCTGACTGGTCCACACCTGCATCTGCGGCGTGCACATGACCGCCACGCCGCCCGCGAGGGCCGTGTCGCACTCGCCGGAGCGAATGCTCTCGCACGCCAGGTGCACCGCGGTGAGCGACGACGAGCACGCCGTGTCGATCGCCATCGTCGGGCCGGTGAGGTCGAGGTGGTAGGCGATGCGGGCCGGCAGGATGGAGCTCGACGTGCCGAGGAAGGCCTCACTCGTGCCGCCCTGCCCGGCCTGGTCGAGCAGCCGGGGGTAGTCCCCCGCCGCACAACCGACGAACACACCGCACCGCATCGGCCGGCCGGCGTGCCCGGCGTCCTCCAGCGCCGCCCAGGCCTGTTCGAGGAACAGCCGCTGCTGCGGGTCCATCGCCTCCGCGTCCAGCGGCGACAGCCGGAACAGACCCGCGTCGAACGCGTCGACGTCGTCCAGCAGCGCGGCGGTACGGCAGTAGGTCCTGCCGGGCGCGGCGGGGTCCGGGTCGTAGTGGTCGGTCAGGTCCCACCGCTCGGCCGGGACCTCGCGGATGGCGACGTGGCCGGCGGCGAGGTTGCGCCAGAAGGCGTCCAGGTCGGGAGCGTCGGGGAACCGCCCCGCCATCCCGACGACCGCGATCGCGTCCCCGTTCGGGGGCTTCGGGTCGGGGCTCCGCAGCGTGACGGTGGCGGCCGGCGCGTCCGACTCCGGACCGCGCAAGGTGACCGTCGTCGCTTCCCGCTCGGAGGTCGGCAACGCCACCGTGACCGCCGGGGTTTCGGTCTCGGCGGTCGGCAGCGTCACCGTGACCGCCGACGACTCGGACTCGGGAGTCGGCAGCGTCACCGTCACCGCCGGCGTCTCCGGTTCGGCCGACGCGACGGTCAGGGTGAGTTCCGCCGGCTCGGTCGCGGGCTCAGCCGGCGTGGACCCCGGAGTGGCGGACGAGGTGGACATGGACAAGGGAACCGTGGACTCCGGCGTGGTGGCCTTGTGGGTCACTTCGATCCGCACCGAGGCTTGGTCCGCCGTGGCCTGTTCCCGCATCGCCACCGACTCCCCCGCCGCGCGCAGCACCTCACCGGCCAGCTCCGGCACCGTGGGGTGGTCGTAGACGGCCACCGAGTCCAGGTCCGTGCCGAACCGCCGGTTCAGGTCGCGGACGAGTTCCACCGCGCCGATCGAGTCCAGTCCCAGGTCGGAGAAGCTGCTCTCCGGCCCGATCTCGTCCGGCCGCAGGTACAGCACCGCGCTCAACACCTGCTCGATCGCCGCCCGCACGGCCGCCACGTCCACCCCGGCCTCGCCCCGATCCGGCGCCGTGGCGCGGACCTGAGCCGTGACCTCGACGGGGATCCGAGCCGAGACCTCGGTGTGCGCCGGTGCAGGAGTGGGTGCGGGTGCGGGTGCGCGAGTGGCTTCGGGAGTGGGCGCGGGAGTGTCGCCGGTGGCGCGGAAACCGTCGACCTTCGCGAAGTGCGTGCGCACCAACGCGGCCGAGTCCTCGCCCAGCACGCGCTCGTGCATCCGCACCTCGCTGGCGATGATCTCCGGCAGCTTGCGCAGCATCCGACCGGCCAACTCGTCCTTGAGCATCCGCACGGCCGACGCGGGCTTGTCCGCGATGGACCGCGCCAAGTCCAGTGCCGTCGGGAGCACGTCGTCCTGCGGCACGACGGTGACGTTCGCGCCGCGCCGACGCAGTTCCTCGCCCGTCAGGGACCGCCCGGTCAACAGCATCTCGGTGGACAACGCCGCCCCGAACCGCTGTTCCAACACGTAGGTCGCACCCATGCCCGGCGTGAAGCCGTACTTGGTGAAGTTCGCGCTGTAGACGGCTTCCTCGGCCAACACGACCACGTCGCCGTAGCACGCGAACGCCAGTCCGCCCCCCGACGCGTGCCCGCTCGCGGCGGTCACCACAGGACGGGTGCAGCGCAGCATCCCCTCGTACACGAACGACGCGTCGGTGAACGTGCCACCGCCCTCGGCCAGCGTCTGCAACGCCTCGGGCGTCCCGCCCATGCTGAACACCGAACCGCTGCCGGTCACCACCACCGCGCGGACGTCCTCGCGCCGCTCGATCTCCGCGAACACCTCGCGCAGACCGTCGAGCAAGCCCGCGGTGAACATCGGCGACTTCATCGCGACGAGTGCGACACCGTGGTCCAACACCCGGAACTCCAACTCAGGCCCGTCCACGACGTGCTCCTCGATGACATGCTCCTGGACCGGTTGTCGGACAGGCGTCGGTGCCGCTGCGGGATTCCCGCCGGCCCAGCCGCCCAGCCAGCACCGCTCCTCCGGCAACGGGTAGCCCGCCAGCGGCACGCGGTGCGGTCGGGCCTCCGGGTAGCAGCGCTCCCAGGGCACATCGGCGCCACCGACCCACTGCCGCGCCACGTCGTGCAGCCGTCCGGCGCGGAACAGGGCGACACAGTCCTCACCCGTCGCCGCACCATCCACCACCACATCGGGCCCCGCCTGCTCACCGCGCGCGAACCGCTCCAGCGCCGCCCGCAGCTCCACCACACCCCGCACCACCAGAGCCATCCGCACCGGCATCGCGGTCCGGCCGACCTGTGCGGTGTAGGCGATGTCGAGCACGCCACCGTCCACCGGGACCTCGTCCAGCCGAGTCTCGAGGCTCAGCCCGTCCGGGTCACCGACCAACTCCACCAGGTCGGCCGGCGTCAGTCCCAGGTCTCCGAGCGTGGTCGACGGGTCCAGCGCCTGCTCGGGGACGCCGAGCAACCGGGCCGCCTCACCGACCACAGTGGACTGCCGGGGCAGTCCCCGCGCGAACGCGGCGGCCGACTCCCGCAGTTCCTCGGCGGTACGCGCGGAAAGCACCACGAGCGCCGGTTCGCGCGGCGACGAGCGCGGCGCCGGAACGAACTCCTCCAGCAGCACGTGCGCATTGGTGCCACCCGCTCCGAACGCGCTCACGCCGGCGCGGCGCGGCTCGCCGTGCCACGGTTCGACCGTGCGCTGCACCCGGAACGGTGTGGCGGCGAAGTCGATGTGCGGGTTGAGTTCGTCGGCGTGCAGCGAGGGCACGAGCCGTCGGTGCCGGAACTGGAGCAGGACCTTGGTGAGTCCCGCGACGCCGGCCGCGCCTTCCAGGTGGCCGATGTTGGACTTCACCGAGCCGATGGCGCACGTCCCGGTGCTGCCCTCGAACGCCTGGCGCAGACCTTCCACCTCGATGGGGTCGCCGAGCGACGTGCCGGTGCCGTGCGCTTCGACGTAGCCGACGGTCGCCGGATCCCAACCGGCCTCGGCCAACGCGCGGCGGATCAGGGCGGCCTGCGAACCGGGACTGGGCACGGTCGCGCCCGCCGTGCGCCCCGTGTGGTTGAGCGCGGTCGCCTTGATCACGCCGTGCACGTGGTCGCCGTCCGCGATCGCCTTGGACAGAGGCTTCAGCAGCAGCGCACCGACGCCCTCACCGGGCACGTACCCGGTGCCGCCCTCGCCGAACGCCCGGCACCTGCCGTCCACCGACAGCCACTGGCCCTGGGCGAGCTGGAGGTACTTCTGCGGGTGGACGGTGACGTTCACCCCGCCCGCGAGCGCCATCGTGCACTCACCGCGCCGGATGCTCTCCACCGCCAGGTGCACGGCGGTGAGGGACGACGAGCAGGCGGTGTCCACGGCCAGGCTGGGACCGATCAGGTCGAACGTGTGCGAGACGCGGTTGGCGATGGAGCAGTGCATGGCGTGCGGCGCGACCCCGTCCTCCGCGCCTTCCACCAGCTGGTAGTGGTTCCACATGGTGCCCGCGTAGACACCGACCACCTCGCCGCGCAGCCGCTCCGGCGGGTAGCCGGCGTCTTCGAGGGTGCGGTGGCAGGTGGTGAGGAACAGCCGTTCCTGCGGGTCCATCCGCTCGGCGTCACGGCGGGAGATGCCGAAGAACGCGGGCGCGAACCGGTCGACCCCGTCGATGAACCCGCCCCACCGACCGTAGGTGCGCCCTGGTGTCCCCTTGGCGGGGTGGTAGAGCGCATCGTGGTCCCACCGGTCGGCGGGTACTTCGGTGATGCCGTCCCGGCCGGCCGCGAGGTTGGCCCAGAACTCGTCGAGGTCCGCCGCTCCGGGATACCGGCCGGCCATGCCGATCACGGCGATGGGCTCGTTCGCTGTCGGTTCGGCAGGTCGTTCGACGGGTGCCTGCGTCGACTCCGCGACGACTGGTGCGGGCTCGACCGCGTGCACGGGCTCGACGGCTGTCGCACCTGCCGACTGGTCCACGACTCCGGGCACCAGGGTACGGACGCGGTCCCTGTCGCCGTGCAGCACCAGAACGGTGCGGTGCGGACTCGCCAACAGGCGTGGCAGCAGGTCGAAGCCGGTGGCGGTGGGCATGGGGGTCTGTCCGGTCGTCTCGGCGACCCGGCGGATGACCTCCGGCGGGACGTTCATGCCGCCCTCGGCCCAGAACGGCCACCCGATGACCACGGTCCGCGCCTGGCCTTGCACGTGCTCCACGCACGCGTTGGCGTAGGCGTACGCGCTCTGACCGGGGTTCGGCACGGCCGCCGACGCCGACGCGAACACCGCGACGAAGTCGACGTCGTCCCCGGCAATCGCCTCGTGCAGGTTCCGCAGACCGGCGAGCTTCGGCGCCACCACCGCATCGAGATCGGGTGCACTCCGGAAGAACAGGCCATCGCGGGTGATGCCGGCGCAGTGGAACACACCGTCGATCCGCCCGAACCGCTCCCGCGTGCCGGCCACTGCCCGGCGTACCGCCTCGGGTTCCGTGACGTCCGCCGTGATGACATGAGCCCCGGGCACCGAATCGGCCGCACGACGGGACATCAAGGCGACCCGTGCGTCGTACCGGGAGACCAGGTGACGGGCGAGCAGTCCCGCCAGGCCGCCCGAACCGCCCGTGATCAGGTAGGCCCCGCCGCGGCGCAATCCGTCGCCGTCCTCCGGCGACACCTCCCGCCACCGCCGCACCAGCCGACGCCCGCCGACGTGGCGGACCTCGTGCTCGACACCGGGTGCGCCCAGTTCGGCCTGGACGGCCGCCGCGATACCACCGGGTTCCGCCACGTGCAGGAACCGACATCGCAGGCTGGGCACCTCGGCGGACATCGTCCGCGCCAGCGCGCCCACCGCGTCGTGCTCGGCCGAGTGCTCCGTCGAGACCACGAACACGTCCCGCGGCCCGAGGTCCACCAACTGCCTGGCCAACGACCACAACGCGGTTGCCGGATCCGACGCGACGAGCACAACGGCGGTCGGAATCGACGGCAGGGCGCGCAGATCGGTGGCCAGCGGCACGGCAGCGGTCAAGCCGGGCGGTGGTGCGTCGGCAACCAGCAGGAAGTCCTTCGTGGACTCCGGAGTCACCGCTTGCGGAACCCACTCGTCCACCAGGCACACCGCACCGTCCGACACCGGGATCTCCACGGTGTGGTTGGCCGACAGGTGTCCGGCGAGCGCGTCGATGGTGCTGTGCTCGAACAGCAATGTCGGGTACAGCGGGGTGCCCACCATGTCCTCCAGCTGGTTGGTGAGCTGGAGCAGCGCCACCGAGTCCAGGCCGAGGTCGTAGAAACCGGTGGTGGTCGCGACGTCGGCAGCCGGACGGCCCAGCATCGAGGCCACCGCCGCCCGGAGGTGATCGGTCAGACCGTTCGGCGAAACCGACCCGGGCAGTGTCGAAACCGGTGCCGGCGGTGCGGGTGGCGTCTGCGGTGCGGGGAGAAGCCGGTGGACTTGGCCGGACTCCCGGATGCGCTTGCAGGTCAAGCCGGTGAAGCCCACCAGGAACCGGCCTTGCGCGTCGCGGACCGTGTAGTCGGTCGTGATGACGTCACCGGAGGGCGCAAGGCGTTCCGGTTGGGCCACGTGGACGTAGCAGGTCTCCGGCAACGGCGACGGCGCGCGCAGCTCGCGCACGAACATCGGGACGAACGGGTCGTCGGTGGGCATCGGGACCTGACCGAACCCGGCCAGCGTGGTGGCGTCCAGCGACGCGGGGTGCAGGTGGAACCCGGGGTCCGGGGCCTCGCGGGTCAGCTCGGCCAGCAACTGGCCGCCACCGGTCGACAGGGTACCGCGACAGCGCATCGGGCTGCCGTGCCGGATCTGCTCGCGCAGGGCGCGTTGGTACAGGACGGAAATGTCCTCGCGGTGCACCGCGACCGCCCGCACCGCGTCGAGGTCGATCGGCGGAGGCACCGGGTCGTCGGTGAAGCACACCAGGCCGTGCGCGTTGTCCCGCCAGTCCGACGCCGGTTCGTCGCCGCGCAGCCAGCGACTGCGCACGGTGAACGGCCGGACGCCGTCGCGTTCGTCCTCGATCGACACCAGCACTTCGCGGTCGTGGCCCTCGGTGGTGACGATCGCCTCGGCCAGCACGGTGTCGCGCACGCACAGCCGCCGATGGTCCCACCCGGCCGCCATGGCGGCCCGGTACACCAGGTCGAAGAACACGACCCCCGGCATCACGGACACGTCGTGGAGCCGGTGGTTCTGCATCACGAAGTCGGTGTGGGTGAGCCGCACCCGGCATTCGATCCCAGCCATGTGGTCGCGCCCTTCAGCCGCGTGTGACGAGAGAAAGTCGCATCAGCGAGGCGTCCAACGGTTCCTGCCGCGGTGCGGCAGGAGGAGCCTCGGACGTCGCCTCCAGCCAGAGCCGTCGGCGACGGAACTCCGGCGGTGCCAGCGGAACCCGGCGGGAGGCCGTGGCGGGCGCGGCGCTGACGACCATGTGCGCATTGGTGCCGCCGAGACCGAAGGAGCTCAGCCCGGCGACCCGTTCCACGCCCGCCGGCCAGTCCACCGCCTCGGTGGTCGGGTGCAGCGGCGACCGCGCGAAGTCGAACCTCGGGTTGGGCCGGTCGCAGAACAACGTCGGCGGGATCCGGCCGTGCTCCAGCGACAGCACCACCTTGAACAGCCCCGCCATGCCCGCCGCGCTGAGCAGGTGACCGAGGTTGGACTTGACGCTGCCGACCTCGATCCGCCCGGACGACAGCCCGCCGAACACGTCGTTGAGCCCGCGCAGCTCGATCGGGTCGCCGATCATCGTGCCGGTGCCGTGGGCTTCGAGCATCCCCACCTCCGCCGGCGCGCGACCGGCCGCGGCCAGCGCCTGCCGCACCACGTCCGCCTGGGCGACCGGGTTCGGCGTGGTGACGCCCATGGTGTGCCCGTCGTTGTTGACCGACACCGCCTCGATCACGGCGTGCACCCGGTCGCCGTCCGCGATCGCCGCCGCCAACGGCTTGAGCAGCACCACGCCACAGCCCTCGGCGGGCACGAACCCGTCCGCGCGTTCGTCGAACGTCCGGCACCGCCCGGTGGGCGACAACGCCCGCGCAGCACTCAGGTCCAGGTAGACGTGTTCGTCGAGCAACACCTCCACACCGCCCGCGACCGCCAGCTCCGACTCGCCCGCGAGCAGGCTCCGGCAGGCGGTCTGCAACGCCACCAGCGAGGACGAGCACGCGCTGTCCACGACCAGGTTGGGGCCGCGGAGGTCGAACTGGTGCGCCACCCGCGCGGCGATGAAGTTCTGGTCCGAGCGCAGCACGTCGGCTCGCACCGGCACCCGCCGGCCGTAGTCCGACAGCCGCGCCCCGGCGACCACCGCCACCCGCCGCCCGCGCAGCTCGGCTTGGTCGTACCCGGCTTCGGCGATGCACTCGGCGGTGCCCTCCAGGAACATCCGGATCGCCGGATCGAGGCAGCGGGCCTCGTCGTCGTCCATGTCGAAGTACTCGGGGTCGAACAGCTCGATGTCGTCGACGAACCCGCCCCACTTGCTGATCGTGCGGCCCAGCGCGATTTCCGGCGACCACCAGCGACGGTGGTCCCACCGCGAGGCCGGGATCTCGGTCACCGCGCACCGGCCGTCGAGCAGGTTGTCCCACAGGGTCGGCAGGGTGGTCGCGCCGGGGAACCGACAGGCCATGCCGATCACCGCGATCCGCCCGTCGGCGACAGGCGCGGGCCCCGGCACCGGTCGACTCGTGACCGGGAGTTCCTGCGCCACAGTCGCAACCGGTGACCGCTCCACCGCCGGAACAGGCGGGTGCTCCGCTGCCGGAACGGATGGCTGTTCCACCGCCGCGACCGGCTGCTGGTCCACCACCGGAACCGGCTGCTGGTCCGCCGCCGGAGCCGGTTGCGGTTCGGCGGTCAGGCCCAGGTACTCGCTGAGCCGGTCCAGAGTCGGGTGCAGCAGCAGCGTCGCCGGATCCAGGTGCGTGCCGAGTTGCTCCTCGATGCGCACCAGCAGCTCGCCCAGCAGCACCGAATCCACCCCGAGGTCGCCGAACTCCACCGTCGGGTCCAGATCCGGCACCGGGATGCCCAGCGCCTCGGAGAACAGCCCCACCAGCCACGCCGGCGGTCCGGTCTCCGGCGCGGGAACCACGCCGGGGCGGACGCTCAGCAGCGCCTCGGGATCGGGGGGCGCGCCCAACGGCGGGCAGGGCAGCACGACGGCCCCGGTCGGCAGTGCCAGCACCCGGTCGACCACCCGCAACCCCGCCGCGTCGTCCAGCGGCCCGATGCCCGCCGGCGCACACGGGTTCGGGACGTCCTTCGTAGACCCGGTTTGCGACCACTGCGGCCAGTCCACCGCCCGGAACTCGGTGCGCCCGTCCCGGACGTACGAGCGCACCAGCTCGTCGACCGCCGTGTTCGCCGCCGCGTAGTCCGACACGCCGGCCGCGAGGGCGGGCACGGTGGCACAGACCGACGAGAACACCAGGAAGAACGCCAACCGGTCGGTGGCACACAACCCGGCCAGCGTCTCGAACCCGTCGAGCTTCGGCGCGAGGACCGCACGGACGTCCGCCGGATCCTTGTGCACGAACGCGGGCGCACCCTGACCGGCGACCCCGGCGCAGTGCACGACACCGCGCAACGGCCCCAGCTCGGCGCGGACCCGGTCCAGGAACGCCTCCACACCCGCGAACCCGCCGCTGTGCAGGAGCACCCGCACGCCACGGCTCTCCAGCGCCCGGACGGCGTCCTCGGACCGGCGCACGCCGATCAACGCGATCGCCCGTGCACCGTGGTCGGCGAGGTGCCGCGCGACCAGCGCACCGGTTCCCCTGGTCCCGCCGGTGACGAGGTAGGCCGCGTCCGGATCGCACCGCAGCGGCACGTACGGCGCAGTGACCAGGTCGAGCCGCGGCCGGTACCGCCGCCCCTCCCGGTAGCGGACTTCGCCGAACGGGTCGGGCCGCCCCCATTCCGCCCGGATGTCCGTCTGGGGCCGCCGTGGCGAGTCGGTGTCGAGAACGGTCGCGGTGACCCGTGCGTACTCCGCGCCGAGCATCTTGACGAAGCCCGCCGTGCGGACGTCGTCACCCGCCACGTGGATCACGCGCAGGGGCGAGCGCGGTCGGGCGAGGAGCAGGGCACGCAGGATCGCCAGCCGGGTCTCCCAGTCGGGACCGTCCGGCAGGCTCAAAAGCCCGTTCACCTCGGGCGTGCGGGCGAGGACGGCGGCCAACTCGGCCTCGTCACGCACCGGCAGGCCGCCGAGTTCGGAGATGACCGCAGGGTCACCGCCGACACAGACGAATGGGCCGAGCGGTGCGCCCGGCGAAGGCATGGGGTCCAACTCCCACACCTTCTCGTAGAGCGGGGTTTCACTGGGCGGAACGGGTCCTGCCATCACCGGAGCCACCACCGGCTGCGCCGGCACAGGCTGTGCCCGAAGTACAGGTTGAGGCTGGACCGCAGGTTCGGTCCGGAGCACGGGCTGTGCCTGATGCACAGGTTGGGCCTGCAGCGCGGGCGGGGCAGCAGTCGCGAGTTCCGGCAGCCAGCAACGAACCCTGGCGAACGGGTAGGTCGGCAGATCCACGATGGAGCGTCCCGCCTCGTGCAGCCGTTCCCAGTCCACGGCACCGCCTTCGATCCAATGCCGCGCTATCTCCTCCAGCGACTCGCCCGCTCCCGGCAACACCACGCCCGTCGGGTCCACCGCGGCCGGCGCACGCCCGAGGAGGACCCGAGGATCGGTCCGGTAGTTCTCCAACCGGTCGCACAGCGCAGCGACGTCGTCCACCACGACCGCCAGCCGCTGCCGCAACGGTTCCCGGCCCACTTGCAGGGTGTACGCGATGTCCGCCAGGGACACCCCGGTCCCGGCCAGCAGCCCGGCGGCATACTCGGCGGCCGGGCCGGCATCGCCGGAAGCGATCCGGCGCAACGCCTCCACCAGGTCGACGTGCGAGGGCTCCCGCCGCAGGAACGCCACCAACCGGTGGACGACCTCGGCCAAGCGCTCCTCGTCGTAGCCGGACAGCACCACCAACTGCGGCCCTGGGGACGGGGCAGAGCGGCGGACCGGCGGAGCGGCCACCACGGCGTGCGCGATCGTCCCGCCCGCGCCGAACGAGCTGACACCGGCCACCCTCGGTCCGCGCCACTCGGCGCGTTCCCGCTGCACCCGGAACGGCACGCGGTCCCACTCGACGTTGGGGTTCAGCTCCTCGGCGTGCAGGGACGGCGCCAGGACACCGTGCCTCAGTTGGAGCACGACCTTGGTCAACCCGGCCAGTCCGGCGGCGGCCTCGGCGTGGCCGATCGTCGACTTGACCGACCCGATGGCCACGCTGCCCGCGGGCAGATCACCGTAAGCCCTGGTGAGACCGTCGATCTCGACCGGGTCGCCCAACGCGGTGCCGGCGCCGTGCGCCTCCACGTAGCCCACCTCGGCCGGTTCGGTGCGGGCGGCGCGGAGAGCCCGGCTCACCACTTCGGCCTGGGCGACCGGGCTGGGCACGATGTAGCCGTTGGTGCGGCCCGCGTGCACGACCGCCGTGCCCCGGATGACCGCGTGCACCGGGTCTCCGTCCGCGAGCGCGCGGTCCAGTGGTTTCAGCACGACCACGCCGACGCCCTCGGAGGGCACGAACCCGTCGCCGTGCGCGCCGAAGCTGCGGCAGCGCCGGTCGGACGAGGTGAGCGTCATCCGGTGCTGTTGGATGAACTTGTTGGGGTGCAGGGACAAGCTCGCCGCGCCGCTGATCGCCAGTTCGGTCTCGCCGCGTCGCAGGCACTGCACCGCCAGGTCCAGGGCGACGAGGGCGGAGGAGCACATGGTGTCGACGGTCAGGCTGGGACCGTGCAGGTCGAAGAAGTACGACACCCGGTTGGCGATGCCGCCCAGCGTCGCGCCGGAGTCCTGCGGCGAACCCAGGAGCGTCTGCTCCGCGCCGAAGATCGGGTACTCGTTCCACATCGCGCCCGCGTAGACGGCCACCGACGACCGGTGCCGGTCGCGCAGGCGGGTCCGGGTGTAGCCGGCGCTCTCCAGCGCTTCCCACGTCACTTCGAGGAACAGGCGTTCCTGCGGGTCCATCAGGGCGGCGTCGCGGGGCGTGATGCCGAACAGCAACGGGTCGAACCGGTCCACCTGGTCCAGGTAGCCGCCCTCCATGAGGTGCACCGGCCACCCCGGCCGGGCCCGGTCCGCCGGGTGCGGGGTCACGCAGTCGTTGCCCTGCACCAGGTTCTCCCAGAACCGGGCCAGGTCGGGTGACTGCGGGTACCGGCCGGAGATGCCGATCACCGCGATGTCCGTGCTTTCGTGATCGTCGCGCCGGGACACCGTGGCGGCGGGCTCTTCCCGACGCCGCAGGGTGACCGTTGCGGGTTCTTCCTTCCGCGCCACGGGAACCGGCATCTCCGGACGTGCGGCCGGAACGGTGACCGTCCGTCCGCGCGCGGAGAGGGCGGCGGCCAGTCCGGCGATCGTGGCGTGCTCGAAGAAGAGCGTGCGCGACCGCTCCCCCAGGTCCTGCTCCAGCCGCACGTTCAGCTTGCCGATCAGGTACGACGTCAAGCCCTGGTCGGTCAGCGGCAGGTGGGCGTCGACCGACGCCGCGGGCACACCGGACACCTCGGCGTACACGTCGACCAGGTAGCGCGACAGGACCGACTCGGCCGTCGCCCCGGCCGCAGCGCCCACCGGGGCCGATCGCGGCGCGGGCTCCGACTCGCGGAACGGGTAGGTCGGCAGGGACACCCGGCGGCCGGGCGTCGGCCAGTACCGCCGCCAGGCGATCTCCCGACCGGCCACCCACGCCACGGCCGCGTCCCACTCCGTCGCCGGGTCGGGCCCGTCGACCGCCGGGGAGGCGACCCCGTGGCGCACCCCGTCGTCCGACCCGCCGCGCAGGAACGCGTCGAGCCCGGCGAGCAGTTCGCGCGGATCACGGCAGCGCACGGCCAGCCGGTGGGCCAACGGCATCCGGCCGACCTGCGACGTGTAGGCCACGTCCGCCAGGTCCTGGCCGACCGCGGCGACGTGGTCGCGAAGCCTCTCGGCGGACCGGCGAAGCTGCGCGTCACCGGCCGCGGAGAGGACGACCGCGTGGGCGTTCTCCGTAGGTTGCGTCACGACACCCGCCTGCGTGGGAGGGATTGCGGGCCGACTGATCGCGACCCTCGCCCCACGCTAAGCGGCTGCCCCGCCGCAGGCCGCTCAACTCTGAGCAGCCCCCGGTCAGCCGAGCAGCTCCCGCAGCTTCAGCACCGTCTTCCAGTTGCGCGTGGTGCCGGCGACACCGGTCTTCTTCTCCACGAACGCGTTGGTCAGCTTGCTGCGGCCGTAGCCGTCCGGCACGTGGACGTAGACCTCCCGCCCCACCTGCTTCAGCACACCGGTCTCGCCCTTCGGCGACGCCAGCGCGTCCTGCTTGTCGCCGGGATCGGCGTCGAGGAAGGTGACCAGGAGCTTGGTGAAGTCGGCCTGTCCGGGGAACGGGTTCCCGTCGATCACCGCGTCCAGGTCCTCGGCGCTGCGCAGCACCACGGGGAGATCCCGGCCCAGGTCGGCCGACAGCCCCCGGCGGATGCCGGCCAGCACCGCGTCCTCGTCGGAGGAGTCCGCGCCGAAGACCACGTTGCCGCTCTGGATGTAGGTCCGCACGTCCTGGTGGCCGAGGTTGTCGAACACCCGGCGCAGGTCGGCCATCGGGAGTGAGGTGTTGCCACCGATGTTGATACCGCGCATCAGCGCGACGTACCGCGTCATGACGCCGAATCGTAGTTGGCCCGCGCCGGGGCGCCATCCGACCGAGGCTCAACACTGAGCAGATTCCGCCCCCGAGCGCACGTAGAACCGACGTGTTCGCGGATCGCCGAGGGAGAGGGAAGCGATGACCACCACGCTCGGGCCCGTGCAGGCGCTGCACCAGTCGGGACTGCCGCTGGAGCGGGTCCTGCACTCCACCAACTCCGGGTTCACCCTGCACCGGGTCGGCCAGCTGGCCTACGAGTTCGCCGCCGAGGGCCGCCGGTTCAGCGTGGACCTGCTGAAGTACATCAACACCTCCCAGGAGGGGGTGGCCACCTCGTTCGCCTACGAGGAGGCGTTCGGGACGCGGGACCGGCTGCACTGGTTCATCCACCTGAAGACCCCGGCGGACTACAAGATCCTGCTCGACATGGTCGACCACGACCTCGAGTTCCGACGGATCTCCGACGACGACCGGCTGCCGCACAAGGGCGGCGGCAACTGGGACCGGATGTTCGTCCACCGCAGCCTGCACGAGGACGTCCTGGTGCCGCAGCACGGCATGCAGGGCGAGGACGACGACCACGACACCGGCACGTTCGTCCCGCCCGCCTCCTCGCAGCTGAACCAGAAGCCCGAGGACCAGATCAACTCCGCCACGGCGGGCGCGATCGTGATGCGCACCTCGGACGTGAAGTACGAGTTCCGCGAGGAAGGGCGCATGTACGCCGCGCACTGGCAGCACTACGTCAACGAGAAGCTCGCGGGCCGGGTCACCGCGACGCTCTACGAGCAGACGTGGGGCCAGCAGGACCGCCTGTTCCAACTCGTCCACCTGCGTTCGCCGGAGGACTACCACGCGCTCGCCGCGCTGGAGCGGAGCAAGGAGATGGCCGAGGAGGTCTTCGCCCGGCCGCGGGTGCACGAGTCCAAGGGCGGCGGCACGTGGGACCGGCTGTTCATCCCGGCCAGCATCAAGGACACCCTGCTCCTGCCGCACGCCACCAGCAGCGATGGCTGAGCCGGTCGGGATCGAGGACGTCAACGTCTACGCCGGGCGGGCCTGCCTGGACGTGAAGGCGCTGTTCGAGGCGCGCGGGCTGGACCTGACCCGGTTCGCGAACCTGATGATGGACCGGCGGTCGGTCAACCTGCCCTGCGAGGACCAGGTGACCAACGCGGTCAACGCGGCCAAGCCGCTGGTCGACGCCCTCACCCCGGCCCAGCGGGACGCGGTCGAACTGGTCGTGGTGGCCACCGAGTCCGGCCTGGACTTCGGCAAGCCGATCAGCACGTACGTCCACCACCACCTCGGCCTCCCGCCGGGGTGCCGGTCGTTCGAGGTCAAGCACGCCTGCTACGGCGGCACGGCGGCGCTGCAGACGGCCGCGGCGCTCGTCTCGGCGAGCCCGCGGCCGGACGCGCGGGCGCTGGTGATCGCGACGGACATCGCCGGTCCCGCGTCGGGCGGCAGCTACTGGGAGCCGTCCGAGGGCGCGGGGGCGGTGGCGCTGATGGTGGGCGCGGACGCGGCGGTGCTGCGGCTGGACGTCGGGGCCAACGGCTTCCACACCATGGAGGTCATGGACACGCTCCGGCCGCGACCGGACGTGGACGTGGTGAACTCCGACCTGTCCCTGCTGGCGTACCTGACGTGCCTGGAGGAGTCGTTCGCCGGGTACCGGCGGCGGGTCGCGGGCGCGGACATCGTGGACACGTTCGACTACCTGGCGTTCCACATCCCGTTCGCGGGCATGGTCAAGGGCGCGCACCGGACGTTGTTGCGGCGCACCAAGGGCATGGCGCGGGCGGCGATCGACGCGGACTTCGAGGCGCGGATGGCGCCGTCGCTGGCCTACACGTCCCAGGTGGGCAACCTCTACTCCGGGTCGCTGTACCTGGCGCTGTGCTCGCTGATCGACCACGCGGACTTCCGCACCGCGAAACGGGTGGGGCTGTTCTCCTACGGGTCGGGGTGCGGCTCGGAGTTCTTCAGCGGCGTGGTGTCGGCGCGGGCGTCGACCCGGCTCGCGGCCAGGTCGATCGAGAAGTCGCTGGCCGAGCGCCGGGAACTGACCGTCGACGAGTACGAGCTGTTGAACCGGCACATCGGGTCGCGCGCGTTCGGCGTGCGCGACGCGGTGGCGGACACCTCGCCCTACCAATCCATAGTGGACAGTCACGGTGCCGGTCTGCTGCTGCTGGACCGGATCGAGGACTTCCACCGAAGCTACCGGTGGAGCTGACCGATGGTGCACCGGACGATCGAGGTGCGGGCGGAGGCCGGGTTGCTGCGGATCGCGCTGGCCCGGCCCGAGCGGCGCAACGGCATCGACGACGTGGTGATCGGCGAGCTGAACGCGGCGCTGGACGTCGCCGAGGCCGATCCGGACTGCCGGGCGGTCGTGCTCCGGGGCAGTCCCGGCGTGTTCAGCGACGGCATGAACCTGGAGGCCGCGGCGGGCGGCGGGGCGTCCGACGGCGGCAAGGCGTTCTTCGGGTTGCTGGAGCGCTTCACCACCATTCCGCGCGTGGTGGTCGTCCAGGTCGACGGCCAGGTGGCGGGCGGCGGGGTGGGGCTGGTGGCGGCCGGGGACTTCGTGCACGCGACCGAGCGCAGCACCTTCGCGCTGCCGGAGGCGTTGTGGGGGCTGCTGCCGTGCTGCGTGCTGCCGTTCCTCGTGCGGCGGGTGGGGTTCCAGAAGGCCTACACGGCGACGTTGAGCACGCAGGCGGTGTCGGCGCGGGAGGCGCACCGGATCCACCTCGTGGACGAGCTGACCGAACAGCCCGAAACCGCGCTGCGGCAGTTGGTCTTCCGGCTGACCCGGCTGGACGGCGTGGTCATCGGCGACGCCAAGCGCTACTTCCGCGGCCTGTCCGTGGTGGACGCGCGGGCGGGCGAGAACGCGGTGGCCGAGTTCAGCCGGCTGATGTCGTCGCCGGTGGTGCGGCAGCGGATCTCGGACTTCGTGACCCACAAGCGATTCCCCTGGGAGCGGTGACGTGACGCGCGCGTGGCTCTTCCCGGGCCAGGGCTCGCAGCACCCGGACATGGGCGCCGAGCTGTTCGCCCGGTTCCCCGACCAGGTGGCCCAGGCCGACCGGATCATCGGCGTCCCGCTGCGCGACCTGTGCCGCGACACGGCGGGGACCTACCTCAACCAGACCCGGTACGTGCAGCCGGCCGTCTTCACGGTGTCGGCGCTGGCCGCCCGCGCGGCGCTGGAGTCCGGGACGCCCGACGTGCTGGCCGGGCACAGCCTCGGCGAGTACGCGGCACTGCACGTGGCCGGGTGCCTGGACTTCGAGACCGCGCTGCGGCTGGTCGTGCGCCGGGGCGAGCTGATGGGCGCGGCCACCGGCGGCGGCATGCTCGCCGTGCTCGGACTGCCGCTGGAACGGGTGGAGGCCGTGCTGGCCTCGGTCGACGGGGTCGACCTGGCCAACCACAACCTGCCGGACCAGGTGGTCCTGGCCGGCACCACCGAGGGCGTGCGTTCGGTGATCGAGGCCGTCCGGGCCGGCGGGACCGGTCGGTGCGTGCCGCTGGCGGTGAGCATCGCGGCGCACTCGCGGTTCATGGCCACGGCGGCGGCCGAGTTCGCCGAGGTGCTGCGCGGCGTGCGGTTCGCCGAGCCGCGCATCCCGGTGATCAGCAACGTGACCGCGCAGCCGCACGACCTGGCGGGGCTGCCGGAGCTGCTGCACCGGCACTTCACCCGTCCGGTGCGGTGGTGGGACACCCTGTGCCACCTGGCTCGGACCGGCGTCACGGAGATCACGGAGATCGGGCCGGGCGAGGTGCTGACGAAGATGTGGCACCGGGCCGCACCCAGGCTCCCGGCTCCCGAACCGGTCCCCGTCGCAGCTCGGCGCCTCGCTTCCCACCGCGACGCGACCCCGCCGACCGCGACCCACCGCAGCGCGACCATGCCGACCGCGACCCATCACGCCGCAACACCGCCGACCGCGACCCGGCCCGTCGCGACCGTGCCGACCGCGACCCTGCTCGCCGCGACCGTGCCGACGGCAACCGATCACGCCGTCACCCCGCCGACCGCACCGAAGCAGGCCGCGACCCCGTCCAGTGCGATCAGGCATTCCCCACCCCCGCAGCCCGCAACAGCACCACCCGCGCGCTCCGGCACCGCGCCCGACCCCGGCCGGCTGGGCTCCCCCGCGTTCCGCGCGGGCTACGGCGTCCGGTTGGCCTGCCTGGCGGGCTCCCTGGACCACGGCGTCACCTCGCCCGCGCTCCTCCGCCGCCTGTCCGACGCCGGTCAGCTCGGCTTCCACGGCACTCGCGGCCTCGGCCTCGCGGAGGTCCGCGCCGTCCTGGCCGACCTGCGGGGCACCCGGTTCGGCATGGCGTGGATCGACGACCCGGACATCGCCGACCTCTACCTGGCCCACGACGTCCGCCACGTGGAGGTGACCGACCGGCAGGCCGGCCCCCACCTACTCCGCTTCCGCTTCGACCGCGGCGAACGCCAGGTCCTGCTCCGCACCGACGACCCGAACACCGCCGCCAAGTTCCTGCGGGACCGCGTGGCCACCGACATCGCCGTCGAGGAGGACTCCGCGCTGCCCGCCATCGCGGCGATCCGCGACGCACTGGCCCCCGGCGTCCGGATAGGCAGAGCCGGGGTCGGCACGCCCGAAGCGGTGGCCGCCGCGTTCGTCCTCGGCGCGGACTTCGTCCTCACCACGTCGGTCAACCAGTGCACCCCCGAGGCGGCCACGTCGGACGCCGCCAAGGACCTGCTCGCCGACCTCGACGTCACCGACACCCGACCGGCACCGGACGCCGACCTCTTCGAGTTGGGCGGTCGCAGCCGGGTAGTCCGAAAGGGCAGTCTTTTCGCCGCTCGCGCCGAACAGCTCTACCGGCTGTACGTCAAGCACGACCGGCTCGAAGACCTGCCGGCGCGGACCCGCGAGGAGGTCGAGCGCAACCACTTCGGCCGTTCGCTGGAGCAGGTCTGGGCCGAATCGGCGAGCACCGCCCGCGATGCCAAGCACCGGATGGCGCTGGTGTTCGCGGCGTACTGCCGGGAGGCCACCGCGGCAGCGCTGAACGGAGCAACCCCGCAAAGGTTGAACTATCGGGTGCCCAGCGGCCCGGACATGGGTGCGTTCAACCGATTCACCGCCGGTGGGGCGTTGCGAGACTGGCGACGCCGTAACGCCGACGTGCTCGCGGAAGAGCTCATGGGCGGTGCCGCGGACCGACTGGGCCGGCTCCGCCCCCTGTCCTGATCCCGTCAACCCAGTGAGGAGGTCCCATGGGAGTGCCGGCAACGTCACTCGTCGTCCCGGACCTGCTCCGCCGCCGGGTGGAGCAACAGCCGGACCAGCAGGCGATCAACGTCGAGGGCAAGACCGCCATCACCTACGGCGACTGGGACCTCCGGTCCAACGCCGTGGCGCGCGGCCTGCTGGCACGCGGCCACGGCCGCGGCACGCGGATCGCCCTGCTGTTCGGCGGCAGCGACTGGATCGACTACGCCATCGCCTACCTGGGCGTGCTCAAGGCGGGCGCGACCGCGGTGCACACCAACGACACCTACCCCCAGGCCGAACTGGACCGCAGGTTCGGGCAGTGCGGGGTGGCGGGGATCATCCAGGGATCGGCGCTGCCGCTCCAGCGGGCCGCGCCGGAGCGCTGGGTGGCCACGCTGCGGGACTTCGAGCCGTTGTCCACCGGACCGGTCGACGTGGACGTCCGCCCCGAGGACATCTCGGACATCCTCTACACCTCGGGCACCACCGGCCCCGCCAAGCCGTTCACCAACCCGCACGGCACGCTGACCCACGGCCGCGGTTCGGCGGCGCTGGGCAAGCTGGAGAACCCCGAGCCGCTGCTCGCGCCGATGCCGCTGGGCACCACGTCCAGCTCCACGACGGTCGCCGTGCTGGCCACCACGACGCCGGCGCCGCTGATCGTGTGCCGGCCCGACGAGCCCGACCGCCTGCTCGAACTGTTGGCCGACCACGGCTGCGGCACGCTGATCCTCACGCCGCACACGGCGATCCGGCTCACCGCGCTGCGCCCGCAGGACCGCTACGACCTCGGTACCGTCAAGGTGATCGGCAACGCCTCGGCGCCGATGCCGCCGCGCGTCGCCCGGCAGCTCAAGGAAGCGATGCCGAACGCGGAGGTCTCCAACGCCTACGCGCAGTCCGAGGCGGTGCCCGCGATCGTCATGGGGGTCTGCGACCCCGACCGCCCGATGGCCGTCGGCAAGCCCGCGAAGGGCACGGAGCTGCTGATCGCCGACGAACGGGGCGAGGCCGTGGCGCCCGGCGAGCTGGGCGAGGTCTGGATGCGCAGCCCCGCGCCCAAGCGGCTCTACCTGGACGAGGAGTTGAACCGACAGGTCCACCGGGACGGCTGGACGCGGACCAGGGACCTGGGCCGGGTCGGCCCGGACGGCGAACTGCTGCTGTTCGACCGCATGGTGGACGCCATCGCCACCGGGGGCCGGCTGGTGTCCTCGCTGGAGGTCGAGGCCGCGGTGTACGACCACCCGAAGGTGCGGGAGGCCGCGGTGATCGGCCTGCCCGACCCGGACCTCGGCCGAGCCGTCACGGCGGTGGTGGTCGCCGAGGGCGGGCTCACCCAGGCCGAACTGTCCGAATTCCTCACCGGACGGCTCGAACCGCACCAACTGCCGACACGGGTCCATTCGGTGGAAAGCCTCCCCCGAGGGGGTACCGGCAAGGTGCTCAAGTTCCGGCTGCGACAGGAGCTGGGATGACCCGGCCGGCGCGTTGTCCGCGCAGCGCGGAACAGCGCTGCGCCCGGCCGGCGCAGCGACTCCGGAGCAGGTCCGGCGGTGGCGGCCGAAAAGAAGCGCACCACCACCGGCCGAAGAGGCAGTGAACGCACGACTTCGTCACCGCAGTTTCCGCCGCGATTCACCTGGGGGCACACTTGCCGATTACCGGTATTTCCCGCGTGTTCTGTACCCACCTCCACGACGCCATCCGCAGCGAGCCCTCGTTCGCCGTGCGCACGCACATCCCCAGGGGTGACGCGGTGTACAACCTCGGTGACCAGGACCTGCGCATGTACATCGTGGAGGTCGGGCAGCTGAAGACCACGACGTCGTCGGCCGACGGCAAGGAGTGCCTGCTGTCGATCCACACCAGGGGCGACACGTTCGGCGAACTGGGCCTGCTCGGCGGACCGCGGCAGGAGACCGCGATCGCGATGAGGGACAGCGTCATCCGGCGGATCAACGCGGCCCGGTTCTTCGACATCCTGGTCAACGACGACCACCTGAACTGGCAGTTCACCCAGTTCCTGATGTCCAGGCTGCTCGACCAGCAGCAGACCATCACCCAGCTGGTGACCATGGACAGCGAGCACCGGCTGGCCGCCACCCTGCTGCGGATCGGCCAGAAGCTCGGCCGGCCGCTGCCGTCCGGGCTGCGGATCGAAGCCCGGATCACCCAGGAGGACCTGGCCGGCATGGTGGGCACCACGCGCTCCCGGGTGGGCCTGTTCCTCAAGCACTTCCGGCAGGCCAAGCTGGTCGACCAACTGCCCGGCGGCCACCTGCTGATCAACGAGCCGGCGCTGACCGCCTACGTGGAAAAGAACATCGGCGGCTGCGGTATCTTCGGCGGCGGATCGGCCCGCCCGAGGATCGCCCGGTGCCAACACGTCCACAGTGGACACGGAATCCCGGCGTGAACCATCCGGAATCCCGATCCGGCAACACGCCGCGGCTTGGCCGGCGGTCCGGTGCTTGGTAGGGTTTCCGAGCCCGAGAACTATTTTCGTATTTTCCCGAACCAAGGGGGATGAATGGCTGTCGGACGTCTGGCCGCTGTCACACTCGACTGCGCGAACGTCGAAGAACTCGCCGCGTTCTACGTGGCGGCCGCGGGACTCGAAGCGGTCGAGGTTTCCGAGAAGGGGGCGTTCCTGAGCAACGGCGACGGCGTCGCCGTCGCGTTGCAGCAGGTGGAGGGCTACCGCGCGCCGGAATGGCCCGGACAGACCGTTCCCCAGCAGCTGCACCTGGACCTCGCCGTCGAAGACCTGGCCAAGGCTGAGGCCGAACTGCTCGAACTCGGCGCGTCCAAGCCCGCGGAGCAGCCCGCCGAGGGCAAGTACCTGGTGCTGCTGGACCCGGCCGGCCACCCGTTCTGCGCCGCCGTGTGGTAACCAGCCCGCTCGACGCCGACGCCCTCCGCCGAGGGTGGTCGGACCCTGAAGGGTGGCACGCAACCCCCAGTCGTGCCACCCTTCGCCTTTCCCGCGCGGCGACGCCCGGGTGAGCGCACGACGCGCGCCGGTCGATCACGACCGGCGCGCGTCGCGTTCACGGGCTCACCCGTCCGACCTCACCCGCCGGAGGGAGCCACCTCGGCCAGTCGCGGTCGGAGGTACCTCTTGAGCACCTTGGCGTTGACGCTGCGGGGCAACTCGTCCACGAGCAGGTAGCGGGTCGGGACCTGGTGCGGTGCGAGCGTGCGCGCGGCCAGTGCCTGGACGTCGGGCAGCGCGGTCGGGTCGTCCAGCGCGAGCGCGGCGCCCACCGCGTCCGTCCCGTCCGGCTGCGGCACGTTCATCACCGCCGCCTCCATCACCGCGGGGTGTTCGTAGAGCGCGTACTCCACCTCGATCGTCGAGACGAGTTCGTCGCCGACCCGGATAGCGTCCACCGCGCGGTCGAACAGCATCAGGTCGCCGTCCGGTCCGATCCGGCCGAGGTCTCCGGTCCACGTCCAGTGGCCGACCTGGACGCGCGCGGTCTGCGCGTGGTCGAACAGGTACTTGCGCTTGGGCGCCTGGCTGCCGACCCAGATCCAGCCCAGCTGCCCGTCGGGCACCGGCCGGCCGTGCTCGTCGGTGACCCGCAGCTCGCTGCCGGGCGCGGGCCTGCCGAGCGAGGTCGGCTTGGCCGGGTCGAACGTGTTGACGATGACGCCGGTGTAGGCCTCGGCCGCGGTGAAGGCCGAGTTGACCTTGGCTCCCGGGAACATCTCCAGCAGCTGTCGGGCGATGCGCGGCGGCAGCGGCGCGGCGGCCGTGCCCAGCGTGTCCACACAGGACAGGTCGTACTTCTCGTGCACGTTGGTGCGCACCAGTTTGTGCGCGATCGCCGGGTTGATCATCACCGACGCGATGCGGTACTCCTCGACCAGCTCGGCCATCCGCTCGATGTCCCCGGGCGGGCTGAGCACCAGCGTGGCCGGGGTGGACAGCACGATGCTGGACGTGGTGACGCTCGGCGTGGTGCACACCGGGATCGGCACCATCAGCGGCAGCGGGTCGCCCAGGTGCTTGAAGTTGTCCGGCGCACGGCCGAAGGTCAGGTTGCCGTGCGGCACGCCCAGCGCCTTGCCGCGCCCGGTCGTGCCGGAGGTGTAGAGGATGTCCGACAGGTCCTCGGGCCCGATGCCCACGGAGAGCGGCGAGTCGTCGTGCCCGCCCGCCAGGTCACCCGGCCGGACGACCCAGCCGTTGAACCCCTCCGGGGCGGTCCGCCCGCGGCCGAGCACGACGCCGACCGCGTCGGTCTCCTCCAGCCGCCGCAACGCCTCGGCCGGCTCGACCTGCTCGCCGAGGTGGATCGTGGTGCCGCCGGCGTTCTGCACGGCGAGGTAGGACATGACGTAGTCGATCCAGTCCATGCCACCGAAGACCAGGCCCACCCGCTGCCGGGGCTTGAGCCCCAGCTCGATCAGGCCCCGGGCCCGGGCGTACGCGCCGCGTTCCCAGTCCCGGTAGGTCAGCTCGGTGCGGCCGTCGACCCGCAGCGCCACCTGGTCCGGGTAGTACTTGGCGCGCAACCTCAGCATGTCGGGAACTACAAGTGGCCGCTCCAGGTCGGTCATGCTCGCTCCATCTCACCTCTGGGTCGCCGGATTCTCAGCCGGACGCGGGCGAGGTCGAGCATGGTCGCCCGACGGCGGGGTGTCTGCGCAATTGTGCCCAGCGGACCCGGGAGACCGTGCGGAGCAAGGAGAACGGCCCTCGGCGTCAGCCGACCAGCTCGCGCTCCAGCGGGGTCGGGAAGCGGGTGCGGACGCGGGCGTCGCCGATCCGCTCGCCCAACCGCGCGGCCAGCGCACCGACCTGCTCGGCGCCGTCCGCGCCGATGTCCTCCAGCAGCCGGTAGGCGATCTCGCCGTCCAGGCGGTGGCCCCACGCACCCACGATCCGGCCGTCCCACCAGATCGTGGGGCCGATGTTGCCCGACCGGTCGAACAGCGGGGCCGCGTGCGGCCCGAGGTACCAGTCCCGTTCGACCCAGCCCATCGGCGTCGGGTCCAGCGAGGGCAGCAGCACCGCCCGCGGCTCGCTCTCCGGCACGTCGTCCAGGTCGTCGGCGAGCACGAACCCCGTCCCACCGGCCAGCTCGACCTCGGCCGGTTTCACGGCGGCGACGGCCTTCTTGGTCTCGCCGACCGTCCACCCGGTCCACCACTTGACGTCGGCCATGGTCGCCGGGCCGAACGCGGCCAGCCAGCGCCGCAGCAGCTCCGCGCGCGCCTCCGCCGGGTCGAGCTCGGGCAGCCCACCGGGCAGCCAGCGGTCCATCGGCGCCCAGCGGTAGGTGTTCGTGGTCCACGAACCGGTCGGCCTGCCGCGCACGATCCGGGCGTCGATCGCGAGCATGAACAGCACCCGCGACGAGACGCTCTGCTTGGCCTCGTAAGGCTTCCCGGCGGCCATCACGATCTGGGTGCGCAGCCGGGGCTCGTCCTCGGACAGCTCGGCCGCGGTGGCCTCGCCACGGGCGACCAGGGCGGCGAACGTCGCGTCCTCCACGTCGGCCAGCCAGCTCGCGGCGTCCTTGATGCCCGCGCCTTCCTCCAGCTGCTTGACCAGCCGGCGGCGCTGCGCGACCGCGATGCTCCGGGAGCACGCCGCCTGCACCACGGGCGCGAGTTCGCGCGAGACCACGAACATGGTGCGGCGCATGCCCAGCAGCCGCACCAGGGTCCGCTCCTCGTACAGCGCCTTGCTGATCAGGTCGGTGTCCGACCCGGGCACCCTGGCCAACACGGACAGGTACACGGTGGACGGGTCGGTCGCGTGCAACGCCACCAACGAGTCGACCACGTCCGCCACGTCGGCGGTGCCGAGCGATCCGTCCAACCCCTGCCGCGCGTTCAGCCGCGCTCGCCGCTGCGCGTCCCCCACCCGTCGCATCGAACCCCTTCCGGACCCGTCGCACTCCACTGGGCGAAAGGCACTCTAACGCGTGGTGACGCGCCGCGTGCGCGGCGTCAGCGCAGTGGCACCCTCGCTTCGATCAGGTTGACCATGCTCTCCGTCGGGGTGATGCCGACGAACTCCAGGCCCGCCCGCTCGAACAGCTCGGCGAAGTCCTCCTCGGTGCGCTCGCGGCCGGGCACGATGAGCATCATCTGGAGGTCCATGATCATGGTGAACGCGGCGTCCGGCCCGTCGCCGCGCACCACCTGCTCGATCACCACGACCCGGCCGCCCGGCGCGGCGGCCGCCGCGACGTTGCCGAGCAGCCGCACGCAGTCCTCGTCGTTCCACTGGTGGACCATGTGCTTGAGCAGGTAGAGGTCGGCGCGCACCGGGATCGAGTCCAGGCAGTCCGCGACGACCGCGCTGAACCGGTCGCTCAGCGAGCCGGCGGTCAGCTCGGGGTCGATGCGGGGCAGCACGTCGGCCAGGTCGACCACCATGCCGGTCACGTCGGCGTGCCGCTCCAGCACACCGCGGATGAGGGTGCCCTCGCCACCGCCGACGTCGGCCACGGTGCGCACGCCGGTCACGTCGAGCCGGTCGACCACCGGGCCGACCAGGCCGTCGGTGGCGGCGGCCATCGCGGCGTCGAAGATCACGTGGTCCTCGGGCGCGTCCTCGGCCAGGTAGCTGTAGAGGTCCTTGCCGAACTCCTCGGTGGCCACGTCGGTGCCGCGCACGGCGTCGGCCAGCCTGCGCCACAGCCGCCAGTTCCAGTCCCGCGCGGCCAGCAGGACGACGTCCCTCATGCCTCCCTCGGCGTCCGCGCGGAGCACCCGCGAGACGTCGGTGTGCGCGTAGGTGTCGACGTCGGTGGCGTGGAAGACGCCCAGGGTCGCCAGCGAGCGCATCAGCCTGCGCAGCGCGGTGCGGTCCGCGCCGACCTTCTCCGCCAGCTCGGTGACCCCGACCGGCTCCTCGCCGATCGCGTCGGCGAGCCCCAGCTGTGCGGCGGCCTGCACCACCGCGCTGATGGACATCCCGGAGAGCATCTGGGTGAGGTGGTCGGCCGTGCCCGTGCCGGTGAACACCGCGTCCGCGTGTCCCGCGGGGTCGTTCACTACCTGTTCGGTCACGTGAATCCTCCTATGGCCGGGGCGTCCAGGACACACCGCCGTCGATGGGGGTGAGCAGCCGCCCGCCGGCGCGGACCGCCCTGGGTCGCGCGACGCGGTTCCGGCGGTCGCCGGGGTTCTCAGCCGAGGTCGTAGTCCAGGGTGATGACGCCGGCGCGGGTGCCCTCCGACCGGTACTCGCCGTCACCGGACAGCCCGGCCAGCTCGCCGGTCGCCGAACCCGGCACCACGCTCACCTCGCCACGCACCGCGCCGCTCTCGAAGACGGCGTTGTTCCGCAGCACGAACGTGCCCGACCGGCCGGCGATGCTGCCGGTCACCCGGAACATGCCCATGATGCCCGCGTAGGTCTCGCCGGCGTGCGCCATCAGCAGCTCGGCCACCGCCTCGCCCTCGATGTCCCCGCTCAGCCGGTGGCGCGAGGTCGTCCTGGTGGCCATCACACCGCCGTCCGCTCCGGGCAGCGCGTCCTGGTCCCACGTCAAGATCTCGAAGTCGCTCTTGGCCTGCGTTCCCACTTGTCCCACCCCAACCTCGGTCGGCCTCTGGCGGAGACGAACGTTAGGCCGGTGGTGCCGGCCGGACCGCTCAACAGTGAGCACGACCGGTGTGGCCCGCCGCCGCCCGGGACATTGCCACCGGGTCTACCCGAAATGAATGCACGGCCCCGCCCACGGTTGCCAATGACCGTCATCGGATATTCAAATTAGCCCGATCGGGTGATTGTGGGCGAACCCGCCCGCAGCCCATGAAGCTCCGCCGAGAATGCGTCGTCCGTCACGTTTAGCAACACCCACAACTCGCCTCCGTGACAATTCGGCGACACAGCGCGACGCGTTGACAGGGCCAAGTTGCGCCTGGTAGTCATGGATGTGCCGGTGAAACACGGGGGCTGCTCGGGAGTATCCGACGCATGGTTTCAACCGCACATTTCGGACACGCAATGCGTGTAGAAACCACAATTTACCAAAACCCCGGCCTGAATATTTAGGGGGCAGGCAGTGGAACCGTCGTGCTTGCGCGACCAGATCAAGAGCGACCTCGCCGCGGACAATCACCACCATCCATTGCGGGCCGGCACGACCGGCTATCCGATGACCGCGTTGACCATCCGGGCGGAACTCGCGGACGCCGCGTGCCGGGCGGGTACCGCCGGACCGCAGCACACCGTCCCGCCCGCCGTGCCACAGCCACGACGGGCCCAGGACCAGACCGAACAGCCGCGCACGGCGTCGTGCCGGCCGGGCTCGGAGCGGCGCGAGTCGCTGAGCGCCCGGCTGTACCGATGTCTGCGCTCGATGGAGGCCTCGCTACCCGCCCTGCACATTCCCCAGCACGACAGCCTGTACAACTGGGGGGAACCCGGTGACCAGCTCTACATCGTGGAGTCGGGCTACCTGAAGACGATGACCTACTCCCCGCTGGGGAAGTCGTGCCTGCTGGACATCTACACCCCGGGTGACATCGTCGGCGAATCCTGCCTGTTCAGTTCGGTGCGCACCGAAACAGCGACCGCCATGCTGCCGGTGACCTGCCGCAAGGTGCGCCGCGAGCACCTGCTCGAATCCATGGCCGACAACGGGCTGCGCGAAGAACTGATTCGGCACCTGGCCGGCCGGATTCTGGAGCAGCAGCGCACCATCTCCCTGTTCGTGACCGTGGACAGCGAACGGCGGCTCGGCGCGACGCTGCTGCGGCTGGGCCGCAAGCTGGGCGTCCGCCAGGGCGATCTGCTGCACATCTCGCACCGGATCACGCACGAGGAGCTCGGCGACCTGGTGGGGACGACCCGCTCGCGGATCGGCTACTTCCTCAAGAGGTTCCGGGACCTGGGGTTGATCGACGCGCGGCGGCCCCGGTCGCTGGCGGTGCACGAGCACCGGATGGCCGAGTACACCGAGGACACCGACGCCTGAGCGGTCAGCGCTGGAACAGCTCCAGCGCGATGGCCGGCCGCCCGCCGAACCGCGCGCCGACGTGGTTGGCGAAGCCGGTCATCGGTCCCCGCACGTCGGTGATCGGCGGGTTCATCCCGGACAGGTACGAGGCGTGCGCCTCCAGCGAGGCGATCCCCGCCTCCAGCGTGTCGGTGATGTCCACCGCGTGCGTGGGGTGCGGGGACTGGGCGATCGCGACGTAGCGGACCTGCCACGGTTCGAGGCCCAGGTCGGCGAACACCCACCGGTTGCCCGCGTCGCCCACCGCGTCGATCAGCGCGACACCCGCGTTGCGGTGGTCCGGCGAGTTCCACTTGCCGCTGATGGTGAACTCGTGGTGGTTGAACCCCACCACCACGTCCGGCCGGTGCCGGCGGACCGCCTCGGTGATGTCCCGCCGCAGCAGCAGGCCGTACTCCACCACGCCGTCGGTGTAGTCCAGGAACTCGACGTCGGTCACGCCGACGATCGCCGCGCTCGTCCGCTGCTCCTGCTCCCGCACCAGCGCGGCCTCCGCCGGCTCGACCCCGTCGATGCCCGCCTCTCCCCTGGTGAGCAGCAGGTAGGAGACCTTCTTGCCGGCCGCGGTCCACGCCGCGATCGCACCGGCGGCGCCGAACTCGATGTCGTCGGGGTGCGCCACGACGACCAGCGCCCGCTCCCAGTCGTCGGGCATCGGCTGCAGTTGGTCGGACGAAGGACTGGACATGCTCGCCTCCAGCAACACCGGAACAGCAGGGACAGCGCGACCCGACCGACCTGTCGAACCACCTCCCGGTGGCACGCCGCCCGGCCCGGTCACGTCGCCCGACTCTACGAAGCACACCGCCACGACGCCGCTCAAGGTTGATCGGTCCCCGGCCGGCCGCGTGATCCCGCGTGGCCGTCGTCCTCGTCCGGAGCGCCCGACCGGGTGACCTTCGGACACGCCGAAGGGGCCGGTCGACGACCGGCCCTCCTCGACGTGGCGGTGCTCAGATCAGCCCGGCGTAGAAGTTCCGGATGTCGGCGACCAGGACGTCGGTCGCCTCGTGCGCGGCGTAGTGCCCACCCGCGTCGTTCGCGCCGCCGCCGGCGGTCGCGCCGCCGTAGGAGTTCCAGCTGACGATGTTGGCGTGGTCCCGCTCGGCGAAGCGGCGGATGGACTGGAAGTCACCCGCGAACATCGCCAGGCCGGTCGGGGTGGTGGTCGGCCCGGACGGCTGCTCGGTGGCGTGCGCGTCCTCGTAGTAGAACCGGATCGAGGACGCGCCGGTGCGGGTCAGCCAGTAGATCGCCACGTTGGCCACGACGAACTCGTCGTCCAGGCTCTCGCCGAACAGCTGGGCGTTCCACCCGAGCAGGCCGACCGGGGAGTCGGCGAGCGCGAAGGCCAGCGTCTGCGGCTGCTGGCTGTGCAGTGCGTTGAACGAGAACTTGTTGGCGTAGAACCACTCCAGGTGCTTCAGCGCCGCCAGGTCGGCCTCGTCGAGGCCCTCGAACTCGGCCGGGTCACCGGACGGGAACGAGAAGAGCTGGGTGACGTGCACACCGATGACGCCGTCGGTGTCCAGCCAGCCGACCTCCGGGGAGATCATCGAGCCGCCGTCGTTGCCGACCGCGCCGTACCGCCGGTAGCCGAGCCGGTGCATCAGCTCGACCCAGGCGCGGGCGGTGCGGTGCCTGCCCCAGCCGGTGCTGCGGGTGGGGCCGGAGAACCCGAAACCCGGCAGCGACGGGATGACCAGGTGGAACGCGGGCTGGTCGGCCGACTCCGGTTCGGTCAGCGGCGCGATGACGTCCAGGTACTCCACGATCGAACCCGGCCACCCGTGGGTGAGCACCAGCGGCGTGGCGTCCGGACGGGACGACCGGACGTGCAGGAAGTGGATGTCCTCGCCGTCGATCTCGGTGACGAACTGAGGGTGGGCGTTCAGCCGCGCCTCGAACGCACGCCAGTCGAACGAGTTCAGCCAGTAGTCGGCGAGCCGGCGCACGCGCTGGTTGGGCACGCCGTACGAGTCCGCGACGCCCGGCAGCTCGTCGGGCCACTGCGCGGTGCGCAGGCGGTGCGCCAGGTCCTCCAGCGCGGCCTGCGGGACGTCGACGCGGAACGGGCGGATCTCGGTGCCGGGCATGACCACTCCTCTGGAACGGAATACTTTGTTCCGTTTCAACATAGCGGACCGGAACGATCCGTTCCAGTGCTAATCTGGTGACCATGTCGTCACCCACCGAAGCCGCGGGACTGTCCGGCCGCCGCCGGCAGGCCGCGCTCAACGACGAGGCGATCCTCAACTCCGCGCGCGAGGTCTTCCTGGCGGACCCGAAGTCCCCCATCTCCGACGTCGCCAAGCACGCGGGCGTGGGCATCAGCGCCCTCTACCGCCGCTACCCCGGCAAGGAGGCACTGCTCCGACAGCTGTGCCACGACGGGCTGCGCCGCTACCTCGCCGAGGCGGAGGCGGCGCTGGCCGACCCGGACGGCTGGACCGCGTTCACCGGCTTCCTGACCAGGGTGGTCGACGCCGACGTGCACTCGCTGACCGTCCACCTGGCGGGCACCTTCACCCCGACCCCGGAGATGGGCGCGGACGCCGAACGCGCCGGGCGGCTCGCCGAGGACCTGGTCGAGCGCGCCCGCGCGACCGGGAAGCTGCGCGGCGACATCGTCCTGCAGGACATCGCCCTGGTGCTGGAGAGCTGTGCCGCCATCCGCGTGCCGGACCGGCGGCGCACCACCGAACTGCGCCGCCGGGTGCTCGCCATGCTGATCGACAGCATCTCCCGGACGGGGGCGCCGGACCTGCCGGGCCCGCCGCCCGAAGCCGGGGAGTTCAACTGGCGCTGGCAACGACGACCCTGAACCACCGCGGTCGAATCGACGTCGCCTCCGACCGGTCACGCCTGCGCCCGAAGTCGTGGGCACGACGAGTGGCCGACGCGTGGCGCCCGGGTCGCGCCGTCAGCTGTCGGCGAGGCGGTGCAGCAGGTCGAGCACTCCCGCGCCGGACTGGCCGAGCAGGTCGCGCTCGACCTCCTCCACCTTCACGGCGAGGCGCTTGTGCAGCGTCCGACCACGTGGACTGAGGTACACCCGGACCTTGCGGCGGTCCTCCGGGTCCACTTCGCGGTACACCGCCGCGATGCTGACCAGCTTGTCCACCACCCGGGTCACGGTCGGGCCGCTGGCGGGCGTCCGGGCGGTCAGTTCCGTCATGGTCAGGCTGCGCTGTTCGGCCAGGGCGGCGAGCACCAGCCACTGGTCGAGCGTGAGGCCCTCCGGGCGCAGCACCTGCTCGACGTGGCCGGTCACCGTGCGGACCGCCCTGGTCAGCGCTCTGGTCAGCGGGTCCGGCACCGGCCCTCCTCTTGCGGAACTTGGCACCGATTGTAAGACTTCCAGCTGAAAGTAAAAACCGAGGGTCGAGAGTGTCCGGATGGCAGGAGTCGCCTCGCGAGACGCCCACGCCGACTGGCGTGTCGCCATGGTGATCCCTCTCCAGGGCCCGGCCGGTCTGTTCGGGCCGTCCTGCGAGGCGATCGCCGAACTCGCCGCGCGCGAACTCAACGCCGAGGGCGGCATCCTGGGCCGCGAGGTGTCGTTCGAGGTCGTGGACGGCGGCGGCGAGCCCGCGCGGGTCGCGGCGGAGCTGCGCGACCTGGTGGACACCGGACGGGTGGACGCGGTCAGCGGCTGGCACATCTCCTCGGTGCGCAACGCGATCGCGCCGGTCGTGGCGGGACGCCTGCCGTACGTCTACACGTCGCTGTACGAGGGCGGGGAACGCCGTCCCGGCATCTTCTGCACCGGCGAGACGCCCCGGCTGCAGCTCGCTCCCGCGCTGAAGTGGTTGCGGGACAACATGGGTGCGCGGCGCTGGTTCGTGGTGGGCGACGACTACGTGTGGCCGCACACGTCCGCCGCCGCGGTCCGCCGGTACGCGCAGCAGCTCGACCTGCGGATCGTGGGCGAGGCGTTCGTGCGCCTGGGTGTCGGCGACGCGACCCCGCTGGTCCGGCAGGTCGAGCGGTCCTCGTGCGACGGCGTGCTGATGCTGCTGGTCGGGCAGGACGCGGTCGAGTTCAACCGGCGGTTCGCGGCCCGCGGCCTGCACGAGCGGCTGGTGCGGTTCAGCCCGCTGATGGAGGAGAACATGCTGCTGGCCAGCGGCCTCGGCGCGACCCGCAACCTGTTCGTCTCGGCGGCGTACTTCCGGTCCATGGTGAACGCCGACGCCATGGACCTGCTGGGCCGCTACGTCGGCCTGCACGGGACATCGGCGCCCGCGCTGAACAACGCCGCGGAGTCCTGCTACGAGGGGCTCCGCACGCTCGCGAGCCTGGTGCGCCGGGCGGGCACCGCGCGCCTGCCCGAGCTGAACGCGGCCATCGACGGCGTCGCCTACCACGGTCCACGCGGGACGGTGGAGTTCCGCGGGCAGCAGGCCGAGCAGTACGTGCACCTGGCCGTCGCCGACGGCTACGACTTCGACGTGATCACCCGCCTCTGATCGGCCGGCCGGGCCCCTTGACGAGCCCCTTCCGGCCATTTACCTTCACTTGAAAATATTACAAGTGGAGCAAATACGGAGGCGCGATGAGCAACGTCGGCCTGCTCTACGTCGGTGCCGTGCTGCTGGTCAACGGCATGGCGCTGCTCGGCAAGGTGCCCGTCCGATCCGCCGCCGCGCTGAACCTGTTCGTCGGCGCCCTCCAGTGCGTCATACCGACCGTGCTGATCATCCAGGCGGACGGCGACGCGGACGCCGTGCTCGCCGCGTCCGGCCTGTACCTGTTCGGCTTCACCTACCTGTACGTCGGCATCGTGAACCTGGCCGGGATCGAACCGGAGGGCATCGGCTGGTTCTCGCTGTTCGTGGCGGCGGCCGCGGTGGTGTACGCCGGGATCTCGTTCTTCCGCAACGGCGATCCGGTGTTCGGCGTGATCTGGCTGTCGTGGGCGCTGCTCTGGGCGTTGTTCTTCCTGGTGTTCGGCCTCGGCGAGGAGAGGCTGACCCGGTTCACCGGGTGGGCGGTGGTGCTGCTGAGCCAGCCGACCTGCACCTTGCCGGCGTTCCTCGCACTGACCGGCTCGCTGCGCTCGGACACCGGCACCGGACTGCTCGCCGCCGGGCTGGCCGTCGCGCTGGTCGCACTCGCCGCCGTGCTGGCGGCGCAGCGCAAGTCGTTCGTCCCCCAACCCGTTCTGGCCAAGGAGAGCTGATGCGACACGGAGACATCTCTGCCAGCCCCGACACCGTCGGCGTCGCGGTGGTGAACTACAAGATGCCCCGGCTGCACACCAAGGCCGAGGTGCTCGACAACGCGCGCAAGATCGCCGAGATGGTGGTGGGCATGAAGACCGGCCTGCCCGGCATGGACCTGGTGGTGTTCCCGGAGTACTCGACCCAGGGCATCATGTACGACCCCGGCGAGATGTACGACACCGCCGCCTCGATCCCCGGTGAGGAGACCGAGATCTTCTCCGCCGCCTGTCGCGAGGCCGACACGTGGGGCGTCTTCTCGATCACCGGCGAACGGCACGAGGAGCACCCGCACAAGCCGCCCTACAACACCCTCGTGCTGATCAACAACGCCGGCGAGATCGTGCAGCGGTACCGCAAGATCCTGCCGTGGTGCCCGATCGAGGGCTGGTACCCCGGTGACACCACCTACGTCACCGACGGCCCGAAGGGCCTGAAGGTCTCGCTGATCATCTGCGACGACGGCAACTACCCGGAGATCTGGCGGGACTGCGCGATGAAGGGCGCGGAGCTGATCGTGCGCTGCCAGGGCTACATGTACCCGGCCAAGGACCAGCAGGTGCTGATGGCCAAGGCGATGGCGTGGGCCAACAACTGCTACGTGGCGGTGGCCAACGCCGCCGGCTTCGACGGCGTGTACTCGTACTTCGGCCACTCGGCGATCATCGGCTTCGACGGCCGCACCCTCGGCGAGACCGGCGAGGAGGAGTACGGCATCCAGTACGCGCAGCTGTCCGTGTCGGCGATCCGCGACGCCCGGCACTTCGACCAGTCCCAGAACCACCTCTTCAAGCTCCTGCACCGCGGCTACTCCGGCGTGCACGCGGCCGGCGACGGCGACAAGGGCATGGCCGACTGCCCGTTCGACTTCTACAAGACCTGGGTGAACGACGCCACGAAGGCCCAGGAGAACGTGGAGTCGATCACCCGCGACACGGTCGGCGTCGCCGACTGCCGCGTGGGCGACCTACCGGTCGAGCAACGCAGGCAGTCCTAGGCTTCCCCGCCGTCCCGGTACCGCCCTGGTACCGGGACGGCGGTCCCCCGTGCTGCTCGTGCCGGCGACGGGTCCGTTCGAGGCCTACCCGCCGGCCGTGCTCCGGTCGTTCAGGCTCCGCCCCACACGCGGTCCGGCAGCAGCGTCGGGAGCGAGACAGCGTACGTCCCGGTCGGGTAGCACCGCGTTGCCCGCAGGCACCGCTCCTTGTTCCCCTGCTCGCCGGGGGTGCGGTGAGGTGCCGGAACCAATCGGTGCCACCCGGCGGCCTGGTCCCTCAGCGCTTCCAGAACCGCGCCCGACGCGGTGCGGTGAGCCCTTCCAGGGTGGTGATCGCCTGCTGGAGGCGTCGAGCCGGCTCGGTGGTCGGGGTGGCCAGGGTCTCGGCCAGTTCCCGCAGGGTTCGCACGTGCTCCACGGGTTCGCCCGCCGTGGTCCAGGCCGGGTGGAGGCGGTTGATCTCCGCGGCCAGGTGGGCCAGGGCGCGGTCCGCGTCGGTGGCGTCCGCGCGGCGCAGGACCTCCAGTTCACGAACCACGAACCGCGCCAACGGCTCCGCCGGCGCGGGCCGCACGGGCTGCGGCGGCACGGGCATCGGGCTCGGCGACCGTGGGGGCTGGGCGGGCGTCGGCTCCAGGAACGCGGGCACGTCCGACTCGTGCGGAGCAGGCGCCGTGTCCGCGCGCTTCGCCACTGCCGGCGCCTCGGCGGACACGCTCATCCGGCGCGGCGCGGGAGCCGGCCGGCCGGCGGCGGGCGCACCGGCAGGCGGGGCGAAGTGCGCCGGAGCGGACATCGCGACCGGCGGGGGCGGCGCACCGTAGCCTCCACCGCCGAACACACCGCCGGTCGGAGCCCAGCCGTCGGGTGATTCCACCGGCTGCGTCACGCGGTGGACCTGTCCGGACTCGTTGACCACGCGGGAGTCGACGGCCACGAACGCGGTGAACCTGGACAGGACGCCGAACTCCAGTGACGTCGCCACGATCCGGCGTTCCAGCTCCGCCAGGTCGCCGCGACCCACGACGTACCGGTCTTCCAGGTCGCGCACACGGGCCCGCGCCCACAGCGCGGCCAGGCTCGGGTTGTCACTCGCCACGGCCGTCAACTGCTGCCGCCACCCGTGGTCGCCGGACAGCTCCACACCGCCCGCCTCGCCGGTGTAGCGGCCGGTGACCACCACGGGCGCACCGTGGAACAGGTCGGGAAGCGGCCACGGCGCCAGTGACCCGGCGTCCAGGCCCAGGCCGGCGGACCGCACGGTCAAGCCGGTCAGGACCGGTGCGCCGATGCGCCGGTGGATGCCGCGCATCGCCTCGTCCAGCCGGTCCTCCGACTCGACCAGCTCGAAGCGGCCCGTGGTGCCGGCCAGCCGGTGCAGGAACGCCTCGTTCACCGCCCGGTCGATGCCCACGGTGTGCACGCGCACGCCGGAGAGCGGGGTCGCCAGCTCGCGCAGCAACCGGTCCTCGTCGCCGACCTGGCCGTCGGTCACCAGGACGAGCACGCGTTCCCGTTCCCCGGCCACGCCCAGCAGGTCGGCGGCCTGGTGCAGCGGCGCCGGCATCTCCGTGCCGCCACGGGCGTCCAGGCCCGCCAGGAACTCCACGGCCCGGTAGCGGTTGCGGTCGGTCGCGTCGACCAGACCGGCCGGCAGTCCGCCGGGTGTGTCCACCACGTTGTCGAACGCGAGCACCGCGAACCGGTCCCCCGTCGTCAGGCTGTCGACGATCCGCCCCGCCGCCCGGCGCGCGGCCACCATCTTCCAGCCGTCCATCGAGCCGGAGCGGTCCAGCACCAGCACCACGTCCCGCCCGCGCGTGGCGGCGTCGGACCTGGGCGGCAGCACGGTCAGCGCGAACGTCCCCGCCGTCCCGCCCTCGTCCGGCCGCACGGCCAGCGACGTGCGGACCGCGTCGTCATCGGCGAACTCCAGCCGCAGCAGGAAGTCCCGGTCCACCCGGGAGCCCGGCCGGACCTTCACCCGGAACCCGCTCGCGGTCTGCTCCGTCACGGTGGCGTGCAGGCTCGCCGAGGGCGTCGCGGGAGGCAGGCCCGCCGTGTCGACGTCCACCTCCAGCGACAGTCGCACGGGGTTGGGGAATCCGGGCAGCAGCACCGGCGGGCTGATCCGCGACGCGTCCGGCACCGCGTCGGTGTCCACGGCCACGCCGTCACCGACCTGGCCGCCTTCCAAGGGCGTACCGGGGATGTAGCGGGGCGCGACGACCAGAGGCAGCCGGAACGTCGCCGCGTCGTCCTCGTACGCCAGCGTCCCGGCCAGCGTCAGCCGCACGGTGATCCGCTCCCCCGGCATGACGTTGCCGACGCGGGTGGTGAACACCCCCGGCCGTTCCTCCTCGGCGATGGCGGCGCGCTTGCCCGTGGCGATGGCCTGGTCGTAGTCGGCACGCGCCTCGCCGCGCTCCTTGAGCACCCCTTCGACCACCCGGTCGTCGGCCTCCATCCGCAGCGCGGTCACCGCGGAGCGGGACGGCAGCGGGAAGATGTAGGTCGCTTCGAGGGGCTGGTCGTGCGGGTTGTGGAAGGTCTGCGTGATCGTGGTCTGCGACGCGAGGCCGGTGATCGAGGCGCGCACGTCGACCGCTTCCAGCGGCAGGTTGCCACGCTCGGTGCGCAGACAGCCGAGGCCGTCGTCGGCGGCGGCAGCGGGCCGGGCCACGGCGTCGATCACCTCGATGGGGGTGCTCATTGGTCGTCCTCTCCGGTGGTCGGGTCCAGGCCCAGGCGGGCGAGCAGGTCCAGCAGGGGTGCCGCGGCGGCTTCGATCTCGGCCAACTCCTCCGCGTCGGGCAGCCGCCCGGCGGAACCGAGCACCACGGTGACACTGTCATTCAGGCGGAAGCTCGGGACCACCTCGACAGTGCCGGCGGGGCGCGGTGGCGCGATCGGCGCGGCAGCCGGCCGCTCCTTCCAGAACCCCCCTCCCGCCCGCGCGGGCGGACCGTCCACGCCGGCCAGTCCGGCGAGCTTCGAGTCCGAGGCGCCGAGCGTCAACGACTGGATCTCGGCCAGTGAGTGCCCGGCCGCCTGCAGCTTCTTCACCGCGACGATCTGGAGCAGCTGTCGCCGTCCGTACAGGGCGGTCCGCCCCTTGTGGGCGGTCGGGCGGTCGACCAGTCCGATGGTCGTGTACCACCGGATGGCGCGACCGTTCGGCAACTCCCGCACCCGGCCGCTGCGCTGCCCGTCGTAGTTCTCCGCCAGCAGCGCGGCGACCCGCTCCGGAAGCTGCTCGATCGTCCACAGCTCGTCGTCCACGTGCCCATCGTGCGCGCCCGAACTGACACTGTCAATGTTGCAGTGTCAGACAACAGTCGGTTCGTGAGTGGCGTAGACCGGTCGGCTGACCGACGATCGGAAGACCATGAACACTCGACGTACCAGTCCGTGGGCCGCGCTCAGTGCGCTCTGCCTGGGCTTCTTCATGATCCTGCTGGACACCACCATCGTGTCCATCGCGGTGCCGGACATGCTGCGCGAGCTGGACACCGGGCTGAACTCGGTGGTCTGGGTGATCAGCGTCTACCTGCTCACCTACGCCGTGCCGATGCTGTTCACCAGCCGACTGGGCGACCGGTTCGGCCCCAAGCGGGTGTTCCTGGCGGGGCTGGTGGTGTTCACGTTGTCGTCGCTGTGGTGCGGTCTGTCCGGCACCGCGGAGATGCTCATCGTCGCCCGCGCCGTGCAGGGCCTGGGCGCCGCGCTGATGACCCCCCAGACGCTGGCGTTCATCACGCACCTGTTCCCACCCGCCGAACGGGGCACGGCCATGGGCCTGTGGGGTGGTGTGGCGGGTCTGGCGACGATCACCGGCCCGCTGCTCGGGGGCTTCCTGGTCGACCACCTCGGCTGGGAGTGGATCTTCTTCGTCAACGTGCCGATCGGCGTCGTCGCGGTCGTGTTGACCGTGCTGCTGGTGCCCGACTGGCAACCGCGCAACTCGCACTCGTTCGACGTGCCGGGCATCCTGTTGTCGGCGGCGGGCCTGTCCTGTGTGGTGTTCGGCGTGCAGAACGGCCAGCACCACCAGTGGGGCACCGTCGTCGGCGGCATCACGGTCTTCGAGATCATCGGCGCGGGGGTGGTGCTGCTCGTCGCGTTCGTGCTGTGGCAGCGCTACAACAAGCGCGAGCCGCTGTTGCCGCTGGCCGTGTTCGGCGACCGCAACTTCTCCGCGGGCACGCTCACCGCCGCCACCGTCGGCTTCACGATGACCGGCATGTTCCTGCCGTTGATCATCTACATCCAGACGGTGCTGGGGCTGAGCCCCACCATGGCCGGCCTGCTGACCGCGCCGATGTCGCTGCTGTCCGGGATCGCCGCGCCGTTCGTGGGCCGCGCCTCGGACCGGGTCGACGGCCGCTACCTGGTGATCGCCGGACTCGCCCTGCTCGCCGCGGGCATGGGCATCATCTCGCTCCAGGCCCGGCCGGACACCAGCCCGTGGGCGCTCATCCCGGCGCTGCTGGTCAGCGGACTGGGCATCGGCTGCATCTTCTCGCCGATGAGCAACCTGACGATGAGCAGCGTGCCGCCCCGGCTGGCCGGCACCGCGTCGGGCATCTTCAACACCTCCCGCCAGGTCGGCGGTGTCCTGGGCAGCGCCGCGATCGGCGTGCTGCTCCAGGCCCGGATCAGCACGTCGACCGCGCACGAGGCGGCCGTCGCCGCCGAGCAGTTGCCCGAGCCCTACCGGGCGCCGTTCACCCGGGCCATCGCCGAGGCGGCGGCGGGTGCGGGCGAGTTCGGCTCGACGGGCGGGCAGACCGCCATCCCCGGCCTGCCACCGGACGTCGCCGCGCAGGCCGCCCGCCTCGCCTCCCAGGCCGTCGAAGCGGGCCTGACCGACGCCGTCCGCGCCACGCTGCTCCTGCCGATCGCGGTGCTGCTGCTCGGCATCGTGTCGGCCGCGATGCTTCGCCGCGTCACGCCCCAGCCGGAGACCGCCGGTCGACGGTGACCGTTGCGGCGACCGTCGAGCAGGTGTCGCCGGACCACCGCCGGCCCGGCGACACCGTGCGCACCGACCGCTCAAGCCCGAGGCGTGAGGCCTGACGGTTCGGGTTCGGGCTCGGCGGTTCAGACCGGACGGACCGCCGGGCAGCTCATCATCGTCGTCAGCACTCGCCAGGCGTCGGCCCGCCGTCGTGGCGACCGCGCCCACAGGGCGGTGAAGACCGCCATCCACATCGGAAAGGCGAACAGCGCGAACGAAACCGCGGAATCACAGCACACCATCGTCCTACTTTCGTGGTAGCGGAAGGAAAAAGCGATCGGCTGACCTAGGCGGGCAGCCCGGACCGGCAGCTCGCACCGTGACCGCCGTCCCACAGCGGGAGCTCCGAGTCCAGGACCGCCGAGCAGACCGTCACCCTCGCCGCGTGTTCGAGGAACCTCCGGCGTTTGACGGCCTCGTCGCAATCGCAGTGACGACCCGATCCGGTGGGGCGTTCGTCATGGGCCAGGCCCATGTACCCCTTGGGCACGCCGAGGCCTTCGGCGATCCGGCACAGCGTGTCGTAGTCCCGCACCGGCCGGCCGTCGATGGCCGCCGAGACGTCCTGCGGCGACTGCCCGGTCAACGCGACGATGCGCTCGACCGACACGCCCTGGCGGCGCAGCAGCCGGTAGACCGGGCCGATCTCGCGGCGTGCCAACGCGTCGCGCATCAGGTTCTGCTCCCACAGCTGGGCAGCACACCACTCGGCACCGCCGCGTCGGCCCGTGCCGCGCTTTCGAGCAGGGCGGGACCGGGAACGGTCACGGCGAGCCACTCCCCCCACGCCCACTCCGGCTCACCGCGCCAGCCGGTGCCGCCGACCTCGACCGCCGACAGCCGCACGCCACGCACTCCGTTGTCGGGCAAGGCGTACCCGACGGCGGACGTGTCCGGGATGCGGCAGCACGAGTCGGCCAGGATCGCCGCGATGACCTCGCCACGCGGACCGCCACGCCAGTACAACTCCGCCGAGTCGGGTCGCACCACCGTGGTCAGCCAGGCGGCACCGCTCAACAGCGGCAGCCGCCGCAACACCCCGCTGAGCACCGGCACGGGAAGGCGGTCGTCCGGCTCGGCGCGTTCCCGGTCGTGCCGCTCGTGCCGGGCGTCGCGCCACACCGGTTCACCGTTGCCCGCGAGCTGCCCCGCCACTTCACGCCACCGGGACCTGGTCACGCCGAGCAGCCGGACCGCGGCCCGGCCGTCCAGCACGCGCAGGTCCAGGTGCTCCCGGCCGGGAGCCGGGCGGACCCCGGCGATCCCGATCAGCTGGTCGCCCACCACCGCGGGCAGCACCTCGGCCAGCAGGTCGCCGACCGCCGCCGCCGGCACCTCCAGCGCGAGCGGACCGCCGTCCACCCGCACCCGTCGCACCAGCAGCGTCGGCCGCAGCGCCCGAGCCCGACGGCGCATCCCGGCCATCGTCCGCGTCACCGCCGACAGCACCGCCGCTTCCAGCTCGGCCTGCGCGCGGCTCGGCGCGGACGGCACGAGCAGGTCGCCCGGGCCGCGCCGCCCCTGCCGGCGCACCATGTTGGGCCTGCTGCCCAGGCACCAGCCGAGCTTCTCGTCGTGAGCGGCCGAAGCGCCCACCACTTCCATCGACACGAGAACCCTCCGCGAGCATCGCCCGGCCGACGCTGCCGCACTCCGGGGTTCGACGCAGCTCGACTGTCGTCACGATCGCGGTGGACGCCGTTCGGCGAGCTTCGGAGGCACCCACTCCGTCCGGGCCGGAGGAGCCTCAGCGGCGGCCGCAACCGCCGGACGAGAAGCTACCCCCAAACATGACCCACCCACACCACCACTCGGCCAAGGGTCACCCGATCGTGCGACGTCCCGCCCTCCGAACGCCTCGGTCACCGACCGGACGACCGGAAAGCACCTGATGGCCCAGGACCGTCACCGCTACGGAGACCGAACACTGACTGTGTGTCACCACAACAGCTGTTGCGCACGCACTACATGACCGCCCACCTGCCAGGTCGTGCCCCGCCAAGGTTTCCCCAAACCCCGCCGGTGCACGATCGGGGCGGGTCGGACGTTCCAGAGGGGTACACCCGACTCGGGTCGGGACCGGGTGAGGCCGTGCCGTCCGGAGGGCACCGCCTTCCCGGTCCCCCGCCCCAGTGCGGGTGTGGCCGCCGCCGGCGGAGCCGGGACCATCCACTAGCCCGACAGCGCCGGCCGCCGAGCCGGCACCACCGCGTCCCCCACCGCCACACGACCAGGCACGACGACCGAGGCGTACACGCCGAGCGTCATGTCGTGGTGGGCCGCGATGGTCCGCAGCACCGACGAGTCGCGGCGGCCGGTGTCCGGGTCTACCGACACCACCCCGCACCGCCTGTCCTTGCGGTCCACGCGCAGCACGACGTCCCCGATCGTCACCGTCGTGCCGACCCACGCGTCCTCCGGGAAGTCGCCGGCGGCGTCGATCAGCACGTTCGGTCGGAACCGGCGGGCGTCGGCGGAACCCACGGCCGCCGCGCTCTGGACGGTGAGCAGCGACACCGCCGCCGAGTCGAACACGCCCCGGTCCAGCTTCATGGCACGGCCGCCGAGCAGCGCGGCCAGTCCGGGATCCGCGACGTCGTACTCCGCGCCCGCGGGTGTGCGCACCACGACGTCCGACCTGTCCAGCAGGCGCGGGCGGTACAGCACCAGTTCGGGGCGCCGGCGCAGCGTGAGCCACGGGAAACCGTTGCGCACCTGGCCGTCCCGCACGAAGCCCCACCGGCGGTCGTCCGCCAGTCCGTGCCACGACACGTCGGCGTGTTCCAGGCTCTCGCCCGCCATCGACTTCACCGGGTACCGGTGCACAGCAACCACTCGACCAACCACAGTGGACACTACGCCTCCGCTCGACTGGAGGCGCCCTTGTGCCACGTGCTGGGGTCGAGCGTGGCGGACCAAGTCCGTCGCAGCGCCTCTCGACCCCGTCGCCGGATGCTGGCACACGCCACCGAGCGCGGTCAACCCGGTAAGTGTCACGAGTGCCGGAAGTATCGGACGCCGATACTCCACTGTGGACCGAGTTGGCACGTGAAAAGCAACGCCACGGGGAACCACCGAAGACAAGACGCACAGTTCCGAAAAAAAGGGGGGGTGCGGACCCGGAAGCCGCTTGCGTATGGCCTCCGGGGTCCGCACCACCTCACGGGAAACTCGTGCCACTGAAGTGATCGGCGCCTTGGAGGTCGCCGTCCGCACCCGGCACGGTTTCCCGTCCGGCCCGTCTCGTGCCCGGAGAATCGGGCGAACACCCGGTCGGGAGCGGAACACCGTGAGCGGAGACCCTGCTCTCCGCACGGCACCGCGACCGGGACGAGTACGGACCGTCGAGTGGACGTGCTCAGCCGCTACAGGCCGCGCCGTGGAACAGACCGAAGTCGATGTGCCGACGGGAGCACAACAGCGGGGTGCGGGACCGGACCACCGTTCTCCACCTCCGGCTTCTCCCGGTGCCACAAGCGACCTTATGGCGTGCGAGCCAACCGTAGGCAAGGCCGGTGCCGGGGCACAAGGGCGGTCGGTGAACGTCCACTCCTTGGAAGCCGTTGACATCCCATCCCCCCGCGCACAACAAAAGCAGATCCCGAATCAAGTCGTCGCGACATGGACGATCACGGTCTCCCGATTCTCCACATCACCCGGAATTTCCGCGCCGACCGCGCTGGAATGCTTCGTCACGGCTTTGTCGCGGACCCGCCTCGTCCTGCGCCACCATGGGTGCATGAGCATCCGAGCGATCCTCGCCGGCACCGCCCTGATGACGACCACCCCCGCCGCCCCCGCCGTCCCCGCCGCAGCGACCGCCCTGCACCCGTGCGCTACCGCCGAGCAGCGGTGCGACGGGACGATCCAGGTCCCGTTGGACTGGTCCGACCCGCACTCGGAACGGATCCCGGTCACGTTCGCCCGGGTGCCGCACACCGATCGCGGTGTGCCGTCCGCCGGCACCGTCGCCGGGCTGGCGGGCGGCCCCGGCCCGTCCGTGGTGGCCACCCCGGCGTTCGAACGGACGCTCGGCACCCGACGCCGGACCCACGACCTGCTGGTGGTCGAACGCCGGGGTTTCGGTGGGGCGAACCCCTGGGTGTGCCCGGACATCACGCTCGCCGACCCGGACACGATCAGCCGGTGCGCCGCCCGGATCGGACCACGCACCAGGTTCTTCACCACGGATCAACGGGTGGCCGACATCGAGGCGGTCCGCGCGGCGCTCGGCGTTCCGGCGCTGACGTTGTACGGCTACTCCTACGGCACGGTCGACGCCCAGGCGTACGCGGCGCGCTATCCCCGGCGGACCGCCGCTGCGCTGCTGGACAGTCCTCTGCTCACCGACGCGAACGGTTACGTCACCGGGATCTCGTTCGGCGCCAAGCAGAACGCCGAGGTCGCGCTGTTGTCGGTGACCTGCCGGGAGTCCTTCTCCTGCCGTGCACTACCCGGAACCCCACCGTCCCGAGTGGACGACCTGGTCACACTGCTGAAGCGACACCCGGACCCGAAGGTGCCCCTGTTCGCGGTGTACGGCCTGCTGCGCCAGTCCTCCCCCGTGCTCGGTCGCGAGACCAATGCCGCGATCGCCGCCTACCTCGCCGGCGACCCCACCCCGTTGCACCGGCTGGTGCCACCGCCCGGGGGTGTCGGCGGCGGGCAGGACGCCATCTACCGGCAGGCCACCGCGTCACTCGCCTACCTGTGCGCCGACACCGCGTTCCCGTACGACCGCCTGGCCACGACCGAGACCCGCCGCACGCAGCTCGCCGAGTACCGGCGTGCCCACCCGGAACGACCGCCGCCTCCGAGGCCACCCCCGGTGGTGCGGGCTACATCGAGGACTGGTGCGCCCACTGGCCCACCCCGCGCCCGTCCCCGCCCGTGCCGTCCGGGAAGCCGTACCCGGACATCCCGGTGCCGGCCATCGGCGGCACGCTGGACAGCGACTTCGCGGCCGACGCCAGGGCACTCGCCGGGAAGTTCCCCCGCGGCAGGGCGATGGCGGTGCCGTTCGGCGGTCACTCGGCCACCCTGTACGGCGTCGGCCCCTACGGGGAATGCCTCGCCGAACGGGCCCGCACCTTCATCGCGGACCCGTCGCGCCCCGTCCATTCGACCTGCAGCGCCGAGACCTACCGCGCCCTCGGGCGGTTCCCCCGCACCAGTGACGAGCTGCCGCCGACCCACGTGCCCGGCCTGGCCACCGCGTACGCCACCGCCGCCGACGCCACCGCCCGTCGCAATCCCGGCATCACCCCGCCGCCCACCGCACCACCCCAGCCCGGACTACGCGGCGGTACGGTCACCTTCGACGACCCCGGTCGACGGATCGTGCTCGACGCCGACCGCTACACCGCCGACATCGCGGTGTCCGGCGAGATCCGCCTCCCCGACCCGTCGACCGGCGGCTCCGCGACCGCCGACCTCACCACCTCGGACGGCCACACCTTCCAGCCGGCCTGGCGACCGTTCGAACCGAGGGACGTCGTGGTGGTCACCGGAACGGCGGACGGCGTGCCGTTCACCGCAGCGCTGCGGAACTCGTGAGCCGGCCGGGACACCGGCGCGTGGTGCGAACGCCTCGGCTGACACGTCGGCCAGGACCGCAGCGGCGAAACCGCGGTCCTGGCCGTTCACACCAGGTCGTCAGGCGCCCTTGCGAGCGTTGGCCTCGATGGTGTCGAGGACCTCCGGCCACAGGGGACGCGGCAGGTCGTGGCCCATGTCGGGGAGTTCGAGGTAGGTCGAGCCGGAGATCTCACGATGGGTGGCCTGGCCGCCGCTGACGTTGATCAGGCTGTCCTCGACACCGTGGATGACGGCGGTCGGGATGTCGAGTTCGCGCAGCTTCGGGGTGCGGTCCACGGCGTTCGCGATCGCGGCGAACTGGCGTTTGGCGCCCTGTGGGTGGAAAGCGCGGTCGTAGGAGGCCTCGGCGGACTGCCGGCGGTAAGGCTGCTCGGTGTCGGCGTGGGTCTTCGAGCCGATGATCCGGTAGATGTTCGCGATGTGGTCGATGGCCGCTTCGCGTTCGACGGGCGTGGGTTCCAACAGGGCCAGGGCGGCCTCGAACGTCGGTTGGCCGACCCTGCGGTCGCCGGTGGTGCTCATGATCGAGCACAGGGTGGCGACCCGGTCCGCGTGGTGGATGGCGACGAGCTGCGCGATCATGCCACCCATCGACGCGCCGACCACGTGCGCCCGCTGGATGCCCAGGTGGTCGAGCAGTCCGACGGTGTCGGCGGCCATGTCGACCAGGTGGTACGCCGGTTTGCCACCGGGCTGGATGGTGCCCGCGATCTTGTCCGACAGCCCGCAGTCCCGGTTGTCGAAGCGGATCACCCGGAAGCCCCGCTCGCCGAGCGCCGCGACGAACTCGTCGGGCCACAGGATCAGCTGGGAGTTCAACCCCATGATCAGCAGCAGCGGATCTCCGTCGGCGTCACCCTCGTCGCGGTACCACAGCCGGATGCCGTTGGTGGGTGCGTAGTCACCGGGTTCGTCGGGCATGATCGGGCAGTTCCTCTCGCAGGCGGGATCCACATCGGACGGGCGCACTCGGGGGCTCCTGCTCCGTGACCGGCAGCACCGCCGCTCGATGTCGGCGCTTGCCGCGACTGCACCCCCGCACGCCTTCCGATCAGAGCCTGACGGCAGGACCCGACGGCGACCATGCCCCATCGGGGTGAACTGTCCGTAACCGAAGTACTACCCAGAGCAGTCCCTTGTGGAGCCCCGCGCTTCGGTTCTTCGCGCGTTTAAATCAGTCGCTTGACTTATATCGACGGCCTCGTTTCACTGGCGAGGACGCAAGCCCGCTGCGAGGAGGCCGTCGGTGGAGTCCGAGGAAGTGCCGAGCTACCCCCTTGCCAACCCGACCGCGCTGGAACCGCCCGCCGAGTGGACCGGGTTGCGGCAGGGCCGCCCGGTGGCTCCGGTGACCCTGCCCAGCGGCGACCGGGCGGTGCTGGTGACCCGGTACGCGGACGTCAAGCAGGTGCTGGCGGACCCCCGGTTCTCCCGCACGCTGTCCGCCCCCGACGCCGCGCGGATCTCCGCCGACGAGTCCGGCGGCGTGTTCAACGCGGTTTCGGTCCTCCCCGACTCGGGCGAGGGGCACCGGAAGTGGCGGCAGGCGGTCGCGCGGTGGTTCACCGTCAGGCGGATGAACGCGCTGCGCCCGGAGATCGAGGCGATGGCCGACCGGCTCGTCGACGCGATGGTCGCGAGTGGACAACCCGCCGACCTCAAGGCGGCACTGGGTTTCCCGCTGCCGGTGTGGGTCATCTGCCACCTGCTCGGCGTCCCCGACGCCGACCGCGACCGGTTCTCCCACGTGGTCGGGGGGCTGCGCGACGTGCCGGTACGGTGGTGACCGTGGTGACCGACGTCGACAGGACCCCACGGGCCGAGCAGGTCGGCGCCACCCGCCGCCAGATCCTGGACACGGCCGAACGACTGTTCGCCGAGCAGGGGCTGTACGCGGTGTCCAACCGCCAGATCAGCACCGCCGCCGGACAGGGGAACAACGCCGCCGTCGGTTACCACTTCGGCACCAAGGCAGACCTCGTGCGCGCCATCGTGCGCAGGCACTCGCACCACATCGAGGCGTTGCGCACCGAGCTGGTGGACGCCGCCGGCAGTTCGGCGGACCTGCGCACCTGGGTGGGCTGCCTGGTCCGCCCGGTCACCACCCACCTGGCCTCGCTGGGCGACCCCACCTGGTTCGCGCGGTTCGGCGCGCAGGTCGTGACCGATCCCGCGTTCCGGGGCGTCATGGTCGAGGAGGCGCTGTCGACGCCGTCGCTGCGGCGCGTCGTGGAGGGTCTGCACCGCTGCCTGCCCGACCTGCCCGCCGAGGTGCGCGCGGAACGCGGTGACATGGTCAGCACCCTGATGGTGCACGTCTGCGCCGAACGGGAACGCGCCCTCGCCGACGGCGGCACCACGCCCAGGGCGTCCTGGGAGGAGACCGCGACCGGCCTGGCCGACGCCATCACCGGTCTGCTGACCGCCCCGGTCGTCGGGCGTCCGTAGCGGTTCCCCACGCCCTGCCACCGAGTTGGGCGGATCCGGCGTGCTCCGCGCGAGATGGCCGAGGGTGTGCTCCGCGCAATGACTAAGTCAGTTGCTTGACTCAATTTCCGGCAATCGGTTAGCTGGATTCACCGGCACCGACTCCAGGAGGACGCAGTGGCACGCGGTCAGGTCGACCACGAACCCGATCACCGGATCCCGGTGCCGCACCCGATCGGCTTATCCGTGCGGACGGGCGGACCAGTCGCCGGACCGGCGCGTTGACGTGACGGGGGTCGGGCGGGTGTCGGTGGCCCGTGAGTCGGTCCTGACTTCGGCGGAGCGGCTCTTCGCCGAACGCGGCGTGTCCCGCTGCCCGTGCGCCGGACCGGAGAACCCGCCGGCCGGGGCGACGGGCTCAACCGGTGCCTGCCCTCCCTGCCGCTGCCGGTGCACCTCGAACGCGGCGACATGACCCGCAACCTGCTGTCGCACACCTGCGCGCAACGCGAACGGGCACTCGCCGAGGGAGCCCCGGTGCGCGGGAACACGTGGGAGGACATGGGCGCCGGCCTGGTCGACGCGATCACCGGGCTGTGGCCGGCCCCGGTCACCGCGACCGGCGGGTGACCACCAGCGGCGGGTGACCACGAGCGCAACGGAGAGGAACGTGGGACATGAAGATCACCGTGGACGAGGACAAGTGCTGCGGCGCGGGTTCGTGCGTGCTGACCGCCCCCGACGTGTTCGACCAGCGAGACGAGGACGGTGTGGTGCTGCTGCTGGACCCTGAGCCCGCCGAACACCTGCACGCCGCGGTGCGCGACGCAGCCAACGTGTGCCCGGCGGCGGCGATCACGCTCGACGGGGGCGCGTGAGCCTTCTGTCGAAGGCAGGTTCCCGGAACCGCACCCAGACATCACCGGGAGGAAACCATGACCAGCACGTCGGACCGCACCGCCGAGAGCACGGCCGGACTCCCCCGCTTCCCGATGCCCAGGGCCCGGGGCTGCCCGTTCGACCCGTCGCCCGTCCTGCGCGAACTCCAGCGGGAGACCCCGCTGGCCCGGGTCGAGTTATGGGACGGCAGCACGCCGTGGTTGGTCACCCGGTACGCCGACCAGCGCGCCCTGCTCGCCGATCCCCGCGTGAGCGCCGAGATGGCCCACCCCGACTACCCGCGCCAAGCGCCCGGCATCGGGTCGTTGGGCTTCATCGGCCTGGACGACCCCGAGCACGCCCGGCAGCGCCGCATGGTCGGCGCCGCGTTCACGGTGAAGAAGGTCGAGGCCATGCGCCCCGCCGTGCAGCGGATCATCGACGAGGCGGTCGACGCGCTGCTCGCCGGTCCCAGGCCGGTGGACCTGGTCCAGGCGTTCGCCCTGCCGGTCCCGTCCCTGGTGATCTGCGACCTGCTCGACGTGCCCTACCGCGACCACGGCTTCTTCCAGCGCAGCACCAGGACGCTGGTCCACCGCGGCTCCACGGGCGAGCAGCGCGCGGAGGCGCTGGGCGCGCTGGCCGAGTACCTGGGCCGGCTGCTGGCGGCCAAGCTGGACGACCCGGCCGACGACCTGCTGTCCGGCCTGAGCGCGCGGGTCCAAGCCGGTGAGCTGACCCACCGGCAGGCCACCGAGATGGCGGTGCTGCTGCTCGTCGCGGGGCACGAGACCACCGCCAACATGATCGCGCTGAGCACCCTGTTGCTGCTGCGCCACCCCGACCAGCTGGCCCTGCTGCGCGACTCCGCCGACCCGACCGTCGTCACCCGGGCGGTCGAGGAGCTGTTGCGCCTGCTCAACATCACCCACGGCGGGCGCCGCCGGTTCGCGACGGCGGACATCGAGGTCGCCGGGCAGGTGGTGCGGGCGGGCGAGGGCCTGGTCATGCCCAACGACATCGCCAACCGCGACCCCGCCGCCTTCCCCGACCCGGACCGGCTGGACATCACCCGCGACGCCCGCCACCACATCGCGTTCGGGTTCGGCGTCCACCAGTGCCTGGGCCAGCCGTTGGCCCGGCTGGAGCTGGAACTCGTCTACCGCACCCTGTTCCGACGCCTTCCCGGCCTGCGGCTCGCCACCGACTTCGAGCAGGTCCCGTTCAAGCACGACGGCTTCGTCTACGGCGTGTACGAGTTGCCCGTGACGTGGTAGCGCGGTACGGCAGCGCGCGTCCATCGCCTGCCCCTCGGTGTGGTCGGACCACAGAACCTAGGGTGGACGTCGTGAGAGTCGCGTTGTTCGTCACGTGCCTGGTGGACGGGCTGTTCCCGGAGGTCGGCAAGGCCACCGTCGCCCTGCTGGAGCGGCTGGGCCACGAGGTGGTCGTGCCGGGCGGGCAGACCTGCTGCGGCCAGATGCACGTCAACACCGGCTATGCCCGCCAGGCGCTGCCCGTCATCCGCAACCACGTCGAAGCGTTCGCCGACGCCGACGTCGTGGTGACGCCGTCGGGTTCCTGCGCCGGTTCGATCCGCCACCAGCACGCCGACGTGGCCCGGTCGCACGGCCAAGCGCGCCTGGCCGACGCCGCGGACCGGGTCGCGAAGCGCACCTACGAACTCTCGGAGTTCCTGGTCGACGTCCTGGGCGTGACCGACGTCGGCGCGTACTTCCCGCACCGGGTCACCTACCACCCCACGTGCCACTCGCTGCGGGTGCTGCGCGTCGGCGACCGGCCGTTGCGGCTGCTGCGCGCGGTGCGGGGCATCGACCTGGTCGAACTGCCGGCCGCCGACACGTGCTGCGGGTTCGGCGGCACATTCGCGATCAAGAACGCCGACACGTCCGCCGCCATGCTGGCCGACAAGATGTCGGCGGTGCTCACCACCGGGGCGCGCGTGCTCACCGCCGGCGACTCGTCGTGCCTGATGCACATCGGCGGCGGGCTGAGCAGGCTGCGCGCCGGTGTCCGCCCGCTGCACCTGTCGCAGGTCCTGGCCGGTACCGCGGACCACCCGGCGGAGGTGGCGTCGCGGTGACGTTCCTCGGCATGCCCGCCCGCAACCTGGTCGGCGAACCGTTCCCCGTCGCCGCGCGCGCCGCCCTGGGCGACGCCCAGCTGCGTCGCAACCTGGCCAAGGCCACCGGCACCATCCGCGCCAAGCGCGCGTCCGTGGTCGCGGAACTGCCCGACTGGGCGCAGCTGCGGGCGTCCGGGGCGGCGATCAAGGACGCGGTCCTGGCCGACCTGGACACCTACCTGCTGCGGTTCGAGGCCGCGCTGGTCGAACGCGGCACCACCGTGCACTGGGCCCGTGACGCCGACGAGGCCGCCCGCGTGGTCACCGGTCTGGTGAAGGCCACCGGCACCGCGGAGGTCATCAAGGTCAAGTCGATGGCGACCGCCGAGATCGGCCTGAACGACGCCCTCGCCGACGCCGGCGTGCGGGCGGTCGAGACCGACCTCGCCGAATTGATCGTCCAGCTCGGTGACGACAAGCCCAGCCACATCCTGGTGCCCGCCATCCACAAGGGCCGGGCCGAGATCCGCGACCTGTTCCGCCGCGAGATGCCCGGCGTGGACCCGGACCTGACCGACGACCCGCGCGCGCTGGCCGAGGCCGCGCGCCGCTACCTGCGGCACAAGTTCACCACCGTCGACGTGGCGGTCTCCGGCGCCAACTTCGCCGTCGCGGACAGCGGGGCGCTGGTGGTGGTCGAGTCGGAGGGCAACGGCCGGATGTGCCTGACCCTGCCGCGCACCCTGGTCAGCGTCGTCGGCATCGAGAAGCTGGTGCCCACCTGGCAGGACCTGGAGGTGTTCCTGCAACTGCTCCCCCGCTCCTCCACCGGTGAGCGGATGAACCCCTACACCTCGGTGTGGACCGGCCCCGCGGAAGGCCAGACCAGCCACGTCGTCCTGGTCGACAACGGCCGTACCGCCACGCTCTCCGACCCGGCCGGGCGCGCCGCGCTGCGCTGCATCCGCTGCTCGGCCTGCCTGAACTCGTGCCCGGTCTACGAGCGGACCGGCGGCCACGCCTACGGCTCGGTCTACCCCGGCCCCATCGGCGCGGTGCTGTCCCCGCAGCTCACCGGCGTGCGGCACAACCAGACGCTGCCGTTCGCGTCCTCGCTGTGCGGCGTCTGCTACGACGTCTGCCCGGTCGCCATCGACATCCCGTCGATGCTGGTGCACCTGCGGGAGAAGGTAGTCGACGTCAGAGCCGCAAACGCGGAGTCGGCCGCCATGCGCGCGGTGGCGTGGGCCATGTCGGACTCCGGGCGCTGGAGCCGACTGCTGCGCGCGGGCAGGCTCGGCCGTGCCCTGGGCCGCCGCCGCGACCGCATCGGACGACTCCCGCCGCCGCTGTCCGCGTGGACCGACACGCGGGACCTGCCGCGCCCGCCGCAGCAGACCTTCCGCGACTGGTGGGAGTCCCGATGAGCACCGCCCGCAGCGAGATCCTCGCCCGCATCACCGCCGCGCTGGGCCACCGCCCGCCCGCACCGCCCGTCCCCCGCGACTACCGCCGCTCGGGCAGCCTCGGACCCGGTGACGTCGAACGGTTCGCCGACCGCCTGCGCGACTACCGCGCCGTGGTCCACTTCACGTCCGCCGCGGGCCTCGCCGACACCATCGCCGAGGCCCTCCGGCGCCGGGGCGCACGGCACGTCGTGGCGGCACCGGGTGTTCCCACCGCCTGGGCACCGGACGCGATCCGGTCCGGAGTGGACAGTGCCGCCCTGGAGGGCACCGACGCGGTGATCACCGCCTGCCACGTCGCCATCGCCGAGACCGGCACCATCGTGCTGGACCACGACGCACCGGACCAGGGCATCCGCGCACTCACCCTGCTGCCCGACTACCACCTGGTCGTCGTCCGCCGGCAGCAGGTCGTCGCCGGCGTCCCCGACGCCGTCACCGCCCTGGCCGGCGTCCGGACCCAGACCTGGATCAGCGGCCCTTCGGCGACCAGCGACATCGAACTGGAACGCGTCGAAGGCGTCCACGGCCCCCGTACCCTCGAAGTGGTGGTGACCCGCTGACCGGGTGAGGAGTCGACGTGGCTGTCGGGAGTGGCGGTCTGCTGCTGGGCATCGACATCGGCACGTCCAGCTCCAAGGGAGTGCTGGTGACGCCGCGCGGCGAGGTGTTGGCACGGGCGAGCCGGCCACACCGGACCTCGATGCCGCGCCCCGGCTGGGTCGAGCACGACGCGGAAACCGTGTGGTGGGCGGACTTCGTGGCGCTGAGCCGGGAGTTGACCACCGCCGCGGCGGGCCGGCCACTCGCCGGGCTGGCGGTCAGCGGGATCGGTCCCTGCCTGCTGCCCGCCGACGGTTCGGGCACCCCGCTGCGCCCGGCGATCCTGTACGGGGTGGACACCCGCGCCGAGGTGGAGATCGCCGAGCTGACCGGGGAGCTGGGCGCCGAGGAGATCCTGCGGCGCGGCGGCACCCCGTTGTCCAGCCAGGCGGTGGGGCCGAAGATCCGCTGGCTGGCCCGGCACGAGCCGGACGTCCACCGCCGCACCGAACTGCTGCTGATGGCCGGTTCCTTCCTGGTGCACCGGCTGACCGGGCGCTACGTGCTCGACCACCACTCGGCGAGCCAGTGCGACCCGATGTACGACCAGCGGGCGCTGACCTGGGCGACCGACTGGGCGCGGGTGGTGGCTCCGGGGATCCGGCTGCCCGAACTGCTCTGGCCGACCGAGGTGGCCGGGGTGGTGACCGCGCGGGCCGCCGCGGAAACCGGCCTGCCCGCGGGACTTCCGGTCACCGCGGGCACGATCGACGCTTGGGCCGAGGCGACCGGGATCGGCGTGCGGGAACCCGGCGACGTCATGGTCATGTACGGCACCACCACGTTCCTGGTCCAGGTGCTCGACTCCGCCCGGCCGCACCCCGGCCTGTGGACCACCAGCGGCGTCTTCCCCGGCACCCGGACCCTCGCCGCCGGCATGGCCACCTCCGGCGCGGTCACCGACTGGCTCCGCGAGCTGGTGGGCGCGGACTTCACCACCTTGACCGCCGAAGCCGCCGAGGTGCCGGCGGGCAGCCGCGGACTGCTCGTCCTGCCGTACTTCGCCGGCGAGCGCACGCCCGTCTTCGACCCGTCCGCACGTGGCGTCATCGCCGGGCTGACCCTCTCGCACGGCCGCGCCGAGATCTACCGGGCCGCGCTCGAAGGCACCGCCTATGGCGTGCGGCACAACCTGGAAACCATGCGCGGCACCGGAGCCGAGCCGAAACGGATCTTCGCGGTCGGCGGCGGTACCCGCGGCGGGCTGTGGACCCGGATCGTCTCGGACGTGACCGGGCAGACGCAGTACATCCGCGAGGAGACGATCGGCGCGTGCTTCGGCGACGCCCTGCTCGCCGCCCTGGCCACCGGCCACGAGGTGGACCACGAGACCTGGAACCCGGTCGCGCACACCGTGCGGCCGGATCCGCGGCAGCAGGACCGCTACGACGCGTTCTACCGCCACTACCGCGACCTGTACCCGGCGACCGCCGACATCGCGCACTTCCTGGCCGCCGAGCAGCACGCCGCGGGACCGGGCTGACCGGCGGCCGGTGGACGGCCGATGTGCGGGTCGACGGCCGGCGAGCCGTCCACCCGCACATCGGCGAGGGTGTGCACCCTGCTACCCCCGGAGCCGCCCGAGGGGTGGCACCGGGCACCCGATCCACCCTGTAGGACCGGACATCCCGCTCGTCAGGTCCGTCAGGACGCCACCGGCACGGCGGCCGGGGCCGGCCAGGAGTCCACCGACCACTCGGTGGGCTTGCCGGAGTCCGCGGCGCGGAAGCCACCGGCGAAGCTCCGGTTGACCCAGTCGGCCTCGGCCGCGCTCGGGTTGGGGTTGCGGCAGGCCGTGCCCGCGCTGCCGCCGGACATCAGGATGGTGCAGCTGCCGTTGTAGTTGTCCCGCAGACCGAGCGAGTGCCCCATCTCGTGGGCGACGACGCGCAGCGGGGAGTAGCCCTGGTTGATCTGCAACCGGTCCAGGTAGATGGTGCCGGAACCGTGGCCGATGGAGGCCCGCGAGCCGCCGCCGCTGACCACGTAGATGCGGATGTTGCCGCCGCTGGTGACCTGGCTCATCCGGATGTTGGGCACGTGGCTGTTCCAGATCTGGATCGCCTGCGGCACGTAGGACGAGTACTCGCCGCCGCCGCTGACCGTGATGGACCGGGGCGCCAGGCTCGACGCGGAGGCGGGCGAGGCGGAGGCGGGCGGAGCGGTGAAGGCGACCAACGCGAACGCGACACCGGCCGCCGCAGTGAGAATTCTGCGAAGCAATGCCAACTCCGTTTCTTGGGCAGGGGAAGTCGACCTGCGAACTCTTCGGACGATCGGCCGGGGATTGCAGGGCCACCGGCCGACCGGCAGGACAGGCCCCACCGTACTGCGCGGACGTCCCGCCACAAGGCGATGTCCGCGGTGCGGCAGGGGTCGCCGTACGGTGCGCCGGACCGCGCGGGGTCGGCGCTGGTGGGATGACCGGGACGGGGGTCCGCCGAACCGACTCTGGAAGAACTCTGTATTTCCGGGGAGTGCGCTTGGTACAACTGGGCGTGCCGGAGGTGCGACATGGAGTCAGACGCCCGCACGACGTTCAGCGCTGCGCTGCGATCCGCCATCCGGGGCAGCGGCCTCACCCTGCAAGCCGTCCGGGCTCGCCTGGCCCGCCGCGGGGTCGCGGTGTCCGTGGCGACGCTGAGCAGCTGGCAGTCGGGTACCAACCGCCCGGAGCGCCCCGGTTCGCTGCACGCCGTCACCGAACTGGAAGACCTGTTCGGCCTCCCGCCGGGCGCCCTGATCACCCTTCTGGGACCGCGCCGACCGCGTGGCCGCCGTGCCGGGGACCAGGTCGGGCAGCCGAGGAACGACCTGCTGCCGGAATCGGACGCGGTCGCCCGGATCGTCCAGGAGATCAGCCCGGAGAAGTTCGACGGCATCCGCCTGCTGTACGTGGAGGAGAACGTCCGGGTCGGTTCCGACCGGACGCTGCGCGAGGTGCGGACCCGTTCCGTGGCCGAAGTCCTGCGGGACGGGGTGAGCCGGTGCTTCTCGCTGAACTACGCGGACTCGGCGGACGACCTGGACCTGGTCCGCACGACCGCCGTCGACCGCTGCCGCCTGGGCCGGGTCCGCCGCGACCACGACCGCCGGCTGATCGGCGCGGAACTGCTCCTGGAACGCGCCTACCGCTCCGGCGAGGTGTTCTCCATCGAGTACAAGACCACCACTGGCCAACCGGTCTTCGACGACGAGTACTTCCGCGCCTTCACCACCCCGGTCACCCTCTACGTGTTGCAGGTGACCTTCGACCAGGCCATGCTCCCGGTCCGCTGCCACCGCTTCGAAACGCCGTCCTGGGCCCACCCCAGGGCCGACCGCGAGATCGACCTGGTGGACCGGAGAACCGCCCTGGTGGCGGCGCGCGACGCCCAGCCGGGCATGTACGGCATCCGCTGGGAATGGACCTGACCACACCGCCCGGCACCACCATTCGTCCACTGTGGACAGCGATGCCGGGCGGGGTGGGCGGTCATGCCCAGGGCTTGGCCTTGTCCAGTTCCTCGTTGACCAGTTGCAGGAAGGCCCTGACCTCGGTCTCGCCGTACGGCGGCTCGATGTCCGCCGTCACCGGGTCCGGCTGCCCGAGGGCCTGGGTGATGGCGCGCGAGTACGCCTCGGGACCGTCCACGAAGTACTCGCGGGCGAGCATGGCCTCCACCATGCTCGCCGCCGTGTCGCGGTCCAGGGCGGGTGCCCGGAACAGGCCGTAGATCACCGAGTTCAGCTCGGCGCGGTGGTCGATCGTCATGGTGCTCCCCTTCGGGGTTTCCGGCGACGTGCGCTAGGCGAACATCGGGCGGCCACCGGGCCGCGGACCCTGGAAGTCCCAGATCGGCGGTCGGATGCCGTTGCGGGAGAACTCCTGGGCGAGGTTGGACATGTGCTCGGGGCCGGGCTGGTAGTGGCCGCTCGCCGCGGTGGCGTAGTTGACCCGGCCGTTGGTGACCGACAGCTCCCCCGCCGCCGCCACGGGATGACCGCCCGCCAGCGACGAGTGGTGGAACTGGCCCGGCGCGTGGTGGTTGGAGGCGTACATGTTGCCGTTGCCGTCCATGACGAAGATCGCGCGCTGGCCGCCCCAGGCCGAGGTGCCCGACTGCGTGTCGTACAGCGAGCCGTCACGTGCCCTGCGCAGGTTGCCGTTCGGGTCGACGAACACCCGGTGCGCCTCGCGCTCCTGCGGCGACAGGCGGCGCACCGACCGGCCGGGGAACGGGTTGGCCGGGTGGTTCGGGTCCGTCTCGTGGCGGTACTTGTCCAGCATGGGCTTCTGCCGGTGGTAGCGCGGCACGGTGTGCGGGCCGGGCGTGTTCGGACGTCCGTGGTGCCCGGACGGCCTGGTCCCGCCGCCACCACCGCTGCCGCCGCGGGTCGACCGGCGCAGCCACTGGAGGATCGGCCGGAAGATCCCCGCGTTGCCGCCACCGCCACCGCTGCCGCCGCGGCCACCTCCGCCGCGCCTAGCCATTGAGCACCGCGTTGATCGCGATGTCCAGCGCCTGGTCCAGCAGCAGCTTGGTGATCTGGCGGAAGATCGGGATCTCCAGCAGCGACGCGCCGAAGGTCACCACGGCGGTCGCGATGGCCTGGGCGATCTGGATGGCCAGCACGACGAGTTGGGCGATCACCGCGACCTTCAGCGCGATGAGCGCCCCGGCGCAGACGTAGAGCCCCGCGCCCACCATGGCGGCGGCGGTCGCACCGTCGTCCAGGTTGTTCTTCGGCGCGTCGTCGCCGTCCCAGAACGACCGGAACCGCTCGACCGCCTCGGCCTTGTTCTGCGACCACACCACCTCGGCTTGGCCGTGCGCCTCGCCCACCGAGCCGCTCAGGCGGTCGCCGAACGCGATCCACTCGCCCGCCATGTCGAACAGCTTGCCCTCGTCGCCCTCGGGCCAGTTGAAGCCCAGGGTGTTGAGCAGCCCGGAGAGCTCCGCGGGCAGCATGATGCCGGTCGTCACTGGCCGAGCCTCCCCAACAGGTCGGTGAACAGCCCTTCGTTGGACTGCTCCACACCGGCGTACTCCGCGCCCATCTCGACCAGCTTCCCGCCGGTCTCGGCCAGCACGGCGGCGTTGTCGTCGAAGCACTCCATCGCGGCCGTGGAGATGGCGTCGTAGACCATCTGCATGGCCGAACCCAGGTCGTCACCGCCGAACGCGTTCTCGAACCCGGCCAGCCGCCCGCCGAACGACGCGATCTCGCTCGTCAGGCGCTCGGCCGTGCCGGTGAGCTGTTCTCCCGACTGGCCGATCGTGCCACCCGAGAGGTCTAGATTCCCGGACACCTTCCCCCGCTTCCCGAGCCTACGGCTCGCCGATGCTCCCCATGATCGACTTCAGTTTCGTGGTGTACCCGCGCAGCTGGTCCAGGCTCTGCGTGCGCAACGCGTCGGCCTGCGCGGCCAGCCGCCCGAAGTCGGCTCCCGCGGCGTCCGGCGGCGACTGGTCGCGCCGCTTGGCGGTCCAGTCCTCCAGCGCGGCGTTGACCGCCTGCCGGGCGCGGTCGTTGAACTGCCGGCTCGTCATGTCCCTGACCGCGCCGGACAGCTCCACCTTGGACACGGCGCCGTCCACGCCGATGGTGACCCACACCTCGTGGTCCTCGTCGGAGCCGTTGCCGGTCACCTGAGGCCCCTGGAACCCGGCGAGCGAGTCGCGCGCCGTGCGCAACGCCGTCGCGGCGTCGGAGAACAACGCGTCCACCCCGCTCGGCGACGGGTCACCGTGCATCCCGGTACGTGGCCCCACCTTGGCGATCACGTCGTCCAGCGCCGACCCGACCTGCCGCATGAACCGACTGCTCTGCTCACCGACCGAGTTGAGCCGGTCCAGCAGGACGTCCAGGTCCGGCAGCGGATCGGTGGCCGCGGGCACCACGCCCCTGGCCGACGCCAACGCGGCGTCGACCGCCGTGGCGAGGTGGTCGCCCAGGTCGCTCGTCGGGATTTCGGCCGGCGACAGCCGCACCGCCACCGACGCGACGCGGCCCGCCGCGACGGTCACCTCCACCAGCCCGTCCGCGGACCGCCCGACGAACCGACCGTCGTCCTCGGGCAGTTCGCCCAGGTCGTCGCTGTCTTCCCCGAGCGACCGCCGGTACTCCTCCAGCCGCTGCTCGGGGCTCGGGCCCCTGTCCACAGTGCACCTCCGACCGCCTTGAGTTGCGTCCGAGCGTACTACCCGCTGCACGGCCCGTAGTCGTTTTCGGAATTCACGGCCGGCCCGCCTCCGTCCACCCTGGACAGACCGCGCGGCTCAGCGCGCGGAGAGCTCCTGCCGCCAGTGCTCCGCCGCCTGCGCCATGTCGTGGCCGAGGTGCTCGAAGAACCTGCTGGTGGTGTGGAACCGGGCGCCGGCGGGGGTTCCCCGGCCGAGCACGTCGGCCCCCCGCCGGGTGGTCGCGGCCCACATCGCCATGGACCGGGTGCTCGCCAGCCACGCCCGGTACCAGACGTCCTCGTCGATGAGATACCGCTCACGCCGATGACCGGGGTCGCGCTCCCGTTTGACCATTTCGAGCGGTTCGAGGTAGTTGACGGCTTTGGAGATCGACGCCGGGCTGACCTGGAGCCGCCCGACCAGTTCGGCGGCGGTGAGGCTGCCGGTGTCGCTGGTGAACAGGCAGGCGAGCACCCTGGCCATCATCGGCGGGAGCCCGGTCCGGATCATCATCGCGGCGAACTCCCGCTCGAACTCCCGCACCGCGCCGGGTCCGCTCCCGTGGCCGTCGGTCGGCACCGGGGCGTCCGGGCGCACTGCCGGCTTGCGGCGACGGGCCCGCCACGCGCTGGCCCGCTGCGCCCGGTTGGCCCGGTAGCCGTGCGGTCCGCCGTTGCGCGCGATCTCCCGGCTGACGGTCGAGGTCGGCCGCGCCAGGCGGCGGGCGATCTCGGCGTACCCGAGTCCTTCCGCGAGCCCCTCGGCGATGTACCGGCGGTCCTCGTGACTGAGGCGCCCTCCGGGCATCCGTCCTCCCCTGTAGGTGCGGTGTCGTACCTCCAGTGTGCGTTCAAGGGCAAACCCATTGCAACGCGGTGCCACCGGTCGTTGCATTCGCGGGCAGGGTCATCACAACAATCGAGTGCCTTTCACCTGGGAGAACATCGTATCCATATCAACATCGCGTTGACCGTCCAGGAATCCGTTCATAGCTTTTTCCCGAACGTGAACGAACGGCATCTCGCGTTGCACGACGACCGATCCGGAAGGAAATCGACGTGACCTCGTCACCCCTGGTTCCCGCGCTGCCGACCGAGCGGGCTCCCGATCGCCCCTTCGACCCGCCCGGTGGACTCGCCGAACTGCGCGAGCGGAGTCCGCTGAGTCGCCTGACCTACCCCGACGGGCACCAGGGCCGGCTCGTGACCAGCCACGCCCTGGTCCGCGAGGTGCTCGCGGACCCGCGCTTCAGCGCCCGGGCGGAACTGCGGCACATCCCGATCCCCGGCGTGCCCTCCGCCGAGCATCCACAACCGGCGCCACCGGGCAACTTCAGCGCGATGGACCCGCCCGGGCACACCCGCTACCGCAGGCTGCTCACCGGCCAGTTCACCGTGCGCCGGATGCGTCGGCTCACCGAGCGCCTCCGGGAGATCACGGCCGAACACCTGGACGCGATGGACCGGCACGGCCCGACCGCGGACCTCGTGGAGGCGTTCGCGCAGCCGATCCCGGCGCAGATGATCTGCGAGCTGCTCGGGGTTCCCTATGCCGACCGCGCGCGCTTCCAGGCCCACACGGTGGAGCTGAGCCGCCTGGGCGCCTCGCACGAGGAGATGACGGCCGCCTACCTCGCGGTGCTCGAATTCGTCCGCGACCTGGTCGCGGCCAAGCGCTCGTCGCCCACCGACGACATGCTCAGCGACCTGTCCACCACCGAGCTGACCGACGAGGAACTGGTCAACATCGGCTTCACGTTGCTGGGCGCCGGTCTCGACACCACGGCCAACATGATCGCCCTGAGCGTCTTCGCCCTGCTGCGCCACCCCGACCAGCTCGCCGCCCTGCGCGCCGAACCGAACCTCACCGACCACGCCGTCGAGGAGATGTTGCGCTACCTGAGCATCATCCCGTTCACCGTCCGCGTGGCGCTGGAGGACGTGGAACTGGCCGGTGAGCTGATCAAGGCCGGCGAAACCGTCACCGTCTCGATCCCCGCGGCCAACCGCGACCCGGAACGCTTCCCCGACCCGGACACCCTGGACCTGCTGCGCCCACCCGGCAGCCATGTGGCGTTCGGCCACGGCATCCACCAGTGCCTGGGCCAGCAACTGGCACGTGTGGAGCTCCAGGTCGCGCTTCCGGCGCTGCTCACCAGGTTCCCGGGCCTGCGCCTCGCGGTGCCGGCCGAGGAGGTGGCCATGCGCGCCGACATGCTCATCTACGGCGTGCACCGGCTTCCCGTCACCTGGGACAGGTGACCCGTGGCAGCCAAGGTATGCCTGGTCACCGGGGCGTCGTCCGGCATCGGCCACGCCACCGCCCTCGAACTCCTGCGCGCGGGCCACACCGTCTACGGAGCCGCACGACGGGTGCGGAAGATGGACGCCCTCCGTGCCGCCGGCGGTCGCGTGCTGGCGCTGGACGTCACGGACGAGGAGGCCCTCACGCGTGCCGTGAGCACGATCGTCGAAGAACAGCACAGGATCGACGTCCTGGTGAACAACGCGGGAATCGGCCTGCACGGCGCCATCGAAGACGTGTCGCTGGAGCAGGCACGCACCCAGTTCGAGGTCAACGTCTTCGCCCCGGCCCGACTGGTCCAGCTGGTCCTGCCGCACATGCGTGAACAGGGATCGGGCACGATCGTCAACGTGTCCTCGATCGGCGGCGAGATCGCCCTGCCGCTGGGCGCCTGGTACTACGCCTCCAAACACGCTCTGGAGGCGTACTCGGACACACTGCGCCAGGAGGTCAAGCCATTCGGCGTCGACGTCGTGCTCATCCAGCCCGGCATCATCCAGACCGAGTTCGAAGACGGTACGGCGCAGGAGTTGCGTGACATCTCCGGCAGAGGAGCGTACCGGGCAGTCGCCGAGGCGATGGCACGCCGAGCAGAGACACAACTGGGTGCGAACACCAAGGCGTCGCCTCCGACCGTCGTCGCGAACATCATCCGCAAGGCCATCGAGTCACCGACCACGAAACCGCGCTACGCCGTGGGCTACCTGGCCCGGACCCTCCTGCTGCTCAACAGACTCCTCCCCGACCGCACCTTCGACCGCCTGGTGACACGCACGCGCGACTAGCCGCCGACCGGTGCCGCACTCGAACGCCCCACGTGCGCCGGTCGGCGTGTTCCGGTTGTGGCGAGCTGGGCTGAGCGGTCGGTGTGGGTCTTCGTGGTCATCAGGAATTCCGCGAGGTGGCCGTCGTGCGGCAGGACGGGGTCGTGGGCTGTGGTGGGAGTCGGTCCCCAGTGGACTGTGGGGATCGTGGGCTCGTGCAGGCACTCCGCTACGAGGTCGCGTCGGGTCGTCAGCAGGGTCAGCGCCAAGGTGTTGCGCAACGGCGCGATGCCGTCCGTCCCACGCCACGGGATGACCCACACGCAGGGGAATGGCATCTCTACGGCAGGTGCGGCGGTGCTCGGGCCAACGACGACAGGACGCAGTACCGCGCTGTCGTCACCGAGGTATGTTGGCGCGTAAGCAATAGCGGTGTGCGCGGTGAACGTATTGGCGATTCGGCCGGCGTCGGGAAGTGCGGCCACGGGCACGGTCGCGTCCGGGTGCTCCGGCGGCAGAACGGGCAGGCGGGTAAGACGGTCGGCCAGTGCCTCGGCGAGCCCGTCTGCGTCGCCCTCCACCAACACGGTGGTGGCGTTCAGGCATTGCGTGCCACCGTCGCCCGCCACCGAAGCCACCAGCACATCCAGCTCGGCGTGCCAGTCGACCTCGGCGGTGACCAGGATTTTGCTGTGCCCCGGCCCGAAGACCCGGACGCGGGGATCGCCCTGGTGGTGAGCGACGGTGTCGGCCGAGCCGAACACGAACCCGAGGTCGGCCGCGGCGAGGAGCGCACCGCCTGCCTCGTGCGGACCGGGTAGCAGAGCGCAGTATCCGGGGTTCAGACCGGCATCGTGCAGAGCCATCACCAGCCGGGCGGGCGTAAGCGGGTCACGGGTGGACGGGCGGACGGCGACGCGGTAGCCGAGGGCGATCGCGGCCGGCCACAGCGTGTGCGGCAAGGGGTGGTTGCCGGGGGCGAGAACGCCGAGCACGTCGCCGCGTCGCACCCACACCGTGCTGCCACCGACGCCGAGTGGGCGTTGGGCGCGGACGGCCTCGTCCATGCGTTCGGCCGCCTCGCGTACGGCGGTCAGGGCGCGGGTCGCTGCCCGGATGGGCACGCCGGACAGGCGGGCGTGCGTCCGGCAGTACTCCTCCGGAGTTTCGCCGTCCACGTCGGCTTCGGCGAACAACGCGCCGGCGCGGGCGATGGCCGCAAGGCGGTCCGCGTGGGACTGCCCGTCCGCCGCGCGCATCCGCCGGACGATCCGGTTGACCAGCAACGGTGGGGCGAGCCCGAGTTCCAGAATGGGCTCGCCGCTCACGTCGGAGAGGACCTGTCGGTCACGCGACCGGTACACCCCGTCCGGGCCGATCGGGTCGATGGCGCGCACGTCAGTACACGCCCTGGGCGAGCACGCCGTCCGAACAGACCGCGGAGGTCACGTCGGACAGCCCGTCGGGGCCGCCGGGCCGACTGGGCGGGCAACGGGTCGCGAGGTCGCGTTCCACCATGTTCGGCAGGAACATGTCCGCCGACATGTGGTGCACGCGTACTCGGCCACGTTCGCCGTACGGCACGGCACGGCCATCCGGATCGACGACCTCGATCACGCTGTGCGGCGAGAACGGCTCGAACACGCACCCCTCCCCCGGCCGTTGCGGCGCGGCGCCCATGACCGTGTTCCCGTACACGCCGACGAGGCGTACGTCCGGGAACACCTCGTGGTCCAGCAGGTGCAGGGTTTCCGCGCTTGCCGCGACACCGGACCACACGATGGTGTCCACTGTGGACGAAACCAGGTCCACCAGGTCCGGGCGGTCGGCGAGCGCCACCAGCAGCGGCGGCGTCGCCCACAGCACGGCGATCCGCTGCGTGCGCAACGCCCACTCCGCCTGCTCCAGCACGTAATCCAGGTACGCGACGATCTGCCGGGGGTTGCGCTTGACCCATCGCGGGTCGAAGTCGACGGTGCAGAACGGGCCGCCGCGCAGCGCGGCGACCGTGCCGAACGCGTACCCCGCCACGTGCGGTCCGGTCGGGCCGAGGTAGAGCCACGGGCCGGCGCGCGGGACGCCGTGCTCGTCCAGGCAGCGGTCGATCCAGTGCGCGGTGCGCCGCCAGAAACCCAGTTCGACGATCCGCTTCGGCGCGCCCGTCGTGCCGCCGCTCTCGAACACCAGCGGCACCGCGGACGCGCCGAACCCCTTCGGCACCAGGTCCCGGACCGGAACGGTCCGCAGGTGGTCGCCCACGTCGGGGAACCTGACCAGGTCGGCCGCACCCGCCACGTCGGCGACCGGGTCGAACGGCAGCGACCGGGCCAGGTCCTGCCAGAACGGCGAGCCCGTGCGCGGGTCGAAGTGCCAGCGCACAGCGGCCCGCACCATGGTGTCCACGTCCGGCAGCGCGTCGAACGGTGCGCGCAGCGCGTCCTCCGGCGACGACGGCGGCACGTCAGGCCGAGGGCGGGCGGCCGGTGAGCCAGTTGCCCGGAGCGCCCGGGTCGTCGCTGAAGTAGTACTCCAGGACGGCCTCGGTCATCTCCTCGCGGGTGAGGTGCCCGTTGCCGTCGCGGTCGACGTGGTGGAAGGCCTCGGCGGCCTCCTCCGGCGGGATGCTCATCAGCGCCGTGTGCCACTTGACGTACTCGCCGACGCCCAGGCGGCCGTCGCCGTCCTCGTCGGCGATGTCCAGCATCGCGTCGATGAACGGCTGGTACGCGGCGGCGTAGGCCTCCTTGTCCGCCAGCACGTGCCGGGCGAACGCGGCCTTGTACTCGTCCAGCGTGATGCGGCCGTCGTGGTCGGCGTCGGCGGTCTCGGCCAGCCGCTCCCAGACGCCCAGCACCACCACGTCGAGCCGGACGATCCGGGCTTCGTGCGCGGGCAGGCCGAACGCGGCGGCGACCCGCCGGGCGACGAGCTCGAAGTCGCTCCGGTCGATCACGCCGTTGCCGTCGAGGTCGTAGGTCCGGAAGCGCCGCTCCAACTTGGACTCGACGAGCGGGGAAACCGTGGTCATGCCTTCTCCTGTGTTCGTGTCGTCCGGCCGGCCTCAGCCGACCGTTGCCCAGCCCAGTTCGTCCGCGGACGGCACCAGGCCGCCCGGCAGCAACGGCCGGCCGGGCACACCGCCCGCCTGGATCCGGCTCCCCTCGGTCATCACTTCGCGCACCACCGGGGTGCGGAACAGCGTGGCCATCCGCTCGCCGGACGGCGTCTGCGCCGGACCGGTCGCGGCGATCCCGGCCGAGAGTTCGTGGCCCGCCGTGACCAGGCGTCGGCGGGCGGCGGCGAGCCCCGTGTCGCCGGAGGCCATGCCACCGACGAGGGTGGCGAACGCCTCCAGGTCGGTGTCGCCGATCCCGGTCGCCTTGCGGGCCTGCCAGAAGTAGGTGTCCTCGTGCTGCTGCACGTCGTAGAACGCGGTCAGGAACTCGTGGAACACGCTGTACTCACGCCGGTAGCGGCCCTCGAACTCGGCCATCGCGATGGCCTCGGGCAGGTCACCGGACAGCACGCTGTTGATCGACCGCGCCGCGAGCAGCGCGCCGTAGGTGGCCAGGTGCACGCCGGTGGAGAACACCGGGTCCACGAAGCACGCCGCGTCGCCGACGAGCAGCATCCCGTCGGCGTGGAACCGATCCGTCGCGTAGGAGTAGTCCTTGCGGACCCGGACCTGCCCGTGCACGCCCTCGGTGACCCTGGTCGCGTCCGCCAGGTGGTCGGACACGATGTCGCACCGGCCCACGAGGTCCAGGAACGCCTGCACCCGGTCGGCCTGGACCGCCGACGCCCGCGAGTGGTCGACGACCGCGCCCACGCTGGTCAGTTCGTCCGACAACGGGATGTACCAGCACCAGCCCTCGTCGAACGCGGCGCACAGGATGTTGCCGCGATCGGGGCCCGGCAGCCGCTTGCCACCGTGGAAGTAGCCGAAGACGGCGATGTTGCGGAAGAAGTCCGAGTAGTGGCGGCTCCCGCCGATCGCCGTCCACAGCCGACCGGTGCTGCCGGAGGCGTCCACGACGTACCGCGCGCGGACGGTCCCGGCCACACCGCGATCGGCGTACCGGACACCGCGGACGCGGCCGTCCTCGTCGCGCAGCACACCGGTCGCCGGGCATTCCTCCCGGACGTCCACGCCGTGCCGGGCGGCGTTGCGCAACAGGATCCGGTCGAACTCCATCCGGTCCACCTGGTACGCGTGCGAGCTGGGCCCGGCCAGCCGCGGCGAGACGGCGAACAGGAAGTTCCACGGTTCCTTGCCCGCGCCCCAGCGGAAGGTGCCGCCGCGTTTGACCTGGAAACCGGCACCGGCCACCTCGTCCTCCACCTCCAGCAGGCGGCACAGGCCGTGCACGGTGGCGGGCAGCAGCGACTCCCCGATCCGGTACCGGGGGAACCGCTCCTTCTCCAGCAGCAGCACCGAGTGCCCGCGCCGGGCCACCAGGGTCGCCACCGACGAACCGGCGGGCCCGCCGCCCAGCACGACCACGTCGAACCGCTCGTCACCGGTCATGCCCGCGCCCGCCGGCCGGCGAGATCGGCCCAGGCCGCGATGGTCGGCGTCTCCGCCAGGTCCACGAACTCCGCGTCCACTCCCGACTCGCGCAGCCGCTCCACCAGGTGCATCAACCGGATCGAGTCCACCCCGCGGTCGAGCAGGTCCTCGTGGTCGTCCAGAGATCCGGCGGGTTGGCCGAGCACCTCGGCCACGTGCTCGCGGACGGCGTCCCTGCCTGTCATCGATCCTCCCCGTGCGCCCTGGCGGCCGGCGCGGCACGCAGCGCGCGTCTGTTCGTCCTGCCCACTCCGGTGACGGGGAACCGGTGGGTCCCGCACGAACCGGCGCAACTCGTGCGGCGACAGTGCGGTGTCCGTACCGGGCGGCCAGTTCCGTCGCCGGCGCGCCGAACGCCCGGCCGCGCCAGTGACCGGCGGCGCGGTAGCGGGGACGCTGTCGGCGGGCCACGGTACGTGGTCCGCGTATCCCGTTTCGCTCAACGCCGACTCCTCGCGAAGGGCGATGTGCCCGATGCCGCGAGCCTGCCACACCGTGCTCAAGTGTTGTCAGCACAGGGAAACAAACACAACTCGATCGTGTATTACCGGGCATTCGCACCCGTGGTGAGGACCTTCGCCGAGGCTTCGGCGTGACGTTCCCGGAAGTGGTCCCGTGCGGCGGCCCGGCACGCCATGCTGATCGTCATGACCGACGATGGAGGGCGGTCCGGCTTCGGTTGGCACCGCTGGACGGATCTGGACGAAGTGCGAGCGCGGTTGGCGGAGGGCGCGGACCCGTCGCGGGGCATGATGTCGGGTTGGTCGCCGGAACGGTCGGCTCTCGCGAGCGAAGCGTCTGACCTGTTCGACCCGGGCGCCTCGCTGGCGCCGGAGGAGGCCGCGGTGGTGGCGGAGAGCCGGCGGCTGATCGGCGTGATCGGCGACCTGCACACCGAAGGGCTCGGGATCGCGTGCGTCGCGGACATCGACGTCGCCGAAGCGTTGTCCAGGCTCGACGCGCACATCGTGGCCGGTGATCTCGACCGGATGATGGCCACGTGGGCGGAAGATCCGGTCGGTGACGACACCATCCTGACCATGTGGGCCACCGACGTGCCCGGCGGGTGCGTGCTCGCGCAGCCGTGGGGGTACGGGCCGACGATGCACGGTGTGACGAAGGCGTTGTCGGTGCGGACGACCTGCTATGCCTTGTACGCCAACCCCAAGAGCGGCAATCAGGGCAGCATCATCCGCGACGGTGAGATCATCGCGTGGGACATGAGCCCCGGTGGTCAGCCCGACGAACAGGGCGATGTGCTGATGTCCCACCTGTACCGGCACCACGCGGTCGCGTACTGCTTCGCGTACGTGGGGCTGCGGCCCGTGGACAACCGCGCAGTCACCGGCCCGCCGGACGCGTGGATCCGCCTTCCCGTGCGCGACTACTGGAGCTGACGACCGGCGGCACCGACCCGTTGCGGTCACGTGAGAACCGGTGAGGGTTCTCCACGCGGTGCGGACCGGGCGCGGTGGGTCGCCAGGTTGTGGGCCAGCAGGGATTGGGAGGCGGCTACACCGATCGAGTCCGCCGACAGCCGGCCGTCCGCGTCGCGGAGGCGGGTGAGGGCGTCGTCCATGGCCTGGTGGGCGGCGAACAGGCACGGGGTGCTGTAGATCGCCACGTCCACGCCCAGCCCGGCCAGCTCGGTCAGCGACAGCGCGGGTGACCGACCGCCGGCGATCTGGTTGAACACCAGCGGTGTGCGGCCGGTCGCGGCGGCCACCCGGCGGATCGCGCCGGTGGACGGGATGCCGTCCACGAGCACGGCGTCGGCGTCGGTGCCGGCGAACGTGGCGGCGCGGTCGACCATCTCCGACTCGTCCGTGGCGTCGGTGCGGGCGACCACGAACAGATCCGCGCGGGTGGCCAGCACCGCGTTCAGCTTGTCCAGGTAGTCCTGCTTCGGGAGGATCTGCTTGCCGTCCACGTGACCGCAGCGCCGTGGCCGCCGCTGGTCCTCCAGCACCACACCGGAGGCGCCCACCTGCTCCAGGCTGCGCACCACGTGGCAGGCGACCTCGACGTCCACGTACCCGTCGTCGATGTCCACCAGCAGGTGATGTCGCGGGAACGCCAGGCGCAGCCGCTGCACGAAGGCGATCACGTCCGGCCAGGCGATGAACCCGATGTCCGGCAGGCCGTAGTGGGACGCGGCGACACCGAGGCCCGAGACGAACAGGGCGTCGTAGTGCCGTGCCGCGATCGAGGCCGACAGCATGTCGAACACGCCCACCACCGGCGTCGTGCCGCCGGGAACCGCCACGGCCTCGCGCAGAGCCTTCCCGTATGCCATGCGGCGAACCTGCCACCCGTCGCCCGCCCGGTCGAGATATCGGAAGGATGACCCTCCGCCACGTTCGAGTCGACGGTCCGGCGGCCGGTGGCGCCCCGGTGCCACTCCCGACCGGTGCCGACCTCGGCCGGTGCCACTCGCAGCGGTGCCATTCGCAGCGGTGCCATTCGCAGCGGTGTCATTCGCGGTCGGTGAACACCGCCAAGGCGGCCTCCCGGACGTCCGGGTCGTCGTGCCGGCGCAGTTCCCGCAGCAGGTCGCGCCACTCGCCGGGCCAACCCGCGCCACGGCCGACGACCTCCACCACCGCGAGGGCCAGCGGCGGGCACTCGGCGGCCAGTGCGGTCGCGACCTGGTGCAGCCTGCGCCGGGACAGCCGGGGCAGCAGGCGGTTCAGCACGTCGGCCAGTTCACCGGAGGCCTGCCACCGCAGGGTCGGCCGCACCGCGAACCGCGCCACCTCGCGCAGGGCGTCCAGTTCGGCGCCCTCCTCCCACGGCACGGCGAGCGTGGCCAGGGTGACCGCCGACGAGTGGTGGCCCGCCGCGGCGAGGTCGGGAGCGAGGACCCGTGCGGTGGCGCGCCACCCGATCGCGTCGCGGCGTTCGACCACGTGCCGCACCAGGGCCGTGATCCGCTGCCGGCCCGGCAGGTCGCGGAACGGCTCGGTCTCGTGCCGGTCCGCCACGGCCAGCAACCCGGCCACGGCGCGCCGCAGCGGCTCCGGGTCGGACGCGGTGGCCGACGCGCGCATCAGCGCGGCCAGGGCGGACTCCCACGTCGCCGTGTTGTCCAGGTCCACCACCAGCCCCACGAGGAGGTCGGCGGTGCCGTCGGCCCAGCGGATCCACTGCGGCAACGCCTCCAGGCCGCGGCGGGCGGTGTCCGGGTCGGTCGACGCGGCCACCGCCCGCACGAGTTCCGCGTACCGGTCGCGATGACGGCGGGCCACGGCCGTCGGCGGCAGGTCGAGCAGCTCGGTGGCCACCTCGCGCTCGTCGGCGGTCGCACGGGCCAACAGGTCCCACGCGGCCTCGTCGTCCAGGAACCACCGGGTCGCCGACACCAACGCCCGCTTCACGTCCCGGTGCGCCCCGTCCCACGCCTCGGACAGTGCCGCGGCCGCGCCGGGAGTGCGGTGCCGCGCGATCAACCGGACGGCTTCCTTCCGCGCCGTCACCTTCCGACCCGTCAACACGGGTGCGAGCAGGGCACCGAGCCGGTCCGGCGGCGTGAACAGGGCACACCGGGACAACGCGTACACCGCGACCCGCGCCCGGTCGGTGTCCACGTGCGCGAGCAGGTCCGGCAGCACGGCCGACGGCTCGTCGGTCCACGCCAAGGCGGCCAGCGCCGCCTCCACCACCGGCACTTCGCGGTCCTCCAGGAACCCGCGCACCACGTCCACCGCGCCCGGCACGTGGCCGAGCGCGCGCACCGCCGCCGCACGCTCGTACACGTTGGCATGACGCGACTTGGCCAGCTCGTGCAGCTCGGCGGTGTGGGCGGCGACCTGGCGCGGCAGCCAGCGGTGGAAGCAGTTCCCGAACGGCGGCACGTACCGCGTGCCGAGCCTGAGGAACCGGCCGCGCAGCGGCTTGCCGATCACCCGGTCGAGCAAGTCGGTGCGGCGGCGGGCGACGGTCTCGCGCACGCTGTGCAGGGTGATGGTGGACAGGTCGCCGGCGAGGACGCGGGCCACCCGTTCGTCACGGGTGCGCGGCGGCGCGAGCCACAGGTCGACCGCGGTGGCCACCACGCCGTCGTTCTTGGCCGAACGCGCCCGGTCCAGCAGGTCCTGCACCCCGGGCAGGTACCAGGCGCGGCGGCCGAGGCCGGCGGCGAGGCCGAGCAGCAGGGCGTAGCGCCCGCGCCGCGCGTCCTTGGCCAGGCGCGGTTCGAGTGCGGCGAACACCCGGTGCTCCGCGCCGCGTGGCAGCGACCGGTCCAGGCCCCGCAGGTCGATGTGGGGTGCGTTGCGGGACAACCGCTCCAGCGCGGTGAGAGCGGCGTCGACCAGCTCGGGCCGCCGCGACAGCGCGCCCTCGCGGAGCAGCACGCCCGCGAGCGCGCGGGTGGCGTTCGTGGTCTGCCAGGACGCGTCGCGGGCCTCGGTGGCGTCGATCATGACCCTGGTGAGGGTGTCGGCCTCGTCGGCGCGGAACAGCCACCCCGGGACGTCGGCGAGTGCGGCGAGCGCCCGAGCGCGCACCGGGTCCTGCTCGTTGGTCAGGCGCGCGAAGCTCGCGACCACCTCGCCGACCGCGACGGGGTCGCGGGTCGCGACGGCGGCGCGCACGTACAGCTCGTAGCCGGTGGCGCGGTCGTCCGCGGTGGCGCGGCGGGTCGCGGCGCGCAGCGCTTCGCGCGCCTCGGTCCACGGCAGCATCGAGGTGGCCGCCAGCCGCCGCACCGGGTCGTCGGTGACCTGTGGCCGCGCGAGCAGCCGCCGTGCCACCACGGCCCGTGCGGCGGCCGGCAGTTCGCCCAGGACGTCGAGCGGCACGTCGGCGCGGTCGCCGAACACGCCCGCGACCACCGCCGCCCGCCGTGACGGGGCGACGGCGTGCAGGAACCGCACGCGGGCGGCACCGTCGAGCACCCGGGCCACCGTCACCAGGTCGGCGTCGGAGACCACGGCGAGGGCACGCCACAGCGACCGCCGGGCCGGGATCCGCCCGGTGCGGCGCGGGTCGGCCAGGATCGCGACCACCCGTTCCGGCGCGTGCCGGGCCAGGCAGGCGAGGACCCGGTGCAGGTTCCACGGCAGGTGCGCGTGCGGCAGCACCCGTTCCACCAGGTCGAGCACGCGGTCCGGAGCGGCCGGCGCGGCGGCGACCACGCCTTCGCCGAAGCGGTGCCAGGTGGTCGACCACCAGGCGGGGGCGGTCGCGGACAGCTCGGCGTCCACGAAGTCGAGCAGCACCTCCGGGTGACGCCGACCGAGCGCGGTCGAATTGGTCACCGAGTGCTCCAACTCGGGCAGCGCCGCCCGGACCACGTCCGCCGAGCAGGCGTGCAACAGGGCGGTGGCCTCGTCGTCGCCGTACGCGGCGCGCACCGCCGGCAGCAGCGCGTCCGCCAGGGTCCGGCGGTCGCCGCGACGGACCGCCCGGTAGAGCCTCCGACGCAGCTCGGTCGGCAGGTGCGGCAGCCGGTCCAGGAAGACCCGCGCGGGCAGGTCGAGCCGGATCGCCACGCCGAGCGCCCGGCCCGCCAACGAGGTCTGCGGCGCGGACAGGCAGTGCCCGACGAACTCGCCGTGCCCTGCGACGTAGGCGATCTGCAACGCGACGCGGCGCTCGAACAACCCGCCCCGCCCGTCGAGATCGCGCAGCAGCGCGTCCAGCTCCGGCGTGCCGACCAGTTCCCGGGCGGTGCGGGCGAGCAGCTGTTGCCGTGCGCCGAAGGGCAGCGGGTCGAGGGAGCGGAGAAGGCGGCCGGCGGAGATCGTCACGGCCGCGAGTCTGACCCGCCGGGTACCCCGCCGCCAGCGATTTGGGAAACGGTGGCGACCCGGGGTCGCGCTGGCGCGCCCGGTGCGCCTTCAGTTCTCCATCACGGTCGGCGGCACGTTCCTGCGGGCACGGAGGACGGTGTCGCGCATGGCGATCTCGCGGCCGTCGTGGCCGGTGACCGATCGGGACCTGGCCTCGGCGACGACGACCTCCCACCGGTCGGGGTCGAGACCGGCCGCGACCTCCTCGGCGGTGAAGTGCACGTTCGGCGCCGGGTTGTGCGGATCGGCGTCGTGCAGGTCGGCGCCGTGCAGGTCGGCGCCGTGCGAGTCGGTCGTGTGCCGGCCGGTCGTGTGCGGGTCCGACGGGTGGTGGCCGACGACGAGCAGCGTGCCGCCCGGCGCGACGGATGCGGCCAGCCGGTCGAACAGCGCCTCACGTGAACCCGCCGGGTGCACGTAGTGGGTGGAGACCAGGTCGAACTGCTCTTCGGCAGGTGTCCACCCGGTCAGATCGGCCTGTACCCAGTCGATCCGGGACGTGATGTCGGTGCCGAGGGCCTCGGCGTGCTGACGCGCACGGCGCAGCGCGGTGGCGGCGATGTCCACCGCCGTGACCCGCCAGCCGCGCGAGGCGAGCCAGAGGGCGTCGGCCCCTTCGCCGCACCCCGCGTCCAGCGCCCTGCCGGGCGCGAGACCTGCCGCCTCCGCCACCAGCTGCGGGTTGGGCTCGTGGAGGCCGGCCGCCGCGCGGCCGCGGTAGCGCTCTTCCCAGAACTCCCGGTCGAATTCCTCGGGCACGACGGTTCCCTTCCGTTCACAGGCCATGGCAGCGGCCACCCGCCACCGGTTCGACGCGACCGGCACGCGCACCGCCGTGACCACCATGCGAGTCGATGGGCCGTCGCGGCAAGCTTTGTTGCCGATATGGCAACTCGTGCCGTGAACGACGACCACGGTCGGAGTTCAGTCGCAGTTGGCCTGGTTGCGGTTGATCGCACCCGCAGACGCCGAACGCGCGCACCCCGCTCGACGTGAGCGGGGTGCGCGCGTTCCGGACGTGCCGCTGTCGGTGGAGACCTCCACCGGCGGGTCAGTCGTTGCCGGCCTCCAGGGCGGCGTGGTCGAGCAGCTCGTCGTCGGCGACCTCGCCGCGGGAGGCGATCACCTCGGCGCCGCCCTCGTCCATCGCGCCGATCAGCTTGGTCGGGGCCACCCGGGTGGCGCCGATCAGCGACGACTGCCGGCTGCCGACCATGCCGAGGCCAGCGTACTGCTCCAGCTTCGCGCGGGAGTCGGCGATGTCCAGGTTGCGCATGGTCAGCTGGCCGATCCGGTCGACCGGCCCGAACGCGGAGTCCTCGGTGCGCTCCATGGACAGCTTGTCCGGGTGGTAGCTGAACGCGGGGCCGGTGGTGTCCAGGACGGAGTAGTCGTCACCGCGCCGCAGCCGCAAGGTCACCTCGCCGGTGATCGCCGTGCCGACCCAGCGCTGGAGCGACTCGCGCACCATCAGCGCCTGCGGGTCCAGCCAGCGGCCCTCGTACATCAGCCGCCCCAGCTTGCGCCCCTCGTTGTGGTAGGCGGCGAGGGTGTCCTCGTTGTGGATCGCGTTGACCAGCCGCTCGTAGGCCACGTGCAGCAGCGCCATCCCCGGCGCCTCGTAGATGCCCCGGCTCTTGGCCTCGATGACCCGGTTCTCGATCTGGTCGGACATGCCCATGCCGTGCCGGCCGCCGATGGCGTTCGCCTCGAGCACCAGGTCGACGGCGGACGCGAACGGCTTGCCGTTGATGGTCACCGGCCGGCCCTGCTCGAAGCCCAGCGCGACGTCCTCGGTGACGATCTCGACGTCGGGATCCCAGAACCGCACGCCCATGATCGGTTCGACGATCTCGATGCCCGCGCCGAGGTGCTCCAGCGCCTTGGCCTCGTGCGTCGCGCCCCAGATGTTCGCGTCGGTGGAGTACGCCTTCTCCGTGCTGGCCCGGTACGGCAGGTCACGGGCGAGCAGCCACTCGGACATCTCCGTGCGCCCGCCCAGCTCGCTGACGAAGTCGGCGTCCAGCCAGGGCTTGTAGATCCGCAGGGAGGGGTTGGCCAGCAGGCCGTAGCGGTAGAACCGCTCGATGTCGTTGCCCTTGTAGGTGGAGCCGTCGCCCCAGATCTGGACGTCGTCGTCGAGCATCGCGCGCACCAGCATGGTGCCGGTGACGGCCCGCCCGAGGGGGGTGGTGTTGAAGTAGGCCCGGCCGCCGGACCGGATGTGGAACGCCCCGCAGGCCAGCGCCGCGAGCCCCTCCTCCACCAGGGCCGCCCGGCAGTCGACCAGCCGGGCGAGCTCCGCGCCGTACGCCATGGCGCGGCCGGGCACCGAGGCGATGTCCGGCTCGTCGTACTGGCCGATGTCCGCCGTGTACGTGCACGGCACCGCGCCCTTCTCGCGCATCCACGCGACGGCCACCGAGGTGTCGAGACCACCGGAGAAGGCGATGCCGACGCGTTCACCGGCGGGGAGCGAAGTGAGTACCTTGGACACGGGCAGAATTATGCACAGCGGTGCATTGTGATTCAAAGCCGGGGTCGGCAGGGCTGCCCGGGAGGGCCCGCCTCATGGGACGCGTCGAACGGTCGTCACAGGCTCGGCAGCGTGGTCGACACGCCGACCGCCGCACTCACCAGGGGGGTCGCGCCCATGACCGGTCCGGTCGAAACCGTGCGCCCAGTACAAAGTAGAGGGCGCCGACGGACATTGACCGACCCCCTCGCCGAACCTACGTTCCGACCACGACGCCTGGAAGGACGGACATGGTCGACGAGGTCTCCCCCGCGCTGTCACTGGCCGACTGGCAGAGGATGGAGCCGTCCGATCGCGCCCGCCACCTGTCCGAGGCCGTCGGGAAGGCCGAAGCCTCCGTGCACGGCGACTGGATCAGCGTCACCCGCGCCATACCGTCCGGTGAAGGGGTCCTGGCGGGGATCCCGTTCTCGGTCAAGGACAACATCGACGTCCAGGGTGACGCCACCACAGCCGGCAGCCCACTGCTGCGCAACTCCCCCGCCGCTGTCGACGCCGGTGTGGTCGGTGCCCTCAGGGACGCCGGGGCGGTCGTGGTCGGCAAGACGAACCTGCACGAACTCGCGTTCGGGATCACCAGCAACAACAAGGCGTTCGGGCCGGTGCGCAACCCGGTCGACCCGGCGCGTTCGGCCGGCGGGTCGAGCGGGGGCAGCGCGGTCGGCGTCGCCCTCGGGGTCGTGCCGTTCGCGCTGGGCACCGACACCGGCGGCTCCGTCACCATCCCCGCGTCCTTCTGCGGCGTGGTCGGGTTCCGCCCGTCCACCGGCCGGTACCCGGGCGACGGCGTGGTGAACCTCTCCACCAGCCGGGACACCATCGGCGTCCACGCCCGCACCGTGCGGGACGTGCGGGTCGTGGACGAGGTGATCACCCGCGAGCCGGCGGACTTCACGCCGGTCGCTCTCACGGGTCTGCGGATCGGCCTGCCGCGCAGCCGCTTCCAGGACCTGGACCCGGAAGTCGCCAGGGTGGTCCAAGAGGCACTGTCCGCAGTGGAACGGGCCGGTGCGCAGCTGGTCGACGTGGACCTGGGCGACGACCTGGCCGTGGCCGCCGGGCCGGGCAACGACCTGGTGTTCTTCGAGGCCCCGCGGCTGCTGGCGCACCGCGTCGGGTCCGCTGTGGAGCACTGGGCCGACGAGATCGCCTCCCCCGACGTCCGCGCCCTGGTCGAGACCCTGTCCTCGTCGCCCCTCCCCGTCCAGGCGTACCAGGACGCGCGAGCCGCACGTTGGCGGTTGCAGCGCTCCTACGCCGAACTCTTCACCCGGGTGGACGTCGTCATGGGGCCGACGGCCCCGGTGCCACCGCCGTTGATCGGCGAAGACGACGTGATCCCCCTCAACGGGCGGCAGGTGCCGATCTTCCCGACCGTCACGCGTAACGCCGGCCCCGGCACCGTGGCCGGTCTCCCGATGATCTCGCTACCGGCGGGTGACACCCGGGACGGACTGCCGGTCGGCCTGTGCCTGGAAGGCCACGCCTTCGGCGACTCCCGCCTGCTGCGCATCGCCGACGCGGTGCAGGCCGCGCTGACCGGAGCCTGATCCCGACCGGGCAGGCGACCACCCGACCGGCGTCTACGCAGAAATCGGGCTCGGCCCCCGCCGCTAACCACCCGGAATTGCCGGGTTACGCCCGGTCTGCCGATCCACGTTGTCCGGACAGCAGGAAGACTCACCGCGCAACCGCCTTACGGGTTGTCTTCGATCCCGCGTGGATATGCATTCCCACTGGTGGCGGCTGGCCCGACCGGACAGCGGTCATTAACCTCGGCCGGACATGACCCCAGTTTCCCGGAGAATGTCATGACCACGGCACAAGAATTACCGGACATCCTGTCCCAGGATTTCGCCGCCGACCCGTACTCCGCATATCGGGTACTGCGCGAGCAAGCGCCGCTGGTATACCACGAGGCGACCCGGAGTTGGCTCATCTCCCGCTACGAGGACGTCGAACGGGCCTTCCGCGACCCGGTCTTCACCAGCGACAACTACGACTGGCAGGTCGAGCCGGTGCACGGCCGCACGATCGTGCAGATGAGCGGCCGGGAGCACTCCGTGCGGCGCGCCCTGGTGGCGCCCGCGTTCCGCGGCAGCACGCTGGAGAGCAAGTTCCTCCCGGTCATCGAGCGCAACGCGCGCGACTTGATCGACCGCTTCCGGCACACCGGCCGGGCGGAACTGGTATCGCAGTTCGCCTCGCACTTCCCCATCAACGTCATCGTCGACATGCTCGGCCTGGACAAGTCCGACCACGAGAAGTTCCACCGCTGGTACACGTCGGTGATCGAATTCCTGAGCAACCTCGCCGGCGATCCCGAGGTGGCCGCCAACGGGCGGCGCATGCACGAGGAGTTCTCCGCCTACATGATCCCGATCATCCGGCATCGCCGGGAGAACCTCGGGGACGACCTGCTGTCCACGTTGTGCCGGGCCGAGATCGACGGCACGCAGATGTCCGACGAGGACATCAAGTCGTTCTGCTCGCTGCTGCTCGCCGCCGGCGGGGAGACCACCGACAAGGCCATCGCGGCGATCTTCCGCAACCTGCTGGAGCACCCCGACCAGTTGGCTGCGGTCCGCGCGGACCGGTCGCTGGTGGCGCGGGCGTTCGCGGAGACGCTGCGGTACACCCCACCCGTGCACATGATCATGCGGCAGACCGCGGCGGACGTGGAGCTGTCCGGCGGCGTGGTGCCCGCGGGCGCGACGGTGACCTGCCTGATCGGTGCGGCCAACCGGGACGGCACGCGCTACGACCGCCCCGACGAGTTCGACATCTTCCGCGAGGACCTGAGCACGACGCGCGCGTTCTCCGCAGCGGCGAACCACCTGTCGTTCGCGCTGGGCAGGCACTTCTGCGTCGGCGCGCTGCTGGCGAAGGCGGAGGTGGAGGTCGGGGTGGGCCAACTGCTGGACGCGATGCCCGACGTGCGCCTGGTGGAGGGCTTCCGGGCGGGCGAACGCGGGGTGTTCACCAGAGGCCCGGCCGAGCTGTGGGTGGAGTTCACCCCGGTCGGCTGACCGACGCGGACGGTCGACCGGACGCGGCCGGACCCTCCGGGGCCCGGCCGCGACACCGGCTCAGCGGGAGACGTAGGCCGGGGTGAACTCCACCGGCAACGCCACCAGGCCGCGGATCCACACCGACTGCCGCCACACCAGCTCATCCGGCGCGACGGCCGGCACCACGTCCGGCAGCCGGTCCAGCAGCACCTCCACGGCCGCCTTGGCGATCACCTCGGCGATCTCCGGCGCGGGGAACGGGCAGCGGTGCTCGCCGTGGCTGAACGACATCTGCGCGTGGTTCCCGGACGAGCCCGAGTGGGGGTCCGGCCGCACCTGCGGGTCGGTGTTGGCCGCCGCCAGCCCCATGATCACCAGGTCGCCCGGCATGATCCGGTGGCCGCCCAGCTGGGTCGCCTGGGTGGCCCAGCGGCCCACGAAGTTCTGGGTCGGCGTGTCCTCCCACAGCACCTCGTTGAGCGCCTGGCCCGCGCTGCGACGTCCGCCGGACAGGGTGACCGCGAACCGGTCGTCGGTCAGCATCAGCCGCAACGTGTTGCCGATCCAGTTCGCGGTCGGCTGCTGCGCGGCGGCCAGCACGACCAGCAGGTCCCGGGTCAGTTCCTCCTCGGTCAGGCCCGCCGGGTGCGCCAGCATCCGCGACGGCACGTCCGGGCCGGGCGCGACGGACTTGCGGTGCACCAGCTGCCGCATCGCCACCGCGACCCGGCCGTAGGCGGGGATGGCGTCCTCCCCGCCGTCCACGGACAGCGAGATGTCGCGCACCAGCGGTGGCAGCTCCCGGTCGGACAGCCCGAACAGCTTCGCCACGACCAGCGAGGGCATCGGGTTCGCGAACTGCGCGATGAGGTCGGCCTGGCCGGATACCACGAACGCGTCGATCAGCTTGTCGGCGACGTCCTCGCAGCGCTGCCGCAGCTCGAACTGGTCGATCGCGCCGAGCGCGTCGCTGATGGCGCCCGAGCGGCGCCGGTGCTCGACGCCCTCGGCGAACATCACCGACGGCTGGTGGCCCACGTAGGGCATCAGCGGCCAGTCCGGCGGGATGCGGTCCCACTGGTTCCAGCGGCGCGAGTCCCGCGCGAACAGCTGGTCGTTGGTGAGCACGTGGTGCAGCTCGCGGTAGCCGATGACGTACCAGGCGGGCACGCCGCCCTCCAGCTCCACCGGCGCGACGGGGCCGTGCTCGCGCCGCAGCTGCCGGTACAGCTCGGCGGGCCGCTGCTGGAACAGCGGGCCGTGCAGCGCCACCACGGGTTTCGCGTGGGCCGGGCACCCCGGCGGTGGGATCGGGTTGCCGTGGGGCGGCGTCAGCGCGGTGAGGTCGGTCGGGTGGGTCACGGGGTGGTCTCCCTGGCGAAGGACAAGGCGAAGAGGTGGTTCACCAACGCGACCAGCACGGCCTTGCTGGAGTCGCGCCGACGGGCGTCGCAGTCGACCAGCGGCACGTGCGGCGGCAGGTCGAGCGCGTCGCGCAGCTGGTGGCGGGAGTGTTGCGGAGCGCCGAAGTTGTTGCGCGCCACCACGAACGGCGTGCCGTGGTGCTCCAGGCGGTCGATGGCGTACCACGAGTCCTGCACGCGCCGGGTGTCGACCAGCACCACCGCCCCGAGCGTCCCGGCGAACAACCGGTCCCACAGGAACCAGAACCGCTCCTGGCCGGGTGCGCCGAACAGGTAGAGCACCAGCTCGTCGTCGAGCGTGATGCGGCCGAAGTCGAACGCGACGGTGGTGGTGGTCTTGCCCCGCACGGCGGTGGTGTCGTCGACACCGATGCCCGCGCGGGTCATGGTCTCCTCGGTGGACAGCGGCCTGATCTCGCTGACCGAGCGCACCATCGTCGTCTTGCCCACGCCGAACCCGCCGACCACGACGATCTTGAGTCCGTGGTGGGCGGTGGCGCGCAGTGGCGCGCGTGGTGCGGTGTCAGAGTTTCTGGAGGCCAAGGAGCACCCGCTTCAACAGTTCCGGGGACGGCAGTGCGTCCGGCGAGTGGGAGGTCCGGGGGTGGCGGGCGGTGACCACACCCGCGTCCAGCAGGTCGCACAGCAGGATCCTCACCACGCCGACCGGCAGCTCCAGGTCGGCCGACAGCTCCACGACGGCGGTGGGGCGGCGGCAGATCCGCAGGATGCGGGCGTGCTCGGACTGCATGCCCGCCGACGGCTCGCTCTCGCTGACGATCAGCGTCACCAGGTCGATCGACCCGTCGTCGACGACCCGGCTGCGCCCGCCGGTGATGGTGTACAGGCGGTCCGGGTTCTCGTCGTGGAGGCGCGGGCTCATGCCGGTCGCGGGCTGTACGGCGCCTGGCGCGGTGGCGTCGACAGGTAGTCGCCGAGCTGCTCCACCAGTTCGTTCATGTTGTGGCCGATGACGCCCGCGTCGGCGTCGTCCACGGCGACCACGGCCAGGTGGGCGCCCTGCCCGGCCTCCACGATGAACAGCAGGCCGCCGTGGAACTCGGTCATCGACTGGCGCACGCCGCCGGTGCCGTCGCCGAACTCGATCGACGCGCCGTAGGCGAGGCTCTGCATCCCGCAGGCGATGGCGGCGAGCTGGTCGGCCTGGTCCACCGAGAGGCCGCGGGTGCGGCAGAGCTTGAGTCCGTCCTTGGACAGCACCAGGGCGTGCCGGGAGCCGGGGGTTCTGTCGAGGAGGTTCTCCAGCAACCAGTCGAGGTCGCGGTCGGTGGTGTTCATCCGGGCTGTCGGGGCCGAGGTCCTGGGCCTGCGTTGCTGCCGGGGGCCGCGCCCCTGCCTCCAATCTGTCGGGTGTTCGCGGTGCCTGGTGGGGCGGGACGCCTCAGGACGGCCAGCGGGGCGGCTGGCCGCGCAGCGGCTCGGGTCGCGGCGGGGTCTCCGGCTCGGTGAAGCCGCCGGGCTCGAACCGGCTCTCCGGCTGCCGCTTGTCCGCACCGAAGAGTTCGGAACCGCGGAGTTCGGAACCGAGGGACGCCGTGCCGCTGTGCTCGATCACAGGGGGCTCAACGCCGCGGTGCTCGATCACCGGGTGTCCGGTGTCGTGAGGTTCGATGCCACCGGGTTCGTCACCGTGCAGTTCATCACCGTGGAGTTCGACACCGGAGAGTTCGGTGCCGTGCAGTTCGATGCCGTGAAATTCGGCGTCGTGGAATTCGGCGCCATGGGATTCGGCGCCGTGGAGGTCGGTGCCGGGGTTGCGCGGACCGTGGTTCTCCGGCGGGTCGACCTCGGGGCGGGCGTCCCGGCCGAAGCGCCCGGCCCTGCGGAACGCGCTGAACCGGCTCCCCGCGTCCACGCGCGGTGCGGCCGGCTCCGGGAGGTTCGACGGCAGGACCGGGAACGCGGACCCGAGCGTGCTGCCCCGTTGCCGGCGTGGCAGCACGACCTGCTCCTCCGGCGGTTCCCGGTCGACCGCCGGCTCGGTGGACCGCCGCGTGGCGTGGTCCTGCGGCGCGGGGATCACCAGCGGCTCGATCGCCGGGATGACGCGTTCGGAGTACGCCTCACCGGAGTCCATCGGCCCGGCGGAGGACGGGGAGCGCCGCTTGCCGCCGCTCGGACGGGACTCGGTGACCAGCGTGCGCGGGATCATCACGATCACGCCCGTGCCGCCCCGCGAGGACGGGCGGAACGACACGGTGAGGCCGTGCTTGCGGGCCAGCCGGCCGACGACGGCGAGGCCCAGCCGGGTGCCGGACAGCCCGGCCAGGTCGAACGACCGGCCGGAGACGGTCTGCTCGGCGCGGCGCAGCGCCAGGTCGCCCATGACCAGGCCGCCGTCCTCGATCGTGACGACCACGCCCGCCTGCACCTCCTCCACGTACACGTGCACCTGCTCGGAGGGCGGCGAGAAGCTGCACGCGTTGTCGATCAGCTCGGCGAGCGCGTGCATCACGCCCTCCGCGGCGTAGCCGACGATGGCGGAGGAGCTGGCGGAGTGCGTGCGCACCCGCTGGTAGGCGCTGACCCGGCCGACCGCGCCGCGCAGGATCGACTCCATCACGATCGGCTTGGTCCAGCGGCGGCCGGAGCGCGAGCCGGTGAGCACCGCGATGCTGTCCGCGAGGCGGCCCGCCTGGGCGGTGCTGTGGTCGAGTTGGAGCAGGTCCCCCAGCACCTCTTCGCCGTGCCGGTCCTCCATCTCGCGCAGGTCGGCGAGCATGCTGGTGGCCAGGGCCTGCATGCGGCCGGCGGCGTTGCCGCAGGCGGCCATCGCGGCGGCCCTGGTGCGCTCGCCGCGGCCGACCTCCTCGGCGAGCAGGCGCAGCACGCGGTCGTGGTCGGGGTTCACCGGCCGTTCGACCTCGGTGAGCGCCGTCTCCGCGGACGAACCCGCGCGCAGCCGTTCGACGAGGGCGGGCGCGAGGCGTTGCGCGAGGTCGGCGGACTCCGCGGCGAGCGCGGCGGCCCGCCCTCGGAAGTGCCGGGCGGCGGACCGCTGCCACACGGCGAAGGCCACCGCGACGACGAGCGCGAGCGCGGCGGCCGAGGCGCACAGGCCGACGGTGGTCCGCGCGTACTGCGGGGCGACGAGCGCCGCCCAGGCGACCAGTGCGCTCGCGACCACCAACGTGCTCGCCGCGGCGATCACGACCGGCCACGCCGGAGGGCCCGCCAGGGAATCACTGGACGGGGTGTGTGCTGACATCAATCAGATCCTCGCGGGCGATCGGGGAACATGCGTGCGCGCTTTCCCGGCCGGTGTTCCGCGCTATTCCCGGTGACCGGGAACAGGCCTGCACTGCCGACCGTTCCGGGTACTGATCGGCGGAACATCTGCTTCTGTGGCCGCACGGCGGATCAGCCTGCCCACGGCCGTTCGGACTGTCAAGGCTGGGCGGAAACGTTCACCCGTGCGTACGCCGAATAGTGCAGCCCTCACGGAAAACCGCAGTTCAGGGCCTTGCCCGCAGCAGGGGAAGGAAACCGGGGGATGCCCGGCCGTGCTCTCCGTATTCCCATTCATTCTTTCGTGGCACGACGCCGGACGTTTTCGCAGATGGCAGCCGATTCGCCGGCACCGCACCGGAGCCGGGCGATTCTTTCCGCCGAGTCGCGCGGAAGATCAAAGCCGGCCCGACCGGCGTCGTCCGGGCCGAGCGCTTCAGACGCTGCGCAGCACCGACACGACGGCGCCCAGCACGACGGCCTCGTCGCCGTCGATGACGTCGTACGCCGGGTTGCGCGGCTCGAGGAAGACGTGGCCGTCGCGCCGCCGGTACACCTTCACGGTGGCCTCGCCGTCGATCATCGCGGCGACGATCTGGCCCGAGTGGGCCTCGTGCTGCTGCCGCACCACGACGATGTCCCCGTCGCAGATCGCGGCGTCGACCATCGAGTCGCCGCGCACCCGCAGACCGAAGACGTTCCCCCGCCCGGTGAGTCCGCGCGGCAGCGTCAGGACGTCGTCGACGTGCTCCTCGGCCGCGATGGGACTTCCCGCGGCGATGTGGCCGACCACCGGCACCGGCACCGAGTCGCCGGCGGACTCCCGTTCCGAGGGCTCGTGCAGGAACACCCGCACGTCGATCGGCCGGGACATCGTGCTGCCGCGCCGCAGGAACCCCTTCTCCTCCAGGCTCGCCAGGTGTTTCGACACCGAGGACGACGACCGCAGCCCCACCGCGTCGCCGATCTCCCGGGTGCTCGGCGAGTACCCGTACCTGACCACCCAATCCCGGATCGCGACCAGGATTCGCTGCTGGCGTACCGGGAGCGTCGAAGTGTCCAGGTGCTCGAACGCACCAAGATCGTCATAGGCGGCCACCTGCCGGATGATAGAGGTAGGCACCCCGGACACCGCTGATCGGCCACCGAGTGCAGTACCACGACGAGCGCCACGAGCCGGGCGAGCGCGCACAGCGCCGGCGCATGACCGCCGGACTACACCTGCGCCGGGGAGCCGGCCCCACCGCGCTCGTCCCCCGGCCCCGCCGGTGGTAAGTCGGGTGCCCGGTTCGCGGCTTCTTCCCCGGGACCGACGGCGGCCGGTGCGGCAGTGGCCGGGCTTCGCCCGGACAGCAACGCCCGGACGCGGTCCTCGTCCGGTAGGCCGAGTTCGCCGTAGATGGCGAGTGCCTCCTCCCACGGTCCGACCGCCCGGTCCGCGGAACCCAGGCCCTCCAGCGCGCGCGCCTCCTCGTACCGGTCGCCGATCGCCCTCGCCACGGCCAGCGCCTCGGCGTGGTGGGCGCGGGCCAGGTCGGGCGCACCGGCCGCCAGGTACGCCGGACCGAGGTTGTTCAGCACCTCGGTCTCGATGCCGCGGGCGCCGATCCCCCTGGCCAGTTCCAGCGCCCGGCCGAAGAGTTCGAGCGCCTCCTCGATCCGGCCGCCGAGCCGGTGCACCTCGGCGAGGTTGCCCAGGGCGCGCGCCGTGCCGCCGGGGTCGGCGAAGATGTCCAGCGCCTCCCGGAGGTCGCGCAGGGCCCGGTCGTGGTCGCCCAGCCGGGTGTGGACGACGCCGAGGTTGGTCAGCACGACGGCGCGCCCCTTGGCGAACCCGAGGTCGTCGGCGAGGGCGAGCGCCTCGCGGTAGTGCGCCAAGGCCTCCCCGTACCGCCCCAGCCGCTCGTAGAGGTTGCCCAGGTTGTTCAACGCGCCGGCCTCGCCCAGGCGGTCGCCGGCCCGCCGGCACACGTCGAGAGCCAGGCCGTGGTGGTGCATCGCGTCCTCGTGCAGGCCGAGCCGCAGGTAGGCCACGCCGAGGTGGTACAGGGCCGCGCCCTCGGCCGGCTTGTCACCGGCGGACCTGGCCGCGTCCCGCACATGACCAAGCACCACCAGCGCGTCGCTGTGCCTGCCGCCCTGGTCCAGGTGGCGCTGGAGGGTCTCGGCCAGCCTCGCGGTCGCCGTCGACCACCCCCGCCGGGCGGTGAACGCCACCAGGGCCAGCAGGGACTGCCACTCCCGGTCCACCCACTCGCGGGCGTCGCCCACCGGCATCGGCGAGTCCGCTGCCGGACCGGGGTGCAGTGCGTCCATCGCCTGCCCGGCGGTGACGGCGAAGTGGTCGACCAGCCGGACCAGGGCCCCGTCCAGCACCTCCTCGTCGGTCACCTGTTCACGGGCGTAGGCCCGCACCAGGTCGTGCATGTCGAACCGGTCCGCGGACGAGCGCTGGATCAGGTGGGCGCGGACCAGGACGTCGAGCCGCCGGGTCGCCGTCCGCACGTCCGTGCCGAGCAGCGCGGCGGCAGCGGGCAGGCCGATGTCGTGCGCCGGGTGCGCGCCCAGCAGCCGGAAGTCCTGCCGCGCTTCGTCGTCCAGGTGCCGCAGCGACCAGGAGAACACCGTCCGCACGGCGGTGTCGGGATCGCCGACGTCGAACAGGTCCAAGCCCTGGACTCTCAGGTCGTCGACCAGTTCGGCGAGCGGCTGGGCGGGTCTGCCGTGCGCGCGTGCCGCCACGATGCGCAGGGCCAGCGGGAGGCCGCCGCAGCGTTCGGCGAGTTCGCGCGCCGCGTCCGAGGACCGGTCGACCTGGCCGCCGAGCTGCGCCCGCAGCAGGTCCAGCCCCTCCCCGGCGGAGAGCGGGCGCAGGTCGACGCGGTGGGCGCCCGGCCGGACCTGGAGGCCGGCGAGGTCGGTCCGACTGGTGACCAGGACGAAGCACAGCGGTTCGGCGGGCAGCAGCGGCCGGACCTGGTTGACGTCGAGCGCGTTGTCGAGCACCACCAGCACCCGCTTGCGGGCCAGCAGGCTGCGCAGCCGGGCGGCCCGCTGGTGCACGTCGGCGGGGATGTCCGGGTCGTCCAGGCCGAGGCTGCGCAGGAAACCCGCCAGCACCTCGGCCGGGTCGTGCGGCTTGACCGGCGAGTAGCCGTGCAGGTCGGCGTACAGGCAGCCGTCCGGGAACCCGTCCGCGACGCGGTGCCCCCAGCGCACCGCCAGGGCGGTCTTGCCCACCCCCGCGGGCCCGGCGAGCACCACGATCGGCACGCCGTCGGCCCGCGCCCGGTCCAGGGCCGCCAGTTCCCGCTCCCGCCCGGTGAACCCGATCGGGTCGGCGGGCAGCTCGGCCGGCACCGGCCGGGCCTTGCGCGTCGGGCCCGCCGCTCCCCGTGGCCGTTGCACGGAGTCGCGGAGCGTCGCCAGGCGCCGGTGCTCGTCGGCCGGCACGGCCAGTTCGTTCAGCAGGTCGTCCAACGCCTCGCTGGACGGCAGCGTCGTGCCGGCCAGGTAGGCGTAGAGCGTGCTCTGCGAGATCCGCAGCCGCCTGGCGAGCGCGGCGACCTTGACCGGCCCTCCCGGACCGTGCCGCAACCAGTGCTTGAGCGCCCGACCCAGGTCCGCAGCGGTGCCGACGGCGGTTGCGGACATTCCAGAGTTTCCGAACTTGTCCAGCGGTGGCGGTACTGACACTCCACACATGATGCGCTACTGCGCGTACACGGGGCTACTGGGGAGTAGTGGGGGGATCTCGTGCGGTTCGCCGGCCACGTCGTCCCAGAAGCCGCCCGGACCGACCGCATGGAGGACATACCGTGAAACGCTCCACCTCTCGAAGTCGCGCTCTCGCGCTGGTAGTGGCCCTGTTCGCGACCCTGATCACCGCCACGGTCGGGTCGCCCGGCACCGCGGCCGCGTTGCCACCCGCCTTCTCATCAGGGCACGGCATCGAGGTCCGCAACGTCATGCAGACCACACCCCGGACCTACGTGGTGAACATCCACACCAACTCGGTGGACACCCGCGCGCTCGCGTGGACCTACCACGACGTGATCATCACGTTGCCGTCGAACTACAACCCGCACGTCGCCTACCCGGTGCTCTACCTCTACCACGGCCGGGCGCAGGGTCCAGGGGCCTGGCACCGCGAGGCGAACATCGAGGCGGTCACGCACGGGTACCCGATCATCACCGTCGCCGCCGAGGCGGGCTGGGCGGGCTGGGGCACCAACTGGGTCAACCAGTCCGCCGGCGTCCAGCAGTGGGACCGGTTCCACCTGGACGAGCTGATCCCGTGGGTCGACCAGAACCTCAACACCGTCCGCGACCGCGAAGGCCGTGCCATCGCGGGCTTCTCCATGGGCGGCTTCGTGGCGATCCGGCACGCGACGCACCGCCCCTGGCTGTTCCGGATGGCGATCGGCATGTCCGGCGGCTACAACCTGGAGGACCAGCGGATGCGCGTGGCCGTCACCGGCCCGCTGCCGGAGAAGGGCCTGCCGCTCGACGGCCCGTTCGGCGCGCCGTGGGACGGGTCGTGGGGCTTCAACAACCCGTGGCACCGGGTGGGCGGCCTGAGCGGAGTGCACACCGTGCTGTACGCGGGAACCCGGCACGACGACCTGCTGGAGGGGCAGGCGCACCGGCTGACCTACGAGTTCCACCAGCACCTGCTGGCCAACGGGATCTCCAACAGCTGGATGGTCGAGTACGACTGCGGCCACTGGATCGACTGCGTGGCGAGGAACGGCATCGGCCGTGAACTCCCGGTGATGATGGACGTGCTCCGCCACCCCTGACGATCCGACGACCTTCCACCAACCGGCGTTCCGCGCGCGGAACGCCGTCACCACCTGGGGTGCCGATGACCTCGCTTGGATCCCGCGCGGCCAGACCTGTCACCGTCGTGCTCGCGATCGTGCTCGCGGTGGCGGGCGCCCTCGTCCCCACCTCCCCCGCGGTCGCGGCGTCGGACCGGGGCGGGCCCATCACCAGGAGCGAGGTCATCCGGCGCGCCCAGTACTGGGTCGACCACCAGCCCGGCCCCTACAACCAGGGCGGGAAGTCGCTCGGACCCGGCGGTGACCACCACTACCGCACGGATTGCTCCGGGTACGTGTCGATGGCGTGGCACCTGAACGCCAACCCGTGGACGGGAACCCTGCCCGACTTCTCCCACGAGATCCCGCGCAACGAGTTGCGGGCAGGGGACGTCCTCAACTCGTACCGGGACCACGTGCTCATCTTCCACGAGTGGACCGACGACCGCGGCGGCTTCTCCTACTACTCGTTCGGCTCGACGCCGGTCAGTCACCTACGGCGAACATCAACGACCGGTATCTCGACGGGCACCCCAACGGCGACTACAAAGCGCTGCGGTACAACAAGATCGTCGAAGAGACCGCCGCCCGACCACATCCCTACGCCAGTGGTCGGGTGGTGTCGGCGAGGTCGGCGGACGGCCGGTTGGAGACGTTCGCGGCCGGAGCGGACGGCATCTACCACTCGTGGCAGACCGCGGTGAACGGCGGCTGGTCGGACTGGCACTTCAAGGGTGGCCCATCGGACGCGCAGTTGGCCATCGCGTCCAACAGCGACGGTCGGCTGGAGCTGTTCGCGTTGTCCGGCAACACCTTCGACCACATGTGGCAGACCACCGCGAACGGAGAGTGGTCCGGCTGGGCCAACTTCGGCGGCGGCGGATACCGCGTGGCGGCCGGTAGCAACGCCGACGGCCGCATCGAAGTCTTCGCCTCCAACACCAACGGCGTGTTCCACAAATGGCAAACCGGACCAGGAACCTGGTCGAACTGGGAAGGCCTCGGCGGCCCGGCGGGCTCACGGCTGGCCATGGAGTCCTCTGTAGACGGGCGATTGGAAGTCTTCGCTTTGTCCGACACGACTTTCGAGCACCTGTACCAGACCGCCCCCAGTGGTGGCTGGTCCGCGTGGGAAGGCTTCGGCGGCGGTGGCCACGACCTGACGGTCAACCACAACACCGACGGCAGGCTGGAAGTGTTCGCCTCCAGCTCGGCGGGCGTGTTCCACAAGTGGCAGACGAGCGGCACCTCGTGGTCGAACTGGGAGGGCACCGGTGGGCCGGTCGACGCGCAGCTGACCAGCGGCCGTTCGGTCGACGGCCGGGTGGAGGTGTTCGCCGTCAACGCGGACACCGCGGCACACATCTGGCAGACCGATCCCAACGCGCCGTACTCGGCGTGGGAGACCTTCGGCACCGGCGGCACGGAGATCACAGCCGGCAACAACGCCGACGGCCGCATCGAGGTGCTCGGCACCAGCCACGCCGGCGTCTACCACAAGTGGCAGACCGGCTTCACCACCTGGTCCGACTGGGCCTGGCTGAACAACTCCGCAGGCCCGGCGATCCGCTGACCGCCCGAAGAGGACTGGAACACCATGGACATCACAAGACCCGGGTACCGGCGTGCGCTCCGCAGACTCGGCGCCGTCCTCGGCATCCCCGCGACGGTCACGGCACTCACCGCATCGGTGGCGCTGGCCGCCGGTCCGGGCGGGCAACCGGCGGACCCGGACGAGATCTGGCCGCAGGAGGTGAGGGCACAGATCGCGTCCGCGCCGTGCGACCCGGCCGGCCCCTCCGGATCGGACGCCACCCTGGCGGCACAGCTCAACCCGCAGCTGGCCGACAAGATGGCGGGCCACCTGAACGCCTATCGCATGTCGTGCGCGAGGGTCGTCACCCAGGCGGTCCGCGATCGCGGGCTCAACCCGCGCGCCGCCGCCATCGCGATGGCCACGGCGATCGTGGAGAGCGGCATCATGAACTACTCCGAAGCCGTCGACCACGACTCGCTCGGGCTGTTCCAGCAGCGACCTTCGATGGGCTGGTGCTCGCCGGCGCAGTGCGTCGACCCGGTGTACGCCACCAACAGGTTCCTCGACGCGATGGAGCGGGAGTTCCCCGGCGGGTCGTGGAACACCACGCCGATCGGTGACGTGGCCGCCGAAGTGCAGAAGCCCGCAGCGCAGTACCGCTACCGGTACGGGGTGGAAGCGCGCGACGCGACCGTCATCGTCGATGCGTTGTGGAGCGGCATGGGCCGTACCGCGCACCCGTACCCGAGCGGTCTGGTGGTGTCGGCGCGGTCGGCGGACGGCAGGCTGGAAACGTTCGCCGCCGGGTCGGACGGGATCCACCACTCGTGGCAGACCGCGGTGAACGGCGGCTGGTCGGACTGGCGGTTCGTCGGCGGGCCACAGGACGCCCAACTCTCCATAGCGTCCAACAGCGACGGTCGGCTTGAGCTGTTCGCGTTGTCCGGCAACACCTTCGACCACATGTGGCAGACCACCGCGAACGGAGAGTGGTCCGGCTGGGCCAACTTCGGCGGCGGCGGATACCGCGTGGCGGCCGGTAACAACGCCGACGGCCGCATCGAAGTCTTCGCCTCCAACACCAACGGCGTGTTCCACAAATGGCAAACCGGACCAGGAACCTGGTCGAACTGGGAAGGCCTCGGCGGCCCGGCGGACTCACGGCTGGCCATGGAGACTTCGCCGGACGGCAGGCTGGAGGTGTTCGCGCTGTCGGACACCACGTTCGGGCACCTGTTCCAGACCGCGCCCAACGGCGGCTGGTCCGCGTGGGAGGCCTTCGGCGGTGGTGGACAAGACCTCGCGGTCAGCCACAACCAGGACGGCAGGCTGGAAGTGTTCGCCTCCAGCCCGGCGGGCGTGTTCCACAAGTGGCAGACCAGCCGCACCTCGTGGTCGGACTGGGAAGGCACCGGAGGTATCGGCAACGCCGAACTGGCCACCGGACGGTCGGTGGACGGCCGGGTGGAGGTGTTCGCCATCAACTCCGACGTCGCCGTGCACACGTGGCAGAGCCGGCCGAACGCGTCGTACTCGGCGTGGGAGACCTTCGGCACCGGCGGCACGGAGATCACAGCCGGCAACAACGCCGACGGCCGCATCGAAGTGCTCGGCACCAGCCACGCCGGCGTCTACCACAAGTGGCAGACCGGCTTCACCACCTGGTCCGACTGGGCCTGGCTGAACGACTCCGCAGGGCCGGCCGTTCCGTAGCGGCCGGACAGCCTCACGGGCGACGGGCGGCACCAGCGGATTCACACCACAGGTGCCGCCCGTGGCAGCTCGAAGAGGACGCGTCTCGTGTCCTCGTCCCGAGTCCCCGAACCCCCGGCCGTATTCAAGGTGCGGGCTGTCGGCGCGGTGGTGTGTGATCGTGGGTATGGCGATCGTGTTGGGCAAGCCGGAAGTCGACGAGCTGAGCGAGGCTGTGGGCGTGCTGCGGGCGTGGCAGGACGACGGGGCGCCGATGCAGCTGCATCCGGGGGACCTGGGCTGGTTCTGGCGGAACGGTGCCGAGGCGACGGCCGAGGCGGTCCGGACCTGGAGCCGGGACGGGCGGATTCTCGCCGTCGGGCTGCTGGACGAGCCGAGGCTGTTGCGGCTGACGATCGCGCCGGACGCCCAGCGGGACGAGGAGCTGGCGCGGCAGCTGGTCGAGGACGTGTCCGAGCCGGAGCGAGGCGTGCTGTTAGAGGGGAAGGCGAACGTCGAAGCGCCGGTGGGCACGCTGGTCCAGGACCTGCTGTCCGAGGACGGCTGGGACGTCGACGAGCCTTGGACGCCGCTGCGCCGCGACCTCACCGAGCCGGTGCGGGACCTCGGCGTGCGGATCGAGGTGGTCAAGCCGGAGCAGGCGCACGTGCGGGCCGCGGTACAGCGTGCGTCGTTCGACGGTTCGACGTTCACCGAGGAGCGCTGGCACGCGATGGCGGCCGGATTGCCGTACGCCGACGCCCGGTGCCTGGTCGCCTACGACGACCAGGGCGACGCGGTGGCGGCGGTGACGGTGTGGTCGGCCGGTCCGGGCAGGCCCGGGTTGCTCGAACCGATGGGCGTGCACCGGGAACACCGGCGCCGCGGCTACGGCAGGGCGGTCACCGAAGCCGCGGCGGCCGCACTCCGGGAGCTGGGTTCGTCGAGCGCACTCGTCTGCACCCCGAGTTCCAACGTCGGCGCGGTCGCCACCTACGAGTCGGCCGGCTTCCGGCCGCTGCCCGAGGTCCGGGACCGGTACCGGGACGCCTAGCGGGGCCACCCCACCGGCAGGGTGAACGCCCAGTGGATCCGCACGGGGTGCTTCGGCAACCCGTCCTGCGCGTCACCGGCGATGCCGGCCGCGACGATCCGGTCCAGCGTGTCCATCCCGTGCACCACGCGCCCGAGCACGCTGTACACGGGCGCGATGTGGGCGTGCGAGTGCACGATGAAGAACTCGCTGCCGTTGGTGCCCGGACCCTGGTTGCCCATCGCGACGGTGCCGCGCGGGTAGGTCTCGCGGCCGGTCACCTCGTCGGCGAACCGGTAGCCGGGGCCGCCCTCCTCCGCGCGGTGGATGTCCCCGCACTGCAACACGCCGAGTCGCGCCGAGTTCGTGAGCCGGAAGCACTGGGTGTCGTGGTAGAAGAGGTTGCGCACGAGGTGGGTGAAGCTGTGCACCGCGCAGGAGGCGTTCGAGCGGTCGAGTTCGATGACCACCGTGCCGTAGTTCGTGCCGAGGACGGCGGTCGCGGTGCCCCTGGTCGACGCCGTGGGGCGGGGCGGGCTGACCGGCTTGGCGGCCGGGTTGTCCGGGGTCGGGGTGAACTCGCAGCGTTTCGTCGGCCTGGTGTCCTCCGGCGCGGCGCCGGCGGCCGGTGCCGCGACGCCGAAGAGGGCTGCGAGCAGGACAACGGCTGATACCGCAAACCTTCCCATGTGCAGATGCTAGTGCGTCGTCAGCGGAACGGGCGTCCCACTTGGCGGTCCGAGGGAAGGCGGGGCCCGGTGCCCGCTCTCGACTGCCGGCGGCGGTGGCCTGTCCCCCTTTTCGGCCACCGCCGACCGGGTCACCTCGCGGAGACGTGCAGCCGTGCCGATGCGGCGATCGCGCGCAGGGTGCCCACCAGCGTGTCGTAGCGCCGCTGGGCGTCGTCGCGCGACGTGCCGATGGCGACCACGCCCAGCTTGCCGAACTCCGGCAGGGCGCCCAGCGCGTAGTAGAACGCGCCGGTGCGGGTCGCCGGGTCGTACGCCATGTCCTCCCGTGCGGCGATCTCCACGAGGTCGGCGCACGACAGGGAGCGGAAGGCGTCGTCCTGGATCCGGTCGCTGGTGACGTAGTAGCGCGGCGAGCCGTCCGGGACCAGGTAGGTCCCGGTCTCCTCGTCGTACCGGCCGTCGAGCAGACCGTGCGAGAACATGTACGGCGCGGTCGCGCCGCCCATCCGCAGGTTGATCTCCAGGGCGTACACGCGCTCTGGCTCGTCCTCGTCCACCACGAAGTCGACGCTGAGCTGCCCCACCACGCCCGCCCGCGCCAGCTCCCGGCCCGCCGACGTGGCCAGTTCCTGCACGCGCAGGCGGTACGCCTCGCGGGCCGGGAACAGGCAGCCGACGAAGGTCTGGCCGGACGCCCCGCCGAGGACCTGGTCATGTGTGGACAGGATGCGCACGCCGCCGCGCGGGTCGAGTTCCAGTTGCGCCGACGGCGAGCGGAGCACCCGGGCGTCCAGGAAGCACTCGACGACGCCGCCCATTTTCCGGAATTTCTCCCGGAACGTGAGCCAGGTGTCGCCGGGGGCGGTGAGCTGGGTGGCCATCCGTTCGGCGATCCAGCTTTCCAGGTCGGTTTCCGGTGCGCCCTCGTAGGAGAAGATCGCGTTTCCGGCACCGGCGAAACTGTCGTTGAGTTTCACCACCGCTTTGCGCAGCCCCGGGTTGCCGGATTTGAGCCGGGTCAGTGCGCGGACGAGGTCCTCCTCGCTCCCCAGGTCCTCGAACCCGTCGAGTACCGGAACGCCCGCGCCCTTGAACAGCTTGCGCCCGCCGCTCTTGGTGCCCAGCCCCGCCAGATCCGGGTCGCAGGCGAACAGCGGGATGCCCAACCGCACCGCCAGCTCGCGTTCCAGCGGGGTGCTGTTGAAGACCACGAGATAGGCGCGCGCCGGGTCGGGAATGGCCGCCCTAACCCGCCGGATCAGGTCCGGCCGCCGCAGGATCTTCTCGCTCAGCGGCAGCGCCGAGTCGTCGCCGCAGTCCAGCAGGCAGAGCCGGTCCGTCACGTCGGCGCTGCTCAGCGGAGGCACCAGGCTCATCGCGTAGTCGACGATCTCCGGGCTGACCGGCCGGCTGGTCGCGTAGACCAGCCGGGTGCCGGGGCGTCGCAGGAGCTGGAATTCGAACAGCAGGCGCTGTTCGAAGTGCACGGCACCGGGAATCTTGCGAAGCTCGTCGGCGTGCAGCGTCAGACTGGGCACCACGACGACGGTCACCGGGCCGTCCGACGCGTCCTCGAACATGGTTTCGAGGCGCTGCTGCAATCGGCGGAAGTCCGCCATTTCCGGGGGGTCGGTTTTCACTGATGCAGCGTACTGAGACAACAGCTGCGGCGAAGCGCACAAACAGGTGACCTTGTTGAACCGGAGTGATGACATTTACTGTGCAGCTGTAACGATCCGTAGCAAGTGAAGGTCATTCCTCTTCGAAACTCGCCGGCACCCCGACACTCTATGCGGCTCGCTCATTCAGAGTATGCATCGTGCTCATTCCGGCGCGGCGAAGCCACGGGCCAGATCCGCGACGATCGAGGCCGCCGGTTCGGTCGTGGTGGCCAGTCCGACGCCTTGTCCCGCGTACATGGCCATGGCCTCGACGTCACCGACGTGGTCGGCGAGCGGGACGACGTCGGCGTAGCGCCGGACGGGCCCGAGTTCACGGTGCTCGGCGATCACGTCGTGCTCGCCGGGGCGTGCACCCGCGGCGGGCCGGCCGGCCGCCTCCCAGCGGGTCAGCGTCGTGTTGCGCAACGCGCGGTGCGGGGCGTCCGGCCAGCCGTCCGCGAAGACCGTGGTGTGCACGGTGTCCTCGGCGGTCGCCGCGACGAGCCGCCGGCGGAAGTCGGGGTGCGTCCCGGCCTCCTCGGCGAGCAGGAAGCGGGTACCCACCCAGGCGCCCCGCGCCCCCAGCGCGAGCACCGCGCGCACGCCCCGTGCATCGGCGATGCCACCGGCGGCGAGCACCGGTACCGGGGAGACGAGGTCGACGACCGCCGGCACGAACGCGAGGGTGGCGGTCGTGCCGCGGACGTGCCCGCCCGCGTCCCAGCCCTGCGCGACGATCACGTCGACGCCGAGGTCGGCCGCGGCGCGCGCCTCGGCACGGCTGCCGACCGTGTGGAAGTGGACGGCACCGGCGGCCTGGATCCGTTCGCGGTACGGCGCCGGGTCGCCCCAGAACGTCGAGATCGCCGGCACGCCGTGGTCGAGCGCCGTCGCCAGCCTCTCGTGCTGGGGCCATTCGAGCACCAGGTTCACCCCGAACGGGCGCGCGGTGGCCCGCTGGACGGCGCGGATCTGATCGGTCAGCGCGGCCCGGGGAAGCCACGACCCGGCCAGCATCCCCAGCGCGCCCGCGTCACCGACCGCCGCGACCAGGGCGGGAGTGCACGCGCCGCCGATCGGGGCCTGCACGAGCGGGAGGCCGACGCCGAGCCGCTCCCACCCGGATCGGGTCGGCAGGTCTTGCCCGGTGGCGTCACCGGGCGGGCGCGGACCGGTCATGGACGACGACCTCCGTACCGCCGGGGTGCTCCGAGCATGCCGCTCGGCCACGCCCCACCGCCAGTGCCCGGCGGAGATCAGCCTGCTTGCGTCAACGGCTGCCCGCCGCCGCGTCCACCTTCTCCCGCCGGCCCGAGCGGGTCCGGCTGACCAGGATGCCCGCGATCACCATGGCCGCGCCGACGAAGGTGTTCCAGCTCAACGGCTCGGACAGCAGGACCGCGCCGATCAGGGTCGACCACAGCGGCACCACGTAGGTCACCGTGGACGCGACCGTGGGGCCGGCGTCCCGGATGATGCGCAGGTTGAGGATGTACGCCAGGCCCGTGCCGAGTGCGCCCAGCACCAGCAGCGCGATCGCCGCGTACCAGCCCGGCCAGGTCGGCGCGAGTCCGGCGGCTGCCGTGACCACGCCGAGTTCGAGCGTGGCGCAGCCGATCTGGACCGCCGACAGCGCCGTCACCGAGCCCGGCCGCTGCGAGAAGAACCTCCGGGTGTAGGCGAACCCGGCGCCGTAGCAGGCCGTCGCGGCCAGGCACGCCAGCCCGCCGACCAGCGTCCCGCCGACCAGCCCGTTCCACACGCCCAGCACGACCAGCACGCCGAGGAAGCCCAGCCCCAGCCCGGCCACCCGCCGCCCGGTGAGCCGCTCGTCGTTGACCATGAGCAGCACGAACACCAGGGTCAGCAGCGGCGTGGTGGCGTTGAAGATGCCGGCCAGCACCGAGTCGACGTACTGCTCGCCGTAGGCGAACAGGGCGAACGGCGCGGCGTTCAGCAGCGCCGCGACGACCAGGGCGTGCCCCCAGGTGGCCTTGTCGCGCGGCAGCGGCAGCCGCTGCACCGCGCAGACCACCAGCAGGGTCACCGCGCCGAACAGGCAGCGCCACAGGGCGACCCACATCGGCGAGACACCGGCGTCCACCCCGATCTTGATCAGCGCGAAGCTCGAACCCCACAGCGCGGACAGCGCCACGAAGGCAGGCATCCACCGCGCAGCGTCCCGACGCTCGGTAGGCGTGGCCATGTCCGGAAATCCCCCTTCTGGCGGTGTTCAGCTCCCGCCCCACTGGACGCTATGGTCGCCACTCGTCCATCATGAGTCCAATTAGAAACACTCAGACACGCATGAGGGGTTCTCATGACGATTGGCCTCCCGCAGATCCGCGCGTTCGTCGCCGTGGCCGACACGTCGAGCTTCTCGCTGGCCGCCGCGCGGCTCGGGGTCAGCCAGTCCGCGGTCTCCCACGCCGTGGCCGCGCTGGAGCGGACCACCGGCCGGCCGGTGCTCACCCGGGGCAACCCGGTGCGGCCCACCGTGCTCGGCGAGCAGCTGCTGGCCCACGCGCGCACCGCACTGGCCTCGATGGCGTCCCTGGAGGAGCTGGCGAACCAGCGGGACAGCGGGTTGCACGGCAACCTCGTGCTGGCCGCGCCCCCGACCATCTGCCACAGCCTGGTGCCCGAGCTGCTGGAGACCTGGCAGGCCGACTTCCCCGACGTCACGGTCTCGCTGTTCGAGGGCGACGACGACGAGATCTCCGGCTGGCTGGACGCCGCCAGCGCCGACCTCGCGATCGTGGTCGACCCGGTCGACATGCCCTCCGGCGCGGTCGTGATCGGCGACGACCGGTTCTACGCGGTGCTGCCGCACGACCACCCGCTGGCCGGGAACGCCACGGTCGACATCGCCGACCTGGAGGACGACCCGTTCCTGCTGTCGCTGGGCGGCTGCGAGCGGCACATCCAGGAGCTGTACCGGATGAGCGGCACCCCGTTCCGGCCGGTCCACCGGGTGCGCCAGCTGGGCACCCTGTTCGCGATGATCCGCGCCGGCATCGGCGTGTCGGTGGTGCCGGGGCTGGCCGCCGGGATGGAGGGCAACGACCTCGTGCTCATCCCGACGGCCCAGCGGATCAGCCGCACCCTCGTGCTCACCGGCCCCCGCAACCGACCGTGGCACCCGGCCACGGTCGCGCTGCTCAGCGCCATGCAGAGCCAGCGGGCCGCCTGACGGGTCGGCTCGCCCGGCTCACGCCCCCAGTCCCGCGCCCCCAGTCCCGCGCCGCCCCCCGGTCCCGCTCAGCCGACCCGACTCGCCCGGTCCCCTCGTCCCCGTCCGCACGCCCGACCCGGCTCCCCGCCTGGCCTACCTTTGCCGCACTCACCAGGCCCTGCCCACCAGGACCTGCCCACCAGGACCCGCTCGCCCCGTCCGCTCGTCCGGCCGCACTCACCCGGTTCCGCTCGTCCGGCCCTGGCTCACCCGGCCCCGCTCACCCGGTCCCGCCCGCCCGTCTCGGCCAGGAAGGCGGTCACCGCCGCGGCCACCGCGGCCGGGGCCTCCTCCTGCGGGAAGTCCCCGCAGTCGGGCAGCAGCGTCAGCCGCGAGCCGGGGATCAGTTCGGCGAACCGGTGGCCGGTCGACGGCGGCACGAGCCGGTCGGCGGCGCCGAACAGCAGCAGCGTGGGCACCGCGAGCCCGGCGATCGGCCCGGCCAGCGCGTCGAACGACTCGCCGTAGCTCAGCCGCACGCCCAGGCCGAACCGGGCCATCACCGCACCCCGGGAACGCAGCTGCCGGTGGTAGGCCCGGACCGCGGTCGGGTCGGGTCGGAAGCCGGGACCGTGCGCGGCCGCCCACTTCTCGGCGAACGGCCGGTACGGGAACAGCCGGGCGAGCACCGGACCCAGGCCCGGCGCGGCGAGCGCCCGGTACAGGCCCAGGTTCGCGGCGGCCTCCCCGAGCACGCCGGCCGCCATCACGACGAGCCGGGACACCCTGCCCGGGTGGGTGGCCGCCAGCCACGCCGCGATCGACCCTCCCATCTGGCTCCCCACGACCGCCGGCGCGTCCAGGCCGAGGGCGTCGAACAGGTCGACGAGCAGGCCCGCCGCCCGATCCGCCGTCCACCGCCGGGCCTTCGGGGCGGGCGACCCGCCGCAACCGGGCAGGTCGACCAGGGTGACGCGGTGCCGCTCGGCCAGCGCCGGGTAGACCTCGCGCCAGGTCAGGGCCGAGGTGAGGAACCCGTGCAGCAGCACGACCGGCGGGCCGCTGTCCGGCCCGGTCTGGTAGACGTGCAGGTCCGCGTCGCGCAGCCGGACCGTGCGCCCCTCGCCCAGCGCTCCCGGGCCGCTCATGACCGCGTGCCCCCGAAGACCTCGACCACCAGCTCGTTGAACTGCTGCGGCGCCTCCACCGGCGGGATGTGCGCGGCGGGCAGCAGCTCCGTCCGCGCTCCCGGCACCAGGCCGGCCAGCCCCTCGGTGAGCACCGGCGGGAACAGGATGTCCTCGGCGCCGCCGACGACCAGCGTCGGGCACCGCAGGCCGGCCAGCCACGTCCGGCTGTCGTGCTCCAGCGCCTGGGTGTAGATGCTGCTCAGCGCGGCCACGTCGTACTGGTCGAACATCGCCCGGCGCAGGGCCGCCTCGCGGCGGAGCATGGCCGGCGCACCCGCCGCGGAGAACAGCATGCTCTTGAGCACCTCCCAGAACCCGGGGAGGTCGTCGCGTTCCAGGAAGCCGTTCAGCATCCGCAGCAGCAGCTGCGTGGGGCCGTGCGGCGCCGCGAACGTGGCGACCAGGCCGAGGCCGGACAGCCGGTCGGTGTGCTTGGCCGCGAAGTGCTGCGCGACCAGACCGCCGTGGGACATCCCGATGACCACGGCGCGGTCGATGTCCAGGTGGTCGAGCAGCGCGGCGAGGTCGTCGGCGTGCTGCGCGTTCGTGGGGAAGCCCGTGTCGGACGGCGAGTCGCCGAAGCCGCGCATGTCGTAGGTGAGGATGGTGAAGTGTTGGCTCAGCGCGGGCAACTGGCGCATCCAGCTGCCCGCGAGCGTGGCCAGCAGGACCAGCGGCGGGCCGTTCCCGCGCAGCCGGTACCCGATGCCGCCACCGTCCAGGTCGATGTGCTCCACGGTCCGCACCTCCTTCTCCCGCCCGGTGACGGACGGTGCTCCGGTCAGTTCGCGTGCTCGGACGGCGCGTCGGGGCGCCGCCAGCGCGCCGTGCGGCCGTGGACCTCGTCGATCACGTGCCGACGGGGCTTGGTCGTCTCGGTCAGGCAGCCCTCCTCGATCGTCGGCATCCGCCCGACGACCGCGTACGACTTCACCCGTTCCCACGGGTGCAGGTCCCGGTTCACCCGCCGCACGGCGAGGTCGACCTCGGTGTCCGGGGGGATCGCGTCGGGCTCGAAGAAGATCAGCGCGCCCAGCTTGCCGTCGGGCCGGATGGTGACCTGGCACAGGCCCGCGCCCACCGCCTCGGCCAGCGCGGTCTCGATCGGGGTGACGAAGACCTTCTCGCCGCTGGGCAGCACCATGAAGTCGCGCAGCCGGCCGAGCACCCGCAGGAACCCGTCGGCGTCGATCTCGCCGACGTCCGCGGTCGGCTCGTACCGGTCCGGATCCCACTGCCGGGGCTCCACCCGGCCGTCGACCAGCCGGCCGTGCAGGAACGGGGTCGGCGTGCGGACCAGCACCTCCCGGCTCTCCGGGTCGAGCCGGACGTCGCCCCACGGGATCGGCTTGCCCACCGTGCCGGGCCGCCGCGCGACGGGGGTGTTGAGCGCGATCATCCCCAGCTCGGTGGTCCCGTACACCTCGAACACCGGCACGCCGGCCGCCAGCAGTTCGGTCATCAGCGCCGGGTCGGTGGGCGCGCTGCCGACGAACACCGACCTGATCGCCGAGCCGAAGATCGCCCGGTAGGCCGCCGCCGCCGCGCCGGCGGGCGCGTTCGCGCCGCGCAGCTTCGCCTGGACCCGCCAGCGGATGTGTTCGAGCACGCGCGGCACCGTGACGTGCAGGGTGGGCTGGTGTTCGGCGCCGTCGGCCGCCAGGTGGGCCGGGTCCGACAGCACGAAGTCCAGCCCGGTCCGCAGGCCCCAGTAGAGCATCATCCGCTGGGGCAGGTGAGACAGCGGCAGGTACAGCAGCAGCCGGTCGCCGCGCCCGATGCCGTAGATCTCGGCGAACCGGTCCATGGTGTACAGCAGCGGCGCGGCCTCGACGGCGAACAGCTTCGGCTCGGAGAGCGTCCCGCTGGTGGACACCACGGTGAACGGGCCCCGGCGCGGCACGGCCGGTTCGTCGCGCCCGCCGGGGTGGGCGGCCACCAGGTCGGCGACCGAGGCGATCCCGGCGGGCCCGCCGGAGCCGAGGAACAGCACGTCGAAGCCCGCCGACCGGAACGCCTCGGCCGCGTCCGCGCGGTCGGTGAACACGGTGCGGCAGCCGCTCTCCGCGGCCACCGCCACCGCCCGCGCCAGCGGCGCGCTGGGGTACAGCGCGACCGACAGCGCCCCGGTCAGCACGCACGACAGGTCGGCGACCACCCACTCGTAGCCGGTCGACCCGTGGATGGCGACCCGCGACCCCGGCCCGACTCCCCGCTCGCGCAGCGCGGCGGCAACGGCTCCGGCGTCGGCGCGGCACCGCGCGTGGCTGACCCGGACCGACGCGCCGTCGCGGCGGAAGATGAAGGAGGAGGTCTCGTCGCCCGCCATCGCGTCGAGCACGGCGGGCAACGAGCACGCCTGCGGCGTCGTGGTCGCCGTGCTCATGCGTCGACCTTCGCCTTCGCCGCGCTCAGCGCGTCGGTGAACAGCTGGCCGTAGGCCCTCAAGGTGTACGTCCAGGTGGTGACCATCAGGTCGTAGCGCTCCTGGCTGGTCACCGCCGCGCGGTCGAACGCCTTGCGCACCATAGCGATGTGCTCCTGGTCCTCCTCGGCGTGCACCTTGAGGAAGGTCAGGGCCCGCTCGGCGAACGGGTAGCCCACCATGGCGGCGGACACCTTCGGCCCGAGCGTGGCGCCGAGGCCCTCGGTCGCGGCGGCGAAGCCGAGCAGCGCCGCCGGGTCCTTCATGGACACCGTCCAGTGGTTCTGCCCGACCATCGTCCAGGTGCCCAGGCCGGGCAGGCCCGCCAGGTAGGTGTCGGTGTCGTAGCCGAGCCGGCGCAGGTCCTGCACGCACAGCCGGTCGTGGTGGCGCTCCTCGATCGCCAGGTTGAGGAAGAAGTCCTGGAGCCAGCCCTCGGTGCTGCGCGACGCCGCCGCGGACAGGAAGTACGGCGTCTGGGTCACCAGGTGGAAGGTCTCGCGCAGGTACGCGGCGTAGACCTCCTCGGTCAGGTCACCGCGCAGGATCACGTCGATGAACGGGTGCTCGATGATGTCGGTCCGGAGGGTCGAGTCGGTCTCCGCGAGGGCCTTCTCGTAGGGGCTGGTCATGTCACGCGTCCTCCTTGATCCCGATCTTCGCCATCACGTCGTCGAACCGCAGGCGGGTGCGGTCGAGGTAGTCGGCCGAGACGAACCCGGCCTCCATCGCCCACGCGATCGACTCCTTGAGCTGGCCGCCGAGGTAGCCGTCCATGTGCTCGCGGTACCACTTGCAGTGCTCCACCGCCCGCTTGCGGGCTTCCGCGTTGCTCTCCAGCACCTGGTTGGCCACCGTGATGCCGAACGCGACGTGCCGCCGCTCCTCCCGCTCGATGCGGTCGAACTGGTAGAAGTACGGCGTTTCGCTGCGGGCGAGCTGGGCCAGCTCCTCCATCGCGAGCACGCCCTCGGCGTAGAGGTTGAGGCCGATCAGCACCTCGACCTCGTCGTCGCTGTAGAACAGCTTGGCGAACCGGTCGCCGATGTCGTCGATCCGGTAGGCGTCGTGGTCGAAACCGTGCCAGGGCTGGCCCAGCCGCTCGACGCCCTCCCGGAACAGCCGGGCGTGCACCACCTCGTCGGCCGCGTGCCGGATCAGGAAGTTCTTCTCCCGCAACCCGTGCCGGCGCGGCAGCCAGCGCGCGCACAGGTCGATGATGTCCAGTTCGGAGTAGTAGAAGTTGACGTACACCGTCAGGATCAGGTCCCACGCGGGTCGCCCGTACTTCTCGATGATCTCCTGCTTGTGCGTCATCGAGGGGTCGTGCTCCACGATCGTCTCGGTCATGCCGCTCTCCTTCAAGCGGTGGAGGGATGCGAAGCCGCCGCGTCGAAGATGCTCTCGACGTTGATGGACAGCGCTTTGAGGAATCGGCTCGTGAGGTTGTACATCCCGATCGCGAGCACGATGTTGACGATCTCGGCGCTACCGAACTCGGTCGTGAGGCGGTCGCGCAGTTCGTCGGTGACGCCGTCGGGATCGCGGGTCAGGGCGTCCGCGGTCTCCAGGATCAGCGCCTCGCGCGGGTCGAACGTCTCCCGCACGCTGATCACGTTGCCCACTGCGGAGATCTGTTCCTCCGCCACCCCTGCGCGCCGTGCCGACGCCGTCATGTGCGCCACGCAGTAGGTGCAGTCCTGTGCCTTCGCCGTGCCCAGCGCGGCGAGCGCGCGCAGCCTCGCCCCGATGGTGGGCGACCGGTAGACCTCCGCCCACAGCGGCACGAAGACCGTGAGCAGCTCGGGGACGTGCGCCATCGCGCGCAGGATGTTGGGTACGAACCCGTACTCCTTCCGGACCACCTCGAACACCCGCGCGACCTCCGGCGGGACGTCGTGCTCGTCGAGCAGTTCCACCATGGTCATGCCGCGTCTCCTCTCGGTCCGTCAGTCGGTGGGCCGCAGGAGGCCGTAGCTGACCGCCTCGTGGACCAGGCTCTGCGCGCTCTCGTGGGACGGCGCCTGGCCGCGGGCGAGCTCGTCGACCAGTTCGGCGCTCGTGCGCGCGCCGTCGACCAGGGCGAACAGGCCCTCCAGCTGTGGGGTCACCGGCAGCGTCGTCCCGCTCGGGGTCACCACCGACCGGGCTCGCCGCAGGTACGCGCCGTCCACCGCGAGGTCGTCGACGTAGGTGATGTCCGGCGACAGGACGACGGGCTGGTGGAGGTCGACGCCCACGCCGGTCGACTTGCCCTCGAAGATCTTCTCGATCGTGGTGCGCAGCTCCTCCGGCACCTCGAGCTGCCGGAGGTAGCGGCTGTACCAGGACCGGTGCTGGAAGGCGCCCGCGATGAGCGAGATGAACGCCTTCTCCGGCTCGATCTCCGGGACCTCGAACTGGCTGCGCGCGTGCCAGAAGTAGGAGTCCTTGCTGCTGCCGTGGCCGCCGTAGAGGAAGTAGACCTGTGCCCGCAGCCGCTCGAACTCCTTGCGGTAGGTCGACTCGTAGAACGCCAGGACCTCGTCCCGGTCCATCTCCGGCCGGTCGAGCACGGTGTTGACGGTGACCGCGGCGAGGAACCCGCTGAGCATCGCCAGGTGCACGCCGGTGGAGAACAGCGGGTCGATGAAGCACGCGGCGTCGCCGACCGCGATGTAGCCGTCGCCGCTGAACTTGTCGTAGGTGTAGGACCAGTCCCGCGCGACGTGGATCTCGTCGGTCCGCTGCGCGCCCGCCAGCCGCTGCGCCAGCTCCGGGGTGCGGGCCAGGCAGTCGGCGTAGTAGGCCTCCATGCCCTTGCCGCGGTTCTCGTGCAGCACCTTGCTGTCCACGACCATGCCGACGCTGGTGATGTCGTCGCGCAGCGGGATGAACCACCACCACCCCTCGTCGAACGCGGGGAGGAAGGTGTTGCCCGCGTCCAGGCCCGGCGGGCGCTCGGCGCCGGTCCAGTAGGTCCACACGGCGAGGTTCTTCAGGTACGGATCCCAGTGCTGCTCGTGCAGCCGCTTGGTGACCAGGCCGCCCTGACCGGAGGAGTCCACGATCCACCGGGTGCGGACGGTGGTGCTCACACCGTCGGCGTTCTGGAAGGTCACCGTCGAGACGCCGTCCTCGCCGATCTCGAAGTCGGTGACCCGGTGCTGCTCGCGCACCTCGCAGCCGTGCTCGCGGGCGTTGTCCAGCAGGAGCTTGTCGAACTCGCCGCGCTCGACCTGGTAGCCGTAGTCGTAGGGCATGGCGAGCGCGTCTTTGAAGTAGACGGTCCAGGGGACGCGGTTCTCCCCCCAGACCCACTCGACACCGTGCTTCTTGATGTACCCGTCGCTTTCCAGGCGGTCCAGGACGCCGATCCGGTTCAACAGGTCGGCGGTGCCCGACAGCAGCGACTCGCCGATGTGGTAGCGGGGGAACTTCTCCGCTTCCAGGATCAGCACGCGCTTGCCGAAGTCGGAGAGCAGGGTGCCGGACATCGAGCCGCCGGGCCCCCCTCCGATCACCACGACGTCATAGAGATCAGGTTCAGCGGACACGGTTCTCCCTCAGAATCCGGGCGGGCACTGGGTGATCAGCTGCGGATCAGCTGTAGACGGCGATCCGGGCGTCGGGCTCCATCAGGTAGCGGTAGAACGGGGTGGAGCAGCGGAACGACCGGGAGAAGAGTTCGCCGATGTGCAGGAGCAGGGCGACGCTGCGGTCGGGCTCGTCGAGTTCGCGGTCGACGAACTCGATGCCGGTCTCGGTGAAACCGAGTGACAACAGCGGCTTCATGGGTGTCGTGGCGGTACTGCGGAACAGGTCGGCGACGATGTGCGAGTAGCTGTTGCGCAGGCACCAGTGCAGGCAGCCCTTGATCAGCGCCGCGAACACGCCGTAGGGCATCCCGGGCACCCGCCTGTTGCGGTACTCGCCGAGGACCATCAGCCGCTGGCACTCGATGAGCCGCCGGTCGTCGTCGCGCAGCTCGTCGATGGCGGTGAACTGCTCGATGGGCAGGCGCCGTTCCGAGTCGACCACCAGCCGCATGGTGCCGACCGCCCGGCCGCCCGCGGAGGCGAGCAGGTAGGTCGAGTGCGGGTGGAACGCGTCCTTGTGCAACGCGGGTGCGTCGGCCGGCAGCCAACCGTATTCGCGCCCGTACACCTCCCGCCATATCGCGTCCACGTCGTCGAAATCCGACTCGGCGCCGGCCAGGTAGATTGCGGAATCACCAGGAGGCGGCGGGGAATCCTCGATGAAATGCCAATTCACAATGAACCCCCGAAGAAACGGCGACTCGGCCACCGATCAGCTCGGCTGTGGTGTGCCACTTTTCGCAGCGTATGGGCGGCCGGTGGAACGTGTCAACGCGGGCACCGGTCCACGGAAATCCGCGGTCACCACGCCGGCGGACAGCCGTCGCCGGCAGTCGACCTCGGCCGGACCGGCCGGATAAATTGAGCCGCGCACGCGGGGACGCGGCGGATCGCCCCCGCGGTGCCACGGCTACGCACCTTGTCGGGCGACCCGATTCGCGAAATCGAGCCAAGTGCGGGCGCACTCGGCGGCGAGGTGGGCCACCGACTCGACCCGGTGCGGCGGCACCGTTTCCAGCAGCCGTTCCCACTCGCGGACCCGGACCAGGTGCAGATCCAGCAGCCGGAGCAGGAAACGGCCCGTTTCGGACATCCGGAGCGAAGGGTCCTGGCACAGCAGCCGGTAGGTCCGCTTGAATTCTTCGGAGGTGAGCTTCCGGGGCACCGCGGTGTCCGCGCGCGAGCAGGGCTTCGCATCGCGCTGACGCGGCACCAGGAGCGGGTCCGGTTCGTCGGGCGGTTCCGCGTCGACCGCCTCGTCGTCGGGCGGGGACACGGCCGTGGGCTCGGGTGCGCGGGGGCCGCGCACGCGACCGTCCCGGCCGATGCGCGCTGTCAAGCGAGGAATATCCTCAGTTGACCGGCGCACCGCACCCACTGTCTTCGGCGAGAGCCCGATCATCCCGGCGATCATCCGGTCCGACCACTCCGCGTGCGCCCGCAGCACCCGCGCCGCCGCCGCTCGCCGGTCCGCCAGGGTGAGCGGCAGGCCGTGGGCGATGTTCGACCGGACGGCCTCGACGAACGCTTCCTCCTCGCTGCCCCGGAAGAACCGGACCGCGATCGTGTCCCGCCCCCGCAACCTCGCGGCGGCCAGCCGGTGCATTCCGTCGACCACCCGCATGGTGGCCCGGTGCACGACGATCGGGGGCAGTTCCTCGTCCAGCTCGGCGAGCAGCTTCACGTGTTCCGCGCTTTCACCGTCCAGTCGCGGTGAATCGGCGTCGCGGATGGAGCTGATCGGGATCAGTGCCACTTCCTCCTCGGGCTGCCCACCCCGGTTACGGCCGAACGGATGCCCTTCGCTGTCGGGAACCCGCACACTGTCGGCGTTCTGGGTTTCCACCTTTCTTCCCTTCACAGGGCGGCCCGCCAGGGCCACGTCGACCGAATTACCCGTCCCGAGCTCCTCGCACCGGTCCGGCGGCGGCAGACCGCGACCCGGCGGGCAACTCGACCGCGCCGGGTTTTTTGGTGATCGCGAGGTGGATCGTGGTGCGGCCCGGCCGGGCTCGGCAGCGCGATCCGCCGCGTTGCCCGGAACCCGCGTGGCGCGCACCCGGCTGCCGTCGGCGGCGATCAGCCGGGCCGCGACCTGCCGCGCCGGCGGACGCCGACCGAGCAGAAGATGGGGTCGCTGTCCGCGCCGTCGGCGCTCAACGCCCTGCCGAGGTCGGACACGGCGCCGTCGCTCAACACGAACTCGATGTGATCGCACTCCTCCGGTGGGGATCCCAGCGCGCCGATGGCCACCCGGAACGAGACCCGGCCGTCGTGGTCGCGGTACACCCGCACGAACCCGTCGACGAGCCCGGCGACGACCGATTCGAGCGCGTTTGCATTGTCCACTGCGCTCATTTCCCCCTTTGATGATCGACTGGACGACCGTTGGCCCCGACTTCAGCCGCGTCCGAGCCCGTTGCTGCCAGTCTGCCTTACGTCGTACCAGATCGTATGAGCTGACGCCATCAAGGTATGAAGTGTTCTCACCCGGATGGCGGGCGATCATCCCGGTATTCCATACCAGCGGCGAAACAATGTCCGCGCCCGGTAGCCTGAAGACATTGTTGCAGTCAATCGGCCGAGCCCGGCCGCGGACCGCGGACGACTTTTCCGACTACCCCTGACAGCGGTACCCACACGTGTCGGAACCGGGCTCCGCACCCGGCGCCCGGTCGCGCCGATCCAGCATCGGCACCGATGGGTCGGATTCCCTCGGGACCGCGAAGCGTTGTGGTCGAACACCTCCGTGATGGAGTCCGCCCGGCCGTGCACCGTGATTGTCGGCACCGCATCCGATCGTCCGGTTCGGACGCGGTGGTGTCGATGTGGGATGGACGGTCTCGGCAATGCCGTCGACAATGCCCGTCCGCATTGGCGTCGATCGGCTGTGCCGCGTCGAGTCGCCGTGGAACGGTCGGCCCGTCCAGTTCGGATCGTCCACTGTGGCCGCCCACGATCCGGTCGCCCCTGCCGGCCGTCGACGATCTCGGACCGGAGGCAGCCCGGACCGTCGTCCGGGACCGACACGCGGAACGACCTGGCGACCGAAGGCTTCGGTCGCACACTTCGAAACTGTGGACGCCACGACCGCGCCTTCGCGCCGACAGACGCACTTGGCCAGGTCAACCGCCTGTTCGGCGAATCACGATCGACCGGGAGTCGGTTCGACGGACCACTACAATTCCCCCGATCGGAGGTATGCCAACCTTCGCTCACTTCATCGGTTCCGGTAGCACCTGCTGCTTGATGTGCAAGAGTTGTCAAGCAACGGTTCAGACCGCGTGGAGGTGGGCTTTGAACCACGATTGGCCCAGCGGCAGCCTGCTCGGTCGGCTGCGCGACGCAACCAGGCAGGAACTGCTCAGCCTCGGCACGCCGGTCCGCTACGCGCCCGACTCCGAGATGGTCCGCCAAGGCGCGAAGGACAACCACGCGCTGCTGCTGCTCCGCGGCGCGGCCAAGGTGCGGACCATCGACGAGGCCGGGGCGACGGCGCTGCTCAGCATCAAGACCGGGGGCGACTTCGTCGGCGAGATGGCGGCGCTGGACGGGAACCCGCGGTCGGCCACCGTGATCGCCTGCGGCGAGATCACCGCCAAGTTCATCACCCGGCCCACGCTGATGGCGTTCCTGGCCCGCCGCAGCGACGCCTTCGTCGAACTGATCAACGTCGGGAGCGCGCACCTGCGGTGGGCGAACGAACGACGCCGCGAACTGCCCCAACCGTCGACCACCCGGATCGCGCGCGTGCTCGTCGACCTGGTGCAGGCGCACGGGCGCCGGGCGCTCGGCGGCTGGGTGCTGGGATTCCCGCTGACGAAGGTGGAACTGGCGTCGATCGCGGGCATGAAGCCGCGCACCGCCGAGAAGTCCTTCAGCGACCTGCGCAACGCCGGGGTCGTGGTGACCGGCCTGCGCCGCGACGTCTTCGTCCCGGACCTCGAACGCCTGCGGGAGTTCAGCGCCGTCCAGGTCGGCCTCCCGCCCCGACGTCACCTCTGATCCACCCGGATCGTCCCGCACCCGGCCCGCACTAGGCTTCGGCTGATGACCGAGAAGGCGCTGACCACGGCCGGGCAGGACTGGGAAGAGCAGGCGCGGAACTGGATCGCCTGGGTGCGCGAACCCGGCTTCGACTCGTACTGGCGCTATCGCGACGCGTTCTTCGCGCTGGTGCCGCCCGCCGGCCGGGCGACCCTGGACCTCGGCTGCGGCGAGGGCCGGGTGTCCCGCGACCTCGTCGAGCGAGGGCACCGGGTCACCGGCATCGACGCCTCGCCCACACTGCTGGAAGCGGCGCGGCAGGCCCACCCCGAGGGGCGGTACCTGCCGGCCGACTCGGCGGACCTCCCCTTCCCGGACCGCAGCTTCGACCTCGTCATCGCCTACAACGTGCTGATGGACGTCGACGACCTGCCCGGCACCGTCGGCGAGATCGGCCGGATGCTCGAACCGGGCGGCCGGCTCTGCCTGTCGATCACCCACCCGATCACCAACACCGGCAGCGTCCGGGACGGCCTGTTCGTCCTCGACCGCCCCTACTTCGGTCGCCACCGCTTCGAGGCCGAGGTCGAGCGGGACGGGATGCGGATGAAGTTCCACGGGTGGAACCACCCGCTGAGCGCCTACACCACGGCCTTGGAAGACTCCGGCCTGCTCGTCGAGGCCCTCCGGGAACCGCAGGTCGGCGACGACACGTTCCCGTGGCACATGTGGATCAGGGCAGTGCGCCCGCGATAAACGCCTGTCAGCGTGCCGGAAGGTTCGACCACCATTCCGGCGACACCGCATCCGCCATCGCGATTCCCCGCCGAACAATCCACGCGACATGCACGCCGATGCGTCTAATCCAACAGCGGTCCAGGAAACCCGCGAACGGCCGGAAGGAATGGCGCCGGGCGCGGTGACGGGCCGGAGATGCCGGTTGCGCTCACCCTGCGACTGTTCTCCGGCCGCTTGGTGGCCGCCGCTCCCAGGGCGTCCGGGCAGCCGTCCACCCAGCGGTCGGCACAGTCGGAGTCAGACGTCATCGCACTCGCCGTAACTCACCGTTCACATGGAGTGAACGGTGGGTGAATGTTCTCGCCGCAACGCGGTCCGGCGGATCGGTGCACACCGGAGAAGCTGTTATCGCTCGTTCCCGGCCCGACGAGCCGGCGGTGAACGATCACAACGCGGCGGCGGGGAAACGAACGGCCGTTGTCCGCGATCGCGGGGGCGCGCACGGTGTTGCTCAGCCGGCCAGTCCGCTAGCGGCTGACCGGCATGTATTCGTTTCCCTTCCCTGCAAGGAGAATACTCGTGGATCGGAAATCAACCCGACGGCGCCTGCCCTGCCTGGTCGCCATCGCCGCCGCCTTCGCCACCGCGGTCGCGCTGCCGGCCCCGGCAATGGCCACCGGTGATCAGTCCACGCCCCACGGGCTGATCAAGACCGAGGAGCACACCCAGGTCAAGGAGGTCGCACCGGCACGTGCCCCGCTGAGCGCCACACCGCTGGCGACGAAGAAGCTCAACTACACGCAGCAGGTGCAGCAGCAGAACCAGTGGTGCTGGGCCGCGACCGGCGCCAGCATCGAGCAGACCCTCGGCGTGACCGTCAGCCAGCAGGCGTTCTGCGCCGCCGGCAAGGGCTCGTCGGCGGGCTACTGCCCCAACCAGGCCGCCCAGATCCCGGAGATCGTGCGCGGCTTCCGGGGCACCGGCTTCAACGCCCAGGACGCCCGCGGGCCGATCGGCTTCGCCTCGATCACCCAGCAGATCGACGCCGGCATCCCGCACCTCACCGGCATCTACTGGACCTCCGGCGGCGGGCACGCCGAGGTGATCTACGGCTACGACAGCACCAACCAGTCCGTCTTCATCGGCGACCCGTGGCCGAGCTACCAGCGTTACCAGACCTGGACCTACAACCAGTACCGCAGCAACAGCCGGTTCCGCTGGAACGACACCATCGTGAACATCACCAAGGCTTAAGGAGTCGTGGTCGTGGTCTGCCGGAAGTCGTCCGTCTTCGCGCTGGTCGCACTCGCCATGGTCGCGTTCTCCATGGCCCTCTTCAGCTCCTCGGCTTCGGCGCGGGAGGCGGTGTCGCCGCCGTCCCCGGAGGACTTCGCCGCCGCGCTCGGTGCCGCGAAGACGCCCGCGGCGATCAGTTTCGCGAAGACCAACTTCCGGCAGGTCCACGGCGTGGAGCCGAGCACGGTGACCGTCGCCGACCACGGCGTGGCGGCCTACGTGCTCAACCCGGACTTCGTCCGGGGCGTCGCCGGTGCACCGGCCGGGGTGTTGCAGTACATCGCGGTGACCGCCGTCGCGGACAACGGGGTCCGCGCCACCCTGCGGGCCAACCCGGAGGACGGCGGGGACTGGGTGGTCGGCAGCGTGTTCTCCGGCGACGACGAGGAGGTGCTGAGCCAACGGCTGCGGCCCGGTTCGGTGCTGCTGAACGAACCGCAGATCAACGGCTGGTACGAGCTGACCCCGACCGGGGTGGCGCTGCTCCAGGCGAGCCTCCCGCAGTCGGAGGTGGGCGAGTTCATCCCGATCGCGGAGTACCGGAAGCAGGTGCGGGCACGCTACGGGGACAAGCTGCCGGGCTCGGACTACGAGAAGAACCGGGGTCTCGGCTTCACCCGGCAGGACGACGCCGCCGCACCGCCGACCGATCGCGGGCCGTCGGCGGCGGAGCTGGGGCTGCCGATCGCCGGTGCGGTCGTGCTGCTGGCGTTCGCGGTGGTGGTGTTCCGGCGGTACCGCTACTCCCACAGGAAGTCCACGCCCGCCAGCGAGGGGTCCAGGGCTTCGAAGTAGGCGCAGGCGAACCCGTCCGGCCCGCACAGCAACGGCTCGCTGACCGTGGGCGTGAGACCCTCGCGCGCCCGCTCCACCCGCGTGCAGCGGACCGGCAGCATCGCCGGGTCGAAGTAGAGCCGGATCAGGTAGGTCTGCATCCGCCCCCGGATCACCCGGTAGAACGTCGGTGCCCGGACCGGCGTGGTGCAGACCAGGGTGAAGCTGAAGATGTGCACGTCACCCTCGGTGAGCTTGCGGTCGAAGAGGAGCTCGAACACCATCCCCGCCGAGGACCGCTGCTTGCGCACCCGGCCGACCCGGCACCCGTCGCCGGCGCGGAGCCGAACGGTGTCGATGTCGGCCTCCGGCTCGCTCTGGTGGGTCACCACGAAGCCGTCCGGCCCGGACCGCCGGGCCCGCACCGCCATGGTGGACGTCATCTCCGCGATCTCGCCGGTCGAGGTCAGCCGCACGTCGTCGAAGACGGTGACCACTTCGAGGTCGGAGTTGCACGGGCTGCCGGAAACGCCGTCGAACTCGTCCAGCAGCGCCCCGGTGGGCGCCCAGCTCTGGCTCAGCTCCGCGATCGACAGCACCCGCCGGTCGAGGCCGGGGGCGCGCTGGTGGGGCCCGGTGAGCACCACCAGGCTGTCCTCCGGGAGCTGGAGCACGCGTTCCAGGGCCCGCACGGTGTCCAGCGCGCGTGGTACCGCCGGGTGCCGCAGCCCGCGCTGCCAATAGCTCAGGGTCGACTGGGCGATGGTGATGTCGTGCGATCTCAGGTGGGCGCGCAACCGGGACAACGACAGCCCCCGTCGCCGGATGGCCGCGGCCAACGCGCGGTCGAACGGCCCGTAGCGCAGCGCCTGGGCCAGATCGCCCGGCGGAACGGGAGCGGGTTGGGCACCTGCGAGCACCTGAACGTCATGACGCATGGGTTACCTCACGCTGCCGCGGCATCGCGGCCTGGGTACCGATGATCAGGCGGCTGCACGCACTCTAAGTCACGAGCCGGGTGGCCGGCCAACCTGCGAAAGTCGGTTGCGACGCCCCTGCGGGGTGGCGGGCCGGGCGCGGCGGCGGTTCAGGCCGGTGCCGGAGCGTCGTCGCACCGGTCGATGGCACGCAGGTCCCGCTTGTGCGTCTCGCCGCCCACGAGGCCGAGCAGGGCCGGCACCCCGGTCGCGATCATCAGCGTCAATGCTCGGTGACTCTGCCGGACCGGGGCCCCCGGGAGTGGTGATCCGCGCGTGCGCGGGACGAGTCGACATTCGTCCCGCGCACGCGACCGCGCCGTCCGGGCGCACCAGCGGTCTCGCCGCGTCCACCGAGAACGCGCGACAAGGTGGCCGCGCGACAGGGTGGCCGCGCGGCCGTCGGCTACAGCGGGGTCTCGGCCTTGCCGCCGCGGACCGCGATGGAGCCGGCCACCGCCACCACCGAGAGGATCGCCGCGAGCAGGATCGCCATGTGCACGCCACCCATCTCGGCGCTCGCCGCGGACTGGCCGGACGTGGCCAGGTCGGCGGCACGCGCGCTCATCACGCTCACCAGCAGGGCCACCCCCGCCGCAGCCGCCAACTGCTGGGTCGTGCTGAAGATCGCACTGCCGTGGGAGTAGAGCCGAGCCGGCAGGGCGCCCAGACCGGCGGAGAACAGCGGCGTGAACGAGAACGCCAGGCCCAGGCTCAGCACCAGGTGGAACACCAGCACCAGCGCGGCGGGCGTCGAGCTGCCGAAACCGGTCGCGAACCAGAGGGACGCGCTGGTCGCGACCGTGCCGATGATGAGCAGGATGCGCGGGCCCACCCGGTCGTAGAGCCGGCCCACGAACGGCGACAGCAGGCCCATCAACAGGCCGCCGGGCAGCAGCAGCAGGCCGGTGGCCAGCGGGTCGAGCTTCAGCACGTTCTGGATGTAGATCGGCAGGACCGTCGCGACACCGAGCAGCAGCGCCATCATCACCATCATGAGCCCGCTGGCCAGGGTGAACGTGCGGGAGGCGAAGGTCCGCAGGTCGAGCAGGGCGCGCTCGTGGCGCTGCAGGGAGACCTGCCGCAGCACGAACGCCGTGATACCCGCCGCGCCGACCGCGAGCGACGCCCACAGGGTGGCGGTGGACCCCTCGCCGGTGTGCCCGATGCTCGACAGGCCGTAGACCAGCCCACCGAAACCGAACACCGACAGCACGACCGACAGCACGTCGATCGGCGTGCTGCTCGTCTCGCCGATGCGCTTCACCCGGCGCAGGCCCAGGGCCAGCGTCGTCAACGAGATCGGCAGCACCACCCAGAACATGGCGCGCCAGCCGAACAGGTCGAGCACCACACCCGACACGGTGGGGCCGATGGCGGGCGCGACGGAGATCACGATGGAGATGTTGCCCATCACGGCACCGCGGCGGGCCGCCGGCACGAGCGTCATCACGGTCGTCATCAGCAGCGGGAGCATGATCGCGGTGCCGCACGCCTGCACGACGCGCGCCGTGAGCAGCACCGGGAAGCCCGGCGCCAGGGCCGCCAGCAGGGTGCCCGCGCTGAACAGGCTCATCGCCACGCCGTACAGCACGCGCGTCGGCACCCGTTGGATCAGGTAGCCGGTGATCGGGATGACCACCGACATGGTCAGCAGGAAGCCGGCGGTGAGCCACTGCCCCACGGCCGCCGTGACGTGCAGATCGGTCAGCAGGACCGGAAGTGCGACGCTCATGATCGTTTCGTTCAGGATGACCACGAACGTGGCCACCAGCAGTACACCGATCACCAAGCGATCGCTGCGGCTCAGTGCGGGCGGCGACGCCACGGCGTCGGACACACCTGCGGAAGTCATGCGGAATCCCCCAGAGAAGAAAAACGGGCGCGAGAAAGGGCAGCGGCGCCCCGAACCCCGTCCACCCTACCTGCGCACCTCACGCCGCATACGTGCATTTTCGGTGCCGCCGGCCCTGAGGTAAGCGCGCTCACAGTGGCGAAACCACGAGCGCGGAGCGGAGTTCGGTGCCACGCTGCCCGGCGTCGGCGCCCCTGCCGGAGTGCAGGGTCGTGGCCTCACAGACGGCGGGGTGGGGTGGTGGCCGCCCGCGAACGCGCACGGTCGAGCAGCGACAGCAGGGGTCCGGTCAGGGCTGTGGTGACGAGGGCCATCACCACCAGCGCCAGGAACATCGGCGGCGTCACGATTCCCGCGCTGTAGCCGACCTGGAGGACGATCAGCTCGGTGAGCCCCCTGGTGTTCATCAGCACTCCGACGCGGACGGAGGTCCAACGGGACTCGCCACCGAGGCGGGCACCGAGGTAGCCGCCGCCGACCTTGCCGAGGATGCCGAGTCCGGTGGCCAGCCCCAGCAGCGCCCAGGGCGCCGCCCCGAACCCGGCGGTGAGCACGGTCACCCCCGTGACCACGAAGAACACCGGCACGAGCGACCGGCCACCCCTGGTCACGGTCGCCACCACGGCGTCCCACACCGGCGAGTTCGCCGGGATCGCGAGTCCGAACAGGACCGCGCCGAAGATCATCGTCACACCGACCGCCTCCGCGGTCAGTGCCGCCGCGATCGAGGCCACCGCCACGGCGACCGTCGCGGAGCGCGGATACCCGCCCGCCCACGCGCCCGCGGCCCGGGTGCGCAGGATCCGCCCGAGCACCAGCACCACCAGGACCGCCGCGACCATGGTCGCCAGCATCTGCAGCAGGCCCGCGAGGCTCCTGGTGTTGAGCCCGAGCACGACCGACAGCAGCACCCAGCCGGCGGCGTCGAGGATGATCGCCCCGGTGAGGGCCAGTCGCCCCTCTCGCGATCCGGTCAAGCCCTGGTCGGCCAGGATGCGCGCCAGCACCGGGACCGCCGTGATGGACAGCCCCACCGCGATGAACAGCACGAACGCGGGCAGCGGCGCGGTTCCCCGCAGCGCCGGGTCGTCGACGAGCAGCACCCAGCCGGCCAGCAGCCCCCCGGCGCACAGCGAGGGCACCAGCGAGCCGGCCACGATGCCGGCGACCACCCGGCGGCCGAACCGGACCGGCCCGGTGCGCAGCTCGTGGGTCAGGCCCAGCAGGAACAGCGCGAGCCCCGCCTCACCGAGCAGCTTCAGCCCGTGCAGCACGTCGCCGGGCAGCAGCACGGCGAAGGCGTCCGCGCCGGCCAGGGCGTGCAGGGCCGGGCCGACCAGCAGCCCGCCGGTGATCTCGCCGACCACCTCCGGCTGGCGCAGGCGCCTGGCCGTGATCCGGCCGAGCCAGGCCAGCAGGAGCACGATCGCCGTCCACGCGAGCAGGTGCCCGAGGAACAGCGCGACACCGCCGACGCTCATCGATCGCCACCTGTGTCCGTGGAGGCCGGTTCGGCGGGGTGGCTTTCGGCGTACGTCCAGACCCGCACCGAGGGGGACGCCTCGCCGGAGGGCCGTGGACGCTGCCGGGCGCTCTCGGGCACCGTGCCGAGGTAGACGAAGCCGACCACACCGTCGTGCTCGCCGAGGCCGAGTGCGCGCTTGACGGCCGGGTCGGTCGCCGCCGCCCCGGTCACCCACTTCGAGCCGAACCCGCACGCGGTCGCGGCGAGCAGCAGGTTCTGGGTGGCCGCCGCCACCGCGGCGAACTGCTCGTGCACCGGGATCCGCCCGTCGAGCCGAGGGCGGCAGGCGACGACGAGGCACACCGGCGCACGGGACGCCTTGGCGCGTTCCTTCGCCAGCCGTTCCGGGTCGACCGGTTCACCGGTCTCCCGACAGCGGCGTGCGTACGCCGAGGCCAGCACGTCGCCGAAGGCCGCGGCGCTCTCCGCCGGGATCAGGGTGAACGACCACGGCCGGCAGCGCCCGTGGTCGGGCGCCTGCGCCGCGGCCTCCAGCATCCGGCCCAGCTGCACCGGGTCGGGCCCCGGTCCGACCAGCCGGGCCGCGGACCGCCGCGCGGCGATCACGTCCAGCGTGCTCATCGTCTGCTCCACCGGTTCCTCCTGTCCCGGATCGGCGGCCAGGCCGCACTGGTCCGGTGTGTGCCATGAAGTCCTCCGCTACCGGTAACAGCGCGTCCCCCGGGCGGAACAGCGAAATGTGATCACCGGCCACGTCGTACGGTGATCGACCTGTCCACGGTCATGTCGCGGGGCGGTGGCGGGGGCTTCACGACCCGGAGGCGGTCGGGGCTCCCCCGTCGGCCTTCCGCTGCCAGTGGGTGCGGTTGTCGCGGGTGGTGACGGTGTGGGGGTGGTCGGGGCCCAACACGCGCTCGCAGTCGGCCGCCAGCGCCTTGAACGCGGACGCCGCACCGACCGCGTCACCGGCCGTACCCCGCCAGTGCGCGAGGTTGTTGCGGGCGGTGAAGGTGTCGGGGTGGTCCGGCCCCAGCACCCGGAGGAACTCGGTCAGCAGCGCCTCGTACTCCGCGACCGCGCCGGCGACGTCACCGGCCGCACCTCGCCAGCGGGCGACGTTGCTGCGGGTGATCAGCGTCTCGGGGTGGTCAGGGCCCAGCACGCGCCGGCAGTCGGCCAGCAACGCCTCGAACGCGGACACCGCGCCCACCACGTCACCGGCCGTACCCCGCCAGTGCGCGAGGTTGTTGCGGGTCGTGAGGGTGTGGGGGTGATCGGGGCCCAGCACCCGCAGGCGGTCGGCCAGCAGCGCTTCGAACCCGGCGACCGCGCCGGCCGCGTCACCGGCCTCGCCCCTCAGGTCGGCGAGGTTGTTGCGGGTGGCGAGCGTGTCGGGGTGGTCGCGGCCCAGCACCCGCAGGCAGTCGACCAGCAGCACGTCGAACGCGGACACCGCACCGGCCACGTCACCGGCCTCACCCCGCCAGCGGGCGAGGTTGTTGCGGGTGGCGAGCGTGTCGGGGTGATCGGGGCCGAGCACCCGCAGGCAGTCGGCCAGCAACACCTCGTAGTCGGCGACCGCGCCCGTCGTGTCGCCGCCCGCGCCCCGCCAGGACGCCAGGTCGTGGCGGGCCACCAGGGTGTCGGGGTGGTCGGGACCGAGGTGTGCCCGCGCCTGGCGGTGGAGGTGGTCGAAGTGCGAGATGACGGCGGTGACCTGGCCGGTCTCGCCGAGGGATCGTCCGCTGCGGAACAGCAGCGGGTGGCACTCGGGGGACCAGAGCGCCGGGGTGGTGCGGGCGTGCAGTGCGTCGGTGGCCGAGCGCAGCGCCTGCGCGAGGTCGGGGTCGGTGGTGTCGATGTCGGGCCAGATCGCCAGCAGGGCGTCGGCTGCGACGTGCGCGAGCCGGTGGAGGCCGCCGGAGGTCAGGGTGTCGCGGACGGCGCGCTGGACCAGGGTGTGGACGGTGACCGTGCGGGCGGGACGTGTCGTGTCCAGGTCGATCAGGTTGAGGCGGTGCAGGCACCCGAGGCCGTCCTCCACCGTGCTCGGGCCGACCTCGCCGCCGGCTGTCGTCGCCAGGTGCCGGCGCACGGACGCGCTGGTGAACAGCACGAGCGGGGTGCCGTTGGGATCCAGCAGGCTCGCCAGTTCCAGCAGCGGCCGGGCCAACCCCTCCGGTGGTAGCCGGTCGGCGCACTCGACCGACAGCGACCACGTGGCCGCCACGGTGGCCTGGTGCTCGTCGGGCAACTCCGCCGCCGGGGGCACCACGTCGGCCAGCGAGTTCCGCCGCCCGGCCAGCCTCGCCCGGTATCCCGACACGGTCAGCAGCGGTTTGTGCGTGATGAACGCCGCCGCCTGCGCCAGCGCCAACGGCAGGAACCCCAGGTCCGCCGCCAGGCCCCGCACCTGCTCCGCACCCGCCGTGTCGACGGCGCGGCGCGGCAGCGCCCTCGTGAGGTAGCCCAGCGCCTCGCCCTCGGTGAACACCCCCAACTCGACCACCCGGCACCGCCCGCAGGCGGACACCGCGTCACGCCGCCGGGTGGTCACCACCACCTGCCCCGACGAGCTGCCGGGTGGCCACAGGTCCCTCAGGTCCCAGGGGTCGCGCACGTCGTCGAGCACCACCAGCCACCGGCGTCCGGTCGCCGCCAACCACGACCGCAGCGACTGCGCGGCCTCCTCCGGCACCCGGTCCGCGATGCCGGGATCGTCCCCGCACAACACCTTCCGTGCCGCCTCCGCATACGCGGTCACCACACCGTCCCGGGTCGACGCGGACACCCACACCGCCACATCGACCGAGGCGTCCCGCCACGTCCGCCAGGCGTGGTGTGCCGCGAGTTGCGACTTCCCGACCCCGCCCAGTCCCGACACCACCGCGGGCGAACCGGCCCCGACCAGCACGGCGGACTCGCCCGCCGCCAACGCCCCGGCCAACTCCGCACCAGCCGCGCGGTCCTGGAAGTGGTCGACCCCGCGCGGTGGGACACCGACTCTCACCGGCCACGACACCCGACGCGGCGCGGGTGGGCGGTGGACGTGTAGATCCTGCCCGGCCTGGAAGACGATCGCCGATCCCGAAGCCACACCGACCTGGCCGACTCCTCCTGCGCTGCCGTCCCGTCCCGCGCTCACCGAAAGCCGTCCACCCTCCGACACGATCAGGCGCGTGCCGACCGTTCCAGTGGCCCGGCCCGTCCACTAGAACGCGAATCGGCCCCGGCATCAACGCACGAATGCGGTTATCCGGTCGACCGGAACGCGGCTCGCCCGAACGTCCGCCGTGCCGCCGGACGGATGTGCCAACCGGGTTGGTCCGGGTGCAGGCTTCGGTGTTCTCGTCAGAGCCGCGGCACAAGAAGTCCACAAAGGACGGTTGTGTCGAACTCGGCGGCCGGTACCGCCGACCACCGCGATAGGCGGCGTGGAATCGGTCGCACGGGCCTAGCGTGGTGGTGCTGTACGGGCTCGGGAGGGTGGCGATCGTGGTGGACGTGGCACGCGGGGAAGCGACGACCGTGGTGGTCGTCGGCGCGGGGGTGGCGGGGCTCACGGTGGCGAACCTGCTGCACCGGAACGGAATCGGGTGCGTGGTGCTCGAACGGCACAGCCGTGCGCGCGTGGAGCGGCGGCAGCGGGCGGGAGTGCTCGACTTCGCCGCCGAGCAGGTCTACCTGCGGTCCGGTCTGGGCGACCGGCTGCTGTCGGGAGCGCCCCGGTCCGGACTGCTCGAATTCCGGGTGGACGGCGTGCCCCGGCTGTTCGACGCCGACCTGCACACCGACGGGCGGGCCGGTCGGCTGATACCGCAACAGCTGCTGGTGCGGCGACTCGTCTCGACGCTGCTCGACAACGGCGGGGAGGTGCGCTTCTCGGCGGCCGACGTGGCGCTGCACGACGTCGACGGCGCTCGGCCGCACGTCACCTACCGCGACCCGGACGGCGTCGCGCACCGACTCGACGCCGACTACGTCGCCGGGTGCGACGGCTTCCACGGCGTCAGCCGGGCCCGCATCCCGCCGGAGGTGCTGACCACCTACCGGCACTCGGACGACGTCGGCTGGTTCACGGTGCTGGCCGACTCGCCACCGCCGCGCCACCCGCTGCTGGCGATCAACCGGCACGGGTTCGCGGCGCACTTCGGGCGCGGGCCGGGGGCGAGCCGGTTCTACCTCCAGTGCCCGCCCGGCGACGACCTGGGTTCGTGGACCGATGAACGGGTGTGGCGGCAGTTGCGGTTGCGGCTGGCCGACGACGGTCTGCCGGACGGCCCGATCGTCGACAAGGCGGTCGTCGACGCGCGCAGCTTCGTGGTCGACCCGATGTCCCACGGCAGGCTGTTCCTCGTCGGGGACGCGGCGCACATCGTCCCCCCGATGGGCGGCAAGGGCATGAACCTCGCGATCGCCGACGCCGACGTGCTGGCGCGAGCGCTGACCGCCGCCGTGCGCGACGGCGACGACGGCCGGTTGCGCGAGTACTCCCCCACCTGTCTGCGCAGGGTGTGGAACGACCAGGAGTTCTCGCGGTGGATGACCGAGATGGTGTTCCACGGCGCGGACGAGACCACCGCGGGCCCGTTCCGCCGGCAACTCGCCCGGTCGCGCATCGACCGCCTCTTCACCTCCTCCGCCGCCGCCAGGGCTTTCGCGGAACTGATGGCCGGCACGGCATGACGCCAGGCGGCGCGCCAGCCTCGGCACGAGCCCGGGTGTGTCGGCCGCCGGGTGGCACCCGGCTCAGTCGGTGGCGCCCGAGTCGCCCTGCCCGTCGAGTGCGTCCAGTTGCCGCTGCACCCGTTCGACGTCGGCGTCGCGGCCTTGGGCGCGGTACAGCTCCAGCGCCTCCCGCCAGACCGCGCGGGCCTCTTCGGGTCGGCCGAGGGCGGCGTGGGGGTGGCCCAGGTCGGCGAGCGCGTCGGCGGCGAAATAGGTGTTGTCGTGCCGGCGGTACAGGGCGAGGGCCTGTTGGTAGTGCCGGATGGCCTCGGCGTGGTGCCCGGTGTGGTGGGCGATGTAGCCGAGGCTGTCCAGGGAGGCGGCCTCGCCGGCGGGGTCCTGGTGGCGGTGGTAGAGGGCGAGGGCGGCCTCGCAGTGTTCGCGGGCGGTCTCGTACTCGCCCATCCGGGCGGCGTACCAGCCCACGTCGTTGAGCGCGTCGGCTTCCCCCACCGGCCGGGCCAGGGCGCGGAAGAGGTCCAGGGCCCGGATGGAGTGGTCCAGGGCCTTCCGGTCGTCCCCGGACAGCTCGAATGCCCCGGCGAGCACCCGGTGGGTCTCGGCCTGCTGCAACAGGTCCTGGTGGTGTTCGGCCAGGGCGATCGCCTCGCGCAGGTGCCCGATCGCTTCCTCGTGCCGCCTGAGGTTGGTGTAGGCGAGGCCGAGGTGCCGGTGGGCGACGACGCGGGTGGCCGGGTCGGGCAGGTGGGCGGCGGCGGCCAGCCCGGTCCGCCACCCGGCGAGCTGGTCGTAGAGGTGTCCCCGCCGCTGGTAGAAGGTGCCCAGGGTCCACGCCAGCTGCCACACCGCGTGGTGCCAGTGGTGGGTCGTGGCGGTGTGCTGGGCGGCCAGCAGGTTGGGGTACTCGGCGTCGAACCAGGCCATCGCCGCCGGGACGTCGGGCAGCGGGTGGGGCCGGACGCCGGGGACGGGCGGGTCGAGCCGGATCGGCGGTCGGTCGGGGTGCAGGAGGCGGGCGGCGGCGTAGGCGGTGTGCGTGTAGAAGTCCAGCAGTCGCCGCAACCCCGCCTCCCGCGCCTGCTCGGTCAGTTCACGGCGGGCGGTGGTGGTGGCGTAGGAGCGGATCAGGTCGTGCATGTGGTACCGGCCGCGGTTGTCCCGGGTGAGCAGCGAGGCTTGTTCCAGTCCGCGCAGCACCGTCATGGTCTCCCTGGGGGACAGGCCGGTGAGGCCGGCGACCGCGGGCAGGTCGATGTCGGGTCCGGTCGCCATGCCCAGCAGGGCGAACGCGGTGGCCTGGTCGGGTGGCAGGGCGCGGTAGGACCAGGACAGGACCGCGGGCAGGCTGGCGGTGGGGTCGTCGTCGTCCAGCGCGCCGAGGCCCAGGTCGCGCAGTTCCTCCGCCAGGGTGGCCATGGGTTGGTCGAGCCGGGTGTGGGCGCGGGCCGCGACGATGCCCAGGGCCAGCGGGAACCCGCCGCACAGGCGGATCAGTTCCGCCACCGCGGCGGGCTCGGCCCGGACGCGTCCGGCGCCCAGGCGGGCGCTCAGCAGGGCGCGGGCCTCGTCGTCGGACAGCACGTCCAGGGGCACGTGGTGGGCGCCGTGCCCGGCTGTCAGGCCGGCCAGCCGGCTGCGGCTGGTGACCAGCACGGTGCACGAGGCCCCACCGGGCAGCAGCGGACCGACCTGGCCGGCGTCGGCGGCGTTGTCGGCCACGATCAGCACCCGCTTGTCCGCCACCAGGCTGCGGAACAGGGCGGTCTGGGCGTGCGCGTCGACGGGCAGCCGGGCCGGCTCCACGCCCAGGGCGTGCAGGAACCCGCGCACCACCACCGCCGGGTCCATCGGCGCGCTGTCGGGGCTGAACCCGCGCAGGTCGACGAACAGCTGGCCGTCGGGGAAGCGGTCGGCGTGCCGGTGCGCCCAGTGCAGGGCCAGCCACGTCTTGCCGATGCCGCCGGTGCCGGCGATCGCGGAGATCACCACCGTGCGCCCGGCCGCCGCGTCGTCCAAGGCGGTCGTGAGGGCGGCGAGTTCGCGGTCGCGACCGGTGAAGTGCTGGGGCGCCGCGGGCAACTGCCGGGGTACCGCCACCGGCTCGGCCGCCCGTCCGCCGGGCGGGCCAGGCCAGGTGGGATCGGACGGGGTGGGGCCGGACAGGGCGGGGTCGGCGGCCACGATCCGTCGGTGCAGCTCGCGCAGCGGCGCACCGGGGTCGGTGCCCAACTGCTCCGCCAGCCGTTCACGGAGCCGCTCGTAGTGCTCCAGGGCGTCCGCCGACCGCCCGGCCCGGTGCAGCGCCAGCAGGTACTGGCCGGCCACCCGCTCGTCCGACGGGTACCGCGCGGTCCGCGCGGACAGCTCCACCACCAGCTCCCCGCCCTCGCCCGCGCGCAGCCTGGCGTCGACCAGGTCGTGCTCGGCGGACAGCTGCTCCTGCCGCAACCGGACGCGTTCGGCCTCCGCCCACTCGCCGGTCAGGCCGGTCAACGGCTCGCCGCGCCACAGTCCCAGCGCCTCGGTCAGCAGCGCCACGTCGTCGGCACCGCTGCGGGCGCACAGGTCGCGGAACCGGTGCAGGTCCACCGCCGGTTCGGGCTGGTCCACGACCAGGGCGTAGCCGCCCGACCGGTGGACGATGTCCACCGTGTCCGCGACCGCGAGCACCCGACGCAGCCGGGAGACGTAGCTGTGCAGCGTCGCCGCTCCCCGGCGCGGCACGGCAGGCGCCCACACCCGTTCCACCAGGCGGTCCACCGACACCACGCGGCCGACGTCCACCGCCAACGCCGCCAGCACGCAGCGCTGCCTGACCGGCCCGAGGTCCACCGCCCGCCCGTCGACGCGCGCGGTCACCTCGCCCAGCAGACCGAACTCCACCCCCATGGTCCGTCGCTCCTTCGCACGCGCGGAAGTCACCCGGTCACTTCTCGCCTCGGGAGCCACGCCCCGGTGCCGGCGTGGCCGGTGCTGCGCCCTCAGCCGTCGACAGCGGAGTCTTCCGTTCGGGCTGCCCGCAGTCCCCACGCGGCGGCGGTGAGGGCCGTCAGACGCACCAGGTTGCCGCGGTGCCAGGTCCTGACCAGGTTGCGGCGCTCGATCGCGTCCAGCGGCTTTCCGCCGCGCAACAGTCGCAGGTTGACCGTTCTCGCGAGATAGGCGGTCAGCGCCACCGCCGACGCCGTGCCCGCCGCAGCCGTGGCGATCGCACCTCGGTCACCACCGGATCGCCGGCTGCCGACCAGCGCGGCCGCGGTGGCCACCAGGGTTACCGGCGCGACCGGCAGGTAGTAGCGGAGCGGACTTCCCGCGCCGAGGAGTCCGGGCTTCCGGTCGGGTTGCGCGTCCGCGAGGAGTTGCGGCATGTCCACCACGGCCTCGTAGACGTTGCCGAAGAACCACTGGGCCTGCCCCACTCCGGCGACCGCGGCCCACCGCCCCCGCGTGGTCTTGTTGCTCGAACGGTTCCGCATCTCGCCAGCTTCCCAGACACTCCGGGACCGGACCGCCAAAAGCGCCAGGAGACAACGGCCGGCAGGCTGTCGCCCCATGAGCGCATCCGGCTACCAGGGCCTGTCACGCCTGCTCATCGGGCTGGTCCCCCGGACGCTCCCGCGTTGCCGGTCGCCGGAGCCGCCGGGGTGGTGGACGCCTGGCTCGAACTCGGCCGCCTGCCGGCGCACGGGCGGCGCCTTGGGCGCCCTACCCGGAACGGGATGTCGACGGCGCTCTCGACCGGGATGGGTCTGTCCCGCCGCGGCCCTGCCACGTCCTGACCGGTTCGTGCGGGTCGACGAGGTAGCAGGGTTCCAGATTCGGATCATACGACAGCAATGGAGGCGTGATGAGAAACAACGGCCCCGGACCGGGACAGGTCCGGGAGTTCGCCGAGAAGATCCAGTACTGGACCCGGGAAACGAAGAGAATCGAGGGTGTCAAAGCTGCCATCGCGTGGGTGATGGACGGCGACACGAAGAATCCGATCACCGGCCGATCGGGATCCCAGCCGCCGGACATGAAAGCCATTGCGGAGACTGTCAAAAAGGCCGATGGCGAGCCACAGGCGGATGATCGGATGAGTTCCGAGTACTGCGCCGGGGTGAGGGAGTGCTTGGAGTGGATCGGGGGCGCGGGCGCGGAACCCGAGGAGTGGCAGTGATCCTTGGCTGAGCCTTCCAGCAGGCACGACGTGAAGTCGACACCAATCGCAACGTTTGCTTCAGGTCAGCCGCAGTGAAGGCCCCGTCGCCCTTCGCCCAACGTCCGGCGCGTCGCACCGGGGCGCGTGCGGTGCACGCCGCACGCGCCCCCGGTCCGGCTCACGACTTCGGTCGGGGGAAGTAACCGCGGTCGGTGAAGAAGTCGACGTGGCGGACGAAGTGGGACGGGGTCGCGGGTGGGCAGGTGATGTCGGTGCCCGCCAGGGCGGCTGTCGTCTCCTTGTCGTCGATCGGGGGGTAGAACGCGGCCGGTGCGGCGGACATGACGTCGAAGGCGTCCAGCAGCGGCACCAGGGCGTTGGTCTGGTCGGACAGGATCCGGGCGCGGAACGCCTCGGCGTCGAGCGGGTCCAGGCGGTGGCCCCGTCGCCTCAGTTCGGCGAGCATGTCGGCCAGCGGGAACGTGGTGTGGCCGCTGACGTGGAACGTCCGGGAGTGCTCGGTGCGGGAGATGTGCAGGATCGCCGCGCTGGCGTAGTCGACCGGCATCAACCGGAAGTCGACGGCGGGCTCCGCCGGTGCCGCACCGGCCTGGAGCATCCCCTTGAGGCTGAGCCAGACGAAGTCCCGGGTCTGGCACGCGCCGGTGTGCCGGTCGCCCGCGATGAGGTCGATCCGGTAGACCGACACCGGCAGGCCGCGTTCCCGCGCCAGGTCCACGACCTGTTCGGCGACCCACTTGCTCTGCGTGTAGCCGGTGGGCAGGGCCGTGCCGGGACCGGTCGGGTCGCCCACCGCGATCCCCCGGCCACCGGCGTCGGACGCGCCGTCGAGGAACACGCCCAGGGTGGAGACGTGGTGCAGCGGCACGGTGCGGTGCCGGGCGGCCAGCCGCAGGAGTTCCTTCACCGCCAGCACGTTCGCACCGCGCACGGCCGCGTACGGCCGGACCCAGTTGACCTCGGCGGCCGGGTGGTAGACGGCGTCGACCACCCGCGCCAGCGCGTCGAACCGGTCCGGGTGCAGGCCCAGGGACGCGGCCGCGAGGTCGCCGGGCAGGACGGTGATCCTGGACCGGTCGACCTCGGCGCCGATGCCGTACCAGTCCAGGGTGGCGTCGAGCCGGGCGCGGGCGGTGGGCTCGTCGGCGGCGCGGACCAGGCAGTGCACGTGGGCCCGGGTGGTCCTGAGCAGGTCGCGCAGCAGGTACGCGCCGAGGAAGCCGGTGGCCCCGGTGAGCAGGACCTCCGCCGGGTCGGCGGCCACCGGCACGACCTCCGCGGCGGGCCGGATGTCCGGGTCGAGCCCGATGTCGGCGGCCAGCGCGGCGGCGAGGTCCGAGCCCTCCTCGGCGGTCGGGGCGCCGAGCAGCGCGCCGAGCAGGTGATCGGCCAGCGCGGCGAGCGTCGGGTGGTCGAACACCAGCGTGGTGGGCAGCCTCAGCCCGGTGAGCTCGGCGAGCCGGTTGCGCAGTTCGACGCCGGTGAGGGAGTCGAAGCCGAGGTCGGCGAAGCGCTCGTGCCCGCCGATCACGTCCGGGTCGGCGTGGCCCAGCACGCCGCCCACCTCGCCGCGCAGCAGGGCGAGCAGCCGGTCCCGGCGGGCCGCCTCGTCCAGCCCGGCCAGGTCGGCCGCGAGCGAGTCGACGGTGACCGCGCTGTTGCGGGCGGTCGGGCGGGACGGCACCCGCACCAGGGCGGTCAGCACGGGCGGCACCTGGCGGGGCTGGGCGCGCAGCGCGGCGGTGTCCAGCGGTGCCGCGGTGAGCGCGGGCAGGCCGGTGCCGACGGCCAGGTCCAGCAGCGCCGGGCCGGTGTCGGACGCGATGGGCGGGTAGCCGGCGCGGGCGATGCGGTCCACGTCGGCCGCGCCGAGGTCGCCGCCCGCCACGGTGGCGGCCCACAGGCCCCACGCGACGGAGGTCGCGGGCAGCCCGGCCGCCGCGCGGTGCTCGGCGAGCCCGTCGAGGAAGGTGTTGGCGGCGGCGTAGCTGGACTGGCCCGCGCCGCCGATGACGCCCGCCAGCGAGGAGAACAGCACGAACGCCGTCAGGTCGTGGTCGCGGGTCAGCTCGTGCAGGTGCCAGGCGGCGTCCGCCTTGGGCCGCAGGACACCCGCCAGCCGCCCGTGGTCGGTGCCGGCGATGAGCCCGTCGTCGATGACGCCGGCCGCGTGCAGCACGGCGCGCAGCGGGCGTTCCGGGGGCACGCTCGCGACCAGTTCGGCGACCGCGGCGCGGTCGGTCAGGTCGCACGCGGCGACGGTCACCTCCGCGCCGAGCGCGGCCAGTTCGGCGCGCAGTTCGGCCACGCCGGGCGCGGACGGCCCCCGCCGTCCGGCCAGCAGCAGGTGCCGGACGCCGTGCCGGGTGACGAGGTGGCGGGCGAACAGCGCGCCGAGCGTGCCGGTGCCGCCGGTGACCAGCACCGTGCCGGTCGGGTCGAACCGGTGGGCCGGGCCACGCGGCACGCGCCGCAGCCGGGGTGTCAGCACCCGGTCGCCGCGCACCGCGACCTGGGCCTCCCCGGAGGCGACGACGGCGGCGACCGGGTCGTCGGTGCCGGCGTCGAGCAGCACGAACCGGCCGGGGTTCTCCGACTGGGCGGACCGCACCTGGCCCCACACGGCGGCGGCGGCCGGGTCGGTGACCGGCTCCCCCGCGACCGACACCGCGCCGGTGGTCCGGAACACCAGCGGGGCGTCGGCCCGGTCGTCGGCGAGGTGGCGGTGGGCGAGGGTCAGCACGGTGCCGGTGAGCCGGTGCAGCGCGGCGGGGACGTCCTCGCCGGGCTCGGTGGCCAGCGGGACCACCAGGACCTCCTGCCCGAGCCCGGCGACCGCGGCGGGCAGCCGGATCGGCGTCCACTCGGTGCGCAGCAGGGCTTCGTGGTCGCGGCCCGGCGGGGTCGCGGCCGGGCCGACGACGAGGTCGGCCGACACCACCGGCTGACCCGCCCGGTCGACGGCGCGCAGCCGCAGGCCGTCGCCGTGCCGGACGAGGGTGGCGTGCACCGCGACCGCGCCGACCGCGTGCACCCTGGCCTCGCGCCAAGTGGTCACGTGCGCGTGCGGTCCGGCGGCGGCCTGGACGACGCTGTCGAGCAGCGCCGGGTGCAGCGCGTACCCGTCCGGGCGGTGCGCCTCGGCCAGTTCGGCGTCGACCTGCGTGGCGTCGTCGGCCGGCTGGTCGCCCGGCTCGGGCCGGACGCCGCGCGGGACGAGCGTGCCGGTGGCGGCGGCGCTCCACAGCTGGTCGCCGTCCTCCGGCCGGGTGTGGACGGACACCGGGCGCGAGCCGTCGTGGTCCGGCGGTCCGACCCGGACCTGGAGGTGCAGCCCGCCCTTGGCGGGCAGGGCGATCGGGGCGTCGACCCGCAGTTCGGCCACCGCCGGGCAGGCGACCTCGTCACCGGCGCGCAGCACCACCTCCAGCAGCGCCGCCGACGGGAGCACGACCGTGCCCTCGGCATCGGCCGTCGCCCAGGGCGCGGTGCGGGCGGACACCCGGCTGGTGAACAGTGCCTCGTCCGTGCCCGCGAGGTGCACGACCGCCCCGAGCAGCGGGTGCCCGGCCGCGGTGAGGCCGAGGGCGGCGGTGTCGAGCGTGTCGGAGCCGGCGACGTGCCAGAACCGCTCGCGCTGGAAGGCGTAGGTGGGCAGCTCGACCCGGCGAGCGCCGGGGAACGCCGCCGGCCAGTCGATCCGCACCCCGCGGCAGTGCAGCAGCCCGAGCGCCCGCAGGAACGTCTCCGGCCCGCCCTCGTCGCGGCGCAGCGTCCCGGTGAGCACGGCCTCGTCGCCGACCAGCTCCTGCACCGAGACCTGGAGCACCGGGTGCGGGCTGACCTCCACGAACACGCCGTAGCCCGCGTCGGCGAGCGCGGTGACCGAACGGGCGAACTCGACCGTGCCGCGCAGGTTGCGGTACCAGTAGTCGGCGTCGAGCCCCGCGGTGTCGACCCAGTCCGCGGTGACGGTGGAGAAGAACGGCACGGTCCCGGTGCGGGGCTCGATCGGCGCGAACGCGGCCAACAGCTCGTCGCGCACCAGTTCCACCTGCGGCGAGTGCGACGCGAAGTCGGTGTCGAACCGCTTGACCCGCACGCCTTCCGCCTTGCACCCGGCCAGGAACTCGTCCAGGGCGTCGCGATCGCCGCCGACGAGCACCGCGTTGGGCCCGTTCTCCACGGTCACCGACAGCTGCCCCGGCCACGCGGCGAGCCGTGCGGTCACCTCGGCGCGCGGCAGCGCGACCGCACCCATACCGCCGACGCCCTGCAGCTCGCACGCGATCCGGCTGCGCAGCGCGACGACCCGGGCGGCGTCCTCCAGCGAGAGCGCGCCCGCGACGTAGGCGGCGGCGACCTCGCCTTGCGAGTGGCCGACGACGGCGTCCGGCCGCACGCCGCGGGCCTGCCACAGGGCGGCCAGCGACACCATGACCGCGAACAGGACGGGCTGGACCACGTCGAGCCGGTCCAGCGCGGGCGCGCCTTCCCGACCGCGCAGGACGTCCTCCAGGGAGAAGTCGACGAACGGCTCCAGCGCCTTGGCGCAGGCGGCGATCTGCTCGGCGAACTCGGGCGCGCTGTCCAGCAGCGGCACCGCCATGTCGGCCCACTGGCTGCCCTGGCCGGGGAAGACGAACACGGTCCGGCCGACCTCGCCGGCCGTCCCGCGCACGACCGACGCGCTGTCCTCGCCTTCCGCGACGGCGGCCAGCCCGGCGACCAGCGCGGCCCGGTCGGAGCCGACCACGACCGCGCGGTGGTCGAGCGCGGCGCGCGTGGTCGCCAGCGAGTGCGCCACGTCGTACGGGTCGGCATCGGCGGACAGGGCCTCGGCCAGCCGTGCGGCCTGGGCGCGCAACGCGGCCGGGCTGCGACCGGACAGCACCCACGGCACGGCGGCGGGTGCGGGACGAACCGCCCGACCGGAGTCCACATCGGACAGTGGCCGCCCCGCATCGGTCAAGGCGGGCCCCGCACCGCCGGCCGGCGCCGTTCCGACGACGGCGGGGGTGGCGCGGCCCACCGGGACGGCGTCGGCCTCCGGCGGTGCCTGCTCCAGGATGACGTGGGCGTTGGTGCCGCTGGCCCCGAACGCCGACACCGCACCCCGGCGCGGCGCACCGGTCTCGGGCCAGTCGCGGGCCTCGGCGAGCAGCGCGATGTCGCCGGACGACCAGTCCACGAACGGGCTGGGCTCGTCCAGGTGCAGGGTGCGCGGCAGGTGGGCGTGCCGGATCGCCTGCACCATCTTGACCAGTCCCGCGATACCGGCCGCCGCCTGGGCGTGGCCGATGTTCGACTTGAGCGAACCGAGCAGCAGCGGCCGGCCCGCCGGGCGGCCCTGGCCGTAGGTGGCCAGCAGCGCCTGCGCCTCGATGGGGTCGCCGAGCCGGGTGCCGGTGCCGTGCGCCTCCACCGCGTCCACTTCGGACGGTCGCAGTCCGGCGTCGGCCAGGGCGGCGCGGATGGCCCGTTCCTGGGACGGTCCGTTCGGCGCGGTGAGCCCGTTGGACGCGCCGTCGGAGTTCACCGCGCTGCCGCGCACCACCGCCAGCACGCGGTGGCCGTTGCGGCGGGCGTCGGACAGCCGTTCCACGACGAGCACTCCCCCGCCCTCGGACCACCCGATGCCGTCGGCGGCCGCCGAGAACGGCTTGCACCGGCCGTCGGCGGCCAGGCCGCGCTGCCGCGCCCCGTCGATGTAGCCGCCGGGGTGCGCGGCGATGTAGGCCGCGCCCGCGAGCGCGAGGTCGCACTCCCCGGCCCGCAGCGCCTGTGCCGCGAGGTGCAGCGCGACCAGCCCGGACGAGCAGGCGGTGTCGATCGACACCGAGGGGCCCTCCAGACCGAGGGTGTAGGAGATCCGGCCGGACGCCATCGAGCTGAGCTTGCCGGTCATCTGGTAGCCCTCGAACTCCGGCGGGCTGTCCAGGTCCAGGTAGCTCTGCTCGACCAGCCCGGCGTACACGCCGGTGCGGCTGCCGCGCAGCGTCCCGGCGTCGATGCCCGCGTGCTCGATCGCCTCCCACGCGGTCTCCAGCAGGACCCGCTGCTGGGGGTCCATGCTCAGCGCCTCGCGGGGTGAGATGCCGAAGAACGCGGCGTCGAACTCGCCCGCCGTCTCCAGGAACCCGGCTTCGCGGATGTAGAACTTGCCCAGCGCGGCGGGATCGGGGTCGTAGAGCGCGTCGAGGTCCCAGCCCCGGTCGTCCGGGAACGGGCCGATGGTGTCGCGCCCGTCCACCGCCACCCGCCACAGCCCGTCGGCGTCGGCCGCACCGGGGTAGCGGGCGGACATGCCGACGATGACGATCGGGTCGGCATCGCGGGACGCCTCCAGTTCGGCCACCCGGCTGCGGGCCCGGCGCAGGTCGGAGGTGACCCGCTTGAGGTACTCGACCAGCTTGGCCTGGTCGCTCGGCGCGGCGGTCGGCTGTTCGGCCATGGCGCGTCTCCTTGCTGGTCGGTCGGGCTGGTCGGTGCGTCGGTCGGTCTGGCTGGCTGGTCTGTCCGTCGGTTGGTCGGCCGGTCGGGCCGGTCGGTCGGGCTGGTCGGTCAGTCGGCGACACTGCCGAACTCGTTGTCGATCAGGTCGAAGATCTCGGTGACGGACGCCGCCGCGATCTCCTCGTCCACGGCGGTGCGGTCGGGTTCCAGCACGGCGAGCAGGTCGCGCAGCCGCCGCGCCAGGGTGTCGGCGCGCGCGCCGTCGAGCCGGCTGCCGGCGACCGCGTTCTCCAGCTCCGCCAGGTGCGCCAGCGGGCCGGTCGCCGCGTCCAGCCGGTCCAGCACGAACCGGGTGAGCGCGGCGGGGGTGGCGTGGTCGAACACCGCGGTCGCGGGCAGCGCGACGCCGAGCGCCGCGCCGAGCCGGTCGCGGAACTCGACCGCCGTCATCGAGTCGAACCCGGCGTCGTGGAACGCCCGGTAGAGGCTGATCGCCGAAGGGTCGCCGTGACCGAGGACGGCGGCGGCCTGGGTGCGTACCGCGTCCAGCACGGCGCGTTCACGGGCGTCGCCGGCCAACCCGTCCAGGTCGAGCCGCGCGGGCGGCGGCGTGGCGGCCGGCGGCACGAGTTCGCGGAACAGGGCGGGCACGCCTTCGGCACGGACGGCTGCGGCACGCACCGGGCCCGCGACGACCAGCGTCTCGTCCACCCCCAGCGCGGCGTCGAGCAACAAAGCCGCCGTGGCGGGGTCGACCGGGCCGACCACGTCGTCGGGACGACCCCAGGCGATCACGGTGGCGCGCCCGCCCGCCGCCCGCCGTGCTTCGGCGAACGCGATCAGCGCGGTGGCTTCGTCGTCCGGGGTCGGGTGCACCGCGCCGATGTCGGTGAACAGCACGAACAGCGCGTCCCCGGCGACCTCGGCCAGCGCGTGGACGAGGTCGGCGCCCGCGTCGGCGAGCACCACCGCCGCCACCTCCTGCCCGGCGAGGGCGGACGGGTCCAGCGGGACCGCGGCCACCTCACCCGGCAAGTCGCCCGGCACCGGACCGGCCACCAGCGACCGGGTCACGCCGGGACGCCCGGCCAGGTGCCGGGTCAGCCACTCGGGGCCGGACACCAGGACCGGTCCCGCGAGCACCGGCACCGGGCCGGGTACGGCGGGGGTCAGCCGCGGCACGGTGAGCACCCCGTCCCGCCACGCGGCAACGGGTTCGTCGCGGGTCGGGAGGCCGGGCGGCGGGGTCGCGCCGTCGGTGTGCAGCAGGGTGATCCGGCCCGGGTTGCGGGCCTGCCACTCCCGGACCGCACCCGCCGGGGCGTCCGCGACGACGAGCCGCACGCCGGCGGCACCCGGCTGTGCCGTCCACTCGGCCAGCACCCGGTCGACGGAGTCCGGGTCCGGCCTCAGCAGCACGGCGTTCGCGGCCGGGTCGTCGGGGCCCCAGGTCGCCGGCGCGGTCGCGGTCTCCACCCAGCGCAGGGCGAACAGGGCGTCACCCGGATCGGGCGTGATCCGGTCGGCGGCCACCGGTACCGACCGGGCCTCGTCCACCGCGAGCACCACCGCGCCCTCGGCGTCCAGGAGCGACACGGACGTCCCGGTGACCACAGCGCGTTCCGGGACACCGCCGGGGAACCTGCGCACACCGCGCCAGTGGGCGAACCAGCCGGCGTCGTCGGAACGCGGGAGCACCCCGTCGACCGCGACCGGGGGCAGTTCGGGGGGCACCTCGGACGGGAGCGGCACGCCGGCGCCCGCGGACGGCGGTGGCGGTGCGCTCGCGCCGGTGAGCACGCCCGACGCGATCCCGGTCCACGGGCCGTCAGCCCGGACGCGGGCGTGCGCCGTGACCTGCCGGTCGCCGCCGTCGTCGGGAACGCCGACCTTGACCTGGTAGGAGATCGCGCCCCGGGTGGGCACGGCCAGCGGGTCCGCCAGGTCCAGTCCGGCCAGTACCGGCGCCCCCACCGCCTCGCCCGCGCGCAGCGCGAGCCCGACCACCGCCGCCCCGGACAGCACGGGCACGCCGTGCACGGTGTGCCGTTCCAGCCACGGGTGGGCGTCAGTGGACAGCTCTCCGGCGAGCAGCACGCTGCCGTCGGCGAGGACCACCGGGGTGCCGAGCGGGTTCCGGTCGGTCCGGCCGGTGTCGGCGGCCAGCCAGTACCGCTCGTGCTGGAAGGGGTAGGTGGGCAACGGGGTGGTGCGGGCTCCGCTGCCCGCGAAGTACGCGGACCAGTCGACGTCGACGCCCAGGGCGTGCGCGGTGCCCAACGCCGACACCAGGGTCTCCGGCTCGGACCGGTCACGGCGCAGCAGCGCGACCGCCGGCACGTCGACCGAGTGCCCCACGAGCGAGGCCAGCACGGCGTCCGGGCCCAGTTCCACGAACCGGCCGGTGCCGCTCGTCGCGGCGGTGCGGACGGCGTCGTCGAACCGGACCGTCCGCCGGACCTGCCGGACCCAGTACTCCGGGTCCGCGAGTTCCTCCCCTGTCACGACTTCGCCGGTCACCGTGGACACCAGTGGGACGTGCGGCGACCGGATGTCCAGGCCCGCCACCACATCACGGAACTCCGCCAGCATCGGTTCCATCCGAGCCGAGTGGAAGGCGTGTGACACGGCCAACCTCGTGACGCGGACCCCGTCCGCCGCGAGCCGGTCCGACACGGCCGAAACCGCGTCGTCCTCCCCCGACAGCACCACCGACCGCGGCCCGTTCACCGCCGCGATCTCGACTCCGTCCACCAACAGCGGCGCCACATCGGCCTCGCCCGCACGCACCGCGACCATCGCGCCACCGCCCGGCAACGCCTGCATCAACCGCGCACGAGCCGACACCAACGCCACCGCGTCGTCCAACGACAACACGCCCGCGACGTGAGCCGCCGCGACTTCGCCGACCGAATGACCGATCACGAAGTCGGGGCGCACACCCCACGAGCCGACCAAGCTCGCCAACGCGACGCCCAACGCGAACAGACCAGGCTGCGCACGGCCCGTGTCGTCCAGTCCGACCCCGCACTCGACGGCCTCACGCACACCGTCGAAGCGGTCCAACAGGCCGAAGTACACCTCACCGAAGACCGGGAACTCCGCGGCCAGGGCGACACCCATACCCGTCCGCTGCGAACCTTGGCCCGGGAACAGGTACCCGGTGCCACCCGCAGTCGGCTCGACCACCGGTGTGCGCCCGTCGACGAGAGCGCGCAGTCCGTCGACGAGAGCCGCGCGGTCGGCCCCGGTCACCACGGCCCGGTGCGGCAGAACGGCTCGTCCGGTGGCCGATGAGGCGGCCAGGTCGAGCGGTTCGACATCGGGGTCGCCGGCCGGCTCGACCATCCGGGCGGCCAGTTCGTTCAGGGCCGTCGGCGTGGCGGCGCGCAGCACCAACGGGAGCACGGCCGGTGCGGTCCTCTCGCGGGTAGTGGCCTGCTCGGCGGTCGCGGCCTGCTCGGCGGGCTCCTCGATGATCACGTGCGCGTTGGTGCCGCTGATGCCGAACGACGACACCCCTGCCCGGCGCGGACGGTCGCCCGGTTCCCAGGCCCGCGCACCGGTCAGCAGGCTGACCGCGCCACTGTCCCAGTCGACGTGCGGTGACGGCTCGTCGGCGTGCAGGGTCCGCGGCAACATGTTGTGCCGCATCGCCTGTACCACCTTGATGATCCCGCCCACGCCCGCCGCGGCCTGTGTGTGACCGATGTTCGACTTCAAGGAACCCAGCCAGAGCGGGCGGTCCCGGTCCTGGCCGTACGCGGACAGCAGCGCCGTCGCCTCGATGGGGTCACCCAACGCGGTTCCGGTGCCGTGCGCCTCCACGGCGTCCACATCGGACGGTCGTAGACCCGCATCGGCCAACGCGGCGCGGATCACCGCTTCCTGCGCGGGACCGTTGGGCGCGGTGAGACCGTTGGACGCCCCGTCGGAGTTGATCGCGGAACCCCGGACGACGGCGAGCACGCGGTGCCCGTTGCGGCGCGCGTCGGACAGGCGTTCCACCACGAGCACGCCGACGCCTTCGGCCCAGCCGGTGCCGTCCGCACCCGCCCCGAACGCCTTGCACCGCCCGTCCGGCGACAACCCGCGCTGCCGCGAGAACTCCACGAACGCGGTCGGGGTCGCCATGACGGCCGCGCCGCCGGCGACGGCCAGCTCGCATTCGCCGCGCCGCAGCGCCGCGGCCGCCAGGTGCAGGGCCACCAGGGACGACGAGCAGGCGGTGTCGACGGTGAGCGCGGGACCGGTGAGGCCGAAGGTGTAGGCGACCCGGCCGGAGGCGACGCTGCCCGCGTTGCCCGCCGCCAGGTAGCCCTCCACGCCGTCGGGCAGCCGGTCGGTCCCGCTGCCGTAGTCGTGGTACATCACGCCGGTGAACACGCCGGTCCGGCTGCCGCGCAAGGAGTCCGGGGCGATACCCGCCGACTCGAACGCCTCCCAGGTGGTCTCCAGCAGCAGGCGTTGCTGCGGGTCGGTGGCCAACGCCTCCCGTGGCGACATCCCGAACAACCCGGCGTCGAAGTCGGCTACGTCATCCAGGAAACCACCGGAACGCGTGTAACTGTGACCCACCCGATCCGGATCCGGATCGAACAACCCCTCCACATCCCAACCACGATCAACCGGAAACGGACCCACCGCATCCACACCACCCGACACCAACCGCCACAAATCCTCCGGCGACCCCACACCACCCGGAAAACGACACCCCATACCGACGATCGCGATCGGCTCGGTGGTCGCCACCGCCGTCACTTCGGCGGCGGGAGCGGCGCCCGCGAGTTCGCGGTCGAGGTGGGCGGCGAGTGCGGCGAGGTCGGGGTGGTCGAACACCACGGTGGCGGGCAGCCGCACACCGGTCGCGGCGGCCACCCGGTTGCGCAGCTCCACCGCCGTCAGCGAGTCGAACCCCAGGTCGCGGAACGGTTTGCGCTCCGCGATGCCGGCCGGGTCGGGATGCCCGAGCACGGCGGCGACCTCCGTGCGCACCAGGTCGCGCAGCGCCCGACCGCGTTCCTCCGGTCCGAGGCCCGCCAGCCGGTTCGGCGCGGCCGGTGGGGTGACCGGCGCGGCCGACACCGGGCGCAGCAGGGCCGGGGTCGCGGCACCGAGCGACGCGGCGGCCGTCCGGTCCAGGTGGGCGGCGGCCAGCACCGGTTCCGCCGTGGCCACGGCGCGGTCGAACAGCGCCAGGCCCTCCGCCGTGGACAGCGCGCGCACGCCGACGCGTTCGAGGCGGGCGAGATCCGTCGTGCCGAGCCCTGCCCGGAACGCGCTGTCCTCGGCCCACAGGCCCCAGGCGATCGAGACGGCGGGCAGCCCGGCCGCCACCCGGTGCGCGGCGAGGGCGTCCAGCGCGGTGTTGGCGGCGGCGTAGTTGGCCTGGCCCGCCGTGCCGAGCAGGCCGGCGAGCGAGGAGTAGAGCACGAACGCGGTCAGGTCGCGGTCGCGGGTCAGCTCGTGCAGGTGCCAGGCGGCGTCGGCCTTCGGGCCGAGCACCGGGTCGAGCAGTTCCGCGGTGAGGTCGGTCAGCACGCCGTCCGCCGCGACGCCCGCCAGGTGCACGACCGCCCGCAGGTCGGGAACGTCGGCGACGACCGAGGCCAGCGCGGCGCGGTCCTCGACGTCCACCGCCAGCAGCCGGACCCGGGCACCCGCCGCGGCCAGCTCGGCGGTCAGCTCGGCCGCTCCGGGTGCGTCGGGACCGCGTCGGCCCAGCAGGACGAGGTCGCGTGCGCCGTGCGCGGTGACCAGGTGCCGGACGAGGGCCACGCCGAGCGCGCCGGTCGCGCCGGTGACCAGGACCGTGCCGTCGGACCACACGGGTGGGGTCGCGGGGGCGGCGGACGCGCGCACCAGTCGCGGGACGAGCAGTGCGCCGTCGCGAATCGCGACCTCCGGCCGCCGTGCACCCGCCGCGAGCCGGGTGTCGACCGTGCCGTCGCTGTCCACCAGCACGAACCGGTCCGGGTGTTCCGCCTGCGCCGAGCGCACCAGGCCCCACACGGGCGCCTGCGCCAGGTCGGTCGGCGGTCGACCGCCCACGGCGACCGCGCCACGGGTGAGCACCACCAGCGGGCCGGGTCGGTCGTCGGCCAGCCGCTCCTTCAGCCGCGCCAGGGTGTCCCGGACCGGCCCGCGGTCGGTGGGATCCTCGCCCGTCGGGACGGTGAAGACCTCGACGTCGGCCGGGTGGTCCGGCACGGGCACCGACCGCCACTCGACGGCGTGCAGGCCGTCCGGTCCCGGGCGGGTGAGCGGGCGCAGGGTGAGCGAGTCGACGGTGGCCACCGGCCTGCCCCCGGCGTCGGTGAGCAGCAGGGCGACCGTGCCGTCCGGGGACGGGGTGAGGCGGGCGCGGGCCGGGGTCGCGGTCGGGTCGACGACCTCGACGCCCGTCCAGGCGAACGGCACCCGCGGCTCCGGGTCGTCCGGGATCAGCACGTGCAGGACCGCGTCGAGCAGCACGGGGTCCAGCACGGTGCCGGTCGGCCGGTCGGGCAGCGCCACCTCGGCGTGCCGTGCGTCCGCCGACCGCCAGGCGCGGACCAGGCCGCGGAACGCGGGCCCGTAGTCCAGCTCCGCGGCGGCGGCATGTCGGTAGACCTCGGCCACGTCCACCGGTTCCCCCTCCGGCGGCCACACCGACAGCCCGGCGGGCTCGGCGCGGCCGGACGGGGCGAGGTTCCCGGTGGCGTGCGTGGTCCACGTGTCGGTGGCGTCCACGCGGGCGTGCACGGCGACCGCGCCGTCGCCGGACACCTCGACCTGGACCTCCAGCCCGGACGGTCCGATCACGAGCGGTGTGGTGAGGGTCAGGTCGCGGACCTTCGGCGCACCCACCTCCGTGCCCGCGCGCAACACCCAGTCCAGCACGGCCGCGCCCGGGACGACGACAGCCGCGCCCACCCGGTGGTCGGCCAGCCACGGGTGGGACCGGGTGGACACCCGGCCGGTGAGCAGCGCGCCGCCCTCCGCGGTGTGCACGACCGCACCGAGCACCGGGTGTCCGGTGGCGGTCAGGCCGAGATCGCGCGCGTCGGCGGCGGTGGGCACGAGGTCGATCCAGTACCGCTCGGTCTGGAACGGGTAGGTGGGCAGCGGCACCGTGCGGGCCCCCGCGAAGAACGCCGCCCAGTCGACGTCCGCGCCTCGTGCGGCGAGGGTGCCGACACCGGCGACGACGGTGGTGGCGTCGTCGCGGTCCGGACGTAGCAGCGGAACGGCCGCCACATCGCCCGGCAGTTCGGCGGTCGCCACCAGGGTGGTGAGGGTCGCGGCCGGCCCGAGTTCGACGAACCGGGTCACGTTCTGGGTGGCGGCGGTGCGGACGGCGTCGCCGAACCGGACCGTCCGCCTGACCTGCCGGACCCAGTAGTCCGGGTCCGCGAGTTCCTCGTCCGACGCGATCCCACCGGTCACCGTGGACACCAGCGGAACACTCGGCGACCGGATGTCCAGGCCCGCCACCACGTCCCGGAACCGGGCCAGCACCGGCTCCATGCGCGCCGAGTGGAAGGCGTGCGACACCGTCAGCCACGTCACCCGCACGCCGTCCGCCACCAGGCGGTCGACGACCTCCGAGACCGACTCCTCCTCGCCCGACAGCACCACTGATCGCGGACCGTTCACCGCCGCGACTTCGACACCCGGCCGCAGCAACGGCACCACGTCGCCTTCAGCCGCACGCACCGCGACCATCACCCCGCCACCGGGCAAGGCCTGCATCAGGCGCGCACGAGCCGAGACCAGCACCACCGCGTCGTCCAGCGACAACACGCCCGCGACGTGAGCCGCCGCGACTTCACCGACCGAATGGCCGATCAGGAAGTCCGGTCGCACACCCCACGAACCCACCAACCCGGCCAAGGCCACACCCAACGAGAACAACGCCGGCTGCGCGAAGCCCGTGCCGTCCAGTCCGACCCCGGACTCGACGGCCTCACGCACACCCTCGAAGCGGTCCAGCAAGCCGAGGTACGCCTCGCCGAAGGCGGGGAACTCCGCGGCCAGCGCGACACCCATGCCCGCCCGCTGCGCGCCCTGGCCCGGGAACAGGAACCCGGTGCGGCCGGGAACACGGGTGAGGACCGGCCCGCCGTCGGCGATGGCCCGCAGGCCCGCGACGAGTTCCGCCCTGTCCCGGCCCGCGACGACCGCCGACGTGGCGAGCACGGCCCGGCCGGTGGCCAGGGTGCGGGCGACGTCGGCGGGGTCGTGCGCGTCCACCGCGGCCAGCAGCCGGGTTGCCTGGTCGCGCAAGGCGGCTGGGCTGCCGGCGGACACCAGCCAGGGCAGCGCCGGCGGGGCGGCGGCGGCCGGGGCGGGTTCGGGCTGGAACTCCTCCACGATCACGTGCGCGTTGGTGCCGCCGAAGCCGAACGACGAGACCCCGGCCCGGCGCGGACGGTCGCCCGCCGGCCACGGACGTGCCTCCGTCAACAGCCGCACCGGACTGCCGTCCCAGTCCACGTGCGGGCTGGGCTCCTCGGCGTGCAGCGTCCGGGGCAGCACACCGTGCCGCAACGCCTGCACCACCTTGATGATCCCGCCCACCCCCGCAGCCGCCTGCGCGTGACCGATGTTCGACTTCAACGAACCCAGCCACAACGGACGATCACGATCCCGCCCATAAGCAGAGATCAACGCATTCGCCTCGATCGGATCACCCAACGCCGTACCCGTACCGTGACCTTCCACAGCGTCCACATCGGACGGTTCCAGCCTGGCATCCGCCAACGCGGCCCGGATCACCGCCTCCTGGGACGGGCCGTTCGGAGCCGTCAGGCCGTTGGACGCGCCATCGGAGTTCACCGCCGAACCACGCAGCACCGCCAACACCCGGTGACCCGAGCGCAGTGCGTCGGACAGCCTGGCGAGGACGAGCAGGCCGACGCCTTCGGCCCAGCCGGTGCCGTCCGCACCCGCCCCGAACGCCTTGCACCGCCCGTCCGGCGACAACCCGCGCTGCCGCGAGAACTCGAGGAACGGCATGGGGGTGGCCATCACCGCGGCGCCGCCCGCCAACGCCAGGTCGCACTCGCCGCGCCGCAGCGCCGTCATCGCCAGGTGCATGGCCACCAGCGACGACGAGCAGGCGGTGTCCACCGCGACCGCCGGCCCGACCAGGCCGAACACGTACGCGAGTCGACCGGCGGCGACGCTGCCCGCGCTGCCGCTGTACAGGTAGCCCTCGAACTCGCCGGGTGACGGGCGGCTGCCGTAGTCGCTGTACATCAGTCCGGTGTAGACACCGACGCGGCGGTCGCGCAGCCCGTCCGGGCGGATTCCCGCGTACTCCAGCGCTTCCCACGCGGTGTGCAGCAGCAGGCGTTGCTGCGGGTCGGTGGCCAACGCCTCCCGTGGCGACATCCCGAACAACCCGGCGTCGAAGTCGGCTACGTCATCCAGGAAACCACCGGAACGCGTGTAACTGTGACCCACCCGATCCGGATCCGGATCGAACAACCCCTCCACATCCCAACCACGATCAACCGGAAACGGACCCACCGCATCCACACCACCCGACACCAACCGCCACAAATCCTCCGGCGACCCCACACCACCCGGAAAACGACACCCCATACCGACGATCGCGATCGGCTCGTGCCGGCTGTCCTGGACCTCGCGCAGCCGGTCCCGTGCGTCCTTGGCCTCGGCGACGGCGCGCTTCAGGTAGTCGCGGAGCTTGTCCTCGTCTGCCACCGTTCCCGCTTTCCTTCGTGCCACTGGTGCCTGGTCGGTCATGCCGGTCCGCCGAAGCCGTCGACGAGGGCGAACAGCTCGTCGTCGGACGCGGTGTCCAGCGCGTCGCGCGGCTGCGCGGTCGCGGCGTCGGTGAGGTCGAGCAGGCCGCGCAGCCGCGCGCCGAGCTCCACCGGGTCGGCCCCGTCGGCGAGCACCGCCCGCACGGCCTGCTCCAGCCGGGTCAGCTCGGCCTGCGCGGGCGGGGGCGGGGCGGGCAGGCCGGCCACCAGGAGGTCGGCGACCGCGCCGGCGGTCCGGTGGTCGAACACCAGCGAGGTGGGCAGGCGCTGCCCGGTGGCCGCGCCCAGCCGGTTGCGCAGCTCGACCGCCGTCAGCGAGTCGAACCCGAGCCCGCCGAACGCCGCGTCCTCGGCGATGCCGGCCGGGTCGGGATGCCCGAGCACCGCCGCCACCTCGCCGCGCACCAGGTCCACCAGGACCTGCCTGCGGCGGGCGGGCGGGAGCGCCGCCAGGCTCTCCGGGTCCGGCCCGGCCGGCACCGCCCGCACCGGTTCGCGACGGGCGGGGGCCAGTGCCGCCAGCAGGGGGTGCGGGTCGGCCGCGGCGGTGTCGAACCGGGTGAGCACGGCCAGCGGGTCGGGACCGGCGACGGCGGCGTCGAACAGCGCCATGGCGCGGTCCTCGGTCAGCGGCACCAGCCCGACGCGGCGCAGCCTGGTCCGGTCGGCGTCGGTGAGGTGCCCGGCCATCGTGCCGGGCTGGTCCCACACGCCCCACGCCAGCGAGGTCGCGGGCAGGCCGTGGGCGGCCCGGTGCGCGGCGAGCGCGTCGAGGAACGCGTTGCCGGCGGCGTAGTTGGCCTGACCCGCCGTGCCGAGCAGGCCGGCGACCGACGAGTAGAGCACGAACGCGGCGACGTCACCGGCGAGTTCGTGCAGGTGCCACGCGGCGTCCGCCTTCGCCCGGAGCACGGTGGCGAGCCGGTCCGGGGTGAGGCCGGTGATCGCACCGTCGTCCAGCACACCCGCCGCGTGCACGACCGCGTGCACCGGGTGGCGGTCGAGCAGGGCGGCCAGCGCGGCACGGTCGGCGGCGTCGCACGCCTCCACCGCCACCCGCGCGCCGAGGGCGGTCAACTCGTCGCGCAGGCGGTCGGCGCCCGGTGCGGCGGATCCCCGCCTGCTGGTGAGCAGCAGGTCGCGGGCTCCGTGCACGGTGACCAGGTGCCGGGCGAGCACCGCGCCGAGCGCACCGGTCCCGCCGGTGATCAGCACCGTCCCGCCGGTCCACGGGTCGGCGGGCGCCGGGGTGCCGTCGACGCGAGACGAGCCATCCGGCGGCGGGGTGCCGTTGACGCGGGACGGATCGCCGGACGGCACGGTGCCACCGACGCGAGATTCGCCATCCACCGTCGGGGTGTCACGGACCAGGACCGGGGCGAGCGGTGTCCCGCCGCGCACGGCCAGCTGGCCGCCGGCCGCGACGAGCGCGGCGACCTCGTCGTCGGACAGGTCGCTGTCGGGCTCCAGGTCGACCAGCGCGAACCGACCGGGGTGCTCGGTCTGGGCGCTGCGCACCAAGCCCCACACGCCCGCGTTCGCCAAGTCCGGCACGTCCTCCGCCCCTGCGGCCACCGCACCGCGCGTGACCACGGCCAGCACGCCCGACGACCGGGCCAGCCAGTCCTGCACCACGGCCAGGGCGTCGGCCGTCCGCTCCCCCGGCGTACCCGGACCCACCAGTCGGACCACGGTGTCGGCGCGTTCACCGGTCGGGGGCCCCGCGGGCCGCCAACGCAGTCGGTGCAAACCGACTGCGGTAGCGGCTTTCGGCCGCAACGCGAGTGTCGCCGCAGCGACCGGAATACCGTTGTCGTCCGCCACCAGCAGGGCGAAGGCGTCCTGTCCGGCCGGGGTGAGGCGCACGCGCAGCGCGGCGGACCGGGCGGACGTCGGGCGGACGGACACATCGGTCCACGTGAAGGGGACGCGCGCCGCGACGTCCGCACCGACGACTCCAGGCAGCAGCGGGTGCAAGGCCGCGTCCAGCAGAACGGGCGGGAGGACGTGCGCGCCCGTGTCGGCATCGGACGACACCTCGGCGTACAAGGTCCCACCGTCGCGCCGGACGCCGCGCAGCCCGCGGAACGCGGGCCCGTAGGCATAGCCGTGGTCGGCGAGCCGGTCGTAGGCCCCGGACAGGTCGACTTCCTCGGCGTCCGGCGGCCACTCGGTCCAGGCGGGCACCGGGGCTGCCTCCGGCGACACCCGCCCGGTCGCCACGGCCGTCCACGACGGCTCGTCGGCGCGGGCGAACACGTCCACCGGCCGCGTGCCGTCGGCGGCCGGACCGCCCACCACGACCTGCACCCGCACGACCCCGTCGTCGGGCAGCACCAAGGGCGCACCGAGGGTCAGCTCGGCCACCGCCGGGCAGCCCGCGGCGGCTCCCGCGTGCAGCGCGATGTCGAGCAGCGCGGTGCCGGGCACCAGAGCCACCCCGTCGACCCGGTGCTCGGTCAGCCACGGATGGGTGCGTGCGGACAGCGCGCCGGTGAGCAGCACGCCGTCCCGGTCGGCCAGCGGCACCGCCGCGCCGAGCAGGGCGTGCCCGGCCGGGTCCACGCCCAGCCCGGCGGCGTCCGGGGAGGCGGGTGGGGCGTCCAGCCAGTACCGGGTCCGGCGGAACACCGGGCCGGGCAGGTCGGTCGGCCGGCCGCCCGGGTTGAGCCCGGTGACGGCTCCTCCACGGGCGGCGCGGGCGGCCAGCGCGGCGGTGAACACGACCGGCTCGGGGCGGCCGGGACGCAGCACCGGCACGATCAGACCGGGTTCGCCGGGCACGCCCTCCTCCGCCATGACGGCGGGTGAGGCGTCCGGGCCGACCGCGAGGAACTCGGTCACGCCCGCGCCGGCCAGGGTGCGCAGGCCGTCGTGGAAGCGGACCGCGGCGCGGACGTGCCGGGCCCAGTAGTCCGGCGAGCACAGCTCGGCGGTGGTGGCGAACCCGCCGGTCACGTTGGACACCACGGGAATCCGCGGTTCGTGGAACGTCAGCGAGGCGGCGACGTCCCGGATCTCGGCGAGCACGTCGTCCATGTGCGGCGAGTGGAACGCGTGGCTCACGGTGAGCAGCCGGGCGCGGTGGCCAGCGGACCGCCACCGCTCGGCGATCGCGGTCACCGCGTCGGCGTCGCCGGAGAGCACGGTGGAACGCGGGCCGTTGAGGGCCGCGACGGCCACCCCGGCGTGGTCGCCGATCAGGGCGCGGGCCTCGTCCTCGTCGGCGCGCAGGGCGACCATGAGGCCGCCGGACCGCGCCGCGCCCATGAGCCTGCCCCTGGCCGCGACGAACCGGCAGGCGTCCGGCAGGTCGAACACCCCGGCCAGGTGCGCCGCGGCGACCTCACCGACCGAGTGGCCCAGCAGGTAGTCGGGCGTGACGCCGTGCGCGGCGAGGGTGCGGGCCAGCGCGACCTCCACGGCGAACAGCGCCGGCTGGGCGAACGCGGTGTGGTCCAGCGCGCCGGCGTCGGACCCGGCGACCACCTCGGAGAGGGGGCGCGGCAGGTGCCGGTCGAGTTCGGCGGCGACTTCTGCGAACGCCGCGGCGAACGCCGGTGACGCGGCGGCCAGCTCCCGGCCCATGCCGAGGCGCTGGCTGCCCTGCCCGGCGAACAGGAACGCGGTGTGCCCCGGCTCGGCGTCCGACACCGGCAGCACGGCGGGGTGGGCGGTGCCGGCGGCCACCGCGTCCAGCCCGGCGAGCAGGTCGGCGCGGTCCCCGGTGAGCACCACCCGGCGCGGGCGGCGGGTGCGGGCGGCGAGGGTGTGGCCGACGTCGGCCGGGTGCGCGGTCTCCGCGGCGGGCCGCAGGCGGGCGGCCTGCGCGCGCAGGTCCTCGTCGTCCCGTCCGGTCAGCAGCCACGCGGCCGGCCCCGGCGGCGGGGTGTCCGATCCCGGTTCCGGTTCCGGTTCCGGTTCCTCGATGATGACGTGGGCGTTGGTGCCGCTGATGCCGAATGACGAGACCCCCGCCCGGCGCTTGCGACCACCCGCCGGCCAAGGCCGGGCACCGGTCAGCAGGCGGACCGCACCGCTGTCCCAATCCACGTGCGGGCTGGGCTCCTCGGCGTGCAATGTCCGCGGCAACAAGTTGTGCCGCAACGCTTCCACCACCTTGATGATCCCGCCCACCCCCGCAGCCGCCTGCGCGTGACCGATGTTCGACTTCAACGAACCCAGCCACAACGGACGATCACGATCCCGCCCATAAGCAGCAATCAGCGCGTTCGCCTCGATCGGATCACCCAACGCCGTACCCGTACCGTGCCCCTCCACAGCGTCCACATCGGACGGTCGAAGACCGGCGTCCGTCAACGCGGCCTGGATGACCCGCTCCTGGGACGGGCCGTTCGGGGCGGTCAGGCCGTTGGACGCGCCATCGGAGTTCACCGCCGAACCACGCAGCACCGCCAACACCCGGTGACCGTTGCGCCGGGCGTCGGACAGCCGTTCGACCAGCAGCAGACCCGCGCCCTCCGACCAACCGGTGCCGGACGCGCCGGCGCCGAACGACCGGCAGCGGCCGTCCTCGGCCAGACCGCGCTGGCGGGAGAACTCCACGAAGGTGTCCGGCCCGCACATCACGGTCACCCCGCCCGCCAGGGCCAGGTCGCACTCGCCGCGCCGCAGTGCCCCGGCCGCCAGGTGCAGGGCGACCAGCGACGACGAGCAGGCGGTGTCGACGGTGACCGCCGGGCCCTCCAGGCCGTAGGTGTAGGCGAGCCGGCCGGACACGACGCTGGACAGGTTGCCGGTGAGCAGCAGCCCTTCGACCTCGGTCGGGGTGGCGGGCAGCCGGGAGGCGTAGTCGTTGTACATCGCGCCCGTGAACACCCCGGTCCGGCTGCCGCGCAACGAATCCGGCGGCACGCCCGCCGACTCGAACGCCTCCCACGCGGTCTCCAGCAGCAGCCGGTGCTGCGGGTCGGTGGCCAGCGCCTCGCGCGGGGACATGCCGAAGAAGCCCGCGTCGAACAGGTCGGCGTCGTGCAGGAAGCCGCCGTGCCGGGCGTAGGAGGTGCCGGGGTGGTCCGGGTCGGGGTGGTAGAGCCGTTCCAGGTCCCAGCCCCGGTTGTCCGGGAACCCGGAGACCGCGTCCACGCCGTCGGCGACCAGCCGCCACAGGTCGGCCGGCGACTCGACGCCGCCGGGGAAGCGGCAGGCCATGCCGACGATCGCGATCGGCTCGTCGGTGCGGGCGGTCGGTGGCGCGGCGGCGACCGCGGTCCGGGTACCGGCGACCCGCCCGAGCAGGTACGCGGCCAGCGCGCCCGGCGTCGGGTGGTCGAAGGTGGCGGTCGCCGGGAGCCGCAGGCCGGTGCGCTCGGCGAGCCGGGACCGCAGTTCCAGCCCGGCGAGCGAGTCGAACCCGAGGTTGCGGAACGGCCGGTCGGCGGTCACCGCGGCCACGTCGCCGTGACCCAGCACCGCCGCGGCCGTGGCGCGCACCAGGTCGAGCACGGCGGCGCTGCGGGCGTCCTCGTCCAGGGCGGCGGTCCTGGCCCGCCACGAACCGTCCCCGGCGGCCGGCCGGGGCTGCCGGCGGGTCGCCGTGCCGCGACGGGTGAGGCGGGCGGCGACGACCGCGGGCCGCCGACCGGCGAGAGCGGCGTCCAGGAGGGCCAGACCCGATACGGGGTCCAGCGGCTCGATGCCTGCTCGGGACCAGCGGGTGCGGTCCGCGTCGCCGAGCGACGCGCCCATGCCGACCTCGGCCCACAGGCCCCACGCCACGGCGGTGGCGGGCAGGCCCAGTCCCGCGCGGTGCACGGCGAGGGCGTCCAGGTAGGCGTTGGCCGCGGCGTAGTTCGCCTGACCGGCCGTGCCGAGGACCCCCGAGACCGAGGAGAACAGGACGAACGCGGTGAGCGGCAAGTCGCGGGTCGCCTCGTGCAGGTGCCACGCCGCGTCGGCCTTCGGCCCGAGCACCGCGCTGATCCGCTCGTCGGTCAGGTTCGCGACGGTGGCGTCGGCGAGCACGCCGGCCGCGTGCACGACGGCGCACAGCGGCCGGTCGGCCGGGACGGCGGCGAGCACACGGGCGACCTCTTCGCGTCGGCCCAGGTCTGCGGCGACCACGTCGACCCGCGCGCCGTGGGCACGGAGTTCGGCGGCGAGTTCGGCGGCTCCGGGCGCGTCGGGGCCGCGTCGTCCGGCCAGCACCAGTGCGCGCACGCCGTGCGCGGTCACCAGGTGCCGGGCCACCAGTCCGCCGAGTCCACCCGTGCCGCCGGTGACGAGCACGGTGCCGGGGAACTCGACGGCGGGCCCTTGAGTCGCGGACTGTTCAGCGGCGGCCTCGATCCCCTCCGCCGTCCCCTTCCCGAGCGCCGCCTCCCGCTCGCCCGCAGTGTCGCCGTGCGCGGCACCGTCGACAGCGGCCCGTCCGGCGGCAACCCGTTCGGCGACCCGTTCCAAGCGTGGGACGGCAAGCGCGCCATCCCGCACCGCGAGCACCGGTTCGCCGGCGGCGAGGGCAGCAGGCAGCAGCTCCGCGTCACCCGGCGTGGCGAGGTCGATCAGCGCGAACCGGTCCGGGTGCTCGGCCTGGGCGGCGCGCACCAGGCCGAGCACCGCACCGGCGGCGGGCGCGTCGCCGGTGACCGCACCGGTCGTTACGACGGCGAGCCGCGCACCCCCGGTCCAGTCCGAGGCGAGCCACTCGCGCAACAGGCGCGCGGCCCGGTGCAGCACGGCGTGGTCGGGTGCGGGCCCGGTTACCGGCACCCGCCACACCACGTCCACCGCCGTGTCGTCCACAGTGGACAGGTCCGCTTCGGCGCCGAGCTCGGCGTGGTCGGCGGGCGGTGTCGCCGGCACCGCGACCGGCCGCCACAGCAACTCGTGCAGGCTCCCCCGGGTGGCCACGAGTGCGCTCCGGTCGACCGCGCGCAGCGTCAGCGAACCCACCGACACGACCGGCGCCCCGGTGGTGTCGGCGATCAGCAGTGAAACCCGGTCCGGTCCCGCCGGCAGGACGCGCACCCGCAGCGGGCCATCGGCGGCGGCGTGCCGGTGGACGTCCGCCCACGCGAACGGAAGACGGGTGTCGGAACCGTCGAGCACGGCCGGGTGCAACGCGGCGTCCAGCAGCGCCGGGTGCACGCCGTACCCGGACAGGTCCACCCCCGCCGGGGCGATCTCGGCGTACACGGCATCATCCGCGCGCCACAGCGCCCGCATCCCGTTGAACGCGGGACCGTACCGGTACCCGGCGTCCGCGAGCCGCGAGTAGGCGTCGGCGACGTCCTCGGGCTGCGCGCCGGGCGGCGGCCACTCGGTCAGGTCGCCGGGAGCGGCGGCCGGGGTGTCGGCCAGCACTCCGGTCGCGTGCCTGGTCCACGGGTCGGTGTCGGTCTCGCGGGCGTGCACGGCGACGTCCCGGCCGGTCACCACCACCTGAACGGTGACGGTGGCCGCGTCGGGCAGCGGAAGCGGTGTCTCCAGCACGAGTTCGGCCACCCCGGTGGCGCCGACCCGAGCCGCCGCCTCCCCCACCAGCTCCACGAACAGGGTCGCGGGCACCAGCACCGCTCCCCCGATGCGGTGGTCCGCCAGCCACGGGTGGGTGCGGACGGACAGGTCGGCGGTGAGCACGGTCTCCTCCCGCCCGGCGACGGCGACCGCCGCCGACACCAGGGGGTGCCCGTCGCGCGCCGCACCGGGCGCGGCGGGGGCGAGCCAGAACCGCTCCGGCCGGAACCGGTAGGTCGGCAGGTCGGTCAGCCGGGCGCCGGGCGACAGCGCGGCCAGGTCCACCGGGGCGCCCGCGACGTGCAGCCGCGCCAGGCCCTCGGCCAACGCCACCGGCTCGGCGCGACCGGCCCTGGCCAGCGGCACCGCGCCGGGGACCAGCGGGGCCAGCACGGCGTCCGGACCCACCTCCACCGGCAGGTCCGCGCCCAGTGCGGGCAGCGCGGCGACCGCGTCGTGGAAGTGGACGGTGGCACGGATCTGCTGCACCCAGTACTCCGGGTCGCGCAGGTCGGCGGCGGTCGCGCCGGCGACGGTCGGGACGACCGCCGACTCGGGCTCGCGGTACTCCAGGCCGGTCGCGACGGCGCGGAACCCGGCCAGGGCGTCGTCCATGTGTTGCGAGTGGAACGCGCGGCCGACCCGCAGCCGCCGGGTGCGGCGACCGCGTCGGGCCCACTCGTCGGCCAACGCCAGGGTCGGCTCGGCATCACCGGACACGACCACCGACCGCGGCCCGTTGACCGCGGCGAGCGCCACGCCAGGCGGGAGCTCGACCTCGTCGGCGGACGCCTCCACGGCGACCATCGCGCCGCCGGACCGCGCCTCGCCCATCAGCCTGCCCCTGGCGACGACCAGCCGCGCCGCGTCCGGCAGCGACCACAGCCCGGCGACGTGCGCGGCGGCCAGTTCGCCGACGGAGTGCCCGACCAGCGCGGCGGGGACGATCCCGAGGTCGCGGAGGAAGCCGGCCGCGGCGACCTCGAAGGCGAACAGCGCGGGCTGGGTGTACTCGGTGCGGTGCACGTCCTCGGTGCCGACGACCTCGCGCAGCGGTCGGTCGAGGTGCCGGTCGAGCTCCTCGGCCACCCGGTCGAACCGCGCCCGGAACCCGGGGTGCGCCTCGGCCAGGCCGGCACCCATGCCGACGCGTTGCGCGCCCTGCCCGGAGAACAGCCACGCCAGGCCGGGTGTGCCCGCCACGGCCCGCGCCACGCCGGGCGCGTCCCCGTCGCCGGCCACGGCGTCCAGCCCGGCCAGCAGCTCCTCCGGTCGGATCCCGACCACGACCGCCCGGTGCGCGAACGCGGTGCGGCGGGCCAGCGTGTGCGCCACGTCGTCCGGGTCCGGCCCGGCGGCCCGGACGCGTTCCGCCAGCGCGGCGGCCTGGTCGCGCAGGGCGTTCGCGTCGACGCCGGAGACCGCCCAGGCGCGCACCGCGTCCGGCCGCGGCTCCCGTACCGGCTCGGGCTCCGCGGGCGGCTCCTCGATCACGACGTGCGCGTTGGTGCCGCTGATGCCGAACGAGGACACCCCGGCGCGACGGGGCCTGCCCGCGCGCTCCCACGGCCGGGCCTCGGTGAGCAGCTCGACGCCGCCCGCCGTCCAGTCCACGTGCGGGGTCGGCTCGTCCGCGTGCAGGGTCGCGGGCAGCAGGCCGTGGCGCATCGCCAGCACCATCTTGACCACGCCGCCTACGCCGGCGGCGGCCTGCGCGTGCCCGATGTTGGACTTGAGCGAGCCCAGCGCCAGCGGGCGGTCCCGCTCGCGGCCGTAGGTGGCGGCGATCGCCTCGGCCTCGATGGGGTCGCCGAGCCTCGTGCCGGTGCCGTGCGCCTCCACCGCGTCCACTTCGGACGGTCGCAGTCCGGCATCCGCCAGGGCGGACCGGATCACCCGGCGTTGGGCGAGGCCGTTGGGCGCGGTGAGCCCGTTGGACGCACCGTCGGAGTTGACCGCCGTGCCGCGCACGGTGGCGAGCACGCGCCGCCCGTTGCGCACCGCGTCGGAGAGCCGTTCGAGCAGCAGCACGCCGACGCCCTCCGCCCACGACGTGCCGTCCGCCGCCGCGGAGAACGCCTTGCTCCGGCCGTCGGCGGCCAGGCCGCGCTGGCGGGAGAACTCCACGAACATGCCCGGCGTGGCCATGACGGTCACCCCGCCCGCGATGGCGAGGTCCGATTCACCCGACCGCAGCGACCGCACCGCCAGGTGCAGGGCCACCAGCGACGACGAGCAGGCGGTGTCCACCGTGAGGGCCGGGCCGTGCAGCCCGAGGTGGTAGGCGACCCGCCCGGACAGCACGCTCGGCGTGGTACCGGTGAGCACACCGCCGTCGACGTCCGCGTGCCCGTCGTGCATCCGCGGGCCGTAGTCGAGTGCGGTGGCCCCGACGAAGACCCCGGTGGCGGTGCCGCGCAGCGCGGTCGGGTCGACGCCCGCGTGCTCGACGGCCGACCAGGCGGTCTCCATCAGCAGCCGCTGCTGGGGGTCCATGGCGAACGCCTCGCGCGGCGACACGCCGAAGAAGCCCGCGTCGAAGCGCGCCACGTCGTCCAGGAAGCCGCCCCTGGCCACCGTGCTGTGGCCGGTGCGGTCCGGGTCGGGGTGGAACAGGTCGGCGGGCCAGCCCCGGTCGGCGGGGAACGGCCCGATGGCGTCCACCCCGTCGGCGACGACCCGCCACAGGTCGTCCGGCGAGGCCACGCCGCCGGGGTAGCGCACGGCCATCCCGATGATCGCGATCGGCTCGTCCGCCGCGCCGGGCCGCCCGACTGGTCCGTCCACAGGGGACTCGTCGTGGCCGGCGGCGAGCGCGGTCAGGTGATCGGCGAGCGCGGCCGGCGTCGGGTGGTCGAACAGCAGGCCGCTGGGCAGCGCGACACCGGTCACCGCGGCCAGCGCGTCGCGCAGCTCGACGGCCATCAGCGAGTCGAACCCGAGCGCCTGGAACGTCCGGTGCCGGTCGACGCGGCCCGCGTCGGCGTGCCCGAGGACCGCGGCGATGTGCGCGTGCACCAGGTCCGCCAAGGCGGGGCCACCGGCCGGACGTGACACGGCGGAGCCGACGACGCCGTTTCGGGCGGCCGAGCCGGGGAGAGCGGTCGGCGCGGTGGCGTCCGGAAGTCCGGCCGGCGTGGTGGCACCGGGCGGAGCCGTAGCCGCGGTGGAGCCGGTGAGGTCGGGCGGGGCGGCGTGGTCGGTGTCGGGTGAGTCGGACGCCCGGCTGCCGTCGAACCAGTGGCGCTCGCGCTGGAACGGGTACGTGGGCAGGTCGACCGCCCGGACGTCGGCGCCCTCGAACGCACGGCTCCAGTCGACCGCCCCACCCCGGCTGAACACCGCGGCGAGCGCGGTGGTGAACGCCTCGGGCTCGGGCCGGTCGCGGCGCAGCGCGGGGACCGCGACGCAGCCGGACTCGGCAGCCAGGGCGGACAGCGCCCCGTCCGGCCCCAGTTCCAGCGCGGTGACCACACCCCCGTCGGCCATCGCGCGGACCGCGTCGGCGAACCGCACCGGCGCGGCGATCTGGTCCACCCAGTAGTCCGGAGTGGACATCGCGTCGGTGACCGTCCCGGTGACCGTGGACACCACCGGCAGCCGGGCCGGGTGGAACGCCAGGTCCGCCACCACCTCGCGGAACCGGTCGAGCACCGGGGCCATCAGCGGCGAGTGGAACGCGTGCGAGACCGGCAGCCGCTTGACCTTCCGGCCGAGGGAACGCAGCCGCTCGACGACCTCGGCGCACGGCCCGGCCGCGCCGGACACCACCACCGACCGCGGCCCGTTCACCGCCGCGATGCCGACGTCCGGCACCCCGGCGAGCAGCGGCAGCACCTCGTCCTCGGCCGCGGCGACCGCGATCATCACGCCGCCCGCGGGCAGCGCGCCCATCAGCCTGCCGCGCTCGGTGACCAGCCGGGCGGCGTCCGGCAGCGACAGCACCCCGGCGACGTGCGCGGCGGCGACCTCCCCGACCGAATGGCCCACCAGGTGGGTCGGCCGCAGCCCCCAGTGCTCGGCGAGCCGGTGCAGCGCGACCTCCAGCGCGAACAGCGCGGGCTGGGTGAGCGCGGTGTCGTCGAGCCCTTCCCCGGTGGCGACGGCGTGCCCGACGGCGGCCGGCAGCAACGCGCTCACCTCGGCGTACGCGTCGGCGAACACCGGGTGGGCGGCGGCCAGCCCGGCGCCCATCCCGGCGCGCTGGCTGCCCTGCCCGGTGAACAGCACGCCCAGACCGCCCGGCAGGGCGGTGCCGGTCACCAGGTCCGGGTGCGGCACACCGCCGGCCAGCGCGGCGAGCGCCGCCGACCGGCGGGACGGGTCGGCGGTCGGCACGACGGCCCGCTCCCCCAACGTCTCCCGCGTGGCCACCAGGGAGTAGGCGATGTCGGCCGGTTCCCCGGACACCTCCGCGAGGTCGCCGGCACGGGCCCGCAGGGCGGCCGGGGACGCGGCGGTCAGCACCCAGGGCGCCACGGCCGGCAGGTCCCCGCGCGGGGGCACGGGCACGGCGGGCGGCTCGGCGATGACGACGTGGCAGTTGGTCCCGCCCATGCCGAACGCGCTGATCCCGGCCACCAGCGGACCGGGGCCGGTCAGCGGAACCGGTTCGGCGGCCACCGCCAGCCCCAGCTCGGCGAACGGGATGTCCGGGTTGGGCGCGGCGAAGTTCAGCGTGGCGGGCAGTTCCCGGTGGGCGACCGCGAGCACCGCCTTGAGCAGGCCCGCGATGCCCGCCGCGCCGCCGAGGTGGCCGATGGTCGGCTTCACCGAGCCGATGAGCAGCGGGTCGCCGGCGGGGCGGCCCGCGCCCAGCGCGGCACCGAGTGCCCGCGCCTCCACCGGGTCGCCCACCGCCGTGCCGGTGCCGTGCGCCTCCACGAACCGGACCGCGCCCGGCTCGACCCCCGCGCGGCGCAACGCGGCGCGCACGACCCTGGTCTGGGCGTCGGCACTGGGCACGGTCAGACCGGGTGCCGCGCCGCCGTGGCCGACCGCGGTGCCGCGCACCACGGCGTACACCCGGTCCCCGTCGGCGAGCGCCCGCGCCAGCGGCTTGAGCACCACCACCGCCGCGCCCTCGCCGGGCACGAACCCGTTGGCGCCGGCGGCGAACGCCCGGCTGACCCCGTCCGGGCTGACCCCGCCGAACCGCTCCTCCACCACCCTGCCGCCGGGCAGCAGGCCCAGGTGCACCCCGGCGGCCAGCGCCAGGTCGGACTCGCCCGCCTCCAGGCTGGACACCGCCAGGTGCACGGCGACCAGCGACGATGACTGCGCGGTGTCGACGGTCATGCTCGGGCCGGTGAGGTCCAGCGCGTAGGACACCCGGTTGGCGATCAGGCCGCGGCTCAGACCGGTCATCGAGTGCGGGGTGACGGCGGCGGGTCCGCTGCGGTGCACCAGGGCGGCGTAGTCGTCGCGCAGCGCGCCCACGAACACCCCGGTCCGGCTGCCGCGCAGGGTGCTCGGCACCACGCGGGCGTCCTCCAGCGCCGTCCACGCCAGTTCCAGCACCAGCCGCTGCTGGGGGTCCATCGCCGCCGCCTCGCGGGGGGACACGCCGAAGAAGCCGGCGTCGAACCCGTCGACGCCGTCGACGTACCCGCCCCGGGCCCCGTCGCGGCCGGTGGTGATCGCGCCGGTCCCGGACCGCAGCAATGTCCAGAACCCGGCCGCGCCGGCCGCCATCGGGAAACGGCACGCCACACCGACAACAGCGATTTCAGCCACCGGTCAACCCCTTTAGCGTTGCCGAAAAAAATTCCGTCCGAAGCCTGCGCCGGATCGTCGTCGACCAGTATCGCCAGGTGGGGACAACCGCTGGTCACGTCGCGGTAACCGCACGCGGAACGGGGTGCCGGCCGGACCGGCACGACCGCCGCGACCACCCCGGAAACCGGGTGGGTCACCAGGCCGGACCGCCGTGATTCGGGCGTGGTTACCCGTGCTCGCCGGGCTCGGTCCGGGGCACCGCGCCCACCCCGGCGCCGGTGCCCGCACCGATACCCCGATTAACGCACTTTGGAGTAAGTACTTGATGTATCCGACAAGTCGCCGATAAAGTGGCACTCGACGGAAACAATCAGCCGCGCCGGGCGCGCGCCGAGCGGCGCAATTCCGTTCGACCATTCACGTACGCAAGAAGGAGTTGTTATTGTGGTGACCGAGGCAAGTCCTGCGCCCGTCTCCGTGATCGGCTTGGGGTTGATGGGCGCAGCGCTGGCCGGCGCCTACCTCAAGGCGGGGCACCAGACCACGGTGTGGAACCGTTCGGCGGGCAAGGCGGACGCCCTCGTCGCGCAGGGTGCCACCAACGCCGAGGACATCTCCGAGGCCGTGGCGGCGAGCGACGTCCTGGTGGTGTGCGTGTTCGACTACGCGGCGCTCTACTCGATCCTGGAGCCGGTGAAGGACTCCCTGCGCGGCAAGGTGATCGTCAACCTCACCTCGGGCCTGCCCGAGGACGCGCGCGGTGCGGCCGAGTGGGCGCAGGGCGTCGGCGCCGAGTACCTGGACGGCTACATCATGTCCGTCCCGCCGGGTGTCGGCCAGCCGCAGACGCTGCTGTTCTACGCCGGTGACGCGGACGTGTTCGCCAAGCACGAGGCCACCTTGAAGGTGCTCGGCGGCAACAGCGTCCACCTGGGCACCGACCCCGGTATCGCCGCGCTCTACGACCTGGGCCTGCTGACCATCCTGTGGACCTCGCTGGCGGGCGCCCTGCACGCGTACGCGCTGGTCGGCAGCGAGAAGGTGCCGGCCGCCGCCCTGGCGCCCTACGCCGAGGCGTGGATCACCCACGTGGTGCTGCCGAGCGTCAAGGGCGCGGCGGCGGCGGTCGACTCGGGCCAGTACGCCACCAGCGTGTCCACCACCGCGCTGAACGCGATCGGCCTGGGCAAGCTGGCCGAGGCGAGCAAGGCGGCGGGCATCCGGCCCGACCTGGTGCTGCCCATCAAGGAGTACCTGGAGAAGCGGGTGGCGGACGGCCACGGCGACGAGGCACTGGCCGGCATGTTCGAGGTCATCCGCTCCCCCGAGTAGCGAGGCCGTCCGTCCGGCGGAACCCCCCAGCCGTCGGACGGACCCGACCCGGCGACGGCGCTGGTGCCGACCGGGACTCCCGGCCCGCGCCCGCCCACCCCCCTGGGCACCCGGTGCGGGCCGGGAGTATTTCTCCATCGGACGAGCGGAGTCCCCGGTGTCGACACCGCTTCGGCCCCGGCACCGTTCCTCGTCCCGGGTTCGTCGGCTCCGGCACTGTCCCGGAGGCACTGTCCCAAGGGGCACTGTCCCCGGGCGGCCTGGCTCCGACGTCCACGACTCGGCGAACTGCCGCCGCACCGAGGTTCCGGTGCGGCGGCAGTTCGCCGTCAGTCCTTGATCTCGCACAGCGGCGCACCCGCCGCGACCGAGTTGCCGACCTCCACCGCCAGGCCCTTCACCGTGCCGGAGCGGTGCGCGGTCACCGGCTGCTCCATCTTCATCGCCTCCAGCACGGCGACCGGCTCGCCCTCCTCCACCCGGTCGCCGTCGGACACCAGCAGCTTCACGATCGTGCCCAGCATCGGCGCGGTCAGGGTGTCGCCCTCGACCACCGCGACACCGCCCGCCGGACCCCGGCGCCTCGGCGGCACGGGTGGAGCCGCGGCCGACCCGGGCCGCGCCGCCAGGGACGCGGGCACGGTGATCTCGATCCGCTTGCCGCCGACCTCCACCACCACGCGCTCCCGCGACTCGGCGGGCGGGGCGGGCTCGGGGACGGCTTCGTGCGGCGGGATGTCGTTGTGGAACTCGGTCTCGATCCATCGCGTGTGGACGGTGAACGGCCCCGCCGACCCGGACAGCTCCGGCGCGAACGCCGGGTCGACGACCACCTTGCGGTGGAACGGCAGCGCGGTCGCCAGACCGTCCACCCGGAACTCGCCGAGCGCGCGGGCGGCGCGCCGCAGCGCCTGCTCGCGGGTCGCGCCGGTGACGATCAATTTGGCCAGCAGGGAATCCCACTCCGGCCCGACGACCGAACCCGCCACCACACCGGAGTCCACCCGGACACCGGGGCCCGCGGGCGGCTCGAACACGACGACCGTGCCCGGTGCGGGCAGGAAGCCCCGCCCCGGGTCCTCGCCGTTGACCCGGAACTCCAACGCGTGGCCCCGCACCGGCGGGTCGTCGTAGCCGAGCGGCTCGCCGTCGGCGATGCGCAGCATCTCGCCCACCAGGTCGATGCCGGTGACCTCCTCGGTGACCGGGTGCTCCACCTGGAGCCGGGTGTTCACCTCCAGGAACGACACGGTGCCGTCCGCGCCGACGAGGAACTCGCAGGTGCCCGCCCCGACGTACCCGGCGGCGCGCAGCACCGCCTTGGACACCCGGCGCAGCTCCGCGTCCTGCTCCGGCGTGAGGTAGGGCGCGGGGGCCTCTTCGACCAGCTTCTGGTGCCGCCGTTGCAGCGTGCAGTCGCGGGTGGACACCACGACCACGGCGCCGTACCGGTCGGCGAGGCACTGCGTCTCCACGTGCCGGGGCCGGTCCAGGTAGCGCTCGACGAAGCACTCGCCACGGCCGAACGCCGCGGCCGCCTCGCGCACCGCCGCCTCGTACAGCTCCGGGATCTCCGCCAGGGTGCGGGCCACCCTCATGCCGCGCCCGCCGCCGCCGAACGCCGCCTTCACCGCGATCGGCAGGCCGTACCGCTCGGCGAACGCGACCACCTCGTCGGCCGACGTGACCGGGTCGGCGGTGCCGGGCACCAGCGGCGCGCCGACCTCCGTCGCCACCCTGCGGGCGGCGACCTTGTCGCCCAGGGCCCGGATCGCGTCGGGCGGGGGGCCGATCCAGGTCAGCCCGGCGTCCACCACCGCCTGGGCGAAGTCGGGGTTCTCCGACAGGAACCCGTAGCCGGGGTGGAGCGCGTCCGCCCCGGCGGACTCGGCGGCGGCCAGCACGGCCGCCCCGTCGAGGTAGCTCGTCGCCGGGGTGTCGCCGGGCAGCCGGTACGCCTCGTCGGCGGCGCGCACGTGCGGCGCGTCCCGGTCCGGGCCCGCGTAGACCGCCGCACAGGCGATCCCGGCGTCCCGGCAGGCACGGGCGATCCGGACCGCGATCTCGCCCCGGTTGGCGATCAGCACCTTGCGCACAATGACCCTCCTCGGATCGGCATAGTCCAGTGGTTCGCCGGCGCTACAGCCGGGTGCCGCGCCGCCACGGGCCGCGGTTCAGCGGTCCGCGCAGCCCGCCCACCCGGGACCAGCCGTCCCGTGCCGGCGTCCCGGAGTCCCGGACCGGCTTCCCGGCGCCCGGTGCGGACAGCGCCCGCACGACCACCAGCACGACCGCCAGCTCCTCCGGCGTCGGGTTGCCCGCGACGGCCACCACCTCCGACGGCGTCACAGCGGGATGTTCCCGTGCTTGCGGGGCAACCGGTCCACCCGCTTGCCGCGCAGGGCGGCCAGCGCGTCGGCGATTTCCCGGCGCGTCTCGCTCGGCACGATGACCGCGTCCACGTAACCGCGGTCCGCGGCGATGTACGGGTTGCACAGCTGCTGCTCGTACTCCGCGCGCAGCCGTTCGCGCTCGGCCTCCGGGTCGTCGGCGGCAGCCAGTTCGCGGCGGTGCAGCAGGGTCACCGCGCTGTCCCCGCCCATCACCGCGATCTCCGCGGTCGGCCAGGCGAGGTTCACGTCGGTGCCCAGGTGCTTGGACCCCATGACGCCGTACCCGCCGCCGTAGGCCTTGCGGGTCACCACCGTCACCATCGGCACGGTGGCCTCGGCGTAGGCGTAGATCAGCTTGGCGCCGCGCCGGATGATGCCGTGGCGCTCCTGCTCCAGGCTCGGCAGGAACCCCGGCACGTCCACGAAGGTCACCACGGGGATGTGGAACGCGTCGCACAGCCGGATGAACCGCGCGGCCTTCTCGCTGGCGTCGATGTCCAGCACGCCCGCCATGAACGCGGGCTGGTTGGCCACCACCCCGACGCTGTGCCCGTCGACGCGGCCGAACCCGCAGACGATGTTGCGGGCGAACAGCGGCTGCACCTCCAGCAGCTCGCCGCCGTCCAGCACCGTCCGCACGACCTCGGTCATGTCGTAGGGCTGGTTGCGCCCGTCCGGGATCACCGCGTCCAGCGCCAGGTCCGCCGGGCGCGGGCCCGGGTCCTCGGTGGCCGCGTAGACCGGCGGGTCGGCGGTGTTGTTGGAGGGCAGGTAGCCCAGCAGCAGCCGCACGTACTCGAACGCGTCCTTCTCGTCGCGCGCCAGGTAGTGCGAGTTGCCGGAGACGGCGCTGTTGCGGTGCGCGCCGCCCAGCTCCTCGGGGTCGACCTCCTGCCCGGTGACGGTGCGCATCACCTCCGCGCCGGTCACCTGCATGTTGGAGATGCCGTCCACCATGACGACGAAGTCGGTGATCGCGGGCCCGTAGACGGCACCGCCCGCGCACGGCCCGACCATCAGCGATATCTGCGGCACCACACCGGAGGCCTCCACGTGCCGCTTGATCAGCTCGCCGTAGCGGGCCAGCGACACCACGCCCTCCTGGACCCTGGCGCCACCGGAGTCGTTGATGCCGATCACCGGGGCGCCGATGCGCAGCGCGAGGTCCATCAGCTTGACGATCTTGCCGCCGTTCACCTCGCCGAGCGAGCCGCCGAGCACGGTGAAGTCGTAGGCGTACAGGCAGACCCGGCGGCCGTCGACGGTGCCGTGCCCCACCACGATCCCGTCGCCGGCGGGCCGGTGGCGGTCCATGGCGAAGTCGTGCGTGCGGTGCCGGGCCAGGGCGTCCAGCTCGGTGAACGAACCGGGGTCGAGCAGCGCCTCCACCCGCTCGCGGGCGGTGAGCTTCCCGTTCTCCCGCTGGCGGCGCACCGCGCGGCTGTCCTCCGGCGCGACCAGTTCGGCGCGCCGGGCCAGCAGGGCGTCGATGCGTTCGCGGGTGGTGCCCGCGCCGTGCGTGCTCACGTCCGGTCCCCCGCGCCGACCGGCCGGGACGCCGAGACGTCCGCCAGCTCGCCGGCCTCGTAGCGGGCCAGCGCCGCGCGGCGCTGGATCTTGCCGCTGGACGTCTTCGGCAGCGCGCCGCGGCGCAGCACCAGCACGTCGTCGGGGACCAGGCCGTGGTTCTCCGCGACCACGTCCCGCACCCGGCCGCGCAGTTCGTCCGCGCCGAGCGCGCGCAGCACCCGCCCGTCGGCCTCGACCGCGACCACCAGCCGCTCGGCCACCCCGTCGTCGACCGAGAACGCGGCCGCGCAGTTGGGGTGCAGGCCGTCCGCGACGGACTCGGCGGACAGCTCGATGTCCTGCGGGTAGAAGTTGCGGCCCTTGCGGATGATGACGTCCTTGAGCCGGCCCGCCACGAACAGCTCGCCCCGGTGGAGGAAGCCGAGGTCGCCGGTGCGCAGGAAGGTCCGCCGGTCGCCGGGGGCGTCGGCGAGCCGGGCGCGGAAGGTCTCCTCGCTCAGCGCGGGCCTGCCGTGGTAGCCGGCGGCGACGCACGGTCCGCTGATCCAGATCTCGCCGACCTCGCCGGCTGCGCGGCGGTTCGCCGTCAGCGGGTCGACGATCTCGATCGTGGTGCCCAGCACCGGTACGCCGGCGCCGACCAGCACGGTCGAGCCGTCGGTCGCCGGGTCCACCTGCTCGACCCGGCCGAGGCTCAGCGCGGCGGCCGACACCCACAGCGGGCTCGGCTCCTGGTACGGGCCGCTGCCGGTCGCCTTGAGGGTGTTCTCCGCCAGGCCGTAGCCGGCCGACATGGCCCGCGGGTCGAACCCGTTCGGCGCGAACGCCTCGGTGAACGCCCGCACGGTGTGCCAGCGCACCGGCTCCGCGCCGTTGGCCGCGACCCGCCAGCGGGACAGGTCGCCGACGTCCCCGGTGGCGCCCGACTCGTGGGCGCGCACGCACAGGTCGTAGGCGAAGCTGGGGGCGGCGGCGTGGGTGCCGCCGTACTCCGACATGGCCTCCAGCCAGCGCGCCGGCCGGCGGATGAACGCGTCCGGGGCCATCAGGTAGGCGGGCCGGCCCGACCACAGCGGGATCACGATGCCGAACAACATGCCCATGTCGTGGAACAGCGGGAGCCACGACACGAACACCGAGTCGGACCCGCACTGCCACAGCGCGTCGGTCTCGACCGCGTTCTCGATGAAGTTGCGGTGCGTGATCATCACGCCCTTGGGGTCGCCGGTCGACCCGGAGGTGTACTGGAGCATCGCGATGTCGTCCGGCGTCGGCCGGACCGGCCCGGCGGTGGGGGTGCCGTCGGGGGCGAGCCCGGTGTCGGCGGCCGGCGGGGTGTCGGCGGCGAGCCCGGTGTCGGTGGCGACGAAGGTCAGGCCCGCCAGCTCCGGCAGGTCGCCGAACCGGTCCGCCAGGTCCTGCTTGACGGCGGCGGTGGTGAGCACGGTGGTGGTGCCGGCGTCGTCGGCGATGCGGCGCAGCCGCGTGAGGCCCTGCCGCCGGCGCGGCACCTGGGCCGGCGCGCCGGCCACCCCGGCGCACATCGTGCCCAGCAGGGTGCGCACGAACTCCAGGCCGGAGGGGTAGAGCAGGACGGCGGTGCGGCCGGCCAGACCGGCGGCGGTGAACGCCGCCGCCCTGGCCCGTGCCGCGGCGTGCATCCCGGCGTAGGTGGCGGAGTCCGCCGGGACCTCGCCGTCGCGCAGGAAGACGTAGGCGACCTCGTCCGGCTGCCGGGCCGCGCGCTCGGCCAGCACGTCGGGCAGGGTGGACGCCGGTCCGGTGCGGTGGTCGGGAGTGCTGGCCATGTCAGGTGTTCTCCTTGCCGTGGGGCCTTGAGGGGAAGCGGACCAGACCTCTGGTTGGCGGGGAGCGCCGCGGCGACTCGACCCGGTGTGCCGAAGGTATTGGCGACCGGTGCCCCGGCCTCCAACCCGCAGTCACGCAGCGGTAACACGCGGTGGTGGGGGCGTCCCGGCCCCGGTGGGCGGCGAGCCTTCCCGGGGCCGGGACGCGGCCTAGCCGGCGTGCGCCCCGGCGGGCACGTCCGCCACCGGGCGGTCGATGGCCAGCCGCCACTCGCCGTCGGCGTTGCGGACCAGCACGTCGGTGCACACCCCGTGCACGCTGATCATTTCCCCGTTTTCACCCGGGATGTCCAGGTGGTAGTCCACGATGAGCAGCGAGGTGTCCCCCGTGGTGAATGCCTGGACGACCTTGGAGTCAATCTTCGGGCCGCCCGCGAGGAAATCCTTGAAGAACCGCGTCCGGGCCTCGCCGGTCAGCGGTCCGCCGGAGATGTTGGAGATCCCGTCGGGGGTGTACATCGAATCGTAGAGGGTGCCGTCGCCGTGGTTGAAAAGCTGGACGAACAGCTCGTTCTGCTTGTGCGGGTCGTCGGGGATATCGAATCCGGAGCCGAAATCCATGTGTGTGCCGTCACCTTCGCTGGACGGGGCCGCCCGTACCGGACAGACCGAGGAAAGGGGCAGCCACCAGCGTAATTACGGTGCGCCCACACCCCGGTAACCCACTCGCGCGGCACTCGGCACCCTGGCGGTTACCGCTCGGTGTGCCCCACCGGCCACGGTGGGAGACGTGTACCACGACGCGGAACACCCGACAGTGCGGCTTTCCCCCTTGACTCGCGCAGGTCACCGCTTACTTTTTGGTAAGCGCCCGCGGGGCACTTACCTCCTTGCCAACCATGCCGGGTGATGTATAGTGGATTGGCGAAGATTCTGCCATTCGGGGGACGCGTAGTGCGGAGTCGCCAGCACAATGAAGTGTACGGCCCGTCGCATGGTTTTGAGTTCTTCTCCGCACCTGCGGTGGGACCGGCCCCTCGACCGACGCCGGAACCCGGTTGGCAACCACTTCACCGAGGGGGATCGGGCACATGGGGGAACTTATCCGATTTCGACTGCTGGGGCCGCTGGAGGTGCTGGGCAAGCGACAACCGGTGGGTCTCGGCGGCACGAAGCAGAAGGCGACGCTCGCGTACCTGTTGTTGCACGCCAACCGCGTGGTCTCGATCAGCCAGCTGCTGAACGCGCTGTGGCCGGCCGACAGCGCGCCGCTGTCGGCGCGCAAGATCCTGCAGAACTCCGTGTCGAGCCTGCGCCGCGGTCCGGTGCCGGGCGACCGGACCGACGGCACGCCGGCGCTGGTGACCCAGGCGCCCGGCTACAAGCTGTGCGTCGACCACAAGGACATCGACCTGTACGTGTTCCACGACCGGGTCGCCGAGGGCCGGCGCCGGCTGGCCGACAACCAGGTGGAACCCGCCGCGCGGGTGCTGCGCGAGGCGCTCGCGCTGTGGCGCGGGCCGGTGCTGTCCGACCTGGCCGAGGCCGGCATCAGCTGGCTGGAACTGGCCGTGCTGCAGAACGCGCGCTGGGACGCCATGGAGGACTACTTCGAGGCCGAGCTGGCCTGCGGGCGGCACATGGCGGTGCTGGGCGACCTGGAGGCGATGGTCGAGACCAACCCGGTGCGCGAACGGGCGGCCGGCCAGCTGATGCTCGCGCTGTACCGCAGCGGCAGGCAGGCCGACGCGCTCAACACCTACAGCCGGGTGCGGGTGGCGCTGGTCGAGGAGCTGGGCCTGGAACCGGGCCGTGAGCTGCGCACCCTCCAGCAGTCGATCCTGGCCCACGACCCGGTGCTGCTCACCCCGCGCGGCGCCACCCCGGTGCCGGGACCGCGCGGCCACACCGGCACCCCGGTCGACCTCGGCCTCGGCGAACGGACCTCCCCCGATCCGACCTGGCACCGCAACGGCGAGGTGAGCACACCCCTCGACACCGAGCCCGCGCAGACCCGGCCGACCCCGTGGCCCACCGACCCGCACCAGCGACCGGCCGCACCCGCGCGCCGCCCGGACCTGGTCCCGGTCCACGACGGACCGGCGCCCGACCTCTCCGCGCCCCCGCCGGCACCCGCCCCCGACGAGCGCAAGACGGTCAGCCTGCTGCTGGTCCGCACGGTGATCGGGGGCGGTCGGGACCACGCCGACACCCCCGACATCGACCGGATGCTCGCCGAGACCGCCCGGCTGGTGCGGGCGAACGCCGAGCACTTCGCGGGCACCGTGAGCGCCACCATCGGTTCGGTGTCGCTGACCGTGTTCGAGCCGTGCCCGGACTGGGGCGACGCCGCGAAGCGGGCGGTGCTGGCCGCCCTGTCCATCGGCGAGGACCTGCGGCCCGGCCGGGACTCCGGAGCGCTGCCCGCGGTGTCCTTCCACGCCGCGGTCGTCACCGGCGAGGTGCTGGTCCGCCGGCCCGCGGGCGGCGACGGCCCGGTCACGGTCACCGGCACGCTGCTCGACTGGTGCCACGGGCTGCTGCTGCGCACCGGGGCCGGCGAGATCCGGGTGTGCGACACCACCCGGGAGGCCACCGAGCCGCTGGCCGTGTACCAGCCGGGCGACCCGCACGACCACCGGTTGCAGGGCATCCGCAAGGACTACGCGGGCGCGGCACCGGGGCTGGCCACCGAACGCGAGTTCGAACTCGGCCTGCTGCTGGGCATGCTGGAGCGCACCCGGCTCCGGTCGACCCCGCACCTGGCGACCCTGCTCGGCGACGCGGGCACCGGCAAGACCCGGCTGCTCGACGAGTTCGAGCGCCGCACGAAGGGCCAGGCGCACATCGCCCGGTTCCGGGTGCCCCGGCGGCCCGCCGGCGAGTCGGGGGTGCACATCGACGCCATCCACGACCTCCAGCGCGAGCTGATCCACACCATCTGCGGCATCCGGGTGGGCGAGGCGCCGGCGACCGCGATGGCCAAGGCCGCCGAGGTGATCAACCGGCTCATCGACGACCCGGTGCGGGTGGAGAGCCTGCTCACCTGCGTCGCGCCGTACCTGGACCCGGAGCTGTCGTTCGTGATGAACGACCCGGTGCGGGAACTCCGGGCGTGGCAGCGGTTCCTGGCCATCACCGAGTTCAGCCGGCCGTTCGTGCTGATCGTGGACGACCTGCACCGGGCGGACGAGAGCCTGCTCGACTTCGTCGGCGAGCTGGCGGACTCGGCGTGCGGCCCGCTGCTGGTGGTCGCCTCGGCGCGGTCCGAGCTGCTGGGCCACCGCCCGACGTGGGGCGGTGGCAAGCGGCACGTCACCACGATCACCCTGGAGGCCCTGGGCGACGCCGCGGTGGACGAGCTGGTCGAGCACCTCGTGTCGCCCGGCGAGGACAGCAGGACGCGGGAGCCGGCGCGGCTCTCCGCGGCCCGCTCCGACGACGACCTCCTCCCCCGTCAGACGGGGTGGCGGCGCTACATCCGCGGCCTGCTGGACATCGGCACACCGCAGCGGGCCACCCGGCCGCTGCCGGCCGAGCCGGACGGCGAGGAAGCCGCCGTGGCCCGGCTGCGGTCGTGCGGCTCGGCCGAGGTCAGTCCGGTACGCGCTTGAGCGCCGCCGCGAGCACCTGGTCCCCGCCGCGCGCGGCGGGGACCAGGTGCTCGCGGCCCCACGCGCCCAGCGGTGCGAGCGCCTCGAACAGCGCCACGCCCATGCCGGTCAGCGAGTAGCCGACGCGGGGCGGCGACACCGCGTCGTCCAGTTCGCGGCGCACGACCCCGTCCGCCTCCAACTGGCGCAGCTGTTCGACCAGGACCTTGTCGCTCACCCCCGGCACGCTCTTGCGCAGCTCGCCGAACCGGCGGTCGCGGGTGTGCAGCTCCCACAGGATCAGCACCTTCCACTTCCCGCTGATGACCTCCATCGCCGCGTCCAGCCCGCAGTGCCTCGGTCGTGTCCGGACCGTCATCGCCACTCGTCCCCCATCCGCCGCGCAGCGCTTCACCCCACCGCCGCACAGGCCGACGCGGCGGTCCTGGTACCCGACCTGGCAGCGCGGCGCCCCGTGACGGTGCGCCGTTGCCAGGCTACTCCAAGCGACCGGGCATCGACGGGTGCTATCGGTCAGCCGGCGGTGAACGCCTCCTCGTCCTGGTCGCGCAGCACCGCGGCGAGTGCGCGCAACGCGGTGTCCAACCGGGCGATCTCCGCGTCGGTGAGCAGCACCGACGGCTCGAACCGGAGCGTGGTCGTGGCGCTGGCGGTCGGGAAGGTGCGGATCCGGTGCACCCGGAACAGGTAGCCCGCCACCGCGTAGCCGAAGGTGTCGGTCAGCGCCGCCTGCGCGATCGACGGCGCGGCGGAGGCGGACTGGTCGTGGAACTCCAGCCCGAGCATCAGGCCTTTGCCCCGGACGTCCTTCACCACGTCCGGGAAGTCCGCCCGCAGCGCGGTGAACAGCGCGGTCAGCCGCTCGCCGAGGTCCGCCGCCCGCCGGTAGGCCGCGCCGCCGTCGGCCTCCAGCAGCTCCAGCGTCGTGAGCGCCAACGTGCTGGAGAACGTGTCCTTGGCGAACGTGGAGCTGTGCACGAGCTCGAACTCGGGGCGGTAGCGCCCACCGCGCACCAGCGTCACGGCGGCCTTCGCGATCCCGCCGCCGAGGCCCTTGGCGAGCGTGACGTAGTCCGGGACGAGACCGATCAGCGAGCCGGCGAAGAACGCCCCGGTGCGGCCCATCCCGCTCTGGATCTCGTCCACCACGACCGGGCAGTCCACCGCGGCGCACGCGGCCTTGATCCGGTCCGCCGCGGCGCGGTCCACCACCCGGATGCCGCCCTCGCCCTGGATCGCCTCCAGCACGAACGCGCTGAACACCGGGAAGTCGCGTTCGACGACGGTCACCACCCCGTCGTCCACCACCAGGTCCGGCACGGTGGCGCGTTCCTGCGCGATCACCTCGTCCAGCGCGTCGAGCCGGTCGAGCGGCACGAACCGGGCCTGCGGCGCCATGGTGGCGAACGGCGTGCGGAACGCCGGGTTGTGGGTGAGCTGGACGCTGCCCACCAGCTTGCCGTGGAAGCCTCCCGCCAGCGTGATGAACAGCGACGGCCGGGCGGCGAGCGCGGCCACCCGCCCGCCCACCTCGGCGGCCACGGCGTCGATCCCGCTGCCGGGGGCGAGCCCGAGCGCGGCGGCGACGGCGTCGGGCAGCACCGCGGTGCCGTCGGCGAGCGCGGCCCGCGCGGCACCCAGGTGCTCGGTGATCCCGTCGGCGAGCGCCTTGACCTTCAGCACCCGGTCGAACTCGGCGTGCTTGAGCGCGACCTCGATGGACTCCGCGCCGCTGTTGGAGAACACCGCGAAGTACGGCTCGTCGACGCCGAACTCCCGGCGCAGCACCGTGTTCAGCGCGGTGGCGACCCGGCTCGCGGCGGTCTGGCGGGACGCCTGGGCGAGCACGGGCGTGCCCGCGTCGAGGAACTCCCTCGCCGCGCCGACGATCCCGGGGTGGTTGTGCCCGAGGATCAGCGAGCCGTAGCCGCCGGCGTAGTCCAGCACCGGGACCTCGGCGCCGTCCGGGCCGACGAAGTAGAGGGTGTTGCCCTCGCCGCGGACGAACTCGACATCGACGCCGAGCGCGGTGAGCCACTGGAGCATCATGGGTTCGGCGAGTTCGAACTCGGCCGTTGCGGTGGACATGGGTCGACCGTAGGTGCGCGCGGTCACACACCGGTAAGGCCCCGGCCGGTGTACCCGGCGTGACCGGACGATGGGCGGCGCCACCGCGGCCTGCGGAAGAGTCCGGACCATGTCGACCACCGGAGGAGCCCCCGCGGCGATCGCCCCGGACTCGCTGCGCCGCACCATGGCCCGGTTCGCCACCGGCGTCATCGTCATCACCGTGGGCGGCGAGCACGCCCACGGCATGACGGCCAACGCGTTTTCCTCGCTGTCCCTCGACCCGCCGCTGGTGCTGTGCTGCGTGGCGCACACCGCGCGCACGCACGCGTCGCTGACCGCCGAACGCCGGTTCGCGGTGTCGGTGCTCGGCGCGGACCAGGAGCCCGTGGCCCGCTACTTCGCCGACAAGCGGCGCCCGCCGGGCGCCGCCCAGTTCTCCCGGGTGGACTGCACGCCGGGCGAGCACACCGGCGCGCCGGTGCTGGCGGACGCCTTGGCGTGGCTGGAGTGCGCGCTCGTCGACGCGCACGACTCGGGCGACCACACCATCTTCGTCGGCGAGGTGCTGGCGGCCGGGCGCGGTGCCGGGGACTCGGCACTGCTGTTCTTCGACGGCGGGTACCGCAACCTGCCGGTATGACACCGGGACCGGCGACGGCATCGCGCGCCGTCGCCGGTCCCGGCCCCGTTCGGGTCAGAGCATCTCGGTGCCGGGGTCCAGGCCGAGCAGCGCCCGGCCGTAGACCTCCATGTTGGTGGCGAACACGATCCACCCGTGCATGGACAGACCCTCGATGTCACGGCGGAACCGCTGCAACGGCTGGTCGCGGCGGATCGCCGTGGCACCCGCGGCCTCGTACAGCTCCTCCACGGCTTCCTTCGCCAGCCGCACGGCGAACGCGCTCTGCCCCCGGATCTCCACGCGCTCGGCGAGCGTCGGCTCCTCCCCCGCGTCCGCCCGCTCCTGCTGGATGCGGTACATCCGCTCGGCGAGCGCCTCGGCCGCGGCGATCCGGCTCGCCGCGACGCCCACCTTCACCTGGGTGACCGGGTGCTCCCGCTGCTCGGTCCACGACGTGTAGCTGATGCCGCGTCCGGGCAGGCGTTCGGTGAACAGCTCGTACGCGCCCTTGGCCAGCCCGATGAACGTCGACACGGCCTGGGAGAACAGGAACGGGTACAGGCTGTAGGCGCGGCCCGGCGGCAGCGCGGCGAGCAGCTCCGGGTGCTCGGCGAGCTGCGCGGCGGCCTCGGCCGGGATGACCACGCGGTGCGCGGGCACGAACACGTCCTCGGCGATGGTGGTGCAGCTGCCGGTGGCGGCCAGCGCCGAGGCGTGCCAGTCGTCCACGACGGTGAACTCCGACATCGGCACCATCGCGACCGCCTCGTCCACCCGGCCGTCGGGGTGTTCGAGGAGGGTGATCATCATGTTCCAGTCGGCGTCCTGGCAGCCGGAGTTGAACCGCCACGTGCCGTTGAGCCGGTAGCCGCCGTCCACCGGGACCAGCGTCCCGGTGGGCATGAAGCCGCCCGAGATGCGCGGCGCGGGCGTGGCGAAGACCTCCCGCTGGAGCTCCTCGGGGTAGAGCGTGGACATCCACGCGCTGGACAGCCACACCATCGCGACCCAGCTGGTCGAGCCGCAGCCGCGGGCGATCTCGGCGAGCACCCTCGCCTGGTCGGCGAGGGAGAAGTCCAGGCCGCCGTAGTGGCGCGGGGTGGCGATGCGGAACACCCCGGCCCGCTCCAGCAACTCCAGGTTCTCCGCCGGCACCCGCCGCGCGTTCTCCGCGGCCAGGCCGTTCGCCCGCAGCCGGGGTACGGCCTCCCGCACCGCGGCCACCACCACGTCGACGTCGGCGTCGGTTTCCACACTGACCATTGAAGACTCCCTGGAACTCGGATGCGGTCGGGGGTCGACAGCCCCGGTGGCGAGCCTGGCAGCCGGGGCGGAAGGCCCGGTCACACCGCGGTAACCGGCGGGGTGCGCACGGCCGCGTCCGGAGTGCGCGCGCGGTTACAACTCCTCCCTACGGTGGGAGCGCCGCGGCCCGTACGGCTCGGGTCCACCGGAGGAGAGGGCAGCACATGACCCAGACCGGCCTGCACGTGCTCGACACCACGGGTCGCGACATCCAGGGCGAGGCGGCCGCGCTGCGGGCGCGGGGCCCGGCGGTCCAGGTGGAACTGCCCGGCGGGGTCGCCGCCTGGCTGGTGACCGACACCGCGTTGATCAAGCAGCTGCTGACCGACGAACGGGTCTCCCGGGACGCCTACCGGCACTGGCCCGCGTGGCAGAACGGCGAGGGCGAGCTGGCCCGGACGTGGCCGCTGGCGATGTGGGTCGCCGACCGCAACATGATCACCTCCTACGGCGAGGAGCACCGCAGGCTGCGCAAGCTCGTGGCGGGCGCGTTCACCGCGCGCCGGACCCGGGACATGCGGCACCGGGTGGAGGCGATCGTGGCGGCGCTGCTGGACGGGCTGGCGGCGCACGGCCCGGACCGGCCGGTGGACCTGCGCGCCGAGTTCGCCCAGGCACTGCCCGCGGCGGTGATCTCCGAGCTGCTCGGCGTGCCCGACCGGGTGCGCGGCGAGCTGCTGGGCGTGATCGGGGGGTGGATGACCGCGCAGGACGAGGCCGCCCTGGTGGAGTACACCCGGCGCGGGTACGAACTGCTGCGCGACCTGGTGGCGCTCAAGCGGGTGGAGCCGGCGGACGACCTGGTGAGCGCGCTGATCTCGGCCCGCGCCGAGGACGGTGCGCGGCTGTCGGAGCAGGAGCTGGTGGACACCGTGCTGCTCACCTTCACCGCGGGGCACGAGACCACCACGAACCTGATCGACCAGGCCGTGTTCGCGCTGCTGACCCACCCCGACCAGCTCGCCGCCGCCCGGTCCGGCGCGGTGGGCTGGGCGGACGTGGTGGAGGAGTCGATCCGGCTGGAGGCCCCGTTCGCGAACCTGCCGATGCGGTTCGCGGTGTCCGACATCGACCTCCCCGGCGGCCCCACCATCCGCGCGGGCGACCCGATCATGATCTCGTTCGCCGCCTCCGGCCGTGATCCGCTGGTGCACGGCGACGACGCGGACGAGTTCGACGCGAGCCGCCCGACCCGCGCCGACCACATCGGGTTCGGGCACGGCGCGCACTACTGCCTCGGCGCCCCCCTGGCCCGGATGGAGGCCGTGGTCGCGCTGCCCGCGCTGTTCGCCCGGTTCCCGGACCTGGCGCTCGCGGTGCCCCCGCAGGACCTGCGCCCGCTGGAGTCGTTCGTCTCCAACGGTCACCAGCAGCTCCCCGTCCTCCTGGGACGGTCCGCGTCCTGACCGGGAGCGCGGAGGGCCGGGTCCGCTGTGGACCCGGCCCCCTTCCGCGTCACGGCGTGCCGTGCACGACCCAGACCGTCTTGGGCTCCAGGTAGGCGTCCAGGTTGGCACGACCCAGTTCCCGGCCGATGCCGGACGCCTTCACCCCGCCCCACGGCGCGGCCGGGTCGCCGACCGCCCAGGCGTTGACGTAGAACATGCCGACCCGCAGCCGTGCGGCCAACGCGTGCGCGGCGGCGAGGTCACGGGTCCACACGCCGGCGGCCAGCCCGTACGGGGTGTCCTCGGCGAGTTCCACCACCTCGTCCAGGGTGTCGAACGGGGTCACCGCGACCACCGGGCCGAACACCTCCTCCCGCGCGAGCGCGGCGGTGGCGGGCACGTCGGCCAGCACGACCGGCGCGATGAAGTACCCGCCGGCGGGCACCGGCGGGGGCAGCGCGCCCGCGACCACCCGCGCGCCGCGCTCGACGGCGTCGACCAGGTAGCCGCGCACGCGGGTGTACTGCTCGGCCGACACCAGTGGTCCGACCACGCCGGCCGGGTCGAGCGCGGGCCGGACCGGCACGCCCGAGGCCGCCTCGGCGAGCCCGGCCAGGACGTCGTCGTACACCGCGCGCTGCACGTACAGCCGGGCGCCGGCCACGCAGCTCTGACCGGTGTTGAAGAACGCCGCCTCGGCCGCGCCCGCGATCGCGGCGGGCAGGTCGGCGTCGGCCAGCACGATGTTCGGGCACTTGCCGCCCAGCTCCAGGCTGACCCGCTTGACCGCCGCGCCCGCCTTGGCCGCGATCTCCCGGCCGACCGCGGTCGACCCGGTGAACGCCACCTTGGCCACGCCGGGGTGGTCCACCAGGGCCGCCCCGGTGGTGCCGTCGCCCGTCAGCACGTTCACCACGCCCGGCGGGAAGCCCGCCTCCTCGACCAGCCCGGCCAGCCACAGCGCCGACAGCGGCGTCTGCTCGGCCGGCTTGAGCACCACGGTGCAGCCCGCGGCCAGTGCGGGGGCGAGCTTCCAGCCCGCCATCATCAGCGGGAAGTTCCACGGGATGATCTGCGCGCACACCCCGACCGGCTCCAGCCGCGTGTAGCAGAGGGTGTCGGGCAGTGCGACCGGGAGCGTCGCGCCTTCCAGCTTGGTGGGCCAGCCGCTGTAGTAGCGCAGGTGCGCGACCGCGCCCGGCACGTCCACCGCCGACGCGATCGACAGCGGCTTCCCGCCGTCCACCGCGTCGAGTTCGGCCAGCACCGCCGCGTCCCGCTCCACCAGGTCGGCCAGCCGTGCCAGCAACCGTTCCCGGCCCGCCGCGGGCACCGCGCCCCACGGCCCGTCCAGGGCCGCGCGGGCGGCCGTCACCGCCGCGTCGACGTCCGCCGGCCCGGCCAGCGCGACCTCGGCCAGCGGTGTCCCGGTGGACGGGTCGACCGAGGTGAACGTCCGCCCGTCGGCGGCCGGCCCGAACTTCCCGTCGACGAACAACAGCTTGTCCTGCCGCAGGAACTCCGCGACCTCCGCGCCGACAACCCTGTCCACGGTGTGCTCCTCTCCGATGACGCGGCCGGTGGCCGGCACCGCGTCACACGACGTCGACCGCGTTTCCGACCCGGCCGTCCCGGGTCACCGCACCGGCTCCGACACCCGCACCGGACCGGACGCGCGGCTCGCGGGTGCGGGCCGCGCGCCCGGTGTCGGGGTCGGGGTGTCGGAGCGGGTTCCCGCTAGTGCGCGAAGGCCGCCGCCGCCGGCCGCGCCACGGACGCGGCGTAGGCGGCCGCGGCGGCACCGGACTCGATCGCGCCGTCGATGTAGCCGCTCCAGCCGTTGGCCAGGTCGCTGCCCGCGAACGCCAGCCGCCCCCGCGGCTGCTGCACGGTGGTGAACGCGCCGCTCGCGAGCTGCCCCGGCCGGCGCACCGACCACCCGCCGAGCGCGTACGGGTCACGCGCCCAGTTGTGCGCCTTCACCGCCTTGACGCGCACGTCGGGCACGACCCGCCGCAGGTGGCTCTCCACGGTCGCGCGGTCGTTGAAGTTGACGTTCGGGTCGTAGCCGAAGCCGAACATCACCACGCCCTCCGGCGTCCGGGTGTGCGGTCGCACCGCGCCCAGCACCGTGCCCTCCGGCGGCTGGGTCGAGAACTGGCCGTCGGCCTCGTCGACCAGCAGCCACAGCTTCTGCACGTTGGGCGCGCCGATGCCCTGGGTGGAGATCTGCGGGTAGGCGGCCGGCAACGCCGGGCTGAACGAGATGTTGCGCCACACGTTGACCGGCACCGCGATCACCGCCACCGGGGCGGTGAACACCTGGCCGCCCTTGGTGGTGACCTTCACCCGGCTGCCGGTGTGCTCGACCGACACGACCGGCGAGTTGAGCCGGACGTCCGCCCGCGCGTCGGCGAGCATGGCGTTCAGCAGCGCCCGCGTCCCGGCCTCCGGGTGGTAGGTGTTGACGCTGAGGTAGCCCTGGAACGTGTGCCCGGACAGCGCCCACGACTGCATCAGCATGGTGTACGCGCCGTGGTCGGAGTTGCCGCCCGCCAGGCCGCTGAGCGACCCGCTGACCCACAGCCGGTCCTGGGTGGACAGGCCCATCTGGTCGAGCCTGGCCTTGAACGACCGCGAGTCGGCGGGCAGCACCAGGTCCGACCGGTAGAGCGGCTCGTAGGGCCGCGGGAACATCTCCCGCGAACCGTCGAAGAACGGCGTGAACAGCTGGGCCATCCGAGGCCCGACCTCGGCCGGGGACAGCGCGTTGTACACGCCGAACTCCGACGGCATGTACATCCGCTGCGCGGGCAGCGTGGTGCCCAGCGGGATGCCGTAGCGCTGCACCTCGCGCCACACGTTCGGCTGCTTCTCGTCGACGGCTTCGCCGCCCATCTCCACCGTGATCCCGGCGAAGTCGTCCGTCCAAGTGCGACCGCCGACGCGGTTGCGCGCTTCCAGGATCAGCGGGCGGAGGCCCTTGGCGCGCAGGTCGCGCGCCGCGGTGACGCCCGCGAACCCGGCGCCGATGACGATCGCGTCACAGGCCCCGACCTCGGTGTCGGCGTGCGCGGCGCCGTACCCGGTCCCGGCGAGCAGGGCGCCGGCCCCCAGCCCCTTGATCAGGGAGCGGCGGGACAGCGTCGGACGGTCTAAGTGTCTGCTGGACAACGTTATTCCCCCATGTCGGGCGGCGGTGTTTTCCGGTTGTGCGCACACGTGCGGCGGTCGGGCGGGAAAGGCTGGTCTCCCCCGCTCCGACCGCGCAGCGTGTGGGTATTTCCTCGGGCTACAGGAAGAGCGTGTCCGGCTCGTGTCCGAGCAGGACCCGGCCCTGCAGCTCCAGGTTCGTGTTGGGCGTGAGCATCCCGTGCCGGGACAGGCCCAGGATGTCGCGGTGGAACCGCTGGAACGGCTCCTTGCGCAGCAACGTGGACGCCCCCGCGACCTCGTGCAGCGCCTCCACGGCCTCCTTGACCAGCTGGACCGCGAACCCGGCCTCGCCCCGGACGCGGACGCTGTCGGCGACCGAGGGGTGCTCCCCCGCGTCCGCGCGGTCCTGCAACGCCCTGATGAAGTTGTCCGTCAGCGCCTCCGCCGCGGTGATCCTGTTCGCGGCGGTGGCGACCTTGATCTGGGTGAGCGGGTGGGCCGACAGGTCGGCGTGGTCGGTGTAGGCGATCGGACGACCGGGAGCCCGTTCGACGAACGCGTCGTACGCGCCGCGCGCCGCACCGGTGAACACCGCGGCCGACATCGCCATCACGTAGGTGATCAGGCCGTAGCAACGGCCGGCCAGTCCCGCGTTGGACCGGTCCCCGGTGGTGCCGGTGACCAGTTCGGCCGCGCCCGCGACCCGGTGCTTCGGGACGAACACGTCCTCGGCGGACGTGGTGAAGCTGCCGGTGCCGGCGGCGGCGCTGACGTGCCAGTCGTCGGCCACGGTCAGCTGGTCGACCGGGACCATCGCGTACACCGGCGTGTACCCGCCGTCCTCACCGGGCACGACGGCGGCCAGGAAGTCCCAGTGCGCGCCCCGGACGCCGGTGTTGAAGCCCCACGAGCCGTTGAGCACGTACCCGCCGTCGACCGGGACGAGGGTGGCCGTCGGGGCGAGCCCACCGGAGATCCGGGCCGTGCCGTCGGCGAACACCTCCTCCTGCGAGGCGTCCGGGAACAGGCTCGCCACCCAGCCGCCCTGGATCCACGCGCTCGCCACCCACCCGGTGGACGCGCAACCCCGGGAGATCGCGGAGACCACCGCGACCTGGTCGGCCAGCGGCACGTCCAGCCCGCCGAAGCGGGTGGGCACGGTGAGCCGGAACACGCCCGCCTTGTCCAGCAGGTCGATGTTGTCCTGCGGGATCCAGCGGTTGTCCTCGGCCTCCCGGCCGTTCTCGCGCAGGGTCGGGACGAGGCTTTCGACCGCGCCGAGGACCTCTGCCGCCGCGCCCGCGGCCACCGGGGAGCTCACTGCTCGCCGTAGGGGTTGTCGACGGCGAACAGCCACCGGCCGTCGCGCCGCCGGAGGACGTCCAGGCCGACGCCGCTGAACCGCTGCGAGCCGCCGTCCGCGGTCGCCACGTCGATCGCCCAGTCCACGACGAGCAGCGCGGTGTCCCCGGTGACGTGCGATTCCCGCAGCTTCGCGGTCATCTTGGGCTTCTGGGCGATGAACTCGCGCAACGCGTCCTTGCGCGCCTGGCCGGACAGCGGGGCGCCGGGCTCCCACACCGAGATGGCGTCCTCGGTGTAGAGGGTGTCCAGCGTGGCGATGTCGCCCGCGTTGAACGCCGCCACGTACCGGAGGCCGTGTTCCTCGGCCTCGCGGACGAGGTCGACGGTGTCGACTGTGCTGCTCATGACAGTGGTTCCCCAATCCCTATGCGCTTCGGGCGGTCTTGGGCGAGGCGGCAAGCCAACCGCACACCGCCCATCGGACGTCCACTCCCGACCACCGGGGGCCGGTGGGCTCGGAGTGGACCTGCGATTGCCCGGCGGTTACCGCCGGGCCGGTGTCGTGCCGCGATGCCTGGTCATCCGCGGTACCGGGAGACCAACTCGCGCTTGAGGACCTTCCCGCTGGGGCCCAGCGGGAAGGCGTCGACGAACTCGAAGCGGCGCGGGTACTTGTAGGCCGCCAGCCGCGTCCTGGACCACGCCACCAGTTCGGCGGCCAGGTCCGAGCCGCCGGACACGCCGGGCCGCAGCGCGACGACGGCGCACACCTCCTCGCCGTGGCGCTCGTCCGGCACGCCGATCACCGCGACCCGGTCGATCTTCGGGTGCCGCGAGAGCACCTCCTCGACCTCGCGCGGGTACACGTTGTAGCCGCCGCGCAGCACCATCTCCTTCTTGCGGTCGACCAGTCGCAGGTAGCCGTCGGCGTCGAGCACGCCCAGGTCGCCGGAGCGGAACCAGCCGTCCACCAGCGCCTCGGCGGTCGCCTCCGGGCGGTTGAGGTACCCGGCCATCACGTTGTGGCCGCTGATCACCACCTCGCCCACCTCGCCGACGGGCAGCAGTTCGACCCGCGCGTCGAGTTCGGCGCGGGCGATCGCGACCCGGACGCCCCAGACGGGTTTGCCGACCGTGCCGGGTCGGCGCGGCCAGGCCTTCTGGTTGTACGTCACGACCGGGGACGTCTCGGTCAGCCCGTAGCCCTCGTACACCGGGCAGCCGAACACCCGCTCGACGTCCTCCAGCACCCGCACCGGCAGCGCGGCACCGCCGGAGTAGGCGCGCTCCAGCCGGGGACGGCGGCGCGCGGTCTCGGCGACGGCCAGCAGGTCGTAGTACATCGTCGGCACGCCCATGAACACCGTGCAGTCGTGCTCGGCCATCAGGTCCAGCGCGGGCCCGGCGGCGAACCGGGACGCGAGCACCAGGGTGGCTCCGGCGGCGAAGCACGTGAGCATCCCGCATATCTGGCCGAACGTGTGGAACAGCGGCAGGCAGCCGAAGAGCACGTCGTCCGGCCCCATGTCGAACGGGGAGCGCATCGTCGTGCCGACGTTGAGCAGGACGTTGAGCTGGGTCAGCATCGCACCCTTGGGACGCCCGGTGGTGCCCGAGGTGTAGAGCACCAGCGCGAGGTCGTCGGGTGCGCGGGGCACGTACTCGGGAATCGGGGTGACGGGCCGGTCGAGCCGGTCCGGCCCGTCACCGGCCGGCACGGTCAGCACCCGCGCGCCGGTGCGGTCCGCGGCGGGCCTGCCGGTGGCCAGCAGGGACTTGGCGCACACCAGGTGCCGGGCACCGGAGTCGGCCAGCAGGTAGGCGATCTCGTCGGCCGTCAGCAGCACGTTCACCGGCACCGGGACCGCGCCGAGCGCGAGCACCCCGAAGTAGACCTCCGGGAACACCGGGTGGTTGGGCAGCAGCAGCGCGACCCGGTCCCCCGGTCCGACGCCGCGCTCGCGCAGCACGGCGGCGCGGGTGCGGGCCCGGTGCCACAGCTCGGCGTAGCCGACGCTCTCGCCGTCGTGCACGACCGCCGGGTGGTCGGGCCTGCGGGCGGCGGACTCGGCGAGCACCGCGGCCACCGACACGCTCATCGCCGGTCACCCGCCGCGGCGCGCAGCGCGGCCCGGTCGGGCTTGCCCGCGGCGTTGAGCGGCAGCTCGGCGCAGAACCGGATGTCCACCGGGACGTGGTTGGGCGACAGCACACCGCCGATGTGGCCGCGCAGCGCGTCCGGGGTGGGCGCGGCGCCCGGCCGGGGCACGACGGCGGCGTGCACGTGCTCCACCCGGTCGGCGTCGAGCACGCCGAACACCGCCGCACCGAGCACGTCGGGGTGCCCGGTCAGCACGTGCTCGACCGCGACCGGGTGCACCTTGATGCCCCGGCTCTTGATCACGTCCGAGATGCGGCCGTGCAGCCGCAGGTAGCCGCGCTCGTCGAACCGGCCCAGGTCGCCGGTGCGGTACCAGCCGTCGGCGTCGCGCACCGCCTCGGTGGCGGTCGGGTCGGGCCAGTAGCCGAGCATCGCGAACGGCGTGCGCACCCACACCTCGCCGGTCCGCCCCGGTGGCAGCTCCCGCAGCCCGTCCGGGTCGCGCACGACGACCTCGGCGAAGGTCGGCCGGCCCGCGCTGTCCAGCAGCGCCGGGTCGTGGTGGTCGGCCGGGCCGAGCTCGGTGATCGGTCCCAGCTCGGTGGTGCCGTAGGTCTGGGTGAGCACGTCGCCGAACACCGTCACCGCCTCGGCGAGCCGGGTGGGCGCGGCCGGGCAGCCCGCGTAGGTGAGGGTCCGCAGCGCGGACAGGTCGACCGGGTGGACCGCGAGGTGGTCCAGCAACGCGTACAGCTGGGGCGGGGACACCGTCATCCGGGTCACCCGGTGCCGTTCGACGGCCGCCAGCGCCTCGCCGGGGTCGAACCGCGGGTGCAGCACCACCGAACCGCCCGCGACGAGGGTCATGTCGGCGACCGCGCCGCTGGTGTGGCTCAACGGCAGGGTGGACAGGTAGACCGTGCCGGGGTCGGCGCTCAGGCCGCGCACCGCCGCGCGGCGCACCGCGAAGGACACCGCCACGCCCTTCGGCCGGCCGGAGCTGCCGCTGGTGTAGGTCACCGTCGCGGGCGCGTCCGGCGGCACGGGGGGTTCGACGAAGTCCGACGGCCCGTCGGCCAGGTCGACCACGTCGGCGGCGAGCGGCCCGAGCCCGGCGAGCGCGGGCGGCGCCGCGAGGGCGTCGCGCAGGGCGCGGGCGGCGTCGACGTGCTCGGCGTCGACCGCGAGCACGTCCAGGCGGGCGGTGTCCAGGGAAGCGCGCAGTCCGGCGAGGTCGATGCGGTCCAGCGGGTCGACCGCGTTGGCGGTCTGGAGGTGCACCGCGGTGGCACCGGCGAGGTTCGCCGCGTACCGCAGCACCAGGGTCTCCGGGGTGTTGGTGACGGTGAGCAGGCCGACCACCGGCGGCGCACCGCCCGACCGTTCCGCGAACACCCGGCTCAGGTTGCGCGCCGCGGTGGTGACCCGCGTGGCCAGCTCGCGCCCGGTCACGACCCGACCGCGCCAGTGCAGCGCCGGGCGGTCCGGGCCGCCCTCCGCGGCGGTCAGCAGGTCCCGCACGTAGTTCCCGGCTCGGTCGTTCTCGCTCACCCGCGGCCCCCTGTCGGCTTCCTCGCTCGTCGGCGACGATGGCACGAATTCCACCGGAGAAATCCACCTCCGACCCCAACAAGCGGTAACCGGGGCCGGTGGGTTCACGGTTACCGGGACCGGGAGCCGGGTCGTTAGCTTTCCGGGTGTCAGCTCCCTGCGACGCGGAAACCGGTCACCGGCGTCCGCGCCGATCCCGCCGTCCCCTGAGAGAAAAGGCGAGCCCGTGATCCAGCACCTGGAAATCTTCGAGCGCCGGATGAACGCGGTCGCCGACAGCAGGCGGGAGTTCCTCGAAGTCGGCCGGATCGCGGGCCGGTACCCGGCGGCCAGCGCGCGCGTCGAGCAGGACGGCGCCCTGTCGGAGATCCGGATCTGGTGCAGCAACGACTACCTGGGAATGGGCCAGCACCCGGAGGTGCTGACCGCCATGAAAGAGGCGATCGACAATTACGGGGCCGGTTCCGGTGGCTCCCGCAACATTTCCGGCACCAACCACCACCACGTCCTGCTGGAACGGGAGCTGGCCGGGCTGCACGGCAAGGAGCAGGCCCTGCTGTTCAGCTCCGGGTTCTCCGCCAACGACGGTGCGCTGACCGTGCTGGCGGGCACCATGGAGAACTGCGTCGTGTTCTCCGACGCGAAGAACCACGCGTCGATCATCGACGGCCTGCGGCACAGCGGCGCGGAGAAGCGGATCTTCCGGCACAACGACGTGGCGCACCTGCGCGAGCTGCTCGCCGCGACGGACCCGACCCGGCCGAAGCTGATCGTGCTGGAGTCGGTGTACTCGATGAGCGGCGACATCGCCCCGCTCGCCGAGATCGCCGAGCTGGCCCGCGAGCACGACGCCGTCACCTACCTGGACGAGGTGCACGCGGTCGGCATGTACGGCCCGCAGGGTGCGGGCATCGCGGCCCGCCTGGGCATCGCCGACCGGTTCACGGTCGTCATGGGCACGCTGGCGAAGGGCTTCGGCACGGCGGGCGGCTACGTGGCCGGTCCGGCCGCGGTGATCGACACCATCCGCACCTTCTCGCGGCCCTTCATCTTCACCACGTCGCTGCCGCCCGCGACCGCGGCGGGCGCGCTGGCGGCCGTGCGGCACCTGCGGGCGTCCGACCGGGAACGCGATCGCCTGTGGGAGAACGCGACCCTGATGCACCGCCTGCTGACCGAGCGCGGCATCCCGTTCATCTCCGACGAGACCCACATCGTCTCGGTCCTCATCCGCGACGAGCTCAAGTGCAAGAGGGCCTCCGACCTGCTCCTGCGCGACCACGCGATCTACGTGCAGTCCATCAACGCGCCGAGCGTCCCGGCGGGCGAGGAGATCCTGCGCATCGCGCCGGGTGCCACCCACACCCCGGACGACGTCCGCTCGTTCGTGGACGCGCTGGACGACGTCTGGCGCGCCGTGGACATCCCGCGCATCGCCGAGCCCGTCGCCAACCCGGCCTGACGGGTCGGGTGAGCCGCACGCCGTCCCTGAGGGTGGCGTGCGGCTCAGGTACGGACACGTGTCCCCGGAGCCGATCCCATCCGTGGTTCCGGCCCGGTCGTGTCGATGATCGGGCGAAGCGGCACCGGCCCGTGCGAGGTGTCGATAGGATCGTCGGCGTCAGGTCGCGCCGGCTCGCCGGTGCGGAACCGGCAGCCGGGCGGTGGTCCGGGCCGACCCCTGTCATCGCCTAGCTTCCCCGGTGCACCAGGAGGACCCGCGTGTCGTCGACCGTCCGAGACGCGCTGACCGCGCTCGCCGCACTGCTCGCGCCCGACGAACCGGACGTGGCCGGCCGGGTGGTCCGTGCCCACGACGACCCGGCCGCCTACCTGCGCGCGCACGCCGACCGGCTCGACGACCGGGGCATCGACGAACCGGTCCCCAACCTGGCGTGGATCGCGCTGGTGGACGCGCTCGCCGACCACCGCCTGCTGGCCGAGGTGGACTGGAAGGAGGACCCGGCGGAGGTCCTGTCGCAACTCCGGGCGCTCCGGTCCAGCCCGACCAACGCGGGAGCCTGGATCTGGCTGGACGACGCGAGAACCGACGTTCCCACCTACGACTTCCTCCAGTCGGCGGGCGACGGGCTGCGTGACGGCGGCACCGCCCTCGCCGTCCTGGACATCGAGTCCGACTGCTACCCGCTCGTGCTGCTCCGGGCCTCCCGTGCCCGCGAACTCGTGGACCTGGCCACCACCGCGGGATTCACCGCCGGCGTTCTCGGCACGTCGGAGGTCTGACGGTGGTGCCCGGCAGCCAGGTCGATCCGACCGGGCATCATCAGAGATCATGGGTGAACACAAGGATCGTCTGCTGCGTGGCGAGTGGTACCTCGACGAACCCGACCTGGTGGAGGAACGGCGGCACTGCGCGCGGGTGCTGGACGACTTCAACGCCACCGGTGCGGACGACGACGCCGAGCGGCACCGCCTCCTGAGCGGGCTGTTTGGCGGGTTCGGTCCCGGCGCCCGCGTCCTGCCGCGTTTCCAGTGCAGCTACGGCTTCCTGACCACCATCGGTGCGAACAGCTTCGTCAACACCGACGCGATCTTCATGGACGACGCCGCGATCACCATCGGTGACGACGTCCGGATCGGACCGCGGGCGCAGTTGCTCACCGCTTTGCACCCGGTGGAGGACCACGAACGCCGCCGCGCCGGCTGGGAACGGGCCGCTCCCATCACGATCGGCGACAACGCGTGGCTCGGCGGCGGTGTGATCGTCTGCCCCGGCGTCACCATCGGGCGCAACACGGTGATCGGTGCGGGCAGCGTGGTCATCCGCGACCTACCGGACCACGTGTTCGCCGCAGGCAACCCGGCGAAGGTGATCCGCCGGCTGTGAGGACACTATCCACAGTGGACGCGACGCAGATCGTCTGCACGGCGCCGGCCCTCTGTCCGGTCACCCTGGTCGGGGTGGGTAGAGCCGGGTCCGTTCTAGGCGGTGTCCGGCCTCGGGCGGTGGGGGGACCGACCGGTTCGCCCCACCGTGCCACCGCCCACGGGTGTCTCAGCCGGCCAGGAAGCGCACCAGCAGGTCGGAGATCTCGTCCGCGTGGGTCCACAGGAACCCGTGCGGCGCGCCCTCGATCTCGACGTACTCGGCGGCGGGCAGGCGCTTCGCGAACTCGCGACCGCTGGCGTCGATGGGCAGGATGCGGTCGGCGGTGCCGTGCGCGATGAGCACCGGCACCCCGGTCTCGGCGACCTTGGCGACGTCGTCCCGGAAGTCGGTCAGCCAGGTGGACACCACGGCCCAGGACGCCTTGGCCCCCGCACCCGCGGCGACCGCGTAGCTGGTCCGCACCGCGGCCTCGCTGATGCGGCTGCCCAGGTTCTCGTCGAGGTTGTAGAAGTCCTGGTAGAACTGGTCGAACCAGGCGTAGCGGTCGGCCTTGGCGGCGGCCCGGATGCCGTCGAACACGCTGCCGTCGACGCCGGTGGGGTTGTCGTCGGTCTTGAGCAGGAACGGCTCCAGCGACGCCAGGAAGGCGGCCTTCGCCACCCGTGCGGCGCCGTGCCGGGCGAGGTAGCGGCCGACCTCGCCGGTGCCCATGGAGAAGCCCACCAGCGTGACGTCGGTCAGGTCGAGCGTCGTCAGCACCTTGTCCAGGTCGTCGGCGAAGGTGTCGTAGTCGTAGCCGGTGCTCGGCTGGTCGGACTTGCCGAAGCCGCGCCGGTCGTAGGTGATCACGCGGTGGCCGGCGTCGAGCAGCGCCTGCTCCTGCTTCTCCCACGACGCGCCGGACAGCGGGTAGCCGTGGATGAGCACCACGGGTCGGCCGACGCCCCGGTCGGTGTAGTGCAGGGTGATGTCGGCGCTGTTCTCGCGCCCCACGGTGATGTACGGCATCTCGGGTCCCCTCCGGTGCTTCGTCAGGTCGTGACGGTGGCGACGCTATTACCGAACGATCGGTAAAGCAACGTGACAGGTTTGACATCACCCTCCCGGTCAACGCGCTTGCGCGTTGACCGTACGTTCGGTATCCATGGGGGATGGCGCGTCCCCCGTCCGTGCGTGACGACGACCTGAGCGACCGGCTGGCCGAGGTGTTCCGCGAGGCCGGATACGAAGGCGCGTCGCTGGGCGCCTTGTCCGAGGCCGCCGGACTGCGCCGGGCGAGCCTCTACCACCGCTTCCCGGACGGCAAGGTGCAGATGGCCGAGGCGGTGCTGGAGCGGGTGGAGCGGTTGTTCGCCCACGCCCTGCAGCCCATGCGCGAGGACCCGGACGTGCGGGCCGGGATCACCCGGTCGGCACGGCTGATCGACGGGCTGTACGGCGGCGGCCTGCTGTCGTGCGTGATGGACAGCATGACGCTCGGCGGCGTGCCCGAAACCGTCCGGCAGCGGGCCGCCGAGATCGCCGAGTCCTGGATCTCGACGATGGCCGACGCGGCCCGGCGCGGTGGCCGCTCGCGCAGCGCCGCGCGGACGTCGGCCGAGGACGCCTTCGCCTTGGTGGAGGGCGGTTTGGTGCACGGCCGGCTGTTCGGGGACAGCGGCCCGTTCCAGCGTGCCCTCACCCGCCTCCCGGACCTCTTGCTCGGCTAGGCGCATCGGCCTGGGGCCAGGAAGCGCGCGAACACGTCCGCGAGGTGGTCCCCCAGCACCGCCCTCACTCCTCCGGTTCCACGCGCACCCCTCGCACGTTCACCTGTTCGTCGATCCGCCCGAGGTAGCGGAGTCGACCGTCCGCCGTGCGGCAAGCGAGATCACCGGTGCGGTACAGCCGCGCGCCGGGCACCGCGGAGAACGGGTGCGGGATGAAACTCTCGGCCGTACGGGCGGAAGCGCCGAGGTAGCCGTAGGCGAGGCCTGCACCGCCCACGTGCACTTGACCCGGGAACCCGATCGGCACGGGCTCCAGGTCGTCGCCCAGGAGGTGGATGTCGGTGTTGGCGATGGGGCGACCGATCGGCACCGGCCCGGTGTCCCGGTCGGAAGCGGTCACCTCGTGCGCGCAACAGCCGGCGGCGGCTTCCGTCGGGCCGTACTCGTCGATCACCCGAGTGTGCCCGCGCCACGCCGGGTCCGCGTGCACCGCCCGCCCGGTCACCAGCGGGAGGAACAGGCCGGTCACCGTCAGGTCGAAGCCGATGGACGAGTGCAGGACACTGCCTTCGCCATTCGAGGCGTAGTTCTCGGCGCACCAGAGGAGGTAGTTGACCACCGCCCGGTGCGGCACGACCACTCCCTTGGGTTCTCCGGTCGAGCCGGTGGTGAACAAGACGTACGCGACGTCGTCGGTCCGCACCGACACCCGTGCGTCCGCCGACCCCGCAGGCACATCGGAGAAGGAGAAGTCCTCGTCCAACACGATGTCGCAGCCACCGAGCGCGATGAGGCGGTCGCGGCGCAACGCGGGGAGCACGGGATCGACCGGCACATAGGCTCCGCCGGCTTTCAACACCCCCAGCAGCACCGCGAGCAGGCCGGAGCCGTGACCGAGGGACACCGCGACCCGCTTGCCGGGACCGATCCCCTTGTCGGTCAACCACAACGCGATCCGACCGGCCAGCGCGTCCAGATCACGATAGGACAGCCGCCCGCCCGGATCCGCGACGGCGAGGGCGTCCGGAGTCCGGGCGGCCTGTTCCTCGAACAGTTCGTGGAGCGTCCGGTCCACCGGGCGCACATCACCTTGGACGAACCCGTCCAAGAGTTCGCCGCGCGTGCGCGGGTCGAGCGCACCGACCCGCCGGACGGGCGTCGAGCCGTCTGCGAGCAACCCGGCCAACAGGGTGCGGTACTGGCTGTCCAGGTGCCGCAGGTATTCCGAACCGAACCGGTCGGAGTGCCACACGAGCCGATCTCCGATGCACGTCAGCCTGACGTCGCACGGCTCCGCGTCGACGTCGTCCCACACCACCGGGAAACCTCGTGTCGGCACGGCGGGCACGTACTCGAACGCGGCCGTCCACCCGGTCGGATCCGCGTCCCGGATGAACTCCTCCACCTCCTCGGTGGCCGTCAGTTGCGAGTCGATCGCGGCGACCACCGCGCCGAAGCCGGTGGCGTCGCCGATCGAGGACCGCGTGCCGACCCAGAGCGTGAACGGACCGGGGCAGTCGCGCAGCTCCTCGTGCTTGCGGGCCGGGAACGCCGTGCCGACGGACACCTCCCGTTGACCGCTGATCCGGTGCAGCAGCACGTGCCAGACGGCGAGCAGCACGCTTTCCACGCGCACCCCACACGACCGGGCGTAGTCCCCGACCGCCGACCGCACGCTCTCGAACGCTCCCGCAACCCCACCGGGCAACGGGAACCACACCAGTGCCGCATCCGCGCGGGCGGTGACCAGCGCTGCCGTGCCGTGGGTATCGGCCAGCTCGTGTTGCCTCTCGGCGTACTGGACGTACCGCAGAGCCTCACCGGGCGTCCGACCCGCGTAGTGGTCCGCGGTCCAACCGACGACCAACCGCAACGTCGCACGGTCGGCGGCCATGGGGCACAACGTGATCAGCAGTCGGCGGGTACGTACGAACAGCGTCGCGCGCACCACGGGTCCGTGTTCAAGGTCGAACGGCCGCGCACGCTCGTCAGCCGCGATCCGCTCCACCGCACCGTCCACTTCGGACCATTCGAGTCCCATGTCGTCCCGGACCACCTGCACGGCGGTCCGCACCCCGGGGACGCGGTGGTACGTCGTGCGCAAGATCTCGTGCTCCCGCACCACAGCACGCAGGGCGGCGGCGAGCCGGGACGCGTCGAGCAACCCCTCGATCGCGACCAGCGCCTGAGCCGAGCACGGCCGCCCGGACTCCAGCACCCGCCACACCCGCCGTTGCTGCACCGAGAGCCGGTGGCCCTCCACCCGCACGCCGGTCACCGGAACCGGACCACGTCGCCCATGGCGGCCAACAGCTCACGCTCACCCCGGAACGGGTTGCGGGCGTGCGCTGCCGAGATGTTGTTTACCACCATCACATCACCGCGCTGGTCTGTCGGCACTCCAGCGCCGGCGCGAAGCCCGGGTTGCGCACCGGGTTTCCCGGGCTGATCCAGTCGGTGACCCACAGTCGCTCCTGCGCGAACGACGGCACGGCGAAGTCTGCGTACCCGTTCACCGGTCCGCGCTCTCCCGCTCGATCCTCCGGCGCAGGCTCAGGGGCCGGAGGTCGGTCCACACCCGCTCGATGTGCGCCAGGCACTCCTCCTTCGTGCCGCTGACACCCACATCGGACCAGCCCGGCGCGTTCGCGCGGTCGGTCGGCCAGATCGAGTACTGCTCCTCGTGGTTGACCACGACCTTGTAAACGGCCCCCATGTCGGGAAATCCCCCTCGGCGAGAACTGGATGCGGATGCGCGGTGCCCGCCCCACGGCGGCGTGACCGGTGCGGTGCAGCCGGTCGAGCTCCCGCGCCAGATCGGCGATCTTCGGGTGGTCGAACACCAGGCTGATCGGCGCACGCACCCCGACCACGCCACCACGACAGACGACCAGCGCCCGCAGGTGGTGCACCCGAGCTTTGGCCCTGCCCTCCGACCACCGGTGGCTCCAACGCACGTCGGACGTCGCAACGACGATCGCTTCGGGAGTCGCGACCGCCTGCGCGGCGACGCGTTCGTGCGCAACGGTGTCACGCCGGCACACGAGCGGCCTCCTCCAGTTCGGGGTACCGCGACCTGATCGGCGTGAACAGGCCCACGACGACCACGGCCGACAACACAACCGCCACCCCGAGCAGCGGGCCGCGAACACCGAACGCGGCCACCAGTGCGGTGAGCGCGCTCGCGCCGAGCGGGGCGAGCGCCGTGTGGACGGTCCAGAACGCCGACGTCACGCGGCCGAGCAGGTGGTCGGGCGTGACGGACTGGCGCAGTGACATCGAGGAGATGCCGGCCAGCGCCATGCCGAACGCGTAGCCGAGCACCGCGCCCGCCACCACCAGGGCCGACCCGGACCCCGCCAACACCGCGACGGCCGCCGCGCACAGCAGGACCAGCAGCGGCAGGGCGACCAGCGCGAACGAGTTGCCCAGCTCCGACAGCGTCTGCCCGGCCCAGAAGACCGTGAAGTCGCGGTCCGCCCGCAGCGGCCGGGAGGAAGCCGTCCGCTCAGCCATCGGTTCCGCCGTGCGGTTCGGCCATCGCCACCGCGATGCGGCGCGGACCGGTGTACGGCTCGTCCGCGTACACCTCCCGCAGGCCGCGTCGGACGGCGTCGGGCAACGTCGTCACGGGGAACATGGCCGCGTGGTCGAACCACACCCGAGCGTCGGTCACCGGGTCCACGTGCACCGCGTCCCGCACCGCCCGGACTCCCGCCGTACGCCGTCGGCGACAGCGCGACCGATCGGGAAATCGGTGGCCCGGACATTCCGGATGCGATCGCGCGGGCCAACTGGAGTGGAATTGCGGACACATTCACGATCCACCGACACCAGCCCCCAGGTCTCGCCGGTTCGACCGGCCACCCCCATAGCGGCCGATACTTCGCATAGTAACGACGACATGCCTCCTGGCAACCCCCGTTCGAAACCGATCGACCGCCCCTCAAATCCACCACCAGGTGCCCCGATGGCCCGCTTGACGCCCCGGAAGTCCTGTGTCACGTTGGAGTCGGCCCTGGCCGGCCGCGCAGTCCGCGGTGACTGCGGGGACCGACCTGACCAGGGCAGGAGTCGATCCAGTCGGGGGCCGACGACCAGTTCGACGCACCCGTCACCTTCCTCGCGACACATTCGGACCACTGATCACCCGACTGGCCGCAGGAACTGCCAGGGAAATTCCCGACCGGCTTCCGAAAACGGTCGCAACTGAGGAAAAGCGATGATTCCCCGGGCCCGCCGGGCGTCCACCAGTGGCCTGCCGTCGCCATAGCGCTGCTATTGCCACACCGCGCCGACGGGTGCTACCCGCTCGCCTTCCACGACGTGAAACGGCGTTCCAGCGCGACCAGCGCCTGGTTGAACACCAGGCCGATGATCGAGATCGTCACGATCCCGGCGTACATCTGCGGCACGGCGAAGTTGTACTGCGCGGAACTCACCAGGAACCCCAGCCCCGCCTTGGCACCCACCATCTCGGCGGCCACCAGCACCAGGATGGACACCGCGCCCGCGATCCGGATGCCGGTGAACACCGTCGGCACCGCCGCGGGCAGGATCACCTTCCGGAACAGCCGGTGCGGCGGCAGGTCCATCGACCGGGCCAGCCGCAGCAGGGTCGGGTCGACGTCCCGCACCGCGCTGATCGTGTTGAGCAGGATCGGCCACGTGCAGGCGTAGCACACGATCGCCACCTTGGACGTCTCACCGATCCCCAGCAGCAGCACGAAGACCGGCAGCAACGCGAGCGCGGCGGTGTTGCGGAACAGCTCCAGCAACGGGTTGAGCAGGTCGGCCAGCGGCCGGTACCAGCCGATCAGCAGCCCCGACGGGACGGCGATCGCCACGGCCAGCCCGAACCCGGACAGCGACCGCGTCAGGCTGGCCCGGACATCGCCGGCCAACCGCCCGCCCACCAGCAGTTCCCACCAGGCGGCGACGACCTCCGAGAACGGCGGCAGGAACGTCCGGTCCACCAGCCCCAGCCGGGGCGCCGCCTCCCACAGCGCGAGCAGCACCACGACGGTCGACAACCTCCGCGCCACCGCGAGCAGCACCGTCATCCCGACACCCCCGTCAGCCGTTGCGCGCGGACGACCTCGTCGTGCAGCAGAGTCCAGATCTCGTGCCGGTGGCGGGCGAACTCGGGGCTGGACCGCAGGTCCGCGACGTCGGCACGCGCGCCGAGGTCGATCGGCACCACCCGCTTGACCCGCCCCGGCCGCGACGTGAGCACCGCGACCCGGCCGCCCAGGTACACGGCCTCCTCGATGCCGTGCGTGACGAACACGACCGTCTTCCCGGTGCGCTGCCAGATCCGCAGCAGCTCGTCCTGCAACGACTCGCGGGTCTGGGCGTCCAGCGCGGCGAACGGCTCGTCCATCAGCAGCACGCCCGGGTCGTAGGCGAGGCTGCGCGCGATGGCGACCCGCTGCCGCATCCCGCCGGACAGCTCGTGCGGGTGCCGGTCCTCGAACCCGGTGAGCCCCACCAGGTCCAGGAACTCGCGGGCGATCCCGGCCCGCTCCCGGCGCGGCACCCGGGTGGCCTCCAGCCCGAACTCCACGTTGCCCTGGGCGGTGCGCCACGGCAGCAGGGCGTACTGCTGGAACACCATGCCGCGGTCCAGCCCCGGCCCGGTGACGGGTGCGCCGTCGACCAGGATCCGGCCCGAGGTGGGTGCGGTGAGGCCGCCGAACAGGTCCAGCAGCGTCGACTTGCCGCACCCGCTGGGTCCGACGACGACCAGGAACTCCCCCGCCGCCACGTCGAGGTCGACGCCCTCGACGGCGGTCAGCTCCGCCGGCCGACGGGTCCGCCGGTCCCGCACCCGGAACTTCTTCGTCACGCCCCGCAGGCTCAGGTGCGCGGTCACGTCACGACCCCACGCCGTTGAACTCGTTGGTGTAGCAGTCGGACGGCGTGACGCGGCTCCGGTCCACGTCGCCCCGGTCGGCCAGCCAGTCCAGCCACAGCGACATCTCGCGCTCCTGGATCCACCCGCCGGGACGGGCGACACCGGTCGACTTCCAGTACTTCAGCGACGACGCGTCCTCGTTCCGCTCGCGCTTCGCCATGATCTCGGTGAACCGCGCCACGACCTCCTCGCGCGGGCGGCTGCGGGTCCACTCGATCGCCCGCGCCACACCGGTGACGAACGTCCGCACGGTGTCCGCGTTGCCCTCGATGAACCTCTCGGTCAGCACGTACGTCCCGGCGGTGAACGGGCCGAGCAGCCCGAAGTCGGTGAACAGCGGCCGGAGCCCGCCCGCCGCGACCGCCTTCTCCCGCATGATCCCGCCGAGCACCGCCACGTCGACCTGCCGCTGCCGCAGCGACTGCTCGGTGCTCACCGGCGGCACCGCCACCACCTCCACCGACGCCGCCTCGTCCGGCGAGAAACCGTTGCGCTGCAGGTAGAGCCCGAGCATGGCCGCGGAGTGCGCGCCGAGGCTGTTCATCCCGACCGTGCGGCCGACGAGGTCGCGCGGTTCCCGGATCGGCGAGTCCTCCGGCACGTAGAAACCGTTGTAGGTGTCGTTGTCGATGCCGTAGTACCCGATGACGGACCTGACCGGCGCGCCCGCGCCCACGAGCTTCACCACCGTGCCGTTGAACGCGCCACCGAAGTCGATCTCGCCGGTCGCGGCGGCCTGCACGTCCTGCGGTCCGCTGGTGGTGTTGCCGACCCACTCCAGGCTCACGTCCTCCAGGAAGCCGAGGTCGGCGGCGAGTTCGGGCTGCAGCACCAGCCCCGACCAGCCCTGGTACCGCAGCGACTTCGTCTCCCCCGCGCCGCCGGAGGTGGTGCCGCAACCGACCGTCGCGGCGGCGAGCAGGGCGAGGAATCCCCTCCTGGTGGTCATGGCCGCCCTTCCCGATCGGAGGTGCCCGGAACGTCAGACGGACAGCGGGAACCTGTTGCGCGGCTCGGTCAGCCCGTAGTGCTCGCGCAGCGTGCGGCCGGTGTACCCGCTGCGGAACAGGCCGCGCCGGCGCAACAGCGGCACCACGTGGTCGACGAACTCCTCCAGCCCGGACGGCAGCAGCGGCGGCATCACGTTGAACCCGTCCGCCGCCCCGCCCCGGAACCAGGTCTCCACGTGGTCCGCGACCACCTCGGGCGTGCCCACGACCACCTTGTGCCCCCGTCCGCCGCCGAGCCGGCGCAGCAGCTGCCGCAGCGTCAGCGCCTCCCGCGCGGCGAGGTCCCGGATCAGCCGGAACCGGCTCCTGGCCCCGTTGACCCGGTCGACCGGCGGCAGCGGCGGCACCGGCTCGTCCAGCGGGTGCCCGGTCAGGTCGACCCCGAGCAGTTCGCTGAGCCGCCCCACCGCCCGCGCCGGCACGATCAGGTCGTCCAGCTCCTCGGCCAGCCGGCGCGCCTCCTCGGCGGTGGACCCCAGCACCGGCACGATCCCCGGCAGCACCACCACCTGGTCCGGAGCCCGCCCGCGGGCCGCGACCCGGGTCTTCAGGTCCTGGTAGAACTCCCGCGCCTCCTCGACCGTCTGCTGCGCGGTGAACACGGCCTCGGCGTGCGCCGCGGCGAACGCCCTGCCGTCCTCGGACGATCCCGCCTGCACCAGCAGCGGACGCCCCTGCGGGCTGCGCACCGCGTTGAGCGGCCCGCGCACCCGGAAGAACCTGCCCCGGTGGTTGATCTCGCGCACCTTGTCGGGGTCGGCGAACACCCCGGAGGCGGCGTCGAGCACCAGCGCGTCCTGGTCCCAGCTGTCCCACAGCGCGGTCACGACGTCCACGAACTCGGCCGCCCGCTGGTACCGCTCGTGGTGCTCGACGTTCACGTCGAGGTTGAAGTTCTGCGCGGACCGGTCGCCGGCGGTGGTGACGATGTTCCACCCGGCGCGGCCACCGCTGATGTGGTCCAGCGACGAGAACCACCGCGCCAGGTTGTAGGGCTCGGTGAACCCGGTGGACGCCGTGGCGATCAGTCCTATGTGGTCGGTCACGCAGGCCAGCGCGGTCAGCAACGTCAGCGGTTCGAACGCCCCCGCCACGCTGTGCCGGACGTCGCCCCACAACTGGACCCCGTCGGCCAGGAACACCGAGTCGAACGCCCCGCGTTCCGCGATCGCGGCCAGGCGCTGGAAGTGCCCGACGTCGGCGACCAGCCCGGGATCGGTCCGCGGGTGCCGCCACGCGGCCTCGTGGTGCCCGACGCCCATCAGGAAGGCGTTGAGGTGCAACTGCCTCTCCAACATGGAATCACCACCGTCGCAGTGCCGGACGAAAGCCGGTTCCCAGCATGTTGATCCCGGTCGGGCCGGTCAACCGCACGACAGGCGAACCGACTGCGCCTTCCAGGGGACGGGCCGTCTCGATCGACAGACTTCCCCGACCGGACTGGTGCCGATGATTCTTCGCGACGTGTCCACCAGCGCTCGGATTCCCCGAGTACGCACGCGATCGGTCGATATTTGTCCACAGTGGATAGAGCAGGGGCGTTACCAGGCCCGCCGGTGTGGAAAACCGGTCAGGGAACAGACGATCGGAGGTTCATCTCCGGCTGCCTCTTCTTCTAACGTCGTGAGCAGATCGGAAACCCTGCTTCCGGCCCGCAGTCGCGGTCCGGTTCTCCGGTGAGGAGAAAAACACCATGAGGACCCTGCGAACAACGGGGTTGGCCGTGCTCACGGCCTCCGCGCTCGCGTTGTCGATGACAACGGCGTCCGCGCACGACCCCGAGACACCCGAAGGACAGGCGGCGGCCCGCGCGTTCATGGCCGACCACCAGCCGGCCGAGCGCCACGCGGTGGTCGGCACCGCGGCCGGCGTGCCGTGTGCGGGCGGCAAGGCCGACATCTACCCCTGCAAGAACGTGGACCTGCTCAGCGTGCTGCCGCTGTCGGCCATGGGCGGCGGCAACGGCAACGACGTCTGGGGCTGGACCGACCCGTCCTCCGGCAAGGAGTACGCCATCGTCGGCCGCACCAACGGCACCGCGTTCGTCGACGTCAGCACGCCCACCTCGCCGAGGTACCTGGGCAACCTGCCGTCCAACGGCGGCAGCAGCAACTGGCGCGACATGAAGGTCTACAAGGACCACGCGTTCATCGTCGCCGACTTCATCACCGGGCACGGGATGCAGGTGTTCGACCTGACCCGGCTGCGCACGATCACCACGCCGCAGACGCTCACCGCCGACGTGCTGTACCGGGAGTTCGGGCCGGCGCACAACATCGCCATCAACGAGGAGACCGGTTTCGCCTACGCCATCGGCTCCAACACGTGCAGCGGCGGACCGCACATCGTCGACGTCCGGACGCCCAAGTCTCCCAAGAGGGCCGGCTGCGTGTCCCAGGACGGCTACACGCACGACACCCAGTGCGTCGTCTACCGCGGCCCCGATGCGGCATACAGCGGCAAGGAGATCTGCTTCAACTCCAACGAGGACACGCTGACCATCGTCGACGTGACCAACAAGGCCAACCCGGTGCAGATCTCGCGCAAGGGCTACTCCGGCTCGCAGTACTCGCACCAGGGGTGGCTGACCGAGGACCAGCGGTACTTCCTGCTGGACGACGAACTGGACGAGCAGAACGGCTCGGACAAGCGCACCAAGACCTACATCTGGGACCTCGCCCGCCTGTCCGCCCCGGTGCACACCGGCACCTACAACTCGCCCGCCACCGCGAGCGACCACAACCAGTACATCCGGGGCAGGTACTCGTACCAGGCCAACTACCAGGCCGGCCTGCGCATCCTGGACGTGGACAAGGTGTCCTCGGCGCAGCTGACCGAGGTCGGGTACTTCGACATCTACCCCGCCGGTGACGCGGCGCGCTTCAACGGGGCCTGGAGCAACTACCCGTACTTCGCCAGCGGCATCGTGCTGGTCAACGGCATCGAGCAGGGGCTGGTCGTGGTCAAGCCCAACCTCGGCGGCAGCCAACCCGGTGGGAAGTTCGAGAACGCCGCGGACGTCGCCATCCCGGACGGCGGTTCCGCGGTGACCTCGTCGGTGACCGTGACGGGCGCGTCGGGCAACGCGCCGGCGACGCTGAAGGTGAACGTGGACATCAAGCACACCTACCGCGGCGACCTGGTGATCGAACTCGTCGCGCCGGGCGGTTCCGTGTTCCGGTTGCAGGGTTCCAGCGCGGATTCGGCCGACAACCTGCTCACCAGCTACACGGTGGACGCCTCGGCCTCGGCCGCCAACGGCGAGTGGAAGCTGAAGGTGCAGGACGTCTCCGACAACGACACCGGCTACATCGACGCCTGGAGCCTCCAGTTCTGAGGTGAGACCCGTGCGTGACGGGCGACCCTGTCGCCCGCCCGTCACGCACCAGCTCCCCAGCCGGCACCGCGACGTGAGGAGTGACGATGCGCAATCTGCGGTTCACCGACTGGGTGTTCGTCGTGGCGGCCGTCGCGATGGTGGTGGTGGCGGCGCTGACGTTGTTCCGCCCGACGCCCGGCCCGGCGCACTCGGCGCACCAGCGTGCGGCACCCGCGGACCTGTTGCCCGCCGCGCACAGCGACGGCCTGTCGGAGACGGAGGGCGGGTACCGGTTCGAGCGGGTCACCACGCCGGACACCCGCGGGCCCGCCGTGCCGGTCGCGTTCCGGATCATCGGCGAGCGCAGACCACCTTCCTGGACAACCAGACCAAACAGCTGCACTTCTTCGCCGTCCGCGACGACCTGCACGTCTTCCAGCACGTCCACCCGACGCTCGTCGGCGACACCTGGCACACCACGCTCGCGTTGACCGACGGCGGCGCCTACCGGATGTTCGCCGAGTTCGTGCCACGCGACACCAAGGACGCCCGGCACCCGGTGGTGCTCGGCGTCCCGTTCAGCGTGCCGGGCGACACCACACTGCTGCCGGTCCCCGCACCCGGCGCCGAAGCGGTGACCGACACCGGGTTCACGGTGGTGCGCACCGATGAGCCGACCCGGCCCGCGCCGATGCGGCCACAGGCGCTGAGGTTCGCCGTCCGCGCCCCCGACGGCACCCCGGTGCGCACGCTCGACCCGCACCTGGGCGCCTACGGGCACATGACCGGGTTCCACACGATGCTGCTGTCCGCCACGCACCTGCACCCGCTGGAACCACTGGGCGCCCCGTTGATCGACGGCGAGCTGACCTTCCAGGCGGTGTTCGCCGACCGCGGCGAGTACCGCCTGTTCCTGGAGTTCTCGCACGGCGGGAAGGTGCACACCGCCGCCGTCACGGTCGCCGTGGCCTGATCGGCCCGGTCCGCCTGCACGTCATCCGTCGGCGCGGTGCCATCGGGGAGACACTGTGCTCACCAACGAAGATTATCCACGGCCCCTGGTTGACAGAACCTGCACTGCGAACTATAAGTAAGTTACTTCGATCAGGTACCTAGTGACGACTCCCTGGGAGTGATCGACGTGGACGGCGAGATGACGCGCGCCCGGCCGGGGCTGGTGGAGTTCGCCGAGGTGGTCTACCGCGACCACCGGTGGCTGAACGCCGAGTTCGACGCGATCGTGGCCGCCAACTTCGGCGCCACCGCTCGGCCGTGGACGCCCGTTCGCCGCCGGAACCAGCCCCTGCGTGAAGGCGGGTACAACGCCGGTCGGCGGGATGCGCTCCTGCCCGCGCCCGTGGCGGTCGCCGGGTACGGGTGGATCGCCCGCCTGGTCGGCGCTCGGCAGCGTTCCCCTCCGCGGCGGACCGGCGGCCGCCCTGTGCCGAACGAGTGTCAGGAGTGTTGATGACAGGGAGGTGAGCACAGGCGACGCGCGGCTCGACCGCCGCAGCGGCACCCGGTGGTTGTCGCCGCACCAGTTCGCCGGTTCCACGGCGAAGGACACCGGCCCGGCGTCTCGTGACGCGATCCGGCGACAACCCCGCGGCACGACGGCAGGCCACGCCCGCGCGTACCGCAGTCGCCCTTCTGACCCAGCGATCCGAACCGCCCGCCCCGGTCCGCTCCGGGGCGGGCGCCCGGACGCGCTGGTTCGACGTAGCTGCACCGGTTGGAGCGAGATGGTTGCTGGAAGGAGACCGTGGAGATGTTGATGCGCACCGATCCGTTCCGTGAGTTCGACCGGCTGACCCAGCAGTTCTTCGGTGGCAACGGAACCCTCACACGCCCCGCGGTGATGCCGATGGACGCCTACCGCTCGGGCGAGCAGTTCGTGGTGGAGTTCGACCTGCCCGGGGTCGACCCGGCGTCGATCGACCTGAACGTCGAGCAGAACGTGCTGACCGTCAAGGCGGAGCGGTCCGTCACCGACGGCGACCGGACCGAGTTCCAGGTGGCCGAGCGGCCGCGCGGGACGTTCAGCCGGCAGTTGTTCCTCGGCGAGGCGCTGGACACCGACCACATCCAGGCGGGCTACCAGGCCGGCGTGCTGACCCTGCGCATCCCCGTCGCCGAGAGGGCGAAGCCGCGCAAGATCGAGATCAGCGCCGGCGACGGCGCCAGGCAGATGATCAACGCCTGATCCGGCGTCGCGTGCCGCCCCGGGGTGTCGCTCCTCCGGGGCGGCACGGACCGCTTCGGGCGACGCGCGGAGGATCGTCGACAGCCGGGAGGTGACCACCCGCGATGCCGCGCTCCGCAGAGCCTCCAGACCCCTACCGCACGCTCGGCGTCCCGCGCGGCGCCCCACCCGAACAGGTCACGGCGACCTACCGCGCGCTCGTCCTGGCCCTGCACCCGGACACCCGGCGCGAGCCCGCCGACCCGACGCGCCTGGCCGAGGTCCTGGCCGCCTACGCGCTCCTGCGCGACCCACAGCGCCGCAACGCCTACGACCGCGAACACCCCGAACCGCGCGAGCACTCCGAACCGCCGCCACCCGGCCGGGTAGCTGTTCCGGTGCGCGTCCACCACGGCCGGCAGGCCGCCCGGCAGCCCGACATCCGGGTCGGCCCCGTCCGTCACCACCCGCACTGACACCGCGCCGACCGGTTTCACGGCACCAGCGGCACCGACCGGGACGGTCCCCTACCGGCGAGCCGGCACTCGGGACGGATCACCTGCCTGAGCGTGGACCGCGTCGCGGTGTCCTGCGACGACACTTCCCGCGCCGACGTCTCCCGCAACGGCACTTCCTGCGCCAACAGGTCTTGTGGCGACAGGTCCTCCGGCGACACTGCCTCCGGTGACGCCTCCTCCGGCAAGGGGTCGAGGAGCGGCTCCACCTCGGCGAGCAGGTGCTGAGCGGTGCGCAGGTCCTCGGCGAGCCGATCACGGTGTCCGCGCAGCACGTCGACCTCCCGCCGCGCTTCGGCGACGATCCGCTGCGCGTGCTCCTCGGCCTCGCGGACCAGCCGGTCGGCGCGGGCCTTGGCGGCGCGGTCCTGCTCGGCCAGCGCGTGCAAGGCCTCGGCGCGGCGGGCGGCCATGGCCAGTTGGAAGTCGGTCTCCACCTGCTCCCGCAGCCGTGCGGCCTGCTCGTCGAGTTCGCGGCGCCGCCGCACGGCCTGCCGGGCCATCGTCGTCACCTGCTCCCGCGCCCGGCTCATGAGGTCGGCGTGTTCGGTCTCCATCTCCCGGCGTCGCCGGTCCAGCTCGGTGACCAACTGCTCCGCCCGGCCGCGCAGCCGGGCGGCGGCCCGGTCGGCGGTGGCCCAGCTCTGCTCGGCCGCGGCCCGCGCCCGCGCGGTGACGTCCGAGGCTTCCTCCTCGGCCAGTTCGACCATGCGCCGCAGCCGCCCGGTCAGCGCGTCGGGCTCGACCGGCGTCCGGCAGATCCGGTCGAGGCGCCCGCGCAGCTCCGCGATCTCGGTCCGGGCGGTTTCCAGCTGCCGGGCGAGGTCGTCGGCACGGGCGACGGCGGCGTCCCGGTCGACAGCGGTCAGCCGCAACTCGGCTTCCGCGCTGTGCACGTAATGCCGGACCTGATGGCGGTCATAGCCGCGCCACACCAGGTCGAAGTCGGTCCGCAGCGGCACCAGGTCTCCACGGGTGTCCGCAGCCGTCACCATTCCTCACCGTCCTTTCGCCCTGATATCGACAAACGCCCGCGCGGTCTCGCGCGATCACCTCTTATGACGAACCTGCGTCGCGCTGTGTTCCCGCTCTTGAGCCCCGTCGACTCACCGCCGTACACGGTCACCGGATCACCCATTGGTGTCGAGCTCGGTAACGCGCGGGCAGCGGGCACCTCTCGCCCGCGCGCAGTGGAGTTGCGGTAGTCGGGGTGCGAGGTACGTTCACCGACAAGCGCACCTGCTACGGAAGGGAAAGCGCCGGACGGGTGATTTCCCGGCCTGTTCGTCCCGTTCCGGATCCACCACCTCGCCGGTCCGGACAACGCGTACTCGGCGGAAGCCGAACGGCACACCGGAGGGCACGGTTTCGATGTACTACAGCAACGGGAACTACGAAGCGTTCGCCCGTCCGCGCAAACCCGAAGGGGTGGACGAGAAGACCGCGTTGTTCGTGGGCGCGGGGCTCGCCTCGCTGTCGGGCGCGGCGTTCCTCATCCGCGACGGGCAGATGCCCGGGAACCGGATCACCGTGCTGGAGCGGCTGGACCTCCCCGGTGGCGCGCTCGACGGGATCAAGGAACCGAAGAAGGGCTTCGTCATCCGCGGCGGACGCGAGATGGAGAACCACTTCGAGTGCCTGTGGGACCTGTTCCGCTCCATCCCGTCGTTGGAGGTCGGGGGTGCGAGCGTGCTGGACGAGTTCTACTGGCTCAACAAGGAGGACCCGAACCGCTCGCTCCAGCGCGCCACCGTCGACCGCGGCCAGGACGCGCACACCGACGGCCTGTTCACGCTCAGCGAGAAGGCGCAGAAGGACATCATCAAGGTCTTCCTGGCCACCCGCGAGGAGATGGAGGGCAAGCGCATCGACGAGGTGTTCGGCGAGGACTTCCTCAAGAGCAACTTCTGGCTGTACTGGCGGACCATGTTCGCCTTCGAGGAGTGGCACAGCGCGCTGGAGATGAAGCTGTACCTGCACCGCTTCATCCACCACATCGGCGGGCTGCCCGACTTCTCGGCGCTGAAGTTCACCAAGTACAACCAGTACGAGTCGCTGGTGCTCCCCCTGTACAAGTGGCTGCTGGACCAGGGCGTGGTGTTCCGGTTCAGCACCGAGGTGACGGACGTCGACTTCGACATCACCCCGGAGCGCAAGCAGGCCACCCGCGTCCACTGGGTGCGGGACGGCGCGGAGGGCGGGGTGGACCTCGGCCCGGACGACCTGCTGTTCATGACCATCGGGTCGCTCACCGAGAACTCCCGCAACGGCGACCACCACACGCCCGCCCGGCTCGACGAGGGCCCGGCGCCCGCGTGGGACCTGTGGCGGCGGCTCGCGGCCAAGGACCCCTCGTTCGGGCGCCCGGACGTGTTCGGCTCGCACATCCCGCAGACCAAGTGGGAGTCGGCCACCGTCACCACCCTCGACCGGCGCATCCCCGAGTACATCCAGAAGATCTGCAAGCGCGACCCGTTCAGCGGTCGGGTGGTCACCGGCGGCATCGTCACGGCCAAGGACTCCAACTGGCTGATGAGCTGGACGGTCAACCGGCAGCCGCACTTCAAGCAGCAGAAGCCGAACGAGGTCGTGGTGTGGCTCTACTCGCTGTTCGTGGACAGGCCGGGCGACTTCGTCCCGAAGCCGATGCAGGACTGCACGGGCGAGGAGATCACCCGGGAGTGGCTCTACCACCTCGGCGTGCCGGTGGAGGACATCCCCGAACTGGCCGCGACCGGGGCCAAGTGCGTGCCGGTGATGATGCCGTACATCACGTCGTTCTTCATGCCCCGCCACGCCGGCGACCGACCGGACGTGGTGCCGGAGGGCTCGGTGAACTTCGCGTTCATCGGCCAGTTCGCCGAGACCAGCCGCGACTGCATCTTCACCACCGAGTACTCGGTGCGGACCCCGATGGAGGCCGTCTACACGCTGCTGGACGTGGACCGCGGCGTGCCGGAGGTGTTCGGCTCGACCTACGACGTCCGCGCGCTGCTCGCGGCCACCAGCCGGCTGCGCGACGGGAAGGAGCTGCACGTGCCCGGGCCCGCCCTGCTCCGGAAGTGGCTGCTCGGCAAGCTCGACGCCACCGAGGTGGGCGAGCTGCTGACCGAGTTCGGGTTGGTCCCGGACAAGCCGTAGACCGGGGGGCGGGCACGTCCGCGACGTGCCCACCCCGTGAGCGCGAGCTGCCGACGGATACCCGGCGCTGTCACGCCGGGACCGTCGTTCAACGCGGGTGCTTGATGCTCTCGATGATGCGGGCGAAGCCCTCCTTCCCGTGGCCGGCGTCGATCTGGCGTTGGATGAGGTTCTGCACCATGTCGATGGCCTCGGTGCTGATGCCCTGGGCGACGCTGGCGTCGATCATGTTGCCCAGGTTGGAGAACTCCAGGCTCTGCTGCCCCGCGACGGTGTAGTCGCCACCGTCGATGACCGCGGCGTACCCGGCGAACCCGCCGGTCATGGCGGTCAGCCAGGACCCGGCCCGCCGGGCGAAGTCGCCGGCCGTCACCCCGGCACCCGCGACCATGGCCGCGCCGTGCGCGAACCCGGCGAACATGATGTACATGGCGGCGAGCAGGGCCAGGTCGTACAGCGACGCCAGGCCCGCGTCCTCGCCGAAGTAGACGCTCTCGCCCCAGAGGTCGAGCAGCGGCCGGTACTGCTCGAACGCGGCCTCCGACCCGCTGTAGAAGATGGACGAGCCGGGCGAGCCGATCATCTCCGGGACGGCCATGATGCCGCCGTCGAGGTACACCACGCCGTGACCGGCCGCCCAGGCGGCGATCTCCACGGCCTGCTCGGGCGAGGTGGTGGTCACGTTGACCAGGGTCCGACCGGCGAGCCGGTCGGCCACCGGGTCCAGGACCTCGTGCACCGAGGCCGCGTCGAACAGGCACGCGATCACCACGTCGCCGGCCGTCAGCGCCTCACCCACCGTGTCCGCGGCGGTCGCGCCCAAAGCGACGAGTGCGTCGGCCTTGCCCGCCGACCGGTTCCAGACCGTGGTGGTGTGCCCGGCTTCGACCAGGGCGGTCGCGAGGGCGGCGCCCATCGCGCCCAACCCGAGAACGCTCACCCGGACACCGTTGCTGGCACTCATGTCGTGACTCCTCCGTGTTCGTCGAGTGCCTTGATCATCGCCCGTGCCGGTAAAGTCGACCAGTACCGACTAATTAGTCCGGTACCCACCTTTTGGTAAGCATGGCCGAGGAGAGCAGATGGCGACGAAGGCGCGGCGCGGTCCCTACTTCTGCGGCATCGACGCCGCGATGGACGTGGTCTCCGGCAAGTGGAAGTCGCTGATCCTGTGGGAGCTGAACGACCACGGCGTCCGCCGGTTCGCCGAACTCCGCCGCGGCCTGCCCGGCGTGAGCGAGAAGATGCTGACCCAGCAGCTGCGGGAGATGGAGGAGGACGGGCTCGTGCACCGCGAGGTGTACCGGGAGGTGCCGCCGAGGGTGGAGTACTCGCTGACCGAGCACGGCACGTCGCTCAACCAGGCGCTGGCCTCGCTGGGCGACTGGGGCGTCGAGCGCATCCGGCGCATCGGCGCGGAGAAGGTGACCGTCAGCGCGTCCTGAGCGCGCCCATCGGCGTGGCGTGCCTGGTCACTTCCGCACGGTCCGGGAACCAGGACGGGGACCGGGCTCGCGGTGGGTGGTCGGTCCGGTCGCGGCCGGGTCCGGTGCCGCCGGTTGGGTGCCGCGGCGAAAACATGAGACCCTGTTACCACACGGCCCGCATCCGGGTTGTTCGCCCACGGTTTCGCAGAATCCGGCTCGCGGTCGTCGACCCGGGCCCGGCAGTGGACGCCTCTTCGTCAGGTCCGCTCCATCGTTCCCGGTGCCCACCGCACTGCACGGTCCACGCTGCGCCTCGTCCTCACCACCCGAGCGACGAGCGCGGCCGACTCGACTCACCTCACGGGGGATCCCCATTAGCGTTTCCACCCTGTCGTCGCCATCCGTCGGTGCCCCTCGTGCGCTCGCCGACGTCTACGGCCCCGGCGTCGCCGTCTCCGCGCGGCCGGCGCTGGAGGCCACCGTGCCGCTGAGCAGGCACCGCACCACCCGCGACTCGCTCTCCGCCAGGCCGATCGCGGTCGCCGGGGACACGACGCTGATCTGCAGCGCGGGCGGCACGGACCCGGTGTTGCTGGCGCAGTTGCGCGCCGGCGGCCTGCCGGTCGGCACCGACCTGCGCGAGTTCCGCAGCGAGGACGAGTTCGCGGTCCGCGTGAACGAGGCGATGGGCGACGGCCTGCTGATCGCCATGGAGTACCCGCAGCCGACCGCGCTGTGCCCGGACGAACGCGCGGTCAAGACCGCGCAACTCGTCGGCTACCTGAACAACAAGGCGAGCATCAGCACGTTCGTCGACCCGCGCTTCCAGGCGCGGCGCAGCGTCGTGCCGCGCGGTGAGTTGGCCGAGGCGACCCCCGAGGAGAAGTCCTGGGTGCTCAAGGCCGCCACCAACGACGCGCACGGCGGCAGCCTGGACGTGTACCTGCACCGGGCCGGCGAGCAGATCGCCCTGCCCGCGTTCACCGACCTGCTCGGCGAGTTCGTGGTCGAGGAGTACCTGCACATCCTGCGCAACTGGGGCATCCAGCTCTACGTCGGCGCGGACGCGGTGGCGCGGCTGCTCGCCGTCACCGAGCAGCGGGTCGACGAGACCGGCGTCTACGTCGGCGGGCGGTTCGGCGGCGTCACGCCGCTGCCCGCCGAGCTGCTCGCCGAGTGCCTGGCGATCACCCAGCGCGCGGCCGACGTCGGGTACCGGGGCCTGTGCAGCCTGGACTGCGCCCAGACCCGGGACGACCAACTGGTGATGCTCGACCTGAACTTCCGGATCACCAGCGGGTCGATCCCGTTGCTGGCGCTGGAGTCGGTCCGGCCGGACGCGCTCGAAGGACACGCCGAGTCGGTGAAGCTGACGGTCGCCGCCCCGATGGCCGACCTGCTGGCCGGACTGCGCCCGGCGCTGGCGGCCGGCGGCCTGCTGGTCACCTCCGGCCACGACACCACCCGCACCGACAACGACGTCCGGCAGAGCACACTGCAACTGCTGGTCTACGGCGACGACCCGGACGACGTGACGACTCGTCGAAGCGCACTGGAGGCGTTGATCACCCGCTGACCGGCGGCCGACCTGCGTGTCCACCTCGTCCACGACTCTGCGTCCAAGCTTCTGAGATGGTCTACGGCAGCTTGACGGCAGAAGAGGGACCACGGACAACGGGCTCCAGAAGACCTACGAAGCTCGAAGCACCTACGAAGCTCGGAGCGACTTCGAGGCTCGGAGCGACTTCGAGGCTCGGAGCGACTGCCGGGCTCGGAAGCGTCGCGCAGGTGCAGGCTGCAAGAGCGCGCGGCTTGGCACGCTGGGGGGGTGCGTTGCAGGCGGCGTGCCCCGCTGAGACCGGTCCCCCGGCAGCTCTTGGGGCCGGAGCAATGTGGTCCCGTTGCTCAGTGTTCCCGGCTTGAGTCCAGACCTGCGTGCTTCTGGAGTGCTTTGAGTCCGTGGTCGCCCTTCTGCCGTCAAGCTGCGTAAAAACATTTGAGAGCTTGGGGTTCGTTCGAGTCGTTGCGCTGATCACCTTCAGGCGAGGCGCGGGAAGGTTCTGCGGAGTTCGGCGAACAGTTCGTGCTGGCGGCCGTAGCCCATGGTGGCGGCGGCGGTGTGGACGACGTCCACTGCGGCTTCCAGTGGATCCTCGTGGACGACGGAGAACAGCACCGGGAATGCCATGGCCTGCTGGAGGAAGTTGTCCGTGCGGCCGTCCGGGGTGGTGATCAGGGTCTGGGGCACGCTCGGGTCGGAGAACAGGCGGTCCCAGGGGGTCCGGTCGTCGTCGAACGGCCGGTCGCCTCGGTCCATCGCGTCCAGTGCGGCTGCGATCCACGGTACGTCGCCGAGTCGGGCTTCGGCGCAGGCTCGTCGTGCGGCCCACCGGGCGATGTCGCGCTGCGTCCGGTCCGGGACCGCCGCGAGTGCGTTCACCAGCGGACGGTCGAACCTCGCGAGTTGCAGCGCGGGCCCGCGCAGTCGTCGCAGCCGCTCGTCGGGCAGGTTGCCGCCCCACGCCTCCAGCTCGGCCGCCAGGCTCGCGGCCTCGGCTGCCCGCTTCCGCTCTGCCTCGGCGATCCTCAGCGCCTCCGCCTTCTCCTCCGGCGTGGGCGGTGGTGGCTGCTTGCGTGCGAACTCGTGCCAGTAGGCGGCGCTCCGGCTGGTCTGCCGCACGATCTCGTCCTCGGCAGGTGGCGCGGGCCAGAACTGGAGCAGGTAGCGCTCCAGTGCCGGATCCTCGTCCAGACCTTGCTGTTCGCGGTCCATCCCGAGCCCGGAGTACCGGACCCGGTAGTCGAGTTCGACCAACTCCAGCGGCTCCGACCACTCCCCCGCCCAGCCGACCAGCGCCGAGTCGCCTACGGGGCGGAACGACACCTCGACGACGTCCTCCCACTCCGCGCCGATCTCCGGAGCGGTGTCGTGCACCTCCACCGTGAACCCGACCTCCCCGGTGTGGGTGCCGGTCATCAGGAACAGCGTGCCGGGCACCGCCCCACCGCACAGCCCGTTGCGCTGCCCGCCGAAACAGGCGCCCATCTCGCCCGACTCGACGTCGCTCTCCACGGACAACTGTCCGTAGTGCACCCAAGCCTCGCCCTGGAACACGACTCGCACGACCGCCCCCTTCGTCGCACCCCAGGCTATCCACTCCCGGCCGCGGCCTCGTCGGGTGACCACGGTCCGGTGATCGGGCCGGGGTGGACGGACGGTTCCCGGACGAGCGGAGTGGTCGGGTTCGTGTTGTGGTGCAGGCGGAAGACGTCGAAGCGGTTGTAGTGGCCGATGATGTCGTGCATCTGCTTCGGCTGGATGCACCGGGCCAGGTCGATCTCCGCGTAGACGATGCCGTCGGCGTCGATCAGCGGTTCGGTGACGGGATTGCCGTCCGGGCCGAAGATCCCGGACAACGCGCTGTGCGGGCGGCGCATCCGTTCGGCGATCTCGGCGTCGTCACCGGCCGCGACCTCGATCATCTCCTCGGTGATGGTGGAACAGGCGACGACGGAGAACAGCTTGCCCTCGAACGCGTGCGCGGCGGTGCGGATCGCGATGGCCTGCGCCATGTCGTAGTCGGCGGGTGCGACGGGCAGGGAGATGTAGTTGGCGGCGTGCACCAGTTCCCCCTGCGCCAGCAGGGCGAACCGGGCCAGGGTGTTCGTGTTCTCGCCGCACGCGAGGACGCCGAGCGGGCCGATCGGCGTCTGGTGCACGACGACAGTGCTGCCGTCGCCGGGCGTCCAGGTGAGCTTCTCCGCCCACGTCGGCACGAGCTTGCGGTGCAGCCCGAGCACCGCGCCGTCCGGCCCGATGGTGAGGACGCTGTTGTACAGCACGCCGAGGCTGTGCCGCCCGCGTTCGTTGACACCGATGACGACGGTCGTCCCGGTGGCCGCCGCCGCCGCGCGCAACGTGTCGACGTGCGGCCCCGGCACGTCGACGGAGGCGCGGTACAGGCGTTCGTACAGGGGTGAGGCGGCGACGGGGTTCATCGTCCAGTTCCAGTACGGGTACCCGGCGACGAAGACCTCGGGGAACACCACGAGTTCCGCACCCTGCCCGGCTGCCTCGTGGATGATCGACGCGGCCTTGGCGACCGTCGCGGCGGGGTCCAGGTAGACCGGGGAGGCCTGGACGGCGGCGGCGGTGAAGCGGGGGAAGATTTCCACTGGTTCTCCTACCGTCCCGGACGCCAACGTTGGTGCACTGCTTCGGTTTCGGCGGGTCGGAGCGCGAGCACCGGCCGGGCGCGGCCTCCGGACGGCGGCTTCGCGCTGCCGGCGGCGTGCATCGACGGCCAGTGCGCGCCCGGCCCGGTGTAGCCGAGGTCCGCCGCCGCGTGCAGCGTCCAGGCCGGGTCGTACAGGTGGGCTCGACCGACCGCGATCAGGTCCGCACGACCCGCGAGCAGGATGGAGTTCGCGTCGTCGTAGGTGGAGATGCCGCCGACCGCGATCGTGGGAACGCCGGTCGCGGCACGGATGCGGTCGGCGAACGGCGTCTGGTAGCTGCGTCCGTAGGCGGGTCGCTCGTGCGGCACGACCTCACCGCTGGACACGTCGATCGCGTCCACGCCGCGTTCCGCGAAGGCGGCGGCGATGTGCACGGCGTCGTCGACCGTGGTGCCGCCGGGTGCCCAGTCCACGGCGGAGATCCTGGCCAGCAGCGGCTTGTGCGCCGGCCACGCCGCGCGAACGGCGTCCACCACCGCGAGCGGGAACCGCAAGCGGCCGTCGAGCCCCGCGCCGTAGCGATCGACGCGCTGGTTGGTGAGCGGTGAGATGAAGGTGGACAGCAGGAAACCGTGGCCCGCCTGGAGTTCGAGGACGTCGAAGCCGGCGGCGTCGGCCCGGACCGCCGCGGCGGCGAAGTCCTCGGCGATCGAGTGCAGCTCGGCGGCACCGAGTCCGGAGGGGGTGGCGTTGCTCCGGCAGCCCTTCCGGCCTGAGTGGCTGAGCTGCACGCCGATCGCGGCCCCGCTGTGCTCGTGCACGGCGTCGGTGATGCGCCGCCACGCCTCGGCCTGCTCGTCGTCGTAGAGGCCCGCGCAGCCGGCCGTCACCCGGCCGTCGGCGCTGACCGCTGTCATCCCGGTGAGCACCAGACCCGCACCGCCCAGCGCTTTTCCGGCCAGGTGCAGGAGTTCGGCGTCGCCGGGCACGCCGTTCTCCGCGCGGTCGATCGCGATCGGTGCGGCGACGGCCCGGTTGCGGAGTGTCAGCCCGCGCAGGGTGTAGGGCTGGAACAGCGGCGGTGTGGGGTGCTCGCCGGAGAACCAGCGGTCCAGTGCGGCGATGTACTCCGGATCGCGCAGCCGCAGGTTGTCGTAGGTGACGCGCCGGCTGCGGGTCAGCAGGTTGAACGCGAACTGCTCCGGCTGCTGGCCGATGGCGTGCTCGATGGTCTCGAACCACTCCAGGCTGGCCTGCGCGGCCCGTTGGGTGGACTCCACGACCGGCCTGCGCGCTGCCTCGTAGTGGTCCAGCGCGGCGTCGAGGTCCTGCGGGCTCTGGATGGCGGCGGCCAGGGCGAGCGCGTCCTCCATGGCCAGCTTGGTGCCGGAGCCGATGGAGAAGTGCGCGGTGTGCGCGGCGTCGCCGAGCAGCACGAGGTTGCCGTGCCGCCAGGTCGCGTTGCGGACCGTGGTGAACCGGACCCACTTGGAGTTGTTGGTCAGCAACGAACTCCCGTCGAGGAAGTCGCCGAGCAGGTCGGCGCACCACGCCACGCTCTCCTCGTCGCTCTGCCCCGGCGGTAGGTCACGCGCGGCCCGGTTCGCGAAACCCGCCGCACGCCAGGTGTTCTCCGGCAGCTCCACGATGAACGTGCTGCGCTCGCCGCTGAACGGGTACGCGTGCACCTGGACCGGGCCGAACTTCGTCTCCCGCACGATGAACGTGAACGCTTCGAGCGCCCGGTCCGTGGCCAGCCACATGTAGCGGCAGTTGCGCTCGTCCAACGACGGCCGGAACACGTCGGCGTACTTGGCGCGGGTCGCCGAGTTCACCCCGTCCGCCGCCACCACCAGGTCGTAGTCCCGGCCGAGCTCGTCGGGCGAGGGCGCGAGGGCGGAGAACCCGAGGTCCACGCCCAGTTCCCGGCAACGGCGTTGGAGGATTTCGAGCAGCCGCTTGCGCTCGATCGCCGCGAACCCGTGCCCGCCGGAGGTCTGCACGGTGCCCCGGTAGTGGATGTCGATGTCGCTCCACCGCGCGAACTCCGCCTCCAGGGCGGCGGCGATCACCGGGTCCGCGCCGGCGATGCCGTCCAGCGTCTCGTCGGAGAACACCACGCCGAATCCGAACGTGTCGTCGGCGGCGTTGCGCTCCCAGACGGTGATCTCCCGCCGGGGGTCGAGCCGCTTGGCCAGCGCCGCGAAGTACAGCCCACCGGGTCCGCCGCCGACGACCGCGATCCTCATCGGCCGCCCACTTCCGCCGGGCCGCCCGCCGAACTCGCGCCGCCCGGCGAACTCGTGCCGTCCACTGCGGTTGTGCCGCCGACCGGACTCGTGCCGCCCACCGCAGTCGCGCCACCCGCCGGACCGGTGCCGTCCGGTGCCGAGCCGCCCAGTTCCGCACGGACGTCGTCGGGCCACGGCGTGGCGCCGGGCGCGCCCGGTGCCACGTGCGCGACGACCATGCTGCCTTCGGCGGCGACGCCCGACTCGCCGTGCACGGTGAACTCGTACCGCAGCGAGGTCCGCCCCAGCCCGGCGATGCGCAACCGGGTCCGCACCGGCTCGCCGAACCACAGCCGGGACCGGTAGTCCACCTCGTGCCGCACCCTCGGCGTGCGCCCGAACAGGCGGGCGAGCCCGTGGCGGCGCAGCAGTTCCGCTTCCGCCTGCTCCACCCACCGCAGGATCGCGGAGTGGTGCTGGTGGCCCGCCGCGTCGGTGTCGTGCCACTCGACCCGGCGTTCGATCGTCACTTCGAGGCCCTGCGTGGAATCCGCCATCACTGCTCCTCCAGGACTCTTGACACCTCGAACCGTATTGCGCCATGGTGACGCCCGTCAAGACAACGAGATACCGTACGGAGTGGCGAGGAGCTGCCGTGACGACGTACAGCGATGACGTGCTCGGCCGGGCCCGCGTGACCGACAACGCGGACCTGCACGCCTACTACGACAAGTTGGCCCGGCTCGACGCCGGCGCGCTGTGGACGATCGCGAACAAGATCGAGCCGTGGTTCCCGCAACCGGAGTCGGTACCGGTCAAGTGGAGCTACCAGGAGCTGCGACCGCTGGTGCTGGAGGCGCTGCGGCTGGTCAGCGGCGACGACGCGGGCCGTCGGGTGGTCGCGCTCTACAACCCCAGGCGGCGGGACATCGCGGCCACCGTCGGCCTGCTCTACAGCGGGCTCCAGATCATGGGGCCGGGCGAGTCGATGACCGCGCACCGGCACCAGGCCGCCGCCCTGCGGTTCGTCCTGGAGGGCACCGGGGCGTGGACGATCGTGGACGGCCAGAAGCTCAAGGTGGGGCCGCGAGACTTCGCCATCACCCCCAACTGGACGTGGCACGAGCACGGCAACGAGGGCGACGACGGGCCGGTGATCTGGCAGGACGGCCTGGACATCCCGCTGGTCAACGCGTTTGATGCGGGGTTCTACGAGGTCCACCCCGACGTGTACCAGAAGCAGGAGGGCATCACGAACTCCTCGCTGCACGTCTACGGCGCGGGGCAGCTGCGGCCGTTCGGCGACACGTGGCACAAGAACCACTCGCCGCTGCTCGCCTACCCGTGGGAGCCGACCTACGAGGCGTTGCTCAACGCCGCCGAGGCGACCGACGGCTCTCCGTACGACGGCATCATCATGGAGTACAGCAACCCGTTGACCGGCGGTTCGGTGATGCCGACGATGAGCGCCCACATGCAGCTGCTGCGTCCGGGTGAGTCGACGCTGGCGCACCGGCAGGTCGGCTCCAAGATCTACACGGCGGCCAAGGGCAGCGGCACCTCGGTGGTGGCCGGCCAGCGCATCGACTGGACCGAGGGCGACATCTTCTGCGTCCCGTCCTGGGCGTGGCACGAGCACGCGAACGCGAGCCGTTCCGACGACGCGTGCCTGTTCTCGTTCAACGACTTCCCGGTGATGCGCGCCCTCGGCTTCTTCCGGGAGGAGGCCTACCCGGACAACGACGGCCACCAGCCGGTCGGCTGAGCCCCCACCTCAGAACGGAAACCCCATGCTGCTGGTCACCTTCTCCACCGACGGCCCTCCCCGCCTCGGCGTGCAACGGGAATCCGACATCGTCGACGTCGCCGCCCTGTCCCCCGACGCCCCCACCTCGCTGTGGGACGTCGTTCGCGGGGACGCCGCGGACGCGGTCACGGCGTTGCTGTCCGGGCCGATCCCGGAATCCGCGCTCCACCCGATCGACGCCGTCCGCCTGCACGCGCCGCTGCGACCGGGGAAGATCGTCGGCGTCGGGCTCAACTACACCGAGCACGTCACGGAATCCGCGCGAGCCCTGGACACCGCGCAGGAACTCCCCCAGAAGCCGGTGCTGTTCTGCAAGCCCTCCACCGCGGTCATCGGCCCCGGCGAGGCGATCGAGCACAACGCGGCGCTGACGTCGCAGCTCGACTGGGAGTGCGAGCTGGCCGTGGTGATCGGCCGCACGGCGAAGCGGGTGACGCCCGAACGAGCCTTGGACCACGTGTTCGGCTACAGCATCGTCAACGACATCAGCGCCCGTGACCAGCGTCGGGCGGGGTTGTGGTTCTACTCCAAGGGACAGGACACGTTCGCGCCGTTCGGCCCGGCGATCCGCACCGCCGACGAGATCCCCGACCCGCACGCGCTGGACCTGTCCCTGCGGGTGAACGGCGAGGTGCGGCAGAAGTCCAGCACCCGGTACATGCTGTTCCGGATCCCCGAGCTGATCGCCGACATCAGTGCCGGCATCACGCTGGAACCCGGTGACGTGATCGCCACCGGCACGCCGTCCGGTGTCGGCGCGGGCATGTCGCCGCAGCAGTGGCTGTGGCCGGGTGACGTGGTGGAGGCGACCGTGCAGCACATCGGCACGCTGCGCAACCCGGTGGTGGACGTCCGGTGAACCGCCCCTACCGGATCGGCCAGATCGTGCCCAGCTCCAACGTGACCATGGAGACCGAGGTCCCGGCGATCTTCCGGGCCCGGGAAACCGTTGCGCCCGAACGGTTCACGTTCCACTCCAGCCGGATGCGGATGAAGCGCGTGCGGGCGGAGGAACTCGCCGCCATGGACGCCGACTCCGGCCGGTGCGCCGCGGAGCTGTCCGACGCACGGGTCGACGTGCTCGGCTACGCCTGCCTGGTGGCCATCATGAGCCTCGGCGAGGGCTACCACCGCTTCTCCGAGCGGAAGCTCGCCAAGGTCGCCGAGGAGAACGGCGCGCCCGCGCCGGTGGTCACCAGCGCCGGGGCCCTGGTCAACGCCTTGCACATCCTGGGTGCCCGCACGATCACCGTGGTCTGCCCCTACGTGAAGCCGTTGACCGAGACCGTGGTCGGCTACCTCCGCGACGAGGGCATCGGCGTCACCGACTACACCGCCTTGGAGATCCCCGACAACCTCGACGTGGCGGCGCACGACCCCGAGGCGCTCATCCCGATCGCCGCCGCGCTGGACCACCGGGACGCGGACGCCATCGTGCTCTCGGCGTGCGTCCAGATGCCGTCGCTCGACTCGATCGAGATCGTGGAGGACGAGTTGGGCAAACCCGTGCTGTCCGCGTCGATCGCCACCGCGCACCAGCTGATGCGGGCGCTCGACCTGCCCGCCGTCGCACCCGGAGCCGGCACGCTCCTGGCAGGCGGCTACGCGGAGACCCCGTTCCCCGCCTGATCGCCCGCCCCGGGACTGTTCCGCGTCCGACACTCCGGGAAGGAGTGCTGCCGATGCCCCTGTCACGATCCGCCCACGTCGACACGTTCTGCCGAGACCACCTCCCGCCGCCGGAGCAGCAGCCCGAGTTCCTGTTCGAGCTGCCCGAGCTGCGCTACCCGGAACGCCTGAACTGCGCCGAACGGTTGCTGGAGGACGCGATCCGCCGGTTCGGCCCGGACCGGCCGTGCCTGCGCACCGCCACCGAGACCTGGAGCTACGGCGAGCTGGCCCGGCGCAGCAACCGGATCGCCCGCGTGCTCACCGAGGACTTCGGGGTGCGCCCCGGCAACCGGGTCATGCTGCGCGGCCCCAACAACCCGTGGACGGTGGCCGCCTGGATGGCCGTCGTCAAGGCCGGCGGTGTCGCGGTGACGGTCATGCCGTTGTTGCGCGCCAGGGAGATCGCCGAGCTCGTGGAGATCACCAGACCGAGCCTGATCATCACCGACCACCGGTTCGCGGAGGACGTTCCCACCGGCGGACCTCCGACGCTCGAATACGGCTCCGACGCGTCGACGGACCTGCTCGCGCGGTGCGAGTCCAAAGAGGACAGCTTCGACTGCGTGGACACGGCTGCCGACGACGTCGTGCTGCTCGCGCCGACGTCGGGCACCACCGGCAGACCCAAGGCCACCATGCACTACCACCGCGACGTGCTGGCGTGCGCCGACACGTTCGCCAGGCACGTGCTGAAACCCGAACCCGACGACGTGTTCACCGGGACGCCGCCGATCGGGTTCACCTTCGGCCTGGGCGGTCTCGTGGTGTTCCCGCTGCACTTCGGGGCGTCGACCCTGCTGCTCGAACGCGCCACCCCCGACGAACTCGCCCAGGCGATCGCCGACCACGGCGTGACCGTGCTGTTCACCGCACCCACCGCGTACAAGGCGATGCTCGCCGCGGGGAAGGCCGATGCGCTGGCCGGGCTCCGGCGCTGCGTGTCCGCCGGCGAGCACCTGCCCGCGTCGACGTGGGAGCACTTCCACCAGGCGACCGGGCTGCGCATCATCAACGGCATCGGCGGCACGGAGTTGTTGCACATCTTCATCTCCGCCGCCGACGACGACATCCGGCCCGGCGCGACCGGCAGGGCGGTGCCGGGCTTCCGCGCCGCCGTCCTGGACGACGACGGCAGTCCCGTGCCGGACGGTGTGCCGGGCAGGCTGGCGGTGAAGGGGCCGACCGGCTGCCGGTACCTGGCCGACGAACGCCAGCGCCACTACGTGCGGCACGGCTGGAACGTCACCGGGGACACGTACGTCCGGGACGCTGACGGCTACTTCTGGTTCCAGGCCCGGGACGACGACATGATCATCTCGTCCGGCTACAACATCGCGGGCCCCGAGGTGGAAGCCGCCCTGCTCGACCACGCCGACGTCGCCGAGACGGCGGTGGTCGGCGCGCCGGACCCGGAGCGGGGTGCGGTCGTGTGCGCGTTCGTCGTGCTGCGGCCCGGCGTGCCCGGGGATCCGGCCAAGGCCGCCGAACTCCAGGCGTTCGTGAAGAGCGTGATCGCGCCTTACAAGTACCCCCGGCGGATCGAGTTCGTGTCGGAGCTGCCGAAGACGCCGAGCGGCAAGATCCAGCGGTACCGGCTTCGGGAGCTGGTGGGAGAGCAGGAAATGCGGTCCGGCGACGCACTGATACCGTGACGCCGTGACGACTGGATCGGGCGAGGCGGGGTTCGCCGACGGCGAGACTTTCACGAAGGCGGCCCAGCCCCGGCAGTTCATCGTGACGCTGTACGGACTGTTCTCGCGCGGCCACGGCGGCTGGCTGTCGGTCGCCTCCGTGGTGAGCCTGCTGCGGGAACTCGACATCGACGAGGCCGCCGTGCGGTCGTCCATCTCACGGCTCAAGCGGCGGGACGTCCTGCAGGCCGAACGCCGCGACGGGACCGCCGGGTACGCGCTGTCCCCGGCGGGCCTGGCCATCCTCCAGGAGGGCGACCACCGCATCTTCCGCCGCAAGCGGGCGACGTTGGCCGACGGCTGGCTGCTGGCGGTGTTCTCGGTGCCCGAGGCGGAACGCCACAAGCGGCACCTGCTGCGCTCCCAGCTGAGCAGGCTCGGCTTCGGCACGGCCGCGCCCGGCGTCTGGATCGCGCCCGCCCACCTGCACGAGCCCACCGCCGACATCCTGCGCAGCCAGGACCTGCACGGCTACGCGGACCTGTTCCGCGCCGACCACCTGGCGTTCGGCGACCTGGCCACGAAGGTCCGCTCCTGGTGGAACCTGGACCAGCTGGAGTCGCTGTACTCGTCGTTCCTGACCGAACACGGCCCCGCCCTGGACCGCCACCCGCGCAGGCGGGTGGTCGACGAACGCGAGGCGTTCGTGGACTACGTCCGCCTGCTCACCGACTGGCGACGCCTGCCGTACCTCGATCCGGGCCTGCCGGAGGAACTGCTCCAACCGGACTGGATCGGCATCCGCGCGGCCGACCTGTTCTTCACCCTTCAGGACCGACTGGAGGACCCGGCCCGTTCGCACGGCACCCGCACGATCGGCACCTGAGGTCAGGTTCTCGTTGCGGTGGAACGGTTCTGGACCACCTTTACGGTCGTCCAGATCAGGTCGGCGATCAGGATGACCGCCCAGACCCGGCCCGCTCCGTAGAGGAACGCGCCGCCTCCGTCCCGTTCGACCCGACCCAGGACCACCGTGCCGAAGTCGCGCGTGATCAGGTCCCGCACCCAGGACAGGTCGAAGAAGGCCAGGACCACTTGGGACACCGCGAACAGCCCGATGTGCACACCGAGGTCCGTGAGGAGCCGGGCCTGGCTCTTCAGCGGTTTGGTCTTCGACGCAGGCCTCGGCTGCTCCTCGGAGACCACGACAGGTTTGGAGATCACAACAGGCTCGGTCATCCCAGCCGGCTCGGAGGTCACGGCTTCCTCGGCTTTCGGTGGTGGTGGAGGGAATTCCCGCACCCCCAGCCGGCGTACCGCACGCGGCACCACGACGGCCCCGGCCAGGATCATCCCGCCGGCGACGACGCACGCCACCGGCCAGTTCGCCCCGTCGTACAGCACGCCGGCCACCAGACTGCCGATCAGCCCGCCGACCAGGCAGGCCGACTCGTAGACGCCCATCCCACGGCCGACCTGCGCCCCCGACGCCTCGGCGATCACCGCCTGCTGGACCGGCATCACCGCCGCCCACGCCAACCCGCTGAGCACCCACAGCGCCGCGATCACGTAGGGACCGGGCGCCCACGCCAGGCTCACCGCGAACACGCAACTGGCCGACGACGCCGCCATCAACACCCGTGACCGCCCGAACCGCACCACGTACCGGTGCAGGTACTCGGCCGCCACGCTCATCGCGATGGCACCCGGCAGGAACACGTACGCGACCTGGACGACCTCCAACCCGAACCCGCGCTGGAGGTGCAGCAGCAACAGCAGCGACACCGCCGACTCCGCCGCCATCGTCATGGCCACCGCGAACAGCATCGGCCGCAACCGCCGCCCGACCGCCCCGATCCCGGCAGCCGCGAGGCCTTCCCCGGGCCGCACGCCACGCCGGGGCGCGGACAGCAGCAACCCGGCCGCCACCAGGCACGCGACCGCGCACGCCCAGAACAGGCCGGCGAACCCGATCACGCCCAGCAGCGTCATCCCGCCCACGAAGGCGACCCACGACCCGGTCTCCTGCGCCGTCAGCAGCCGTGGGAAGACGGCCGAGTCCTCGGCCAGCCGCTCACTGACCACCGCCCGCACCGCGACCCACAGCAGCGCACCGCCCGCGCCGCCCACCGCCGCGGCGGCGTACGCGACGAACACGTGGCCGGCCAACGCATACCCGGCACACGACACCGCGTAGAGCAGCGCCCCGACCGCCGCCACGTACCGGCGTTCACAGCGGTCGGCGAGCACTCCGGCGATCGGCCGCACGACCACCGACAACGCCATCTCGACCGCCATCAGCACGCCGACCTCGGTCGCGCCGAGCCCCAGCGCCACCCCGGCCCACAGCGGCAGGACGAAGTCGATCAGCTCGGTCGGCCCGTTGGTCAACGTGGCCGCCCACAACGTCTGCCGTTCTCGGCGACGCACGTCCCGCACAGTCGTCACCCGCCCCCCAGAAACTCCGAACACCGTTCGATCTACTCCGAACGGTATACTGAGTTTTGCCATGAACGCAAAGAACCAGGCACTCGAACTGCTGTGGGCCGACGGTCGGCGGCCGGCCAGGGGCCCGCAACGGGGCCTCACCATGGACCGCATCGTCGCCGCCGCGATCGAGGTCGTGGAGGCGGAAGGCCTGTCGGCGCTGTCCATGCGCCGGGTGGCCACCCGGCTGGGCGTCGGGACCGCGTCCCTCTACACGTACCTGCCGGGCAAGACGGAGCTGGAAGCGCTGATGCTGGACGCGGTCGGCGCGGACGAACCGCTCCCCCACCAGCGGTCGGGCGACTGGCGCGCGAAGCTGGAAGCCTGGGCCCGCGCGGACTGGGTCGGCTTCCGCCGGCACCCGTGGGTGCTCCAACTGATGGCCACCACCACGGCTCCCGGACCGAACACGCTGCGCTGGCTCGACTCGGCGCTGACCGTGCTCGCCGACACCGGCCTGAGCGAGCCGGAGAAGATGGCCGTGATCGAGGCCGTGGACGCCTACGTCCGGGGCCTGGCGCGCCTCCAGATCGACACCGACGCCAACGCCGAGGACCCGACCGCCACCCGCGAACGCGACCGGACCCTGGGCAGACTGGTCGACTTCACCCGCTACCCGGCCCTGCTCAAGGCGTTGCGGGCCGGGGTGTCCCCGTGGTCCGGCGACCAGTTCGAATTCGGCCTGCAACGCCTTCTCGACGGCGTCGAGGCCCTCATCACCGCCCGCGCGTCCGGTTGACGCGGACCCCGGCTACCCGGACCTCAGCGGCCGAGCGCGGCGCGCACCCTGCCGATCACGGCGTCCTCGTCCTGACCCACCCGACCGTCGGCCGAAGCGACCTTCTCGCACATCCCGACCACGGCGTCGGCGAACGCGGAGGCGTCGGCCGCGGACCGTTCGGCCAGCAGCGCGACCGACTCGCGGAGGGCGGCCAGCACGCCGTTCTCCACGTCGGCCACCGAGCCCTCGGGCAGTTCCGGGGCGCCCGCGTCGACCACCTGCCGGACGTCGGCCGGGAGGGTGGCCATCGCCTCGATGCCGGCGTGGCTCTCCTGGTCGAGAGCACCCTCCTCCGCGACCGACACCAGCACCATCGCACCGTAGACGGCGGTGCGCAGGGTCCGGCTCTCCGCCTCCGTGTAACCACTCATGCGGTCGACTTTAAGGCGATCCGGCGCCCGCCGGTGGCGACTCGCGGGCATTGCGGGCGCACGGTGGCGCGGGTAACAAGACCCGCGCCGGACAGCGTGTCGTACGCGGAACGGACCTTACGACCGGAATCGCCCGAAGGCTTCTTACCGGCGGATGTTCCGGTTCAGCCGGTCTTCCGTTGGATGCCCGCGCGCACGGCGTCGAGCCCGATCAGGTTGAACGGTCGGCCGAGCGTCCGCATCAGCGAGTTCCCGGTCGGCCGGTACACGCCGCGACGGTGGTAGTACCCGCCCTGGTAGGTGCCGACGACACCGCCGTCCGGGGACGCCTGGCCCAGGTAGGAGTGCCACTTCAGGCGGTACTGGGACATCGTGGCGGCGGAGTGGGTCGACACGTTCACCTCACTCGGCTCGGCACCGGTGTAGAGGTCGTCCGGGTAGTCGTACTCGTCGGCCAGGCCGCCGATGGAGTGGCCGAGTTCGTGGGCGACGATCCCGCCCGACTGGGCGTTGCCGCCGGACGACGTGGCGACCCCGCCGCCCGCGCCGCCGTACTTGGTGCTGTTGGCGACGGCCAGGACCTGGTCGACCTCGGGTGCGGCAGCGGCGTACCGGCGGGCTTTGGACTCGTTGACGCACAACAGCCGTTCGGTGTTGCCACACCAGAAGTACATGTCCAGCGCGGTGTTCCGCTGCACGCCCTGGCTCGGGTCGTTGTCCACCCCGGACTGGGGCGAGACGACGTTGACCTGCCAGACGTTGAACGACTCCTTCATCGAACGGTAGGGCTCGATCCGGGTCAGCTCGTCCCAGCGGTCGACCACGTGCTGGTCGTAGGTCGCGAGCTGCGAGGAGGTGTAGCCGTTACCGACGAACACCAGGTCGAACCGGGACGACGACGGACCTGTCCGCTGGATCGGCACCACCTCCGCCACAGCGGCCTGGATCGCGGCACGCGCCGACAGCGGACTGGACGGCGCGAGCGTCACGCGGGCGCGGGTGATCGTGCCGTCCGGGGAGAACACCTCCTTGACCGTGGTCTCGGCGGGTCGCGGAGCAGGGGCGGCCTCCGACGGGGCCACGGGTTGCAGGACGAAGGCCGCCGCCGCGGCCAGCGCCACTACGGCCGGGAGAGTGCGCATGGGAACGCTCCGTTCGTGGGCAGGGAGCCACGGGTGCCCCGTGTGCGGCAGGGGGAGGACACCCGATGACCAAACGCCCGCCACTATCGGCCGCCACCGTCCAGCAGCGGAAATCCCGCCTCCGATCCACGCCGTTTATGACCCGGCGGCTGGTTGGCCCGGTCGTGGCGGCCTACCCTCGGACGGATGGAACTGGAGATCCGCCACCTGAGGACCGTGTGCGTGATCGCCGAGACCGGCAGCCTGACCAAGGCCGCCGCGGTGCTGCGCATGTCGCAGCCCGCGCTCTCGGCCCGGCTCAAGCGCCTGGAGGACGAGATCGGCGCGGCGCTGTTCGTGCGCAGCTCCCAGGGCATGGTCCCCACCGTCGTCGGCGACTTCGTCCTGCTCCGCGCCCGCGCCGTCCTGCACGGGGTGGCGGAGCTCCGCCGTGACGCGGCCCGTTGCTCGCAGACCACCACGGCGGTCGTCGCGCTGGGCGGTGCGGTCGGTTCGGTGTCGGTCGGGCTCGCGGAACTGCTGGGCGAGTACCTCACCGACATGGAAGTGCGGCTGACCATGGAGTACTCGCCACTGCTGCTGTGGGACCTCGTGACGGCGGGCCGGCTCGACATCGCGACCACCGTCGACTACCCCGGCTACGAGCTGCACTCCACACCAGCCGTGCACTGCGAGACGATCGTGCGCGAGCCGGTGTTCGTCGCGATCGCCGCCACGGATCCGCTGGCCCATCGGGAGGAGATCCCGCTGGAGGAGCTGGCCGGCCACACCTGGGTGATGACGCCGTCCGACGGCGCGGGCTGGCCGGACTGCTTCCACGCCGTGTGCGAACAGCGGGGCTTCCGCCCGCAGGTCCGTTACACGACACCGAGCACCGATTCGATCCGCGCCCTGGTGGCCACCGGGCGCGCCGTGGCGCCGTGCCAGCCCGTGTACCTGTCCAGCGAGGACGTCACCGTGCGGCCGATCGAAGGCAGCCCGATCTCCATGCGCCACGTCCTGGTGTGCCCGCGCGGAGGTCCGTTGGTCGAACGCCTGCCGACGATCGTGGACCTGGCCCGGGACGCCTACTGGTCCTACGTCCGCGACCACACCACCCACTTCGACTTCCCCCGCGCCCGGCAGACCAGCCTCACGCCCGGCTGACGGGCGGTCACAGGTCCGGGAGGTCGAGGTCGACGTTGGGCCCCTGGAGGCCGCCGTCGACCTCGACGACGGTCCCGGTCACGTACGCGCTGGCGTCGGTCGCGAGGAACAGGACCGCTGCGGCGACGTCCTCCGGATCGCCGATCCGCCGCAGGGGCGTCGACATCTCGACCCTCCTGCGCATCGAGTCCTCGCCGACCATCGCCTCCAGCGCCGACGTGAGCACGGTGCCCGGAGCCACCGCGTTGACCCGGATCCGGGGCGACAGGTCCGCAGCGGCGAGACGGGTGTAGTGCGTCAACGCCGCCTTGGCGGTGCCGTAGGCGAGGAATCCCCGAGCGGCGATGTGTCCCACCACCGAGGAGATGTTGACGATCACGCCGCCGTCGCCGCGCAGCATCACCTCGGCCGCGGCACGGGTCAGCGCGTGCGCGGTGGAGACGTTGAAGCGGAAGACCTTCTCCAGGAACTCCGGCGAACTCTGCGCCAGCGGCCTCGGCAGGGAACCGCCGACGTTGTTCACCACCACGTCGACCCGACCGAACTCGGCTTCGGCGTGACCGGCCAACGCCGCCACGGCTGCCGGGTCCGACAGATCGCCCGGCACCACGTGCGCCCGGCGTCCGAGGCTCCGCACCTGCTCGGCCACGGAGAGCAGTTGCGCCTCCGTGCGCGCGGCGAGCACCACGTCGGCCCCGGCCTCGGCCAGCCCGACGGCACTCGCCGCGCCGATACCCCGACCCGCGCCGGTCACCACGGCGACCTTCCCGTCCAGTCGAAAGCGGTCGAAGATCACGCGTCGACCTCCCTGGAGCCCGAGCGGTCGGTGACCGGACGCGCCCACCTGTCCCCTGGATCGTCGTGCGGAGGCACACGGTCGGCTACCCGACCACCCGGCTGGAGCGCCCGCTCCTCCGCCCGCTTCTCCGCCGCGGCGTCGATGCGCTGTCGGGCGATCCGCTCAGCGGCCGTCCCGGGCAGGATGCCCTCCGCTTCCGCGCGGCGCAGGACTTCCAGCGTGGTGTCGAAGATCCGTTCCACGTTCGCGGCGCTCTGGCTCAGCGACTGCCCGAGTACTTCCCCGGCACCGAGGATCGCGCCTCCCGCGTTGACCACGTAGTCGGGGAGGTAGAGCACGCCGCGGTCGGCGAGCTGCTGCTCCACGTCCGGGTGGGCGAGCTGGTTGTTGGCGGCGCCGCACACCACCTCCGCGGTGAGCACGGGCACGACGGCTTCGGTCAGGGCGCCGCCGAGGGCGCAGGGGGCGTAGACGTCCATTCCCCCGAACCGGACCAGGGCATCGGTGTCCTCCACGACGACGGTCTCGGGGAACTCTTCCACGATGCGGCGCACGGGCTCGTCGAGCACGTCGGTGACCACCACCTTCGCGCCTTCCCGGAACAGGAGGTCCACCAGCACCCGACCCACCTTCCCCACCCCGGCGACGCCGATCGTCCGTCCTCGCAGCGACGCGGTGCCCCAGCGGTACCGGGCCGCCGCCCGCATACCGTGGAGCACACCATGCGCGGTGAAGCCCGCCGTGTCCCCGTCCTGGTCCAGCTCACGGGAAAGGCACGCCGTCCACGGGCACACACGGGACACGACCTCCATGTCCCGCACTCCGGTGCCGACATCGGAACCGGTGATGTACCGGCCGCCCAGTGCGGCCACGGACCGACCGAAGGCCAGCAGCAGTTCCTCCGTCTTGTCCCGGTCGGGGTTCCCGACGATGACGGCCTTGCCGCCGCCGAAGTCGAGCCCGGCCATCGCGTTCTTGTACGACATGCCGCGCGACAGCTTCAGCACGTCCCGCACGGCCTCCTCGTCGCTGCGGTAAGCGCGGAAGCGGGCGCCTCCCAACGCCGGACCCAGGGCGGTGGAGTGGATGGCGATGACGGCCTTCAGGCCGGAGGTCGGGTCCTGGCACACCACGACCTGCTCGTGCTCGAAGGCGTCCGGACCGAGCGCGGTGAGCGGTGTGCCGAGCGTGAAGGTGCTCATGGTGTTCCTCCTCGGGTCGACGACCTGTCTTCCGTCGTGACGGGCGCGCACGGGGAACCGCAAGGCCCGCCGAGCGGCTCCCCGGCCGGACGTGCCCGCGATGCGCACTTCACCGCGACCGCACGTGGTGACCGGGTGCCGGGGAACCGGCGGGATGTCGGGCGCTGCCCGTGGCCCTACCGGGTACGCGTGGTCCCGAACGCGAGGCGAGCCACCGGGACCACGCCGACCACCAGGACTCCTGTCGCGCCACCGAGTCCGCCGACCACGCCGAAGGGTCGGCCGGCAGTCCGCCCGACCTCGTCCGGTAAGCGGCTTTGGGGCGCGGCGGGCTGATGATGCCGCCCACGTGACCGGAGGGCACCAGGTGGAACGCGACGTCGCCGCCGAGCAGCCGCGCGCTGCGGTACACCGTTTCCCAGGGCGAGATGTGGTCCCGGGTACCGGCCACCACGAATGCGTCCTGCGTGACGGCGGAGAGGTCGAGCAGCCGCCCCGCGATCCGCAGCCTGCCGCGGGCCAGCGTGTTGTCGACCGCGATGCGCAGCGCCTGCCGGAACAGCACGGGGGGCACGTCTATCCAGTCCTCGCTCCACGCCCAGATGTCGAAGGACTTCGGCCGCTCGCCCAGCAGCCAGCCGGAGACCAGGGGCTGCCACACCGTGTCCCGCGAACGCAGCAGGTCGAACAGCACGCCGACCATCCCTCCGTGGACCAGGCCGGCGCGGTTCGACAGGATCCGGGTCAGCACTTCTATCTCGACCTCTGCCCACGGGTCACCGCTGTCGTCCGGGATCGTGTGATCGAGGGCGGACATCAGCATCGTCAGCGACGCCACACCCGTCTCACCGCCCGCCGCGAGCCAGGCGGCCGTGGACGCGGCGAGCATCCCGCCCGCGCACACGCCCACCAGGTGGACCTGCGAGGAGCCGGTGATCTCCCGCACGACGTCCAGGGCGACCAGCGGGATCCGCCGGAAGTACTCGTCCAGCCCCACCTCGGCGTGCCGGGGCTGCGGGTCGCGCTGGCTGATGGCGAACACCGTGAAGCCCGCCCGCACCGCCCACTCGACGAGACTGCGTCCCGGGGCCAGGTCGAAGATGTAGAACTTGTTCACCCACGCGGGAACCAGCAGCAGGGGCACCTGGTGCACCTCGGCGGTCTGCGGTTCGTACTGGAGCACTTCCACCAGGTCGTCGCGGTACACGACCCGGCCGGGCGTGGTGGCCAGGTCCCTGCCCAGGTGGTAGGAGCCGGGCGGCATCTTGGCCGGGCGTCCCCGCCGGTGCCGCAGGTCCTCCAGGAGGTTGCCCGCGCCGCGGACCAGGCTCGCGCCCCGGGTCGCCACGGCGCGGCGCAGCGCGGCGGGATTCCCGAGGAGGGTGTTCGTGGGAGCCAACGCCTCGGTGACGACCTGGGCGATGAACTGCGCCTGGCTTCGGCGCCGCGCCGGCACGAACGGCGCCTCGGCACCCGCCAGGACGAGGTTGCGCCACGCCAGGTAGCTCCGCAGCAGCAACCGGTAGACCGCGGTGTCCCAAGCGGGATCACGGAAGCGCACGTCATCGGTGTCCGGGCCGGCCGCTGTGGCCGCTAGCAGGTCACGGCACTCCCGGATGGACCACCGCGCCACCTTCGCGCCCAGACTCCCGTCGGCAGCCTCCAGGTCGCCGTGGCGGTACGCCTCGCTGCCGCGCGAATCCACTGGTCGCACTCCTCGTCCGGCCGGCGGTGCGGCCGGCCCTCACCGTCGTGGCATCGGACGCTCCGGTGCCGTTGCCGGCGGCGTCGTGTGAAGACGGCGGGCGATCGCGTGACGATCCGGCGGCATCCGGTTCCTGTGCAAGAAACGTAGATCCGCGAGCAGTGCACCGTAAGGCGCGTTGGAAGACCGAGGCTTCCGACGTTGCCCCCCACGGCGTGCGGGAAGCGCGAAGGTGGTGCGAGGGAGCGTTCGGACGGCGGTTTCGCCACCGCACGCCACAAGAGCGCACCGTCTCAGGTGGGACGTGTCCTGGCCTGGGGAACCCGACGTGCCGCCTGCTTCACCCGGGCGCTGCGCACGAGGCGGGGCCGCGTCCAGTGCGCTGAGCGGAAAACGCGCGGTGATGCGGGTTTCCGGGTGCGACGGCCAGTACGAGCGCACCGCACGTGGTGCGGGTCGGTCCACCACGAGGGACCGCCGCGAAGGGCGACACGACCGAGTGCGCCGCGTACGTTCAGCGGCACGGACCCGCGGGTGTCCGGGGTCCGATCGACCTCGACGGTGACATCCGATCCGGAGGCTCCCCATGCACAGCACCATGTTCGCCATGCCGCTCACCATCGCCCGCATCCTGCGGCACGGGTCCACGATCCACGGTTCGTCCACTGTGGGCACTTGGAACGGGGACGGTTTCGACCGCCTCACGTATGCGGAGGTGGGTGAACGCGCTGCCCGCCTGGCGCACGCGCTCCGCACCCGGCTGGGAGTGGACGTGGGCACCCGACCGCAGGACAGACAGGGCGTCGTCGGCACCTTCATGTGGAACAACGCCCGCCACTTGGAGCTGTGCCTGGCGGTTCCCGCCATGGGGGCCGTCGCGCACCCCGTCAACCTGCGCATGACGGACGCGCAGATCGCCTACACCGTCCGGCACTCCGGCGACGAGGTGCTCGTCGTGGACGCGGTCCTGATCGACGTCCTCGCCCCCGTCCTGCCCCTGTTGCCGTCCACCCTGCGGCACATCGTGGTCGCCGGTCCCGGCGACCGAGGCCCGCTCGCCGGGTTCGCCGGCGAGGTGCACGACTACGAGGAGCTGATCGCCGACTCGCCGAGCGACTACCCCTGGGAGGAGGAACTGGACGAGCACACCGCCGCGGTGATCTGCTACACGTCCGGGACCACCGGGCACCCCAAGGGCATCGTCTACAGCCACCGGTCGATCTACCTGCACTGCCTGCAGGGCGCGGCGCCGAACCGCTACGACCTCACCCTCCGCGAGACCGCCTTCCCCATCGGGCCCATGTTCCACGTCAACGGCTGGGGCATCCCCCACGCCGCGTTCGCCACCGGCGCCGACCTGCTGCTGACCGACCGGCACTCCAAGCCCGCTTCGCTCGCCCGCATCATCGAGGCGGGACGACCGGGGGTCGCGGCTGCGGTCCCCACCGTCTGGACGGGCCTGCTGGACGAGCTGGACGCCCGCCCCCGTGACACGTCGAGCCTGCGCCGGGGACTGGTGGGCGGGTCCGCGTGCCCGCCCGGCCTGATCGCCGCCTACCGGGAACGCCACGGCGTCGAACTGCTCCACGCCTGGGGGATGGCCGAGACCTCGTCGCTGGTGACCACGGCGCTGCCTCCTCGGGGGGTGGACGCCGAGCAGGAGTGGGCCCACCGCGTCAGCCAGGGCCAGTTCCCGGTGTCGGTCAGGTTCCGCGTCGTGGGGCCGGACGGGGCCGTCGTGCCGAACGACGGGGTGAGCACCGGTGAGCTCCAGCTCCGGGGGCCCTGCGTGACCGCCGCCTACCACGGCGGTGTCGACGCTCCTCCGCACCGGCCGGCGGAGCACTTCACCGCCGACGGCTGGCTGAGGACCGGCGACATCGGCAACGTCTCCCCGGACGGCTTCCTGACGCTCACCGACCGGGCGAAGGACGTCATCAAGTCCGGCGGCGAGTTCATCTCCAGCGTGGCGCTGGAGAACGCCCTGACCGAGCACCCGGCCGTGGTCGAGGCGGCCGTGGTCGCCGTGTCCGACGACCACTGGGGCGAGCGGCCCCTGGCCGCGGTGTCGCTGCGGGCCGGCAGCCGGGTCGACTTCGAGGACCTGCGCGACTTCCTGCGCCTGCACCTCGCCTCGTGGATGGTGCCCGAGCGGTGGGCGGTCGTGGGCCGGGTGCCGAAGACGTCGGTGGGCAAGCACGACAAGCGGCGCATCCGGGACGAGTACGCGCGAGGTCTGCTCGACGTCGTTCACCTGGGCGGACGGCCAGGCGGCGGGGCCGCGGCCGGGCAGGCGGGGCCGGCCGGCGGGTGAGGTCGCGCAGGGCCCGCCGCGTCCGGGCCGTCGCGCCGGCTCGCGTTCCGGGAGCGGGCGGCATCGACGATCGCCACCGCCCACTCCCGGTCGTCGCCGAGGTCGGGGTTCTCCCGCAGCGCCCGCCGGAGCCGCTCCCACACCCCCGCCTCGGTCCAGGCCAGGAAGCGGCGGTGCGCCGTCGCCGGGGAGACGCCGAAGGCGGGCGGCAGGCGGCGCCAGGCGCAGCCGCCGGTCAGCACGAACACCACCGCGGTGAAGACGTCGCGGCCGTCGCGTGGGGCGGTGCCGCCGCCCTGTGGTCGTGGACCGAATCCGGGCAGCAGGGACGCAACGGTCCTCCACAGTGGATCGGGGACCAGGCGTCGGGACAGGTTGTCTCCCATGACGACCAGCGTGGCACCCGACGGGGTTTCGGCAAGGCGGTCCGGGATCGCGACCGTCCGGCTGCCGCCTCCGGCGAGCAGTCGCGCACCACCGGCGGTCCGCGCGCCCCCGATGCCGTCCGGCACGCCTGTCGGTGACCTGCGGTCCGCGGCCAGGGTGGGTCGACCCCGCGCCAAGTCCCCGGGAGCACCGCAGTGCCGCGGATTTCCACGCCGAGAGAGGAAGGCACGACATGACAGCCAGTCGATCGGACACGAACGCCACGGTGATGGACCACCTCCTGGACCGCCTGAACGCCTTGGGAGTGCGGCACCTGTTCGGTGTGCCGGGGGACTACAACCTCAAGGTGCTCGACCGCGTGGTCGCCCACCCGCGAGTGGAGTGGGTCGGGACGGCGAGCGAACTCGGTGCCGCGTACGCCGCCGACGGCTACGGGCGCACGAACGGTTTCGGCGCGTTGCTGACCACGTTCGGGGTGGGCGAGTTGAGCGCGATCAACGGCGTGGCGGGCAGCTACGCCGAACACGTCCCGCTGCTCCACATCGCCGTCGGGCCCACCAGCGCCACCGAGGAGGCCGGCAGCCTGGTCCACCACACGATGGGGGACGGGGACTTCGACCGGTTCGCCCGTGCGCACCGGCACGTGGTGTGCGCGGACGCCGTGCTGCGGCCCGACGACGCCCTGTCCGAGATCGACCGGGTGTTGACGACCTGCCTGCGGGAGAGCCGGCCCGGCTACCTGCGGGTGCCGCGCGACGTCGCCCTGGGACCCGCCGCGCCGCATCCGCCGCTGGACCTGCCGGACCGGCAGGCCGATGCGGACAGCGTGGAGGCGTTCCGCGGCGCGGCCAGGGAGCGGCTCGCCGCGGCGGGCAGCGTCGCGGTCCTGGCCGACTTCCTGGTGGACCGGTTCCACGCCCGCGCCGAACTGGCCGCCCTGGTGGCGGCGGGCTCCTTGCCGCACGCGACCCTGACCGCCGGCAAGACCGTGGTGGACGAGCGCGATCCGGCGTTCCTCGGGGTGTACGCGGGCGCCATGAGCGAGGCGGGCGTCCGCGCCGCCATCGACCAGGCCGATTTGCTGATCCTGGCGGGTGTGGTGCTCGCCGACATGGCCACCGGCAAGTTCACGCACGAGTTCGACCCCGACGAGGCCATCGACCTGGGACCGACGACCGCCAGGGTGGACGGCGTCGCCTTCCCCGACGTCCCGTTGGCCACCGCGTTGGCGGTGCTGACCGAACTGGTCGAAGAACGTCCCCCGGCCCCCACGCCCCCCGCCGGGTCCGCGCACCACCAACCGGCCTCGCCGGCGCGCCTCGCCAACGTGCTCAAGGAGTCCGCCACCGCCCTCGGCCGGAAGCTGTGCGGGTCGCAGCTCCCGCTGACCCAGTCCTACCTGTGGAAGGCGGTGGGTTCGGCCCTGCGGCCGGATCACACCGTGTACGCCGACAACGGCACCGCGATGCTCGGCATCGCGGACCGCCGCTTCCCCAGCGGCGCCCGGTTCGTCGCGCAGCCGATGTGGAGCTCCATCGGCTACTGCATCCCCGCGCTCCTCGGAGGACAGCTCGCCGACCCCTCCCGGCGGGGGCTGCTGCTCATCGGCGACGGTGCGGCCCAACTCACCGTGCAGGAGCTGGGCGTCATCGGTCACCACCGCCTCACGCCCATCGTCCTCCTGGTGAACAACGACGGCTACACCATCGAGCGGGTCACGCACGGCCTCCACGCCGTCTACAACGACATAGTGCAATGGCGCTGGGCCGACCTGCCGGCAGCCCTCGGCGTGCGGCGTCCACTCGTGCTGTCCGCCCGCAGGCCCGCCGAGCTGGACAGCGCGCTCGCCCGCGCCGTCGACACCACCGACCGGTTCGTCCTCATCGAGGTGTTCCTCCACAAGGAGGACGTGCCGCCGGCGCTCAAGCGCATGGTCGCGAACCGGCCCGACCGGGCGAAGTGGGTGGCGTGAGTCGAGCGTTCGCGTGAGGCGGGTCGGACCGCGGGCCGGCGCCCGACCCGGCTCACGCGCGTTGGCGGTTCAGTGCCGCTCCGGCCCGACGACGAGTTCGCGGGCTTCCTCCCGTCGGCCGAGCGCTTCCAGCCGAACGCGGAAGTCCTCCAGGTCGCTGGTGCACTGCGCGGAGTACAGCCCCCGGAGCACCTGCGTGGCCTGCACCGCGGTGCAATGGCTCTGGTCGACGTCCCCCGCCCGCAACTGCGCCGAGGCCAGGAGCAGCAGTCTGAGCCCACGGCGCCGCGACCGGCCCGGATGACAGCCCAGGAGGGCTTCCTCCGAGCACCGCACGGCGGTCGCGGGCTGGTCGAGGTCCCTGGCGCAACGGGCCAGTTCCTCCGCCAGGTAGGCCCGGTCGACGTGGGCGACCCAGTCCGGTTCCCGGTCCGGATCGCCGTGCTCCAACGCGTCGATCGCCTTGTCCGCGGCCCGCTCGCAGGCACGCGCGTCGCCCAGCATGGCATGGCCGCGCGCCTCGGCCGCGTGGCAGACGGCCTGCACCGCCGGGGTGCTCCGCCCCCGTGACCCTTCCTGTGCCACGCGGGCCAGCTGGACGGCTTCGCGCGGGGTGTCCAGTTTCAGGGCCACCCGGCTCATGCCGGACGCCAGCACGTACCCGCCCATCCCCCGGTCGCCCGCCGCCTGGGTCAGGCGCAGCGCCTGGATGTAGTAGCGCTGCGCGAGACCGGGCTGCCCGGTGTCGATCGCCATGTACCCGGCGAGTTCGGTCAGGCGCGCCGCCGCACCGAGCAGCTGCCGCCCGGTGGACTCGCCGTAGGAGTCCGCGAGCAGCCGGGAGACGACGCTGTCGAGGTAGTGGACGACCACGGGCCGGATGCGGGTGCTGCCGAAGCGGTGGTCGAGGTCGACGAACGCCGCGGTCGTCGCCCGCACCACCGCGATGTCGGCCCTGTCCACCGCGGCCGGTCCGTGACCGCCGACGACGGCGTCCGGGTCGGCGATCAGCCAGTCGCGGCTGGGCCCCACCAGCACGGAGGTCGGCAGCTTCTCCCCGGTCGGCGAGCCGGCGCGGTTGGCGTCGCTGTGCCACAGCGCCGACACCTGGCGCAGGGCACTCGTCAGGATCGGCTCGAACCGCAGCCCGACGGTGGGCGTGGCGCCCGGGCGCGGTGTCATGCCGATCTCGTCGATGGTCACCACGCGGCCCAGCTTGTGCCCCAGCGCCTGGGCGATGATCGCGGGCGCCCGGCCGCGCGGCTGCTGCCCCTTCAGCCAGCGGGCCACCGACGTCTTGTCGTAGCACAGGTCCAATCCCTGCTCGGCACCGCAGACGTTGACCCGACGGGCAAGTCCGGTGTTGGAGCACCCGGCTTCCTCCATGACCGCACGCAGCCGGTCGTTCGCCTTGCGACCGGCGGGCAGTCGTACGCCCATAGTCATCTCGTCTCCTTAGCATCCAGTGGGCGACCTGGCACTTGCCGCCGGCGGAGTCCTGGTGATGCGCCCTCCGGGCGTGTCCGGCACGGAGCCGTGGGCAACGCTCTTGCGCGGTACGTGCGCCACGCACCCGGAACAGGCACACGGAACCCACATCGCTGGAGCGGGAAGCACGGCCCCTTCGCCCGGTGGCGAGGCCTCGGCGCGGGGAACGGCTCGACGGGGTCGCCGCCCGACTGGCCCGGGGCGAATGCGGCGGCGGGTCGACGGTCGAGCGCACACCGCGCATGATCTCGATGCGTTCTGCTCGCACGCGGTCGCCCCATGAATGCGTCCGACCGCCCCGGTCATCAGTGCGCGGAGAGAATTCCACGTGGAGTCCGGATCCGCACCCGGGCATCGGTGCGCTTATCCGGGATTCTTTTCGGGCTGCCTCTCGACCAGGCCGCGGCGGGGTACGAAAGTACTATGGACCTTTTGATCCGGACGGTACCCGGGGCGACCGATCCGAGGTGCGGGTTACCTGCATCGGACGATCTCGGAGCCATCGGGGCCGGAATCGACACGGTTCTCGCCCATTGCGCAACAGACAGCCGTCCCACCTTGTGCCCGACCCTTTCCCAGACCATTTCTCGGCGCAGCTGCCGGAGATCATTCCGTCCTGACGAAAGTCATGCTAATCGCAGTTCGGAGGGTGCTGGATATCAGCCGATGGGGTGAAGATGAGCAGCTTCCGGCGATCTCCGCGAAAACAACCCGTTCGGGCTTACCGATGACAACAAGCCGGTTAGTCCGTCGGGATGACCGGTTCGATCGACCACTACGGACTGCTGTCGGGAGCGACGGCGCGGCACCTTTCAGTGTGTCCGACCGGCGCGGCCGGGTGTGACGGGTTCCACAGACCCGAATTCCACTCCCCCGATACCCGCACACCCGTGGACGACCCCGTGCGCAGGCGTGCACACCACACCACGAACGCGCTCCCGACAACACTCGGTACGCCTGCCGACAACACGGGGTCCGCACTTACCGTCTGACTCGGAATAAGCCCGTCGGCGCGGAACAGTCCGCAGTGGCACTCAGGCACCCCTACCTCGCGGCCCGCGGCTCCCCGCTCAGCCGGAAGACAGGAGAACCCGATGACCACTCCCGCCGCAGAGCGGACAACGGCAGTGGAAGAACACTGGACCCGCGTGGACGGCACGGAGACCCGCTACCTGGCCGCCGGCGACGGGCACCCCGTCCTGCTGATCCACGGTGAGGGCAGTGTCGCCGAGCAGTGGTACGACATCCTGCGAGGCCTCGCGGGCAGTTACCGGGTCATCGCCGTGGACCTGCCGGGCTACGGCTACACCAAGCCGATACCCGACGGCTCCGTCCCCGCGCTGGCCTCCTTCGTGGGGCGGTTCGTCCGCGCTCTCGGCCTCGAACGCCCCGTGCTCATCGGACACTCGCTGGGCGGCGCGGTGGCCGTGCACGCGGCTCTGGCGCGGCCCAACCGGGTGCCGGCCCTGGTACTCGTCAGCTCCGCGGGCATGGGCCGCGCGATCAGCCCGGCCTACATCATCCAAGCCGTAACCCCGTTGGGTGACTTGACGCGGTTCCTGGTGCCGGTGCTCCCCTTCGGCCCCCAACTGCTGGTCGCCTCGACGGCGTTGACGGGGTCCTGCCGGCCTTGGCGCATCTCCGCGCCGTGGTGGTCCAGCCAGGCGCACGCGGCCTCCACGCCGGTGGCGCTGGAGACCGCCCTGCGCTCGCAGCGCTCCTCGGTCGGGCTCCTGGGGCAGAAGAAGCCGATCCTCGGCCGGTTGCCGGAACTGCCGATGCCGACCCTGGTCGCGTGGGGGCTGCGGGACCGGCAGGTGCCCTTCTGGCAGGGCATCGCCGCCCGGCGCAGACTGCGCCGGGGACGACTGGCGCTGGTCCCGTGCAGCAGCCACCTGCTGCCGCTGGAGGCTCCCGAAGACCTCCTCAAGGCCGTCCGCCCCTTCCTCGCCGACCTGGACCTCGCGCACGACCCGAGCGACCAGGACCACGGCCCGACCGACCGGGGAGACCTGTCATGAGCGACGACGCGGACGTCATCGTCGTGGGCGCGGGGCTGGCGGGGCTCGTCGCGACCTTCGAACTGGCCAAGGCCGGGCGGCGGGTGGTCGTCGTCGAGCAGGAGAACGAAGCCAACCTCGGCGGCCAGGCCCACTGGTCGCAGGGCGGTCTGCTGCTGGTCGACAGTCCCGAGCAGCGGCGGCTGCGGATCAAGGACTCGCCCGAGTCGGCGCTGTCGGACTGGCTGGACTCGGCGCGGTTCGACCGCGACCGCGAAGACCGCTGGGCCCGCGCGTGGGCCGAGGCGTACGTGCACTTCGCCGCCGACGACAAGCGCGGCTACCTGCACCGGCTCGGGCTGCGCCTGATGCCCAACGTGGGCTGGCCCGAACGCGGCTTGGGCACCGCGACCGGACCCGGCAACTCGGTGCCCCGGTTCCACTACACCTGGGGCGCCGGACCCGAGGTCGTGCGGATCTTCCGGGAACCCGTGCTCGAAGCCGCGGACCGCGGGCTGGTGACCTTCAAGCACCGGCACCGGGTCGACGAGATCGTCGTCGAGGGCGGGGCGGCGGTCGGCGTGCGCGGCGCGGTGCTGGAACCGTCGGACGAACCACGCGGCGTGCCCTCCTCACGGACGGAGGTCGGCGCGTTCGACCTGCGGGCGCAGGCGGTCCTCGTCGCCGCGGGCGGCATGGGCGGCAACCACGACCTGGTGCGCGCCCACTGGCCGACCGACCGGCTCGGTCCTTATCCGGAGTCGATCCTCACCGGGGTGCCGGCGCACGTGGACGGGCGGATGCTGGGGATCACCGAGAACGCCGGCGGCTCGGTGGTCAACCTGGACCGCATGTGGCACTACTCCGAGGGCTTGCGGAACCACAGCCCGGTCTGGCCGCGCCACACGGTGCACTTCCTGCCCGGCCCGTCGGCGCTGTGGCTCGACGCCACGGGGCGGCGGCTGCCGCCACCGCTGTACCCCGGCCACTCCGCCCTCGAGTCGCTGCGGCACGTGGTGCTGAGCGGCCACTCCCACTCGTGGCTCATCATGTCCCAATCGGTGCTGGACAAGGAGTTCGACCTGGCGGGTTCCGACCAGAACCCCGACGTGACCGGCAAGAACTGCGCGCTGTTGGCGCTGCGGGTGAAGAAGAGCTTGACCAAGCCGGTGCGGGACTTCATCGAACACGGTGAGGACATCGTGGTCCGCCGAACCCTACCCGCTCTCGTGGACGCCATGAACGCGATCACCCCCGAAGCGCCGCTGGACTTCGCGCGCGTGGCGTACGAGACCGCGGCGCGTGACCGCCAGGTCCTCAACGCCTACTCCAAGGACTTCCAGTTGATGTCCCTGCACAACGCGCGCCAGTACACAGTGGAGCGGTTGATGCGCACCGCCCGTCCACATCGCCTGCTCGACCCGGTCCACGGACCCCTGTACGGAATTCGCATGAACCTGTTCACCCGCAAGACCTTGGGCGGGGTGCAGACCACTCTCGACTCGCAGGTGGTCCGACCGGACGGACGGGCCTTCGACGGCCTGTACGCGGCCGGCGAAGCGGCCGGGTTCGGTGGTGGCGGGGTGCACGGTTACCACGCGCTGGAAGGCAGCTTCCTCGGCGGCTGCATCTTCTCCGGCCGGTCCGCGGGCCGCGCGATCGACCAGGGCCTCGCGTGAACCCGACGCGCCGCTCGACCGCGCTCCGACACGGCTGCCGAGCGCTCGGCCGGGTTCTGCTCCCGCGTCCTGTTCACGCCGCCTGTTCACGCCGCCTGTTCCCGCTGTCCGTTCCCGCGTCCGGGTGTCAGGCCGGTGAGCGCTCGAGCAGTTCGGCGACCGTGACGAAGTGGTAGCCGTCCTGGCGTAGCCGGTCGATGACCGGGCCCACGGCCTCACGGGTCTGCGCCCGGCTCGGGTACATGCCGTGCAGGAGGATGATCGAGCCGGGGCGGACGTGGGTGACGGTTTCCCGGATCAGGGCCTCGGCACCCGCGTCGGTGTCCGAGTCTGGCTCGACGTCCCACATGACCGTCCTGCGGTGGTGCCGGTCGAGGTAGTGCGGGAGGGCGAACAGCTTCTTGCCGTTCGGCGGGCGGAAGGTGATCTCGCCGGTGTAGCCCGTCTCGCGGATCAGGGCGTCCGTCCGTTCGACTTCGCTCGCGACCCGGGCAGGCGTCACGAACACCATCCGCTCGTGCGAGTACGAGTGGTTGCCGAGCTCGTGGCCGGCGGCGGCGATGGCCCGGCCGAGGTCCGGGTGCGCGGCCAGTTCCCGACCGGTCAGGTAGAACGTGGCGGCAACCCCCTTCCGCGCCAGCACGTCCAGCAGCGGCCGGGTGCCCGCCGGGTCGGGGCCGTCGTCGAACGTCAGCGCGACGACCTTGTCCGTCGTCCCGACCCGGCTGGTGAGGCCGCCGAAGAGCTGGAACGTGCGGGCGTTGGCCAACACCGACAGCCCGAACGCGCTCGACGGCAGGACCACCAGGACCACGAGGGCGGCCACGGTCCACCGACGGGCCTTGGCATTGGTGGGCAGGAGGCGCATCGCACGATCCTGACCCATCACCGTCCGTGGTCGCGATCAAGTCCTCGTCCGGGGTCGGCGGCGAGCAGCCGCACCCGCCCTCCGCTCGACTGCCCCACGTCGGCGGCCCGGCCCCGCGACTGCGGGCGGTCACGCCGACACCACCGTGCGAAGGCCACCGACCTGCCCACTCGAACATGGGACCGGGCAAGTGGTACCGCAGCCGCGAGATGGCAGCCGCGGGACGCCCGCGCGCGGCTGTCGCGGAACGGCGATGGCCGGGAACGCCTGGCCAGGGCGATGTCGCACGGCGCATCCGCGCTGCTCACCTACCCGTTTGGGTGAACATGGCGGCAACCCTGTGTACTGCCACCTCCACCCCCGTTATCGTTTCGTTACCACTCAGGCGTATTCGCAGGGCCGAAACTCACACGTCATGGGTGGAGACGGGGGATCGTGTCCACTGCGACAACGGGAGGGGGCCTAGTGGCGATCCAGTTCATTCGGAGGAAGCAGGGACCGCAACAGCCGGAGGGAGCCGACGTTGTCAAGCCCGTGACGAGAGTGACGAGGCTGCGGGTTCCGTCGGACCTGCTCGACCGGCACCAGGGTCGGGTGCTGGGCCCCGACGCGGAGGTCGCGGACGGCTGGCCGTCGCCCGGGTGGACCGCGTACCGACCGAAGGTGCTGCTGATCCCGGACGACGTCCTGCGGGACGAGGTCGGGATCGGCGCGATCAGGGAAGTGCTCAACGGGGCGGGCCTGGACCTGTCGGTCCCGGAGGCGGGCAACGGCACCTCGCCGCGTCCCGTCGTGGTGCGGCCGCTGGACGGCCGGCCGGACGTCGACTCCTGGTACGCGCTGCAGAAGCTGCGCGTCGCCGCCGACGACGAGGACGAGCCGCGGCTCGACCGCGACCTGGTCGGGCGCATCTCGTTGGAACACCTGGTGTTCAGCGCCGTCACGATCACCGGCACGCCGTGGGACACCAACAGCGACCCGGCCCGCGAGTCCTACCGCCGCGGGCCCGCCGGGCTGTCCCGGACGCCGGTCCTGATCGCCGCGCAGCCGCCCGACCGCGGTGAGGTGGGCACCGAGCAGTTCGCCCGCCGGCCGGTGGTGGCCGTGCTGGACTCCGGCATCGGACCGCACCCGTGGTTCGGCATCCGCGACCGGACGGCCCCGCCGCCCGCGGACGGGTTCATCTCGGTGCTCGACGAGGCGCAGGAGGCGATCCGGCGCAACGCGACGGAAACCGGCGCGATCGCGACGGCCCAGCTGCTGCTGGACTACTGGGACGCCCCGGTGGAGACCGACAGGCTGATGTCCGACGTGGACAGCAACACCGGCCACGGCACGTTCATCGCCGGCATCATCCGGCAGGCCGCGCCGCGCGCGGACGTCCTCGCGATCCGGGTCATGCACAGCGACGGCATCGCCTACGGGTCGGACGTGATCGCCGCGCTGGAGGAGATCGCGCGGCGGGTCGAGCGCGCGCAGCGGGAGAACCGGCCGCAGGACATGGTCGACGTCGTGTCGCTGTCCCTCGGCTACCTGGACGAGTCGCCGGCCGACGCCGTCTACACCACGCACCTCGCCACCGTGGTCAACCGGCTGGTCGGGCAGGGCGTGCTGGTGCTCGCCGCGTCCGGCAACAACTCCACCAGCAGGCGGTTCTACCCGGCGGCGCTGTCCGAACTGCCGGACGCGCCGGGCGCCGGACCGGGCGTGATCAGCGTCGGCGCGCTGAACCCGGACTCGACCCGGGCCGAGTTCTCCAACGACGGCGACTGGGTCACCTGCTGGGCGGCCGGCGCGGGCGTGGTGAGCACGTTCCCGACCGACGTCAAGGGGCCCCGTCAGCCGCTGGTCAAGGACGAGTTCCGCAGCGGGCTCGACCCGGACGACTTCAGCGGCGGCTTCGCGGTGTGGGACGGCACCTCGTTCTCCACCCCGCTGGCAGCCGCGGCGGTGGCGAACGCGCTGATCGAGGTAGCGGCGGCGGACACCGGGCTGAGCCTGGCGAACGTCAACCAGGAGACCGTGGTGAAGCGGGCCTGGGCGGCGTTGGAACGCTGCTATGAGCAGTACGCGGTCTGACCGCCACCGGGCGGGCGGCAAGCCCCTCGACGACTACGAGGGGCTTGCCGTGCTCTTCGAGTCGGCACAGCGCGGCGACCGGGCGGCGCTGGGTCTGATCGCCGAGACCCTCACGCCGATGCTGTGGCAGGTCGCGCGCGCCCAGGGACTGGACCGGGAGCGCAGCGCGGACGCCGTGCAGACGGCCTGGCTGCGACTGCTCGGTTCGCTGTCGGACATCCACTCCCCGCTGGCGCTGACCGGGTGGCTGGTCACCGTGACCAAGCGGGTGGCGTGGAGCATGCGCAACGAGCTGCGGGCCGGTGAACTGGTCGGCCTGCTGGCGGACGAGCAGGTGGTCGACCCGACGCCGCCGCCCGAGGAGCAGGCCGTGTTCGCCGACCGGCGGGCCCGGCTGTGGGACGCGGTGAGCAGGCTGTCGCACCGCTGCCGCGAGCTGCTGCGGGTGGTCGCGTTCGTCAACCGGCCGGAGTACGCCGAGATCAGCGCCGCGCTGGACATGCCCAAGGGCAGCATCGGGCCGACCAGGGGGCGCTGCCTGGCCCAGCTGCGCAAGCAGCTGCTGGCCGACCAGGAGGGGAGCTGGCGGTGAACCCCATCGATCCGGACAGCCCCCGGGGGGAGTTGGACGAACTCGACGTCGAGATCCTGCACGAGGTCCGCTGGCTGTGGGAGTCGGTCGACCCGGTGCCGGACGACCTGGTGGACCGGGTCAAGTTCGCGGTCGAGCTGGAGGACGCGGACGTGGAGGTGGTGCGGATCGCCGAGCACTGCGAGGTGGCCGGGGTGCGGGGCGACGTCCGCTCGCGACTGATCACCTTCGCCGGCGACACGCTGGACTTCATGGTCAACGTGCAGGCCATGGGCGACGGAACGCTCCGCGTGGACGGGTGGATCTCACCGCCGGCCGCGCATCCGGTGGAGGTGCGGGCCCGCGGCGGGCCGCTCCGGACCAGTGCCAACGAGGACGGCAGGTTCGCGCTCGACCGGGTTCCGGCCGGTCTGGTCCAGTTCGTGATCCGACCAAAGGGCCGCGGCAGTGCCGTAAGTACACCGACGATGACACTATAGGCCCGGTGAGCGACCGTGTGCGGAACCTGCATGAGCGCGCGATCGAGGAGATCAACAGTGGCCGGCCCGCCGTCGGCGCACGCCTGCTCCGGGACGCGTTGCGCCTCGGCGACCGCAAGGGGCCGCTGACCGCGCGGTTGCTGGGCACGCTGGCCGCGGCCGAGGTCGCGCAGGGCAACACCGGTCGGGCCTTGGAGCTGCTGGACGAGGCCGAGGAGGTCGTCGCGCCCGAGGACCGGCACCTGTTGCTGTCGCAGCGGGCGCTGGTCTTCGTGCTCGTCGGTCGGATGGACGACGCGCTGAGCTTGTTCGACGATGCGATTCTGCGGTTGCGGCGCACTGATCAGAGGGCGGCGTTGGCGCGGGTGCTGCTCAACCGGGGCATGTTGCACCAGATCGCGGGTCGGGTGCGGTTGGCGTTGGCGGACCTGGACCAGTGCGCGCAGCTGGGTGCGTCGCTGGGGCCGGACGAGGGCATGCCGCGCACGGTGGCCAAGGCCGTGCACGGCCGCGGTCAGTGCCGGGTGCTCACCGGCGACATCCCCGGCGCGCTGCGCGACTTCGACATCGCCGCCGAGGTCTACGCCGACCAGGGCAGGGGCATGCTCGCCGTGCTGGCCGGCGACCGGGCGCGGGCGCTGCTGGCGGCCGGGCTGCCCAGCGAGGCGGCGACCGAGCTGGACACGTTCCTCGGACGCGTGCCCGAACTGCGCATGGGCCACGAGCACGCCGAAGCCGAACTCACCATGGCCCGCGCCCGGCTCGCCGCCGGCGACCCGGCCGAGGCGCGCCGGTGGGCGGCACTGGCCCGCCGGCGGTTCCACCGGCGCCGCAACGACACCTGGACCGCGGTCGCCGAACTGGCCATGCTCCGCGCCGACTTCGCCGCCGGCAACGTCACCGTCCGCGGCGCGCGGTCGGCCGCCCGGCTGGCCGACCGGCTGCGCCTGCTGGGTCTGCGCAACGACGCCGACGAGGCCGACCTGCTCGCCGCCCGCACCTACCTCGCCCGGGGCCGGCTGGCCGAGGCCCGCGCCCACCTGTCCGGCCGGGACCGCCCCGGCGCACCGCTGGCCACCAGGCTGCTGCGCAGGCTGGTGCTGGCCGAACTCGGCGCGGCCGAGGGCGACCAGCGCCGCACGTTCGCCGAAGCCCGCGCCGGCCTGGCGCTGCTGCGCGAGCACCGCAGCCGGTTCGGCAGCCTGGACCTGCAGACGGGCACCACCTCGCTGGGCGGCGAACTGGCCCGCGCCGGCCTGGCGGCGGCCCTGGACAACGGCAAGCCGGAGGTGGTCTACCGGTGGCTGGAACGCTCCCGCGCGCAGGCCTTCCGCTTCCCCCCGGTCCGCACCCCCGCCGACGAGCACACCGTCGACGCCGTGGCCGCGCTGCGCCAGTTGGCGCGCGAGGCCCGCGCCGCCGAGCTGAAGGGCAACCAGGACTCCGACGCCCTGCGCCGGGCCCGGCAGCTCGAACGCGAGATCCGGGCCAAGGGCTGGCGCACCGACGGAGCGGGCGAGCGGCACGTGGAGGTCGGCTTCGCCGAGGTCAAGGCCGAACTCGCCGACGCCGACAGCGTGCTGGTCAGCTTCCTGACCGACGAGGGGCGGCTGCTGGCCCAGGTGGTCGGCGACCGCCGGGCCGAACTGCTCGGGCTCGGCGGCACGCACACCGTGTTCGAGGCCATCGCCCGGCTGCGCAGCGACCTGGACGCGGCCTGCGGCCGGCGGCTGCCCGAAGCGCTGCAACAGGTCATCCACACCTCGATCCGCCGCCAGCTGGCCGTGCTGGCCGAACACCTGCTCGACCCGCTGCTGCGGGTGATCGGCGACCACAACGTCGTGCTGGTGCCCACCGGGGCCCTGTCCGCGATGCCGTGGAGCCTGCTCGACGCGCTGCGCGGCCGACCGGTCACCGTCACCCCGTCACCGTCGGCCTGGGTCTCGGCGAAACGCACCGTCCGCCCGCCCGGCCCCGTGCTGCTGGTCGGCGGCCCCAACCTCAAGCACTCCTCCGACGAGGTCCGCCGGATCGCCCGGATCTACGAGCACAGCACCGTCCTGGACGGCGAGGACGCGACCGTCGAGAAGACCCTCGACGCGGTCAAGCGCAGCAGCCTGGCGCACTTCGCCTCACACGGCCACCACGAACAGGAGAACGTGCTGTTCTCCCGACTCGACCTGGTCGACGGCCCGCTCATGGCACACGACGTGCACCAACTCGCGGCCGTGCCCGACCACGTCGTGCTCTCCTCCTGCGACATCGGCCAGGCCGTGGTCCGCACCGGCGACGAAATCCTCGGCTTCACCGCCGCCCTGCTCTACAGCGGCAGCCGCACCGTGGTCTCCAGCGTCGCCCGCGTCGACGACCAGGCGGCCGTCGACGTCATGACCGCCTACCACCAGGCACTGACCCGCGGCGTCCCACCCGGCAAAGCACTGGCCGACGCCACCCAGACCCAACAGCTCATGCCCTTCGTCTGCCACGGATGGGGCGGCTGAACCGGTCGACCCCGACCCTTTCCCCACCCCCGGCGATTCCGATCCAACGGCGACGACCTCGCCTCCGACGGGTTCGGATGGGCATTTCGCTCGCGGGACCGGAATGTCCGAATGGGACAGTCCTGGTTGTGCGGGTCCTGTCGCCGCGTGGAATCGCGGTGGACCCCTGGACTGACATCCACCCGGCAACGGATCATTGCGCCGGCACCTGGGCTGCCCGAGCGCGACCCGCGACCGCGGGCGACGACTCAGCCCAGTGCGGCGACCGCTCCGGTGGCGGCGGCCAGCGCGAGGCACAGCGGCGAGTAGATCCGCCGGTCGAGCCGGGCGAACTCGGTGTCCTTGCGAGCCGACGACACCAGGCCGCCCGCGCCCCGCATCAGGAACACCACGGCGACCCCGGCCGTGCCGACGACGGCCGGCCACTCCGGGCCGGGCGCGCCGACCACACCGCCCCGCGCCGCGACGAGGTAGGCGGCCAACGCCAGCAGCACCGCCACCCCGGCCGTCAGCCCGCGGGAAGGCAACCGGTCGGGGGTCACGCCGACCACCCGGCGCGCGAACTCCTCGGGCGAGCGCAGCGGCCACGGCGAGAACACCCACACCACGTGCAGCACGCCGACGGCGACCAACACCAGGGCTGTGAGCAGTGCCAACACCGTCATGGGGCCACCTCTCGGACTGTCCATACGCCACCGTACGGAGCCTGGCCGTACGCTAGCGTACGGAACCTGAGAGTCAGTCCTCGGCGATCCGGTCCAGCACGCGGCCGAAAGCCCGGCCCAGCACGTCCAGCTCCTCGTCGGTCAGCACGTCGAACAGGTACCGCCGGACCGCCGCCACGTGCGACGGCGCGGCGGCCTCGATCGCCGCCCGGCCCGCCGGCGTCAGCCGGACCATCGAGCCGCGCGCGTCCTCGGCGCACTCCTCCCGCACCACGAGGCCGCGCTTCTCCATCCGCCCGACCTGGTGGGACAGCCGACTGCGCTCCCACCCCACCATCGCGCCCAGCTCGCGCGACCGCACCAGCCCGTCCGGCGCCTCGGACAACGGCACCAGCAGCGAGTAGTCCGCGTTGGACAGGCCCGAGTCGCGGACCAGCCGGCGCTCCAGGACTGCGGGCAGCTCACGGTTCAGGTCGAGGTACGCGCGCCACACGCGCGCCTCCCGTTCGTCCAGCCATCGGGGTTCGTCCACCCGCGCCACGCTAGCAAGATGTTGACGCATCATCAATTGGTTGTTGACGCGTCATCAATCTCGCGCTAACTTCGCTGACGTGTCCTCGAACAGCATGGAACTCGGCCTCCTCAGCTTCGCCGACCGCCACCCGGACCCGATGACCGGCGAGCAGGTGTCGGTGGCGGACGCGCTGGCGAACCAACTGGAGCGGATCAGGCTCGCCGACGAACTGGGCTTCGGCTTCTACGGCCTGGGCGAGCACCACCTGGAGAACTACGCCAGTTCCAACCCCGGCACCGTCCTGGCCGCAGCCGCGAGCACGACGGAGCGCATCACCCTCGGCAGCGCCGTCACCGTGCTCAGCACGGAAGACCCGGTCCGCGTCTACCAGCAGTTCACCACGCTGGACCAGCTCAGCCGTGGCCGGGCCGAACTTCTGGCGGGCCGTGGCTCGTTCACCGAGTCGTTCCCGCTGTTCGGCGCGGCGCTGGAGGACTACGACGAGCTGTTCGAGGAGAAGCTCGCCCTGCTGCTCCGGCTGGACCGGGAGAACCCGATCACCTGGTCGGGCAAGTTCCGGCCCCCGCTGGAGAACGCGGAGGTCTACCCGCGCCCGTACGGCGAGCGGCTGCGCATCTCCGTCGGCACGGGCGGGAACCCGGAGTCGTCGGTGCGCGCGGGCCTGCTCGGCCTGCCGGTCGTGTACGCCGTCATCGGCGGCATGCCGGAACGCTTCGCCCCGCTGGTCGACCTGTACCGGCGCGCGGGCGAGGCCGGCGGACACGCGCCGGATGACCTGCACGTGACGATGAGCGCCATCGGCCTGGTCGCTCGCAGGTCGCAGGACGCCAAGGACGCGTACTACCCGTACTGGCTGGAGACCATGAAGTACGGCGCCCGCGCCCGCGGCTGGAGCGTGCCGTCCCGCGCCGAGTACGACGAGTGGACGCGGGGCGCGCAGTCGATCTTCGCGGGCAGCCCGGAGGAGGTGGCGGAACGGCTGGTCACGGTCGGCCGGCTGACCGGCGCGAACCGGTACGCGATGCACATGGACTGGTCCGGCGTGCCGCACCGGCTCGTGATGGACGCGATCGAACTGCTCGGCACCGAGGTCATGCCCTTGGTGCACAAGGAACTCGGCAGCTGAGCACCCCCAGGGCGGACCGTCCTGGTGCACGAGGCGCACGGCGGTGTCGGCGCCGGTGATACCGAAGCACACCACCGACTGGGTCGGCCACCGGCGCGCCCGGCCCGGTCAGCCGGATCGCGGCGTACCCGCCGGTGCCGCCGTGCCCGTTCCGCCGCCGGTGATCAGGTCCCGAACGCGCGCACCACGGCCGCCATGTCATCGGTGCCGCCGTGGTCGGCGGCGACCCGGTACTGCTCGTGCAGCGCGCGCATCAACCGGTCGTCGGTGCCCGCCTCGCGCATCGCGGTCAGGATCAGGTCGGCGTCCTTCACCGCGCCGTCGATCCCGAACGACGGGGTGTAGTCCTCCGCGATCATGGCCCGCCCCTTCAACTGGGCGTAGGAGCTGTCCACCGCGCCGCCGGAGATCACGTCCAGGAACGCCTCCGGCGCCAGGCCCAGGCCACGGGTCAGCGCGACCGCCTGCGCGGTGGCGGCGGTGATCGACAGCACCCACGAGTTGGCCGCCAGCTTGAGCCGCTGACCGTCGCCGGGCCGCTCCCCCGCCCACACCGTGCGCGCGCCGATGGCGTCGAACACCGGGCCGACCCGCTCCCGCAGCGCGAGCGGACCTGCCGCCAGCACGGTGAGCTTGCCCTCCTCGGCGGGTTTGCGGGTGCCCAGCACGGGCGCGTCGACGAACGGGGTGGCGCCGGCCAGTTCGGCGAGCCGTCCGGTGCCGGCCAGACCGACCGTGCCGCTCTGCACCCACACCGCGCCGTCCGGGAGGCTCAGGCCGCTCATCACCTCGGCCGTCGAGTCGGCGTCGAACAGGACGGTCAGCACGACGTCCGCGTTCGCCACCGCCTCCGCCGGGTCCTCGACCACCACCGCACCGTTCTCCGCCAACGGCCGGGCCTTCTCCGCACTGCGGTTCCACACCGTCACGGCGAGGCCCGCCCGCAGCAGGCTCCGCGCCATCCCCGCGCCCATCATCCCGGTGCCCAACACCGCAACCGACTCGGTCACTTGGAATCCTTTCCCTCTGCTGACCGCAAATCTGCCACCACGGCAGCCGACCCGCATCTTTCGGTGTCACTGGGACGGACCAATTCCGCTTGCGCCCGAGCGGATTCCGGTCACTACGCCGGGCGTCGGCCCTACCGTGGTCCGGACGGAGGCGTTCGGGGGGACGGTATGGACGGGAAGCACCAAGGGCGTGGTCCGGTTCGGGTCTCGTCGAGACCTCACGGCACCGCACCGGTCGGCGGGTGGCGGCACCTCGCTCGCGAGGTCGTGGTCCCGGCGCACGACGAGTTGTTCGTGCTCCACCTCGCCGGGGCTGCCGACGAGCAGCGGTTGACCACCGGTCTCGGCGTCCTCGGTCGGGTGATCGTGGTCGGGCGGCCGGAAGAAACGCTGCCGTCAGCCCGGACCTGCCCGGGGTGGGGAGACCGGCGGCAGCCCGTGCTGGACCTGATGGCGCGGGCCCGGCTGGTGGTGATCAGCCTGGACACCGGTCCCGGTGCGGTGCGGGAGTTCGTCGAAGCGGCGCGGACCGTGCGACCCGAACGGCTGGTGCTGGCGGTTGCGTTGCGGCGGAGGGGGTACGACGGGTTCCGCGCCGAGGCGGAGGCGGCACTGCGGGTCAGAGCCGTCCGGGTGCGACGGGAGACCGGTCGGGTGTGGACACCGCCGAGCCTGCCCGACCACCGTGAGGGCGGGAAGTCCCGCGATGGGATTCGGGGGCTGATCTCGTTCGCGGGCAACTGGGAGCCCACGTTCCACGCGGTGTTCCCGACGGTTTTCCGTGACCCGCTCAAGCGGGCCCTGGTACCGGTGTACGACCGGCTGACCGCCTACGAGGACGACCTGCCGGTCAGTCGAGCGGTCGCGTTGCGGCAACGGCGTGGTGAGGTCATCCACGCGTTGGGTCTCTGCCTGGTCGCGTTCGCGGTGATCCGACTGGGTTTCGCGGTGTGGCGGTTGATCGGCTACGACGGGGATCTCGAATCCTGCGGCCACCGGCTCTACGTGATCGTGCCGGCGGTGGTCGTGTTGCTGTGCGGGTGGAGTGCGGCCCGGTTGGGGCGGCGGATCACGCTGCGGGCTGCTCCGGTGCCACGGCGGGCGCGGGCGAGCGGCTGAGCGCGTAGCCGACGGCCGCCGCGATGGGGAACATGACGATCCCGTACACGGCGGCCGGGACGGCGAGGCGTTCACTGCCGATCACGGTCACCGCGATGGTGATCGCGAGGGTGCTGTTGTGGATGCCCACCTCGAACGCCGACGCGATCGCCTGCCGGCGCCCGACCTCGAGCAACCGCGGCAGGAGGTAGCCGGCGGCCAGGCTGCACGCGCAGAACAGCGCGGCGATCAGCCCGGTGTCGGCCAGGTAGCCGCCGAGGTTCTCCCGTTCGGCGAGCAGCGTGCCCGCGATGACGGCCACCAGCACCACCGCCGACACGATCCGCACCGGCCGGTCGGCGCGGTCGGCGAACGTCCCCGACCACCGCCGCACCAGCATGCCCAGCACCACCGGCACCAGGACGATCGCGAACACCTGCACGACCTTGCCGAACTCCAGGCCGACCGCGCTGTTGCCGATCGCGGGCCGGAAGTGGCCGAGGGCGAAGTTCACCACCAGCGGGAGCGTGAGCACGGCGAGCACCGAGTTGACCGCGGTGAGCGTGATGTTCAGCGCGACGTCCCCGCGGAACAGGTGGCTGAACAGGTTCGCGGTGGTGCCGCCGGGCGAGGCGGCGAGCAGCATCATGCCCACCGCCAGGACGGGATCGAGGCCGAACCACACGACCAGCCCGAAGCAGACCACCGGCAGCAGCACGAGTTGCGTGGCGAGGGCGACGGCCACGGCCCGGGGCTCCCGCGCCACCCGCGCGAAGTCCGCGACGGTCAGCGAGAGCCCGAGGCCGAACATCACCACCGCGAGCGCGACGGGAAGGCCGACACTCGTCAACACCGTGCCCATGGGCGATCACCCTCCCGGCGCGCCGCGACGGTGCGGCACAACGCGCGCATCCTCCCCCATGCCGGGATCGCCGGGGAGAGGTCGTTACCGAACAGCCGTCAACGGGCAGCCGTCAGCGCGCAGCGGGCAGTCGTCGAGGGGCAGCGGGCAGCCGTCAGCGGGCCACGGTGAAGCGGCGGCGCGCGTTCGCCGGGCGCTCGATCTCGTCCACCAGCGCCACCGCGTAGTCCTCGGCACTGATCCAGCTCGCGCCCTCGGCGTCGGTGACGAGTTCGTCCACCCCGGTCCGGTACCGCCCGGTGCGCTCGCCGGGTTCGATGGTGCCGGCGGGGCTCAGCGCGGTCCAGTTCACGTCGTCCACGCCCCTCAGGTAGTCGAGCGCGTCGCCGTGGGCGTGCATGATCTGGAGCAGCCAGTCGGGCAGGCCGGGCTGGTCCCACACCCGCGTGCCTTCGGCGGTGCGCAGGCTGCCCGCCCCGTTCACCACGATCAGGCGGGGTGCGCCTCCGGTCTTGCGCAGCGCGCCGACCAGGGCTTTCGCCGCGGGTGCGATGGTCGCCTGGTGACCGGGGCCGTCACCGCCGCCGACCGCGCTGACCACCACGTCGTGACCGGCCAGCACGTCGGGCAGGCCGGCCTCGTCGAGCACGTCGGCGGTCTGCACGGCGACGTCCGTGCGGTCCAGTTTCGCCGGGTCGCGGACGATCGCCGTGACGGTGTGCCCGCGGCGCAGCGCCTCGTCCAGGATCCGTGAGCCGATGGTGCCGGTGGCGCCGATGAGTGCGATGTGAGCCATGGCTGAACAGCTTCTCCAATGTGGACGGTGGGCGCCATTCGAACGCCCGTGGTGCATATTCAAGCCACCGGACGCCGACCCGGCGAGGTCGGGGGGAGACAGGTGATGGTGAGAATGCGACACATCCCGGAGGTGTCCTACCGGAACCCGGCGGTCGCCGAGCTGGGCATCGAGGTGCTGTCGCTGGGTGCGCTGCGGCAGCGGGCCGGCGACGGGCACGACCTGACCCGTCCCCAACGGCCGGGTTTCCACCTGCTGATGCTGGTCACCGCGGGCACCGGGGTGCACACCGTCGACTTCACGCCGTACCGGCTGCGGCCGGGCAGCGCGGTGTGGGTGCGCCCCGGCCAGGTGCAGCAGTTCCAGCCGGGTTCCCGGTTCGACGGTCCGCTGCTGCTGTTCCAGCCCGACTTCCCGCCACCGGACACGGCGAGCCCGTTCGGTCCGACGCACTGGCAGCTCACCGCCCAGGACCGGCTGCTCGCCGCGACCGCCGCCGAGCACCTGGCGCACGAGTACGCCGTGCTCACCCACGCGCCGGTCGTCGCGGCGGGCAGGCTGCTGGCGCACCTGCTGGCCGCCCTGCTGCACCGGCTGTCGCTGGCCTCGGGGACGCAGGGCCCCGCCTACAACGAGACGTTCCTGAGGTTCCGCGAGGCCGTCGAACGCGACTTCGCCACCACCCACCGGGTCGCCGACTACGCCCACGCCCTCGGCTACTCGCCGCGCACCCTCACCCGCGCCACGCAGGACGCCGTGGGCATGGGGCCGAAGGAGTTCCTGGACCGCCGGATCGTGCTGGAGGCCCGGCGGCTGCTCGCCCACACCGACCTGCCCGCCGCCGTCGTGGGCGCACGGCTCGGCTTCCCCGACCCGACGAACTTCTTCAAGTCCGCACCGGGGTCGCGCCCGGCGAGTTCCGGGCGAGCGTGTCACGCGGTTGACCGGCGGAGCTTGGCCCGCAGCGCGCGCCGGGCGATCGGGCCCAGGTCGTCCACCACCTCCACCAGCACGGCCAGCCGGTCGAGCGAGTCCAGCGCGGCCCGCGCGCCGGCCGGGTCCACTCCCTCGAACAGCTCCAGCCCGACGAACCCGGCGCTCACCGCGCGGGCCAGGCCGGCGACGTCCACCAGGTCGGCCACCGGGGAGCCGGCCAGCAGCCGTCGCAGCGCCTGTTCGACGGGCTCGATCCACAGGTGCAGCGCGGCGGACGTGGCGCGGGCCAGTTTCGGGTCGGACTGCGCGCCCGCCAGGAGTTGGGCCAGCACCATCACGTTGCCCAGGTCGCGTTCCTCGGCGTGCAGGCGGCGACCGAGGTCGAGCAGTTCGCGCAGGGACGTGAGCTCGGCCAGGCGGGACCGGAACGGCGCGACCCGCGACTCGGTGTTGGCCACGCAGGCGGCTTCCAGCAGGTCGTGCACGCTGCCGAAGTGGTAGAAGACCAGCGCCTGGTTGACCCCGGCGGCGGTGGCGATCGCACGGGCGGACGCACCCGCGATGCCGTGTCGCCGGATGGTCTCGATCGCACCGTCGATCAGTCGCTGCCGGGTGTCCGCCATGGCCCTACCGTAGGCGTGCGCACAGGTACGGCCGGGCGAGGGCCAGCGCCGTCACGGTCGTCGCCATGCCCACGAACACCGGCGCGAGGTGGCCGAAGTCGATGTAGTGGATCACGCCGTGCACGACGACCGCGGGCAGGAAGCCGGTCACCGCCGCCAGCGCCAGCGACCACCACACCCACGCCTCGCCACGCCGCCAGCCCCACGCGCCGAGCAACGTGATCGCCGCCGCGGCGGACATCAGCGCCCCGCCGAAACCCGCGCGGTCGTGCGCGATGAACGCCAGGAGCTTCGGGTTGGCATCGGCGAGCCCGGCCGGTTCGGCACCGAGGAACTCCAGGTCGCTCGGGACGAACACCTCGGTCAGACCGACCACGGACACCACCACCCCACCGACGAACAGGCCCGCTCCGGTGATCACCACCAGCAACTGCCCGACCAACGCCCGGCGCCGGACCCGTTCGTCGCCCTCGGGTGCCGAGGTCCACTGTGGAGTGAGGTCACGGCGGCGGGCCGACAGCAGGAACGCCGGGAACAGCGCCGCGGCGGCAGCCACGTGGAGGGGCTCCAGGAACCCGGAGCCGACGAAGTACAGCAGGGTGGGGAACCCGATCCAACCCGACACCAGGTAGGCCTCCCGCGCCCACGGCCACCCCCGCCGCAGCCCTCCGACGGACAGTCCGGTGTAGAGCACGCCGATCGACACCATCGTGCCCGCCAGCGTGATCCGGTCGTGCTGGAGGAAGCCGACCAGCCGGTGGTTGATGTGGTGCAGGTGGTCCACGCTCGCGCCGAGGAACGCCCGGTCGTACCAGAGCAGCACCGGCCCGAGCGTGATCGCCGCCGCGACGAGCCCGCCGGCGACCATGCCGAGGCCGACCAGCGCGCCCCACCACCACGTGGGCCACCAACGCGGATTCCACCCGGTGGTGCGGGCCGGCGGTGTGGTGGGGGTGGCCGCCTCCAGCACGCGGCCGAACCAGCCGGGGCCGGCGTCGATCAGCACGGAGGGCGTGGCCAGCACGATGGCGTCCGGGTCGGCGAGCGCTTCGACCGCCGCCGGGATGTCCGGCGAAGTCAGGTGGACGACGTCGGTACGACCCGGCACCACCGCGCCGGCGTCGCGCACGATCGCCTCTTCTTCGGCGGGGTCCGCCTCACGCACCAGGACCGGGACCGGTGCGCCCGCGACGGCCTGCCGCACCACGTCGGCTTCCGTCGCGGGAGCCACCTCGATGACGCCCGCTCCCAGCAGCGGCAACGCGCGCACCGCGTCCCGTGCCACCTCCGGCGGCACCACCGCGCCCAGTCGGCTGCGCACCGGCACGCCGTCCACCGTGCCGGCCAGGTGCGCGGGCGGATGCCGGTGCCCCAACGCCCGTGCGACCGCCCAGCCGCCGCCGGGCAGGCGGCCCACCGTGGCCAGTGCGCGCAGCGCGAGCACCTGCGACCGCCGAACACCCAGCAGGGCCGCCGCCACGCCCCGCAGCGGCTGGTAGGTCCAGTCAGGCACGTCCCACCGCCCACGGCGTCGAGAGGTCAGGCACGGGGCGGCTGCCACGACAGGATCGGGCTCATCGAGCGCAGCGTCGCGGAGGCGGGCACCGCCCAGGCCGCGAGGTCCCGCAGCGCCGTCGCCGGAAGCGACCGCCAACGGGCCACCGCGCCCAACCGGGCCGCGCGGCGGGCGATCGCCTGGGTCCTGGGACGGCGCTCGCGGTCGTAGCGGGCCAGCGCGGTGGCGAGGTCGGCGGTCGCGTCCAGGCAGACCGCGAGGGTGACCGCGTCCTCCAACGCCTGGCACGCACCCTGTCCCAGTATCGGGTCCATGCCGTGGGCCGCGTCGCCCAGCAGCACCACGTTCCCGCGCACGTAGGAAGCCAACGGCGGCAGGTCGTGCACGTCGTGGCACAGCACTTCCGAGTCGTCCACAGCCGCCAAGAGCCGGGGAACCGGGTCGGGCCACCCGGCGAACCGGCGACGCAGGTCGGCGGCGCGCGAACTGCCCGACCGGGCCGCGGTGGCCGCCGCGAACACGTAGAACCGGCGGTCGGGCATCGCCGTGAACCCGATGCGCTCACCCCGGCCCCACAGCACCGCGCCCGGCGTGTCCGGCTCCAGCGGCGACGTGATCGTCCGCCACGTCGTGCAGCCGGTGTACCGGGGCGGTGTCCCGCGCACCGCGCTGCGGACGCCGTCCGCGCCGACGACCAGGTCCGCCGCGAAGAACCGGCCGTTGCTGTCGACCACCCCGTCCGGCCGGATGCCGACCACCTCGTGACCGCCCCGCAACGCCGACGGGGGCAGCGCGTCGGCCAGCGTCCGCACCAGGTCGGCCCGGTGCACGACGGTCAGCGGTCGGCCGAACCGGAGGGTGAGTTCCGCGTTGCGCGTCCGGGTCAGCCACCGGCCGCCGCGCGAGCGGACCCCTCCCCCGACCTCCACGGCGCCGCGCGCCGCCACCGCCCCGGCCAGCCCCAGGGCGTCCAGGGCGTGCATGGCGTTGGGCCACAGCGACAGCCCCGCGCCCACGTCGGTGAACTCCGGGGCGCGTTCGAGCACGGTCACCCGCCGGCCGCTCCGGTCCAACGCGACCGCCGCCGCCAGTCCGGCGATCCCGCCCCCGACCACCACCACCGTGCGCACAGCCATGCCGGACCCCCTCTTGAGCAACTGCTCAAAAGAGAGCCTAGCCCGGTGTTGAGCGATCGCTCAACAGCGTCAGCCGATCTCGGCCACCAGCTTCTCGGCCGCCTCGATCGCGGTCTCCTGGTGCGGCTGGAGCTCCTGCTGGCCCTGGTTGTCGAAGTTCACCCCGAACGGGTCCTCGAACGGCTGCTCCACGCCCGCGAGCACCTCGATCACGGCGTGCGCGCAGAACGGCACGTACACCGGGTCGTAGCCGCCCTCGTGCGCGAACGCGATCCGGCCGTCGCACAGCTCGGCCGCCGCGTCCAGCAGCATCCGGCCGATCTGCCGGTAGCCACCGGCGGTGACCATCATGCGCGCCAGCGGGTCCACCGGGTTCGCGTCGAAACCGGCGGCCACCACGATCAGGTCCGGGCGGAAGCGGTGCAGCGCGGGCAGCACGACCCGGCGCATCGCCTCCAGGTAGCCGCCGTTGCCGGTGCCCGGCGGCAGCGGCAGGTTCAGCGCGTAGCCGTGGCCCGCGCCCGTGCCCCGCTCGGTGACGAACCCGGAGTCCGGCGGGAACACCCGGTCCTGGTGCACGGACACGGTCAGCACGTTCGGGTCGTCCTCGAACGCCGCCTGCGTGCCGTTGCCGTGGTGCACGTCGATGTCCACCACCGCGATCCGCTCGACACCCCGGCTCGCACGCACCGCCGACACGGCGATGGCGATGTTGGCCAACATGCAAAAGCCCATGCCGACGTCGCTGAGCGCGTGGTGACCCGGCGGGCGGACCAGTGCGTAGGAGTTGTCCACCTCGCCGTCCACCACGGCCTCCGCCGCGCGGATGACGCCACCGGTCGCGAGCCGCGCGATGTCCAGGGCGCCCGGCCCGAACGGGCTGCCGCCGTCGCCCGCGTCGCCGCCGGTGTCGTTGGCGGCCACCAGCCGGGCCAGGTGGCCGGGCGTGTGGACGAGCAGGATCTCCTCGTCGGTGGCCGGGCGCGGCGCGAGCCGGGTCAGCCGGTCGACCAGGCCGGTGGCCACGACCAGTTCGTGCACCCGGCGCTTCGCCTCGGCGTTCTCGAAGTGGCGGAACGGCTGGAGCCCCCGGCGCGGGTCGGCGGGCAGCAGACCGGCGTGCGTGCCGGTGTCGTGCCAGCCGTACAGCTCGTGGTACACGTAACCCGTCGACATGGCCCGGGATCCTCGCCCCGCGACGGCCCGCCGTCTTGTCGGCCAGTGCTCGGCGGTTGACTGCCGGCGAACGTGCGCCGGGAGCCAACTCCGGTACACCGCACGCCAAGACCGATCCGCCGGGTGCGCCGAATACTCGTGGTATGACCCACAGCCCACACCCGCTCGACCCGCTCACCGCGGAGGAGATCGCCCAGGTCAGGGACGTTCTCGTGGCCGCCGGGAAGGTCGGCGGGACCACCCGGTTCCCCAGCGTGCTGCCCGTCGAGCCGCCCAAGGAGGTCGTCCGCGCGCACCGGCCGGGCGACCAGGTCACCCGGCGGGCGCGGGTCGTGCTGCTGGACACCGCGACCGGCGTGGCGGCGGAGGCCGTGGTGAACGCGACCGAGGGTGCGCTGGAGTCCTACCGCGAGCTGGAGCCGGCCAAGGACGGCCGGCCCGCGATCCTGTTCGAGGAGTACGACCGCAGCGCCGACCTGGTGCGGGCGGACCCGCGCTGGCAGGCGGCGATGCGCAGGCGCGGCATCGAGGACTGGTCGCTGGCGTTCGTCGCCCCGCTGTCCCCCGGCTTCTTCGACGAGCCGCTGCTGCGCGACCGGCGGGTGCTGCGGGCACTGACCTTCCTGCGCGACCACGTGGACGACAGCCCGTGGGCGCACCCGGTCGAAGGTCTGCTCTGCGAGGTGGACCTGATCGCGAACGAAGTGATCGCGGTGACCGACGAGGGTGACGTGCCGACGCCTACCGAGCACGGCAACTACTCCGGCGAGACGCCCCGCACCACGCTGAAGCCGATCTCCATCACCCAGCCCGAGGGCGTCAGCTTCACCGTCGACGGCAGCGAGGTCACCTGGGAGGGCTGGCAGTTCCGGATCGGCTTCAACGCCCGCGAAGGCCTGACGCTGCACCGGATCGGGTTCGGCGGCGACCCGGTGCTGTACCGGGCGTCGATGGCCGAGATGGTGGTGCCCTACGGCGACCCCGCGCCGTGGCGGAACTGGATCAGCTACTTCGACGCGGGCGAGTACCTGCTGGGCAAGAACGCCAACTCGCTGCGGCTGGGCTGCGACTGCCTGGGCGTCATCCACTACTTCGACGCCGTGCTCGCCGACGACCACGGCAACCCGGTCGCCCTCCCCCAGGCGATCTGCATGCACGAAGAGGACTACGGGGTGCAGTGGAAGCACACCAACGTCCTCACCGGGGCGTCGGACGTGCGGCGGTCGCGGCGGCTGGTGGTGTCGTCGTTCAGCACCATCGGCAACTACGACTACGGTTTCTTCTGGTACTTCTACCTCGACGGCACGATCGAGCTGGAGGCCAAGGCGACCGGCGTGGTGTTCTGCGGCGCGGGCGGCGACAACCCGTACGGCGCGGAGATCGCACCCGGCCTGATGGCCCCCGTGCACCAGCACCTGTTCTGCGCGCGGCTGGACACCGAGATCGCGGGCGCGGCGAACACCGTCGAGGAGATCGACTTCGTCGGCGTCCCGACCGGGCCGGACAACCCGCGCGGCAACGCGTTCACCACCACCACGACCGTGCTGGACCGCGAGTCGACCGCCGCCCGGCTGGCCGATCCGCTGCGCGGCCGCACGTGGGTGGTGAGCAGTTCGGACAACGTGAACCGGCTGGGCAAGCCGCGCGCGTACCAACTGGTGCCCAAGCCCGGCCCCACGCTGCTCGCCCAGCCGGACGCGTCGATCGCCGCACGGGCCGCGTTCGCCACGAAACACCTGTGGGTGACCCGGTTCCACGAGGACGAGCGGTACCCGGCGGGCGAGTACCCCGACCAGCACCCCGGCGGCGCCGGCCTGCCGCAGTGGACCGCGCAGGACCGCCCGCTGATCGACTCCGACGTGGTGCTCTGGCACGTGTTCGGGCCCACCCACCTGCCCCGTCCCGAGGACTGGCCGGTGATGCCGGTGGACTACAGCGGATTCATGTTCAAACCGCTCGGATTCCACGACCGCAATCCCACGCTCGACCTGCCGGACTTTTCCGCGTGCCGGCACTGCCCGCCCGGCGAATGCCACTGCGCGCACTGATCGCCCGATGACCGACCGGTGAACCGGTCCGGAAAGCGCCCGATGCCCCGCGCCGGCATCGGGCGCTTCCGCATGCTCCCCGACCGGCCGCGACGGTGCATATGCACGCGCACAACCGGAAGGTGACGCGGACGTTACCGAATCGTTTACAACGCGGGAGCCGGCCGATTGCGCGGCGGATTCCCGCGAATTGGCTTCATGATCGCCTCTGACCGGCCGAAAAGCGCCCGGCGGGCCGTCCCCGGCATCGGTGCGACAACCCGGTGCGGAACGGTCCTCACCTTTCTGAGCAGGCATTTCAGTATTTCTACGGACCGGCCGGTCACCACCGCGGGACCAGTCTTGCCCGACCACCCCGGAAGTATCGACAGGACGGTGGATTCGGTGAGTGTGCTGTCCCTTGAGGACATAACGGTCGACAGGTCCGGCCTGACCATCGTGCGCGGCGTCTCGCTGCTGGTCGACGAAGGCTCGGTGACCGTGCTGCTCGGTGCCAACGGCGCGGGCAAGACGACCCTGCTGGAAGGCGTCTCCGGGGCCATCCCCGTCGCCTCCGGTGAGATCCGGCTCGCCGGCGAGCGGATCGAGAAGCTGCGCGCCTGGCGCCGGGCGCGGGCCGGGCTCGCGCACGTCGAGCAGAACCGCACGGTGTTCCGGGAGATGTCCACACTGGACAACCTGCGCGCCGCCTGCCGGCACGACGACACCCCGGACCGGGTGTTCGAGCTGTTCCCCGAGCTGCGCAAGCAGATCGACGCGCCCGCCGGGCTGCTCTCCGGCGGCGAGCAGCAGATGCTGGTGGTCGGCCGGGCGCTGCTGGGCAGGCCGAAGGTGCTGCTCATCGACGAGATGTCGCTGGGCTTGGCGCCCATCGTGGTGGAACGGCTGGCCGCCGCCGTGCGCGCACTCGCCGACCGCGGCGTGGGCGTGCTGCTGGTCGAGCAGTTCGCCGCCCTGGCCCTCGGCATCGCCGACCGGGCCTACGTCATGGCCCGGGGCCGGATCGTGTTCGCCGGCGACGGCCGCGAGCTGCGCGCCGACGAGGGCCTGCTCCGGGCGCTCTACCTGGGTGACACGCCCTCCGGAAGTGGGGTCTGGAAGTGAACGCGCCGCGCCGCAAGCCGCACCCGGTGGTGCTCGGCCTGATCCTCGCCGCCGTGGTGGCCGCGTCGGTGGCCGGGTTCGCCAACAACAACTTCACCTTCATGCTCACCGGCGCGGCCGTCAGCACGGTGTTCATGCAGAGCTACGGCCTGATCACCGGCCGGGCGGGCGTCATCTCGCTGTGCCAGCTCAGCTTCGCCGCGATCGGCGCGTGGGTCGTCGGCTGGGCCAACGTCTCCGACCTGCCCGGCGGGTTCTACGCGTGGCTGGTGCTGGGCGGCCTGGCCGCCACCGTGGCCGGCGTGCTGATCGGCCTGCCCGCGCTGCGGCTGCGCGGGGTGAACCTGGCGGTCGCCACGTTCGCCTTCGCCACCGCGCTCGACGTGGTGTTCACCGGCATCCCCTACCCCGGCCAGGGCAACTACGACTTCGTCCAGCGGCCGGCGGGCTTCACCACCGACAGCGAGTACTTCGTGTTCACGGTCATCGTGGTCACCGTGATCTTCATCGGCCTGCGTTACCTGGACCGCACGCGGACCGGTGGCGCGCTGGTCGAGATCCGCCACTCCGAGCGGGCCGCCGCCGCGCACGGCATCAGCGTCGCCAAGGGCAAGCTGACCGCGTTCGCGCTCAGCGCGTTCGTGGCCGGTGTCGGCGGTGGGCTGATGGCGGGACAGCTGGGCATCGTCACCCCGGGCAACTTCGCGGCCTTCGCGTCCGTGTCGTTCTTCGCGATCGCCCTGTTCGTGGGCACCAACAACATCGAGGGCGCGATAGCGGGCGGCGTGATGGGCGCGGTCTTCCCGTCGCTGCTGGACGCCCTCGGCGTCCCGCAGGACCTGGCCGCCCTGTTCTTCGGCATCGGCGCGGTGCAGGTGCTGCGCCTGGGCGGCAGCCAGACCGACCTGATGCGGGCGAAGCGCCGCCGGAAGAAGGCGGCGAAGATGGGCTCGCTGCCCATACCGCACGCCAACCCCAAGCCGCTGGTGCCGATCAGGCTGCGTGCCCCGCGCGAGCCCGCCGACGCCACGCCCGCGCTGGAGGTCCGCAACCTGAGCGTGCGGTTCGGGGCGCTGACCGCCAACGACGACGTCTCGCTGGCCGTGCCCAAGGGCTGCGTGGTCGGCCTGGTCGGGCCGAACGGCGCGGGCAAGTCGACGCTGATCAACACGGTCACCGGGTTCACCGGCAGCTACTCCGGCCAGGTGCTGCTCAACGGCGAGCCGGTGGACGGCGTCCCGGCGCACCGCCGCGCCCGGATGGGCCTGCGCCGCAGCTTCCAGCAGCTGCGGGTGCCCGAACAGCTCACCGTCGGCATGTTCCTCCGGATCGCGGCCGGCAAATCGCTGTCCGCCGAGGAGGTCGACGAGCAGCTGGCGCTGTTCGAGTGCCCGGCCGCCGACGTGCCCATCGAGACCGTGGACGTGGCCACCCGCCGGCTGCTGGAGGTCGCCGGCCTGGCCGCCGGCCGTCCCGCGGTGCTGCTGCTCGACGAGCCCGCCGCGGGCCACTCCAGCGCGGAGACCGAGCTGCTGCAACGCCGGCTGTCGGAGATCCCCGAGCGCTTCGACACCGCCGTCCTGCTGGTCGAGCACGACATCGAGCTGGTCCGGTCCACCTGCGACTCCGTCGTGGTCATGGACTTCGGCCGGGTCATCGCCTTCGGGCCTCCTGACGAGGTGCTGGCCGATCCCGCGGTCATCGCCGCCTACCTGGGTTCCGCAGCCCACTGAAACACCCATCCCCCGAAGGGAAACACCACAGATGAGAAAGCACCTCAAGGCGGGAGCCGTGTTCGCCACGGCCGCGCTCACGGCATCCGTGCTCGCGGGCTGTGGCAGCGGAGGTGGCGGCGACACCATCAAGATCGGTGCCGTCGCCGGCCTCACCGGCCAGTTCATCACCGCCGAGGTGGCCAAGACCGCCCAGCGCGTCTTCGACGACGCCAACGACAAGGGTGGGATCAACGGCAAGAAGATCGAGTACATCGTCAAGGACGACGCGGGCAACCCGCAGCGCACCGCCCAGGTCGCCCGCGAACTGGCGGACACGGGCGTGGTCGCGATGGCCGGTTCCGCCAGCTTCACCGACTGCGACGTCAACGACGGCTTCTACCGCCAGCAGAAGCTCAACTCGGTGATGGCGGTCGCCGCCACCCCGAAGTGCTTCCAGAGCCCGAACATCGCCCCGGTCAACGTCGGTCCGTTCACGCTGATGACCGCCGTGCTGCTGCACGCGTCGCAGAAGCTGGGCGACAAGAACATCTGCAACTTCACCTCGCTGCTGCCGGGCAACGAGGAGGCCGTCAAGGAAGCCTTGACGCGCTGGGAGAAGATCAGCGGCCAGACGCTGAAGGTCAACGACCTGACCGTGCCGCAGAGCGGCGACCTCACGCCGTACCTGCTCAAGGCCAAGCAGGCGGACTGCGACGCCATCCTGTTCAACCCGGCCGAGTCGCTGGTCGTGCCGTGGCTCCAGGCGGCGAAGACGCAGGGCATGGACGACGTCGACTACCTGCTGCTGGCCCCGGCCTACACCGACAGCGTGGCCAAGGCCGTCGGCGGGCTCGGCCTGAACGTGTACGCGGGCAGCGAGTTCGAGCCGTTCACCTCCGCCAGCCTGGCCAACAAGGGCTGGCGGGACACGGTGACCCGGGCCGACGCGCAGGCCACCGCGTTCTCCCAGGGCGGCTACCTGGCCGCCAAGTTCATGGTCGACGTGCTCAAGACCATCAAGGGCGACGTCACCCGCGAGACGGTCGGCGCCGCGCTCCGGGAGATGACCCCCATCGAGGACCCGATGCTGGGCACCCCGTGGGAGTTCGGCCCCGGCGAGTCGCACTCCCCGAACCAGGGCTCCAAGATCGTCCGCCTGACCGGCCTGCGGTGGGTCGTGGTGGACGACACCTTCATCACCGTGCCCAACGCCTGACCCGGAGGCTGCTGTGCTGCAACTGTCCGCGGCCATCGCGGGACTGGTCACCGGCGGGGCGTACGCCCTGATGGGGCTGTCCACGCTGCTCACCTACCGGCTCGTCGCGGTGGTCAACTTCGCCCAGGCCGCCGTGGGCGCCTTCGGCGCGTTCGCCATGGTCGTGCTGCACGAGGCGGGCCTGCCGCTGTTCCCGGCCATCGTGTGCGGCCTGGTCGTGGCCGCCGTGGTGCACATGGGACTCGGCGTGGTGATGGTGCGCTGGTTCTCCGAGGCGAGCGAAGGGGTGAAGGCCGCGGTCACCATCGCGACCTTCACCGCGCTCGTCGCGGTGGGGTTGCGGCTGTTCGGCGCGCAGCACCCGCACCGGTTCCCCAGCCCGTTCGACAGCCCGGCGGTCACGGTGGGCGGCGTCGTGGTGACCTGGACCGCGGTGGTCACCATGGTCCTCGCGGTGCTGTTCGCCGTGCTGCCCACCGTGCTGCTCAAGCGCACCCGGATCGGCCTGCTGCTGCGGGCGCTGTCCGAGCGGCCGACCACCGCCGAGCTGATCGGCATCCGGGTGCCCCGGCTGTCCATGGTGGTCTGGGGCGCGGCGGGCGCGGCCAGCGCCCTGGCGATCATGATCGTGGCGCCCCAGCTGGCCAGCGACTTCAGCTCGCAGGCCCTGCTGATCACGCCGGCGCTGGCCGCCGCCCTGGTGGGCGGGTTCCGGAGCTTCACCTGGACGTTCGTCGGCGGCGTGGCCCTGGGCGTGCTCCAGGGCCTCGCCAGCACCGTCGTCGCCTTCCAGCAGTACCGCGGTGTCCTGCCGTTCCTGGTGATCCTCGTCGTCCTGCTGTGGACGCGCCGCCGGGACCGCTGGGACTCCATGGCCTGATCGATTCCGCGAAGGGGATTTCCACATGTGCCACGTCCACGGGGCGCCCCCGCCGGACCGGTGCCGCGACGCGACGGGCGCCGCGCCGGTCCCGGACCACGGCGGCCGGACCGGCGCCCGCGACGCGGGCCTCGGCGGGTTCGGCCACGTGCTGGGCGAGGCCCGGGAAGACGTCGCGGCGGTCGCCCGCCCGGCACCCGCCGCGGCCGGCTGGCTCGCCGGTGGACCACCCGGAATCGTTGTGCCGCAACGGTTCCACCGCCGACCGGAGGTGCGCCGCGCCGAGCTGGACGCCGACCGGAACAACGCCGATCAGAACAGCCGGGAGGCGTAGATGCACCCCACCTCGACCCGCGCGGCGGTGCTGCGCGAGTTCGACGCCCCACTGGAACTCACCGAAGTGCCGCTGCCGAAGGAACTCCCGCCGGGCTCAGCGGTCGTGCGGATCACCAGCACCACGCTGTGCGGCACGGACGCCCACCTGTGGCAGGGCGTGATGCCGTTCATCGCGCTGCCGATCATCCTCGGCCACGAGATGGCGGGCGAGGTGGTGGCGCTCGGCGCGAACTCCGGCCGGGACGCGTACGGCAAGCCGGTGGAGATCGGCAGCCGCCTGGTGTGGTCGGAGTCCGTGTGCGGGCACTGCCAGGGCTGCAACGTACTTCGCGAGCCGGTGCTGTGCGAGCACCGCGGCTACGGGTTCGGCCAGCGCGCCGACCGCTGGCCGTACGCCATCGGCGGGCTCTCGCAGTACGTGTACCTGCCGCCGGGCGCGCATCGGATCGTGATCCCGGGGGACGTGCCGGACACCTGGGCGGCGGCGGCCGGCTGCGCGGTGAAGACCGTGGTGCGGGCGTTCGCCAACGCGGGCGGCGTGCAGCCGGGTTCGACCGTCGCCGTGCAGGGCGCGGGTCCGCTGGGCCTGGTCGCCACCGCGATGGCGCGGGCGGCGGGGGCGGGGCAGGTGATCACCCTGGGCGGTCCGGCGAATCGGCTCGCGCTGGCCGCGAAGTACGGCGCGGACACCACGATCGACGTGACCGAGGTGACCGACCCGGACGAGCGGGTCGCCCAGGTGGAGGAGCTGACCGGCGCGCACGGCGCGGACCTGGTGCTGGACTTCGCGGGCGCGCCGACCGCCAACCGCGAGGGCGTGCTGATGTGCGGCAAGCGCGGCACGCACGTGGTGGTCGGGCTGGCCGGTCCGCGGGCCGCGCCGGTGCCGATGGACGTGGTGATGAGCCGGGAGATCCGCGTGGTCGGCTCGCTCAACGGCGACGTGGGCGACCTGGCCCGCGCGCTGCGCTTCCTGTCGGCGTTCGCCAACCGCTTCGAGTGGGACGCCATGTTCTCGCCGCCCGTCGGGCTGTCGGGCGCGGAACAGGCGATTCGTGACATGGCGTCGATGGCCGCCGTCAAGGCCGTCGTCGACCCCGGACTGGACTAGGAGACCCGATGACCGACCCCACTCCGCTGGTGGCCGTCGCAACCGGATTCATGGCCGCCAAGCAGCTGTTCGCCGCGAGCGAGCTCGGTGTGTTCTCGGCGCTGGGCCTGGGCCCGGCCACCTCGCTGGAACTGGCCGAGCGCGCCGAGCTGCCGGAGCGCTCCGCGCGCATCCTGGCCGACGCGATGGTGGGCCTCGGCCTGCTGGAGCACCGGGACGGCCGCTACGCCAACACCCCGGTGACCGAGGCGTACCTGGCCGGGCGCGGCGGGCTGGACCTGCGGCCGCACCTGGCCTTCTGGGACGCGCTGAGCTACCCGCACTGGCTGCACTACACCTCGTCCATGCGCTCCGCGCAGCCCGGCCCGTTCGAGCTGGACGAGGCCCGCATGGGCGTGTTCATGAACGGCGTGCAGACCTACAACTCGCTGCACGCGGTGATGCTGGCCGAGCACTACGACTTCGGGCCGCACAAGCACGTGCTGGACCTGGGCGGGCTGTCCACCGCGTTCCTCGGCGAGGCCGCCAAGCGCAACCCGGGGCTGACCGGCACGTTCGTCAGCACGCCGGACTTCCTCCGGATGGTCCGGGGCGCGCTCGACCCCGCGCTGGCCGACCGGATCACCTTCCACGAGGCCGACCCGCTGACCGACGAGGTGCCCGGCCAGTACGACGCCGTGCTGCTGGAGCACGTCATCCACCGGTTCGACGCCGAGCAGAACCGGACCATCCTGCGCGCCGCGCGCGGCGTGGTCGAGGCCGGCGCGCGGCTGCTGGTGCTGGACTTCCTGCTGGACGCGGGCGACGGCCGCCGGCTCGACCCGGTGATGGCCGGTGAGTACCTGGTCATCGACGGCACCGTGGTCTACCCCGAGGACGAGGTGCACCGCTGGCTGGCCGACACCGGCTGGAAGGTCCTGGAGACCCGCCCGCTGCCCGGCAGCCCGCGCGTCGTGATCGCGGAGGCCGTGTGATGGTGGCGTTGGTTACCGGCGGGGCGGGCGGTATCGGCGGGGCGATCGCGACGGCGCTGGCCGGGCGCGGCCACCGGGTCGCGGTCGCGGACGTGGACCTGGTGGGGCTCGCCCGCAAGGCCGAGGAGTTCGGCGGGCTGGCCGTGGAGATGGACGTGCGCGACCCCGAGTCGGTGCGCACGGGCGTGGCGAAGACGATCGCCGAACTGGGCCCGCTCGACGTGCTGGTGCACGCGGCGGGCGTGGTCGGCGGCGCGGGCCCGCTGCTGTCGCTGCCGGTGGAGTCGATGGACGCGGTGCTCGCGGTGAACGTGCGCGGCACGTTCCTGATCACCCAGGCGGTCGGCGAGGCGATGGTGGCGGCCAGGCGCGGCGGCTCGATCGTGCACATCAGCTCGGCCGGGTCGTTCCAGCCGACGGTCGGCCTCGGGCACTACGAGGCGACCAAGGCGGCGATGAACGCGCTGACCCGCTCGGCGGCGCTGGAGCTGGCGCCGCACGGCATCCGGGTCAACGCGGTCGCGCCCGGCCCGGTGGAGACACCGCTGACGGCGGCGGCGATGGCCGACCCGGCGGCCCGCGCGCCGTGGGTGGAGCGGATCCCGCTGGGTCGCCTCGCCAACACCGACGACCTCGTGCCGACCGTGCTGCTGCTGGCCTCCCTGGAAGCCCGGCACATCACGGGAACCGTGCTGCCGATCGACGGCGGCCAACTGCTGAGGGGTTGACATGTCACCCGTCGACCACACCTGCGCCCCCGTCGTGGGCTACACCGACCGGCTGAACGCACGCCCCGGGGAGCGGATCGCGGTACACGCCAGCGCGTCCACACCGGACGCACGGGTGCGGGTGCTGCACATCGACCACGACGGCACGGCACCCGTGCGCACACCCGTGGACATCGACCTGCCGGACCGGGTTCCCGTGCCGCACCAGGACTTCGACCACGGCTCGTACGGGCTGGTACCGCGCCCGCCCGCGCTCGGCGAGGCGGTGTCGTTCGCGGTGTGGGTCTGGCCGACGGCGTTCCACGACTCCCGCGCCGGGCTGGTCAGCCAGGGCGACGCGGCCGACGGGCCGTACGCGGAACTGGTGCTGCGGGCGGACGGCACGCCGGAGTTCGCGGTGCGCACGCACCGGGGCATCGTCCGGGTCACCGGTCCGGTGCTGCGGCTGCGCCGCTGGTACCTGGTGGTCGGCGGGTACGACGCGGACGGCGCGCGACTGGAGGTCCGGCCGCGCGACCCGCTCGCCGACGAGAGCCGGTCGGTGACCACCACCGCCTCGGCGGGCCCGATGGTGACCGGCGGAGCACCGATGCTGTTCGCCGCCCGCCGGGTCAACGGGCGGCTCGGCGGGCACTTCGACGGCAAGCTCGACGGTCCGACGGTGTTCACCGAGGTGCGCACCGACCTGGACTGGCTGGCCGCCGACACGCGGTCCGCGTGGCACCTGGGCGCGCGGGCGCACTGGGACCTGTCCGAGGACATCGGCGGCGACACGCTGCTGGAGCTGGTGGACGGCCGGCACGGGACGCTGCACAACCACCCGCAGCGCGGCGTCACCGGGCACGACTGGACCGGCGACGTGCTGGACTGGCGGTACGCGGACCGGGGCTACTCGGCGGTGCACTTCCACTCCGACGACCTGGCCGACTGCGGCTGGGATCCGGTGCTGGAGATCGCCCTGCCGGAGGACCTGCCGAGCGGCTGCTACGCGGTGGAGCTGGAGACGTCCGAGGGCGTGGACCGGCTGCCGTTCTTCGTCCGGCCCCGCGAGCCGCGGGCGAAGCTGGCGTTCCTGGTGCCGACGCTGAGCTACCTCACCTACGCGCTGGAGCACGTGCACCAGCCGTTCCTGCCGGAGGACCCGGCGGAGGTGGCCGCGCCGTTCGCCCGGGACAACCTGCTGCACAGCCCGTACGACCGGCACACCGACGGCAGCGGCGTGGCCACCGCGTCGCTGCGCCGGCCGCTGCTGGGCGTGCGCGACGACCACGTGTTCCGGCACGCCCGCGCGCCGCACCAGTACAGCGAGGACCTGCACCTGGTGGGCTGGCTGCGGCGGCAGGGCTTCGCGTTCGACGTGGTCACCGACCACGACCTGCACGCCGAGGGCCTGGCCGCGCTGGCGGGCTACCGGGGCGTGGTCACCGGCAGCCACCCGGAGTACTGGACCGGGTCGATGCTCGACGCGGTGACCTCGTACCTGTACGGCGGCGGGAAGCTGGGCTACCTCGGCGGCAACGGCGCGTACTGGGTCACCGCGATCCACCCGGCCAAGCCGTACCTGGTCGAGGTGCGGCGCGGCTACGCGGGCGTGCGGATGTGGGAGTCGGAGCCGGGCGAGCTGCACCTCGCCGCGACCGGCGAGCCGGGTGGCCTGTGGCAGGAACGCGGTCGCGCGCCGCACCGGCTGTTCGGCATCGGCACCACGGCGGCGGGTCTGCAGACCGGCGGCTCCTACGACCTGGTCGGCCCGCACCCGCTGCTCGACGGGATCACCCAGCCGCTGGGCGACTTCGGCGTGGTGCTCGGCGGCGCGGCGGCGTTCGAGACCGACGGCATCGACCCGCTGCTGGGCAGCCCGCCGAACACCGTGCTGCTGGGCCGGGCGATGCTCGGCGACACCTACGTGTCCGCCGACACCGGCCCGACCACGCCGCACCCGTTCGGCGACCCGGTGGACCGCCGGCGGGCCGACCTGACGCTGCTGCACACACCCGGCGGGGGCGCGGTGTTCGCGACCGGGTCCATCGGCTGGTGCGGCGCGTTGTCCCACGACAAGGACGACAACGACGTCTCCCGCCTCACCGCCGCCGCCCTGCGGTGGTTCGGCGTGGGACCGGACACGGAGGACGAGCCCGATGCCGCTGCACCCTGAAGCCAGAGCGGTGATCGACGCCACCGACGCCCTGGGCGGCCTGGTGCCGGCCGGCGAGGTCTCGCCCGCGCGGCTGCGCGCCGCGTTCGCCGAGGTCTGGCGGCCGTCGCCGAACCCGGAGCAGGTCGACTCGGTGGTCGACCGCGCCATCCCCGGCCCGGCGGGCGCGATCCCGGTGCGGGTGTACGCGCCGCACGGCGACGGGCCGTTCCCCACGCTGGTCTGGTACCACGGCGGCGGCTGGGTGATCGGGTCGCTGGACGAGAACGACGCCACCTGCCGGGTGCTGTGCAACGCGGTGGGCATGAACGTGGTGTCGGTGGACTACCGGCTCGCGCCCGAGCACCGCTACCCGGCCGCCGCCGAGGACGCGTACGCCGCGCTGAACTGGGTCGCGGCGCACGGGGCGGAGATCGGCGCGGACGGCCGGATCGCGGTCGGCGGGGAGAGCGCGGGCGGCAACCTGGCCGCCGTGGTGTCGCTGATGGCCCGCGACCACGACGGCCCGCCGATCTCGTTGCAGCTGCTGGCCGCTCCGGTGATGGCCCCGCCCAGCGACCGCGCGTCCTATGTGGACTACGGGCGCGGGCACTTCCTCGACCGCGAGAGCATGGAGTGGTTCTTCCAGCAGTACCCGCGCGACCCCGACGACCTCAACGACCCGTACCTCTCGCCGCTGGCGGCCTCCCACCTCCGCGGGCTGCCCGCCGCGCTGGTGATGACGGCCGAGTTCGACCCGCTGCGCGACGAGGGCGAGGAGTACGCGCACCGGTTGCTGGACGCGGGCGTGCCGGTGACGCTGGTCCGCTACGAGGGACAGATCCACGGTTTCTTCGCCCTGCTCGTCGACCAGCTCAGCATCTCGGCCGAAGCCCACGCCCGCGCCGCCGCCGCGTTGCGGGCCGCGTTCGCCCAGGAAGCCGTGCGATGACCATCCCGCGAGCGCCGGATCGACGCCGCCGAGCTCGAGGTGGGCGCACCGGCACTCGGCAGCGCTGTGGTTCCACGCTTCCCTGGTCGGTCCGCGTGCAGTTGGACCGACTGCCGTTCCGGATCGGCGCGGTGGCGGTACCGGGGTGGGGTAGGCAGAACACGACGGTGCTGTTCGGTGCCAACGGGTTGAGCCGATCGGAGCAGGTCGCGACCGCCGTCCGGCGGGCCGGGCAGCGGGGTGCGGAACCGCGTGCGGCGGTGGTGATCTTCGGTCGGACCGGGATGTGGTAGACCCTTCAGGTAACTGACGGTCATTCCGGTCCGCAGCCGGGAACCCCGTTGCCCCGCAGCGCATCTTGACGTGCGCGGCGGATTCGGCTATTGCCGGGGTCACGTCACACACCGTAGGTTGTGCGCCTACGTAGGAGGCGCGATGGACACCACGAAAGTGGCCTCGGCGGTGCGCATCGGCTCCGCCCTGGGCAGTGGTGCCGCCGTGGAGTGGGGCGAGGTGTTCGCCGCCCTGCGCATGGCGCTGCCGGAGATGTGCGCCGTGCAGATCACCGGCTGGGATCCGGTGTCGCGAGGCTTCGTGGTGATGGCCGAGGACGGCTACAACCGTTCGACCAGCCGGGAACTGGCGCACGAGCTGCCGCGCACCCGCTGGGGCGGCCAGCTGTTCGACTCGGCCGTGCCGCTGCTCATGGACGACATGCCGCACAACTTCCGCGACTCTCCGCACTACCAGGAGCGGCTGCGCCCGGCCGGGTTCGAGGACGGGCTCTCGGCGGTGCTGCGACTGGGCGGCAACCCCCAGGTGGTGGGCGTGCTGCACGCCAACGCGCCGGTCCGCGCGGCGTTCGACGAGGAGGCCCGCCGCTTCGTGGCGCAGGTCGGCTCGGCCCTCGCGCGCCGGGTGGACCCGTTGCACTGCCCCACGTTCGACGCGTGGTTCGGTCCGGAGTGGACGGCCAGCTGGCTGGTGCCCGCCTCCGGCCCGGTGACCGGCCGCTCCCCCGTCCCCATCGCCGGCGACCCGGCCCTGCGCGCGCTGGCCGAGTCGTTCGCCGTCCTGGGCGTGCGCACCGTGCCGTTCCTGTGGCCCGCGAAGGACGGCTGGTACCGGGTGCGCCTGCTCAGGATCGTCGACGGCCCGCGCAACGGCGTCGTGGCGGCCTGCACCCCGTTCGAGAACCCGTCCGGCCTGACCGCCCGCGAACTGGACATCGCGACCGGCCTGGTGGCCGGCCTGTCCAACCAGGCGATCGCGGAGAGCCTGGTGGTCAGCCGCCGCACCGTGGAGACCTACGTCGAGCGCCTGCTGACCAAGCTCGACTGCCAGTCGCGCGGCGAGGCCGCCGGCATCGCCGCCAGGGCGGGCTTCGTGCGGCCGTCCCCGGACCCCAGCGGCGTCGGTTCCCTGACCCGCCTGACCCGCGGCGCCGACCCGTACTGGATCTGAGACGTACCGGATCTGAGGCGTACCGGATCGAGGGCGTTCCGGGGCCGAAGCGTGCCGGGTCCGAGGTGCACCGAGGCCTACGGATCCTCGGGCGTCAGGATGCAGCCGGTTCCGCCCCGCCGTCGTCAGGCTCTGCTCACGGGGTCGTCGACAGCCGCGCCTACGTACCATCACCGGGTGCAGGATCTTCTCCGCTCCACGTGGGATGAGCCCCGTCCCCACCACGCGCCGCCACGGGTGTGGCGGGACTGGGCGCTCGTCGGCGTGCTCGTGCCGGCGGCGATCCTCGAAGGCGCTCTCCGACCGGAACTCCCGTGGCGGACCCTTTCGGTGATCGTCGTCGTCGGGCTGGTTCCGACGTTGCTGTGGCGCCGGACCCGACCGCTGCCGATGCTCGCCGTCGCCTTCGGCACGACGAGCCTGGTCTCGCTGATCACGGGCGGGAACCGCGAAGAGCCGTACACGACGGCCTTCCTGCTGGTCCTGGTGTACTCGGTGATCAGGTGGGGGTCCGGACGCGAGGCCGTGACCGGCCTGGTGGTCGTGCTCGGCGGCGCCTGCCTGTCCATGGCCGTGCGCGACCCCGGCCTCGCCGACGCGACCGGTGGGCTGGCCGTGGTGGTCTCGGCCGTCGCCCTCGGCGCGGCGGTGCGGTACCGGGCCCGGTCGCGGATGCGCGAACTCGACCAGGCCAAGCTGCTGGAACGGGAACGGCTGGCCCGGGACCTGCACGACACGGTCGCCCATCACGTGTCGGCGATCGCGATCCGCGCCCAGGCGGGCCTGGCGACCTCGGTGTCGCAGCCGGGCGCCGCGGCCGACGCGCTGCGCGTGATCGAGGCCGAGGCCTCGCGCGCGCTCGCCGAGATGCGCGCGATGGTGCGGGTCCTGCGGCGGGACCAGCCCGTGGACCTGGCGCCCGACCCGCGCATCGCCGACCTCGGGCGGCTCGCGACCCGGACCCGCACCGGCCCGACGGTCGAGGTGGGCGTCTCCGGCGACCTCGACGACGTCCACCCGTCGGTCGGCGCCGCGGTCTACCGCCTCGCCCAGGAATCGGTCACCAACGCGCGACGACATGCCCGTCACGCCACCCGCATCGAGGTCCGGGTCACCGCCGACGACACGTCGGTGCACCTGCGGGTGAGCGACGACGGTGACGGGCCCGCGCGATCGACCGCGTCGCCCGGGTACGGGCTCGTCGGCATGTTCGAACGCGTCGACCTGCTCGGCGGCACGTGCACCGCGGGCCCCGACGCCGATCGGGGCTGGACCGTGACCGCCACCGTGCCCCGGACCGGGTCGGCCGCATGAGCATCCGGGTGGTCGTCGCCGACGACCAGGAGATCGTCCGCACCGGGCTCACCATGATCCTGGACGCGCAACCGGACATCGAGGTCGTCGGCGCGGCCGCCGACGGCCGGCGCGCCGTGGAACTCGCGCGCCGGCTGCGCCCCGACGTGTGCCTGTTCGACATCCGCATGCCCGGTGTGGACGGCATCGAGGCCACCCGCCTGCTGGCCGGGCCCGGGGTCGACGACCCCCTCGCCGTCGTCGTCATCACCACCTTCGACCTGGACGAGTACGTCTACGCCGCGCTCCGGGCCGGCGCTCTGGGCTTCCTGCTCAAGGACGCCGGACCCGCCCTGCTCGCCCAAGCGGTCCACGCCGCCGCCGACGGCGACGCGCTCATCGCCCCCAGCATCACCGCACGGCTGCTCAAGACGTTCGCCGCCGCCGGGCCCGTCTCACCGCCCGCGCACCCCGTCGATCCGCTCACGGACCGCGAGGAGCAGGTCCTCACCACCGTGGCGCGGGGGCGGACCAACAGCGAGATCGCGGACGAGCTGCACATCTCCCTGAGCACGGTCAAGACGCACATCGCGAGCCTGATGGCCAAGCTCGGCGTCCGCAACCGCGTGGAGATCGCCATGTGGGCCTACGAGACCGACCGCGTCCGCAGCGGGTTCGGCCGCCCGGAGCGGTGACCCGCGATGGCGCCTCACGGCCGAAAGTACTACTCCGCCCTGCCCGATGAGACGGCTCGACCCGAGCCCTTCTCCCGATGGGTCGGCACCACGTAGGTCGTCAGACTCGGGTCACGACGACGGCAGCACGCCGACGTGGCGCCGGTCGCCCGCCGACGGGCGACCGGAACGAAGAAGGGCCTTCGCCGTGACCTCCTCCACCAGGGCCGAGTGGCCCGTACCCGCCGCGCTGATCCTGCTCACCGCAGTCCCGGTGGTCGCCGGCGCGGTCCGCCTGACCGAGCTGGCCGGCGGCGCGGAGGTCACGTCGGAGAACGCGCGGTTCCTCGCCGCGCCCCTGCCGGTGGTGGTGCACATCGTGTGCGCCGTCCTGTACTGCGTCGCGGGGGCCTTCCAGTTCGCGCCCGGGTTCCGCCGGCGAAGGCCGGGCAGGCACCGCGCCCTCGGCCGGCTCCTGGTCCCCGCCGGCCTCGCCGCGGCGCTCACCGGCCTGTGGATGACGCTGTACTACGCCCGTGCCGACGGCGACGGCGATCTCCTGGCGGCCTTCCGGCTGGTGTTCGGCTCCGCCATGGCCGTGTCCGTCGTCCTCGGCTTCGCCGCGATACGGCGGCGGGACGTCGCCCGGCACCGGGCGTGGATGATCCGCGGCTACGCGATCGGCCAGGGCGCGGGCACGCAGGTGCTGACCACCTTGCCGTGGGTGCTGGTGGTCGGCGCTCCCGGCGAGTTCGCCAGGGCGATGCTCCTGGGCGCGGGCTGGGTGGTCAACCTCGCCGTGGCGGAATGGCTCATCCGCAGGCGGCCGGCCAGGTCGGCGCGTGTCCCCGCGGCCCACGTCAACGCTTCCGGCGCGCCGACGGCAACCGGTTGACAGTGGTACCGGAGTCGATCACCGCGAACTCCGGCCGGCCCGGCCGACGATCGGGTCGGGGAGGGCAACGGTCCGACCGGTGCACCGGTCGGACCGGAATGCGAACGGCCCGACGCGGGGAGAGCGCGTCGGGCCGTTCGGGTTCACCGGGAGAGCTCAGCCGTGGTGCATCCAGATGCCCTTGATCTCGGTGTACGCGTCGATCGCGTACGGCCCCATCTCACGTCCCCACCCGCTGGACCGGAAGCCGCCCCACGGCGCCGCCGCGTCCGGGATGCACGGCATGTTGACGAAGACCGCCCCGGCGCGGATGCCGTCGGCCAGGCGGTGGGCGGTGCGGAGGTCGTTGCTCCACACCGAGGCCGCCAGGCCGTACGGCGAGTCGTTGACGCGGGCCAGCAGTTCGTCCTCGTCGTCGTAGTCCAGCACTGCCAGCACCGGTCCGAAGACCTCTTCGCGGGCGATGGCCATGCTGTCCCGGACCGAGCCGAAGACCGTCGGCCGGTAGAAGTGGCCGGGGCCCTCGGCGGGCGACCCGCCGGCCACCAGCTCCGCTCCCTCGGCCACCGCGCCCCGCACGAAGCCGTCCACGCGGTTCCGGTGCTCGGAGCTGACCAGCGGGCCCAGGTCGGTGTCGGGGTGCAGACCGGCGCCCAGCCGCAGGCCGGAGACCGCGGAGGCGAGCTTGGAGGTGAACTCGTCCTGCCGTGCGTGGTCGACGTACATCCGCGCGTAGGCCGCGCACACCTGGCCGCTGTTGAGCAGCCCGCCCGCCACCGTGCCGGCCACCGCCGCGTCGATGTCGGCGTCCCGGCCGATGATGGTCGGCGTCTTGCCGCCCAGTTCCAGCGTCACGCGCTTGAGGTCGGCCGCCGACGCCGCCACGATGTCCTGGCCGACCGACGTCGAGCCGGTGAACGACACCTTGTCCACGCCGGGGTGGCGGACCAGGGCCTTGCCGGTCTCCGGACCGCCGGTCACCAGGTTCACCACGCCGGCCGGGAAGCCCGCCTCGGCGCACAGCTCGACCAGCCGCACGGTGGTCAGCGGCGTCTGCTCGGCGGGCTTCAGCACGGTGGTGTTGCCGCAGGCCAGTGCCGGTGCGAGCTTCCACGCCATGATCATCAGCGGGAAGTTCCACGGTGCGATCAGGGCGCACACGCCGACCGGCACGCGGCGGTCGAACTGGAGGGTGTCCGGGAACGACACCGAGCGCACCGCGCCGTCCAGCTTGGTCGCCCAGCCGGCGAAGTAGCGGAAGTGCTCGGCCGCGCCGGTGACGCTGACCGCCCGCGCCACGCCCAGCGGCTGACCCTGGTCGCGGGTCTCCAGCTCGGCCAGCTTCTCCGCGTCGGCCTCGATCAGCTCGGCCAGCCGCCACAGCATCGCCGCCCGCTCGGTCGCCGGCGTCGCCGCCCAACGGGGCAGCGCTTCCCGCGCGGCGGCCACGGCGTTGTCCACGTCCGCCGCACTCGCGTCGGCGCAGACCGCCAACTGCTCGTCGGTGGCGGGGTCGGTGGTGGTGAACTCCCCTGCCCCGGCGGTCCACTGGCCGCCGATGTAAAGACCTGTCGCGCGCATGTCGACTCCCCTCCACTGGCTGATCGTGGCCAGTGTCGGGTGCCGTGCGACCCGAAAGCTTGGCTGCGGGCGCACGGCGTTTGACCGTCAGCGCGCCCGGTGTTCGACGCTGCGGCGCCGGTATTCCGAGGGGGACAAACCGTATTCCGTCTTGAACGCCCGGCTCAGGTACGACGCGTCCACCAGGCCCCAGCGGGCCCCGATGACGCCGATCGCCAGCTGGTGCTTGCCGGGGTCGGCGAGGTCCTGGCCGCAGCGCTCCAGCCGGCGGTGCCGGATCCAGCCGGACACCGTGGTGCCCGCCTCGCTGAACAGCTTGTGCAGGTACCGGGTGGAGATGTGGTGCGCGGCCGCGATGTCGCCGGGCGAGAGCTCCGGGTCCTCCAGGTGCGCCTCCACGTAGGACTTGATCTTCACCAGCATGGCCGCGCGGGAGGTCTCGGCGGGCACGTCGGTGTAGTCCACCTGGTCGGCCAGCGCGGTGCCCAGGAGGTCCACCACGTTGCGCGCCAACCGGACGCTGCCGTGCACCTGCGGGTCGTCGATGTTGCGCGCCAGTTGCACGAGGGTGGTGCTGACGATCCCGCTGACGCCCTGCCCGCCCGCGAACCGGATGGCGGTGAGCTGCTCCATCTGCCCCGTGGGCAGGCACAGCATGGAACGGGGGAACATCAGCACCAAAGTGGACGACACGTCGTCGAACGCCAGCGAGTACGGCCGGGTCGTGTCGTAGATGGCGAAGTCGCCGGGGCGCAGTGCGGCCTGCCGCCCGTCCTGGCTGAGCTTCGCGCTTCCGTGCAGTTGCAGCGACAGCTTGTAGTAGTCCGGCGCGGCACGGGAGATCGTGCGCGCGGTGCGTCGCACGGTGTGAGCGTCCGCCGACGCTTCGTAGACCGCGACGCTGCCGAGGTTCTGGCCGCGCAGACGGCCGCGGAACGTCGAATGCTCGCCGGCGGTGGCTTCCAGGGGCACGAACGTCTGCGACACGGCCGACTGCCAGAGCTCGAACTGCTGTGTCGCAGGCACGCCGGCTGTAGTCAGCACGTAGGACATTCTTGCCCTCCAGGACCTGCGCTCGAGTGGTTTGGGTAACACTGCGTGACAGGCACAGTCGTCCGCCATCGCCCGTTCGTCAAGTGTTCGTTGCCGAGTCGTGAACGTCCGACACCCGGTGCGCGTGGAGTCAAAGGCCGTGCGTCCCGGGTCAACGGCGATGCCGGACCGTCCTGTTAAACCTGGATAGCGGCCACGACACCGTGTGCCGCGAACGGATCGTATTCGATCCGCTACACGATCCCCGATGCGGAGGTGACCATGGGTGAGGTCGTGCTCGCAGCGAAAATCACACATGTGCCGTCGATCTGGTTGTCCATCCAAACCGGCAAGCACCACGGCATCCGCAGGCACGCCGAGGTCGGTCTGGCCGAGGTGGGACGGCGGGCGCGCGAACGCGGCGCGGACACGTTCGTGGTGGCCGATTCGCACTGGATGAACAGCATGAGCTTCCACATCAACGGGAAGGCTCGGCACCAGGGCAGCTACGCGTCCCACGAACTGCCGCACTTCATCGCCGACCTGGAGTACGACTACCCCGGCTGCCAGGAGCTGGCGCAGCTGATCGGCGAGGAGATCAACGCCGGCGGCCAGAAGTCCATGGTGCACGACGTGAAGGACCTCGGCCTGGAGTACGCGACGCTGGTGCCGATGCACTTCATGAACCGCGACGGCAACCCGCTCGCGGTGGTCCCGGTGGGTTGCAACATCTACTCCTCCATCGACGAGAACCGCCGGGTCGGCGAGGCGATCGCACGCGCGGTGCTGCGCAGTGACCGGAAGGTGGCGTTCCTGGCCAGCGGCTCGCTGTCGCACCAGTTCCCGCCGAACGAGATCTCCTCGCAGTACCTGGACAAGATCAGCAACCCGATCAACGAGCAGGCCGACCGGCTGGTCCTCGACCAGTGGCGCACCGGCCGCATCGCGGAGTTCCTGTCCGCGCTGCCCGCCTACAACGAGCGGTTCACCGGCGAGGCCGCGATGGCCGACACCGCGATGCTGTTCGGCATCCTCGGCTGGGACGGCTACTCCGGTCACGGAGAGCAGCTGTGCGACTACTTCCCGAGCAGCGGCACGGGTCAGGTGATCGTGGACTTCCCCATCCCGGACGGGCTGAAGGCATGACGCACCCGCTGGGCCTGGCACCGTCCAAGATCATCGCGGTGCACCTGAACTTCCGCAGCCGCGCCGCCGAACGCGGCCGGTTCCCGGAGGAGCCGTCGTACTTCCTCAAGCCGCCGTCGTCGCTGTCCTGGTCGGGCCGCGACCTGGTGCGGCCGGAGGGCACCGAGCTGTCCGCGTTCGAGGGCGAGATCGCCGTCGTCATCGGCAAGCGGGCGACCCGGGTCGACCGCGGCGATGCCGCCGAGTACATCGGCGGCATCGCCGCGGCCAACGACTTCGGCGTGCACGACCTGCGCTACGCGGACCGGGGCTCCAACCTGCGCTCCAAGGGCGCGGACGGCTTCACGCCGGTCGGTCCGGTGCTGCTGGACCCGCGCGAGGTGGACCTGGCCGACCTCCGGCTGCGGACCTGGGTCAACGGCGAGCTGGTGCAGGACGACAACACGGGCGACCTGTTGTTCGACTTCGCCTACCTGATCGCCGACCTGAGCCGGAACGTGACGCTGGAGCCGGGCGACATCATCCTCACCGGCACGCCGACCGGCGCGACCGTCGTCTCCCCCGGCGACGTGGTGGAGGTGGCGGTCAACGACACCGAGCGGCTGCGCAACCGGGTCGGCGAGGCGGAGCCGCTGGCGTCCCCCGGCGCACGCCCGAAGGTCACCCGCGAGGACCGCGCGGCGGCCGTCGGCGGCACGGTCCCGGCGATCAAGCCGGAGACCGAGGCGGCGCTGCGCTCGGTGTCCACCGCGACGCTGTCCAGCCAGCTGCGCAAGCGCGGGCTGCACCACACGTTCCTCACCGGCCTGCGTCCCGCCCGGCCGGACCTGCGGATGGTCGGCACCGCCCACACGCTGCGGTTCCTGCCGCTGCGGGAGGACCAGTTCGCCGAGCGCGGCGGCGGCATGAACGCCCAGAAGCGCGCGGTCGAGTCGATCGGACCCGGCCAGGTGCTGGTCATCGACGCCCGCGAGGACCACGGCGCGGGCACCCTCGGCGACATCCTGGCGCTGCGCGCGCTCAAGCGGGGCGCGGCGGGCGTGGTGACCGACGGGTGCCTGCGGGACAGCCCGGCGTTCGACGACCTGGACCTGCCCGCCTACAGCGCGGGCGCGCACGCGGCGGTCCTGGGCCGCAGGCACGTGCCGTGGGAGGTCGGCGTGGACGTGGCCTGCGCGGGCGTGCTGGTGCGGCCCGGCGACGTGCTGGTCGGCGACGCCGAGGGCGTCATCCTGATCCCGCCCGCGCTGGTGGACGAGGTCGCGGCGGACGCCGTGGCGATGGAGCGCGAGGAGCGCTTCATCCTGGAGCGCGTCGCGGACGGCGAGCACATCGACGGCCTGTACCCGCTCGGCAAGGCGAAGCGCGCCGAGTACGAGCGGTGGTCGGAGTGACCGCCCCCACCAGGTCCAAGACCCAGTACGCGTACGAGACGCTGCGCGACCGGATCGTGGAGGGGCAGTACGGCCCCGGCGCCCGGCTGGTGTTCGACCGCGTCGCCCGGGAGCTGGGCATCAGCCCGGTCCCGGTGCGGGAGGCGGTGCGCCGGCTGCAGGCCGAGGGCTGGGTGGTCTTCGAGCCGAACGTCGGCGCGCAGGTCGCCCACATCGACCCGGACGGCTACCGGCACACCATGGAGACGCTCGCGCTCCTGGAGGGCCACGCCGTCGCGCACGCCCGGATCACCAAGCCGATCCTGGACCGCGCCGCGCACCTGAACGACCTGATGGCCGCGTCCCTGGTGGAGTTCGACCCGCTCGGCTTCACCCGGCTCAACCGCGAGTTCCACCTCCTGCTGTGCGGCGCCTCGCCCAACCCCCGGCTGCGCGAGCTGATCGACAAGGAGTGGGCGCGGCTGGACATGAGCAGGCGCACCACGTTCAGCCTGGTGCCCGGTCGGGCCCACGAGTCCGTCGCCGAGCACGCCGAACTGCTGCGACTCCTGCGCGCCAAGGCCCCGGCCGAAGCCGTGGAGCGCTTCGCCCGCGAGCACAAGCTCAACACCCTCCGGGCCGTGGACACGAGGTCCCCGGCCCCGCTTTCAGGGGAGTTCCCGACATGAGGTTCCGTTCCGACCCGGCGTCGATCCGCGGCTCCATCGCGCCCGTCGTCACGCCGTTCACCGCCACCGGCGAGCTGGACACGGACAGCCTGCGCGCGCTGGTGCGCTGGCAGAAGGAGTCCGGTTCGCACGGCGTGTCCATCGGCGGCTCGACCGGCGAGCCCAGCGCGCAGTCGCTGGAGGAGCGCGTCACGGCGATGCGGGTGGTGGCCGAGGAGCTCGGCGACGCGATCCCGTTCCTGCCCGGCACGGGTTCGGCGACGCTCCAGCACACCCTGGAGCTGACCGACGAGGCGCGCAAGCTCGGTGCGGACCTCGCGCTGGTCATCACCCCGTACTACAGCAGGCCCACCCAGGAGGGGCTGTTCGCGTGGTACGACGCGGTGGCGCGGGAGTTCCCCGACCTGCCGATCGTGATCTACAACGTGCCGTCGCGCACGGCCGTGGACATCGCGCCGGACACCGTGGCGAAGCTGCGGCACGCCCACGACAACATCGTGGGCATCAAGGAGACCACCAAGGACTTCGAGCACTTCTCGCACGTGCTGCACAAGTGCGGGCGCGACTTCCTGATGTGGTCGGGCATCGAGCTGCTGTGCCTGCCGCTGCTGGCCATCGGCGGTCGCGGGTTCGTCAGCGCGCTGGCCAACCTCGCGCCCGCCGCCGTGGCCCGGATGTACGAGCTGTACGTCGAAGGCGACCACGAGGGCGCGATCGACCTGCACTACCGCCTGCACCCGCTGGTGGAGCTGCTGTTCGTGGAGACGAACCCGGCCCCGGCCAAGCACGTCCTCGCCGACCTGGGCCGCATCTCCAGCGCCCACGTCCGCCCGCCCCTGGTCCAACCCACCCCGGCCGGCCTGGACCGGATCAACGCGCTGCGCGCCCAGGCCGAAGACCTCCTCGTCCCCTCGGGAGTGAACGCATGAGCACCGTGAACAAGCCCGTCGACCTGCCCACCGAGCTGCTGCACCACATCGACGGCAAGGACGTCCCGTCCGTCGACGGCGCCACGTTCGGCGTCGCGGACCCCGTCACCGACACCGAGTACGGCCGGGTCGCCGCCGGTGGTCCCGCCGACGTCGACGCCGCCGTGGCCGCCGCGCGCCGGGCGTTCAACGAGGGCCCGTGGCCGCGCCTGTCCGACCGCGAGCGGGCGAAGGTGCTCAACCGCATCGCCGACGCCATCGAGTCGCGCGCGGACCGGCTGGCCGAGCTGGAGACCTTCGACACCGGTCTGCCGGTCACCCAGGCCAAGGGCCAGGCGCACCGGGCAGCGGAGAACTTCCGGTACTTCGCCGACGTGATCGTGGCGCAGCACGAGGACGCGTACCTGGTCGGCGAGAAGCAGGTGAACTACGCGATCCGGCAGCCCGCCGGCGTCGCGGGCCTGATCACCCCGTGGAACACGCCGTTCATGCTGGAGACCTGGAAGCTCGCGCCGTCGCTGGCGTCCGGCTGCACGGTGGTGCTCAAGCCCGCCGAGTGGTCGCCGCTGTCGGCGAGCCTGCTGCCGGGCATCATGGCCGAGGCGGGCGTGCCGGACGGCGTGTTCAACCTGGTGCACGGCATCGGCGAGTCGGCGGGCGCGGCCCTGGTGGCGCACCCGGACGTGCCGCGCCTGTCGTTCACCGGTGAGAGCGGCACCGGGCAGATCATCATGCGCACGGCTGCCGAGCACCTCAAGGAGGTGTCGATGGAGCTGGGCGGCAAGTCGCCGTGCGTGGTGTTCGCCGACGCCGACTTCGACCGGGCCGTGGACGCCGCCGTGTTCGGTGTGTTCTCGCTGAACGGCGAGCGCTGCACGGCCTCCTCGCGGGTGCTGGTGCAGCGGGAGATCTACGACCGGTTCGTGGAGGCGCTGGCCGCCCGTGCGTCCGCCGTGCGGGTCGGGCTGCCCTCGGACCCGTCGACCGAGGTGGGCGCGCTGATCCACCCCGAGCACTACGCGCGGGTCATGGAGTACGTGGAGATCGGCAAGCAGGAGGCCCGGCTGGTGGCCGGCGGCTCGCGCCCCGAGCACCTGCCGTCGGGCAACTTCCTGTCCCCCACGGTGTTCGCCGACGTGGCGCCGGACGCGCGGGTGTTCCAGGAGGAGATCTTCGGCCCGGTCGTCTGCGTGACGCCGTTCGACACCGAGGAGGAGGCGGTGGCGCTGGCCAACGCCACCAAGTACGGCCTCGCGGGCTACGTGTGGACCTCCGACCTCCAGCGCGGGCACCGCGTGGCGCGGGCCGTGCAGTCCGGGATGGTGTGGGTCAACTCGCACAACGTCCGCGACCTGCGCACGCCGTTCGGCGGGATCAAGGCCAGCGGCGTCGGCCGGGAGGGCGGTGCGCACAGCATCGACTTCTACAGCGACCTGCGCGCCGTGCACGTGGCGGTGGGCGACCTGACCGGGCCGCGCTTCGGAGTTGCCCGACCGTGAACACCCGTTGACCTCGGGCGCACCCGCATCCGCCGGCTATGGGGAAGGCGAGTGCCCCGGGGATAACGTCCGATCATGGGCATGGAGGACAAGGTCGCGCTGGTGACCGGAGCGGGCTCCGGGATCGGTGCGGCGGTGGCGCGCAGGCTCGACGCCGCCGGGGCACGGGTGGCGGCGCTGGACTCGGACTCCACCGCGGTGGAGATCGTGGGCGGCGACCTGTGGTGCGGGATGGCGGTGCGCGCCGAGGCCGCCGACCCGGCCCAGGCGGAGTCGGCGGTGGCGGCGGTGGTCCAGCACTACGGCCGGCTCGACCTGCTGGTCACCACCGGCCCCGCGCTCCCCTGCCCCGGCTCCGACGGCGCGGCGGGTGAGGACGGCGCGCCGTCGTCCCTCGCGCTCGACGACGAGGCCTGGCACCTCGTCCTCGGCACCCAGCTCGACGCCGCCTTCTACACCACCCGCGCGGCGCTGCGGGCGATGCGCGACAGTGGCGGTGTGATCGTCGCCGTCGCGGTCGCCTGCCCGCACCTGCCGCACCAGTCGGCGGCGGCGGGCGGCATCCGCGGCCTGGTCCGCTCCGTCGCCCGCGACGCCGAGCCGCTGGGCGTGCTGGTCCGCTCCGTCACCGCCCGCTGCACCCCCGATCCCGCCGAGGTCGCCGACACCGTCGCCGGCCTCGCCGTCACCACTGGAGGACCTACATGGGCTCTCGATTCACCGGCCGGGTCGCCCTGATCACCGGCGCGGGCACCGGCATCGGCGCGGCCGCCGCCCGGCAGGTCGTCGCCGAGGGCGGCAAGGTCGTGCTGACCGGTCGCCGCCCGGCGCCGCTCAAGGAGGTCGCCGAGCCGCTCGGCGACGCCGCCCTCGCGCTGCCCGCCGACGCCGCCGACAGCGCGGCCATGGCCGACGTCGTCAAGACCGCGACCGAACGCCTCGGCCGGATCGACGTGGTGGTGGCCAACGCGGGCGGCCACGGCCTCGGCACGGCGGGCGAGACCACCGACGAGGGCTGGAAGCTGGCCCTGGACGCCAACCTGACCAGCGCGTTCGTCACCATCCGGGCCGCGCTGCCGGGCTTGGTGGACGGCGGTGGCTCGGTCGTGCTGGTGTCCTCGCTCGCGGGCCTGTTCGCCGGGCCGGCTGTCGCGGGCTACACCGCCACCAAGCACGCCCTGATCGGTCTGAGCAGGTCCATCGCCCGCGACTACGGCAAGTTCGGCGTGCGGGCGAACGTGGTGTGCCCCGGCTGGGTGCGCACCGCGATGGCCGACGAGCAGATGGACCGGTTCGGCGAGACCCGCGGCCTGAGCCGGGACGACGCCTACGCGCTGCTGACCGAGAACACCCCGCTGGGCCGGCCCGCCGAGGCGGAGGAGGTGGCGTCCGTGATCGCGTTCCTGGCGTCCTCGGAGGCCTCGATCGTCAGCGGCGCGGTGGTCACCGCGGACGCGGGCGCCAGCGCCGTCGACCTGCCCACCATCGAACTAGCCTGAGAGGACACCCGATGTCGGACTGGAAGACCGTCGACGACTTCGCCAAGGGCATCGACGGGAACCGGCTGCCCCGCAGCAGCGCACTCGTCGGCCGCACCTGGACGGTGCGGCACGACGACGGCGGCGAGGTGACGCTGTCCTTCACCGACGAGTCCACTGTGGACTGGTCGGCCGGCGACGTGAAGGCCACCGACCGGTACGAGGCGGTGGAGGGCGCGCCGGGGACCTTCTTCGTCTCGTTCGTCTTCGCCGGCACGCCGCGCGAGTCCGCGGTGCTGGTCGCCGACCTGGACAGCCGGCGGACGCTCAGCGTCGAGTCGACCATCGCGGAGACGAAGACCGACGGCGTCCCCCAGGTGTCCCAGGTGTTCCGCCCCGGCGTGCTGGACACCGGCGACGGTGTCGGCCCCAAGGGCGAGGCCCCGGCGCCGACCCGCGACCTCATCGGCTGGCGCGCGCTCTACCGGTACAGCCCGAACCACCTGTACGAGCACGTGTACCTGAGCTCCGAGCGCTACGCCTGGCAGTGCCTGGTCGGCGAGCAGCACGGCCACGGCGACGTCGACCTCGCCACGGCGTACAAGATCGCGGAGAACCGGTACGTGTTCACGTTCCGCGAGTTCCGCATCCCGGTCGCCACCACGTGGCTCTACGACCTGGACGCCATGCGCACCACGGGTGTCTTCTTCGGCCTCAACGGCCAGGGCGAGATCCGCAACGCGCCCGGCGGCGCGCACATCATCCCACTCGGCCGGGTCTCGTACCCCGAAGACCAGCCCGTCTGAAGGAAGACCATGACCGCACTGGAAGTCGTCCGCGCCCACTACGCCGCCTCCGACCGGGGCGACCTGGAGGGGATGCTGGCCCCGCTGGCCCCCGACGCCAGCTGGACCGAGGTCGCCGGTTCCACCTACGGCGGCACGTACATCGGTGTGGAGGCCATCCGCGCCAACGTGTTCCACCGCATCGGCGCGGAGTGGGCGTCGTTCACCGTCACCGTCGCCGACCTGTTCGACGCGGGCGACACGGTGATCGCGCTGGGCAACTACACCGGCGTGCACCGCGCCACCGGCAAGGGCATGACCGCCCGCTTCACGCACATCTGGCGGGTCGCGGACGGTCGCGTCACGAGCTTCGAGCAGGTGGCCGACACCGCGCTGATCCTGGCCGCGGAGTCCTGAGACCGGAGCGGGCCGCCCTCGGCGGGGCGGTCCGCTCCTTCCACCCGCTCGCCGGTGTGCCGGCGGTCGCGGGTGCCGTCCGCGATCGCCCTACAGGGCCGAGAGGTCGACGGCCTCGGCCATCGCGCGGTAGCCCGCGTCGCTCGGGTGCAGGTGGTCGCCGCTGTCGTAGAGCGGCAGCAGCGCGTCCCGGTCGGCCGGGTCCGCCGTGGCGCGGTCGAAGTCGACCACCGCGTCGAACTCGCCGGACGTGCGGATCCAGGTGTTCACCTCGTCCCGCACCGCCTCGCCGCGCTCGGTGTAGTACGCCGCGCCCTTGAACGGCAGCAGGGTCGCCCCGACGATCCGGACGCCCTTCGCGTGCGCCTGCCGGATCAGGTCCCGGTAGCCCTCGACCAGCTCGGCGGCCGTCACCTCCGGGTTGGGCAGCGCGCAGTCGATCGGGAAGTTGCTGAACCCGATGTCGTTGATGCCCTCCAGCAGGATCACCGTGCGCACGTCCGGCTGGGCGAGCGCGTCCCGCGCGAACCGCTCGGTGGCCTTCTCCCCGAAGCACGACGAGTCGTTGAGCACCCGGTTGCCGCCGATGCCGGCGTTCACCACGCTCTTCCGACCGCGCAGCCGTTCCGCGAGCTCGTCCGGGTACCGGTTGTCGCCGTCCACAGTGGACGCGGCACCGTCGGTGATCGAGTCGCCGAACGCCACCACGACGTCGCGGCGCGGTGTCCGGTCCACCGCTTCCACCGCGTTGACGTAGTACCAGGACGTGGAAGTCTCGCCGAACGCGTCACCCGACGCGTCCGCCCGGTGGTCGCCGGACGCCCGGTAGCTGGTGGCGCCGGCGAACGTGTGCCCGGTCGCCGGACCGGTCCTGCCCGCGAGGTACAGCGTGACGGTCAGCCGCTCCAGCGGCTGGACCGGCAGGAACGCCACATCGCTGACCGACTGGCCGCCCGCCCGCACGGTGACCGACCGGCTGCCGCCGAACGTCAGGTGCCGCAACGATTCCGGCCGCACGGCCGCACCGGTCCCGGCCCGCCCGACGGTCGCCCCGGTCACCTTCAGCGGCGCGGCGCTGTAGGCGTTGGACAGCCTGATCCGAATGGCCGGTCCGCCCGAGCTGATCCGCACCACCTGCCGCACGGTGTGGTTGTCGAACCCCTCGGTGCCCCACGACGGCCCGAAGACGTCGGTCGGCGCGTGCGGCGAGGCCGCCCAGGTCGCCGCCCAGCCCGGGTGCGCCGACGCGGCGGGCGCGAGCGCCACCCCCAGCACGGCGGCGAACAGCAGTACCGCGAATCTCTTCATCCTCGATTGACCCCCAAAGTCGATCTGTGAACCGGGTCAACCCGAGCCGTGGCCGCGTTGTTCCCCGGCTCACCGGGATCAGCGGCCGGTCCGACCCGCGCCGGGTGGCGGTGGGCCGGCGGACGGCATCGCCCGCCACCTCGATCCGGCCGGCTGGGACAGCGCTTCCGCCGGCCTGAGCAGCGGTTGCCTGCCGGGATCACCGACCGGGCACGAGTGCGCGCCGCGTCCCTGCCTTGTGCCCGTTCGGGCTGCGCGTGAACTGCGCCACATCGAAACGCGGGACACCTCAGGCCCGTCCGTCACCTCCGGACGTCGTCGTCGACGGCGAAACGTCCCACCGCCCACGCCATTCCCCTCATCGCCTCGCCCAACGCGCCGACGTGCACGTTCGACACGTCGTCGCAGGGCTGGTGGTAGCACGGGTCGTAGGGCTGCCCGGCGGTCCCGCCGAACACCGCGGCCTCCTCGGCGGTCTTGACGCCGCGCACCCCGCCGAACGCGCCGCCGATCGGGATCCCCGCGCGGGCGAACGGTTCCTGGTCGGACCGGATGTCGTTCAGGTCGGCGGTGCGGAACGGCAGCCGCTGCACCCGGTACCCCTCGGACAGCACGGCCTCGATCTCGCCGGAGCCGGGCGGCCCGGCCGGTGCCCCGGTGTCCGGGTGGTCGCTGTCGTCCCCGTCCACCACGAACCGCACGAAGTTCGGCGACGCGATGAGTTCCCAGTTCAGGTAGAGGCTGATCGCCGCGAGCTGCTCCGGTGTGCGCGTGTCGACGTAGTGCGTGGAACCGACGTTGACCAGTTCTTCCGCGCCCCAGAACGCGAACCGGACCTTGTTGGGCGCCTTCCGCTGGTACGGCGCGAGCCGCACCGCCGTCTCCAGCACCGCCGCGACGCTGGTCGCGTTGTCGTTGATGCCCGGCCCGTCCGCGCCGCCGTCCAGGTGCGCGCCCGCCATGACGATGCTGTCCTCGCGCCCGCCGGAGGTCTCGGCGAACAGGTTGACGGTGGTGGACTCGACCGCCCGGCCGCTCAACTCCAGTGTCGCGATTCCCGCCGGCAGCGATTCGGCGCTGCGTTGGCTGATGAAACCCACCGGCAGCGGCGTCCCGACCGCCCGTCGGCGGATGATGGTGTCCGGCACCGGGGACACGTCGTAGACCAGCACCGCCCGCACGCCCGCGTCCCGTGCGGCCACTGCCTTGTCACCGATCGGGCACACCCCGGACGGCACCACGGCGATCGCGGTGCCGGGCCGGTAGTCGGCGACCTGGCACCCGGCCTGCGCGGCGCGCGCCAGTTGCCCGGTCACCTTGCCGGACGGGACGAACTGGGCCATCAGCACCTTCACCTCGCCCGGCGCGGCCAGTTTCTCGGTGTCCACCCGGAAAGCCAGGAACGGCACGGGTTGCGCGTACACGCGGTACCCGGCGCGGGTCAGCACGCGCTCGACGTACTCGCGCGACCTCTCGTAACCGGGACGGCCCGCTTCCCGGTTGCCGCCGTTGGCTTTCGCGATGGCGTCGAACGCCCGGACCGAGTCCATGGCGTCACGCGTGCTCACCGCCGCCGACAACGCCCTGGCGAGCCACACGTTCGTCGACCCGACCGCGGGCTGGCCGCCCAGCAGCATGATCGCCAGGACCAGCGCGACACTGCGCATCAGTCTCTCCCCCCGAGTGCTCGCCTGTGACAAGTCTGCGACAGGCCGGCATCGCGGTTCGTTGCCTGTCCGCGCCGGCTTCTTGGAGATCAGCGACATCGCCGGACGCCCGCCCGTTGCGCGGGCTCGGTGCCTACCGCCGATCGTGTGAACCCCGGGCAACCGCCTGTCCGGAACCCGTCGACCCGCTATCCCTGTGCACCGGGGAACCAGGGGGCTGGGCATGTCAGTGGAATTCCGCCTGCTCGGAGAAGTCTCCGCGCGGGCACGGGGGCAGTCGATCGATCCCGGTCCGGCACGGCAGCGGTGCGTGCTCGCGGCGCTGGCCGTGGACGTCAACCGCGTGCTGTCGGTGAGCGAGCTGATGACGCGGGTTTGGGGCGTGCACCCGCCCACCCGCGCACGGGCGACGTTGTCCAGCTACATCTCGCGGCTGCGGCAGGTGCTGGCCGACGACGCGCCGATCGTCCGGAGATCGGGCGGCTACGTCCTCCTGGCAGACCCGGGATCGGTCGACCTGTACCGGTTCCGGGACCTGCGCGCGCGGGCCGCCCGGACAGCCGACGACCGGATGGCGGAGCGGCTGCTGGCGGAGGCGCTGGACCTGTGGCGCGGGGCGGCGCTCACCGGCCTGGACAGCGACTGGGCGGCCGACGAGCGGGACCGGCTGGACCGGGAGCGGCTGGACGCCGAGTGCGACCACACCGACGTGCGCCTGCGGCTGGGGTACGGCGAGCAGCTGGTCACCGAACTGGCCGCGCGGGCCGCCGGACGACCGCGCGACGAACGGGTCGCCTGCCAGTACCTGCTCGCCCTCTACCGCGCGGGCCGGGCCGCCGACGCGCTGGAGCACTACCGGCGGGTGTACGCCTCGCTGGCGGAGCTGGGCACCGATCCCGGCCCGGCGCTGCGGGAGCTGCACCGCAAGATCCTCGACGCCGACCCCGCGCTGACCGCGCCGCGCGTCGAGCACACCCCGATGCCGCGCCAACTGCCCGCCGCACCGGGCACGTTCGTCGGCCGCCACCGGGAGCTCGCCCGGCTCGACGAGGCGCTGACCGGCTCGTCGACCGTGGCCGTCGCGGCGATCGCGGGCGCGGGCGGCATCGGCAAGACCTGGCTGGCGCTGCACTGGGCGCACCGGCACCTGGACCGGTTCCCGGACGGGCAGCTGTTCGTCGACCTGCGCGGGTTCAGCCCGGACCGCACGCCGCTGGACTCGGCGACGGCCGTGCGCGGCTTCCTGGACGCGCTGGGCGTCGACTCCGTCCCGTCCGACCCGGACGCGGCCGTGGGCCTGTACCGCAGCCTGGTGGCGGACCGGCGGATGCTCGTCGTGCTGGACAACGCCCGCGACCCGGACCAGGTGGCCCCGCTGATCCCCGGCGGCTCCCGCTGCACGGTCCTGATCACCAGCCGGCACGCCCTCACCGGCCTGATCGCCACCAGCCGCACCCTGCCGGTACCGGTGGACCTGCTGGGGGACGACGAGTCCAGGGAAGTCCTGGCACGGCAGCTGGGCCCGGCACGGGTCGACGCCGAACCGGCGGCCGTCGACTCCCTGCTGCGCCCGTGCGCCGGCCTCCCGCTGGCGCTGGGGATCGTGGCCGCCCGCGCCGCGACCACGCCCGACCTGCCGTTGCAGGTGCTGGCCGACGAGCTGCGCGACCGGGTGGGCAGGCTGGACGCGTTCGACACCGGGGATCCCGCGCTCAACCTGCGCGCCCTGTTCGGCGCGTCCTACCAGGCGCTGTACCCCGACCCGGCCAGGCTCTTCCGCCTCCTCGGGCTGGTGCCGGGGCCCGACGCCGACCTGACCGCCGTCGCCTCGCTGGCCGCGCTGCCGGTGCCGCGAACCCGTGCGCTGCTGGGAACCCTGGAGTCGGCGAACCTCGTGCACCGGGACCGCGCCGGCCGCTACCGGATGCACGACCTGGTGCGGTTGTACGCGGGCGACTTGGCGGGCGTCGCCCCGGCGGCGGTTCGGCGGCTGGTGGACCACTACACGCACAACGCGTTCGCGGCCGAACGGTTGCTCTACCCCACCAGGGTTCCGATCTCGCTCAGCCCGATCGCCTCGGGTTGCGCAGCGGCTCCACCCGCCGACGAAGCCGCCGCGTGGGCGTGGTTCCAGGCCGAGTACCCGTGTGTGCTCGCGGTGCAGGACCTGGCGGTCGAAGCGGGTCTGCACGCGCAGGTCTGGCAGCTGGCGTGGGCGCTGGAGACGTTCCACCAGCGGCAGGGCCTGCACCGCGACATGCTCACCACGTGGAGCCGTGCGTTGACCGCCGCACAACACCTGGGGGACGACGACATCCAGGTCTTGGCGCACCGACGGCTGGGATACGCGCACTTCTGGCTGGAGCAGCACGGGGACGCCGTGCGCCGGCTGCACCAGGCGCTGGCACTCGCCCAGGGCCCGGGAGCCGAGGTCTCCCGGGCGCACACCCACTACTCGCTGGCGCAGGCGTGGACGCGGCAGGAGCGCCACGCGCGCGCGTTGCGGCACGCCACGAGGGCGCTGGGCCTGTACCGGGACCACGGCGAGCCGCTGGACGTCGCGGACGGCCTGAACATCGTGGGCTGGTTGGAAACCCGAATGGGCCACTACGAGCAGGCCCGCACGCACTGCGAGTCCGCTCTCGCGCTGTACCGGCGGCACCAGGACGAGGAGGGTGAGTCGGCGGTGTTGGACAGCCTGGGGAACATCGCGCACCAGGCGGGTTGGCACTCGGAATCGCTGCGGTACTACCGGGAAGCGCTCGGGTTGTGCCGACGACTCGGGCGGACGTTGGCCGAGGCGGAGATCCTGGAGCGGACCGGGCACGCGCACGCGGCGTTGGGCGACTTCGCCGAGGCGCGGCTGATGTGGGAGGGGGCTTTGGCCCTGTACCGGCACCACCAGCGCACCGAGGACGCCGACCGCATCGAGGCGCGGCTGTTCAGCCGGAGCTGAGGCAGGGCCACCGACCGGTTCGGTTCGCGTACCGGACCGCACGATCGCGCTCGACCGGACCTGTTCCAGAACGCCCCGACCGGAACGGTCGTAGGCCGGGCCCGATCGGAACGGTGGGTGCGGCTCAGCCGGAGCGGTCCTGGGTCGGGATCAGTGGCACGGCGCGTCCGGCGTCGGTCGGCGAGCGGCGTTCCGGGATGACACGGGGCCGCCGGCGGCCGGTCGCGATGCCGTTCGCTATGTGGTGCAACGCTTCCCGCTCGGTCCAGCCGTCCACCCCGTTGTGCCGCACGGCGGCGTCGAGCAGCACGGTCGCCGCCGCGTGGTCGTCCAACCAGCCCGCGCCGACCAGTTCGCCGAGCCGGCACGCCGCCGTGAACAGCACGTGCGCCCGGGTGCCGGGCCGCGCCGACCGGACCCGCTCGGTCTCGCCGTCCACCACCGCCGCCCGGTACGCGCGCACCCGTCGTGGCGCGGACGGCTCCGCGGTCTCCGGCGGCGGCGCGGGCTTCGGCGGGCCGAGGATCCCGACCAGCCATTCCGGTGCCGGTGCCACCGGCAGGTCCCGCACCACCTTGTACAGCCGCAGACCACTGCTGATCCGCCGGATCGACCCCTGCGCCGCGACGTACCCGCCCGCCGAACGGGTGTCCACGTGCCGCCCGAGCTTGCCCACGGTGTTGCGCAACGGGACGTCGGGCGCACGGAAGTACCGGTGCTCTCCCCCGCTCGGCGTGGCGACCGTGTACGTGTCCCGGGGGTCTTCCGCACCGTGGCTGTGCGCGAGATCGGCGAGCACGTCCCGGCCGTGCGGCACGCCCTGGTCCAGGTCGACCACCAGCAACCCGGCCGCCCGGCAGGAGATCCCGATGTTGTAGGGCTTGTGCTCCCACCAGGCCAGCACCTGGTCCAGGTCGAGCGTGGCCCGCCGGTCCCAGTCCTTCAGCGCGGGCACTTTCCCGAACGGCCGCAACGGGATCACCGGCCAGCCCCGTTCGACCGCCGCCACCGCCGCTGCCAGCCGTGCCTGAATTCCGCCCATGGTCGGCCCCCTCCGCCGCTCGGCGTCGGGGGAAGCGCGCCGACCACCAGTGTGCGTGCCGATCGCGCCGTCGTACAGGTGCGTCCGGATGAGCCTGGTCGGGACTGTCTGTGCGCGGTCACTCGGAGGTGGAGACGATGTGCGGGGTCCGCGGCGCGTGCGGACCCCGCACAACGGTCAACGGCCCACTTCCTCCAACGCCCAGGAAGCGACCGCCGAGTAGTACTGCCCCGCGTTGGGCGCGAGGTTGATCGAGTGGCCGTAGTCCGGCAGCACGTAGGTGTCCAGCGGCACGCTGAAGTAGGGCGCCTCGTCCTCCCGCAGGCTCTCCGCGGACGAGCAGTTGGTGGCCAGCAGACCGCAGACGGCCCTGTCCTCGCTGCCCACGACGGAGAGCACGGGCACGTTGATCAGCCTGGAGTACGGCAGGATCACCGCGATGCCCAGGCTGTCCGCCGCCTCGGTGGGCGAGAAGACGTCCTTCGTGGACTCCTCCAACGCCTGCAAGGACGGCGACAGGAAGCCGGGGGCGTGGAAGCTCGCGTAGCGCTTGCCCGGCGCGGTGGTCAGGTAGCCCGGGGGGTACAGCAGGCCGAACTTGCGGTCCAGGTTGGCCGGGATGAAGTTGGCGAACGCGGCCGCCACGCCGGCCGGGTTGGCGCGGTGGGTCATGCCGGTGAGCAGCACGCCGTCCACGTCGCGGTAGGTGGCCGCCTCCAGGACGCTGATCGACGCGCCCAGCGAGTGACCGCCGATGATCACCTTGCGGAACGACAGGCCGTACGCGCCGGAGCGCAGGCCCTGCACCACCTGGTGCATGGCTTCCGCCTGCGCCGTGCTGGTCAGGGTCAGGCCCAGCGGCTTGGAGCTGTCGCCGGTACCGAGCCGGTCGACGGCCAGGGTCGCGAAGCCGGCCCGGTTCTGGGCGTTGCGGAACGAGTGCTGACCGTCCGGGTAGTCCCAGTAGGCGCTGTTGTAGGTGGAACCCGGGATCAGCAGCTGGACCGTGGGGCTGCCGCCGTCGGGCGTGCAGAGGGTGCCGTGGACGACCTCCCGGTGGCCGAGCACGGTTACGGGCGCGCGCACGTCGCGACACGACGGCGCGGCGGTGGCCGGTGACGCGGCGGTGAGCGTCGACGCGACGATCAGCGCCGCCGCACCGGCGGCGAGTGAGTATCGCAAGGTAGGGACGACCTCCATCAGTTTCGGCGGGGCAGGGCAATCATCGGCAGCCGGTTGGGGTACATCAGGCCGACCACCCTGGGGTGCACGGGTTTCCCCGGCACCGGCACGAGGCGCCAGCGGGCCGCCACGGTGGCGGCGGCGATGGCGATCTCCAGCGAGGCGTACGAATGTCCGGGACAGTGGTGCAGGCCGCCCGCGAAGGGGACGTACGCGCCTCGGGGCACCGACCGGGCGCGGGTGGGCAGCCACCGGTCGGGGTCGAACCGCGCGGGCGCGTCGTAGGACAGCGGGTCGTGGTGCAGGGCGTGGGGGCTGAAGCCGACCTCGGTGCCGGCCGGGATGCGCACACCGCCCAACGTCACGTCGGTGTTGGCGCGGCGCATCAGGAACCACAGCGGGTACTTGCGGAGCACTTCGCTGATCACGCGCTGCGTGTAGACCAGCGACGGCACGTCCTCGAAGGTCGCCGCCCGGCGGCCGACCACCTCGTCCACCTCGGCGTGTAATCGCTCCTCCACGCCCGGGTTCCGGGCCAACTCGTGGAACAGCCAGGACAGCGCGATCCCGGTGGTCTCGCTGCCGGCCGTCAGCAGGGTGACGACCTCGTCGCGCACCTGCTGCCGGCTCATCGGCTCGCCGGCCTCGTCCCGCGCCCGCAACAGCACCGACAGCAGGTCGTCCCGGTCCTCCCGGCCGCCGGCGACCACGTCGTCCACCACCCGGTGCACGTGCGCGACGGCGTTGTCGAACCGCCTTCTCACCGGTAACGAGAGCAATGACGGGGTGAGCGCGCGCAGCACGCCGAGCCTGATCAGAGTCGGTGTGTACCGCCGGATCTCGGCGCCGACCCGCGGACCGAAGTCGGCGGAGAACAGCGTGCGGCCCACCACCGAGATCGTGAAGTCCTGCATCCGGCGGTCCAGCGCGAGTTCTTGTCCGGCCCACCAGGAATCGACCATTTCACCGGCCGATTCGGTCATCACTTCCGCGTGCCGGGCCAGTGCGCGGCGACTGAACGCGGGCTGGATCATCCGCCGCTGGCTCCGGTGGAATTCGCCGTCCGTGCTGACCAGACCGTTCCCGAAGGCGCGCCGGAGTTTGTCCACCAGGATGCCCTTGTCGAACTTGTCGGTCTGCCCGGTGAGCACCTGGTAGGCCAATTCGGGCGTGGTCACGAAGTGCACCGCTAGCGGACCGAGGCGCAACCGCACGACATCGCCGTAGGACCGCAGTTTCGCGGTGAAGTCGAGGCGTTCTCGCAGCATGGCGGCGGTGTGCCCGACCAGCGGCAGCCGGCCGGGAACTGCGGGAGCCTCGCTTTTTCCGATATCGGCGGTCATCGCCTTGCCTCCAGCCGGGATCGACCGCGTGCACTCTATGCGCCGTTCGGACGCCGTGGGGATCGCGCAATCGAGTTAACTTGTTGGATCGGCTGGTGCCAGAACGCGCGAAGCGGTTGGATGTTCTGGTTCGCTTACCGACTGGAGTGCGCCATGACCGACCTCGACTGGGTTCCCGACGGCATCGACGTCAACGTACCCAGTGTGGCCAGGACATATGACTACCTGCTCGGCGGTGCGCACAACCTCGCGGTGGACCGCAGGATGGGCGACCAAATGCTGTGCGTGCTGCCCGGGGCGCGCGACCTGGTCCGGTTGAACCGCGCGTTCCTGCGCCGCGCCGTCACCCATCTGGTGGATTCTGGAATCAACCAGTTCCTGGACATCGGATCGGGCATCCCGACCGTCGGCAACGTGCACGAGATCGCGCCGCAGGCGAACGTCGTCTACGTCGACAAGGACCCGGTCGCGGTGGCGCACAGCCGGATGATCCTCGCGGGCGTCGAGCGCGCCACCGCGGTGCAGGCGGACCTGCGCGAGCCGGAGGACCTGCTGTCCCGGCCGGAGATCACCGCCCTGCTGGACTTCGACCGGCCGATCGCCGTGCTCATGCTGCTGGTCGTGCACTTCTCGCCGGACTCCGAGGACCCCGTCGGCTACATCGGCCGCTACCGGGACCGCCTGGCGCCGGGCAGCCGCCTGGTGGTCTCGCACGCCACCGCCGACCGCCGGGTGGACACCATGCGCGAGGCGGCGAACACCGTGCGGCGCAGCAATTCCCAGGACAACCTGGTCTACCGCACGCACGCCGAGGTCAGCGCGTTGTTCACCGGGTTCGAGCTGGAGGAGCCGGGCGTCACGGGCTGCGCGCTGTGGCGGCCGGACGGCGTGGGCGGCATCTCGGACGACCCGGACGACAACACGCAGGTGTACGTGGGAGTGGGCCGCAAACCGGCGACCGGGAGCCGCTGACATGACCGCTGCGCTTCCCCAGGACGCGGACGGGCTCCGCGCCCGCGCGAAGCTCGCGAAGAAGTGGACCTACCTGCTCAGCTCGCGCACCTTCATCCCGCTGAGCAGCGTCGAGCTGGAACGCCACCTGCTCGGCCTGGTGGAACGGCTGTGCGCGGGTGTCGGCAACGAGGCGCTGGCCCACAAGGTCGGGCGCGAGGTGGGCACGGCGCTGGTGGACCTCAACTGCACCTCGCCGGACGCCCTCCAGTGCTCGGTGGAGGTGGTGAGCAAGGGCCTGCTGGGCATGGCGGGCCTGAGCCAGACCGAGAAGCTGCGCGACCGCGTGGTCGACGTGATCGCCGCGCTGGCGGCCGGTTTCGTGGAACGGATCCGGGTGTCCACCCTGGACCAGCAGGAACAGTTGGGCCGCTCGCTGTACCGGGCGATGCGCCAAGCGCAGCTGGACCTGGAGGTCGGCAACGCCCGCTACGACATGGTGGAGGGCCACACCTCGACCGGGATAGCGACCGCCGACCTGGCGGGCAGGCTGCTGCGGACGAACGCCGCGCTGGCCCGCATCGTCGACCGCACGCGGTCGGAGCTGGGCGGCACGTCCCTGTTCGACCTGGTGCACCCGGACGAGCGGGACGGCCTGCGCACCGACTTCGCGCAGCTGACCGAGGGCGGCACCACGTCGATCACCCAGCCGCGCCGGTTGCTGCGCGCGGACGGCGAGGTCGCGTGGGTGACGCTGACCCTGTCGCCGCTGCGCCGGCACGAGGGCGGCAACCAGGTGATCGTGCTGGCCGAGGACGCCACCGACGTGAACCTGTTGCAGGGCCAGCTCAACCACCAGTCGCTGCACGACGTGCTGACCAGGCTGCCCAACCGCCAGTACTTCACCAGCCGGCTGGAGCAGGCGCTGCGCACCGCCGACCCGGCGACCGGCGTCACCGTGTTCCATCTGGACCTGGACGGCTTCTCGCTGGTGACCGGCGGCCTCGGCAGGCAGGTGGGCGACCACCTGCTGAAGGTGGTCGCCGCCCGGCTGCAGGAGGTGGTCGCGGACGAGACCGCGATGGTGGCGCGGTTCGGCTACGACGAGTTCGCGATCCTGGTGGAGAACACCGGGTCGACGCCGGACGTGGTGACCATGGTGCGCCGCATCAACGACCGGCTCTCCGCCCCGTTCGACACGGACGGCCACCGGATCGCGTGCTCGGCGACGATCGGCGTGGTGCACCGCCCGCCGCGGGACGCCTCGCCGCACGACCTGCTCGACTCGGCGGACCTGACGCTGCGCCGTGCCAGGGGCAACGGCAAGCGGCAGTGGGAGCTGGCCGACCCCACCCGCGACGCGCTGGACCGACGGATGTTCAGCATGGCCGCGACCATGCCCGGCGCGTGGGAGAACGGCGAGCTGCGGGTCGAGTACCAGCCGCTGGTGCGGCTCACCGACGAGCGGATCGTCGCGGCGGAGGCGCTGCTGCGCTGGGAACACCCGAGGCTCGGCACCGTGCCGCACGAGCAGTGCCTCGCCCTGGCCGAGGACACCGGGCTGATCGTGCCGCTGGGCACCTGGATGCTGCGGCTGGCCTGCGAGCAGGGCCGGGCGTGGCGGCGCGAGCTGGGACGGGAAGTGCCGGTGCGGATGTCGCTGTCGGCCGGTCAGGCGGCCGACCCGGACCTGGTAAGCGTGGTGCGGGAGTCGTTGGCGGACACCGGGCTGCCCGCCGCGTCGCTGTGGCTGGGCGCGCCCGCCGACCTGGTGCTGGGCGAGCAGGAGCCGGCCGACAACCTGCGCATCCTGGCGGAGAGCGGCGTCGGCGTGGAGGTGGACGGCTTCACCGCGGCGCCCGCCGAACTGCTGCGGGTGGCGGGCTTCCCGACGCGGGCGGTGCGGATGTGCCGGCCGCTGACCGACCAGCCCGCGCCGGTGGTGGCGCAGGCGCTGGCGAACGTGCTGGCCGTGGTGCGAGAGGCGGGCGTCGGCGTGTCCGTCGCCGGCGTGACGACCCGCGCCCAGGCCCAGTGGTGGCGCGAGGCCGGCGCGGCCACCGCTTCGGGTCCGCTGTTCGCCCCGGCCGGGCCGCCGGACGCGATCGGCCACGCCGGTTCAACCTGATCCGCACGCGTCGACGCGGCCCGGTCGTCCCGAGCGGCCGGCTCGGGTCGGCGCTGCGGACCGGCCCGCACCGGTCTACGACGGCGACCCCCGGAGCGCCGCCGGCCGCGACCTCACCTGCTTCCACGGGCCGGGTGCACGGCACGACCGGCCCGCCGGAGCCGGGAACCGTCCACCGCACGGTGGAAGTGCGCCTTGTCCGGGTCACGCCCCGCGACTTCCCGGTCTGTGGTGGCGGGGGCAGGGAAAGCAGCAGTGCCCGTGGTGTGCCCGTCAGCCCCTGTCCGCGGCGCAGCAGCGCTTGGTGGAACCGCAGCGCAGCAGTGATGTGCGGGCTGTCACCCGCGCAGACGGCTCCGGGCCTCAACGGCCGGGTTCGCCCCCGGCCGTTGAGGTCGCGGCGACGTTCGAACAGCTGACCGAATTGTCACGCCGATGACGTGACAAGTGTCCGTTTTCGCCACTCGGATGGGCTAAGTTCGGTGCTGTCATGCGACTCATCGGACGGGACCACCCGAGGGCGGTGCTGCGCACCGAGATCGACCGCGCGGCGCAGAGCCACGGCGGTCTGGTCCTGGTGGCCGGCGAACCCGGCATCGGCAAGACCACGCTGGTGACCGGTGCGGCCGAGGAGGCCCGCCGGCAGGGCGCGCTGGTGCTGGGCGGCTCGTGCTGGGACTCCGACACCGCACCCGGCTACTGGCCGTGGGTGCAGGTGGTGCGCGCGCTGCGCCGGGCCGCCGTCCCCGAGGAGTGGGCGTCGGTCGACCGGGAGCAACTGGCCGTGCTGCTCGGCGAAGCGCCCGCCACCCGGGCACCGGAGAGCTTCCCGCTGTCCGACGCCGTGACGTCCGCGCTGGTCGCGGTGTCGCAGCAGCGGCCGGTCGTGGTGGTGCTGGAAGACCTGCACTGGGCGGACATCGCGTCGCTGAGGCTGCTGGAGTTCGCCGCCCAGCACACCTGGTTCGAACGGGTGCTGCTGGTCGGCACTTACCGGGACGCCGAGGTGGCGGCGGACGGCCACCCGTTGCGGCCGCTGATGAGCCCGCTGGTCAGCCGGGCCACCTCGGTGACGCTCACCGGGCTGTCGGTGGCCGAGGTCGGCGAGCTGATGGCGAGCACCGCGGGCCGCGCGCCGGACGACGCGCTGGTCGCCGCCGTGCACCAGCGGACCGGCGGCAACCCGTTCTTCGTGGAGCAGACCGCCCGGCTGTGGCAGAGCGGCAACCCGGTGACCGCCATCGCGCCCGGCGTGCGGGACGCGCTGCAGCGCAGGCTCTCCCTGCTGCCCGAGCCGGTCGGCGCGCTGCTCACCACGGCGGCCGTGCTGGGCCGCGAGTTCCACCGCCAGGTGCTCGCCGCCACCGCCGCGCTGCCCGTGCCGCACGTCGACCGCCTGCTCGACCAGGCCGCGCAGGCCCGGCTGGTGCAGGCGCTGGGCGCGGGCCGCTTCTCGTTCGCGCACGACCTGGTGCGCGAGACCCTGTACAGCTCGCTGGACGACGTCGGCGTCCGGCACACGGCCGTGGTGGAGGCGCTGGCCGGCGACCTGGCGGGCCAGGCGATCCCCGCCGACCTGGCGCGGCACGCCTACCTGGCGGGCGACCGGCTGCCCGAGGAGCAGGTGGTGGAGCTGCTGGTGGCCGCCGCGCGCGACGCGAACAGCCGGATGGCGGTGGAGGAAGCCGCCGGCCACCTCCGCCGCGCCCTGGAGCGCTCGACCTCGCGGCACCGCCGGATGCGCCTGGAGATGCAGCTGGCGATGGAGCTGTTCCACTGCGGCGACCCCGGCGACTCCGCCACCCACTTCACCGCCGCCGTCGACCTGGCCCGCGAACTGGACGACCCGGAGGCGCTCGCCCGCGCCGCGCTGACCAGGTACCGCTTCGCCGACCTCGACGAGACCGGCCTGGCCCTGCTGCGCGACGCGCACGCCCGGCTGATCGGCCCGCCGCCCGACGAGCCCGCCGACGTGCTGGCGCGCAGCCTGAGCGTCCGGGTGGCCGACCTCGCCCGCAACGGCCAGGACGACGACGCGCTGGCCGACGGCCTGTGGGCGGCGCACGACACCACGTGGGGGCTGGGGACCGCGGCGCACCGCCTGGCGCTGACCGAGGAGCTGACCGAACTGGCCCGGCGCCGGTCCGACCACAGCTCGGAGAGCTTCGCGGCGTCGCTGCGCTGGGTGGCGCTGCTGGAACTCGGCGACCCGCGCTACCTGGACCAGTTGCAGTCGTTCGTGACGAAGTCGGACAACTGGGGGATGCCGCGGTTCACCTTCGCGTCGGCGATCGACCAGAGCATCATCGCCGCGTTCCGCGGCCGGTTCACCGAGGCGGAAGCGCTGATGGCGCGGGCGGAGTCGCTGGGCGCGGGCGACCACACCGGGTTCTACATGATGCACGTGCACCTGTGGTGGGCGTTGTGGCAGCTCCAGGGCAGGTACGACGAGATCGACAAGCTCGACCTGGCGGACTACCCGTATCCCGGTCTGCTGCTCGGGATCACCGCGCTGTCCCGGGGCGACACCGACGCGGCACGCCTGCACCTGGCGTCGTACAACCCGGGCGACGACCGCTTCCAGCGGATGTTCGAGCCCCTGTGGCAGCGTTTCCGAGCCCATTTCGCCTACGCCACCGGCGATCGGGGGATGGCGGAGACGATGCGCGCGGAACTCGCGCCGCACCGGGGCCAGTGGCTGGTGTCGCTGTACGGCTGCGACATCGGGGGGCCGGTCGACCTCTGGCTCGGCTTGGTGGACCTGACGCTCGGGCGCTGCGACGAGGCCGTGGCGGAACTGACCGCCGCGCACAGCTCGGCCGAGCTGATGCGGTCCCGCCCGTGGGCCGTGGAGGCACGCCGGCACCTCGCGGACGCCCTGCGCGCCCAGGGTTCGCCTTCCGCCTCGCTGTCCGCCGAGGTGACCCGCGACGCCGCGAGCCTGGGCATGCGCCACCTGGCGGATCACCGGTCGGCCAACGAGTTCCGCCGCGACGGCGACGTGTGGTCGTTGTCCTACAACGGTTCCACCGCGCGGATGCCGGACTCGAAGGGGCTGCGCGACCTGCACGTGCTGTTGAGCAGCCCCGGCATCCCGGTTCCGGCGGTCTCCCTGCTGGACCCGGAAGCCGTGCCGTCGGCCCGCCTGGGTGGCGACCCGATCCTGGACGACGAGGCCAAGGCCGCCTACCGCCGTCGCCTGGCGGAGCTGGACGAGGAGATCGACCACGCCCACGACGACTCGCGCGCGGCGGCGTTGGACCGGGAACGCGCGGCGCTGCTGGAGGAACTCCGCTCCGCGGCTGGGCTGGCCGGCCGCACCCGCCGCCTGGGCGACGAGGCCGAACGAGCCCGCAAGACGGTGACCGCCAGGATCCGGGACACGCTGCGGAAGCTGGACGCACGCCACCCCGGTCTCGCGTCCCACTTGCGGGAACACGTGTCGACCGGGTCGACGTGCGTCTACTCAGGACAGGACCACTTCCGGTTGTAGTGGTTCCTGGATATGGGCCAGCCCTCCGACCAGCGTCCAACCCCCTACCCGAGATCAGCCGCTACGAACCGGTACATCCGGTGAACACGAACACGACCTCGCACACTCTGAGTCTGCTCGGGCTGGTGAGGTCCTTCACCGCCTGCACCACAGGCGGGAACCGCTCGACTTCCGCTCACCCTTCACAGGTGGGCGGGGCCTCTCGTCGTGATCTGCGGGCCAGCTCAGCAGCGGGTGGAGTAGATCCCGCAACTCGACGACGAGCCTGAGCTGCTGTCCAACACGACGAGCACGATGCCCAGCGCCAGCGCCAGCGTCGGGATGATCACCAGCGTCCACACCAGCAGCCGGCGGATCGAGTGGAGCACCACCACCTGCTCCACCGCCGCCTGGGCAATCGCCTGCTCGACGGTCGGCGAGGACCGGATACGGTGGATGGAGGCATGGACGTAGTCGGTGGTCCAGGCTGGACCGGTTCCCGCGCCCGAGTGGGGATTCTTGAACGGATCGAACGCCGGCTCGATCTCCGACTCGGACACGTTGGCCTCCTCGTGGCGCTGTTCTAGATGGAGATTCGGACCGCTACCCGTCGTCGTTACAGGTGGCGCAGGCGAACCTCCAGCCCATGTTCAACAGGTCCTCGGCCACACGGCTCGCAATGACGGCCACCCGGTGATCTCCGGTCTGGCTGCCGATGGCGATCACGAGGGTGGCACCACCAGCAGGGCTGAGTCCGCCACGGCCGGTTCGACGGCTGACCCGACATCAAGAGGCCGCGCCCAGAGCTGCTGGGCGCGGCCTCCGCGTCAGTGTGTCAGGCCGGCATACCGGTGGACCAAGGTCTGCCGGTACGAATCCGGTACGAGACAACCATCAAAGCACCGGACTCACAGGACACATAGGACAGACATTCTCTCGGCTACACAAACACAAGGGTCAACCGGTCAGGTTCGACTCAGCCGCCAGTCACTTCCGGTTGTAGAGCCGCATGGTCCAGGTGCCGAAGACGACGGTGAACAGGATGGCGTAGCCCAGCGTCCACAGCATCGCCTGACCGTTGAACCCGCCGGCCATCAGCGCCCGCACCGCGTCCACCAGCTTGCTGATCGGGTTGACGTTGACGAAGGACTGGAGCCAGCCCGGCATGGTGCCCGGGTTGACGTACACGTTGGACAGGAACGTCAGCGGGAACAGCACCATCATGCTGACGCCCATCACGGACTTCTCGCTGCGCAGCAGCAACCCGAACATGGTCCAGACCCAGGAGAACGCGAACGAGAACGCCACCAGCACCGCCACCCCGAGCACCACACCGACCAGCCCGCCCTCGGGGCGGAACCCGAGGATCAGACCGACGAGGACGATCGTGGTGGACGCCAGCACGTACCGCAGCAGGTCGCCCAGGATGTAGCCGACCATCGGCGCGGGACGCCAGATCGGCAGCGTCCGGAACCGGTCGAACACGCCCTTCTCGATGTCGGTGTTCACCGACACGCCGGTGTACATGGTGATCATCACGACGCTGGTCACCGTGACGCCGGGCAGCAGGTACTGGAGGTACTCCCCCGGCGAGCCGGCCAGCGCGCCGCCGAACAGGTAGGTGAACATCAGGATCATCATCACCGGGAACGCGGTGACGTCGAACAGCTGCTCCGGCACGTGCTTGATCTTCAGCACCGCGCGCCACCCGAAGGTCAGCGACACGGAGAGCGCGCTCGGGCGCGGGGGCCGGTGGGATTCCAGCAGCAGGGCCGCCAGGTCCTCCGGCTTGGGCGCCGCCAGGGCCTCGGGCTCCTTGGTGACGGTCATGCCGCCGCCTCCTTCTTGTCGGTCAGGGCCAGGAAGACCTCGTCCAGGCTGGGCTGGCCGAGGGAGAAGTTGTCCACGGTGATGCCTTCGCGGGCCAGCTGCGCCAGCGCCTCGGCGGCCTGCTCGGTGGCCCTCCCGGACAGCCGGGCGGTCAGCGCCACCGGGTCCGAGTCGAGCTGCACGTCCGCGTCGAGCACCCGCGAGAGCACCGCCTGCGCCTCGGCCCGCTGGTGGGCGTCGCGCAGCCGCAGGTGCACCGCGCCGACCCCGACGGACGCCTTCAGCTCCCCCTTCGTGCCCTCGGCGATCACCCGGCCGTGGTCGATGACCGCGATGCGAGACGCGAGCTGGTCCGCCTCGTCCAGGTACTGCGTGGTCAGCAGCACGGTGGTGCCGTGCGCGACGACCGCCCGCACGATGTCCCACACCTGGTTGCGACTGCGCGGGTCCAAGCCGGTGGTCGGCTCGTCCAGGAACAGCAGCTGCGGCGTGTTGAGGATGCTGGCCGCGATGTCCAGCCGCCGCCGCATACCGCCCGAGTAGTGCTTGACCTGCTTGCCGGCGGCCTCGGTCAGCCCGAACGCGTCCAGCAGCTGGGCCGCGCGCTCCTTGGCGTGCGCGCGGGAGTGGCCGGTGAGCCTGCCGAGCAGCACCAGGTTCTCGGTGCCGGTCAGGTCCTCGTCGACGGACGCGTACTGACCGGTGAGGCTGACCAGTCGGCGCACGGCGTCCGGGTCGGCGCGCACGTCGTGACCGAACACCAGCGCCTGCCCGTCGTCGGGTCGCAGCAGTGTGGCCAGCATCTTGACCGTGGTCGTCTTGCCCGCGCCGTTGGGCCCGAGCAGTCCGTACACGGTCCCGGCGGGCACGGCGAGGTCGACACCGTCCACCGCGCGGGTGTCGCCGAAGATCTTCACCAGTCCCGACGTTTCGATCGCGTTCACTTGGGTTCTTCCTTTCTCACGAGACGTAGGGCCGTTCGCGTCGCGCATCGCGCAACGCGGCCGCCCACCAGGTCAGCTGGTCGAGCATCGCGGTGGCCGCCTGCCGACGGCGCTCGGTGTCCAGCGGGTCGTCGTCGAGCAGGTTGACGCCCACGCCGTTGCGCATCGTCATGACGTGCAGTTCGGTGAAAACCGTCCGGAGCTGCTCGACCGCGTAGATCCCCTCGGAGCGGTAGCCGTAGGAGACGAACCCGGCGGGTTTGGCGTGCCACTCGTCGTAGGCGTAGTCGATCGCCTGCTTGAGCGAGGCGGGGAAGCTGCGGTTGTACTCGGGCGTGACCACGACGAACCCGTCGGCCCACCCGATCCGGGCGACGAACCGGCGCATCGCGGCCGTCGGCTGGTCCGGGTAGCACGGCGGGAAGTCGTAGTCCCCCAGGTCCACCAACCCGACCTCGGTGTCCGGTCGCGCCCCGGCCACCTCGGCGACCCACCGCCCGACCCCGTCCCCGACCCGGCCTTGGCGGGTGCTGCCGACGATCACGGCGATCCGCAACTGTTCCATCCGACACCCCCTCACACCTCTTAGGCGCGAGAGGGCTGCCAGTCGGCCGCTAGGCCGGATCTAGCGGGGGTGCGGGCGGCCGACCCGCGAGTCGCGGTGCGTGCGGTCGTGCCCACGGCAAAAAGGGCGGCTCACCGGGTCTTCCCGGCGAGCCGCCCCGAAGATCGGCGGAGGTCAGATCCGGCAGGTGTCCAGCGAGCTCACCAGGATGGCGCGCGCCCCCACCCGCCACAGCTCGTCCATGATGAACGGCGCGTCGTCCCTGGGCACCAGGGACCGGACGGCCACCCAGCCCTCCCGGGCCAGCGGCGACACCGTGGGCGACTCGATGCCCGGCACCAGCCGGAAGGCCTCTTCCTGCGCGGATGTCGGGCAGTCGAAGTCCAGGATCACGTACCGGCGGGCGATCAGCACGCCCTGCAACCGCCGGTGCAGGATCTCGACCGAGCGGACCGCGGCCGGGGTCTCCTCCACCGTGTCACCCTGGATCAGCACGGCCTCGGACTTCAGGATCGGCTTGCCGAACGTCTCCAGCCCCGACGTCTTCAGCGTGATCCCGGTTTCCACCACGTCCGCGATGGCGTCCGCCACGCCCAGTTCCACGGCCGTCTCGACCGCCCCGTCCAGCCGCACGAGCTTGGCCTTGATGCCGTGCTCGGACAGGTGGTTCTCCACCAGGTTCGGGTAGCTGGTGGCGATGCGGGTGCCCTCCAGCCCCGCCGCGTCGGTGATGCCACCGGGCTTGGAGGCGAAGTAGAACGACGCCTTGCCGAAGCCCAACGGGAGGATTTCCTTCGCGGACACGGTGGAATCGAGCAGCAGATCCCGACCGGTGATGCCGACGTCCAACGAGCCTTCACCGACGTACACCGCGATGTCCCGCGGGCGCAGGAAAAAGAACTGCACATCATTCGCCGGGTCGGCCACGATCAGCTCGCGCCCGGACCGATGGACCCGGTACCCCGCTTCGGACAGCATTTGCGCCGCGGGAGCACTCAACGAGCCCTTGTTGGGCAGGGCGAAGCGAAGAGGAGCCATGCCGCGAAGTCTCCCACACCGTCCCCGGATGCCCTGACCTGGGGCCGACCTCGTGTCCCACGTATTGGAACGGGGCCGGTCGTCCGACATCCGCGGCCACCCGCACCGATCCGCCGGCGTGTCGCACGGGCCCGTCGGACGGCGAAGACAGGGCCTTTCCGGTGCGACGCGCCCGGATTCGCGGCCGGCCGCCGGAATTGTCCCGACGGCACCGGCTCGGCGGATCCGAAAACACTTCGGACTATTCGCCGCTATTCGAACGAGAGGACGCGCACGAGCTGCTCGACGCTTACCGCCGGCCGGACCGGCACCGGATCCGACGCCTTCGCGTCGACTTGCCCGGCGACCTCAGGCCGGGGTCGACCACCAAGTCGCGACGGCGGTGGTGGCGAAGCCGAGCGAGTCGTACAGCGGCTTGCCCGCCACGGCGGCGGACAGCGTCATCGGCCTGTCGGTGACCTCGTTGAGCACCTGGTGCATCAACGCCCGGCCGACGCCGCGCGATCGGTGCTCGGGCAGGGTGGTCACCCAGTACACGCCGGCGGCCGACTCGTCCAGGACGGTCACACACGCACCCGCCACCGCGCCGTCGCGGCGGGCGATGTGCATCCGGGCGGTGTCGTCCTCGAACAACGCGGGTGGGAACGCCTCGCCCGGGGCGAAGCCCGGCAGCGGGAAGCCGTCGAGCACCGTTCGTTCCGCGACGGCGAGTTCTTCGGCGGTGGTGACGCGCGTGACGTCCAGCTCCGGATCGGGCAACGGGGAGGGCTGCCGGATCATCACCGGCAACTGCCGTGGCACGAGCGGCCACGGGGTGCCGTCAACGGTGCCGAACGGGTCTTCGACCGTGGTCCGGCCCTCGGCCTCGGCCACCAGCCGGGAGATCTCGGCGACGTCGTCCGCCGCCGGGTCCGGGCCGAGGAGCAGCACCCGCAGCAACCCCGGGCCGTTCATCGCGACGAAACCCGGCCTCCGGACCAGCTCCTGACCACGGGTGCGGGCGAGCGCGGCCAGGAGGACCTCGGCGTTGCGCGTGGCGAGTCGGAGGGACGCGGGGGCGACAGCCGTCATGATCCGGACCATATGACGCGACAGGACGGTCCGACCACCCGATAGCGCGGGTGCGTGGTCGAACTCGCCCTGCCGGCTCTCAGCTGTGCCGCTTGCCGGCCAGCAGCTGGTCGAACGGCACCACGTCGGCGAACTTGTCGACTGGCGCGGCCGGTGCACGGCCCGCGAGCAGCCCCGCCAGCTCGGCGGACGCACGGTCGATCCGGTCCGACAGCCCCTGGGGCGAACCCCAGTCCGAAGACGCCGCGTACACGCCGGTCGGGACGACGTCCGCCTTCAGGTAGGCGAACAAGGGCCGCAGGGCGTAGTCGAGCACGAGGGAGTGCCGCTCCGTCCCGCCCGTCGCACCGATCAGCACCGGCTTGCCCGCCAACGACTCCGGCTCCAGCACGTCGACGAAGGACTTGAACAGCCCGCTGTACGAGGCGTTGAAGGTCGGTGTCACCGCGATCAGCCCGTCGGCTCCCACGACGTCGTCCACCACGGCCTTCAACCGGGCGCTCGGGAACCCGGTCACGAGGTTGTCGGCCACGTCCCGCGCGACATCGCGCAGGTGCACCGTCCGCACCTCCACCGGCAGCACGGCGCCGACCCCGGCGGCGAGCCGGTCGGCCAGCAGGTGGCTGGACGACGGCTCGCTCAACCCGGCCGACACCACGGCGATCGTGGTCATCGGACCTCGGCCTTCCGCTGCGCGGCGGCCTGCCGCAGCGAGGCGTGCGTCGGGGCGTCCGGCACCTCGGCCGGGCGGCCGGCCGCGAACTCGCGGCGCAGCACCGGCACGATCTCGCCGAGCAGGTCCAGCTGCTCCAGCACCGTCTTCAGCGGCAGGCCGGCGTGGTCCACCAGGAACAGCTGGCGCTGGTAGTCGCCGAAGTGCTGCCGGAACGACAGCGTCTTCTCGACGACCTCCTGCGGGCTGCCCACGGTCAGCGGCGTCTGCGAGGTGAAGTCCTCCAGGGACGGGCCGTGGCCGTAGACCGGCGCGTTGTCGAAGTACGGGCGGAACTCGCGCACCGCGTCCTGCGAGTTGCGGCGCATGAAGACCTGACCGCCGAGGCCGACGACGGCCTGCCCGGCGGACCCGTGCCCGTAGTGCTCGTAGCGCTCCCGGTACAGGTTGATCAGCCGGATGAAGTGCTCCTTGGGCCAGAAGATGTTGTTCGCGAAGAAGCCGTCGCCGTAGTAGGCGGCCTGCTCGGCGATCTCCGGGCTGCGGATCGAGCCGTGCCAGACGAACGGCGGCACGCCGTCCAGCGGCCTGGGCGTCGAGGTGAAGGACTGCAACGGCGTGCGGTGCCTGCCCTCCCAGTCCACCACGTCCTCCCGCCACAACCGGTGCAGCAGGTGGTAGTTCTCGATGGCCAGGTCGATGCCGTCGCGGATGTCCTTGCCGAACCACGGGTACACCGGCCCGGTGTTGCCGCGCCCCATCATCAGGTCGACCCGGCCGTCCGCCAGGTGCTGGAGCATCGCGAAGTCCTCGGCGATCTTCACCGGGTCGTTCGTGGTGATCAGCGTGGTGGCGGTGGACAGGACCAACCGCTCGGTGCGCGCGGCGATGTAGCCGAGCATGGTGGTGGGCGAGGACGGCACGAACGGCGGATTGTGGTGCTCGCCGGTGGCGAACACGTCCAGGCCGACCTCCTCGGCCTTCAGCGCGATCGCCACCATGGCCTTGATGCGCTCGGCCTCGGTCGGCGTCCGGCCCGTCGTGGGGTCGGGCGTCACGTCGCCGACGGTGAAGACACCGAACTGCATGGCCGCTCCTCGGGTCCGGTGGCTGGCCCACCAGGTAATTGAACTGTCAACTATCAGAACGGTACCCGGTCCGCCGCTATTCCGCCGTCGCCGGGTGGCACGGACCACGCCGAGGTGGGTGACACAGGTCACCGGAGGCCGTCCGACCGGTTGTCGTCTGAACGTGATGTCCAATCGCATGGCGAGGCGACCGTCGCCCCGGCGAACCTGTTGGCGGTCAACGTGGTCACCGCCGCCGGCTCGGCCATGCTGATCCGCTCCATCCACAGTGCACTGTCCACACCGCACACCGACGCTGGCCGGCGACATCGGCTCCGGGCTGCGCTTTCCGGGGCAGCACCGGTCGTCCGCGCGCTGACGCCGGTCGCCGCGGCGCCGGCCGGTTCGGCGGCGGTGCTCGCCGGTCCGCGGGCCGGCCTCGCCGCCGGGTGTCGCGCTGCTGCCGGTCGGGGTCGCCCTGGCCTGGGCGACCCCGACCCTGCGCCGTGCGGCGAGGTCCGTCAGCGCCCGTCAGGCCATTTCCAGCGGAATCCGTAACTGCCCGGACCGATGTCGAGCGCCACGCCCAACAATGCACCGCCGGTGTCCACCTCGACCGGGCGGACGGTTTCTCCCTGCCCGTCTGACCGGCGGTACTGAACGCATTCCACCGGGCGCACCGATGGGTCGAACGCGATTTCCAGCACGTATTCCCGCACCGGCAGCCGGAACTTCCGGCCGCAGTCGGTGGCCGGCGGGTACGGCGGCCGGTTCACCAGTTCGTGCTCGATCACGATGCTGTCGCCCCGGCACAGAGTCCGGTCGAACAGCAGTTCCGCCACCACCAGGCCGGCTTCGGGGTGGGCGACCAGCCGGCCCACCGTGCAGTGCCGCAACGGCCTGAGCACCGGCAGCTGCCGGTCCGGCTGGTCGACCTGCGCGATGACCACCCAGCGGTCCGCGCCGTCTGCCTCCGCCCGCAGCACGTGCCGGGAGCGGATGGCGCGTTCGCCCCGGTCCGGCCCCACGGTGACGAAGTCGTGTTGGCTCAGCCGGGTCAGCCGGCCGTCCCAGCTGGTGTCCACCTGCCGGACGGCCCAGTCGACCTGGTCCGGTTCCGGCCACAGGGCGCTGATCGGCATCGGCTGGGCGGGCACCCGCTTGAGCCACCGGCCGCGCGGCCGGGGCGGTCCCAGCAGGCTCGCCAGGTATCCGTCGGGTAGGGCCAGTATCTCCTCCAAGTGGCCGATGGCGGCCAGTGACGACCGGCGTTCCGGGCGGCTGCGCCCGGACTGCCAGTAGCTCAAGGTCGCCAGGCTGACCTTCACGCCGTGTTGCGCCAGGTGCTCCCGGATGCGCTCCAGTCCCAGTCCGCGCTCCGCGATGGCGGCCCGTAAGGCCCCGGCGAATGTGTCCGTTCTCGCTGTGTCCATAGCAACTCCCCCTTGCTGCCCGCACAACGGTATTGCGCGAACGGTTCCGGGGGAATGGCCTGATGACCACTTTCTGTGCCCGGATGCCGGTCGGGGCCGACTGGCCGACCACGAAAAGGCCGGTGGGACATCCCGTTCTCCGCCCCTGACAAGGGCTTTACCGGGTCGTCGTGGAACCCGGCGACGGCCCGGCAGCGGAGTTCCGATTAGGACGGTCACGGTGCGGGCGCGGCGGGCGAACCGTCCGAATAGTGGAGCAGGGCGCTGAGGTCCTGTCGGCTCAACGGCCGATAGGGGTAGCGCGACCGGCGGGTCCACCGGCGGCGTCGACGGTCTGCCGGGCTTCGGGAGAGCGATCACGGGAACGGCGCGGGTCGAGGAGAGGGAGGCGGTGTCACCCCAGCGAGGGACACCGGGGTAGCGGAACGCCGCCGCCGCGTTGGGCATCAGACCGGTAGCGCACCCCGCACCACGCGCAGGCCCGCTTCGGCGACGCCCCTCGGTGGTCAGGTCGGCGGTCGCGATCCATTGCCCGCCAGGCTTTCCGCGGATCGGCGAGATTCCCTCCCGGGTGGACTGTCGTCATCCGCTCCGGACGGGCGGAGCGGTGCAACAGGTCCTCCTGCACCCTGCGGGTCGAGCCGGCCACGGCTCTGCGCTCGCCCGAGTGGCAGTTCAGATAGACCCTCGAAGCCGGCAAGAGGCATATTTCACCCGATTCCTCGCCCGGTGCCCACGCGATCGGCACATCGTCGCTGCACGGCTGATACGGGAAACCCACGGCGCCGTGTTTCGATCGCGCGAAGAACGGCAGGTTGGGCGAGCCGAAATGGCGGATTCCGGCGGCTTTCAGATCGGCCGCAGTCGCCGTGCGCGGGCCGGGAAGGCCAGGTTGCCGCAGTACCGGGTCGGCGGGCCACCCGCCGAGCCGCCCCAGTGTGACGGGCGAGCCGTTCGGTGTCGGCGGCGAACGGGTCGTGCAGGCCCTCGCCGGGCGCGGTTCAGCGGCGGGGCGACCACCACAGCGCTGTCGCCCCGCCGCCACACCACTTCGGCGTGCGGAAACCGGCCTGCCGCAACGCTTCCACGGTCCAGGAGGCGGGCGGGCAGAAGGCGGGCTCGCCTTCGGACATCGACCGGTGCGGTCCTCAGCTCCGTTCGACGAGGTGCCCCACCACGTCCGGACCGGGGTGCGCGTGCCCGGAGCCGTCCCGGCGGTTCTCCACCGCGGGCAGCTCCACCGGCGCACCGTTGTCCGCCGCACCGGCCGGCCGCGGACCGACCCACGCCAGCACCAGGCCGCTCTCGCCCTTCAGGAACCGGTGCGCCCGCACGCCGCCGGTCGCCCGGCCCTTCGCCGGGTACTCCGCGAACGGTGTCACCTTCACGCTCTGGCCGGTGGACGTGACGACCATCGGCTCGCCGTGCTCGTCGTCGTCGGTCCGCACCGCGCCGAAGAACACCACCCGCGCGTCACCCGGCAGGTTGATGCCCGCCATGCCGCCGCCCTTCAAGCCCTGCGGGCGCACCAGCGCAGCGCTGTAGCGCAGCAGCGAAGCCTCCGACGACACGAAGACCAGCGTCTCCTCCGCGCTGCCCAGCCAGGTCGCGCCGACCAGCTCGTCACCGTCCTTGAGGCTGATCACCTCGAACTCGTCCGACCGCACCGGCCACTCCGGCGCGCACACCTTCACCACGCCCTGCCGGGTGCCCAGCGCCAGGCCCGGCGACCCGGTGTCGGACAGCGGCGCGATGCCGATGACCTTCTCGCCCTTCTCCAGGTCCACCAGCTCGCTCGCCGCCATGCCTCCGCTCAACGACACCGTGCCGCTCTGCTCCGGCAGCACCGGCAGCGGCAGCACGTCGGTCTTGAACGCCCGCCCCCGGTTGGTCACCAGCAGCACCTGACCGCGCGCCGTCGTGTGGACGACGGCCGCCACCGCGTCGTGCTTGATGCGGCCGTTGCGCCTGCGCGCCTCCGAAGCCTCCTCCGACTCGGCGGCGGTGCGCGCCACCAGCCCCGTCGCGGACAGCACCACCTGGCACGGGTCGTCCGCGACCTCCAGCGGCCCGGCCGGCTTGGACGCGGCCAGCACCTCCTTCAGGTCGCCGTCGAGCAGCACGGTGCGGCGCTCGTACTGGAGCTCCTTGGCCACCTTCGCCAGCTCGGCGGACACCACCTTCTTCAGCTCGCGCTCGTCGTCCAGGATCTTGGACAGCTCGGCGATCTCGTTGCGCAGCCGCTCCTGCTCGGCCTCCAGCTCGATCGCGTCGTACCGGGTGAGCCGGCGCAGCGGCGTGTCCAGGATGTAGGTCGCCTGGATCTCCGAGAGCTTGAACGCCTTCATCAGGCCTTCCTTCGCGGCCTGGGCGTTCTCGCTGCCCCGGATCAGCTTGATCACCTTGTCGATGTCGAGCAGCGCCTTGAGCAGGCCCTCGACCAGGTGCAGCCGGTCCTCGCGCTTGCGGCGGCGGTACCGCGTGCGGCGGGTGACCACGTCGTACCGGTGCGCCAGGAACACCTCCAGCAGCGCCTTGAGGCCCAACGTGCGCGGCTGGCCCTCGACCAGCACCAGGTTGTTGATGCCGAACGACTGCTCCATCGGGGTCAGCCGGTACAGGTCGGCCAGGAGCGCCTGCGGGTTCACCCCGACCTTGCACTCGATCACCACCCGCGTGCCGTTCTCGCGGTCGGTCAGGTCCTTGACGTCGGCGATGCCGGTCAGCCGCTTGGACTTGGTGACCTCGTCGGTGATCTTCTCGATGATCTTCTCCGGCCCGACGCCGTAGGGCAGCTCGGTCACCGTGATCGCCTGCCGGCCCCGGCTGCCCTCCAGCGGTCCGGTCTCCACCTTCGCCCGCATCCGCACCACACCGCGGCCGGTCTCGTAGGCCTTGCGCACCTCGTCCAGCCCCAGCAGCACCCCGCCGGTCGGCAGGTCCGGGCCGGGGATGAACTCCATCAGCTTGTCCAGCGACGCGTCCGGGTGGGTGACCAACCAGCGCGCGGCGGCCACCACCTCGCCCAGGTTGTGCGGGATCATGTTCGTCGCCATCCCGACCGCGATCCCGGACGTGCCGTTGACCAGCAGGTTCGGGAACGCGGCGGGCAGCACCGAGGGCTCCTGGAGGGAGCCGTCGTAGTTCGGGCGGAAGTCGACGGTGTCCTCGTCCAGCTCGCCGACCAGCAGCATCGCGGCCGGCGACATGCGGGCTTCGGTGTTGTGGTTGACGAACCCGCCAGCCAGGAACGAGTGGTCCTCCGACTGGACACGGACGGAGTACACCTGCGCGGGCTCGGCCGCCTCGACCGAGGCCACGGTCTCGAAGCGGTACCCGGAGTCCATGATCGGCAGGATCGTCGCGAGCACCTCGGTGTCCTTGATGCGGTCGATGATCCGCAGGCGCTCCGACTCCCACCGTTCCACGCGGTCGAAGTTGTGGGTGGTGAGCCACTTCCGGCCGCTGCCGCGGCGGTCGAAGTCGAGCGCCCGGCGGACGTAGTCGGCGACGAACGGCACGTGGTCCGAGCTCAACCGGTGTGGGCGCAGTGGCGAGTGGCCGAGCAGCGCGCTCAACCTCGCCTGCTTCGTCTTCAGGAATCCGACCCGCTCGGCGAACGCCCGGACGTTGCGCAGCCCGGACACGACGAGCCGGTGTTCCACCGATCCGTTGGGCCGCCGGTACTGCTTCCGTCCGGCGATGACACCGAACTCGGCCAGCAGCTCCTGCATCTGCTCGGCCAGGACGGCACTGTAGGTCGAGTACTGGATCGTGAAGCCGTTGTCGGCCGCACGGCAGCCGCCGTCGCCTTCGAACGCGGCCATGAGGAAGGCCCGCTTGACGCCCCAGCCGCCCTTCCAGACGAACTCGGGGACGAACTTCGACCTGGACTGGTGACCGATCAACTCCGCGAGCGGGCTCGCGCGGAACGCGGCCATGCCGCCTGCGTGCTCTTGCACGTCCAGTTCGTGGACGAGCTCCCGGTCCCGCCTCGTGTGCCGCTCCGCCAGGTAGCGCCGGCCACCCACGACCTGGTCGTAGGCGTGGACGACCTCGTTGAAGAAGTGCTCGTCGGTGTTGTTGAACCCGGCTCGCGACTCGCCGGCGAACCCCTCGGAGACCCACGCGCCGCCCAGCACACCGAGCATGTGCTCGCGCGCCGTCGGCACCACCTGTGACCAGGCGTTCCGGGCTACCGCGACGACCGCACCCGGCTGGAGCCCGTCCAGCCGCCGCCACTGGAACAGCGGCACCCCCATCGGGGCTTCCAGGCACAGCACCAGGTGGTTCTCGCTGCCGCGCAGCGAGAAGCCCGACTTCGTCGTCATGCGGATCGTCGGGTGCACGCCGGAGTTGAAGACCTTGTCGACCCGGACCGCCTTGCCGTCCTTGTCCAACACCTCGAAATCGGCGTCGGCCTCGGCATCGGCGGGTAGGTCCACCAGCTCGTCGATGCGCGGACTCGACCCGTCGGCCAGGCGGATCCGGGTGTCACCGACGACGCAGTAGCGCGAGGCGGCCGGTCCGTCGTCCGGGGATCCGAAGTTGCCGTGCCCGTCGACCAGCGGGGTGTTGAGGGAGAAGTCCTGGGCCAGGCGGACCATCGCGTCGTAGATGGCGGTGTCGCCGTGCGGGTGGTACTTGCCCATGCAGTTGTGCACGACCTGACCCGCGACCACGAACGCGTGCTCGTCGGTGTCCACCTGGATGTCGTAGGTGGTGTCCGGCGCGGCCGGCTGCACGGCGACGACCTCGGACAGCGACATCGCGTCCGGGCGGTCGGCGGTACGGGCCGTGCGGATGACGTCGACCAGGGCGTCGTGGCCGGTCTTCGCCCAGCGCAGCAGGGCGGTGGCCAGCGCGGACGCGTGGCGGCCGGCGATCCACAGGCCGTCGGGGGCGCGTTCGGCGCGGATGCCCGCGTCGGCCAGCATCGCGTAGACGTGGTCGCCGGTGTCCGTGAAGCCGATCTCCCGGCCGTCGTGGACGTGGCCGGACGCGTCGAACAGGCCCGCCAGGAACGGCGTCCAGCGGCTGCGGTCGGCCAGCACGGCAGACGGGGTGCGCAGCACGGCGGTGAGCAGCGCGTCGTCCGGCTCGAACGTGAGGACGTGGCGGTCCACGCCGTCCTCGCCCTCGTACTTGTCGCGCGACACGGTCAGCTCGCGGCTGATCGCCCAGCCGTGCGCGGTGTCCACCGGTTCGGCGCGGGTCATGGTCAGGTGCACGCGCCGGCCGTCGACCACGCCGCGGGCCGCGACCAGTCCCAGCACGTACGCCGCCACGTCGCCGCCGTCCGCGACCAGCACCGCGTGCCGGTCCGCGCCGTAGCCGACGGTGTGGTGGCCGGTCAGGTCGCGGGCGTCGGTCCACTCGCCGTCGGCGGTGCGGAACCGCTGGCCGGGCGTGACCAGCACGGTGTCGCCGTTCGCCCAGGTGACCCGGACCAGTTCGGAGGCCGGGTTCCGGTAGGCCTCCACCACCCGGACCGGCCGGCCGCCGTGGTCCAGCACGTGGTCGCCGACCTCGATCTCCTCGATCGGGCGCAGGCCCTCCGGGGTGGAGACCAGGGCGCCGCGCACGAAGCAGTCGCCGACCACGCGGGAGGACTTGACGTACGGGCTGGTCGGCCGGTAGCCCTGCTCGTTCATCGAGAACAGGATGCGGCGGTGCACCGGCTTGAGGCCGTCCCGCGCGTCCGGCAGCGCCCGCGAGTGGATGACCGAGTACGCGTACTCCAGGTACGAGTCCTCCATCTCGTCGGTCAGCGAGTTGTCGAACACCTGCGCGCCCGCGCGGTCGAAGGCGGACGGGTCGACCCTGGTCGTGGGGGTCTTGCGGCGAGCCACTGTTTCTCCTGCGTCAGACGTCGATCGCGGACTGGTCGACCCGTGCGGCCGACTCGACGAGCCACGCCCGGCGCGGCTCCACCTTCTCCCCCATCAGCAGCTCCAACGCGGCCTCCGCGGCTTCCGCGTCGTGCATGGTGATGCGGCGGACGGAACGGGTGGCGGGGTTCATGGTGGTCTCCCACAACTCGTCCGCGTCCATCTCGCCGAGGCCCTTGAACCGGGGCACCGGCTTGACGATCGTCTTGCCGGCCTTCTCCAGCCGGGCGACGGTCTGCTCCATCTCCCGCTGCGTGAAGGTGAAGTGGGTCTCCGGGTTGCGGCCCTTGGTCACCACCTTGTGCAGCGGGGGCATCGCGGCGTACAGCCGGCCGTCCTCGATCACCGGCCGCATGTACTTGGCGAACAGCGTGATCAGCAGCGTCCGGATGTGCGAGCCGTCGACGTCCGCGTCGGCCATCAGGATCACCCGGCCGTACCGCATCGCGGGCAGGTCGAACGTGCGGCCGGTGCCCGCGCCGAGGACCTGCACGATGGAGGCGATCTCGACGTTGCGCAGGGTGTCGGCGAGGCCGGCCTTCTGCACGTTGAGGATCTTGCCGCGCAGCGGCAGCAGGGCCTGGTACTCCGAGACCCGGGCCATCCGCGCCGAGCCGAGGGCGCTGTCGCCCTCCACCAGGAACAGCTCGCTGCGGGCCACGCCGGTGGAGCGGCAGTCCACCAGCTTGGCGGGCATGGCCGCGCCTTCGAGGGCCGTCTTGCGGCGGGCGGCGTCCTTCTGCTGCTTCTGCGTCAGGCGGACGCGGGAGGCGTCGACGACCTTCTGCAGGACGGTCTTCGCCTCGGCCTTGGTGCGGCGGTCCTCGGTCCACGCCTTGATGTGCTTCTCGACGACGCCGAGCGTCACCTTCGTGATGCCGGCGGTGGACAGCTCGTCCTTGGTCTGGGAGGTGAACTGCGGTTCGGGGATGCGGACGTGCACCACCGCCGTCATGCCCTCCAGCACGTCTTCCAGGGTGGGCGGGTCTTCCTTGGGCTTGAGCAGGCCCCGGGACCTGCCGATGGCCTCCTGCACGGCCTTGACCATCGCGCGTTCGAAGCCGCGGCGGTGGGTGCCGCCGTGCACGTTGCGGATGGTGTTGGTGAAGCACTCGACGGTGCGCTCGTAGCCGGTGCCCCACCGCAGGGCGATCTCGACCTCGGCCTGGCGCTCGACCTTGGAGCGCATCACGCCGTTCTCGTCGGCGGCGTTCTCGTGGTAGACGCCGGTGCCGTTGATCAGCAGCGTGCCGGTCACCGGCTTCTCGTCGGACGGGGCCAGGAAGTCCACCATGTCGGACAGGCCGCCGGGGTAGTGGAACGTCTCCTCGACGATCGCGCCCTCGGTGGCGTCGCGCAGGGTGTAGGTGACGCCGGGGACCAGGAACGCGGTGTTGCGCAGCTTCGCGCGGACCGCTTCGACGTCGAGCTTCGCGCCGTTCTCGAAGTACCGGGCGTCGTACCAGTACCGGATGGAGGTGCCGGTGCGCTTGGTGCGGCCGGTGACGCGCAGGCCGGACTCGCGGGTGAACGCCGCGTTCGGGCCGGGGCCGTCGAACGTGCCGGGCACGCCGTGCGCGAACGACATCTCGTGCTTCTTGCCCTCGCGCAGCACCACCACGTCGAACCTGTGGGACAGCGCGTTGACCGCGGACGCGCCGACGCCGTGCAGGCCGCCGGAGGTCTTGTAGCCGGAGCCGCCGAACTTGCCGCCCGCGTGCAGCCGGGTGAGCACCAGCTCGACGCCGGACAGGCCGGACTTGGCGTGCGTGCCGGTCGGGATGCCCCGGCCGTCGTCGTCGACCTGGACGCTGCCGTCGGCGTGCAAGGTGACCACGATCTTCGTCGCGTGCCCGGCCACGCCCTCGTCGGTGGAGTTGTCGACCACCTCGGTGAACAGGTGGTTGATCCCCCTGCTGTCGGTGGACCCGATGTACATGCCGGGGCGCTTGCGAACCGCTTCCAGACCTTCCAGGTGGGTCAGGTCGTCGGCCCCGTACAGGATCTCAGCGGTCACCGGGTCGGTCTCCCCAGGTCTTGATGTGCGTCGAGCGGTTCACGGTAGTGGAGGGTAACTTCCGGGTCCGACAATTCTGCGCCCACACGACGGAGAATCACGTCATGGGGCTGCTTCGGACCTGGATGGGCGCCGCGATTTTCGGTGGCGTGCCGTCGACCGTACACGCGCTGTTGACCGGCCGTGACGCACTGGCCGCGACGAAGGCCGCCGGGACGCTGCTGGGCCGGCCGGGTGTGGCGCGCGGTGTTCTGGCCCACGTGGGTGTGTCGGTGTTCTGGACGGCCGTGCTGGCGGCCGTGGACCGGCGGCGTCCGCTGGGTGTGGCGGGTGGCGCGCTGGCGGGTGCGCTCGTCGCGGCGGTGGACCTGGAGGTCGTCGGACGGCGCTACCCGGCGGTGCGCGCCCTGCCGCGCGGACCGCAGTGGGCGGACCACGTGGCGTTCGGTGTCCTCGTCGGGGCTTCACTGCGCGCCTCCCGGCGGGCACGGGAGTCCACTCTGGACTGAGGTGGCGGCGATCGGCCCGCCCCTGTCCGCGGCGGGCCGCGCGAGGTCCCGAAGGGGCGTTTCGAAGGTCGGTGGCGGGCGGTGCGCGGGTTCGGGAGGGTCCGGGAAACGGGTCCGAAGGGGTGCGGGAGACGGTCCGGGAGGGTGCGGGAGACGGTCCGGGAGCGGGGTTCCGGCACGGGGTGGCGGGTGCCACACAACCGGCCCGTAACCCTCGGGCGGCTCGGTCGTAGCTGGCCGTACCCACCCCTGGTTCGCGTAGAGTGCGGACGATCCGCGCAGTCGTGCCTGGAGGTGATCGGGCGCCTTGATGTTCCGACGTGCTGCTGCCGTGCCGAAGGAGCCTGTGGTGACGGCACCCGCCGAGCCCCCCGTGGTCGAACGCGAGCCCACGCCCGCCCCGCCCCGGTTCTCGGCGTCCTTCGCGGGTGCCACCCTGGTCGTCGCACCGCCCTCCGGGCCCGGTCAGGCGGCCACGAACCTGGCCCGCGGGCTGCCGGTGGACCGCGGGCGGACGGTGGTCGTGGTGGACTTCCCGCCCGGTGACGACGCCGCGTCCTGGCCGGCGGTGGCGGCGGCGCTCCAGGGCCGCGGACCGGTCCGGCTGATGACCTCGCACGCGGGCACCATGCGGCCCACCGCGCCCGCCCAGTGGCTGTCCGAGCAGTTGCAGACCGAGGTGGTCGCGGCGGACGGCGCGGTGACCACCGTGCCGGGTGCGGCGTTCGTGGTGGGCAACGGCAACGGCGGGTACGGGTGCTGGCTGCGGTTCCTGCCCGGCGCGTCGCCGATGCCGCTGGGGCGGCGGTACCCGGTGCCGCAGTGGGAGGCGGTGGACCCGAACTCGCCGTGGCCGACCGGCGAGGTGGGCATCTCCGAACCGATCCCGGCGGGGCTGTGGCTGCGCGGCCGGCGGGTGCCGTTCGACCCGGCCGCGCCGGACGCCCGGCCGGTGGTCGGACTGCCGTGCCGGGACAACGTGCTGACCGTCGTGGTCGGCGGTCCGGGTCAGCCGCAGATCCCGACCGACGAGGTGTGCCGGCTGCTCGGCGGGCTGTCCTCGGCGGCCCGGTCGCGGGTGCGGCTGGTCTGGTACGGCGGCGAGCACCAGGGCCAGGCGGTGGCCGACCAGCTCGGCGAGCCGATCGCGCTGTACACCGGGCTGCCGGTGGGGTCGGTGCGCACCGGCGCGGCGGTGGTCGCGGTCAACCCGCGCGGCCAGCAGACGTGGCGCCCGTACGTGACGGAGGTCGGCTACGCGCCGGGCGGGGTGCCCGTCGTGTCCGGCTACCGGGTGCCGGTGCCGGGCCTGGTGGAGCGCGGGCCGGGGGTGTTCGACCTGGGCGGTGGCGTGGTGCTGGAGGTCGTGCCGTCCGGGCTGTGGGTGCGCGACGCCGAGGACAACGGGCCGGAGGTGCGTGCCCTGCCGGTGGACCCGGAGTGGGCGCGGCTGACCGTCGGCTCGCCCGGCAAGACCACCGCGGGCGCGGTGGCGGTGGCGGGCGCGTCCCTGGTGGAACGCCTGGAGCCGGAGGTGCGCCGACTGCTCAAGGTGGTGTTCTGCGACCCGACCCCGCTGCCCCGGCCCCCGGTGGCCGAGGAGGAGCCGGTTGCTCCGGCCGCCGACGAACCCGTGCCGCTGAGCCTGGACGGCCCGCTGCCCGCGCCGCCCGCGCCGGTGTGGGGCGAGCAGTCGGGCGACGAGGTCGTGCCGGCCGGCCACCGCAGCACGGAGCAGGAGCGCGACGCGTTGCGCCGGATGCTCGGCGAGCGGTACGGCGAGCACGCGGCGGTGGCGTGCCGGCACATCGAGGAGCGGCCGGAGGACCCGGAGGCGTTCGAGGCCGTCGTGACCGACCTGGCGGCCGTGTCGGCGTGCCTCCAGCAGGACGAAGAGGTCGTGGTGGAGGCGCTGCGCACCGGTCGGCTGGGCCGGCTGCGGCCGTACGCGGCGGGGGTCGTGTCCGGGTTGCGGCGGCTGCCGGTGTACCAGGGCGTCACGGTGTGCTGGGGCGAGGCTCGCCGGTTCCGGACCGGTGACCTGCTGGTGGAGCACGGCCTGCTGAGCACGGTGTCCGGTCCGGTGCTGCCGGTGGACGGGCGGGCGGAGTTCCTGGTCTGGTCGGTGACCGGGCGGCAGGTGCAGGTGGTCGACTCGTTCGGCAGCCTGCTCCAGGAACGGGTGGTGTTCGCGCCGGGCACGGCGTTCAAGGTGCTCGCGGTGGCCGAAGCGGAGGAGTCCGCGCCGGTGCAGGTGATGCTGCAGGAGGTCGTCGGCCGCCACCACGAGCTGCCGCCGGGAGTGCTGGGCAGCCTGGAACGTGCCGCCGTCGCCCTACGCGACCTCGCCCGGGCCGACGCCTGACGCCCGTGCCACCGCCGGCACGGTCGGGTCGATCCGCCACGACAGCCGGTAGGACTCGACGGCGTCCGCACGACGCCCCAGGCGGTCCAGGGCCCAGCCCCGGTAGAACGCGGCCCGTGCCGCGGGCAGGCCACCCAGCGCCACACCCGCGTCGAACGCCCGCACGGCCTCTTCGAGCCGGTCCGCGGCCAGCAGCGCGTCGCCCCGGATGGACCACGTGCGGGCGTCGTTCGGGCTGAGCGCCACCAGCACGCCGGTCGCGTCGACCGCCTTGTCCGGCGCGCCGGTCCGCAGGTGGGTGCGGGCGATGGTCTCGTGCAGCGGGTAGGCGTAGTCGTCCCGGGCGAGCCGGTCGAGCGGGGTGCCCGGTCGCGCGGCGCGCTGGCTGTCCAGCGCGCGGTCGAGCAGGTCCCAGGTGGCGGTCCGGTCGCCCCGGAGGAACGGGACGAACGCCAGCGCGCGGTAGTGCGCCTGCCGTGCCAGCGGGTCGTCCGGCGCGGTCCGCCCGGCCAGCGCGGCGGCTTCCCGCAAGGCCGCGGTGTCGGTGCCCCGCCTGCCGTTGCGGACGAGGACGAACAGCGCCAGCGCGTGCCGCGCGTCGGCGGGGAGGCCGGGGTCGCGGGCCCCGTGCAGAGCCAGCTCCTCGACCTCCCGGGACGAGGGCCGGGACCAGAACAGCACGGCGAGCTGCCTGACCGCCAACCCCGGCGTGAACCCCCGGAAGTCGGCCATCCCGAGCACGTCGGCCGCGTGCCGCTGATAGCCCAGGCGCAGCAGCACGTCCGCCGCGACGGAACGCTCGGCGGTGCTCAGCTCCGCACGGGCACGGGAGAGCACCCGCCACCACAGCGGCGACGCCAGGTCGTCCGGGAACGCGGCCATGTCGGGGCCCAGGGCGTCCACCCGGCCGTGGCTGGCCGCCGCGAACACCCTCGTCACCGGCGACGGGTTGGTGTTGAAGCGCGGCAACGCCGCCACGTCGCCGTCCGCGAAGTGCCGCGCCACCGCGTGCGTGACCTCGGCGAGCCGCGACGACCCCGGACCGGGCTCCGCCAACCCCAGCCACACCCCGCACCGCACCGGCACACCGGCCGTGGCCAGCGCGCCCAGCCGCCGCGCGAGGGCACGGGGTCCGGGATCGGGCTGGTAGGCAGGGGGCACGGCACGGCTCCTCGGGTTCCGGCTGCCCCCATGGTGGCCCGCGACCGCGCCCCGCCGCGAGTGGCGCCGCCGGCCCGGACCCTCGCGGGGCCAGGCCCGACCGGGGCCCAGAGGTCAGACGTTGCGCCGGTACTGGCCGCCGACCTCGAAGAACGCCTCCGTCACCTGGCCCAGCGTGCACACCCGCGCGGCGTCCATCAGCACCGCGAACACGTTCTCACCGGACTGCGCGGCTTCCTTCAGCCGGCGCAGCGCGGGCTCGGCCTCCGACGCGTGCGACGCCGCGAACGCCCGCGTCCGCTCCACCTGCGACCGCTTCTCGTCCTCGGTCGCCCGCGCCAGCTCGATCGTCACGTGCTCGCGCTCGCCGCCGTCCGGCAGGAACGTGTTCACGCCGATCAACGGCAGCGAGCCGTCGTGCTTGCGCTGCTCGTAGAGCATCGACTCGTCCTGGATCCGGCCGCGCTGGTAGCCGGTCTCCATCGCGCCCAGCACCCCGCCGCGCTCGGACAGCCGGTCGAACTCCATCAGCACGGCTTCCTCGACCAGGTCGGTCAGCTCGTCGACGACGAACGAACCCTGCAACGGGTTCTCGTTCGACGACAGGCCCCACTCCTTGTTGATGATGAGCTGGATGGCCATCGCCCGGCGCACCGACGACTCGGTCGGCGTGGTGATCGCCTCGTCGTAGGCGTTGGTGTGCAACGAGTTGCAGTTGTCGTACAACGCGCACAACGCCTGGAGCGTGGTGCGGATGTCGTTGAAGTCCATCTCCTGCGCGTGCAGCGACCGGCCCGAGGTCTGCACGTGGTACTTGAACTTCTGCGAGCGGTCGTTGGCGCCGTAGCGCTCCCGCATCGCGATCGCCCAGATCCGCCGCGCCACCCGGCCGATCACGCTGTACTCGGCGTCCATGCCGTTGGAGAAGAAGAACGACAGGTTCGGCGCGAAGTCGTCCACGTCCATGCCGCGCGCCAGGTACGACTCGACGTAGGTGAACCCGTTGGCCAGCGTGAACGCCAGCTGGCTGATGGGGTTCGCGCCCGCCTCGGCGATGTGGTAGCCGGAGATCGACACCGAGTAGAAGTTGCGCACCTTCTGCCGGATGAACCACTCCTGGATGTCGGCCATCATCCGCAGCGAGAACTCGGTGGAGAAGATGCAGGTGTTCTGCCCCTGGTCCTCCTTGAGGATGTCGGCCTGCACCGTGCCGCGCACGTTCGCCAGCGCCCACGCCCGCAGCTCCCGCGCCTCCTCCTCGGTGGGCTCACGCCCCTCCGCCGCCCGGAACGCGTCGATCCGCTGGTCGATCACGGTGTTCAGGAAGAACGCCAGGATCGTCGGCGCCGGACCGTTGATGGTCATCGACACCGACGTGGTGGGCGCGGTCAGGTCGAAACCGTCGTAGAGCGCCTTCATGTCGTCCAGGGTCGCGATGGACACACCGGACGTGCCGATCTTGCCGTAGACGTCCGGCGGGGTGTCGGGGTCGCGGCCGTACAGCGTCACCGAGTCGAACGCGGTGGACAGCCGGGTCGCCTCCGAACCTTGGGAGAGGTACTTGAAACGGCGGTTCGTGCGGAACGCGTCGCCCTCGCCCGCGAACATCCGGGCCGGGTCCTCCCCATCCCGCTTGAACGGGAAGACACCCGCCGTGTAGGGGAAGTAGCCGGGCAGGTTCTCCTTGCGCAGGAACCTCAGCAAGGTGCCCTCGTCGTCGTAGCGCGGCAGCGACACGCGCGGGACCTTGTTGCCCGACAACGTCTCCCGCGTCAGCCGGGTGTGGATCTCCCGGTCCCGCACCCGGACCACCAGCTCGTCGCCGGTGTAGTCCTCCACCACCTTGGGCCACGCCGCCAGCAGCTCCGCGGCCACGCCGTCGACGTGCTGGTCCGCCGAGGCCAGCAGCTCCGAGATCGCCGCCGTGTCGTGCCCGGCGGCGGCCAGCTCGTCCCGCGCGGCACGCAGGTGCGCGGCTCGGCGCACCGCGTCCACGTGGGTCTCGGTCGCCCGGTGGTAGCCGCGCACGGTCTCCGCGATCTCCGCGAGGTACCGGGCCCTGGACGCGGGCACGACCGTCGACGCGGACGTGGAGACCTTGCCCGACACCGGGAGCAGCGCCCCCGGCGACACCTCCAGCCCGCGCCCCACCAGCTCGCCGCGCAGGTGCTGGTACAGCGCCGTCACACCGTCGTCGTTGAACGTCGCCGCACTGGTGCCGAAGACCGGCATGTCCTCCCACGGGACGCCGAACGCCTCCCGGTTGCGCACCAGCTGGCGGGCCACGTCCCGGCGGGCGTCCTCCGCGCCCCGGCGCTCGAACTTGTTGATCGCCACCGCGTCCGCGAAGTCCAGCATGTCGATCTTCTCCAGCTGCGACGCGGCGCCGAACTCCGGCGTCATCACGTACAGCGAGAAGTCCACGAACGGCACGATCGCCGCGTCGCCCTGCCCGATACCGGGCGTCTCCACCACCACGAGGTCGAACCCGGCGGCCTTGCACGCCAGGATCGCGTCCGACAGGCCGTCCGGCACCTCGCTGCCCGCGCGGCGGGTGGCCAGCGAGCGGAAGAACACCCGGTCGCCGTCCAGGCAGTTCATCCGGATGCGGTCGCCGAGCAGCGCACCGCCGCCCCGCCGGCGGGTCGGGTCGATCGCCAGCACCGCGATCCGGAGCTTGTCCTCCTGGTCCAGCCGGAAGCGGCGGACCAGCTCGTCGGTCAGCGACGACTTGCCCGAGCCGCCGGTGCCGGTGATGCCGAGCACGGGCACCGGGCGCGCGGCCGCGGTCAGCCGGTCCCTCAGGTCGTCGGGCAGCCGCCCGGCCTCGATCAGCGTGATGGCCCGGGCCAGCACATCGTCCGCACCGGTGAACAGCCCGTCCCAGGACGCCGGCGCCGACGCCGCGAGGTCCCGGTCGCAGGACGCCACCATGGAGTTGATCATCCGGGCGAGGCCGAGTTCCTGACCGTCCGCCGGCGAGAAGATCCGGGCCACCCCGCGCGAGTGCAGCAGCTCGATCTCCTCGGGCACGATGACGCCGCCACCGCCGCCGAAGACCTCGATGTGCTCCGCGCCGCGCTCGGCGAGCAGCTCCACCAGGTAGCTGAAGTACTCGACGTGGCCGCCCTGGTAGGCGCTGATGGCGATGCCCTGCACGTCCTCCTGCACCGCCGCGGCGACGACCTCGCGCACCGACCGGTTGTGGCCGAGGTGGATCACCTCCGCGCCCTGGGCCTGGAGGATGCGCCGCATGATGTTGATCGCCGCGTCGTGGCCGTCGAAGAGGCTGGCCGCGGTGACGAAGCGGACCGGGTGCTCGGGGGTGTGCAGCGGGTTTGCGGCAGTCACGACGGCTCCTTCGGGCAGCGCGGAACTCGCATCCAGATTACTAGGACATCCGTCTATCGGAAGTAGTAGGGACATGTGCGTCAGATCACCACGGCCCCGTGTCGGCGGATGCGCCCGAGCGGCACGTCCGCTTCCGGGCGCCCGCACAGCTCCACTGTCCACTACTCGGTGCGACCATGATCCACCGCCCCGACCCCGGCGCACTCGCGCGGCGCCGGCCGTACCCGGGCAGGTGAATTCCGACCGCCGTTGATCCGTTTGCCGGCCCCGATCGTCCCCCCGTTCGCACGCGCGTGTAACTTTTCCATGAAAGGGGTAAGCGAGGGTTTATGAGCGGCACACCGATCTACGACGAGCTGGCGGCCATCCTGCTCGCCGATCAAACGGCGAAGGCCGAGGCGGGCCAAGCCGCCGTGGCCGAGCCCGTGGACGACCCGTCCAAGCAGGTGCGGGCCGGTGGGCGAAGGCGGAAGCCGGAGCCCGACGCTTGATCTTTAGTCTGCACTGAAGGAATAGTGAGCCTTGCGGTCGAACACGTGTTCGACTTGGTCTAGGCTCGGCACCATGCAGGTCTCGCTGTTCGACGACGGCGCGGAGCCACTGGGCCTGCGCCCGCTGACCGGCGTACGCCGCACCGAGCTGGGCGACGGCGCGTGGGTCGACGTGCTGCCCGGTTGGCTGACCGGCGCCGACGAACTGTTCCGCCGCCTGGTCGTGGACGTGCCGTGGCACGCCGAGCGGCGGCAGATGTACGAGCGGGTGGTCGACGTGCCCCGCCTGCTGTGCTTCTACCGCGAGGACGCCGCCCTGCCGGACCCGGTGCTGACCGAGGCCCGCACGGCGCTGAGCGAGTGGTACGCCGGGGAATTGCGCGAGCCGTTCCGCACGGCCGGTCTCTGCTACTACCGCGACGGCCGGGACAGCGTGGCGTGGCACGGCGACACCACCGGACGCGGCAGCACCGAGGACACCATGGTCGCGATCGTCTCGGTGGGCGCACCCCGAGCCCTGATGCTGCGCCCGCGCGGCGGCGGTGCCACCGTCCGGTACGCCCTGGGCCACGGGGATCTGATCGTGATGGGCGGCTCGTGCCAGCGGACGTGGGAGCACACCGTGCCGAAGACCGCGAAGCCGGTGGGTCCGCGCATCAGCATCCAGTTCCGGCCTCGCGGCGTGCGCTGAACCCGCGCGAAAGCCACGGGATCGTATTCCGCAGTAGTCCGGAATTCACCCGATCGATGACGTTTTCCGCTTGACTGCGATGACTGGCGAGAAGTATTGAATGGCCGGCGTATGCGTCGGTGAAGTCCGCTTCGGATGTCACCTGACGGCGTGCCGGCGTCGATCGTCGAGCGGTTGATGCGAGGGGTGTGCACGGCGGTGTTCACCCCTGGGCGGGACGGGTGACGACCCGGCCCGGCGGCACTTGCTCGGCACAGCGCTCGCAGACCACCCGGGTCGTGATCCGGCCGCCGCAGTCGGCGTGTTCGCTGAGCTGCGGCGGCCCCGCCTCGCCCGCCAGGTGCCGGTCGCCCCACTCCCTCAGCGACAGGATCACCGTGGTCAGCTCACGACCCCTGTTCGTCAGCCGGTACTCGTGCCTTGGCGGGCGGTCCTGGTACTGCACCCGCTCCAGCACGCCGTGCTCCACCAGGCCGCTCAGCCGGTCGCTGAGCACGTTGCGGGCGATCGACAGACGGCCCAGAAAACCGTCGAATCGGGTGACGCCCAGCAACGCGTCGCGCACGATCAACAACGTCCACCGCTCACCCACCACTTCGAGCGTGCGGGCTACCGAGCAGATCTGGCCGTCATACGTGCGTCGGAGCATCCGCCCATGGTAACCAAGGGTTTCTTGACAAAACCGACTCGCCGAGCACTGGCGGTGGGCCACCGCCCGAGCGCATCCGGCGGGCCGGACCACCCGCTGGGGACGCCCTGTCCGGCACTGAGCCGGGTCTGCCGGGTTTCACCCGTCCGGGCGAAGGCGGTGCGGAGGTTCGGCGCTAGCCGCGCAGGGCCGGGAAGTCCTCCTCGCGGTACTCCCCCGCCGGCCGCTCGCCGGTCTCCCGGCCCCGCAGCTCGACCCGGCGGATCTTGCCGGAGATGGTCTTCGGCAGGTCGGTGAACTCCAGCCGCCGGATCCGCTTGTACGGGGCCAGGTTCTCCCGCGCGTACCGCAGGATGGCGAACGCCGTCTCCTCGTCGGCCGGGAAACCTTCCGCCGGCACCACGTACGCCTTGGGCACCGACAGCCGCACCGGGTCCGGCGACGGCACGACCGCCGCCTCCGCGACCGCCTCGTGCTCCAGCAGCACGCTCTCCAGCTCGAACGGCGAGATGCGGTAGTCCGACGCCTTGAACACGTCGTCGGTGCGCCCGACGTAGGTCAGGTAGCCGTCCTCGTCGACCGAGCCGATGTCGCCGGTGTGGTAGTAGCCGTCGCGCATCACCTCGGCGGTGCGCTCGGCGTCGCCGTGGTAGCCGACCATCAGGCCGAGCGGGCGGTCGGACAGGTCCAGGCAGATCTCCCCCTCGGTGCCCGGTTCGCCGGTGACCGGGTCGACCAACACCACCGGGTAGCCGGGTGCGGGGCGGCCCATGGAGCCGGGCTTCACGTCCTGGCCGGGCGTGTTGGCGATCTGCACGGTCGTCTCGGTCTGGCCGAAGCCGTCCCGGATCGTGACGCCCCACGCGGCGCGGATCTGCTCGATGACCTCGGGGTTGAGCGGCTCGCCCGCGCCCACGACCTTGCGCGGCGGCGTGCGCAACGCCGTCAGGTCGGCCTGGATCAACATGCGCCACACCGTGGGCGGCGCGCAGAAGCTCGTCACGCCGCAACGATCCACCTCCGACATCAGGCGGACCGCGTCGAACCTGGTGTAGTTGTGGACGAAGACCGTCGCCTCGGCGTTCCACGGCGCGAAGACGTTGCTCCACGCGTGCTTCGCCCAGCCCGGCGACGAGATGTTGAGGTGCACATCGCCCGGTTCCAGACCGATCCAGTACATCGTGGACAGGTGGCCGACCGGGTAGGACAGGTGCGTGTGCTCGACCAGCTTCGGGCGCGCGGTCGTGCCGGAGGTGAAGTAGAGCAGCAGCGTGTCCGACCCGCGGGTGGCGGCATCGGGCGTGAAGTCACCCGAGGCGTCCCGCGACCGCGCGTAGTCGAGCCACCCCGGAACCGGTGGGCCGACCGCGATCCGGGTGTAGTCGCCGGGCACGTCGGCGAACTTCGAGGCGTCCGCCGCGCCCACCACGACGTGCCGCGCTCCCCCGCGCTCGACCCGGTCCCGCAGGTCCGCCGCGCCGAGCAGGGTGGTCGCGGGGATGACCACCGCGCCGAGCTTCATCGCCGCCAGCAGGGTCTCCCACAGCTCCACCTGGTTGCCCAGCATCAGCACCACCCGGTCGCCGCGCCGCACCCCGTTGTCCCGCAACCAGTTCGCCACCTGGCTGGAACGGCGGGACAGTTCCGCGAACGACCAGCGGCCCTCGCCGCCGTCCTCCTCCACGATCCACAGCGCGGTCCGGTCGTTGTCCCGGGCGATCGGGTCGAACCAGTCCAGCGCCCAGTTGAACTCGTCGAGCTCGGGCCAGCGGAACCCGGCCCGGGCGGCGGCGTAGTCGGTCGCGTGGCGAAGCAGGAAGTCACGGGCGTCGCGGAAGCTCATCGACCGAGGGTCGACCGGGACGAGTCGGCGCACCACCCCCATTCGGAGGTGTCCTCCCGGTGCCGGGCTGCCCGGTAGGATTCGGCGGTGGACGCGTCCGACGACCTGAACGCCTGGGCGCCGCAGCCCTCCGCGGGCGCGGCTCCCGCGATCAGCCTGGCCGGCTACAGCGACTTCCGGCTCGTGGCGCACGGCGGCGAGGGCACCGTGTACCGGGCGCACCAGGACGGCCTGGGCCGTGACGTCGCGGTGAAGGTCCTGGACGTGACCGACCCGGACACCGTCGCCCGGTTCCGGCGCGAACTGGAGATCACCGTCCGGCTGGGCCGCCGGCACCCGCACATCGTGACCGTGCTGGACACCGGTTCGATCGCCGGGCGGCCGTGCATCGTGATGGAGTACTACGACCTGGGTTCCCTGCACGACAGCCTGCGACAGCGCGGGCCGCTGCCGGTGTCCGAGGTGATCGCGGCGGGCATGGCCGTGGCCGACGCGCTGGCGTTCGCGCACGGCGAGGGCATCCTGCACCGGGACGTGAAGCCGCAGAACATCCTGGTGCTGCCCACGTCCTACGTGCTGGCCGACTTCGGCATCGCGCGGGGCGCCGACGCGGGGCACTCGGCGTCGCTCCAGCTGGTCAGCTACCGGCACGCCGCGCCGCAGATGGTGCAGGGGCAGCGACCGGCCGCGTCGGACGACCTGTGGTCGCTCGGCTCCACCCTGTTCACCCTGCTCGACGGCCAACCGCCGTTCGCGTCGTCCACGCCCGAGCAGGACACCATGCTCGGCTACCTGGGCCGGGTGCAGTCGTCGCCGCCCCGGTCGCTGACCCGCCGGGACGTGCCGCCGGAGCTCGTGGCGCTGATCATGCGCTGCCTGAGCAAGGCGCGCGAGGACCGGTTCCCCGACGCGACGGCGCTGCGGGCGGCGCTGGCGGCCGTGCCGACCCGGGCACCTCAGTCCACCGTGGACCCCGACCACACCGCGGCCGTGCGGCGGCAGGTGCCCGAACGGTTCCCCGAAGGCCCGACGTCGATCCCGGACTTCGGTCCGCGCCCGGCGCCGGAGGCTCCCCAGGTCACCGAGGCGGAGGACGTCGCGACGCCCGAGCCGGTGCGCACGTGGACCGAGGACCTGGCCGACCTGACCGTGCGGCACGACGTGCCGAGCAGACCGGTGGTCCCGCCGCCCGCACCACCGGTGGTGACGCTGCCCGAACCGCCGCCCGAGCCGCGCCGCAGCCGGCGCGCGCTGGTGTTCGCGTCCGTGGCCGTGGTGGCGGGCATCGCGGCGGGCGTGCTGCTGAGCACGCAGGAACGGGGTGATGGGCGGGCTTCGCCGCCGAGCACCACGACCACCACGTCGGACCTCCCGGTGCCCAGCACGACCGACGCCACCATCCCGGAGGGCGCCGACCCGAAGTACCAGCCGACGCTGAAGCGGTTGGAGGACGGCGGTTCCAGCATCGAGCTGTTCTGGACCGACCCGAGCGGGGGCCAGGCGCACTTCGTCGTCGTGGACGTGACCGGGCCGAAGCCGCAGGCCCTGGTCCGGGTGGCGGCCGGGTCGACCTCGCACAAGCTGGAAGGGCTCGACCCGGAGGCCGACCAGTACTGCTTCCAGTTGATCGCGATCGGCCTGGTGGAGCCGGGCACCAACAAGGGCTCGTCCGCCCGCACCTGCGCGGTCCGCAACCGCTGACGACCGGTGCAGCGGCCACCACAGCGGCCACCAGAGCGGGTGCGACCAGACCGGGTGCCACCAGAGCGGGTGCCATCGGACCGGGTGCCATCGGAGCAGGCGCCTCCGCGTTACCGGAGTGGGTGGGTCAGCGCCGCCAGAGCGGGCGCGGGTCGACCGCCCAGAACAGCCTGCGGTGCCACGGCACGATCTTCCGCAGTCCGGCGTGGACCTGGCGCGCCAACCGCCACGCCTCGGCCGGGTCCGGCGGGCCTGCTGCGAACGTGGCGCCGGCCGGTGGCCGGCCCGCGAGCGGAACCGGCGGGCGGTCCGGGGCGAACGCGGCGCGGTCGGCCAGCGCGGCGAGTCTCATCGCCGGGTCCAGGGCCAGGTCCCGGGCGATGTCCGGGGCGGTCCGGTCGCGATGGGGTGTCCGGCCGGACAGCAGGAGCAGGTCCAGCACGTGGTCCCAGGCGCCGGCCGCACCCGCACGGCGCAGGCGCAGGCGGCGGCCGGTGCGGAGCATCCCCAGCGCGAACACGACGAGCACCGGGATCGAGGCCGACACCAGCAGCCCCACCCACTGGCGGGACGGTGCCGCACTCGCCCGCGCGTCCGGGGCCTGCGACGGCGGCACGAACGGTGGCGGTGCGGAGAGGGCGGTGGTGGTCGGGGTCGCGGTGATCGACGCCAGCCGGTTGAGCACCTCGCGCTTGGCTGCGGCGCTCGAACCGCCCGACGAGGTGCCCGTCAGCGGGTCGAACGGCACCCAGCCCCACCCGGAGAAGTACACCTCGGGCCACGCGGTGGCGTCGCTGCCGCGCACCACGCGTTCCTCGCCCGCCGCCGGCTGGAAACCGACCACGACCCGGGTCGGCAGACCCACGGCCCGGCCCAGCACGGCGAACGCCGACGCGAACTGCTCGGCGGTGCCCGCGTTGGCGCCCGGCTCGCCGGGGTCGCCGAACAGGAAGCGCTCCAGCCGCGCGTAGGACGAGCCGACCGGGGCCCGGGCGTCGGGGGTGCGGCCGATCTTCACGACCTGCTCGATCGCGACCGCCCGTTCGTACGGCGTGCGCGCGTTCCGCACGATCTGCCGGGCGTACTCGGCCAGCGAGAACGGCAGGCCGGGCAGCGCCAGGTAGCGGCGGCTCTGCCCGCCGGCGGGCACGGTCGCGTCGAGCAGGTCGGTGTCGTCCGGCACGTCCACCACCCCGCGCGTGCGGTAGCGCAGGCCGGGCGACAGTTCGTCGGGCAGCACCAAGGACCCGGAGTCCGGGTCGACCACCGCGGCGTCCAGGGTGACCGACGTCGGGCGGCCCACGGTGGGTACCCAGCTGCCGGTCAACCCGCCGATGGTCACCTCGATCTCGGCTTCCTCCACCCGCGTGCCGGGCGGCAGGTCGGGTGCGGCGACCGCGCCGAGGGGGCCGTAGAGCGACGCAGCCCGCCACGCCGCGCCCGAGTAGTCCGACAGCGCGACCAGCCGCACGGCGCGTTCGGGCCCCTTGACCCGGAACAGCTCCGCGTCGCCGAGGTTCGCCCACGCCGCCAGCTGCGGCAACGGGCCGGCCACGCCGAGGTCGGTCACCGGCGGCTCGACCAGTTCCCGGGGCTCGAACGCGTCGCCGGTGGGCAGCAGGGTCGCCAGCAGCGCCACGACGGCCACCGGCACGGCGGGCAGGCCCAGCAGCACGCGGCCACCGGCTTCGAGCCGGTCCACCAGCAGCCAGCCGAGGGCGATCAGCGCTACCAGCGCCAGCGCGACCAGCCCGTGCCGGTCCGCGCGACCGGCCGTGAGCAACGCCGTGCAGGTGTAGAGCACCGCCACGCCCACCACCGGGGCGAGCAGGGAACGTCCTTTGCCCGCAACGGAGACAGCCGCCGCCAAGGCCACCGCGAAGGTCAGCAGCGCGCCGGGCAGGAGCAGTTCCGGGGTCGCGGGCGCGGGACGCGCGGCGGTCAGCACGCGGGGCACCAGGTCGAGCAGCACGTTCACCGGGTCGGACGTCTCGGCGCTGTCCCGCGCCACCCAGTAGCCGCCGACCAGCGCCAGCACCAGGATGCCGAACATGGTCAGCCCGGTGGGCACGCGCTGCCACCGCACCAGCGGCACGCAGGCGAACGCGAGCAGCGCGGCTGCCGCGAACACCAGCGCGGGCAGCGCACCCTGCCAGCCGGACGCGAAGTGGATCGCCGCCACGACCAGCAGCAGCGCGGACCAGCTCAGCCGCGCGGTCACCGGGACACCGCCGTGTTCCACGCCGACAGCAGTCCCTCGGCTCGCGGCGCGCGCAGCACCAGGACCGTGCCGATGGCGGAGACCGCGGCGTCGGGCGCCGGGTCGACGGCGAGCACCACGCCGACCGACGCCCGTCCCGCTTCGAGCAGCAGCGCCGACAGCGCCGACCCGGCACCGCACACCACCGCCACCACGTCCAGGTCCCGCACCGGCACGGGACGCGCCGCGCCGCGGTCGGTCACGGCCTCGATGTCGGCCAGCGCGGCGAGCACGACGGACGCGTCGGCGTCCACCGCACCCGCCGGCAGCTCCACGTCCACCGAACCGGACGCCGACAGCAGCCGCACCGGGTGCCCCTCCGCGATCGCCACGGTCACCAGCGACGCGGCCACCTCCACCGCGTCCTCGAAGTCCTTCGGGTCCGGGTAGGCCTCGGCGTGGTCGTCCAGCACCACGGCCAGGTGCGGCCGGGCCGGGTCGGCGTCCTCGCGGATCATCAGCGTGCCGGTGCGGGCGGACGTCGCCCAGTGCAGCCGTCGCAGGTCGTCGCCGGGCACGTACTCGCGCAGCCCCACCAGGTCGGTGCCGCCGCGCTCGACCCGTTCGTCCGCGCCGACGTGGCCGCGTCTGACGCCGCCGGGCAGGCCGCGCACCGGCAGCACACGGGGCACGACCCGCACCTCCACCACGTCGCCGATGACCGTGCGGGCGTGCGCGAGACCGGCCAAGCCGCGCCTGCTCAGCGTCAGCGGACCGATCCTGAGCAGGCCGCGGGTGTGCGTGGGAATGGGGTATTCGACCTTGACCTGCCGGCCGGGGTCGAGCAGCGGGATGTCCACCGGCACGGTCGCGCCGGCCACCTCGTCGGTCGCGTCGAACAGCACGGGGAACCGCTTGCCGGTGCCGGTGAGCTCGATCGTGCCGGTGCACGTGCCGAGGCGTTGCACGGTGCGGGGCCGCACCGTCCGCTTCGGCGCGACCCGGGCGCGGGGCAGCACCGACAACACGCCGGCCAGTGCCAGCGCGATCAGCGCCACGCCCAGGCCCACCACACCGGGGTAGCGCCACCAGAGGCCGACCGCCACCAGCGGCACGCCGAGCACCACCGCGCCCAGGCCACGTGCGGTCAACCGGACCCTCGTCGTCGCGCTCGAAGCGCGTGCGGCCCGCCGGGCGCTCGTCGCCCCTTCCAGGTCGCGTGCGGTCCGCCCGCCGGCTGCCTTCGCGTCCGAACCAGGTCCGGTCGGCCGAAGCCCTGTCGTCGCGTCCGGACCAGGTGCCGTCGGGTCGGGTGCGATCGGCTGACTCCCGGTCATCGCGTCCGGGTCGGGAGCGGTCGGCCGGACCCCGGTCATCGCGCCGACGGTCGCGGCACCGCCACACCCGCCAGGACGTCGCCCAGCACCTCCTCGGTGGTGGTGCCCGCCAGCTGCGCTTCCCGGGTCAACACCAGGCGGTGCGCCAGCACCGGCACGACCAGCGCCTGCACGTCAGCGGGCACGGCGAAATGCCTGCCCTGCGCCGCCGCGTACACCTGCACGCAGCGCACCAGGGCCTTGAGCCCCCGGGTGCTCGCACCCAGCCGCAGCCGGTCGTCCGCGCGCGAGGCCGTGCCCAACTCGCCGATGTAGCGCAGGATCGGCTCGGCCACGTGCAGCGTCTGGAGCCGGCGGCCGTACTCGGCGACCACGTGCGGGTTCGACACGGTCGGCACCGCGCCGACGAACCCAGCGCCACTGCCCGGCCGCAGCACGTCCAGCTCGTGCTCGGTGCTCGGGTAGCCGATGGAGGTGCGCAGCATGAACCGGTCGAGCTGCGCCTCCGGCAGGCGGTAGGTGCCGTCCAGGTCGATCGGGTTCTGCGTGGCCACCACCAGGAACGGCGCGGGCACCGCGTGCGCCACGCCGTCGACGGTGACCGTGCGCTCCTCCATCACTTCGAGCAGCGCCGACTGGGTCTTGGCGGCGGCCCGGTTGATCTCGTCGGCCAGCACGATGTTCGCGAACACCGGCCCCGGCCGGAACTTGACCTGGCCGGTCTGCGGGTCGTAGACCGAGGTCCCGGTGACGTCCGAGGGCAGCAGGTCCGGCGTGAACTGCACGCGCCGCGACACCCCGCCCAACGCTCCCGCGACCGCCCGCGCCAACGTCGTCTTGCCGGTGCCCGGCACGTCTTCGAGCAGCACGTGACCGCCCGCGAACATCGACACCAGCACCAGGTCCACCACGTCCCGCTTGCCCCGGACCGCGGTCTCCACCGCGTCGCCGAGCCGGCCGTGCAGAACGCGGAACGCCGCGATCTCGTCCTCGCCGATCGCCGGAACCGCCGTAGTCGTCACTGTTCGCCGTACCCCTCGCCGCGCACCCCGCCGCACACCGACCGTGCGACCGTCCCGAGCCTCTCCGCCGACGGGGACATCGCGAGCCGCCCGCGATCCGTTGCAGCGACGGAAGCCGAGCCCGGCTCACGGCGCGAAGTCGGGCCCCGGCTCACGGCGCTGCGGGGAACCGGACCCGAGCCGGCACTGACCGATGGCGCCGGGTTCGGGGCCACGCCACTGCGCAGCGTCGGGCTCCAGGTCATGCGGCCTCGCAGCACGCCGGCCATGGCGGCGCGCGGCATCCGGACCGAGCGGCGCGGATAGTCGAACCGCCGAGCCAGGGTGGAACTCGTCGCGGGCATCACGGGGCGTCCGGGTTCGTCACGGCTCGTTCCGCCTGCGTCGGTCACGGACGCCCAGCAGCCAGGCCGTGGCGAGCAGCCCGATGCCACCGCCCACCAGCGGCGTGCTCTCCGACGAAGGAGCGCGGCGCGGCTGGCAGATCTTGCCGCCCGGACACGGCTCCTCCTCGATCACGCGCGCGCTGCGGTAGTTGGAGTCCACCGAGCCGCTGCCCGTCGCCGCGTACGCCCGCACCACGACGCGGTTCGCGCCGACGTCCACGTAGATCTGCGCCGACGTGGCCGAACACGGGATCTCGACCGAGTAGCCGTGGGTCGTGTTCACCACCTCGCACCGGCCGTTGTGGTTCGCCCAGTCCGGCGGCGGCGCCATGTTGACCTGGCGGGAGAACATGTCGCCGGTCGCGACCAGACTGGTGATCACCGTCGCGCCCGCCGCGGGCAGGCTCGGTGGGGGCGGTGTCGTGGTCGTGGTGGGCGGCGGCACGGTCGTCGTGGTGGTCGGCACCACCGGCGGCGGTGTCGTGGTGGTCGGGGGCGGCACGGTGGTCGTGGGCGGCGCCACGACCGGCGGCCGCACGGTCCACGACGCGGTGGCGGGCTCGCCCGCACCGAGCCGGTTGTAGGCCGCGACGGACACGTCCAGTCGCCCGCTGTTGCAGAACGTCGTCCCGCCGCAGGGCAGCGTCAGGTCCGCCGACGTGCCGGCCACCTGCGAGGTCTTGGTGCCGCCGCTGAACGCACCGGTCGCGGTCACCGAGTAGCCGTCGACCCGCTCGCCGTTGTCCGGAGCCGGGCCCCACGTCACGCGCACCACGACGTTCGTCCCGTTGTTCGACGTCTGGCTGACCGTCACCCCCGGCGGACGGCCCGGCGCGACACCCGTCTGACCGGCGCTCGGCGTCGTCACCGGCACGTCGGTGGTGGTGGTCGCGGCCGGCGTGTCCTGGCCACCGCGCCGGTTGTCCCGCGTCGGCGGGTCCGGGCGCGGCGGTGGCGGGCTGGGCACGCTCGGGATCGGCGACCGGTCCGGGTCGGTGACCGGCAGCTCGGGGCTGCGGATCACCACGTCGCGGGTGCGGCCGTCGGAGTCGACGATCACGCCCGAGTCGGCGCCGGGGGTGTTGATGAACAGCTTGCCGTCGTCGAACACCAGCTCCGGGTCGCCGGAGCCGGACGTCCGCACGTCCTCGCTGCCGCGCCCGCCGGAGCGGTCCAGCACCACGACCTTGCCCACGCCGCGGCACGGCACGTAGACGCGGTCGCGGAACACCGCGGGACGGCCGGGGCGCGAGCAGCCGAACTGCCCCATGTCGACCCGCAGCACGTCGTCGTCGGAGACCAGGACGACGGCGCCCGCGTCCGGTACCGCGGCCGGCACCAGCCCGGTCGGGCTGGTGTGCGCGGCCAGCACCTCACCGGACAGCGACGCGGTGCCGGCGGTCAGGTCGCGGTTCGTGCCGTCCCGCACGACCACGCCGCCCTCCAGGCCGAGCAGGGTCACGCCGCGCTCGTGCGGCACCAGGGCGGTGCGCGGTCCGGCTCCGGGCACCGGCCGGTTGGACCGCTCCCGGAACCTGCGGTCCTCGTCGGCCCACTCCAGGGCGTGCAGGTTGCCGCCGTGGTCCACGGCCCACACCACGCCCCGGTCGTCGGCCACCACGTCGGCCAGCGGCTGCCCGGCCCGCCACGGCTCGCCGATGTCGGCCAGCGTCACCGGGTCGACGTTGTGCACGGTGCCTGCCGCGCGGTCGACCACGAAGACCCGGTCGGCCACGATGATCACCTTGGCGGACCCTCCGGCGGGCGCCTGCCGGCGGCCACTGGCCAGCAGGGTCGCCAGGTCGATCACGGTGATCTCGCCGGTGCGCCGGTCGAGCACGATCAGCTTGTCGTCGGACTGCGCGATCTCCAGCTGCCCGTCGGGGCCGCTGACCTGCAGGCGCGTCTGCGGCTTGCCGGAGCTGGGGTTGACCTGCACGACCTCGCCGCGCTGGTCGTCGTTGAGCCAGGTCAGGCCGTCGGAGACGTCCACCGCGGTACGGGAGATGCCGTCACCCAGCGCCGCGCCCGCGAGCAGCAGCACACCGAGCACGGCCGCGCCGAAACTGGCCGACTCGCGTCGGCCCGTACCGACCACGCGGCGCGCGATCCCACCCAGCTTCAACCCCACGGCGCGGATGTTAACGCGCAGGTCCGACATTTCGGGGCGGAGCTGCCGATATGCTCCGCTCGGCCCACCGGGTCATGCGCCGGATGCGTCCACATCGGACCGCCCACTCCTCTCGCGGGTGGTCGCGCCTGCCTCGCGCGGGTGATCACCGCCGCCTCGGGCGGGGGACGACTGCTCCCCGAGGCATTCGGAGCGAGGGGGGAAGCGGTTCAGAACTCGCCGATCTCCGCGCGTGCCTTGGCGCACTCGGTCTGGAGCCCGTTCTCCATCGCCTGGCTGATCTCCCGGAGGGATCCGAGCTGCTCGGCGGTCAGCACGTCGAAGAGGTGCTCGCGGACGGCCGTCACGTGGCCAGGCGCGGCGGCCTCCAGCACGGCGAAGCCGCGATCGGTGAGCCGGGCGATGGAGCCGCGCCGGTCCGAGTCGCACGCCCGCCGCTGCACCCAACCCTCCTTCTCCAGCTTCGCCACGGCGTGGGAGAGTCTGCTGCGTGACGAGTGGCAGTTCAGCGCCAGCTCGCTCATCCGCAGCGCGCGGTCCGGGGCCTCGGACAGCGCGACCAGGATCTCGTAGTACGCCATGGGCATCCCGGAGTCGCGCTGCATCTGCCGGTCCAGGTGTTCGGTGAACTTGGTCACGGCGGTCATGAAGCCACGCCAAACCCGCTGCTCATCGGCGCTCAGCCACCGCACTTCGCTCATGCCTCCATCATACGGGCGTTGTTGAACCCTCAACCAGGATGCGCTATGTTCGGTTGAGAGTTCAACCAGACCGACGGAGAAGGACACCATGACCACGCAGACTGTGCAGATCCCCGGCTACCTCGCGGGCACGTGGGCGATCGACCCGGTGCACTCGGACGTTTCCTTCGTGGTCCGCCACCTCGGCGTCTCCAAGGTCCGCGGCCACTTCGACACGTTCGAGGGCACGATCGTGACCGCGGAGAACCCGCTGGAGTCCACGGTCAACGCGAAGATCAGCACCGCGTCGATCAACACCAAGAACGGCCAGCGCGACGCCCACGTCAAGGGCGAGGACTTCCTGGACGTGGAGAAGTTCCCGGAGCTGACCTTCACCTCGACCGGCGTGCGCACCCACAACGAGGGCTTCCTGGTCGACGGCGAACTGACCCTGCGCGGCGTGACCAAGGCCGTGACGCTGGAGCTGGAGCTGAACGGCTTCGGCGACGGCTTCGAGGGCGCCAAGGTCGCGGGCTTCTCCGCCAGCACCGAGATCAGCCGCAAGGACTTCGGCGTCACCGGTGGCGCGGCGGGCGCGGCGGTGGGCGACAAGATCACGATCCTGCTGGAGATCGAGGCCGCCCTCCAGGCCTGAGCAGCACGTTCACCAGGGGCTTGCCGGCACTGCCGGCAGGCCCCTTTTGCGTGTGCGCGAGGGGCGCGTCGAAGGTGGGCGCGCCCTGCGCCGCAGGTGAGCGTGTGCGCGCGTCGCAGGTGGGCGTGCGGTGCGTCGCAGGTGAAGGTGTCCTGCGGGGTGTCGAGGACATGGTGCGCGGAGCCGTCGGGCGGACCCTGATATTCCGGTCGATCACGCATTTCGGTATTTTGCCGACGCCGCTGTGACAGGCAGTGAACCATGAGCCCCCAGTCCTGCGTACTAAGACGTGACGCCGGGGTCCACCCCGGTCGACGCCGGCGTACAGCTCGATCCGGACACGGTCCGTTCACGGGGTCTGGACCACGTGGGTGACCAGGGCTGTACTCATGGCACCATCTGGCGCAGCACGCGCCGGACGCAGGCGAGGAGGGACCGGTGTGAACGCCCAGACCGAACAGGTCGACGACCTTCGGCTCGTCGCGCTGCCCACCGCGGTCAACGTCGCGGACATGTTCGTCCGCTTCTCGCTGGGCGAGTGGCGGCTGCGGTCGATGCAGGACGAGGCCGCGCAGACCGTGCGCCGGCTGGTCGGCGCGGCGGTGGACGTGGCCGATCCGCGGGCTCCCGCGCTGCTGCTGGTGCGGCTGCGGTTGAGCGGCGGCCACCTGGTGGTCGAGGTCGAGGGTTCGCGGGTGGCGTTGCCGCCGGAGCTGGCGGGCGGGCGGGCCGGGTTGGTGGACCTGACGGCGGGTGGCCGGTTGGCGTGGTGCGAGCTGACGTTGCCGTCGGGGATGAACGCCTCGGCTGTGCCGTTGCCGCGCCGGGAGCCTCGGCGGTCGCCGGCTGCGGAGAAGTTGGGTGACGAGCCGGATGTGGATCCGGAGCTGATCCAGCGGATCTTGTACGGGTTGGGCGGGGCCGAACGGCGGCGCCCCGACTGAGGGGGCGCCGCCGTTCGGTGCGGTGCCGCAGGTGGTGTGGGTGCGGTAGGTGGTCAGAGGTCTGGCTGGTCAGTGGTACTGGTGGCTGGAGCTGCGGGGCGGGCGAGGGCGGCCAGGGCGACGCCCAACAGGGCCATGCCGCACCAGGAGATGAGCGGTAGCCGTTCGTGCAGCACGACTACGCCCAAGACGGCGGCTACGGCGGGCTCGGCGAGGGTGAGGGTGGTTGCCGCGGCTGCGCCGGTGTGTCGCAGGCCGCGGCCGAACAGCAGGTAGGCCGCGAAGGTGGTGAACACCGAGAGGTGAACCACGACGGCGATGCCCGGTCCGCTGGCGATCCAGCCGATGCCGAGCGCGAGCAGCACCGGCAGGGTGAGGATCGATGCGCCGCCGAACACGGTGCCGACGACGGCCCGTGACGGGTGGCCCTGGCGGATGAGGTGGGCGCAGATCACCGAGTAGGCGGCGTACGAGAGTCCGGCGATCAGGGCCAGGGCGACGCCGACGAGGTCGACGTGGGTGTCACCGCCGCCGAGTACGAGGACGGCGCAGCCCGCGACGGCGGTCAGGGTGACCAGCGGGCGGGCTTTGAGGCCGAGCACGATCGGTGCGGTGGCCAAGGCCACGGTGGTGGCCACTGCCACACCCGTGCGCGCCACGGCCGGGTAGAACGCCAGGGCGTAGCCGGCGACAGTGAGGGCACCCAGGGCCAGCAGTCGGTGGTCGGCGGTGCGCAGCACCGTACGGGTGCCCCGTGCGGTGAGGAAGAGGAGGCAGCCGCCGATCACCAAACCCGCCGCGCCTACCGCCGAGGCGGGGGCGGATGCGGGTGCCAGGGAGCTGACGGTGCCGGTGGTGCCCCACAGGACGCATGCGGCCAGGATCGGGAGCGGGCCGTGGGTGAGGTGAAGGCGTGCTCGTACCACTGGGGATGACACGGGTTCTCCGTTCGCGGAAAGACGGGTGAGGGCGCGAACGGGCGCACGGTGGTGGCGGTACGGGTGTCGGCGTGGCTTCGTCGGCGTGGTTCGTCGGCTCGGGTGGCCGGCGGTGTGAGAGGTCAGCGGTGCGCTGGGTCCGGGGTGTGGCCGACGTGGCCGGTGCGGTGCCGGAAGTGCGGTGCCGGGGGGTGCGCCCGTCAGGCGACGGGCGGCGGGAGAACGACGTGCCAGTGGGTGTTCACGTTCGGCATCCTACCGGATCGGTACGCTGGGATCATGGACATCGGCGTCGCGGATGACCTGCTGCGGCGGTCCCTCGTGGTCTACAAGTTTGCGGTCGAAGAGCTCATGACGAAGCTCCGGATCCTCAGCGAGGAGTTCGACCTCGTGCACCGCCACGACCCGATCGAGCACGTCACGCAGCGGGTGAAGCGACCCGAGGCGATCCTGGAGAAGCTGCGGCGCAAGGGGTTGGCCGCGGACCTGGCGTTGGCGGCGGAGCACCTGGACGACGTGGCGGGCGTGCGCGTGGTGTGCCCGTTCGTGTCCGATGTGTACCGGGTGCGGGACATGCTGGCGCGGCAGAACGACGTGGAGATCCTGAAGACGAAGGACTACATCGCAGCCCCGAAGCCGAACGGGTACCGGAGCCTGCACCTGATCGTGCGCATCCCGGTGTTCCTGTCGGACCGGGTGGAGCACGTGAAGGTGGAGGTGCAGCTGCGGACCATCGCCATGGACTTCTGGGCGACGTTGGAGCACAAGCTGTTCTACAAGTACGACGATCAGGTGCCGGCGGGGTTCGTGGACGAGTTGACCAGTACGGCGGCGATCGCGGCGGAGCTGGATGCGCGGATGGAGTCGCTGCACCTGAAGGTTCAGCGGGACTGAAGGTGGCTGGGGGCGGGGCGCCCGGGCCTGGGAGTTGGGAACGGCCAGGCTGAGGTCCACCCTGGGACTGAGGTGCTGCGGCTGAGGTGCTGGGACCGACCGCGGCCGGCACTGAGGTGCTGCGACCGAGGGCGGCCCGGGGTTGAAGGTGGCCGTGTCCGGGGTGGGCTCGGGGTTTGGGGCGGGTAGGCCCACTGCGGCTCGGGCTTGGAGCGGCCTTGCTTGGAAGCGGCTCGGGCTCGGAGCGGGGGTTGAAGGGCGTCCTCGCCGGACGGGCTTGCCAGCAAGGATGACATGCAGGGGTGGGGTGTGCGCTGCGCGCGGCTGCCGGTGCTGCGCGTCGGCGCGACTGGTGGTCCTACGCGCGCACCGTCGCCCGGAGGGTCCTCCGCTTCGTCGCGGACGGCCTTCGTCGGGAATGGTGATCGGCTGCGGTGCGACCTACTCACGGGTCACTTCACGGAGCGTGCCCACTAAGGGGCAAACGACCGCCGCCGGCGGAGGTTACGGGTTGGCGAAGAATTGTTCGGAAATCCGCTGATCGGCAAAAAATGGACCTGTGGGGTACGCCACTCGGAGCCATTACCTGTTGACAGATATCTCATGCCGGGTCACTACGAATAATGCTCGCGAACGGCTTGCGATTACGGAACTGGTCAGTCCAAACCAGGCCATTAGGGTGAACGCCGAAGATCGCTTCGAGAACGTGTGGTTACGCTCGCACAAACCGGGGAATCTATATCCGTCAGATGCTCCGTTTGGCGGTCGCGATGATCCCGTAACGGCCGTCAACGTTGGCTCGCAGCCAAATGGCTCATTCTTCCGAAGGATCTGATCTGTGATGGACACCGAACGCATCGCACGCCGATTAGCGGGGCTGGTCCGCGACCATCTTGTGCCCGGCGCACAGCTCGCCGTGCACCGACCTGGCGGACAGCTGTGGACCACCGAGGTCGGGTTGCCAACTGATGCCGCCGTACCCATCGGCTCGATCACCAAGACCTTCACCGCGACCGTCGCCATGGCGCTGGTCTCCGATGGCGACCTCGACCTCGACACCCCCCTGCCGGACGTCGACCACCCGCTCACGTTGCGCCATCTGCTCAGCCACACCGGCGGTCTGCCCTCCGACCCGGACGACGTGCGCACCACCTCGCTGCGCCGGCACGCGCTCGAAGCGGGTCGCAACCTGGTACCGCTGCACCAGCCGGGCGCGGGCTTCTCGTACTCCAACATCGGCTACGTGCTGGTCGGCCACCTGATCGAGGTCGCGACCGGAATGTCCTGGTGGGAGGCGGTGGACGCGGTACTGCTGCGTCCTCTGGGGTTGACGCCGCACTTCACCGTAGGACCCGACGCCGAACCCGGGGTGGTCCTCGGGCACGCCGTCAACGGGCCGCTGAAGCGGGTCGTGCCGGTGCGGCAGTCGCTGGAACTCGTGGACGCGCCGGCCGGGGCGCTGGCGGCCAGCGCCACCGAGCTGGTGACGTTCGGCCGGATGCTCGCCGGGGCGTCGCCGCAGCTCGTCGACCCCGACGACCTCGCGCTCATGCGGACCCCGGTTCGGCATGCCGAACCGTTCGGGATGGCCGACGGCTGGGGGCTGGGGCTCGCGCTGTACGAGCGCGACGGCACGGTCTGGGTGGGTCACGACGGCACCGCCGACGGCACCTCGTGCCACCTCCGGATCAATCCCGAGGACGGCACGGTGGTGGCGCTGACCACCAACGGCAGCAGCGGGTTCGCGCTGTGGCGGGACTTGGTGCCGGAATTGGTGGCGGCCGGGCTGCCGGTGGGCGATTACGACGGATTGCGCGCGCTGCGCGAGCCGATCGAGCCCCCGGACGACTGCGCTGGCAGCTTCGTCAACGGGGACACCGAGTATTCGGTGCAGCCCACGGAGCGAGAAGTGCTCAAGCTCACGGTGGACGGCGAGCCGTTCGCGGACCTGTCGTTGTTCGACGGCCTGGTGTTCGCCATGCGGGATTCCGACACCGGCGACACGAGCCAGACCGGCCGTTTCCTGCGCAACCCTCGCGACGGTGGGATCGAGTGGATCCAGATCGGCGGGCGGTTGGCGCGCAGGCAGGTTCCGGAAATGGTCTGAAGAATCACGTTTGAACACACCTCGTCGCGGGTACAACGCCGCCCGCCCGAACCCCTAGAAAGGCTCTGCTCGCGATGACGTCTGCCCAGAACCTGCCGAGAGCGGTGGGTGCGCAGGTCGAACGCACACCCGACGCACCCGCGATCGTGTCCGCCGAGGAGACGGTCACCTACCGGGAGCTGGAGGCGCGGGCCAACCGGCTCGCGCACCGGCTGATCGCCGAGGGCGCCCGCCCGGAACGGGTGGTGGCGGTCGCCCTGCCGAGGTCTGTGGACAACGTCGTCGCACGGCTGGCGGTGCTCAAGACGGGCGCGGCCTACCTGCCGGTGGACCCCGCCTACCCGGCGGAGCGGATCGGGTTCATGCTCGCCGACGCGCAGCCGCTGCTGGTGCTGGACGGTCCGCTGGACGCCGGCGACCGGCCGGACACCGACCCGGGCGTGCCGATCCACCCGGACTCCCCGGCGTACGTGATCTACACGTCGGGCTCCACCGGCAAGCCGAAGGGCGTGGTGGTGACGCACCGGGGTCTGCCCGCGTTCTCCGCCGCCGAGGTGGCGCACTTCGACGTCCGGCCGGGCGACCGGGTGCTCCAGTTCTCCTCCCCCAGCTTCGACGCCTCCGTGCTGGAGCTGTGCATGGCGCTGCCGGCCGGAGCCGCGCTGGTCGTGCCGCCGGAGGGCCCGCTGCTCGGCGAGCAGCTCGCGGACGTGATCGAGGACTTCGGGGTGACGCACGCGCTGATCCCGCCGGTCGCGCTGGCCACCGTGCCGCACCGGCGGTTATCCGGCTTCCGCACGTTGATCGTGGGTGGTGACGCCTGCTCGCCGGACCTGGTCGAGCGGTGGGCACCGGGGCGTCGGATGATCAACGCCTACGGGCCGACCGAGTCCACCGTCGTCACGAGCTGGAGTTCGCCGCTGACGCCGGGCGGTCCGCCGCCGATCGGGCGGCCGATCCCCGGCACCGAGGTGCGGGTGCTGGACGACGAGCTCCGGGCGTGCGCGGAGGGCGAGCTGTACGTCACGGGGGTGGGGTTGGCCCGTGGCTACCTGGGGCGTCCGGGGCTGACCGCGTCGCGGTTCCTCGCGGACCCGTTCGGTCCGCCGGGTTCCCGGATGTACCGCACCGGCGATGTGGTGCGGGTGCGCGACGACGGCGAGTTGGCGTTCGTCGGACGGGCCGACCACCAGGTGAAGATCCGCGGCTTCCGGGTGGAGCCGGGCGAGATCGAGGCGCTGCTGCGGGAGCACCCGGCCGTGCGGCAGGCCGTGGTGGTGGCGCGCGACGAGCCGAAGCGGCTGGTCGCGTACGTGGTGGGCGGGACAGACGGGTTGCGGGAGCACCTGTCCGGGACCCTGCCGGACTACATGGTGCCGTCGGCGTTCGTGTCGCTCGATGCGTTCCCGTTGAGCCCCAACGGGAAGCTCGACCGGGCCGCGCTGCCCGCGCCGGTCGTCGGCGACGTGCCGGAGGACTTCGTCGCTCCTCGCACGGAGGACGAGCGCCGGGTGGCGCAGGTGTGGTCGGACGTGCTGGGTGTGCCCCACGTCGGCGCGCACGACGACTTCTTCGCACTGGGCGGGGACTCGATCCTCGCCGTGCGGGCGCTGGGGCGGCTCGGTGGGCTGCCGGTGCGGGCGATGTTCCAGCACCGGACGGTGGCGGCGCTGGCCGAGGTGCTGCCGACGCACCAGCCGATCCCCCGGGTGCCGCGTGACCAGGCGCTGCCGCTGTCCCCGGCGCAGCGCCGGTTGTTCTCGTTGGACGGCACCGCGGAGCAGAACACGGCGGTGGGGCTGCGGCTGACCGGTTCGCTGGACGTGGCGAGGCTGGAGAAGGCCCTCGACGCCCTGGCGCAGCGGCACGACGCGTTGCGCACCACGTTCGACATCGTCGACGGTGCGCCGGTCCAGGTCGTCGCGCCACACGGCACGATCCCGCTGGTCGTGGGTGACGAACGGGAGCTCGCGGTGCCGTTCGACCTGCGGCAGGGGCCGTTGACGCGTGCGGTGCTGAAGCAACTGGGACCGGATGAGCACGTCCTGGTGTTGGTGCAGCACCACATCGTGACCGACGGCTGGTCGGTCGGCGTGCTGCTGGACGAGTTGGCGGACCTCTACGCCGGGGTCGAGCCGGCCTCGCCTTCCGCCCAGTACCCGGACTTCGCGGTGTGGGACGCGGGGCGTCCGCCGGGTGATGTGGCGTACTGGAAGGACCGGCTGGCCGGGATGGAGGCGTTGGACCTGCCCACCGACCGGCCACGGCCCCCGTTGCGCACGACGTCCGGCGCGGTGCTGCGCCGTCCGCTGGGCGCGGACCTGGTGGAACGGCTGACCGGCGTCGGGCGCGCACACGACGCCACGCTGTTCATGACGCTCACCGCCGCCGTGCAGGTGCTGCTGTCGGCACGCAGCAGGCAGCGGGACATCGCGCTCGGCACTGTCACCTCGGGCCGGGACCACGCGGACCTGGAGCGGGCGGTCGGGTTCTTCGTCCGCACGCTGGTGCTGCGCTCGTGGGTCGACCCGGAGCTGCCGTTCACCGGGTTCCTGGACCACGTCCGGGGCACCGTGCTGGAGGCGTTCGCGCACGACGACGTGCCGTTCGACCGGGTGGTGGCGGAGCTGGGCCCCGACCCGGACCCGAGCCGCACGCCGCTGGTGCAGGCCGTCGTGGCGTTGCACCAGCCCTTGCTGCGCCGCGACGACTTCGGCGGCCTGGCGGTGGCCGAGCACGACCTGCCGCGCCCGAACGCCCGGTTCGACCTGGTGGTGGAGTTCTGGCCGCAGGACGACTCGCTGACGCTGACCGTGGAGTACAACACCGACCTGTTCGACGCGTCGACCGTCGAACTGCTGGCCGACGACCTGGAATCGTTGCTGCACGGCGTGGTCGACGACCCGGACCGGCCGTTGCGCCGGCTGGTGGAGCTGGACTTCCCGCCGGACGACACGGTCCGGATCAAGGGCATGCGGGTCGACCTGGCCGCCGTGGAAGAGGCGTTGCGCCGGCACCACGAGGTCACCGACGCGGCGGTGGTGGCCACCGACCGACGGCTGGTCGCCTACGTGACGCCATCGGTGCTGCCGGCTGCCCTGGAGGGGTTCCTGAGCCAGGTGCTGCCCGCGCACAGCGTGCCGACGACGTTCGTCGGGCTCGACCGGCTCGACCGGGACAACCTGCCGGCGCCGCCGGAGGAGCCCCGCGTCTACGTCGCACCGCGCACCCCCGTGGAGGCCGTGCTGGCGGACGTGTTCGCCGAAGTGCTCGGCGCGGCACGGGTCGGCGTGCGGGACAACTTCTTCGCGCTGGGCGGCGACTCCATCCTCGGCATCCAGGTGGTCACCCGCGCCCGCCAGGCCGGCCTCGTGCTGACGTCGCGGGACATCTTCGCGCACCAGACGATCGCCGCCCTGGCACCGCACGTCACCCGTGACCTGCCGCCGGCCACCGATCAGGGAGTGGTCACCGGGGCCGCGCCGCTCACCCCCATCCAACGCTGGTTCCTCGGCACCGGGTCGACCCTGTTCGAGCAGTCGTTGGTGGTGGAGTTCGACGCCGACATCGACGCGGAGGCGTTGCGGACCGCGGTGGACGCGCTGATCGCGCACCACGACGCGTTGCGGATGCGGTTCGAGGCCGACCGCCAGGTCGACGAACCCGTCGGGTACCGCGATCCGTTGCTGCGGGCCGAGGTCGTCGACGAACGGTCCGTCCGGCTGGTCGCGCACCACCTCGTGGTCGACGGCGTGTCGTGGCGGATCCTGGCGGAAGACCTGATGACCGCCTACCGGCAGGCGCTGGAGGGCGCCGAGGTCCACATCGGACAGAAGACGACGTCGTTCCGGGACTGGGCGCGGCGGCTGCACGACCACACCACCTCGGGCGGGTTCGACGCCGAACTGCCTTACTGGAGCGCGGTTTCGGGTGACGGCATCCCCACCGACAAGGAAGGGCCGAACACCTTCGCCACGGGGCGCGAGGTCAGCGTGCGGCTCACCGAAGCGGAGACGTCGGCACTGCTGCGCGACGTGCCGGACGTGTACCGGACGCAGGTCAACGACGTCCTGCTGACCGCGCTGGGTCGAGTGCTGGCCGACTGGACGGGCCGGGACCGGGTCCTGCTGGACCTGGAGGGCCACGGCCGCGAAGAGCTGTTCGACGACGTCGACCTGTCCCGCACGGTCGGCTGGTTCACCACGGTCTTCCCGGTGGCACTGAACGTTCCGCGCTCGTGGGGCGAAGCGCTGAAGTCCGTGAAGGAGCAGTTGCGCGCGGTGCCCGGCCGGGGCATCGGCTACGGCGCGCTGCGCCACCTCGCCGGCGGCCCGGTGTGCGACCCGGCGGTGAGCTTCAACTACCTGGGCCGGTTCACGGGCGATCAGCGGGATCTGGACCTGGCGGCCGACCCGGACATGCCGCGACCGCACCTGATCGACGTCGTGGGCCGGGTGCAGGACGATCGGCTGGAGTTCTCCTGGCACTACAGCGACGCCAACCACGACGAGGCCACGATCGCGCGGCTCGCCGAGCAGTTCGCGGCGGCGCTGCGCGCGATCGTGGCGCACTGCGCGGAACCCGGCGCGGGTGGCCGCACGCCGTCGGACTTCCCGTTGGCCCGGCTCACCCAGGAGCAGGTGGACCGGATCACCGGTGAGGACGCCTACCCGCTGACGCCGATGCAGGCCGGCATGGTGTTCCACGGCCTGGGCGAGCAGGGCGTGTACTTCCAGCAGACCACGTTCGTCGTGGACGGCGTGCCGGACTCCGAGGCGTTCGCCCGGTCCTGGCAGCGGGTGGTCGACCGGACGCCGGTGCTGCGCAGCTCCGTGCTCTGGGAGGACGTCCGCGAGCCGTTGCAGGTGGTGCACGAGCACGCCGAGGTGCCGTTCACGTTCCTGGACTGGAGCGGGCTCGACGCGCCGACGCGGGCCGAGCGGCTGGACCGGCTGCTCGCGGCCGACCGGTCGGTCGGCTTCGACCTGGGCGTTGCACCGTTGATGCGGATCGCGATCATCAGGCTGGCGCCCGAGACCGTGCGGGTGCTGTGGACCTTCCACCACGTGCTCCTGGACGGGTGGAGCGTGTTCCAGGTGCTGTCCGACGTGCTGGGCGAGCCGGTCGAGCGGCAGCCGTTCCGGGACTACGTGGCGTGGCTGGCCGCGCAGGACGACGAGGCCGCCGAACGGCACTGGCGGCAGGTGCTCGGCACGTTCGACTCCCCCACGCCGCTGCCCGCCGACCGCCCCGCGATCGGCACCGCCACGTCGTCCGCCCGGCACTCGGTCGAGCTGACCGAGGCCGAGTCCGAGCGGCTGTACGGGTTCGCCCGCGAGCACCGCGTGACGCCCAGCGCCATCGTGCAGGGCGCGTGGGCGCTGCTGCTGGCCAGGTCGTCGGGTCGGCGCGACGTGTGCTTCGGCGCGACGGTGTCCGGCCGGCCGGCCGACCTGCCGGGCGTGGACGCCATCACCGGCATCTTCATCAACACCCTGCCGGTCAGGGTTCAAATCGACGGCACCCGGCCGGTGGCGGACTGGCTCCGGGAACTCCAAGCGGCGCAAGCGGAGTCCCGCCGTTTCGAGCACGTTCCGTTGACCCGTTTGCAGGCGTGGAGCGGCGTGCCCGGCGGGACGAACCTGTTCGACAGCGCGGTGATCTTCGAGAACTACCCGGTCGACCTCGCCGACGGGATGGGGCTGCGGGAACTGGAGGCCGTCGAGACGACCAGCTTCCCGTTGAGCGCCACCGTCTACCCCGCCGAGAAGCTGGGCGTGCTGCTCGGCTACGAGCCCGCGATGTTCGACGCGCAGACCGTGGACCGGCTCGGCGAGCGGTTGAAAGCCCTGCTGGTGGGCCTGATCTCGGATCCCGGCCGGCCGTTGGCACGGGTGCCGTGGCTGTCCGACGAGGAACGCCGCCAGGTGCTGGTGGACTGGAACGGCACCGGGGACAGCGCGCCCTCCGCGACCATCCCGCAGCTGTTCGCCGCCCAGGCGGCCCGGACGCCCGACAACATCGCGGTGACGCTGGCCGGCGACCGGTTGACCTACCGTGAGCTGGACGAACGCGCCAACCGGTTGGCGCACCACCTGATCGGGCTGGGCGCCGGCCCGGAACACCTGGTCGCGCTGCAACTCCCCCGGTCGATCGACCTCGTCGTGGCGGTGCTCGGCGTGCTCAAGTCGGGCGCGGCGTACCTGCCGATCGACCCCACCTACCCGACCGACCGGATCGCGGGCACGATCGCCGACGCGCAGCCGGTGGCGGTGCTGGACGGGCTGCCGGACCTGTCCGGATACCCGGCCACCGACCCTGACGTGCGGCTGACGCCGGACAACGCCGCGTACGTGATCTACACGTCCGGCTCGACGGGTAAGCCCAAGGGCGTGGTGATCCCGCACGGCAACGTGGTGCGGCTGTTCTCGGCCACCGACCACTGGTTCGACTTCGGACCCGACGACGTCTGGACGCTGTTCCACAGCTACGCCTTCGACTTCTCCGTCTGGGAACTGTGGGGACCGTTGCTGCACGGCGGACGGCTTGTCGTGGTGCCGTACGAGGTCTCGCGGTCGCCGCAGGACTTCGCGCGGCTGGTCCGTGAGGAAGGCGTGACGGTGCTCAACCAGACGCCGTCGGCGTTCTACCAGTTGCTGCCCGAACAGCCCGACCCGCGCTACGTCATCTTCGGCGGCGAAGCCCTGGACATGCACAAAGTCCAGAACTGGCACGGCACCGGACAACTCACCAACATGTACGGCATCACCGAAACCACCGTCCACGTCACCTACACACCAGCCGACGGCACCATCGGAGAACCCATCCCCGACCTCCGGGTCTACGTGCTGGACGAGGACCTGGAACCGGTGCCGCCCGGCGTGACCGGCGAGATGTACGTGGCCGGACCGGGGCTCGCCCGCGGGTATCTGAACCGGCCGGGGCTCACCGCGTCGCGGTTCGTCGCAAACCCTTACGGCACACCGGGTTCTCGCATGTACCGCACGGGTGACCTGGCCAAATGGCTCGACGGCAGGCTGCACTACCTCGGCCGGGCGGACCACCAGGTGAAGATCCGGGGGTTCCGGATCGAACTCGGTGAGATCGAAGCCGTACTCGGTGCGCATCCTGCGGTCGCCCAGGTCGTTGTGCTGGAGCAGGAACAGCGTTTGGTGGCTTACTACGTGCCGAACGGGACCGTGCAAGTTTCGGAACTGCGCGGTCATGCTTCGGGTGCGTTGCCGGAGCACATGGTTCCGACGGCGTTCGTGGCACTGGATCGACTGCCGCTGAACGCCAACGGCAAGTTGGACCGCATCGCGCTCCCCGCGCCCGAGCGCGATGCGGTCACCTCCACCGAGTACGTCGCCCCCCGCACCGAGACCGAAGAGGCGATCGCGGCCATCTGGGCGGACGAACTGGACGTCGACCGGGTCGGCGTGGAGGACAGCTTCTTCGCGCTGGGCGGCGACTCCATCCGCAGCCTGCGCATCACGTCCCGGACCAAGGCGGCGTTCGACGTCGACCTGTCGCCGCGCGACGTGCTGACCGCCCGCACCGTGTCCTGCCTGGCCGACCTGGTGGAGAACCTGGTCCTGGCCGACCTCGAAGCCCTTGCCGACCGGGAAGCGTGAGCCATGACGACGTCCAAGGAAAGCCGCATCGACGCGCTGCCCGCCCACCTGCGGGAGCGCCTGCGCAACCGACTGGCCGGGAAGTCCGCGCCGGCCGCGACCATCCCGACCGCCCCGCGCACCGGTCCGCTGCCGCTGTCGCCCGGCCAGCAGCGGCTGTGGTTCCTCGACCAGTTCCAGCCCGGTGACACCGAGTACAACAGCGCGTTGGCCCTGCGGCTGCGCGGCGACCTCGACGTGGCGCGGCTGACCGGTGTGCTGCGCGACCTCGTGCACCGGCACGAATCGCTGCGGACCACGTTCAGCCAGGTGGACGGGCAGCCCGTGCAGGTCGTGCACGAGGACCTGCACCTCGACGTGCCGCTGATCGACACGATCGACCTGGACGGGACGTTGCGGGCCGAGGTGGAGCGGCCGTTCGACCTCGAACACGGACCGCTGTTCCGCGCGCTGCTCGTGCGGGTCGCGTCCGACGACCACGTGCTGCTGCTGACGTCCCACCACATCGTGGTCGACGGCTGGTCGCTCGGTGTGCTGGTGGAAGAACTGGGTGCGCTGTACCAGGGGCAGACGCTGCCGCCGCCCGCGTTGCAGTACGCCGACTTCGCGGTGTGGCAGCGGGAACAGCCGGTGAAGGTCGACTACTGGCGGGACCGGCTGACCGGCGTCGAACCGCTGGAGCTGCCGACCGACCGGCCGCGGCCCGCCGAGCGGACGTCCACCGGCGCGACCCACGAGTTCACCGTGCCCGCCACTCTGTCCGCACGGCTCGCCGAGCTGGCCCGCACCCACGAGACCACGCTGTTCACCACGCTGCTGGCGGCCGGCCAGGTGCTGCTGGCCCGGTACACCGGTCAGGACGACATCGCGGTCGGCACCGTGACGAGCGGTCGTGGCCGCCCGGAGTTGCAGCGGCTGGTCGGGTTCTTCATCGGCACCGTGGTGATCCGGTCCACTGTGGACACCTCCTGCTCGTTCGAGGAGTTCCTGAACCAGACCAAGAACGTCACCCTGGACGCGTTCGCGCACGACGACGTGCCGTTCGACCGGGTGGTGGAGGCCGTCGGGGCGCATCGCGACCCGAGCCGCACGCCGCTGTTCGACGTGATGGTGTCGATGCAGAACGTCGGCCGCGCGCTGCCCGCCCTACCCGGCCTGGAGATCGCGGAGCACCCCCTCACCCGGCGCAAGGCGATCTTCGACCTCAGCATCGACTTCACCGAGACCGGCGACGGCATCCACGGGCTGGTCGAGTACAACACGGACCTCTTCGACCAGGCCACGGTCGAGCGGATGAGCCGCCACCTGCTCATCCTGCTGGCCCGGATCGTCGCGGAACCCCGCCGCCCGCTGGCCGCCGTGTCACTGCTGATCGGTGACGAGCCCGACGCGCACGGCGAGGTGCTGGACGTCCCGGACACCACGTTCCCGGAGCTGTTCGCGGCGCAGGCCGCCCTGACGCCCGATGCCGGCGCCGTGGTGTGCGACGACGAGCGGTTGACGTTCGCCGAACTGGAAGCCCGCTCGAACCGGCTGGCGCAGCGCCTCGTCGCGGACGGTGTCCAGCCCGAGCAGGTCGTCGCGCTGTCACTGCCCCGCAGCGTGGACGCGGTGGTGGCGATCCTCGGCGTGCTGAAGGCCGGCGCGGTGTACCTCCCGGTCGACCCGGCGCTGCCGGAACAGCGCCGCGCGCACCTCCTGGAGGATTCCGGTGCGGTGCGGGTGATCGACGGGCCGGTGGACACGGCCGGCATGCTCGACTCGCCGCCCGCGGTCAGGCTCAGATCCGACAACGCGGCCTACGTGATCTACACCTCCGGCTCGACCGGCAAGCCCAAGGGCGTCGTGGTCGAGCACCGTCACCTGGTGAACCTCCTGCACAACCACCGCGAGGAATTCGCCGCGCAGCGCCTGCGCGTCGCGCTGTCGGCGGTGTTCTCGTTCGACACGTCGTGGGAGGGCTTGGCGCTCATGGCGAACGGCCACGAGCTGCACGTGCTCACCGACGACGTCCGCCTCGAACCGGGTGCGCTGCTCCAGTACGTGCAAGACCACCGGATCGACATGCTCGACCTCACACCGTCCTACGTGCAGCAGCTCCTGCCCAACGGCCTGCTCGACGGCGATCACAAGCCGAAGTTCCTCCTGCTCGGCGGAGAAGCCCTCGGCGCGTCGTTGTGGCGTGAGCTGACCGAGGCCCCGATCCAGGCTTACAACTACTACGGCCCCACCGAGACCACGGTCGACGCCACCGCCACCCCGGTCGTCGGTGATCGGCCGGTCATCGGGCGTCCGCTGCGCAACGTGGCCGTCTACGTGCTGGACGCCAACCTCCAGCCCCAGCCCGTGGGTGTGCCCGGCGAGCTGTACATCGGCGGGGCGCAGGTCACCCGTGGCTACCTGAACCGGCCCGGCCTGACCGCCCAGCGGTTCCTGCCCGACCCGTTCGCCACACAGTCTTCGGCGGGCGCGCGGATGTACCGCACCGGCGACCGCGTCCGCTGGGTCGGCGAACAGCTGGAATACCTCGGCCGAGACGACGACCAGGTCAAGATCCGGGGATTCCGGGTCGAGCCGGGCGAGGTGGAAGCGGCGCTGTTGAGCCATCCGGACGTCACCGAGGCGGCCGTCGTCGCCCGGACCGACAACGGGCACACCCGGCTCGTCGGTTACACCGTGTCCGGTGGACCGGTCGACCTGCGCGACCACCTCAAGCGGCTGCTGCCGGACTACCAGATCCCGGCCGCGTTCGTGGAGCTGGACCACATCCCGCTGACCCCCAACGGGAAGCTGGACCGGGCGGCGCTGCCCGCCCCGCAGACCACGTCGCAGGACTTCGTCGCACCGGCCACCCCCGCCGAGGCGGAGCTGGCCCGGATCTGGGCCGAGGTGCTCGGCGCGGACCGGGTCGGGGCGCACGACAACTTCTTCACGCTGGGCGGCGACTCCATCCTGTCCATCCAGCTGGTGTCGCGGGCGCGGCAGGCCGGGTTCCAGCTCACCTCGCGGGACGTGTTCCGGCACCAGACCGTCGCCGAGCTCGCGCTGGTCGCGGCTGCGGTCGCGGAACCCCAGCCGGAGCGGCTGTTCACCGGTCCCGCGCCGCTCACGCCGATCCAGCGCTGGTTCTTCGCCGAGCACGGGCCGCTGGCGCACTTCACCATGACGCTGCTGGTGGAGCTGGAGGCGTCGGTGGACGAGGAGGCGTTGCGGACCGCCGTCCACACTGTGGTCGAGCACCACGACGCGCTGCGGCTGCGGTTCCGCCAAGAGGACGGGCGGTGGGTGCAGGAAGTCGCCGATGTGCATGAGGACGCGTTCCGCGTCGAGGCCGATGCGGCCGTGGAGGAGCATGCGCGCGCCGCGCAGCAGAGCCTCGACATCTCCGAAGGGCCGTTGCTGCGGACCGTGCTGTTCCGCGGCGCGCACCCGAAGCTGCTGCTGACCGTGCACCACCTCGCTGTCGACGGTGTGTCGTGGCGGATCTTGTTGGAAGACCTCGAAAAGGCCTATCGGGGTGTCACGCTGGAGCCGGTCGGCACGTCGTTCACGCAGTGGGCGCACCTGCTGGACGAGCACGTGCGGTCCGGTGCGTTGGACGACGCGCTGCACTACTGGCGGTCGCTGCCCGAGCCGGTGGCGCTGCCGGTGGACCGTGACGGCCCGAACACCGCGGATTCCGCGCGGGTCGTGTCCGTGCGGCTGGACCGCGAGACGACCGACGCCGTGCTGCACCACGTACCCCCGGTGTACCGGACGCAGGTCAACGACGTGCTGCTGAGCGCTCTGGGGCGCGTGCTGGCCGAGTGGACCGGGCGTGACTCGGTGAGCGTCGCGTTGGAGGGCCACGGCCGCGAGGAGCTGTTCGACGCCGACCTGTCCCGCACGGTCGGCTGGTTCACCACGCAGTTCCCGGTGGTGCTGGAGACTTCCGACGACTGGGGCCGCACGCTCAAGACCGTCAAGGAAGCCCTGCGCGCCGTGCCGCACCGGGGTTTGAGCTTCGAGGCGCTGGGCGTCGGCACTCCGCTGCCCGCGATCGCGTTCAACTACCACGGCCGGTTCGAGGTGGCCGACGGCGGGTTCTACCGCGCTCGTCGGGATTCCGTCGGTGACGACCTCGCGCCCGACCAGACCCGCACCCAGCTGCTCGAAGTGACCGGCCTGGTCGAGCACGGCGAGTTGGAGCTGAGCTGGCAGTACTCCGAGAACGTCCACGACGGCGCGACCGTGCGGCGGTTGGCCGAACGGATGCTCGACGCGTTGCGGGAGATCGTGGCGCACTGCGCGTCCCCGGACGCCGGCGGGCACACCCCGTCGGACTTCCCACTGGCGCGGCTCACCCAGGAGCAAGTCGACCGGATCGCCGGTCCCGACGTGGAGGACATCTACCGGCTGACGCCGTTGCAGGCCGGCATGGTGTTCCACAGCCTGGTGGAACCCGGTGCGTACGTGGACCGGATGCGGCTGGTGCTGGACGGCGTCACCGATCCCGCCGCGTTGGCCGAGGCGTGGCAACGGGTGGTGGACCGCACCCCGGTGCTGCGCAGCAGCGTGGTGTGGGACGGGGTGGCCGAGCCGGTGCAGGTCGTGCACCGCAACGTCACGCTGCCGTCCGACGGCGAGATCGACCTCGGGGTGGCGCCGCTGCTCCGCGTCCGCGTCACGCCGCTGTCGGCGGAGCGGGTGGAACTGGTCTGGTCGTCGCACCACGTGATCCTGGACGGCTGGAGCACCGGCCAGGTGTTCGGCGAAGTCCTGGAGCACTACCGCGCCATCACCACCGGGCAACCCGCGCGGCTGCCCGCCCGTCGACCCTTCCGCGACTACCTGCGCTGGCTGGCCGACCAGGACGACACCGAGGCCTACTGGCGCGCGACGCTGTCCGATGTGGACGGACCGACGCCGCTGCCGTACGACCGGTCGCCGGCCGAGGCGCACCGGGCCGAGGCGACGGAGTCGGTGCGGATCAGCGCCGACCTCGGCGACGCCCCGCAGCGTGCGGGGCTGACCGTCAACACGGTGGTGCAAGGCGCCTGGGCGCTGTTGCTCTCCAGGGTTTCCGGCGAGCGCGACGTGGTGTTCGGCAGCACGGTGTCCGGACGCCCGGCCGAGCTGCCCGGTGTCGAGTCGATGGTCGGCATGCTGATCAACACGGTGCCGACCAGGGTGACCGTGGACACCGCGGCCCAGGTCGGTGCATGGCTGCGTGCGCTGCAAGCCGCGCAGGGTGAAGCACGCCGGTACGACCACACTTCGCTGGCCGACATCCAGTCGTGGTCGGGCACCCGGCTGTTCGACAGCGTGGTCGTGTTCGAGAACTACCCGTTCGAGCGGACCGGCGACGGACCGCAGGTGGTCGAGATCGACGCGGTGGACAACACCACCCTGCCGCTCGCGCTGACCGCGTCCGTCACCGACCGGCTGAACCTGGACCTCGCCTACGACCCGGACCTCTTCGACACCGCCACCGCCGAGCGCCTCGCCGGCTGGCTGGGCGACCTGGTGACCGCGCTCGTGCGGGACACCGACGCCCGGATCGCCGACCTGCCCTGGCTCTCGCCGGAGGACGAGCGGCGCGTGCTGGTCGAGTGGAACCGGACCGCGCTCGACACACCGCGCACGCCGTACCCCGAGGTGTTCGCCGAGCAGGCTCGCAAGTCGCCCGACGCCACCGCGCTGGTGTTCCACGACAGGAGGCTCACGTTCGCCGAACTCGACGTCCGGGCGAACCGCCTCGCGCACCACCTGATCGAGAGAGGGGCCGGCCCGGAGCGGACGGTCGCGGTGCGGATGCCGCGTTCGGGCGACCTGGTGGTGGCCGTGCTGGCGGTGCTCAAGGCCGGCGCGGTGTACCTCCCCGTCGACCCCGAACTGCCGGCCGACCGCATCGACTTCCTGCTCGACGACGCGAACCCGGCCCTCGTGCTGGACCGGCTGCCCGACACGTCCGGCCTGCCCGACACCGCTCCCCCGGTGACGCTGCGCCCGGACCAGGCTGCCTACGTGATCTACACGTCCGGCTCGACCGGCAGGCCGAAGGGTGTCGTGGTCGAGCACGGCCAGCTCGCGAACCTGTTCTACGCCAACCGGCACGACCTGATGGCAACCCCCACCAAGTTCGCCGTCACGGCCACGTTCTCGTTCGACACGTCGTGGGAAGGCCTGCTGTTCCTGGCCGCGGGCAACGAACTGCACGTCATCGACGACGAACTGCGCCTCGACCCGGCCGCGCTGGTGGAGTACGTGCGAACGCACGGCATCGGCACGCTCGACCTCACGCCGTCCTACGCCCACCGGCTGATCGCCGCCGGTCTGCTGGAGTCCGGTCTCCGCCGGCTGCTGCTGGGCGGCGAGGCGGTGGACGCCGCGCTGTGGCAGCAGGTCGCGAATTCGCCCGTCACCGGGTTCAACTACTACGGCCCCACCGAGACCGCGGTCGACGCCGTGGCCACCGAGGTCACCGGCGACCGGCCGATGATCGGGCGCCCGCTGCACAACGTCGTCGCCTACGTGCTGGACGGCGACCTGCGGCCGGTGCCGCCGGGTGTGGTGGGTGAGCTGTTCGTGGGCGGCGTGCAGGTCGCTCGCGGCTACCTGGGGCGTCCCGGCCTGACCGCGCAGCGGTTCCTGCCCGACCCGTTCCGCGCGGCGTCCGGTTCCACGGCCGGCGCACGGATGTACCGGACCGGTGACCGCGTGCGGTGGCTGGACGGGAGGCTGGAGTACCTGGGCCGGGCCGACGACCAGGTTAAGATCCGCGGCTTCCGGATCGAGCCGGGCGAGGTGGAGGCCGCACTGCGGTCCGTGCCCGGTGTGCGGGACGCGGTCGTGATCGTCCGGAACGGCCGTCTCGTCGGCTACGTCACCGGCACGCCCGAGGACGACGCCCGTGCCGTGCTGGGTTCGACCCTGCCGGACTACCTCGTGCCGTCCGCCGTGGTGGAGCTGGCCGCCTTCCCGTTGTCCCCCAGCGGCAAGGTCGACCGGCGGGCCCTTCCCGAGCCCGAGTTCACCGGCGAGTACACCGAGCCGCGCACCGAGGCCGAGCGGACCGTCGCCGCGATCTGGGCCGACGTGCTCGGGCTGCCGCGGGTCGGTGCGGACGACAACTTCTTCGCGCTCGGTGGCGACTCCATCCTCAGCATCAACGTCACGTCACGGCTTCGAGCGGCCTTCGGGGCGCAGCTGTCGCCCCGTGCCGTGTTCCAGAACCCCACGGTGTCCGGACTCGCGACCGCGATCTCCGGCGTGTCAGTGGTGGACGCCATCCCGGTGATCCCGCGCGGTGGCGTCCACCCCCAGTCCCCGGCGCAACGGCGACTGTGGTTCCTCGACCAGTTCGAGCCCGGCGGCACCGAGTACGTCACGCCGACCGCGCTGCGGCTGCGTGGACCGCTCGACCTCGACGCGTTGCGGCGTGCGGTGAACGGACTGGTCGTCCGGCACGAGTCGTTGCGCACCACCTTCGGCGACGACGTCCAGATCATCGGTGAGCCGTTCGAGGTGCCGCTTCCGGTCGAGGAGGGCTCCTGGGAGGCGGTGTTGCGGCAGGAAGCCGAGACACCGTTCGACCTGCGGCAAGGCCCGTTGGTGCGGGCGCGGTTGGTACGGGTGGCCGATGACGACCACGTGTTCGTGCTGACGCTGCACCACATCATTACCGACGGCTGGTCGACCGGCGTGCTGGCGCGTGACCTCGGCGCGTTGTACTCGGGCGAAAACCTGCCGCCGCTGGCCGTCCAGTACGTCGATTTCACCGCGTGGCAGCAAGAACCACCGATCGACTACTGGGCAGAGAAGCTGGCCGATGTGCCGCCGCTGGAGTTGCCGACCGACCGGCCACGTCCGGCGGTGCGCAGCGGAGCGGGTGCGATGCACTCGTTCACCGTGCCGGCGGAGGTCGCCTCCGCGCTGAAGGACTTGGCGCAACGGCGCGGGGACACCCTGTTCACGGCGCTGGTCGCGGCGTGCCAGGCGCTGCTGGCCCGGTACACCGGCCAGGACGACATCGCGGTCGGCACGGCGGTGTCCGGACGTGGTCGCGCCGAGCTGGACGACGTGGTCGGGTTGTTCGTCAACACGATCGTGCTGCGATCCACCGTGGACACCGCTCGCGGTTTCGACGAGTTCCTGACCGACGTGCGGACCACCGTGCTGGACGGGTTCGCGAACCAGGACGTGCCGTTCGAGCGGGTCGTGGAGGCCGTGCGCCCGGACCGCGACCCGAGCCGCAACGCCCTGTTCGACGTGATGGTGCTGCTGCAGAACACCGCGTCCGAAGTACCGCCCCTGCCGGGTCTGCGGGTGGAGGAGCTGCCGCTGCCGCTGTCCACGGCGACCTGCGACGTGACGTTCGAGTTCGGCGAGTCGGACGGCGAGCTGCTGGGCGCGGTCGAGTACAGCACCGACCTGTTCGACGCCGCCACGATCGACCGGATGACCCGGCACCTGATCGCGTTGCTGGCCGGCATCACGACATCGCCCGACCGGCCGCTCGCCGAGATCCCGCTGCTGCTGGGCGACGAGCCCGACGCGCGCGGCAGGGCTCTGGACGTCCCGGTCACGACGTTCCCGGCCCTGTTCGAGGCCCAGGCCGCGCGGACGCCCGACACGACCGCGCTGGTGTGCGGCGACACGCGCCTGACGTTCGCAGAGGTGGACGCGCGAGCGAATCGGTTGGCCCACCACCTGATCGCACAGGGCGCGTCGCCGGAGCGGACGGTCGCGGTGATGTTGCCGCGTTCCGCCGACGTCGTCGTGGCGATCCTCGCCGTGCACAAGGCGGGCGCGGTGTACCTGCCGATCGACCGGGACCTGCCGCGCGAGCGGATCGACTTCCTGCTGCGGGACGCCGATCCGGCGCTGGTCCTGGACGTCTGGCCGGACCTCACCGCCTGCCCGCCGTCGAAGCGCGACGTGTCGGTGCGCCCCGATCACGGGGCGTACGTGATCTACACGTCCGGCTCCACCGGTACGCCCAAGGGTGTCGTGGTCGAGCACCGCCAGCTGGTGAACCTCCTGCACAACCACCGCAACGACTTCGCGTCCGAGCCGCTGCGGGTCGCGCTGTCGGCCGTGTTCTCGTTCGACACGTCATGGGAAGGCCCGATGCTCATGGCCGACGGCCACGAGCTGCACGTGCTGACCGACGACGTCCGGTTGGAACCCGCGGCACTGGTGGACTACGTCCGCGAACACCGGATCGACTTCCTCGACCTCACCCCGTCCTACGTGCAGCAGCTGCTGCCCGCCGGACTGCTCGACGGCGACCACAAGCCGAAGGTCCTGATGCTCGGCGGCGAGGCGCTGCCGGAGTCGCTGTGGCGCCGACTGGCCCACGGGCCGACGCGCGTGTACAACTTCTACGGCCCCACCGAGACCACGGTCGACGCCGTCTCCACGCTGGTGACGGGCGACCGGCCGCTCATCGGGCGTCCGCTGCACAACCTGGTCGCGTACGTGCTGGACGAGAACCTCCAGCCGGTGCCGACGGGTGTGCCCGGCGAGCTGTTCATCGCCGGCGCGCAGGTCGCGCGCGGCTACCTGAACCGGCCCGGCCTGACCGCCCAGCGGTTCCTGCCCGACCCGTTCGCCACACAGTCCTCAGCGGGCGCCCGGATGTACCGCACCGGCGACCGCGTCCGCTGGGTCGGCGACCAACTGGAATACCTCGGCCGAGACGACGACCAGGTCAAGATCCGCGGTTTCCGGATCGAGTTGGGTGAGGTGGAAGCGGCACTCCTGCACCACCCTGACGTGACGCAGGCCGTTGTGGTGGCGCGGGAGCACAACGGGCACCAGCGGCTCGTCGCCTACACCGTGGGCACGGCGACGGACCTGGCCGGGTGGCTGAAAGACCGGCTGCCCGACTACCTGGTGCCGTCGGCGTTCGTGCCGCTGGACGGCATCCCGATGACCCCGAGCGGCAAGGTGGACCGCCGGGCACTGCCCGCGCCGACGTTCACCGACGCCGGGTACGTGCCGCCCGCACCGGGCATCGCCACCGACCTGGCCGCGATCTGGGCCGACGTGCTGGGTGTCGAGCGGGTCGGCGCGAAGGACAACTTCTTCGCCCTCGGCGGCGACTCGATCCTGAGCATGCAGGTCGTGTCGCGGGCCCGCCAGGCCGGGATGCGGTTGACGTCCAAGGACATCTTCCTGCGGCAGACCGTCGCCGACCTCGCCCTCGCGGTCACCGCCGACACCGGGACCACGCACCGGGTGGTGACCGGTCCGGCTCCGCTCACCCCGATCCAGCGCTGGTTCTTCACCGAGCACGGTCCGTTGGCGCACTTCACCATGTCGGTCTTCACCGACTTCGAGGACGTGGACGTGCCCGCGTTGCGCGAGGCGCTCCGTAAGGTCGTCGAGCACCACGACGCCCTGCGGACCCGGTTCACCCAGGTGGACGGCCAGTGGCGGCAGGAGGTGGCGGACAGCGAGGTCGACGTGCTGCGCCTGGCCGCCACACTGGACTACGCCGCTGAGGCGGACCTGGCCCGGACGAGCCTGGACCTGCGGCACGGACCGCTGCTCCAGGCCGTGCTGTTCCCCGACGGCAAGCTGTTCCTCACCGCCCACCACCTCGTGGTGGACGCGGTGTCGTGGCGGATCGTCCTGGCCGACCTCCAGACCGCCTACGAGGGCCGCGACCTGGAACCCAAGAGCACCGGGTTCACCGACTGGGCGCACCGGCTGGACGCGCACGTCCGGTCCGGCGCGTTCGACGACGCCCTGCCGCACTGGGCCGGGATGCCGGTGGACGAGCCGGTTCCCACCACGGCGGGCAGCGCGCGGAGCGTGTCGGTGACGCTGGACCGGGCCGACACGGACGCCCTGCTGCACAAGGTGCCCGAGGCGTACCGGACGCAGGTCAACGACGTGCTGCTGACCGCGTTGACGGCGGCGTTCGCGGGCCGTGCCCTGGTGACGCTCGAAGGCCACGGCCGTGAGGAGCTGTTCGACGTCGACCTGTCCCGCACGGTCGGCTGGTTCACCGCGCAGTTCCCGGTGGAGCTGGAGATCCCGTCCGACGACTGGGGTGCCGCGCTCAAGGCGGTGAAGGAGCAGCTGCGGTCGGTGCCGGACAAGGGCCTGAGCTACGAGGCCCTGCGGTACGCCGATCGCGGGTTGACCGGCGCGCTGCCCCGCGTGTGCTTCAACTACCTGGGGCAGTTCGAGTCCGGCACGTTCGGCGAGGGCGAGCACGGGCGCGAGGTGCCCGACGACCTGAACCGGCCGCACCTGCTGGACATCACCGCCGCCGTGGCCGACGGTGAGCTGACGCTGGACTGGGAGTACTCGACGCAGGCGCACGACGAGGCGGCCGTGCGGGCGTTGGCGGACCGGATGGTGGACGCGCTCCGCGAGATCGTGGCGCACTGCGCGTCCCCGGAGTCCTGGGGGCGGACGCCGTCCGACTTCCCGTTGGCGCGCCTCACCCAAGCGCAGGTCGATCTCGTCGTGGGCCGCGACGTGGAGGACATCTACCCGCTCACGCCCTTGCAGACCGGCATGTTGTTCCACAGCCTGGTGGACGACAGCACGGCCTACTTCAACCAGCTCCGTGTCCGGCTGTCCAATGTGGACGACCCGGAACGCCTGGCAAAGGCCTGGCAACGGGTGGTCGACCGGACTCCGATCCTGCGCACGAGTGTCGTGTGGGAAGGCGTGGACGAGCCGTTGCAGGTGGTGCACCGCGATGTCGTCGTGCCGGTCGAGTACGCGCCAGTGACCGACGAGCTGGTCGAACGGGACGCCCGGGCGGGCTTGGACCTCACGCGGGCGCCGTTGATGCGGCTGGTGATCGGGAAGGTGTCCGAGCGCGAGGTCGACCTGCTGTGGACCTCGCACCACCTGCTGCTGGACGGCTGGAGCACCGCCCAGGTGTTCGGCGAGGTGCTGGCCGAGTACGCGGGCGTCGACCCGGTGGCCCGGCGGCCCTTCCGCGACTACCTGGAGTGGCTGGCCGCGCAGGACCCGGCGGTGGCCGAGGAGCACTGGCGCGGCGTGCTCGCCGGGTTCACCACGCCCACTCCCCTGCCGTACGACCGGCCGCCGACCGACGCGCACCGCGCCGAGTCGTCCGCGCAGGTGGTGCTGGAGCTGCCGGCGGCGCGGCTGGACGAGGTGGCACGGGCGAACGGGCTGACCGTCAACACGCTGGTGCAGGGCGCTTGGGCGCTGCTGCTGGCCCGGGTCTCGGGTGAGCGGGAGGTCGTGTTCGGCACCACCGTGTCCGGGCGCCCGGCCGAGCTGCCCGGCGTCGAGGACATGGTCGGCATGTTCATCAATACCGTGCCGACCAGGGTGGCCGTCGACTCGCAGGACGAGGTCGTGCCGTGGCTGCGGCGGTTGCAGGAGGCCCAGACCGAGTCGCGGCGGTTCGACTTCGTGTCGTTGGCCCAGGTCCAGTCGTGGGCCGGCGGACGGCTGTTCGACAGCCTGCTGGCGTTCGAGAACTACCCGGTCGAAGCCACCTCCGACGACGCACCGCAGGTCGGTGAGGTCGACGGCCTGGACACGACCACGTTCCCGCTGACCGTGCGGGCGCACGTGGACGAGGCGCTGCACGTCGAGCTGACCTACGACCCCCGCTTGTTCGACGCGGCCACCATCGGGCGGCTCGGCGAGTGGTTGACCCGGCTGCTCACCGCAGTGGGCGAGAACCCGCAGCGGTCCGTCGGCGAACTGCCGTGGCTGTCCGAGGACGAGCTCGGCCAGGTGCTGGTCGAGTGGAACGGCACCGCCGCCGACCTGCCCACCGGCACCATCCCGCACCTGTTCGCCGAGCAGGTGACGCGGACGCCCGACGCCGTCGCGGTCACGTTCCAAGGCGTCGGTATGACCTACCGCCGGCTGGACGAGCAGGCGAACCGGTTGGCGCACCACCTGATCGCCGCCGGGGCCGGACCGGAACGGTTCGTGGGCCTGGTGCTGCCGCGATCGCTGGATCTGGTCGTCGCGGTGCTGGGCGTGCTGAAGGCCGGTGCGGCCTACGTGCCGATCGACCCGGCGTACCCGGCCGACCGGATCGCGGGCATGATCGTCGACGCCGAGCCGGTGGTGGTGCTGGACGGGCTGCCTGAACTCGACGGCTATCCCGCGGTCGCCCCGGAAGTGGCATTGCGGCCGGAGCACCCGGCCTACGTGATCTACACGTCCGGTTCGACGGGTAAGCCCAAGGGCGTGGTGATCCCGCACGGCAACGTGGTGCGCCTGTTCTCGGCCACCGACCACTGGTTCGACTTCGGACCCGACGACGTCTGGACGCTGTTCCACAGCTACGCCTTCGACTTCTCCGTCTGGGAACTGTGGGGACCGCTACTGCACGGCGGACGGCTTGTCGTAGTGCCGTATGACATCTCCCGTTCACCGCGCGACTTCGCCCGGCTGCTGCGGGACGAAGGTGTCACCGTGCTCAACCAGACGCCGTCGGCGTTCTACCAGTTGCTGCCCGAACAGCCCGACCCGCGCTACGTCATCTTCGGCGGCGAAGCCCTGGACATGCACAAAGTCCAGAACTGGCACGGCACCGGACAACTCATCAACATGTACGGCATCACCGAAACCACCGTCCACGTCACCTACACACCAGCCGACGGCACCATCGGACAACCCATCCCCGACCTCCGGGTCTACGTGCTCGACGACGACCTCCGGCCGGTGCCACCCGGCGTCACCGGGGAGATGTACGTGGCCGGGCCAGGCCTGGCACGCGGCTACCTGAACCGACCGGGACTCACCGCGTCGCGGTTCGTGGCGAACCCGTTCGGTGCGGCCGGTTCCCGGATGTACCGGACGGGCGACCTGGCCCGCTGGGTCGACGGGAAGCTGGAGTACTTCGGCCGGGCGGACCACCAGGTGAAGATCCGGGGGTTCCGGATCGAACTCGGTGAGATCGAGGCGGTGCTGGCGTCGTACCCGTCGGTGCGGCAGGTCGCCGTGGTGGTGCGGGACGAACGGCTGGTCGCGTACGTGGTGGCCGCCGACGACGTGGCGGTGTCGGCGTTGCGTGACCACGCGGCGCTGGAGCTGCCCGATTACATGGTGCCGACCGCCTACGTGACGCTGGACCGCCTGCCGCTCAACGCGAACGGCAAGTTGGACCGGGCCGCGCTGCCCGCGCCGGAGCGGGACGCGTCGGTGGGTGACGGGTTCGTCGCCCCCCGCACGGAGGCCGAGCGGTTGGTGGCCGGCGTCTGGGAGGACGTGCTGGGTCTGCCGCGCGTCGGCGCGGAGGACAACTTCTTCGCGCTGGGCGGCGACTCCATCCTGAGCATCCGGGTGGCGTCCCGGTTGCGGGAGACGTTCGACCTGTCGCCTCGCGCGTTGTTCGACCACCCCACGGTGGCCGGCCTCGCAGCGGCGTTGACCGGCGGCACGCCGGCACCGATCCCGCGCGTGGCAGGCGACTTCGCGTTGTCGTTCGCGCAGCAACGGCTGTGGTTCCTCGACCAGTTCTCCCCCGGTGGCACGGAGTACGTGACGCCGTTCGCCGTGCGGTTGCGCGGTGACCTGGACGTGGAGCGGTTGCGGCAGGCGCTGTCGGCGCTGGTTGCACGGCACGAGTCGTTGCGCACCACGTTCCCGGCCGTGGACGGGCTGCCGGTGCAGGTCGTCCACCCGCCCTACGAGGTGTCGCTGCCGGTGGTGGACGAGATGCCCGCCATCGAGCCGTTCGACCTCGGTGCCGGGCCGTTGTTCCGGCCCGCCCTGGTGCGGACCGGACCCGACGAGCACGTGCTGGCGCTGACGATGCACCACATCATCACCGACGGCTGGTCCGGTGGCGTGCTGGTGGCGGACCTGGCCGAGCTGTACGCCGGTGGCGAGCTGCCCGAGCTGCCCGTCCGGTACGTGGACTTCGCGGCGTGGCAGCGGGAGCAGCCGCTGGACGTCCAGCTCGACTACTGGCGCACGCAGCTCTCCGGTGTGCCCGCGCTGGAACTGCCCACCGACCGGCCCCGTCCGCCGGTGCACACGACTCCGGGCGCGCAGTTCGAGTTCTCGGTGCCCGCCCACGTCACGGAGGCCTTGCGCGGCATCGCGCGGCGCAACGACGGCACCCTGTTCATGGCGTTGGTCGCGGCGTGCCAGGTGCTGTTCCACCGCTGGTCCGGGCAGGAGGACTTCGCCATCGGCACGGTCGCGTCCGGTCGGGAGCGGCCCGAGTTCGAGCGGATGGTCGGGTTCTTCGTCAACACCCTGACCCTGCGGGCCCGGATCGACCCGCTGCTGTCGTTCCCCGAGTTCCTCAAGCAGGTGCAGGGCACCGTGCTGGACGCGTTCGCGCACCAGGACGTGCCGTTCGAGCGGGTGGTCGACGCCGTGCAGCCGGATCGGGACACCAGCCGCACGCCGCTGTTCCAGGCCGTCGTGGCGTTGCAGAACGCGCCGCAGGCGTCCGGGTTCGCCGGGCTGGAGGCGTCGGACGTGGCGCAGCCCGTCACGTCCACCGGGTTCGACGTGACGGTGGAGTTCACCGAGGAGGGCGACGGCGGGCTGGCCGGGTCGATCGAGTACAACACCGACCTGTTCGACGCGGAGACCGTGGAACGGCTGGCCGCGCACCTGACCGTTCTGCTGAGCGGCATCGTGGCCGAGCCGGAAGGTCCTCTGTGGACTCTTCCGGTGCTGCCGTCCGGCGAGCGGGAGACGGTGGAGCAGTTCGGCCGTGGGCCTGCCGAGGCGTCGTTCACCTCGTTCGCCCGGCTGTTCGAAGCGCAGGTCGGACGCACTCCCGACGCGCCGGCGCTGGTCGGCGAGGCGGACCTGACCTACGCGCAGCTGAACGCGGCCGCGAACCGGTTGGCGCACCACCTGATCGCGCAGGGGGCCGGGCCGGAGAAGATCGTGGCGGTGCGGCTGCCGCGGTCGGCCGAGCTGGTGACCGCCGAGCTGGCGGTGCTGAAGGCCGGTGCCGCGTTCCTCCCGGTCGACCCGGCCTACCCGGCGGAGCGGATCGAGCTCATGCTCGCCGACGCGAAGCCGTTGCTGGTGCTGGACGGCGCGGTGGACGTGACCGGACGGCCCGACACCGACCCCGACGTGGCGGTCCGGCCGGAGCACCCGGCCTACGTGATCTACACGTCCGGTTCGACCGGGCGTCCCAAGGGCGTCGTGGTGTCCCACGCGGGCATCTCGACGTTCTCCGCGGCGGAGGTCGCGCACTTGGACGTGCGGCCCGGCGACCGGGTGCTGGAGTTCTCCTCCCCCAGCTTCGACGCCTCCGTGCTGGAGCTGTGCATGGCGCTGCCGGCCGGAGCCGCGCTGGTCGTGCCGCCGGAGGGCCCGCTGCTCGGCGACCAGCTCGCGGAGGTGTTGGCCGGTCGGCACGTCACGCACGCGCTGATCCCGCCGGTCGCGCTGGCGACGCTGCCGGACGTGGCGCTGCCGGAGTTCCGGACGCTGGTGGTCGGCGGCGACGCCTGCTCGGCCGACCTGGTGGCCCGCTGGGCGCCCGGCCGCCGGATGATCAACGCCTACGGCCCGACCGAGTCGACCGTGGTGTCCACCTGGAGTTCGCCGCTGGAACCCGGCGGCACACCGCCGATCGGGCGGCCGATTCCGGGTACGCACGCCTACGTGCTGGACGCGGCGTTGCAGCCGGTGCCGATCGGCGTTCCCGGCGAGCTGTACGTGTCGGGCGTCGGGCTGGCCCGCGGCTACCTGGACCGGCCCGGGTTGACGGCGTCCCGGTTCGTGGCGAACCCGTTCGGCGACAGGGGTTCGCGGATGTACCGCACGGGCGACGTGGTGCGGTGGCGGCGTTCCGGTGAGCTGGAGTTCGTCGGCCGGGCCGACGAGCAGGTGAAGATCCGCGGCTTCCGGATCGAGCTGGGCGAGGTGGAGGCCGCGCTGCTGCGGCACGCGGACGTGCGTGAGGCCGTGGTGGTCGCGCGGACCGACGGGGCCGGGCACAAGCGCCTGGTCGCCTACGTCGTCGGTGCGGTGGACAAGCTGCGGGAGTTCCTCGGCGAGTCGTTGCCCGACTACCTGGTGCCGTCGGTGTTCGTTCCGGTGGACGCCATGCCGGTGAGCCCCAACGGGAAGGTCGACCGGGCGCGGTTGCCGGAGCCGGACTTCTCGGCGCTGTCGGCGGTCGAGCACGTGCCGCCGTCCGGGCCGGTGGAGGAGGCACTGGCCCGCGTGTGGGCGGACGTGCTGGGCGTGCCGCGGGTCGGCACGGCGGACAACTTCTTCAGCCTGGGCGGGGACTCCATCCTGAGCATGCAGGTGGTGGCACGGGCGCGGCAGGCCGGGCTCCGGTTCACCACCAAGGACCTGTTCCTGCACCAGACGATCGGGCTGCTCGCGCCCGTGGTGACGGTGGAGGACGTGGCGGGCGAGCAGGCCGCCGTGGTCGGCGACGTGCCGTTGACGCCGATCCAGCACTGGTTCCTGCACTCCGGACGGCGGAACCCGCACCACTTCAACCAGTCGCACCTGGTCGAGCTGGACCCGGCGGTGGACGTGACGGCGCTGCGGCGTGCGTTGCGGGCGCTGCTGGAGCAGCACGACGCGCTGCGGATGCGGTTCAGCCGTGTCGACGGGGTGTGGCGGCAGGAGAACGCCGCGGTGTCGGACGTCGACGTGCTCACCGAGGTGTCCGATGTGGACGACATGGAGTCGTTCGCGGACGAGGTGCACGCGAGCTTCGACCTGGGCACGGGACCGCTGCTGCGGGCGGTGTTGTTCCGCGAAGGGGACCGATCGCTGCTGCTGCTGGTGGCGCACCACCTGGTCGTGGACGGGGTGTCGTGGCGGATCCTGCTGGACGACCTGGAGACCGCGTACGGCGGCGGGGACCTGGGTGCCAAGACGACGTCGTTCCAGGAGTGGGCACGGCGGTTGGAGGCCCACGTCGCCGAAGGCGGGTTCGACGACGAGGTGGAGTACTGGAGCGCTCCGTTGCCGGTGCAGGAGAAGGCCGCCACGCCCAGCGAGGTGGTGACGTTCGAACTGTCGGAGGACGACACCGAGGCGTTGCTGCGCGGTGCGCCGGTCGCCTACCGGACCCGGATCAACGACGCGCTGCTCGCGGCGCTGGCGTGGTCGCTGTCCCGGTGGACCGGGTCGACGACGGTCGCCGTCGACCTGGAAGGGCACGGCCGCGAGGACCTGTTCGACGGGGTCGACCTGTCCCGGACCGTCGGGTGGTTCACCACGGTGTACCCGGTGCGGCTGGAAGTGCCGGAGGGCGACTGGCGATCGCGGGTCAAGGCCGTGCGGCGGCAGTTGCGGGCCGTGCCGGGCAACGGCATCGGGTACGGGGCGCTGCGGCAGCACGGCCGGGTGCCGGCCGACGGCGTGCCGGTGGTGGCGTTCAACTACCTGGGCCAGTTCGATTCGGGATCGGCGGAGTCGGAAGGGCTGTACCGGGCCGTGCTGCCGTCCGTCGGGCAGGAGCACGACCCCGCCGACCACGGCGAGCACCTGATCGACGTCGTCGGCGAGGCCGGCGGCGGGCGCCTCGGGTTCTCCTGGTACTACCACCCCGACGTGCACTCCGAGGACGCGGTCCGGCAGGTGGTCGCGGACTTCGCGCTCGCGCTGCGGGCCATCGCCGAGGACTGCCGGGGGGCGTTGTGACCGTCCCGTTGACGCGCAACCGGAACTACACGCTGCTGTGGGGCGGGCAGGCGGTCGCCGAGGTGGGCTTCGCCGCCTCGCTGATCGCGCTGCCGCTGCTGGTGCTGGCGATGACCGGGTCGCCGGCGGCGGCCGGCCTGGTGCTCTCGGTGGACGCCACCGCGCAGTTCCTGGCCGGGCTGCCGGCCGGGGCGCTGGTGGACCGGTGGGACCGCCGGAAGATCATGCTGGCGTGCGAGGCGGCGCAGGCCCTCGCGTTGGGGTCGCTGGTGCTCGCCCTGATCAGCGACACCGCGACGCTGGCGCACATCGTCGTCGTGGCGGCGGTGCTGGGCGTCTGCCGGGCGCTGTTCGAACCGGCCGAGGACGCCAGCCTGCCCCGGCTGGTGCCGGACTCCCAGCTGGCCACGGCGATCGCGATGAACTCGGCGCGTTCCTCGCTGGGCCAGATGGCGGGCACCGCGCTCGGCGGTGTGCTGTTCGCGGTGGGCCGGTTCGTGCCGTTCCTGCTCGACCTGGTGACGCACTGCCTGGCGTTCGTGGCCCTGCTGTTTGTGCGGATGCCACCCAGGGAACCCGTGGCCGTCTCGGAACGGCACTTCCTGCGGGAGATCGGCGACGGGCTGCGGTGGGTGTGGCAGAGGAAGGAGATCAGGGTCACGGCGCTGTGCGCGGTGGTGCTGAACCTGTTCTTCGCCGCGTTCTACATGGTGGTCCTGGTGCTGGCGGACGCACGCGGGGTGTCGTCCGGCGCGATCGGCGTGATGGCCGCGATGCTCGGCGTGGGCGGTGTGGTGGGTGCGCTGATCGCCCCCTGGCTGCACCGCGTGCTCGGGCCGTACGTGTCGATCGCGTCGGTGTTCTGGGCGTTGACGGTGTTGACGCCCGTGGCTTACTTCGTGTCCGACGGATATGTGATGGGTGGGTTGTTCGCGCTCATGACGCTGCTGGCGCCCACCGCGAACACGACGATTGCCACTCACCAGATGCTGTTGACGCCCGACGCGATGCGCGGGCGGCTCAGCGGGGTGGTGTCGGTGGTGCTGGGGGTCGCGGGGGCCCTCGGGCCCGCGCTGGGCGGGTTGCTGACCCAGTTCCTGTCCGCCGACCGGGCCGTTCTGGTCTGCGCGGTCGGCATCGCTCTGGTAACCGCGTTCGTGACGGTCAGTCCGACGTTGCGGCGCTATTCGGCTGAACAGGAAGGTGTTCCGAATGAGGTCTGACATCGCCTACCAGGTGCTGGTCAACGACGAGGGCCAGTACTCGCTGTGGCCCGCGCACCAGGCCGTGCCGGCGGGTTGGGTGGCTGACGGGAAGACCGGGACCATGGACGAGTGCTCGGCTTACGTGGACTCGGTGTGGACGGACATGCGGCCGAAGTCGCTGCGGGATGCCATGAGCGGCTGACCTCGGGTTCTGGGGTCCGGCGCTCGGGGCGCTCCGTTCAAGACTTCCTGAGGTGTGCCTGTCTGGCGAGGTCAGGGCAGGTCAAGCGGAAAGCGTGCTTGACCTGCCCTGACAAGCGCGGTAGCCCTGCGGGCAGGCCATACGGGGAGAACACGCGCAGTGGCGCGAGGACCAGGTGCTAGAGAGGTAGCGGTTCGGTGATCTCCAGGCCTGCGTCGACAGCGGCCACGAGGAGTTCTGCCTGCTGCGGCGAGTAAGTCCTCGCCCACGTCCGGAGGGTTCCGAGGAACGCGGTCAGATCGCGCTGCGCCTGTCTCAGCATTCCGGGGAGTGCCTGGCGTGGAACGTCCAGGTGCGGCCCGTCGTGGCCCTCGCCGGGCCACACCCGCACCACGTCGCCGACGTACTCCACCCAAGGCCCCGGCCCGAGTTCGACGTCCGCGCGGTACAGCGTGGCGAGCCAGGTGCGCCACGCGAACAGGTTGCTGCGCGGGCCCGGCTCCGCCTGTGCGCCCTCGCCGTCGTGCAGCAGCAGGCCACCGGGCGCGTAGAGGGTGTCGAAGCCGATCAGCTCCCGCACCGCCTCGTCCGCGGTGGCGGCGTCGGTTCCGCCGCTGTGGAAGTACATCGCGCACAACGCGCTGCCCACGTCGTCCTGGCCGGTGCTGTCATCGAGTCGCAGCCAGTTCCCCTCCGGGGCGGACACCGGCCAGAGGTCGAATCCCTCGCCCGGTGGCGTGAAGCTGCATATCACTGGCGAGAAGTACGGCACTGTTCCGAGGCTAGCGCCGAAATCGCCCCGGCGGGGTGCTCCGCCGGGGCGATCATCGGACGGCGAGCAGCCGTAGGGCAGGCCCTACCGGCTTTCGGCGGCTTCCCCGGCCCGCCACACCTGGTATTCACGCATGCCGTACAGCAAAGGCAGATGCCCGGATTCCTGTGCCACCTGGAATGTCTCCCCGAACACCACGGTGTGGTCCCCCACCGGCTCGGTCCGGCTCACCCGGCAGTCCGCCACCGCGTGCGCGTCCTCCACCAGGTGTGGCCCACCGGCACCGGGCGGTTGCCGCCACGGGATGAGGTCGAAGCGGTCCGGAGCGCCCGAGGCGAACAGCTCGGCCACGGGCCTGGCGTTGCCGTGCAGGAAGTTCACCGCGAACTTGCCGTGCCCGAGCACCGCGTCCAGGGTCGGGCTGCCGTTGCGCAGGCACACCAGCAGCGTCGGCGGCGAGAGCGTCACGCTGCACACCGACGACACCGTCATGCCCCTGGGCTCACCGTCCGGCGCGGTCGTGGTGATGATGGCGACGCCGGTCGGGAAGTGGGACATCAGGGTGCGGAAATCGGCTACCGGGATGACGGGGAGCGACTGGGTCATGGCGTACCGCCTGGCAAGTCGGGAACGAGCTGTCGTGGCACGGCGGCGTTCCGGCGCGCGCGGCGTTCGATCAGGGACAGCAGGGGGCCGGTCATCGCGGTCGTCACCAGGGCCATCACCACCAGGGCCAGGAAGAGCTGCACGGACAGCAGTCCGGCGCTGTACCCGGCCTGGAGCACCACGATCTCGGTCAGCCCCCTGGTGTTCAGCAGGACGCCGACGGTGAGCGCGGTGCGGCGGTCCTGGCCGCCGAGCCGTGCGCCCAGGTAGCCGCCGCCGATCTTGCCCGCGACGGCGAGCACCAGCGCGATCAGGATGGCGGCCCACGGCACGGCCGCACGCGGCGCGTTCGCCACGCCCATGCCCGCCACCACGAAGAACACCGGCACCAGGAGCCTGCCGGTCCGCATGATCGGCCGCACGACGCCCGCCCACGGTCCGCCGGGCACCGCCAGGCCCACCACGAACGCGCCGAACACGGCGGTCAGGCCCCAGTGCTCGAACTGGAACGCGGCCAGCAGCGCGAGCACCGCGACGCCGACCCCGGTGGCTTTGGGGAACCGCTCCGCGATCGCGGTAGGGGCTTTGCCGCGCAACAGGATCCGCCCGACCACGGTCACCGCGACGCCCACCGCGAGCAGGATCAGCGAGACCAGCACACCGCCGGAGATGCCGACCGCGACGACCAGCAGCAGCCACGCGGCGGAGTCGGTGACGACGGCGGCGGCCATGGCCAGCTTGCCCGTGGGGCTGTCCACCATCCGCCGGTCTTCCAGGATCCGCGCCAGCACCGGCACGGCCGTCACGCTCAACGCCACGGCGACCATCAGCACCAGAGCGGGCGCGGGTGCGCTCCCACGCACGTCCGGACCGGCGGCCAGCAGCACCCAGGCCGCCATCGCCAGGCCGGCCAGCAGGGCCGGCACGAACGACCCGGCGGTCACCCAGCCCACGGCCCGCGCGCCCAGCCCGGACCGGCCGTGCCGCAGTTCGTGCGCCACCCCGACCAGGAACAGCACCAGCCCGATCTGGCCGAGCACCTTCAACGGGCCCACCACTCCCGCCGGCAGGACACCGGCCAGTCCGGTCGTGCCGCCGACGGCCAGCACCGCCGGCACGACCAGGATGCCCGCCAGGATCTCGCCGACCACCTCCGGCTGACGTGCCGCGCGAGCCGCCCGACGGCCGAGGTGCGCGGCGAGCAGCACGGCCGCGAGCACCGCGGCGACGTGCCCCGCGTGCAGCAGGAGGTCGCTCATGTCCGTGACCCCCACCGTCCGGCGGTGCGGCGGTACCTGCTCATGGACAGCGCGCGGCTGCCCGCGAAGTTCTGCGTGCGGTGGGACACGGCCGGTTTCCTTCCTGCTCGGTGTGGTTCCCTACTGGTCGGTCGGGTGTCCGACGAGGTTGAAGAACACGTCGTCCAGGGTCGGGCGGCGCAGGGAGAAGTCCGCGACGTCGACCCCGGCGTCCCGCAGTGCCACGGCGGCGGCCGCGATGCCGTCCATGCCGTCCCGCAGCTGGAGCTTCACCAGGCCCTTCTCCGCGTCGACGGTGGGCGTGTCGACCGCCAGGGGCCCGAGGACGGAGAGGGCGTCGGGCGTCCGGTCCGGCAGCGCGACCGCGACCTCCAGCCACTCCTGGCCGACCTTGCGCTTGAGCTCGTCGGGAGTGCCGTCGGCGATGACGCGGCCCGCCGCGATGACCACGATCTGGTCGGCCAGGTAGTCGGCCTCCTCCAGGTACTGGGTGGTCAGCAGCACGGTCACGCCGTCGTCCACCAGGCCGCGCACGGTGTTCCACAGCGCCTGCCTGCTCGCCGGGTCCAGGCCGGTGGTGGGCTCGTCCAGGAACAGCACCTGCGGGTGGCCGACCAGGCAGCTGGCCAGGTCCAGCCGGCGGCGCATCCCGCCGGAGTAGGTGCCCACCGGGCGGTCGCCCGCCGCGACGAGGTCGAAGCGCTCCAACAGCTCCTTGGCACGCCCGCGCGCGCCGTCCCGGCCGAGGTGCAGCAGCTTGCCCAGCAGCACCAGGTTCTCCCGGCCGGTGAGCAGCTCGTCCACGGCGGCGTTCTGACCGGCCAGGCCGATCCGGCGGCGCACCTCCCGCGGTTGCTTCACCACGTCGAACCCGGCGACCTTCGCGGTGCCGCCGTCGGGTTCGAGCAGGGTCGCCATGACGCGGACGGCGGTGGTCTTGCCCGCGCCGTTGGGGCCGAGCACGCCGAGCACCGACCCGGTGCGCACGGACAGGTCGACGCCTCGCAGCGCGTGGGTCTTGTCGTAGGTCTTGCGGAGGCCGGAGACTTCGATCGCGAGGTCCATCAGCTCGCCTTGCTCTCGTTGCGGTCGTGTGCCTCGCGGAGGCTGCGCGGACGCATGTCGGTCCAGTTGTCCTCCACGTAGGACAGTGCCGCGTCCCGCGTGGTCTCCTCCAGTGCCACGGTCCACCCGGCCGGCACGCGGGCGAACGCGGGCCACAGGCAGTGCTGGCCTTCTTCGTTCACCAGCACCAGAAACCGACCGTCCTGGTCGTCAAAGGGGTTCGTCACTTCGGCTCTCCGTACCCTCGCGGTGGGAATGGACCCCAGTGGCCCAATGCTTCAGACCCGCGCTGACAGCGCGCTGACGGATCGGTGATGGTCAGGCCTTCTCCGGCACCAGTTCCACCGGCAGGCTGCTGTACCCGTACACGAAGTTCGAGTACAGCCGGGTGCCCGGCCCCGGCACGCGGATCTCGGACACCAGGTCGCGCAGGCCTTCCAGCACCGAGCCGACGTGGGCGCGGCCCAGGAACGCGCCCAGGCAGAAGTGCGGGCCGAAGCCGAACGCGATGTGCCGGTTGGGGGTGCGCGCCAGGTCGAACCGCGTCGGGTCGGGGAACACCTCCTCGTCGAAGTTCGCCGAGCTGTTCCACAGCGTCACCACGTCGTCCGCGCGGATCGTCCGCCCGCCCAGCTCGACGTCCTCCACCGCGCGGCGGCCGAAGTGCATCGCCGGGGTGGTCCACCGCAGCACCTCTTCGGTGGCGGTGTCGATGCCGACCTCACCCGACTTGAGTTTGCGCCACTGCTCGGGGTTCTGGGCGAGCGCGAGGATCGCGCCGATGGACGACATCCGGCTGGACTCGTCGGCACCGAGGATGAGGCTGTAGGAGTTGAACACCACCTCGTCCTCGGCCAGCGGCGCGCCGTCGACCAGGCCGTTGGCCAGTGTCGACAGCACGTCGTCACCGGGGTTGCGGCGGCGCTGGTCGGCCAGGTCGGAGAAGTAGAGCAGGATCTCGTTGCGCGCCAGCCACTCGTCCATCTGCGAGTCCTCGGAGCTGACCCGGCTGAGCGTGCGGTTGTTCCAGTCCACCAGCCGGGCGCGGTCGGCGACCGGCACGTCCATCAGGTCGCCGATGGTGTTGATCGGGATGTGGTCGGCGACGTCGGTGGCGAAGTCGCACTCGCCGCGCGCGATCACGTCCTCCAGCAGACCCCTGGTGCGCTTGCGGACCTGCTCGGCCACGGCCTCCAACAGCCGGGGCGAGAAGGACTTCAGCATCAGGTTGCGCACCGCGCGGTGCCGGGCGCCGTCGGTGACGGCGAGCATCTTGCCGGACGCGGAGTCGTTGCCCTGCAGGAGCGTGGTGAGCACGTTGCCGCGCTCGGAGGTGAGCCTCTTGTTGTCCTTGTAGGCGGTGACGCAGTCGGCGTAGCGGGAGACGACCCAGAAGCCGGGGTTGTCCCCGCGCGGCTCGTTCCAGTGCACGGGGCTCTCCGCGCGCAGGGTGCGCCACAGCTCGGTCAGGTCGACGTCCAGGAACGTCTGCGGGTCGGCGAGGTCGAGGGTCGCCAGGTCGGCGGCGGTCATCTTCGGGCGTCCCTTTCAGGCGTTGCGGTAGCGGCGGACGCTGAGGTACGAGGTGACGACGAACAGCGTGCCGAGCGACACCAGGATCACGGTGCTCGGGTTCTCCGCAGGGAAACCGCCGCTGTCCGCGACGGGGTTGCCCCACAGTTCCCGGCAGGCGGCGATCACCGAGCTGACCGGGTTCCACTGGGCGATGGGCTGGATCCAGCCGGGCAGCTTCTCCACCGACAGGAACCCCGTCGACATGAACGAGAAGACGACCGCGACCAGCCCGCCGACGGATTCGATGGTCTCCAGGTTGCGGGACGCCATGCCCAGCAGCACCCCGACCCAGAGCACGGTGAAGATGAACACCGCCACCAGGGCGAACCCGGCCAGCGTCGGCAGGAAGCCGGTGTGCGAGCGCCAGCCGAACAGCAGGCCGAACGCCGTCACGACGGCCAGCCCGATCAGGCTGATGGCGAGGTCCGCGATGGTGTGCCCGATGAGGACCGCGGAACGCGAGATGGGCAACGACCGGAACCGGTCCACCAAGCCGCCCTGCACGTCCAGCGCCACCGCGATGGCGGTCGGACCGATGCTGGCCAACCCCACCTGCATCACCACGCCGGCGAAGATGAACTCGATGTAGTTGGTGCTGCCGGGGATCTCGATGGCGTTGGAGAACAGGTAGCCCAGCGCGATCATGGTGATCAGCGGGTTGAGCGTGATGCCCACCAGCCGGCCGGGGTTGCGGCGCAGCCGGCGCAACCGCCGGCCCGCGATGGCGAGCACCTCGGTGACCGGCGCGAGCGGTGTCTGCGCGGTCGGGACGTCGAGCGTGGTCACGGTCGTGCCTCCCGGATCTGGTTGCCCTGCACCCGGCGGAGCTCTTCCGCGACCGCCGCGCCGATCAGCGCCTGCGGCTCGGGGTGCATCATGTACTCGTGCCCACAGGGCACCCGGTGCGTGCGGACCTCGCCGCCGACGTGCGCGGTCCACGAGTCCGCCAGTTCGGCGACCTCGGCCTCGGACCGGTCCCGCACCGCGGCGAACAGCACCAGGTCGCCGTGGAAGGTGCGCGGGGTGAAGCGCTCCATGATCCGGCCGTGGTTGCGCACCACGGACAGCATCGCCAGCAGCCGCTGCTCCCCCAGGTCCGCCAACGGGTGCCGGTCGCGGCGCAGCACCTCCACCACGTCACCGGGCTGGAGGTCGCGGCCGGCGAACTCCTCGCGGTCGTGGCCGATGACCTCCATCACGCGCAGCAGGAGCTCGTCGTCCGAGAGGTCCTCGTCCTCCGTGCCGGGGCGGTGCGGGTAGCCGTCCAGGTTCGCGACCAGCGCCACCTCGTCGCCGTTGTCCTGGAGCCGCACCGCGAGTTCCTGCGCCAGCACACCGCCGAACGACCAGCCGAGCAGGTGGTACGGCCCCTCGGCCTGGACCTGCTTGAGGTAGCCCAGGTACTCCCGCGCCACCGCCTCGATGCTGTCCGGCAACGGGGCGAGGTGGCCGACGCTCGGCGACTGGATGCCGTAGATCGGCACGTCCGGGTCGATCGACCGGGCCAGCCCGACGTACGGCAGGCTGGACCCCAGGCCGCTGTGCAGCACGAACAACGGCGGCTTGGTGCCGTCCGGGCGGATCGGCAGCACCACGGCGAACGGGTCGAGCGGGTCGTCCCCGGCCTCCAGCGCGCGCACCTCGTCGAACACCCTGGCCACCGCCGACGCCCCGGCGGCGGGCACGTCCTGCTCCTGCGCGACGCTCGCCAGCCCTTCGGTGGTCTTGTGCACGAAGACGTCCGCGATGGTGAACCGCAGCCCGGCCTTGCGCGCCCGGCTGACCACACCAGTCGCGAGCAGCGAATGGCCGCCCAGCTCGAAGAAGTCGTCGTCCACCCGCACCTCCGGCAGGCCGAGCACGTCCGCGAACACCTGGCACAGCACCTTCTCGGCGGCCGTGGCCGGTGCACGGGACGGTGTGCGGTCGGCCGAGTCCGGCGCCGGGAGCGCGGCCCGGTCGACCTTTCCGTTGGTGTTCAGCGGGAACCGCTCCAACGCGACCAGCGCCGACGGGATCATGTGGTCCGGCAGCGCCTCGCCGAGCCTGCGCCGCACCACCACCGGCTCCGGCACGTCGGAGCCGACCACGTACCCGACGAGCCGGCCGTTGTCCGCGACCACCACCGCGTCCGAGATCCCCGGCACGGCCCGCAGCGCGGCCTCCACCTCGCCCAGCTCGATCCGGAACCCGCGCACCTTGACCTGGTGGTCGCGGCGGCCCAGGAACTCGATCTCGCCGTCGTCGTCCCACCGCACCACGTCGCCCGTGCGGTACATCCGGTCGCCGGCCTCGCCGAACGGGTCGGCCAGGAACCGGTCCGCGGTCGACGCCGTCCGGTTGAGGTACCCGCGCGCCAGGCCCTCGCCGCCGATGTACAGCTCACCGGGAACGCCGGGCGGCACGGGACGCAGTGCGTGGTCGAGCACGTAGACCTTGGTGTTGCTGATGGGCTTGCCGATGGTCGGCTTGCCGCCGTCCACTTCGGACACGGTGGACCAGATCGTGGTCTCGGTCGGCCCGTACATGTTGCGCACGTCGGGTGTGAGTTCGTGCAGAGCCGCCGCCAACGCCTCGCTCAACGCCTCGCCACCGGTCATCACGACCCGCAGTCGGCGCAACGCGTCCGGGTCGGCGTCCACCAGTGCCTGCCACAAGCTCGGCGTGGCCTGCATGACGCTGGTCCGGGTTTCGACGAGCATCGCTCCCAGCGCCAGCGGATCGCGCACCACTTCCCGGTCGGCCACGATCAGCGTCGCCCCCGACACCAGCGGCACGAAGACCTCCAGGTTGGAGATGTCGAAGCCGAACGTGGTGACGGCGAGCAGCCGGTCGTCCCGGCTCATCGCCAGCCGCAGCCGCATGTCCGCGATCAGGTTGCGCAGGGCGCGGTGCGGGATCACCACGCCCTTGGGCCTGCCGGTGGAGCCCGACGTGTAGATCACGTAAGCCGGGTGTTCAGGCCTCAGCGGCGCGTTGCGGTCCTTGTCGGTCACCTCGGCCGCACCGCCCCGGCCGCGCAGCACCCTGTCGACCTCCGGCGCGTCCAGCAGCAGTACTTCCCCGGTCGGCGGCAGCTTGGCGGCCACTTCCGCCGTCGTGACGGTCAACGTCGGCTCGGCGTCCGCGAGGGTGAGCGCGATCCGGTCGGCCGGGTGCGCGGGGTCGATCGGCAGGAACGCGGCACCGGACTTGAGCACCGCCAACGCCGACACGACGAGGTCCGTGGAACGCGGCACCGCGATGGCCACGATCCGCTCCGGTCCCGCACCGCGCCGGATCAGCTCACGCGCCAGCCGGTTCGAGCGCGCGCCCAACTGCCGGTAGGTGTACTGGCCGTCCGGACCGACCAGCGCCGTCACGCCGGGGATCTGCTTGGTGCGGTTGGCGACCATGTCCGGCACCAGCGCGCGGTCCAGCTCCCGGGTGGTGTCGTTCCACTCCACCAGGATGCGGTGGCGCTCGTCGGGGCTGAGCACGTCCACGTCGCTGAGCGGCGCGTCCGGGTCGGCCACCACGGCGGTCAGCACCCGGATCAAGCGTTGCGCCATTCTGTCCACAGTGGACTTGCGGAACAGGTCCGTGCGGTAGGCCAGGACGCCGTCCATGCCCGCCGGGTTGCCGTCGAGCTGTCGTTCCACCAGGTCGAAGGTCAGGTCGAACTTCGACCGGCCGGCCTTCATCGGCTCGACGGCGGCGTTGACGCCGGGCAGCGCCTCGGCTGCGTCGTCGTCGTTCTGGAACGCCAGCATCACCTGGAACAGCGGGTGGCGGGACAGCGACCGGGGCGGGTTGAGGGCTTCGACCAGGTACTCGAACGGCAGGTCCTGGTGGACGTAGGCGGCCAGGTCGGTCTCCCGCACCCGGCGGACCAGCTCGCGGAACGTCGGGTCGCCGCTGGTGTCGGTGCGCAGCACCAGCGTGTTGACGAAGAAGCCCACCATGTCGTGCAGGGCCTCGTCGGTGCGACCGGCGATCGGGCTGCCCAGCGGGATGTCGGTGCCCGCGCCCAGCTTGGTCAGCAACGCCGAGACCGCTGCCTGCACCAGCATGAACACGCTCGCGCCGGTTTCCCGGGCCAACGCCAGCAGTCCGGCGTGCAGCTCGGGCGGAACGGAGAACTGGTGCACGTCCCCGTCGTGGTCGCTCACCGCGGACCGCGCGAAGTCCGTCGGCAGGTCGAGTTCCTCCGGCAGGTCGGCCAGCGCCCGCGTCCAGTAGGCCAGCTGGGCGGACAGCACGCTGTCCTCGTCCGTCTCGCTGCCCAGCCACTCCCGTTGCCACACCGCGTAGTCCGCGTACTGCACGGGCAGCGGCTCCCAGCTCGGCGCCTTGCCGGTGCGGCGGGCCGCGTACGCGGTGGCCAGGTCACGGGCGAGCGGCGCGGTCGACCAGCCGTCGAACGCGATGTGGTGGAACACCAGCAACAGCACGTGTTCCTGCTCGTCCACGACGTAGAGCCGGGCGCGCAGCGCCGGTTCCGCGCCCAGGTCGAAGCCCCGGTCGACCTCCTCGGCCAACGTGCGCGCGATGTCATCCGTGTGGCCGACTCGCAGCACCGATCCGTACACGGGCAGCACCCGCTGGTACGGCACGCCGTCCACGTCCGGGAAGACGGTCCGCAGGATCTCGTTGCGCGCCACCACGTCGTCCACGGCCTCGCCGAGAGCGGTGACGTCGAGTTCGCCCTTGAGCCGCACGGCCAGCGGGATGTTGTACGTGCCGGTCGCGCTCTCTTCGAGCTTGTTGAGGAACCACAGCCGGCGCTGCGCGAACGACAGCGGCAGGCCCTCGTCGCCGGCGCGTTCCACCGGCCGCAGCGCGGGTCGTGCCGAGGCCGCCCCGGCGACCAGCTTCGCCAGGCCGGCGACCGTGCGGGCCTCGAACAGCGCCCGCACCGGCAACTCCACGTCCAGCACCGTGCGGATCCGGCTGACGACCCGGGTAGCGAGCAGGGAGTGCCCGCCGAGGTCGAAGAAGTCGTCCTCCACGCCGACCTCGGCGGTGCCCAGCACTTCGCCGAACACCCCGCACAGGATCTCTTCGACCGGCGTGCGCGGGCCACGGCCCCTGGTCGCGGCAAGATCCGGTTCGGGCAGGGCCTTGCGGTCGACCTTCCCGTTGGGGGTCAGCGGGAGCGCGTCCAGCACCACCATCGCGGCCGGCACCATGTAGTCCGGCAGCGACTCGCCCAACGCGTCCCGGACCGCCGACACGCTCAGGTCCGCGCCGGGTGCGGCGACGACGTAGCCGACCAGCCGCTTGTGGCCGCCCTGGTCGCCACTGACCGACACCGCCGCGTCGCCGACCTCGGGCACGGCGCGCAGCGCGGCCTCAACCTCGCCGAGCTCGATGCGGTGGCCGCGGATCTTCACCTGGTGGTCGCGGCGTTCCAGGAACTCCAACTGACCGTCGGGTCGCAGCACCACCCGGTCGCCCGTGCGGTACATGCGGGTGCCGACGTCGCCGTACGGGTCGGCGATGAACGTCACCGACGTCCTGGCCCGGTCGTTGAGGTAACCCCGGCCGACGCCGATACCGCCGACGTACAGCTCACCGGGCACACCGGCGGGCACCGGGCGCAGGTCGTCGCCGAGCACGTACAGCCGGGTGTTGCGCACGGGGCGCCCGATCGGCACTCGCGCGTCGCCGAGCTCGTCACCGAGCCGGATCGTCGCGTGCGTCACGTCGTCCGAGCACTCGGTCGGGCCGTAGGCGTTGACCAGCGGGATGTCCGGGTAGCGGGCGAACCAGCGGTGGCACAGGTCCGGCGGCAGCGCCTCGCCGGTGACCACGAGCCAACGCAGACCGCGCAGGTCCGGCGTCTCCTCGGTGATGTCCCACGCGTCCAGTGCGGCGCGCAGCAGCGAGGGAACGACCTCAAGGATCGTCACGCCCTCGTTCCGGATGGTGGCGAACAGCGCGTTCGGGTCGACGGCGGTGTCCCGCCCGGTGACCCGGACCCGGCCACCGACCATCAGCGCGGTCAGCATCTGCCACACCGAGATGTCGAACGTGACCGGCGCGTTGTGCACAATCATGTCCAGTTCGGACACTGCGAGGTCGTCCACCTTGCACCACAGGTGGTTCACCATGCCCCGGCGGTGCACCATCGCGCCCTTGGGCTTGCCGGTCGAGCCCGACGTGAAGATGACGTAGGCCAGGTCGTCCGGTTCACCCTGCGCGGGCGGCAGTTCGGCGTCGACCGTGTCGTCCAGTACGACGATCTCGATGCCGTTGGCCACTTCCTGCGCCAGCTCCAGGTGCGCCTCGTCCACCGCGATGGCCCGTGCGCCGCTGTCCGCCAGCAGTGCGGCGATCCGGGCGACGGGGGCCTGCACGTCCAGCGGCACATAGCCGCCGCCCGCGCCGAGAACACCCAGGACCGCCGTGACGAAACCGATCCCGGGTGCGGCCAGCACGGCGGTGAGCCCGTCGCCGGGTACCCGGCGGGAGAACGCGCCCGCCCGGCCGACCAGCTCCGCGTACGTGACGCTGGAGTGGTCGTCCACCACGGCGACCGCGTCCGGCTGCGCCAAGGCCAATGAGCGCACCCGCTCGACCACGCCCTCGTACGCCTGGGGCTTGACCGGACCGGTGCCGGCACGCAGCACCGCCGCGTGCTCGTCGGCGTCCAGTACGTCGATCCGGCTCAGCCGCGCGGCCGGATCGGTCACGACGCTGCGCAGGAAGTCGACCAGTCGCCGGGAGAGTCGCCGCGCGGAAGCCTCGGTGAACAGCTCGGTGCTGTACTCCAGCACGCCGTGCATCCCGGACGGCACGCCCTCCGCGTACCGCTCCTCCAGCAGCACGGTGAAGTCGAACTTCGCCCGCTGCGAGCGCACCGGCTCCACCCGCCCGGACAGGCCCGGCAGCGTCAACGGGATGTCGTCGCTGGTCTGCATCGTCAGCATGACCTGGAACAGCGGTTGCTTGTTGAGCGACCGCTCCGGGTTGAGCCGGTCCACCAGGTGCTCGAACGGCACGTCCTGGTGCTGGTAGGCGGCCAGGTTGGTGTCCCGCACGCGGTGCAGCAGCTCCTGGAACGTCGGGTCGCCGCCGGTGTCGGTGCGCAGCACGAGGGTGTTGACGAAGAAGCCGATCAGGTCGGCCAGTTCGTCGTCGGTGCGGCCGGCGGTGGGCGTGCCGAGCGGGATGTCGGTGCCGGCGCCCAGCTTCGTCAGCAACGCCGACAGCGCGGCCTGGAACACCATGAACACGCTCGCCCCGGTGTCCCGGGCCAGCGCCACGACCGCGTGGTACAGCTCGGCGTCGATCTCGAACCGCAGTTCGTCGCCGTCGTAGTTGCCCACCGCCGGACGGGCGAAGTCGGTCGGCAGGTCCAGTTCCTCCGGCACGCCCGCCAGCGCCTGCGTCCAGTACCCGAGCTGGCGGGACAGCAGGCTGTCCGGGTCGTGCTCGTCGCCGAGCAGTTCCCGTTGCCACAGCGCGTAGTCCGCGTACTGCACGGCCAGCGCGGCCCATTCCGGCCTGCGGCCGGCGACGCGCGCCCGGTACGCCGTGGCCAGGTCCTCGACCAGTGGCGCGATCGACCCGCCGTCGAACGCGATGTGGTGGAACACCAGCAACAGCACGTGCTCGGACGGCGCCACGCCGTAGAGGTGGGCCCGCATCACGGGCTCCGCGGCCAGGTCGAAGCCGTGGTCGGCCTCGGCGGTCAGCACGGTCTGGAGGTCCGACTCCGGCAACCGGGTCAGCGGCAGTTCCGGGTAGTCCGCCGGCACGTCCACCACCTGCTGGTACGGCTCGCCCTCCGCGTCGGGGAACACCGAGCGCAGGATCTCGTGCCGTGCCACCAGGTCGCGCAAGGCGCCGCGCAGCGCGGGCACGTCCAGGTCGCCGTTCAGCCGGACGGCCAGCGGCACGTTGTAGGTACCGGTCGTGCCGTCCTCGAACTTGTCCAGGAACCAGAGTCGGGTCTGCGCGTAGGACAGCGGGATGCGCTCGCCCCGCGCGGCGGGGCGCAGCGGCGGTCGGGCGTCGGACGCGCCGACCACCTGTTCGGCCACGCCGGCGACCGTGCGGGCTTCGAACAGCGCCCGGATCGGCAGTTCGACGCCCAGCGCGGCCCGTGCCCGGCTGATCACCTTGGTGGCCAGCAGGGAGTGCCCGCCGAGGGCGAAGAAGTCGTCGTCGATGCCGACCTGCGGCAGTTGCAGCACGTCCGCGAAGACCCCGGCCAGGATCTCCTCCACCGGGTTGCGCGGGCCGCGGCCCCGGGTCTGGCCCGTGTAGTCGGGGGCGGGCAGCGCCTTGCGGTCCAGCTTCCCCTGCGGCGTCAGCGGCAACTCGTCCAGCACCACCAGCGCGGACGGCACCATGTACTCCGGCAGTGCCTCCACCAGCTGTTCCCGCAGACCGGCCGGTACCGCGCTGCCGTCCTGGCCGGTGACGAGGTAGGCGACGAGCTTGCGATCGCCCTCCTCGTCCTCGCGCACGACCGCCACCGCCAGGACCACGTCGGGGTGCGCCAGCAGCACGGACTCGACCTCGCCGAGCTCGATGCGGAAGCCGCGCAGCTGCACCTGGTCGTCGGCGCGGCCGAGGTAGTCCAGCTGCCCGCCGGGCAGCCACTTCACCAGGTCGCCGGTCCGGTACATGCGGTCGCCCGGTCCGCCGAACGGGTCGGCGATGAACCGCTCGGCGGTCAGGCCCGGCCGGTTCAGGTAGCCGCGGGCCAGTCCGCCGCTCACGTACAGCTCGCCCGTGACGCCCGCCGGAACGGGTTGCAGCAGCGAGTCGAGCACGTAGACCCGGTGCGCGGCGGTCGGGGTGCCGATCGGCGGCTTGGGGCCGGGCGTCAGCGGACCGCCGACGGTGGCCGCCAGCACGGACTCCGTGGGGCCGTAGCCGTTGAACATCCGGTGCGTGGCCGACCAGCGCGCGACGACCTCCGGCGGGCACGCCTCACCCGCGACCACCATGGTCAGGTCGTCGGGCAGCTTGGTCCCCTCGGGCATCCCGCCCGCCACGACCGGCGGCAGCGCGGCCAGGTTCACCCCGTTGTCGTTGATCAGGTCGATCAGCGCCTGGCCGGGTCCTCGGGCGTCGTCCCCGGCGACGACGACCGTGCCGCCGCCGCACAGGGCGAGGCCCATCTCCCAGACGGTGGCGTCGAAGCTGTAGGACGCGAACTGGAGCACCCGCGTGTCCGGCGTGACCTGGAACTTGTCGATCAGGCTGAGCACCATCGCGACGAACCCCGCGTGGTCGACCACGACGCCCTTGGGCTTGCCGGTCGAGCCGGACGTGTAGATCACGTACGACGGGTGATGGGGGCGCAGCGGCGCGATGCGGTGCGCGTCGGTCAGGTCGCCGTCCGGGTAGGCGGAGAAGTCGACCGCGTCGATCGGGACCACTTCGACGCCGACGTTCAGCGTCCCGGCGACGTCCACTGTGGACAGCAGCACGGACGGCCGGGCATCGGCGACCATGTAGTCGACCCGGTCGGCCGGGTACTTGGCGTCGATCGGCAGGTAGGACGCGCCCGCCTTGAGCACGCCGAGCACCGCGACCAGCATTTCCAGCGAGCGCGGCATCGCCAGCGCGACGACGCTCTCCGGCCCGGCCCCGCGCGCGACCAGCATTCGTGCCAGCCGGTTGGCGCGGGCGTTCAGCTCGGCGTACGTCAGCGGCGTGCCCTGGAAGACCGCCGCGACCGAGTCCGGTGCTTCGGCGGCACGGGCCTCGAACAGGTCCGTGACCACGACCTCCGGGATGTCGGCGATCCGACCGCCCCAGCCGTCCAGGATCTGTGAGCGCTCGTCGGCGGACAGCAGGTCGACGTGCGCGACCGGCGTGTCCGAGTCGGTGGCGAGGATGTGCAGCAGCCGCGTGAACCGGTCCACGACGGACTCGATCGCCGGCGCGTCGAAGATGTCGGAGCGGTACTGGGCGAGCAGCCGGAGCCGGTCACCGGGGTAGACCGACAGCGCGAACGGGTACTCGGCGACCAGCCTGCCCTCGGCGGCGACCAGGCGGACGCCGGGGACGATCCCGGACAGGCCGTCGGTGTCCATCGGGTAGTTGTGGAAGCTGACCACGGTGTCGAACAGCTCACCGACCCCGGCCACCTGCTGCACCTCGGCCAGGCCGAGGTGGTGGTGCGGGGCCAGGTCGAACTGCTCGTCCTGGATGCGGGTCAGCAGGTCGGCGATCGGCGTGGCCGGGTCGAGCCGCACCCGGACCGGCAGGGTGTTGAGGAACAGGCCGACCATCGACTCCATGCCGGGCAGGTCTACCGGGCGGCCGGAGTGCACCGCGCCGAACACCACGTCGTCGCGTCCGGTCAGCCTGCCCAACAGGATCGCCCAAGCGCCCTGCATGACCGTGTTCAGCGTGAGGCCGCGGGCGCGCGCCCAGCGGGACAGCTTCCCGGTGAACTCGGCGGGCAGGTCCACGGTGATCGAGGCGGGCGAGTCGGTGACGCGAGGGCGTTCGTCCGGACCGATCCGAGTGGCCTCGCCGATGCCGTGCAACGCCGTCCGCCAAGCCTGCCGCGCGGCCTCGTCGTCCTGCCGCGCCAACCACTCCAAGTAGTCGCGGGACGGCGCGACCGGCGGCAGTGCGCTCAGGTCGGCGCCGTTGGCGGTGAGGGTGAACAGCTCCTTGGCGAAGATCGGCATGGACCAGCCGTCGACCAGGATGTGGTGCACGGCCCAGATCAGCCGGAACCGGTCGATGCCGGTGCGTACCACGGTGAACCGCAGCAGCGGCGGGTCGGCCATGTCGAACCGGCGCACCCAGTCCTCGTCGGTGAGCCGGCGCAGCTCGTGCTCGGCGTCGACCGGGTCCATGCCGGTGAGGTCGATCTCCTCCCACGGCAGGGCGGCGGACGCGGGCACCACCTGCACCGCGTCGCCGGACGGTCGTGAGTGGAACGACGCGCGCAGGTTGGGGTGCCTGCGCAGCAACGCTTCCGCAGCCGCCCGGAACGCGTCCACGTCGAGCGCGCCTTCGACGTCGACCACGACCTGGAGGGTGTAGACGTCCGCGCCGTCGCGGTCGAACTCGGCCTGGAACAGCAGGCCCTTCTGCAACGGCGACAGCGGCAGGACGTCCTGCACCGCACCGGTCTCGCGTTCGATGTCGGCGATCTCGCGCTCGGTCAACGCCACCAGGTCGAAGTCCGACGGGCTGTGCCCGCCCGCGCCGGGCAGACACGCGTGCTCGACGAACGCCTCCAGCGCCCGGAACCAGGTCCGCGCGATGTCGGCCACGTCGCCGTCGGACAGCAGGCCGTCGGCCCACAGCCAGTCCGCGACCAGGTGCGGTCCGGCCGCGGTGTCCTCGGTGACCGGCGTGACCGCGATCGCGTGCCGCAGAGGCATGTCCGGGCTCACGCCGGTGCCCACGACGGACGTGCCCGCGTCGAGCGACCACTCCCCCGCCGTCTCGCCGGCGCCGAACCGGCCCAGGTAGTTGAAACCGACCTGGGGCGTGCCGAAGCGGGCGAGCGTGCCCACGGTCTGCGGGTTGAGGTAGCGCAGCAGGCCGAAGCCGATGCCGTGGTCGGGCAGCGCGCGGAGCTGTTCCTTGACCCGCTTGATGGCCGTGCCCGCGCTCGCGCCGCCCGCCCACAGGTCGGCGCGGTCCAGTTCGCCGACGTCCAGCCGGAGCGGGAACACGCTGGTGAACCAGCCGACCGTGCGGGACAGGTCGACGTCGTCGACGACCTGTTCGCGGCCGTGGCCCTCCACTTCCACCAGGACGGCGGAGTCGTCCACGCCGAGGCGCCTGCGCCGCCAGTCCGCGACGGCGATCGCGAGGCCCGCGAGCAGCACGTCGTTGATCTCGGCGTGGAACACGGCCGGGACCTTGGTCAGCAACGCGCTGGTCTGCTCGGTCGGCAGCACGAGCCGCAGCGACCGGGCGGTGCCGTAGGTGTCGCGGTGCGGGTCCAGCGGGCGGTCGCCCAACCGCACATCGGTCGGGTGGACCTGCGCGGCCCACAGCGGCAGTTCGGTCACGCGCGAGGCCGAGCGGGCGTGTTCGGCCAACACCTTGGCCCAGCGCCGGTAGGACGTCCCGATGGGCTGGAGCGCCCTGCCCGCCACGGCTTCGGCGAGGTCGGGCACGATGATCCGCCACGACACGCCGTCCACCACGAGGTGGTGCACGACCAGCACGAGCCTGGCGGTGGTGCCCGAGTCGATCAGGACCGCCTGCAGGACACGGCCTTCTTCCGGCGCCAGACCGGCACGGGCGCGGGCGACCTCTTCGGCGACGACCTCGTCCACGTCGTCCAGTTCCGACAAGGGGACGCGGCGGACCAGCTTGGTGGCCCGGATCTCGCCCACCGGCAGGGTCTCCATCGTCCACAGGCCGGGCAGCGGCACGGACAGCCTGGCGCGCAACGCGTCGTGGTGGTCGACGACGGTCTGGATCGCTCCCGCGAGCTTGATCAGGTCGAGCCCGGTCGGCACGTGCAGGACCACGTACTGGCTGTACTGGCGGGTGGTCTGCGACAGGTCGTTCAGGTCCTCGCGCAGCTGGTGGGCGATCGGCGTCAGCTCGACCTCGCCCACACCGTCGTCGGCGACGACCGCGGTTCCGGTGGCGTTCGCCGCGATGGCCGCGATGGCGGCGGGCGTGCGGTGCTTCATCACCTCGCGTGAGGTGAACACCACGCCGGCACGCCGGGCGCGGCTGACCACCTGGATGGAGCTGATGCTGTCGCCGCCCAGCGTGAAGAAGTCGTCGTCCACGCCGACATCGCGCAGTCCCAGCACCTCGGCCATGACCTCGCACAGCACCCGTTCACGGGGCGAGCGCGGCGCACGGGCCCGCGTACCGGTCACGTCCGGAGCGGGCAGCGCCTTGCGGTCCACCTTGCCGTGCGCGGTGAGCGGCATGGCGTCCAGCTCCACGAACGCCGACGGGACCAGGTAGTCGGGCAGCAGCTCGCCCAGCCGGACACGCAGGTCGCCGAGCGGCCGGTTGGCCACCACGTACCCGATCAGCCGCTTGCCGCCGGCCTCGCCGACGACCTGCACGGCCGCGTCCGAGACCTCCGGCAGGCCGCGCAGGGTCGCCTCGATCTCGCCCAGCTCGATCCGATGGCCGCGCACCTTCACCTGGTGGTCACGGCGTTCCAGGAACTCCAGCTGCCCGTCCTCGCGGCGCACCACGCGGTCGCCCGTGCGGTACATCCGGCCGCCGCTGAACGGGTCCGCGACGAACGTGGCCGAGGTGCGCTTCGGGTCGCCCAGGTAACCCCGGCCCACTCCCGCACCGCCCACGTACAGCTCGCCGGGCACGCCGGTCGGTACCGGGCCGAGGTCGTCGCCCAGCACGTAGAGGTCGGTGTTGCGGACGGCCCGGCCGATCGGCACACGCGGACCGGCGGCGTCGTCCACCGTCACGAACGCGTGCGTCACGTCGTCCGAGCACTCCGTGGGGCCGTAGGCGTTGACCAGCGGCACGGTCGGGAAGCGGGCAAACCAGCGCAGGCACAGGTCCGGCGGCAACGCCTCACCGGTGACGACCAGTTCGCGCAGCGACGGCAGCTTCGGCCGCGCCTCCACGACATCCCACGCGTCCAGTGCGGCGCGCAGCAGCGACGGTACGACCTCCAGCACGGTGATGCGTTCGTCGGCCACGAGGCCGAACAGCAGATCGGGGTCGGCCGCCGTCTCACGGCCGACGACCCGCACCCGGCCGCCCGCGACCAGGGGCGCGAGCATCTGCCACACCGAGATGTCGAACGTCAGCGGCGCGTTCTGCACCACGCTGTCCGCGTCGGTCAGGCCCAGGTCCTCCACCTTGGCCAACAGGTGGTTGACCATGCCGCGGCGGTGCACCATCGCGCCCTTGGGCTTGCCGGTGGAGCCCGACGTGAAGATCACGTACGCCAGGTCGTCCGGATCGCCCAGTACCGGCGCCGGCTCGGTGTCCTCGGCATTGTCCAGCACGATGATGTCGACGCCGAGTCCGGCTGCCGACGCGCGGTGCGCGGCGTCGACGACGACGAGTCCGATGCCGTTGTCACGAACCAGTTCCGCCGTGCGTGCGATCGGAGCGCGGGTGTCCAGCGGCACGTACGCCGCCCCCGCGCCCAGAGCGCCGAGCACAGCGGAGACGAACCCGGCACCCGGTGCGGCGAGCACGCCCACCAGGGTCGCGGGCAGTCTGCGGGACAGGGCGCTGGCCCGGGCGACCAGCGTCGAGTAGGTGACGTCGAAGTCGTCCTCCACCACCGCGACGGCATCCGGGCGTTCCGCCGCGATCGCCCGGACCTGCTCGACCACGTCGGTGAACGGGTCGGTGCGGGACGGGCCGATGGTGGCGGTCAGCCACTCGGCGCGCTCGGTGTCGGCCAGGACTTCCAGCTGTGCCAGTGGTTCGTCGTCCGAGGCGTGCGCGAAGCGGTCCAGGAACGCGGTGAACCGGGCCAGGTGCGCTTCGGCTTCACCGGCCGTGTACAGCTCGGGGTTGCCGTTGAGGTGGACCTCCAGCCCGCCGTCCGGCGCGTCCACCACGGTGATCATCAGGTCTTCGATGAGACCGGTCGACAGGTTGTTGACCTCCACCTCGCACGCCCCCAGCGCGAAGGTGGTCTGCTGCGGCAGGATGTTGACGAACGGGCCGAACGGCCGCCGGTCGTCAGCGGCCAGGCCCATGGCGCGGCGGATGCGGCTGACCCGGTGGCGCTGGTGCTTGAGCACCCGCATGAGTTCGCGGGACGTCCGGCGGAGCAGGTCCGGCCTGGTGTCGTCGGGCCGCACGCGGACCCGCAGCGGCAGGTAGTTGGCGACCATGCCGGGGACGGCGCGCATCGTCGCGCCCATCCGCGCGGTCGCCGGCAGGGTCAGCAGCACGTCGCCCACGCCGGTGAGGCGCTGGGTGTAGGCCGCCACAGCGGACAGCACGACGGCGGGCCAGGTCGACGTGGACCGGGTCGCCAGGTCGCGCAGCGCCCGCGCGGTCCCGGCGGACAGCACGGAGGTGCGCCGCAGGAAGCCGCGCACCTCGGGATCGGTGACCGTGCGGGTGGACAGGCTCACCAGGTCCGGGGTGGCGTCGAACCGCCGCGACCAGAAGTCCTTGTCCTTCACCGCGGCCGGGGACTCCTCATAGGCGCGTTCACCGGCCAGCAACGCGCTCAGCGGCGGGATCGGTGTGCCGTCGACCCCGCCGTACAGTTCGGCCAGCCGCCGCCAGAAGACCACCTGGCTGTAGCCGTCGCACAGCAGGTGGTGGATGCGCATGTAGAAGAAGTGCCGGTCGTCGGCGACCTTGACGACCGCGAACCGGAACAGCGGGAACTCGTCCAGCTCGAACGGCGTCGCCAGGTCGGCGCTCATCCAGTCGGCGGCCTCGTCGGCGGTGAGCTCCAGCCGGGTCAGCGGGAGCGTCACCAGCGGCGTCACCACCTGCGCCGGGGCACCGTCCACCTCCAGGTAGCGGGTGCGCGTGCACTCGGCCTCGTCGACCAGCCCGCGCGCGGCGGCGACCAGCGCCGGGACGTCCAGCGGGCCGCGGATGTCCAGGTAGCCCGCCGAGTTGTAAGCGACGCCCCGCCCGTTGAGCTTCTCGTCGAACCAGATCTCGGCCTGTCCGGCGGAAAGGGGCAACGCGTCGGTCATGGCATTCTCCTCGCAAGCGTCGCGGCCTCCTGCTCGCCGAGCAGGTCCGCGCCGTAGATGTCCGCGATCCACTGGTCGTGGTAGACGGTGTCCAGGTAGCGCTCGCCCAGGTCCGGCGCGATCGCGACCGCCGTCACGTCGCGGTCGTGCCGGGCGAGCCAGGCGGTCGCGCCGGACAGCACCGTGCCGGTCGAACCGCCGAACAGGAACCCGTGCCGCAGCAGCGCCCGGCAGGCCCGGACGGTGTCCGCCTCGGCGACGTGCAGCACCTCGTCCACGTAGGACTCGTCCAGCAGCGGTGGACGGACGCTGGTGCCCAGGCCGGGCAGCATCCGGGGCTGAGCGGGCGTGCCGAAGGTGACCGAGCCGACGCTGTCGACCGCCACCACCCGCACCGACGGCTTGTTCTCCCGGAAGTAGCGGGCGCAGCCCATCAGCGTGCCGGTGCTGCCCGCGCCGATGAAGACCACGTCGACCTCGGGGAAGCTCTTGAGGATCTCCGGGCCGGTGGTCTGGTAGTGCGCCGTCCAGTTGCCCGGGTTGGCGTACTGGTTGAGCCACAGGTGGTCGGCGTGCTCGGCCACCAGGTCCTTGACGAACCGGATGCGCGCGCCGAGGAACCCGTCCTCCGGGTGCGGCTCGGTGATCACGTGCACCTGCGCACCCAGCGCGGTCATCAGCTGGCGGGTGGACAGGTTGCAGCGGGTGTCGGTCACGCACAGGAACCGGAGGCCCCGGCTGGCCGCCACCAGGGCCAGCGCCACGCCGAGGTTGCCCGACGAGCTCTCCACCAGCGTGGTGCCCTCGCGCAGCGCGCCGCTGCGGACCGCCGCCGACACCATCTCGTTGGCGGCCTTGAGCTTGATCGAGCCGGCGAAGTTGAAGCCTTCGCACTTCAGGTACAGCGGGTGGCCCGAGAGCCGCCGGAGGTCCACGTAGAGGTCGTCCACGTTGAACTCCTGGGGCGTGGATATCACTGGCATGCGCCGACTCCTAGGCGAGGTCCACGGTCAGGCGGCTCATCGCTTGCCGTAGCGGTGAAGGTCGTAGAAGAAGTCCTCCACGACGGCGAGGTCGCCCGCCCGCGACACCTCGTCGTAGACGTGCTTGCCGACCGCCAGGTCGAGGACGCCCAGCCCGAACGGCGAGAACACCAGCGGCTTGTCGGCACTGGGCCGCACGGCGCCGGTCATCACGTCGTACAAGGTGCCGGACAGGAAGTCGCGGTTGCCGGTGAGCTGCTCGGCCAGGTGCGGCGAGGTGTTCGCCTTGAGGCAGTGCTCCACGTCGTCCACCACGTTGGTGGCGCTCAGGATCACCTCGGGCGACAGGTCCCGCAGGGACACGTGCAGCACCAGCGGGTTGTGGTCGAACAAAGCCGGGTCCGTCACGTGGGGCGTGCCCGCGATGGTCGCGAAGACCACCAGGTCGCTCTCCCGGATCAGGCTGTCCGCGTCACCGTGGATTTTGGCCGCGCCACCGGCGGTCCCGTCCACGTAGGACTTGAAGCCCTCTGCCGACGCGGTGCTGAGGTCGTGGATGCCCACCTCGTCGAACGTCCAGCCGGTGGCGTGCAGGTAGGTGTGGATGTAGCGGGCGATCAGCCCGGTGCCGACGAAGCCGACCCTGGTCGGGCGACCGCGGTCGCGGGAGAGCCAGTCGGCGGCCAGGGCGGCGGAGGCGGCGGTGCGCACGGCGCTGACGATGGAGCTCTCCAGGCAGGCGATCGGGTAGCCGGTGCGCCGGTCGTTGAGGATCAGCACGGCCGAGGCGCGGGGCAGGCCCTCCGCGACGTTGGCCGGGAAGCTGGAGATCCACTTCACGCCGTGCACGCCGATGTCGCCGCCGACCGACGCGGGCAGCGCGATGATCCGCGACGCCGGGTCCTCCGGGAAGCGCAGGAAATAGGACGGAGGATTGACCGTGTCGCCTTCCCCGTGCACCCGGTAGGCCGCCTCGATCAGTTCGAGGACATGCTTCTCCCGCCCCTGCAGAACCTGGTCCACCTGGGCGCCGGAAATCACTGCGAAGGCAGGAGTCACCGCCATGTCCCTTCACTCGACAGCCGCCGTCCCGGATCGACCGCGGTCTCCGGAGAAGATGCTGGCGAACTCGGCTGACAAGCCGCTGACACCGGGCTGACGAGTTGCGCGGAGACTTTCCACAGCGATTCTGAGCTGCGGTTATACCGCTCCCGGCGGACAGCCGGGGAGGCGGTAGAGAAAATATATAGAAACTCCCGCCGGCGGCTTCGGCGGAACATTGACAGTCCGGACAAAGCGTGTCTAGGGTTCCGTTCCAGCCGATTCGAGCGAATTTATCCGGGCGCCCGCCCCCGACCTACCGCTTTCGAACACAGGCGACACCGGCGAACGTCGTTCCGCGGCCTTTGTCGTGATCATGACGGGAGGACATTTCTCGATGGAAGATCGTAGGATCAGGAAAGTCGTCGTGCTCGGTGGCGGCACCGCCGGCTGGATGGCCGCGTCGTACCTCGGCAAGGCCCTGGGCCCGGCCGTGACCATCACCGTGCTGGAGGCGCCCGCGATCCCCAAGATCGGCGTGGGCGAGGCGACCGTGCCCAACCTGCACAAGACGTTCTTCGACTTCCTCGGCATCGCCGAGGAGGAGTGGATGCGGGAGTGCAACGCCAGCTTCAAGATGGGCATCAAGTTCACCAACTGGCGCACCCCCGGCCGGGGTGAGGCCACCGCGCGCCCGTACGGCGACTCGGTGGACCACTACTACCACCTGTTCGGCCTGCTGCCCAACCACGAGAACCAGCCGCTGTCGCACTACTGGACGCACAAGAAGCTGAGCGGGCAGACCGACGAGCCGTTCGACTACGCGTGCTACCGCGAGCCCCCGATCATGGACCAGAAGCTCTCCCCCAGGTTCATGGACGGGACGAAGTGGACCAACTACGCGTGGCACTTCGACGCGAACCTGGTCGCCGACTTCCTCCGGCGCTTCGCGACCACCAAGCAGGGCGCGGTGCACGTCGAGGACAAGATGACCGAGGCGGTCATCGACCAGCGGGGCCACGTCTCGGCGCTGAAGACCGAGAACGGCCGCACCATCGAGGGTGACCTGTTCATCGACTGCTCCGGCTTCCGCGGCCTGCTCATCAACCAGGCCATGAAGGAGCCGTTCCTGGACATGAGCGACCACCTGCTCAACGACAGCGCGGTCGCCACCCAGATCCCGCACGACGACGAGGCCGAGGGCGTCGAGCCGTACACCGGTTCGATCGCCATGTCCTCCGGGTGGGCGTGGAAGATCCCCATGCTGGGGCGCTTCGGCACCGGCTACGTGTTCTCCTCCCGGTTCCAGTCGCGGGACGAGGCGACGCTGGAGTTCTGCAACATGTGGGGCGTGGACCCGGAGACCCAGCCGCTGAACCAGATCAAGTTCCGGGTCGGCCGCAACCGGCGGGCGTGGGTGAAGAACGTCGTGTCGATCGGCCTGGCGTCCTGCTTCCTGGAGCCGCTGGAGTCGACCGGCATCTACTTCGTCTACGCGGCGCTGTACCAGCTGGCGAAGCACTTCCCGGACAAGAACTTCGACTCGATCCTCCAGGAGCGCTTCAACGCGGAGATCGAGACGATGTTCGACGACTCGCGGGACTTCGTGCAGGGCCACTTCAGCTTCGCCCCGCGCAACGACACGGCGTTCTGGCAGGCGTGCAAGGAGCTGAAGCTGGCGGACGACTTCCAGGAGAAGGTCCGGATGTACAAGGCCGGGCTCGCGGTGAACATGCCGATCACCGACGAGTCGACGTACTACGCGAACTTCGACGCGGAGTTCCGCAACTTCTGGAACAACTCGAACTACTACTGCATCTTCGCCGGCCTGGACTACCTGCCCGACCACGCCCTGCCGTCGCTGGCCGCGCGGCCCGAGGTGCTGGACTCGGCGGAGGTGGTGTTCGCGGAGATCAAGCGGAAGCAGAAGGAGCTCATGGCGTCGCTGCCGTCGACCTACGACTACCTGAAGCAGCTGCACGGGAAGTAGCCGTCGGCACGTGCAAGGCCCGCCGGGAACCCCTCGCCCGGCGGGCCTTCCGCGTGTCGCGGGCCGAACGTCCCGGCGACCGTGACGGCGGACCGTGCTCGCGGGGATCGCCGCTTGCGGCACGGTCATCGCCGATGGCCTCTTGCGGCACGGTCGTCGACGATGGCTTCGCGATCGACGGATCTGCCGGATCTTCATGAACGGACACGGCTCCGCGGCACGGGTTCCGGGAACGAGGAATCGCCGGTCGGTGTGCACGGAGACCACACCGACCGGCGATGGCGGAGGACTAGCCGGGTACGCCCACCCGGAACGGGTCGTCGCGGTCCAGCTTGCCGGTGAACAGGCCCTGGAACAGGTTCAGCTTCTGCATGTTCGACGTGCCCTCGATGAACTCCAGGCCGCGGGCGTCGCGGACCAGCTTGTCCAGCATCGGGTGGTCGAACCGGGCGCCGACGCCGAAGAACCCGCACGCCTCGCGCGCCGCGTCCATCGCCAGCTGGGACGCCCTGGTCTTCGCCGCCGAAGCGAGGTAGCCGTCGCTGGTCCGCGCGTCGACCGCCCGCGCGGCCAGGTGCACCAGCGAACGCGCGCCCTCGATGCGACGCCCGAGCAGGTCCAGCCGGTCCTGTTCGTCGCGTCGGAGGGAAGTGCGGTTCTCGGTGACGTACTCGTAGGCGGCACGTGCGATACCGAGCGCGATGGCCGCCACGCCCGGCCGCAGCAGGTTGAACGTCTGCACGAACGCCCACATGCCCCGCCGTGACGGCGACAGGTGGCGGCCGACGAAGCGTTCGGCGGGCACGTGCACGCCGTCGAGGGTGATCGCGCTGATCCGCGCGCCCTTCAGACCGATGGTCTCCAACGCCTCCGCCTTGAAGCCCTCGGCCGGGGTCTCCACCAGTACCGCGTTGATGCCCAACGGCCCCGAGCCGACTCGGGCGAACACCACGCCCAGCTGCGCCCGGCAGGCGTTGCCCACGTAGCGCTTCTCCCCCGACAGCACCGCGCCGCCGGGGACCGGGGTCAGCGTGGTCGTCAGCGCGCCGGCGTCCGAACCCCGGTCGGGCTCGGTCAACGCGAAGAACGTCCACAGTGGAGCGTCCAGCATCCGGCCGTAGAACCACTCCTTCTGCGCCTCGTCGGCCAGCAGGTCGACCAGCACCCCGGCCAGCAGCGGACCGGGCGAGGCGACCAGCATCCCGACGTCGGCGCAGGCCAGCTCCTCCATGATGATGGCCCGTTCCAGCGCCAGCGTGCCGTAGAAGCGGTTGCCGGCGATGGGGATCGGCACGTTGCCGTACTCGGGCGGGATCCCCATGGTGGACAGGTAGCGCACGGCCGGGAGGTCGAAGTGCTCGCGGACGAGTTCCGGGTCGCGGTCCAGGGCCAGGCCCAGCCGGCGGAAGTCCGCGCCCCACTCCCGCATCTGGTCGCGCAGGGAGACCAGGCGGCCTTCCAGCGCGGTCACGAGTCCGCTCGCACGTACGCCTCGGCGAGCAACTCCGACAGGTGCGCCACCTGGCCGGGGCCGCCGGTCAGGTAGCCGCTCGCGCCCAGCAGGTTCACCAGCCAGCGGTCGGCGGCGGTGATGCGGGCGTGCAGGTGGGACAGGATGACCTCGGGCAGGCCGCCCGCGTCCGCACCGGTCAGCACGGCGCGCACTTCCAGGTGTTCGATCAGGCCGTCGGCCACCGTCGACTTGACCATCTGCTGCTGCAACAGCGTCGTCGAGCCGGTGCGGCGGCCGTTCAGGTAGCGCATGCAGGTCTCCCGGAGGGCCTCCGAGAGGCCGAGGCGCAACCACACCAGGCCCAGTGCCCAGGACGCCCGCTGCTCCGCGTGCACGTCGGTGCCGCGTTCGCCGATGCCGTGCCGCAGCAGCACCACCGTGCCACCGGGCAGGTCGATCGAGTCCAGAGTGGACTCGTCGGTCGCGGAACGGTCCACGGTCACGCCGTCCAGCCACACCTGGTGCGCGCCGGCGGCCACCTCCTGCGGCACCACGGCGTGCCCGCCGGGACCGCACGGGAGCAGGCCGGGCAGCACCAGGGACCGCAGCACGGTCAGCGCCGGGGCCAGCCCTTCGTCACGGGCGGCGCGGTGGCACCGGGACAGTTCGTCGGCGCCCAGCCGCACGGAGGTGGTCACGACGGCTCACCCACCGAGGCCAGCCCCAGGTCGCCGGTGGCCGGGTCGTAGTCGACCAGCACCACCCGGCCGAGCGAGTCCGCCAGGCCTTCCCACAGCGCCGTGCACGGGTAGCCGGCGCGCGCGGACCGTACGGTCCCGCCGTGGCGGACCAGGTCCGGGTCGATGCCGGCCCCGGCCACGACCGCGACCGGCGAGTCGTCCGGGACCAGCTCCGCCAGCGCCGACGAGAGCACCGCGGGCAGGTCGCGGTCGGACACGCCCGCCTTGTGCACCAGTGAAAGCGGTGTCGCGCCGGCTTCCAGGAGCAGCGCCACCCCGGCATCGCCGGCGGGGCGCGATGCCACGTCGTACGGCAGGGTGGACTGGTCGGCGATCACGACCAGCGCCCTGGGGTAGCCGTGGCGGGCGGCGTAGTCGCGGGCGAGGCGGATCGCGGTGAACGGCGCGCACGTGCCCACGTCGGACACCGAGAAGGACAGGGGGCTGTCCGGCAGCGCCTCGGACAGGTAGGTCGACGCCGCCAGCCGGCAGTCCAGGTCCGGTGTGGCGTGCGCGATGATCGCCAGCGGCACCGGGGCGTCCAGGGGTCCCAGTCGCGCGTGCAGGGCCTGTGCCAGCGCGGTGAACGTGGTGCCGCCGGTCAGCAGGTCGGGGCGCAGCGCCACGTCGTGGCCGGAGGTGAGGTCGGTGAAGTGGCGCAGGGAGAACTCGTCGTCCAGCCGCCGGTCCGGGACGCCCGTGGTGCGCACCACCCTGGCCAGGCCGAGGGTGGACGCGGGCGCGCCGGACCGGACGGCCGGTGCGGTGGTCCGGTACATGGTCAGCGGTCCATCTCCGCGGCGACGAAGTCGGCCAGCGAGCGGACCGTCTCGAAGTGCGCCATCTCCAGGTTGTCGGTGTCGAACTCGACCTCCAGCGCCTCCTCCAGCTGCATCAGCAGCTCGAAGACACCGGTCGAGTCCAACCCCAGCTCGTCGAACAGCCGCGACTGCTCGGTCAGCGCCGGCAGCTCGTAGTCCAGCACCTGGGCCAGGACGGAGGTGATGGCGTCGACGATCCGCTCGCGGGGGGCGACGGCAGTGGATTCGCTCATGATGCGCTTCCTTCGGTGATGGCGGTGGCGGCGAGTTCGGGGAGGTGTTGCCGGCGCAGCAGGTCCTCGGTGTCGTCGCGGGAGCGCACCAGGTGCGCGCGACCGCCGTGGACCAGCACTTCCGCCGGGTAGCCGTGGCTGAGGAACAGCACCGGGGACGCGGTCGGGCCGTACGCGCCGGAACGCCCGACGCCGATCAGGTCACCGGGCCGGACGGGCGGCAGCTCGACCTTCTTGCCGAGCGTGTCGTTGGGCGTGCACAGCGGGCCGGTGACGTTCCAGGTCTCCGACGCGGGCTCGGCCACCCGGTTGAGCACCCGCATGGGGAAGTTCCGCTTCACGAACGACCCGATGCCGACCGCCGCCATGTGGTGGTTGGTGCCGCCGTCGGCGACCGCGAACCGCTCCCCCATCGACTCCTTGACGTACCGGACGCGCACGACGTACGTGCCGCAGGTCGCGGTGAGGTAGCGGCCCAGCTCCATCACCAGCCGGGTACCGGGGTGCCGGTCGGCGAAGTCGGCCAGCACCGGGTTCACCCGTGCGGCCAGCAGTTCCAGGTCGAGGTCGCGTTCGCCGTCGAAGTAGGCCACGCCCAGGCCGCCGCCGATGTCCACCAGCTCCAGCGGGGTGCCGAGGTGCGCGGACAGCCGGTCGGCGAGCTCGAAGATGCGTTCGGTGTTCTCCGCGACCGCCTCCTCGGACAGGATGCGGGTACCCATGTACACCTGAACGCCGAGGAAGCGGACGTTCGGGTGGCGGGCGACCAGGTCGGTGGTTTCGAACAGCTGCGATTCGTCGATGCCGAACTGGCGCGGCTTGCCGCCCATGGTGAGGCCGGAGCCCTTGACCGAGAAGCTCGGGTTCACGCGCAGCGCCACCGGGGCGCGGACACCGCGTCGGCGGGCGAGGTCGTCGATGAGGGTGAGTTCGCCGAACGACTCGCAGACGATCGCGTAGACCCCGTGGTCCAGGCAGGCGCGGAGTTCCTCTTCGCTCTTGCCCGGTCCGAGGAAGATGATGTCTGCCGGGTCGACGCCGGCGCGCAGCGCGGTGACCAGTTCCACCATCGAGGACACCTCGGCGCGTGCGCCGCGCGAGTGCAGCACGGACAGCACACCGATGTTCGGGTTCGACTTCATCGAGAAGAAGAACTCCAGCCTCGGGTGCAGCAGGGCTTTCAGGTCGTCCACGCGGGACGCCAGCTCCTCACCGTCGTACAGGTAGAGCGGGGTGCCGTGCCGCTCGGCGATCTCGGTGATCCCGATCCCCTGGACCTCGAACTCAGCGCTCATGGCCGGTTGCCTCCAATCGGGCGGTGATCTCGTTGTCCACGGCGGCGATCTCGTCGTCGGACGACGCGACGAGCAGGCCGTAGAGGCGGCCGTCGAACGCGGTGCCCGCGCGGTGCCCGGCGTTGACCGTGGCGAAGTTGTTGACCAGCAGGCCGGTGCCGCCGGCGCGGTCGAGCAGCAGACCGTCCAGGAGTCCGCGGACCTCGGCGAACGGCAGCGCGCGGGTGAGCCGCACCGGGTAGTGGCGGGCGAGCGCGATCCGCCCGGCACCGACGAACCGGTCCTGCACGCGCGCCTGGTAGGTGGACATGTTGTTCCGCGCGTTGATCTCGACGACCGGGTAGAGCCCGTCGTCGGGGTCGACCATCGCGTCCACGCCCACCACGCCGAAGTAGCCGTCCGCGGCGAGTTTCCTGCCCAGCCGGTGCGCGGTGTCGGTCAGTTCGGCGACCTGTGCCGCGGACAGGCGCGCCGGCATCCGGTGTCCCTTGTGGACGCCGCCCTCGGTGTGCAGCTCCTTGACGAAGTCGAACCGCACGTCACCGTCGCGCCCCACCGTGAACTGGTAGTTCAGGTCGGAACGCTTGGCGACCCACTCTTCGACGACGAACGCCACGCGCGGCTGCCCGGACCTGTCGACCGCCTTGGCGACCATGCCGGCCAGGCGGTCCATCCGGCGGTCGCTCTCCAGCACCGCGATGCCCTTGCCGGAGACGCCGAAGGCCTCCTTCACCACGACTTTGTGCCCGGCCGCGACGAGTGGACGGGCTTCGGCGAACGCCCGGCGCAGTTCGTCCACGGTCTCGCAGGTCCAGCCGGCGGGTTGGCGCAGGCCCAGTTCGTCGGCGGCACGACGGCTGTAGACCTTGCTGTTGACCGCTTTGCACGTCACGGCGTCCGGTGCGGCGAGCGGCATCCCGGTCCGCTGCGAAAGGGACTCCTCGACGTCGGACACACCGTGCGCGGTCAGCCGCACGCCGTCCGCCGCGAGGTCGCGCAGGCGTGCGATCAGCGCCGGGTCTTCGAGGGCGTCGGCGGTGACGGTGCGGCGCGGGTCCGAGTCGGCGACCACGTGCACGGTCGGCAGGTCGATGCCCAGGCCGTCCAGGTACGCCAGGTAGTCCCCGTCCGGCGCGGCCTTGAGCACCACGTGGTCGTCGCCGGAGGCCAGCAGCAGGGCGAACTCGTCCATGTGGTTCACGACGGCCGCGCCGCCGTCGGCGGACAGCCGCGGCAGGGTGTGCTCGCCGCGCGCCCAGCGCTCCTCCACCTCGAAGTTGCCCAGGAACGCCAGGGAGCCTTCGGGGTGGCCGAGCAGTGCGGTCTTCAGCCTGCGGGTGAAGTCGTCCATGTCAGTGCTCCAGGACCATCGCGGCGAACGTCTGACCGAGGCCGGCGGCCGTCATCAGGTACTTGTCGCCCGGCTTGAGCAGACCCAGTTCGCTCACCGTCTGGTAGTTGATGAACGGGTCGGCGCAGAAGCAGTGGCCGGTGGCGGACAGGTTGTCCAGGAAGAACTTGTCGTTTGGCAGCCCCAGGTTCTTCGCCGCGACCGTCCACGACACCCGGTTGACGTTGTGCGGCAGGACGAGGTCCACGTCGGTGATCCCGATGCCCGCCTCCTCCGTCGCCGCGCCGACGACCTCGGCCAGCGCGTCCTGGTAGATCCGGCGGGCGTGCTTGGCGATCTCCGGGGTCAGGTCGATGACGCCGTCGGTGCGGCCGTGGATGCGGCTGGCGTAGCCGCGCACGGTGTCCCGGTCGCCGTCCGCCGCGACCAGGATCGCGGCCATCCCCTCGCCCATGATCGAGGTGTCCCGCACCCACTGCGTGAACGGGGTGAACGTCTTGTCCCCGGCCAGGATCAGGGCCAGCGCGTCCGGGTCGCCGTCGGCGGCGAGCAGCGTGCCCGCGACGTCCACCGCGAGCAGCCCGGTGGCGCAGCCGTGGTCGGCCACCGCCAGCGTCGTGGCGTGCCGCAGCCCCAGCGCCTCGCGGACCTCGTGCACCGGGCTGACCGGGTAGGGCGCGGTGGTGCGCATCCCCTTGGCGCGGATCACGTACCGGACCCGGTCCTCCCGGCCGCGCAGCGCGTCGAGCTTCTCCGCCGCCGCGATCAGCAGCTCGGCCTCCGACAACGGCGACTTGCAGATCCGGTCCAGGCCGTAGAGCCGGGTGAAGCGGCGCACCTGCTGGTCGTCCAGCCCCAGCGGCTCCTGCAGGTCCGCGACGGCCACCGTCTCCGGCAGGTGACTCGACACCGCCACCAACGCCGTCATGTGCGTCCTCCTCGGTCGGCCTCGTCTGCTTGCGGGACAAGGTTCGCGAGGATCGCTGACACGGGGCTGACAAGGCGCTGACCGGTGGTTTCGCTATAGAAAGAAGATAGAGGCGACCCGGCCGCCCGGCGTGGCCGGGGCAGGCCGCCGCGGCGGGCGGCCGTGCGGGCCGGTCAGGTGCCGGCGGTGCGGGGTGCGGGGCCGCCGCCCGGTTGTTCGGCGCCGGAGTCACGGGGCCACCAGCGGCTCGGGCGCGGCAGGAAGTTGGCCAGCTCCGGGAAGTCCGTGGGGCGCTCGGTCATCCAGTTCCAGTAGCGCGGGATGGTGCGGGCGTACTCGCAGTAGTAGCGCCGCAGCGCGTCGATCAGCTGGCGCAGGGTGTTCGGGTGGATGGAGCCGGGCCGCCACACCAGGAGCAGCCTGCTGCGCAGCGGTTCGGTCACGGCGACCAGGCTCACGTCCGAGGTGGACCCGGTGGGGGTCGCCAGCGCCGCCGCGCCCGCGTCGCGGACCCAGCTCATCGCCTCGGCGTGCCCGCCCGCGTAGTGCAGCACCTCGGGGGTGGGGTGGTCGAGCTTGCGGAACAGGTGCTCCTCCACCGGGTGGAACCAGTGGCCCGGCACGTGGTGCACCCAGCTCAGCGAGACCATGTGCCTTCGGCTCACCGTAGTGCGGCGGGCCAGCGCGTGGTCGCGCGGCAGCGCCAGCCAGATGGGCTCCCGGACGATGATCTCCTTGGCCAGCGTGGGGTCGAGGTCGCGCACGCCGTCCACCGCCTCCGGGCTCGGGATCAGCGCGGCGGTCAGCTCGCCCCGGCTCACCGCGTCCACCGCCAGCGCCGGGTCCAGCGTCACGGTCTGCACCTCCACCGAGGGCAGCGACGACTGCAACGCGCGGCGCAGCGTGACCGGCGTCCACTCGGCGTTGCCGATCCGCAGGATCCCCGACGACAGCGAGGAAGCCTCCGCGACCACCGCGTCGGCCCGGGTCGCGAGGTCGGCGAGCATCGGGATCAGTCGTTCGCCGAGCGGCGTGGGGGTGATGCCGAAGGCCGAGCGCACGAACAGGTCGCCGCCGACCGCCTTCTCGATCCGCCTCAACTGGGCGGTGAGGCTCGGCTGCGGCAACGACAGCCTGGCCGCCGCCTTCGAGATGCTGCCGGCCTCGGCGAGCGTCATGACCACCCGCGCGTGCCGGATCTCCAGGTGCATGTCTGCCCAACCCCTTCGGTCGTTACCCGGGGTCCACCCGTGAAGCGTCGTACAACCGTCGGGTCGGGATTCACCAAACCCTTCGGCGGTGCCGGGCGGCCGTTCCAACCTACCCCAAGGGAACGGCACGCGCGGTGTTTCCCGAGGTTGCCGCTTTCCGTCGGAGTTCCGACGGAAATTATGGAAACGGTGGCTACGATGCCGTGCGCAGCTGTCCGATCGTCGGTCGCGGGAGTTGCCGGACCGTTGCGGCACAGCGACTTCCACCGGCCAACCGGATGGCGGATCGGGGGGACAGCACCAGTGCCGCCCGCCGGACGGAGTACGTATGGTCGGCCGCGCGTGCACATAGCCGATAGGTCACCTGGGGAGCTGGAACGTGAAAATGTCTCCGAATCAAGGCTCGGACGACGTCGTGCAGTTGCATTCGGTCCGCAAGGTTTACGGCAATGAGCGCAACGGCGTCGTGGCCCTTGACGGAGTCACCCTCGGCATCGCGCGCGGCACGTTCACCGCCGTGATGGGCCCGTCCGGTTCCGGCAAGAGCACCGCGCTGCACTGCGCCGCGGGCCTGGACCGGCCGACGTCCGGATCGGTCGTGCTGGACGGGCAGGAGATCACCGGCCTGAACGAGCGGCAGCTGACCGAATTGCGGCGCGAGCGCATCGGCTTCGTCTTCCAGTCGTTCAACCTGCTGCCCGCGCTCACCGTCGTGGAGAACGTCCAGCTGCCGCTGCGGCTGGCGGGCAAGCGCGCCAAGCGCAACCAGGTGGACGACGTGATCGACCGGGTGGGACTGTCCGACCGCAAGCGGCACCGGCCGGGCGAGCTGTCCGGCGGCCAGCAGCAGCGGGTGGCCATCGCGCGCGCCCTGATCACCCAGCCCGCGGTGATCTTCGGTGACGAGCCGACCGGCGCGCTGGACACCCGCACCGCGCTGGAAGTCCTGGCGCTGCTGCGGCAGGCCGTCCGGGACGTCGGCCAGTCCGTGGTGATCGTGACGCACGACCCGGTGGCCGCCGCGCACGCGGACCGGGTCGTCTTCCTCGCCGACGGCCGGATCGCGGGCGAGCTCACCTCCCCCACCGCGCACGCGGTCAGCGAGCGGATGACCCAGCTGGGCGCGTGGGCCGACGTGCCCGCCGCGGACCTGACGGGTGGGCTGCGCTGATGCTCGGCCTCGCGCTGCGCACGCTGCGCTTCCGCGTCGGCGGATTCGCCGCGTCCTTCATCGCCCTGTTCCTCGGGGCCGCGATCGTCATGGCCTGCGGCGGCCTGATGGAGAGCGGTATCCGCGACGCCGTTCCGCCGCAACGGCTCGCGGCCCCACTGCTGGTGACCGGTGATCCGTCCTACCTGGAGCGCTCGCCGATCGAGGCGTCGCTGGCGGACCGGGCGAAGGTGCCCGGCGTCGCGAAGGTGCTGCCGGACGTCGCGTTCCCGGTGAACCTGCCCGGTGGTGACGCGACCGGGCACCAGTGGTCGGCCGTGGAGCTCACCACGCACCGGGTGAACGCGGGCCGGGGTCCGCAGGGGCCCGGTGAGGTCGTGGTGGACGACAAGGCCGGCGCGTCGGTGGACAGCGAGATCACCCTCGGGATAGCCAGCAAGAACCGGACCTACCGGGTCGTCGGCGTCGCGTCGGGCCCGGTGGACGCGTCCACCGTGTACTTCAGCGACGACGAGGCGCGCCGCCTGTACGCCAAGCCCGGCAAGGTGGACCTGTTCGGTGTGCTGCTGGAGCCCGGAGCGTCGGTGGAGGCCGTGCGCGGGGAACTGGAGCGCGCGGTCGGCAGCCGGGACGTGAAGGTGCTGGCGGGCGACGAACGGGGGCTCGCCGAGTTCCCCGACGCCCAGGGCGGCGGCGAAGGTCTCATCACGCTGTCCGCGGTGTTCGGCGGGTTGGCGATCATGGTCGCGATGTTCGTGGTGGCGGGCACGCTCGGGCTGTCGGTGCAGCAGCGGCACCGGGAGATGGCGCTGCTGCGGGCGATCGGCTCGACGCCGGGGCAGCTGCGGCGGCTGGTGCTGGGCGAGACGGCGATCGTGGCGGTGCTCGCGACGCTGGCCGGGTGGCCGTTGAGCGGGTACCTCGGGCGGTGGCTGATGGACCAGCTGGCCGGCGCCGGGGTCGCGCCGAGCCAGCTCGCGTACCGGCAGGGTTGGATCCCGGTGGCCGCCGGGGTGGGGATCTCGTTGCTCAGCGCGCTGGTCGCGGCGTTCGTCGCGGGCCGGGGCGCGGCGGTGACCAAGCCGACCGAGGCGCTGATGGAGGCGAGCCTGCAGAGCCGGTGGTTCTCCGTGCCGCGACTGGTGTTCGCGCTGGTGTGCCTGGGCGGCGGCACCGCCCTGAGCATCATCACCGCGCTGGTGATGTCCGGCCCGGTGGCCGCGTCGACGGCCGGGCCGACGGCGATGCTGTGGGCGTCCGGCATCGCGCTGCTCTCCCCCGCCGCCGCCAAGGTGATCATCGCGGCGCTGCGGTGGCCGGTACGGGCGGTGGGCGGGCTCGCCGGGTACCTGGCGGTGCTCAACGCGGGCGCGCGTCGGGTGCGGGTGGCCGGTGCGATCACGCCGGTGATGCTGGCGACCGGGCTGGCGACCGCGTTGATCTACCTGCAGACCACGCAGGCCGGCGGTTCGGACGGGTTCGCCGAGAACCTGCGGGCGGACGCCGTGCTGACCAGTTCGTCGGGCTCGCTGCCGGCGGAGCTGGTGGCCGAGGTGGACGGGCTGAACGGGGTGGACGCCGCGTCGGCGCTGGTGGACACCGAGGCGTTCTTCCCGGACCACGAGGACGGCGACGACGAGGTCACCGTGCTGGGCGTCACCCCCGGCGGTGTCACGCAGACGCTCGGCGTGAGCATCACCCGGGGTTCGGTCGACGACCTGCGCGGCGATTCGGTGGCGCTGCCGCAGAAGTGGGCCGAGAACCTGGGCACGACCGTCGGCGACACGGTGAAGATGCGGCTCGGTGACGGCCAGACCGTGCGGGCGAAGGTCGTCGCCATCCACACCGGCTCCTACGAGTCGGCGCTGATGCCCGCGGATCTGGTCCTCCAGCACGCCAACGGTGGCCAGGTGTCGTGGATCCTGGTCAAGGGCGGGACCGACGCGTTGTCCACGTTGACCGAGAAGTACCCGAACATCCGGGTGATGGACCCGTCTGAGGCCTCGGCGGGCAGTGGTGGCGGCGGCGAGCAGACCGGGGCGTGGGTCAACTACCTGCTGGTCGGCATGATCCTGGCGTACACGGTCATCGCGCTGGTGAACACGCTCGTCATCGCGACCGGTGAACGGCGGCGGGAGTTCGCGCTGCAACGGCTGATCGGCGCGACCCACGGGCAGATCCTGCGCATGGTCGGCGTGGAGGCGGTGGTCATCGCGGTCGGCGGCATCCTGCTGGGCGGGATCGTGTCGCTGGTGACGCTGATCCCGTTCGCCTTCGCGATGGACGGCTCGCTGTGGCCGTCCGGCCCGATCGGCATCTACCTGACGGTGGTCGCCTCGGCGACCGGCCTGACGCTGCTGTCCACCCTGCTGTCCACCGCGCACGTGCTGCGCACGCCGCCGGTGGAAGCGGCGGCGACCCTGAGCTGACCTTTAGACCCTGAGCTGACCTCTACGGGCTGACCTCTACAGGGTGACCTCGGTGTCGGTCCTGGCCGACTCGACCAGCGCCTCGCCCACGCGGGCGGTGCGCTTCGAGTCGGCCAGGGTCACCAGCGGGCTGCTCCCGGTGCGCACGGCTTCGTGGAACGCGATGGTCTGGTGTTCGTACGGATCGGCGGCGGGCAGGACTTCCTCCCTCGACCCGTCCCCGGTCACGACGGTGATCAGGCACTCGTCGTTCTCGGTCGCCCACGCGTTGCGGACCTCGATGGAGCCGCGGGTGCCCTGGAGTTCGTAGCGCGAACGCGGGCCGTAGTCGAAGCTGTAGTCGATCAACGCCGCGCGGCCGTCGCCGAAGTCCAAGGTCGCCACGGCACTCGTGTCGACCATCGCGCCGTTCTCGTGGTGGAACCACGCGCGGACCTTCTCCGGGGCACGACCGAACGCCCACAGCGCCGTGTCGAACGCGTAGCAGCCGACGTCCCAGGTGGCTCCGCCGCCCAGGGCCGGGTCGTAGCGGATGTCGTCCACCGAGTCCGTCCTGCCCGCGAACGCGGCCCGCACGACCCGCAGGTCGCCGATCTCGCCGGACGCGAGCAGCTCGACCACGCGCCGCTGCTGCGGGTGGAAGCGGTACATGTACGCCTCCGCCACGGTGAGCCCCGCGGAGGCCTGTTCGATCCGCACGCAGTCCGCTTCGGACAACGCCATCGGCTTCTCGCACAGCACGTGCTTGCCCGCGGCCAGGGCGCGCAGCGTCCACGGCACGTGCAGCGAGTTGGGCAGCGCGATGTAGACGGCGTCGACCTCGTCGTCGGCCAGCAGGCTCTCGAAGCCGTCGTGGACCCTCGCCCCGAACGGCTCGGCGAACCGCCCGGACGCCTCGGTCCGACCCGGACGGGCGGCGACCGCCGTGACGGTGTTGCCGGGCGTGCGGTGGATCGCGGGCGCCACGCGGGTGCTGATGTGCGCGGTCGAGCCGAGCACGCCCCAGCGGAGTTCCGGGTCGGTCACGCTGTCCTCCTCGATGCCGGGGACAGCGTACGGAACCGATCCCGCTGGTCGGGGACCGCGTGGCGCCGGTCAGCCGCAGCCGCCCGCGTGACCGGGATCGGCGGACGGGCCGGGGGCGTCGCCGGCGGGCGGCGCACCGGCCGGGGCGAGCTTCGAGCGGACGTGCGCGACGAAGTCCGCGAGCCGGTCCACACCCCAGAACCGGGTGAACCTGTGCACGAAGAACGGCACGCCGAACACGCCGTCGCGGCACACGTCCATCAGCAGTTCGACGCCTCGGGCGCGCAAGCCGTCGTCGTCACAGGCGTTGGACACCTCGTCGGGGTCCAGCCCCAGGCGGGTGGCGATGTCCGCGATGGTGGCCCGGTCGCAGATGTCACGGCCGTGTTGCCAGCGCGCCGAGCACACCTCGGCGATGTACTCGCGGCCGAGGCCCTCGCGCAGCGCCACCAGGTATCCCAGGTGCGGGATCTCCCACACCGGTTCCCGGTCGACCGGCCACTTCACCGACAAGCCGCGCGCGGCGGCGAGCCGGGCCACGTCCTGGAGGATGTAGAGGTGCTTGGCACGGGACATCGCCACGTACGGGAACTGCTCGCCGCGTTCCCGCAGCGCCTGGTCGTTGCGTTCGTCCGGCTCCCAGAACGGGGCCCACTCGATCGCGTCGGCGACCTCGGGCGCGTCGCGCAGCAGGTCGTGGAACGCCAGCCAGGAATACGGGCTGCGCAGCGAGAAGTAGAACCTCGGGTGCCTGCTCATCAGATCACCAGGCCGCCGTCGACACCGAACACCTGGCCGGTGACGTACGAGGCGTGGTCCGACACCAGGAACGACACCAGGTCGGCGACCTCCTCGGGCTTCCCGAAGCGCCCCAACGGGATCTGCGCGGTCATCTTCGCGGCGAAGTCGTCGCCCAGGCCGGCCACCATGTCGGTGTCGATGAAGCCCGGCGCCACCGCGTTGACCCGGATGCCGTACTTGCCGACCTCCTTGGCCAACGCCTTGCTGAACCCGATGATCCCGGCCTTGGACGCGGAGTAGTTGGTCTGTGCGGCGTTGCCGTACACGCCGGCGACCGACGACAGGGTGACCAGCGTGCCCGCCTTGCGCTTCATCATGGCGAACACGGCCGCCTTGCACAGGTGGAACGTGCCGTCCAGGTTGACCCGCAGCACCCGCTGCCAGTCCTCCTCCTTCATGAGCACCAACGGGTTGTCCCGGACGATGCCCGCGCACGACACGACCGCGTGCAACGGCCCGAGTTCGGCTTCCGCGTCCTTGACGAACCGGTCCACCGAGCGCTTCTCCGCCACGTCCACCTGCGCGGTGAACACGGCGGCACCCGCCTGGGCGGCCTCCTTCGCCACGACGTCGGCCGCGTCCTTGTTGGCCTGGTAGCAGAACGCCACGTCGTACCCGTCCCGCGCCAGCCGGGTCACCACCCGGTGCCCGATGCCGCGCGACCCGCCGGACACCAATGCGACGCGCCTCATGCCACTCCCTCCGGACGCAGCACCTCGACGCCGCGCCGCGCCATCGTGAACGATCCGATCTCCAGCAGCTTGCGGCCCGCGACCAGGCTGTGGCCCGCGAGGATCGCCGCGTCCGCCACCTCGCGCACCAACTGCACGTGGTGCTCCACCACGTCGCCGGGGAACACCTCGCCGTGCAGCACGACGTCCCGGATCCCGGTGATCAGCTCCACCTTGTCCGCCGACACATCGGGGTTCGGGTTCTCCCAGCGCGTGAGCAGCACCGCGGACTGCGCCCACGACTCCAGCAGCAACCCGACGGGGTAGGCCTCTTCGGCGCTGTCGGCGTAGCACGGCTCCCGGCCGCTGACGGCCTTGACCGTGACGATGCTCCGGCCGGGTTCCACTTCGGACACCTGGTCCACCAGCAACACCGGGTACCGGTGCGGGATGACCGCCCGGATCCCGGCCTGGCGCAAGGGCAGGGGCAGGCCGGTCACCGCTGCCCACCTCCGCCGAGCCGGAGCTTGAACTCCGCGACCGGCCCCGCCGCGGTGGACACCTTGGCGACGCAGCGCACTTGGTCCTCCTCGTGGGTCAGCGTGGTCTCGATGGCGAGGTCGTCGCCGGGGAACACCGGGTGCAGGAACTTCGCCCGGTCCAGCGCCGTCACGCGCAGCCCGGGCAGCTGCTCGCGCAGCGCCGCCCGGACGTGCTCGACCACGAAGAGCCCCGGCAGGATGGGGAACCCCGGGTAGTGTCCGGCGAACACGGGGTCCGCCGGGTCCACGTGGACCGCGAACAGGGGCGCCGTCACGGCAGTTCCAGCACGGTGCAGCCGACGGTGCCGTCCCGCTCCACGCCGGTGACCAGGGCGTGGCCGGACCGGCCGGCCGCGATCGCCGCCGCGAGCTGGAACCCGGCCGCCGCGGCGGAGGTGTCGCCGACCAGCGGCGCGCACCGCACCCACTCGGGCGTGCGCCCCAACGCGTCCACGACCGCCGCTTCCTCGGCCCCGTCGGTGGAGACGAACACCACCTCGTCCCGGTCGACCCCGGCCTGCGCCAGCGCGGAACGGACGCAGTCGGTCAGCGCACGCCGGGCGCCGTCGGCTTCGAAGAATCCCCGGAACCGGGTGCCGACGGGACGCGCGAGCACGGGTCGGCCCGCTCGGACGGCGGCGGATTCGGCTTCCAGCAGGAACACCGCGCCGCCTTCGCCCAGCGGCGCGGCCGTTCCTCCGCTGCCCCGCCACTCCAGCCACGCGCGCTGGGTCGAGTACTCCTCGGCCGCGCCGACCAGCACGCGGTCGCAGTGCCCGCCGCGCAGCAGCCGGGAGGCGTAGCTCAGCGCGAGCAGGCCGGTCAGCGCGCCGCCCGCGATGGTGGTGTTGGGGCCCTTGATCCGGTGCCAGATCGCGCTCTGCCCGGCGGCGCGGTTCATCACCGTGTTCGGGAACAGCGCCGGGTCGACGTGGTAGGGCTTGTCACCGGTCAGCGCGTCCCGGGTGAAGTCCATGATCGACTGAACGCTGCCGGAACCGGTGCCGAGCACGACGCCGACCCGTTCGGGGTGCTCCAGCAGTCCGGGCCCGCAGGACTCCAGGAGTTGGCCGACCGTGCCGACGGCCAGCGCGGTGACCCGGTCCATGCTCCGGGTTCCCTTGCGTCCCAAAGCCTGCCGGGCGCTGAAGTCGGGCACCAGGGCGGCGCTCGGGAACGGCCCGTCGGACGGGGCGAGCGCCGAAGCACCCGCCCGCACGCCGTCGGAGAACGCCGCCGCGCCCACCCCGAACGGCGAGATCGCCGACCACGCCGAGAAGACCAGCGTGTCCGCTGCGTCCAAGGTGGACAGACGGGGCTCGGTGGCGGCTGTCACGACACACCACGGCCGGACAGCGACCCCGCCTTGCCGGTGATGGCGTCGGTGAGCCGGTCGTCGAAGTTGACCAGGCTCCAGTCCTTGCGGTTCTCGATGACGGCCCAGCCGTGGGTGATCCGGCCGGTCGCGGTCTGCACGAGAAGGCCGTCCCGCAGCACGTAGCAGTCCATCCGGGCGGTGAACGTGAACCGCTTGAAGACCTCCTCCACGGTGAACACCGTGTAGAGCGTCTCCTCCATCTTGGCCTCGTCGGTGAACGTGATCCGCGAGTGGGGCACCACCGGGATCCAGTTCTGCTCGTCCAGCAGCTTCTTGATGGACACGCCCCGGTCCTCCACGAAGAGGTCCAGGATCTCCTCCATCTGGCGCAGGTACCCCGACATCTGCACGCGCTCGGTGAAGTGGCAGTAGAAGTACGGCATCCGCCACGCCCACGCGAAGGCGTTGCGCCCCGCGGTGAGCAGGTCCAGCGGATCCGCGTCGCCGACCACGACCGGCTCCGCGCCGGCACCGATGCTCCCGACCACGTGCGGCGCCAGCTCGGCCGGCGCCGGCTCCGCGTCGAACCCGTGCGGGTCCAGGCGGAACGACACGGAGACCTTCGACTTGACCGCCTTCACGGTCTTGCCGTCCCGCTCCACGGTCAGCTCCACGACGAGCTTCAACGGCCCCTCGCCGTCGACCCGCCGGACGGTCGCCAGGGCCAGGTCGTCGATGTGGAACGCGGTGAGGATCTTGGTGTCCAGGTCGGTGATGTCGGTGCACAGCCCGAACCGCTCGTAGAGCTGCCCGGCCGGGAAGCCGCTCTGCCGCAGGTGGTCCAGCACGGCCTCTTCGACCATGTAGTTGACGTGCTTGAAGCCGATCCAGGTGCAGATGTTGGAGCCCTCGTAGCGGGGCCGCAGCGAAACGGTCGTCGTCGTCACGTCAACTCCAGGCTTTCGTCGAAGAAGTCGCGGACCAGGGCCGCGAGCCGGTCGGGCTGTTCGATCATCGGGAAGTGGCCGCAGCCGTCCAGGAGCTCGAACCGGCCGTGCGGCAGCGCTTTCGCCAGGGCGCGGCCGTCGTCGGGGCGGGCCGCGACGTCGTCCACGCCGCTCACCACGAGCACCGGTGCGTCGACCGCGCCGAGGTCGAGGAACGGGGTGCGTAGGTAGGTCTCGAACCACCGGGTCCAGCCGTAGGGGCCGACCTGGTCGCGCAGCGACCGGGCCAGCCACTCGCGGCGGGCCTCCGGGAAGCGGGCGGTCTCGCCGACCCGGAGGGCTTCGCTGAACGTGCGGTGGAAGTCGTTGAGGTAGTAGGAGATGGTGGGCCAGTCGAACCCGGCCGGTTCCGGCCGGTAGAACGGGCACACCAGCACGGTGGGACGTGGCCGCACCCGGCGGTCCGCGTAGGACTCGATCAGCAGGTTCGCCGCCATCGAGTGCGCCACGACCACGTCGTGACCGGACCACACGCTGTCCACGACGTACCGGGCGGGGTCCGGGCGGTGCGCCCACGCCGGGTCCGCCATGCCGTGCCACGGCAGTTCCGGTGTGGTGCGGGAGAACCGGGGCGGCAGCGCGGCGGCGACCGGATCCCACACCGCCGCCTTGCCCGCCAACCCGTGCAGCAGCAGGACGTGCGCCATCAGACCGCGTCCCGGTACCGGCCCAGGATCAGCACGGCGTTGTTGCCCGCGAACGCCAGCGCGTTGTTCTGCACGACGTCCAGCCGCGCGGGCCGCGCCACGTTCGGCACGCAGTCCACACCGCACTCCGGGTCGGTCTCGTGGTGGTTGATGGTGGGCGGGATGAACCCCTCCTGGATGGCCAGCGCGCACGCCGCCGACGCCAGTGCGCTCGCCGCGCCCATCGAGTGGCCGAGCATCGACTTGATCGACACGACCGGCGGCGGGGTGTCGAACACCTGCCGGATCGCGCCGGACTCGGTGACGTCGTTGGCCTTCGTGCCGGTGCCGTGCGCGGAGACGAAGTCGATGTCCTCCGGCTTCACGCCCGCGTTGCGGTGCGCGAGTTCGATGCACCGGGCCAGCGAGTCGCGGTCCGGGGCCACCGGGTGGTTGGCGTCGCAGTTCAGGCCGTAGCCGAGCACCTCGGCGTAGATCCGCGCGCCGCGGGCCAGCGCCGACTCCAGCGACTCCATCACCAGGATGCCCGCGCCCTCGCCGGTGAGGATGCCCTTGCGGTCCTTCTCGAACGGCTGGCACACCTCCGGCGCGATGGTGCCCAGCCGGTAGAAGCCGGTGAACGTCTTGCGGCACACCGCGTCCGCGCCGCCGCACAGCGCGACCTCGACCTCGCCCTCGCGGATCGCGTCGAAGCCGTAGCCGATGGCGTAGTTGCCCGCCGCGCACGCGGTGGGGATGGTGACCGCCTCCACGTCGGTGAGTTGCAGCTCGCGCACCACGCTGGACGACAGCCGGCCTGCCGTGGAACGGCGGGCCACCACCGGGTCCAGCGCCTCCGGTCCGTCCCGGAGCTGGTCGGCGACCAGGTTGTCCAGGTCGCGGGACTCGGCGTCGGTGGTGCCCACCGACACCAGGGAACGCTTGCCGCGCAGCTCGTCCAGGCCCATCGCCGCGTCGGCGACCGCCATCCGGGCCGCCGCGGCGGAGAACTGGCTGGCCCGGCCGAGTTCGCCGGGGTCCACCCGCTCCAGCCACGCCGCCGGGTCGAAGTCGGTGACCTCGCAGCCGTTGGCGTGGCTGAAGCCGGTGGTGTCGAACGAGGTGATCGGCTTGACCCCGCTGCGGCCCTCGCGCAGGCCCGCCAGGAACTCGGTGACGCCGATGCCGATGCTGGTGACCACGCCCAGACCCGTGATCACCACCCGGCGCGGCTGCCGCCCTGCGTCGCGCATCGTGTCCTCCCAGTGCCCGAGTGCGGTGCCGGCCGGACTACGCGGCGGCCTGGGCTTCGGTGACGACCGCGATGACGCCCTCGAGGTTGACCATGCGGGTCAGCTCGGCCTGGTCGATCTCGACGCCGAACGTGCGCTCCAGCGCGGAGAGGATCTCGATCGCGCCCAGCGAGTCGGCGTCGTGGTCCTCCTTGAACAGGCTCGTGTCGGTCATCTCCGCGGGGTCGATCTCGAGGATTTCCGACACGATGTCCTTGATCTTCGCCTTGCCGTCCGCGTCGATGCTCACCGAACTGGTCACGTTGGCCTCCAAGCACACGGGATTTCACTGCCATTCACAGCGTGCTTTCCGCGGCTATATCCGGCCTATGCGGCGACCTATACGGCGATCCGCCGCGGTCCTTGCAGCACCGGGTCGGCGGTGAGGATGGCCAGGTGCACCTCGCGCAGCAGCGAGCCGGGGTCGATGCCCAGTTCGTCGGCCAGCATCCGGCGCCCCTCCTCGTACAGCACGAGCGCGTCGGCCTGCCGGTCGCAGCGGTAGAAGGTGGTCATCAGCTGCGCCCGGAACCGTTCCTGCAACGGGTACTGGTGCACGAGCTTGGTCAGCTCGGGCAGCAGTCGAGCGTGCCTGCCCAGCGCCAGGTCGGCTTCGATGCGGCTTTCCAGCGCGGCGATCCGGGCCTCCTCCAGGCGCGGCGCCTCGGCGTCGGCGAGGTGTTCGGAGACGCCGGTGAGCGCCGGTCCGCGCCACAGCCGCAACGCCGAGCGCAGCAGTCGCGCGGCGTCCTCGTAGCGGCTCGCGGCCAGCGCCGCCTGACCGTGCGCGGCCTGTTCCTCGAATTCCCTCAAGTCGAACGAACAGGCGGTCGGGCGCAATTCGTAGCCGCGGGAGCGGCGGGTGATGCCCACTTCCCGGCGGAGGGTCTTCCGCAGCCGCGAGACGTAGGTGTAGATCTGCGCGTTGTAGGTGGCGGGCGGGTGTTGGCCCCACAGGAAGTCGCTCATCTGCGCGTCGGACACCGCGCCGTTGTCCGCCAGCAGCAGGGCGGTCAGGACGGTGCGCGGCTTCGAGCCGTCCAGCGGCACCTCCGCGCCGTCGTGGTGGACTTCGACCGGCCCCAGGATCCGGAACTCCAGCACTTCGTTTCCCCTCTACAGCAAGACCTGGTCGTGGACGAGGATCGCCTGGTAGAGCTGTCGCATCGCGCGACCCGGCTCCAGCCCCAGCTCGCTGGCCAGGCGCCGGCGGGTGTGGTGGAAGACGTCCAGCGCCTCGGTCTGCCGGCCGTTGCGGTAGAGCGCGACCATGAGCTGCTCGCTGAACCGCTCGCGCTCGGGGTACTCGGCGGCCAGCTGCTTGAGCTCGGAGACCACGCCGCGGTCCTCGCCGTTGGCGAGCTTGGCGGCGATGAGGTCCTCGCGGGCGCTGAGCCGGCGCTCGTCGAGCCGGGCGGCCTCGATGCGGAACCGCAGGCCGTCGCTGACGTCGAACAGCGCCGGGCCGCGCCACAGCCGCAGCGCCCGCTCCAGCAGGTCGATCGCCTCGGCGGGGCGGGTGAGCAGGCGGTCCGAGCCCCGGTCGGCGAGCTCGCGGAACAGGTGCGCGTCGACCGCGTCGGCGGGCACGTCCAGCAGGTAGCCGCTGCTCACCGTGCGCACCAGCTCGTCGCCGGGCCGGTCGGTGAACTGCTCCAGCAGTTTCCGCAACCGCACCACATTGGCCTGCAGGGCGTTGCGCGCGTTTCCCATCTGTTTACCGGCCCACAATTCCTCGACCAACTGGCCGAACGGAACCGGGGCGCCCGGTGAAAGCGCCAGCAACGCGAGGAGGGTGCGCACCTGGCGTGCCGCGACACCCAGCCGGCGATCCTCATGTGCGAGCGCGACTGCACCGAGAATCTGCACCTGCATGGTCATGACCCCCAGCCACTGGACGATGCGGAGCACGTTCAGCCGAGGGCGGTCGGCCCGGAATCCCCCAGCTAAAGCGTTGACATGTTGCCCATGACGGCACGATGGGGGGAAATATCATTTGGACCACTCGGAACGCGCCTTCGCGGTATGCGGCCGAATGGTGCAGCGCGGTCCGCCGGCTGCGGGTTCCGACACCGCGGAACTTGGGCGAGACGGCGGTCACCGGTACGGAGAGCGACCCGGGTCTACCCGCTCCGAGCCCCGCGCACACCTGCCGGTATTCCGTTCCCGACCGGTTCCACAATACCCCGGATGAGCCGGATCACGGACGTCGGGCCGATCGGACGGCACTGCCGGGCGCGCTCACGGAGTTCGTCAACCGGCTTGCCGAACGTGCCTTCGGCTGTCCGATCGTCACGCTCGGTGTCACGAGCCGCCTTCTCACCGGCCGACCGGCCGAGGGTCGCGCGTGGCCGCGAAGTATAGGTGCGATATAGCGCCGGGTCGCAGTGTTCCCCTCCGGTGCACCGGACGTTCCGGAAGTCGACACGGGCGGGTTCCGGCAGTGTGCGTTCCGCGTGTCCGAAGAATGGACACCCCGACCTCACGACACCTCGTCGCGCTGTCTGTCCGAGTTTTGCGGCTTCATTTCCGACGGGCCTGCGCCAGGAGTTCACCGGGCATTCGCCGGCGCGGCACCGGGAAGTCGGACCGGTCGAGCGGGAAAGCCCGCCGGCACCCTGGAACGGGCTCGCCGCGGGCCATGGTGGATAGTGCGAGGCGGTGGGAATCCGGGGCGTCGGCCGGTCGTGTCGTCCCGGCGGTGAGACGCGGGCGTACCCCCTCGCCGAGCGGTGCCGAGGCGATCAGCGAGACTTGACACCATGACCGCCGACGCGCCCGACGACGACAGGACCAGCTTCGCCGACCTCGGGCTCCGCCCCGAGCTGCTGCGGGCGCTCTCCGGACTGGGCTACGAAGAACCGACCCCCATCCAGCGGGAGGCCATCCCGCCGCTGACCGACGGCCGCGACCTGCTCGGGCAGGCCGCCACCGGCACCGGCAAGACCGCGGCGTTCGCGCTGCCCGTGCTGGAGCGCATCGCCGACGGCGGGCGGGCCGAACGGCAACCGATGGCGCTGGTGCTGGTGCCCACCCGGGAACTGGCCGTGCAGGTGTCGGAGGCCGTGCACCGGTACGGCCGGCAGATCGGCGCACGGGTGCTGCCGATCTACGGCGGCCAGCCGATCGGTCGGCAGCTGCGGGTGCTGGAGCAGGGCGTGGACGTCGTCGTCGCCACGCCGGGCCGTGCGGTCGACCACCTCAACCGGGGCACGCTCAAGCTGGAGCAGCTGGAAGTCGTCGTGCTGGACGAGGCCGACGAGATGCTGGACATGGGCTTCGCCGAGGACCTGGACGCGATCCTGGCCGAAGCGCCCGCGCAGCGGCAGACCGTGCTGTTCTCCGCGACCATGCCGCCGCGCATCGACCGACTGGCCCGCCAGCACCTCACCGACCCGGTGCGGATCACCATCGGCCGCGAGCAGACCGAGCCCGGCGAGGCCCCGCGCGTGCGGCAGAGCGCCTACGTGGTGCCCCGCGCGCACAAGCCCGCCGCACTCGGCCGGGTGCTCGACGTGGAGGCCCCGACCGCGGCGATCGTGTTCTGCCGCACCCGTGACGAGGTCGACCAGCTCACCGAGACGCTCAACGGGCGCGGCTACCGCGCCGAGTCGCTGCACGGCGGCATCAGCCAGGAGCAGCGCGACCGGGTCATGGCACGGTTGCGCAACGGCACCGCCGACCTGCTGGTGGCCACCGACGTGGCGGCGCGCGGCTTGGACGTGGAGCAGTTGACGCACGTCGTGAACTACAACGTGCCCTCCGCGCCGGAGTCCTACGTGCACCGCATCGGCCGGGTCGGTCGGGCGGGCCGGGAGGGCGTGGCGATCACCTTGGCGGAGCCGCGCGAGCACGGGATGCTCAAGACCATCGAGCGCGTCACCAAGCAGCGCATCCAGATGGAGAAGGTGCCCACCATCGCCGACCTGCGGGCGCGGCGGCTGGAGCTGACCCGGGCGGCGCTGCACGAGAGCCTGCTGGAGGACGACCTGGAGGGCTTCCGGGTCGTGGTGGAGACGCTGGCCGACGAGTTCGACGTCATGGAGGTCGCGCTGGCCGCGGTCAAGCTGGCGCACGAGGCGTCCGGCGCGGCGGCCGACGAGGAGGAGATCCCCGACGTCGTGCCGCGCGGCGACCGACGCGGCGGTGCCGGCGGCAGTGGTGAACCTCGTCGGGAGCGCAAGCCGCGCCGCCCGACGGCGGGCATGACCCGGCTGTTCGTGGGTGCCGGGCGGAGTGCGGGCATCCGACCGCAGGACCTGGTCGGCGCGATCGCGGGCGAGGCCCGGCTGAACGGCCGGGAGATCGGGGCGATCGAGATCGCGGACCGGTTCTCGCTGGTGGAGGTGCCGGAGGGGTCGGCGCAGCAGGTGATCTCGGCGTTGCGGGGCGCGTCCATCAAGGGCCGCAAGGTGACCGTGCGCCGGGAGCGCGACGACCCGCGCTGACCCCGCGCCCGGAGCGACGCGTCCAGGGCGGCCGGTGGCGTCGGCCGGCGGTGTGCCGGGCGGCGTGGCTCCCCCTGGGCGACGCCCTGTCCCCGGCGCGGTCCCACCCTGGGCGACGCCCTGTCCCCGGCGCGGTGCACCCCGGCGACGCCCTACCCCGGCGTTGCCGGACGCGCCGGCATGGCCACTATGTGGACGCGGTGGTGGGGTCCGGCGTCCCGTGGTTGATTCGGCGGTGTACGAACCTCGACGGGAGGACACCGATGACCACGGTCGAGAACGAGGCGTTGGCCGCGCAGTGGGCTGCCTGGCACGCCGAGCGGGAGGACGCCTTGCGCGACCCGCACGGCTGGCTCGGCATCACCGCCCTGCACTGGCTGGACGAGACGCCGCGCTCCTTCCCCGACGTGCCCGGCGAGTGGAGCACCGACGGCGTGTCCGCCCGCAACGGCACGGCCGAGTACACGCTCGCGGAGGCCGCTTCGACGCTGGTGGACGGTGCGGACGGCGTCAAGGTGGAGGTCGTCCTGCGCACCGGCCGCTACGGGCTGCGGGTTCGCGACCCGAAGGCGGAAGACCTGGTGGGCTTCACCGGGGTGCCGGCGTTCGACGTGCGCCCGGAGTGGATCGTCGACGCGGAGTTCGAGGCGTTCGACGAGCCGCGGCCGATCGTCGTCGGTGCGGCGCGCGACGGCCTGGAGCACCACCTGCAGGCGGTCGGCATCGCCCGCTTCGAGGTGGCCGGCGAGCCGCAGCAGCTGCTGGTGCACGCTTCGGGCGACGGGGTGCAGGTGCTGTTCCACGACGCCACCAACGGCGACACCACAGCGCCGTGGCGGTCGCTGTCCCCAGCCGGGCCGCAGAACGGTCGGCTGCGGCTGGACTTCAACCGGTCGGTGAACCTGCCGGCCGGGCTCACGCCCTACGGCACGTGCCCGCGCCCTCCGGCCGAGAACGTGCTCACGGTGCCGGTCGAAGCGGGTGAACGCCGGTTCCGCTGACCGGGTGGTCGACCGGATCATCGAGGTCGACGTCCTGCCACAGGGCCCGGGTGGCGGACACGTCGACCTCGTCGCCCCAGTGGTGCACGCCGGTCCAGCCGGGGTCTCCGGTGCGGGCGAAGTCGGCCCAGGCCCGGACCATCCGGCGGGACAGCGCGTGGTCGGCGTCGTCGGGCGGTCCGCCGATGAGGAAGTCCGCGCCGGCCAGGTTGCCGAACGAGAACGGGACGTCCGCCGCGTGCCAGGCGGGTGGCCGGGTGAAGCGGGCCAGCGGTGAGCCGCTCCGCTCCGCCAGCCGGGTGGTGGGTTCGGCGAACACGTAGTCGCCGAACAGCGCCACGTAGGCGTCCGCGACGGTCGGGAACAGCTCGCGGTAGCCGTCCAGGACGTGGTGCGGCAGGCCGTTCTCCCGGCCGAAGCGCGCGTACTCCCGGTCGGTGCGCACGAGGGCGAGGGTGCCGACGCGTTCGAACAGCCGGTACTCGGCGGTGGTGTGGCACAGCAACGCGTCGACGGCGGGCGCGGGCAGCCGGTCGGCGATCGGGCCGAACAGCACGGGGTCGTAGCTCAGCGGCCCGGTGCGCTGCGCCTTGATCAGCGCGTCGGTGGACGCGACCGTCGTCGCTGGACTGGTGGTGTCGATCCACTGCGCGACGCGGCGGGCGAAGTCCTTGGTGTAGCAGCGGTTCGGGACGCTGTGTGCGATCACCCGGCGCACGGGTGCGGCGTCGGCGAGGAACAGCGCCGAGCCCGCGCCGGCGGACTGGCCCGCGACGGTGATGGCGTCGGGGTCGCCGCCGAACGCGGGGATCTCGTCGCGCACCCAGTGCAGGGCGGCGAGCTGGTCCAGCAGGCCCCGGTTGTCGGGATGTCCTTCGAGGTGTCCGAAGCCCTCGAAGCCGAGCCGGTAGTTGCAGGTGACCACGACGAGGCCGGCGCGGGCCAGGGCGGCGCCGTCGTAGTCGGGTTGGGCGGACGAGCCGAACGTGTACGCGCCGCCGTGCAGGTAGAACAGCACGGGGTTGCCGTCCGCCGTGGACGGTGCCCACACGTTGAGGCTGAGCACGTCCTCGTCGCCGGGCCGCCACACGGGTGCGCCGGGCAGTTCGGCGGACTGCGGCGGGATGGGGCCGAACTCCGGGCAGTCGCCCGAGAAGTCGGTCCGCACCGGGGCCCGGAACCGCCGGGGGCCGAACGGCGGTTCGGCGTAGCGGATGCCCAGGAACGCCGAGACCCCGTCGTCCACCGCTGCGCCCCGGAAACGTCCACGTCGTGTCATCGGCGTCTACTCTGCCATGATGGGTGATCCGTTGATCTCGCGAGACGACGCCGCCGAGGCGCTGGGGATGGTGGCACGGGCGGCCGGTCCGTACCTGGACGCGTTGCCGCACCTGCCGGTGCGGGACATGACGCACGCGCAGCTGGTCGACGGGCTCGACGGTCCGTTGCCGGAGGACGGCGACGGGACGATCAAGGCGGTCGCGGACCTGTTGCGGATCGGGACGCGGGCGGCCACGCACTCCTCGGGGCCGAGGTTCTTCCACTTCGTGGTGGGCGGTGCGACGCCGGCGGCGCAGGCGGGTGACTGGATCACCTCGCTGCTGGACCAGGCGGGCGGGCTGTGGTTGACCTCGCCGTTCGCCACGCGGGCCGAGACGGTGGTGTTGCGGTGGCTCAAGGAGATGTTCGGACTGCCGTCGTCCTACGGCGGGGTGCTCACGCCGAGTGCGACGTTCGCGAACCTGACCGGGTTGGCGTGCGCGCGGCACTGGTGGGCGGCGCAGCACGGGGTGGACGTGACGGCGGAGGGTCTGGCGGGGCTGCCCCGGATGCCGGTGTTCTCCAGCGGGTACGTGCACGCGAGCAGCCGCAAGGCGTTGCAGTTGCTGGGTTTGGGACGGGACGGCGTGCGGACGCTGAGCCGGGACGACGCGGGGCGGCTGGACCTGGAGGCGTTGGACCGGGAGTTGGCGGTGTCCGGGCCGGCGGTGCTGATCGCGAACGCGGGCGAGGTCAACGGCGGCGATTTCGACCCGGTCGACGCGATGGCGGACCTGGCCGCGCAGCACGGCGCCTGGTTGCACGTGGACGGTGCGTTCGGGTTGTTCGCGGCGCTGTCGCCGAGCACGGCGCACCTGGTGCGGGGGATCGAGCGGGCCGATTCGCTGGCCGCCGACGGGCACAAGTGGCTCAACGTGCCGTACGAGAGCGGGTTCGCGTTCGTGCGCGACCCCTCGGCGCTGGGGCGGGCGTTCGGCGCGTGGAACGCCGCGTACCTGCCCGCGCCGGACGACGAGTTCGTGAACTACAACAACCTGGGGCCGGAGTCGTCGCGGCGGGCGCGGGCGCTGCCGATCTGGGCGACGTTGCGCGCGTACGGCCGCGACGGGCACCGGGCGATGGTGGAGCGGCACCGGGATCTGGCCGTCCACTTGGGAGAGATCGTCGAGCGGTCCGACGAGCTGGAGCTGCTGGCCCCGGTGAACCTGTTCATCGTCTGCTTCCGCTACCGGCCGCCGGGCGTGCCGGAGGACCGCCTGGACGACCTCAACCGCCGGTTGGGCGAGGAGCTGGTCGAGGACGGCCGGGTCTACGCGGGCACGACCGTCTACCGGGGTGTGGTCGCGCTGCGCCCGGCGATCGTGAACTGGCGGACGACCACCGAGGACATCGACCTGCTGGCGGCGGTGGTGAAGGAGATCGGCGGCCGGCTGGCCGGTCGGTAGCATCCGGGCTGTGCGCAACGCGATCACCGATGTACCCGGAGTGCTGGTGGGGCACGCGACCCGGATCGGCGGGGGCGCGCTCACCGGCACCACGGCCGTGCTGTTCCCGCCGGACACGCTGTCCACTGTGGATGTGCGGGGCGGTGGTCCGGCCACTCGCGACACCGCCGCGCTCGACCCCCGTTACGGCGGGCGCGTGGTGCCGGGGGTGGTGCTGACCGGTGGCAGCGCGTACGGGCTGGCCACGGCCGACGGCGCGGCCCGTGCACTGGGCTCCCCGGTGCCCGCCGCGGCGCTGTTCGACCTGGGTCGCGGGGGCGAGTTCCACGCCTGTCCGACGCCGGAGCTGGGTGCGGAGGCGGTGCGGGCGGCCGGGGTGGAGGTGGCGCAGGGCAACGTCGGCGCGGGCACGGGCGCGCTCGACGCCGCGCTCAAGGGCGGGATCGGCACGGCGAGCGTCGCGCTGGGCGGCGGTGTGGTGGTCGGGGCGATCGCGGTGCTCAACGCCTCCGGGCTGTCGGTGGACCCGACGACCGGGATGCCGCACGCGGTGCGGCTGGGGTTGCCCGGCGAGTTCCCCGAGCCCGGCGGTGACGACCTGACCAGGCCGTTGCCGCGGTTCCGGCACCCGTTCAACACGGTGATCGGGGTGGTCGCCACCAACGCGCGGCTGCCCCGGCTGTTCGCGCTGGCCAACGCCGCGCAGGACGGGTTGGCGCTGGCCGTGGAGCCGGCGCACGGCCTGTCGGACGGCGACACGGTGTTCGCCGCCTCCACCGGGACGCACGACGCGCCGGTGGACGCCGTGTCGCAAGCGGCGACGCATGTCTTCGCGCGGGCGCTGGTGCACGGTCTGCTGGCGGCCGAGTCGGTGACCACGTCGTGGGGCACGCTCACGGCGTACCGGGAGCAGTACCCGCGCACCGCCGCCGGCTATCGGAGGGCAACCTGACGCACCGGGGTGTGATGCACGCCTTGCGGCACGAGATCACGCTGCCCGCCGGCTACGACGTGGGGATCATCCACGCTCGTGTCGCGACGAAGGGGGCAGTGCACCGGACCGGCCTGGGCTTCACCGTCGGCAGCCTGCCCACGACCTCGCGTGCGGCGACCGGGAGTCAGGCGCGCCGCGACCGGCCCTGACCGGGGTTGCGGGCCCGGTCGCTGAACGGCACCGAGATGTACTCGGCCAGGTCGAGCACGCCCCCGGTGGTGCGGTCCAGTTCCTTGGCGAACCCGGTGATGCCGTGGTCGACGCGGTCCATCAGCCACGCCAGCAGCACCACCACGACGTCGGCCAGCACCCCGACCTGGAACGGCATGTCGTCCCGGTTGCCGGTGGTCACGGCGTGCGCGAAGTCGGTCATGCCGCGTTGGGTCAGCTCCAGCGGGCCGGTCTCGATGGCGCGCTTCATGCAGTCCACCACCAGCGGCAGCACGGACGCCCACGTGCTGCGTGACGCGATCTCGCAGATCAGGCCGCCGGACAGGGCGGTCGTCCACAGCGCTTCGGGGTCGCCGGCCCGCACCGCGCCGACGGCGAGGTCGGGCAACAGCGCCGCGCCCTGTTCCCACTCCCCCTTGGCGACCAGCAGCTCGACGGCGTGCCGGTAGTGCTCCAGCGCCTTCGGGTGGTCGCCGCGCGCGGTCAGCACGCGGCCCAGGTCGTCGTGGCAGGACGCCAGGTCGGCGGGCACGCCCAGCCGTTCGGCCAGCGCCACCGCGACGGTCGCGTAGTGCTGTGCGGTCTCCAGGTCGCCCAGGTCCCGGTGGCACGCGCCGAGTTCCCGCACGGCGGCCAGCTCGGCGCGGTCGTCGTGCTCGGCGCGGAACAGCTCCACGGCGTGCAGTCCGGCTTCGACGGCGGCGGCCAGGTCGCCCGCCTCGCGGTGCCGCACGCACTCTTCGAGCTTGAACCGGGCCTGCCGGGGCCGGTCGTCCAGTTCCACCGCGAGGTCGTGCCCTTCGACGGCGTACCGCAGCGCCGTCGCGTGGTCGTCACCGCTCAGCTCACCCAGCACGCCGATCGCCTCCATCAGCCGCGCCCGGCTGCCGTTCGCCAGGGACGCGTCGTGCGCCTCCAGCGCGGCCTGCCGCGCCTGTTCGGGTCTGTCCCGGTCGACCAGCAGCCGTGCCATGCGCAGCAACACGCCCGCCCGGTCCCGGCATGCGTCGCCCCGGCCCACACACCGTTCGAAGTCCGCGAGCGCGGCGGTGTATTCCCCGCGCTCCTCGTGCCGGTAGCCGGTCAGCTCGTAGCGCAACGCCCACCGCCTGCCCGCCTCGCCGTCGGGCAGGGCCAGCTCGGCCAGCGCCGTCTCCGCCTTCGCCACCAGCGCGGCGGCCTCGGCGTCGTCCCGGGTCAGGGCGAGTTCGTCGAGCAGCACGTCCACGTAGGACGGTGTGTCCGTGGCGCCGGCCCGTTCCGCCGCCGTGCGCAGCGCGGTGATCTCGCGGTGCAGCACCCGGATCAGCGGTTCCTCGCAGTCGCGTGCCGCCGCGGCCAGCAGCTCGCACTCGGCCAACGCCGCCTCGCCGTCGGTGGTGGACCGGTCGCGCCACTCGTCCAGCCGTCCGTTCACCGTGCCGACGTACAGGTAGGACCGTTCGACGCCGCCGGGGGTGCCGGTGTTGACGACGGCGTGCGCGGCGGGCGCTTCCCCGGTGGTGAGCCTCCGCACGACGGTCCGCGCGAACCCGGCCGCCAGGTTCGACGGGATCGACCACAGGGTGCCGATGTAGCCACGCGCGCCGACCCGCACGAACTCGCGGCCCAGCCCGGTCCACGACCGGCACGAGTTGTTGAACACGATGGGCCGGTGCGGCAGGCTCAACCAGTGCGGCACCGACCAGTCCGGCAGTTCGCGACCGCCCAGCACGATGCCGTCGTCCGGGCCGTGGGTGTTGAAGAAGACGAGTTCCACCGGCAGGTCCTCGGCCAGGTCGCACAGCGCCTCCAGCGAGGCGTCCGCGCCGGAGAGCACGATGGCGTGGGTGAAGTGGCCGACCCGGTCGGTCGACTCGGGGACGTCCGCCGCCCGGTAGGAGCCGTTGTCGAACACCAGGCTGAACGCGCCCGGCTGCCGTTCCACGCCGGTGCCGTACAGCTCGGTGAGCACGACCAGGGTGGGGTCGGCGACGACGTGGCCGATCGGTTTGCGCGTCCAGTTCGCGTCACCCGAGTGCACGAACGGGTAGGGAAGGCCGGTGGTGAACGCGGTCAGCCGCCGCTCCCCCACCTGTGCCACGGCCTCGGCCGGCACCTGCGCGGTCACCACCGCCTCGACCGCCGCGTACGGGTCGTGGTCCCCTGTGGACAGATACCGCCACAAGGCCTCCACGAACCCGATGCCCTTCACCGCGTCGCCGATGGCCCGCGCGGCGGCGGTGACCCGTTCCTGCTCCTCCGCCACGATCCGCTGCACGTCGGTCAGGTCCGGTGGCGGCGTGATCACCAGGCGGGCGCCGCGATGGTGCGCGTAGGCCGCCGCGACCAGCGTGTCGGCGGTGCCGGTGTCCTCCACCAGCACCGCTTCGTCACCCTCGGGGTTGTGCGCGTCGAACGGCGGCGGTGACGCACCGTCCACCACGCGCAGCGGCCTGCCCAGGCGCAGCGAGGTGAACAGCGCGGCGGTGAAGTCGCACTCCGGCGGGACGTCCAGCGTCTCCGGCTCCCCGTCGCGCAGCGCCTGCCACGCCGCCGAGGTGAGGTTCGGGCTCTGCGACAGGTGCACCGCGTCCAGCCCGTCGAACAGCCGTCCGCCACCGTCCGCGGGATCGATCGCGTTGAGCTCCTCGGGCTCCGGGTCGCACAGGAACACCGCCCGGCGCACACCGACCTTGAGCAACAGCTCGCCCAACAGCTCGTGATGCCGCAACCACGACCGGTACGGCGTCAGGCCGGCCCGCAGCCGGGACGTCTCGTCGGGGTCGCCCAGTGCCCGGCCGGCGGTGTACTCGGCGTGCCGTGCCAGGTAGTCGGCTTCGGACATCGGCGGCGACTGGAGGGCCACGACGGGCGTGAACCGATCGGCGGGCAGGCACGACACCACCACCGCGGCCTCCCGGACCTGGTCCGGGCGGCACACCACGACCGTGTCGGCCACGTCGAACACCGGCGCGCTGGTCACCGTGACACGCAGCTCCGACTCCCCCGCCGGCAGCGCGACGGACACCCCGTCGTGCACGGCCGCGCACGGCGCGGACCCTGAGACGTGCAACGACACCGCATCGGGCAACGCGAACGCCACACCCCCACCCGTCTCGGTGGCCGGGGCGTCCACCTTCAACCGCCACTCGGCAGGCGCGGGCAGGTCGAACCGCTGCCGCAACACCGCCCGCACCCGCCCGTCCCGCGACTCGTCCACGACGAGGTCCCGCGCCCCGGCCTCGGCGGTGAGGTGCTCGCTGACCACGAGCGGTGCTTTGCGGTGCACGTCGAGCAGGACGGCACGCAGCAGCCCCGCCTCGAAGCGGAACCGGATTCCGTGCGGGGCACCGAGGTCCACTGGCTCACAACCCTTGCAGCGACGAGTCCACCGGGATGATGGTGGCGCGCAGAAACTACGCCACCCACCCGGCCCTCCGACACGACATCCCGCAGGTGAGCGAGGTTGTTACACGACACCCGGCCCGCACCACGGCCCGTCGAAGCCCGGACCTGCCTCCCCCGAGCCCACCAGCGACACGCCTCAAGCCCAAGAAGGGCACCGCAGCACAGGATCGAAAAACTTCATCTTTTGAAGGACTGGTTTACGCAGCTTGACGGCAGAAGGGTGAGCACGGACTCAAAGCGCGCTTGAAGCACGCAGGTCTGGGCTCAAGCCGGGAACACTGCGAAAATGGACCACATCACTCCGGTCCCGAGAGTTGCCAGGGGACCGCTGGGACGCGCCACGCCGCCCGCCGAGTGACCCGCCCAGCCGATTGACTCGCGTTGACGGTCGTGAAGAGCGCGCGTCTTGGCACGCTGGGGGGGTTGCGTTGCAGGCGGCGAGTCGCGCTGAGACCGGTCCCCCGGCAGCTTTCAGGGCCGGGATGATGTGGTCCATTTTCGTAATGTCCCCGGCTTCATCCAAGACCTGCGTGCTTCTGGAGCGCTTTGAGTCCGTGGTCCCTCTTCTGCCGTCAAGCTGCGTAGAACCTTTATTCAAAAGCTTCCAAGCTTTCGGGCTCTGGGCGCTTTGGGCTTTGGGCTCCGGGCTCTGTTGGCTCCGGGCGCTCTGGGCTCCGGGCGCTGTTGGCTTCGGGCGCTGTTGGCTGTGCGGTCTATTGCGTTTCTGATCTTGCGGCGGGCATCCAGCGGACGCGGCGGTGGCGGCCGGCCACCTGCACCTGGTCCCGGCCTTGGCGTTTCGCCTCGTAGAGGGCGGCGTCGGCGGCGGCCAGCAGGCCTTCGAGGGTGTCCTCGGCCACGTCGGGCCAGACTGCGATGCCGATGCTGACGGTCAGGCCGTCCACGGTGCCGCCGTCGCCGTCGTCGGCCACCACCTGGTGCACCTGGCGGCGCATCCGCTCGGCGATGGTCAGGGCTTCTTCGCGCTTGGTCGACGGGAGCAGGACCGCGAACTCCTCGCCGCCGAACCGGCCGACCGCGTCACCGCGACGCACCACGCCGGCCAGCGCGGCGGCGATGCGGCGCAGCACCGCGTCGCCTATCTGGTGGCCGTGGGTGTCGTTGATGTCCTTGAAGTGGTCGACGTCGATCATGAACAGGCCGACGGTGGCGCCCGGTGGTTGACGACGGGTGCGGTCCAGTTCCAGCCTCGCCTGGAGGTGCCAGGCCTCGGCGTTGAGCAGGCCGGTCTTGGCGTCGGTGCGGGCGGCCAGTTCGAGTTGGTGGATGAGCACGGTGCGGTGCAGGGCGACGGCGGCGACGACCATCGGGACCGCGAACCCCGGCCACCAGGCGACGGCGAGCGCCACGAACGAGCCCATGGCGAGCTGGCCTGCTTCGAGCAGGTTGTCCGAGGAGCTGCCGATGGCGTCCTTGACCGACCTGGGCCGGACAGTCAGCAGGATCACGGTGGCCACCAGGGCGGTGTTCACCAGCCATTGGGCGGTGCCCGCGCCGAGCAGGCCGACCAGGTCCAGCAGGCCTTCGGGACGGTGTCCGGAGAGGTGGTCGCGCAGGCCCGTCACGCCTGCCACGGTGCTCGCGGCGAGTGTGGCGAGCACCATCATCGACGTGGTGAAGATGTTCCGGTGCGGTGGCCGGGACGCGTCCCAGCGGCCCACCACCCACCACCGGTGCGCGTACATCAGCACGACCAGGGCGACCGCGAGCGCGGGCGGCAGGACTATCGCGCCGGCCACGATCCAGATGCTGCACAGGTCGACGTGCGGCAGGTGGCTGTGGTCGCGGCGGATGCGTTCGATCCAGCGGGAGCAGTGCAGGTGCAGGGCGGCGCACCCGGCCAGGACGGCGAAGGTGGCCCACGCGTGGGAGGGGACCGGCCAGGCGGTGGACGCGGCGATGGCGACCACGGCGAGCAGATCCACCGACAGCACGTACACCAAAGCCTGCCGTGGCAGGGACCATAGTGACCAGCGTCGAGCGCTCGACGACGCTGACCGCACTCTGCCCATGGTTCCTCGCGACCGTCTGGATCGGACTGTGAACGCGCCCGAACGGACCGTCACGCTAATTGTGACCTGCGCGGATGTCAGCCGCTAGCGGGGTGACACGACCCACAGGAGGTGACTGCTGTGCGCGACAAGATCTGGTGACCCCGGAGCCCTGGTGTCCGGAGCCCTGTGCTGTCCACGGCCATGCCTTGAGGAGGTGCGCCGCCATGCGCGACAAGATCTGGTGATGTCCGGCGGGTGCCGGATCGGACGACGCGGCGGCCGCGCCGAGCGCGCGGCTTCCGCTCATGCCCTGACCAGCCACAACCCGGCTAGGGCGGCACCTGCGCCGCTGATGACGATCGTGGGTGTCAGCCCCGCGGTTCCGGCGAGCAGTCCGCCCAGCAGCGCGCCGAGCGGGGCGGCGCCCCAGACGGTGGTGCGGATGGTCGCGTTGACCCGGCCGTGCATGGTGGGTGGGGTGAGGCGGTAGCGGACCGGGACCTGGAGGACGTGGTAGGCCTGCAGGCCGAGCCACAGGACGGCGATGCTCAGCGGGTGGAGGGCGACTCCGGCCGCGCCCGCGCCGGCCACCGCGATCGCGACGGGCATCGCGCCGTCCTCGAGGCGTGGGGCGATGAGCGAACCGGCCAGGCCGCCCGCCGCGCCGATGGCCAGGGTGCCGCCGATCTGCGCCGGGGACAGCCCCGTTTCGGTCAGGTGCAGGACCAGGACGGCGAGGAGCGCGTTGATCCAGAACATGTGGGTGGCCGTGCAGAGCGTGACGTTGCGCAGCAGGCGTTGACCGAAGACGACCCGGGCACCGGCGGCGACCTGCTGGATGAGGCCGGTCGTGCGTTCCGGGCGGTGGTGGGTCCGGATGCCGGTGAGGGTGGCGGCGGAGAGCAGGAAGCTCGCGGCGTCGGCGAGCAGTGCCAGTGGGGCGGTGAGGGTGGTGACCAGCCAGCCGGCCAGTGCGGGGCCGGCGACCTGGGCGGTGGAGTGGCTCGTCTCGAAGGCGGCCTGGCCTCGGGTGAGGTGGTGTGCCGGGAGGATCAGGGGGACCAAGGCGAGGGTGGCGATGTCGGCGAACACCGCGAAGGCGCCGGCGATGAAGGCGATCGCGGACAGCAGCGGGATGGTGAGGGTGCCGGTCGCGTGTGCCGCGGGGACCAGGGCGAGGGCGGCGGCTTGGCCCAGGGCGCAGGTGACCAGGAGGGGTCGGCGGGGCAGGCGGTCAACCCAGACGCCGGCCGGGAGGCCCAGGAAGAGGTAGGGGAAGCGGGCTGCGGCGGCCAGGACGCCCATCTGCCACGGGGTCGCGCCCAGGGTGAGGGCGGCGACGAGGGGTAGTGCGACGACGGTGACCTGGGAGCCGATCAGCGACACCGATTGGCCCGACCACAGCAGCACGAACGCGCGGTTGCGGCGCAGTGGGCGGGCTCCGGGTCGGTCGGCGACCGCTGCCACGTGGTCGAACCCCCGCAGGTGGTCGGACGCCCGCACGTGATCGGGTGCCGGCACGTGATCGGGTGCCGGCACCTGGTCGGAAGCGGTCGTGGGGCGGTCGATCGGAGTGGCTGCCGGTCGTGCGTTGGCGTGGCCTCCGGCCCCCGGTTCAATTTTCTCATGGGGCACCGACGATCCCGGTCCCTTCGCTGGTCGCGGCGGGTGACACCCGGTCCGCTGCGGTCGGTCGCCGGCCTACTGCGGTCATCCCTCCCCCGCGACGGTGTCCGAGACGCGGGACCAGGCGGCGGCGACCGCCAGGGCCACAGCCGTACCGACCAGGCCGGAGATCGCGATGGCGGTGCCGGCGGAACCCGTCGCGGTAGCCAGCAGGCCTCCCCCGGCGACGCCGATGCCCTGGGTCGCGACCAGGCCGCTCCGGGCGAAGCCCAGCGCCTGGCCGCGCTGTTCATCCGGCACCAGCCGCACGAAGGTCGCGCCCGCCGTGACCTGGTAGGCGCTGAACACCCCGCTCAACCCCAGCAGCGCGACCGCACCGACGAGGCCCGGTGCGAGCAGGTAGCCCACCAGGGGCAGCGCCGTCGCCACCGCCGACAACCCCAGCAGCCGGACCCGTCGTGTCGTCGGCAGGAACCGCAGCAGGACGGTACCGAGCACCATCCCCGCCGGGTCGGCCGCGAGCAGCACGCCGACCCCCGCCGCGCCCGCCCCGACCTCCGCCGAGAACGGCGCCGCCAACCCCTCCGGCACGACGGTGAACAGCGCCAGCCACCCCAGCGCCACGAGCAGCCGCAGCCGGCCGTCCCGGCACACCAACGAAGCGCCTTCCCGGATCCGCACGTGGGTCCGCTTCACCACGCCCGGCGCGGGGCGGTGTGCCAGGCCGGACCTCAGCAGCACGGCGGACAGGGCGAACGTGGCCGCGTCCGCCGCCAGCGCCCCGGACGTGCCCAGCCACGCCACGACCAGGCCGCCGCCGGCGAAGCCGAGCAGCAGACCGGCCTGGTGGGTGATCAGGTGCACGGACTGCCCGGCCTCGTACCGCTCGCCCAGCACGGTCGGCAGCAGGGCGCCCTGCGCGGCGGCGAACGGGGGTTCGGCCAGTTGTGCCACCACCAGCAGGGCCGCCAGCAGCGGCAGCGGTACGCCGGGCAGGGCCATCACGGCCAGCAGCACGGCCCGGACGAGGTCGGCGGCGACCATGACCGCGCGCCTGGGGTACCGGTCGGCCAGTCCGGTCAGCAGCACGCCGGACACCAGTGCCGGGAGCATGGTCAGGGCGTAGGTGAGGGCGGTCCAGGTGGCCGAGCCGGTGCGTTGGAACACCAGCACGGACAGCGCGACGCGGGCGAGTTGGTCGCCGATGGTGGACAGTGCCGCCGCCGACCACAGCACCCGGAACTCGGGCACCGCGAACGCCGCCCGGAAACCCGTGCCCAATGCCCCTCCGATGAGTTCCGGTGAGCCGTCCGGTCATACGTTGTGCGGCGTGCGGCCAGGCACGCCACCGTACAAGCCCGGAGGGCTGCCATGAGCGAGGTTGCGACGATGACGGTCGACTTCACGCGGGAGGTCGAGAGGCACCGGCACGAGCTGCGGGTGCACTGCTACCGGCTGCTCGGCTCGTTCGACGAGGCGGAGGACCTGGTGCAGGAGACGTTCCTGCGGGCGTGGCGGGGGCGGCACACGTTCGAGGGTCGTTCGTCGATCCGGGCGTGGCTGTACCGGATCGCGACCAACGCGTGCCTGGACGCCATCGGCCGTCGTCGCGAGCCGGTCGCCGGCACCGGGATGCCCGCCGGGGAGGTGCCGTGGCTCCAGCCGATCCCGGACGCCCTGCTGGACGCGTCGGAGGAGCCGGACGCGGAGGTGGTGGCGCGGGAGACGATCGAGTTGGCGTTCCTGGCGGCCGTGCAGCACCTGCCGGCCAAGCAGCGGGCGGTGCTGGTGATGCGGGACGTGCTGGGGTGGCGGGCGAGCGAGACCGCGGAGCTGCTGGAGGACACCGTGCCGGCGGTGAACAGCGCCCTGCAACGCGCGCGGGTGACCATGCGCAAGCACCTGCCGGAGCGGCGGACGGACTGGATCGGCGACCCGTCGGCGGAGGAGAAGGCGGTGGTGAAGCGGTTCGTGGAGGCCACCGAGCGGGGTGACCTGACGGCGTTGGCGGCGGTGTTGCGGGAGGACGCGCTGTGGGCGATGCCGCCGGAGCCGGGTCGGCACCGCGGTCGGGACGAGCTGATCGGCATCTGGGCGCCGTTCATGGTCGGGCCGCAGGCGTGGGGCGAGTGGAAGCTGCTGGTGACCTCGGCGAACCGGCAGCCGGCGGTGGCGAACTACGTCAGGCGGGATGGTTCGGGGGTGTTCGAGCCGGTGTCGTTCGACGTGCTGCGGATCGAGGGCGACGCGATCGCCGAGATCCTCACCTTCCCGACCGCCGTGTTCGCCCGCTTCGGTCTGCCCGCGACGCTGTGAGCTTCGGCGTCCGGGTCGTCACGGTCGCCGGGTCGCAGGTGGTCGACGCCGTCGGGTGGCGTGGCGCCCTGGTCGTCGTGGCCGACGGCGCGGTGCTGCCGGAAGGAGCCGGCGGGGCGGTGCTGCCGGAAAGGGCCGGCGGGGCGCTGCGGGCGTTCCCGAGGGGGTCGGTGCCGGTGTTGGACGGGCCGGCGTCGAAGGCGGCGCACCAGCACGGCGGGCGGCCCGCCGTGCTGGTGGCGGTGTCCGGGTCAGGACGGGAAGCCGCCGACGGCCGAGCGGGCGAAGGCGACCATCCCGGCGGGGGCGGTCTCCGGCGAGCCGGCGTCGTAGGGCGGTTCGGGGGCGTACTCGATGACCAGCTGGGTGAACTTGGCGCGGTCGTCGCCCCAGATCAGCCCGACCAGGGTGAGCGCCATGTCGATCCCGGCGGAGACCCCGGCGGCGGTGACGACGGAGCCGTCGCGCACCACCCGGTCGGTGCTGACCACCGCGCCGAGCCCGGCCAGCGCGTCGCGCACCGCCCAGTGCGTGGTGGCCGGGCGACCGGTCAGGATGCCCGCGGCGGCCAGCAGCGTGGAGCCGGTGCACACCGACGTGGTCCAGGTGGCGGTCGGGTGGACCCTGCGCAGCCACGCCGTGACCACCCCGGCTTCCAGCGGGTCGCGCCACGTGCCGGTGCCCGGCACGACGATCACGTCGGCGCGGTCGAGTTCGTCGAACGTGACCGTCGGCGTGATGATCAGCCCGGCGTCGGCGGTCACCGGTTGCCGGGTCTCGGCGACGAAGTGCACCGTGACGTCCGGCTGGTGGCCCAGCACCTCGTACGGGCCGATCAGGTCCAGTGCGGTCAGGTTCGGGTAGAGCACGAACGCCAGATCCATCGGTGATGTCCCCCTCGGTTGCGGATTTCGGGTGCGGCCTCACGCCGCGCCCGTGCTGCGGAACCTGTCGCGGTAGCCGCCCGGCGTGACGCCGAGCACCCGCTGGAACGCCCTGCGCAGGGTTTCGGCCGACCCGAAGCCGGTGCGCCTGGCCACCACGTCCAGCCCTTCGTCGCCGGACTCCAGCACGCCCGCCGCCGCCTCCACCCGGGCCCGTTCCACGTACCGGGCGGGCGACGTGCCGACCTGGAGGGGGAACACGCGGGCGAAGTGCCGCGGGCTCATCGCGGCGCGGCGGGCCATCTCGCGGACCGTCCAGTCGCCGGCCGGGTCGTCGGCGATGGCGTCGAGCACGGCTCGCAGTCCCGGCTCGCGGACCGGCGGAACCCGGGAGCGGACGCTGAACTGCGACTGGCCGCCGGGGCGTTGCAGGAACACCACCAGCCAGCGGGCGACCAGCCGGGCCAGGGTGGCGTCGTGGTCGCGTTCCAGCAGCGCCAGCGCGAGGTCGATGCCGGCGGTGACGCCCGCCGAGGTGGTCAGCCGCCCGTCGCACACGAAGATCGCGTCCGGCACCACCTCCACTGACGGGTGCAGCCGGGCCAGTTCGGCGCAGTACGCCCAGTGCGTGGTGGCTCGCGCCCCGTCCAGCAGGCCGGCGGCGGCCAGCACGAACGCGCCGGTGCACACGCCGGCCACCCGCCGTGCCGTGCCGGCGAGCCGCCGCAGCTCCCCCAGCAGCTCCGCCGAGCGGGCGGCGTCCCTGAACCCGCCGCCGCCCACCACGAGCAGCGTGTCCACCGGCCCGGTGACCTCGCGCAGGTCGTCGGCGTCCAGCCGGATGCCGGAGGCGGTGAACCCCCCGCCCACCGCCGCCAGCCGCACCCGGTACCCGCCGCACACCTTCGCCGCGCCGTTGAAGACCTCCACCGGCCCGGCGATGTCGAGCAGCGTCGCGTCCCGGTAGCCGACGACGAGCACTTCGCGTTCCACACCATCCACCTTTTCGACGTCCGCCGGTGGCGGCAACGACCCGCGACCCTCGATTCCTGCCACGCTACGGTCGCGCCCATGCTCAGGATCGAGATCGACGGCAACCCGCCGACCGCCGCACAACTGGCGCCCGCCGTGCTGGCCAACTACGGCCACTTCACCGCCATGCAGGTCCGCGACCGCCGGGTCAGAGGACTGGACCTGCACCTGCGGCGGCTGGACGCGGCCAACCGGGAGCTGTACGGCACCGGTCTGGACGGCGACCGCGTCCGCGGGCTGATCTCGCACGCGCTGGCCGACGACGTGCGGGACGCGGCGGTCCGGGTCGTCGTGTTCGGCCCGACCTCGCCTTCGGTGCTGGTCGGTGTGCGGGCCCCGTCGACCCCGCCCGCGCACCCGCAGCGGCTGATGTCGGTGGACTACCGCCGCCCGCTGCCGCACGTGAAGCACCTGGGCGGGTTCGGCCAGACCCACCACGGCATCCGCGCCGTGGCCGCCGGGTTCGACGACGCGCTGCTCACCACGTCGGACGGGGTGGTGGTCGAGGGCACGATCGCGAACATCGGGTTCCTGGACGACACCGGGATCGTGTGGGCCGAGGCGGACTGGCTGCACGGCATCACCATGCAGCTGCTGGAACGGCAACTGCCGTCGCGGCGGGCCGTGGTGCGGCTGGCGGACCTGCGCTCCTACCGGGGCGCGTTCCTGACCAACTCGATCGGCGTCGTCGCGGTGTCCCGCATCGACGACGTGGAGTACGAAGTGGACGACGCCGCGCTCACCCGCCTCCAGGCCGGCTACGACGCGGTGCCGTGGGACGCGGTCGAGTAGGAGCCCCGATGCCCGCGGAGCCCTCCGTGGGAGAGCGGGTGCCGGTGATCGACTCCCCTCCGCGACGCCGGTGCTCCGCGACGCCGAGGGGAGACCAGGCGGACCCGACCCACCACGACGACCCGGCGGGCCGTCCGGCTAGACGGCCGGCGGGCGGTCCTCGTACGGGGTGGACAGCACGACGGTGGTGCGGGTGGACACGTTCGCCACCTCGCGGATCTGCCGCAGCAGCTCCTCCAGCGCCGTGGGCGAGGCCACCCGGACGCGCAGGACGTAGGAGGCGTCCCCCGCGACCGAGTAGCACGCCTCGATCTGCGGCAGGTGCTCCAGCCGCTTCGGGTAGTCGTCCGGAGCCGCCGGGTCGATCGGGGTGAGCGAGATGAACGCGGTCAACGGCAGGCCGACCTCGTCGCCGTCCAGCCGCGCGGCGTAGCCGCGCACCACACCGCGCTGCTCCAGCCGCCGCACCCGCTGGTGCACGGCCGACACGCTCAGCCCCACCCGCTCGGCGAGGTCGGTGAAGCTGCACCGGCCGTCGGCGGCCAGTTCACGCAGGATCGCCCGGTCTATCGGCTCCAGGTTGGTCACGCCGGCAGCACCACCAGTTCGTGGGGTCGGTTGTTGACGCTCTCGACACCGCTCTCGGTGGCGACGACGATGTCCTCGATCCGGGCGCCCCACCGGCCGGGCAGGTAGATGCCGGGCTCCACGCTGAACGCCATCCCCGCCTCCAGCGGCAGGTCGTTGCCGCCCACGATGTAAGGCTCCTCGTGCACGTCGAGCCCGATCCCGTGACCGGTGCGGTGCACGAAGTACTCGCCGAACCCGGCCTCCGCGATGACCTCCCGCGCGGCGGCGTCCACCGCCTCGCACGTGACACCGGGCCGGACCGCGTCCACGGCGGCCTGCTGCGCGGCCTGCAGCACCGCGTAGGTCTCCCACACGTCCGGGTCACGCGGCTCGCCGAGCACGTAGGTGCGCGTGGAGTCCGAGTTGTAGCCCTCGGCGACCGGCCCGCCGATGTCCACCACCACCACGTCCCCGGCCTCGATCACCCGGTCGGACAGGCTGTGGTGCGGCGACGCCCCGTTCGGCCCCGACCCGACGATCACGAACTCGGCCAGCTCGTGCCCCTCGGCCACGATCGCCGCGGCGATGTCCGCCCCGACCTCGGCCTCCGTGCGACCGGGCCGCAGCCACTCCCCGACCCGGGCGTGCACCCGGTCGATCGCGGCGCCCGCCTTGCGCAACGCCGCCACCTCGGAGGCGTCCTTGCGCATCCGCAGCTCCCGCAGGACCGGCCCGGCGAGCACCTGGTCGCCGCCGATCGCGTCCCGCAGCCGCAGGCTGTGCAGCGCGGGCATCATGTCCGCCACGGCGAGCCGCCCGGTCCCCTTCAGCGCCCGCTTCACCAGCGCGTACGGGTCCTCACCGTCCACCCACGTGGCCACCTCGACACCGAGCTCGTCGGTCGGCACGCCCGCGTACCCGGGCTGCTCCAACTTCGGCACCACCAGCACCGGCGCGCCACCGACCGGCAGCACCAGGCAGGTCAGCCGCTCGAACGACGAACCACCCGCCCCGATCAGGTACCGCAGGTCCGAACCGGGCGTGATGAGCAGGGCATCCACTCCGGCGACGGTCGCCGCGGTGGCGGCCTTGTCCAGTCGCGCGCGGAGGGCATCCACGTCAATGGGTCCAACATGGGTCGACATGTCTCGGCAGCCTAGTCCTGTGCGCACGACGGCACGTCAGTCAGCCTGATCCACACCCGGTCGGCCACCCGACAGGCGGACACCCCGATGCGGCCCCGCGTGCCCACCCGCCCCCGCGCCTCCCGGCGGGAACAGGGACACCGACACCGCCCGCACGGACCCGGCCGCACGAGGCCACCAGCCGGAACACGCACGCCGTGAGCCGCTGTCGGGGGTGTCTGGCAAGCTGTCCGGGGTGAGCAGCCCGCTCGTCCTGATGGACGCCGCCAGCCTGTACTTCCGGGCCTTCTACGCGTTGCCCGAGTCGATGACCGCACCCGACGGCACGCCGGTCAACGCGGTGCGCGGGTTCGTCGACACCATCACCAGGGTGATCACCGACCGCAACGCCGGACGCCTGGTCGCGTGCCTGGACGCGGACTGGCGGCCGGAGTTCCGGGTGGCCGCCCTGCCGTCCTACAAGGCGCACCGGGTGGCCGCCGAGGCGGTCGACGGCGAGGAGGACGTGCCCGACACCCTCACCCCGCAGGTGCCGATCATCCTCGACGTGCTCGACGCCGTGGGCATCGCGACCGCCGAGGCGGTCGGCTACGAGGCCGACGACGTGATCGGCACCCTCGCCGCCCGCGAGCGGACCGACGCCGTCGAGGTGATCACCGGGGACCGCGACCTGTTCCAGGTGGTGCGAGACGAACCCACCCCGGTCAAGGTCCTCTACCTGGGCCGCGGCTGGGCCAAGGCCGAACTGCTGGGCCCCGCCGAGCTGGCCGCGAAGTACGCCCTCCCGGCCGCCGACGCGGGCCCCGCCTACGCCGGGATGTCCGTGCTGCGCGGCGACCCGTCCGACGGCCTGCCCGGCGTCGCGGGCATCGGCGAGAAGACCGCCGCGAAGCTGATCACCGAGTTCGGCTCCCTCGAAGCCGTGCTCGCCGCCGTGCACGACGGCAAGGACCGCAAACTCACCACCCGCGCCCGCACCGCCCTGCTCAACGCCCAGGACTACCTCGCGGTGGCCCCCACCGTGGTCAACGTGGCCACCGACGCGGACGTCCTGGTGGACCGCCCGGACACCGTGCCCGACGAACCCGCCCACCCCGACCGCGTCGCCGAACTGACCCGGCGCTGGGGCCTGGGCAGCTCACTGCCGCGACTGCTCACGGCCCTGGAACGACGCCGGGCCTGAACACCCCGGACCTGGACACTCCCGGCCCGGACACCCTCTGACCCCGGACATCCCGGCCGCGCCGTCCACCCCGGCCGGGGAACCGACCCACCGCCCAGGCGGGCGGGCAGCGTCGCGGCAGGCCAGAAGGCGGCAGGCTAGAAGAACGTGCCGCACCACGGCGGCTGGTCCACCGCGAACAGGGCGTCCGCACGGGCCACCGCGTCCGGGCGATCGGCGGCGAACCGCCCCGCCATCGCCATCGCCCCGAACGACACGTCACCCAGGTAGGCCGCGCCGAGCACGTCCACGTCAACCACGAAGTCCGGCGCCTCCGACGTGCGCGCCGCACCCGACGACCCGACCAGGTACGCGCCCTCGTTCTCCGGCAGGAACCGGTCGCGCACGCCGATCACCACCGACGGACCCGGGCGGTACGCGCGGGCCGACAACGCGGCCTCCACGTCCACCAGCCGCAGCCACGTCTCGTCCATCACGTCGGTGACCCGCACCGCCCGCCGGTCCACCATCAGCCACTCCAGCGGCTCGTCCACCGGCCGCCCCTCGGCGACCACCTCGCCCACCAGGTCGATGCCCAGCAGGAACGCCCACAGGTCCGACCAGGCGCGCGGCGACGCCGCCCACAGGTCCAGCACCGCCAGCACGGTGGGTTTCTCACTGCCCGTCTCGAACGAACCCGGCGTGACCTTGAAGACCGCGTAGCCGTCGTCCCCATCCGGACCCGACGCCACCGCGAACCGCTGGCTCTCGCCCTCCCCCGGGTCGACCACGTTCAGGTTCCACCAGCCCGGCCACCGCGCGATCGTCCCCGGCCGCCCCGGCGACAGGCGCTCGAACAACGACCGGATCAACGCCCCGGCGGGCTCCGCCTCCACCAGCCGCACCCGACCCGCGATCGGCACCCGCGTCCGCGCCTGCGCCCGCACGACCCGCACCTCGCGGAACCGGGACGCCACCCCGTAACCGAACCGCTCGTAGATCACGCCCTCGGACGCCCGCAGCGTCGCCGCCACCTCACCGGCCTCCCGGAACCCACGCAACTGCGCCCGCTGCAACGCCGTCAACGCACCGCGCCGCGTCCAGTCCGCCCGCACCCCGACCCGGCTCACCGCCGCCATCGGCACCACCGCACCACCCGGCACCGCCAGCCGCGACGGGAACGACTGCGCCGTCCCGACCAGCTCCTCCCCCGCGAACGCACCGAGCGCCCGACCCGGCTCGTACGACGTCCGCGCGACCTCCCAACGCTCGTCCGGCGCGGGCCCGTGGTGCAAGGTCCCCCGGAACAGCGTGTGCGCGGCGCGGTAGTGGGCGTCGTCCAGGACGCGGATGTCCAGATCGGTCACCACCCGATGGTCTCCCGCCCGCGCACTTCCCGCTAACGAGTTTTCCCGCGATCAAGAACACAATCCGCCGGAAACGACGAGGCCACCCCCGCGAACCGGGAGTGGCCTCCGCCAAGGGTGCGCTCAGCCGGATCAACCCGTGGGCTGTCCGACCTCGTACTCGCCGTCCGCCGTCTTCACGGTGATCTTCACGTCCTTGTCCTTGCCGCCGATCTTCACCTTGCAGGTGAACGTGCGGTTCGGCTCCACCGGGTTCTCCCCGTTGCAGGTCGCGCTCTCCACGTCCGAGATCTTGTAGTCGTCCTTGAGGATCTGCACGATCCCGGTCTGCACGGACGCGTTGTCGAAGATCTTCTTCTTGAAGAAGCCGGGCGCCACGAAGCCGGTGATGCCCACAGCCGCGACCACCAGCACGACCAGCGCCACCACCACCCACAGCACCGCACCGGACTTCTTGGCGGGCGGCTGCTGCGGACCGAAACCGGGCTGACCGTAGGGGTTCTGCTGCTGCCCGTAACCGGGCTGCCCGTACTGGCCCTGCTGACCCCACTGCTGCTGGGACGGGTCCTGCTGGCCGTACGGGTTCTGCTGCTGCTGCGACGGGTCCTGCTGGCCGTACGGGTTCTGCTGCTGGCCCGGGTCGTACCCGGCCGGGTACTGCTGCGTGTACGGCTGCTGCTGCTGGGGCTGCTGCCCCCACTGCTGCTGTTGCTGCTGCGACGGGTCCGGCTGCCCGTAACCGGGCTGCTGAGCGGGGAAACCACCCGACGGCGTGCCGGGGTACCCACCACCGTAGGGCTGCTGGCCCCACTGCTGCTGCGGGTCGTTCCCTCCGGACGGTCCGTACGGACTGGTCATGCTCGGCCTCCGACGGTCGGTCTGGAAAAGATGCGTTCAAGTCTTGCGGGCGCGATCAAACCACAGGAGAGCCGGACGCACCCAGCCACCCCGCAAAGCTATCTCAGACCGTGGCCATCGCCACCACCCCGCGCCGCAACGCGTCCACCGCCTTGCGGGCCGCCGCACCCACCGGATCACCACCACCGACCACGTCCCGGATCTGGTCCAGGAAGTCGATCACCTGCCGGCACCAGCGCACGAAGTCACCCGCGCCCAACTCCGTCCCGCTCGCCTCCGACGCGCTCAGCACCTTCTCCAACGACTCGCCCCGCGCCCACCGGTACACCGGCCACGCGAACCCCGGATCCGGCTGACGCGTGCGATCCAGCTTGTGCCGCCGCTCGTCGTCCTCCAACTCCGCCCACAGCCGCGCCGTCGCCGTCAACGCGTCGGTCACCTTCCCCGGCGGCAACCGCGTCTCCAACGGACCGTCCCGCCGCGCCTCGTACACCAGCGACGACACCACCGCCGCCAGCTCCGCGGCCTCCAACCCGCGCCACACACCGTGCCGCAGGCACTCCGCCGCCAACAGGTCCGACTCGGAGTACAACCGGGTCAGCCGCTTGCCGTGCTCGGTGACCTCCCCACCCAGCCCCGACTCCTCCTCGTGCAGGTAGCCCCGCTCCCGCAGCAGCCCCCGGATCCGGTCGAACTCCCGCGCCAACGAGTGCGTCGTCGCCGCGACCTTGCGCTCCAACTGCTCCGTCTCCGCCGACAACCGGTGGTACCGCTCACCCCACCGGGCGTGGTCCTCGCGCTTCTCGCACCCGTGGCACGGGTGCGCCCGCAACGCCCGCCGCAACGTCGCCAACTCGGCGTCGTCATCCGCCGTCGACCGCCGCTTGCGCAGCGCCGGCGCCACGATCCCCGTGTTCCGCAACGTCGAAGCCAGGTCACGCCGCGACTTCGGCGACCGCGTGTCCACCTGGCGCGGCAACTTGACGTGCCCCAGCACCTCCACCGGCAACGGGAAGTCCGCCGCCGACAACCGACCCGACCAGCGGTCCTCGGTCACCACCAGCGGACGCGCCTCGCCCAACGGCTCCAGCCCCGGGTCGATCACCACCGCCAACCCCGACCGACGACCCGACGGCACCGCGATCACGTCACCCTTGCGCAACCGCTCCAGCGACGCCGCCGCCTCCGCCCGCTTCGCCGACGAGTTCTGCCGCGCCAACGCCTTCTCCCGCTCCGCCACCCGGCGGCGCAGCGACGCGTACTCGGTGAAGTCACCCAGGTGGCAGCTCATCGCCTCGGCGTACCCGGCCAGCGCCTCCTTGTTGCGCTCGATGCGCCGCGCCAGGCCCACCACCGACCGGTCCGCCTGGAACTGCGCGAACGACTGCTCCAGGATCTCCCGCGCCGCCGCCGCACCCAGCTGGTGCACCAGGTTCACCGCCATGTTGTAGCCCGGCCGGAACGACGACCGCAGCGGGTACGTCCGCGTCGACGCCAGCCCCGCGACCGCCTTCGGGTCCACCCCGGGCTGCCACACCACGACCGCGTGCCCCTCCACGTCGATCCCCCGACGCCCGGCACGACCGGTGAGCTGCGTGTACTCCCCCGGCGTGAGGTCGACGTGCGCCTCGCCGTTGTACTTGACCAGCTTCTCCAACACCACCGTCCGCGCCGGCATGTTGATGCCCAGCGCCAACGTCTCGGTCGCGAACACCACCTTCACCAGACCCCGGACGAACAGCTCCTCCACGGTCTCCTTGAACGCCGGCAGCAACCCCGCGTGGTGGCTCGCGATGCCCCGCTCCAGCGCCTCCCGCCACTCCCAGTAGCCCAGCACCATCAGGTCGCCCTGCGGCAGGTCGCGCGTCTTCTCCTCGATGACCTCGCGGATCTCCGCGATCTCGGCCTCCGAGTTCAACCGCAACCCGGCCCGCACGCACTGCGTCACCGCCGCGTCGCAACCCGCCCGGCTGAACACGAAGTCGATCGCCGGCAGCAGCCCCGCACCGTCCAGCCGCTGCACGATGTCCACCCGCGACGGCGGCTTGAACCCCGACCCGCGCGGCGGACGACCCTTGTTGTTCCGGTTCCGACTCCACGGCACGTGGAACCGCGCCAGGTCCTCGGTGTGCCGCAACAGCTGCGGGTTGATCCGCAGGTGCCCCTCCGGGCCCTCGCCGGCGAACAGGTCCATCATCCGGCCGCCGGCGATCATGTGCTGCCACAACGGCACCGGACGGTGCTCGTCCACCACCACCGCCGTGTCGCCGCGCACCTCCACCAGCCACTCGCCGAACTCCTCGGCGTTGCTGACCGTGGCGGACAGGCCGACCAGCCGCACCGACTCCGGCAGGTGCAGGATGACCTCCTCCCACACCGGCCCGCGGAACCGGTCGGCCAGGTAGTGCACCTCGTCCATCACCACGTACGCCAGGCTCCGCAACGTGGAGGAGCCCGCGTAGAGCATGTTGCGCAGCACCTCGGTGGTCATCACGACCACGGGCGCGTTGCCGTTGACCGAGGTGTCCCCGGTCAGCAGACCGACCTTGTCGTTGCCGTAGCGGGCGACCAGATCGGCGTACTTCTGGTTCGACAGCGCCTTGATCGGCGTGGTGTAGAAGCACTTGCGGCCCTCCGACAGGGCCAGGTGGACGGCGAACTCGCCGACGACTGTCTTGCCCGCGCCGGTGGGCGCGCACACCAGCACGCCGTGCCCGTCCTCCAGGGCCTCGCAGGCGCGCTGCTGGAACGGGTCGAGCTCGAAGGAGAGCACCGAGAGGAAGTCGGTCAGCTTGGGCCGGGTGTTGCGGCGGCGGAAGTCCGCGTACTGGTCGGCCGGAGACCGCGAAGCACTTGACACCCATTCAGGCTGTCACACACCCACGACAAAAGCGCTCTCCGCTTGCCGGTCGTGCGAAAGGACGTCATTTCGATCTACACTGAAGGTATTGATGTGACTGCGAGCAAGGCGGCTGACCTGCACTCGACCGGCAGTGGCAGGCCGTGCATCCGCTCGCCGTCGGCGTAGCCGACCCAGGACGGGCCGGACAGCCGCACCGACTTCGCGCGCAGCGTCCGCACGGCCGGGTGGTCGACGTGCCGCCCCGTCCGCAAGGTCGGCAGCATCCGGAGCAGGGTCCGGCGCGGCGCGGCGCCGACCACGGTGATGTCGAACAGGCCGTCGGCCGCGTCGGCGTCCGGGCACACCGGAATGCCGCCGCCGTAACTGGTGGTGTTGCCGATGGCGACCAGCAATGCGTCCACCTCCAGCCGCTCGTCCTCCGTCTCCACCACCAGCGGCTCGGGCCTCAGCGCCGCGAGTTCGGCCACGATCGCCAGGTCGTAGCGACGGGGGCCGGCGGGCCAACGCATGCCGTTCGCCCGCTCGTTCACCGCCGAGTCGAACCCGGCGCACAGCACGGTCGCGAACCACGTGCCGTTGCCGAGCCGCCCGAGGTCCAGCGCGCGCGTGGAGCGGGCGCACAGGGCGTCGACCACGTCGTCCACCGACGTCGTGCCCAACGCCGCGGCGAGGTCGTTGCCGGTCCCGGCGGGCACCACGGCCAGCGCCGTGGGCGTCCCCGCGCAGGCCTGCACCCCCAGGTGCGCCCCGCCGTCACCACCGAGCACGACCAGCACGTCGACTCCGTCGTCCACGGCCCGGCGCGCCAACGCGGCCGTGCCCTCGGACGAGGAGGCGACGTGCAGGTCCAGCCGGTCCACGGCGGTGCGCAGCCGGGCAGCGACCGAGCCCGCCATCCTCGCCGCCCGCCCCTTGCCGGAGGCGGGGCAGACCAGCAACGCCGCACGCGTCATGTGGCGTCGTCGTAACGCACCCGGTGCGGTTCCTTGGACACCACCGAATCGGTCTCGGGCTCCTCGATCGACGCCGGCGTGTAGTCGAACGGCGCGGCCTCCTCGTCGGACAGCTCGTCCAGGCCCTCTTCCCGACGCCGGCGCGCGGCCCGCTTGTCGTGGACCCGGGCCAGCTGGATCGCCAGCTCGAACAACAGCGTCAACGCGATGGCCAGCGCGATCATCGAGATCGGATCGACGCCGGGCGTCGCGATGGCGGCGAAGACGAACAGCGTGAACACGATCCCGCGCCGCCACTTGCACAGCTTGGCGTAGGACACCGCGCCGACCTGGTTGAGCATCACCACGATCAGCGGCAGCTCGAAGCTCACGCCGAAGATCAGCAGCAGCGCCATCACGAAGCTGATGTAGTCACCGGCGGTCAGCGCGGTGATGAACTTCTCGTCGCCGAAACCGACCAGCACGGACAGGCCCTGCGGCACGACGTAGAACGCCAGCGTCGCACCGGCCACGAACAGCACCGACGCGCAGCCCACGAAGATCAGCGCGAACTTGCGCTCCTTGGCGTACAGGCCGGGCGCGATGAACCGCCACACCTGGTAGAGCCACAGCGGGGCGGTCAGCGCCATGCCGGCGCCCGCACCGACCTTCAACCGGATCATGAAGATCTCGAACGGTTGGGTCTGGAGCAGTTGACAGCCCTGCCCGCCCTGGGTGAGCCGCTGCGCCACCGGGATGCCGCAGTAGGGGGCGATCACGATGTCGCCCAGGCTGGGCAGCCCGAAGATGCGCCAAGCCCACCAGAACCAGCCGAAGATCGCACCGACGGCGATGATCAGCAACGCCAAACCGAGGCGGTGCCGGAGGTCGTACAGGTGGTCCTTCAGCGACATGGTGCCGTCCGGGTTGCCCCGAAGGCTCGTCAGCTTGCGGCGCTCTCGGCGCTCCGACCACCACCGGACGGGACTTGCCCCCACGGTGCGGACCGTCCTTCTGGTCTAGTTCTGCTTGTTCTGGAGGTTCTGCGGGGACTGCTCGATCGGCTGGGCCACCTGCGGCTGCTGCGGCGCGGCGGGCTGCTGGGCAGCGGGCTGCTGGACCACCGGCTGCTGCACCGGCGGCGGCACCACCTGCGGCTGGGCGACCTGCGGCTGCGCGGGCGGCAGCTGCTGGGGAGCGGGCTGCTGGACGGCCGTGTTCTGCGCCTGCGGCTGCGGCTGGTCCTCGTCGTCGCGCAGGCCCTTGGTCTCGGCCTTGAGGATCTTGGCCGAGCGGCCGAGTGAACGCGCCATGTCGGGCAGCTTCTTCGCCCCGAACAGCAAGATGATCACCACGGCGATGATGATCAGCTCAGTAGCTCCGAGGTTACCCACGGTAGTCCTCCTTCATGCCCCGGTCCGTCGATGGTACGCGGGGTTCGCCCCTCAGGGCCCGGTTCGGACGCCGTTCGGCGAAGGCCACCCCGAGCGCGGCTGACCGCGCTCGCAGCAAACCGACGCCGTCGCCGACCCTGTCGCCTACCAGAGTGCTTGCGGCGCGGAATCGGCGCAAGGATCCGATGACTTTGACCAGGATGACGATCAAAAAGACCATCCCGACCAGCAACAACACCAGGCTCGGCAAGTACGGCACGACTTCACCGTATCGGGCTCAGGTTGCCAGGAGGTGATCCGCCCGGCGCAACGCCGCCTCCGCCCGTCGGGCGACCGCCTCCACCAGCTCGGCCGGCTGCTCCACGTGCACCTCGCCGCCCAGGCCGAGCAGCAGTCGGGTCATCCACGCGGTGTCGGCGTAGCGCATCAGCACCCGCGCGCGCCCCTCGGCCAACTCGGTCAGCGAGTCCACCGGGTAGTACTCGGCCACCCAGCGGGCGTCCGGCTCCAGTACCAGCACGGCGGTCCGCTGGGAGGGATCCGGGCGGAACAACCCCTCCGACGTGTCGGTGGGCTCCGCGTGCGGCGGCGGGGCGGCGGGCTCGTCGAGCACGTCCACCGCGTCTATCCGGTCGAGTCGGAACAGCCGAACGCCGTCCGCGATGCGGCACCAGGCCTCCAGGTAGCTTCGGCCTTCCACCAGCAGCACCCGCATCGGGTCGACCACCCGATCGGTGACCTCGTCCCGCGAGGGCGTGTAGTAGCGCAGGTGCAGCGCCCGACCGCGCCGCACGCCGGCGGACACCGCGTCGCGCACCAGCGTGGTCTCCGGGGCCTCCCGCATGGCGAGCCCGACCGCGACCCCGGCGGGCCGCGCCTGGCCGACCGCGGCCTCGATCTTCGCCACCGCCCGCTGCACGGCCGCCTTGTCCGCCACGCCCGGCGTCTCGGCCAGCGCGCGCAACGCGACCAGCAGGGCGGTCGCCTCGGCCGCGGTCAGCCGCAGCGGACGGCTCATGCCCGCGTCGAAGGTGACGGTGACCGTCTCCCCCTCGAACGACAGGTCGATCAGGTCGCCCGGCCCGTAGCCGGGCAGGCCGCACATCCACAGCAGTTCCAGGTCGCGGCGCAGCTGCTTGGGCGTGACCTCGAAGTCGGCGGCGGCCTCGTCGATCGGGATGCCGGGCCGCGCCAGCAGGTACGGCACCAGGGCGAGCAGCCGGGGCAGCCGGTCGGCGGACGAGGCGTTCACGCGCGCACCCCCGCTCCGCGCAGGGCGCCCACCAGCTTCTCCCGCACGGTCTTCGCCAGCACGTCGGGCTCCAGCACCAGCACGTCGGGGCCGAACCCGGCGATCCAGCTCGCCGCCGAGTCGGGGAACCTCAGGTCGATCTCCAGCAGGTCACCCGGGACGCCGTCGTACTCCTGCTCCCCCACGTGCCGGGCCCGCCGCCGGACGCCCTGCGCCCTGCCCCGCGCCACCCACAGCTTGGCGGTGGCGACCGCCTGCGCCGGCGGCTCGCTGCGGGCCACGAAGCTGAGCAGGTCCACGTCGTCGGGCCGCTGCACCACCCCCGCCTTCCCGGACGCCACGACCTCGCCGACGATCCGCGACAGCCGGAAGCAGCGCGGCGCACGCCGGTCCCGGTCGTGCCCCACGAGGTACCACCGGCCGCGCCAGGCCACCACGCCCCACGGCTCGACGGTCCGCCTGCGCACCTCGACCGGCACCGGGCGGCGGTAGTCGAACTCGACCACCCGCCCCTCCTGCACGGCCGCCAGCAGCGGCGGGAACGCGGGCTCGCTGGTGCGCACCTTCGGCTCGACCGGCACGTCGACGTCCTGGTCGACGTCCACGCCGGCCGCGCGCAGCTTGATCAGCGCCCCGTGCGCGGCCCCGGTGAACTGCGGCGAGTCCCACAGCCGGGCGGCCAGCGCGACCGCCGCCGCCTCGTCCGGCTCCAGGTCGATGTCGCCGAGCTCGTAGTCGCGCCGCGCGATGCGGTAGCCGTCCGGGCCTTCCACACCCGCGTTGCGGCCGATCTCCAGCGGCACGCCGAGATCGCGCAGCTCTGTCTTGTCGCGTTCGAACATGCGGAAGAACGCCTCGTCCGTCGCGGCGTCGGCATAGCCGGGGACGATGGCGCGGATGCGCTCGGCGGTCAGGTACTGCCGGGTGGAGAGCAGGCACAGCACCAGGTTGACGAGCCGTTCGGCACGTGCGATGGCCACTCGTGAACCCTAACCCCGCGCGAACGCGGGTTGACGCACATCCCCACCCCAATCCGACCCGATGGTCCTTTCAGTCGCTTGCGGCGACGAACTCGCGGATCGCCGCGGCGAGTTCGTCCGGCACGTCCTCGGCCAGGTGGTGACCGGACCGGACGACCCGACCGCGCGGGTCGGGCGTCCACTCCCGCCACACCTCCAGCACGTCGCCGTAGAGGGCGGGCAGGTCGTCGCCGTCCGCCCACAGCACCAGCACCGGACAGGCGATCCTGCGCCCGGCCGCGAGGTCGGCGTCGTCGTGCCGGCGGTCGATGCCCAGCCCCGCGCGGTAGTCCTCCACCATGGCGTGGACGGTCTCCGGGTCGTGCATCGCCTTCAGGGTGTCCTCGTCCACCGGCCGTTCGGCGGTCCGGTACCAGGCGTCGGGGTCGGCGTTGATCACCCGTTCCGGCACCTCGGGCTGGGCCAGGAAGAACCAGTGCCACCACTTCCGGGCGAACTCCGCGCCGCACCGCTTGAGCACCGACCCGATGGGCACCACGTCCAACGCCACCAGGTGCGTGACGCGGTCGGGGTGGTCCAGTGCCAGCCGGGTGGCCACGTACCCGCCGCGGTCGTGGCCGACGACCGCGAACTCGTCGTGGCCGAGTTCGGTCATGAGCGCGGCGAGGTGCCGGGCCGTCGCGCGCTTCGAGTGCGGCTCGTGGTCCGGCGCGGTCGGCGGCTTGGAGGACTCGCCGTAGCCGGGAAGGTCCGGGCAGACCACCGTGTGGTCGCGGGCGAGCAGCGGTGCCACGTGCCGCCAGGTGGTGTGGGTGCGCGGGTGACCGTGCAGCAGGAGCACGGGCGGTCCGGAGCCGCCGAACCGCACCCGCAGTTCCGCCCCGCCCGTGTCGACCCTCGTCAGCGTGAAGTCGGAGAACACACCCTCCCCTACCCCACGTGGCCTGGCCGCAACCCCGCCGCCGCGGGCCTCAGCCGCCGACCGCGTCCAGGCCGGCCTTCGCGTACTTCTCGTCCAGGTCGCCGCTGGGCGCGCCGCCGACGCCGATGCCCGCCACCGGAGCGCCGTCCGACGCCACCGGCACACCGCCCGCCAGGAACAGCGTGCCGGGGATGTCGCGCAGCGTCGCGCCCGCACCCGTCACCCGGCCCGCCAGCGCCGAGGTCGGCGCGTTGAACGAAGCCGACGTGAACGCCTTGCGCCTGGCCGACTCCTCGGTCTGCGGCCCGGCGCCGTCGCCGTGCAGCAGCACGACCAGGTCGCCGCCCCGGTCCACCACCGCCACGGTCACCCGCTGGCCCTCCTTCTCCGCCGCGTCCAGCGCCGCCTGCGCCGCGCGCACCGCCGCGTCGACCGTGAGCGCCTTCGCGGTGCGCACCTCGACGCCCTTGCCGCCCTGCCCCTGACCCTCACCTTGTCCCTGGCTCTGGCCCTGCGCCTGGCCCCGGCCTTGTCCCTGGCTCTGGCTCTGGCCCTGCGCCTGGCCGCGATCCTGGTCGGCGAGCGCGTACCCGCCCGCACCCGCCACGCTCAGCGCCACCAGCACGCCCACCACGGTCTTCCTCATCGCTGTCTCCTCCGGGATTCGGTGACCGGAACCCTCGTCCACCGACCACCCCGGCGACCTCGTGGAATGGGCTGAACCGAGGTTCAACCCATCGGTTGACCCCGGCACCCCCGCGCCGGCCTACGGTGAGCGCCGTGTGGCTGCACCGGGCGATGCACGCGGGCTTCTACGTGCTGTTGGCGGCGTCGGCGGCGCGGTACGTCGCGTACCACGGCGTCGACCCGACGGTGCTGGGCGTCGCGGCCGTCCTGGGCGCGGCCTACCCGCTGGGCGTCCGGTGGACCGGCGCGCTGCCGCTGGTCCTGGTGACGTGGCTGGCGCTGGTGTGGCTCGCGCCGAGCTTCGGCTGGTGCGCGATCCCGCTGTTCTTCCAGTGCCTGCGCCAGCTCCGGCCACGTCATTCGGTGCCGATCGCGGCCGTGCTGACGCTCGCCGTGGTGTTCGGGCAGGTCCGGCTGGCGGACACGGTCGAGCCGAGCCTGGTGCTCGGCCCGATCGGCGTCGCGGTGATCACGGCGGCGGTGTTCTTCGACCGGCGCAGGCTGATCCACCAGGCCGGCGTCCTCCAGGAACGGCAGCGGCTGGCGCGGGAGATCCACGACACCCTGGCCCAGGGCCTGTCCAGCATCAACCTGCTGCTGGAGCTGGGCGACACCCGGCGCGCGGCCGAGGTGGCGAAGGAGAACCTGGCCGAGGCACGGCGGTTCGTGCGCGACCTGTCCCCGCTCCAGGGCCGGTCGCTGGAGGACGCGCTGCGCGGCCTGTGCGACCGGGTGGAGGTGCACGGTGAGCCGTACCCGTTGACGGTGCAGACCGAGGTGGCGTTGCTGCGGGTGGCGCAGGGCGCGTTGGCGAACGTCCGGGAGCACGCCGAGGCGCACGCTGTCGTGGTGACGCTGTCCTACCTGGGCGACGCGGTGACGCTGGACGTGTGCGACGACGGCAGGGGCTTCGACCCGTCCGCCGTCACGCCGGGCCAGGGCCGGGGCTTCGGGCTGGCGTCGATCCGGGGGCGGGTCGCGGAACTCGGCGGCACGCTGTCCGTGGAGAGCGCACCGGGCGAGGGCACGGCCCTTGCCGTGACGGTGCCGACGTGACGGCCGACGGGGCGCTGCGCGTCCTGGTGGTGGACGACCACCCGGTGGTCCGGTTCGGCCTCACCGGACTCCTGCAGCGCGACTTCGAGGTGGTGGCCGAAGCCGCTACCGGCGAAGACGCCGTCCGGTACGCCGCGGCGCTCAAGCCCGACGTGGTGCTGATGGACCTCCAGCTCGGCGCGGGCATCGACGGCGTGGAGGCCACCCGCCGGGTCCGCGCGCTGCCCGACCCGCCCGAGGTGGTCGTGCTGACCACCTACGACTCGGACGCCGACGTCGTGCGCGCCGTGGAAGCGGGCGCGACCGGCTACCTGCTCAAGGACTCCCCGCCGGACGAACTCGCCGAGGCCGTCCGCCGGGCGGCGCTGGGGCAGACCGTGCTGTCCCCCGACATCGCGCAACGCCTGCTGCGCACGGTCCGCGCCCCCGCGCCCGCGTTGAGCAGGCGCGAGGTCGAGATCCTGGACCACCTGGCCGGGGGCCTGTCCAACCGGGAGATCGCCAGGGCGCTGTTCATCAGCGAGGCCACGGTCAAGACGCACCTGGTGCGGATCTTCGACAAGCTCGGCGTGGAGACCAGGACGGCGGCCGTGACGACCGCCGTCGAGCGCCGGATCATCCGCCTCAGTCGCCCGTGAGCACGCCCTCGGGCAGGCCCGGTACCTCCGGCTGGAGCCAGATCGGCCGCCAGTCCGCCCCCAGCTCGTGGTAGCGCCGCAGCTCGGCGACGCCGGACAGCCACCCCATCCACGCGCCGTAAGCCGGGTGCCCGTCCGCGAAGCCGCTCTGCACGAACGTCAACCGGGTGCGGCCGGCCGAGTCGGCGAGCTCCCAGGTCGACACGATGTCCTGGCCCCAGTCGATGCCCATCCGCTCGTTCTCGACGAGGTCCAGCACCTTCCCCGGCGCCGGGTTGCGGTCGAAGCCGCCCATGGCGACCCGGCCGCCGACCCACGCCTCGATGTCGATCTTCGCGCCGAACCACGTCTCGTACTGCCCGGGGTCCACCAGCGAGGCGTAGACGGCCTCCTTCGCCGCCGCGATCTCGACCGACGCGCGCAGCTCCGGGGCCGTGAAGTCGCACTTCGGCGTCAGCTCCCGGCCTTCGACGTGCTCGGACAGGTTGGCCAGGGCCAGCGTCCAGTACGTGTAGAGGGAGCCGAGCACGCCCTGCTCCGACACAGCCGCCTCCCAGCCGGGGAAGTGGCTCTGCGAGATCGACACGACGGTCGCGTCGTCGCCCTCCGCGGTCAGCGTGATTTCGACGGTGGTGTCCTCGCCGCCGACGTGCCAGGTGAACCGGACGGTGGTGTCGTCCACGTGCTCGAGCTTCTGGTGCGGCGAGTCGCCCTCCGGCGTGTACCGGCCCCAGAACTCCAACCGGTGGGGCAGGTCCACGGCGGCGTGCTCGGCCAGCCAGCTGCTCAGCTCGTCGGCCGAGGTCAGCGCCCGGTGCACGCGGGAGACGGGCGCGGCGACGCGGGCACGGACGGTCACGGTCTCACTCATGGTCGTCTTCCTCCGGTTGGGTCGGGTAGCAGGCCACGGCCAGCCGGAAGGCGTCGCCATCCGCGCCCCCGTAGCGGCTGAACAGGTCCTGCAAGGTCGTCCTGAGGTCTGCGAAGAACTCCTTCCGCTGCTCGGGGCGGACCCGGATCTCGCCGGACACCCCCAGCGACGGCAGTTCGGGCCGGGTGCGGTCGAGCGCGGCGATGTCCGACTGGACCTGTTCCACCAGGTCCAGCAGGTATCCCAGGCTCAGCTCGTCCTGGGCGCGGCGCAGCCCGAGCCGGCCGACCAGGCGCGGCGAGAGCCAGTAGGCGCGGGCGGTCGCCTGGTACACGCCCTCGTGGATCCCGCGCACCTTCCGCTCCGCGACCTGCGTCGCCAGACCGGCTTCCACCAGGCGTTTCACGTGGTAGTAGACCCGCTGCGGGGTCTGGTCGAGAACGGTGGCCACCTCGGTGCACGAGTGCGGCTCGGCCAGTTGCCGCAGCACCTCGATGCGCTGCGGCTTGAGCAGTGCCTCGGCCTGCTCGATCTGCTCCAGGTACAGGACGTCTCTCATCGCGAAAATCATCTTGAACGTACAAATCTGTTTTGTCAATGGTCCGTGCGACCGCCACAGGCCTGCTCGCTCGGCTGGTTATCCCCTGGTCAGAACCCCGACCCGGCCCTTCTCGCCGGCCGCCCAGCACGTGCCCGCCCGGGCCGGGCAGTCCACGGTGTCGAAGCTGCCCTCGTCGAACCTGCGCCAGTGCCGGCCGCCGTCCCGGCTCACGTCACTGCCCGTCGGACCGACCGCGATCACCGACGACCCGTGCCACGCCAGGCCCGACCGGTAGCCGACCGGCGAGGTCGGGGCCGACTCCCAGGTCCGGCCGCCGTCCCGGCTGAGCGCCAGGTTCGCCACCGCGCCGGTCGGATCGGCGTAGTCGCCGCCGATCGCCAGCCCTTGGCGGGGGTTGCGGAACGCGGTGGCGAACACGCCCGCCGACGGCGAGCTCAGCAACGGCGTGTCGGCGGCCCGCCAGTGCCATCCGCCGTCCGAGGAGTGCAGCACCCGCGCCTTCGCGCCACCGCCGGTCGCGATCCACGCGTCCCGCGAGCCGGCCGTGGTCACGCACTGGCCGCTCGCCGCGAACCCGAACTCGCCGTCCAGCGCGGGCGGGAAGTTCTCCTCCGGCACCTGCCGCCACGACCGGCCGCCGTCCCGGGTCGCCAGCACCCGGAACTTCCCGTCCACCGGGTCGCTCATGGCCAGCCCCCGGAACCGGTCGAAGAACGCCACGCAGTCGTAGAACGCGTTCGGGTCGGCGTTGCGGAACGACTCCGCCCAGGTCCGGCCGCCGTCCGCGGTCCGGTAGATCCGCGAGGACGCGCCGGGCCCGATGGACAGCGCCACGGCGGTGCGCGAGTCGAACGCCTCGATGTCCCGGAAGTCCAGCACGGCGGTGTCCGGCGGCGGCACGGAACCCCAGGTCCGGCCGCCGTCGACGGTTCGCAGCACGGTGCCCTTGCTGCCGCTGACCCACGCGACGCGGGAGTTCACCGCGGACAGGCCGCGCAGCTGCGCGACGGTCCCGGTCGGTCGCAGTTCCCACGAGGCGTCGTGCGCCCGAGCGGCGGGTGGGGCCACGAGTGCCGATGCCGCCGCGGCCACGACGAGGAGAAGGCTCTTCATGAGGTGTGAGCCTCACGAAGAGCCTTCGCCGTCCGCTACCGCTAGAGGGAGGAGATCAGCCGCTCCACCCGCTCGTCCACCGCGCGGAACGGGTCCTTGCACAGCACGGTGCGCTGCGCCTGGTCGTTCAGCTTGAGGTGCACCCAGTCGACCGTGAAGTCCCGCCCGGCGGCCTGCGCGGCGGCGATGAAGTCACCGCGCAGCTTGGCCCGGGTGGTCTGCGGCGGGGTGTCCTTGGCGGCCTCGATCTCGCCGTCGTCGGTCACCCGGTCCACCTGGCCCTTGCGCTGGAGCAGGTCGAAGATGCCCCGGCCGCGCCGGATGTCGTGGTAGGCGAGGTCGAGCTGGGCGATCCTCGGGTTGGACAGGTCCATGTCGTGCTTGGCCTGGTAGCGCTGCATCAGCCGGTACTTGATGGCCCAGTCGATCTCGCGGTCGATCTTGGACAGGTCCTCGGCCTCCACCGCGTCCAGCGTGCGGCCCCACAGCTCCAGCACGCGTTCCGCCATCGGGTCCGGTGCCCGCTTGGCCACGTGCTCCACGGCCCGCTCGTAGTACTCGCGCTGGATGTCCAGCGCCGAGGCCTCCTTGCCGCCCGCGAGGCGCACCGTGCGCCGCCCGGTCAGGTCGTGGCTGATCTCCCGGATCGCCCGGATCGGGTTGTCCAGGCTGAAGTCCCGGAACTGGACGCCCTGCTCGATCATCTCCAGCACCAGGTTCGCGCTGCCCACCTTGAGCAGCGTGGTCACCTCGGACATGTTCGAGTCGCCGACGATCACGTGCAGCCTGCGGTAGCGCTCGGCGTCGGCGTGCGGCTCGTCGCGGGTGTTGATGATCGGGCGGGACCGGGTGGTGGCACTCGACACGCCCTCCCAGATGTGCTCGGCCCGCTGGGACAGGCAGTACACGGCGCCGCGCGGGGTCTGCAGCACCTTTCCCGCGCCGCAGATCAGCTGCCTGGTCACCAGGAACGGCAGCAGCACGTCCGCGATCCGGGAGAACTCCCCGGCTCGCGCGACCAGGTAGTTCTCGTGGCAACCGTAGGAGTTGCCCGCGGAGTCGGTGTTGTTCTTGAACAGGAAGATGTCTCCCCCGATGCCCTCGTCGGCGAGCCTGCGCTCGGCGTCGACGAGCAGGTCTTCGAGGATCCGCTCACCAGCCTTGTCGTGCGTCACGAGCTGGGCGAGGTCGTCGCACTCCGCGGTCGCGTACTCGGGGTGCGACCCCACGTCCAGGTAGAGCCGAGAGCCGTTGCGCAGGAACACGTTCGAGGAACGGCCCCACGAGACGACCCGGCGGAACAGATAACGCGCGACCTCATCCGGGGACAGCCTGCGCTGCCCGTGGAAGGTGCAGGTCACCCCGAACTCAGTCTCAATGCCGAAGATCCGCCGCTGCATCCCTCAACAGTAGGCGCATCCGGTGCTTTCCTCAGTGATCCAATCGGGCGGCACGCGGTTCCGGCGGATAACGTTCCAGTGTGCTACGACGTGTGAACAGCCTGGACCTGGCCCTGATGAGGCGTTCCGGGCAGCTGCCCGCGACACCCCTCGACCAGGGGATGAAAAGTTTGTCCAAAGCCGCCAACCACAGCGTGTTGTGGCTGAGCGTGGCCGCCGTGCTCGCGCTGCGCAAGGGCAAACCCCGGCGTTCGGCGCTGCGCGGGGTGGCCGCGATCGCCGGTGCCAGCGCCAGCGCCAGCCTGGTGGCCAAGCGGCTGTTCCCCCGCCGCCGGCCGGCCGCCGAACTGCTGGAGGTGCCCCGCCGCCTCACCAAGCGCCCCACGTCATCGTCGTTCCCGTCCGGCCACGCCGCGTCGGCGGCGGCGTTCACCACGGCGGTGGCGATGGAGTCGCCGGCGCTGGCCGCGGTGGTCGCCCCGGTCGCCGCCGCGGTCGCGTACTCGCGCGTGCACACCGGCGTGCACTGGCCGTCGGACGTGGCGGCGGGCGCCCTGATCGGCGTCGGCGCAGGCCTGCTGACCAGGCGTTGGTGGCCCGTCGGCCGCGACGACGCCGCCACCGCCCGCGACCACGCGTCGTTGGAGGCGCTGGTCGACGGCGAGGGCCTGGTCGTCGTGGTGAACCCGAACTCCGGGCTCGGCGGCGACCCGACCGAGGACATCTGCCGCGAGTGGCCCAAGGCGCGGGTCGTCAGCATCGACGAGCTGGACACCGCCGTCGCCGACCACGGTCCGCGAGCGCTGGGCGTCGCGGGCGGTGACGGCACGGTGGCGGCGGTCGCGGCGGCCGCGGCGGCTCACCGCCTGCCCCTGGTGCTGGTCCCGGCGGGAACGCTGAACCACTTCGCGCGTGACGTCGGCGTGACCGGGTTGGAGGACGCCGCACGGGCGGTCGCAGCCGGTGACGGCGCGCTGGTCGACCTGGCGGCCGTGACCGTCGACGGCGAGGGTCCGCGCTGGTTCGTCAACACGGCTTCCCTGGGCGGCTACCCCGACATGGTCCGGCTGCGCGAGAAGCTCGAGGGCCGCTGGGGCAAGTGGCCGGCGGCGGCGATGGCGATGGCGCAGGTCCTGCGCACGTCCCGGCCGTTGCGGGTCGAGCTGAACGGCGAGCCGCACCTGGTGTGGATGCTGTTCGTGGGCAACGGGCCGTACCGGCCGAAGGGCTTCGCGCCGACCATGCGCCCGGCGTTGGACGCGGGGCTGATGGACGTCCGGTACATCCGGGCGGACACCCGGTTCTCGCGTGCGCGGTTCTTCCTCGGCGCCGTCCTCGGCTCCCTGCACCGCAGCCGCACGTACCGCCACCTGGAGACGCGCTGGCTGGACGTGAAGGTGCTGGACGCGGCGGTGGCCATCGCCACGGACGGCGAGGTCGGTCCCACCGGCTCCAGGTTCGAATTCCGCTCCCGCCCTGCCGCGCTGGCCATCTACCGGCCGTAGGACTTCCGGGCGTCCCGGCAATATGATTGACTCCGTCAACTATTCAGTTGAGGGAGTCAACGATGACGGTGGCGGACGTCCGGGCGTTCAACCGCTTCTACACCGGCGTGATCGGCGTGCTGGACAGCGCCTACCTGAGTTCCCCGTACTCGTTGACCGAGGTCAGAGTGCTCTTCGAGCTGTCGCGGGGCACCACCGAGACGGTCGCGCTGCGCACCGGGCTCGGCTTGGACGCGGGCTACCTCAGCCGCATCCTCGGCCGCTTCGACCGCGAAGGCCTGATCACCCGCGCACCGTCGCCCGACGACGCCCGACGGCAGGTCGTCGGGCTCACCGAGGCGGGCCGGTCCGCGCTCGACGAACTGGACGTCCGGTCGAACGCGGAGATCGGCGCCCTGCTGGCGGGCGTGCCCGATTCCGAGCGGAACGCCCTGGTCGCGGCCATGGGCAAGATCCGGCGGATCCTCACCGGCGCGCCGCGCGCGTACCGGTTGCGCCCGCTCAGGCCGGGCGACCTGGGGTGGGTCGTGCACCGGCACGGTGTCCGGTACGCCGAGGAGTACGGCTACGACGAGACGTTCGAAGCGCTGGTCGCGCGGGTGGTCGCGGAGTACGTGGAGCGGCACGACCCGGCGCGCGAGGCGGCGTGGATCGCCGAGGTCGACGGCGAGCCGGTCGGGTCGATCTTCTGCGTCCGCGCCGACGAGCGCACCGCGCAGCTCCGCCTGCTGCTGGTGGAGCCCTCGGCACGCGGCCTGGGCATCGGGAAGCGCCTGGTCGAGGAGTGCGTCCGGTTCGCCACCAGGGTCGGCTACCGGCGGATGGCGCTGGCGACCGTGTCCGAGGTCGACGTGGCCCGGGGCATCTACCGGCGGGCCGGGTTCGAGCCGGTGGCGAGCGTGCCGACGCGCAAGTGGGGCAAGGACGTGGTGGAGGAGACGTGGGCGAAGGAGCTGGGTCCGACGTAGACCACCATCGTGCGCGGGCGCGGCGAACCGATCAGCGGGCCGGCTCGCGCCTGCCCCACCGCGTACGAGAGGCCCGGCTGCGGCGCCGGGCCTCTCGTCTTCCTGGTCAGCCTGTCTCTCGTCGCGCGGCGGACCGCACCGCCGACGCGACCAGGCCCAACAACCCGATCTGCCCGGCTATCAGGCTGATCGTCGCCCACGGTGGGAAGTCCACCGGGACCGCTCGGAGCGTGAACACGGGGCCGAACAACGCCCCTAGCAGGACCAGCGCGTAGGCGACCGTGGTGAGCAGGCGGGGCGCCTGGCTCGACGGCACGGCCACTTCCACCATGAGGCCCGACTTCTCCACACGGATACGCGCTGCGCGGGTGGGCTCGTCGTCCCAGCCCGCTGGGTGGTCGGACCCGGGCAAGCCCGGATCCGGTGTTGCGGCACTCATGGTGAAGTGCGCCCTTCCTCCACCGGACAGGGGAGCCCACCGTGGACTCCGCACGCCGGCGGACGCTCACTCGGCGACGACGCGGTCAGAGCCCCGTCCTGACCGGACCGTCGGGTGCCGATTCGATTCACTGCGAGCGATTTCGAGTGACACCCGGTGCAGTGAGCAGATGTTCGACGCACTTCACTGATGGCGACCACCTGGCTGGTGGCCCGCTTCACACCTTACCGAGGCAAGCACGATAAAGCCACATATTCACCACTGATTCTGTGGCTGTTCGGTGCCGACTCTGCGATACTGGACAGGTCCGGAGTCGTCGGAGGAAGGTGCGCACATGTCGTCGGTCGAGCGGGCCGCGAAAGGGCCTGCGGTGGTGGACCGCGTCAACGTCGCGCTCATCGCCGAGGCGGTGGAGGCGATGGGGAAGCTCCAGGAACGCACCGGGCTGAAGAAGGTCGACCTGGTGAACCGGGCGCTGCTGATCTACGAGTTCATCGACGCCGAGCTGCGCGCGGGCAGCAAGGTGCTGCTGCGCGATCCCGAAGGGCGCGACCAGCTGGTCAAGATCTTCCTGTGAGACGACGAAGGCCCCGGCTGGGCAGCCGGGGCCTTCCGCCGGTCGCGCGGACTACTTCTCGTCGTCGTTCGGCGGCAGGTTCACGTCCGTCACCGGCTTCTTCCGGCTGCCCTTCGCGGGCGGGGCCGGGGTGTCGGCCGCGGTGTCGGTGGCCGGGGCATCGGCAGCCGGGGCGTCTTCGGCAGGCTCATCGGCCGGGGCGTCGACCGCCAGCAGCGGCGTCAGGGCAGCGCCGGTGATGCGGCGGAACGCCCGGCGGAGGCGGTCGCGTTCCAGCACCGCCACCTCCAGCTTCGGCTGGTCCAGCAGGTCCGGCTTGCCGTTGCCGGTGCTGGTGCTGCCGGCGCTGAGCGCCTTGACCGCGACCCGCACGGCGTCCGCCAGCGGCAGGTTCTCCTCGTACGCGTCCTTGAGGGCGTTGCCGGTCGCCTCGGCCTGGCCACCCATCACGACGTACTGCGGCTCCTCCACGATGGAGCCGTCGTAGGTCAGCCGGTACAGCGTGTCCTGCTCCGCCGAGTGGCCGACCTCGGCGACGCAGATCTCCACCTCCAGCGGCTTGATCTGCTCGCTGAACACCGAGCCCAGCGTCTGCGCGTACACGTTCGCCAGCGACCGGCCCGTCACGTCGCGCGGGTCGTTCTGGTAGCCCCGGATGTCGGCGAAGCGGATGCCGGCTTGGCGCAGGTTCTCGAACTCGCTGTAGCGGCCGACCGCGGCGAAGCCGATGCGGTCGTAGATCTCCGAGACCTTGTGCAGCGTCGCGGAGGGGTTCTCCGCCACGAACAGCACGCCGTCGGCGTAGCGCAGCACGACGACGCTGCGGCCTCGGGCGATGCCCTTCCTGGCGTACTCCGAACGGTCCCGGAGGATCTGCTCGGGAGAGGCGTACAACGGCATCGTCACTGGTGCGGCTCCTGGGTTCGGCGGGTGGACGGAGGGGCTCAGCCGGTCGGGCTCGACCGGCGGGCTTCGACGACCGCCTCGGCCAGCGCGGCGGTCCGCTCCTCGGGGAGGTGCGCCGCACCGTCGGCGGCGGTGATGGTCACCACGACGGGGTAGATCCTCCGGACGATGTCCGGCCCGCCGGTGGCCGTGTCGTCGTCGGCCGCGTCGTAGAGCGCCTCGATCGCGGCCCGCGTGGCGCCTTCGGCGTCCGCGTTCGGGTCGTAGAGCTTCTTCAGCGCCGACTTCGCGAACAGCGAGCCCGAGCCGACCGCCTGGTAGCCCTGCGACTCCTCGTACCGGCCGCCGGTCACGTCGTAGGACACGATCCGGCCGGCGCGGTCCGGGTCGGGTGCGTCGGCGTCGAAGCCCGCGAACAGCGGCACGACCGCGAGACCGGCGAGCGCGGCGTCCAGGTTGCCCTTGATCATCGCGGAGAGCCGGTTCGCCTTGCCGTCCAGCGACAGCGAGACGCCCTCGATCTTCTCGTAGTGCCGCAGTTCGACCGCGAACAGCCGGACGATCTCGATCGCGATACCCGCCGTGCCCGCGATGCCCACCGCCGAGTAGTCGTCGGTGATGAAGACCTTCTTCATGTCGCGCTGGGCGATGACGTTGCCCATGGTGGCCCGCCGGTCACCGGCGATCACCACGCCGCCCTTGAACGTCAGCGCCACGATCGTGGTGCCGTGCGGCGCCTGCACCACCGACCCCTCCGGGTACTGCCGTGCGGACGGCAGCAGCTCCGGGGCCTGGGCGCGGAGGAAATCGGTGAACGACGACGACCCCGGCCGAAGGTAGGCCGGGGGCAGCGACGCGGCCGGGTAGTGCCCGGTCGAGCTGTGGTCCATAGGTGCGCTTTTCTCCCTGCTCCCGGCGGGGGCTGCTACTCGCCGCCCTTTTGCACGTACGCGCGGACGAAGTCCTCGGCGTTCTCCTCCAGCACGTCGTCGATCTCGTCGAGGATGGCGTCCACGTCCTCGCCGAGCTTCTCCCGACGCTCCTGGCCGGCACCGGCCGCGCCGTCGCCGTTCTCGTCGCCGTCACCGCCGCCTTGCCGCTGGACCTGTTCCTGGGACATGTCGACCTCCCCGCTTCTCCGGTCCTTGCCGTTCAACACTACCCACCGGGTCCGACATTTCGCGCCTGCCACCCGCGTGGACTTGATCAGCCCCTGGTGAGCGCCTCGACGAGCTGCTCGGCCGTGTCGGAGGCCTCCAGCAGCGCGCCGACGTGGGCCTTCGTGCCGCGCAGCGGCTCCAGCGTCGGGATGCGGACGAGCGACTCGCGGCCCAGGTCGAAGATCACCGAGTCCCACGACGCCGCCGCCACCGCGGTCGGGTACCGCTCCAGGCACCGGCCGCGGAAGTAGGCCCGGGTGTCCTCCGGCGGCGCGAGCACGGCCGCGCGCACCTCTTCTTCGCTGACCAGGCGTTTCATCGAACCGCGGGCCACCAGCCGGTTGTACAGGCCCTTGTCCAGCCGCACGTCGGAGTACTGGAGGTCGACCAGGTGCAGCCGGGGCGAGCCCCAGGCCAGGCCGTCGCGGGCCCGGTAGCCCTCCAGCAGGCGCAGCTTGGCCGGCCAGTCGAGCCGGTCCGCGCACTCCTGCGGGTCGCGGGCCAGCGCGTCCAGCACCTCGCCCCACACCTTGAGCACCTCGCGGTCGCCGTAGCCCTCCTCCTCGACGAACCGGGAGGCGCGCTCGAAGTAGGCGTTCTGGATGTCCAGGCCGGTGAACTTGCGCCCGCCGGCCAGCTCCACCCGGGTCTTCAGGGTCGGGTCGTGGCTGATCTGGTGCACCGCCCGCACCGGGTCGAGCAGCCGCAGGTCGTCGAACCGGCGACCCGCCTCGATCATGTCCAGCACCAGCGACGTGGTACCGACCTTGAGGTACGTGGAGTACTCGGCGAGGTTCGCGTCGCCGATGATGACGTGCAGCCGGCGGTACTTGTCGGCGTCGGCGTGCGGCTCGTCGCGGGTGTTGATGATGCCGCGCTTGAGCGTGGTCTCCAGGCCGACCTCGACCTCGATGTAGTCCGAGCGCTGGGACAGCTGGAAGCCGGCCTCCTCGCCGGACGCGCCGATGCCGACCCGCCCGGAGCCCACGACGACCTGCCGGGACGCGAAGAACGGCGTGAGGCCCGCGATCACCGCCGTGAACGGGGTGCTGCGCTGCATCAGGTAGTTCTCGTGGGTGCCGTAGCTGGCGCCCTTGCCGTCCACGTTGTTCTTGTACAGCTGGAGCCGGGGCTGGCCGGGGACGGTGGCGGCGCGCATGGCCGCCTCCTCCATCACCCGCTCCCCCGCCTTGTCCCAGATCACCGCGTCGCGCGCGTTGGTGACCTCGGGCGCGGAGTACTCCGGGTGCGCGTGGTCGACGTACAGGCGCGCGCCGTTGGTGAGGATGACGTTGGCCGCGCCCAGGTCCTCGACGTCGCTGTCGCCGGGGTGCCCGCCGGGGGCGCCGAGGTCGAAGCCGCGCGCGTCCCGCAGCGGCGATTCGACCTCGTAGTCCCAGCGCGCGCGCCGGGCGCGCGGTATGTCGGCGGCCGCCGCGTAGGCGAGCACCACCTGTGTCGAGGTGAGCACCGGGTTGGCCGTCGCGTCACCCGGCACCGAGATGCCGTACTCGACTTCGGTTCCCATGATCCGCCGCATATGTCGCAGCCTACGGCGTGCCACCGACATTCCGTCGGGCCCCGGGTCACGTTTCACCCTGCGGCCAGTCCGGCGGCGGGCCGGATGCGGGACGCCCCGCGGGCCGGTCCGAAGGCCGCGAGCACCGCCAGCGCGACCACGCCCACCCCTCCGATCAGCAACGGGAGCAGCGACGCGGTGGGCAGGACGTACACCCCGACCGCCAGCAGCGTCAGCTCCGCGTACACCAGGCCGAACATCCCGCCGCCCAGCACGCCGACCAGCGCGAGCAGCACCGCCTCGGCCATCACACCGCCCTGCAGACCGCCCCTGGTCACGCCCAAGGCCCGGCGCAGCGCCATCTCCTTGCGGCGTTCCTGCACGGAGATCGTGAGCGCGGTGCCGATACCGGTCACGGCGACCGCGACCGACAGTCCCATCAGGATCATCAGCACCAGGACGCCCAGTTCGAGGTAGCGCTGGTTCTGCGCGGTCGTGTCCACCCGGGTGCTCACCAGCACGGTCGGAGCGGCGCTCAGCGAGGCCCGCACGGCGTTCTGGAACGCGGCGGGGTCCGCGCCCGGCTTGAACGCCACGAGGATCTTGGACGCGGGCGCGAGGGTCTCGTCGGCGAGGATCGCGTCGGCGTTGTCGACCAGCGTGTCGGGCACCGTGCCCACGAACGTCGCCGTGCGCGACCCGCCCGGCAGGCCTTCCAGGGTCACCGGCTGCCCGACCACCGCGTCGAGGTTGCGCGCGGTGTACTCCTGCAACAGCACCGTCCCCGGGCGGAAGTCCGGCCGCTCGACGCGCTGTGCGGCCAGCCACTCGCGCATCCGGTCCGCGTCCACGCCTCCCACGATCATCCGGTAGTCCTCGCCGGATGCGTCCCGCTGGGTGCCTTTCGCGTTGTGCATGACGACGCTTCCGGCGACCTCGGGCCGGTTCGCGGCGGCCGCCGCACCCGCGTCGAGCGCCCGACCACCCGAGTCGGAGATGACGGCGTCCGGTCGCGGCTCGTTGCTGAACTCGTCTTCCAGTCGCTGCGCGGAGCCGACCGTGACGGCGAAGTAGGTGACCATCGAGGCGGCCAGCAGCAGCGGCATCGCCACCGACGCGGACCGCTGCGGCACGCGCCGCACCTCGGCGGCGGCCAGCTTCCACTGCGCTCCCCCGAACCTGCTCGCGACCGAGCCGAAGACGCGGCCCAGCCCCGGCACCACGACCGGGCCGAGCACCCCGAACAGGCCCGCGACCGCGGCGATGCCGGAGAACAGGATCAGGAAGATCGCCAGGACCGAGCCCTTCGCGAACACGCCGAGCAGCGCCATCACGGCCGCCGCGCCCACCAGGACGACACCGAGGACGCGCCGGCGACGCACCGCCGAGGAGTCCGGCGTCGCGCCTTCGGACGTGCGCAGCGCCGCGAGCGGCGAGATGCGGGCGGCGGCCAGCGACGGGCGCACGGCGGCGAACGCGCTGAGCACGGCGGCCACCGACACCCCGAGGACCAGGTACCCGATGCCGGGCAGCAGCGGGGGGCTCAACTCGACCGCGCCGAGCAGGGCGGAGAGGCCGGTGGAGTCGAACAGCCTGGACAGCAGCCACGCCACCGATCCGCCGAGGACCGCGCCCACGGCACCGGCGACCGCGCCGCTCACCAGCGCTTCGAGCAGGTTCGCCCACACCAGGGGCCCGCGATGGGCGCCGAGGCACCGCAGCAGGGCGGTGTGCCGCTGGCGCTGCGCGTACACGGCGCGGAACGTCGCCGAAGCCACGAAGACCGAGGTCGCCAGCGCGAGGATGCTGAACGGCAGCAACACCGCCACCAGGTCGTTGCTCGCCGGTTCGGCCCGCACCGCCGACGCCGTGTCGACCCGCAAATCCGTGCCCGCCGCCTGCGCGACCGCCGCCGCGTCACCGCCGACGACGTGCAACTGGAGGAACCGGGGCGTGCCGCCGAGCTTGGCCGCGAGGCCTTCGCCGACCACGATCGAGGGCTCCTCGCCCTGCGCGCCCCGCGCGGTGATCCCCCGGATCACCACGTCGAGCGGCCGGCCGGCGGCGTCGGCCAATCGGGTGGAGCCGCCGGTGCTGAGCCCGTGCTGGTAGGCGGTCACCCGGTCGACCGCGATCTCGCCGTCGTAGCCGGGTGGGCGGCCCTCCAGGATCGGCACCCGGCGCAGCCCCTCGCGGTCGACCTCGATGTCGGCGTTGGCCCGGTTCGCGCTCGCCCGGCCGTCGGTGAGCAGGAGGTCGGCCTCGACCACGCGGGCCGGCACGACCTCGCGCACCCCGGCGACCGCCGCGATCCGGTCGACCGCCGCCTGGTCCAGGACCGCGTCGGAGTACGGCACCGTCCGGACGACCAGATCCGCGTCGGACGGCACCACGGGTGCGCCGTCCCGGGTCGCCTGGACCATGGCGTCGCTCATCATCAGGGCTGCCAGCAGGCAGGCGACGCCGACGACCAGGGCGACTCCGGGCAGCACGGCGCGACCGGGCCGGTTGCGGAACTCGGCCATGGCCAGCCGCAGGGATGTGGGCACGACTCCTCCTAGTGACGCGAACGTCACGACCGTAGGAACGGGGGTCGTCGGCGGGCGTCGGCCCGGGGTATCACTGACGGGTACGACCTGGGGAGGATCTTTGGAGCACGTGCTGGTGGTGACCCCGGACGGCACGCCGGTCGGTTCGGCGACGCGGGAGCGGATGCGAGCCGAGGGCCTCTGGCACGCGTGCGCGGTGATCGTGGTGCGGTCGCTGGACGGCACACGGCTGTTCGTGCACCGCCGCACGGACACCAAGGACGTCTACCCCGGCCTGTACGACCCGACGTGCGGCGGCGTGGTCGCGGCGGGTGAGACGCCGGACGAGTGCGCGGTGCGGGAACTGGCCGAGGAGCTGGGCGTCGAGGCCACGCCGGAATTCTGCTTCACGACGCCGTTCGTGGACGGAACCATCCGCTACCACGCGCACGTTTACGAAGTGCGCAGCGACGGTCCGTTCACCTTCCAACCCGAGGAAGTGGCCTGGGGCGAGTGGGTGGACGCCGCCGAGGTCCGGGCGAAGGCGGAAGACCCCGGGTGGCCGGTGGTGCCGGACGGTCGAGCCCTGATCAGGGAGTGGTTCTCGTGGGCGTGATCTTCGCGATGTCGATCCCCGGCCTCGCCGTGCTGTTGTTCGGCCTCGCGGCGGGCGAGCGGATCTGGCAGGCGGTCCGTCGCCGCAGGGGTCACTCCGTGGTCACCCAGGCGGGCATGGACGAGTTCACCATGATCCTCTACGGCAGCAAGGTGCTGGAGCTGGACCAGCGGCGGACCGAGGTGATGCTGCGGGACGAGGAGGAGGACGGCGCTCCGCCGCGTGGCCCGATCGACCTGGACTCGGGATCGGTGCGGCTCACCCCCAAGGCAGCGCGGCCCGAGTAGCCCAGTACTCCCAGGGGTCCTCGGCCAGGTCGAGCTCGTCGGGCGCGAGGTCGACCTCGTGGGCCCGGAGGTTGGCGTGGAGCTGGTCGACGCTCGCCGCGCCGGACAGCACGACGTCCGCCCACGGTTGGGCCCGCACGGCGGCCAGCGCGATGGCGTCCGGGCCGACGTCGTGCTTCGCGGCCAGTTCCCGGACCAGCGCGGGCGGGTCGACGGCGAGGCGGCCGTTGGCCATGCCCTCCTTGACGAACACCTCCGCGCCGGATTCGTGCGCCCACGCCAGCGTCGGCCCGACGGAGGGCTCCAGGACGTTCCAGGTGGACTGCACCGCCTCGAACAGGCGTCGCCCTTCCATCTCCAGGTCCAGCGCGCGCCGCACGGTGTCGGCCTGGCGCGGGCCGGACGTGGAGAAACCCAGCCGCACACCGGAATCGCGCAGCTTGCCGAGCGCGGCGAGCAGTTCCAGGTCGCCGAACAGCGGGCTGTCGTCGGTCAGGGAGTGCACCTTGTACAGCTCCAGGTGGTTGCCGAGGAGGGCTTCGGTTTCCGCCCACTGCCGGGTGAACCGGGCGTGCGAGTGCTCCTTGACCTCGTGGGTGCGCGCAGCGGGCTGCCAGTCGGCCACGTACTCGTAGCCCCACTTGCTCGACACCCGGACGTCGCGGTGTCCTCGTCCGGCCAGCCACTGCGCCAGGAACTCCTCCGCCCGACCGTAGGAACGGGCCGCGTCGACGCGTCGCACCCCTGCCGCGTAGGCCGCGTCCAGCACGGCGTGGCACGCGGCGCGCATGGCGTCGACGTCGCGGTTCGCGGGCAGCGCGTGTTCGCGCCCCAGGTTGATGTAGGCGGGACGACCGAGCGCGGCTAGACCAAGAGCGAAATCGGGCACATCCGACACGGTAACCGGCGGCCCGCGGTGGCCGCCGGTTGCCGTGCCGCACCGGACCAGGTAGTCGGGTCGGCTGGAGATCAGCTGGTCGGGAAGTCGTCGGCGGTGCGGACGCGGTCGCGGATCCACACACCGGCGGGCTTGAGCTTGCCGGTGCCGGCGAACGAGCTGCCGGAGCACGTGCCCTGCTTGAACACCGCGCCGGAGCGCTTGTCGTCGGAGAAGTTCCAGTTCACCCAGCTGATCTTCTTCGAGTTCATCAGGTCGATGTACTTCTGCGACTGGGTGAAGTCGTTCGGGCCGTCGCCGGAGGCCTCCTGGGTGCCGAACTCGGTGACGAAGACCGGCACCTGGTCGGACACCTTCGACAGGACGTTCAGGTAGTCACTGCCGTGGTCTGCCGCGTAGAAGTGGAAGGTGTACATGATGTTCTGCGCGGACACCTTGTTCTTGACCACTTCCTGCGGGTCCTTGCCGTCGGAGTGCCCGAAGGTGGACCACCCGTGCGTGCCGACCAGCACCAGGCTGTCGGAGTCCTCGGCGCGGATCACCGGGATGACCTGCTCGGCGTAGGACTTCACGCGCGACCAGGACACCTCGTTGGGCTCGTTGGCGATGTCGTAGATGATGTTGGTCTTGTTCTTGTGCCGGTTGGCGATCTCCTTGAAGAACTTCTTGGCGTGAGAGGTGTTGTGGTTGGGGTCGCCGGGGTCGAGCTGGTGCCAGTCGACCAGGGCGTACATGCCGCGCTTGGTGGCTTCCTCGATGTAGCCGTGCACCATGTCGGTGAACTTGCGCGGGTTGCTCTCGTACCCGTCGTCCTGGATGTACATCGAGATGCGCAGGACGTCGGCCTTCCAGTCGTCCGCCAGCGCGTCGAGCGACGCGGTCTTGATGCACTTCGAGTACCACTGGATGCCGTGGGTGCTCATGCCGCGGAGCTGGATGACCTTGCCGTACTGGTTGCACAGCTTGACGCCGCACACCCGCAGTTGGCCGTTGACCGCGGCGGGCGAGCCGGCCGGCATCGCCGCCGCGGTCACCTCGTCGGCGGGTGCTGCCTGTGCCGCACCCACCAGTACGCCGGGAAGCACGAGCGTGGCCGCCAAGGCCAGCGCGATCCGGAGCTTGGCCATTCGGCTTTCCCCTTCCGTCAAGGCGGCGGAATTAGTCAGGAAACTTTCCTTACTATCCGGCCGGACTTTAACGACCACGCTCCGCGTCCGTCAAGAGACTCAGGCGTCCCGGCGCAGCAGCGCCACCATGCCGCCGCCCAGGACGGACACCAGGTACGCGACCATCACCAGGGCCGCCGCCGCCGGCGACAGCGGCGGGTCCGCCAACTCGCCCGCCAGTTGCGGCGCGAGCACCGGCAGCATCACCGAGTACACCCGGTCGTCCCACGGCGACGGCAGCAGCAGGGAGATGCCGGGGATCACGAACAGCAAGCCGCACAACGTCACCAGCACGCCCGCCGTGGAGCGGAGCAGGAAGCCCAGCCCCAGGCCGAACAGACCCAGGAGGGTCAGCGACGCGGTGTTGGCCAGCAGGGTCGGCGCCGCTTCGGCGAACGAGTCGTAGGCCGAGATCGGCTTGGGGCGGTCGCCCGTGATCAGCTCGCCGGCGGCGTAGGCGAGCAGCGTGATGGCCGCGCCCACGACCGCCGACACCCCTCCGACGACGGCGGTCTTGGCCAGCAGGAACGACTTCCGCCTCGGCACCGACACCAGGGCGGTCCGGATCATGCCGCTGCCGTACTCGGAGGTCACCGCCAACGCGCCCAGCACACCGAGCACGAACTGGCCGAACGGCAGCACCACCATGCCCGGGTCGGCCGCCCCGAAGCGGACCTGCACGTCGGGTGGCTGCACGTCGTAGTCGGCGGTCATCAGGTACGAGACCAGCGCGCCGGCGGCCAGCGTGAGGACCAGGGAGAGCAGGAGGTAGGTGGTGGAACGCACGGTGCGGAGCTTGAGGAACTCCGAGACGAGCACGTCGGTCATCGGGCTGTCTCCTCGGTCCGGTACTCCACGCTGTCGTCGGTCAGTTCCAGGTAGGCGTCTTCGAGGGACGCGCTGCGGGGTGTCAGCTCGTGCACCGGGATGCGTTGGTGTGCCGCGATTTCGCCGATGTCGTGCGCGGTGATGCCCTGTACGGCCAGCGCGCCGTCCTCCTGGCGGACCGTGGCGCCGGAGCGCTCCAGTGCCCGGGTCAGCTCGGTGCGGTGCGCCGTGCGGACGAGGACGTCGCGCTGGAAGCGGTCGCTCAGGTCCTGCATGGACGCTTCCAGGATCAGCTTGCCCCGGCCGATCACGACCACCCGGTCGGCGGTCAGCGCCATCTCGCTCATCAGGTGGCTCGACACCAGGACCGTGCGGCCTTCGGCGGCGAGGTCGCGCATCAGGTGGCGGATCCAGCGGATGCCCTCCGGGTCCAGGCCGTTCACCGGCTCGTCGAACAGGAGCACGCCGGGGTCGCCGAGGAGGGCGGCGGCGACGCCGAGGCGTTGCTTCATGCCCAGCGAGAGGGTGCCCACGCGGCGGCGCGCGACGCCGGCGAGACCCACCTGTTCGAGCGTGTGGACGACCCGCTTCGGGCCGATGCCGTTGCTGCGGGCCAGCACGTGCAGGTGGTCGTACGCGCTGCGGCCACCGTGCACCGCGCCCGCGTCGATGAGTGCACCCACGTGGTGCATCGGGTTCTTGATCTCGGCGTAGTGGCGGCCGTTGACCAGGGCTTCGCCGCTGGTCGGGCGGTCCAGGCCGAGGATGGCGCGCATGGTGGTGGACTTGCCCGCGCCGTTGGGGCCCAGGAAGCCCGCCACGTAGCCGGGCTTGACCTCGAAGGTCAGTCCGTCGACCGCTCTGGCGGTGCCGTAGCGCTTGGTGAGTTCGCGTACTTCGATCACCTGGACGAGAGTGGTCGGTCCGGCGGTTCCGGGGATCGGACGACGGTCTGCTGTGGACATCGGACCACGGTCCGATGCCGTCCGGGCGGGGGCCGGCTACCGTTCGGGCGTGAGATCGCGTTTCGCCAGGTGGCTGCCCACCGCTTACCTGTTCGCGCTCGACGTGCTCGCGGGTATCGCGGTGACGTTGACATACACCGGGTTCGCCGAGGCGAGCACGGTGCCGTTGTGGTTCGGGTACGCGCTGGCGGCACTGGTCGGCCTGCCTTTGGCGGCGCGGCGCAGGTGGCCGTTGACGGTGTTGCTGGTCGTGGTGACGGCACAGAACCTCGCCACCGCTTCGCACATCACCCTGGAGCCCTATGCGCCCACGGCGTTCGCGATGTACATGGTCGCCGCGAACCTGCCCCGTGGGCGGGCCGTGGGAGCGTTGATCTTCTCCCTGGTCACGGCCGTGGTGGCGGTCTTCGTCGGCGAGCCCTGGCCGGACGACATCGGGCTGGCGACGGCTGTGGTGATCTTGATCAGCGCGGCTTGGGCGTTGGGGCGGTCCACACGGGTGCGGCGGGCCTACGCCGAGCGGGCGGTGGCCGAGCAGGCGTCGCGGGCGGTCGCCGACGAGCGGCTGCGGATCGCTCGTGAACTGCACGACGTGGTGGCGCACAGCCTGTCGTTGATCACGGTGAAGGCGGGGATCGCGAACCACGTGGCGGCGGCGCAGCCCGAGCAGGCCCAGGAGGCGTTGCAGGTGATCGAGACGACCAGCCGGAGCACCTTGATCGAGATGCGGCGGTTGCTGGGGGTGCTGCGCTCGGAGGATTCGGCGGTGGAGCTCGAACCGATGCCGGGGATCGGGGACCTGCCGGGTCTGGTGGAGCGGGCTTCGCTGGCGGGGGTGCCGGTGACGTTGTCGGTGTCGGGTGGCGCGTTGCCCGACGGGGTGGGGTTGACGGTGTTCCGGATCGTGCAGGAGTCGGTGACGAACGTGGTCAAGCACGCCGCGCCGGCGCGGTGCTCGGTGGTGGTGGAGGTCGGCGACACCTCGGTGCGGATCTCCGTGACCGATGACGGGCCGGGTGAGCGGGTGTTGGGCGGAGGCGGCAGTGGTGGCGAGGGCGGTGGGCACGGGTTGATCGGGATGCGGGAGCGGGTGGCGGTGTACGGGGGCACGTTCGTGGCCGGGCCGATGGGTGGTGGCGGGTTCCGGGTGGCGGCCGAGGTGCCGTTCGCATGATCGACGTGGTGGTCGTGGACGACCAGGCGTTGTTGCGGGGCAGCTTCCGGGTGCTGGTGGACTCGGCGCCGGACCTGCGGGTGGTGGGTGAAGCCGGGGACGGGGCCGCGGCGGTGTCCGTGGTGCGGCAGACATCGCCCGACGTGGTGCTGATGGACGTTCGGATGCCGGGCATGGACGGGATCGCGGCCACCCGGGAGATCGCGTCGTTCTCGGCGGCTCGGGTGTTGATCCTGACCACGTTCGACCTGGACGAGTACGTGTACTCGGCGTTGCGGGCCGGGGCGAGCGGGTTCTTGCTGAAGGACACGCCGCCGGTGGAGCTGCTGGCCGCCGTTCGGGTGGTGGCGGCCGGGGACGGGTTGTTGTCGCCGTCGGTGACGCGGCGGTTGATCGCGGAGTTCTCACGAGCGCCGGAGCGGCGGGACGGTTGGGGAGCGGCCTGGGGGCGGGTTCCGGGGCGGGAGGGCCTCCGGCGGGAGGGTCTCAGGCCGGAGGGGCCGGGGCGGTTGGAGGGGGTCACCGAGCGGGAGCGGGAGGTTCTGGGTTTGATCGCGCGGGGGTTGTCGAACACGGAGATCACGCAGGAGTTGCACCTGTCGGTGGGGACGGTGAAGACCCACATCGGGCGGTTGTTGCACAAGCTCCAGGCTCGGGATCGGGCGCAGTTGGTGATTGCCGCGTACGAGGCGGGGTTGGTGACGCCTAATGTGTGATCCCGGATCCGGCTGCGGCCGATGCCTTCAGGGCCGGAGCCGGCGATCGAACCAGGCACGGGTCCGGCGCATGACGTCGAGTTGGTGGGCGCGTTCCCGGATCGAGTGGCCTTCCCTGGGGTAGATCACGAACTCGTGCTCGACGCCGAAGTGGCGCAGCGCCCGGTGGAGGTACACGGCCTGGCCGAGCGGCACGTTGGTGTCTTCGGCGCCGTGCAGGATGAGCACCGGCGTGCGGATGCGGCTTGCGAACGAGATCGGGCTGACCGCGTCATGCGGGTGCGGACCGATGCCCGACCAGCCGGTGCTGCCGCCGAGCGCGGCCTCGAACTGGCCGTTCTCCCCGGTCGCGGCGAGCATTCCCCAGTCGACGACGCCGGCGCCGACCAGCGCGGCGCGGAACCTGTCGGTCTGGCCGACGGCCCAGGCGGACATGAACCCGCCGTGGCTCCAGCCGGCGATGCCCAGCCGATCGGGGTCGGCGATGCCCTCGGTGATGAGCAGGTCGATGCCGGTCAGGATGTCGGTCCATTCCTCCTGCCCGACCCTGCCGGCGACGCGGGCGGCGAACTGGTGGCCGTGGCCCTCGCCGCCGCGCGGGTTGGGCAGGAACACCGCGTAGCCGGCGGCGGCCAGCCACTGCGCGCTGGGGAACCAGAACAGCTGGCAACGATCGGCGTAGCGGTCGTACGGGCCTCCGTGCGGGATCGTGACCAGAGGGAACGGGCCGTCCGACGCGGTTCTGCCGACCGGCAGCACGAGCAGGCCGTCCAGATCGAGGCCGTCGGCGGCGCGGTACGCCAGCGGTCGCTGGGTGCCGAAGGTGATGCCTTTTAGTTCCGGACGGGTGTCGGTGATCTTCCGCAGTGGCCCGACCGGTGGTCCGACGTGCACGTTCGCGGGTTCGTAGCGGGTGCCGGTCAGTGCCGCGATCACCTCGCCGGTAGGGGTGGTGGTGAGGTCGTCGAGGCGTCCGGGGTGCTGCGACAACGTCGTCGGTCCGATGGGGTCGAGCCGGGCCAGGGTCGTGTTCAGGCCGTTGGCGAACACGACCAGTGGGGCGGCACCGGTCTGGCGCAGTTCGGTGGGGCACATCGGGAGACCGGAAGTCCGGTTGCGCAGGACGCGGCTGTCAACGGCCAGGTCGAACACGGCGGTGCCGGCCTGCAGACCCGGTGGCGTGAGTGCGATGTAACCGAGGTGCCAACCGTCCTCGTCCGGCCACCAGGCCAGAGAGTGTGCTTCGACGCCGGCCGGTCCGAGGTCCACCGCGGTCCCGCTTGTGAGGTCGAACAAGTGCAGTCGGCCGGTGCGCGGGCCGTAGTCGTTGTCGGCGCCGGCCTGGGTCAGCACGGCAAGTGGGCCGCCGTCGGGACGTTGCCGCAGTTCTACGACGTGCCGGTCACTGAACACGTCAGGGGTGGTGACCCGGCCCGTGCTCAGATCGAGCAGACGCAACCGGGCACGAGGTTCGCATTCGCCGACGACGATGGCGTCGTCACGGTCGTCGGTGAAGCGCGCCTCCTGCTCGGCAGGTTCATCCTCGGCGAGTAGAGCGAGCAGGTTGGGGTCGGCGAGCGGCACGTGGCCGGTGACGCCGGCGCGCCAGCTGGTCAATGCCGTTGTCGTGCCGTCGGTGAGGGTGAGTTTGTGCACCTGCGGAGTACCGCGATCGGCCCGGTCGGACAGGAAGAACAGGGTGTCCGAGTCAGCAGACCAGCGTGGTTGCGACTCCGTCGAGGTGTCTGCAGTCACTCGGCGTGATGCGGTGTCTGGGGCGGGGGTGTTGGTGGGGTCGGTGCTGGCGAGCCAGAGTTCGGTGTCGAGGTGGGTGCCGGTCCGGCTGGTAGGGGCGAGGGCGTAGCAGAGCAGGCGGCCGTTCGGGGCGAGGACCGGAGTCTGCGGTGCGCGACCATCGACCACGAGTTCGGCGGTCAGATCTGTCATGTGGTCAGTCTGTCGAGATCGGGGTCTCGCCGGATGGGGCATCGCTTGAAAAGCGTCCTCGCCGGACGGGCAGGCCGCCAAGGATCTCCACAGGAGCCCTGCAAAGCTCTTCGAGCTTTGGAGGGCGGTGGTCTGCGTGTCATCCCCGTATGGCCAGGTCAAAGACAACCACATGAGTCAAGGGCAGATCGTGGAGCGGGTGCGGTGGTCGCGGGTTCGATCTGCCCTTGACACATGCGGTTCCCTGCGGGCAGGCCATACGGGGATGACACGCAGGGCAGGAGTGTGCGCGGGGGCGCGCAGGCCCTGGGGCAGGGGTGTGCGAGGGCGCAGGCCGTGGGCGGGGGTATGCGGGGCGTGCAGGCCGTGGGCGGTGTCGCGAGGTGTGGATCGGTTGCGAGCGGAAGCCCCGCCCACGTGGGTGGGCGGGGCTTCCGGGTGTGCGGTGTCGGCTAGAGGTACTGGCCGGTGTTGGTCGCGGTGTCTATGGCTCGGCCGGATTCCTGGTTCTTGCCGGTGACGAGCGTTCGGATGTAGACGATCCGTTCGCCCTTCTTGCCGGAGATGCGGGCCCAGTCGTCCGGGTTCGTCGTGTTCGGCAGGTCCTCGTTCTCCGCGAACTCGTCCACGATCGCGTCGAGCAGGTGCCGCACCGACAGGCCTGGCTGCTTGGTGTCCAGCAGGCTCTTGATGGCCGCCTTCTTGGCCCGGTCCACGATGTTCTGGATCATCGCGCCCGAGTTGAAGTCCCGGAAGTACAGGACCTCCTTGTCACCGTTGGCGTAGGTAACCTCCAGGAAGCGGTTCTCCTCCGACTCCTCGTACATGCGCTCGACGGTGTGCTGCACCATGCCGTCGATGCAGGCCGACGGGTCGCCGCCGAACTCCGCCAGGTCGTCGGCGTGGATCGGCAGGTCGGGGGTCAGGTACTTGTTGAAGATGTCCTTCGCGCCCTCCGCGTCCGGGCGCTCGATCTTGATCTTCACGTCCAGTCGGCCCGGGCGGAGGATCGCCGGGTCGATCATGTCCTCGCGGTTGGACGCGCCGATCACGATGACGTTCTCCAGGCCCTCGACGCCGTCGATCTCGCTGAGGAGCTGGGGGACGATCGTGGTCTCCACGTCCGACGAGACGCCGCTGCCGCGGGTCCGGAAGATCGAGTCCATCTCGTCGAAGAACACGATCACCGGGGTGCCCTCGGACGCCTTCTCGCGGGCCCGCTGGAAGATCAGCCGGATGTGCCGCTCGGTCTCGCCGACGAACTTGTTGAGCAGCTCCGGGCCCTTGATGTTGAGGAAGTAGCTCTTGGCCTCGCGGTGGTCGTCGCCGCGCGCGGACGCGACCTGCTTGGCCAGGGAGTTGGCCACCGCCTTCGCGATGAGGGTCTTGCCACAGCCGGGAGGGCCGTACAGCAGCACGCCCTTGGGCGGGCGCAGCTTGTATTCGCGGAACAGGTCGGCGTGCAGGAACGGCAGCTCCACCGCGTCGCGGATCTGCTCGATCTGCCTGCCCAGACCGCCGATGTCCTCGTACTTGACGTCCGGGACCTCCTCCAGCACGAGGTCCTCGACCTCGGCCTTCGGCACCCGCTCGTAGGCGAAGCCCGCCTTCGAGTCGACCAGCAGCGAGTCACCCGCCTTGAGCGGCGAGTCCATCAGCGGCTGTGCCAGCCAGACGACGCGCTCCTCGTCGGCGTGACCCACGACCAGGGCCCGACCGATCGACGCGTCCTCCTGCGATTCCAGCACCTCGCGCAACGTGCAGACCTCGCCGGTCCGCTCGAAGTCGCCGCCCTCGACGACGGTCAGCGCCTCGTTGAGCCGCACCGACTGGCCCAGCACCAGCGACGGCGCCTCGACCGCCGGGGACACCGAGACCCGCATGCGACGGCCGGAGGTGAACACGTCCACCGTGCCGTCCTCGAACCGCGCCAGGAACACGCCGTACCCGCTGGGTGGCTGGGCCAGGCGGTCCACTTCCTCGCGCAGCGCGAGGAGCTGGCTCCGTGCTTCTCGAAGGGTGTCGATGAGCTTCGTGTTGCGCTCGGTCAGTTGGCTGACGCGCTCCGTCGCCTCCGCCAACCTCTGCTCCAGCAGGCGGACGTGTCGTGGGGATTCCGTCAACTTGCGGCGCAGCAACGCGATCTCGTCCTCCAGGAACCTGATCTGCGCTGTCAGCTCACCAGAGTTGTTGCCCTTGTTCAGCTCGCCGCCCTCATCGGGCTGGCTGCCGGGATGACCGTGCTGCATGTCGGCACCCTCCTCCCGTGTTCGTACGACAACGGTACCGGCGATCACCGACAAAAGCGGCCACCCGTCGGGTTCCCGAGGGTCGTGTGATCACACATCCCCCCGCTCGGCCGGATGAACTGCTCCATCTCGGTGTCTGGTGGAACCTCCCACCCGCTACCGTGCGTCCAACTACGAAGTCACACTTGCGTGTTCCGGGCAGTGTCCACTGCCACCAGCGGAAAGTTCTAGGAGAACGTGATGTCCGTCCCGCCGCAGCAGCCGGGTTCCCACGGTCCGCAGCCGGGCCCGTTTGGCCAACAACCAGGCCAACCCGGCCCGCAGCCGGGGTACGGCCAGCAGCCCGGCGGGTACCCACCGCCACCTCCGGGTTTCCCACAGGGTGGGCAGCAGCAGCCGGGCTACGGCCCGCCTCCGGGTGGTTTCCCGCCGCCGGGGCAGCCGGGACAGCCCGGTTACGGCCAGCAGCCCTACGGTCAGCCCGGCCAGTTCAACCAGCCCGGTTACGGCCAACCGGGTGGTTTCGGTGATCCCTACGGCGCGCCGCGCAAGAAGAGCCCGCTGCCCTGGATCCTGGCGGGCGGCGGCGTCCTGGTGATCGGCGTCGTGGTCGTCCTGCTGCTCACCCTCGGTGGTGGCGGCAACGGCACGGCGAAGGACGCGGCGGAGAGCTTCGCCACCGCCATGACGAACAAGGACTACGCCAAGCTCAGCTCGCTGACCTGCGCGGAGGACCAGAAGGAGATCGACGACCTGAAGAAGGCGTTCGACCCCGACTCGATCAGCAAGGAGATCGAGAAGAACCTGGAATCCATGCCTCCGGCGATGAAGGAGAAGGCCAAGCAGATGCAGGAGGCGGCGAAGAACATCAAGATCGTCGCCAAGGTCAACGGCGTGCAGGAGAAGGACGACACGCACGCCGAGGCCGACTTCTCGATCAAGCTCGAAGGTGTGCCCGAGGAGCTCAAGAGCATGCTGAAGGACGACGACAGCAACAAGATCCCGTTCATCAAGACGGACAACGGCTGGGTCGCCTGCGAGAAGAAGAAGTGAGTCGCCGGGAACGGCCCGTGCCGCACTCGCGACACGGGCCGTTCCCGCTGCTCAGGCCTGGTTTCAGCCCTTGGACGGGCGGCGCTGGGGCCTCGGCGGGGTGACGCCGTCGGCGAGTCTGCGGGTGGTCAGCAGGAACGCCGTGTGCCCGATCATGCGGTGTTCCGGGCGCACCGCGAGACCGACCACGTGCCACGGGCGGACCAGCGTCTCCCACGCGTGCGGCTCGGTCCAGTGCTGCTGTTCGCGGATCGCCTCGGTGACCTTCGACAGCTGGGTGGTGGTGGCCACGTAGACCACCAGCACGCCGCCGGGGATGAGGCTGCGGGCCACGGCCGGCAGCACGTCCCACGGGGCGAGCATGTCCAAGATCACCCGGTCGACCTCACCCTCGTGGTCGACCACGTCACCCACGGTGAGCGACCAGTTGCCGGGCCGGTCGCCGAAGAACTGCTCGACGTTCCGGATCGCGTGGTCGGCGTGGTCCTGGCGCACCTCGTAGGACGTGACGCTGCCCTTCTCCCCCACCGCGCGCAGCAGCGAGCAGGTCAGCGCGCCCGACCCTGCACCGGCCTCCAGCACCCGCGCACCGGGGAACACGTCGCCGTACATCACGATCTGCGCCGCGTCCTTGGGGTAGATCACCTGGGCGCCGCGCGGCATGGACAGCACGTAGTCGGCGAGCAGGGGCCGCAGCGCCAGGAACGACGTGCCGCCCACCGACGTCACCACGGAGCCCTCGGGCTCTCCGATCAGCCGGTCGTGCGACAGAGCGCCGCGATGGGTGTGGTACTCCTTGCCCGGTTCGAGCACGATCGTGTAGTGCCGTCCCTTCGGGTCGGTCAACTGCACCCGGTCTCCGGGCTGGAACGGACCACTGGCGGTGCTCACCGCGGCGAACCTCCTGGACAAATCCTGCGGACAACAGCGCACGATGGTCGCAGAAGGCCCGGCGGCGCAGCTCAGCGGCCTCGTTCCGCACGGATCCCGGACGCCGTCAGCACCGCGCCGACGACCGTGAACGCGATCGCGCCGGGCAGCTGCGCCCATGGCGGCAGGTGCATCACGACGAACCAGCTCTTGCTGTCCACGTCCAGCGCCATCAGCACCAACGGCACCAGTCCCTGCGGTACCAGCATGATGATCCCCAGGACTTCACGCATCCCGTTCCCCCCTCCCGGTGACCTGCCCGGCGGCCTCCTTGACGGAGTAGTAGAGGGGGCCGGTCACCAGCCAGATCACGCCGACGACACTCATCCCCGACATCTGCCCCCACAGCACCTGAGTGCGCTCCGGGGTGCTCACGACGTACATGAGCAGCAGCATCACCGTGCAGGCGATGCCCCAGGCGATCACGAACTTGCCCCACTCGCGCCACTCGTGGCGCACCCGCGCGCTGCCGTGCTTGGGCGGCTTCACCGGCGGCGGACCGCCCGCGAAGCGGTGGGCGAACCGCTGGTCGGCCCAACGCAGCATGCTGTGCCCGAACGCGATGCTGGCCCCGAGGTAGATCGCCGCGAGGCCGTGCACCGCCTTCGCCTCACCCCCCGATCGCAAGTCGAAGACGGTGGCCACCAGCAGCACCACGTCCACCAGCGGCGTGCACACGAGCAGCGCCGCGCCCACCTTCGGCAGCCGCAGCACGTACCGCGCGAACAACCCCGAGCCGAGCACGACCCAGAAACCGATCTCACAAGCCACGATGAGCACAACCAGCGGTTCAGCCACAGATGGATCGTGCTGGTCGGAGGGGGTGCGGCGCGTCGGCGGGCGGATCGACCGCGCGTCATCACTTCGTAGGACGCCCGGCGCGACGGCGATGTGCTGTCATTCGGGGGTGGAGATCCGCCCGAAGAACCGCGAGGTGCTCATCGCGGTCGGCTTCTTCGCCGTCGGGATGCTGATCTACCAGCTCAAACTGGACCTGGTGTTCGGCGGCGACGACCGGCCGACGACCATCGGGACGCGCCTGGCGGTCCTGGCCCTGGCCTGCGTCGGGACGGTGTTCCGCCGCAGCGCCCCGGTGTTCGCCCTGGTGCTGGCCACGACGGCGGCGCTGCTCGACCTGACGCGCGGGCTCAGCCTGCCCGTGATCATGGTGTTCATCGACGTGCTGTTCGTGGTGTCGATGGACGGCCCGCGCCGGCTGCACCGGGCGCTGATCGGCGTCGTCGCGCTGGCCACCCTCGGCCTGACGCTGACCTTGGCGGTGCTCGGCGACTGGCGGGAGTCCCTCTACGCCGGGTTGCAGATGTTCTCGCTGGTCTGCGCGCCGGTGTGGTGGGCGACGAACATCCGGCAGCACCGCGAGAGCGCCGAGCAGGTGGCCCGGATCGCGGAGCTGGACCGGCGGGCGGCGGTCGACGCGGAACGCAACCGGATGGCCCGCGACCTGCACGACGTCATCGCCGGACACCTGTCGGCGATCGCGATCCAGTCCGAGGCGGTGCTGTCCATGCCGGCCGACTCGGAGACCGTGCGGACGGTCCTGCGGTCGGTGCGGGAGAACAGCGTGCGGTCGCTGGCGGAGATGCGCACCATGATCGACGTGCTGCGGGCCGACGACGCGGTGGACGAGCCGGTCACCGTACGGCTGGCCGACGCGGGCCGGCTGGTCGACTCGGCGCGCGCGGGCGGCCTGGCGGTGGAGTTCGTCGTGGACGACGTGGACGGGCTGCCAGTGGCGGTGGACCTCGCCGCGTACCGGATCCTGCAAGAGGCGTTGACGAACGCGCTGAAGTACGGTTCGTCGGCCTCGGTGCGAGTGGAACGGCAGGTCAGGCGGCTGGTGGTGGTCGTGCGGAACGTGGCGCGCGGATCGGCGGGAGGAACGGGGACGGGGTTGGTGAGCATGGCGGAACGCGCGCACGCGGTCGGCGGGACGTTCACGGCGGGCCGCGACGGCGACGACTGGCTGGTCCGGGCGGAGCTGCCGCTGTGACCACGGTGCTGGTGGCCGACGACCACGCCGCGATCCGCGCGGGCCTGGTGATGATCCTGGGCGGCGCGGAGGGCATCGAGGTGGTGGGCGAGGCGGCGGACGGCGCGGCGGCCGTGCGGCTGGCCCGTGAGCTGCGCCCGGACGTGGTGCTGATGGACATCCGGATGCCCGGCACGGACGGCATCGAGGCGACCCGGCAGCTGGCCGGCGTGTCCCAGGTGCTGGTGCTGACCACGTTCGACCTGGACGAATACGTGCACGGGGCGCTGCGGGCGGGTGCGGCGGGCTTCCTGCTCAAGTCGGTGGAGGCCCCGGCCCTGGTGGACGCGGTGCGGCAGGTCGCGGCGGGTGACGGGGTGCTCGCGCCGAGCGTGACGCGGCGGCTGATGCGCGAGTTCGCGTCCGCCGCGCCGAAGGCCCGCCCGGTGTCGCTGGACGCGTTGACCGACCGCGAGGTGGAAGTGCTGCGGTGTCTCGGCGAAGGCCTGTCGAATCACCAGATCGGGCGAAAGCTGCACATCGGCGAGACGACCGTGAAGACGCACGTGTCGCGCGTGCTGACGAAGCTGGACCTGCGGTCACGGGTGCAGGCGGCGATCCTGGCGCAGGACGCCGGGCTGCTCAGCGGCGGTCCAGAGCGGCCTTGAGGTCCGCCCGCCGCAGCACACCGGCGGGACGTCCCTCCAGGTCCACCACCAGGTACTCGCCGGCGGTGGTGCCGTGGACGCGTTCGAAGACCTCGTCGCCGGTCTCGGTCTCCAGCAGCACGGTCTCCGGCCGGATCGGCACGGCGGCCTGCTCGGCGGGCGCGTGCGGCGAGGTCGACGCCAGCCGTCGCGCCAGGTCCCGGTCCAGCAGGCCGGCCGCGACGCCGTCCGCCCGCACCAGCACCACACCCCGGCCGGCCGACGCCGTGAGGGCACCCGAGACGGGGCTCTCGGCGGGCAGTTGGAGCACCGGCCGGACCAGCTCGCTCAGCGTCAACCCGTCCGGCCAGGCGCGCTTGCGCTCGGCCGCCAGCTCGCCACGGGCACCCGCCACCACGAACCACGCGGTCAGCAGGCACACGCCGAACCTGATCCAGCGGTCCTCGCTGCCTTCCAGCACGCCCCAGATCGCCCACACCACCAGCAGCGCGGCCACGACCCCGCCACCGACCACGGCGGCCTTGGTGCCCGCCGAACGCCGTCCCGTGGCCGCCCAGACCCCTGCCCGCAGGATCCGCCCGCCGTCCAGCGGCAGGCCGGGCAGCAGGTTGAACACGGCGACCGCGGCGTTGGCGAACGCCGTCTGCGCGATCAGCAGCCACACGGCGTCGGGATGCGGGATCGCCATGGCGCCCAGCGAGAACATCCCCGCCAGCACGATCGACACGATCGGCCCGGCGGCGGCGATCATCCCTTCGTGCGCGGGTCTGGTCGGCGTGCGCATGACCTCGGACACCCCGCCGAGCAGGAACAGCCGGAGCCGGCGCACCGGCAACCCGAGCCGCAACGCCACCAGGCTGTGCCCGAGTTCGTGGGCCAGCACCGAGAGGCCGAGGAAGACCGCGAACGTCGCCGCGAGCAGCACCCCGGTCAACCCGTCGGTGCCGGGCGCGATCCGTTCGACCAGCGGGGCGTAGAGCACCACGATGGCCGCCGAGCCGAGCCACCAGGAGGGCGCGAGCAGCACCGGGATCCCGGCGGCGCGGAACAGCGGCAGCCCACCGTCCCGACCGACCTGCCGTCGCCAGCTCTCCTTGGTCACCACGTCGGGAGCCTATGGGCTGACGTGTGTTGACGCTGTGACACACCCGGCCACACCCGGCCACACCCGGACACACCCGGACACACCGGCCGCACCCCGCTCGCACCCCCTTCCCCCGCCGTCCGACTCTCAGCGAGGTCTCAGCACCCAGCCGCCCCTGTCGGTCCCCCATGGTTGGTTGAACGCAGGGGGCCAGCCCGAGAGGGGACCTCTGCCCCGCCCTGCCCAGGCGATTCCCACCCGGATGTGCCCGACCGGACAGCGGCCTCGCCCGACTGCGCCCGGCCCGACCATCCCGATCTTGTCGGGGGTCTGCCCTATCGTTCCGGGTATGGCAGTGCCGACGATCACCGAGCGCCCTGTTCGCAGGCCCGCGCTGTCGCCCTCCCGCGCGGGCGACTTCAAGCAGTGCCCGCTGCTGTACCGCTTCCGGGCGGTCGACCGGCTGCCGGAGAAGCCGACCAGAGCGCAGGTCCGCGGCACCGTCGTGCACGCCGTCCTGGAGGACCTGTTCGGCCTCCCCGCCGCCGAACGCGTGCCCGAGCGCGCCCGTGAACTCGTCGCCCCGGCCTGGGACCGGGTGCGCGCCGAGCGCCCGGAGTTCGCCGACCTGTTCGCCGGCGCCGAGGAGTCCGAGCAGACCGACTGGCTGGCCTCCGCCGAAAGCCTGCTGGACGGCTACTTCGGGCTGGAGGACCCGCGCCGGTTCGACGCCGACGCCCGCGAGCTGCTGGTGGAGTGGGAACTGCCGTCGGGCGTGCTGCTGCGCGGCTACGTCGACCGGGTGGACGTGGCCCCGACCGGCGAGATCCGGGTCGTGGACTACAAGACCGGCGCGGCGCCCCGCGAGGTCGGCGAGGCCAAGGCCCTGTTCCAGATGAAGTTCTACGCGCTGGTGCTGTGGCGGCTGCGCGGTGCGGTGCCGCGCCAGCTCCGGCTGATGTACCTGGCCGACCGGCAGGCGCTGGCCTACACCCCGGACGAGGCCGAGCTGAGCCGGTTCGAGCGGACCCTGGAAGCGATCTGGGACGCCATCCTGCGGGCGGCGAGGTCGGGTGACTTCCGGCCGAACCCGAGCCGGCTGTGCGACTACTGCGACCACAAGGCGCTGTGCCCGGCGTTCGACGGCACACCCCCGCCGTACCCGGGGTGGCCGGAGCCGGACGCGGGGCAGGAGACGGCGCTGGACCGGGCGGATTGATGGCGGCGTTCTACGAGCGGCTGGACGAGGGCCGGTTCGCGTCCACCGAGCACACCGCGGGGCCGTGGACCAGCGAACACCAACACCTCGGGCCGCCCTCGGCGCTCCTGGTCCGGGCACTGGAACTGACCTCGCCGCGCCCCGGGACGGTGCTGTCCCGGGTCACGTTCGAGGTGCTCGGCCCGGTCCCGGTGGCGGAGCTGACGGTGTCGGCGGCGCTGGACCGGCCGGGGCGTTCGGTGGAGCTGCTGTCGGCGGAGCTGTGCCACGACGGGCGTGCCGTGCTGCGGGCGCGGGCGTGGCGGATCGTCGGCGGGGACACATCGGCGGTCGCGTCGTCCGGCGAGGGCGAGCCGCTGGTGCCGCCTCAAGTCTGTGCACCGATGGCCATCCCGGAGGACTGGCAGTGCGGCTACCTGGCCGCGATGGAGTGGCGCTCGGTGTCCGGTGGCGTCTTCACGCCCGGCGACGCGGCGGTGTGGGTGCGGCCGAGGGTGCAGGTGGTCGACGGCGAGGAAGCCACGGTGCTGCAACGGCTGTTCACCGTCGCGGACTCGGCGAGCGGGGTGTCGAGCAGGCTGGACATCTCCAAGTGGTACGCGATCAACACCGACCTGTCCGTGCACCTGCACCGCGAGCCGGTCGGCGAGTGGTTCGCGCTGGACGCCGGGACGGTGATCGGGCCGGCGGGCGTCGGTGTGGCGGGCAGCGTGCTGCACGACGAACACGGACCGGTGGGTCGTACCGCCCAGTCGTTGTTCGTGCGGGAGCGCTGAGCCGGGGCCACGATGGGGTGATGAAGTTCGCGGATCGGACCGCCGCCGGCCGGGTGCTCGCCGAGGCGCTGGAGACTGGCGTCTGGGTCGATCCGCTGGTCCTGGGCTTGGCACGGGGCGGACTCCCGGTGGCGCACGAGGTGGCGCTGTCCTTGGGCGCGGAGCTGGACGTGGCGGTGGCGCGCAAGATCGGCGCACCCGGCCACCCCGAGTTCGGCGTCGGTGCCGTCACGGCGGGCGGCGAGCCGATCTTCGACGCGCACGCGTTGCGCACCTCGGGCTTGACACCGGAAGACCTGTCGAGCACCTGCGAGGCGGAGCGGCGGGAGGCCCGACGTCGCCTCGACGTCTACCGGTCCGGCCGCGCGGTCCGGGTGACCGGCCGGGACGTGCTGATCGTGGACGACGGTCTGGCCACCGGCGTCACCGCGCGCGCCGCGCTGCGAGAGGCCCGCGAAGCCGGTCCGCGGCGGCTCGTCCTGGCCGTTCCGGTGGGCGCGACGCAATCCCTGCGCCACCTCGGGACCGAGGCCGACCTGGTGGTGTGCCCGCACGAACGGGTCGACTTCCGGTCGGTGGGGCGGTTCTACCGGCGGTTCGACCAGACCACGGACGCCGAGGTGCTGGCCCTACTGGAGCAGCACCGCCACGACTGACAGCGTCACCATCGACAGGGCGGTGGAGACGAGCACGGCGTCACGCGGCAGCCGGGCGTCCGGGCGGTACTGCCTGGCCAGCACGTACACGTTCTGCGCCGTCGGCAAGGCCGCGCACACGACGGCCGCGAGGCGCAACGGACCGTCGACACCGAGCGCCAGGCACGCCAGGAACGTCACCAACGGGTGCAGCAGCAGCTTCAGGACGACCGTCACGCTGACTTCCACACGGCCGTCCCGATCGGGCGCACGCATGGCGTTGAGCGACATGCCCAGCACCACCAGCGCCGTGGGGACACCAGCGGAACCCAGTGCCTCCAACGGTTCCAGCACAAGCCGGGGTGGACGCCAACCGGTCGCGCCCACCACGACGCCCAGCAGCGAACCCAGGATGATCGGGTTGCGCACCGGCAGCGTGGCCAGGGTGCGCAAGCTGCCGCCACGCCGCCCGGAGCCGACCTCGACCGCCGCGAGCACCATCGGCATCACGATCACCGGCTGGAACAGCAGCACGGCCACCATGAACGACGAGTCACCCAGGACGCCGACCGCGACCGGGATGCCGAGGTTGCCGGAGTTCACGTACGCGCCCGCCATCGCCCCGAGGGCCCGGTCGGGCAGCTCCCGCCGGAACACCTTCCCGAACAGCACCAGGCCGATCGTCCCCACGACGAACGTGCTGATCACGAACGCCAGGACGCCCCGATTCGCCAACGCCCCCGGCTCGCTGTCCAGCAGCATCGTGAACAGCACGGCGGGCATGGCCAGGTAGAACGCGAACCTGCCGAGCACCGCTTCGGCCCGTTCCCCCAGCACGTTCGTGCGGGCGGCGAGGAACCCGATGACCGTGAGCACCCAGATCGGCACGAACCCGCTGAGCACTCCGGCCACGGGTCACAGGTGCTTGTAGACGTCTTCGAGGGTGAGGCCCCGGCCGAGCATCAGCACCTGCACGCGGTACAGCAGTTGGGAGACCTCTTCGGCCAGCCGCTCGTCGGACTCGTGCTCGGCGGCGATCCACACCTCGCCGGCCTCCTCCAGCACCTTCTTGCCCTGCGCATGGACCCCCGCCGCCAACGCCGCTGCGGTCGCGGAGCCCTCAGGGCGGGTGCGTGCGCGTTCGCTCAGCTCGGCGAACAGCTCGTCGAAGGTCTTCACGGGGTCTGATCCTCGCATCCCCCGAACGGCGGCCGCCAGCCGACCCGAACTTGCGTGCCCCGAAAACTTGCGGGTCCCGCACCTTTCCAGTACCTTGATCACATGGACGACCGAATGGGCTTGCGCGAACGCAAAAAGCTGGAGACCCGCCGGGCACTGAGCTGGGCGGCCCTCCGGTTGGCGGTCGAGCGCGGCCTGGACAACGTCCTGGTGGAGGACATCGCCGCCGCGGCGGGTGTGTCACCCCGCACGTTCAACAACTACTTCTCCAGCAAGGCCGAGGCGATCACCTCCCGCCACGTCGACCGCGGGCGCCACCTGGCGGAGCAGGTCCGCCGCCGCCCGCGGACGGAATCCCTCTGGGAGTCGATCCTGGAGGCCGCGCTGGCCCAGTACGACACCGGCGGCACACTGCCGGACCCGGAGTGGACAGCCGGAGTCCGGCTGATGACCAGCGAGCCGGCGCTGATCGGCGAGTTCCTCCGGGCCAGTTCGATGATCGAGCGCGAACTGGCCGAGGCCATCGCCGAACGCACCCGAACAGACGTGAGAGCCGACATCTACCCCAGGCTGGTGGCGGCAGCGGTCGGCGCGGCCATCGAGGTGGCCACCGACCAGTGGCTCACCGCCGACCCACCGGGCCCGCTGGGCGACCTAGTGCGCGAGGCGCTGACCCAGGTGGCCGCCGGCCTCCCGGAGCCATCGACAGCCTGACCACCCACGAACCGACCGATCACAACCCGACCGCTACAGCCTGACACCCACAGCCCGACCGCTTGCAGCCCGACCACTGACGGTCCGACCGCTCACGGTCCGACTGCCCACAGCCTGATCACCCACCGACCACCCGAACCCCGGCCCTGACACCCAGGGCTTGTTCGACGACGCCTCGACAACCCATCGCAGCCCCGCCACCGAGGGGGCTTGCCCAGTCACGCCCTTGAACGACCACAACCGGTCCCCACCACGTGGGGCTTATTCAGCCATGCCCGAAGGAGACACCATGGATACCGACGTCGTCATCGTCGGAGCAGGCCCCAACGGCCTGATGCTCGCCAACGAACTGCGGCTCGCCGGCGTCCGCCCGACCGTGCTCGAAGCCCTGCCGGGACGCGCCACGCTGCCGAAGGCCAACGGCCTGGTCGGCCGGGTCGTGCAGGCGCTGCACTACCGAGGCCTGCACGAAGCCGTCACCGGCAGTCCCGCCCCACCGCAACCGGCCCCGTTCTTCCAGTTCGGCGCACTCCCGCTGGAGATGGCCACGCTGGACGACAACGCGCTGTTCATCCTGCCGGTCCCGCAACGAAGGCTCGAAGAGGTGCTGGAGAACCACGCCGGCGTACCGGTCCGGCGCGGCCACCAGGTCAAGGACCTGACCCGGCACGAAGACCACGTGACACTGGACGTCTCCGGCCCCGACGGCGGGTACGAGCTCACCGCGCGTTATGTGGTGGGAGCCGACGGCGGCCACAGCGTGGTCCGCAAACGCGCCGGCATCGGCTTCCCCGGCATCACCGACGACGGCTTCACCCACCGCACCGGCCAGGTGGTGATCCACGAGCCGGTCGCCGACCACTCCACCGGTCAACTCGACATCCCCGGCATGGGCGTGCTGTGGCCGGGCACCTTCCACCGCACCGAGCACGGCGTCTTCGCGTTCGGCATGTTCCAGCCCGGCATCTACCGCATCGCGATGATCGAGTGGGGGCGGTCCGGCCTGACCGACACCGACGAGATGCCACTCGACGAACTGCGCGAAGCGGCGAAACGCGTCCTCGGCATCGACCTGCCGATGAGCGAACCGTGCAACGGGCAGCCCGCAGCGCTCAACCGCCGAGCCGAGGGCACGAACTCCCGCCTGGCCGACCGCTACCGCGAGGGTCGGGTCCTCCTGGTCGGCGACGCCGCGCACGTCCACTCCGGAGTGGGCGGTCCCGGCCTGAACCTGGGCCTCCAGGACGCGATCAACCTGGGCTGGAAACTGGCCGCGCAGATCAACGGCTGGGCCCCGCCCGGCCTGCTCGACACCTACAACTCGGAACGCCGCCCGGTGGGCCGACGCGTCATCACCCACAGCCGAGCCCAGACCGCGCTGCTGGCCGAAGGTCCCAACACCACGGCGCTCCGCGAAGTCCTCACCGAACTACTGCAAGACGACACGGCGGTCCGACGCATCTCCGATCTGATGTCCGGTGCCGACACGGTCTACGACATGGGCAGTTCGACCCACCTGCTGACCGGCCGCTGGATGCCCGACCTGCCGCTGACGGGCAACACGACCTTCGCCCACCTGGCCCGGACCGGCCGCCCGTTGCTGCTCGACTTCGCCGACCGCGCCGACGTGCGCCGCGCCGCCGCACCGTGGACCGACCGGGTGGACATCCACACCACCACAACCCCCGCCGCACCCGCCGACGCGGTCCTGGTCAGGCCGGACGGTTACGTGGCGTGGGCAGGCGGGCACCTCGGGGAACTCGCCGAGTCGCTGAGGAGGTGGTTCGGCGACCCGCGAGACCTCCCGCAGGGATGAGCAGCGAGGTTCAGAGCCCGAACCGAGGGCTGGTGAACGGCCAGTCGCGGGCGATCCACTCGGGGACGAAGGCGTCCAGCGCGCGTTCGAGTTCGGTGCCGACGTACTCGTCCACAACCCACCACGTGATGAGCGCGTCCTCGGCCGGGTCGATGTAGACGCAGCCGAGCAGGGCGGTCTCGTCGCCGTCGAACAGCGCGTAGTTGAACGACTGGTGCGCCTCGGCTTCCCGTTCGTGACGGGCGAGGTCGACGCGGTCCTCCTCGTACGTCATGGTCGTGGGCGGCCAGTGCCACTTCTCGCCGAAGATCGACCACAGCCGCTCCTGCGACCCCATGACGGCCGGATAGTCGAGGTCCACGTCGGACTCGCGGATCGGCCTCAAATGGTGGCCCGTGCCGAGATCGACACGGGCGGGGTGGACGTAGTCGGACGGCAGCCAGGACATGGGCGGGATTGTGCGACACCCGGGCGAGTCCGCCAAATCAGTTCGGCGACCAATGGATCGCCACCGGAAATCCGGTGGCACGAGGAGAGGAGGACCGCCGACACTGCACTGATGACGTTGCCCGACGGGTTGGTGCTGCGCACCGCTGAACCACGGGACCTCGACCAGATCGGCGCCTTGCTGGCCGATCGGGGCGAGCCGGAGGACGCGGTGGACCACCGGCTGGTGGTAGACGACCCGGACGCCGGGTGGGAGGCGTGCGCGGTCGTCGTGGACGGCGATCGAGTGGTCTCCACCGCGACCCTGCTGGACGAGACGTTGGTCCTGAGCGGCGTCGAGGTTCCGGCCGGCCAGGTGGAGCTGGTCGCCACCGACCGCGACTACGAGGGACGCGGGCTGGTCCGCGCGCTGATGGGCTGGGCGCACGAACGGTCGGCGGCGCGCGGGCAGCTGGTGAACGTGATGCTCGGTATCCCCTACTTCTACCGGCTGTTCGGGTACACCTACGCGATCCCGATCGCCCCGGCGCGGCCGGTGGTCGGCACGCCGCCGGCCAACACAGCACCAGCCAACACAGCACCGGCCGGCAGCGACACGGTTCGCGAGGCCACGGTCGACGACATCCCGGCGATGGCACGTCTTCAGGACGCGGAGCAGTCACGCGCGGACCTGCGGATGCCGCACTCGACCGCGCTGTGGCGCTGGCTGGTGGCCCGTGACGGCAGCACGCAATGGCTGGTGGAACGCGACGGCGATCCCGTCGGCACCGGCCGTTCGACACCGCCGGACGAAGGCGTGCGGTTGTGCGAGGTGGCAGCGGTGGACGCCGCCGCCGCGCACGCGCTGCTCGCCCACACCGGGGCGACGTCGGTCAACGAGCGCCCGGGCACCGTGGCCGGCGACGCGCTGGAACCGTTCCTCGGCCCAGCGCCGGACGACGCGAACTCGTACTACGTACGAATCGCCGACCCGGTGGCCCTGCTGGAGCACCTCCGACCGGTGTTCGGCCGACGGCTGGCCGAGTCGTCCTTCGCCGACGCGGAGGGCGAGGCCGTCGTGTCGTTCTACCGTTCACACGTCCGCATGCCGTTCAAGTGCGGCGAGGTAGGTCCCATCACCACCGGTGGCACCATGCAGGCTCCCGGAGCGGCAGGCGGGGCGGGTGTAGCGCCGGACATGCCGGCCTCTCTGCTGTTCGGCCCTCATGGGCTGCGCGGCCTGACGGCCAGGTGCCCGGACGTCTACCCCGGTCCGAACGCCGAGCTGATGCACACGCTCTTCCCACCGGTGCGCAGCGACCTGATCACGTTCTACATGCCGTAACCGGCGAACTCGACCCCGAGCGCAACCCCCGCGAGCACCAGCAACACACCGGCACAGGTCAACGCACGGCGGTAGCCCACGTCGCCGAGCCGCCGACGCCCACGGGCGACGAGCAGCGCGATGACGACCTTGCCGCCGACCAACGTCAGGTAGAAGCCGACCAACAACGCCACCCCGGCCCCTGGCGACCCGCGCCAGGTGGCGATGACCAGCGGCCCCAGAGCCGTGGCCCACGCCAACCAGGGGTGTGGACTGAGCAGGTTCACCGCCACCGCACGCCGCAACGCCGACGCATCCCCGGAACCCCGACCGCTACCGCCGGCAGCGGAACGGCGATCGCCGGCACCGCCCCGCCCCTTCCCGGAGCCGGAGCCGGAGCCGACTTCACCGCCTGTGTTCCCGCCATCGCCGACCACACCGTGCCCGGCCTGGCCACCTCCCGCCGGGCCACCTCCCGCCGGGCCACCTCCCGCCGGGCCACCTCCCGCCGGGCCATCCCCGGCGTCCTTCCCAGCCGCGCCATCGCCGACTGACCCGCCGTCTCGAACCGCGCCATCTCCGATTGACCCGCCGTCTCCGGCCGCGCCACCGTGGCTCCTGCCGGCGGTCACGTCCGTGCCGCCGAAATGAGTAGCGGTGGTGCCCACGGAGGCGGATCGGGCGTCGCGGATGGTTTGCGCGCCGGTCCACACCACGAACACCGCGCCGACCACACCGAGCACCCCCAGAACGCTCGCCGGCAGGCGGTCGAGCAGCAGCAGGGTCGCGGCGACCACCACCGCGTCCGACAGCAGCGGGGCGCAGGCGGCCAGTGCGCCGGCGCGCCATCCCGAGCGCAGCGCCGAGGTCACCACCAGCACCAACAGCGGGCCGGGGCTGATGCTTGCCGCCAAGCCGAGGGTCAGGCCCAACCCCAGTGCGTCCACGGCGGCAGACTAGCCACGTGTCCGACTTCGTCCGAGTGCTGGCCACCTTGCGCCAGGTCCGTGGTCTCAGTCCGTTCTTCGCCCTCGATGTGGGTCGTCCCGAGCCGGGCACCACCGCCGGCGAGGGGTGGCAGCCCGGCAGTGCCCTGCTCGACGGATCCGCGTTGCCGGGCACTTTGAAGGCGATCGGCGAGCGGTACCTGACCGGGGAGGCTCGGGTCGCCGCCTCGCTGTTCTTCCTCAGCTACACGGCGCGGCTGCTTTGTCCGACGGTCGCGGCACACGCCGTGGGCGGGGTCGCGCCGGACATCCGGCCGGGCAACGTGTGGTGGCAGTACGGGGCGGACGGGCTGCGGGTCCGGGTTGCCGAGCCGGTGGCCGGGGTGGGTATCGCCGAGTCGTTGGAGCCGGTGGTGGAGGCGATCCGCGACGTGGTGCCGGTGGCGCGGGGGCTGTTGTGGGGCAATGCGGCTTCGTCGATCGCCGGGGCATTGCGGACGGTCGGTCGTAGTGGGGTCGCGTCGGCCGACGACTGCCTCGCCTTGGGGGCGCGGTTGTTGGGTGATCCGCCGTTGCGGGGGTGCGGGGACTTCATCCCGTTCCCCGGCGAGGTGGTGTTCCGGCGGCGCAGCTGCTGCCTCTACTACCGGCTCGACGGGGGCGGGACGTGTGGCGACTGCCCGTTGCCGGCTCGATGAGGGTTCGGGGTGGCCTTCGGGGTGACGGGGAAAACCCCTGCGTGAACCGTCGGTGAGGTGGACGACAACTCGTCTGGTCGGTTGTGCCGGGGCGTTGCGGGCACTTACGGTTCCACCGCCGCAGTGGACGGGAAGCCGGTGGGAATCCGGCGCGGTCCTCGCCACTGTGACCGGGGAGCCAACCCGCCGAGAACGTCACTGGCCGCACGGTGCGGCTGGGAAGACGCGGGGACGGCAGCGATCCGGGAGTCAGGAGACCGGCTGCGGCACGAGTTGTTGTTGACCTTCCACGAGGTATGGAGGAGGCCGTCATGACGAGCCCCGCGCACCCCCTTTCCATCCCCATTCCCAGGTGGGCCTACGCCGTCGCGCTCGTCGCGCTGATGGTGACCTGGCTGGTACTCCAGGAGAACGGTCTCGCGATCGGCCACGCCGCCGAGTCGCTGCACGAGTTCTTCCACGACGGGCGGCACGCGCTCGGCGTCCCGTGCCACTAGGGCCGGCCGTGAACAGCTACCGCAGCGTGCTGCTGCGCGGAGTGGGCGCAGGCGGCATCGCAGGTCTTCTCGCGGGCCTGGTCGGTCTCTTCGTGGTGGAGGTGCCGATCCGGGCCGCACTGGCCGTCGAAGAGGCCCGCGCGGCGACCGAACCGGTCGAGCCGGGTGGGCACGACCACGGCGAACTGTTCGGCCGGGGCACCCAGCTGGTCGGCGGCGTGCTGGCGGCGGTGATCGTCGGCCTGGCGGTCGGCGCGCTGTTCGCCACCGCGTACGCCGGCTCACGCCGCTGGTTCACCGACCGGCCGCCGTTCAGCCGGAGCGTGTCCCTGGCGGCGGCGGTGTTCGGGGCGGCAGCCCTGCTGCCCGCGATCAAGTACCCGGCGAACCCGCCGGCGGTCGGCGACCCGAACACGGTCGGCTACCGCACGGTGCTCTACCTGGGCGTGATCGCGGCGGGCCTGCTCGTCGTGTTCGGGGCGAGCTACCTGGCGTCCCGGCTCGGCCACCTGAGCCGTCCGGTGCGGTCCACCGCGGTCGCGCTGGCCGTGATCGCGGGCTTCACGGTGATCCTGCTGGCGTTCCCGGCACCACCGGACGCGATTCCGGAGGACATGCCGAGCAACGTCCTGTGGGACTTCCGGCTCGCGTCGCTCGCCGAGACGGCCACCCTGTGGCTCGGCCTCGGCGTCGTGTTCGGCCTGCTGATCGATCCGGCCGTGCGGACCAGGAGCGGGAGCAAGGCCAAGGCCACGGCTCTCGGTGCCTGACCTGCCGTGCCTGACCGGCCACGCGGGTGACGCCTGATCGACGCTGTCCTGGGCGGGTCCACACCCGCCCAGGACCAGGCACATCCCGGCAGCGTCAGGCAGGCAGTGCCAGGCAGGCAGTGCCAGGCAGGCAGGCAGTGCCAGGCAGGCAGGCAGTGCCAGGCAGGCAGGCAGTGCCAGGCAGGCAGGCAGGCAGTGCCAGGCAGCATCAGCCGGTTGCCTGCCGCAGCGCGGCGAGGGCCTCCAGGTCGACCCCCACCAGCGACTCGCGGAAGATGCGTCGCTCCCCCGCCGGCACCGACACGTCGCACGGCACGACGAGCACCGTGCAGCCCGCCGCGACCGCCGACGCCACACCGGTCGGCGAGTCCTCGATCGCGACGCACGCCGCAGCATCCACGCCCAGCAGCCGTGCCGCCTTCAGGTACGGGTCGGGCAGGGGCTTGTTGCGGCCCTCCACCTCGTCACCGCACACGGTCACGTCGAACAGGTCGCGGCCGATGGTGTCCAGGGCGACCTCGGTCAAGCCGCGCTCGGTCGACGTCACCAGCGCCATCGGCACGCCGGACGACCGCACCGACCGCAGCGCCTCCTGCGCCCCGGGTCGCCACGGCAGCCCGGCCCGGAACAGCTCCTCGGTGCGCCGCAGGATCCACGCCGCACCGTCCGCCGTCTCGTCCTCCGTCGGCGTGATGCCGACTTCGGTGAACAGCAGTGCCATCGTGGTCGCCACGTTGGAACCGATCATTGCCTGCCGGGTGCTCAGCGACAACGTGCCGCCGAGCTTCTCCGCGAACTCGTAGAGCGGGACGTCCCACAGCTTCTCCGAGTCCAACAGCGTGCCGTCCATGTCCCACAGCACGGCTTCCAAGCTCACCGAACCCCCTCCACGCTCAACGCCCGCAGTTCCACCCGGCCCCGGCGCCCGAACCACCGGGCGCGGGTCACGCGTTGAAGTACTTCGCCTCCGGGTGGTGGGCCACGAAGGCGTCGGTGGACTGCTCGGGGTGCAGCTGCAGCTCCTCGGACAGCTGCACGCCGATCCGGCCCGGCTCCAGCAGCTCCACGACCTTGACCCGGTCGTCCATGTCCGGGCACGCGCCGTAGCCCAGCGAGTAGCGGGCACCCCGGTAGCCGAGCTTGAAGAACTCCTCCACGTCGTCCGGGTCCTCCGCCGACACCGACGCGCCGTCGGGCCAGCGCAGCTCCTCGCGGATGCGCCGGTGCCAGTACTCGGCCAGCGCCTCGGTCAGCTGCACGCCCAAGCCGTGCACCTCCAGGTACTCCCGGTAGGCGTCCTTGGCGAACAGCTCGTTGGCGTAGTCCGCGATCGGCTGGCCCATGGTGACCAGGTGGAACGCGATCACGTCCACCTCGCCGGACTCGCGGGGCCGCCAGAAGTCGGCCAGGCACAGCCGCCGGTCGCGCTTCTGCCGGGGGAAGGTGAACCGCACCCGCTCCGGCGAGTCGGGCTTCGGCTCCCGCAACACCACCAGCGAGTCGCCCTCGGACACGCACGGGAAGTACCCGTACACGACCGCCGCGTGCGCCAGCACGCCCTCGGTGGCCAGCCGGTCCAGCCAGTACCGCAGGCGCGGCCGGCCCTCGGTCTCCACCAGCTCCTCGTAGGTGGGGCCGTCGCCGCGCGAGCCCTTGAGACCCCACTGCCCCATGAACGTGGCGCGCTCGTCCAGCATCGCCGCGTAGTCGCCCAGCGGCACGCCCTTGACCACGCGGGTGCCCCAGAACGGCGGCGTCGGGATCGGCACGTCCACGGCCACGTCGGAACGGCCGACCTCGGTCGGCTGCTCCTGCGCGGCCTTGCGCTCGGCGGCGATCCGCAGCGACCGCTCGCGGCGGGCCTTGCGCTCGGCGGTCTTGCGCTCCGCCTCCGGGTCGACCGCCGGGGCCTCGCCGCGCTTGACGGCCATGATCGCGTCCATCAGCCGCAGGCCCTCGAACGCGTCCCGCGCGTACTTGACGTCGCCCAGGTACATCTCGGTCAGGTCGTTCTCGACGTACGCCCTGGTCAGGGCCGCGCCGCCGAGCAGCACCGGCCACCGCGCGGCGACACCGCGCGAGTTCATCTCCTCCAGGTTCTCCTTCATGATCACCGTGGACTTGACCAGCAGGCCGGACATGCCGATGGCGTCGGCGCGGTGCTCCTCGGCGGCGTCGAGGATGGCGTTGATCGGCTGCTTGATGCCGATGTTGACGACCTCGTAACCGTTGTTGGACAGGATGATGTCCACCAGGTTCTTGCCGATGTCGTGCACGTCGCCCTTGACCGTGGCGAGCACGATCCGGCCCTTGCCGCCGTCGTCGGAGCGCTCCATGTGCGGCTCCAGGTAGGCCACCGCGGTCTTCATGACCTCGGCGGACTGGAGCACGAACGGCAGCTGCATCTGGCCGGAGCCGAACAGCTCGCCGACCGTCTTCATGCCCGACAGCAGGGTGTCGTTGATGATCTGCAACGCGGGGCGCTCCTGGAGCGCCTCCTCCAGGTCGGCCTCCAGGCCGTTGCGCTCGCCGTCCACGATCCGGCGTTCCAGCCGCGCGAACAGCGGCAGCGCCGCCAGCTCCTCGGCCCGCGAAGCGCGGCTGGAGGACATGCTGACGCCCTCGAACAGCTCCATCAGCTTCTGCAACGGGTCGTAGCCCTCGCGGCGGCGGTCGTAGACCAGGTCCAGCGCCACCGCGCGCTGCTCGTCGGGGATCCGCGCCATCGGGACGATCTTCGACGCGTGCACGATCGCGGTGTCCAGGCCCGCCTGCACGCACTCGTGCAGGAACACCGAGTTCAGCACCTGCCGGGCGGCCGGGTTGAGGCCGAACGACACGTTCGAGATGCCCAGCGTCGTCTGCACCTCCGGGTACCGGCGCTTCAGCTCGCGGATCGCGCTGATCGTCTCCAGCGCGTCCTTGCGCACCTCCTCCTGCCCCGTGGAGATGGGGAAGGTGAGGGTGTCGATGATGATGTCGCTGGTGTGCACGCCCCAGTTCTTGGTCAGGTCCTCGATCAGGCGGGTCGCGACGCGCACCTTCCACTCGGCGGTGCGGGCCTGGCCCTCCTCGTCGATGCACAGGCCGACGACCGCCGCGCCGTGCTCGGAGACCAGCCGCATGATCCGCTGGAACCGGGAGTCCGGGCCGTCGCCGTCCTCGTAGTTCACCGAGTTGACCGCGCTGCGCCCGCCCAGGCACTCCAGGCCCGCCTGGAGCACCTCGGGCTCGGTGGAGTCGAGCATGATCGGCAGCGTGGACGCGGTGGCCAGCCGGCCGGCCAGCTGCCTCATGTCGTCCGCGCCGTCCCGGCCCACGTAGTCGATGTTGAGGTCGAGCAGGTGCGCGCCGTCGCGGGTCTGGTCGCGGGCGATCTCGATGCAGTCGTCGAACCTGCCGGCGAGCATCGCTTCGCGGAACGCCTTGGAGCCGTTGGCGTTGGTGCGTTCGCCGATCATCAGCACGGAGGCGTCCTGGCGGAACGGCACGGCCTGGTAGAGCGACGAGACGCCCGGCTCGGGGCGGGGACGGCGGGTGCTGGGGCCGATCTCGCGGACGGCTTCGACGACCTGGCGGACGTGTTCGGCGGTGGTGCCGCAACAGCCGCCGACGAGCCGTGCGCCGAACTCGGTGACGAAACCGGTCAGCGCGACCGCCAGCTCCTCGGGGGTGAGCGGGTACACCGCGCCGCGCGGGCCGAGTTCGGGCAGACCGGCGTTGGGCATCACCGACAGCGGGATGCGCGCGTGCTTGGACAGCTGGCGCAGGTGCTCGCTCATCTCGGCCGGGCCGGTGGCGCAGTTCAGCCCGATCAGGTCGATGCCCAGCGGCTCCAGCGCGGTGAGCGCGGCGCCGATCTCCGACCCGAGCAGCATCGTGCCGGTGGTCTCGACGGTGACCTGGGCGATGATCGGCACCCGGATGCCCTCGGCGGCCATCGCGCGCTTGGCGCCGATGATCGACGCCTTGGTCTGGAGCAGGTCCTGGGACGTCTCGACGATCACCGCGTCGATGCCGCCGATCAGCATGCCCCGCACCTGCTCGACGTAAGCGTCGCGCAGCGTGGCGTAGGGGGCGTGGCCGAGCGTGGGCAGCTTCGTGCCGGGGCCGACCGAGCCGAGCACGAACCGGGGCTTGCCCGGCTCGGAGAACTCGTCGGCGACCTCGCGGGCGAGCGCCGCGCCGCGCCGCGAGAGGTCGAAGATCTGATCTTGGATGCCGTACTCGGCGAGGTTCGCCAGGTTGGCCCCGAAGGTGTTCGTCTCGACCGCGTCCGCGCCTACCGACAGGTAGCCGCGGTGCACCTGGCGGACGACATCGGGCCGGGTCACGTTGAGGATCTCGTTGCAGCCTTCGTGACCTGCGAAGTCATCGAGGCTGAGGTCGACGGACTGCAACATTGTGCCCATCGCACCGTCCGCCACGACCACGCGGTCGGCGAGTGCGTCCAGCAGGGGCGAGGAGACACGATCCGGCATGGGCCAAGCCTACGGCGTCGGGTGTGCGGTGGGGGTCGTAGTCTGACCCGGTGACCGATCCGGACCAGGCCGCCAAGACCCCTTTCGACCCCAGCAAACCGCTCACCAACCCGATCATGGTGGCGGCGTTCGAGGGGTGGAACGACGCTGGAGACGCTGCCAGCACGGCGATCGAGCACCTGCAACTCACCTGGGACGCCACTCCGCTGGCGGAGATCGATCCTGATGACTACTACGATTTCCAAGTGACGCGGCCCACAGTCCGCATGGTGGACGGCATCACCCGTCGGGTGGAATTCCCGACCACGAGGCTCACCGTCTGCCGTCCGCCCGGCTCGTCCACCGACGTGGTACTGGTGCACGGCATCGAGCCGAACATGCGGTGGCGCAAGTTCGCCGGTGAACTGCTCGGCCACATCGAGGACCTCGGCATCACGACGGTCGTCACGCTGGGCGCGCTGCTGATGGACACCCCGCACACCCGGCCGGTGCCGGTGACCGGGACGGCCTACGACGCGGCGGCGGCGTCGAAGTTCGGGTTGGAGCGCTCCCGCTACGAGGGGCCGACCGGCATCGTCGGCGTGTTCCAGGACTTGTGCGTGCAGGCGGGCGTGCCCGCGATCTCGTTCTGGGCCGCCGTGCCGCACTACGTGTCGCAGCCGCCTTCGCCCAAGGCCACCTTGGCGCTGCTGCACCGGGTGGAAGAGGTGCTGGACGTGGAGGTGCCGCTGGGGGCGCTGCCCGAGCAGGCCGAGGAGTGGGAGCGGACCGTCAGCGAGATGGCGGACGAGGACGAGGACGTGCGCAACTACGTCCGGGCGCTGGAGGAGCGCGGCGACGCGGAGATCCAGATCACCGAGGCCAGCGGCGACGCCATCGCGGCCGAGTTCGAGCGCTACCTGAGGCGTCGGGGCCGCGGCCCGGGTCCGGGCCGAGGACCGACGGGCATCTGACAGCCCCGGCGGGCATCGGCACCGTATTCGACCGGCGTCCGACACCGCGTCCGATCCGTTGCGCGCGACGCGTTGTGCCCGACTCCACCGCTCCGACCCGTCGCGCCCGACCCACCGCGTCGGACCCGCATCCGACGTCGCGTGCAAGGCCGATTCCGGATGCCGCGTTCGAGGCCGCTTTCCGACGACGCGTTCGAGGCCGCACGCCTCCGGAGGCCGCATCGGGTTGGGCTCCGGCCCCGGTTCCGGGCTTGGCCTCCGGCCCCGGTTTCGATTGTCCCACGGACCACCGACAATCCGCGCCGAAGCGCCCCTGGGGCTCATCCTTCCAGGCACCACAGACAACGCCGCACCTCAGGCACCACAGACAACGCCGCACCTCAGGCACCACCGACAATGCCGCACCGAGCACTGCGTCGGCAGTGGCCGAAAGCACGCACTCGTGCCGAAAGCCCCGGCACCGGCTCGTGAAAGAGTGGCACGGGGATCGGAGGGTGGTCGGTGGGCGCTCGGCGGCTTGCGGTGGTCGGTATGTACGCCGGCGGGTTCCTCGGGCCGTTCGGTGGCGCGATGACCTCGTCCGTCCTGCCCGAGATCGGGGGCGACTTCCAGGTCTCGGCCGGGACCGCGGCGACCACGCTGACCGGTTACCTCCTGCCGTTCGCCGGCTTCATGCTGGTGTCCGGCACGCTCGGCGAGCGCTGGGGCGCACGGCGGACGGTTCGGATCGCGTATGTCGTCTACGTCGTCGCGTCCGTCCTGTGCGCCGTGTCGTGGTCGTTCCCGGTCCTGATCGGTGGACGGGCGCTCCAAGGCGCTGCCAACTCCTTCACCACTCCCCTGCTGCTGGCCGCCATCGCCGCCGTGACCCCGAAGGAACGGCTGGGCCGCGCCTTGGGCATGTTCGCCTCGATGCAGGCCGTCGGGCAGACGTCCGCGCCGCTGGTCGGCGGGTTCGCGGCCGAGGCGTCGTGGCGGTGGGCGTTCGTCGGTGCGGCGGTGGTGGCCGCATTGCTGGCGCTCACCGGGTTGCCCGCCGACCCCCCGAAGAGCGCGCAACCGCCGAAGCTGCGCAGCGCGTGGCGGCCTGAAACGCTGCGGCTGGCCGCCGTCGGGTTCGTCGGGTGGGGGTGCCTGGGCGGGGTGTCGTTCCTGGTCGCGTTGAGGCTCGGGGACGACTTCGGGCTCGGCGCGGGTGAGCGCGGGCTGGTGTTGACCGGGTTCGGGGTGGTCGGGATCGTCGCCGCCCGGCTGACCGGGTGGATGATCGACCGCGTCGGGCCCCGGCGGTGCGTGCTGCTCGGTACGACGGTCGGGGCGGTGTTGCTCGCGTTGATCGGGGTGTTGCCGAGCCTGGTCGCGGTCGGGGCGCTGTGGGCGGTGTCGGGGGCGTTCAGCCAGGCGATGATCGTCGGGTTGAACGCCCTGGTGCTCGGCGACGACGGCGGGAACCGGGGTGGGGCGGTGTCGGTGTTGCAGTCGCTCCGCTTCCTCGGCGGTGCGGCGTCGCCGATGGCGTTCGTGCCGCTGTACCACCTCAACCCGATGACGGCCTTCCTCACCCCGGCCGCGTTGGTGCTGCTCCTTCCTCCCGGTCTGCTGTGGCGGAGGAAGAAGCCCGCCGGCTAGGGCCCCTCCCACGAAGCCGGACTCGACCGCTGCTCGCCGTCGACCTCGCGGAGGACCCGATCAGAAAGGTGATCACGCCGGCCACCAGGTACAGCCCGGCCTGGAGGTCGAGCAGCACGGTCAACCCCAGCGGCACGGCCAGCGCGCCCGCCAGCACCATCCCCAACGCCTGGAACCCGTCGTACAGGCTCCCGAACGTCGCCATCACCCGTCCCCGCGACGCGTCGGAGGTGTGCAGTTGCAGCACCGACATCATCCCCGCCCCCGCGATCACGCCCGGCGCACCGCACAACGCGAACGTCACCAGGTAGAACGCGAACGCCGTGGTGACGTGCGGGCCGTTCCACCCCACCGCCGCGATCACCGAGAACACCACGACCGACCAGCCGAGCAGCGACCACGCCGACGTCCGCCGCGCCAGCAACCCGACCACCAAGCCACCCGCGAGCCCGCCCACGGCCTGGATGCCCCGCAACAGGCCGACTTCCGCCTCAGCACCGCCGAGCCGTTCGGTCACGAACACCACGAACAGCACCACGAACATGCCCTGGCTCAACGCCATCAGCCCCACCACGGCCACCATGCCGCGCAACGGACCCCGGATCTCCCGCAGGCCGTCCAGCCACGCCCGGAGCACCGGCGCACCGCCCGACCGGTCGACCACCCCGAAGGGCCGGGCCAGCAGCACCGCCGCGGCCAGGAACGACGCCACGTCGACCCACAGCACGCCGGGCAGCCCGGACCACCCGAGCACCAGCCCGCCGAGCGACGCCCCGATCAGCCGCGCGAGGTTGCTGTTGAGCCCGACCAGGCCGTTCGCCGCCGTCACCTGGTCGCGTCCGACCAGCTCCGGCAGCAGGGCGTTCTTGGCGGGTTCGAACAGCGCCGCCAGCGCCGCCTGGACGGCCATCACCGCGTTGACCACCACCAGGTCGCCGGTGAGCAGCGGTAACAGGGCCACCGCCTGCGCGAGGCTGACGCACAGCATGAGCTTGCGCCGGTCCCACCGGTCGGCGAGCACGCCGGCCAGCGGCGACAGCGCCAGGCTGGGCAGCAGCGCCACCACGAACGTGGTCGCGGTCGAGCCCACCGACCCGGTCAGCTGGTAGACGTACACCGGCAAGGCGACCATCAGGACCCAGTCGCCGATCTCGGACACGAACCCGGCGATCCACATCCGGCGGAACGCCGGCACCCGCAGCGGGCCGGTCATCGCGGGAACGCCCGGATGCCGACGTGGGCGGGCCGCGCACCCTCGGGTGCGTCCGCGCGGACCGGTACGAGGTAGGGCCGCAGGATGTCGTCGATCATCCCGAGCAGCCCGGTCAGCTCCTCGGCGGTCACGTTGACCGTGTAGCCGTGCATGGCGGTGGCGAGCAGCCATTCCCGGGGCAGGTCGTGCTGCCGGTCCAGGAAGCGCTGGGCGAGCCGGTTGTCCTCGTTGAGCTGCAACGCGACCAGCGCGTCCTGCTGGGTGCGCACAGCCGGGTCCTCGGAGAACGCGCCGATGTCGAACCCGACCTCGGTGGCCCGCCACGGCCGTTCCCGCCCGTCCCCCGCCTCGACCCGGTCGACGAAACCGAACCTGGCCAGTTGCCGGAGGTGCCAGCTGCAGTTCGACGCCGTCGAGCCGACCTCGGCGGCGCACTCGCTGGCCGTGCGCGGGCCCACCGCCACGAGGTGGTGCAACAACGACACCCGCAGCGGGTGGGCCAGTGCTTTCAACGCATCGACATCGGAGACCCGTCGGGGCCGGGGAAGGTCCATGCCCCGACGGTACGCCTGAAAGGTTCCTTTCGAAACTTTTCTTTCAGGCTTCTAGCCGATGTCCCGCCGTCGGAACCCCGCGAACCCGACGGCCATCAGCGCCACAGCGGTCACCGTCAGCCACACCAGCGGAGTGGCGGTCAGGTCCGCGCCGGGCAGCTTCGGGATGTGCGTGAACGGCGACAGGTCCATGGCCCACTGGTCCAGTCCCAGCACCGGACCGAGTTGGCCGAGCACCAGGAACACCACCAGCACCGCCCAGCTCGCCATGACCAGCTTGGGCACCAGCCCGAACAGCGCCAGCGCGATGCCCGCGACGACCCACACCGCCGGCAGGTGCGCCAGCGCCGCACCCACCAGCCGCCCGACCTGCCCGCCGACGTCACCGACGCGGGCGCCGTGCACCAGCCCGGCGCCCAGTCCGGCGGCGGCCAGCACCACGGCCGTGCCGAGGGTGGCGAACGCCAGGTGGCTCGCCACCCAGGAGACCCGCCGGACCGGCGTGGCCAGCACGGGTTCGGCGCGGAAGTCGGTCTCCTCGGTGCGCAGCCGCAACGTCGCCTGCACCACGTAGATCGAGCTGAACAGGCCGACGATGCCGACGATCGACGCCAGGTAGACGTCCACGATCCCGCCGGAGCCACCCATCTGGGCCATGACCTTCTCCAGCGCCGGGTTGGCCTCCAGCATCTGCTCGACGCCGCGCGCGACCGCCCCGTACACGCCGCCGAGCGCGAACAGGGCCAGCGTCCAGCCCAGCAGCATCCCCCGCTGCAACCGCCAGGCCAGACCGAACGCGCTGCCCAACGATCCCGGAGCACGGGCCGGACCCAGCCGCGTCGGCAGCAGACCGCCGCCGTGGTCGCGCCGGGTCACCAGCGCGGACGCCGCGCCCACCAGCAGCGCGGACAACGCCACCGGGAGCAGCAGCACCCACCAGCGGTCGTCCGCGAACGCCCGCACCTGTTCCAGCCAACCGATCGGCGACAGCCACGTCAGCCAGGTCGGCCCCTGGTCGCCCGCCGCGTCGCCGACGGCCCGCAGCAGGTAGGCCGCACCCAGCACCGCGCCGGACACCGCGTTGGCGGTCCGCGCGCTCTCGGTGAGCTGCGCGGCCACCGCGCCGACCCCGGTGAACGCCCAGCCCACGGCCGTGAACGCCAGCCCCAGCGCGAACGCGCCACCGGCCCGCTCGCCCAGCCCGGTCAGGCCGAGTCCGGTCAGCACGCCGATCAGCAGGCTCGCCAGGGCCGACACCGCGACGGCGGCGGCCAGTGGCGCGTGCCGCCCGGTCACCGTGGAGCCGATCAGCTCCAGCCGCCCGGTCTCCTCCTCGGCCCTGGTGTGCCGGGTGACCAGGAACATCGCCATCAGGCCGGTGAGCAGCGCGCCGAACACGCCCCACCGCCAGGCCAGGATGCCGCCGATGGTGGTGTGGTCGTAAATCGGGCCGAGCATGGCCAGGAAGGCGGGGTTGACGCCCGCCGTGGCACCGAGCTGCTGCCGCAGCTCCTCCGTGCCGTACAGCTCGTACATCCCGGACGCGGTGGACAGCGTGATCCCGACCAGGCCCAGCACCCAGACCGGCAGCAGCAGCCGGTCGCGACGCAGCGCGAGCCGGACCAGGGCACCGGTCCCGACGAGTGCGGTCATGACCTCACCGCCGCCTCGGGCACCTCGTAGTGGCGCAGGAACAGCTCCTCCAGCGTGGGCGGCCGGCTGGTCAGCGACCGGATGCCGGACGACACCAGGGCGCGCAGGGCGTCGTCCAGGTGGTCGGTGTCCACCTCGAACCGCACCCGCGGCCCGTCGACCACCAGGTCGTGCACGCCCGCCAGGGACGCCAGGCCGTTCGGCGCGACCGCCAGTTCGGCGGACACGCTGGTGCGGGTCAGGTGCCGCAGGTCGGCCAGCGTGCCGGTCTCCACGGTGCGGCCGTTGCGGATGATGCTCACCCGGTCGCAGAGCGCTTCCACCTCGGCCAGGATGTGGCTGGACAGCAGCACGGTGCGGTTGCCGCGCTCCTCGTTGACCGCCTCCTGGAACACCGCCTCCATCAGCGGGTCCAGCCCGGAGGTCGGCTCGTCCAGGATGAGCAGCTCCACGTCCGAGGCCAGCGCCGCGACCAGGGCCACCTTCTGCCGGTTGCCCTTGGAGTAGGTGCGGCCCTTCTTGCGCGGGTCCAGCTCGAACCGGTCGAGCAGGTCCTTGCGCCGCCGCTCGTCCAGGCCGCCGCGCAACCGGCCGAGCAGGTCGATGACCTCGCCGCCGGTCAGGTTGGGCCACAGGCTCACGTCACCCGGCACGTAGGCCAGCCGGCGGTGCAGGCCGGCGGTGTCGCGCCACGGGTCGCCGCCGAGCAGCGTGGCCGCGCCCGCGTCGGCGCGGAGCAGCCCCAGCAGGACCCTGATGGTGGTCGACTTGCCCGCCCCGTTGGGGCCGAGGAAGCCGTGCACCTCACCCGTGCGGACGGTCAGGTCCAACCCGTCCAGTGCACGCGTCGGACCGAAGGTCTTGACCAGGCCCGACACGGATATCGCATCGCTCATGCCGGCCAAGTTACAGTGAATTCACAAACTCGTGAAGTTAAGGAAGCGTATAAACTCCGACTCGTCCAGACGCCCGGAGGAGATGATGCGGCGGTGACCCAGGTGGTGGAGCGGGACGAGCAGGCGGTACTGCGGTTCATCGAGCGCTTCGCCTCGGCCCTCGCCGAGGCGGGCATGCCGCGGATGCCGTCACGGGTGTTCGTCGCGCTGCTGGCCAGCGACGACGGCAGCCTCACCGCCGCCGAACTGGCCGACCTGCTGCGGGTGTCGCCCGCCGCGGTCTCCGGCGCGGTCCGCTACCTCACCCAGGTCAGCCTGGTCAGCCGCGAACGCGAGACCGGCTCCCGCCGCGACGTGTACCGGGTGTACGAAGACCTCTGGTACGAGGCGATCTTCCGCCGCGACCAGATGCTGGCCCGCTGGGAGGGCTCGCTCAAGGAGGGCGTCAGCGTGCTGGGCCCGCGAACGCCCGCCGGGAGGCGGATCAGCGAGACGCTGGCGTTCTTCGAGTTCTTCCACCGCGAGCTGCCGGACATGCTGGAGCGCTGGCGGGCGTACCGGGACGAGCGCTTTAACTCCTGACTGAATCGCCTCTGACCAGGGCTTCCGGCTTCACGGGCGGTCCAGGTGACACGGGATTACGCTTAACGGCGCTACTCGCCGGAGGATTTTGTCCGGACTATGCAGGGGACCAGGTCCAGCACCACCCGTTCGCGCGAACGTCCCTATCCCTGCAAGCCCACCCGTCCGGCACACCCGCCGCGACGGGCGGGCGACCCTGTCCGAGGGAGTACCCGTTCATGGGACACGTCCGCTTGATCAGAAGGACGGCGATACTCGGCCTGGCCGCGGTGTCGGCCGCCGCGCTGGCGCTCGGCACCACCGGTGTGGCGGCGGCCGAGGGCCAGGTGCTCGGCGCGGACCGCGCCGACGCCGTGCCCGGCTCGTACATCGTGGCCCTGCGCGACTCGGCCTCGCCGAGAGCGCTGTCCGCGTCCACCGCCGACGCCTTGGTCGGCAAGTACGGTGGCCAGGTCCGCACGACCTGGCAGCACGCGCTCAACGGCTTCCACGCCACGATGTCCGCCGCCCAGGCCCGCCGCGTCGCGGCCGACCCGCGCGTCGACTTCGTGCAGGCCGACCTGCCGGTGAAGGCGACGGGCGTGCAGCCCAACCCGCCGTCCTGGGGTCTGGACCGCATCGACCAGCAGAACCTTCCGCTGGACAACAGCTACACGTACCCGAACGGGGCGGGCAACGTCCGGGCGTACGTGATCGACACCGGCATCAAGATCACGCACCAGGACTTCGGCGGTCGCGCCACCTGGGGCACCAACACGGTGGACAGCAACAACACCGACTGCCACGGCCACGGCACGCACGTGGCGGGCACGGTCGGCGGCACCCGGTACGGCGTGGCCAAGGAAGTCAAGCTGGTCGCGGTCAAGGTGCTGAACTGCCAGGGCTCCGGCACGTCCGCCGGTGTCGTCAACGGCGTCAACTGGGTCGCCCAGAACGCCGTGAAGCCGGCCGTGGCCAACATGAGCCTCGGTGGCAGCGCCGACACCGCGACGGACACCGCGGTGCGCAACCTGGTCGCGGCGGGCGTCACCACCGCGGTGGCGTCGGGCAACGACAACTCCAACGCGTGCAACTACTCGCCGGCCCGCGTGCGCGAGGCGATCAGCACCAACGCCTCCAACCGGTCCGACGCGCGTGCGTCGTTCTCCAACTGGGGCACCTGCACCGACCTGTTCGCGCCCGGCCAGGACATCACGTCCGCCTGGCACACCAGCGACAGCGCGACCAACACCATCAGCGGCACCTCGATGGCGTCCCCGCACGTCGCGGGCGCGGCGGCGATCTACGTCTCGGCCAACCCGTCGGCCACCCCGGCCCAGGTCGAGAGCGCCCTGGTGACCGCGGCCACCTCGGGCAAGATCACCAACCCGGGCACCGGTTCGGCGAACAAGCTGCTGTTCGTCAAGAACGACGCGCCGAGCGACCCGGTCGTCAACAACCCCGGCAACCAGACCACCACCGTGGGCCAGGCCGTCAACCTCCAGGTCACGGCCACCGGCGGCACCCCGCCGTACACCTTCGCGTTCACCGGCCTGCCGGCGGGCCTGACCGGTGACGCGGCCGGCCGGGTGACCGGCACGCCGACCACGCCGGGCACCAGCACGGTGAACGTCTCGGTGACCGACTCGGCGGGCAAGAAGGGCGCCGCCACGTTCACCTGGACCGTGCGCGACGGCACACCGGGCTGCGACGCGGTGACCAACGGCACCGACGTGGCGATCGGCGACAACAGCGACGTCAACAGCCCGATCGACCTGACCTGCGCGGGCAACGCCTCGGCCACCACGCAGGTGACGGTCAACATCGTGCACACCTACATCGGCGACCTGATCGTCGACCTGGTGGCGCCGGACGGCACCGTCTACAACCTGCACAACCGGGCAGGCGGCAGCGCGGACAACATCAGCAAGACGTTCTCGGTGAACGCCTCCTCGGAGACGGCCACCGGTACGTGGAAGCTCCGCGTCCGCGACCAGGCGACCATCGACACGGGTCGCATCGACAGCTGGTCGATCGACGCGTGACCTGCTGAAGCACTCACCACGGTGGGGCCACCTCCGGCACGGGGGTGGCCCCACCGCCCGGTGCGCGGGGCCGGCGACGCGGCTGCCTAGAGCTCCACGCCCAGCAGCGCGTCGACGGCGTCCCGGAAGCGCCTCGGAGCGGCCTCGTCCGTGCCGCCGGTGGACAGGGCTCGCGCCGCCCACGCGTCCAGGGCGGCCAGTGCGCTCGGGGTGTCCAGGTCGTTGCCGAGGTGGTCGCGGAGCCTGCCGACGGTGTCCTCGGCGGACGGGCCGGAGCGCAGGGCCGCGGCCCGGCGCCAGGTCGCCAGGCGGTCCAGCGCCGCGGAGAGCAGGGCGTCGCTCCACGGGCGGTCGGTGCGGTAGTGGCCGGCGAAGAGGGCCAGGCGGACCGCGTTCGGGTCCACCTTCTGCGCCCTCAGCTTGGACACGAAGACGAGGTTGCCGCGCGACTTGGACATCTTCTCGCCGGCCAGGCCGATCATGCCCGCGTGCACGTAGTGCCGGGCGAACGGGTGCTCGCCGGTCAGCGCTTCGGCGTGCGCAGCGCTGAACTCGTGGTGGGGGAAGATCAGGTCGGAGCCGCCGCCCTGGACGTCGAAGCCGGCGCCGAGGCGGTTCAGCGCGATGGCGCTGCACTCGATGTGCCAGCCGGGGCGGCCCGCGCCCAGCTCGGACGGCCACGACGGTTCGCCGGGGCGCGCGGCGCGCCACAGCAGGGCGTCCAGCGGGTGGCGCTTGCCGGCGCGGTCCGGGTCGCCGCCGCGTTCGGCGAAGTACTTCGTCATGGTCTCGACGTCGTAGTTCGACTCGTAGCCGAAGTGGCCGGTGGCCGAGTGGTCGAAGTAGACGTCCGGGTGCTCCGGGTCGTCCACCCGGTACGCCGCGCCGTCGGCGAGCAGCTTCGCCACGGCCTCGACCACCTCGGGGACAGCCTCCACGGCGCCCACGTACTCGCGCGGGGGCAGCACCCGCAGCGCGACCATGTCCTCGCGGAACAGGGCGGTCTCGCGCATGCCCAGGACCACCCAGTCGTCCTGGTCGCGCTCGGCGCGCTCCAGCAGCGGGTCGTCCACGTCGGTGACGTTCTGGACGTAGTGCACCTCGTGGCCGTTGTCCAGCCACACCCGGTGGACCAGGTCGAACGTCAGGTAGGTCGCGGCGTGACCCAGGTGGGTCGCGTCGTAGGGCGTGATGCCGCAGACGTACAGCCTGGCGGTGTCACCGGGGGCGGTCGGGCGTACCTCGCCGGTGGACGTGTCGAACAGCCGCAGCGGGCGCGGCTCGCCCGCGACCCGCGGGACAGGGGTGGATGACCAGGTCTGCATGGGTTCGACCCTAACTCTCGGGGCCAAGTGGCCGTCCGCCTGGCGGGATGCCCGGCGTACCCTGATCGTGGGAGTTGATCGCCATGGTCCTCGACGTCGTGCTCGTCCTCCTCGGCATCGCCGTGCTCGGCTTCGCGGCCGGCGCCCGCGTCGTCAAGCAGTACGAACAGGGGCTCGTCTTCCGGTTCGGGCGGGTGCGGCAGGCGCTGCGCGGGCCCGGGCTGACCCTGGTGGTGCCGGGGGTGGACCGGCTCAAGAAGGTGAACCTCCAGATCGTCACGCTGCCGATCCCCGCGCAGGACGGCATCACCCGGGACAACGTCACGGTCCGGGTGGACGCGGTCGTGTACTTCAAGGTCACCGACCCGGTCAGGGCCGTGGTCACGGTGGAGGACTACCGGTTCGCCGTGCTCCAGGTGGCGCAGACCTCGCTGCGGTCCATCATCGGCAAGAGCGAGCTGGATGACCTGCTGTCCAACCGGGAACGGCTCAACCAGGGCCTGGAGCTGATGATCGACAACCCGGCCCTGTCCTGGGGCATCGAGATCGACCGGGTCGAGATCAAGGACGTGGCGCTGCCGGAGAGCATGAAGCGGTCCATGTCGCGGCAGGCGGAGGCGGAGCGGGAGCGGCGGGCCCGGATCATCACCGCGGACGGCGAGCTGCAGGCGTCCAAGAAGCTGTCCGAGGCGGCGGCGCAGATGGCCGAGACGCCCGCCGCGTTGCAGCTGCGGCTGCTCCAGACCATCGTCGAGGTGGCGGCGGAGAAGAACTCGACCCTCGTGCTGCCGTTCCCGGTCGAGCTGCTGAGGTTCCTGGAACGCTCGTCCGAGCAGCTGTCGCGGCCGGCCGGGGCACCCGAACGGGGCGAGCCGACCGAACAGCTCCCCGGCTGAGCGATTGCCGCCGCACCCGTGCGGGTGGACCATGGTCGTGGCTCACGTCGCCAGGACGAGGGAGGCCGTCATGACCGCGCTCAAACCGGAACCCGTGATCACGCGTCCGGGGGCGGCCGGACGGCGGTCCAGAGGCGCGGTCCTGCTCGGCCTGTTCAAGACCACCGACCCGAAGCAGATCGGGTTGCTCTACCTGGGCACGTCGTTCGCGTTCTTCATGATCGGCGGCCTGATGGCGCTGCTCATCCGCGGCGAGCTGGCCCGGCCGGGCCTGCAGTTCCTGTCCAACGAGCAGTACAACCAGCTGTTCACCATGCACGGCACGATCATGCTGCTGCTGTACGCGACGCCGATCCTGTTCGGGTTCGCCAACTACATCCTGCCGTTGCAGATCGGCGCGCCGGACGTGGCGTTCCCCAGGCTCAACGCGTTCTCGTACTGGCTGTTCCTGTTCGGCGGCACGATGGTGGTGTCCAGCTTCGTCACGCCCGGCGGCGCGGCGGACTTCGGGTGGACGGCCTACACGCCGCTGTCCAGCGCGGTCCACTCCCCCGGTGTCGGCGCGGACCTGTGGATCATGGGCCTGGCGGTCGGCGGCCTGGGTACCATCCTGGGCGCGGTCAACATGGTGACCACGGTGTGCTGCCTGCGGGCGCCCGGCATGACCATGTTCCGGATGCCGATCTTCACCTGGAACATCTTCGTCACCAGCATCCTGGTCCTGATCGCGTTCCCGATCCTGACCGCCGCGCTGCTGGGGCTGGCGGCGGACCGGCACCTGGGCGCGCACGTGTTCGACCCGGCCAACGGCGGCGTGATCCTCTGGCAGCACCTGTTCTGGTTCTTCGGCCACCCCGAGGTCTACATCGTGGCGCTGCCGTTCTTCGGCATCGTGAGCGAGATCTTCCCGGTGTTCAGCCGGAAACCGCTGTTCGGCTACAAAGGACTGGTCTTCGCCACGTTCGCCATCGCGGCGCTGTCGGTGGCCGTGTGGGCGCACCACATGTTCGCCACGGGCGCGGTGCTGCTGCCGTTCTTCTCGCTGATGACGTTCCTGATCGCGGTGCCCACGGGCATCAAGTTCTTCAACTGGATCGGCACCATGTGGCGGGGCTCGATCACCCTGGAGACGCCGATGCTGTTCAGCATCGGCTTCCTGATCACGTTCCTGCTGGGCGGCCTGACCGGCATCATCCTCGCGTCGCCGCCGCTGGACTTCCACGTGACCGACACGTACTTCGTGGTGGCGCACTTCCACTACGTGCTGTTCGGCACGATCGTGTTCGCCACCTACGCCGGCATCTACTTCTGGTTCCCCAAGATGACCGGCCGGATGCTCAACGAACCGCTGGGCAAGCTGCACTTCTGGACCACGTTCCTCGGCTTCCACCTGACGTTCCTGCTCCAGCACTGGCTGGGCAACCTCGGCATGCCGCGCCGGTACGCGGACTACCTGCCGTCCGACGGGTTCACCACGCTGAACACAGTCTCGACCATCGGGGCGTTCCTGCTCGGCGCGTCGGTCCTGCCGTTCGTGTGGAACGTGTTCCGCAGCTACCGCTTCGGCGACCCGGCCGGCCGCGACGACCCGTGGGGCTACGGCAACTCGCTGGAGTGGGCGACGTCCAGCCCACCGCCCCGGCACAACTTCACCGAACTGCCCCGCATCCGGTCCGAGCGCCCGGCGTTCGAACTGCACTACCCGCACATGGTGGAGCGGATGCGCGCCGAGTCGCACTTCTCCCTCACCAAGCCGGGCAAGCGCCACGTGCCGCCGGACGACGCGACCGAGACCGCCCTGGCCTCGACGGACCGCGACACCAAGACCACCGACCGCGACACCGGACCCGACTAGCCGGGAACCTCCCCGCCGACCACGTCACTCCGTCGTCGGCGCGGGCACCGGGAAGTCTTCCCGCGACACGCGGATGACGTCCTCGCCGTACCGCGCGGCCAACGCCGCCCGGTCCGACTCGCTGCCCGCGACCGTCGTGACGTTCACCGCCGAGCCGTCCACCGCCGGACCCCAGGTGGAGACCTGGATGCCCTCGCTCTTCCAGTGCTCGGCGTCGGCGGAGATCCGGTCGGTGACCTCGCGCAGCTCCTTCAGGGAGTGCTTGGCGTCCACCAGTTCCAGCTTCGCGCCCCGCGCCCCGGCACGCGCCGCGTCGTCCAGCGCCGGGTCCGGCAGCCGGTACACGACGACGACGCCCTTGTCCTGGTCCAGCCGCAGGCCCGAGTAGGTGTCCGGGAAACCGGCCTCCAGCACCGGCCCCAACCCGCTCGCCGCCGCCTCCAGCACCGGGTCGTCCACCGGTGTCCCGACGGTGGCCGACAACGAGGGTTCCTGGCTGGACGACGGTCGCCCCACGTCCTTCCCGATCTCCGACGTGGCGCAGCCGCCCACCGCGAACGCGGCCAACAGCACGACTACTGGTCCGACCCGGTTCACGAGCACACAACCCCTTCCGTGGTCCGTCCTCGGCTTCAAGACGGAACACGGACGGTGTCGGGTTGCACCACCCTCGGCGACGGACCTCAGGTGGTCTTGAGGTGCTTGAGGAATCCCGCGAACTCCGCCGACGCGAACACCAGCACCGGCCCGTCCGGGTTCTTCGAGTCACGCACCGCCGCCCTGCTCGGCGAGCTCACGACCTCGACGCAGTTGTCGGCGCCGTTCTGACTACGGCTGCTCTTGCGCCACTCGCTCGTCACGGCGTGAAGCCTCCACCCGGTCGAACCCGTCGATGAGGTGATCAAGCCACGCAAGGGATTTGGCCTGGGACAGCGCCGCGCGTTGGGCCCGATCGAACGCCAGTGTATAGACCTCGGTGTGCGGCGGACGATCATAGATCTCGGAGTCCGTCAGAGCCTCGACGTACGCGAACGTGACGACCGGATCCCCGATGTGGATCAAGGTGAACCTGGTGCCCAGCGCGAGGTGGGCACCGGACTCGAACGGCAGCAGTTGGATGGAGACGTTCCGCCGTGAGGCCAACTGCCGGAGGTGGGTGAGCTGACCGCGCATCACCTCACGATCGCCGACCTGGCGCCGCAGGCCGGACTCGCTGAGCACGACAGTCAGCCGAGGCCCACCCGGTTCCACCAGCCTCCGCTGCCGGTCGGTCCGCTGCCGGACGGCCGCCTCCACCTGGTCGGGCTGCAACGCGACGCCCTGCGCCAACAGCGCGCGGGCGTAGTCCTCGGTCTGCACCAGGCCCGGCAGCAGTTCCTCGGCGAACACCTTGATGTGCTCGGCCGCCGTTTCGAGGGCGACGTAGGTCTGCGCCCAGTCGGCGACGAACGCGGGACCGGGATCGCGCTTGCGGGCCACCTTGCCCAGCTCGACCACCTTCGCGCGCTCGTCGGCATCGAGGTTCAGCAGTTCCGCGAGCACGGTGAGCTCCACCGCCGCGAGCTTCCGCTTGCCGCTCTCGACCAGGCCGACCTTCTGCACGTACGACCAGCCGAGCGCGTCGGCCACGTCGGAGGGTTCCACGCCGGCCCGTTCGCGGTAGGTGCGCAGCAGCGCCCCGAGTTCGATGCGCCGCGCGAGCGGCGGCGGCTGGGCTGCCATCGAGTGGTCCTCTCGTCTTCGCTTCCCGATCCCACCAGAGGTATCGGGCGGTACGAGGCCCCGGCAGTACACCCGATCGTGCAATTCCTACTGCCTAATGACAGTAATACCGTGGCTGTACTCACCCCACAGGAAGGCGGCGAATGAACGCGCTGGACGAACACCCACAACGATCGGCCGAAGCGAAACCGTTGTGCGGCAAGGAGGAGTTCGCGGCGATCCTCCGCGACCTGGTCACCCGCGACGCCCCGCGGGTGTTCGCGATCGTGGAGGAATACCGGGTGCGCGAGGACGCCTGGATCGCCGCCTGGGGCATCGACCTGGGCGACCACGCCGAGGTGCTCTGCGTCGAAGGCGGCTTCCGGCTCAGCACGGAGACCCCGGAAACCGCCTTGCGCCTGTTCTCCCTGGCCGAGGACGTGACACCGCACCTGGTCTGGCTGCCAGACCAGGCGGACCCAGCGCAGGCGGACACCGGGCAGGCTGGTACCGACCCGGCAGCAGGTCCGACGGCCGACCGCGTCCGGACCGGCGTCAACGCCGCCGGCGGGACCTCAGGTAGTCGCTGACCACCGCCGCGCCCAGGCCGTCCTCGCCGGGTGCGACCACGCGCCCACCGCTGCGCCGCGCCACCAGGTCGACGAACTGCGCGAGCCGCGGGTCGTCGCCGAGCTTGAACACGGTGATCGCGGCGCCCAGCCGCGCCAGGCCGTCGACCTCCACAATGGTCTTCGCGATGGTGCGCGGCAGCGGCGGGTAGTAGAACTCGGCCTCGCCGTCGGGTTCCAGGTGGGCGGTGGGCTCGCCGTCGGTCACCACCAGCACGACGGGCTGGGCGTCGGGGTGGCGGCGCAGGTGCCGGCCGGCGAGCAGCAGGGCGTGGTGCAGGTTGGTGCCCTGTTCCCAGACGCCCTCCAGTGCGGTGAGCTGACCGATGTCCACGGTCTCGGCGTGCCGGCCGAACGTGATGAGCTGCAACGCGTCGGTGCGGAACCTGGTGGTCACCAGGTGGTGCAGGGCCAGCGCGGTGCGCTTCATCGGCACCCAGCGGCCGTCCTGCACCATCGACCACGACGTGTCCACGCACAGCGCGACCGCCGCCCGCGACCGCTGCTCGGTCTCGCTGACCTCCACGTCCGACACGTCCAGCCGGATCTCGCCGACGCCGGACCGCAGCACGGCGTTGGTGATCGTGCGCGGCACGTTCCACGGCTCGGTGTCGCCGAACTGCCACGGCCGGGTGCTGCCGGTCAGCTCGCCCGCCGCACCGGCCAGTGTGTTGTCCCGCCGACCCTGCGCCCGGACGCTGTCGATCACGCCCCGCAGCGCGGTCTCCCCCAGGCGCCGCAACGCTTTCGGGGTCAGCCGCAGCGAGCCGTCCGGGGCGCGTTCGAGCAGGTTCTGCCGGCGCAGCTCGCGTTCCAGCTCGGCCAGCCGGCGCGCGTCCACGCCCGCGTCCGGCCCCAGCTGGCGGACCAGGGCCTCCGCGTCGATGTCCTCCAGGCGTGCTCCCGGGTAGGACTGGGAGAGCTGCTCGGCCAGCGCGTCCAGCTCGGCCAGGTCCGCCATCGCCTGCGCGCCCTCGCCCAGGCCCAGCGGCTGGTTGCCCCGGAAGCGCGCCGCGCCGTTCCAGTCCTCGCCCGGCCGCAGGCCCTGCAGCAGCGAGTCCAGCGCGGACAGCTGGGAGCCGATGCCCGAGTTGCCGAAGGCCTGCTGGGACAACGCGTTCAGCTCTTGGCGCTGCTCCTCGGTCATCGAGTTCATCATCCGCTGCGCCGCCGCCGAACGGGCCGCCAGCGCGTCGATCAGCTCCTCCACGTTCTGCGGGTCCTCCGGGAAGAACTCGCCGTGCCGGCGCATGAAGTCCTGGAACCGCTCCTGCGTGTCGGCGCCCTGGGCGTGCGCGGCGAGCAGCGCGTTCAGGTCCTTAAGCATGTCCTGGATGCGCTGGACGTCCTCCGGGCCGACGTTCTGCATCGCCTGCTTCATGCCCTGGAACCGCTGGTCCAGCAGCTCCTGCCCGAGCAGGTTCTGGATCTGTTCGTACGCCTCGCGGGCCTGCGGCGAACGCCAGTCGTACCCGGCGAGTTCCCGGACCGCCGCCGCCGTGCCCTGCGGCAAGGCGTCGAGCTGGGCTTCCCGGAACCGCGCGTCGTCGTCAGGGTCGGGGAACAGCGCGGTCCGTTCCGCTTCCAGCGCCTGGTCCAGCAGCCGGCGGATCTCCTGCAACGTGCCGTCCAGCCGGTGCCGGCGCTGGATCGCCGACCGCTTGCGCCACAGCCGCGACGTCAGGTCGTCCAGGCCGCGGGTGCCCGGCAGTCCCCGGCGCAGCAGCTCGCGCAGCGCCGAGTCGGGCGAAGCGCCCTCCATGACCTCACGCCCGAGCTCGTCCATCGCCGCCCGCAGGTCCGCGGGCGGCGCCAACGGGTCGGGTCCGTCGACGTAACGGCCGTAGCGGTAGGTGCTCATCCGTAGATCGTCCGGTCGTCTTCGGTGTCCTTGGACAGCCGGCGGGTCAGGTAGAGCGACTCCAGGGCCAGTTCCACGGCCGACGCGATGGTCCCCGCCGGGTCCTTGGGTCCGGCGCCCACCCGCTGCGCGACCTCGTGCAGCACCGGCAGCTCCGGCAGCGCGGCGAGGATGTCGCCGGCGTGCACCAGCTCGCCGGTCGCCACCGGGTGGCCGTCGGAGACCAGCTCGGCCAACGGCCGCAGGTTCAGGCCGGCGAACGCGGACCGCGCGGTGTCCGCGACGGCACGGCGCAGCAGGTGGGTGAGCACCTCCTGCTCACGCCCCTCCTCCCCGGCCTCGAACTCCAGCTTGCCGCGCAGCACCTCCGGCACCGAGTCGAGGTCCACCGGACGGGCGACGGGCGGGTTCTCCCCGATCAGCGCGCTGCGCCGGAGCGCCGACGCGGCCACCGTCTCGGCCGCCGCCACCGCGAACCGCGCCGACACACCCGACCGCTGGTCGATCGACGACGACTCCCGCAGGTGCCGCACGAACCGGGCGATCACCTCCAGCAGGTGGTCGCCCACCTCGGCGACCAGCTCGGCCTCCTGCCGCACCAGCTCGATCTCGGCGGCGACCTCCAGCGGGTAGTGCGTGCGGATCTCCGCGCCGAACCGGTCCTTGAGCGGCGTGATGATCCGGCCGCGGTTCGTGTAGTCCTCGGGGTTGGCGGTGGCGACCAGCAGCACGTCCAGCGGCAGCCGGAGGGTGTAGCCGCGGATCTGGATGTCGCGCTCCTCCATCACGTTCAGCAGCGACACCTGGATGCGTTCGGCGAGGTCGGGCAGCTCGTTGATGGCGATGATGCCCCGGTGGGAGCGTGGCAGCAGGCCGTAGTGGATGGTCTCCGGGTCGCCGAGGCTGCGCCCCTGCGCGACCTTCACCGGGTCCACGTCGCCCACCAGGTCGCCGACGCTGGTGTCCGGCGTGGCGAGCTTCTCGGCGAACCGCTCGGTCCGGTGCTTCCAGGCCACCGGCAGGTCGTCGCCGAGTTCGCCGACCCGGCGCTTGGACTCCGGCGTGATCGGCTGCATCGGGTGCTCGTTGAGCTCGGAACCCGCGATCACCGGCGTCCACTCGTCCAGCAGGCCGACCAGCGTGCGCAGGAGGCGGGTCTTGCCCTGGCCGCGCTCGCCGAGCAGCACGAGGTCGTGGCCGGCCAGGATCGCCCGCTCCAACTGCGGCAGGACGGTCCGGTCGAACCCGACGATGCCGGGCCACGGGTCGCGCTTCTCACGCAGGGCGTCCAGCAGGTTGTCCCGCAGTTCCGCTTTCACGGGGCGCGGGGGGTGCGCGGCGGCGGTCCGCAGCTCGCCCAGGGTCGTGGGAAGTACAGAGGTCACCCACTCGAAACTACGCAACTCCCGGCTCGCGGTCGATGTGGAGCGACTCCAGACCTGCGGAGCCCGGCAGTGCCCCGGCCCAGGACGGCGAACGGGAGACGGAAGGTCCGTCCCCCGTGGGGGTGATCGCCGCCGCACCGGGCCCGCCACGCGTCGTGCCGGTCGGCCGGACGCGTCAGATCGCCGTGATCCGGACGGCCAGCTGCTCGTTGTTCGAGGTGAAGCACAGGTAGTCGAACCCCACCCGGTGCCGGGCCGCGAACTCCGTCCAGGCGAGGTGCTCGTGCTCCTCCCAGCCGGGGTAGTTGAAGTACTCGTCGAACAGCACGACGCTGCCCGGCCTCAGGCGGGGGCCGGCGTGCTCCAGGGCGGTCACCGTGGACGAGTACAGGTCGGCGTCGAGGTGCAGGAACGACACGTGGCCCGGGTGCTCGGCGAAGAAGTCCGGCAGCGTGTCGTCGAACCAGCCGGGCACGATCTCCGCGCCAGGCACCGTCGGCACGTGGTCGGCCCGGAAGTAGCCGGCCGGGCGCTTCGGGCGCCAGTCCTCGGGCAGCCCCTCGAACGAGTCGAAGCCGTAGACGCCGCCCGCGCGCTCCTCGGCGATGATCTTCAGGGTGGTGCCGCGGAAGACGCCGAACTCCAGCGCCAGCCCGTCGTCCGGCGCGTGCGACAGAGCGTGTCGAAGGGTGTCGAAGCGATTCGGGAACGCGGTGACCGTCAACAGGTTCTCCCGGACGAACCGCTCCGTCGTGCGCAGCGCGTACCGGTCGGCCTCCCCGTGGATGTCCCGCCGCGACTCCTGCTCGATCTCCCGGACGGCCGCGACCAGCCGGTCCGTCTCCTGCCGTGCGACCTCCTCGAACTCCCGGCGCAACCGCTGGACGAGGTCGTCCTCGACCGGCGCGTCACCCGCGATCCGGGTCAACAACGCTTGGCGCAGTCTGCCCAGCACTGGGGTCTCCTTTCCTGGCGACCCCCAGTCACTTACCCGGTCCGTCCGCTGATCGGAAGGCCACTGCCCCGAATGCCCGCGCATTCCCGGGAGGAGGAATAGTGGCGGGCCCGACCGGAATACCGGTTCCCACGGCTAGTGGCGGCCCGCGCCCTGGTCCGAGAGCACCCGCACGGCCTCCTCCACGGCGGCCACCCGCGCCCGCCGCACGGCCTCCGACAGCGGGCGCAGCGCCTCGTCCCGGGCCACCTGCGCGGACGCCGACACCGCTCCGCCCGGCGCGTCCGACGCGGCCACGGTGAGGATCGCGGCCACCTCGGCGGCCCGTTGCAGCACCCGCAGCGAGCGCGGCGGCATCCCGGCGGGCCAGGACAGCTTGGCGTACTCGCCGGACAGCTCGGCGATCTCGGCGCGGACGTTCGGCCGGTGCCGTGCCACGTCCAGCGTCACCAGCGCGGTGGCCGCCTCGCGCATCGCCGACCCCAGGCCGTGCTCGGCCTCGCCGATCGGCACGTGCTCGGTCGCCGTCACGGTCGGCAGGTCGAACACCGTCCAGCGCAGCACGCCGTCCGCGACCAGCTTGGGCACCAGACCGACGCCCACCTCCGGTAGCACCGCGGCCTGCCCGACGCGCAGCGCGCACTGGCTCAGCGGGCCCCGCCCGCCCAGGCCCCGGACGTCACCGGGGACCGGCAGCACCAGCCGGGCGGTGGACGCCGAGGCGCGGCGCAGGGCGGCCAGCAGCAGCGCCAGGCCCACCGGGGGCTCGTCGGGGCCGGGGAGGTCGAGCGCCGTCGCGGTGCCGTCGTCGTCGGCCACCACCTCGTGCAGCTCGGCCCAGAACCCCAGGGCGTCGAGGACGTCGTCGGCCGCGGCCGCACCATGCAGCCAGGCGGACGTCCACACGACCAGCGTCGCACTCGCACAGGACACGCTGGCCAAGGTTACGCGCGACCACCGACGGTTCAGGCCGCCGGGCCGACGTGTTCCACCAGCAGGGAGCGGAACCGGTCGACGTCCTCGGTCGCGGCGAACGCCCGGTGCGGAACGGCGAACATCGCGGTGCCGGCGGTCCGCAGCACGAACCCCCGCGGCGTCTCCGACCAGCCGGGCAGCTCGTCCCAGGCCAGCTCGCTGCGCGCCGCGCTGCCCACCGACATCCGCAGCGAGTGATCGTCCGCCGAGCCGGTCACCGCCTTCGCGGCGAGCGGGTGGTTGTGGAAGTTCACGGCGGTGCCGATGGGCACGAGTGCGATGATGATCACAGCCAGCGCGAGGCCGAACACGCCCGCCCACGTCATGCCGAGGAACAGCACGACGACCCCGAGCACGCCCAGCGCGAGGCCGAACCACGGGGCCCACCGGTAGATCGGGACGGCGGTCCGCAACGCGTCCCGCCAGTCCCCCGGCTGGGGCGACCAGCTGAAATCGACACTCACCGCGCGGGCCTCCTCGTGGTCTCGCGGCGCGCGAAGCCCGGCGCGGGCTCCCTCGCAGGCTGGCAGTACACCACCGGGGAAGTCACGGCGTGGGCGGTTTCGCCGGTTCACCGCACGCCGAACCGCCCAGTGCCCGGGTCGGTGCTGGCCGTTTCGCGGGTGCACCGAACAGCGTCACCGTTCAACGTCCGGGTCAGTGCGTGGGTCAGTGCGTGGGTCAGTGCGTGGGTCAGTGCGTGGGTCAGTGCTTGGGCCGTTTCGCCGGCTCACAGCACAGCGGCGCGCACGGCGCCCCGTTCACCGTGCAACCGGCGGCCGGGAACGCGGACAGCTTGCGCACCGGAGCGCCGGTCAGGTGCTCGGCGACGAGTTCGGCGACCAGCTCGGCGAATCGCGGGTCGTCGTTGGGCGTGGCCGCACGGGCGAAGCCCATGCCGAGTCCGGCCGCCCGGTCACGTGCCTCGGTGTCCAGGTCCCACACCACCTCCAGGTGGTCGGAGACGAACCCGATCGGGCACACCACGACGTTCGCCACGCCCTTGTCGTGCAGCGCTTCGACGTGGTCCACGATGTCCGGCTCCAGCCACGGGACCTGCGGCGGACCGGACCGCGACTGCCACACCACGTCGTAGTCGGACACCCCGACCGAGCCGGCGACCAGCCGGGACGCCTCCAGGACCTGCCGGGAGTAGCGGTGGCCACCCTCCTCCGGCGGTCCGGCGGCCTTGTCCGCCGACATCGGCACCGAGTGCGCGGTGAACACCAGGCGGTAGTCGGCGAAGTCGGCCGCGGCGGCGCGCACGGCGTCCGCGAACGAGTCGATGAATAGCGGGTGGTCGAAGAACTGGCGCAGCTTCACCAGCTCGGGTGCGTCCGGCACGGCGGCGCGGGCGCGCAGGATGTCCTCGTCGTACTGGCGGCACGCGGAGTACCCGCCGTACGCGCTGGTCGGGAACACCAGGGCGCGCCGGATCCCGACCTCCTTCATCTCGGCCAGGGTGTCCTCGACCATCGGGTGCCAGTTGCGGTTGCCGAAGTAGACCGGCAGGTCGACCAGCCGCTCGACGGCCGCGATCGCGGCGCGGTTGAGCGCGTTGATCGGCGAGACGCCGCCGAAGTGCTGGTAGTGCTGCTCGACCTCGTCCAGCCGTTCGGGCGGCACACCGCGACCGCGGGTCACGTTCTCCAGGAAGGGGCGGACGTCCTCGGGTCCTTCCGGTCCTCCGAAGGACAGCCAGAGCAGCGCGTCGTAACTCACCCGGACATCCTCGCGCCGCCGCGCCCCGAACGCACAACCGGGTCGGCGTGGTCGACCGCACGCCGACCCGGTCGGGCGTGCTACAGCCCCAGGAAGTGCACGCCGCCGTCGACGAACACCATCGAGCCGGTGGTCGCCGGGAACCAGTCGGACAGCAGCCCGCACACCGACTGGGCGACCGGCGTCGGGTCGTCCACGTTCCAGCCGAGCGGGGCCTTCTCCGCCCACATGGACTCCAGGTCGGCGAAGCCGGGGATCGACTTGGCGGCCATGGTGCGCACCGGGCCGGCCGAGACCAGGTTGACCCGGACGCCCTGCGGACCCAGGTCGCGCGCGAGGTAGCGGTTGATCGACTCGAACGCCGCCTTCGCCGGGCCCATCCAGTTGTAGGCGGGCCACGCCTGGCGGGCGTCGAAGTCCAGGCCGACCACGGACGCGCCACGGCCCATCAGCGGCAGCGCGGCCCGCACCAGCGCCTTGTACGAGTACGCCGAGACGTGCATCGCGGTGGCCACGTCCTCCCACGGCGCGTCCATGAACGGCGCACCCAGGCACGACGGCGGCGCGTAGCCGATCGCGTGCACCACGCCGTCCAGCCCGTCCACGTGCTCGCGCACCCGGTCGGCCAGCGTGTCCAGGTGCTCCTGGTTCTGCACGTCGAGCTCCACCACCGGGGCGGGCTGCGGCAGCCGCTTCGCGATCCGCTCCACCAGGCTCATCCGGCCGAACCCGGTGAGCACGACCTGGGCGCCCTGCTCCTGGGCGACCCTGGCCACGTGGAACGCGATCGACGCGTCCGTGATCACCCCGGTGACCAGCAGCCGCTTGCCTTCGAGCAGACCCGTCACGTGTGTTTCCTCCGAGAGTTGAGAGTGTTGGTTCAGTGACCCATGCCGAGGCCGCCGTCGACCGGCAGCACCGCGCCGGTGATGTAGGCGGCGGCGTCGGAGGACAGGAAGGTGACGGCGGCGGCGATCTCCTCGGTGGTGCCGTACCGACCGGCGGGCACCTGGGCGAGGATCTGCTTGCGGCGTTCCTCGGACAGCGCGTCGGTCATGTCGGTGGTGATGAAACCGGGCGCGACGACGTTCGCGGTGATGTTGCGCGAGCCCAGCTCGCGGGCGATCGAGCGGGCCACACCCACCAGGCCCGCCTTGCTGGCCGCGTAGTTGACCTGGCCCGCGCTGCCCATCAGGCCGACGACGGAGGAGATGAACACGATCCGGCCGTACCGCTTGCGCAGCATCCCCTTCGATGCGCGTTGCGCGACCCGGAACGCGCCGGTCAGGTTGGCGTCCAGCACGCGGGTGAACTGCTCGTCGGTCATCCGCAGCAGCAGGGTGTCGTCGGTGATGCCCGCGTTGGCGATCAGCACCTCCACCGGCCCGTGCGCGGCCTCCACCTCGGTGAACGCCGCGTCCACCTCGGCGGAGCTGGTCACGTCGCACTTGACCCCGAGCAGGCCGTCGGGTGCGCCGGAGCCGCGGTGGGTCACCGCGACCTTGTCGCCCTGCGCGGCGAACGCCTGCGCGATCGCCAGACCGATACCCCGGTTGCCGCCGGTGACCAGTACGGACCTCGACACACCGTGCTCCCATCGCCGCTGGTTGATGCGGGGCGAGGCTATCCCGTACCCCCGAGTACGCCACCACGGGCCGGGGGTGGATCACAATGGGCCGGGTGACCGGATTCGTGGAACAGCTGCGGGCCTCGGTGGACGGGGACGTGCTCGCCGACCCGACCGCCCGGGCCCTGTACTCGACCGACGCCTCGAACTACCGGCACGTGCCGCTGGTCGTGGTGCGCCCCCGGTCGCCGGCAGCCGTGGTGTCGGCGGTCCAGGTGGCGGTGGCGTTCGACGTGCCGATCACCAACCGGGGCGCGGGCACCAGCATCGCCGGGAACTCGGCCGGGTCCGGCCTGGTGATCGACTTCGCCAGGTACCTGGACCGGGTGGTCTCGATCGACCCGGTGGAACGGGTCGCGGTCGTGCAGCCCGGCGTGGTGCTGGACCGGCTCAACGACGCCGCCCGGTCACACGGGCTCCTGTTCGGCCCGGACCCGTCGACGCACTCCCGGTGCACGATCGGCGGGATGATCGGCAACGACGCGTGCGGCTCGCACTCCGTGGCGTGGGGCAAGACCAGTGACAACGTGGTGGCGCTGGACGTGCTGCTGCCGGACGGGCGCCGGTTCGACACCCGCACTCCCCCGGCGCTCGACCTGCCCGACGTGGACCCCGCGTGGTTCCCGTCGCTGGACCGCCGGGTGTCGGGCTACCGGCTGGACGCGCTGCCGGACCTGGCGCGGGCGCTGGTCGGCACCGAGGGCACCTGCGTGACGGTGCTGGGCGCGTCGCTGCGGCTCGTGGAGGCCCCGGAGCGGCGCGTGCTGGCGGTCCTGGGGTTCGACGGCCCGTACGACGCGGCGGACCGGGCCGCCGAGGTGCGGCAGCTGGACGTGCTGGCGGTGGAGGGCATCAACGCGTCGCTGGCGGATGCGGCCGGTTCGCGGGCGCTGCTGCCGCGCGGCGTGAGCTGGCTGTTCGTGGAGACGGCGGACGAGGCGGTGGCGCGGCTGGCCGCGTCGCTCGCCCCGCACTCGGTGGTGGTGACCGATCCGGCGCGGCAGCGGGCGCTGTGGCGGGTGCGGGAGGACGGCGCGGGGTTGGCGACCCGGATGGCCGACGGCGGCGAGGCGTGGGCCGGCTGGGAGGACGCGGCCGTGCCGCCGGAGAAGCTGGGGGCGTACCTGCGCGAGTTCGACGCGCTGCTGACCGGGCACGGGCGGCGTGGCGTGACCTACGGGCACTTCGGCGAGGGCTGCCTGCACGTGCGCATCGACTTCGACCTGCGCGCCGGGTACCGGTCGTTCCTGGAGGACGCGGCGGACCTCGTGGTGGCGCACGGCGGTTCGCTGTCCGGTGAGCACGGGGACGGGCAGGCGAGGTCCGAGCTGCTGCCGCGGATGTACCCGCCGGCGGCCATGCGCGCGTTCGGCCGGTTCAAGGCGGCGTTCGACCCGGAGAACCGGATGAACCCCGGCCGGATCGTGGACCCGTTGCCGCTGGACGAGGACCTGCGGGTGGTGATCGCGCCGCCGACGATCCCGACCCGGGCGAAGCTGGCGCTGCACGCCGACCGCGGTGACCTGGCGGCGGCGACGCGGCGGTGCGTGGGCGTCGGGAAGTGCCTGAACACCTCCGGTGGGGTGATGTGCCCGAGCTACCGGGTGACGCGGGAGGAGAAGCACTCGACGCGCGGGCGGGCGCGACTGCTGTTCGAGATGCTCAACGGGCAGGTCGTGCGGGACGGGTGGCGCTCTGCCGAAGTGCGGGATGCGCTGGACCTGTGCCTGGGCTGCAAGGGGTGCAAGCGCGACTGCCCGGTGGACGTCGACATGGCCACGTACAAGGCGGAGTTCCTGCACCACCACTACCGACGCCGTGTCCGGCCGCTGTCGCACTACTCGATGGGGTGGTTGCCGCTGTGGTTGCGGCTACGGCTGGTCAACCGGGTCACGTCGCGGTTCGGGCGGTTCGCCGGGGTGACGGCGGAGCGGCCGTTGCCCACGCCCGCGTCCAGGACGTTCCAGCGGACGTTCACCGGTGGGGGCGCGGGCGACCGGGTGCTGCTGTTCCCGGACACCTTCACGAACTACTTCGAGCCTGTCGTCGGCGAGGACGCGGCGGCCGTGCTTTCCGCTGCGGGGCAAGGTGTGGAAGTGCCACGCGCCGCTGTGTGCTGTGGACTGACGTGGTTCTCCACCGGGCAGTTGGGGATGGCGCGTCGGGTGATCCGGCGTACGGCGCGGGAGCTGCGGCCGTGGACCCGGGCCGGGGTGCCGGTCGTGGGGCTGGAGCCGAGCTGTACGGCGTTCCTGCGGTCGGACGCGTTGGAGGTGGCGGGCGACGACCAGGACGTGGTGCGGCTCGCCGAGTCGGTGCGGACGTTCGCCGAACACGTGTCACCGCTGCTGGAACCCTTGCCGGTCAACGGTTCCGCGGTGGTCCAGCCGCACTGCCACCAGTATGCCGAGACCGGTCTCGGCGCTGACCGGGAGTTGCTGGAACGGGTCGGGGTGACGGCGTCGGTGCTGGAGGGGTGCTGCGGGCTGGCCGGGAACTTCGGGTTCGAGAAGGGCCACTACGACGTGTCGATGGCGGTGGCGGAACAGGCCCTGCTGCCGGCGGTCCGTGCCGCGTCACCGGACACGGCGGTGGTGGCGGACGGGTTCAGCTGCCGGACCCAGGTGCGGCAGGGGTCGTCCGCCGAGCCGGTGCACACGGCGACGCTGGTGGCCCGGTCGCTGGGCGTCGGGCCTAGCGGGTCTGCTCGGTGATCCAGGCCAGGTAGTCCGGGTTGCCGCCGAGAACGGGCAGGGCCAGCACCTCCGGCGTGTCGTAGGTGTGGTCGGCCTTGATGAAGTCGGTCAGCGCGTCCACCCGGTCGTAGGCGGTCTTGATCCACAGCTGCCACTCCGGCTCGTCCCGGACCTCGCCCTGCCAGCGGTAGATGCTCCGGACCGGTGCGCCGACCTGCACGCACGCCGCCAACCCGGACTCCACGACGGCCCGGGCGAGCGTGGCGGCGGCAGCCTCCGAGTCGGTGGTCGTGATCACCACGACGTGGTTGTCGCTCATCTTCGCCAGCGTAGCGCCGGACTATCCTGGGCAGCGTGGACACCGACGAGGCCGTGGCGCTGCTCTCCGACCCGGAGGCCCCGGCGGACGCCCGCTACCAGGCCCACGCCGACCTGGCGGCAGCAGCGGCGTCCGGCGACGGCGAAGCGGAGGCCGCGTTGCAGTGGCTCCGCTGGAACCGCTCAGACCGCACCGCCTGCGACCGCCCGGAGTGAGGGCCGTGACCACCTGCCCCTGTGGCCTGGGCGAGCCGTACGAGATGTGCTGCGGCGCGTTCCACTCCGGCCTGAAGACCGCTCCGACCGCGGAAACCCTGATGCGATCGCGGTTCTCGGCGTTCGCCGTCCGCGACGAGGCCTATCTGCTCGGCACCTGGCACCCGACGACCCGCCCGGAACAGCTCGATTTCGACCTCGACCAACAGTGGACCGGATTGGAGATCCTGGATCGCACGGCCGGCGGCCTGCTCCAGAACACCGGCACCGTCGAATTCCGCGCTCACTACCGGTGGCGGGGGCAGCGTGACGTGCTGCACGAGAACAGCAGCTTCGTCCGCGAAGACGGCCGCTGGCTGTACGTCGGCCCGGTGTAGCGGGCACAGCCGCCCTGCCGGGGAGAACGGGTGGTGCACTGCCGTCCGCCTTCTCCACCGTCTGCGCGCTTTCGGGCGACGCTGCGGATGTCGGCGGAACACTGCAATCAGCGAGAGGAGTGCGGGAGTGATTGATTCGCAGCTCCGGCGAAATGCGACAGCCGAACTGTGCGAATTTTGAGAGGGGTGTTCAGAACCCCTAAGGTCTCCGCACCGAGTCGAGCAGGTTGCGGGCGACCACGCGCAGCTTGGTGTTGTGCGTCTGCGACTCGTCCACCAGCCGCTGGAACGCCTCCGACGCGGTGATCCCGTGCGCCGCCATGAGCACACCCTTGGCCTGGTCGATCTCGGCGCGCGACTCCAGCGCGCGCTCCAGGTGCGCGACCAGCTGGTGGGAGCGCTCGTAGCGGCGGAAACCGGTGATCGAAGTGGACGCCGCAGTGGTGAACAGCCGCAGCAGGGCCTCGTCGAACGGGTCGAACGCCCACTCCTCGGAGCTGTAGAGGTTCAGCGCGCCCAGCACCGAGTCCTCCACCACCAGCGGCGCGGACAGGTAGGCCCGCACGCCGGCCCGCTCCGCCGCCACCGCGAACTCCGGCCACTGCTCCCGCGCGCCCTCGACCGACACCCGCACCGGCCGCTGGGTCCGCGACGCCTCCAGGCACGGTCCGTCACCCGCCGCGTACTGGTCGACGTCGATGGAGATCACCTTCTCGTCGGTGGCGGCCGCGGTGGACGCGCCGTCCGGCCCGACGATGGTGACCGACACGTTCTCCGCGTCCGGGATGACACGGGACGCGGACTCGGCGAGCTGTTGCAGCACCTCGGACAGCGACTGCTCACCGGCGAGCACGCCGGCCAGCTCCTCCAGTGCCTCGCTGGCCTCGTCCAGTTGCGAGGTGGGCACGCGGTCTTCGATGGTCACCAGCACTGTTTACACCGCGCGCGCCATAATCGCCGCTACCGGAAGGGGGTGACCCGTTGCGCGTGCTGCTGGTCGAGGATGACGACGGGGTCGCCGACGCCCTGGTGGAGGCGCTGGAGGCGAACGGCCACCAGCCGGACAGGGTGAGCCGGGGCACGGACGCGCTGCGCCACCACCGGGACTTCGACCTGCTGTTGTTGGACTTGGGGCTGCCCGACGCGGACGGGTTGGAGGTGCTGCGCAAGATCCGCAAGGTCGCGCAGACCCCGGTCCTGGTGCTCACCGCGCGCGGGGACGAACGGTCCATCGTGCGCGGGTTGCGGCTCGGCGCGGACGACTACCTGGTCAAGCCGGTGCGGCTGGGCGAGCTGCTGGCCCGGATGGACGCGGTGGCCCGCCGCACCGCGCGGGTCGGGCCCGCCGACCGCCGGGTCCGGGTCGGCGACGTCGAGATCGACCTGGAAGCCCGCCGGGTGGACGTCGGCGGCGCGGAGATCTCGTTGACCACCAAGGAGTTCGACGTACTGGCGGCGCTCGCCGCCCGGCCGGGCACGGCGGTGAGCCGGCAGCAGCTGATGGACGAGGTGTGGGGCGACGCGTACCTGGCCGTGTCGCGGACGCTGGACGTGCACCTGGCGGGGTTGCGGGCCAAGCTGGCCCGGCCCGGACTGCTCACCACCATCCGCGGCTTCGGCTACCGGCTCGCCCCGCCCGACGACCGGACCGGGGCCTGATGCGCCGCCGCCTCCTGCTCGTGCTGCTGCTGTTCTCCGCCGCCGCGGTGGCCGCGTTCGCCGTGCCGCTGCTGTCCGCCACCGCCGCCGAGCGCACCCAGCGGTTCGTCATCGACCGCACCGCCGACCTGGACCGGTTCGCCGCGCTCGCCCAGCAGGCCGAGACCACCGGGGACAGCGTCGCGCTGGAGGACGAGGTGGCGGCGTACGTCGAGCTGTACGGCGAGCCGGTGGTCGTGGTGGACGCGCGGCGGCGACCGGTGGCGCAGGCCGGCATCGCCGCCGACGACCCGGCGCTGGCCGACGTGCTGGACGCGGCGCTGCGCAACCAGCCCGTGCCGTCGGTGCAGCCGTTGACGCCGTGGTCGTCCGGGACGGTGGTGTTCGCCCGCCCGGTCGGCACCGGCACGCGGGTGGCCGGCGCGGTGGTGCTGCGGGCGTCGGTCGACCGCGCGGCGGCGGACGTGGCACGGCACTGGCTGTGGGTGCTCGGCGGGGCGCTGGCGGCCGGGGTCGGTTCGGCGCTGCTGGTGCTGGCGGTGGCCCGGTGGCTGCTGAAACCGTTGGCGGAGTTGGCGGTCGGTGTCCGTGCGGTCGCTGCCGGTGAGCGGCGGGCGCACGTGCCGGAGCGCAGCGGCCCGCCGGAGGTGCGGGAGCTGTCGGAGTCATTCAACCGGATGTCCGACGCGGTGACCGAGGCGGCCGACCAGCAGCGGCGGCTGATCGCGGACACGTCGCACCAGCTGCGCAACCCGATGGCGGCGCTGCGCCTGCGCATGGACACGCTGGGTGGTCAGGTGAAACCCGAGGGTGTGCGCGCCTACGACGCGGGCGTGGCGGAGATCGAGCGGCTGGAGTCGTTGCTGGACGGGCTGTTGGCGCTGGCGTCGGCGGAGAGCACGGCGACCGAGGTGGCGGCGGGCGGGCGTGAGCCGGAGCTGTCCGACCTCGGCGCGGTGGTGGCCGACCGGGCGGACTTCTGGCAGGTGCCGGTGCCGGCCGTGCCGGCGCTCGCGGTGCTGGTGCGGTGCCCGGAGTCGGAGCTGGCGCAGGTGCTGGACGTGCTGCTGGACAACGCGATCAAGTACGGGGGTGGTCGGGTGGCGGTGGCCTTGGGCGCGGACCGCTCGGCGGGCGTCGGGTGGGTGCGGGTGTCCGACGACGGCGCGGGCCTGACCGCCGAGGAACTCCCCCTGGCCACGTCGCGGTTCTGGCGCGGTCGTTCGGACAAGCCGGGCACCGGCCTCGGCCTGGCGATCGCCGACCGGTTGGTGCGGGCGCGCGGCGGCGCGCTGGAACTGTCCTCTGTGGACGGTCTGGTGGTGCGGGTCGTGCTGCCGCTGGAGCCCGCGCTGTGAACCGCCGGATGTTCCTGCTGGGCCTGCTGGGCCTGCCGGCCGCCGCCGGGTGCACGTCCGGTCCGCCGGACGGCGAACTGCGCATCGCCGCGGGCGAGCAGGGCGGCTTGTACTACGACTTCGCCACCCTGCTCGCCGCCCAACTCGACCCCGAGCTGCGCGGTCGGGTCGTGGAGACGCAGGGCAGCCTGTCGAACCTGGAGCTGCTGCGGTCCGGTGAGGCGCGAGTGGCGCTGACCCTCGCCGACGCCGCCCGGATCGCCGACCCCGCGCTGGAACTGCGCGCGCTGGGCCGCGTGTACGAGAACTACCTCCAGCTCGTCGTCCGGGCCGACGACCCGGCGCGGCACGTGGCGGACCTCGCCGGCCGGACCGTCTCGTTGGGCGCGGCCGGTTCCGGTGCCTCGCTGTCCGGCGAGCGGATGCTCGTCACGGCCGGGCTGGAGCACTCGGTGCGGGTGGCGCACCTGCGGCTCGCCGAGGCCGCGCAGGCGTTGGTGGAACGGCGGATCGACGCCCTGCTGTGGTCCGGCGGGGTGCCGACCCCGGTCCTGTCGCGACTCGACCGCATCCGCCTGCTGCCGCTGGCCGAACTGCTCGGCGGCCTGCGGGCCGCCCACGGCTCGGTGTACGAACAGGTGCCGGTACCGGCCGGGGTCTACGGCGCGACGCGCGAGATTCCCACCATCGGGGTGGCGAACCTGTTGGTGTGCCGGGCATCCCTGCCGGACGAGGTGGCGGCGGCGGTGACCCGGACCCTGGTGTCCAAGGCGGCGGCGCTGGTGCCCGAGCAGACGCTCGGCACCCAGTTCCTGGACGTGCGCAGCCTCATCGGCACCGCCGACCTGCCCCTGCACCCCGGCGCCGCGGCCGCCTACCGCGACCTGCACGGCTAGAGGTTGCCGGTGTAGGCGTCCCGGAGCCAGGCGAGTGTCTCGTCGTCGATGTCGTCCGCGCTGGCGATCGGGATGCGGACGGTGATCGCGTTGTTGCCGAGGGAGTACGCGCCCTCCAGCCGTCCGGTGGGTTCGTGACCCGCGAGGCGCAGGCCGAGGTCGACCCGGGCGCGGGTGGTGGCCTTGACGATCGCGAAGGTGCGGCGCGGGGAGACCAGGGCGACGTAGGTCTTGCGGGCCTGGACGCGCATCGGGCCGAGCAGGGCGGCCTCGGCCAGCAGCCGTTCCAGGATCGGGCGCAGCTCCGGCCGGTCGGCGTACTGCCGGTCGACGAGTTCGTCGGAACTGGCGGCCATGAACTCCGGATAGCCGAACCGCTCCATCAGCAGCAGCATCTGGGCGTACCCGGTGACCTCGCGTTCTTTGAGCCACGAGCGCAGCTCGACCTCGGTGTCGATCCCCGACTCCAGCACCCGCCGGTTCCACTCGGGCACCCCTTCCCCGGTGCTGCGCCGCAGCAGGCCCGCCGACCAGTCGACCATCTCGCGCCAGCTCTTCAACTCGGGCATGGGCGACATCCTGCCGCGTCGGACCGGAGGGCGCGCGAGAAGCGACACGCCCGGCGCACGGCTGCGGCGACTCGACGCGCGGCAGTGGCGGATCACTGGTTTGATCTTCCGGCGCAGCCGTGCGGGAACGGCCACACGGCCGGTTTCCGTGCTCGTGGCGAGAGCGCGGGTCGTCGACTTCGCGCTCACCGGAGCGGCCGAGAGATCCCTCGACAGGACGACTCGGACCGCACCGGGTACCGCGCGGAACCCGACGACCCGCCTCCGGCGCGGTCCCCGGCCGAAGATCCGCCCGTGGTGCTCGCCCGCGGCGAGAGCCGCCTCGGCGACGAGCGAGCCGCGAGCCACCGTGACGCGCACCGAGCCGCCGCTAGGGCAGGCGTTGGCCGACCACCAGCGCACCCGCCACCGCGAACAACCCGAGCAGGGTTCCCAGCACCACCCAGGGTCGACTGGCATCGGCCTGCTTCTTCTCGTAGCCGATCTGCTCGCCCAGCGTGTCGTACACCCGCCGCAGCTCCTCGGCGCTCGCCGCCTTGAAGAACTCGCCGCCGGACAGCTTCGCGATCTCCTTCATCGAGTCGTCGTCCACCGGCACCTCCTGCCGGCGGCCCTCGATCTCGACCATGCCGTCCTCGGTGCCGAACGAGATCGTGGAGATCGGGATGCCGGCCTTCTTCGCGTCCTCCGCCGCGTCGAACGCCCGCCGCGTGCCGACCGTCTCCTTGCCGTCCGTCATCAGCACGACCCGCGCGGGAGGTGGTCCGTCCGCGCCGCCGACCACCTTGCCGAACGAGTCGATCGCCGCCAGAGCCGCCACGATGGCGTCGCCGGTCGCGGTGGACTGGGCCAGTTTCAGCCCGTCGATGCTCTGCGTGACGGCTCCGCGGTCCGTGGTCGGCGCGACGAGCACGGTCGCCGAGCCCGCGAACGAGATCAGCCCCAGGTTGATGCCAGGTGTCAGACCGTCCGCGAACGACTTCGCCGCCACCTGGGCCGCCTCCAACCGGGACGGCTGCACGTCGGTCGCCTTCATGGACAGCGACGTGTCGATCACCAGCATGACGGTCGCCCGGTTGCGCGGCACCTTCTGCTCGGCCGTCGGGCCGGCCAGCGCCACGGTCAGCAGGATGAACGCCACCAGCAGCACCGCCGCCGGCACGTGCCGCCACCAGCCCTGCTTCTTGGGCGCGACCTTCTCCAGCATGGACAGGTTGGCGAACCGCAGCATCCGCTTGCGCAGCACGCGCTGCATCACCACGTAGAACACCGCGACCGCCGCCACGGCGAGCAGCAGCAGGAACCACCACGGCGCGGTGAAACCCGACAGGCTCATCAGGCCACCCCTCCCGACCAGCGGCGCTTGCGGGCGACCACGAAGCGCACGGTGTCCGCGATCCAGTCCGAGTCGGTGCGCAGCACCAGGTGTCCGGCGCCGGCTTGGCGCAGCCCCGCCGCCACCGCGGCGCGGTGCTCGGCCGCCGCGGCGCCGAACTCGCGGCGCAGCAGCGGTGACGCGGTCACCTCGCGCTGCCTGCCGGTCTCCGGGTCGGCCAGCACGACCGTGCCGATCTCCGGCAGCTCGATGTCACGCGGGTCGACGACCTCGATCGCCACCAGGTCGTGCCGGGAGGACAGGGCGCGCAGCGGGCGCTGCCAGTCCGTCGAGCCGAGGAAGTCCGAGATCACCACGACCAGGCCGCGTCGGCGTGGCGGCCGGCGCAGCTGCTCGACCAGTTCGGCCAGCGAGCCGCGGGTGCCCTCGGGGGCGCGGGGCGTTTCGGCGACCTTGCGGATCAGGCCGCGCGAGTGGGCCAGGCCACCCCGTGCGGGCACGCGGACCAGGGCGTCACCGGTGGACACCAGCGCGCCGATCCGGTTGCCGCCGCCACGGGTCAGGTGCGCCACCGCGGCGGTCGCCGCCACCACCAGGTCGCGCTTCTCGCACACCGCCGTGCCGAAGTCCAGCGACGGCGACAGGTCGATCGCCAGCCACGTCTCCAGCTCGCGGTCCGCGACCGTCTCGCGGATGTGCGGCACCGTGGTGCGGGCGGTGACCGCCCAGTCCATCCGGCGCACGTCGTCGCCCGGCTGGTACGGCCGGGCCTCGCCCGGCTCGGAGCCCGGGCCGGGCACCAGTCCGAGGTGGTTGCCCTGGAGCAGGCCGTCCAGCCGGCGGCGGACATCCAGCTCCAAGGTGCGCAGCGCGGCCTCCATCCGGCCGCCGTGCAGGGCGGGCGGCGCCCAGTTCGGCCGCTCGGTGGGCTCCTCGGAGGTCACGGCCTACCCGCGGGTGCCGGCTGCGGTGCCTGGGGACGGGCGGAGACCTGCGGCAGCGGCACGGTCTGGAGCACGCGGGTGATGATGTGGTCCAGCGGCACGCCGTCGGCCAGCGCGTCGTAGGACAGCACGAGCCGGTGCCGCAGCACGTCCGGCACCACGTCCACGATGTCCTGCGGCAGCACGTAGTCCCGGCCCCGGACCAGGGCGAGGGCGCGCGCGGCGGCGATGATGCCGAGGCTGGCGCGCGGCGACGCGCCGTACGCGACCCAGCCGGCCACGTCGGTGAGCTGGTGCTCCTTGGGGGCGCGGGTCGCGATGACCAGCCGCACCACGTAGTCCACCAGCGCGTGGTGCACGAACACCCGCGAGGCAACCGCCTGGAGCCGGACCAGTTCGTCCGGGCTGAGCACCTGGCCGGGCACGGGCGCCTCGACGCCCATCCGGTAGACGATCTCCCGCTCCTCCTCGGCCGTCGGGTACTCGACCTGGATCTTGAACAGGAACCGGTCGCGCTGGGCCTCGGGCAGCGGGTAGACGCCCTCGTTCTCGATCGGGTTCTGGGTGGCCAGCACCAGGAACGGGTCGGGCATCGGGAACGTCCTGCCACCGATCGACACGTGCCGCTCGGCCATGACCTCCAGCATCGCGCTCTGCACCTTGGCGGGCGCGCGGTTGATCTCGTCGGCCAGCACGAAGTTGGCCACCACGGGACCGAGCTCGACGTCGAAGCTCTCGCTGGCCTGCCGGTAGATGCGGGTGCCGAGGATGTCGGCGGGCACCAGGTCGGGCGTGAACTGCACGCGCGAGAACGAGCCGCCGACGACCTTCGCGAACGTCTCCACGGCCAGCGTCTTGGCCACGCCGGGCACGCCCTCCAGCAGCAGGTGGCCCTTGGCCAGCAGGCCGACGAGCATCCGCTCGACCAACCGGTCCTGACCGACGATCACCCGCTTGACCTCGAACACGGTGCGTTCGAGCAACTGGGCGTCACGAGCCGGCGTGTTGGGCGCCTCGGCGGCGGGCTCGGACAACAGGTCCTCCTACGACAGGGTTGTGCGACGGTGCCGAGTCTTCCCTGTCGCCGGTATGGCTCTTGTGAAGGGGTCGGCCCTACCGCGCGAGATCCCCCGGCGCGTCCACGTCCCACGCCTCGCCGGGCAGCGCGGCCACCTCGGCGGGTCGCAGCGGCCCCAGCACGGACCGCATCGACGCACCGCGCGGTTCCACCGGCATCGCCGCCCGGAGTTCGTCGGTCTCCCACACCCCCGCCAGCCACTGCGGGCGCCCCTCGTCGTCCACCAGCACGGCGGCCCCGCCGACGCCCAGCAGCCGTTCCACAGTGGACGAGGTCACCCCCGGCTGGTCCACCGCCAGCACCACGACCCGTCGGGCAGCCACGTGCGCCAGCCCGGCCGCCACCCCCGCGACCGGCCCGCCGCCGGGCGGCTCCTCCCTGGCCCACACCACGCCCGCGACGTCCTTCGCGGGCCCCACGACGACCACGCGCCCGGCACCGCGAACGGCACCGAGCGCGTGCTCCAGCAGCGTGCGGCCGGCCACCTCGACCGAGGCCTTGTCGACGCCGCCCAACCTGCTGCCGCGACCCCCGGCGAGGATCACGGCATCCCACTCAGCCAGCGCTCTTCTCCAGGTCGACCAGCGCCGCGGCGGCGCGGAAGTACTTGTTCGCGCCGAGGTCGCGGACGGTCTTGATGTTGAACGCCTCCCGCAACTTCTCCGCGTCGGAGTCGCCGACCCCGGCGAGACCGGCGACGGGGGCGTCCAGCACGTCCTTGAGAGACCCGTTCTCCAAAGCCTTGTCCAACAGCTTGTCCAGGTCAGCGGAAACCGGCATGGCCAACGTCCTTCCCAGGTGAGACTGCGGTCGGTCGGGATTGTCCTCCCCCACCGCCCGCGCCCGCCGGTCGATCATCCTCCCGGACCAACGCCCGCCACGCCTCCGGCCCGACCCGGACCCCCGGTTCACCTGGCCGGAGCAGTCCAGCGCCGACAGCCACAACACGCCTGACAGTGGCGACCGGTTGACGGACCGTCACCGGGGAACGGTGTCGTCGGGAGCGGGTACTCACTCCCGACGACACCACTCGGCCCCCCGAGGTGACACATCGCGCCACACCCGATCCCCCAAGACGGGTGCCGCCCGATACCGCCGTCCCGCCCTCCCGGTGGGTCGGCGGCACCAAGAGCATGCTCGACCGCGAACGCGTGTTTCCTGAACGATTCTTGAATCCGCTGGTCACACGGCCGGGAAGGGGTGCGGTCAGCGGTCGGTCCACACCAGGCGCCGGATGACCCGATGATCGCGGTGCGCCACCTCGGACCGACCGGTGACCGGGTGACCCCACGAGGCCAACTCGTTCTCCGTGGACCGTTCGCCCACCTCTTCGGTGAACGGGCCGATGACCAGGCGTCCACCGGGGGCGACGAACTCGTCGAGCAGCCGTGCGACCAGGGACGCGCGTCGGTGGGCCGGGACGTACTCCAGGCCCACGCGGACGGCGTCGAAGCGGAACGGGGGCGTCCAGGACAGCACGTTGCCGAGGTGGATGCGGTCGGCCCAGTGCGGGAGCCGGGAACGGGCGAGTGCGACGAATTCGGGCACGATGTCCACGCCGTGCGGCTCCACCGCCAAGCCCTTGTCGGCCGCCCAGCGGTGCAGGCACTCCATGAGGTAGCCGTTGGCGCAGCCGCAGTCCAGGAAGGTGCCGTCCCGGTCGAGCGCGTCCACCACGAACTTCCGACCGTCGATCCAGCGCTGTTCGGAGCCTTCCACGCCGGACTGGCCCCACGGGGTGGGTGCGGTCAGGTAGGCGGGCCGGAGCAGCCCGGCCATGGCCTCGTGCCAACCCCGCTCGTCGATCGCGCCCGTGCGCAGGGCGTCGTCGATGGCCGTGATCTCGCGCCACCCCAGGTCCTTCAGCGCTTCCACCGGCTCGCTCGGCGTGTCCATCGACCCAGCTTGCCGTGACGGCGGCAACGGAGTCGCACCATTTCGGTCCAGTGAGCCCCTGCGCCGGTGAGGTCTGCTCGACGGTGGCCGGCGCGTGACAGGTTAGTGCTGCGGGCAGTGGTGTCACGCCGTACGACTGACAGAACGCCGGGTTACCGGCATCCTGGTTCCGGGGTGGCCGAGATCAGGGGGCGCTGTGGGTGCCGAGGAACTTCTGGCGGAGCGTGATCACGTGTTGGTCGCGTTCGACGGTCCGATCGCCGCGTTGCCGTCCACCAGGTCGCCGGCCGACGGGTTGCGCGTGATGGTGGCCGAAGGCCGTCTGCCTCGGGAAGTGGCGCGAACCGACGACCCGTTCGTGATCCTCGCCTACGCGGCAACCATCGGCCCGGCCACCGAGCGGGCGGTGTACGCGCAGCTGTGCCGGATCGAGCACGGGATCGTGGCCGTCGCACGGGTCGCGCCCGGCATCCGCGAGGCCCTCGCCGCGACAGCCGCCGCCGGCACGCGGATCACCGTGGTCAGCAGCCTGGACCTCGCGGCGGTCAGGGCGTTCCTCGTGCTGCACGGACTGGAAGATCGGGTCCACCACCTCGCCGCGCGCACCGGGCCGGACCGCACCGTCCTGCCACCGGCCCCGGACCTCGTCACCCTGGCGATCCACACGTGCGCCATCCCGGTGGAGTCGTGCGTGTTCGTCGGCGCCACGGACCACGACCTCACCGCAGCCCGCGCGGCCGGCGTCGAGACGATTCACCACCGTCGCGTCACCTTCACACCTGCACCGCAATCGGCAGCACCACGGAATCCCTGGTTCGACGCGCTTTCGGCTCCGACGAAGAGGTAACGCCGTCCAGCCCCGGACACCGCGTCCGGCGCCACGGACATCTCGCACGAACACGGGTGCCTACGGGTCGTGCCGCCGGCGCACCATTTCGTTGATCCAGACGGGCGCGAACGGAGACGTGCAGTTCGGAGGAGTCGGGTAGTCCTTGAGCACCTCCAAGCGCTCGCCGATGTCAATCGCACGGACGCGGTGCTCGGCGTGATCGATCCCGATCTGGGCCAGGCAGCTGTTCATCGCCCACTGGAGTCGGTCCGGGGCGTCTTTCATCTCCGCCTCGATGACGTCGAGCAGACCCACGAGGTCGAGGCCCTCGGGCTTCTTCGCCACGCGTTCGGTGGTCAGCGCCCAGCCGGCACTGGCGACCACCGGATCCGGATCGGCGGACCAGGCCAGGCGCAGCCCTTCGGCGTGCGGGCTCTTCTTCACCACGTAGTTCACCAGCCAGTCGAGCACCTTGGGGGTGCGCGCCTCCCGCAACATGACGTCCAACTCGTCACGTTCGAACGCCTTCGGGCGGCAGATCAGGGTGGCCAGCAGTCTCGCCGCGGTGTCACCCGTCCCCCAGAGCCGACACGCGAGTTCCTGCTGCGTTTTCAGCCGCTTCGCGAGCGCGCGCAGCTCGCCGAGGTTGACACCGTGATCGTCACCGCGCTTCTCGTTGACCGCGCGTGCTTTCGGGTCTTCGAGCGCGGCCAGCTCGGCCAGCACCTCTGCCGCTGTCGTCCCAGTCACCTCAACCCCCTGCCCACCACCGGTGAAGTCCGGCCCATGAAGAGACCACAGTCAACCAGGTGACGAACAAGCGCATCAGCGCCCCAGTGTCGTGAAGCAGGCGGGGGCCTTCTGATCGGCCGGCGAACAGGCGGGCACGACCTCGGCACACCGGGGCGTGTCACTGCCGGTCGTCTCGCGCTCTGGAGCGGTGCGCGTGGCGAGTCGCCCACCTGGTCAGGCCGATCGCAATCGCCACGAGAGCCATACCGGCCAGGATGTCGAGGACGTAGTGGTGTCCGGTGACGAGGACGACGAACGCGGTGAGAAGGGGGTAGAGCCAAGCCGACCGGGCGGCTCGTGGAGCGCGGTCGCGCAGGGTCGACCACACGGCATAGCCGCACCAGGTCGTCCAGGCGACGTGCATGCTCGGCATCGCCGCCAGCAGGTTCACGCCGGGACGGGGAATGCGGGACTGGGCCCCGAAGAGGATGTCGTACGTGGCCATGTAGTCGACGATGCCGGGCTGGGCGAAACGTGGTGGTGCCTCCGGGTAGAGCCACACGAGCGGGAGGTCCAGGACCATCGTCACCACCAGGACGGTCCGCAGGTGGTTGTAGTGCGTTCGTCGGGCGATGTAGAGCCAGATCAGGACAGCCGGCACAGCCAGGACGCTCAGGCGGTAGAAGTAGCCGGTCAGGTGGATCGCGACGGGGTGCGCGAGCATCGCGTGGTTGAGCGGCTGCTCGATCGCGATGTGGAGGATCTGCTCCAGGCGCTGGACGTGCAGGGCGTTGCTCGTCGCCGCCGGTTCGCCGCGGTCGACTGCCGCCCGGATCAGCCCGAAAGCGAAATACCCGGCGACCAGCAGCGGCACTTCGAAGTACCACGTGGATCGCTTGTGCTGGCGGGGTAATGGCGGCATGCGCCGAGAGGGTACGCGGGCTCCGGAGGACATTCCGGGTCGGTCTCAGGGTGATCCCGGACGGCGCGACCGCCGGTCCGGCCTAGAGTTCGGAACACGGACCGCGAACCCGGCCGTCACTCTCGACCTTCCAGCGGAGGACGACTCCGATGTCGACAACCGGGTCCATCGGCGAGGCCTGACAACGGATCAGCGCCCACAACGGGCCACCCAGGAGCAGCGGTGAACACTTCCGGACCGGAATTCAGCCACTTCGTCAACACCCGGCCGCCGCACAGGCACTGGACGATCATCGGTGTCGCGGATTCGGCGGACGACCCGGGTGTGCGGTCGGTCGAGATCTTCCAGGGCCCCGACCACGACGAGCCGCGACTGGTGCTCGCACCCGAGGAGGTGCCCCAGTTCGTCGCGGGCCTCATCGCCACGGTCATGCCCGGCGATCTGACCGCGGAAGAAGACTGAGCCCCTTCCGACCTCGTCCGGCGTCCGGGTGGCGTGAGGACCACTCGGCCCGTCGTTCCCAGCGGCTGCGCGATCGTTCGTATCGGACAGCCGGAACAGCCGCAGCGGCGGGCGGGGGTTTCCGGCCCCCGCCCGGCATTCCGCACACGGTGGCGGGCACCGCGCTGGTCACCGAGGGAGGGTGCGAGGCCGGTACGGAGGACGCCGCGCCTCGTACTCCGCGATGTCGGTTTCGTGTTCCAGCGTCAGGCTGATGTCGTCCAGGCCCTCCAACAGGCGCCACCGGGCGTTGTCGTCGATGTCGAAATCAGCCGTGATCCCCTCGGCACGGACCTGGCGGTCGACCAGGTCCACGGTCACCTCGGCCGTGGGGTCGGCCTCGGTCAGCTCCCAGAGCCGCTCGACGGTCTCCTGCGGCAGCATCACGGTCAGCAGACCGTTCTTGAGGGAGTTGCCGCGGAAGATGTCGGCGAAGCGGGGGGAGATGACGGCCTTGAAGCCGTAGTTCTGCAGCGCCCAGACGGCGTGCTCGCGGGAGGAGCCGGTGCCGAAGTCCGCGCCGGCGACCAGCACGGTGGCGCCCTGCCGGGCGGGCTCGTTGAGGACGAACTCAGGGTCCTTGCGCCAGGCGTCGAAGAGCCCGTCCTCGAAGCCGTCCCGGGTGACCTTCTTCAGCCAGTGGGCGGGGATGATCTGGTCGGTGTCGACGTTGCTGCGGCGCAGCGGGACGACCCGGCCGGTGTGGGTGGTGAAGGCTTCCATGGTGTTCAGGCTCCGGCGGTCACGGGGAACTCGGACAGGTCGGCGGGCGAGGCCAGGTGACCGAGGACGGCGGTCGTGGCCGCGACCTGCGGGGACACCAGGTGGGTGCGGCCGCCCTTGCCCTGCCTGCCCTCGAAGTTGCGGTTGGAGGTGGACGCGGCCCGCTCGCCGGGTGCCAGCTGGTCGGGGTTCATGCCCAGGCACATCGAGCAGCCCGCGTGGCGCCACTCGGCGCCGGCGGCGGTGAACACCTTGTCCAGCCCCTCCTCGACGGCCTGGAGCGCGACGCGCACCGACCCGGGCACGACCAGCATCCGCACCCCGTCGGCCACCGAGCGGCCCCGGAGCACGGCGGCCGCGGCGCGCAGGTCCTCGATCCGGCCGTTGGTGCAGGAGCCGAGGAAGACGGTGTCCACCGCGATCTCCCGCAGCGGCTGACCGGCCGTCAGGCCCATGTACTCCAGCGCCTTCTCGGCCGCCATCCGGTCGGCGGGGTCGGCGAAGGCCGCCGGGTCGGGGACGGAGCCCGACAGCGGAGCGCCCTGCCCCGGGTTGGTGCCCCAGGTGACGAACGGCGAGAGGGTGGAGGCGTCGATGACGACCTCACGGTCGAAGGTGGCGTCGTCGCTGCGCAGGGTGCGCCACTCGGCGACGGCGGCGTCCCAGTCGGCGCCCTTCGGGGCGTGCGGGCGGTCCTTGAGGTAGGCGAAGGTGGTCTCGTCCGGGGCGATCATGCCGGCCCGGGCGCCCGCCTCGATCGACATGTTGCACACGGTCATCCGGGCCTCCATCGAGAGCTTCTCGATGGCCGGGCCGCGGTACTCGATGACGTGGCCCTGGCCGCCGCCGGTGCCGATCCGCGCGATCACGGCCAGGATCAGGTCCTTCGCCGTGACGCCGGGCGGCAGTTCGCCCTCGACCGTGACGGCCATGGTCCGGAACGGGGACATCGGCAGCGTCTGGGTGGCCAGGACGTGTTCGACCTGGCTGGTGCCGATGCCGAAGGCGAGGGCGCCGAACGCGCCGTGGGTGGAGGTGTGGCTGTCGCCGCAGACCACGGTCATCCCGGGCTGGGTCAGTCCGAGCTGCGGTCCGATCACGTGGACCACGCCCTGCTCGATGTCGCCCAGCGGGTGCAGCCGGACCCCGAACTCCGCGCAGTTCTTCCGCAGCGTCTCCAGCTGGATGCGGGAGACTGGGTCGGCGATCGGCTTGTCGATGTCGATGGTCGGGGTGTTGTGGTCCTCGGTCGCGATGGTGAGGTCGGTGCGCCGCACGCGCCGACCGGCCTTGCGGAGCCCGTCGAACGCCTGCGGGCAGGTCACCTCGTGCAGCAGGTGCAGGTCGATGAACAGCAGGTCCGGTTCGCCCTCCGCGCGCCGGACGACGTGGTCGTCCCAGATCTTCTCCGCCATTGTCCTGGCCATGAACTTCCCTCCGAGCGAGTGGATGGGGCCGGAGCCGGAGTGGCGCCGGTTTTCACGCTGTGGCCGCTCGGAGCGCCTCGTCCCGTGGGACACCGGTGGCACTCCGTGAAATGCACTGGGAATCCGACGCGCCGGATCAGGCCCTGCACCGACCCGCCGCGGCCGAAAATCGTTCTCACCGACCAGGTGGCCGGTCGACGGCTCAGCCCGCCAGGCGCGCGGCGAGCGCGTCGCCGATCTGCTCCGTGCTGCGGGGTGCGGCCGGGTCGCGCTCGGCGAGGTCGGCGGCGACGGCGGCCTCGATCCGCCCCGCCTCCTGCTCGTAGCCCAGGTGGCGCAGGAGCAGCGCGACCGACAGGACGGTCGCGGTCGGGTCGGCCTTGCCGGTGCCCGCGATGTCCGGGGCGGAGCCGTGGACCGGCTCGAACATCGAGGGGTAGGCGCCGGTGGGGTTGATGTTGCCGCTGGCGGCGAGGCCGATGCCGCCGGTGACGGCCGCGGCCAGGTCGGTGAGGATGTCACCGAAGAGGTTGTCGGTGACGATCACGTCGAACCGCTCGGGCCGGGTGACGAAGAAGATCGTGGCGGCGTCGACGTGCAGGTAGTCGGTGGTGACGTCGGGGTACTCGGCGGCGACCGCGTCGAAGGTGCTCTGCCACAGGTTGCCGGCGTGCACCAGCACGTTGGTCTTGTGCACCAGCGTCAGGTTCCGGCGCGGCCGGGCGAGGGCGCGCTCGAAGGCGTACCGGATCACCCGCTCCACGCCGTAGGCGGTGTTCACGCTCACCTCGGTGGCCACCTCGGCGGGGGTGCCGGTGCGCAGCGAGCCGCCGTTGCCCGTGTACGGGCCCTCGGTGCCCTCCCGGACCACGACGAAGTCGATGGCCGGGCTGCCGGCCAGCGGGCCGACGGTGCTCGGGTGGAGTTTGCCGGGGCGCAGGTTGACGTAGTGGTCGAAGGCGAAGCGCAGCTCCAGCAGCAGGCCGCGTTCCAGGACACCCGACGGGACGGTGGGGTCGCCGATCGCACCGAGCAGGATCGCGTCATGCTGCTTGAGCGACTTCAGCTCCTCGTCCGGCAGGGTCTCCCCGGTGGCGTGCCAGCGCCGGGCACCGAGGTCGTATTCGTTGGTCTCCAGCTTCACGTCCTGCGGGAGCACGGCGGCCAGCACCTTCAGACCCTCCGCGACCACTTCCGGACCGATGCCGTCACCGGGGATCACCGCGAGGCGGATGCTGCGACTGTTCGGCATGGCATCTCTCTCCTTCATCCATCCTGGTGTGATGTCTGGTTCTCCGGGAGCGCGTCCTTCGTGCCCGGAACGGGCCGGCCTCTTGTCGAGAACCGGCCCGATGCGCCGTGGACGGGCGGTAGACCGTTGTCGCCTGCCCCTGGTCCGCGAGTGGCCACGGACTCCACGTGCGGGGGAAGAAGCGGACGTCGGGCACTCAGGCGGCGGGCTCCTTGGCGGCCGCGGCCCGCGTGGCGTACGGCGCGGACCGCTCCTCGTCCCGGGCCCGCCGGGCAGTGGCCAGCGCGGCCCTCCGGACCGCTTCCGTCTCCTCCGCGTGGATGCCCACACCCCACAGCGGACGACCGTTCAGGGCGGCCTCGCAGAAGGCGGCGTACCCGGGGCGCCCCTTGAGCCGCTCCACGGTGACGCTCTGGACCACGCCGGGGATCTCCTGGGCGGTGAACGCCCGGCCCACCGAGTTCTTCCAGTCGCCGGCCGTCCAGTCGGCGGCGGAGATCTCCGGGGTGCCCGCCGTCCCCTCGCCGGGCTCCGTGCCCGGTGCCACGTACCGCTCCGCGAAGAGCGCCCACAACTCGTCCGCGCCGACTTCGCCACCTCGCCGCTCGCAGAACTTCTGCATGACGTGGGCGAAGTCGATCTGCAACGGCCTGGGGAGGGGCAGCCCCTGCGTGGTGAGCAGCAGGTGGGCGATGCCGCCCTTGCCGGACTGGGTGTTGATGCGGATCAGCGCCTGGTAGCTGCGCCCGATGTCGCGGGGGTCGACGGCGAGGTAGGGCACGTCCCAGACGGCGTCGGGATCCCCCGCCTCCTCGCGGGCCTTGAGACCCTTGGCGATGGCGTCCTGGTGCGTGCCGGCGAAGGAGGTGTAGACGAACTCACCCACCCACGGGTGGCGGGCGGAGACCGGGAGCTGGTTGCACTCCTCGACCACGGAGCGGATGCCGTCCAGGTCGCGCAGGTCGAGCATGGGGTCGATGCCCTGGGAGAACAGGTTCATCGCCAGGGTCGGCAGGCACACGTTGCCCGTGCGCTCGCCGTTGCCGAACAAGCACCCCTCCACCCGGTCGACGCCGGCGAGGATGGCCAGTTCGCTCGCCGCGACGGCGCTGCCCCGGTCGTTGTGCGGGTGCAGGGTGAGGATGGTCCGGTCGCGGTACGCCAGGTTCCGGCACGTGTACTCGATGCGGTCCGCCAGCTCGTGCGGGGGGAAGCACTCCACTGTCGCGGGCAGGGCGATCCGGAGGGTGCGGTCGGTGCGGGGGGCGCAGTACTCCAGTACCGCGTTGCAGATCTCCACGCCGAACTCGGGTTCGGTCTGGCTCCAGGACTCCGGCACGTAGGACAGGAAGAGCTCGGTCTCCCGCAAGTTCTCCTGCAGGCGCACGGCGTGCCGGGTGCCCTCGAGGGCCAGCGCCACGGTCTCTTCGCGACTGGCGCGGAACACCACCCGCCGCTGCGCGACGGAGGTCGGGTTGATGTACTGCAGGACCGCCCTGGGGGCTCCGCGGACCGCGTCGACGCTCCGGTCGATGGCGTCGGTCCGCATGGAGCAGAGGACCTGGATGACGACGTCGTCGGGGATGGAGTCCGTCTCGATCAGGTGCCGCACGAAGTCGTAGTCGTCCTGGGACGAGGCGGGGTAGCCCACCTCGATCTCCTTGAACCCGATGGAGACCAGGAGGTCGAACATGATGCGCTTGCGGTTGACGTCCATCGGCTCCAGCAGGGCCTGGTTGCCGTCGCGCAGGTCGACGCTGCCCCACAGGGGCGCGCGGGTCAGCTGCCGGCTGGGCCAGGTGCGGTCCTCCAGCCCGATCGGCTGGTAGGGAGCGTACTTGTGCACGGGCATTCCGCTGGGCGTCTGCGCACCCATGTCACGGGCGCGGAAGTTGCGGTGCTCATGTGGTGAAGGGCTCATCTCTTCCTCTCTTTACGATCTCCGTGGCGCTACACCCCGCCGGTGCGGGCGAGGTTCCGGCACGAAAACGCGATGTGGTCCAAAGCGGGTCGCGGGCAAGAGCGGGTCGCGGGGCAAGAGCGCGGCCGGTGACCCGGCGGGAGAGCACTCGGCCGCCGAGGAAGCCGCCCTCCAGCGCGATGTGCCTGTGGAGCCGCTGCCGCGAACCCGGCGGTCCCCGGCCGCGTGCGGGCAGTCGAAGGCCGTTCCCCTGGAAACCAGGCGAAGGCAGAACGGCGGGCGGGCGTCACATGCCGATGAGTCCCGGCTGCTTGGTGGTGTGTCGGTCGCCGTGGTGCCTGCCGAGCCGCACGATGGAGAGCAGACCGCGTACGTACTGGTCCCGGATGGCTCGCTTGTCGTACTTGCCCACGGAGGTCTTGGGCACCGTCGGCAGGACCGCCCAGCGCTCGGGCACCATCCACGCGTCGAGGCGTTCGGCCATGAAGTCACGCAGTTCCGCCGGATCGATGCCACCGTGGCGCAGCGACACGGCGACCAGCGGACGCTCGCCCCAACGGTCGTCGGGCACCGCGACGACGGCGGCCTCGATCACCGCGGAGTGTTCCATCAGCGTGTTCTCCAGTCGCACGCTGGAGATGAACTCGCCGCCGGACTTGATGACGTCCTTCACCCGGTCGGTCAGCCTCAGGTAGCCGTTCGCCGTGATCGCGCCGACATCGCCGGTCCTCAGCCAGCCGTCCGCGGTGAAGTACTCCGCCGGCCGCTCCTGGGAAGCCTCGTCGCCGCCGTGATAGGCGCAGGTCACGTCGGGGCCGCGGAGCTGGAGCTCTCCGGTGGCCACACCGTCGTGGGGCGCCGCGGCGCCGTCCGGGCCGACGAGCCGGAACTCCACCGATGGCGGGAACCGCCCCTGGCTGACGCGGAAGGCCCACTCCTCGTCGGCACCCACCCCTCGAGGCGGCACCGCCGCGCTGACCAGCCCCATGGTCTCGGTCATCCCCCAGCCCTGCAGGAGCTCGATGGAATACCGGTCCCGGTAAGCGGCCATCAAGGCGGGCGGACAGGCGGAACCGCCCACGTACGCCCGAGTCAGGCTCCGGGTGTCGTACGTGCCGGTGTCCAGTTCCTCCAAGAGCGAGGACCAGACGGTGGGGACGGCGGCGCTGAAGGTGGGCCGACCCTGGTCGATCATGTGGGCGAGCGATGCGGCTTGGGTGAAACGATCGGGCAGCAACAGCTCGGCGCCCGTGAAGAGGGCCGCGTGCGGGATGCACCACCCACCGGCGTGGAACATGGGCGCTATCGGGAACAGGGTGTCGTGCGGGCTGATGTTGTAATGACTCGGCGTCAGCACCTGGAAGGTGTGCAGGTATATCGAGCGGTGGCTGTAGACCACTCCCTTGGGCTTTCCGGTGGTGCCGGTGGTGTAGCAGATCATCGCGGCGGCGCGCTCGTCCAGCCGCTCCTCCCAGGGGTAGTCGCCGGGGTGGCCGCTGATCAGCTGCTCGTAGTCGTGCACTTCACCGGTGAATCCGGACAACGCCTCACGGCCGCCACGACCGGCAACGACGATGTGCCGCACGGTTTCCGGCAACCGCGCGAGCACGGGGGCGAGCAACTCCGTCAGGCCCGCGTCCACGATGATCACCTCGTCACCCGCGTGGCCGATGGTGTAGGCCAGCTGGTCCGCGGGCATGCGCCAGTTCAGCGTGTGCAGCACGGCACCCATCGCGGGAACCCCGACGAAGAGCTCGAGATGACGAGCGTTGTTCCACATGAGGGTGCCGATGACGCTCTGTTCGCTCTCCGCCCGGGTACCGGGGCGCACACCCAGCCGGTCGCGGAGCGCATGTGCCAGACGAGCCGCCCGTTCGCCGATTTCCGCGTAACTCCTTCTGTCGAACCCCTTCCCGTTCCACGTGGCGACATTGGAGGAAGCATGAACCGTGGCGCCGTACCGCAGGATGCGGGCGAGGGTGAGTGGAGCGTCCGGCATCGTGCTGTACATAGCCTGCCTCCGGAATTCGGTGCCTGCGTCAGGGGTGACGGTTCGTCGAGGGCGGCGCGACCGTTGGCACGAAAACTATTCCCGGGCTCTCTCCACCGGCAAGCCGATGCGGCGGTCTCATGTGGCCGCCGGCCGGAATTCGCGAAGCCGGTGGCAGGCGGCATTCCACTGCTCTTCACCAGCGGTTCTGGGCCGTCCCGGTCGACACCGCCGAGCACCCCTCAATCGGCGCCGGCGCACGGAAAAGCCGGATGAGGGGGTGCTCGGCGTCTCGAATCGCCCCACGTGAACGCGGCTCTTCTGCCGGCTTCCACGTGAGATGAGAGGCGATTATCGCATTGGTAGTGCGCAGGGGGCGCGAAGCCGCAACTCGCCTCCGCTGTGCGCCCGGTACGTCATGCGCAACAAAAACGACGCCTGACAACGAATGCGCCCTACCGGCGGGCTGTACGCACCCCTATGTTCGACCTCAGCATGGCATGACCGGTACGGCCCCGCACAGTCCGCGCCCGCGACCCCGCCGGTCCGCGCTGTCGAACTCTCGACTGCCCATGCACATCGGGTCCACGCCTGCGGAACGACAGGGATTTACCGGTAGCACGCTTCGTGGGTGCTCACAGGCACGGCGGCCGGTACCCGTTGACGCGCAGGCCGCGGAAGTCGAGCCTGTTCGGGGTCTTGCCCACGAAGACCAGGCCGCGCGCCTCGCCCAGCGCCGAGGCGAACGAGTGCGACGGCTTGCCCAACTCGGGCAGCCACGTCCACCTGTCGGGCGAGAAGCTGAAGAACTTCCGCACCAGCTTCCCGCCGGTCGACGGCACCAGCGTGAGCCACTTGTCGCCGCCGCTCCAGTGCGAGGCCGGGCGCAACTGGACGTAGAGGTCGTCGGTCGCGCTGTAGGTCAGCCAGAAGCCGGACGACCTGGAGAGGTCGGCCTGCGCTTCGAACTCGTTGCCGAGCCACACGACGATCACGTGCCACTCGGCGTTGAGGAAGGCCACCTTGGCCGCATACCCGTGCCGCTCGCGGACGAGCAGGCTGCCGGTCGGCGGGACGGTGGTGCCCTCGCCGGACGCGAGCCACTGCTGGAACCGGTCGATCGACGGGGTCTCGCACTCACAGCCCCGCCCGGACGCCGTTGCGTCGGCGGAGGCGGTGTTCACCCGGTCCGGCGCTCCGGCCTCCGACGCGTCCGCGTGAGCGACCGCACCGGAACCGAGAAGGGAAACCGCCAACACGTAGACCAACGCCACGAACGCCTTGGCGAACGTGACCGGTGCACGGCCGTGCGTCGAACCTCCAGGCATTCTGCGGAAGCTAGCACATCGCCAGGCACCGTGGTGATCTTGCTTCGGCGCGCGTTCCCCGGCTCCGGCGTGACCGGACAGCCGTTCTCGAGAACCCGCAGCTCGAACGGATCAGAGCAGGCGGGTCGCGTAGGGCATGATGCCGCCGTAGCGGACCGGCGCGATACGGACCCACGAACCCGAGTACGGGGCCTCGATCATCATGCCGCCACCCAGGTAGAGCGCGACGTGCGTGCCACCGCCCGGACCCCAGAACAGCATGTCGCCCCGCTGCGCCTGGTCGAGCGGCACCTTGCGGCCGGCGTTGTACTGGTAGCCGCTGTAGTGCGCCAAGTAGATGCCGACGCCCGCGAACGCGTACATCATCAGGCCCGAGCAGTCGAAGCCCACGCTGTAGTAGTCGCCGTAGGAGTCGCCGACGCCACCGTCGCGGATGCCGACCGTCGGGCCGTCGTAGTTGCCGCCGCCCCACGAGTACCGCACGCCCAAGTGCTCCATCGCGCGGGCCACGACGGTTTCCACGCCGCCCCCGCTGGGTGCTGTCACCACGGGACGGGCGGCGGGCGCGGCAGGCTTCGCTGCGGGCTTCGCCGCGTTCAGCGCGGCCTGCCGGGCGGCTTCCTCCTCCTCGCGGCGCTTGTCGTCCAGCCACTGGTCGTACTGGGCGCGCTGACCTTCCAGGCCTTCCACGGCGGTCAGCGCCTGCGCCAGCTCGCCTTCGACCCTGGTCTTGTCGCCCTCGATCGCGGCGGCCTGCCCGGCCTGGTCCTGCTGCGCCTGCACGGCAGCCTGCCGGGCCGCGTCGGCGTCCCTCCCGGCCTGCTCGGCGGCGACCTGCTTCTGGTTCGCCAGGTCGAGCGCGGCACGGGCGGCGGAGTCCTTGTTGGCCTGCTCCGCCCTGGCCCGCTCCACGTCGTCCAGGGCGTTGAGGCCCGAGTCGCCGACCGCGGCCAACATGCTGGACCGGGCCAGCAGGTCCTCGGGGCTGGACGCACCGAAGTACGCCGACAGCGACCCGATGGTGCTGCCCTGCTGGAAGCTGGCGGCGGCGAACTCGTCCAGCTCCCGGCGCGCGTCGTCCACCGCCTTGCCCGCGACCTCGGCCTCGGTGCGGGCGGTGGCGGCGTCCTGCTCGGCCTTCGCGGCCTCGTCCCGGGCGGTGTCCAGGTCGACGCGGGCCTTGTTGGCCAGCTCCATCTTGAACGCCACGTCGTCGGTCAGCCGTTGCAGCCGCGCTTCCGCCTCGGTGAGCTGACCGGTCAGCTCGCCGACCCGGGCGGCCTTCGCGTCGGCCTGCTCGCGACCGGCGCTGATCTCGCCGTCACTCGGGTTGGGCGGTGGTGGCGGGACCGCCGGGGCCACGCCGGGGAAGAGGAGCAACGTCGCGACGACCATGATCACCCAACGAGCCACGACACCCGTCCTCCCACCCGCTCGGCCGATCAGGATTCCACCGAATAGCGTCATCCGGACACGTTCCGAGACTGTGCCACTACAGCACCAAGGTTTCCAATTGACCCAGCAATCACTTCACCCACACGGGTCACATGAGTGGTGGTAAACCCACCTTTAGTCGACCTTGCGGTCCAGGTCGACCGAGTACGGCTCCCGAGCTGGACGCCCTTGGGGCGGGTCGTCGTGCCGGACGTGCGATTGATGGTGGCGGGGGCGTCCGCACGTCCGCCTGCGTCACGAGGACGACAGCACGAACCTCCGGTTGAGCCGCTGCGGGACGCGGGCCTTGTCGCTGCGGGTCCGGATGAAGCCGGCGAGACGGGCGTCCGACACCGGGACGCGGTCCTTCATGACGACCCAGCTCACCGTCTCGTCGAAGCCCGGCGTGGTCAGCGAGCCCTCGTACCGGTAGAACGACCCGTCCCCGGGGAGCAGGGCGTGCAGGTCGAACGACTCCGGCGGCTCGGCCCCGCCACCCGCCTCGACCGTCAGGAAGACCGCGAGGACGCACAGCCGGACGCCTTCGTCGGCGCGGATGTGCACCGCGTGCAGCTCGGCCTCCTGCCGCGCACCGTCGACCCAGTGCTCGCTGGGCCGGTGGAAGTGCACGTTTTCCAGGTGGAACTGGTCCGCACCCAGCCTCACCGAGTTCCGGTCGTGCGGGTGGAAGCGGTGCCCGTCCGCCTCCACCGAGACGTCGAACCGCTGCACACCACGCGACCACTGCACGTCGAGCCGGGAGCCGTAGACCTGGACGGCGTCGCGGTCGATGATGTTGATCGGTGACTGCTGGTCCGCCATGTGATCATCTTCCCAGCCCGCGCCCTTCCCGGGCGGGTGAAAGACGATCACCGAAGGGTGGTCACCAGGTACTCGGGTCGCCCCACGTCCGCAACGGCCCGGACTCCACCACGGGCACCGACACCAGCTCCGGCAACGACTCCCCCACCGGACCGCGCACGACGGCCGCCGCCACCCCGTCGTACGGCGTCGGCTCCGCGTTGCAGATCACCACCGCCGCCCCCGTCCGCGCCGCCAGCCCGACCAACCCCGCGGCCGGCTCCACCAACAACGACGTCCCGGCCACCAGCATCAGTTCGCAGTCCAGCGCCGCCGTCCTCGCCGCCCGCAGCACGCCCGCGTCCAACGCCTGGCCGAAAGCGACCGTCGTGGACCGCAGAACCCCTCCGCACACAAGGCAATCCGGGTCATCCTCCCCCGCACCCACCCGCGCCAACGCGTCGCTCATCGCACCCACCGCACCGCAGTGCACGCACACGGTCCCGAACAGCGACCCGTGCAGCTCGACTACCGCCGAAGACCCGGCCCGCTGGTGCAGCCCGTCCACGTTCTGCGTCAGCAGCGCCCGCACCCGCCCGGCCCGCTCCAACCCCGCCAACGCGCGGTGCGCGGCGTTCGGCTCGGCCGTCCACATCGGATGCCGCAGCCGGGACCGCCACGCCGCCCGCCGCACGGCCGGATCGGTCAGGTAGCCGTCGAGCGTGAACTCACGCCCGAGCGCCGTCCACAGCCCGGACGGCCCCCGGAAGTCCGGGATGCCGGAGTCCGTCGACACCCCCGCGCCGGTGAGCACGGTGATCCGCCGCGCCGCGGCCATCGCCTCCCGTGCGTCCATTCCTCCACCATTCCACGCCGGATGTTTGCGAGCATTGCCGCGTGCGGAGGACATGGGGCGCGGTGCTCGGGGTTGTCGGCTTGGTCACAGGCGTGGCGGGGACGTTCCTGCCGTGGCTGCGATCGGGATCGGTCACGAGGGACAGTTACGAGGTGCTCGCGCTGCGTGGTTTCGCGGGGTTGGACGGCCCGTCGGGTGAGGTGGTCCGGGGCGTGTGGGTGGGCGTAACGCCGTTGGCGGTGTGTTGCGTGGTGCTCTGGCTGCTGCGACTTCCGCGGATCGCTGCATGTCTGGCCCTGCTCTTTGGCACGATTGCGGGAACGGTGGCGGCCCTTGCCGCCGTCCAAGGGGGCAACGAGGGCTCGCTGGTCGGGATCAGCCTGATCGGACCGGTCGTCACCCTCGGTGGTGCCGTGCTGGGGGTCGCGGGTGCGATCACCGTGCTCACCGCGAAAACCCGCACAGCGATCAGTCCAGGAGGAGCACCGTGAGCTACCCAGGTGGCGGCGGAGGCGAATGGCCGCCGCAGAACAACCCGTACGGCCAGCCCCAGCAGGGCGGGTGGCAGCAGCAGCCGCAGCAGGGTCACCCCCAGCAGCAGCCCGGCTACCCGCAGCAGGGTGGCCAGCAGGGCGGCTACCCGCAGACCGGTCCGCAGCCGCAGCAGGGCTACCCCCAGACCGGCCCGCAGCCACAGCAGGGCTACCCGCAGACCGGTCCGCAGGGCTTTCCCCAGCAGGGTTACCAGCAGCAGCAGTTCGGCGGCCCGCAGCAGCCGTTCGGCCAGCAGCCCTACGGCTACGCGGGCGGTGAGCCGCCGAAGAAGAAGCGCACCGGCCTGGTGGTCACGGCGATCGTGGCCGTCCTGGCGCTGGCGGCGGGCACGTTCTTCACGGTGCGCGCGCTGCGCAGCTCGGACTCGGTCGCGGCCGGCTCGGAGAACCCGCAGACCGCGGCGAACAACCTGCTCAGCGCGTTGGGCAGCGGCGACGTCCTGGGCATCATGAACGGCTTGGCGCCCGCCGAGGCGAAGCTGAGCAAGGACTACACCGAGGCCACCGTCAGCGAGGCCAAGCGGCTGGAGATCCTGAAGAAGGAGGCGGACCCGCAGAAGATCAGCGGCGTCCAGATCAAGAGCGAGGGCATCAAGTTCGACGAGGCCGCCGCCGAGAAGGTCAACGACCGGCTGACCATCAACAAGGTCACCGAGGGCAGGATCACGGTCACCTCGGACGTCAAGCAGGTCCCGCTGACCGACAAGCTGGTCAAGGCGCTGGGCGCGAAGCTGGACCAGGAGCCGGAGACCGAGACGCTCGACTTCGCCAAGGAGAAGGACAAGCGCAAGGGCAAGCCGATCGGCATCGCGACGATCAAGGTCGGCGACGACTGGTACCCGTCGCTGTTCTACACGCTCGCCAACGCCGCGCTGGAGGAAGAGGACCTCAAGTGGCCCGCCCAGGGCATCGCGCCGGCCGGCGCGGACTCGCCGGAGGCGGCCGCCAAGGGCATGGTGGACAAGGCGCTCAACGGTGACGTCAAGGGCGTCATCGCGCTGCTGCCGCCGGACGAGATGGGCGTGATCCAGGACGTCGGCCCGGTGATCCTGGACCAGATCGGCCGGGTGCCGGACACCGGCGCGAAGCTGGTCGAGCTGGAGACCGACTCGAAGGACGTGACCGGCGGCAAGCAGCTGACCGTGCGCAAGCTCGTCCTGGAGGTCAAGGGCAAGAAGGGCGAGGTCTCCCGCGACGGCGACTGCTACACCGCGAAGGCCGACGGCCAGTCACAGCGGCTGTGCGCGGACGAGATCGCGCAGCTGGTGGAGCAGCAGGGCGGTCGCAACGTCCCGCCCGCCGCGGTGGACGTCATCGCCCGCGTCGGCGCGCAGGTGCTCAAGGACGGCCTCGGCGTCGTCACCACCGAGGTGGACGGCAAGTGGTACGTCAGCCCGATCCGCAGCTACAGCGAGATCTTCCTGACGCTGCTGCGCGGTCTGGAGCCGAAGGACATCGACGAGCTGCTCAAGCTCGCCAAGTAGTCCCACTGCCGCGGACAGCGCTCCGCGAGAACCCCCGCCGGATCCGTTCCGGCGGGGGTTCTCGCACGTCCGGACCGGACGACATCGCGGTGACACCGCGCTGACACCGGTTTGGCAGCGGGGCGGTCCAGGGTGTCCGCCATGGACACTCAGGTGCTGATCGTCGGGGCCGGACCGACCGGCCTCACCCTCGCCGTCGACCTGGCCCGGCGGGGCGTGGACTTCCGACTGGTGGACCGGGCCCGCGGGCCCTCCACCGCGTCGCGCGGCGAAGAGTTGCCGCCGCGCGCCATCGAGGTGCTGCACGACCTGGGCGTGGTCCTCGCGGACGGGCGGTCCTGCGTGCGGTTGCGGGGCCACGACGGGGGCGGGGGGCCGGCCGGCTGGGACATGGACGAGGACTGCCGGCCGACGCCGTACGCGAGCACCGTGATCATCCCCGGGTTCCGGGTGGAGCAGGGCCTGCGGGACCGGCTGGGCGAGCTGGGCGGCCGGGTCGAGTACGGCGTCGCGGTGACCGACTACGACCAGGACGGGCAGGGCGTGACCGCCGTGGTGGGCGGGGAGCCGACGCGGGCGGCGTACCTCGTGGGCTGCGACGGTGCGCGCAGCTACGTGCGTGAGCACCTCGGCGTCGGGTTCGCGGGCGGGACGCGGGAGGACCAGCGGCTGGTCGTCGGCGGCGGGCGGGACCGTCAGCGCATCGGGCGGTCGGACATCGTGGCCTGGGGTGCCGCCCGGATGCCGTGCTACCGGGCGACCGTGCGGATGGTGGACCGCTACCGGGTGGGCCGGGTGTTCCTCGCGGGCGACGCGGCCCACGTGCACTCGCCGGCGGGCGGGTCGGGCATGGACACCGGCATCCAGGACGCCTACAACCTGGGCTGGAAGCTGGGTGCGGTACTGACCGGCGCGGGCGGGGAACTGCTGGACACCTACCAGGCGGAACGGCTGCCGATCGCCTCGTGGCCGCCGGCCGTGAGCAACGGGCAGGACCCGCGGGCGCACCGGCCGGGGCAGCGGGACGACGGGACGTCGCGGCCGGGGCCGGACTACCGGGGCGGTCCGCTGGCGGGCGTCGGCGAACGGGCCGGCGACCACGCGCCCGACGCGCCCTGCGCTCTCCCGGACGGCACGCCCGCGCGGATCTCCGACCTGCTGCGCGGCCCGGAGTTCACGGTGGTGGGAGTGGAGGCGGACGACGCCGTGGCCTACGTCCGCGACGCACACCCGTACGTGCGGGCGCACACCGTGGTCGACGACGAGGGGCACATCGCAGCGGCCTACGGCGCTTCCGCGGGCACGCTCCTGCTGGTCCGCCCGGACGGCTACCTCGGTGCGGTCACCCCGGACCCGGCCGAGGTGGTGGCGTACCTGGACCGGGTGCTGGGCTAGTTCCGGCGCGGTCCGAGGGTCCGGGCGGCGAGCGTCGCGCCCACCAGGAGCACCACCGCGCAGACGCCCGACACCGCCAGGTCGCCGGCGAGGCCGGTCTCGTGGCCGAGGGCACCGAGCAGGTTGCCGATCGGAGGCGTCCGACCGAACAGGAACGCCAGCACGACCAGCGCGGTGGCGGCAAGCACGGACCACCCGGGGCGGGTGATGACGGGACGGGCGCACAGCACGCCCACCCCCACCCCGGTGAGTCCGCAGACCACCAGCGACGCCAATCCCAGCGCGACGGTGGCCGGCGGGTAGGGGCGTGACTGGGTCAGCACCGGCACCAGGGCCGCGAACAGCGCTACGACGGTCACGGCCGCGCAGGACAGCACGGTCACGGCGGCCTGGGTTCGGCCCCAGCCGGCGGTGGTCACGGTCACCGCGCGTCGCACGGGGTCCTCGGCGGTGGCGATCACGATGGTCAGCCACGTCGCGACCGGGTAGAGGAAGGCGCACGAGCCGGCGTAGGCGGACGGCGGCGGGCCGGCGTCGCCCGCGTTGAACATGGCCAGCACGGCGGCGAAGACCAGCAGCGGCGGCAGGTAGCGCTGGGTGCGCAGGACGTCGGCCAGCAGGTACCGCACCAACGCCGTCACGAGCGCACGCTCCGCACCGAGCAGCCCAGCCGGAGCGCCTCGGCCAGCACCAGGTCGCTGAACCCCGACTCGACCTCCACCCGCGCCCCTCCGCCGACCGCCCGTGCCACGACCACCCCTTCCAGCGAGCTGACCTCGTCGAACAGCTCCCCCACCCGGTCCAGCTCGATCACCACCCCGCTCCGCACCGCCCCCAGCGGCAGTTCGCGCGCACCGGTCAGGTCGTGCCCGTGGTGGTCGGTCAGCAGCACCGCCGCGCCACCCGTGACCACCAGCTCGGCGAGGACCGCGCCGGCCGCGGCATCGAGACCCGACCAGGGCTCGTCCAGGACCAGCAGCCCGTCGGCGGCCAGCGCCTGCGCCAAGGCGATCTTCTGGGTGTTGCCCTTGGAGAGGGTCGCCATCGGGGCGTCGGGTCCGCCGACGAACCCGAGGGCCTCCACCAGGTCCCACCGCGCCGGGACGCCGCGCACGGCCGCCAGGTGCCGCAGGTAGTCCCGCGCCGACAGCCTCACGCCGGGTGGGAACCGCTCCGGCACGTACCCCACCGACGACGGCCGCTCGACCCGCCCGGACGTGGGCCGGCTCAGGCCGGCGGCGATGCGCAGGAGGGTGGACTTGCCGGAGCCGTTGCCGCCGGTGACCACCACCACCTCACCCGGCTCCACGGTGAGCGTCACGTCGCGCAGCACCCACGGCCCGCGGCCGTACCGCTTGCCGATTCGATCAAGGCGGACCACGGGTGTGATGATGCCCCGACCTAGGTAGGGCCGGGTTGAAGCGGAATACAGGACACGCGTACTGTTTAGGGCGAGAGGGCGCCGCGCCGAAGGGTGCGGAAGACTCGACAGCAGTTCCCAACCGACTTTGCGCGTCACCAGATGGAGTTTCACGTGACTGCACCAGCTAGCAAGGACAGCTTCGGCGCCCGCGGCACGCTCACCGTGGGGGATGCCTCGTACGAGGTGTTCCGGCTGAGCGCGGTCGAGGGCGCCGAACGTCTCCCGTACAGCTTGAAGATCCTGCTGGAGAACCTGCTGCGGACCGAGGACGGCGCGAACATCACCGCCGACCACGTGCGCGCGCTGGGCAGCTGGGATCCGTCCGCCGAGCCGAGCACGGAGATCCAGTTCACCCCCGGCCGCGTCGTGATGCAGGACTTCACCGGCGTGCCCTGCGTGGTCGACCTGGCCACCATGCGCGAGGCCGTCACCCAGTTGGGCGGCGACCCGTCGAAGGTCAACCCGCTCGCGCCGGCCGAACTGGTCATCGACCACTCGGTGATCGCCGACATCTTCGGCCGCCCGGACGCGTTCGAGCTCAACGTCGACCTGGAGTACCAGCGCAACAAGGAGCGCTACCAGTTCCTGCGCTGGGGCCAGACCGCGTTCGACGAGTTCAAGGTCGTCCCGCCGGGCACCGGCATCGTGCACCAGGTGAACATCGAGCACCTCGCGCGGGTCGTGATGGTGCGGAACGGGCAGGCCTACCCGGACACCCTGGTCGGCACCGACTCGCACACCACCATGGTCAACGGCATCGGCGTGCTGGGCTGGGGCGTCGGCGGCATCGAGGCCGAGGCCGCCATGCTCGGCCAGCCGGTGTCCATGCTGATCCCGCGCGTGGTCGGCTTCAAGCTGCACGGCGAGCTGCCCGCCGGCGCGACCGCCACCGACCTGGTGCTGACCATCACCGAGATGCTGCGCAAGCACGGCGTGGTCGGCAAGTTCGTCGAGTTCTACGGCTCCGGCGTGGGCGCGGTGCCGCTGGCCAACCGCGCCACCATCGGCAACATGAGCCCCGAGTTCGGCTCCACCTGCGCGATCTTCCCGATCGACGGGGAGACCATCGACTACCTGAAGCTGACCGGCCGCACCGCCGAGCAGCTCGCGCTGGTCGAGGCCTACGCCAAGGACCAGGGCCTGTGGCACGACCCGGCGCGCGAGCCGGTGTACTCCGAGACGCTGGAGCTGGACCTGTCGACGGTCGTCCCGTCGATCGCCGGCCCGAAGCGCCCGCAGGACCGCATCGAGCTGACCGCCGCCAAGGCCGCGTTCCGGCAGGCGCTGGGCGCGTACGTGTCGCACACCGAGGACTCCTCGAAGTCCAGCGTGGACGAGAGCGTGGAGGAAACGTTCCCGGCCAGCGACCCGATCGCGGTGTCCGACGGCGACGCGGGCGGCGAGCCGCGCGTGTTCCACTCCGCCGCCGAGGGCGCGGACGGCCGTCCGTCCAACCCGGTGGAGGTGACCCTGGACGGCGCCGAGTTCGAGCTGGACCACGGCGCGGTCGCGATCGCCGCGATCACCTCGTGCACCAACACGTCCAACCCCACGGTGATGCTCGGCGCGGCGCTGCTGGCGAAGAAGGCCGTGGAGAAGGGCCTGGAGCGCAAGCCCTGGGTGAAGACCACCCTGGCGCCGGGCTCCAAGGTCGTCATGGACTACTACGAGCGCGCGGGCCTGCTGCCGTACCTGGAGAAGCTGGGCTTCCACCTGGTCGGCTACGGCTGCACCACGTGCATCGGCAACTCGGGCCCGTTGCAGGACGAGATCTCGGCGGGCATCGCCCAGGGCGACCTCGCCGCGGTGTCGGTGCTGTCCGGCAACCGGAACTTCGAGGGCCGGATCAACCCCGACATCAAGATGAACTACCTGGCGTCCCCGCCGCTGGTGGTGGCGTACGCGCTGGCCGGTTCGATGGACAAGGACATCACCACCGAGCCGCTGGGCACCGACCAGAACGGCGAGCCGGTCTACCTGGCCGACATCTGGCCGTCGCCGCAGGAGATCTCCGAGGTCGTCGCGTCGTCCATCTCGCCGGAGGGCTTCACCAAGGGCTACGCGGACGTGTTCGCGGGCGACCAGCGCTGGCAGTCGCTGCCCACGCCGACCGGCAAGACGTTCGAGTGGGATCCGCAGTCCACCTACGTCCGCAAGCCCCCGTACTTCGAGGGCATGGAGATGCAGCCGGAGCCGGTCACCGAGATCACCGGTGCCCGCGTGCTGGCCCTGCTGGGCGACTCGGTCACCACCGACCACATCTCCCCGGCCGGCGCGATCAAGGCCGACTCGCCCGCGGGCAAGTACCTGACCGAGCACGGCGTGGAGCGCAAGGACTTCAACTCCTACGGCTCGCGGCGCGGCAACCACGAGGTGATGATCCGCGGCACGTTCGCGAACATCCGCCTGCGCAACCTGCTGCTGGACGACGTCCAGGGCGGCTTCACCCGCAACTTCCTCGAAGAGGGGGCGCCGCAGACCACCATCTACGACGCGTCGGTGGCCTACGCCGAGGCGGGCGTGCCGCTGGTGGTGCTGGCGGGCAAGGAGTACGGCTCCGGCTCGTCGCGCGACTGGGCGGCCAAGGGCACGTCGCTGCTGGGCGTGCGCGCGGTGATCGCCGAGTCGTTCGAGCGCATCCACCGCTCCAACCTGATCGGCATGGGCGTGCTGCCCCTCCAGTTCCCCGCCGGCCAGACCGCGGCGGACCTGGGCCTGGACGGCACGGAGACGTTCGACATCACCGGGATCACCGCGCTGAACGACGGCGAGATCCCGCAGACCGTGAAGGTCGTCGTCACCACCAAGAAGGAAGGCTCGAAGGTGGAGTTCGACGCGGTGGTCCGCATCGACACCCCCGGCGAGGCCGACTACTACCGCAACGGCGGCATCATGCAGTACGTGCTGCGCAAGATGGTCCGCAGCTAGTCGGACACCGGTAGTCCGACACCGGTAGTCCGACACCGACAGTCGGACACCGGCAGTCCGGCATCATCGGTCCGGCACCGACGACAGGGGCCGTCCACCACCCGGTGGGCGGCCCCTTCGCCGTCCGCACCGGCTTCGGTGGATCGGCGCTTCCCCGCCCCGCTAAGGTGTCCGTCCTCAGGGGGTGGGTGTGGTGAAGCCGGTCTGGCTGCCGCTGGTCCTGGTGGGACTGCTCGGCACGCTGTGGGAGTACGGGGCGTTCGCGGGGATCGCCGCGCTGCTGGTGGTGGCGGGGTGGTGGCGCAGCCCGCGCCTGGCCTGCGCGGCGGTGGCGTTCGGCGTGGCCGCGTTCGTCGGCGCGCAGCCGTTCCCGGCGGTGGTGGCGGTGCTGGCGGCGTTGCTGCTGGCCGCGCACGACCTGCACGCGCGCCGGCCCGGCGTCTGGTTCCCGTTGCTGGCAACGGGTCTGGGTGTGTTCGCGGTGACGCTCTCGGACGAGTGGCCCGCCGGCTGGGACGAGGACCGGTTCGACCACGGCCTGAGCTACACCGACCTCAGCGGCGTCACGATGAGCCGGGCTTACGAGTCGTCCATCAGCATCGCCTTCGACGTCGGCGGGAGCTGGTACGCCGGCGGGGACTGGTACGCCACCGTCGCGATGGCCGTGGTCGTCAGCCTCGGCTTGGTGATCTGGGCGTGGCGCGCCCGCAGCCCGACCGTCGCGCTCACGGCCGCCGCGTACCTCGCCGCCGCCTGGTACCTCACGCCGCCCGCGGCCCCCTCTCCGGGTCTGCAGTTCCTGTCCCAGGAGCAGTTCCGCACCGTGCACGTCGCCGAGCCGGCGGGCATCGGCCACCCGGAGCTGGTGATCCTGGCCGGCGCGGCGGTGGCGTTCGCCGTGGGCGCACGTCCGGCGGGACGACGTGCCACGGACGCATGACGGTCCGCAGCATGACGGTCCGCAGGAGGGGTCGGCGCCGGCCACCGTCACGCTGAACGGGTCGCGGCCCGTGCCACCGAGGTCCTGACCGGTGCGGCTGTCGCGTCCACCCGCGACAGCCGCACCGCCACCGCCTAGAAGGGCTGGGCGTTGGGCTGGAAGACCTGCCCGTTCGCCGGCGCCTTCAGGTTCACCAGGTAGTCGGTCACCGCCGCGTCCGCGCCGGCACTGTCACCCAGGATGCAGTGGCCGAACGCGTCGACGCTGATCAGCCGCGCGTTGCCCAACTGGCGGACCATCCGCTCGGAGAACTTGTACTGCGTCGCCGGGTCGTAGTAGTTGCCCACCACGACGACCGGGTTCGGCGTGCGCTTGTTCCACGGGCCCGCGTACCGGTCGGGGTGCCGGACCGGCCACGACGCGCAGGTGAGCAGGTCGGACGCGGCCTGCTGGCGGCCGAACGTGGGCGACTCGCGCTCCCACTTCGAGGCCAGGAACGGGAACAGCTCCGGCACCCGCAGGAACGGCTTGTCGGTGCAGTTCACGCCGTAGTACGAGTCGTCGGACAGGTACTCGGCGTCACCCGCGACGCCCGCCCGGACGTCGGCCATGCCGTGCTTGTTGGCCAACGGGGGCGCAAGCTCCGGAAGGGCCTGCACGGCCGGCGCGGCCGACGGGTGCAGCACGTTGTAGACGGCCTGCAACCAGGCCGCCAGCGCCTTGAACCGGGTCGGCGCGTACAGGTCGCCGGATACCCGGCCGATGTAGCCCGAGTGCGTGACGACCTCACCGGACGGCAGGGTGACCGGCTCCTTGCGCAGCGCGTCGCGCACCTCGTCGAACTTGGCGCGCGGGTTGCCCTCGCTGTACGCGCACTTGTCGCCCTCGGCGTCACAACGCTTGAGGAACGCGTCCAGGGCCAGCTCGAAGCCCTGCGCGCGCTGCCGGTCGTACTCCGCGCCGTTGGAGGTGCGCAGCGCCGGGTCGACGTTGCCGTCGAGCACCAGTGCCCGCGACTTCTGCGGGAACACGTTGGCGTAGGTCGCGCCGAGCAGCGTGCCGTAGGAGAAGCCGACGAACGTCAGCTGCTTGTCGCCCACGCCCTGACGCAGCAGGTCCAGGTCACGCGCCACGTCTTCGGTGGACATGTGCTGGAGGAGCGGGCCGGCGGTCCGCTTGCACGAGTCGGTGTAGTCCTCGGTGGCGTCCATGGTGTCGCGGATCTGGGTGCGGGTCACCGGGATGGCCGACATGCGGCCGAAGACCTCGTCCGCCTCTTCCTGGGTCTTGAAGCAGCGCAGCGGCGCGCTGCGGCCGACACCGCGCGGGTCGAACCCGATCAGGTCGAACCGCTTCATGATCTCCGGGGTGAAGAACGAGCTGCCGTACGCGGAGTAGATCAGGCCCGCACCACCGGGACCACCGGGGTTGATGAACAGCGAGCCGATCTTGCCGGCCGGTTCGGTGGCGGGCGACTTCATCAGCGCGATGGTGATCTTCTCGCCACGCGGCTTGCGGTGGTCCAGCGGGACCGGGTGGTTCGCGCAGGTGACCCTCTCCCGCTGCGCGGCGGGGATCTCCGCCAGCACGTCGTCGGCGCACTTGGTCCACTGCACGGGCGCGGCGCCCTGCGCTTCCTGGGCGACCGCGGTGCCGGTCGCCGCGAGGCCGGACACGGCGGTGCCCAAAGCCATCGCGACGACCAGCGCTCTGCTTCCAAGCTTCACGGGTAGCGCTCCTCACGTCTCCCGGCGCCGCCCCTCGTCGTGGTTCCACGGCGCCGTCGCGCGAGGCTCTCACCCGCGAGGTTGGAAAAACACCCGCAGAACGGATGAACATCCGACTCCGGTCAGCCCACGACGCGTGCGAGTGACAGCGCGAACCGCCCCTCGGGGTCGGTCCACCAGCGGTGGAGCTCGAACCCGGCGGCGGCCAGCTCCCGTTCGACGCCCTCCCGCCGGAACTTCGCCGACACTTCGGTGCGCAGCTCCTCGCCTTCGGCGAACTCCACGTCCAGCTCCAGCGCGGCCACGTGCGCGCGCACCGGGTGGGACGCGCGCAGCCGCATCTCGACCCACTCCTGGTCGGCGTTCCACAGCACCACGTGCCGGAACGCCAGCGGGTCGAAGTCCGCGCCCAGCTCCCGGTTGAGCACCCGCAGCACGTTGCGGTTGAACTCGGCGGTGACGCCGCGCGCGTCGTCGTAGGCGCGCACCAGCACCTCCGGGTCCTTCACCAGGTCGGTGCCCAGCAGCAGCCACTCCCCCGGCTCCAGCACGTCCCGCACCGAGGTGAAGAACTTGTCCCGCTCCTCCGGGATCAGGTTGCCGATGGTGCCGCCGAGGAACGCCACCAGCCGGGGCGGTGCGCCCGGCAGCAGCCCGAGGTGCTCGGTGAAGTCGCCGACCACGCCGTGCACCGCCAAGCCGGGGTAGTCGGCTGTGATCTGCCCGGCCGCCTCGGTCAACGCGCTGGAGGACACGTCCAGCGGCACGAACCGCTCGAGCGTCCCGTGCGCGCGCAGCGCGTCCAGCAGCAGCCGGGTCTTCTCCGACGAGCCGGAACCCAGCTCCACCAACGCGTGCGCGCCGGTCGTCTCGGCGATCTCGCCCGCCCGCGCGACCAGGATCTCCCGCTCGGCGCGGGTCGGGTAGTACTCGGGCAGCCGGGTGATCTCCTCGAACAGCTCGCTGCCCGCCGCGTCGTAGAACCACTTCGGCGAGACCCACTTGGGCTGGGCGGACAGGCCCGCCCTCGCCTCGGCGCGGAGCGCGACCACCGCGTCCTCCGGTGTCAGGTGCACGTCCAGCTGTGGCTCGGTCATCGTCGTCCCATCGGTTGAACGTCCACTGTGGTGGTCTTCTGCGGGGTGAGGGTCGCCGTCACGACGTGCCGGTCCGGCACTTCCCGCCAGCGCGGGTCGTCGTCCAACGGCTCGGAGGAAACGGTCACCGCGCCGTCGTCGGAACGCACCCACAACGAGTGCGTCCAGGTGGTGCCGACGAGCACGGTTCCGTTGGTGAGCAACAGGTTCAGCCGCGATCCGGGCGCGGCGGCGGCCACTTCGGACACCACGGACGCCAGCACGGCGGCCGGCGGCGCGGTCGCCAGGCGCGCCCGGACCAGTGCCCACAGCAGGGCCGAGTCGGTGGGCGCGTCCAGCGTGAGGAGGTCGGCGACCGGCAGCGACTTCGCCAGGTCGGCGACCGAGCCGGGCCAGCCGGTGAGCCGGCCGTTGTGGCTGAACAGCCACTGCCCGTCGGTGAACGGCGCGCACGCGGTCTCCACCACCGGCATCCCGGTGGTGGCCGACCGGACGGCCGCGAGCACCGCCCCGGAGACGAGGACGCGGCTCAGCGCGGCCAGGTTCTCGTCCGACCAGAGCGTCCCGGTCCGGCGGTAGCGCACCGCCGGACCGCCGGGCGCGGGGTACCAGCCCACGCCGTAGCCGTCCACGTTCACCGTGCCGCCGCCGCGCATGTCCCGCGGCGCGTACGACTGGCGCAGCAACGAGTGCGGCGGGTCGTGCACCAGCGCCGCGATGGGCACGGCGGGGCCGAGGTAGGCCAGGTGGCGGCACACGTCAGGCCAGCTCCTCCGGCGAGGCGTCCCGCGCGCAGCGGAACCCGGCGAAGATCTGCCGCCGGATCGGGTAGTCCCAGTTGCGGAACGTGGAGCGCACCGCCGACCGGTCGGTGCCGAACGACCCGCCGCGCAGCACCTTGTAGTCGGGGCCGAAGAACACCTGCGAGTACTCGGCGTAGGGGAACACCTCGAACCCGCCGTAGCCGCGGAAGTCCGAGCTGGTCCACTCCCACACGTCGCCGATCAGCTGGTGCACGCCCAACGGCGACGCGCCCGCCGGGTACGCGCCCACCGGTGCGGGCGACAGGTGCCGCTGGTCGAGGTTCGCGTGCGCCCCGGTCGGCTCCTCATCGCCCCACGGGTAGCGCCGCGACCGGCCGCTCGCCGGGTCGAACCGGGCCGCTTTCTCCCACTCCACCTCGGTCGGCAGCCGCTTGCCCGCCCACTTCGCGTAGGCCTCGGCCTCGTAGAAGCAGACGTGCACCACGGGCTGGTCGGCCTCCAGCGGCGCGGTCACGCCGAACGCGGTGCGCAACCACTGGTCGCCCTCGCGCACCCAGAACCGCGGCGCGACGAGGGACGCCTTCCGCACGTGCGCCCAGCCGGCGTCGGACCACCAGCGCGGGTCGCGGTACCCGCCGTCATCGACGAATGCCGCGTACGCCCCGTTGGTCACCGGGGTGGTGTCGATGAAGTACGGGTCGGTGGACGCCTGGTGCGCGGGCCGCTCGTTGTCCAGGGCCCACGCCTCGGTGGAGGTGCCCATGGTGAACGGGCCGCCGGGCACCAGCACCTCAGCCGGGCCGACCGGTCCGCCGCGCGGCGGTGGGGACGCGTCCAGCACGGGTGGTCCGACCCGGAGCTGGTGGGTGGCCAGCATGGTCTCGTCGTGCTGCTGCTCGTGCTGCACGATCATGCCGAACGCGAACCCGCCGTCGAGGAGTCTGCCGCCTTCCAACGGGCTGGTCTCCAGCACGTCGAACACCTTGTCCCGCACCTCGCCCACGTAGCGGCGGGCTTCGGCCGGTCCGAGCAGCGGCAGTTCCGGCCGTGCCGAGCGGGCGTGCTTGAACGCGTCGTAGAGCTCGTCGATGTCCTGGCGCACCGGCTCGCGCCCGCCGACGTCGCGGACCAGCCAGAGCTCCTCCTGGTTGCCGATGTGCGCGAGGTCCCACACCAGCGGGGACATCAGCTTGGAGTGCTGGCGCACCAGGTCGTGGTCGTCCACCGCGTCGATGAGCGCGACGCTGCGCTGCCGCGCCCTGGCGAGCTGGGTCGCGACCCGGTCGCGGATGCCTTCCACCCCGGAGTCCCGGTCGATGCCGGTGCCGGCGCTGTCGTGGTCGCTGTGATCACGGCCGGCGCGGTCGGTGCGGTTGTGGTCGGTGCGGCTGTGGTCGGTGCGGCTGTGGTCGGTGCGGCTGTGGTCGGTGCTGGTCATGAACGGCCCCCTCCGGTCTTCTCAGCGAGCGTGCGGTGCAGTTCCTCCGCGATGGCATCGGTCTGGTCGATGGACAGGTCGGTGTTGGGCAGCGCCGCGCAGCCCAGCTCCACCACGTCGCGCGCCGCACGGGCGAGCACCGGGTCGGCCAGGCCGTAGCGCGCGGCGGTGAGCCACCGGCCCGCCGCGGTCTCGGTGGCCGCCAGCGCTCCGTCCACCACGGACTGGTCGCTGAACAGCGCGGCCAGCAACACCACGGGTGGCAGCCAACGGCCGTCCGGCGGCGTGTCCAGGTAGCGGACCTCCAGGTAGCCGCGCGGGCGCACCGGCGGGAACTGCAAGGTCAGGTGATAGTCCAGGTCGTCGGCCGTGGGCCGGGTCTCCAACGCGCCGTCGATCCAGTCGGCGAACGTCAGGCGACGCGGCGGCAGCCAGCTCGAACCCGGTCTTCGCACCACGATCACCGGTGTGTCGAGCACCCGTCGCGCCCACGCCCCCGCCGGGTCCGCGCACACCGCCGCCGGGCGGGTGCGCACGGGATCGGTGGCGTAGAGGGTGCGCATCCGGGCACTGGCCCAGTCGGTGCGCCGGCCGCCGACGCCGGGCGAGTTGGCGAACAGCGCGGTGAGCACCGGACCCAGCGCGTGCACGGCCGCCCACCGCGACGAGAGGTGCTCCGCTTGGCCGAAGTCCAGGCACACCTGGAGTCCGGCGGTGCTGCACATCATCGTGATGCCCTCCGGCCCGATGGGCGCGAAGGCGTGCTCCATGGCCGCATAGCGCGGCACCTGGAGCATCCTGCGTGGGGGGCGGTGCGGATCAGCGCCGCGGTGCCCGAGCACCAGGCCCGCGGGTTCCAGCAGGCCGGTGAGGTGGTCGATGTCCGCCGCGACGGTCTTGAGCAGCTCGGTCAGCGAGCCGCTGGGCGGGGTGGAGATCTCCACCTGGCCGCCGGGTTCGACGGTGAGGGGGGTGCCGCCGGGCAGCGGTTGCTGGGGGCTGTCGGCGACCAGGGTGGGAGGGGCGTGTCGGCCCAGTGCTGCGGCGAGGGCGTTCTGGTCGAGCGGTTTCGCCGGGTCTTCTCGGTGGTGGACGGTCCATTCCAGTTCGACGCCGAGCAGCCTCGGTGGACCGTGCTTGAAGCAGACCGAGGCGACGTAGGCCTCGGCCTCCCGGCGGTCCCGGAAGACCGCCGGAGTCGGCCCCGGAGCCGGAGCATTGCGGACGGTAGTCAATTTACATACTCCCCGTGATCATCCTCGTCGATTCGACGCTACACGGGGGTACCGACACACGCACGCCTTCAAAACCCTTACGGACCAACGACATGAGGTCTTCTCCGCCGGTACGCGGAGTGGTTCCGGGCAGTTCGGCCGTCCACGGCCACGAGGTTGACCTGGCAGTACTTCATCTCGGGCGGACTGCGACGGACCGGACGACCTTCAGCCCCCGAACTCCGAGGGCCCACGGCCTGCCCTGCGAGTCGAAGTCCGCGCCCTGCACGTTGCGATGGCCGTAGCTCCAGACCGCCACCGGGCTCGGTCCAATCCGTTGTTTGTCGTAGGCGGTGCACGGGAATGGCACCTTTGCGGTGAGCGCCGGTGCGGGCGCGGGTGTGGCGTCTCTCCGGATTGTTCACGAGTTGTTTATCTACGTGCCTGGGCCGAGCGTGAACAACTTGGCTTCGTTATGCATGGAACCACACCAGTGCGATGAATCGAGGGCGGATGAACGCGACCGTGGGGTGGCTCTTGAGCGTCTGCGTCTGTGTGGTGCTGGCGGCATCCTGCGCCACGAACCAAAATCCGTCGCCGGCAACCGAGCCGCTGGACTCGGCCGAGCAGAGCTTGCTGCATCAAGCCGAGGAGATTCTGATGCGCGCCTGTATGGCCGACAACGGGTTCAGCTACGCCGTAGTGCCCGAGCAGCCAATGCCGTTCTACAAGCGATTCCCCTATGTGGTCGATGACGAGACGTGGGCACGTGACCACGGTTTTGGCAACGCGCTGCGTCGCGAACTGAAGGAGCAGGACGACCCCAACCAGCGGTACTACGACGCTCTGCCCGAATCGGAACTGGCGAAGGCGTTGGTCGCAGCCAACGGGCCGAGTCCGGACGGTCTGACAGCGATCTCGCCGACAGGTGTCCAGATCACCCGCAGCGACCGCAGTTGCACCTCCCAAGCCGAACGCAAGCTCTACGGCGACCTGCAGACGTGGTTCCAGGCCATGACCGTGACCGACGCTCTGCCGATCGCCCGGCGGGAACAGGTGGTCGCGGACACGCGATACCGGGTGGCTGTGGCGGGGTGGGCGCGCTGCATGGCCGAACGCGGTTACGACTACGCCGATCCCGGCAGGCTGCACGACGCGTTCCGCGCCGAGGGCCCGGAGGAGATCGCAGCCGCGACCACCGAGGTCATCTGCGGGCGGATCACCGGATTCGCCGCCGTGGCGCGAGAACTGGATGCCCAGTACGAGGACCGGCAACGCGAGCAGTACCGGACCGAGATCGCGGACCGGCTCCGACTGGAGCGCGCCGCGCTGCCCACGGCCCTTGTGGCTGTCGAGCACGGCGCCCGCTGAACCTCCGATCACGCTGATCGCAGGAAACGAAAGGTGAGAACTGTGCGGAGAACACTTTCTGTCGTGACGGCCGTTATCGGCCTTGGTCTGGCAATGACGCCGTCGGCCCAAGCGGAGGAGCAGCCGCCGGCCCAGTCCTCCGCCGAGGGGCGGGCGATGGCCGAGCCGGATGGTCTGCTGCACGTGTGGGAGCACCCGTTCGCGGGAGCGGGCGGCGCCCACTGCACGTGGGCCGGGAAAGCAAACAATTGGGGAGTCTGCAAGAACAAGGGCTCGGACATCTGGAACAACGGCAAGCCCGAAGCCCACGACGACGTCTGGCTGCACTGGGACGTCAACAACACCGGCGCCTTCGTGTGCATCGGCCGCGGCACGTCCTGGAGCAACCTCACCAGGCAAGATCCGCCGCCCGCGAACGCTCAGCGGATCACGTTCTGGGCCAACACGGGCGCCGGATCCGGTCAGCCTATCGCCGACAACGTCGCGTCATCCGAGTGGGGCAGCTGCTGACGCGGGCGTCAAGGCGTGCGGAGATCGTTCACCGGACGATCTCCGCACGGGCGGCGAAGGCGCTCCGCGAGTCCTCGGCGGTCAGCGCACATCTGCGGAGCACGGCCACCGCCTCCTGGTAGCGGGCCACCACGTCGAAGCGCTCGGACAGCGCCTCGGTGTGCACGGCCGGGCCGCCCACGGCGAAGCGGAGCAGGGTGAACGAGTGGCGGAACTCGGCCCGCGCGCCCGCCGTGAACGGCACCAGGCGGACGTCGCCGTGGTGGACCAGGTGCCGGAGCTGCGCGCGCAGCACGGCCCGGTCGCCCACCCACGCGTGCAGGGCCGTCTCGTGCACGAAGAACTCGCACGCGGGCGGCAGGTGCCGGCGCAGGACGTCCCGGCGGTCCGGGTCCGTGCCCAGGACGGCCGCGTACTCCGGGGTCTGGAGCAGCGCGGGCACGGCCAGCGTGTCGTACGACACGATCTCGGTCGCCCGGCGCTCCGCCGCGCGCAGCGCCTCCGGGCCGTCCGGATCGACGTGGTCGTAGTGCGCCAGCCGGACCAGGTCGATCAGGTCGATGCCCCGCCGCACGCCGTCCACCTGCGAGAGCCGTCCCAGCCGGATGTCCTTCACGGTGCGCCACCGTAGTGCGGCCGGTCCGGCGGTTCGAGCGGGGAAGGCGAAGATCACTCCAAAGTGGAGTGCGACAAATCCGTACGTACTGATTGGATTTCCGCGGCGCGCCCTGGCAACATCGACCGGTGCCCAGGGTGAGCCAGGACCACCTCGATGCCCGCCGCCGCCAGATCCTGGACGGCGCCCGTGCGTGTTTCGCGCGCCACGGCTACGAGGGAGCCACCGTACGCCGCCTGGAAGAGGCTACCGGGCTTTCCAGGGGCGCGATCTTCCACCACTTCCGGGACAAGGAGTCGCTGTTCCTCGCCCTCGCCGAGGACGACGCGCTCCGGATGGCCGACGTGGTCGCCCGACAGGGCCTGGTGCAGGTGATGCGGGACCTGCTGTCCGCGCCCGAACCGGACGCCGAGCACCCGGCGGACTGGCTGGGCACCCGGTTGGAGGTGTCCCGCCGGCTGCGCACCGACCCCGAGTTCCGGGGGCGCTGGGCGGAGCGGTCGCGGCAGCTCACCGACGCGACCCGGCAGCGGCTGGTGCGCCAGCGCGAAGCCGGGAACCTGCGCGACGACGTGGACATCGACGTGCTGACGTCGTTCCTGGAGCTGGTGCTGGAAGGCCTGGTGTCGCACCTCGCGATGGGGCTGCCCGCCGACGACCTGGAGCCCGTGCTCGACCTGGTGGAGGAGACCGTGCGCCGGCACCGCCGGACCGGCTGACGGCCGCTACCTCGTCGTGGCGGGGCTCGCCAGGCTCTCGGACGAGATGGTGGGCGTGGCCGTGGTGCTGCTGGTGTTCGCCCGCAACGGGTCGGCGGCGCTGTCCGGCGCGGTGGGCGGGGCGCTGGTGGTCCGGCTCCACCCGTCCGTGGTGATCTTGCTGGTGGCGGTGGCGCAGTGGGTCGCCGCCACGCTCGGAGTAATCGCGGCGAGACCGTCGAAAGCCGTTCGGGTGACCCCATAGGATCACCGACATGGCTGACCCGCGACCTGCCCACGTGCACCGGGTGCGGGTGCGCCCGGTCGACTGCGACCGGCAGGGGATCGTGCACGCGTCCCGCTACCCGGTGTTCTTCGAGGCGGCGATGGTGGAGACGCTGCGGTCGCTGCTCGGCTCGTACCGGGAGCTGGAGAAGCACGGCATCGACTTCGTGGTGGCCGAGACCTCCATCCGCTACCTGAGCCCGGCCCGGTTCGACGACCTGCTGCGCGTCAACGTCCGGGTGCGCACGCTCGGCACCACGACGTTGACCATGGGTTTCGACGCCGACGTGGACGGAACCCCGATCGCCACCGGCTGGAACCGATACGTGTCGATCGGGACACCGGAACTGCGCAACACGCCCATCCCGGAAGACTTCCGCCGGCTGTTCGAACCGCGTCGGCCGGCGAAGCGCTAGGCGGCCGCGGCGCCGGCACAGTCCGCGCTGCTGCCTCGGCACGCGGCGGGCGGGCAGTGCGGGCGGTGACCGAAACCGCCGACGGGGGCGGCTGGGTTCCCGGTGGCGACCGGTATGGCGGAAAATCGCCCGATAGTGGAAACCATCAGCTGATCCACAGGAATGTGCGGCATCCTGGAAGGCGCGCGAGGCCGACCCGCCGCACCGCCGCCGTGGCGGGTCGCCCGCGCTTCTCCTTTTCCGCACCAGTGCGGTTTTCGGCCGTTCAAGGGGTGCGGAAAAAGAAACGTCGCCGCACTCCGCACGACCACCGCCGTCGAACCTCAGTCGACGCCTTGCATCAGCTTCTTGATGTTGTTGGTGCCCAGCGCCAGCAACAGACCCAGCACGATCGAGACACCGCCGAGCACACCGAAGTACGCCACGGCGTTCTCGTCGCTGTAGAACCGCACCACGATCGCACCCACACCCTGGCCGGCGGCCGCGGCGAGGAACCACAGGCCCATGGTCTGCGAGGCGAACGCGCGCGGGGCGAGCTTGGTGGTCACCGACAGGCCCACCGGGGACAACAGCAGCTCGCCGGAGGTCATCACCGCGTACATGGCGATGATCCACAGGAAGCTCGCGCGCACCGCCGGGTCGCCCCCGCTGGCGATCATCATCAGCAGGTACGACAGGCCGACCAGCAGCAGCGAGTACGCGAACTTGCGCGGCGTCGGGGGCTGGCGCTTGCCGAGCTTCACCCAGAGCAGGGCGAACAGCGGCGCGAACAGGATGATCATCACCGGGTTGATGGACTGGACGAACGACGGCGGGATGTCCAGGCCGAGGAAGTGCCGGTCCAGCCGGGTGTCCGCGAACGCCGCGATCACGGTCGCGCTCTGCTCGAACAGCAGCCAGAACATGGCGGCCGCGATGAACAGCGGGATGTAGGCGGTCAGCCGGGACCGTTCCACCGGGGTGGTCTTCGGGCTGCGCATCATCACCACGAAGTACCCGATGGGCAGCAGCACGGAGGCGATGCTGATCAGGTTGATCACGCCCTCCGCGCCCAGCACCCCGGTGGCCACCAGGACACCGACGACGGCGACCAGGCCCAGCGTCACGGCGACGATGCGGCCCAGCACCCCGAGGCGTTCCTCGACGGGCAGCGGGTTCGGCGGCACGGCGGCCGAGGTGCCCAGGTTGCGCCGGCCGAACCGGTACGCGACCAGGCCCAGCGCCATGCCGACGGCCGCCGCGCCGAAGCCGAGGTGCCAGTCGACCTTCTCGCCGAGGGTGCCGCAGACCAGCGGCGCGAGGAAGCCCCCGAGGTTGATGCCCATGTAGAAGATCGTGAAGCCGGAGTCGCGGCGCGGGTCGTCCGACGCGTACAGCCCGCCGACCACGGTGGAGATGTTCGGCTTGAGCAGGCCGGTGCCCAGCACGATCAGGATCAGGCCGGTGTAGACGCCGGCGAGACCGATCGGCAGCGCGAGCGCGATGTGCCCGAACATGATCAGCACGCCGCCGTAGAAGACGGACCGCTGTCCGCCGAGGACCCGGTCGGCCAGCCAGCCGCCCGCCACGCCGGACATGTAGACCGACGCGCCGTAGATGGCGACGAGGCTGAGGGCGAAGCTCTTGTCCAGGCCCAGTGCGCCTTCCGCCGTGGAGCGGTAGAGGTAGTAGGCGAGGATGGCCTTCATGCCGTAGTAGGAGAAGCGCTCCCACAGTTCGGCGAAGAAGAGCGTGGACAGTCCTCGGGGGTGTCCGAAGAAGCCCTTCTGCGGGGCGGAAACCGCGCTCGTGGCGCTCACTGGTTCCTCCTGGTGTCAACGATGTCACCCACGGCGTTCCGGGTCACGTTACGCCGTACGGTCGTACTGGAAGAAATCGGCGCGCGCCACCGTGGCTCAACGCACACGTTCGGGGTGCGGTCCGGGTCGACCTTTGGTGCACTCGTGGGGTGGATCTGATCGAGGCTCACGGACGCGCGATGACGGAATTCGACTCGCGGGTGCGCCGGGTGCGCCCCGACCAGTGGCAGCTGGGCACCCCGTGCAAGGAGTGGTCCGTCCACGACCTGGTCAACCACCTGGTGTACGAGCAGCTGTGGGCCCCCGAGCTGCTGGCGGGCTGCACGGTCGAGCAGGTCGGGGACCGGTTCGAGGGCGACCAGCTGGGCGCCGACCCGCTGCACGCCTGGGTGCTGGCGGCGGCCGCGGCCCGCGAGGCGTGGATCTCGCCCAAGGCGCTGCTCCGGCCGGTGCACCTGAGCTGGGGCAGGTCGACGGCCGTCGAGTACGGCCGGCAGATGACGCTGGACCTGGGAGTGCACGCGTGGGACTTGGCGCGGGCGATCGGGGTGGACGACCGGATCGACCCCGACCTGGCCCGGACGCTGCTGGAGTACGCCACGGAGAACGCGTCGTCGTTGCGGGACAGCGGTGTGTTCGACGCACCCGTGCCGGTGCCGGACGACGCCTCCGACCAGGACCGGCTGATCGCCTTGCTGGGTCGGACGCCGTGACGGCGCGGTAGTCGACGTCACGGCCGGCACGCCGAGGAGGTTCCCGGACCGGGCGGGGTGAGGCCGGCTGCGCCCGCACTGCCGCCGGCCGGGCCGTTGCCGGGCGGGGTGGCGATGGCGCCGGCCGGCGGTGCTGCCATGGGGGAAACCCATCCGGAGTTCCCCCCATGACCTGTTCCTTGGTCCGGGCGGGGCTCCCGGGACCAAGCCGGTACGCGCGTCCCGCCCCGTGTAGCTCCCCGTCTGCGCGGAGCGGGACGTGCTCCCCCTTGCGGTGTGCGGAGCCCCCGACGTGCCTCGCACCCCACTGTGATAGCGGTCCGGCGTTGTTCGGTGTCGCGGGCCGGGCACCTGACAACGATTGCCGGACAACGACGACGGCCCCGACGAGCCGCCACGACCGGTCGGACGAGCGGTCACGGGCCGTCGAGGCCGGGCGACCAGCTCTCGGGGCGGCCGGTCTCGGTGAGCACGAGTTGCCAGTCGGCGAAGCCCTCCGGGGCGGTCGGGTACCACGGCCAGTGGCCGTCCGGGGTGGGCACGATGATCTGCACGGCCGGGAAGTCGCCCTTGCCGTAGAGCAGGAAGGCGCTGCCGAAGAACTCCGGGTAGAAGCCCTTGAACACGCGTTCGAAGGTGATCGGGACGCCGTCGAAGAAGTCGTGGTAGAGCTTGCCGGGCAGGAAGCGCTCACCCTGGGCGGCTCTGGAGACGTAGGCCCGGATCAGCACTTCGGCCATCTCCGGGGGCAGCCCGAGCACCACGGCCTCGGCCACCCCGAACCTGCGCCACGCCCCCACGGAGAAGGCGTACCCGGCGCCCTCGGCGTCCTCCGGGACGGTGACGACGGCGTGGCCGTGACGTTCGGCCTGGTCGAACAACCAGTCTCGGAGCTTCGCTTCGTGGGGGTTCAGCGCGGGACTCGACACACCTGCCATTGTGCCCCCTCCCGATCGGGGGACTTCGTCCCACCGGGCGCGGGGCCGTCGGGGACGCCTCCCTCAGGCCAGGTCGGCGCAGAGCCGGTCGATGTGCTCGCGGGTGACGTGCGGCATGACTACCAGGTGCCCGCGGTCCTCGTGCTTGAGCAGCCGCCACCGGTGCAACACGTCCTCCGGAGGCAGGTCGAACAGCACGACGTTGCCACCGGGAGCGCGGGACGGGTGTCGCCCGGCTTCCGCCAGCTTCCGGGTCGCGTACCCGGTGACCTCCAGGCAGTGCCGGACCCGGCGGGCCAGCCCGGCGCGGCCCGTCCTGCGCAGCGCGTACCACAGGAACACCGGCGACAGCGCGTCGCGCGAACCGCTGATGGTGTTGTCGTCGCTGCCCACGGCCGCGTCGGGCTGGTTGACCGCCTCCACGTCGGCGGAACGGGCCAGCACGACGCTGCTCGGGATGGGCGACCCGACGATCTTGTGCCCGCTGACCGACACGCTGTCCGCGCCCGCCGGGAAGGCCCAGGGCACCGGTGGCTGTCCGAACTCCGCCAAGGGACCGCCGGAAGCGGCGTCGGAGTGGACGAACAGCTCGCGCACGCCGGCCGCGGAGGCGGTCTCCCGGATGCCGGGGATGTCGTCCATCGCGCCTCGCCCGGTGCTGCCGATGGTGGCGATCACGATCGCGGCCGTTCCGGGTCGGCTCCGCAGCTCGCGGTCCAGGGCTGCCAGGTCCACCGCGCCGTCGGCGTCGGCGTCCACCACGACGTGCGGCAGGCGCAGGACCCGGGCGACCTTGGGAATCGAGTAGTGCGCTTCGGCCGAGGCGTACAGCACCGCGTCCGGGAACCGCTCGCGGGCGACGTAGGCGGCGAACAGGTTGGCCTCCGTGCCGCCGTGGGCGATGTGCCCGAAGACCTCCTCGGGAATGCCGCCGGCCAGTCCGGTGAAGAACGCCACGACGGCCTGCTCGAACGGCTTGGTGTCCATGCCGTATTCGCTGCGCTCGTCGGGGCTGCCGACGTTGTTCAGGTGCAGCGACAGGAAGTCGGCCAACGGCCGGTAGTCGAAGTCGAGGTTCACCGGGAAACCGACCATGGGCCGTTTCCGGTCCTGGAAGGAGTCCGCGAACCGGCGCAGCAGGCCGATGTCCGCGTCCGGTGATCCGGCGCCACCGTCGTCCGGAATTCGCAGATCCACCTCGGAAATATCCACGCACCTCGTTCTAGCCGTATCCCGGTTAGCCGTCAAATGGAGTCGGCCACTGTATCAGGAATCCGAAATTTTCTTCGAAAAACGTGAACGACCCGGCCCTCGGCGCGCCGCTATGCCATCCGACGTGGTAACCCACCGCTCGGGCGCAGTCCCCCTGGTGCGCTATTGGCCCTGTTCCGTCCGTGAACTAGAATCGGCCGTGCCGTTGTGACGGGCAGTTTCAGCGACATTGCTGGGCGGTGGCCGCATGAGGTGGAACCTGCGACTGGTCGCGGCCAATCGGGGGGTCTGGAAATGCAAGGACTTGCAGGCGCTGCTGGCCGAGCACGGACTGGTGGCCAGTGCGGGCAAGATGTCGAATCTCTGGTCGGGTACTCCGGTGAGCCTGAAGCTCAAGGATTTGGAGATCATCTGCCGGGCGCTCGACTGCCGGGTCGGTGACCTGCTCGACGTGGAAGTCGACGCGGATCCGACCGCCGGCACGACCGGGCACTGGCTCGTCGCACAAGGGGAGCGATGGCGTCCGAAACGCTGGTGATTTCGGCACCCCGTTTGTGGGACGGACGCGGCGGCCCGATCGGGCGACCATGCCGCGTGGTCGTCACCGACGGCGTGATCGCGGACGTGGGGCCGCACGTCCCGGTGCCACCCGGTGCCCGGGTCGTCGAACTGGACGGCCACACCCTGCTGCCCGGGCTCATCGACGCCCACGTCCACTGCGCGACCAACCCCACGGACGGGCGGACCAGTGCCGGCACCGACTCCAGCCGTCAGCTGTTGGGCGCGATCCCCGCGTTGAATACCTTGCTGCACAACGGGTTCACCACCGTCCGCGACCTCGGCTGCCACATCCGCGAACCGATCACGGTGTCGCTGCGGGACGCGGTCGAAGCAGGCATCGTGCTAGGCCCGAGCATGGTGGTCGCTCCGCACATCATGTCCTCCCGCGCCGGGCACGGTGACGAGTCGACGGGCTTGGGCACCGGCCAGAGCGTCGAACTCGGCGCACTGGCCGACGGTGTCGACAGCGTGCTGGCGCGGGTGCGGGCGGAAGTGCGAGCCGGTGCGGACTGGATCAAGTTCGCCGCGAGCGGCGGCTTCACGTCGTCCGGGGACAGCCCCGAGGACATCGGCTACAGCCAGCCGGAGATGGACGCGCTGGTGGCGGCGGCGGGCGACTTCAACCGCCCCTGCGCGGCGCACGCCCTCGGCGACCGCGCGGTCCGCCGGGCGGTGGAAGCGGGCGTGCGGTCGATCGAGCACGGCCTGCTGGCCTCCGCCGAAACGCTGGCGCTCATCGAACGACGGGGAGTCTTCATCGTGCCGACCGTCTACGCGGCCACGACCCTCATCGACAAGGTCGACGACGACCAGTACTGGCGCACCCAGCCCTCGGAGTTGCGCGACAAGCTCGCGCGGTACGCCGATCCGATGTTGGCGGCCCTCCGGCGGATCGCCCGCAGCGACGCCCGCATCGCCTTCGGGACGGACGCCGGGGTGTTCCCCCACGAGGAGAACCGACACGAGTTCGCCGCCATGGTGCACCACGGGTTCACGCCGGAGCGGGTGCTCCACGCGGCGACCACGGTCGCGGCCGACCTGCTGGCGATGCCGGACCGGGGCTGCGTGCACCCCGGCGCACGCGCCGACCTCGTGGCGGTGCCGGGCAACCCGTTCGACGACATAGAGGTGATGGAACACGTCGACTTCGTCATGCGGCACGGGCGTGTCGTGCGGTCGCCGGGCGCTGATCCGTAGCGACGACCACCGACGGCACGCGGCGCGCAGCCCGGCGAGGGGATGCGCGCCGCGTGGCGAAGACCTGTCGGGTCAGGCGTCGACCTCGGCCATGACCTGGTCCGAGACGTCGAAGTTCGCGAAGACGTTCTGCACGTCGTCGCAGTCTTCGAGGGCGTCGATGAGCTTGAAGATCTTGCGCGCCCCCTCGGCGTCCAACTGCACCGAGACCGACGGCAGGAAGTTGGCTTCCGCGCTCTCGTAGTCGTAGCCCGCGTCCTGGAGGGCCTTGCGGACCGCCACCAGGTCGCCTGCCTCGCTGACCACCTCGTAGCTCTCGCCCAGGTCGTTGACCTCTTCCGCGCCCGCGTCCAGCACCGCCATCAGGACGTCGTCCTCGGACAGCTCGTTCTTCGGCACGATCACGACGCCCTTGCGGGTGAACATGTAGGAGACCGAGCCGGGGTCGGCCATGCTGCCACCGTTGCGGGTCATGGCGGTGCGGACCTCGGACGCCGCGCGGTTGCGGTTGTCGGTCAGGCACTCGACCAGCACCGCCACGCCGTTGGGGCCGTAGCCCTCGTACATGATGGTCTGCCAGTCGGCCCCGCCCGCCTCCTCGCCGCCGCCGCGCTTGCGGGCGCGCTCGATGTTGTCCAGCGGCACGGAGTTCTTGCGCGCCTTCTGGATGGCGTCGTAGAGCGTCGGGTTGCCGTCCGGGTCACTGCCGCCGGTGCGGGCCGCCACCTCGATGTTCTTGATGAGCCGCGCGAAGAGCTTGCCGCGTTTGGCGTCGATTGCGGCCTTCTTGTGCTTGGTGGTCGCCCACTTTGAGTGGCCGCTCATTTCTCCTCCGTCTGATACTCAGCCCGCGGCACGGACCATGTCCACGAAAAAGCGGTGCACGCGTCCGTCACCGGTCAGTTCCGGGTGGAACGAGGTGGCGAGCACGTGTCCCTGCCGAACCGCGACGATCCTACCGGCGGCGTCCCCCGCCTCGACGGAATCCGGAACCCGGGCGAGCACCTCCACGCCTTCCCCTGTCTTCTCCACCCAAGGGGCACGGATGAACACCGCGTGCACGTCGCCCACGTCGGTGAAGTCCAGTTCCGCCTCGAACGAGTCGACCTGCCTGCCGAACGCGTTGCGCCGCACCACGATGTCCAACCCGCCCAGCTGGTGCTGGTCCGGCCGGCCGTCGAGGACCTCGTCGGCGAGCAGGATCATGCCGGCGCACGACCCGTAGGCCGGCATCCCCTCCGCGATCCGCGCCCGCAGCGGCTCCAGCAGCTCGAACGTGGCCAGCAGCCGGCTGATGGCGGTCGACTCGCCGCCGGGCAGCACGACGCCGTCGACCTCGGCGAGTTCCTCGGGGCGGCGGATCGGGCGGGCCAGCACATCGGCTTCGGCCAGGGCGACGAGGTGTTCACGGACGTCGCCCTGCAGGGCGAGGACACCGACGACGGACACGGCTGGTCTTCCTCCTAGGTGAGCTCCCACCAGCCTAGGTGACCGGGCCGGACGGGGTGCTCGTGGCACCCGCCCGGCCCGGTCGGGACCGCTCCGGCGGACGGGGCTAGTCGCCCACCGCGATGCGCCCGGAGGCCTGGTGGGCCTTCGAACGGCGGGACTGGATGGCTCGCCAGCCGAGGAACAGCACGACCGCGAGCACGGGGATGGACCAGAACGCGATCCGCTCGGCGGTCCCCGCGAACGCCATCAGCACGATGACCAGCGCGAGGAAGCCGAGGGTGGCGTACCCGGTGTAGGGGGCGCCGGGCATCCGGTAGGCGGGACGGGTCAGCTCGCCGCGCAATGCGGCCTTCCGCAGCCGGAGCTGGCAGACGAGCAGCGTCGCCCAGGTCGCGACCACACCCAGCGAGGCGATCGCGATGGCGATGTCGAACGCCTCCTTGGGCACGATGTAGTTGAGCACCACACCGGCCAGGTAGGCGACGGACGTGAACAGGATGCCGCCGTAGGGCACGTGCCGGGAGTTCATCTTCCCGGTGAACGCCGGGGCCTCGCCCTTCTGCGCCAGCGACCGCAGGATGCGGCCGGTGGAGTACAGGCCGGAGTTGCACGACGACAGGGCGGCGGTCAGCACGACGGCGTTCATCACGTCGCCCACACCGGCGATGCCGAGGGCGGAGAACACCGTGACGAACGGGCTCTCCGCGCCGCTGTAGAGGTTCCACGGCAGCAGCATGGCGAGCAGGAGCACCGAGCCGACGTAGAAGATCGCGATCCGGTAGACCACGCCGTTGATCGCCTTCGGCAGCACCTCGCGCGGGTTGGCGGTCTCCCCCGCCGCGATGCCGACCAGCTCGATCGCCGAGTACGCGAAGACCACCGCTTGCAGCGTCATCAGCGCGATGCCCACGCCGGCCGGGAACATGCCGCCGTTGCCGAACAGGTTGTGCACGCCCGCCTCGTGGCCGCCGACGTCGGCGGTGCCGATCACCAGGGCCGCGCCGGTGAAGAGGAAGACGATGATGGCGGTGACCTTGATGACGCTGAACCAGAACTCCAGTTCACCGAACAGCTTCACCGACAGCAGGTTGATGGCGACCAGCGCGCCGAGCGCGATCAGCGCGGTCACCCACTGCGGCAGGTCGGGCAGCCAGCGGTGCACGTAGATGGCCACGGCGGTGATCTCGGCGATACCGGTCATCGCCCAGTTCACCCAGTACATCCAGCCCGAGGTGAATCCCGCCCACGGTCCGATGAACTCGCGGGCGTATTCCACGAAACTGCCCGCGGTGGGGCGGTGCAGGACCAATTCGCCCAGGGCGCGCATGACGAAGAACGCCGCGATTCCGCAGGCCGCGTAAGCGAAGACGAGCGAGGGACCGGCTTGGGCGAGTCTGCCGCCCGCACCCAGGAACAGCCCGACACCGATGGCGCCGCCGATGGCGATCATCTGCACTTGCCGCTTGGACAGCGCTTTGGTGTAGCCGTCGGCGTCCGGCTCCGTTGCCCTCTGCTCGTTCATGGTGGCCGAACGTTAGTGGCTCCCCGCGAGCGCTCGCGATCGGCTTGAGGAAGTCTTGATGTAATCACGATCACATTCACCGGAAAGAGCCTGTTCGAGGTCTTCCCAGAGGTCTTCCACGTCTTCCAGGCCGACGCTGAGGCGCAGCATGTCGTCCGGTACGTCGCACGCCCGGCGGTCGTCCGCCGGGACCAGGCGGTGGGTCAGCGCGGCCGGGTGCTCGATGAGCGTGTCGACCGAGCCGAGGCTCACCGCGGGCGTGACGAGGCGGAGGCGTCGGACGACCGCCGTCGGATCTTCGCGGGTGGTGAACGCGAGCACCGCGCCGGTCCCCCGCAGTTGGGTGCCGACCAGCCCGTGCGGGTCCGCGCCGGGCAGGCTCGGGTGCCGCACCAGGCCGACGGACGGGTGCCCGGACAGCCTGCGCGCCAGTTCGACCGCGCTCCGCTGGGACGCCTCGATCCGCAGCGGCAGGGTCGCCAGGCCCCGGTGGAGCAGGTAACCGCCCAGCGGGTGCAGCACCGCGCCGGTGATGATCCGAATCTGCCGCAGGGCCTTCGCGTGGTCGTCGGAGCAGGCGACCACACCGCCGAGCACGTCGCCGTGCCCGCCGAGGTACTTGGTGCCCGAGTGCAGGACGTAGGTGGCGCCCAGGGTCGCCGGGTTCTGCAGGACCGGCGTGGCGAAGGTGTTGTCCACCATGACGGGGACGGCACCCGCCCCCGCGACGACCCGGGCGATGTCGACCAGGTCCAGGTTGGGGTTGGCCGGCGTCTCCAGGACGACGAGACCGGTGTCCGGGGTGATCGCGTCGGCCACCCGGTCGGCGGTGGCGTAGGTGGTGCGCACGCCGAGCAGGCCGGACGACAACAGGTGGTCCGTGCCGCCGTAGACAGGGCGGATCGCGACCACGTGCGGCTTGCTCGTGAGGACGCACGCGGCTTGGACCACGGCCGTCACGGCGGCCATGCCGCTGCCGAACGCCACGGCCGCTCCGGTGTGTTCGAGAGCGGCCAAGGCCTCCTCGAAACGGGCCACGGTCGGGTTGTGCAGGCGCGAGTAGACCGGTGACGCGGCGTGCGCCGCGCCCTCGGCGAGGGCTTGCAGTGCCAGACCTCCCTCGGCCTGGTCCGGGATCGGGTAGGTGGTCGACAGGTCGATCGGGGGCGCGTGCACCCCCAGTGCGGCCAGGTCGCCGCGTCCACCGTGCACTGCCGTCGTCCGCAACCGTGTCATGGCCGAATCGTGGACTTTCCTCGGCCGAACGGCGAAGATCCCGCAGGATGTCCGGTGGGGAATGGAGTTCGCCGCAGTGGATTCGATCGACGCCGCCATCGTGCGGGAGTTGCAGAAGGACGCGCGGCTGCCCAACAAGGACCTCGCGGACCGGGTGAACGTGGCGGCGTCCACGTGTGTCGTGCGCCACCGGGCGTTGCGGGAGCGCGGCGTGATCACCGGGTACCACGCGGAGGTCGACCTGACGGCCATCGGGCGTCCGGTGCAGGCGGTGATCGCGGTTCGGGTGCGGCCGCACACGCAGGCGGTCGTCGGACCGTTCATGGAGTACGTGCTGTCGTTGCCGGAGGTGCTGGCGTTGTCGCACGTGGCGGGACCGGAGGACTTCCTGGTGCACGTGGCGGTGGCCGACACCGCTCACCTGCAACGCCTGGTGCTCGACCGGTTCACCACCCGGCGGGAGGTCACCGAGCTGCACACGAACCTGTTGTTCCAGCACGTCCGCAAGCACACCGTGCCGCCCGCCGCGCAGATCCGGGACTGAGGGCCGGGACCGGCGGCCGGACGATCGGTCGGCGAGGCGGTTCGGGGTGTGTTAGCAATGGCCATGCCTGATGAACTGCGCGATCTGCTCGACGGCCGCTGGGCGGCGTTGCGGCGCAACTCGTCGGAGCTGCTCGGCAAGTTGGAGCCGGCCCACGACCTGGACCGCGAGGAGTACCGGGCCTGGGTGCTGGAGCAGCTGCACGCGTTGGCCGAGGGCGGGCACCCGCTGACCGGGTTCCCCGCCGCGTACGGCGGGAAGGACGACGTCGGCGGCTCGGTGGTGGCGTTCGAGGTGCTCGGCTACGGCGACCTGTCGTTGATGGTCAAGGCGGGCGTGCAGTGGGGGCTGTTCGGCGGGGCCGTGCAGGCGTTGGGCACGCGGGCGCACCACGACGAGTACCTGCCCGCGATCATGAACCTGGAGCTGCCGGGGTGCTTCGCGATGACGGAGTCCGGGCACGGGTCGGACGTGCAGCACCTGCGCACGACCGCGACCTACGACCCGGCGTCGCAGGAGTTCGTCGTGCACACACCGGACGTGTCGGCGCGGAAGGACTACATCGGCAACGCCGCCCGGGACGGGCGGATGGCCGTGGTGTTCGCGCAACTGGTGACCGCCGGCGAGTCGCACGGCGTGCACGCGGTGCTGGTGCCGATCCGGGACGAGTCGGGTGCGCCGATGCCGGGTGTGCGGATCGAGGACTGCGGGTCGAAGGCCGGGTTGAACGGTGTCGACAACGGGCGGCTGACGTTCGACAACGTGCGGGTGCCGCGTTCGGCGCTGCTGGACCGGTACGGGTCGGTGTCCGCGGACGGTGTGTACTCCAGCCCGATCGAGGGTGCCGGGCGGCGGTTCTTCACCATGCTGGGCACGTTGGTGCGCGGGCGGATCAGCGTCGCGGGCGGTGCGGGCAGCGCCACCAAGAAGGCGTTGACGATCGCCATCCGGTACGGGTTGGCGCGGCGGCAGTTCACCCGACCGGACAGCGACGAAGAGGTCGTGGTGCTGGACTACCTCGCGCACCAGCGGCGGTTGCTGCCCGCGTTGGCCACCTCCTACGCCCTGCACTTCGCGCAGGAGGAGTTGGTGTCGGCGTTGCACGACGTGGCCGACGACCGCGGCCGACGGGAGTTGGAGTCGCGGGCCGCGGGGCTCAAGGCGGTGGCCACGTGGCACGCGACGGCGACCATCCAGACGTGCCGGGAGGCGTGCGGCGGGGCCGGGTACCTGTCGGAGAACCTGTTGGCCGGGCTGAAGGCCGACACCGACGTGTTCACGACGTTCGAGGGAGACAACACCGTCCTGCTGCAACTGGTCGCGAAGGGGCTGTTGACCAGCTACCGCGATCACGTCGGCGATCTGGACCCCTGGGGCATGGCCCGGTTCGTGGCGGACCAGTTCGTGGGCGTCGTCATCGAGCGGACGGCGGCGCGGGCGATCATCGACCGGTTGGTGAGCGGCAGCTCCGACGCGTTGCTGGACCGGGGTTGGCAGCTGCGGCAGTTCGAGGATCGCGAGCGGCACGTGGTGGAAGGGCTGGCGCGGCGGCTGCGACGGGCCACGGCGGAGAACGCGTTCGACGTGTTCAACGCCGCGCAGGACCACGTGCTGCACGCCGCGCGGGCGCACGTGGACCGGGTGGTGCTGGAGGCGTTCGTGGCGGCCGTGGACCGGTGCGGGGATGCCGCCACCGCCGGTTTGCTGGACCAGGTCTGCGACCTGTACGCGCTGAGCACGATCGAAGCGGACCGGGCGTGGTTCCTGGAACACGGCAGGCTGACACCGGCGCGGGCCAAGGCCGTGACGCAGGCCGTGAACGACCTTTGCGGCGGTCTGCGGCCCCATGCACGGCGTCTGGTGGACGCGTTCGGCATCCCGGAGGGCTGGCTGGCGGCACCGATCATCACGTGACAGGTCCAGAATGGTCCGTATGGACGAGCTGACCGTGGGACTGGCCGGATATGTGCGCGCGGTCGCGGAACAGGTCGGCGTGCCGCCGGAAGGCACCGAGTACGAGGTCAGCGACACCGCGACCGCGTACCTGGCGCTCAACGAGGGCGCCGGCCGTGACCTGATGCTGCTGTGGAGCGAGACGCACGGCTGGTCGATCGCGGTGGAGACGAACCCCGCCGAACCGCCCGTCGTGCTGGCGCACATGGGCGTTCCGCTGGTACCGCCGCCGCGCACGGTGGCGCGGTTCGTGGCGGACGTGCTGGCGGGCAAGCGCGGCAGCAACGAACCGACCGTGGGCGGCGACAGGAGTGTGCTCGCGATGCGCCTGCGCCCGTACGCGTTCTAGGCGCCGAGGAGGCGGAGGCCGGCCGTGGTGGCCGCGGCGAGGAGCACGACCACCACGAACGGCGCCTTGCGCCACGCGGCGAGCCCACCGACCAGGACGCCGACCGGCAGCGCCCACCCGGCGAACCCCTGCCCCTTCATCAGCGAGGACGTGGCGACGAGCGCGACCAGCAACACCGTGGCGGACATGGACATCAGTTCCCTGGCCTTGGCCGGCAGCGCCAGCCGGTCCCGGAGCAGCGGCCCGGCCAGCCTGAACGCGTACGTCCCGACGGCGAGCACCAGCACGGCGGTCAGCGTCATGCCCGGACCGCCTTCCCGCTGAACGCGACCACGAGGCCGCCGAGGGCGAGCAGCACCGGCAGGCCGGCGGGCAGGAACGGCGTCGTGGCGAGCGCGACGGCCGATCCGAGCAGTGCCGCGTGCCGGGTCTTGCGGTCCTTCAGGGCGGGCAGCGTCAACGCGAGCAGGGCCGCCGGGAACGCCGCGTCGAGCCCGAACGCCGCCGGGTCGCCGATCGCCTGCCCCGCCAGCGCGCCCGCGACGACCGAGGCGTTCCACGCCCCGAACAACGCCACCCCGCAGGACCAGTACGCGGCGCGGGCCCTGGCGGGATCGCGTTGGGCCAGCGCGAAGGCCACCGTCTCGTCGATCAGCAGGTGACTGCCGACCAGGCGGGCGACCAGCCCGCGTCCCAGCACGTCCCCGACCGCCAGCCCGAACGGCAGGTGCCGGGCGTTGAGCACCAGCCCGGCCAGCACGGCGGCGGCCGGACTGCCGCCGGCGGCGACGATCCCCACCGCCATGAACTGCGATCCGCCGGCGAAGACGAGCAACGACATGACGACCGGCAGCCACCAGGGCAGGCCGGCGGCGACCGAGATCGCGCCGAAGGAGGCGCCGCTGACCGCGGCGCCGGCAGCCACCGCGGCGACGTCACGCAGCAGCCGTTGGTCTAGGGTTCGCCATATCGAACGCATCGTCTTCTACGATGAACAGTGGTGGAGCTGTTCGTCAAGGCGAACGATTGGACTGTCATGTCGAACACAGGCGCGCCGCTGGAGGTCATCGCCGCTTCGCTGCGGCGGGAGCGGGAGCGGGTGGGGTTGTCGCTGAGCGAGCTGGCCAAACGGGCGGGGATCGCGAAGTCGACGCTGTCGCAGTTGGAGGCGGGCAGCGGGAACCCCAGCGTGGAGACCCTGTGGGCGTTGGGCGTGGCCCTGGGGGTGCCGTTCAGCCGGCTGGTCGACCCGCCGGCGGCTCGGGTGCGGGTGATCCGGGCCGGTGAAGGGCCTGCGATCCACTCGGAGCGGGCCCACTACGCGGCGACCCTGCTGGCCTCCTGTCCGCCCGGGGCGCGGCGGGACATCTACGTGCTGGACCTGGAGCCGGGGAATCCCCGGGAGTCGGAGCCGCACATGGCGGGGACCGTCGAGCACATGATCGTGAGCCGGGGGCGGGTGCTGGCGGGGCCTTCGAACGAGCCGGTCGAGTTGGGGCCCGGGGACTACTTGCTGTACCCGGGGGACCTGCCGCACACGTGCGCGGCGTTGGAGCCGGGTACGTCGGTGGTGCTGGTGATGGAGCACGTGTAGAACACCCGTTCGAGCGATGTCGATCAAGTGGGGAATACGCCGATAGGGGGTGCATGCAGACAGCTACCGCACCACCTAGGGTCGACGACATGAGCGAAGAACGCACGACCAAACCTGTTCACGTCCGCGACGTGCCCGAAGAGGTCGTCGCCGTTCTCCAGGCGCGAGCCAACGCGCATGGCATGTCCCTCACCGCCTACCTCCGCAACATGTTCGTCGAGGCGGCGAACAAGCCTTCGATGGCGGAGTGGATCGAGTCGGCGACCGATCGCGATTGGGGTGTCGACCGCGAAGTGCTCGACCAGGCCTTCCGCGAGGCCCGCGAGGAGGCTGATGCGCGATGAACCCAACCATCGTGGTCGACTCCTCGGCGCTTCTCGAGGTCGTCGCGAGCAAAGTCCCCGACCGGGAGCTTCTGCACAGGCTGTCCACCGCCGTCGCGGCCGCACCCGAACTCATCGACGTGGAGGCGTTGAGCGTCCTGCGCCGCCTGGAGTCCATGCATGCGCTGTCCGGTGACGAGGCGACGGCAGCGCTGGCCAAGGTTCGGGCCGCACCGATCGACCGGGTGCCCCATCGCCCGCTCATCAAGCGCGCTTGGAGTTTGCGCGGCTCCATCCACGCCGCTGACGCCTTCTACGTCGCACTCGCCGAGGAACTCGGCATCCCGCTGATCACCTGCGACGCGAGGCTCGCGGGTTCGAACGGTCACCAAGTGGACATCGAGGTGTATCCGGTGTCCTGACAACCGGGAACGGCCCCGCAGGCGAGCCTGCGGGGCCGTTGCGGGTGAAGGACGTTCCTACCAGCCGCGCTCGGCGAGCCGGTGCGGCTGCGGGATCTCGTCCACGTTGATGCCGACCATGGCCTCGCCCAGGCCGCGCGACACCTTCGCCAGCACGTCCGGGTCGTCGTAGAAGGTGGTGGCCTTGACGATGGCCTCGGCGCGCTGCGCCGGGTTGCCGGACTTGAAGATGCCGGAGCCGACGAACACGCCCTCGGCGCCCAGCTGCATCATCATCGCCGCGTCGGCCGGGGTGGCGATGCCGCCGGCGGTGAACAGCACGACGGGCAGCTTGCCGGCTTCGGCGACCTCGCGGACCAGCTCGTACGGGGCCTGGAGCTCCTTCGCGGCCACGAACAGCTCATCGGCGGGGAGGTTCTGGAGACGCCGGAGCTCCGCGCGGATCTTGCGCATGTGGGTGGTCGCGTTGGACACGTCGCCGGTGCCGGCCTCGCCCTTGGAGCGGATCATCGCGGCGCCCTCGGTGATGCGGCGCAGTGCCTCGCCGAGGTTCGTCGCGCCGCACACGAAGGGCACGGTGAACTGCCACTTGTCGATGTGGTTGGCGTAGTCGGCCGGGGTCAGCACCTCGGACTCGTCGACGTAGTCGACACCGAGCGCCTGGAGGACCTGGGCCTCGACGAAGTGCCCGATGCGCGCCTTCGCCATGACCGGGATGGACACCGCCGAGATGATGCCGTCGATCATGTCCGGGTCGCTCATCCGGGACACGCCGCCCTGCGCGCGGATGTCGGCGGGCACGCGCTCCAGCGCCATGACGGCCACCGCACCGGCGTCCTCGGCGATCTTGGCCTGCTCGGGGGTGACCACGTCCATGATCACGCCGCCCTTGAGCATCTCCGCCATGCCGCGCTTGACGCGGGCGGTGCCGGTGACGTGGGTACCGGAGTCGGATGAAGTGGTCACGGCCAACCTTTCGAGTGAGTGGACGACAGTCTCATGGTACGTCCCACGTGGACCGCCGAAGCAGGCCAATCCGGCGCGTTCTCAGCAGGCCACTCGACACTCAACCGCAGGTAGTGGCCTACGCCACCGCACGCACCTCGACTGGCCAACGGCCGACCGGCCGACTGCCACATCGACTGTTCGAGCACCACGCGAGCATCACCGGAGGACCTCCACGGCGTCGTGGTACATGCGGAACAGGGCGGGCAGTTCGGCGGATCGCGTGCCCAGCGCGTCCCAGCAGCGGGCGACCAGCGCACGGGCCTGGGTGCCGATCCACGGCTGCGGCAGCAGCACGGGCGGGAGCAGCGGGTCGGGTTCGACGGCACGGGTGAACTCGGCGGCCAGTTCGACCGCGATCCGCAGCAGGTCCGTCCGCGACGCGCCCTCGGTGAGCCGCCTGAGGCGGACCCGCGCCACCTCGGCGAGCCGCTCGTGGCGGGCGGCGACCTCGTCCAGCGGCCACAGGCGGGAGGCCAGGGCGGCGGGCGAGCGTTCGCGTCCGATCCGCAGGTCGGCGCTGGTCAGGAAGGTGACGGAGGGCAGTACGCCGAGGTGGGTGGCCTCGCCTTCGACCAGGTCTTCCCAGTCGTGCGGCGAGACGTACAGGCCGCCGTGCAGGGGTGCGCCGCCGAACCGCACGATGGCGTCCCGCAGGGCGTCGCGGGCCGGGCGTTGCGACTCGGGGACGGCGAAGGCGACGAGGTGCCACACCCCGTCCCACTGCGCCTCCCCCGCGTCCTGCCGGTACATGAACCGGACGAACTCGACGTCCGGCTCGGCGGCGCGGCGAGCTTGCGGGGTCATCTTCAGCACGGCTCTGCGCCCGCGGCCGTCGACGGTGAACTTCCCTTCTGCGACAAGCCTTTTCACGCACAGGCGCACCTGCTGGTCGCTCATGCCGAGCGCGTCGGCCACTTCGTACAGCTCGCCGGCTTCCACGGTGCCGTCCACCCGTACGAGGGCTTCGACCACCGTGCGGGTGGGTACTTCGACGTCCATGTGCTCAAATCTAGTACGTTCGTAGGGGCAACGATAGTTTGGTTCGAGTTGAAGATGGCAGTTCGGGTTGGGGTGCGGATGGCACGGTGGCTGGTTCGGGTGATGGTCGTGGTGGTGGTGCTGGCGGTGGCAACCGGGGGGTGGATCGCCTACCAACACTCTTACGGGATTCGCGAGGAGAGGGTGAGCATCGGGGAGTTGCGCGGGGTGCTCGCGCGGCCGGAAGTCGGCGACCGGCACGGGCTGGTGGTGTTCGTGCACGGCGACGGGCCGATCGACGCGACCCACGAGACGTTCTACCGGCCGATGTGGGAAGCGTTCGCGCGTGCCGGGTACGCCTCGCTGTCCTGGGACAAGCCGGGGGTCGGCGGTGCGCCGGGAAACTGGCTGCACCAGACCATGGCGGACCGGGCGCGGGAGACGTTGGACGCGGTGGCGTGGGCGCGGTCGCGACCGGAGATCGACCCGGAGCGGATCGGGGTGTGGGGCGCCAGCCAGGCGGGGTGGGTGATGCCGACTGTGGCGCGGAACCCGGAGGTGAAGTTCGTGATCGCGGTGTCGCCCGCGGTGAACTGGCACCAGCAGGGGCGGTTCAACCTGCTGGCCGAGTTGGCCGCGCGCGGGGCGTCGGGCGAGGAGGTCGCTTCGGCGTTGGCGTTGCGGGAGACGACGTTGGAGCACCTGCGGCGGCGGTCGACGTTCGAGGAGTACCGGGCGGCGGTGGGTTCCACGGAGATCACGCCGGATCGGTGGCGGTTCATCCTGGCCAATCACGAGTCCGATGCTTCGGCGGATCTGGCGCAGGTGAAGGTGCCGGTGCTGCTGGTGCTCGGTGGACACGACGTGAACGTGGATGTCGCCGATACGGAAGCTGTGTATCGGCGATTGGTCAGTCGGGTGCGGGTGGTGCGTTATGCGGATGGGACGCACGGGATGACCGTTGCGGGGCGCGGGGAGTTCATGACCGCGGTGGTGGCGGTGATGGCACCCCGGTCGTTGTTCGTCGGAGGGTTTTTGGAGGAGCAGGAACGGTTCTTGAGGGGTGTGGGGTGAGAGTTGTCGTTTTGGGGGGCGCGGGGGCGGTTGGGGCGGCTGCGGCTCGGGTGGCTTCCGCGTTGCCGGGGGTGGAGGTGGTGGTTGCGGACCTTGGCGGTGGGGTTCGGGTTGACGTGACCGACGGAGAGGCGTTGCGGGAGGTTCTTCGGCCGGCGGATGTGGTTCTGAACACGGTCGGACCGTTTTATCGGTTCGGGGCCGGGGTGTTGCGGGCTGCTATCGATACGGGGACTGACTATCTGGATATTTGTGACGACTGGGAGCCGATCGGTGAGTTGATGGCGTTGGACGGTGCGGCGCGGGCGGCCGGGGTGCGGGCGGTGATCGGGATGGGCGCCAGTCCTGGGGTCAGCAACTTGTTGGCGGCGTTGGCGGTGCGGGAGTTGGAGGTGCGGGAGTTGGAGGTGCGGGAGTTGGAGGCGCGGGAGTTGGAGGCGCGGGAGTTGGAGGCGCGGGAGTTGGAGGGGCGGGAGGGAGGGGTGCGGGAGGCGGGGGGTGTGGAGGAGGTGTACACGGCTTGGCCTGCGGATGGGACGGCGGAGGCGGGGGCGGCGCTGGTGCATTGGATGAGGCAGATCAGCGGGCGGACCGCGGTGGTGGAGGGTGGGGAGGTGGTGGAGGTGCCGCCGCTTCGGGCGGTTCGGTTGGAGTTGCCGGGTGGGTTCGCCGGGACTGCTTATACGGTCGGACATCCGGAGCCGGTGATGTTTCACGGGACGTTTCGGCCGGTTGCTTCGAGCACGTTGATGGTTGCTTCGGCTTGGACGATCGGGTTTTTGGAGGTGTTGCGGCGGGATATCGATGCGGGGCGACTCACGGTGGAGGAGGCGGCTGCGGAGGTTGCCCGGCCGGGGTTGGGAAGGGTGTTGCGGGGGTTTGGGCGGAGGCTTGCGGGGAAAGGGTCGTTGCCGTCATTTTTTGCGGTGGCTCGTGGGGGTGGAGGTGGGGGTGGAGGTGGGCGGGTGGCGGTGACTACGCTTGATCATCCTTGGTTGATGGATGATGTGGCAGAGGCTACGGGGTTGCCGTTGGCGCTGGGGTTGGTGCAGTTGTCGGGGGTTGAGCCTGGGGTGTATTCGCCTGAGGCTGTGATTGATGCGGAGCGGTTCTTTCGGGATTTGGCGCTTCATCATCCGGGGGTGGTGGTGCGGACGCGTGTTTCGTCGATTGGCGCGTGAGGGGTGGAGGTGGGGGTGAAAACTTGAAAAGCGTCCTCGCCGGACGGGCAGGCCGCCAAGGATCCCCAAAGGGCAAAGCTCTTCGAGCTTTGAGGTGCGGTGTGGGTGGGGGTCTGCGTGTCCTCCCCGTATGACCTGGTCGGAGACAACCACATGCGTCAAGGGCAGATCGATCATGTGTGTGCGGTGGTCGCGGGTCTCGATCTGCCCTTGACACATGCGGTTCGCTGGCGCGCAGGCCATACGGGGATGACACGCAGAGGGACCGGTGTGTGCGGGGGCGCAGCCGAACCGCAGGAGTGCGCGGGGCGTAGGCGGGGGTGCGCGGGGGGCGCAGCCGAACCCGCAGGTGTGCGTGGGGCGCGCAGGCCGTAGGCGGAGGTGTGCGGGGGGCGCGGCCGTGGGTGTGGCGGGGTGTGGGTGGTGACGCTCGGTTGAGGGTGGCGCTGTCATGCGGCCTTTGGTGGTTGCGGTCCGTCTGGGTTCCTCCTGGTGGGTTGGGTGTCGGGGTTGGGGTTGTCCCGTGGGGTCCTTGGGTGTGAGATCGGACACTAAACACTTGTGGAGGGTGGTCCCCATGGGAACCAAGAGCTCCGACAATGGCCACTCGGCAGGCGCGGTCGCTGTGGATGATCCGGCCAAGGTTCGCAATGTCGTGTTGGTCGGGCCTTCCGGGTCCGGGAAGACGACGCTCACCGAGGCCCTGCTTGCCACTACCGGCGTGCTCAGCCGGGCCGGTTCGGTCACCGAGGGCAACACCGTTTGTGATCATGATCCTGCCGCTGTCCGTCAGCAGCGGTCGGTCGGGCTGGCGGTGGCGCCGGTTCGGCACGGGGAGGTGAAGATCAACTTCATCGACACGCCCGGCTATGCGGACTTCGTCGGTGAGTTGCGGGCCGGGTTGCGGGCGGCTGATGCGGCGTTGTTCGTCGTGAGCGCGGCCGAAGGGGTGGACGCCACGACGGTTGCGTTGTGGGAGGAGTGCGCGGCGGTCGGAATGCCCCGCGCTGTCGTCGTCGCCCGCACCGATCACCACCGGGCTGATGTGCTCGGGGAGATCGCGTCCTGCCAGGAGGCGTTCGGGGCCGGGGTGGTGCCGCTCTACCTGCCCGGTGACGACGGGTTGGTCAACCTGTTGACCACGAACGACCCCCGGTACGAGGAGCAGCGCAACGCGTTGATCGAGGGCATCATCGCCGAGAGCGAGGACGAGACCCTCATGGACCGCTACCTCGGCGGCGAGGACATCGACCAGGCCACGCTGATCGCCGACCTGGAGACGGCGGTCGTGCGGGGGTCGTTCCACCCGGTGGTGCCGGTGTGCGCGATGACCGGTGTGGGGCTTGCCGAGTTGCTCGACGGTGTCGCGCGGGCGTTTCCCTCGCCGTTGGAGCACCCGCTGCCCGATGTCACCGGAGTGGACGGGATCCCGCATCCCCGGCTCGCCGCGGACCCGGACGGGCCGTTGGTCGCCGAAGTCGTGCGGACCGCTGTCGACTCGTACGTCGGTCGGGTGTCGTTGGTGCGGGTGTTCTCGGGGACGTTGCGGCCGGAGCGGCCCGTACACGTGTCCGGCCACGGGATGGCCGACCGGGGCCATGAAGACCACGATGTGGACGAACGGGTGGCGCACGTGTATTCGCCGTTGGGGGCGAACCTGCGTGAAGTGCCGTACTGCGTCGCCGGTGACCTGTGCGCGTTGACCAAGCTGGGCTCCGCGGAGACCGGCGACACGGTGTCCGCGCCGGACAAGCCGCTGCTGATGGCACCGTGGGAGATGCCGGAACCGCTGCTGCCGGTCGCGGTCGTGCCGCGCAGTCGTAGCGACGAGGACAACCTGGCGCGCAACCTGGGCAAGCTCGTCGCGGGTGACCCGACGTTGCGGCTCGAGCGCAATGCCGAGACCCACCAGCTCGTGCTGTGGTGCATGGGTGAGGCGCACGCCGACGTCGTGCTGGCCCGGTTGCGCGCCGGTGGCGCGGAGGTCGACACCGAACCGGTGCGGGTGGCGTTGCGGGAGACGTTCAGCGGACAGTCCAAGGGCCACGGGCGGCACGTGAAGCAGTCCGGCGGGCACGGGCAGTACGCGGTGTGCGACATCGTCGTCGAGCCGCTGCCGCGCGGCTCCGGGTTCGAGTTCGTGGACAAGATCGTCGGCGGCGCGGTGCCCAACCAGTTCATCCCGAGCGTCGAGAAGGGCGTGCGGGCCCAGTTGCAGCGCGGCCTCCAGGGCGGGTACCCGGTGGTGGACGTGCGCGTGACGCTGGTGGACGGCAAGGCGCACTCGGTCGACTCGTCCGACGCCGCGTTCCAGACCGCGGGGTCGCTGGCGCTGAAGGACGCGGCGGCCAACGGGAAGACCGCCCTGCTGGAGCCGGTGGACGAGGTGTCGATCCGGCTGCCCGACGAGCACCTGGGCACGGTGCTGGGCGACCTGTCCGGTCGGCGTGGACGGGTGCTCGGGACCGAGGCGGACACGGCGGGCTACACCCTGATCCGGGCCGAGGTGCCCGCGACCGAGCTGCTCCGCTACGCCATCGAGCTGCGTTCGCTGACCTCGGGCACCGGTACCTACACGCGCCGCTTCTGCCGCTACGACCCGTTGCCGCAGGCCCTGGCCGCCCGTTCCACCTGAGGTCACCCCGACCCTCGCCACCGTGCCGGGCCCGCGACATCCGTCGAACGCGGTCCCGGCATCCGGGGCGGGGCCTCAGGTGTTCTGCGGGAAGCCCAGGTTGACGCCGCCGTGGGACGGGTCGAGCCAGCGGCCGGTGACGACCTTCGTGCGGGTGAAGAAGTGCACGCCTTCCGGGCCGTAGGCGTGCGAGTCGCCGAACAGCGAGTCCTTCCAGCCGCCGAACGAGTAGTAGGCCACGGGCACCGGGATCGGCACGTTGACGCCGACCATGCCGACCTCGATCTCGTTCTGGAACCGCCGGGCCGCGCCGCCGTCGTTGGTGAAGATGGCGGTGCCGTTGCCGTAGCGGTTGGCGTTGACCACCTCCACCGCGTCGTCGTAGGTCGCCACCCGCAGGACGGACAGGACGGGACCGAAGATCTCGTCCCGGTAGATCGACATGTCGGTGCCGACGTGGTCGAAGAGCGTGGGCCCGAGCCAGAAACCGTCGGCCTCGCCGTCGATCGGGTGCCCTCGGCCGTCGACCACCAGCGCCGCGCCCTCGGTCACTCCGGCGTCCACGTAGGACACCACCTTGTCGCGGTGCGCGCCGGTCACCAGCGGGCCCATCTCGCAGCCGGGACGGCGGCCGTCGCCCACGTGCAGGCGGGCGATGCGGTCCTTGACCTTGGCCACCAGTTCGTCGCCCACGGGGTCGACCGCGACCACGACCGAGATGGCCATGCACCGCTCCCCCGCCGAGCCGAAGCCCGCCGACACGGCCGCGTCGGCGGCCAGGTCGAGATCCGCGTCCGGCAGCACCACCATGTGGTTCTTGGCGCCGCCCAACGCCTGCACGCGCTTGCCGTGCCTGGTCCCGGTCTCGTAGACGTACCGGGCGATCGGGGTCGAGCCGACGAACGACACCGCCTTGACGTCCGGGTGCTCCAGGATGCGGTCGACGGCCTCCTTGTCGCCGTGCACGACGTTCAGCACGCCGTCCGGCAGTCCGGCTTCGGCGAACAGGTCGGCGATGAACACCGCGGCCGAGGGGTCCTTCTCCGACGGCTTGAGCACGACGGTGTTGCCGCACGCGATCGCGTTGGGCACGAACCACAGCGGCACCATGGCCGGGAAGTTGAACGGCGAGATCACCCCGACCACGCCGAGCGGCTGCTGGATCGAGTAGACGTCGACCCTCGTGGAGGCGTTCTCGCTGAACCCGCCCTTGAGCAGGTGCGGGATGCCGCACGCGAACTCCACCGCCTCCAACCCGCGCTGCACCTCGCCCGCCGCGTCGGACAGCACCTTGCCGTGCTCGGCGGTCACGATCGCGGCCAGTTCATCTTTGCGCGCGTTCAACAGCTCGCGGAACGCGAACATCACGTTGGCGCGTCGGGCCAGTGAGGTGTCGCGCCACGAGGCGAACGCGGAGCCGGCCGCCTCGACGGCTCCGTCCACAGTGGACGAGGAGGCGAAGTCGACCTGGGCGGCGACCCGGCCGGTGGCCGGGTCGTAGACGTCGCCACTGCGCGAGGTGACGCCGTCCCAGGCCTTTCCGCCGATCCGGTGGGTGATCCTCACAGCACGTCTCCCAGGATGCCCAGTGCTTCTTCGACTTCGTCCTCGGTCACGGTCATCGGCGGCGCGAGCCGGATCACGTTGCCGTACAGGCCGCCCTTGCCGACCAGCAGGCCGCGTTCCCGGGTGCCCTCCAGCACGGCGCCCGCCGCCTTCGGGTCGGGTTCGCCGGACGGGCCGACCAGCTCGATGCCGACCATCAACCCCTTGCCGCGCACGTCGCCGACCGCCGGCCGGTCCTCGGCGATGGTGCGCAGACCGCTCATCAGGCGCTCCCCCATCTTCGCCGCGTTCGCCTGCAGGTCGTTGTCCAGCAGGTAGTCCAGGGTCGCCAGCGCGCCCGCGGTGGACACCGGGTTGCCGCCGAACGTGGAGATCGAGTTGGCGGTCAGGCAGTCCATCAGGTCGCCCCGCGCGACCACGCCGCCGATCGCCAGACCGTTGCCCAGCCCCTTGGCGAACGTCATGGCGTCCGGTGTCACGCCGTGCGCCTGGATGCCCCAGAAGTGCTCGCCGGTACGGCCCCAGCCGGTCTGCACCTCGTCGGAGACCAGCAGGATCCCGTACTCGTCCAGGACCTCCTTGAACGCCGCGAACAGCCCGTCCGGCGGAGTCGAGAAGCCTCCGACGCCCTGGATCGGCTCGACCAGCATGCAGGCCACGTCGCCCGCCGTGGTCGTCTCGATCACCTCGCGCAGGTCCTCGACGCACGCCTTGATGTAGTCGGCGTCGGAGAAGTCCTTGAACGGGCTGCGGAACCGGTAGCCGCCGTGCACCCAGCTGACCTTCACCGGGCTGAGCGAGGACGCCGACCAGCCCCGGTTGCCGGTGATCGCCATGCTCGCGAACGACCGGCCGTGGTAGGAGTTGCGCAGCGCGAGCACCTGGTCGCTGCGGCGGGCCTGGGTGGCCAGCATGAGCGCCGTCTCGTTGGCCTCGGTGCCGGAGTTGGTGAAGAACACCTTGGCGTCCGGGATCCCGGACAGCTCCGCGATCTTCTCGGCCAGCTCGACCTGCGAGCGGATCAGGTAGAGCGTCGAGCTGTGCAGCACGCCGGTGTCGAGCTGGGCCCGGATCGCGTCGCTGATCTCGGCCACGTCGTAGCCGATCGCGTTGGTCAGGATGCCGGCGAAGAAGTCCAGGTAGCTGCGCCCCTCCCGGTCGGTCACCCGCCGCCCGCCGGCACTGGCCAGCTCGATGGGCTGTTCGTAGTAGAGGGCCAGCCAGTCGGGCATCACCGCGCGGTGCCGGGCCAGCAGCTCGCCGTGCCCGCCAGCCTCGTGCCCGCTCGTCCCGGGTACCACCATCGCGTCCTCCTCAAAGGGCGTCCCTGGTGATGGAGTCTGGTCGGGACGGCCGAGCACCGCCATGCACAACGTGTACCGCTTTTTGGCAAATCGCATTACGTTGTGTCCATGTACCCCACGGTTGCCGAAGCTCTCGCCCTGCCGGTGATCCGCCGAGGCGAACCACGCGTCATCGCGGGCGCGGCCGGCATGCAGCGCCGGGTGCGCTGGGTGCACGCGGCCGAGATCGCCGACATCGCCCACCTGCTGCGCGGCGGCGAACTCGTGCTGACCACGGGCATCGCCCTGCCCGAGGACCCGGCGGGGCTGGCGGAGTACGTCGCCGGGCTGGCGTCGGTGGGTGCGTCCGGGCTGGTCGTGGAACTGGTGCGGCGGTGGAACGACGAGGTGCCGGGTGCCCTGGTGGCCGCCGCCGAACGGCACGGGCTGCCGTTGGTGACGCTGGCGCGCGAAACCCGATTCGTGTCGGTGACCGAGGCAGTTGTGGCGTTGATCGTAGACGCTCAGCTGGCCGAGCTGAGGGCGGCCGAGCTGGTGCACGAGACGTTCACGTCGCTGACCGTCGCCGGCGCGGAGCCCGCCGAGGTGCTGCGCGAGGTCGCCCGGATGTCCGGGCTGCCGGTCGTGCTGGAGACCCTGGGGCACGAGGTGCTCGCCTACGACGCGGCCGGGCAGGACCCGACCGCCTTGCTGGCCGACTGGGGCACCCGCTCACAGGCGGTCACCGTGCCCGAGCGCACCGCCTACCACGAGCAGTCGGGCTGGCTGGTGACGATCGTCGGCGCGCGCGGGGCGGACTGGGGCCGGCTGGTGCTGGTCTCCCCCGAGCCCCCGCCGCACCGGCACGTGGTGGTGGCCGAACGCGCGGCGTCGGCGCTGGCCGTGCACCGGCTGGTGGCGCGGGACCGGGAGTCCCTGGAACGCCAGACCCACCGCACGCTGCTCACCCAGCTGCTCGGCCGCCCTCCGCAGGACCTGCCCGCGCGGGCGGCGGCGCTCGGCGTGCCGCTGGACCGGCGCCAGCTCGTCGGCGTGGCGATCCGACCGGGTGCGGCCACCGCGCCCGCGCAGGCGCTGGCGACCCAGGAGGTGTTGCGCGACCTGGCCGAGGCGACCGCCCTGGCGACCCGCCGGGTGACCGTGCCCGCGCTGGTCGGGGTGGTGGACGACACCAGCGTGCGGGCCTTGCTGTCCCTGCCGCCCGCCGCCGGGCTCGACGGGGTGCTGCGCCGACTGGCCCGCGAGGTGCACCGGACGGCCGCCGCGACCCAGCACGCGCTGCCGGTGGTGATCGCGGTGGGGACGACCGTGTCGGCGCTGCCCGACGTGCGGCGCAGCCTCGGCGAGGCCGCGCACATCGCCGGGGCGGCGCTGCGCTCACCGGGCAACCGGCTATACCACCGGCTGGACGACGTGCGGCTGCGCGGGCTGCTGCACCTGTTGCGGGAGGACGAACGGGTGCGGGCGTTCGCGGACCGGGAGCTCGGACCGCTGGTCACGCGGGACGGCAACCAGGGCAGCCGGCTGGTGGAGCTGCTGCGGTGCTACTGCGAGCAGGGCGGCAACAAGTCCGCCGCGGCGGCTGCCGCCCACCTGTCGCGGACGGCGTACTACCAGCAGCTGAGCCGGATCGAGCAGGTGCTGGGCGTGTCGCTGGAGGACCCGGAGTCGGTGCTGTCGCTGTACGTCGCGCTGCTGGTGCACGAGATGGGCGAGCACTGAATGAGCACTGACGATGCCGCCCGGAGAGCGGGGATTGCCCTGGGGGACCGGGGCAATCCCCACGCGGTCAGCCCAGGGGCGGCAGGTCGATCGGCGGCTTGGGCGCGTCCGGGAGGCCCGGCAGGCCGGGCTGCTGGAGGTTCGGCGGCTGCACCTCGGACACACCCGGCAGCTGCGCCACGACGGGCAGCTTCGCGTCCTGGGGGAGGTCGCGGGCCTTCGGCACGGACGGCACCTCGGGCGAGGCGGGCAGGTCGGCGACGGCGGGCAGCTGGGCCTCGACGGCGACCTGGTCCCGCACCGGCAGGGGCAGCCGCACGGCCTGGTCGCCGAGCAGGTCCGTCGCCGACTTGGTGAGCTCCAGACTGGTCTTGGGCGCGTCGGAGAGGGAGCCTTCGACGACGTCCAGCGGCTGCTGCGCGGCGGAGGCGGAGCCGACCAGCAGCGGGGTGGCGCCGGCGGCGAGCAGAGCGGCGGCACGCAGGATTCCGCGGGTGCGGTGTGCAGACACGATTTTCCTAACCTGGTTCGGGGACCGATCAGTGGACCCTTTCGTCATCGGCACCGGTTCGGCCCTGCCACACTCGCTCGATAGGGTGACTGACGCTGCGTACCGCCCGTCACCCGGTAGAGGTGGCACCACGGGTGGAGGTCGACCACCTGACGGGATCATCCCGTGACAGGCTCCGCGCCGCGGACCGCGGTGTACCGGAACCGCGAAGACCCGTCGGGCTGTCCACAGCAGACAGTCGGACGGGCGGAGCGGGGCCCGAAGTGCCCGCGCGGGCCCGTGCCGGGGAGACTCGGCACGGACCCGCGCGGGTTTTCATCCCCCAGCGACTAGGGGTTCGTCACCCCTAGTGTGTAGCTGCCGGAGCCGCTGTACGCGTGCACCCGGAACCGGTAGTAGCCGGCCGTGCCGTTGTAGTTCACGGTCTCGCTCGCGGCCGGGCTGTCGCCCTTGGCCACGACCGCCCAAGCGCTGCCGTTCCACTTCTCCAGGTAGAGGTCGAAGTCGGCACCGGTCGGACCGGCGAGGCAACCGACGTGCGCGCCGGACACCGTGGACTGGTAGTAGCTGTTGTTCGGCTGGTAAGCCTGCCCACCCGCGGCGAGCGAGCCGTTGTAGCGGACCTCGGAGGTGGCGCAACCGGTCGGCGGGTTGGGGTTGCCGCCACCGCTGGTGATCAGGCTCAGCCCGTAGGCCTGGAGGATCTCGTTGACCGGTTGGAAGTAGGTGGTGCCACCGGTCCGGCAGTTGCCCGAACCGCCGGAGGTCACGCCCTGCGCCTGGTTGCCCGCCACCAGCGAGCCGCCCGAGTCACCGGGCTCCGCGCACACCGTGGTCTGGATCAGACCGGTGACCGTGCCCTGCGGGTAGGACACCGAGGAGTTGCGGGCCTGGATGGTGCCGCAATGCCAGCCCGTGGTGGAGCCGGAACGGCAGACCGTCGCCCCGACCGCCGCGTCCTGCGAGCCGGCCACCGAGACCGTGCCGCCGGAGTAGTTGTTCACCAGGCCGCGCGGCGTGTTGCCGGCCGCGACCTGCACCCAGGCGTAGTCGTTGCCGGGGAAGCTGGAGCCGCGGAACGAGCCGCTCGGGTTGGAGGTGGACGCGCCGGTCGTCCCGCAGTGGCCGGCGGTGACGAAGCCGCCGTTGACCGAGAAGCCGACCGAGCACCGGGTGCCGCTGCCGATGTTGTAGGCGTTGCCGCCGATGACGTCGATCAGCGGGCGCGGGGCCTCGTTCGTCGGCACGTACCGGACGGCCGAGGCGTTGACGCCGCTGGCGGCCACGAAGGCGCGGGCGGCGGAGAGCTTGTCGGAGTGCGACTTGACCACGACGGTGTTCGTCGGCAGGTCGACGTACCAGCCCGGCACGGACCGGGGCGCCCGGGAGGCGTTGCGGTCCAGAGTGGACTTGACCGCGTCCAGGTCCCGCTCGCTGCGCTGCACCAGCTTGCCCCGGCCGCGGCCGACCTGGTCCAGGTCGGCCCGCGAGGTGACGCCGACGGTCAGCGTGCCGGACGAGTCGATCCACGCGCCACCGAACCGCGCGTCCAAGTGCTTGCGCAGGTCGCGAGCCGTGTCGCTGGAGGCCTTGTCGGCCGACAGCCGCTCGCGCGCCTGGTTCGCGTCCAAGCCGAGGTCGCGTTGGATGGCGGAGAGGATCTCGGTGCTCTGGTCCGCCGGCGCCGGGGCCGCTTGCGCGGTTCCCGACAGGGCGCCGGCGGCCACCAGCGCTGCGGCCAGCGCCAGTGGTCTCAACGGTGTTGACATGGGGTTTCTCCTCGAGGGAGGCAGGGATTCCCCGTGAAAAGTAAGTCGACCCGGCCGATCGCGGTAATACCGCTTGGGTCATAAGTCCGTGTGATGGAGGGGCGAACGGACCATCACGGGTTCACGGCACCGCGACGTGGTGCCGGACCGCCCCGTACTCGGGATGCGACGGCAGCCACGCCGTGTAACGGGGGTTGCGCTCCGCGGTTTCACGATAGGCCTCGCCCGCGTACCGCAGGACCTGGGGTCCGAACGCCGCGGCGGGGCTCTCCGGATCCCAGCCGATGAGGTGCCGCCACCGCAGCGGCGATCCGGCGATCGGCATCGCCACCAGACCCGGCGCGCGGCGGAACGTCGGCTGGCACAGCGCGACCGTGTCACCGGCCTGGGCCAGGTCGATGCAGCTGTTGATGTCCACCTCGTACATGGTGCGCGGGGTGAAGCCGGCGCGGCTGCACGCGGCGACGAAGCAGTCGCCGAAGCACCCGTCGCCGGGCACGACCGCCCACTGCATCTCCTTCAGCTCCGCCAGTTCCACCTCTTCGCGCAGGGTGAACGGGTGGTCTTCGGGCACCAGCACGAACACCGGGTCGAGCGCGATCACCTGCCAGGTCAACCCGTACTCCGTCGGCGGCGGCGCGTCGCCGCAGACACCCACCAGCACGTAGTCCAGCCGCCCCTGGGCGACCGACTTCGCCAGTTCGTCGTTCGACCACGACGCGTGCGTGCTGACGTGCGCCCCCGGGTGCGACTCGGTGAGCCGGTGCACCAGGCCGCCGAGCATGGGTCCGTTCACCGCGCCCACCCGGAACCGGTCGGTGGGCACGTCGTCGTCGACCAGCCGCAGCGCGTCCTCCTGCAGGCGGGAGAACGCGGGCAGCAGGACGCGGGCGCGTTCCAGCACCAGCTCGCCGAGCACGGTGGGCCGCGCGCCCTTGTGGTCGCGCTCGAACAGCTTGCCGCCGAGCAGGCCCTCGATCCGGTGCAGTTGAGCGGTCAGCGCGGGTTGCGCGAGGCCCAGCAAGGAGGACGCTTTCGACAGGCTGCCCGCGTCGGCGATCGCGCAGACCACCCGCAGGTGCCGCAGTTCGAGCTTCATCCAACCGACGGTAGGACACTGTGAACGGTCAGTCGAGGGGTCTAACGCCGAGTAGAGGGCAAATCCTTATGGCCCGGCCGGCGGCACCGCCCGGCAACGGGCAGAGTGTCTTCCGATCACGTCAAGCGTGGACACTTTGACACTGCCCGGCGCAGGCGGGCCGACCCGAGGATGCCCGGATGGACAACGTGCCGAACCGCCTGCGTGGAAGGTGTTCAACGAGCTTAACAGGGGAGTGATCGATGGCCCTCGACTCCGCAGCACAGGTCACATCCGCTCCCGACGGCCGCGTGGAGCTCCGCGACCACTCCGCGATCGCGGCGAGCCCTTACTACAACCCCGAGCTGGCCCCGGTGCCGATCGCGCAGCGCACCTGGACCACCTACAACTTCTTCGCGCTGTGGATGGGGATGGCGCACAACATCCCCAGCTACACGCTGGCCGCGTCCCTGGTGGCGTTGGGGATGGACTGGCTGCAGGCCTTCCTGACCATCACCCTCGGCAACCTGGTCGTGCTGGCGCCGATGCTGCTCAACAGCCACGCGGGCACCAAGTACGGCATCCCGTTCCCGGTGTTCGCCCGCGCTTTCTACGGGGTGCGCGGCGCGAACCTGGTGGCGCTGCTGCGGGCGTTCATCGCGTGCGCGTGGTTCGGCATCCAGACCTGGGTCGGCGGCAAGGCGCTGCACGTGATCGTCGGCAGGCTGGCGGGCGACGGCTGGACGAACGCGCCGGTCGTGCTCGGCCAGGTGTGGACGCTGTGGCTGTGCTTCCTGGGCTTCTGGCTGGTGCAGATGGTGGTGATCTGGCGCGGCATGGAGGCGATCCGCCGGTTCGAGAACTGGACCGCGCCGCTGGTGTCGGTCGGCTTCCTGGTCCTGCTCGCGTACGTGGCGGTCAAGGCGGGCGGGTTCGGGCCGATCCTGTCCGAGCCGTCGAGGCTGGGCTGGGGCGCGGACTTCTGGAAGGTGTTCTTCCCGTCCCTGATGGGCATGATCGCGTTCTGGTCGACGCTGTCGCTGAACATGCCGGACTTCACCCGGTTCGGCGGCAGCCAGCGCAAGCAGGCCCTCGGGCAGCTCCTGGGGCTGCCCACCACGATGTCGTTCATCGCGATCGTGGCCATCCTGACCACGTCCGGCGCGGTGGCCCTGTACGGCGAGGCGATCTGGGATCCCGCGGCGCTGGCCAGTCGGTTCGACAGCACGGCCGTGGTGCTGGTCGCGCTGGTGGCGCTGGTCCTGGCGACCATCTCGGCGAACCTCGCGGCGAACGTGGTGAGCCCGTCCTACGACTTCTCCAACGCGTTCCCGAAGAAGATCACGTTCGCGCTGGGCGGCCTGATCACCGGGGTGATCGGCGTCGCGATCCAGCCGTGGCGGCTGATCGCCGACCCGGGCATCTACATCTTCGCCTGGCTGGGCTTCTACGGCGGTCTGCTGGCGTCCGTGGCGGGCGTGTTCATCGCGGGCTACTGGATCCTCGGTCGCACCGAACTCGAACTGCCCGACCTCTACCTGTCCGGACGCGGTGCCTACTGGTTCAGCGCGGGCTGGAACCGGCGCGCGGTGGTCGCGACCGCCGTCGGGTCCGTGCTCGCGGTGGGTGGCGCGTACGGCGGGCCGTTCCCCGCCGACGGCCTGATCCCGTTCCTCAAACCGCTCTACGACTACAACTGGGTCGTCGGCCTGGTCGGCGGCCTGGTCGTCCACCTGGCTCTGGCGCCACGGAGGGAGAACGCGTGAGCAACATCGTGCGGGCGGGGCTGGTCCAGCAGAAGTGGACCGGCGACAAGGAGTCGATGATCGCGAACGCGGTGGAGGCGGTCCGCACCGCCGCATCGCAGGGCGCACAGGTCGTGTGCCTACAGGAGCTCTTCTACGGGCCGTACTTCTGCCAGGTGCAGGACGCGGACTACTACTCCTACACCGAAGGCATCCCGGACGGCCCGACCACCGAGCTGATGTGCCGGGTGGCCGAACAGCACGGGGTCGTGCTGGTGGTGCCGATGTACGAGCAGGAGCAGCCCGGCGTGTACTTCAACACGGCCGCGGTGATCGACGCCGACGGCACGTACCTGGGCAAGCACCGCAAGAACCACATCCCGCAGGTGAAGGGGTTCTGGGAGAAGTTCTACTTCCGGCCCGGCAACCTCGGCTACCCGGTGTTCGACACGGCGGTGGGCAAGGTCGGCGTGTACATCTGCTACGAGCGCCACTTCCCCGAGGGCTGGCGCGCCTTGGGGCTGGGCGGCGCGCAGATCGTGTTCAACCCGTCGGCGACTTCGCGCGGGCTGTCGGAGTACCTGTGGCGGCTGGAGCAGCCCGCTGCCGCCGTGGCGAACGAGTACTACGTCGGGACGATCAACCGCGTGGGCGTAGAGCCCTTGGGGGAAAACGACTTCTACGGGCAGTCGTACTTCGCCGACCCGCGTGGGCAGTTGGTGGGCGAGGCCGCTTCGGACACCGACGAGGAGGTCGTCGTCCGCGACCTGGACATGGACCTGTTGGCCGAGGTGCGCGACCTGTGGGCGTTCTACCGCGACCGCCGCCCGGACTCGTACGAAGCGCTGGTGAAGCCGTGAGCACCCTGATCAGGGGCGGTCTCGTCGTGAACGCGACCGGGGCCGTCCCCGCCGACGTGCTGGTGGACGGCGAGAAGATCGCCGCGCTGCTCGCGCCGGGATTCCCGATCGAGGCCGACCGGACCGTCGACGCGTCCGGGAAGTACGTGATCCCGGGCGGTGTCGACGCGCACACGCACATGGAGATGCCGTTCGGCGGCACGTTCTCCGCCGACACGTTCGCCACCGGTACCACGGCGGCGGCGTGGGGCGGCACCACGACGATCATCGACTTCGCCGTGCAGGTCAAGGGCACTTCCCTGCTGACCACCCTGGACAAGTGGCACGCCAAGGCGGACGGCAACTGCGCGGTCGACTACGGGTTCCACATGATCGTCTCCGACGTCAACGAAACCTCGTTGAAGGAGATGGAATCCTGCATCGACGCGGGCGTGAACACGTTCAAGATGTTCATGGCCTACCCCGGTGTCTTCTACGCCACCGACGGCGAGATCCTGCGCGCCATGCAGAAGGCGCGCGAGACCGGCGCGACGATCATGATGCACGCCGAGAACGGCATCGCGATCGACCAACTGGTCGCGCAGGCCCTCGCCGCCGGCCGCACCGATCCGGTGGAGCACGGGCTCACCCGTCCGGCCGAACTGGAGGGTGAGGCCACGTCCAGGGCGATCACCCTGGCGAAGGTGACCGGCTCGCCGCTCTACGTCGTGCACCTGTCCGCCGCGCAGGCGCTGGACGCGGTCGCCCGGGCGCGCGACACCGGGCAGAACGTGTTCGCCGAGACGTGCCCGCAGTACCTGTACCTGTCGCTGGAGGACCTGGCGAGACCGGACTTCGAGGGCGCGAAGTACGTGGCCTCTCCCCCGCTGCGCCCCCGGGAGCACCAGTCGGAGCTGTGGCGCGGCCTGCGCACCAACGACCTGTCGGTGGTGTCGACCGACCACTGCCCGTTCTGCTTCAAGGACCAGAAGGAACTCGGTCGCGGCGACTTCTCCAAGATCCCCAACGGGATGCCGGGCGTGGAGCATCGGGTGGACCTGCTGCACCAGGGCGTGGTGAAGGGCGAGATCAGCCTGGAGCGGTGGGTGGAGATCAGTTCCACGACACCAGCGCGGATGTTCGGCCTGCACCCGCGCAAGGGGGTCATCGCACCCGGTGCGGATGCCGACATCGTGGTGTACGACCCGCAAACGCGGCAGACCATTTCGGCCGCCACGCACCACATGAACGTGGACTACTCGGCGTACGAGGGGATGGAGCTGACCGGGCGGGTGGACACCGTGCTGTCCCGGGGCCGGGTCGTGGTGGACGGCAGCGGTTTCCACGGTGCGGTCGGGCACGGGAGGTTCCTGGCCCGTGAGCTCAACCAGTACCTGATCTAGGGGGCACGTCGTGGACTTCGGTGTGGTGTTGCAGACCGACCCGCCCGCGCGGGACGTGATCGCCGGGATGAAAGCCGCCGAGGACAGCGGTTTCCGCTACGGGTGGACGTTCGACTCCACGGTGCTGTGGCAGGAGCCGTTCGTCATCTACTCGCAGGTGTTGGCCGCGACCACCGACCTGGTCGTCGGGCCGATGGTGACCAACCCGAGCACCCGTGACTGGTCGGTGCTCGCGTCGTTGTTCGCGACGCTGAACGACATGTTCGGCAACCGCACGGTGTGCGGCATCGGCCGGGGCGACTCGGCGAGCCGGGTGATCGGGCGGAAGCCCGCTTCGCTGGCCACGTTGGCCGAGGCGATGGCGGTGGTGAAGGGGCTCGCCGAGGGACGCGAGGTCGTCCACCACGGCACGCCCGTGCGCATCCCGTGGGTGCGCAACGGCAAGCTGGAGGTGTGGATGGCCGCGTACGGGCCGCGTGCGCTCAAACTGGTCGGCGAGCAGGCGGACGGGTTCATCCTGCAGACCGCCGACCCGGACATCGCGCGGTGGACGATCGGGTCGGTGCGGGACGCGGCGGTGGCGGCGGGCCGTGACCCGGCGGACGTCACGATCTGCGTGGCCGCGCCCGCGTACGTCGGGGAAGACCTGGCGCACCAACGGGACCAGCTGCGCTGGTTCGGCGGCATGGTCGGCAACCACGTGGCCGACCTGGTGGCCCGGTACGGCGACTCGGGCGCGGTGCCCGCGGCGCTGACCGACTACATCAAGGACCGCGAGGGCTACGACTACTCCCACCACGGCCGGGCGGGCAACCGCTCCGCGGACTTCGTGCCGGACTCGATCGTGGACCGGTTCTGCCTGGTGGGTCCGGCGGCTGCGCACGTGGAGCGGCTGCACGAGCTGCGCGGGCTGGGCGTGGACAACTTCGCGCTGTACCTGATGCACGACGAGAAGGAGAAGACCTTGGCCGCCTACGGCGACGAGATCATCCCGCAGGTCTGATTGCCCTGTTCAGAGGCGGTGGGCGGGGTGGATTGTCGGACCACCCCGCTACCGTGTGCGGCGTGACATTCGAGAACGACGAAGCCCGTTTCTGGGCTCTGCTGGAGAACGCCTGGGCCGCTGTGGGCCCCGAGGCGAACGAGGTGCGCGCGGCGCTGGCCAAGCGCGACCTGGACGAGGAAGCGTTCGACGAGGCCGCCGTGCTGGAGGAGCACCTGGACGCGGTGCTGGCGTCGCTGCGGCAGGCGTGCTCGGAGCTGTCGAGCGAGGAGCTGACCGCGCTGGACCGGGTGGTGGAGCGGAAGCTGCACGAGCTCGACCGGCAGGACGTGCACGAGGTCACCGGCGGCTCGGACGACGGGTTCCTGTACGCGCGCGGCTTCGTCCTGGGCCTGGGCCGGGAGTTCTACGAGGCCGTGTCGCGCGATCCGCGGGTCGCCGTGGCGGACGCCGAGTGCGAGGCGCTGTGCTACTTCTTCGCGCACCTGCACGCGGAGCGCTTCGGCGGCTTCCCGGGCACCGGCTCGGGCATCTCCCGCGAGACGGCGACGAACGCCGCCGGCTGGGCCTAGGCCGGCGGTGCCGGGGCGTGGGTCCACCCGCGCCCCGGAGCCGCACACAGGCGGCGACTCCGGCGAACCGCACCGAGCTGTGGGGCCACCCGCGTCCCGGAAACCCGCTCCAGGCGACCATTGGCGGACCGCACCGAGTTGCGTCCCCCGTGTTCCCGGAGATCCGCTTCGGGCAACCCTTGGTCGACGTGATCGAACAGCCACGACCGGCCCTGTCGAACGCCCTACGTCCTACGATCCCGGGAATGTCCACCGAACTCGGTCCCGAGGGCAAGCAGGTGTGGCCGCGCGAGGAGCGGGGCCGCCTGGCCTTCCTCGGCAGTTGGTTCACGGCGTTCGAACTGCTGCTCGGCCCCGCGCTCATGATCGGCGCCTGGTTCGTCCCGGCGGACGGGCGCTGGGTCATGTTCGGCATCGGCGTCCTGGTGACGTTAGTGCTCGTCTCCGAGATCAACGGGAACCGCGTCGTCAAGACCGAGACGAAGGCGCAGCACGACCGGCTGGAACGGTCCGGTGTCCCGGCCACGGCAGAGATCGTCGGTGTGCGGGAGGTGGACCTGGTCGGGGGTTCCGGTGTCGGGCTGCGGCTGCGGGTCTTCGGCGTCGGCCTGGTCCCGTTCGAGGCCGACTACCTCGAACAACGCGGGCAGCGGTACGAGGTGGGCGACCGGCTGCGCGTCCTGGTCGACCCTTCGGACAACCTGTTCCGGTTGCTGCGCTGAGCCCTGCGCCGCCGAATCCGGTGCTACCGTCGGATTCGTGATCGACTTCGAGAAAGCGTCCGTGTTCAAGCTCGCGCCGTGCCGGCCGGAGGACATCGCGCCGCAGGTGTCGCCGATCATGATCCAGGGCGAGCGGATCGTGTCCTGCTTCAAGACCGTGCGCGACTTCGTGGTGTTCACCGACAAGCGGGTCATCGCGGTCAACGTGCAGGGCATGACCGGGCGCAAGAAGGACTTCACGTCCCTGCCCTACAGCCGGGTCCAGGCGTTCTCCATCGAGACGGCGGGCACCTTCGACATGGACGCCGAGCTGGACCTGTGGTTCTCCGGCCTGGGCCAGGTCCGCCTGGAGTTCCGCGGCCACGCCGACGTCCGCCTGCTGGGCCAGATGATCGCGACCTTCATCCTCTAGCCGGTGCCGGTGCCGGTGCCGGTGTTGATGCCGGTGTCATTGCCGGTGCCGGTGTTGATGCCGGTGTCATTGCCGGTGCCGCACGACGCACCGCAGGGGCACGCGCACCCGCCGCCGGGCTCAGCGGACCAGCCGGGTCTCGCCGTCCCACCCGGCCAGCGCGTCCGGCAGCACCTCGGCCAGCTGCACGGGGTACACGGTGTCGTCGGTGGCGCGCAGTTCCTCCACCGACCACCACCGGTGGCGGCGGATGGTCCGTTGTTCGAGCTCGTCGAAGCGGGACGTGTCGACGTCCGAGCACTCGGCCCGGCTGACGAAGAACCACTCCTCCGCCGCGTAGCTCAGGCCGTCGAAGCTGAACACCGCCCGCCGCTTCCACACCGGACCCACCAGCTCGTCCGGGGAGAGCCGCAACCCGGTCTCCTCGTGCGCCTCGCGCACCGCCGTCGCCCGCAGGTCCTCGGCCGGCTCCACGCCACCGCCCACGGTGAACCAGAACAGCTCCTCCGGGCGCGCCGGGTCGAAGCCCTCGAACAGCAGCACCCGGTCGTCCCCGTCGACTAGCACGACCCGCGCGGACACCCGCTGGGTCGGCACGTCGGCAGGCGGTTCGGCGATCTCGAAGTACGACGGCGTCGGCGCGGTCCCGGCCAGGCGCAGCCAGCGCACCAGCCGCCACCGCCGCAACGCCAACGTGTCCCGCACCGCGTCGTTGTGCACCCGCCGCGCGAGCACGACCCGCTGCTCGGCGTCCGACAGCTCCGCCGCCAACGCCGGCGCCAGCACCGACCGGTCCAGGTCCTCCAGCAACGCGCTCAGCTCGTTCTCGGCCGTCTCGCGGTCCACCCGCGACGCCCGTTCCGCCCGGTCCGCCGCAGTGCCCAGCGCCGGCGTGCCGCACACCACCGAGACCGCGCGGGTCACCACGGCCCGGCGCGCCAGCGCGGCGTCCAGCGCGGCCCACGCGGCGTCGGTGCGCACGTGCAGCCGGTCGAGCCGGTTGGCGGTGCCGAGGATGCCGGGCCCCACCAGCACGACCAGCCCGAGCAGCACCAGGAAGGTCAACGCCACGCCGGAACTGGTCACGCCTCCCCCACCCGTCGCGGGTCGGCGGCCATCGCGCTCTCGTACACCCGCAGCACCTGCCCGGCCACCACCGACCAGTCGTAGGTCATCACCCGCTGCCGCGCCGCGTCCACGTACTCAGCCCGACGCCCCGGATCCGCGAGCAGGCCCCGCAACGCCGACGCCAGTGCGGCCGAGTCGCCGACCGGGGTCAGCACGCCGGCCTTCCCGTCGTCCAGCACCCGGCGGAACGCGTCCAGGTCGCTCGCCACCACGGCCGTCCCGGCGGACATCGCCTCGGTGAGGATGATGCCGAAGCTCTCGCCACCGGTGTTCGGCGCGCAGTACACGTCCACGCTGCGCAGGGCGCGGGCCTTGGTCTCGTCGTCGACCATGCCCAGGAAGTCCATCCGGGACGCGAGCGCCGGACCGGCGGCCTTGCGCAGCTCCTCCTCGTCACCGCGGCCGACGATGAGCAGCCGCACGTCGTCCAGCGCCCGCAACGCCTCCAGCAGCACCGGCATCCCCTTGCGGGGCTCGGTGAACCGGCCGACGAACCCGATCGTGCCGCCGGGGCGCGGGTAGCCCTCCAGCGGCTCCGCGTCGGCGAAGAAGCCGACGTCCACACCGTTCGGGATCTCCACCGCGTCCCCGCCGAGGTGCTCCACCTGCACCCGCCGGGCCAGCGCGGACACCGCGATCCGCGCGGTGATCTTCTCCAGGAACGGCTGCAGCACCATCTGGAACGCCGACAGCATCTTGGAGCGCGGGGTGGACGTGTGGAAGGTGGCCACGATCGGCCCGTCCGCCACCATCAGCGCCAACATGGACAGTGACGGCGCGGTGGGCTCGTGCAGGTGCAGGACGTCGAAGTCGTGCTCGGCGATCCACCGCCGCACCCTGGCGAACGACACCGGGCCGAATGACAGCCGTGCCACCGAACCGTTGTACGGGATGCCCACCGCGCGCCCGGCGGAGGTCACGAAGTCCGGCACGGGGGTGTCGTCGTCCGCCGGCGCCAGCACCTCCACCTCGTGCCCCAGTGAACGCAGCGCGCGCGCCAGGTCGACCACGTGCGCCTGCACGCCTCCGGGGACTTCGAAGGAGTACGGGCAGACGATGCCGACCTTCACCCGGTGCCCTCCCTGCGGGCCAGCACCCGGCGCAGGGCCTTCTGCCTGCTCTCCGGCAGGTCCGCCAGCCACAGCTGCTGGAACATGTGCCAGTCCGTGGGGTGCGCCGCGATGTCGGCGGCGAACACGTCCGCAATGGACTGGGTGGCCGCCGGGACGCCACCGGTGCCCGACACCCGGATCGGCGGGTGGATGCGGACGACCCAACCGTCCTCGGTGAACCACAGCCCGACCGGCAGCAGCGCCGCGCCCGTGGTGGCGGCCAGGTGCGCGGGGCCGGCGGGCATCATGGTGCGCTCGCCGAAGAACGTCACCGGCACACCGCCCGCCGTGAGGTCCCGGTCGGCGAGCAGGCAGATGGGCTGGTTGGCGCGCAGCCGTTCCGCGAGCACCACGGCCGGGTTGCGGTCGCCGCCGGTCAGCGGCACGACCTCGAAGCCCAGACTCTCCCGGAACGCGATGAACCGCCGGTACAGCGACTCGGGTCTGAGGCGTTCGGCGACGGTGGTGAACGTGCCGAGCTTCTCCACCAGCCACACGCCCGCCATGTCCCAGTTGCCGCAGTGCGGCAGCGCGAGCACCACGCCGTTACCGGCCGCCAGCGCCGCCTCCAGGTTCTCCACCCCGCTGAACGACCGGTCGCACGACTCGTAGACGGCCTTCAGGTCCATCGACGGCAGCCGGAACGCCTCGCGCCAGTACCGCGCGTACGACCGGACGGACAACCGCACCAACTCGTCCAGTTCGGCCTCGCCCGCGCGCGGCACCACCCGCCGCAGGTTCGCCCTCAGCTGCTGGACGCCGCCGCCGGCACGCCGTGACGCCCAGTCCGCACCCCGGTCGAACAGCGCGACCGCCCACTTCTCCGGCAGCAGCCGGACCACTCGCCAGCCCGCGGCGAAGCCGAGATCGGCCAGGCGCTCCTTCATGTCGACAGCTCCTTAGCGGCACGCCGCACGGCCAGCACGCGCTGCACCACGGTGATCACCACGAGTGCGGTGAGCAGGTACAGCGCCACCGGCAGGACGTACGGCACGCCCAGCCCGTGCAGGCCGATGCCGACCAGCGCGATGATGAACCGCTCCGCCCGTTCCGCCACGCCGCCGTCGGCGGACAGCCCCGAGGCCTCCGCCCGCGCCTTGACGTACGAGGTGACCTGCGCGCCCACCAGGGAGACCAGGCTCGCGGCGGCGAGCCCCTGCTCCCCCGCACCGAACGACCACCAGGCGATGGCGGCGAACAGCGCGCCGTCCGCGATCCGGTCGCAGCTCGCGTCCAGCACCGCGCCGAACCGCGTGCCGCCGCCCTGCGCGCGCGCCATCGCGCCGTCGATCAGGTCGAACAGCACGAACGCGGTGACCACGGCGGCCCCGGTGAACAGCTGCCCGCGCGGGATGAACCACAGCGAGGCGGCGACGGAGCCGACGGTGCCCAGCACCGTGACGGTGTTCGGGGTGAGGCCGCGGCGAAGCAGCCACGCCCCGATCGGATCGGTGACGCGCGAAACCGACGCGCGGGCGAAGATGTTCAGCATAAGGCGGCGACTGCACCTACCGGCGGGGACGACTGGGTCTCCGGCAGCCTAACGGCCCAGCTCAGCCGAGCTTGCGGTGGTCCCTGGAGATTCCCTCCAGCAGGTCCTCCAGCTGCTCGCCGCGCATGGCGAGCCGCTCCAGCCGGCCGAACAGCGCCAGGTACTCGCGCACGTCGTGGGGGTCGGTGATGGTCGCGTTGCCGGTCAGCACGCTCAACGTCACCACCCGCTCGTCGTAGACCTGGAACCCGTGCAGCGCGACCAGGTTCGCGTCCGCGGTCCAGGGCACCACGCCGAGCTGCACATTCGGTCTCCGCATGATCTGCACGAGGTGCTCGATCTGCTCGCACATCAGGTCGGCCGACCCCATCCGCCACCGCAGCGCACCCTCGGCCAGCAGGAACACGAACCGCTTGCCCAGGTCGTCCATCCGCGCCCGACGGCTGCGCAGCGTGGCGATCGCGGTGTCCTGCTCGTGCGCCGGCGTGGCGTTGAGCACCACCCGCAGGTAGTTCTCACTCTGCAACAACGCCGGAACCCCGGCGTTCTGAAAAAAACGGCTCGTGGTCGCACGGGCCTCGATACGCGCCACGGTCTGCTGGTGCCGATGCGCCCCGCGGTGCAGCACCACCCGGCGGGTCTCCGCCTCGGCGTGCAGCTGACGGGCCAGTTCCACCAGCTCGACCCTGGTCTCCCTGGTCGCCGACAACTCGGCCACCAGGCGCTCCACGTCGGTCACGGACGGGAGGAGCATGCCGTTCTCGATCTTCGACAACTTCGACTGGCTCATCCCGGTAGCCCGCGCGGTGGCCGTGCCGGTCATCTTGGCCTCCGTGCGCAGCCTGCGTAACTCGCGCGAGAGCCGTTCTCGGGCCAGCCGCGAACGCTCAGGTGCGGTCATGAAACGCACGTTATCGATGATGGCGGTCCGTGACGATCGGCCACACAGGGAATACCGGACGTTCATCGCCGCTCATGTGGTGATCTTTCGCACGGCGACTGTGTGTATTCGGGTTGCACGTGCAGACGGGCGTGCACTCGGCGGCACGAGACCGCCGAGTGACGCAATTCGACGGTCGGATGCGGTGCGGCGCTGCCGACTAATGCGTCGACCAGGCGTCCGCCAGCAGTCGACGGGTCTCCCCGAGCAGCTGCGGCAGGACCTTGGTGTGGCCGATCACCGGCATGAAGTTCGCGTCGCCGCCCCACCGGGGCACCACGTGCTGGTGCAGGTGGGCGGCGATGCCGGCGCCCGCCACGACGCCCTGGTTCATGCCGATGTTGAACCCGTGCGGGTTCGCCACGGCGCGGATCACCCGCATGGCGCGCTGCGTGAACTCGGCGAGTTCAGCCGTCTCGGCGGGCGTGAGGTCGGTGTAGTCGGGCACGTGCCGGTAGGGCAGCACCATCAGGTGGCCGGGGTTGTACGGGTACAGGTTGAGCACCGCGAACACCAGCGCGCCACGGGCCAGGATCAGGCCCTCGGCGTCGTCCAGCCCGATCACCCGGCAGAACGGGCAGCCCTCCGGCTCGTCGCCGACCGCCTTGCCCTCACCGCGCACGTAGGAGAGGCGGTGCGGGGTCCACAGCCGCTGCAGCTCGTCGTGGACCCCGACCCCGTCCTGCTCTTCGTACCGGGGCGTCACTGGACGAGTTCCGCCGTGGGCGAGGCGTTCTCGCGACGGGTCACCCAGTCGACGATGGTCTCGACCGCGCGGGCCACCGGCACGCCGTTGATCTGCGTGCCGTCGCGGAACCGGAACGACACCGCGCCGGATTCGACGTCCTTGCCGCCCGCGAGCAGCATGAACGGCACCTTCTGGGTGGTGTGGTTGCGGATCTTCTTCTGCATCCGGTCGTCGGAGGAGTCCACCTCCACCCGGATCTTGCGCTCCCGCAGCGCCGCCGCGACCCGCTCCAGGTGCTCGACGTGCTCGTCGGCGATCGGGATGCCGACCACCTGCACGGGGGCCAGCCACGCCGGGAACGCCCCCGCGTAGTGCTCGGTGAGCACGCCGAAGAACCGTTCGATGGACCCGAACAGCGCCCGGTGGATCATGATCGGCTGCTGCCGGGAGCCGTCCGGCGCGGTGTACTCCAGCTCGAACCGCTTGGGCTGGTTGAAGTCGAGCTGGATGGTCGACATCTGCCACGACCGGCCGATGGCGTCCTTGGCCTGCACGGAGATCTTCGGGCCGTAGTACGCCGCACCGCCGGGGTCGGGCACGAGTTCCAGCCCGGAGTCCTCGGCGGCCTGCCGCAGCGTCTCGGTGGCCTCCGCCCACTCCTGCGGGTCGCCGATGAACTTCGGCGAGTCGTCGCGGGTGGACAGTTCGAGGTAGAAGTCGCTCAGGCCGTAGTCGGCGAGCAGGTCGAGCACGAACTTCAGCAGCGACCGGAGCTCGCCCGGCATCTGCTCCTTCGTGCAGTAGATGTGCGAGTCGTCCATCGTCAGGCCGCGCACCCGGGTGAGGCCGTGCACCACGCCGGACTTCTCGTACCGGTAGACCGTGCCGAACTCGAACAGCCGCAGCGGCAGCTCGCGGTAGGACCGCCCGCGCGACCTGAAGATCAGGTTGTGCATCGGGCAGTTCATCGCCTTGAGGTAGTAGTCCTCGCCCTCGAACTCGATCGGCGGGAACATCGTGTCCGCGTAGTAGGGCAGGTGGCCGGACGTGTGGAACAGGCCGCTCTTGCTGATGTGCGGCGTGTTGACGAACTCGTAGTCCGACTCCTCGTGCCGGCGGCGCGAGTAGTCCTCCAGCTCACGGCGGATGACGCCGCCCTTGGGGTGGAACACGGCCAGCCCCGAGCCCAGCTCGTCGGGGAAGCTGAACAGGTCCAGCTCGACCCCCAGCTTGCGGTGGTCGCGGCGCTCGGCCTCGGCGAGCAGCTCCAGGTAGCCGTCCAGCGCCTCCTGCGACTCCCAGGCCGTGCCGTAGATCCGCTGGAGCTGCGGGTTGTTCTCGTTGCCGCGCCAGTAGGCGGCGGCCACGCGGGTGAGCTTGAACGCCGGGATGTGCTTGGTCGTGGGCACGTGCGGGCCGCGGCACAGGTCGCCCCACACCCGGTCGCCGCTGCGCGGGTCCAGGTTGTCGTAGATCGTCAGCTCGCCGCCGCCGACCTCCATGATCTCCGAGGTGTCGACGGCGGCGCCCGACTCCCCACCGGCTTTGACGTCCACGAGCTCCAGCTTGAACGGCTCGTCCGCCAGCTCGCGCTTGGCCGCGTCGACGGACTCGACCACCCGCCGGTCGAACCGCTGCGCGCCCTTGACGATCTGCTTCATGCGCTTCTCCAGCGCCTGGAGGTCCTCGGGCGTGAACGGCTTGTCGACCCGGAAGTCGTAGTAGAACCCGTCCTTGACCGGCGGGCCGATGCCCAGCTTGGCCTCCGGGAACTGCTGCTGGACGGCCTGCGCGAGCACGTGCGCGGCGGAGTGCCGGATCACCGCGCGGCCGTCCGGCGTGTCGGCGGCCACCGGCTCCACTTCGACGTCCACCCGCGGCGCCCAGGACAGGTCGCGCAGGTGCCCTTCGGCGTCCCGGACCACCACGACGGCGTCCGGCCCCTTGCCGGGCAGCCCCGCCTCCCGGACCGCCGTGCCCGCGGTGGTCCCGGCCGGCACCACCACGCGCGGTGGGGCGAGTGCGGCTGCGGGGCGCGGCTGGGACACGATGACTCCTCGGGTAGGCGGTGCTATTGCCGGAGATGTTATCGGGGCTCACCGACCTGTTATCTGCCGACACGTCCCGAAGCCATCCGGTCCAGGGCCTGAGACCGCTCTCAAGGCCCGCGGCGGCCTGCCCGGCTACGGCCCCTTGGAGCAGGCACCAGCCGAGGGTCGGATCGACTGCCGATGACATCGCCGTACGGCTCGTGGTGCCGGGAAACCGCCCGCTGCGCCACCGAGTGACCCGGGCTCGTCGGCCGACGCACGCGGGTCGCGGGCACCACCGGATGAACCAACGCGTATTCCGCCACCCGCAGAGCGTGAAAGCGCAATTCAGCGGGAAGTGGTCTGTTCGAGTATTCGGACCACTCGAACGGACTCCACAACGGAGCGCGCCACCAACCCTGACGACCTTTTTCCCGAACCCCTACTCCCCCACCCAGCGGATTACCCACCGCACCTGTAGGCGAGCATGATCACCTCATGAGCACTGCGACGACGTCCGGCAGCTGGCCGACGATCAGCACCACACCTCCGAACCTCGAAGGATTGGGCACCGACCACGTCAAGTGGGGTGTTCCCGCCGGCTCGGGCAAGAGCGGGTACGTGTTCCGCGGTGGCGCTGTCGACGTGAAGCTGGACGGCACGGAATTCACCCTGGGCACGTTCACCCACGAGAACTTCCCCATTCAGGCGATGCCGCAGTCCCAGTTCGAGGTCGACCTCACGGTCAAGGTGGTCTTCGAGGACGGCACGGAGAGCGACTTCAGCTTCAAGTTCCGGCACAACGAGACCCCCAACGTCGGCCCCAACCCGGAGGACGAGGTCGACCTGCCCACGTTCGTCTCGCCGGAGAACGTCACCGTCGAAGGTGAGCAGTACGCCGTCGTGATCAGCGGTTTCAAGCAGGGCGGCCAGGTGGTCCGGAAGTTCATCAGCGCGGAGAACAGCGCCAACAGCGCCGACGTGGTGGCCCTGTTCGGCAAGGCGGGCCGGCCGGACGTGGTGATCACGACGGTGCGCAACAAGGGCGAGGTGAAGCGGACCCAGGCGGACGAGTACGTGGAGATCGTCAACCGCGGCAGCGCACCGGGGGACATTTCCGGCTGGACGCTGGGCGCCGACGACGCGGGCCAGGACTTCACCTTCCCGCCGGGCACCGTTCTCCAACCGGGCCAGCGGATCCGGGTTTACACCAACGAGATCCACCCGGAGTCCGGTGGTTTCTCGTACGGGATCAAGCGGCCCATCTGGAACGACCAGGGCGACACCGCCAAATTGCGTGACACGAACCGCAACGTGGTCTCGCAGTTCGGCTACGGCAAATCCGCCCAGCCCACCCCCTAGGCACCGTCGGAATCCACCCGGATTCGGCTTCGGCAGGAATGCCGAGGCCGGATTCGGCTTCGGTGGTAAGTCGACACCGGATTCGGCTTCGGCTTCGGCAGCCGATATCGGATTCGGTTCGCCTTACCGGACCGGCGCGTTCGGCCACCGGTCAGGACAGGAAACCGCGCAGCAGCGACGCCGTGCCGTCCAGGTGTTCCGCCATCGCCCGGCGCGCCCCTTCCGCGTCGCCGTCCAGGATCCGCGTGACGACCAGCTCGTGCTGGTCGTTGGAGTGCGCCAGGTTCGGCGGCAGCAGCGGGATCCGCTCCAGCAGTTCGTTCACCCGCATCCGCACGTCCGCGATGGCCCCCGTCAGCGACGCGGACCCGGTGGACTCCGCGATCGCCAGGTGCAGCCGGGAGTCCTTGCGCCGGTACTCGGCCAGCTCGGCCGAGGAGCACTCGGCGAGCCGCGCCCGCAGGTTCCGCCGCTCCCCCGGTCCCAGCGACCGCCCGGCCGCGCACTCGGCGGCCCCGGTCTCCAGCACGGTGCGCAGCGTCAGCGCGTCGAGCAGTTCGGGCACCTCCACCCGCCGCCCCGGCAGCGACGCGGGCAACTCGGCGTTGACGAACGTGCCGCCGTAGCGGCCCCGCCTGGACTCCACGATCCCGGCGTCCTGCAAGGACCTGATCGCCTCGCGCAAGGTCACCCGGCTCACGCCGAGCCTGGTCGCGAGTTCCCGTTCGGCGGGCAGCCGCTCGCCCGGCGGCACGACGCCGAGCCGGATCGCCTGCATGAGCCGTTCCACCGTCTCCTCGAACGCGTTGCCCGCCCGGACCGGGCGGAACAACGCGTCCCGCAACGGCATCATCACAGCGGTGTCACGTAGGCGCCCGCGATACCGCCGTCCACCAGGAAGTTCGACGCGGTGATGAACGACGAGTCGTCGCTGGCCAGGAACGCCACCGCGGCCGCGATCTCCTCCGGCTCGGCGAACCGGCCCAGCGGCACGTGCACCAGCCGCCGCGCGGCCCGTTCCGGGTCCTTCGCGAACAGCTCGCGCAGCAGCGGGGTGTTCACCGGTCCCGGCGACAGCGCGTTGACCCGCACGCCCTCCCGCGCGAACTGCACGCCCAGCTCACGGCTCATCGCCAGCACGCCGCCCTTCGAGGCGGTGTAGGAGATCTGCGAGGTGGCCGCGCCCATGGTGGCGACGAACGACGCCGTGTTGATCACCGATCCCTTGCCCTGCCGCAACATGTGCGGGATGGCGTAGCGGCAGCACAGGTACACCGACGTCAGGTTGACCTTCTGCACCCGGTCCCACGCCTCGATGCCGGTGGTCAGGATGGAGTCGTCCTCGGGCGGCGAGATGCCCGCGTTGTTGAACGCGACGTCCAGCGAGCCACAGGTGTCCACAGTGGTCTGGTACAGCGCCGACACCTGCTCCTCGTCGGTCACGTCGACCCGCACGAACAGCCCGCCCACCTCGTCGGCGGCGGCCTCGCCCGCGCCCGCGTCGACGTCCGCGACCACCACCCGCGCGCCCTCGCTCGCCAGCCGGCGCACCGAGGCCAGGCCGATGCCGCTGCCGCCGCCGGTCACGACGGCCACCCGGCCTTCCAGTCGCTGTGCCATGTCTCTCCCATTCAGCCGGATCATCAGTGGGCGATGAAGACGTTCTTGGTCTCGGTGAACGGTCCCAGCGCGTCCGGCCCCAGCTCACGTCCCAGCCCGGACTGCTTGAACCCGCCGAACGGCGTCCAGTAGCGGACCGACGAGTGCGAGTTGACCGACAGGTTCCCGGCCTCCACACCGCGCGAGACGCGCAGGGCCCGCCCCACGTCACGGGTCCAGATCGAGCCGGACAGCCCGAAATCGCCGGCGTTGGCCAGCCGCACGGCCTCGTCCTCGTCGGCGAACGGCAGCACGGCCACCACCGGCCCGAAGATCTCGTCCACGGCGGCGGGATCGTCGGGCCGCACGGGTGCCAGGACCGTCGGGGGGAACCAGAAACCCGGCCCGTCGGGAGCCGACCCCCGGAACGCCACCGGTGCGTCGTCGGGCACGTACGAGGACACCTTGGCCAGGTGCGCGGCGGAGATCAACGGTCCCATCTCGGTGGCCTCGTCGCCGGGCGCGCCGACGACGACGCCCTTCACCGCCGGTTCCAGCAGCTCCATGAACCGGTCGTAGACCGAGGCCTGCACCAGGATCCGCGACCGCGCGCAGCAGTCCTGGCCGGCGTTGTCGAACACCCCGTACGGCGCGGTGGCGGCGGCCTGCTCCAGGTCCGCGTCGGCGAACACGATGTTGGCCGACTTGCCGCCCAGCTCCAGCGTCACCCGCTTCACCTGGTCCGCGCAGCCCGCCATGACCTGCTTGCCCACCCGCGTGGACCCGGTGAACACCACCTTGCGCACCGCCGGGTGCGTGACGAAGCGTTGCCCGACAACAGGTCCGGCACCGGGCAGCACCTGGAACACGTCCTCCGGGATGCCCGCCTCACGAGCCAGCTCCGCGAGCCGCAGCGCGGTCAGCGGTGTCAGCTCGGCGGGCTTGAGCACCACCGTGTTGCCCGCCGCCAGCGCCGGCGCGAAACCCCAGCCCGCGATGGGCATCGGGAAGTTCCACGGCACGATCACACCCACCACGCCCAACGGTTCCTGGAACGTCACGTCCAGCCCGCCGGCCACCGGGATCTGCCTGCCGAACAGGCGTTCCGGCGCGGCCGAGTAGTAGTGCAGCACGTCGCGGACGTTGCCCGCCTCCCACCGCGCGTTGCCGATGGTGTGCCCCGCGTTCAGCACTTCCAGCGCCGCGAGCTCCTCCACGGCACCGTCGACGGCGTCGGCGAACCGGCGCAGCAGCCGGGCGCGGTCACCGGGGGCGACCGCCTTCCAGGCGGGGAACGCGGCCTGGGCCCGGGCGATCGCCGCGTCGGTCTCCTCCAGCGAGGCGAGTCCGACGCGGCGCACCACTTCCCCGGTCGCCGGGTTGATCACGTCGGAGGAGGCCATCACACGCCCTTCCGCACCGCGTCGACGAACGCATCGAACAGCCGGTCCTCGCGGTCGGCCTCCGGGTGCGACTGGATGCCGAGCACGAACCGCTTCCGCGGCAGCTCCACCGCCTCCACCTCGCCGTCCGGCGCGGTGGCGACGACCTCCAGGCCGTCACCGATGCGGTCCAGCGTCTGGTGGTGGTGGCACAGCACGGACAACGACGGTCCGACGATCCCGGCCAGCGCGCTGCCCGCCACCACCGCGACGTCCACCTTCTCGAACACGGCCGGCGTCACGTTGTGGCCGGCCACGTGCTGGTGCAGCGTGCCGCCGAGCACCACGTTGAGCACCTGCATACCCCGGCACACCGCCAGCAGCGGGAGGTCCAGCTCCAGCGCAGCCCGCGCCAGCGCCAGTTCCGCGTCGTCCCGGTGGGCGTTCGCCTTGCCGGTGCGCGGATCCCGCGCCGCGCCGTACCTGGCGGGGTCGACGTCCCCGCCGCCCGCCAGCACCAGGCCGTCCAGGAACGCGATGGTGCCGGCGTTCCAGTTGCCCAACGGGGGCAGCAGCACGGGGTTGCCGCCCGCCCGCACCACCGAGTCGAGGTAGGCGCGGTGCAGCACGGCGGCTTCGACGTCCCACACGCCGAACCTCGTGCGGTCCAGGTAGGTGCTGATGCCGATCAGCGGTTCAGAGCCGTTCGAAACCACGGACACGCTCCCAGTCGGTCACGGTCGAGTCGTAGGCGGCCAGTTCCACCTTGGCCGCGTTGAGGTAGTGGTCCACCACGTCCTTGCCGAACGCGTCGCGCGCGATGTCGCTGCGCGCCAACAGGGATGCCGCGTCCCGCAACGTCGTCGGCACGGTCTCGCGGTCGGAGGTGTAGGCGTTGCCGACGAACTCGTCCTCCAGCCGAAGGTCGTTGTCCACCCCGTGCAGGCCCGCCGCGATCAGCGCCGCCACCGCCAGGTAGGGGTTCACGTCACCGCCCGGCACTCGGTTCTCGAACCGCAGCGACTGGCCGTGCCCGACCACGCGCAGCGCGCACGTCCGGTTGTCCCGGCCCCACGCCACGGCGGTCGGCGCGAAGCTGCCGGGGACGAAACGCTTGTAGGAGTTGACGTTCGGCGCGAGGAAGTAGGTCAGCTCGCGCAGCCCGGCGAGCTGTCCCGCCATGAACGACTTCATCAGCGCCGACATCCCGCGCCCTTCGGCGAACACCGGCTCACCGGCCGCGGAGCGCAGGCTCAGGTGGATGTGGCACGAGTTGCCCTCGCGCTCGTTGTACTTCGCCATGAACGTCAGGGACTTGCCGTGCTGCGCGGCGATCTCCTTGGCACCGGTCTTGTAGATGCCGTGGTTGTCGCACGTGGCCAGCGCTTCCTTGTACCGGAACGCGATCTCGTGCTGGCCGGGGTTGCACTCGCCCTTGGCCGACTCGACCTCCAGGCCCGCGCCCGCCATGTGGTTGCGGATGTCGCGCAGCAGCGGCTCGATGCGTGCGGTTCCCAGCAGCGAGTAGTCGACGTTGTACTGGTTCGCCGGGGTGAGGTTGCGGTAGCCCCGGTCCCAGGCGTCCTCGAAGGTGTTGTCGAAGACGATGAACTCCAACTCGGTGCCGACGAACGCCTGGAGACCGCGCTCCGCCAGCCGGTCGAGCTGGCGGCGCAGGATCTGGCGCGGCGAAGCGGGCACGGGCTCCCCGCTCTCCCACTCGATGTCGCACATCACCAGCGCGGTGCCCTCCTGCCACGGGACGCGGCGCAGCGTGGACAGGTCCGGCTTCATCACGAAGTCGCCGTAGCCGGTGTCCCAGGAGGACATCGCGTAGCCGTCGACCGGGTTCATGTCCACGTCCACCGCGAGCAGGTAGTTGCAGCCCTCCGCGGCGTGCTCCAGGACCTCGCTCAGGAAGTACCGCGCGGCGCACCGCTTGCCCTGGAGACGGCCCTGCATGTCGACGACGGCCACGAGGACCGTGTCGATCTCCCCGGTGTCCACGAGCTCGCGCAACTCCTCGACGGTGAGCATTCGCACTACCTCCAAAGGTATGTCAGCGAGCCATTGGCCGCCGCCATCCTGACACCATCAGGTGACGCACGCCAGCCCTCCCCGCCTCTCCCGCACTGGCTCGGATACCCGACCGCGAAGCCGTCGCGCGCCGGCTTGTTGACACCATCAGGTGACGCACGCCACTCTCGAACCGCCTTCAAAGGAGCGCAGCTGACCCATTAGGGAGCGCAGATGGCCAAGCACGTCGAGTACGAGAAGGTGGGCAGCGAGTACCTGGAGCACCGACAGCTCAAGCGCGGCGCGGCGGGGTGGGTGCTGCTCGCCGGGCTCGGGGTGTCGTACGTGATCTCCGGCGACTTCGCCGGGTGGAACTTCGGGCTGGCGCAGGGCGGCTGGGGCGGTCTGCTGGTCGCGACCGTCCTGATGGCCACCATGTACACGTGCATGGTGTTCGGTCTGGCCGAACTCGCCGCCGCGCTGCCCGTGGCCGGCGCCGGGTACGGCTTCGCCCGCCGCGCGCTGGGACCGCTGGGCGGGTTCGCGACCGGTGTCGCCATCCTGATCGAGTACGCCATCGCGCCCGCCGCCATCGCGGTGTTCATCGGCGGGTACGTGGAGACGCTGGGGCTGTTCGGGTTGACCAACTCGTGGCCGGTGTACCTGGTGTGCTTCCTGATCTTCGTCGGCGTGCACCTGTTCGGGGTGGGTGAGGCGCTGCGGTTGATGTTCGTGATCACCGGCATCGCGGTGGTGGCGCTGCTGGCGTTCGTCATCGGCATGATCCCCCGGTTCGACGTCGACAAGCTGTTCGACCTCGCCGGGAACGACGGGTTCCTGCCGTTCGGGTTCGCCGGGGCGCTCGGCGCGCTCGTCTACGCGATCTGGTTCTTCCTCGCCGTGGAAGGCGTTCCGCTGGCCGCCGAGGAGGCGCGCGACCCGAAGCGCGACATGCCGCGCGGCATCATCGGCGCGATGGCGGCGCTGCTGCTGTTCGCCGGCGCCATCCTGGTGCTCGCGCCCGGCGGGGCGGGCTCGGAGGCCCTGAAGGGGTCGAACAACCCGCTTCCCGACGCCGTGCGGGCGGCCTACGGCGGGGACAACCCGCTGGCGCAGATCGTGAACTACGTCGGCCTGGCCGGGCTGGTGGCGAGCTTCTTCTCCATCATCTTCGCGTACTCCCGGCAGCTGTTCGCGCTGTCGCGCGCGGGCTACCTGCCGCGCTGGCTGTCCAGGACGGGCAAGCGGAAGACGCCCTACCTGGCGCTGATCGTGCCGGGCGCGATCGGGTTCGTGTTGGCGGCGGTCACCCGGGACGGGGCGCTGCTGATCGACATCGCGGTGTTCGGCGCGGCGCTGTCGTACGTGCTGATGATGGTGTCGCACATCGTGTTGCGCATCCGTGAACCGGGACTGGAACGCCCCTACCGGACGCCCGGCGGGGTCGTGACGACCGGTGTCGCGCTGGTGCTCGCCCTGGCGGCGGTGGTGGCGACGTTCTTCGTGGACAAGACGGCCGCCGGGATCACCGCGGGGATCGTCGTGGTGGCGCTGGCCTACTTCTGGTTCTACAGCAGGCACCACCTGGTCGCGGCCGCGCCGGAGGAGGAGTTCGCCGCGATCGCCCGAGCGGAGCGGGACCTGGGCTGAGGGGCTCCGGCGTGTCCGCCCACGCGAAGGCGGGCACGCCGGTCCCGGTGCGGTCCACCGCTGCACCCGTCGTCGCCCGAGGCGCACGTGGCTACAGGTGGAGGTTGTGCCGGTGCGCACCCGCCCTGGCAGGATCGGGGCGTGAGTGACATTCAACGTGTTGGAGTGGTGGGGTCCGGGCTGATGGGCTCCGGTATCGCCGAGGTCTGCGCGCGAGCGGGGCTCGACGTGCTGGTGGCCGAGGTGAACCTGGATGCCACCGAGGCCGCGAAGGGGCGGATCGCCGCTTCGTTGGGCAAGGGCGTGCGCAGCGGGAAGCTGACCGCCGAGGACCGGGACGCCGCACTGGAGCGCCTCCGGTTCACCACCGACATCGCCGACTTCGCCGACCGCAACCTGGTGGTCGAAGCCGTCGCGGAGAACGAGCAGGTCAAGACGGACGTCTTCGCCGCGCTGGACAAGGTCGTGCAGGACCCGAAGGCGATCTTCGCCTCGAACACCTCCTCCATCCCGATCATGAAGCTGGGCATGGCGACCGGCCGCCCCGAGCAGGTCATCGGGGTGCACTTCTTCAACCCGGTGCCGGTGTTGAAGCTGGTCGAGCTGGTGCCCTCGCTGCTGACCGGCGAGCAGACGCAGAGCCGAGCCGAGGCGTTCGTGACCGGGGTGCTGCACAAGGAGGTCATCCGGTCGCAGGACCGGGCGGGGTTCGTGGTGAACGCCCTGCTGATCCCCTACCTGCTGTCCTCGATCCGGATGCTGGAGTCCGGCTTCGCGAGCGCGGAGGACATCGACAACGGCATGGTGCTGGGCTGCGCGCACCCGATGGGGCCGCTGCGGCTGGCCGACCTGATCGGCCTGGACACCACCAAGGCGATCGCCGAGTCGATGTACGAGGAGTTCAAGGAGCCCCTGTACTCGCCGCCGCCGCTGCTGCTGCGCATGGTGGACGCGGGGCTGCTGGGCAAGAAGAGCGGTCGCGGGTTCCACAACTACGCGGCCTGAGGTCTCCCCCGGCGCCGTTCCCCGCCGGGGAGCCGTGCCGCGTGCGGGTCTCCGGCAGGGCTCGGAGACCCGCGCGCCGTCACACGTGCACGCCGTCCACCGGGGTGTCGTAGACGGCGAACCGGAAGTACACGCCGAGGTCCGGGCGGCGTGACGCCGTGCGGAAGCTCAGCAGCTCGTGCATCCCGGCCATCGACTCCAGCGGCAGCGGGGCCAGCGCTTCGGCGACGTGCCGGTACTGCCGGTGGTCCACGCCGAACCGGCGCATGACCGACGTGATGCGCGCGGCGGCATCCGCATCGGATTCCGCCGCGCCGGGCAGTCGCAGGTAGACGTTGGCCTCCTCCGGCCCCGCGCAGCCCGAGCGGAACGCCAGGCACGTCATCGGCTCGTTGTCCGGCGACGCGGGCGAGCCGTACACGTCCCGGTAGGCGGGCCCGGCCGACACCGGGTCGTGGGTGCGCGCCAGCGACGCCACCCGGTCCAGGTCGACCCGACCGGTGTGCCGGAAGTAGACCTTCACCCGCGCGTCGGGGGTGTCCGCCAGGTCCAGCGCGACGAACTCCAGCTGGTGCCCCTCGTCCGCCAGTTCGTGGTACTGCGCGGCGACCCGGTCCCACGCGAACGGCAGCCCCAGCCGGGTCATCGCCGCGCACATCACCTCGGGCACCGCCGCCGGCCCGTGCGCCTGCGGGTTGAGGTAGACCTTGTAGCGCGGCTTCTCGCCGGGGCGGTAGGCCAGCGAGTGCCAGACCGTCGGCCGGAACGGGCGCGGCTCGTCCACCACGAAGAGGTCCTCGACGAGGTGGTACCGCGTCAGCGAGACACCCGGCCGGCCGGCCAGCGAGCGGGTCAGCGCCCGGCCCGCGTCCTGCGCCGCCCGCGCGGTGGGTTGCGCGCCGATGGATTCGAACAGCACCCGGACTTCCGGCACGCCGCCCCGCCAACTCACCGAGAACTCGATCGGGAATCCGTCCCGGGAAACGAACGACGGATATTCCCGGCGCAATCCGATGCGGCGATCGGACCAATCACCGAGGACGGCGCCCAGTTCGCCCAGCGAGACGCGTAACTGCTCGACGGAGAAACCCAGCGCCGTGCCGATGGCGAGCCACTTGTCGAACGCGAAGCCTCGGTAGGTCGAATCCGATGCACTGAACAGGCCCTCACGGCGTGAGGCCTGAGCCACAGCGACAGAACTGGACACTAGGCACCTCCGGGCGCAAGGCTTACCTTGTGCAGAGGGTGCGCGCAATGGACGACGGGCCGGCCGGTGGAGATCACACCCGGCGGCCACCGGCACGCTGCGTGACGGAATTGGGCCGAAAGGGTGGCGGCACTTGTGGCTGAATTTCCGGCTAGTCAATACGCCGAACGTCCCATTCATGATCACACGTGCGTGATCGGCGCCGGCGTGTCCGGGCTGGCGGTCGCCGGAACGCTCCGTTCCCGGGACTTGCCGGTGACCGTACTGGAGCGGTCCGGAGGGCTCGGCGGGCTGTGGCGATATCCGGAACCCGCTGGACCCGGACCTGCCTACCGGTCACTGCACCTGAACACGTCGGCGAAGATCACCGGGTACGGCGACTTCCCGATGCCGGCCGACTTCCCGCGCTACCCCCGACATGACCAGATGGCGTCCTACCTGCAACGTTACGCTGATCACAAGGGCGTGACGGATCTGGTGGAGCTGAACTGCGAGGTGGTGTCGCTGTCCCGTGCCGCAGACCACACGTGGCTCGTGACGACCCGTGACCGCACCGGCGCCCAGCACCACCGGCGGTTCGGGCACGTGGTCGTCGCGACCGGCCACCACTGGTCGCCGCGACTGCCGTCATTCCCGGGGGATGAGACGTTCCCCGGTCGCAGGCTGCACTCGTTCGACTACTCCGATCCGGTCGGGCACACCGGCAGACGGGTGGTCGTGGTGGGTTTCGGCAACTCCGCTGCGGATATTTCCGTCGAATTGTCCAGGGTCGCCGCGAGAACGGTATTGGTTCAGCGGCGGGGTGTGCACGTGGTGCCGAAGACCATGCTCGGAATTCCCATCGACGAAATCGCCTCGGCCCCCTGGTGGGCCCGCCTGACGTTTCCCGAACAACGCCGCCTGATCGAGACGCTGCTGCGCCTGATGCGCGGCCGGCTGGCCGACTACGGGTTGGCCGAACCGGACCACCGCATCTTCGGCGGCGCCCTCACCATATCCGACGAGCTGCTCAGCCGGATAAACCACGGAGCGCTCGTCGTCAAGCCTGCGATCGAGCGTATCGAGAACTCCGTGGTGCATTTCACGGACGGCACCGGTGAGGCGGCGGACGACCTGGTGTACTGCACCGGCTACCGCATCGAATTCCCGTTCCTGCCATTCGAATGGGTGTTCGAACCGGCCGGCCGGGTGGCGCTGTACCAGCGAGTGGTATCACTGGCCCAGCCGGACCTCTACTTCGCCGGCCTGATCCGGCCGTTCGGCGCGATCACCCGCCTGGTGCAGGCGCAGGCGGAGTGGATCGCCGACCTGGTGGAGGGCGTCGCCGAACTGCCCCCGCCGTCGGTGATGAGGCGCGAGGTCGACGCGCACCTCAAAGCCGCCGACGCGCGCTACGGCCCGTCGGCGGCGGACTCGGTGCAGGTGGACTTCGGCACCTACCTGGCGGCGCTGCGCAGGCAGCGTCGCCCGTCGGTGCTCACCACCCGCCGCGGGTGATCACGCAGGCGATCACACCGGGGTGCGGCTCAGGCCATCGCGTCCAGGCGGTCCATGGTGTGCTGGATCAGGCTCACCAGGACCGTCTTGGACGACTCGCGGTCCCGTGCGTCGCACAGCACGAGCGGGATCGCCTCGTCCACGTCCAGCGCTCGGCGCACCTCGGCCACCTCGTAGGCGTGCGCGCCCTCGAAGCAGTTCACCGCGATGATGAACGGGATCCCGCGCCGCTCGAAGAAGTCGATGGACGGGAAGCTGGAGTCCAGCCTGCGGGTGTCGACCAGGATCACCGCGCCGATGGCGCCGTAGGCCAGTTCGTCCCACATGAACCAGAACCGGTTCTGGCCGGGGGTGCCGAACAGGTACAGCACCACCTCCGGGTTGATCGTGATGCGCCCGAAGTCCAAGGCGACCGTGGTGGTCTCCTTCTGCTCCAGGCCCAGCACGTCGTCCACGCCGACGCCCGCCTCGGTGAGCAGTTCCTCGGTGTGCAGCGGCGGGATCTCGCTGACCGAGTTGACCATGGTCGTCTTGCCGGTGCCGAAGCCGCCGGCGACGACGATCTTGACTGGGGTGGGGACCAGCAGTTCCCCGCCCGGTCGCTCAGATTCCACGGACACCATCCAGCACTGCCTGCAACAGGTTCCGGTCCGGCACTTGCGGGACTCGGGAGGGGTCTCGGATCACGACGTCACCGCGCTGGATGAGGTCGCTCAGCAGCACCTTGACGACCACCAGGGGCACGTCCAGGTACGCGGCGACCTCCGCCACCGACAGCGGTCGCCGGCACAGCTCCATGATCTCCAGGTGCTCCACCGACAGCGCGGCCGGGTCGGCCGGCGAGGGCATCGCCCGCACCTGGGTCACCAGGTGCAGCTCCGGGCGCAGCGGACGGGTCCGGCCGCGCACCATCGCGTAGGGGCGGACCAGCGGGCCCGCCGCCTCGTCGTACCACCAGTCCTCGCGGCCGGCCATCACGACGACCTGCGGGCCGCGGGCAACGCGGACGAGGTGCCGCGGGGCGCGGACGACAGGTACGTCCCCACCCGCTTCACCAACATGTTCATCTCGTAGGCGATCATCCCCATGTCGGAGTCCTCTTCGCCCAGGACGGCCAGGCACGCGCCGTGTCCCGCCGCGGTGACGAAGAGGTAGGCGTGCTCCATCTCGACGATGGTCTGCCGCACCGCGCCACCGCCGAAGTGCCGCCCGGTGCCGCGGGCCAGGCTCTGGAACGCCGAGGCCATCGCCGACAGGTGGTCGGAGTCGTCCTTGGACAGTCCGGGTGACCGACCGAGCAGCAGACCGTCCGCGGACAGCACCACCGCGTGCCGGGCACCCACCACACGGCCGACCAGGTCCTCCAACAACCAGTTCAGTTCGTTGTGCTGGCTGGTCATGTCGTTCATCGCCGTTGCCTTTCCGGTTTCCAGTCGTCCGGCCACTGCTGGTCAGGGTTCGAGGGCGTCGTCGGAGCGGCGGGCGTCACGGGTGCCCCGCTGGAACGCCGACAGGTCCTGGCGGACCCGTTCGGCGGACTGCTCCGCGTCGACCTCGGCGAGCGGTTCGGGCGAAGGGTGGAAATCGTTGCGCACCAACTGCGGCGCGAGGTTCTGCTGCCTGCGGCGGCGGGGCAGCTCGGGGCGGTCCGCGGGTTCGGCGGCCGGCTCGTCGGCAGGCCACTCGGCGGTCCGCTTGCGCTGTGGCAACTGGAGGTCGCCGCTGTGCTGCGGCAGGTCCAGCTCGTCGTTCAGTCGTTCGTCGGGTCGGTTGTCCGCTGGAACGGGATGCTGGTTGGCCGCAGCCTCGGCCTGGGCCCAGAACCCCTCCAGCTCTCGGGAGGTGTCGGGAAACCTGGCGTCTCGCACTGAGTCGTCGCCCTGCTCCGGGATCACGTGGTCGTCTGGGAAGGTGCGGCGCGGCAGCTGGCGGGTCTCCGCCGGCTCCACGACGCTGGTAGGACCCGCCACGACGGCGGACGGGATGAGCACCAGGGCGAGCGTGCCGCCGTAGGGCGACTCGCGCAGCTCGACGTGGATGCCGCGCCGGGCCGCCAGCCGGGCCACCACGAACAGGCCGAGGCGGGACTCCCCGCGCAGCCGCATCGCGTCGAACTCGGGCGGGTCGGCCAGCATCGCGTTGTGCTGCTCGCGGTCCTCGGGGTTGATGCCCAGGCCGTGGTCCTCGATCTCCACCACGACGCCCTGCGGCACCTCGCTGGCGTGCACCTGCACCTGGGAGCGCGGCGAGGAGAACGCGGTCGCGTTGTCCACCAGCTCGGCCACCAGGTGGATGGTGTCCGCGACGGCCGCGCCCACCAGCGCGGTCTCCGGCACGGGGTTCACCTTGACCCGGACGTACTGCTCGGTCTCGGCGACCGCGGCGCGCAGCACGTCGAGCAGCCGCACCGGCTTGCGCCACTGCCGCCCGGGCTGCTCGCCGGCGAGGATGATGAGGTTCTCCGCGTTGCGGCGGGCGCGGGTGGCCAGGTGGTCGAGCTGGAACAGCGCGTCGAGCTGGTCCGGGTTCTCCTCCTCCCGCTCCAGCTTGTCCAGGATCTTGAGCTGGCGGTGCACCAGGCCCTGGTTGCGGTGCGCGATGTCCAGGAAGACCCGGTTCACGCCCTCGCGCGCCTGGCTCTCCTTCACCGCCGCGGCGACGGCGGTGTACTGGGCGGCGTTGAACGCGTCGGCCACCTGGCCGATCTCGTCGCTGCCGTAGTCCAGCGGCGGCACCTCGACCTCGACGTCCACGTGCTTGCCCTCGCGCAGCCGGTCGACGATGTCGGGCAGCCGCTCGTGGGCCAGCGCGAGCGAGTCCTTCTTCAGCGCCGTCAGGCGGGTGATCAGCGCGCGGTTGACCAGCCGGTTGGAGATGCGGACCGCGAACACGATGCCGGCGAGCACCACGACCAGCGCGATGAGCGCGCCGATCAGGACGGTGACGAACCGGCTGTTGCCGCGCTCCAGGCCGGAGTCGGCCGCGCTGGACGCCTGGTTGGTGGCCAGGGTCACCAGCCGCTCGGACACCGGGCGGGAGGCGGCCTGCCACTCGTCCAGCGCCACGTCGGCGGTGGACGTGGTGATCAGCTCGTTCTCCAGCTCGGTGAGCCTGCGCCAGTCGTCCGACTCGGTCAGCGCCTGGTACTCCCGGCGCACGTGGTCCTGGGCGAACGGCGTAGTCGTGGTGAGCTGCGAGTGGTAGGAGCCCACCAGGTTGACGAACTCCAGCCGGTCCTTCGCGCTGGGCTGGCCGGAGGTCAGCGCGCCGGAGGCGACCGAGGAGGCGCGCGACATCCAGTCGGCGGCGCGGAACAGGTCGGTCGCGTTGAGCCCGCCCTGGGAGGCCACCACGTCGGGGACGACGCGGGCCTGGGTGCCGAACAGCGCGGTGCCCGCGTCGACCACACTGTTGTAGTACTTGTAGATCTCGTCCTTGTCGACCTTGCCGGTCTCGACGCCCGCGCGGCGCTGCGGCAGCTCCCCGAGGAGCGCGTTCAGCGCGGTGATCTTGGCGTTGACCTCGTCCGGGGAGTTGCCGGAGACCGCCTCGAACGCCCGCCTCATCGCACCGGTCGTGTCGTCCACGACGCGCTGCTGCGCGTGCAGGTCGTCGAGGTCGGGGTTCTTCTGGCTGAGCGCGGTCATGGCGAGCTGGCGTTCGCGCTGGATCGCGACGAAGGCGTTCACGGCCGGGATGGAGGCTTCCTTGACGCTGACCGCGACGGCGCGGGTGTAGAAGCCGTCGAAGACGGTGTAGGAGGAGAACGCCAACCACATCACCAGCAGCACCACGCTCGGCACCACCACCACACCGGTGAGCCTGGAGCGGATGGTCTTCTGGTTCGTCTCCACCTTGTTCTTCTGCTTCACAGTGCTCCGCAGCCTCGTGAACTAGTCAGCCTGGTCAGAACGCAGCACTAGGAGCGCTGCCTCCTCTTCACCCGATCGGCCACGGAACGGTAACATCAGAAGATCATCATTACGAAGAGACAGCGATCACTCGCGCGACGCGACGCTGAGGTTACCCAGTCGAGTGACACCCGGAACAGGGGGCCGATGTGAACTTTGCACCCATCGGCCCCCTTGGTTTCACCTGTTGGGCACAGCGACGACGTTGTACGTAGTCGTCGGGGTCGGCGGTGTGGTGAACCGGGCGTTGGGCAGGTACAGCCGGTTGCCGAACGCGGCCACCGTCGTGGGCACGTCGAACCGCGGGTCGGTGATCTTGGCCACCAGCTTTCCGCTGGTACCGGCCCTGTCAAGGGTGAACACCGCGACCGTGTTCAGCGCGTTCCGCACGACGTAGAGGGTGCGCCCGCGGACCAACAGGCCGTCACCGGCGGTGAGCACCTCGCCGCCGAGGTCGACGACCTTGGTGACGCCGTCCACGACGCGGTGCAACTGACCGGTGTTGCTCTGCACGACGAGCAGCGCTTTTCCGTCCGGCGTCTCCGCGATGCCGTTCGCGTTGAACCCCGGATTGAGGACGAAATCACCGGTCAGCGGCACCGCGGTGTAGGTGTCGGGCAACCGGCCGTGCGGCCCGAACGCGATCTTGTACAGCAGCGCCTTGCTGGAGTCGGTGAAGTACGCGGCGTCGTCGGTGACCACGACGTCGTTGACGAAGGCACCCGGGCCGGCGAATTTGTAGGACTTGAGGATTGCTCCATTTCGGGCATCGACCACCCGCGCGTCCCCGCCATTCCCACCGGCGACGAACAGCCGCCCGCGCCGGTCGACCTTCAGCCCGACCGACGGCGTGCCGGGCCCCTGGCTGAACACCTCACCTTTGCCGGTGCGCAGGTCGAGGCGGAGCAGGTCGCCGTCGGCCAACGAGCCCAGGTACGCGACCGGCGCGCTGCCGATGGCGATGCCCTCGGGGCGGAAGCCGTTCGGCAGCGGCAGCTCGGTGGGTAACGGGTCGTGCGCGCTCGCGGCCGAGGCGGGCGCCGCGGCGACGAGCGAGAGCCCGACCACCACGGCGGCCAGCACTCCTGACATGCGGGACATGACACTCCTCAGGGTCGTCCGTTGCACGGGTCTTCGCAGCGGCCACCCACCGGCCTAGTGCCTCCCGGCCCGAGTTAGGGGGCGATCTGGGTAACGAGACGGTAACGGTGAGGTCGCGGACCGGGTGCGGTACGTATGCCACGTTGTCCACCGCCCACCGGTGGTCGGGGTTCGAAGCTGATGCGCGTACCTACGACGAGGTGACACATCCATGACGCGAAACCAGGGGCGGCACCGCTTCTCGCGGCGCACGAAGCTCACGGCCGGGGTTGCCGGACTGGTGCTGACGACCGGCCTGGCGGTCGCCATCTCCACCACCGGCGACCAGGGCACCGCCCAGGCGGACGGGGCCGACAAGTCCCTGTTCGTCGACATCACCAAGCAGGGACGCAACGTCAAGGCGCCCAGGCCGGAGGACGACGCGACGACCGGGACGTTCACCGTGGACTGCGGCCGCAACGAGAACGGCCACTTCAACCCGGACAACTTCATCGCGCAGCCCGGCGTCCGCAACGGCGCCCAGCACCTGCACGACTACGTGGGCAACGTGTCCACCGACGCCGACTCGACCGACGAGAGCCTGCTGGAGGCCGACACCACCTGCAAGAACGGCGACAAGTCCACGTACTTCTGGCCGGTCGTCCGGATCGACCGGGAGAACGAGGGCGGGGAGCCGGGACAGCCCGCCGACGCCGAGGTCGAGTGCCCGGACGTGAAGCGCAAGCTCCGCGACGTGCCACGCCAGGCCAGGGCCGAGGTCGACCGCGAGCTGAAGGCCCTCAAGGACCAGGTCGCCGAGGCCAACGCCAAGTTGCAGAACGTCAACGTGGACGACCCGGACGCGGTGAACAACACCGTGCTGAAGCCGCTGCGCGACAAGCGTTCCGCGACGATCGGACGGATCGTGGAGGCGATCGACCGGGTGGGCCGGCGGCCGCGCGGGCTCCAGCGGCTCGCCCCGTGCACGGTCAAGGACGGCGACACCGAGGACGTGAAGGTCGCCGAGGCGCAGAAGGAAGCCGAGGCCGACGCGCCGGAGAAGGGTGACGGCAAGAGCCGGAGCGACGAGAACGAACTGCCCGGCAACGAGGGCGAGATCCAGCGCCCCGAGGTCGTGGACATCACCTTCCGCGGCAGCCCCACCGGCGAGGTCACGCCGATGCCCCGGTTCCTGCGCGTGCTCTACGGCGACGCGAAGGTGTCCACCAACGGCCCCAGGAACGCCCGCGACTCGTGGACCTGCACCGGTTTCGAGGACAAGGTGCTGATCAACAAGTACCCGATCTGCCCGCAGGGCAGCAAGGTCAAGCGCATCCACGACTTCGCGAGCTGCTGGGACGGCACCAACACCGACAGCGCCAACCACCGCGACCACATCGTCTACGCCGACCGGAACGGCAAGTGCCCCAGGGGCTTCAAGGCCGTGCCGCAGCTGCGCATCAGCCTGACCTACGACATCCCCCGGGACGTGCAGCAGAACGGCCAGTACGCGGTCGACGCGTTCCCCGAGGAGAAGCACAACCCGTTCTCCGACCACGACGACTTCGCCAACGTGATGCCCGACGAGATCATGCAGCGGGTCGTGAACTGCATCAACACCGGCAAGAGGTGCCGGGAGTAGGCGTGCCGGTGGATCAGGGGATCACCAGACCGGCGGCCCGCAACGACTCCTCGACGCGCAGCCGCTCGATCTCCCGGTCCACCCCTTCGGGCAGTTCGCCGAGCCGGTGCGCCACCCCGACCGCCGCACAGGCCTGTGCCAACAGGACGTCGTACGCCTGCCGTACCCCTGCGCGGCGGGCGTACGGCGTGCCCGGTCGGACGCACTCCAGGATCCGGTGCACCCGCCGCAGGTCCGCCGCCAACTGCTCGATCGGAAGTCCTTGCGGCGAAGCGGTTTCCCGTCGCAGACCGCGTATCAGGCGGGGCAGGCGGAGCGCAGCCCAGCACAGCGCGGACGGCGCGAGCGCGGCGGCCGCGAACAAGGCGAAGTTGGCCCACGGCGTGGGAGCCATGCGACCAGTATCAACCCGCCTGCAAGGCCAGGTACAGGTCCACCCGCGAAGCGAAGTCGGACAGGTCCGCGCCCAGCAGCTCCTCCACCCGCCCGACCCGGTACCGCAGCGTGTTCACGTGGACGTGCAGGCGGGCGGCCGCGGTGGTCCACGAGCCCGAGCAGTCCAGGAACACCCGCAGCGTGCCGACCAGGTCCGACCCGTGCTCGGCGTCGTAGTCCAGCACCGGCCCCAGCACCCGCCGCCGCAACGACCCGCGCAGCTCCTCCGGCACCCCGGCCAGCAGCAACTGGTGCAACGCGATCTCCTCGCCCGCCACCACGCACGTCCGGCCGGCCCGCCGCTCCCCCAGCCGGCGCGCGTGCGACGCCTCCTCGGCCGCCCCGCGCAGCCCGGCGGCCACCACGGGCGACGAGATGCCGACCAGCACCCGGGTGGCCCCCAGACCGGGCTCGACGGTCCGCAACGCGGTCCGCACGGCCTCCGCCCACCCGGCACCGGACGGGGCGACCGCGTACACCTCCGCACCCACCGCGCCGACCAGGGCGTGCGGCGCGATCGGGGCCAGGACTTCCTCCAGCAGCGCCGCCACCGGCTCGACGCGGCCGTCCGACGCCGACGCCACCAGCACCCGCAGCGGCACGTCGGAGTGCCAGCCGACGGCGGCGATCCGGGCCGCCAGGTCGCCCGAGCCGGCCAGCACCTCCCGCAGCAGCGGCCCCGCCGCGCGGTTCCCGATCCGCCGCCCCTGCACCACCCGGGACCGCTCCACGCCGACGAGGCTGGCCAGCTCGGCCGCCACCTCGTCGTGCGCCAGGTCGCCCGCGACCGCCAGGACCCAGGTCGCCAGGCGTGACCCGCCGCGTTCGGACACCGGCAGCAGGGTCGTCCCCCGGACCACCCGCGGCAGGCGGTCGGCCCGCAGGAACTCGCGCGCGAAGAACGCCGCGTCGGGCAGTTCGGGGCCGGCCACGACGTGCCCGGTGGTCGACAGCACCCAGCACGCGGCGGCCAGCTCCGCCTCCCCGGCGGTGACCAGCTCGTCCAGCCCGCCGCCGTCCGCGACCACGGTCAGCAGGCGCCGGTACCGGCCCAACCGGGCGCCCGCGTCGCCGACCCGTTCGGCGGCCAGCTCCTGCACCACCCGCTCGGTGATGACCGCGAAGGAGAGGTCTTCCGGGACCTCCAGCAGCGGGATGGCGTGCCGGCGGCACGCGTCGACCAGCGCTTCCGGCAACTCGCGTGCGTCCGGTGCGCGGGCGGCGGCCAACGCGGCCACACCGCCCTGTGCCAGCGCGCCGACGAACGTCTCGCAGTCGGCCGCCGAACGGTGCCAGAGCAGGCCGGACAGCACCAGCTCGCCACCCGAGAGGTACCGCGCCGGGTTCGGCAGCTCGGTGCCGTAGAGCCTGGTCACGGGTCGGTCGAGGCACTCGTCGCCGACGACGGAGCGCAGCCGCAGTTCCGGCATCCGCAGCAACGTGCGTACCAGCAACACACGCCTCCTCCCCGATGTCCGGACAGTTCAGCTTCGTCCGATCGGGTTTGTAGGAAAGCACAAATCCGCTCGCTGTAGGAGCCTGTGATTCATGCGCCGCCACCGTAGCCGGGCGGCCTACCCGTTCTGTGTACTGGATCACACACCGAGGGGGATGCCAGTGACGATCAGCACGCACGTGCTCGACGCGCAGCGCGGCCGGCCCGCCGCCGGGATGGCGGTGCGGCTGGAGCGCGACGGCGAGCCGGTCGCCGAGGGGCACACCGGGGACGACGGCCGGATCACCGGCTGGCCGTCCGACACCGCCGGGGTCTACCGGCTGGTGTTCGACACCGGGGCGGTGGCGCCGTTCTTCCCGGAGGTGGTGCTCACCTTCCGGGTCACCGAGCCGGGCGAGCACCACCACGTGCCCCTGCTGTTGTCCCCGTTCGCGTATTCGACCTACCGAGGCAGCTGATGGACTTCCTGCGACCCGACACCTTCGCCGAGGCGCTCGCGCTCAAGGCCGGGCAGCCCGAGGCGGTGCCCATCGCCGGCGGCACGGACGTGATGGTGGAGCTGAACTTCGACCACCGCAGGCCCGCCGCGCTGCTGGACCTGACCCGGATCGCGGAGCTGCGCGAGTGGTCGGTCGCGGACGGGGTGGTGCGCATCGGCGCGGGGGTGCCGTACGTGCGGGTCATCGAGGAGCTCGGTGACCGGCTGCCCGGTCTGGCGATGGCGTCCCGCACAGTCGGCTCGCCGCAGATCCGCAACCGGGGCACGGTCGGCGGCAACCTCGGCGCGGCCTCCCCCGCCGGCGACACGCACCCCGTGCTGCTGGCCGGCGACGCCGCGGTGGAGGTGGCGTCGACCCGCGGCACCCGGCTGATCCCCGCCACCGAGTTCTACCTCGGCGTCAAGCGCAACGCGTTGCGGCCGGACGAGCTCATCGCCGCCGTGCACGTGCCGGAGACCCGCGCGCCGCAGCAGTTCTCGAAGGTCGGCACGCGCAACGCGATGGTGATCGCGGTGTGCTCGTTCGCCGTCGCGCTGCACCCCGGGGAGAGGCGGGTCGGCGCGGCCGTGGGCAGTGCGGCCCCGACGCCCCGCCGGGCGACCGATGCCGAGGAGTTCCTGACCGGCGAGCTGGTCGCCACGAACCAGTGGGAGTCGCCGAAACCGTTGAAGGACGCGGTGAAGCGGAGGTTCGGCGAACTCGTCGCGAAGGCCGCGAGCCCCATCGACGACGTGCGCGGCTCGGCCGCGTACCGCAAGCACGCCCTGTCCGTGCTGGCCTGCCGCACGCTGGGCTGGGCGTGGCAGGACTACACCGGGAAGGTCGCCTGAGCCATGCGCGTGAACGTGACGGTCAACGGGGAGCAGCGCCAGGCGGACGAGGTCTGGGAGGGTGAGAGCCTGCTGTTCCTGCTGCGCGAGCGGCTGGGCCTGCCCGGCTCCAAGAACGCCTGCGAGCAGGGCGAGTGCGGCTCGTGCACGGTCTACCTCGACGACGTGCCGGTGTGCTCCTGCCTGGTCGCGGCCGGCCAGGCGCAGGGCCGCGAGGTGCGGACGGTGGAAGGCCTCGCGCAGGGCGACCGGCTCGACCCGGTGCAGGAGGCGTTCGTCGAGGCGGGGGCGGTGCAGTGCGGGTTCTGCACGCCCGGACTGGTGGTCGCGGCGCACGACCTGATCCGCCGGGTGCCCGACCCCGGCGACCCGGAGATCCGCGAAGCGCTCGCCGGGAACCTGTGCCGCTGCACCGGCTACGAGAAGATCATGGACGCCGTGCGGCTCGCCGCGCGCCGGGCGCGGTCATGACCCCCACCGTCCTCGACGGTGTCGCCGTGTCCACGATGGACGACTCGGGCACCGAGTTCGCCTCCGGCCACGTGGTCTTCGAGAACGGCCGGATCACGGCCGTGGGCCCCGGCCAGGCCGCCAAGCCGAACGGGCCGCACACGTGGGTCGACGGCAGCGGCTGCCTGGTCACCCCCGGCCTGGTCAACACCCACCACCACCTCTACCAGTGGGCGACGCGGGGCATCGCCCAGGACGCGACCCTGTTCGAGTGGCTGACCACGCTGTACCCGGTGTGGCGCGGGCTGGACGCGGAGGTCACGCACGCGGCGGCGTCGGCTGGCCTGGCCCGGCTCGCGACCACCGGCTGCACCACCGCCGCCGACCACCACTACGTGTTCCCGCGGACCGGCGGCGACCAGTTCGACGCGCTGGTGGGCGCGGGCCGGCGGATCGGCCTGCGCCTGCACGCGATCCGCGGCTCGATGGACCGCGGTCGGTCCGACGGCGGTCTGCCGCCGGACAACCTGGTCGAAGACACCGATTCCGCTCTGGCGGCGACGGAGAAGGCGATCGACGACTACCACGACCCGTCGTTCGAGGCGCTGGTCAGGGTGGCGGTCGGGCCGTGCTCGCCGTTCTCGGTCAGTCCCGGGCTGATGACCGGCGCGGCGGAACTGGCCCGCGCCAAGGGGGTCCGGCTGCACACCCACCTCGCCGAGACTCCGGACGAGGAGGACCGGTGCCAGGCCGAGTTCGGCTGCACACCGACGCAGTACGCGGAACGCACCGGCTGGCTGGGTGAGGACGTGTGGCTCGCGCACACCGTGCACCTGTCCCAGGACGCGGTGAAGCGGCTCGGCGCGACCGGCACCGGTTCCGCGCACTGCCCCACCTCGAACGGTCGCCTCGGCACGGGTATCGCGCCGGTGCGCGACCTGCTGGACGCGGGCGCGCCGGTCGGATTGGGCGTGGACGGCGCGGCGTCCAACGAGTCGTGCGGCATGGTGGAAGAGCTGCACCAGGCGTTGCTCCAGGCACGCCAACGCGGCGGCCCCGACGCGCTGGACGCCCGACAGGCGTTGTGGCTGGGCACCAGGGGAGGCGCCCGGTGCCTGGGCCGGGAAGCGGAGATCGGCTCCGTCGAGCCCGGCAAGCTGGCCGACCTGGCCGTGTGGCGGCTGGACGGCCTGGACCACGCGGGCATCGACGACCCGGTGGCCGCGCTCGTGCTCGGTCCGCCGCCGAAGCTGAAACTGCTGCTGGTCGGTGGCCGGACGGTGGTCGACGACGGCGAGCTGCGGACCGCGTCGGAGTCCGAGCTGGCCCGTGACCTGCGTGCCGCGAGCACCCGGCTGAAGGAGACCCGATGAGCCTGACCCCCGCCGAACTGACCTCCTCGGTGTCCGGTGGCATCGGCTCCAGCCCGCAGCGGCCGGACGGCCACCTCAAGGTGCGCGGCGAGTTCGCCTACGCCTCGGACCTGTGGCACGAGGACATGATCTGGGGCGCGACCCTGCGCAGCCCGCACCCGTACGCGCGCATCGTCTCCGTCGACCTGACCGAGGCGTTGAAGGTGCCCGGTGTGTACGCGGTGCTGACCCACCAGGACGTGCCGGGGCGCAACCTGTACGGCCTGGAGCACAAGGACCAGCCGGTGCTCGCCGTGGACGTCGTGCGCTACCAAGGGGAACCCGTCGCGCTGGTCGGCGCCGACCACCCGGAGACCGCGCTGCGTGCCATGAAGCGGATCGAGGTCGAGTACGAGGTGCTGACGCCGGTCGTGGACATGGAGACCGCGACCGAGGACACCCCGCTGCACCCCGGCGGGAACCTGGTCCGGCACGTGCCCGTGCGGCGTGGCGACCAGAACGCGTCCGCCGAGGTGGTGGTCACCGGCCGGTACGAGGTCGGGATGCAGGACCAGGCGTTCCTGGGCCCGGAGTCGGGACTGGCGGTGCCCGCCGAGGACGGCGGCATCGACCTCTACATCGCGACCCAGTGGCTGCACGTGGACCAGGCGCAGGTGGCGTCGGCGCTGGGGTTGCCGCTGGACAAGGTGCGGCTGACGCTCTCGGGCGTGGGCGGGGCGTTCGGCGGGCGCGAGGACCTGTCGATGCAGGTGCACGCGTGCCTGCTGGCGCTGCACACCGGCAAGCCCACCAAGATGGTCTACAACCGCGAGGAGTCGTTCTACGGGCACGTGCACCGGCACCCGGCGGTGCTGCACTACGAGCACGGCGCGGACCGCACCGGGAAGCTGGTGTACGTCAAGGCGAAGATCTACCTGGACGGCGGCGCGTACGCGTCCAGCACCTCGGCGGTCGTGGCGAACGCGGCGACGCTCGGCGTCGGCCCGTACGAGGTCGACAACGTGACGGTGGACTGCTGGGGCGTGTACACCAACAACCCACCGTGTGGCGCCATGCGCGGCTTCGGTGCGGTGCAGGCGGCCTTCGCCTACGAGTCCCAGATGGACAAGCTGGCCGAGGCGCTGGCCATGGACCCGGTGGACGTGCGCATCGTGAACGCGATGTCCGAGGGCTCGGTGATGCCGACCGGTCAGGTGGTCGACTCGGCCGCACCGGTCGCACAACTGCTGAAGCTGGTCAAGGACAAGCCCTTGCCGCCGGTCTCCACGACCGTCGACCTGCGGGACATGCCCGGCGGCGTCTCGAACACGACGCACGGCGAAGGCGTGGTGCGAGGTGTCGGCTATGCCGTGGGAATCAAGAACGTCTGCTTCTCCGAGGGCTACGACGACTACTCCACCGCGCGGGTGCGGCTCCAGGTCATCAACGGCGAACCGGCCGCGCTGGCGCACACCGCCGCGTGCGAGGTCGGCCAGGGCCTGGTGACGATCATGCAGCAGATCGTGCGCACCGAACTGGGCGTGCAGCGGGTCACGATCCTGCCCATGGACACCAGCATCGGCAACGGCGGCTCCACCTCGGCGTCCCGGCAGACGTACGTGACCGGTGGCGCGATGAAGGCCGCCTGCGCCGCCGTGAAGGAGAAGCTCGCCAGGCTGGCGGCCGGGCGGAACACCACCGACCTCGTCGAGCTGCTGGGCGGTGAGGTCATCGACGAGACCGTGGAGTGGCGGCACCGGGCCACCGAACCGCTCGACCCGGTGACCGGGCAGGGCAACGCGCACGTCCAGTACGGTTTCGCCGCGCACCGCGCGGTGGTGGACGTGGACGTGGAGCTGGGCCTGGTGAAGGTGGTGGAGTTGGACTGCGCGCAGGACGTCGGCAAGGCGCTCAACCCGCAGGCGGTGCAGGGGCAGATCCAGGGCGGCACGGCGCAGGGCCTCGGCCTCGCGGTGATGGAGGAGATCCAGACCGCCGACGGCAAGGTCCGCAACCCGTCGTTCACCGACTACCTGATCCCGACCGTGCTGGACATGCCGCCGATGCGCATCGACGTGCTGGAACTGGCCGACCCGAACGCGCCCTACGGCGTGCGCGGCGTCGGCGAACCGCCCACCATCTCGTCCACCCCGGCCATCGTCGCCGCCATCCGCGCCGCCACCGGTCTCGCGCTGCCCCGCGTCCCGGTGCGCCCCGAGCACATCACGGGGACCTGAGCCGTGGTGGGTCGAGCCGCCTCCGGCGTGGTGCCGGCGGTACCGCCGCACGAAGACGCGGCCTCGCCGAGGCCCGGAACCGCCGCCGCGACCAAGTCGGGGCCGATCGGACACAGGAGCCCCCGATGACCACCTCCGTCTCCCCGGACCACGCCTGGCTGCGCGAGTCGATCGGGTTGGCCACCCGCAACGTCGCCGAGGGCGGCGGGCCGTTCGGGGCGGTGGTCGTCCGGGACGGCCTGGTGATCGCCACCGGGACCAACCAGGTCACACCCACGCTGGACCCGACCGCGCACGCCGAGGTGGTGGCGATCCGGGCGGCGTGCCAGGCGGTCGGCGACTTCAGGCTGAACGGCTGCGTGCTGGTGTCGTCCTGCGAACCGTGCCCGCTGTGCCTGTCCGCCGCCCTGTGGGCGCGGGTGGACCGCGTCGTCTACGCCGCCGACCGGCACGACGCCGCCCGAGCCGGGTTCGACGACCGCGAGTTCTACGAGCTGTTCGGCAAGCCCCGCGAGCAGTGGAGCCTGCCGGTGCACCAGGTCTCCACCGGCGAGGACGACGCCCCGTTCGAGGCGTGGCTGGCCCGGGCCGACCGCGTCGACTACTGACGCCCCGAATCGACTACCGACCCCCGAACGGCCACGAGGCGCCGCTGCCGAGGCTTGACGACCCACGAACGGGGCAGGCGCAGGGCTCCGCGTCGCACGTGATGATCGAGCTGTGCGTCAGTGGCGGTCCGGCGGGCGGCTAGGCGCCCAGCAGGCCCCGTTCGTAAGCCACCGCCACGGCCGCGGCGCGGTCCTTCACGCCGAGCTTCGCGTACACGTGCACGAGGTGCGTCTTCACCGTCGCCTCGCTGATGAACAGCCGGGCCGCCGCCTCGCGGTTCGTGCAGCCGCGCGCGATCAGGCCGAGCACCTCGATCTCCCGTTCGCTCAACGGCTCCGCCGCCGGCGTCCGCACCTGTCCGACCAGCCTGGTGGCCACCGAAGGCGACAGCACCGCTTCACCCCGTGCCGCCGAACGCACCGCGCGGAACAACTCGTCGCGCGGCGTGTCCTTGAGCAGGTAGCCGGTCGCACCGGCCTTGATCGCGGGCAGCACGTCGCTGTCCGTGTCGTACGTGGTGAGCACCAGCACCCGCGCCGGGAAGTCGCGCAGCCGTTCGATCGCGGTCACCCCGTCCACCCCCGGCATCCGCAGGTCCATCAGCACCACGTCCGGGCTCTTCGCCCGCACCACGGCCTCGGCTTCCGCGCCGTCCGCCGCCTCGCCCACCACGTCCACGTCGCCGGCCGCCGCGAGCATCCCCCGCAGCCCGTCCCGCACCACCGGGTGGTCGTCCACGATCACCACCCTGATCACCGGGCCACCTCCGCCGGGATCGCGGGCACCGACGCCGACACCGCCGTGCCGCCGCCGGGCTCCGATTCGACCGCCAGCGAGCCGGCCAGCCGGGACACCCGCTGCCGCATCCCGACCAGGCCGTAGCCGTTCGTCTCCCGGCACGTGTCGAAGCCCGCGCCGTCGTCGCGCACGTCCAGCGTCACCACGTCCTCCATGTAGGACAAGGTAAGCCCCACCCGCGACGCGGACGCGTGTTTGGCCACATTGGACAGAGCTTCTTGAGCGGTGCGCAGCAGGGCCACCTCCACCTCCGGGTGCAACGGCCGGGCCGGGCCCGTGGTGGACACGGTGGCCGGGACGCCGGTGTGGTCGTTCCAGCCCGCCGCCACTTCTGCCAGCGCGTCCGGCAGGTTGGCGTCGTCCAGCGCGGGCGGGCGCAGCGCGTGCACGGACCGCCGGGCTTCGGCCAGGTTCTCCCGCGCCAGCCGCAGCGCGGTGTCGATGTGCCGGGACGGCTCGTCCACGGCCTGGAGCTGGGTGATGATGCCGGTGAACCCCTGGGCGAGGGTGTCGTGGATCTCCCCCGCCAGCCGCTGCCGCTCGTCCTGCACGCCCGCCTCACGGGCCTGGATCAGCAGTTGGGCGTGCAGCCCGGCGTTCTCCTCCATCATGGACGCCAGCTGCGCCACCATCTCCTTGCGCCGCCGGGACTGCTCGGCGGTGATGTGCCCGAGGAACGTGAAGGTGATCGCTATCGTCGTGATGAACACGACGATCACCAGGTACACGGCGATCGCCACGGGTTCGGCCGGTGGCAGGCCGCCGTGCAGCGATGTGGCGGCGAGCACCGCGTTCACCACGACACCGGCGAGCTTCCACCGACCCGGCAGCACCTCTATCGCGTACACGTACCCGGCGAAGGAGAAGAACCCGAAGATCGGGTCGCTGAGCCCCAGCACGCCGTAGAAGACCAGGACGCCCGCGAAGAACACGGTCATCAGGCCGCTGCGGGACCGCCACCGCGGGTGCAGCGTGTGCCACCACAGCATCCACAGCCCGGCCGCGGTGGCGATCCCCAGGGTGACCGCGCGCTCCGCCGGGCCGTCTGGCGTGACCAGCACGTACATCACCATCGGCAGCACGAGGGCGAAGTACGGGACGATGTGCCCCGCGGAGTCGAGCCGCCGTTCCCACACGTCCAGCCTGTCAGCCACCTCGCGCACCTACTCCCAGCGGAACGACCTGGCCGCGACGGTACCCGCCACCACCGAGGTCACCGCCAGGACGGCCAGGTGCACCGGGCTCGGCGCGGTGCCCAGCCAGGCGTCCTGCAACGCGCCCACGCCGGGCGGCAGGTGCTCGCCGATGCGGACCAAGAGGTCCGGCATCAGGAAGCGCGGCAGGTAGGCGCCGCCGAAGAACATGACCAGCATGAACACCACCGTGGCCCAGCCGCCGGCGGACCGGGCGGTCGGCGCCCAGGCCGCGACCAGGAGACCCAGCGCGGACAGCGACAGCATGCCGAGCAGGCACGCGGCGAAGAACCCGAACGGGTTGTGCGGCAGGTCGATGCCGAAGACCAGCGTGCACACCACCATCAGCAGCCCGATCGACAGCACCCCCGCGATGAGGTTCACCACGACCTGCGCCACCAACAACCGCCCGGGGTGGACCGGTGTGGTGGACAACCGCCGCAGCACGCCCTTCTCGCGGTAGGTCGCGACGGTCGCGGGCAACTTGTTCAGCCCGAGGAACGCCAGCGCGATGACGACCAGCGTCGACACGTACGCGTCGATGAACCGGAGGCCGCCGAACGCCGGGTCCGGCGTGCGGAGCGCCGGGATCGCACCCAGCACCAGCAGCAGCACGGTCGGGAAGAAGATCGCGAACACGACCATGCTCGGCTCGCGCAGGAACAGCTTCCACTCGGTCATGACGATCTTGTTCAAGGTGCTCACTCCGAAAGCGCTCTGCCGGTGAGGCGGATGAAGGCGTCGTCCAGCCCGGCCTGCTCGATGCGCAGGTCGGCGGCGACGATCTGGTTGCGGGCCAACAAAGACGTGACCGCGTGCAGCAGGTTCCCCCGGCCCGTCACGACGACCTGCGGCCCGTGCCGCTCGACCGCGTCGACCTCGGGCAGCCCCGCCAGCAACGCCGTGTCCAACGGCGAGGTGGGCCGGAACCGCACGGTCTGCTCGCCGTCCACCCGGGCCACCAGCCCGGCCGGGCTGTCCACCGCGACCAGCCTGCCCGCGTCGATCACGGCGAGCCGGTCGCAGAGCCGTTCTGCCTCTTCCATGAAGTGCGTGACCAGGACCACGGTGACGCCGGAGTCGCGCACCTGCTCGACCAGCGTCCAGGTGTCCCGACGGGCCTGCGGGTCGAGCCCGGTCGTCAGCTCGTCCAGCACGGCGACCTTCGGCTTGCCCACCAACGCCAACGCGATGGACACCCGCTGCTTCTGCCCGCCGGACAGCTTCCGGTACTCGGTCCCGACCTCGTCGGCGAGCCCCAGCCGCTCCAGCAGTTCCCGCCAGTCCGCGGCGTCCCGGTAGAACGAGGCGTAGAGCTCCAACGCCTCCCCGACCCGGATCCGCTCGGGGAGCTCGCTCTGCTGCAACTGCACACCCAGCCGGGTGCGCAACTCCGCCCGGTCCCGCCGGGGGTCGAGCCCGTCCACCCGGATCGACCCGGAGTCCGCCGCGCGCAGCCCCTCGATGCACTCGACGGTCGTGGTCTTGCCGGCGCCGTTGGGCCCGAGGATCCCGAAGATCTCCCCCTCGTCGACGGAGAACGACACCCCGTCCACCGCGACCTTCCGGTCGTAGGTCTTGACGAGGTCGACCACCTCGATGATTGCCATGCCCCCAGCTTCGCGACCCCGCCACGCCACCGGATCGCTCACCGGGCCAGACCACGGGTCAACCGATCGGTTGACCCGGCCCGCGCCGACCGGTGTCCGGAGCACCCCGACCGGCCACGTGGCGACGGCGGTCCCACCCGTTCAGGCTCTCGTCGGGTGGCGAGGCGATCGCCGGACCCCGGTGGTGGGCCCGCGAAAGGGGGCCTGTCCGGTCACCGGACAGGCCCCCTTCGGGAGTGTGCTGCCGAGGGACTACCTGGGGAACAGCTCCCGGTAGTGGCCCTGGGTCTGCACGTTCAGCTCATCCACCCGGATGAACTTCGCGGTGAGCACGCGCGGATCCCGGATGTCCAGGACGTCGAGGCCCTTCGCCATGTCCGACGAGTAGATGTAGCCGTTGTAGTAGTACGTCGACCACGCGCCGCCGCCCTTGCCGTCCGGCAGCGGGCCGCGCTCGAACCAGCCGATCTCCTTGGGGTTGCGGGAGTCGGTGAAGTCCCAGATCGAGATGCCGCCCTGGTACCACGCCTGCACCATGATGTCGCGCCCCTGGACGGGGATCAGCGAACCGTTGTGCGCCACGCAGTTCTCGGTGTCGGTCTGGGTCCGGGAGATCTTGTAGTAGGAGCGGAACTCCAGCTCGCGGCCGTCGCCACGACCGGTGATGTCGTAGATGCCGTCCGCGCCGCGGTTCTTGCCGATGGTCTCGTTGCAGGTCGCCGCGCCGCCGCCGCCGAGCTCGTCGGTGAAGACGACCTTGGTGCCCGCGTTGTTGAACGTGGCGGAGTGCCAGAACGCGAAGTTCACGTCGTCCTGCACCCGGCTGATCTCGCGGGGCTTCTCCCGGTTGGAGATGTCCCACAGCACGCCGTCACCCATGCACGCGCCCGCGGCGAGGTCCTTGGACGGGTACACGGTGATGTCGTGGCAGCCGGAGGTCGCCGTCACGTAGCCGGTCGGCACGGAGCCGGGCCGGCCGACGTTGCCGCCGTCCGGGAACAGCACGGCCTCGGTCAGCAGCGACGCCGCCGCCGGGTTCTTCAGCGGCACCTTCACGATGGAGATCAGGTCGTGCGGGGGCTGGCAGTCGGGGAACGTCGCGTTCGGGCTGTACGAGGAGACGTACAGGTAGACGTCGCGGCCCTTCTTGTCGGGCACCAGCGTGTGGGTGTGGGAACCGCACTTGGTCTCGACGGCGGCGACGTAGCGCGGGTTGCGCTTGTCGCTGATGTCGAAGATCTTGACGCCTTCCCACGCGCTCTTGTTCGTGGCCGGCAGCGGGGTGCTGGCGCACGAGTTGTCGCTGCGCGAGGAGTCGGTGGAGAGGAACAGCAGGTTCCCCCGCACGGAGATGTCGTTCTGCGAGCCGGGGCAGAGCACCGTGCTCACGATCTTCGGCTTGTGCGGGTTGCGGATGTCGTAGATGACGAACCCGTCGTAGTTGCCGTCGAACGCGTAGCCGTCCTGGAACGCCAGGTCGGTCCACGTGGAGGTCTCGGTGAACGGGGCCGGCTTCGGCAGGTTGGCCAGGTGCTTGACGTTGCGGCTGTTGCGGATCTCGTCGACGCCCGGAATGCCCGTGCCCGGCTGTTCCTGAGCCGCCAGTTGGGCCTCCGACAGCCCGGCGAGGTCGGCGTCGACAGTGGGCTCCGCACCCGCCTGCGGACCCCACGTGAGAGTAGAGAGCGCGAGTGCGAACGCCCCCAAGGCCGCGGCGGATCTGCGCCGGCGGGCCGAATCGCGTGCTTTCACCTCAGGTCTCCCCTTCCGAACCTGTAGCAGGAACCGCAGTATTGCCCGTTCGCAACGCTAACCACCAGGCCCATTCGTCGGTAAGGTTTCGCTTTCCGCCCGGTGGGACGGCCGGGTACGTTGGCCCCGAACCTAGGGGGTCGGTCGGATGCGGATCTTGTTCGTCGCGGCGGTGGTCGCCTTCCTGGCCGCGTGCACCTCGCAGTCGGAGGGCGCGCCGCCGGTCATCGTGCCCAAGGGGCCTGGTGAGCAGGCCGAGACCATGGACCCGGGCGACGTCGGCACGGACCGGTGGGTGGCACCCGGCGAAGCCGACCTGAAGTACGTGGCGAGCATGATCGTGCACCACCGGCAGGCGTTGGAGATGTCCTCACTCGCACCCGATCGGGCGTCGAACGAAACGGTGAAGGGCCTCGCGTCGCGGATCTACGACACGCAGGGACCGGAGATCGACGCCATGGAGCAGTGGCAGCGCCAGTTCGCGGAAAAGGCCCCGGCGCACGGCCACGACGGCACGCTGCCGCACGTGGACCACGACTCCATGCCGGGCATGGCCACCCCCGAGCAGCTGGCGGCGCTGAAAGCCGCTCGCGGGGCCGATTTCGACCGGCTGTTCCTGCAACTGATGATCGCCCACCACGAGGGCGCCGTGAAGATGGCCGTCGACCTGCTGTCGACGGGCACGGACGTGCGGGTGGAGGAAATGGCGAACGACGTGGTGGCGTCGCAATCCGACGAGATCGCGCGGATGAAGGCGATCGTCATCCCGTAGGCGCGCCGAGGACCAAGTCCTCCGACGGCTGGAAGGTCTCCACGGCGTTGCCGGTGACGTGCCGGGCGACGCCCGCGTTGCGCTTGTGCGCCTCCCGGAACGAGTCGGAGGCGACCCACGCCTTGAAGTCGGCCTCGGTGTCGAACTCGTTGACCGAGACGTACGGCTGCTCGGGCCGGGTGGGGCGGAGCAGGGTGCTGCGACGCAGACCGGGCACACCCGGCAGGTAGGTGCGCATGTTGTCGCGGAAGTGCGCTTCGAACTCCTCGGCGCGTTCCGCGGGCACGAACAGGCGGTTGGTCGCGACGAACATGCGGCACCTCCGGGTTCCCGACGCTACGTAGGTAACTATTCCAACGGCGCGTCGGGAACACAAGGACTAGGATTCGACGGTGCCGAAGATCAGCGCCGACACCGTCGCGCAGCACCGCGCGAACCGGCTGCGCGACCTGCTCGACGCGGGGCGCGCGATCGTGGCCGAGGAAGGTCCGGAAGCGCTGACGCTGGCCGCCCTTGCCCGCCGCGTCGGCCTGTCCCGCCCCTCGCTGTACGAGTACTTCCGGTCGCGGGAGGAGCTGGTCGCCGCCATCGTCACCGACGAACTGCCCGAACAGGCGCGGCGACTGGCCGAGGCGGTGCACGCGGTGTCCGGGATCCCGGCCAAGGTCGAGGCCTACCTGCGGACCGTGCTGGAGATCATCGTGGACGGCAGCCACGGTGCGGTGGTCGCGCTGTCCGCGCACGCGCTGCCCGAGTCCAGCCGGCAGCAGATCCGCGACGAGCACGAGAAGCTGCTCGCCCCGCTGGCAGGTGTGCTGGTCGAAGCCCGGGTGCCGCAGCCCGGCCTGCGGGCGCTGCTGATCCACGGCTCGGTGGAGGCTGCGGCACGCACCGTGCGGCCCGGCGATGCCGAGCAGAGCGAGGCCGTGCTGCGAGCGCTGCTGGACCAGACCCTGCACGGGATGAGCAACCGGCCAGGCTGATCCCGCCACGCCAACGTGCTGCTCGTTCGTCCCGCCGGACATTGATCGTCGACTACGAGAACCGTGAACGGGTCGCGGAGTCGGCGCGCACGCACGTTCTCGCGTGTTACTGGTCGGTAGCATATCGTCGGCATATCGAAAACCGCATACGTGCCGGCAACACCGCGCTGCGTTGACTGGAAGGCATGACCGACCGCCAACCACCACGGACAGCGGCCCCTCACACCCGATCGCCGGCATCGCCGTCCACCTCGGCCGCCCCGAGAACGGGCATCACGATCTACGGGTGCGGGCGGGACGAGGCCGTCCTGTTCCGAGAGATGGCCCCTCGCTTCGGTGTGGTGCCCACCATCACCGCGGCGGCGGTGTCAAAGGCCAATATCGGGCTGTCATCCGGAAACCGGTGCATCAGTGTGGATCACAAGACTCGGATCACCGACTCCACACTTCTCGCGCTCAGCCGAGCCGGGGTGGAGTACATCTCCACGAGGAGCATCGGCTACAACCACATCGACGTGCAGTACGCGGCGAGCATCGGCATCTCCGTGGAGAACGTCGCCTACTCCCCCGACAGCGTGGCCGACTACACGCTGATGCTGATGCTGATGGCGGTGCGACATGCGAAGTCCATCATCCGCCGTGCCGACGTCCACGATTACAGGTTGAACGACGTACGTGGCAAGGAATTGCGCGACCTGACCGTCGGAGTGATCGGAACGGGACGCATCGGCACCGTGGTAGTGGACCGGCTGCGGGGTTTCGGTTGCCGAATCCTGGCCTATGACAGCCTACCCCGGGCCGCAGCCGACTACGTTCCCCTCGAACCATTGTTGCGACAGAGCGACATCGTCACCCTCCATACACCGCTCAACGCAGGTACACACCACCTCTTGAACCGTCGGCGTATCGCTCAGATGAAGGACGGCGCGTTCGTCATCAATACCGGACGTGGCCCGCTCCTCGATACCGAGGCCCTTCTCGCGGCGCTGGAAGGCGGCAGGTTGGGCGGCGCGGCGCTGGACGTCCTCGAAGGAGAGGACGGCGTGTTCTACACCGACTGCCGAAACAAACCCATCGAAAGCAAAACGCTGCTGCGGCTGCAGGAGCTGCCGAACGTGATCATCAGTCCGCACACGGCCTACTACACGGACCACGCGCTGAGCGACACCGTTGAGAACTCCATCGTGAACTGCCTGAAATACGAAAGCGGGAACCAGCGTGACTAGGCTGAAGATCGCCGTCCTGTTCGGCGGTCGCTCCGAGGAGCACCCCGTCTCCGTCAAATCCGCGCAGGAGGTCGCCAAGCACCTCGACACCGAGAAGTACGAACCGTTCTACGTCGGGATCACGAAGAGCGGCGCCTGGCAGCTCTGCGACGGCCCCGACGCAGGCTGGGAGAACGGTCGCTGCCGCCCGGCCGTGCTGTCCCCGGACAGCGGCGTACGCGGCCTGCTCGTGCTGGAGCAGGGGCGATACGAAACGATCAGCCTGGACATGGTGTTGCCCGTCCTGCACGGCAGACTCGGCGAGGACGGTGCGGTACAAGGTCTGTTGGAGCTGTCCGGCATCCCCTACGCGGGCTGCGACGTCCAGAGTTCCGCCCTGTGCATGGACAAGACCCTCGCCTACCTCGTCGCCCGGAGTGCGGGGATCGCTACGCCGGAATTCCGGACGGTCACCGCGGACGAGGCCGTCGACACCGGCCGGCTCACCTACCCGGTCTTCGTGAAGCCGGCGCGTTCCGGGTCGTCCTTCGGCGTGAGCAAGGTGACCCGGGAAGAGGAACTGCCGCGTGCGGTGGAAACCGCGAGGCAGTACGACTCGAAGGTGGTGATCGAGCAGGCTGTCATCGGCAGCGAGGTCGGCTGCGCCATCCTGGGCAACGATCCGGACCTGATCGCGGGCGAGGTCGATCAGATTTCACTGTCCCACGGCTTCTTCAAAATCCACCAGGAGAGCGCGCCGGAGAGCGGTTCTGAAAATTCGACGGTGATCGTACCCGCGGACATCCCGGAACAGACCCGCGCGCTCGTCCAGGAGACCGCGAAGGCCATCTACCGCGCCCTGGGGTGCCGGGGGCTCGCGCGGGTGGACATGTTCCTCACGGAAGACGGGAGCGTAGTGCTCAACGAGGTGAACACGCTGCCCGGCATGACCTCGTACAGCCGCTATCCGCGAATGATGACGGCCGCCGGGTTGCCGCCGGCCGAAGTGATCGACCGGTTGGTTTCGTGGACGTTGACCGGGAAAAGCCGATGAATGACGACTTCGCCTTCGTGGACGAGCTCGTGCCGGGGATACGCTGGGACGCCAAGTACGCCACCTGGGACAACTTCACCGGCAAACCGGTGGACGGCTACCTGGCGAATCGGATCGTCGGCACCAGGGCGCTGTGCGCGGCCCTGGCGGAAGCGCGCGAAAAAGCCGAATCCCACGGCCTCGGCCTACTGCTCTGGGACGGCTACCGCCCGCAACGCGCGGTGGACTGCTTCCTGCGCTGGTCGACCCAGCCGGAGGACGGCCGGACCAAGCTCCGGCACTACCCGAACATCGACCGGGCCGAGATGTTCGAGAAAGGGTACGTGGCCGCCAAGTCGGGCCACAGTCGCGGCAGCACCGTCGACCTGACGCTCTACCACCTGTCCACCGACGAACTCGCCGCCATGGGCGGTGACCACGACCTGATGGACCCGGTCTCGCATCACGGGGCGACCGGGATCAGTCAAGTCGAAGCGCGGAACCGGCAATGCCTCCGCGCCATCATGGAGGACTGCGGTTTCAGCTCGTACGCCTGCGAGTGGTGGCACTACACCTTGAACGACGAACCCCACCCGGACACCTATTTCGATTTTCCCATCGAGTAGTCGAGCCGGGCCGAAGAGAGTTGTCGAAACGTTGAGAGTTCTGATGGTGGACGCAGCCATCGCCGCAAGGCGCGCCGACCTCGGCGTCGGGGATCGCGGCGACGCGGTGGACCGGCGGTGGTCCGTGGCAGGGCGCGCCCCGACGGGGTTCGGCCGGCGGACCGGCCCCGAGCCGGTCGGCGCTCGGCCGGCAGGCGTCGTGGGGCCGCAGCCGGCGATCGTGACACCGCCGGTGCCGCCCACGGCGCCCGCCCTGTCCCGATCGCGACGACCACCACGGGGGCAGGCGTGACGGCACCGCGCGTCGTCGTCGCCGGCGGCCATTCGGCCGGGCACATCGAGCCGACGATGAACTTCGCCGACGCGCTGCGCCGGCTGGAGCCCACGGCCGAGATCACCGCCCTCGGCACCGTCCGCGGCCTGGACACCACGCTCATCCCGGCCCGCGGCTACCCGCTCGAACTGATCCCGCCGGTGCCGCTGCCGCGCAAGCTCGACCGGGTCCTGCTGCAGACGCCGGGCCGGCTGCGCGACTCGGTGCTGGCGGCCGGGATGGTGCTCGACCGCGTGCGGGCCGAGGTCGTGGTCGGCTTCGGCGGCTACGTGGCCCTGCCGGCCTACCTCGCCGCCCGCAAGCGGGATCTGCCGATCGTCGTCCACGAGGCGAACGCCCGGCCCGGAGTGGCGAACCGGCTGGCGGCCCGGATGACGACCCACGTGTTCACCGCCGCGCCGGGCGTCCGGCTGGCTCACGCCACCGCCATCGGCATCCCGTTGCGGCCGGCGATCACCGGGCTCGACCGGCCGGCGCTGCGCGACGCCGCCCGGCAGCGGTTCGGCCTGCGACCCGACGGCCCGGTGCTGATGGTCACCGGTGGTTCGCAGGGCGCTCGGACGATCAACGCCGCAGTGTCCGCTGCGGCGTCGGCGTTGCGGGCGAACGGCGTGCAGGTGCTGCACATCACCGGGCCGCAGAACGTGGTGGAAGTGCCGGACGGCGACCCCTCCGACCCGCCCTACCTCGTCGTCCCCTACGTGGAGGAGATGCAGTACGCCTACGCCGCGGCCGACTTCGTGATCTGCCGCTCCGGGGCGATGACGTGCGCCGAACTGGCCGCCGTCGGCTTGCCTGCCGCGTACGTCCCGCTGCCGCTGCGCGGCGGTGAACAGCGGCTGAACGCCGAGCCGGTCGTCGCGGCCGGCGGGGCACTGCTGGTCGACGACGCCGATCTCGACCAGGCCTGGATCGAGGCCACCCTGATCCCGCTGCTCACCGATCCCGAGCGGATCGCGGCGATGTCGGCCCGCGCGTCGGCGGCCGGCGCCCCTGACGCGGACGTCGTCCTGGCCCGGCACGTGCTCACCGCGGTCGCCGAGCGACGCAGGTCCGCCTCATGAAGACCCGGGGGACCACGCCGGCGACCGCCCCGAGGAGTGCATGACTCCTGCCGGTGCGCACACCGGCCGACGACCGGATCCCGATCATCGGCCGGTGTGCGGTGGCGCGGCGGGTAGTTGAACCGTGACGCGGAGCCCCCCATCGGCCCGAGGGGTGAGCGTCAGGGTTCCGTCGTGTGCCTGGGTGATGCTCTTGACGATTGCCAGGCCGAGGCCGACACCTGCGTGGTCGGTGCGGATGCGTTCGGTGCCGCGTTGGAACGGCTCGTCGAGGGTGGAAACCAACTGTGGGGAGAGCTTCTTGCCGGTGTTCTCGACAGTGAGCACCACAGTTCTGGCGTGAACACCGGTCGTGACCCACACGGTGCCCTGTTCGGGCAGGTTGTGGACGATCGCGTTGTGCACGAGGTTCGTGGCCATCTGCAACAAGAGCGCGTGTGAGCCGAGGGTGTGGCTGATGTCGCCGGAGGTCTCGATGGTGACGCCGCGTTTTTCCGCGAGCGGGAGGAGCGTTTCAGTGGCGTCCTCCACCGCGAGGGACAGGTCGACGTTCTCCCGGCTGAAGGACCGCTGGTTGGCACGGCTGAGCACGAGCAGCGCTTCGGTGAGGTCGATCGCCCGGGTGTTGATGAAGTGGAGGCGCTCGACGAGGTCGTCGGTGTCGCGGTTCGGATCGTGGCGGGCGACGTCGAGCAGCGTCTGGGTGATCGCCAGCGGGGTGCGCAGTTCGTGGGCCGCGTTGGCGGCGAACCTCTGCTGTTCGGCGTCGTGCGCTTCGAGCCGCGCGAGCATGGTGTCGAAGGCGTCGGCGAGTTCGCGGAACTCGTCTTCGCGGCCCTCCAACTGGATCCGGTGCGAGAGCGACCCGTTCGCGGCCAGCCGGGTGGCATTCGTGATGCGGGTCAGGGGCGCGAGCATGCTGCCGGCGAGGATCCACCCTCCCACGAGACCGAACACCAGCAGGAACGCCAGCACTGCTTCTGCCTTCGGGGTGAAGGCGCGCTCCAGCTCCGAGCGGTCGGGCACGTACATCCCCGGGTTCGAACGCGAGCCCTCCGGTGGCGGGAGGGGGATGACCTCGGGCACGTAACGCAGCAGGAACAACCACACGACCGCGAGCAGCAAGGCGCCGGCGAGCATGAGGAACCCCGCATAGCTGAGGGTCAGTTTGAGGCGAACGCTCAAACCAGGGTTCCTATCCACGGTCCCGTCCCTCGCGCACGATTCCGGGGGCTGTGTCGATGCGGTAGCCGACACCGGCGACGGTGGCGATGATCCAGGGTTCGCCGAGTCGTTTGCGCAATGCCGAGACAGTGATGCGCACGGCGTTGGTGAACGGGTCGGCGTTCTCGTCCCACGCCCGTTCCAGCAGTTCTTCGGCGCTGATCACACCGCCTTCGGCGGCGACGAGGACCTCCAGCACGGCGAACTGCTTCCTGGTCAGCGCGACGTACCGGCCGTCCCGGTAGACCTCGCGGCGGAACGGGTCCAGCCGCAGGCCCGCGATCTCCCGCACGGGCGGCCTGCTGTGCGCACGCCTGCGGTTGAGCGCTCTGAGCCGGAGCACGAGTTCCCGGAGTTCGAACGGCTTGGTGAGGTAGTCGTCGGCGCCGAGCTCGAACCCGGAGGCCTTGTCGTCGAGCCGGTCCGCGGCGGTGAGCATCAGGATCGGCATACCGCTGCCGGAAGCGACGATGCTTTCCGCGATCTCGTCACCGGACGGACCGGGAATATCGCGATCGACGACGGCGATGTCGTAGGAGTTGACGCTCAACATCTCCAGAGCGGTGTCACCGTCGCCGGCGATGTCGGCCGCGATCGCCTCCAGGCGCAGCCCATCGCGGATAGCCTCTGCCATATAGGGCTCGTCCTCGACGATCAGCACACGCATGCTCTCGATGCTACGTGCCGGCGCATATCGTCGGCATATCGGAAACCACATACGTGCCGGCAACACCGCGCCGCCTTGACTGGAGGTATGCCTCACCGCGAGCCGGCACGAACAGCAGCCCATTGCACGCGATCGTCCGTCATCGCCGCCCTGGTAATCGTCAGCGCGGCATTTGTCGGCTTCTTCATCCGCCAGTCGCCGGCGTCCTCGTCCTCCTCGTCGGCAGCACCCGTCGACACTCCCCACGGCAACCACGAGGGTGCGCTCGACGCGGATCACGGTGCCCTCCCCGAGGGCGTGACCGTGTTCGACGACGAGCATCCCGGCGTAGCCAACCTCGACCCCGATCTGCTCCGCGCCCTGCGCGCAGCGGCGACGGAGGCCGCCGACGACGGCATCGAGTTCTACGTCAACAGCGGCTGGCGCTCCCCGGAGTACCAGGATCGGCTTCTCCACAAGGCCATCTCCGAGCACGGCTCGGCAGAGGAAGCCGCGCGCTGGGTCGCCACCGCGAACACGTCCGCTCACGTGGCGGGGAACGCCGTCGACATCGGGCGCTCCGACGCCAAGGCGTGGCTGTCGCAACACGGCGCCAAGTACGGACTGTGCCAGATCTACCGGAACGAACCCTGGCACTACGAACTGCGTCCCGAAGCCGTCGATCACGGTTGCCCGGCCATGTACGCCGACCCCACTCACGACCCGAGGATGCGGCAGTGACGAACGGCCCGACCTCCGCGACTTCCGACCGTCCACTTCGCGGACCGTGAGAACCCCTTACGGAGCGATCGGCCGGCGCGCGGTCACGACCACCGACGCCACCAGCGCCGCGAGCACCAGCGCGGCCACGTGGATCGGTGCGGGTGAGAACGACGCCAGCAACGTCAGCAGCGCCGCCACCGGGAACGCCCAGGTGGTCAGTCCTCGCCGGCGCGGGTACACCTGGAGGTACCAGACCACGACCAGGAACACCGCGACCGGCACGGTGGTCGCCATCCCCGCCGCGAGCCTCGACAGGTGCGCCGTGTGCAGGTCGTAGTCGACCGCCACCTCCAGCCCCGCGCCGACGGCCGCGACCGACGCGAACACCAGGAAGTGCCCGTAGCCCCACGTCAGCGCGAACCGCAGCGTGGTCAGCAGCTCCTGTGCCGGGTGGTCGAAGTAGAGCCACCACATCGTGAACACGATCACCAGACCGGCGACGGCCAACGAGATCAACGCCGCCGCCGAGTGCCCCGCGTCCAGCGCCGAGGACACCGCCCCGGTCGCGGCCAGGATCGACTCGCCCAGCACGATGAGCGTGAACAGCCCGTACCGCTCCGCGACGTGGTGCGGGTGCCAGGTCGTCCGCCCGGCCCGCTCGGCCCACACCGGCACGGCCAGCTCCGCCGCCACCATCACCAGGAACCCGACCCAGAACGCACTGTCCGGCAACCACAGCCGTGCCACCCAGCCGGCCTGCACGACCGTGATGCCGAGGGCGTACCGATGCGCGCACGCCCGCCGCTCGGGGTCGGTACCCGCCGCTCGCAGCCACTGCGCGACCATGGCCAGCCGCATGATCACGTACCCGATGGTGATCACCGTGAAGTCGGACCTGTCGAACGCCCTCGGCACGCCCGCCGCCACCACCAGCACGCCCGCGATCTGCACCAGCGTGGTCAGCCGGTAGGGCACGTCGTCGGTGTCGTAGGCCGAGGCGAACCAGGTGAAGTTCAGCCACGCCCACCAGATCGCGAAGAACACCGACAGGTAGCCCGCGACACCGGCGCCCAGGTGGTCCTCCGCCAACGCGTGGTGCAGGTTCGCCGCAGCCGACGCCACCGCGACCACGAAGCTCAGGTCGAACAGCAGCTCCAACGGCGTCGCGACCCGGTGCTCCTCGTCCGACCGCCGTGCCGTCATCGGCCGGTACCACGCCCTCGTCATGCGGCGATCATGCCCAGCCGGACCGGAACGCGCACCCGCAGGTCACCCGTACGCGAGCCGACCCGCGCCGGAGGCGCTCACGCCTCCACGACCATCAGCCTCGTGGGTGCCAGGTCGAGCGCCACGGTCGTCCCCGGCGGGAAGTCCCCGGCCCGGCTGGACGGCTGGTCCACCCGCACCACCTGCTCCCCGCCGTCCAGCCGGACCGAGAGCCGGGTGACCGACCCCAGGAAGCTCTGCGTCAGCACGCTGCCGACCAGCGCGCCGTTGTCCTGGCCGCTGTGCTGGGCGATGCCGATGTCCTCGGGCCGCACGATGACCTTCACGTCGGTGCCCGCCGCCAGCCCCTCGGCCGCGTCGGTGGCCAGCCGGAACGTGCCCAGCCGCACGCCACCGGCCTCGGCCGTGCCGAACACCGCGTTGGTCACCCCGACGAACTGCGCCACGAACGCCGACGCGGGCTGCCGGTACACCACCGCCGGCGTGTCCAGCTGCTCCAGCCTCCCCTGGGACATGACACCGACGCGGTCGGAGACCGCCAGCGCCTCCTCCTGGTCGTGCGTGACGAACAACGTCGTCATGCCCAACCCGGTCTGGATGCGCCGGATCTCGTCCCGCAGCGACACCCGCACCTTGGCGTCCAACGCCGACAGCGGTTCGTCCAACAGCAACACCCGCGGCTGGATCGCCAGCGCCCGGGCCAGCGCGACGCGCTGCTGCTGCCCGCCGGACAGCTGGTGCGGGTACCGCTTCGCCAGGTGCTCCAACCCGACCAGCTCCAGCAGCTCGCCGGTCCGCTTCGCCCGGTCCGGGGCCTTGCGCAGCCGTAGCCCGAACGCGATGTTCTGCGCGGCGGTCATGTTGGGGAACAGGCTGTAGGCCTGGAACACCATGCCCATGTCACGGCGGTTCGCCGGCACACCGGTGATGTCGCGCCCGTCGACCCGGACCGTCCCGGAATCGGCGGTCTCGAAGCCGGCGACGATGCGCAGCGCCGTGGTCTTGCCGCAGCCGCTGGGGCCGAGCAGGCTCACCAGCTCGCCCCGCGCCAGCTCCAGGTCCAGGCCGGCCAGCGCGGGCTGCCCGCCGAACGACTTGCGCAGCCCGTGCAACTCCAGGTAGCCCATCTCAGCCTTCCTCGGCGACGGTGTCCCGCCGCCGCCTGCCGACGAACGAGAGCAGGAACAGCAGCACGAACGCGAACAGCAGGCTCAGCAGCGACACCGCGATGGACACGCCGGCGTTCCGCTTGCCGAGCAGGTTCACCCGCACCTGCAGGGTGTCGAAGTTGAGCAGCGAGGCGATGGTGAACTCCCCCAGCACCAGCGCGACCGACAGCAGCGACGCGCCGATCAGCGCGGTGCGGATGTTGGGTACCACGATCCGCAGCAGAACGGTGCCCCAGGACGCGCCGAGGCTGCGGGCCGCCTCCGCCAACGTCTTCAGGTCGATCGCGGACAGCCCCGCGTCGATCGCCCGGTACGCGAACGGCAGCACCAGCACGGCATAGGCGAAGGTGAGCGTGAGCGGCGAGTCGCCGAGGAAGTAGCTCACCCACGCGTACAGCGGGGCCATGCCGACGACCAGCACGATCGCCGGGATGGTGATAGGCAGCAAGCACAGGAACTCCACCAACCGGCGCAGTTTCGGCAGCCGCAGCCGGATCCACGCCATGGTCGGCACCAGCAGCACCAGCACGACCAGCGAACTGGTCGCGGCGAGCTGCACCGACGCCAGGATCGCTTCGACCAGGTCGCGGTCGGACACGATTCCCGACCACGACTCCAGGCTCCGCGTGCCGTTCGCTCCGCGCGTGGAGAACTCCGCCATCGCGAACAGCGGCAGCAGGAAGAACACGCCCAGCAGGGTCAGCACCAGCGAGCGGACGACTCTCACTGCCATCGCGCGAACCTCCGCTGCAGCAAGGCGTAGAGGCCCATCGCGACACCCACCACCACGACCATGCCGAGCCCCAGCGCCTTGCCGAGGTTCTCCTGCCCCAGCAGCACTTCACCGGTCAACGCGCCCCGGATCTGCAACGGCACGATCGGGCTGCCCTGCGACACCAGCGCGGCGGCCGTCGCGTACGCCGAGAACGCGTTCGCGAACAGCAGCAGCAACGCACCGAGGAACGAGGGCAGCAGGATCGGGCCACCGACGTGCCGCCAGTACGTCCACGAGGTGCCGCCGAGGCTGTCCGCCGCCTCCCTCCACTGTGGACGAAGTCCGTCCAGCGCGGGCAGGAACACGATGACCATCAGCGGGATCTGGAAGAACGTGTAGACCAGCGTCAAGCCGGGCAGCTCGAACAGCCAGGCCCCGCCGGCGAACAGGTCGATCCCGAACCGGTCCCGGAGGAACCGGGTGACGAAGCCCTGGAAGCCCACGGTGGCGAGGAAGGCGAACGCCAGCGGCACACCGCCGAACTGCGCCAGCACCCCGGACCCGGCCACGACCACGCGTCGCAGCAGCCCTTCCGACTTGCCGGAGGTGACCGCCCAGGAAAGCAGCGCACCGAGCACCGCGCCCAGCAACGCCGTCAGCGCGGACAGCTCGACGCTGCGCAGGAAGGCCTGCAGGTACGCCCCTCTGCCCAACGCGACCAGGTTCTCCAGGGTGAACGCGCCGTTCGGGTCCTGGAACGCCCCGGCGAGCACCAACACCGTCGGGTAGACCAGGAACGTGCCGACGTACAGCAGGAACGGCACGACGACGAGCCAGGCCGGCCACGACTTCGCGGCCGGCCCCCGGCCCGGTGCTTCCACCTCGCCCCGGACCGGGGTGGTGGCGGGTGCGACCACCGGTCAGCCCACCGCCTGCGCCCAGGTGTCGGACAGCGTCTTCTTGGCCTTGTCCGACTGCTCCTGGGTCAGGAACACCTGCTTGCCGTCGGTCTTGGGCAGCTTCGCGGCGGCCGCGTCGTCCACCTCGCCCGACTTGGTCAGCGCGTCCAGCCGCACCGGCCGCGAAAGGCCCTTGAGGAACAGGTTCTGCCCCTCGTCGGAGTACAGGAACTCCTGCCACAGCCGGGCGGCGGCCGGGTGCGGGGCGTCCTTGCTGATCGCCTGGTTGTAGTACGCGCCGACCTGCGCGCCCTGCGGCACGACGACCTTCCAGTCCGCCTTGCCGGCGAGCTTCGAGGTCTGCGCGGCGTTGGTGTAGTCCCAGTCGACGACGACCGGCGTCTGGCCGGACTCGATGGTCGCGGGCGACGGGTCCACCGGCAGGAAGTTGCCCGCGGCCTTGAGCTGCTTGAAGAACTCCACGCCGGGGGCGATGTCGTCGGCCGAGCCGCCGTTGCCCAGCGAGGCCATCACGACGCCGGAGAACGCCGCGCCGGCCTGCGTCGGGTCGCCGTTGAGCGCGACCTTGCCCTGGTACTCGGGCTTGAGCAGGTCCTTGACCGTCTTCGGCGCGGGCACCTTGGCGGCGTCGTAGCCGATGGACATGAAGCCGCCGTAGTCGCCGTAGTAGAGGCCGCTCGCCTCCTTCAGCTCGGCGGGGATGTCGCCCCACGTCTCGACCTGGTAGGGGGCGAAGAGGTCCTTGTTGGCCACCGCCACGTTCAGGCCGAGGTCGAACACGTCGGGCGCGCGGTCGTTGCCCTTGAGCTGCTTGGCGGCGTTGATCTCGTCCTGGCTGGACGCGTCGGGCTGCGCGGAGTCGACCGTGATGCCGTACTTGCCCTCGAACGCCTTGATGATCTCGCCGTAGTTGGCCCAGTCCGGCGGCAGCGCGATGACGTTCAGCCTGCCCTCCTTCTTGGCGGCCTCGACGAGCTTGTCCAGCCCGCCGAGGTCGGCGGCGGACTTCGCGGACGCGGCGGACGAGTTGGTCGCGGCGCCCTCCTTGGCGGGCGGCGCACCGCATGCGGCGACCAGCGCCAGCGCGGCGGCGCCGATGCCGACCGCGCGGAGGACTCGGGTGTGGGTCACGGGGGCGAACCTTCCTCGTGGGCAAGGGAATCCGGGCCGGCCGGAACGTTCCGGACGAGCGGAGGATTCGTGACGGCGCGCGTGCTTGTCAAGCTCGGCGGGCCGAGTGAGACCCGTGCGACGAACCGGGCGAACTCCTGGTGGTCGCCCGGTGTCCCGGGAGTTAACAGGCGGGCCGTGAGAGCACGTCCCCCGGCCCGGCGGCCGACCAGGATCGTCGCGTGTGGAGGGTCGGGCAGGGCGAGCCCCGCGCGCGAAGCAGGCCTGGGTGATCGACACCCCTGCCGCACGGGCGATGTCGCGGATGCTCACGGCCACGCGGCGGATCGTACCGGTCCGGGATCGACCGGACCGGCTTGATCACTGGGCCATCAGGACTACCCGCAGACCACCCGAGGCCATTGCCCACACGGATTCCGGTCGACGGGCAGCGCGGTCGCGTCGCAACCTCGGAGCACCTGACAGGTAGCCGTACTATATGTAGAGAAGCTACCTATTGGGGAGGGATTCGTGAGTCGCAAACTGCTGGTCTGGTCGCACGTCATCACGTCCACGGGCTGGATGTGCATGGCGCTGGCCCTGTTCGTCGCGGTCGGCTACGCCTTGGACGCGTCGGGGCCGGCGCGGGAGGCGGCGTTCGACGTGGCACTGCTGATCGACGTGGACGTCCTCCAGTTCACCGCGACCACCTCGGCGTTCACCGGTCTGATGCTCTCGGGCCTGACACCGTGGGGCTACTTCCGCCACTGGTGGGTGCTGCTGAAGTTCGTGATCACGTTCACCCAGCTCTACGTGGGGATCTTCGTGCTCAGCCCCAACCTGCACCCCGACGGCTCGCCCGCGATGATGCGGCTGGGCTCCCTGCTGATGGCGTCGGCCCTGGCGGGCCAGGTGTGGCTGTCGGTGGCGAAGCCGTTCAAGCGCACCCCGTGGACCGGGCCCGGCAAGCCGCCGACCGCACCCGCCTGGGCGTTCGCCGCCTGCCTGGCCGTGCCGGCCGTCGACTACGCCTTGGGCGAGTGGGTGCTCGGCCGATCCATCCCGGCCCTGGCCATGCTGGTCGTGGTGGTCCACCCGGTGGTCAGGGCCCGGTCCCGACCCCGCCCTCAGCCGAAGCTGATCCGCGTGCCGTAGAGCTTGGTCACCTTGAGCCGGATGACCACCCGCCGCTCGTCGACCTGGAGCCTGAGGAAGTCCTCGTCGGACGAGTCCGGATCGGCCCGCAGGTCCTCGGGCAGCATCTCCAGCAGCTCGCGGCCCACCGCGTCACCCGGCGTGGAGGACACCTCGGAGACTTCCGCGTCCCCTTCGGCGACGGCGAAGGTCCAGTCGTCCACCGACACGTGCAGGGCGGCCTTGCCGGAGTTCCGGACGTGCTTCACCTTGACCCGGTCGAGCGTGGTGGAGAACCGGAGCAGCCGCTCCTCCGGTTTCCAGTGGTAGAGCATCGTCGTCAGGTGCGGATGCCCGCTGCGCTTGGTGGTGGCCAGCACCCCGAACCGTCTGGAGGCCAGCACTTCGGAAGCACCGGCATCGTCCAACGCCGTCGCGCCGGGCCCCGTGCGATCTTCGGTCATGCCACGACCAACCCGCCCACACCCGCCAGCTATTCCACCCGACGTCGCCCGACACCGGACGCCCCGATGGCCCGCCACTACCGCCACCAAGCCGGGATTCACCCTTCCGAGGGTCGGAAGTTGAACCCAGAACAACCCCGTCGCGAGCCTCTGAACAGGCGTGACATCACTCCACACCGGACCGCTTCCGTCTAACGGAAGCCATGCCTTTACCGGTCCACTCCGCTCCGAGGATCCTCCTACGCGCCACAGGGGTCGGAAGGGGAGACCGATGACCAAGGGGAACGGCCGCTCGGCGACATCGCGCGCACTGGACCTGCTCGGGGCGTTCACGATCGAACACCCGACGCTCACGCTGACCGAGCTGGCCACCCGCTGCGCCATGCCGCTCGCCACGGCGCACCGCCTGGTCGCCGCGCTGGAGGCGTGGGGCGCGCTGGAGCGCAACACCGACAACAGGTACCAGATCGGCACCCGGTTGTGGGAGATCGGCCTGCTGTCACCGGTCCCGCGCCGGATGCGGGAGATCGCCCTGCCGTTCATGCAGGACCTGTACGAGAAGAGCAAGGAGAACATCCACTTCGCCGTCCGCGACGGCCACGAGACGCTCTACATCGCCAAGCTCACCGGGCACCAGGCGGTGCCGATAATCTCGCGCGAGGGCAACCGGCTGCCGATGCACTCGACCGGCGTCGGCAAGGCGCTGCTGGCGTTCTCCAGCAAGGAGTTCATCGACACCTACTGCGCGCGGCCACTCGCGCGCTACACCCGGCACACCATCGTGGAACCCGGCAGGCTGCGCCGCGAGCTGGCGGTGACCCGGGAACGCGGCTACTCGCTGACGAACGAGGAGATGACGCTCGGCTCGTGCTCCGTCGCCGTCCCGGTGTTCGACGCACGGGGCGAGATCGCGGCCAGCCTCGGCGTGGTGGTGCACAGCGTGCGCGACAACCTCACCAAGTACGTGCCGGACCTCAAGGCGGAAGCGGCGAAGATCGCCAAGATGATGATCGCGCACCACTGCGACCCGTACCCCGGCTTCGTGCACGACCTGCCGCAAGGAGTGTGACGGGATGCTGTGGTCGGAGTTGGTCGTGTCGGCGATCGGCGGTGTGGGCGTGGCCGGGATCGTCACCGTGCTGCGCGTCGCGTCGTCCCGCAGGAAGGTGCCGAACGCCTTGTCCCGCAGGGTAACCCGACGTCACTACCTGTCCGCCGTGCTGGACCTCTCGCAACGCGGGGACGTGCACCGCCTGGACGCGTTCGTGCCGCACCTGCAACCGGCCGCGAACGACCCCGTGCTGCGGGAGATCCAGGTGGCGTGGCAGCGGGTCAACGACCGGCTGGGCGTGCGGCTGGTGACGCGGGAGAGCCAGGAGTGCCTGACCGCCGCGGCGGAGTTGCTGAGCAGGGGCATCGACATCCGCGTCGCCACCGCGCTGAACACCGACGAGCTGTCGTACCACGTGTTCAGCGGCGCGGTGCACCACACGGTGCTCAACCACCGCGAGGGCAGCCGGGACAGGCCCAACCGCCTGGACGGCATGTCACCCGCGAAGGTCTTCCAGAGCCACTTCGAGCAGGTGTGGGACGAGTCCCTGCCGTTGGAGTCGGTCCTGGCGGACCAGGTGATGCGCGGCCTGCGCCGGCGCGGCGACCGGACCGAGATCGCCCAACAGCTCCGCGACCTGCGCTCGAAGTACGCGCTCGACCCGGTCGCCGAGGAAGCGGTGGTGCGCCACATCGCGTTCCGCAACACCGCCCCCGTGGTGTTCGTGACGGGACTGCCCGGCGCGGGGAAGTCGGTGGTGCGCAGGAGGTTGGCCGACAAGCTGACGGCGCTGCGGTTCCAGGTGGACGAGCTGAGCGACTACGTCTACGCGTTCCACGACTTCGTCCACAACCTGCTGATGCTCAACGAGGACCGTGGACGCGGCTTCACGGCCGACGTGGGCGGCGCGTTCCGGGTGTCGAACGAGGAGAACCTGCGCCCCGCGCTGGACGCCTTGGCGCAGCGGGTGTGGAAGAACCGCGCCACCTCCGCGATCACGCTGGTCGAGTTCGCGCGCTCGGACGTGATCAAGGCGCTGAACGTGTTCGGCGAAGCCGTGCTCTCGTCGTGCCACCTGATCCACGTCCGGGCGTCCACCGAAGTGCGTTCGGCTCGCCTCGGTGCCCGCGCCCAACCGCCACGGATCCAGATCACCGAGCCGGACATCACCATCACGGTGTCCGACGACCACAGGCTGCCCAGCGTCGTGGCGAACTCCCTCTACGTGGTGGACGACTACGGCAAGCTCCGGGTCCACGACAGCGTCGCCGGCCGCGTCCACGCCATCGACAACGAACTGGACGACCCGAACGGCGCGGAGGTGGACGCGGAACTCGACGGCTTCATCGAGAACATCGTCCGCCCCTACCGGACGCTGGTGGCCTAGCGAGTCCGGCACGGCCCCGACCTCCACCCGTCACCGGAAATGGCTCGGGGCCGACCGCACACCCGCCGTACCCTTCGGACGATGCAGCGCTCGTCCGTCAAAATCGCGCACCACACCATCGCGTACACCGACTTCGGTGGCGTGGGCACGCCGGTCCTGGCCCTCCACGGCAGCTTCGGCCGAGGATCGGTCTTCACCACCCTGGCCGCTCACCTGGACGGCCACGCCCGGATCATCGCCCCCGACCAACGAGGTCACGGGCTGAGCGACCACACCCCCACCTACACCCGCGACGACTTCGTGAACGACGCCGCGTCCCTGCTGTCCCGGTTGGGCGCGGGACCGGTGGTCGTGCTGGGCCACTCGTCGGGCGGCATCACCGCCTACCAACTGGCCGCCCGCCACCCCGACCTCGTCTCCGCGCTGATCATCGAAGACGTGGGCCCCCTCATGCGAACCCCCGAAATCCCCCACCCGGTCCTCGACGTCCGCGACTGGCCCACCACCGCGCCCACCCGCGAAGCCCTGGCCGACGCCATGACCGCCCACGTCCCGGACAGCACCTACTTCATGCACAGCGCCGTGCAGGAGGACGACCACTGGCACCTGCTGTTCGACTGGAACGACATGATGGCCGTCCAGGAAGCCTGTGTAGGCGACTGGTGGCCCGACTGGCTCGCCTCCACCTGCCCGGCACTGGTCCTCCACGGCGCCCACAGTCCCCTCCTGCCACCGGGCCTCGCCGAAGCCATGACCGTCCGCCGCGCCGACACCCGCCTCGTCCGCTTCCCGGACGCCGGCCACTGGATCCACGACGACGCCCCGGAAGCCATGGCCCGAGCCATCAAGGCTTTCCTGGTCGACTGGCGGCAGAGCGGCGGTGCACGCCGAGGTTCGCGTGGTCGGTGACCGCGGTCAGCGGGTCGGCGGTCAGGCTGCGCGCGACGGCGCCGATGGCGAGGTCGACGGCGTGGGCATCGGTCCGCCAGTTGACCGCGGAGATCCGCATGGCGCGCATACCGTTCCACGTCGTGCCGCCGAACCACGCCACACCGTCACGTTGGACGCGGTCGATGACCCGGTCGGTGTGGGCGTCGTGGTCTCCGTCTGCGGCCAGGAACCGCACCAGACCCTGGTTGATCACCGGCCGGGCGAGCACTTCGACGCCGGGCAGTTCACCGATCCCGGCCACCAGCCGTCGCGCGTGATCGACACAACGGTCGACCATCTCCGCGATCCCCCGACGCCCCAGGGCCCGGACGGCTGCGTAGACCGGCACCGCCCGAGCACGGCGGGACCACTCGGGATTCCAGTCCAACTGGTCACGGGCCGGCGTCACTCCCGTTCCCGAGGCGGTATCGGCGGCGTGCACCAGGTAGCTCGCACGCGTCGACAGCGCATCACGGTGTGCGGACGGGTGCCGGACGAAGACGAACCCGGAGTCGAACGGCACGTTGAGCCACTTGTGCCCATCGGCGGTCCACGAATCCGCGCGGTCGACGCCGTCCAACAGGTGCCGGTGCCGTGCGCCGACGTTCGCCCACAACCCGAAGGCGCCGTCGACGTGCACCCACGCACCGCGTGCCGCCGCCAGTGCGCAAGCCTCACCGAACGGGTCGAACAGCCCGGTGTTGATCTCGCCGGCCTGGAGGCACACCACCGTCGGCGCGTCGGTCGCCGCGAGCTCCCGCTCCAGAGCGGCCAGGTCGATACGACCGTCGGCACCGGACCCCACCGACCGCAGCTGGTCGGTGCCCAGGCCGAGCAGCCGCACGGCACGCTCGACGGACGCGTGCTGCCGCCCCGAGGTCAACACCCGCACGACCGGGGCGCCGGCCAGACCCCGCCGCTCCACGTCCCACCCCCGGTCGGCGAGCAGCTTGTGGCGTGCGGCGGCCAACGCGGTCAGGTGCGCCGCCTGCGCGCCCGTGGTGAACCCGAACGAGGCCTCCCCCGGCAACCCCAACAGTTCTTTCAACCACTCGCCGGTCACCTCTTCGATCACCGCCACGGCCGGACCGCACGCGTACATGGCGGCGTTCTGGTCCCACGTCGCGGTGAGCCAGTCCGCCGCCAGCGCGGCCGGCACACCGCCACCGATCACCCAGCCGAAGAACCGCCCGCCGGCACTGCCCAACAGACCGTCAGCGGTGTCCCGCACCAATTCGTCGATGACCCGGACGTCGTCCACGCCGTCCTCGGGCAGCGACCGCCCCAACGTTTCCCGCAGCCGCCCCAAATCCGCCCCGGGAGAAACCGGCCGGGTGGCCAAGCCGGCCAGGAATTCAGCGGCATGCGCTGCGGTGCGGTCGAGCAACTCGCGCGGATCTTTGTCCATGCAGGCAGTCTCGACTGCCCGAGCCCGACCCGCCGGCCGCATTCGGACACGCCGGTGGCGGAGCCGCGCGGCGGGCGCGTGCACCGCTCCGCTACCACGATGTGGAAGATCCCAGTGTAATCGGACAAAGAATCCCCTGGTCAGAGCTATTTCCACAATACGGGAACGCGGCCGTCGCGGTTGACGGGCTCCCGACGGCGTCCCTAGCGTTCCGGTCATGAGGCTGCCCCGGCTGACCACTCGTCAGCACGTCGACCTGCTCCGGGTCGCCAGCGCGCTGTGTCCGTCGCGCTGAGCGACGCCGCTTTCATCTTCGGCCGGTAGACCGCGCCCGACCACGGGTCCGCGGGGATTCGGCGACCTCTTCTTCGCTCCCCTGATTCCTTGCAGCAAGGGTTGGCAGGCACGCTCATGGGTTTTTTCGCGCACTCCACAATATCCCGGATGGCCGCCGTCGGCGCCGCAGCAGTGCTCATGGCGGCACTGGCCGCGTGCGGCGGCTCGGCGGACGCCGGGTCCGGGCCGGTGGTGGTCAGGCTGGTCGACCCCGGGAACTACGGGCCGCTCGCGTACGCCAAGAAGCACAACAGCTTCGACGGCCCGCTGGCCAAGCTGAACGCGAAGGTGGAGTGGGGCGGGACGTACGCCTCGTTCACCGCGACCACCGACGCGATCCACTCCGGCGCGGTGAACTTCGCCGAGGGCGCCTTCTCCCCCGCGCTCGGCTACCTCGCGACCTCGGACGACATCAAGATCGTCGCGGTGAAGGACGTGGTGACCGATCCGCGCGCCGGTGCGGGCGATGGCCTGATCGTGCCGCCGGACAGTCCTATCAGGACCGTGGCAGACCTGCGAGGCAAGCGGGTCGCGGTGAACAAGGCCGGGCGCGGCGAGTACCTGCTGCTGCTCGCGCTGAAGCAGGCGGGCATCCCGGCAGATCAGGTGCAGCGCGTGTACCTGCAACAGGACCAGGCCGCTTCGGCGTTCACCACCGGGCAGGTGGACGCGTGGGTGGCCATCGTGCGGGCCTTCCCGCAGGCCGTGGCCAAGGGCGCCAGGGTGGTGTCCCGCGGCCGGGACCTGCCGTCGGACGACCTGAACATGTTCGTGGCCCGAACCGACCTGCTCGCCAGGAACCCCGACGTGGTCCGCACCCTGATCCAGGTCCTGTCCGAACTGGACGAGCAGGAGAAGGCGGAGCCGGAGAAGTTCCAGAACGTCTTCGCCACCCAGGGACCGGCGGCGGCGACCGGCTTGCAGCTGGAGAACAACATCGCCACCGGCCGCTACGACAACGTGCTGCGCCTGCCGCAGCCCGGGGACGAGGCCAGGCTCGACGGCGTGTCGGCGGTGTTCGTCGAGAACAAGGTGCTGCCGGCCAGCGCCGACCCGAAGAAGGCGTTCTACGACTGGGGTGACCGCAAATGACCATGGCACCGGTCCGCGCCGCCCCGGCGGTGACCGCGTTGGAAACACCGGAGTTCCTGGGCACCAGGTCGCGCAACCGGTTGCTGTCGCTGGTGCTCCGGGGCAGCGTGCCCGCCCTGATCCTGGTGGCGTGGTGGTACTCGACCACGCACGGCCTGGTGTCCACCGAGGTCCTGGCCTCACCAGGGCAGGTGGTCCGGGCGTTCTGGGAACTGGTGAACACCGGGCAGTTGTGGGACTACGGGCTGGCGTCGTTCCGGCGCGCCGGGCTGGGTGTCGGCATCGGGGTGAGCACCGCCCTGGTCCTCGGCCTGGTCAGCGGACTGACCCGGCTGGGCGAGGAACTGGTCGACGCGACCGTGCAGATCATCCGGGTGGTGCCGTTCCTCGCGCTGGTGCCGCTGTTCATCTCGTGGTTCGGCGTGGACGAGGCGTTCAAGGTGGCGCTGATCGCCGTGTCCTCCGCCTCGCCGATGTACGCCTACACCTACCTGGGCGTGCGCTCGGTGGACCGCAAGGTGATCGAGGCGGTGCGCGGGTTCGGACTGCGCGGCTTCCGGCTGGCGCTGGGTGTGATCGTGCCGAGCGCGTTGCCGAACATCCTGATGGCGCTGCGGATCTGCCTCGGCATCAGCCTGGTCGGGCTGATCGCGGCCGAGCAGGTCGGCGCCACCGAGGGGATCGGCTACCTGGTCACCCTCGCGCAGCAGTACTACCGCAACGACTACATGGTGCTGTGCATCGTGATCTACGCGTTGATCGGGATCGGGGTGGACCTGGTGATCAGACTGGTCGAGCGGACCGCCATGCCGTGGCGGCGGCACGGGACGGCGAGCGGATGAGCGGCGCCGACGCGGTGGTGCGGTTGCGCGGCATCCGCAAGAGCTTCGGGCCGAAACAGGTGTTGGACGGGATCGACCTGGACATCGCGCCGGGCGAGTTCGTCGCGCTGCTCGGGCCGAGTGGTACCGGCAAGACGACCTTGCTGCGGCTGCTGTCCGGGCTGCAACGCGCCGACGCGGGAACCGTGCTGGTACCCCGGGTGCGCACGGTCGTCTACCAGGAGCCGCGCCTGGTGCAGGCCCGCCGGGTACTCGCCAACGTCACGATCGGCCAGCGCGGCAAGGCGGCACGCGCCCCGGGGCTCGCCGCGTTGGCCGAGGTCGGTCTCGCGGACAAGGCACGGAGTTGGCCCGCCACGCTGTCCGGTGGCGAAGCGCAACGGGTCGCGCTCGCCCGTGCGCTGGTCCGGCAGCCGGAGCTGCTGCTGCTGGACGAGCCGTTCGCCGCGCTGGACGCGTTGACCCGCCTGCAGATGCAGGTACTCGTCGCCGAGCTGTGCGCCCGGCACCGCCCGGCGGTGCTGCTGGTGACCCACGACGTGGACGAGGCGCTGCTGCTGGCCGACCGCGCGATCGTGCTGCGGGACGGGGGTTTCGCCCTCGACCGGCGGATCGACGTCGACCGGCCGCGAGACCGCGACGACCACGCGGTGATCGCCCACCGCAAGGGCTACCTCGCCGCACTCGGGGTCACCCCCGACCGTTCTCCCAGGAGCACTGATGAGCACGCGAACGCTTGAGCAGAACCGGATCTGGTACACCCGCTGCCCGGTGCCCACGGCCAGCGGCCTCGCCTACAACCTCGGTTGGCTGGCCGAGGAGTTCGCGGCCGAGGGCCTGGACGTCGGCGTGCTGCAGGACGCCGCGCCGGAGATCGCCGCCCGGCACTTCGACCACCGGCTGGTCGGGCTGTTCCGGGAGGGCGGCAACGTGCCCGCGCTGGTCGCGAAGTCCGAGGGCGCGCCGACCAGGCTGATCGGGCTGACCTGGATCGACGAGTCGCAGGTGATCGTGGTCCGCCCGGACTCGGGCATCACCTCGCCGGAGCACCTGGCGGGCCGGCGCGTCGCGTTGCCCGCACTGGCGGCGGATCGCGCCCGCAGCTTCCCGCGTGCGATGGCGCTGCACGGGTTCGCCGGTGCGCTCGGCACCGTCGGTCTGTCCACTTCGGACGTCGTCTTCACAGAGGTCCCCACCGGGCAGGGTGACGTGGGGCCCGGTGATCGGGGCGGTGGCTCGCTGTTCGGGGTCGAAGCACTGGCCAGGGGTGACGTGGACGCCGTCTACATCAAGGGCGCCCAGGCCGCCGAACAGGCCGCAGCGCACGGTCTGGTGATCGGGATCGACCTGGACTCGTTCGCCGACCGGAGGTTCCGGGTGAACAACGGCACGCCCCGGCCGATCACCGTGCACGAGCGGATCCTGGCCGAGCGGCCGGACCTGGTGGTCCGGTTCCTGGCGCAGACGCTGCGCGCGGCGGACTGGGCGGCGGGCAACCTCGACCGGGTGCGCGAGATCCTGGCCAGGGAGACCAGGTCAGGCGCCGAGGGCGTGGTGGCCGCCTACCGGGACGGGTTCCACAAGTCGCTGCACCCCGACCTGTCGGCCGAGCGGCTCGACCTGCTCACCCGCCAGAAGGACTTCCTGTTGGTGCACGGGTTCCTCGCGCAGGACGTGGACATCCGCGCGTGGGCCGCGCACGAGCCGCTGGCCGAGGCCGTGGCGCTGCTGGAGGAGGGCCGGTGAGCGCGCCCCGGCGAGCGCCCCGGCAGGTCCCCCGGCGGGAACCACGGATCATCTGGACCATCCCCACCCGCGGTGACGGCCGGGGGAACCGTTCCCGTGGCTGGGATCCCGCACCGTCGCTACCCGCGTCCGTCCGGGACGGCCGGGCCGGTGGACCCGCGTTCACCCCGTTCGACTACCTGCACCAGATTTCCCGCGCGGCCGAACTGGGCGGGCTGGCCGGCGTGTACGTGCCGTACGACCCGCACGGCGAGGAGTCGCTGGTGGTCTCCGGGTCACTCGGCCGGGACAGCCGGTTCCTCGAAGTGGTGGCCGGGTTCCCGGCCGGGATCGCGACTCCGGTGTACGCCGCGAAGCTGTCGGCGACGCTGCAACGGGCCTTCGGCGGGCGGCTGGGCTGGCGGCTGGAGGTGGACCTGGACGAACGCGTGCAGCGGACCCAGGGCGACTTCGTCACCGGCGCGGACCGGTACGCGCGGGCGGCGGAGTTCCTGACCGTGGCGAAAGCGGTGTGGCACGGGCAGGACGTGGACTTCACCGGCCGGTTCTACGAGGTCGTCAAGGGCGGGTTCACCGGGCCGCTGGCCGGGCTGCCGTTCCCCACCGTGTACCTGTCCGGCACCTCCGACGAGGCACTGGCGCTGTCCGCCGAACACGCCGACGTGCACGTCTTCGACCTCGCTCCGGACGACGAGCTGGACCGGCACGTCGCCCGGCTCGGCGAACGGGTCCGGCCGGCGTTGCAGGCCACCGTGCACACCCGTGAGGACGAGGCGGAACTGACCGGCACGTCGGGCCTGCGGGGCACGTACGCGCAGGTGGCGGACCAGATCCTGGCGTACCGGGAGCGGGGTTTCGACACCTTCTTCCTCGCCGCCGAACCCCGGCTGGAAGAAGCGCTGCGGATCGCGCAGCACGTGCGTCCGCTGCTCGCAGGGAGGGCATGACATGACGATCGACATCTGGTGGCGGATCGGGATGGCGGGCGACCCGGTGTCGCTGCGCACCGCGCACCGGCAGTCCCGCGGCGACTGGGCGCCGCCGGGACCGGACAGCATCACGCCGGGGATCCGGGACGGCGAACCGGACGGCTACGGCCTGCTCGACTACCTCGTGCAGACCGCACGGGCCGCGGAGGGCCTCGGTTTCCACGGCGGGCTGCTGCCGTCGTTCCCCGGCACCGACGACCCGTGGGCGGTCGCGTCCGCGCTGGCCAGGGAAACCAAGACGTACAAGTTCATGGTCGCGTTCCAGCCCGGCTTCCTCAACCCCGTGCAGGCCGCACGGATGACCGCCGGCCTGCACCGCGCCTCGGCGGGACGGGTGACGTACAACATCATCACCGGCGGCGGCGGGGCCCCACAGCTCTGGTGGGGCGACAAGGTCGCGCACGACGACCGGTACGCCCGCACGTCGGAGTTCCTGGACGTGCTGCGCGGGGTGTGGGACGGCGGGCCGTTCGACTTCGACGGCCGGTTCTACCGGGTGGAGGGCGGCGGGCTGCCCGGACCGCTCGCCGGGCTGCCGTTCCCGGAGGTGTACTTCTCCGGCTCGTCCCCGGCGGCCATCGAGGCGGCCGGTCGGCACGCCGACTACTACCTGTCCTGGCTGGAGCCGTTCGAGGCGCTCCGGGCGAAGTTCGACGCGGTCCGCGCACGCAGCGCGGCGCCGAAGTTCGCGGTCCGGGTCGACGTGCTGGCCAGGGAGACCGAGCGGGAGGCGTGGGCGGACATCGAACGCGGCTGGCAGCACGTGCGGCCGGAGGCGGTCCGGGCGCAGCTCTCCCGGGACGGCGGTGACTCGTTCGGCGTGCGCCGGGCGGTCGGCTTCCAGCCGGGGTCGTTCACCGGCTTCCGCGACTTCGAGGTGCAGCCCAACGTGTTCGCCGGGCTGGCGCTGATGCGGCCGGGTCCGGCGTTCGGCCTGGTCGGCAGCTACGAACAGGTGGCGCAGCGGCTGGACGAGCTGATCGACCTCGGCGTGGACTCGTTCATCCTGGCGGGCGGGCCGCACCTGGAGGAGGCGTACCGGGTCGCCGAGGGGGTGCTGCCGCTGCTGCGGGGCAGGCTCGGGGAGCGCGGGCAGGCCGGGCCGGTGACGCTGAGTGCGTAGCCCGACCGGCGGCCGAGGACCGGGAGAGCGTTGATGGCGACGAGCGCGGCCCCGCCGGGTGCGCAGGCGGTGCAGCGCGCACTCGGCGTGCTGCAGTGCTTTCGCCACCACGGGCCGGAGCTGGGCGTCACGGACATCGCCAAGGCCATGGGCCTGCCGATCAGCACCGCGCACCGGCTGGTGCTCACCCTGGTCGCCGCCGGGTTCCTGGAGCGCGACCCGGCCACCGCGCGTTACCGGCTCGGCACGAGCGTCGCGGAACTGGGCCAGCTGCACTACTTCCAGAACGGTCTGCACCGCCTAGAGCCGGTCCTCGCCCGGCTCGCCCGCACCACCAAGGCCTCCGCCAGCATCTCGGTCCGCAGCGGGCACGACGCGCTCGTGCTGATCGGCGGCATGGTCGGCGCGGAGTCCTCGGACGGCATCCGCGCGCCGCTGCACTCCACCGCCATGGGCAAGGTGCTGCTGGCATGGGCGCCACCGGGTGAGGACGACCTGGACGCGCTGCCCGACCTGGTCCGGCCGACCGACCGGACCATCGGCGACCGCGCCGAACTGCGCGCGGAACTGGTCCGCGTGCGGGCAGCGGGCTACGCGGTCAACGACGGGGAGAGCGAGACCGGCGTCCGGTCGGTCTCGGTGCCGGTCCTGGACGCGGACGGCTTCAGCTATGCCGCGCTGACGCTGCGGGCGACTCCCGAACTGATCACCGACGACCGCGTCCGCTGGTTCGTCGAACAGGCGCTGGCCCGGGTGGACCGGGTCGCCGCGCTGCTGCTGCCCTCGCAGTAGTCCCGAATTTCCGACATCACCCGGCGCGGGGGCGCCGGGGTTTCGCCGAACTCGTATGGAGGTCCGTGATGACCGTTCGGGTGGGGTTCTTCCCGCACAACAACTCGCTGTTCGTGCTGCGGCACACCGGCATCCTGGAGCGCAGGCTGCCGGACGTGACGTGGGTCGACCTCCGGGCGCTGCCACAGGGTGACCGGCCGGACCCGCGGTCGGGGCTGCCGAGCGTCCACAGTGACCAGTTGTTCGCCGACGGCGGCTACGACGTCATCGGCACCGGCTTCACCCCGCCGATCACCGCGCTGGGCGCCGGCCGCGACGTCGTCTACCTCGGGGTGTCCGGTCCGCGCACCGAGAACGGCAGGCTCGTGGTGCCGGCGGACTCGCCGATCAGGCAGGTCGCCGACCTGCGCGGCCGCCGGGTCGGCATCGCGCACGGCTCGTGGCAGACCACGCTGTTGCTGTTCGCACTCGACCAGACGGGGCTGACCTGGGCGGACGTCGAACCGGTGAACACCGGGGCCGATGCGGCGCAGCTGTTCCTCGACGGCCGGATCGACGCGTGGACCGGCTCCTACCCTGATCTGGACCGGGTGGAGGCGCGGACCGGGGTGCGCACCCTGGTGCGGACCGAAGGGCTGTTCAGCCACCCGTCGCTGTGGTTCACCCGCCGCGACTTCGCCGAGACCCACCGGGCGGAACTGGCCGCGATCGTCGAGTCGTTGCAGGAATCCGACCGGTGGATCACCGACAACCCGCGCGCCGCCGCGCAGTACTTCGTGGACGACGCGGTCGCCCGGGGCGAGGACGCCGACCTCGACGCCTGGGAACGCGCACTGCGCAACCGACCGTTCGGCGTGAACCCGGTCGACGACACGTTCCTGGAGGAGCAGCAGCGCGCGGCCGACCTGCTCACCGCCAACGGCCTGCTCCCCCGTGCGGTCAACGTCCGGGACGCCGTCCTGCCGTGGGTGAACGACCTCGTCGCGGGCACGCTCCCGGCTCGCGCTTGACCGCCGACCCGGCGTTGGCGGGCAGCGGATGCCCGTCAGCGCCGGGTCGTCCGGGTGTGGTGGTCAGGTCAGGTCTGGTCGAGCGTGGCCAGACGTTGCCGGATGCGGTCGGCGTGCGTGGTGCGGTGTTGTGCTCGGTAGAGGCCGAGGGCGCGATCCCAGGTGTTCCGGGCTTCAGCGCGCTGACCGGTGGCGGCGAGAACGTCGCCGAGGCGGCTGAGCGTGTCGGCTTCCGCGTAGGTGTTCCCGATGTCGCGACGGAGGTCGAGGGCCTGGTGGTAGTAGTCCTGGGCGTGGGCGTGCAGGCCGGAGTGGTGGGCGATGTAGCCCAGGGTGTCCAGCGCGGCGCCTTCGCCCACGCGGTCGTGGTGTCGGCGGAACAGGTGCAGGGCGGCTTCGCAGTGGTCGCGGGCCTGTGACAGATCTCCCAGCAGGGCTGAGAAGTACCCCATCGCGTCGAGCATGTCGGCTTCCCACAAGGGATCCGGGTGGGTCCGGTAGTGGTGCAGGGCTTGGGTGACGTAGCCCAACGCTTGTCGGATGTCGCCGTGATCGGCTTGTGCCGGCCACAGCGCGTGGCGGGTTCGCGGCTGCCCGGCGGAGTCGGCTCGGCCAACCGGGATGAGGGCGTCTCGGGCGTGGGCGATGGCCTGGTCGTGTTGTCCGGTCCGGGCGTAGGCATGGGCGAGACAGCGGTGTGCCCGGGCGCGTGCGACCGGATCACCCGCTGCCATTGCCGCGTCGAGCCCCGCCCGCCAGACGCTCACGTCGTCGTGGACGTGCCCTCGCTGCCGGTGGAAGTTGTTCAACGACCAGGCCAGCTGCCATACGGCCTCGGGCAGCCCTTGCTGTGCGGCGACGTTCTGCGCAGCCAGCAGGGACAGGTGTTCGGCGTCGAACCAGGCCATCGCCGAGGCAGCGTCACTTGGCGGCGTCGGGCTGCACCCCTCGGCGGGCCGCCCCAGCCGGAGGGGTTGGCGGTGTGGGTACAGCAGGCGTTCGCCGGCGTAGGCGGTGTGGAGGTAGAAGTCGACGAGCCGGCGCAACGCGGCGGTGCGTACGGCTTCGCAGTCGGCTCGGCTGCTTCGCTGTTGTTCGGCGGCATGGAGGCGGACGAGGTCGTGCATCCGGTAGCGGCCAGGGGTGTGCTGGGAGACCAGGTACAGAGCCTCCAGTTCACGCAGGAGTGCACCTGCGCGGGCGGTCGGGAGTGCGGCCAGTGCGGCGACGGCGGGCAGGCTGATGTCCGGTCCGGGCATCAGACCCAGCAGCTCGAACAGTGACGCCGCCTCCGCGGTCGACGCGCGGTAGGAACAGGACAACACGGTCCGCAGGTCGGCGGTGAGCTCGCCGGCGTCGAGGGCGTCCAGCCGCGCCGAGGACTCGCGCAACTCGTCGGCGAGCACGGCGAGTGGGAAGCCGGGGTTGGCTGCGGCGCGGGCGGCCACGATGCGCAACGCCAGCGGCAGACCCGCGCACCGCGCCCGCAGTTCCGCCACCGCGTCGGGTTCGGCGGCCACCCGGTCCGGACCGAGGTGGCGGGCGAGGAGTTCGTGGGCTTCGGAGTCGTCGAGCACACCCACGTCCAGCCGGGCGGCTCCGTGCGCGGTGATCAGTCCGGCGAACCGGTGCCGGCCGGTGACCAGCACCGTGCACGACTTGCCACCGGGCAGCAAGGGTTCGACCTGGGCGCTGTCGCGGGCGTTGTCCAAGAGGACCAGCATTCGCCTGCCCACCACCAGGCTCCGGTACAACGCGGTCCGCGCGTCGAGGTCCAGGGGGATCGCCGCCGGGTCCACGCCCAGGGCATCGAGGAAGCCCCGCACTGCGGCGGCCGGGTGCAGTGGCGGTTCCGAAACGTCGAAGCCCCGGAGGTTGACGTACAGCTGCCCGTCCGGGAACCGCGCGAGGTGCTGGTGCGCCCAGTGCAGGGCGAGCCAGGTCTTGCCGATCCCACCCGCCCCGCCGATCGCCGAGACCACCATCGGCGCGGCCAGGTTCGCCGTGGTGTCGAGCGTCGCGGTGAGCGCGGCGAGTTCGTCGGCCCGACCGGTGAACAACCGCGGTGCCGCCGGCAGTTGCCGTGGTGTCGGCGGTCGCACGGACACGACCGTGCCGGGGTGGCCGTCGAGCCGCGGGTGCCCGGTCAGGATCCGGTGGTGCAGCTCCCGCAACGGAGGGCTGGGGTCGGTGCCGAGTTCGTCGGCAAGGCGCAGACGTGTCCGGTGGTAGTGGTCGAGCGCGTCGGCTTGGCGGCCACTGCGGTACAGCGCGAGCATCAACTGTGCGGCCAGCCGCTCGTCCAAGGGCCGTTCAGCGGCTCGTTCGTGCAGTGCGGCCAACAGTTCCGCGTGTCGGCCCTGGCGCAGTCCGATGTCGGCGTGGTCCAGCTCGGCCGCCTGTCGTTCCTTGTCCACGGAGGCGCGGACGCCGGCCAGCCAGGGGGTGTCCAACCCGGTGAAGGGCTCTCCCCGCCAGAGTCGCAGCGCGTTCGAGAACAGTTCCAAGGCCCGGCTGTCGTCGTCGGTGGCACGGCCTTCGTCGAGCAGGCGGCGGAAGCGGCACAGGTCCACCGTCCCCTCGTCGACGGTGAGTGCGTAACCGCCTGATCGTCGGACGATGCCGAAGTCCCGCACGTCCGCCAGCGCGCGGCGCAGACGAGCCAGGTACGAGTGCAGGGCACCGCGAACCCGCAACGGCGGGTGCCGGCCCCACACGCGATCGACGAGCTGGTCGATCGACACCGCGTTGTTCGCGTCGACCAGCAAGGCCGCCAGCACACACTGCTGCCGGGCCGGACCGATGTCGACCGGCCGGTCGTCCACCCGTACCTCGATGGCGCCGAGCAGACGGAACTCCACCGCCATCTCGCTTCCTCCGCCGGACACCCTAGCGGGATAGCAGTTCCGGCTGGTCTGTTCAAGCGGAATCGCCCGACATCCCCCGATGGGCGAGCCCCATCCCTTCGGGGCGCACCAGGCCACCCCCATCGACGGACGCCGTCCGAAGCTTCGGCCTGGTGCACTGGAACGGCCCTCGACCGGGACAACGACTTACCGGCCGTCGAACAGGTCCAAGCGCTTTTCGCGGTAGCCCGGAAGTTCGGCCAGGAAGGGAACAAGGAACAGGCTCGGGCTACGATTTGGACGCGGTACACCTCTGCGACGAGGCCATCGAGTTGAACCGGGATCAGAACGCGCCACCCTTGGCCTCCGTCACCGTCGAGGCTCTCCGCGCAGTCGAAGCTGACTCCCGCAGCGGTTCTGCGTCGAGGATGGCGATCCGGAGTTCCGGCCTTCTCCTACGTCATCTCCTCCTCCGCGATCGACGACGAGCGGGCCCGCCCCGGAAATCCGGAGCGGGACCACCCGTCGGTCCTCACTTTGTCGGGTCGTCAGGGCGCGACCCGGTCGAAGCGGAGCGAGGTGTAGCCGGCGCCGTCCGAGTAGATCTGCGCGACCGTCGCCGCCCCTGCCGCGTCGACCCGCCGAGCCTGGAGCCGGATGGTCGTCGGCCCGTTCACGCGGATCACTTCGCTGATCGGCGCGGTCTGGTTGCTGCCGGTCAGGGCGTCGCCGACGTTGTGGTCGATGATCTGGTTGATCAGCCGTTCACTCTCCGGCACAGGCGTGTTGGTCGTGGCGTTCCACAGCCGGGCGGTGATGTACGCGTTGACGGAGGGGACGCCGGAGAGGCGTCCGCGGACGTCCGCGTCGAGTTCGTACGTACCGGAGAACGGCAGCGCGACCGTCAGCGGCGTGTCCGTCCAGACACCGTTCGGCAGGTCCACCTGCGCGTGCAGGTGGGCGACCGCCTGGTCCGCCTGGATGGCGGGCTGAGCCGCACTGACACCGCTCTGGGTGACCACCACGGTCGTGGCGAGTGCCACCACGGCTGCACCGATGGCGGTCAAGGGCGTCCGAAATCGTTTCATCGTGCTCATTCCTTCTCGCGTCGCACCGGGAAATGGGCGGAGCGGAGTTCCGGGAACGCACGAAGCGCCCGGACTTCCGGTCTGATTTCTGGCGAGGTGAGGTAGCACCTCTTCGCCGACGTGGCAGAGCAGTGCCGACACCGATCGGGAGCGTCGTTCGGCAGGCACGGTCGAACCTGCGCAGGACTCGACCGCGGCAGCCGACCACTGCCACAGGGCATTCATCTCGAAAAGGGGAATCGGCACTCGGACGGTTACCGGTAGGACCATCCTCCGTACGATTCTCACCGTAGAGCCGAATGCCCCCGGCTGCGATAGACCAACAGGATGAAGCTTTGTACGCGCACATTTGCGGACCCATCCGACGTAATGCACCCTCGACTGCGCTCAATGCGCCGCGAGCTGGAATCAACCCGGGGCGCAACGGATCGGATCGGCGCGCCCTACGGTGGCGGGATGAGCGACCTGCCTGAAACGTTCGATGAGGTCTTCCTGGTCTCGGAGCGGTCGGAGTGGCTGCGCCGGGCGTTCCCGCCACTGCTGGACGCGGACCTGCCGCCGGAGGTGGAACCGTTCTCCTTCGTGCCGATGTCCGGCCTCGAGGAGATCGCGTCGGCCGTCCGCCCCGGGCCCGGTGGACGCCTGGTGGACGTGGCCTGTGGGCGGGGCGGGCCGGGGATGTGGGTGGCACGTCGAGTCGGTGCCACGTTGTGCGGTGTCGACGGCTCGCCGGTCGCGGTCGCGTCCGCATCACGACGACGCGACGCGTTCGGTCTGGGGTCCACCGCGCGTTTCGTGGTCGGGGACTTGGCGGACACCGGACTGGACAAGGGCATGGCCGACGCGGTGATGTGCGTGGATGCGTTCCAGTTCACCGAGGACCGCGACCGTGCCGCGCGGGAACTGCGGCGTGTGCTGCGCCCCGGCGGCCGACTCGTGCTGACCTGTTGGGAAGCCCGCACCCCAGGCGACGTGGACGTCGCGGAGAGGTTCGCGACCCTGCGCTGCGATCAAGTGTTGCGCGACGCCGGGTTCACCGACGTGGACGTAGCCGAACGGCCCGCGTGGGAACAGCGCCGGCAAGCCGTCTACGAGGCAGCGCTGGACGCCGGCCCGTCCGACGATCCCGGATTGACCCTGATGCAAGCCGAGGCACGTACCGCCCTCGCGGGGATGCCCTCCGTCAGACGCGTCCTCGTCACCGCTACGAACCCCACCAGGACCGACGGCTCGTGACCGGTGGGTCCGTCGCACTGCGAGTGGACAGTCCTTTGAGGACGAATCATCGAATATCGCGCCCTGAAGCCAATCCTGGAGAGACGATCGAGCGGCCCGGCGGCAGCTCGATCAAGCAATAGTGCGACCACGCCGGTCGTCGACCGCCTATGATCGTGCCGCATGGTAGAAGTCATCGACTACGCACGCCCCGGACCGCTCACCAGCCTCGACGGCGTAGATCCGCTCGCCCTGGAATCGATCGCCGCCGATCCTCTGAGCATCTGCCTGCCAGTCCACGACTTGGTGATCCAACCCACCGGCGCGCAGACGCTGGACCTGCCTGCCGATCGCTTCGACGAAAACCAGATCCGGCCCGCGAGTTCGCTGGTGCAGCGGTTGCTCGCGCTGGACCCGGCACCGCTGACCACTGCCCGCGAACCGGACAAGCGCGTGGTGGGCACCTGCCGGCACTTCGCCGTGCTGAGCTGCGCGCTGCTGCGCCACCGCGGAATCGCGGCCCGCGCCCGCTGCGGCTTCGCCACCTACTTCCAGCGCGGCCAGGGGCTCGACCACTGGATCACGGAGTACTGGGACGACAGCAGCTCGCGCTGGATCCGCGTCGACTCGGAGATCCTCGGGCAGACCGTGCTGCCCCACCCGCACGACCTGCGCCCAGGGGAATTCCTCACTGGCGGCGAGGCGTGGAGTGCCTACCGGCGTGGCGAGATCGACGCTTCCCGGTTCGGCGTCCACGGAACCGAGAACTGGGGACCGGCCGAGATCCGCGGCAACGCCGTGAAGGACCTCGCCGCGTTGAACAAGGTCGAGGTCCTTCCGTGGGACGAGTGGGGGCGCATGACCGATGCCTACGCAGGGAAGACCGGTGCGGACTACGACGCTCTGCTCGATGAGCTCGCCGACGTGTGCGCCACCGACGATCCCGCTGCCGTGAGCGCCCTCTACGAACACGAGGATCTACGCGTGCCGGCGGATCTGCTCCGCTGACCAGCCTCCGCAGGCGTCGACCACCCCGGTCGCTCAATACCCTGGCTCCGGCCAGGGCGTCACGCAGCGCGCAGGAGACGCCGTGCGGTGAGCGTTCACTCCCCCGATGGACGCCGCTCCCGGAACGTGTCCGGCGCGGACTCGGGCACTTCGGTGCGCACCTCCGAGTCCCGCAACACCTCCCGCGCCTGCGCCTCGGGGTCGGCGCTGCCCACCCGCTGCTCCTCGGGCAACAGCTCGGCCCTGGCCACCGCTCGTTCGTCGACCCCGGTGCGCCGGTCGAACTCCTCCGGACGGTCGAGGTCGTGCTCACGCCGGACCCGCTCCTCCTCCTCGGCGGTCAGGTCGGTGGCGCCCAGATCCAGTGGTTCTTCGCTCATCACCGTGACTTACCCCGTCCCCGCCGTGTCCACGCACCGAAGTGGGATCCCGCAGACCTCGCTCCAACCGCGACCACCACGCTCGACACTCGAACGCCGTGTCCGCCGCGCCCTTCCAAGCGATGCTCCGCTCGAACCCGTCGACCACATCCGACGAACCCAGAGGATTCACCATGCGGGACTTGGCGCATCCTGTCGTCCACAGCGCACAATCGCCGTGGAGGTGATCAATGTGACCGAGCGGGAGACAGTACCCGTGCTGCGTCAGGTGGTCCTGGACTGCACCAACGCCCGATCGCTGGCGGAGTTCTACCGGCGCCTGCTGGGCCTGGCCTACCGAACGGGCGACGAGCCGCCGGAACCCGGAGCGGCCGACGAGCGCGGCTCCGACTGGCTGGTGCTGAGAAATCCGGGCGGCATCCAGCTCGCTTTCCAGCAGGTCGACACGCTGCCCGAGGCGAGCTGGCCGGACCCCGGCCCGGTGCCGCAACAACTGCACCTGGACCTGACGGTGGCGTCGATCGAGGACCTCGACAGGCAGCACGACCGCGTCCTGGAACTGGGCGGGCGGCTGCTGTCCGACCGCAGCGACGACCCGGAAGAACCACTGCGCGTCTACGCGGACCCGGCCGGCCACCCGTTCTGCGTCTTCGTCGCCTGAACCGACCGCGTGACCGAAGCCGCGCCGACTACGCGACGGGGCAATACCGGACGCACCGTTCCGTTTCGTATTTCCGAGGTGGACCGACTTCGCCTGGCGAAGACGATCCGCCACTCGAGAATGCCGAGTGAGGGGGAATAAAAACGACCTGGCCGAATGGGCAGGGCGGTCCAACGTCGCTGTTCAGCGGCTAGCTGAGGCCAATCCGATCAAGCCTTGCCGCCGGATGACCGCAGGACCTTGAGGATGATCGCCAGTTTTGCGATGCGGATCACACGTCTCGCCCCGCCGGCCCCGATCCATCACGGAAGACCCGTGCCAGAGTTGAAGTGATCATGCTTTCGACTTTTCGGACGTAGGGGGAATTCCGTGTCAGGTCGAAGATTTCCCAAGATGTTCGCCGCGGTCGCGATATCGGCGGCGGCGGTCGTGCCGGTCGGGGCGTCCGCCGCGCCCGCGGAGGCACCGGAGCCCGCGTCGGCCGGCACCTCGGTCACCCTGATCACCGGCGACCGGGTGGAGGTGCGCGCGACGGGGGGCGCCCGCCCGGAGTACCAGGTGGTTCCCGCGCCGCGGGACGGCCACCCGGTCGGGTTCCAGACCCGACGCGAGGGCAACCGGGTGCACGTCGTGCCCGGCGACGTCGCCCACCTGGTGCCCGACGTGCTGGATCCGGCACTGTTCGACGTCACGTCACTGGTCGAGATGGGGTACGACGACGCCAAGGCCGACAGCCTGCCGCTGATCGTCGGGCACCCGGACGGGGTCCGGCTCGCGGACGCCGGTCCGGCGCTGCACGCCGTCCGCGAGCTGCCCACCATCGGGGCGAGCGCGGTGCGGCTGCCGAAAGCGGAGGCCGCCGCGTTCGGCGCGCAGCTCGCGGGCCGCGCGGACGGTCGGCGTTCCGCTCTGTCGGGCATGACGTCGATCCGGCTGGACCGGAAGGTGCGGGCGAGCGAGCTCGACTGGAACCTCACCGACGTCGGGGCGCCGGACGCCTGGTCGTCAGGCCTCAGCGGCGAGGGCACCACGGTGGCCGTGGTGGACAGCGGCGTCGACGCCGGACATCCCGACCTGGTGGGCAAGGTGACCAGCGAGGACTTCACCGGCAGCGGGACGACCGCCGACCAGGCCGGGCACGGCACGCACGTCGCGTCGATCCTGGCCGGCACCGGCGCGGCGGCCGGCGGTGCCCGCAAGGGGGTGGCGTTCAACGCGAAGCTGCTCTCCGCCAAGGTGCTCGACGCGAACGGCGAAGGGCAGGCGTCCTGGATCATCGCCGGCATGGAGTGGGCGACCGCCCGCGGCGCCAGGATCGTCAACCTGAGCCTGGGCGGCCGGGCGACCGAAGGACCCGACCCGCTCCGCGACGCGGTCGACCGGCTCTCCGCCACCTCCGGCGCGCTGTTCGTGGTCGCCGCGGGCAACCGGGGCTGGGGCCAGTACACGGTGGACACACCCGGCGTCGCGGAGTCGGCCCTCACCGTCGGCGCGACGACGCGGACCGACGAGGTCGCCTGGTTCTCGTCCCGTGGTCCCACGCTCGGGCGCTCCGGGCTCAAACCCGACGTGGTCGCCCCCGGTGAGGCGATCACCGGGGCCCGCGCCGAGGGGACCGGCAGCGAGCCGGGGCCCTACACCACGCTCCAGGGCACCTCCCAGGCGACGCCGCACGTGGCCGGGGCAGCCGCACTGCTCGCACAGCAGCACCCCGACTGGACCGCCCGGCAGCTCAAGGGCGCGCTCATCGGCACCGCCACCGCGCTGCCGAACCCCGGACTGACGGCGTTCGACCAGGGCGCGGGCAGCCTGGACCTGGCCAAGGCGATCACCGCACAACTGCTCGCCGAACCCGGCACGCTCGACTTCGGCCTCCAGAAGTTCCCGCAGCGCGAGCCGGTGGTCCGCACGATCACCATCCACAACAAGGACATCCAGCCGCGCACGGTCGACCTGAACGCGTCGCTGCGCTCCCTCCCCGCCGCCACACCGGCTCCCGCGGGGATGCTCACCGTCTCCCCCGGCACGATCACCGTGCCCGCCGGCGGGACGGCCACCACGACCGTGACCCTCGACCCCAGGCTGGGTGATCCCGGTCAGTACGACGGCACGCTGTCGGTTACCCCACGGGGTTCCTCGGCTCCCGCGGTGCGGCTGCCGGTGGGCTTGGAGAAGGAACCCGAGAACTACGACCTGACGGTCGGCGTGGTCGACCGCAACGGCACGCCTTGGGCGCACGGCGCCGTGGACGTATTTCCGATCACCGACGGGCTCGGCCGGTTCTACACGATCAACCTGGACCAGAACGGTCGCGGCAGCACCCGCGTTCCACCGGGGCCGTACCAGGTCTCCGCGCAGATCCGCACCCCGGCCGGCGCGGCGGGACCGGAATCGCTGGCGGTGGCGGGCAATCCGGAGGTCGTCGTCACGGCGGCGACGTCGGTCGACATCGACGCGCGGCCGGCCGTGGCGGCCACCGCGGGCGTCGACGGCGTGTCGACCCGCGTCGGGCAGCAGGACCTCTACTACTCCCGCAGCGGGCCGAACGGCAACGGTTTCATGTACTCCATGTTCAAGGGCAACGCGCCCGGAGACCCCAACGTGGCCGACCACCTGTTCGTGCAGCCGACGAAACCGGTCACCGCGGGCCGCTTCGCCCTGACCTCGCGGTGGCGGCTGCTCGCCGACGGCCTCGACGGCCGACCGAGCCTCTACGACCTGGTGTTCGCCGACGACCGCGTACCGGACCGGCCGCACCACCAGCTGACCGCGACGGACGTGGCTCAGCTGTCGCAGCGGACCACCACCTACCGCACGCTCGGCAAACCCGCCAACGCCTACGAACTCCGCTCGTTCGAGAGCGACATGGTCCCGACCCCGTTCCGCACCTACCACGGTCTGCAGGTGCCGGCACGACGCGTGGAAGCGGTCACAGCCAGTCCGAACGTGCGCTGGACGCACTGCGTGACCGCGTACGACCCACCGGTCATCAACCTGTGCACACCGCCGACGGCGCACCGGCCCGGCGAGCGGGTTTCGGTGAACCGGCTGATGCCGTTGCGGCACGTACCGTACTTCGGCCGCACCGACACCCTGCTCCAAGCCGAATCGCAGTACGGCGACGGGGTGGGCATCGGCCGCCTCGACGGGTCACCGGTGAAGCAGGCGCACCTGAAGCTGTACCGGGATGGCAATCTCATCGGGGAGTTGCCGACCTTCAGCGGCTTCTTCGAGGCGGAGCCGGGCAACATCCGGTACACGCTCGAAGCGTCCGTCCAACTCGAACCGGGCACCTACCCGTGGTCGAACACCTCCCACAGCCGCTGGACGTTCACCTCGCTCCCGCCGGGCCCGGACGGCGGAACCACCCGGCCGGACGTCCTGGTGCTGGACTACCAGCCGCAACTCGAACTGGACGGCAAGGCGATCGCGGGCCGACCGCTGACGTTCGACATCCGCCCGACGCTGCTCGAATCGCGCGGAACGCCGACGTTGCGCGAGTTCACCTTCGAGGTGTCGGCGGACAACGGCACGACCTGGCGGCCGGTGCCGACGACCGTCGTCGGCCAGGTGCGCCGCGGCACGGTGCCCGCGACGTCGCTGCCACCCGGCGGGGCACTGTCCGTGCGCGCGGTGGCCGCTGACACTGCCGGAAACCGCATCGAGCAGACGACGACCAGGATGTTCGGCGTGCGCTGACCGGAACCGCCACGCAGACGGGAGAGCAGTCGCACCGACTGCTCTCCCGTCTGCGTTCCCCGGCGAGTCGGTTCGCCCACGGGGGAACCAAGCCTGCCGGCTCCGCCTGGTCATCCGCCCGGAGGCCGTGCGCCGGTACGCGTACTGACCGGTCCGTGACCCACTCGGGCCGCAAGACCGTCGAGCACGCAGTCCAGGCCGAACTCGAACTCGGCGTCGGGGTCGGGTTCCGCGGCTTCGAGGACGCGGCGGGCGAGCATCGGGTGCTCGCCCGCCGCGAGGACCTCGCTGATGTAGGGGCCGACGCTGCGCTGCCACTGCTCTTTGGTCAGCCCGGTGCGCTGCTCGGCGCGCCGGGCGGCCTGTCGAACTGGAAGGGCCCGACGGCCGCTACTCACTGCGCTGCGCGCGCGTGGTGGCTGCGGACGGCACGCACAGCGCCGTGCGGACCGCGCTCGGCGTGGGCACCTCCGGAGCGGGCGACCTGGGCCGGGCGATGATCAACATCCTGTTCCGCGCCGACCTCCGACCCCACCTGCGGGGATGTCCTTCGCCACCTGCACGATCACCACGCCGGAGGCGCCCGGCCTGCCGGCGACCGTGGACGGCGAGACGAACTGGGTCTTCCACGTCGCCTGCGACGTCGACGGGGGCGAGCGCCCCGAGGACTTCACGCACGAGCGCTGCATCCGTCCAGGCGGCGGTCGGCGATCCCGACCTCGCCGTCGGGGTGCGCAGCGTGCTCCCGTGGCGGCCCCGGAGTTCCCTGGCCGACCGCTTCGCCGTCGGCCGCGTGTTCCTCGTCGGCGACGCCGCGCACACCGTGTCACCCCTGGGCGCGTTCGGCCTCAACACCGGCGTCGCCGACGCCCACAACCTGGCGTGGAAACTGGCCGCCGTCCACCACGGCGAGGCAGGCGCCGGCCTGCTCGACACCTATGCGCAGGAGCGCGAGCCGGTCGCCGCGGCGACGCTGGACCAGGCGATGCGCAGGCTCGCCGACCCGCAGCTGCACTGGGGGCGTGGACCCGAGGCCGACGCCGCCAGAGCGGCGGCTGGGGTGTGGGCGGCGCCGGTCGTGCACCTCGGCCGGCGGTACGACTCGGCTGCCGTGGTCGACCCGCGGCCGGAACTCCCGTCCACAGTGGACCTGGCGGTGGCGCTGGGCGGGTCGCCGGGTTCACGGGTACCCCACGCGTGGGTCGACGGGATCTCCACGCTCGACCTGGTCGCGTCCCGGTGGACCCTGCTGGTGGGTGCCGCGGGCGACCGGTGGCTCGCCGCCGCGGCGGAGGTCGGCCTACCGGCGCACCGGGTCGGCGCACCGTGGCTGCCCGACGACGGGGCCGTGCTCGTGCGACCGGACGCGATCGTCGCGATGCGGGTCACCACACCGGTCCCGGACCCGGCGCGGTTCCTCGCCGACGTCCTGGACCAAGTGCCGGCCAGGCCGGTCGCGGTGCCGAGCACCTGACCGGGCAGCCGCCCTCGACCATCCGCCGCCGGTCGCCCACCGGCCGGTGGGCGACGCCTTCGATCACGCCACCTGAAGATCCATCGGATGTGCCCCAGCGCAGGACGGGCTGGCCCGGGTGACACCCGGGGCAGTCCGTCCTGCGCTGTCAAACGCCGGTCGCGCTCAGACGCAGAGCGGCGGCGTGGGGCTCGACTCCCGGTCGGTCACGTTGTAGACGACCCCCCGGTTGCAACCTGGACCCACCCACGTCGGCCACGTGTGGTAGTAGGTGTTGCCCGCCGACATCGTGACGTCCGGCGACCGGAACGTCTGGTTGGCCGGGTTCACCCACTCCAGGTGCCCGTAGAACGAACCGCCCGACTTCTTCTGGTACGAGACCCGGACGTGCCCCTGCCGGTTCACCGGCGTGATGGTGATGCACAACCGCCCGTTCGCCAGGTCGACGCACCTGGAGGTGTCCAGCGCTCCGACCGATTCGTTCCCGGCCGCCTGCGCCATCCCTCCCGTGATCGCCATCAGTGCCAGCGAGAACACCACCACCAAGCTCTTCCTGCTCTTCACCGCTACCCCCGCAGCCGCTTTCCCGTTGCCGGACAACACCGTCGCGTCCCCCTCCTGGTCGGACCACGCCCTTGCGGGCAGTGACCAATGCTGCTCGGACCCGGTCGTCGGGAACAGGCCGCCGACCGGCCACCCGTGGCCGGTCCGGGCTGGTACCAATGTCCCCATGGGGGAACGACTGGCAGGCACCCTTCGGCACTACCGCCGACGGGCGGGACTGACCCAGGAACGGCTCGCCGAGCGGTCCGGGGTCTCGATCCGGACGATCCGGGGCATCGAGACCGGCGAGCGCGGCAACCCGCAGCTCGTCTCGGTCCGGCAGCTCGCCGCCGCGCTCGACCTGGCGTCCGACGAGCGGCGCGAACTGCTGTCCGCGGCGGCGGGCGCGCCCGAGCCGACGGCGGGCCCGCTGCCTCGGCAACTGCCGCCCGACATCGCCGGCTTCGTCGGGCGGGCCGCCGAACTGGCCCGGCTCGACGCGGTGCTGCCCGTCGCCGGGCGGGAGCCGTGCGCCGTGGTCGTCTCGGCGGTCTCCGGCACGGCGGGCGTCGGCAAGACCGCTCTGGCGGTGCGCTGGGCGCACCGGATGGCGCACCACTTCCCCGACGGGCAGCTCTACGCGAACCTGCGCGGGTTCGACGCGGGCGGTTCGGTGGTGGAACCCGCCGAGGCGCTGCGCGGCTTCCTCGACGCGCTCGGCGCGGCTCCGCAGCGCATCCCGACCGGCCTCGACGCCCAGGTGGGCCTGTACCGGAGCCTGGTGGCCGGCCGCCGGCTGCTCGTCGTGCTGGACAACGCCCGAGACGCCGACCAGGTGCGCCCGCTGCTGCCCGGCACCGCCGGCTGCCTGGTACTGGTCACCAGCCGCAACCAGTTGACCAGCCTGGTGGCCGGCAACAGCGCCCACCCGCTGACGCTGGACCTGCTCAGCGCGGCCGAGGCGGAGCAACTGCTGGCCGCCCGGCTGGGCCGTGAGCGGACGGCCGCCGAGCCGGCGGAGGTGGCCGAGATCGTCGCCCGCTGCGCCGGCCTGCCGCTGGCGTTGGCGGTGGTGGCCGCGCGCGCCGCCGCCAGGCCCGCGTTCCCGCTGCGGGCGGTGGCCGCGGAGCTGCGCGAGGCCGGGGGCGACCTGGACGGCTTGGCGGGCGCGGAACCGAGCTGCGACGTCCGCTCGGTGCTGTCGTGGTCCTACCGGGCGTTGGACGCCGACGCGGCGCGGGCGTTCGCCCGGCTGGGTCTCGCGCCGACCGCCGAGATCGGTCTCGTCGCCGCCACCTGCCTCGTCGGCGCGCCGGTCGGTCGGGTCCGGGTGCTGCTGCGCAGGCTGGAGGACTGCCACCTGGTCGAACAGCACCGGCCAGACCGCTTCCGGATGCACGACCTCGTCCACGCCTACGCGGCCGAGTTGGCCCGGGACGTCGCCGGAGCGACCCGCCGCGCCGCGCTGCGCCGGCTGTTCGACATGTACCTGGTCGTCGCCGGTCGGGCGCGCGACCTGGTGATGCACAGCCCCCGCATCGCCGAGGTGGTGGACCTCGCCGCCGGCGAACCGGGCTGGCCCGAATTCGCCGACGAGGCCGAGGCCCTGGACTGGCTGGAGACCGAGCGCGGCACCCTGCTCGCGACCGTGCGGTGGCTGGCCGAACACGGCCGGCACGACGACGTCTGGCGGTTCTCCTGGCTGCTCTACGGGTTCTTCCGGACCCGGCAGCACAAAGCCGACTGGCTGGAGGTCGGGCGGCTCGGCGTGTCCTGCGCCGAGCGGCTCGACGACCCCGTGGCCCGGTTCCACGCCGCGAACTGCCTGGGCGGCGCGTACATGGCGACCGGCGACTGGGACCGGGCGATCGCGTCCTACCAGGACGCGTTGGCCGTCTGCCGAGCCGACCACGACCCGGCCAAGGCGGCGGTGTGCCTGAACAACATCGGCATCACGCTGATCAACAGCGGCAGCGCCGAGCAGGCGATCCCCTACCTGCGCCGGGCGTTGGCGCACGCCCGCACCGCGCAGAGCCCGGTCGACGTGGCCATGTACTCGCTCAACCTCGGCGACAGCTACTGCATGACCGGTCGTCACCGGGAAGCGCTCACCCACGGCCGGGTCGCGCGGGAGCTGTTCCACTCGCTGGGCAGGCGCTACCACTGCGCGGTCGCGGTGGGCAACATCGCCGAGTCCTACTTCGGCCTCGGGGCCTTGGCGGAGGCCGCGCGCCACGCCGAGGAGTCGCAGGCGGAGTTGCGCTCCGTGGACGCCCGGTTCGACGTCGCCAAGAACCTGCTGTTCCTGGGGCGGGTCCGCGCTGCCCAAGGCCGGCCGGACCTGGCGCGACAAGCCTGGGAGGAAGCCTTGGACACCTTCCTGGAACTGGACGACCCGCGGGCAACCGTCGTGGAGAACCTGCTGCGACGAGAGCGCGAGCGGTAGTCCGGCCACCGCTCCTCGATCGGCCCCGTTCGCCCACCAGTGACTACGCGGGACTGCCCAGTCAGATCATGACGAACCCTCCGCAGCGTCGTCGGGTTCGGGCGGCTGTCGGCAGGGGGTGAGCGCCAGGACGGCCTTGGACCGGTCGTGGTCCAAGAACCGCAGGCCCATGAAGTTGTCGCCCGCGGTGAAGCCGGGCAACGCCCACACCGCCTCGTAGGGAATCCGGACGCGCCAGTACCGTCGCAGGCTGTAGACGTTGGGCCACAGGCACTTGCCCGGGTCGGGGTTCCACAGGCGTCGGGCGAACGCGGGGTCGCGGAAGGCGTGCCCGACCTCGCCGATGGCTTGCACGTGCTTCTGGCCGGTGAGCAGCACGACGTCGCCGGTGCGCACGGTGGCCATGCGCCGGTCGTGCTTGGCGGTGGCGCCCCAGAACCGGGCCCGGCCGGTCGGGTGCAAGTCCTCCAAGCGCTCCAGAACTTCCGGATCGAGGCCCGCGTCCCGGTACGACACGGCCCGGTCCAGCGTGGCCGTCCCGTACCGACGGGCCTCGGGCGTGCCGTAGGACGGCTGGATGAACACCTGCACCACGCAGGTACCGTACCCACGCGATCGGTTCACCGAACCACGCATTGCCGGCGGCTCGGCGATCCGGACATCCTGCTGGTCGCCGATGCCGGCTACGACGAACCTCGCCTGGCCGACCTGCCTCACCGTGTTGGCGCGGACGCGCTCGAACCGGGTCCAGCGCCGTCCGGGGCGATCCCGAAACCGGTGCGGTTATGGTATTCCGGACCGGTCCGGACGCCGCGGATGGGCACGAACACGATGCCCGCCAGTTCGGTCGCAAACCTTGTGTTACTCATGGATCGCGCCTTTGTCAGTGCGGATGCGAGTGCGGATCCACTGTGTCCTACTGCTCGTGGGACAGGTCCCGGAAACGGCGAGGCAGCCAGTCCGCACAACACTGCGGAGTAGGTCGGCTCCCCGAGGCGATCAAAGAGCGGATCGGGCCGAACGGCAACAGGAGCCGCGACGGCTGATCCGCCGACCACAAGACTGGCTACGTGACAGTCCTTGTGCGGTGCGGTGCGCGGGGCTGCGGCCGGCAGGCTAGTTTGCTCGGGTGAGCCTCCTCGATGATGTAGCCGAGCGCGACGGCTGGCGGTGCTGGGTCTGCGACGAACCGGTCGACCCCGACATGTCGGTGAACGACCCGCGAGGGCCCAGCGTCGACAGCCGGACCGCCGACCGGAAGGCCAAGATCGCCGAGCGGCTCGCGCACCGCGGGTGCAACTCCCGCAAGGGCGCGGTCACAGTGGTCATCGCCTGGCCGGACCGCCTGCACGTGGTCGAACCCGCGCCGCTGATCACCGTCGCCGGGAGGCTGGAGCGCAAGGGTGGCCGCGAGATGGTGGCCCGCTGCCCGACCGAACAGGACGCCCGCGAGGCGGCGGATTGGCTGGTGGACCGGTTCTCCCGACTGGTACCAGGGCTGCCGGTGACTACCGACATCGAACCGGGCGGCGGCCAGTACCTCGTCATCCTGACCACCGGCCGCCGCTGACCAGGAATCCGTACCTGCCGACAACCTCATCCATGCAGGCCGCGGACCGCGCAAAGCTCAGTGCCGCGAAACGTGGTTCCGCCACCAGCGCGGCATCGAGCAGTTGCGCGCATGAGTGGCCGGCAACGCGCTACCCAGGAAGGCGAGATGTCCGCCGAGGACGCCGGGAGCCTGCTGACGTAGGCGTTGGCGCCTGCGCCACGACCTGCTCACCGCTGACGGGCAGCAGCATCATGCCGGGTGGATGAGGCGGCTTTCGTAGGCGAAGACCACGGCCTGTATCCGGTCGCGGAGTTCGAGCTTCTGCAGGATTCGCCCCAGATGGGACTTCACGGTCGCCTCCGCGAGGTACAGGGTGGCCGCGATCTCGGTGTTGGACAGGCCGCAGCCCACCTGGATGAGCACCTCGCGCTCACGGGCGCTGAGCCGGCTCAGCCGCGCGTCGCGTTCGGCGTTGCTGCCGTCGGGGATGTACGGGCGGAAGCTTTCCAGCAGGCGGCGGGTGATCCGCGGGGAGACCACCGCGTCGCCCGCGGCCACGTTACGTATCGCGGTGAGCAGTTCCTCGGGCCTCGTGTTCTTCAGCAGGAAGCCCGAAGCTCCGGCGTTGAGTCCGGCGAAAGCGTACTCATCGAGGTCGAAGGTGGTGAGGATCAGCACTCTGGTCTGCGGGCAGTTCCGGATGATCTGCCGGGTCGCCTCGATCCCGTCGGTCCCAGGCATCCGGACGTCCATGAGGACGACATCGGGGCGCAGCTCCCGGGCGAGGAGTATGGCCTGCGTGCCGTCCGCGGCTTCACCGACCGGCTCCATGTCGGGCTGGGCCTCCAACACCGTGCTGAAAGCCATACGGAGCAGCGCTTCGTCGTCGACGATCAGGATGCGGATCGTCATTCGGACACGACTCCGCTGCTGCTGAGGAAGAGGCAGGTATGGACGCCCCAGCCGCCGTCCGGAAGCGGTCCGGCCTGCAACTTCCCCCCGTAGGCGGCCGAGCGCTCGCGCATCCCGGGGATGCCGTGGCCGAACGATGTGGCACCGGGAAGTGGCGGGCGGGGACCGCTGTCGGTGACGTCCACTGTGACGGTCTCGGCTGAGCACCGTATCCGGACCTTCGCGTGTGTGCCGGCGGGTGTGTGCTTGAGGGTGTTGGTCAAGGCTTCCTGTACCAGGCGATAGACGGTCAGTTGTGCGGTGGCGGGTATGTGGGTGTGGCCGCCCTCGACCTCAAGACGGGTTGGCAGCCCGGCGGCGCACATCTGGTCGGCGAGGGCCTCCAGTTGTGCGATGCCCGGCAGCGGGTGGCGCTCCGCGTCCGGTTCGTCGGTTCGCAGGACGCCCAGAGAACGCCGCATGTCCGTCAGGGCCTGCCGCCCTGTCTCGGAAATCTGGAGCATCGCGGTGGTGGCCTTGTCGGGCGACCGGTGCTGCGCGTAGACGGCGGCGTCGGTGAGCGCGACCATGACGGACAGGTTGTGGGTGACGATGTCGTGCATTTCCCGGGTGATACGTGTCCTTTCCTCGGCGACGGCCACTCGTGCCTGCTGCTCCTGTTCTTCCTCCAGGCGTGCGGCACGTTCCTTCAGTGCCGCGAGGTAGGCGCGCGTGGTCCGCACGTTCACACCGAGGACGGCGGCGGCAACGGTCATCGCGGTGACCGCGACGAAGGGGGTCAGGAATGCGCCTTCCGTCGCCCAGCGCAGGCAGGCCAGGAGGACCCCTGCCTCCACGATGGCAGCGGCGACGAGCGTGCCGCGCCGGCCCGAGTTCGCGGCCACCGTGTAGAGAGCCACCAGCAAGGCGATGTCCGCCGGCAGTTGAACGTCCACCAGCCACTGGACGAAGGCCGCAGCAGCCACGACGCCGAACACCGTGAGCGGAGCCCGGCGGCGCCACACCAGGGGCAGCGCAAGGGCGGTGGTAAGGACCACGGCCACCGGCAACTCCTGCGGCGCGCGTGTGGTCATGACGTTGAGCAGGAGAAGCGTCGGCAACATCAAGTCCCACACCAGAGGCGGCAGTCGGGAGCCCAAACGCCCGGCAGCTCTCACCAATCGCGCCGCTCGTGCGGAGGCCTGGTCGGCATACCTCGCCAGCCGTACGACCGCCCTCGCCCGCCGCACCTGGTCCCGGTAGCGCACCCGCTGGGCATTGCCAAGTTCCGCGGCCGCCTCGGTCATCACACGTCCCTGTCGATTGAGCGTCAGAGTGGCCCCGGCCGGGGGCCGCCACCGCGTACAACCGGAGCCGAGTACGGAAACGTACGCCTCACGCTGCCCGGCACCCACTACGGCCCTGTCACGGTAGGCCGCGGGCCCGCGAAGCACATGAGTCCACCGTCTGATGCCACCGTGCCGAAGTACGACCGCAGGAGGAGTCCCACTACCTCCCGTGGTCGCAGACCGACCGCTGATCCGACGCGTTCGATTGCCACTCCGAGCGCATGAGGACCTGCTTCGGATTGCGACCCCGGTTGCCTACGACGGCGACCCGGGATCGATGTGGCAGCGCCTACCCAGCGCCGACTATGGCCGGGTGAACGAGATCGTCACGGGACTGCACATGTCTCCCCTCGAAATACTCGCCTTGCTGGGTGCCGTCGCGCTGGTAGTGGCGCGCTGGCTTCCCCCCGCCGTCCGCCCACGCGTCACGATCGCGGCGGCGGCGGTTCTCGTGCCGTCCGCGATCGTGCTGAGTGTGGCGGAAATCCGCTGGCAGATGCTGCCGGTACTGGCAGGCGCCGCCTTCGCGTTGCCGTTCGCCCTCTTCCCCCTGCTGCGACGCCGTACCGGCCGGCCGGCGTGGCGGGCCCGCTGGTGGCTGGCGTTGCCGGGATCGGTGGCCTGCCTCGGCCTGATCACCACGGGCCCGGTGGCCGCCTGGGCTCTTCCCGTGCCCGTGTTCCCCGAACCCTCGGGCGACTTCCGGGTCGGCACCCATTTGGTGCAGTGGACCGATCCGAGCCGCCCCGAGACCTTCACCGCCGATCCGACCGACCGGCGCACGGTCGTGGTCCAGCTCTGGTACCCCGCGCAGGAGAGCCCCGCAGGCGCGCAGCCGGCGGCCCAGTACCTCGGACGCACGGAGGACGAGGCGCGCACCGTTTCCGGTGCCCTCGCCCGCGGAGTCGGCCTGCCGGGCTTCCTGGTCGACGGTGTTCCGCGTGCCCACACCCACTCGGTCTTCGACGCCCCGGTGGCCCACGGGGCGGAACGGTTCCCGGTCGTGCTGTTCTCCCCCGGGTCGAGCGGAGTGCGCACCCAGAACACCGCCTGGGCGGAGGACCTGGCCAGCCACGGCTATGTGGTCGCCGCCCTCGACCACCCGTACGACTCGGCCGCCGTCGTCCTCGCCGACGGCCGAACGATCAACACCGAGACCATCTCCACCGGCGACCGGGACCAGGACGACAAGCTGGCGGCCGACTGGACAGCGGTTCGAGCCGCCGACCTCGGCTTCGTCCTCACCCGGTTGGACAGTCTGGACCGAGGTGAGATCGCCGGCCCACTGGTCGGGCGGCTGGACACCAGCCGGGTCGCGGTGACCGGCCACTCCATGGGTGGTGCTGCCGCTCTGCAGGCGGCTCGGCAGGATCGCCGGTTCGACGCCGTCATCAACCTGGACGGCTACCCCCGCGGCCCCGCCTCACCCTCGCTCGACCAGCCGACGCTCGCGCTCACCCAGGCCATCACTCCGGGGACCGACCCGCGCTTCCTACCCCGCCTCACCGAGGTGCTCGAACTCAGCACCGCGACGAGCTACCGGCTCACCATCCCCGACGCCGCGCATCTCACTTTCATGGACGGGCCCCTGTACCTCCCGCCGGTGCCCTCGATAGTCGGCTCCCTGGGCCGCACCGAGAGCCCGCGCGTCGTCGCCACCACCACTCTTGCCTTCTTGGACACCATTCTGCGGGACAAACCCGGCGACCTGGCGGACGTTCTGTCGGCCTACGGCGATCTCACCGTCTATCACCCGGACAACAGCCGCTGATCGGCCGCGCCGCAGCAATCGACGGCACGGCCGTTCTCTCCCCCCGCCGAAGTGCAGTCCGCCGTGCCACCCCCGCCGCGAGCGGTAGTTCCACGCACATCCGCTCGGGATCGGTGAAGTCCAAGCCTCGGATGAACGGCTCCATCGGACCCTCGGCGGGGGCTCGTCGGCGACGAAGTCGAAGGCTCCCACCACCTCGCCGTCGTGGGCCAGGGCGACTTGGGTGCGCAGGTTGACGTTCCAGTAGGCGCTCGCGGCCACGGTGCCGGCTCCGGACAACCGGGCCAGGACCGGGAGATCCGCCCCATGCAGACCGTTGTCCTCGGCCGGCACCACCCACCCGTCCTTCCGCAGTGGAGGCCGCAACTGTGCCACGGCGCCGTAGCTTTCCAACTCCTCGATCACCGAGTCACATGACAGCCCTTGGTCTTCACCGTTCCGGTTTCCCATGCCCAGGCGGCGATCTGGACCCGGTTGCGTGCTCGGAGCTTGGTTTGGATGCCGGACACGTGGCTCTTGACCGTGCTCAGCGAGATGAACAGCTCGGCGGCGATTTCCCGGTTGGTGCGGCCCCTGGCGATGGCCCGGACGACTTCGGTCTCCCGTTCGGACAGTGGGGGTGTTGGTTCGTTGGCGGTGGGTGTGATGTGGGTGTCTGCGAGGTGGCGTAGCAGCCGCAGGGTGATCGATGGTGAGACCAGGGCGTCGCCGATGTTCGCGGCGCGGACGGCTTCGGCGAGGAGGGCGGGGCCTGCGTCCTTCAGGATGAAGCCGACCGCTCCGCCGCGGAGTGCGCCGTAGACGTATTCGTCGGTGTCGAAGGTGGTGACCACGACCACCCGGAACGGATTGGAGACGCCGGGGCCGGCCAAGGCGCGGGTGACCTCGATGCCGTCGAGACGGGGCATGCGGATGTCCACGAGGCACACGTCGGGACGTAGCCGGCGGGCCAGTTCGACCGCCTCGACGCCGTCTGAGGCTTCCGCGACCACGCTGATGTCGGGTTCGTCATCGAGCAGGAGCCGCAGGCCGCTGCGGATCATGGCCTGGTCGTCGGCCAGCAGGACGCTGATGGGCGCTGAGCCGGTCATCGGAGCTCCCGGGCAGGAAGCGGCAGGACGGCCCGCACGGACCAGCCGGTGCTGGAGCAGGGACCGGCGCGCAGTGTGCCGTCGAGGGCCTCAACGCGTTCGCGCATTCCGACCAGGCCGTACCCGCTGCGGTGGGGGTAGCGGGGCGGGTGTGGTGGGGCGTCGTCGGTGATCTCGACGGTGATGGTCGGTTGCTCCTGGGTGATGTCGTTGCCGTTGATGTGGTCATGGGTGACGCGGACAGTGACCGAATGGGCGTGCGGGGCGTGCTTGGCGATGTTGGTCAAGGATTCCTGGACGACCCGGTACACCGTGCTGGTGACTTCCGGCGGCCATTCCGGTTCGTCGTCGGGCAGCCGGAGGTGCACGGTGCGGCCGTGGCTGGTGAAGCGTTCGACCAGCGCGCTGAGCTGCTCGGGACCGGGCGTGGCAGGGGCCGCGTCGTCGGTGTCACGCAGCAGGTCGACGACGCGGCGCATCGCGGCCAACGCCTCTGAGCCGGCGGTCTCGATACCGGCCAGGGAGTCGTCCAGTTCCTCCGGGTACTTGCGCCGGACGACCTGGGCGGCCTGGGCGTGGAGCACGACGCCGGTGATGTGGTGGGCGACGATGTCGTGCAGTTCTCTGGCCAGGTCGAGGCGTTCGGCGCGGCGTACCTGCTCGGCGACCGTGCGGCGGCGGGTGTCGAGCAGCCGCAGACCCAGCCCGGTGGCCAGCGCGGCGAGCCAGCCGGCGCCGTTGAACGTCAGCACGGCCGGGACTCCGGACGGGGATGCCGGTGCGGTGAGCCCGGCGCCGACGACGAGGGCGAGCCCTGCGGTCGCGATGGTGGCTGCCCAGCGGATCGGGAGTGCCCTGATCGCGGAGCCGATGAGCACGTACAGGCCGACAGCGGCGGCGGGCCCGGGCTCGGCGGGCAGGTGCGCGACCTGGGCGACCACGATCGCGACCGCTGCGACGGCAAGCCCCACACCGGCGGCCCATCCCGGGTGGCGGCGGCGCATCAGGGCGAGCGCACCCATCACCAGCCCGGCGGCGCAGCCGAACACCCAGTAACCGCCGCCCCAGCTGTCCGCGATCGCGAACGCCGTGATGGCGAGCGCCGCGGCGTGCCCGACGATGAGCCCCGCATCGGCCGCGATGCCGAGCAGATCGGTCGGCCGGTCCCGAGTGTCCACGTGGGCAGGCTACGGAACCGCTACCGGTGTGCCGTATCGGTCAAAAGTACGGTTGCGGCCGGCGCGAACCCTGCTTTGGCCTGATGTTCAGCGCCGCAGCGGCTCCCAGGATGAAAACCATGCCCAATGAAGAAGACGCCACGCCGGCTGCAACAACCGTGAGACTGACCAAGCGGTTCCGCGAACGCACTCGCGGTCTGGTCACCGTCGCCGGACTGCTTGCCGTCGCGGTCGCCGCCTCGTCCACACACACAGCCGCGGCCGACTCTCCTGACCCGGCGACCGCATCGACCAGCACGATGTACCTGCCCCCACCAACCGGTCCTCATCCGGTCGGCATCACGTCCCTGCACCTGACCGACGAATCGCGCCAGGACCCCTGGGTGCCCGAGGCGGGGGCGAGAGAACTCATGGTTTCCCTGTGGTATCCCGCGAAGTCGCGTGGCGAGCGGCGGGCTTCGTACATGACGCCGAAGGAGTCAGAGCTCCTCTTGGAGGGCCACGGGATCACCGGCGTGCCACCCGACAGCTTCAGCAAGACCAGGACCAACGCGTACACCGACGTGCGGCCGACGGGAGGCAGGCATCCTCTCGTGGTGCTCTCGCCCGGCTACACCTGGTACCGCAGCTCGTTCGGCGCGCTGGCCGAGGAACTGGCGAGCAGAGGCTATGTGGTGGCCGGGATCGACCACACCTACGAGAACTTCGCCACGACCTTCCCCGACGGGAGGGTCACCACCTGCGCCACGTGCGACCTGCAAGTCGAGGACTTCGGCAGGCTCGCGGTGGAGAGCCGAGCCCGCGACGTCTCCTTCGTGCTCGACGAACTGATCGGCCGGCGGGGCACGCTGATCGACCCGGCGCGGATCGCGATGGCGGGCATGTCCCTCGGCGGCGCGAGCGTCGGCGAGACCATGCTGACCGATCCGAGGGTCCGGGCCGGCGCCAACCTGGACGGCACGATGTTCAAGCCACTGCCGGAAAGCGGGCTGTCGCGGCCGTTCCTGTTCTTCACCCAGGACGCCGACGACGCCACGCTGAACCGGGACTGGCAACGCCTGACCGGGTGGAAGCGCTGGTTCAAGGTGACCGGAGCGGTGCACCCGTCGTTCGCCGACTACGACCTGCTGACCCAGCAGATGGGCCTCGACTTCGGCAGCGAGCTCGCCGGAACCCGTTCCGTGGAGATCGTCCGCGCCTACGTCGCCGCCTTCTTCGACCGGCACCTGCGCAGCCGGCCGCAACCCCTGCTGGAGCGGCCTTCCACGCAGTACCCAGAGGTCAGGTTCTGCACGCCGGAACAGAAGAACTGCCACTAGGGGCATCGGTCACGCGGGCCCGTTTCCTCAGACGTCGTCGAAGAAACGGGCCCGTCCCCTCGACCCGCGCCGGCTCGTCCACGCTGCTGCAACCGGCCGGCGGACTGATCACCCCGGTACACCCAGTGTGCTCGGATTGGGGCGGCCCACAGCGATCGAGCCGGTCGCCGGATCGCGGAAGGTCGCCAAGGGCAAAACGTGTGCCCCGGCAGTGCCTTCGCGGTCCTGTGCCGCGCACGCGGCGAGCCGGTATCAAAAACACGAACCGCTGCCCACCGGAGGAGAGTGCTTGTGCGGAACCACCACAGTGGCAACTCGGGCGATGGGCGGGACACATCGTCCACTTCCACCGCCGACGAACGACCCGCTGTTCAACGGCAGTACCCTGGTCTGACGTCAGTCGGGGGGATCCAGGCGCTCCAGGCCACCGTGGGCAACGCTGCCGTCGTTCAGCTGCTCCGCCAGACCGGGCATCCGTCGGCCCAAGACCGACATCAGCACGGTCCTGCATGTGGGCACCACGGAGCTGGTTCCCAGGTCCAGCGTTCCACACAGGACGAGGTCGTCGAACGTGCCCCCGAGAGCGAGGAGCACGGTCACGTGGCCGTGCCGGACGACAGCCCGGCCGGTCAGAAGGCCTTGCTCGACCAGGCCATGGCCTCACCGAGCCGCTCGCTCCCCGAACCGCTGCTCGCGGCGGCGACGCCGTTCTTCCAGAACCCGAACCTCGCCGCCACCCGGCTCCACGACAACCCGGTGGCCCAGCGAGCCACCGCGGCCCTGGGCGCCCGGGCCATGACGGTCGGTACCCACATCTTCGCGGCCCCGCAGGTCGTCGCGGACAAGGAGGTCATGGGTCACGAGCTGAGCCATGTCAACGAGAACCTCATGGGAACCCGCGAGACCGGTAACAGCAACGGCGCCGGAGTCACGATCACCGATCCCGGCCAGGGTTCCGAGCAGAAGGCGGCCGGCGACGGGGTCTCCTTCGGTGCCGGTGCGGCGACCGCCCGGTCCGTCGCGGGCCGGCGGGCCGTCCCGCAGCACGTCGACTCCGCGCCCGTCGACGAGGGTGCGTCGATGGCGGGCGGAGCCGTGCAGCGCATGGAGAGTCCGCCACGGGGCCGCCGGGGCAGTGGGGACTACGAGGCCGACGACTCCGAATCCTCCGACGGCCGGGACACCGACAGCTCCCGGGAGCGGCGGGAACTCCGCGAGATCGCGGACCGGACGGAGAGGTTGGCGGGACAACCCCCGACGTTCCGCCGAGCCCGGCCGGTACCCCACCAGGAATCCGAATCCGAATCCTCCGACAGCCGGGACACCGACAGCTCCCGGGAGCGGCGGGAACTCCGCGAGATCGCGGACCGGACGGAGAGGTTGGCGGGACAACCCCCGACGTTCCGCCGGATCCGGCCGGTACCCAACCCGATCGACGAAGACCCGATCCCGGTGGTACCCCACCGGGAATCCGAATCGGAGTCCGTATCCGAGTCCGAGTCCGAATCCGAGTCCGAATCGGCGACGGCGGCTCAGGTCGTCGAACCACTTCCCGAACTGCCGGAGAACAACCGTCTGACACCGCTGCGCGAACTGCTCCAGAACGAGATGCTCCTGCACGGTGTCGCCAAGAAGCTGAAAGTCACGTTCATGGTGGACGGGGGCGCTCGCGACCCCAGGCAAGGCGCCGGGCACGCCTGGATCGAGATCACCGGATCGCAGCGGAGCATCTCCTTCGGTTTCTACCCGGAAGACCCGTATGCCACGTTGGTCAGTGTGAAAGGCGGCATTCAATGCCCCGACAAGTACAGCGACCACTATCCTGCCACTCACCATGAGTCGAAGAAAGTGGCTTTGAGGGACATCGTCAATGGCTACCTGCTCACCCATCAGAAGTCCCAGGCCGACTACAACCTCACCCTGCACAACTGCTCGACCTTCGCGGGCGAGGTGTGGACGGCCATGACCGGCAAGTCGATCCCCCGGGAGTGGTTCACCGCGTACGGCGTGCTCGGGCTGGTCGTCTCGACTCCCCACGGTGCCGCCGAAGGCCTGGAAAGCCACCAGGGGAAGAGACTGGAGAAGAGGAGTAAGCGCACGCGCGACCTCGCGAAAGGACCCGTACGCGGTTTGATGCCCGGCTCCGGCGACCCGGAGGAGGTAGCCCGCCGGATGGCCGGCATGAATCTCTCCGAGAGCAGTCCGTCCCAGTCCTCCGAAGAGGTGGACTGACCGACACGACAGACGATGCCCCGCGGGCACCTTCAACCTGAAACCGCCTGGAAGCGCTGCGGGCGGGCTGGTGGCGGTAGGACTCCACCAGCTCGCCCGGGACATCGACCGCCGGCCCGGGTCGACATGGGAATCACCCGCACTCCCCCACTCGCGGCACGGGCGATCGAGATCGCCGCAGACGTCGCCGCCGCGCCGAGGTGCCCTCGTCCTGATTCGTGTTCGCCCGGACCTCGGGGATTCGACCTCGGTAGCGGCCGGCTTCTGGTGTAGTGGAGCCACATGGGGTTGTCCGGTCGGATGAAGGAGGCTCGTGACCGCTACGGGTGCTGCCGGACGGCTCCACGAGGATGATCACGACGGCTTCGTCGGTCGTGAGTGGGCGGTGGAGCGATGTCTCGACCGGCTCCGCGCTCCGAGGCAGACCCTTCTCGTTCTCGGCCGACCCGCTTCGGGCAAGACGACGCTCGCACGGCGTGTGCACAGGGACCTCATGGCGAAGGGAGCCGAAGGTCCCGTCGTCGTATTGCACGAATGTCACGCCAACGACGACGCCACCCTGCTGCCGTGGCGCCTGATCGACCGGATCGTCACGGAGTTGTCCGCACGCTCCACCGACTACGTGGAAGCTCTCGCCGGATCCGCGGGCAGCCGAGTCGAGATCAAGTCCGACATCTCCATCGGGAACGCCGTGCAGTCGCGGGTGTCCGGCGTGTCGATCGAGAACCTCCGACTGGGAGTCGAGTCGCCCCGGTCGATGTTCGCGCGGTGCGTCCGGAAACCGCTCGAAGCGATCGGAACACCCCCTGCGGTCGTGGTCATCGTCGACGCCGTCGACGAGACGGACTCCCCCGGCCTGGACAACGAGTTCGCCAACCTGCTCGCCGGCGCCATCGGGAGCCTCGGCAACTCGGCGCTCGACTTCCGTTTCATGTTGACCTGCAGGACCGTCGAACAGGACCGCTTCGGGCGGCTCGCCACCGAAGTCGTCGACCTCGACCGGGATGAGCCGCGAGCCGGCGCCGACATGCTGTTGTTCTGCCGGTCGCGCCTGGCGCTGACGGAGGGTGCCCACTCCGACGACCGTGCCTGGGTGGTGGCGGGCAAGGCCGGGGGCAACTACCTCTACGCCAAGTACGCCATCGACCTGGTGAGCGGCACGACCTCGGCGATGAGCGTGGCCGAACTCCCGAGCGGCCTGGGCGAGATGTACCACGAGTTCCTCGTCAGGAGGGTCGCGAACGACCTGTCGGGCCGGCAGTGGCGTGACCGGTACCGGCCCGTCCTCGGACTCGTCGCCGTGGCGCGCGAGCCCGGCCTGACCGTCCAGGACCTCGTCGGCCTGCTGCACCTGCCGGAGTCGACGGTCGAGGACATCGTCGACGACCTGAGCGAGTTCTTGCGACTCGACCCGCGAACGGCACGTCGGAGCATCTTCCACGACTCGTTCCGAGAATTCCTGCTCGTCGAGGGCACCCTGCGGATCAAAGCGGCGGAATCGCACCGCAGGTTCAGCGAGTCCTTCCTGGGATCCGCGCCCGAGCTGGTCTCCGACTACCTGTCGCGCAACTTCGCGTACCACCTGCACAGCGCCGGCATGCACCTCGAACTGTGCGAATACGTGATCTCCGCCGAGCGTTGGCGGGCACACGAGAAGCGTGCCGGAGTCTCCCTGTCCGCGCGTTTCACCACCCTGCTGACCGCATGTGAATCGGCCATCGAACTGGACAGTCCGCGGATGATGGCCGGGCTCCTGCTCCGCGACCTCGAACTGCGCGCTGAGGTGGGAAGTGCCGCGCCGGACGTGACAGTGCACGATGCGGACGACCTGGCGCACAGCACGCTCTCGCAGGTCGGCGAGTACGACGTGAACGTGATGTGGCAGCTCGTCAGGGCATGTCAGGAACTGGAGGCGGGAACCCACGGCGCCGCGTCGGGCAGGCTCGACCGGCTCGCCAGGTGGTGCGACCGGAGCCTGGGCGGGGACTGGCAGTGCCGGATCGGAGTACTGCTCGCCCACCTGCGCGTCACGTGCGGCTCGGACGGTCCGGTGGGCGAGTTGTGCCACGTGCTGCTCGACGATGTGGGGATCGCCTACCTCAAGCGCTACCTGGTCGAGCGAGGCGCCATCGCCCCGGCTCTGGGCGGGCCCGACATCGTCGACTCGCACCGGTACCGGCAGGGGGTTCTCCGGTACGCGATGGACCTCTCGGAGAAGCGGCGGGATCCGGACGGTGCGACGGCCGTTGCCCGGCGCGTGGTCGCGATGGCGAGGAGATCCACCGGCGGGCCGACGCTGTTCGAGGACATGGCGGTCGGCGCCGCGACGGAATGGCTCGTCGGCAACGAAATCAGCGGCATCGACGGCTTGGGCGGCGTGCTCGCGCGACTGCGCGATGTCACGTACTGCTATGCGGACATGTTGGCGTCCTGCGGACGTCCCGAGATCGCCGCCGACGCGGCGCGCCGGCGTGAGGGCCTGCGGAAGCTCGAGGATCTTCGTGCCCGCAGCTCGCGGTACCCCGACCGGATGTGGCTGGACTACTTCATCGCGGTCGCACTGCGCAGGCACGGCAGGCAAGCGGATGCGCGAACGCTCCTGCGCTCCCTTCGAGGGCGACTTCCCGCGCTGGACGCCGAACCCGACGGCGCGTTCGTCGCCGACATGCACCTGGATGCCACGCATGGTCCGTGCCTGCAAGGACTTGTGTTCCTCGCGGCGATGGAGGCCGCGACTGTCCGGGACTTCGCGCTGGCCGAGGATCTCGTGTCGGACCTGCTGCGTTTCCACTCGATCGACGGCGTGTCGGCGCTCGTGCACCTCATCGCGGAGATGGAGGTCGCCGGCGAGACGGCCACGCGGATCGGGTCGGTGACGGACCGCCTCGCGGACCTGATCGTGGCACACCTCGACGATGAGGACGCCGGGGTGCAACTGTTCTCCGCGGGAGTCGCGCTCCGGGATCTCGCCGGTGCCGCAGGACGGTTCGACGCGCTCGTCCTTCGGGGAATCGACACGATGGTGGAGTCGTTGAGCGGGCGCGTGGTCGTCGGTGACCGGGCCGATTCCGACGAGTCCAAGCGTGCGCTGGCCGCGGCCTTGGCCCAGGCGTTCGACGCGGAACGGGACGCCGCGACCACGAACGCGTTGCTCGAATTCGTCGACGGGCACCAAGGCGACGAGTTCGACGACGTGGTGGGCAGGTTCCTCGGCTCCGTCGCCGGAGGCCGGCCGGTGATCGACGAACTCGACCGGATCACCACGAAGCACAGCCGCGACCTCCACGCCGCCAGGATTCGCGATCACCTGGCCGACCGCGACGACCTCGCGGCTGCCGACGCGATCACCGCACGATTCGACGTCGCGGACTCGCTGTCGGTGCTCAGCGCGCGGATCCGGGCCGAGGCGCGACGAGGAGAACTCGCCGCCGTTGTCCGCTTGTGCCGTCAGGACGAACATCCCCTTCGGCGGGCGCACCTGATGCTCGATGCCGGGGAAGTGATCACCGGTGGTCCGCATCGCCTCGAAGGGCAGGTACGGGGTGCGCTCGCCGAAGCGAGCCGCTTCGCCGACTCGATCCGCTCAGGCGATCGCCGAAGCGTCGCCTCGATGTACTACTTCCACGCACGCCTGCTCGCTCGCGCCGGCCTCGCGGATCGGGCGGTGACAACACACATCCTCGCGACCAACGCCTACGAAGCCTCCGTCGACTGGATTCGCATGATGAGCATCCGCATGGGTGGCAACCGCTACCTCCAGGACGGCACCGAGGACGCCGACTACGACGAGCTCGAGGACAACATCGCCACCACGATCCTGGACGCCGACCGCTGCCTGTCGGTCGAACTGGTCCGGGGCAGGTGCGTCGAAGAGGCGCGCGACGTGGTTTTGGGCATGGCCGGACTGGGCGGCGGCTTGATCGAGTACCACCGGCACCGGGCCTGGACCGTCGCCGGCGCCAACGAGCTGACCCGCGTGTCCATCGCGGCGAGGGCGGCGGCCGAGTGCGGGTTCGCGGACATCCTGCAACAGCTGCTGTCGAGCGAGCACGACCGGGGCGCGACGGCGGCCTGGGTGGCGAACCGGATGCTCGACGCGCCCGCGTGGCACCAGGAGCCGCGGACCCGGCAGGCAATGCTCATCCGGCTGTGCGCAAACGCTCTGGGCAGGCGCGACGCCGCCACCACGGCACTCGCGCACCTCGTGATGGCCGCGCCCGAGGCGGCGACGTCGATCGAGCCCTCACGCTGGCTCGCCGTGCTACGACGTGGCGATGCGGCACGCGTCGACGACGTCGACTGACGGAGGGGTTGGGGGTGCCCTCTCCGGACCTCAGTCCCGGCTGTCCGGCGACGAGTTCGGCTCCGCGGACGTGGCGCCGGTGCTCCTGTAGCCGTACACCGTCCCGTCGCGCACCTCGCTCGCCGTCAGCTTGACCTCGACGGAGCGCCGGTCGTCCGCCTCGACCTCGACACCGGTGACCGTGGTGCGGAGGAGCCTGCCGAGTTCGAGGTCGACGCTGACCTTCTCCGATTCGGCGTCGCGAGGCGCGGTCCACCACAGCACCAGGCCCTGCCCGACGACGAGGACCGCGACACCGATGCCGACAGGCGTCGACCAACTGCTGGTCCACACGTTGACCAGCGCCGCGACGGCGGCGGCGAGCAGGACGTTGAGCAGCGACGCGACCAGCCGACCGGGCCTGCGGCCCGACTGTCCGGACATGAGTCCCCTCCTTGGGCCACGGAGCGGCAACCGCGCGGCTCATCGTCTTGCGCTCCGCCCACACTACGAGGTCGCGGGCGAGTCGAGCGCGGACGGCGTCAGGTCCGCCCGGCCCGAACGCTCCGGCGGTCCACCGCTGCGCGCGGAGTCCGGCGCGGCCCGTCGTGAATTCCCCGCCGATGTGGTGGGGTGACGGGTATGGACTCCGGGACGAACGTGTGGACGCGGGTCGAGGCGCTGCCGGCTCGGCGGGCGGTGGTGGTGCAGGTCGGGGGCGAGGTCGACCACGTGACGATCGAGTCCGTCCAGTCGGCGATCGACCGGGGTTTCGCCGTGCTCGCCGCGTCCCGGCCCGCCCCGCCCCGTGCCGGTGCCCCGGTGGTCGCGCCGGTGGAGGTGCTGGTGCTGGATCTGGCGCAGGTCACGTACTTCGGGTCGCTGGGGTTGGTCGCGCTGCTCCAGGCCCGTGAGCAGGCTGTCGGCTTCGGGATGCGGTTGGTCGTCGCGATCCCGCCCGGCCATCCGATCAGGCGGATCGCGGGGATGACCAAGGTGGACCGGGACGTGGAGCTGGCGGCGTCGGTCGACCAGGCGCTGGCCGTCCCGTCCGTCGGTCGCCACCACAAGCCCGCCCCCCGGTGACCCATCGGATTCCCGAAGGATCCGTCACATCCTGGACGTTGATCAACGATCAGCCGGGGAGCCGTGGTGCTGGGCCGACCGCAGTCATCATCTCCGCGACTTCGTCGGCCGGCACGGTCATGATCGCGGCGCCGGCCACGGTGTCGGAGTTACCGGACGACTTCCGCCCGGAAGCCCAGGAGTCCGACGGCACTTCATCAGGAGTACGCCGTCAGCACCAGGCAGAGCAGGTTCCCCTCCTCGTCGGTGATCTCGAAGCCGCCGACGTTCTCGGCATCCACGAGGAAGACGAAGGCGTTCACGCCGGTTTCCCGATCCATCACCACCTCCACCCAGTTGCCGCGCCGACGGTGGGCTCCCGCTGCCGTGATCCGGTCACGCGCATCGGGGAAGAACGAGGGCACGTCGTCGTGGGCCATGAGTGCCGCGTGCACGGCTCCTCTCGCCCACAGGATGGCGTATTGCTCGATCAGGTGGATGTCGTCGTACCCGTCGTCGCCCCACTTCGCTTCGGCGATCCGCGCCGGCTCGGCCAGTGGGATCACGATCATGCTGACGACGTGCCGGATCCCGTCGCGGTTGCGGTCGTCCGGGTTGCTGACCGAGGTGCCCGCGTACACCGGGTAGGTGCCTGCGGGGAACGCGTGGGTGAACCCTCCCTCGGTGACCCACGGGGTCTCCCACATGACCCGGCCATCCGTCACGACGAGGTCACCGGCGTGGTCGAACCACTTGGGCCTGCGATGAGGCACCCGTGCGGCCGGCGCGTACTTGTCTGCCAGACCCCACAGCAGTCGCTCCACGTCCACGCGATCGTGTCCTTCCGGTCGTCTGACTTCCGTCACGTCGGATTCCACCACGCGCGATCATCGTCCCACCCCAACGCCGAACGTGGTCGGCATCCAGGACTGCGCCTTCGAGAGACGAGACTCAGGCGTCCCGTCATGCCGCCGGGTCACGGGACTCCACGTGCGCCCACACACCGTCGCGGTCCGGTACGTCGCGGTCCGGTACGTCACCGTCCGCCGACTCGGCCACGCCGTCCGGCCACACGTGCCTGGCGTCGGTGTCGACCCGCGCCCGTGCGCCCGAGAACGTCGGCGGCATTGCGAACCGCGCCCGGCCCGACATGCCGCTGCTCCACGACAAGCCTCCACCGCCGGCCCCCATGAACCAGCCCGGAGCGTGCTGGTCGAACTCCTCCTCATCGAGGCCCCGATCACCCCCGTACGCGGCCCCGCCATAGCTCGTGAAGTGGTCAAAGCGAACCATGCCGCCGAACCACGCCCCGTCGAACACGGCCTTTCCGCCGAAGACGCTCTCACCGAACATTGCGCTCCCGCCGAACTCCACGTCCTTGAACGTGACCGCGTCCGCGAACTCCGCTTCGGTGAACAACCCGTTCCGGCGCAGCCGCGCCCCTTCGAACGTCGCGTCACAGGCGAAGCGCGTCTTCTCCAACCTGAGGTCGTCGTGGCACTCGACGCCGCCGAAGGAGGCGCTCCCCTCGAAGCAGGCCCCACCGAACACGGAGCCTCGGGCGAACTGGGCGCCGCCGAACAACGCTTTGCCTTCGAACCGGCCGTGGTCGAAGCGGGCCTCGCCGGCGAAGCCGGACATGGTGAACGAGGCTTCGCCGTGGAAGACAGCCTCGCCGAACACGGCGTTCCCGGCGAACCGGGCACCCTCGAACACCGCCCTGCCGTGAAACTCCGCCCGGCCGAATGACGCCTTGCCCGCGAACCACGCGCCACCGAACGCCGCGAAACCGGTGAACCGCGCGCCGTGGAACCGCGCCGTGCGCACGCGACAGCCGACGAGGTCCAGGTCGTGCAGGGTCGCGCCGGTCAGGTCGAGGTCCACGTCCGGCCAGAACACCTTCGTGCCCCACCGCAGATGGGCCCGCAGGATGCGCTGCGCCGTGAGCCGGACCTGCCGCTCCTGCCCGACCTGCTGGGCCCCGGCGAGGTCCTCGGTCGGGTTCTCGTTCGGGTTCTCGGTCGGCGGGGGCATCCGCAGGTACGCGCACAGCACGTTGACGATGGTCTGCCGTTGCTCGGGCACGTTCTGCGCCAGGCGTTCCAGCGCGTACATCCCACCCAGCCGGACCGGCGCCTTGTCCGAGCCGAGCTGCTCGACAGCCTTGGTGTACAGCTCGGTGACGCGCCGCTCGGCGGCGTCGACCTGGACCGCGAGCGCGACGCGCTCCTGGTGCTCCTGGTCGACGTCTTTCTGCCGCAACGCGATCTCTGCGCTCTGCTGCCGCCGGGCGGCCAGCCACAGCGCCGCCGCTCCGCCAGTGCCGACGACGATCGTGCCTGCGGTCCGGATCGCGTCCAGTCGCGCCTTGTCCGCCTCGGTGCCACCGCCGTAGGCCCACAGCAGCGCCACCGCCAGCCCCACACCGACGGACACCAGCAGCACGGCGGCCAGCGTGATGGTCTTGGTGGTCAGCACGCGGTACACCGGGCGATCCGGTCGCTCTCCCATGATCGGTAGATCGCGGCGCAGGCCGCACCGGTTACCGGCGGCGGATCACCGACGTTGCAGCCGGCTGGACCCGCTCGGCGACTGGGTGGGCGAGTGGGTCCAGGCCCACGACGTCAGCGCGGCGACCTGGGCCACCCACGACTCCCACCTGCGCAACCACTCGACAGGCCGACACCATGTCCTCGATCGGGAGCCACTCCTCCACCAACTCCTGGGCGAGCCACTACATGACCGGCGCGGCGCGTTGCTCATCTAGCAGTGCACGCTGTCGGCAGGCAGCCGGACGGTGAACCTCGTGTCGCCCGGTACCGACGTGACGTCGATGGAACCGTTGTGCCGCTGGGTGATGATGTCGTGGCTCAGGTGCAGGCCGAGGCCCGTGCCCTGGCCGATGTCCTTCGTCGTGAAGAACGGCTGGAACAGCAGCGGCAACACGTCGGGCGCGATGCCGATGCCGGAGTCGCGGATCTCCACCACGGCGCAGTGCGCCTCCAGTTTGGTGCTGATCCACAGCTGCCCGCTGCCGTTCATCGCGTCGACGGCGTTGTCGATCAGGTTGGTCCACACCTGGTTCAGCTCGCTCGGGTAGACCGTCAGCGGCGGCAGGTCGGCGTAGTCGCGGTGGATGCGGACGCCCGTGAGTCGGGGCGACTGCATCGCCAGCGTCGCCTCCAGCCCCTCGGCCAGGTCGACCACCTGCACCGGCGCGCGGTCCAGGTTCGTGTACGCCTTGGCGGAGTGCAGCAGCGCGCTGATCCGCTGCCCCGCCTCCGACACGTCGCGCACCAAAGACCTGCTGTGCAGGGAAAGTCCGAGGTACCCGACCGCCACGTCGAGCGCCTCGGGCCGCACGGTCCGCGCGACCGTGGCCAGCACGCTGGGCACCACGCCGTGGTCGGCCAGCACCGTGTCGATGCCGTCCAGGCCCGTCACGCCGCGGTCCTCCAGCCAGTCCCGCACCGCGTCACTGAACTCGGCCGCCTCGAACGCGTCCCGCGGCCGGTTCACCTGCTCCCACGCCTCGGCCGCGGCGAGCATCGACGTGACCACGACGTGCTCCTCCGGCAGCGCGATCCGCCCCCACCGCCATGACCAGTCCGCCAGCTCCCGGACCGCGCCGCCCAGTTCCGCCACGGACCTGGACACCGCCGCCGCCGGGTTGTTCAGCTCGTGCGCCAACCCGGCGGTGAGGGTGCCCAGGCCCTCCAGCATCGCCCGCCGCCCGGCGTGCGCCTCGTACGAGTGGATCCGCCAGGCCAGCACCGGCAGCAGCACCTGGCACACCTGCGGGCAGCGCACCAGGATCTCCAGGAACGCGGCCCTGTCGTAGGCCAGCAACGTCGTCAGCCCCACGGCGGTGGCCTTGGCGACGTACCCGCCACCCGCGAGCAGCGGCAGCTCTCCCGTGAACTGGTGCGCCGCCGCGGGCTTGTCGTCCACGGGGGGCAGCTTCGCCATCCGCGCCGAGTGCCTGCTCAGCACGTGCTCGCGGCCGTCGACCACCTTGGTGATCAGCAGTTCGCCCTCGAGCAGGACGTAGAAGTGCCGGGCGATCTCGCCGTCCTCGAACAGGACGTCACCGTCCTGCAGCACGACGGGTTCGGCCTCGTCGTCGAGCCAGCGCAACTGCTCGCCGTTGAGCGTTGCGAAGAGCTCGACGTCCCGGAGCTGGTCGACGCGACTCACGCGTACGGCCGCAACGACATCTCGGGCTGCCGCTGCCGCTGCCGGTTGAGCGTGCTGTACGCGTGCGCCACCGACGCCAGCGTCACGTGGTGGTGCCAGCCGCGGAACGAGCGGCCCTCGAAGTGCCGCAGCCCGAAGTCGCACTGCAGCCGCGTGAGGTCCTGGTTCGTCCGGCCGGGCAGCCGCACCAGGCCGATCAGCTCCGACATGCGCGAGGAGTCGAGGTTGGTCAGCCACACCGAACTCGGGCGCACCCGACCCGACGGCCACTCCGCGAGCACCCGCCGCAGCCGCGGGTACGGCGCCCCCGGCACGATCCGCACCGGACCCGCGCCCGCGCGACCCGGCACCGTGGCGGCGACGAAGTGCGAGCCGGCCGGCCCGCCGTCGGCCCGGTCACCCCAGTGCACCGTCATCCGGCCGCGCCGGGCCGACAGGGTGACGAGCTCCTCCACCGTCACCTGACGTTCCGACGAGCGGTTCGCGGCGGGCACGGCGGGCGTGTCCGGACCCACCTGGACCACATAGGACAGACCGCGTTCCTCCAGGCCCTGCACCAGCTGCTCGACCTGGATCTCGTGCCGCGCGTCCACCAACACCGGCGGCGGCGTGAGGCTCCACTCACCGACCATCTCGTCGAGCGCTTCGAGCAGGTAGCTCCAGCGGTGCCGGTGCCGCTCGTCGGCGGGCACGTGAGTCCGCGCCCGGCGCTTGTCGTCGTCGTCCCAGCAGCGCGGCAGCATCAGCCGCCAGTTCACCGGGAAGCTGGACTCGTGGCAGGCCATGAACACGGCCAGCCCCAGCTGGCAGTTGAGGGTGCGGCGCGCGGAGGACACGTACTGCTTCGCCACGCCCACCGAGCTGTCCCCGTTCTTGGGGAACACCGCCTCCTGCACCACCCACGCCCGGGGCGTGACCTCGGAGACCAGGTGCCGGGCCAACCCGAGGCGGACCGGTTCCCAGCGCCACGGGCTCTGGTTCACGAACTGCTGCAGGCACTGGTCGGCGCGCCAGCCTACGACGTGGTCGGAAATGCGCCGGATGGACTTGCGGCCCGGCACGTAAATGAGGCCGCGGACGTACATCTCGGCCCAACGCCGTTGGTCCGAGCGGGTCAACGGCATGAAGAAGTCTTGACAAAAGCGCGACAGGTGCTCGGAGTCGTGCAAGATTACGGACTCGTATAACTCGCTGTCCTCACTCATTTTATTCCCCCGGAGAGTAGAACGTTGCGGCGACATCTACGGGCAAACCGTCGAGATGCGCCCGCCGATCAGGCGGAAGGCACCTTCTTCCGCACGTCCGGGACTGGCTCCACGGGCGGCGCGGGCAACTCGAAGTCGTACATCAGCCGGGCCGAGATCGCGCTGATGTGCGGCGCGTACCGGGTGCGCGCCGCCTGGAAGGCCCACCAGGCGTCCTGCCCGGTGCGCTCGGGCGGCAGACCCGCCGACACGGCGCCCCGCACGGAGTCCGTGAATGCGTGCTCCTCGCGGCCGTGCAGGCTGACGACGGACTTCGGCACGTGCAGTCCGAGCCGGATCGCGGACTCGTGCAGGCAGCACGTGCCGGTGTGCAGCAGGGCCCTGGTGTGCGGCGGCGCCCAGTTCGGCGCGACCGCCTGCACCAGCGCGGCGGCGTCGAGGACGACCACCGCGGCACGCAGCCAGACGAACTGGCTCGCGGGCCGGTAGTAGAGCAGCGACGGGTAGGAGACGTGCGTCGCGCGGATGTCGGCGAGCCACGCGGACCACTGCGCGAACATGCCGTCGAGCTGTTCGCGCGACCCCGTCCGGAGGTAGTCGGCCAGCAGGCTCTCGGCGTCCAGCGGGGTCTCCGCCGTGGCCATCAAGCCCGCGACCGAGAGTTCACGGCGCCGGAACGAGTCCGTCAACCGCAGCAGGTGCACCATGAACACCGACAGCACCATCACGCATGACACCCACGCGGGCAGCACGAGTCCGGCCGCCGCGCCCACTCCCTCGAGCATGAAGAACCGGACGACCTCGGTGAACCGCGGCGGCGTCGCGCCGGTCGAGACCGCCAGCAGACCGAAGCCGACGACCTGCAGGCCGAGCCAGCACCACGCCATCAGGAACACGCTCACCGGCGTGCACGTGTCGAGCACCCGTTCCCGCAACTGGTGCGGCAGGTGCCGCGCCAGCGGGAACACCACCGCCACCACCGCACGCACCGAACCGCGGGCGATGCGGGACGACGTCCGACGGGGCGTGAACACGGTGCGCAGCACGCTGAGCCACCCGGTCACCACCACGACGACGCCGAGCAGGCCCGTGATCGGTACCAGTACGCCAGAAACCATCGGAGTTTCCTCTCGTGGTGGTGCCTGCTCCCACCATGCAGGACCTGTCACCCCATTTCCCAGACCGTGCTTGTGGTGGCACTCCGGGTACCAGCATCGGCGGGAGAACCCACGCACGCCGGCGGTTCCCCGAACCCACGATCGTGTGTCCCGAACCGGACGTGCTCATTGCGACCGCGCCGTCCACAACCACTGGGAGGGCGATCTCGTTGTCGGAGCGCAAGGAAGATCAGCGTGCAGCAATCCGGTCGAGAGATTCTCGCGTTTCTCGGTGATGGCCACCATCGCCACCGGACTCATCGTGCGAACACGCCGCATCCCGGGTTCCCGAACCTCGAACAGAACTCTTCGCCGACCCCTCACCAGCGCGAATGCTTCCACCGACGAAAGGCGCCACCGGCGAACCGGGAGAGCGACCACGCGACTGCGTTACCCTCCGCAAGAGGTGGTGGAGTGCTCGACGGGGACAACGGCAGACGCGAACTCGCGCAGTTCCTGCGCAGTCGGCGGGAACGGATCAACCCGGCACAGGTCGGGTTGCCGGTCGGACCGCGTCGACGCACGGCGGGACTGCGGCGCGAGGAAGTCGCGGTGCTCGCCGGGCTGAGCCCCACCTGGTACTCCTACCTGGAGCAGGGCCGCAAGATCCGGCCGTCCTCCGAGGTACTCGACAGCCTCGCGCGGGTGCTGCTGCTCTCCGAGGACGAGCGCCGGTACATGCACCTGCTCGCGCACGGGCAGGTCGCCGAGTTGCACCCGCTGGAGACCGAGTTCCCGCCCGAGGAGATCGTGCAGCAGCTCGTGCAGGTGTCGGGCAGCGGCCCGTACCCGGTGTACGCGCTCAACCTCAGCGGCGACGTGATCGCGTGGAACCGCCCGGCGACGCGGTGGTACGCCGACTTCGGCGCGATGCCCGCGCACGACCGCAACATGGTGCGGTGGATGTTCACCGCCCCGGCCGCCCGCGTGCGGTTCGCGGATTGGGAGGCCGACGCGCGGGACATCGTGGCGCGGCTGCGCACCGTGCCCGCCCGCCGACCGCAGGACGCGCGGCTCGCGCAGCTGATCGCGGACATGCACCGGCAGAGCGCCGAGTTCAGCACGTGGTGGAGCGCGCACGACGTCACCGAGCAGCGCAGCAGGCTGCGCACGCTGCGCCACCCCGACTCGGGTGCGCCGCACACCATGCGGCTGGTCGTGGTGTACCCGTCCGACACGGCCTCGTTCATGGTGGCCTACCACCTGCCTGCTACGCCGAATGACGTTCTGTAGCCAGCCAAGTGCGCCGGTGTCCCCCGGACGTTCTAGGACTGTGTTATATCGCCGTTGACCGGATCACGCAGCGTCGGACACCGTGCTGGGTAGCCGCACATCCGCCGCGGCGTTCCGGACCGCTGTGACGTCGTGCTCGAAGGCACTCCCGGTCGCAGTCAGGTGAAGCCCAGGAGGCACCATGCCTTGGCACTTCGTCGGCAGGACCGAGCAGCTCGAGCGCATCCGGGCGACCGTCGCCGCCCCGGACGCGGGACCGCTGGTGATCACCGGCGAGTCCGGGATGGGCCGCACCACCGTGCTGCGCCAGGCTTTGGACGGGCTCGACGACACCGACCGGCTGATGATCCACCTGGCGCCCGACGGCGGCTTCCTGCCGTTCGCGACCGTGCACGACCACCTGCCCGAGGACTTCCCCACCACCGCGCCGCTGGGTGTCGGGGTGCGACTCGCCGTGGACGCGATCCTCGACCGCGCGGACGGTCGCCGCGTCGTCGTCGTGGTCGACGACGCCCACCTGGCCGACCACGCCAGCATGCTGGTCCTGCGCGACCTGCACCGCCGGGCGGGCGCGTTGCCGCTGATCACGCGGCCGAACGCGGCTACACCGGCGCGCGTGCCCGACCCGTTGGACTGCCTGCGCTACGAGCGCGGCATCCAGACGTTGTGCCTGCCGCCGCTGAACGCGGACGAGGTCGGCGTGGTGCTGAGCACCGAGCTGGGCGGCCGGGTCCGGCGGGCCACGTCCGAGGCGCTGCACGCCGTGACGCGCGGCAATCCCCGGCTGCTGCACGACCTCGTCGGCGAGGGCCGGATCGGCGACCACGCCGTGCGGGACGGCGGCACGTGGCGGTTCGACGCCCGCCGCACCACCGTGGGCACCGCGCTCGACGCCGACTGCGTCACCCGGTTGGTCGACGCCACCCACAAGGCGTGGTGCGAACTGTCGTTGGACCGGGCCGAGGAGCTGTGCTGCCTGGCCAAGTGGAGCGGCGCCTCCGAGCGGGTGGCGGCCGTCCACGCCGGGGTCCTGCTGCTGCGCGGCAAGGCCCGTGAGGCGCTGCGGTTCCTCGACTCCCTGCCGATCCGCCGGCTCGACGACAGCCCGTGGTCCGGTACCGCGCCGACCCGCGCGCTCGTGCTGGCACTCGGACTCGGCCGCACCGAAGAGGCCGGTGAACTGCTCCGACTGGTCGCGGGCACCAACCCCGAACGGCGCGCGCACCTGCTCGCGCTGCGCGCGTGGCTGTTGGCCGTGACGGGCTCTCCCACCGAGGCGACGACCGCGCTCGACGTGCTCGACCGCGACGCCGACCGCGACGCGGCGCTGTTCACCAGGGCCGCCCGCGCCGCCGTCGAACTGGCGCGCAACTCGCCCGCCACCGCTGTGCCACACCTGCGGCGCGCGCTGATCGTGGCACAGGCCCGCCGCGAGGACTTGCCGTGGATGACGCCGTACCTGACCGCGAACCTGATCGACGCGCTGCTGCTGGCCGGCAGGCTCACCGAGGCGACGGCCGTCGCGTCGGAGTTCCACGGCGGACGCCGCGACAACGGCTGGAACGTCGTCGCAACCCTCGCCGAGTTGATCCAGCACCGCGTGCCGACGCACGTCGGGCCGCTCACCGTCGGACTGGCGTCCTAGCCCCAGCGCCCGCTTCTCGGTGCCCGCCCCGATCACCTGGACGGGCACCTCCTTTGCCGAACGCCGAGACAGGAGATGTCACATGGGGCACACATCCGCAGAAGACCGGAGCAGAGACCGCGAGCAGATCGCCATCGTCGGCCTCGCGTGCCGATTACCGGGCGCACCGAACGCCCAACGGTTCTGGGAGGTGCTCGACCGAGGTGAGGACCGCGTCGGCGCGCCTCCCGTGTCCAGGTCCGACACCGACGCCCGCGCGGGCGGTTACCTCGACGACGTGGCGAGCTTCGACGCCGCGTTCTTCGAGATCTCGCCACGCGAGGCCGTCCGGATGGATCCGCAGCACCGGATCCTCACCGAGGCCACGTGGGTCGCCCTCGACGACGCGGGCCTGTCCGCCGAGTCGCTCGCCGGGTCGAGAACCGGCGTCTACACCGCGTGCCTCGGCTCGGACTACTGGGAACTGCTGCGGCAGACGGGCTTCAACGACATGCACGGCCTGACCGGGTCCGCGCTGCACGGCGCGGCCGCGGGCCGGATTTCGCGGATGCTCGACCTGCGGGGCCCGAGCATGGCGCTCGACGCGACCTGCTCCTCGTCGCTGCTGGCGGTGCACCTCGCGTGTCAGAGCCTCATCTTGGGCGAGACGGACTTCGCGGTCGTCTCGGGCGCGAACGTTCTGCTGGACGGCGGCTACTGGGACGCGTTGACCAGGGCCAGGGTGCTGGCGCCGGACGGGCGCAGCAAGTTCGGCCACGCCGAGGCCAACGGCTACGGCAGGGGCGAGGGCGCCGCGTCGGTGGTGCTGCGGCCCTTGGACGCCGCGCTGGCCGCCGGGGACCGCGTGCACGCGGTGATACTGGGCAGCGGCGCCAGCAACAACGGGTGCAGCAGCATCGCGCTCATCACGCCGTCCAGCGACGGCCAGGAGGAGGCACTCCGGCAGGCGCACCGCGGCGCGCGCGTCCGCGCCGCCGACGTCGACTACGTGGAAGCCCACGGCACCGGCACGGTGTCGGGCGACCAGGTGGAGTTGTCGGTGCTGAACAAGGTGTTGGGCGAGGACCGGCCCGCGGGCGACCGCTGCCTCGTCGGTTCGGTCAAGACCAACATAGGCCACACCGAGGCCGTGTCGGGGCTCGTCGGCCTGATCAAGACCGTGCTGGCGATCGAGCACCGAACCGTGCCGGCCACCCTGCACGTCGAGCGGCGCAACCCGCTGCTCGACGAACCGGACTGCGCCGTGGAGCTGGTCGCCGCAGGCACACCGTGGCCCGATCGGGGGAAGCCCGCGCTGGCGGGGGTGAGCTCGTTCGGGCTGTCCGGGACGAACGTCCACGTCGTGGTGGGTGAGGCGCCCGCGGTATCACCGGCGCAGCCGGTGCACCGGGCGGCGCACGTGCTGCCGCTGTCCGCCCGCTCCCCCAGCGCGCTGCGCGCCTTGGCCGGGGAGTACTCGGAGACCTTGGACGGCGACCTGCTGGACCTCTGCTTCAGCGCGAGCGTGCGCAGAACCCACCACGAGCGGCGGATCGCCGTGACCGGCTCCGACCGGGAGTCGCTCGTGGCAGGCCTGCGGGCCTTCGCGGCGGGCGCCGAGCACTCGGCGGTGACCGTCGGGGTCGCGGGTACGCCGAAGATCGTCTTCGTGTTCCCCGGCCAGGGCTCGCAGTGGGTCGGCATGGGCCGGGAACTGCTGGTGGACAACGATGTATTCGCGCGCAGGCTGCGTGAGTGCGATGCGGCCGTGCGGGCGGAGACCGGGTGGTCGGTGATCGACCGGCTGCACGACGACCGGCCGTTGACCGCGGTACGTGAGGTCCAACCGGTCCTGTGGGCGGTGCAGGTGGCGCTGGCCGCCGTGTGGCAGGACTGGGGTGTGCGACCGGACCTCGTGATCGGGCACAGCATGGGCGAGGTGGCCGCGGCCACCGTGTCGGGTGCGCTGTCCCTCGAGGACGGCGCCGCGGTGATCTGCCGCCGCAGTGCCCTGATCACGACGCACTGCCAACCCGGCGGCATGGTCGCGGTCCAACTCGGCGCACGGGACGCGGCACGGTCGGTCCACGGCCACCAGGGCGAGCTGTGCGTCGGCGTGGTCAACAGCGCGCACTCCTCGGTGATCTCGGGTGACCACGTGGCGCTGGCCGAGGTGGTCAAGGCGTTGCGGGAACGCGATGTGCACTGCACTCGGGTGGACGTCGAGTTCGCCTCGCACGCACCGCAGGTGGACCCCGTGCGGCCGTTGCTGGCGCAGGCGTTGAGCGGGCTGAAGCCGCGCACCGGGACCATCCCGATGCACTCCACCGTGCGGGACGAAGTGGTGGACGGCGCGTCGCTCGACGCGGACTACTGGATGTCGAACCTGCGCGAGCAGGTCAAGTTCGCCGCCGCGGTGGAATCGGCGGCCGAGGACCGCACGCTGTTCGTGGAGATCAGCCCGCACCCCGTGCTGGTGCACGCCGTCGAGGACGGCATGGACCGCATGGGCAGCACTGGTGCGGTCCTCGCCTCGACGCGTCGCGACCGTCCCCAGCTCGCTGAGCTGCTGAGGGCTCTGGGGGTCGTGTACGCGCAGGGCGGCAACGTCGCGTGGGAGCGGGTGCAGTCGGGCGGCAGGTTCGCCGATCTGCCCGCGTACCCGTTCCAGCGCAAGCACTTCTGGCTCACCGACACACAGGGACCGGTTCTGTGTGACCACTACTCCACCGCACCCGCGCAAGCGGTGATCGCGGTGCCACCGAGGTCGATCGCGGACTTCGAGCGTTACCTGCGCACCCGGGTGGGCGCGCTGCTGCAGATCCGGGACGAGGACCTCGACCTGGACCGCACTCCCGGCGCACTCGGCCTGGACTCGCTGCTGGCGACCCAGCTGCGGCTGGCCGTGGAAAGGGAACTGGACTGCAAGGTTCCGACGAGGTTGTTCTTCGGCACGGCCCCGCTGCGCCGGCTGGCGCGCGAGCTGCACCTACGCGCGGGCGAGGCCCGCCCGGACTGGGCGACGGCGATCAGCTGACCGGGGACCACGACGGCCCATCCCCGCGGTGGGGATGGGCCGGCGTGGTGTCAGCGCAGGGGTTCGCCAGATCGAGGAGAGGTCAGCGAACGGCGGTGCGCCGCAACGCCAGCATGGTGATGTCGTCGAATTGCTCGGCCGCGCCGACGTGGTGGTGCAACCCGGTGTCGACCCGGTCCAGCAGCGCTTCGGCGGACGGCGCGGAGCCGCAGGCGATGTCGATCAGCGAATCCATGCCGAACTGGCCGCCCACGCCGTTGCGGGCCTCGACGACCCCGTCGGTGTAGACGAGCAGCGAGTCGCCGGGGTCCAGGCTGGTGTGGTGCAGCAGGAACCCGCTGTCGGCGAGTATCCCGACGGCGGGACCGGTGGGCTGCAACAGGGTGTGCCCGCCGCGAGCCCGTGCCAGCACCGGCGGGTTGTGACCGCCGTTGATGTAGAGCAACGCGCCGGACACAGGGTCGAGCACCCCGAAGAACAACGTCGCGAAGTAGCCCTGCCGCAGGTGGTTCTTGGCCATGTACCGGTTGGTCCCGACCACGGCCTGCACCAGCGGCCCGGCGCCCAACGCCAGCAGCGGGGTCAACGCGGTGCCCGCGGCGACCGCGCTGTCCGCCCCGACGTCCGGCTCGGCGTCGTGCAGGTCCCACCCGCCGGTGTGCTCCGCGGTGTGCCGCAACAAGGTCCGGATCAGGGCCATGAACAACGCGGCCCCGACGCCCTTGTCGCACACGTCGGCGACGATGAACCCGAGCCTGCGCCCGTTGACGAGTTCGAAGCCGTCGTAGAAGTCTCCGCCGACCTGCCGGGCCGGCCGCGTGCGGGCGGCGAACTCCCACCCGTGCGGCGAGGGCAGCGTCTCGGGCAGGAACCCGGCCTGGATCTGGCGGGCGATGTCGAGGTCCTGCTCGTACTGGCGCAGGCTGGCCGCGGCGGCCAGCTCCTCGACGGCCAGCGCCAGCTTCCCGCGTTCCTTGCACGACGCCATCCTGCTGCGCAGCAACGTGGGCAGGAACGGCGGCGCGACGAAGTCGAACCCGCTGCGCACGCACGACTCCAGCGCCGCGTAGTCCCCCTCCTCCGGGAACACCAGCAGCGTCGGCGGCGGCGTCCCGGCGTTCAGGTGCCGGCTGAGCAGGGCGATCTTCTGCAGGCCGAGCGAGGCCGAAGCCAGCACGACGTCGACCGCGCTGCCGTGCACCGGGTCGACCACGACCTCGTCGGGTGTCCGGTGCACGACCTCGAAGGAGCCGTCCCGCAGAGCCCGGTCCAGGTCCGGGATGGACGCCGCCCGCTCAACGATCACCAGCGCGACCATCTTGTCCATCCGTACCTCCCGACGAAGTTCTCCGCACGACCAGCGTGTTGAGGTTGCGACCGCCGACGTAGTCGTAGGCGAAGTAGTCCAACCCGCGCAGCGCGAGGTACAACCCGAACCCGCCCTCCGGCCCCTCGGTGGGGTCGGCGGCCCCCAGTCGGGGGCCGGGGTCGTGGGTGTGGGGATCGAACGGCGGGGCGGAGTCCTCGATGCGCAACCGCACGCCGTCCGGACCCGCCTCGCCCTCGATCTCCACCACTCCCCCGGCGTCGCCGTAGCCGTGCAGCACGATGTTCGTGGTGATCTCGTCCGCGGCGAGCCGCAGCCGGTAGACCTGTTGCGGGTCCAGGCCCGCCTGCCGGGCGAGCGAGCGGACGAACTCGGCCAGCTCCTCCCCGGCGCACCGGCCTTCGCGCAGTCTGAGCCGGTGCTGGGTCATCACGTCTCCACGGGATCCTGCATGATCACGCTGCGGTCGAAACCGGTCAGCCTGATCGTCTCGGCGACCTCGGGCCGGACGCCCACGAGGACGATGTCCACACCGCGCCCCATCTTCTGGTGCGCGAACACCAGGCAGCGCAGGCCCGCGGACGACAGGTAGGCCAGCTCGTCGACCAGCAGCACCAGGCGCCGCACGGGTTGCGCGTCGATCTCGGCGATCAGCTCGTTCAACACCGGGGCGGACCTGGAGTCCAGGTCGCCGATCAGCCGAATGGTGACCACACCGTCGTCGGTGGTCGACTTCGCTCGGAAACTCATCAGTCCTCACCTCTGGAGATCGACGAACGGGTGCCGGCGGTCAGCACCAGGACGCTGCGCGGGCCGATCCGGATCGACGACTGGTCGGCCAGCCGCGGTTCGGAGCCCGGTTCGTGCGAGTCGCCGGGCGATGGTGCCGCCGTGTCGGCGAACACGTGCCACGCCAAGTGCTCCGGGAGTTCCGGCAGCTCCAAGTCGCAGCCCTCCCAATGCGAGTTGGCCGCTACGTAGACGATGTCACCGTCGCGCGTGCAGTGCATCGCGGCCAGTAGCCTGCTGTAGCCCGACCACTCCGGCGTCCAAGCGTGCGCGCCGTGCCAGCTGGTGTCCGGGAAGATCCCCTCCCCGGTGTGGCCGGTCGGGTGCTCGCGGCGGCGCAGTGCCGGGTGCGCCTTGCGGAACGCGATCGCGTTGCGCACGAAACGCACCAGGTCGGAGTTGCGGTCCACCAGGTCCCAGTCGAACCACGAGATCTCGTCGTCGTGGCAGTAGGCGTTGTTGTTGCCCTGCTGGGTTCGGCCCGCCTCGTCACCCGCGACGATCATCGGGATGCCCAGGCTGGTCAGCAACAGCAGGAACGCGTTGCGCTGCTGCCGTCCGCGCAGAGCGAGCACCTCGGGGTCGTCGGTCGGCCCCTCGGCGCCGCAGTTCCACGAGTGGTTGGCGTTGTCGCCGTCGCGGTTTCCCTCGCCGTTGCCGTCGTTGTGCTTGTCGTCGTACGACACCAGGTCGTGCAGCGTGAAGCCGTCGTGGGCGGTGACGAAGTTGACCGACGCAACCGGCCCTCGACGATGGTAGAGGTCCGGCGAGCCGACCATCCGGGTCGCCAGGTCCCCGGTGACGCCGAGGTCACCGCGCAGGAACCTGCGCACGGTATCGCGGTAGCGGCCGTTCCACTCGCCGAAGCGGCAGTAGTCCGGGAAGCTGCCGACCTGGTAGAGCCCACCGGCGTCCCAGGCCTCCGCGATCAGCTTGCAGTCGCGCAGCACCGGGTCGCCGGCCAGGGTTTCGACCAACGGCGGCTCCATGAGCGACCGGCCGTCCTGCGCCCGGCCCAGGATCGACGCGAGGTCGAACCGGAACCCGTCGACGTGGAACTCCGATGCCCAGTACCGCAGGCAGTCCAGCACGAAGCCGCGCACGACCGGGTGGTTGCAGTTGACGGTGTTCCCGGTGCCGCTGAAGTTGTAGTAGTAGCCGTCCGACGTGAGCATGTAGTAGACGCGGTTGTCCAAGCCGCGGAAGGAGATCGTCGGGCCGAGCTCGTTGCCCTCCGCGGTGTGGTTGAACACCACGTCGAGCATCACCTCGATGCCCGCCTTATGCAGCTCCTTCACCAGGTTTTTGAACTCGTCGACCTGCATCCCGTGCCTGCCGGTCGCCGCGAACGACGCCTTGGGCGCGAAGAAGCCGACGGTGCTGTAGCCCCAGTAGTTGTGCAGCCGGTCGCCGGTGGTCGGGTCGACCCGGACGTTGTCCATCTCGTCGAACTCGAACACCGGCATCAGTTCGACGCAGGTGACCCCGAGCTCCTTCAGGTACGGGATCTTCTCGACCAGCCCGGCGAACGTGCCAGGGGCGCCCACCGCGGCGGACGGGTGGCGGGTGAATCCGCGCACGTGCGCCTCGTAGACGACCAGGTCCTCCTCGGGCAGTCCGAGCGGGCGGTCGCCCTCCCAGTCGAAGTCGTCCGGCGCGATCCCGGATCGGCGCGGGAACTCCTGGTCCCGGTCGACCGGCACGCCCCAGATCTCCTGGCCGTTCAACACCTTCGCGTACGGGTCGACCAGGATTCTGGTGGCGTCGAACCGGTGCCCCTCCTCGGGCCGGAACGGGCCGTCGGCGCGGTAGCCGTACTGCGTGGTCTCCGGGTCGATGCCGAACACCGTCATCGCGTACACGCCGCCGATCCGGAACTCCGCGGGGAACGGGAGCTCCGCGAAGGGCCCCCGCTCCCCGCGTCGGAACAGCACGAGCGTCATGGCGGTGGCGTTGTTCGAGTAGACCGAGAAGTTGACGCCGCCCGGCACCTCCGTGGCGCCGAAGGGCATCAACCGTCCGCTCCGGACCGACAGGCCCGCGATCCAGTGCGTCGGGTAGGCGTCGATCCGCTGTGGCAACGTCCTGCTCATACCGCCAACGCCTCCAGTCCCTCGTCGACCGTGTCGGTCACCGTGAAGAAGGAGAGGAACCCGGTCGCGGACATCATCGCGAGCACGTCCTCCGGCACGCAGGAGAGCACCAAGCCCACCTTGTCCTGCCGAGCCTGTCGGTAGACGAGCAGGAGGACCCGCAGGCCCGCGCTGGACATGTACGACATCCGGCTCAGGTCGAGCACGACCGTCCCGTCACCCGGCACCAGGTCGTCCAGGCTCCGCTGCACCTCCGGCGCGGTGTGGCTGTCCAGCTCGCCGTTCAACGCGATGACGGTCACCGTCCCGCGCATGTACTTGTCCACCTGCATGTCAAATCGCCCTTCACGACGCGCGGCGGCTAGTCCTCCACGGGCGACAGGTGCGCGCGCACCACGACGTCGCCGGTGGCATCGGCCAGGTTCACGGTCATCGCGACCGGATCGAAGTCGGAGCAGGGCCGGTCGTCGATCTCGACCCAGTCCAGTCGCACCCGGCCGGGCGGCAGGGCGTCGGGCGCCACGCGCAGCACGCGGTCCGGGAACCCGTCGGGCCTCGGCTTGAACCACAGCGTCAGCGGCTCGCCGTGCAGCAGCAGGCGGCCGTAGACCGTGGACAGGAAGGCGAGTTCGGACGCGTGGTACATGCTCATCGAGTGGCTGCCCTTGAGCCGCTCGTTGCCGAGCAGGTACGGGGTGCCGTCGGCGAGCACGTTGAAGTAGACGCCGCCCTCGTCGTGGTCGAGGAAGAAGGCGTTGTAGAACGAGGACGCCTCCCTGGCGTGGCGCAGGAAGCCCTCGTCGCCGGTGTTGCCCGCGAGGAGCAGGTAGGCCAGGATGGCCTGCTCCTGCTGCCACCACGCCTTGCGGTCGTGCCACACGAACCGGTGCGCCGTCTCGCCTTCGCGCAGCGTGCGCTCGACGACGTCGTACCAGCCGCCGCGCCACTGGTCGCTGCCCACCTCGGGCATCGACCGGCCGAGCTTCTCGGCCAGCTCGACGTACTCCTTCTTGGGGCGGATGGCGTTCATCCGCATCAGGTTCCAGGCGATCTTGAGGTTGTGGCCCACGACCGCGCTGTCCTGCTGCCAGCGCCAGGTCCGGTCGGGCGTCCAGTCGGCGTGGAAGCGCTCCTGCACGAACGGGCTGCCGTCCTCGGGGAAGTGCTCGACGATCAGGTCGAACGTCTCCTCCAGCATGTCCGCGTGCCGCTTGTCGCCGGTGGCCAGGAACAGGTTGATCAGGTACGCCGGGGCGTGATCCCCGACGGAGTTCCAGTTCTTCCTCGACTTGTTGTGCCCCAACGACTCGTGGTCCGGGCTGAGCAGGATCGGGTCGATGTGCGAGAAGTACCCGCCCCGCTGCTCGTCGTGGAAGAAGTTCTTGAACAAACGCAGCGTGCTCTCGATGTCGGTGGAGATCCGCGGGTCGCCGGTCACCCGGTAGGTCTGGGTCGGGCCGACCAACGCGTAGATCTGCTCGTACATCGCGATCGCGTCGTAGTCGTCGTCGAAGTCGGACGTGAACAGCTTCGACTCGACGCCGTCGCGCACGTCGACCCCGTGGTACCAGTACGTCACGTCCTCGTCGCGGTCCACGAACCGCATGTGCCGGCGCAGGTACTCGGTGCCGCGCTCGGCCACGCCGAGGAAGTCCTCGTCGCCGGTGAGCATGTAGGCCGACGCCATGCCGTACACCAGGCGGGAGATCGTGTCGGTCTCCTGCACGTGGTGGTCGGACTTGTCGCCGCCCAGCCGCAGTATCGTGCGGTAGTCCGCGTAGTCGACCGGGTTCTTCGTGCCGAACTGCGCGCGGCGGTAGAAGCGGGCCAGCTCGCCGAGCTGCCGCGCCCACCACCCGTGCTCCTCGAAGTTGAAGTCGCCGGGCTTGCGGCCCAGGAACAGCAACCTCCTGACCATGAACGACTCCTCGCCGCGGCCTGGGTAGAAGATGCCGTGCGCGTAGAGGTACCGGCCGGGCCGCAGCAGGTCGTCCACGTGCGCCGAGGCGTCCAGGTACGGGTCGCCCAGGTTGCGCAGGAACTCCGCGGAGGTCGTCTCGGTGATCGTCATCCGCAGGTTCCGGCCGTCGCTGGTGCGCAGGTCGACGATCGACCGGTCGCGGTCGTAGGCCGTCACGTACCCCGCGACCAGGTCGGAGAACGTGTGCTCGGGGGTCCGGTCACTCATGCGGCGCTCCTAGGGGTGCGAGTTGCGTCGTAACGGACCGCCACCACTTCGCTCCGCCCCGCTCGCTGCGCGCGGCGACCATGTCGATGATGGTGCGGGCGAACAGGTGGCAGTGGCTCGCGCTGCGGCCGGTCACCAGGTCGCCGTCGACCACGACGTGCTGGTCGGTGTAGTGGGCGCCCATGTTGTGGATGTCGCTGACGAGGTTGTTGTGGCACGTCACGCGACGGCCGCGGACCACCCCGGGGATCGGGGACACCAACCACATCCCGTGGCAGATGACTCCCTTGAGGACCGACGGCATCGCGAACGCCCGCTTGAGCAGCTCGACCGCGGGCGGCAGCTGCGTGACGTCTTCGCTGTAGCGCAACCGGTCCGAAACCATGCCGGAGGGCACGATCAGCGCGTCGAACGTGCTGAGCACGTCGTCGTCCACCGCTTCCAGGTCACCGCTGACCGTGAACGGCAGCTGGTACTCGTGACCGGTGAAGGTCATGGAGTCCTGGCCCCACAAGCGGGTCAGGAACACCGTGCGCGCGCCCTCCTCGGCGAACCGGCGCTCGTAGTAGTGCAGTTCCGGTTCGACGTAGTCGCTCTCCACGAGGATCGCGATGGTACGGCCCGCGAGCCGTCCGCCGTCCCGGATGATGATGTCGGCCATGGGTATTTCCTCGACTCATCCGGTGAGCAGGTCGACCAGGAACGGACCGGTGTGGCTGAGCATCCGGCGCACGGCGTCCTCGACCTGCGAGGCCTTCTCGACCCGGATCCCGTCCACGCCGAGGCTGTTCGCCAGACGGACGAAGTCGATCTCGGGCCGGGACAGGTCGAACGAGTCCGGGAAGTCGTGGCCGGGGATGTCGCGTTCCTGCCAGTACTGCTCGATGTTGAGGTCGAGCAGGTTGTAGCGGTGGTTGTTGCAGATGACGAACTTGGCGGCCAGCTCGTGGCGGGCCGCGGTCCACAGCGCCTGGATCGTGTACATGCTGCCGCCGTCGCCGGTGAAGCCGACCACCTCGGCCTCGGGGCGGGCGAGCTTGGCGCCGATCGCGCCGGGGATGCCGATGCCCAGCGAGCCGCCCCTGGTGCAGAAGTAGGTGCCGGGTTCGCGTGGTGGCAGGTACTTCACCATCGACGGCGACGCGGTCAGCGCCTCGTCGAACACCACCAGGCCCTCGGGCGCCTGCCGCGCCAGCTCGGCCGCGAACACCTCCATCAGCGTGGCGTCCTCGGTGGGCTCCGGGATCTCCCAGGTGACGACGGCGGGCTTGGGGGTCCGGCCGGCCGCCGTCAGGCCCTGCGACAACGCCGCCAGCGTCGGCTTCGGGTCGGCCACCAGCGCCACGTCGACCGGGAAGTTCTTCGCGATCTCGTAGTCGTCGAGGTCGATGTGGACGATCTTCGCGTCCGGGTGGAACGGGCTGTCCAGCAGCGGGAAGACCTCGGGGAACACGTACGTGCCGACGATCAGCACCGCGTCCGCGTCCCCCACCACCTCGGCGCTGCTCGCGCCGAACATGTGGCCCAGCTGCCCCCGGTTGAGCGGGTGCACGGCGTCCATGTTGAGTTCGGAGTCGTCCACGCCCCACACCGGCGCGTCGAGCTGCTCGGCCACCGCGGTCAGTTCGGCCTGGGCGTCCGCCACCGAGATGCCGTCACCCATCATGATGATCGGGCGCTCGGCGTCGTACAGGGCGTCGACCGCACGGTCCACCTCGGACTGGACGGGCACGCTCTTGCGGCTGGGCACCGTGCTGGGCACGACGGGCTCGGTCGTGTCGGCGTCCAGCACGTCCATCGGCAGTGCGACGAACACCGGACCGCGCGGTTCGGTCATCGCGATCTTCACGGCCCGGCGCAGCACCCGCAGCAGCGAACCGGGGTGCGTCACCCTGGTCGCGTACTTCGTGACCGGCCGCGCCATGGCCACCAGGTCCGAGGCCATCTGGGCGTCCATCGCGTCGTACCGGACACCCGACTCGCCCGCGATCACCACGAGCGGCGAGTGCCCGCGCTTGGCCTGGTAGAGCATGCCGATGCCGTTGCCGAGCCCGACGCCGGTGTGCAACTGGACCAGGGCGGGCCCGGCCGTGGCGCGGGCGTAGCCGTCGGCCATCGCGATCGCCACGGTCTCCTGCAACGCCAGCACGTACTCGAAGTCCGGGAGCCCGTCGACGACGTCGAGGAAACCCTGCTCCACCGTGCCCGGGTTGCCGAACATCCGGGTGATCCCGTCGGCTGCGAACTGTTCGAAAATCGCGACCTTTCCCGGCCTCGCGGTCATCGGAGTTCTTCCCCCTCGAAATAGTCGATTACCAGCCGAACTTGCGCAGACCCTTTTCGAGGACCTCGACCATCTTCCGGCCCGCCAGGAAAGAGTCCGGCGTCGACCGGGCGGTGATGAACGGGTAGTCCACGAGCACGGACGTCTCACGCCCCACGTTGCCGTGGTAACGGCCGGTCGGACCGGTCGCGTCCTGCAGGACGTACTCCAGTGGGTACGGCGGCGGACCCATGTTGAAGTCCGTTCCGATGAACCCGGTGCCGTCCTTGTAGTCGTACTCCTTGCAGTGACCCGTCACGTGCTTGCCGTCGATGATGCTCCGGCGGTCGTCCCAGTTCCGGGCGAACGCGAGGCAGGTGACGCCGTAGCACTCGGCGACGATGGGCTTGTCGGCCTCGACGAACGCCAGGATCAACTCGTGCAGCCTGCCGTTGTTCGCCAGGTCGACGATCGGGCCGCTGCCGCCGACGATGACCATCGCGTCGTACTGCTCGATGTCGGTCTCGATCGCGCCCAGGTCGCGGTAGTAGGCCTCGATCTTGCGCAGGTAGTCCGGCTCGCTGAAGTACGGCCGGTCCGGGATCCACGCGGTCAGCGACAACGGGTTGTCGAGGCGGCTCGAGCCGTCCAGCGCGGTGGCGGCGACGGCGACCTCCGGGGTGGTCACCGAGCGGCCCAGCGGCGGGTCGACGTAGCCGGGGTCGAGGCTCGGCGGCAAGGCCTGCGGGCGCTTGCCGGTGGCCGTGGCGAACACCGCCTGATAGCCGTTCTCGTCACAGGCCACCACGGGTCCGAGGAGTTCCTCGCCCCAGTACCCGTATTCCGAGAGAATGAAGAGGATCTTCTTGGACATGAGTTCTCCTGCCGGCGCCGGTCACATTTCCGGTTGCTTTGACGAGTCAAGCAACCTGATGGCGGCCGGACAAGGGAGGCGGGCACACTTCGACAAGTCGACGTGCCGGGCCCACCACTTCGTCAAGTGCTCCGGACGTCCACAGAAATGTGGACGCACTCCGTCAAATAGGCGTCCCGTGACCGTGGGTGACCACTGCACACTGCGCTGGAGACCTCATCTTGTCGACGCGGTAGTTCGGAGAACCGATGCCTGCTCAGCCCCGCCCCACGCTGCTCGCGGTGGACGACGATCCGCACGTGCTGCGGGCGATCCGCCGCGACCTCAACCGCGAGTACAACGGGCAGTACCGGGTGCTGGCCTCGCAGTCGCCGTCGGAGGGCTTGCGCGTGCTGGAGGCGTTGCGCGCGCGCAAGGAAGAACCCGCCCTGATCCTGGTCGACCAGCGAATGCCGGAAATGACCGGGATCGAGTTCCTGGCCTCGTCGCTGGACTTGTTCCCGTCGGCCCGACGGGTGCTGCTGACCGCCTACGCGGACACCGGCGTGGCCATCGACGCGATCAACCGCGTCAGCCTGGACCACTACCTGGTCAAACCGTGGGAGCCACCGGAGGAGCTGCTGTACCCGGTGCTCAACGACCTGCTCGCCGACTGGCGGCTGTCGTACTCGCCACCCTACGGCGGGATCCGGATCATCGGGCACCGCTTCACGCCCGCGACCCACCAGCTGCGCGACTTCCTCACCCGGATGCACCAGCCGTTCCGGTTCGTCGACGTGGAGCGCGACGCGTCCGAAGTGGACGGCATGGAACTCGGCGCGCTGCCCGCCGTGCTGCTGCCCGACGGGACGCGACTGGACAAGCCGTCGCACACGGACCTGATGGAAGTGCTGGGGTTGGGCGGGGAAACCCTGCAGCCGCACTACGACGTGGTGATCGTCGGCGGCGGACCCGCCGGCCTGGCCGCGGCCGTGTACAGCGCCTCCGAGGGCCTCTCGACGATCCTGCTGGAGTCCTACGTCCCCGGCGGGCAGGCGGGTACGTCGTCGCGGATCGAGAACTACCTCGGCTTCCCCGCCGGGGTGTCCGGAGCCGAACTCACCCGGCGCGCGGTCGCCCAGGTGCGCAAGTTCGGCGCCGAGGTGCTGTCCCCGGTGTCCGCGGTGTCGCTGCGCTCCGCCGGCCGGGGCCGCGTGATCACGCTGTCCGACGGCAGCGAGATCAGCGGCAGCACCGTGCTGCTGGCCACCGGCCTCGCCTACCACCGCCTGGACGCGGCAGGTGCCGAGCGGTTCGAGGGCGCCGGGATCTACTACGGGGCAACGTCTTCCGAGACGACGTCGTGCACCGACCAGCACGTGTGGATCGTCGGCGGCGCCAACTCCGCGGGCCAGGCGGCGTTGCACTTCGCCCAGCACGCCAAGTCGGTGTCGATGGTCATCCGGGGCAAGGGCCTGGACGCCGGCATGTCCCGCTACCTGGTGCACGAGATCGAGCACACGCCCAACATCCGGGTGCTCACCGAGACCCGCATCGTGGCCGCCGACGGCAACGGCCGGTTGGAGCAGATCACCCTGGAACACGTCACCACCGGGGCACTGACCACCGAGCCCGCCGAGTACGTGTTCACCTACATCGGCGCTCGGCCGCGCACGGACTGGCTCGACCAGTCGGTTCTGCGTGACGCCAGAGGTTTCGTGCTCACCGGCCCGGACCTGTGCCTCGGCGGGACGTCGCCGCTGCGATGGGAGCAACCACGTGAGCCGATGCTGCTGGAGACGAGCATGCCCGGCGTGTTCGCCGCCGGTGACGTGCGGTCGCAGTCGATCAAGCGCATCGCATCCGGTGTGGGCGAGGGCGCGATGGCCGTGGCCTTGATCCACCACTACCGCGCGGTCTGCTGACAGCGTTCAAGACCCGAACGTGCCCGCACACCGGGGAGCGTGTGCGGGCACGTTCGGCGTGATGCCCGGTCAGCGGGCCTCGGGTCCGATGACCCAGTGCTCCTCGGTGATCATCCGGTGGATGTAGCGCGGCTCCACGAAGGACTTCAAGTCCTCCTCCGCGGCCTTGAACTCCGGAGAGGCGAGAGCCGCGTCCAACGAAGCGAGGTCGTCGAAGTACAACTGATAGGCGGCATCGAGCACAGCCTCGCCGATGCCGTAGGCACCGTCCACCGTGGTGCCCTGGATGTACCGCCGCAAGCCGGGGACCTGAAGCACGAGATCGGCGTGCTCACCGAGGCTCCGCTTGCGGAAGTCCTCCAGCGGCAGGCCTTCCTTGCGCTTCACGAGCACGACCAGCTTGACACCGCCGGCGGCCTCGTCGCCCTCCAGCACGATGTGCACGTCGGTGTCGAGCACGAGCGAGCGCCAGAACGCGGCCCACTTGGGCTCGTCGAGACGTGCGCCCTCGAGGAATTCGGGAGTCTGCAGCGACTCCAGCTGCTCCTGCGCGTTGCGCAGCCAGATCTCCGCGATGCCACTCCACAGGGGCTCCTCGGTCTCGCCGGGAATGGCCACCCTGGTGGCGATCAGGTACTTGCGGATCTGCGGGATCTTGCCGGCGAACTGGACCGCGTGGACCTCCAGCCAGTACTTCTGGAACTCCTGCTCGGTCATGCCGGGCTTGGGGTGGGCGAAGATCAGTTGGTGGATCATGCGGTGTCTCCTCAAACCTTGTACTTCTTGATGACGTCGTCCGCGAACCCCAGGTAGTCCCGGAGCGGCCAGACCTCTTCGAACTCCAGGTACTCGCGCATCGGGAGCCTGCCGAGCGCGGTGCGATCGAGCTCTTCGGCGTCCGGCGAGTCGATGATGGCGATGACCCGCTTCTGGGCCGCCACCTTCCAGATACCCACGCAGAAGCCGGAGTCGAGCGTCTCCTGGGCGTGCAAGGCCTCTTCGGCCTCCACCTCCCAGAGCTCGTCGAGCGTGATCCGACCTTCGTGCATCCACTTCATCTGCACGTAGAACAGCATGTCGTCACCTCTCGTCTGCCGCGGCCTCGGTCGCGATCCGGCGGGTCAGGGGGTTGTCGGCGCCGAGCGCCTCGGTGGCGAGGTCGAGCGGCGTCTTGCCGTCGTGGCCGAGCAGGTCGAGGCGGGCGCCCGCGGTCACGAGGATCGCGGCGCACTCCTCGTAGCCGTGCCACAGGGCGTCGTGCAGCGGGGTGTAGCCGTTGGTGGCGCCCTGGAAGTCCAAGTCCACGCCGGGCCGCGACGCGATCAGTTCAGTGAGCGCGACGTGTCCGTTGTAGACGGCCTTGTGCAGCGGAACCGCGCCGAACGTGGGCTCGGTGGCGTTGACGTCCGCGCCCGCTTCCAGCAGGAGCTTCGCGATCTCGGTGTGCCCGTCACGGGCCGCCACCAGCAGTGCGGTGTGGGCGTCGTTGAAGCCGTTGACGATCGGGAACAGCTCGTCGACCTCGACACCTTCGGCGAGCAGCGCGCGCACGGCTTCGACATCGCCCGTGGCAGTGGCGGCCATCAAGCGGTGGCCCGCGGCACGCTCGTCGTCGCCGGCCTGGCGGGCCTTCAAGTACTGCTCCGCCAACAACAAGCGGTCCTTGCCGCTGGTGTTCACGTTGAGCTCGTAATCGAAGTGCTCCTTGAGCGTGAACCCGTAGTGCGTGGAGATGTTGAGCCCGGTGCCCTGGTCCAGCAGGTACTTCGCGATGTCCGGGTACTTGAACCACAGCGCGTCCATCAGCGGCGTGTGACCTGTGGTCGTGGCGACGGCGTCGACGAACGCGCCCGCCTCGACCAGCGCTCGCACGACGTCGAGGCTGCCGCCCTGGCAGGCCTTGTGCAACGCGGTCGCGCCCGCGCCGCTGTCAGCGGTGTACACGTCGGCGCCCGCGTCGAGCAGCAGCCGCACCAGTCGCGGGTCGGCCTTGCCCGCCGCGATCAGCAACGGGGTGAGTCCGCTGGCCGGGTCGCGGTGGTCGACGTGGGCGCCTGCCGCGAGCAGCTCGGCGACCAGGTCGCTGTCGCCCGCCCACGACGCGGCGATCAACCGCTCCTCACGGTCGGCGTTGAACGCGGCGACCTCGTCGTTCGGGTCGAAGTAGACCTTCCAACCGATGATCCTGCCGCTGTCGTCGACGACGAGCTTGTGCGAGTCCTCGATCTCGAACGTCTCACCGGTGCGGGTGTGGACGGCCTTGGTGTAGATCACCGCGAACGCGGTGTCGCCCTCGGCGCGCAGGTCCCGCAGCTCGTACTCGAGCACCTCGGTGGTCTCGCCGCGCACCTGGAAGGCGCGGGTGACCGCGTCGACGCCGTAGTGCACGCCGAGGTACGGGATGACCGCGTTCCACTTGTCCTTCGGCAGCTCGAACTCGATCTTGTCGGACAGCGCGGACAGCGCCGAGGTGAGATCGCCGTTCTCCAGGTCGGTGAAGTACTTCTCCACCACCTGACGGGTTTGCTGGGTGCTCATCACGCACTCCTGTTCGTGTTCCGATGCGGTTCGACTCGACAGGTGGTGAAGACGGACCATCCTGGTTCCCCCGTCCTGGACTCTCGCCCATGAATGGCCCTCGCGGCAGTCCTGCGCGCCACGAGCGCGGCACTCCGTCGGATTGGGATCGCCGAGACCGAACGCACCGGGAAAGGCAAGTCGCACTGCACGCAGTGCGGTCGGGAATCAGCGCCCGGCGGTGACGGGCGCGCTGCCGTGGAAGTGCTCGGCGACGGCCGCCAGCGCCAGCGACGCCGGGTCCTGGTCGTAGAAGTCGAACTGGATCCCCGAGAGCCAGCGCAGCTCGCCCGGTCCGGCCAGCCGGGCCTGGAAACGGCGGGCGCCGTCCGGGATCGCCGCGTCGGGGCTGTGCACCAGCAGCGTCGGCGCGGTGATCCGGGCGGCCGCCGAGATGGGGTCGAAGCGCAGCCAGCCGGGCCACGCCATCACGGCGAACCGGTTGGACCACTCGGCGATGCCGCCGCGGGCGGGGTCGAGGTAGTACTCGCAGCGGCCGTACATCGCAGCCGCCTCCTCGGTATCGCTGGACACCGGCACGTAGTCGACGCGTCCGGTGCGCTCGTACTCGCGCGCCGCCGCGTCGCCGCGCCGGATCCGGGACCGCACGCCGTCCGCGCCGCCGTACACGGCCTCGACGAGCGCGGCGTCGTGCAGCCACGGCGCGACCAGGCCGAGCGAGGTCACCCGGCGGTCCTCGGCGGCGGCGACCGCGGCGTACCCGGCCCCGGCGCACACGCCGAGCAGGCCGATCGCGTGGGAGTCGACGTCGGGGTGGCCCTCGAGGAACGTGATCGCGTTGCGGAGGTCCTCGATCTTGCGGACCGGCGACTCGAAGTCCCTGGGCAGGCCGCCCGACTCGCCGTAGCCGCGGAAGTCGAACGCGAGCGCGGCGATCCCGCGCGCGGCGAGGCCGGCGGCGTACCCGCCCGCCATCTGCTCTTTCACCGTCGACCACGAACCCGCCACGGCGACGGCCCGGACGGGGCCGGAGGCGCCGGTGGGCAGGTGCAGGTTCCCGACCAGCAGATCACCACCACTGCGAAAGGCGATCCGTTCGACACGGGCGGAATGCGGCATGGCTGTCACCTTCTCATCAATCGACCACGGATAGCTCGTCCGTCAAGGTAAAATGGGTTCAGCGCGAATTTTCGGTGGCCCTCCCGGTACCAGGTTCAGACCGGGAATGCGCAGGTCGAGTACTTCCACTACTTCGTGTAATTTGTGTTGCCGCGGCACGACCGGGTACTCCAAGGTCGAAAGGGCGCTCTCCTTTCCCCTGCCACCCCGAGGAGCTGCCATGACGAGATCACTGCCCTTGAGCACCGACGTGCTCGCGGTCGGCGCGGGACCGGCGGGACTGGCTTTGGGCTGCGCGCTGCGGGCGTCGGGCGTCGACCACGTCCTGGTCGACCGCGCTGCCGCACCCGCCCGGCATTCGCGGGCCGCCATCGTGCACGCGCGCACGTTGGAATTGCTGGCGCTCGTCGGCGCCGCGGACGACCTGGTCGCCTGCGGCCGTCCTGGCGCCACGGTCGCCGTGCACAGCCGCGACTCGGTGCTGCTGTCCGTGGACTTCGGCGGGCTCGACACCCCGTACCCGTTCGTGCTCGGCGTGCCGCAGGAGGCGACCGAACGCGTGCTCGACGCGCGCTTGCGGCAGCTGGGTGGCGTCGTGCACCGCTCGCACGCGCTGGTCGACGTGCGTCGACAGGAGTCCGGTGTCACGGCGATGGTGTCGGACGCCGAGGGCGTCGTGCACTCGGTGCGAGCCAGATACCTGGTGGGCTGCGACGGCCTGCACAGCGGGGTGCGCGACTGGTCCGGCATCCCGTTCCGCGGCCACACCGGGCCGCAGACGTTCGCGCTGGCCGAGGTCGAGATGGACTGGCCCGGCGCGCTCGACGCGTTCACGTACTTCCTGTCGGAGCAGGGCACCCTGCTGTTGTCGCCGATGCCGAACGGGAGGTTCCGGGTCGCGGCCCGCGTGCCCTGCGGCTCGCCCGCACCGGACCTGGCGCAGGTGCGCCGACTCCTCGACGCGGGCGGACCCCGCGGCGCGGCCGAGCGGGTGCGCGGGCTGGACGTGAGTTCCACCTGGCAGGTGCAGTACCGGCTGGCCGAGGCGTTCCGCGCCGGGCCGGTGTTCCTGGTCGGCGACGCGGCCCACGTGCACAGCCCGGTAGGCGGACTCGGCATGAACGTCGGCATCCAGGACGCGCTGAACCTGGCGTGGAAGCTGGCCTCGGTGCTCGACGGCACCGCCGCCGAGGCGTTGCTGGACACCTACGACGCCGAACGCCGCCCCGTCGCCGAGGGCACGCTGGCGTTCACCGAACGAGTCACCGAGGTCACCACAACCGGGTCGACCGCGATGCGCGACGACGTGCTGAGCGCGCTCGGGTCCACCCCGCGCTTCACGTCGTGGCTCGCGAACCGGTTGGCGCAACTGGACATCCGGTACGACGGGTCCGCAGAGCGCGTGCGTCCGTGGCCGACCACGCAGGCCCGGTACGGCTGGTCCCTGCTGGTCGCGGCCGAAGGCGTCGCGGCGGCCCGTGCGGCGGCCGAGCACACCCCGGTTCTCGTGGGCCGCGCCGACCACCTGCCGCAAGCGGTGCTCGTGCGACCGGACGGGTACACCGCGGCAACCGCGCCGCACGCCGAAGCACACCGCTTGCTCGGACGATGGTCGCGGTGAGGTCGTCACCCCAGCACCTGCAAGGCCCGCAACGGGATCCCGACCCAGTCCGGCCGGTTGCGGGTCTCGTAGACCACCTCGTACACCGCCTTGTCCAGCTCGTAGGCGGTGAGCAGGGTGGCCTGCGCGGCGAGGTCGATGCCGGACGCCTCGGCGTACCCGTCGAGGAACGCGGTCCGCGCGGCCGCGGCCCACTCCGTCGTGCCACCGGCGTGGGCGGTAGCGTAGTCGAACGACCGCAGCATCCCCGCGACGTCGCGCAGTGGTGAGTGGAACACCCTGCGCTGCGCCAAAGAAGCCGACGGCTCGCCCTCGAAGTCGATCAGCAGCCAGCGGTCACCGGTCCGCAGCACCTGGCCCAGGTGCAGGTCGCCGTGCACCCGGTGCACGCGCTGGCCGGGCGACAGGTCGGCGACCGCCGTGAACGCGGCCCGCACCTGTGCGGCCTCGGTGGACAGCAGGGGCACCGCGCGCACCGCCTCCTCCAGCCGGAACAGCATGTCGCGGCTGAGCAGTCCAAGAGCGCTTCCGTCCATTGTAGACGTACCGAACGCTATGGCGAGCTGGCGGTGCGTTATAGCCACCGTGCCGCCCAACTCCTCGGCGTGGGCGGTGAAGTCCTGGTCCGCGCCCGCCAGCCGGGTCGCGAGGTCCCAGCCCTCGACCGCGTCGGCCATGAACGGGTGCAGCACGCCGAGCGTCGTCGTGGTGCCCGCCAGTTCGCCCTCGATCGCGCCGAGCACCGGCGCGATGTGCCCGCTGCCCGCCCGACCGAGTGCCCGGTGCACTTCGAGATCAGGGTTGAGCCCCGCCGCCAACCGGCGGAACAGCTTGAGGATGTACCGCTCCCCCAGCACGACGGAGGTGTTGGACTGCTCGGCGCCCAACTCGCGAGCGACCAGCCCGAGCCCCGGCAGCAGCCCACTGCGCGGCTCGGTGCGGCACCGCAGACCGTTGGCCGTGTGGTTGCTCGCGATCACGTCGAGCAAGGCGGAGGTCATGTCCGGGTCGGCCGTCCCGTCCCGCACGACGAACCCGCCGAACCGCGCCAGCACGTCGGTGCCGTCGGACGTGCTCCAGCGCAAGGACAACGGCACGTGGTAGTGCTCGACGTCGTCGCTGTCGGCGAACCGCGCGGCCACGATCGCGAGCAACCCCCGTGGCCCACCCACGTCCAGGCGGTCGAACGCCTCGACCAACGACACCACGTCGATCCGCCGCACGGTCCGCCCGCCGCCGCCGAATCACCGCCTGCCCGGCAGCCAGGACGCCAGCGCCCGACCCAACACCTCGGTGAACTCGACGGTGATCGCGGTCATCTCACTTCTCCTCGGCCGGTTCGAGCACGAGCCAGTAGAAACCGTGGCCCGACAACGTGAGCAGGTAGGGGAGTTCGCCGATGCGGGGGAACCGCGCGCCGCCGATCAGCTCGACCGGAGTGCGGCCCTCGTACTCGCGCAGGTCCAGTTCGACCGGCTGCGGGAAGCGCGACAGGTTGTTCACGCACAGCACGACCGTCTCCACGCCGTCCTCCGCGACGCAGCGCCGCTGGTAGGCCAGGACGCCGGGGTTGGACGCGCACAGCTCCAGGAACGTGCCGACCCCGAACACCGGGTTCGCGGCGCGGATCTGGAGCATCCGGCGCGTCCAGTGCAGCAGCGACGACGGGCTGTTGAGCTGCGCCTCGACGTTGACGCTCTGGTAGCCGTGCACGGCGTCCGCGATCACCGGCAGGTAGAGCCTGCCGGGGTCGGCCGTGGAGAAGCCCGCGTTGCGGTCGGGCGTCCACTGCATCGGCGTGCGGACACCGTCGCGGTCGCCGAGCCAGATGTTGTCGCCCATGCCGATCTCGTCGCCGTAGTACAGGACGGGCGAGCCGGGCAGGGACAACAACATCGCGGTGAACAGCTCCTGCTGATCGCGGTCGTTGTCCAGCAGCGGCGCCAGTCGCCGTCTGATGCCGATGTTCGCCTTCATCCGCGGGTCCTTGGCGTACTCCGCGTACATGTAGTCGCGTTCCTCGTCGCTGACCATCTCGAGCGTGAGCTCGTCGTGGTTGCGCAGGAAGATCCCCCACTGCGTGCCCGACGGGATCTCCGGCGTCTGCGCGAGGATTTCCGAGATGGGGAACCGCGACTCACGCCGGACCGCCATGAAGATGCGCGGCATCAACGGGAAGTGGAACGCCATGTGGCACTCGTCGCCGCCGACTGTCGCGTCGCCGAAGTAGTCGATGACGTCCGCGGGCCACTGGTTGGCCTCCGCGAGCAGCACCCGGCCGGGGTACTCGTCGTCCACGATCTTGCGGCAGCGCTTGAGGAAGTCGTGCGTGCGCGGCAGGTTCTCGCAGTTCGTACCCTCCTCCTCGAACAGGTAGGGCACGGCGTCGAGCCGAAAGCCGTCGATGCCGAGGTCCAGCCAGAACCGCAGCGTGTCCAGCATCGCCTCCTGCACCTGCGGGTTCTCGTAGTTGAGATCCGGCTGGTGGTTGAAGAAGCGGTGCCAGTAGAACTGCCCGCGCACCGGGTCGTAGGTCCAGTTCGACGTCTCGGTGTCCACGAAGATGACGCGCGCGTCGCCGTACTTCTGGTCGTCGTCGTTCCACACGTAGTAATCGCCGTAGGGCCCGTCGGGGTCGCGCCGGGACCGCTCAAACCACGGGTGCTGGTCCGAGGTGTGGTTCATGACCAGGTCGGTGACCACCCGGATGCCGCGCCGGTGCGCCTCGTCCAGCAGATACACGAAGTCCTCGACCGTGCCGAACTCCGGCAGCACCGCGCGGAAGTCGCTGATGTCGTACCCGCCGTCGCGCAGCGGCGACGCGTAGAACGGCGGCAGCCACAGGCACCCGACGCCGAGCCACTCCAGGTAGTCGAGCTTCTGCGCCAACCCGCGCAGGTCACCCGTCCCGCCGCCGTCGGAGTCGTGGAACGCCCGCGCGAGCACCTCGTAGAACACGACCTTCTTGAACCAGTCGGGGTCGACCCCCAAGGTCCGCGCGGACTCGAAGTCCTCCGACTCCGGTTCGATGAACACGCCGGTCATCGACCGACCACCAAGCCACTACCGAACACCGCGACCGCCTCCTCGACTCGCACTCTCCCCCACCACACTGAGGACGGGAACGGGATTTGACGAGAACTCGGAGGCCACTGCTCGGAGTTGACGCAGTACCCCGCAGTCCATACCGGACAGCTGTTCCTGGTAGTGGCAGTACCACCACAAACACGCGCTCCCGCCCAGCCCGCCGATGCGTCAGTGTGGGAGCGTCATCGTCGCTCTCGCGGACGACGGCGTGTCCACCCGTTCCCCACGGAGGAGAGAACGATGACCGCTACGGAAGCCAGGGTGGACGTCATCCACCACTCCAGGGGCGAAGGCCCGACGGTGTGGTTCGGCGACGCCATCTACACGTTCAAGGCCACCCACGAAACCACGAACGGGTCGTTGACGTTCGCGGAGGCGTCCGTGCCACCCGGCAGCGGCCCGCCGCCGCACGTCCATCCGCGCGCCGATGAGGCGTTCTTCATCCTCTCGGGTGAACTTGAATTCCTCAACGGCACGGAGACCTTCCGCGCGGGCGAGGGCGACTTCGTGTTCGTGCCGCGCGGCACCAGGCACTGCTTCCGCAACGTGGGCCTGCACGTGTCGCGACTGCTGTTCCTGTTCACGCCCAGCAGCGGCCTGGAGAACTTCTTCGGCGAGATCGGCAAGCCCGCGCAGGCGGGGGTCGCGCCCGCGCCGCTGACGGACGAGCAGAAGCGCCAGATCGTCGAACTGGCCCCGAAACACGGCCTGCGGCTCGCACTCTGACACCACACCGGGAGACACGATGAGCACCGTCGAGACGATCAGGTTCAAGCTGCGCGAGGGCATCGCGGACGAGGACTTCCTGCGCCGCAACCGCACGGTCGAGGCCGAGTACATGGCGAAGCGGCCCGGCTTCAAGTCCCGCCAGACCGCGGTCAGCGCGGACGGCGAGTACCTGGTGCAGGTGCACTGGGCGACCGCCGAGGACGCCGACGCCACCATCGCCGCGTTCTCCGGCGCGCCGGAGACGCAGGACTTCCTCGCCGCCGTGGACGTGTCCACGGTCGCGTCCGGCCGCTACCAGCTGGTGGACCACTGACCATGACGAACATCATGCGCGCGGCGGTCATCGACGCGTTCGGCCCGGCCGACACCCTCCGACTCACCGACCTCCCCGTCCCGGTGCCCGGCGAGGGCGAGGTGCTGATCCGGGTGCACGCGGCGGGGATCAACGCGATCGACTGGGCGTCGCGCGCGGGCCAGGGGGTCGGCGTCTCCGCCTTCCCCGCCGTGCTGGGCTGGGACCTGTCCGGCACGGTGGTCACCGGCACCGGTGTGACCGGCCCCCAGGCGGGCGACGAGGTGTTCGGCATGCCGCGCTTCCCCGCGTTGGCGGGCGCGTACGCCGAGTACGTGGTGAGCCCGGCGGACGAGGTGGTGCCCAAGCCGGACAACGTGGACCACCGCACAGCCGCGGCGGCGCCGATGGTCGGGATCACCGCGTGGCAGACGCTGTTCCGCCACGCGGGCCTGGAGAGGGGCCAGCGGGTGCTGGTGCACGGCGCCGCCGGCGGGGTCGGTCACGTGGCCGTGCAGCTCGCGGCCGGAACGGGGGCCGAGGTCGTCGGCACGGCGTCAGCCCGCAACCACGACTTCGTCGCCGGTCTGGGCGCGTCGCGAGTCGTGGACTACACCGCGGAACGGGTCGAGGACGTCGTGCGCGACATCGACGTGGTCGTTGACACGAGAGGTGGGGACGACGCCGTGCGGCTGCTGGACGTGCTGCGCCCCGGCGGCATCCTGGTCACGCTCAAGGGCCAGGACGACAAGCTCGACGCGACCGCCCGCGAACGCGGGCTGCGCACCGGCTACACGTACGTGAGCCCGGACGCCGAGGCGCTCGTGGACATCGCGCGGCGGCTGGCCGACGGCTCGCTGCGGATCGCGCTGGAGCAGGCGTTCCCGCTGGAGCGGGTGGCCGCCGCCCATGCCACCGGCGAGGAGGGCCACGTGCGCGGCAGGCTCGTGCTCGACGTGTATTCCGCGTCCGGCGGCAACTAACGAAGTGGTGCTGCGGGAAAGCGGGACGCTTGTGACCGATCGGGCGCTGGGACAGTATTTGGTCCGTAGGCGACCGATTCAGGTAGCGGAATGGAAATCGCACCGGTTCGCCGATCCCGGGGAGCAGGGGCGCATTCACCGCCGATGCGATCGCTGCCGATCCCCAACCACGACCGAGCCAGGAGTGTGGACGATGACAGGTGAAGAAAACGGTTCACAAACCGTGCGCGAAGCGACCCTGGATCTCTTTCGCGACCTGGGCCTCACGACGGTCTTCAGCAACCCGAGCCACACCGAGATGAAGTTGTTCGACAAGTGGCCGGACGACTTCAAGTTCATCATGGGCCTGCAGGAGGCCACGATCGTCGGCATGGCCGACGGTCACGCCCAGGCGACCGGCGAGCCGTCGCTGGTGATCATCAACGGTGGTCCCGGCGTGGGCAACGCGATGGGCGGCATCTACACCGCGGCCAGCGCGCACACCCCGATGGTGATCATCGGCGGCCAGCAGGCCCGCAAGCTGCTGATGGGCGAGCCGTTCCTCAAGGCCGGCGAGGCCACCCAGCTGCCCAAGCCCTACATCAAGTGGTCGGCGGAGCCCGCTCGTCCCCAGGACGTGCCCGCGCTGATCGAGAAGGCGTACCACATCGCCAAGCAGCAGCCCGCCGGTCCGGTGTTCATCGCCGTCCCGGAGGACGACTGGATCAGGCCCGCCGCGCCCACCGCGCACAAGGTCCGCAAGGTCGAGAGCGCGGTCGTGCCGGACCCGGCGGTGCTCGCCACCATCGCGGCCACGCTCGACAACGCCGAACGGCCCGCGCTGGTGGCGGGTCCTGGCGTGGAGATCGGCGGCGCGCGGCTCGACCTCGTGCAACTGGCCGAGAAGCTCAACGCCAGGGTGTACGGCAGCCCGGTGTGGCCGAGGGGCAGCTTCCCCGAGACGCACCCGCTGTTCGGCGGCGTCCTCGCGCCGATGCCGGAGCTGATCAACGCCAAGCTGGCCGAGCACGACGTGGTCGTGGTGCTGGGCAGCCCGACGTTCACGCTGTTCACGACGGTGGACCTGTTCAACCCGGCCCCGGCCCCGCTCGACCAGAGCGACGGGCCGAGCCTGGCGGAGGGCACGGAGTTCATCCACCTCACGGACAGCCCCGAGGCGGCCGCGTGGTCCATGGCGGCCTCCGCGTACGTCCTGCCGCCCGCGCAGGCGGTGCGGGACCTGGTGCCGCTGGTCCGCCGGCACGAGAAGGTGGCGCTGCCCTCCAACCGGGAGCCGGTCGCGGTGCCCGAGGCGTCCACGCCGCTCACCCAGGCGTACCTGTTCCACCTGCTCGCCCAGGAGCTGCCCTCCGACGCGCAGCTGTTCGAGGAGCTGCCGATCGCACGGGCGGACTTCCACGAGCAGATCCCGCTCGGTCCGGACAACGGCTACTTCGCCACGGCCAGTGGCGCGCTCGGCTTCCCCTTCGCGGGCGCCGTCGGCTACGCGGTCGCCCGTCCGGACCGCCGGGCCGTGGTCGTCATGGGCGAGGGTTCCGCGCAGTACACGATCCACGCGCTGTGGACCGCGGCCCAGCACAACCTGCCGGTCACCTTCATCATCCCGAACAACTCCGGCTACCTGTCGCTGAAGTACTACCTCGACGAGGACAGCCAGCAGGCCTGGCACGCCGGGTGGGACCTCAGCGGGGTCAACATGGCCGATCTGGCGCGCGGCTTCGGCTGTCCCGCCGAGCGCATCGAGTCCCCGGACTCGCTGCGCCAGTCGCTGAAGGCCGCCCTCAACGCGGACGGCCCGATGCTGCTGGACGTCGTCGTGCAGGACCCCGGCCTGTTCCGGCTGTAGATCCGCGCCGCGCACCCGCGCCCTCCGTCCGCACCCGGACGGAGGGCGCGGTTTTTTACCGACACCACGGAATGCGCCTGTCGGTATCCACTTCCTTGCCACCATTCCACCACTCCGAGACGATTCATTTGATTCCCGACGGATGATGCTGCCGGACGTGAATGGACTCGGTGGTCGTGCCGCACCGCCGGATTTCCTTGCCCGCCCCGGCGCGCAAGGCTTTTCTCCGCGCTGTCGTTGCCCGTGGCCGCCCAGCAGATCGGGCTGCAGAACGCCATCACCGCGTTCACCGTCGTGGTGGCGGCGCTGGTGCTGATGGCGATGGCGAGACTGCCGCACACCACACGTCGTGAGAAAGCCGATCGCCCCGAGCTCGGGGACTCGGGGCGATCGGATCTTCTCGCGTCAAGCGGTGACGGCGCCCGAGTTGGTCGGGACCGGGGCCTCCGGTGAAGATGCCGCGTCCGACACCTTGAGCAGGCCGATCGCCCACGTGGCGGGCAACGCGACCGCGCTGACGATGAGGGCCGTGAGAACCACGGCGTGCGCGCCGCTGGCGGCCAGCACCGCGCCACCCACGAGCGCGCCGACGGCGATGCCCGCGTTGACCGCGGAAGCGCCGAGCGTGGCCGCCAGGTCGCCGCCGGCGCCCGCCAACGTGATCACGCGCAGCTGCAGGGACGGGACGAGGCCGAACCCCACGAGACCCCACAGCGCCAATGTGATCGTGGCGAGGATCGGCGACCCACCGAACACGTAGAGCCCGGCGAACGCGATGATGAGCAGGATGTTGGCCACCACCAACGTCTTCGTCGCACTCTTGTCGGCGAACTTGCCGCCGAAGAACGTGCCGACCGCGCTGGCGACGCCGTACGCGAGCAGGAAGACGCTGATCAGCGAGCCCGAGATGCCGGTGATCTCCTCCAAATACGGCGCCAGGTACGTGAGCGCCGTGAACTGGCCGCCCAGCAACAGGAAACCGACCAGGAGCGTGGCGATGACCGGGAACGCGAACGCCGACCTGGCCTGCGCGCCGATCCCGGCGGAACCGGGGCTCCGCACCGGCGGCACCAGCAGCAGCGTCGCGGCCAGCGCGATCACACCGAGGATGACGATGCCGACGAACGCGGCCTGCCACCCGAGCGCCTGCCCGACCAGTGTGCCCAGCGGCACGCCGAGCACGGTCGACACGGCGATGCCGCCGAAAACCATCGCCATGGCCTGACCGCGCCGCTCCGCGGGCACCAGCACCGCCGCGACCGTGGACGCGACACCGATGAAGAGGCCGTGGATCGACCCGGTCAGCACCCGCGCGATCAGCAGCGCGCCGAAGCTCACCGAGATCACCGCGACCAGGTTGCCGACGATGTAGACCGCCAACGCCAGCCACAGCAGGAACTTGCGGCCCAGCTTGATGGTCAGCGCCGTGATGATCGGGCCGCCGATCGAGATGCCGAGCGCGTAGGCCGTGACGAGTTGCCCCGCCGTGCTCACCGACACCGAGAGATCGTCGGCGATGAGGTTCAGGATGCCGACGACCACGAGTTCCGCCGTGCCGATGACAAACGAACCCAGCGCCAGCGCCACCAGCGCCACAGTGCTCCGCGGATGCCCCGCCCCCGGCTGCATGGTCGTACTCATGTGCACCTACCTCTTCTCCTGTGATGTCCGGCTGTTCCAGTCAGGCGCCGACCGGGGCCGACGCGGCCAGACCGGCTTCGGCGATCGGCTGGTCCTCGCCGCCCTTGCCGCCGGAGACGCCGATCGCGCCCACGACCTCGCCGTCGACCGTGATCGGCGCGCCGCCGGGCAGGATCGCCACGTTCGGCTGCGCGGACAGGCCCGCCAGCAGCGGCGGGATGCCCGCCGCGAACTCCATGAAGTCCTGGGTGGAGACCCCGAGGCCGGCCGATGTGATCGCCTTGTTGGTCGCCAGACCGGTGTTGAAGAACGACGCGCCGTCCATCCGCGCGAACGCCTTCACGTGGCCACCGTCGTCCACGATGGAAATGGACACGCTGACGCCGAGTTGCTCCGCGTGCGCCAACGCCGCATCGAGCACACGTCGCGCGTACTGCGTGGAAAGGGAAACCATCGAACCGCTCCTCGTGTTCTTCGGGGGTGCGTGAACTACTTGTAGGAGACTTCGAGCATGCCGAAAGAGGTGCCTGCGAGAATGGGGTCGAAGTACTCCCAGTACTCGTGGATCAAGCCCGCCTCGTCGAACTTGAAGATGCCCAGGTAGCTGTTGCGGTACATCCCGCCGTCGTCCTTGAGCACCAGTTCCCCGTCGAAGCGCGCGAGGACGGTGTCACCGTCCACCCACGTCTCCCTGATCGGGAAGCTCAGGCTCTCGAACAGGCCGGGAGTGCCCCTCCAGCGCTCGAAGATCGCCGCCTTGCCGACCAGTCGGTGCGGGAACATCTCCGTGCCGTACGGGTAGTAGTGATCCGCGTCCTCGGCCCAGAGCTCGATCCACGACGCCGTGTCCTTCTCCTCCAGCAAACGCAGGAAGGTGGCCACGGTCGCGACATTCCGGCTTTTGTCGGCCATGCGATTCACCCCAGTCGTCCGTTCACGTGGGAACAGGATCCCGCCCGCACGGGTGGCGGAACCAGAACGGAGTGGTCGTGGTACTCCAAGTACCAGGATGAGGGTCGACGTTCACGCAGGTCAGCACCGTCCCGCAGAAGTGCGGACCACCCATTCGGGTGACCGGTCGCGATGTCCGACCGGAAATTTCGTATGGTCAACACTTCGTTCGGTTCCCGTTGGACAACCCCGCCGATTTCGGTACGGTCCGAAAGTCCGCACGCTCGACCAGGAATGCAGGAGGGCCGATGACTTCCACCTTGCCCGTCGTGGCCACCGCCTTGCGCTCGGCCGTGCGTGGCAACGTCCTGGTCGCCGCGGACCCTGCCTACGACGGCGCCCGCCGGGTCTGGAACGGCCTGGTGGACCGCTACCCGGCGGTGATCGCCCGCTGCGTCGACACCGCCGACGTGGTGGCCGCCGTGCGCAGCTGGGGCCGGACGACCAGGAACGCACCCGAGCGACCTTCGGCGAGAACCTGTCCAAGTCGTTGACCCCCAAGCAACTCCTCGATCCCGACGGAGTTTTCACCGCTGTACCGACCCTCGAGGGATGACGATGCGCTTCGGCGTCTCACTGGAACCGTCCAAGCCCGCCGACGCCGTCGCCGTCGCCCGTTCCGCAGAACAGCTGGGCTACGACTACGTCATGATGTCGAGCCACGTGCTGGCGAACAACGGCGGCTCAGCACTGGACCCGTTGGTGCTGCTGTCCTTCGTCGCCGGCGCCACCGCCCGAATCGGTGTGGCCACCAGCATCCTGGTGCTGCCGTACTACGACCCGGTGGTGCTGGCGAACCAGACGGCGACGTTGGACGTCCTGTCCGGCGGCCGGTTCACCCTCGCGGTGGGCACGGGCTGGAACCCGGACGAGTTCGCGGCGGTGGGCGTACCCGTGGCCGAACGCGGCTCCCGAACCGACGAGGGCCTGGCGGTGCTCCGCGCCTTGTGGAGTGGCTCGGCGGTCGACTTCGCGGGCAAGCACACCACGTTCCAGCAAGCCCGCATCGGCGTGCAGCCCCACACGCCGGGCGGCCCCCGAGTGTGGGTGGGCGGCCACAGCGACGCCGCGCTGCGCCGGGCGCTCCGCACCGCCGACGGGTGGCACGGCGCCGGCGTGGACTACCAGGCCATGCAGGACATCCACCACAGGCTGGCCAGACTGGGCGACGAGACAGGCCGCGACCCGGCAACGCTGGAACTGACGACCGTGGCGTTCGTCCAACCCCCCGGCTTCCCACGAACCGGCCCTCTACCGGGCCCTGGCCTGGGTGGAGACGCACCGACAGCAACACGTCTGGTGGACGAACTCTCGCTACTGCAAGAGGCCGGGATCAACACGGTCTCGCTGTGGATGCCACTGGCACCGGACCACACCCCGGCCGCCCTGGCCTGGCTGGCCGACGAGGTCATGTCCAAAATGGACAGCTCAAAATAGCGGCAGGCGTGCCGAGCCAAGGCGCCCCGTCGATCGGGTCGCCGTCGCTCGAAGTCGCGTTCACCGTCGCCAGAGTGCCGCTCGAGGACGCCTCGCGGCACCCGTGATGCTGCTCGGATGAGCCGATCGGTCGCTCGACGGGGTGCACGAGATGGCTGCGCACCACCAACCCGCACCTGCTGATCACCCAGCAAAGCGCCACCGACAACCGCAACCGGCCGATGCACGCCGTCAGCAAGCCACCCACCCCGACCTCGCACGACCTGACCCCACCCAAGCCTGGTGATCGTTACCCTCCAGGCAAGCCGGTCAACAGGGGAGGCACGAGTGGCCGCAGCAGAACTCTACGACGACATCGGTGCGGGATACTCGCTGGGACGGCGCACCGACCCGCGGTGGATGACAGCCATCCTCGCCGCGCTAGGCAACGCGCGGTCCATCGCCGACGTGGGCGCGGGCACCGGATCCTACGAGCCGGACGATCGGACAGTCCTCGCCATCGAACCGTCCACCGAGATGATTCGCCAACGACAGCCTACCGCCGCGCCCGCCGTTCGCGCGGTCGCCGAAGCACTCCCGGTCCGTGACCACGCAGTCGACGCCGCACTGGCCGTGCTCACCGTCCACCACTGGACCGACTGGCGACACGGGCTCGCCGAACTACGGCGAATAGCGCCGCGTCAAGTCGTCCTCGCCTACGACACCAACCGACACACCGAGTTCTGGCTCGTCCGCGAGTACATCCCCGAGATCGCCGACCTGGAACTGTCCCGCCCCTCCGCAAACGACATCGCGAACGAACTGAGCGCCGACAGCATCACACCGCTGCCGCTGCCATGGGACTTCACCGACGGCGTTTTCCCGGCCTACTGGCGACGCCCGGCCACCTACCTCGACCCCCGAGTCCGCCGCACCTGCTCCGCACTCGCGCAAACCGACCCCAGTGCCGTCGACCGAGGCCTACGCCGCCTCCGCGCAGACCTCGACAACGGCCGATGGCACGAACGACACCAAGACCTGCTCGACCTCGAGCAGTGGGACGCCGGCTTCCGACTCATCATCTCGCGCACCTGAGACAGGTAGCTGCGCGAGGCGCTCTGGGCCTGGGCGAACGTCGAGACTCTGCGGCACACCGGAATCCGGCACGAAGAGACCAAGCCCTGCTCGCCACCAACCCCGCCGACCTCGGCGCCGACTACGTCGCCGACTACGACGCCGCCGTCCGCGACACCACCATTCCCAACAACCTCCAAGCCCAATACCTCACCAACGGCGTCCCGAACGGGGCCTACCACAACCAACTCGCCCAGTACCTCGCCGACGCCGTCAACGACTTCCCACCACGCGCCGAACTCTGACGCATCCGAACCACTGACGTGCCCGGCCGACCGCGGAAGGACGACCGGGCACGTCAGCTGCGCCACGAGGTCGCCGTGTTGCGACGGCCCAGTTCTCGCCCGCGGCTGGACTGGGCCGACCGCGCGGTGCTCGCCGCACCGGCGCGCCGACTCCCCCGGCTACTGCGCCAGCACCGGCTGGTCACACCGAACACCCTCATGCGTTGGCACCAGCGCCTGGTCGCGAAGAAGCGGATCTACCCGGACCAAACCAGACGGCCACCGATCGACAGCGCCCTGGTGGTGTTGATCGAGCGGATGGCGCAGGAGAACAACAGCCGAAGCTTCGGCACCGCCACCGACCCCGACGGAGCCTGTCTGAAGGAACGATCTTGACAACTGCACCATCGACTGACCGACGCCGACCCCGACATCATCCCGTTGCCTGACTGAAACTGACACCAACGAAACGGACCCTGCCGGTGACCACCCCGAGTGGTTCGGACTACGTCGAGGATTCGGTGGACGGGTGGCCTCCGGAATCAAGTGCGTCGAGTTGTCGCTGCACCCGCTCGGCGTCGGCCTTACGCCCCTGCTCCCGGTACAGCTCCAGCGCTTCCCGCCACATCACGTGGGCTTGGTCGTGCCGCCCCAGGGCGGCGTGGGAATGGCCGAGATTGTCCAGGGTGTCGGCGACGCTGTAGGTGTCGCCGAGGTCGCGGAACAGGTCAAGCGCTTGTTGATAGTGGCGGATGGCTTGGTCGTAGTGGCCGTCGTGGTGGTCGATGTAACCGAGGCTGTCCAGGATGGTCGCCTTGCCATCGGGGTCGTCGTAGCACCTATGCAAGGCGAGGGCCTCCTCGCAGTGAACGCGGGCGGTGACGTAGTCACCGCCGTGGGCAGCGAACCAACCCACATCATTAAGTGCGCGAGCTTCCCACGTCGGCCGGTCGACGGCACGGAAGAGATCTAGTGCACGGGTGGCGTGGTACAGAGCTCGCCGGTTGTCCTCTCGCTGCCCCCAGACCCAGGCAAGCGTCTGGTGGGTATGGGCTTGGTCGACCGAGTCGCGGTAGCGCTCGGCCAAGGCGAGGGCATGATGCAGGTGCCCGACTGCTTCCTGGTGGCGTCCCAGGTCGGCATAGGCGACGCCGACGAACCGGTGAGCGAGGACGCGGGTCGTCGGGTCCGATAGGTGTGCGGCTGCCTTCAGGGCATGGCACCACACCACCAGCCGGTCGTGAAGCTGCCCCCGCCGGGCCTGGAAACTCGCAAGGCTCCAAGCCACCTGCCACACGGTGTGATGCCATGTTCGGGTGGCGGCTATGTGCTGGACTGCCAGCAGGTTGGTGTGTTCGGTGTCGAACCAGGCCATCGCCGCCGGACTGTCGGGCAGCGGATGAATCTGAGTACCAGACACTGGTGGGTCGAGCGGCAACGCCTGGCGGTGCGAGTCCAGTAGATGGTCGGCGGTGCGGGCGGTGTGGGTGTAGAAGCCGAGCACCCGGCACAACGCCGCTTCCCGCACATCGTCGGCCAGGTCGTGGGCTGTGGTGGCGGCGTAGGTGCGGATGAGGTCGTGCATCCGATGGCGGCCGTGGGCGTCTTGGCTGATCAGCGATGCCTGTTCTAGCCTGCGCAGCAGGGTCCTTGCGTCGTTGAGGGGCAGGCCGACGAGGCTCGCGGCGGCCGGGAGGCCGATGTCGGGGCCGGGGGCGGTGCCCAGCAGGGCGAACGCGGTGGCCTGGTCGGTGGTGAGGGCGCGGTGCGACCAGGACAGCACGGTGGGCAGACTGGCGGCCGGGTCGCCGTCGTCAAGCGCGTCCAGTCCGCTCTCGCGCAGTTCGGCGGCGATGGCGGCCAAGGACAGGTACGGGTCGGTGTGGGCTCGGCTGGCGACGATGCTCAGCGCCAGTGGGAACCCGCCGCACAGCCGCTTCAGATCCCCGACCGCAGCCGGTTCCGCCTCGACCCGAGCGGCCCCGAGTCGGGTGGTGAGCAGGTCGCGGGCCTCGGTGTCGTCGAGGATGTGCAGGGCGAGGTGGCGGGCGCCCTGGCCGGTGATCAAGCCGGGCAGACGGTTGCGGCTGGTCACCACCACGGTGCAAGACCCGTTGCCGGGCAGCAGCGGAGTGACCTGTGCGGTGTTGGCGGCGTTGTCCAGCACCAGCAGCATCCTCCTGCCGGTCATCAGGCTGCGGAACAGCGCGGCCTGGGCGTGCGGGTCGACAGGAATGCGGCCGGGGGCGACGTCGAGGGCGTCGAGGAATCCGCGCACCGCCACCGCCGGGTCCATCGGTTCGCTGTCGGGGCTGAAGCCGCGGAGGTCCACGAACATCTGTCCGTCGGGGAACCGGTCGGCGTGTCGGTGCGCCCAGTGCAGCGCCAGCCACGTCTTGCCAATACCGCCCGCGCCGACGATGACGGAGACGACCACGGTGGCGGCCGTGTCCGAGGCGTCTTGCAGGATCGCGTCGAGCCGGCCCAGTTCGTCGTGCCGACCGACGAACTGGGCCGGTGCGGCCGGCAACTGGCGGGGCACCGCGGAAGGACCGGTCGCATTCTCGGTCGCGAGGGCGCCACCAGCCAGGGAGAGCTCGGCGGTGAGGATGCGCTGATGCAGCTCTCGCAATGCCGGGCCGGGATCGGTGCCCAGTTCCTCGACCAGCCGCTGTCGGACCCGCTGGTAGTGCTCCAAGGCGTCAGCCTGGCGGCCGTTGCGATATAGCGCCAGCATCAGCTGTGCTGCTACGCGCTCGTCGAGTGGATCAGCGACTGCCCGTGCGCGCAGTTCAGGCAGCAGGTCGGAGTGTCGGCCGCACCGCAGTGCCAAGTCGATCCAGTCGGCTTCCGCGGCGGCGCGCTCTTGGCGTAATCGTTCCTGCAGCTCGTGTGCCCATGGCGTGTCCAGTTCGGGCAATGCCTCGCCACGCCACAGCCCAAGGGCGTCCTCGACCAGCGCCAAGGCAAGCGATGGGTCTTCCTGCTTCCGCGCCGCGGCGAGCAGCCGGTGTAATCGGTGCACGTCCACGCTGTCAGGGTCGAGGGCAAGCAGGTAGCCACTGCCCTGTCGGGTGATCGTGATGCCGGTCTGCGCCAGTGCCCGACGCAAGTGGGACAAGTAGGTACGCAAGGCCAGTCGCGCCTTGGTGGGCGGCTGCTCGCCCCAGACACGGTCGATCAGACTCTCCACCGGCACCACCCGGTTGGTCTCCACCGCCAGCGCCGCGAGCACCGCACGCTGCCGGGCATGCCCTACCGGCAACACGCGATCGTCCTGTCGAACCTCGACCTCGCCCAGTACCGCCACCACGACACGCGGTCGTTCGCCCCCCACAGCGATCCCCTCCCCCTTCCCTGGATACCAGCCGTGGGCAGGCGATACAACGCAAATCCAACGAAGTCTTATCGCCGCATCGCGACAGTGGACGACATCACGGCACGGCCCGGTCGACTCGGTTCGATTCGTCGCCAAGTCGTCAGCAGGAATCGCACCGAAGGTCCGGAACCGGGAAACGCCGTTCGGTCAACGGGCGGCGCCGTGGAACGCGACGTGGCAAGCATCAGGCAGGAGGAGAGCGCGGTGGCCGTCCCCATGGAAGCCCAGTACGAGGTCTTCTGCATGACCGATCCGGACTTCTACGACACGATCGACCTGGACATCACCGACGACCAACTGTTCGCGCCCCTGCGGGAGGCCGCCACCCCGGTGGGCTGGAGCCGGACGCACACCCGCGGCTGGGTGCACTACCAGCCGATCGGTTCGAGGATCCCCAGACAGGGCTGGAAGGTCCACGTCTCGGCGACCGTGGACGGGGCCGAGGAGGTGACAGGGAAGGTCTTCGACTACTGCGTCGGCCACGGCGCGACGTTCAAGCTGGTCCCCAGCGCCCCGGAGTACCACAACCGCAATATCAAGTACGGCGAGCGTGCGGGCGGCGGCAAGCTCGCCGCGATCTACCCGGTGGACGAGCGCGACCTGGAGACCGTGGTGACCGGGTTGGGCGACCTGCTCGACGGCGTGCCCGGTCCCTACGTGCTCAGCGATCTGCGCTGGCGGGACGGCCCCGTCTACGTCCGCTACGGTGCCTTCGAGCAGCGCACGGTCAAAAGGGCGGACGGCCGCCCGGTGATGGCGATCGAGGACGCCGACGGCAACCTCGTTCCCGACCACCGGGGACCGGTCTTCTCGGTACCGGACTGGGTGCGGTTGCCCGCGTTCCTCCAGCCGGAGCTGGAGCGCCGCGACGCCGCCCGCGTCGACGGGTTGCCGTTCGAGGTGGTGCGGCCGTTGCACTACTCCAACAGCGGCGGGGTGTACGAGGGCCGCGAGAAGGCCACCGGAGCCAAGGTCGCCGTCAAGGAGGCCCGACCGCATGCGGGGGTGGACCGCGCCAGGCGGGACGCGGTGACCCGGTTGCGCCGGGAGCGGGACATCCTGGAGGCCCTGCGCGGGCTGCCCAACGTGCCCGCGCTGAAGGGCTACCACGGCACGGCGGGTCACGAGTTCCTGGTCGAGGAGTTCGTGGAGGGAACCACGCTCTACCGCGCCTGCGTCCGCCGCAATCCCCTGTTGCGCCCCGGCCGGCCCGACCCGGAGGAACTGGCCGGGTACACCGGGTGGGCGATGTCGATCTGGCAACACGTCGCCGACACCGTCCGGGCCATGCACGCGCGAGGGGTGGTGTTCGGGGACCTGCACATGACCAACGTGCTGTGCCGTGACGACGAGACCGGGGTGTGGCTGATCGACTTCGAGGGCGGCTGGTTCGTCGCCGAGGGCGGTCGGCAGCTCATGGCCAATTCCGGTTTCGTGGCGCCGCGGAACCTCACCGGGGTCGACGTGGACGAGCACTCGCTCGCCGCGCTCAAGATCGCCATGTTCGCGCCGTTGACCGCCGTGCTCCGGCTGAACCGGGGCAAGGCGGCGCAACTCGCCGAAGTCGTCGTCGACCGGTTCGGTGTGCCGGCGGAATGGCTCGCCGACGCGGTCGCCACCCTGCGCGGGGACCACCCGGAGCCGGTGGTCTCCCTCCACGAGCTGCCCCCCGACCCGGCGCGCTGGGACGCGGCCGTGACGTCGGTGGCGGACGGGATCCGCGCCGCTGCCACCCCTGACCGAACCGACCGGCTGTTCCCCGGTGACGTCGCGCAGTTCCTGGAGCCGGGAGCGGCGTTGGGCATGGCGTACGGCGCGGCCGGGGTGCTGTGGGCGCTGCGGACGGCAGGCGAGGAGTACCCACCGGAGTGGGAACGGTGGCTGGTCGACCGGGTGGCGGACCAGGACGACATCCCTCCCGGCTTCTACAACGGCCTGCACGGCATCGCATACGCACTGTGGGACGTCGGCAGGCGCGACGAGGCGCTGGAAGTGCTCGACCGGGCATGGGCAGGGCCCGAACCCGACGACGCCGACCTGCACCAGGGCCTTGCCGGGACCGGCCTGACCTGGCTGCACTTCGCCCGCGAGTGCGACGACGACCGTTACCTGCTCCGGGCGCTGCGCAGCGCGGACGCGGTGCGGGATCGCCTCGGCCAGGTGACCGACGTGGCCGAGGTCAGCGGCGGCGGGCAGCCGATCGCCGGTCTGCTGCAGGGCTCCTCCGGACCCGCGCTGTTGCTCACGGAGGTCTTCGAGGAAACCGGTGACCCCGGATACCTGGACGCGGCGGAAGTCGCGTTGCGCCAGGACCTGCGGCGCTGCGCCTACAGCGACGACGGCGCCCTCCAGGTCAACGAAGGGTTCCGGATGATGCCCTACCTGGCGACCGGCAGTTGCGGCGTGGGTATCGCGCTCGGCCGCTACTTGGCGTGCCGCCCCGACCCCGAACTGGAGACGCGACTGGCGGAGATCCGGCCGGCCACCCGGGCGTCGTTCTACCTGTTCCCCGGTCTGTTCCACGGCCAAGCGGGCACGGTCCTGTACAACGCGGCCCACGAAACCGATGCCGCCGACGCGTCCGCCGATCAGATCGCCGGGCTCAACTGGCACGCCCTGCGGTGGCGTGGCCACCTGGCGTTCCCCGGTTCGCAACTGCTGAGGATGTCGATGGACCTGGCGACCGGTGGGGCGGGCGTGCTGCTCGCCCTGACCGCCGCCCGTGCCGCGAGGACCGGCGGACGCCTGTCGCTGCCGTTCTTCCTGCCCCCGAAAACTCGGACGCGACCGTAGGACCGCGTTTGAGGCAGTTCACCCAACCACGAAGGAGATGAGTCACATGTCGGTCTACGACCTGCAGGGAATGGCGAACACCGATGAGGTCGAAGCGATGGCCAGCGGCTGGAGCTTCTCGTGCTGCAACCCCGGCACCGATCACAGCAGCGCCTCGGTGACCTGCCACCAGAGCTTCGTCTGATCGACCCGCATTCCTCGGGTGGCCGCTCCCAGTCGAAGTGGGAGCGGCCACCCGCCCTGCCGCCACGGAGAGGACGTGCCCGTGCCTGAGCGTTCGTACACCGCTCTGCTCCGCTTCCTGCGCCCCTTCCGCGCTCGGATCGCCGTGTTGGTGGGCATCATCGCGCTGTCCTCCGCGATCGCGGTTGCACCCGCGCTGGTGGGGCAGCGGCTCATCGATCACGGGGTGCTGCGTGGGGACTCCCGCGCGGTGTGGCTGCTGGGCGGGGTCTTGGCGGCTGTCGGCCTCGGCCAGTCAGGTCTGTCCTATGTGGAACGAAGATACGCCGCCACGGTAGCCGAGGACGTGGTGCTCCGCCTGCGCACCGACCTGTTCGCTCACCTCCAGCGGCAAGCGCCGGGCTTCTTCACGGCGGCCAGGACGGGTGCCGTCGTCTCCCGCGTGCACGGTGACGTGACCGGTGTGCAGAGCGTGGTGTCCTCGACAATCCCGGCCGCTGTCGGCGCTGTGGTGATGCTGGTCGCCGCAGGCGGCGCCGTGGCGGTGATGGAGTGGCGGCTGGTCGTCCTCGTGCTTGTGCTGTTGCCCTTGCTGTACCTGCTGACGTCGAAGTTCACCGCGGCGTTGCGCCGGGCGGGGCAGGACGTGCTGACCTCCCAGGCCGACCTGGACACCCTGGTCGCGGAGCGGCTGAGCCCGGACGGCACCGAGGTGATCCGGCACTACAGCCGCCCGGACTGCGAGTTGCCGGGGTTCCGGGTGCGCGCGGACCGGGTCCGCACGGTGTCGGTGCGGCGCGCCGGGGTGGCCGCCGCCTTGGGCGCCGTGCTCACCTCCGTGATCGGGTTGACCACGGCGGTGGTCTATGTGGTCTCCGGGCAGTTGGTGATCTCGGGGGCACTCAGTGTCGGCACGATGGTCGCCCTGGTGGCGTTGCTGGCCCGGCTGTACGGGCCGTTGACCGCGCTGCCGGGCGTGCGTGCCCAACTGGTGGCCGGGCTGGTGGCGTTCGACCGGGCGCGGGAGGTGCTGGACTTCGCACCGCGCATCGCCGAACAGCCGGGGGCGCGGCGGCTGCCACGCACGGGTACGCCTCCGTCAGTGGCCTTCCGCGATGTCGGGTTCGGCTACCCGTCCCCGGACGCCTTGGTGGTGCCGTCGCTGGCCGGCGACATCGATGACGGTGCCGGGAGGGACGCGGTGCTGACAGCCGTGGACTTCACCGCCGAGCCGGGCAGCACGGTCGGCATCGTGGGATTCTCCGGCGCGGGCAAGTCCACCCTCACCCGACTGCTGACCCGTTCCTGGGACGTGACCGACGGCCAGGTACTGGTCGACGGCGTGGACATCCGGCGATTGCGCCTGGACGACGTGCGGGCCGCCGTCGGCGTCGTGACCCAGGAAACATTCCTGTTCAACGACACCATCCGCGCGAACCTCCTGCTGGCGCGCCCGGAGGCGAGCACCGACGAGTTGGTGGCCGCCTGCCAGGACGCCTGGATCTGGCCGTTGATCGAACAGTTGCCCGCAGGTCTGGACACGGTCCTGGGCGACCGCGGCCTGCGGCTGTCCGGAGGCGAACGCCAGCGGCTGGCCATCGCCAGGTTGCTGCTGAAGCGGCCGCAGATCGTGGTGCTCGACGAGGCCACCTCGCACTGCGACACCGTGACCGAGCAGAGGATCCAGGAGTCCCTGAAACCGTTCCTGCGCGAGCGGACATGCCTGGTGATCGCGCACCGGCTGAGCACGGTCCGGGCCGCCGACCTGATCCTGGTCATGCGCGACGGACGCGTGGTCGAGCGCGGCCGGCACGACGAACTGGTGGCGGCAGGCGGCTGGTACGCACGACTGCACCAGGCCCAGCACGCTGGAGGCACCGGAATGTCGACGATCACGGTCGATGAGGCGTCGACTACGACGGAGACTGCCGGCCCAACCCCGACGATGCGTTCGCATGGCGTTTGCCGCGACGGCGGGGTCGGATGGGGTTGGCGGGGATGAGTTTGTCGTCGGCGGCGTCGGACAGCACTTCGACGGTGGTGGTGACGGTGGAGGGCGCGTAGCGGGTGGCGAGTTGCTTGCGCCAAGCGGCGACGGCCAGGCCGGTGATATCGGCCAGGGAGGTTCGGCCCCAGCAGGGCCGGATGTGGTTGGTGACCAGGCTGCGGTACTGAATTTCGGTGGTGCGGGACAGGTCGAGGGCGTCGAGCCAGTCGTCGGCCCATTCCGCCACCGTTGTCCAGCCTGCCGCCGAGTCGATCCAGGTCCCTCGGCGTTGATCGGTTTCGAGGGTGTCGGCGTAATCGTCGGCCAACGTCTTGTGGGTGAATTCGGGGACCGAGCCCAGGGTGCCGTCGTCTTTGAGGTAGCGCACCCGCCAGGTTGTGCCGCGTTTCCGGACGGTATGACACGCTCATAGACGCTCGGTTGGCGGCAAAGGGCAATAGTGTCGGGGAAGTTCTTCGGTGTCAGCGGGTGCGGCGTGGCCGCCGCTCCCTCGGTGAGGCGCTGACCAGGGGTTCAGCTCGATTGTCCTCAGCCGCTAGAGCGACGTCGCCACGATGTCGACCGCTGTGCGGACCTCCCCCCGCAGGGTCTGTTCGTCTGGCTCCCGTCGCGTTGGGGGTGCGGACGTGTGCGGACCAGCGTCAGGCCGAGGCCGCGCCGGCGACACTCGCTAGCGGGTCAGTAGGCGCGGTCGAGCAGGAAGTTCAGGGCGGTGTGGGGCACAGGTGTGCCGTCGGGTCTGGTGATGGTGGCGGTGAGTTCGGCGACCTGCTGGTCCGGCGGAGAAGTCCGGAGCGTTTGGCGCAGGGCCCAGGCGGCGAAGTCGACCGCGCTGCACCGGTGTGGGTGGCACGAAGTCGTCGTCCCAACTGCCGTGGGCCTCGGCGGTGCGCCACCGGTTGAGCTGGCGGTGCAGGTAGGGCAGCAGGCCGGAGTTGGTCTTGGCCTTGCCGTTGTTGCATGCGTGACGCGGGAGCCGGCGGGGTCGTGGTCGAGCAGGTGCATACCTTGCCCGGCCATTCGCGGGTATTGGCCATCCACAGGTGTTGTTCGTCGCGGAAGCCGGGCACGTCGCGCAGGACGGTGAGGATCTCGTCGACGACGATGCGCACGTCCAGGCCCAGGACTTCTGAAACTGTTCCGAAGTGCAAGGTAGTGGGTTGGTTGGTCAGCGCCAACCGCCCTGCCCGGTGCGGTCAGGGGCGAGGTTCGAAGGTGAAGGTTTGGCCGGACCCGGACGGGTCGCACGGCAGTTGGAAGACCGGTGCCCAGTCGGTCATCGAGACGTCGAGCACGCCCAGGCAGAGGTTGCTGTGCACCGCGCGGAGGCGGAAGCCCGCCGCCGGGCGGTCGACTGGGACCAGTCGGAACTCCTCGGCGGCGCCGGTATCGCAGAAGTGGTTGTACACCGCCGCGCCGGTGTTCGTCGATGCCTTGGGGACGCCCATGCACCCGCCGCCGAACTGCGGGTGGTGGGTCAGTACCCGGTAGACGTCGTCGCGCACCCGGCGCAGCGCCATCGTCGGCATGGCGCGGGCGCAGTCGCGCTGATAGACCCGGCCGCTGTCGTCGGTCGGATCTTCGGACAGACATAGCGTCGAGTGCGCGAGCTTGATCCGGTAGCCGCCGGAGGGAAGCGGGGTAGTTGGCGAAAGTGCCGTTGGCTGTGTGGTGGACGGCCGATCCACAGGGGAATCCGCGGCGAGCAGGGTGACCGCACCGGCTATGCACGCCAGCACCGCGATCAGGGCTGGGACGCGGCGGGCGGACGGTGACGGCAAGGAGCTTCGGCTCGGCGCCGGTGTGACGCTTCGCCTCGGTGCCGGTGTGGCCGTTGGAGGCGGGAGCAGCCCGGGGTCGGCACGGAGGATGCGTTCGTGCAACTCGCGGACCGGTGGGCTGGGATCGGCACCGAGTTCCTCGGCGAGTTGCCGGCGCAGCCGGTCGTAGTGGAGCAGCGCGTCGGCTTGGCGGCCACTGCGGTACAAGGCGAGCACGAGCAGGGCGGCGAGCCGTTCGTCCAACGGGTGGTCGGCGGCCAGCGCGGTCAGTTCGCTCAGCAGTTCCGCGTGCCGGCCGTCGTGCAGGGCCCAGTCGATGCGGTCGAGCCGGGCCGCGAAGCGTTCCTGGAGCAGTGTCCGCCGCACTGACTGCGCCCACGGGGTGTCCAGTTCCGCCAGCGGTTCCCCTCGCCACAGCGCCAGTGCGTGGTCGGCGAGTGTGAGGGCACGGCTTGGGTCGGGTTGCTTGCGTGCCGACGCGAGCAACTCCCGGAAGCGGTGCAGGTCGATGGCGTCGGCTGCGATGGACAGGACGTACCCGTTGCTTTGGCGGGTGATCGTCACCCCGGTCGGCGCGAGTGCCTGTCGCAGGTGCGACAGGTAGGCGCGCAGTGCCGAGCGTGCCGTGTGAGGTGGATGTTCGCCCCAGATCCGGTCGATGAGGCGGTCGACGGACACGGCCCGGTTGGCCTCGAACAGCAGGACACCCAGCACGCCGCGCTGGCGGGTGTGCCCGAGGTCGACGCGCTCGCCGTGCAACCAGGCTTCGACGTCGCCCAGGACACCCAGTACCAGTGCTGCCCGTTCGACCCCCACCACATCTGCTTACCGCGTGCGGGCAACGACTTCAGGGGCTGTTCGGGCGACAGCGCCAGAGCACGCCATTCAACGAACGCGCAGTGGGTCTTCTGCGTGCCGCCGGGAAGCTCACGGCTGGGTCGATCGACCCGCCCACAGGGAGGAACCACATGAAATCGCACAGGATGTTGGCCGCAGTCGGCGCCGTCGCGGCCGATCTGGTCTGGGTGACACCGTCGGCCGCACTCGCCGAGCCGGATGCGGACGGAGCGTCGACCGGCGCGGCGTGCCGGCCGCACGGGCACTCGGCGAAGGACAAGTTCGACAACGGCTACCCGTGCGCCGGACGGCACGAACTCACGCGACCGTGGCCGGCTTTGGGCCCACCCGGACGCCCGACAGTCGGCCACGCCTTGCGCAGTCGAGGCCTGCTGCGGCCGGTGCACCGAGGAGAGTCCGTCGCGCAGACGCTCAACGCCGATCCGCGCCGCAACGGCTGACGCCGGAGCGCGGGAGGCGAAGACACCGCTGCACGGGTCAGGACAGCCCGGTCTGAGCCCAACTACGAACCGGCAGGCGGTTGGCCATCTGCAGCACGAGGACGGTGCAGGAAACGGCTGCGGCAAGACCGAGAACCCACAATGCGCCGAGACCGAGGCGGGCGAGTACCGACACACCGTGGCGACCGAATACGTATCCGGTCGTCCACGCCAAGGCCAGGACACTCGCACCGGTGAAAGTAAACAACAGCGGCAACGTGGATCCCAGGAAATGAGGACGCCGCCTTTGGCGGTCCTCCAACCACCGCTCCCAGCCAAGCCCTCCGGGCACCCGGCCGCTCAGCTCGTCCTTGATGTACGCCGCAACCCTGAGCGTGCCGAAGTGCTGTGCCACAAGGCGACCGCACAGGAGATACGAACCGAACGGGACGATCAACAGTAGTGCGGTCATTCCCGGACGCGTAACAGCGAATCCGAATATGGCACCGGTCAAGGTCAACTGCAACGACAGCATCTGCTGTTGGGCCTTCACACGGTCCTGTATCTCTTCGCGAAGCGCGGCAAATTCCGCCAACGGCCCCTCGGTGCCATCAACAGCACCGTCGGATGAGGACGACATGACACAACGGTACGCATGCCGAACAACACAAGTGGAGCAAGTCACCCGTACGGCGCATACGACACAACCGTTCTCTAGCAAGGAGCCACCGAACATGATCACCAACCCGACTCGACAGCGTGCCCTGTGCGGCCACAAGCCCACCCGCCCCAACCCACGTGCGGCCGACACCGCCGAACACCAAGCCGTCCTGGCGTGGCGGCTGACCCCGCGCGACAAGTGGATCGCCCGGATGCACTGGCGCTGTGCTCCTCGCCCAGGCCGCCGTCGCGCACGCCGCCCTCGTCGACCGGAAGACGGCCCTCGACCTGCTGGGCAAGGCCGAGATGCTCCTGGAGAAGGTCGACGACGACCCGCGGTCCACCGGGCGCATCGACCGGGCGGACGTGGGGCACCTGGCGGGCCAGGCACTGGCGTTCCTGCTCGACCACAAACACGCCGAGGCCGCGCTGCGCGAGTCGTTGGGACACCGCTCGGAGGGCGAGCGCCGCTCCCGCCTGCTGACCACCCACTACCTGGCCGAGCTGCAGCTGCACCGAGGGAATCCGGAACTGGCGTGCACCACCTGGCAGCACTTCCTCGACGAGTGCGCCTGGGCCCGCTCCGGACGCGTGCACTCGGCCCTGCACACGTTCCGCAGGCAGCTCCAGCCCGACCGCGGCAACGTCATCGTCCGCCAAGCGCTGCGGAGGGCGGAGCGCCTGGCGGAGCGCTCCACCGGACCGCGGGTCGAGCGCGCAGCACCACAACGCCGCCTTCACAGCAGCGACACCCCACCGGCGAATAGCACGGGCTCGCCCACGAGGACAACACCACTGCGCACATGTCGGGCCCCGCCCGACCTGACCGCAATCGTTGACCAACCGGAAGCAGACGGACTTCGGCACTCGGTTCGTCCCGGGCAGCCGGCCGGGCGAGGAAGCAAAGAACAGCAGGCGACGCCGAGCGGCCCCTGCCACATGTCGGCTACAGCAGAGAGCACTCGTCACCGCAGGAGATTCAGGAGTGACCTTGGCGCCGTGGTAGGTGCCTTCGAACGCGGCGGTGGCCTCCAGACGCCCGTTGCCGCCAAGGATGATCTCCTGCCCCGGGTTACCCGTAACTCGCACCGTGAGACGGGTCTTCAGCGCCGGACCAGGAAACTCTCCCTCTCCCACCGCCGCGAGGACGCGTCCAGCGAGGCCCGCATTGATCCACGACAAAGGACTGCCCGCCAGGCCTGACCGTGCCGCATCGCCAACGTTGTACCTCATAACAAATTCATCCATGCAGATGAGAAGCGCGAGCAGCACCAGCGTTCGGGTAGCTCGAGGGGTGCTCATGCTCCGGAGCGCCGTCGACTGACGCGGCACGATGACGGCCATGCCGCTCCGACTGGCCTACCTGAGCGTTCCCAACGCGTTCGTTGGGACTGTGAAAGTTGGGCGATCAGTTGGTCAGCCGGGCCCGCGCCGGTGGACTGAAGTTGACCGGTGAAGGCGGGGTGCTCCAGCAGCTGACCAAGCGGCTGCTGGAGTCCGCTTCGGAAGGCGAGATCACCGACCATCTGGGTTACGTCAAGCACGACCCGGCCGGGCGGGGTACTGGCAACTCGCGCAACGGCACCCGCTCCAAGACCGTGCTCACGACGTGGGGCCGGTGGAGATCGACGTGCCGCGCGATCGCAACGCCGGGTTCGAGCCGCAGATCGTCAGATCGTCGCCAAGCGGCAGAAGCGCCCGACCGGCGTGGACGAGATGGTCATCGGCCAGCTCGGCACCGACCTGGCCCGGTTCACGTTCCTGCTTGGCCACGACGACGGCGAATCCCTGTTCGGCCCTGGCGACCAGCAGCATCAGAGTGTCTCCCGAGCTGGGGTCGATGGCCTGGTGGCTCATCACAACTATGGAGTCTGGGAGTCCCACCAGGCGAGCACGCGTGTCCCGAACAGAGTCAGCCACCTCGACGGCTCCCCTGTCGGTGCGTCGACCTCGAACCACACCCGCCCGGGTTGTCGTCCTGCCTGGAGCCAGGTGCCGTCCGGCTGCCTGGCGGCACGGATGAGCTCAATCGCGTCAGCCATGCGCCGGTCCGGTCTCGTGCCGTCGAGCAGGGAAGCCTGGCGGAAGTACTCGGCTGCGTTGAGCACGTTGTAGCACCAGCGGAAGGGGTAGCCGAAGCGATCCACCCACGGTGCCACCGGCTCGCCCGTCGAGAGGCGACGGAACAGCCCACGCCGCAGGAGGTACTCCTCGCCGGAGCACCGGGCAGCGCGCGTCGCGTCCGTGCCTCCGGTGGCGATGTCGTAGGCGAGTAGTCCCTTGAGGGAGTTGAGCGTCGAGTGAAACGACGATCGTTCCGAGCCGTCGACCCACTCACAATTCCAGCCGCCGTCGGGCAGTCGATGCTCGAGGAACCAGCCGACGATGCCGGTGACGTCGACGCCGAGCCACACACCGTTCGCGACCGTCCAGGCGTTGATACAGCAGTCGACCTCGCCACCCCAGTACGGCAGGTTCTCATACTCCCAGCGGCTGTTCTCGGCGAGCAGCTCGGCCGTGCGACGCTCACGCAGGATGTCGGCATCGAGACCCCACTCCCGCAGCGAGTTGAGCGTCCACGTCGTCGCCGTCCAGGGCTGCCCGGCATCTTCTGCCGCTTCGGGACCGTGAAAGTCGAAGTCCGCGGGGAAGAACGCGCCGCCCGCCCACTGGCCGTCCGGGTCCTGCAACGCGAGCAGGCGCTCGCCGAAGCCCTCGGTCGCGATCCTCGCCCGCGTTGCTTCCCACACCTCGGGCGGTTCATGCGCGAGATCGCGCTCGACCTGCCAGCGCAAGGCCGGATCGGAGTCGCGAAGCCACTCGGTCACGGCTCTAGTCACCATGGAGCGACTTTAGCCGGAGACTTCACGGCGTGACGATGACCAGGCGGTATGGAGTTGTCAAGCACTAGTACTGCAACGGCACTCGTGTGTCTCGTAGTGGATCATGTGGTGTGTGGTTGTGGATCTGGCTGTGGCGGAGTTGGAGCGGGTGCACGTGTTGATCGCGGGGCGGTTCACGCGGTCGGAGCCGCGGGCCCGGTCGCGGGAGTATCTGCTGGGGTTGACCGCGGGGTTGGAGCGCAAGAACGGCTGGACGCTGGCCGAGCGGGCCGGTGAGGTGTCCCCGGACGGGATGCAGCGGCTGCTGCGGCGGGCGGATTGGGACGTCGACGGTGTGCGTGACGACCTGCGCGACTATGTGGTGGAGCACCTGGGTGACCGCGACGGGGTGTTGATCGTGGGACGAGAGCGGGTTCCTGAAGAAGGGCCGGCGGTCGGCGGGGGTGCAGCGGCAGTACTCCGGCACCGCCGGGCGGGTGGAGAACTGCCAGATCGGGGTGTTTCTGGCCTACGGCTCGGCGCGCGGTCACGCGTTGATCGACCGGGAGTTGTACCTGCCCGAGTCCTGGACCTCGGATCGGGACCGTTGCCGGGCCGCCGGCGTTCCGGACGGGGTCGGGTTCGCCACCAAGCCCCGGCTGGCGATGGCCATGCTGGAGCGGGCCTTCGACGCCAGGGTGCCGTTCGGGTGGGTGACCGGTGACGAGGCCTACGGTCAGGTCGGGTACCTGCGGTCCTGGTTGGAGCACCGCGACGCGGCCCACGTGCTGGTGACCCGCCGCAACGACGCGGTGGTTACCACCGACGGCGGGCAGGTCGCCGCCGAGGAGCTGGTCGCGGGCCTGCCCGCGCAGGCGTGGCGGCGGTTGTCGGTGGGGGCGGGGGCGCACGGCCCGCGCGAGTACGACTGGGCGAGGCTGCCGATCCGCACCGACTGGAAACCGGGACGCGGACACTGGCTGCTCGCGCGCCGCTCGATCTCCCGGCCCGACGAGTTGGCCTTCTACCTCTGCTACGGGCCCCGGCGCGCCACGCTGCTGGACCTGGCCTGGATCGCCGGGGCGAGGTGGCGGGTCGAGGAGTGTTTCCAGCAGGCCAAGAACGAGGCGGGATTGGATCACTACCAGGTCCGGTCCTTCCGGGCCTGGTATGCCCACATCACCCTGTCCATGCTCGCCCACGCCTGGCTCGCGGTGTCGCGTTGCCTTGCCACAAAAGGGGAACCGGCCACGACGAGCCGGGCATGATCGGCTTCACGTTACCGGAGATCAGACGCCTGCTGATCAACCTGGTCCTGCATCACCGGCCCACCGTCGAGCATGTCTGGTCCTGGTCGTGTTGGCGCCGACGACGCCAACACCAGGCCCGCCTCAGCCACTACAAAGGACGCGGCTACCCACTCACCTGAGTGCCGTTGCAGTACTAGGGCGCCGCCCAACGACGGCATGAGACTCGTCAGGGCGGCGGTCTGACCGGAGTCGATCGACCAGCCGACGACGCGGCGGAATGGACGTCGGGATGACCGCGCAGTACACCTTTCCCTCACGGGTCGGGCGTTCGGTGATGTCGGTGACCTACACCGGATCGGCGTGGCGCGGGCGAAGTCGCGGTCGACCAGGTCCACCGCGGTGGCGTGTCGTGCCTCGGACGCGGGCGGCGTCGGCGGGGCAGGCCCTTGATTCCGTTGCGGCGCATGAGAAGTGCGATGGTGTTGTGCCCGACGGTGGTTGTCCCGTGCGGGGTCTGGGAGGCCGTCTACATCAACGAAGGGTTACTGCGCAACGACTCCGACATTCAGCCCGACACCATCCACGCCGACACCCAAGGCCAGTCCCTGCCTGTTTTCGGACTCGCGGCGCTGCTGGGATTCGACCTGCTCCCGTGCATCCGCAACTGGGCCGGCCTGAACTTCTACCGGCCCAGCGCGGACACCGGGTTCGAGCACACCGACTCGCTGTTCGGCGACCACGTGATCGACCGGGGCTGATCGAGACGCACTGGACGGATCTGCTGTGCACCGGGATCTCAATCAGCGAGGGCCGCCTGTCGTCGGTGACGCTGCTGCGGCGGCTGGGCGACAACTCCCGCAAGAACCGCCTGTACCGGGCCCGCTTCGGCGGCGAGTTGATCGGCCGCAACGACCCGGACTACCAGCAAAAGATCATCAAGTGCAACGAGCTGCTCGCGAACTGCGTGATCTACTCCGACTCCTGGTGCCGGTGCGCTGTTCCCCGGCGACGTCAGCACGACGGCCTAGCCATCGGGTAGGTCGGCCTGACCGGTATCGATGAGCTGGTCAGGCCGAAACCGCGAGGTCACGTTACCCACATTTCGACCACGTCAAGTGGTCGAGCTCGGGCCTCGGCCGAAGAGAGATTCACATACTGTCCGATGGCTCGAAGAGTTTCAGGCGACATGAACCGGATCACGAGCCACTAAATGACATCCTGCCGTTCCAGCCATTTCGTGATCGCCTGGTTCGTTTCTGCCGGCTTCTCTTGCTGGATCCAATGACCACAATCCAGATTGACCACTTCCACATTGGGCACGAACTCGGCCGGCTTGTCAGACCTCTGGACCGCATCCCGATCGCCGTAGATCATGAGCGTTGGCTGCTGGATGATCGGGTCCACGTCCGCCAGCAAGTGCCAGTTGCGGTCGAGGTTTCTGTACCAATTCACACTGCCCGTGAACCCTGTCGATTCGAAGGCGGAGACGAAAACGGCCAGTTCACTGTCGCTCATCACGGGCTCGCCGAGTGGGGTTTCCGCTCTGGCGAGATCGATCAACGCCATACCCGGCTGAGGCTCCCTGGGGGGCTCGTTCTTCCGGTACATGTTGCGAAGGAACTGGAAGGTGTTCTCTTCGAACACGGCGTCCGCGACGCCTGGCCGCCGATTGAAGTGGACGAAGTAGAAGTCGCCACCGAGCACATCTTCCATGGACTCGATCCAGGGCTTTTCTCCGCGCTCCTGGTAAGGCAAGCTCAGGTTGATCACTTTGTTCACCCGGTTCGGATGCAGCAGGGTCAGTCCCCAGACGACCATTGCACCCCAGTCATGACCAACAAAGGCCGCATCCTCGTATCCGTAGTGATCGAGGAGTCCGACGAGATCACCCGACAGGTGTTCAATGTCGTAGTCCGTCACTTCTGCCGGACGGGACGAGTTGCCATAACCCCGCTGGTTCGGGACGATGACATGGTAGCCCGCTGCGACAAGGGCGGGCACCTGGTGGCGCCAGGAGAAGGCATGCTCCGGCCAGCCGTGGCACAGCACAATGGGCTTTCCTGCATTCTGTCGGCCTGCTTCGAAGACTTCGAGTTCCACGCCGTTGACTGGAACAACGGTGGGCTCGGGAAAGCCGGCTGGATTGAACATCGAATTTCCTCACAATCTTTTCGGGGTGATCAGGCGACGGAGGTTCCCGACGATGGCGTCGGCGCACCCCTGACAGGCCGGGGCCGACACAATCGTGGGTGGTGGGACTCGTCGGTGAGGTCGTGTCGCCATCCTGCCGACCGAAACCGGTCACCCCATGACCGGTTTCATGTGGAAGTGTTGCCGGCGTGCGAACCGACCGGCTGGTGGCCGTCCTCCTCCTGCTGCAACGGCGCGAGCAGGTGACAGCAGCGGAGGTCGCCCGGGAGTTGGAGGTCTCCGAGCGCACCGCCCGCCGCGACCTCGACGCCCTCGCCATGGCCGGGGTGCCCGTGTACGCCATGCAGGGCCGAGGCGGCGGCTGGCGCCTCGTAGGCGGCGCCCGCACCGACCTGTCCGGGTTGACCTCGAGTGAGACCCGCGCCCTGTTCCTGGTTGCCGGCCCGGCTTCGGCTGCGACGCCGGCCGTGAAAGCAGCCCTGCGCAAGCTCGTCCACGCCCTGCCGGAGCCCTTCCGGGTGCAGGCCGAGGCAGCAGCGTCATCGTTGGTCATGGACCCGCAACGATGGGGGTCGAGTCGGGTCGAGCACCGACCACCTCGCTTCCTCGACGAACTCCAGGACGCGGTGATTCGCGGCGTCCAGGTGCGGCTCGGCTACGTCGACAGCAAAGGCGCCGAAACCGAGAGAACCGTCCACCCACTGGGCATCGTCGCCAAAGGTCCGTCGTGGTACCTCGTCTCCGACACCGAGGCCGGCCGGCGGACCTTCCGGATCGACCGCGTGTCGTCCGCCGACCCGACCGGCGATCCCGTGCGCCGGCCCGAGGACTTCGACCTCGCCGAGAGTTGGCACGAGATCGCCGACGAGATCGACCGCAGGCGAACGCCCCTCGAAATCCAGGCGGTGTGCGCGCCCCACGGGATCGGCCTGCTCCGGATGGGGCTCGGCAGTCGGCTCCAAGTCGGAGGCTCCACGACCGACGGCCGCATCAAGGTCCTGATCCGCGGCCACAACGAGTACACGCTCGCCGGCGAACTCGCCGGACTGGTCGAATGGCTCGAAGTGACCGGCCCTCCGGGTGTGCGAGACCACCTGGCCTCGATCGGCAACGCACTCGTCGAGCGATACGGTTGAGACCGTCCCACAGCGTCGAAGTGCGGACCTTGGAGGCGTCCTCGCGCGGAAGGTGGTGTCCCGGTCGACGCGGAGCCTGTTTCCGATTGCCCACTGGAACCGCTACTGCCGGTCCATATACCCCGATCGCCGCCACTACCCCGGTCGCGTCCTCCTACTGTCTCTACAGAACGCAGCGGCTGCCTACGCCGAAACAGTCTGACCGTCCCGCTCAGCTCGCGGCGCCAGACGGCGAGGTCGACCTGATCGCGCCAAGTGGGCCAGACCCAGGATTCACCCGTCGTCAGGGAGTCAGTGCAGCGTGACCGTCTCGACCCGACGTTCCTCGGCGTCACCTGATGGAGTGACTAAAGCGGGGAGCCGACTACCGCAGGACAGGGCGGGAAGCCCAGTGAAGCAAGAGTTCGGCCAGCTCCCTCCAGGAGGTGTTCATCATGCGACAGGTCTGGTGAACGTCCGGTGGGTGCTCCGCTCGGAGAGCAAACAAGTCGATGTGATGGCTGCACGTCGAGTAATCGCTCGTGCGCGTTCCCTGAGGACCGGATCATGGTCCATGATCCGGGCCTCAGTGACGGATCCTCTGTCCGCCAGGCGAGGTGTCGCGTTCTGGTCCGTACTTGCAGACTTGTCCTGCGGTCGTGCCGTGCAGGTTGTGCGGCTTGCTGATGACACGAGGTCGAGTTCGTCGTCCGCCCGTATCCCGGTGAGACACCTACCGCACCGAACCCGGTGGCCGCGCCCGGACCTGCGTTCGCCCCGGCGTGGCCACGACGAGGCCGCCCACCTGAGCACGGACCAGGGCTGGATCGGCGACGTGGCACTTTTCCCGGAACACTCGGAGTCCTGAGCCCGATCGCGGCCCGCGACGAATCAAAACCCGGAGAGCGTCTCTCGCGACGCTACCGGTGCCTGGTCTTCGTCCGGATTTCCCATGGGTGACTTGCCGTCCTGTGGTGCGCGAGACCAGGGCGTGGTGTCGCGCTCCGACCGGATCTTCACCGCGTGCAGCCGGTGAACCCGGACGGCCGCAGCCGGCCCGATGCCTCCGCATCGGGGATCTGCGGGATCGGGGAGTCGGGGGTGCGGGCCAGGATCAGCATGCGCCGTCGGCTCCAGTGGGCGTCCGTGCCATCCTCGGCCAGGAACCTCACCTGAGCGAACCCGGCTTCGCGCAGCCACTCCTCATACTCCGACAAGCTCGGCAATCGCAATGACCATGAGCACTCCCGATTCTTCCCGCCACGCACCACGGTGCGACGAGAGGTGAGGACATTCCCACGTCCAGCAACACGCGGAACGTCTGTGTATGCCGCGATGCGGGGCGTGTGCACGTCAGCTTGGCAGCCGCGGGCCGGTACGAGCGGTGCTTGCGCGAGATGCTGCTGCGGGTCTTGGGCACGGTCGTCACGACCGGCGATGTCCGCGTCGACCGCGCCAGCACACCTCATCCAGGCCGAGGACCGCCCGTGGATGTGTCCGTCCTGTCCGGTGACGGCACGACCGGGTACCGGTCATGAGCCGCACGCCTGCTTCCGCACCCGCGCAATCCGGTCGCCCGCGTTCCGCGATGATCGTTTCCCGCGTGGCGCGGAAGGCCGTGGGTCACGCGACGGTATCCGGGCTGTCGCCGGTTGTGTCACCGAGATCATCGAGTTGTTGTTGGACGCGTTCGGCGTCGGTGTCGCGGCCTTGTTCCCGGTACAGCGCCAGGGCTTCCCGCCACGCCGTGCGGGCCTGGTCGTGGTGTCCGAGGGCGGCGTGAAGGTGGCCGAGTTTGCCGAGGGTATCCGGGACCTCATAGGTGTAGCCGAGGGTGCGGAACAGGACGAGGGCCTGCTGGTAGTGCTCGACGGCCTGCCGGTGGTCGCCGGTGCGGTGGGCGATGAATCCCAGGCTGTCCAAAGTAGACGCCTCACCGATTGAGTCGTGGTGGTGTCGGTTCAGGGCGAGGGCGGCGCGGCAGTGGTCGCGGGCGGTGTCGAAGTCACCGAGGCGCGCGGCGTACCAACCCACCTGGCTGAGCGCGTCCGCTTCCCACACCGGCTGGTCGAGGGCGCGGTGGAGGTCGAGGGCGTGTCGTGCGTGGTTCAGTGCCTGCCGGTCGTCACCCTGTCCTTCCCAGGTGAGCGCCAGCGTTTGGTGGATGTAGGCCTGTTCGGTGGTGTCGTGGTGGCGCGCGGCCAAGGCGAGGGCCCGGTCCAAGTGCCCGACGGCTTCCTTGTGCAGACCTAGGCAGGTATAGGCGTCGCCTAGGTTCCGGTGTGCCCGGATGCGGGTGGTGGGTTCCGGTAGGTGAGCGGAGGCGTCCAGCGCGGCCCGCCACGAGGCGAGTCTGTCGCGCAGGCACCCCCGCCGGACGTGGAAGACGTCCAGTGCCCACGCGAGGTGCCAGACAACCTGATGGCGACCGAGGGCGACGGCCGCGCGCTGGGTGGCGAGCAGGGTGGCGTGTTCGGCCTCCAGCCAGTCCGTCGCGGCCTCGGCGTCGGGCAGCGGATGTGGGTGGACGCCGGGTGCGGGCGGGTCGGGCCGCAGAAGCTGGCGGTGGGGGTCCAGGAGGCGGTCCGCGGCGAAAGTGGTGTGCAGGTGGAAGTCCACCACCCGGGCCAGGGCCGTCTCCCGCACGTCGGCGGGCAGGTCCTGGGCGATGGTGGCGGCGTAGTCGCGGACCAGGTCGTGCATCGCGTACCGGCCCTGTGGACGTCGTTCGAGCATCGACGCCTCTTCGAGCGCCGACAGCGCCTTGCGTGCGCCGGCCGAGGGGAGGTCGGTGAGGGCGGCCACGGCGGGCGCGGTGGTGTCGGGACCGGGGGCGATGCCGAGTAGTGCGAACACCGTCCGTTGCTGGTCGGTGAGGCGGCGTAGGGACCAGGACAGGACGGTGGGCAGGCTGGCGGCGGGGTCGGTGTCGTGGTCGAGGGTTTCCAGTCCCGGTTCGCGTAGTTCCGCGGCGATTTCGGTCAGGGGGATGCAGGGTCGGGTGACGGCGTTGCGGGCGGTGATCGCCAATGCCAGTGGGTGCCGTCCGCACAGCCTGATCAGCTCGTCGGTCACCTCTGACTCGTCGGCTACTCGTTGCCGGCCGAGGCGTGCGGCCAGCAGGGTGCGGGCCTCGTTGGTGGTGAGGACGTCCAGGGGCAGGTGGTGGGCGCCGTGCCGGTCGATCAGGGACGGCAGTCGGTGGCGGCCGGTGACCAGTACGGTGCAGGTCGGGCTGCCGGGCAGCAGCGGGACGACCTGCTCGGGGGTGGC
>NZ_JACHJN010000002.1 GCF_014203665.1 Saccharothrix tamanrassetensis
GGGCGCCCGGCCCGGGCCGGCCCCCCCCCCCCGGGCCCCCCCCCCCCCCGGGGGGGGGGGGGCCCCCGCCCCCCCCCCCCCCCCCCCCGGGGGGGGGGGGGGGGGCGCGCGGGGCCCCCCCCCCCCCACGACCCGTTGATCGAGCCCGGCCGAACTACCCGTTGGCCATCTGCCGGTACAGATTGCCTTCACCGTCGTTCGTGAAATACGGCGAACGCAGGTTCCCGAAGATGTCACCATTGCTGGTGACCCCGTTGACGTCGCCCCGTCCGGTGCCATCCGGCCGGTCGACGTAATTGATGAACCACGGCCCGCCGGACGAACCTTCACCCAGGCCGCACCCGATGGTGATCTGCCGCGGGAAGAAGACCGACGCCTGCTGCGAGTTGCCTTCGCAGGTGAGCTGCGACTTCCCGTTCTCCCGGTCCTCGGGATATCCGAAGATGGTGCGGAACTGCTCGAACGGGCCGCCCACGGTGAGCCCGTTGCCGCCCACGACGTCGACCAGCCGGCCCCGCTCGTTGCCGTTCAGCAACGCGATGCCGGTGTCGTACCCCCAGGAGGAGTCCTGCGCCCAGCCGTTCATCGTGCCCAGCGCGTAGGCGGTGAACCGGCCGAAGGGCTCGTCGTCCTGGCGCTTCGCGGGCACGAAGGTCCACTCGCGCATCCAGTCGCCGCCGTCACCGGTGTGCACGCAGTGCCCGGCCGTGAAGACCATGTTGCGGGCCGGGTTGTTGACCGCCGCCGCCGAGCAGGACCTCAGCTCGCCGGTGGGCAGCTTGTAGTAGACCTTGCCGACGACGTTCGTGCTGGTCAGCTCGGCGTGCACGTCGCCGCCGGGCTGTCCGGCCGCGGCCGGCGCCAGCCGTTGCGGCTGCTGTGCGGTGGCTTGCCGCCGGGCCGGTTCGCGATTACCGGTGGTCAGCACGTCGGCCGGCACGGCCTGCGCCATCCGCTCGGCGGTCCAGAAGCCGGCCGGGTTCTCCTCGTCGCTGTACTGCGCGGCCCGGGTGACCACCGGCGCCGCCGGTGGATCGGCGCCCGGCGCCTGCTGCCCGCCGGCCGCGGCCTGTGCGTGGGCCGGCGCCCCGAGCAGTGCCGCGATCGCCACCGCGACGCCCACCCCGGCGAGCAATCTCCGAGATCTGTCGAACTTCCTCACGAATCCCCCAAAAAATTCGCCCGACACAGTGCGAAGGGGGTGGTCGGAGTGAATGCACGAGCTGACCGGCGAACCCCCCGGTACGCCTGCGAAGCCCCCCTCGCACGTCCATTGTTCCAGAGGATTCGAAGACTCCCGTGGCCGGTTCCGGAATCACCTGAACGGCCTAATGTTAAGGAAGGTGTTCGAGCTACCTGATTACATGGAGTGGAAAAGCGCGGGATCGGCACGGTATAGCGGACGTCACCGAGCCCACCAGTATCGCGGGAGCGGGCCCCCACGACCTGCCCGCGGTCCACATGATCGCGCTCGTCCGCGCGGTCCGGGAGGGTGGGAGGTACCGCGTCACAACTACGGCGTGGTGGACTCCATGGCGGGATTACCGAGTCACCGAAAGGGCCGGTTTATCATGTGCGGAGGGTGAGGTCCGCGTCCTGAAACACTTTCGCGCGAAATTCACGCCCCCGACCAGGCAATAGGTCGCTGCTCACCCGGCGCCACCGATTAACCGGTCTTTAAAATTGGCACCGCACGGTGGCGACGTAGCCGCCGGAAGAGCCGCGCGGTCACCCCGAACCACGGGTGGAGCGACGAACTAGCTGGTCAAAGGTGTAGTCGATGACGATGTTCCCCGGTAGGCCACGATTTCGCCCGCTTTTCTCCCGCTGTGCTCACGCGCGTGCCGGTACCGTGCGAACAGGTGCCATCGCGGCCGTGGTGGCGATTCTCCTCTGGCCCGTTCACGCCTCGGCGGTCCCTTACCCGCCGCGCGTCCAAGTGTTCGTCGCCAACAGCGGCGCGAACTCGGTCTCGGTCTTCGACACGCGGATGGGTGAAGTGGTCGGCACCATTTCGGTCGGCCGCACGCCGGTGGGCGTGGGAGCGGCGCCGGGTGGTGACCGGGTGTACGTGACCAACGAGCAGTCCGACACCGTCTCGGTGATCGACGCGCGGTCCTACGCCGTGACGGCCACCGTGCCGGTCGGCCGGCACCCGTTCGGTGTCGCGGTGACCCCGACGCACGCGTACGTGACGAACTTCGGCTCCGCCTCGGTCACCCTCGTCGACGTCGCCACGAACCAGCCGGTCGGCGAGATCCCGGTGGGCCGGTTCCCGCACACGCCGGTGGTGAGCCCGAACGGCAGGTACGTCTACGTCACCAACAACGGCGCGCAGAGCGTGACGGTGATCGACACCGCCAGCCAGAAGCCCGTCGCCACCGTGCCGGTCGGCCTCTTCCCGGCCGGTGTCGCGGTCAGTCCGGACGGTGCACGGGTGTACGTGGCCAACACCGGTTCGGGGACGGTGACCGTGATCGACACCCGGAACCACAAACCGGTCGGCACCACCGAGGTCGGCCGTGCGCCGATGGGGGTGTCGGTGACGCCGCGCGGCCGGGTGTTCGTGGCCAACGCGGGCGCGGACACCGTCTCGGTGCTGGACCGGGCCGGTGCCCCGCTCGGTCCGGCGGTCCCCGTGCCGGCACAGCCCGAGGGTTCCGCCGCCGCCCCGGACAACAGCTTCGTCTACGTCACCAACACCGGGGCCGACTCGATGTCCATCCTGGACGCTTCGACCGCTAAGCCGGTCGCGACCGTGCCCGTCGGGGCGCAGCCGGAAGGCCTCGCCGTCACCTCCTGACCCGCGCGCCGGGTGAGGCGACCGCGTGGGACTAGACGTCGCCGGGCCGGACCAGTCCGGTCTCGTAGGCCAGCACCACGGCCTGCACCCGGTCGCGCAGCTCCAGCTTCGCCAGGATCCGCCCGACGTGCGTCTTCACCGTCGCCTCGGACAGGAACAGCTTCCGCGCGATCTCGGTGTTCGACATGCCCTTGGCGATCAGCACCAGCACTTCGCGCTCGCGCTCGGTCAACGCCTCCAGCACGGCGGCGTCCCGCAGCTCCCCGCCGCTCTCCCCGAGGAACCGGCTCAACAGCCGCTTGGTCACCGAGGGCGACACCACGGCGTCCCCGGACGCGACCGCCCGCAGCGCCGACACCAGGTCACCCGGCGGGGTGTCCTTGAGCAGGAACCCGGAAGCCCCGTTGCGCAACGCCGAAAGCGCGTACTCGTCCATGTCGAACGTGGTCATCACCAGCACCTTCGCCGTGCCGGCCTCGGCTATCCGCTTGGTCGCCTCCACCCCGTCCAGCACCGGCATCCGCACGTCCATCAACACCACGTCCGGCCGCAGCGAAGCCGCCATGTGCACGGCGTCGAGCCCGTCGCCGGCCTCGCCCACCACGTCGATGTCCTCTTGGGCGCCGAGCACCATCCGGAAGCCCATCCGCATGAGCTCCTGATCGTCCACCAGCAGTACTCGGATCACGTTCCCACCCTATGACGGCACCAGCGGGAGCACGGCCCGAACGCGCCAGCCACCGCCGGGGTTCGGTCCGGCTTCCAGCGTGCCGCCCAGCACGCCGGCCCGTTCGCGCATCCCGATCAACCCGTTCCCCCCGGACACCGCGACCAGGTCGTGCGGCGTGCCGAAACCGTCGTCGGCCACTTCCAGCTCGACGTGCTCGCCGACGTGGGACACCCGCACCACGGCCGACGCGCCCGTCCCGGCGTGCTTCAGCGTGTTGGTCAACGCCTCCTGCACGATCCGGTAGATCCCCAGCCCCAGCCCGGCGGGCAGCGCCCGGAGGTCCCCCGAGGTCTCCAGCCGCACCGGCAGCCCGGCCGTCCGCAGGTTCTCGGTCAGCTCCGCCAGATCGGCCGCCCCCGGCTGCGGGGCCCACTGCGTGCCCGACTGGTCCTCCGACCGCAGCACGCCCAGCAGCCGCCGCAGTTCGGTCAACGCCTGCCGCCCGGTGTCGGCGATGGTCCGCATCGCGGCCTCGGCCATGTCCGGGTTCGACTTGATCGCGTACCCCGCGCCGTCGGCCTGCACCACCATCACCGACACCGCGTGCGCCACCACGTCGTGCAGCTCCCGCGCGATCCGGGACCGCTCCTCGCCGACCGCGATCCGCGCCTGCCGGCCCCGTTCGGTCTCCAGCAGCTTGAGCCGCTGCTCCAGCTCCCATTGGTAGGCCCGGCGGGCGCCGACGAACTCGCCCAGCGCCCAGCTGAACCCGAAGATCACCGCGATGACGAAGACGAAGAAGACCGCGTCGGTGCCGGCCCCGATCCGCCACACCGCCCAGACGAACGTGCCGAGCGCCAGCCAGATCGCGTAGACCAGCGCGGGACGCCGCCCCTCGAACGCGACCATCGTGTACAGCGCGACGGCCAGCGCGAAGTCCGCCGGCCGGATCGGGTAGCCGCCGTCCACGCCCCCGTGGGTGAACAGCTGGATGACGCCGCCGGCCAGGATGGTGTAGCTGCTGGCCTTCGGGTACTTCCGCCGGAACACCACCGGTACCACGAGCAGCAGGCCGACGAAGACCAGCGCCGAGACCGATACCAGGCCGCCGGCGGCGACCATCGCGCCCAGGTCGAAGATCGCGAGCGTCCCGGCGATCAGGGAGTCCCCGAACACCGGGTGGGCTCGCATCCACAGGCTCAGCCGCCGCACGTGACCAGGTTAGGTATCGGCCCGTCCGGCGCGCGTCGCGCCACGGTCTGACCTCGGTCTAGTCCTCCAGGCGGATGGCCGCTCAGCGGGTCGTCTTGATCTGCGGCGGTGTCGTCTGCGACGGCTGCACCGGCTCGATGCGCGGCGACTGCGACGGCACCTGGTGCTCCCGCTCGAACTGCCGGTGGTCCTCGGCCATCTCGTCGGCGAGCTGCTGCTGGAGCTGACGGTCCCGGATGCGGCCGAGGATCATCATCGTCACTCCGTGCACCAAGGCCAGCAGCAGCAACACGATGCCGAGCTTGACGACCACGTTCTTGACCGGGTCACCGGTGTCGACGCGGACGATCGACACGATCGCCAGCAGTCCCAGCACCACCAGGTGGAACAGGACGGTGGCGAGTGCGGTCATGGACCTGGCCGCCTCCGGATCCCCGTACGCCCGGTTCATGTAGGCCCGTCCGCTGCGGTAGATCAACTGGCCGTCGATCAACACCAGTACCACGCCGAGCAGCAGGAAAACGGCATAACCCTGTTCCATGACGTGACCTCCCTCTCGCCGCGCGGAATACCCCCCGGGGGCCGTTCACAAACGCCCGTCGTGCCCGCGTGGCACGATCTGCGTCGTGACCGCCCAGGCCCAGCAGCTCGCCGGCCCGCTTTCGGCCGCGGTGGCGAACCTGTGCGTCGGGCTTCGGCAGCAGGTGTCGCCGAACACCGCCGCCGGCTTCCGGGAGGTGCTGCGCCGGCTGTCCGCGCCGCTCCAGGTGGCCGTCGCGGGCCGGATCAAGTCGGGCAAGTCCACCCTGGTGAACGCGCTGATCGGGCGCCGGGTGGCGCCGACCGACGTGGGCGAGTGCACCCGCCTGGTGACCAGGTTCCAGTACGGCACGGTGGACCGCATCGAGGTCGTGTTCACCGACGGCCGCAAGCAGGTCCTGCCGTTCGACGCCAACGGCAGCATCCCGGCGGACCTCGGGGTGGACGTCGAGGAGGTCTCGCACATCGAGGCCTACCTGACCAACGCCGTGCTGCGGGACCTGACCGTGATCGACACGCCCGGCCTGGGTTCGCTGGACGCCGCGTCGGTCGCCCGCACCGAAGCGCTGCTCGGCAACGAGCTGGACCCGGTGTCCCGCAACGCGGTCGCCGGCGCGGAGGCCGTCCTCTACGTCGTGACGCAGGGCGTGCGCGGCGACGACCAGCAGGCGCTGGCCGCGTTCACCGCCGCCACCGCGAGCCGCGAGGCCGGTCCGGTGAACGCCATCGCGGTGCTCAACAAGGCCGACACGATCGCCGCCGAGACCGTCGAAGGCGCCGACGGCGACACCTGGCAGGCGGCGGTGCTGCTCGCCGAGCGCCAGGCGCACACCCTCAAGCCGCGGGTCGCCGACGTCATCCCGGTGATCGGCCTGGTCGCCGAGTCCGTCGAGACCGGCGGCTTCACCTCGGCCGACGCGGACGCCCTGCGCAAGCTCGCCGAACTGGACGAGGGCACCCGCGAGACGATGCTGATCTCGGCGGACCTGTTCGTGGGCTGGGACTGCGACGTCCCGGTGGGCGTGCGCACCCGCCTGCTGGAGAAGCTCGACCTGTACGGGATCCGCTGCGCGCTGGCGGCGGTGGACGCCGAACCGGCGATCACGGCGGGCGCGCTGCGGCGCAAGCTGCTCGACTCGTCCGGCCTCGACGGCGTGCGCGGCAAGCTGAACGCCGTGTTCCGGTCCCGCGCGGACGGCATCAAGGCCGCCGCCGCACTCGCTTCCGTCACCGCGCTGGCCGCCGCCTCCGGTGACCCGAACGAGCGCCAGCGCGTGCACGACGCCATCGAGGTCCTGCTGGCCAAGCCGGAGGCGCACCAGCTCCGGCTGCTGGAGGCGCTGACCCTGGTGGCCTCCGGCGCGGTGGCGATGCCCGCGGACCTGGCCGAGGAGGTGCTGCGGTTCGGCACGTCGCCCGACGTGTCCGAGCAGCTGGGCCTGCGCGGCCGGCCCCCGCACGAGCTCGTCGCCTACGCGCTGGAACGCGCGGGCTGGTGGCGTTCCTTCGCGTCGTTCGGCGCCACACCCGCGCAGAGCCGCGTGGCGCACGTGGTGCACCGGGCGTACTTCCTGATCTGGCAACAACTGCGGGGGCGGCGATGACAGGCGGAACGGAATACCCGGCGGACGCGTCGGACCCCGACGTGGAGACCATCGCCGGCGAGCTGCTGGACCAGGCGCTGGCGGAGCGGCGCGCCCTGGTGCAGCTCTGCCTGTACGCGTTGGACCGCGCCCGGAGTTCCGGCGTGGTCGAGCGGCTCGAAGAGGGCCTGGCCGGGATCGGCGTCACCGCCTGGCGGCCGGACGGCGAGCGGTTCGACCCGTCCGTGCACGAGGCGGGCGGCACGGTGCCGACCGACGACACGTCGCTGGACGGCGTCGTCGCGGAGACCGAGGTGGTCGGGTTCCTGGACCGGGGGCGGACGCTGCGCGCGCCGATCGTGACCGTGTACACGACGCGATGAGCACACTTCCGCAGACCGTCCGGCAGACCCGGGAACGGCTGACCACCCTCGTCCGCGGTATCGACCCGCAGGCGGCGTCGTTCGTGGAGACGCGGCGCGGCGGCCCGGCGTCGGTGGTCGTGGTGGGCGAGACGAACCGGGGCAAGAGTTCCCTGGTCAACGCCCTGCTCGCGACGCCGGGGCTGTCGCCGGTCGACGCCGAGGTCGCCACGGCGACCTACCTGGTGTTCCGCCACGGCGCGGACTGGTCCGCCCGCGCCTGCTACGCGGGCTCGATGTCGCCCGTCCCGTTCGACCGCTCGGAGCTGGTCAACTGGGTCTCGGCCGCGCACGAGCTGCCGGAGGGGATGCTGCCGCCCCGCTACGTGGAGGTCGACGCGCCGATCCCGCTGCTGGAGCGCTTGTCCGTGGTGGACACACCCGGCGTGGGTGGTCTGGAGTCGGTGCACGGCGAACTCGCGGCCGAAGCGGCGGCCTCCGCCACGGCACTGCTGTTCGTGGTGGACGCGTCCGCGCCGTTCACCCGTGGCGAGCTGGAATTCCTTGCCACGGTGGGAGAACGCGTCGAGACGGTGGTCTTCGCGCTGACCAAGGTCGACCAGTACCGGGGCTGGCGCACGGTCCTCGAAGCCGACCAGGCCCTGCTGGCCGAACACGCCCCGAGGTTCGCCGGCGCGACCTTCCACCCGGTGTCGTCCCGGATGTTCGAGCTGGCCGGGAAAGCCCCGAACCCGGACGCCGCCGCCATGATCCGCGAGCGGTCCGGCATCGGTGAGCTGCAAGCGGCGCTGCAGGAACTCGTGGTGGGCCGGGCGGCGATGCTCGGCGAGGCGAACACGCTGCGGGCCTTGGCGACCGTGCTGGACGAGCTGATCGCACGCGGCGAGTCGGACAAGCGGGCGCTGTCGTCCGGCGAGGAGGAGGCCGAGACGCTGCGCGAGCGGCGCGACGAGCTGAACGCCCAGCGCCGTTCGTCCACCCGCAGTTGGCAGGTGCGGCTGCGCGGCGAGGTGCAGCGGGCGCGGGTGGAGGGCGGCCACGAGGTCAGCCGGCAGATGCGGGACGTCCAGGCGTGGTTCCGCACGGCGATCGACGCGGCCACCCGTGAGCAGCTGGCGACGTTGCCGCAGCAGGTGGACGCGGCGTTGCAGATGGTGTCCGGTCGGATCAGCGGCGGATTGGGTGTCCGGCTGTCCCGGGTCGCCGATGCGGCGTTGGCCGACCTGTTCTCCGCGGAGGAACTGGCGGTCATCCGCGGTCAGTTCGCCCGCGGCGTGACGCCGCCGATCGTGCTGCGCCCGCCGGAGAAGCGCGCGCCCACGGCCGAGGACAAGCTGCTGGTGTTCATGGGCGTCTCGGGCGGTCTGGGCGCGGGGCGGCTGGCGGCGATGCCGTTGGCGGGGCTGGGTGTGGCGGCCCTGAACCCGATCGTGCTGCCGGTGACGATCGTGCTGGGTCTGGGCGCGGGCTGGTGGATGGCGCGGACCAGGAAGCACTCGGCGGACAAGCAGCACCTCAAGCAGTGGCTGTCGGACGCCATCGCCGACGCGCGGTCCACTGTGGACCAGTTGGTGGCGGAACAGCTGATCGAGGCCGAGCAGCAGTTGTCGCTGGCGTTGGACGACGCGCTGGGCAAGCGCGTGGACGCCATCGAGGCGGAGCTGCGCGAGGTCGACAAGGCGCTGCGGATGGAAGCCGGCGAGCGCTCGAAGGCGTTGGGCGCGGTCACCCGGCAGCTGGCGGAGCTGAGAGCGGGGCGGGCCAAGGTCGACGAGCTGCTGTCCAGGATCAGGGCGCTGCGCGACCGGGTCTGACCGGGTCGGAGCGGAGCCGCCGGATCTCGAACGATTAAGCGTGTTCGAGTCCTGACAAAGGGTGACGTGGGTTCCGCAGCGGAACCGAATCGGCATAACGTGAGTCGTAGCGGTACAGAGCGCAGGAGGGTGGGATCCGGTGTACATCGACGAGACAGGCGCGACCGACGGCGAGCTGAAGGTCACCGTCGAAGACGAGGAGTACACCGCCGAGGCGACCTACGACCTGAACGACGACGGGGTGAACGAGAGCGCCGTGGTCGAGACCGACGACGGCGGCCACCTGGCGTTCAGCGACACGGACGGCGACGGCGACGCGGACCTGATGAGCACGTTCGACAAGGACGGCGACCTGGTCGGCCAGGCGCGGTTCGACGAGGGTTCCGGCGAGTGGATCGCCGTGGAGCCGTCCGACGACCACAGCCAGCAGACCAACACGAACGCCGGCAAGTCGATCGTCGTCGACATCGAGGGCGGCGCGGACCAGAACGTCGGGCCGGCCACCGAGGACACCGACAACGACGGGCGCGCGGACACGGCGGTGGTGAAGGACGCCGAGGGCGACACCTGGCTGTTCACCGATTCGGACGGTGATGGGAAGGCCGACATCGCCACCGAGATCACGGCGGACGGCGAGGTCACCATGTCCAAGCACACCGGCGAGGACGAGTGGACCGAGGTGGAGCACGGTCGGATCGACGAGAACGGCAAGTACGTCCCGGACGGCAAGCACGGTCTGGACAGCGACGAGGCGTGGTCGTCCGAGCAGAAGGTGACCGTCTCCGGAGTCGTCCGCATCGACTCCGTGACGGGTCAGTGGATCAGCCCGAACTGATCGGCCTGTCCTGATCGGTCTGACCTGGTCCGACTGACCTGGTCGAACGTCGGGTCCGTGCGCCTGGGTCGCCGGTGGCGGTACTAGCGGTTGGTGGCTGCCAGGAAGGATCGCCACGCGCGGGTCGTGAACTCGAAGCGCGGCCCGGTGGCGTTCTTGGAGTCCCGCACCCCCACGGCGCCGGCAGCGAACCGCACCTCAACGCAGGCGTCACTGCTAGCCGCGCTGCGGCTGCTCTTGAACCACCCGGTATCGCGGTTCACGAGCCGACCCGGCTCATGAAGGTGTGCCACGCACGCGCTGTGAAGGCGAAGCGTGGCCCGTCCGGGTTCTTGGAGTCGCGGACCTTCACGCGAGTATCGGCGAACCGGACCGCGACGCAACCGTTGCTGCCTGCAGTGCTGTGGCTGCTCTTGAACCATCCAGTGTCGCGTTCCATGTTGTGGCTCCTCACAGCATGTCGATCAGCAAGATGGTCGTGTTGTCGCTGCCCGGAAGGATCGCCACGCGCGGGTCGTGAACTCGAAGCGCGGCCCGGTGGCGTTCTTGGAGTCCCGCACGCCCACGGTGCCGGCAGCGAACCGCACTTCAACGCAGCCGTTGCTGCCACCGGAACTGTGGCTGCTCTTGAACCAGCCGGTGTCGCGGTTCATCCCTTGCCCTCCTTGATTCTGTCCACCAGCAGCGCACGGCTGTCTTCGCGACTCAAGGACAACTCTTCGACGCGCCTGAACAGTCGCTGCATCGGTTCGATGTCCTCGCGGTGATCGTAGAAGGTGTACGGGCCGTACAGAACCGCCGAGAAGCTCACCGGGGTCGCGTGGGGGAAGTCCAGCACCACCAAGCCTCCACCGAGGGCGGGGTTGTCCACCGTCGTGTTCGGGATGATCCGGATGCTCAGCGTGGGGTGGCGCTCGGTCAACTGGAGCAGGTGCAGCACCTGCCCGCGCATCACCGACGGCCCACCGATGACGTGGTCCAGGGTGTCTTCGGTGAAGACCACGCTGATGGTCTTGGGGTCGCTCGCCTCCAACACCCGGCGCTGGTGCTCCTGCCGGTAGGCGATTCGCTCGCTGGTCTCCTGTTCCGAGTCGTCCCAGTAGATCGAGTTCGACAGGGCCATGATCGCTCGGACGTAGTCGGGTGACTGCACCAGGCCGGGGATCACCCCGCACTCGTACCAGTTGATCTCCCGCGCGGCGGCCTGGAGTTCGCTCAACCGCTGGAACGGTTCGGGCAGGTTGTCCACGTACGCCCGGCGAGGGGCCCGCCTCCGCGCCGCCGCTCCGAGGGCGAGGATCGTCTCCCGCTCCGGCCCGCGCACCCCGTAGAAGTCGAGCAGCTTGCTCAGCTCGTCCGGACCGAGGCCACCCTTGCCGTTCTCGACTTGGCTCAGCCGCCCGCCGGTGCGCCCGATCGCCTCCGCCGCTTCGCCCTGTGACCGGTTTGCCGCGGTGCGGAGCCGGGTCAGGGCCAAACCGAGTTGAAGACGCTCGACGGTCGGCCTGGCAGTGCCCATTGATCACTCCACTCGATCGGGTAATAGCTCAAAATCTCATCGAAGTCTAAAGTCATAGCCAGTTACTTGCTGTATTCGATCACATACAACCAGGTGAGGAGTCCGTGATGGGCAACGAGGTGTCCGAGCGGCGTGAGTGGCTGGTCCGCTGCGCCACCAACCGGGGCGAGCCGGCGGTGTGCTCCATCGAGGTCTCGCGAGGCGTGATCGAGTTCTTCGGGCCGGGCGACACCTTCTGCTTCGGCCTCGACGGCGAGTTGATCGCCGACTTCCGCGCCTCGCTCGACGAAGCGGCCAAGCGGGTGGAAGCGGACGTAGCCCTCGTCTGACCCCGGCCCGGTATGCCATCCTTTGTAACAAGGGGTTGATACAAAGGGGGCGGGACGGTGGGCACAGTACTGCTCTACGGGCTGATCGGGTTGGCCGTCCTGCTCGTCCTGTGGCCGACGCGGTCCGTGGCCGCCAGGTTCCTCCGGCGTTGGGGCGTCGAAGACCCCACCGAAGAACAGGGGTCGCACGCCCTCCGCTACCTCCGCGACCGACGTCTGCTCTACCTCCTGGTCTTCCTGCTGGCCGCGCCCGTCGCCACCGCCGTCGCCGGCCTGCTCGACCTGCCGACACCGGAGACCAGCGGATTCCGCGACCTGCTCGCACCCGGCATCGTGGCGCTGCTGATCGGCGAAGTGATCGCGGCGCTTCGACCGGTGCGCGGCCTGCGCGTCGCGGCGTTGAGCCGCCGCCGGTGGCGAGACCTGGTGCCCCGGTGGGCGATGTCCCTCTTCTCCGCCCTCACCGCGTTGGCCGTCCTGTTCGCGTCCGCCGCGCTGTCCGCTCAGCCGTGGGCGCTGACCACGGTGAGCGCCGAGAGGTTCACCGACCACTTCCGGGCCGAGATCGCCCGACCGGTCGGTGTCGTCGTGCTGGTCGGAGCGGCCCTGGGTCTAATGGCCGTGCTGGGCGTGGTCCGGCTCGCGGTGCGGCGTGGGTCGGTGGCCGATCCCGAGGTCGACGCGGTGTTGCGGATGCGCAGCGCGCGGGTCGCGGTCGGCATCGGCATGGCGTGGATGGCCTGGATGGTCACCATCGCCAACGGCCGGCTCTCGTCGCTCTACAGCCTGTCGAACCCCAGCGGGAGCGGTCCCGGGTGGATGGGCGTCGTGCCGGTGATCGACTCGGGCGGGTTGTTCGTGCTGCTCGCCGCGGTGGTGGGCTGGATCTGGGTGGCGAACCCGCCGCGCCGCACCCCGGCGAACGCCGTGGAGGCCGGTCGGTGACTCGCGTCGTCGTCGACCCGGACAGCGGGGTCGCGCCGTGGCGGCAGGTGCGCGACCAGCTCGTCCACCTGATCCGGGTCGGGCAGCTCCCGGTCGGCTCGCCGCTGCCGTCGATCCGCCAACTGGCCCGCGACCTCGGTCTGTCCGCCGGAACGGTGGCACGGGTCTACCGCGAGCTGGAGACCGCCGGCCTCCTGCACACCGCGCGCCGCCGGGGAACCGTGGTGGCGGCGATCCCCGCGAACCACGCCAACCCGAGCCCCGGGGACCGAGCGAACCCAAGTGCCGCAACGGATATCGCGTCCGCTCTCGCCGCTGCCGCCGCGAGATATGCGGCCGAGATCCGGACATTGGGCATCGACCCGGACACCGCGGTGCGGGCCGTGCGTGACGCCTGCACACCCGGCTAAAACCCGGACAATTCTCCGCGCAATTCTTGCGCGCCGCCATGAGAGCGCTCTCACATCGTTACCCGGCTGCGACCTCGCCGTGTGGCCACCGCCGCACCGGCCGGCCCTTGCATTCGGCCGACTAAAGCGCAGGTCACAGCCCGGTTTGTGATGATCGGGTGCTGAATCGATTCCAGAATCGGTTTTGTGAGGGAGCCGACAGGACAGATGTGCGTTACCGAGGATTAACCCGGCTAACCTCCGTCTATCCCTTAAACGGCACGCCCTCCTCCGGGGCGGGCGGAGCCATTCCCGAGGACGTCCCACCCGGACAACGGCGTCCACCGTGGGCTGGCGCTCAGCTAGGAGACGAGACGAGATGACGGCAGTGACCATTCCCGGTCTCGACCACGCACCGACCAACCACGCGCGGCTGCTCTCCTGGGTGCGCGAGGTTGCCGAGCTCACCTGCCCCGACGAGGTCGTCTGGGCCGACGGTTCGCAGGACGAGTGGAACCGCCTCACCGCCAAGCTCGTGGACGCCGGCACGTTCGTCCCGCTGAAGAAGAAACCCAACTCGTTCTGGGCGGCTTCGGATCCCACCGACGTGGCGCGGGTGGAGGAGCGCACGTTCATCTGTTCCGTGGACGAGGCCGACTGCGGCCCCACGAACAACTGGATGGACCCCGCCGAGATGAAGGCGATCATGACCGAGCTCTACCGGGGCTCGATGCGCGGTCGCACGATGTACGTGATCCCGTTCTGCATGGGTCCGCTGGACGCCGAGAAGCCGATGCTGGGCGTGGAGATCACCGACTCCGAGTACGTCGTCGTCTCGATGCACATCATGACCCGCATGGGGACCAGGGCGCTCGACCGATTCGGCGAGGACGCCGACTTCGTCAAGGCGCTGCACTCGATCGGCGCGCCGCTGGAGCCGGGCCAGGCGGACGTCCCGTGGCCCTGCAACGAAACCAAGTACATCACGCAGTTCCCGGAGGAGCGGACGATCTGGTCGTTCGGCTCCGGTTACGGTGGGAACGCGTTGCTGGGCAAGAAGTGCTACTCGCTGCGCATCGCCTCGGTGATGGCCCGCGACGAGGGCTGGCTGGCCGAGCACATGCTGATCCTCAAGCTCACCTCGCCGGAGAACAAGAAGTACTACATCGCCGCCGCGTTCCCCAGCGCCTGCGGCAAGACCAACCTGGCCATGCTGGAGCCGACCATCCCCGGCTGGAAGGTCGAGACCCTGGGCGACGACATCGCCTGGATGCGGTTCGGCGAGGACGGCCGGCTCTACGCGGTCAACCCGGAGAACGGCTTCTTCGGCGTCGCGCCCGGCACGGACTACCACACCAACCCGAACGCCATGCGCACCATCGAGAAGGGCAACTCGCTCTTCACCAACGTGGCGCTGACCGACGACGGCGACGTGTGGTGGGAGGGCATGGGCGAGCCGCCCGCGCACCTCACCTCGTGGAAGAAGCAGGACTGGACGCCGGACAGCGAGGAGCTGTCCTCGCACCCGAACTCCCGCTACTGCACGCCGATCGCCCAGTGCGACATCAAGGCCCCGGAGTGGGAGGACCCGAAGGGCGTGCCGATCTCGGCGATCTTCTTCGGCGGCCGGCGCGCCACCACGATCCCGCTGATCACCGAGTCGCGCGACTGGCAGCACGGCGTGTTCATGGGCGCCACGCTGTCCAGCGAGACGACCGCCGCGGCCGTCGGCAAGACCGGCGTGGTGCGCCGCGACCCGATGGCGATGCTGCCGTTCATCGGCTACCACGCCGGTGACTACTTCCAGCACTGGATCGACACCGGCAAGTCGGCCGACGCGGACAAGCTGCCGAAGATCTTCTACGTCAACTGGTTCCGCCGGGGCGAGGACAAGCGCTTCCTGTGGCCCGGGTTCGGCGAGAACTCGCGCGTGCTGAAGTGGGCCATCGAGCGCATCGAGGGCAAGGCCGCCGCGCGGGAGACGCCGATCGGCCACGTGCCGACCGCGGACGAGCTGGACCTGTCCGGGCTGGACGCGCCGCGTGAGGACATCGAAGCGTCGCTGGCGTTCGACGCCGACGAGTGGCGTGCCGAGCTCCCGATGATCGAGGAGTGGTTCGCCAAGATCGGCGACAAGGTGCCGACCTCGCTGCGCGACGAGCTCGAAGCGCTGCGCCAGCGCCTGGGCTGAGCCCGACCAGCAGGTGACCCGGCGGACGACGACGTCCGCCGGGTCTCTTTTTGATCACCCTCGGTGACTTCCTCCGGGGTGCCGGGTACCAAGGAAGAGTGACCCCGCAGGACGACTTCCTGGGCGGCCTGCACTACGACGGCGCTCGCGACGTGCAGGTCGGGCCGCAGACCGGGATCGTGCGGTACTACCCGGTCGAGCCCTCTGGCCCGCCGCCCCGGCGGCGTACCTCGCCGTGGTGGCACCTGCTCGGGGTGCTGCTGGGCGCGCTCGGGATCGGCGTCGCCGCGTTCGCCTGGGGCTACGGGATCGACCAGTTCGACGAGGTCCGGGTGCGCGGACTGGTGGCGATGGGACTGGCGGGACTCGTGGTGGGACTGGTGACCTTGGGAAGGCTGTCCCCAGCCGCTCCCCTGACTGCCGGTGGGCTGTCGCTGGCTGGTGCGGTGGCGTACGAACTAAGTGCTTTTCGGGTATTGCCCGTGCTCAGGATGGTGTTCGAGAGCGGCGTGCCGGTCGGCGTGGGCGTTCTGCTGATCGTGCTCGCGTTCCGGCGGCGGTAGTTGTCCACAGGTTGTGGATGAAGCTGTGCACAGGCTGTGGACTTAACCCGTTGGAGGGTGGTTCGTCACGCACCCGCCTCACGCCGGCAGGTTCTTCGTCCCCAGGCCCCACAGCCGGCCGGTGAACGGGCGGGTCGCCTCGGCGTAGCAGACGACCGTGGTGAAGCCCTCGGACCAGGCTTGGCTGCCGAACGACCGCCACGAGGCGAACACGTCCTGCCGTTCCGCCCCGACGTACCCGGCCACGGCCGTCGCGCAGTGGTCCTTCGCCCGCTCGTTGACCTGTTCCCGGGACGGCGTCGGGTCACCCGGTGCACCCAACTCCAACACCCCCGGCACGGCCTCGGCGAGGTGCGGTCCGTCGCAGGCGGCGATCTTCGGGTCGGCGTCCTTGGCGGGCGACCCCTGCGCGCACAACTGCACCTGCCCGAACCCGGCCGCCTTGAGCAGGTCCTTGGCCTTGCCGGTGCGCTTGCGGCGCTGCCCGTCCGGCTCGAACTCGACCACCGTGCACAGCCGCCAGCGGTCGCCCTTCGCCCAGCCGTCGCGGCTCGGCCACAACACCTGCGCGTGGAGGCGGGTCGCGTCGTGGTCGGTGCTGCCGAGGTAGCCGGCCATGGCGTCCCGGCAGGCGGGCATGGCCTGCCGGCGGAGGTCCCGTTCGCTCGGGTAGTCGGCGGCCATCCCGGTGAACTCGCCGGCTCCGACCACCTCGGCGTCGTGCGGCTTGGCGCAGTCGACGGCGGTGAGCGAGCCGTCCGTGCACTCGCCTGCCTTGGGCAGGTCCTGCGGGCCGGGCGTGATCGACGGGCGGACCACTTCCGCGTCCGGCACGCCCGTGACGTGCGCCGTGCACCCCGTGACCCAGGCGAGCGACAGCACCAGGAAACCGACCACCGCCCGCCCGCGCCGCACGGGGGTCAGACTACTGCGACCAACGCGACCACCTGGTCGACGATCCGGCGTCGTTCGGCCTCGAACTCGGGATCGGTCAGCGCCACCGGGTCGGCGGGCTGGCCCAGCACCGGTGTGTGCAGGTGCCCGCCCGAGGTCGTGGTGGCGGACAGCCCGAGCCGCACCCGGTTGGCCCGGTACATCGACTCGTTGGACAGGTAGTCGCCACCGCTGCCCACAGCGGCCACCGCGCCGGGCGTCGGCTCGTCGGTCCGGCAGTCGGGTGTGCCGACGCCGGGGGTGGACCCGATCGGCCACTCGCAGAACGAGCGGTTGAAGTGCACCGGATAGGGCGACGTCCCGGCGTCGACCATCTTCTGGGCGGGCAACGTCGTCTCGATGAACTCGTGCGCCGGCTGCGGCCACCCCGGGGCGTCCGGCACCGTCCCGCGCGCGGCGACGTCGTTGTTGTCCGGGAACCCGCCTCGCCACCGGGCCGCCCACCGCTCCACGTCGAACCGCCCCGGACGGCCTTGGCTGATCGTCACGAACGCGTCCGGCTTCGTTTTGCCCAGCAGCGTCCCGCCGTAGAACCGCTCCACGACGCCTTGGTCGAACGCTCCCCACAGCACCGGCAGCACCGCCGCCTCGACCACGACCCGTCCCCCGGGCGTGTCGAACACCTTCCCGTCGAGCCGCAACGCCGCCGCCCCGGCGGGGTTCGACCGCCGCACGGACGTCCCGTCGAGCTGGAACGGGTCGAACCCGCTCACCACGACCCGACGCAACCCGCCCCGGAACCGGACGTCCTCCACCCCGCGCGCCGCGACGTCGACCCGCTGCACCAACCTCGCCCGCTCCGCGACGGACAGCGCGTACCCCTTCGGCTGCCACTGCCGAACGGCTTTCGTGAACAGCAACCGAGCCCAGTACAACGGTCGGTCGTCCACCGACTCCCGAGCCCGCTCCACCGCGGCCCGCCACAACTCCCCGCCGGCTTCGGCGACGACCGACTCGGCCCGCGACTTGGCCACGCCCCCGCACAACCGGGCCTCGAACCGCCGGACGTCGTCGTCCAGCCCGCCGAGCCGAACCAGCTCGGGACCGACCGCCGGCCGGCCCGGAGCCAACGCGTCGTCCAGCCGCTGTTCTTCCACGGACAACGCGGCGCCGCCGTCGAAACAGGGCTTGACCTGGGCAGCGGCCACCCCCGGCAGCCCGACGAGGGCCATCCCGACAACCAGCGGGATCACGGTACGCAGTCGTCTGATCACCGCTCAGATCCTGTCGAATCCCAACGCCCCTCGAAACCCGCCAACCGGCCGTGTGGTGTCCGCCGCTAGCGCAGGGTGGTGGCCCGGAAGGTGTCCAGGGTCGCGCGCGGTGGCGCCCATTTCGGGTCCGGGTGGGGCGTTCCGGCGGCCAGGACGTAAAGCGGGGTGTGGCCGATGTTGTCCAGGCCGAGCCGTTCGGCGATGGGGGTGTCGCAGAAGGCGCCGGTCTGGGCCGGGCCGAGGCCCAGGGCGGTGGCGGTGAGGGCGAAGGTCTGGCCGAGGTGGCCGGCGTCGAGCAGGCTGACCCGGTAGCAGCGCGGCGTGTGGTACTTGCTGCTCATCCGGTCGATGACGGCGGTGAGCACGACCAGGAACGCGACACCGCCGATCCAGTCCTGGCCGGCACCCAGGCGGACGACCTCGTCACGGCCGAGGCCGGGCGAGAGCAGTTCCAGGGAGTGCTCGCGCAGGTTGTAGTGGTACATGCCGGGGTCGACGCCGGTGACGTTGAGGATGCCGACGTAGGCGTCGAGTTCCTGCCTGGACCCGCCGGCCGGGCTGGTGCGGCGGAACAGCGCGCTCCGACCGGAGTCGATGTAGTCGACCGGGCCGAACACCGTGGACAGCAGGGTGGCCAGGGTGGGCAGCGGCACCGGGTCGTCGGTGAAGTCGCGGTGGGTCCGGCGCGCGTAGAGCACTTGCTCGTAGGGGACGCGAAGGTCGGCGGGTCGGCGCGGCAGCAGGACGCGGTCGGCGTCGGGGTACTCGGTGAACATCGAGTGCGACGGGCCGTCCACGGCCGACACGGCGGTGTCCACGGGGGTCGTGTCGGCCTCGCCCTGCCGGTTTCCGCCGGCGCGCTCCAGATCGGCGTACGGGACGTCCTGGGTGGCGTAGTGGAAGAACGACGCCTCGGGCGCCCACGTCTGCCACCGGCGGGCCACCTTCTCGTCGCGGTCGGCCTCGTCACTGCCCTCGGCGAGCAGCGCCCCCGCCTCGTGCAGGGCCTGCACCGCCTCGGCGACGGTGTCCGGCGTGAGGTGGTCCAGCGACTCGGCGGCCTTGGCGGGCTCGACCCAGTCGTCGAACGCGGCGAGGACCTCCGCCGCCGCCGGGTGCAGCGCGGTGGGCGTGCCGCCGGGGTACGGGTGGACGACGAACTCGCCCTCGTGCCAATAGCAGGTCAGACAACTCGCACGGCGCAGACGCATGACTACTCCAAAGACGCGGGCCAGGGCACGGCGCGCCTGGCGGAACAACCACACGGTGGAGGGGCCGGGCCCGTGCTTCGCGGGCCCGGCCCCGGGAATCAGTTGTGGGCACTCATCAGCTGTCGTCGCCCGAGAACCAGCTGAACGACCGGATGGTGCGCTCCGGGCGAATGACCGGACGCGCCTTCATCGAAATCTTCCGCATGATCGTCACCTCCTGTTCTTGATGTCGGGCCAAAGACGTGCACTCCCGGATTCCCGTGCCACCAGCACTTTCCCCTCCACACCCCTGGGACCACCCCATCCAGTGCGAGCAGTCATCCCCCGTGGCGCCATGACCGCCGGACCGGTGACCTTCTGCGACAGGCGGCTCCCGCTCGAAGCCGTGCTCGCGGCACAGCCCGTCGCCCGACAAGGCGGAAACCGTGGCAGGGCACATGACGGAGCGTTCGGGTCGAACCCCGAGGCCGCTCACCCCGCCACCTCGATCCCAGATTTGTTGAACAATTCGGCAATACTCCGTTTGACTTGTAGAGCACTAGACTCGCTCGCATGACGAGCGTTGACGACGACTGGCTCCGGGCACTGGCCGAGGAGCGCGGTGACATCGACCGCTCCAGCACCGCCGAACGGGTCGCCGACAAGCTCCGCACCAGCGTGCTCGACGGCGACATCAAGCCCGGCCAGCAGCTCAACGAGAAGGCGCTCGGCGACGTGCTCCGGGTCTCCCGCAACACCCTGCGCGAGGCGTTCCGCCTGCTCACGCACGAACGCCTGCTGGTGCACGAGTACAGCAAGGGCGTCTTCGTGCGGAAGCCCGACTGGCGCGACATCGTGGACCTCTACGCGGCCCGCCGGGTCGTCGAGGGCGGTGCGGTCCGGTACTGGCCGCAGGCCGCCGACGACGCGAAGGACGCGGTGCGGGACGCGGTGGGCCTGGGCCTGGCGAGCGCCGAGCAGAACGACTGGGTCACCGTCGGCACCGCGAACGTCAAGTTCCACCAGGCCATCACGGCCCTGGTGGGCAGCAGGCGGCTCGACGAGGAGATGCAGCGGCTGCTCGCCGAGGTCCGGCTCGCGTTCCACGTGATGGGCGACCCCAAGGGCTTCCACAAGGACTACCTGCCGCTCAACCGGGAGATCCTCGGCCACCTGGAGCGCGGTGCCGTGCGGCAGGCCGAGGAGACCATGGCCGACTACTTCGACCGCGCGGAGAAGCACTTGGTGACCGGCCTGCGCGGGGAGTGAAGAAGGGTCACGATTCAACTACGTCACCGGCCGCCAATCCACCGGACCTCGTGACGGCTGTCCTTCCACCGGCCTAGCATCGCGCGACACCCGGTCACCAGGGCCACCCGGAGGGCACCCATGCCTCGACCATCCAGCCTGCGCTGGAGCAACTGGAACCTGCTGCTGCTGATCCCGCTGCTCATGCTCGTCACGCCGTGGTTCAACTCCGATGGGCCGCGGCTGTTCGGGTTGCCGTTCTTCTACTGGTACCAGTTCGCCTGGGTGCCCGTGGGTGTCGTCTGCGTCGGGCTCGTCTACGTCAAGACCCGGAACGCGGCGGTGGCCGAGGACAAGCCCGACCTGCTGGGCGTGGACGACCTGGACGAGGGGGCGAAGTGATGCAGTGGACCGAGTTGATCGTCTTCAGCGCGCTGTTCCTGCTGGTCACCGTCCTGGGTTTCGTCGCGGCCCGGTGGCAGGCGGGCTCCACGCTCGACCACCTGGACGAGTGGGGGCTGGGCGGGCGCAAGTTCGGCTCGTGGATCACCTGGTTCCTCGTCGGCGGTGACCTCTACACCGCGTACACGTTCGTCGCGGTGCCCGCCCTGGTGTTCGGCGCGGGCGCCACGGGCTTCTTCGCCTTGCCGTACACGGTGATCCTGTACCCGATCGTCTTCCTGCCGCTGGTGCGGATGTGGTCGGTGTCGCGCGTGCACGGCTACGTGACGCCCGCCGACTTCGTGCGCGGTCGTTACGGCTCGCACTGGCTGGCGCTGCTGATCGCCATCACTGGCATCGTCGCGACCATGCCGTACATCGCGTTGCAGTTGGTCGGCTTGGAAGCGGTGCTGCGCACCATGGGGCTCAACGGCTCCGGCGTGCTAGGCCACGCCCCGCTGTTCGTCGCGTTCGTGATTCTCGCGCTCTACACGTACCAGTCGGGGCTGCGCGCGCCGGCGCTCATCGCGTTCGTCAAGGACACGCTGATCTACATCGTGATCCTGGTCGCCGTGATCTACCTGCCGGCGAAGTTCGGCGGCTGGGGCCAGATCTTCGACACCGCGCAGGTGAAGTACGACGCGTCACCGCAGAAGTCCGACGGAATCCTGTTGAACGCCAACAACCAGCTCCAGTACGCGACCCTCGCGCTGGGCTCCGCGCTGGCGCTGTTCCTGTACCCGCACTCGCTGACCGGCATCCTCGCCTCGCGCGGCCGCAACGTGATCAAGCGCAACATGGTCGCGCTGCCCGCGTACTCGCTGCTGCTGGGCCTGCTGGCGATGCTCGGGTTCGTGGCGATCAGCGCGGGCGTCAAGCCGATCACCAACCAGGCCACCGGCCGCGCCGACACGAACACCGTCATCCCGGTGCTGTTCGGCCAGGAGTTCCCGGCCTGGTTCGCGGGCATCGCGTTCGCCGCCATCGGCATCGGCGCGCTGGTGCCCGCCGCCATCATGTCCATCGCGGCGGCGAACCTGTGGACCCGCAACGTCTACAAGGAGTACCTGAAGAAGGACGCCACGCCGAAGCAGGAGGCGAAGCAGGCCAAGATCGCCTCGCTGGTGGTGAAGTTCGGCGCGGTCGCGTTCATCGTGTTCATCGACCCGCAGTTCTCCATCGACCTCCAGCTCATCGGCGGCGTGATGATCCTGCAGACGCTGCCCGCCGTGGCGATCGCCTTGTACACCCGGTGGTTCCACGTGTACGGCCTGGTCATCGGGTGGTTCGTCGGCATGGGCTGGGGCATGTGGCTGCTCTACAACATCGGCACCCCGGAGGTGAGGGACGCCGCCGGCAAGGTCGTCACGGCGGGCCGGCCGCACTTCGCCGGTTCCGCGCTGGCGCTGGACAAGCTGTCGCTGTTCGGCTGGCAGCCGTTCGCCGGCTCCACCGTGCAGGTCTACGTCGGCATCGTCGCCGTCGCGGCGAACCTGGTGGTGGCGGTGCTCGTGACGCTGGTCGCCAAGAAGCTCCACGTCTTCAACGGCACCGACGAGACCAACGGTGAGGACTACCACGCGGACGAGGGCAGCAGCCGGGTGAAGCCGGTCGCCGCGCACTGACCGGGAACGGCCGGAGCGTCAGGGCTGCAGCACCAGCGCAGCCGCGCCGACGAGTCCCGCCTGGCCGCCGAGCCGGGCGGGCTCGACCCGCAGACCGTCCAAGTAGGACAGTCCACAGTGGTCGGCGAGGGTGTGGCGGATCGGGTCGAGCAACAGGTCGCCCGCCTGCGCCACACCGCCTCCGACCACCGCCAGGTCCAGGTCGCACACCGCCGCCGTCGCCGCGATGGCCAGCCCCACCGCGCGCCCGGCCCGTTCGAACGCCGCCTTCGGCAGGTCCTCGCCCGACAGCGCCGCCGCCGCGAGGTGCGCCGCGTCCGCGTTCTCCGGCCCCTGCCAGCCCTGCCGCCGCGCCCACGCCACCATCCGCGGCCCACCGGCCACGGTCTCCGCGCAGCCGCGCCCACCGCAGGTGCAGGGTTCACCGTCCGGTTCGACGACCACGTGCCCGACGTGCCCGGCGTTGCCGGTGCGCCCGCCGAACGGCCGTCCGCCCAGCACCAGCCCACCGCCGACCCCGGTCGACACGACCAGCCCGACCATGAACCGGCTGCCCTGGCCCGCGCCCAGCCAGTGCTCGCCCAACGCCATGCACGGCCCGTCGCCGGCCAGCTCCACCGGCACGCCCGGCAGCAGCGTCGACACCCGGTCGCGCAGCGGGAAGCCTTGCCACGCGGTGACGTTGATCGGGCTCGCGGTGCCCGCGACGGCGTCCACCGGTCCCGCGCACGCGATGCCGACGCCCGCGACCGTCTCGCCTTCGAGCACCTGCTCGACCACGTCCACGACCGCCTGCCAGGTCTGCTCGGCGTGCTCGGTGGGGGTCGCCACCCGCACCGCCCGCCGCAGCGCACCACTGCGGTCCACCAGCCCGCCGGCGATCTTGGTGCCGCCCACGTCCAATGCCAGCACCAAGTCCGTCACACGAGCACCCTAGGTCACGCCGAACCCGCGGCACCCGAACAGGTCGAGTCGGCGACGTGCACCCAGGGCGTCCCGCGCGGCTACCGCTTGAGCATCCGGGTGACACCGGCCGCGACCGTGGTGGCCAGCACCCAGCCGGTGACGATCAGCCCGGCCGCGATCCACTGCGAAGCGCCCCCGGTCTGCCAGCGGTTCTTGTTGCCCAGGTCCACGATCGGCACCACCAGGTCGATGGTGTACAGCCACGCGTTCCACGACAGCCGGTCGTCGGAGTTGATCACGTCCAGCGGTCCGGCGGCGGTGAACCAGATGCTGCCGAGCAGCCACGACACCACCAGCCACGCGAGCGCGCGCGCCGGCCGGTACCCGTAGCCCACCATGGACCGCTGGAGCCAGCTCCACAGCTGCACCAGCGGTCGCAGCCACTGCCGCCCCTCGGCCACCGCCCGGTACCGCAGCCGCTGCTTCTCCACCAGCACGGTCGCCGCGTGCTCGTCGTTGCCGCTCGCCCGCAGCATGTCGGCGAACTGGTCGTACGGCCCCGGCCGGTAGGTGCGCCGCATCGCCTGCCGCAGCCACCGCAGGCGGTGCCCGACCTGCTCGTCGTCGCGCAGGTCGATCGGGTGGCGCAGCGAGTCGTAGCGGAACTCCTCCAGGTCGATCCACCCGGTGGCCGACCAGAACGCCTCGTTGTCGTCCAACGACGTGCAGCGCACCTGGCGCAGCGTCACGTCGCCGCGCGGCGGGGTGATCGGGGTGAGCACCAGTTCCTGCACCTGCATCCCGAGCAGGTTGAGGGCGTGGCTGTCCAGCTTGTCGCCGAGCACCGCGCCCGCGAAGTTCGCCATCCGGCCGATCTGCGCCCGCCGCGCCCGCACGCCGCCGTGCGCCACGAACTCCTTCGCGCCGCGCGCGCAGATCAGGTCGCGGCCGAGCACCGCGCCGCCGATGTCCAGCGACGGCTTGCCCGCCGACAGGTGCCGGTAGCGGCCGGGCCGGGTCAGCCTGCTGCCGCGCAGGTCCAGGTTCGCCCCGATGCGGACCCCGCGCAGCTGCAGCCCGCCCGCCACCTCCACCTCGCGCAGGGTGAGGTTGCTGCCGATCTGCGAGCGGTTGCCGAGCACGGCGTCCGCGTCCGGGTTGTCCACGGTGGACCCGTCGAGCCCGAGGCTGCCCTTGACCCGGAGGTCCACCATCCGCACCTGGCCGCGCACGCGGGCCTGCCGCCCGACGATGTCGCCGCCGACCTGCGCGCCGTCCAGGTGCAGCGCCCGCCCGTAGCCGATGGGGTCGCTGCCGGAAGGCGCGCGCAGCGCGTCGAACCGCCCGCCGGACAGCGAGAGCGTGCCGCCGAGCGTGGCGTTGACCATCCGGACCGTGCCCGTGCTGGTGAAGCCCCGGTCCAGGTGCACGTCGCCGGTGATCGCGACGCGGTCCAGCACGACGGTGGACGACGGGTCGGCGTGCGGGTCCAGCGCGGCTTCCCCGTCCTGCCGCGCGTCCGTCAGCACGGCTCCGCGCAGCGTCAGCTCCGACTCGACCCGGACGCTGGCCAGCAGCACCGTCCCGCGGATCACCGAGTCGTTCAGCAGCAGACTGCCGCCGACGTGGGCGTTCGTGGCCCGCACCGCGTAGCCCGCCGGGTTGTCCAACGTGCCGCCCGCGAAGTTGCAGTAGCCGCCGACCTGCGCGCTGGCCAGCCGCAACTCGCCCACCACCGACACCCGCTGCGCCAGCAGCGCGCCCGCCAGCTTCACCCGGTCCGCCTGCACGGCCACCCCGCCCGGCACCCGCAACGTGCTGTCCCGCAACGACAGCGAGGCGGCGATGTCCGCGTCGGTGAGGTCCACCACGCCCTCCACCGTGCTGCCCGCCAGCGACACCTCGTTGGCGCTGCCGAGGTTGCGCGCGAGCAGGCCCGGCAGCCAGCAGTCCGCGAACTCCACCCCGGCGAGCTTGCCCTGCCGCAGGTCCGGCGGCTCCTCGAACCGGCAGCGGACGAACTCCAGCAGGTAGTTCAGCTCCACCGCGCGCAGGTCCAGCGGCCCGGTCAGGTACTTGTCCGCCACCCGGATCACCGGTGGCACGTTCGGCTTGCGCCGGGGCAGCAGCCGACCGCCGTCGACCTCGCCCAGCCCGCGCAGCACGTCCGCCGCAGGCATCCGGTGGGTGCGCGGCGGGCTGGGGTCGAACACGTCCAGCCCGCGCGCCCCCGTCTCGGTCATGTGATCGACAATGGGGGTTGGCACGCCGCGCCCGCAAGGCAATCCGGCAAAACACCGCCCCACCCGCCCGGAACTTCCCCGAGCGCGCCAGGGTCAGGTGCTCGGCCCCTGGTGGGTCGGGTCCAGCACGCGCGCCAGGAACGACTGCGTCCGCTCGTGCTGCGGCTCACCGATGACCTGCGCGGCCGGGCCTTCCTCCACGACGTACCCGCCGTCCATGAACAGCACCCGGTCGGCCACCTCGCGCGCGAACTGCATCTCGTGCGTCACCACCAGCATCGTCATGCCCTCGTCGGCCAACTGCCGCATCACCCCCAGCACGTCCCCCACCAGCTCGGGGTCCAGCGCCGAGGTCGGCTCGTCGAACAACATCACCGAGGGGTCCATGGACAGCGCCCGCGCGATCGCCACCCGCTGCTGCTGCCCGCCGGACAGCTGCGCCGGCATGGCGTTCACCTTCTCCGACAACCCGACCCGTTCGAGGTTGCGCAGCGCGACCTGCTGCGCCTCCGCCGGCGAGCGCCCGAGCACCTTGCGCTGCGCGACGGTCAGGTTGTTCAGCACGCTCATGTGCGAGAACAGGTTGAACGACTGGAACACCATGCCGATGCTGGTGCGCGCGAGGTCGATGTCCACGTCCGGGTCGGTCAGCTCGACCCCGTTGACCACGATCTTCCCGCCGGACGGCTCCTCCAGCAGGTTCACGCACCGCAGCAGCGTCGACTTGCCCGAGCCGGACGGCCCGATGATGCACACGACGTCACCGCGCCGCACCGACACGTCGATGCCCTTGAGCACCTCCAACGACCCGAACGACTTCTTCAGCCCGGTTACCTCGACCGCGACGTCAGACACCACTACACCCCCGTCGATTCCGGCGTGTCGATCTTCCGGCCGCCGGTGCGTCGCTCCAGGTACCGCGAGAGCTGGCCGAGCGGCAGCGTGATGATCAGGTAGCACAGGCCGGCGACCAGCAGCGGGGTCAGCGAGGGCGACCGGCTCAGCGTCTCCCGGCCGAACTTCGTCAACTCGTAGTCCAGCGCGGTCAGACCGACCACGCTGATCAGCGAGGAGTCCTTGATGAGCATGATCAGCTCGTTGGTCAGCGGGGGCAGCACGATCCGGAAGGCCTGCGGGATGGTCACCGTGAGCAGCGTGCGCCCCTGCGACATGCCCAGCGATCGAGCCGCCTCGATCTGCCCCTTCGGCACCGCCTTGATCCCGGCCCGGATCGTCTCGGCGATGTACGCGCTGCCGACGATGCCGAGCGCGAGGCCGGCCGTCGAGTTGATGTCGAACTTCAGCCCGAACGCGAGCGGCACCGCCACGCTCAGCGCGACGAACACCAGCAGCGCGGGCACCCCGCGGAAGAACTCAATGTAGATCGTGGCGATCCACCGCCACGGCGCCACCGGGGACAGCTTCATCAGCGCCAGGAGCAGCCCGAGCGTGAGCCCGATCGCGAACCCGAAGGTGCTGTAGACGATCGTGTTCACCAGCGCGGTCGTGATGACCGTGGGGAACATCGCGACCGCGGTGTCGACGTCGAAGAACGAACGTCGGATGTCGCCCCAGTCGGCGAAGACCGCGACCAGCAGGACGATCACGATCAGCAGGGCGTACTGCGCGCGGCGGAAGGCGATCGCCCTCCGCCGTTTCGACATGGCCATCTCGGCGCTCCTCGCAAGAGGGTTCGGACAAGGACGGGGCCGGTGCCCGTGAGCACCGGCCCCGTGGTCAACCGGTCACTTCTTCTCCGGCTTCTTGTTGAACCACTTCTCGTAGATCTTGTCGTACTCGCCGCTGTCCTTGGCCTTCTTCAACACCTCGTTGACCTTGGCCTGGAGCGCGGTGTTGCCCTTCTTCATGCCGATGCCGTAGCTCTCGCCGGTGTCGAACTCCCGGGTCACCTCGGTGTCCGGGAACTCCTTGACGTAGTCGTAGAGCACGCCGTTGTCGTTGATGGCCGCGTCCACCGCGCCGGTGCGCACGGCGGTCTCCAGCAGCGGCAGGTCCTCGAACTCCACGACCGTGTAACCGTGGGTCGCCGCGTTCTTGGTCCCGTACTCCTCACCGGTGGTGTCCTGCTGGACGCCCAGGCGCTTGCCCTTGAGGTCGGGCAGGTCCTTGATCCCGGAGTCCTTCTTCACCAGCAGCGCCTGCGAGGCGTCGAAGTACGGGTCGGAGAAGTCGATCGCCTTCTTCCGGTCCTCGTTGATCGTCATGCCGGCCGCCGCGAGGTCGCAGTCGCCGGTGGTGAAGACCGTGCCGGAGGTGATGTTCTCGAACGGCGTGTCGAAGATTTCCTGCGTGACGTTCAGTTCCTTGGCCACGAGGTTGACCAGGTCGACGTCGAAGCCGACCGTCTTGTCACCCTCGCTGTACTGGAACGGCTTGTAGGACAGGTGGGTGCAGGTGACCAGCTTGCCGCTCTTGACCAGGGTGATGCCCGACCCGCTGTCCTGCGAGCCGGTGTTGACCTTGGTCGCGCACGCCGTCACCGCCAGCGCGAGCGCGGGCAGCAGGGCGAGCACAGCGTGCCTGGTACGACGGGCCACGGCGTCACTCCTCGTAACAGTGTCGGTCGAGTGTTCGGCATACTGCCACTTGGGTGACGTGGTGCACAGCACGTCAGTGTTACAGCCCGAAGTGGCGCGCGAATCTTGCGTCACATGAGGTTCCTGGACGCAAGATGTTCAGCGGTTTGGGCTAAATCACACAATAGATGCACCGAGAGCGCCCGTTTGGCGACGATCTGTCAACAGGCTGGCGACCAGCGCCGTCCAGCCGGTCTGGTGCGTCGCGCCCAGGCCCTCGCCGGTGTCGCCGTCGAAGTACTCGCTGAAGGTGACGTGCTCCCGCCACAGCGTCGAATCGGTCGACTCGATCCGCTTGCCGTCGGCCGGCCGCCGCCCGTCGTGGTCCGGCAGGAACAGCGACACCAGCCGCCTGACCAGCTCGTCCGCCGCCCGGCCGGCCGTCACGTGGCGCTGCGAGCGGGTGGGTAGTTCCACGTGGAACCGACCGCCGTGGAACGACTCGACCGTCCGCAGGGCCTCTACCAGCAGGGCGTTGGTGGGGAACCAGACCGGGCCGCGCCAGTTCGAGTTGCCGCCGAACATCGGCGTGCGGGACTCGCCCGGCTCGTAGCCCATCCGGTGCTCCTGGTCGGCCACGTGGACCTCCAGGCCCTCCCGGTGCGCGGCGGACAGGCTGCGGATGCCGTGCGGGGACAGGAACTCGCCCTCGTCCAGCATCCGGCGCAGCACGCGGCGCAGCTTGCCGTCGTCCAGCAGGGACAGCAGCACGCGGCCGTCCCGCCTGCTCAGGAACTGCCCCAGCTCGGGGCGGCGGGCCAGCAGGTGCTCCAACCGCCGCGCGAAGCCGGGCAGCTCCTCGAACACCCACGGCTCCAGCACCGCGCACGCCAGCACCGGGATCAGCCCGACCATCGACCGCACCCGCACCGGCTGCGACTCGACCGTGCCGTCCGGCAGCCGGCGCGAGACCACGTCGTAGCAGAAGCCGTCCGTCTCGTCCCAGATCCCGCGCCCGCCGGAACCGAACCGGGTGGACGCCTCGGCGATGCTCAGGAAGTGCTCCACGAACTTCGTGGCCACGTCCTCGTACGACTCGTCGTGCCGCGCCAGCTCCAGCGCCATCCGCATCAGGTGCAGGCTGTACGCGGCCATCCAGGAGGTCGCGTCGGACTGCTCCAGCCGCCACTGGCCGAGCATCGGCTCCGACCGGTTGACCGGGCCGATGTTGTCCATGCCGAGGAACCCGCCCTCGAACAGGTAGCTGCCGTCGGCGTCCTTGCGGTTGACCCACCAGGAGAAGTTGAGCAGCAGCTTGTGGAAGACCTTCGCCAGGAACTTCCGGTCCGGGTCGATCTGGAACACCTGCAACGCGGCCCACGCGTGCACCGGCGGGTTGACGTCGCCGAACTCCCACTCGTAGGCGGGCAGCTGGCCGTTGGGGTGCATCAGCCACTCCCGGCACAGCAGCAGCAGCTGCTCCTTGGCGAACGCCGGGTCCACCATCGCGAACGGCACGGTGTGGAACGCCAGGTCCCACGCGGCGAACCAGGGGTACTCCCACTCGTCCGGCATGGAGATCACGTCGGCCACGTCGAAGTGCCGCCAGTGCGCGTTGCGGGCGTGCGGGCTCTGCCGCGACTTGGGCGCGGCGGGCTGCGCCGGGTCGCCGTCCAGCCACTCCCTGGTGCGGAACCGGTAGTGCTGCTTGGTCCACATCAGGCCCGCGAGCGCGCGGCGGACCACCTTGGCGCGCAACGGGTCCAGGTCCGTGCGGTGGAACGCGTCGGCTTCCGCGAGCCGGTCCTCCACGGTGGCCTGGAACGTCGGGCCGAACGCGTCGACGTGCCCGTCGCCCTCGACCAGCCTGAGCCGCACGGTGACCGACTCGCCGGGCTCCACCGGGTCGAACGAGTACCAGGCGGCGGCCTTCGTGCCCGGCGCGCTCTCGTCGTCCGGTCCGGTGACCTGGCAGGCGGTGCTGTCGTTGCGGACCACGTACCGGTCGATGCCGTCCTTGGTGAACCGGGTGGGGTTCTCCTCGGCCCCGAACAGCTCGACCTCGTTCGTCTCGTTGTCGGTGACCAGGAGCGTCGGCGTGCCTTCGACGTGCAGCGTGTACCGGCCCAGCGCGCCGTGCTCGGCGGTGATCCGCCGCCACCCGTCCCGGGACGACGCGGTCAGCCGCGGCTTGCGGTCGTCGCGCCCCCACGCCCACGTGTTGCGGAACCAGAACTGGGGCAGCAGGTGCAGCGGAGCCGGGTCCGGGCCGTGGTTGGTGGCGGTCAGCTCGACGCAGATGTCGGTGGGCGCGGCCTTGGCGTAGGTGACCTGGACGTCGAAGAACCGGTTCTCCTCCAGCACGCCCGTGTCGGACAGCTCCGGCTCACGGGCCTGCCGCCCGGCCCGGACCGCCATCTCGCGCAGCTCGCGGTACGGGAACTCGGCCTGCGGGTACCGGTAGACGACCTGCATCCACGAGTGCGTGGGCGTGCCGTCGGTCACCCACCAGTGCTCCTTGACGTCCTCGCCGTGGTTGCCCTCGTCGTTGGTCAGCCCGAAGTACCGCTCCTTGAGGATCGGGTCGCGGCCGTTCCACAGCGCGAGCCCGAGGTTGAGGAACCCGTGCACGTCGCAGATGCCCGCGATGCCGTCCTCGCCCCACCGGTAGGCCCGCGCCCGGGCGTGCCCGAACGGGAACGACCGCCAGGCGTCACCGCCCGCGGAGTAGTCCTCGCGAACCGTGCCCCACTGCCGTCCGGCCAGGTAGGGCCCCCACAGGCGCCAGGGCGAGGTCGGGGAGGCGGCCTCGCCCAACCGCGCCCGCTCAGCCTGCTGCCGATGCTCGTTCACCGGGCCAGTGTGCGGCATCGATCCAGTAAACCGGTTACCGACGGGTTAGGGTCACACGTTCACCCACGGGTCGTGGACCATGTCCCCTCATGGCTGACCGGCGGAGGCCCTGGCGTGACGGCGGTGACAGCCGTGAACGCGTGCTCGCGGACCTGGTGGCGGACGCGCTGGCGGATCGGAAGGTCCGGTCGGCGCTGGGACCGGCCGACCTGACCGCCGAGGACCTGGTCGAAGCGGTGCACGAGTCGCAGGCCTCGGTGTTCGCGGCGGCCGCGGACCTGGAGGACACCTACCGGCGCAAGGCCGTGCCGATGTCGCCCGGGGCCACGCGGAGCCTGAACAGGACCTTCGCGGCCTGGTTCGGCGGCTTTCCCCTGGTGCTCGCCTTCGTGCTGCTCGCCGCGCTGGCATCGACGCTCGGGCTCGTCGACTCTTCGCTGGACCTCGACTCGGTGCGGCCGATGGTGGCCCTGGTGTCGGCCCTCTTCGTGGTGGTCGTGGTCGCCGGGGTGCCGTTGGGCAAGCTGTCCTGGGGCATGGGCGCGGTGCTGGTGCCGATCCCGCTGGCCGCGATCCCCGCGGCGATCCTCTCCTCTTCCTGGGCACTGGCGGTCGCGGCGGTGGTGGCCGTCGTCATCGCCCTGGTGACCTCCGGGTTCACGTCCTGGATCCTCTTCACGTTGGCGTCGGATTCGTCGAGAGAGGCGACGGACGCCTTCCAGGCCTGGCTGGACGTGCTGCGGCGGGACGGTGTGCTGCCGGTCCTGTACGCCCGGATCAACGAGGCGACCGAGGCGGTCTACTCGACCACGCTGTCCGTGCGCGAGGCGTCGGCGCTGCGGAGTGCGGACCGCCTGCGGATGCACGTGCCGACGCCCGCCGGCGTGGAGCTGACCAGGCTGGTCGCCCAACTGGGCGGGGGCAGCTTCGCCGTCGCGGGCGCGCGCGGGGCGGGCAAGACCGACCTGCTCCGGGCGTTCTGCGCGGGCCGCTACCGCGAACCGGACCGGTTGCCGGACCTCGCGGTGCTGGTGTCCGCGCCGGTCGACTACGTCCCGCAGGAGTTCGTGCTGCACCTGTTCGCGGAGACGTGCCAGGCGGTGATCGGCCACCTGTCCGCGGCGGAGCCGGTCCGGGGCGTCTCCCGGCTGCGCCGCAAGGTCGCACCGCCCCGGCTGGTGGCGGCGGCGCGGGAGAACCTGGTGCTGCTCAACTACGTCCGCTCGCACACCGACGAGATCGCCGGCAAGGGCGGGTTCAAGGGCTTCGAGCTCAGCGGCAAGCGGGCGGTCACCCTGGCCGGGCGCCCGCTCAACCACCCCGAGCTGGTCAAGCGGTTCCGGGAGTTCCTCGCGCTGGCCGTCGCCGAGTCGGCCGCCCGCGGCGAGCGGGCCGGCCAACCACCCGGACGGGTGATCATCGCCATCGACGAACTGGACCGGATCGGCGTCGGCGACCCGGCCCGCCGGTTCCTCAACGAGATCAAAGCGGTGTTCGACGTCGCCGGCTGCCACTACCTGGTGTCCGTCTCCACCGAGGCCCAGCACGACTTCGAGCTGTCCGGACTGGGTCTGCGCAGCGTGTTCGACAGCTCGTTCGACGAGGTGGTCCGGGTCGACTACCTGGACTTCGAGTACGCCCGGAAGCTGCTCCGCCGGTACGTCCTGGGCCTGTCCGAGCAGTTCCTCGCGCTCGCCTACGTGCTGTCCGGCGGCCTGGCGCGGCAACTCGTCCGGGTCACCCGCGCCATCGTGGACGCGGGTCGCGGGCAGCCGGGGCGGTCCATCGAGGAGGTGGTCCGGGCCATCGTCCAGGCCGAGCTGACGAGGGCCTGCCAGACCACCGCCGACGCGCTGGCCACGGTCGACGACCGCGACGGCGTGACCGCGCTGCTGCGCCTGCTGGACGAACGACCGACCGAGCCCAGGGGCTACGGCGAACGCGTCCTGCACACCTACGACGGCCACTCCGAGCAGGTCCGGAGGCTGCGGGACGCGGTGGGCGTCCGGGTGTGCTTCCTGGAGACGGTCCGCGACATCTTCACCGACGACCTGGACGAGCGGCGGACGCGGGAGATCGACTTCGACCTGATCGCCCGCGCCCGCCGGTACGTGGGGAGCAACCCCGTCGCCGGGCTCGGGCTGCTCAACGACATCCGCACGACCCGGGGCCTGGACCCGATCGCGCTGCGGTGACCCGCGGCCCGGACCCGGCCACCCTGAGGTGAACCGGATCCGGCCGGGGTCGTCAGCGCCGGATATTCAGTGCCGGATATTCAGCGCCGGGTGTCAGTGCCGGAAATCAGTGCCGGAAATCAGCGCCGGGTGTGCGCGTCCAGCACCACGGCCACGCCCTCGGTGATGCGCGCGGCGTGCGCCAGGTGCAGCCACTCGTCCGGCACGTGGCAGTTGCTGTCCGGCCCGACCGCACCGGTGACCAGGAACTGCGCGTCCGGGTACGCCTCGTGCAGCAGACCCATGAACGGGATCGAGCCGCCCAGCGACACGGTCCGCCACGGCGCGCCGAACACCTCCTCGCCCACCTGGTCCAGGGCGTCCCGCAGCCACGGCGCGAGGTCGGGCGCGTTCCAGCCGTCGGCGTTCTCGACCCTGCTCAGCTCGACCACGGCGCCGTAGGGCACGTCGGTGGTCAGCAGCTTCCGCACGGTCTCGACCGCCGCCTTCGAGTCGGCCGTCGGCGGCAGCCGGAAGCTCAGCACGAGCGCGGTGAACGGGCGCAGCACGTTGCCGGCGTCCTCCGGGGCGGGCAGGCCGTCCGCGCCGGTGATGGACAGCGTCGGCCGCCACCCGGCGTTGAGCGCCAGCTCCACCTCGTCGTCGGTGACCGGCCGCACGCCCGGCGCCCACGGCACGGAGCCGACCTGAACGCCCGGCGCGCTGGCGATGGCCTCGCGCGCCTCGGTGATCCGGTTCTCCGGCACGTCCACGTGCATCTCGCGGATCAACACCTCGCCGGTGGCGGAGTCCTCCAGCCGGTCCAGCAGCTGCCGCGCGATCCGGAACGAGCTCGGCACGATCCCGCTCGCCATGCCCGAGTGCAGCCCGCTCTCCAGCACCCGCACGGTCATGTTGGCCTGCGCCAGCCCGCGCAGCGAGGTGGTCAGCCACATCCGTTCGTAGTCGTTGCCGCCCGAGTCCAGGCACACCACCAGCGACACGTCGCCGAGCCGCGGCCGCAGGTGCTCCAGGTAGGCGGGCAGGTCCGGGCTGCCGGACTCCTCGCCGGTCTCCAGCAGCACGACGCACCGGGCGTGCTCGCCACCGGCCGCGCGCACGGCCTCGATCGCGGCGATGGCCGCGTACCCGGAGTAGCAGTCGTCGGCGGAGCCCCGACCGTAGAGCCGCCCGTCGCGCACGACCGGCGTCCACGGGCCCAGGCCCTCCGACCAGTTCGCCACCGGCGGCTGCTTGTCCAGGTGGCCGTAGAGCAGCACGGTGTCGTCGCCGGTCGTGCCGGGCACGTCGACCAGCAGCAGCGGCGTGCGCTCGGGCAGCTGGACGACCTCGATCGCGACGCCGGGCAGGTCGCGGGTGGCGAGCCAGGCGCGCACGTGCTCGATCGCGGCGGCGAGGTGGCCGTGCTCGACCCACGCGGGGTCGAACGCCGGCGAGATCGCGGGCACCGCGACCAGATCGGACAGGCTGGGGAGGATGTCGTCATCCCAGAGCCCACGGACGGTACGGGTCAGCACGGATCGGTCCACGAACCCGATCCTGTCACGGCTTCGGGTCGTACCGGGGTGTGGACAAGGGCAGTGCCCGCGAAGGTCGGACGTCCACGGGTGCCGGCAGCGGCGGCGCGGCCAACTGGCGAGGTCGCGCGCGGGCGAAATGCCCAACGCGGTGTGGCCGGTGGCGTACGGAACGTTGTTAACGATCGGTAACCGGGACGGTTACGTTCGTTGTCCGAACGCCCTACTCGGACGGCCGAAGATTGGCCGTCCGAACGTTGTGCCTGTTCAGGGCGGTGCGCCTGCGATTACAAACTGGGACAGGACTCACCATCCCGGGTGAGCGCGTGTCAGGATGTGGATGAGAACACCGTCAGCGCCGACGGTTGTCCGGCCTCCCTCACCAGGGTGGCGGCGACTGGCGGTGCCGCCGCGCATGGTCGTCACGAGCGACTGGGCGGCCTCGTAGACGAGGAGTAAGGCGCAATGTCGTCCCCTGAGAAATGGACGCACCCCGGGCCGGACGGTCCACCGGCGACCGCCGCCGCACCGACCGCTGAACAGGTGATCGCAGGCTTGAAGGCGACCGACGAGGGTGGCGCCGACCTGGTGCAACTGCTCACCCCCGAGGGCGAGCGGGTCCAGCACCCGGACTTCGACATCGACATCTCCGCCGAGGAGCTGCGCGGCCTGTACCGGGACATGGTCCTGGTCCGCCGGGCCGACCGCGAGGCGAACGCGCTCCAGCGCAAGGGCGAGCTGGGCCTGTGGGTGCCGCTGCTCGGCCAGGAGGCCGCGCAGATCGGCGCGGGCCGGGCGCTGCGACCGATGGACATGGCGTTCCCCAGCTACCGCGAGCACGGCGTGGCCTGGTGCCGGGGCATCCAGCCGACCGAGATCCTGGGCATGTTCCGGGGCACCGACAACGGCTCGTGGGATCCGGTGGAGCACCGCTTCCACCCGTACACGATCGTCATCGGCAACCAGGTGCTCAACGCCGCCGGCTACGCCATGGGCCAGAAGTTCGACGGCAAGGTGGGCGACGACGCCGACAGCGAAGCCACCATGTGCTTCTTCGGCGACGGTGCGACCAGCCAGGGTGACGTGCACGAGGGCTTCGTCTGGGCGGCGGTGTACGACGCGCCCCTCGTCTTCTTCTGCCAGAACAACCAGTGGGCCATCTCCGAGCCCACCGAGCGCCAGTCCCGGCTGCCGCTGTACCAGCGGGCCCGCGGCTACGGCTTCCCCGGCATCCGGGTCGACGGCAACGACGTGCTGGCCACCCTCGCGGTCAGCCGCTGGGCGCTGGAGGAGTGCCGGCAGGGCAACGGCCCGATCCTGATCGAGGCCTTCACCTACCGGATGGACGCGCACACCACGTCCGACGACCCGTCCCGCTACCGGCTCTCCGACGAGCTGGAGCTGTGGAAGCTCAAGGACCCGATCGAGCGGGTCAAGGTCTACCTGGTCAAGCAGCAGTGGGCGGACCACGCGTTCTTCGACTCGGTGGAGGCGGACGCCGAGCAGCTCGCGATCGGGATGCGGGACTACTGCGTCAACCTGCCCGACCCGCCCGCCGAGCGGATGTTCAGCCAGGTCTACGCCGAGGCCAACCCCGTGCTGGACGCCCAGCGCGACGAGTTCCTGGCCTACCACGCCGGTTTCGCGGGAGGTGAGCACTGATGGCTGCTCCGACGATGGACCCACTCACGTCCGCGACGCCGGCCGCCAAGCAGACGCTGACCGTCGCCAAGGCGATCAACAACGGCCTGCGCGCGGCGATGGAGGCCGACCCGAAGGTCCTCGTGATGGGCGAGGACGTCGGCAAGCTCGGCGGCGTCTTCCGGATCACCGACGGCCTGCAGAAGGACTTCGGCGAGCAGCGGGTGCTGGACACCCCGCTGTCGGAGTCCGGCATCATCGGCACGGCGGTGGGCCTGGCGATCCGCGGCTACCGGCCGGTGTGCGAGATCCAGTTCGAGGGCTTCATCTTCCCCGGCTTCGACCAGATCGTCAGCCAGGTCGCGAAGCTGCACTTCCGCACCCAGGGCCGGATCAAGCTGCCGATGGTGATCCGGGTGCCGTTCGGCGGCGGCATCGGCGCGGTCGAGCACCACTCCGAGTCGCCCGAGTCGTACTTCGCGCACACCGCCGGCCTGAAGGTCGTGGCGTGCTCGAACCCGGCCGACGCCTACTGGATGATCCAGCAGGCGATCGACTCCGACGACCCGGTGCTGTTCTTCGAGCCCAAGCGGCGCTACTACGAGAAGGGCGAGGTCGACACGACCGCCGCGCCCGCCCCGCTGTACTCGTCGCGCGTGCTGCGCACCGGCACGGACGCCACCCTGGTGACCTACGGCCCGATGGTCCGCACCTCCCTGGACGCCGCGGCGGCGGCCGAGGAGGAGGGCCGCTCGCTGGAGGTCGTCGACCTGCGTTCGCTGTCCCCGCTGGACCTGGGTCCGGTCTACGAGTCGGTGCGGCGCACCGGGCGGCTGGTCGTGGTGACCGAGGCGCCCAGCGAGTCCTCCATCTCCAGCGAGATCGCGGCCAAGGTGCAGCAGGAGTGCTTCTACTCCCTGGAAGCGCCGGTGCTGCGGGTGACCGGGTTCGACACGCCGTACCCGCCGTCGAAGCTGGAGGAGGATTTCCTCCCCGACCTCGACCGGGTGCTGCACGCCGTCGACCGCTCGCTGGCCTGGTAAGGGGAACGCAGGAATGCCGCAGTTCAGGAACTTCCCCCTGCCCGACACGGCGGAGGGGCTGACCGAGGCCGAGATCCTCACCTGGCACGTGGGACCGGGCGACACGGTCAAGGTCAACGACATCATCGTGGAGATCGAGACCGCCAAGGCGGCGGTCGAGCTGCCGTGCCCGTGGGACGGCGTGGTGACCGAGCTGCTGGCCCGGGTGGGCCAGACGGTCGAGGTCGGCGTGCCGATCATCACCATTGACGTGGACCCGTCGGGCACGGCGGCCCCGTCGGCGACGAACGGGACTCCGGCGTCCGGGAAGCCCGAGGACGACGGCCGGGTGGCCAACCTGGTCGGGTACGGGCCGAAGGCGAGCCCGGCGAAGCGACGTGCCCGCAAGGACGCCCCCGCCCCGGTCCCGGTGGCCGCCACGGCGGTCGCGTCCGCCCCACCCGCACCCGCGGTCGTGGAGCCGAAGCCCGTCGTGGCTCCGGCCGCCCCGGCCGCCGCCGCACCGACGGTCCCGGCACCCTCTGCGCCGGCGTCCACTGCACCGGCGTCCACGTCCGCGGGCGGCTACGTGCCGCTGGCCAAGCCCCCGGTCCGCAAGCTGGCCAAGGACTTGGGCGTGGACCTGCACGGCCTGTCCGGCAGCGGCCCCGGTGGCGTGATCACCCGCGAGGACGTGGAGCAGGCCCTCGCCGCACCGGAGGCGCCGAGTGCGCCTGCGGTGTCCGGTGTGGACAGCGCGGCGAGGGAGCGCCGGGTGCCCGTCAAGGGCGTCCGCAAGGCGACCGCGCAGGCGATGGTGGACAGCGCGTTCACCGCACCGCACGTCACGGAGTTCCTCACCGTCGACGTCACCCCGATGATGGAGCTCCGCGCCAGGCTCAAGGGCACGCCGCAGTTCCGCGACGTCAAGCTCACCCCGCTGGCGTTCGCGGCCAAGGCCGTCGTCCTGGCCACCCGCCGCACCCCCGACGTGAACGCGACGTGGGACGCGGCGGCCGGCGAGATCGTCTACAAGGACTACGTCCACCTGGGCATCGCCGCCGCCACGCCGCGAGGCCTGGTGGTGCCGAAGGTCCGCGACGCGAACCGCCTGTCGCTGCGCGAACTGGCCATCGCCCTCGACGACCTCGCCACGGTCGCGCGCAACGGCAAGACGTCCCCGGCGGACATGCTGAACGGCACCATCACCATCACCAACGTCGGCGTGTTCGGCGTCGACACCGGCACGCCCATCATCAACCCCGGCGAGTCCGCGATCCTCGCGTTCGGCGCGATCCGCGACATGCCGTGGGTGGTGGACGGCCAGGTGGTGCCGCGCAAGGTCTGCCAGCTGGCGCTGAGCTTCGACCACCGGGTGGTCGACGGCCAGCAGGGCTCGCAGTTCCTGGCCGACGTCGGCGCGCTGCTGGCCGACCCCGGCGTGGCGATGACGTACTGAGCTCAGTCCGTCGACGGGCCGGGGACCTGCGGGTGCCCGGCCCGTCGCATCGCCCGCAGCCCGGCGGCGAACCCCTCGGGTGACACGCCTTCCGTGCTCAGCCCGGCGTGGGCGGCCTCCACCAGGTCGGCCTCCAGCACGCAGTCCGCGAACCGGCCGCCGTCGGCGTCCAGCACGGCGTGGTTCAGCCGGCTGCCGGAGAACCGGATCGTGCTGTCCTCCGCGTCCGCGGACCGCAGGACCAGCTGGGACCTGGACCGGTTCGTCAGGCTGCCCGGCAGCACGTTGACCGCCGACAGGTCCAGCGTCGCCCGGCGCAGCTCGGCCCGTTCGAACGACAGCGCCACGTGGTGCGCCAGCAGCCACCGGAAGTCCAGCGTCGTGTCGCGGATGGCGGAGTCGGTGAAGTGGACCTTGGTGTCGGACAGGTTGGCGGCCGTGAAGTCGACCAGCTCCCCGGTGAACTCCGCGCCGCTGAAGTCCAGTTCGGCGCGTTGGGCCGTCACCTCGGCGAACGAGGTGCGCGTCGCGGTGAACCGCGCGCCCCGGAAGGTGGCGGTCCCGCGGAACTCCGCACCGGAGAAGTCGGTCAGGTCACCGTGGAAGACCGCCTTGTCGAACGTGATGGAGCCCGCGAACGACCGCCGGGACAGGTCCAGGTCCTCGAACTCGACACCCCGGAAGTCCAGCTCCAGTCCCGCCGAACGCCCCTCCTGGTCGAGCAGCGTGGTGATGATCGCCTGGCGCACCTCGCGCTCGGTGCGGTCGTCCTCCGGGTAGGGCGTGCGCAGGTACCCGCACAGCACGTCCACGCAGGTCTGCCGCTGGGCGCGCCAGTCGTCCGCGAGGCCCGCCATCGCGTACACCCCGGCCAGCCGCACGGCGAAGCTGTCGTGCCCGAGCTGCTCGGCGGCCCTGCCGTACCGCTCGTTGAAGTACTTCGTGCGCTCGCGGTCCTCCTGCCGGGTGGCGATCACGTGCGCGGCCTCGGACACCTGCTGCTTCCGGTAGGCGACCGCGAGCGCCACCACCGCGCCCAGGCCGCCGACCACCGCGAGCCCGATCTTCAGCAGGTCCAGCAGCTCGGTCGTGGTGAAGCTGGCACCCGACGGCAGCGAAGGCCGTCCCAGCAGCCAGAACAACCCGAAACCGGTGGCACCGGCCAGCACGGTCGCCAGCAGCAGCCACCGCGCCACCGCCCAGCCCATCGACCCCCGCGCGCCGTCCACCGCGCTGCGCCGCTTCGGCTCCTTCTCGACGGCCTGCCCGGACCACACCAGGAACGCGGCCCGCGCCAGCCGCCAGACCGCGAGCAGCGTCAGGAACGCGAACAGGACGGGCCAGTACGCGTCGATCAGTTCCCGCGCCTCGTGCACGACGGGACATGCTGCCCGATCATCGCGGTAATGGAGTTGAAGTTCCAGTAACTGGAGAGTCCAAGGTGGTCCCCGTGACGCACTACTCGATCGGCCAGCTGGCGCGGCTGACCGGCTTGTCCACCAGGACGATCCGGTTCTACTCCGACTCCGGTCTGATCCCCGTGGCGGGGCGGACGGTGGGCGGGTTCCGCACCTACGACGTCGACGGGTTGGCGCGGCTCAAGCTGGTGCGGACGTTGCGCGACCTGGGCGTGGACCTGCCCACGGCGCAACGCGTGCTGGCACGTGAGGTGTCCGTCGCCGAGGTGGCGCGGACGCACGCAGAAGCCATCGACGCGCAGTTGCGGACGCTCCGGTTGCGCCGGGCCGTGCTGCGGGTGGTGGCGCGCAACGGGGAGGTGGAGATGGTGCACGAGATGGCGCGGCTGTCGGAGGACGAGCGGCAGGCGATTCTGGACGACTTCTTCGACGAGGTGTTCGGCGGCCTGGACCTGGATCCGGACTTCCGCGACCGGATGCGCTCGGTCCGGGTGGAACTGCCCGACGACCCGACGCCCGAGCAGCTGGAGGCGTGGATCGAACTGGCGAACCTGGTGCGGGATCAGGACTTCCGCGCGTCCATCCGGCAGATGTCGGTGCGCCACCAGGAGATGCGCGCGGAGGGCGCGGACCTGTCCGGTGGCGGTGCGGAGCAGATGGAGGCGTTCCAGCACGCGATGGGCGCGGCACGGGCGGCGTTGGACGCGGGCATCGCCCCGACGTCGGACGAGGGGCGCCGGATCGTCGCCGAGGTCAACGAGCGGTGGAGCCGGGTCGTGGGCGTCCCGGTCGGTCCGGAACTGACCCGACAGCTGGAGCAGTTCGGCGACCCGCGGGCCGAGCGCTACTGGATGCTGCTGGCGACGATCAACGGCTGGCCCCCGGTGCCGGACACCAGCGCGGAACGGAAGTGGCTGGCCGAAGCCGGTCGCCAGGCCCGCACGAGGCAGAGCCGCTAGGCCCGCACGGGGCAGCCGCTAGGCCTGCACGAGGCAGAACGGGTGCCCCACCGGGTCGGCGAACACCGCCCACCTCTCGTACGAGTCGTCCAGCACGGAGCCACCCGACCGGAGGACCTCGGCCTTGCCCACGCCGAGGTCCTCCACCGCGATGTCCAGGTGGAACTGCTGCGGCTTGGCCGGATCCGGCCACGCGGGCGCCGAGTACTCCGCGACCCGCTGAAAAGCCAACACCCCGCCCCCGTGGTGCAACGTCGACCAGTCCGCGTCCAACGACCACTGCTGCCCCGGCCGATCGACCTCGCCGCCCAACAGGCCCCGGTAGAACTCGGCCAACGCCTTCGGCTCCGGGCAGTCCAGCACCACGCACTGCAAGGTCCCGATCATGCCCCGAAGCGTAGTCCGCCTCGGCGGGCCTGGTCGGCACAGCGACGAGCGGGGTCCTCCGCGCCCGAAGAACCCCGCCCGAAGAACCCCGCCCGACCCGCCACCGCCCGAGACGGCCCGGGAAGATCAGCTCACCTGATGTACATCCCCGAAATAGCCCGCGCCACGACCAACCGCTGGATCTCCGACGTCCCCTCGAAGATGGTGAAGATCTTCGCGTCACGGTGCATCCGCTCGACCGGGTGCTCACGCGTGTACCCCGCCCCGCCCAGGATGTGGATGGCGCGTTCGGTCGCCCACACCGACACCTCACCGGCCTTCAGCTTGGACATCGACCCCTCGCCGGCCGTGAACGGCACGTTGTTGCGCCCCATCCAGGCCGCGCGCCACACCAGCAGCCGCGAAGCGTCGATCTCCAGCTTCATGTTCGCCAGGTCGAACGCGATGGACTGGTTCTCGATGATCTTGCGGCCGAACGCCTCGCGGTCCTTCGCGTACTCCAGCGCGTACTCGTACGCCGCCCGCGCCACGCCCACCGCCATCGCGCCGACGGTCGGCCGCGTGGTCTCGAACGTCGCCATCGCCGCCTGGCCGCCGGCCTTCTGCCCCTCGCGGGCCCGTGCCAGCCGGTGGTCCAACTTCTCCTTGCCGCCCAGCAGGCAGCGCCCCGGCACGCGCACGTCGTCGAGGAACACGTCGGCCGTGTGCGACGCCCTCATGCCGTGCTTCTTGATCTTCCCCGGCGACGACAGGCCCGGCGTCCCCGGCGGCACGATGAAACCGGCCTGCCCGCGTGACCCCAGCGCCGGGTCGACCACGGCGGTGACGACGTGGACGTTCGCGATGCCGCCGTTGGTGGCCCACGCCTTCTGGCCGTTGATCACCCACTCGTCGGTCGCCTCGTCGTACACGGCGCGGGTGCGGTACCCGGCCACGTCGGAGCCCGCCTGCGGCTCGGAGGCGCAGAACGCGGCCAGCTTCGGGTCGTCCTCGGTGCCGAAGCACTCGGGCACCCACTCGGCCAGCTGCTCGGGCTCGCCGGACGCGAAGATGCCCGCCGCCGCCAGGCCGGTGCCCATCAGGGCCAGCGCGATGCCCGCGTCACCCCAGAACAGCTCCTCGGTGGCGATCGGCAGCGACAGGCCGATCGGGTCGGCGAACCAGGTGGCCAGCGCCTCGAAGCCGTACAGGCCGATCTTCGCGGCCTCCTGGATGACCGGCCACGGGGTCTCCTCCCGCTCGTCCCACTCGGCCGCGGCGGGGCGGATCACCCCCTCGGCGAAGCCGTGCACCCAGTTCCGCAGGTCTACCTGGTCCTCGTTCAGTTCCAGCGAAAAGCCGCCCATGTGGTCCTCACGCCTTCGGGATGTCGAAAAGGCTCATGAACCCCGCCGCGAAGCCGAGGTCCCCCTTGACCTTCAGCTTGCCGGTCATGAACAGCACGGGGGCGGACGCGTTGCCGGTGGCCAGCTTGAGGAACTCGACCGGGCCGAGCGTGACGGTCGCGCGCGACTCGCGGGTGGCGCCCTTGTTGATCGTGCAGGCGGCGTCCTCGATGACCGCCTCGTACACGTCGTGCCCGCCGTCGCCGAAGCCGCCGGAGAGCCGGAAGTGCACGACGGCGCGGGTGGCGCCCGCGCGGTCGGTGCGGAAGTGGACCTCCATGCGCCGGAACACCTCGTCCAGCACGCGCTCGCGGAGGCCGGCGCGGCCGGTGACGGCGTCGACCTGGTCCTTCGACGCGCGCGAGATGATGCGGGCGAAGTTCTGCGCGTCCATCTTGGCCAGGTCGAGGTCCGCGCCGGCGTCGGCCAGGTCGCCGAGCACGCCGAGGAGGTCGGCGAACTCGTCCTTGCCGAGCTTCTTGGGGTCGATGCCGCGCGCGATGACGTCGATGTCGACGTCCTTGAGCGCGGGGTCGGCCGGATCGACCCGCTGGAGCGTCGAGATCAGCTCTTGCGGGCCGAGTTTCGCGATCGCCTCGGCGGTGAGGTCGATGGTCATGGTGGCACCTCCGCTACCTACTCGCAGGTAAGACTACTGATGAGTAGGTAGACCGGCAAGGGCGTCGGATAATCTTGTCCCAGCCTTCAGGGGGTGTGATGCACGCAGAGCAACCGGTCCGCACCGGTCGAGCCAAGAGGCTGCCCCGCGCGGTGCGCGAGCGGCAGATCCTGGACGCGGCCGTGGACGTCTTCTCGCGGTTGGGTTTCCACGCCTCGTCCATGGACGAGATCTCCGAGGTCGCGGGCATCTCGAAACCCATGCTGTACGCCTACCTGGGCTCGAAGGAGGAGCTCTTCGCGACCTGCATCCGCCGTGAGGCGACCCGGATGATGGAGGCCATCGCGACCGGCGTCGAGCCCGACCAGCCGCCGGACGTGCAGCTGTGGAGCGGCCTGCGGGCGTTCTTCGGCTTCGTCGGCGGCAACCGGGCCGGTTGGCAGGTGCTGCACCGCCAGGCGTCGTCCCAGGGCGGCCCGTTCGCGGCGGAACTGGCCGACATGCGCGGCCGGGCCATCAGCCTGGTCGCGGCCCTGCTGGTGCACTCGTCGGACTTCCCGAACGTGCCGCGGGCGGGCGACAAGGAGGCGGAGTCGCTGGCCGCCGCCCTGGTCGGCGCGGGTGAGTCGCTGGCCGACTGGTGGCTGGACAACCCGGAGGAACCCGCCGGCGTGGTCGCCGCCCGGCTGATGAACCTGGTCTGGATGGGATTCGGCGACCTGGTGGGTGGCAACGTCTGGCACCCGCCGTCGCGGCGCGCGCCGGACACCCCCCAACCCGGGGCGGAGAGCTGAAACCGCGGGTCAGCCGCTGATCGTGCCTTCCAGGTGAGGACGGTCCGACCACAGCGCGAAGCGCCACCCGTCGCCGGTCGGCGTGGCCGAGAAGTCGACCTCCGCGGGCAGCAGGACCGGGGCTTTGAAGCGCACGTCCACCGTGCAGGCGTCGGGCAGCCTGCCCTCGAACGCCGCCACGCACCGCGCCTTCGACCACATGCCGTGCGCGATGGCGCGGGGGAAGCCGAACGCCTTCGCGGTCAGCGCGTGCAGGTGGATCGGGTTGCGGTCGCCCGAGACGTTTGCGTACCGGCGGCCGATGTCCCCGCCGACCCGCCACACCCCGGTCGGGCGCGGCGGTTCGGCGCGTTCGCCCGGAGAACTGCCTTCCCCGCTTCCGCCACGACGGAGATAAGTCGACACGTCGACCCAAACCTGCTCGCCGGCCACGGACGCCGTGGACACCACGTCGAACTGCCGTCCACGCTCGTGCGGCCGGAGGTTCTCGACGTGCACCCGCAGGTCCAGCTCGTCGGACGCGAGCAACGGCCGGGTCTGCGCAATCCGGTTCGCCACGTGCACCAGGCCCGGCAGCGGGAACGGGAACCCGCGACCGGTCATCAGCTCGATCTGCAACGGGAACGCCAGGACGTGCGGGTACGTGACGGGCAGTTCCTCACGCACCGGGAACCCGCACACGCGGTCGTACGCCGCCAGGTGCTCACGGTCGACGGTCGTCCGCAACGACCGCACGTCGGACGGCAGCGAGGACCCGCGCCGGGTGAACCCGGTCAGCGCCGCCTTCGCGTACAGCCAGGTCAGGTTCGCCATCACGCACCCAGCAGGCTCTGGCCGCAGACCCGCACCACGTTCCCGTTGACGCCCCCCGACGCCGGGTGCGCGAACCACGCGATGGTCTCCGCCACGTCCACCGGCAGGCCGCCCTGCGACAGGCTGTTCATCCGCCGCCCGGCCTCCCGGATGAACAGCGGCACGGCGGCGGTCATCCTGGTCTCGATGAAGCCGGGCGCGACCGCGTTGACCGTCGTCCCGGTACCGGCCACCTGCGCGGACAGCGAGTCCACCATGCCGATCACGCCGGCCTTGGTGGTGGCGTAGTTGGTCTGGCCGACGTTGCCGGCGATGCCCGCGATGGACGACACCCCGATGACCCGCCCGTTCGGCCGCAGCGCCCCGGAGTCGAACAGCGCCTGGTTGACCCGCTCCTGACTGGCCAGGTTGACCGCGACCACCGCGTCCCACCGGCCCTCGTCCATCCGGCCGAGCGTCCGGTCGCGGGTGATGCCCGCGTTGTGCACCACGATGTCCACGCCGCCGTGCCGCTGGGTCACGTGTTCGACGATCCTCGCGGGCGCTCCGGCCGACGTGATGTCCAGTTGGATCGTCGAGCCGCGCACCCGGTTCGCGACGGCGGACAACTCGTCGCCCTGGGCGGGCACGTCCAGGCAGACGACGTGCGCGCCGTCGCGACCCAGTACTTCGGCGATCGCCGCACCGATGCCGCGTGAGGCGCCGGTGACCAGGGCGACCTTGCCGGCGAGCGGCCGGGACCAGTCCTCGGGCACCTCGATCGGGCCGGTGCCGATGCGGATCACCTGGCCGGACACGTACGCGGACCGCCCGGAGAGCAGGAAGCGGAGCGTGGACCCGACGCTGCCCTCCGCGCCCTCGGCCACGTAGACGAGCTGTGCCGTGCCGCCGCGCTTGAGCTCCTTGCCCACGCTGCGCACGAAACCCTCCAACGCCCGCTGCGCGACCTGCGACGCGGCGGACGCGGGCGGCGTGCCGAGCACGACCACCCGCCCGCACGGTCCGAGCGACCGGATCACCGGGTGGAAGAACTCGTGCAGTTCCCGCAGCCGTTCGGTGCTGTCGATGCCCGTCGCGTCGAACACCAGCGCGCCGTAGCGCGGGCTCTCGGACACCACGTCCAGCCCGATGGACCCGAGCGCGGCGCCGACCGGCTCGACCAGCCGACCGCTGCCACCGAGCAGCACGGGGCCGTCGAGAGGAGGCTGGGTGGGCGAGTGGCGGCGCAGCGGGTACGGGTCGGGCAGGCCGAGCTTGCCGACGACGAACCGTCCGAAGCCGGACCTGGCGAACGACTGGTAGCGATCCATGCGCACATCACACTCCCTACTTGTTAGTAAGTCTACTGGTGAGTAGGTAAGCTGGCCAACACACCCCCCGCAGCTGGAGGACGACGACATGGCCGAGATCCGGAGGGTTGCCATCGTGGGCGGCAACCGAATCCCGTTCGCCCGCTCGAACGGCCCGTACGCCACCGCGTCGAACCAGGACATGTTCACCGCCGCGCTGGACGGCCTGGTGAGCCGGTTCGCGCTGCAGGGCGAACGGCTGGGCGAGGTGGTCGCCGGCGCGGTGCTCAAGCACAGCCGCGACTTCAACCTGGTCCGGGAATCCGTCCTGGGCGGCAGCCTGTCCGCCGAGACCCCGGCGTACGACGTGCAGCAGGCGTGCGGCACCGGCCTGCAAGCCGTCATCGCGGTGGCGAACAAGATCGCGCTCGGTCAGATCGAGTCCGGCATCGCGGGCGGCGTGGACACCACCAGCGACGCGCCGATCGGCGTCAACGAAGACCTGCGCGGCGTCCTGCTGGAGTTCAACCGGGCCCGCACCACCGGCGCGAAGCTCAAGGCCGCCGCCAGATTGCGCCCGAGGCACGTGGTCCCGGACATCCCCCGCAACGGCGAACCCCGCACCGGCCTGTCGATGGGCGACCACGCCGCCATCACCGCCCGCGAGTGGGGCATCACCCGCGAAGACCAGGACCTGCTGGCCGCCACCAGCCACCGGAACCTCGCCGCCGCCTACGACCGGGGCTTCTTCGACGACCTGGTGACCCCGTTCGCCGGTCTCTCCCGCGACCAGAACCTCCGGCCGGACTCGTCGGTGGAGAAGCTGGCCGAGCTCAAGCCGGTGTTCGGACGGGACGAGGGCGCGACCATGACGGCGGGCAACTCCACGCCGCTGAGCGACGGTGCGTCCGTGGTGCTGCTGGCGAGCGAGGAGTGGGCGGCGGCGCGCAGGCTGCCGGTGCTGGCCTACCTGACGTTCACCGAGACCGCGGCGGTCGACTACGTGCACGGCGGCGAGGGCCTGCTCATGGCTCCGGCGTACGCGGTGCCCCGGATGCTCGCGCGTGCCGGCCGGTCGTTGCAGGACTTCGACTTCTACGAGATCCACGAGGCGTTCGCCTCGCAGGTGCTGGCGACCCTGAAGGCCTGGGAGGACGCCGACTTCTGCAAGGGCAGGCTGGGGCTGGAGGCCCCGCTGGGCCCGATCGACCGGTCCAAACTGAACGTCAACGGGTCGTCGCTGGCGGCGGGGCACCCGTTCGCGGCGACCGGCGCGCGCATCGTGGCGACCTTGGCCAAGCTGCTCGCCGAGAAGGGCTCGGGGCGTGGCCTGATCTCCATCTGCGCGGCCGGCGGGCAGGGCGTGACGGCGATCGTGGAGCGGTAGTCCGGCAACGTCCGGGACGTGGTGCGGTGGACGACGATCCGCCGCACCGTCCGGCGATTCCACGCAACCGTCAGCCGGGTGACCGTCAAGTCACGCACCCGTCAGCCGGGCAACTGTGAGCCGCGCACCCGTCAGTCCAGCAACGTCCAGGCTGCGGTGCAGCGCACCGTGACGACGATCTGCTGGGCCTCCAGGTTGAGCTCGTCCATGTTCGGAGCCTGGCCGACCGAGCCGCCGTACGCCGCCATGGCACGGCCGGGGGTGGACTCGGCGGCCCACGTCTCGCCGTCGCCGTCGGAGAGGCGCTGCAGCGTGCCCAGGCGTGCGCCCAACGCCTCGGCGTAGCCCTCGGCGCGCCGCCGCGCGTCCAGCACGGCCTCCCGCTGGGCCTCGCGGATCGCCTCGGCGTCGGCGGCGAGTTGCCACTGCGGGCCGTTGAGCCACGTCGGTTCGGCGGCCACGAGTGCCGACAGCAGGTCGTCCAACTGCGCCAGGTCCTCCACCCGCAGCGTGTACTGCTGGGACGCGCGGCTGCCTGCCCGCTGCTGGCCGTCCCAGTTGTCGTGCACGGACAACTGCCGCGACCGCACTTCCACGCCCGGCCGTTCCAGGACCGGCTCGACCGACGCGACGCGCCGGGTCAGCTGGTCGACCGCCTCGTTCCGGGTCGAGCCGACGGTCTCGAAGTTCACCTGCACCTCGGCGCGGTCGGCGGTGCGCTCGACCTTGCCGGTGCCCTTGGTCACGACTTCAGCCACGACGCCCAGCCAACTCCGCTACCGGATCATCCGCAACGATAAGGCTTTATACCTCTAATGCTAGACAACCGAATACAGGCCGACACGCCTGCACTATTGGATCGGTCGTAGACAGCTCGATACCGTCCGAGGATGGACCCGGTCCGCAACCCGTTCGCCCCCGGCGCGGGGCAGCGACCGCCCGAGCTGGCGGGACGCGACAAGGAGCTCGCAGCCTTCGAGGTGGTGCTCGAACGGGTGGCTCGCGGGCGACCCGAGCGGAGTCTGGTGCTCACCGGGCTGCGCGGCGTCGGCAAGACGGTGCTGCTCGGCGAGTTGCGGTCGATGGCGGTCAAGCGCGGCTGGGGTGCGGGGAAGATCGAGGCGCGGCCCGAGGCGGGGCTCCGGCGTCCGCTGTCCGCCGCCCTGCACCGGGCGATCCGGGACCTGGCCGTCCGGCACCGCGCCCCCGAACGGGTGGAGGCCGTGCTGGGCGTGCTGAAGGCGTTCGCGCTGCGCGCCAACCCGGCCGACGCGAAGCTGCGGGACCGGTGGCAGCCCGGCATCGACGTGCCAGCCGCGCAGGGCCGGGCCGACTCCGGGGACATCGAGATCGACCTGGTGGAGCTGTTCACCGAGGTCGCGGAGCTGGCGCAGGACGTGGGCACGGGGGTCGCGCTGCTCATCGACGAGATGCAGGACGTGCCGCCGGACGACATCTCGGCGTTGTGCGCGGCCTGCCACGAGCTGTCGCAGTCCGGTGCGCCGCTGGTGGTGGTCGGCGCGGGGCTGCCGCACCTGCCCGCCGTGCTGTCGGCGTCGAAGTCGTACTCCGAGCGGCTGTTCCGCTACGTGCGGATCGACCGGCTCTCCCGCGAGGACGCCGACCGGGCAGTGCTCGCGCCCGTCGAACGGGAGGAGGCGGGCATCCAGGACGAGGCGCTGGACGCGCTGTTCGACGCCTCCGGTGGTTACCCGTACTTCATCCAGGCGTACGGGAAGGCCGCCTGGGACGCCGCGCCCGCCGACCCGATCAGCGCGCTGGACGTGGCGGTGGCCGCGCCGGAGGCGGACGCGGAGCTCGCGGTCGGGTTCTTCGGGTCGCGGTACGAGCGGGCGACGCCGGCCGAGCGGGAGTACCTGCGGGCGATGGCGGAGCTGACCGACGGCAAGGACGCGGGCGTGAACACCGCGCAGGTGGCCGACCACCTCGGCCGCAAGCCGTCCTCGCTGTCGCCCGCGCGGGACAGCCTGATCAAGAAGGGCCTGGTCTACAGCGCGGAACGCGGTCAGATCGCGTTCACCGTGCCGCACTTCGGCCGGTTCCTGCTGGGGCGCGAGGACTGATCTGCGGTTGCCTACCGTCGTCTAGCGGTGACGCTAGAGGGCGGCTTCGGGGCTGTTCGGCTCAGCAGGTGTCTGTCAGGCGAATCACAGGGGTCCGTCAGGTAGTGGCCGGTGATTCATCGGCCTGTGCGCCACCTCACCGGATAATCGGGTGATTTCGCCGCCCGGAGGGTGCATACTTGAGGCACACCACCGAGGAACACCTTCGAGAGGGATGAAACCCCGATGAACTTCACTGCGAAGCTCCGCGCTCGTCGTGTCGAGGCTCGCAACCGCAAGGCTGTCGCCCGCGCGATCGACCAGGCGCCCACCCCGGCGATGCGTCACGAGCTGATGGCGATCGCCCAGGCCCAGGTGACCACCCTCCGCTGAGCCTCCGGGTGGGGCGACCGCCCGATCGACACCGGGCACGCGCCCCGTCGTCCCACCCACTGGCGAAGGGGGAAACTCCGAAGGCCCTGTCGCACCTCCCGCGCGACAGGGCCTTCGGCTATGGTGTACCTATCGAAACGTGATCTGGGTCACACGCCATAGGGGTGTAACAGTCCACGATCGTGTCTCGATGTTCCGGGTGACCCCGCGGTGCTGTCGGACCCCCGACCTGGCAGCACCGCGGGGTTTCCCATCTCTCCCCCGACTGCTTAGTGCATGTCCGGACTGCTACTTGGACGTGGCCGAGCCGGTCCAGGTGTCTTCGTCCTGTCTGCGGGCATGCCTGTTCATCACTATCCCCCTGAATGTGTCTTGTCCCCCATGGACACCACCCATGGTGCCATCGGGGTACGACAGTTTTTTGAAGGTTTGCTGAGAGCATGGGGCGATGACCCGCCCGCTCCTGGTGGTTGACGCGGCAAATGTCATCGGATCCGTGCCCGACGGCTGGTGGCGAGACCGCGCAGGCGCTGCCACGAGATTGCGAAACTCGCTGGTGGGAGTGGGTGAGCACGGCCTGGACGGCTTCGCACCGGGTCCGCTCGACATCGTCTTGGTGGTGGAAGGCAAGGCCCGCCACGTGCAGTCCGTCCCCGGCGTCCGTGTGGTCTCCGCCACTGCGTCCGGAGACGACGCCATAGTCGACGTAGTCCGCAATGAGGCGGAAAACCGCCCCTGCGCCGTCGTCACCGCCGACCGCGAACTCCGCCGCCGCGTAACCGACCTCGGCGCCACCGTCCTCGGCCCCCGATCCGTCCACCGCCCGTCCTGAAACCGGCCGCTTCCGGTCGGTGGCCGCGGGCTGACTCAGCCGGCGCGGATGTTCGGGAACACGAAGGGGCCGCGCCGTCGAAACGCGCGGCGCGCTCTGGTGAGGCGCTCTGGCTTCGCGGCAAGGTGCCGTCCGGCCATCTGGACGTTCTGCTGCCGGACGGCTGGCTCCTCCACGGGGCGAAGTCCCGGCGCAGCCTGGCACCGCCGACTGCGAACTCCACCGCCGCTCTGCGTTACCTCCCGTGACCCTCGCTCGGTGCGCTCAGTTCCAGCGCGTGGCGGGCCCTGTCGATCAACTGTTTGTAGGTGACGACCTCGATCCGGGAGCGGTCGGCGTTGTACACCCGTAGCGCCTCATCGACTTGCTGCTCGGTGAAGTCGACGTCGTACATCGGGTGTCCGATGACCACCGTGCCGCTCGCCCGCCTTGCGTCGATGCCGTGACGTTCCAGAATTCCCGCCCGGTCCTCGTCGAACGCGCGAAGGTAGTTCGTGACCTGTGCGGAGGCCCGATTCACGTCGTCGGAAGTGATCGGGACGCCTCGGTGCAGCTTGACCAACCGCGTGTTCGCCTTCTTGAGTTCGACGACGTGAAGTACCCCGTCCGGTCGCAGCAACGCCAAGTCGACCTCGGTGCCGGACGTCAGGCGCCTCACGTCGGAGACGCCGGTGTACCCGCCTCCGAACAACCAGGCCGCGCGCTCCACCAGTCGCTGCAACCCGCGCTCCTTGGTGAACGGGTTCTCGACCGCCGCCTCCAGTTCGTCCAATTGCGTGCGCCTCAGCCGGAGTTGGGCCGCTGCCACCAGGAGATTCGCGTCGGGTGCCGCCAACAGTGCATCGACCTGCGGGTCGGTGTCCTCGTCGGTGTGGAATTCGACTCGGTCGACCAGCACGTCGACCAGCCAGGCGGCGATGTCGGATCTGACCCGGAACGCGCCGTAGTGCCCGGCTCGCCTTGCCCTCACGAACCGCACCGCTCGGCGCCCCGCCTCCTCGAAGTGAGCACGGATGTCGGCAGCAGTGGCAGTCGGATTGTCAGCAAGCAGCTTGTCGATCTCCTGCCGGATGAACTCGTTGCCGGCGCTCATCGACGTTTGGATCATTTGGATGTCGCGTAACTGCCCGGAACCGTCATACAGGTCGTACTTCATCGTCAGGTCGGATTCCAGCAGACGGCCCAGCATGTAGGCGACCGCATCCTGTGCGCCTTCCTCGCTCGGAGCGTCTCCGGCCTGATGTGCCTCCCGCACGATGAACTCCAACAGTTCGACCAGGCGCTTGCCCCCCTTGTACGGGCTCTGTGGGCCCATCGATTCGATCGCGTCCATGAAGTGCGGCGCGATTTCCGGGGCCGCCAGTTCGTGCAGTTCGAGAAGCAGGGACTTGAGGGTGAAGTCGGTCCTGAGTGCCATGGTTCGCGATCATGACAGGCGCGGAACGCCGGTCGAACACGGTGGGCGCGGATGAACCGCGCACATCGCGACCGCTCATCGCCGCTGCGCTCGTGTCTGCGCGGTCCCGAGTTGACCGGACGCGGCCGGCTGAGCGCCGGTGACCGGGAGATCGAACTCGCCGACCTGCGCGGCGAGGTGGTGCTGCCGGACTTCCGGATCTTCTGCTGCCAGCAGGTCAACGCCTCCACTCGCGGTCGTGGTGGTCACGGCACGCCGCCGCGAAGTTCACGCAGCCGTGTCCTTCGTTGCCGAGCAGGTCCAGCAGGTCCGCGACCGACCGCGGAGCGCGCTTGTACCGCGAGACCTGCCTGCGCAGACTGCTGTGGACCGCTTCAGGGGCGAGGTCCAGCTGGTCCTGGAGGAAGTGGTCCTGGTGGAGGACGAAGATCCCGTACGGCGCGACGGCCGACTCGGGGAAATCCCTCAGGTTCTCCGTCACCAGTGCTTCCGCGCCGCCCCGCACGGCAGCCGCCAAGACGTGTCGGTCCTGGGGTGGTTCGTCATCGAGCGGATGAGGTCTTCGTAGCCGTCGACCCGCGCGTCCGGGAAGTGACGGGTCATCTGGTCGAGCCGGTGACGGACCTGCTCCTCGGTCGCCCCGCGTTTGCGCAGGTTCCGGTCGAGTTCCTCCAACACGCCCGCCGACCACAGCGGCCGGTAGATGCCGCACTCGGCGATGCTCAGGACCGTGTCACAGAGGTACGGCTTCAGCAGTACGCACGTGTCCAGGAAGACGGAGTACAAAGATCACCTGTCGTCGTCTGGCGGCATCCGTTCGAACGGCGTGTCGATCGGCAGGTCGTAGAGTCCACTCTCCTCGCCGTCGCGCACCATTTGGTCCAGACCGGCGGCACGGGCCCTGCGAACGCGTTCCTGGTAGGCCAGAAGATCGGCCAGCAGCACCCGGCGGTGGCGGTTCGGCTTCTCGTAGGGGATCTCGCCCGCTTCGAGCAGGCGGACCAGGGTAGGTCGGGAAACGCCCAACACCTGAGCCGCTTCACTGGTGGTCAACACGGTGTGGCGGGGTGCGACCGTGATCGCCAGGCCCTGCGACATCGCCTGCACGACGTCCCGGATGACCTCGAACACCTCGGCGGGCAACTCCAGGCGGCTGCCGTCGGGCGCTACCAGGATCGCCTTGTCCTGTCGAAGACCGGCGAGCAGGGCGGCCAAGGCCGACGAGGACTCCGGTCGTGCCGGCGGTAGCAGGGTCCGTTCGCCCACGATCGTCGTCATGGCACGACCGTAAGCTCAAAACGAACAAAACGAAAGATGGCTTCGCTCATATGGTGGACGGGCGGAACAGGACGCGCCGGCGTCCTGTTGACTTCGAACGTGACGACTGCTCAACGCCGCCGTGCCCGCGTCCGCGCCCCCGAACTGGTCGGTCGCGGCTGGCTCAACACCGGTGACCGCGACATCGCGCTCAAAGACCTGCGCGGCAAGGTCGTGCTGCTGGACTTCTGGACCTTCTGCTGCATCAACTGCCTGCACGTGCTCGACGAACTCCGCCCGCTCGAAGCCGAGTTCGCGGACGTCCTGGTCACCGTCGGCGTCCACTCGCCGAAGTTCGTGCACGAAGCCGACGCCGACGCGCTCAAGGCAGCGGTCGAACGCTACGAAGTGCACCACCCCGTGCTGGACGACCCCGAACTCACGACGTGGCAGAACTACGCCGTCAAGGCGTGGCCCACGCTGGTCGTGGTGGACCCCGAGGGCTACGTCGTGCACGTCGCCGCGGGCGAAGGCCACGTGGACGCGCTGCGCCAGGTCGTCTCCGAGCTGGTCGAAGAGCACGACGCGAAGGGCACGCTGCACCGCGGCGAAGGTCCTTACGTGCCGCCCGCCCCCGCCGACACGGAACTCCGCTTCCCGGCCAAGGCACTCGTCACCCCGAACAACACGCTCCTGGTCAGCGACTCCGCCCACCACAGCCTGGTCGAGCTCGAACTCGACGGCGAGACGGTCATCCGCCGCATCGGCACGGGCGAGCGGGGGCGGCGCGACGGTCTCGACCCGAGCTTCTCCGAGCCCGCCGGCCTGACCCTCCTCCCCGCCGACGTCGCCGCCGAGGTCGGCTACCACGTGGTCGTCGCCGACACCGTCAACCACCTCCTGCGCGGCCTCGACCTGGACACCGGCGAGGTCACCACCGTCGCGGGCACGGGTGAGCAGTGGATGGACGGCGAGACGGACGGCCCGGCCCACCGGATCCGTCTCACCAGCCCCTGGGACGTGACCTGGTGGGAGCCCGCCGGGGGCGTCGCCGTCGCGTTGGCAGGCAACCACACCCTCGGCCTGTTCAAGCCCGCCGAACGCCGCCTGGAACGCCTCGCGGGCACCACGGTCGAAGGGCTCGGCGACGGCTCGTTCGAGGAGGCCTTCTTCGCGCAGACCTCCGGCCTGGCCGCCGACGGGGACCGCCTCTGGCTGGTCGACTCCGAGACCTCCGCCCTCCGCTACCTGGAGCACGGCGAGGTGCACACCGCCGTGGGCAAGGGGCTGTTCGACTTCGGCCACCGCGACGGCGAAGCCGACCAAGCCCTCCTCCAGCACCCGCTGGGCGTCGCCGTGCTGCCGGACGGCACCGTGTCCATCGCCGACACCTACAACGGTGCGATCCGGCGTTACGACCCCTCGACCGGGGAGGTGTCCACGCTCGCGACCGACATCGCCGAACCGTCCGACGTCCTCTACGCGGACGGCGAGCTGGTGGTCGTCGCGTCCGCCGCGCACCGCCTGGAGCGCCCCGTGGCGCCCGGCACGAAAGTCCTCGGCGAGGCCCACCAGGTGCGCCGACCGCCGACCCTGCTCGCGCCCGGCGACCTGGAATTGAAGGTCGTCTTCACCCCGCCGGCCGGCACCAGGCTGGACGACCGCTACGGCCCGTCGACACGGCTGGAGATCACCAGCTCGCCGCCCGGACTCCTGACAGCGGGCGCCGGCGTGGGCACCGACCTGACCCGCACGATCCACATCGCCGAGGGCTTCACCGAGGGCGTGCTGCACGTCGTCGCGCAGGCCGCCAGTTGCACCGACGACCCCGCCGTGGAGCACCCGGTGTGCAAGCTGACCCGCCAGGACTGGGGCGTGCCGATCCGCGTCACGGCGGACGCCCCGCACCGGCTGCCCCTGCTGATGGGCGGCCTGGACGAGGGCTGACGAGGCGCCACGTAGACTCTGCTGGTGCCCGATGTCAAGCTTGAGATCCAGATGCTGCACGACCGCGTCATGGTGCGGATCTCGCCGGAGGACGGTGAGCGCCGCAGCAGCGGCGGCATCGTGATCCCGGCGACCGCGCAGATGGCCAAGCGTCTGGCCTGGGGTGACGTCCACGGCGTCGGCACGAACGTGCGGCACGTCAAGGTCGGTGACCGGGTGCTGTTCAACCCGGAGGACCAGTACGAGTTCGAGGTGCAGGGCGCGACCTACCTGGTCCTGCGGGAACGGGACGTGCACGCCGTCGCCAGCGAGCGGTCGGACCACGGCACCGGTCTCTACCTGTGAAGCGCGGGTACCTGTGAAGCACCGAGACCTGTGCAGCACCGAGAAGTGATCGACGCGTGACGGCGGTCGGGTAAGCAGTCCCGAGGACTTGCGAGAGGCAAGAGGGGGAGCGGTGCCGGAGAACCAGCGACCGGAGTACGACGCTGAGCGGACCAGGGCGTTCGAGCCCGTCCGCCCGTCGGGCACCGCTTCGGAGCGCACGACGCAGATCCCGGCGTCGTCGGTGCAGGAGGCCGCCTGGCCCACCGACGAGGAGGCCTGGCCGCAGGAGGAGCCGGACGAGCCGTCGTCGGCCCCGACCGTGCGCAACGTCCCGCCGTCCGAGGCGACGCGGATCATGCCCGGCGAGGCCACCCGCGACCTCGCGCCGCCGGCCGAGTCGGTGACGCACAAGCTCAACCCGCCGGCGGAGCAGCCCCGTGCGGCAACCCCACCGGCCGAGCAGACCCGTGCGGCGGTCCCGCCGGCCGCGGAGACCCGCGCGTTCCCGCCGGACAACCCGCGCAACCCGTCGCCGTCGGAGGAGACCACGGTCTTCGCCAGCCCGGTGTCGGAGCCCGAGGCCACCGTGCTGGGCCCGGTGATGGTGGACGAGAAGACCGCGGCCGAGGAGGGCGACGCCCGGCGGAAGAACCGGCGGAAGGTCCTCATCGTCGCGGCGAGCGTGCTCGGCCTGCTGGTCGTGCTCTACGGCGCGGACATGCTGATCTCCGGCGGCAACGTGCCGCGCGGCGTGACGGTCGCCGGCGTCGACGTGGGCGGTATGAGCCACACCGCCGCCGAGCAGAAGCTGCGCGACACCATCGGCCCGCGGCTGGCCCAGCCGGTGAAGACCCAGGCGGGCGACGTGACCACCGAGTTCGACCCGCAGGGCGCCGGGCTGGAGCTGGACTGGGTCGCCACCCTGGACCGGGCGGGCGACCAGCCGCTGTCCCCGATCACCCGCGTGACCTCGTTCTTCACCTCCCGCGAGGTCGGTTTCGCCACCCGCAGCGACGAGGCGAAGCTGACCGCCGCGCTGGAGGCGCTGCGCGCCAAGACCGACCACGACCCGGCCGAGGGCACCATCCGGTTCGAGGGCGCGACGCCGGTCGCGGTGGACCCGAAGCAGGGCCAGAAGCTGGACGTGCCGGGCGCGTCGGACAAGCTGCTCGCGGACTGGGCGGACGGCGGCACCATCGAGCTGCCGGTCGCGACCACGCCGGTGAAGACCACCAAGGCAGGCGTGCAGAAGGCGCTGGAGGAGTTCGCCAAGCCCGCCACCGCCGCGCCGGTGGTCGTCAAGGGCGAGGGCAAGGACGCCACGCTCACGCCCGAGCAGCTGGCCGCCACCCTGGTGTTCGAGCCCGCCGACGACGGCAACCTGATCGTCAAGGTGGACAACAACAAGGTCGTCGAAGCCGCCGGCCCGCAGCTGAAGGACACCGAGAAGGAGGGCAAGGACGCCGAGATCGTGTTCGAGGGCGGCAAGCCGACCGTCAAGGAGTCGGTGGACGGCCTCGGCATCGACTGGGAGAAGTCCCTGGTGCCGTTCATGGACGTGCTGAAGAGCGCGGACAAGCGGGAGATCAAGGCGGAGTACAAGCACACGCCCGCCAAGGTGACCACCGAGCAGGCCAACAAGATGGGCATCAAGGAGGTCATCGGCGAGTTCCAGACCGGTGGCTTCGCGGCCGACTCGGGCACCAACATCCGCGTGGTGGCGGAGAAGGTGAACGGCGCGATCGTCAAGCCCGGCGAGACGTTCTCGCTCAACGGCCACACCGGTCCGCGCGGCCTGGCGCAGGGCTACGTCGAGGCGGGCATCATCGAGAACGGCGCTCCCGGCCGCGCGGTCGGCGGCGGCATCTCGCAGTTCGCGACCACGCTGTACAACGCGGGCTACCACGCGGGCATGAAGGACGCGGGCCACAAGGAGCACAGCTACTGGATCTCGCGCTACCCGGCGGGCCGCGAGGCCACCGTGTTCATGGACAACGCGGGCAACAGCCTGATCGACATCAAGTTCACCAACCCGGACGACACGGGCGTGGCGATCCAGACGATCTGGACGCCGTCCTCGATCCGGATCGTGCTGTGGGGCACGAAGAACTACGACGTCAGCGGTTCGACCAGCGAGAAGTCCAACTTCACCGAGCCGAACGAGGTCAAGAAGAACACCCAGCCGTGCGTGAACAGCGCCGGCGCGCAGGGCTTCACGGTCACCGACACCCGCACCATCAAGGACCGCCGCACCGGCCAGACCCGCTCCGAGTCGCGCACGGTGCGCTACGACCCGTCGCCGAAGATCGTCTGCGAAGCCCCACCGGCGGGCTGACCACCGCGTCCGCCCGGCCGCCCTACCACCGCGTCCGCCCGGCACACCCGACCAACGGGTTGGCTCGGCACGCCTGACCACCGGGTTTGCTTAGAACGCCCACCAGCGGGGTAGTCACCCGTTCGTGAGCGTTCACTCGGTAAGACGTCACCCGGCCGTGCAGTTCCTCGGTCGCGGTGGGATGGTGTGCTACGGATTGGTGCACGTGCTGCTCGCCGTACTCACCGCCCAGGTGGTTTTCGGTGACAGCGGGGAACGCACCGACCAGAAGGGCGCGGTGGCGACCCTCACCCAGACCGGCTTCGGGCCGGTGCTGCTGTGGATCCTCGCCATCGGGCTGTTCGCGTTCGCGGTCTGGCAGATCGCCATGGCCGCCTCCGGCTACAACTGGGTCTCCCCCGAGCGCAAGCGGGTCTTCCGCCGGCTCGGCTCGGCCGGCCGCGCCATCACCGGCACCGCCATCGGCATCGCCGCGGTCAACTACGCGACCGGCAGCAGCCAGTCCAGCTCCACCGAGCAGTCCCAGACCTGGACGGCCCGCGTGCTCGCGCTGCCGTTCGGCCAGGTGCTGGTCGGCGCGGTGGCGCTATTCGTCATCGGGCTCGGCGTCGCGGTGGCGCGCAAGGGCTTCAAGAAGGCGTTCGAGGACGACCTGAACATGTCCGAGCTGCCCGCCGCGTCGCGGAAGTGGGTGGAACGGCTCGGCCGCATCGGCTGGATCGGCAAGGGCATCTCGTACGCGTTGATCGGCATCCTGGTCGGCTTCGCGGCGATCACCGCCAACCCCGCCGAGTCCGGTGGCCTGGACAAGGCCCTGCACACGCTCGCCGCCCAGCCCTACGGGGTCTTCCTGCTCGCCGTGATCGCCCTGGGGTTCCTGGGGTTCGGCGGTTACTGCTTCGCCGCTGCGCGTGCCCACAAGGACTGACGCCGGCGGTGACGAGCACCGCCGGCGTCAGGTTCCACCTCGGCCCTGGTCTGCCTCCTCGGGTGTGCCTCGGTTGACGTGACCCTCTTGCCGCCACCCGAACCGGACCAGGCGGCCGTCCGGGACATCCGGACAGCGCGAAGGGCGGCACCCCCGCGAACCGGGGGTGCCGCCCTTCGGTCAAGCCGTCAACCCAACGCCGGACCCTCAGCTCAGAACGCGGCCTCGTCCACGTCCATCAGCGAGTTGTCCGTCGTCTCGGCGATCTTGCGGCGGGCCGAGAGCTCCGGCAGGACCGACTTCGCGAAGAACGACGCGACCGCGACCTTGCCCTCGTAGAACGCCTTGTCCCGGGCCGACACCTGGCCGTCGAGCTTGGCCAGCGCCACCTCGGCCTGGCGCAGCAGCAGCCAGCCCACCAGCACGTCGCCCGCGGTCATCAGCAGCCGGACGGAGTTCTGGCCGACCTTGTACAGGTTGCGCACGTCCTCCTGCGAGGTGGTCAGGAAGCCGACCAGCGCGCCGAGCATGCCCTGGAGGTCCTCCAGGCCCTGCTTGAGCAGCGCCCGCTCCTCCTTGAGCCGGCCGTTGCCGCCCTCGTTGTCCAGGAACTTCTGGATCTCGCCGTTGATGAAGCCCAGCGCCTGGCCCTTGTCCCGGATGATCTTGCGGAAGAAGAAGTCCAGGGACTGGATGGCGGTGGTGCCCTCGTACAGCGAGTCGATCTTGGAATCCCGGATGTACTGCTCGATCGGGTACTCCTGGAGGAACCCCGAGCCGCCCAGCGTCTGCAGCGACTGCGCGAGCTGCTCGTACGCCCGCTCCGAGCCGACGCCCTTCACGACCGGCAGCAGCAGGTCGTTGACCTTCTCCGCCAGCTCCTTGTCCGGCCCGCCCAGCGCGATCCGGTCCTGGAACGTGGCCGTGTACAGGTACACCGCGCGCAGGCCCTCGGCGTACGCCTTCTGCAACATCAGCGAACGTCGCACGTCCGGGTGGTTCGTGATGGTGACGCGCGGCGCGGTCTTGTCCGTCATCCGGGTCAGGTCGGCGCTCTGCACGCGCTCCTTGGCGTACGACAGGGCGTTCAGGTAGCCGGTCGACAGGGTGCCGATGGCCTTGGTGCCGACCATCATCCGGGCGTACTCGATGACCTGGAACATCTGCGCGATGCCGTCGTGCACCTCGCCCAGCAGCCAGCCCTTCGCGGGCACGCCGTGCTGGCCGAAGGTCAGCTCGCAGGTGGTCGAGACCTTGAGGCCCATCTTGTGCTCGACGTTGGTGACGAAGGCGCCGTTGCGCTCGCCGGTCGGCTCGCCGGTCTCCGGGTCGAAGTGCAGCTTCGGCACCAGGAACAGCGACAGGCCCTTGGTGCCGGGCCTCGCCTCGATGCCGGGGCCCTCGGGACGGGCCAGCACCAGGTGCATGATGTTCTCGGTCAGGTCCTGGTCACCCGAGGTGATGAACCGCTTGACCCCGTCGAGGTGCCACGAGCCGTCCTCCTGGAGCACCGCCTTGGTGCGGCCCGCGCCCACGTCGGAGCCGGCGTCGGGCTCGGTGAGCACCATGGTGGCGCCCCAGCCGCGCTCGATCATCAGCTCGGCCCACCGCTTCTGCCGCTCGGTGCCGTTGCGGTAGACGACCGTCGCGAAGTTCGGGCCCGCCAGGTACATGTAGATGGCCGGGTTCGCGCCCAGGATCAGCTCGGACGCCGCCCACTGCACCGACGGCGGGATGCCGAAGCCGCCCAGCTCGTTGGGCAGCGACAGGCGGTACCACTCGCCGTCCCAGATGGCCCGGTAGGACTTCTTGAACGACTCGGGCAGCGTCGCCGAGTGCGTCTTGGGGTCGAACACCGGCGGGTTGCGGTCGGCGTCGGCGAAGGACTCCGCCAGCGGGCCGACGGCCAGGTTGTTCAACTCGGCCAGCACGCCGCGCGCGGTGTCCTCGTCGGACTGCTCGAACGGCCCCGTGCCGAGGTGGTCCTGCACGTTGAAGACTTCGAACAGGTTGAATTCGAGGTCTCGGACGTTGCTCTTGTAGTGACCCATCTCGTCTCACTCCATGAAGGTCGGGGCTGTCCCCTTACTGACCGGTAACAACAGGGTATTACCTGTCAGTAACCCCGGCAAGGCCGACCACCCGGATGTGGCGGGCGGAACCGGCCTACTTCATGTTGCTGCTGAGCAGTCCTGCCTGGTAGGCGAGCGAGACGGCGTGCGTGCGGTCCCGTGCCCGGAGTTTGCGCAGGATGTTCTTCACGTGCGTGCGGACGGTCTCCACGGACACGTACAGCTCGTTCGCGACCGCCTGGTTCTCCAGGCCGTCCGCGATGAGCTGGAGCACCTCGTACTCCCGGCGGGACAGCGCGCGGCGCGACCCGGCCTCGGCGGTGGGCGTGAAGCCGGCGGCCAGCGGCGCGAGCGTCGGGTCCAGGTACATCCGCTCCTGGTGGCCGCGCACGATCGCCTGGAGCACCTCGCCGATCTCGCCCGCCCTCGGCACCATGCCGCGCACCCCGGCGGACAGCGCGGCCCGCACGTACTTCGCGGTCCGGTGCGGCTCGCGGACCAGCGAGATCACCAGCAGTTGGGGGTCGTTGCCGGTCAGCAGGGTCGCCAGGTGGCCCTGCGGGTCGAGCACGGAGTCGATCAGCAGCACGTCCGGCCGCAGGCGCTCGTGCAGGCGGACGGCCGTGTTCAGGTGGCCGGTCGAGCCGAGCCAGTGCAGCCCCGGTGTCCGGCGGACGACGGCCGAGAGGCCCTCGCGGAACAGCGGTATGGGGTCCACCAGCGCGATACCCGGTTCCGTGACATGCCGACCTGCGCCCGCCGCGGACGACGGACGCGCGTTGACACCGGTTCGCATGTGGATAGGAGTCACGTACCCGCTGAACATGACGGTGATTCGCGGAAAAACTTCGAGCGGTTCACTCCGTTGACCTAGCCGGACGAGGGTGGCAAGCGTGAGCCGGGGATCGAGTGTGGTCTTGCGCACACCGATCGCTCGGGGCTTTGTGGGCAGGCTCATGCGGTCCGATCGGCTCGGTGCCGCCACAGTGGGGTCCATGGGTGCTTGGCAGCCGCGGGACGAGACGGAGTCGGCCGCCGGGTGGAGCCTGTGGCTGGCGCTGAGCACGCGGTTGTGGCCGGACGGGTCGTGGGACGGGACACCCGCGGCGGCCGTGCTCGGGCTGCGCGAGATCGCGTCGGCGTGCGCGGAGATCAGGTCCCAGTGCCCCGGTGACGCGCCGGTGCTGCGGCTCGTCGACTCCGTGGTGTTCGTGATCAGCCTCCCGGTGGATCTGTGGCGCGACGACCACGTGCCGGTCGACGCGGATCGGGCGGCCCTGCTGCACGGCGACCTGGCGGGTGTCGCGAAGCACGCGGCGAGCGTGCGGGCCGTGCTGGCGTCCGGCGGGGGTTGGGCGGAGCTGGAGACCAGGTAGTACTCTGTGCACTAATGATTAGTGCACAAACTTTCGAGGGCGACCCGCTGGCCCTGGACCGGCAGGTCTGCTTCGCCCTGGCCATCGCATCCAGGAACGTGGTGGCCCTCTACCGGCCGCTGCTGGAACCGATGGGTCTGACGCACCCGCAGTACCTGGTCATGCTGGCCCTGTGGGGTGGGACACCGCTGTCGGTGAAGGAGCTGAGCCGATTGCTGGCGTTGGAGCCCGCGACCTTGTCGCCGCTGCTCAAGCGGCTGGAGTCGATCGGTTACATCACCCGGTCGCGGGCCATCTCCGACGAGCGCCAGCTCGCCGTGGGGCTGACCGAGCGGGGTGCGGCCCTGCGGGAACAGGCGCTGTCGATCCCGCCCGCGGTGGTCGAGCGCCTCGGCATGACGTTGGCCGAGCTGCAGGACCTGCACGCCGTACTGACCCGCGTCATCGCCGCGACGGACCGCACATGACCAAGCCGCCTCTGCTGTTGCGGGCCTGGTACCTCGTCGGCGGCCGACTGCCGGTGAAGTACCGCGACTGGGTCTTCCACCAGGCGACCAAGCCGACCTGGCTGGCGTGGTTCGTGGCCCGTGCGCTGCTCCAGGTCCTGCCGTTGACGATCGTGATCACGCTGGCCCTGGTCTGGGGCCTGGGCTCGCCGCTGCCGCTGGCCATCGCCTGCGGCTCCCTGGGGCTGGTGGTCGGCGTGTACTTCGCGGTGTCGTACGCCATCGAGAGCACCGACCACCGCATGACGAAGTACGGCTATCCCCGCGCGGCGGCCAGCACGTACCGCAAGGAGCGATCCACCGAGACCGACCGCGACCGCGAACGCCGCTACAACGAGGCCTGGCGAACCCCACCCGGGTGACCGGGATCGGGGTCGGCCGCCGGAACTGACGCAGCCCGGGACGTGAACGTGCAGGTCAACATGCCTGTGCCACTCGTTCGAGCAAATCTATGCCAGCGGAGGTAGACATTCGCCCCTCGGTGTGTGTAGTGTTCTCCTTGTTGCGAGAGAGACATGAACACGGGAGATGACGAACTACCCGTGAGGGCAAGGCAAGGCGCAAGACGGCCAGGCGTGTTGGAGCCGATCAGTGGAAGGGGTTCCGGCAGGGTGGCCAAGGACGATCGGCACGCAAGTCCGGGAGCACTACCGCAGTACGCACGACACCCGGAGCCGACAGTCGGAAGTGGGAAGTACCAGTAGGAGCAAGGCGCAGTACCAGCAAGGCAGTACTACCGCAGGATGCAGTACCGCAGTACCGGCAAGACGCAGTACGAGTTCGATGCAAGTTGAAGTGCAAGTCGTAAGCAAGTTGAAGTGCAAGTCGTAGGTGAAATAGCAAGACGCAGGTGCAAGTCGCAAGTGCAAGAGCTAGATGCAAGTGCAAGTAGTAAGTCGCAAAGCAAGTGCAAGGCGCAAGTCAGGACGGTCAGATGCGCCGGGGCCGATCGGTAGAAGGGGTTCCGGCGGGTGACCAAGGACTGTCGGCGAGGTGAAACCGGCGTGTGCAAGAGGTCCGGTGCCGACGGTCACGTGAGGATGAGAAGTTCGCGTAACAGAGGAGAAGGGAAGGGTTGCACACCATCGGATCGCCTGTTCACGGCTGAACTCTGCCGAACAGGTACCGCGGTTCCATCGGATTGGAAGGTGGTCTTCGGTTACGCACAAGCGATCCCCGCAGTGCCCGCCTCTGGTGCGGGTCCGGCGGACAGAGGAAATCGATCTCACGGTCGGTTGATGGAAGTGAAACCCAACACCCTGGGGCCCCGGCGCTACTGCGCCGGGGCCCCTCGTGATGCGGAGGCGCGATGACCCCAGAGAGCAACCAACCGCAGTCCGCGGCCGACAAGTTCGACGACGACCACTACCCCGCCTACACCATGGGCCGGGCCGCGGAGATGCTGAACACCAGCGCGGGGTTCCTGCGCAGCCTCGACGAGGCGAAACTGATCGAGCCGCAGCGCTCCGCGGGCGGCCACCGCAGGTACTCCCGCTACCAACTGCGCCTGGCGGCCCGCGTCCGGGAACTGGTCGACCAGGGCACCGCCCTGGAAGCGGCCTGCCGCATCGTCACCCTCGAAGACCAGCTCGAAGAAGCCAGGGCCCTCAACGCCAAGCCGGCGCCCGAGACGCCCGAGACGCCGTACCCGCCCCTGCGGGGCGTGTAGGCCACCCGAGACCCGGGACGTCGACCCGAAAGCCGAGCTCAGCCCACGGCTCCGAGTCGTGACCGCTACCGCGTCGACGTCCCCGATCCGGTGAACCGATCCTGCTCGCGGCCGAACCAGGCCGCCATCAACTCTTCGGCGCGGCATCCGCGGCGAACGCGTCCGCCAGCCGTGCCTCCCACGCAGGCGGGAGAACCGTGGGCTGCCCGAACGCGGCCCGCAGGTAGTCCCGCCGCCCCAGCACCACCGCGGTCTCCCGCCACCGCTGCACGACCCACGCGCAGAGCTGCCCGATCATCAGCGCTTCGGTCGCGGCGGCCGACGGAGCGGTGAGGGGCGCGAACCGTGCCAGCTCCTGGAGTTCGGCCGGCGTGGCGGGCGGCGGTACCGGCAGTTCGAGCTGCCAGTCGAGCGGCGCGACGTTCTTCTTCACCGCCTGTTCCTCGGCCACGCGCTCCTGGTACCCGGCCCGGATGCGCTCGATCTCGGCGAGCAGGTCCGGAATGGCGCACACCCGTGCCTCCCAGTCCGTCCCGGGAATCCCCGCGACCGCCTCCAACTCACGGAGGGTCGCGATCGCACCCGTCGGCTCCCACACCAGCAACCCCCTCTTCCGGCACCGGAGGAGCACCCGTCGAGCAGCCTCACCGTCCGCGAACACGTCCTCCGCGTTCTCGACCCAAGCCGCCGTGCGTAAGCCTTCGGTGTCGACGTGCCAGACGGCCAACGTCCCGTCGTCCGCCCGGCACACGACAACGTGCCCGATCATCGTCCGCCGGTCGCCCGTCCGAGTGGAGAGCAGACCGAGAGGGCTGTGCTGGGGCACTTCGACAACCATTGCATCAACCGCCTATGTGTTCCGCGCATCGAATAGTCCGGGTACCCGATGATCACGCAATTACTGCGACGAAGGAACGACTTTCCCGATCACGCCCACGGACCATTTGTCGAGTGCCACTCGCATCCGGTCGACGAGCTGGACTTTCGCAACCGGGTGTGGGGTCGGGTGGCGGAACTGCACCCCCAACAGCTCACCTGTCCCCCGCCGGCGACCACGTCGCCCCGCCCGCCCCTGCCGACGCCATGACGCTCAAGGTCAACGGGACCGCACCGAGCAAGCGATGGGGACCGCGCCGGGGTCGACCTTCGCCGTGCCGGGGCTGGAACGCGAAACGGCCTGCTGCCCGCGGGTGCTCGGCGGTGGGGTCCGATCACGACGAAGGCCCAGGTGAGACCGGGGAACCGGTGCCGACCTGGGCCTTCGCGATCAAGAGCGGGTGACGGGAATCGAACCCGCCTCTACAGCTTGGGAAGCTGTCGTTCTACCAATGAACTACACCCGCGTGCTGCGGGTCCGATCATACACATAGGCTGTGCCCGTGTTGTTGAGTGACCGCGATCTACGCAAAGAGGTCGACTCGGGCCGCCTGGTGCTGGAGCCGTTCGACGACGTCATGGTGCAGCCGTCCAGCATCGACGTCCGTCTCGACCGGTTCTTCCGGGTGTTCAACAACACCCGGTACACGCACATCGACCCCTCGATCCAGCAGGACGACCTGACCTCGTTGGTCGAGACGCCCGACGACGAACCCTTCGTGCTGCACCCGGGCGAGTTCGTGCTCGGCTCGACGTTCGAGTCCGTCACCCTCCCGGATGATCTTGCCGGGCGGTTGGAGGGCAAGTCGTCGTTGGGGCGGCTCGGGTTGCTGACGCACTCGACGGCCGGGTTCATCGATCCCGGGTTCTCGGGGCACATCACGTTGGAGCTGTCCAACGTCGCCAACCTGCCGATCACGCTGTGGTCGGGCATGAAGATCGGCCAGCTCTGCCTGTTCCGGCTCAGTTCGGCGGCCGAGTTCCCGTACGGGTCGAAGCAGGCGGGCTCGCGGTACCAGGGGCAGCGGGGGCCCACGCCGTCCCGCGCCTACCTGAACTTCCACCGGTCGGAGACGCGGCGCTAGAGCAGGTTGCCGTACCTGGCCAGCACTCGTGACCGCAGTTCCGGGTCCGTCCTGGGCACCGGTTCCAGGAAGACCTCGTCCAGGTCGGGCCAGCGGGTGCGCAGCTCGCCGTCGATGCGCACGCAGGCCCGCTCCAGGTCGGCCGCCGACAGGGCGTCGTCGAAGTCCAGCCGCGCGCACAGCAGGACCCGGTCGGTGCCGACGGCCATCGTGAGCAGGTCCACCACCTGCTCCACCTCGGGCACCCCGCGCAGGTGGTCCCACACCGCGCGGACCAGCTTGGGGTCGGCTTGGCGGCCGATGAGCAGGCCGCGGTTCGTGCCGGCCAGCACGTAGGCCGCGAACGCGAGCAGCACGCCGATCAGCAGCGACGCCACGCCGTCCCAGACCGACGAGCCGGTCAGGTGGTGCAGCCCGAGCCCGCCGAACGCCAGCAGCAGGCCGACCAGGGCCGCCGAGTCCTCCATGAACACCGTCTTCACCGTCGGGTCGTCGGACATCCGCAGGTACGCGAGCACCGAGCGGCCCTCGGCCCGCGACTCACGCCGCACCTGCCGCACGGCCTGCGTGAACGACACCGACTCCAGCGCGAACGCGATCGCCAGCACCACGTACCCGACGCCCGGATTGGTCTGCTCGGTCGACTCGCCGAAGACCGCGCGGATCCCCTCGTAGAACGCGAACACCGCGCCCGACACGAAGATCGACACGGCGGCCAGCAGCGACCAGAAGAACCGGTCCTTCCCGTACCCGAACGGGTGGCGGCGGTCGGCGGGGCGTTCCGAGCGGCGCAGGGCGGTGAGCAGGAGGCCTTCGGTGAACGTGTCGGCCACCGAGTGGGCGGCTTCCGCGAGCATCGCCGCCGATCCGGTGATCGCGCCGGCGATCGCCTTCATCACCGCGATGGCCAGGTTCACGGCCAGCGCCAGCAGCACGGTCAGCGTGCTCTCCCCGCCCTTGGAACTCATGAGCCGACCGTAAGTCCACCGGCGTCGGCTCGCGCGTCGCGGATGCGTCGCGGTGACCTGTCGCCGCTGTGAGGCAAATCGTGAAACGCGGCCCGGCAGTCGGTCGATAAGCAGGTGGTTATTCCATATCGGGGGGAAACAAGGGTGAAGGACCTGCGTTCGGCAGCTGCGCTGACGGCTGCCCTGATGACGGCGTTGACGACGTTGGCGGTGGGCCCTGCGGGCGTGGCGGGAGCGCAGGAGGACTCCGTCGTGCTCGAAGGCCAACTCTGGTTCGACCGCAACGAGAACAACGTGTGGGAATGGGGCGAGCCGGTCTACGGGAACAGCCGTGGCGTGCGGATCGTCGATGCCGCGACTCGGGCCGTGCTCGGCGAGTTCCCGACCGACGCGTCCGGCCGCTACCGGGCCGAGGGGCTCCCGAAGGTCGACCTGGACGTCCAGGTCGTGGATGCCGACGTGTTCCGGGTCGGACCGGCCAGGAAGGGACCGGGCACGGTCGACTTCGGGCTGGTCGGCGGCACCGTCGAAGGACGGCTGTTCGTGGACCAGAACGAGGACGGCGTGCGGCAGCCCGACGAGCACGGTCTCGCCGTGGCGCGGACGCTGCGCCTCACCCGTGGCGCGGTCGAGCTGCCGTCGCCCGAGGTGCTCGGCGAGGGCGGGTACGTGTTCCGGGACCTGCCCGCCGGGGAGTACGTGCTGGAGGCAGCCGACCGGGCGCCGGCCGCGCACATCGCCGCACCGCTGACCGAGCTGGACGTCGACCCGGTCACCAGGAGGAAGACGATCACCGTGCCGGTAGCCGGCGCGGGACGTGCCGATGTCCGCTACGTCTGGCAGACGATCGACTTCGCGATGGGCACGCCGAAGCTGACGCCCGCCAAGGACACCTATGCGCTCGGCGACGAGGTCGAGCTGACCGTGCCGGTGACGAACCTGGGGCCGGTCGCGGACCGGGCGAAGTTCACCATGTTCCGGATGGGTCCGGCCCGGTCGGTGACCGACAGCCTGGTGATGGAGGCGTCCGGTCAGGAATTCGGGCTGCGTGAGGTGCTCCAGCCGGGCGGGACCGTGGAGATCGGCATCCGGTACGTGCTGGACAGCGCGGACATCGAAGAGTTGCACCTGTTCAGCCGGCCGAATTCGGCGCAGGGCTTCCGCGATTCCAACGTGAGGAACAACCACGCGATCGTGCCGATCAAGCTGTCGACCGGCACCACGCCCACATCGGCGACGTCCGCGACGTCCACTGCGGCTGCGACGCCCACGACGGCGGAGGAGCCCGGGACCGCGTCGGGCACCGTCGCCGCGCCGGTCGCAGTGGTGAGCGGCGGCGGTGGCCTGGCGTCGACCGGTGTGGCGCCGGGGGTGTTCGTGGTGATCGGCGGGCTGCTGGTGGGCGGTGGGGCGTTGGCCTACTTGGCGGCACGCAGGCGTCGTCGCGCCTGAGCCGTTCGGACCACCGTCACCGCTAGCCTGCGCGGCATGGGCATTCTGGTGCACGTGCTGCTGACCGCGGTGGCGGTCTGGGTCTCCACGGTCATCCCCGGCATCGACCTCGGGGAAGGCTCGACACCCGCGAAGATCGGCACGCTCCTCGGCGTGGCGCTGCTGTTCGGGCTCGTCAACGTGATCGTGAAGCCGTTGGTGAAGTTCTTCGGCTGCGTCTTCTACCTGGTGACGCTCGGGCTGATCGGCCTGGTGGTGAACGGGCTGCTGTTCTGGCTCACCGGGTGGCTGGCGCAGCAGTTCGGCCTGCCGTTCGAGGTGACCGGCTTCTGGCCCGCGTTCTTCGGCGCGATCATCGTGGCGCTGGCCAGTTGGGTGCTGAACCTGGTGTACGACCGGATCACGGACGGGGACTGACCGGGGTTCGGAGGGTTGACCGGTTCGAGCTGACTGGTCTGAGGGCTGACCGGTCCGAGGGCCTGACTGGTTCGAGGGACTGGTCGACCGAGAAGAAGGCCCGCCCGTCCACACAGGACGGGCGGGCCTTCTTCTCGGCTCTGCTAGCGCTGGGTGGGTGCCTTGTCCTCGTCCGGCAGCGGGGTGCCGGTGGGCACCTCGTCCGTCGGCACGTCCTGGCGCTCCTTGCCCCGGCGAACGGCGGTGAGCAGCAGTTGCGCCACGTCCACGACCTCCACGTGCGAGCCGGCCTGACCCTCGTTCTGGCGGGCCGTCACGCCGTCGGTGAGCATCACGCGGCAGAACGGGCAGCCGGTGGCGATCTTCGACGGGGCGGTGCCGAGCGCCTCGTCCACGCGGTCGATGTTGATGCGCTTGCCGATGCGCTCCTCCATCCACATCCGCGCGCCACCCGCGCCGCAGCACATGGAGCGGTCGCCGTGGCGGGGCATCTCGCGCAGCTTCGCGCCGGACGCGCCGACCAGCTCGCGCGGGGCCTCGTAGACCTTGTTGTGCCGGCCCAGGTAGCACGGGTCGTGGTAGGTGACGTCCTCCGCGATCTCGGCGACCGGCACCAGCCGGCGTTCCCGCACCAGGCGGTTCAGCAGCTGGGTGTGGTGCACGACCTCGAACTGGCCGCCGACCTGCGGGTACTCGTTGGCCAGGGTGTTGAAGCAGTGCGCGCACGTCACGACGATCTTGCGCTGACCGGGGTCGCGGCCGTCGAAGACGGTGTTGAGGACCTCGACGTTCTGCTGCGCCAGCATCTGGAACAGGAACTCGTTGCCCGCGCGCCGCGCCGGGTCACCGGTGCAGGTCTCCTCCGGTCCGAGCACGGTGTACTTGACGCCCGCGGTGTGCAGGAGCTCCGCGACGGCCCGGGTGGTCTTCTTGGCGCGGTCCTCGAAGGCGCCGGCGCAGCCGACCCAGAACAGGTACTCGGTGTCGCCGAGCTCGCCGTCGAACACCGGCACCGGGAAGTCCAGGCCTTCGGTCCAGGCCAGGCGGTCCTTGGCGTTCTGGCCCCACGGGTTGCCCTTGTTCTCCAGGTTCTTGAACATGCCGCCCAGCTCGGACGGGAAGTTCGACTCGATCAGCACCTGGTAGCGGCGCATGTCGACGATGTGGTCGACGTGCTCGATGTCCACCGGGCACTGCTCGACGCACGCGCCGCACGTGGTGCAGGACCACAGCACCTCGGGGTCGATGACGCCCAGCTCCTCGGCGCCGGCGATCAGCGGGCGCTCGGACTCGGCCATCGCCAGCACGTCGATGGACTCCAGGCGCTTCTGGTAGTCCTCGTACTTGTCCTCGGTCAGGCCGACCTCGTCGCCCGCCATGTCCCGGCTGCCGCCGGCCAGCAGGTAGGGGGCCTTGGCGAACGCGTGGTCGCGCAGCTGGGTGATGACCAGCTTCGGGGACAGCGGCTTGCCGGTGTTCCACGCCGGGCACTGGGACTGGCAGCGACCGCACTCCGTGCAGGTGCTGAAGTCCAGCCAGCCCTTCCAGGAGAAGTCCTCCACCTTGCCGACGCCGAACACGTCCTTGTCCGGGTCGGCTTCTTCGAGGTCGAGGACCTTGCCGCCGCTCATCATGGGCTTCAAGGCGCCGAGCGCGACCCCGCCGTCGTCCTCGCGCTTGAAGTAGATGTTGAAGAACGCGCTGAACCGGTGCCACGCGACACCCATGGTCAGGTTCCGCCCGACGACGATCAACCAGATCATGCCGGACAGCAGCTTGACGATCGCCATGATGGAGATCCAGTCGGGGCTGGCGGGCAGGATGTGGCTCAGCGGCTGCGTGACGAACGACGACCACAGCGGCGGGTCCTCCAGGCCGGAGGACTGCTTGAACGCCTTCACGCCGAGGATGCCGAGACCCTCGATGATCACGACCGCTTCCACGAAGTAGGCGGCCTTGAAGCTCGAACCGGCGAACCGGGACAGCCGGTCGGCCCGGCGCGGGTGGTTGAGCTGGCGGATGATCGCGAGCGCGACACCGCCGACGACCGTGCCGAGGCCGAGCAGTTCGATGAGCAGGGCCCAGAGCGACCACGTGCCGATGACCGGCCAGTGGAACGGCGGGTAGAACACCTCGCCGTAGGCCTCGAACAGCACCGCGGAGCCGATGAGGAAGCCCCACATCACCATCCAGTGCCACGGGGCGACCTTGCGGAACTTGGCCATTCTGGTGTGCGCGACGAACTCCACGAGCAGGGTGCGCAGGCGCGGCCCGAACGGGCCGTTGCGAGTCGCGTCGGGCTGGCCCAGGCGGATGATCCTGATCATCCGGACCACACCGGCCACGAACAGACCCCAGGCGTACACGCTGACGGCGACGCCGATGGCGCCGAGGGTGAGCTGGAGGGCTCCCATTGTGGTGGCGGCCTTTCTCGTCCGTTCTCCTGGCTGGGCAGCCTACGCCCGACTACTCACGGGTAACCACCTGAGCGTGGCCGATCACATAAACTAGTGGGACAGGTGTTCAACTAGTTGGGAGGTGCGCTGTGGTGTACCTGCTGCTCGCACTGGCGATCATGGGCGAGGTGGTGGCCACCGTGTCGCTGAAGCTGTCCGAGGGGTTCACCAAGCCGTGGCCGGTGGTGGCGGTGGTGGTGGGGTACCTCGTGGCGTTCACCTCGCTCGGGTACGTGTTGAAGGCGGGGATGCCGATCGGCGTGGCGTACGCGATCTGGTGCGCGTTCGGCATCGCGGCGGTGGCGGCGGTCGGTGTGGTGCTGTTCGAGGAGCCGATCAACCTCACCATGATCGGCGGACTCGTGCTGGTCGTGCTGGGTGTGGTGGCGATCGAGCTGGGCAGTGCCGGTGCGTCCGCCGGCTGACGGGCGCAGGGCGAGGGGCGAGCGGCGGCGGCGTGCGCTGCTCGCGGCGACGCTGCGGGTGATCGAGCGTGAAGGGGTGGCCGGGGTGTCGCACCGGTCCGTGGCCCGTGAAGCCGACCTGCCGGTGTCGTCGTCGACGTACTACTACGCGACCCTGGACGACCTGCTGATCGCGACGTTGACGTGGTCCGCGCGGGAGATGGCGCTGGGGTTCGGGGCGGTCAAGCCGACGCCGGGTTCGGTGGCCCGGTTCCTGGCGGAGGCCGTGGGGGTGAACCGGGGGCGGACGCTGGCCGAGTACGAGCTGTACCTGCTGGCGGCGCGGCGGCCCGAGCTGCGGCCGGCGGCCCGCCGGTGGATCACGCTGCTGTCGTCCGTGTTCGGCACGATGGAGCCGGCGGCGTTCCTGGGGTTCGTGGCGGCGCTGGACGGGCTGCTGATCCAGGGCCTGATCGCGGATTTCCCCCCAACGGCGGAACAGATGGAGCCGGTCGTGTCCCTTCTGATGCCCTCTCGATGACCTTCACGCGGGACACTGTGGGCATGAAGTTCGCCGGACGCGAGTCGTGGCAGGTGTCGCACGGGACGAACCAGACGGTCAACACCGCTCTGTTCCTCCGTGACACGTTGGCGCTGTCGGTCGACACCGTGCCGGAACTGCCTGGCCTGGACCCGTCGGTGCCGGTGTTCGTGCCGCCGGGGGTGGATCGCGGCGGGGCGGCGGAGGAGTGGCTCGGGTGGTGGGCGGACGTGCTCGACCACGCCCGGACGGAGCTGCCCTCGGGGTCGCCGATCGACCCGGGCGGGGCGTCGTTGGCCATCCGGCCCAGCTTGCGGGCGGCGGTGCTGGCGTTGAAGGGCGCGGCTTCGGAGTACGAGCGGGTGCACGCGGGGCGGTCGCCCGGTGCGTTGCCGGTCGGGGAGGTCGTGCGGGGGGTGGAGAGCCGGCTGGGGCGGTACGTGAAGCCGTTCCGGTTGGTGATCACGGTGGTTTCGGTGCAGGGGTTGGTGTGGGAGCGGATGACGGAGTCGCACGTGATCGCTTCGGAGCGGTTCCTGGGGGATCCGGCGCGGTGTGCTCCGGCGTTGCGTGCGGTGGTGGAGTCGTTGGCTTGAGGGCTTGAGGGCTTGAGGGCTTGAGGGCTTGAGGGCTTCGGGCTGAAGGCTGAGGGGCCTGGTTCGAAGGGGCTTGGACTTGAGGGGCCTGGGCCTGGGGCTGAGGGCTGAGGGTGGGCTTGAGGGTCTTCAGCTGAGAGTTCGAGGGTTGGGCTGCGTGGCGGTTCTCAGCTTTGGGCGCGGGGATTGTCGTACCTGGCTGGTTGGGTGTGTGTCGGGGGCGTTCACGTCGAGGGGACGCCTGCGGAGCGTGGCCTCGGGGTGGATTCGGTGGGTTGGGGTCTACGGGCTTGAAAAGCGTCCTCGCCGGACGGGCTGGCCGCCAAGGATCTCCACAAAAGCCCTTCAAAGCTCTTCGAGCCTTGAAGGGCGGTGGTCTGCGTGTCCTCCCCGTATGACCTGGTCGGAGACAACCACATGCGTCAAGGGCAGATCGTGAGGGTGTGTTCGGTGGTCGCGGGTTCGATCTGCCCTTGACACATGCGGTTCGCTGGCGCGCAGGCCATACGGGGATGACACGCAGCAGCAGGGGTGTGCGCTGGCGCGCAGCCGGATCGCAGGTGTGCGCGGGGCGCGCAGGCGGATCGCAGGTGTGCGCGGGGCGCGCAGGCGGATCGCAGGTGTGCGCGGGGCGCGCAGGCGGACCACAGGTGTGCGCGGGGCGCGCAGCCGGTGGGCGGGGGTTCGCTGACGGATGGGGTAGGGACAGCCCCCGTAGTGGGTCGGGGGCCTTCCTGGTGTCGGTGGGCGGGGCCGGGTCCTAGTTTGTGGGTAATGACCTTGATGCCTGAGGGGGCAGTGGTGGTTAAGCGGATCGCGTTGGCGGCCGTCATGGCGGTGGCTGTGGCGGGGGCGCTGTCGTCTTGTGTGCGGCTGGTGCAGAACAGCTTCGATGATCGGCACGAGGTGACCGAGACGGTTTCCACTGTTCGCCTTCAGAACGGTTCGGGGAACGTCGTGGTGCGCAGTCGGGACGGGGCCGGGAGCACCGAGGTCCGGCGGAAGGTCGAGTACCCGAAGGACGCCGACAAGCCGACCGGGGTCACGCACCGGTTGGAGGGCGACACCCTCGTGCTCGACGGGTGCGGCAACCGGTGTTCGGTCAACTACGAGGTCACCGTGCCTTCCAAGGACGTGAAGATCCTCGGGGACAACAGTTCCGGTGACGTGACGCTGGACGGTGTGGCCAGTGTCGAGATCAGTGTCGGGTCGGGCAACGCGACCGTCCGCAACGTGGCCGGGGTGGTCCGGGTGGACAACGGCTCCGGTGACGTCATCGGTTCGGACATCGGCGGGGAGTTCAACGGCAAGGTCGGGTCCGGGGACATCCGGTTGTCGAAGATGAGCGGGCCGGTGATGGTGGACAACAACTCCGGCAACATCGATGTCGAGATGGCGGCCGTGCGACCCGTGCGCGCGGAGGCCGGGTCGGGCAACGTGAACGTGCGGGTGCCGCAGGGTGCGTACCGGGTCGAGGTCGAAGCCGGCAGCGGGGACAAGAACATCGACGTGAAGAGCGATCCGAACGCCTCCGTCGAGCTGGTCCTGCGGTCCAACAGCGGCGACCTGACGTTGCGCGCCGCCTGAGAGGTCGGTGGTCGGGGCCCGCCCGGGGCGGGCCCCGACGATCACCCGGTTGGGGTGGTCCGCCGTGTCCCTCTGATGGATAACCTGGTCAGGTCGACGTCGACGCGTCGGAGGTTGCGTTGATCGGACTGGCCAGTTGGGTGACCGAAGCCACGCCCGCGGTGATCTCCGTGACCGCTGTGGCGGGCCTCCGCTTCCTGCTCTTGCTGCTCGTGATCCTCCCGTTGATCTGGTCCGGCAAACCGGCGCGCCGGCGGGCTGCCGCCGACGCGCTGCGGATCCTCACCAGGCGCCGGCCGCGCGGGGACGACCGGTCGTCGCCGGACCAGGGCTCCTGATCAGGCGTTCTGCTCGTACGCCGCGCGCAGGAGCGCTTCCACCTCCCCGTCCACCTCATCGGTCCCGGTCAGCGACACCTTGTGGGTCGACTGGCCGGGACCGCCTGGTGCCAGCCGGCCGCCGGTCGGGGCTTCGGTGAAGCGCAGGCCGAGGTCCACCCTGGTCGCGAGGGCCTGGACGGCGGCGAACTGGCGCCCCCGCACGAACGGCACGTAGGTCGCGCGACCCTCGGCGCGGACGTCCTCGCCCAGGGAGAGCGCCAGTACGGCGATCCGGTCGTAGACGGGCCGCAGAGGTGCCTTGCGCCCGGTGTACTGCGAGTCGACGTACTCCGCCAAGGTCGGTTCCACCCAGCCCGCCGCACGGGCCGCCGCGTCGGCGATGGCCCACTGCGAGTTCTGCCTCACGCCATGGGTGTCCCGCAGCCACGCGCGGACCGTCTTCCGGTCGGTCGGGTCGAGGCCGGAGTCCGCCACCAGCGCGACCCATTCGTCCAGCGTGCGGCCGGTGCGCTCGAGCATGGAGGCAGTAACGGCGGCCGTCATGTCCGCGGGCGAGTCCATGGGTCGAGTGTCCCGGATCACCGTCAGCCGGGAACACCCGACGACTCCCACTCGTTGGACGAGCAGAAAGATTGAGTCGAGTGGACTCAAGTCGGGGCAGCCTGGCAAACTTGAGTCCACGCCGCTCAACGCGGGGCTCTCACAGACGCACTACCAGGAGGAATCCAATGGCGCGAGCGGTCGGCATCGACCTGGGGACGACCAACTCTGTCGTCGCGGTTCTCGAAGGTGGCGAGCCGACGGTCATCGCCAACTCCGAGGGGTCGCGGACCACCCCGTCCATCGTGGCCTTCGCCAAGAACGGCGAGGTGCTCACCGGTCAGCCCGCCAAGAACCAGGCGGTGACCAACGTCGACCGGACGATCCGGTCGGTGAAGCGGCACATCGGCACGAGCTGGACGACCGACGAGATCGACGGCAAGAAGTACACGCCGCAGGAGATCAGCGCGCGGGTGCTGATGAAGCTCAAGCGCGACGCCGAGGCGTACCTGGGCGAGGAGATCACCGACGCGGTGATCACCGTCCCCGCGTACTTCGAGGACGCGCAGCGGCAGGCCACCAAGGAGGCCGGCCAGATCGCGGGCCTCAACGTGCTGCGCATCGTCAACGAGCCCACCTCCGCCGCCCTGGCCTACGGCCTGGACAAGGGCGAGAAGGAGCAGACCATCCTGGTCTTCGACCTCGGTGGCGGCACGTTCGACGTCTCGCTGCTGGAGCTCGGCGACGGCGTGGTCGAGGTGCGCGCGACCTCCGGTGACAACCACCTCGGTGGTGACGACTGGGACCAGCGCATCGTGGACTGGCTGGTCGAGCGCTTCAAGCAGTCCAGCGGCATCGACCTGACCAAGGACAAGATGGCCCTCCAGCGGATCCGCGAGGCCGCCGAGAAGGCGAAGATCGAGCTGTCCAGCTCGAACAACGCCGCCATCAACCTGCCCTACATCACCGTCGACGCGGACAAGAACCCGCTGTTCCTGGACGAGACGCTGTCCCGCGCCGAGTTCCAGCGGATCACCAACGACCTGCTGGAGCGCACCCGCGCCCCGTTCAACAACGTGATCAAGGACGCCGGCATCTCGGTCGGCGACATCGACCACGTGGTGCTGGTCGGCGGCTCCACCCGGATGCCGGCGGTGGCCGAGCTGGTCAAGGAGCTGACCGGCGGTCGCGAGCCGAACAAGGGCGTGAACCCGGACGAGGTCGTCGCGGTCGGCGCGGCGCTCCAGGCCGGTGTGCTGAAGGGCGAGGTCAAGGACGTCCTGCTGCTCGACGTCACCCCGCTGTCCCTGGGCATCGAGACCAAGGGCGGCGTGATGACCAAGCTCATCGAGCGCAACACGACCATCCCGACCAAGCGGTCCGAGATCTTCACCACGGCCGACGACAACCAGCCGTCCGTGCAGATCCAGGTCTTCCAGGGTGAGCGCGACTTCGCGGCGGACAACAAGAAGCTCGGCATGTTCGAGCTGACCGGCCTGCCGCCCGCCCCGCGCGGCGTCCCGCAGATCGAGGTCACCTTCGACATCGACGCGAACGGCATCGTGCACGTGTCCGCGAAGGACATGGGCACGGGCAAGGAGCAGCGGATGACGATCACCGGCGGCTCGGCGCTGCCGAAGGACGACATCGACCGGATGATCAAGGACGCCGAGGCGCACGCCGAGGAGGACAAGCGCCGCCGCGACGAGGCCGAGGTCCGCAACCAGGCCGAGACGCTCGTCTACCAGACCGAGAAGGTCGTCAAGGAGAACGACGAGAAGATCCCGGCCGACGTCAAGGAGAAGGTCAAGGCCGCGATCGAGGAGACCAACGAGGCGCTGAAGGGCACGGACATCGCCAAGGTCCGGTCCGCGGTGGAGAAGCTGGCCACCGAGTCGCAGGCCATCGGCCAGTCCCTGTACGCCAACACCGGCGCGAACCCGACCGCGGACGCGCCCACCGGTGACGCCGGCCCGTCCGGTGCCGCCGGGGGTGCCAAGGCCGACGACGTGGTGGACGCCGAGATCGTGGACGAGGACGAGAAGAAGTGACCCAGCCCCAGTCCCAGCCGGAAGAGCAGCCCCACGTGGTGGTGCGCGACCGTCGCCGGATCGACCCGGAGACCGGCGAGGTGCGTCCCCCGGTCGCGGAGGACGCACCGGAGACCGCTGCCGCACCGGAGACCTCCGGTGCGGCGGGTACCCCTGGCGGGTCGGCAGCCGCCGGCGCGCCGGAAGGCTCGGACGGGTCGGGCTCGGCGTCGGCTCCGGGCACCGGCCCGGACGAGGCGGGCGCGGGCGACGGGGGCGGCAGGCACGCCGCCCCGGAGGCCGACCTCGCGGACGCCGACCCGGCCGCCGAGCTGAAGGCGCAGCTGGACGAGCGGACCGCCGACCTCCAGCGGCTCACCGCCGAGTACGCCAACTACCGCAAGCGCGTCGAGCGCGACCGGGAGTCGGTGATCACCAACGCCAAGGCGCAGGTGGCGAACGAACTGCTGGCGGTGTTGGACGACATCGAGCGGGCCGGTGCGCACGGCGACCTGACCGGCGCGTTCAAGGCGGTGGCCGACAAGCTGGTCGGCGCCCTGCACGGGACCGGGCTGGAGCCGTTCGGGCACGAGGGCGAGGAGTTCGACCCCTCGGTGCACGAGGCGGTGCAGCACAGCACGTCCCCGGACGTGACCGGCCCGACGGTGACCGCCGTGCTGCGGCGCGGCTACCGGTTCGGCGAGCGCGTGCTGCGGCCCGCGCTGGTCGCGGTGACCGATCACGAACCGGCGGCGGACCAGCCGTCGGACGAGCAGCAGCAGGACTGACGGAAGGGGGGACGTCCGGGTGAGTGCTCGGGATTGGATCGACAAGGACTTCTACCGTGAGCTGGGCGTCTCCTCGGACGCCTCGGCCGACGAGGTGAAGAAGGCGTACCGGAAGCTGGCGCGGGAGCTCCACCCCGACGCCAACCCCGGTGACGCCAAGGCCGAGGCGCGCTTCAAGTCGGTGTCCGAGGCGTACGGCGTGCTCTCGGACACCGCCAAGCGCAAGCAGTACGACGAGGCCCGCCGGCTGTTCGCGGGCGGCGGGGGCTTCCCCGGCGGCTTCGGGCAGGGCGGCGGCTTCGACGTCGGCGACCTGTTCAGCCGGCAGCAGCAGGCCGGTGGCATGGGCGGCCTGGGCGACCTGCTCGGCGGCCTGTTCAACCGGCGGGCCGGCGGCACGGCGTCGTCGGCGACCAGGCCGCGCCGGGGCGAGGACGTCGAGACCGACGTGCGGATCGACTTCACCGAGGCGGTGCAGGGCGCGACGGTGCCGATGCGGCTGTCCAGCCCGGCGACCTGCTCCACCTGCGCGGGTTCCGGGGCACGGCCGGGCACCTCGCCGCGCACCTGCCCGAACTGCGCCGGCGCGGGCCTGGTGACCCGCAACCAGGGTGCGTTCGCGTTCTCCGAGCCGTGCGCCGACTGCCGGGGCACCGGGCGGATCGTGGACGACCCGTGCCCGGACTGCGGTGGCGACGGGGTGAGCACCAAGACCCGCACGCTGACCATCCGCATCCCGGCGGGGGTGGACGACGGGCAGCGGATCAGGCTGGCCGGGCAGGGCGAGCCGGGCCGCAACAACGGGCCCAACGGCGACCTGTTCGTCCGCGTGCACGTCAACCCGGACCCGTTGTTCGGGCGGTCGGGCAACAACCTGACCGTGACCGTGCCGGTGACGTTCCCCGAACTGGCGCTGGGCACCACGTTGACCGTGCCCACGCTGGACGGCAAGGTGACGTTGAAGGTGCCCGCGGGCACGGCTTCCGGCCGGGTGCTGCGGGCCAAGGGCAAGGGCATCGCCAGGCGTGACGGCCAGGTCGGCGACCTGCTGATCACGCTGCAGGTGGCGGTGCCGAACAACATGGACGCCGCCGCGCGCGAGGCGTTGGAGGCGTACGCGTCGAAGACGGCTCAGCACGACCCGAGGGCGGACCTCAACGCCCTGGTGGAGAAGAGGTCTACATGACTTTTCCGTTCCCGCCCGGAACGGACGAGGACACCCCGTTCTTCGTGATCTCCGTGGCGGCGCAGCTGTCCGGCCTGCACGCGCAGACCCTCCGGTCGTACGACCGGTTGGGTCTGGTGTCGCCGGGGCGCACGTCCGGTGGCGGGCGGCGGTACTCGATGCGCGACATCGTGCTGCTGCGCGAGGTGCAGCGCCTCTCCCAGGAGGAGGGCGTGAACCTGGCGGGCATCAAGCGGATCATCGAGCTGGAGAACGAGGTGGGCGCGCTGCGCGCCCGACTGGCGGAGCTGACCGAGGAACTCGCGTCCGCGCTGGCTGCGGCCGAGCACGCGGCGGCCTCCGTGCACGCCTCGCTGCGCCGCGACCTCGTGCCGGTCCGGCACGAGACGGCCCTGGTGGTCTGGAAGCCCAACCGCAAGCGCTGACCGGACCGCGAGCAGCGAGCACCGGCCCGCAGCGAGCACCGGCCGAGCCGTCCGGGACCCGGGTGCCGGCCAGGCCGCGAGCGGAGACCTGGCCGTCCGGGCTCAGTCCAGCGTGAACGGGTCGTACTTGATGCGGTCCAGTGGCGTGCCGGCGACGAGCATCCGGGACACGGTGGCCCGGATCATCGACGGCGAACCGCACACCAGCACGTCCCGGTCCTCCCAGGCCCCGTACCGGGTGACCACGTCGGCCAGGGTGCCCTGCTCCACCCCGCGCGCGCCGGGGTCGGACTCCAGCACCGGCACGACGGTCAGCCACGGGTTGGTCATGGCGAACCGTTGCAGGTTGTCCAGGTCGTAGAGGTCCTCGCGGGTCCGGCCGCCGACGAACAGGTGCACGCGGGGGTTCTCGCCCCACTGCGCCATCTCGTCGATGATCGCGTGCATCGGCGCGACGCCCGTGCCGCCGGCCACCATGAGCACGTCGTTGCCGGACTTCCGGTCGACGTGCAGCCGGCCCATCGGCGGACCGATGCGCCAGACGTCGCCCGGTTGGGTGTGACCGACGACCGACCGGCTCACCCAGCCGGCCTCCACCGAGCGCACGTGGAACTCGATGATGCCGTCGTCGCGCGGGGCGTTGGCGGGCGAGAAGTACCGCCACAGCCGGGCCCGTTGCGGCGTCTCCACGCTCACGTACTGGCCGGCGCGGTAGCCGATGGGGTGGTCCGGCTGGAGCCGCACCACGGCCAGGTCCCAGCTCACCCGCTGGTGCTCCAGCACGGTGGCGTGCCAGTAGGCGGGTCCGTCGTCGGCCGCCGCCGCCTCCTGCATGGCGCGGGCCATGATCGTGTACGCCTCGGCCCAGGCCAGCTCGACCTGGGGCGTCCACGCGCTGCCCGCGTACTTCTTCACGGCCGCCAGCAGGGCGGTGCCGACCGACTCGTAGTGCACGTTGACCACGCCGAACTTGCGGTGGTCACGGCCGAGCTGGCGCAGGAACGGGATCAGGTCGTCCGGGCGGTCCACCATCTGCACGACGTGGACCAGGGCCCGGAGCAGCCTGCTCCGCTGCACCTCCATGTTCGCGGGGAACATCTCGCGGGTCGCGGGCGCCAGGCTGAAGAGCATGCCGTAGAAGAACTTGGCGACCTCTTCGGAGCGCGGCTCGACCACCGCGAAGCTCTCCCGGATCATCCGCACCATCGCGGTGACACCCGGAGGAGGTTCTCGGTGGGGAGGGCTCGGGATGGGGCTCAACACAGCGTTCGCAGTCATGGTCCGGGCGCAGTCTCCACGTTTCTGGCGGCGCCAGCAAGGCGCTACGTCCTCGTCAAGCATCCATCCCCGACGATGGGAGGCTAACCCGTCAACTGGCCGGTTGACTCCTTGATGCCACCTTCGAGTGCAGTGCGATTACGCGCGGTCACGGTCAGTTGCAACTTTCAGGTGGTCATCCGGGGTCGGATTGACCTGCCCGGAGGCATGTCGGGCCGGATCCCGGTGGACGTCGGCGGGTCGAGCCACGATTTTCGCCGACCAAGTGCTTCGATCGGCGGAATCCGCGTCCCGACCCGCCGAAGCTACCTCGGCGGCGTCACCCTGGTGGCGGCTGGTGTTCCGCACCAGTGCGGTGTGCCGTGGTGACCTGTGGATTCCCACCTGCGGATTGTGGACAACTACGCCGGTGGTGTGGACAACCTCACTGCGACATGTGGGTGACCGGGTCAGGGGTTGGCGGCCCGCTCCGCTGCGCTGCGTTCCACGCAGAACTCGTTGCCCTCCGGGTCCGCCAGCACGACCCACCCCTTGCCGTCCGGCCGGCGCCGGTCGTCGACCAGGGTGGCGCCGATGCCGAGCAGCCGCTCCACCTCCTCGTCCCGCGTGGAGTCGGGCTGGAGGTCGAGGTGCACCCGGTTCTTCACCGCCTTGCCCTCGGGTACCTGGATGAACAGCAGTCCGGGGCCCGCGGGCAGCTTGATCAGCACCTCCGGGTCGCCGGGCTCGTCGTCGTCGGCCAGCGGCCTGCCGGTCACCCGGCTCCACCACTGGCCCAGCTCGTAGGCGTCCCCGCAGTCGATCGTGATGTGTTGCACGAGTGAAGTCATGCGCGGATCATCACGGGTCCGCCGGGCGGGCGCACCGGATTTAGCCCCCGTACGGGACGGTGATGATCTCCAGGTTGTGCCCGTTGGGGTCCTCGAAGTACACGCCCCGCCCGCCGTCGTTGGTGTTGATCACACCGGGTTCCCGGTGGAACGGGTCGGCCCAGTACGGCAGGCCGCGCTCGCGCACCCGGTCGAAGATCCGGTCGAACTCGGCGTCGGACACCAGGAACGCGTAGTGCTGCGGGGTGATGGCGTCGGTCACGGACATGATGTCGAGGGAGACCTCGTTGTCGGTCTCGACGCAGAGGAACGGCCCGAACGGGACGGCGGGTCGGAACCCGAAGACCTGGACCAGGAAGTCGGCGGTGGCTTGGGCGTCGTGAGCGGAAACGATGGTGTGGTTCAGCTTCACGGTCATGTCACTCACCGTAAAACCTCCAGCATGGTGGAGGTCAAGCCGTGGCCCAGGACACACCACTTCCGCTAGGTTGAGCGGAACTGGCTCAACTTTTCTGACGTTGAGGTGGGTGGCGGGCGGTTCGGAACGCCGGCCCTGTGCACGACACGCCGACCGAGGTGAGGAATGGACGCTTTCAACCCGACCACGAAGACGCAGCAGGCGGTGTCCGCCGCGGTGCAGGCGGCGACGATCGCGGGGAACCCCGACGTCAGCTCGGTCCACCTCCTCGGCGCGCTGCTGGCCCAGGGCGACGGGCTGACCGCGCCGCTGCTGTCCGCCGTGGGCGCGGACCCGAAGCTGGTGCACAAGGAGCTGGAGCAGCTGGCCCGCGCGCTGCCCGCGGCGAGCGGTTCGTCGGTGTCCGCGCCGCAGCTGTCCCGGGACGCCGTCCGCGTGCTCGGCAAGGCCCAGGAACTGGCCACCGAGATGGGGGACGAGTACGTCTCCACCGAGCACCTGCTGGTGGGCCTGGCCCACCACGGCGGCCAGGTCGCCGACCTGCTCACCCGGCACGGCGCGACGCCGGACGCGCTGAAGGAGGCGTTCGGCAAGGTGCGCGGCTCCGCGCGGGTGACCAGCCCGGACCCGGAGGGCACCTACAAGGCGTTGGAGAAGTACGGCGTCGACCTGACCGAACGGGCCCGCAAGGGCGAGCTCGACCCGGTGATCGGCCGCAACACCGAGATCCGCCGGGTGGTGCAGGTGCTCAGCCGCCGCACCAAGAACAACCCGGTCCTGATCGGCGAGCCCGGCGTGGGCAAGACCGCCATCGTGGAGGGCCTGGCGCAGCGGATCATCGCCGGCGACGTGCCGGAGTCGCTGCGCGGCAAGCGGGTCGTGGCGCTGGACCTGGGCGCGATGGTCGCGGGCGCGAAGTACCGGGGCGAGTTCGAGGAGCGGCTCAAGGCCGTGCTCAAGGAGATCACCGACTCGGCGGGCCAGGTGATCACGTTCATCGACGAACTTCACACGATCGTGGGAGCCGGCGCGACCGGCGAGTCCGCCATGGACGCGGGCAACATGATCAAGCCCATGCTGGCCCGCGGCGAGCTGCGGATGGTCGGGGCGACCACGCTGGACGAGTACCGCGAGCACATCGAGAAGGACGCCGCGCTGGAACGCCGGTTCCAGCAGGTCCTGGTGGGTGAGCCGTCCGTGGAGGACACGATCGGCATCCTGCGCGGCCTGAAGGACCGCTACGAGGTGCACCACGGCGTGCGCATCACCGACGCCGCCCTGGTCGCCGCCGCCACGCTGTCCGACCGGTACATCACCGCCCGGTTCCTGCCGGACAAGGCGATCGACCTGGTGGACGAGTCGGCGTCCCGGCTGCGGATGGAGATCGACTCCCGGCCGGTGGAGATCGACGAGGTGGAACGGGCCGTGCGCCGGCTGGAGATCGAGGAGATGGCGCTGGCCAAGGAGTCCGACCCGGCCTCGGTCGAACGCCTCGCCGCGCTGCGCGCCGAGCTGGCCGAGCAGCGCGAGACGCTGTCCGCGCTGACCGCGCGCTGGCAGAACGAGAAGGGCTCGATCGAGAAGGTCCGCGACCTGAAGGAGCAGCTGGAGCAGCTGCGCGGCGAGTCCGAGCGGGCCGAGCGGGACGGCGACCTGGGCCGGGCCGCCGAGCTGCGCTACGGCCGCATCCCGGCGCTGGAGAAGGAGCTGGAGACCGCGACCCGCAGCACCCAGGACGCGGCGGTGATGCTGAAGGAGGAGGTCGGCCCGGACGACGTCGCGGACGTGGTCAGCGCGTGGACCGGCATCCCGGCGGGCCGGCTGCTGGAGGGCGAGACGGCGAAGCTGCTGCGGATGGAGGACGAGCTGGCCAAGCGCGTCGTCGGCCAGGCCGAGGCGGTGCGCGTGGTCTCCGACGCGGTGCGGCGGACCCGCGCGGGCGTGGCCGACCCGGACCGCCCGACCGGCAGCTTCCTGTTCCTCGGGCCGACCGGCGTGGGCAAGACCGAGCTGGCCAAGGCGCTGGCCGAGTTCCTGTTCGACGACGAGCGGGCGATGATCCGGATCGACATGAGCGAGTACTCCGAGAAGCACTCGGTGGCCCGCCTGGTCGGTGCGCCCCCCGGCTACGTCGGCTACGACCAGGGCGGGCAGCTGACCGAGAGCGTCCGGCGGCGGCCGTACAGCGTGGTGCTGCTCGACGAGGTGGAAAAAGCTCACCCGGACGTGTTCGACGTGCTGCTCCAGGTGCTGGACGACGGCCGGCTGACCGACGGCCAGGGCCGCACGGTCGACTTCCGCAACACCATCCTGGTGCTCACCTCGAACCTGGGCTCGCAGGTCATCGCGGACGCCAACCTGGACGAGCGGCAGCGCAACGACGCCGTCATGTCGGTGGTCCGCACGCACTTCAAGCCGGAGTTCCTCAACCGGTTGGACGACGTGGTGGTGTTCCACGCGCTGGCCACCGAGGAGCTGACCTCGATCGTGGACATCCAGGTGGACCGGCTGGCCCGCCGGCTGGCCCAGCGCCGGCTGTCCCTGGAGGTCAGCCCGGCCGCCCGCGAGTGGCTCGCGATCAACGGCTTCGACCCGGTCTACGGCGCCCGGCCGCTGCGCAGGCTGGTGCAGTCCTCCATCGGCGACCAGCTGGCGAAGGAACTGCTGGCGGGCGAGGTGCGGGACGGCGACACGGTGAAGGTCGACGTCCTCGACGACCAATCCGGCCTGATCGTCGGCCGTACCTGAGCTTCGCCGGGCGAGGTCGCCGCGGGACTCCCGGGCGACCTCGCCCGTCCGAGCGGCACGGCGACGATTAGGCGCAGTGATCTTCGTTCTCGTCCCCGGGCCCGCTACTCTCGCAGTCGTGGGCATACCGGCGTGGGTCTGGTTCACCGTCGCCGCCGTCGCGGGCGTGGCGGGGTTCGCTCTGCTCGCGACCGACCGGGCGCAGCGAACCGCGCGTAACCGCGAGCGGCGTCGGTGGGCGGCGTTGCGCGGGTGGCAGTTCGAGGAGACCGACCACGTGCTGCCCACCCGCTGGGAGAGCGGCGCGATCGCGTACTACGGCACCGGCGTGGCGAAGGACGTGGTGGCGGGCTCGACGTTCACCGCGGACGGCCGCCGCCAGGTCTACGTGCTCGACCACGAGACCGGGGGCAAGGTCAACTCGGTGCTGGTGGGCGTGCGCTGCCGGCGTGCGCTCGGCGTGGTGGTCGAGCTGTGGCTGCCCAGCGTGCCGTTCCAGCGCGACCAGATGCCCGACCTGCTCGGCCCGGTGGGCTCGCGGTACGCGTTCGTCAGCGAGCTGCCCGCCGCCCGCAAGCTGATCACGCCGGACCTGGTGGACGCCGCCGAGGAGATCGGCGCGGACGTCACCGTGGTCTGGCTGGAGGACGACTGGGTGCTGGCGGCGGCGCCGCCGAACTCGACACCCGCCCGGCTGGAACGACTGTTGCGCGATCTCGGGGAGCTGGCAGACGTGGTCGACCCGTTCGACGCCGATCCGGACGCCGACACCGGTGGCGAGGTCCACCGCCCGCAGTTCGGCCGCAAGCAGTGACCCCGCCGCTCGCCCTGGTCACCGGCGCGACCGCCGGGATCGGGGCCGCTTTCGCGCGCAGGCTCGCCGCCGAGGGGCACGACCTGGTGCTGGTCGCCCGCACGGTGGACCGGTTGGAGGAGACCGCCGGGAAGCTGCGGGCGCAGCACGGCGTGCGGGTGGAGGTGCTGCCCGCCGACCTGGCGACCGGGGAAGGCCGCGGCGAGGTCGAGCGGGTGCTGGCGGCCCGCCCCTTCGACCTGCTGGTGAACAACGCCGGGTTCGCCATTTCGGGTGAGTTCTTCGCCGCCGACGCGGACAAGCTCCAGACCCAGCTCGACGTGAACGTGACCAGCGTGCTGCGGCTGACCCGCGCCGCGCTGCCCGGCATGGTGCAGCGTCGTCGGGGCGCGGTGGTCAACGTGTCCAGCATCGCCGGCTTCCTGCCCGGCCGCGGCTCGACCTACAGCGCGGACAAGGCGTGGGTGACCGCGTTCTCCGAGGGCATGGCGCAGGCCACGGCGGGCACGGGGGTGCGCGTGCTGGCCCTGTGCCCCGGCTTCGTGCACACCGAGTTCCACGAGCGCGCGCGGATCGACATGTCCAAGACCCCGGAGTTCCTCTGGCTGGACGCCGACCGCGTGGTGCACGACTGCCTGGCCGACCTGCGGTCCGGCAGGCAGCTGTCCATCCCCGGTCTCCAGTACAAGGCGATCGCGACGCTGAGCAGGCTCATCCCGCGTCCGCTGCTGCGCGCCCTGGCGTCCCGGGCCGCCGGAGCGCGCGGCCGGACCTGACCCACCGCCCCGCGATCGGTGGCGAACGGCGGGAACCCGACGGCCGTCCGGACCGTCCCACTCCCCGAATCGGAGTGAGGAGGGATCCGTCCATGGGTGAAGGCTTCAAGGTCGAGCCTGCCGAGTTGCACGGGTACGGCGAGCTGCTGACCCGCAACGCGCAGCACTTCCTGACCATCAAGGACCACGCGGTCACCAAGGGCGGTGACACCGCCGGCTTCACCGGGCTGCTGACGCTGCTCCACCCGGTCGTCACCGGGGTCGCGAACCTGTACGGCGAGACGCTGGACTTCGCGAACCGGATGATGACCAAGGAGGCCGAGGGCCTGACCAAGGCCGCCGACCTGTACGCCAAGGGCGAGGAAGCCGCGATGAGCCTGCTCGACGAGGTGCTGGCCAAGCTCGCCGAGGCCGCGCAGGCGCCCACCCTGGGCGGTGGCAGGTGACCGGGTACGCCGACGTCGAGGACCCCTCCGTCGCCCTCCGCGTCGCCGCCGAGGACCGGCCGGGCCGGCAGACCACCAAGGAGCTCATCGAGAAGGCCGGCTGGAAGATCCAGGGCGTCAACTGGATCTATGAGAAGGTCACCGGCGAGAACCTGATCGAGTCGCTGATCAGCCCGCTGCTGGGCGACTTCGAGAAGATCGACGCCAACGCCAACGCGTGGGACCAGGTCGCCAAGGCCCTGGACTCGGTGCGGCACAACGTGGGCGCGGGCGTGGAGCAGCTGTCGCCGCACTGGGACGGCGACGCGGCGCAGGCGTTCGAGCTGCGGATGAACACCATGTGGGTGCTCGCCATCGAGGCGGACTCGCAGGTGGCCCGGATCATCGGCAACAAGTTCCAGTCCATGGCGTCGACCTGCCGCACGGCCACCGGGCTGGCGCTGACGCTGCTGGACAAGCTGGTCACCAAGCTGATGGAAGCCGTGCTCATGGCGCCCATCCCGGTGGTCGGCTGGGGCAAGGCGGTGTGGATGGTCTACGACGCCATCCAGATCGTGGACGCCATCCGCAAGATCATCCTCTCCATCCAGACCATCATCGAGGGCGTCCAGGGCATGGTCGACGGCATCGTCGCCATGGGCACCGCGCTGGCCAAGCTCAAGGACGTGCGCGACGTCAACGACCTGCTCGACGTGGTGGACGGCGTGCAGGACGGCAAGCAGAAGTTCGACAACGGCAAGTCGGCGGTGAAGTCGGGTGCGTTCAGCCTCGCGCTGGACGGCTACGGCCTCAAGGGCGCCGTCGGCGGCACCGGCCGGTACACCGCGGGTGCGGGCGGCGGTGGCGGCGGGACGGCCGGTGGTGGCGGTGGCGGTGGAGCCCCGGCTCCCGCCCCGAGCGGTGCCGGCGCGGGCGGCGGGGGTGGGCAGTGACGTTCCCCTACGACCGGGCCCGGCTGGACGCGCTGGTCGCCGACGTGGACCAGCGGCTGGCGGCGGCCGAGCGGATCTCCCGTGAGGCCGTCCAGGTGCAGCTGCGGTCCAAGGGCCTGACCGAGGCCGACTACGCCGAGATCAACCGGTTCGCCAACAGCGCCGCCGCGCCGAAGGAACTGCGCGACCTGGCCCGCCGGATCGACGCGGGCGAGATGACGTGGCAGGACATCGCGTCCGGCGAGCGGGCGGGCGACGAGAGCGTGCAGCGCGCGTTGCAGGCCGGCGTGCCCGAGCTCCAGCGGGCCTACAACGCGCTCCAGGAGGGCAACGACCCGGAGGACGTCGTCGCCTCCGGCACCCCGCGACCGGCCCGCCGCGACGACGACGACGAGCCGGGGCAGTTCACCCAGGACGCCTGGTAGCCGCAGCGGTCAGGCGGCGGGGAAGTCGAACCCGCCGCCCCCGGTGTGGTTCGTGCCGACACCCCGGACCACGTCGAACGCGAGACCCACCGCGATCGCCAGCGAGCGCGCCGGTTCGGGGGTGCCCGGACGGACGTGCAGCACGTCCCGGCGCACCCTGCGGCCGTCCCGCCTGGCGATCGCGCCCTGCGTGAAGCCGGCCACGTCGCCGAAGTAGCAGATCCGTCGCCCGGACGGGTCGAGCAGCGCGTAGTGGGTGCGGCTCTCCTTGACCACCGAGCCGAGCGGGACGCCGTCCGGGCGGGACACCCGGGTGGGTGGCTTGCCCGGCCCTTTCCGGATCAGCAGCAGCGGCTGCCCGAGCTGCGACACCGCCAGGTCGAACGTCGTGCGACCCGAGAAACCCGTGGCGCGCAACAGCTTGCGCACCGGCCCGAGCCGCTTCCGGTCGGCCGCCACGGCGACCGGTGCGCCCTGCTCGGTGTACGCGCGGGTCTCGAAGCGGGTGCCGAACAGGTGCCGGGCTGCGCCCCACGGCTGCTCGACGATCAGGGTGTCGGGAAGCGTCACGGTGTGCCAGCGTACGGGCGTATGACAGTCTTGGAACCCGTGCGAACTGAAGTGGTTCTGGACTCCGGCGCCAAGGCCGAACTGGCGCGGTTGGTGAGCGAGTTGGCCGTCGTGCACGGCAAGGTGACGTTGTCCTCGGGTGCCGAGGCCGACTACTACATCGACCTGCGGCGGGCGACGCTGCACCACGCCGCCGCCCCGCTGATCGGCAGGCTCCTGCGCCAGCTCACCGCCGACTGGGACTACGTCGCGGCGGGCGGTCTGACGCTGGGCGCGGATCCCGTGGCGTGCGCGATGATGCACGCCGCCTCGGCGGCCGGTGACGTGCTGGACGCGTTCGTGGTGCGCAAGGCCACCAAGCAGCACGGCATGCAGCGCCGGATCGAGGGCATCGAGGTCGCCGGGCAGCGCGTGCTCGCCGTGGAGGACACCTCCACCACGGGCAGCAGCGTGCTGACCGCGGTCGAAGCCCTGCGCGAGGCGGGCGCGACCGTGGTGGGCGTGGCGACCGTGGTGGACCGCGGCACGGTGGCCCGTGAGGTGATCGAGGCGCAGGGCCTGCCGTACCGCTACCTGCTGGACCTCGCCGACCTCGGCCTGGCCTGACATGGTGAGCCTCGTCCTGCTCCTGGTGATCGTGGCGATCCTCGGGGTGGGGGTCGCCGTGGGGCTGGCGCGCCGCAAGCGCAACCCGTTCACGAACCCGCGGTTCGTGAACCAGTGCGAGCAGCGGATGCGGGCCTTGGAGGCGTCCCTGGGCTGGCGGTTCGTCGCCGAGGACCAGGGTTTCCAGGAACGCGTGCCGCAGATCGGCCGGATGCTGGAGGCCGACCGCAGCCGGGTGAAGTTCCAGCTGGTCGGCCACTGGCGGGGCGTGCCGGTGCTCGCGGTGGAGGTCGTGCTGCGCGCGGACAACATGGTGACCTCGGAGTACCGGACGTACTCCGTGGTCGTCGTGCCGCGTCCGATGCCGGGCCCGTGGGTGCTGATCAGCCCGCGCAACGACAGCGTGTGGGGCCTGTTCGAGCAGTTCGTGGCCACCGGAGACCCGGCGTTCGACGCCCGCTACGAGGTGCGCCGCAAGAACCCGGCCTTCGCCACCGCGCTGCTCGGCTCCGGCCTGCCGCAGGCCCTGCTCCAGGACCCGCGCGCGAACGGCGTGGCGATCGCGTTCGACGAGCACAACCTGGCGGCGGCGGTGCCCGGCCCGATGCTCCAGGCCCCGCTGGGCCACCTCGCCGACCTGCTGCTCGACGTGGCGTCCCGAGTCCCCTGGCAGGCGCTGCCGCGCGGGTGACGCGCGTTATATCAGGCGCATCCGCGGGTATTCCGGCCTACTCTGGCAGTCAAGGGAGGTCGCTGTGGTCGCGTTGGCGTTCGCCGAACTGGTCATGGTGCTCCACTTCGCCGTGCTGGTGTTCCTGGTGGTGGGCGGCTTCCTGGCCTGGCGCTGGCCGCGCCTCATCTACCCGCACCTGGCGATGGCCGCCTGGGGCCTGCTGGTCGTGACGTTCCCGCTGGCGTGCCCGCTGACCTGGCTGGAGAACACCTTCCGCAGCGCCGCCGGCCAACCGGAACTGGCCAGCGGCTTCATCGACACCTACATCGACGGTGTGCTGTACCCGGAGTCCGCGGCCCGCACCGTGCAGCTCCTGGTGGGCTTCGCGGTGGCCGCCTCGTGGGCCGGCTTCTGGCTGAAGCGACGGGCTGAACAAATGTGTAATCCGGTGCAGTTCACCAATCACCGATAAAGTGCCCATTCGGCCATCACCGTAGTGGACCAATCGAGTACCCGACCGTACGAATCGTAATTCCGCGGGCGTTTCCGTGCCTTACCCTGGAACCACGGGTCGGGGAAAGGCGGTCGGCGATGGGGGTGGCTCGGACACGTCTTGAGGTTCGGGAACCCGCGCACCGCGGCAGGCGTCGGGCGCCGGGGGCGGTGATGGGTTCGTGGCTGCGGGACTACGTGGTGCACTCCGGCGTCTTCGGACCGCTGGAGGCGTCCGCCGCGGCCTCGGTCGCCGCCGGCTTCGCGGCCGTCGCGGCAGGTCTGCGCGCCATCGGGTGGATGCTGGTCACCGGCGGTGTGACGGTGCTCGTCGTGCTGCTGGTGGCGAACCGGGTGGCGTGGCACCGCCGGGACGACGCGGAACGCCGGCTGCTGTTGCGCTACTGCGACACCCTGGAAAAGCGGCACGGCCGGAAATGGGCGGTGAAGTACTGGCACCAGGAAGTGGACATCCGGTCGAACGGGGACGTGCACCAGCACATCGCCTTCACCATTGTGGTCCGCTGTGACGAGTTGGACTTCTGCAGTTTTACCGATCGGACCAACTGGGACTGGCCGGTCCGGCTGATCCGGCGGGTGAAGGTGAAGGTGCGCAGTGTCCAGGTCGGCGGTGAAGGCGGCACGCGGTTCGGCGTGACCACCGCGTGGCTGGACCACCGGCGGCTGAAGACGATGGTGCACCTCGACGAGCCCGCTCTGCGCGGTGAAGAGGTGAGCTTCGTGGTGGACGTGTTCTGGCCCGCCAAGTGCGCACCGTTCATGAAGGGCTACCTGCCGGACGAGCTGCTGGTGTCGTTCGGCGAGATCGTGCCGTTCGCCCAGTACGTCATCACGCTGCCAGTCGGTTACCACGTGCGGGTGGACAAGCTCGGACTCGTGCCCACCCGCGACGACTACACGCTCACCCAGACCGTGAACCGGGCCGGCCAGCCGGAAACCACGCTGACCGTGTGCGACATACCGGCATATCGCAAGGTCGGGGTGAAACTGGATCTGGCCTGAACAGCGGCGGGTCACCCGAAGGAGTCATCCCGGCGAGCTGTAGTCTCCGCCGATGATCGATTCGACCTCGGCAGGCATTCCCCGTGGCGGCGAGACCGGAAGCGGCGGGGACACCGACAAGAAGTAGCGGTGACGACCCCGCTCGGGTGACGGGCGGGGTTCGCGATGATGGTCGGATGAGCGTCACGCTGGAGGGCTTTCACGCGGTCAAGCACGCGTTGCGGTTCGGTGCGGAAGTGGACCCCGTCGTGGTGCTCGACGCGGCGAAGGCGGTGGCGTTCGCCCGGTCCCATGCGCCTGACCTGGTCGGCGTGTTCGAGCAGCGCGCGCGGGTGGTCGATGCCGCCGAGTTCGTCCGGGTGGTCGGCCGGGCGCACCCGACCGGCGTCGGCGGTGTGGCCCGACGGCCCGCCGAGCCGGGGTTCGGTGCGCGGACCGCGCCGCTGGTGCTGCTGGACAACCCGCGCAACCTGGGCAACTTCGGTGCGGTGATCCGGGTGGCCGCCGGGTTGGGCGCCGGTGGCGTGGTGTCGGTCGGGGACGTGGACCCGTGGCACCCCAACGTCGTGCGGGGCAGCGCGGGGTTGCACTTCGCGGTGCCGGTGGGGCGCCTGGACGGGGTGGGCGGGATCGAGGGCGAGGTGATCGCCTTCGACGCCGACGGGGAGGACCTGCGGGACGCGCGGATCCCGGACGGCGCCGTGCTGGCCTTCGGGTCCGAGCGGCACGGGCTGTCGGACGTGGTGCGGGCGCGGGCCGACCGGGTGGTGTCGTTGCCGATGCGGCCGAAGGTGTCCAGCTACAACCTCACCACGAGCGTGGCCATGGCGCTCTACCACTGGGAGCTGTTCCGGCGCGCGACTTGAACGGTCAAGTGGGCAAGCTGGACGGGTGACGACGCCCAAGCTCCTCGCCGCCCGCGCGGGCGTGGCCGAACGCGCGGTCGAGTCGCGCCACCTGCGCCGGGTCTGGGGCCTGCCGGGCACGCTGCTCGGCGCCGTCGGGTGGCCGGTGGACTGGCCCGGCCGGGTGCACCTGCGGTTCGGCTACTGGTGGCAGGCGCACCTGCTGGACTGCGTCCTGGACGCCCAGCTCCGCGCCCCCAGCGACGCCCGGCTCACCACGATCCGGCGGCTGGTGCGCGGCATCCGGGTCCGCAACGTGCTCGGCTGGACGAACGACTTCTACGACGACATCGCGTGGCTCGGCCTGGCCCTGCAGCGAGCCGCCCGGGCCGGGGTCGAGAAGCCCGGTGCCGTCGACGCCATCGCGCGCCGGCTGCGCGCCGGGTGGACCGACCACGCGGGCGGCGGGATCTGGTGGAAGCGGAACGACGACTTCAAGAACGTCCCCGCCAACGGTCCGGCGGCGATCTTCTTCGCCCGCCTCGCGGGAGCCGGTGGCGAGTACGGGGACCTGGGTCGGGCTCGGTCCATCGTGGACTGGGTCGAGGACCACCTGCTGGACGAGGAGACCGGGCTGTTCTGGGACGGCCTGCACGTCCACCCCGACGGCTCGGTCCGGGAGGTCGAGAAGAACCTCTACACGTACGGCCAGGGCGTGGTGCTCGGCGCGTGCGTCGAACTCGGCAGCGCGGAGTACGCCGACCGCGCCGCCCGCATCATCACGGCCGTGGACAAGAACCTCGCCACGGACGGCGTGCTGCGCGGTCACGGCGGCGGGGACGGCGGCCTGTTCGGCGGGATCCTCATGCGCTACCTCGCGCTGGCGGCGCTGGAGCTCGACCGGCCGGAGGCCGCCAAGGCGGCCGACCTCGTGTTCAGGTCGGCGGACGCGCTGTGGGCGAACCGGACGACGGTGGTCGGCGGCCCGCTGTTCGGTCCGGAGTGGACGGTGCGGGCGGTGCGGCCGACGAAGGACGAACCGGAGCGGGACCTGTCCGTCCAGCTGGGTGGGTGGATGGCGTTGGAAGCGGCGGCCCTGTTGGAGCGCAACGGCTGCACGCCGCCGCAGAGCTGAGCCACGCCGGCCGCACGGCCGCGTCCCGGCGGAACTGTCTGCGCGAGTCGTCCGGCACGGGGAGCGCACGAAGGTCACCGAACCCAAGCCGGGTATCAGCACGGGCCCACGTACTAGTGACATCCGCAGGATTGGCGGTGTTTCAACTCGGGCGGCAGCCGGATCGTCTCCGGCGCCCGGTCCGGGTCCGCGATGCGCGCCAGCAGCAACCGCACGGCGGTCCGCCCGATCTCCTCCACCGGTTGCGCCATGGTGGTCAGCGGCGGGTCGACCAGTTCCGCCCACTCCACCTCGTCGTAGGTCACCAGCGCCAGTTCGCTGCCGATCCGCACGCCCCGCGCACGGGCCGTGTGCAGCACGCCCATCAACACCTGGTGGTCGCTCACCACCACCGCCGACGCCCGCCCGAGCAACGGGTCCAGCGACCGCGTCACCAGCCCCTCGTCCCACGCCAGACCGGCGCGCCCCAGGCCCAGCCGGTAGCCGAGCACGCGTTCGTCGGTGGTCGCCAGTCCCGGCGGGGCGGTGACCAGGCCGATCCGCCGGTGCCCCAGCTCCGCCAGGTGCCGCACCAGGGTGGAGGTGGCCTGCACGTTCTCCGGCCCCACCTGGTCCAGGTCCTTCGCCACGGTCAGCCGGTCCACCAGCACCGTCGGCACACCCAGCCGGCGCAGCTCGGGCAGCGCCGCCGACCCGGCCGTGGGCGTCAGCAGCACCCCGTCGACCCGGCGCGACCGCAGCATCCGCACCGCCGCCTGCTCCGACTCGGCGGAGTCCCGGGTGTCGATCAGCACCAGCGTGTACCCGGCCCGGGTGGCCTCGCCCTCGATCGCCGCGATGAGCTCCGCGAAGTAGGGGTGCGACACCAGCGACACCGCCAGCCCCAGCGACTTCGTACCCCCGGTGACCAGCGAGCGGGCGATCGCGTCGCCGGTGTACCCGGTCTCCTCGATCGCTTTCAGCACCCGTTCCCTGGTGCTCGACGCGACCGACCGGGTCTCGTTGATCACGTGTGAGACCGTGGTGATGGAGACACCGGCCAGCGCGGCGACCTCCTTCATGGTGACCATGGACCCGTCCCGTTCGGCCTTGCGCAAGCGATTGCGGCGACCATACCGGCTCGGAGGTGCAGGGGCTTGGCAACGGTGCTCTGTGTCGGCCTGACGACGGTCGACGTCTCCCAGCGGGTGGTCGAATTCCCCCTGCCGGGGCAGAAGGTCCAGTCGCTGGGGGTCCACCTGGCACCGGGCGGTCCGGCGGCGAACGCCGCGCGCGCCGTGGCCGCGCTGGGGCACCGGGCGGTGCTGTGCACGGCGTTGGGCGACCAGCTCGGCGACTTCGCGCGCGGGATGCTCCGCGGCGTCGAGGTGCACGACTTCGGGCCCGGCGGACCGGCGCTGAGCATGGTCGCGGTGCGTGAGCGGGACGGTGAGCGCACGGTCGTCTCCCGCAACGCCGCCGGGTTCACGCCGAGGGCCACAGTGGACCCGCGGCTGGTCGCCGAGTCCGATGTGGTGCTGCTCGACGGCCACCTGGGGCCGCTGGCGCTGGAGGTCGCCCGCCAGGCGAGACGTGAGGGCGTGTCTGTGGTGTTGGACGCGGGTAGCTGGAAACCTGTCCTCGACGACCTGTTGCCGCTCGTGGACGTCGCCGCGTGCTCCGCCGCGTTCGAGCTGTCCGAGCCCGAGGTGCACGCCCGCGGTGTGCCGCTGGTGATCCGCACGCACGGGCCCGAGCCCGTCACCTGGTCGCGGCATGGCGTGGTCGGCAGCCAGGCGGTACCCGTGGTGGAGGTGCGGGACACCAACGGCGCGGGCGACGTCTGGCACGGGGCGTTGGCGGTCGCGGTCGCCGGCCGGTTGCCGGTGGCGGAGGCCGTGCGCCGGGCGAACGAGGTCGCCGCGGTGCGGGTGCGCAACGCCGCGTGGGACTGGGTTGAGGAGTTGGAGCGGTGGCGGGACAGCGGGTGAGGTTCGACGAACTGGTCGCGCGGGCGCGGGGGCTGGCCGAGACGGGTGAGCGGAAGCTGCTCGGGATCGGCGGTGCGCCCGGCTCGGGGAAGTCGACGTTGGCGCGGCGGCTGGTGGAGGCGCTGGACGGCTCGGCGGCGCTGGTCGGGATGGACGGGTTCCACCTGGCGCAGCGGGAGCTGGAGCGGCTCGGCGTCGCGGAGCGGAAGGGGGCGCCGGACACGTTCGACATCCCCGGCTACGTGGACCTGCTCGGGCGGCTCAAGGCGTGCAGGCCGGACGTGGTGTACGCGCCCGAGTTCCGCCGGGAGATCGAGGAGCCGGTGGCCTGCGCGGTGCCGGTGCCGCCGGACGTGCCGCTGGTCGTGACCGAGGGCAACTACCTGCTCATGCAGTACGACAAGTGGAAGCGCGTGCGGATCGTGCTGGACGAGGCGTGGTTCCTGATGATCGACGAGGACCTGCGGGTGGCCCGGCTGATCGACCGGCACGTCCGCTACGGCCGGTCGGTGGAGGACGCCCGGGAACGCGTGCTCAGCGGCACGGACCACGTCAACGCGCTGATGATCAACGCGTCCAAGTCCACCGCCGACCTGCTGATCACCGAGGTGCTCTAGTCGCCGGCTCCCCTGCCCGGCTCCGGTCGCCCGGCTCCCGGTCGCGCGGCTACTGGTTGCCCGGGGCGCTGCCGACCTCTTCCTCGAGCGGCTTGCGCATCTCCTGGCGGTACCGGTACAGGCCGTACGCGGTGCCGAAGACGAAGAACGCGACGCTCAGGATGACGGCGGCCGTCTGGAGCCACGGGATCGAGGTGAGCAGGCCCGCGCCGTAGTAGCCGGCCAGCACCAGCGTCGGCACCCAGGCCAGCGCGCCGATGGTGGTCGCCAGCATGAACCTGCGCGGGTCCATCCGGGCCGCACCGGCGATCATCGGGGCCAGCGTGCGCACCCACGGGATCCAGCGGGCCAGCACGATCGCCCAGAAGCCCCGCCGGTCCAGGAAGTCGCGGGCCTTGGCGAGGTTCTCCTTGTTGAGCACCTTGCCGCCGCGCCTGGCCAGCAGCCTGGTCCCGGTGTGCCGGCCGATGTAGTAGCCGATCTGGTTGCCGACCACGGCCACGATCATGGCGGCGATGGAGAGCAGCCACGCGCTCAGCTCGCCGTCGTGCTGCGCCAGCACGACCCCGGCCGCGAACAGCAGCGAGTCGCCGGGCAGGAAGAGGCCGAAGATGAACGCGCACTCGAAGAAGACGAAGCTCAGGGTGATGAGCCACACGGCCAGCGGGCCTGCGGTCTCCAACGGGGCGAAGGCGACGGCTTCGGACGATGCGGACAACACCACGGGTGCCACCCTACGTGGGCCCCGGTGTCCGCATTGCCACTCCCGGCTAACGCTTGCCGAAAGCTTGGCGACCGGACCGCTGCGCGCACACTCGAACACAGCGGGTTCCGGCGGCTAGCGTGTCCGTATGGAGGCGCTGCTCACCGAACTGCGCGCGGCCGTGGGTGCGGACGCGGTGTTGACCGACGCCGACGTGACGTCCGCCTACCAGCGCGACATGATGCCGCTCGCGCCCTCCGGCTCGCCCTTGGCGGTGGTCCTGCCGGTCTCCACCGAACAGGTCCAGGCGGTGGTGCGGGCCTGTGCCGCCTTCCGCACGCCGATCGTGCCGCGCGGGGCGGGCAGCGGCCTGTCGGGTGCGGCCAACGCCATCGACGGGTGTGTGGTGCTGGTCACCACGAAGATGAACGCCATCGTGGAGGTCGACGCCGACAACCGGTTGGCCGTGGTCGAGCCGGGGGTGGTCAACCTCGACCTGCGCGGGGCCGTGGAGAAGCACGGGCTGTTCTACCCGCCGGACCCGTCCAGCTACGACTGGTGCACGATCGGCGGGAACCTGTCCACCAACGCGGGCGGCCTGTGCTGCGTGAAGTACGGCGTGACCACCGACTCCGTGCTGGGGCTCGAAGTGGTGCTGGCGGACGGCTCGTTGCTCAAGACCGGGCGGCGCACGGTCAAGGGCGTCGCCGGGTACGACCTCACCAAGCTGTTCGTCGGCAGCGAGGGCACGTTGGGCGTCATCACGCGGGCGACGCTGGCGTTGCGGCCGTTGCCGCAGGCCCCGTCGACGCTGGTGGCGACGTTCGACCGCACGGCCGACGCCGGGGCGGCGGTGGCGAGGGTGGTGCGCGAGGGCGTCGTGCCGTCGTTGATGGAGATCATGGACCGGACCTCCATCGAGGCGGTCGAGCGCTACCTGAACACCGACCTGAACGCCGGTGCGGCGTTGTTGATCTGCCAGTCCGACGCGGGTGGCGAGGCGGCTCGGCGGGAACTGGCCGTCATCGAGCAGGTGTGCGTCGATTCCGGGGCGGCGCTGACGTACGCGACGGACGACCTCGGCGAGGGCCGCGACCTGTTGACGGCACGTCGGGCGGTCCTGACGGCGCTGGAGGTCTACGGGGCCTGGCTGACCGACGACGTCTGCGTGCCGCGCACCAAGATCGCGGAGCTGATCGCCGGGTGCGAGCGGATCAGCGCCGAGGTGGGGCTGCGGATCGCCGTCGTGGGGCACGCCGGTGACGGCAACATGCACCCGACGATCGTGTACGACGCGTCCTCGGTGGACGAGTTGGAGCGGGCCCGGACGGCGTTCGACCTGATCCTGGGACTGGGGCTGGCACTGGGCGGCACGGTGTCCGGCGAGCACGGCATCGGCCGGATCAAGCGGGAGTGGCTGGCCACCGAGATCGGGCCGGTCGGTCTCCGGGTCCACCGCGAGATCAAGCAGGCGCTGGACCCGGAGAACCTGTTCAACCCGGGCTCCATGTTCGCTCGTTGACGGCGACGAAGGAGCGCAGGTGCTCGTCGGACACCTGGCCCCGCACCAACCGGTACGGGGGCCTTTCGCGTGCGTCCGGGTGGGGGGACGTCCGGGCCTTCACCGGTTACCGGAAAGGCCTGGCCATGGCGGTGAGGAGGGTGTGCTGCGTGTCGTCGTGGCCCAACTCCCACATGAACGTGCCGAGCAGGCCCCGGTGCTCGGCGTAGCTCGCCCGCAGCCCGATGGAGCGGGCGTTCTCGAAGCTGACGAACTTCCGCTCGGCCGCGTTGTAGAGCCAGGGCGACCGCGCGGTCGGGTGCCAGTACTCGCGCCAGCCCGGCGTCGTGCGCAGGCGCTGCACCTCGTCCACGCCGTCGACCCAGAACGCGCTTTCGTACGGCTGGTACAGGCCGTGGTCCGGGCCCTCCGCGCGGACGACGAAGCCCCGGCCGTAGAACGGCGTTCCCAGGACGAGCTTGCGCGGGGAGACGCCGTGCCGCACGTAGTAGTCGACGGCGCCGGTCACGTTGTTCCAGCGGCGGTCGGCGGCGGGCATGGGGTCTTCGCGGACCTCGCGGAACGGGGCGTTGAAGGTCGACACGGGTGAGAAGCCGGTGCCCATGTCGTAGGTCATCAGGGTGATGAAGTCCAGTTCACGGCCCAGCGCGCCCAGCTCGAAGCTCCGGGCCGGGTCGTAGGCGCCGTCGGTCTGGAGCCGGCCGGTGGGCAGCGCGGCGGTGACCAGGGCGCGGTGGGGCAGCTGGCGGCGGAACTCGCGCACCAGCAGGGTCATGTTGCGCTTGTCCGACGGGCGGTCGGTGATCTCGGCGGGGCCGCCGTAGACCGGGAACTCCCAGTCGACGTCCACGCCGTCGAAGACGCCCCTGTGCTGCCGGAAGAACCGGTCCACGCAGGACGCGACGAAGGACTGCCGGGACTCGCGGGTCAGTGCCGCGTCGGAGAAGCCGCCCGCGCCCCAGCCGCCGATGGAGATCAACGCCTTGAGCGAGGGCTTGCGGCGCTTGAGGTCGGTGATGTCGGCGAAGTCCTTGGCCGCGGTGGGGGCGTCGAGCACGCAGCGGCCGTTCTCGATGGTGGAGAACGCGTAGAACAGGTGCGTGATGGGGGTGTCGGACGGGATCGCGGAGATCGGCTTCGACCCGCTGGACCAGTTGCCGTGATACGCCCCGACGACGGCGCGCGGTGCGGCGGTCGCGGGCACCGACGTGCCGGTCACCACGAGCAGGAGGGCCGCGCACGCGGCGAGCGCATTGCGGAGCACCCCTCAACTGGTACAGACCATTGAGGGGCGCGGTCAACCGCTGATCAGCGCACGCCGACCGGCCCGGGGCCGAAGGGGCTCAGTCGATGCGCTTGAACTGCTGGGTGATGTCGTCGGCCTCCTGCGCCAGCAGCGCCTTCTTCTCCCGCCGCGCCTTGATGACCTCGATGACGATCGGGACGACCGAGATCAGCACGATCAGGATCAGCATCATCTCGATGTTGTCGCGCACGAACGGGATCTGGCCCAGGAAGTAGCCCAGGACGGTCAGACCGGCCGCCCACGCCACACCGCCGATGAGCGAGTACGTGAAGTACTTGCGGGTGTCCATCCGGCCCACGCCCGCCATCGCGGTGATGAACGTCCGCACGATCGGCACGAACCGGGCCATCACGATGGCGCGGGCGCCGTACTTGTCGAAGAACTCGTGCGTCTTGTCGACGTACTCCTTCTTGAAGATCTTCGACTCCGGCTTGCTGAACAGCGCCGGTCCGGCCCGCCAGCCGATCCAGTAGCCCACCACGTTGCCCACCAGGGCGCAGGCGGTGAGCAGCAGGCACACCAGCCACAGCGGGTAGTCCAGGATGCCGTTGGCCACGAACAGACCCGCCGTGAACAGCAGCGAGTCACCGGGCAGGAAGAAGCCGACCAGCAGGCCGCACTCGGCGAACACGATGAAGCACAGGCCGACCAGCATGTACGGCCCGAGTCCTTCGAGCAGGGTTTGCGGGTCCAGCCACGCCGGGCCGATGGCGAGCGAGGTGGAGGCGAGCGAGACCGTCACCCGAACCACGGTACAGGCTCAACGGAGCGTGATCACCGCCGCGACCGTTCCGGCGGCGGACCCGAGCAGCACGGCGAGCAGCAGCACCCACCCCGCGCCCAGCGCCGGGCGGGTCGGGCGGGACGCGGGGGTGGCGAAGCTGCCGGAGCTGGTGGCCTGCGCGCGCAACGCGTCGGCCACCAGCCGCTCGTGGTCGTCGGGCACGTGGGTCAGTCTTTCACCCACTCGCCCCGGCTCATCACCTCGCGGGGCTTGAGCTCGTCGTCCAGCACCACCAGGTCGGCGGCCAGGCCGGTCTTGATCTCACCGGTCTTGTCCTCCATGCCCAGCAGGTACGCGGGACGGGTGGCGGTGGCGTTCACCGCCTCCGCCATGGTCAGCCCGCAGGACTGCACGGCGTTGCGGAAGGCCGCGTCCATGGTGAGCGTGCTGCCCGCCAGCGACGCGCCGCCCGCGAGCGTCGGCACGCCGTCCACCACGCGCACCTCCAGCCCGCCCACGTCGTACACGCCGTCACCCACACCGGCCGCCGCGATGGCGTCGGTGACCAGCACGGTGCGGTTCAGGCCCGCGTGCCGGGCGGCCAGCCGGACCGCTGTCGGGTGCAGGTGCACCAGGTCGCAGATCAGCTCCACGGTGACGCGCTCGTCGTCCAGCAGCGCGCCGATCGGACCGGGCTCCCGGTGGTGCAGCGGGCGCATCCCGTTGAACAGGTGCGTCGCCACCGTCGCTCCGGCCTCCACGGCGGGCCGGATCTGGGCTTCGGTCGCGTCCGTGTGGCCGATCGCGGCCAGGACATCGTTGTCGACCAACTGGCGGACCGCCTCCACGCCGTGTTCGAGCTCCGGCGCGACGGTGACCATGCGGACCGTGCCGCGGCCCGCGATGAGCAGTTGGTTGACCGACGCGCGGTCCGGCGGGCACAGGATGGCGGGATCGTGTGCTCCGCAGCGGGCGGCGGACAGGAACGGGCCCTCCAGGTGGATGCCCGCGACGACGCCGTCCTGGACCAGCTCGGCCAGCGCGCTCACCTGGTCGGCGAGCTCGGGTATCGGGCGGGACACCAGGCTGGCCAGCATCGTCGTCGTGCCGTGCCGGCGGTGCGCGGCGGCGGCCTTGCGCACCCGTTCCGGATCGGCGCTGGTGAACGCTTCACCGCCGCCACCGTGGCAGTGGATGTCCACGAAACCCGGCACCAGCCAGTTGTCACCCACGTCCGTGATCGGCCCGTCAGGGGCGGTCCCTTCGCCGACGGCGACGATCAAGCCGTCGCGCACCGCCACCCAGCCCTGGTCGAGCACCCCGTCCGGCGTGACGACCCGACCACCGGTCAGGGTCACGTCCACCGGTCCACCCCACGTGCTCATCTCTCCTCCAGCATGTCGATGGCCAGCAGCGCGGCGCCGAGGCATCCGGCCTCGTCGCCCAACGCCGCCAGCCGCAGTTCCGGACGCCGCTGGAACGTGATCAACCCGTCCAGCCGGTCCCGCAACGGGTCCGTGAGCAGCGGCCCGGCGAGCGCGAGACCACCGCCCAGGACCACCGCCTCCGGGCCCAGTAGAGCCGCTACCAGCAGAATGCCCCTAGCCAGGGCTTCCACCGCTTCCTGCCACACCATCACCGCGTCCGGGTCGCCCGCTCGGACCAGCTTCGCCACGTCGGCGGCGCCGTGGACCGGGTTGCCGGTCCGCTCGGCGTACCGGCGCGCGATGGCCGCCGACGAGGCCCTGGCCTCGACACAACCCGTTTGGCCGCAGCCGCACGGGTCGCCGTGCCCGACGTCGACGTGGCCGATCTCGCCGACGCTGCCGTCGCCCCGGTAGATCCGGCCGTCCAGGACGAGCGCGCCGGCGATGCCCGTGCCGATCGGCATGATCACCGCGTTCCGGAGGCCGCGGGCGTTGCCGATGCGCAACTCGGCCAACCCTCCGGCCCGCACGTCGTGCCCGAACGAGGTCTTCAACCCGATCCGCGCTTCGACCTGCTTGACGAACGGGTAGTCCTGCCAGCCCAGGTTGGCCGAGTACACGCCGATCCCGTTGTCCTCGTCCACGACCCCGGGCACGACCAGCCCGACCGCCTCGACGTCGGTACCCGCACGCAACTCCTCGACCAACGCGGCGACGTCGTCGACCACTGCCTCGGCGTCACGGGTGGTAGCCCGCCGCCGCTGCTTCACCGCCCGGACGTCGAGGGCGGTGCCGGCCACCAGTGCAGCCTTGGTCTCGGTACCGCCGACATCGACGGCTATCACGTGTCTAGTGCGCGCCACGAGGACCGATAGTGCGGCATCGACGCACCATTGGTCTATACCAAGTGCCCGATTCCCCCACCCGGTACACATCCGCCCACCCGCGGACCCACCCCTGACACGCCGGTTCCGCCCCGTGCGCCAGGTTCGAGGACCCCTCCACGGACACCCGGCGTTAACAGAACCCGCCTCCCGACCCAGGCCGTGCACCCCCCCCACAGACCCGTCGCCTCGTGTTCTCCCCGTATGGCCTGCCCGGAGGGCTACCGCGCTTGTCCGGGGAGGTCAAGCACGCTTTCCGCTTGACCTCCCCGGACAAGGGTGGTCGTCTTTGACAGGCCATGCGGGGAGAACACGACCGCCCTTTCTTCGTTCTTCCTCCCCGGAGGCCTGCCAAGCGGCGAGCGTCGCTTTTGCTTTTAGTCTGAGAACCAAAAGCGATCCAGCACCAAGTCGCCGACCGATCCCGTCAGAAAGAAAAGGAAAAGAGTCCTCGCCGGACGGGCAGACCACCAAGGATGAGGGCAAAGCTCTTCGAGCTTTGCGGGCGTGGTGCTGTGTGTCATCCCTGTACGGCCTGGTCAAAAGACAACCACGCTTGTCTTGGGGGTGCAAGCGGTGAAGCGTGCTTGCACCCCCAAGACAAGCGTGGTTCGCTGCGCGCAGGCCGTACGGGGATGACACACAGCACGGCAGAGGTGTGCGCTGCGCGCGGCTATTGCGGTGGAGTGATGTCGAGGTGGTATGGAGTGGATATTTGTGAGGATTAGCGGGCGGCCATGATTTTTTGCAAGGCGTCTAGGGCTCTGCTGGCGGTGCTTTTCACGGTGCCCTTGGAGATGCCGGTCGCCTCGGCGATTTCCGCTTCCGTGAGGTCGCCGTAATAGCGCAGCACCAGCACCTCGCGCTGGCGCGGGGGCAGCTGGGACAGGGCGGCGACGACTGCCTGGTGTTCGGCCGTCAGCATGGCGAGGCTTTCCGCCGAACGGGCGTTCGCCACGTGCGGAGGGGTGTAGTCGCGGGCTGTCTTCCGGCGGCGCAGGACGCTGCGGGAGCCGTTGACCACCGCGGTGCGCAGGTAGCCGACCGCCGCCTGGGCGTCCCGGAGGTTGGACCAGTTGCGGTGCAGGCCGGTGAAGGCTTCCTGGACCACGTCCTCCGCTGTCGCGGGTTCGTCGACGAGGAGCAGGGCCAGTCGGACCAGTCGCATCCGGTGCTGGCGGTAGAGGTCCTCCAGCGTGAGCGGACCGGTGGGCGGTGGGGCCACGCCGTCCTGGATGCGCAGGTTCGTCAGCGTGTCCTGCACACGCGCGATGCCGCCGCTGCTCTGCTCCGAACCGACCACGGAAAAGACGTTACCTCCTCGGCCGGTAGCTTCGGGTAGAGCGTTGGTCTCTTGCGGAGGTGGGCGGTGGCTCGGTTCGTGGTCGAGTTGAAGTTCGGGGACAACCAGGACGAGCGGATGGCCGTCCGACCGGCGCACCGGGACTACCTGGCGACACTGGTCGAGCAGGGCAAGTTGCTGGTGTCCGGGCCGTACGCCGACCAGTCGGGTGCGGTGCTGATCTACGACGTCGCGGACGAGGCCGAGTTGAAGGCCGTGCTGGCCGCCGACCCGTACACGCCCGCCGGGGTGGTGGCCGAGACGCGCGTGCACGAGTGGCAGCCGCTCATGGGTGTCTGGCTCTAGCTCCGACCGACCGGGCTTCGGTCCATCGGGCTCCGACCGGGCTCCGGTCCATCGGGCTCCGACCGGGCTCCGGTCCATCGGGCTCCGACCGGGCTTCGGTCCATCGGGCTCCGACCGGGCTCCGGCCGGTTCTAGCGGTTCTTCGGGGCGGGCTCCTTCAGGCCCGCCGCCTGACCTCCCGGTCCCACCAGGCTCGGGAGGTCGGGGCGGTCCCCGTTCGCCATCTCCCGGTCGGCGGCGGGCACCTGGCTCGCCGCCTGCCGGTCCACCACCCTCGGGGCAAACGCGCGGAAGATCTTCAGGCCGCCGACCCAGCCCGGCACGTGCACGGCCCTCGCGCGGCGCTCGATGCCGCGGACGACGGCCTTGCCCACGACCGACACCGGGTACTTCTTCCCCGCCAGGCCGGGCATCCCGCTGCGCAGCGGGCCGAACACCGGGTGCTGGTCGGCACTGTTCACCATGTCCGTGGAGATCCACGAGAAGTACGCCACGCCCACGCCGACGCCCAGGTGCCGCACCTCGGCGCGCAGGCTGTCCGCGAACGCCTCGCAGCCCGCCTTGGCCGCCGAGTAGGCCGCGTTGCCGGGGATGTGCACGATCGCCGCCAGCGACGACACCACCAGGCAGTAACCCCGGCTGGCGATCAGGTGCGGCAGGCAGGTCCGCACGGTCCGCCACACACCGAGCAGGTTGACCTCGATGACCCGTTCGAACGCGGCCGGGTCGATGGAACGCACGAAGCCGGTGGCCGCGATGCCCGCGTTGGCCACCACCACGTCGATGCCGCCGAAGTGGTCGACCACGCCGTTCACGGCGGTCTCCAACGCCTGCCAGTCGGTGACGTCGGCTTCCCACGCCCGGCCGCCGCACTGGTCGGCGACCTGGCGCAGCCGGTCGCCCTCCAACCCGACGAGCGCCACCTTCGCGCCCTTGGCGGCCAGCCTGCGGGCCACCTCCGCGCCGATGCCCCTCGCCGCGCCGGTGATCAGCACAACCTTGCCCGCAACGTCCACGGTGACCTCCTCGAACGGGTTCGCCTGGAGGTCACCGTAACGCAACTTACCGCCAGTAAGCTACTGGTGAGTTAAGAAATCTGGACCTCGCTCGCGGCGGTCAACCGGGCGATCTCGTCCGCCTTCAGCTCCAGCTCCAGCGCGGGCAGCAGGTCGTCCAACTGGTCCGCGGTCCGCGCGCTGGCGATGGGCGCGGCCACTGTCGGCTGCGCCGCGAGCCAGGCCAGCGCCACCGAAGCGACGCTCGTGCCGTGGGCGGCGGCCACCTCGTCCAACGCCGCGAGCACCCGCAGGCCGCGGTCGTCCAGGTACTTCGACGCGCCGGCCGCGCGCACGCTCTCGACCTCCACGCCGGGCCGGTACTTGCCGGTCAGGAAGCCCTTCGCGAGCGACCAGTACGGCGCCGAGGACAGGCCCGCATCGGCGACCGCGGTCGACAGCTCGCCCTCGTAGGACCTCTCGACCAGGTTGTAGTGCTGCTGGAGCGCCACGTACTCGGCGAACCCCTCGCGCTCGGAGACCTCCAGCGCCGAGGTCAGCCGGGCGGCGGTGTAGTTCGACGCCGCGACGTACCGGACCTTGCCGGCCTTCACCAGCGCGTCGAACGCCGCCAGGGTCTCCTCCTGCGGCGTCTTCGGGTCGTCCTGGTGCGCGTAGTACAGGTCGATGTGGTCCACGCCCAGCCGCCTCAGCGAGTTCTCGGCGGCGGTGGCGATGGTGTCCGCCCTCAGGTTGTCCAGGCCGCCCACCTCCAGCATCCCGACCTTGGTGGCGACGATCACCGCGTCCCGGTTCCCGCGCGCCTTCAGCCACCTGCCGATGACCGTCTCCGACTCACCGCCGACGTGGGCGTCGCCCCAGGCCGAGTACACGTCCGCGGTGTCCACGAAGTTGCCGCCGGCCGCCACGTACGCGTCGAGCACGGCGAAGGACGCCTCCTCGTCGGCCGTCCACCCGAACACGTTGCCGCCGAGGCAGAGGCGGGACACGTCCAGGTCGCTGGTTCCCAGTTTCGTCATGGTGCGAACCTAACTTCGCGAGTCGGGTCGCGCCGAACATCACAGCCAGGACTAAATGGTGGGACGCGCGGGTTGCCGTGGTCGACCGCAGGTTTCGAGGGGAGTCGAAGTGACCGTTGAGCTGGGCAAGTACGGGGTGTGGGACCTGGCAGGCCGCTGGGCGGGCCGCGCCGGCGCCGCGACCGGGCTGGAAGAGCTGGGTTTCGGCACGCTGTGGCTGGGCGGGGCACCCGACGGCGGTGTCCTGGGCCTGGTGTCCGAGCTGCTCGACGCCACCGACCGGCTGGTGATCGCGACCGGCATCCTCAACGTGTGGACCACCCCGGCCGCCGAGGTCAACACCGGCTACCGGGACCTCGCCTGGACCGACCGGTTCCTGGTCGGCGTCGGCGCGGGCCACCGGGAGAGCGTCGGTGAGGTCTACCACAGCCCCTACCAGAAGCTGGTGCACTACCTGGACGAACTCGACGTCCCGCGCGACCGCCTGGCCCTGGCCGCCCTCGGCCCGCGAGTGCTCCGGCTCGCCGCCGCGCGCACCAGCGTCGCCCACCCCTACCTGGTGACGCCCGAGTACACCGCGCGGGCCCGGGAGACCATCGGCGCGGGCACCGTGCTCGCGCCCGAGCAGCACGTCGTGCTGGAGGAGGACCCGGCGAAGGCGCGTGCCGTCGGGCGGGAGAACCTCAGGCACTACCTCGCGCTGGAGAACTACGCCAAGAATTGGCTGCGCAACGGCTTCACCGAGGACGACCTGCGGGACGGCGGGAGCGACCGGCTGGTGGACGCGCTGGTGGCCTGGGGGTCCGTGGACCGGGTCGCGCGCCGGCTCCGCGAGCACCACGAGGCCGGGGCCGACCACGTGTCCGTGCAGCTGCTCGGCGAGCGGCAGGACACCTCCGGGGCGTTCCGGGAGCTGGCCGCCGCGCTGGCCGAGTAGGGGGTGCCGCCCACGCCACGTCATGCGTTCGCGCTCGGCGTGTCGCGGTTGCGCGCCGCCCGGCGCGCCGCGTGGTCGAACCTCGCGAGTCGCGCGTTCGGGGCTCAGCCGGCCCGAACCCGCGACTCGCGAGAGCGCGCCCTCGGCGCGGACCTAGTCGGTGATCTCGACGCCGCGCCAGAACGCGACGTGGCCCTTGATGTCGGCCGCCGCCTCCTTGGGCTCCGCGTAGTACCACGCGGCGTCGGTGTTCTCCTCGCCGTTCACGTGCAGGGTGTAGTAGTTCGCCGTGCCCTTCCACGGGCACACCGACGTGGTGTCGGAGGGCCTCAGGTAGTGGGCGTGCACCGACTCCAGGGGGAAGTAGTGATTCCCCTCCACCATCTCGGTCTTGTCGCTCTCGGCGATGATCTCGCCGTTCCACCGTGCGATCGCCATGGCTCCACTATGCCGGTGATCGACTTCTCCCGCCGGGCGGTGCCCGTAGGATGCTGCGCGACACCGCGTTCCGGGCACCCGAGGAGGACCACACGATGCCCATCGCCACCCCCGAGGTCTACGCCGAGATGCTCGACCGCGCCAAGGCGAACGAGTTCGCCTACCCCGCGATCAACGTCACCTCGTCCGAGACGCTCAACGCGGCGCTGCGCGGCTTCGCGGAGGCCGAGAGCGACGGGATCATCCAGGTCTCGACCGGTGGTGCCGAGTTCGCCTCCGGCACCAAGGTCAAGGACATGGTCACCGGCGCGGTCGCGCTGGCGGAGTTCGCGCACGTGGTCGCCGAGAAGTACCCGGTGAACATCGCGCTGCACACCGACCACTGCCCCAAGGACAAGCTGGACGGCTACGTCCGCCCGCTCATCGCGATCAGCCAGGAGCGCGTCGACCGCGGCCTGAACCCGCTGTTCCAGTCCCACATGTGGGACGGCTCGGCGGTGCCGCTGGACGAGAACCTGAAGATCGCCACCGAGCTGCTCGAGGCCGCCGCCAAGGCGAAGATCATCCTGGAGATCGAGGTCGGCGTCGTCGGCGGCGAGGAGGACGGCGTCGCCAACGAGATCAACGACAAGCTCTACACCACCCCCGAGGACTACCTGAAGACGGTGGAGGCCCTCGGCACCGGTGAGAAGGGCCGCTACCTGGTCGCCGCGACCTTCGGCAACGTGCACGGCGTGTACAAGCCGGGCAACGTGAAGCTGCGCCCGGAGATCCTCAAGCAGGGCCAGGACGTGGTGGCCGAGAAGCTGGGCCTGGCGCCCGGCTCCAAGCCGTTCGACCTGGTCTTCCACGGCGGCTCGGGCTCGCTGCTGGAGGAGATCCACGAGGCGGTCTCGTACGGCGTGATCAAGATGAACATCGACACCGACACGCAGTACGCCTTCACCCGCCCGATCGTGGGCCACTTCTTCACCAACTACGACGGCGTGCTCAAGGTGGACGGCGAGGTCGGCAACAAGAAGGCCTACGACCCGCGCAGCTACCTGAAGGCGGCCGAGCAGGGCATGGCGGCTCGCATCGCCCAGGCCTGCGAGCACCTGAAGTCCTCCGGTCGGATGATCGCCGGCTGACTCGATCGCCTGAACGGCCCCCTCCACGTCCGGAGGGGGCCGTTCTCGTCCCGGTCGGTCTCCGCGCCGGTCGGGTCAGCCGGTCTTGCCGTACATCCGGCACACGGCCGCGTTCACCAGCGCTTCCTGCGCCGCGGCGGCCTCGGGCGTGCGCAGGCCGTAGGTGGTGGTGGCCAGCACGTTCACCGTGCGGCGGCCGGTGCGGTCGGTGTAGTTGTGGCTGCGGTAGCCGGGGAAGCCGCCGGAGTGGCCCCAGACCGTGCCGCACGGCGTGTTGACCTCCATCAGACCCAGGCCGTAGCCGTCGTCCGAGGTACCGCCCTGGGGTACCGCCGTCCGCATCTGCTCCAGCTGGGCCTGCGGGACCAGCCGCCCGGACATCAGCGCCGACAGGTACCGGTTCCAGTCGTGAGCGGTGGAGACCAGGCCGCCCGCCGACCACGCCGCACTCAGGTCGATCGCGGTCGTGTTCACCCGGTCGTGGCGTTCGGGGCCCGCGAAGCCGTCGCCGACGGGCGTGCCGGGCGGGAACAGCGGGGCGAGGTGCTCGGCGTCGGGCTCGTAGCCGTGGGCGTGCCGGCCCCGGAAGTCCGCGTTCGTCGGCAGGTAGGTGTCCTCCAGCCGCAACGGCCTGGTGATCCGCTGGGTGACCAGGTCCGAGTACGAACGGCCGGTGACCTTCTCCAGCACCATGCCCAGCAGGGTGTAGTTGGTGTTGCTGTAGCTCCACCGCTCACCGGGCGGGAACAGCGGCGGGTGCGACACGGCCACCGCCACCAGGTCCGCCGGCGGCCACGGGCGCGGGGCCTGGCCGGTGAGCATGCCGAAGGTGGCCGGGTCGTTGAGGAAGTCGAACAGGCCGCTGGTCTGGTTGAGCAGCATCTTCAGCGTGATCGCGGACCCGTCGGGCACCACGCCGGGCAGCCACTTCCGAACCGGGTCGTCCAGCCCGGCCCGGCCCTCGGCGACCAGCTGGAGCAGGATGGTCGCGGTCACGGTCTTGGTGTTGGAGGCCATCCGGAACTCGTCGTCGGCAGCGAGCCGGTGGTCCGCCCTGGTCCACCACTGCTGCCGCACGATCTCCACCGGCCGGCTGCGGCCGTCGTCCACCCGCACCACGACACCGGGCACGCCGGCGGCCATGAGCCGTTGGGCGGCTTCGGAGAGCGTGGACGGTGGCCCGGCCGCGGCGACGCCGACCGTGGCCGCGGCCAGGCCGACCGTGAGCGCGGCGGCCACCGCCGCCCGCAGGAAACGCTTGGTCATCAGGGAGCCCCCAGGATCGATCAGGTTTCGACGTGATCGATCCTGGGCGCTCACGCCCGCCGGTTCGATCCGGCGGACACCCGTCCTCAGGTGGGGGTGGGCCCCACCCGCAAGGACCGGCGGGCCGCAGGCTCCCAGCGCCGGGCGACCAGGTCCCCGGCCGTCCACAGCACGCTGAGCACCACGAACGTCGCCGCCGCCGACGGGTAGAAGATCGGCGGGGCCGCGTCGAACGCCTGCTGCGCCCAGATCCCGCCGTACCCGAGCCCGGTCACCGCCGCCGAGCCCAGCACCGCCGCGACCGGCGTCGGCACCCGGCCGAGGTGGGCCGCGTCCACGGCCAGGCCGATGAGCACCAGGAACAGCGGCACGGCCGACAGCGGGAAGTCCGCACCCGCCAGCAGCGGCCAGATCAGGCACCGGTACGCCACGTAACCGCCGGCCACCGCCGTCGCCGCCCACCGCCTGCCGATGGTCCGCCGCGCCGCGACCAGCACCAGGGCCGCCGCGATCAGGCCCCACACCGGGTAGACCCAGTCGGGGATGGGCAGCGAGAACTGCACGATCGACTCGCGGTCGACCGGGCGCCCGATCTGGTCCGCCGCGAACTGGAGCAGGATCGGCTCCGCGTACGGGTCACCCCGGTCCCAGGACGCGATCTCCAGCACGCCGTACTCCTGGTGCTGGTTGGGGAACCACATGTTCTCCAGGAAGAAGAACCACAGCGCGGCCAGCCCGGGAACCCGCCACCGGGACTCCGGGTACAGCCGGATCCACCCGCGCAGGGCACCCGCCAGCATGATCGCGGTGCCCAGGTAGAGCAGGGCGTGCGAGCCGCTCCACGACGTGATGTCCAGCCCGTTGATGCGGTGGTTGATCAGGTCGATGGGCAGTGCCACCAGGAAGACGCCGGTGCCCCACTGCATCAGCCGCAGCGCGGGCCGGTCCGCCCCGTACCCGGTGTAGGTGTGGAACAGCGTCAGCCCCACCACGATCACCGTGCCGATGGTGTTGATCAGGTGCGGTGGCGCCAGTTCGTCGCGCAGCCATTTGAAGTGCCAGGCGACGTCCCAGGACGACCCGAGCAGCTTGAGCAGCAGGCCGAGCAGCCACAGCCGGTACAGGCCGGAGACCAGCGCGGGCGGCGTGTCCCGCCCCGGCTCGCCCCGGTCCCAGTACTGGTCGCGGAATTGCGCGACACGATCGGTAACCCCCGTTTTCACCCGCCCATGATGCGTCCCGGGTGGACGGTCGGGAAGGGCGGACTGCCCTGGTTTTTCTCGGAATGTCCCCTAAGGGGCGGTGGTGACCAGCACATTCCTCGTAGCACTGGTGCCAACGGGTGACGCTGGTTGCTCTGTTCGGCCCAGCACGGCAGGGTGCGGGCCTGAGAGTTCGCTGAGAACACCGAGGAGTGCCGCCCATGGGCAAGAAGGTCGTCGCCGGGATCGTGGTGACCGCGCTGGTCCTGGCTCTGGTCGCTGCCGTGGCCCGGGTATTCCTATCCTGAGCACATGGAAAACCTGCTCGGCCCTGACCCGACGCTGCTGCCCGACCGGCCGGAGGCGCAGGCCGCCGCCGAGGCGGGCACCGATCCGGCGAAGATCGTCCGTGCCTACCCCGACTTCAGCGAGGCCTGGGCGCTGCTCGCCGAGCGCGCCCTGCAGACCGGCGACCCGGTCGCCGGCTACGCGTTCGCCCGCACCGGCTACCACCGCGGTCTCGACCAGCTCCGCCGGGCGGGCTGGAAGGGCTTCGGCCCGGTGCCGTGGTCGCACCGGGCCAACCAGGGCTTCCTGCGCGCGCTCGGCGCACTGGCCCGGGCCGCCGACGAGATCGGCGAGACCGAGGAGTACGAGCGCTGCCGGAAGTTCCTGGCCGACAGCGACCCGGCCGCCCCCGCCGCGCTCGGCTTGGGCTGAGCCGAGTGGGGGCCGTGCGCGACGAGCTCGCGCGCAGGCTGAAGAGGTGGCAGAGCACGGCCTTGCCGATCGTGCAGGCCGCGCTCGCCGCCGGCCTGTCCTGGTTCGTCGCGAACACGTTGGTGGGGCACCCGCACCCGTTCTTCGCGCCGATCGCGGCCGTGGTGTGCCTGGGCGTGTCGCTCGGGCAGCGGCTGCGCCGGGTGGTGGAGCTGGTGGTCGGCGTCTCCGTCGGGGTGGGGGTCGGCGACGTGCTGATCTCGCTGATCGGCTCCGGGCCGTGGCAGATCGCGCTGGTCGTGGCGCTGGCCATGTCCACGGCGGTGCTGCTGGACGGCGGCGCGGTGATCGCGTTGCAGTCGGCCTCGTCCGCGGTGCTGGTGGCCACCCTGCTGCCGCCCAGCGCGGGCGGCGGCCTGGACCGGATGGTGGACGCGCTGGTCGGCGGGCTGGTGGGGCTCGCGGTGACGGCGCTGCTGCCCGCGAACCCGCTGACCGTGGCGCACCGGCAGGCCAAGGCCGTGTTCGGCGAGCTGACGACCGCGCTGCGGGGCGTGGCCAAGGCGGTGGAGGAGGACGACACCGTGCGGGCGGCGGGGGTGCTCGCACGGCTGCGCGGCAGCCAGGACGCCGTGGACGAGTTCAAGACCGCTCTGCAGACCGGCGGTGAGATCGCGACCATCGCGCCGATCCGCTGGCGGCGGCGGAACGAACTCGGCCGCTACCAGGCCACCGCCGCACCGATCGACTACGCGCTGCGCAACGCGCGGGTGCTCGCCCGGCGGGCGTTGGCGGGGTTGCGGCACGGCGAGCGGATGCCCGAGATCCTGCCGGCGGTGCTGCGGCAGTACTCGGATGCCGTCGACCTGCTGCGCACCGAGCTGGCGCGCGGCGAGGAGCCGACACAGGCACGCGCGTCGGTCCGGGACGCGGTGAGGGTCGCCACCGCCCACCAACTGGGCGGTGAGGGGTTCTCCACCAAGGTGGTGCTGGCGCAGGTCCGTTCCATCGCGGTGGATCTGTTGCAGGCCACCGGTATGACCCGTGCCGAGGCGGCGGAGTCGTTGCCTCCGCTGACCCGCAAGACCGGCACCGACACCTAGCTTCTCTCACGCGGGCCGCCCTCCGGCGCTCTTGGGCTCCGGCGCTCTGGCTGCGCTCCAGCGCACACGTGTGCTTCGTGTTCTCCCCGTACGGCCTGGGCGAAGCCCGACCGCGCTTGGGTTGGTGGTGCAAGCACACTTCACCGCTTGCACCACCAACCCAAGGGTGGTTGCCTCCGGCAGGCCGTACGGGGAGGGCACGAAGCACTTCCCCACTCCTTGGGGGTCTGCCCGTCCGGCGAGGACTCTTTTAATCCTTCAGCGGGATCGGTCGGCGACTTGGATCTTGATCGCTTCTGGCCCGCAGATCAAAACCAAAAGCGACGCTCGCCGCTGGGCAGACCTCCGGGGGAGGAAAAACGAAGGGCGGTCGTGTTCTCCCCGCATGGCCTGTCAAAGACCACCACCCTTGTCCAGGGAGGTCAAGCGGAAAGCGTGCTTGACCTCCCTGGACAAGCGCGGTAGCCCTGCGGGCAGGCCATACGGGGAGAACACGAAGGCACAGGTGTGCGTCGAGGTGCCGCCTGACCTGTGTAGCGGCGCGTGGGTCGGATGGGGCGAAGGGGCGTGGAGTCAGCCGAGGGGTCGGTTCAGTACGCCGAGGAGTACCTGGTGCACGGCTGCGTGGTCGCGTGGGTCTCTGATTCGGCAAGAGGCTCCGGTGACCGCGTACCACTCGTCTGCGCCCTCGTAGCGCACCTTGGCCCGCAGCACGCCGTTCACCAGCGTGGTCCGCAGCTCCAAGTCGCCCGTGACGACGCCGACCTCGTCGGTCATCACGCCACCGGGCCCGGCCACGAGTGGGGACGAGTAGTCGGCCATCAGCACCTTCCGAGCATGGACTGCAACGCGGTCTTCTCGGTGGAGTTCACCTTGAGCCCCCACCGGTACTTGGTGTGTACCCACATCTTGGCGTAGGTGCACCAGTACGAGGTCAGCGGCGGCTTCCACTGGGCCGGGTCCTGGTCGCCCTTGGCCTGGTTCACGTTGTCCGTCACGGCGATCAGCTGCGGCCCGGCCAGGTCGTTGGCGAACGACTGCCGGCGCGAGGTCGCCCACGACGCCGCGCCGGACCGCCACGCCTCGGCGAGCGGCACGACGTGGTCGATGTCCACATCGGACGCGGCGCTCCAGGTGGCCCCGTCGTAGGGGCTGTACCAACGGCCGGAGGTGGCGGCGCAGGCGGAGTCGGTGACGACGTTCGTGCCGTCCCGCTTGAGCACCGTCTCACGGGTGTTGCAGGCCCCGGAGACGGTGGTCCAGTGCGGGAACTGCTCGCGCGAGTAACCCGTCATCGAGCCCTCGGCCGCGACGGTCAGCGACGCCAGCTCGGAGTTCGCGGTGGCGGCGCTGGGGATGCCGGGCGGCGTGGCCACGGCGGGCGTGGCCAAGCCGAGGGTGAGCGCACCAGCCAGGAGCAGGGGGATCGGGAATCGCGCGGCTTTGTTGACCATTGACATAATTCCGACCTTCCTAGTTGGAAGCTGTCGGAATTACCTTGGGCTAATTTTCCTACCTTCTCAATGCCTACGGGTGACCCTCGAATGGCTTATGGACAAACGATTTGTTACTGCAATCCGCGCACCAGTCGAAGATCCTCCGTGTGGCGGTACCAGGTCCACTTCCCCATCGGACGCGGGTGCGCCACGCCGTCCAACGTCACCTGGACCGGCAGGCAGCCGAGTTGGAACGCGCGCCCCTCGGTCGTGGTCACCTTCCGGGTGAACAGCCTTTTGTGGATCACGCTCACCAACAGGCCGAGCCCGTTGTCCGGATCGGGCGTCACCTCCAGCCGGCTCGCCTGCCCGCGCAGCACCACCGTGTCGTCCGCGTAGCCCACGCCGCGCACCGGGCCGAGCGAGCCGAGGCCGAGCAGCACGCCGCCCACGTCGTCCCGGACGAGTGACACGCGGTCGGGATCGCCGGAGAGGGCGAGGTCCAGTGCGCGGCCGGGATCGGTGGGCAGGCCCCAGACCCGGGCCACGTCCGAGCCCGGGTCCACCGGCACGTACCCGACCGCGACGTCGGCCAGGCGCTCCGTCCGCAGCAGCCGCAGCACCACGGCGTTCAGGTCGGCGTCGGTGCCGTGCACGATGAGACGTCCATCACCCAAATCCGGGAAAACCGGGTCCACCTCGGCTTTTCCGGGCCTGGAGGGCACCTGGCGCACCTCGAACCGGTCACCGTCAGTGATCACCGGCGACTGCGGGTTTCCGCAGGCCAACACGATTCCGCGCACTTTCATCTCCTGGTCTACCCTCAACCACCGGCAAGTGACGGCTGCGCCGTCGTAGGCTCCGCTCTTACCCGTCGAACCGCTTGGAGTTTCACATGCCGGCCGTAGTGCTGATCGGCGCCCAGTGGGGCGACGAGGGCAAGGGCAAGGCCACCGACCTGCTCGGTGAGCGCGTCCAGTGGGTGGTCCGCTACCAGGGTGGCAACAACGCCGGGCACACCGTGGTGCTGCCCGACGGGCAGAAGTTCGCCCTGCACCTGATCCCCTCGGGCATCCTCACCCCCGGCGTCACCAGCGTGATCGGCAACGGCGTGGTGGTCGACCCCGGCGTGCTGCTGGAGGAGCTGGCCGGCCTGGAGCAGCAGGGCGTGGACACCTCCAGCCTGCTGATCTCCGCCGACGCGCACCTGATCATGCCCTACCACGTGGCGATCGATAAGGTCACCGAGCGGTACCTCGGCAAGGCCAAGATCGGCACCACCGGCCGCGGCATCGGGCCGTGCTACCAGGACAAGATCGCCCGGGTCGGCGTGCGCGCGCAGGACCTGCTGGACGAGAAGATCCTGCGGCAGAAGGTGGAAGCCGCGCTGGACCTGAAGAACCAGATGCTGGTCAAGGTCTACAACCGCAAGGCGCTCGACCCCGAGCAGGTGGTGGACAGCGTGCTGGAGCACGGCGCCAAGTTCGCCTCCCGCATCGCCGACACCCGGCTGCTGCTCAACCAGGCGCTGGAGCGCGGCGAGACCGTGCTGCTGGAGGGCTCGCAGGGCACCCTGCTCGACGTCGACCACGGCACCTACCCGTTCGTCACGTCGTCCAACCCGACGTCCGGCGGCGCGAGCGCGGGCTCGGGCATCGGGCCGTCCCGGATCACCACCGTGATCGGCATCCTCAAGGCGTACACCACCCGCGTCGGCTCCGGCCCGTTCCCGACCGAGCTCAACGACGACATGGGCGAGCACCTGCGCAAGACCGGCGGCGAATTCGGCGTCACCACGGGGCGTTCGCGGCGCACCGGTTGGTTCGACGCGGTGATCGCGCGGTACGCGTCGCGGGTCAACGGCATCACCGACTACTTCCTGACCAAGCTGGACGTGTTGTCGGGCCTGGAGAAGGTGCCGGTCTGCGTCGGCTACACGATCGACGGCCAACGCGTCGACGAGATGCCGATGACGCAGACCGACGTGCACCACGCCGTTCCGGTGCTGGAGGAGCTGCCCGGCTGGTTCGAGGACATCAGCCACTGCCGGACGTTCGAGGAGCTGCCCGCGAACGCCCGCGCGTACGTGGAACACCTGGAGTCCATCTCGGGCGCGCGCATCTCGGCCATCGGCGTCGGCCCGGGGCGCGACCAGACGATCGTGCGGCACGACATGCTGGCCTGATCCCGCACCGCGGAGCCGGCACCGATCAGCCGGCGGCCTTTCGCGCGAAGTGCCTCCGGTGCCGATGATGTCGGTACCGGAGGCACTTTCATCATCCGGGACGGCACCGTCCACCCGTTGACTTCTCCCGGCCCGCCCCGAAAACTCGGGCTCATGAGTGGGCGCGAAATCCTGGTCGCCCGCCTGCACGTCGACCTCCGGCGGCAGGCGAGCGCGATCTGTCGCACGCGCTGACAACCACTCGTCCCCTGCCCGATTTTCGTTGTCCCACGGAGAAATCGTGTCGATTTCCACCGCGGGTGTCGTCGCGCGCCCGGAAACAGTCGCCACCTCGCGCGCACCCGCCGAGAAGCAGTCCGGAAAACAACGCAGGAACCGATCCGGCAGACCACGCGGACGGCCCGACGTCGCCCGGTGGCTGAGCCCGGTCGGCCTGGTCCTGCTGTGGCAGGCGGCGAGCAGCGCCGGCGTGCTGCCGCCCGACAAGCTCGCCTCGCCGCTGACCGTGTTCGTGTCCGGCTACGAACTCGTGCTGGACGGCTCGCTGGTCGACGCGTTCCTGGTGTCGTCGAGCCGGGTCGCGGTCGGGTTCGTGCTCGGCACGCTGGTCGGCGGCGCGCTCGGGCTGGCGTCCGGCCTGTCCCGCTGGGGCGAACGGCTGCTGGACCCGCCCGTGCAGATGCTGCGCACGTTGCCGCACCTGGGGCTGATCCCGCTGTTCATCCTGTGGTTCGGCATCGGCGAGGAGCCCAAGCTGGCGCTGGTCGCGGCCGGCGTGGCGTTCCCGCTGTACCTGAACCTGCACGCGGGCATCCGGCAGGCCGACCCGGCGCTGCTGGAAGCCGCGCGGGTGCTGGGGTTCTCGCGGTTCGAGCGGATCGCGCACGTGGTGCTGCCCTCCGCGGTGCCACAGACCCTGGTGGGACTGCGGATCGCGCTCGGCACGGCGTGGTTGTCGCTGATCGTCGGCGAGCAGATCAACGCGGACGCGGGCATCGGGTTCCTGATCAACAACGCCCGTGAGTTCCTGCGCACGGACGTCGTCGTGGTGGGGCTGGCGGTCTACGCGCTGCTCGGGCTGACCACCGACGCCCTGGTGCGCGGGCTGGAGAGGAGGGTGCTGCGGTGGCGGGCGCGGTGAGCATTCGCGGTCTGGCCAAGGAGTTCGGCACCCGGCGGGTGCTGGACGGGCTGGACCTGGAGATCGCGCCCGGCGAGTTCGTGGCGCTGCTCGGGCGCAGCGGGTGCGGCAAGTCGACGCTGCTCCGCATCCTGGCCGGGCTGGACGCGGAGGTCGAGGGCGCGTTCTCGGTGCCGGACAAGGTTTCCATGGCGTTCCAGCAACCCCGGCTGCTGCCGTGGCGGCGGGTGTGGCGCAACATCTCGTTGGGGCTGCACGGGGTCGACGGCCGCGCGGTGGCGGAGAAGGCGCTGGCCGAGGTGCGGTTGGAGTCGCACGCCGACGCCTGGCCGTTGACGCTGTCCGGTGGTGAGGCGCAGCGGGTGTCCCTGGCGCGGGCGCTGGTGCGCGAGCCGGAGCTGTTGCTGCTGGACGAGCCGTTCGGCGCGCTGGACGCGTTGACGCGGTCGGCGATGCACCGGCTGGTGGAACAGCTGTGGCGGGAACACCGGCCTTCGGTGCTGTTCGTGACGCACGACGTGGACGAGGCGCTGCTGCTGGCCGATCGGGTGGTCGTGCTGGAGGCGGGCCGGATCGTCGCCGAGCACCGGGTCGACCTGCCGCGCCCCCGCCGGCGGGCGTCCTTCGTGGACCTGCGGGTGGAAGTGCTCGCCGACCTGGGAGTGGACGATGTCGAAGCTGCTTAGCGCGTTGGTCGTGGCGGTGCTGGTGTCGGCCGGTTGCGGCTCGGCGTCGTCGTCCGGGGAGGTCGTGCTGAAGGTGGGCGACCAGAAGGGCAACGTCAAGACGCTGCTGACCGCGGCCGGACTGCTGGAGGACTTCCCGCACCGGATCGAGTGGTCCACGTTCACCTCCGGGCCGCCGCTGCTGGAGGCGGCGTCGGCGGGGGCGATCGACATCGGCGCGGTGGGCAACACGCCGCCGATCTTCGCCGCCGCCGCCAACGCCAGGATCGCGGTCGTCTACTCCGCCAAGGGCAACGTCGAGAGCGACGTGATCCTGGTGCCGGACGGCTCGCCGCTGAGCTCGGTCGCGGAGTTGCGGGGGAAGAGCATCGCGGTGGCGAAGGGAAGTTCGGCGCACGGCCAGGTCCTGACCACGTTGAGCGCGGCGGGGTTGAGCACCAAGGACGTGACGCTGAACTTCCTCCAGCCGTCGGACGCCTACGCGGCGCTCCGGCAGAAGCGGGTCGACGCGTGGGCGGTGTGGGATCCCTACACGTCGCAGGCGTTGCTGGAATCCGGTGCCCGGGTGCTCGCGGACGGTCGTGGGACCGCCAACGGCTACACGTTCCAGGTGGCGGGCAAGGCGGCGCTGGACGATCCGGGGAAGACCGGGGCCATCAGGGAGTTGCTGATCCGGGTGGCCAAGGCGCAGCGGTGGGCGGACTCGCACCGCGAGGAGTGGGCGACGGCGTGGGCCGCCGAGACCGGGCTGAAGCCCGAGGTGGCGCGGGCGGCCGTGGAGCGGGGTGCGGACCTGCCGGTGAAGCTGGACGACGCGGTGATCGCGTCCGAGCAGCAGCTGGCGGACGCGTTCAGCGCGGACGGCACGTTGCCCGGCGAGGTGGACTTCGAGAAGTTCGTGGACACGCGCTTCCAGGGAGAACTGTCATGAGCGTGGTGCTGCACTGGTTCCTGCCCACCTCGGGCGACGGGCGGACGGTCGTGGAGCGCTTCCACGCCAACAGGTCGCTGGGCGGGCCGGCCCAGCGCGGCCCGGACATCGACTACCTGGCGCAGGTCGCGGTCGCCGCCGAGCGCAACGGGTTCGAGGGCGTGCTGACGCCGACCGGCACCTGGTGCGAGGACGCCTGGCTGACCACGGCGGCGCTGATCGCCCGCACCGAGCGGTTGAAGTTCCTGGTGGCGTTCCGGCCCGGCGTGATCTCGCCGACGCTGGCGGCCCAGATGGCGGCCACCTACCAGCGGATCTCGGGTGGCCGGCTGCTGCTGAACGTGGTCACGGGTGGCGACTCGATCGAGCAGCAGCGGTTCGGGGACTGGCTGGACCACGACCAGCGCTACGAGCGGACCGACGAGTTCCTGCACGTCGTGCGGGCGGTGTGGTCCGGGCGGCCGGTGGACTTCTCCGGGACGCACTACCAGGTGGCCGGGGCGACGGCGCTGGCCGCGCCTTCGCCGGTGCCGCCGGTCTACTTCGGCGGGTCGTCGGACGCCGCGTTGCCGGTGGCGGCCCGTCGGGCGGACGTGTACCTGACGTGGGGCGAGCCGCCGGCGTCGGTGGCGGAGAAGATCGCGCGGGTGCGGGCGCTGGCCGGGGATCGGCCCATCCGGTTCGGCATCCGGTTGCACACCATCAGCCGGGACACCTCGGCCGAGGCCTGGCGCGAGGCGGAGAAGCTGCTGGAGGCGCTGGACCCGGTGCAGGTGGAGCGGGCGCAGGCGCAGTTGCGGGCCAGCCAGTCCGTGGGGCAGCAGCGGATGGTGGCGCTGCACGGCGGGGACCTGTCCAAGGGTGTGCGCGGGTTGGAGATCCACCCCGGGCTGTGGGCGGGGATCGGGCTCGTGCGCGGTGGGGCGGGGACCGCTCTGGTGGGCAGCCACGCGGAAGTCGCGGATCTGATCGAGGAGTACCACTCGTTGGGGATCGACGAGTTCGTGTTGTCCGGGTATCCCCACTTGGAGGAGGCGTACTGGTTCGGGGAGGGTGTGCGGCCGGAACTGGTTCGGCGTGGGTGTGTCGGGTCGTCGGGGCTTCCTGGTGAGGGCGAGGTCGCGTTGGAGCCGGTGGTGGTTCGAGCGTGAATCCCCGGTGATCAGTGATCTCCCGGTGGTCGATGATCGGTGATCGGGGGTGGGATCTCCCGGCGATCGCCGATCGCCGGGAGATCAGGGTTGGTGTGCCGAGGCGGCTGGGTCGAGTGGTCGCGACTTCCGCCGTGACGGCGTGGGGTCAGCGGGTCGGGCGGGCTTCCACGGCGGTGTCGGGGTTGTCGGCGAAGACGCCGTCCAGGCCGGTCGCGTAGAACTTCGCGTACTCGTCGAAGGCCCGGCCGTACGCGGCCGGGTCGGTCGACGTGCGGAAGTCCGCGGGCAGGAACGTGTTCTCGTTGCGGAACGTCCAGGCGTGCACGATCAGGCCGCGCACGTGGGCGTCCCTGACCAGCGTGGTCGGGGCTTGGAGGAAGCCCTGGGCGTTGCGCGGGATGACGCGGTCCTTGGCCGCGCCGATGCCGGCGGCGTAGGTGCGGATCTCCCGCAGGCCGTCCGGCGTGACCAGGTCGCTGTAGGTGCGCTTGTCGCCGGCCTTGACGAAGTCGTAGGGCGCGCCGGAGGAGTTGACCAGTTGGACGAGGGGCACGCGCAGGTGCTTCTTGAGGGCCTTCAGGTTGGCCACCTCGAAGGACTGCACGAAGACCTTCGCGCCGTGCCGGTTGAGGCCGTTGCGGTTGAGCACGTCCACCAGCTTGGGCTCCAGGGCGAGCTTGACGTCCTGGAAGTAGGTGGGGTGCTTGGTCTCCGGGTAGATGCCGATCTCGCGGTCGAGCTCGCGGGACAGCCGGCGGGAGAGGTCGACGACCTCCTGGAGGGTGGGGATCTCGTAGCGGCCGTCGTAGAGGGTGTTGCGCGGCCGGGTGTCCGGGATGCGCTCCTTGGCGCGCAACGTCTTCAGCTCGGCGAGCGTGAAGTCCTCGGTGAACCAGCCGGTGATGGGCGCGCCGTCGATGACCTTGGTCGTCTTGCGCGCCGCGAACTCCGGCTTGGTGGAGACGTCGGTGGTGCCGCCGATCTCGTTCTCGTGCCGGGCGACCAGCTGGCCGTCCTTCGTGGACACGAGGTCGGGCTCGACGTAGTCCGCGCCCATCCGCGCCGCCAGTTCGTACGCGGCGAGCGTGTGCTCGGGTCGGTAGCCCGACGCGCCCCGGTGGCCGATGACGATCGGACCCTTCGGCCGGTGCGCCGCCGCGGTGCTGTCGTCGCGCGCCGCCGCCGAGGGCATGGTCACCGCCCCGGCCACCGCGAGCGCTGCGAGCGCCGCCCAGACGATCCTCGTCCGCACCATCGCCGACCTCCCTGTTCCGCGAACCAGACGCGCGGCAGCCTCGTTGCGTGCCGCGAAGCCTTCGTCACCGTAGGGTGAAGTGCGGAACACGTCCTGGTGAACGCGTGGGTGACTGTCACTCCCTGGATATGGCCGCTTCCTCCAAGTCCAACTCGCGCAGCACGCGGAACAGGACCTCGTCGTCGATCTGCCCGTTGTCGCGGGCCTCGACGAAGACCTGGCGCTCGGCTTCCAGCATGGTGCGGCGCAGCCGGCGGTAGGACGCGGCGGGGCTCTCGTCCTCCTGGCGGCCGAGCCGTTCCCAGGCCGCGTTGCCCCGGTGCTCGGCCATGATGCGCAGGCGGTCCACGACGTGTCCCGGGGTGTGGTCGTCGTTCTCGGTCATCTCGTCCAGGCGGTTCACGGCCGCTTGGGCGGCTGCGTGCTGCACCTGGGCCTCGGCCAGCGCGTCCGCCCGTTCCTCGTCGCCCTTGACGCCCAGTCTGCGGATCACCCAGGGCAGTGACAGGCCTTGCAGGAGGAGGGTGCCGACCGTGACGACGAAGGCGCAGAACACGATCACGTCGCGGCCCGGCAGCTCCAGCGGCAGCGCACTGGCGGCGGCCAGCGACACCACGCCGCGCATACCGGCCCAGGACAGGACCGTGATGCCCCGCCAGCCGGGGGCCGGCTCCTTCTGGCGGATGCGCTTGGAGAGGAAGCGGGGGATGTAGGCGGCCGGGTACATCCACAGGAACCGGACCGCGATCGTCGCCGCCAGCACGGCGGCGGCTGCCCGGACGAGGTCTGCGGTGATGTCCACGTCGAGGACGATGTTCTTGAGCTGCAGACCGATGAGGGCGAAGACGAAGGCTTCGAGCAGGACGTCCACGGATCGCCAGACGGCCGTGTCCTGCAGGCGGGTGTAGTAGGAGCTGCGCGGTGCGTGGTGGCCGATGTAGAGGCCGGCCACGACGACCGCGAGGACGCCGGAGGAGCCGAGTTCCTCGGCGAACAGGTAGGCACCGAACGGCACCAGCATGCCGAGCGAGCTCTCCATCACGCCGTCGTCCAGGCGGTCCCGGAGCCAACGGACGGCGAAGCCGATCGCCAGCCCGACGAGCACGCCGCCACCCGCGCCGATGATGAACGTGCGGGTGCCGTCCACCCAGGTCGCGGTGGCGCCGAGGGTGGCCGCGATGGCGACCTTGTAGACGGTGAGGGCGGTGGCGTCGTTGATCAGGCTCTCGCCGGTGAGCAGGGTCATGGTGCGGCGCGGCAGGTTGAGACGTCTGCCGATGGCCACCGCCGCGACGGCGTCCGGCGGGGCCACCACCGCGCCGAGGACCAGGGCGGCGGGGATGGAGAGCTGCGGGAGGACGAGGTGGGCGACCCAGCCGACGCCGACCGTGGTGGCGATCACCAGGCCGACCGCCAGTAGCCCGATCGGGCGAAGATTGGCGCGGATGTTGTGGTACGAGCTGTCCAACGCGGCCGAGTAGAGCAGCGGCGGCAGGACCAGTACCAGGATCAGCTCCGGTTCGAGCGCGAACTCCGGCAGCCCGGGGATGAAGGACACCGCCAGGCCGGTTGCCACCAGGACGAGCGGGGCCGGTGCGAACAGCCGTTTGGCGACGGCGGTGACGAGCAGCGCGCCGACGAGGAGGAGCAGCAGTTCCGGTCCGTGCATGGCGCAATCTTGCGTGATGATGGCGGGTATGACCTGTCCTCACGTCGCCGACCTGCCCGCGTCGGTCTCCCCGGACACCATCGAGGGGTGCGCCGACTGCCTGGCCGCGGGTGAGCACAACTGGGCCCACCTCCGGATGTGCCTGTCCTGCGGGCACGTGGCCTGCTGCGATTCGAGTCCGCGTCGGCATGCGACCGCGCATTTTCACGGGTCGGGGCATCCGGTGATGCGGTCGTTCGAGCCCGGGGAGGAGTGGCGGTGGTGTTTCGAGGACGGGCGGGTGGTGTGAGTGCGGGGTGGGTGAGGGGCGGGGATGAAGGACAGAAAGCGTCCTCGCCGGACGAGGCCTCGTCTGAAGGGCGTAAGGGCGTCCTCGCCGGACGGGCAGGCCATACGGGGATGACACGCAGGGGTGGGGGTGTGCGCGGCTCGGGCTCGGGGCGATCTGGGTCTTTACAGTCCCTTTAGACGGTTGGGCTATGGGTGTGACTGGGGGCACAAGTAGCTTCGGTTGGGCACGGATCAAGCGCGACACGAAGGGGTGCGCGTGTCGACCAAGTCGCAGGCCGATGTTGCCGAGCTCATTGCCGAGTATGACGAGGAACGGCCGTCGCGGGTGTTGTCGCGGCGGTGGGAGTCGGGGGTCTGGGCGGCGGGACTGGCGGTTTCGCTGCTCGTCGTGAAGCAGGTGTTCTGGCCGTTCAGCGAGGGCGGGCAGTACTACCTGGTCATCTTCCTCGCCGTCACGTTGCCGTTGGTCTTCCTCTGCTACCGGGGGAAGCGCGGCGGGCGTGAGGATCCCGGGCCGGTGGACTGGGTGTTGGCCGGGGCGGCGTTCCTGGTCGGGGCGTACCCCTTGTTCGGGGGGTTCGACGCCTTCCTGGACCGTCAGGGGCAGTTGACCGACCTGGACGTCGTGGCGGGGACCGTCCTCCTTTTGTTGATCTTGGAGGCCTGCCGTCGCACTACCGGGTGGGTGCTTCCGGTGGTGTGTGTGGGGTTCGTCGTTTTTGCCTACTACGGCGGGTACTTGCCGCCGTCTTGGGACATCTCCCACGCCGGGGTCGACTTCGGGCAGATCATCAACGGGTTCTACAACGATGCGACCGGGTTCTACGGGACGCCGTTGGACGTTGCGGCCACCTACATCGTGTTGTTCACGATCTACGGGTCGGTGCTCAACGCGTCGGGGGCCGGGACGTTCTTCGTGGACATCAGTTTCTCGGCGTTCCGGAAGTCGCGGACCGCGCCCGGGCGTACTGCGGCCACGGCCGGTTTCCTGCTCGGGACGGTGTCGGGGTCGGGGACCGCCACGACGGTGTCGCTGGGTGCCGTCACGTGGCCGATGTTGAAGAAAGCGGGCTACCCCAGGGAGAGCGCGGGTGGGTTGCTCGCCGCGTCGGGCATCGGGGCGATCCTGTCGCCGCCTACGCTGGGCGCCGCCGCGTTCATCATCGCCGAGTTCCTGGAGACCTCGTACCTCCAGGTGCTGATCTGGGCGATCCTGCCCACTTTGCTCTACTACCTCGGGATTGCGCTCGCCGTCGAGATCGACGCTCGTCGGTTCGGGGCGAAGCCGGTGGACATCGACGCGCCGAGCCCGTGGGCGTTGCTGAAGCGCGGTGGCTACCACTTCTTGTCGCTGGGTGTGATCGTCGTGTTCCTCGCGATGGACATCCCGGTGTACTCGGCCGTGGTCTACGCCACCGGGGTTGCCGCGGTGTTCGCCCTTGTGGCGCAACGAGGTGACGTGCGGGGTTGGATGCGGGCGATGGCGGATTCGTTGTCGCTCGGCGTGCGTAGCGCGTTGCCGGTCATCGCGGTGTGCGCTGCCGCCGGGGTGATCACCTCGACGATCACCAAGACCGGGCTGGGGATTAAGTTGGCTGCCGCCCTCGTCGACATCGCGGAGTTCGTGTCGTCGAACCCGACCGTCGTGCTGTTCGTGACGGTGGTGTTGGCGGCGGTCGCGGTCAGTGTGCTCGGGCTCGCCGTGCCGGTCACCGCGTCGTTCATCATCTCGTGGGTCGTGATCGGGCCTGCGCTGATCGAACTCGGTGTGGCGCGGGAAGAAGCGGCGATGTTCATCTTCTACTACGCCGTTCTGTCCGAGGTGACGCCGCCGACCGCGCTGGCCGCGGTGGCTGCCGCCGCCATCACCGGTGGCGACGTGATGAAGACGATGTGGCGGACGTGGAAGTACACGTTGCCCGCCTTCCTCGTGCCGCTCGCCTTCGTCCTCACCGACAACGGTTCGGCACTGCTGTTGCGCGGGTCGTTCGTCGACTCCGTCTGGGTTTTCGCCGTCTCGGCGGTGGGTGTCGCGGCGCTGGCCGCGCTCACCGGCGGGTGGCTGTTCGGTCCGGCGCGGTGGCCGGAGCGGGTGCTGTGCCTGCCCGCCGCGGTCGCCCTGCTCTACCTGCAACCGGTCACCGTCGCCATCGGCCTGGGGTTCCTGTTGGCCGCGGTGGCCGTGCACCTGCTCCTGCCCAAGATCCTCCTGCGGGGAAAGGAACAAGATGCGTAGCTGGAAGGTCCCGGTCGCCATCCTCGCGGTCGCGTTGGTCGCGGCCGGGTGTGGTGGGAAGCGGGCTGCGTCCGACACGGGTACCGGTGCCGCCTGCGAGGCCGCGGAAGGGCGGATCACCATCGCGACCGGCAACTCCGGTGGCGTCTACTACGTCGTCGGTGGCGGGCTGGCGAAGTTGATCAGCGACAACACCAAACTGAAGGCGACCGCCGCCGAGACCGGGGCGTCGGTGCAGAACATCCAGCAACTGGTCGCGGGCGACTACGACGTGGCGTTCTCGTTGGCCGACACGGCCGCCGACGCGGTCAACGGCAAGGGCGCGTTCGACGGCAAGCCGCAGCAGGTGCAGGCCCTGACCCGGCTGTACCCGAACTACACGCAGGTCGTGGTGCGCGCGTCGAGCGGGATCAACTCGATCGCGGACCTGAAGGGCAAGCGGATCTCCACCGGGTCGCCCAAGTCCGGCACCGAGGTCATCGCGAACCGGCTGCTCGCCGCCGCCGGGCTGGACCCCGAGAAGGACGTCGAGGCGCAGCGGCTCGACCTCGCCAAGACCGCCGACGGGATGAAGGACGGCAGCCTCGACGGGCTGGTGTGGTCCGGCGGGCTGCCGACGGCGCAGATCACCGACCTCACCACGTCGCTGAAGGACCAGGTCAGGTTCATCGACATCACGCCGCTGCTGCCGAAGCTGAAGGAGGTCAACCCGGTCTACGACAAGGGCACGATCCCGGCCGCCACCTACGGGCAGGCCGCCGACGTGCCGACGGTCGTCGTGCCGAACGTCCTGCTGGTGAAGGCGGACTTCCCGGACGCCAACGCGTGCGCCATCACCAAGCTGGTGTTCGACAAGAAGGCCGACCTGGAGAAGGTCCACCCGGCCGCCCGGGACATCGTCGAGGAGAAGGCCGCCTTGACCGACCCCGTGCCGCTGCACGCCGGTTCGCTGGACGCGTTCGGCGGCTGACCGGCGGGGTCATCTAGGCTGCTCCACCGTGCGTGTCCTGGTCATCGGGTCTGGCGCCCGTGAACATGCCCTCGTCCTCGCGTTGTCGCGGGATCCTTCGGTGATCGCGCTGGCCTGCGCACCCGGCAACGCCGGTATCGCGGGCCTGGCGGAGATCTACGGGGTCGACGCCGGCGACCCCGGTGCGGTCGCCGCGCTGGCCAAGGAGTGGAACGCCGACCTCGTCGTGGTCGGGCCGGAGCAGCCGCTGGTGGCGGGTGCGGCGGACGCCGTGCGCGCCGCCGGCATCCCCTGCTTCGGCCCGTCCGCCGAGGCCGCCCGGATCGAGGGCTCCAAGGCGTTCGCGAAGGACGTCATGTCGGCGGCGGGCGTGCCCACGGCCACGTCGGAGGTCGTCGACAACCCGGCCCGGCTGGACGCGGCACTGAACCACTTCGGGCCCCGCTGGGTGGTGAAGGACGACGGGCTCGCGGCGGGCAAGGGCGTGGTCGTCACCTCCGACCGCGCGGTGGCGCGGGCGCACGCCATGACGCTGCTCGACCACGGCCACCCGGTGCTGCTGGAGTCCTTCCTGGACGGTCCGGAGGTCTCGCTGTTCTGCCTGGTGGACGGCTCGACCGTGGTGCCGCTGCTGCCCGCGCAGGACTTCAAGCGCGTCGGCGACAACGACTCCGGGCCGAACACCGGCGGCATGGGGGCGTACGCGCCGCTGCCGTGGGCGCCGGACGACCTGGTGCCCACGATCGTGTCGACCTGCGTGCAGCCGGTGGTGGACGAATTGGCCGCGCGCGGCACCCCGTTCACCGGGCTGTTGTACGCGGGTCTCGCGCTGACCTCGTCGGGGCCGCAGGTCATCGAGTTCAACTGCCGGTTCGGCGACCCCGAGACGCAGGCGGTCGTCGCGCTGCTCCGGACGCCGCCGGCTGGTCTGTTCCTGGCGGCGGCGAACGGCACCCTGGCGTCCGTCGGGCCGCTGGAGTGGGCCGACGGTTACGCCGTGACGGTCGTCGTCGCCGCCGAGGGCTACCCAGGCCGTCCCCGCACGGGCGACGTCGTCACCGGTGGTGACGCCGAAGGCGTGCTGCACGCGGGCACCCGCCGCCGCGAGGACGGCGCCGTCGTCTCGACCGGCGGCCGTGTGCTGTCCGTCGTCGGCACGGGTGATTCGCTGGCAGACGCCCGTGACGAGGCTTACCGCCGCGTCGACGCCGTTCACCTGACCGGGTCGCATCACCGGACGGACATCGCGTTGCGCGCGGCGAACGGGAAGATCGAGGTCTGAGGCCTTCTTCGCCGGAGGTGCGCCGGGATTTCCCGCGCACCTGCCGGCTCCCCGTTCAGCCACCTGCGCTACGACATCCGAGCGAGGGCGGAACCACCCCACCCCCGACTTCGTCCAACCTCAGACCCGGTTCACGCGGTCGTTGGTAGCCTGCGAACCGGGACCAATCCGTTACCGACCGTACGGGGGATGGGCGTCGTGGCAGAGGAGAACGGCCTACTGGGAGCCGTCGCCGGCGTGGGCGGGGCCATCGGGCGTGCGGTCGGCGACATGTTCGCGGCGGAGAAGCGCCTCAACGACACGGTGGCCAACTCGCCGGGGGCCGGGCAGAAGTTCAACGTCACCAAGGACACCGTCCTGCAAGCCGGGCACATCATCGACGCCCAGCTCGACAGCCTGCGGAAGGCCTACCGCCACGCGAGCGACGACCTGCGCGTCCAACTGGCCGACGCGGACGACGTGAACTCCGACATCGCGGCGGCGTGGAACGACCGGCTGGTCGAGGGCGAGGGCTCGTACGCCCAGCGGATCGCGGAGTACATGGACAGCCTGCACGGGCTCATCACGCAGCTCCGGGCCGCCGCGGTGCAGTACGGGCACACCGAAGAGGAGATCCAGGCTGCGATGGGGTCGACGCGTGCGGCCGGCTAAGGGAGTCTTCGCAGCTCTGCTCGCAGCGGCCGCGGTCAGCGCCTGCACGACCGGGGGCGGGACGACGGGGACGCCGACACCGGTGACGTCGGACACCGGGTCGTCCGACACGCCGTCGACCTCCACCAAGGCTCCTGCGGCGCGTCCGAAGGAGATCAAGCTGGACGGGATCGATCCCTGCAAGGCGCTCACCGCCGCCCAGCAGACGGAACTCAAGATCGACGAGTCGGAGAGCGACCCGTCGGAAGTCGTGAAGGGCACCACCTCGCCCTCCTGCGCCTACACGAGCAATGCCGAGAAGTCCTACGTCTACCGCGTCACCCTGATCTCGAACGAGGGCATCGACCACTGGGACGGTCCGAGCAACCTCGACGTGGCCCCGAAGCAGGTGTCGGGTTACGCCGCTGCGCAGGTCATGTTGAAGGGAACGTCGACGCTGGAGTGCTCGGTGGCGGTCGACGTCGCGGACGAGCAGCAGCTGTTCGTGCAGTTCCTCCCTTATTCCAGGGTGTTCACCCAAGACGAGATGTGCCAGAACGCGGCCAAGGGTGCCGAGTCCGCGCTCAAGACGCTGCAGACTTTGAAGTGAGGGGGAGCTGTGACGGGCTTCAGGCAGATTCAGGATCACCGCTTCGAAGGCTATGACAACCCGGGCCTGGCCAATCTGGTCGTCAAGTTCTCGACCAGCGACGCGGCTCAGCAGTTCAGCAACGCGTCGCACGCGCTGCGGCAGTTGGCGGGCAGCCTCGCCGAGGTGGACGAGACCCTGCGCACCGAGCTGAGGAAGCTCGGCATCGAGTGGCAGGGCGCGGCCGGCGACAACGCGGGCCAGGCCGTGACGGTCTCCGCCGACGTGGCGACGCAGGGCGACGAGGCAGGCAAGCAGAACTCGCAGGCGACCGCGGTCCAAGGTGCGTCGTACAGCCAGTCCCGCAACGCGATGCCGGACCCGCAGGCCCTCCGTGGTGACACGGAGACGAGTTTCTGGGACGAAGCCGGTGGGTTCTTCGGGTACGAGACGGATCACGCCAAAGAGGTCAAGCAGACGCAGGCGGCCCGTGAGCAGGTGATCCGCGGGTTCGACCAGTACGTCGACGCCAGCCGTGACTCGCTCAACCAGTACCAGGGCATGACCAAGCCGTCGAGCTTCGAGGTCACCACGACGTCCAGTGCGGTCAGTACGCCGGTCGCTCCCGTGCAGCAGTTCAGCGGCGGCATCCCCGGTGTGACCGGCGGTGTGCCCAGTGGTGTGTCCGGCGGCGTGCCGGGCACGTTGCCCGGTGGCGGCCTGCCCGGTCAGCTTCCCGGCGGTACGGCGGGCCTCCCGACGCAGCTGCCCGGCGGCGGCACCACCGGTATCACGCCGAACTCGCCCGGTCAGTTCGGGACGCCTCCGGTCGGGCCCGTCCTGCCCGGCAAGGTGACCGGTGGGCCCTCCGGTCTCGGGCTCGGTCTCGGGCTCGGCCTCGCCGGTGGTACGGCGTTGGGCCTGGCGGCCGGTGCCGCGCGTGGTGCGAAGGTGGTTCGGAACCCCTCCTCGACGTCCGTGCCCGGTGGCAAGACGGGCGACGGGCCGCACGGTGGCGGCAAGGGTGCGCCCGGCGCGGGCAAGGGGGTCGCTGTTCCCGGCGCCTCTCCGTTGTCCGGCAAGGCCGGGATCTCCGCCACCATCGGGGCCATCGACCCGGACGAGCCGGCACGTGGTCGGCCGGGCGCCGGTGGTGCCGCTGTCGCGGGCAAGGCCGGTGCCGGGTCGATGTTGCATCCCGCCGCCACCGCCAAGAGCGGTGAAGGGGAAGAGGACGGGGAGCACATCCGGAAGTACGGGGTGGACTCCGACGACGTCTTCGGTGATGAGCGGATGGTCGTGCAGTCGGTCATCGGCGACGAGCTCGAGCAGAAGTGACCGCGGGGGGCACCGTCGTCCTGTCCACGCTCGAGTTCGACGTCGCGTGGGAGGCCGAACGGCTCACCAGGCGCAACGTCGCGCTGGACGTGCCCAGCCCCGGTGTGACGCACACCGAGCGCGCGGTGTTCGTCGAGCAGGCCTGGGGCTCCCTGGAGGAACGCGGACTGGCCGACGGGCGGAGGCTGACGCCGGAGCTGGCGGACGCCTTCGCCCTGTTGGCCAACCCCCAGGTCTCCGTGGACATCTGGATCTGGGTGGACCGGCGCAAGATCAAGGGCCTCGCGGCGGCGGCCGGGGAAGAGGCCATCCTCGCCGTGGTCGACGGGGACGAGGTGTGGCTGATCGAGTCACGGGCCGGCGCGCTCGCCGAGGCCGCCGTGTCGGTCACCGGTGACATGCCCGCCGGCTACGGGCGGTCGATCAGCCTGCCGAACGAGGTGCTGCGCGCCGCGTCCGACGAAGCCGGGCGGGACGCCGAGAAGCTGGTGCTCGCGCTGGAGCGGCAGGGGTTGCCGTTGAGCGACGCGCAGGAGCTGGCCGGCATGTGCGACGGGATGGGCACCCGTGGCCAGTTCGGGGCCGAGCGCGCCCAGCAGGGCGGTCCGCCGGTGCGCGCGAACCGCGTGGTGGCCTGGCACGACACCCCGTCCGGGCGTTACCTGCACCAGGTGCGGCCCAGTTCGGACGGTCGGAGCTGGAGCACCATCACGCCGATCGACAACGCGCGGCTCGCGTCCTGCGTGTGGGAACTGGTCCAAGAGGTGTAGCCGGCGGAACCCGGGCGGTCGCTGTGGCGTTCAAGCTCATCGCGAACCCGCCGCGCTCGGCCGACCTCCGGTTGAGGTTCGGCGGTGCGGGCACTCGCGGCCTCGGCCGGGCTGCGTGCTCGGCGTGCTGACCGGCGACGTGCTCACCGTCCGCGAGTCGGCGCCGGACCTGGCGAGTGCGCTGGTGGGCCGTTCGACCCGGTGCGACTGTGACGGGGAATCGCCGCGCTACTGGCTGGACTCCGGTCATAACGGGGGTGCGCGCGCCGCGGAAACCCTAGTATCCGAGGAATGGCGGTCGCGAAGTTCAACGCCGAGGCGATGGAGCAGTGCCGGAGCACGGTCAGTGCACAGGCAGGTCAATTCGGCGCGGTGGGTGACGGGTTCTCCGGGCATTACGCCGATCCGGACATCTTCGGCAAGCTGGCGAATTCGGGCGGTCTTTCCTCGGCCGCCGCCGAACTCGACGGGAAGGCCGGCGCCGAGTTCGCGGCGGCCGAATCACTGCTGGGCAAGGTGGAGCGCGCGCTGGACGCGGTCCAGGCCGCGGTGGTCGACACCGAGGACGCCAACGCGGCCTCGTTCCGGGCGGTGTGAGCTGATGAGCGCGGTGGACGAGGTCGCGGGACTGCCCGGCGGGCAGGCGTTGGCGCAGCTGGCGGACAAGGTGGCGACGGCCCGGCCGGAGGCGGTCAAGGAGATCGCGGACCGCTGGAAGCAGGCCGCCACGAAGGGCGCCGATGCCGGCAACACGGTCCAGCAGTCCGTCGGGCGGCTGGACGGCGCGTGGGAAGGCGGATCGGCGGACGGATTCGTCGCCTACATGGTCGAATTCACCAAGGGCGGCACCGCGTTGACCGACGCGCTGACCGCGGCGGCGGGCGACCTCGAATCGGCCGCGGCCGCGCTCGAATCGGCGAAGTCGTCCATCACGCGCATTTGTGAGACTCTGCTCGGCCGCGTCCGGCAGTTGCGCGCGCAGGACCACGGCAGGCCGCAGGCGGACGTCGACAGCGCGATCAGCGCCCTGTGCGCGGAAGCGGCGGGTGACGCGCGACCGGTGATCGAGCAGGCCGAGCAGGCGTTGAGCGGCGCGTTGGGCGCGTTGCAGGGCCGGGCCGGCTCGATCACGCCCGCGTTCTCGACCATGGCCGACCCCGGCACCCAGCCGTTCGTGCCCGCGCCCGGTCAGCCGATCACCTGGAACCCGACGCCCGAACCGGAGACGAAGCCGTCGTCGGCCGAGTCCCCGCCGGCCCAGTCCCAGCCCCAGCAGTCGGGCAACGGCTCGGGCTCCCAAAGCGGTGGCTCCGGTGGCGGTGGCGGCGGAAGTGCCGGTGGCGGCGGCGGTGGCGGCATGGGTGGACTCGGCTCCAGCGGTGGGCCGCCGAGCAGCGGCCCGCCGCCCGGCAACGTCGAGCAGTGGATCCGCGAGGCGATCAAGATCCTCCAGGCCAACGGCATCCCGGTGACCGAGGAGAACATCGACGAGATCTGGACGATCATCGAGAAGGAGTCCGGCGGCAACCCGCACGCGCTCAACGACTGGGACTCCAACGCCGCCAAGGGCACCCCGTCCAAGGGCCTGATGCAGTGCATCGACCCGACGTTCCAGGCCCACAAGCTGCCCGGCCACGACGACATCTGGAACCCGGTGGACAACATCATCGCGGGCGTCCGCTACACGTTCTCGCGGTACGGCGGGTTCGAGGGGCACCCCGGTCTGAAGTCGATGGCGGGCGGTGGCGGCTACCAGGGCTATTAGCCTGTACGCATGCTGGGTGTAGCCGCACGGGCGGACGTGCCGCCGTTCCACGTCATGGAGATCGTGTCGGCCGCCGCACGACGGCAGCGGACGCATGGGGACGTCGTCTCGCTGGCCGCCGGCCAGCCGTCGAGCCAGGCCCCGGCGCCGGTGCTCCGGGCGGCCGAGCGGGCGCTGCGCGAGCAGCCCTTGGGCTACACCGAGCAACTCGGCATCGTCGAGCTGCGGACTGCCCTGGCGGGCCACTACGAACGCCAGTACGGGCTGGACGTCACGCCGGACGACGTGGTGGTGACGACCGGCTCGTCCGGCGCGTTCCTGCTCGGGTTCCTGGCCGCGTTCGACGCGGGTGACCGGGTCGCCCTGGCCAGGCCCGGCTACCCCGCCTACCGCAACATCCTGCGCGCCCTGGGCTGCGAGGTGGTCGAGCTGCCGTGCGGCCCGGACACCCGGTTCCAGCCGACGGTGGCGATGCTGGACGAAGCCGGCCCGCTGGACGGCCTGGTGGTGGCCAGTCCCGCCAACCCGACCGGGACGGTGCTGCTCCCCCACGAGGTCGAGCAGCTCGCGCAGTGGTGCGCGGAGCACGGCACCCGGCTGGTGAGCGACGAGATCTACCACGGCATCAGCTACGGCACGCCCCTGGCGAGCGCCTGGCAGACCTCGCGCGACGCGATCGTGGTCAACTCGTTCTCCAAGGCGTTCGCGATGACCGGCTGGCGGCTCGGCTGGATGCTGCTGCCCGCGCGGCTGCGCCGGGCCGTCGACCGCCTGACCGGCAACTTCACCCTCTGCCCGCCCGCGCTGGCGCAGCACGCGGCGGTGGCGGCGTTCGAGCCGGAGTCGTACGCGCAGACCGCGCGGCTGGTGGAGGGCTACCGGCTCAACCGGGACGTGCTCCTCCGGGGGCTGGCGGACCTGGGCATCGACGAGGTCGCCCCGGCGGACGGCGCGTTCTACGCCTACGCCGACGTCTCGCACCTCACCGACGACTCGATGGCGTTCTGCCGGCGGTTGCTGGACGACACGGGCGTGGCGATCGTGCCGGGCGTGGACTTCGACCCGGTGCACGGCCACGAGTTCGTCCGCCTGTCCTTCGCGGGGTCGTCCGGTGACGTCGAAGAGGCGCTGCGCCGGCTCAAGGCCTGGCTCTGACCAGGGAACCAGCACGTCACCCGGTACGTTGGAGGGGACATGGTCAAGATAATCCTGTGGCTGCTCGCGGCCTGGCTGGTGCTGTCACTGGTCGGTGCCGTGGTGAAGGGCCTGTTCTGGCTGGCGATCATCGGCGGCGTGCTGTTCCTCGGCACCGCCGCGTACGGCGCGATCAAGAGCAGCGGCCGCAAGGGGATCAAAGGCCCCCGATAGCTGGATTACCGCAGGCCGGGCGTTCACCATGGGGCGGTGTTCGAGACTGATGAACGCCGGCTGGCCCGGTGGGAGCGGCGTGCCGAGTGGCCGCTGACGGCGCTGGCCGTCGTGTTCGTGGTGGCCTACGCCTGGCAGGTGCTCGACGACCGCTCGACGCCGGGGCTGCACGCCGTCCTGGAGGTCGTGCTCTGGGTCGTCTGGCTGGTCTTCGCGATCGACTACGCGGCCCGGTTCAAGCTGGCCGCGAACAAGCGCAAGTTCTTCGTCTCGCACCTGTTCGACCTGCTCGCGGTGTTGCTGCCGATGGTCCGGCAGCTCCGCGTGCTGCGCCTGGTGACCGTGCTGAAGGTGCTCAACCGGCGGTTCGCGGGCAAGATCCGGCAGAAGGTCGGCGTGTACGTCGCGGGCGTCACGACGCTGGTCGGGCTGTGCGCGTCGCTGGCCGTGCTGGACGCCGAACGCCACCACCCGGACGCCACGATCACCACGTTCGGCGACGCGGCCTGGTGGACGCTGACCACCATCTCCACCGTCGGCTACGGCGACCGGTACCCGGTGACGTGGGAGGGGCGGCTGGTGGCCGCGCTGCTCATGATCGGCGGGATCGCGCTGCTCGGCGTGATCACCGGGACGATCGCGTCCTGGCTGGTGGAGCGGTTGAGCGGGGTGGAGGGCCAGGTGGTGGAGGCGGAGCAGGCGACGGTGGCGGAGCTGCGGTCGGTGCGGGCCGAACTGGCGGAGCTGCGGACGGAACTGCGGGCGGCCAGGGCCGAGGGCTAGGCGTCCGCCAGGTGTCCGTACGGCTTGGCGTGCAGCAGGCCCAGCCGCACCAGCTCGTCCCGCGCGTGCGCGGCGCCCTGCCACCACACGCCGATGAGCCCGGCGGTGACCGCGCCGTCCACGTTGTCCCGGCGGTCGTCGAAGAAGACGCAGTCCCGCGTGCCGAGCCTCGCCGCGAGGGCCTCCCAGATCGCGGGTGACGGCTTGGCCACGCCGAGGTCACCGGAGAACACCAGGTGCCGGAAGTGCTCCGTCCACGGCTGCTCGGACACGATCTTCCCGAACGACGCGGGGGCGTTGGACAACAGCGCCAGCGGGACGTCGGCCGCGGCGAGTTCCACGATCAGCTCGACCGCTTCGGGCGTCGGCCTCAGCCAGCTCTCCGCGTCCAGGCCGGTCAGCTCGTGGGCCAGCTCCTCGGACACCGGCACGCCCAGGTCGCGCCCCACCGTCCGCCAGTACTCCACGTCGGAGGTGCCGTGGTCGTAGGCCTGGCGGGCACCCCAGTAGCTCGGCGCGAACCGGTCCTCGGGTACGCCCAGGCGGGTGGCCAGGGCGTCGAGGGAAGGGGGCTCGCTGATCACCTTGCCGTAGTCGAACACCACCCAGCGGCGGCTCACGAGCTCACCGACTGGATGCGCTTGAGCGCTTCGGCGACGTCGGCCGCGTTCACGTCCCGGTGCGTCACGAACCGCACCTTCCCCGCCATCGGCCCGGCGTAGACGCCGAGGTGCCGCAGCCCGGTCAGGGTGACCTCCAGGTCGGGCACGCCGGCCAGCACGATGTTGGTCGCCGGTTCGTCCACCTGCCAGCCGAGGTCGCGCAGGCCGTTGGCGAGCGTCCGGGCGTTCGCGTGGTCGGCGGCCAGGTCGTCGATCCGGTCCAGCCCGACCAGGCCCGCCGCGGCCAGCACGCCGCCCTGCCGGACGCCGCCGCCGAGCATCTTCCGGACGCGGCGGGCCTCGGCCACGAAACCGGACGAACCGGCCACGACGGACCCGACGGGCGCGCCGAGGCCCTTGCTCAGGCAGACCTGGACGGTGTCCACGCCCACGGTGAGCGCCGCCGGCGGCACTCCCAGCGCCACCGCCGCGTTCCACAGCCTTGCGCCGTCCAGGTGAACTTTGAGCCCGGTCTCCCGGGCCACCGAGACCAGCAGGGCGTGCTCGTCGGGCGGCGTCACGGCCCCGCCCGCCGCGTTGTGGGTGTTCTCCAGGCAGAGCAACGTGGTCCGCAGCGTGTAGTACGGCCCGTCGGCCCCGGCCGCCGCGCGCACCGCGTCGGCGGTGAAGCGACCGGGGGCGTCCCATTCGAGCGGGTGCGGCATCCCGCCCGAGATCCAGGCGGCGGTGCCGAGTTCGTTGTCCAGCACGTGCGCGCCGCGCGCGGCGAGGAACCGGTCGCCGGGGCGCAGGTGCACGGTGAGCGCGATGAGGTTGCCCATCGACCCGGACGGCACCCACAGGGCCGCCTCCACGCCGAGCAGGTCGGCGGTGCGTTCCTCCAGGGCTCGCATCGTCGGATCGTGTTCGAGCACGTCATCGGCGACTTCGGCGCCCGACATGGCCAGGCGCATGTCCTGGTCTGGGCGGGTGACGGTGTCGGAGCGGAAGTCCAGGGGTGCGAGCTGGGTCACGAATGGATCACATCACATGCGGCAAGCCCTTACCCAGTCGTGCCGGTCGTACCACCATGGGGGTGACGCAAGTCTCGGACAACCGGCGTGCAACCGTAGAACCCTCCGGTTCCGTCCGGTAGGTGCAAGCACGACGAGCGGAGAGAGTCCGCGTGGATCAGCGCGACGAGCAGGAGTTCGCGGAGTACTTCGCAGCTCGCCGGGAGGCCGTGCGCCGAACGGCGTTCCTGCTCTGTGGTGACTGGCACCGGGCGGACGACCTCGCGCAGACGGCGTTCGTCGCGTTGCACCGCCGGTGGCGGAAGGTCCGGGACAAGCAGGCCCTGGACGCCTACGTCCGCCGGACCCTGGTGCGCGCGGTGATCGACGAGTCGCGCCGGCCCTGGCGGCGGGAGCGCTTCGTGGACGAGGTCCCGGAGACGCCTTCGCACGAAGGGGAGATCGCCGACGCGGTGGCCACGCGCGAGGCCCTGGTCGCGGGCTTGAAGCGGGTTCCGCCCCGGCAACGGGCGGTGCTCGTGCTGCGGTTCCTGGAAGGCTTGGACGTGTCGGCCGCGGCCGAGGCGCTGGGGTGTTCCGAGGGGACCGTGAAGAGCCAGACCTCACGGGGCCTGGAGGCACTGCGGGAGGCGTTGGGCGACACGATCGACGACTTGCGGCCCGCGTCGTGAGAGGGAGGTGGAGGTAGGTGGACGAGCGCAAGATCGCGGAGCTGTTCCGCGACGCGGCGAGCGACGCGCCGCCCGCGTCCTTCGACGTGGGCAACGTCCGGTCGGCGTCCGGGCGGGCGGCCGCGCGGCAGCGTTCGCAGATCGCGCTCGGGTCCACCCTGGCCGTGGTGCTGGTGCTCGGCGGCGTGCTGGTGTCGACCGACCTGATGACGCGGTCGGACTCCGGGCTCGCGACGTCTGCGGGTTCCGCTGAGTACTCCGCTTCCCCTAACCTCAGCCCTCTCGCGGTTCCCGACCCCGGAGAGGCCGGGAAGCGCGTGGAACCCGACCTGACCGGCGGCCCGCCGCCCAAGAGCATCCCCGAGGACCCGTCTACGCAGGGGGACGGCCAATCGGGGACAACCGGTCGCTCGCCGACCGGTGGCACCTCCGGGTGCCAGGAGGTGGACCGGGAGCTCGCCGTCGCCCTCGCCGACGAGCTCCCGGCCGCCGAAGGCCTCCAGCCCTCCTACGCGGTGGCCAACTGCCCCTCCGGTGCGCGCGGCGCGAGCTTCCTGCTTCGTGACGGGAGCGGGGTGTACGGCGTGCTGTCGGTGGTGCTGGTGCCGCCGGGACAGCAGGCGTTGGCTTCGACGTCGGTCGCCGAGGGGCGGGCCGAGTCGCGGCTGGGCACGGTGTACGTGCTGACCGAGCCGGCCCAGGGTTCGGCGGCGGGGCCGTTCGAGGCGGAGCTGTCGAGCCTGGCGGCGAAGGTCGCCGGGAACCTCTGAGTTCCGTCGCCGCCCGGACGTCACCCCGCGGGGGAAGCCCTGGACTGGCGGGGCGGAGACACCGGTCGCATTCTGGAACAGGCGTACCACTAATTTGGTACGTTGGTACCAGATTGTGGAGGTGGTTCTCATGGCGTGGGCCGTGCTCATCGTGTCCGGCTTCTTCGAGGCCGGTTGGGCGGTCGCGCTGAAGCTGTCCGACGGCTTCAGCAGGCTGTGGTGGACGGTGGCGTTCGCGGTGTGCGCGCTGGTCAGCTTCGCGGGTCTGGCGTGGGCGATGAAGCAGCTGCCCGCCGGACCGGCGTACGCGGTGTGGACCGGCATCGGCGCGGCGCTCACCGCCGTCATCGGCATGATCTGGCTGGGCGACGGGGTGTCGACGCTGAAGCTGGTGTCGCTCGGGCTCATCGTCAGCGGTGTCATCGGTCTGAACCTGGCCGGTGGCGGGCACTAGTACCTTTCCCGAAATGACAGCCGCAACGCCCAAGGGCGAGCGCCGCCGACAGGCGCTGGTCGAAGCCGCTGCGGGCCTGCTGGTCGACGGCGGCTTCGACGCGGTCCGGCACCGCGCGGTCGCCGAGCGCGCGGGCCTGCCGCTGGCGTCCACCACGTACTACTTCGACTCGCTGGACGAGCTGATCACCGCCGCCCTGGAGTTCCACGGGGGCACCGAGCTGGCCTACGGCAAGGCGCGGCTGGCGGAGCTGGATCCCGCCGAGTGCGGCGGGGACGCGTTCATCGACCTGGTGCTGGACCTGCTGCTGGGGCCGCCCGCGGGCGAGCGTGACGCGGAAGCCGTGCTGCTGCGCTACGAGCGGCTGGTCGCGACCGGTCGGCGACCGTACCTCCGGCCGCTGATGCGCCGGCTCAGCGGGCAGCTGCACGGGCTGCTGGTCGACATCTTCGCCAGATCCGGTCAGCCGGTCGGCCGGGAGCGGGTGGAGGAGCTGATCGCGCTCGTGGACGGCGCGGTGGTGAACGCGCTGATCGAGATCAGCCCCGATCCGCGCGCTGCCGCTCGGCGGATGCTGGCGAAGGCGATGCAGCCCCGCTGACGCCGGTTGCCGGCTTCGGTCCGGGTTCTGGCGGCTGGCCCGTCAACGTGATGCAACCTCGGCTGTTCCTGCCACGTGTAGTGGGTGGAGGGGCCGAGAGGGGTGGGCATGCGCGAGGCCGACGAGCAGGCGTTCCGCGACTTCGCGGTGCGGCAGGCCGCCGCGCTGCGCCGGACGGCGTTCCTGTTCTGCGGCGACTGGCACACGGCCGAGGACCTGATGCAGGCCAGCCTCCTCAAGCTCTACCAGGCCTGGGACCGCGTGGAGTGGCGCGACAACCCGACGGCGTACGCGCGCAAGGTCCTGCTGCGCACGTGGCTGGACGAGAAGCGCAGGCCGTGGCGGCGGGTCGAGCAGCGCGACGGCGAGGTGCCGGACGTGGCGGACTCCTCGGCCGACCCCGAGCTGACGGGCGAGAAGCTGTGGGCCCGCGACCTCGTGCACGCGGCCCTGTTGCGCGTGCCGCCACGGCAGCGCGCGGCGTTGGTGCTGCGGTACTTCGAGGACCTCGCGGTCAGCGAGGTCGCGGTGGCCATGGGCTGCACCGAGGGGACGGTGAAGAGCCAGACGGCACGCGGGCTGGCGGCGTTGCGGGTGGCCGTGGAGGAGTTGGAGGAGGGGGCGGTGGTGGCGTCATGAGCGAGGCGGAACTGAGGGAAAGCCTGCGCGCGGCGGTCGTCGACGAGCCACCGCTGAACTTCGACGCGGACGCCCTGATCCAACGCGCCAAGATGGTGCGGAAAAGACGTCGCGCGCTGGTGGCGGTGGCCGTGGCCACGGTGGCGCTGACGGCGTCGGTGCTGTCGCTGCCCGGTGCGCTGTCCTCGTCGCGTGGGGGCGGGCAGGTCGACGCGCTGGTCCCCGTGCTGACCACGACGACTCCGACGCCGGTGGCGGAGGCGAAGGTGGAGGACCGGGCCGAGTACCTGGCTGCTTATCTGGAGGAACGGTTCGAGCAGGTCGTGCCCGACGTGGCGGAGGTCCGCGCGGAGTTCACGGACACCCGGCTGAAGAAGGCCGCGGGTTATGTGACCGGGTTCGTGTACTTCGTGGACCGGGAAGGCAGCAGTGGTATTTCGGTCCAGTTGAGCAGGCCGCCCATGTTGGTCACTCGGGACGAGTTCTGCGCCGGCGTGAAGTGCGACGCGCCCCGGTACCAGGAGGACGGGAGTTACCTGGAGTTCGCCACGTCCAGCGTTTCCGGGCACGACATGATCACCTACTCGGTCGCCCACTTCCGGGCCGACGGGTCCGTGGTGCAGGTCAGCGGGTACAACTACGACCCCGCCAAGGGCGGGAAGATCCGCGACGAGGTTCCGATAAGTGTGGACCAGATGGTCAGCCTGGCCACCGACCCCAACCTCGCGGCTGACTGATTCCCGAGACCCCCACCCCCACAGGGCGACGGGCGCTGTCCTTCCGCAGTGCCCGTCGCCCGCCCTCACTCCCGACCACCGATCCCTGCCGTTGATGCTTGTGCACGCGCCCGCACAGAGGTGTCTCTTCGTGTTCTCCCCGTATGGCCTGCCCGGAGGGCTACCGCGCTTGGTCGGGGAGTGCAAGCACGCTTTTCGCTTGCGCTCCCCGACCGAGGGTGGTCGTCTTTGACAGGCCATGCGGGGAGAACACGACGCCCTTCCGTTTTTCCTCCCCGGAGGTCTGCCCAGCGGCGAGCGTCGCTTTTGTTTTTAGTCTGCGGGCTAAAAGCGATCGAGATCCAAGTCGCCGACCGATCACGCTGAAAGAAAAAAGAGTCCTCGCCGGACGGGCAGACCGCCAAGGATCCCCCAAAAGCCAAAGCATAAAAGATACGAGCGGTGCTGTGTGTCATCCCCGCATGTCCTGGTCAAAGACAACCGCAGTTGTCCGGGGAATGCAAGCGAAAAGCGTGCTTGCATTCCCCGGACAACTGCGGTTCGCTGCGCGCAGGCCATACGGGGATGACACACAGCAGGGCAGGGGTGTGTGCTGGCGTACGGCTGTGGGCGGGTGGTGGGTGGGGCCGGTTGGCGGGCGGGCTGGGGGTCGGCGGGTGGCGACTATCCTGGCGGGGTGACTAGCAAGCCGCGTATCGCTGACGTTCTCGCAGGTCGTTATGCCTCCGTCGAGTTGGCCACGTTGTGGTCCGCCGAGCACAAGATCGTGTTGGAACGGCAGTTGTGGCTGGCTGTCCTCCGTGCTCAGGCCTCGTTGGGGATCGCTGTCCCGGCTGAGGCGGTGGGCGACTACGAACGGGTCGTGGACCAGGTCGACCTCGGGTCGATCGCGGATCGCGAGCGGGTCACCCGGCACGACGTCAAGGCGCGGATCGAGGAGTTCAACGCGCTGGCGGGGCACGAGCACGTGCACAAGGGGATGACGTCGCGGGACCTGACCGAGAACGTCGAGCAGCTCCAGGTCCTCCGCTCCCTGGAGCTGGTCCGGGGCAAGGTGGCGGCGGTGCTGGGGCGGTTGGCCCGGCTCGCGGCCGAGCACACCGATCTGGTGATCGCGGGGCGCTCGCACAACGTGGCGGCGCAGGCGACGACGTTGGGCAAGAGGTTCGCGTCGGCGGCGGACGAGGTGCTGGTGGCGTTCCACCGGCTCGACGAGTTGATCGGCCGCTACCCGTTGCGCGGCATCAAGGGGCCGGTCGGGACGGCCCAGGACATGTTGGACCTGGTGCAGGGCGACCACGGGAAGCTGGCCGAGCTGGAGCGGACCGTGGCCGGGCACCTGGGGTTCGAGAAGGTGCTGACGAGCGTCGGGCAGGTGTACCCGCGCTCGTTGGACTTCGACGTGGTGTCCTGCCTGGTCCAGCTCGCGGCCGGGCCGTCGAGCCTGGCCAGGACGATCCGGCTGATGGCGGGCCACGAGCTGGTGACCGAGGGCTTCAAGCCCGGCCAGGTCGGGTCGAGCGCCATGCCGCACAAGATGAACACGCGGTCGTGTGAGCGGGTGAACGGGTTCGCCGTCATCCTGCGCGGCTACCTGTCCATGGTCGGCGAACTGGCCGGCGACCAGTGGAACGAAGGCGACGTGTCGTGCTCCGTCGTGCGGCGGGTCGCGCTGCCGGACGCGTTCTTCGCGATGGACGGGCTGCTGGAGACGTTCCTGACGGTGTTGGACGAGTTCGGCGCGTACCCGGCGGTCGTGGCCAAGGAGCTGGACCGGTACCTGCCGTTCCTCGCCACGACGAAGGTGCTGATGGCGGCGGTCCGGCGCGGCGTCGGACGGGAGGCCGCGCACGAGGCGATCAAGGAGAACGCGGTCGCCGTGGCGCTGGCCATGCGGGAGCGGGGATCGGGCAACGACCTGCTGGACCGGTTGGCGGCGGACGAGCGCATCCCGCTGGACCGGGCGGAGTTGCAGGAGCTGCTGGACGACCGCCTGTCGTTCACCGGGGTGGCCGGTCAGCAGGTCGCGGCCGTCGTGGCGCAGGTGGAGGACGTGCTGGCGAAGTACCCGGCCGCGGCGGGGTACGCGCCCGAGCCGATCCTGTAGCCGGCGGCGCTAGGACCGGGCCCAGACGAGCCGGCCCCGCCGGGTCTTCTCGCACACCAGGGGACGACCGGCGGGATCGACGGCGGTCGCGCCCTCCGCCTCGCACGGGAAACCCGGCAGGGCCACGTCGTCCAGTTCGGGACGGGTGGGCTCCACCTGCGTCCGGGTCGGCTGCGCGACCGGCGGCGGCTCCACGGGCGGCGGCGGTGGCGGCGGCGGTTCGGTGGTTGTCCGCACGGGCGGGGGCGGCGTGGTGGGCATCGGGCGCACCGAGATCGACGCCACCGCCGGGACCGACACCGGCACCGGTGACGTCGAGATGCTGGGGATCGGCACCGGGGTCGGTGACGCCTGGGGCTTGCCGCACGCACCCAGCAGCAGGCCCAGTCCGACGCCCGCCAAGGCGAACGCGACGGGCGCCCGGGGTGCCTTCCGAGCCATCACGGGTAGCCAGGGTAGGGGTCGCTCCCCGGATCCCCAAGCGCCGGTCCGCCGGCCGGCCCACCGGCGATCTTGGTCCGGTGCCGGGGCGGGCGGCATCACAGCCGGCCCGCGTCGATGATCCGCCGCAGGAACTGCCTGGTCCGCTCGTGCACCGGGGAGCCCAGCACCTGCTCCGGCGGACCCGACTCGATCACCCGCCCGCCGTCCAGGAAGCACACCCGGTCCGCCACCTGGCGGGCGAAGCCCATCTCGTGGGTGGCCATCAGGATGGTCCGGCCGTGCGCGGCCAGCTCGCGGACCAGGGAGAGCACCTCGCCGACGAGTTCCGGGTCCAGCGCGCTGGTCACCTCGTCCAGCAGCAGGAGCCGCGGCGAGTACGCCAGGGCCCGCGCGATCGCGACGCGCTGCTGCTGACCACCGGAGAGGTTGTCCGGGTAGCTGCCGGCGCGGTCGGCCAGGCCCACCCGCTCCAGGAGTTCCGCGGCCCGCTGTTCGGCGTCCTCGCGCGACACGCCGTGCACCACGCGCGGAGCCAGCGTGATGTTGTCCAGCACGCTCATGTGCGGGAACAGGTTGAACGACTGGAAGACGATGCCCATGCCGCGCCGGGCCACGTCGGCGTCCACCCGCGGGTCCGAGACGTCGACGCCGTCGAGCAGGATCCGGCCGTCGTCCAGGTCCTCCAGCAGGTTCACGCAGCGCAGCAGGGTCGACTTGCCCGAGCCGGACGAGCCGATGAGCGCCACCACCTCGTGCTCGTGCACGTCCAGGTCGACGCCGGCCAGCACGGTCTGCCCGCCGTACCGCTTGACCACGCCCCGGACGCCGAGCACCGGAGAGTCCGTCGTCATCGTCCTCCCTGACGCCGCTCGGCGCGCCGCGACACGGCGTCGGCGAACCGCGCCGAGGGCACCGCGAGCAGCACGAACAGCAGCCCCGCCACCACGTACGGAGTGAAGTTGTAGGACCGGGCCTGCTCGATCTGCGCGGCCCGCACCGCGTCCACCGCACCCAGCACGGAGATCAGGCCGCAGTCCTTCTGCAACGCGACGAAGTCGTTCAGCAGCGCGGGCAGCACCCGCCGCACCGCCTGCGGCAGCACGACCAGCCGCATCGTCTTCTGCGGGTTGAGCCCCAGCGACCGGGCCGCCGCCACCTGGGACGGGTGGACCGATTCGATCCCGGCCCGGAACACCTCGGCCACGTACGCCGTGTAGGCCAGCACCAGCGCGGCACCGCCCAGCACCACGTAGTCGTTGGGCACCCCGGCCAGCCGCAGCGCGGGCAGGCCGAACCCGACCAGGTAGAGCAGGATGATCAACGGCAGGCCGCGGAACAGGTCCACGTACGCCGTGGCCAGCAGCCGCAGCGGGAACCACACCGGGCCCCGCAGCGTGCGCACGGCCGCGACGGCCAGCGCCAGCACGAGGATCAGCGTCCCGCACACCAGCAGCACCCGCAGGTTCAGCCACAGGCCCTCCAGCACGGCCGGCAGCGAGCGCCACGCGACCGCGGGGTCGAAGAACGAGTCCCGCACCCGCGGCCAGCCGGGCGAGCGGGTCACCGTGAAGTAGCCGACTACGGCGAACACCGTGGTCGACAGCAGGGCGACCACGGTGGACCGCCGCGAACGGGAACGCTTGTAGGCCAAGCGTTCCCGCTGCAGCTCGCTGACCGTCACTTCAGCTCGGGAGCGCTGCCCGCCGACGACAGCCATTCCTGCTCGAACTTCGCCAGCGTCCCCATCGAGCGCAGCGCCTCGACGGCGTTGGACACGCACCCGGTCAGCGGGCTGCCCTTGTCCAGCACGATGCCGAACTGCTCGGGCCGGCCGTCGCCGCCGGGGATCTGGCCGATGATCTGGCCGTCCTCCAGCTCGGCGGAGGTGATGAAGAACGCCGTGGGCAGGTCCACCACCAGCGCGTCGATCTGCCCGGCGCGCAGGGCGGCCTTGGCGTCGTCGTTGGTGTTGTAGACGGCCACGTCCTGCTCGGTGGACAGCCGTTCGGCGGCGTCGAACGAGGTGGTGCCGACCTGGGCGCCGATCTTGACCTTCTTCAGGTCGTCCAGGGTCTTCGCGGACGCGGCCTTGGACGACTTGAGCGTGATCACGGCCTGGTCCACGTCGTAGTACGGCGCCGAGAAGTCGACGGCCTGCCTGCGCTCGTCGGTGATGGAGAACTCGTTGATGTCCGCGTCGTAGGTCTTCTTGCCGGGCTGGATGGCCGCGTTGAAGGGCACCCGCGTCCACACCACGTCCGCCTTGGCGTAGCCGAGCTGCTCGGCGACGGCGTAGGCGACGGCGGACTCGAAACCCTTGCCGTTGGTCGGGTCGTCGTCCACGAACCACGGGGAGTAGGCCGGCTGGTCGGTGCCGAAGGTGATCTTGCCGGGCGTCAGGGTCGCCAGCTTGTCCTTCGTGCAGGCGACGCCGTCGACCGCGGTCGGTCCGCTGGGCGGCGGCTGGTCTGCGGGGGCGCAGGAGACCGCGAACAGGGCGGTCACGCTGAGTATCAGTGCGGGTGCGCGCATGGGGGGAATCTTGCCGCAGGTGGGAAGAGCCGCCCATGACCTGGGACAAGTAGGCTTCGGCCGTGCCCAAGCTCGCTGACTACCGGCAGATCGCCGCAGGCAAGGTCCGCCACCTGTACGAGGTGGACGACAAGCTGCTGCTGCTCGTGGCGTCGGACCGGATCTCCGCGTTCGACCACGTGCTGTCCACCGAGATCCCGGACAAGGGCCGCGTGCTCACCGCGATGAGCGTGTTCTGGTTCGAGAGGTTCGCCGACCTGGTGCCCAACCACCTGGTGGCCTGGGACGACGAGCGGATCCCCGGCGAGGTGCGCGGTCGGGCGCTGCTGGTGCGCAAGCTCGACATGGTGCAGGTGGAGTGCGTGGCGCGCGGCTACCTGACCGGTTCGGGGATGGCCGAGTACCGGGAGTCCGGCGAGGTGTGCGGGGTCGCGCTGCCGGCCGGGCTGGTGGAGGCGTCCGAACTGGCGGAGCCGATCTTCACGCCCGCGACCAAGGCCGAGATCGGCCAGCACGACGAGAACGTGTCGTTCGAGTATGTCGAGTCGGCCGTCGGGTCGGACCTGGCGGGACGGTTGCGGGACGCCACGCTCGAGGTCTACCGGGCGGCGCGGGAGTTCGCGCGGTCACGGGGCGTGATCCTGGCGGACACCAAGTTCGAGTTCGGCGTGGACGACTCGGGCGCGCTGGTGCTGGGCGACGAGGTGCTGACGCCGGACTCGTCGCGGTACTGGCCGCTGGACGGGTATCAGGCGGGCCGCGTGCAACCGTCTTTCGACAAACAGTTCGTGCGCGACTGGTTGACGTCCGAATCGTCGGGTTGGCAACGGTCTTCGGACACACCGCCGCCGCCACTGCCGGACGAGGTGATCGCCGCGACCCGCGCCCGGTACGTCGAGGCGTACGAGCGGATCACCGGGCGGTCGTTCGCGGACTGGATCGGCCCCCGGTAGCCCGCGCCTGGCCGGCCGCCGTCGGCTCGGGAGCGCGTCGGCCGCCGTCGGCTCGGGGTTGCGTCGGCCGCCGGTGGTTCGCGTCGGTTGGGCCTCGGCGGCGGTTCGGCACCGGTCCGGGCAGCGGGCCCGCAACAGTTCGCGCGATCGGTTTCGGCATGTCACCTGGTGGTCAGGCCGACGACACGCCGGTGCGGCGCACTGGACGCCATGGTCGCCACACTGCTGGTTTCGCTGTCCGGCATCGGGCCCGGCACGCTGGCCCGGTGCGCCGACCTGGCCGCTGAGCTGGACCGGCGGCAGGTCCCGATGTCCCTGCTGCTCGCCCCGCGCAAGGCGGTGCCCGGCGAGGCGCTGGACTGGGTGCGCGAGCGCGTGCGCGGTCGGGACGTGCTGGTGCTGCACGGCTTCGACCACAGCGCCGACCCGTGCCACCGGCCGGTGTCGCTGCGCAAGCGGGCGGAGTTCTCCGCGTTGCCCGCGCACGAAGCCGGCCTCCGGCTGGTCGCGGCACGGGCCGCGCTGCACCGGCTGGGCCTGGCCACCGACGTGTTCGCGCCGCCGAGTTGGCTGGCGTCACCGGGCACGGTGACCGCGTTGCGCCGGCACCGGTTCGCGGTGTGCGCGGACATGGCGGGCGTGCGCGACCTGCGCACCGGTGACGTCCGGACCGGCCGGGTGCGGATGGTCGGCGAGCACTGGAGCCACCTGCTCAGCACCGGCCGGGCGGCTCGACGCGGTGGGCTGGTGCGGATCGGCGTGGACGCCGCCGACCTGGACCGGACCGGGGTGCGGGACGTGCTGCTGGAGTCCGTGGACCTGGCCCTGCACCACGACGCCGCTCCCGCGACCTACAGCTCGGCGGACTCGCCGCGCGGCAGCACCCTCAGCTCGACGCCCTCGGGCGCGGTGCCGGCCAGGACGCGGTAGTACAGGTCGGTCCGGGCCAAAATCGCCTCGTGGATCGGCACGGCGATCCGCGGGCTGACGGCGGCCAGGAAGTCGGCGGCGTCGGAGAGCTTCATCCACGGCGCGGCGGTGGGCAGCGCGAGGACGTCCACCCGCTGCTCGGGCACGGTCAGCGAGTCGCCGGGGTGGTAGAACGCGCCGTGGTCGACCAGGTAGCCGACGTTGGCCGGCACTTCGACGGCCGGGTGGATCTGCTCGTGCGGGGCGTCCACCACGTGCACGCGCGCGCCGGCGATCTCCAGCACGTCACCGGGCCGGGCGGGGGTCGCGCCGTCGAGTTCGTCCGCCGCGAAAAGGTCTGCCCGCGGATTGTCCGCCAGCAGATCGGGCAGGCGATCCGGGTCCAGATGATCGGGGTGTCGATGGGTGATCAGCACCGCGTCGAGCCCGGTCACCTCCTCGAAACCGGTCGACCACGCGCCCGGGTCGAACAGCAGCCGGGCGGTCCCGGTGTCCACCAGCACGCAGGAGTGTCCGAAGTGGACGATCCGCATCTTTGTCCTCCTCATTGTCCGAATACCGACGTTCGGCGGCAGACACGGTCGAGTGACGTCCGACAGTCTCACTAGTGGTAACCGTCCCTGCTCACAACGTGAGGTGAACCAGTGCGGAGCACCCTGCGCCTCCTCGCTGCCGCCCTGCTCGTTGTACCCGTCTTCACGGGAACCGCAAATGCGGTCGACACCGAGCCCGTCCCGATCCACTTCGAGCAGACCCAGAAGGTCGGCGAGGACGAGGTCGTGTCGACCGTCCTCGGCGGCAAGACCACGTCGACGACCGTCGACCGGCCCGGCTCGTGGTACGTGAAGACGCACTTCACCGGCCTGCGGCTGATCGCGGGCGACGTGCTCACCGTGTCGAACCCCGCCGGCACGGAGACCTACCGCTACACGTCCGACGTCCGCGCGTCGGGCACCGCGTCGCCCGACGCCACCGGCTTCTGGGCGATGTCCGTCACCGGCGACCGCGCGGTGGTGTCGTTGACCGGCCGCGACGGCGGCCGGGCGCACCCCGCGTCCCGGGTGAGGATCGACAAGATCACCCGTGGCTACACGGAGTCCGAACTCGCCGCAGCGGCGGAAATCGCGCCGAAGAGCATCTGCGGCACGAACGACTACAAGGACGCCGTCTGCTACCAGTCCAGCAACCCCACCGAGTTCGGCCGCACGAAGGCGGTGGCCAAGCTGCTGCGCAACGGCGGATCGCTGTGCACGGCGTGGCGTGTCGGGCCGAACAACAAGATGCTGACCAACAACCACTGCTTCACCAGCGGCACCGGCATCGAGGTGTGGTTCAACTACCAGTGCACGACCTGCGGCAGCACCACGTCCGCCGCGGTCACCAAGGTGCTGGTCTCGTCGGTCCTCAAGACCAACGCGGCGCTGGACTACACGCTGTTCAGCGTTACCAACTTCTCGACCATCACCTCGTTCGGCTACCTGGAGCTCGACGCCCGCGTCCCGGCCGTCGGCGAGGAGATGTACGTCGTCGGCCACCCGGCCGGGAAGCTGAAGAAGCTGTCCCTGCGCGACGACCGGAACGCCGGCGGCTACTGCAAGGTGTCCGCCGTCCGCGTGCCGGGCGACTCCGCCCAGTCCGACATCGCCTACCAGTGCGACACCGAGGGCGGCTCGTCCGGTTCCCCGGTGCTGTCGCGGCAGACGCACAAGGTGATCGGCCTGCACCACTGGGGCGGCTGCCCGAACCAGGGCGTGCGGATCGACCTGATCGCCGCCCAGATCACCCCACTGCTGTGAGCAGGGCGTCCTCGTCCTCCGCCGGGAGGCCGGCGCGGCGCTGACGATCCAGGCCGAGGCCGCGTTCGTACTCCAACGAGTCGACCGCGGTCTCGGCCGTCGGCCTGGTCCGCAGGCCCGCGGCGAGCGCGCGCCCCGCGTCCCGCAACATCAGGGCGCGGTGCGAGGCGGGCAGCCACAGCGGGAGGCTGCGCGGTCCGGACCACGGCGCGATCTCGTGCTCCTGGAGGACCTCCACCGGGATGCGGACGAGTTCCGTGCCCTGCGGCGCGACCGCCCCGGCGATCTCACCGAGCACCAGGCTCAACGGATCGGCCGGCCCGATGGCGTCGAACGTGCCGTTGGTCCGGTTCTCCGCGCAGTCCACGACCCAGTCGGCCAGGTCGCGCGCGTCGACGTGCTGGGCGGGCTGGCCGGGCACGTCCGGGACCGCGACCCGTCCCCCGCGCGAGAGCCGGTTCGGCCAATATCCGAACCGGTCACTCTTGTCACCCGGACCGGTGATCAACCCGGCGCGGACGATGAACGCGTCGTCGCCCCGGACGTCCCGGACCGCGTTCTCACTGGCCACCTTCACCGAGCCGTAGCGCTCGGACGTCGTGGGCGCGTCCGGATCGTCCTCCAGCGGTGGCAACGTGGCACTGCTGCCCGGCGTGGCGTGGTCGGCGTAGACCGAGCAGCTGGAGATGAACGTCCAGTGCCCGGCTCTCAGGTCGCGCAGCGCGTCCCGGACCCAGGTCACCGACATGGTGGCGAGGTCGACCACGGCGTCGAAGCTCTCCCCGGCCAACTGCCCCAGTCCCTGGTTCCGGTCGACCACGACGTGCGCGGCCCCGGCGGGGACCGGCCCGGACTCCCCGCGCGCCGCGCAGATCACCTCGTGCCCCCGCCGCACCGCCTCGGCGGCGACCGCCCTGCCCAGGAAGGCCGTCCCGCCCAGCACCAGCATCCTCATGATCCCCACCCTCCGGCCCCGCGCTCGTCGCCGCCAGTTCATCCGCCGACGGCGAACAGGGCCCGCCCACGCGGAATCGGGTGAACCTGTGCCGCCCGCCACCTGTGAAGTTGATGAACACCCAGCTCAGGTAGGCTCTGCCAGTACCGCCAGCCACCTCCTACCAGGGAGCAGCCTGTCGTGGCCCGAGTCGTCGTCGACGTCATGCCGAAGCCCGAAATCCTCGACCCGCAAGGACAGGCGGTGGCCAATGCGCTGCCCCGCCTTGGTTTCGACGGAATCACCAGTGTCCGCCAGGGCAAGCACTTCGAGTTGGAGGTCGCCGACGACGTCGACGACGCCGCGCTCGCCAAGATCGCCGAAACCTTCCTCGCCAACCCCGTGATCGAGGACTGGGTCGTCACCCGGATCGACGCATGAGGGTCGGGGTCATCACGTTCCCCGGCACGCTGGACGACGTCGACGCCGCCCGTGCCGTCCGCCACGCCGACGGCGAGGCCGTCGCCCTCTGGCACGCCGATCACGACCTCAAGAACGTCGACGCGGTGATCGTGCCCGGCGGGTTCTCCTACGGGGACTACCTGCGGGCCGGCGCCATCGCGCGGTTCGCGCCGGTCATGCGGGAAGTGGTCGAGGCGGCCGGGAAGGGGATGCCGGTCCTCGGCATCTGCAACGGGTTCCAGGTCCTCTGCGAGGCCCACCTGCTGCCCGGCGCCCTGACCCGCAACGACAGGCTGCACTTCGTGTGCCGGGACCAGTGGCTCCGGGTGGAGAACAACGAGACCGCCTGGACCAGCCGGTACGACCGGAACGCCGAGATCCTCGTCCCGCTGAAGTCCGGCGAGGGCGGCTACCAGGCCGACGAGAGCACCCTCGCCGAGCTGGAGGGCGAGGGCCGGGTGGTCTTCCGCTACGTCGGCGGCAACCCGAACGGCTCCCGCAACGAGATCGCGGGCATCACCAGCGCGAACGGTCGGATCGTCGGCCTGATGCCGCACCCGGAGCACGCGATCGACGCCCTCACCGGCCCGACCGACGACGGCCTGGGCATCTTCCTCTCCCTGCTGGACGCGGTGGTGAGCGCATGACCCTGGACACCGTCAAGAACGCCGAGACGACGCCCGACCAGGAGCAGCCCTACAAGGAGCTGGGCCTCAAGGACGACGAGTACACCCGCATCCGGGAGATCCTCGGCCGCCGCCCCACCGACGCCGAGCTGGCCATGTACTCGGTGATGTGGAGCGAGCACTGCTCCTACAAGTCGTCCAAGGTGCACCTGAAGTACTTCAGCGACACCACCACGGACGAGATGCGCGCCAAGATGCTCGCGGGCATCGGCGAGAACGCCGGCGTCGTGGACATCGGCGACGGCTGGGCGATCACGTTCAAGGCCGAGAGCCACAACCACCCGTCGTACGTCGAGCCGTACCAGGGCGCGGCGACCGGCGTCGGCGGCATCGTGCGGGACATCCTCGCGATGGGCGCGCGACCGCTGGCCGTGATGGACCCGCTGCGGTTCGGGCCGGCCGACGCGCCGGACACCCGCCGGGTGCTGCCGGGGATCGTGGCCGGCGTCGGTGGCTACGGCAACTGCCTGGGCCTGCCGAACATCGGCGGCGAGGTCGTCTTCGACGCCACCTACGCGGGCAACCCGCTGGTGAACGCGCTGTGCGTGGGCGCGATGCGGGTCGAGGACCTGCACCTGGCGCACGCCAGCGGCACCGGCAACAAGATCATCCTGTACGGCGCGCGCACCGGGCTCGACGGGATCGGCGGCGTCAGCGTGCTGGCGTCGGAGACCTTCGACGACACGGCGGGCAAGCGCAAGAAGCTGCCCAGCGTCCAGGTCGGCGACCCGTTCACCGAGAAGGTGCTCATCGAGTGCTCGCTGGAGCTGTTCCGCGAGCGCCTCGTGGTCGGCATCCAGGACCTCGGCGGCGCGGGCCTGTCCTGCGCGACCAGCGAGCTGGCCAGCGCCGGCGACGGCGGCATGCGGGTCCACCTCGACCGCGTCCCGCTGCGCGCCACCGGCATGACGCCGGCCGAGGTGCTGTCCAGCGAGTCGCAGGAGCGCATGTGCGCGGTCGTGCGGCCGGAGGACGTGGACGCGTTCATGGCGGTCTGCGCCAAGTGGGACGTCATCGCGACCGAGATCGGCGAGGTCACCGAAGGCGACCGGCTGGTCATCACCTGGCACGACGAGGTCGTGGTGGACGTCCCGCCGCGCACCGTCGCGCACGAGGGCCCGGTCTACCACCGGCCGATCGAGCGCCCGGCCGACCAGGACCGGCTCCGGGCCGACACCCCGGACGCGCTGCCCAGGCCCGCCCGCGAGGACCTGCTGGAGCTGGTCAAGACCATGGCCGCGTCGCCGAACCTGGCGTCCAGGCGGTGGGTCACCCAGCAGTACGACCGGTACGTGCGCGGCGGCACGGTGCTCGCGCAGCCCGCCGACGCCGGCATGATCCGGATCGACGAGTCGACCAACCGGGGCGTCGCGCTGTCCACGGACTGCAACGGCCGCTACACCCGGCTCGACCCGTACGCCGGGGCGCAGCTGGCGCTGGCCGAGGCGTACCGGAACGTGGCCACCAGCGGTGCGACCCCGGTGGCCGTGACGAACTGCCTGAACTTCGGCTCGCCCGAGGACCCCGGCGTGATGTGGCAGTTCGAGCAGGCCGTGAAGGGCCTCGCGGACGGCTGCGTCGAGCTGGGCATCCCGGTGACCGGCGGCAACGTCTCGTTCTACAACCAGACCGGTGCGACGGCGATCCTGCCGACCCCGGTGGTCGGCGTGCTCGGCGTGATCGACGACGTGCGCCGCCGCATCCCGACCGGCATCGGGGCGGAGGCGGGCGAGACGCTGGTCCTGCTCGGCGAGACCCGGCCCGAGTTCGGCGGTTCGGAGTGGGCGCACGTGGTGCACGGCCACCTGGGCGGCCTGCCGCCGGAGGTCGACCTGGCCCGGGAGAAGCTGCTGGGCGAGGTCCTGGTGGCCGGGTCGCGGGACGGCATGCTGTCCGCCGCGCACGACCTGGCCGAGGGCGGCCTGGCGCAGGCGCTGGTGGAGACCTGCCTGATCGGCGAGACCGGGGCGCGGGTGTTCCTGGAGGGCGACCTGTTCACCGAGCTGTTCAGCGAGTCCGCCGGCCGGGTGCTGGTGGCCCTGCCGCGCACCGAGGAACTGCGGTTCACCGACATGTGCACGGCGCGCGGCCTGCCGTGGCGCAAGGTCGGCGTGGTGGACCCGGAGTCCGACTCGCTGGAGGTCCAGGACCTGGGCCGGCTCGACCTGGCCGAGCTGCGGGCCGCCTGGGAGGGCACCCTCCCGGCCCTGTTCGACTGACGCGGGACCGACCGCGGAGGGTGGTTGGAGAGCCCGCGGAGTGCTCTCCAACCACCCTCGTTCCGCGGGCGGAACGCCTGGTGCCGGTCACCGTGCCGGTCACCGTCAGCCGTTCGCCAGGGCCTGCAGGCGGTCGTAGGCGCCGTTGAACGAGTTCTGGTCGATCGGCGAGGACGTGTACTGCCAGAACGTGTGGAAGCCCCACGCGTAGGGCAGGGCACCGACGCTCGACGCGTAGCGCGCGACCCACAGCGGGTTGGTGGAGCTGAAGTCGCCCGCCGCGCACTGGTTCCACCAGCTCGTGGACGTGTAGATCACCGGCCAGCGGCCGGTGCGGGCCTGGTAGCGGTCGCTGAAGTCCTTGACCCACGCCACCATCGCGCCCGGGGACAGCCCGTAGCAGGTGGAGCCGTACGGGTTGTACTCCATGTCGAGCGCGCCGGGCAGCGTCCTCCCGTCGCCCGACCAGCCACCGCCGTTGTCGACGAAGAAGTCGGCCTGGGCGGTGCCGGACGACCGGTCCGGCAGCGCGAAGTGGTACGCGCCGCGGATCATGCCGATGTTGTAGGAACCGTTGTACTGCTGGGCGAAGTACGGGTTCCGGTACGTGGTGCTCTCGGTCGCCTTGACGTAGGCGAATCGCTTGCCCTGGCCCCACCAGTAGGCCCAGTCGACGTTGCCCTGGTGGCCGCTGACGTCGATGCCGTAGACCACGGCCTGGGCGTCGGGGTCGGGGTTGATCACCACCTGCGGGTCGCCTCGCCCCTCGTGCTTGGCGATCTGCGAGCCCATGGCGTGGTCTTCGCCGTGGGCTTGCCCGGGCGCCGCGTGAACGGGGGTGAAACCGCTGATCAGGACCATGACGGCGGTGGTGAGGAGGGTGGTCGCGCCGGTCGGGATTCTCATCGCGAGTACCTTTCGAGCCAGTGCAGGGGGGTGACTCGTTGGGCAGTGTGCCGCTGTCTTAACCGAATAGCCATAGTTCGTGTTAATTGGTCACGAAAACGGACTAACCCGGCCTACCCCAGGGCGACCCCGCGCAACTGCTCCGAGTCGCCGTTGAACAGGTTCTGGTCGCCGGGGAACAGCCCGGCCGCCTGCCACTGCCAGATGGCGTGGCGGTCCCACCCGTTCGGCAGCGGTCCGAGCTGGTCGTTGTAGTGCGCCACCCACAACGGGTTCGTGGCGCCGAAGGTCACCGTCTTGCCCACGCACAGGTTCCACCAACTCGTCGACGTGTAGATGGTCGGGTGTCGCCCGGTCCGCTGGACCAGCCGATCGCTGAACGCCTTCACCCAACCCCCCATCGCCTCCTGGCTCAACCCGTAACACGTGTCGCCGTAAGGGTTGTATTCCAGGTCCACCGCGCCGGGCAGCGTCTTTCCATCCGGCGACCACCCCGCTCCGTTGTCCGCGAAGAAATCCGCCTGCGCAGCGCCGTCGGAACGGTCCGGCAGGGCGAAGTGGTACGCCCCCCGGACCATTCCGACGCGGTAGGAACCGTCGTACTGCTGGCCGAAGTTCGGGTTGCGGTACCCGGTCCCCTCGGTGGCCTTCACGTAGGCGAACCGCGCGCCGTCGGCCCAGGCCCGGTCCCAGTCCACGTCGCCCTGGTGGCTGCTCACGTCCATGCCCGGCACGGCGCCGTTCTGGCGGGGCCGGGACGCGCCGGAGCGTCCCCGGCCCTCGTGCTTGGCGATCTGCGAGCCCGCGTAGTGCTCCGCGGACCCCTCGGGCAGCACCCGGTCGGGCACGGCGTGCGCGGCCGGGGCGAGCGCCAGCGTGATCGCCACCGCGCCGAGCCGCGCGGTCCAGGTGCGGAGACGGGCCGCCATCGACACCCCCGTGAGGCCTAGGCTGTTGGTGCGTTCGGCCTAGATCGTCACGCGTCCCGCGCGGTTCCGCATCCCGGGTGTCACCCGTCCAGACGCTTCAGCTCGTCCTCGGACAGTTCCAGGTGCGCCGCGGCGGCGGAGTCGCGGATGCTCTCCGGCCGCGACGAGCCGGGGATCGGGATCACCGCCGGGGCCTTGGCCAGCATCCACGCCAGGCACACCTGCTGCGGGCTGACTCCCCGTTCCCGCGCCACGTCACCGAACGCGCCGAACCGCTCGCCGAGGTCGCCGGCCGCGCTCATCCCGCCGAGCGGGCTCCACGGCAGGAACGCGACGCCCAGCCGCGCGCACAGCTCCAGTTCCGGCTCGCTGGACCGGAACGCGGGCGAGAACTGGTTCTGCACCGACGCCAACCGGCCGCCGAGCACCTCGTGGGCCTCGCGGATCTGCGCCGGGTCGAAGTTCGACACGCCCGCGAGCCTGATCTTGCCCTCGTCCAGCAGGTCGGCCAGCGCACCGACCGACTCGGCCGTGGGCACGTCGGGGTCCGGCCGGTGGAACTGGTACAGGTCGATCGCGTCCACGCCGAGCCGGCGCAACGACGCCTCGCACGCCGACTTCAGGTACTCGGGCCGCCCGTCGAGGCCCCACCCACCGCCGGGTGTCCGGGTGTGACCGCCCTTGGTGGCCACCAGCACCCCGTCGACGCCCTTGAGGGCCTGCGCGATCAGCTCCTCGTTGTGCCCGAACTCGGTCTCGTCGGCGGAGTACGCGTCCGCCGTGTCGATCAGCGTGACGCCCGCTTCCACGGCCGAGCGGATGGTGGCGATGGACCGCTCGCGCGGCGGGCGGCCTTCGAGCGACATCGGCATCCCGCCCAGGCCGATCGCACTGACCTGGACGTCTCCGATCCGGCGCTGCTGCATGTGGTCGTCCTCTGGTCTCGGGGTCTGCGTCCGCCCACCAGCCTGCGCCCGCCGCATTAAGCTGTCCAACAGAAGGTTCTGATGCCATTCAGCAGTTTGGGTGATGAATCGTGGAGCTGCGCCAGCTTGAGTACTTCGTCGCCGTGGCCGAGGAGTGCCACTTCACCCGGGCTGCCCGACGAATGCACGTCGCTCAGTCGGGGCTTTCCGCGTCGATCCGCGCGCTGGAGGTCGAACTCGGCGCGCCGCTGTTCGTGCGGTCCACCCGGCAGGTCGAGTTGACGCAGGCCGGACGCGCGCTGCTGGTCGAAGCACGGCGCGCGCTGGACGCGATCGACGCCGCACGCGACGCGGTGGCGTCCGTCCAGGGACTCCTGCGCGGCACGCTGTCCGTGGGCAGCATCCAGTGCCTGCACGCCGTGCACCTGCCGGCGGTGCTCGCCCGGTTCCACGAGCTGCACCCCGGCGTCGAGATCCACCTGCGCCAGGCGGGTTCCGGTGAGCTGGTCGACCTGGTCCGCGCGGGCCGGCTGGACCTGGCGTTCGTCACCTCCGCCCGCACCGCCGACCTCCAGGCGTCCACGTTGGACAAGGAGGGCATGGTGCTGGTGTGCGCGCCGGACCACCCCTTCGCGCAACGGGAATCGTTGCGGCTGGCCGAACTCGCCGGTCAGTCCTTCGTGGACTTCAACCCGGACTGGGGCACCCGGGACGACGTCGACCGCGCGCTCGCCGAAGCCGGCGTGGACCGGCGGGTCGCGGTGGAGGTGAACGACGTCCACTCGCTGCTGGACTTCGTCGGCTTCGGGCTCGGCGTCGCGCTGGTGCCCGAGTCGTTCCGGCACAAGCAGTCCCGCGCCCGGTTCGTCCCGCTGGAGGACGCGCCGTCCACCGGGTCAGCGGTCGTCGCGGGCGGCACGGTCAGCGCCGCCGCCTCCGCCCTGCTGGACATGGTGCTCGAAAGTCGCGTGCTCGCCACCGGTTAGCACCCACCCGGCCGGGTCCTCCTTCACCCGCGTCCCCGCCGTCACCGCCAGCGTGCCGACCTGGACCGGCGGGGTCGGCGGCAGGTGCAGGAACAGGGCCACCTCCGCGTCCCGGAAGTCCACCTCCCGCTCGAACGTGGCGGCCTGGAACGACATGCCGCCCAGGAACCGGCCCTGCCGGCAGTCCACCCGGCCGTGGAACGTGGCGCCGGAGAACAGCGCGGGCTTGGCGAACCGCACCTCGCGGAACGTGGTGATCCCGTAGAACCGCGTGCGCCGCGCGGTCAGCCGACCCACCCGACGGCCCTCCAGCCGCAGGTACTCGACGTGCGCCCCGGTCAGGTCCAGGTGGTACAGCGTCGGGTCGGTGTCCTGGCCCCACGGCAGCAGGTCGGTGATCAGCCGCTGCGCGGTCAGCCGCACCGTCCGCTCCTGGTCCTGCTCGGGCGTGGGCGCCTCGGACTCGTCGGGTTTCGCGGGGTCGAACGCCGGGTGGAACGCCTGGTCGGGGTCCTCGGGCCGCCGGGCGAACGACGCGTGCTCGAAGGGCCGGCGCAGGTACGCGCACAGCACGTCCAGCACGGTCTGCTTGTACCGGGGCGTGGCCCGCGCCAGCCCGGCCAGCGCGTGCATCGCGCCCACCCGCACCTGGTCGGCGTCGTTGCCCAGCATCTCCACGGCCCGCGCGAACCGCTCGTCGGCGACCTTGTCGCTCTCCAACTCGTGCCGCGCCTCCTCGGTGCGCCGCCGCCGGTCGTTGAGCCACAGCGCGTACAGCGCCACCACGGCACCGCCCGCCAGCCCGCCGGTCTTGACCGCCTCCGACTTGGACAGCTTCGGCTCGGCCCACAGCAGCACGGCGGTCGTCGCCACCGCCACCAGGACCGCGGCCACCAGGCTCGCCGCCAGCAGCAACCGTCCCCGCACGTCAGCTCCTCACCAGGCCGGTCAGGTCGTCCCGCCGGTCGACCACCCACCCCTCGGGCAGTCGGTTCTCGTGCTCCAGCGACACCTTCATCGCGTGCGTGCGGGCGACCGCGGGCTCGGCCAGCCGCAGGTCCACGCCGGCCCGGAACTCCGCGCCGGTGAAGTCGATCGGCTCGGCGAACACCGCGCCCTCGAACGTGACGCGCGCGGTGAACCGCGCGCCCGCCAGCTTGTTCGGGCCGAGGAACCGGGTGCGCGAGAAGTCGGTGGTGTCGTGGCACTGGAAGCGGCTGAACCAGCCCTTGCCGCGGAACACCACGTCGTGCAGGTAGAGCCGGCCGGAGCTGACCGAGTCGGTGAACCACGCGCCGCCGTGCACGACGGTGTGGTGGAACGAGTTCGACTGGTGCAGCCGCGCCGCCCGGATCAGCAGCTCGCCGACCTGGCGGTGCGAGATGTCGAAGTACGTCAGGTACGCCCTGGTCAGGTTCAGGTCGTAGCGCGCGGCGTCGGCCTCGTCGTCGTGCGGCAGCAGGTCGGCGACCAGCCGCTGCGCGGTCAGCCGGACCTCCAGCTCGCGTTCGCTGTCCCGGGTCAGCCGCGGCGGCTGGGACTCCGTCTCCGGCTCGAACGGTCGTCGCAGGTAGGCGCACAGCACGTCCAGCACGGTCTGCGTGTACTCGGCGCGCGAGCGCGCCAGCCCGGCCAGCGCGTGCATCGCGCCCACCCGGACCTGTTCGGCGTCGTGACCGAGCAGTTCGACCGAGCGGGCGAACCGCTCGTCGGCGACCCGCGACCGGTCGTGTTCGGCCCGCGCGTCCTCCAGCGCCTGCCGCTGCTCCTCGATGACCTGCCGCTTCTCGTCCGTATGCCGCCGGCGGTCGTTGAGCCACAGCGCGTACAGCGCGACGACCGCACCGCCCGCCAGGCCGCCGGTCTTGATCGCCTCGTTCTTCGGCGCGTTCGGGTCCAGCACCAGCAGACCGCCGCCGACCAGCAGGAACGCCCCGATCGAGCCCACCAGCGTGGGGACCAGCAGGCTCTTTCCCGCCCGTTGCCGGATCACCAACAACACCGCGGCGGCGGCAACGCCCACCGCGCCCGCGATCCACAGGTAGCCCACAAGGGGGGCATTCTTCCCGGTGACCAGCGACGCCGTGACCAAATCGGCGTGGTCGGCAATCCGACGGTGTGCTAACTCACCGGATTGGCCCATGATGTGTGGGTCACCGCGACGGTGTGGAACCGGACGGGGTGGAACCGGACAGGTGCGGAACCGAACGGTGTGGAACCGAGACGCCGGGCGCACGACGGTGAGGGACCAAGAGGAGAACGCGTGGACAGCGTGGAGCGGCCTACCTGGGCACCGGGCGACATCGACCTCGGCCGCCCGAGCATCGCGCGGGTCTACGACTACTGGCTGGGCGGTGCGCACAACTTCGCCGTCGACCGGGCCGTGGGCGACCGGGTGCTGGCCGACGTGCCGGTGCTCAAGAGCGTGATCCTCAACCACCGGGCCTTCCTGCGGCGGGCGGTGCGCCATCTGCTGTCCCAGGGCATCCGGCAGTTCCTGGACCTCGGCTCGGGCATCCCCACGGTGGGTAACGTGCACGAGATCGCGCAGGCCGTGGACCCGACCGCGAAGGTCGTCTACGTCGACATCGACCCGGTGGCGGTCGCCCACAGCCGGGCCATCCTGACCGGGAACGAGCTGGTCGGCGTGCTCCAGACGGACGTGCGGGACGCGCGCGGGGTGATCAAGTCGCCCGAGGTGCGGAACCTGCTCGACTTCGACCGGCCGATCGGCGTGCTGATGGTCGCCCTGCTGCACTTCGTGCCCGACTCGGACGACCCGCACGGCATCGTGGCCGCCTACCGGGACGCCCTGCCGTCCGGCAGCCACCTGGCCGTCTCGCACGCGGGGTACGAGGATGGCGAGTGGGATCCGGCCTGGGACGACGCCAAGAGCGTCTACAACCGGGGCGTCAGCGAGATCACGTACCGCAGGAAGCAGGAGGTGCAGGCCCTGTTCACGGGATTCGAGCTGGTCGAGCCGGGGGTGGAGCGCCTGCCGCTGTGGCGCCCCGAGTCGCCGGACGACCTGGACGAGCACTCCGCGCGCTTCCTCGGCTTCGGCGCGATGGGGCGCAAGCCGTGATGGTGTCGTGCGAAACGATCCGGACCGCGGTAGTCGACCCCGGCCGGCGACCGGCCGTATCCTCTGCGTTGTGGCGGTAGGCCGGCGGACATGACGGAACAGGTTGACCATCGGGTGGCAACTCCAGGCCGATCGAACCTCGACCCCGCCGTACTGGCCGGGGCGGAGTCCTTCGCGCGGACCTGGGCCACCGCGGTGATCGGCAGCAGCTACGTCCCGATGACCAGGGCCGAGGTCGCCGAGCACCTCCAGGCGCTGACCGAGGTCCTGGTGCACGCGCTGCACGCCAGCCCGTTCCGCACCGCGCCCGGCTACGAGATCGGCGCGCGCCTGGTGGATGCCCACTTCACCGGCACGGACACGCTCGGGCGGACCGTGCAGCTGCTGGGCGACGACCTGCTGGGCGAACTGGGCATCGCGCCGGACGAGCTGATGCGGTCCCGGTTGGCCGCGCTGCAGGGCGCGCTGTCCGCCGGGTACGCGCGGGCCCTGCGCGAGCGGACGCTGGCCGAGCAGGAGGCCATCCGGGCGGCCGTGCTGGACGCCCGCGACCAGGCCGAAGCCGCGCTGCGGGCGTCCGAGGCCAGATTCCGCGCGATGTTCACCGAGGCCGCGATCGGCATCGGCATCGCCGACATCGAGGGCCGGATACTGGACGTCAACCAGGCGTTGCAGGACATGCTCGGGTTCAGCGTCGAGGAGATGCGGCAGTACAACATCCGCGACCTCATGCACCCGGAGGACGGCTCCAGCGTGTGGCGGCTGTACGACCAGCTGACCGCGGGCGAGTGTGATCACTACCGGGCGGAGAAGCGGTTCCGGCGTGCGGACGGCGAGCAGGTGTGGACGCATCTGACGTTGTCGTTGGTGCGTGACGACCACGGTGATCCGCAGTACCAGGTGGCGATGATCGAGGACGTGACCGATCGGCACCTGTTGCAGAACCGGTTGCGGTACCAGGCGTTGCACGACCCGTTGACGGGGTTGCCGAACCGGGCGTTGTTCCTGGAGCGGTTGGGTCGGGTGTTCAACAGCCGGGCGCGGCGGCGTGCGGGGTTGTGCTACCTGGACCTGGACGGGTTCAAGGTGATCAACGACAGCCTGGGTCACGACATCGGTGACCGGTTGCTGGTGGAGGTGGGGCGGCGGCTGGACCACTCGGTGTCGGGTGAGGGCAAGCTGGTGGCGCGGATGGGTGGCGACGAGTTCGTGATCCTGGTGGAGGGGTCGCGGGACACCCGGGACATCGTGGACGTGGCGGACCGGGTGTTACGGGAGCTGGAGTCGCCGATCCGGATCGGCGGGCACGAGCTGACGGTGTCGGCGTCGATCGGGATCGTGGAGCGGGAGCTGGCCGGGACCACGGCGGCGGACCTGATGCGGGATGCGGACATCACGCTGTACTGGGCGAAGGCGGACGGCAAGTCGCGGTGGGCGTTGTACGACCCGGAGCGCAACGCGCGGGAGGTGGCCCGGTTCACGTTGTCGGCGACGATGCCGGCGGCGTTGGAGCGTGACGAGTTCTACGTGGACTACCAGCCGCTGGTGCGGCTGGAGGACAGCACGGTGGTGGGTGTGGAGGCGCTGGTGCGCTGGCAGCACCCGGAGTTCGGGCGGTTGGCGCCGGACCGGTTCATCGAGCTGGCCGAGGAGACGGGCCTGATCGTGCCGTTGGGCCGGTGGGTGCTGCGGCGGGCGTGCGGGCAGGCGCGGCGGTGGCTGGAGGAGTTCGGCGAAGCCGCGCCGTTCGTGTCGGTGAACCTGGCGGTGCGCCAGTCGCGGGATCCGGAGCTGGTGCGGGACGTGAAGCGGATCCTGGACGAGTGCGCGCTGCCGCCGCACCACCTGCAGCTGGAGCTGACCGAGAGCGCCATCATGGGCACCGCCGACGAGCCGCTGGAGGCGCTGCGGGCGCTGTCGGACATGGGCGTGCGGATCGCCATCGACGACTTCGGCACCGGCTACTCCAACCTCGCCTACCTCAAGCACCTGCCCGTGCACGAGCTGAAGATCGCGGGCTCCTTCATGGAGGGCCTGCGGGCGGCCGACGAGGAGGACGCGGTCGACGCGCAGATCGTGTCGACCCTCGTGCAGCTGGCGCACGCGCTCCGGCTGGGCGTGACGGCGGAGGGCGTGGAGACCCCGGCGCAGGCCAAGCGCCTGCACCGGATCGGCTGCGACACCGGCCAGGGCTGGTTCTTCGCCAAGCCGATGAAACCCGAGGACATCGACGAGCTGCTGCGCCGCTGAGCAGCGGGAGTCGGACGCAGAGCAGCGGCTTTCGGGCGTGGGGCGCCGAGCGTCGGCTGCCGGGTTCGAGGCGTTGAGCAGCGGGAGCCGGGCGCAGCGCGTCGGACTCCGGCGGGCCGCCGACCCGTCAGTCCAGGTCGACGACCACCTTCACGTCGTCCTCCCGGCGCTCCAAGGCTTCGCTGAACCGCTCCAGCGGCACCCGGCGGGTGATCAGGCCGGCCAGCCACCGGTGGTCGGCCCGCGCCAGGGCGTCGGCGCCGGCGCGGTAGTCGGCCAGGCCCGCGTTGACCGTGCCGACGACGGCCTTGTTGCCCAGCACGACGTCGTCGAACACGCTCGGGTCCAGCGGCACGGGGTCGTGCTCGCCGGCGAGGCCCGCCAGCACGGTCACGCGGGCCCGCCGGACGGACTCCCAGATCAGCGGCGCGACGCCGGTGCACTCGATCGCCACGTCCACGTCGGCGGTGACCTGGTCGAGGTCGGTGTGGAACGCCGCGCCCAGGTCCCGGACGAGGTCGGGCTTCGGACCTCCGGTGGCCCGGTCGACCACGTGCACGTCGAAGCCCCGCTGCACGCCCAGCAGGGCGGCCAGCAGCCCGATCGGGCCCGCCCCGGTGACCAGCACGGACCGCGCCGGGACGTGCGCGCGTTCCCACTGGACCTGCGCCTGCGCCCAGGCCTTGGCCACCACCGACGCGGGCTCGGTCAACACGCCGAGGTCGCCCAGCGCGGGGTCGAGCCGGACCGCGAACTCGGCCGGCACGCTCCACCGCCTCATGCCGTAGCCGTCCAGCTCCTTGATGCCGCGCTCCCGGTACCCGCCGTTCTGGCAGAAGTCCCAGGCGTCCACCGCGCACGCCGGGCACGGCTCGGGGTCCGGCCGCCGCACCACGCCGGCGATCAGGTCGCCCACCTCGAACCCGGACCCGTCGGGCGCGCCGACCACCCGGCCCAGCGACTCGTGGAACGGCACGATGGCGTCCCGGCCGGGCGGCAGCACGCCGAAGCCGTCCTGGACGATCTCGACGTCCGTGCCGCACACGCCGACCAGCAGACCGTCCGCCACGACCTCGTCGGGTCGTTCGACGACCTCCACGTCGGCCACCCGCGCCGACTCCGGCTTGCCCGGAACCACCTGTGCGGCCCTGATGGTGCCCCGCCCCGTGTCGTCACCCACGAGGCGAGGCTACGTTCCGGACGGCCCGCGCGCTCGCCGTCGCGCCCGGACGGGTCAGCGCACGACACGGGCCACGTTGTGGCCGGACACCTCCACTGACGGTGTCGCGCCGCCGAGGTCCGACGGGCGGTACCGGGCGTCGAGCGTCACCGACTCGCCGGGCCACAGGGTCACGTAGTTGTCGCTCCAGTGCGTCGGCAGCACCTCGGCCCCGCCGACGCCCCTGCGCACCGACGCCCGCACGAAGAACGCCACCGAGGTCCCGGTGTTCCGCAACGTCACATCGGTGCCCGCGGCCGAGGACGACGTGGTCACCGACACCTGACCGGGCTTCAGGTTGTCGAGCCCCTTGAGGTCCGCGTACCCGGACTGCGGCGTGTGGTACCACGTCGAGCCGCCGTAGTCGAGCGTGTCCGCCTTGGTGGACAACCAGTACACGTTCCGGTCGACCACCCGACCGCTCGCGTCCTTCAGCAGCAGCCGCACGAAGTACGTGGTCGACAGCCCGCCGGGCTGCGGCAGCGTGCCGACCCGCACGGATCCGTTGCCGCGCGCCGAAACCGGACGGGTCTGGTCCGCCTTCACGGTTCCGTCCAGGTTGAACAGCGTGGCCTGCACGGTCAGCCCCGGCACGTCCGCCAACCCGGTGTTGACCACCGCCAGCGACCGGTCGTCGTAGGAGTACTGGACGTGCAACGGCCGCAACGCCGTCTTGGCGCCGAAGTACGACCCGGCCGTGGCCAGGTAGTAGTCGTACAGGTGCCAGTACATGGTCGGCCAGGCGTTGTTGAGCATCCAGTAGATGACGCCGGTGGCGGGCTTCGACGCGTCCGACGAGTTCCGCCCGAACGCCTCGAACTGCGCCCGGTTCGTCTCGTAGTTCGCCAGCTGTGCCTTGCGCACCAACTGTTCCGGCGACCCCGGCCGCCCGTACCGGTTGTCCAGCGCGGTACCCCAGAACGTGAACCTGTTGAACGTCGTGGACGGCGACAGGTGGTACTGCACGGCGTTGTAGTCGGTCAGCTTCGAGATGTCCGACGGGGTCAGGAACTTCCGCAGCTCGTCCAGCTCCGGCACGGTCGGCCCCGGCCCGATCTCGGACGCGAACCCGAACGCGCCGCCCAACCGCTTGGCGTACCAGTAGTTCGGCGGCACCCACCAGTACGGCCCGTCCATCTTCATGCCGGGCGGGCCGAGCCGCGGCGAGCTCGACGCCTTGGCGGACGAGATCACCGGCAGGTCCCAGTCGGCCCGCGCCAGCGCGTCCAGGTAGGTCTTCTCCAGCCCGGCGCCGGGCGCGGCGTCGCTGCCGATCAGGAAGCCCAGCATGGCCGGGTGGTTGCGCACCCGCCGGGCCTCGCTCTCCGCCGACTCGCCCGCGACCCGGTCGTCCTCCGCGTCGAACGAGGCGTAGTCCTCCCACTTGGAGCAGCACTCCCAGCCGGTGAGCAGCATGATGCCGAGCCGGTCGGCGATGTCGTACAGCTCGTCGTTCTCCGGCTTGCCCTCCAGCCGGATGGTGTTCATCCCCATGCTGCGCACGAGGTCGAGCTGGTCCTCGATCCTGCGCACGTCCGTGCGCAGGAACAGGTCCGACGCCCAGCCACCGCCGCGCACCGGGAACGGCCTGCCGTTGACGAAGAACTGCCGCGCGCCCTGCACCAGCGACGAGGTGACCTCGCGGATGCCGAACCGGGTGGACGCCACATCCGAGCGCACGCCGCCGACGGTCGCCTCCAACGACGCCGTGTGGAGCGGCTGCGCGCCCATCTGGAACGGCCACCACACCTGCGGCCGGTCGACGTCCTGGGTGAACGTCACGGTCCTGGTCTCGTGTGCCGCCAGGGACACCGAGGAGGTGAACGGCGTGAGACCGATCGTGCCGGACACGTCCGCGGTCACCGCCGAACCGGTGTTGTTGCGCGCCTCCACCTCCACGGTCACCGCGGCCGACGCCAGGCTGGGCAGCGGCAGGTCGGCCGTGGCGCGGGGGAAGCGCAGCGAGACCGGTCCGGACGCGGCGAGCTGCACGTCCCGGAAGATGCCCTGGTTGCGGTCCGGCGGAAGCTGCGCCCAGTCGATGAAGTGGATCACGAGGTCGTTCTGCGGGTCGGACGACGACGCCCGGATCGCCAGCGCGTTGTCCCCGTTGCGCAGCAACGACGTCACGTCGAACTCGTGCGTCGGGTACGCCCCGACTACCTTGTCCGACCCGGCGACCAGCGTGCCGTTCAGCCACACCTCGCCGCGCGCGATGACGCCGCCGTTGAGCTTGAGGAACGTGTGCACCCCGGGCCGCGGCGAAGCCTGGAACACCTTGCGGTACCACCAGGGCACGGCGAAGTCGTCGCGGTCGACCTGCTTGAGGTTCTCGCCGTGGTTGACGTCGGGGTACCTGCCGTTGGCGATCAGCCCGGCGAGCACGGTGGACCGGGCGGGCACGGTGAGCCATCCCGCGTCGGCGTAGTCGGTGGTCGAGATGACGTTGCCGCCCTGCGTGGCGCGGGCGCTGGACTGCATCCGCCAGTCCGGGACGGTGGACACCGAACCGGGTGACGCGGTGACGGTGAAGTCGGGCGGTGCGGTGGGCTGTGCGGTGGGCTGTGCGACGGCGTCCGGCACGGCGAACACGAGCGCCAAGGCCGCCACGAGCGGTACTGCGCGTGAGCGCATTGCTCCTCCCCGATCCAGGGCGGCGGCTCTTGTAAGGAACGTTTCCCACAACGGGGTCGCCGGCAATGCGGCCAACGAGTGACAGGAGTGCCTCGTTCGCGACGCTCCGTGCGCAGTGATCCGATACGTTGGGCCCATGCGCCGTGCCGTGCCGATCCTCGCCGCCGTGCTGCTGCTCGCGGGCTGCTCGCAGACCACGACCGGTTCGCCCACCTCCGGCTCCACCGCGGGCTCCACCTCGGATTCACCGGGTGCCACGACGTCGGCGGGCAAGCCGTCGTCCACCGCGAAGGAACCGGCGAAGCGACCCAAGACGATCAACGTCCGGGAGGTCGACCCGTGCAGCCTCCTCACCGAGGCGCAGCGCGCGCAGTTCGGCGCCGACCAGCCGCCGACCAAGGGCACCGTGCCGGAGTTCGACTGGGCGACCTGCCACTTCAACCGCGGTGACCGCAAGTACCTCGTCGGCACGACCGTGATCGGCACCGAGGGCATCGAGTTCTACACGGAGAGCGCGGAGAAGGACAAGGCCGAGAAGCTCGAGGTGGCCGGCTTCCCGGCGGTCCTCATCAAGGAGCCCGGCCGGCTGCCCAAGTGCACGATCGCGGTCGACGTGTCCGACGGCCAGATGGTGGACGCCAACGTGAGCAGCTTCGGCGGGACCGACGTCGACGAGTTGTGCCGGCTCGTGCCGCAGATCGCCGGGGCCGTGGTGGCCACTCTCGTGGCCAGGTGAGATGAGTGCAACTACTCCCTTTGCGACGGGAACCGACCACCCGCGTCACGCATCAGAGCTAGAGTCGTCCCGAATGCACACGCTGGGGCAAGTGCAGTACTGAGGAGGGTGTGCCGTGTTCATCGCGGATGGTGGTGGGGGGTCCACGTCGACTCCGCCCGAGTACAGCGGGACGCAGCAGAAGCTGCACGTCGATCCCACGGCGATCCCGGAGGCGCGCAAGGTGTTCACCGACGCGCTGAACCGGCTGGAGCCGGAGATCAACAACGCGGTCACCGCCGTGCGGGCGCGCGCCTGGGCAGGCGACCCGGTCAGCAAGGAGACCGCGCAGGCGTTCAACCGGGACACCTTCGAGACCGGCGAGACGGCCGCGCTGAACGCCATCCTGGCCTACCGCGACCAGCTCCAGGGCTGCGTCGACCAGTTGACCGCGATCGAGGCGGACTACCGCCGGGTCGAGGGCGACAACGTGGCGTCCTGGGGACGCATCCACAACCACTGACCTGAACGACCACGCACCCGAGGGGGGCGAGCACGATGGGTGACCACCGCTGGCGCGGGTATACCCACCCCGATCTGCACCGCATGATCAACGAAGGGCCCGGCGTCGCCGCCTCCCGTCCCGTGGAGGACGGCTGGAAGGGCCTGTCCGACGCGTTGGCCGAGGTCGACGAGTCGATCCACGCCGCGCTGGCCAAGCTCGGCGCGAAGTGGGAGGGCTCCACCGCCGACGAGACCCAGGTCGCGCTGTCGCCGCTGGGGCAGTGGGCGGGCGACGCCAAGCAGGGCTCGGACACCATGAAGACGTCCGCGCAGCTCCAGGGCGACTACATCGCCGACGCCCGCAAGGAGATGCCGGAACCGGTGATGGTGACCACCGAGGCCCCGTCGACCGGGGAGAAGATCCTCGGCGTGCTGGGCGGCCCGGCGGGCATGATCCACGTCATCAAGCAGCAGCAGGACCACGAGGCCCAGGAAGCGGCGCAGGACAACGCCGAGGCCAAGGCCGTCGAGGTGATGAACAACTACCAGTCCAGCAGCGAGTGGAACAGCGACACGCTGGGCGAGTTCGTCCCGCCGCCGCAGGTCGTGATCGACACCCCGCCGCCGGCCGGCGCGGGCAGCTACAACCAGAGCAGCGCGAACTACACCAGCTCGCAGACCTGGACCCCGCCGGGCGACGGCACCACCCGGACGTCCTGGGCCCCGCCGTCCTCGCCGACGCCCCCGCCGGTTTCGCCGCCCCCGCCGACCGTCGTGCCGCCGGGTGGCGGCACCACGAACCCGTCGTGGGTACCGCCGACGCCCACTCCGCCGCCTCCGCCGATCGCGCTGCCCAAGCCGCCCGTCGGCGGCCCCGGTCTGCCGCCGCCCGGCACCCCGCCGCCGAACTGGAAGCCGCCGCAGGGTCCTGGTCTGCCGCCCAAGGGCGGCCCCGGTCCCGGCGGTCCCGGCCGGCCGGGGATGCCCGGCGGTCCGGGTCGTCCCGGTGGCCCCGGCGGTCCCGGCGGCCCGGGCCTGGGTCGCGGCTTCGGCGGCCCCGGCATGCCCGGTGCTCCCGGCGGTCCGGGGATGCCCGGCGGTCCCGGCAGCGGCAACCCGAGCGGCGTGCCCGGTCGCGGTGGCATGGCCGGAGTCGGCGGCTTCGGCCCCGGTGCTCCCGGCGGCCCCGGTGGTCCCGGCGCGGCCGGTCGTCCCGGTGGTCCGGGCGTGGGCGGCATGGGTGCCGGCGCCGGGCACGGCGCCGGCAACGGCGAGGACGACGTCGAGCACAAGGCCGCCGACTTCCTGGTCGAGACGGACGACGTGTTCGGCGACGACCGCCTGGTCGCGCCGCCGGTGATCGGGGAGACCCCGCAGTAGTTCGAGGTGTGCGTCCAGGCCAGGTCCCCGGCGGGGTCCTGGCCTGGACCGGCAGGTGGCCCCATCGACCGGGTGGGGCCGGTGCTCGGTCGACCTGGAGCAGCAGTGACCATTTTCGGGGGGCAGGCCGAGAGGGAGCCGATCACCCTCTCCGCCGAGGAGTTCGACGTCCTGTGGGAGCGGCTCGACCTCGGTCCGATGCCGTTGGTGATCAAGGTCCCGTCGCCGGGCAAGACCCACCGGGAGCGGGCCGAGCTGGAACGCCGGGTGTGGCACGGCGTCGGCGCGCGCGGCCTGGGCGGGCCGACCGGCCTGCACCCGGAGCTGGACTACCTGCTGCGGCTGTTCTTCCGGCCGGAGCGCGAGGTCGACGGCCGGGTGTGGGTGGGCAGGAGCGTGCGCGTGCTGGCCGTGGCGAACGGCGACCACGGCGCGGTGGCCACGCTCACCGAAGACCGGCTGACGTTCCGCCGCGCGGCGGGCAGCGGCCTGCCGTCGGCGGTGCTGGGCACCCTGCCGGCGCACCCGGCGGGCTCCGGGCACTCGGTGACCATGCCCAGCGCCGACCTGGAGGCGGCGGTGAAGAACTCCGACGGCTCGCCCAAGAGCCTGGAGAACTCGCTGCGCGACCACGGCGTGCGGCAGGAGGACGCGACCACGCTGGTCAAGATGTTCACCGGCCTGGTGCACACCGGCAACTTCGGCGCGGCGGCCCGGGACAAGTACGGCAAGCGCTGCCGACCGGACCGCGTGGTGGCGTTCTTCGACACCGAGGACGGCCGGTACCTGCAGCAGCGGCGCGCGTCGAACGGGACCGTGCCGTGGAGCACGTTCACCCCGACCGACTCCCGCCGGCTGGCCCACCAGGTGGAGGAACTGCTCGCCGACGCGATGCGCGCGGCCGGGTTCTGACCGGTCCGCGATCAGCTCGATAACCTGGCCAGATGCCGTCGAAACCGGTCGACCCCCACGAGCTGCGCGCCGCCGTCGCCGCCGTGCTGCCGTGGCTGGAAGGCACCGCCGGGCAGCCCGAGCGGCCCGTGCTCGCCGCGGCGGTCCGCCTCAGCCTGCGCACCCTGGAGCAGCTCGCGCCCGGCCGCAGCGTGGAGGTCCGGGTTCCGCCGTTCGCCGCCGTGCAGTGCGTGGACGGTCCTCGGCACACGCGCGGCACGCCGCCGAACGTGATCGAGACCGACCCGCGGACGTGGCTGGAACTCGCGGTCGGCCGGCTCGGCTGGGCGGCGGCGTTGGAGGGCGCGAAGGTCACCGCCTCCGGGAGCAGGGCGGACCTGTCGGCCCTGCTCCCGGTGCTGCGGTTCTGACGGTCGGCGGGTGCCGCCCTGGCTAAGCTCGGCCGGGTGAAGGCGCTGAAGGTGGGAGTGGTGGTGGCCGCGATGGGGTTCCTGCTCGCCGGGTGCGGTGGCGGCAAGGAGTGGGAGGGCGAGGTGACCTTCAAGGTCACCCGGCTCAACCCCGCCTCCGAGTCGATGGGCAAGACCGTGCCGCCCTACGCCAACCTGGAGATCGACCAGGACGAGCCCGGGTCCGTCGAGCCGATCGGCACCAGGATCGCCGACCTCGACCGGTTGCCCGAAGGCGTCCGGGTCGGCGATGTCGTGGTGTGCCGGGTGCGCCAGTCCGACGAGAGCGGCTTCGACCAGGAGGGCGTGCGGACCGACGTCGGACCCTGCCGGAGCCGCTGATCAGAACCAGGACCCGACGGTCTTGTCCCACACCTTGCCCGCGCCCTCGACCGCGTCACGACCCAGCTCGACCACGTCGCCGACGCCGCCCACGACCACGTCCACCGTGTCGTTGAGGGCCTCTTTGCCGGTGTTGAGCAGGCCGGTGCCGGCGTCGGACCAGTTGCCGTTCCAGGCGTCCCGGCCGGCGTTGTAGAGCCCGCTGCCGGCGTCGCCGACGAGGTCGGCGGCACCGGCCACGGTGCTGCTCGCGCTGTCGATCACCGGCCCGATCACCGGGATGTGCGATCCGGGCAGCGAAGGCCCGATCGGCGAGTCGTACCACTTCTGGTCGGACACCGCCCCGCCGTTGCCGGTGGCGATCTTGGCCAGGTTGTCCACCGACTCCGAACCGGGGTGGTAGTACTGCGAGTGGGCGCCCAGGGCCGACGCGCCGTCGGAGGTGCCGAACACCTTGGCCCCGAACCGGTCGTCGTACGGGCCGACCGACGAGCCGTCCTGGGTGAACCAGCTGGAGCTGGTGCCCTGCACGACCGGGTCGTGCTCGGTGGCGCCCGCGTAGACGTGGCCGGGGCCGACCGAGAGCTGGCCGACGTTCGACGCGCCGACGCCCGGCGAGCCGACGAACGCGATGTCGTCCGCCGCCAGGCCGTTCATGCCCGCGAAGCCGACCGTGGTGGACCCGTAGGAGTGGCCGATCACGGTCAGGTGCTGGCCGGGGGCGCCCGCCGCGCGGTAGCCGGCCACGTCCGCGACCAGGTTCGCGCCGCCCTCGCGGGCCTGCGCCGGGTTGTCCACCTCGCCGGGCGACCAGCCGGGGGCGTCGTAGCCGAGCCACTGGATGGTGGCGTTGCCCTCGGCACCCATCGCGTGCCGCAGGTTGCCCGCCTGGCTGACGGAGAAGCTGTCCAGCGTCGAGCCGGTGCCGGGGACGCAGACCGCGAGGTTCTTCGCGGTGTCCGGGTTGCCGTAGGCGATGGCGGTCGCACCGTCGCCGCGCGGGCCGTACGGATCCCACGCCATGATCCGGACGTCCGGGTCGCCGTTCTCGTCGTACCAGCCCTTCTCCCGCGCCAGCTTCTCCGCGTCGGCGATGCTCTTCTGCACCTTCTCGGCGTTCTCGGCCTTGGTGGCGGCCTCCTGCTGCTGCTCGGACAGGTCCGCGTACAGGGGGTCGTTCATCAGCGCGGTCAGGTCGTCGGACTTGTCCGGGTCGAGCCCGAGCTCCCGGGCGCGGTCGTCCATCTGCGCCTTGAGGGCGTCGCGCTCGGCCGAGAAGCGCCGCTGGTCGTCCTGGATGCGGGCGCGGTTGGCCTGGTCGAGCACGTCCGACGGCAGGCCGCGAAGCCGGCCCAGCTCCTGGAACTTGCTGCGCAGCAGTTCGTCCTGCTGCTCCTTCGTCAACGACTTCCACCACGCCGCGACCTGCTTCGGGTCGCTGCCCGGACCCGGCACGGTCGCGGTGGTGCGCATCTGCTGCACGGCGTTGGCCCAGCCCGCGTCCTTGCCCGCCGTCTCCTCGAAGCCCGGGCGGACCTTCGACAGCGCCGACGCGTACGACCGCAGCACGTTCTCGTACCCGGTCTTCACGTTGTCGAGCTGTTCGTTGACGCGGCGCGCCAGCTCGCGGGTCTGCGCCTCGTCCAACGCGGGCGAACGACCGCGCCAGAAGTCGATCAGCTGGTCGGCGCTGCCGCGCATCCGGCCGTACGCGCGGGACGCGGCCTGCACGACGTCGACGCCCACCCCCAGCCGCTCGCCCGCGACCGCGGCGGACCGGCTGGACAGGTCGGCGCGGGCGGCGAACCTGTCCGCCGAGCCGCCCTTCCACGTCGACGTGGCGGTGCTGCCGCCGGAGGTCACGGCCTGGCCCGCGCGGCTCACCGCGCTCATCGCGCCGCTGATGGGGTCGGCGGCGGCGGCCACCCGGCCCGCGTCGCCGGTCGCCAGCTGCCCGTACAGGACCTCGGGGTCGACGTAGCTCACGCGAGACCGCCTTCCAGGCCGCGGAACGAGGTGCGCGAGTCGTCGTCGGCCCGCTGGTAGGCGTCGGCGTTCTCGACCAGGCCGTCGCCCGCGTCGCGGTACCACGCCGAGCCCCGGCGCAGGTCGTCGGACTGCTCGCCGGACCAGCGGGCGAGCGCGTCCACGAACTCGGCCGCCGCGGGAACCCGCCCCAGCGCGTCCGCGTCAAGCCTGAGCATGGAGATCAGTTCAGCCCCGTCGCCGGTCGCGTCCGCGCCGTCGTGGAACTCCTTCGACGCCGCGCGCAAGGTCTCCGGTTGCACACCGAACACGGTTCCCCACCCTTCGTGCCGCCAGCCGCTGGACAGTGCGACGCAGCCGGATCATCGCCGGTTCCCGCTTCCCCGCACACCGAAGACCCCGAAGACACCGAAGACGACGCGGACACCGGGTGCGGCACGATGACCCGGGCACGGACCTAGGAGGCAGCGCGTGGCCGGAGGTTGGACCACCCAGCGGTGGACCGAGAAGTTCACCGAGCAGGCGGCGATGTTCCGCGCGTCGGTCGGCGGTGCCGATCCCGCCGCGCCGGTGCCCAGCTGCCCCGGCTGGACGTTCACCGAGCTGGTGCTGCACGTCGGGCGGTTCCTCCAGACGTCGCTGGAGTACCTGCGCAGCGGCAGCACCGTGCGGCTGCGGCTGCCCCCGGTGCCGGTGGACGTGGTGCCGCTGGACTACCTGGACGCGCAGCTCGCGCTGGCCGCCGAGGTGCTGCCGGACGTGCCCGGCAACCGGCCCGCCTGGACGTTCTCGCCCGCCTCGCCGGACCTGGCCTGGGTGTGGCACCGCCGCATCGCGCACGAGGTGGACCTGCGCCGGTGGGACGCGCAGGCCGCCCTGCGGGAACTGGTGAAGGGCGACACCGACTTCGCGGTGGACGGCATCGAGGAGTCCCTCGGGACGCTGCTGGCCGCCAAGTACGCCGCCGACGTGCCGCCGACCGCCGAGGGCACCGCGCTGGTGCAGCTCACCGACGTCCCCGAGGCGTGGGTGGTGAAGCTGGCACCCGGTCTGGTGCCCGAGGTGCGCGCGGCGTGGCCGGGCGAGGAGACCGACGTGCGCGTCACCGGCGAGGCGCAGATCGTGCACTACGGGCTGTGGGGGCGGCTGCCGTTGCCCGCGACGGGCGACCGGAACGTGCTCGGTGTGCTGAAACTGGACTAGCCGGGGTGCGTTTCGTCACTTCCCGTGGGTCCTGATGGGGGTGGTCCACCCCCCGTTCGCCTTACACTCGCAGTGCAGCCCGACCTCGTCGCTAGGGAGCACTCGGTGGTCACCGACCCGTCAGCAACCGGCCGAACCGACACCGAAGAGCACACCGAAGAGCAGGAACCCCGCGAGGAGTGCGGGGTGTTCGGCGTCTGGGCGCCGGGTGAGGACGTCGCCAAGCTCACCTACTACGGCCTGTACGCGTTGCAGCACCGCGGCCAGGAAGCCGCCGGCATCTCGGTCGGCGACGGCAGCAAGGTGGTGGTCTTCAAGGACCTCGGCCTGGTGAGCCAGGTCTTCGACGAGCAGGTGCTGTCGTCGTTGCACGGCCACGTCGCGGTCGGCCACTGCCGCTACTCCACCACCGGCTCCACCACGTGGGAGAACGCGCAGCCGACCTTCCGCACCACGGCCACCGGCTCCGGCTTGTCGTTGGGGCACAACGGGAACCTGGTGAACACCGCCGAACTGCTGATGAAGGCGCGCGAAGTGGGCGTGGACACCAGGCACGGCGCGACCACCGACTCGGACCTGGTGTGCGGGCTGCTCGCGGCAGCGGCCGCCGACCTCGGCATCGAGCAGGCCGCGATGCAGCTGCTGCCCACGCTGCGCGGCGCGTTCTGCCTCGCGTTCTCCGACGAGTCCACGCTGTACGCGGCCCGCGACCCGCAGGGCGTCCGGCCGCTGGTGCTCGGCCGGCTGGAACGCGGCTGGGTGGTGGCCAGCGAGACCGCCGCGCTGGACATCGTCGGCGCGTCGTTCGTCCGCGAGGTCGAGCCGGGCGAGCTGATCGCGATCGACGAGAACGGCCTGCGCTCGTCGCGGTTCGCCAACCCCGAGCCCAAGGGCTGCATCTTCGAGTACGTCTACCTGGCCCGCCCGGACACCACGATCGCCGGCCGGTCGGTGCACGCCACGCGCGTGGAGATCGGCCGCCGGCTGGCGCACGAGCACCCGGTGGAGGCCGACCTGGTCATCCCGGTGCCCGAGTCCGGCACGCCCGCCGCCATCGGCTACGCCCAGGCCTCCGGCATCCCCTACGGGTCCGGCCTGGTCAAGAACGCCTACGTGGGGCGCACGTTCATCCAGCCGTCGCAGACCATCCGGCAGCTCGGCATCCGGCTCAAGCTCAACCCGCTGCGGGACGTGATCCGCGGCAAGCGGCTGGTCGTGGTGGACGACTCGATCGTGCGCGGCAACACCCAGCGCGCCCTGGTGCGGATGCTGCGCGAGGCGGGCGCGCTGGAGGTGCACGTCCGGATCGCGTCGCCGCCGGTCAAGTGGCCGTGCTTCTACGGCATCGACTTCGCCTCCCGCGCCGAGCTCATCGCCAACGGCCTGGACGACGACGGCATCCGCCGTTCCATCGGGTCCGACTCGCTGGGCTACGTGTCGCTGGAGCAGCTCGTCGCGGCCAGCGAGCAGCCCCGGACCAGGCTGTGCACGGCGTGCTTCGACGGCGACTACCCGATCCCGCTGCCCGAGGACGCGCTGATCGGCAAGCACCTGCTGGAGGGCATCCGGGGCGTCGCGGGCTCGGCCGCTCCCGTTCTGGCGAACGGGTACGGTGCCGAGGACGCCCTACGCCGGCCCTGACGACAGCTACGGATGCCCCAGAACATGGAACAGAGTGACGTGACCGACACCGCCAAGGCCACCTACGCCGCCTCCGGAGTGAGCATCACCGCGGGTGACGAGGCGGTGGAGAAGCTCAAGCCGTGGGCGGCGAAGGCGCAGCGTCCCGAGGTGCTGGGCGGCATCGGCGGCTTCGCGGGCCTGTTCAAGCTGCGCCTGGACCGCTGGAAGGAGCCGGTGCTCGCGTCGTCCACGGACGGGGTCGGCACCAAGATCGCGGTCGCGCAGGCGTTGGACAAGCACGACACGGTGGGCATCGACCTGGTCGCGATGGTGGTGGACGACCTGGTCGTCTGCGGCGCCGAACCGCTGTTCCTCCAGGACTACATCGCGATCGGCCGGGTCGTGCCGGACAAGGTCGCGGCGCTGGTCAAGGGAATCTCCGAGGGCTGCGTGCTGGCCGGTTGCGCGCTGCTGGGCGGCGAGACCGCCGAGCACCCCGGCCTGATGGGCGAGAACGACTACGACATCTCCGGCACCGGCGTGGGCGTCGTGGAGGCGTCCGGGATGCTCGGACCGGACCGGGTGCGCGACGGCGACGTGGTGATCGCCATGGGCTCGTCCGGCCTGCACTCGAACGGGTACTCCTTGGCCCGGCACGTGCTGCTGGACATCGGCCGGATGCCGCTGTCCGGTCACGTGGAGGAGTTCGGACGCACCCTCGGCGAGGAGATGCTGGAGCCGACCCGCATCTACGCCAAGGACTGCCTCGCGCTCGCCGCGGAGGCCGAGGTGCGCACGTTCGCGCACATCACCGGCGGCGGGCTGGCCGCCAACCTGGCGCGCGTGCTGCCCGAGGGCCTGTCCGCCCGGCTCGACCGCGGCACGTGGACCCCGGCCCCGGTGTTCGCGATGATCGCGCAGCGCGGGCGGGTCGACCGCGAGGAGATGGAGAAGACGTTCAACATGGGCATCGGCATGGTCGCCGTCGTCTCCCCGGAGGACGTGGACCGCTCCCTGGCCGTGCTGACCGCCCGCCACGTCCCGGCCTGGGTGCTGGGCGAGGTGAGCCGCTCCGCCGAGCCGACCGCGCTGGTCGGCGACCACCCGAGGTTCTAGGTCCTGCCCCGGGCCGCGCGTCCCGGGTTCCGCGAGTCCACCGGTCGCGCTCGCGCGGCCGGTTCCGGCTCGAAAAGCGGTTGGCGCGACTGGGTTTCCTGCTTGGATGACCCGGTGTCGTGGGACTTGATCGAGCGCCTTTCCTGGTTGGCGGGCATCGTCGGTGCGGTGGTCGCGGCGCTGGCCGCGTGGATGGCGGCGCGCGCCACCAAGGGCACCATGCGCGACCTCGCGCTGATCCTGTCCGTCGCCACCGACAAGCCGGAGCTGTTCGAGGCGATCGAGGCCGACGCCCGGAAGCGGACCGAGGTCGTGCGGCGGCGGGTGCGGGCGGTGTTCGTCGCGGCCGGGGCGGCGTTCGCGGTGAGCGCGTTCGGGGCGGCGCTGGGGCTGTTGATGCTGCTGATGCCGGACTACGGCCAGCCCGAGGTGGTCGGCGGCGACCAGCCCCGGGTGACGCAGGAGTGCACGAACGGCGGCGAGGCCACCGTCTGCGTGGCGGACAACCGGTGGACGCTCGCCACCGGCGGCACGGTGGAGGCGCAATTCGGGGGTGTCGAGCGGAAGACGCCCAAGGACGGGGTGGCGCGGCTGGTGCTCCAGGTGAGCGGCTGCTCCGCCGCGGGTGAGCTGAACTGGACGGCATCGGTCGGCGGGTCCGTGGTGGCCGAGGGGGTGGCCCGGGAGTCCGAGTCGCGCGCCGAGTTCCCGCTGAAGACCGGCGAGGGGTTCACCTTCGCGGTCCGACGGGTCGGGGGCGGGGACTGCGCGGTGGACCTGCGGCTGCGGCCGGTGGTCAGTTTCGGGTGACGGGGCAACCTCCCGCCGGGTCCGGTCCGTACCAAGCGGCGACCGAGGGAGGGCGAGTTGGACCGCGATCGCGAGTTCGGGGAGTTCGTCGACGCCCGTGCGCTGGTGCTGCGGCGGACCGCGTACCTGCTGTGCGGTGATTGGCACCGCGCCGAGGACCTGGTGCAGACGGCGCTGACCAAGCTCTACGTCGCGTGGCCCCGCGTGCGGCGGGACGGCGCGGTGGACGCCTACGCGCGCAAGGTCCTGGTGCGGACCGCCATCGACGAGTCGCGACGCGGGTTCCGCCGGCGGGAGACCGTGGTGGAGGCGCTGCCGGAGACCCCGGTGCCCGGCAGCGCCCCCGCCGACTTCGACGTGCGGGCCGCGCTGGCCGCGCTGCCCCCGGGACAGCGGGCCGTCGTGGTCCTCCGCTACTGGGAGGACCTCAGCGTCACCGAGACCGCCCGCCTCCTCGGTCGGACCGAAGGCACCGTGAAGAGCCAGGCGGCGAAAGGCCTCGCCACCCTCCGGCGGCTTCTCGGGCGCCACGTATTCGAGGAGCAGGTGTGACCGACATCAAGCAGACCCTGGAAACCGCGTTCGACGACGAGCCGCCGTTGACCATCGACACGGCCACGATCGTGCGGGCCGCCCGCCGCGAGGTGGGCGTCCGCCGTTCCGCGACCGCCATCGCCGCCCTCGCCACCGTCGCGGCGGTGTGCGTGCCCGCCATGCTCGGGTCCAGCGGGGGCGGTGGGGCGCAGGTGGCTTCAGCGCAGGTGGCTTCGCCGCCTTCCGGCACGGTGGCCACCCTCCCGCCGTCCGGTGCGGACCCCGCCGCGCCGACCACGGCGCCGCTCCCGCCCGGTGCGACCAGCGCGCCGGGCACCGACGAGCCGCCTGGCGCGTACGTCGAACCCAAGCCGCCGAAGCCGGTGGACGCCGCGCACGCCGCCGAACTGACCGGGTTGCTGGCGAAGGCCGGCGTGCCGGAGGACTTCCCGGCCGAAGGCGTGCCGGGCAACCCGATGGGCGCTTGGGAGTTCGTCGTGAGCCAGGGGGAGTACAAGGCGGTGGGCCTGCTGCTCGACCCGCCGGGGCAGGTGGTGCTCACGCTCAGCGGCAGGCCGTTCGGCTGTCGTGCCGCCAAGGCGCAGCACACCACCTGCGAGCTGCGCCGATTCCGCGACACCGAGGTCGCGGTCGTCGACTTCAAGTACGAGCAAGGGCACGCCCTCACCGTGCACGCGAGGACGTCGGACGGGGGTCTGGTCTCGGTGACCGCCGTCAACTCCGACCACCGGGGCGACCACACCGGCCCGACCGCGCCGCTGACCTACGAGCAGCTGGCAAAGATCGCGACACTGCCGGGGCTGTCGTTCTAACCTTGTCCGCGTGGCCGAGGACCTGATCGTGACGCGGACGCTGGTGATACCGGCGGCCGAGTTGAGCGAACGGTTCTCCCGGTCCTCCGGTCCCGGCGGACAGGGCGTGAACACGGCGGACAGCCGGGTCGAGCTGTCGTTCGACCTGGCTGACTCCCCCTCCGTACCGCCCTGGCTGCGCAGCCGCATGCTCGGCCGGCTGGAGAACCGCTTGGTCAACGGCGTGCTGACGGTGACCGCCGGCGAGAACCGCGCCCAGTTGCAGAACCGCGCGGCGGCCCGTGAACGACTGGCCCGCATCCTCCGCGACGCCGCCGCGGCCCCGCCCCCGGTGCGCCGGCCGACCAAGCCGACCAGGGGCTCGAAGGAACGCCGCATCGCGGAGAAGAAGCGCCGGGCGCGGACCAAGGACGGCCGGCGCGGCGGCGGCTGGGACTGACCGGGCCGCGCGTGCCGATGCCCGGGCCGCGCGTGCCGATGCCCGAGCCGCACCTGCCGGTCACCGGGCCGTCCGATGCCGCCGTTCCGCGACCGCCCCTCCGCCTCCCGAGGCGACGAAGTGCCACGGGTACCGGCGGGCCGGCGGGCAGGTCCGGTCGCCTCGGCACTCACCGGCCGACACCCCGCCCGGACGTCCGGCCCGCTTGATCAACCGTCGAACAACCCGGCGACCAGGGCGTCCAACCCCGCCTTGATCGTCGGAGCGGCCCAACGCCGGTGGGACACCAGGTTGGCGGCCAGCGGTCCGAGCAGGGCGTCCGCGGTGAACGCGGCGTCCAGTCCGGGCCGTGCCTGGCCGACCAGGATCGCCAGGTGCTGGTGGTACGCGTCGTACGCCCCGCCGAAGCGGGCCAGCGGGCCGGCGGTCTCGGCGGTCAGCAGCAGTTCGAGCTGGGCGAGCGTGCGGTCGGTCAGGGCGTGCAGGAACGCCCGGATGCGGTCGACGGCCGGTGCGCCCGGTCCCAGCGGCGGCGGGCCGGACAGGAAGGTCTGCTGGAACTCCCGCTCCGACTCGTCGATCAGGGCGTGCGCCAGGCCGGACCGGTCGCCGAACCGGCGGTAGAGGGTGCCCACGCCGACTCCGGAGGCGGCCGCGACCTCGGCCATCCCCAGTCCTCCGATCCCCCGCGTGGCCACGATGTCCGCCGCCGCGGCGAGGATCTTCGCCCGGTTCCGGGCGGCGTCGGCCCGCTCGCTCACCGGGGCAGCCTAAACCGCCGTGGACAAACGGAACCAGTTCCACTTACAGTAAGCGGAACCAATTCCGGATATGGGAGCCAACCATGGGGCAGCTCGACGGCAGGACCGCGCTGGTCACCGGCGGCAGCCGGGGCATCGGCGCGGCCATCGCCACCCGACTGGCGCACGAGGGCGCGAACGTCGTGATCACCTACGCGCGAGCCGCCGACCGCGCCCGGGCGCTGGTCGACGGGCTGGCCGGCAAGGCGCTGGCCGTCCGGGCGGAGGCGACCGACACCGCCCGGCTCCGACAGGCCGTCACGCGGGCCGTCGACGCGTTCGGCGGGCTCGACATCCTGGTCAACAACGCGGGCATCGCCCCGTACGGGCCGTTCGAGGACGTCACCGAAGCGGACATCGACCGCATCCTGGCCGTGCACGTCCGCGCGGCGTTCGTGCTCGCCCAGGCCGCGTCGCCGCACCTGGGCGAAGGCGGCCGGATCATCACCATCGGCAGCAGCCTCGCCGAACGCGTGCCGTACCCCGGTTGGGCGCTGTACGCGATGAGCAAGTCCGCGCTCGTCGGCCTGACCAAGGGCCTGGCCCGCGACCTCGGCCCGCGCGGCATCACGGTCAACCTCGTCCACCCCGGTTCGACCGACACCGAGATGAACCCGGCCGACGGCCCGGACGCCGACGAGGAACGCCGGTACACCGCGTTGAACCGCTACTGCTCCCCGGAGGACGTGGCCGCGACGGTCGCGCACCTCGCGGGCGAGGGCGGCCGGAACATCACCGGGGCGTCGTTCCTGGTCGACGCCGGGGCCGTGGCGTAGCCGTGGCCTGGCTGCTGCTGCTCGGCGCCGCCCTGCTGGAGGTCGTGTGGGCGACGGCGCTGGAACGCTCGGAAGGCTTCACCCGGCTGTGGCCCGCGCTCGTCGGCATCACGGCCGCCGTGGTCAGCTTCGTCATGCTCACCATGGCGGTGCGGCACCTGCCGCTGGGCACCGCCTACGCGGTGTGGGTCGGGCTCGGCGCGGTCGGCGTGGTGCTGGTCGGAATCGTCGTGCTGGGCGAGAGCGCGTCACCCCTCCGGCTCGCGTGCCTGGCCCTGATCGTCGTCGGCGTCGTCGGCCTGAAGATCGTCTGAACGCCGATCGTCGGCAGTCGCACTGCTCTGAACGAGTGACCGGGGTCCTCGCACCCCGGCGGCGTGCGCGACGGTGGTAGGTGTCCTGGCACCGGCCGCCGCCGCGCACGCGCCGGCCGTCGTAACGGTTCCTCCGCAGCGGGAGATGCATCCGATGATGGCCGACGAGGACTTACCCCTCCTGGACTCGCCCCGTGCCGGCGACAGCACCGCCCGGCACCGGATCTTCCTGCGCGGCAAGGCGAAGCCCCGGCCGCTCTTCCGCAGCCGGGTCGGCACCGCGCAGGACGTGCCCGAGCCGCCCGGGAACCCGGCCCTGGTCCGGGTCGCGGCCGGGGCGGTCGGGCTGGTGGCCGCCGCCGTGATCGCGGTCCTGGCCACCGAGAACGACCGCGCCGACCTCGCCGCCCTGCCGCCACCTCCGACCGGGCTGACCGGAACCCTCGGCGTGCCGCCAGCGCTGCCGCGCACGACGGCCCCCGCCACACCGAGCCCGGCCGCCGCGGTCCCGGCGACTGCGGTCCCGCTCACGACGACCATCACGCCCGGCGTCCCGTCGCGCCGGGAGCAGCTGCGGCGGGAGGCGCTGCCGGTCGTCGTCCCCGCCACCACGGCCACCACCACTGCGGCCACACCGCCGACCACCGCGTCGACCATCCCGTCGCCGGCTTCGCAGACCACTCCGCCACCGCCGGCCACCACGGTCCCGCCCGGCACCGATTCACCACCGCCGTTGTCCGTGAAGTGGGCTTTCGCCCGCGTGGAGCCGGCGGAGTCACCGATCGGCGTGGAAACGGACCTGATCGGAACGTGGCAGTGGGGCACGCCCCGGCCCGTCAGGGTGACCAGGGAGAGCACCGGCGTCTACCGGCTGCGCCTGCCCGGCCTGGCCTCCTCCGAGGTGGTGGCGCACACGAACGTCACGCACTACCCAGAGGCCCACCCGGTCGGCTGCGTGGTGCGCGACAACCGGGCCGTCGGCGCGGACCAGGTGGTCGTGGTGGCCTGTGCCAACGGCGGCACACCGATCAACACCCGGTTCAACCTCCTGCTCGCCGAACCGGGCCAACGGAGCGCGGTGATCCCGCCGGACGCGCCCGTGCGGCGGCTCGGCGTGGGCCTGTACGAGGTGGACATCCGCGGCTTCACCGGAAACGGGTACGTGCAGGTCACCCCGTACGGCACGGACTTCGCGCGCTGCCAGTCCGGCGGCATTCGCGGCACGACGATCCGCGTCCGGTGCACCACGGACACGAAGTGGGCGGCCACCTACGTCGAGGGCGCACCGCCGGCGGGGTCGATCGGCGCGTACGCCCAGACCACCGGCACCGCACCGGACCTGCGGATAGACCCGGCGCGGTCGTACAACAGCACGGGCGGCGCGTTCGACCTGCACCGCTTGGGCGTGGGCCGCTACCGGGTGCTGGCGAAGGGCGTCGGCACGTCGGGCGGCACGGTGCTGTCCGGCGCCACCGCGACCGGCCACTGCCACACGTCCACCTGGGAAGCGTTCCCGCACCCGGTCAACGAGGTGTGGGCAGACGTTCTGTGCCTCGACGATTCCGGGCAGCCCGCCGACCTCCAGTTCGGCGTCGCCGCCCTCCGCAAGCCGCTCGACCCCGGCGAACGGCTCGGCCCGCTCCAGGCCGTCGACCCGGGCCGGCCCGCGCCGGCTGGGGCTACGCCCGGGTCGACCACCACGGCTACGCGGCCGGTGTGCCCGTGCGGCTGAACCCGGACCACCAGTGGTCCAGGTGGGGTGGCTACCTGCCCGGCGACGACCACCGGTGGGCGCGCAAGGCGAGCAGCAACGGTGGGACGCCGGTCGTCACGCGTACCGCGCCCGGCCGGTACGTGGTGGACTACTCGACGCTCGGCGACCTGGCCGGGCAGCCGGCGGACGCCGACTTCGGCCTCGCCCACCCGCGCGCGGCGGACCGCTGACCTACCGAGGCGATGTCGTCGGAGGAGCTGTCGTGCCGCGGACGACCAGTGACGGGTGCAGCAGGTGGCGGACCGGCTCGGCGCGTTCCCCGCGCACGCGTTGCAGCAGTGCTTCGGCGGCCAGCCGGCCGAACTCGTTGCGCGGCTGGTCGACGGTGGTCAGCGAGACGTGCCGAAGTGCCGCGAGTGACGTGTTGTCGTACCCCACGACGGAGATGTCCTGCGGCACGCGGTAGCCGGCGTCTTCGAGCGCGGAGATCGCCCCGACCGCGTTGAAGTCGTTGCAGGACACGATCGCGGTCGGCATCCCGCTGCGGCCCAGCAGTTCCCGGACGGCCTTGGCCCCCGCCGCATCGGTGTACTCGCTGCTCATCACCCGCGGTTCCAGACCGTGCGCGGCCATCGCGGTGAGGTAGCCGCGCCGCCGGGGTGCGGCCTGCGTGCCCTCGCCACCGTCCAGGTGGGCGATCCTCCGGTGCCCCAGCGAAACCAGGTGGTCGACCGCCAGCCCGATGCCGCGTCCTCCGTCGTCGTTCACCGTGTCCACAGTGGACAGCCGGGACGACCGGGCCACCAGCACCACCGAGGTCTGGTCGGCGGCCGACTTGATCGCGGCCGACGGCACGACCGGTGACAGCAACGCCAAGCCCGCCGGGCGGAACGACAGCAGGCTCTCCAGCGCCTTGCGCTCCCGTGCCGGGCTGCGGCCCCCGGTGTTGATGATCAGTTCGAAGCCCTGTTCGCGGGCCACCGCGTCCAGGCCGTCCACGACCTCCGCGAAGAACGCGTTGTGCAGGTCGGACACCATCACGCCGAGCACGTGCGACGTGCGGCTGGCCAGCGAGCGGGCCATCGCGTGCGGCGAGTACCCCAGTTCCCCGGCGGCCTCCAGCACGGCGGCGCGCCGCTGGTCGCTCACCTTCGGTGACCCCCGCATCACCAGGGAGACCAGCGCGCGGGACACCCCGGCCCGCGCGGCGACGTCCTCCATCGTCGGCCTGGCCACCGGGCCTCCCCTGCGCAACGGTCGTGGGTCGGGAGCGCGCCCTTGACTCCGGTGTGACGGACGCTACAGCATTGGAGCGCTCCAACAATAGTGCGCTCTACCGCCAGACCTACTCCTACCAGGACGGGGGCTCTCCGGATGCGGATCGGAGTTGCCGGAGTCGGCCGGATCGGCACCATGCACGCGACCAACCTGGCGTCCCTGGACCGGGTGGACGAGGTGCTGCTGTTCGACCCGGTGCCCGGCCGCGCGGCGCGGGCGTCGGCCGGGCTACCGGGCACCAGGAGCGTGGACGACCTCACCGAGTTGCTCACCGCGAGTGACGGCGTGCTGCTGGCCACGCCCACCGCCACGCACCCCGCGCTGCTGCGCGAGGCGATCGCGGCGGGCGTGCCGACGCTGTGCGAGAAGCCCGTCGCGAGCGACCTGGACGAGATGCGGGCGCTGGTGGCGGAGGTGGAGAGGTCCGGCGTGGAGGTGCTGGTCGGCTTCCAGCGCCGGTTCGACCCGGCGGTGTCCGAGCTGCACCGCCGGGTGCGCGCGGGCGAGGTCGGCGACATCTACCTGGTGCGCGCGCTCGGCAACGACGCGCAGCCGCCCGACTTCTCCTACCTGCCGCACTCCGGCGGCATCTTCCGCGACCTGCTCATCCACGACCTGGACGCGGTGCCGTGGCTGGTCGGCGAACCCGTGGTGGAGGTCTACGCGTCCGGGTCGGTGCTGGTGCACCAGGCGTTCGCGGATGCCGACGACGTGGACAACGCCGTGGTGCTGCTGAGGTTCGCGGGTGGCGCGCACGCGACCCTGGCCGGCGGCCGGCACGACCCGTTGGGCTACGACCACCGCATCGAGGTGCTGGGCAGCAAGGACTCGCTCACCGTGGGCCTGGACCCGCGCACGCCGTTGACGTCCCTGGAGCCCGACGGTCCGCGGGTCGGCGACGCCTACCCGGGCTTCCCGGAACGCTTCCACCGCGCCTACCTCAACGAGATGGCCGTGTTCGTCGACGTGGTGGCCGGCGGGGTGGCGAACCCGTCGCCCGCGCGGGAGAGTCTGGTCAGCCTCCGGCTCGCCGAGGCCTGCGAGCGGTCCCGGCGTTCCGGCGCCCCCGTCCGCATCCTGGAGGTGACCGCGTGAAGATCGCCGGAGCGCCCATCTCGTGGGGTGTCTGCGAGGTCCCGGGCTGGGGCGCGGTGCCGGCCCCGGAGACCGTGCTGGCCGGGATGGCGTCGCTCGGCCTGACCGCCACCGAACTCGGCCCGCCCGACTACCTGCCCGCCGATCCGGCCGAGCTGGCGAAGCTGCTGGACGAGCACGGCCTGTCCCTGGTCGGCGGCTTCCTGGCGGTCGTCCTGCACGAGGGTCGCCGGTCCGCTGTGGACGAGGCCGACCGGGTGGCCGGGTTGTTGGCCGCGGCAGGGGCGGACGTGCTGGTGCTGGCCGCCGCGACCGGGCTGGACGGCTACGACGACCGGCCCGCCCTCACCGACGAGCGGTGGCGGACGTTGGTCGACACCGCCGCCCGGATCCGCGACACCGCCGCGCGCCACGGCCTGCGCACCGTGCTGCACCCCCACGTGGGCACGCACGTCGAGCGCACCGCCGAGGTGGAGCGCTTCCTCGCGGACTCCGACCTCCCGCTCTGCCTGGACACCGGCCACCTGCTGATCGGCGGCACGGACCCGGTGGAACTCGCCCGCCGCTTCCCCGAGCGGATCGGGCACGTGCACCTGAAGGACGTGCGGGCCGACATCGCGGCCACCGTGCGCAACGGGGACATCGGCTACACGGCCGCCGTGCGGCAGCGCATGTACGTGCCGCTGGGCGACGGCGACGTGGACGTGCGGGCGCTGGTGGAAATCCTGCGGGACAACGGCTACACCGGATGGTTCGTCCTGGAGCAGGACACCGCCCTGGGTGACGGCCTCCCGGTCGACACACCAGTGCGGGACACCGCGCGCAGCCTCGCGCACCTCACCCAGTTCACCGGCTAGTCCAACCCCCGGCGAGGAGAGACGATGACGTCCGTCCGCTCCAAGAAAGTGCGTGTGGGCCTCGCGGTCGCGGCGGTCGCGGCGGTGGCCGCGTGCAGTGGTCCCGGTGCGACCGACCAGACCCCGAACACCGGCACCGCGGCCGTGCGGCCCACCGGTGACCTGCGGGTCGCGGTGATCTCGCACGGCACCGCCGGCGACGCGTTCTGGAACGTGGTGAAGAACGGCGCCACCGACGCGGGCAGGCAGCTCGGCGTCACGGTGGACTACAACTCCGACGGCGACCCCGGCCGGCAGGCCACGCTGATCGACAACGCGGTGTCGCAGAAGGTCGGCGGCCTGGTGGTGTCGATGGCCAACCCGGACGCGCTGAAGACGTCCGTCGAGAAGGCGGTCGCGGCCGGGATCCCGGTCGTCACCATCAACTCCGGCGGCGACCGCAGCGCGTCGTTCGGCGCCTTGGCGCACGTCGGCCAGGAGGAGGGGGTCGCGGGCGAGGAGGCGGGCCGGAAGCTCAAGGCGGCCGGGAAGACCAAGCTGCTGTGCGTGATCCACGAGGCGGGCAACGTCGGCCTCAGCCGGCGGTGCGACGGTGCGAAGGTCGGGTTCGGCGGCACGGTGACCAACCTCCAGGTCGACATCAACAACCCGACCGACGTGGAAGCCCGCATCAAGGGCGCGTTGCAGACCGACTCGTCGGTGGACGCGGTGCTCGCGCTCAACCCGCAGGTCGCGGTCAGCTCGGTGAACGCGGTCAAGGGCGCGTCGGCGAAGGCGTCGGTGGCTGCGTTCGACCTCAACGCGGACGTGACGGACGCGATCAAGGCCGGTGACGTGCTGTTCGCCGTGGACCAGCAGCAGTACGAGCAGGGGTACCTGCCGGTGGTGATGCTCAAGCTGTACCGCGACAACGCGAACACCGTCGGTGGCGGCAAGCCGGTGCTCACCGGGCCCGGATTCGTCGACAAGTCCAATGTGGACAAGGTGGCCGAGTACGCCGAGCGTGGTACCAGGTGATGGCCGTGGCCGGGGCGGATCCGGACGAACGGGTCGGTGCGCCCAGGTGGTCGGACCGGCTGGTGGTCCGCCCGGAGATCGGCAGCCTGCTCGGCGCGCTGCTGGTGTTCGTGTTCTTCTCGGTGGTGACCGAGCAGTTCCTGAGCGTCGGCGGGGTGGCGACCTGGCTGGACGACGCGTCCACGCTGGGCATCGTGGCGGTGGCGGTGGCGCTGCTCATGATCGGTGGCGAGTTCGACCTGTCCGCCGGCGTGCTGACCGCGTCCACCGCGCTGGTCACGGCCATCCTCGCCACCCGGCTCGGCTGGAACGTCTGGCTCGCGCTGGCCGTCTCGCTGGCGTTCGCGCTGGCCGTGGGGGCGCTGAACGGCTGGCTGGTGGTGCGGACCGGACTGCCCAGCTTCATCGTCACCCTCGGCACGTTCCTCGCCCTGCAGGGCTTGAACCTCGGCATCACGCGGCTGGTCACCGGCACCGTCCAGGTGTCCGGGATGCGGTCGACGGCCGGGTACGAGTCGGCGGGTTTCCTGTTCGCCTCGACGTTCTCGCTCGGCGGCACGTCGTTCTACGTGTCGATCGTCTGGTGGGTGCTGTTCACCGCGGTGGCGTCGACCCTGTTAATGCGCACCAGGTTCGGCAACTGGATCTTCGCGGTCGGCGGTGCGGCGGCCACGTCGCGCGCGGTCGGTGTGCCGGTGGTGCGCACGAAGGTGCTGCTGTTCATGACGACGGCGGGCGCGGCCTGGCTGGTCGGGTCGATCAACATCCTGCGGTTCACCAGCGTCCAGGCCAACCAGGGCATCGGGTTGGAGTTCCAGTTCATCATCGCGGCCGTGATCGGCGGCTGCCTGCTCACCGGCGGGTTCGGGTCGGCGGTGGGTGCGGCGATCGGCGCGCTGATCTTCGGCATGGCGCGGCAGGGCATCGTCTACGCGAACTGGGACAGCGACTGGTTCCAGCTGTTCCTCGGCGTGATGCTGCTGGCCGCCGTGCTGGTCAACAACGCCTTGCGGCGCAGGGCGGAAAGGGTGCGGCGATGACTTCCCCGGAGGGCGCTCGGACCCTGCTCGAAGTCAAGGACATCGGCAAGACCTACGGCAGCGTCATCGCCTTGCGGGACGTGTCGACCGTGGTCCGCGCGGGTGAGGTCACCTGCGTGCTGGGTGACAACGGGGCGGGCAAGTCGACGCTGATCAAGATCCTGGCGGGTGTGCACCAGCACGACCGCGGCTCGTTGCTGTCGGAGGGCCGGGAGATCCGGTTCTCCTCGCCGCGCGAGGCGTTGGACCACGGCATCGCGACCGTGTACCAGGACCTGGCCGTGGTGCCGCTGATGAGCGTGTGGCGCAACTTCTTCCTCGGTTCCGAGCCGACCGTCGGCTTCGGGCCGTTCCGGTTCCTGGACCGCCGCAAGGGCCGCTCGGTGACGCGGGAGGCGTTGGCGGGGATGGGCATCGACCTGCGGGACGTGGAGCAGCCGGTGGGCACGCTGTCCGGTGGTGAGCGGCAGTGCGTGGCGATCGCGCGGGCCGTGCACTTCGGGGCGAAGGTGCTGATCCTGGACGAGCCGACCGCCGCGCTGGGCGTGAAGCAGGCCGGGGTGGTGCTCAAGTACGTGGCGCGGGCCCGGGACCGCGGGCTCGGCGTCGTGCTGATCACCCACAACCCGCACCACGCCTACCCGGTGGGCGACCGGTTCCTGCTGCTCAAGCGGGGACGGGCGCTGGGCTGCCACCGGAAGGCGGACATCAGCCTGGCCGAGCTGACCCGGCAGATGGCGGGCGGCGCGGAGCTGGAGGCGCCGGCGCACGAGCTGCGGGGCGACGCCGGATGACCGAGCTGGACGTGCTCACCGTCGGGCGGGTCGGGGTGGACCTGTACCCCGAGCAGAGCGGCGTGCCGCTGGCGCAGGTGCGCACGTTCGCCAAGTCGCTGGGCGGGACGGCGACCAACGTCGCGGTCGCGGCGGCACGGCTGGGGCGGCGGTCGGCCGTGCTGACCAAGGTCGGGCCGGACGGGTTCGGGCCGTACGTCCGGTCCGCGCTCGCTTCGTTCGGCGTGTCACCGGAGTTCGTCGGCACCGCGGAGGGTTTGCGGACGCCCGTGGTGTTCTGCGCCTTGGACCCGCCCGAGGACCCGCCCCTGCTGTTCTACCGAGCACCCATCGCGCCCGACTTGACGCTGGACGAGTCCGATGTGCCGTGGGACTTGGTGGCGGACGTGCCGCTGCTGTGGGTCACCGGGACCGGCGTGTGCGCCGAACCCGCCCGCGCGACGCAGCGCGAACTGCTGGCGCACCGCGGACGGCGGACGCACACGGTGCTGGACTTGGACTACCGCCCGATGTTCTGGTCCGATGTGGACAGTGCGCGTCGTGAGATCGGTCGGCTGCTCGACCACGTGACGGTCGCGGTGGGCAACCGCACCGAGGTGGAGATCGCCGTAGGCACCGCCGATCCGGACGAGGCCGCGCGCCGGCTGCTCGCTCGCGGCGTGGCGTTGGCGCTGGTCAAGAAGGGTCCGGAGGGCGTGCTGGTGGCGACACCGGAGGGCTCGTGGACCGTGCCGCCGCACCCGGTGGAGGTGGTGTGCGGACTCGGCGCGGGCGATGCGTTCGGTGGAGCCCTGGCGCACGGGCTGCTCGCGGGCTGGGATCCGGTGCGGATCGCCCGGTACGCCAACGTCGCCGGTGCCCTGGTCGCCTCCCGCCTGGCCTGCGCGGACGCCATGCCCACCCCGGACGAGATCGAGGCCCTGCTGTGAGGACGCGGGGGTTGCCGACCCGGCGGTTCGGCAATCCGGCGGTGGTGCGGCGATGGAGCGACACGACGATCAGGACGGGCGGGTTCTCGTGATCAGCGATGAGCAGTGGTGGGGACTGTTGAACACGAGGGCGAGCGATCCCGGCGCGGTGCGCCGGGCCTACCTCGCCCGGCGCCGGCGGGAGCGGCTGCTGTCCGACCAGGGCACGTTGTTCCTGGTCGCCGCCGACCACCCGGCGCGCGGTGCGATCGGGGTGAGCGGCGACCCGCTCGCGATGGCCGACCGGCGCTCGCTGCTGGACCGGCTGCTCACCGCGTTGGCCGACCCGGCGGTGGACGGGGTGCTCGGCACACCGGACGTGATCGAGGAACTGCTGCTGCTCGACGGACTGCACGACCGGGTCGTCATCGGCTCGATGAACCGGGGCGGCCTGGCGGGCGCGGACTGGGAGATCGACGACCGGTTCACCGCCTACGACCCGACCGCCATCGCGGGCAACGGCCTGGACGGCGGGAAGATGCTGCTGCGCCTGGTCGACTCGGACGCGGGCACCATCCCGACCCTGGAGAGCTGCGCCGCCGCCGTGTCCGCGCTGGCCGAGCGCGGCCTGATGGCGATGGTCGAACCGCTGCCCTACGAACGCGACGCCGCCGGCGACCTGGTGCCGCGCAGGGACGCCACCGCGTTGGCCCGTGCGGGAAGCGTGGCCGCCGGGCTGGGCGTGACCTCCGCGTACACGTGGCTCAAGCTGCCCGCGGCGCCGGACGAGGTGCTGGACGCGACCACGTTGCCCGCCCTGGTGCTCGGTGGCGTGCCGTCGGACCGGCCCGAGGACGATATGGCGTCTTGGGGGCGTTCGTTGCGGCACCCGACCGTGCGCGGACTGGTGGTCGGCCGCGCCCTGCTCTACCCGCCGGACGGTGACGTGGCCAAGGCCGTCGAAGCCGCCGCCGAGGTCCTGCGCACCGCGAGGGGGACGAGCGCGTGACGAACCTGCACCGGCCGCTCGGCACGTTGTCCGACGGCGAGAACGCGGTCGAACTGATGCCGTCCGACGCGGGCTGGGAGCACACCGGGCTGCGTGTCCTGCTCCTGCACCCCGGACAGTCGCGGACCATCGAGACGGGCGGGTTCGAAGCGTTCGTGCTGCCGCTGTCCGGTGGGTGCGCGGTCGAGGTGGACGGCGAGCGGTTCACGTTGGAGGGGCGCGACTCGGTGTTCACCCGCGTCACCGACTTCGCGTACGTGCCGAGGGACGCGGTCGTCACACTGTCCACAAAGGATGGTGTCGAGGTGGCGCTGCCGATGGCCCGCTGCGCCGACCGGCTCGCCCCGAGGTACGGCCCCGCGCCGGACGTGCCGGTCGAGGTGCGTGGAGCGGGCAGTGCGACCAGGCAGGTCACCAACTTCGGCGTGCCGGGAGTGTGGGACCACGCGGACAAGCTCATCGCGTGCGAGCTGATCACCCCGGACGGCAACTGGTCGTCCTACCCGCCGCACAAGCACGACGACACCTGCCGGGTGGTGAACGAGGAGGTCTACTACTTCCGGATCGCCGGTCGCGACGGCGTCACCCCGTCCCGCGAAGGCTTCGGCTTCCACCGCACCTACACCGACGACGGGACGATCGACGAGGACGTGGTCGTCCGCGACGGCGATGTCTTCCTCATCCCACGCGGATATCACGGTCCGTGCGTAGCCGCTCCCGGCTACCCGATGTACTACCTGAACGTCCTGGCCGGTCCCGGTGCGGAGCGGTCGATGGCGTTCTGCGACGACCCGGCGCACACCTGGGTCCGGGACGGCTGGACGGCACAGGAACCCGACCCGCGCTGTCCGGTGACGACCGCCGGAGGACGGGCGCGATGAGGCTGACCACGGCGCAGGCGCTGGTCCGCTGGCTGCTCGCGCAGCGCGCCGAACTCCCGGACGGCCGCGAAGGTCCCCTGTTCCCGGGGGTTTTCGCGATCTTCGGGCACGGCAACGTGCTGGGGCTCGGCAACGCCCTGGAAGAGGTGCGGGCCGACTTGCCGGTGTGGCGCGGGCACAATGAGCAGGGCATGGCGCTCGCGGCGGTCGGCATCGGCAAGGCCACCCACCGCCGACAGGTGGGCGTCGCGACCTCGTCCATCGGTCCCGGCGCGCTGAACATGGTGACCGCCGCCGGGGTGGCGCACGCGAACCGCCTGCCGCTGCTGTTGCTGCCCGGCGACACGTTCGTCGGTCGTGCGCCGGACCCGGTGCTGCAACAGGTCGAGCACTTCGGCGACCCGTCCACGACCGCCAACGACGCGTTCCGCGCGGTGAGCCGGTACTTCGACCGGATCACCAGGCCCGAGCAGCTGATGGCGACCCTGCCGCAGGTCGCGAGGGTCCTCACCGACCCGGCCGACTGCGGGCCGGTGGTGCTGGCGCTGCCGCAGGACGTGCAGGCCGAGTCGTACGACTACCCGGACGCCCTGTTCGCCCCCGTCCTGCACCGCCCGCCGCGGCTGCGCCCCGACGTCCGCTCGCTCGGCGCCGCCGCCGACGTCGTGCGCGCGTCGCGGAGGCCGTTGCTGGTGCTGGGCGGCGGCGTGCGGTACTCCGGCGCGGCCGGTCGGGCGCTGCGGTTCGCCGAACAGCACGGCATCCCGGTCGTGGAGACCACCGCCGGGCGCACCCTCGTGCCCCATGACCACCCGCTGCACGCCGGACCGCTCGGCGTCACCGGTTCCGCGTCGGCGAACGTGCTGGCGGCGGAAGCCGACGTCGTGCTGGCGGTCGGGACCAGGTTGCAGGACTTCACCACGGCGTCGTGGACGGTCTTCCGGCGCGATGTCCGGTTGGTGTCGGTGAACGCGGCCCGGTTCGACGCCGTGAAGCACGGGGCGCTGTCCGTGGTGGGCGACGCCGACGAGGCGTTGCGCGAGCTGGCCGACCCGCTGGGCGGGTGGCGGACCGACCCGGCGTGGTCCGCGCGGGCGCGGGCGGAGCGGGAACGCTGGGACGCGCACATCTCCGGCCTGCGCGCCGCCACGTCCGACCTGCCGACCTACGCGCAGGTGGTGGGCGTGGTCAACGAGGCCAGCGGGCCCGAGGACTACGTGATGACCGCGTCCGGAGGGTTGCCCGGCGAGTTGATCGGCGGCTGGCGTGCGGTCGGCGAGTCCACCATGGACGTCGAGTACGGCTTCTCGTGCATGGGGTACGAGCTGGCGGGGGCCTGGGGAGCGGCGATCGCCCGCCCCGAGGGCGTGGTGACGACCCTGCTCGGCGACGGTTCCTACCTGATGTCGAACTCGGAGCTGTTCTCGGCGGCGTTCGCCGGACACGGCTTCGTCGCGGTGGTCTGCGACAACGACGGCTACGCGGTCATCCACCGACTCCAGACCGGCCAAGGCGGTGTGGGCTTCAACAATCTGTACGAAGACTGTCTTACCGCACACGACCGGCCGCCCCGGACCGACTTCGCCGGCCACGCGGCCTCGTTGGGCTGTGCGGTCTTCCCGGCGGACAGCCTGACCGACCTGTCCGACGCCTACCACCGGGCGCGTGAGGCCGCGAAGTCCGAACGCCGCCCGGCCGTCGTGGTGGTCCGCACGCATCCGTCGTCGTGGACCGAAGCCGGCGCGTGGTGGGAGGTGGGCGTCCCGGAGGTCTCCCACCGCCCCGCGATAGCGACCGCCCACGCCGAGGTCCAGGCGGGCAGGCGACGCCAGGTCCGCTACCTCTGACGCCGTACGTCGGCGAGCCACCGCTCCAGCTGGCCCGCGGAGGTCACGTCACCCAACCCGAGGAACTTCTCCCGCGCCTCGGTCCAGTACGCGCACGCCTGATCGGTCAGCCGGACCCGGTCGTACAGGATGCCCAGGTTGAGCAGCACCCTGGCGGTGGCCTGCTCGTCACCCGAGTCGCGGAAGATCTCCAACGCGCGCAGTGAGAACTGCCGCGCCTCGGCCAGGTCGCCGAGGTGCAGCCGGAGCACCCCGAGGTTGGCGATCACCCTGGCCTCGTCGTGGTGCAGGCCCAAGGCGCGGAACTGCCACAGCGCGGCGCGGAAGTTCGCCCCCGCCGCCTCGTGCTCGAGCCGACGGCAGTTCAACTCGCCGAGGCGGTTGAGCACCGTCGCCATCCAGTACCGGTCGTCCGACTCTCGGAACGCGTGCAGCGCTTCCCGGTAGAGGTCCGCCGCCCGGGAGAAGTCGTGCCCGCCGACCGCGCAGTCCGCGAGGTTGGTGACCGCTACCGCCACACCGCGCCGGTAGCCGGCCCCGCGGTGGATGGCGAGCGCGCGTTCGGCGTGCTCGCTGGCGTCGTCGGGGCGGCGCAGGTCCAGCGCGAGCATCGCCAGCCAGTTGGACAGCTCGCCCTCGTCCTGCCGCTGACCCAGCCGCCGCGCCGCGTCCAGGGCACGTCGGCACACCCGCTCGCCGTCACCCCAGTGGTTGCGGAATCCGAAGAACCCGCGCAGCGCGAGAGCCAGGTCCACCACGAGCGCGTCGTTGGCGAGGTCGGCGGCGGCGACCAGGTTCGGGCGCTCCTGTTCGAGCTGCGCCGACCAGGGCTGCTCGTCGCGGGCCAGCCGCAGGTAGTGGTCCAGCAGGCGGTCCAGGGCGGCCCGGTCGGGCTCCTCGCGCAGCCGGCACTCGGCGGCGTAGATCCGCAGCAGGTCGTGGAACCTCACCCGGCCGGCGCCGGCGGACTCCACCATGTGCGCCCGGCGCAGCGTGGTGAGCAGGCGCTTCGCCCGGGACGGCGGCAGGTCGGCGAGCGCAGCCGCCGCCGCGACACCGACGTGCGGACCGGGGTTGAGCGAGAGCAGCCGGAACATCCGCCGGGCCGGTTCCGGCATCCGCCGGTAGGACAGGTCGAACGCGGCCCGCACCGCGTAGTCGCCGGCGTAGTCGAGTTCGTCCAGCCGGTTCGTCGCGTCGCCGAGCAGGTCGACCAGCCCGGCCACCGACAGGTCGGCGTCCTCCGCGAGCAGCGCGGCGGCGATGCCGAGGGCGAGCGGCAGCCGGCCGCAGAGGTCGGCGAGCTCGGTCAGCGGCCCGTCGACCGGGCGGTGCGGGTTGCGGGCGCGGACGGCGTTGACGACCAGGGCTTCGGCCTCGTCGGGCGGCAGGACGTCGAGCGGGACCTGGCGGGCGTTCAGCTCGCCGAGCAGCTCGCGGCTGGTGATCAGCACGCGGTGCGCACCGTTGCCGGGCAGCAGGGGGCGGACCTGGTCGGCGGTGGCGGCGTTGTCGAGCAGCACCAGCAGCGGGTCGGGCCGGGTGGCCAGGACCGAGCGGTAGAGGTTGGTGCGGCCCGCGACGTCGGGCGGGATGTGCTCGGCGGGCACCCCGAGGGCGTGCAGGAACACGGCGAGCGCCTCGGCGGGCCGGACCGGATCGGCGGAGTACCCCCGCAGGTCTGTGAACAGCACCCCGCCGGGAAACCGGTGCGCCGCCCGCACCGCCAACGTCGTCTTGCCCACCCCGGCCAACCCGGCCACCGCCGACACCAGCACCGGCCGGCTGTCCGCGCCGGCGATGTCCGAGCCGGCCGTGCCTGCCCCGACCGTGCCTGGGTTGGCGGTACCGGTGCCGGCCGTGTCTGCGCCGCTGGTGCCCGGGTTGGCTGCGCCCGCGCCGATGGCTCCCAGGTTGGCCGTGCCCGCGTCGCTGGTGCCCGGGTCGGCCGTGCCCGCACCGGCCGATGGGTCGGCGGAGCGCCGGGTCGCGGGCGGGGCGTCGTCGGGTGGCTGCCCGGCGTCTCGCCCGCCCGGGGCGAGCAGGGCTTCCAGGCGCGCCAGATCACCGGCGCGGCCGGTGAACGTGCCGTCGAGCGGCGGCAGGCCTGCCAGTGCGGTGGGCGCCGGTCTGGTCAGGTGGACGTCCCGTGCCTGGATCACGGGACCGTGGACGTCGCCGCCGACGGTGTTGCGGTGGGTGTTCCAGGTCCCGTGGCCTGCTGGGATCACCGCAAGGTGATGTCCTGGCCGGCCTGGTGGATCGAGTACGCCGCGACGTGCTGCACCACGCCGCCCTCGCCCGCCACCCTGGGCAGGGCCGGGCTCACCGCGTTCAGCACCTCGCGCAGCGACGCCGCCGCCTCGGGCTGCTGCCACAGCATGGTGTGGATCGAGCCGCGCCACTCCGTGGTGAACTCGGCGCGCGCCTGTTCCAGCCGCACCGGGGGTGCGGCCACGACTCGGCTGCGCGCGTCGTCCAGTCGCGCGCTGACCAGGTCGAACAGCGTCGGTGCGAGCACGCCCGCCACCCCGGCCCGCAGGTCCGCCCACAGCTCCGTGTCGACCGCCTTGGCCAACGCGCTCGCGACGGCGCCGGCGAGCATCCGGAGCGGTTCCTCGCGCACCTCAGGTCCTCTCAATCGGCATCGCCGCCCTTGCGGAAGCCCGGGCCGAAGTGCGAGCCGCGCTGGTCGTTGCGTTCGAAGTTCTGGATCATGTCGGCACGCTGCCAGGTCGGCACGTGCGCGTCCCGCCCGGCCTGGATGACCGTCGAGTTGCCGCTCGCGACGGCGCGCTGGTTCACCGCCGGTGCCTGCCCCGCGGCCGGTGGGTCGGCCAGGTCCAACGCGTGGACGTCCCCGTTCGGGATCCACATCCAGCCGTGGCCGTGGAACGTCTTCTCCACCACCTCGACCCGGCGGAAGTCGGCGGGGCGCAGCGTGGTGTGGCCGGCCAGCACGAGGGTGGAGTACACGATCTCGGACAGCACCACGACCAAGTCCGCGTCCGGGAACTCCTCCAGCGCGAGGTGCGCGGGTTTGCTGTTGAGCAGCCGGGAGACCAGCACGGAATCCTGGCCGGGGAACCCGTTCGCGCCATCCACCACCGCGCCGTGGTGGATGGCGAGTCGCATCCGGGCGCGGGCCTCGGGCACCCGGTAGCGGTTGGCCGACGTCAGTTCCGCGTTGAGCGCGCGGACGTAGCCGTCGACGACCACGTGTTCCGGTGCGTTCGGCGGCAGGACGGCCCACTCCTCGTCGCCCTTGGCCTGGCGGTGCCACGTGGACCGGTCCAGCCCGGCCGCCGCGCCCGCCCGGTCCAGGCAGCGGACCAGCAGCTCCTGGAGCTCGCGCTGGAGTTGGTCGTCAGCCGCGCCGTAGCGCCTCAGGTCGCAGCAGACCAGCAGACTGCGCCGGAAGGTGGCAGGACTCATGGACTCGGCCTTTCGACGTGGAGCGGTTGCGCTGCCGTGGGCATCTCGAAGTGCAGAGCCACTGTGGAGTACTGCACCGGGGCGAATGCCGCAAAACTGCGGCTTCGCCCTCAGATCCCCGCGAATTTCCGCAAGCTGTCCAGGTCGGGCACGAGCACGTCACGGCGCAGGTGGCTGACCACCACCCCCGCTTTCCGCAGATCGCTGAACGCCTTCTCCGCCGTCCGGGGCTTCATCCCGGCGATGGAGGCGAGCTCGACCTTGGTGAGCGGAATTCCCAGCGTCCAGCCCGCGGTCTCCTCTCGGCCGTACGTCTGCACCAATTCGGCGAGCACTCGGGCCACCCGTTCGGCGGCGGGGTGGGACAGGAAATCGCGGCGGCGCTGGTTCGCCCAGCGGAGCCGGTCGTTGATCATCCCGATCAATTCCACGAACACGTCGTTGCGCCGGTGCAGGAAGCCCATCAGCTCGCCGCTGGTGATCAGCTTCGCCACCACGTCGCCGCACGTCACGACGGTGGCCGAGCGCGGCTTCTGGTCCAGCGCCGCCATCTCGCCCACCAGGTCGCCCGCGACGCGGATCGCGAGCAGGGCGGTGTCGCCCGTCTCGTCGGTGGTCTGCACCTTCACCACGCCTTCGAGCAGCAAGAGGACGTGAGTGTCTTTCGCGTCCTGCTCGATGACCTCCCGGTCGGCCGTGTACCGCACGACCGTGCCGATGCTCAGCAGTTCTTGTCGGGTGTTGTCGCGGAGGCGACCCAGCAGACTGTTGCTGGGCCACCCTGGATCCTGTGTCATCGTGGTCGGCATGGGCAGCATGTGGATCCTGTTACTGTCGTGACCGGCGGGAACTGGAATTCGAGCCGACCTGCGTCGGGCGGCAAGTGATGGTCTCCCCGAACGTGCTGCGGACAGTACACCCGAATGGGCGTAACTGACCCGTCTTGCCGAGCGTTTTGCGTACCGACCCCCCATTCAAGATCACGTGCTAATGCACGCGCAATACCGAATCGAATGGAATTGTGCTGCTCCCGTGCGGTGGGACGGTCGTCACGTGGGGAACAACCTGTCCGATCCGGGACCTTGGACCTGTCGAAGGGCCCGAAGGACCCGTTGTCGTACCGGAACCACCCGAGGAGACGCATGTGAGTGCGCTGTTCAGCCCGCTGACCCTCCGTTCGGTCACGCTGCCGAACCGGATCGCCGTCAGCCCGATGTGCCAGTACTCCGCTCGGGACGGCTTCCCCGACGAATGGCACCTGGTTCACCTCGGCTCGCGTGCTGTGGGTGGCGCCGGCCTGGTCCTCTCGGAGGCGACCGCCGTTCAGGCGGTCGGTCGGATCTCACCCGCGGACACCGGACTGTGGGACGACGCCCACATCGAAGCGTGGCGCCCCATCACCGCGTTCATCCGGGCCCACGGAGCGGTGCCCGGCGTGCAACTCGCCCACGCCGGCCGCAAGGCCTCCACCCACCCGCCGTTCGCGCCCGAGCACGGCGGCGTGTCCGACGAAGAAGGCGGCTGGACCCCGGTCGCGCCCAGTGCCGTCCCATTCAGCGAGACGTACCGGGTGCCGACCGAGCTGGACGAGGCGGGCATCGCGCAGGTCGTGGCGGACTTCGCCGCCGCCGCCCGGCGGGCGGTCGCCGCCGGCTTCGACGTCGTCGAGGTGCACGCCGCACACGGTTACCTGCTGCACGAGTTCCTGTCGCCGTTGAGCAACCAACGAACCGACGGCTACGGGGGTTCCCTGGCCAACCGCACCCGGATCGCGCGCGAGGTGACCGCCGCCGTCCGCGAGGCGGTGGGTGAGGACGTGCCGGTGCTCGTGCGCATCTCCGCCACCGACTGGGTCGACGGCGGCTGGACGGCGGAGGACAGCGTCGCACTCGCCCGCGACCTGACCGCCGTGGGCGCGGACCTGATCGACGTGTCGACCGGCGGCAACGTGCCCAAGGCGGACATCCCGGTCGGACCGGGCTACCAGGTGCCGTTCGCCAAGACGGTACGGCAGAAGGCCGACGTGCCCGTGGGGGCAGTCGGCATGATCACCGAGGCGCGCCAGGCGGAGGAGATCCTCGCGGACGGCTCGGCCGACCTGGTGCTGCTCGCGCGGGAGCTGCTGAGAGACCCCTACTGGCCCTGGCACGCGGCCAAGGAGCTCGGGGCTCGGGTAACTCCGCCGAAGCAGTACGCCAGGGCGTTCTAGGACCCGCTTCAAAGGTCGGGCTGCCGGTGCGGAACCGGCAGCCCAACCTCGTCAGCGGGTGATGTGTTGCTTCAGCGACGGTAGTCGTCGTACTCGTCGTCCGATGGCTCGTCGTAGCGTTCATCGCTACGACTTCCGCCGTCGGAATCGCCGGACAGCTCGCGTTGCAAGGCGTCAAAGTCGGTGTTGTGAGAGCTGTACTTCAACTCCCGCGCCACCTTCGTCTGCTTGGCCTTCGCTCGGCCGCGCCCCATGGCTCGACCCCCTCGCACAGGGACGGGGGCGGCCGGGGGAACGGCGGCCCCACTCGTCTCGACAACTAGTTCCTGGTAACTACCGTACCGTGTCGAAGGGGTTCCTCGCGACGCGGTAGGCGTGACACGTGCCGCCAATTCTCCGCATGGGAGGATGCGCGGGTGCCTCGACCGTTCGTCGCCTACCTCAGGGTGTACGAACCGCTGTCGGCTCTTGACGCACCGTTGGCGCTCCAGGTGCGGAAAGCCCTGGAAGCGGGCCCCCTGAGCCGAGCGGACGCCGGCGTCCGCGAGCGGGAGCTGTGGCTGCGATCACAACTGGCCCGGCCGCCCCGTCTGCTGCCCGGCGAGCGCGCGGACGGGCGTGTCGCACCCGACACGCCGCTCGACGTGATGACCATCAGCCCGGCCGAAGTCCCCGGCGACGTCGGCCCCGGTCCGCTGGTGTGCCCGCTGGACCTCCGGCAGAGGTCCGCGGCAGCCCTGGTCGGCTTCCTCGCCACCTCCACCGGCCCGCTGCAGGACGCCGCCCTGTCCGTGCAGCCGGAGACCATCAGGTCGCGCGCCTCGGCCGTCATGGCGGAACTGACCGGCGGGGCGGTCCACGTCATCTCGGCCACGTGGACCGTGCCGCTGCCCTGGTTCGCCCTGGTCGACCCGGACGCCCGCCGGATCGTCCTGGCACCGCGGGACGACCCGGAGCGCCAGGTGTCCTGGCGGGCGTCGATGGCGGACGCACGGCACCGGGTGGCCCGAGCGCGGAAGGTCGTGTCCCGCGCACTGGGCGACGCGGGCCCCGCGAAGGTGCTGGCGGACACCGGCCGCTGGCTGGACCACTTCGCGCCCGACTCGGCGGTCGAGCTGGACTACGGCGGCCTCGTGCAGCTCATCGAGGACAAGGACCTGCTGGAGGACGCGTCCGCCCAGGACGTGAACGCGATCGTCGACGCCCTGGAAGAAGGCGACGCCGAGGAAGTCGCCCTCCGCTACGAACGGCTCCGCGAGTTCTGGGGCGAACTGGCCCGCCGCGAACGCCACGGCTAGCGAACGCCACAGCCGGCGCCCTGCGGCTCGCGAGGTCACAACGAGTGCCTTACGGCCGGCCCCTCACAAACGGGCGCCACAACCCGGGGATACGCACAGCTGAGGACGTCCGGGCAGGCAAGGGCCGACAACGCCCCAGTCGGAACCCAGCCGGAAACTCCAGCCGGAACGCAGCCGGGAATGCCCAGCCGAGGACGCCCCGGCCGGAACGCAGCCGGGAATGCCCGGCCGGGAACGCCCGGCCCAGGACGTCCAGCCGAGAACGCCCCGCCGGACCGCCCCGCCGGGACCGCCCGACCGAGCATGCCCGGCCGGCAATACCCGGCCGAGGACGCTCGGGCAGGGGACGCCCCGGCCCGGACTGTGCCGAGGCCGTGCGGTGGCCCGAGGCTGTCCGGCCGGCGGGATTTCACCGGTGTCGTTATCCGAACCGGGTCGCCAGGTGGCGTGGCGTGAAGGCCGGGGCCAGCAGGAGGCGGGCGGCGGTGGCGCTCGCCGCTGCCAGCAGCAGGGCCGCGGGCCACCCGAAGGTCACCGCCACCCACCCGGCCAGGGCCGGGGTGACGGTGGCGCTGAGGTAGTTCGCCGTGTTCTGCATACCCAGGGCGGTGCCGCTGCTGCCCTCCGGGGCCAGCTCGGCGGCGGCCGTCACCGCCAGGCCGTTCCAGCACAGGGCCAGGGCGGCGGTCGGGATCAGGACGCCGGCCAACAGCCCGATCGGAGCCTGGTCCAGGACCGCGCACAGGACGAAGCCCACCGCGATGACCACGCTCAGCGTCTTGAGCGGACCCACCCGGTCGCGGACCCGGTCGGACCAGACGCCCACGCCGAGCCTGCCGAGGCCGCCCAGCACCTGGGCCACCGCGAACAGGCCCGCCGCCGCCCCCACCGCCACGCCCCGGTGGTCGTGCAGGAGTTCCACCATCAGCGCGGCAGCGGTGAACTGGGGTACCACCAGCAGGCCGCTGGCCGCGCTGAGGCGGATCAGGTTGCGGTCGGTGAGGATGACCCCGTGGCCGTGAGCGGCACGGACCGCGCCCGGTGGTTCCCGCACCAGGACGGCTACCGCTGTCGCCACGAACGCCGTGAACCCGGCCAGCGCCAGGAACGCGGTCGGCACGCCCGCCGTGACCGCCACCAACGGCAGCACCGCGGCCGCCAGTGCTGCGCCCAGTGGGGTCGCGGTCTGGCGGATGCCCATGGCCAGGCCGCGGCGGTCCGCCGGGAACCACGTCAACACGGCGCGGCCGCTCGCCGCGTTGACGCTCGCCCCGAACAGGCCCACCCCGACCAAGGCCAGGCCCGCCACCACCGGCCCGTCCATGGCCGCCAGCGCCAGGCACGCTGCCGCACCTACGCCGCCGATGGTCATGACCAGGCGTTCGCCTCTGCGGTCGGCGGCCACGCCCCACGGGACGAGGGTCAGCATCGTGCCCAGGTTGACGGCGCCCAGCAGCAACCCGACCTGGGGCAGTGTCAGGTCGAAGTGCTCGCGCAGGTGGGGGGTGATCGCCGGGAGCCCGAGGAACACCGCCGCATTGGTGCCTTGTGCCAGCGCACCCACGGCCAGAACCACCCAGCGGTACCCCATGCCTGCACGCTAGGGCGACCGCTCAGGATTTGGGAGGGTCATCCCAGGTGTTGGTACATCGTCCAGGGCTGATCACCTCCTCGTCGGTACGCACTGCCCCGGTTGTGACCGCTCAATTGTCGAACACGAGTTCGAACGGGAGCAAGATCACGATTGGGTGATCATGAGGCCGGTCGGGGCGGCGCGAGCGAGGGACGGAGGACCAGCGAGAAGGACGGAGGACCAGCGAGAAGGACGGAGGACCAGCGAGAAGGACGGAGGACCAGCGAGAAGGACGGAGGACCAGCGGGGCGGAGGACCCGCATGACCGAGGACCGCCGGGGCGGACGGAGTACCCGGTGGGGGAAGACGAAGGGCCTGGAAGAAGGGAAGGGTTCAGCCCTTGGTGCGACCGGGGTTCGTGGGCCAGCCGCGTTCGGCCGCCAGCAGCTCGTCCACCGAAGCGCTGCCGTTCTGGTACCGCCCCGCGATCTCCGCGTTCAGCCGGTCCACCACGACCTGCACCTCGCGCCGCCGCCCGGAGACCGAAGCCTCCTCGTTCACGAACGTCCGCAGCGCCAGGTCCAGCTTGTCGTCCGACAGCGAACTCACGTCCGACAGGTCGACGTCCGACACCAACGCCTCGACGTGCCGCCGGTGCGCCTCGGCCCGCGACGGCTCCTGCGTCTGGTACCGCCCCAGCCCGGTCGCCGGCCCCACCGCGTTCGACGCGAGGATCGTCGCCAGCTGGTCGACCACCGCCGAACCGCCGTCGGTGCGCCGCGCCTGCTCGGCCCGCACGATGTCGATCCGCGCGTGCAGCAGCCGCCGGAGGTACGACAGGTCGGTCTCCTCCTGCGCCGCTTCGTCGCGCAACGCCCGCACCTCGGCGAGCGGGAGCCGCTCGACCCCCTCCGCGTAGTCGGGGGCGAGCACCCGGTCGATTCGGCGGCGCCCGCCAGGACGCACCTCGATCACGTACTCATCCTGAGGTAGTTCCTGCCCACCCGCCAACACAAACCTGCTTCCAAAGTTGTTTCAAACCTGTACCGGACTGCGCACGCCGAGTAGCTCGCGCGCCTCGCCCGGGGACAGCGGCGGTCGCTGGGCGATCTTCGCCAGCCCCGCCGCACGTGCCACCAGCTGGGCGTTGTCCCGGACCGGCTGCCCCTTGGCGTAGGTGATGGTGTCCTCCATGCCGACCCGCAGGTGCCCGCCGGCGCTCAGCGCGGCCAGCAGCACCGGCAGGGACGTCCGGCCCACCCCGGTCGCCGAGAACGACGCGCCCTCGGGCAGCAGCCGCAGCGCCGCGACCAGCGTCTCCACGTCGCCGGGCATCCCGCCCGGCACGCCCATCACCAGGTCGACGTGCACCTTCCCGCCCGCGGGCAGGCCGTGCTTGTCGAGCAGCCGGTGCAGCGAGGCGAGCTGCCCGAGGTCGAAGATCTCGTACTCGGGCACGATCCCGCGTTCCTGCATCGTCCGGTGCAGCGCGACCACGAACTCCCACCGGTTCAGGAAGACGTCCTCGCCGAAGTTCACCGTCCCCATGGTGCAGGACGCCGAGTCGGGCAGGGCGTCCAGCACGCGCAGCCGGTCCGCCTCGGGATCGGTCACCGCGCCCCCGGTGGACAGCTGCACGACCAGGTTCGTCCGTTCGCGCAACGCCTGCACGGTGTCCTTGAGCCGCCCCAGGTCCAGGGTCGGACGGGTGTCCTCGCCGCGGACGTGGACGTGCACCATCGCCGCGCCGACCCGCTCGCAGGCCTCGGCGGTGGCGACCAGCTCGTCCAGGGTGACCGGCAGCTGCGGTACGTCGGCCTTGGCGTGCTCGGCCCCGGTGGGGGCGACGGTGAGCAGCGTGCCGTGGGAACCGGGTCGGGACATGTCGTGATCCTGGCACAGAACGCGGCCCGTTCGGCGTCTCAGTCGGCCGGCCCGGGCTTTTCCGCCGAGTTCACCCGGCCGGGCGCTACCGCCCGAGGTTGCGGGCGGCCTCCCGGCCCAGGCCGGGGGTGTCCGGCGGCACCGAGTCCGGGTCCACGGACGCCTGCACGCGCCGGTCCTCGTCGCCCACGACCAGCTCGGTCTCCACCGGCACGGACCGCTTGACCAGCGCCAGCGCGATCGGTCCCAGCTCGTGGTGCAGGGCGACGGACCCGACCCGGCCCACCACCCGGTCGCCGGCCAGCACCGGGTCGCCGGTCTCCGGCTGGACCTCGCGCGTCCCGTCCAGGTGCAGCAGCAGCATCCGCCGGGGCGGCCGGCCGACGTTGTGCACCTTCGACACCGTCTCCTGGCCCCGGTAGCAGCCCTTGTCCAGGTGGACGGCCGAGCCGATCCAGTTCACCTCGTGCGGGATGGTCTTCTCGTCGGTGTCCACGCCCAGCCGGGCCCGCAGGGACTCGACCCGCAGCGCCTCGAACGCCCAGCTCCCGGCCGGACGGGCGCCCCCGTCGGTCAGCCGCTGCCACCACTGCGCCAACGACCCGCGCGGCACCACCAGGTCGGCCGCGTCGTGGCCGGGCCACGGCATCCGGCGGACGAACCCGCCGCCGGGCAGGGCGGTGACGCCCGAGACCTCCGGCAGCGGCACGTCCAGCTTGGCGAACAGCCCGGCGACCTCCGGTCCGACCACGGACAGCACGGCCAGCTCGGACGTCGCGTCGCGCGGCTCGACCTTGGACCAGAAGACCATCTTGGTCAGGTAGGCGAGCAGCGGCCCGGCGGTGGCCGCCTCGGTGTCCAGGTAGACGGTGCCGCCGGTGTTCGCCACCACGGCGTGGTGCTCGACCCGCCCGTGCACGTCCAGGATCAGCGCCTCGCTGCCCCGGTCCTCGCCCAGCGCCTCGAAGTGCTGGCTGGTCAGCGAGTGCAGCCAGGTCAGCCGGTCGTCGCCGGGCACCGCGACGACCGCCCGGTGGGACCGGTCGAACACCGCGACCGACCGCGCCGCCGACCGTTGCTCCGCGAACGGGTCGCCGAAGTGCCAGGGCACCCCCTGGTCGACGGACCCCTCGAACGGTGCGACGGCTCCGGGCTTGGCCAGCAGCGGTGAGCTCACTAGTTCTCCTTCAAGCAGTCTCGGCAGGTGCCGGACAGCGCGAGGTGGCTTGCATCCAGTTCGAACCCGTACTCGTCCCGGAGTGTTCCGGCCAGGGGCGAGAGGGTTTCGCACGGCACCTCGTCCACCTGGCCACAACGGTGGCACACCAGGTGCACGTGCTCGTGCTCGTCGACCGAGTAGTTGGGCGCGCCGTGGCCCAGGTGCGTGTGCCGCACCATGCCCAGCCGGTCGAGCAGGTCCAGCGTCCGGTAGATCGTCGTGATGTTCACGGTAGGGGCCGTGACCTGCACCCGCTGGCAGATCTGCTCCGGCGTCGCGTGCCCGAGCTCGCGCACCGCGTCCAGCACGAGCTGGCGCTGGGGCGTCATCCTCATGCCGCGGTCGTGCAGGGTCTTGCGCAGGGCCTTCGGGCCGCTCGCGGTGTCCACGAATCCGATGGTAGGCCGTGAGTAGTCTCACGGTATGCGCGTGCTCGCACTACTGGATGGAACGCTCGCCGATCCGGACGCCCCGCTGGTGCGGGTCGACGACCTCGGACTCCTGCGCGGCGACGGTGTCTTCGAGACGATCCTCGTCGTGGACGGCAAGCCGAGGGAGCTGGATCCGCACCTGGACCGGCTGGCCCGGTCGGCGGCCATGATGGACCTGCCCGAGCCGGACCGGGCCGCGTTCGAGCGCGCGGTCAGCCTGGTGCTGGACAACTGGACCGGCGGGCGGGAGGTCGCGCTCAAGCTGGTCTTCACGCGCGGCGTGGAAGGCGGCGACGGCACGCCGACCGGGTTCGCGCTGGGCATGGACATCCCGGCGAAGGTGATCGGCCAGCGCGCCGACGGCCTGGCCGCGGTCACCCTGGACCGGGGCATCGAACCGGGGTTGGCCGAGCGCGCGCCGTGGCTGCTGCTGGGCGCGAAGTCGCTGTCGTACGCGGTCAACATGGCGGCACTGCGGGAGGCCGAACGGCGGGGTGCGTCCGAGGTCGTGTTCACCACCTCGTCCGGCTCCGTGCTGGAGGGCCCGACGTCGACGCTGATCATGGTGCGGGGCCGGACGCTGACCACGCCGCCGTCCACCCTGGGCATCCTGCCCGGCACGACGCAGGCCGCGCTGTTCCGCGCCGCCACCCGGGAGGGGTGGGCGGTGCGGGTCGAGCCGATCGCGGTGGACGACCTGTACGAGGCGGACGGCGTTTTCCTGGTGTCCAGCGTCCGCAAGATCACCCGCGTGCACACGTTGGACGGTAAGTCTTTGCCGGATTCCACGGAATTGCACGAAGAACTCGTGGACCTCTACGAGTCGGAGTACTGAGTCCGAATACCGGCGGAAACGCTGTCCTCGGGGACCGGAGTCCCCGAGGACAGCGTTGCGGGACTACTTGAGCCCGGTGTCGACGGCGTTCATCAGGAGGCCGGTGTCACCGGACATCTCCCAGATCATCGCGCCCAGCAGGCCGCGCTGCTTCATCCACGCGGTCTTCTTCTGGATCGCCCACACGTCGTCGAACGTCCACCACTGCCCGCCGTTGCCGGTGAAGCAGGACGTCGCCACCGCGGCTTCGTCGTGGTGGACCGTGCAGTTCGGCACGCTCGACATCAGGTTCGAGTACCCGCGCGTACCGGCTTCCTCCGCGAACTGGCCGGGTGCCGCGCCGGTGGCCGACTGCCACTCGCCCTTCTTCCCGCCGTCCTGGACGCCCTGCCAGCCGCGGCCGTAGAACGCCAGTCCGACGGTGATCTTGCGCGGGTGCACGCCCGCTTCGAGGTAGGCGTTGACCGTGTCCTCGACGCTGAAGTGGAACGGGTACGGGTCGTCCGCGTCCGGGTACAGGTTGCCCTGGTGGCCGGTGCGGTTGGGCTCCCACGAGTTGTCGCTGCCCGAGCCGTGGAAGTCGTAGCCCTGGACGTTGAAGATGTCCATCGACTTCGCCACCTCGCCCAGCTCCCAGCCGGCCTCGATCTTGCCCCGGTCGGCCGGGGTGAACGCGGTGAGCTGGTAGCGCTTGCCGGTGGTCTTGGTCAGCTCGTCCATCTGCTTGCGGAACTCCTCGATCAGGAGGGTGTTGTTCCGCTTGTCGTTCGGGCTGATGTGGTTGCCGGCGTGGCCCTCCGCGCCCGGCCACTCCCAGTCCAGGTCGATGCCGTCGAAGATGCCCGCGGCCGTGCCCGGACCGCCCGCCGCGTTGTAGGTCGGCAGGTTGCCCTTGAGGTAGATGTCCAGGCAGGACGCGACGAACTTCTTGCGCGCCGCGTCCGTGGCCGCGACGTCGGAGAAGTACTTCGAGTACGTCCAGCCGCCCAGCGAGATCAGCACCTTCAGGTGCGGGTGCTTCGCCTTGAGCTTCTTGAGCTGGTTGTAGTTGCCGCGCAGCGGCTCCCAGCCGGTGTCGGCCACGCCGTCCACGGACTGGCCCGCGCTGAACGGCCTGCTGTAGTCGGCTTCCGCGTCGCCCGCGCCGTCGCCCTGGTTGGGGTCCTGCGGGTTGGGCGAGGTGCCCTTGGTGACGCCGTGCAGGCAGGTCAGGTTGACCGGGTCGATGTTGCCGAACGCGTAGTTGATGTGCGTCAGCTTCGCCGCGGCGCCGTTGGTGTCCAGGTTCTTCACGAAGAACTGGCGCCCGTAGATGCCCCACTGCACGAAGTAGCCGACCTTCGCGTACCCGCCGACGATGTCCGCGGTGGTCACCTTGACGGAGTTGCTCGCGCCGGACACGTTGTCGTAGATGTCCCGTGCCTTCACCGAGAACGTGTACTCGGTGGACGGCGACAGGCCGTCGATCTTGGCCGTGGTCTCGGTGACCGTGGCCCGGACCGTGGTGCCCTGGTACACGTCGTAGTTCGCGACCTTGCTGTTGTCCGTGGCCGCGTCCCAAGTGAGCGTCACGCTGCCCGCGTCCTTGCCGGTGCCGCGCAGGTTGCCCGGGGTGGTCGGCGGCTGGGTGTCGTCGGCCGGGTTGTTCGTGGTGACGCTGAGCGCGTTGCTCACCGGGGACTGGGTGCCCTTGGTGTCCTTGGCCCTCACCGTGAACGAGTAGGCGGTGTTCGGGGTGAGGCCGGTGACCGTGGCACTGGTGCCGGTGACCGTGGTGGCCAGCGCCGTGCCGTTGTAGACGTCGTAGCCCGCGACCGGCAGCGAACCGGCGGTGGACGCGTTCCACGCCAGCGAGACGGTCTTGGTGGTCTTCACCGGCGAGCGCAGGTCACCCGGCGCGGTCGGCGGGACGTCCGGTGAACCGTCGCAGTTGGCGTTGTTGACCCGGCAGGTCACCGGTTCGACGGCGCGGCTCAGCGTGAACGTCGGGCTGTACGGCTCGGTCGTCCTGTTCGCGCCGATCGACTTGTTGTAGTGCACCGGGACGACGGTGACCGAGTTGCCGGTCTGGGTGACCGTGGCGTTGTTCCCGTTGCTCGCGGTGACGCCCGCGGGCAGCGTGAACGTGATCGACCAGTCGGCCAACGTGGTGGTGGTGTTGTTGGCGACGACGAACTTGCCGGTGTTCCCGGTCAGGCTGAAGTCCGCGGTGACCGGCGCGGGCGGCGGCGGCTCGGGACCGGTGCCGTCGCAGTTCGCGCCGTTGAGGGTGCACGACGTCGGGTCGACCGCCGAGCTGAGGGTGAAGGAGGGGCTGAACGGCTCGGTGTTGCGGCCCGCCTGGAGGGTGCTGATGTAGTAGGCGGGCGTGAGCGTGACCTTGGTGCCGTTCTGGGTGGTGGTCGCGTTCTGCACGCCGCTGACCGTGACGCCCGCGGGCAGGTCGAACTTGATCGACCAGCCGCTGACGGCGGCCGTCGTCGGGTTGTTCACCACGAACTTGCCCGTGGTGCCGGTTCTGCTGAACGTGGCGGTCAGGCCCGCAGCGGCGGTTGCCGGCGTGGCGAAGGTGGCGGTGGCGGCTAATGCCACCAGCGCGATGGCTAGTCGGCGCATGAGGGTTGTGCCTCTCGATGACAGGGAAGTCGAGAACCACGGCGGCCAAGGACGAAAGTAGGTCGTCCCCACTTGAATGACAATGGGTCTAGACCATTTGCGTCCGTTCAGCCCTGTGGGCGGAACCGGAGCAGCGTTCCGGGTCGGGCCTGGGCGAGCGGTGGGAGCGCCGCCGGCGGCACCACGCCGATCACCGGGTAGCCGCCGGTGGTTGGGTGGTCGGCGAGGAACACCACCGGTTGGCCGTCCGCCGGGACCTGGACGGCGCCGGTGACCAGGCCTTCGCTGGGCAGTTCGCGGCCTCGGTGGTGCGCGGTCCGTTCGAGGGCGGTGCCCTGGAGCCGGACGCCCACCCGGTTGCTCCGCTCGGACACCGTCCACCGGCCGTCCCGGAGCCGGCCCGCGGGATCGTCGAACCACTCGTCCCGGGGGCCGAGGTGGATGGGAACGGTCAGCTCGTCCGCGACCTGGACGGGCGGGAGGACGTCCGCGCCCGCGGGGATGCCGGTGGGGGTGCCGAGGGGGATCTCGTCGCCGGCGCGGAGAGGGCTGGGGCCGATGCCGGAGAGCACGTCGGTGCTGCGGCTGCCCAACTCGGGCGGGACCGCGATGCCGCCGGACACGGCCAGGTAGCAGCGCAGGCCGTGCCGGGGGGCGCCGATGATCAGCTCGTCGCCGGGGGCGAGGTGGCAGGGCGAGTCCCGGAGCAGGCCGTTGACCCGCACGGGTGTGCTCGGGCCGGTGACCGCGACGGTGCACGAGGCGTTGGCGCGCAACGACAGGCCGCCGAGCAGGACCTCCAGGCCGGCGGCGTCCTCGGGGTTGCCCGCCAGGCGGTTGGCCAGCCGGAGCGACGGCTGGTCGAGCGCGCCGGACGGGGGGACGCCGAGATGGGCGTTGCCGGGCCGGCCAAGGTCCTGGACCAGGGCTTGCGGGCCGGTGCGCAGGATGGTGAACGACCTCCCGGCAGGAGACCGGGGGGTGTCGGGCGGAGCCGCCTCCGGTGAAGGCGTGCCGACGGGCGGCTCGCGGTGGGTGGTCGTCATCCGGCTGCCTCGAAGCGGACGCGGTCACCGGGGGCCAGCAGGGCGGGGGCCGCGCGCCTCGGGTCGAACAGCGGGGCGTCGGTGCGGCCGATCAGCCGCCAACCGCCGGGCGTCGACCTCGGGTAGGCCGCCGTGTACTCGCCGGCGACACCCACCGATCCGGCCGGGACCTTGGTGCGGGGCGAGTCCAGGCGTGGCTGGTGGAGTTCGCGGGGCAGTCCGACCAGGTAGGCGAAGCCCGGCGCGAAGCCGCAGAACGCCACCGAGTACGTCGCCTCCGCGTGCAACCGGACCACCTCGTCGGTGGTGATACCCGCTGTCCCGGCGACCAACTCCAGGTCCGGCCCGTCGTAGACGACCGGGATCGTGATCTCCTGCGAAGGCGTGTCCACGCGGTGCGTCAGGTCGACGGAGTCCAGCACGCGCCGCACCGCCGCCAACCCGCCGGGACGGGCCGTGACCAGCACGGTGCGGGCCGCCGGGACCAGCTCCACGACCTCGGGCAGGTCCGCCGCGCGCACGGCGGCGCGCACGGCCTCCACCTCGCCGATCGAGTCCACCTCGACCAGCACCGCGTCGGTACCGCAACGCCGGAGTCGCATGGCTACAGAATAGGTCCTCGAAGAGGATTGTTGAACAATCCTCAGGGAGAACTTTCTGCCCGCCGCCGTTCAGGGGTGCGGGTTCAGCCGACGACGCGCTTGAGGTGGGCCGAGGTGTGCGGCTGGAGGGGCTGACCGACCATGGCGCGCTCTTCGACGTACGCCAGGTCGCCGTTGTTGACGATGCCGTACAGCCGCTGCGCCCCGGTGACCTCCTTGGCGGTCGCCGTGCGGATCACCGCGTCGGTGCCGAGTTCCCAGGACGTCTGGTTGCGCGGCTTGCCGTAGTACAGCTCCAGGATCCCGGTGTTGTGCGTGAGCAGCACCTCGATCGTGTCGTCCGGCTGCGGACGCCAGAAACCGGACTCCCGGGCGGCCGGGCGGATCACCTCGCCGTCCGCGTCGAGCAGCCACGACCGGGCCTCGTAGTACAGGAACGGCCGGCCGTCGTGCGCGAACGTGATCTGCTGGCCGAACCGGTACGGGCCCTCGATCGTCGGGTACACGACCTCGCCCTCGCCGCGCCACACGCCGACCAGCGGCAGCAGCGCCAGGCAGGCGTCGTGCAGCGACGGGCCTTCCCGCAGGTTCGCGGTGTCCGCCGGGACCGGCAGGTCGTCGAACTGGGGCAGGTTGCGGGCTCCGGTCACCTGGGCGCGCGAGGCGGCGGCCTGCACGGCCGCGTCACCGCTGCCCGGCACGGGGGAGGCGTTCTCGGTCATCAGCGCTGGTCGGAGTACAGCCGGTACACCACGTACCCGGCGAACCACACCACGAGCAGCGACACGAGGACCAGCAGGCCTGTGAAGAAGTGTTCCACCCGCCGAGTTTATCGCAGTGCCGGCTCCGAGCCGGCTGCGACGGGCGGGCGGGGCCAGTGGTCCGCGACTCATTCCGCGACGACCGGAACCCCTGGTCGTCGCGGAATGAGTACCGACCTAGCGACGGAAGCCGGCTCGGCTCACGCCACCGCGACCGACACCGGGTGGACGCCCGGGCCGTCCGCGGACACCGACGCCTCACCGTTGCCCGAGCGGTGCAGGGCGCGGATCGTCCACGTGCCGGGTGCCGCGTAGAAGCGGAAGTCGCCCTCCGGGGAGGACACGACCTCGGCGGTGAACTCGCCGGACGAGTCGAGCAGCCGCACGAACGCGCCGCCCACCGGGCCGTCGGCGGTGCTCACCTTGCCGGTCAGCACCACCTCGCCCGCGCCGACCTCGATGTCCACGCCCTGCACGGGCGCGCCGCAACCGTCACTCATCAGGCCTCCTTGCCGCTGCCGAGTTCGACCGGCACGCCGACCAGCGAGCCGTACTCGGTCCAGGAACCGTCGTAGTTCTTCACGTCCTCGTGCCCGAGCAGCTCGTGCAGCGCGAACCAGGTGTGCGACGAGCGCTCGCCGATGCGGCAGTACGCGATCGTCTTGCGGGAGCCGTCGAAGCCCGCCTCGCCGTAGATCTCGGCCAGCTCCTCGTCCGACTTGAACGTGCCGTCCTCGTTGGCCGCCTTGCTCCACGGCACGTTGATCGCGGACGGGATGTGGCCGGCGCGCTGCGCCTGCTCCTGCGGCAGGTGCGCGGGCGCCAGCAGCTTCCCGGAGAACTCGTCGGGCGAGCGCACGTCGACCAGGTTCTTGTTGCCGATCGCGTCCACGACCTCGTCGCGGAAGGCGCGGATCGCCAGGTTCTGCTCCTGCGCCTTGTACTCGGTCGCCGGCCGGGAGACGGCTTCCTTGTCCAGCGGGCGCCCGTCGAGCTCCCACTTCTTGCGGCCGCCGTCGAGCAGCTTCACCGCGTCGTGGCCGTACAGCTTGAAGTACCAGTAGGCGTACGCGGCGAACCAGTTGTTGTTGCCGCCGTACAGGACCACGGTGTCGTCGTTGGAGATGCCCTTGGCGGACAGGAGCTTCTCGAAGCCCGCGCGGTCCACGAAGTCGCGGCGGACCGGGTCCTGGAGCTCGTTCTTCCAGTCGACCTTCACCGCGCCGGGGATGTGGCCCCCGTCGTAGGCGGTGGTGTCCTCGTCGACCTCCACGAACACCACACCGGGCGTGTTGAGGTTCTCCTCGGACCAGGCGGCCGAGACCAGGACGTCTTCACGGCTCATCGAGCTGCTCCTGTTTCTGGGGGTTTGTTGCTGCGGCTCTTATCGGGGGCGGGCGAGGGCAGGTGCGTGGCGGCGCAGGAGCAGGAACAACTCGCAGCCCAGGCACAGGCCGAGCGCGGCGTTGAGCAGCGCGGCGACCAGTGCGCCGGACGTGGCGACCACTCCGAGCGCGGTGAGACCGGTGGCGTACCCGATGGTCCCCATCAGGGCGAAGACGAACCCGACGCCTTGCGCGAACCGCAGCGGGGCGGCCTCCTCGCGCTCGGACGTGGGGCTGATCCTCGGCTGGACGGCGAACCGGTAGACGTGCCCCCACGGGTTGAGCTTCAGCGAGATGAAGGCGCACATGCCGAACAGCACGGTCTGCGCGGCGAGCAGCCGCCACGACCCGGTCAGCAGCACGACCGCGAGGATGGCGGTGGTTATCCAGGCGCTGAAGCGCGGACCCCGCGGGTCCACGGGTGCATCTCCCGACACGGCGACCTCCTGACGGTGACATGACTGGGCAGTCCGTCTACAGGCGGTGTTAGAGGCAGCCGCGTACACCCGTCAAGGGGTCCGGCCGCCGGGTGAACCGCCCGGTCAGCTCGCCGCGCGACACAGGCTGCTGCGGACGCGGCAGAGGTCTACCGCGAGTCGCTTGGTCAGCAGCGTGTCCATGGCGACGAGGGTAGCCGCTCGTCCTTCCTGTCGGGAGGGGTGTCCACAAGGTGGGAGTTCCCAGGTTCACCCGATCGGGCCGGGTAGGTGTGGGCGCAGAGCGGCCAGGAGCGCGTCCCGCTCCGGCACCCCTCCGACGCGCAGCAGCTCGGTCCCGGAGGCGTCCAGGGCGAGCGTCGTCGGGGTGCGCAGCACACCCAGTCCGGCGGCCACCTCGGGCCGGTCCGTCACGTCCAGTTCGACGTGCCGGAGCCCGTCGGTCCGACCGGCCAGGTCCTCCAGCAGCGCGCGGGTGTGCCGGCAGGGCGCGCAGAACGTGGTCGAGATCTGCACCAGCGTCACCGGGGTGGCCGGGTCGAGCAGCGCGCGCACCGGTTCCGGCAGGTCGGTGCCCACCCGCCCGGTGCGGATACGACCGTTCTGCACGCGCAGCACCACCCCGATCACCGCGACGACCGCGACCGCGCCCAACAGCGCCCACACTCCGGTCATCCGCCTCAGCCCTCGTCGAGCGGGATGTCGTTGATGGTGCCCTCCACGGTCAGGGCCCCGCTCTCCACCCTGACAGCCGTCGGCGTCACGGTGAAGGGCAGCACGCCCGGGTCGATGGTGACGCTCAACGCCGACCTCACCACGCCCAGCACCTCGTTCAGGCCCGCCAGGGACGTGTCGTCCACCTCCACGTCGTTCACCGCGACCGCCACCTGGCCGCCGACCAGCGTGACCGAGCCGTACGCGGCGATCCGGATGCTGCGCCCGGCCACCTTCGTGGTGCCGCTGAGCTTCACCGCCGCCTTGGTCGGGTCCGGCTTCGCGGCCGCGGGGGTCGGCGTGGCCTCCGGCCGGGTGTCCGGCTCGATCGCCATGTCGGTGAACGGCGTGACCAGGTTGACCAGCCGGTTCAGGTCGTTCGCCTTGATCTTGACGCTGCCGATGACCTGGTCGATCCGGGCGTTGCGGGTGTTGCCCGACAGCAGGTCGGACAGCCCGATGCGGGTGTGCTTGAGGTTCGCCCGGATCTCCAGGTCGCGCAGCGAGTCGCGCACCGGCACACCGGTCGCGGTGATCTCGATGTCCCGGTAGTCGCCGGCCAGCGCCTGGTAGGTGAACGGGAACCCGTTGATCCGCACCGTCGGGTCGTCGGGCAGCTGGAACTTGGCCCGCATCTTCTGCGCGACCTGGTACTCGCCCGCCGCGGCGAGCCCGAAGTCGGCCGCGACCAGCAGGCCGACCAGCACCAGTCCGGCGATGATCAGCTTGCGGCCCCTGGTCGGGCGGCGTTTCACGGGCGTGCTGGCGGTCATCGGAGTCCTTCGTCGTCAGGGCTTGCGGTCGGGTTCGAGGACCTGAGGTCGAGCCAGGTCGCGATCCGGTCTACCAGAGCCGGGGTCATCGCGGACTCCGCATGGCGGATCCGCGGCTCCAGCCACAGCTCGGCGTCCCCACCCGCCGCCCGGTGCAGCGCGCGGGCGTGCGCCGGGCCGAAGTAGTGGTCGTCCTCGCCGTGCACGATGAGCAGCGGGGTGGGCGTGATGCGGTGCACCACTTCCAGCGGGCTCTCCGGCACGGTCCGCCACGGCGGGGCCAGCCGGACGCCCAGCGCCCTGGCCGCGAGCCGGCCGTGCGGCTGCTCCAGCAGCCAGTGCACTCGGCGCATGGCCGCGGTGTCGCGCACCCACCAGCGCGACGGGCTGCTCACCGCGGCGACCGCGTCCGGGCGCTGCGCGTGCAGGGCGGCGTGGCGCAGCGCGATGGAGGCGCCCATGGAGAACCCGACGGTCACCACCCGCCGGTACCCGAGCGCACGGGCCAGCGACACACCGGCCGCCAGGTCGTGGGTCTCGTCGTTGCCGAGCGACGAACGGCCGTGCGACCGGCCGTGACCGCGGAAGTCCAGCGCGACGACCCCGCCGTGCCGGGCGAAGCGCTCCAGGACCCTCGTCACGAACGGCTTGCGGACGTGGTTGGTGAAGCCGTGCCCCACGACGAACGCGAGGTCCAGCACGGACCGTTCAGGGGGCAGGTGCACTCCGTGGAGGTGGATGCCGTCGTGTGACACGGATGTAACGGGCGTGACGCTCGTGGAAACAACTGTGACCCTGTCCTGTTGACCTGGGTCTTTCGTGATGTGCACCGGTATCGTCTCCGTCATCCGCAGGCAACGGGGCCCGGTCACCGTACTTCGCGCTGTCCGGTCCGGTGACCGGACACCGGCCGAACAGGAGGGCGCCGCGATGGGCATCGACGTGCTGCTGCTGACCACCGACCCCGATCCAGAGGCGGTGCTGCCCGCGCTGTCGCTCCTCCCGCACCAGGTCCGCCCGCTGCGGCCGGAGGTCTCCGCGCTGCTGGAGGCCGGTCCGCACGACGTCGTCCTGGTGGACGCCCGCACCGACCTGGCCGCCGCGCGGGGCCTGTGCCGGCTGCTGGACTCCAGCGGGGTGGGCGTGCCCGTGGTGGCGGTGGTCACCGAGGGCGGCCTGGTCGCGGTGAACAGCGACTGGAGCGTGGACGAGATCCTGCTGCCCACCTCCGGGCCGGCCGAGGTGGACGCCCGGCTGCGCCTGGTGCGCTCCCGGCACGGCGCCACCCGGCCCGGCGGCGACGGCGCGTTGCAGCTCGGCGAGCTGGTCATCGACGAGGCCACCTACACCGCCCGCCTGCGCGGACGCCCGCTCGACCTCACCTACAAGGAGTTCGAGCTCCTCAAGTACCTGGCCCAGCACGCCGGCCGCGTGTTCACCCGCGCCCAGCTGCTCCAGGAGGTCTGGGGCTACGACTTCTTCGGCGGCACCCGCACCGTGGACGTCCACGTGCGGCGCCTGCGCGCCAAGCTCGGCCCCGAGCACGAGTCGCTCATCGGCACCGTGCGCAACGTGGGCTACAAGTTCGTCCGCCCGCCCCGGCCGGGTGTCACCCGGAGGGCCGACCCCCTGGTGGACGCCGACTCCGCCCCGGTGGACGACGTGGAGCTGTTCCGGGTTTGACCTCCCGGTAGTTTCGGCGACGTGGAATCGACGTGGTTCGAAGAGCTGTCCTCCGAGCAGGCCGAGAAGATCATCGACCTGATCGGGGACGCCGAGCGCGCTGACGGCGTGGCCCCCGTGGGCGAGCAGGTGGTCCTCCGCCTCCGGCCCGATGCGCGGGGCAGCAACCACCTGCTCGTCACAGCGGACGACGCCCTGGTCGGCTACCTGCACCTGGACCTGTTCGGCGACGCCGACGACAACAAGGTCGCGGAGCTGGTCGTCCACCCCGACCACCGTCGCCGGGGCGTGGGCGCGAAGCTGGTCGAAGCCGCCGCCGAACGCGCCGAACCGTTGCGGATCTGGTCGCACGGCGGGCATCCCGGCGCACAGGCGCTGGCCGCCAAGCTCGGCTACCGCAAGGTGCGCGAACTGCTGCGCCTGCGCCGCCCGCTGGACGACACGCTGCCCGAGCCGGTGCTGCCCGAGGGCGTCCGGCTGCGCTCGTTCGTGCCGGGCCAGGACGAGGCGGCGGTGGTGTACGTCAACCACAAGGCGTTCGCCTGGCACCCCGAGCAGGGCGCGATGAGCATCGAGGACGTCCGGCAGAAGGAGCAGGAGCGCTGGTTCGACGCGAGCGGCTTCCTGCTCGCCGTGGACGCGCGGGAGCGGCTGCTGGGCTTCCACTGGACCAAGTCGCACACCCCCGACCTGGGTGAGGTGTACGTGGTGGGTGTCGATCCGGACGCCCAGGGCGGCGGCCTGGGCAAGGCGTTGACCCTCGCGGGCCTCGCGCACCTGAAGGAATCGGGGACGCGCGACGTGATGCTCTACGTCGAATCCGACAACGCTGCGGCATTGGCCGTGTACACCCGGTTGGGGTTCACCCGGTGGGATTCGGACGCTCAATACGCCAAGTAGTGACAAACCTGTCACGTCATGCAAACGTGCAGGTCACGCGATCACTCGTATGGCGGTGTCACTAGTCACCTCCCGTATGGAGTTCACCTTCCGTTCATCTGCTCCTGGGTGCTTGTCCACCATCGCTGCCTACCGTCCGTGTCGAGCGGCGAGCTTCGCCGCGTCAATTCCGCTTCCGTTAGGTGGAGGACCCAGGTGAAGACCAAGCAGCACGGCGCCGTCGTCGGCCTGATCGCGGCCGGTGCGCTTCTGCTCACCGCATGTGGCAGCGACAACAACACCGGTCCGGGTGGCTCGACGTCGGGCGCCACGGCGTCCGGTGTGGCCGTCGAGTGCGGTGGCAAGACCAAGCTGAACGCAGAGGGTTCCTCCGCGCAGAAGAACGCGATCGACACGTTCATCCAGGCGTACAAGGCGAAGTGCTCCGGCGCGGACCTGGCGTACAACCCGTCCGGCTCGGGCGCGGGCGTGAAGAACTTCAACGCCGGCCAGGTCGACTTCGGCGGCTCGGACTCCGCGCTGTCCAAGGACAAGGGCGAGGTCGAGGCGGCCGCCAAGCGCTGCGCGACCAACCCGGCGTGGCACCTCCCGCTGGTCTTCGGCCCGGTCGCCATCGGCTACAAGCTCGACGGCGTCAAGGACCTGGTGCTCGACGGCGACGTGACCGCCAAGATCTTCAACGGCACCGTCAAGAAGTGGAACGACCCGGCCATCAAGGCGCTCAACTCCGGCGCCACCCTGCCGGACAAGGACATCAAGGTCGTCTACCGGTCCGACGAGTCGGGCACCACGGACAACTTCCAGAAGTACCTGAAGATCGCCTCCAAGGGCTCCTGGACCCAGGGTGACGGCAAGCAGTTCAAGGGCGGTGTCGGCGAGGGCAAGGAGAAGTCCGCCGGCGTCGCGCAGGCCACCGGCTCGGTGGACGGCGCCATCACCTACGTCGAGCTGTCGTTCGCGCAGGACAACCAGCTGTCGCTGGCCAAGATCGACGCCGGCCAGGGCCCGGTCGAGCTGACCAACGAGACCGTCGGCAAGGCGATCGACGGCGCGAAGATCAAGGGCGAGGGCAACGACCTGGTCCTCGACCTCGACTCGATCTACGGCACCACCGCCGCGGGCTCCTACCCGCTGCTGCTGGCCACCTACGAGATCGTCTGCTCCAAGGGCTACGACGCCGACACCGCGAAGGCCGTCAAGGCGTTCCTCACGGTCGCGGCGACCGACGGCCAGGCCGGTCTGGCGGACGCGGGCTACGCTCCGCTGCCCAAGGCCTTCCAGGACAAGCTGCTGACCGCCATCAAGGCGATCGCCTGACCCGGCCGGCACCCTCCCCGCCGACGCCGTAGCGATGAACGACCGCTCTGTGGCCCAGCGCCCCGCGGGCACCGGTGACCCCGGTGCCCGCCGGGGCGTTCCGGCTGCTCGACCCGACTCGGAGGCTCCGATTCCGCCGACCACGGAAGCCGAACAGAACGCACCCCACGTCCGGCCGGGTGACCGGATCTTCCGCGGCCTCGCCACCGGTTCGGGCATCTTCATCGTGGTCCTCATCGGGGCCATCGGCCTGTTCCTGCTGCTCCAGGCCATCCCGTCGCTCGCGCTGGACCAGGTCAGCTTCCTGACCAGCCGCGAGTGGTCCACCGGTGACGTCAACAACATGCGGTACGGCATCCTCGACCTGCTCCTGGTCACCGTGGTGTCGTCCGCCTTCGCCCTGGTCATCGCGATGCCGATCGCGCTGGGCATCGCGCTGTTCCTCACCCAGTACGCGCCGCGCCGGCTCGCCCGGCCGTTCGCCTACGTCATCGACCTGCTGTCCGCCGTGCCGTCGATCATCTACGGCCTGTGGGGCCTGCTGGTGCTCGCGCCCGTGCTGACCCCGATCGGCGAGTGGCTGACCGGCGCGCTCGGCTTCATCCCGCTGTTCGCCGAGGGCAACGTCAGCATCGAGCTCGGCGGCACCATCTTCACCGCCGGCATCGTGCTCGCGGTGATGATCCTGCCGATCATCACCGCCGTCAGCCGCGAGGTGTTCGACCGCACGCCGGCCACCCACGTCGAGGGCGCGATCGCGCTCGGCGCGACCAAGTGGGAGGTCGTGCGGACCACCGTCCTGCCGTTCGGCAAGGCCGGCTACGTCAGCGCCTCGATGCTCGGCCTGGGCCGCGCGCTCGGCGAGACCATCGCGCTGATGATCATCCTGAGCGCCACCAACGCGGCGTTCGGCTGGAGCCTGTTCGACGGCGGCGCGACCTTCGCGTCCAAGATCGCGCTGGCCGCGCCGGAGTTCAACGACCCGCGCTCGGCCGGTGCGTACATCGCCGCCGGCCTGGTGCTGTTCGTGCTGACCTTCGTGGTCAACGCCATCGCCCGGGCCATCGTCGCCGGTCACAAGGAGTACGAATGACGACCGAGACGGCGGACCTGAACCGCCTGGCGACGCCGCCGACGTTCCAGAGCGTCAGCGGCGCGCGCAAGTTCAAGAACGGCCTCGCGACCGCCCTGGTGTACCTGGCGTTCGCGGTCGCCATCGTGCCGCTGGTGTGGGTGCTGTGGACCGTGGTCCAGCGCGGCCTGCCGGTGGTGCTGGACGCCGACTGGTGGCAGAAGTCGCTGTCCGGTCTGCTGTCCCGGCAGCAGGGCGGCGGTGTCTACCACGCCATCTACGGCACCCTGGTGCAAGGCCTGGTGTGCGGCCTGATCTCGGTGCCGATCGGCCTGTTCGTGGCGATCTACCTGGTGGAGTACGGCGGCCGGTCCCGGCTGTCCAAGGCCACCACGTTCATGGTCGACATCCTCACCGGCGTGCCGTCCATCGTGGCCGCGCTGTTCGTCTACACGCTGTGGATCACCACGTTCGGCCTCGGCCGCAGCGGGTTCGCGGTGTCGCTGGCGCTGGTGCTGCTGATGGTGCCGGTGATCGTGCGGACCACCGAGGAGATGCTCAAGATCGTGCCGGACGAGCTCCGCGAGGCGTCCTACGCGCTGGGCATCCCGAAGTGGAAGACCATCGTCAAGATCGTCATCCCGACCGCGCTGTCCGGCATCCTGACCGGCGTCATGCTCGCCCTGGCCCGCGTCATGGGCGAGACCGCGCCGGTGCTGGTGCTCGCCGCGTACGCGCCGTTCATCAACTACAACCTGTTCGACGGCCCGATGGCGTCGCTGCCGCTGCTGATGGCCACCGAGCGGAACAACCCGACCCAGGCGGGTTTCGACCGGATCTGGGGTGCCGCGATCACCCTGGTCCTGATCATCACGCTGTTCAACCTGCTGGCGACCGTGATCTCGCGGTGGCTGGCCCCGAAGACCAAGTGAGCGGGCGGTTATGGCCAAGCGCATCGACGTGAAGGACCTCAACCTGTTCTACGGCAAGTTCCACGCCGTGGACGGGGTTTCGCTCGCCGTGCCGCCGAAGAACGTGACCGCGTTCATCGGCCCGTCCGGTTGCGGCAAGTCCACCGTGCTGCGGTCGCTGAACCGGATGCACGAGGTGGCGCCCGGCGCGCGGGTGGAGGGCAACGTGCTGCTGGACGGCGAGGACATCTACGCGTCCTCGATCGACCCGGTGCAGGTGCGGCGCACCATCGGCATGGTGTTCCAGCGCCCCAACCCGTTCCCCACCATGTCGATCCGGGACAACGTGGTGGCGGGCCTGAAGCTGGCCGGCGAGCGGAACCGCAAGAAGCTCGACGAGGTGGCCGAGCGGTCGCTGCGCGGGGCCAACCTGTGGAACGAGGTGAAGGACCGGCTCGACCGCCCCGGCGGCGGCCTGTCCGGTGGTCAGCAGCAGCGCCTGTGCATCGCCCGCGCCATCGCCGTGCAGCCCGACGTGCTGCTGATGGACGAGCCGTGCTCGGCCCTGGACCCGATCTCCACGCTGGCGATCGAGGACCTGATCACCGAGTTGAAGAAGGAGTACACGATCGTCATCGTCACCCACAACATGCAGCAGGCGGCGCGGGTCAGCGACCAGACCGCGTTCTTCAACCTGCTCGGCGTCGGTCAGCCCGGTCGGCTGATCGAGGTGGACGACACGGAGAAGATCTTCTCCAACCCCAGCCAGAAGGCGACCGAGGACTACATCTCCGGCCGCTTCGGCTGAGCCGTTCCCGGCTTCGAGGGGCCTTCCCGCCGCAGCGGGAGGGCCCCTCTGCTGTTCCACGAACGGGTGCTGTGGTCCCCGTCACCGGAGGTGAGGACCCATATGTGTTGGACGTCACTGTGACGGGTGAAGCCGGGAACCCGGCCGATACGGGCATCGTCATAGCCAGGACAGGTTCTGACGTGCGCGGTACCGTGCTCGATAGGAATCGCGTGATCGCAGGGGGTAGTGGTGCCGGCACAGGGAGCGTGGAGCGCGCAGTCCATGCAGGCCATGACGGCTAACATGCAGGGGCTCAAGCAGGCAGCGGAGTCCGGCTCGTTCGCCATCAGCAAAGCAGGCGCCGAGGCCTACCTCAAGGCCATCGACGACGCCCAGAAGGAGCTGCGGCAGCTCGACCGGCACACGTTCGTCCTGTCCAACGACACGAAGCTCGGCACGAGTCCGGACGCCCAGGCCATGACGAGGTACAACGCGGAGAGTGTCAACGGCGGTGGTGGTACGACGGGCATCATCCCGGCGATCAACCAGCTCAAGGCCGCGCTCGAAGAAGCCCGTCAGGCGTTGCAGAAGGCGATCGAGAACTACCGCGAGGTAGACGACGCCAAGGCGAACACGTTCAAGCGCCACTGAGTGAAGGGCTGGTTGATGAGGATTTCGGCGATTCGGGCCGCGTTGCCGCTCGCTGCGCTGGGTCTTGTCCTCGTGGGTTGCTCCGGAGGTGACACCGGCGGTACGCCGTCGCCCGGAACGACGACTACGGCCGGCACCACCACCTCGGAAGCACCGCCGACCTCCACCTCGGGGGCGTCCGGCGGTTCGATCGAGTCCCTCGATGCCTGTGAGACGCTCGAAGGAGTGGCGGCGACGTTCAACCTGACCGAGATCGAGAAGACCGGCGCGCAGCAATGCGACGCCGAGTTCTCGCCCACCGTGGGCGTCACCCTGAAGGTCTGGCCCACCAAGGGCATCGCGGAGGCCACCGGAGCCGGGAACCAGCAGATCTCGGACACCAAGGTCGGGGCGCGGGACGCGAAGCTGATCAAGAAGGGTGCTTCGGACACCCTGTGCGCCGTCGCGGTCGAGGTCCGCAGTTCCTCCCGGGTGGACTTCATCGCCTCCGCGAACGCATCACTGGACGAAGCGTGCGACGCCGCGACGAAGCTGGCCGAAGCCGTCGAACCGAAGCTGCCCAAGTAAGTCAGGAGTAGAGCCGTGGCACCGCCGAACTCGCAGCAGCCGAACCCCAACGCGTCCAAGGTCGTCTACGCCGGGCAGACCGATGCCGAACTGCGCGCGGAGTACGACAAGGCGGTCAAGGAGAATCCCGGGTTCTTCGGCGCGTTCGCCACGCTCGACGAGTACGTCCGGTGGAAGACGCAGTCCGCGCAGAACCAGGCCAAGCAGGAGAAGGACCTGGAGCAGGTGGTCGAGAACTACCGACCGCCGATGACGCCCTCCGGTTCCTTCTACATGGGCCGCTCGCACGAGGAACTCAAGGCCATGGTCACCGACAACATGGCGCCCGGCACGGCCGACGAGCAGGGCGAGGCGTGGACGAAGATCGGCAACACGCTGGTCGACCTCCAGAACAACCTGACCAAGGCCACGGAGGCCAGCAAGGGCGCCTGGCAGGGCAACGCGGCGGGCGCGGCGCAGGGCTACTTCACGAACATGGCGGTGTGGTCGGGCAACGCGGCGCAGGGCGCGCAGTTGACCGGCAACAAGCTCTACGAGCAGAGCCAGGCGGCGGGCACGGCCAAGACGAACATGCCGGAGCCGGTGAAGTTCAGCACCGCCGACGCCTACAAGATGTTCTTCTCCGAGCCGAACCCGTTCAAGTGGGCGGAGACGATCGACAAGATCGAGCAGAAGTTCGAGGAGAAGCAGCAGGCGCACGAGCGGGCGGCCGAGGTCATGACGACCATGTCGACCTCGTTCCAGGAGTCCGGCTCGACGATGCCCGCGTTCGCCCCGCCCCCGCCGATGGACGGCGCCGGCGGCGGCCCGGTCGAGCCGCCGAACAACCCGAACCCGCCCGGTGTCGGCGGACGGCCGACCATCCCGGACGGGCCGGGCGGCGGTACGGGCGGCACGGGTGTCGCCGGTATCCCCGGCCCCGGTGGCGGCACGGGCGGCGGCAACACCAACCAGTCCGGCTGGAACCCCGGCGGCGGCCCCGGCGGCGGGCTGCCCGGTCCCGGCCCCGGCGGCGGTCCCGGTGGTGGACCTCCCGGTCCCGGCCCCGGTGGCGGCGGCATCTGGCCGCCCGGCCCCGGCGGACGGCCCCCCGGTGGGCCCGGCGGACGCCCGCCCGGCCTTCCGGTCGGCCCCAACGGGCGTCCGGGGATCCCCGGCGGCGGTCCCGGCGGACGCGGCGGCGGCCCGGGCAGCGGTGGGTCCGGCGGCGGTGGCGGTGGCCGTGGCGGCGGTATGGGCGGCGGCTTGGGCGGTGGGCCCGGCGGTATGGCGGCGGCCGGTCGTGGCGGGTTCGGGCCCGGTGGCGCCTCGGGCGTGCTCGGCGAGGCCGGGCGCTCGGGTGCGGGAGGCTTCGGGCCGTCCGGGTCCGGTGGCGGGCTCGGCGGTGGCGGCGTGGGCGGTCGCGGTGGCGCTGCGGGCGTGGCCGCCGGCGGCATGGGCGCCGGTGCCGGTCAGGGCCAGGGTGACGAGGACAAGGAGCACAAGGCCGCCTCGTACCTGGTGGAGACCGAGGACGTCTTCGGTGACGGCACGATGGTCGCGCCTCCGGTCATCGGCGGGTGAGCGTGTTCTCGTTCGCCCTGTCCCTCGCGGCGGCCGACATGCTCTGGGAAGACCTGAAGCTCGGCAGCCGGCCCTACCCGTTCGACTTCCCGTACCTCGGCCAGACCTACGACGAGCGGCGCGGCATCCGCAACGCCGTGTACAACGACCTGGAGTCCCGCGGCCTGGCCAACCGCGGCCGGGTCGTGGCGGAGGTAGAAGAGGCGCTGAACCTGTTGGTGCGCTTCGACTACTCGCTGAACGCGATCGCTTCGCTGGACCCGAAGAACGTGGCACGCCAACTGCTCGCCCGCAGTGGCGCGCAGGGCGAGCTGGCGGTGCTGGCGGTGCTGGACGACCGGCAGATGAAGATCGACACCATGCGGTCGTCGGTGCTGCTGCGCACGGTGGTGGACCTGATCCCGCAGGGGCGCCCGGGTCCGGGCCAGTCGTTGACGGTGGCCATGCCGTCGTCCGCGCCGCCGCCCCCGCCGCGCCGTGACGACGACTTCGGCAACGCGACCTTCACCCAGGCCATGGCGCCCCGGACCACCACCGGCTCGCAGGTGCGTGCCCTGGAGGCGGTGTTCGAGCGGCCACGGCTGCGGGCGGGCCAGTTCGGTGTCACGGTGCGCGGCCGGCACGGCCGGGAGCAGCGCGCGCCGCAGGTGGCGTGGTTCGACAACGACCAGGGCCGGTACATGTCGCAGACCCGGCAGGGGCAGGACGGCCAGAAGTGGCTCACCCACGCCCCCGCCGACAACGCGCGCATCGCGGCTCAGCTGGCCCAGGAGCTGACAGGCCTGCTCAACTAGGGCGGTGCGCGGAGCCTGCCGACTCACGCGAGCAGGCCCAAGCGCTGAGCGGACAACCGGCCCACCGGCCGAACACCCGCGAGCGGCACGGCCGCACCAGACCGCGAAACGAACCGGGCCTGCTCGCCACGCAGGGTGAGCAGGCCCGGTCGTGTCCGGATCGTTCAGGTCCGGCTCAGTCGTCCACTTCGCCGCCGTAGCCGGGCATCCGGCCGGTGACCACGAAGACGGTGCGCTTGGCCACCGACACCGCGTGGTCGGCGAACCGCTCGTAGAAGCGGCCCAGCAGCGTGGTGTCCACGGCCGAGGGCACGCCGTGCGCCCAGTCCTTGTCCATGATCACGGTGAACAGGTGCCGGTGCAGGTCGTCCATGGCGTCGTCCGCGTCCTCCAGCGAACGCGCCCGCTCGACGTCCTGCGTGCGGATGATGTCGGTCGCCTCCCGCGCGAGCTCGACCGCGATGCGGCCCATCTCGGCGAAGTACGGCTGCACGGTGTCCGACAGCACGTGGTTGGGGTGCCGGCGGCGCGCGGCCTTCGCCACGTGCAGCGCGAGGTCACCCATCCGCTCGACGCTCTCCGCGGCGTGGATCACCGCGAGCACGATGCGCAGATCGGTCGCGACCGGCGCCTGCAACGCGAGCAGCGCGTACGCCTGCTCCTCGATGCTGGCGCGCACGTCGTCGATCTTGGCGTCGTCACCGATCACCTGCTCGGCCAGGCCGAGGTCCGCCTGGAGCAGGGCGGCGGTCGCGCGCTCCATGGCGTCACCGGCCATGCCGCACATGTCGGCGAGCTGGTCGGCGAGTTGTCCGAGCTGGTCGTGGTAGGCCTCACGCATGGCGTCAGCCTACGTGCAGGTTGTCGCGGCAGCGACATACCCCGGTGAACCCGCGGTGAACCCAAGACGTCCAGATGGTCCAACCGCTAGGCGCAGGGATCCTTGCCCGCGTTCACAATGGACAGATCCGGCGGCGGCGCAGCCTTGCCCGGTTCCGCCGTGCCGTTAGGTTGCGGCGCAACGATCTTCTCGTCCCAGCCGGGCCCGATCAGCAGGGTCACCGCACCGCCCTGGGCCTCGTCGACCTCGAGCGTGGCGCCGGGGATCGCCGCGGCGAGTGTGAACGCCGCGTCCTCGCCGCCCGTGCCGTACCGGATCACGGTCTTGCCGACCGGAACGGGGCTGTTGCCGCTGGCGACGACCTCGAACCCGAGTTCGCCCAACGCGTTCGTGGTCCGACCGGCCGCACCGCCGTTGTCCTCGTCCCCGTTGTAGACCTGGATCTTCAGGCCCTTGGGGTCGATCACCTTGCCCTGCTTGGGCCCGGCGGGCTTGGCCGCCGTCTCCGGCGTGCCGGCCGGCGGCTGGGTGGCGTCCGGGGTCTCGTCGGGCAGCGGGGTGCCGTCGATGATCGCCTGGAACAACGCCTTGGTCTCGTCCAGCTTCAGCATCTCGATGTTGTCGTCGTTGGACTTCGTGGGACCCTCGGACGTCTCGTGCGGGACGGTGACGAAGCTGACCCGGCCGGCTTCGATGCCCTGCAACGACTGCGCCAGCGTCAGCATGTCCTTCACGCCGATGTTCTGGCCCACGGCCGACGAGGCGAACGCGTTGAGGAAGTTGTTGAGCTTGCCGGGGTTCAGCAGCATCTCGGTGGACAACGCCGTGCGCAGCAAGGAGGACAGGAACTTCTGCTGCCGGGTGACCCGGTCGTAGTCGCCGAACTCCTCGTTCTTCACGTGCCGGGCGCGCACGTAGTCCAACGCCTTCTGGCCGTCGATGTCGTACTGGCCGGGCTTGTCGAAGATCATGCCGAGCTCGCCGTCGTCCATCACCTTCGGCACGCAGACCTTGATCTTGCCGACGGCGTCGACCATCCCCTTGAACCCGTTGAAGTCGACGGAGACGAAGTGGTTGATGGTCAACCCGGTCAGCTCGGTCATGAACGTGCTGACGCACTTCGGCCCGCCGTCGGCGTAGGCCTCGTTGGCCTTCACGCCCTTCTCCTCGGGCAGCGTCTTGCCGGTGTACTCACCGGTCTCGGAGTTCCACTCCTCGCACGCGGGCCGGGTGATCTGGAGGTCGCGCGGCACGGACACCACGACGACCCGCTTCCGGTCGGCCGGGATGTGGGCCAGCATCAGCACGTCCGACCGCGCACCGGGCTCGGCGTTGGCGTCGCCGACCCCGTCCTCGGCCTTGGCGCCGGCCCGGGTGTCCGACCCGACGATGATGAAGTTCTCGTCCCCCAACTGCTTCTCGGCCTCGTGCACCGCGGCGGAGTTGGTGTTGAGCGCGTCGATCTCGGTGAACTTGCTGTCCACGTAGAGCATCGCGCCCCACCCGAGGCCGGTGGCGAGGAACACCAGCACGGCGGCGGTCAGCGACAGCACCTTGACGGCGCGGACGACCTTGCTGTGCTTGGCGGTCCTGGCCCGCCGGGGCGGCGTTTCGAGGTCCTCCGCGCCGTCGACCGGCGGGGTGTAGACGGTCGCCTCTTCGTCGTGCTCGACCTTCCACGGCATGAGCTTCTGCCGGCGTTCCTTGCGCTGGCGCTCCTGCTCGGCGAGTTCGTCGTGCACCGCGGAGAACCGGGCCAACGTGTGGTCGACCTCGCGACGCTTCTTGACGTCGTCGCTGATGGCCTCCATCTCGGTGGTGAGGCCGGCGGGGTCGATCTGGTCGCGCTTCTCCGGCACCGGCGCGTTCAGCCGCCCGGAGATGTCGCCTTCGGCCCGCCCCGCGTCACCTTCGGCCGCGGTCCGGTCACCGACGGGCCGAGGCCCGCTGCCGTCCGGGCCACCGGCCGGCCGCCGCGGCGCACCGCCTTCGGCCGCACCTTCCGCCGGCCGTCGCGGTCCGCCGCCGTCGGGTCCGCCTTCGGCGAGGCGCCGGGGTCCGCTGCCGGCCGGACCGCCTTCGGCCGACCGGCGTGGGCCGTCCGGAGCGCCTTCGGCGAGTCTGCGTGGTCCGCTGCCGTCCGGTCCGCCTGGTGCGAGTCGGCGAGGCCCGCTGCCGTCAGGCCCGCCTTCGGCGAGCCTGCGCGGTCCGGCGCCTTCGCGTCCGCCTTCGGCCGACCGGCGAGGGTCGTCCGGAGCGCCTTCGGCGAGTCTGCGTGGTCCGCTGCCGTCCGGTCCGCCTGGTGCGAGTCGGCGAGGCCCGGTGCCGTCCGGCGCACCTTCGGCGAGCCGCCGCGGACCGGCCGCGTGGGGCCCGCCTTCGGCGAGTCGGCGAGGCCCGGAACCGTCCGGACCGCCCGGCGCGAGCCGCCGCGGCCCAGTGCCGTCCGCAAGACCGCGCGGACCGTTTGGGTCCACACCGCCGTCATGCGCGAGTCGGCGCGGTCCACTGCCGTCCGGCCCGCCCGGTGGCGGCGGCGGCATATCAGGTCGCGGACGCCGTCCGGTGGCCTCGGGCCGACGGGGGTCGTCCGGCGCGAACCGCTGACCGGGAGCACCGTTCGCCGGGCGCCTGCCGTCCTCCGCAATCGGTTGCGGCCGCCGTCCGGTCGCATCGGGCGCACCCAGCCGCTGCGCGACGTCGTCGGGCGCGCGGGCGGGGCCGGCGTTCGGCGGAACCGGCCGCCGTCCGGTGTCCTCGGGGGACGGTGCGCCCACCGGCGGCCGAGGCCTGCGGCCGGTGTTCTCGGGCGTGAAGGCGTCGGCCGGCCGGGCGCGACGCCCGGTGTCGTCGCGCGGCACCGCTGCGTTGGCCGGACGTGCCCGTCGACCGGTGTCCTCGGGGGCGAAGCCTTCGGCGGGTGCCGGACGCGCCCGGCGCCCGGTGTCCTCACGCGAGGGAGGACCGTCGAGTCGCGCCCGGCGCCCGGAGTCATCGGATGACGGGGCGAAAGCCTCGGGCGGCACCGCGCCGGCGGGACGTGCCCGCCGACCAGCGTCCTCGGGCGACGGTGGGCCATCGGTGGGCCGTACGCGGCGACCGGTGTCCTCAGGCGACACCATTCCACTGGTGGGACGTGCTCGGCGGCCGGCGTCCTCGGGAGACGCCACTCCATTGGTGGGGCGCGCCCGACGACCCGTCTCCTCAGGCGGTGTCGGGCGGGCACGACGGCCCGTGTCCTCAGGTGACACCACGCCGTTCGTCGGCCGCGCCCGGCGACCGGTGTCCTCCGGAGGAGCCGCTCGACGCCCGGTGTCCTCGATCCCCGCCAAGCCGTTGGCAGCCCGCCCGCGTCGCCCGGTGTCCTCCGGCGACCCGGCGGGAGGGCCGGCCCGTCGCCCGGTTTCCTCGGGCGAGACCGCGGCTCCGGCCCGGCGTCCACTGTCTGGCGTGCCTGCTCCGCGACGGCCGGTGTCCTCGGGGGAGGCCACCCCGTTGGTGGGTCGTGCCCGGCGGCCGGTGTCCTCGGGAGGCGTCGGCCGGGCTCGACGCCCGGTGTCCTCGGGGGACGGCGCGAAGCCGTTCGGCGGCGTCGGGCGGGCGCGGCGGCCGGTTTCGCCCGAGGCCGGTCGGCCGGCGGCCGGTGCGAAGTAGTCCGGGGAGCCGTTCGGGCGTCGGGTGTCCTCGGTGGACGGGTAGCCCGGTGCGCGGTCGGCGCGGGGCGGCCGGGGGGCGTCGGGCTCGGGCGCGGCGCGGCGGCCGGTCGACTGCGGCGGGCCGGGCGGCTCCGGTCTGCGGTCGTCCGGCGGCACGGGGCGCGGGATGTTGCTGCGGCTGTGCTGTTCCAGCAGCTCGGAGACGCTCAGACCGCCGCCGCCCTCCAGCGAGCGGCGTCGGCGGCCGGTCGGCTGGTCGTCCTGCGGGGCCTGGTCACCTCGGGGTCCGGGGCCGCCACGGCGGGGCTCGTCGGGCACCCGGTCTCCCTTCAGCTTTCGGTCAGTAGCGGGGCGTCATCACGAGTTGACGACAGCAAGGACACATTGGTTGCACCAACGGCGTGTCACTTGCCCTGGCGATACTACGGATGACCGCCAGTCCTGACGACAACTCCCGGTGATACAGGGGTCGCGCATACTCGATTGTGCACAGCACATTACGCCCGAACGGGGGAGCTGTCGTTAGGCCTCAGTAACCGGCAACCCGTGGTTCGGCTATCCCGCGTCGCCCGGCCGCGGCGCCTGCCAGGCGCACCCGACCGTTCTCCCGATAGGCGACGGCGTTCCGTCCTGACTGCTTGGCGGTGTAGAGCAGGCTGTCCGCCCGCAGCAGTTGCTGCTCCGGAGCGACCGGGGGACGCGTCGGTGAGTCCCCCACGGGAGGCTCATAAGCCAACCCGATGCTGATGGTCACTCGCAAACCGGGTGCCAGGGAGGCCCAGGCGTGACGCTCGACACGCATTCGTGCGGACTCGGCGATCTCCACGCTCCCCACCACGTCCACCCCGGGCAGCACGAGCACGAACTCCTCGCCGCCGTACCGCGCGCAGAACCCGCCCTCCGGCAGCTCCTCCTGGAGCAGCTCCACCACCCGCTGCAGCACCCGATCCCCCAAGAGGTGCCCGAAAGTGTCATTGACCTGCTTGAACCAGTCCAGATCGATCAACGCGATGGCCAACCCGTCAGCGGTGCCGTGCTCGGTCACCATGCCGAGCAGCCGTTGGTCCAGGTACCTGCGGTTGTAGCTGTCGGTCAAGCTGTCCCGCAGGCTCTGCTCACGGGCCTCGGCGTGCTCGCGGCGCAGCCGGTCGACCTCGCGGCGCAACTGCTCGGGGACCTGTGGCTGGACGTCCTGGTCGGCGTAGACCAGGTCGTACGCGGAGCGCAGGTGCTGGTAGGCCTGCCGCCACTGGCCCCGGGAAGCGAGCAGCGTGGCGATCGACTCGTGCAGCTGCACCAAGCCGGTGCCCTCCGAGGCGGGCTGGTCCCGGTCCGGGCCGCCGTGGCTGTCGAAGTCGGCGACTTCTGGTCGCAGTGCGGTCATCGCGCTCACCTCCCTACTTGCCAAGGTGTCGTCCCCTAGGAGGCGGCGCTTGAGCCGGCGGGACGCGTCAACAGAGGATTTCCCTCGACTGGTTGACCGTGCACTGCTCCGAACTGGTGACATTCAGTGATCAACAAGCCGGAGCGTGCGCCGAGCGTGGCCATTCGGCCCAACGTCGTCAATTCGCGCAGGGCGCGAAGCCGTAGGCCTTCCCGTTGAGCAGCACGATGTGCTGGGAGCCGATCTGGGTGCCGATCTCGGCGCCGTCCTGCACCACGGTCAGCGTCACGGCGACCACCAGCACCACTCCGCGCGGGTGCTCGTCCTCGCCCGGAGGCGTCCAGTCCGGGTCGAGCCGGAGCGTGGACAGGCTGGGCTCGACCTTGATCGTGCCGTTGGGCAGCTTGCAGTCCCCGTCCCGGAAGTCGGGGTGCTGGGTGTCGGCGAGCAGCTCGCGCTGCTTGGCCGCGCCCTGCCCGCCCGCCTCGTTGAGCGCGGCGAAGTAGCTGGACACCAGCTCCCGCTCGACCTCGGTCACCTTCAACGGCAGTGCCGTGCCGGTCACCTTCGGTCCGCACGCGGCCAGCGCCAGCAGGCAGAGCACGGCCGCCGCGACCCGCGCCACCGGCTCAGCCACCGGAGTGCATGTCTTCCGCGGCGGGCACCATCTCGTCCTCGGGGTCGTCCAGCCAGCCCTCCGGCAGCACGACCTTGGCCGGCGAGCCCTGCCGGCCGCGCGGGCCTTCGGCGTCCTGCGGGAATTCGGCGCCCGCGTCCAGCCCGGCGAGCAGGTCGTCCAGCTCCGACAGCGTCGACACCATCGCGAGCGCCCGCCGCGACTCCGCGCCCACCGGGAAGCCCTTCAGGTACCAGGCCATGTGCTTGCGCAGGTCGCGGATGCCCTTCTGCTCGCCGAGGTGGTCGGCGAGCAGCCGCCCGTGCCGGCCCAGGACGTCGGCGACCCGGCCCAGCGCCGGCCCCGGCGGGATCGCCTCGCCCCGGAACGCGGCCTGGAGCTCGCCGAACAGCCAGGGCCGCCCCAGGCACCCGCGCCCGACGACAACCCCGTCGCACCCGGTCCGCGCCACCATGTCCAGCGCGTCCTGCGCGCTGAAGATGTCCCCGTTGCCGAGCACCGGGATCGAGGTCACGGCTTCCTTGAGCCGCGCGATCGCCGACCAGTCGGCCTGCCCGGAATAGCGCTGCGCGGCCGTCCGCGCGTGCAGGGCGACGGCCTGCGCCCCCTCGTCCTCGGCGATCCGCCCGGCGTCCAGGTAGGTGAGGTGCTCGTCGTCGATCCCGATCCGGAACTTGACGGTCACCGGCACCCCGGCCGGCTCGGCGGCCCGCACCGCGGCCCGCACGATCTGCCGGAACAACTGCCGCTTGTAGGGCAGCGCCGCCCCGCCGCCCTTGCGCGTCACCTTCGGGACGGGGCAGCCGAAGTTCATGTCGATGTGGTCGGCCCGGTCCTCGCCGACGATGATCTTGGTGGCTTCGCGCATGGAGGTGGGGTCGACGCCGTAGAGCTGCATGGAGCGCGGGTGCTCGTCCTCACTGAAAGTGATCATCTCCATCGTCTTCGAGTCGCGCTCGACGATGGCCCGGGCGGTGATCATCTCGCAGACGTAGAGCGAGGTGGGGCTGCCGAACTCGCGGCAGAGCTGCCGGAACGCCACGTTCGTGATGCCCGCCATGGGCGCGAGCACGACGGCGGGGTCGACCGCGTAGGGGCCGATCTTGAGCGAGGACGCGAACGGAGCCACACAACCAGGCTAACCGCTGCTCACGTTCCGTCGTGCCGTTGTGTTGCGGGCTACTCGCGCGACGGCAGAACCCACGGCCGCACGCGGCGCAGGCTGGATCAGCCGTCGTTCTCGGCGGTCGCCCGAGCCAGGTGACCGGCGGTTTCCTCGTCGAACGCCACCAGCAAGATCCGCTCGACCGAGGTGGTGGCACCTCGCAGCGTCGCCACGGCCACCCGCGCCGCCTCGTCACCGGGGAACCCGTACACGCCGGTCCCGATGGCAGGGAAGGCGATGGTCCGCGCGCCCAGGCCGTCGGCGACCTCCAGGCAGCGGCGGTAGCAGGACGCGAGCACGGCGACCTCGTCCCGATCGCCGCCCTCCCACACCGGGCCCACCGTGTGGATCACGTGCCGGACCGGCGGGTTCAGGTCGAACGCCGGTGTGGCCAGCGCTCCGCCGGGCGCGCACGGACCGATCAAGGCGCCCGCCTCAGCCAGCCGCGGGCCTGCTGCGCGATGGATCGCCCCGTCCACCCCGCCGCCGCCCATCAGCGACTCGTTGGCCGCCGTGACGATCGCGTCCACCCGCACCCCGGTGATGTCACCGGGCACCACCTCGATCCGCGTCACGAACCGATCGTGGCACGCCGTCGACCACGACGCGGTACATGTGCCCTTCGCTCGGCTCCAGGTGACGCCGATGGCGGACGAGGCTGCGCCGAACAACCCAGCGAGGGCAACAACTCCATCAACGTCATGCCGATCGGCACACCCCTGAGCTGCGGTTCAAGCGCCGTCCCCGGACGCGCTCCTGACACCCACGACCTCGATCCTGTCGCGTTCCTGACGCCCCCGTGGCGCGCGCCAATACGCCTGTCGATACAGGCTCGGACAGCCCAGGCGTGCGACTGTCATCCGCCTCAAGTAGGGCCAGCGTCACGGCCGTGGCCTGCCGGAATACGGAAAGCCCGAGCGCGGGCTACGCAGCCCAGGCCGCTGACCTGGGGGTTTGGTGGGCCGCCAGGGACTCGAACCCTGAACCCGAAGATTAAAAGTCTCCTGCTCTGCCAATTGAGCTAGCAGCCCTCGGGGTACAGCCTACCGAGGAGGCGGTCGGCTGCGGGCGGGGTGGGGGCGTCGGGGGTGTTCGACGGGATGTCGGGCAGTGGGCGGGGTGGCTGGGGGCTACCTTGGGGTGGTGCGGGTGGCTACTTGGAACGTCAACTCGGTGAAGCAGCGGTTGCCTCGGTTGTTGCCCTGGTTGGACCAGCGGGCCCCTGACGTCGTCTGCTTGCAGGAGACCAAGTTGGCTGACGACGCCTTCGACGCGTTGCTCAGCGGGCCGCTCGCCGAGCGGGGGTACCGGGCCGCCGTCCACGGTGAGGGCCGGTGGAACGGGGTGGCCATTCTGTCCAAGGTCGGGTTGGACGACGTGGTGACCGGGGTCGCTGGGGCGCCTGGGTTCCCCGATCCGGAGGCTCGGGCGGTTGCGGCTACTTGTGGTGGTGTCCGGGTCTACTCGCTCTACGTGCCAAATGGGCGGGCGCCCGAGTCCGACCATTACGTCTACAAGCTGGAGTGGTTGGCCGCGCTGCGGGACCTATTGGCCGGTGAGGCCGACGATCTGGTGGTTTGTGGGGACATCAACATCGCTCCCGCCGATGCCGACGTGTTCGATCCCGCCGCTTACGCCGGGCACACCCACGTGACCGCGCCCGAACGGGAGGCGTTGGCCGAACTGCACGCTTTGGGGCTTCGGGATGTCGTTCGCGACCGGTGGCCGGATGAACGGGTCTTCACTTATTGGGACTATCGCGCCGGGATGTTCCACCAGGACCTCGGTATGAGGATCGACCTGGTGCTGGCCTCGGAGCCGGTGTCCGGCCGTGTCCGCGCTGCCTGGGTTGACCGGCACGCCCGCAAGGGCACCGGACCGAGTGATCACGCCCCGGTGATCGTCGACCTCGACACCGCGCCCGACGGGGACATCGGCCCGATGGTGCCTCCGCCTTCCGCGCCCCGTGCCCGGCGTTCCGTCAAGTTGCCGCAGAGTTAGCCGGCCAGTTCGTCCGATTCCAGGTCCGCGCTCCACGACTTGTCCTGCCGGGGTTTGGGAGCCAGGGCAAGCGCTGCCTTCAAAACCGTGTCGCGGACTCCGGTGAAGCGGCGCATCCTGGCCAGGCGGTTGAGGGCCAATGATTGTTTCACCATCCGCTGGGTCGATCGGCGACGTGCTTTGTCGTAGTTTTCGAGGCCTGCGGGAATATTGTCGGGTGTCACGTGTTCCGCCAGGGTTACGGCGTCGATGATCGCCTGGCAGGCGCCTTGTCCCAGATCCGGTGTCATGGCGTGGGCCGCGTCCCCCAGCAGGACGATTCGGTCCTGGTAGTAGGCCGGCAATGGGGGCAGGTAGTCCAAGGGGTGGCGGAGGATTTCGGTGGATTCGGCCAACACCCGGGGAATGGGGTCGTGCCAGTCGCCGAAGACGGCCTCCAGCTCGGCGTCGGGGCCGGTCATCGCGTACCAGTTGGTGCGGCCGTCGGCCTGCGGCGTCAGACCGAACTTCACTCCTCGGCCCCACGTCTCACCGCCCGCCGCGACCTCCAGGTCCACGGTCCCGCGCCAGCCGATCGCCCCCGAGTGACGCACCTCCACCCCGAACAGGGAACGGCGGGTCGCGCTGTTGATCCCATCGGCCCCCACGATCAGGTCGTGATCGCACTCCTGCCACGTCATGGGCGTGCCGAACCGGATGGCGTTCGACGGCAGGGCGTCGGCCAGCAGGGTGAGCAAGGCCGGTCTGGTCAGCAGGTGCACGTCCGCCCGCAGCGGGCCGATGACCGACCCGTCGGGCTTGCGCAGCGTGCCGTCCGGCTGTTCGCGGCCGGCGCGTCGGGCCGCTGCGCCCAAGCCGAGATTGTCCAGTGCCTCGATGGCGTTGCGCCAGATGCCGAGTCCGGTGCCGGTCGCGGGTAGGGCGTCGCAGCGTTCGTAGACGGTCACCTCCCAGCCCGACTCGTGCAGACCGATGGCCGCGGTCAGACCGCCGATTCCTCCGCCGATGACTGCTGCTCTCATGCCGCCGACCGTACTACAGATGTAGTCACCAGCACTACGGGTGTAGTGTGATCGCCGTGACGAGGCGGCAGCAGGTGCTCGACGCGGCGATCCGGGTGCTCGGCACGACCGGACCGCGCGGGTTGACGCACCGGGCCGTCGACACGGCCGCCGGCCTGCCGGAGGGGTCCACCTCCAACCACTTCCGCACGCGGGACGCGCTGGTCAGCGGCGTGGTGGACCGGCTGCTCGAACGGGAGACCGAGCTGTGGGGGCGGCTTGCCGTCGACGTCTCGAACCCCGACGCCCTCGCGACCGCAGTCGGGTGCCTGGTCCGGCAACTCGCCGACGAACGCGTGCTCACGTTGGCCCGGCACGCGGTGTTCGTGGAGGCGAGCGTCCGGCCAGAGTTGGGTCGGCGGATCGCCGAGGCCCACCGCCGGATCGCCGAGTGGGCGGGGCCGCTCATCGGTGCGTTGGGGTCGGACGACCCGGTCCGTGATCTCCGGTTGCTGTTGGCCGTCATCGACGGGTTGCTGACCAACCAACTCGCCAACCCGCAGCCCGACTTCGCTCCTGCGGAGGCCGTCCGCACGGTGCTGCGGGGGATGTTCGGGCCACCGCCGATCGACGGCTGACAGCGGGACCGCAGCGCTGTGCGGACCGCGGCTCCGTCATCATGTGCGCGACGAATGTGCGCGACGACCACTGGGGAGTTGCCGTGACCGATCGCGTGACGCGGGCATTCTTGTCCGACGAGAGCCTGCACGGAGTGATGGAACGGCTCGACCTGCCGCCCGCCCTGCGCGCCGTGTACGGGGAACGGTTGGTGCCACGGCCGTTCTTCCTCGAACGATCCGTCGCCGAACGGGTTGCCGAGGACATCCGGCAGCTGTTCGACCTCCTGGTGTCGTTGCCCGCCAGGCTGTTCGACGGCAGTCTGGCCCGGTTCGCCGGGGCGTTGGGCATCCCGCCTGCCCAGGTCGCGTTGCTGTCCGCCGAACGGCCGCCGTTCCACGGCCGTGCCGACATCTACCGCGTCGGGGACGGTTTCCGGTTGCTGGAGTTCAACTCCGGCAGCCAACTCGGCGGTCGGGACCTGGGTGACCTCGCACGCGCCATCCACGAAGTGCCGGAGCTGCAAGGGTTCGTGCGGCGACACGGGTTGACGTTCGTCCATCCGGTCGAGGAGTTGCTGCGGGCCGTCGGCTCCGGGACGGTGGCATTCCTCGAAGCCGGCGGGATGTTGCGGAAGTTCGGCAAGGGGTTCGCCTCGCTCAAGGAGTCCTGCGCCCGGCTCGGCGTGGACGTCCTGTTGGGCGAGTTGGAAGATCTGACCGAGCGCAACGGCTACCTCCACCTCGACGGAACGCGGCTGGACACCGTGGTCAGGTTCTTCTCGCTCGACAACGCCGTGGGGCACACCGACGCGTTCGTCAAAGCCACCAGGACCGAGGTCTTCACGCCGCTCACGAGCTTCCTCTACGGCAACAAGTCCACCCTCGCCCTGCTCTCCCGGCACCGGGACGGGCTGGAGGACCACGAACGGGCGCTGGTCGACCGGCTGCTGCCGTGGACGAGGGGCCTGGACGACGTCGAGCCGGACTACGCGCGTGAGCACCGCGAGAACCTGATCCTCAAGGTCACCGACGAGTTCGCGGGCACCGGCATCCACGCTGGCTGGCTGCACGACGACCGGCAGTGGTCCGAACTGCTCGACGACCGCAGGGGGCAGCCGTTCGTGCTCCAGGAACGGGTCCGCCCGACGCTCGACACCGTTCCCGGCGACGAACGGCCGTGGCTGACCACGTGGGGCTGGTTCGTGACCGACGAGGGGTTCGCCGGGATGAGCATCCGGTCCATGCCGGACGCCGCCGGGGCGGTCGTCAGCTACGGCGGCAACCCGCACACGCGCGTTTCGGGGCTGCTACTGCATTGAATCCGTGGTCGAGCCGACGCGTTCGGTGATTTCCCCGCTGTAGCCGCAATCCGACGGATACAGTCCCCCCAACAGAGGGGGGTGCATGGGGGAGTTCTTCGAATCCGCGCTCGCCTTCCCGACCGTCATCCTGACCATCCTGCTCGCCGCCGTGGTGCTGTTCTGGGTGCTCGCCGCGGTCGGGGTGGACCTGGACGGCGGTGTGGAACTCGCCTACGGGCTGGGCGGTGTGCCGTTCAGCGTGATGGTCTCGCTGCTGGTGCCGGTGGCGTGGTTCGTCTGCCTGTCCGCCACCACCCTCTTCGACGGGTACCACGTCGCGATCCTCGCCGGGTCGCTGGTGGTCGGCTTCCTGGCCGCACGGGTGGCGGTGGTCCCGTTGCGGCGCCTGTACCCCACGCTCGCGCCCGCGTCGCGCAGCGACTTCGTCGGCCGGGTCTGCGTGATCCGCACCGGCACGGTCACCGCGCACTTCGGGCAGGCCGAGGTCACCGCCGACGACGGGTCGTCGGCGATCGTGCAGGTCCGCCAGGCGGGCCGGGACGAGCTGACGGCCGGCACCACGGCGCTGATCTTCGACTACGACCAGGACGGCGAGTTCTTCTGGGTCGCCCCGATCCCCACCTACCCGCTGCGGGAGCACTGATGGATGTCATCACCACCGGCTTCGGCATTCTCGTCGCCGTCGCCCTCGTCGTCCTGGTCGCGCTGCTGGTCATGATCAGCCGGTTGTTCCGCAAGATCGAGCAGGGCAAGGCGCTGATCATCTCCAAGGTGCGCAAGGTGGACGTGACGTTCACCGGCGCGATCGTGCTGCCGGTGCTGCACCGGGCCGAGATCATGGACATCTCGGTGAAGACGATCGAGATCCGCCGCGCCGGCACCGAGGGCCTCATCTGCCGGGACAACATCCGCGCCGACATCCGCATCACGTTCTTCGTGCGGGTCAACAAGACCGTGGAGGACGTCATCAAGGTGGCGCAGGCGATCGGCACCGCCCGCGCGTCCGACGAGACGACGCTCCAGGAGCTGTTCAACGCCAAGTTCTCCGAGGCGCTCAAGACCGTCGGCAAGCAGTTGGACTTCGTCGACCTCTACACCAAGCGCAACCAGTTCCGCGACCAGATCATCGAGGTGATCGGCACCGACCTCAACGGCTACAGCCTGGAGGACGCGGCGATCGACTACCTGGAGCAGACGCCGATGGCGCAGCTCAACCCGTCGAACATCCTGGACGCGCAGGGCATCCGCAAGATCACCGAGCTGACCGCGATCGAGCACGTGCGCACCAACGAGTACCAGCGCGGCGAGGAGAAGGAGATCACCCGCCAGAACGTGGACGCGCGCGAGGCGATCCTCGAACTGGAACGCCGCCAGGCGGACGCGGAGATCAAGCAGAAGCGCGAGGTCGAGACCATGCGCGCCCGCGAGGAAGCCGAGATCGCCAAGGTGCAGGCGGAGGAACGGCTCAAGGCGCACACCGCGAACATCCGCACCGACGAGCAGCTCGGCATCCAGCAGGAGAACAAGAACCGCGAGATCGCGGTGGCGGAGAAGAACCGCCAGCGGGTGATCGCCATCGAGACCGAGCGCATCGAGAAGGACCGCCAGCTGGAGGTCATCGGCCGGGAGCGGGAGACCGAGCTGACCCGCATCTCCGCCGACAAGGAGGTGGAGGGCGAGAAGCGCGCCATCGCCGAGGTGGTGCGCGAGCGCATCGCGGTGGAGAAGACGGTGGCCGAGCAGGAGGAGAACATCAAGCGGCTGCGGGCGGTCGAGGAGGCCGAGCGGCTGCGCCAGACCACCGTCATCAGGGCCGAGGCCGAGGCGCAGGAGCACCTGGTCAAGGACATCAAGGCGGCCGAGGCCGCGGAGGCGGCGGCGAAGTTCAAGGCCCGCGAGGAACTCCTGCTCGCGGAGGCCCGCCAGCAGGCCGCCGAGCTGGACACCCGCGCCATGATCCGACTGGCCGAGGGCAAGCAGGCGGACGCCGCCGCGTCCGGCCTGGCCGACGTGCAGGTGCGCGAGCGCGACGCCGAGGCGATCGAGAAGGTCGGCCGCGCGGAGGCCGTGGTGGAGCGGCAGAAGGCCCTGGTGGTCGCCGAGGCGATCAAGGAGAAGCTCAAGGGCGAGGCGGAAGGCCTGGCGGACAAGGCGAACGCGATGGCCGCGCTGGACGGCGCGACCCGCGAGCACGAGGAGTACCGGCTCCGGCTGGAGACCGAGAAGGAGATCCGGCTGGCCGGCATCGACGTGCAGCGGCAGGTCGCCGAGTCGCAGGCCAAGGTGCTCGCGGCGGGGCTGGAGAAGGCCGACATCGACATCGTGGGCGGGGACGGCATGTTCTTCGACCGCGTGGTGGGCGCGATCTCGGTCGGCAAGAGCATCGACGGGTTCGTGGAGCACTCCGACGTGGCGAAAACCCTGGGCAAGTCGTGGTTGAACGGCTCGGCCGACTTCACCCGGGACCTCGGCGGCATCCTCGGCTCGTTCGGCACCGGTGACCTGAAGAACCTCACCGTGTCGGCGCTGCTGCTCAAGCTGATCAACTCCGGCGGGCCGGACGAGGACAAGTTGCGCGAGCTGCTGGCCGCCGCCCAGCGCCTCGGTGTCGCCGAACGGCCGGTGGCCGCGCTCGCCGCCCAGTCGTGACGGCAGCCGTGACGGCCGGGGAGACCGCGACCGGGCAGACGCCCGGGCAGACGTCGGGGCAGATGTCACTGGACGCGGGCACCTACGAAGTGCTCAAGGCCCGGCTCGCCGAGCAGGCGGCCGGGCTCGCCCGCCGGGCCGAAGCGCTGAACGCCCGGCGGCTGGAGGTGTTCGGCAGCGCCGAGCTCACGCTCCTCGGCACCGAGCGCATCCGCACCGGGAACAACTGCGTGCCGCGCGATGTCGTCCAGGTGGCCGGGCTGATGCTGTTCGGCTACAACGTCTTCATCGGGCTGAAGCCGGAGACGACGGTCGACGACGTGTTCTCGCTGCACCGCTTCACGCGGGACGGCGACGCGTTCCGGTTCGAGGACGCGCACGACGAACTGCCCGGTCTGCTGCGGGATCCGCAGTTCGAGCGCGACTTCGCCGAGCTGTACCGGTACTACCGCGACACGCGGCTGGTGCAGTTGCGGCGGGTCGAGGGCAGGCTGCTCGCCGTGTTCCAGACCGGGGCGCGGACCGGGGACATCCGGGTGCTGCGCTGGCAGGTCGGCCTCGACGGGACCGTGAAGTACCTGGACAACCGGGGCGAACGGGACCACGTGTTCCCGCCGTCGCACGACTTCGAGTGGACGCCGACCGCGCGCGAGCACCACGTGCTGGGCCGCCACCCGCACATCTCCATCGAGGACGAGGTCTTCGTGGAGACCGTCGGCGGCGACCTCACCATCAAGGTCGAGAACAACACCGAGACCGGCGAGGGCATCTACCGCGAGCCGGTGGACGAGCCGTTGCAGTCGCTGGCCGACGCGGACGTGCAGTACGCGCGGGTGGGTTCGCTGATCCTGCTGCGCATCCGCCCGTACAACGAGACCGCGTGGCGGCACCTGGTGTTCAACACCCGCACCAGGGACGTGACGCGGCTGGACGGCATCGGCCAGGCCTGCCAACGGCTTCCGGAGGACCAGGGGCTGATCTTCCCCGGCGGGTACTACCTGGCCACCGGCGTCAGCAAGACGTTCGACACCGAGGTGGACGAGCTGGAGTTCGAGCGGGTCATCCGCTCCGTGAACGGCGAGGACGTGCTCTACGTCTTCCACGCCCGCCGCGACGGCCGCTCGCTCCTGCTGCCGTACAACGTGATCCGCAAGGAAGTCGCGAACCCGTTGCCGTGCCACGGCTATTCGCTGTTCGACGACGGCACGCTGGTGGTCTTCCGCGCGCTCAACGAAGAACCGACGCGGGTGCACCCGATGCAGGTGTGGCAGACGCCGTACCTGTCCGACACCTACGCCGCCGCGCAGCCGGTCGGCACCGGCCCGCTCGAACGGGTCGGCAACGCCGATCTGGTGCGCGGTATCTCGGACTGCCTGTCGGTGAGCCGGATGGTCGGCGAGATGGCGCCGTCCGTGCCGGTGTTCGAGGACCTGATCGCCTCGTGCACCAGGGTCTTCGACGCCTACCACTGGCTGGGCGAGTCGGACCTGGGCGACCTGCGCACCCCGCTGACGGAGGTCCGGACGACCGCCGAGCAGGTGCTGGACGAGTTCGAGACGGTGCAGGCGCTGACCGGGCAGGCCGCGACGGCGCTCGTGGAGGCGGGCGAGAAGATCGCGTCGATGATCCGCCGCACGCGCGGCGAGGTGCCGGTCGGCGCGGACGCCTGGGTGCGCCGGCTGGCCGATCTGCGCGGCGCGCAGGGGCACCTGGTCACGCTCAGGGAACTGCGGTACGTCGACCTGGCCCGCATCGACGAGCTGAGCGGGCAACTCGACGTCGAACTCGGGTCCACGGCGCAGCGGGCGGTCGAGCACCTGCGCCGGGACGACGCGTTCACCGGCTACCACGAGCAGGTGGAAGAGCTGGTGGGCAAGGCCGACGCGATCCGCACGGTCGCCGAGGCCAAGCCGGTCACCGACGAGCTGGCCGAACGCCAGCGGGGGCTGGAGGTGCTGACCGAGGTCGTCGGGTCGCTGGACATCGCCGACGCCACCGTGCGCACGTCGATCCTGGAACGCATCGGCGAGGTGCTGGGCGGGCTGAACCGCGCACGGGCCACTGTGGACGGTCGCCGCCGCGAACTCCTCGCCACCGAGGGACGCGCCGAGTTCGCCGCCGAGTTCGCCCTGCTCGGCCAGGCCGTCACGGGCGCGCTCGCGGTCGCCGACACGCCGCAGCGGTGCGACGAGCAGCTCGGCCGGCTGCTGCTCCAGTTGGAGAACCTGGAGTCGCGGTTCGGCGAGTTCGACGACTTCCTGGCCAGGCTGGGCGACAAGCGGACCGACGTCTACGAGGCGTTCTCGTCCCGCAAGCAGGCGCTGCTGGACGACCGCGCCCGGCGCGCGGACCGGCTCGCCGAGTCGGCCGACCGGATCCTGGCGAGCGTCGCCCGCCGGGTCGCGTCGCTGGGCTCGCTGGACGAGGTCAACACCTACTTCGCGTCCGACCCGATGGTGGCCAAGATCCGCACCGTGGCCGAGGAGCTGCGGGAACTCGGCGACCAGGTGCGGGCCGAGGAGCTGGCCGGCCGGGTGCTCGCCGCCCGCCAGGAGGCGGGCCGCGCGCTGCGCGACCGGCTGGACCTGTTCGACGGCGAGACGATGAGGCTGGGGCGGCACCGGTTCGCGGTCAACACCCAGCCGCTGGACCTGACCCTGGTGCCCAAGGACGGCGAGCTGTCGTTGGCCGTCACCGGGACCGACTTCCGCGCGCCGGTCGACGACCCGGGTTTCGCCGCCACCAAGCCGTTCTGGGACCAGTCGGTGGCCTCGGAGACCGCCGAGGTGTACCGGGCCGAACACCTGGCCGCGTCGATCCTCGCCGAACACCCGCTGGACGGCCTGCACGCCGCCGCGACCGACGGCCGACTGCTCGACCTGGTCCGCCAGGTCGCGGAAGCCCGGCTGGACGAGGGCTACGAGCGCGGTGTGCACGACCACGACGCCGCGAAGATCCTCGACGCGTTGCTGCGCCTGCACGCCGGCGCGGGCGTGCTGCGGTACCCGCCGTCGGCACGGGCCGCCGCGCAGCTGTTCTGGGCGCGGGCCGACGAGGACGACAAGGCGCGGTGGGAGCGCCGGGCCACGTCGCTCGGCCGTGCGCGGGCGATCTTCGGGCACACCGGGGCGATCGACGAACTGTGCGCGGAACTCGCGGAACGGGCGGGCGATCCGCTGGCCGGCGAGTACCTGTTCGAGGAGCTGTGCAGTGCCCCGGCGGGGTTCGCCACCAGTGCCGCCGCACGGGCGCTGACCGACGCGTTCCACCGGGCCCTGGGAAACCGCCAGGAGTTCGAGGACGACCTCCGTGCCCTCCCGGACCCGGACGACCGCCGCGAGCTGGTCGAAGGCTGGTACGAGGCGTTCCTGGCCGGTCGCGCGGAACCGGACCTGCCCGAGGCGATCGCCCTCGAACTGTGCCGCGACCTGCCCCGACACGAGTCGTCCGCGCAACTCGAGTCCACTGTGGACGGCCTGCTCGGCGCGCACCCCAGGATCACCGACCGCAGGCTGGCGATCCGGCTGGACGAGCTGCTGGCCCGCACCCGCCGGTTCCGCGAGGAACGGGTGCCCGCGTTCCGCGCCTACCAGAGGCGCCGCAACGAGTTGGTGGCCCGGGAGAAGCGGCGGCTCCGGCTGGAGGAGTACCAGCCGAAGGTGATGAGCGCGTTCGTGCGCAACCGGCTGCTGGACGAGGTCTACCTGCCGCTGATCGGCGACAACCTGGCCAAGCAGCTGGGCGCGGCGGGTGACGCCAAGCGCACCGACCAGATGGGCCTGCTGCTGCTCATCTCCCCGCCCGGCTACGGCAAGACGACGCTGATGGAGTACGTCGCCAACCGGCTCGGCCTGGTGTTCGTCAAGGTCAACGGCCCGTCGCTGGGGCACGAGGTGACCAGCGTCGACCCGGCCGACGCGCCGAACGCCACAGCCCGACAGGAGGTGGAGAAGATCTCGTTCGCCCTGGAGAGCAGCAACAACGTGCTGCTCTACCTGGACGACATCCAGCACACCTCGCCCGAGCTGCTGCAGAAGTTCATCTCCCTGTGCGACGCCCAGCGCCGCATGGAGGGCGTGTGGAACGGCCGGACCCGCACCTACGACCTGCGGGGCAAGCGGTTCGCGGTGTGCATGGCGGGCAACCCGTACACCGAGTCGGGGCAACGGTTCCGCATCCCCGACATGCTCGCCAACCGGGCCGACGTGTGGAACCTCGGCGACGTGCTGTCCGGGCGCGAGGACCTGTTCGCGTTGAGCTACATCGAGAACGCGCTGACCTCGAACGCCGTCCTCGCGCCGCTGTCCACCAGGGACCGGGGTGATGTGGAGCTGCTGGTCCGGATGGCCCGGGGCGAGGAGGTCCGGGCGGACCGGCTCGGCCACCCGTACACGTCGGTGGAGTTGGAGCAGGTGTTGTCCGTGCTGCGCAAGCTGCTGCGGGTCCAGCAGGTCGTGCTGGCCAACAACCAGGCCTACATCGCTTCCGCCGCGCAGTCCGACGCCTCCCGGGTCGAGCCGCCGTTCCGGCTCCAGGGCTCCTACCGGAACATGAACAAGCTGGCGGAGAAGGTCGTGCCGGTGATGAACGACGCCGAGCTCATGGCCGTCATCGACGACCACTACCTCGGCGAGGCGCAGACGCTGACGTCCGGCGCGGAGGCGAACCTGCTCAAGCTGGCCGAGCTGCGCGGCACGTTGACGCCCGAGCAGGCGCGGCGGTGGGACGAGGTGAAGGCGGGCTACCTGCGGGCGCAGGCGTTGGGCGGCTCGGAGGACGACCCGATGAGCCGCGCCGTGGGTGCGGTCGGGCTGCTGGCGGACCGGGTGGGTGGCGCGATCGACCGGCTGGCGGGCCGCTAGGAGCCGTGCGGCGCGGGCGCTAGTCGGTGCGCTCGCAGGCGACGCGGTCGAAGTCGAGGTCCAGCCGGTGCCGGTCCCGGCCCTGGACCTCGATCCGGGTGACGCCTTGGTCCGACAGCCATCTGCAGGCGTGCCGCACGCCGGGCGGGAAGCGCCACGGCACGCACAGGCCGTCGGTGACGTAGTTGTCGTCGCACCTGTGTTGGGGCCGCTTCGAGGTGGACGTGACGGGCGACGAGGACGTCGCCGGCAGACTCGGTGGCGGCTCGGTGGTGGTGGCCGCCACCGCAGTGGTCGTGGTCACCGGTAGTGGCGGCGGTGGGGCGAGCATGGCCGTCGCCGTGGACTGCAACACCATGAGCGTCGTCGTGGCGTCGGCGCTGAGCACGCCGGGCTGCACGGGGCCCAGGTCGACCCGGCGCACGTCGACCGGCTGGGGCCGATTCACCGTGACCAGCAAGGTGATCAGCGCCCCGAACGCCAGCGTTCCGGCCATCCCGGCGGAGGTGACACGGCTGACCCTGCTCATCGGCGATTCCTGCTCCAGACGCACACCACGGTGGTCACGTGGAATCGTTCAGCCGGTTGAGGGTGTTACGCGTTGCGACGTTCGGCAGGGGCCACTCCACGGGCGATCCGGCGGCTGGGTTTCCGCGTGTGACGCCACGCCGTTCGCCGCTCCCATAGGAGATCTGTCGGATCTCACACCGTTTGTTGAGCTGAAAGGATCAACGGGTTGCGCCGATGAGACCTTCATCGCATCAGTGGAATCGATACCAGTGCTTAGCATGAGGACGTCTGGTGCGTCGATCCGCACCGCGTACCCGAGCACCGAGAGGTTCGCAGCCCATGCTGTTCCGACGACTGCTGCCCGCGACCGCGGTGGTGGCAGCCCTGGCGTTCACCGCGGCCTGCGGTGGCGCGGCCGACGACACGCTCGAAGGCAAGGCCGAGGACGGCAACCTGACCATCGGCATCCGGTTCGACCAACCGGGGATGGCGCAGCGCAGGCTCGACGGCAAGTACGTCGGCTTCGACGTGGACGTGGCCAAGTACGTGGCGCAGCAACTGGGTGTGCCCGAGTCCGGCATCACCTGGAAGGAAGCGCGGTCCGCCGACCGGGAGAAGCTGATCTCCGCCGGGGACGTGGACTTCGTCGTCGCCACCTACTCGATCACCGACAAGCGCAAGGAGCAGGTGGCCTTCGCGGGCCCGTACTTCCAGACCGGGCAGGGCCTGCTGGTCCGCTACACCGACGACGGCATCACCGGGCCGCAGACGTTGAACGGCAGGAAGCTCTGCTCGGTGGCCGGGTCGACATCCGCGCAGAAGGTGAAGTCCGAGTTCGCGCAGGGGGTGGAGCTGGTGGAGTACGGCCAGTACTCCGACTGCGTGACCGGCCTGCTGGCGGGCAACGTGGACGCGGTCACCACCGACGAGGCGATCCTGGCGGGCTACGTGGCGGAGAACCCGGAACTGCTGAAGCTGGTGGGCGATCCGTTCACCACCGAGCGGTACGGCGTGGGGCTGTCGAAGGCCGACGTCAAGGGCCGTTCGGACGTCGGCGCGGCGATCGAGAAGATGGTCGCGACGGGCGAGTGGCGCAAGGCGTTGGAGCGCAACATCGGCCGGTCCGGGGTGCGTCTGCCGGACCCGCCGCAGGTCACCGAGAAGTAGCGCCGCCGGCCGTTCATCCGCTTGTGGTTCGGTGGTAGTGCTGGGCGTGGTCAACCGATACGCTCGCCTGCGCAGGCCGTGGTTTCTGTGTTCGTGTCTCACGCTCGCGGAACGACACGCGGGCGTGCGCTCCTGCTGGAGGCGGCGGGGGAAACGCCCCGGGACGGCCGGGGTTGCATGGTGCAGCCCCAAGCTTTCCTGCGATGGAGGCAGGTACATGGCACTGGGCACTGTCAAGTGGTTCAACTCCGAGAAGGGCTTCGGCTTCATCGCCCAGGAGAACGGCGGGCCGGACGTCTTCGTCCACTACTCGGAGATCCAGGGTCAGGGATTCCGGACCCTGGAGGAGAACCAGCGGGTCGAGTTCGAGATCGGCCAGGGCACCAAGGGTCCGCAGGCCCAGAACGTGCGGAAGGTCTGATCTTCCCTTCGTGACGACAAGCAGGCCCCCGGCCGGGTTTCCGGTCGGGGGCCTGTCGCGTCGGTGGCCGTCCCGCCGGATCACGTCGGGCGTCGGCCTCGCGCACCCCGCTCTTCCCTGCGCCGTTCGCGGAGTCGGACGGCGGCAAGGGTCGGCCGGCGGGTGTGGAAGGTCCGGCGGGTGTGGAAGACCCGACGGCACGGTTCGGCCGCTGCGCGTGAAGGCCCGGCGGCACGGGTCAGCCGGCGGGCGCGGGAGGCCCGGCCGTGTGGTGCGGGTCCGGCGTGGGGCTCAGAAGCCGCGCTGGCGGGCTTCCCACTCCAGGCGCTGCATGACCCACTCGGTGGCGAGCGCCTGCGGGGAGGTCTGCCGCTCGGCGGCGAGCTCCTTCAGCTGCTCGTTCGCCATCAGCTGCAGGCGGAGCTGGTAGACCTGCGCGTTGCCGAAGCTGTTGCCGGCCGTCGTCTCGTTGTCCGAGGTCTCCGGTGCCAGCGCCGCCAGGTACGAGGTCAGCTCCTCGTCGGGCAGGACTTCCTCCTGCTCCTTGGCGGGCGGGCGGTGACGGCCGGACTTGTTACGACCTAGCGATCCAATGGGCACCGCGCAACGATAACGGTTGCGTTGCGGAACGCCTCAAACTGTGGCCTGGGTCACAGGTCTGTGCATGGAGAGGCCCCCGCGCCAGGGGGAGGAACGCGGGGGCCGGAGGGGATCTCCACAGGCGCTGACCGGGGGTGTGTCAGCAATTCGGATTGTTGCACGTGCACGTGGGCCTGGGGAGTGGGTTGGCGGTAAATCTTCAGCTTGTCGATGCCCGGAACCCGCGCAGGCGCAGGCTGTTGGTCACCACGAAGAGGCTGGAGAAGGCCATCGCGGCACCCGCGAGCATGGGGTTCAGCAATCCCAGCGCCGCGAGTGGCAAACTCGCCACGTTGTAGGCGAACGCCCAGAAAAGATTTCCCTTGATGGTGCGCAGGGTCCGCCGGGACAGCCGGATGGCGTCCGCCGCCGCCCGCAGGTCGCCGCGCACCAGGGTCAGGTCGCCGGCCTCGATCGCCACGTCCGTGCCGGTGCCCATGGCCAGACCCAGGTCGGCCGCGGCGAGCGCCGGCGCGTCGTTCACGCCGTCCCCGACCATCGCCACCACCCGGCCCTCGGCCTGGAGCTTCCGCACCACGTCGACCTTGTCGGCGGGCAGCACCCCGGCGATCACCTCGTCGACGCCGACCTCGGCCGCCACCGCCTCCGCGACCGCCCGGTGGTCGCCGGTCAGCAGCACCGGGCGCAGGCCGAGGGCCCGCAGCTCGCGGACCGCCCGGGCGCTGGTGGGCTTCACGGTGTCGGTGACGCAGAGCAGGCCGAGCGGCCGGTCGTCGGCGGCGACCGCGACCACCGTGCGGCCCTTCCGCTGTTCTTGATCGGCCCGGGCGAGCAGGTCGTCGGGCAGTTCCACCAGGCTCGGCCGACCGGCGGTCAGCCGCCTGCCGTCCAGGGTCGCCGTGACGCCCAGGCCCTCGCGGTTGGCGAAGTCGGAGACCTCGGGCAGCTCCGGGACCTCGGCCCGCGCGCCGCGCACGACCGCCGCCGCGATGGGGTGCTCCGAGCCGTGCTCGACCGCGCCCGCGACGGTCAGCAGCTCCCGGCGGGTGACGCCGTCCGCCGGGATCACGTCCACCAGCTCCAACCGCCCGGTGGTCACCGTGCCGGTCTTGTCCAGCACCACGGTGTCCACCCGGCGGGTCGACTCCAGCACCTCCGGGCCCTTCACCAGGATGCCCAGCTGCGCGCCCCGGCCGGTGCCGACCAGCAGCGCGGTCGGCGTCGCCAGGCCCAGCGCGCACGGGCACGCGATCACCAGCACCGCTACCGCCGCCGTGACGGCGAACTCCAGCGGCCGGCCAGCAGCCACCCGGCGAGCGTGAGCACCGCGAGCCCGAGCACGACGGGCACGAACACCGCCGAGACCCGGTCGGCCAGCCGCTGCACCCCGGCCTTGCCGGACTGCGCCTGCTCGACCAGTCGAGCCATCCGGGCCAATTGGGTGTCCTGGCCGACCCCGGTGGCCTCGACGACGAGCCGGCCACCCGCGTTCACCGTGCCGCCGACCACCTCGTCACCCGCCCGGACCTCTTCCGGCACCGACTCGCCGGTCACCATCGAGCGGTCCACCGCCGAGGAACCGGCGACCACCAAGCCGTCCGTGGCGATCCGTTCACCCGGTCGGACGACGAAACGTTGGCCCACCTGGAGCCTGCCGACCGGGACGCGGGTCTCGGTGCCGTCTTCGAGGACGACGACGTCCTTCGCGCCCAGCTCCAGCAGGGCTCGCAGCGCGGAACCCGCCCGGCGCTTGGAACGGGCCTCCAGCCACCGGCCGAGCAGCAGGAACACCGTGACGCCGACCGCGACCTCCAGGTAGATGTCGCCGGTCGTGGACGGGCGCGGCACCAGGCTGAACGCGTGCCGCATGCCCAGCGCGCCCGCCTCGCCGAACACCAGCGCGTAGAGCGACCACAGGAAGGCCACCACGACGCCCATCGACACCAGCGTGTCCATGGTGCTCGCGCCGTGCCGGGCGTTGACCGCGGCGGCCCGGTGGAACGGCCACCCGCACACCCAGACCACCACGCCGGCCAGCGCCAGCGAGAACCACTGCCAGCCGGGGAACTGCCAGGCCGGGACCATGGCCAGCACGACCACCGGCGCGCCGAGGAAGGCCGCGATGGCGACCCGCGCCCCGAGTTCGCCGGCGTGGTCGTCGCCGGACCGCTCCGGGCTCGCCCGGTACCCGGCGGCCTCCACCGTGGAGACCAGCTCCGAGACCGTCGTGCCGACCGGGAACTCGACGCTGGCCTTCTCGGTCGCGTAGTTGACCGACGCCGTGACGCCGTCGAGCCTGTTGAGCTTGCGCTCGATCCGGTTCGCGCACGACGCGCACGTCATGCCGGTGATGGCCAGCTCGACGCGGCGGGTGGCCTCCGCGGTGGTCATCAGCCGACCAGCTCGTAGCCCGCTTCGGTGACGGCCGCGCCCACCTCGTCCCGGGACAGCTCGCGGGTGCTGGTCACGGTGACCGCGCCGCTGGCGAGCTGCACGTCGACGCCGGTCACGCCGTCCACGGCGGTCAGCTCCTCGGTGACGGAACTCGCGCAGTGGCCGCAGGTCATGCCGTTGACGGTGTACGTGGTGGTGACGGACATGAGCCCCTCTTCCTCTTCGGCTGATCGCCTTCGAGGATACCCCTAGGGGGTAGGGCTATCATCCGGCGGGGCCTCCAGCTGGGTGATCTCGCCCTCCAGCCGCACGACCAGCTCCTCCAAGCCCGCGAGCATGTCGTCCAGCTCGGTCATCTTGTCGCTCATCATCGCGTCGATGTCGGCTTCGATCGACGCCAGGGACAGGCTGCCGAACAACAGCTGCGGGTCGACGGGCGGGAACTGCGGTGCCTGTCCCGGGGTGCCCGCGCCCGCGCCGTCCGACACCTCGGCAATCGGGGTGCCGGCCGCCGACGGGTCGGTGGGAGCGGCGCCCGGCTCGACCTCGGCGGGCGACTCGGCCGCTGCGGGCGGTGCGTCGGCGGGCGGGCCGGACTCGGGCGCCGCGGCCTCGGGTGCGTCGGCGGCAACCAGGTCAAGCGGGGTGCCGGTGACCGACGTGGCGTCGGCGGGGGCGGGTTCGAAGGCCTGCGCCGCGGGGGTCGGCGAGGTCTCGTCGGGGTGCGGACGGGGGTCCGGCTCGGTCATGGGTCCAACCTCTCGTTGTTCGCGGCAAGCACATCACGGACTGCTTGACACCAGGTCGTTTGCACAGAAAGTGACACTCCGTTGCCTTGGAATCACTCTGCGGGGGGCTGCGGCAGTTCGATGGGCTCGCTTAGCCTCGCGCCAACCTCAAGTCGGGGAGGCGTCATGAGCGGGTCCATAGAAGTACGTCAGTTCCTGTGGAACCAGGACGACATCATGTCCAGGCCGGGCGGTGGGGTGCCCGTGCAGCGGACCGGTGAACCATCGCGGATCTCGGACGAACAGGTCCACCGCGCGCGGCTGTCCGTGGCCCGCGGCGCGACCAGCGCCGAGGATTGTCGACTGCTGCTCGACATGCTCGGGCTGACACCGGGTGAGGACGGGGGCGCGCCACCCGTGCAACGGTAGGGCGCCAGGACGGCCCACCCGAGACGTGCACCCCCCGGGAGCGCGACTCGGGTGGGCCGGCCCCTCCGGAACATACCGAGCGGTCTTTTTCCGGGGCAATCGAACTGCGGGCCACCGGTCGACGAGCGGTCGGCCGGCGCCCGACCGGGCGGCGCTTGCGCCGGACCGGCCGGGCGCGAAGGCTGGGCGGCGCATCGACCGCAGATCAGCCCGGAGCCGTGATGCCCCAGCAGCACCGCGCGCGAGCCACCCGTGAGGCGATCCTCCGGGCGGCGGCCGAGGAGTTCGACCGCGTCGGGTACGAAGGCGCGCCGCTGAGCGCGATCCTGGACCGCAGCGGCGTCACCAAGGGCGCGTTCTACTTCCACTTCACGTCCAAGGCGGCGCTCGCCTCGGCGATCGTGCAGGTCCAGGACGACACCTGGCCGCGCCTGGCGGACGAGTGGAGGGGCCGGGGACTGGATCCGCTGCGCACCATGGTCGGCCTGTTCGACGCGGCGGTGGTGCTGCTCTCCGCGGACGTGGTGATCCGCGCGGGCGTGCGGCTCGCCGCCGAACGGGAACTCGCCTACCCGGGACTGGCCGGCTCGCACCTGCGCTGGGAGAAGGTGCTCGCCGACCTGCTGCGCGCGGCCCGCGACGAGGGCCAGTTGCGACCGGGCGTCGACCCGGAGGCCGCCGCGCGGACGTTGACCGCCGCCGCGCTGGGCGCCCGGCTGATCTCCACCGCGACCACCCGCTGCGCGGACTACCCGGACCGGATGCGCGAGGTGTGGCGGTTCGTGCTGCCCGGCCTGGCCACCGACGAGTGGTGTGCCGCGGCGGTGCGGGTGGTCGCCGGCCCCGAAGTTCTATGACAGCGCTACGGAATGGCTCCAGTGGCTGAACGGACCCGGGAACCGCTGTTCTGGCTCGGAGGCGGTGGCGGCACGCCGAGCGGCTGACCGACGAGCGGTTCGACGAGGCGCTGGGTGTCCTCGGCGAGGCCGAACGGGTCGAGTTCGCCGCCCGGCCGACCGCCTCGGGCTGATCGAACGGGGAAGGAATCGCAGGTCAACAACTTGTGGCACCCCCGTTTTGGAGTAGCCGGCACCTGTGCCCTATGCTTACGATGCTTCCACCGGACAGCGTGGAGGGCCTGGGACAGAAGGTGGCCCAAGAGGCTGCCGGAGGAACCTGGTCCCCATCGTCTAGCGGCCTAGGACCCCGCCCTTTCAAGGCGGTAGCGCGGGTTCGAATCCCGTTGGGGGCACGTAGTAAAGCAAGGCCCAGTGGCGCAGTTGGTTAGCGCGTCGCCCTGTCACGGCGAAGGTCGCGGGTTCGAGTCCCGTCTGGGTCGCAAGGCTGTTCGGCTGTACGGCCGGGCCGCTACCTGGCCAGGTAGCTCAGTTGGTACGAGCGACCGCCTGAAAAGCGGTAGGTCGGCGGTTCGACCCCGCCCCTGGCCACCAGAACCAGCGGACCCCACGCGATTGCGTGGGGTTTCCGCTTTTTCCGGGTCGGTCGGTTTCCGACTGTCCGCTTTACGCGTCGTCCGGTTCGGTCCATCCCGGTCGCTCATCCGGTCGCGGTTCACCCAGTTCTGGTTCCTGCGGTCACGGTCCACCAGTGCCGGTTCATCCAGTCCCGGCGCCGAATCGGAGCACCGCGAGCGCCTGGTCGTCGTGCACTTTCGACCGTCGCCACCGGAGGCGTTCCGGATCACCCGCCTCCGCGTTCCGGATCGTGTCCAGCACCGCCTCGGGTCCATTCGCGGACGTGATGTCCAACACGTTCTGCCAATTCGCGAACAGCCCGTAGTCGTCCACACCGCACGAGACGCCGTCGGTGGCCATCAGCACGGCGCGCACCTCGTCCCGCCGCCACGACCGGCGGACAGCCCGGTACGCCGCCGTCGGATCCGCCTCGGCCACCCAGAACCCACCGTCCCGGTTGCGCCAGTCCGTGACCCGGTCGACCTTGCCGCGCAGGTCCCGCAACCGGTGGTCGGCGAGGACTTCGACGCGTTCGCCGAACACCACCACGGGACTGTCCGCGAGCACCAGGGCGTCGACGGAGTCGTCGGTCCAGCGGACCATCGCGACCGTGCTGGACGGCGACTCGCCGGGGGTGAGGCCGTGTCGGGTGGCGAGTCGGTCGATGGCCTGCGCGAGTTCGTCGGCCAGGTCACCGTCCAACGCCCGGAACTCGTCCGCCAGGGCTCGCGAGTGCCAGCCGCCGTCGCGTTCGCGGGGTGTCGGGGAGGTGGCCCCGTCCAGCAGGACGACGGCGTTCGGCAGGACGACGATCCGGTCCTCGGTGGGCCTGGGCCGGCCGTCCAGGCCGACTCCGGCGCGTTCGGCGGTGGTGATCTCGGGAGTGGTCTCGGGCATCGCGTCCGAGCCTAGTGTCAACTCGGGTTGACAAGCGGCGGGTTGTCAACCATGGTTGACGGCATGACAGAGGCAACGGAACTCGCCTCGGCGGCGGGCGACCACGACCCCAAAGTCGGGCTGCGGGCGGTGAGCGCGCTGCGCCGGCTGCTCGAACAACTCGAAGCGGTCCAGGTGCGCAACGCCCGCGTCCGGGGCTGGTCGTGGCAGGAGATCGCGGCCGAGCTGGGCGTGAGCAGGCAGGCCGTCCACAAGAAGCACGGGGGAAGCCGATGATCGGCGAGCGGTTCACCAGGGAGGCACGACAGGCGGTGCGTGACGCCGTCGTGGAAGCACAACGCGCGCACGCGAACGAGATCGGACCGGAACACCTGCTGCTCGCACTGCTCGACGCGCCGGTGCTGGCGTCGTTCGACGTGCCGCGCTCGGTTCTGGAGGCGGACCTCCGCGAAGCCCGGCGCAAGGGCGGGCTGAGCGAAGCGGACGCCGAGGCGCTGAAAGGACTGGGGATCGACGTCGACCAGATCGTCGCATCGGTCGAACGGTCCCTCGGCGAAGGCGCGCTGGCCGCCGAACCGCCGGCGAAGCGCAGGCTGTTCAGGCTGCCGTTCAACGCGGCGGCGAAGAAGACCCTGGAACGCAGCCTGGTCGAAGCCCGGGAACTCGGCCACCGGACCCTCGGCCGGGAGCACCTGGTGCTGGCGCTGCTGTCCGGCCGGGGCCTGGTGGCCGAGGTCCTCGGGGCCCGCGGGGTCAGCTACCCGGAGGCGTGGAAGCGGGTCGCGAACTCACCCAGGTGACCAGGGGCAGGAACGCCTGCGTGAGCGGGCCGATCGCCAGCGCGTACAGGACGGTGCCGACGCCGATCGTGCCGCCCAGCAGCCAGCCGCCGGCCAGCACGGTGAGTTCGACCACGGTCCGGACCAGGCGCAGCGAGGTCCCGGTCCGCGCGCAGAAACCGGTCGTGAGGCCGTCGCGCGGGCCGGGGCCCAGGCGGGCTCCGATGTAGACGGCGGCGGCCAGTCCGTTCAGGACGATCCCCGCCACCAGGAACAGGATGCGCGGCACCAGTTCGGACGGGGCGGGCAGGATGGCGAGCGTCACGTCGACCGCGATGCCGATCAGGAAGACGTTGCTGACCGTGCCCACACCGGGGCGTTGTCTGAGCGGGATCCAGCAGAGCAGGACCAGCGCGCCGACGATGATGGTGATCGTGCCGAAGCTCAGCCCGGTGCGCTTGGTCAGGCCTTCATGCAGCACGTCCCACGGGTCCAGGCCGAGGGTCGCGCGGATCTGGAGCGCCATGCTCGCGCCGTAGAGCCAGAGCCCCGCGACCAGCTGGGGGAGGCGGCGGGCGGGCGAGACGGAGACGGGGACCTGGGTGAGTGCGGCGAGCATGTGGCCATCCTTCGTCGCGATTGGCCTTGTTTTCCAGAGCCAATGTCGAATAATTGGCCTCATGAACCACGACGTCCCACCAGGTGGACGTATATCCGGTTTCCGGCTGGCCCGCCTGCTCGGCGAGTGGCGCAGGCGAGGTGCCCGCCAGGGCTCCGCCGACCTCGCGGCCGCGATCCGGATGCTCGTCCTGGACGGCCGGCTGCCCGCCGGCACCCGCCTGCCCGCCGAACGGGAGATGGCCGACGCCCTGCCGGTCAGCCGCACCATGATCACCGCGGCGCTGGACCAGTTGCGGTCGGAAGGCCTGGTGGCCAGCAAGCGCGGCGCGGGCTCGTGGATCAGCCTGCCCACCGGCGCCCTGGGGATCGCCCCGGACACCCCGCTGGTCGGCCACAGCATGATCGACTTCGCCCGTGCCGCACCGCCCGCGATCCCCGGCATGACGGCGGCGTTCGACGCGGTGCGGCTGCGCCTGCCCGAGCAACTGACCAACCACGGCTACTACGAGCACGGGCTGCCGGAGCTGCGCAAGCGGATCGCCGAGCGGTACGAAGCCCGCGGTCTGCCCACGTCCCCGGACCAGATCGTGATCACCAGCGGCGCCCAGCACGCCCTGGCCCTGACCCTGCGCCTGCTGACCGGCCCCGGCGACCGGGTGCTGGTGGAACAGCCGAGCTACCCCAACGCGCTGGACGCGATCAAGGCCGTCCTGGCCATCCCGGTGCCGGTGGCCATGACCTCGACGGGCTGGGACCTGGCGGGCGTGGCCGCCGCCCTGCGCCAGGCCGCGCCGCGGATGGCGTACCTGGTGCTCGACTTCCAGAACCCGACCGCGCACCGGCTGGACGCCGAGGGCAGGGCGGAACTGGCGGACATCGCCCGCCGAGCCCGGACGCCGCTCGTGATCGACGAGACCGCGGTCGAACTGGACCTCGACGGCGACCCGCTGGACGGCCCGCCGCCGATGGCGTCGTACGCGGAAGACCTGGTGATAACTCTGGGGTCGGCCAGCAAGGCGTACTGGGGCGGGCTGCGCGTCGGCTGGATCCGCGCGTCGACCGAGGTGGTGCACCGCCTGGTCTCCACCCGAACCGCCCTGGACCTCGGGTCGGCGGTGTTCGAGCAGATGGTCCTGGCGGATCTGATGGCCGAGCCGGACCGGGCCTTGGCGGCCCGCCGAGCGCTGTTGGCGACCCAGCGGGACGTCCTCATGGCCGGGCTGCGGGAGCACTGTCCACAGTGGCACTTCCGCCGCCCGGCCGGGGGGCTCAGCGTCTGGTGTGAACTGGACGCCCCCATCAGCACCCGAGTAGCCGTAGTGGCGCAGAACCACGGCATCCGGCTCGCCCCGGGCTCCCGCTTCGGCGCCCACGGCGGCTTCGAACGCTGGCTGCGCCTGCCTTACGTCCTGCCGTCCGACGTGCTGCGGGACGCCGTCCGCCGTTTGGGCCTGGTCGCCGCTTCCGTCACCGGCACCACCATGCCCGGCGAAACCGCCGCCACCATGCCCGTCGCCTGACCACCGACACTTTCCGCAGTCACTCCCGGCTCGCTTCGTCTCGCCCCACCCGCCCGCCCGCACCACCCACTCCGTCCGCCCCGGTGCGTTCCGCCCGCTCCAGTGCGCTCCGCCTGGCCTCGCCCGTCCCGTCCTGTCCTGTTCCGGCTCGTGCGAGGGGTGAGGGAGTCCGACGGCGCTCGGCGGCGCACGTCGGCGCTCGGCGGCGCACGGACTGCGCAGCTCGGCGGCTCGGCTGGGCCTGTGGGCGGCAAGACGGCCGGTGGCTGGCGTGATGTCAGTGCGACAGCGCGGTGGCAGCGGTGGTCAGCGCTGACGTCGGTGACGTCGGTGATCAGCGTCAGTGACCAACGGGCGAAGTCAGTGGATGGCGATGACGTCGGGGCTTGTCGCGAGGTCTTCGTTCGCGTCGCCGTGAGTCTTTCCCGCCTAGCTGCGAATTCTCCGCCTGGGCCGCGAGTCTGCCCGCGTGGGCTGGGGGTCCGTCGCCTGGAGTGCGGGTCCGTCCACCTGGGTCGTGAGCCCCCGCCTGCGTCGAGCCGTGGTCTGGCTGGGCTGCGGTCTGGCTGGGCTACTGCTGACCGTGAGGGCGGTGCGTTCGGACCGTGAGGGTGTGAGCGTTCTGCTTGAGGCGTTGTGTCCGTGCTTTAGGTCTTGTGTGGGTGTGGTTGGCGCTGCTGTAAGCGTTGTGTGGTTTGTGTTCTTTGAGCGTTGTGTGGTTGGTGTTGGTTGTGGGGTGGGCGGGTGGTCGGTGTGCCTGTGCCTCGCCGGGGCGCCTCCTTCAAATCCGGCAACGAAATCGGTAAGTGCAAAGTGCCCGTGGGCCTTCGATTTCTCTGACTTTCGCCCGATCGGGTGGACCGGTGAGGCTTGGTCACTCTGGTGGGGGTCGCTGGAGCGGGTGGCTGCCATGAAGTTCTGTCACCGTCGGGCTCCGGCGCAGCCCCTCGATGAGCCGGAGTCCGACGGTGTCCGTGGACCTGCGGCGGGGACGCTCCAGGGATTGGCGTCCCCGGCCGCAGGTTCCCGTGGGATCCCGTCGACACAGGGGCAGTGTGACGACGGGACCTGCCCGTTCCTGCCGGGGCGCGGTCGGCAGGACGGGAAGCTGTGTGGCAACGGGGCAGTGCGACTGGGTATGACCGGGAGGACTGGTGTCGCGGCGCGGGTCGCGCTGGACGACCGGTGCGGCGGCGCGGTCCGCGCTGGGCAGACCGGTGCCGTTTTACTCAGTCGGGTGAAGTGCTCGGCAGGCCTGGGATGCTGCCGGGGGACCGCCAGTCGTCTCGCCGTTCGACCGACCGCGCGGTCGGGGGCGTGAAGTTCTGCTGGCTGGTGACGAACGCGATCACGCCGCCCCGGTGGCCGTTCGAGCTGTCGTGCGGGCTCGACGACGCGGTGGTCGGCGCGGTGGGCGCAGGCGCGGGCTTCGGCGCCGGCGCGGGGCTCGCGGGTTCGGGCTTCTCCCAGGTCACGGTGCTGGTGGTGACCGCGTCGGCGGTGCTCACGGGTGCCGGTTCCTGGGTGAACACGACCGTCGCCGCCTGGAACGCCGAGGGTGCCGTCGGTACGACTTCCTGCGGCGCTGCGGGCTCCGGGACGGGCGGCGGTGCTAGGGCTGCCTGGCGCGCGGCGACCTTGGCGGCCACCTTCGCCTCGTACATCTCTTCGGGCATGGTGTTGACCACCGTGCCGGAGTGGCTGTACCTCCTGCTCTCGGTGCCGCCCGAGTAGCTGGTCTGCCCGTACTGCCCGGGCTGCTCTTCCGGCGCGGCCACCTGGAGCGGCGCGATCGCCGGGGAACCGATCCCGACCGACGACATGGCCGCGGCGGAGACGGTGTGGGCCGGGGTCATGTCCTCGAACGGGCTGATGACCTGGGCCGGGGTGGCGAGCTGGAACTCGGGCACGACCGGCACACCCGGCACGACCGGAATCGCGGGAATCGGAACCGCGGGCACGGCCGGCATCGGCAGTACCGCCTCGACCGGGGTCGGCAGCGCGAGCGGGTCGACGGCGGCGTCGACGGCGGCCTCGGGGTAGGTCTGCTCGGCGAGGACGATGTCCAGCAGAGCGGTGGTCGCGGTGTGCTGTTGGTCCACGGCGAGGTTCACCGTGTCGAGCGTCGTCGACAACTCGTCCGAGTGGTCTTGGTCGTCGGCGGACGCCAGGCCGGCGCAACACAGCCACGCGACCGTCGCCAAACCGCCCACGGCCAGCGCTCGGAGCAGCAGCGATCCGCTGCGGCGCGCCGCGTCGGAGACTGCCACTGGAGATCACCACCGTTCCGGGGGGCTACGGCCGACGGGACGGACCGTTCGAGGTCGACGTTCTGCTATGTCTAGCACTGGCCACCGCATTTTCGAACGTTCTGGCGCGGAACCCACTCGGAAGGGCGGTGCTGTGCGGCTGTACGGGTTGTCGCGCCCGTCCGTGAACACCGTCCGTCGTGTTCAGCGCATCGGGTGACCACAACACGCGTCCGGTGTGGACACCGGGCAGGGTGTCCTCTGTGGACAGTGACGATGTCGTCTCGCTGGCGGAATTCGCCGAGCGCTGCCGGGCGGAGCAGTCCGACCTGACCGTGCACGACCCCGGAGGGCCGCATGAGTGCCTCGTCCGTTCAGGTGAACTGCTGGTCCAGTCGGACGCCGTGCCGGTGGCGGTGGACCGGCTGCGCCGTTGGGTGGATCGGGTGGACGGATCGGCGGAGCTGAAGTTCGTTCGCATCCACCTGCGGCCCGGTGAGGAGCCGGTGCGGATCGCCGCCGAGAGCGGCCTCGCCGTCACGCCCAACCACGTGCACGTCGGCAGCCCGATCATGATCGGCACCGCCCGGCCGCTGCCCCGATCGGCCCCGCCTCCGCCGACACCCGCCGAAGAGACGTGGCCGGTCACCGCTGCCGTGCTCGACACCGGCCTGGACCCGCACCCGTGGTTCGCCGGGCGGTCGTGGTTCGCGGCGTCCGGGCACTCGCCGGAAGTGCTGGACGCGGACGGGAGGCCCGGTCAGGACAGGCAGGCCGGGCACGGCACGTTCGTGACCGGGGTGCTGCTGCAGCACGCGCCCGGCGTGCGGGTGCGGCACCGGCGGGTGCTGTCGTCGCTCGGGCTGTCCGACGACGCGACCGTTGCGCGCGGGTTGCGGGCGTTGCGCGGGACGGCCGACATCGCGGTGCTGACGGCCAGCTGCCACACGGCCGACGACATGTGCCCGCCGGTGTTGCGCCATGAGGTCGAGCGGTTGGGTGCGGTCGTGGTGGCTGCTGCGGGCAACGGCGCGACCTCACGTCCGGTGTGGCCGGCGGCTCTGCCCGAGGTGGTCGCGGTGGGGGCGGACGCGCCGTTCTCCAACCACGGGCCGTGGGTCGACGCGATCGCTCCGGGAGTGGACGTGACCAGCAGCTTTGTCCGGCTGACGCCTTCGGGGGACGCTGCGCCGGGCACCGAGACGCGGGAGTACGGCTACGCGCGGTGGAGTGGCACGTCGTTCGCCGCACCGCGCGTGGCCGCCGACATCGCCCGACTGCTGCATCACGGCGTGCCGCCGGACGAGGCCGTTCGTCGGGTCGCCACGCTTCAACCGACCTGATCGCGGCGGTCCGGCCGTGTTGTGGTGGTGTTGCCGCGCGGTGGTGCGCACCGCGCTGCAGGTGCGGCTCATCCGGCGCCGACGCAGACGAATCCCAGGTCACCGTGTTCCTCCTGAGCCTTGGCAAGCGTCTGCGCAGGAGTGTGCAGCCCTGCGTGCAGGTCCACCATGAGCCCGACGACCCGATCGTCCGGCACCTCCCGCACGCTCGCGATCACCGCCCGCACCCCTCGGCGCAGCAGCACCGGAGCCAAGCCCGAATCGCACGCCGACAGGACCACCACCGAGGGCGCGTTCTCCAACTGGTCGAAGTCGTAGCCGTGCATCGGTCCGTCGTCGAGTGTCAGGTGTGAGAACAGCGGCAGATCGGTTCGTCGAACGCCGTGCGCCGCGATGTGCACGACGTCCGCGTGTTCCATCTCGCGCAATGTATCGCCGACCGAATATGCCCGCGTTCCACCGTGGTTGCGTTGCAGCGTCTCAACTTCGAGCTCCGCATAACGAAGTGAAGGACCTACGGCCCATAGACGTCTACTCACCGCCAACGGTTTCCGAAGCGCTTCCAACCAGCAACTCGCCGACGGCACGACGGAGATTTCGCGGCCACGGCACGACGGCAGCGAAGCCCACGGCACCCGTTCGAGTTCAGCGCTCGGCACGATCACCACAGCACGGTCCCCGGCTGGTCTCACAAGCCGGTCGAGTTCGGCGAGCACCGACGGGCCTGCGGAGAGTTCCAGGCGTTTGGCCTGGCGCGCAAAGGTTCGTGCGTCGCCGAGGTCGTGCAGCCTGACCTTCCTCGCGGCCACCGAGACCGCTGCCAGCCGTCCGCCATGACTGGTGAAGCTGAGCATCGCCCTGTCCGCCAGGGAATCCACGAGATCGGGCAACGGGACGGCAGCACGGCGGACGGTGCCGGCGGTCAGCGCAAGCCTGCGGATCTCGCGTTCCAGGGACACGATCCGGTGGTGGTCGTCCTGGGCACGGGCCAGGCGGAGTTCGGTGAGCGCGTCGGCGGTCTCCTTGCTGGGCGCGGGTGGGTGGGCCCGGCGGCGTTCGGTCCAGAGCAGGGCGGACCTGGCGTCGGAGCCGGCCAAGGCGTGGCCGAGGGCGATGTCCGCGAGTTCGGTGCCGGGCCAGGTGTTCGGGGCGTGCAGGCGCAGTCCGGCGAGGCAGGCGGCCACCGCGTCGCGCCGGGTGGTCGACAGGTGGGCGCGGGCCAGCCAGCCGACGGCGCGTGACCTGGTGGTGCCCTGATCACGGCGGATGGTGTGGGGTGCGCTGGTCAGGCGCAGTTCGGCTGCGTCGTCGTGGTGGCCTTGGTGTTCGCACGCGGTGGCGATGACGGTCGGCGATCCGGGTGCGCCCGCCTGGAGTGCGACCGACTGGGCGGCCGGGATCCAGCGGTGGCGGTTCTGCTGTCGGAAGAGGGATTCGGCGCGTTCGGCCAGGGTGCGGGCGGCGGTGGGATCGTTGTCGTGCAACGCGCAGCGGGCGGCCAGGAGCAGTGCTTCGGGGAGGCGGGAGCCCCGGTCGCACCGGTCCAGCAGCTGCACGGCTGGTTGCAGGACGGCGCGCGCCTCCCGGATCAGGCCCGCGCTGAGCAGGGCTTCCGCCCGGTCGGTCAGCGCCTCGGGTCGGCGGGTGGTCCGGAGGCCTTGGCGGGCGGCGTGTTCGTAGTGCCGCAGGGCGGTGGGCAGGTCGCCGCCGAGCATGGCCACGAAACCCTTGTTGTGCAGGCACATCGCGGCCCGGTCGAGTTCTCCGAGGGACGTCAGGATGGTGTGCGCGGCGGTGAAGTCGGCGTCGGCTTCGGGCAGGCGCAGCGTGTACGCGCGGGCGATTCCCCGACCGGTCAACGCGTTGGCGAGCCAGCGGTCGTCGTGGTGGCGGCGCAGGGCGTGGATCGTCTTGGTGAGACTGCTGATCGCGAGTGCGGGATCCGCCTGCTGGCACAGCGCGAGGCCGCGCAGGCACTGCGCCCGGATGCGGTCCAGGCCGGTGAACGTGGTCGCGTTCAGGTGGTTCGCGCACGTCTCGGCGTCGCCCTGGTCCAGGGCGATCCAGGCCAGGGTGAGCCGGAGCGGCGGGTTGTCGTCGGAGGTCAAGGCCTGTTCGGCGAGTCGTCGGGCTTCGGTGAGGCGGCCGAGTTCGACCAGCGCCAGGGTGCGTTCGTGCGGGTCGTCGCTGTTGGTGAGGGTGTCGTGCGGGGCGGTGCTGGGGGTCATGCGACGAACCAGCGCGTGGCGAGGTCGGGGTGACCTTCCCGGCGCAGCAGCAGGCGCACCGGGCCCGGCGGGACGTGGTCCACGTGGAACCAGCCGGTGGGGTCGATGTCGGAGGTGGTGGCGCCGCCCGGCCAACGGGTCACGGCTTGGCTGCCGGTGCGGGCCAGGCCGGTGAGGTGCAGGCCCGTCGCGGTGGGTTCCAGGTGGAGGTCCAGGTCGGCGAAGCGCATCGTGCGGACGCGGTCCGTGCCGCGGACGTCGGTGCGGGTGGTGTGCGCGGAGTCGGTGATCAGCCGCGACAGCCGGGCATCGCAGCGTTCGGCCAGCGCGGACTGCGCTTGTGCGGCGAGCAGGACCGGTGGCGGGTCCAGGCGGTCGAACATGGTCGCGAGCGAGTCCAGCAGGTCTTGGTGGTTCATCCGACGGTCTCCCTGGCCAGGCGGCGGCGTAGGACTTCGAGGCAACGGCTGCGGGTTGGGCCCAGGCTGTTCGGTGGGATGCCCACGGCCTGCGCCATCTGCTTGAACGACAGCTCCGGCGCGAACGCGACCAGGTGCAGGATTTCCCGGCACCGGTCGGTGAGCGTCGTGTAAGCGCGCCACAGCCGGGAGTCGGTGTCACTGATGAGCGCCAGGTCCTCGGGGTTCGGACCCTCGTGCGCCGGTTCCCAGAGGTCGGTGGGTTCCTCCCGGCCGCGCAGCCGGAGCACGGCCAGCGACTCGCGGCGGGCAGTCGTGGTCAGCCACGAGCCGAGCCGGTCCGGGCGGCGGATCCTGGTCAGGTTCTGCGCCAGGACCAGCCACACCGTCTGGTTGACGTCCGCCGCGTCCTCGGGGCTCAGCCGGTGCGACCGGGCCACCGCCCACACCAGGCGGATGTACCGCCGCACGATTTCCTGCCACGCGCCCTGGTCGCCCCGGTGGGCTTCGGCCAGCAGCTCGGCGTTGTCTTGATCTTGCATGCCGATGTGAGGGCCGCTCGGTCGGTTCGGCTCCCGGTACCGCCCGATGGTGTGGTCCGCGGAACGCCCTTCCGGTTCGGTGCGTCTACCACGGCTTTCGGCCTCAGTCCGGCCGCAGCCGCAGCCGGAGTCGGAGTCGGAGTCGGGTGCTCCGGCCCGACGGCGGCTGTCCGGGCCGGCCGTCACTCGGTGCGGAGGCTGTCCGGGCGGATGGCGTGCCGCAGGGCGGGGAGCGTGCACAGCGACACGACCAGCACCGCGACGACGGCGGTCGCGACGGTGGTCGCGAGTTCGGCCCAGTCGACGCGGAAGCGTTCCGCCGGCACCACCAGCCACGCCGTGCCCAGACCGACCGGGATGGCGAGGGCGACACCGAGCCCGGTCGGTATCGCGGACTGCCACAGCGCCGCCGAGGCGAGGACGCGGCTCGGGACGCCGTTCGCGGTGAGCACGGCGGTGTGGCGGCGGCGTTCCCACACCTGGTCGACGGCGGCGGCCGCGAGGCCCACCACGGCCAGCAGGGTGAGCAGCACGGAGCCGCCGATCACGCCGCTGCGCAGCGACGTGAACAGCTCCACCTGCCCCGCCTGGAACGTCGACCGCAGCTCCACGCCCCGGTCGACCCGGCCGGTCGCGGCGAGCAGGCTGTCGCCGAACGCCTGGTCCGGGTCGCCGACCACGACCAGCTCGGACGGCGGGACCGCGCCCAGCACCGGGTCGCTGCCGCTCGCCACGAACAGGCCGGGCACCTTGCCGGGCACGACCTCGTGCTCCGGCACGGCCCAGGTCTGCTCGCCGACGGTGAGCCGCGTGCCGACCGGCGGGACGGCGGGACCGTCGGACGTCCGGTACGCGGAGCCGGGTGCGCAGTCGTCGACCCCGAGGCGTGCCGCGATCTCCGCGCAGTCCGTGCTCACCAGCAGCACCGGGACTTCGCCGCGCGGCGCGTACGTCCGCACCTCGCTGACCCGCTGCACCCCGCCGACCAGCGCGATCGCCTCCTCCAGCGACCGGATCGGCGTGTGCTCGGACACCCCCAGCACCCAGCGGTCGGCCTCCGACCTGGCGTCCAGCGCGGACTCGGCGGTGAACTGCGCGGCCACGCCGAGCAGGATCTGCAACGTCAGCGAGCCGGTCAGCACCACGACCACCCCGGACAGCACGCGCGGCATCCCGGAGTCGGACCGCAGCCCGCGCACCGCGAGCATCGGCGCGACCTCCTCCGGGTGCAGCCGGTCCGCGACCCGCGCCACCAGCCAGGGCAGCACCGCGCCGGTGCCCGCGAGCACCAGGCCGATGCCCGCGCCGAGCGCGACGGCGGTGACCGAGTCCGCCATCACCCGCCGGAAGCTGCCGACCACCGAGATCACCACCAGCACCACCGCGCCCGCGCCGATCAGCGCGAACCGCCACCAGGCCCGTCGCACCGGCTGGTCGACCGCCTCGACCAGCCCCAACGGCCCGATGTCGACGGTCCGCAGGGCCACCAGTGCGGACACCACCGCGACCACCGGCACGCCCACCGCGATCACCGCGCCCAGCAGCGGGTCGGGCAGCAGGTCGGTCGGGAAGAACCCCACCCCCTCCACCTCGATGAACCGCGCCAGCGGGCGTGCCGCGAAGAACAGCGCGACCCCGACGAACAGCCCGAGCACCGCCCCGGTCAGCGTCTCGCCGCTGGCGATCCACCGGACCTGTGCCCGGCTCGCCCCTACCAGGCGGATCGCGGCCAGCCTGCGGTCCCGCCCGGTGGCGCCGAGCCGGGTGGCGACCAGGACGAAGATCCCGAGCGGCACCAGCAGGGCACCGATCGCGGCGACCATCAGCAGCCGGTAGACCGGCAGCAGGGTCGGTCGGGGTTGATCGGTGCCGAAGCCGGTGGCCGGGGTGGCGCCCTCGGTGTGCACGTCCGACAGGCCCGCGTAGAACAGCAGCGACTTGGGCCTGGGCAGCCCGACGTCGGCGATCACGCCGATGACGCGCTCCGGGAACCGGGCGCGGACCGAGTCGTCGGTCTCGATGAGGTGGAGCAACTCCGGGGACACCACCACCTCGCCCGGCCGGGGCAACCGGCCGACACCGGGAGGAGCGGGTCCGTCGGCTCCGGTGGCGGCGAGTTCGACGCCCACGATGCGGCGGCCCTGCCACGACACGGCCACCTCGCGGGCGCGCAGCGGACCGGCCGCCGCGGCCAGGTCCAGCGCGGCCGCCCGGACCCGTTCGGACTTCGCCTCGCGGGCCGGGCCGATGGACGCGGCGAGCAGCAGCACGACCACGCCCAGGCCGACACCGGCCGCGGTCAGCGCCAACCTGGCCCACGAGGTCCGGCTGCCCCCGACAGCCAGTCGGACCCCGAGGACCAGGTCGGCGACCCACCTCGACGTCACCGGAATCCGCCCCGGTCGGGGCGGGTTCCGGTCCTCGCCCCCCGCGCCGCCCCGGGTGAGGCGGTGCGGAGGGAACTCAGCGGTGGTGGGTGATCGCGGGCCACATCTCTAAAGACGCCACCGGCGACGATTTCGTGGTCTTTTCGGAACTTCGGGTTGTGGTTGGGGTCGTCGGGACTTCGGGTTGCCGCGTGGCCGGTCGCCCGGGCGGCCGCGCGTGGAGCGGTCGGGGTCATTCCGAGCGCAGCCCCAGTGCCCCGGTCGCCCTCCGCAGCGAGGGGAGGGTCAGCGCGGTCACCGCGACCACCAGCAGGGCCGCCGCCGCGCTGAGCACGGCCATGCCCGGCCAGTCCAGCACGATCGGCTGGGCGATGATGCGCAGCAGGAGCACCGCCAGACCGGAGCCGATCGCGATGGCCACCACCAGGGCCAGCAGCAGCGGCACGGCGTTCTGCCAGAGCAGGGAGCGGCTCAAGGCTCCTCGCGGGACGCCACTGGCGGCCAGCACCGCCAGGGGGCGCCTGCGTTCCCGCACCTGTTCCAGGGCCAGCACCAGGAGGCTGGCGCCGGCCAGCAGCAGGGTGAGCAGGGAGCCCGCCAGGAGGCCTTGGCGGATGCTCTCGAACTGCGCGATGCGTTCGCTCACGTCGGTTTCGCCGTAGTAGTACAGGTAAGTGCGCCAGGTCAGCGGCGCGACGGCGTTGCGCACGTGCTCGGCGACGTCCGGGTGCGACGGGTCGACCTGCACCAGGATTGTGGCGTTCCGCCGGGGCACGTCGAGGTTCGCCAACGCTCCCGGTGTGATCATGAGGCCCTCCGAGGCGAACTGCCAGGGATTGCGCGGACGGGCGATCTCGGTGTAGTCCGGGACCGTCCACCGCGGTCCGAGCCGCTCCTGCTCGCGGTAGCCCTCGGACAGGATCACCTCGGTTCCCGGCCGGATGTCCTCCTGCCCCGGTTCGGGCGGCGAGTTCGGGTCGTGCACGTAGAACACGTCACCGTCCCGGCAGGCCGGCAGGCCCACCTGGGTCTTCAGGCCATCGCAGTCCGCCAGCGTGGCGTAGTGGTAGTCGTCCTCGCCGGACTTGAGCTGGACGGACCACAGCGGGTGCACCCGGTCGACCGCCCCTGAGCGCTCCAGCAGGCCGACCGCCTGCTCGGTGGCCTCGGAGGTGGCGTCGTTCAGGCTCACCATGATCCGGCTCGGGTCGGTCTGGGCGGCCGGGCGGTCCACGATCCGGGTCTCCGCGCTGGCCAGCACCGACTGGAGGGCGATGCCGCCGGCCAGCACGACCGCCACCCCGCCGACCACGCGGGCCGCCGTACCGCTCTCCAACTGCAGCCTGCGGATGGCCAGCTGCCACGACGGCGCACCGCCGCGCAGCCTGCCGACCGCGCGCTCCACCACCCACGGCAGCAGCACCGGGATGCTCAGCAGCGCCGACAGGATCCCGCCGACCACGATCGGCACGGACGCGTCGTTCCGGGTGCCGCCCAACGCGCCCGACTGGCTCACCAGGGCCACCGCGCCGACCAGGACCGGCACGGTCCGCCACCACAGCACCCGGCGCACCGGCTTGGACCGGCGCACCACGCCCAGCGGCTCGACCACCGTGCGGCGCATGGCGATGATCGAGGTCACCACCGCCATCACCGGCACCAGCACGGCGATCAGCACCGCCAGCGGCAGCGACGGCGTCGCGTCGCCGACGAACACGCTGATGCCCATCAGCTTGATCCGCTCCACGAACTGCCGGGCCGTCAGGAACAGCGCCGCGCCGACCACCAGCCCGGTCACCGCGCCGAGCAACGACTCGCCCGCCGCGATCCGCCGCACGCGTTGCGCGCCCGCTCCGACGAGCCGCAGGGCGGCCAGCCTCCGGTCACGTTCGGTGGCCGCCAACCGGGTGCTGATACCGACGAAAACCAGGACCGGGAACAGCAGCGCCACCACGCCGACCATGATCAGCAGCGACAGCACGGGATCGAGCGTGCGTTCCTTCGCCGCGCCGCCGTACGACACCACGGCCTGCTTCGCGTCCTCGTCGACGGAAGCGTCACCGGCGACGAACCGCAGGTCGTGCGGGGCGTTCAGGCCCTGCTGGGTGATCACGCCGACCCGCTGCTGCGGGAAGCGCTCGCGCAGCAACTCGCCCTGAGGCGAGTCGAGCAACGACGCGAGAGCGGGCGAGAGCACGATCTCGCCGTCGCCGGGCACCCTCGACGCGCCCGGCGGGACCGGCGCTTCCGGCCCGCTCGCGCGAACGTAGTCGCCGCTGATCACCTGGCCGCGGAAGTCCGTCACCCAGCGCTCGACGTACAGGACGTCACTGCTCGGAGTGGTGTCGCCGGCGAGCACGCCGTTCTGCGCGGCGGTGCGTTCCGCCCGCGCGGAGAGCATGGTCGGCACCGAGGACGCCGTGAGCAGCACCGCGACACCGACGCCGATCCCCGCGCCGGTGAGCGCCAGCCGCACCCACGACGTGCGCCCCCCGCCGATCGCGAGCCGGACGCCCAGGGCCAGGTCGGACAGCCAGCGCTTCATCGGACGTGCTCCGCTCCGCGCGGCCGGCCGGTGGCGATGGTGCCCGAGGTGGGCAGGAGCCGGGTCCGGGTCGCCGGGTTCGCCCGGCGGGCGGGGTGCGGAACCCCGGCTTCCGGAGGCACGCCGCGGAGCACCTGGCGGTAGGCGGGGACCACCGGGCCCCGGTCGGGAAGCGTCGTCGGGCCTTGTGCGGGGCGGACCGGGCCAACGGTGTGGTGGACCTGGTCAGCGGTGCTGCGGGCCTGGCCGTGGATTCGGCCGGGGGTGTGGCGGGCCGGGCCGCGTACGGCGCGGTCGGCCGAGGCGCGGCGGGTCCGGCACGCCACCGCGGCGAGCAGGGTCGGCAGGGCGTGGTTCATCGGACCGGTTCCACTTCCCTGGAACGGCCGTCGCGGACCACGACCTCCCGGTCGGAGTAGGCGGCTACCCGGGCCTCGTGGGTCACCAGCACCACGGCGGCGTTGGTCTCCCTGGCGGCGGTGGTGAGCAGCTGCATCACGCGTTCGCCGTTAAGAGAGTCCAAGGCGCCGGTCGGCTCGTCGGCGAACACCACCCGCGGACCGGTCACGAGGGCGCGCGCCACCGCCACCCGCTGGCCCTGGCCGCCGGACGTCTCGCCGGGGCGCTTGTCGGCGACGTCGGACACCTCCAGGCGGTCCAGCCAGTCCTTGGCGCGGGCCTCGGCCTCCCGGCGCTTCGTGCCGCCCAGCCGCAGCGGCAGGGCCACGTTCTCCAGGCAGCTCAGCTCCGGCACCAGCTGGCCGAACTGGAACACGAACCCGAAGTCGGTGCGCCGCAGTTCGCTGCGCTCGCCGTCGGCCAGCGAGCTCAGCTCGACGTCCCGGTACCGCACCACGCCCGAGTCCGGCGTCAGGATGCCGGCCATGCAGTGCAGCAGGGTCGACTTGCCCGAGCCCGACGGGCCCATCACGGCCACCACCTCGCCCGCGCGCACGCTCAGGCCGGCGCCGTCCAGGGCGGGCGTCGGGCCGAACGACTTGCGCAGGTCGGTGGCCTCCAGCAGGGCGCTCACCGGGTCACCGCCGAGAGCTGGGCGGACAGCTGGCCCAGGCGGGCGGCGGTCAGCTCCAGCCAGCGCAGGTCGGCTTCCAGGTGGAACAGGGCGTGGTCGCAGATCAGCTGGTCGGCCAGGTCGCCGGCCGCCTTGCGCCTGGTCAGCTCACGCATGGTGCGCAGGTGCGCGGACCGCTGCACGTCCAGCACCTCGTCGGCGCTGCGCCCGGACAGCAGGGCCAGCACGACCTTGGCGTACAGCGTGTTCTGGAGGTAGGGCTCGGGTTTCTCCGGTGTGCCGAGCCACGACTCCACGTCGGTCACGCCCGCGTCGGTGATCGCGTACCGCTTGCGCTCCGGACCCTCGCCGGCCTCGACCCCCGCTTCCTCGACGAGACCGTTGCGCAGCAGCCGGGACAGCGTTGTGTAGACCTGCCCGTAGTGCAGCGGCCGGTCCTGGCCGAAGCGCTCGTCGTAGGCCTTCTTGAGGTCGTATCCGTGCCGGGGGCCTTTCTCCAGCAGGCCCAGCAGGGTGTGTCCGATCGACATGGGGCGACTATACACATGATGTATACACCGGGTGCATAGCCCGATCGGCGGTCACCCGAACGGGCAACGAGGCTAACCGGCGAAAATCAGTTGACGGTTACTTCGCCACATCGCGCCGCGCCGACGCCTACAGTGGAGGGGTGACTGGTCTGGCGGCCGGCTGGGACCACGCGGCTTTTGCGCAGGGTCGAGCCGGCGATGCGGAACACGATGTGGAGCTGCTGCTCGCTTTCCTGAACACCCGGGACCTCGAACTCGGGACGGACGTCCTGGACAACGCCGCCGCGTGGCGGGCGTGGGTCACCGAACGCGGTCTGGGCGACGCCGGCGACCTGGCGGAGGTCCGTGCCGTCCGCACCTCGCTGCGGGCATCGCTGGGTGAACGGCACGACGGCCACGACCCCACCCCCGCCGCGGGTCTGATCCGGGTCGACCTCAGCCACGGCGTGCCCACCATGGCCAGCGACGACGCGCTGGGCGCGGTGCTGGGCGCGGCGGCCCGGCTGGCGGTGCTCGGGTCGTGGGAGCGGTTCAAGATCTGCCAGGCGGACGGCTGCCTCTGGGCGTTCTTCGACCGTTCCCGCAACCGCTCGCGCATGTGGTGCTCGATGCAGGTGTGCGGGAACCGCGAGAAGGCGCGGAACTTCCGGGAACGGCGCGCGCTCAGCGTGTCCTGAGCGGGGCGTCCCGGAAGGCCCGGGACCGGCTCAGACCACCAACTGGCCGATCGTGTAGATCACCAGGCCCGCCAGGGCTCCCACGACGGTGCCGTTGATCCGGATGAACTGCAGGTCGCGACCGACCTGCAGCTCGATCTTGCGCGAGGTCTCCTCGGCGTCCCAGCGCTCGACGGTGTCCGTGATCAGGGTGGTGATCTCGTCGCGGTAGTTGCCCACGACGTGCCCAGCCGCGCCTTCGAGCCACCCGTCGACCTTGGCGCGCATGGACTCGTCGGACACCAGCCGCTGCCCGAACGACATCAGCCCTTCGCGGATGCGCTTGCGCAGCTCGGACGACGGGTCCTCGGCCGCGGTGAGCAGCATGCCCTTGGCCGTGCCCCACGCCGACCCGATCAGCCGCTGCACGTCCGGGTGGTCGACGACCTGCTGCTTCACCGCCTCGGCGCGTTCCACGGTGGCCGGGTCGTGCTGGAGGTCGGCCGAGAACGAGATCAGGAACTGGTCCACGGCCTGCCGCATCGGGTGCTCGCCGTCGGTCTTCACCGCCCACGCGAAGTTCAGCAGCTCGTTGTAGACCTTGTCGCCCAGCAGCGAGTCCATGAACTTCGGCGACCACACCGGCGACCGCTCGCTGACCAGCCCGACGATCCTGTCGTGGTTGTCCCGCACCCAGTCGTAGGCCCGGTCGCACATCAGGTCCACCAGCTTGTGGTGCGCCCGGTCGGTGAGCACCTGGCCGAGCAGCCTGCCCAGCGGCGGGCCCCACGGCTGGTCGGTCAGCCGGCGCAGCACGGCCTGTTCCACGATGGCCTGCACGTCGTCGTCCCGCAGCACCGTGATGGCGCCCTTGACCACGTTCGACAGCTCGGATGTCACCCGTTCGGCGTGATCCGGCTGGACCAGCCACGCACCGACCCGCTGCGCGATCCCGACCCGCCGCAGCTTGTCCTGCACCACGTCCGCGGACAGGAAGTTGGTGCCGACGAACGAACCCAGCGCGTCCCCGAAGGTGTCCTTGCGGGTCGGAATGATCGCCGTGTGCGGGATCGGCAACCCCAGTGGCCTGCGGAAGAGCGCCGTCACGGCGAACCAGTCGGCCAGCGCGCCGACCATGCCCGCCTCGGCCGCCGCCCGGACGTACCCGATCCACGCCGGCCCACCCTCCTCGAACACGAGCGCGACGACGAAGACCGCCGTCGCGGCCAGGAAGAAGCCCGTGGCGACGAGTTTCATCCGGCGCAGGCCGGTGCGCTTGAGCTGGTCGGCGGCCGTCAGTTGCTCCACGACCACATTGTCCGTGAAGATTCGACCTTGTGCGGGAACCAGCGCTTGTCACCAGGATGCGGCCGTTCACCTCGACGATCTTCGCGGAGATGACCGCGTTGGCGACCCGCACCGGGGCGGTGAACCTCGGGCAGGGCTTCCCGGACACCGACGGACCGGCCGGGATGCTCGCGGTGGCCAAGGAGTCCATCGACGGCGGCCTCAACCAGTACCCGCCGGGCCCCGGGATGCCGGTGCTGCGCGAGGCGATCGCCGAGCACCGCACCCGGTACGGGACGGCCTACGACCCGGACACCGAGATCCTGGTCACAGTGGGTGCCACCGAAGCCATCGCGGCCTCGCTGTTGGGCCTGGTGGAGCCAGGTGACGAGGTGGTGCTGATCGAGCCGTACTACGACTCGTACGCGGCCTCGGTGGCCCTGGCGGGCGCGACCCGGCGCACCGTCGGCCTGGTCGAGGAACCCGGCACCGGACGCCTCGGCCTGGACGTGCAGGCGCTCCGCGACGCCATCGGCACGAAGACCAAGGCCCTCCTGCTCAACACCCCGCACAACCCGACCGGCACCGTGCTCGACCGCGCCGAGCTGGCCGAGATCGCCCGGCTGTGCGTCCAGCACGACGTGATCGCCATCACCGACGAGGTCTACGAGCACCTGGTGTTCGACGACCTGGAGCACATCCCGCTGGCGACGCTGCCCGGCATGGCCGAGCGGACCGTCACCATCTCCAGCGCGGGCAAGACGTTCAACTGCACCGGCTGGAAGATCGGCTGGGTCTGCGCGCCCGCCGGACTGGTGGGTGCGGTCCGGGCGGCCAAGCAGTTCCTGACGTTCGTGGGCGGCGCACCGTTCCAGCCCGCTGTGGCGTACGCGCTGCGCAACGAACTGCCGTGGGTGGACGAACTGCGGGCGTCGTTGCAGAACAAGCGCTCACGGCTCGCCGAGGGCCTCACCGAGGCAGGTTTCGCCGTGCGCCCGAGCGAGGGCACGTACTTCATCACCGCCGACGTCCGTCCGCTGGGCTTCACCGACGGCGCGCAACTGTGCCGTGAGCTGCCCGAACGCATCGGCGTGGCGGGAGTGCCGGTCCAGGTGTTCACCGACCACCCGGAGCAGTGGCAGCACCTGGTGCGGTTCGCGTTCTGCAAGAAGGACGAGGTCCTGGACGAGGCGATCCGCCGGCTGCGCGCGCTAAGCGTCTGACCGGACCGGCGGCCGGGCGCCCGCGAGCCGCTCCTGCACCAGCACGTGCCGGAACTGGTAGCAGGCGCCGGCCTGCCGAAGCACGCCGAGCTTGCGCGCGTCGTCCAGGAACACCATCAGCTCCCACGGCAGCCTGCCCCGCAGCGCCAGCCACACCCGTGCCACGGTGAACCACCACCACCGCAGGTGCAGCACGGACAGCGTGAACCCCAGCATCAGCCCACAGGCCAGCCCCAGGCCCACCATGCCGGTCTGGTTCGGCCCGAACACCAGCCCGGCCGCCGCGCCGAACACCACGGCCAGCACCAACGACCCGGTCCACACCGCGATGCGGTCCCGCGCCATCGTCCACTTGGGACTGGACGGGTGCGTCAACTCGGCGCTGCTGCCCAACGCGAAGCCCAACGCGACCGCCACGGCCAACCCGAGCCCGACCACCAACCCGGCCGAAAGGCCGTACAGGGCACCGAAGACCAGTCCGATGGCCATCCCGAGCACACCGCTGACCACGACCAGACTGCGCCAGATCCCGAGCCGCGGCTTGAGTTCCCGCCGCCCGGACGCGTACAGCGCCGCCACCGCGACCGCCAGCCCGGCGGCCAGCCCGGTGACCGGCGCGAGCTTGGGCGTGCTGGCGTAGACCATCAGCCACCCCACCCCGAGCCCGCCGATCGACCCGAGCACCACCGCGCCCAACACCGCCAACCACAGCTTGCCGACCGACCGCCGCAACTCCCACCAGGCCAGATCGGTGATGTCACGGGCCCGCATCTCAGCCGCCAGGAACGTCAACCACCTGGTGGCCTTGTCCCGGGGCCACACCTGGCTGGCCCGCGCCTGGTGCGCCGCGCCCCGATCCCCGAAAGCCCCCGCGACCAGCGCGTCCACCAGGTGGCACTCGATCGACTGCCGATCCGGGAACCGGCCCCGGTCGAGCAGCTCGCTCGGCTCGCCGTACGCGTAGACGACCCCGGCCAACCACACCGCGAGCGGCGTGGACAGGGCGTCGGCCAGCCGCCCGTCCGGCTCGGCACGCAGGTGGAGGAAGATCGGCTCCCACCGCGCGGCCGTCACCGGATCGGCGTGCGCCCGGAGATAGCCGGCGATCTCCTCGTGGTCCAGCGGGTGCAACTGGACGACATCCGCCCCCGCCACGTCGACCCCGGTCTCGTGGAACTCGTCGACCCGGCTCGTGAGCACCAACGGCACCGACACCGGGAACGCCCGGTTGATCCGCTCCAACGCCTGCGCCCGCTTGCCGGCCGGGATGCGGTCGAGCCCGTCCAGGATCGGGAACACCCGGCGCTGCTCGACCAGCAGGTCGCCGGCGTAGCTGCCGTACAGCTCGGTGTTGCGCAACGCCGGGTGCTCCTCGTAGAGGCGGCGCGTCATCCAGGTCCGGACGTCCTCGGCATCGGGATCCCAGGTGGACAGGGAGAGGAGGAACGGCACGGGGCCGCCCGTGAAGCGGTCGAGCAGCCCGATGGTGAGCAGCATGGCGATGGTGCTCTTACCCGCCCCGGCTTCCCCGACGAACACCAGCCGGGACTGCCGCTCGAACGCCCCGACCACGGCGTCACTGCGTCCGGGGCGGCCGTTCAGCGAACTCCAGTGCAGGTCGAGGATGTCCTCCCCGAGCCCGCGGTCGCGGCATTCCTCGGTCCACTGGGAGTGGAGGGCGACGGCGAGCGCCCGCGCCGCGGCGTCGAGGTTGTCGTCGGTGGCCAACCCGGCGGCCTTCCGCCGGTGCAACCAGGGGTCCACGGCGGCGAGGAACGCCAGGAACCCGACCGCGAGCCCGGACAACCACAGGTCGGGTTCGATGCCGTAGTCGGTGACGAACAACCCGGCCGCCGCGAGCAGGGCGGCCAGGACACACCCCACGAGCACGGCGCGCTGACGAAATCGGGACACGAGGGCATAATGACCCACCGGTCACTACAGGTGGTGAAGCGGTCACCCTCGTGTCGTGCGTACTCTCGGGTATGTGATCTGCCCCAAGTGCCAGGACCTCATGCGCACCATCACGCGCGGAGCCGTCCACATCGAGCAGTGCGACAACTGCAAGGGCGTCTTCCTGGACGGCGGCGAACTGGAACAGATCGTCGCAGCCGAACGCGAGCACTACGCGACCCCACCCCCGCCATACCCGGACCAGGCACCCCAGAGCCCCGCCGGTTCCCCGCCGCCCTACCAGCCCCCGCCCGGCACAGCGCCGCCCCCACTACAACCGGGCCACGCACCGGCCCCGTTGCCACCGGGCCACGCACCTCCCGCCTACCCGCCCGGTTACCCGCCTGGCTACTACGACCAGGGGTATTACGGGCAGCGGCGAAAGCGCAGTTTCCTCGAAGAACTGCTCGACTAGCCACGGGCACTTCAGGCGCACCCAGGCCTTTCGCCGCTGAAGCAGCCTTCGCGCAAAACGCCCCGCCACACACCCGCGCTACGCGCCCTCCTGCGGTGCGCGCCACACGCCCCTCCCTGCGGTGCGCAGCGCACTCACCGGGCCCCGCGCCACGCGCACCCTGCGGTCTGGCTGCGCACTCTGCGATCCGGCTGCGCGCCCGCGCACACCTCTACCTACGGCCTGCGCGCCACGCGCACACCTGCGGTCCGGCTGCGCGCCAGCGCACACCTCTGCCCCTGCGTGTCATCCCCGTATGGCCTGCGCGTCAGCGAACCGCATGCGTCAAGGGCAGATCGAACCCGCGACCACCGCACACGCTTCACGATCTGCCCTTGACGCATGTGGTTGTCTCCGACCAGGCCATACGGGGAGGACACGCAGACCAACGCCCTCCAAAGCTCGAAGAGCTTTGCAGGGCTCTTGTGGAGATCCTTGGCGGTCTGCCCGTCCGGCGAGGACGCTTTTCAAGCCCGTAGACCCCAAGCCACTGAAACCACCCCGAGGCCACGCTTCGCAAGCGTCCCCTCGAAGTGAACGCCCCCGACACACACCCAACCACGGGGGTACGACAATCCCGGCGCTCGAAGCTGAGAACAGGCCTGCAACGGCAACCCGCCCGCAACGCTGACACCGCAGCTCGACTGACACCGCACCGCACCGCACCGCACAGCACCGCACAGCACCGCGACCGCACCGCACCGCACCGCGACCGCACCGCATCGACCGCACCGCACAGCACCGCGACCGCACCGCACCGCGACCGCACCGCATCGATCGCACCGCACCCAGCCACGACGCCCCAGCAACAACTCCCCGCGAAGAGGCCCCCGCTACACCAACCTCAAAGCGGCCAAGTCAAAGGCGTGTTGTCCAGCGCAAAATACTGCGACTCCGCCGTAGCAGTGAACGTGAAGTGGTGCCGACGAGGCTTGCCCAACGTCTTCCACTCCCGATGAGCCTCCTCGACCAACGTCCACAAAGCCCGAGGCCCGCCCTGGTCCACCACCGCTCCGCGATGCCGGACCCAGGACCCGTCCGGATGCACCAACCGCACCGGATCGGTTCCCACCGCCACCCCCGACAACACCAACCCCGCGAAGAACTCGAACCCGGAAGCCGGGTAGATCACCGCCCGAGCCGGCAGCAACGTGGTCCCGCTGCTGACCGCAACCGCATCCAGCGCCCGGTCCAGAGCCGCCGCAGCCCAACCCTGACTGTGAGCCCGCAAAGGCATGAACCGCCCGTCCTCCAACATCACCCGCCCCGTGGCCACCCCCTCGCGCACGACCAACCGGACCAGCCCGGCCCCGACCGCACGGTTGAACGTCGTCACGATCGACCCGCCCGGCTCGACCTGCCGCAACCACTCCGCAGGAATACGCGACACCGCGCAGGTCCCGAGGATCCGCGAGTAGGGCGCCCGAGGCGCATACCCCCGCTCGCCATCCCCGGCCACACAAACGGGATGAAACCCGGCAGCGTCGAGCAGCGCGGCGGCACGCGCGTGCACGCCGGCGTCCACGTCGATCGAAGTGACCGCGGGCGACCCCAGCGCGTGGCTCAGCAACGCCGCGTTGTAGCCGGTCCCGGTGCCGATCTCCAGCACCGTCTGCCCACGGGAGACGTCCAGCGCCTCCAGCATGATCGCCATGATCGTCGGCATGCTCGACGAACTCGTGGGCACCCCACTCACCGAACCCACCGCGAGTGCTTGCTCCCAAGCCGCGTCCGACCCGTTCAACTGGGTCACGCACACCTGGTTCCGGTAGACCAGCGCCAGGTGGTCCGGGTGCTCGGACGTAATCGGCACCCACCGGCCGTCCGGCTCCTGCACGAAGAAGCCGGGCAGGAACACATGTCGGGGGACCTCGCGAAACGCCCGCACCCAACGTGGATCCGCGAGGACTCCCGCTGTGAGCAGCGAGTCCACCATCTCCGCGCGGAGGTCGTCGGCCTGGTCCACCGGTTCACCGTAGCGCTGTGGGCGAGCCCACGCCCCGGTCGCTAGCTAAGCGCTTGCAGGAGCTAGCACTCGCGCGTACCGTCGAAGGCGGAACGAGGAGGTGCCGCTTCAGGTGGACGACGTGGACAGCCCGGTCGACGCTCCAGCCGAACAGTCGACCGCCGACCCGGCCGGCAACCCGACCGGCAAGCCGGGCGGCAAGCCCGCGGACAAGAAGTCCATCGACCAGGCCGTCGCCGATCTCGGGCGGGACATCGGCGAGTACATCCGCCAGCAGCGCAACACCGCCAAGATCTCGCTCCGCCAACTGGCGAAGCTCGCCGGGGTGTCCAACCCCTACCTCAGCCAGATCGAACGGGGCCTGCGCAAGCCCAGCGCCGAGATCCTCCAGCAGATCGCCAAGGGCCTGCGGATCTCGGCCGAGGCGCTGTACCTCGAAGCCGGGATCCTGGAGCAGCGCGAAGGCGGCGCGCTGGCCGACGCCATCGTCACCGCCCCGAACCTGACCGAGCGGCAGAAGCAGGTGCTGCTCGACGTCTACGAGTCGTTCCGGCGGGAGAACGCCGCCAACCAACCCAAGCCCGAGGAGTGATCTCCATGCCGAACCTGCCCACCACCGAGGAACTGCGCAAGGCGGGCGAGCAGGCCGTCGCCGCCGCGCGCACGCCGCTGCTGGCCGCCCTGGGCGCCGGCGACCTGGCCGCGAAGGCCGTGGTCGAGGCGCTGGGCAAGGCCAAGGAGCGCGCCGAGGCCGCGAAGTCCGCCGCCGAGTCGGCCGACCTCAAGGACCTGCGCGAGAAGTTCGACCCGGCCGAGCTGCGCAAGGTCGTGGACGCGTACACCCAGTCCGCGCTCAACCTCTACCAGTTCCTCGCCGAGCACGGCCAGGAAGCGCTGGCCAAGCTCAAGTCCCAGCCGCAGGTCCAGAAGGCCCTGTCCCAGGTCGAGGACGCCGTGGAGACCGCGCAGAAGAACGCCGAGGCCGCCGCGAACGACGCCCGCGACCTCGCCGACGACGTGCTCGGCAAGGTGTCCCGCCGCACCCGTTCGGTCGGCGAGAAGGTCGCCGACGACCTGGACGACACCAGCGAGAAGCTCGCCGAGGCCGTCGTGGAGACCGGCGGCGAGGTCGCGCACGAGGTGCGCAGCACGTCCCGCAAGGCCGCGGACCGCACCGCGTCCGCGCGCAGCACGACCTCCGCGCGCAAGCCCGCCGCCCCCCGCTCCACCACGGCGAAGAAGTCGGACGACACCACCAAGTGAGCGCACCGTCACGGGGCGTCCCGTCCGGGGCGTCCCGTTTCGGCTATCCCCTGGGCGCGGTCCGCACGTAGGCTGGGGGCGTGTTCTTCAGATTTCCACCCGCCGACCTGCTCTACCTCGACGTGTGGGTCATGTTCCTGGCGTACTACGTCGGGCTGATCCTGGGTGTCTTCGCGTTCGCCCACGCCGTGTCGCAGCGGGCGGACGCCTACACCGCGGCCGAGCGGTTGACCAAGCCCGCCTGGCTGGGCATCACCGGCGGTGGCACGTTCGCCCTGCTGCTGTTCAGCCTCAACGGTCCGGGCGCGATGTTCTGGCTGGCCGGCCTGGTCGCGGTGCTGGTCTACGTGGTCGACGTCCGCCCCCGGCTGATCGAGGTGCAGCGCGGCCCGCGGTGGTGACCTACCGGAGCCACGGCTCCGGCGCGCCGGTCACGCTGGTCGGCCACGGCCTGGGCGCGACGCCCGGCGAGGCCCGCCTGCCCGCGTCCGGCCTGCCCGGCACGAAGGTCGTGGTCACCCTCCCGTCGCACGGCGACGCCCCGGACGCGCCGGCCGGGTACTGGGACTACCGGCGCATCGCCGCCGACCTGCGCGCGGTCGCCCGTGAAGTGGGCGCCACCCAGGCCGTCGGCGTCTCCCTGACCTCCGGCGCGCTGCTCTCCCTGCTGGCCGACGAGCCGGACGCGTTCGACAAGGTCGCCCTCCTGCTGCCCGCCGTGCTGGACGAACCCCGACAACTGCTCGCCCGCGAGTACGCGATCACGGTCGTCGGCGGCCCGCCCGAGTACCTGGAGGAACGACGGCAGGCGTTCCGGAGGCTCGACCAGGCCCTGGCCGAACTGCCCGGCCAAGTCGCCGTCGCCGACCGCTCGCTGTTGGGAGCGGTCCCGATCCCGGTGCTGGTGGTCGGCGCCACCCGCGACCCGCTGCACCCCGAGGAGATCGCCAAGGCCACCGCCGGCGCGTTCCCGAACGGCCGGCTGGAGCTGGTGCCGTCGTGGCTGACCCACCGGGGTGACGTGCGCGGGTGGTTGGGCGATTTCCTGCGCGGGTAACCGAACCGCATGGCCGAACAGAAGAAGATCGCATTCCTGGTCGACACGGAAGGGATCGAGCAGGTCGAGCTGACCGACCCCTGGCAGCACGTCGAGAAGGCGGGTGCGGTGCCGAGGCTGGTCGCACCGAAACTCGGCCGGGTCCAGGGCTTCAACCACCTCACCCCGGCGGACACCTTCCCGGTGGACCTGCCGTTCGCGGAGGCCGACCCGAACGACTACGACGGCATCGTGATCCCCGGCGGTGTCGCCAACGCCGACTTCCTGCGGATGGACCGCGACGCGGTGGCGTTCGTGCAGGCCTTCGTCGGCGAGGGCAAGCCGGTCGCGTCGATCTGCCACGGCCCGTGGCTGCTGGTGGAGGCGAACGTGGTGCGCGGCAAGATGCTCACCTCGTTCCCCAGCCTGGCCACCGACATCCGCAACGCCGGCGGGCAGTGGGACGACCTGGAGGTCCAGGTCTGCGACATGAACGGCTGGACGCTCGTCACCAGCCGGAACCCCGACGACCTCCCCGCGTTCAACCGCGAAGCCCTCAAGGCGTTCGGACTCGCCTGAACCACCGCGAACGGACAACCGCCTGAACCGCCGCGAACGGACGACCGCCGCGAACGGCACGTGGGCCTCGCGAACGGTGACACCTGCGGGGATGTGCACCTCCCCGCAGGCGGCTAGAGCCGAGCCCGGGCGTACGCGGCGATCGCGTCACGCACCCACTCGGCCAACCCCTCGGCGTGGGCGTCGAACTGGACCTTGAAGTCCGGCGCGTCGACGTACAGCTGACCCAAGCCCGTGTAGGACTCCCGGTTCGGCGTCCAGCTGAGGCAGATCCACCGGTAGTGCCGGTCGGTCACCTCCAGCGCCTCCGGCGCGTCGGCCGCGACACCGGCGTCGAACAGCTCGCCGTACGCCTTCGCGACGGCCCGCCACTCCGCCATGAACTTGTCGGCGTCCTCGCGCTTCCAGTCCTGCATCCGACGCTTGCCGTCGTCGATGTGCTGTTGCGTGCAGTCGCCATAGCGCTCCACCAGCTCCGCCTCGTAGCGGGCCTGGCGGTCCGCGTCGAAGCCGTCGAACAGCTCTTCCATCTTCATGTTGTGCTCACCCCCTTCCAACTCCCGGATCGTCTTGGCGACGGTCTCGGCCAGCAGCCCCAACCGCTCCTGTTCCGCGTGCAACCACTGCTGGTGGTTGCGCAGCACGTCCACCGTGCGGTGGCGGCCGTCGAGCACCTCGGACACCGTTTCCAGGTTCAGCCCGAGGTCGCGCAGCAGGAGGATCTGTTGGAGCCGCAGCAACTGCTCGCGCTCGTAGTACCGGTAGCCGTTGCTGCCGACCCACGCCGGTGCGAGCAGTCCGATCGAGTCGTAGTGCCGCAACGTCCGCGAAGTCACCTTCGACATCCGCGCGACCTCTGCGATCGACCAGGCCATGACCTGTCACCTCCCCCGCACCGACGACGGTAGAGGTTGACGCAGCGTCAACGTCAAGCCGAGCCGGCAGGATGGTCGGCGTGTGGACCATCGCAGGAACCCTGACCCCCGTGCCCGCCCTCGACCGGCCTGACCTCCTGGCCGACCCCGTGGTCGCCGCGCTGCGGGCGATGGCCGACGCGGACCGCCTCGCGGTCAGCGAGATCGACCCCACGCTCGCGGACACGGCCGAGTTCTGCGCGCACTACGGCTCACCGCTCGACGCCTCCGCGAACTGCGTCATCGTGGCGGGCAAGCGCGGCGACACCGTCCGGTACGCGGCGTGCGTAGTGCTCGCCACGACGAGGGCCGACGTGAACGGCGTGGTGCGCCGCCGGCTGGACGCGCGGCGGGCGTCGTTCGCGCCGATGGACGACGCGGTGGCGCTGACCGGCATGGAGTACGGCGGCATCACGCCCGTCGGGCTGCCCGCCGACTGGCCGGTGCTGCTCTCGCCCGAGGTCGCCGCCGCGCCCGAACTGGTCGTCGGCAGCGGCATCCGGGGCAGCAAGCTGCTGGTGCCCGGCGAGGTGCTGGCGAAGCTGCCCGGCGCCGAGGTGGTGGAGGGCCTGGCCCGCTGACCCGCCGGCCGGCCGACCCGTCCCGCCGGCCGACACCTCGCCAACCCCGCCAACCCGCCGATCCACCAGCCCGTTCCGCCAACCCGCTGACCCGCCAACCCGCCGGTCGTCAGCCTGCCGGCCCCGCCGGCCCCGCCAGTCCGCCCGACAGCACCTCGCGCGCCTGGTCCGGCGTGAGGTGCCCGATCAGCACCTGCGTGGTGAGGCCGTCGGCCAGCGCCAGCAAGGTGCGGGCCTTCAACGGGTCGCCGAGCAGCCGGCTGAACATCGCCTGGAGGTCGGCGTAGCTCGCCCGCAGCACCGGAGCGAGGTGCGGGCTCACCACGGCCTGCGCGACGAACGCCAGCCACACCTTCGCCTCGGCGCGTTCCGGCAGGGCGATGGCCCGCACCGCCTCGGCGGGGCTGTCGCCCACCCGGCCGAGGATGCGCCTGCCCACCTCCTCCAGCGCGAACTTCAGCATCTCGTCCTTGGTGCGGAAGCACCGCTGCACCGCGCCGAGTGACACGTCCGCGCGGGCCGCGACGTCGCGCATGGTCACGCCTTCCAAGCCGCGCTCGTCGGCCAGCAGGCACACCGCGTCCGCGATCACCCTGCGCCTGCCGTCCTGGTCCACCGCTCTTGGCACCCCCGGAGTCTATGCGATACGTTCGTATCGGAATCGGGGGTGCGGGATGTGGGAGTGGACGGCCGTCGACCAGGCGGCGGCGATGCGGTCGGGCGAGGTCTCGGCGGTGGAGCTGGTGCGGGCGCACCTGGACCGCATCGCGGAGGTGAACCCGCGGCTCAACGCGGTGACGCAGCTGCTGGCGGAGCAGGCCGTGGCGCAGGCGGGGGAACTGGACCGCAGGCGCGCGGCCGGCGAGGACGTCGGTCCGCTCGCGGGCGTGCCGTTCACCGTCAAGGAGAGCATCGCCGTGCGGGGGGTGCCGACCACGCACGGCGCGTTGCGGCTCAAGGACTTCGTGGCGGTGGCCGACGCACCGCCGGTCGCCAGGCTGCGGGCGGCGGGCGCGATACCGGTCGGGCACTCCAACATGCCGACGCTCACGCTCGCCGGGATGCACACCCGCAGCGAGCTGTTCGGCGACACCCTCAACCCGTGGGACGCCGGCGTCACGCCCGGTGGCTCCAGCGGCGGTGACGGCGTCGCGGTGGCCACCGGCATGGCCGCGCTGGGGCTGGGCAACGACTCCGGCGGCTCGGTGCGCATCCCGGCGTCGTTCTGCGGCGTCACGGCGCTCAAGCCGACCTACGGCCGGTTCGCCGCCGACCACCGGCTGCGCCCGGAGGACGAGCCGCCGCTGGGCTCGCAGCTGTTCGTGGTGGACGGGCCGCTGGCGCGCACGGTCGCCGACCTGCGGGCGTCGTTCGAGGTGCTCGCCGGCACGTCGCCGCGCGACCCGCGCGCGGTGCCCGTCCCGTTGCGCGGCGAACCGGTCCCGCACCGGGTCGCGGTGGTCGCCGATCCCGGCGGCCGGGGCGTGCACCCGACCGTGCGGGCGGCGGTGGAACGGGCCGCCGGCGCGCTGTCCGACGCCGGGTACGAGGTGGTCGAGGTGCCCGACGTGCCGGTGCTGGACGAGGCGCTCTCGGCGTACGGGCACCTGCTGATGACCGAGTTCACCCCCGCCTGGCCGGTGGTCCGCACGCTGCTCGGCGAGGGCGGCCACCGGTACATCGAGATGTCGATGGCGAAGGCGCGTCCGGTGGACCTCGGCGGGTACCTGCGGCTCACCGGCGTGGTGTTGGCCGTGAAGCGGGCGTGGGCGGAGTTCCTGGACCGGTACCCGCTGCTGCTCGGGCCGGTGTTCACCGAGCCGCCGGTGGAGCCGGGCGTCGAGTCCCGCGACACCGCCGGGCACGAGCTGGTGGGCAACGCGATGCGGCTGTGCACCGCGACCAGCTTCGCCGGGCTGCCCGCCGTGGCGGTGCCGACCGGCCTGGCCGACGGGCTGCCCACCGGCGTGCAGCTGATCGGCCGCGCCTACCGGGAGGACGTGTGCCTGGACGCGGCGGCGGCGGTGGAGCAGCGGCTCGGCGTGCTCACGCCGGTGCGTACGCCCGCAGGAAGCTGACGGCCTCGGCCACGTCGTCGGTCACCAGGATCCAGCGCTCGGCCTCCCGGCCGCGGGCGAGCCGCCGCACCAGCGGCGCGACGGGCACCTCGTGCACCCAGAAGTCCTCGCCCAGGAACACCATCGGCGCGGCCGGGCCGACCGAGCCGTAGTGGTTCTGGGTGTAGTCCTGGAACACCTCCTGCACGGTGCCCGCGCTGCCCGGCGTGTAGACGATGCCGCCGGTCGCGACCGTGAGCAGGCCCTCCTCGCGCACCGAGTTGGCGAAGTACTTGGCGTGCGCCTCGCACGCGGGGTTCGGCGGCTCGTGGCCGTAGAACCAGGTCGGGATGCCGATCGTGCGCGGCCGGTCGAACGCCGGCAGGTCCGCCGGGAACGCCGCGAGCCACCGCCCGATGGACTCCGCGTCACCGCCGAACCTCGGCGCCCGGGCCAGGTCGCGCAGCACCCCGGCGTCCTCGCCGACCCGCACCCCCAGCGGCACGGCCTCCATCGCGCCCGGCCCGCCGCCGGTCAGCACGGTGAACCCGGCCGCGCCCAGCGCCGCGCCCAACCGGACCGCGCGCCGGTAGCCCTCCGTGTCGCGGCCCAGCGCGTGCCCGCCCATCACCGCGACCGGCGAGCCCTCCAACGCCTCGTCCAGGGCTTCGGTGACGGCGTGGTCGTGCAGGCGCTCGGCGAGGGCGTGCAGCGGGTCCGGGTGGTGGCCCTGCTGCTTGCTGTGCCGGTAGATGCGGGCGTCCGGGGTGTCGGCGTAGGACTCGGGTCGGGCCGGGTCGAAGCCGGCGAACAGCTCGGCAGGCGTGTAGAGGGCCGACCGGTACACCGAGTACGGCACGTCCGGGATGTTCGGGAACACCAGCGCGCCCGCCGCGTCCGCCCGCCGCTGCACCGAGGGCGACAGCACGCACCCCAGGAACAACGCCCCGTCCAGCGGAACCCGCAGGTCCTCGCCGCTCAGGTCCATCCCCACGAGGACCGCGCCCCGCAGGTGGGCGGCGGCGCGGACCTGCTCCGGATCCTTGTACTCGGTGCGCACGCGCGCAGCCTACGGCTCCCGGTGCGCCACCGATCGGACGACTCGGCCGGCCCGGCTAGAAGATGACGGTCTGGTTGCCGTGCACCAGGACCCGGTCCTCCAGGTGCCAGCGCAGACCGCGCGCCAGCACCACCTTCTCGATGTCCCGCCCCTTGCGCACCATGTCGGGGATCGAGTCGGTGTGGTCCACCCGGATCACGTCCTGCTCGATGATCGGGCCTTGGTCCAGCTCGGCGGTCACGTAGTGGCAGGTGGCGCCGACCAGCTTCACGCCCCGGCCGTGCGCCTGGTGGTACGGCCGGGCGCCGACGAACGACGGCAGGAAGCTGTGGTGGATGTTCAGCGCCCGCCCCGCCCAGTCCGCGCACAGCTCGGTCGGCAGGATCTGCATGAACCGCGCCAGCACCACGGCGTGCGGCCGGTGCACGTCCACCAGCTGCCGCAGCTGGGCGAACGCCGCCTGCCTGCCCTCGGGGTCGTTCGCCGGGAACGGCACGTGGTGGAACGGGATGCCGTGCGCCCGGGTGATGCCCGCCAGGTCGGAGTGGTTGCCGATCACCGCCGACACGTCCACGTCCAGCTCGTGCGAGGCGACCCGCCCCAGCAGGTCGTACAGGCAGTGCCCCTCCTTGGACACCAGCAGCACCACGCGCCGGCGCTCGCCGGTGTCGGTGACCCGCCAGTTGGCGTTCGCGCCCAGCTCGCGGGCGATCCGGCCGAACCGCTCGCGCAGCTCCGCCACGCCGAACGGCAGCGAGTCCGCGCGCACCTCCTGGCGGGTGAAGAACCAGTTGGTCGTCGGGTCCGTGTGGTAGGCCGCCTCGATGATCCAGCCGCCGTGCTCGGCCAGGAACGAGGAGATCCTGGCCACGATGCCGGTGCGGTCCGGGCAGCCGAAGGTGATCACGTAGCGTCGTTCGGGCTGAGGCACGGTTCAGCAGTATCTACGGTCGGGGCAGCGCGTCGAGCAGCGACCTGTCGCCGGTCACGATCGCGCCGCTGGGCCGGCCCCACGCCACCCGGTAGAGCGCGTCGGCGGTGCCCGCGACCGCGGTGTCCCCGTCGGTCGCCGCGTCGGTGATCGGGCCCGCCACCGGAGCCTCGCCGGGCGCGACGCGCAGCTCCCACGCCCGGCCCGCGTCGGCGGCGTGGAACAGCAGCCGGCCCTCCCGTTCGATCGGGCTGCGCCGAGCGGCCCGCACCAGCAGCCGGGTCAGGTACTCGTCCACGCCGTCGGCCGCGAACTCGGAGTCGAACAGCAGGGTCGGCACCTCGGGGCCGTGCAGGGCGTGCTCGACGTCCAGCCGGTGGACGGCGGTCTCGTGGGCCAGCCGGCGCGCCCAGAAACCGACCGTCTTCGGCCCGGCGAACGTCCACGCCGGCGTGTCCGGGTCGGCCTCGGCCAGCACGTGGTCCAGCTCGGTGAACCGGTCGTCCCACCACGCCAGCAGGTCCTCCCAGCCCTCCGGGCGGGGCTCGGCGTGCGGGCGCTCGCCGTCGGCCGGGGTGCGCAGGGCGGCCAGTCCCCAGGAGTAGGCGCCCGCCAGGTGGCGCACCAGCTCGTGCACGTTCCAGCCGGGGCAGGTGGGCACCGGCGCCTCCGGCCCGGCGGCGGTCGCGGCGGCGCGCAGCGCCAGGTACTGGGCGCGCGCGTGGGTGAGGAAGTCCTGGTGTTCCACCCCTTCGACCTTAGAGGGTCAGCGCGGCCGGACGGACTCCCAAGGCACGGTCACCTCGCCCAGCCGCCACCGCTTCCGGCCGTCCAGCACCGGCCAGCCGCGCCGGGCCAGCAGGGTGATCGTCTCCACCCAGCGGGCGCGCGGTCCGAACGGGGCGAACGTGGCGGCGGTGGCCCAGCACGCGTCGAGTTCGGTGAGCAGGGCGTGCACGCGCTCGCCGGGCACGTTGCGGTGGATCAACGCCTTGGGCAGCCGTTCGGCGAGGTCGCCCGGAGTCTCCAGGTCGGCGGGCAGGCAGGAGAAGGTGAACGTCCGCGGACCGTCCGCGGTGAGCGCGACCCACGAGCAGCGCCGGCCGATCTCGTCGCACGTGCCTTCCACCAGCACGCCGCCGGGCGCGAGGCGGCCGAGCATGGTCGCCCACGCTTCCGCCGCCTGTTCCTCGGTGTACTGGCGGAGCACGTTGAACGCGCGCAGCAGCAGCGGACGGCGTCCGGCGAGTTCGAAACCGCCGCGCCGGAACTCCAGCCGGGGAGGGTCGGCCGCTGCTTCACCCGCCGCGACGCGTTCGGCGTCCAGCTCCAGCCCGAGCACGCGCAGCTCCGGGTTGAGCGGGCGCAGCCGGGCCGCCAGCTCGACCGTGGTCACCGGGGAGGAGCCGTAGCCCAGGTCGACCACCAAGGGGTCGTCGGATCGTTCGACGAGCGCGCGGTAGGTGTGGTGGACCCACCGGTCGACCCGGCGGAGGCGGTTCGGGTTGGTCGTTCCCCTGGTCGGCAGGCCGAGCGCACGGGCCCGGCCCGCGGCTAGGCGCGGCGGGCGAGCCATTCGGTGGTGAACTCGGCTTCCTTGTCCAGCAGCAGGGCCACCTGCTCGGCGATCAGCGACTCCAGCTTGCCGCCGATCAGCGGGATACCCACCTTGACCTGACCCACGAGGGTGAGTTCGCTGCCGTTCCCGGCCACGTCGGCCAGCGTGATCGTGCCGTCCAGCCGCCCCGGCACGCCGTTCAGGGTCACCTCGACGGTCCCGGTGTGCCCGGCCTCGGTCCACGACTCGGCGCGGTCGATCACCAGGTCGCCGCCCAGCACCCCGCGCGCCACCGAAGGCAGCTTGTCGGCGGGCACACCTTGCTTGAGCTGGTACGACGTCGTCGCGTCGGTCCGGGTGAACGCCACCAGCGCGGCGTCACTGCCGCCCAGGACGTCCAGTCGGTCGCGCAGGTAGGTCTCGTCCACCAGGGCGGCGTACACGTCCGACGCGGGCCAGCGGGACGTCGTCAGGTGCTCGATGCGGCGTGCCATGGCGCGGAGGCTACCGTTGACGGCCGTGACCACCCCGCTGTCCAGTGCCCAGGTGCGCGTCCGCGTGCCGCTCGCCGAGCGCACCACGCTGCGGCTCGGTGGCCCGGCGGCGCGGTTCGTGCGCGCGGCCACGGCTGCCGAGCTGGTCGAAGCCGTGCGCGCGCTCGACGCGTCCGGCGAGCCCGTGCTGCTGCTCGGTGGCGGATCGAACCTGGTGATCTCCGATGCGGGCTTCGCGGGGACCGTCGTGCAGGTCGGCACCCAGGGGCGCCGCCTGGACCCGCTGGGGGACGGGCTGGTGCAGCTCACCGTGGAGGCGGGCGAGGACTGGGACTCCGTCGTCGCCGAGGCCGTGTCGCAGGGGCTGGGCGGGCTGGAGTGCCTGTCCGGCGTCCCGGGGCTGGTCGGCGCCACGCCCGTGCAGAACGTCGGGGCCTACGGCGTGGAGATCTCGCAGGTCCTGACGTCGGTCGACCTGCTGGACCGCCGTACCGGGCGGGTGCACCAGCTGCCGGCCGAGTCGCTGGGGTTGGCCTACCGGACGAGTGTGCTCAAGGGCACCGACCAGGCGGTCGTGCTGCGGGCGCGGTTCGCGCTGACGTCGGGCGGTCAGTCCGCGCCCATCCGGTACGCCGAGCTGGCTCGCGTCCTGGGGGTTCCGCAGGGGGCCCGGGTGCCTGCCGACGCGGCCCGCAAGGCGGTGCTGGAGTTGCGGCGCGGCAAGGGGATGGTGCTCGACGCGGCCGACCACGACACGTGGAGCGCGGGGTCGTTCTTCACCAACCCGCTGCTGGACGACTCGACGCTGGCCGGCGTGCTGATCCGGATCGCCGAGCGGCTGGGCCGCCACATCGAGGTGCCGACCTACCCGGCGGGTGCCGGGCACCACAAGCTCTCCGCGGCCTGGCTGATCGAACGGGCCGGGTTCACCAAGGGGCATCGCGGTGCGGGCGGCCGGGTCGGGCTGTCGAGCAAGCACACGCTGGCCCTGACCAACCGCGGCGGGGCGTCCACCCAGGACCTGCTCGACCTGGCCCGTGAGGTCCGCGACGGCGTGCGGACGGCCTTCGGCGTGGAACTCCACCCCGAACCGGTGCTGGTGGGCTGCGACCTGTCGTGAGCCCGCGTCCCGTGACGGATAGCGCGCCGATCCCGTTGTGCGGCAAGGCACTCGTGCGCTCGGCAACCTGAGCATCCGGCTCGACGCCGCACTGCTCGAAGGGGACGCCGAGTTCACCACCGTCGACCACGCCTGCGCGCCGGCGGCGTGCCGGGAAGCGGTGCGTTCGGGAAGCGATGGGGGAAACGGCAGAACGGCCGAACGGCCGAACGGGTGACTGCGTGTGACGAATTCTGACTCCTCGCGTTTCATGGAGGTCAGAGGTAGTTGGAGGTCGTCATGGCGGGCGACGGGCGGGACGCGGTCAGGCCGATCAAGCGGCTGGTCGAGGACGACTTCCTTAGCCGGCCCGGTGTGGTCGGGGTGGACATAGGCGAGAAGGTCGTCGGCGGTCGGCCGGTCGGTGTGCCGGCGATCGTGGTCTACGTGCGCCGAAAAGGACGGGCCGCGCAGTTCACGATTCCGCCGGACGTCCTCGGCGTGCCCACCGACGTCGTGGAGGACGCGTTCCTCCCGCACCACACGCTGGCGTCCCCGGAGGGCGTGAGCGGCGCGGAGCGGCACGAGCTGCTGATCGGCGGCATCGGGGTCGGGCCGAGCCGGGCGGTGCGGTTCGTCCCGCCGGACGTCGCCGAAGCGGACGACTACCTGGTGGCGGGGACGCTGGGCGCGTTGCTCAGGCCGCGCGGCAGGCGGCGGACGATGGCGCTGACCTCGTTCCACGTGGCCTGCGTGGACGACGCCTGGGCGGTCGGCGATCCGATGGTGCACCCGTCCCGAGTCGACGGTGGGCACCCGTACCGGGACCAGATCGGGGTGTTGGCGCGGGCCGCGTTGTCCGCGACCGTGGACGCGGCGGCGATCCTGCTCACCACACCGCGCTGGCGCCCCGAGGTGGTCGGGGTCGGTCCTGTTGCGGGGCAGGGGAAAGCGCACGTGGGGCAACGGGTGCGCAAGCGCGGGCGGACGACGGCGCTGACCGAGGGCGTGGTCGCGTCGACCGACGCCGCGATCAGGTTGGACTTCGGGGTGGGGCTGGGCGTGCGGACGCTGCGGGACCAGATCCGGGTGGAGGGTGCGTTCGCCGACCACGGCGACTCGGGGGCCGTGCTGCTGGACGACGACAACCGCGTGGTGGGTCTGTACTGCGGCGGCAGCAGGCACCGCGGGTTCGCCAACCCCATCGCCGCCGTGCTCGACCAGCTCGACGTGGATCTGCTGTCGGTGGAGCCGTGACCCACATCGGACTGGCCCCGACCCGACCGGCTCGGGTACGCCGAGCAGCTACGCGGACGCCTCCGATGAGGACGTGGCCGTCCTGGCGAAGAACCCGGGAGCAGCGCTCAGTCCCGGTGCACCCGCGTCGCGGACGCCTGGGCGCGGGGCTTGAGCACGATGGAGTCCAGATTCACGTGCGACGGCCTGGTCACCGCGAACGCGATCACGTCGGCCACGTCGTCCGCGGTCAGCGGGGTCACGCCCGCGTAGACGGCCGCCGCCCGCTCGGCGTCGCCCTCGAAGCGGTTGACCGAGAAGTCGGTCTCCACCATCCCCGGCAGCACCTCGGTCACCCGCACGGGCTGCCCCAGCAGCTCACCCCGCAGCGTGCGGTGCAGGGCGGACTGGGCGTGCTTGGCGGAGGTGTAGCCCGAGCCGTTGTCGTACGCCTCGTACGCGGCCACCGACGTCACGGTCACGATGTGGCCGTCGCCGGACGCGATCAGCGCGGGCAGCAGGCCCTTGGTGACGCGCAGCGTGCCGAGGACGTTGGTCTCCCACATCCACCGCCAGTCGTCCTCGTCGGCGGACGCCACCGGGTCCAGGCCGCGTGCGCCGCCGGCGTTGTTGACCAGTACCCGCACGTCGGGGACCGCTCCGACGAGCGCGTCGACCGACGAGGCGGAGGTCACGTCCAGCTCGACCGCCGTGCCGCCGATGTCATCCGCGATAGTCTTGAGCAGGTCGAGCCGCCGGGCGGCCAGCACGACGTGGAAGCCTTCGGCGGCGAGCCTGCGGGCGGTGGCCTCACCGATTCCCGCGCTGGCTCCGGTGACGACTGCGATAGGACGGGTCACAGCGGTGATCCTAGGTGTGTGTTGCGGATCACTCGCACCGAAAGCCCCCGTGCACGTCCTTCGTTCGGGAGGTCGAACAGTGCGCAAGAAACTCACGGCCCTGCTGCTGGGTGTGGTGGTCCTCGCCGGCTGCTCCGCCCAGGTGGCACCGGGCGACGCCAAGCCCGAGGGCGGCGACAAGCCGCCGGTGGCGAAGTTCACCACCGTCCCCGCCGACGGCGCGACCGAGGTGCCGGTCAACGTGCCGGTCCAGGTCAGCGTCGCCGAGGGCACGATCGACCAGGTCACGCTGGCGAACCCGGAGGGGGAGCCGGTGGAGGGCAAGCTCGGCCCGGACAAGAAGACCTGGGCCAGCGCCGAGCCGCTCGGCTTCGGCAAGAGCTACACCTACGCGGGCCAGGCCACCGGCACCGACGGCAGGAAGGTCGAGCTCAAGGGCGCGTTCACCACGCTCAACGCCGCCTCGCAGGTGCGTGCCACGCTGTTCCCCGGCGACGACCAGACGGTCGGCGTCGCGATCCCGATCATGGTCCGGTTCGAGGCGGACGTGGCCGACCGGGCCAGTGCGGAGAAGGCGCTGACCGTGACCAACTCGGCCAACGTCAAGGGCAGCTGGGCCTGGCTGAACTCCCGCGAGGTGCACTACCGGCCCGAGACGTACTGGCCGGCGAACACGAAGGTGCACGTCGAGGCCAAGCTCTACGGCGTCCCCTACGGCGGCGGCGCGTACGGCAAGGCCGATGTGACCAGCGACTTCACCATCGGCCGCAACCAGGTCGTGAAGATCGACACCCCGTCGCACCAGCTCGTGGTGCAGCGCGACGGCGCGACCGTGGCGACCTACCCGGCGTCGTTCGGCAAGGACGCCGACGCGGAGCTGACCACCCCGAACGGCACGTTCGTGGTGATGCAGAAGGACCCGCAGTTCAGCTTCGACAACCCGCGCTACGGCTACACCAACGTGCTGAAGAAGTGGGCCGTCCGGTTCTCCAACCACGGCGAGTTCATCCACGAGAACAACGACAACGCGGCCAACATCGGCCGGAACAACACCTCGCACGGCTGCGCGAACCTGCTGGAGGCCGACGCCAAGGCGTACTACGACAGCGCCCTGGTGGGCGACCCGGTGGAGGTCACCGGCTCGATCACCACGCTGCCCGCGCAGTACGACTGGTACGACTGGCAGATCCCGTGGTCGCAGTGGCAGACGATGTCCGCGCTCTGACCCGGACCGGTGTTGTGATGTGCGCATACATCGGGAAGTGATGAGTCGGCGCGCGCGTTGTGAATGGGCGTGCTGACTTCTCTCCTCACCGCCGAGGGCGTGCGGCTGTCCGTCCGCGAGGCGGGGCCCGCGCACGGCCCGGCCGTGGTGCTGGTGCACGGCTGGGCGCAGTCCGGGGAGGCGTGGTCGCACCAGCTCGCGGACCCGGCCTTCCACGCGCACGCGGTCGACCTGCGGGGCCACGGCGAGTCGGAGGTGCCGGACACCGGCTACCGGGACTCCGCGACGTGGGCCGACGACCTGCGCACCGTGCTCGACCACACCGGTCCGGCGGTGCTGGTCGGCTGGTCCTACGGCGGCCTGGTGATCGCCGACTACCTGCGCGCGCACGGCACGTCCGAGGTGGACGGCCTGGTGCTGGTGGGCGCGATCACCGAGATCGGCCGCGACCGGCCGGGTGGGCGCAGCGGCCGGGTGATGCGCGAGGCGCTGCCCGCCGCGCTGTCCGAGGACCCGGCGGTGGCCGTGCCGGCGCTGCACCGGTTCTGCGTCGAGCAGGCGCCCGGTCTGCCCGGTGACGCGGTGCAGCGCCTGCTGGGCACCGCGCTGCGGGTGCCGTCACGGGTGCGCGGCGAGCTGTTCCGGCGGGACGTGGGCAGCGCCGAGGTGCTCGAGGCGGTGGACAAGCCGACACTGGTGGTGCACGGGACCGCCGACGAGGTGGTCGACCCGGCCGCCGGCGAGTACGCGGCGGCCACCATCCCCGGAGCCGAGTTGCGCTGGTACGAGGGCATCGGGCACACGCCGTTCCTGGAGCGCCCCGAGCGGTTCGCCGCGGACCTGGCCGCGTTCGTCGCGGAGGTCGGCCGGTGAAGCGGGTCGCGGTGCTGTCCGTGCACACCTCGCCGCTGGAGCAGCCCGGCACGGGCGACGCGGGCGGCATGAACGTCTACATCGTGCAGACCGCCACCCGGATGGCGCGGCGCGGCATCGAGGTGGAGATCTTCACCCGCGCCACCTCCTCCGAGCTGCCGCCGGTCGCCGAACTCGCGCCGGGCGTGAAGGTGCGGCACGTGGTGGCCGGGCCGTTCGAGGGCCTGGGCAAGGAGGAGCTGCCGGGCCAGCTGTGCGCGTTCACCGCGGGCGTGCTGCGGGCCGAGGCACGGCACGAGCCGGGCCACTACGACGTGGTGCACTCGCACTACTGGCTGTCCGGCCAGGTCGGCTGGCTGGCGCGGGAACGCTGGGCGGTGCCGCTGGTGCACACCGCGCACACGCTGGCCAAGGTGAAGAACGCGAACCTCGCCTCGTGCGACCTGCCGGAGCCCCGGATGCGGCTGATCGGCGAGGAGCAGGTGGCCGCGGAGGCCGACCGGCTGGTGGCGAACACCGAGGTCGAGGCGGAAGAGCTGATCAAGCTGTACGACGCGGACCCGGCGAAGGTGATGGTCGTGCCGCCGGGCGTGGACCTGGACCGGTTCACCCCGGGCGACCGGGGCGCCGCGCGGTCCGCGCTCGGGTTGCGCCCGGACGCCGTGGTGCTCGCGTTCGTGGGGCGCATCCAGCCGCTGAAGGCCCCGGACGTGCTGGTGCGGGCCGCCGCCGAGCTGCTGTTCCACGCGCCGCGGCTGCGCGATCGGCTGGTGGTGATGATCGTCGGCGGACCGTCCGGCTCCGGGGTGAAGACGCCCGCCGAGCTGAAGCGGCTGGCCGCCGAGCTGGGCATCGCGGACGTGGTGCGGTTCCTGCCGCCGCAGGGCGGCGAGGCGCTGGCCGAGGTGTACCGGGCGGCCGACGTGGTCGCCGTGCCCAGCTACAACGAGTCGTTCGGGCTGGTGGCGCTGGAGGCGCAGGCGTGCGGCACACCGGTGGTCGCGGCGGCGGTCGGCGGGCTGCCGGTGGCCGTCCGGGACGGCGTGTCGGGCCTGCTGGTCGAAGGGCACGAGGCCGGCCCGTGGGCGCGCGCGCTGGAGTCCCTCGTGCTGCACCGCGCGTACCGGGAGGAGTTGGCCGCCAACGCGGTCGGGCACGCCCGCCGGTTCTCCTGGGAGCGCACGACTGATTCACTGCTGGCGGGGTACGCCCAGGCACGGGACGTGTTCCGCGAGGAGGTTTTCGCTTGAGCGTGGACGAGGTCGTCGGGTCCGCTCTGGACGAACGGGAGCTGGTTTACCAGCACCCGGAGCCGGGGAAGTTCTTCGTGACGCTGCCGGGCACGAAGAAGCTGCAGACCAACTGCTGGCTGGTGGCCGGCCGGCACGCGCTGGTGGTGGAGGCGTTCGTGTGCCGCAAGCCGGACGAGGCGCACCAGGACGTGTACCGGTTCTTGTTGCGGCGCAACGCGAAGCTCTACGGCGTGCACTACACGTTGGACGCTCGTGGCGACATCTACCTGGTGGGTCGGATCGCCCTGCACGCCGTGACGGCGGATGAGCTGGACCGCGTCCTGGGACAGGTCGTCGAAGCGGCCGACGGGGACTTCAACACGCTGCTGGAGATCGGGTTCAAGGGAGCGATCCGGCGCGAGTGGGACTGGCGGGTCTCGCGCGGGGAGTCGCTGGCCAACCTGAAGGCGTTCCAGCACCTGGTGTCCGAGTCCTGAGAACGCGCCCGGTGTCCTAATCGTGATCGTCGCCGGGCAACTGGCCCCCTGCCGAGGTCCGTCCCACGGGGGACGCGACCACAGGAGGGGACCATGGGCAGACGGGCGGGATTCGCGATAGCGGCGCTGGCGTTGCTGGCGTTGGCCGGGTGTTCGTCGAGTGACGGCGGCGGTGATTCCCAGGCGGCCGTCGCGCCGCAGGCCGAGCAGGCCACGCCGGGCCGTGCGGGCGCGCAGACCAAGAGCCCGCCGGGGGCGCAGCAGGAGAACACGGCGGCCGAGTCGGTCGCGCAGAACCGGCAGCTGATCCGCACCGCGTCGGTGGAGCTGCGCACGCCCGACGTCACGACCGTGTTGGCGAAGGTCAAGGAACTGGCCATCGCGGAGGGCGGGTTCCCGGCGCAGGAGAACGCCACCAAGAACCACGGCACGGTGACCTTGCGGGTGCCCGGGGACCGGCTCGACGCGGTGCTCAAGTCGTTGACCGAGCTGTCCGGCGTGGACGTGGCGCGGCGCGAGGTGCGCACCGAGGACGTGACCGAGCAGGTGGTGGACGTCGAGGCGCGGCTGGCGAACCAGCGGGCCAGTGTGGAGCGGGTGCGCGGGCTGCTGGAGCGGGCCTCCACCACCTCGGAGATCACCCAGATCGAGTCCGAGCTGACCAAGCGGCAGTCCGAGCTGGAGTCGCTCCAGCGGCGCTACGACTCGCTCAAGGGACAGGTCGCCATGTCGACGTTGACCGTGACCGTGCGGTCCTCGGGCACCACGCCCGGCGTGCCGGAGGAGGAGAACTTCCTGACCGCGCTGGCGGGCGGCTGGGACGCGCTGGTGGGCGCGGTGGCGTGGTTGCTCGTCGTGATCGGAGCGGCTCTGCCGTTCGCCCTGGTGCTCGGCACGCCGCTGATCGGGTACCTCGTGTGGCGGCGTCGGCGGCGGGCCGCGGTCACGCCCTGATACCCGGACGAGGCGGGCTGCCGGGCGAAGAGCTACCGGGAGTGACAGCGCGCGGGAGCGCGGGGCGGCTTGGGAGAGAGGGGGAGTCACGAGCTCAAGCCGCCCCACGTCAGTTCCCCGCTGCTGGTGGATCCGGGCGGGGGGAGCCCGACGATCCCAGCGGGCCCGCGGTTCGACGGGGGGATGGCAAACCGCGGTGGTGCCGAGCAGGTCGTCGGAGTGCGTGGGAGCCGACCCGTTCGGCTCTGTCAACTTGGCAGATGGCCGTCGATCACCACAAGAGCCGGCGATACTCCATTCGAGTGGTATCGGCGTAGCTGCGTAACGCCGTTGTGATCATCGGATTTCCTTGACCGGCGATGTGTCGTGGCTCACGATGGCGAGATCGGCATTACCAACGAGTAAGTGAGGCTGCCGCATGGTGTTCCGCAGTCCGTTCCCCGATGTCGACCTCCCCGACGTCTCGCTGCACGAGCTGCTGTTCGCCGACCTCGGCGACCGCGCGGACCGGGTGGCGCTGGTCGACGGTTCGTCAGGCGCGTCCCTCACCTACGCCCAGCTCGCCGGAGCCGTCGACCGCCTCGCCGCGGCGCTGGCCGAACGGGGCATCGGCAAGGGCGACGTGGTCGGCATCCTCAGCCCCAACACCCCGTACTACGCGGTCGTCTTCCACGGCATCCTCCGCGCCGGCGCGACCGCCACCACCATCAACGCCCTGTACACCGCGGACGAGGTGGCGCACCAGCTGACCGACGCGGGCGCGAAGATGCTGTTCACGGTGTCCGTGCTGCTGCCCAACGCCGCTCCGGGGGCGGCGCGGGCGGGCGTCGCCGACGTGGTGGTGCTGGACCGGGCCGAGGGCTACCCGAGCCTCACCGAGCTGCTCGGCTCGACCGGCCCGGTGCCCGGGGTGAGCATCGACCCGGCCGAGGACGTGGCCGTGCTGCCCTACTCCTCCGGCACCACCGGGCGGGCCAAGGGCGTCATGCTGACCCACCGCAACCTGGTCGCGAACATCGTGCAGTGCGGCCCGCTGCTGAAGGTCGGCGACACCACCCGCATCCTCGCCGTGCTGCCGTTCTTCCACATCTACGGCATGCAGGTGCTGATGAACAACGGCCTGCACGTGGGCGCGACCGTGGTCACGCTGCCGAAGTTCGAGCTGCCCGAGTTCCTCCGCGTGATCCAGGACCACCGCACCGACCGCGTCTACATCGCGCCCCCGCTGGCCGTGGCGCTGGCCAAGCACCCGTTGGTGGACCAGTACGACCTGTCCGGCATCGACACCGTCTTCTCCGGCGCCGCCCCGCTCGACGTCGACCTGGCGGCGGCCGTGGCCAAGCGCCTGGGCTGCCGCGTCTCGCAGGGCTACGGCATGACCGAGATGAGCCCGGTCAGCCACGCCATCCCGGACGACCGCGACGACATCTCGGTCGGCACGGTCGGCGTCATCGCGCCGAACATGGAGTGCCGCTTCGTCGACCCGGCGACCGGCGAGGACGTGGGCGTCGGCGAACGAGGCGAACTGTGGTGCCGCGGCCCGAACGTGATGAAGGGCTACCTGAACGACCCCGACGCCACCGCGGCCACGCTGGACGACGAGGGCTGGCTGCACACCGGCGACGTGGCCGTGATCGACTCCGACGGCCTGGTCAGCATCGTGGACCGGGTGAAGGAGCTGATCAAGTACAAGGGCTACCAGGTGCCGCCGGCCGAGTTGGAGGCGCTGCTGCTCACCCACCCGGACATCGCCGACGCGGCCGTGGTCGGGGTGCGCGACGGCGAGGGCGAAGAGGTGCCCAAGGCGTTCGTCGTGCTCCAGGCGGGAGCTGCCCTGGACGCCGACGGCGTGATGTCGTTCGTGGCGGAACACGTGGCGCCGCACAAGAAGGTGCGCGTCGTGGAGTTCATCGGAGCCATCCCGAAGTCGGCCTCGGGCAAGATCCTGCGGAAGGACCTGCGGGCGCGCGAGGCCAGTTGACCGGGTGATCGGCGACAGCCCCGGCAGTGGTCCACTGCCGGGGCCTCCATCGGTCCCGGCCGAGCGTCGGCCGCTCCGCGTCACACCACGGCGCCGAGGCCCGTCCCGTCGAGACCGGACGGGTGAGGTCGTCAGCGCTCACCCCCGTAGGCGCTTCCGGGCGAGAGGGGGGCTCCGCCGGTGATAGGCCGCCGCCGCTTCGGACTCGGCGGCGGCCTCCAGCCTGCGCCGTGCGACGGCGACGTCGGGGTGGCCGGGCCCGTTGGCCTCCAGCGTGATGGCGAACGCGTCTTCGAGCACCGGGCGCGCCTCGCCCGGCCGGCCCAGGTCCAGCAGCACGAGCCCGATGCCGCTCAGGTTGGCGGCCACCGAACGGGGTCCGGGCTCGGACACCGAGTCGACGGCGCGGGCGCGTTCCAGCAGGGGCAGGGCATCGGCGGGGCGGCCCAGGTCGCGCAGCAGGCCGCCGTAGTTGGTCAGGCAGGTGGCGACGTTCGGGTGCTCCGGCCCGTAGACGGTCTCGGCGATCGCCACGGCCCGCGCGAACAGCGGTTCGGCTTCCTCGGGACGGTCGTGGACGTGCAGGAACGTCGCCGCGCGGTCGAGCAGCCAGGCGGTGGCCGAGGTCGGGTGGTCGGCGGCGCACGCGGCCAGCACGTGGGGCAGCAGGGCCTGCCAGCGCGACAGGTCCTCCGGTGCGTCGGCGATCCGGCCGGGCAGGTGCGCGGCCAGCAGGTCCAGCGCGATCAGCGGCATGTCGGTGAACGGTCCGGGCACCCGCATCCCCGACAGCCCCGGCGCGTCGTCGTGCTCGCGGGACAGCGCGACCCGTACCGAGTGCCGCACCAGGTCGTGCGCGAACCGCAGTTCGCCGGCCGTGCGGCGGACCAGGTAGTGGTCGACCAGCGCGCCGACGGCGTTGGCGAACTCGACCGGCCGGGTGACCGCCGCGGCCAGCGGCGGCGGCAGCACCTCCGGGTGTGCGGTGAACAGGTCCAGCGGGACCGGTTCGGGGGCGAGGTGGACCAGCACGCCGAGCAGTTGCCGGGCCGCCGGGTGCTCGCGCGCCAACGCGCGGAGGGCCGGGTTCCACAGCGTGGCAAGGGTTCCCCGGTGGTGTCGGACGTGGCCCTGGCGGATCAGCGCGGCCGCGTCGGTGCGCAGCAGTTCCAGGTAGCCGGGCACCGGGACGCCGGTGACGTCCATGTAGGCGGAGGTCTGCTCGATCGCCAGCGGCAGGTCGCCCAGCGCCGCCGCCAGCCGGTCGGCGTCCTCGCCGGACACCGCCGGCAGCCGGCGCCTGACCAGGGCGACGCTGTCCGGCCGGTCGAGCACGCCGAGTTCCACCACCTCGCCGAGCGCCCGGAAACCGTTGCGGCGGGTGGTGACCACCACCAGGCCGGAGCCGGGCGGCAGGTGGTCGCGCACGGCGGCCGGGTCGTCCGCGTCGTCGAACACCACCAGCCACCGCTGCCGGTCGCGCAGCCCGGTCAGCGCGCCGTCGGGCGCACCCAGCTCGCGGCCGAGCGCGGCCAGGTGGTCGGGGATCAGGGCGGGGTCCTCGGCGGGGATCCACCACACCACGTCGAAGTCGGCCGAGTGCCGGTGCGCGTACTCGACCATGAGCTGCGACTTGCCGACGCCCGCCATGCCGAGCAGCGCGTGCACGGTCGCACCGGTTCGGAAAGCCTTGTGCAGCAACGACAGTTCGGCTTCCCGGCCGGTGAACGCCGGGTTGCGCGCGGGCACGTGCCAGATCTCCGCCAACGCGCCGGGGAACTGCGGCCGCACGGTGACCGCCCTCGGCCCACCCGGAAAACCGGGCGGCACCGACGGTTTCAGCCGTCCGGTGAGCGCGCCGCGCACCGCCTCGTGCAGCCGCCTGCGGGACGCGGCCTCGTCGACGCCGAACAGGTCGACCGACACGACCGCGCCGAGCAGACCGGGGCGCTCGCAGTCCTCGACGCGCAGCACGAGCAACTGCTGCCGCTCGCCCAACGGGTCGTCGCGCCACGCCGCGTGCCACTCGGCCTGGCCGTACACCGAGGACAGGTACGTCCGGGACAGCACGGCGACGGTCCGGCTGCTCTCCCGGACGCCCGCCTGCATCCGGTGCACCCAGTTGCTGCCCGGCACCATGTCCCACGCCTGGATGAGCACGCGGTAGCCGTCCTGCTCGAGCTGCCACGCGATCCACTCCGCCCACGCGCGGTCCTCGCTGGTGTAGGAGATGAAGAAGTCCGAGTCCGGCAACGTCCGCCCTCCGTTCCCGGACATCGTCCGGCATCGGGGCGTGGACGAAGGCGCAGAACTGCGGACCGCCGCCGTCCGGAGGGGTGGTGGCGCGATCGCGGGCCGGACCGCGCGACCGCGGACCCCGTCACCCGGACGGGTCGATCATCGGGCTTCGGGTCGCAGGGCCGGCCGGCCACCGCGAGCATGTTCGGTTGTTCCTGCACATTGACTGTTCGGAGTTCACATGCGCACCCTCGGCAAGCTCGTCGTGGCGACGACGGCCGCTCTCATCCTCACCGCCCCGGCCGCCCAGGCCAACCCGCTGGGCGTGTTGGGCGGCAACGCGAGCGTGGGCGGCCTGCTCACGCCCGTGACCAAGCTGCTCGCCCCGGTGCTCGGCCCCCTCGGCGGCTGATCCCCGACGTGCCGGCGAGGCCCCCGGCCACCTGCCGGGGGCCTCGCCGCGTCACAGCAAGGTGAAGCGCAACGCGCGCGGAACCTCCCCGAGCGGTGGGCCGACCGAAGGGCGCGCTAGCGGAACGCGGCGGCGTGCTCGGCCGCCCAGGACGCGAAGGACCGCGCGGGACGGCCCAGCACGTCCCGCACCGCCGACGTCACGGTGTACGCCTCGGGCGGCGGATCTCCGTGCCACGACAGGAGGAGCTCCACCAGTTCGGCGGACAGGCCGGCCTGCCGCGACCGCTCGCGGGCCTGGTCGCGGGACAGCTCCTGGAACGTCAGCGGACGCCCGATCGCCGTGCCGATGAGCGCCAGCTTCTCCCGCGGCGACAACGCTTCCGGCCCGGTGAGCGGGTAGTGCCGCCCCGCGTGCCCCTCCCGCGTGAGCACCGCCGCCGCGACCGCGCCGACATCGCCCTCGTCCACCACGGCCGTCCGCACGTCGGCGAACGGCTCGTCCACCACCCCCGTCGCCCGGATCCGCTCGGCCCACGTCAACGTGTTGCCCATGAAGTCCGTCGGCTGCAGCACCGTCCACTCCAGCCCGCTGCCTTCGACGGCCTCCTCCACCGGCCCCGGCACCCCGTTCCACAGCACGGACACCCGCCGCACCCCGGAGGCCGCGGCCAGCGCCACGATCTCCGGCCCGGTGGTCAACGTCGCGTAGTCGTCACCGCCCACGGTGAGCAGGTGCACGCCGGTGACCCCCGCGAACGCCTCCTCCAACGTGCCCGGATCGGTCAGGTCGCCGCGCACCACCTCCACCCCGGGCAGGTCGGCCCGCGCCGGGTCGCGGGTCAGCGCCCGGACCCGGTGCCCGTCCCGCAGCAGGTGCGCCACCACGTGCCGTCCCGCCCGCCCGGTCGCGCCGGTCACCAGATAGGTCATGGGTACCCCTCCTCATCAGCGGGTGCGACGCTATGACCTCCAGTTAGCTCGAGGTCAACGGTATCGATCCAGCGTCGGCCGTCACAGCGGATGCCGCCCACCGGCGGTCATCTGGCAGGCTTGCGGCCATGGCTGTCGGAACCCTGGTGCTGCTCCGCCACGGCGAGAGCGTGTGGAACGCGGAGAACCTGTTCACCGGCTGGGTGGACGTCCCCCTGTCGGAGAAGGGCGTGAAGGAGGCCGAGCGCGGCGGCGTGCTGCTGCGGGAGGCGGGCATCCTGCCCGAGGTGGTGCACACGTCGCTGCTGCGCCGCGCCATCGCCACGGCCAACCTCGCGCTGGACAAGGCCGACCGCCACTGGATCCCGGTGCGCCGCGACTGGCGGCTCAACGAGCGGCACTACGGCGCGCTGCAGGGCAAGAACAAGAAGCAGACCCTGGCGGAGTTCGGCGAGGAGCAGTTCATGCTCTGGCGCCGGTCCTACGACACCCCGCCGCCGCCGATCGCTCCGGGCGCCGAGTTCGGCCAGGACGCCGACCCGCGCTACGCCGACCTCGGCCCCGACCTGCCGCTCACCGAGTGCCTGCTGGACGTGGTGAAGCGGATGATCCCGTACTGGGAGTCGGCGGTCGTGCCGGACCTGCGCGCGGGCCGGACGGTGCTGGTCGCCGCGCACGGCAATTCGCTGCGCGCGCTGGTCAAGCACCTGGACGGCATCTCGGACGACGACATCGCCGGCCTGAACATCCCGACCGGCATCCCGCTGCGCTACGACCTGGACGAGGCCCTCAAGCCGCTCAACCCCGGCGGCACCTACCTGGATCCGGACGCGGCGGCGAACGCGATCAAGGCCGTGGCCAACCAGGGCAGGTAGGCACCGATCGCCGAAGGGGGACGGCCCGCCGGGCCGTCCCCCTTCGCGCGTCCGCGTGCCCGTCGCCCCGCCCGCCGACTTCCGGTACGTCGTCCGGGCGACACCTGAACGAGGACCGGGCGTCCGCCCGGCGGACGCTGTCCGAACAGGACCCCACCCGGTCGGACACGATTGGGTGAACTGAAACCGTCCTGGAAGAAAACATCGGTGCCGGACGGTGTCGCCGGTATCACGAACCACGCCTGCGGGCTAGGCCGCACCCGGCCTGACCTGCTTACGATGCGTCCGTGACCGCAACGGGTTACCTCGTCCTGTCGATCGGCGCTCTGCTGATCGGCGGCGCGGCCTTTCTGGTCGGCCGGGCCACCGCCCCCCGCACCGAACGCCCCGCCGGCCTCACCGTCGCCGACCTCATGGCCATGGTGGTCCAGTCCTCCCACGACGGCATCGTCGTCCTCAACGTGTTCGGGGACGTCGTGCTGCACAACCCGCGCGCCGAGGAACTCGGCGTCGTGCGCAACAACCGCGTCGACGACCGGGCCCGGCGGGCGGCCGAGCTGTCCCGGCAGACCGGCGAGGTGGTGCACGTCGACCTGTCCTCGCTGGAGGTCAAGGGCCGCCAGCCGGAGGCGGTGCACGCCAAGGTCAAGGTGATCACCGACGGCTTCGTCGTGGTGGACGCCTCCGACGAGTCCGAGGCGGTCCGCCTGGAAGCCACCCGGCGCGACTTCGTGGCCAACGTCAGCCACGAGCTCAAGACCCCGGTCGGCGCGCTCGCCCTGCTCGCGGAGGCCGTCCTGGACGCCGCCGACGACCAGGAGGAGGTGCGCCGGTTCAGCGCCAAGATCATGCAGGAGGCCACCCGGCTGGGCACCCTGGTCACCGAGCTGATCGCGCTGTCCAGGCTCCAGGGCGCGGAGAAGCTGCCCGAGCTGCACCGGGTGGAGGTGGACGTGGTGATCAACGAGGCGATGAGCCGCTCGAAGCTGGCCGCCGAGTCCGCCGGCATCGAGGTCGCCACCGACGAGCCGAGCGGGCTGGAGGTGGAGGGCGACCGGACGCTGCTGGTCACCGCGCTGAGCAACCTGCTGGACAACGCGGTCGCGTACTCGCCGCCGGGCAGCCCGGTGTCGGTCAGCCGCAAGCTGGTCGGGGGCTTCGTGGAGATCGCGGTCACCGACCGGGGCATCGGCATCGCCGAGGACCAGCAGACCCGCGTGTTCGAACGCTTCTACCGGGTGGACAAGGCCCGCTCGCGCGCCACCGGCGGCACCGGGCTCGGCCTGGCCATCGTCAAGCACGTCGCCGCCAACCACGGCGGCGAGGTGAAGCTGTGGAGCCTGCCCGGCACCGGCTCCACGTTCACCCTGCGCATCCCGGCGCACCCCGACCGGGACGAGCGCACCGCCGACCTGCCCAAGCCGGAACTCGCAGTCCCTGTGCCGACCGGCGCGGGCAAACCCGGAGGAGAGCTGTGACCAGGGTGCTCATCGTGGAGGACGAGGAGTCCTTCGCCGATCCGCTCGCCTTCCTGCTGCGCAAGGAGGGCTTCACCGCGGCCCTCGCGGCCACCGGCCAGGAGGCGCTGGAGGAGTTCGACCGCAACGGCGCCGACATCGTGCTGCTCGACCTGATGCTGCCCGGCATGAGCGGCACCGACGTGTGCAAGCAGCTGCGCGCCCGCTCGGCCGTGCCCGTGATCATGGTCACTGCGCGGGACAGCGAGATCGACAAGGTGGTCGGTCTGGAACTGGGCGCGGACGACTACGTCACCAAGCCGTACTCGGCGCGCGAGCTGATCGCCCGGATCCGCGCCGTGCTGCGCCGGGGCGGCGAGTCCGAGGAGCTGTTGCCGCAGGTCCTGGAGGCGGGGCCGGTCCGGATGGACGTCGAGCGGCACGTCGTGACGGTGGACGGCGGCGAGGTCAACCTGCCGCTGAAGGAGTTCGACCTGCTGGAGTACCTGCTGCGCAACGTCGGCCGGGTGCTCACCAGGGGCCAGCTCATCGACCGGGTGTGGGGCGCGGACTACGTCGGCGACACCAAGACGCTGGACGTGCACGTCAAGCGGCTGCGCTCGAAGATCGAACCCGACCCGTCCGCGCCGCGCCACCTGGTGACCGTGCGCGGACTGGGCTACAAGTTCGAGTCCTGACCCACCCGACCGGGTACGGTGCACGCCGTGCGCCTAGGGGTGCTTGATGTCGGGTCCAACACCGTCCACCTCTTGGTGGTGGACGCCCATCGGGGTGCCCACCCGACGCCGATGAGTTCGGAGAAGTCCGTGCTGCGGCTCGCCGAGCAGCTCGACGGCAACGGGCTGCTCACCAAGGCGGGTGCGGACCAGCTGGTGCGCACCGTCGCGGCCACCAAGGCGTCGGCGGCCCGGCTGGGCTGCGAGGACCTGATGGCGTTCGCCACGTCGGCGGTGCGCGAGGCGGGCAACTCGGCCGAGGTGCTCGACCGGGTGCGCAGCGAGACCGGCGTGGAGCTGGAGGTGCTCTCCGGCGAGGACGAGGCCCGCTACACGTTCCTGGCGGTGCGCCGCTGGTACGGGTGGTCCGCCGGGCGGCTGCTGAGCCTGGACATCGGGGGCGGCTCGCTGGAGCTCGCGGTCGGCGTGGACGAGAAGCCCGAGGAGGCGTTCTCGGTGCCGCTGGGCGCGGGCCGGCTGACCCGGACCCGGTTCCGGCACGACCCGCCGAGCCGGGCGGAGATCAACGAGACCACCGAGTGGCTGGACGACCAGCTCGCCCCGGTGGCGAAGAAGCTGCGGCGGGTGGGTTCGCCCGATCGGGTGGTTGCGACGTCAAAGACGTTCCGGACGCTGGCCCGGCTCACCGGCGCCGCCCCGTCGTCGGCCGGTCCCCGCGCCCGCCGCGTGCTCACCCACGCCGGCCTGCGCCAACTCACCGGCTTCATCTCCCGGATGTCCGCGCACGACCTCGCCGAGCTGGAGGGCGTGAGCGCGAGCCGGGCCCACCAGCTGGTGGCGGGGGCCCTGGTGGCGGAGGCCACCATGCGAGCCCTGTCACTCGGCGAGTTGGAGATTTGCCCCTGGGCGCTGCGGGAAGGTGTCATCCTGCGTCGGCTGGATCACACCAACGGGTCGGACGACGGCGCGGGACAGGACACCCCCGCGGCCCGCGGCCGGCGGTCGGGTGACACTGGACGGACTGGCCGCCACGGGGCACGGTGGAGTTGATGAGTCGAGAGAGCGAGTCGGAGCAGACCCAGCGCACCGTCGCGGAGTTGCTCGCCCAGTACGGCGGGGGCTCCGGCGAGGTGACGCCGCGTCGGCGACGCCGCCGCGCCGAGGACGCCTCGGACACCGCTCCCCAGGCGATCATCGACCGGGTCAACTCGGACAGCGGCCGGCTGCTGCCGATCCGCGACGAACCGGGGTACGAGCGCGACGAACCGGGGTACGAGTCCGGGTACGAACCCGCACCGCCCACCTCCGCCGCGCCTCCGCTGCCCCCGCCGGTCGCGGCCCCTCCGCTGCCGCAACGCGGACGCCCCGGCCCCGGCGAGGCCGAGCGCACCGCCTACCAGCCGCCGGTCCGGCCGGAGCCGCCCACGCCCTCGGTCCGCCCCGAGCAGCCCGCCGGTGCGCCGCACGCCCGGCCCGAGCCGCCCGGCCGGCACGAACCGCCGTACGCCCGGCCCGAGCCGCCGGCCGCCCGGCTCGACCCGCCGCCGACGTCCCCCGCCGGCCGGCTCGACCCGTCGGCCCGGTTGGACCCGTCGGCCAGGCCGGACCAGGCACCGGCCGACCGCCGCCGGGTGCCGCCCGCGCCGAACCCCGCCGAGGAGACCCGCCAGGTCCCGCCGATCGTCGACGACTACGCGGGCGACGCGTACGCGGACGGCGACGAGTACGACTACGCCGGTGAGCCCACCCGGCCCAACCCGCCGAAGCCGAACGTCCCGCAGGCGGGCCTCGGCCCGCCGCCGGGGGCGCTGAAGCCGCCGCCCGCCGACGCGTCCCGCGCGAACCTGGTGCGCCCCGGCGCACCCCCGCCCGCCGGGAAGCCGCCGGTGCGCGAGCCGGCGACCGAGATCCTGCCGCGCATCACCGACAAGCTCACGCCGAACGTGCCGCTGGAGTCGCTGCCCACCGAGTCCGTGCTGATCGTGCCGCCCGCGCCGGCCCGGCTGCCGGAGCCGCTGCCCGACCAGTCCGCCGAGGACTGGTTCGGCGACGACGAGGACGAGGAGCGCGCGGCCGAGCCGGAGAGCACCCAGTTCCACCCGTACGTCGACCTGGACGAGGAGGACGACGAGGACGACTACCCGCGCCGGGACGCCGCCGGCTTCGACGACGAGGAGCCCGCCGGGCTCGCCGACGTCGACCCGGAGGAGCCCGAGGACCGTTCGCCGGGCAAGGAGTGGCTGGTCATGATCGGCCAGCTGGCGATCGGCGTGCTCGGCGGCGCGGCGCTGTGGCTGGGCTTCAGCTTCCTGTGGCGGACCCTCGCGCCCGCCGCGCTGGTGGTGGCGCTCGCGGTCACCGTCGGGCTGGTCATGCTGGTGCGCAGGATCCGCCGCGCGGACGACCTCCAGACCACCATCCTGGCCGTGCTGGTCGGCCTGATCGTCACGGTGTCACCAGCGGCGATGCTGCTGGTGAAGTCTTGATCCCGGTCGGGCTGTCCACCGCGGCGGTGTGGCCGCAGCCGGCGGGCACCGCGTTCGAGGCCGCCGCGGACCTCGGCTACGACGGCGTCGAGGTCATGGTGTGGGCCGACCCGGTCAGCCAGGACGTCGGGGCGCTGCGACGGCTGGCGAACCGCACCGTGCCCGTGCTCGCCGTGCACGCCCCGTGCCTGCTGATCAGCCAGCGCGTCTGGTCCCCGGACCCGGCGGAGCGCCTGCGGCGCAGCGTGGCGGCCGCGCAGGAGCTGGGAGCCCGCACGGTGGTGGTGCACCCGCCGTTCCTGTGGCAGCGCCGGTACGCCGAGGGGTTCGCCGACCTGGTGGTCGAGCTGGAGGACGAGAGCGGCGTCGCCATCGCGGTGGAGAACATGTTCCCGGTGCGGCGCAAGCTCGGCCGTGGCCGTTCCGTGCAGGTCACCGCGTTCCGGCCGTCCATCGACCCGACCGACGTCGGCCACCGCAACTACACGCTGGACCTGTCGCACGCCTCCGCGGCGCACGCGGACACGATGGAATTGGCCAAGCGGATGGGTGACGGCCTCGCCCACGTCCACCTGGCCGATGGCACGGGCCTGCCGAAGGACGAACACCTGATCCCCGGACGGGGCAACCAGCCCTGCGCCGAACTGTGCCGGAGCCTGCGCCGTTCGGGCTTCGGCGGGCAGGTCGTGCTGGAGGTCAACACCCGCAAAGCGCGGACAGCCGTCGAGCGCCGCGAACTGCTCGCCGAGTCGCTGCTTTTCGCCCGCCTGCACCTCTGACCCGCTGCTTTCCCGTCAAGTAGCGACTAGGGTCTTGATCGTGAATCCGTTGCGCTCGTTGATCCTCGCCGCCGCGGGCAACGACGCGGTACGGCGAGCCGTCGCGACCGCGCCGGTCAGCCGCGAGGTGGTGCGCCGTTTCGTGGCGGGCGAGACGGTCGCGTCGGCCCTCGACGTGACCGGTGACCTGGTCGAGAACGGCCTGAGGGTCACCCTGGACTACCTGGGCGAGGACACCACCGACCGCGGGCTCGCGGAACGGACCGTCCAGTCCTACCTGACCCTGCTGGACCAGCTGCACGACACCGGGCTGGCGGTCGACGCCGAGGTGAGCGTCAAGCTGTCGGCCGTGGGCCAGTCCCTGGACGAACGGCTCGCGCTGGACAACGCGTCCCGCATCTGCGCCGCCGCGGAACAGGGCGGGACCACCGTCACGCTGGACATGGAAGACCACACCACCACCGACTCGACCTTGCGCGTGCTCGCCGAACTGCACCGCTCGTGGCCGTCGACCGGTGCCGTCCTCCAGGCCTACCTGCGGCGGACGCTGGACGACTGCCGCGCCCTGGCGGGCTCCCGTGTCCGCCTGTGCAAGGGCGCCTACGCCGAACCCGCGTCCGTGGCCCACACCGACCCGCACGAGGTCGACCTGAACTACGTGCGCTGCGCGAACGTGCTGCTGTCGGGGAGCGGCTACCCGATGTTCGCCACCCACGACCCGAGGCTGATCGAGATCGTCGCCGAACGCGCCCGTTGGCACGACAAGGCGCCGGAGGACTTCGAGTACCAGATGCTGTACGGCGTCCGCCCGTCCGAACAGGCCCGCCTCACGGCCGAAGGCCACGTCGTGCGGGTGTACGTCCCCTTCGGCGAGCAGTGGTACGGATACCTGATGCGCAGGCTGGCCGAACGCCCGGCCAACGTGGCGTTCTTCCTGCGTTCGCTGGCCGGCCGTTCTTGAGGAGTTCCGTGTCGTTCTCGCTAGCCAGTGCCGTGCGCCCGTTGGGCGACGGCACCTACACCGCGACCCTCCCCGCCGAGTGGACCATCGGCCCCAAACCCCACGGCGGCTTCCTGCTCGCGCTGGCGGCACGGGCAGCGGTGCACTCGGCGGCGGTGGCCATGCCCGGCACGGAGGACCTGAACCCCCTGGCGGTGAGCGCGCAGTTCCTGCGCGCGCCGGAGGTCGGTCCCGTGCTGCTGCGGACCGAGATCCGCAAGGCGGGGCGCACGGCCACGATCGTCTCGTCCACTCTGGAACAACGCGGCCGGAGTTGCGTCGAATCAACGGTCACGGTCGGCCGGATTCCGTCGCAGACCCCGGATTACGTGGACCTCCCCGACGTTCCCGCCGCACCGCCCGCGGATGCCGTCGACCTGGCGAATTTGGGGCCGGGCGGTGTGTACAAATTGGGCTCGGTGTGCGATGTCCGGCTGGACAAGGAAGGCGCGGGATTCCTCACCGGTCGCTCCGGTGATCCGCTGGTGCTGCGCCTTTGGGTTCGTCCTCTCGGGGAACGCCCGGACCCCTATTTCGCGCTCATCGCCGGCGACATCTCCATGCCCGTGACCTTCAACCTCGGCCGTTTCGGCTGGTCCCCGACCGTGCAGTTGACCGCGCTGCTCAGAGCCGATCCGGCTCCCGGCTGGCTGCGGGTGCAGGTGTCCTGCACCGCCGTGCACGGCCAGTGGTTCGACGAGGACGCCGTGGTGATCGACTCGACCGGCCGCCTCGTCTGCCAGGCCCGCCAGTTGGCCCTCACGCCCGCCGGCTGAGGCGCAAGCGCTTGCACCCAGGCGCGCCCACGCACACTCCTGCCGTGCTGTGTGTCATCCCCGTATGGCCTGCGCGCAGCGAACCGCAGTTGTCCGGGGAATGCAAGCACGCTTTTCGCTTGCATTCCCCGGACAACTGCGGTTGTCTTTGACCAGGACATGCGGGGATGACGCACGGCCTGCTCGCATCTTTTATGCTTTGGTTTTATGGGATCCTTGGCGGCCTGCCCGTCCGGCGAGGACGCTTTTTCTTTTAGCGGGATCGGTTGGCGACTTGGTGCTGGATCGCTGCCGGTCAAAGAAAAAGCGACGCTCGCCGCTTGGCAGGCCTCCGGGGAGGAAAAACGAAGGGCGTCGTGTTCTCCCCGCATGGCCTGTCAAAGACGACCACCCTTGTCCTGGGGGTGCAAGCGGTGAAGCGTGCTTGCACCCCCAGGACAAGCGCGGTAGCCCTCCGGGCAGGCCATGCGGGGAGAACACGAGGCGACGGGTCTGTGCGGCGTGCGCCTGGGGGTTGGGCGGCTGTGGTGCGTTGGCCGTGGGTGGCGGGTGTGGACGGGCAGGGATGGGGACATCGAGGGAGGTAGGGGATCCATCGGACGGGACCGGGTGGGTTACTGCGTGGCTGCCGAATGGGGGAGGGTGGCAGGCTTGGCGGTATGACGACGATCGCGGTGTTGGGGGCTGGGAAGATCGGGGAAGCGCTGCTGTCCGGGCTGCTGCAAGGTGGTCGGCCGGCGGAGGAGTTGCTGTTCACCGAGAAGCACCCGGAGCGGGCTGCCGAGCTGACCGAGCAGTACGGCGTCGAAGGGCTGGACGTGGCCTCCGCCGCGCAGCGGGCCGACGTGGTGGTCGTGGCCGTCAAGCCCCAGGACATCGAGCCGCTGCTGGACCAGTTGGCACCCGTCATCAGGCCCGGGACGTTGGTTGTGTCGCTGTGCGCGGGCCTGCCGACGAGCCTCTACGAGCGCCGGCTGCCCGAAGGGACGCCGGTGGTCCGGGTCATGCCGAACACGCCGATGGTCGTGAGCGAGGCGATGAGCGCCATCTCGGCGGGCAAGTACGCGCAGGCGGAGCACCTGAACCTGGTCGACGACCTGTTGCAGACCGTGGGCAAGGTGGCCCGCGTCCCGGAGAACCAGCAGGACGCCGTCACGGCGCTCTCCGGCTCGGGCCCCGCGTACTTCTTCTACCTGGTCGAAGCGATGATCGACGCGGGCATCCTGCTGGGCATCCCGCGCGACCTGGCCACCCGGCTGATCATCCAGTCGGCGGTGGGGGCCGCGCAGATGCTGAACCGGAACGACCAGCACCCGGTCATCCTCCGCGAGGCGGTCACCTCGCCCGCCGGGACGACCATCATGGCCATCCGGGAGCTGGAGAAGCACGGCGTCCGGGCGGCCATGCTGGCGGCCATCGAGGCCGCCCGGGACCGTTCGGTGGAGCTGGGACGGGACCACGAGGCGGATTGATACCGCCATTGGCCGTCGCACCAGTCCCACCTGTCCCGTTACCCTCAAGGGAGCACGTGCGTGTCGAACCGTCGGTGGGGAAGCCGACGGCACGACGCGTGTCGAAGGACACGGTGATCCATGCCGGAGGAGAACGATCGAGCACCACTGGTCCAGGTCAAGTTCCTGACCGTCGCCGAGGTGGCGCTGGTGATGCGTGTGTCGAAGATGACGGTGTACCGGCTGGTGCACTCGGGCGAACTCACCGCGGTTCGGGTGGGGAAGTCGTTCCGGGTGCCCGAGAAGGCCGTGCACGAGTACCTGCGCAACGCCTACTTCGACGCCGGGTGAGGGCGGGCGCCGGCAGCCGGGTAAACTGACAGGCCGTTCGTGCCTGGTGTCGGCGCGCCCAACTGACGGGTGTCTCCACCGGCGCGTGGAGAAGACCAACGTCTAGTGAGTGAGGACCCCGCATGGGCTCGGTCATCAAGAAGCGCCGCAAGCGCATGTCGAAGAAGAAGCACCGCAAGCTGCTGCGCAAGACCCGCGTCCAGCGTCGCAAGCGCGGCAAGTAACCCCAGCGGGTTTTCCGGCGCCGGCCCTCCACGTACGCGGAGGGCCGGCGTTGCTTTTCGCCCCCCAACCTGCGGTTTCCGCCGCCGCTCGCCGCCCTCCCGCGGGCCGCGGGGCGGTGACCTGCGTCAAGGCCGCGCCTGTGGAACGATCGGGTCTCAGATCCCCTGGGTAGCATCCACCCGTCGCACGCAACCCCAGGCACGTCGCACCGCACCCCAGGCACGGAGTCGCATGGCGCCCAAGGTCGTTCTCGTCACCGGTTGCAGCCGCTTCCTCGGCGGCCACCTCGCCGCGCGGTTCGCCGCGAACCCCGACATCGACCGGGTGCTCGGCGTGGACACCGAGCCGCCGTCGCGCGACCTGCTGCGCCGGATGGGCCGGGCCGAGTTCGTCCGCGCCGACATCCGCAACCCGCTCATCGCCAAGGTCATCGCCACCGCGCACGTCGACACGGTCGTGCACGCGTCGGTGACCGCCAACCCGGCCGGTCCGACCGGTCGCACGGCGATGAAGGAGATGAACGTCATCGGCACCATGCAGCTGCTGGCGGCCTGCCAGAAGTCGCCGCACGTGCGCAAGCTGGTGGTGAAGTCGACCAGCGCGGTGTACGGGTCGTCGTCCCGCGACCCGGCGGTGTTCACCGAGGAAATGGGCCCGAAGGACCTGCCGTCCAGCGGGTACGCCAAGGACGCCGTCGAGGTGGAGGGCTACGTGCGGGGCTTCGCGCGCCGCCGCCCGGACGTGGCGGTGACCGCGCTGCGGTTCACCAACTTCATCGGCCCCCGCATCGACACCGTGCTGACCAGGTACTTCGCCCTGCCGGTGGTGCCGACGATCATGGGCTACGACGCCCGCGTGCAGCTGCTGCACTCCGAGGACGCGCTGGCCGTGCTGGAACGCGCCACCCTGCACGACCTGCCCGGCGTGTTCAACGTGGGCGGCGACGGGGTACTCCTGCTGTCGCAGGCGATCCGCCGCGCGGGCAAGCTGCCGCTACCGGTGCCCAGCGCCGCCGTGCCCACCGTGGGCAGGCTCTTCCGCAGCGCGCGGCTGGTGGACTTCTCGCCCGACCAGATGCGGTTCCTCAACTGGGGCCGCGTGGTGGACACCGGTCTGCTGAAGCGGGAGTTCGGCTTCACGCCGAGGTGGACCACCCAGCAGGCGTTCGACGACTACGTGAGCGGGCGGGCGATGCGCCCGCTGATCGACCCGGACCTGGTGGCATCGGTGGAGCGCGGTGTGCTCGGCGCGGCGGCCAGGTTCCGGTGACACCGGCCGAGGAGGTGGACGTGGCAGGGGCACGGGTGATCCCGCTGCACGCCCCGGAACTGGGGCGGCCGAAACCGGAGGTGGTGGCCGAACCGGCCGAGGCCGGTCCGGCGCCCTCCGAGCAGGCCCCGGCGGACTGGGAGCAGCGCCTGGCGGACCTGCTGGCCTTCGCCCGCCGCCGGCTCCGGGGCGACTACGAGGTCGACGAGTTCGGCTTCGACCCGGACCTGACCGACCACCTCCTGATGCCCCCGCTCAAGCCGCTGTACGAGAAGTGGTTCCGGGTGGAGACCATCGGGATGCACAACGTGCCCGCCGAGGGCGGCGCGCTGCTCGTCGCGAACCACTCCGGCACCCTGCCGCTGGACGCCACCATGACCGCGTACGCCGTCCGGGCGGACCACCCGGCGCGCCGCCACCTGCGGATGCTCGGCGCCGACCTGGTCTTCAAGACCCCCGTGCTGGGCGCGCTGGCCCGCAAGTCCGGCCAGACCCTCGCCTGCAACCCGGACGCCGAACGCCTGCTGCGGTCCGGTCAGCTGGTGGGCGTGTGGCCGGAGGGCTTCAAGGGCATCGGCAAGCCGTTCAAGGACCGCTACAAGCTCCAGCGCTTCGGCCGCGGCGGCTTCGTGTCGGCGGCGCTGAACACCGGCGTCCCGATCATCCCGTGCTCCATCGTGGGCGCGGAGGAGATCTACCCGATGATCGGCGACCTGAAGGCGCTGGCCCGGCTGTTCGGCTTCCCCTACTTCCCGGTGACCCCGTTCTTCCCGCTCCTCGGCCCCCTGGGCGCGATCCCGCTGCCCTCGAAGTGGTACATCGAGTTCGGCGAACCCATCCGGACCGACGTGTACGACGAGCACGCCGCCGACGACCCGATGCTGGTGTTCAACCTGACCGACCAGGTCCGCGAGACCATCCAGCAGACCTTGTACCGCCTGCTCACCCAGCGCCGGAACGTGTTCCTGGGCTGACCCGGCACCCCTGCGCGTCCTCGTGGACGATCACGCCGGGGCTCGGCTCACACCGGGGGGAAGACCCACGCCGCTTCCGCGGCGTCGCGTGGAGCCGTGCGTACCGCTCACGCGCGGCGGCGGTAGGCCAACCCGGCCGCGATGGCGCCGGCCAGCGCACCCGCGCCGAGCACCGACGGCACGCCGATCCTGGCCGCCTTCCGCCCGGTCCGGAAGTCGCGGATCTCCCAGCCGCGCTTGCGGGCCGTGTCGCGCAGGCCCGAGTCCGGGTTCACGGCCACCGCCGTGCCCACCACCGACAGCATCGGCACGTCGTTCACCGAGTCCGAGTACGCCGTGCACCGCCGCAGGTCCAAGCCCTCCTTGGCGGCCAGCGCCCGCACCGCGTGCGCCTTGGCGCGGCCGTGCAGCAGGTCGCCGACGAGTTTGCCGGTGTAGATGCCGTCCTCGCTCTCCGACACCGTCCCCAGCGCCCCGGTCAGCCCGAGCCGCCGGGCGATGATCTGGGCCAGCTCCACCGGCGTCGCGGTGACCAGCCACACCCGCTGGCCGGCGTCCAGGTGCATCTGCGCCAGCGCCTGCGTCCCGGTCCAGATCTTGTCGGCCATCAGCTCGTCGAAGATCTCCTCGCCGAGGCTGACCAGCTCCGCCACCGAACGCCCGGCCACGAACGACAGCGCCTGCTCGCGCGAGGCCTTGACGCTCTGCGGGTCCTCCCGGCCGCCCACCCGGAACTTGATCTGCTGCCAGGCGAACCCGGCCAGGTCCGAGTTCCGGAAGTACTTGCGGGCCGCCAGGCCGCGGGCGAAGTGGAAGATCGACGCGCCCATCATCATCGTGTTGTCCACGTCGAAGAACGCGGCGGCGGTCAGGTCGGTGGGGGTTCCCGGCGACGGTTCGAGCGCGGGTGTGGCCAGGGCGGCCTCGGCCGAGGCCGCACCCGCCAGTTCGGCGAGCCTCTCCCGCTCGGCCGAGCCCTCCACCACACGCCTTTTCGCCACGTCAGCGCCTCCCGCGGTCCGATGGGGACAGGGTAGCGATCAGCCGGTGAGACCGGGCAGCGGCAGCGAGGGCAGCGACAGCGTCGGCAGCTGGACGGGTGGTGTCACGGTCACCGTCACCGAGGGCAGCGGCAGCGTCGGCGTCGGGTTGGCGGTGCCGGGTGTGGTGCCGCCGCCCGTGGGCGGGGCCGGGGCCGGCGCGGTCGTGGTCGGGGCGGCGGCGGGCGGGGTGGCGGTGGGCACCGGTGCGGACGGCGGTTCCGTCGCGGAGGCGGTCGGCGCCGCCGGGGGTGCGACGACGCAGTCGTCGGTCGCGGGCACCGGGCCGATCTCGTCGAACTGCCCGGACGTGACGGTGCCGCAGTGCTCGCGGGCGCCGAGGTCGGTGGCGCGCTGCGCGATCCGGCCGAGCAGGTCCGCGGACACGCCGGCGCGGGTCGCGGCGTCGGCGGGCAGCCTGCCGCGCAGGTCGCCCAGCCGGGCCGCGTGGGAGGTGGCCCAGTCGCGCAGCGAGCCGAGGACGCGCCGGTCCGAGCCCGACCCGAACGCGGCCAGCACGCGGGAACCGGCCGCGGCGTCGGCGTCGAAGTCGGCCAGCGCGGTGAGGTAGCCGCCCAGCGGGCCGCCGCCGGAGTCGCGGTACCGGTCGACCATGGTCTCCATCTCCGAGACCCGGGCCGCGGCGAACTCCAGGCGCTTGTACCCCTTGGACTCCTCGCCGAAGGTCAGGCCGAGCGAGGCCGACTCGGCGGTGCGCTTGACGCCGTACAGCGCGTCGCCGGGCAACGCGTCGCGGGACAGCAGCAAGCTCATCCCGGCCAGCGAGAACACCAGGCACAACGCGGCGGCCAGGGCTACGGCTAATCGACCGTGCGCTCCGCTGCGCGGACGACGCCGGTCGACCTTCGTGGGCGGGGACGGGCTCGCGCCGAGCACCCGTTCCCGCATCCGCGCCCTGGTCGCCTCGTCCGGCCCGCTCGTCGCTGCGGCTTCCCGCAGCAGCGTGACGACGGCCAACTCGTCGGCGAACGCCGGGTCGGTGTCCTCGGGCAGCGCGTCGACGGCGCGGGCGAACTGCTCGCGCTGCCTGTGACGCCATAGCGGCGTGATCCCTCTGCCCACCATCCCGCACCGACTCGTCAGGAGTACCTGCCCCGAGTAACGACCCCGGCGGTGTCGGGGTTACGCGGGGTCGACCGGTGCGTCGCCGGTCACCGCAGCCAGTTCGGCAGCAGTTGGGCCAGGCGGCGCACCGCTCGGTGTTGCAGGGCCTTGACGGCGCCTTCGTTGCGACCCATCTTCGCGGCCGTCTCGGCCACGGACAAGCCCTGGATGAAACGCAGAGTAATGCACTCTCGCTGATCGTCACCGAGTTGGGCCACGCAGCGGAGGAGTTCGGCGTTGGCCGCGTCGGTCAGCACCTCCTGCTCCGGACCGCCGGTGACCTCGCGGTTGTCCGCCAGCTCGGCGGTGGTGATCTCCAGCCGGTAGCGGCTGGACTTCACGTGGTCGAACACGATGTTGCGGGCGATCGTGACGAACCAGGCGCCGACGTCGCGGCCCTGGTAGCTGATCGACCCGATGCTGCGCAGCGCGCGCAGGAACGTCTCGCTGGTCACGTCCTCGGCCAGGGTCCGGTCGCCGACCCGGAACAGCACGTACCGGTACACCACGTCCACGTACCGGTCGTACAGCGCGCCGAACGCGTCCGTGTCGCCGGCCTGGGCGGCACGCACGAGGTCCCACGGCTCTTCCGCCGCGTTGCTCTCCGCGCTCTCGATCGTGGTGGACCGCCCTCCCCCGTTCCACATCGAGCGGAGCCTCCGCGCCGGGCGGCTGCCGACCGCCCGACCTCCGGCTCCGCCGACTGCCGTCCGAGTGCCGGCCGCGCCGGCTGTGGTGCCGGCGCCGACTCGGCCGGCTGTTGTCTTGTATCCGTCTCCGCCGGAGGTCGGCCGACTCCCGTCTCCGCCGGAGGTCGCCCCGGTGCCGACTCCGCCGGAGGTCGGCCGGTTCCCGTCTCCGCCGGAGGTCGGCCGATTTCCGGCCTCGCCGACTGTTGTCCGGTTTTCGGCTTCGCCAAACGTGTTCTCGCGTGCCCTGGCGGTCATCGGCTCGCGGCACCTCCAGAGAGTCGCCGTCCGGGCAGCATACGTGTTGTTACTCCGTAGTAGGTAGCGGCAACCGGTCTCGAATCTGCGACGCGTTCGGCGGCACTGCCTGACGCCGCCCGCGCGTGACAGACTGCGCAGAGGTCCGCTGTCGTTCACCAGGAGGTCGAGTTGACCGCTTCCGCCCGCAACGTCGCCGACCTGGTTCGCGCCTCCGCGCACCGTGGACCCAAGCACGTGGCACTGGTCGATGTCACGACTGCGAATAGTTACACCTGGTCCGAGTTCGACTCCTTCGTGGACCGCGAAGCCCACCGGCTGGTGGACGCGGGCGTCGAGCCCGGTGACCGCGTGGTGGTGCGGCTGCCCACCGGCCCGGCGTTCTGCGCGGCCGTGTTCGGCATCCTGCGCGCGGGCGGCGTGGTGGTGCCCGCCGGTCCCGGCCGGCCCAACCGCGAGCTGCAGCGACTGGTCGCCGACAGCGGCGCCCGGCTGCTCGTCGGCGACGGCGGCGGCTCGGACGCCGAGGTGCTCCCCGAACCGGAACTCGTGCCCGGCGAGGAGTTCCGGACCATCGGCTCCGGCGAGGACCTGGCCGTGCTGGGCTACACGTCCGGCACCTCCGGCGTGCCGCGCGGCGCGATGCTGTCCCACCGGGCGCTGCTGGCCAACGTCGACCAGTGCGCCACCCTGCGCCCCGCCCCGGTGACCGCCGGCGACCGCGTGCTGCTGGCGTTGCCGCTGTTCCACGTCTACGGCCTGGGGCCGGGCCTGTTGCAGGTGGCCGGCGCGGGCGCGACGGCCGTGCTGCTGGAGCGCTTCGACCCGGACGGCGCGCTGACCGCCATCCGCGAGCACCGGGTCTCCACGCTCGTCGGCGTGCCGCCGATGTACCAGGCGATCCTGGCGCAGCCCGTGGAGCGCCTGCGCGAGGACCTGGCCACCGTGCGGCTGTTCACCTCCGGCGCGGCTCCGCTGGCGGCCGGGCTGCTGGACGCCATGCGGCAGGCCGTGGGGCTGCCCGTGTACGAGGGCTACGGCCTCACCGAGACCGGCCCGGTGCTGACGTCGACCCTGGTGGGCGGCGTGCCCAAGCCGGGGTCGGTGGGCCGGGCGCTGCCGGGCGTGCAGGTGCGGCTGGTGGACACCGACGGGCGGCCGCTGGACCAGGACGAGGACGAGCCGGGCACCGGGCTGGTGGCCGCGAAGGGCGACAACCTGTTCAGCGGGTACTGGCCGGACGGGGCGCACGGGCCCGACGCGGAGGGCTGGTTCCGGACCGGGGACGTCGGGTATTTGGACGAGGACGGCGACCTGCACCTGGTGGACCGGGCGGGGGACCTGATCATCGTCAACGGCTTCAACGTCTACCCGCACGAGGTCGAGCAGGTGGTGGCCGAGCTGGACGGGGTCGCCGAGGCCGCCGCGGTGGGCGTGCCGGACGAGCGGACCGGGGAGTCGGTGAAGGTGGTGATCGTGCTCGACGAGGGCGTGGAGCTCACCGAGGACACCGTGAAGGACCACTGCACCGCCCGCCTGGCCAAGTTCAAGGTGCCCGCGGTCGTCGAGTTCGCCTCGACCCTGCCGCACTCGCCCACCGGCAAGCTCGCCCGCGCCCGGTTGCGCCTGCCGCTGGGATGATGTGGGCGTGAGCCACCACGTGACGTTGTTGAGCCGGGTCGACTGCCATGCCTGTGAGCAGGCCAGAGCGGATCTGGAGCGGATCTGCGGCGAGCTCGGGGTGCCGTGGGACGTGCGGGACGTCGACGGCGACCGCGAACTCCGCGCCGAGTACGGGGACCGGGTGCCGGTGATCCTGGTGGACGGTGCCGAGCACGGGTACTGGTCGGTCGAGGAGGCGCGGCTGCGGGCTGCCCTCGCCTGATCGCGGCCCGGTCGGCGCGCCGGCCACCCGGTCCTCGCGGAATCATCGAACCGGTTCGCGCCGAGGGCCGAATCAAGGGCATGAAGCGTTGGACCGCTGCCCTGATCGGCATCCTCGGTGTCGCGGCCGCCCTGGCTGTCGGGCACCTCGTCGCGGGTCTGGCGGGTCCTGCGGCTTCGCCGTTCCTCGCCGTCGGCAACACCGCGATCGACTTCACGCCCACCCCGCTGAAGGACTTCGCCGTCCGCACGTTCGGCACCTACGACAAGCTCGTCCTGCTGATCGGCATGGCGGTGGTCATCGCGGGTGTCGCCGTCGTCGCGGGGCTGCTCTCGCGCGACAACCCGCTGCCCGGCACGGTCCTCGCGGCCGTTCTCGGCGTGGTCGGGGTCGCCGCCGTCCTCTACCGACCCGACGTCGGCCGGCTCGGCGTCCTCGCACCGATCGCGGCCGGGATCGCGGGCGTGGTGGTGTTCCGGTGGCTGCACCGGCTCGCTTCCCGACCCGAGGCCGGTAGCCGGAGCCGGCGGGGGTTCCTGATCGCGGCGGGCGCGAGCGTGCTCGCCGGGGTGGGCGGCCAGTTCATCGGAACCCGGACCGACGTCGAGGGCTCGCGCCGGGCGGTCGGCGACCTGACGCCCGCGAAGCCCGCCCCCGCCATCCCGGACGGCGCGGACTTCGCGGCGGACGGCACGCCCGGCTTCATCACGCCCAACCGGGACTTCTACCGGGTCGACACGGCGCTGAGCGTGCCGCGCGTGCGGGCCGAGGACTGGGTGCTGCGGGTGCACGGCATGGTCGACCGCGAGCTGAACCTCCGCTACGACGACCTGCGCGGCCGTGACCTGGTCGAACGCACGATCACCATGACCTGCGTGTCCAACGAGGTGGGCGGCCCGTACGTCTCGACCGCGAACTTCGTCGGCGTGCCGTTGCGGGACGTCCTGCGCGAGGCGGGCGTCCGGCCCGGCGCCGACCAGTTGTTCTCCACCAGCGTGGACGGCTGGACCGCCGGCACCCCGGTCGACGTCGTCATGGAGGAGGACCGGGGCGCGTTGATCGCGCTGGGCATGAACGGCGAGCCGCTGCCGGTCGAGCACGGCTTCCCGGCCCGGCTGGTGGTGCCCGGCCTGTACGGGTTCGTGTCGGCCACGAAGTGGGTGGTCGACCTGGAGCTGACCCGGTTCGGCGACAAGCAGTCCTACTGGCTCGACCGGGGCTGGGGCGAGCGGGCCCCGATCAAGACGATGTCGCGCATCGACAGCCCCAAGGGGCTGTCCAAGGTGTGGGGCAGGACCCGGGTGGTCGGGGTGGCGTGGGCGCAGCCGAGCGGGGTCGCGAAGGTCGAGGTGCGGGTGGACGGCGGTCCGTGGCAGGCCACCCGGCTGTCCACCGCCGTGAACGACTCGACGTGGCGGATGTGGCGGATCGAGTTGGACCTGCCGTTCGGCGGGCACACGGTGGAGAGCCGCGCCACGGACAACTCCGGCTACACCCAGCAGCAGGCCCGGGTGGACCCCATCCCGGACGGCGCGACCGGCTGGCACTCGATTTTTTTCACGGTCGAGTGATTTCGGTCGAACCGGATCGCGCCCCGGTTCGAACGTCTCAGTGAACACCGAGTCCGGTAAACCAGAGGAGTATCCGCCGTGCGGAACAGCAAGCTCGCCCTCGTCGGCGCCGTCGCAGCAGCCGCCCTGTCCATCTCGGCCTGCGGCGGCGGGGACAACGCGTCCAGCGGCAGCACCGCCGCCGAGCCGACCACCACCACCCCGATGACGACCACCCAGGCGATGGCCGACGGCGTCACCAAGACCACCGACGTGTTCGGCCCCGGTTGTGCCGGCGTCCCCCAGGACCCGTCCGACCAGGGCTCCCTGCAGGGCATGGTCGACGACCCGGTGGCCACCGCCGCGAGCAGCAACCCGCTGCTCACCAAGCTGGTCGCGGCGGTCAAGGCCGCCGGGCTGGTCGACACGCTGAACTCGCAGGAGGCCATCACGGTCTTCGCGCCGGCCGACCCCGCGTTCGCCGAGCTGGGTGACGCCAAGTTCGCCGAGCTGGCGAACGACCCGGCGACGCTGGGCAAGATCCTCCAGTTCCACGTGGTCGGCAAGCGCTACGACGCCCAGGGCCTGGAGTCCGCCGGCTCCGTCAAGGCGCTGACCGGCCAGGAGCTGAAGATCTCCGGCTCCGGTGACGCGATGACCGTCAACGGCGCGCCGGTGCTGTGCGGCAACGTGCCCACCAAGAACGCCACCGTGTTCGTGATCGGCAAGGTCCTCACGCCCCCTGCGGCGTGACCCGGCGGCCCTCGCGCATCCCCCCGCGCGAGGGTCACCCGATGCGGCGAGACCGCATCGCCACGGGGTGAGCCGGGCCACCGCGTATCTGCGCGGCGGCCCGGCTCACCTTTGCCGTAGGGGGGATGTTCCATGGGGGTTGACCGCGTTCCGGTGGCCCGGCAGGGGCCCGGCCACCGACTTTGTGCATACGTTCACAAGCGGTACGGTGGTCGCATCACTCCGCTGGTGAAGATGCCCGGCGGACCAGTGCGTCGGATGTCGAGGAGAACCAGCGTGGCGGGTCGGCGGGGCGAGGGTGACGAGGTTGTGACCGCCTCCCCGAAGAAGACCGCCGAGCCGCCCGCCGAAACCGTCGCCGACGTCCGGGAACGGGCCCGCGCGATCCCCGAGGCGGCGGTCGCCCGGCTGGCGGTCTACCTGCGGGTGCTGTCCGGGATGGCCGAGCAGGGCGTGACCACCATCTCCAGCGAGGAGCTCGCGGGCGCGGCCGGGGTCAACTCGGCGAAGCTGCGCAAGGACCTGTCCTACGTCGGGTCGTACGGCACGCGGGGCGTCGGGTACGACGTCGAGGTGCTCGTGAGCCACATCGAGCGCATCCTCGGACTCACCCGCAAGCACTCCGTCGCGGTGGTCGGGATCGGTAATCTTGGTCACGCGCTGGCCAACTACGGCGGGTTCCCCAGCCGGGGCTTCCCGGTCGCCGCGCTGTTCGACATCGACCCGGACCTGACCGGTGTGCCGGTAGGCGGCATACCGGTCCACCACATCGACGACATCACGTCGGTCTGCGCCGAGCGCGAGGTCTCGATCGGCGTGATCGCGACGCCGCCGCAGGCGGCCCAGGCCGTCTGCGACCGTTTGGTATCCGCCGGAGTCCAGTGCATCCTGAACTTCGCACCCGTCGTACTCCAAGTGCCGGACTACGTCGAGGTGCGCAAGGTCGACCTGGCGGTCGAGATGCAGATCCTGTCGTTCCACGTAGCTCGACGGGCTGACGAAGCCGCCGTCGACGTGGTCAACGGCGTCGGTGTGGACGGGGTGGTGATTCGCCCGTGATGGTGCGGGTTTCGAGCCGAACGGCTCCGCGGGGCACGTCGGCCCGGCCGACGACGGGCTCGGTGCCGGCATGAGCGTCCTCGTCGTCGGGCTGTCCCACCGCACCACACCGGTTCCCGTGCTGGAACGCGTCGCCGTCGCCGACACCGACCTCGGCAAGCTGCTCGACCAGCTGCTGAAGGCACCCAGCGTGTCCGAGGCCGTGCTGCTGTCGACCTGCAACCGGGTCGAGGTCTACGCGGTCGTCGAGACCTTCCACGGCGGTATGAACGAGGTCGTGGAGGTGCTCGCCCGGCAGGCCGGCGCCGAGCCCGCCGACCTGTTCGAACACCTCTACGTGCACTACGCCGCCGCGGCCGTGGAACACCTGTTCTCGGTCGCGGGCGGGCTGGACTCGATGGTGGTCGGCGAGGCCCAGATCCTCGGCCAGCTGCGCACCGCCTACAACCGCGCCGACGAGGCCGGGGTGGTCGGCCGCACCCTGCACGAGCTGATCCAGCAGGCGCTGCGGGTCGGCAAGCGGGTGCACACCGAGACCGACATCGACCACGCGGGCGCGTCCGTGGTGTCCGAGGCGCTGGCCGACGCCGGCGAGGAGCTGGGCGGGCTGGCCGGCCGCACCGCGCTGATCGTGGGCGCGGGCTCGATGGGCGGCCTGGCCGCCGCGCACCTGCGCCGGGTCGGCATCGGCGAGGTGGTGGTCGCCAACCGGACCGCCGCCAACGGCGCGCGGCTGGCGAACGCGCTGGCCGCGGACGGCGTGACCGCCCGGTCCACCGGCTTGGCCGACCTGACCGCCGAGATCGCGCGGGCGGACGTGCTGTTCGCCTGCACCGGCTCGGTGGACGTGGTGGTGGGCGCCGAGCTGATCGGCGACCGCGAACCCGGCCGGCCGCTGGTCGTGTGCGACCTCGGCCTGCCCAAGGACGTCGACCCCGCCGCCGCGCTGCTGTCCGGCGTGCGCGTGGTCGACCTGGAGACCCTGCAGCGCAGGCTGTCCGACGCCCCCACGGGCCAGGACGCGCTGCGCGCGGCGGAGATCGTGACCGAGGAGGTGCGCGGCTACCTGGCCGGGCAGCGCTCGGCCGAGGTCACGCCCACCGTGACGGCGCTGCGCAAGCGGGCCGCCGAGGTGGTGGACGCCGAGCTGCTGCGGCTGGACTCGCGGCTGCCGGAACTCGACGAACCGGTCCGCGCCGAGCTGGCCAAGACCGTGCGCCGGGTGGTCGACAAGCTCCTGCACACGCCGACGGTGCGGGTCAAGGAGCTGGCCGCGGCACCCGGTGGCGCCGGCTACGCCGAGGCGCTGCGCGAGCTGTTCGGGCTCGACCCGCAGAAGCCCGCCGCCGTCAGCACCCCCCATTCGACGCAGAACCCGACGCAGACCAAAGGTGAGAAGCGGTGAACCGCACCCTGAGGATCGGCACGCGCGGCAGTGCGCTGGCACTCGCGCAGACCGGTCACGTGGCCGACGCGTTGCGCGCCGCCGGCGCCGACGTGGAGATCGTGACCATCTCCACCCCCGGCGACCGCTCGTCCGCGCCGGTCGCCGAGATCGGCATCGGGGTCTTCACCTCGGCGCTGCGCGACGCGCTGGCGAACGGTGAGATCGACATCGCCGTCCACTCGTACAAGGACCTGCCCACCGCCCGCGACCCGCGCCTGGCGCCGGCCGCCGTGCCGCCGCGCGAGGACCCGCGCGACGCGCTGGTCGCCCGGGACGGCCTGACCCTGGGCGAGCTGCCCGTCGGGTCCAGGGTCGGCACCGGCTCGCCCCGCCGGGCCGCGCAGCTGGAGGCGCTGGGCCTGGGCATCGAGGTCGTCCCGCTGCGCGGCAACGTGGACACCCGCATCCGCAAGGTGGTCGACGGCGAGCTGGACGCCGTCGTGCTGGCCCGCGCCGGCATCGCCCGGCTCGGCCGCACCGCCGAGATCACCGAGACGCTGGAGCCGATCCAGATGCTCCCCGCGCCCGCCCAGGGCGCCCTCGCCGTGGAGTGCCGGGTCGACGACGTCGACACCGAGCACCTGCTCCAGTCCACGCTGGACGATTCGGCCAGCAGGGCCGCTGTCACCGCCGAGCGGGCCTTGCTGGCCGAGCTCGAAGCGGGGTGCAGCGCGCCGGTCGGCGCACTGGCCGATGTGGTGGAAGACCTTGACGACCAGGGAGCGGTAGTCCTCCGCCTGTCCCTGCGCGGGGTCATGGCGACGGAGGACGGCGACCTCCTCCGTGCGTCCGCCACCGGTGACTTGACCGCAGCAGAGGAACTCGGCCGCGCGCTGGCCGCCGAGTTGCTCGACCTCTCCGGCCTCGCCGCTGCGCGGTCGGAGGGGCGTAGTTGATGGGGAGTGCCCTGATGACCCGCGCACGCAAGACCCCCGGCCGTGTCGCCTTCGTGGGCTCCGGCCCCGGCGACACCGGCCTGCTCACGGTCCGCGCCCGTGACCTGCTCGGCAAAGCCGAGCTGGTGGTGACGGACCCGGACGTGCCGTCCGAGGTGGTCGCCCTCGTCCCGGACGGCGTGGAGGTCCGACCCGCGGTCGGCGACCCCGCCGACGTGGCGAAAGACCTGGTGGCCGAGGCGAAGAACGGCCACGCGGTGGTCCGGCTGGTGGCGGGCGACCCGCTGACGCTGGACTCCGTGGTCAAGGAGGCGCACGCGGTCTCCCGCACCACGATCGCGTTCGACGTGGTGCCGGGCGTCCCGGCGGGCACCGCGGTGCCCGCGTACGCGGGTGTGGCGCTGGGCGCCGTGCACACCGAGGCCGACGTCCGGGGCGTGACCGACTGGTCGAGCCTGGCCGCCGCGCCCGGCACGCTGGTCCTGCACGCCACCGGCAGCCACCTCGCCGAGGCGGCTTCCTCGCTGGTGGAGAACGGCGTGGCGCCGCAGACCCCGGTCGCGGTGACCGCCGACGGCACCGGCTTCGGCCAGCGCACGGTGGACACCACGCTGGCGTCGCTGGCCGCCGACGCGGGCGACCTCGGCGGCCCGCTGGTGGTCACCGTCGGCAGCGCCGTCGCCGGCCGCACCAGGCTGTCCTGGTGGGAGTCCCGCGCCCTGTACGGCTGGCGGGTGCTGGTGCCGCGCACCAAGGAGCAGGCGGGCGCGATGAGCGACCGGCTGCACTCGCACGGCGCGATCCCGGTGGAGGTGCCGACCATCTCGGTCGAGCCGCCGCGCAGCCCGGCGCAGATGGAGCGCTCGGTGAAGGGCCTGGTCGACGGCCGCTACCAGTGGGTGGTGTTCACCTCGACCAACGCGGTCCGCGCGGTGTGGGAGAAGTTCCGCGAGTTCGGCCTGGACGCGCGGGCGTTCTCCGGCGTGAAGATCGCCTGCGTGGGCGAGTCGACGGCGGCGAAGGTGCGGTCGTTCGGGATCATCCCCGAGCTGGTGCCCTCCGGCGAGCAGTCGTCCGAGGGCCTGCTGGCCGACTTCCCGCCCTACGACGACATCCTGGACCCGGTGGACCGGGTGCTGCTGCCGCGCGCCGACATCGCCACCGAGACCCTGGCGGCGGGCCTGCGGGACCGCGGCTGGGAAATCGACGACGTGACGGCCTACCGCACCGTGCGGGCCGCCCCGCCGCCCGCCGACACCCGCGAGATGATCAAGTCCGGCGGGTTCGACGCGGTGTGCTTCACCTCGTCGTCCACGGTCCGCAACCTGGTCGGCATCGCGGGCAAGCCGCACGCCCGGACGCTGGTGGCGTGCATCGGCCCGCAGACCGCCGAGACGGCCCGCGAGTTCGGGCTGCGGGTGGACGTGCAGCCGGAGGACGCCAACGTGCCCGCCCTGGTGGACGCGCTGGCCCAGCACGCGGCCCGGCTCCGGGCCGAGGGCGCGCTGCCGCCGCCCCGCAAGACCAAGCGTCTCCGCCGTTCGTGAAGCAGCAGGTCGGGGTCACCATCCGGTGGCCCCGGCCTCGTTTCCCCCGTAGGGAGTGCCGCCCGTGTTCCCCGCCCACCGCCCCCGCCGGCTGCGCACCACGCCGGCCATGCGCCGCCTGGTCGGCGAGACCACCGTGCGCCCCCGGCAGCTCGTGCTGCCGATGTTCGTCAAGGAGGACGCGGCCCAGCCGGTCGAGATCGCCTCCATGCCGGGCGTGCACCAGCACACCCGCGAGTCGCTGCGCAAGGCCGCCGTCGAAGCCGTGCAGGCCGGGGTCGGCGGCATCATGCTGTTCGGCGTGCCCACCACCCGGGACGCGGTCGGCTCCGGCGCGACCGACCCGGACGGCATCCTCAACGCGGCGCTGGCCGACCTGCGCGCCGAGCTCGGCGACGGCACCGTGCTGATGTCGGACTGCTGCCTGGACGAGTTCACCGACCACGGCCACTGCGGCGTGCTCACCCCGACCGGCGAGGTCGACAACGACGCCACGCTGGAGGTCTACGGCGAGATGGCGGTGGCCCAGGCCCAGGCCGGGGCGCACCTGGTGGGCCCCAGCGGCATGATGGACGGCCAGATCGGGTTCATCCGCAAGGCGCTGGACGAGGCAGGGTTCACCGACACCGGCATCCTGGCCTACTCGGCGAAGTACGCGTCCGCGCTCTACGGGCCGTTCCGGGACGCGGTGGAGTCCCAGCTCCAGGGCGACCGCAAGACCTACCAGCAGGACCCGGCGAACGCGCGGGAGGCGCTGCGCGAGGTCGAGCTCGACCTCGCGGAGGGCGCGGACATGGTGATGGTGAAGCCAGCCCTGCCGTACCTGGACGTGGTGCGCGCGGTGCGGGAGATCGCCGACGTGCCGGTCGCCGCGTACCAGATCTCCGGCGAGTACGCGATGGTCGAGGCCGCCGCCCGCAACGGCTGGATCGACCGCGAGCGGACCGTGCTGGAGACGCTGACGTCGATCCGGCGGGCCGGCGCGGACATCGTGCTCACCTACTGGGCCGTGGAGGCGGCGCGGTGGCTGGACGGGCGGTGAAGCAGGCCGGCCCGCCGCCGCCCAAGCTGGTCGACCTGGCGCGCTGGCTGTGGATCGCGAGCGCGGTGGTCGGCCTGGCCCGGTTCCTGGTGCAGCTGGCCGACCGGCAGATGCTGATCGACCGGCTCCGCGCGGAGCAGTCCGGGCTGAGCCAGGACGAGCTGGACGCGGCGGCGTCCGGCGGTGTGGTGTTCGGCCTGCTGCTGGGCGGGCTGCTGGTCCTCGTTTACGCGTTGTTGGCCAACCGGATGGCGGGCGGCCGGAACTGGGCGCGGATCACGCTGACCGTGTTCGGCGGCGTCGGGATCCTGGTCGGGATCTTCCGGCTGCTCGCCGTGGCGTCGGGTCTCGCGGCGGTGTACGGCCTGGTCATCCCACCTGTGGACCTGGTGTTCGGGGTCGTCACGATGATCCTCGACGCGGTGGCCCTGGTGCTGATGTACCTGCCATCAGTTTCCGGGCACTTCAGATCACAGCGGTCCGTCAACGCCCAACCACCACAGGTAGCTAACGGATTGTGATTTCCGGTCGACGCGGACCGCTCCTCCTCTTACGGTCCGCGCATGACCACTCCTCACGATCCCTACAACCAGCAGGGCGGCGGCTCCCAGCAGCAGCCCGGCGGGTACCCCCAGCAGCCGCAGCAGGGCCACCCGCAGCAGCCCGGCTACCCGCCCCAGGCGCCCCCGCTGTCCCAGGGCGAGCTCGCCCGCCCGGCCCGGCCGAAGTCCGTCGACACGGCGTTCATGCTGTGGATGGTCGGCGCCGGTGTAGGCATCCTGTCCAGCATCATCAGCTTCATCACGGTGCAGGCGATCTACGACGAGCTCCTCAAGGACGTCGACCCGTCGCTGCGCGGATCCGTGCCCAGCCCCGGCTACGGCGGCGCGATCTTCAGCCTCATCCTGTCCGCGGTGTGGATCCTGATCGTGTTCCAGATGCGCAACGGCGCCAACTGGGCCCGCATCGTGCTGGCGGTGCTGGGCGGCATCGGCGTGATCGGCGGCCTGGTCGGCCTGCTGAGCTTCGGCGTGCTGTTCAGCATCGGCTTCTTCGGTGTGATCCAGGCCCTGCTGTCGCTGGTCTCCCTGGCCGTCACCATCGGCGCCCTGATCTTCATGTTCAAGCCGGACGCCAACCACTACTTCAAGGCCAGCTGACCCCGGCACCACACCGGTCGCCGCCCACCCGTCGCGGGTGGGCGGCGACCGTCCCGGTGGAGTCGCACGCGGCTCCACCCCCGCCCGTCCTTCCGTCCGTCCGCCGTCCGTCCCGAAGGGTGGACGGTGACCACCGGCCGCGTCGACCGAAGTCGCGCCGGTGCACGACGTTGGTCGACAATCCCGCCGAGGTCCGTCGCGCACCCGCCTGTCGCGGTGGACAGCGACCTTGCGTGGTTCTAGCGTTCCGGGACGTGACGACCCCACAGGACCCCGACGGCAGGCAGCAGCAGCCGTACATCCCCCCGCCCCCGCCGTTGAGCGAGTCCGAGTTGCAGGGCTCCCCGGCGGCCGGCGACCGGCACGTGCCGGTGCCCAAGGAGGTCCAGGCCTCCTTCTGGATCTGGATCGCGGGCGCGGTGCTGTCCGTGGTCGGGGCGCTGCTCGCGCTGACGCAGCGCGAGGAGATCGCCCGGGCGCTGCGCGACTCCCCGCAGTCCGGTCAGCTGTCGCCGGCCGAGTTCGACGCCGCCGTGACGTTCAGCCTGCTGTTCGCGGTGGCGATCGGCGTGGTGTTCGCCGGGCTGTACGTGCTGTTCGCGTTCAAGGCGCGGGCCGGGCGGAACTGGGCCCGGGTCGTGCTGACCGTGCTGACCGCGCTCGGGCTGCTGTCCCTGCTGTTCGGTCCTTCCCTCTTCGGGGTGGTCACCTCGCTGCTCAGCGTGGTCGCCGTGGTGCTGCTGTACATGCCCAACTCGAAGGCCTACTTCGACGCGGTGAAGCGGGCCGGGTGACCGGGCCGTCGCCGTCCGCCCGGGCGGCGGTGGCGCTCTGGTACGCGCTCGGCGTGTTCGGCGTGCTCAACGCCGCCTACCTGTGGGTGCGACGGGGCGCGTTGGACGAGGCCGCCGCGCGGGACGGGCTGCCCCCTTCGACCGTCACGGCGCTGCTGGTGCGGTTGACGGTGGCCGCGGTGGTGTTCGGGGCCGGGTACGCGGTGTTCGCCCGGCTCCTCGGCCGGCGCAAGCGGTGGGCGCGGGGTGCGCTCACCGCGGTGGCCGTGGTGCACGTGCTGTGGCTCCTGCTGACCCGTGCCGCCGGGGCGAACGTGGTGGTGCTGCTGCTCATCGCGACCGGTTTGGCGCTCACCTGGCTGCGCGGTACGGCACAGTGGGTGAAGCCGCAGTAGCTTCCCCCCGCCGGAGACCCCGCATGTCCGAGCCAGACCCGTTCGCCTCGCCCTTCCACCAGGTCGACCTGCCCGGCCGACCCGGTCGGCCGAGACCGCCGGTGCCCGCGTTCACCGGCTACCCGTTGCCGATGCCGGAGGTCGACTCCCGCACGTTCGCCCCGCCCCGGCCGGCCGCGCTGACGGCCGCGTTCTGGTGCTGGATCGTCGGCGCGGTACTGGTGGTGCTGGTGCTGCCGGCGGTGTTCTACACCGGTGGCAACGCGTTGGCCGACGAGCTGTACGCCGAATCGCAGCAAACCGACCAGGACCCCATGTCGCGCCAGAGCGCCGAGTACGCGGCCAGGCTCACGCCCGTGCTGTTCGGGTTCGGCTTCGCGGTGCCGGCGGTGCTGTTCGTGATCGCGGCGTTCAAGCTGCGCGGCGGGCAGAACTGGGCGCGGGTGCTGCTCGCCGTGCTGGGCGGGATGGCGATCCTGTTCGGATCGCTGCTGTTCCTCAGCTTCGTGACCGGGTCGGTGCCCTACGCGAACTGGCTGATCGGCACCATCTGGTCCCTGGTCTTCCTCGCATCGGTCATCCTGGGCGTCGTGGCGATGTTCCTGCCCCCGTCCAACACGTACCTGAGATCGGTGAACCTCCGATGACCCAGCCGCCGTTCGACCCGTTCGACCACCCGATGCGCCCGGTGAACCTGCCGCAGTCGGGCCCGCAGCAGCCCATCGGGTACCCCGGCCACATGCGCGGCGTCGACCAGCGGACGACCGCCCTGGTGCGGCCCGGGGTGGTGCTCGCCGCGTTCGCGTGCTGGCTGCTGGCGGCGCTGAGCTGGCCGGTCGGCACGGTGGTCCGGGTGCTCGCGGAGGACGGCTCGTTCGCCGGGTTCGGCCCGGGGATGACCCTGTTCGCGACCGGCTGCCTGGCCGTCGGCGGGGTGTGGGGCGCGGTGGCGTTCCTCGGCGGCAGCTACTACGCGCGGATCGCGCTGTGCGGCGGGTACCTGGTGATCGGCTTCCTGGCGGTGGCGGCGGCGATCGCCGCGTCCCGGGACGGCGACACCGAGCCCGCGTCCTGGGCGGTGATCGTGCTGCGGCTGGCGCTGCCCGCCGCGGCGGTGGTGCTGAGCTTCCTGCCCGGCACCCGGAGCTTCTTCGCGCGGAACCTCGGCTAGTGGACCAGCCCGTGCTGTACGCCGAACCGGGCGCGTCCTGGTGGCCGCTGCTGTGGGGACCGGTGTTCGCGCTGCTGGGGATCGGCGCGGAGGCGATGACCGGGTCGGTGTGGCCGGCGCTGTGGCTGTTCGTCGCGGTGGCGCTGTTCGTGCCGACGCTGCTGTGGGTGCAGGGCCGGCGGCGGGTCTACGGGGTGCGGCTCACGCCGGTGGCGTTGCACCAGGGGCGCGAGGAGGTGCCGGTGCGCGACATCGCCGAGGTGTCCGGTGTGGAGCCCCGGTCGGGCGCGAAGGTGCTCGGCGGCGGCTGGACGCTGCCGCGCGGCACGGATCCGGTGCCGATCAAGCTGGTGGACGGGTCCGTGGTGCTCGGCTGGGCGCGTGACGCCGAGGCCCTGCGCGCGGCCGTGGACCGCCTCCTCGCCCACCGGTCCTGACCGCACCGCGTGCGACCGCCCCCCCGCAGCCCGCTCGGCCGGGCGGCGTGCCGTCCGCCCGGGAAGCCGTGGCCCGGGTGACCGTGAGAGGCTGACCACCGTGACCGCTGCCACCCCCGCCACCACCGTCACCGAAGCACCGGCACCCGGGCTGCACCAGCCGAAGCGCGCCCTCGTCGCGGCCGGTGAACTGGTGGCCGTGGTGGTGCTGGCGTTCCTCGCGGTCTGGTGCTGGAACCGGGGCGTGCTGCGGTTCAGCTACCCGGTGGACGACCACCCGCCGCTCCAGTCCACCCGGTACCTGGGCAACTGGATCGGCGGGGCGATCGGCCTGGCCACCGGAGCCGGGGTGCTGCTGCTCGACGCGGTCCGCCAGACGCTGCTGGCGGTCCGCACCCGTGGTCGGGAGCAGGTCGACCAACCGGACGTGTGAGACTGGGACCGTGACTTCCACGCGATCCCAGGCACTGTTCGAGCGCGCGGCGGCGGTGATCCCCGGTGGCGTCAACTCTCCCGTGCGCGCCTTCCACTCGGTCGGCGGCACGCCCCGGTTCATGGTGCGCGGCGAGGGCCCGCACCTGTGGGACGCCGACGGCAACCGGTACGTGGACCTGGTGTCCTCGTGGGGGCCGATGATCCTCGGCCACGCCCACCCGCGGGTGGTGGAGGCCGTCCGGAACGCGGCCGGGCACGGCCTGTCCTTCGGCACGCCGACCGAGGGCGAGATCGAACTCGCCGAGGAGATCATCGACCGGGTCGCGCCGGTGCACCAGGTGCGGCTGGTCAACTCCGGCACCGAGGCCACCATGAGCGCGATCCGGCTCGCCCGCGGGTTCACCGGGCGGCGCAAGATCGTCAAGTTCGCCGGCTGCTACCACGGGCACGTGGACGCGCTGCTCGCCCAGGCGGGCTCCGGGGTGGCCACGCTCGGCCTGCCCACCTCGCCCGGCGTCACCGGCGCGCAGGCCGCCGACACGCTCGTGCTGCCCTACAACGACCTGGACGCGGTGAAGGCCGCGTTCGCCGAGAACCCGGACGAGATCGCCTGCGTGATCACCGAGGCGGCGGCGGGCAACATGGGCGCGGTCGCCCCCCGGCACAACGCCGAGCTGCGCGACCTGTGCCACGCCAACGGCGCACTGCTGATCATGGACGAGGTGATGACCGGCTTCCGGGTGTCCCGCTCGGGCTGGTTCGGCCTGGAGAACGTGGCCGGCGACCTCTACACGTTCGGCAAGGTCATGTCCGGCGGGCTGCCCGCCGCCGCGTTCGGCGGGCGCACCGACGTGATGGCGAGGCTCGCGCCCGCCGGCCCCGTCTACCAGGCGGGCACGCTGTCCGGGAACCCGGTCGCGGTCGCCGCGGGCCTGGCCACGCTGCGGGCCGCCACCGACGAGGTCTACCTCGCCCTGGACGCCAACGCGACCCGGCTCGGCGCGCTGTTCACCGCCGCGCTGACCGAAGCCGGCGTGCCGCACCGCGTGCAGTACGCGGGCAACCTGGTCAGCGTCTTCTTCACCGAGGACGAGGTCGTCGACTACGCGGGCGCGCAGGCCGCGCAGACCTGGCGCTTCCCGCCGTTCTTCCACGCCCTGCTGGAGCGCGGCGTCTACCCGCCGCCGAGCGCGTTCGAGGCGTGGTTCGTCAACGCGGCCATGACCGAGGAGGACTTCGCGGTGATCGCGGACGCCCTGCCCCACGCCGCCCGTGCCGCCGCGGAGGCCGCGCAGTGACCACCCGCACCGTCGTGCACATGCTCCGCCACGGTGAGGTGCACAACCCGACCGGCGTCCTGTACGGCCGCCTGCCCGGCTTCAAGCTCTCCGAGCGGGGCCAGAAGCAGGCGCTGATCGTCGCCGAGCACCTGAACGACCACGACATCGCGCACGTCGTCGCGTCCCCGCTGGACCGGGCGCAGCAGACCGCCGCGCCGATCGCCGACTCGCACCGGCTGGAACTGGCCACCGACGAGCGGCTGATCGAGGCGGACAACAAGTTCGAGGGCCTGAAGGTCGCGGTCGGCGACGGCGCGCTGCGCTCGCCGAAGCACTGGCCGAAGCTGGTCAACCCGTTGCGCCCGTCGTGGGGGGAGCCGTACCTGGAGATCGCGCACCGGATGCTCGGCGCGGTGCAGCGGGCGCGCGCGGCGGCCGAGGGGCACGAGGCGGTGTGCGTGTCGCACCAGCTGCCGATCTGGACGCTGCGCCGGTTCCTGGAGGGCAAGCGCATGTGGCACGACCCGCGCCGGCGCGAGTGCTCGCTGGCGTCGCTGACCAGCCTGGTGTTCGAGGGCGAGGAGCTGGTCAAGCTCGTCTACACCGAGCCCGCCGGCGCGACCAGCCCCAGGGTGACCGGCGCGTGAAACGGATCCTGGCGGTTCTGCTGCTGCTCGTCGCGACGGCCTGCTCGACCGGGAACGACGCGGTCCTCGCCGGCTCGGAGTTCCAGTTCGTCGCGCCCAACGGCCAGGTGCGCATCCGGTACGACGGCGACCAGCGCAAGGTGGTGCGCGGGCTGACCGGCCCCGACGTGCGCGAGGACGGCAAGACGGTCTCGCTGGACGACTACCGGGGCAAGGTGGTCGTGGTCAACATCTGGGGCTCGTGGTGCGGACCGTGCCGCACGGAGGCCCCCGAGTTGCAGAAGGTCCAGGACGAGACCGGTGACCTCGGCGTGCAGGTGCTGGGCGTCGCCGTGAAGGAGAGCTCCGCCGACGCGCCCCGCGACTTCCTCGCCAACCGCAAGCTCACCTACCCGTCGATCCAGGACGAGTCGGGCCGTTCGCTGCTGGTGTTCAAGGGCCTGCCGCCGAACACCGTGCCGACCACCATCGTGCTGGACAAGCAGCACCGCGTGGCGGCTGTGTTCCTGGTCGAACTGATCTCCACCGACCTGGTGCCCTTGGTGAAGGAACTCGCGGCGGAGACCTGACCACCGCCCACCGACCACGCGCCTTCACCCCGACCACGCCTCGGCGAACACGATCGCTCTTCAAGAATGATTCCCATTGTGTCGTTTCTCCGTTGTCAGTCGGTGGTGTCGTCCGGGTGCGGCCCGGTGTGTTCGACCGGGTAGGCGACGAAGTCGTCCGAGAGGCGAATACCGGGGTCAACGACGTGGCCGGAGAGATTTCCAAGGCCATCGACAAGGCAAGCAAGGCCCGGGACGCCCTGGCGCAAGCGGACGACCTGGCGGAAGACGCACACGACTTGCTAGCCGTGGCGCTCAGGGGTTCGGTGGCTGATCAGTCGAACGTGGAACAGATGCTGGACGGGTTCAGGGAAGCGAGGGCGGACATGCTGACCCTGCTCCGCACGCTGGACGCGGGCCGAGCGGCGGCGGAACGGTACCTGGCCACGCTGACGGTCGAGGGCACCCCGCGGCCGGGCCCGGTCACTCAGCGGCCCGCACAGCCCCCGCGGCAGCCACCCCCGGACCGCGCGGCCGGGCCCGACGAAACGCTTGTGGTCCCGCCGGAACAGCTGGAAGCGCTACGGCGGGAACTGCCTCCGCCGATCACCCGCGTGAGCAGTGGTCAGAAGACGCACGGCCGATGGATCAGACCGGATGGCACCGTCGAGCCGATCGTGAGCGGCAGGGACGCCGACGCGGATTCGGCGGACGAACGGTTGGAAAAGCTGGACATGCCGGGCCGGGCCGCGCGTGCGGCGGATGTGGAGATGAAGTTGGCCGCACGCATGGTGCGGGAGGGAATCCGCCACGCCACCGTGGTGATCAACTACACGCCGTGCCGTGGTCGGTTCGGGTGTGACACCCTCGTGCCGATTGTGCTCCCGGAGGGGGCCACACTGACCGTGCACGGGGTGACCCCAGAGGGGCAGCCGTTCCGCAAGCGATACACAGGAGGGGCCCGGCCGTGGTGGCGCTAGAAGCCTGGTTCGACGGCGACACGGACGAACCGGCGATCATCAACACGGCGGCCGAGCTGGACACCGTGTTGGACACCGTGGCCGGGTGGGGCGGCCGGCACGTCGTGGAACTGCTCCTGGCCGACGATCCGGGGCACGCGATTTTCGACGTGGCCATTGACGGCGAACAGGAACGCGGTGCGCTCTACTACTCGGCCCGCAACCGCGAAACGTGGTTCAGCAAGGGAACCGACACGGCCGCAGGGACACCGATCTACTTCTACATGTCCTCGCCCACCGAATACCCCGTGGATGGGGAACTCCCGTTGGACGTGGTTCGTCGGGCCGCGCACGAGTACATGACCAGCGGGGGCGCGCGCCCGACCGGTATCGAGTGGCAACCGCGCTAGGAGTAGCACGGCCCGGCCGGGGTTCGCTGGAGCGCATGTGAGGCCGCCGCCCGGTTCGTTCAGCGCAGTTCGGGGATCTTCGCCTTGAAAGCGTTGATCATCGCGTCGCGGCCCACGAGGTTGAACTCACGGCCGAGGGTGCGCATGATCGAGTTCTCGGTGGGGCGGTACAAGCCGTACCGGTGGTAGCGGCTGCCCTCGTAGGCGCCGACCGTGCCGCCGTCCGGAGAGGTCTGGCCGAGGTAGTGGGACCACTTCCCGCCGGTCGGGTCGGTGGTGGCGTTGGGCTCGACAGGATCGCTGCCGGTGTACCGGTCGTAGGGGTAGTCGTACTCGTCGGCCAGGCCGCCGATGGAGTGGCCGAGTTCGTGCACGGCGATCTGCCCGGCCTGCGCGTTCGCTCCCGAAGCGGTGGCCACCGCGCCGCCGGCACCGCCGTACTTGGCGGTGTTGCCCAGCGCGATGACCTGGTCGGCCCCCGGGGCGAGGGCGCCGAACTGGGCCGCCTTGGTCTGGTTCACGCACAGCAGCCGCTCGGTGTTCACGTCCCGCCCCTGGCACCAGAAACCCATGTCCAGCGCGGTGTCCCGGGCCGAGCCGAGGGACGGGTCGTTGTCCACACCGGACTCGTCGGAGACGACGTCGACCTGCCACACGTTGAAGTACTGCTTGTAGGACTTGAAGGGTTCCACCGCCGACAGCTCGTCCCACTTGCCGATCACGTGGGCGTGGTAGGTGTCCAGCTCGGACGACGTGTAGCCGTCGCCGACGAACACCAGGTCGTAGCGCTGGTCCGCGGCACCGGTCTGCTGGATCGGGACGACCTCGGCGGCCACTTCCGACAGCGCCGCTCTGGCCTCCACCGCGACCGGGACGGCGACCTGCGTGATGGTGCCGTCCGGCGAGAACACCTCCCGCCACTCCACGGGCGACTCGGCCGCGCCACCGGGTGCGGGGGCGGTGGCGACCACGAGTGCGACGGCCAAGACCGGCAGGGTCAGTCGGCTAACGCGCATGGCGTCACGCTATGAAGTAAGTCACTCACTCACAAGGGTGGAAAGTCGTGTTCAACCCGTAGGTGAGCGCGGAATGCGCCCGCCGGGGTGGAATTCGGCGCTTGAAGTGCTGTGACCCAAGTCGCCGCTAAGGGAGTCCGGTGAGCGGGTCTCAGCAACCCGTACCTACCCTGTTCGCGTGAACCCGACCACCGAGCTTGCGCTCTCCGGGCCGCTCGTGCTGGCCGCCGGCGTGGCAGTGCTCGCGGGCGCGATCTCGTTCGCCTCGCCGTGCGTGGTCCCGCTGGTGCCGGGCTACCTGGCCTACCTCGCCGGCCTCGTGGGCGCGGAAGCACCGGCCGTCCGGGACGGCGAGGACCGCAAGGCCGGCCGCTGGCGGGTGGCCGGCGCCGCCCTGCTGTTCGTGCTGGGCTTCACCGTCGTGTTCGCCCTGACGTCGTTCGTCGTGCTGGGCCTGAGCACCACCCTCTACTTCGACGCCGACGTGTTCCAGCGCATCGGCGGCGTGATCACCATCGCGATGGGCCTGGTGTTCATCGGTCTCGTCCCCGCGTTGCAGAAGGACGTCCGGCTGCACCGCACGCCGCGCGCCGGCCTGCTCGGCGCGCCGGTGCTCGGTGGGATCTTCGCGCTGGGCTGGACGCCGTGCGTCGGCCCGACGCTCGCGGGCGTGCTGGCGTTGGCGCGCAGCACGGAGGTCGGATCGGCCACCGCGCGCGGCGCGGTCCTCGTGCTCGCCTACTGCCTCGGCCTGGGCCTGCCCTTCGTGCTGATCGCGCTGGGCGCGCGGTGGGCGGTGCGGGTCACCGGGTGGCTGCGCGCGCACGTCCGCCAGGTGCAGGTGTTCGGTGGTGTGCTGCTGATCGCGGTGGGCGTCGCGCTGGTCACCGGGCTGTGGGGCGACTTCGTGTTCTGGCTGCGCGACGCCGTGGTCAGCGACCTGGAACTGCCGTTGTAGTGAGAGCGTTCCTGGCCTTCCTGCGCAACACGTGGCGCGGTCTCACCGCCATGCGCACCGCGTTGACCCTGCTGTTCCTGCTCGCCCTGGGCGCGATGCCCGGCGCGCTGCTGCCGCAGCGGTCGCTGAACGCGCTGAAGGTCACCGAGTACATCGCCGAGAAGGGCTGGTGGGGCCGGCTCCTCGACAGGCTCCAGTTCTTCGACGTCTACGCCAGCTACTGGTTCTCCGCGGTCTACGTGCTGCTGTTCGTGTCGCTGGTCGGCTGCCTGCTGCCGCGCACGTGGGAGTACTTCAAGCAGATGCGGGCCAAGCCCGTGCTGACCCCGCGCAACCTGTCCCGGCTGCCGCACCACGCGTCCGAGGAGCTCTCGGCGAGCCCGGAGGCCGTCGTGGCCCGGGCGAAGCAGCGGCTCCGGGGTTGGCGGCTGGTGGAACGGGAGGAGGCCGGCGGCGCGCGCAGCGTCAGCGCCGAGCGCGGCTTCCTGCGCGAGACCGGCAACCTGGTCTTCCACTTCTCCCTGCTGGGCCTGCTGGTGGCGTTCGCGCTGGGCAAGATGTTCGGCTACGAGGGCCAGGTCATCGTGCAGGCGAACGGCGGCCAGTTCTGCAACTCCGGGGTGTTCAACTACGACACGTTCCGGCCCGGCCTGCGGGTCGACGGCACGAACCTGAACCAGTTCTGCGTGAAGGTGGACGACTTCCACGCCACCTACCTGCACAACGGCCAGGCGCAGGAGTTCCGGGCGAACATCGGGTACCAGTCCGGCGCGGACCTGGACAGCGGCACCTGGCGGCCGTACCCGCTGGAGGTCAACAGCCCGCTGCGCACCGCCGGCGACCGCGTCTACCTGCTCGGCCACGGCTACACGCCGCTGTTCACGGTCACCTTCCCGAACGGCGTCACGCGCACCGGCGAGACCCAGTGGCGGCCGGTGAACGACGTGACGCTGGCGTCCGAGGGCGCCACCAAGTTCGACCCGCCGGGCGTGACCGACACCGAGCAGCGCCGCAAGAACCAGCTCGCGATCACCGGCCTGCTCGCGCCCACCGCGGTGTTCCGCGGCGAGCTGCTCGACTCGGCGTTCCCCGAGGACCGCGACCCGGCGGTGGCGGTCGACGTCTACCGGGGCGACCTGGGCACCGACTCCGGGCGCGGCCAGTCGATCTTCGCCATCGACCGGCAGCAGGTGGAGAACGGCAAGCTGGCCAAGGTCGCCCGCCAGAACCTGAGGAAGGGCGAGTCGACCACGCTGGACGACGGCACCGTGATCCGGTTCGACGGGGTGCGGGACTGGGTCTCGCTCCAGGTGTCCCACGACCCCACGCAGGTCTGGGTGCTGGCGTTCTCCGTGCTGGTCATCCTCGGTCTCGGCACGTCGCTGACCATCAAGCGCCGCCGGGTGTGGGTGCGGGCGACGCCGCGGGGGGACGGGCGTACGGTTGTCGAGGTCGGTGGCCTGGCGCGCACCGACCAGGCCGGGTACGGCGAGGAGTTCACCGCACTGTCCCGCGACCTGCTCGAGGAGGAGAGCTGATGCCGGTCAACGCGACGCTGGCGACCTACAGCGACTGGACCTACGGCGCGGCCGTGGCCGTGTACGTGATCGCCGCCGTGTTCTACCTGTGCGAGCAGGCCTTCACCAAGAACAAGGTGAAGCAGCGCGAGCTGGTCGCATCGGGCACCCAGGTCGCGGGCACCGCCGAGGACGGCACCTGGACGCCCGGCCTGGTGGTGCGCGAGCAGCCGTCGCGAGCCGAGCGGCTGGGCCGCATGGGCGTGGCGATGACGCTGCTCGGCGTCGTGCTGCACGGCGCTTCGCTGGTGCTGCGCGGTCTCGCGACCGAACGCGCGCCGTGGGGCAACATGTACGAGTACACGGCGCTGCTGACGTTCGCCGCCGTGGTCGGCTGGCTGGTGCTGATGCGCATGTTCCCGGTGCGCCGGCTCGGCGGGTTCGTGCTGGTCCCGATCGGCATCCTGATGTTCCTCGGCGGCACCGTGCTGTACGCGGAGGCCGCGCCCGTGCAGCCCGCGTTGCAGTCGTACTGGCTCGTGGTGCACGTGTCGGTGATCTCGGTGTCCAGCGGCCTGTTCCTGCTGCCCGGCGTGGCCAGTGTGCTGTACCTGCTGAAGTCCTCGGGTCGGGCGCGGTTCGCCAAGCTGCCCGACTCCGACGTGCTGGACCGGTTGGCCTACCGCAGCACGGTGTTCGCGTTCCCGCTGTTCACGCTGGGCATCATCTGCGGCGCGATCTGGGCCGAGGCGGCGTGGGGCCGGTTCTGGGGCTGGGATCCCAAGGAGACCGTGTCGTTCGTGGCCTGGGTGGTCTACGCGGCTTACCTGCACGCGCGGGCGACCGCCGGTTGGCGCGGCCGTCCCGCCGCTTGGGTCAACACGTTGGGCTTCGCGCTCACCGTGTTCAACCTGTTCTTCATCAACCTGGTCACGACCGGATTGCACTCTTACGCGGGTGTGAATTAGACCCCCTACCCAATGTCGTGGAACCGTTGCCCGCCGACTACCGTCGCAATCGTGAGGTCGGGGAGGGCTCGATCCGCTTTGCTCAGGGAGGACCCCAGCGGTGACCGGTCGCTACGAGAATCCTGAGCCGTCGTGGCAGCCGCCCTCGGGTTCGGAGGGGCAGCAGCCCGACCCGAACCAGTCGGGTGGCCACCCGGTTGACCCCGGATCGGGTGCCCACTACGTCGACCCCGCCACGGTGTACATCGACCCGTCCGCGTCCGGCCCGGTGACCGGCCCGCCCAGCGGCGGCTTCCCGCCGCAGGGTCCGCCCAGCGGCGGTTTCCCCGCGCAGGGCACGCCGTCGGGCCAGTACCCGGTGGCCGGGCAGTCCGGTCCCTACCAGGTCGGCCACCAGTCGGGCGCGTACCAGGTCGGCAACCAGAGCGGCGCCTACCAGGTGGGCAACCAGGGTGGGCCGAGTCAAAGTGGTGCCTACCAGGTGGGTAACCAGGGTGGCCCGAGTCAAAGTGGTGCCTACCAGGTCGGTAACCAGGGTGGCCCGAGTCAAAGTGGTGCCTACCAGGTCGGCAATCAGGGCGGCCCGAACCAGAGCGGCGCCTACCAGGTGGGCGGGCAGTCCGGGCCGTACCAGGTGGCGGGCCAGTCGGGGCCGCACCACTTCGACCCGAACGCGCAGCAGCCGCAGTTCCAGGGCCCGTTCCCGAACAACTTCCCGCAGAGCATCCAGCCGCACCAGCCCCCGCTGCCGGCCAGCGCGCACGACATGTCGTCGCAGCAGCTGATCAAGCGCGCCAAGCGCCCGCCGCAGTCCGGCTGGCGCAAGACCCTGCACGCGGTGACCGGTGGGCTGGTCAACCTGGGCGAGAGCCCGGCGGACGTGCGCCGCCGCGAGCTGATCGGCCGGATCAACCAGCCGCTGCGCGGGTGCTACAAGATCGCGATGCTGAGCCTCAAGGGCGGCGTCGGCAAGACCACGACCACCACCACGCTCGGCTCCACGTTCTCGTCGCTGCGCGGCGACCGGGTGATCGCGGTGGACGCCAACCCGGACCGCGGCACGCTGGCGCTCAAGGTGCCCCGGGAGACCACGGCCACCGTGCGGCACCTGCTGCGCGACGCGTCCCGGATCACCAAGTACAGCGACGTCCGCGCGTACACCTCGCAGTCGCCCAGCCGGCTGGAGATCCTGGCGTCCGAGCAGGACCCGGCGGTGTCCGAGGCGTTCAGCGACCAGGACTACCTGCGCACGGTGTCGCTGCTGGAGCTGTTCTACAACATCGTGCTGACCGACTGCGGCACCGGTCTGATGCACTCGGCGATGAAGGGCGTGCTGGACCAGGCCGACTCGCTGGTGCTGGTGTCGTCCGGTTCGGTGGACGGCGCGCAGACCTCGGCGGCCACCCTGGACTGGCTGGAGGCGCACGGTTACCGCGACCTGGTGGCCAAGTCGGTGGCGGTGATCAACTCGGTGCGGCCGGGCTCGGGCAAGGTCGACCTGGACAAGCTCGCGGCGCACTTCTCCCAGCGCTGCCGGGCCGTGGTGCGCATCCCGTTCGACGCGCACCTGGAGGAGGGCGCCGAGATCGAGCTGGACAAGCTCGGCCCGGAGACCCGCTTGGCGCTGCTGGAACTCGCCGCGACGGTGGCGGACGACTTCCCGAACAAGGTCAACTGACCTCGGGACGCGCGAAGGGGCCTCGGTGGAGGCCCCTGTCCGCGTTACTCGTCCTCGGGACGCTTCTTCTTCTGCTCACCCAGCTTGCGCAGGAACTCGGGATCGTCGTCCGGCGCGACGACGCGGCGGCTGGGGGCGGTATCGACCCGGTCCGGCCCGAACGCGCGCCACAGCAGTACCGCGATCGTCAGCGCACCGATCAGCGCGAGCACGTAGAGCATGGTCGCCACCTCCTTTGCCACGACATTACCCGTGTCCCGGAGGTAAACGGCGTCACCGGCGCACCGGTTCGCTCGCCTCGGTGGTCAACTGGGAAAGCAGGGCCTGCACCTCGGACTCGCGGAACCGGCGGTGGCCGCCGGGTGTGCGGATGGAACCGATGCGGCCGGCGGTGGCCCAGCGGGTCACCGTCTTGGGGTCGACCCGGAACAGGTTGGCCACCTCACCCGGTGTGAGCAGCCGTTCCCCCTGGTGTCCCTGCGTCACGGTCACGGTCTTCCTCCCCGATGCCGAACAGACGTACCGGACGCATCGTGGCATCCCGACCTTCGGGTACTCGAACGCTTGGGTGATGGTAAAGAGGTAGTAAGGGACGAAGTGCGCGGTTCGGACATCGTTGCGGGTGGCCCTAGGCTAGGCCCGGTGGACGCACTTGATCGGCAGATCATCGCCGCCCTCCGGGTGAACGGCCGGGCCACCTACGCCGACCTGGGGCGCAAGGTGGGGCTGTCCGCCTCCGCCGTGCACGAGCGGGTCGGCAAGCTGGAGGCCACCGGCGTCATCGTCGGCTACCACGCGGTGGTCGACCCGAGCGCGGTCGGCCTGGGGGTGACGGCTCTGGTCAGCATCCACCCCACGGACACCGCGGACGACGACGAGGTCGCCCTGTCGCTGGGCGAGCTGATCGAGGTCGAGTCCTGCTACCGGGTGGCGGGCGACGAGTCGTTCATCGTGAAGGTCCGGGTCGCCACGGTGGACGACCTGGAGCGCGCGCTGGGCCGGTTGCGGCGCATCTCGGGCGTGGCCCGCACGCGCACCACGGTCGTGCTGTCCACCCGCTTCGAGGGCCGGCCCAACACCGCGCCGGCCGCTCCGGGAAGCACCGCGTAACCTGGGTAACCGTGCACCTGGGTCGTGATGTGACGCTGTACATCTGCGCGCGGCTGGGCATGGTCGCCGCGGTCACTGCGGCGCTCGTGTTGGTCAACGTGCCGATGCTGGTCGCGCTGGCGGTCGGCGTGGTGGTCGCGCTGCCCATCTCGATGTTCGTGTTCCGCGGCCTGCGGGTGCGGGTCGCGCGCGGGCTGGAGGAGCGGCAGGGCGCGCGCCGGGCCGAGCGGGAGAAGCTGCGCGCGCAGTTGCGCGGCGAGGCCGGCTAGACCAGCAGCAGGAGTCCGCCGCCCAGGTTGCCGATGAGCAGCACGACGAACACCGCGCCGAGGTGCCTGCTCTCGCGCAGCCGCAGGGCGACCGCGAGCACACCGACGGGCAGTACCACCGGTCGTGTCCGCGCCACCCGCAGCGCGCCGAGCGCGATGCCGAGCGGGGAGAGGCCCAGTTCCCGTGCGCCCAGCACGTCGGCGCGCCACTGTTCCCGGTGGCGAGCCCGTTCGGCGGGTCGGAGGAACGCTGCGGCGCAGCTGACGAGGGCCAGTGCGAGGCGGGTCATCGGGTGGCCTCCGGACGCGGGTTGTGTGCCGGGGCGGCCATGCGCGCCCGGGACTTCGCGGCTCGCGACTGCTCGGCTGCGGACTTGCGGGCGCAGGCCTTCACCGCTTCCCGGGCACCGTCCGGGGTGAGCACGTACATCCGGCGGCGTGGGCCGCGGCGTTCGGCGTCGTCGTCCCAGTGCGAGGTGACCCAACCGGCCCGTTCCAGCCGGTCCAGCAGGGGGTAGACGCTGCCGGACGGGCGTCCGGTCAGCTTGATGACCTCCAAGCCCCAGCGGGGCCGCGTGCCGTCGAGCAGCACTTCCAGCACGTCGACGGTGGCCTTGCCGATCCGTTGCAGTGGCTCCACGAACGCTAAGCTACCTATGTAGTTCAAGCCTGTCCACGACCAGCGCGCGACTAGCGCCCGAACACCTCGGACGCCTCGCCGATCAGCCGGTCGATGACGTCCGCGAGTTCCAGGTCGGACAGCCAGTGCTCCGGGATGGCGTCCACGCCGTCCCGCGCGCCCAGCAGGTTCCCGCACAGCGCACCGGTCGAGTCGCTGTCCCCGGAGTGGTTCACCGCCAGCAGCAGCCCGTCCGCCAGGTCCCGCGCCGCCAACGCGGTGAGCACGGCGATCGCCAGCGCCTCCTCGCCGACCCAGCCGCCGCCCAGTGCCGTCTCGATCACCTCGGCCGACGGCCGCACACCCCTGGTCCCCATCTCGACGGCCAGGTCGAGCAGCACCAGTTGCTCCTGGTGCCCGTCCCACTGCTGGAGCTCCTCGCGGGCCACGTCGATCGCCGCGACCAGGTCCGCGCCCGCCAGCAGCCGCTGCACCAGCACCGCCAGCACGCCGGCCGACAGGTAGCCGCTGGGGTGGCCGTGGGTGAGCGCGCCGGTCGCCGCGGCCAGGGCGAACACCTCCCGCACGTCGTCCGACCAGAGCGCCACGGGTGCCGCGCGCATCACCGCGCCGCAGCCCTTGGAGTCGTTGATCGGGTGCTCCACGGTGCCCAGCACGCCGGACCGCAGCGCGGTCAGGCAGGTGTTGCCCGGCGCACGCGCCTGGTGCAGCTCGGGCACGTCCAGCAGCCACCCGTCGGACGCCACCCCCGGCCCGCCCTGGGTGCGCAGCCACCGGCCGTAGGCGACCCGCACCTCGTGCACCGGGTCGCTGCCCCGCCGTCGGGCCAGCACCAGCCCTTCCAGCGTGAACAGGGTCATCTGGGTGTCGTCCGTGATCGCGCCGAGCCGGCCGTACGCCGGTGCGTAGTCGGTCAGGCCGGACGGGCCGAAGCGGCCCCGGATGCGGTCGATGCGGTCGAACTCGATCGAGCCGCCCAGCGCGTCGCCGACGGCGCCCGCCAGCAGGCTGCCGCGCAGAGAACTGCTCCCACGTGTGGTCACGTCGCAGAAGTTATCGTGCCGGCGTGACCATTTCGGTAGACCGATGTAGCTCCCGTACCAGGGAATGGGTGTGCGAGGCCGTCCGGATCATCGACGCGGACGCCAACCGCAGCGCCGACACGCACCTGCTGCACTTCCCCCTCCCGCTCGAATGGGGAATCGATCTTTACCTCAAGGACGAGTCGACCCACCCCACCGGCTCGCTCAAGCACCGCCTCGCGCGGTCGCTGTTCCTGTACGCCATCTGCAACGGCTGGGTGGTCGGCGGCACGCCCGTGATCGAGGCTTCGTCGGGCTCCACGGCCGTGTCCGAGGCCTATTTCGCCCGCCTGCTCGGGTTGCCGTTCATCGCGGTGATGCCCCGTTCCACCAGCCCGGAGAAGGTGGCGCTGATCGAGCGGCAGGGCGGCCGGTGCCACTTCGTGGACGAGCCGAGCGCGATCTACGACGAGTCCCGCAGGCTCGCGGTGGAACTCGACGGACACTTCATGGACCAGTTCACCCACGCCGAGCGGGCCACCGACTGGCGCGGCAACAACAACATCGCCGAGTCGGTGTTCCAGCAGATGGCCCTGGAAGCCGCGCCGGAACCGGAGTGGGTGGTGGTCGGCGCGGGCACCGGCGGCACCAGCGCCACCATCGGCCGCTACATCCACTACCGCAGGCTGCGCACCCGGCTGGCCGTGGTGGACCCGGAGCACTCGGTGTTCTTCGACGCGTGGCGGGACGGCGACCCGGCGCTGGTCGGCACGCGGGGGTCGCGGATCGAGGGCATCGGCCGGCCGCGCGTCGAGCCGTCGTTCGTGGGGCAGGTCATCGACCGGATGATCAAGGTCCCGGACGCGGCTTCGCTGGCCACGATCCGGCACGTGGAGCACATCCTGGGGCGGCGGGTCGGCGGGTCGACCGGCACCAACCTGTGGGGCGCGTTCCAGCTGGTCGCCGAGATGAGGGCGTCCCGGTTGCGCGGCAGCGTGGTCACCCTGCTGTGCGATGGCGGCGAGCGCTACGCGAACACGTACTACGACGACGACTGGGTGGCCGCCCAGGGCCTGGACCTGGCTGCGCACCAGGCCACCCTGACCGAGTTCCTGGCCACCGGGATGTGGTCGGTGTAGGTGTCGGCCCGGCCGTCGGCCCGTGCTCCGGCGCGGGCGTGGGCTCCGGTCCGGCCGTGGGCGCGGACGTCGGTCCTGGTCGGGAATTTCGAGGTCGGGGGGAACGCGGGACGGGTGCGCTGCGTCGCAGCGTTCGATCGGCGTGTCGGAAGGGGTTGCCGTGGGCGTGTGGCGGACCGCGGAGGTGCTGACGGCCGAGGACGTGCTGGCCAAGTCCGTCGCCGCCGCCGAGCAGGCGATGCGCGACGCGGCCAAGCTGCGCTACCCGACCCGCGAGCCCTCCGCGGACGACGTGCGGCGGGTCATGCAGTTCGCCAAGTCGAACGAGGCTTCGCCGGAGTTGCAGGCCTTGCAGCGGCGGATCGCGGCCGGGTACCTGAGCTGGCGGCAGGTGCTGTCCGGCGAGGCCGCGGAGGACCGCGGGGTCCGGGCGGCGTTCGAGAAGGACCGGGAGCGGCTGGCGGCGCTGTGCCGGGGCGAGGAGCCCCGGACCCGGCCGCCGCGACCCAAGCGGCACGACGACGAGGAGCCGATGAGCTTCACCGAGGACGCCTGGTAGCGGCTCCCGCCCGCGCCGGTCCCCGCGGTCGGCGCCGTCCCCGCCTCCCCGTCAGCCGAGGACCAGGGTCGCGGTGGTGACGACCGCCCACAGCAGCATCGCCAGGCCGGTGTGCTGGAGGACCGGGATCAGGTCGGGGCCCTTGCTGCCCTTCGCCACCCGCCGGGCGCCCAGCACGACCAGCGGCAGCGCCAGGAAGGCCAGCAGGGCGAGGGGCTCGCGCAGCCCGATGGCCAGGGTGATGACGAACGGGATGGTGATCAGCGCCAGGTACAGCCGGCGGGAGTCCTTGTCGCCCAGGGTGGTGGCCAGGGTCCGCTTGCCCGCCTGGCGGTCGGTGGGGATGTCGCGGAGGCTGTTGGCGATCATCACGCCGGTGGAGAACGCGCCCATGGCGATCGCGCCGCCGATGCCGATGCCGGTGATCTCGCCGGTCTGCACGTACAGGGTGCCCAGCACCGCCGCCGGGCCGAAGAAGAGGAAGACCGCCAGTTCGCCCAGGCCCGAGTAGCCGTACGGCTTGCGGCCGCCGGTGTAGAACCAGGCGGCGGCGATGCACACCGCGCCGAACAGGACCATCCAGTAGCGACCGCTCAGGACGATCAGGGCCAGCCCCGCCAGTGTCGCCACGGCCAGCGCCGCGAAGGCCGCGGCGCGCACCGCTTTCGGGTTCGCCGCGCCCGAGCCGACCAGGCGGAACGGGCCCACCCGGTTGGCGTCGGTGCCCCGGATGCCGTCGGAGTAGTCGTTGGCGTAGTTCACGCCGATCTGCAGCGCGACGGACACCAGCAGCGCCAGCAGCGACCGGGTCGGGTCGAACCCGTCGATGTGGTGCGCCGCGCCCGCGCCCACCAGGACGGGCGCGATGGAGTTCGGCAGGGTGCGGGGACGGGTTCCCGAGATCCACTGGGCGACTGTGGCCATGTCGCCCATCCTCCGACATGGATCTCGGGATCCCTCTCCCGGGTGGCTCGGCCGGCAGCACCGTCGCGGCAGTGCCGTTGCGGTGGTGGACGTTGCGGTGGCGGGCGTTGCGGGGCCGGCGTCGCTGTGGCCGGGTTGCCGGGGAGGTGTCGCCGGGGCAGGTGTCGTCGGTAACCGGTGTTGCGAGTGGCCGGTGTCGCGGGCGGTTCAGCAGACGGGCGCGTCGGGGACCTCGGACACGTAGGCCTTCGCCACGTACATGTCCGTCGCGATCCGGTACCAGATGTCCGACGTGCCCTGGGTTCCGGAGACGGGCTCGCCGACCAGTTGGCACTCGACCCGCACCCGGGCGTGCTTCGCGGCCAGGCCCACCTGGGCCGCACTGGAGGTCGCGCCGCTGCGGACGTTCAACGGGTCCTTCTCGGTGCGGACGACGCCCTCGGGGCCGGCGCCGGTCCACAGGTAGGTGACGGTCACCCACGCGTTCTCGGTGAGCCCCAGGCCGTCCCAGAACGTGCCGTCGGCCAGGTCGACGCCCGCCGGGTTGGCCACCTCGCGGCCGAACTGGTCCTTGCCGCCGTTGTAGCCGTCCTCGCGGGCCGCCTGCGCCTGCGGCTTGCCCTGCGGGAGGTCCTGCCACATCTCGCGGGTGTCCGCCGGGTTCCAGTAGTCGTCCTTGGTGTTCCACGGCCCGACGTCCCAGACCGGCGCCCACTCGCAGCGGCCGTTGGCGGCGCAGACCCGGACGGTGTAGGTGCCGTCGTCGTTCGCGGACAGGCCCCGGCGGGACGGCAGGGCGGCGAAGTGGTCCCGGTCGGTGATCACGTGGCCGTTCGCCGTGGTGCCGCCCACCAAACCCTCGCGGGTCGCGTAGACGCGGTAGGTGAGCTCCGCCGCCTCGGCGGGGGACGACCTCGTGGTGGACGGCGTGAGGGTGAGGTCGCCGACCTCAGGGGTCTGCGGGCCGGTCGACGTCAGCGCGAGCCTGACCTGCACGGTGTCGACCGCGGCGGGGAGGACGGCGGGGACGCCGGGGCGGGCCTCCACCCACTCCGTCCACCGGTCGTCGCCCAGCGCTCCGCGCACGTCCACGGCCACCTCGGTGCCGTTCGGGATCGAGGTGGTGGCGGTGGCGGCGATGGTGTCCGCCGGGGTGTCGAGCCGGTGCGGGGCGAGGGTGAGGAAGCCGGTGCGCAGCGCGTTGCGGGTGCTCGCGGCGGACGGCGCGGTGCGGGCCAGGCTCACGGTGTGCCCCCGGCCCTCGCCCTGGCCGGTCGAGATGACGCCGCTGTCGTCCTGGTCCACGATGGACAGGTCGGGTCGCCAGGACCGGTCGCCCAGAGCGGTCGTCCCGGCGGGGCCGGCGGTGGCCGGTGCGGTGGACGCCGTGGTCAGGGCCGTCGCCACGGCGAGCGTCGACAGGTAGCGCCTGGACCGGTAGCGCCTCGTCATCGCAGCACTCCTCGCCCGGACGGGAGGAGCGGAGGGCGCCGCTGCAAGGACCACCCGTCACGGCTGGGTCGAGCCAAGCGCGGGGGATCGTTACCTGTCAACCAACAATGGCGGCCTCGTGGGAAAAATTCACCCAAACGAGCGAGCGACGGCGGCCCGGTCCACCTTCCCCGGCCCCCTGAGCGGCAGCTCCGGGACGAACGCGATGTGCTTCGGGGTGGCGGAACGGCCCACCGCCTCCCGGACCGCGGCGGTCAGCCGGTCGGGATCGGGTGGCGTGCGCGGGTCGCCCGGCACGATCGCCGCGGCGACCGCCTGACCCCACTCCGGGTCGGCCACGCCCACTACGCAGACCTCGTGCACCCCCGGTTGGGCGGCCAGCACCCGTTCGACCCGGGTCGGCGAGATGTTCTCCCCGCCGCTGATGATCATGTCGTCGGCCCGGCCGAGCACCTCCAGGCGGCCGTCGTCGGTCAGCCGCCCGAGGTCGCCGGTGCGGAACCACTCGCCGAACGGTTCACCGCCCTGGTAGCCGAGGGCGAGCACGGGGCCCGCGATCTCGATGCGACCTTCGGTGCCGTCGGCCGCGGTGCCGGTGCCGTCGGTGAGGCGCACGCGGACGCCTTCCAACGGAACACCGTCGTAGACGCAGCCGCCGGCGGTTTCGCTCATCCCGTAGGTGGTGACGATGCGGACGCCGGCGGCCCGTGCCCGTTCCAGCAGCGACGGTGGTGTGGCGGCCCCGCCGATCAGGACGCCGTCGAAGGCGCGGATCGCGGCCAGGCCTGGGCCGTCGGTGGCGACCAGGCGGGCCAGCTGCGTCGGCACCAGGGCGGTGTAGTGCGGGCCCGGCCGGGTCAGCACGCCCCGGGCGGCGGTGGCGAACCCGGACGCGCGGAAGCCGGTCGACAGGTCCATGACGCCCGGTTCGGTGCCGGCCACCAGCGAGCGGACCAGGACCTGGATGCCCGCGATGTGGGTGGTCGGGAGCGCCACCAGCCACGTTCCGGGACCGCCCAGGCGGGCGTGCGTCAGTTCCGCCGAGGCGACCAGGGCTCCGGCGGACAGCAGGACGACCTTGGAGTCGCCGGTGGAGCCGGACGTGCCCACGGCCAGCGCCGCCGACGTCTCCCACCCGCGCAGCCCGTGCAACGGCTGCCCGCCGGGGACGACCGCCGGCGGTGTCGACGCTGCCCCCCCGGGAGCACCGGACCCGCCCGACGGGAGCGCGCGAGGCTCGCCGGACCGGTCCGGCCGCCCGGCTGTGCCTCGGACACCGGACGGGATTCCCAGGGCCGGCGCCAAAACGTGGCGGAGGGCTTCGAGGGTGGTCATGGCGCGCTCAGTAGTAGTACGGGTAGTCGGACCAGTCGGGGTCGCGTTTTTCCAGGAATGCGTCGCGGCCCTCCACGGCTTCGTCCGTCATGTAGGCGAGGCGGGTGGTTTCGCCGGCGAAGAGCTGCTGGCCCACCAAACCGTCGTCGATGAGGTTGAAGGCGTATTTCAGCATCCGCTGCGCAGTCGGGGATTTGCCGTTGATCTCCTTCGCCCACCGCAGGGCGGTGTTCTCCAGTTCGGCGTGCGGGACGACCGCGTTCACGGCGCCCATGCCGTGCATTTCCGCCGCGCTGTAGGTCCGGCCCAGGAAGAAGATCTCGCGGGCGAACTTCTGCCCCACCTGCCGGGCGAGGTAGGCCGAGCCGTACCCGCCGTCGAAGCTGCCGACGTCGGCGTCGGTCTGCTTGAACCTGGCGTGCTCCTCGCTGGCCAGCGTCAGGTCGCAGACCACGTGCAGGCTGTGGCCGCCGCCGGCCGCCCAGCCCGGCACCACCGCGACGACCACCTTCGGCATGAACCTGATCAGGCGTTGGCACTCCAGGATGTGCAGCCGGCCGGCCCGGGCCGGGTCGACGGTGTCCGCCGTCTCGCCGGACGCGTACTGGTAGCCGCTGCGGCCGCGGATGCGCTGGTCGCCGCCCGAGCAGAACGCCCAGCCGCCGTCCCGGGGCGACGGACCGTTGCCGGTCAGCAGGACGCAGCCCACGTCCGGGCTCATCCGGGCGTGGTCCAGCGCGCGGTACAGCTCGTCCACCGTGTGCGGGCGGAAGGCGTTGCGGACCTCTGGACGGTTGAACGCGATGCGCACCGTGCCCTGGTCCAGCGCGCGGTGGTACGTGATGTCGGTGAAGTCGAAGCCTTCGACCGGCTTCCAGCGGGTCGGGTCGAACAGCTCGGAGACGCCGTGATCTGCCACGCGGGGACAATATGCCCGCGCCCAAGCTGAGAGTGGTGCAGGCCGCCGGTGGGTCGGCGAGGCGTGTCCGTGCTGGATGACGGTCATCCGGCCGCCAGTCGAACACGCGTTCGACTCAGCAAGCGGAATCGGCTGTACCTCGACTGAGCGACAATGGGCTGGTGAACCCGTCCACCGCGCAGGCCAGGGTGCTCGTCGACGAACTCGTCCGCAACGACGTCCGCCACGTCGTGCTGAGCCCCGGATCGCGCAACGCCCCGCTGTCGTTCGCCTTGGCCGAGGCCGCGGCGGCCGGACGGCTCACCCTCCACGTCCGGATCGACGAGCGCAGCGCGGGTTTCCTCGCCCTCGGCCTGGCCAGGGGCAGCGGCGAGGTCACCGCCGTGACCTGCACGTCCGGTACCGCGGTGGCCAACCTGCACCCCGCGGTGCTGGAGGCCAGGCACGCCCGCGTCCCGCTCATCGCGCTCACCGCCGACCGCCCGGTCGAGCTCTACCGCACCGGCGCCAGCCAGACCGTCGACCAGCAGCGCGTCTTCGGCCTGGACACCCTCCAGTTCCCCATCGCCGAACGCCGCCGAGGCCAGAACGGCCTGTGGCGCTCGCTGGTCTGCCGAGCCGTCGCGACCGCCCGCGAACGGGGCCCGGTGCACGTCAACGTGCCGTTCCGGGAGCCCTTGGTGCCCAACGGCACAGAGTGGGTCGAGCCACTCGACGGCCGCCCGTTCGACATGCCCTGGACCCGGGTCGCGGCCCGGTCGACGACCTCGCTGCACCCCGCCGACCACCTCGGCCCCCGCACGCTGGTCGTCGTCGGCGACACCAGGGAGGACATCACCGACCTGGCCGAGCGCGCGGGCTGGCCGGTGATCGCCGAGCCCACCGCGCACGGCCTGCGCCACGGCACCCTCCTGCTCAACGCCGGCGACCTGCCCGACGAGCTGCGGCCGGACGCCGTGCTGGTGGTCGGCAGGCCCACGCTGTCGCGCGGCGTGATGAAGCTCATCGCCGCCACGGACGTGGTGCACGTGCTGTCCGACGAGTCGGAGTGGCCGGACCCCCAGTTCACCGCCACGCACGCCTCCACCGGCCTGGTGCTGGGCGAGCACGAGGTGGACGACGGCTGGCTGACCTCCTGGCAGCACGCCGACAAGGCCGCCGCCGACGTGGTGGACGAACTGCTGGCGCGCGAGCCCTGGCCGACCGGCCTGCACGTGGCGAGGGACCTGGTGGCCGCCCTGCCCGTGCACGCCAACCTGTTCCTGGGCTCCTCCAACCCGGTCCGCGACGTGGACCTGGTGGCCGCGCCCCGCCACGACGTCCGGGTGCACGCCAACCGGGGCGTCGCCGGCATCGACGGCAGCGTGTCCACGGCCGCCGGCATCGCGCTCACCGCCGGCCCGACGTTCGCCCTGATCGGCGACCTGACGTTCCTGCACGACACGAACGGCCTGCTGATCGGCCCGGACGAACCGCGCCCGGACCTGACCGTGGTGGTGCTCAACGACGACGGCGGCGGCATCTTCACCCTGCTGGAACAGGGCGCGCCGGAGCACGCGGACGCGTTCGAACGGGTCTTCGGCACCCCCCACGGCGTCGACCTGGCGCACCTGTGCGCGGCGCACCACGTGCCGCACGTGTCGGTCGGGAACGCGGACCAGCTGAGACGAGCGCTGGCCGCGCCGGACGGAATCCGGGTGGTGGAAATCCGGGCGGAACGCACCGGATTGCGCGGTCTGCACACCCGGCTGAAGGCCGCGGTGTCAACCGCATTCCAATAGCCAGGAACATACGTACGGGGGTACAGCGGTCCGTTCGGCGGAGCTAGCTTCGCCCCCATGTCCCTCAGAGCGAAGCTCACGCTAGGCACCGCCACCGCGGCTTCACTGCTGCTGCTCGCGGGCACCGCGTCCGCCGCCGAACCGGGCGCCCCCGGCATCGGAGACCCGTACTACCCGAATGCGGGCAACGGCGGTTACGAGGTTTCCCACTACGACATCAGGCTGAACTACCAGCCGTCGAACGACAACCTCTCCGGGACCACCACGATCCTGGCCAAGTCCACCCAGGACCTGACCCGGTTCAACCTGGACTTCGCGCTGAAGGCGAGTTCGGTCCGGGTGAACAACAAGGTCGCCCAGTTCACCCAGCAGGGCGGCGAGCTGGTCGTCGACCCGAAGGGCAACCTCCGCAAGGGCGCCGACCTGACCATCGTCGTGACCTACTCCGACGTCCCGTCCAGCCGGGAGGTCGACGGCTTCACCGGCTGGAAGCGCACCGCGGACGGCGCGCTGGCCATCGACGAGCCGGACATCGCGCCGTGGTGGTTCCCGAGCAACAACCACCCGACCGACAAGGCCACGTTCGACGTGTCCGTGGCGGTGCCGGACGGCGTCGAGGTGATCTCGAACGGCCTGTTCAACGGGACCGCCAAGCAGATCAACGGCTGGACCCGCTGGCGCTACCGGAGCACCCAGCCGCAGGCCACCTACCTGGCGTTCGTGGCGATCGGCCAGTTCGAGGTGCGGCAGTCCACCGCGCCCGACGGCCGGCCGGTGCTCAACGCGTACTCGCTGAACCTGGGCGCGGACGACAGCGCGGCGAAGGCCAGCATCGAGCGCACGCCGGAGGTGGTCGAGTTCCTGGAGCAGAGCTTCGGCCCGTACCCGTTCGAGGCGCAGGGCGGCGTGGTCGCGCCCGGCATCGGCTTCGCCCTGGAGAACCAGACGCGGTCGACCTACGACCCGGCGTTCTTCCGGCGCGGTGCGAACACCTACGTGGTGGCGCACGAGAACGGGCACCAGTGGTTCGGCGACTCGGTGTCGGTGCACCGCTGGCGCGACATCTGGCTGAACGAGGGCTTCGCCAGCTACGCGGAGTTCCTCTGGTCGGAGCACGTGGGCGAGGGCACCGCGCAGGAGAACGCCCAGTACACCTACGACCTGTACCCGGCGGACAGCCCGTTCTGGCAGGTCCTGCCCGGTGACCCCGGTGCGGCCAACCAGTTCCACGGCGCCGTGTACGACCGCGGCGCGCTGGCCGTCCACGCGCTGCGGGTCGCGGTGGGCGACGAGGACTTCTTCACCATCCTGAAGCGGTGGACGCAGGAGCAGAAGTACGGCGACGCGACCATCGAGGAGTTCGTCGCGCTGGCCGAGCAGGTTTCCGGGCAGCAGCTGGACGAGCTGTTCCGGACCTGGCTGTTCACCAAGGGCAAGCCGGCGGCGGCTCCCGGCGGGGCGACGTTCGCGACCAAGGTCGCGGTGGCGGAGCCGAAGTCGTTCAAGCAGATCCGCGCGACGCACGAGCTGCTCGCCGGGCACCAGCACTGAGTCCGGCACATCAGCACTGAAGCCCGGACATCAGCACTGAAGCCCGGATACCGGCACTGAGGTCCCGGGCGCCGGTACCGGAGTGCTCCGCAGTGTGAAAAGCCCGTGGCCGCGCCGTTTTCCGGGCGCGGCCACGGGTTCCCGGAAGCGGGATCAGCCGGTTTCGCCGATCCCGTTGACGACCTTGGTGGTGATGGAGCTGAACCCGGTCACGGTGCCGGGCGGGATCCACGCGCTGTGCGGCTGCGGGCCGGCCACGGTGCGCTCACCGATGAACTCGCCGGTCGCCGGGTCGACGATCAGGTCGCGGCGTTCGTGCACGTCCTCGATGCCGATCGCCACGCCGGTCCGGTCGTCCAGGGTGACCGCCGAGTCGTACACCGTGACGCCGTCGAGCAGCGCCAGCGCCCGGTACCAGGAGGCGCGCAGGTCGGCGGGCATCAGTCCGGCGCGGAGCATCTCCACGCCCCAGTGGAACATCGTGGCGGGCGCGGAGCCGCGCTTGGCCGTGGCGGTGCGCAGGTACTCCACGATGGCCTCGGGGTCGCGGGGCAGGGTCGTGTAGAACTCCGGGTTGTCCCAGTCGGTGGGGTCGCCGCAGACCTTCGGGGGCTGGGCGTCGGGGAAGAAGTTGCCGCACTTGCCGCGCCGTTCACCGGTGTCGGTGTCCGTCGCCTCCGGCTCGCGGGCCTCGGATCGGGGGACGTTGCCGCCGAGCCACTTCACGCCGGGCAGCCAGCTGCGCTTCTCCAGCCACTCCTGCGCCTGGTCCTGCGGGATCCACACCTCGCGGGCCGTCTCCTTCAGGAACGTGTAGCCCTTGGCGGTCTGGTCGGGTGCGTCCACGGACACGCCGTACTGCACGCCGCGCGAGAACCAGGCGTGCTCCGCGATGTAGCGGTACTGGCCGGGGGCGAGTTGCGGGTCGACGGCCTTGATCGCGTCGGCCGCGTTGTTCAGCATCTCCCGCGCGGACACCAGCTCCACCTTCGGCGCGGACGCGGAGACGCCCGGCAGGGCCTGCTGCGTGCCGGTGGTCGGCTGCTGCGGTGCCGGGTCCTGCCGGGTGACCACGACCCCGGCGACCAGGGCGGCTGCCGCGGCGGCGGCGACGGGCAGCAGCCACCGCCGGGAGCGGTGCGCGCGGCGCGGGGACTCCGCGGCCGCGGCGGCGGCCAGGACGCGGGCCCGGACGTCGTCCAGGGACGCGTCGGAGGTGCGGGCGGTGTGGTTGAGCCGGTCGAGCGCGTCGTCGAGTTCGCGCATCAGCGGTTCTCCTCGGTGAGCAGGGCTTGCAGCCTGGTGCGGACCCGGTGCAGCCGGGAGCGGACGGTACTGGCGGGCTCGCCGAGGGCCTCGGCGACCTCGGCCGGGGTGAGCCCGGCCCACGACGTGAGCAGCAGCGCGTCCCGGTCCTCGTCGCGCAGTTCGGTCAACGCCCGCGCGATCACCCGTGACGCCCGCTCGGCGTCGACCCGGTCGGCGACGAACGCGCCGTGGTCGGGTTCGGGGCGGCCGACGGCCCGCAGCCCGGCCCGGCGACCGCGCGCCTCCTTGCGCACGTGTTCGCGCACGAGGTTGGTCGCGATGCCGTACAGCCAGCCCTTGATCGGGGCCTGCTCCGGGTCGTAGCTGTGCCGCCGCCGCAGCGCCACCAGGAACGTGTCGGCGACCAGGTCGTCGGCGGCGGACTCGCCGACCCGACCGGCCAGGTACCCGCGCAGCTGCCGCGCGTGCGCGTCGAACAGCTCGGCGAACACGGCCGTGACGTCCGGGCCGCGCAGGTCCGGCGGTTTCTCCAGTGCTGTGGTCACACACCGGTTGGCCGCAGGACCCTCCGGCGTCCCGGTGACCTCCGTCACCTGCCTTCGAGGGCTTCGCGGAACGGCAGCATCTTGGCGTGCGCCTCCCGCACCTCGGAGTCCGGGTCCGACTCGGCTACCAGCCCGCAGCCCGCGAACAGCCGCGCCGTCCGGCCCTCGACCTGGGCGCAGCGCAGCGCGACACCGAGTTCGCCGTCGCCGTTGCCGTCGATCCAGCCCACCGGGCCGGCGTACCGGCCCCGGTCCATGCCCTCCAACTCCTCGATCACGGCCAGCGCGTCCGCGCGCGGGGTGCCGCCGACGGCGGCCGTGGGGTGCACGGCCGCGCCGAGGCGCAGCAGCGACGGCGAGCCGTGCAGGGTGCCGATCACGTCGCTGGACAGGTGCGACACGTTGGGCAGCCGCAGCACCGAGGGGCCGTCGACGGACATGGTGGTGCAGAACGGCCGCAGCGTCTCGGCCAGCGACCTCACCGCGTACTCGTGCTCCTCGCGGTTCTTGCCGGACGACAGCAGCGTCGCCGCCAGCTCGTCGTCGGACACGCCGTCGTGCGGCCACGTGGTGCCCGCCAGCACCCGCGAGTCGACCACCGGGCCGGACCGGCGCAGCAGCAGTTCGGGCGTCGCGCCGATCAGCCCGTCCACCGCGTACACCCAGCACTCGGGGTAGCGGCGGGCGAGGCCCGCCAGCAGGAAGCGGTGGTCGAGCGGCGCCTCGGCGACCGCCACCAGGTCGTGCGCGAGGACGACCTTGTCCAGTTCGCCGGCCCGCATCCGGGCCACCGCGGCCCGCACCGCCTCCCGGTACGCGGTCACCGGCAGCTGCCCGTCGGAGTACCGCACGGTCGACGGCCGGCGGACCGGCCGCACCTCGGGCGAGCCGCCGGTGCCGATCGTGGTGACCCACGCGTCTCCGTTGCGGACGCCCGCCACCACCTCGGGCACCACCAGCACCGAGCGGCCGGGCCGGTCGGCGAACGCCAGGGAGACGAACGCCACCGGTCCGCTGCCGGGCACGCCCAGCTCGTCGGCCACGTCCAGCCCCGCGGTGAACTCCCGCCACCACCGGTCGGCGGCGGCGAACCGGTCCGGCCCGGACACCTCGAACCGGGCCGCCTCGCCCCACCCGACCAGGCCTGATCCGTCCCGCACCCAGGCCAGTGCGCCGGTCGGCGCGGGCAGCCTGCCCAGCAGTCCGGTGTCCGCGACGCGCCTGGTGCGGACGCGCAGCCGGGGTCGGGTCCGGGAGGCGGGAGCTGTGGTCACGTGACCGAGGGTATGGAGTCGTCCCTGAGATCCGGTGCCTGGCCGGCCCTAGACTCCACGGTTGTGGTGGACAACGCAGTGCGCACCGGTGGTCGTCGGAAGGTCCGGCCGCTGGTCGTGCGGGCACTGCTGGTCTTCGGCGCGGTGGTGACGCTGATCGGCGTGATCCTGCTCGCCGCCTGCCTGCGCGACGACCTGGCGATCGAGAAGCGGCTGGGCAAGGCGACCGCCGAGGTGGTCTCGGTCTCGTTCCAGCGCACGGTGGTGCGGTTCGCGACGCCGGACGGCGCGGTGCACAGCCCGGCGCAGGGCGTGCTCTACCCGGACGGGCTGGAGCCGGGTCAGCTGGTGCGCATCGAGTACGACACCGCCGACCCCGAGGTGGCGCGGGTCGCCGAGCGCACCTGGACGCTGGCCGTGCTGCCGATCGCCACGTTCCTGCTCGCCCTGTGGGCGGTGCTGTTGCCGCTGGTCTGGTGGGTCCGCCGGCGCTTGTGACACTTGTTCCCTCGAACCGCCTCCAGGTGTAACATCGGTTCATGGACCTGGAGGCGGAGTTCGAGCGCACCGTGGCGGCGGAGCACCGCGTCGAGCCGCGCGACTGGATGCCCGACGGCTACCGCAAGACGCTGATCAGGCAGATCGCCCAGCACGCGCACTCGGAGATCATCGGCATGCAGCCGGAGGGCAACTGGATCAGCCGCGCGCCCTCGTTGCGCCGCAAGGCGATCCTGCTGGCCAAGGTCCAGGACGAGGCGGGCCACGGGCTCTACCTGTACGCCGCGACCGAGACGCTCGGCGCGGACCGTGGCGACCTCACCGAGTACCTGATCTCGGGCCGGCAGAAGTACTCGTCCATCTTCAACTACCCCACGCTGTCCTACGCCGACGTCGGCACCATCGGCTGGCTGGTGGACGGCGCGGCGATCTGCAACCAGGTGCCGCTGTGCCGCACCTCGTACGGCCCCTACGCGCGGGCCATGATCCGGATCTGCAAGGAAGAGTCGTTCCACCAGCGGCAGGGCTACGAGCTGCTGATGACCATGATGAGGGGCACCGACGCGCAGCGCGCCATGGTCCAGGAGTCGGTGGACCGGTTCTGGTGGCCGTCGCTGATGATGTTCGGCCCGCCGGACTCGGAGAGCGCCAACACCGAGCAGTCGATGGCCTGGCGGATCAAGCGCAACACCAACGACGAACTGCGGCAGAAGTTCGTCGACATGACCGTGCCGCAGGCCGAGAAGCTCGGCGTGACGCTGCCCGACCCGGCGCTGAAGTGGAACGAGGAGCGCGGGCACCACGACTTCGGCCAGCCCGACTGGGACGAGTTCTGGCAGGTCGTCAAGGGCAACGGACCGACGAACGCGCAGCGCGTCGCGCACCGCCGCAAGGCGCACGAGGACGGCGAGTGGGTGCGTGCCGCCGCCGCGGCGCACGCCGCGAAGCGTTCCGCGGACGCCCGGGCGATCGGACAGAGCGCATGAGTTCCTCCTGGCCGTTGTGGGAAGTGTTCGTGCGCGGCAAGCGCGGGCTCAACCACGTGCACGTCGGATCCCTGCACGCGCCGGACGCCGAGATGGCCGTGCGCAACGCGCGTGACGTCTACACGCGGCGCAACGAGGGCGTGTCGATCTGGGTCGTGCCCGCCTCGGCGATCACGGCGTCGTCCCCGGACGAGAAGGACCCGTTCTTCGCACCCAGCGGCGACAAGGTCTACCGGCACCCGACGTTCTACGACATCCCCGAGGACGTGCCGCACCTATGAGCTTCGACAACGCCTACGAGTCGCTGATCGACCACGAGGACACCCACTGGGCGTTCGGCACCGGGTTCTCCGAGGCGCTGCCCGGCGTCGACCGCGAAGTGCCGTCCACCGTGGACGCCCCGGACCTGTTCGCGTACTGCCTGATGTTGGGCGACGACGCCCTGGTGCTGTCCCAGCGGCTGGCGGAGTGGTGCTCCCGCGCGCCGGAGCTGGAAGAGGACGTCGCCCTCGCCAACATCGCGCTCGACCTGCTCGGGCAGGCCCGGCTGCTGCTCACCCGGGCCGGCGAGGTCGAAGGCGCCGGTCGGGACGAGGACGCCCTGGCGTACCTGCGGGACGAGCGCGAGTTCCGCAACGTGCACCTGGCGGAGATCGAGTGCGGGCCGCTCGCCGGCGGGGACTTCGCCACCACCATGGCGCGGCTGCTGGTGTTCTCGTCGTGGAAGATCGCGCAGTACTCCCGCTTGCGCACCTTCGACGACCCGGTGGTGGCCGCCGTCGCCGCCAAGGGGCTGAAGGAGCTGGCCTACCACCGCGACCACGCGGCGCAGTGGGTCGTGCGGCTCGGCGACGGGACGCCCGAGTCGCACGAGCGGATGCGGGCCGGGGTCCGGCGGGTGTGGCCTTACCTGGACGAACTGTTCACCGCCCACGCCGTCGAGCTGCGGCTGGGCGTCGACTCCGCGGCGTTCCGGGCCGAAGTGGACGGTGTGCTGGACGCGGTGTTCGCCGCCGCCCGGTTGGAGCGCCCGGAGCCCGTTCCGGCCGCCCGGGTCAACGGGCGGGCGGGACGCGACGGCGTGCACACCGAGGCCATGGGCTACCTGCTGGCGGAGATGCAGCACGTGCACCGGTCGCTGCCGGGTGCGACGTGGTGACCCCGCTGGACGTCGCCTCCCGGGTCCGCGACCCGGAACTGCCCGTGCTGACGCTGGCCGACCTCGGCGTGCTGCGGGACGTGGTCGTCCGGGACGGGCGGGTCGTGGTGACCATCACGCCCACCTACTCGGGGTGCCCGGCCGTCCAGGAGATGGGCGCCGACCTGCGGCGGACGCTGCGCGCGGCGGGCTATGAGGACGTGGAGGTGCGACTGTCGCTGTCGCCCGCCTGGACCACCGACTGGATCAGCGACGACGGGCGGCGCAAGCTCGCCGAAGCCGGGATCGCGCCGCCGTCCCGGATCGGACCGCTGGCCGCGGGGCCCGTGCCGCTGAACCTCGTCCCGCCGTCCCGACGGGTGGCCTGCCCCCGCTGCGGCTCGCTGCGGACCACCGAGCTGTCCCGGTTCGGGTCGACGGCGTGCAAGGCGCTGCGGCGGTGCGCGGACTGCGCCGAGCCCTTCGAGCACATCAAGGAGATCTAGATGGCGCGGCCGGTGTTCCACGAGCTGACCGTGGCCTCCGTCGACCGGCTGTGCGAGGACGCGGTCGCGGTGACCTTCGACGTGCCCGAGGCGTCGGCCGCCGACTTCTCGTTCCGCGCCGGGCAGTACCTGACGCTGCGGATCGGGGAAGAGCGGCGTTCGTACTCGATCTGCGCCCCGGTGGGGTCGCCGCCCCGGATCGGCGTGCGGCGGGTCGCCGGCGGGTTGTTCTCCGAGCACCTGGTGGACCGGTTGCAGCGCGGTGACGTGCTGGAAGTCCTGCCGCCGTCGGGCAGTTTCACGCCTTCCTCCGGCGCGCACCACGGTCTGGTCGTCGCGGGGTCCGGCATCACGCCTGCCCTGTCGATCGCCGCGACCGTGCTGGCGTCGGGGGCCCGGGTGACGCTCCTGTACGGCAACCGGCGCGCGGACACCGTGATGTTCGCCGAGGAGCTGGCGGACCTCAAGGACCGGTACCCGGCCCGGTTCCAGCTGGTGCACGTGCTGTCGCGTGAGCCGCGGGACGTGGAGCTGTTCAGCGGCCGGCTGGACGCGGCGAAACTCCGGGCGCTGTTCTCCACGGTCGTGCCGTTCCCGTCCGTCGACCAGTGGTGGCTGTGCGGGCCGTACGGGTTGGTGCGTGACGCGCAGGACGTGCTGTCCTCACTCGGCGTGGACCCCTCGGCGGTGCACCACGAACTCTTCTACGTGGACGAACCGCCACCCCCGCCCCGCCGTGCCGAGGAAGTCCTGGCGTCGGCGGCGGAGGGCACGGTGATCCTGGACGGCCGGACCACGACGGTCCCGCTGCCGCCCGACACGCCGATCCTCGACGCGGCCCAACGGGTGCGGTCCGACCTGCCGTTCGCCTGCAAGGGCGGGGTGTGCGGGACGTGCCGGGCGCGGGTCGTCGCGGGGTCGGTGGACATGCGGCGCAACTACGCCCTGGAGCCGCGCGAAGTGGCGGCCGGGTTCGTGCTGACCTGCCAGTCGGTGCCGCTGACCCCGGCCGTCACCGTCGACTACGACGCCTGATCTGGCACGATGCCGGACATGGGACGATCGGTGCTGACGGGTCTGCTCATCGGCACCCTGGCGATGGCGGCGCTCATCGTCGTGGTCTCGTCGGTCCCGCCGAGCAGCTGGTCCGAGTCCTTCGTGATCGACTTCTTCGCGGTCGGCTTCGTGTCCGTGCTCTTCGGCGGGGTGCCGGGAACCCTGGTCGGCCTGGTGGTGGGCGCGGTGAAGCAGCGGTCCCGCCGGACCGCCCTCCCGCACCAGCCGCCGCCTCGGCCGCTACCTCCGCCGCTGCCGCAACACGTGCCTCAACCCGGGCCGACCGACCGGTGGGCGGCGCTGGCCGGACGGGCGGAACTGTCGGTGCGGCGGGTGCACGCGGTGGTGGCCACCGTGCCGGCTTCGCCGGCGCGGACGTGGATGGAGCGGATCGCCGCGCAGTTCGAGGCCGAGCTGGCGAACGTGTGGCGGATCGCCGAACTGGGCCGGGCGCTGGGCGCGGACCAGAACCACCCGGTGTCCCAGCGGTTGCACGCGGTGGTCGGGGACTTCACGGCGTTCGAGAACGAGGTCGGGCGGGTGGCCCTGCAGATGTTCGACCAGCCGTCCCTGGACGCGGCACGCGTCCACCTGGAGCTCCTCGAACAGCAGCTGCCGCACCTGGGCGATCGTTAGGCCGAGGCCGGTGAGCCCCCGTCGCGGCTCCGTGGACCAGCGGCGGACTAGCGGACCATCGACGACTGCCACCACTCCAGGACTTGCTCCGCCACCTCCGGCATCGCCACCAGCAGCCCGTCCACCGGCAGCGGGTCGTCCTCGCCCCGGCGGTCCAGCACGGCCGCCCCCGACTCGACGGCCAGCGCGACCGCCCCGGCCACGTCCCACTCGTGGTAGCTGTGCAGCACGGCCGCCGACGCGTGACCCAGCGCCACCTGCGCCACGGCCAGCGCCTTCGAGCCCAGCACCCGCACCCCGCTGCCCGACACCGCCGCCCGCGAGATGAACTCGCCCATCCCCGGCCAAGGCCCGGTGCGCGTCATCTCCGTGCAGACGATCGAACTCGCCAACTGCCCGCCCAGCCTCACCGGCGTCCCGTTCGCCCGCATCCCGCGCCCCCGCGCCGCCGCGTAGATCTGCGCCCGGTACGGATCCGCCACGACCCCGACCACCGGCCCCCACCGGTCGACCAGGGCCAGGCTGTAGGCGCACCACGGCACCCCCGCCACGTAGTTCGCCGTCCCGTCCACCGGGTCCACCACCCAGCGGAACTCCGCGTCCGACGCCACGTCCGCGTCGGTGTCCTCGCAGAACACCGGGATGTCCGGGAACTCCGCGGTCAGCACCCGCCGGGTGTGCCGCTCCAGGGTCCGGTCGGTGTCGGTCACCCAGTCGAACGGCGACGTGTCGTCGTCCGGCCTGGCCCCGCGCCCCGCCGTCGCCATGATGACGTCCGACGCGTCGTTGGCGAGGCGGCCCGCTATCTCCAGCGCGATCGACACCAGCCCGGGATCGACGGGCTGAGCGGGCCGGGACGACAAGACGGTCATGCCGCACTAGTGTCACCGCCCCCGGTGACCGCGACACGTCCACCAGGTGAAGCGATGACGATCTCCGGGTCAACGTCAACCGCGACGCGAGGAGTTCGACCTTCGTTCCCCGATCCGTCACGCCCCCGTGTCCTCGGCCGCCCAAGGTGATCGGCGTGCGCGTAGCGATCGTCACCGAGAGCTTCCTGCCCCAGGTCAACGGGGTGACCAACACCGTCCTGCGGGTGCTGGAACACCTGCGCGCCCACGGCCACCAAGCCCTCGTCATCGCCCCCGGCGCGGGCGCCGACCAGCACCGCGGCACGCCCGTGGTGCGCGTCCCCGCGGTGGACCTGCCGCGGTTCAGCTCCCTGCCCGTCGGCGTGCCGACCCGCCGGGTGCTCACCGCCCTCGCCGACTTCCGACCCGACGTCGTGCACCTCGCCAGCCCGTTCGTGCTGGGCGCCAGAGGCCTGTCGGCGGCACGCCGGCTCGGCCTGCCCACGGTCGCCGTCTACCAGACCGACGTCGCCGGCTTCGCCGGCCACTACGGCCTCGGCCTGACCGCGCGCGCCGCGTGGCGCTGGACCCGCCGGCTGCACGCCCAGGCCGACCGCACGCTCGCCCCGTCGACCTGGGCGGTGGAGGCGTTGCGCGAACACGGCGTTCCGCGCGTGCACCGCTGGGGCAGAGGCGTGGACGTGGACCTCTTCGCGCCGCACCGACGCGACGACGCGCTGCGCCGCTCGCTCGCCCCGGACGGCTCGCTGCTCGTCGGGTACGTGGGCCGGCTGTCGCCGGAGAAGCGCGTCGACCGGCTGCGGGTGCTCCACGACGTGCCCGGCGTCCGCCTGGTGGTGGTCGGCGAGGGGCCGGAGGAGGCGTCCCTGCGGCGGGACCTGCCGGACGCGGCGTTCCTCGGGTTCCGGGGAGGGGTGGACCTGGCGGCGGCTTACGCGTCGCTCGACGTGTTCGTGCACACCGGCCCGCACGAGACGTTCTGCCAGGCCGTGCAGGAGGCGATGGCCGGCGGCGTGCCCGTGGTCGCGCCCGACGCCGGCGGCCCCCGCGACCTCGTGCGACCCGACACCGGCTACCTGTTCACGACCGACGACGAACTGCGCGACGCGGTGCTCGAACTGCGCGACCCGCTGCGCCGCAAGCGCCTCGGCAACGCCGCCCGGCGGTGGGTGCGCGGCCGCACGTGGTCGGCGGTGTGCGACGAGCTGCTCGGCCACTACGCCGCCGTCCTGGGCGTACCGGAGCGACGCGCTGCATGAGGATCGTTCAGCTGGCGAACTTCTACGGCCCGCGCTCCGGCGGCCTGCGCACCGCGCTGCACCACCTGGGCGCCGGGTACGCGACGGCAGGCCACCACGTGACCCTCGTCGTGCCCGGCCCGGCCCACGCCGACGAACGCCTCGGCCCCGACGTCCGCCGCATCACCCTGCCCGCGCCTCGCATCCCGGGCACCGGCGGCTACCGGGCCGTCGACCCGTGGCGCGTCCGCGCCCTGCTGGCACACCTGCGCCCCGACCGCCTGGAGGTCTCCGACCGCCTGACGTTGCGCGGCATGGGGCACTGGGCGTCGGCGCGGGCGGTGCCGAGCGTGGTGATCTCGCACGAGCGGCTGGATCGCCTGCTGGAGCAGTTCCTGCTGCCGCCGGCGCTGGCCAGGCGGGGTGCCGACCTGGCGAACGCGAGGATGGCGGCGTCCTACGACACCGTCGTGTGCACCACCGACTTCGCCCGCCGGGAGTTCGACCGGATAGGCGCCCGCAACGTGGCGCGCGTGCCCCTGGGCGTGGACCTCAGGACCTTCACGCCCACTCGTCACGACCGGTCGCTGAAGGCGGAGCTGGCCCAGGGCGCCGACGCCCTCCTGGTCCACTGCGGCCGGCTGTCGGCGGAGAAGCACGTGGAGCGCAGCGTCGACACAGCCGCCGAACTCCACGCCGCCGGGCACCGGGTGCGCCTGGTCGTCGCCGGCGACGGGCCGCGCCGCGAGGCCCTCGAACGTCGTGCCGCCGGCCTGCCGGTGACGTTCCTCGGCTTCGTCGGCCGCCGGACCGACGTCGCCGACCTCCTGGCGACCTCCGACGTCTCACTGGCCCCCGGCCCCCACGAGACCTTCGGGCTGGCCGCCCTCGAAGCCCTGGCCTCCGGCACCCCGGTCGTGGTGTCCGCGTCGTCGGCGCTGCGCGAGATCGTCCGGCCCGGGTGCGGGGCGGCCGTCGCGGACCACGCACCGGCTTTCGCGGGCGCGGTCAACGCCCTGCTGGACGACCCCGAACCCGCCCGACGGTCGGCTGCTCGTGCCCGTGCGGAGGACTACCCGTGGCAGGCGGCGGTGGATGGGATGCTCGCGGCCCTGCGCCTGTCTTGAGGTCGGGATGCTCGCGATCCTGTGCGTGTCTTGAGGTCCGGATGCTCGCGGCCTTGCACGTGTCCTGGGGCCGGGATGCTCGCGGCCTTGCACGTGTCCTGGGGCCGGGATGCTCGCGATCTTGTGCGCGTCCTGAGGCTGGGATGCTCGCGGCCTTGCGCGCGTCTTGGGTCTTGGGCTTGCGCCCCTGCCGCTGGTCGGGCGAGCGTCGCTCCTGGGCTCCTGGGCTCCTGGGCTCCTGGGCTCTCGGGCCGCGAGCGCGGCTCGACGCTGTGGGCTCGGGCTGATGCTGTGCACCCAGGCTCAGGCTCGACGCGGTGGGCTGGCTGACGCTGCGCCTGGGCTCAGGCTCGACGCGCTCGGGCTGGGCTTGACGGCGGCCAGGCTGGGCTCGGTGGCGGTGGGGCTGGGGTGGCTGGATGAGGGCAGCGTTGAGCCTGGTGTCGCCTTTGCCTGGTGCCTCGTGCCTCCCGCCGTGCCGCCTCCTCTTCTTTACGGCAACGAAACCGCGCCCCGAAAAGTGCCTGGATCCCGGCCGATTCGCGATATCGGGTGAAAGCTCGGCCCGGTGACAACCAAACGACCCTCTCAAGTACAGAAAGGGCCGGCATCACCGCAGGTCACAGCAGGTGAGCGGTGGACGGGATGCCGGGGTTCGGGGGAGTCACCTACTCTTTCCCCATGTCGCGTGCAGGTCTGGACAAGAACCCCCGCGAGGTTGCCGAGATGTTCGACGGCGTGGCCAAGGGCTACGACCGGACGAACTCGGTCATGACCTTGGGGTTCGACCGGCGCTGGCGGGAGTGGAGTCGGCGGGTGCTGGACGCCCGTGCCGGTGAGCGGGTGCTCGACCTGGCCGCCGGGACCGCTGTGTCGACCGTCGAGTACGCCTCGTCCGGGGCCTGGTGCGTGGCGGCCGACTTCTCGCTCGGCATGCTGCTGGGAGGGGCCCACCGGCCGGTGCCGAAGGTGGCGGCGGACGCCCTGCACCTGCCGTTCGCGGACGGGGTGTTCGACGCCGTCACGGTCTCCTTCGGGATCCGCAACTTCAGCGACACCGAGGCCGCCCTGCGCGAGATGGCCCGCGTCGTGCGACCCGGCGGCCGGCTGGTGGTCTGCGAGGTCTCGACGCCCACGTTCCGGCCGTTCCGGTTCGTCTACCTGCGTTACCTGCTCCGGATCCTGCCGTTCATCGGGCGCTTCGTCTCGTCCAACCCGGACGCCTACCACTACCTCGCCGAGTCCATGCGCACGTGGCCCGACCAGCGCGCGCTCGGCGAGATCATCGCCAAGGCCGGGTGGGACGACGTCGCCTGGCTCAACCTGACCGGCGGCGTCGTCGCGCTCCACCGGGCGACCAAGCCCGGAGCCGGGGAGTCGGTGTGAAGGTCGGGATCATCGGCGCGGGCGCCATCGGGGCGGCGGTCGCCACCAAGCTCGCCCGCGCCGGCCACGACGTGCTGATCAGCAACAGCCGTGGGCCGAAGACCCTGCCACGACTGGAGAACGTCACGCCGGGCACGGTGGCCGAGGCGGTCGGACGCGAGATCACCGTCCTCGCCGTCCCGTGGGTCGCCCTGGACAGCGCCACGGAGGGCCACGACTGGACCGGCAAGGTCGTCGTCGACGCCACCAACCCGATCCTGCCCGGTTTCGTGTTCGCCGAGCTGGACGGCCGGCCGTCGAGCGGTATCGTCGCCGGGAAGGTGCCGGGTGCCTGGCTGGTCAAGGGGTTCAACACGCTGAGCCCCGAACGCCTGCTCGCCGAGGGTCGTACGGTGATCTTCCTGTCCGGTGACCACCCCGAGGCCACGGCCAAGGTCGCCGAGCTGGTCGAGAGCTCGGGCTGGGCGGCGGTCGACCTGGGGCCGCTGGCCGAGGGCGGGCGCCTGCAGCAGTTCCCCGGCGGGCCGCTGCCGGGGCTGAGCCTGGTCCGGCAGTAGCCCGCGGTCCGCGACCCCGAACCACGCGGTAGCCCCGGTCCGCGACCCCGACCACGCGGCGACCACGCCGACGCGCGAGGCTCTCAGCACTCCGCAAGTAGACTCGGGCTCGACTTTGTGAATCCATGCACAAGGAGTGGGGATGACGACTCCCAGCCGCCGCAAGGCAGGCGAGGACGCCGAGGTGATCGTGGTCGGTGCGGGCCCGGCGGGCTCGACCGCGGCGGCCTACCTGGCACGCGCGGGCCTTGACGTGTTGCTGTTGGAGAAGTCCAGGTTCCCCCGCGAGAAGGTGTGCGGCGACGGGCTGACGCCGCGTGGCGTGAAGCAGCTCGTCGACCTCGGCATCGACACCCGCGAGGAAGCGGGCTGGCTGCACAACCGGGGCCTGCGGGTCGTCGGTGGCGGCGTCACGCTCGAACTGGACTGGCCGGACCTGGCGACGTTCCCGCCCTACGGCGTGGTCCGGCCCCGGCAGGACTTCGACGAGATGCTCGCCCGGACCGCGCAGCAGGCGGGCGCCCGCCTCTACGAGCAGACCACCGTCACCGGCGCGGTCACCGAGAACGGCCGGGTCGTCGGCGTCACCGCCAAGACCGGTCCGGACAAGCAGCCGGTCACCTACCGCGCCCCGATCGTGCTGGGCTGCGACGGTGTCAGCGCCCGGCTCGCGCTCAGCGTCGGCATCCAGAAGGACGACGCCAAGCCGATGGGCGTCGCGGTCCGCCGCTACTACGCCAGCCCCCGCACCAAGGACGACTACCTGGAGTCCCACCTGGAGCTGTGGGACCGCGCCAACGACGTCCTGCTGCCCGGCTACGGCTGGATCTTCGGCATGGGCGACGGCACGGTGAACGTGGGCCTCGGCATCCTGAGCACCTCCAAGGCCTACGGGACCACGGACTACCGGGCCCTGCTCAAGTCGTGGCTCGACGGCACGCCCGAGGAGTGGGGTTTCCGCGAGGAGAACGCCACCGGGAAGATCGGCGGCGCCGCGCTGCCCATGGGCCTGAACCGCAAGCCGCACTACCGCGACGGGCTGCTGCTGGTCGGCGACGCGGGCGGGATGGTGAACCCGTTCAACGGCGAGGGCATCGGCTACGCCATGGAGTCGGCCCGGATCGCGGCGGAGAGCGTGGTCCAGGCGCTCGCCCGGACCGGTGTCAGCCGGGAACGCGCGCTGCACGGTTACCCGGTGCGCATCGAGCAGGCGCTGGGCAGCTACTACCGGCTGGGCAACGTCTTCAGCCGGCTGATCGGCCACCCGACCATCATGCGCACCGCGACGAAGTACGGTCTACCTCGGAAAACGCTGATGAAACTGGTCCTGAAGCTGCTCGCCGGCCTCTACGACCCGAAGGACGGCGACTCGTTCGACCGCATCATCACCACGGCCACGAAACTCGCCCCAACGGCCTAATCGGGCCTCGGCATCTGACGCAGCGTCGACATACGTGTCGGCGCTGTTTCGTTTTGGGTGTGTCCCCGTTCACGCAGGCACCCCGAAGCTGTCGATCCGCACGGTGTAAGACCAGGTCAGGACCTGTGCAGGGGGTGCCCGTCACGCCTCTGTGTGACGTTCTACACTGGCCCTCAGGTCTTGTGAATCAGTTCACAACCGGCTGTGATGCCTTGTGAAGTGTTTCACAAGCGGCCTGCGGAACGTTAGGCACGCCTAACTTCCGGGGGACGCAAGAACACCCCTTAGGGTGCGCAACGGTCGGCGGTGCACCACCACCGCGACACGCGAGGAAAGGACGACGGAGAGTGCTGGACCCTTACCTCCCCCTCGTATTGATGTTCGCCCTCGCCGCGGCCTTCGCGCTGTTCTCCGTGACGGCCGCGCCGTACATCGGGCCCCGCCGCTACAACCGCGCGAAGCTCGACGCCTACGAGTGCGGCATCGAGCCGTCACCGCAGCCCGTGGTGGGTGGTGGCCGGATGCCGGTCGCCTACTACCTCACGGCGATGCTGTTCATCCTGTTCGACATCGAAATGGTGTTCCTCTACCCCTTCGCGGTCTCCGCGGACCGGCTCGGGCTGTTCGGCCTGGTGGAGATCGCACTGTTCGTCGCGACGGTCGGCTTCGCGTACGCCTACGTGTGGCGGCGCGGCGGCCTCGACTGGAACTGAGGGGGAAGACCCGTGGGTCTCGAAGAGAAGCTCCCGAACGGCATCCTGCTCGCCAGCGTGGAGAAGCTGGTCAACTGGACCCGCAAGTCCTCGCTCTGGCCGGCCACGTTCGGGCTCGCCTGCTGCGCCATCGAGATGATGACCACCGGCGGTCCGCGCTACGACCTCGCGCGGTTCGGCATGGAGGTCTTCCGCGCGTCTCCGCGCCAGGCCGACCTGATGATCGTCGCGGGCCGGGTGACCAACAAGATGGCCCCGGTGCTGCGCCAGATCTACGACCAGATGCCCGAACCGCGCTGGGTGCTGGCGATGGGCGTGTGCGCCTCCAGCGGCGGCATGTTCAACAACTACGCGGTGGTGCAGGGCGTGGACCACGTCGTGCCGGTCGACATGTACCTGCCGGGCTGCCCGCCGCGGCCGGAGATGCTGATCGACGCGATCCTCAAGATCCACGCCAAGATCATGGACGAGCCGCTGGGTGCGAACCGGGCAGCGCTGCTGGCCGAGTCCGGCCGCACCACCGACCTGATCCCGTCCTCCCAGCGGTTTGCGAAGAAGTGAGCGGCATGGCTGACGACAAGCGCGAGGTCGAGAAGACCCCCGGCGCGGACAACCCCGGCACGGACGCCACGTCCGAGGCGCTCAGCTCGGCGAGCATGAGCGAAGCCGAGCGCGAGGAGTACGAGGAGCGCGGCGGGGTCGTCGCGGGCAAGGCCCGGCGGGGCATGTTCGGCATCTCCGGCTCCGGCGACACCTCCGGGTTCGGCGGCCTGCGGCTGCCCGCCCACGTGGCCGCGCCCAGCGAGCGCCCGTACGGCGGCTGGTTCGACGAGGTCGCCGACGAGCTGCTGGCCGCGATGCACGAGAAGGGCCTGCCCGCCGACACGGTGCAGCAGATCACCGTGGACCGCGGCGAGATCACGTTCTTCCTGCGCCGGGAGAACCTGGTGGAGGTGGCCCGGATCCTGCGCGACGACCCGGCGCTGCGCTTCGAGCTGTGCAGCTCGGTGTCCGGGGTGGACTACGGGGTGGACGCGCCGCAGCGGCTGCACTCGGTCTACCACCTGACGTCGATGACCTACCGCAGGCGCATCCGGCTGGAGGTGGCGGTCGACGTGGCCGACCCGCACATCCCCAGCGTGGTCGCGGTCTACCCGACCGCGGACTGGCAGGAGCGCGAGGCCTGGGACATGTTCGGGATCGTCTACGACGGACACCCCGGCCTGACCCGGATCCTCATGCCGGACGACTGGGACGGCCACCCGCAGCGCAAGGACTACCCGCTCGGCGGCATCCCGGTGGAGTACAAGGGCGCGGAGATCCCCCCGCCAGACCAGAGGCGGTCCTACTCATGACCGAACGGCATCCCGAAGACCTGCTCGCGGGGTCGAGCAGGCTCTCCGACGTGACCACCGGCACCGACACCAGTGACGCCGGCCGCGACAGCGACTCGTACGGCGCCAACCGGCAGGCCGACCAGCAGGCCGACGCCGACCAGCGCGGCGGTCAGCAGGCCGAACAGCACGGTCAGCACGGTCAGCAGGCCGATCCGTACGCCGCCTCGTCCCGGCAGACCACCGAGGGCACCGTCTACACGGTGACCGGCGGCGACTGGGACGAGGTGCTGGCCGAGGCGGCGGGCGACGAGCGCATCGTCATGAACCTGGGGCCGCAGCACCCGTCCACGCACGGCGTGCTGCGCCTGGTGCTGGAGCTGGAGGGCGAGACCGTCACCCAGGCCCGCAGCGTCATCGGCTACCTGCACACCGGCATCGAGAAGAACGTCGAGTACCGCAACTGGACCCAGGGCGTCACGTTCGTGACGCGGATGGACTACCTGGCCCCGCTGCACAACGAGGCCGCGTACTGCCTGGCCGTGGAGAAGCTGCTCGGCGTCACCGTCCCGGAGCGCGCGCAGACCGTCCGGGTGCTGCTCATGGAGCTCAACCGGATCAGCTCGCACCTGGTGGCGCTGGCCACCGGCGGCATGGAGCTGGGCGCGCTGACCGGCATGACGGCGGGCTTCCGCGAGCGCGAGGAAGTCCTGCACCTGCTGGAGTTCCTGACCGGCCTGCGGATGAACCACGCCTTCATCCGCCCCGGCGGCCTGGCGCAGGACCTCCCGGTCGACGCGCCGCAGCGCATCCGGGACTTCATCAAGGTGATGGACTCCCGGCTGCCGGACTACGACAAGCTGCTCACCGGCCAGCCGATCTGGCGCAACCGGTTGCAGGGCGTCGGGTACCTGCCGGTGGACGCGTGCCTGGCGCTGGGCATCACCGGCCCGATCCTGCGGTCCGCCGGCCTGCCGTGGGACCTGCGCAAGATCGAGCCCTACTCGGGCTACCAGGACTACGCGTTCGACGTGCCGACCTCCAACGAGGCCGACTCGTTCGCCCGCTACCGCCTGCGGGTGGCGGAGATCCACGAGTCGCTCAAGATCGTCCGGCAGGCGGTGGACCGGCTGGAGCCGGGCCCGGTCATGGTGGAGGACGCCAAGATCGCGTGGCCCGCGCAGCTGACCATCGGCGCGGACGGCATGGGCAACTCGCTGGAGCACGTCCGCAAGATCATGGGCCAGTCCATGGAGTCCCTGATTCACCACTTCAAGCTGGTGACCGAGGGCTTCCAGGTGCCGGCCGGCCAGGTGTACGTGCCGATCGAGTCGCCGCGCGGCGAGTTGGGCTACCACGTGGTGTCCGACGGCGGCACCCGGCCGATGCGCGTGCACGTGCGCGAACCCAGCTTCGTGAACCTCCAGTCGATGCCCGCGATGTGCGAGGGCGGCATGGTCGCCGACGTCATCGCGTCGGTGGCCTCTATCGACCCGGTGATGGGTGGTTGTGACCGATGAGCACTCCCGAAGACGTCATCGCGGCGTCGCCGCTGGACCCGGCGTCGACGCGGCAGCTGGCCGAGGAGACGCCGGCGGACACCGGCGTGTTCGGCCAGGACACGGTGGACCGGGCGCGGGCGATCATCGCCCGCTACCCGCAGTCCCGGTCGGCGCTGCTGCCCATGCTGCACCTGGTGCAGTCGGTGGAGGGGTACGTCAGCCAGCAGGGCATCGCGTTCTGCGCGGGCCAGCTGGACCTGTCCCTGGCCGAGGTCAGCGCGGTCGCGACCTTCTACACCATGTACAAGCGCCGCCCGTGCGGCGAGCACCTGGTCAGCGTCTGCACCAACACGCTGTGCGCCGCGCTCGGCGGTGACGCCATCTACGCGAAGCTGCGCGAGCACCTGGGCACCGACGGCAAGCCGCTGGGCCACGAGCAGACCTCGGGCCAGCCAGGCGCGCCGGGCTCGATCACGCTGGAGCACGCCGAGTGCCTGGCCGCCTGCGACCTGGGGCCGGTGCTCCAGGTGAACTACGAGTTCTACGACAACCAGACCCCGGACACGGCGCTGGAGCTGGTGAAGTCGTTGCAGGCCGGGGAGAAGCCGCACCCGACGCGGGGTGCGCCGCTGACCGACTTCCGGCAGGCAGAGCTCCAGCTGGCGGGCTTCTTCGAGGGCCGGGAGGCGGACCTGGACGGCCCGTCGGCGGCGCCGGAGACGGTGCGCGGCGCGGCCGTCGCGGCGGACCGCGGCTGGACCGCGCCGGCGATGCCGGACAACGCGGAGTTCCCTGCCCTGCCGGAAAAGAAGTAGGGGGAGGCTGACCATGGTCGACCAACTGACGCCCGTCCTCACCAAGCGCTGGCTGTCGCCGCGCTCGTGGACGCTGAAGACCTACGAGCGGCTGGAGGGCTACACCGCGCTGCGCAAGGCGCTGACCGCCCACCCCGACCAGCTGATCCAGCAGTGCAAGGACTCCGGGCTGCGCGGCCGGGGCGGCGCGGGCTTCCCGACCGGCATGAAGTGGGGCTTCATCCCGCAGGGCGACGGCAAGCCGCACTACCTCGTCATCAACGCCGACGAGGGCGAGCCGGGCACCTGCAAGGACATCCCGCTGATGATGGCGGACCCGCACTCGCTGATCGAGGGCATCATCATCACCTCGTACGCGATCCGGGCGAACTTCGCCGCGATCTACGTGCGCGGCGAGGTGCTGCACTGCATCCGGCGGCTGAACGCGGCCGTGCAGGAGGCGTACGCGGCGGGCTACCTGGGCAAGGACATCCTCGGCTCGGGCTTCGACCTGGACGTGGTCGTGCACGCGGGCGCCGGCGCGTACATCTGCGGCGAGGAGACGGCCCTGCTCGACTCGCTGGAGGGCAAGCGCGGCCAGCCCCGGCTCAAGCCCCCGTTCCCCGCCACCGCCGGCCTCTACGCGTCGCCCACCGTGGTGAACAACGTGGAGACCATCGCTTCGGTTCCCTACATCGTCAACGGCGGCGCGGACTGGTTCCGCACCATGGGCCGCGAGCGGTCGCCCGGCCCGAAGATCTACTCGCTGTCCGGCCACGTCGAGAAGCCCGGCCAGTACGAGGCCCCGATGGGCACCACTCTCCGGCAGCTGCTGGACCTGGCGGGCGGCATGAAGGACGGCATCCCGCTGAAGTTCTGGACGCCGGGCGGCTCGTCCACCCCGCTGTTCACCGCCGAGCACCTCGACGTCCCGCTGGACTTCGAGGGCGCGGCGGAGGCCGGGTCGATGCTGGGCACCACCGCGCTGCAGATCTTCAACGAGACGGTGTCCGTGCCGTGGGCGGTCATGAAGTGGACCGAGTTCTACAAGCACGAGTCGTGCGGCAAGTGCACGCCGTGCCGCGAGGGCACCTACTGGCTGGTGCAGATCCTCCAGCGGATGAACCGCAACGAGGGCACCGCCGATGACATCGAGACGCTGCTGGACATCTGCGACAACATCCTGGGCCGCTCGTTCTGCGCGCTCGGCGACGGCGCGGTCAGCCCGATCACCAGCGGCATCAAGTACTTCCGGGACGAGTTCCTGGCCCTGTGCGACCAGAACGCACGCAACAACAAAGAAGCCGCAGCCCTGGCGGGAGCAAGCGCATGACGATCGCGCCTGACAAGAGCACGCCGCAGCAGCCGGGCACCGTCGCGGTGCCCGAGGGCCACGTGAAACTGGTCATCGACGGCCTGGAGGTCGTCGCGCCCAAGGGCGAGCTGCTGATCCGCACCGCCGAACGGCTCGGCATCATCGTGCCGCGCTTCTGCGACCACCCGCTGCTGGAGCCCGCTGGCGCCTGCCGGCAGTGCCTGGTGGAGGTGGAGATGGGCGGCCGGCCGATGCCGAAGCCGCAGGCCTCCTGCACCATGACGGTCGCCGACGGCATGGTGGTCAAGACCCAGCTGACCTCGCCGGTGGCGGACAAGGCGCAGCAGGGCGTGATGGAGCTGCTGCTGATCAACCACCCGCTGGACTGCCCGGTGTGCGACAAGGGCGGCGAGTGCCCGTTGCAGAACCAGGCGCTCAAGCACGGTCGCGCGGACTCCCGGTTCCACGAGCACAAGCGGACGTTCCCGAAGCCGATCCCGATCAGCACGCAGGTGCTGCTGGACCGCGAGCGGTGCGTGCTGTGCCAGCGCTGCACCCGGTTCTCGGCGCAGATCGCGGGCGACCCGTTCATCGAGCTGCTGGAGCGCGGCTCGCAGCAGCAGATCGGTGTCGCGCAGGACAAGCCGTTCCAGTCCTACTTCTCCGGCAACACCATCCAGATCTGCCCGGTGGGCGCGCTGACGTCCGCCGCGTACCGGTTCCGGGCGCGGCCGTTCGACCTGGTGTCCACGCCGAGCGTGTGCGAGCACTGCTCGTCGGGCTGCGCGGAGCGCACCGACTGGCGGCGCGGCAAGGTGCAGCGCAAGCTGGCCGGCGACGACCCCGAGGTCAACGAGGAGTGGATCTGCGACAAGGGCCGCTTCGCGTTCCGCTACGCCACCGCCGACGACCGGATCACCCGGCCGCTGGTGCGCGACCCGGAGTCCGGCGAGCTGCGCGAGTCGTCGTGGACCGAGGCGCTGCAGGTCGCGGCGACCGGTCTGGCGAAGGCCCGCGACGGCCGGGGCGTCGGCGTGCTCGCCGGCGGCCGGCTGACCGTGGAGGACGCCTACGCCTACTCGAAGTTCGCCCGGATCGCGCTGCGCACCAACGACGTCGACTTCCGCGCCCGGCCGCACTCGGCGGAGGAGCTGGAGTTCCTCACCTCGTCGGTGCTGGGGACCACGCCGGAGGACGGCGTGACGTTCAAGGGCATCGAGGCCGCGCCCGCCGCGCTGCTGGTGGCGTTCGAGCCCGAGGAGGAGGCGCCGATCGTCTTCCTGCGGCTGCGCAAGGCGGCCCGCGCGAAGAAGACCAAGGTGTTCCACCTGGGCCAGTTCACCTCGCCCGCGGTGGAGAAGACCCACGGCACGCTGCTGGCCTGCGTGCCCGGCGGCGAGCCCGCCGCGCTGAACGCGCTGCCCGGGCACGCCGCCGACGTGGTGGACGAGCTGGCCAAGCCGGGCTCGGTGATCCTGGTCGGCGAACGCGCCGCCGAGGTGCCGGGCCTGTTCTCGGCGGTCGCCGCGCTGTCCGCGCGGACCGGCGCGAAGGTCGCCTGGATCCCGCGCCGGGCCGGTGAGCGCGGCGCGCTGGAAGCCGGTCTGCTGCCGACGCTGCTGCCCGGCGGGCGGCTGGTCTCCGACGCCGACGCCCGGGCACGGGTCGAGCAGGCGTGGGGGCTGGACGCGGGCGCGCTGCCCGCCCAGCCAGGCCGGGACACCAACGGCATCCTCACCGCCGCGGCGAGCGGCGGGCTGGACGCGCTGGTGGTCGGCGGCGTCGACCCGTTCGACCTGCCGGACCCGGCGCTGGCCGAGCGCGCGCTGGACTTCGTGGGCTTCGTGGTGAGCCTGGAGCTGCGGCACAGCGCGGTCACCGCGCACGCCGACGTGGTGCTCCCGGTCGCCCCGGCGGTGGAGAAGGCGGGCAGCTACCTCAACTGGGAGGGCCGCCGCCGCCCGTTCGGCACCACGCTGGAGGGCACCGGCACGCTGCCCGACGGGCGGGTGCTGGACACGCTGGCCGTCGAGATGGACGCCGACCTGTTCACCCAGACCCCGGCCGCGGCAGGCGCGGACTTCGAGCGCCTGGGTCGCGGCACGCTCGCCGCGACCGCGCCCACCGTCCCCGCGCCGCTGCTGCCCCAGCCCAAGGCTGGTCAAGCGGTGCTGGCGACCTGGCGGCGGCTGCTGGACAACGGCTCGCTGCAGGACGAAGAGCCGCACCTGGCGGGCACCGCGCGGCCCGTGGTGGCCAAGGTGTCCGCCGCCACCGCCGACCACCTGGGCGTGCGGCCGGGCGACCTGATCACCGTGTCGACCGACCGCGGCGAGGTCTCGCTGCCCGTCGAGGCGGCCGACCTGCCCGACGGCGTCGTGTGGCTGCCCGGCAACTCGGGCGCGGTCACCGTGCGGCGCAACCTGGTCGCCGGCCACGGTTCCGTGGTGGCCGTTTCCGCCGCGCCCGCCGCGGGCCCGGCGGAGGAAATCACCTCGCCCGGAGGCAAGGCATGAGCACGGCACAACTCCTCGCCGACGACCCCGTCTGGCTGATCCTGGTCAAGGTCGTGGGGATCTTCGCGTTCCTCGTGGTGATGACCCTGTTCATGATCAACTGGGAGCGCAAGGTCGTCGCCCGGATGCAGCAGCGGCCCGGCCCCAACCGGGTCGGCCCCAACGGCTGGCTCCAGTCCCTGGCCGACGGCCTGAAGCTGGCGTTCAAGGAGGACATCCGCCCGGTCCTGGCCGACAAGTGGGTGTTCTTCCTGGCCCCGGTGATCTCCTGCATCCCGGCGTTCGTCGCGTTCTCGGTGATCCCGCTCGGCGGCAAGGTCACCATCTTCGGGCAGGAGACCGCGCTCCAGCTGGTCGACCTGCCGGTCGGCGTGCTGGTCGTGCTCGCCTGCTCCTCGCTCGGCGTCTACGGCATCGTGCTGTCCGGCTGGGCGTCGGGCTCGCCGTACCCGCTGCTGGGCGCGCTGCGGTCGGCCGCGCAGGTCATCTCCTACGAGATCGCGATGGGCCTGTCCATCGTCGCCGTCGTGATGAGCTCGCACTCGCTGTCCACCGCGGACATCGTGAGCACCCAGTCCGGCACCATCGCGTGGGGCGCGCTGCCCGCCTGGAACGCGATCCTGCTGCCGGTCAGCTTCGTGATCTACGTGATCTCCATGGTCGGCGAGACCAACCGCGCCCCGTTCGACCTCCCCGAGGCCGAGTCGGAGCTGGTCGGCGGCTTCCACACGGAGTACAGCTCGCTGAAGTTCGCGCTGTTCTTCCTCGCCGAGTACGTGAACATGGTGACCGTGTCGGCGCTGGCCACCACGCTGTTCCTGGGCGGCTGGCAGTTGCCGTTCGTCGGCGTGGACCACTTCCTCAACAGCGGCTGGTGGGGCCTGCTCTGGTTCGTCGTCAAGACCCTGGGCTTCCTGTTCCTGTTCATCTGGCTGCGCGGCACGCTGCCCCGCCTGCGCTACGACCAGTTCATGCGGCTGGGCTGGAAGTTCCTGGTCCCGCTCGCGCTGTTCTGGTTCGTCGCGGTGGCGTTCACCCGGTACTTCAACCAGGAGCGCCAGGCGGACAACGTGAGCACCAGCCTGCTGCTGACCGTGTTCGGCGCGGTCCTGGCGGTGGTCCTGCTGATCGCGTTCCTGCTGCCGGACAAGCGCGAGCACAAGGACCCGAACGCCGTGCCGATCACCGGCGGCGGCTACCCGGTGCCGCCGCTGGACCTGCAAGTGCCCAAGTCGCCGCCGCGCCGGCAGGTGCCGGTGGCCCAGCTGCCCACCGCCGAGGACCGGACGGCGGAACCCGCGGCGGTAACCGCATCAGCGAAGGAGGCCGGCGATGGGAATGCTTGATCCCGTCAAGGGGTTCGGCGTCACCTTCGGGACGATGTTCAAGAAGGTCGTCACCGAGGAGTACCCCGAGGTCAAGAAGGTCACCGCGCCGCGGTTCCACGGCCGGCACCAGCTCAACCGGCACCCGGACGGGCTGGAGAAGTGCGTCGGCTGCGAGCTGTGCGCGTGGGCCTGCCCGGCGGACGCGATCTTCGTCGAGGGCGGCGACAACACCGAGGACGAGCGCTACTCGCCCGGTGAGCGGTTCGGCGCCGACTACCAGATCAACTACCTGCGCTGCATCGGCTGCGGCCTGTGCATCGAGGCGTGCCCGACCCGTTCGCTGACCATGACGAACGAGTACGAGCTGGCCGATGACGACCGGCAGAAGCTGATCTTCACCAAGGAGGACCTGCTCGCCCCGCTGCTGCCCGGCATGGAGCAGCCGCCGCACCCGATGCGGCTCGGCGAGAACGAGCAGGACTACTACGTGAACGGCCCGGCGCTGGCCCGCCGGGCGGGTGTGCCGGAAGGCGCCACCGTCGAGACCGGCCCCGAGGAGGCGCGGAAGTGAGCGCGTTCCTCACCTTCCTGGCGCAGCCGCCGGAACCCGTGCAGCGCGCGGTCGACACCGTGACCACGGGCGAGGCCGTCGCGTTCTGGGTCCTCGGCCCGCTGGCGCTGGCCGGCGCGCTGGGCATGCTGTTCGCCCGCAACGCGGTGCACTCGGCGCTGTGGCTGGTGCTCACCATGCTCAGCCTCGGCGTGCTCTACATGGTCCAGCAGGCGCCGTTCCTCGGCTTCGTGCAGATCATCGTCTACACCGGCGCGATCATGATGCTGTTCCTGTTCGTGCTGATGCTGGTCGGCCGGGACAGCTCGGACTCGGTGGTCGAGGTGCTGCGCGGCCAGCGGCTCGCCGCGATCGTGCTGGGCGTCGGCTTCGCCGGCCTGGTGGTCGGCTCGCTGGCGCGGGCGCTGACCGACGTGCAGCCGGTCGGCCTGGCGCAGCAGAACACCCAGGGCGGGGGCAACGTCGCCAACATCGGCGAGGCGCTGTTCACCGACTACCTGTTCCCGTTCGAGCTCACGTCGGCCCTGCTGATCACGGCGGCGGTCGGCGCGATGGTGCTCGCGTTCACCTCGCGGGTCGGCAAGGACGCGAAGAAGACGCAGAAGGAACTGGTGGAGGAGCGCTTCCGCGGCGACCGCGTCGGCTCGCTGCCCGGTCCCGGCGTGTTCGCCACCGCCAACTCGGTGGCCACGCCCGCGTTGCTGCCGGACGGTTCGGTGGCCGCCGAGTCGCTGTCCGAGCTCATCGAGACGACCGCGAAGGAGACCCTGGAGGACGACGTCGCCGAGGTCTCCGGCACCGGCCACCAGGCCGACGCGCACGCGCTCAAGGGAGAGCAGTCGTGACCCCGACCTACTACCTGCTGCTGTCCGCCCTGCTGTTCAGCCTCGGCGCGGTGGGCGTGCTGGTGCGGCGCAACGCCATCGTCGTGTTCATGTGCGTGGAGCTGATGCTCAACGCGGTGAACCTCAGCCTGGTCACGTTCGCCCGGATCAACGGCGCGCTCGACGGCCAGGTGATGGCCTTCTTCGTGATGGTGGTGGCCGCCGCCGAGGTCGTGGTGGGCCTGACGATCATCATGTCGATCTTCAAGACGCGTCGCTCGGCCTCGGTCGACGACTCCAACCTGCTGAAGTACTAGGGGACACGGTGTCTGCTCTGATGCTCGACCCCGCAAGCGGGTCATCGGACGTTGTCGCCGCCGGCGGGATCGGCAGTCTCGCCTGGTTGTTGTTGGCGCTGCCCGCGTTCGGCGCGGCGGTGCTGCTGCTCGGCGGCAGGCGCACCGACAGGTGGGGCCACCTGCTCGGCTGCGCGACGGTCGTCGCGGCGTTCGGCTACGGCGTGGCGCTGTTCCTCGACACCCTCGGGCGGACGGGTGAGCGCACCAGCGAGCTGCACCTGTTCGACTGGGTGTCGGTGAACGCGCTGAACGTCGAGTTCGCGCTGCGCATCGACCCGCTGTCGCTGACCTTCGTGCTGCTGATCACCGGTGTCGGGTCGCTGATCCACATCTACTCGATCGGCTACATGGCGCACGAGGCCGGCCGGCGGAAGTTCTTCGGCTACCTGAACCTGTTCGTCGCCGCGATGCTCCTGCTGGTGCTGGGCAACGGCTTCGTGACGCTGTACTTCGGCTGGGAGGGCGTGGGTCTGGCCTCCTACCTGCTGATCGGCTGGTACCAGCACAAGCCGGAAGCCGCGAGTGCCGCGAAGAAGGCGTTCCTGATGAACCGGGTCGGCGACCTGGGCCTGGCGATCGCGATCTTCATCCTGTTCAAGGAGCTCGGCACCACCCAGTACACCGAGGTGTTCTCCCGGGTCGGCGAGCTGTCCGCGGCCGAGGTCACCGCGGTGACGCTGCTGCTCCTGCTCGGCGCGTGCGGCAAGTCCGGCCAGTTCCCGCTCCAGGCGTGGCTCCCGGACGCCATGGCCGGCCCCACGCCGGTCTCCGCGCTGATCCACGCGGCGACGATGGTCACCGCGGGCGTCTACCTGATCGCCCGGTCCAACCCGATCTACAACGCGTCCGCCGACGGCCGGCTGGTCGTGATGATCATCGGTGCGGTCACGCTGGTCATCGGGTGCGTCATCGGCTGCGCCTACGACGACTTCAAGAAGGTCCTCGCGTACTCGACGGTCAGCCAGATCGGCTACATGATCCTGGCCGTCGGCCTCGGCCCGATCGGCTACGCGCTGGGCATCATGCACCTGCTGACGCACGGCTTCTTCAAGGCCGGGCTGTTCCTCGGGGCCGGTTCGGTCATGCACGGCATGAACGACGAGGGCAACATCCGCCGGATGGGCGGGCTGTGGCGCAAGATGCCGATCACCTTCTTCACCTGGCTGCTCGGCTACGCCGCGCTGATCGGCTTCCCTTTCCTGTCCGGCTACTACTCCAAGGACGCCATCATCGCGGCGGCCTTCAGCGAGCAGGGCTGGCGGGGCTGGGTGTTCGGCGGCGCGGCGGCACTGGGCGCGGGCATCACCGCGTTCTACATGACCCGCCTGCTGATCCTGGTGTTCCTCGGCAAGGCCCGCTGGACGGAGCTCAGGAGCGAGGACGGCCGCGAGTACCACCCGCACGAGTCGCCGCCGTCCATGACGGTGCCGATGATCGTGCTGGCGATCGGCTCGGTCGGCGCGGGCTTCCTCCTCGCCACGAACCACAACCTGGCGGGCTGGCTCACGCCGTCGCTGGGGGAGCTCCGGGAGCAGCACGGCGTGCTGGACCACACCGTGGTCAACTTCCTGGTGCTCGGCCTGTCCGCGCTGGGCGTGCTGGTGGCGTGGCTGCTGTTCGGCCGCAAGCCGCAGCCGGCGACCCGGCCGGAGCGGGTGTCGTTCCCGGTCCGCGCCGCGCGCGCCGACCTGTACGGCAACGCGCTCAACGAGGCGCTGTTCGCGCGGCCGGGCACCTGGCTCACCCGCGCGCTGGTGTTCGTGGACAACAAGGGCGTGGACGGCCTGGTCAACGGGTCGGCCGCGCTGCTGGGCGGTAGCTCGGGCCGGCTGCGCAGGTTGCAGACCGGGTTCGTGCGCTCGTACGCGCTCTCCATGCTCCTGGGTGCGATCTTCGTCCTGGGCGCGCTGCTGATGGTGAGGTTCTCGTGAGCTGGACGCTGATCGCGCTGCTCCTGCTGCCCCTCGCGGGCGGCGTGGTGGTGGCCTTCCTGCGGGGCAACGACCGGTTGGCGAAGGCGGTCGCGCTGGCCGTGTCGCTGGTCGAACTGGTGATCGCGGTATTCGCCTGGACCGGCTACGACCCCTCGTCGGACGAGCGGCTCCAGCTGACCAGCTCGGCTGACTGGATCCCCGCGTTCGGCGTGCGCCTGTCGTTCGGCGTGGACGGCATCGCGCTGGTGATGATCGCGCTGATCGCGTTCCTGGTGCCGGTCGTCATCGGCGGCTCCTGGGCGGACAAGCTGCCCGAGGGCCGCAGCGCGGGCGGGTTCTTCGCGCTGCTGCTGGTGATGGAGACCGGCATGGTCGGTGTCTTCGCGGCCACCGACGTGTTCCTGTTCTACGTGTTCTTCGAGGCCGTGCTGGTCCCGATGTACTTCCTGATCGGCCGCTTCGGCGGGCCGAACCGGCAGTACGCGGCGATGAAGTTCTTCCTCTACTCGCTGCTCGGCGGCCTGATCATGCTGGCCTCGGTGATCGGCGTGTACGTGGCCGCCGCCGACAAGCTGGGCGCGGGCACGTTCGACTGGGCGACGCTGGTCACCGTGACGCGGGACCTGCCGCTGTCCACCCAGATCTGGCTCTTCCTCGGGTTCTTCGCGGCGTTCGCGATCAAGGCCCCGCTGGTGCCGCTGCACACCTGGCTGCCCGACGCCGGTGCCGAAGCGCCGGTCGGCGCGGGCGTGCTGCTGGTCGGTGTCCTGGACAAGATCGGCACGTTCGGCTTCCTGCGCTACTGCCTGCCGATGTTCCCGCTGGCCAGTCAGGAGCTCGCGCCGCTGATCCTGGTGCTGGCCGTGGCGGGCATCCTGTACGGCTCGCTGCTGGCCGTGGGCCAGTCGGACCTCAAGCGGTTCGTGGCGTACACGTCGATCGCCCACTTCGGCTTCATCGCGCTGGGCATCTTCGCGTTCAGCTCGCAGGCCGGCGCGGGCGCGGTGCTCTACATGGTCAACCACGGCATCTCCACCGGCATGTTGTTCCTGGTGGTCGGCATGGTGATGGCCCGCGGCGGTTCGCGCCTGATCGAGGACTACGGCGGCATGGCGAAGCTGACGCCGGTCCTCGGCGGCATGTTCTTCGTGGCCGGCCTGTCGTCGCTGGCGCTGCCCGGCACCAACTCGTTCGTCAGCGAGTTCCTGGTGCTCGTCGGCTCGTACCCGAACCAGCCGGTGTACACGATCCTGGCCGCGCTGGGCATGGTGCTGGCCGCGCTGTACATCCTCTGGCTGTACCAGCGGGTGTTCCAGGGCCCGGTGCGCGGCACCGCGCTGGTCGGCGCGACCGGCGGCCCCGGCGCGGTGGTCGACCCGGAGCGCGCCGGGCTGCGCGACCTGAACAAGCGGGAACTGGCGGTGCTCGCGCCGCTGGTGGCGCTGATCCTGGTGCTCGGGTTCTACCCGAAGCCCGTGTTGGACGTGATCACCCCGTCCGTCGGGGCGACGCTCAGCGAGGTCGGGGTGGCCGACCCGGTCACGCAGGAAGGCAAGTGACGTGGAGACGCTCCTCGCTCAGACCCAGCGGCTTCAGGCCCCCGAGATCGACTACCTGGCGGTCTCGCCGATCCTGGTCGTGCTCGGCGCGGCCTGCCTCAGCGTGCTGGTGGAGGCCTTCCTGCCGAAGACCCAGCGGTGGGCCGCCCAGGTCGTGCTGACCCTGCTGACCATCGTGGTGGCCGGCACGGCGCTCGGCTTCTACGCCGCCGCCGACGACACCCCCGACCAGGGCAAGGTCACCCTCGCGGGCACGATCGCGGTGGACCAGCCGGTGATCTTCCTGTGGGCGACCCTGCTGGTGCTCGGCTTCGGCGCGGTGCTGCTCATCGCGGACCGCTCGGTGGAGCCCGGCGGCGCGTTCGTCGCCGACGCGGCCATCCGGCCCGGCACCGTCCAGGACCGCGCCCAGGCGGGCCGGTTCGGGATGCAGACCGAGGTGTTCCCGCTGACGCTGTTCGCGCTCGGCGGCATGATGGTGTTCGTCGCCGCGAACGACCTGCTCACCATGTTCATCGCGCTGGAAGTGCTGTCGCTGCCGCTGTACCTGATGTGCGGCCTGGCCCGCCGGCGGCGGCTGCTGTCGCAGGAGGCGGCGGTCAAGTACTTCCTGCTCGGCGCGTTCGCCTCGGCGTTCTTCCTGTACGGCGTGGCCCTGCTGTACGGCTTCGCGGGCTCGGTGAAGCTGGCCGACATCGCCACCGCGACCGCCGGCACCGACCGGTCCGACACGCTGCTCTACGCGGGCTTCGGCCTGCTGGTGGTCGGTCTGCTGTTCAAGGCCTCGGTCGGCCCGTTCCACGCGTGGACCCCGGACGTCTACCAGGGCTCGCCGACGCCGATCACCGCGTTCATGGCGGCGTGCACGAAGGTCGCCGCGTTCGGCGGCATCCTGCGGGTGCTGTTCGTGGCGTTCGAGAAGTCCAGCTGGGAGTGGAACGGCGTGCTGTGGGGCGTGGCCATCGCGTCCATGGTCATCGGCGCGGTGCTCGGCCTCACCCAGACCGACGTGAAGCGGATGATCGCCTACTCGTCGGTCGCGCACGCGGGCTTCCTGCTGATCGGGTCCATCACGCTGACCAGCGAGGGCCTGTCCGGCACGATGTTCTACCTGATGGCCTACGGCTTCACCACCATCGCCGCGTTCGGCGTGGTGTCGCTGGTCCGCAACGCCGACGGCGAGGCCACCCACCTGTCCCAGTGGGCGGGGCTGGCCAAGCGCTCGCCGATCACCGCCGCGGTGTTCACGTTCCTGCTGCTCGCGCTCGCCGGCATCCCGCTGACCAGCGGGTTCATCGGCAAGTTCGTGGTGTTCGCGGCGGCGTTGCAGAGCGGCATGGCGCCGCTGGTGGTGATCGCGCTGGTGGCCTCGGCGGTGGCCGCGTTCTTCTACCTGCGGGTCATCGTGCTGATGTACTTCAGCGAGCCGGCGCCGGACGGCCCGACGGTGAGCGTGCCCGGCGCGTTCACCACGGTGGCCATCACGATGGGTGCCGCGATCACCCTCGTGCTCGGTGTCTGGCCCGCGTTCGCCCTCGATTGGGCGGGTGCCGGCGGGTTCATCTTCTAGTGGTACGTAGGCTTCAGGAGTGACCAGTAGCGAGCGGGCGGGGGCGGGGTTCCGGTTTGCGGACCCCGTGCTCGCGGAGGTGGTGCAGGCCGGGCTGGCCGAGGTGGAGGAAGTGCTGCACAAAGTGGTGCAGAGCGAGTTCCACCCGGTGATGGAGACGTCGCTGCACCTGGTGAGCGCGGGCGGCAAACGCATCCGCCCGCTGTTCACCATCCTGTCCGCCCAGGTCGGCAGCACGTGGGACCGGGAGAGCGTCATCAAGGCCGCGGCCGTGGTGGAGATGACCCACCTGGCCACGCTCTACCACGACGACGTGATGGACGAGGCCACCATGCGCCGCGGCGCGGTGTCGGCCAACGCCAAGTGGGACAACAGCATCGCCATCCTGACCGGCGACTACCTGTTCGCGCACGCCTCCGCGCTGGTCGCCGACCTCGGCACGCGGGCCGCCCGGATCATCGCCGAGACGTTCTCCGAACTGGTCACCGGCCAGATGCGGGAGACCATGGGCCCGCGCGGCGGCGAGGACCCGATCGCGCACTACCTGACCACCATCGCGGAGAAGACCGGCTCGCTGATCGCCACCGCCGCCCGGTTCGGCGCGATGTTCTCCGACACCACGCCCGCCCAGGTGGAGGCGCTGCGCGCGTACGGCGAGATCATCGGCGCGGCGTTCCAGATCTCCGACGACGTGATCGACATCGCCAGCCCGTCGTCCGAGTCGGGCAAGACCCCCGGCACCGACCTGCGCGAAGGCGTGAAGACGCTGCCCATGCTGTACGCGCTGGCCGACGAGCCGGACTCGCGGCTGGCGTCGCTGCTGGCGCGGCCGTTGACCGACGACGCCGAGGTGGACGAGGCGCTGGTGCTGCTGCGGTCGTCGTCCGGCCTGGTCCGCGCCCGGCAGACGCTGGACGACTACGCGACCCGCGCCCGTGCCACGCTGCTCGAACTGCCGGCGGGCACGGCCCGTGACGCGCTGGAGTCGGTCAGCGAGTACGTGGTCAGCCGCTCGCACTGAACCGCGCGCCGGCCGTTCGCCGGGTGCGTCGTCGGTTGTGCGTCCCGTGCGGTGAGGCCGTGCAGCGCCTTCGAGAGGTGCACGTCGGGTTCACTCGATCGGCGCGAGCAGTTGCTGCGGCTTGCGCCGGGACCGCAGGGCGTCCACGGTGAACACCGCCAGCGCCACCCACACCAGGGCGAACCCGAACCACCGCGACGGCGGCATCGGCTCGTGCTTCACGAACACGCCCCACGCGAACTGGAGGATCGGCGCGAGGTACTGGAGCATCCCCATGGTGATCAGCGGGACGCGCCGGGCGCCGGCGCCGAACAGCATCAGCGGGATGGCCGTCACCACACCCGCCGAGACCAGCACGAGGGCGTGACCGACGCCGTGGTCGTGGAACGTGCCGGCCGGGCCGAGCCAGACCAGGTAGCCGACCGCGAGCGGGGCCAGCACGATGCTCTCCGCGGTGAGGCTCGCGGTGGCGTCCAGCGGCACGGTCTTCTTCAGCAGCCCGTACAGGCCGAACGAGCAGGCCAGCGCCAGCGAGATCCACGGCAGCCGCCCGTAGTCCACGGCCAGCACCACCACCGCCGCCACGGCGGTGGCGATCGCCGCGTACTGCGCGCCCCGCAGCCGTTCCCGCAGCACCAGCACCCCGAGCAGCACGCTGACCAGCGGGTTGATGAAGTAGCCCAGTGCGGCCTCGACGACGTGGCCGGTGTTGACCGCGTGGATGTAGACGCCCCAGTTGACCGCGATCAGCACGGAGGCGGCGGCCACCATGAGCCAGCCTCGCCGGGACAGCGTGCGCAGCCCCGCCCACCGGCCGAGGACGGCCGTGATGAGCACCATCACCAGCAGCGACCAGGCGATCCGGTGCGCCAGGATCTCCACCGCGCCGGCCGGCGCCAGCAACGGCCAGTAGGCGGGCACGATGCCCCAGATGAAGTAGGCCCCGACGCCGAAGACGACCCCGCGATTGGCGTGCTCGGTGTCCGCCGCGGCGGAAGAGTTCGTCAACGGCGGCACGAGGGCTACTCTACGCCGACCGTTTCCCCTGGTCAGTTGCTCCGGGTGGCCTACCATTCCAGCATGGCCGGACGTCCGGGCGGCCGGGCGCGCCCGGCGGTGCGGTCAGGGTAGTTTTGCACCGCTTCCCCTACCGGGTGAAGGCTCGGGAGCGGAGCGCGTCGGGGTGTGACAGGACTGTGCAGTGGGAGGGTCTCCCGTGAGTTCGCTCTTCGGGCAGGTGTGGCTGTGGAGCCTGCTGTCGTTCGTGGCAGGCGTCGCGCTGACCTGGCTGGTGCTGGTCCGTCCGGCCAAGAAGGAGCTGCAGGAGCTGGAGGAGCGGTTCCTCACGGCCCCGCGCCCGACCACCCCGGCGGTCGAGCCCGCGCGCGACGGCTTCGACAACTGGCACGTGGAGAACCGCTCGCCGGTGGACGAGCTGCTCCAGGACGAGCCGCCGCGCTACGACGTGTCGAACCTGAAGCTGGACAAGCGCGAGGACCCGGTCGAAGAACTCGACGACGAACACCGCCCGCTGTCGGACTTCGAGGAGCAGCACGACTTCCCGGAGTCCGACGAGGACCGCCCGCGCAGCCTGTTCGAACGCCTGAGCCCCGGTGACCCCGCTGCCGGCACGCACGCCGCCCCCGAACCCCCGGCCGGGGAAGCCCGGCTGCTGCCGCCCGCCGTGCCGGTGGCCGAACCGGCCGCGCCCCACTCCGAGCCCACCGCACCACCCGAGGTGGAGGCCTTCCAGCCCCGCGAGGTGTGGCGCGAGGAACCGGCCGGCGCGCAGGAGGTCTACGGCGAGGACGGCGCCCCGACCGAGGGCTCCGAGCAGGACGACGAGCCGGAGCACTCGGCCGCCGAGCAGACCACCCTCATCCCGGCCACCGCCCTGGCCCGCGCCATCGCCGAGGTGGACGCCAGGGCCGACGACCCGGACACCCGTCGTGCGGACCGCCCCGACGACGTCCGGCACACCGACGACCCGGACGTCCGCGGCCCGGACCGCGCCGGAGGCCGCCGGCGCGCCGACCAGCCGCTGGACACCGCCGACGACCTGCGGGACGGCACCGACGAGGCGCGGCACACCGCCGACGACCCGCGGAGCGGCGCCGGCAGCACGGACAACGACCCGCCGAGTGGCGACAACGACCCGCGGAGCAGCACCGACGAGCCGCGGGACGACACCGACGAGCAGCAGAGCCGCTGGCGCGAAACCTCCCAGCTGTGGCCGGACCACGACCTGACCGGCGAATACCCGGCCATCCGGGCGCAACTGCCCGCCTCGCGACCCGACCCGGCCGGCTTCTACGCGGAACTGTCCGCCGGACGCCGAGCCGAAGCCGACGAGTTCCACGCCCAGCTGGCGAACCGCGACCCCTCGGACCCGGACCCGTCCGCCCCGCGCACCGAGCTGATCGCACCGATCCCCGCCGACCAGGACCCGGAGCCCGCCGACCGGCACCCGGAGCCCGCCGACCAGGACCCGGGGTCCGCCGGCCGGCGCTGGGAGTCCGCCGATCAGCGCCAGGAGTCGGCCGCCCGCCACGCGCAGCCGACCGCGCCGCCCTTCGAGCCCGAAGCGCGCCACGCCGAGTCCCTCCGGCACAGCGAGGCCGCGACGCAGTACACCAGGCCCGTCGGCACGCGCTTCGACGACGAAGCGGACCACCTCGAACCGCCTGCCTCGCTGTTCGGCTCCGGCACCGATCACTCCAAGGCCGACCTGCGCGCCGAGCCGCACAACGACTTCGGCGTGTTCATCGAGCCGAGCTCCGACTTCAACGCGTTCGTCGAGCCACCCGGCGACCCGGACGACGACCACCCGGAGCCTTCGGCCCACCACGTCGAGCAGCCCGCTGCGCGCGCCGGGCAGTCGGCCCAGCACGCCGACACCGCCTACGCACGCCCCGAACCCGCGAGCCACCGCGCCGAGTCGGCCCGCACCGGTCCCGAACCGGTGAGCCACCGCGCGGAGCCGGAACAGACCGGCCACGAGCCCGCGAGCCACCGCCCGGACCCGCTTCCGACGAGCCCGGTGAGCCACCGCGCCGAGTCGCTGCCCGCCCGTCCGGAACCCGTCCTCGGTCACCACACCGATCCGATCGGCGCACACTCCGAGCCGTCGCCTCGGCGCGACGAGCCGGTGGCGCAGCCTGGGGAGTCCGCCGCGCACCGCGTCGACCCGCCGGCCCAATCCGCTGAGCCCGCCGCCCATCGCTTCGACCCGCCGACCCGACCCGCGGACTCCGCCGCACATCGCGACGAGCCGGTGGCGCAGCCCGCAGAGCCCGCCGCGCACCTCTTCGAGCCGGTGGCGCAGCCCGCGGAACCGGCCGCGCACCTCTTCGAACCGATCGCCCAGCCCGCCGAACCGGCAGCCCAGCGCCCCGAGCCCAGCCCCCGACGACCTGAGCCCGCCGCTCCGGCCCGCCCGCCCGCAGAGCCCGCCAAGCCCGCTGCGCAGGCCAAGCCCGAGCCCAGGGAACCGGCCCGGCCGCGCTCGCTGTTCGAACCCCTCCTCACCCCGGAGGACGTCGACGACGAGCCCCCGGCCCCGCCGAAGCCCGCCGCCCCGGGCAACGACCAGCCGTTCGTCCCCAAGCTGGCCCCGGAACTGCTCGCCTCCTCCGGCAACGGGCTCCCGCAGCGCCCCACCCGCTCGGCGGGCGGCCCGCACATCCCGCCGCCCCCGCCGGCCGCGTCCAAGCCGATCAGCCCGCCGCCGCCCCGTCCGGTCCGCCCCCGTCCGGTCGGCTTCAGCCCCAGCACGGGCGGCCGTCCGGCGGGCGGCACGACGACCCGCTACCAGCAGCCGGAGGGCTTCAACCCGCGGTCGCCGTTCGGGCCGGGCTCGGTCCTGCCGAAGTCCGACGGCATGGCGCCCGCGCCGGACTTCCACGTCAAGGCCACCCTCACCGGCCGGCGCTACTACACCGGCGAGTCGGCGAACTTCCGCGAGACCAGGGCGGACGTCTGGTTCCGCACCATCTCCGACGCGGAGAAGGCGGGCTTCCGCCCGGCACCGTAAGGCGGCGCAAGCGTCACGAAGACCGCGCGGCACGCGGACCCGACCGGGCACAGACGACCGGCGCGGTACCGGCCGCCACAGGTTCCCTGGGGAGGGAACGCGAAGGGCCCCTGTTCCGGGAGGCGGAGCAGGGGCCCTTCCGTGTGCGCGATGCCGTGCCCAAATTCAGGAACACAGATCCAGGGACACAGACCGAGTGCCCGGAGCCGGGTGCGCGTGGAGCGGCTACACGACCGTCCAGGTGTCCTTGCCGCGCAGCAGCGACTCCAGGTCGGCGGCCTTGGCCGACTTGGCGGCCTCCACCTGCGCCCTGGCCGCGTCGTCGTAGGTGGTGCGGGCGACGTTGCGGAACACGCCGGTCACGGTGTGCTCGAGGTCCTGGGTGGACAGCCGGGACAGCGCGAACGCCAGGTTCAGGTCGGACGCGTCGTGCACGACGACGTCCGAGGCCGCCACCTCGGACGCCTTTGCCACGCCCAGCCCGAACCCGTCCCGCACCACGGCGTACTCGCCGTTGCCGAACGTGATGGGCTGCCCGTCCACGACGTTGATGATCCGCCGCGCCGCCTCGTCCGCGTCCTTGAGCACGTCGAACGCGCCGTCGTTGAAGATCGGGCAGTTCTGGTAGATCTCCACCAGCGCCGACCCCCGGTGCTCGGCGGCCTGCCGCAGCACCTCGGTCAGACCCGCCCGGTCCGAGTCGACCGCGCGCCCGACGAACGAGGCCTCCGCGCCCAGCGCCAGCGACACCGGGTTGAACGGGTGGTCCAGCGACCCGAGCGGCGTCGACTTGGTGATCTTGCCTTCCTCGGAGGTCGGCGAGTACTGGCCCTTGGTCAGCCCGTAGATCCGGTTGTTGAACAGCAGGATCTTGAGGTTCACGTTGCGCCGCAGCGTGTGGATCAGGTGGTTGCCGCCGATGGACAGCGCGTCGCCGTCACCGGTCACCACCCACACCGACAGGTCCGGTCGCGCCACGGCGAGACCGGTCGCGATGGCCGGCGCGCGCCCGTGGATCGAGTGCATGCCGTAGGTGTTCATGTAGTACGGGAACCGGGACGAGCAGCCGATGCCCGAGACGAACACGATGTTCTCGCGCTTGAGGCCCAGCGTGGGCAGGAACGACTGCACGGCGTTGAGCACCACGTAGTCGCCGCAGCCCGGGCACCAGCGCACTTCCTGGTCCGACTTGTAGTCCTTGGCCTTCTGCGGCTCAAGGGCAGTCGGCACTCCGTCGAGGCCCCCCAGACCGGGCAGACCGAGATCGGTCGCTGTCACTCGGACACTCCCTTGATCACTTCGGCGAGCACGTCCTGCAGCTCCTCCGCCTTGAAGGGCAGGCCCTGCACCTTGGTGTAGCTGATCGCGTCCACCAGGTACTCCGCTCGCAACAACAACGCCAGTTGGCCGAGGTTCATCTCCGGCACGACGACCCGCTCGTACCGGGAGAGCACCTCGCCCAGGTTCTTCGGGAACGGGTTGAGGTGGCGCAGGTGGGCGTGCGCCACCGGCAGTCCCAGCTTGCGCACCCGGCGAGCGGCGGCCCCGATGGGGCCGTAGGAGGATCCCCAGCCCACCACGAGCACCTTCGCCGTCCCGGACGGGTCGTCCACCACCACGTCCGGTACCCGGATGCCGTCGATCTTGCGCTGCCGCAACCGCACCATGTGGTCGTGGTTGGCAGGGTCGTAGGAGATGTTGCCGTTGCCGTCGGCCTTCTCCAAGCCGCCGATCCGGTGTTGCAGCCCCGGCGTGCCGGGCACCGCCCACGGGCGGGCCAGCGTCTCCGGGTCGCGCAGGTACGGCCAGAACGTGCCGTCCGGCCCGTTCGGCTCGGTGGCGAACTCGACGGTGAGGTCGGGCAGGTCGGCCACGTCCGGGATCAGCCACGGCTCGGAGCCGTTCGCGATCGCCCCGTCGGACAGCAGCAGCACCGGCGTGCGGTACTCCAGCGCGATCCGCACCGCGTCCAGCGCGGCGTCGAAGCAGTCGGCGGGGGACTGGGGCGCGACGATCGGCACCGGCGACTCGCCGTTGCGGCCGAACATCGCCTGGAGCAGGTCGGCCTGCTCGGTCTTGGTCGGCAGCCCGGTGGACGGGCCGCCGCGCTGGACGTCGATCACGACCAGCGGCAGCTCGGTCATCACGGCCAGGCCGATGGTCTCGGACTTCAGCGCGATACCCGGGCCGGACGTGGACGTCACGCCGAGCGCGCCGCCGTAGGACGCGCCCAGGGCCGCGCCGATGCCCGCGATCTCGTCCTCGGCCTGGAGCGTGGTGATGCCGAAGTTCTTGTGCTTGGACAGCTCGTGCAGGATGTCCGAGGCCGGGGTGATCGGGTAGGTGCCCAGCACGATCGGCAGCCCGGACTGCCGCCCGGCGGCCACGATCCCGTACGCCAGCGCGGTGTTGCCGGTGATCTGCCGGTAGGTGCCCTGGTTGAGCTTGGCGGGCGCGACCTCGTAGGTGACCGCGAACGACTCGGTGGTCTCGCCGTAGTTCCAGCCCGCCCGGAACGCCAGCACGTTGGCCTCGGCGATGTCCGGCTTCTTGGCGAACTTCTCGCGCAGGAACCGCTCGGTGCCCTCGGTGGGCCGGTGGTACATCCAGGACAGCAGGCCGAGCGCGAACATGTTCTTGGCCCGCTCGGCGTCCTTCTTGCCCAGCCCGGTGTTCTCCAGCGCGCCGATGGTCAGCGTCGCCATGGCCACCTTGTGCACCTGGTAGGCCTCCAGCGAGGTGTCCTCCAGGGGGTTGGCGTCGTAGCCGACCTTCACCAGGTTGCGCTTGGTGAACTCGTCGGTGTTCACGATCAGCATCCCGCCCTTGGGCAGGTCGCCGATGTTGGCCTTGAGCGCGGCCGGGTTCATCGCCACCAGCACGTCGGGGCGGTCGCCGGGCGTGAGGATGTCGTAGTCGGCGAAGTGCAGCTGGAAGCTGGAGACGCCGGGCAGCGTGCCCTGTGGCGCCCGGATCTCGGCCGGGAAGTTCGGCAAGGTCGCGAGGTCGTTGCCGAACGCCGCGGCTTCCGAGGTGAACCGGTCTCCCGTGAGCTGCATGCCGTCGCCGGAGTCGCCGGCGAACCGGATCACCACGCGGTCGAGCTTGCGGACCTCGCCACCTGGCGCGGCGCCGTTACCAACGTCGGTAGTCATGTCCTACGCCGATCCCTCTCTTCGCACCCGCTAAGAGGCAAGTCGCCCCTCCCCCTTCGCGAGGGTAGTCGTGCCCGACCGCGGGCCGGTTTCCGCTGTACCACTCTGCGGGACGATCCGTCCCACCTGGTGTCACCTGGGCCAACCGCCCGGCAATCACCGCACGTTCGCGTGTACCCGACGGTAACTGTTACCGGAAGTTACAGGTATATCGAGCACCCTGTCCAGGTCCGGGCGGGAGCGGTCCGCCGAGCACGCCCGCGGTCACGCCCGCCCGCTGATCCGGGCCTTCATCGCGGCCAGCTTGGCGGCGAACTCCGGGGTTTCGATGGAGGCGACCTGGGGCGCGAGCTCGGTGTCCACCGCGTCGGCGTGCGCGTCCAGCACGGCCGTCCTCCGCATGGTGGCCTTGATGGTGCGGACCAGGTCGCGCGGGGCTTCGGCCGAAGCGCCCGCCAGCTCCACCGCCGAGGCCACCAGCCGCTCGTGCCCGCCGTCGACCCGTTCCCAGGCCAGGCCGTGCCGCACGGCCGTGTCGGCGTCCAGGATGCGGCCGAACAGCGTCATCGCGGTGGCCGTCTGCGGCCCGACGAGCCGTTGCAGCATCCACGTCATCCCGCCGCCGGGGTGGATGCCCAGCTGGAGGAACCGGGCGTCGAACCGCGCTTTCGGCCCGACGAGTCGAACGTCACAGGCCAGGGCCAGGTTCAACCCGGCACCGACCGCCGCCCCGCCCACGGCCGCGATGGTGGGCAGCGCGCAGTCCGCCACCGCCAGGAAACCCGCGTAGATCCGCCGCAGCCCCCGCTCCCGGGCCTCACCCAACGCCGTCAGGTCCGCGCCCGCGCAGAACGCCGGGGGCGTGCCGGTCACCACCACGGCATGGACACCGGCATCCTGCTCGCAGGCCCGGACGGCCGCGACCAGCTGATCGGACAGGTCGAGCGTCAACGCGTTGCGCCGCTCCGGGTCGTGCACGGTGATCACGCCGACCCGGCCGGAGCGCTCCAGCAGCACCTCTGACATGAGCGCGACTCTAGGGCCGCCTGGTCACGGTGCGGGCGGGCGGTCGAGCAGCCGGGAGAGCACCACGGTCGACACCGTCCGGTCGATGATCTCGACCGCGCGCAGCCGCTCCAGGGCCGTCTCCAGGTGGTGGATGTTGGCGGCGCGCAGGTGCACGATCGCGTCGGCGGCTCCGGACACCGTGTAGGCGGCCAGCACCTCGGCCATCGGCTCCAGCCGCTGCTGGATGTCGTGGGGCGCCACGTTGCCCCGGCAGTGCACCTCGACGAACGCCTCGGTACCCCATCCGAGCTGCTCAGGGTCCACCACGGCGGTGAACCCGCGCAGCACGCCGGTGTCGAGCAGCTTGTCCACGCGGCGCTTCACGGCAGGCGCGGACAGCCCGACCTCCTTGCCGATGTCGGCGTAGCTGGAGCGGGCGTTGGCCATCAGGCACGAAATGATTCGCTGGTCGATCGAGTCCACACGCAACATTCTGCACCACCAGACGCAATACTGCGGCATTGTTCGCTGGTCAGAAGCCCTTTTACCCTTCGATCCATGACTTCGGTTTCCCTCCTGGGCCCCGGCGACGAGCCGATCGTGCTGGGCGTCACCACGCCCACGGCCCCCGTGCGCGTGCCGACCGCCCGTCGGTACCTCATGTGCCCGCCGGAGTACTTCACGGTGGAGTACGCGATCAACCCGTGGATGGACCCGACGCAACCCATCGACACCAGGCTGGCCGTCGAGCAGTGGACGGCCCTCAAGGACACCTACGAGCGCCTGGGCCACCAGGTCGACCTGATCGAGCCGCAGCCCGGCCTCCCCGACATGGTGTTCGCGGCCAACTCGGGCACCGTCATCGACGGCCAGGTCCTCGGCGCGCGTTTCCGGGCGGAACAGCGGGGCCCCGAAGCCGACCACTTCCGCCGCTGGTTCCTGGCCAACGGCTACACGTCGGTGGTGATGCCGGAGCGCACCAACGAAGCCGAGGGCGACTTCACCTGGACCGGCGAGTACCTGCTGGCCGGCACCGGCTTCCGCACCGACCCGATGGCCCACGCCGAGGCGCAGGAGGTCCTCGGAGTGCCGGTCGTCTCCCTGCGACTGGTCGACCCGCGCTACTACCACCTGGACGTGGCGCTGTTCGTGCTCGCCGACGACCTGATCGCCTACTACCCCGAGGCGTTCTCGCCCGGCACCCGGCGCGTCCTGCGCCGGCTGTTCCCCGACGCCGTCATCGCGACCGCCGAGGACGCGGCGTGCCTGGGCCTCAACGCGGTCTCCGACGGCCGCAACGTGGTCCTGCCGGTGGAGGCGACCAACCTGGCCGAACAGGTCGCCAGGCGCGGCTTCGAGCCCGTGTTCGTGGACATCTCGGAACTCCGCAAGTCCGGCGGCGGCCCCAAGTGCTGCACCATGGAACTGCGGGACTGAAGCCGTCCGGTGATCGATGGCGCGTCGACGAAGGCGTCCGGGAATGAACCATTGCCGGGCGCCTCTTTGTTGCCCGCGCAATTGCAGAAGCCGGCGAACAGTCTCAAGCACGCTGTTCGGGCCGCGATCGCGGCCGACCAGGTCGAGCGGACCCGGCTGGCCGGCGCTGAGGCGGCGGGCGAGCCGGCTCCGTCCAAGATCCGCGCGCAGCCACCGGACGTCTTCGGCACGGTGTGCGATCCGGTGAGACCGCCACGCCCTCGGTCGCGACCATCGAGGCACCCGGCCAAGCCCTCAGCCAGCGGTTTCGGCTGTGCTGCGGAGTCCGGGACGCCGATCCGGACCCGACGCCCCCGCTCCTCCGCGCGTCACCCATAGGGCTGACCGGGCTAGCGAGGCGGGCGTGGGGAGTGCTCCGATCGACGGCACTCGCTGTCGACCAAGGTAGGGAGCGCGCCATGAACGACCTCGACGACCGGCGGCCGTCGCCTCAGCCCCAGCAGCAGGAGGAGGAGCGGGTGGAACGGGACAGGATGGAGGTTCCCAAGCAGCTCAGTGGCTTGGAGTGGCTGGTCCGGCAGGCGCAGCGGCAGCGGAGCGTCCGGCGGCCGGGATGACCGCGGCCGTGACCGCTAGTCGGCCACCTCGCGTTGGAACGCCGCCCACAGCAGGTTGAGCGGGTGGTCGGACGGGAACTTCGCCCGCTCCTCCTTGCGGGCGAAGACCCCGACCAGGCGCTCCAGGACCGGCTTCCGGTCGTTCTCCAGCTCCACCACGCGCAGCCCCGAGCCCTCCCGCAGCTCGTTGTTCGCGGCGACCACACCCAGCCCCGAAGTGACGATCATGCAGCCCTCGACCAGGCCGGAGCGCAACAACGACATCCCGTACTGGATTTCGTCGATTTCTGCCGCGATGTCCAATTCGTTCCGGTATTCCGGTCCGAACCAGCCGCGCAGGAACTCCGCGATGAGGCCGTCGCCCGGCACGACCAGCGGCAGCTTCGGCAACTCCCCGGTGCCGACGCTCGCCCCCAGCCGGTGCTCCGGCAGGTTCGTCAGCAGCGCCAACCCGCCGCGCCGCCACTCGATGACGTCGAAGTCCGCGAACTGCGAACCGCTGCCCGCCGGCGTCACCACCGACCCGCAGACGATGTCGACCTCCTTGCTCTCCAGCTTGTGCCAGATGTCCTTGGTCCGGATGTGCACGACCTTCAGCTCCACGTCCCTCCGGCGGAAGTCGTCCGCCACGTGGTGCCACGCCTTCGCCAGCGAGTCCAGCATGAACCGCGTGGTGCCCACGGTGAGCGTGGTGCCGAGCCTGCGCCGGCACTCGTGAATCGAATCCAGCCAGTCGCCCAGGGTGTGCTTCGCCAATTCCACCAACGCCTCGCCGGTCGGCGTGATCAGCACGTCCCTGCCGCGGCCCTGCTTGACCACCAGCGGTTCGCCGCAGAGCGACTTGAAGTTCCGGTTCAACGTGTCGATCTGCTTCTGGACGCTGGACTGCTCACGGCCGAGCACGCGCGCCGCGCGCAGCGCCGACCGGGTCTCGTGCACTGTGATCAACGTCCTGAGCTGGTCCAACGTGGTGTCCAGCAGCAGTGGCGAGGTCTGCAGGAGCCTGCTGAGCTGGTTGCCCGCGGGGAGCAGCAGCCGGGCCGAGGTGGACATCGGGGCCTCTCGGGTCGGGGCGAAGTGATCTACCGATTAGTTGTACTGAACTTGACCACAGTTCGTCGTGAAATTATCCGAAGATCTTGACCGATTTCCCTGGACAGGTATACGCGATCCGTAAGAGACTTCTGCCGCAACCCGGGTGCGTGTTCACGTGGGAGCAATCAGGGGGAGTATTGGGGGGTTGGGGGCCCGCCGGGCGCGAGCCGGGCGGGCCCCCACGTATTAACCTGATCCGATGTGACGGTTTCCACCCTGGACTGGGGCACGACGTACCGGGTCACCGTGCTGGACCTCGGACTCGCCTGCTGCGGCGTCGAGGTCATGGCGGCACTGGAAGGCGGCCGGCCGCACGACCTGGCCGCGCTGGGGGTCGACGTGGCGCACGCCGCCGGCGAGGCGCACGTGCTGATCGTCTCCGGCACGGTCACCGATGTCATGCTGCCCGCCGTGATCGCCACGTACCAGGAGATGCCGGAACCGCGTTACGTGCTGTCCGTCGGCGCGTGCAGCAACACCGGCGGCCCGTACTGGGACTCCTACAGCGTCACCAAGGGCATCGACCAGGCCCTGCCGGTGCACGTCGCCGTCCCGGGCTGCCCGCCCCGCCCCGAGGCGCTGCTCGAAGGCCTCGCCGCGCTGCACCGGCTCGTGTCGTGACCGCCGCCTCCGCCGAACTCGCCGCGCAGGTGCCCGATGCGCAGACCAGGACCGCGTTCGGGCAGACCGTCGCGCACGTCCCGGTGGAACGCTGGCTGGACACCGCCCGGCACGCCCACGACGTGCTGGACTGCGTGGCGTTCGACTGGCTCGGTGTCGAAGACGCCGGCCGGCCCGGCGCGTCCGGTCTGCGGCACGCGGTATTCCTGCACGTCATCCAGCCCGACACCAGGCTCGGCCTGCTGCTGCGCACCGAGGTGGGTGACGAGCCGCTGCCCAGCGTGGCCGGTCTGTGGGCGGGCGCGGCCTGGCACGAACGGGAAGCCGCCGAGATGTTCGGCATCGCCTTGGCCGAGCCGGCCGCACACCTGTTGCTGCCCGAGACGTTCGCCGGCTTCCCCCTGCGCAAGGACTTCGTGCTCGCCTCGCGCGTCGTAAGACCATGGCCGGGACGCCTCGAACCCGGCGAGGACGGCACCTCCGCCCCCAGCCGCCGCCGCACCGCGCCACCCGGCGTGCCCGACCCGTCCTGGGGACCTCGACGTGAAGGTGGGAACCGTGCCTGACCTGTCACCGGACGTGCCGGCGGGAACCGCGTCGGACCTGCCACCGGACGCCCCGGCGGGAGCCGCGCCCGAGGTGCCGCCGGACGTGCCCGGAAGCGCCGCGCCCGACCTGCCGCCACGCACCCGAGGCGTGATCGCGCTGCTGGAGGCCAACTGCACGGTCTGCATGATCTGCGCCCGCGAGTGCCCCGACTGGTGCATCCACATCGACTCGCACACCGAGGTCGAGCAGCAGCCCGGTTCCGCGCGTCCCCGCGCGCGCAACGTGCTCGACCGGTTCGCCATCGACTACGGGCAGTGCCTGTACTGCGGGATCTGCGTGGAGGCGTGCCCGTTCGACGCCCTGCACTGGGCACCGGACTTCTCCTACCCCGGCACGGGCACGGTGGACGGTGCCGGAGCGGTCGCCGAACTGGTGCACGAACGGGACGTCCTGGCCACCTGGGTCGCACACGTGCCACCGCCGCCGCGGCTCGACCCGGCCGCCGAACCGGCCCCGGAGAGCACCGCCACCAGCCCGGCACGTGGGGGTTCCGGAACCGCACGACGTCCCGGCGCGTTGAGAGGGAGGACGTAGAACCCGGAGGCGAAGCAACGTGCACAGGCACTACAACGGGTTGAAGACCGCGTTGCTGCTCGGCGCGATGGGCGCGCTGATCATCGGGATCAGCTCGTTCTTCGGGCGGACCGCCTTGGTCTTCGGACTGCTGCTGGCGCTGGGCGTGAACGCGTACGCCTACTTCAAGTCCGACAGGCTGGCGCTGCGCGCGATGCGGGCACGGCCCGTGTCGGAGGTCGAGCAGCCCACCATGCACCGGATCGTGCGGGAACTGGCGATGGCCGCCCGGCAGCCCATGCCGAGGCTCTACGTCAGCCCCACGGCGGCGCCCAACGCGTTCGCCACCGGCCGCAACCCGCGCAACGCGGCCGTGTGCTGCACCACCGGCATCCTGGAGCTGCTGGACGCACGCGAGCTGCGCGCCGTGCTGGGGCACGAGCTGTCCCACGTGTACAACCGCGACATCCTGATCTCGTGCGTCGCGGGGGCGTTGGCGAGCGCGGTGAGCGCGCTGGCGAACCTGGCGGTCTTCGCGAGCATCCTCGGTGAGGACGACGACCGCCCCAACCCGTTCGCGCTGCTGCTCATCGCCGTCCTCGGCCCCGTCGCGGCCGCCATCGTGCAGCTCGCGGTGAGCCGGTCCCGCGAGTACCAGGCCGACGCGTCCGGCTCCGAACTCACCGGCGACCCGCTGGCCCTGGCGTCCGCGCTGCGCAAGCTGGAGGACGGCACCCGGGCCGCGCCGCTCGCCCCCGAACCGGCGGTGGTGGCGCAGTCGCACCTGATGATCGCCTCGCCGTTCCGGGCGGGGGAGAACCTGGCCAGGCTGTTCTCCACCCACCCGCCGATCGCGGACCGCGTGCGGCGGCTCGAAGAACTCGCCCGCCGGTCCTGAAGAAGGCCCCGCGCCGGGACCGACAGCCGGAGCGCGGGCCTAGCGGACCTCGCGGGCCACGTTCATCAGGTACTGGCCGTAGCCGGACTTCGCCAGCTTCTCGCCCAGCGCGTAGCACTCGTCCGCGGTGATGAACCCCATCCGCAGCGCGATCTCCTCCGGGCACGCGATGCGCACGCCCTGCCGGTGCTCCAGCACCTGCACGAACTGCCCCGCCTCCAGCAGCGAGTCGTGCGTGCCGGTGTCCAGCCACGCGAACCCGCGCCCCAGGTCCACCAGGTGCGCCCGGCCCTGGCGCAGGTACGCCAGGTTGACGTCGGTGATCTCCAACTCGCCCCGGGTCGACGGCTTCAGGCCGCGCGCGATCTCCACGACCTGGTTGTCGTAGAAGTACAGGCCGGTGATGGCCTTGTTGGACTTCGGCCGCGCGGGCTTCTCCTCGATGGAGACCAGCTTCCCGTCCGCGTCGACCTCGCCCACGCCGTAGCGCTCGGGGTCGCGCACCGGGTAGCCGAACAGCACGCAGCCGTCCAGCGTGGCCACCTGGTGCTGGAGGAGCCTGGAGAAGCCCTGGCCGTAGAAGATGTTGTCGCCCAGCACGAGCGACACGTCGTCGTCGCCGACGAAGTCCGCGCCGATGACGAACGCCTCCGCCAGCCCGTTCGGCTGCGCCTGCTCGGCGTACTCGACGCGGAGGCCGAACTGCGTGCCGTCGCCGAGCAGCCGGCGGAACAGCGGCAGGTCGACCGGCGTCGAGATCAGCAGCACCTCCCGGATGCCGGCCAGCATCAGCACCGACAGCGGGTAGTAGATCATCGGCTTGTCGAACACCGGGAGTAACTGCTTCGACACGGCCTGGGTGATCGGGTGCAGCCGCGTGCCGCTCCCGCCCGCCAGGATGATGCCCTTCACCGGTAGTTGGTGAACTGGAGGGCGATGCCGAAGTCGCTGCTCTTGAGCAGTGCGATCACGTCCTGCAGGTGGTCTTTCTTCTTGCCCGTGATGCGCAGCTGGTCGCCCTGGATCTGCGCCTGCACGCCCTTGGGACCTTCGTCGCGGACCTTCTTGGCGATCTCCTTGGCCTTCTCGCTGGAGATGCCCTGCACGACCGTGCCGGTGACCTTGAACACCTTGCCGGAGATGGCGGGCTCACCGACCTCGAACGCCTTCATGGAGATGCCGCGCTTCACCAGCTTCTCCTGGAACACGTCGACCGCGGCGCGCACCCGCTCCTCCGTCTCGGACTGGAAGGTGATCGCCTCCTCGCCCGCCCAGGCCACCTGGGTGCCGGTGCCCCGGAAGTCGAAGCGCGTGCTCAACTCCTTGGCGGCCTGGTTGAGCGCGTTGTCGACTTCCTGCCGGTCGACCTTGCTCACCACGTCGAACGACGGGTCTGCCACGTGCCCGGTACCTCCGCGTAGGTGTGTCTGGAACCGCCCGGCAGCCTACCGGGGTATCCCGGTTGCGGGGGGCCGTCCGGACCTATGTATTCTCTCCTCCGCACCCGGCAGTGCCGGGAGCGGGGCGGGTTGCCCGAGCGGCCAATGGGAGCGGACTGTAAATCCGTCGCGAAAGCTACAGAGGTTCGAATCCTCTACCCGCCACGCGAAACGTGAACCCCTGCTCGCAGAATGCGCGAGCGGGGGTTTCGCGTTGTGTCCCCCGGGGGTGCGACCCCCGGGCCCCGCCCGGCGGGCGTTGCCCCCGGACCCCCATCCGTCGTGGTCGGCTTTTGCGGGACGACTGCCGGAAAGCGCTGGCCCTTGCGGCTGCGGTTGAGTGGCGCGCTGGGGTGATTGTGATGATGGCCATGTGAGTGGTGGTTGTGTCGGGTGTGTCCGACAGCGCGACCGGCGGTGGGCGCGAAGGCGAGGCCGGCGCGCAAGCGCTTCCTCTCGCTTGCGTGCCGGCCCCACGTGACAGCATAACCCATGTCGAACGTATGTTCGAGGGTTACGCGATGGCCGCTCTGCCCTCGTCGGTGAGCTCCGCGTCGACCCGCTCGTTCAAGCCCACCACCCGGCGGGCGCGGAGCAGGCCGGCGTGCACCAGGTCGTGGGTCACCATCTGGTCGCAGCACGGCAGGCCGTCCACGTAGAGGTCCGGTTCCCGGCCCCCGGACAACTGGCCCCGGCCCGCGGCCACCGCCCGCAGCATGGCCTTGGCCCGGCCGGAGAGTTCCTGCGCAATGCTGGTCATGGCGACCCCCTCGCCTCGTCCTTCCCGGTACTGTCCCCTTGCCCTGTAGGAGGTCTCGACCTGTCCGTTGAGTACCCGCCGAACGGGTGGTAAACCGGCGGTCGCGGCCGATCACCCACTTTCCCCCGATCGGCTGGCCGGATCACGGCGCCACGCCGACCGGTTGGGCTGTTCAGCCCAACCGAAGTCCGGTCGACCTCTCGGCGCTGGGAACCGCCCTGCTGCCGTGCGGCTGCGGTGGGCGCGCCCGGCCCGGGCGAGACTCGAACCCATGAACGAAATCTGGATCGTCCTGGCCGCCCTCGCCGTCGGCGTCGTGCTCGGCGCGTTCGTCCCGGTCCCGGGTCTGGTCCGGACGAGCCGGAAGCCCGAGGCCGCGCACGACCGCAACCGCCTGCGGGAGTTGCTCAACGCCGCCGACGACCTCGAGTACGGGCTCAACACGGTGCTCAACTTCGGGCCGCTGTCCGCCTCCGAGCTGACCTCCGTCGACCTGCCCGCCAAGTTCGAACGGGTGGTGCGCACGGGTCTGGTCGACCGCGACACCCTGCACGGCCTGCGCACCCACACCGAACGCATCGCGCTGCACCCGTACCCCGAACCGCGCGAGCTGCTCAGCGCGGTGCGCGAGGACGATGCGTCGGTGTGGCTGGTGCTGCGGGAAGCGGTGGGCAGCGGCGCGGCGCAGCACCTGGCCGCAGCGAAGGCCCGCGAGTGCCTGGACGTGATCCGCGACGGCCTCCGCCGCGACCTGGACGTGCAGAAGGAGCTGGTGTCCGTCTAGGCCGAGGCGGGTCGGCGCTGCCACGTGGTCCACAGCGGCCGGTAGCCGTGGGAGTACCAGAACGGGGTCGAGCGCGGGTTCGGCAGGGCGTGGTGCAGCAGGGTCACCGCGACGCCCGCCTCGTCCAGCCGCCGGTGCGCGTGCGCCACCAGGGCGCTGCCGATCCCGCCGCCGCGCGCCGCCTCCCGCACGCCGAGCTGCCCGACGTACGCGGCGGGCGACGCACCGGTGCGGCCGGCGATCCAGTCCGAGTGCGGCGGCAGGTCGTAGTAGAGGAGCCCCACGGGTTCGCCGTCGCGTTCCGCGAGGAGCAGGCCGGGTTCGTCCCGGGCAAGCCGGGCGGAGATGTGCTCGTGCAGCCGCGCGGCGGTCGACGGGCGTTCGTTGACCATCCCGAACCGGCTGTCGTACCGGACGGTCTCCACGTTGATGGACACCGCCACGTCCACGTCGTCCGCGGTCACCGGCCGGATGCGCACGTCGGACGACGGCCGTCCGCCGGGCCGGAGAGCGGGGCGGGCGGCGATCACCAGCAGCGGCGCGAAGCCGTGGCGGACCAGGACCTCCGCCGCCTCCACGGCCCGGCTGGGCACGGTCACCAGGGCCGCCGTGTCCGGGTCTCCGGTGCCGGTCGGCTCCCAGCGGCGCAGCTGGTCGTCCAGGTCGGCTGCCGGGTGCCAGGCCAGGGCGTGGGTCCGCAACGCACCCCAGGTCGCGTCCATCTCGTCGGGGGACAGTTCGGCGAACGAGTACGGGTCGCTCACGGGGTGGAGCGCGGGCAGCAACGGGTCCATGTCCGAACGTGACCTCCTCCGGGCCGGACCGATCTGGTCGGCGCTGTCGACGATCAACCACCGGCAAGGCGTCGTGCTGCCGTCCGCTCCGGAAAGATCCGGCCCACCAATTGAGATCACAACGCCGCTCGAAGTGGGCTGCCGGGCTGCGGGTGATCGTCGTGGACCCCGGCGACCGGCCGGCCGTGGCGTGGTGGGCGCTGCTCCCGCCTTCCGGAGGACTCGGCGACGGTTGCGCGCCCGCCGCACGGTGGGCGTCGGGGCCGGCCCGGCTGAACTGCTCGGGAAGCGGGATCCGCCGAGTCGGCGGCCGGATACGGGTGATCTTGACCGGTGATCGGGTGCGGCTCGCCGGACCGGCCGAGACGCTGCGGGAAGGGGGACTGATCGTGTGAGCCGTTCTGTTACTTCTCGTGGTAATCGGCGCATCGACCTGCCATTTCGTCGTCCAACCGGGGTACATTGACACCCCTGGAGGGGTCTCGGTCGGTGTTCGGGGCCCCTCAGTCACGCCAGGAGCACGTAGGCCGCGACCCGGCCGACCGCGACGACGGCCGACGAGGAGGCTGGATGTCCGACCACGCGTCGGTCACGGCGCCGAGCGCGCCGACCCGGTCCACGAACCGCGCGTTCAGCGTGTTCGCGGTCCTGCTCCTCGCGGCGGGCGCGCTGTCCGCCTTCGCCGTCGGGTCCTGGCTGCCCGACCGGGACAACGACAACCTGCTGTGGACCGGTCCGCTGCTGGTGGTCGGGTTCCTGCTCGCCGAGCAGCTGGCCATCAACGTGGACGTGCGCAGCGGCGTGGCGTGGACGATCTCGTTCACCGAGATCCCGCTCGTGCTCGGGCTGCTGGTCGCCCCGTTCGAAGTGGTGCTCGCCGCGCACGTGGTCGCGGGCGTCGGCACGCTGCTGGGCAGGCGGGTGCTCGACCGGGCCGTCTACAACGCCGGGCTGATGTTCATGGAGATCTCGGTGGCCTTCGCGGTCGCCCACTCCGTGACGGAGTTCGTCGGCGACGGCGGACCGTTCTGGGCGGGCGCGTTCCTCGGCACCATCGCGGTGCCGCTGCTGGCCAGCGTGCTCGGCCTGGCCGCGCTGCGGCTGATGGGCAAGGGAATGCGGGTCGCCCCGAGCCTGCGGCTGGTGTTCCAGACGCTGGTCGTGGCACTGCTGAACACCTCCGCCGGCCTGGCCGGCTACGAGATCGCCACCAAGGCGCCGTGGGGCGGGGTGCTGATCGCCCTGGTGTTCGCCGGCATCACCGCCATCTACCTCGCCTACTCCGGGCTGCTGCGCGAACAGCGCGACCTGGAGGCGTTGAGCGAGGTCTCGCTGCGGGTCGCCCGTTCCGGGCGGCACGTCACCGGCCCGCGCGGCGCGTCCCCGGAGGACGACGACGGCCAGGCCGAGGACGACGAGTGGCAGCTGATCGCCGAACGGATCCGCGAGCAGCTCAACGCCAACCGCGTGGTGCTGCGGCTGCGCACCGACCCGCAGGCGCCGATGCGCACGCTGGTCGCGGGCGAGCCGCTGCCGCCCGGCATGCGCCGCGACGACCCGCGCCAGCTGCGCGAGGACGCGATGCTGCAACTGCCCGGCTCGCAGGTGCGGTACTTCCGCATCGTCGACGCGGGCGAGGACGTCTCCGAGGCGCTGTCCCGCCGCGACGTGCAGGAAGCGCTGGTGGTGCCGTTGCGCGGCGCGACCCAGCTGCTCGGCGCGGTCGAGGTGCACGACCGGCTCAGCCGGTGGCGCGGCTTCGGCAAGGCCGACCTCCAACTGCTGCGCACCCTGGCCAGCCACCTGTCGACCGCGGTGGACAACCGGCGGCTGCTCGCCCGGCTGCGCCACGACGCCTACCACGACCCGTTGACCGGCCTGCTCAACCGGCCGGGGTTCCGGGAAGCGGCCAACGAGCCGATGCGGGAGGCCGACACGTCGGTCGTCGTGCGGATCGACCTCGACGTGCTGTCCACCGTGTCCGACGCGCTCGGTCAGGCGTGGGGCAACCGGATGGTGGTCGCGGCCGGTCGCCGGCTGCGCGACGAACTCGGCCCCGAGGTCCCGCTGGCCCGGCTGGAAGGCGGTGCGTTCGCCGCGCTGCTGCTGGACCGGCAGGCCGAGCGCATGCAGGAGATCGCCGAGCGGCTGCGCACCGCGCTGTCCGTGCCCTACCCGGTGGACCGGCTCACCGTCGAAGCGGGCGCCGTGGTCGGCTGGGCGTCCACCGCGAACTGCGAGATCGAGGACCCCGATCCGGACGCCCTGCTCCAGCGGGCCGACGTGGCGGTGCGGGCCACCAGCGAGGGCGAGCCGCTGCGGGCGTACGCGCCCAGCATGGGCCAGATCTTCCTGCGCCGGTTCCAGCTGGTCACCCAGTTCCGCTCGGCGCTGGAGAGCGGCCAGGTGTCGGTGCACTACCAGCCGAAGGTCGCGCTGCCCAGCAGGCAGGTGATCGGCGCGGAGGCGCTGGTGCGGTGGAAGCACCCCGAGTTCGGCCGCGTCGACCCGGACGAGTTCGTGCCCGCCGTCGAGGCCACCGGCCTGGTCGACGTGCTGACCGACTTCGTGATGGACAAGGCCCTGGAACGGGTCAGCCGCTGGATCGACCGCGGGCTGCGGATGTCCATCGCGGTCAACCTGTCCGTGCGGACGCTGGCCGACGAGGAGTTCCCGAACCGCGTCGCGGCGGCACTGACCAAGCACCAGGTGCCGCCGGAGCTGCTCACGTTCGAGCTGACCGAGTCCGGCGTGATGGCCGACCCGGAGCGGGCGCTGCCCGTGCTGCGGCGGCTGCACACCATGGGCGTCGTGCTCGCGGTGGACGACTTCGGCACCGGCTACTCGTCGCTGGCGTACCTGCGGCAGCTGCCGGTGGACGAGGTCAAGATCGACAAGAGCTTCGTGCTCGGCATGGGCACCGACCTCGGCGACATGGCCGTGGTGCGGTCGATCGTCGAGCTGGGCCACTCGCTGAGCCTCACCGTGGTCGCCGAGGGCGTCGAGGACGACGCCGCACGCGACCAGCTGGTGTCCATGGGCTGCGACGTGGCGCAGGGCTACCTGATCTCCCGGCCGCTGTCCGAGGAGCGCTTCGAGGCGTGGCTGCGGGCGCGAACGGTGCAGGTCAGGGGTGCTCGCGATGAGACGGTGCTCACCCTGGTGCACTGACCGGCCCCCCGATTTCACAACCGGGGCAAGGGTTGTGTAGAGTTCTCCTCGCTCCGCAAGAACGAGAGAGCAAGCCCCTTTAGCTCAGTCGGCAGAGCGTCTCCATGGTAAGGAGAAGGTCTACGGTTCGATTCCGTAAAGGGGCTCCACGACTTGGCCGCGGTGCACGAGCATCGCGGCCGTGTTGTGTAAAGCGGTGTAGCTCAGTTGGTAGAGCAAGCGGCTCATAATCGCTGTGTCGCCGGTTCAAGTCCGGCCACCGCTACGCGAGTGGGCGACCCCTGTCCGCGGAACGCGCGGACCTGGCTCGCTCCGCATCACACCGGGGGCGCGGCCCCCGGGCCCCGCCCGAGGGGGCTTGCCCCCTCGGAACCCCCGGCGGCTTGCCGTCGGGATCGGTGGCGTTGCCGTTGGGACTGTCCGGTGGCCTCGCTGCCGGGATGCCGGTGGTCGGTTTGGCTGCCGGGACTGGGTACCCGCCAGGCGGTAAGCCCGCACTGGGGTTACGGGTCACACGTGCTCTAGAAAGGCAAGGCCGTGGCTGCAACCGACGTACGCCCGAAGATCACCCTCGCGTGCGAGGAGTGCAAGCACCGGAACTACATCACCAGGAAGAACCGGCGCAACGACCCGGACCGCCTGGAGATCAAGAAGTTCTGCCCGAACTGCAAGACGCACCGGGCGCACAAGGAAACCCGCTGAGGTTCCCGCGAAGCCGTTCGACGAGGCCCGTCCCCGACCAGGGGGCGGGCCTCGTCGCGTAACCTGCTCCGGTGCCTCTCGACCAGTCGTACATCGGACGTGCGTACCCGCCGTCGGCGCCCTACGAAGTGGGCCGCGAGAAGATCCGCGAGTTCGCCGACGCGGTCGGCGAGACGAGTCCGGTGCACCGCGACCCCGAGGCCGCCCGCGCCGCCGGCTACCGGGACGTCATCGCGCCCCCCACGTTCGCGGTCATCGTGTCGCTGAAGGCCAACGACGTGCTGGTGGACGACCCCGAGCTGGGCCTGGACTACAGCCGGGTGGTGCACGGCGACCAGACGTTCACCCACCACCGCCCCATCACGGCCGGCGACCGGCTCGTGGTGGCGCTGCACGTGGACGCCATCCAGTCCCGGATGGGCAACGACATGCTCTCGGTCCGCGCCGAGATCAGCACCGACGAGGGCGAACTGGTCACCACCGGGCGCTGCACGCTCGTGGTGCGAGGGGAGGACGCGTGATCCGCGCCGCCGACGTGGCCGTGGGTGACGAACTGCCCCCGCTCGCGCTCCGCATCACCCGCGCCGACCTGGTCCGGTACGCCGGCGCGTCCGGCGACTTCAACCCGATCCACTGGAGCGACCGGTTCGCCACCGGGGTGGGGCTGCCGGGCGTCATCGCGCACGGGATGCTCACCATGGGCCTGGCCGGCCGGATCGTCACCGAGTGGGCGGGCGACCCCGGCGCGGTCGTCGAGTACGGCGTGCGGTTCGGGCGGCCCGTCCCGGTGCCCGACGACGACGAGGGCGCGCTGGTGGAGGTCACCGGCAAGGTCACCAAGGTGCTGGAGGACGGCACGTTCAAGGTCAACGTGACGGCCTCGTTCGAGGGCAAGTCGGTGCTCGGCGGCGCGTCCGCCCGCGTCCGGCTGCCCTAGCACCCTCAGAACCCGTTGCACAGCGCGCTGGTGAGCGGGCCGGTGGCGGTCGCGGACTTGCGCTCGACCCCGTCGACGCTGATCTTGCACGCCACCGAGCCGCCCGTCGGGCCGATCGTCACGGTCAGCACGCCGCCGCTCACCTCGCCGTCCACCCGCACCTCCTGGTACCAGGGGAACGAGGTCAGCTCGACCTGCCGGGTGGCGCTGCCCTCCTCGTCGAACGTGGAGTAGGTGACGGTGGCGTCGCGCGCCTCGCCCGAGACCTCGTAGACCACGACGGACGGCGGGTCCGCCGGTCTGGCCGCCCACACGGCCAGTGCCACCGCACCGAGCACGAGCACCGCCGCACCGGCGACCACCGGCCACCGCCGCGCGGGACGTCCGTGGGGATCGGGTAGAGCCGCCTCCGTCATGTGATGCGCTCCTCGGGTGAAGATCGGCTGGTCTGAATAGACCATCGGTGTAGTTCTACCGCCGGTTACTCACCTCACTCGAGCGGGTTAACGCGATGCGACGAAAAAAGCCACCCAGGCGGCGTCGCACATCGCCTGGGTGGCCCTGCGGAGGAGGGGGCGCCTCAGAAGTTGGAGCAGGCCGCCATCGCGAACGGCCCGGTGGCGGTGGCGGTCTTGCGCTCCACGCCGTCCACGGTGATCTTGCAGGTGACGGTGCCGCCTTCGGCGCCGGCCATGGCGGTCAGGGAGCCGCCGCTGAGGAAGCCCTTCACGGTCAGCTCCTTGGTCCACGGCAAGGTGGTGGTGTCCTCCTTGTTGGTCGCGCTCCCGCCGTCGCTGTAGGTCGTGTAGGTCACGTTCGTCTTCGGCGCGTCCCCGCTGATCTGGTAGACGACCTTGGACTCCTTGTTCGCCTCGCGCTCCAGGTCGTCCAGCGTGGTCGCGGCGTCACTGGCGGCCTTGCCGAACACGGCCACCCACAGGACGCAGATGACCAGGCCCACGGCGGAGAGCACGACACCGGCGATGGCGATTCCCCGGTTGGTCGCCCGCCCCCGGCTCGCCCGCGCCGTGCCCAGCGCGCCCAGGACGAGGCCCAGGATCACCAGCGGCCAGGCCACCAGGCCGATCACGGGGAGGAAGCTGAACAGCACGCCGAGCAGGCCGAGCACGAAGCCCGCTGTGCCGAGCCCGTTCTGCGGAGGTCGGGGCGCGGCGTGTTGGTGGTGCGTCGTCGGCGGCTGGGGTAAGGCCATGTGCCCTCCTCGGGGGATGCCGGCTCGGCGAGCCGGATGAACGGACCATCGAGCGTCCCCACCTTTCGGTTACCGGTCGTCACCGGACTGTGTCCAAACATGACGAAAGGCGCCCTCCGTGAGGGCGCCTTTCGTCGGTGTTCGGGCGGGGGGCCGGTGCTGTCAGGGCTCGATCTCGCCGAGCAGGTCGGCCATGCGCGTGATGCCGGTCTTCAGGTCGTCGTCGCCCAGCGCGTAGGACAGCCGCAGGTAGCCCGGCGTGCCGAACGCCTCGCCTGGCACCACCGCCACCTCGGCGTGCTCCAGGATCAGCGCCGCCAGCTGCACCGTGTCGGTGATCGTGGTGCCGCGCAGGGTCTTGCCGATCAGCGCCTTCACCGACGGGTACACGTAGAACGCGCCCTTCGGCGTCGGGCACTCCACGCCGGGGATCGCGGACAGCAGGTCCACGATGGTGCGCCGGCGCCGGTCGAACGCGGTCCGCATCTCGTGCGCGGCGTCCAGCGGGCCGGAGACCGCCTCCAGCGCGGCGCGCTGCGACACGTTCGCCACGTTCGAGGTCAGGTGCGACTGGAGGTTCGCGGCGGCCTTCACCACGTCCGTCGGGCCGATCAGCCAGCCCACCCGCCAGCCGGTCATCGCGTACGTCTTGGCCACGCCGTTCAGCACGATCGTGCGGTCCGCCATCGCGGGCACCGCGACCGGCAGCGACACCGACTCGGCGCCGTCGTAGACCAGGTGCTCGTAGATCTCGTCCGTGATGACCCACAGACCGTGCTCCAGCGCCCACTCGCCGATCGCGGTGATCTGCTCGCGGGTGTACACCGAGCCGGTCGGGTTGGACGGCGAGCACAGCAGCAGGACCTTCGTCTTCGGGGTCCGCGCCGCCTCCAACTGGTTCACGGTCACCAGGTAGTCGGTCGACTCGTCCGCGGTGACCTGCACCGGGACGCCGCCCGCGAGGGTGATCGCCTCCGGGTAGGTGGTCCAGTACGGCGCGGGCAGCAGCACCTCGTCGCCGGGGTCCAGCACGGTCGCGAACGCCTGGTACACCGCCTGCTTGCCGCCGTTGGTGATCAGCACCTGGGCGGCGGTCACCACGTACCCGGAGTCGCGCAGCGTCTTCGCGGCTACGGCTTCCCGCAGTTCGGGCAGCCCGGCGGCGGGCGTGTAGCGGTGGTTCTTCGGGTCGGCGCACGCGGCCTGGGCAGCGGCGACGATGGCATCGGGGGTCGGGAAGTCGGGCTCGCCCGCACCGAAGCCGATCACCGGCCGGCCGGCGGCCTTCAGCGCCTTCGCCTTCGCGTCCACCGCGAGCGTGGCGGACTCGGCGATACCGCCGATCCGCTTCGAGATCCGGGGCAGGTCGGCGGGGGCGGGGGCGGAGGTCGTCTCAGCTGAGGCCATGGCCCCAATCGTGGCAGACGGCACAACCGAGTCGGCCTCCGGCACCCCCTCTGACCGGGCCGGTTGGAAGGACGGGCACCCGGTGCCGTATGCTTCGAATCCGGGAACGTCCAGCCGCTGCCTCACGAGCCACGTGAGGAGGGTGCAAGACGTCCTCAGCCAGGGGTTCCCCATCGGGGGCCCAAAGGGGTGTAGCTCAACTGGCAGAGCAGCGGTCTCCAAAACCGCAGGTTGCAGGTTCAAGTCCTGTCGCCCCTGCGTCGAAGCGCGATGGTGAGCGGAGGACGGCATGAGCGAGGGCCGCGAGCAGGACCAGCCGGAAGAGCGCGAGAGCGCGGTCCGGCCGGTCACCGCCGCTGCACGCCGCGAGCGCCGCGGTTCCGTGCGTCCGGCGGGTCGCAAGGACTCCGCCGCACGTCCCTCCGAGGTGAAGAAGTCGGCCGAGTCCGACTCCGACGCCGCGGAGGACAAGAAGGGCCGCCCCACGCGCGCAAGGGGCGACCAGGAGAAGCGGCCGAGCATCTTCGCGAGGATCGTCCGCTACATCCGTGAGGTGGTCAGCGAGCTGCGGAAGGTCATCTGGCCGACCCGCAAGCAGATGATCACCTACACCTCGGTCGTGTTGGTCTTCGTGGCCTTCATGGTGGCGTTGGTGTTCGGCCTGGATTCGGCCTTCGCCTGGGGCGTGTTCAAGGTGTTCGCCTGAGTCGAACACCCGCCGCCGCCCGAGGGTGCCGGCTGGAGCACGTGATGCATGAAAGGAAGCGAGACCCACAGTGACCTCCGAGAACGGCGTTGACGCCCAGGAGCTGACCGACCTGACCGACGAGCAGGACTTCGACGGTGGCGTCGAGGACGTCGAGCAGGACGAGGCGACGGAGGACACCGCGGAGTCCGCCCCCGCTGTCGAGTCCGGTGGCGACATCGAGTCGGGCGGTGACATCGAGTCCGCCGACGTGGCCGCCGAGGCCGCCGCCGACGTCGACGAGACCCCGATCGACGCCGAGCCCGCCGACCCGGCCGCCGAGATGCGCGAGGCCCTGCGCCACGCGCCCGGCGACTGGTACGTCGTGCACTCGTACGCGGGCTACGAGAACAAGGTCAAGACCAACCTCGAGACGCGCATCCAGACGCTCGACATGGAGGACTACATCTTCCAGGTCGAGGTGCCCACCGAGGAAGTCACCGAGATCAAGAACGGCCAGCGCAAGCAGGTGCAGCGCAAGGTGCTGCCCGGCTACATCCTGGTCCGGATGGAGCTCAACGACGCCTCGTGGAGCGCGGTGCGCAACACGCCCGGCGTGACCGGCTTCGTCGGCGCGACCTCCAAGCCGTCGCCGCTGACCCTCGACGAGGTGCTGAAGTTCCTGCTGCCCCAGGTCGAGCGGGAGAAGCCGGCCGCGGGCAAGAAGGCCACCTCGGCCCCGACCAAGACGACCGTCGAGGTCGACTTCGAGGTCGGCGAGTCGGTCACCGTCATGGACGGCCCGTTCGCCACGCTGCCCGCGACGATCAGCGAGGTCAACGCGGACGGCCAGAAGCTGAAGGTCCTGGTGTCGATCTTCGGCCGCGAGACTCCGGTCGAGCTGTCGTTCAGCCAGGTCTCCAAGATCTGATCGGTTGCTACACGCGTAGGAACCGGCAGCCACGCTGCGGCTGGCAGGGCCGCGCGCGGACACCGCAACACAGGAAGCACTGAGATGCCACCCAAGAAGAAGAAGCTCGCAGCGGTCATCAAGCTGCAGATCAAGGCCGGGGCCGCGAACCCCGCGCCGCCGGTCGGTCCCGCGCTGGGTCAGCACGGCGTCAACATCATGGAGTTCTGCAAGGCGTACAACGCCGCGACCGAGTCGCAGCGCGGCACCGTGGTGCCCGTCGAGATCTCCGTGTACGAAGACCGCTCGTTCGACTTCAAGCTCAAGACCCCGCCGGCCGCGAAGCTGATCCTCAAGGCCGCCGGTGTCGAGAAGGGCAGCGGCGAGCCGCACCGCGTCAAGGTCGCCAAGGTGACCATGGACCAGGTGCGCGAGATCGCGCAGACCAAGATGGTCGACCTGAACGCCAACGACGTCGACCAGGCGGCGAAGATCATCGCCGGCACCGCCCGCTCCATGGGCATCACGGTCGAAGGCTGATCTTCCCTCAGATGTGAGGTCGCGTCGGTGTCTGGACCGAGTCATTCCGACCGGCCGCGGGCCGCTCGGAATCACGAGGGAAGACGCCGACTCCAGGCGACCGAACCGCCTCGGCGGAGCCGAGGCGATCCAACACAGTGGGAGAGCCACGCGCTGGCTCATTCACCACGGCTGATCCACTCTTAAGGACAGAAGCATGAAGCGCAGCAAGGCGTACAAGAACGCTGCTGAGCTGGTGGACCGGGAGCGGCTGTACTCGCCGCTGGAGGCCGCCAAGCTCGCCAAGGAGACGTCCAAGGTGAAGCTGGACGCGACCGTCGAGGTCGCCATCCGGCTCGGCGTCGACCCCCGCAAGGCCGACCAGATGGTCCGCGGCACCGTGAACCTGCCGCACGGTACGGGCAAGACCGCCCGCGTGATCGTCTTCGCGACCGGCGACAAGGCCGCCGAGGCCGAGGCCGCCGGTGCGGACGCGGTCGGCTCCGAGGACCTGATCGAACGCATCCAAGGCGGCTGGCTCGACTTCGACGCCGCGATCGCCACCCCCGACCAGATGGCCAAGGTCGGTCGCATCGCCCGCATCCTCGGCCCGCGCGGCCTGATGCCGAACCCGAAGACCGGCACCGTGACGCCCGACGTCACCAAGGCCGTGGCGGACATCAAGGGCGGTAAGATCAACTTCCGCGTCGACAAGCAGGCCAACCTGCACATCGTCATCGGCAAGGTGTCGTTCGAGCCGGACAAGCTGGTCGAGAACTACGCCGCGGCGCTGGACGAGATCCTGCGGGCCAAGCCGTCGGCGGCCAAGGGCCGGTACCTGAAGAAGGTCACCGTCTCCACCACGATGGGCCCCGGCATCCCGGTCGACCCGAACCGCACCCGCAACCTGCTGACCGACGAAGCCACCGCCTGATCCCAGCTTCGCCCAGCTCGAAGAAGCCCCCGGCACCTCGGTGCCGGGGGCTTCTCGCGTACGGGGGCTGCTCCCGTACCGGGCTCAGCCGGTCAGGCAGTCGGCGGGTTCCGCCTGGTAGCCGGTGATCACCCAGGTCTTGTTGTCCTGCATGGAGAGCACGAACCGGCCCAACCGCGGACCGCCGGTGACCTGGAGTTCGCACGAGCTCACCTCGACGCTGCCGCCGTTGGGCACGGCGCGCATGTCGGCGGGGAAACCGAGCTGGCGGTACTGGGCGCTGTTGGTGACCTGGCCGGAGAGCTGGTGGACCGCGGACTCGCAGTCCTTGGCGCGGAAGGCTTCGGTGAAGTTCTTCTTGGCCTGGTCCTCGCTGAACAACAGGCACGCACGGCCCGCGTCGTCGTTGATGACGTGCTTGTAGAACAGGGCGACCGTGCCCTGGAGGCCGTACGGGGTCTGCGGCGCGATCACGTTCCCCTTGTCGCCGCCGCTGTCCACCGCCACGTCGCCCGGCGTGGGCCCGCCGAAGTACTTGTCGTAGAAGTAGCCCAGCAGCAGGAGCACCACCACCAGGTAGACGAGGCGGCGGAAGAGCTTGCTGCCCAGCAGGACCTTCCACACCGGCTTGCGCGGGGGCTTGGCCGGTGCGGCGGGCGGCGGCGTGGTCGGGTGAGGTGTGGTCGGGTGAGGTGTGGTCGGCGGGGGTGGGGACGTGCCCGGTGGGAGGGCGGGGGTGCCCTGGGCCTGCTGGAAGCGCTGGTACTCCTGGAACCGTTGGAACTCCTGGAACTGCCTGAGCTGTTCCGGGTCGATGTCCGGCGGCGGCGGGTTCCTCGGTGGCTCTTCGGTCACGGGTCACATCATGCCGATTTGGAGCCGTCGGGACACATCCCGTACGCTGAGCGCTGGTTCCACCGAAGACCGCTGGTCTTCCCGCACCCTCCGGGGTGGGGGAACGAAGGGTTCGCACGGCGAACGGCCCGCGCAGGAGGACGAGGTCAGTGGGGCACGCGAGTGCCCGTCCGCCCCGTGCTGCTGTGCACCGGGGCGTTTTTCATGCCCTCTCTTCGGCCGGCTGGTGGTCACCCCACAGCCCAGAGAGGAGGCGATCATGGCGAAGCCCAGCAAGGTCTCGGCCGTCGCCGAGCTCACGGACAAGTTCCGCGGTAGCTCGGCTGCTGTCGTCACCGAGTACCGCGGCCTCTCCATGGCGCAGCTCACCACGCTGCGTCGCGCTCTCGGCGCGGGCACCACGTACACCGTTGCGAAGAACACGCTGGTCAAGCGGGCCGCTCAGGACGCGGGCGTCGAAGGTCTGGAAGACCTGCTCGTCGGTCCGACCGCCATCGCCTTTGTCGAAGGCGAGCCGGTCGACGCGGCCAAGGCGCTGCGTGACTTCGCGAAGGACAACAAGGCCCTGGTCATCAAGGGCGGCTTCATGGAAGGCCGCCCCCTCTCGGTAGACGAGGTCGCCGCGATCGCGGACCTCGACAGCCGCGAGGTGCTGCTCGCCAAGCTGGCGGGCGCGATGAAGGGCAACCTGGCCAAGGCCGCGGCGCTGTTCAACGCCCCGGCGTCCCAGGTGGCCCGCCTGACCGCTGCCCTGGTGGAGAAGAGGACCGCGGAGGCGCCCGCCGCCGCCGAGTCCGACGCTCCGGCAGAGGCAGAGGCCCCCGCCGAAAGCTGATCCACCCGACAAACTCCGCGTCCCGGCCGCAGTTCGGGCGTTGACAACGAAAGGACCGCCGATCATGGCGAAGCTCAGCACCGACGAGCTGCTCACGGCCTTCGAGGACCTGACCCTCCTGGAGCTCTCGGACTTCCTGAAGAAGTTCGAGGAGAAGTTCGAGGTCACCGCCGCCGCACCGGTCGCCGTCGCCGCTGCCGGCCCGGCCGCCGCCGCCGCCCCCGCCGAGGAGGAGAAGGACGAGTTCACCGTCGTCCTCGAAGGCGCCGGCGACAAGAAGATCCAGGTCATCAAGGTCGTCCGCGAGGTCGTCTCGGGCCTGGGCCTGAAGGAGGCCAAGGAGCTGGTCGAGTCCGCTCCGAAGCCGCTGCTGGAGAACGTGGCGAAGGACGTCGCCGACGCCGCCAAGGAGAAGCTGGAAGCGGCCGGCGCCAAGATCTCGCTCAAGTGAGCTGAGCGCCTCCGGGCGCTCCGACACTCGAACGGCTCGGCAAGAGGGCGGATCCCCACCTCGGGGATCCGCCCTCTTGTCCTGTCCGCACCCCCGCTGACCGGCACCTTCGCCGGCGCGGAGCACCGGATACCGGCGTCGTCGCACGGTTACCCTTCCGTTACACCGCTAACCCAACTGGGCAGTAACTACGGCGCGACGGGCTCGTTGCACCGGTATGTCGTCCTGCCGCGCGGGGCGAGCCCAGGCGTGGTGGCCCGGTGAGCTGGAGGTGCGATGGGCGTCGAGGTGGTCGTCGACGGACTGACCAAGTCCTTCGGCAAGCAGACCATCTGGCGGGACGTCACGCTCACCCTGCCGCCCGGCGAGGTCAGCGTGATGCTCGGTCCCTCCGGCACCGGGAAGTCGGTCTTCCTCAAGTCGCTGGTCGGGTTGCTGAAGCCGGAGCGCGGCCGGATCACCATCAACGGCACCGACCTGGTGCGCTGCTCCGAGCACAAGCTGTACGAGATCCGGAAGCTGTTCGGCGTCCTGTTCCAGGACGGCGCGCTGTTCGGCTCGATGAACCTCTTCGACAACGTGGCCTTCCCGCTGCGCGAGCACACCCGCAAGACCGAGGCCGAGGTCCGGCGGATCGTGCTGGAGAAGATGGAGATGGTCGGTCTCGTCGGCGCGGAGAAGAAGCTGCCGGGCGAGATCTCCGGCGGGATGCGCAAGCGCGCCGGCCTCGCCCGCGCCCTGGTGCTGGACCCCGAGATCATCCTGTGCGACGAGCCGGACTCCGGTCTGGACCCGGTGCGCACGGCGTACCTGAGCCAGCTGCTGATCGACCTGAACTCGCAGATCGACGCCACCATCCTGATCGTCACGCACAACATCACGGTGGCCCGCACGGTCCCGGACAACCTGGGGATGCTGTTCCGCCGCGAGCTGGTCATGTTCGGGCCCCGCGAGGTGCTGCTGACCAGCGACGAGCCGGTGGTCGAGCAGTTCCTCAACGGCCGCAGGCTGGGTCCGATCGGCATGTCCGAGGAGAAGGACCAGGCCACCATGGCCGCCGAGCTCGCGCACAAGGAGGCGGGCCACTCGGACGGTTCCCCGGACGCGGACGTGCGCGGTGTCGTGCCGCAGTTGGAGCCGACGCCCGGGCTGCCCCCGCGCGGTGCCGTGCGACGGCGCAAGGACCGGGTCATGAGCATCATCCACACGCTGCCGCCGGACGCGCAGCAGGGCATCATCGCCAGCCTCACGCCCGACGAGCAGCGGCACTACCAGGTGTCGGCCGGGGTCGGCCCGGACACCGCGACGGTGCCGGACACCACGCGGCACACGCCCAGTCCGTGGCCCAGGCAGGGGGGCGTGCTGTGAGTTCCCCGACCACCTTCCCCGGCGCGGGCGCCCTGCGGGAGACGGGCCGGATGTTCGCCCTCGGCGTCGACGTCACCCGCAACGCGTTCCGGCGGCCGTTCCAGCTGCGCGAGTTCATCCAGCAGTGCTGGTTCGTGGTCAGCGTGACGGTGCTGCCGACGGCCCTGGTGTCGATCCCGTTCGGCGCGGTCATCGCGCTGCAGATCGGGTCGCTGACCCGGCAGATCGGGGCGCAGTCGTTCACCGGCGCGGCCAGCGTGCTGGCGATCATCCAGCAGGCCAGTCCGATCGTGACGGCCCTGCTGATCGCGGGCGCGGGCGGTTCGGCGATCTGCGCCGACCTCGGCTCCCGCAAGATCCGCGAGGAGATCGACGCCATGGAGGTGCTCGGCGTCTCGCCGGTCCAGCGCCTGGTGGTGCCCCGGGTGCTCGCCGCGATGCTGGTGTCCGTGCTGCTCAACGGCATGGTCAGCGTCGTCGGCGTGATGGGCGGCTACTTCTTCAACGTGATCCTCCAGGACGGCACGCCCGGCGCGTACCTGGCCAGCTTCTCCGCGCTCGCGCAGCTGCCGGACCTGTGGATCTCCGAGATCAAGGCGCTGATCTTCGGCTTCATCGCGGGCATCGTGGCCGCCTACCGCGGGCTGAACCCGGCGGGTGGCCCGAAGGGCGTGGGCGACGCGGTGAACCAGGCCGTGGTCATCACGTTCCTGCTGCTGTTCTTCGTGAACTTCGTGCTCACCACGATCTACCTCCAGGTCGTCCCGGCGAAGGGGAGCTGAGGTGACCACGGTGAACGACCGGTTCCGCAAGGCCGCCAACGCGCCGCTGACGCTGCTGGACACGTTCGGCGACCAGCTGTGGTTCTACCTGCGCGCCCTGGCGTGGACGCCCCGCACGCTGCGCCGCTACCTGCGGGAGACGCTGCGGCTGCTGGCGGAGGTGAGCTTCGGCTCCGGCGCGCTGGCGGTCATCGGCGGCACGATCGGCGTGATGGTCGGCCTGTCGGTGTTCACCGGCACGGTGGTGGGCCTGCAGGGCTTCACGGCGCTGAACCAGATCGGCACGTCGGCGTTCGCGGGCTTCGTGTCGGCCTACTTCAACACCCGCGAGATCGCGCCGCTGGTCGCCGGTCTCGCGCTGAGCGCCACGGTCGGCTCCGGGTTCACCGCGCAGCTCGGCGCGATGCGGATCTCCGAGGAGATCGACGCGCTGGAGGTCATGGGCATCCCCAGCATGCCGTTCCTGGTGACCACGCGGATCATCGCGGGCTTCGTCGCGATCATCCCGCTGTACGTGATCGGCCTGCTCACCTCGTACCTCGCCGCCCGAGTGATCACGGTCGAGTTCTACGGGCAGTCGGCGGGCACCTACGACCACTACTTCAACCTGTTCCTGCCCCCGGTCGACGTGCTCTGGTCGTTCGGCAAGGTGCTCGTCTTCTCCGTCGTGATCATCATGACCCACTGCTACTACGGCTACCGCGCCAGCGGCGGCCCGGCGGGCGTGGGCGTGGCGGTCGGGCGGGCGGTGCGCACCGCGATCGTCACCACCAGCCTGCTGGACTTCTTCCTGAGCATGGCGATCTGGGGTACCACGACGACGGTGAGGATCGCCGGATGACCGCCGACGTGCTGTTCCCCGCGGAGGTGGCCGGATGATCAGGCGACGGCTCCTGGGCGTGGTGTTCCTCGCGGTGATCGCGCTCTTCCTCACCCTCACCGTGGCGCTCTACAACGACGCCTTCACCGAGGTCGTGAAGGTGACGCTGAAGACCGACCGGGTGGGCAACCAGCTGCTGCCGGCCTCGGACGTGAAGGTCCGGGGCATGGTCGTCGGCGAGGTCAAGCAGATCCGCACGGCCGGCGACGGCGCCGAGCTGGAGCTGGCGCTGCACCCCGACCAGGTCGAGCACATCCCCGGCAACGTCTCGGCGCGGCTGCTGCCCAAGACGCTGTTCGGCGAGCGCTACGTGAACCTGGTGCTGCCGGCCGAACCGGACCCGGCGGACCACCTGGACGAGGGCGACGTCATCGAGCAGGACCGCTCCAGCAGCGCCGTCGAGCTGGAACGCGTGCTGGACGACCTGATGCCGGTGCTGCAGGCGGTGCAGCCGGAGAAGCTGGCCACCACGCTGACCGCGATGTCGCAGGCGCTGGACAACCGGGGCAGGCCGCTGGGGGAGACGCTGGTGCGGCTCGACTCCTACCTGGGCGAGCTCAACCCGCAGCTGCCCGCGCTCAAGGAGGGCATCAGCCGGCTCGCGGACGTGTCCGACGTGTACGCCGACGCCGCGCCCGACCTGGTGCAGGCCCTCAGCGACGCCACCGCCACCAGCCGCACGCTGGTCGACCAGCGGGACAAGCTGCTGACCATGTACGGCTCGCTGACCACCACGGCGGTCGACCTGAACAGCTTCCTCGCGGTGAACAGGAACAACCTGATCCAGCTGGCCGACGTGTCCCGGCCGACGCTGGAGCTGCTCGCCAAGTACGCGCCCGAGTACCCGTGCCTGCTCAAGGGCCTCACCGAGTTCAAGCCGATCATGGACCAGGTGTTCGGCAAGGGCACCGACGAGCCGGGCCTGCACATCACGCTGGAGATCACCGCGAACCGCGGCAAGTACGAGCCGGGCGAGGACGAGCCGGAGTACGCCGACAAGCGCGGCCCGCGCTGCTACGACATCGTGCCGCGGCCGGACCCGTTCCCGCAGTACCCGCCGGAGGGCGTGGTGAAGGACGGTTCGACGCCACCGCCGCCCGCGCGGGTCGCGAACGACGGCGTGCTGCCGCCCTCGACCGGCGTCATCGGGATGGACGGCACCACCTCGCCGTCGTCGTCCGGCGGCTTCCAGGCGCCGAGCCTGGCGAACTCGCCGGAGGAGCAGGACTTCCTGGCCGCGCTGCTGGCGCCGCAGTTCGGGGTGCGGAAGTCGGAGATGCCGAGCTTCACGGCCCTGCTGCTGGGCCCGCTGTACCGGGGAGCGGAGGTGGCGGTGTGAGGTCCCTGGTCGCGCCGCTGGTCAAGCTGACGATCTTCGCGGTCGTCACGGTCCTCGCGACGACGCTGCTCGCGGTGACCATCTCGAACGCGAGCTTCTCCGGCGCGTCCACGTACACGGCCCGGTTCACCGACGTGACCGCGCTCAACGAGGGCGACGACATCCGCATCGCCGGTGTCCGGGTCGGGCAGGTGGACGGCATCGAGGTGGTGGACCGGCGGATCGCCGAGGTGGAGTTCTCCATCGAGGGCGACCGCAGCCTGCCCGCCTCGGTGACCGCCACCATCAAGTACCGCAACCTGGTGGGCCAGCGGTACATCGCCCTGGAGCACGGCGTGGGCGACGCGTCCGCGCTCCGGCCCGGCGACGTGATCCCGTTGGAGCGCACCAAGCCCGCGCTGGACCTGACCGTGCTGTTCAACGGGTTCAAGCCGCTGTTCCAGGCGCTGGACCCGGAGGACGTGAACCAGCTGTCCGGCGAGATCATCAAGGTGCTGCAGGGTGAAGGCGGCACCATCGACAGCCTGCTGCGGCACACCGCGTCGCTGACCTCCACGCTGGCCGCGCGGGACCAGGTCATCGGCGAGGTCATCGACAACCTGAACTCCGTGCTGGACACCGTCAACGGTCGCACCGACCAGGTGTCGACGCTGGTCACCACGCTCCAGGAGCTGACCACGGGCCTGGCCGGCGACCGGCAGCCGATCGGCGAGGCGATCAGCGCGCTGGGCGACCTGACCGACACCACGGCGGGCCTGCTGAACGAGTCGCGGCAGCCGCTCAAGGACGACATCGCGAACCTCGGCCTGGTGTCGCAGACGCTGGCCGACAACGAGGCGGTCGTGGAGGGCGTCATCCAACGCCTGCCGAACAAGATCGAGGCCATGGCGCGCACCGCGTCTTACGGCTCCTGGTTCAACTTCTTCCTCTGCGAGGGCAGCGGGCAGGTCTCCGTCCCGCCGATCATCAACGACCCGATCCCGATCACGGCGCTGCCGGTGACGCAACCGAGGTGTCGCCCGTGAGGTCCGGGACAGCTCGCGCGGAACGCAATCCGGTCACCACCGGCGCGGTCGGCCTGACCGTGATCGCACTGCTGCTGCTCAGCGCGTTCTACTACGACGACCTGCCGATCATCGGCGGCGGCACCACGTACTCGGCGGAGTTCACCGAGGCGGCGGGTCTGGTGCCGTCCAACGAGGTGCGGGTCGCGGGCGTGAAGGTCGGCAAGGTGACCGACGTCGAACTGGCCGGCGACAGGGTGCTGGTGTCGTTCCGGGTGAAGGACGCCTGGCTGGGCGACCGGTCCACCGCGACGATCCGGATCAAGACGTTGCTGGGCCAGAAGTTCCTGGCGCTGGACCCGCAGGGGTCGCAGCCGCTGGACCCCCGCGAGCCGATCCCGCGCGACCGCACGCTGTCCCCGTACGACGTGCAGGAGGCGTTCAACGGGCTGGCGACCACGGTCGGCCAGATCGACACCAAGCAGCTCGCGGACAGCTTCCGGGTGCTGTCGGAGACCTTCCAGGGCTCGGCGGACAGCGTCCGGGGCGCGTTGGACGGCCTGTCCGCGCTGTCGAAGACGATCTCGTCGCGGGACGAGCAGCTCGCGCGGCTGCTCGACAACACCAGGCAGATCACCAAGACCCTGTCCGACCGCAACGAGCAGTTCGAGAAGCTGCTGGCGGACGGCAACCTGCTGCTCGGCGAGCTGCGCAAGCGCAAGGACGCGATCGGGGCGCTGCTCACCGGCACCCGTGAGCTGTCCAAGGAGCTGTCCGGCCTGGTGTCGGACAACAACGCGCAGCTCAAGCCGGCGCTGGAGCAGCTGGACCGGGTGTCCACCATGTTGCAGCGCAACCAGGACGCGCTCAGCCGCGGCCTGGCGCTGATGGCCCCGTTCTACCGGGTCTTCGCGAACACGCTGGGCAACGGCCGGTGGTTCGACGTCTACATCTGCGGCCTGCTGCCGCCGTCGGTGAACCTCGGCGTGGTCGGTTTCAACGAAGAGGGCTGCCTGCCCCCCGGCGTGCGGCGTTCTCCTTCCGGGGGTGGGAACTGACATGGCGGCGACTCGGGTGGGCCGCGACCTCGGACGGGCGTTGGCGATCGGGTGCGTGCTCGCACTCGTCGCGGTGGCGGCGATGTGGTGGGCGTTCTCCGACACGAACAGCCGCCGGGTGACCGCCATGTTCGGTGCGGCGGTGGGTGTCTACCCCGGCTCGGACGTGCGGGTGCTCGGCGTGCGGATCGGGTCCATCGAGGACGTGCAGCCGCAGGGGCCGCTGGTCAAGGTCACCATGGCGATCGACCGGACGGTGCAGGTGCCCGCGAACGCCCAGGCGGTCGTGGTCGCGCCCAGCGTGGTGTCCGACCGGTACGTGCAGCTGGCCCCGGTCTACACCGGCGGTCAGGCCATGGGCGACAACGCGACGATCCCGCGCGAGCGCACCGCGACCCCCGTGGAGCTGGACGAGCTGTACGCCAGCCTGGACCGGCTGACCACCGCTCTCGGCCCGAACGGGGCGAACAAGGACGGCGCGCTGTCCGAGCTGCTGGACTCGGCCGCGAAGGGCCTGGACGGCAACGGCAAGGCGCTCGGCGACACGATCAAGCAGCTCGGCGACGCCACCCGCACGCTGTCCGGCTCCCAGGACGACCTGTTCGGCACCGTGGACAACCTGCAGAAGTTCACCGGCATGCTGGCCGCGAACGACAGCCAGGTCCGCGACTTCAACCGGCAGCTCGCCGACGTCGCCGGGTTCCTCGCCGACGAGCGGGAGAACCTGGCGGGCGCGCTGACCGAGCTGGCCTCCGCGCTGGGCCAGGTGCAGGGCTTCATCAACGACAACCGCGCGGTGATCAAGTCCAACGTGGACAGGCTGACCGGCATCACGCAGGTGCTGGTGGACCAGCGGGCGGCGCTGGCCGAGACGCTGGACGTGGCACCGCTGGCGCTGGGCAACCTCCAGAACGCGTACAACGCGGCGTCCGGCACGCTGGACGTGCGCGCCGACATCAACGAGCTGAACCAGCCGCCGATCGTGCTGGTGTGCAAGCTGATCCAGTCCGTGGAGCCGGGCAGGGTGCCGCTGCCGCTGTCGCAGACGTGCGAGCAGCTGGAGCCGGTGCTGTCCGGCGCGGTGCCGTTGAAGACGCCCGCCGAGGTCATCGGCGACCTGTCCCAGGGCAGGCTCCCGCTGCCCCTGCCACTCGCGGGGGTGCCCCGGTGATGATCAGGCGACTCGCCCTGCTGGCGTCCGCCGGGCTGCTCCTCGCGGGTTGCGGCTCGGGCGGCTTCGACGGCGTCTACAACATGGCCCTGCCCGGCGGCGCGGACCTGGGCGACCGGCCGTACGCGGTGAAGGTGCGGTTCAAGGATGTGCTCGACCTGGTCCCGCAGGCGGGCGTGAAGGTCGACGACGTGCCGGTGGGCCGGGTGGACCGGATCGACCTGGCCGCCGACGGCTGGACCGCCGAGGTGACCGTGCTGGTCAACGGCGGGGTGAAGCTGCCCGCGAACGCGATCGCCAAGCTGCGCCAGTCCGCGCTGCTCGGCGAGAAGTACGTGGAGCTGGCCAAGCCCGCCGAGGGCCGCGAGGAGGGCACGCTGGTCGACGGCGCGACCATCCCGGTGGACCGCACCAACCGCAACCCCGAGGTGGAAGAGGTCTTCGGCGCGCTGTCCATGCTGCTCAACGGCGGCGGCATCGCCCAGTTGCAGAACATCAGCCGCGAGCTGAACGCCGCGCTGGAGGGCAACGAACCGGAGATCCGCTCGCTGCTGACCAACCTGAACACGCTGGTCGGCGAGCTGGACGGGCACAAGACCGAGATCACCAGGGCGTTGGACGGCATCAACCGCCTCGGCGGGACGCTCGACGCCCAGCGCGACCGGATCACCGGCGTGCTGGACGACCTGGAGCCGGGCCTGAAGGTGCTCAGCGAGCAGCGGACCCAGCTGGTGACCCTGCTCCAGTCGCTGGACGCCCTGTCCGACGTCGCGGTGGACACGGTGAACCGGTCGAAGGACGACATCGTGGCCGACCTGAAGGCGCTGACGCCGACGTTGCGGAAGCTGGTGGAGGCGGGCACGAACCTGCCGAACGCGCTCGAGCTGCTGCTGACCTACCCGTTCCCGGACTCGGCGGTCGACGGCATCAAGGGCGACTACACCAACCTGTACGCGGACATCGACCTGAACCTGGGCAACGTGGTGGACAACCTGGGCCGGTCGCGGCAGAGCCCGCTGCCGTCGCTGCCCGGCATCGACGGCAACGCGCCGTCCCTGCCGCTGCCGCTGCCCAACCTGCCGCTGCCCGGGGTGGGGAGCAGCACCGGCCTCGGTGACCTGCTCGGCGGACTGCTGGGAGGTGGTCGGCGGTGATCCCGCGCCGGATCAAGCTCCAGATCGGCGTGTTCGTGCTGGTCGCGCTGGTCGGGGTGAGCTACGTGGGCGCGCGGTACGCGGGCCTGGGCCGGTTGTTCGGCTCGTCCGGGTACGTGGTGACCATGCAGCTCGTCGACTCCGGCGGCGTGTTCACCAACGCCGAGGTCACCTACCGGGGCGTCGCGGTCGGTCGGGTCGGCCAGATGCGGCTGACCTCCGACGGCCTGGACGTCGAGCTGGACATCGACCCGAGCGCGCCCCGCATCCCGGCCGACCTGGAGGCCGTGGTCGCGAACCGCTCGGCGGTGGGCGAGCAGTTCGTGGACCTGCGCCCGCGCACCGAGGACGGCCCGTACCTGGCGGCGGGCACGGTCATCCCGAAGACCGCGACCAAGACCCCGCCCCCGGTCGACGGCCTGCTGTCCAACCTGGACGCGTTCGCCAAGTCCGTGCCCACCGACTCGCTGCGCACCGTCGTGGACGAGCTGGACCAGGCGTTCAACGGCACCGGCCCGGACCTCCAGGTGCTGCTGGACAACACCCGCGCGTTCACCCAGGCGGCGACCGAGCACCTGCCGCAGACCAAGGCGCTGCTCAACGACGGCTTGGTGGTGCTCAACACGCAGGCGTCCCAGGGCAGCGCGATCCGGTCGTTCAGCACCGACCTGAGGGCGTTGGCCGAGCAGCTGAAGAACTCCGACGCCGACCTCCGGCAGCTGATCGGGATCTCCCCGCAGGCAGCCGAACAGGTCTCCGAGCTGCTCCGGGAAACCGGGCCGAACCTGGGCGTGGTGGTGGCGAACCTGCTCACCACCGGCAACATCCTGGTCACCAGGCTGGACGGGGTGGAGCAGATCGCGGTGACCTACCCCATCGCGGTGGGCGGCGGGTTCAGCGTGGCGAAGGGCGACGGCACCGGCGCCCACTTCGGACTGGCCGTCAACGTCTTCGACCCGCCCCCGTGCACCGTCGGCTACGAGGGCACCAGGATCCGCCAGGGCACCGACACCACGCCCGCTCCCTTGAACACCGGGGCGTACTGCGCGCTGGCACGCGGCAGCGCCACCGCCGTGCGCGGAGCGCAGAACGCGCCCTACGGCGGCACACCCACGACGCCCATCGGCGGCGAGACGTCCCAGCCGGGCCGGGAGCCCGTCGGTCAGCGCGCCGAAGCACCCGTGCTGACCAGCCTGGGCCAGCTGCTCGGACTGCCGGGCTGAGTCGGAGGACGTTGAGTTGGAGGACATCGTGCGACGTCGTTTCCTGCCGATCGCGGCCGTGCTGGCCGTGCTGGCCGCCGGCTACGCGGTGTGGGCCGGCGTGTCGTGGTGGAACTCGACGACCGACGACTCGGCGGCGTTCTCCCGGGAACGCGAGGAGGTGCTGCGGGTGGGACAGGTCGGCATCGCGAACTTCACGACGCTGGACTACAAGAAGGTCGACGAAGACCTGAACCGCTGGCTCGACTCGTCGACGGGGGAGCTCCGCACCGAGATCGAGACGGGCCGCGACAGCCGCCGCAAGCAGATCTCCGACGCCAGGACGGTCACCGTCAGCCGGGTCCTCGACGCGGCGGTCACCGACCTCGACACCAGGGCGGGCAAAGCCCACCTGATCGCCGTGGTCGAGACGACGGTGACCCCGGACGGCACCCAGCCGGTGAAGAAGGTCAACCGCTACCAGACGGACCTGACCCGCACCGACGCCGGCTGGAAGCTCAGCGCACTGGGCCCGGTAGCGGCCGGCGGCGCGTGACCAAGGATCGGACCGAACCCATGCCACCGACTCGCCGCCGCCCCGTCCCCTCCACCCCGACCGTCCGCCCCCGGGTAGCCGGCCTGCGCAAACGCACCGACACCCCCACGCCGAACCACCCCACCCCCACCGACACCCCGCAACAGGACACCCCCGCCCAGGACACCCAGGTCCAGGACACCCCGCCCCAGGACTCTCAGCCCCAGGACACCACCCCGACCCACGCCCCACCCGACATCCCCGACATCACCCCCACCTCCGCCCCACCCGACATCCCGGACGCCGCCCCCACCTCCGCCCCACCCCCCTTCGTCGAGGACGTAGCCGACACCCCGGCCACCACCCCGACCCCGAAGCCCCGCCCCACCGGCCGCCGCAAGCGCACCGGCGAACCGGTCGGCAAGAGCGTCCGCACCACCCCGGAACCCGCCCCCACAACCCCTCCGACCTCGACCAACGTCCTGCTGCCCATCGCCCTGGTGGTGGTCGCGGCGGTCCTGGTGGGCCTGGGCGTGTGGCTGCAAGGCCGGGTGGGCGAGGTCGAGCACAACGACGCCCTGGTCGACAGCGCCGGCACCACCGAGGTCTCCGGCCAGGTGCGGGAGGCCGTGGAGAAGGCCTTCTCCTACAACTTCGCCGACGTGGCGGCCACCGAGAAGGCCGCCGACGAACTCCTCGTCGGCAAGGCGAAGTGCCAGTACAACGCCATCTTCGGCCCGGTGAGGACGTTGGCCCCGGAGCAGAAGCTGGTGGTCACGGTGAAGGCCGTCTCCAGCGGCGTGACCAGCCTCGACCCCGACCGGGCCACCGTCCTGCTGTTCCTGGACCAGGTCACCATCCGCACCACGGACAACCAGAGCGGCGGCGGCATCGCCATGATGAGGGCCGGCGCCCAGAAGTCCGACGGCCGCTGGAAGGTCGACAACATGGAGATGTTCGGCAAGTCCAGCGACCAATCCGCCGAACTGGCCAAGTGCAACTGAACACCCCCGCTACCCCGCCCACGGCCTGCGCACCCCGCACCCTGAGGTTCGGCTGCGCCCCGCGCGCTTCTGTGGGGCTGCCGCGCCCCGCGCACACCTCTGCCTCTGCGTGTCATCCCCGTATGGCCTGCCCGCAGGGAACCGCATGTGTCAAGGGCAGATCGGTCGCGCGACCACCGCACACACATGATCGATCTGCCCTTGACGCATGTGGTTGTCTTTGACCTGGCCATACGGGGAGGACACGCAGACCACCGCCCTCCAAAGCTCGAAGAGCTTTGCAGGGCTCTTGTGGAGATCCTTGGCGGTCTGCCCGTCCGGCGAGGACGCTCTTGGTACTTCAAGCCAAGATCACCAAGAGTCGAAAAGATGAAAAGCGGACGCTCGCCGCTGGGCAGGCCTCCGGGTGGGGAAGGGCGTCGTGTCCTCCCGCATGGCCTGCCAGAGGCAACCACCCTCGTCAAGGGCTATCGACCTCGCATGACCTCCCCTCGTGAACGCTCCGCAAGCTCCGCGTCCCCGACGTCCGACCGGGGGTAGTCGATAACCCTTGACAAGCGCGGTTGGGCTGCGCCCAGGCCATACGGGAGAACACGAGGCCAGAGGTCTGCGCTGGAGCGCACTGCACCGCCGCGCCCCGCACCAGCGCGCTCTGCACCGGCACGCACCGCACCGCCACGCTCTGCACCGCCGCACCGGCACGCGCCCGACATGACAGAGCACCTGCGGTCAGGGCGTGCCCCATCCCAGCTCAAGGGTCCGTTGTGGACTGCAAACCCCTCCGCGCAACCGCACTATACCGTGATCTCCGACACACTTTCTGACCGGTCACCGAGCGGAACCGCAGGGTCCGCCGGCGGGCCCACGAACGCCCGCCAACAGTTCACCCCGGCCCACAACCGTGTAATTCCGCAGGTCAAAGCGGTAACCCCGAGTAAGCCGGGCTTGCGCCACGAGGGTGATCGCCGCGTGGCATCTTGACTGTGGGCGTCGGCAGGGTCACTCTGTCGGTGACGACGAGAAAGGTCCTTCGAGGTGCCTCTCGACAGTTGGCATGCGCGTGGCTAGACTGCCCCTTTGCGCTGCCCTCTTTCCGTTTGCCCTTCGCCGAGAGCTGGATTGCCGGGCATCGCCGCACCCTTGACAGCCGTGCTAGTTCCGCTGACTAGCCAGCTACCTGTCCCTGGAAGGACGCATCTTGGCGATCTCTCGCGCGACCAAGGCCACTGCTGCGACCAACTCCACGTCGGGGATTCCCGGAGCGCCGAAGCGAGTCTCTTTCGCGAAGATCCACGAGCCGCTTCAGACGCCCAACCTGCTCGACCTGCAGATCCAGTCCTTTGAGTGGCTCACCGGCGACGAGGCGTGGTTCCAGCGCCGCGTCGACGAGGGTGACGAGGCGCCGACGGGCGGCCTCGAAGAGGTCTTGAACGAGATCTCGCCGATCGAGGACTTCTCCGGCTCGATGTCCCTCTCCTTCTCCGACCCGCGCTTCGACGAGGTCAAGGCCTCGACCGAGGAGTGCAAGGACAAGGACATGACGTACGCCGCCCCGCTGTTCGTCACCGCGGAGTTCACCAACCACACCACTGGCGAGATCAAGAGCCAGACGGTGTTCATGGGTGACTTCCCGATGATGACCGACAAGGGCACGTTCATCATCAACGGCACCGAGCGGGTCGTGGTCTCCCAGCTCGTCCGCTCGCCGGGTGTCTACTACGACACGGCGATCGACAAGACGACCGACAAGGACGTCTTCAGCGTCAAGATCATCCCGTCCCGGGGTGCCTGGCTGGAGTTCGACGTCGACAAGCGCGACACCGTCGGCGTCCGCATCGACCGCAAGCGCCGCCAGCCGGTGACGGTGCTGCTGAAGGCGTTGGGTTGGACCACCGAGCAGATCCGCGAGCGGTTCTCGTTCTCCGAGACGCTGCTGACGACGCTGGAGAAGGACCACACCGCGGGCACCGACGAGGCGTTGCTCGACATCTACCGCAAGCTGCGTCCGGGCGAGCCGCCGACGAAGGAGTCCGCGCAGGCGCTGCTGGAGAACCTGTTCTTCAAGGACAAGCGCTACGACCTGGCCAAGGTCGGCCGCTACAAGGTCAACAAGAAGCTGGGCCTGGCCACGCCGATCACCACGGGTGTGCTGACCGAGGACGACATCGTCACGACGATCGAGTACCTGGTCCGTCTGCACGCCGGCGAGACCTCGATGAAGCCCGGTGAGACCGAGGTGCCGGTCGAGGTCGACGACATCGACCACTTCGGCAACCGCCGGCTGCGCACGGTGGGCGAGCTGATCCAGAACCAGATCCGGGTCGGCCTGTCCCGCATGGAGCGCGTCGTGCGCGAGCGCATGACGACCCAGGACGTCGAGGCGATCACGCCGCAGACCCTGATCAACATCCGCCCGGTGGTGGCGGCGATCAAGGAGTTCTTCGGCACGTCCCAGCTTTCCCAGTTCATGGACCAGACAAACCCCCTCGCGGGCCTGACCCACAAGCGCCGGCTCTCGGCGCTGGGCCCCGGCGGTCTGTCCCGTGAGCGGGCCGGCATGGAGGTCCGCGACGTCCACCCGTCGCACTACGGCCGGATGTGCCCGATCGAGACGCCGGAAGGCCCGAACATCGGCTTGATCGGCTCGCTGTCGAGCTACGGCCGGGTCAACCCGTTCGGCTTCATCGAGACGCCGTACCGCAAGGTCATCGACGGCCGGGTCACCGACCAGATCGACTACCTGACCGCGGACGAGGAAGACCGCTACGTCAAGGCGCAGGCCAACGCCAAGATCGACGACGAGGGCAACTTCCTGGAGACCAAGGTCCTGGTCCGCAAGAAGGGCGGCGAGGTCGAGCAGATCGACCCGCTCGACGTGGACTACATGGACGTCTCGCCGCGGCAGATGGTCTCCGCCGCGACCGCGATGATCCCGTTCCTGGAGCACGACGACGCGAACCGCGCGCTGATGGGCGCGAACATGCAGCGCCAGGCGGTGCCGCTGCTGCGCAGCGAGTCGCCGCTGGTCGGCACGGGCATGGAGCTGCGCGCCGCGGTCGACGCCGGTGACGTCGTGGTGGCCAAGAAGACCGGTGTGGTGGAGGAGATCTCCGCCGACTACGTCACGGTCATGGCCGACGACGGCTCGCGGCAGACCTACGGCCTGCACAAGTTCCGCCGCAGCAACCAGGGCACCTGCATCAACCAGAAGCCCATCGTGAACGAGGGCGACCGGGTGCAGACCGGCCAGGTGCTGGCGGACGGGCCGTGCACCGAGAACGGCGAGATGGCGCTGGGCAAGAACCTGCTCGTCGCGATCATGCCGTGGGAGGGCCACAACTACGAGGACGCGATCATCCTGTCGCAGCGCCTCGTCCAGGACGACGTCCTGACCTCGATCCACATCGAGGAGCACGAGATCGACGCGCGGGACACCAAGCTGGGCGCCGAGGAGATCACCCGGGACATCCCGAACGTCTCCGAGGAGGTCCTGGCGGACCTGGACGAGCGGGGCATCATCCGCATCGGCGCCGAGGTCCAGCCGGGCGACATCCTGGTCGGCAAGGTCACGCCCAAGGGCGAGACCGAGCTGACCCCGGAGGAGCGCCTGCTGCGCGCGATCTTCGGCGAGAAGGCCCGCGAGGTGCGCGACACGTCGCTGAAGGTGCCGCACGGCGAGTACGGCAAGGTCATCGGCATCCGCGTGTTCAGCCGCGAGGACGACGACGAGCTGCCCCCCGGCGTGAACGAGCTGGTCCGGGTCTACGTCGCCCAGAAGCGCAAGATCCAGGACGGCGACAAGCTCGCCGGCCGGCACGGCAACAAGGGCGTCATCGGCAAGATCCTCCCCGTCGAGGACATGCCGTTCCTGGAGGACGGCACCCCGGTGGACATCGTGCTGAACACGCACGGCGTGCCGCGCCGGATGAACATCGGCCAGGTGCTGGAGACCCACCTCGGGTGGATCGCCAAGCAGGGCTGGAGCATCAACGGCGACCCGGACTGGGCGAAGAACCTGCCCGCCGACCTCTACGACGTGGAGCCCGGCACGAAGACCGCCACCCCGGTCTTCGACGGCGCGCGCGAGGACGAGATCACCGGCCTGCTGGGCTCGACGATCCCGAACCGCGACGGCGAGCGGATGGTCAAGGAGAACGGCAAGGCGGTGCTCCTCGACGGGCGCAGCGGCGAGCCGTACCCGTTCCCGGTGTCGGTCGGCTACATGTACATCCTGAAGCTGCTGCACCTGGTGGACGACAAGATCCACGCCCGTTCCACCGGCCCGTACTCGATGATCACCCAGCAGCCGCTGGGCGGCAAGGCCCAGTTCGGCGGCCAGCGCTTCGGTGAGATGGAGTGCTGGGCGATGCAGGCCTACGGCGCGGCTTACACGTTGCAGGAGCTGCTGACCATCAAGTCCGACGACGTGCTGGGTCGCGTGAAGGTCTACGAGGCCATCGTCAAGGGCGAGAACATCCCGGAGCCGGGTATCCCGGAGTCCTTCAAGGTGCTGCTCAAGGAGCTCCAGTCGCTGTGCCTCAACGTCGAGGTGTTGTCTTCGGACGGCGCCGCGATCGAGATGCGCGACGGCGACGACGAAGACCTGGAGCGCGCGGCCGCGAACCTCGGCATCAACCTGTCGAGGTCCGAGTCGCCGTCCGTGGACGACGTCGTCAACTGACCCCCGGCGGTCACCGCGCGGGACGCCTCCCGCGTCCCGCGCGGTGACCCGGCCACCAGCTCCTTCAGCTACGCCCCTTCGAGGGCAACCGAAACAAAAAGGGGAAGAGAGTAGACGTGCTCGACGTCAACTTCTTCGATGAGCTCCGCATCGGTCTCGCGACCGCGGACGACATCCGCCAGTGGTCCTTCGGCGAGGTCAAGAAGCCCGAGACCATCAACTACCGCACGCTCAAGCCGGAGAAGGACGGCTTGTTCTGCGAGAAGATCTTCGGTCCCACCCGGGACTGGGAGTGCTACTGCGGCAAGTACAAGCGGGTCCGCTTCAAGGGCATCATCTGCGAGCGCTGCGGCGTCGAGGTGACCCGCGCCAAGGTGCGCCGCGAGCGGATGGGCCACATCGAACTGGCCGCCCCGGTCACGCACATCTGGTACTTCAAGGGCGTCCCCAGCCGGTTGGGCTACCTGCTCGACCTGGCCCCGAAGGACCTCGAGAAGATCATCTACTTCGCGGCCTACGTGATCGTGGGCGTGAACACCGAACTGCGCCACAACGACCTGCCGACGCTCGAGAACGAGATGCAGGTCGAGCGCAAGCGCGTGGAGAACAAGCGCGACGCCGACGTGGAGGCGCGGGCGCAGAAGCTGGAAGCCGACCTGGCCGAGCTGGAGGCGGAGGGCGCCAAGTCCGACGTCCGCCGCAAGGTCAAGGAGGGCGGCGAGCGCGAGATGCGCCAGCTCCGCGACCGGGCCCAGCGCGAGCTGGACCGGCTCGACGAGATCTGGTCCACCTTCACCAAGCTGGAGCGCGCCCAGCTGATCGCGGACGAGCTGCTCTACCGCGAGCTGTACGACCGCTACGGCGACTACTTCACCGGTGCCATGGGCGCCGAGGCCATCCAGCGGCTGCTGGGTGACTACGACGTGGACGCCGAGGCCGACGTGCTGCGCGAGACGATCCGCAGCGGCAAGGGCCAGAAGAAGCTGCGCGCCCTGAAGCGGTTGAAGGTGGTGGCCGCCTTCCAGGCGACCCGCAACAACCCGCAGGGCATGGTGCTGGACTGCGTCCCGGTCATCCCGCCGGACCTGCGCCCGATGGTGCAGCTCGACGGTGGCCGCTTCGCCACGTCCGACCTGAACGACCTGTACCGCCGGGTGATCAACCGGAACAACCGCCTCAAGCGGCTGATCGACCTCGGCGCGCCCGAGATCATCGTCAACAACGAGAAGCGGATGCTCCAGGAGGCCGTCGACGCGCTGTTCGACAACGGCCGCCGCGGGCGTCCGGTCACCGGTCCGGGCAACCGGCCGCTGAAGTCGCTGTCCGACCTGCTCAAGGGCAAGCAGGGCCGGTTCCGGCAGAACCTGCTCGGCAAGCGCGTCGACTACTCCGGCCGTTCGGTCATCGTGGTCGGCCCGCAGCTCAAGCTGCACCAGTGCGGTCTGCCCAAGCAGATGGCGCTGGAGCTGTTCAAGCCGTTCGTGATGAAGCGGCTGGTCGACCTCAACCACGCGCAGAACATCAAGTCCGCCAAGCGGATGGTCGAGCGCGCCCGCCCCGCCGTGTGGGACGTGCTGGAAGAGGTCATCACCGAGCACCCGGTGCTGCTCAACCGCGCACCGACGCTGCACCGCCTGGGCATCCAGGCCTTCGAGCCGCAGCTGGTGGAGGGCAAGGCCATCCAGCTGCACCCGCTGGTCTGCGAGGCGTTCAACGCCGACTTCGACGGTGACCAGATGGCGGTCCACCTGCCGCTGTCCGCCGAGGCGCAGGCCGAGGCGCGCGTGCTGATGCTGTCGTCGAACAACATCCTCTCGCCCGCGTCGGGCAAGCCGCTGGCCATGCCCCGACTGGACATGGTGACCGGCCTGTACCACCTGACCCGGCACAAGGAGGGCGACCTCGGCGAAGGCCTGGCGTACTCCTCGCCGGCCGAGGCGCTGATGGCGTTCGACCGCAAGGTGCTTGGTCTCCAGGCGATGGTGAAGATCCGGATCACGGACAAGAACCCGCCGAAGGACGAGGTGCCGGAGGGCTGGGAGCCCGGTCAGCCGTGGCTGGCCACGACCACCCTCGGCCGCGTGCTGTTCAACGAGGTCCTGCCGCAGGACTACGCGTTCATCAACGAGGTCATGCCCAAGAAGCGGCAGGCCACGATCATCAACGACCTGGCCGAGCGGTACCCGATGGTCACCGTCGCCCGGACGCTGGACAAGCTGAAGGACGCCGGTTTCTACTGGGCCACCCGGTCCGGTGTCACGGTCGCGATCTCCGACGTGCTCGTGCCGGAGGCCAAGCAGGGCATCCTGGACGAGTACGAGAAGCTCGCCGACGCGGTGGAGAAGCGCTACCAGCGCGGTCAGCTCTCCTACATCGAGCGCAACAACGAGCTGGTCAAGGTGTGGACCAAGGCGACCGAGGAGGTCGCCGAGGTGATGGAGGCCAACTTCCCCGAGGACAACTCGATCCGGATGATCGTGAAGTCCGGGGCGGCGGGCAACATGACCCAGGTCCGCTCGCTGGCCGGTATGCGCGGTCTGGTGACCAACCCGAAGGGCGAGTACATCCCACGCCCGATCAAGAACTCGTTCCGCGAGGGCTTGTCGGTGCTGGAGTACTTCATCGCCACGCACGGTGCCCGCAAGGGCCTGGCCGACACCGCGCTGCGCACCGCCGACTCGGGTTACCTGACCCGTCGTCTGGTGGACGTCTCGCAGGACGTCATCATCCGCGAGGTGGACTGCGGTACCACGCGCGGCGTGAACATGACGGTCGGCGAGAAGATGGGCGACAAGGTCGGTCTCGCGGAGTTCGCGCAGACCTCCGTGTACGCGCGGACCATCGCCGAGGACATCACCGACGCCAACGGCAACGTGGTGCTCAACCGCGGTGACGACCTGGGCGACCCGGCGCTGGCGACCCTCGTCGAGGCGGGCGTCACCAGGGTCAAGGTCCGCTCCGTGCTGACCTGCGAGTCGGCGGTCGGGGTGTGCGCGTCCTGCTACGGCCGTTCGATGGCGACCGGCAAGCTGGTCGACGTCGGCGAGGCCGTCGGCATCGTGGCCGCGCAGTCCATCGGTGAGCCCGGCACGCAGCTGACCATGCGCACGTTCCACCAGGGTGGTGTCGCCGGTGACGACATCACCACGGGTCTGCCCCGGGTGCAGGAGCTGTTCGAGGCCCGGGTGCCGAAGGGCAAGGCGCCCATCGCGGACGTCGACGGCCGGGTGCGCATCGAGGACGGCGACCGGTTCTGGAAGATCACCCTCATCCCGGACGACGGGTCCGAGGAGATCATCTTCGAGAAGCTGTCGAAGCGGCAGCGGCTCGCGAACACGGCCACCGGCCCGCTCCAGGACGGCGACCACGTGCACGTCGGCCAGCAGCTGCTGGAGGGCACGCCCGACCCGCACGAGGTGCTGCGCGTCATGGGTCCGCGCGAGGCCCAGCTGCACCTGGTCCAGGAAGTCCAGAAGGTCTACCGGGCCCAGGGCGTGGCGATCCACGACAAGCACATCGAGGTCATCGTCCGGCAGATGCTGCGCCGGGTGACGATCATCGACTCGGGCGCCACCGAGTTCCTGCCGGGCTCGCTGGTCGAGCGCGCGGAGTTCGAGTCCGGCAACCGCGCCGTGGTCGCCGAGGGCGGCGAGCCCGCTGCCGGTCGTCCGGTCCTGATGGGCATCACGAAGGCGTCGCTCGCCACCGACTCGTGGCTGTCCGCGGCGTCGTTCCAGGAGACCACGAGGGTGCTGACCGACGCGGCCATCAACGGCCGTTCGGACAAGCTCATCGGCCTCAAGGAAAACGTGATCATCGGCAAGCTGATCCCGGCCGGCACCGGCATCAACCGGTACCGGAACATCCAGGTCCAGCCGACGGAGGAAGCACGGGCCGCGGCCTACGCCATCCCGTCCTACGACGACGGCTACTACACCCCCGACGTGTTCGGGACCGGTACCGGCGCCGCAGTGCCCCTGGACGACTACGACTTCGGCCGCGACTACCGCTGACCGACCCCGTAGTCCCCGCAAGACCGAACGGCCCCCGAAGCCTCCCGCTCCGGGGGCCGTTCCTTCACCCGCTCACACCCACGCCGCCCGCACCCCGCCACGGCGTCGCCCTCACCCCGCACGCCACCTCACCCGCCCGCACTCGCCGCACGCCCCTCAGAGCCGTCCGCCCCGAGAGCTGTCCGCCCCAGGAGCCGTGCGCCGCGCACACCTGTGTCTTCGTGTTCTCCCCGTATGGCCTGCCCGGAGGGCTACCGCGCTTGTCCTGGGAGGTCAAGCACGCTTTCCGCTTGACCTCCCAGGACAAGGGTGGTGGTCTTTGACAGGCCATGCGGGGAGAACACGACGCCCTTCGTTTTTCCTCCCCGGAGGTCTGCCCAGCGGCGAGCGTCGCTTTTATTACCAGGATCCGTGCGGCACCAAGTATGAAAAGAGTCCTCGCCGGACGGGCAGACCGCCAAGGATCCCATAAAAGCCAAAGCCAAAAGCTTGAAGGCTGTGTGTCATCCCCGTATGCCCTGGTCAGAAGACAACCACGCTTGTCTTGGGAGTGCAAGCGAAAAGCGTGCTTGCACTCCCAAGACAAGCGTGGTTCGCTGCGCGCAGGCCATACGGGGATGACACACAGCACGGCAGGAGTACGCGCTGCGCGCGGCTCAAAGCAGTGCTGTTCACGGATAGCTTCCCGATAGACCACTCAAGGGCGGCGACGGGATTTCGCCAAGGCTCGTGCGCGCGCCACCAAATCGTCGACGAGGTCCTCGTCGGCGGTGGGGGGAGTGCCGTCGCTACAGCACGGAGGCTTGGTGCGGCGCTCGTTGAGGCGCGGTCGGACGCCGGCCAGTTCGTAGAGGGCGTCGTACAGGTTGCGGCCGGGGTCGTCTTCGTGGGTGCCGACCAGAAGCACGAAGGCGGTGTCCGGGCTCGGGAACGCCACGATGACGCGGTCGGTGCCGCGCAGGTGCTTCACGCACAGGCGGGGGAGCGGTTCCGGGCCGGTGACCCGGTAGCCGAGGGACGCGCAGCCGCCGTGCGACAGGTCGTCCAGGAAGCGTTCGTACGCCTGACGGGCAGGGCCTCGCAGCCGCGCGGCCTGCGCGCCCGCCACGGGCGTCTCCACGACGTTGATCAAGCTGAGCGGACTACCCGTCCTTCACCGCGGTGCATCTGCGCCAAGCTGGTGGCCAGGTCGTCGCGGTCGAGCAGCGCCTGGTCGCTCAGCCTGCGGTGCACCTCGTCCAACAGGCCCCTGGTGCGCCCGGCCCGGCGCAGTTCGGACACCACGTGCAGCACCTCGTGCAACCGCACCGCGTCCAGCAGCATCCGGGGCTCCTGGCTGTGGATCGACAGCACACCCTCGCGGGCCCAGGCCTTGACCGTCTTCTCGGTCAGGTCGAGCAGCTCGCCGGCCACCACCGGCCGCACCGGCGGGGCCGTGCGCAGCGCGCGGGCCACCACGCCGTCGAGCTTGTGCCGCCGCTCGTCGTCCTCGGACAGGCTGGAGGCGACCTCCTCGATCTCCTCGATCTGGTCGAAGAGATCCCGGATCTGCGCGGCCTCCGTTGCGACGGACATGGCGACCTCCCTGAGTCACTACCGAGTATCGCCCAGATTTTCGGGAGTCGCAACGGAGGCGGCGGAACCGGGCCCGGATCGCGCCGGGACCGGCCGGGACCGGGTCAGGACGAGAAGAACAGGCCCGAAAGACCGTGGCGCTTGCGGTGGCCGTAGCCGTGGTGGCCGTACTGCGGCTGCGCGCCCCAACCGGGCTGCTGGACCGGCTGCACGTAGTGGACCTGGGCGGGCGCCGGCGCGACCGGCGGCGGGGGCGGAGGAGGGGCCATCTGGGTCTCCAGGCGGGTGATGGCCTCAAGCTCGCCGTAGTCGAGGAAGACCCCGCGGCAGCCGTCGCACTGCTCGATGTGTACGCCCATGCGGTCGAAGGTGCGCATGTTCGCATGACACTTGGGACACTGCATCGTGTGAGCCTCCTGCTCTCGGTGCGATGAGCGCGATATTAGCCGCGCGGAATGGGTTCGTGCTCGGACGTGATCCGCCCGCACGCGTCCATCAGCGCTTCCTGGGCTTCGGTCAACGGCTTTCCGTCGCGCTGCGCAGCGGTGAGAGCACGCGCCGCCATCTGCACGACCAGTGCGCGCGCCGGAGCCTCCAGCCGTTCCCACGGATCTTCCCGCCGCACGGCCGTACCACCCGCGTCCAGGTACGAGTCCAGCAACCGGCTCCACGAACGCGGGTCGAGCACACCCGCCGCGAACAGCGCCGCCGGCCGCGCCAGGTCCCACGCCGGGTCGCCGACGCCGAGGTCGTCCACGTCGATCAGCCGGTACCCGTCCCGCCGGACCAACTGGCCGAGGTGCCAGTCCCCGTGGATCAGGGTGTCGCCCCCGGGCAGCGGCTCCAGGGTGTCGAACGCCCGCCGCACCACCCCCGACCCCGGCCCGTCGGGCAGCTCCCGGACCGCCCGTTCCATCCGGGCCTGCGCCCCGGCGATCGGCACCGGCGGTGCGAAGTCCGCCCGCCGGAACTCGTGCAGCGCGGCGAGCATCCGCCCGGCCTGCTCCATCGGCAACGTCTCCGGCTCGCCCTGCTCCACCGGCGTCCCGACCGGCCACGCGGTGACCACCCGACCGCGGACGACGGCGGGCGCGGAGCGGGGCGGCAGCAGAAGTTCACTCAATCGTGGGTCGCCGGCCAATCGCAGCCGCGCCGTCAGGACTGCCAGGTCCGTGCCGCGCTCGTGCGCCTTGAGCACCACGTCCGCCACCCGCACGACCAGGACGTCACCGCGCACTGCCAGCACCTCGGGCTTCGCGTCGGCGGCCACCAACGCGGCCATGCCCGCGACGAGATCGAAATCCACCCCCACAGTGTGGTTCACCGATTGAACCGCCGGTTCGGACCGTCCACGTGCACGACCCGCTATCACGTCCGCCGGTCGCACGGCCAGGCGTGGAAAGCGGAGGGGTGGGGCGGAAAGGCGGGTGCGGCCTCGTCTACCTGGTCGTAAGCTGTGACGGACCCGTTTTGACCGGCGGGAAGCAGGCGGGGTATCTTTGGTACTCGTGCCCGACCCATGTCGGGCCGCTCCGCGTGCCTACGCGCCAGTGGTGCTGGAAAGCCGGCCGCGGTGACCTCCACACGTAGGGGCATCCTGGGATGTCGCCTGCGGACCTGGGGTAACCGTGTCAGACCTCGTCGCCGTCACGTCGAAGGGGTGCGACACGCCCGACCTCGGGTGCAGAGAGGGACCAGGTAAACAGTGGACGACGTCCTCGGGCGGCGGGCACTCGAACGGAAGAAGCAACCGGCTAATGCCAACGATCCAGCAGCTGGTCCGGAAGGGCCGGCAGGACAAGGTCGCGAAGCAGAAGACCGCGGCGCTCAAGGGCAGCCCGCAGCGGCGCGGTGTGTGCACCCGCGTCTACACGACCACGCCCAAGAAGCCGAACTCGGCTCTGCGCAAGGTCGCCCGCGTGAAGCTGACGAGCGGCATCGAGGTCACGGCCTACATCCCCGGCGAGGGTCACAACCTCCAGGAGCACTCGATGGTGCTCGTGCGCGGCGGTCGTGTGAAGGACCTCCCCGGTGTCCGCTACAAGATCATCCGCGGTTCCCTCGACACGCAGGGCGTGAAGAACCGCAAGCAGGCTCGCAGCCGCTACGGCGCGAAGAAGGAGAAGAGCTGATGCCCCGCAAGGGACCGGCCCCGAAGCGGCCGCTGATCTCCGACCCGGTCTACAGCTCTCCGCTGGTGACCCAGCTCATCAACAAGGTGCTGGTCGACGGCAAGCGCTCCGTGGCCGAGCGGATCGTGTACGGCGCCCTGGAGGGTGCCCGCGACAAGACCGGCACCGACCCGGTCGTCACGCTCAAGCGCGCGCTGGACAACGTCAAGCCCGCCCTGGAGGTCAAGAGCCGTCGCGTCGGTGGTGCCACCTACCAGGTGCCGATCGAGGTCAAGCCCGGCCGCGCGACCACGCTGGCGCTGCGCTGGCTGATCACCTTCTCCCGGCAGCGCCGCGAGAAGACCATGATCGAGCGCCTGATGAACGAGCTGCTCGACGCGAGCAACGGCCTGGGCGCGAGCGTCAAGCGCCGCGAGGACACCCACAAGATGGCCGAGTCGAACAAGGCCTTCGCCCACTACCGCTGGTGATGTGACGCCCGGCCGGTTCCCCGGGGACCGGCCGGGCTCTCCCGGCCCTAGTGAGCCTGCGAGCTCAAGACAGGGGAAACACCCGTGGCACAGGATGTGCTCACCGACCTGGACAAGGTCCGCAACATCGGGATCATGGCCCACATCGACGCGGGCAAGACCACGACGACCGAGCGGATCCTGTTCTACACCGGGATCAGCTACAAGATCGGCGAGGTCCACGACGGCGCGGCCGTGATGGACTGGATGGAGCAGGAGCAGGAGCGCGGCATCACGATCACGTCGGCCGCGACGACCTGCTTCTGGAAGAACCACCAGATCAACATCATCGACACGCCGGGCCACGTCGACTTCACCGTCGAGGTGGAGCGCAACCTCCGCGTGCTCGACGGCGCGGTCGCGGTGTTCGACGGCAAGGAAGGCGTCGAGCCGCAGTCCGAGCAGGTCTGGCGGCAGGCCACCAAGTACGACGTCCCGCGCATCTGCTTCGTCAACAAGATGGACAAGCTGGGCGCCGACTTCTACTTCACCGTGCGCACCATCCAGGAGCGCCTGGGCGCCAAGCCGCTGCCGATCCAGATCCCGATCGGGTCGGAGAGCGAGTTCATCGGCGTCGTCGACCTGGTCGAGATGCGGGCGCTGACCTGGCGCGGCGAGGTCCAGAAGGGTGAGGACTACACGGTCGAGGAGATCCCGGCCGACCTCGCCGACAAGGCGCAGGAGTACCGCGAGGCGCTGGTCGAGGCCGTCGCGGAGACCGACGACGCCCTGATGGAGCTCTACCTGGGCGGCGAGGAGCTGACCACCGAGCAGATCAAGACGGGCATCCGCGCGATCGTCAAGAACCGCAGCGCCTACCCGGTGCTGTGCGGCTCGGCGTTCAAGAACAAGGGCGTCCAGCCCATGCTCGACGCGGTGATCGACTACCTGCCGGCTCCGCTGGACCTCCCCCCGGTCGAGGGCACGCTCCAGGACGGCGAGACGCCGGCCTTCCGCAAGCCGTCCACCGACGAACCGTTCTCCGCGCTGGCGTTCAAGATCGCGGCGCACCCGTTCTTCGGCAAGCTGACCTACATCCGGGTCTACTCGGGCAGGGTCGCCGCCGGTACCCAGGTCATCAACTCGACCAAGGACCGCAAGGAGCGCATCGGGAAGATCTTCCAGATGCACGCCAACAAGGAGAACCCGGTCGACGAGGCCATCGCGGGCCACATCTACGCCGTGATCGGTCTGAAGGACACGACCACCGGTGAGACGCTCTGCGACCCTCAGCACCCCATCGTGCTGGAGTCGATGACGTTCCCGGAGCCGGTCATCCAGGTGGCGATCGAGCCGAAGACCAAGGCGGACCAGGAGAAGCTGGGCACCGCGATCCAGAAGCTGGCCGAGGAGGACCCGACGTTCCGGGTCAACCTGGACCAGGAGACCGGCCAGACGATCATCGCCGGCATGGGCGAGCTCCACCTGGACATCCTGGTGGACCGCATGCGCCGCGAGTTCAAGGTCGAGGCGAACATCGGCAAGCCGCAGGTGGCGTACCGGGAGACGATCCGCCGCAAGGTGGAGAAGTACTCCTACACGCACAAGAAGCAGACCGGTGGTTCCGGCCAGTTCGCCAAGGTCCTCATCGACCTGGAGCCGCTGGAGAAGAAGGACGACGGCGCTCTCTACGAGTTCGTCAACGGGGTCACCGGTGGTCGCATCCCGCGGGAGTACATCCCGTCGGTCGACGCCGGCGCCCAGGACGCCATGCAGTACGGCGTGCTGGCGGGCTACCCGCTGGTCGGCGTGAAGGTGACGCTGGTCGACGGCGCCTACCACGAGGTCGACTCGTCGGAAATGGCCTTCAAGATCGCCGGTTCCATGGCGCTCAAGGAAGCCGCCCGGCAGGCGAGCCCGGCGATCCTCGAACCGCTGATGGCCGTCGAGGTCACCACGCCCGAGGACTACATGGGCGACGTGATCGGCGACCTGAACTCCCGCCGTGGCCAGATCCAGGCCATGGAGGAGCGCAGCGGCACCCGTGTCGTCAAGGCACTGGTCCCGCTGTCGGAGATGTTCGGGTATGTCGGCGACCTGCGGTCCAAGACCCAGGGTCGCGCGAACTACTCGATGACCTTTGACTCCTACGCCGAGGTTCCCGCGAACGTCGCGAAGGAGATCATCGCGAAGGCGACGGGCGAGTAACCCCAACCGGAGCACCGCAGCACCACGCGGGCTCTCCGGGGTGAAGTCCCTGGGGTCCGCAAACCCGACCCTGACGTGAGGCCCGGCGGGCGGTAGACCCGCCCGTCGGGCAAGCAATAGAAGTCCAGGAGGACAATCCAGTGGCGAAGGCGAAGTTCGAGCGGACGAAGCCGCACGTCAACATCGGCACCATCGGTCACATCGACCATGGCAAGACCACGCTGACCGCGGCGATCTCCAAGGTCCTGCACGACAAGTACCCGGACCTCAACCCCTTCACGCCGTTCGACCAGATCGACAAGGCGCCGGAGGAGAAGCAGCGCGGCATCACCATCTCGATCGCGCACATCGAGTACCAGACCGACAAGCGCCACTACGCGCACGTCGACTGCCCGGGTCACGCCGACTACATCAAGAACATGATCACCGGTGCGGCGCAGATGGACGGCGCCATCCTGGTGGTCGCGGCGACCGACGGCCCGATGCCGCAGACCAAGGAGCACGTGCTGCTCGCCCGCCAGGTCGGCGTGCCGTACATCGTGGTGGCCCTGAACAAGGCCGACATGGTGGACGACGAGGAGATCTTGGAGCTCGTCGAGCTCGAGGTCCGCGAGCTGCTCTCCGAGTACGAGTTCCCGGGCGACGACCTGCCGGTCGTGCGCGTCTCCGCGCTGAAGGCGCTGGAGGGCGACGCCGAGTGGGGCGAGAAGCTCATCGGCCTGATGGACGCCGTGGACGAGAGCATCCCGGAGCCCGAGCGCGAGGTCGACCGGCCGTTCCTGATGCCGGTCGAGGACGTGTTCACCATCACCGGCCGCGGCACCGTGGTGACCGGTCGCATCGAGCGCGGCATCATCAAGGTCAACGAAGAGGTCGAGATCGTCGGCATCAAGGAGACCTCGAAGAAGACCACGGTCACCTCGATCGAGATGTTCAAGAAGTTCCTCGACGAGGGTCGCGCGGGCGACAACGCCGCCCTGCTGCTGCGCGGCATCAAGCGCGAGGAGGTGGAGCGCGGCATGGTGATCGTGAAGCCGGGCACCACGACCCCGCACACCGAGTTCGAGGCGCAGGTCTACATCCTGTCGAAGGACGAGGGTGGCCGCCACACGCCGTTCTTCAACAACTACCGCCCGCAGTTCTACTTCCGCACCACCGACGTGACCGGTGTGGTGACCCTCCCCGAGGGCACCGAGATGGTCATGCCGGGCGACACCACGTCGATGGCCGTGAAGCTGATCCAGCCGATCGCCATGGACGAGGGCCTGCGGTTCGCCATCCGCGAGGGTGGCCGGACGGTCGGCGCGGGCTCGGTCACCAAGATCCTCAAGTGACCTCGCTCTAGAACCGCACCCCCCGATTTGGTCTGCGCACCCGCGTGTGCGACCATTGACGGGTTGCTCGTCGGGGCGGCCGATCCCGTTGGGATCCGGCCGCCCCGTCACGAGGGGATTCATCAGCAAGGCAATCCCACAGGTTTCATCAGTGGGACCGGTCTGTGGCCAAGGGCGCGACACGCCCGACCGCGTGGACCGGGCACCGTGACACCGCTGAGGTGTCAGTCCTGAATAGGGGGCGGTACGCGCCGGAGGTCTGCTGACCTCATTCGGTTGCCCGCACCGCAGCGGTATCGAGAAGCAGAGGAACGGCAAGCCATCATGGCGGGACAGAAGATCCGCATCCGGCTCAAGGCCTACGACCACGAGGCGATCGACGCGTCTGCGCGCAAGATCGTCGAGACCGTGACGCGCACCGGCGCTCGGGTCGTCGGGCCTGTGCCGCTGCCCACTGAGAAGAACGTGTACTGCGTCATCCGCTCGCCGCACAAGTACAAGGACTCGCGCGAGCACTTCGAGATGCGCACGCACAAGCGTCTGATCGACATCCTCGACCCGACGCCGAAGACGGTGGACGCGCTCATGCGCATCGACCTGCCGGCGAGCGTCGACGTCAACATCCAGTAAGCGTTGGACGCGGAGAGTAACGAGACCAATGTCTGACAGGCAGGTTAAGGGCCTCCTGGGCACCAAGCTCGGCATGACTCAGGTCTTCGACGAGAACAACCGGATCGTCCCGGTCACCGTCGTCAAGGCAGAGCCGAACGTGGTCACCCAGGTCCGGACCCAGGAGAACGACGGCTACTCGGCCGTGCAGCTCGCGTTCGGTGCGATCGATCCGCGCAAGGTGAAGAAGCCCGTTGCGGGCCACTACGCCAAGGCCGGGGTCACCCCCCGTCGCCACCTCGCGGAACTGCGCACCACCGACGCCTCCGAGTACCAGGTCGGCCAGGAGGTCACCGCTGAGGTGTTCGAGGCCGGCGCTGTGGTCGACGTGGTCGGCACCAGCAAGGGCAAGGGCACCGCGGGTGTCATGAAGCGCCACGGCTTCCACGGCCTCGGTGCGAGCCACGGCACGCAGCGCAAGCACCGCTCGCCCGGCTCGATCGGCGGTTGCGCCACGCCGGGTCGCGTGTTCAAGGGCCTGCGCATGGCGGGTCGGATGGGCCACGTGCGCGTGACCACCCAGAACCTGAAGGTGCACAAGGTCGACGTCGAGTCCGGCCTGCTGCTCATCAAGGGCGCGGTGCCCGGTCCCAAGGGCGGCACCGTGTTCGTCAAGACCGCTGCGAAGGGTGGTGCCTGATCGTGACTTCCGTTGAGATCCGCACCCCGGAGGGCAAGACCGACGGCAACGTCGAGCTGCCCGCCGCGATCTTCGACGCGCAGGCGAACGTCGCGCTGCTGCACCAGGTCGTCGTGGCCCAGCTGGCCGCGGCCCGCCAGGGCACGCACTCGACGAAGACCCGCGGCGAGGTCTCCGGCGGTGGCAAGAAGCCGTACCGGCAGAAGGGCACCGGCCGCGCCCGCCAGGGCTCGACCCGCGCGCCGCAGTTCGCCGGTGGTGGCATCGTGCACGGCCCCCAGCCGCGCGACTACAGCCAGCGCACCCCCAAGAAGATGAAGGCGGCCGCCCTGCGCGGTGCCCTCTCCGACCGGGCGCGCGCCGGCCAGGTGCACGTGGTGAGCGGCTTCGTGTCGGGCGACGCCCCGTCGACCAAGACCGCCCGCAAGGTGCTGGAGTCGGTCAGCGAGGCGCGTCGGATCCTGGTCGTGCTGCTGCGCACCGAGGAGGTTTCGTGGGTCAGCCTGCGCAACCTGCCGCACGTGCACATCATCGCCCCGGACCAGCTGAACACCTACGACGTGCTGGTCAACGACGACGTGGTGTTCACCAAGGACGCTCTGGACGTGTTCCTGGCGAGCAAGGCCCAGCAGGGTGCCGGCTCGGCCGAGGCGATCGCCGGTTCGTCCGAAGTGGAGGACGAGAAGTGATCCCCGACCACAGGGACATCCTGCTCGCGCCGGTCATCTCCGAGAAGTCCTACGGGCTCCTGGAGGAGAACAAGTACACCTTCGTGGTGGCTCCCGGCTCGAACAAGACCCAGATCAAGATTGCCGTGGAGAAGGTCTTCGGCGTCAAGGTCGTCAGCGTCAACACGATCAACCGCCAGGGCAAGCGCAAGCGCACCCGGACGGGCTTCGGCAAGCGCAAGGACACCAAGCGCGCCATCGTGACGCTGTCCGCCGAGAGCAAGCCGATCGAGATCTTCGGCGGCCCGGCCGCCTGATGACGACGAGGACTGCGTAGAGATGGGCATTCGCAAGTACAAGCCGACGACCCCCGGTCGTCGCGGTGCGAGCGTCTCCGACTTCGCCGAGATCACTCGGTCGACGCCGGAGAAGTCGCTGATCCGCCCGCTGCACGGCCGCGGTGGCCGCAACGCGTCGGGCAAGATCACGACGCGGCACAAGGGCGGCGGTCACAAGCGGGCCTACCGCCTGATCGACTTCCGCCGCACCGACAAGGACGGCATCCCGGCCAAGGTCGCTCACATCGAGTACGACCCCAACCGCACCGCGCGCATCGCGCTGCTGCACTACGTCGACGGCGAGAAGCGCTACATCATCGCCCCGGCCAAGCTGCAGCAGGGCGACCGGATCGAGAACGGCCCCAAGGCCGACATCAAGCCGGGCAACAACCTGCCGCTGCGCAACATCCCGGTCGGCACCGTGGTGCACGCGATCGAGCTCCGCCCCGGCGGTGGCGCGAAGATCGCCCGCTCGGCGGGCGCCAGCGTGCAGCTCGTGGCCAAGGACGGCCCGTACGCCCAGCTGCGGATGCCCTCGGGCGAGATCCGCAACGTGGACGTGCGCTGCCGCGCCACGGTCGGCGAGGTCGGCAACGCCGAGCACCAGAACATCAACTGGGGCAAGGCGGGCCGGATGCGGTGGAAGGGGCGCAAGCCCACGGTCCGCGGTGTCGCCATGAACCCGGTCGACCACCCGCACGGTGGTGGTGAGGGCAAGACCTCCGGTGGTCGCCACCCGGTGAACCCGGCCGGCAAGCCCGAAGGCCGCACCCGCCGCCGCAAGAAGCCAAGCGACAAGCTCATCGTCCGGCGTCGTCGCACCGGTAAGAAGCGCTGAGCAGGGAGGGAGTGAAGGATGCCACGCAGCCTTAAGAAGGGCCCCTTCGTCGACGACCACCTGCTCAAGAAGGTGGACGTCCTCAACGAGTCGGGCAAGAAGACCGTGATCAAGACCTGGTCCCGCCGGTCGACGATCATCCCCGACATGCTGGGCCACACGATCGCGGTGCACGACGGCCGCAAGCACGTGCCGGTGTTCGTGACGGAGGCGATGGTCGGGCACAAGCTCGGCGAGTTCGCGCCGACCCGCACGTTCAAGGGCCACATCAAGGACGACCGGAAGTCGCGCCGCCGCTAGGCGACGAACTAGAGGAAGAGCAAGGGGAAGCAGCGATGAACGCCCGTAACGAAGCCGAAGCGCCGGAGTTCCCGCGCGCCGTGGCTCGGGCTCGCTACGTCCGCGACACGCCGATGAAGGTGCGCCGCGTCGTCGAGCTCATCAGGGGCCGTAGCGCCAGCGAAGCCTTGGCCGTGCTCCAGTTCGCGCCTCAGGCGGCAAGTGAGCCGGTCCGCAAGGTGCTCGCGAGCGCCGTGGCCAACGCCGAGAACAACCTGTCCCTGGACCCCGACACCCTGTGGGTGTCGAAGGTCTACGTGGACGAGGGTCCGACCCTCAAGCGGTTCCGCCCCCGGGCCCAGGGCCGTGCGTACCGGATCCGCAAGCGGACCAGCCACATCACCGTCGAGGTGGAGTCGCGTCCGAAGAAGACCAGCGCGAAGGCCGGCGCTGACTCGAGGAAGGGGGCTCGGTAGTGGGCCAGAAGATCAACCCACACGGCTTCCGACTCGGTATCACCACCGACTGGAAGTCCCGCTGGTACGCCGACAAGCAGTACGCCGAGTACGTGGCCGAGGACGTCAAGATCCGCAAGCTGCTCTCGCGCGGCATGGAGCGGGCCGGCATCTCCAAGGTCGAGATCGAGCGCACCCGCGACCGGGTCCGCGTCGACATCCACACCGCCCGGCCGGGCATCGTCATCGGCCGGCGTGGCGCGGAGGCCGACCGCATCCGCGGTGAGCTGGAGAAGCTCACCAAGAAGCAGGTGCAGCTGAACATCCTCGAGGTGAAGAGCCCCGAGTCGGACGCGCAGCTGGTCGCGCAGGGCGTGGCCGAGCAGCTGTCCAACCGCGTGGCGTTCCGCCGGGCGATGCGCAAGGCCATCCAGTCGGCCATGCGCTCGCCGCAGGTCAAGGGCATCCGCGTGCAGTGCGGCGGCCGCCTGGGCGGCGCCGAGATGTCCCGCTCCGAGCACTACCGCGACGGCCGGGTGCCGCTGCACACGCTGCGCGCGGACATCGACTACGGCTTCTTCGAGGCCCGCACCACGTTCGGCCGGATCGGCGTGAAGGTGTGGATCTACAAGGGCGACGTGGTCGGTGGCATCAGCGCCAAGCGTGAGCGCGACGCCGCGCCGTCCTCGGCCGAGCGTGCCCCGCGGCGTGACCGCGGCGACCGCCCGAACCGGGCGCGCCGTTCGGGCGCCAGCGGCACCACGGCGACGAGCACCGAGGCGGGCCGCGCGGCGGCCGACGCCCAGGCCAGTGACAAGCCGGCCGCGACCGAAGAGAAGACGGAGGGCTGAGTCGTGCTCATCCCGCGCAGGGTTAAGCACCGCAAGCAGCACCACCCCGGTCGGTCCGGTGCTGCGAAGGGCGGCACGAGGGTCACCTTCGGTGAGTTCGGGATCCAGGCCCTGGAGCCCGCTTACGTGACCAACCGGCAGATCGAGTCGGCTCGTATCGCCATCACCCGGCACATCCGCCGTGGTGGCAAGGTCTGGATCAACATCTTCCCGGACCGCCCGCTGACCAAGAAGCCGGCCGAGACCCGGATGGGTTCCGGCAAGGGTTCGCCGGAGTGGTGGGTCGCCAACGTCAAGCCGGGTCGGGTGCTCTTCGAGATGAGCTTCCCGAACGAGACGGTGGCCCGCGAGGCGCTGCGCCGCGCGATCCACAAGCTCCCGATGAAGTGCCGCATCGTTACGCGTGAGGGTGGTGAGTTCTAGCCAATGGCAAGCACTGAAGCGGGTTCCGCGGCTTCGTTGCTGCGTGAGCTCACCGAGGAAGAGCTCGTGCTGCGCCTGAGGGAGGCGAAGGAGGAGCTGTTCAACCTCCGCTTCCAGATGGCCACCGGGCAGTTGGACAACAACCGCCGTCTGCGCACGGTCCGGCACGAGATCGCCCGGATCTACACCGTGATGCGGGAGCGGGAGCTGGGTCTGTCGACCTCTCCCGACGCGGTCTCCACTGGTGAAGGTGCGGCATGAGCGAGAACAACGAAGTGACTGAGACCAAGACGCGCAACGACCGCAAGGTCCGCGAGGGCTACGTCGTGTCCGACAAGATGGACAAGACGATCGTCGTCGCGCTGGAGGACCGGAAGAAGCACCGCCGGTACGCCAAGGTCCTGCGCTCCACCACCAAGGTGAAGGCGCACGACGAGCAGAACACCGCCGGTGTCGGCGACCGCGTCCTGCTGATGGAGACCCGGCCGCTGTCCGCCACCAAGCGCTGGCGCCTCGTCGAGATCCTCGAGAAGGCCAAGTAAGCCCGGAACCGGGCACCACGGACCGAGCCCGTCAGGTCGGAAATCTGGCGGGCCAGGAATGGTCAAGGAGTAGGTAAGTGATCCAGCAGGAGTCGCGGCTGCGCGTCGCCGACAACACCGGTGCGAAGGAGATCCTCTGCATCCGTGTTCTCGGTGGCTCGGGCCGCCGCTACGCGGGTATCGGGGACATCATCGTCGCCACGGTGAAGCAGGCCATCCCCGGTGCCGGCGTCAAGAAGGGCGACGTCGTCAAGGCGGTCGTCGTCCGCACGGTCAAGGAGAAGCGCCGTCCCGACGGCTCTTACATCCGCTTCGACGAGAACGCCGCGGTGCTCATCAAGAACGACAACGAGCCGCGGGGCACCCGCATCTTCGGCCCGGTCGGTCGCGAGCTGCGCGACAAGAAGTTCATGAAGATCATCTCGTTGGCGCCGGAGGTGCTCTGATGAAGGTGAAGAAGGGCGACACTGTCGTCGTCATCGCCGGCAAGGACAAGGGCGCGCGCGGCAAGGTCATCATGGCCTACCCGGCGCAGAACCGGATCCTGGTCGAGGGCGTCAACCGCATCAAGAAGCACACCCGGGTCACCCAGACCCAGCGCGGCGCGCAGTCGGGCGGCATCGTGACGCAGGAGGCCTCCATCCACGTGTCCAACGTGATGGTGGTCGACTCGGACGGCAAGCCGACCCGGGTGGGCTACCGGACGAACGACGAGGGCAAGCGGGTCCGCATTTCCCGTCGTAACGGGAAGGACATCTGATGACCACCGTTGAGAAGACCATCCCGCGGCTCAAGACCCGCTACCGCGAGGAGATCGTCGCCTCGCTGCGCGAGCAGTTCGAGTACGCCAACGTGATGCAGATCCCCGGCGTGGTGAAGGTCGTCGTCAACATGGGCGTCGGCGACGCCGCCCGGGACGGCAAGCTGATCGAGGGCGCCGTGAGGGACCTGTCGATCATCACCGGCCAGCGCCCCGAGGTCCGCAAGGCCCGCAAGTCCATCGCGCAGTTCAAGCTCCGCGAGGGCATGCCGATCGGCGCGCGCGTCACGCTGCGCGGCGACCGCATGTGGGAGTTCCTGGACCGGCTGCTGACCATCGCGCTGCCCCGCATCCGCGACTTCCGCGGCCTGTCGGCCAAGCAGTTCGACGGCAACGGCAACTACACGTTCGGTCTCAACGAGCAGTCGATGTTCCACGAGATCGACCCGGACGCGATCGACCGTCCCCGCGGTATGGACATCACCGTGGTCACGACCGCGACCAACGACGACGAGGGCCGGGCGCTGCTGAAGGCCCTGGGCTTCCCGTTCAAGGAGAACTGAGATGGCCAAGAAGGCTCTGATCAACAAGGCCGCGGCCAAGCCGAAGTTCAAGGTGCGGGGTTACACCCGTTGCCAGCGTTGCGGTCGCCCGCACTCGGTGTTCCGCAAGTTCGGCCTGTGCCGGATCTGCCTGCGCGAGATGGCGCACCGCGGCGAGCTGCCCGGTGTGAGCAAGTCCAGCTGGTAGTCCCGGCTCGGCGGCAGACTTCTTTCGATTCCACTTCGCTGTAGGCCCGATCACGACCAGCCGGCCGCGAGGCCGGCTCGGACCCTGGCTGGGGAACCGCAGCGAGAAAGGTTGACCAGGTCACCATGACGATGACCGACCCGATCGCAGACATGCTGACGCGTCTGCGCAACGCGAACTCGGCTTACCACGACAAGGTCGTGATGCCGCACTCGAAGCTGAAGGCCAACATCGCCGAGATCCTCAAGCGCGAGGGCTACATCGCGAGCTACCGCGACGAGCAGGGCGAAGTTGCGAAGAACCTGGTGGTCGAGCTGAAGTACGGCCCGAACCGGGAGCGCAGCATCGCCGGCCTCCGGCGCGTGTCCAAGCCCGGTCTGCGGGTTTACGCGAAGTCGACCAACCTGCCGAAGGTCCTCGGTGGCCTGGGCGTCGCGATCATCTCGACCTCTGGTGGTCTGCTGACCGACCGCCAGGCCAACAAGCAGGGCGTGGGCGGAGAAGTCCTCGCCTACGTCTGGTGAGGAAGGGGGACTAGGCATGTCGCGCATCGGAAAGCTGCCGATCACCGTCCCCTCCGGGGTCGACGTGAACATCGCGGGCCAGGACGTCAGCGTGAAGGGGCCCAAGGGCACCCTGTCGCTGACCGTCGCCGAGCCCATCATCATCGAGAAGGTCGAGGACGGCACCCTTGAGGTGAAGCGTCCCAACGACGAGCGCCGGAGCCGTTCGCTCCACGGCCTGTCCCGCACCCTCGTGCAGAACATGGTCATCGGCGTGACCCAGGGCTACGAGAAGAAGATGGAGATCCACGGGGTCGGCTACCGTGTCGCGCTGAAGGGCTCCGACCTGGAGTTCGCGCTCGGCTACAGCCACCCGGTGAAGGTCGAGGCCCCCGAGGGCATCACCTTCGCGGTGGAGACCCCGACCCGGTTCTCCGTGTCGGGCATCGACAAGCAGCTCGTGGGCGAGGTCGCCGCCAACATCCGCAAGCTGCGCAAGCCCGACCCGTACAAGGGCAAGGGCGTGCGTTACGCGGGCGAGAAGATCCGCCGCAAGGTCGGAAAGACGGGTAAGTGACATGAGCGAGACTGCAACCAAGCGGAAGCCGGTCGGCAAGGACATCTCGACCACTCGCCGCATCGCCAAGACCCGCCGTCACTTCCGCCTGCGCAAGAAGGTCAGCGGCACCGCCGAGCGTCCCCGCCTGGTCGTGCACCGGTCGTCGAAGCACATCACCGTGCAGATCATCGACGATCTGGCGGGCCACACCCTGGCGGCTGCCTCCTCGGTGGAGGCGGACGTCCGCGCGGTCGACGGCGACAAGAAGGCCCGTGCCGCGAAGGTCGGTCAGCTGGCCGCGGCCCGTGCCAAGGACGCCGGGATCACCAAGGTCGTGTTCGACCGCGGGGGCAACGCCTACCACGGTCGGATCGCCGCTCTGGCCGACGCCGCCCGCGAGGCGGGGCTGGAGTTCTGACCGTGACCACTATTTTTGGGCAAAACATCCGAATTGAGAGGGACGCCTGATGCCAGGACGCACGCGTCGCGAAGGCGGCGGAGGCGAGCGCGGAGAGCGTCGCGACCGCCGTGACGGCGGCCGCGGCGGCGCGGCCCAGGAGAAGACCCCGCACCTGGAGCGCGTGGTTGCGATCAACCGCGTCTCCAAGGTCGTGAAGGGTGGTCGTCGCTTCAGCTTCACCGCCCTGGTCGTGGTCGGCGACGGCGACGGCATGGTCGGTGTCGGCTACGGCAAGGCCAAGGAAGTGCCGGCCGCGATCGCCAAGGGTGTGGAGGAGGCGAAGAAGAACTTCTTCCGCGTCCCCCGCATCGCGGGCACGATCCCCCACCCGATCCAGGGCGAGAAGGCGGCGGGCGTCGTCCTGCTCCGCCCGGCCTCGGCCGGTACCGGCGTCATCGCCGGTGGCGCGGTCCGCGCGGTGCTGGAGTGCGCCGGTGTCCACGACGTGCTGAGCAAGTCGCTGGGCTCCGACAACGCGATCAACATCGTGCACGCCACCGTGGCGGCCCTGAAGGGCCTCCAGCGTCCCGAGGAAGTCGCGGCGCGCCGCGGCCTGCCCCTCGAGGACGTCGCTCCCGCCGGCATGCTCCGCGCCCGCGCAGGGGCGGTGTGACCCCATGGCACAGCTCAAGGTCACCCAGGTGAAGAGCAGCATCGGTACCAAGCACAACCACCGTGAGTCCCTGCGGACCCTGGGGTTGCGCAAGATCCGCCAGTCGGTGGTCCGCGAGGACACGCCGCAGGTGCGCGGCCTGATCCACGCCGTGCGCCACCTGGTGGTCGTCGAGGAGGTCCAGTCGTGACCATCAAGATCCATGACCTGCGCCCGGCCCCCGGCGCCAAGACCGCGAAGACCCGTGTCGGTCGCGGTGAAGGCTCCAAGGGCAAGACCGCGGGCCGCGGCACGAAGGGCACCGGAGCGCGGAAGAACGTCTCGCCGCGCTTCGAGGGTGGCCAGATGCCGCTGCACATGCGCCTGCCCAAGCTCAAGGGCTTCCGCAACCCGTTCCGCACCGAGTACCAGGTCGTGAACGTCGGCGACCTGGCCCGCGTGTTCCCGGACGGCGGCAGGATCGACGTGGACGCACTGATCCACGCCGGCCTGGTGCGGAAGAACGAACTGGTGAAGGTCCTCGGCAACGGCGACCTGAACGGCGTCAAGCTCGACGTCGTGGCCCACAAGTTCTCGGGCAGCGCGGTCGACAAGATCGCAGCCGCCGGTGGCACCACCACCGTGCTCTGACAAGAACCAGCAACACCCCGAAAGGCCCCCGGAGCCTCCAGCTCCGGGGGCCTTTCACCTATCCGGACCTCTCCACCACCCAGCCACACCCCCGCCCACGGCCTACGCGCCCCGCACACCCCCTGCTCAAGGCCTGCGCGCCACGCCCGCACACCTCCGCCCACGCCCCGCACACCCCCGCCCACGGCCTGCGCCCCCCCCGCACACCCCTGCCCCCGGCCTGCGCGGCACGCGCACATCCCTGCCGCTGCGTGTCATCCCCGTATGGCCTGCGCGTCAGCGAACCGCATGTGTCAAGGGCAGATCGGACACGCGACCACCGAGCACACCCTCACGATCTGCCCTTGACGCATGTGGTTGTCTCCGACCAGGTCATACGGGGAGGACACGCAGACCCCCACCTCACCGCACCCCAAAGCTCGAAGAGCTTTGCAAGGGATCCTTGGCGGTCTGCCCGTCCGGCGAGGACGCTTTTACGCCCGTAGACCCATCACCGACGCGACCCGCCAGGACTCACTGGCTCCCCCGTCCCACCCCCAAATCACCCAATCGAGACCCCGTTCGCGCAGGGCGTAACGCCATGACAGCCAGCCTGGTCCCCGGTCCTCTCCGCCTCCCAGACCCCCAGACCGTCCTCAAATGGCTCGACGGGACCACCTCAGCTACCTCACCCCTTGGATCTTCTTCACACCTACACACCAAGAAGACGCACCAAGGCAGGGCCACCCGCTGCGCAAGCAGTTCCCGACCGCCACCACCAACCCCGAGCCCCCGCTGACCTCCACCGCCTTCGTCCCCCAGTTCGCGGCCCCCTCCAGAGGCGGCATCCCCACCCGGCCCACCCTCCTCGACACGGTCCACCTGGCAGCGGAAGCCCTGGCAGGCACGGGATGCGCGACGACCGGCGCGGTCATCCGCAAGGCCAATCTCACGGCACGAGCCAAGCGCCGACTGGACCCGGGAACCGGCACCGTCCTGCCGGGCCTGGCCGGTCTGCCCGCCACCGGCGCGACCGCCACCGCCGGCCGAACTTGATCCATTCGGCGGCTTGCGGGCGGTCGTAGTCGATCAGGTACGAAGTGTGAAGGACGACTGGCTACGGCGATCGGCCGCGCGGCTGTTAAAGTCGCGGGCTGAACCCGGATGTCCTCCGGGTCGGTCGCGGCTACCCGTCGCTTCCGCCCACCGCCGGCGTGGCCGGCGGCCAGACCGCAAGACTGTGCCGGCAACACAGCCGGTACCGCAGGATGCCGACCCCGGCGGGGCGGCAACGCTGATGGAGGTTCGCGTGCTCGGCGCATTCCGCTCGGCTCTCGCGACGCCGGACCTACGGAAGAAGATCCTCTTCACGCTGGGGATCGTCGTGGTGTACCGGCTGGGCGCGACCATGCCCGCGCCGGGCGTCTCCTTCAAGAACGTCAAACAGTGCGTCGAACAGGTCGACCAGCAGGGCATCTACTCCCTGATCAACCTGTTCAGCGGTGGCGCGCTGCTGAACTTGTCGATCTTCGCGCTGGGCATCATGCCCTACATCACCGCGAGCATCATCGTGCAGCTGCTCACCGTGGTCATCCCGCGGTTCGAGCAGCTCAAGAAGGAAGGTCAGGCGGGTCAGGGCAAGCTGACCCAGTACACCCGCTACCTGACCATCGCGCTCGCGGTCCTGCAGTCCACCGGCATCGTGGCGCTCGCCGTGCGCGGCCAGCTGTTCGCCAACTGCGACGTCCCGGTCATCCCGGAGCAGAGCGTCTGGAACCTCACCGTGCTGGTCGTCGTGATGACGGCGGGCACCAGCGTGATCATGTGGCTCGGCGAGATCATCACCGAGAAGGGGATCGGCAACGGCATGTCGCTGCTGATCTTCACCGGCATCGCGGCCCGCATCCCGGCCGAGGGCCAGCTCATCCTCAACCGGGGCGGCCTGACCTTCTTCCTGGTCTGCGTCGCGGCGCTGCTCATCATCGCCAGCGTCATCTACGTGGAGCAGGCCCAGCGCCGCATCCCCGTGCAGTACGCGAAGCGGATGATCGGCCGCCGGATGTACGGCGGCACCTCGACCTACCTGCCGCTCAAGGTGAACCAGGCCGGTGTCATCCCGGTCATCTTCGCCTCGTCGCTGCTCTACCTGCCCGACCTGATCTCGCGGCTGACCGCCGCCACCGACGGGTCGGCGCCCGGCTGGTTCGCGACCTTCGTCGCGACACACCTGGTCACCCAGTCCAGCCCGGTGCACATCGCGCTGTACTTCCTGCTGATCGTCTTCTTCACCTACTTCTACGTCGGCATCACGTTCAACCCGGACGAGCGTGCCGATGAGATGAAGAAGTTCGGTGGGTTCATCCCGGGTATCCGACCGGGCCGACCCACAGCCGAGTACCTCCGCTTCGTCCTGGGGCGGATCACGCTGCCTGGCTCGATCTACCTGGGCATCGTCGCCATCCTGCCGAACTTCTTCCTGGACATCACCGACCAGGGGCAGAACCAGAACTTCCCGTTCGGCGGTACCGCGGTGCTGATCATGGTGGGTGTCGGCCTCGACACTGTTAAGCAGATCGAGAGCCAGCTCATGCAGCGCAATTACGAAGGGTTCCTCCGCTAGTGCGACTCGTTCTCGTCGGCCCGCCCGGAGCGGGCAAGGGCACTCAGGCCGAACTGCTCAAGACCAAGCTCGGCGTGCCGCACATCTCCACCGGGGACCTCTTCCGCGCTCACATCAGCCAGCAGACCGATCTCGGCAAGGAGGTCCAGGAGTACCTGGACGCCGGCGAGCTCGTGCCGGACGAGGTGACCAACGAGATGGTCCGGGGCCGCCTCGCGCAGCCCGACGCCGCGAACGGCTTCATGCTCGACGGGTTCCCCCGCACCACGGCGCAGGCGGCCGTCCTCGGCGAGATCCTCGCCGTCGACGGCCACCGGCTCGACGCGGTGATCGAGTTCCGGATCCCGGAGGACGTCGTGGTGGCGCGCCTGCTGGCGCGCGGCCGGGCGGACGACAAGGAAGAGGTCATCCGCCACCGCCAGCAGGTGTACCGCTCGGAGACCGCCCCGCTGCTCGACTACTACGCGGAGATCGTCAAGACCATCGACGCGGTCGGTGACGTGGACGAGATCAGCGAACGGGCGCTGCGCGCACTGCGCGGCGAGAAGTGACCGGTGGTCTCCTCGATGCTCTGCGCCACGTCGTACCGGGCGGTCGCGACCGCATGATCGAGATCAAGAGCCGCGGCCAGCTGGAGGCCATGAGGGCCGCCGGCCTGGTCGTGGCGCGGACCCTGGCGCTGCTCTCCGAGCACACCAAGGTCGGCGTGAGCACGGCCGAGCTGGACGAGCTGGCGGAGCAGAGCATCCGGGACGCGGGCGCCATCCCCAGCTTCAAGGGCTACCACGGGTTCCCGGCGAGCATCTGCGCGTCGGTCAACGAGCAGGTGGTCCACGGCATCCCGAGCAAGACCCAGGTGCTCGACGAGGGCGACCTGATCTCGATCGACTGCGGTGCGATCCTGGACGGCTGGCACGGCGACTCGGCGGTCACCCTGCCGGTGGGCGTGGTGACCGAAGCCGAGGCGAAGCTGTCCGACGCCACCCGCGAGTCGATGCTGGCGGGCATCGGGGCGGCGCTGCCGGGTGGGCGGCTGAGCGACATCTCGTTCGCCATCGAGTCGGCCACCATCCTGGCCGGCGAACAGCACGGCGTCGAGTACGGCATCGTGGAGGGCTACGGCGGCCACGGCATCGGCACCAAGATGCACATGGACCCGTTCCTGCCGAACTACGGCAAGCCCGGCAAGGGCCCGCGCCTGAAGGTCGGCATGGCGATCGCGATCGAGCCCATGCTGACCCTGGGCAGCGAGCGCACCGTGGAGCTGGACGACGGCTGGACCGTGATCACCGCGGACGGGTCGCGCGCGGCGCACTGGGAGCACAGCGTGGCCATCACCGACGACGGCCCCTGGGTGCTCACCGCCCTCGAGGACTGACCCCCAGGTTCACCTTCCGGGGTGAACCTGGGTCGACCCTCCCCGCTCGACCCTTCGGGTCGACCTTCCCGGTCAACTCTCCGGGCTCACCCTTCCGGTTGCCCCTTCCGGTTGCCCCTTCGGGTGACCTCCCCGGTTGACGCTTCGAGTCGACCCCCGGGTCGACGCTCACCCAGGGGAGGCGGCCCGCAGCCCCAAGCGGGGGGTTAGCCCCCTTTTTGACACCCGCCCCTCCGCGCCACCATGGACGGGTGACGCAGCCTGTGCGGCCCGAGGACATGCGGGCTTCCGACACCGAACGCGAAGTGGTGCAGCAGTGGCTGCACCGAGCACATGCCGACGGGAGTCTCGACCTGGCCGAGTTCGACCAGCGGGTCGTGCGCACCTGGCAGGCGAAGACCCGGGGCGACCTCGCCGCCCTCACCGCGGACCTGCCGCAGACCGCCCTCACCCAGACCTCCGTCACCCGGGACGCCCTCGGCGGGCCCGCCGACCTCGTTCCACCCGCGCTGATCCGGCAACCGCCGCCCCGGCCCGTCGCCAGACGGGGTACCGGCGGCAGGACCGCGTTCAGGGTGCTCACCACGATCTGGCTGAGCGTCAGCGCGTTCAACTTCGCCCTCTGGCTGCTGGTCAGCCTCCTCGGCGGCGAAGGCCTGGTACACCCCTGGTTCCTCTGGGTGGCGCTGCCCGCCGGTTCCGTGCTGGGTGTGATCTGGCTGGTCTTCGTCCGGCAGCCCGAGTGACCGACTTCCAGCGCGACGACCGCGCCCGCGTCGCCGACGAGCTCGCCCGGGCCAAGGCCGAGGGCCGGCTCACCGACGCCGAGTACGAGGAGCGCCTCCGGTACGTCGCCGCCGCCACCAGCTACACCGAACTGGCCGCGCTGACCGCCGACCTGCCCGGCGACGCGCCGACCGCCCCGCCCCGGCGGTCCAGGAAGCGGCGGTCCAAGAAGCGGCGGTACGTCGTCTACGTGCTGGTGACCGGGGTGAACTTCCTGGTCTGGGGCATCCTCAGCCTGTCCCTGGGCTTCGTGCTGTACCCGTGGTGGGTCTGGGTCGCCCTGTTCTGGGGCCTGCTGGTGCTCATCGCACCGTGACCCGCCGGCGTCACCCGGCAGCATGACCCGAAGCGACCCGGCGGCACGACCTGAAGCGACCCGCCCGCGCGCCCCGGGAGGGCCGATTTGGGCATCTCCGCCCGCCCGCGTAGTATGGACGGGTGGCGCACACGTAGCGCCGGTTCCGCCATGCCTGTGACGCAATCACGGCTGGCAGGGTTCGCAAGGGCCTTGAAGGAGTCGGGGTCATGCGTGCCCGCATCCACCAGTCGAGTACCCACCGTCACGAAACGCGGAGGACATGGGCAAGAAGGACGGGGCCATTGAGGTCGAGGGCCGCGTAGTCGAGCCGCTCCCCAACGCGATGTTCCGAGTCGAGTTGGAGAACGGGCACAAGGTCCTGGCACACATCAGCGGCAAGATGCGTCAGCACTACATCCGCATCCTCCCAGAGGACCGGGTTGTCGTGGAGCTCTCGCCCTACGACCTGTCCCGCGGGCGCATCGTCTACCGCTACAAGTGACCTCCACGGTGTCCACGAAGCCTCGGGGACACCTGGCTACAAGCAGGAGAGCTCAGGCGTGAAGGTCCAGCCGAGCGTCAAGAAGATCTGCGACAAGTGCAAGGTGATCCGCCGCCACGGCCGGGTCATGGTGATCTGCGAGAACCTGCGCCACAAGCAGCGCCAGGGCTGACCAGAGCCTCCTAGCACGACGTCGTGGTCCTCGCCGGACGCGACACACAAGCAAGCCTCTTCGCACCTGCCCCACCGGAACAGCGGTGGGGCACACCCCCGGACTCCAGGCCGGGGCCGGGACACCGGCCGTGAGAGCGGCCGGTACTGACACAGCGAGTCAGTCCCGGAATCGGGCGAGGAGCAGACCTGGAGTGAAACCGACAGGAGCAAGCGCCGTATGGCACGACTCGCTGGCGTCGACCTCCCCCGCGAAAAGCGGATGGAGATCGCGCTCACCTACATCTTCGGCATTGGTCGCACCCGCTCCAAGGAGCTGCTGACCGCCACCGGGGTCTCCGCCGACCTCCGCGTCAAGGACCTCGGCGACGACGACCTCGCGAAGCTGCGGGACTACATCGAGAACCACTTCAAGGTCGAGGGTGACCTCCGCCGCGAGGTTCAGGCCGACATCCGCCGCAAGATGGAGATCGGCTGCTACGAGGGCCTGCGCCACCGTCGCAACCTGCCCGTCCGCGGGCAGCGCACCAAGACGAACGCGCGCACTCGTAAGGGTCCGAAGAAGACCGTTGCGGGCAAGAAGAAGGCCGGCAAGAAGTAAGAACCTCGCGTCATTCCACATAGGGATCAGTAGGAGATCACCCAGAGATGCCACCCAAGTCCCGCACGGGCGCCGGGGTCAAGAAAGTCCGGCGCAAGGAAAAGAAGAACGTCTCGCACGGCCAGGCGCACATCAAGAGCACGTTCAACAACACCATCGTGTCCATCACGGACCCGCTGGGCAACGTGATCAGCTGGGCCTCCGCCGGCCACGTCGGCTTCAAGGGCTCGCGCAAGTCGACGCCCTTCGCCGCGCAGATGGCAGCCGAGAACGCCGCCCGCAAGGCAGCCGAGCACGGCATGCGCAAGGTGGACGTGTTCGTGAAGGGCCCCGGCTCCGGCCGCGAGACCGCGATCCGTTCGCTCCAGGCCGCGGGCCTGGAAGTCGGCACCATCCAGGACGTGACCCCGCAGCCCCACAACGGCTGCCGCCCGCCCAAGCGGCGCCGGGTCTGAGGCACGGGGAGGAGTAAGCACACATGGCTCGCTACACGGGACCAGCCACCCGCATCTCGCGCCGGCTCAAGGTCGACCTCGTCGGCGGCGACCAGGCGTTCGAGCGGCGCCCTTACCCGCCCGGCCAGCACGGTCGCGGCCGGATCAAGGAGTCCGAGTACCTGCTTCAGCTCCAGGAGAAGCAGAAGGCCCGCTACACGTACGGCGTGCTGGAGAAGCAGTTCCGCCGCTACTACGAGGAAGCGGTCCGCCGCACCGGCAAGACCGGTGAGAACCTGCTCCAGATCCTGGAGTCCCGCCTGGACAACGTGGTGTACCGCGCGGGTCTCGCGCGCACCCGCCGCCAGGCGCGCCAGCTGGTCAGCCACGGTCACTTCATCGTGAACGGCCAGAAGGTGAACATCCCCAGCTACCGGGTGTCGAAGTTCGACATCATCGACGTGAAGCCGAAGTCGCTGCCCACGCTGCCCTTCGAGGCCGCGCGTGCGTCGTTCGGCGACCGTCCGATCCCGGCGTGGCTCCAGGTCGTGCAGTCCAACCTGCGCATCCTGGTGCACCAGCTGCCCGAGCGGGCGCAGATCGACACGCCCGTCACCGAGCAGCTCATCGTCGAGCTCTACTCGAAGTGATCCTCCTGGAGGGCGGTCCCCGGTCTTGCGGGGGCGGCCCTCCAGTCGGGTCCCGCGACGGCACGGAATGGTGTGCCGCACGCGTTTGCCGGTCCCCGCGACCGGTCTCCCGGCGTCATATGGCGGTCGCCGGGGATAGGAAAGGAAGAACCCAGTGCTGATTTCCCAGCGCCCCTCGCTCAGCGAGGAAGCGGTCAACGAGACCCGCTCCCGGTTCGTCATCGAGCCGCTGGAGCCGGGCTTCGGCTACACCCTCGGCAACTCCATCCGCCGCACCCTGCTGTCGTCCATCCCCGGCGCGGCCGTGACCAGCATCCGCATCGACGGTGTGCTGCACGAGTTCACGACCGTCCCCGGTGTGAAGGAAGACGTCACCGACATCATCCTCAACCTCAAGGAGCTGGTCGTCAGCTCCGAGGAGGACGAGCCGGTGACCATGTACCTGCGCAAGCAGGGGCCGGGCGCGGTGACCGCCGGCGACATCGTGCCCCCGGCCGGTGTCACGGTGCACAACCCCGACCTGCACATCGCCACCCTGAACGGCAAGGGCAAGCTGGAGATCGAGCTCGTGGTCGAGCGCGGTCGCGGCTACGTCCCCGCCGTGCAGAACAAGCAGGCCGGTGCCGAGATCGGCCGCATCCCCGTCGACTCGATCTACTCGCCCGTCATGAAGGTGACCTACAAGGTCGAGGCCACCCGTGTCGAGCAGCGGACCGACTTCGACAAGCTGATCCTCGACGTCGAGACCAAGCCCTCCATCACGCCGCGCGACGCCGTCGCCTCGGCGGGCAAGACGCTGGTGGAGCTGTTCGGCCTGGCGCGCGAGCTCAACGTCGACGCCGAGGGCATCGAGATCGGACCTTCGCCCGCCGAGGCGGACACCATCGCGGCGTTCGCGATGCCGATCGAGGACCTGGACCTCACCGTCCGGTCCTACAACTGCCTCAAGCGCGAGGGCATCCACACGGTGGGCGAGCTGGTCTCGCGCAGCGAGGCGGACCTGCTGGACATCCGGAACTTCGGTGCCAAGTCGATCGACGAGGTCAAGATGAAGCTCGTCGGTCTCGGCCTGGCGCTCAAGGACAGCCCCCCTGGGTTCGACCCGTCGGCCGCCGCGTCCGACTACCCCGCCGAGGGTTGGGGCGCGGACACGACCGTGGACAGCCACGACGACGGCCAGGACTACGCGGAGACCGAGCAGCTCTGAGGCCGCCAGCGGCCGGGCCGGAGCAGAGGATCAGAAAGTAATCCGAGGAGCAATTCGATGCCTACCCCCACCAAGGGGCCCCGTCTCGGGGGCTCGCCGGCCCACGAGCGCCTCATGCTGGCCAACCTGGCCACTTCGCTGTTCACCCATGGTCGGATCACGACCACGGAGGCGAAGGCCAAGCGGCTGCGCCCGTACGCCGAGAAGCTGATCAGCAAGGCCAAGGTCGGCGACCTGCACAACCGTCGCGAGATCCTCAAGGTCATCCGCGACAAGGACATCGTGCACAAGCTGTTCGCCGAGATCGGCCCGCAGTTCGCGGGTCGGCCGGGCGGCTACACCCGCATCACCAAGACGCTGCCGCGCAAGGGCGACAACGCCCCCATGGCCGTGATCGAGCTGGTGCAGGAGCAGACCGTCACCGCCGAGGCCGAGCGCGCCCGCAAGACCAAGTTCGCCAAGGACGAGGCCGCCAAGGCCGCCGCTCCGGCCGCGGACGAGGAGACCAAGGCCGCCGACCAGGACGCGGACGCGCCCGAGTCGGCCACCAAGGACGCCGCCGAGGAGCCCGCCGAGGGCGCCGAGGACGACGCGCCGAAGGCCGAGGGCAAGAAGGACGAGTCCTGACGGACCTGTTCGCCGACGAGCCCGTCGTCCCCACCGGGGGCGACGGGCTCGTTCGTGTGCGCTTGGACCTGGCCTACGACGGCACCGAGTTCTCCGGGTGGGCGCGGCAGCCGTCGCGGCGCACGGTGTGCGGGGTGCTGGAGGACACCATGTCGATGGTGCTGCGGGAGGACGTGGACCTCACCGTGGCGGGTCGGACCGACGCCGGCGTGCACGCGTCCGGCCAGGTGGCGCACGTCGACCTGCCATCCACAGTGGACGTCGACGCGCTGCCCCGCCGGTTGGCCCGTGCGCTGCCCGCCGACGTGCGGGTGTTCTCGGCGCGGGTAATGCCGCCCGCTTTCGACGCGCGGTTCACCGCCTTGCGGCGGCACTACGAGTACCGGGTGACGGACGCGGCCTTCGGGGCGCATCCGTTGCGGCGCCTGGACACCTTGGCGTGGCCTCGTCCGCTGGACGTGGAGGCGCTGAACGAGGCTTCCGCGTTGTTGTTGGGGGAGCGGGACTTCTGCGCGTTCTGCCGGCGGCGTGAAGGGGCCACCACGATCCGCGAGTTGCAGCGGCTGGCGTGGCAGCGCTCCGGGGACGTGCTGACCGCCCACGTGTCGGCGGACGCGTTCTGCCACTCGATGGTGCGCAGCCTGGTGGGGGCGCTGCTGGCCGTCGGCGAGGGGCGCAAACCCGTTGCGTGGCCCGCTTCCCTGCTCTCGCTGTCCGCGAGGTCGAGCGAGGTGACGGTCGCGCCGCCGCACGGCCTGTCGCTCGTGCGGGTGGACTACCCCGACGACGCGGACCTGGCCGCGCGGGCGCTGGTCACGCGGAACGTGCGCGTCGCACCGACCAGCTGAGCCACACCACACCGCCCATCGGGATTTCCATGAGGTAGGTGAAGAACGCGAACAGCAGCACCCCGGCGACCGCCGGGGCGGCGGGCGTGCCCAACGCGACCAGCAGCGCGATCGTGCCGTTCTCGCTGACCCCGAACCCGCCCGGCGTGATCACCGCGAGGGTGAGCAGGCGGCTGACCGCGAACGCGGCGATCAGCGCGGGGATCGGCAGCTGGGTGCCGGTGACGGCCAGGCAGCACCACAGCAGCAGGGCCTGGAGCACCAGGTAGGCGGTCATGCCCGCGGTCATGCCGACCCAGCCGTTCCGGATCACCTGGGCGGTCTCCCCGTGCAGGCGGACCAGGAAGCGACCGGCCCGCCCCTTGAGCAGGCCGCCCAGCCAGCGCAGCCGGGTCAGCAGGACGGTGGCCACGACCAGGGCGCCGGCGGTGGCCAGGGTGCCGGCCAGCACGCCGCGGCCGAGGACCGCCGCGCCTTGGACGGCCAGCGCGACCAGCGGGAGGGTGACCCGGAACAGGGCGTTCCACAGGCCGCTGACGATGGTGGAGGTGGTGATCGCGCGGGCGGTGTGGCCCCAGCTCGCGGCCATCATCGCGGTGACCGCCACGCCCGCCGCGCCGCCGAACGGGAGCAGGTTGCTGACCGCGCTGCCGGCCGCGTTGAGGCTGAACGCCTGGGTGTTGCGCAGGCCGGGGAGCGAGCCGGTGAGCACGTAGGTGTAGGTCCAGAGGCCGGCCAGCCAGAGCGCGGTGAGGCCGAGCAGGGTGACCGGGCCGACGTCGGTGAGGCGTTCGCCGATGGCCGTCCAGCCGACGCCGCCGATGGTGGGGATCAGGGCGATGACCAGCCAGGCGGCCAGGGCCAGCGATGCGGCGGAGGCGATGGCGCGCAGCCAGGTCCGGCGGCGGGACTTCGACGGAGGGCCGACCCGCGCGGGACGTGCACCGGTACCCGGCTCGGCTGAGTCCGGTTCGGCTGTGCGGGCTTCGGTAGCGCCTGGTTCGGCTGTGCGGGCTTCGGTCGGGGCCGGTTCGGTAGCGCCCGGTCCGGCGGTGCGTGGTTCGGCGGTGCCCGGTTCGGCTGTGCGGGGTTCTGATTCGGGGCTCACCGGGCTCGCAAACGTTTGCGTTCGATGTACCACTCGGTGCCCATGACCAGGCGGAACAGTGGTTTCGGCAGGCTCAGCAGGGCGGTCAGGGTCCTGGTCTGGTCGCCGCCGGTGGTCTGCGTCGCGTGGGCGGCCAAGGCGGCTCTCTTCTGGTCGGTGTAGCGCCGTACGTTCACCGTGTGGGTGATGTCCGCGCGCGGGGTGTACGCCGACTTGAACGGGGTCAGGTCGAAGCGGCGAGCCAGCCTGGCCAGCCGCAGCCCGCGCAGCAGCAGGGTCCGGTCGACCGTCGCCTCCCACACCCTCAGTGTGCCCGCGAGTTCCGCCGCCAGCGCGCCCACGCGGTGCACCTGCACGTGGTCCGGGTGCCCGTAGCCGCCGGTCGGGTCGTAGGTGGTGAGCAGGTCCGCGCGCTCCTCGTGCAGCAGTTCCGCCAGCCGGCCCGCGGCCTCCGCCACGTCGGCTCGCGCGAACCCCCGCGTCCCCTCCAGCCCCGAGTCCCGGTAGCCGAGGAACTCGACGCGCGCGCAGCCCAGCGCCTTCGCCGACACGTGCGCCTCCCGCGTCCGCACCACGCCCAAGTCCTGCTGTGACGCCGAAAGCCCGAGCTCCCCCGCGGTCGCCACGACGAGCACGACCCGGTGCCCCTCCGCCGCGAGCCGCGCCATCGTCCCGCCGGTCAACAGGGCTTCGTCATCTGGGTGGGCGTGAAAGAACACGCACGTTCGGCTCACAGGTGTAAGAGTGTCAGTTGATCTGTTCGGCGGCCCGACGGGAGTACCCGTGTCGATCATCCATGTCACCGACTGCTTCCTCCCGCGCCTGGGCGGGATCGAGGTGCAGGTCGCCGGCCTGGCCGACGCACAAAGCCGGGCCGGTGCACGGGTGCACGTCGTCACCGCCACCCGTGACGCCGAACAGCCACCCGGTTACACCGTGCACCGGGTGGCCATGCGCCTTCCCGGCAACCTACCGGTGCACCCCCGCGCGGGCAGCCATTTGGACCGCCTGCTGGCCGACGTGCGGCCGGAGGTGGTCTACGTGCACGTGGGCGCCGTCTCACCGTTCGCGTGGTCCGGCATCAGCTCGGCGCTGAGGTCGGGCCTGCCGACGGTCGCCGTCGTGCACAGCATGTGGGATCCGTTGGTGCAGCGCATCTACCGCCGGCTGGACCGGTGGGAGGGCTGGTGCCGCGGGCCGTTGGTCTGGGGCGCGGTCAGCACGGCCGCCGCCGAGCGGATGCGGGCGGCGCTGCCGGGTGCCGAGGTGTCGGTGGTGCCCAACGGCATCACGCCGGTGCTGTGGCGGGGCGTCGCGGAGCAGCGGCCGGACGACGCGCTGCACGTCGTGTCCGTGGGGCGGCTGGCGTCGCGGAAGCAGCCGATGCACCTGCTGTCCGTGCTGCGCGAGGCGCGGGAGCAAATCGGCGACCTGCGGGCGACCGTGGTCGGGGCCGGGCCGCAGATGCCCGCGATGCGGCGGTACCTGCGGCGGCACGGGATGGACTGGGTGACGTTGCCGGGGCGGCTGGACCGCGAAGCGATCAGGCGGCTGCTGTCCGGCGCGGACGTGTTCGTCAACCCGACGGTCGCCGAGGCGTTCGGGCTGGCGGCGCTGGAGGCGCGCACGGCCGGGGTGCCGGTGATCGCGCGGCCGGGGACCGGGGTGGCGGACTTCGTGCGGGACGGCGTGGAGGGGCTGCTGTCCGACGATCTCGTCGGGGCTCTGGTGCGGTTGGCCGGCGACCACGAGGAACGTCGCCGCATCGCCGCGCACAACCGCGACACCGACCCGCCTTGCACGTGGCCGCGGGTGCTGGAGGCGCTGCGGGCGTGCCGGGACCGCGCGGTGCACGCCGAAGAGGCTGCCGGGCGGCGGTGTTAGGCGGTCGGGCGGCGTTGCCGGACCCACGGCTCACCCGACGAGGAGCGGTCCCTCACCCGGCGGAAGTGGGTGAGGGACCGCGTTGGGTGGCTCGTTCCGGACGGCTGCTCCGTTACAGGTCGAGCGTCCAGGTGTCGATGTAGCCGGTGTCCTGGCTGTACGCGTCGCGCACCCGGAGCTGCCAGTTGCCGTTCGCGTTCTCCGCCGACAGGTTCAGCGCGTAGGTGGCGTCGACGTTGTCCGCGCCGTCGGAGCCGCTGGTCACCTTGAGCTGCTTGACCGCACCGCTCGGCGTGACCAGGTCGATCGACAGGTCACCGCGGTAGGTGTGCTTGACGTGCACCTCCACCGTGGCGGCCGAGCCGGCCTTGCCCGCGCAGTCGGCGATGGTGATGGTGCTGGCGCCGGTGCCCTGGTCCGGGACGTTCACGTCGGTGGCGTTGGTCTTCGCCGGGCAGCCGGTGGGCGGCGGGGTGGTGCCGACCAGTCGCAGCAGCTTGTTGGGCGAGCCGGTGCCGGCACCGGTCACCACGCCGTTGGTGGCGCCGTCGACCAGGGCGTCCCGGACCTGCTGCGGGGTCGCCGAGGGGTTCGCGGCCAGGTAGACCGCCGCCGCGCCGACCACGTGCGGGGTGGCCATGGAGGTGCCGCTGATGGTGTTGGTGGCCGCGTCGTCGGTGTACCAGGCCGACGTGATGTTCGAGCCCGGCGCGAAGATGTCCAGGCAGGTGCCGATGTTCGAGAACGACGAGCGCGCGTCGGTGTTCGTGGTCGAGCCGACGGTGATGCCCTCGGTGGTGCGCGCGGGCGTGGTGTTGCACGCGTTCGCGCCGGTGTCGTTGCCCGCCGCCAGGCCGTAGGTCACGCCCGCCGCGATGGAGTTGCGGACCGCCTGGTCGACGGTCGCGTCCGCGCCGCCGCCCAGCGACATGTTGGCCACGGCCGGCTTGACCGCGTTCGCCGTCACCCAGTCGATGCCCGCGATGACGCCCGCGTAGGTGCCGGACCCGGCGCAGTTGAGCACCCGGACGCCGACCAGCTTGGCCTTCTTCGCCACGCCGTACTTGGTGCCGCCGACGGTGCCCGCGACGTGCGTGCCGTGGCCGTTGCAGTCGGTGGAGTCGTTGTCGTTGTCCACGGTGTCGCGGCCCGACGTGGCGCGGCCGCCGAAGTCGGTGTGCGAGAAGCGGATGCCCGTGTCGATGATGTAGGCGGTGACGCCCTCGCCCTCGTTCGGGTAGGTGTAGGAGTTGTCCAGCGGCAGGGCGGCCTGGTCGATCCGGTCCAGGCCCCAGGACGGGGTGGGCGCCTGGGTTCCGGAGAGCTTCACCTCGGCGTCCTGCTGCACGTACGACACCGACGGGTCGGCGGCGAGCTTGCGGGCCTGCGCCTCGGTCATGGTCGCGGAGAAACCACGCAGGGCGCTGGTGTAGGTGTGCTTCACGTTGGCCTGGTACTTGGCGCTCAACGCGGTGACGCTGTGGGTGCCCGCGTCCTTGAGCACCACGATGTAGCTGTCCTTCACCGAGTTCCCGGCGCCGAGGCCGCGGATGTCGCCTTCGGCGGTGGCGGTGGAGCCGGTGAGTGCGGCGGTCACCGCGAACGCCGTGCCGGCGGCCAGACCGGCACCGGCCAGTCGTCTGGCCCAGGACGAGCGAACGTCTCCCATGGCAGGGGTCTCCTCTTTCGCAGGGTGGCGCCTGGCCGGATTCGCCCGGCGAAACCGGTCGGACACGGTGAGTCAGTCCTAGTTCGCCCTGCGGGGCCGCGCAAGAAGAGACGCCGAACATCAGACCAATGGCCCGTCCACAGAACTTATTCGCGCTGTGAACGAATCACTGCGGACCGTGACGACAGCGCGGTGAAAGACGACGGTGCCCCGGACGCGCGTCCGGGGCACCGTCGGTGCGGGTCAGAGTGCCGGTCGGTGCCGGTCAGCGGGTCGGCGCGGTCAGTCGCCGCGCCGGACCGCGCCCAGGATCTGCTGTTCACCCGGCGTGGTCACCAGCCGCAGCGGACGCCACAGGTTCGCGCCGAGCGCGATCACCTGGTCGTCCTTCAACGTGGTGAGCTGGTGCGCCATCTGGGGCGGCAGCCGCCAGATCTGGCTCGCCAGCTGCGCCTGGCCGACCGGCAGCCGCTGCAGCAGCACGAGGTCCGCGGTGTTCGCGGTGCTCGCCGCCTGCGGGTGCAGGTACGGCAGCACGTACATCGTCGTCTGCCACGGGGAACGCGGCGGGAACAGCTCCTGCGGCACGTGGCCGCCGTCGTGCACGACCAGCAGCGGGCTGTCCTCGGACGGGCGGGGCAGCTCCACCGGGCTCAGCCGGCGCAGCTGCACCAGCGGCGACGGGCGACCGTCCGGGCCGTTGCCCGCCGCCCGCACCACCGGCTGCCACGCCTGCGGCCGGCCGGTCGCGATGATGATCCACGCCCCGGTCGCCATGGCCCGCAGCGCGATCTGCCGCGCCAGGTACAGCCCGCCGACCACGACCATGCGGGTCGGCGCGGACCGCAGCACGGAGATCGTCAGCGGCTCGCCCTTCATGCCCGAGCCGAGCACCATGCCGCCCCGGTCGCCCGACGGCGACACCACGTCCAGCAGCTGCGGCGCGACCAGGAACTCCGGTGCGACGCCCCGTCCCTGGCCCCGGGTGTCCAGCAGCCTGGAATTGCTCACGCGACACCTCCGAGCGGCAGGGTGGCGGCCAGGCCCGCGACCTGGAGGCCGTTCAACGGGGTCAGCGTGATGTCGAGCTTGTCCGCCAACGCCTTGAGCCGGTCGTCCGCGCGGTCCAGCTCGGACGGCGTCCGGGCGGACACCCGCACCATGCCGCGCAGCCCGACCTGGCCCTGCTCGCTGCTCGGCGAGATCGTCATGGACAGCGTCGAGGACAGCGCCCGCACCCCGGTCAGCGCGTTGAGGTTGTTCCGCATCCCCTTGGCGGGCCAGCCGGTGATCGCGTACGACGCGTGCCCGACACCGCCCGCCGTGACCCCGGACCACTTCTCCCGCAGCGACACCGGGTTGTTCGAGCCCGCCACCGAGGTCAGCTCGGCGGCCGAGATGCCGGCCCGGATCAGCTCGTCCGAGTCCAGCGGCCGGATCGCCACGCCCGCCGACTCCAGCGCGTTGCGGACCCGGGACAGCGCGCCGATCAGCGCCCGGTGTGCGCCGACGACGCCGCCGCCGCGCTCCCGGATCGCCGCCGCGCACCGCCTCGGGTCCAGCCGGACCGCGATCCACGTGGTGCGCCGGGACGCCGCCGGCAGCGGGCCCAGCACCTCCATGTACGAGTTGAGCGCCGGGGAGTTCGGCGGCAGCGCCGCGCTGCCGGGGTAGCAGTGCCAGATCACCGAGATCGCGTCCAGCACGACACCCCGGTCCTCCAGCGTGGGCGCGAGCGCGCCCAGCGGCAGCGCCGGCGCACTGCCCACTGCGGTGATCAGGCCGGGCGCCGGGTCGACCAGCAGCACGGCCGTCCACGCGCCCTGGTGCCAGGCCATGCCCAGCGGACGGCGCTCGTGGTCGACGCCCTTGGCCACCACCAGGTCCGGCACGGCCAGCCGCAGCAGCGCCACCCTGGGGTCGTCCGGTCCGATGACCGACGACTCCTCCTCCGACGGCGGCTTCATCTCCACCGGGCCGGCGCGCTTGGCGGTGCGGGTGTGGCCGCGGAAGTTGTAGCGGACGACCAGGCCGATCCACTGGGTCAGCCAGCGGCCGCGCGAGCGGGTGAACGCGAGGATCAGCGAGATCAGCACGATGCCGCCCGCCGTGTACATCAGGCCGGGCGCGATCCCGTCGCCGGTGGTGCCGATCGCGAGCAGGATCAGGCCCACCGCGACGCCGACCTCCAGGACCACCAGGTTGGCGACCGGCAGCGCGCCGAGGCTGGCCCCGGTGGCGCGGCGGCGTGCCCGCAGCAGGGCGGCGCGCACGGCGCCCCCGGCGGCCTGGGCGCGCGCCATGGCGGGGTTGGGCGGGCCCGGATGTGGGGTGGTCACGGACATCCGATCTGGTTCTCTTTCCCGTCGGCGTTCGGCCGGTGGACCGATCGGGTCTGACCAACCCGCACACGCGCCACCCGCCGTCCGGCTATCGTGCAGACCGTACCGCGACTGGGAGAGCAGCGAGCCGAGAATGGCATCAACACCCACCACCAAGTCACAGGTCCAGGCCTACCGCTTCGTGCTGCGCAGGATGCAGTCCGCCCTGGTCCGCAGAGACGCGGTGATGCTGCACGACCCGATGCGCACGCACTCGCGCGCGACCGCGGTGGGCGTCATCCTCGGTGTGATCGGCCTGATCGGCTTCCTGGTGTTCGGCTTCTTCTCGCCGGACCCGAAGATCGACGACGAGACCCAGATCGCGATCAGCAAGGAGACCGGCCAGGTCTACGTGGTGCGGCGCGGCCCCACCCAGCTGATCCCGATGACGAACCTGGCGTCCGCCCGGCTGCTGATCCTCAACACGCAGAGCCCGGACAAGTCCCAGCAGGGCGTCGGCGGCGGCGACGCGCAGGCCGGTGGGCTCAACGCGGCCCCGTCGGCCGCCGGCGGCGCCCCGAAGCTGGTCACCGAGAAGGCGTTGGCACGGCTGCCCAAGGGCAGGCTGACCGGTATCCCGGACGGCCCGGACGTGCTGCCCGCCAAGCCGGAGGAGCGGATCGGCCCCGAGTGGGGCGTGTGCGACACGCTCGACCTGGACGACACGCTGAACAACCCGGCGTCCAAGGGCAAGTTCGAGACCACCGTGCTGGCCGGCATGAGCGGCGGCCGACTGCTGGACGGCAACAAGGCGCTGCTGGTCCGCGCGGGCACCGACGACAAGCAGGCGTACCTGATCTACAAGGCCCCGGTGAACTCGAAGATCACCTCGACGTCGACCGTGCGGGCCAAGGTGGACCTGACCAAGGCGGACGTGCTGACCGCGCTCAACCTGCGCGGCAAGACGGTCCGCGCGATCAGCTCCGGCCTGCTCAACGCGATCCCCGAGGCGAAGCCGCTGCGGGCGCCGGAGATCCCCGGCCTCGGCGACCAGGTGAACTACATCACCGGCGCCAACCTGGAGGTCGGCGACGTGATCGAGGTCGTGCGCACCGGTGCCGACCCGGTGTTCTACGTGGCGCTGAAGGACGCGCTCCAGGAGATCAGCCGGGCGGCCGGCGACCTGATCCGCGCCGCCTACGCGCAGGGCGCGGACGCCAAGCGGGTCGACATCGCCCGCATCGACACCAAGAAGCCGGCCCAGCCGCTGGACTTCCTGGACTACCCGACCGAGGTGCCGGACACCCTGGAGCCCAACCAGAACAACCGGGTGGTGTGCCTGAACTGGCGGGCCGAGAACGTCAACGCGGACAACAGGTCCCAGCACACCCAGGTCACCATCGCGCCGTCCCTGCCGGTGCCCGGCGACGCGGTCGCCGTGGACATCAACCAGGTCGGCGCGACCGGCGAGGTGGTGGGCAAGTTCATGATGGCGCCCGGCAAGTCGGCCGTGGTCCGCTCGGCGACGTCCACCCAGGACTTCCGCAGCGGCCCGATCCACCTGGTCACCGGCCGCGGCGTGAAGTACGGCATCCCGGACACCGTGGTCAGCGGCGCGCTGGGCCTGGGCGACCAGTTCACGCCGGGCCCGGAGGCCATCCTGCGCCTGCTGCCCAACGGCCCGCAGCTCAACCGGACCGACGCGGCGCGCAGCTGGGACTCCATCCCGGTGCCGAAGAACCTCAGCCAGCTGCCGGAGGACCAGCAGAAGAAGGCGTCCGGCGGCTGATCGGCCTTCCTGCTCCCTTCGGCGGAACCGACCCCGGTCGGGCACCGTCACAGGGGGCAGGGAGGTGTCCGGTTTGAACGAGGTGTCACGACCCGCCGCCCCGGCGCGCACCGGCAGGATCGCCGTGGACGCGCGCTGGGTCGAGCTGTACGCCGAGCGCGTGGACGAGGCCGCGGAGGAGCTGTCCCGCGCCCGCGCCGAACTGCGCTCCGCCCCGGTGCGCCCGGAGAGCTTCGGCGAACTCGGCCGGACCCTGCGCAGCGCCGAGGCGTACCGCCGCGCGGCGGGCGTGCTGGACCAGCAGCTGGACCGGGCCTGCGAGGTGCTGGCGTCGGCGGCGCGCGGCCTGCACGAGGTGGCCGAGCACTACGGCTCGCAGGACGAAGAGGCCCTGGCGTTGATCAAGAAGGCGGACCGACGGCTGGGGGGCTCGTGACGCGCGGCGAGGACGGCCGGCAGATCGCCGCCGCGGTCGGGCCGGAGCTGGACTACCTGTCCGGGGTCAGCCGCCGGCTGGGCGTGCAGGACCTGGTGGAGGACTACTTCACCCCGGTGGTGGGGTCGTGGAACGACCTGCACGACGAGGCCGGGCGGTGGCGCAAGGCCGGGCTGGTCGCCGAGCACGTGACGCGGGACCTGACCAAGCCGCTGGGCAGGCTCGACTCGGCCTGGCAGGGCAAGGACGCCGATTCCTTCGTGGCGCACATGCAGTCGGTCGGGTTGGCCGGGCACGACATGTCCGACGCCATGCACGCCATGGGCGACGCGCTCGACCAGACGGCCGACGCGATCCGGGACATCGTCGAGGACATGTCCCGGGTGTTCGCCGAGGCCGCCGACACCGTGTCCGGCGCGGCCGCCCTGCCGCTGGACGGGGACCGGCGGGTGGTCGAGGCCCTGGAGGAGCTGCGCGACCCGGCGAAGGAGCTCCACGAGTCCGTGCGGGACGTCCTGGAGGCGTTCCTGCGGCTGTGCGACGGGGTGTCGGGCGCCTCCGGCTTCGCCGACGTGAAGATGGAGCACAAGTACCCGGAGCAGGACTGGACGTTCACCGAGCCCGCGAAGCCCGGCTCCGACAAGCCCGCCGGTGGCGGTGCCGCGGTGGCGGGTGCGGTCGGTTCCGGTGGTGCGGCGGCAGGCGGCCCGCCGGCCGGTGGTGCGACGGGCGGCGCTTCCCCCGGCGGTGGTGGCGGTGTCGGTGGTGGTGGCGTCGGTGGTGGCGGGGTTCCCGGTGGCGGTGTCGCGGGTGGCGGTGTTCCCGGTGGCAGCCCGGCGCCGGAGACCCGGCTCGCGCCGGGGGGTTCGACCGCCGTCCAGGAGCCCCGACCTTCCGAAGCCGGGCCACGACCCGCTGCGGCCGCGGCCGGCGGCGGTGGCGCGGCGCACGGTGGTGTGGCCGGCGGCATGGTCGGCGGCGGCATGATGGGCGGCATGGGCGCGGGCGGCCAGCAGGGCGGCGACAAGGACCACAAGTCCAAGGTCCGGATCACCGGGACCACCGAGGAGCTGTTCGGCAAGCCCAAGAAGACCGCTCCGCCGATCGTCGGCGAGGACGACTGATCCGGATCCACCGTACGAACCGGAATGGGCCCCCCGGTCGGGAGGCCCGTTCTTCGTGTCCGTAGGTCGCCGCGGCTCGGCTCACGCCCCGCCCGACAGCTAGCTGACGCTGCGCTTGACCGGGGTGCGGCGGGCGCGGTTGCGGTTGACGGTGTGGACGATGAACAGGGTCAGGAGCAGCAGGCCCACGCCCGCGCCGGTACCGGACAGCGCCACGATCAGCGGGGTGTGGTTCGGCGGCTCCAGCGGGTCCAGGTCGGTCATCACCTGGGCCGGCGCGCTGGGCTTCGCGCCCTTCTCCGACGGCAGCTCCGCGGTCAGCGCCGCCACCGGGTTGATCATGCCGGCGCCGATCTTGTGGTCCCGGCCGTTCGGGTTGCCGGGGTGCTGGGCCGTCGCCTTGATCCGCTCCATCACCTGACGCGCGTTGAGGTCCGGGAAGCGCTGGCGCACCAGCGCCACCACGCCCGCCACGTACGGCGACGCGAAGCTGGTGCCCTGGATGCGGTTGGCCCCGCCGCGCTCGTCGAGGCGCACGTTGGACAGGCCCTGGCCGGCCGGGTCCAGCGTGGTGATGTCCTCGCCCGGTGCCGCGACGCTGACCCACGGGCCCCAGACGGAGAAGCTCGACACGACGCCGGTCACGCTCATGGAGGCCACCGACAGCACGTTGTCGGAGTACCACGGCGGGGACGCGACGACGTTGACGTTGTCGATGTTCTGGTTGTCGTTCTGCACCGAGCAGCCGTCCTCGGGCTTGCCGATGTTGCCCGCCGCCGTCACGATCACGACGTTCTTCTCGTTGACCGCCCAGTGGATCGCGGCCTGCAGCTCGCGTTCCTGCTCGCTCGGCTCGTGCGGCGGCTCGCAGGCGGTCAGCGAGATGTTGACGACCTTCGCCTCGGCCTCCACGGCGGCCACGATGGCCTCGGCCAGGGTGCGGACCTTGCCCGCCGAGGCGCGGTTGTCCACCTTGGCCGGGTCCTCGAAGTGGTAGTGGTCGCTGGTCTGGCGGAACGCGATGATCTCCGCCTCCGGCGCCGCACCGACGAACCCGGTCGCGTCGTCCTTGCTCGCCGCCGCGATGCCCGCCACCTCGGTGCCGTGGCCGTCGCAGTCGAACGTGCCGCCCTTCTCCGTCTCCACGTAGTCGCCGCCACCGGTCACCCGGCCCTTGAGCCGCGGGTGGTTGGCGTTCACGCCGGTGTCGATGACGGCCAGCTTGACGCCCGCGCCGGTGGCGAAGCGGTGCGCCTCCTCCAGCCGCAGCTGCATCTGGCCCCACGGCTTGTTCGGGATCGGACGGTCGCCGGTGCCGGAGGTGATGCAGAGGGTCTTCTGGGTGTAGTTGACGTCTTCGGCCGGGGGCTTGAACGGCTTGAGGTAGCTCATGTCGACCGGCGGCGGAACGGAGTTCGGCCGGGTCGGCGCGGTGGTCGTCGCCGGCTGCGCGTACGCGCCGGGCGAGGTCACCAGGGTCAGTGCCACGGCGGTCGCGGCGGCGACCTTGCGTGCGGTCCGGTTCATCGGGTCACGCCGGGATCAGCTGGCGCATCGCCACGTACAGGTCCATCACGGCGAGCGCCAGCGGCAGCACCGCGGCGATCAGGATGGCCTCCAGCACGTCGACGGTGCGGCGCAGCACGGGCGAGAACTTCTGGTGGGGGAAGATCACCCCGAGCACCAGGGCGCCCGCGCCGACCACCACGAGGGTGCCGAACACGAACAGCAGCCGGTCGCCGGGGCTCGACTCCACCAGCCACCCGACCAGCACGCCGGTGCCCGCGACCATGCCGGACACCAGCAGGGCCACCGCCTGCGCGCCGTTGGCGTACGCCCGGCCGCGCAGCAGCAGGACCAGGGTGACCACGATCGCCAGGATCGGGCCGAAGACGGTGTCGGCGCCCGCCGCGATCACCGAGAACACCGCGGCGATGCCGCCGCAGCCGATGATCATGCCGGTGAGGTACTCGTGGGCGTTCGCGGTGCGCCGCTCGATCACCGCGTACTCCGGGAAGCCGGTGTCCTCCTTGAGGTCCTCGGCACTGCCCGGCACGGTCGGCAGCGGCAGCTTGGCCAGCTGGATGGTGAGCCGGGGCAGCATGGACAGCGCCGCCAGCGACACCGCCGCGGTGGCCGCCGCGATCCCGACCACCGGGTGGTCCACGAAGATGCCGATGAGGAACGCCAGGCCGCTCAGCGCGCCCGCGGTGGCCGCCGCGATGAACACCGTGATGCCGCGCCCGATGAGCAGGATCGCGGCGGACGCGAAGATCAGCACCAGGACGCTGGCCAGCAGCAGGTTCGGCCGGCCGATCGCGCCCGGCACGGTGTACAGGCCCGCCACGTAGGCCATCGGCAGGCCGCCGGCGGCGGCGATCAGCACGCCCGTGCCGACCGCGTTGTAGGAGCGGGCGATCACCGCGCCCGCCGCGAGGGCCACGATCGCCGTCGCGCCCGCGCAGATCGCCGGCCACAGGCCGCTGCCGCCGACCAGCGGGCCGGACAGCAGCACCGCGACGGCCGCCACGATCAGCGCCAGCGCGCCCGCGATGTGGCCGTACCGGCGGGCGGTGTCCTTGGTCCACGGCCGGAAGCTGTCGGGGTCCGACTCGGCGATCGCGTCGACCACGTCGTCGTACAGCGGGGGCGGCGGGTTCTCGTTGCGCTTGCGCAGCTGCAGCAGCTCGCCGTCCACCACGCCGAGCGAGGCCAGCGTGCGGCTCGGGTCGAGCGGGCTGTCGCCCAGCTTGGCCAGCGTCCACCCACCGTGCCGCACGCCACCGTCCGGAGTGGCCTCCTTGGCCATGTCCAGCAGCATCGGCAGCAGGTCGGCCACCGCGACGTCGGCGGGCAGCGCGACGTCGATACGCGTTCGCGGCGCAACCACCGTAACCCGGCTGAACACCGTCGTACCGGTCGCCACCAGCGCCCCCTAAGTCCTGATCACGTGTGTGCTTGTGGGCCGTGCCGACCTTATTCGTCCGCTCGGCCGCCCACCGGGCGGCCCCAAGTATGGCCGCAGCGCGCGTCTCATCAGGGCGGTTCGGCGCAACACGTCCGCCGGCGATTTTGCCGGACCCACCTTCGCCGGGGGAAGCGATGCGCCATAGTGTCGTTGCGACTGGTGGGCGCACCCCCGCGTGCGTAGGTACGAGAGTGTGAAGAGGTGCCTGTTAGGTGAGCACGTTGCAGTTCAAGCGCACGGCACGCCTTGCTGCTCCCCGCCCGCCCGGCGGCGAGGTCCACCTCGAACCACCGCCCGAGGTGCCCAGGATCATCCCCGGCAACATCATGATGAAGGCCATGCCGGCCGTCATGATCGTGTCGTCCGTCGGGATGATGGTCTTGATGTTCAGCTACAGCAACAAGAATCCCGCCGCGATGATCATGCCGGGCATGATGATGATCTCCACCATCGGCATGATGGCGGGCGGCATGGGTTCGGGCAAGGGCCAGAAGAAGGCCGAGATGAACGAGGACCGCAAGGACTACCTGCGGTACCTCGGCCAGATGCGGGACCGCGCCCGCGAGGCCGCCAACGAGCAGCGCGCCGAGCGGGAGTGGGTGCACCCCGACCCGCAGATGCTGTGGTCGCTGGCCACCACCCGGCGGATGTGGGAGCGCCGGCAGAACGACCCGGACTTCTGCCACCTGCGCGCCGGTCGCGGCTCGCAGCGGCTGGCGACCCGCCTGGTGCCGCCGCAGACCGGCCCGGTGGAGGAGCTGGAGCCGATCGCGACGCTGGCGCTGCGCCGGTTCGTGCGCGCCCACTCGCTGGTGCCCGACCTGCCGATCTCCATCGCGCTGCGCGGCTTCGCCGCGGTCGGCCTGCTGGGGGAGATCAACGAGAAGCGCGGCCTGGCCCGCGCCCTGCTGGCCCAGATGGCGACCTTCCACTCGCCGGACGACCTGCTGATCGCGGTGGTCACCACCGGCCGCACCAAGGCCGAGTGGGAGTGGATGAAGTGGCTGCCGCACGTGCAGCACCCGAACATCGTGGACGGCATCGGCCAGATGCGGATGATGGCGGGCTCGCTCGCCGAGGTCGAGCAGATGCTCGACGAGCAGCTGCGCGACCGGCAGCGGTTCACCCGCAACGCGCCGCCGCCGGCCGACCAGCCGCACGTGGTGATCGTGATCGACGACGGCGACGTCACCCGGGAAGAGGCCATCATCCTGGAGGAGGGCCTGGTCGGGGTCACCCTGATGGACCTCTCGGAGTCGCTGGGCAACCTGACCGCGCGGCGCGGCCTGCGGCTGGTGATCGAGGACGGCAAGCTCGGCGCGCGCAGCGCCAGCGGCGTCGAGTGGTTCGGCGCCCCGGACTGGCTGTCCGTGGTGGAGGCCGAGGCGCTGGCGCGCCGGCTCGCGCCGTACCGGGTCGGCGGCGTCGAGGCGGGTGGCAGCGACGAGGACCCGCTGTCGATGAGCAACAACCCGCCGCTGATCGAGTTCCTCGGGCTGCACGGCGACCCGATGACCTTCGACGTGCAGCAGGCGTGGCGGCCCCGGCCGGTGCGCGACCGCTACCGGGTGCCGTTCGGCATCGGCGAGTTCGGCCAGCAGGTCGAGCTCGACATCAAGGAAGCGGCCATGGAGGGCATGGGCCCGCACGGCCTGTGCATCGGCGCGACCGGTTCCGGCAAGTCGGAGTTCCTGCGCACGCTCGTGCTGGGCCTGCTGGCGACGCACTCGTCGACCACGCTCAACATGATCCTGGTCGACTTCAAGGGCGGCGCGACGTTCCTGGGCCTGGACAAGGCCCCGCACGTCGCCGCGACCATCACCAACCTGGCGGGCGACCTGACCCTGGTCGACCGGATGAAGGACGCCATCGCGGGCGAGGTGTCGCGGCGCCAGGAGGTGCTGGCCAAGGGCAACTACAAGAACGTCTGGGACTACGAGAAGGCACGCGAGAACGGCGCCGACCTGGACCCGCTGCCCGCGCTGTTCATCTGCATCGACGAGTTCTCCGAGATGCTGACCGCGAAGCCGGACTTCATCGACATCTTCCTCCAGATCGGCCGCGTCGGCCGGTCGCTCCAGATGCACATGCTGCTGGCCTCGCAGCGCCTGGAGGAGGGCAAGCTGCGCGGTCTGGACACCTTCCTGTCCTACCGGATCGGTCTGAAGACGTTCTCCGCCGCCGAGTCGCGCGCCGCGATCGGGGTGCCCGACGCCTACGAACTGCCGCCCATCCCCGGTTCCGGGTACCTGGGCGTGCAGGGTTCGCCGCTGACCCGGTTCAAGGCGCTGTACGTGTCCGGCCCGTACCGGCCCGCCGGCATCCAGGTGGCCGGTCCGTCGGCCGTGGTGTCCAGCGACAAGCGGCCCCGGTTCTTCGTGCCGGACTACGTCGAGATCCCCAAGGAGCCGGTGAAGCCGCTGGAGCCGGTCAAGCAGGCGAAGAAGGAGGACGACAGCAACGAGCCCAGCGAGCTGGAGGTCATCGTCGAGCGGCTGGTGGGCCAGGGCCCGCCGGCGCACGAGGTGTGGCTGCCGCCGCTGAACGAGCCGCCGTCGCTGGACACCCTGCTGCCGCCGTTGCAGGCGACCGAGGACCGGGGCCTGACCTCGCCCGGCTTCTTCTCCAACAGCAAGCTCCAGGTGCCGCTGGGCGTGGTGGACAAGCCGTTCGAGCAGCGCCGCGACCTGCTGTGGGCGGACTTCTCCGGTGCGGCCGGCCACGGCGCGGTGGTGGGCGGTCCGCAGTCCGGCAAGTCGATGATGCTGCGCACCCTGATCACGTCCATGGCGCTCACCCACACCCCCGAGGAAGTGCAGTTCTACTGCCTCGACCTCGGTGGCGGCACGCTCGCCGCGCTGGAGAACCTGCCGCACGTCGGCGGCTTCGCCTCCCGGCTGGACGTGGACAAGGCCCGCCGGATGGTGGCCGAGCTGACCGGGCTGATCTCCGAGCGGGAGCTGCGGTTCCGCGCGCAGGGCATCGACTCGATGGTCGAGTTCCGCAACCGCAAGCGGCGCGGCGAGATCCGGGACGACGACTTCGGCGACGCGTTCCTGGTGGTCGACGGCTGGATGAACTTCCGGCAGGAGTTCGAGACGCTGGAGCCGCAGGTCCAGGCGCTGGCCGCGCAGGGCCTGTCGTACGGCGTGCACGTCGTGGTCGCGGCCAACCGGTGGGCGGAGATCCGTCCCGCGATGAAGGACCTGCTGGGCACCCGGTTCGAGCTGCGGCTCGGTGACCCGAGCGAGTCCGACGTGGACCGCAAGGTCGCGGTGAACATCCCGGCGGGCCGGCCGGGCCGCGGTCTGTCGCCGCAGAAGCTGCACTTCCTGACCGCGCTGCCGCGCATCGACGCGTCCTCCGACGCGGAGAACGTGGCGGCGGGCGTGCAGGACATGATCGCCAAGGTGAACGGCGCCTGGCGCGGCCGGCGCGCGCCGCAGGTCCGCCTGCTGCCCGACCTGCTGCCGCACGCCGACTTCATGGCCCAGGTGCAGCAGCAGCGGCCGAACCGGGGCCACCTGGTGCCGATCGGCGTCAACGAGGACGCGCTGGCACCGGTCTACCTGGACTTCGACGCCGACCCGCACTTCATGTGCCTGGCCGACGGCGAGTCCGGCAAGACGAACCTGCTGCGCACCATCGTCCGCGGCATCATGAACAGCTACACCTCCAACGAGGCGCTGATCATGCTGGTGGACTACCGGCGCACCATGCTGGGCTACATCGAGACGGACCACCTGCTGTCCTACGCGGTGTCGTCGGCGCAGCTCACCGACATGGTCAAGGACGTGCGCGGCTCGATGGCGGGCCGGCTGCCCGGTCCGGACGTGACCCAGGAGCAGCTGAAGAACCGCTCCTGGTGGAAGGGCCCGGAGCTGTTCGTGGTGGTGGACGACTACGACCTGGTGGCACCGCAGGGCGCGCAGAACCCGCTGCAGCCGCTGTCGGAGTTCATCCCGCAGGCCAAGGACGTCGGCCTGCACATCGTCGCGGTCCGCCGCATGGGTGGTGTCTCGCGCGCCCTGTACGACCCGATCCTGGGCAAGCTCAAGGAGATCTCGGCCCCGATCCTGGTCGGCTCCGGCTCGAAGGAGGAGGGCGCGATCGTGGGCAACCTCAAGGCGTCGCCGCAGCCCCCCGGCCGGGGCACGCTGGTCACCCGCAAGCTGGGGCAGCAGCGGATCCAGGTCGCCTGGATCCAGCCGGACTGAGTTCGGCGGAACGCCCGGACACGCGAAAGGCCCCGCCGCGGCGGGGCCTTTCGCTCGAAGTCGCTCGAAGTCGCTCGAAGCCGTGCGGGGACGTGCGGGGACGTGCGGGCTGGGAGGTTCGACCGCAGCCGCGGGCTCACCCGCAACCGGGTCGCCGCCACCAGGCAGGCCGCCACCCTGGGCCGACTCGGTGACACACGCGGGTTGGCCTGCGACCACCACGCAGCCCGTGAAAGCGTAGGGGCGAACCTTGGTCATCTCGGACGAGCTGGACCACGGCGCAACGGACGAGCTGCGGGGGAAGGTGGCCGCACTGCGCTGACCCCGCCGGCGTCCGGCGGCACATCCCGCCGGAACGCACATCCCGCCGGAACGCAGACCACGAGGAGGAACCGGCACGCAGCGACCGGGGCACCCCGCCCCGTTCCGGGACGACGGGAACGGGTGCCGCCACAGCCGCGCGACCACCGCGGCGAACACGACAACCGAGCCGTCACCGCAGGTGCTCCGATGGGGGAGCGTCGAGAGCACCTGCGGCGGCGGCGCCACCACCGCGAGCCGGTCCGCGTATCGGCCCCCCTGACTGCGACACGCGGACCTGTCGGCCGGCGGACCCCCCTCGAACCGATTCGCCGGCGCGTGGCTCCTGGGAGCGGTGGTGAACGACGTCCACTCTGCGCGAGTCGGCTCACATTCGGCTCACAGCGGACTCACCTGGTTGGAGTTGTTCGTGTCTGTCCAGTTCGGGTTCCCCGGTCCGCCGCGCGTGCGGGTCGGCGGACGGGAGCCCCTGCCGCCCGCCGGACCTGCCCCGGCGACCGGTCCCGGGGGTGTGCGATGACGATGGAGTTCAGCGTGCTGGGACCGCTGGAGGTCCGGCGGGACGGCGAGCCGGTCCGGTTCCCCTCGGGCAAGGTGCGCACCCTGCTGGCGGTGCTGCTGCTGCGGGCCAACAAGGTCGTCCCGGTGGACGAGCTGGTGGAGATCCTGTGGGAGTCGGGCGCGCCGAACCCGAGCCGCGCGCGGGCCACCCTGCACATGGTGGTGACCCGGCTGCGGCAGGCGCTCGGCGAGCCGGACGCGGTCCGCGCCGCGTCCGGCGGCTACCTGCTCGACGTGCACCCCGACCGGCTCGACCTGCACCGCTACCGGGCGCTGACGGCGGCGGGCCGCTACCACGAGGCGCTGGACCTGTGGCGCGGTGCGCCGCTGCCGGACGTGAAGTCGGACGCGGTGCACGCGAGCGCGATCGCGCCGCTGCTGGAGGACCGGCTCGGCGTGCTGGAGCAGCGGGTGGACGCCGACCTGGCGGCCGGGCGGGCGGTGGAGCTGGTCGCCGAGCTGCGCGAGCTGACCCGCGACCACCCGTTGCGGGAACGGTTCTGGGGCCAGCTGATGCTCGCCCTCTACCGCTCGGGCCGGCAGGCCGACGCGCTGGCCGCGTACCGGGAGGTCCGCGAGCTGCTGGACGCCGAGCTCGGGGTCGAGCCCGGCCCGGCGCTGCGGGAGCTGCACGAGCACATCCTGATCGCGAACCCGAGTCTGGCCAAACCCCGGCAGGCGGTCACGGAATGCTCCGTGCCGCGGATGCTGCCCGCCCGCAACCCGCATTTCGTGGGCCGTTCCACCGAATTGGCGGAATTGACCGCACAGCTCCCGAAGGTCGGCCACCGCAAAGGCGCGCCGCGGGTCGTGACGATCGCCGGAACGGCCGGTGTCGGCAAGACCACGCTGGCCGTGTACTGGGCGAACGAGGTGGCGGAGCACTTCCCGGGCGGGCGGCTCTACCTGAACCTGCGCGGTTTCGACCCGACCGGTGAACCGGTGCCGCCCGCCGAGGCGGTGCGCACCTTCCTGGACGCGTTCGAGGTGTCACCGGAGGCCATTCCGGCGAGTTTCGACAAACAGGTCGCGCTGTACCGGAGAATTCTCGAAGAACGCGCGGTGCTGATCGTGCTGGACAACGCGCGGGACGCCGAGCAGGTGCGCCCGCTGCTGCCCGGCGACTCGCGCTGCTTCGTGATCGTCACCAGTCGCGACCGGCTGGCCGGGCTGGTCGCGAACGAGGGCGCCCACCCGGTGCCGCTGGCCATGCTCGACCCGGTCGAGAGCACCGCGCTGCTGACCCGCCGACTCGGCGAGGACCGGGTGTCGGCCGACCCCGCGGCCACCGCCGAACTGGTGGAGCACTGCGCCGGCCTGCCGCTGGCGCTGGCCATCGTCGCCGCCCGGGCCGCCATCAACCCGCACTTCGCGCTGCGCGGCATGGCCGCCGAGCTGGCCGACGGCCGGCACCGGCTGGACTACCTGGACGCGGGCGACCCGGACGCCGGCGTGCGCAACGTGTTCTCCTGGTCGCACCGGTTCCTCGGCCCGGCGGCGGCCAGGCTGTTCCGGCTGATCGGGCTGAGCACGGCGGTCGACACGTCGGTGCCCGCCGCCGCGGCGCTGGCGGGCGTGCCGGTGCCGGAAGCGGCGGCCGCGCTGGCCGAGCTGACCCGCGCCCACCTGCTGTTCGAGCAGCACCCCGGCCGGTACACCACCTACGACCTGCTGCGCCGGTACGCGGCGGAGCTGGCGGCGGCCGAGGAAGCCGAACCCGACCGGGACGCCGCCGTGGAGCGGCTGCTGAACTGGTTCCTGCACACCGCGTTCGGCGCGAACCGGTGGCTCAGGCAGGACATCAGGCCGCTGACCGTGGAACTGCTGGACGGGGTGCGACCGCTGGAGTTCGGCTCGTTCGACGAGGCCGTGCACTGGTTCGACGTGGAGTGCCACAACCTGCTGCCGGCGGCCTGGGACGCGTTCCACCGGGGCTGGTGGCGGTACCTGCCGGCGCTGAGCACGAACATGTGGCTGTTCCTGAACCTCCGGTACCGGCAGTCGGACACCATCCGGCTGTGCGACAGCGCGATGGTCGCCGCGCGGCACCTGGGCGACCTGGCCGCCGAGTCCGGTGCGATGAACAACCTGGGCGTGGTGTTCGGCCGGCTCGGCCGGTTCGACGAGGCCATCGGGCACCTGACCGGCGCGCTCGCGCTCGGCGAGCGGGCGGAGGACCCGCGCAACACCCGGATCGCGCTGAACAACCTCGGCATGGCCTACAACGCGGTGGGCCGCGCCGACCTGGCGCTGGACTGCCTGACCAGGGCGCTGGAGATCTGCCGGGCGCAGGAGGTGCGCACCGGCGAGGCGGTGCTGATGGACACCCTGGCGACGGTGCACCGGGCGCTGGGCGAGCGGGAGCGGGCCGTCGAGTGCCTGGAGCAGGCGCTGCGGCTGAACCTGGACAACGACGACCTGTACTCGGTGGGCATCAACCTGGCCAACCTGGGGCGGCTCCACCACGAGCTGGGTCGTACCGCCGCCGCGACGGACGCCCTGGAGCGCGCGCTGGAGCTGAGCCGCTCGTTGTCCGACCGGCACAACGAGGCGCTCGCGCTCGCGTGGCTGGGTGACGTGCTGGACGGTTCGGGCGATGTGACGGGGGCGTGCCAGCACTGGCGCGCGGCGTTGGCCATCTTCAAGGAGCTGGACGCGCCGGAGACGCGCGAGCTGGGGGTGCGGCTGCTGGCGCACGCCCCGGTCCAGGTGTCGACCGGATGAACGTGCCGACGGTCGGATCCGACTTCCCTGGGCCGCCGGCGGTGGCCCGGCGAACTCGGCGCGCACCCCGGTCCCCGGCCGCGCGACCTGCACCCCGCGAGTGCCGGACACCGACCCGTCGCCGACCCGCCGACGTGTCCGCGCAGGCTGGTTACCGCAGGTGGCACCGGTGGCGGGCCGAGGTCGGGTCTCCGCCGGAGGCATCATCCGGTATGCATATGCGGGCACGCCGACCCCGGCAGACGAGGGGATGACCGATGACCTTGCGCGTGGCGGTCGACTTCGGCACGTCCAGCACCTGCGTCGCCATCTCGGTCAACGGCCGGGAGCCGCAGGTGGTCGTGGTGGACGGCCAGCCGATCCTGCCGTCCGCGGTGTACGCCGCGCCGGACGGCACGCTGTTCGTCGGCCAGGAGGCGGAACGGCAGGCCGCGGTCGACCCGTCCCGGTACGAGCCGCACCCCAAGCGCCGGGTGGACGAGGGCGAGCTGCTGCTGGGCACGAGCGTGCTGAAGGTCGTCGACGTGGTGCGGGCCGTGCTGACCAGGGTGGTCACCGAGGCCCGGCACGTGGCGGGCGGCGCGCCGGTCGACCTGCTGGTGCTCACCCACCCCGCCGACTGGGGCGCGATCCGCACCAGGGTGCTGCTCCAGGCCGCCCGCGGCCTGGGCCAGGACCTGCGGCTGGTGCCCGAACCGGTGGCGGCGGCGGTGTTCCACTCCGCCACCCACGCCATCCCGGAGGGCGCCGCGCTGGCCGTGCTCGACCTGGGCGGCGGCACCGTGGACGCCAGCGTGGTGACCCGGCAGGGCGGCGCGTTCCGGGTGCTGGCCACCAAGGGCGACCCGACGTTCGGCGGCGCGGACGTCGACCAGGCGCTGCTGGAGCACGTCGGCTCGCTGGTCTCGCCCGGCGACCCGGAGGCGTGGCGGCAGCTCGTCGAGGGCCGGGAGATGGCCGACCGGCGCAAGCGCCGGGTGCTGCGGCAGGACGTGCGGGGCGCGAAGGAGACGCTGTCCCGGCACTCCTACACCGACGTGCCGATGCCGCCGCCGTTCCCGGACGCCCACGTGACCCGGACCGACCTGGAGTCGCTGATCACCGCGCCGCTGAACCGGGCGGCGGCGCTGCTCGCCACCGCCGTGCGGGACGCCGGGCAGGTCCCGCGCGGGCTGGCCGGCGTGTTCCTGGTCGGCGGTTCCAGCCGGATCCCGCTGGTCGCCCGGCTGGTGCTGGAGCAGACCGGCGTGGTGCCGACCAGCATCGACCAGCCGGAGACCGTGGTGGCCCGGGGCGCGCTGCGCGCGGTGAACGCGGACCCGCTGCGCACCGGGGCGCTGCCCGACCAGGGCGGCGTGACGCACAAGATCACCGACGACTCGACCCGCAAGCTGACCCGCCGCATCACGGCCACCCCGTCGCCGCCGGGCGGCTTCCCGCAGCCCGCGTACTTCCCCCCGCCGCCGACGCCCCACCCGACGCCGCACCCGCTGCCGGCGCCACCGAAGAACCGCACGCCGCTGCTCGTCGGCGTGGCGATCGCGGTGGCCGTGGTCGTCGGCGGCTCGGTGGCGTACGCGCTGACCCTGGGCGACGGCGGGCAGGCCGGGCCCACCACGTCGAGCACGCCGGCGGGCAAGACCATCGCCCAGTACGACTACAGCTTCACCCAGCCGGCCGGCTGGGCGCAGAGCGGCGGCAACGCGGAGACCCGGCAGGTGTTCCTCAAGCCGGAGGCGCCGGAGTCGGGCGACGACGTCATCACGGTGACCGAGCAGAAGCTCACCTACGACTCGACCGCGGACCGCCGGCGGGCCGAGACCCAACTGCGCGCCGAGTACGACAAGGGCGAGGGACTGTCCGGTTTCGACGCTTCCGCGGACTTCGGCGGCAAGGATGTCGTCTACTACCGGGAACAGGCGGGTTCGGCCACCATCGACTGGTACGTGCTGTTCCAGGGTGACGCGCAGGTCAGCGTCGGCTGCCAGTACCCCCCGTCCGGGGAGGGCCGGGTCCGCCCGGCGTGCGAGCAGGTGGTGCGCACGTTGACCGTGACCAACTGAGACTTCACAGGGGACGACTGATGACCGGCATCCCGGAGGCCTTCGCCCGGTTCCGCTCGGACCTGGACGCCGCCGTGACCAGAGGCCGCCGGGCCGCCGCCGCGGCCGGCGCGAAGAACGCCGCCCGGCGCGACCGCAACCGGGAACTCGCCGAGGAGGCCCGCGACCGCCGGGTCGAGCCGGGCCGGCACGCGCCCACCCCCGGCGACGTCCAGCGGGTCGCCACCGGCTTCCGCGAGCGGCACGGGCTGCCGGTGGAGCGGCTGCCGACCGGCGCGGAACTGCTCGCGCCCGAAGAATCGCAGAAGCGAACGGACGCGAATGCAAATTCCGCGTCACCGCCGCCCGTGCTCGGTTCTCGCGCGGTGGCCGGTCCGAGTGGCCAACTTCCCCCCGACAGGGATGATGACGAGGACTTTTCGCAAGCGCGAATCCTCTACTGAAGTCGCCGGCGGCCCGTTTGCGTTTACTAGCGCAACTACTTGGGAAGAAGCCGCGACAGCGTGGAACCGACCGTGGCAGGGTCTGCGTCGGAAGAGGCGTACGAACCGAGCAGGGCCGTACGGGGCCTGATCTCGCCGACTTAGGGGGTTACACCCAATGACTGGTTACGCAACCGGTGTTCCGGAGCTCGTCAGGGCCGCCGAGGACGTCATGAACACGAACGACAGCGTGCAGACCATCCTGAACCAGCTCCGCAACACGATCGACACGGTCAGCGGCGCCTGGAAGGGTACGGCGGCGGACGCGTTCACGGCCCTCATGGCCCGGTTCAACGACGACGCGGCGAAGCTGCAGGAGGCCCTGGTCGGCATCGCCGAGCAGATCAGCGGCAGCACGCAGACCTACGTGCAGCAGGAAGAGGAGCAGGCGCAGGAAATGTCCACCATCATGGGCCGCCTCGGCGGCAGCTGATAGTCCGGCGTTTTTCTCCGCTCGCCCCACCGCTTTGCGGTAATCGCTCGTCGAAATGTGACTTAACCTCCAAGGGGAGATCATGAACGACCAGATCCAGGTCAGCTTCGGCGCCCTCGGTGCCGCCGCCTCGGAAATCAGCAGCCAGGCCAACCAGGTGCAGTCCCAGCTGGACGACCTGAAGGGCCGCCTCGCGCCCGTCATCGCCCAGTGGGAAGGTGGCACGTCCGAGGCCTACCAGGTCATCCAGAAGAAGTGGGACGACTCGGCCGCGGACATCCAGCAGGTCCTCGCCGCCATCGGTACCGCCGTCGCCTCGGCGAACGACGCCTACTCCGCCGCGGAGTCCAAGAACACCGCGCGTTGGTGAACAGCTCCACCGCGTGACCTCGCGGGCCCCGGGACCACACTGGTCTCCGGGGCCCGCGTACGTGTTCCGCGAGCCCGCCCGGCCCGGTTGGCGGGGGCCGTTTTGACCCGGCCACGACCCAACCGGTATCTTCCTACGTTGTTGTGCGGTACCCGGTGCGCCCTTGCGTGCCTCGTGTTCTGGTCCACCTGCCCACCTGGGGTGTCTGGCCTGAGCAAGCCGCCGCAATGACCCCAGACGCAAGTGACGACGAGGTAGACCCGTGCGCACGTACAGCCCGAAGCCCGGCGAGGTGACCCGAGCCTGGCACGTGATCGACGCCCAGGACGTGGTGCTCGGTCGGCTCGCCACCCAGGCCGCGACGCTGCTGCGCGGCAAGCACAAGCCGACTTACGCCCCCCACGTTGACACCGGCGACTTCGTCGTCATCATCAACGCGGACAAGGTGGCGCTGACCGGCAAGAAGCGCGACCAGGAGTTCGTGTACCGGCACTCCGGCCACCCCGGCGGCCTGCGTCAGAAGTCGTTCGGCGAGGTGCTCGACACCCGTGCCGACCGGCTGGTCGAGAAGGCGATCAAGGGCATGCTGCCCAAGAACCGCCTCGGCCGCGTGATCGCCGGCAAGCTCAAGGTCTACACGGGCCCGACCCACCCGCACGCGGCGCAGCAGCCGCAGCCGTTCGAGATCAAGAAGGTCGCGCAGTGACCGAGCCGAACACCGAGGAAAACGACGTGACCACCCCTGAGGCCGAGGTCGACGCGGTCGAGGCCGACGTCGCCGAGTCCGCCGAGGTCGAAACCCCCGAGGTGGAGACCGCCGAGGTCGAGGCGGAGGCCGTCGAGGCCGACGCCGACGCCCCGGTCGAGGCGGGCGCCGAGTCCGACTCCGACTCCGACGAAGCGGCCGAGCCCGCTCCCGCGCCCGTCGTCCGCCCCGTGCTCAGCGCGGGCGCGCACCACCTGGCGCAGACCGTCGGCCGCCGCAAGCAGGCCATCGTCCGGGTGCGCCTGCTGCCCGGCACCGGCAAGTTCACCTTGAACGGCAAGACGCTGGAGGCGTACTTCCCGAACAAGGTGCACCAGCAGCTCATCCGCGAGCCCCTGGTCACGCTGGAGAAGCCGGAGACGTTCGACGTCATCGCGATCCTGCACGGCGGCGGCACCACCGGGCAGGCCGGCGCGCTGCGCCTGGCCATCGCCCGCGCGCTGATCGCGGTGGACTCCGAGGACCGCCCGGCGCTGAAGAAGGCCGGCTTCCTCACCCGTGACCCGCGGGTCAAGGAGCGCAAGAAGTACGGCCTGAAGAAGGCCCGCAAGGCGCCTCAGTACAGCAAGCGCTGACCCTCGCGGTCGGTCGCATTTCAGCAACACCCTGCGGGAGCAGCCAGTTCTTGTCGAACTGCTGCTCCCGCAGTGCTTTACGCCCGAAGTTGTGCGGTTCATCACGGAGGTCACGGCGATCATGGCTCGGCTGTTCGGCACTGACGGCGTACGTGGTCTGGCGAACGCCGACCTGACTCCGGAGCTCGCGCTGTCGGTGGCCGCCTCGGCCGCGCGCGTGCTGGCCGAGCACGACCGCTCGCACCGCCCGGTCGCCGTGGTCGGCCGCGACCCGCGGGCCAGCGGCGAGATGCTGGAGGCCGCCGTGGTGGCCGGGCTGACCGCGTCCGGCGCGGACGTGCTGCGCGCGGGCGTGCTGCCCACGCCGGCGGTGGCGTACCTGGTGGCGACGCTGGGCGCGGACATGGGCGTGATGATCTCCGCCTCGCACAACCCGATGCCCGACAACGGCGTGAAGCTGTTCGGCGCGGGCGGGCACAAGCTGCCGGACGCGGTCGAGGACGAGATCGAGCGCAAGATGGGTGAGCCGCATCACCGGCCGACCGGTGCGGGCATCGGCCGGGTGCGCGACATCGAGGACGCCGAGGGCCAGTACGTGCAGCACCTGCTGAAGGTGACGCCGCACCGCCTGGACGGCCTGAAGGTGGTCGTGGACTGCGCCAACGGCGCCGCCTCGGTGGCCGCGCCGGACGCCTACCGGCGGGCCGGGGCCGAGGTGGTCGAGATCCACGCCGTGCCGGACGGGCTGAACATCAACGACGGCTGCGGCTCCACCCACCTGGACCTGGTGCGCGCCGCCGTGCTGGAGCACCGGGCGGACCTGGGCATCGCGCACGACGGCGACGCGGACCGCTGCCTGGCCGTGGACGCGGACGGCAACGAGGTCGACGGCGACCAGATCATGGCGGTCATCGCGCTGGCCATGAAGGACGCCGGCGAGCTGACCGACGACACCCTGGTCGCGACCGTGATGAGCAACCTCGGCCTGCACCTGGCGATGCGCGAGCACGGTGTGACGCTGCGCACCACCGCCGTGGGCGACAGGTACGTGCTGGAGGAGCTGCACGCCGGCGGTTTCGCGTTGGGCGGCGAGCAGTCCGGGCACGTGGTGCTGCCCGCGCACGCGACGACCGGCGACGGCCTGCTCACCGCGCTGCGGCTGATGTCCCGGATGGCGGAGACCGGCCGGTCGCTGGCCGAGCTGGCGGGCGTGATGAACCGGCTGCCGCAGGTGCTGATCAACGTGGTGGTCGGGGACAAGGCGGCGGTGGCGCGCGACGCGACGGTCAACGACGCGGTGGCCGCCGTCACCGAGGAGCTGGGCGACACCGGCCGCGTCCTGCTGCGCCCGTCGGGCACCGAGCAGCTGGTCCGGGTGATGGTGGAGGCGGCCACCCACGAACTGGCGGAGTCCGCCGCGCGCCGGCTCGCGGGTGTGGTTTCCTCGGTGGGCTGATACTCACCGGTCGGGGGTAGTGCCATGGGTGTGGGGGTCATCCCGCTCGCGGGGATCGCGCTGGTCGTCATCGCGGTCGTGGTGGTGATCGTGGTGCTGGTCAAGAGGAACAAGGGCAACGCCCGACCGCCGTACCCGCCGCAGAACCCCTACGGGCCGTCCGACCGGCACGGGCAGTTCCCCCAGCCCGGGTACGGGCAGCCGGGCCAGGGCCAACCGGGTCACGGCCAGTCGAGCCAAGGGCAGCCGGGTCAAATCCACCCCGGTCAAGTGCACCCTGGTCAAATCCACCCTGGCCAAGGGCATCCGGGCCAAGGGCAGTCGGGGCAGGCGCCGCCCCCAAGTGCTCCGCAGAGCCCTCCGCAGGGCTACTTCCCGCCCCAGCCGCCGCCCGGACCCGGCCGGCCCCCGCGGCAGGGGTGACCCCTCCGGGGGTCGGCGTTTACACCTGCAAGGACCAGCTCTGAAAGGCCGTCCGGAGGCCCCGTCGGCTGCCACGATGGGAACCGGGCACCGGAGCGTCGCGTCGTACGGACGAGTTCGGTTTGAGGGTCGTGGCCGTCGCGCCACGGAGGGGAGCGGAGCCCGTGGCGGGTTACAACACCAGTACCGAGGCCATGCAAAAAGCCTCGAAGGGCATTTCCGACGCCGCGAAGGACACCGCGGACGACTTGCAGAAGGTGGGTCAGACCGAAACGGTCGACCGCGATTTCGGGGAAGCGCACAAACAGCACTTCCAGAAGTACAAGACCGGGATCGAGAACTTCGGCAAGGGCATCGCGAACATGTCCGGCACGCTCGCCGGGTTCGCGGGCAAGATCGCCTCCGGCGCCGGTACCTACGGTGACGTCGAGTCCACCAACGCGAGCAACGTGGGGAACCAGTACTGATGGCCAACCCGAGCTGGAAAGACGTGCAGGCGGTCCTCGACGACCCGAACGTGTCGGAGGACAAGAAGGCGGACTTGATGCACGCCTACGTCTCCGCCACCCCGCCGTGGGACATCCCGGACGGCGCCGACAAGTACAAGGACCGCTACGACACGTCCAGCTTCTGGAACTGGGGCGACCACGCCGGCCGCGGCGACAACCTCCAGGACCGGCTGGACGAGGCCAAGGCGGAGAGCGACACCAAGGGCTACAACAGCCGCGAGCAGACCAAGGCCGTCGAGAAGGGCCACCAGTCGCTGGACGGCAAGCAGCCGCCGACCGCGTCCGGTTCGGGCACGAAGACCTCCGACGAGCTGCTCGACGCGGGCCAGGCGGGCCTGAAGGTGTTCGAGAAGTTCATGCCGGTCTGGAACAACCGGCCCGGCGACTGCCTCGGCAGCACGTCCAACCTGGACTTCGGCGGGCAGATCCAGACGCCGTACAACGAGCAGCGCGGGATGAACTTCCAGAAGCTGCTGATGGAAGCGGACGAGTTCAGCACCGCGAAGTCCAAGATCGACGAGATGAAGTCCGACGTCGACGGGAAGCTGAAGACGCTGTACGGCGAGTGGGAGGGCAAGGCCGCCACCAAGTCGTACGAGCACTACACCGACCAGATCGTGCCGAAGATCACCGAGCTGGGCGACGGCCTCAACGGTGCGGCCGACCTGACCCGCACCGCCGTGGCCGGGGTGTACCAGCTGGTCAAGGCCAAGGCCGACGAGGTCCTGGACATGTACCGGGAGCGGATCGCCAAGGCCGACACGTACATGGCGGAGAAGGTCGTCTCGTTCGCGCGCGGCGAGGGCGACTACTCCAAGGACCGGGTGCGCGAGATCGCGGGCTGGGTCGACTCGGTGGTGCCCGGCAGCAACATCGCCGACCGCCTCAACGACGACGACTGCGAGCTGAACGACGAGAACAAAGAGTACGCGATCAACCAGTGCAAGCGGTGGATCCAGCAGTCGTTCAACGTCGAGTTCTGGGGCCTGTACGAGCAGTTCAAGAGCTGCTGCGCGGACACCAAGACCTCCGTCGACGCGAAGTGGGAGACCCTCGCGTCCTACATGGCCGGGTTCGAGAACCCGTTCCCCGCGCCCGCCGACGACAAGGGTGGCGACGACAAGGGCGGCGACGGCAAGGGTGACGGGAAGGGCGGCGACGGCAAGGGCACCGGCGGTGGCGGCGGGACCGGCACCGGTGGCGGTGGTTCGGGTTCCGGTGGTGGCGGCGGGATGCCGTCCGTCCCGGAGATGCCGAAGCCGGAGAACCCGCTGGACAAGGACGGCGACGGCAAGCCGGACGACGTCAAGATCCCCGGTGACACCGACGGCGACGGCAAGCCGGACGACCTGGACGGCGACGGGAAGCCGGACGACAAGGACGGCGACGGCAAGCCGGACGGCCTGAAGGGCGAGGAGGAGCCCGAGACCGTCACCATCAAGAGCGGCGACAACGAGATCAAGATCACCGAGCCGGACGAGAACGGCCACGTGCAGATCACCGTCGACACGCCGACCAGCGAGCCGAAGACCTACGACGTCGACTTCAGCAACAACCCCGACGCGCTCAAGGCGTTGACCGGCCAGAACGGCGGGGCGGCGCTGGCCACGGCGTTGGCGGGCGCGACCGCCGGCACGCCCGGCGCGGTGCCCGGTGCCCCGACCACGCCCGGCGCGCCCGGTGCCCCCGGCGCGGTGGTCGGCGCGGGCGGCGGTGCCGAGGGCGGCGCGATCCCGGTCGAGGCCGGTGCCGACGGCAAGGCCCTGATCGAGCTGGACGGCCTGGCGATCACCGCCGAGGTCGACCCGCTGACCGGCGAGATCAACCTGACCGTGGACAACGGCGACGGCACGCCGGAGGAGTACGGCGTCGAGTTCGGCGAGGACAAGGCCGACGAGGGCACGCCGGGCATCCCGGGCATGGACGACGTGGTGCCGCTGCCCGCCGACGCCGACCCGAGGCTCGACGACCCGGTCACCACGATGCCCGCCGAGGGCGAGCCGTCGACCGGTCAGCCGGAGCCCGCGTTCGGCCGCGCGGAACCGCTGCCGGACCAGGGCTTCGCTCCCGCCTTCACCGAGCCCGCCGCGGCGGACGCCGGCTTCGCTCCCGGCTTCACCGAACCTGCCGCCGCGGACGCCGGCTTCGCTCCCGGCGCGACCGAGCCGGCGGGCGCGGGTTCCGCACCCGGCGGCGGTGCGGTCGCCGGCGGTGGCGGTGGCTTCGCGCCTGACAGCGGTGCGGTCGCCGGCGGTCCGGCGGTCGGTGGCGGCTTCGCGCCGAGCGTGGGCGAACCGGCGTTCACCACCATGCCGGCGCACGACAACAGCGGCTTCGCTCCCGGCGGTGGCGGTGGCGGTGGCGGTGCGGGCGGTGGCGGTGCGGTGGTCGGCGGTCCGGTGGCCGGTGGCGGCTTCGCTCCCGGCTTCACCGAGCCCTCGCAGTTCCAGCCCGGGTCGAGTCCGGCCGGCGGTCCCCAGTTCACCGGCCAGCAGTTCGGCGGCCAGCAGTTCGGCGGCCAGTTCGACCAGGGCTTCGCCCCGGTGACGTCCGCCGAGTCGAGCGGCACCACCAGCACCTCGGGTGCGTCGGTGTTCGGCGGCTCGGGCGGCTTCAACGGCGCGGACTCGGTGCTGGGCGGCAGCCCGTCCGGTTCGGACAGCACGTGGAGCAGCCCGTCCGGCAGCGCCGACCAGGGCCTCGCGGCCGACACCAACGCCGCCAACGCGGGCCAGGCGGGTTCCGCGAGCCTGCCGTCCATGCAGGACGCGCACGGCCAGCAGGCCGGCTCACCGGTGGGTGGCGGCATGATGGGCGGCGGAATGCCCATGGGCGGCGGGATGGCGGGCGGCGGCCAGCAGGGCGGCGGTGGCGAGGACAGCGAGCGCAGCCCCAGCCAGTGGCGCACCACCGGTTCGCTGTTCGACGACGATGTGAGCCTCAGCCGCGTGCAAGGCGTGCTGGGCGAGGAGGGCCGATGAGCGTCGCGTCCGACCGGCTGGCGGCGGCGAAGAGCCGCATGGACGAGATCTCCCGCGAGCACGCCGACCGCCGGGAGCTGCGCGAGCGCCGTTCCCGCGAGGCCCGGGACAAGGCGGGTCAGAGCCTGGACAAGCAGGCGGCCGTCGCGGAGAAGACGATCGAGCGCATCCAGGAGGCCGGCAAGCGCCAGAAGGCGGCCGGCGGCTGGGGCACCACCGCGGCGACGGAGAAGAAGAGCGGCGAGTTCCGCTTCGGGACCGAGGACGACGAGCCGACCTATGAAACAGCGGCCCCCGGCACGGGCTGGGTCGCCGGCCCCCCGGCGACCCCGGTCACACCTCCGCCGCCGCCCCCGGTGGCACCGCCGCCGCCTCCGCCGCCCCCGGTGCGCCCCGCACCGCGCAGGCCCGCTCCGGTGGACGACGACGACGATTTCGGCAGCCAGAGCTGGCTCACCTGAACCGGCCCGCTCGAGGTGCACGACGGCCCCTGCGTCCTACGGGACGCAGGGGCCGTTCGGTTCTCCGGGCAGTTCAGCCCTGCTCGCGTGAAGCGCCAGGGTCGGGATCGTGCGTCGAGCAGGCGCCCACGCCGCTGTCGGGCGGGTGCGGCGGGCGATACTCCGGTCAGCTCCGGGCCAGTGCCGCGCGCTGGAAGAGCAGGCCCGCGCCCTTCACGTCGTTCTCCAGCAGGACGTCCCACTTCTTCTCGCCGGTGAGGACCCGCAGCAGGAACGCCGTCACCAGCGCCCTGGCCAGCTTCTGCGCGGCCCGCTCGCCCTTGCCGTCGAGCAGCAACTCGCTCCAGTGCCGCCCCTCGGCGAACCCGAGGTGGCTCGTCTTCGGCAGCAGCCGCAGCTGCACCGGTCCCTGCCACGCCTCCGCGATCGCCTCGGCGTGCCCGACCGGCGGCGCGATCCGGTCCTCGCCGGCCGCCAGGTGCAGCCCCGGCACGCCGATTCGCCGCGCGGCGTCCAGCGCGGACGGTCGCGTCTCGGATGCGGCCAACGTCACCACGGCCCGCACCCGCTCGTCGTCGGCCGCGGCGAGCACCGCCGCGCCACCGCCCATCGAGTGCCCGGCCAAGGCGAGCCGCTCCGCGTCGACGCTGATCCCGCCGTCGCCGAGCCGCACCCCGGTGCAGATGTCCAGCGTGGTCCGCAGGTTGCCGGCGAGCAGCCGGGACGACATCAGCGGTCCGCGCTGGGTGCCGGGCGCGGCGGCGACGATGCCCCACGACGCGAGGTGCCGCAGCAGGGCCCGGTAGCGCTCGACCGGCTGCAACCAGCCGTGCCCGAACGCCACCGCGGGCAGGCCGAGTCCGATCGCCGGGGTGTAGACCAGGCCGGGCAGTCCGACCAGGGCCAGGTCGCCGCGCAGCACGGGGTGCCCGCCGGGCTTGCTGAGCTGGTCGAGCACCTGCTTCGCCGAGTAGCCGCTCACCGCGTGAACGGTAGTCGATCGAGGTGCTGCCCCGCACGCCACGATTGGTCTACACCACTTGCGACGCTGACCTGCGCAAACGTCGTGAAGTGGCCCTTTAGGGGGATGCCGCTGGTCTGGTTACGCTGTGCGGCGTGTGCGGAATCGTGGGATACGTGGGCCATCGCCCGGCGCTGGACGTCGTGCTCGACGGGCTGCGGCGGCTGGAGTACCGGGGCTACGACTCGGCGGGCGTCGCCGTGCTCGACGGCGACGGCGGCCTCGCCGTGGAGCGCAAGGCCGGTCGGCTGACCAACCTGGAGGACCGGCTGGACGAGGTGGGCCGCGAGGCGTTCGCGGGCACCGCCGGCATGGGCCACACCCGCTGGGCCACCCACGGCGCGCCCGTCGACCGCAACTCCCATCCGCACCGCGACGCGACCGGCCGGGTCGCCGTGGTGCACAACGGGATCATCGAGAACTTCGCCGCGCTGCGCGCCGAGCTCGAAGGCCGCGGCGTCGAGATGAGCAGCGACACCGACACCGAGACCACCGCCCACCTCATCGCGTTCGCGTACGCCGAAGGCGACACCAAGGGCGACCTGGCGGCCAGCGTGCGTTGCGTGGTCCGCCGCCTGGAAGGCGCGTTCACCCTGGTGGTCACGCACGCCGACGAGCCGGACACGGTGGTCGCCGCCCGCCGGTCGTCCCCGCTGGTGGTGGGTGTCGGCGAAGGCGAGACGTTCGTCGCGTCCGACGTGTCGGCGTTCATCGAGCACACCCGCGAGGCCGTCGAACTCGGCCAGGACCAGGTCGTGGTGATCGACCGGTCCGGCTACGCGGTCACCGACTTCGACGGCGGGACCGCCGACGCCACGCCGTTCACGGTGAACTGGGACCTGTCGGCCGCCGAGAAGGGCGGCCACGAGTACTTCATGCTCAAGGAGATCGAGGAGCAGCCCGAGGCGCTGGCGAACACGCTGCGCGGCCACTTCCGCGACGGCCGGATCGTGCTGGACGAGCAGCGGCTGTCCGACCAGGACCTGCGGGACGTGGACAAGGTGTTCGTGGTGGCGTGCGGCTCGGCGTACCACTCGGGCCTGGTCGCGAAGTACGCCATCGAGCACTGGACGCGCCTGCCGGTGGAGGTCGAGCTGGCCTCCGAGTTCCGCTACCGCGACCCCGTGCTGGACCGGGACACGCTGGTGGTGGCCGTGTCGCAGTCCGGCGAGACGGCCGACACGCTGGAAGCCGTGCGGCACGCCCGTGCCCAGAAGGCCCGGGTCCTGGCGGTGTGCAACACCAACGGCGCGCAGATCCCCCGCGAGTCCGACGCCGTGCTCTACACGCACGCCGGCCCGGAGATCGGCGTCGCGTCGACCAAGGCGTTCCTGGCGCAGATCGCGGCGAACTACCTGGTGGGCCTGGCGCTGGCGCAGGCACGGGGCACCAAGTACCCGGACGAGGTGGCCCGCGAGTTCCACGAGCTGGAGGCCATGCCGGACGCCGTGCAGCGGGTGCTCGGCACGGTCGAGCGGGTGCGCGCGCTGGGCCGCGACCTGGCCGACTCGAAGGCCGTGCTGTTCCTGGGCAGGCACGTCGGCTACCCGGTGGCCCTGGAAGGCGCGCTGAAGCTGAAGGAACTGGCGTACATGCACGCCGAGGGCTTCGCGGCCGGCGAGCTGAAGCACGGCCCGATCGCGCTGATCGAGGAGGGCCTGCCGGTGGTCGTCGTCATGCCGTCGCCGAAGGGCCGGGCGGTCCTGCACTCGAAGCTGGTGTCGAACATCAGCGAGATCCAGGCGCGGGGCGCGCGGACCATCGTGATCGCGGAGGAGGGCGACGAGACCGTGCGCCCGTTCGCCGACCACCTGATCGAGGTGCCGGCCGTGCCGACGCTGCTCCAGCCGTTGATCTCGACCGTGCCGCTCCAGGTGCTGGCCGCGGAGATCGCCCGCAGCCGGGGCTACGACGTGGACAAGCCGCGCAACCTCGCCAAGTCCGTCACGGTCGAGTAGACCCCCTCCGGCGGTGCGCCGGACGAGTGGAGGAGGCAGGCTGTCGCGCTATGCGGGGACTGTGGACCACTGCGCGGGTGAGAGCGGCCGAGGACCGGGTGCTGGCGAGGGTGCCCGCCGGATCGCTGATGCGGCGGGCGGCGTTCGGCGTGGCGACCGTGGCGCTGGAGGTGTCGGCGGGGCGCCGGATCGGCCTCCTGGTGGGCGCGGGCAACAACGGCGGCGACGCCCTGTGGGCCGGCTACTACCTGCGCCGGCGGGGCGTCGCGGTCTCGGCGGTGCTGCTGGACCCGCCCCGCGCCCACGCCGAGGGCCTCGCCGCGTTCCGCAAGGCCGGCGGCCGGGTCGTCGACCGCCTGACGGACGTCGACCTGGTGATCGACGGCATCGTGGGGCTGTCCGGCCGGGGCCCGCTGCGTCCTGACGCGGCCGAGCACGTGGCGCACCTGGACGCGCCGGTCCTGGCCGTCGACTCCCCGAGCGGCCTCGACCCGGACACCGGTGCCGTGCACGGGCCGGCGGTGCACGCGGCCGTGACGGTCACGTTCGGCTGCCTGAAGCCCGTCCACGCGCTGGCCGACTGCGGTGACGTCCGCCTGGTCGACATCGGCCTGACGCCGGAGCTGGCAGGGCCGGACCTGGTGGAGCTGGAGGTGTCGGACGTCGGCGCGGCCTGGCCGGTGCCGGGTCCGACCGACGACAAGTACACCCAGGGCGTGACCGGGGTGGCGGCGGGATCGGCGACCTACCCGGGCGCCGCCGTCCTGGCGACCGGCGCGGCGCTGCTCGCGACGTCCGGCATGGTCCGCTACGCCGGTGCCGCCGCCGAGGACGTGCGCGCCCGCTGGCCGGAAGCCATCTGCACCGGCTCCATCACCGACGCCGGGCGCGTGCAGGCATGGGTGGCGGGGCCGGGCCTGGGCACCGGGCTGGGTGCGGAGGAAGTCCTGCGCACGGTGCTGGACGCCGGCGTCCCGGTCTGCGCGGACGCCGACGCGATCACCATGCTCGCCAACAACCCCGACCTCTGGGACGCCCGCGACCCCGACACCCCGGTGGTCCTCACCCCGCACGACCGCGAGTACGAACGCCTGGTCGGCGAGGTGGGCGACGACCGGGTGGCAGCCGCGAAACGCGCCGCCGACCGGTTCGACGCCGTGGTCCTGCTCAAGGGCCACGCCACCGTGATCGCCGCTCCGGACGGGCGGGTGCTGGTGAACCGGGCGCGGACGTCCTGGGCCTCCACGGCCGGTTCGGGCGATGTCCTGTCCGGCCTCATCGGCTCCCTGCTGGCCGCCGGCCTGGATCCGCTGCTCGCCGCGGGCTGCGCCGCCAAGGTGCACGTGCTGGCCGCCGAACTGGCTGCGGACGGAGCCCCCATCCCGGCCTCGGCACTGCTCAACGCCATCCCCGACGCCATCCGCGCCGTCCGTCCGCTGACCGTGCCGTAGCGACGCGACCATCCGTGGCGGTCCGGCCTCCGGCCACCCCGCGGCGACCCGCTGCTCCGTCCCAGCCGCTCCCCAACGACCCAACGACCCTGCGACCCGGCGACCCGGCGACCGACCGCTCAGCGTCCCACAGCCCACCGACACTCCCGGTCCGAGCGCCCCTGGGACCAAGCCTGCCAGAGGGGTACGACATAGCCGGGTGAGCGGCCCCCGACACACAGCCTGCCGGCTGGGCACGACGGGTCGTTGTGTCACCATGAACGGTGTTATGGCTGCTCCTCGTGCTGAGGTCGTGATCGACCTCGACAACCTCCGGCACAACGTCTCGTTCCTCGCCGGCCTCGCGCCGCGCGCCGCGACCATGGTCGTCGTCAAGGCGGACGGCTACGGGCACGGGGCGGTGGAGGTGGCCAGAGCGGCGGTGGAAGCCGGGGCGTCGTGGCTGGGGTCGTGCTCGCTGGCCGAGGCCCTCGCGCTGCGGGACGCCGGGATCAAGGTGCCCGTGCTGGCGTGGCTGGACCCGCCGGGGACGGACTACGCGCCGGGCGTCGCGGCCGACGTCGACCTCTCGGTGTCGTCGGTCAGGCAGCTGGACGAGGTCGCCGCGGCCGCCCGGGTGGCGGGCAGGCAGGCCCGCGTCCACCTCAAGATCGACACCGGGCTGTCCCGCAACGGCTGTCCGCCGGACCGGTGGGCCGCCCTCGTCGAGCACGCCGCCGCCACGCCCGAGGTCCGGGTGCACGCGGTGTGGTCGCACCTGGCCTGTGCCGACGAACCCGGCCACCCCGCGACGGACGCCCAGGCCGAGCGGTTCGACGACGCCTGTCGCGAGGCGGTCGCCGCCGGCTTGGCGCCGCTGCGGCACCTCGCCAACTCGGCCGCGCTGCTGACCCGGCCCGACCTGCACTTCGACCTGGTCCGGCCGGGGATCGCGGTGTACGGGCTGAACCCCGTCCCGCAGCCGTTCGACCTGCGGCCGGTGATGACGTTCCGGTCCTGCGTCGCGCTCACCAAGCGGATCGCGGCCGGCGAGTCCGTGTCCTACGGGCTCACGTGGACCGCCAAGAGCGAGTCGACGCTGGCGCTCGTGCCCGTCGGGTACGCGGACGGGGTGCCGCGCAGCCTCTCCAACCGGATGCACGTGTGGCTCGCCGGTCGGCGTCGCCCGGTGGTGGGGCGGGTCTGCATGGACCAGGTCGTGGTGGACTGCGGGGACGACGACGTGGCGGAGGGGGACGAGGTGGTGCTGTTCGGGACCGGCGCGAGCGGCGAGCCGACGGCCCGCGAGTGGGCCGACACCACCGGGACCATCGACTACGAGATCGTCACCGGGATGTACCGGCCCCGGGTGACCAGGACCTACCGGTGAACACGCTGTGGAAGGCCGTCGGCTGGGCGGGCGGCATCCTGGGTGCGGCCGCCACCGGTGTGGCGGTGGGCGTCGCGGCCAACCAGAAGAAGGTCTCCAACGATCGGCTTGCCGACGATCCGCTGGCAGACGAACCACTCGGTCTGCTCACCCCGAACCGCGAGTCGACCGTCGCGGCCGACGACGGCGTGCCGCTGTCGGTCGAAGAGGTCGACCCGGCCGACGGCGGCGACCCGGAGCTGACCGCGGTGCTCGTGCACGGGTTCGCACTGGACCGGCGCTGCTGGCACTTCCAGCGCCGCGACCTCGCCCGACTGACCGGACCCGGGGTCCGCCAGGTGCTCTACGACCAGCGCGGCCACGGGCGGTCCGGGCGGTCGGCCGCCGAGGGCAGCACGATCGAGCAGTTGGCCCGCGACCTTGACTCGGTGCTCCGGGCGGTCGTGCCCGAGGGACCGTTGGTGCTGGTCGGGCACTCCATGGGCGGCATGACGATCATGGCGTTGGCCGAGCAGCAGCCCGAGCTGTTCGCGGACCGGGTGCGCGGGGTCGCGCTGGTCGGCACGGCGGCGGGCGCGGTCGGCGGGGCCGGGCTGCCGAAGTCGGTGCTGTCCCGCTACAACCCGGTGACGATGGGCGTCGGCCGGTTGGCCGGGCTCCAGCCCGGCGTCGTGGAGTGGGTCCGGCGGCGGGCGGGCACGTTGACCTGGAGCGGGATCCGGGCGCTGGCGTTCGGCGACCGGAAGGTCAGCGCGTCGCTGGTCGACCTGATGGAGAAGATGATCAGCGGCACCACGGTGCAGGTGCTCACCGAGTTCCTGGAGACCCTCGGCACGCACAACAGGTACAAGGCCCTGGCCGGGCTGCGGCACTGCGAGGTGCTGGTGATCAGCGGCGACGCGGACAAGCTGACGCCGTTCTCGCACGCCGAGCGGATGGCCGAGGAGATGCCGCACGGCGAACTGGTCCGCGTCGCCGGCGCGGGCCACATGGTGATGATGGAGCAGCCCGACCTGGTGACCGGACACCTGGTCGGCTTGGTTCGGCGCAGTGTTGCCGAACGGGAGGAAAGCAGGCGGTGGTGGCGACGAGCGTGACCCTCCCGAAGGTGGAGGACACCGAGGAGTTCGGGCGCAGGCTGGGTGGACTGGTGCGCGGCGGTGACCTGCTGCTGCTGGCCGGCCCGCTCGGCGCGGGCAAGACGGCCCTGGTCCGTGGGCTGGCAGACGGTCTGGGCGTCAACGGTCGGGTGAGTTCACCGACCTTCGTCATCGCCCGCGTCCACGAGCCCGCGCCGGGTGGTCGCGGCGTGCCGCTGGTGCACGTCGACGCCTACCGGCTGGGCGGGCACCTGGACGAACTGGACGACCTGGACCTGGACACCGACCTGGTGGACGCGGTGGTGGCCGTCGAGTGGGGCGAGGGGGTGGCAGAACGTCTGTCCGAAGATCATCTGTTGATCAAGCTCGAACGGCACGACGACGACGTCCGCACCGCCCACCTGCTGCCCCACGGCTCGTGGGCCGAACGCGAACTGCCGGCCTGACGCACCTCTCGGGCGTGAGAGCGCTCTCACGTCCGAGACATGCTTCTCCTGGGTCGATCGAGAGATGCTTGTTCACCGCTCGGCGATTCCCTTCACCACACCGAGTTCGAGCAAATCCTGTGGTCGTAGGTGCAGCTCGTCGGCCAGCACCCGCACGTCGTCCCGCTTCAGGATCGCGGCCGCGAGCTCCGGTGCGATCACGGAGAAGTAGGCGTCCGGCGTGATCCACGTGTGCTCCGGCGACGACAGCGCCAGCGCCCCTCCGGATCCGCCTTCACCGACCACCAGCGTGGTGATCGGCACGCGCGCTTCCGCGACCACGCCGAACAGTTCCGCGATGGCCGCACCGACACCGGCCCGCTCGGCCGCCGCGTCGTTGGCCGCGCCAGGGGTGTCCACCAAGGTCAGCACCGGCAGCGCCAAGCGTTCGGCCAGTCGGATCAGCCGGCTCGCGGTGCGGAAACCCGCCGGGGTCGTCGCGGTGCCGGTCTGGGCCGCGTAGGCGATGGACCGGGTGCCCCTCTTCCCGATCCCGCACAGCATCCCGGGGTCGACCCCGCCCGCGCGGTCACCGCTGATCGGCATCCGGTGGTCGAAGTAGTCGTCCAGGTAGGCCGGGGCTCGCGGACGATCACCGGCGCGGGCGCGACCGACTGCGCTCCAACCGTCGGTGGGCAGATCGTCTGCGCCCAATGCGTACGGCACCTCGGCGTGCACCGCGTCGCCGCCGGTCAGCAGGTCCAGCAGGCGGGCCACGGTGGCGTCCACCTCACCCGGCGACACCACCAGGTCCACGGTGCCGGCGGCGAACTGGCCCTCCGCCGTGTACGCCGGGTCGGGCCTCGGGTCGGGGCGCACCCGGCTGCCGGCGAAACCGACCTGCGCGCCGGACACGGCGACCACCACGTCCGCACTCGCGCCGAGCGACGCCCACAGACCACCGGTCGTCGGATCGCGCAGCACCGACACGTGCGGCAGCCCCGCCTCCCGGTGCGCCGCGCACAGCCGTGCCACCCGCTGGAGTTGGCGCAGCGACAGCATTCCCTCCTGCATCCGACTGCCACCGGTGGCGATCAGGGACACCACCGGCAACCGGTACGCGTAGGCGTCGGTGAACGCCTCCTCGATCAGCGCACCGGTCGCCGTGCCCACCGACCCGCCCAGGAAGCGGAAGTCGAACGTGATGACCACCGCGTCCTCGTCGCGCCGCCACGAAACGGATTCCGCGCTGCCCGTGCGCTCCCGCGCCCGCTCCAACTGCGCCGCGTACCCCGGCCAGCCCAGCGGGTTCACCGCAGCTCCCGCTTCAGCACCTTGCCCATGTCGTTGCGCGGCAGCGATTCCACGTAGCGGACCACCCTCGGCCGCTTGTGCGGGGTGAGCAGCCGGGCCACGTGGTCGGTCAACTCCTGCGCCGTGGACGGGGTCCCGGTCGCCACCACCCACGCGACGACGCGTTCGCCGAGTTCCTCGTCCGGCTCGCCGGTCACCGCGACCTCGGCCACGCCGGGGTGCTCCAGCAGCGCGTTCTCGACCTCGCCCGCGCCGATCTTGTACCCGCCGCTCTTGATCAGATCGGTCGTCCGCCGCCCCACGATCCGCAGGTACCCGTCGGGCTCGACCACGGCCAGGTCGCCGGTCCGGAACCAGCCGTCCACGAACGCCTCGCGGGTGGCGTCCGGCCGGTTCAGGTACTCCAGGAACAGGTTCGGCCCGCGCACCTCGATCTCGCCCGGCTCGTCACCGACCACCCGCACCTCGACGCCGGCCAGCGGCAGACCGACCGTGCCGGGGCGGCGGTCGCCCGACGCGCGCACGCTGGTGTTCATCAACGTCTCGGTCATGCCGTACCGCTCGACCACCCGCTGGCCGGTCAGCGCTTCGAGTCGTTCGTGCAGCGTCGCGGGCAGCGGAGCCGAGCCGGAGACCAGCAGCCGGGCCTTCGCGAACGCCGACGCGTGCTCGGGGGAGGCCGCGATCCGGTGGTACATCGTCGGCACGCCGAACATCATCGTGCCAACGGTTTCCAGCGCCTCGGCGGCAGCGGCGACGCTGAACGACCCGAGGTGGTGCACCGTGCCGCCGCGCCGCAACGGCCCGAGCACCCCGACGCCCAGCCCGTGCACGTGGAACAGCGGCAGCCCGTGCACCACCACGTCGTCGGCGGTCCACTCCCAGGCCTCGGCGAGCGCGTCCAGGTTCGACGCGAGCGCCCGGCGCGGCAGCACCACGCCCTTGGGCGGGCCGGTGGTGCCCGACGTGTAGACGATCAGCGCCGGGGCCTCGCCGTCCGGCTCCGGAAGGTCTACCGGCGGACCGTCGGGCAGCAGATCGTCGATCACCAGATCAGGCGCGCTGTCGGTGAGGATGTGGTCGAGTTCGCGCTCGCCGAGCTTGGGGTTGAGCGGCACCACCGGCACACCCGCCAGCAGTGCGCCCACGACCACGACGCACGTCCGGACGTCGGGCCGCGCCCACACCGCGACCCGGCGGCTGCCCACCAGCCCGTAGGCCACCGAACTGGCCTGTGACGCCAGTTCGGCGTAGGTCAGCTCGTGGCCGGGGAAGCGCAGGGCCACTTTCGCGGGCGTCGTCGCCAAGGCGGGCAGCAGCATCTGCCCACCTTGGCCGCCGCCCGCGCGGCACGCATCACAAGTGTGGTTCGAGCCACGCCAGCAGCTGCTGCTTCGGACGTGCGCCGACGATCTGCGCGACCAGCGTTCCGTCCTGGTACAGCTGGAGCGTCGGCATCCCCATCACCCCGAGGTCCCGCGCGGTCCGGGGGTTGGCGTCCGTGTCGATCTTGGCGAACCGCACCGAGCCCAGCTCGCGGTCCAGTTCGGCGAGCACCGGTTCGATCATCCGGCACGGCGGGCACCAGCTCGCGGTGAACTCCACCAGCACGGCGCCCTCGCGGGTCTCCTCGGTGAACGTGTCGTCGGTCAGCGTCTGCACGGACGGCTCCTCTGCTCAGCCTGGTCGAGTTGCGCGCGCACCCGTTCCCTGGCGCCCTCCAGCCGGGCGATGCACTCGTCCAGCTCGGCCAGCTTGCGCCGGTACACCGCGACCGACGCCGGGCAGGCGTCACCGCTGGTGTGACCGTCGCGCAGGCACTCCACGAACGGCCGGGTGTCCTCCAGCGCGAACCCGATGCCGGTCAGCGACCGGATCTCGGCGACCAGCCGCAGGTCGTGCTCGTCGTACTCCCGCTGACCGTTGGCGGTCCGCCGCGCGGTGAGCAGACCCAGGGACTCGTAGTAGCGCAGCGCCCTGGTGGTGGTCCCACCCCGCCGCGCCAGTTCACCGATGCGCACGATGCCGATCCTCCGCCTTGACGCCCACGTCAAGTCCAGTGTGCTTCAGCCCACCGCCAGTGCCCCAGCTCCAGCCAACCACCCGGTTCCCGCAACGAGCCCGCAGCCGCTACACCCCCCTCGCGAGCCCGCAGCCGCTCCACCCCCCCGCGAGCCCGCAGCCGCTACACCCCCCCGCGAGGTCGCGTCGGTAGGTCGGTCCTGATTTCGCGACGATCACGCCCTTCGATCGCCGCGAAATCAGGACCGACCTACCGACTTCCCGGCGACCGAGCCCGCCTCGACGGAGTCGAGGCAATCCAACGCCGTACCCTTGACGATTGTGCTAGTGCTCGCCTTGGACACCGCCACTCCCGCCGTCACCGCCGGTGTGGTCGAACTGCTGCCGGAACAGCCACCGCGCCTGCTCGCCCAGCGGGTCACGGTGAACGCGAAGGCGCACGGCGAACTGCTGACCCCCCACCTCCGGGAAGCCATGGCCGAAGCGGGCCACCGGCTGTCCGAGCTGGACGCCATCGTGGTCGGCTCCGGCCCCGGCCCGTTCACCGGCCTGCGCGTCGGCCTGGCCACCGCCGCCGCCCTCGGCCAGGCGCTCAACCGGCCCGTCTACCCGGTGCCCACGCCCGACGCCATCGCGCTCGACGCCGTCGCGCTCGGCACCCACACCGGCACGCCGCTCCTGGTGGCCACCGACGCCCGCCGCAAGGAGGTCTACTGGGCCGCCTACGACGCCGCCGGCCGCCGCACGGACGGCCCGCACGTGGACCGCCCGGCCGACGTCCTGCCCAAGCTCCCCCCGGTCACCCACGCCGCCGGCGAGGGCGCCCGGATCTACGCCGAGACCTTCGCCCTGCCCGTGGTGGACGCCACCTACCCGTCACCGACGTCCCTGGTCGCCGCTGCCGCCGACGAGCTGCTGTCCGGCGCGCGCCCGGCCGCCCTCACCCCGCTCTACCTGCGCCGACCCGACGCCGTGGAGCCCGCCGGCCGCAAGCGGGTGACGAAGTGAGCGCCGGCACGGTCACCGTCGCGCCGCTGCGGCACGAGGACGCCGCGCGGTGCGCCGAGATCGAGCGCCAGGTCTTCCCCGGCGACGACCCGTGGAGCGAGCACGCGTTCCGCGCCGAACTCGACAACGGCAACTACTACGTCGGCGCGTACGTGGGCGGCAAGCTCATCGGGTACGCCGGGCTGGGGCTCACGGACTTCGAGTCCAGCGTGCACACCATCGCGGTGGCCATGGGCTGGCAGAGCAGCGGGATCGGCAAGACGCTGCTGCGCACCCTGCTGGCGAAGGCCGACGAGTTGCAGGTGCCGGTGTTCCTGGAGGTCCGCACGGACAACGCGCGGGCGATCTCGCTCTACCTGGCGCACGGCTTCGAGCACCTGGGCCTGCGCCGCCGCTACTACCAGCCGTCGGGCGCCGACGCGTACACGATGGGAAGGCCCGCGAACCGTGACTGACCGGCTCATCCTCGGTATCGAGAGCTCGTGCGACGAGACGGGCGTCGGCATCGTCCGGCTCGGCCCGGACGGCGCGCTGGAACTGCTCGCCGACGAGGTCGCCTCCAGTGTCGAGGAGCACGCCCGCTTCGGCGGCGTCGTGCCCGAGGTGGCGTCGCGGGCGCACCTGGAGGCGATGGTGCCGACCATGCGGCGGGCCGTGGAGCAGGCCGGGATCGCGCTGTCCGACATCCACTCGGTCGCGGTGACCGCGGGTCCGGGGCTCGCGGGTGCGCTGCTGGTCGGTGTGGCGGCGGCCAAGGCGTACGCGGCGGCGCTGGACAAGCCGCTCTACGGCGTGAACCACCTGGCGGGTCACGTGGCGGCGGACACGCTCCAGCACGGGCCGTTGCCGAAGCGGTGCGTGGCGCTGCTGGTGTCCGGCGGCCACTCGCAACTGCTGCTGGTGGAAGGCCTGGCGGACCGGATCACCGAGATCGGGTCCACTGTGGACGACGCGGCGGGCGAGGCGTACGACAAGGTCGCCCGGCTGCTCGACCTCCCGTACCCCGGTGGTCCGCCGATCGACAGGTTGGCCAAGCAGGGCAACGGGTGCGCCATCGCGTTCCCGCGCGGCCTGACCGGTCCGCGTGACTCGAAGTACGACTTCTCGTTCTCCGGCTTGAAGACCTCCGTGGCGCGGTGGGTGGAGAAGCAGGAGCGGGCGGGCGAGGAGATCCCGCTGGCGGACGTCGCCGCGTCGTTCCAGGAGGCCGTGGCGGATGTGCTGACCGCCAAGGCGATCCGGGCGTGCAAGGACCTCGGCGTGGACACCCTGGTGATCTCCGGCGGGGTCGCGGCGAACTCGCGACTGTCCGGTCTGGCCGCCGAGCGGTGCGCCGCGGCCGGCATCGGGCTGCGCGTGCCGAAACCGAGGCTGTGCACGGACAACGGCGCGATGATCGCCGCGCTGGGCGCGCACCTGGTGGCGGCGGGCGCGAAGCCGTCCCCGATGGACCTGTCCACCGTGCCCGGTCTACCGGTGGGCACCGTCCAGATCCGCTGACCCCTCCCGGAACACCTGGTCGAACCGCTTGTCTCCCAACGCTTCCCGGGCGACGGCGGTGATCCGGTCCACGTCGTGGCGCTGGGCTTCGGGCAGTGGCACGCCCACCGACAGCCGGTTCGCGGCGGCCCGGCCCAGCAGTCGCGCGGCCTGTTCGTGTTCGCCCGCGAGGGCTTTCGCGCCCGCCAGGCCTTCGTGCCCCAGCGCGATGGCGCGCGGGTCGCCGGTCTGCCGGGCGAGCTGGAGGCCTTCCTCCTGGAGCTTCAGCGCGGTGTCGACGTCGCCGCGCAGTTCGGCGACGAAGCCCCGTTCGGCGAGGATCAGCGTCCCGCCCGCCTCGAACCCGACCTGCCGGTGCCACCGCTGGATGCGCAGCAGCAGCCGTTCGGCCTCGTCCAGCAGGCCCTCCTGCCGCGCGCCGAGCGCCAGACCGGTCTCCGCGTACATCTCGCCGGGGGAGAAGCCCTGGTCGGCGGCCACCCGGCGGGCCCGTTCGTGCAGCACCCGGGACTGCGCGAAGTCCTTGGTCAGCAACGCGACCCGGCCCAGCCAGGACAGCGTGTACGACACCTCGGGCCACGACTGGAGCTCCTCGGCCAGCCGCAGGCCCTCCCGGTGCACCCGCGCGGCCTCCGGGTAGTCGCCGACCAGTTGGGCCAACGTGCCCAGGGCGAACGACGCCTGCAGCCGACCCCACCGGTCGCCGAGCGCGGTGAACGCCTCACCGGCCCGTTCGGCGGCGTCCCGGGCCCCGGCGATGTCGCCCCTGGCCATGGCCTGGCTGAACCGGTCGCTCAGCGCCGCCGCCACGCCCCAGTCGTCGCTGCGGGCCTGAAACTCGGCGTAGGCGCGGTCGGTGAGCCGTTCACCGGTCGCCATGTCGCCGACCGTGGACAGCACGTACCCGAGGAACCACAGGGCGTGCGGGTCGGTGATGGCGTCGGCGTCGAACGGCTCGGCGGGGTCGCCCGCGAGCACCGTGAAGCCGATCCGCCACGGGTTGGCCAGGCTGCGGCGCGCCTCCTGCACCCGGCCGCGCAGGAACCAGTACCAGGCAAGGCTTTCCGCGATGCCGGGGTCGAGTTCGAGGGCGGCGCGGAGGTTGGCCGTGTCGGTGTCCAGCCGGTGCAGCCAGGCCAGTTGGTCGGGTCCGCGCAGCTCCGCGTCGGCGCGTTCGGCCAGGGAGCGGTAGAACGCGGCGTGCCGGGCTCGCACGGCGTCGAACTCGCCCGCTTCGCGGAGGCGCTCGCGGCCGTAGTCGGAGACGGATTCGAGCAGCCGGTAACGCGGCTGCGGGCCGTGCTCCGGCGCGACCACCAGGGAGCGGTTGACCAGGCTGGTGAGCAGGTCCAGCACGTCGTCGGGGTGCACGTCGCCGCCCGCGCAGATCGCCTCGGCGGCGTCCAGGGCGCAGCCTTCGACGGTGACGGCGAGGCGGCGCAGCACGGTGCGCTCGGCCTCGGTCAGCAGGTCCCAGCTCCAGTCGATCATGGCGCGGAGGGTGCGCTGGCGGGCCGGGGCGTCGCGGTGGCCGGTGGCGAGCAGGCGGAAGCGGTCGTGCAGGCGGTGCAGGAGAGCGTCGACGCCCAGCGCGCGGACCCGGGTGGCGGCCAGTTCCAGGGCCAGCGGGAGACCGTCCAGGCGGCGGCAGATCGCGGCGACGGTGTCCTGGTTGGCCGCGGTGAGGGTGAAGCCCGGTGCGGCGGCGGTGGCGCGGGCGGTGAACAGCCGGATCGCGCCCGGGAGGTCCAGCGGGGGCACGGACCAGATGGTCTCGGCGGCCAGGCCCAGGGGTTCCTGGCTGGTGGCCAGGATGCGCAGGTTCGGGGCGGCGCGCAGCAGGGTCGAGACGAGGTGGGCCACCGGCTCGACCAGGCGCTCGCAGTTGTCCAGCACCAACAGGAGTTCCCGGCCGCGCACGGCTTCGACGACCCGGTCCGCCGGCCGGTCGGACGTGCCCGGCGAGAACCCGCCGTGGGCGTCTTCGCGGACGCCCAGGACGGCGGCGATCGCACCCGCGACCCGATCGGTGTCGGTGACGTCGGGGTTGCCCGGGGTGCCCGCGAGCGCGGTGGTGTCCGCGCCGGTCGTGTCGGTGCCGGCAGGTCGGGCGTGATCGAGGCCGGCCAGTTCCACCAGCCAGACGCCGTCTGCGGTGTCGGTCAGCGCGCGTCCCGTCTCCACCGCGAGCCGCGTCTTGCCGACCCCGCCGGGCCCGGTCAGCGTGACCAGTCGCGAAGCCCCCAGCAGCGCCCCGACCTCGCGCACCGCACCCTCACGCCCCACCAGCTCGGTCACCGCGGCGGGCAGGTTCGTGCGCGGCCGTGCGATCTCGTGGCTCAACAGCGCCTGGTGCACGGCCGTCAGCTCGGGCCCCGGCTCCAGCCCCTGCTCCTCCGCCAGCTCCCGTCGCAGCTCGGCGTAGCTCTCCAGCGCCTCCACCTGCCGCCCGGCCAGGAACAGCGCCCGCATGTGCAGCCCGCGCAACCGCTCCCGCAACGGGTGCCGGGCCACCTCGTCGGCCAGCGACACCGCCTGCCCGGACGCCAACCGGGCCTCCGCCCAGTCCTCCACGACGGCCAGCCGCTCCTCGGCCATCCGCCGCGCGAACCCGACCGCGAACGGCTCGCCGTCGAACTCCGCCAACGGCTCACCGCGCCACAACGCCAGCGCCCCGTCGTAGTCGCGTGCCGCCACCAGCGCCCGGAACTCCGCCAGGTCCGACGACCCGGTGCGCAGCGCGTACCCCGGTGGCTCCCACGTGACCACGTCCCGCCCGAGCACCCGCCGCAGCGCGGAAACCTTGGTCTGCAGGGTGTTCGCGGGGTTGCCCGGCGGTTGACCACCCCACAGGGTCGACCCCAGCCGGTCCACCGACACCGGCTTGCCCTCGGCGACCAGCAGGTGCGCCAGCAGCGCCCGGACCTTCGCCTCCGGCACCCGGATGAGGGTTCCGTCCGCCGCCCACACCGCCAGGGGCCCCAGCACGCCGAATCGCACATGTCGACGTTAACGCCCCGCACCGACCTACCCGGGAACCGCGACCCACAGCGCACCCACAGCACGCCCACAGCGGACCGTGCGCGGAGCCCCGCAACCTGCTGGCAACAACGAGGAAAGCGAGAAACCACGGATGAGCACGCCGCTGACGGTGATCGGACTCGGCCCGATGGGGCAGGCCATGGTCGCGAAGTTCCTGGAGCACGGCCACCCCACCACCGTGTGGAACCGGACCGCGAGCCGCGCCGACGCGTTGGTCGAGCAGGGCGCCACCCGGGCCGCCACCGTGCAGGAGGCCCTGGACGCGAACAGGCTGATCGTCCTGAGCCTGACCGACTACGCCGCGATGTACGAGATCCTCGACGGGCGGACGATCGCCGGCAAGACGATCGTCAACCTGAGCTCGGACACCCCGGAGACGACCGTCAAGGCCGCCGCCTGGCTGGCCGAGCGGGGCGCGGAACTGCTGGCGGGCGGCTTGATGGTGCCTGCGCCGCTGGTCGGCGCGGAGGGCGCGTACGCCTTCTACAGCGGGCCGAAGGACGTCTTCGAGGCGAACGAGGACGTGCTGGAGGTCGTCGGCCGCCCCGACTACCTGGGTGAGGACCATTCGCTCGCCCAGCTCTTCTACCTGGCGCAGCTGGACTTCTTCCTGACCACCCTGGCCGCGATGCTGCACAGCATCGCCCTGGTCAAGACCGCCGGCGTGTCCGCCGCGCAGTTCGCGCCGTACCTGAAGGACAACGCCCAGTCGATCACGATGTACTTCGAGGAGACGATCTCCAACATCGACCGCGGGCAGTACCCGGGCGACCTGGCGAACATCCTGATGATGGGCGCCTCCGCCGACCACGTCGTGGGTGCCAGCGAGGCGACGGGCGTGGACGCGGAGCTGCCGAAGGCCATCCAGTCGCTCTACCGGCGCGGCATCGCGGCCGGGCACGGGCGGGACAACTGGACCGCGCTCTACAACGTGGTGAAGCCCGGCGGGAAGTGATCGGGAAGGCATCCCGCGCCCCGGGTCGGACGACGCCTTCGGCGGCTCGACCGAACCGGGGCGCGGGGTGGCCGCGTTCGTGGATCCGGATCACGGCCGCGTCCGAACCGGATCCACGGACCGCGCTCAGACCGGGTTCAGGCCGGGGTTGCGGTCCTCCACCACGAACGACTTGAGCGTCACGGCCTCGGCCCCCGGCGTCCGCACGTACGGCAGCGTGCGGAAGTCCGCCCGCAGCTCCGACGCGGAGAACCGGGTCCGCACGTACCCGCGCCGCCGGCTGTGCAGCTTGATGTGCGGGTTCAGCCGCAGCTGCGTCTGGTCCACAGTGTCGTTGCCGTCCCCACCCGACGTGACCGAAGTGCACACCAGCTCGGTGCCGACGGTCCGCGACGCCGGGTCGTTCCAGTCGGCCTTGATGTCCGCCGCGTAGTGCGCGTGCACGTCACCGGTCAACACCACCGTGTTGCGCACGCGGGCGTCGACCCAGCCGCGCGTGACGCGGTCCCGTGACGCCAGGTAGCCGTCCCACGAGTCCATGGACAGCTCCTTCTCCGGACCGTCCTTGCGGTCGCGTTCGGCGAAGAACACCTGCTGCCCCAGCACGTCCCAGCGCGACCGCGACCGCCGGAACCCGTCCAGCAGCCACGCCTCCTGCTCCGCCCCGGTGATCGTCCGGGTCGGCGCGCCGGCGTCGGTGCACGTCTTCCAGCCGTCGCCGCACGCCTGATCGTCCCGGTACTGCCGGGTGTCGAGCATGTGGAACGTGGCCAGGTTGCCCCAGCGCACCCGCCGGTACAGCTGCATGTCGATGCCGTTGGGCCGGGCACCGCGCCGCAGGGGCATGTTCTCGTAGTACGCCTGGAACGCCGCCGCCCGCCGCCGGAGGAAGTCCGGGTCCGGCTGCTCGGGCACCTCGTCCGCCCAGTTGTTCTCCGTTTCATGATCATCCCAGACGACCAGCCAGGGCGCGACGGAGTGCGCGAGCTGGAGGTCGGCATCGGTCTTGTACTGGGCGTGCCGCAGCCGGTAGTCGGCCAGCGTCCGCGTCTCCGGGCCCAGCACGACCCGCGCGTCGGACGCCTTCGCCGCGTACTCGTACTGGTAGTCGCCCAGGTGCAGCACCAGGTCCGGGTCGTCCTCGGCGAGCCGCCGGTACGCGGTGAAGTACCCCTCGCCGAAGTGCGCGCAGGACGCGAAGCACATGGTCAGGTCCGACCCGATCGACCACGGCTCGGGCGCGGTCCGGGTGCGCCCGACCGGCGACACGTGCCCGTCCACCCGGAACCGGTAGAAGTACTCGCGGCCCGGCCGCAGCCCGAACGGCTCCACGTGCACGCTGTGCGCCGACTGCGGCCGGGCGATCTCGACCCCGCGCCGCACCACCCGGCGGAACCGCTCGTCCTCGGCCAGTTCCCAGTGCACCGGCACGACCCGGTTCGGCATCCCGCCGAGGCCGTCCTCGTCCAGCGGCTTCGGCGCCAGCCGCGTCCACAGCACCACGCCGTCGTGGCTCGGGTCGCCCGACGCGACACCGAGCGTGAAGGGGTTGTCCAGCTTGGCGAATCCCGCACCCGCCGTGGCCAGGGCCACGCCGCCGATGATCAGTGAACGTCGTGTCACGGAGGTCATGCCCAGACCGTCACCCATCAGGGTGGCGTACGGGTGAACTCCGGGGTGCCTGCAAAAGGCCGGCACAACTCCGGTATTCCAGCGCACGTGCGGGTCCTCGCAGTCGGGCGGAGGGCATCCGCCCTGCCTTCGGAGCCGTGGTGGGCACTGCTTCGAGGAGGTCGACCGGTCGGCGATCCCTCACGCGGGGTGCGTCCGCGGTCTTGGAGCGTGGCTCCGACCGGTTCGGCGCCGGCCTCGGAGGCGTTCGCGACCCGCCGTCCGAGCGGACTGACGGGGGTTCGTTGAAGCGTTGGCACTCGCATGGGTAGAGTGCTAGACGCACGGCACCAGCAACCGCCCCGACCCCCGCGACGGCGGGGTGGCAGGAGCCGTAAACGCAACCTGCCAACGCTTTCGACGACCGTGGAGGTCAGCCCGGTGAGCGTGAACATCAAGCCGCTCGAGGACAAGATCGTCGTCCAGGCCAGCGAGGCCGAGACCACGACGGCTTCCGGCCTTGTGATCCCGGACACCGCGAAGGAGAAGCCCCAGGAGGGCAAGGTCCTCGCGGTCGGCCCCGGCCGGATCGACGACAAGGGCAACCGCGTCCCCGTGGACGTGGCTGTCGGCGATGTCGTCATCTACTCCAAGTACGGCGGCACCGAGGTCAAGTACAACGGCGAGGAGTACCTCATCCTCTCCGCCCGCGACGTGCTGGCCGTCATCAACTGACGTTCGGCCGACACGCAGGACGCCCCGGCGACCCCATCCATCGCGACCGGGGATACCGGGGCGTTTCGCGCACTTGAGAGAGGCTAGGTAATGCCCAAGCAGATCAGCTTCGACGAGGACGCTCGTCGGGCTCTTGAGCGCGGCGTGAACAAGCTGGCGGACACGGTCAAGGTGACCCTCGGTCCGCGCGGCCGGCACGTCGTGCTGGACAAGAAGTTCGGTGGGCCGACGGTCACCAACGACGGTGTGACCATCGCCCGCGAGATCGAGCTGGAAGACGCGTTCGAGAACCTCGGCGCCCAGCTCGCCAAGAGCGTGGCCACCAAGACCAACGACGTGGCGGGCGACGGCACGACGACCGCGACCGTGCTGGCCCAGGCCATGGTGCGGGTCGGTCTGCGCAACGTCGCCGCGGGCGCGAACCCGACCGAGCTCGGCCGCGGCATCCAGGCCGCCGCCGACGCCGTCGTGGACGCGCTCAAGGGCAAGGCCACCCCGGTCAAGGGCCGCGACAACATCGCCCAGGTGGGCACCGTGTCGTCGCGTGACGCGTCGATCGGCAACCTGCTCGGCGAGGCCATCGAGAAGGTCGGCGAGGACGGTGTGATCACCGTCGAGGAGTCCTCGACGCTGGCCACCGAGCTCCAGATCACCGAGGGCGTGCAGTTCGACAAGGGCTACATCTCGGCGCACTTCGCGACCGACCTCGAGGCGCAGGAGACGGTGTTCGAGGACGCCCGCATCCTGCTGCACCGCGAGAAGATCAGCGCCCTGGCCGACCTGCTGCCGATCCTGGAGAAGGTGGCCGAGGCGGGCAAGCCGCTGGTCATCGTCGCCGAGGACGTCGAGGGCGAGGCGCTGTCCACGCTGGTGGTCAACGCCCTGCGCAAGACGCTGCGCGTGGTCGCGGTCAAGGCGCCGTACTTCGGCGACCGCCGCAAGGCGTTCCTGGACGACCTCGCGGTCGTCACCGGTGGGCAGGTCATCGCCGCCGAGGTGGGCCTGAAGCTGTCCGAGGCCAACCTGGACGTGCTGGGTTCGGCGCGGCGCGTCGTGGTGTCGAAGGACAACACCACGATCGTCGACGGCGGCGGCGCCAAGGCGGACGTGGCCGGTCGCGCGGAGCAGCTGCGCCGCGAGATCGAGTCGACCGACTCCGACTGGGACCGCGAGAAGCTCCAGGAGCGGCTCGCGAAGCTGTCCGGCGGCATCGCGGTGATCAAGGTCGGCGCGGCCACCGAGACCGAGCTGAAGGAGCGCAAGCACCGCATCGAGGACGCGGTGGCGGCGACCAAGGCGGCGGTCGAGGAGGGCATCGTCCCCGGCGGCGGCTCCGCGCTGGTGCACGCGGCCAAGGTGCTCGACGGCGGTCTGGGCCTGTCCGGCGACGAGGCGACGGGTGTCGCGGTGGTCCGCGAAGCCCTCGGCTCGGCGCTGTTCTGGATCGCGGCCAACGCCGGCCTGGAAGGTGCGGTCGTGGTCAACAAGGTCCGCGAGCAGGACTGGGGCTTCGGCCTCAACGCGGCCACGCTGACCTACGGCGACCTGCTCGAAGCAGGCATCATCGACCCGGTCAAGGTCACCCGCTCGGCCGTCTCGAACGCCGCTTCCATCGCCCGGATGGTGCTCACCACGGAGAGCGCCATCGTGGAGAAGAAGGAAGAGGACCCGGCCGGCGGCGGTCACGGCCACGGTCACGGTCACGGCCACTGACCCGAACGGCGGGCCCCGGCCCGCCGGCGACCGGACGGCCACCTGTCGACCCGGTCGGCCCGGCGAGCCGGGTCGAGCCGACAGCACGACCGGCGGCACGACCGACAGCACGCTGACAGCACGAAGGGGCGGCACCCGACGAGGGTGCCGCCCCTTCGGCGTCCGGCCACCGTGGCGGCGCCCGATCCGCCGCACCCCGAGCATCCGGGCAGCGCGGGCGGACGCTCGACCGGCGACAGGCCCCGACGTGCGGCGAAGGGGCGGCGTCTGCCGACGCCGCCCCTTCCGCGTGCGTGCCTCCCGCGCCCGCACGCGTCAGGTCATCGCCAACTGCCGCTTGCGGGCCTTGATGATGCTGTCGCGTTCGGATTCCGAGAGCCCGCCCCAGATCCCGTACGGTTCCTGCACCGCCAGCGCGTGGCGCCGGCACATCTCCAAAACCGGACACGACAGGCACACGGCTTTCGCCCGTGCCTCCCGCCTGGCCCTCGCCGGGCCGCGTTCCCCGTCCGGGTGGAAGAAGAACGCGCTGTCCATCCCGCGGCACGAGCCGCGCATCTGCCAGTCCCACAGATCGGCATTGGGACCGGGAAGCCTTCGGGTGTCCGCCATCGAGACCGCCTCCTTGGCCCACTGACGTGAACTGCTCCATTCGGCTTAACGATGATCCACCGTAGAACCGCTTCAAAACTTGTTCAAGGGGGGCAGGGGCAGAAAGATGGCAATTCATTCGATGGGTGATCAGTCCACGTCACCCCAGGAGTTGCCCGTGACGTCAAGTGAACGGACGATGTCAGCGTGATGACGCCCCCCGAGCACCCCGCGGCGACGCCGGACGGCGAGCGGGAATCCGTTGCGGCAGAAGATGATCCTGCGCATTCGGTGACCCTGTCGGTGGCCGCGGTCGCCCGTCGGCTGGGAGTCGCGCCGGCCACCTTGCGCACGTGGGACCGCCGCTACGGCCTCGGACCCAGTGATCACACCACCGGGCGACACCGGAAGTACGCACCCAACGACGTGGCGCGGCTGGAACTGATGCAGCGGGCGCTGCTGCGGGGCGCGTCGAGCGCCGATGCGGCCAAGTACGCCCTGGCCGCGCCGGTACCGCAGCCCCGACTGGTCGTGCGGCACCCGGCCGGCCCGCCGCCGCTGCTGACCGGGGGGGAGTTCGACACCGGATCGCCCCCGGCGGGTGGTCGCGGGCTGAAGCTGCCGGGTGCGAGCCGCCTGGCGCGCGGCGTGGGGCGGGCGGCGTTGGCGATGGACTCGTCCGCGGTCCAACTGCTGCTGGCCGACTCGATCGCGCAGGACGGGGTCGTCGCCACCTGGAACGACGTGGTCCGCCCGGTGCTGGGCGCGATCGCCACCCGGTGGGAGCACTCGGGCGCGGGGGTGGAGGTGTCGCACCTGCTGGACGAGTGCGTGCTGGCCGCGATGGTCCGCGCCACGCCGATCGTCGCCGAACCGCGCAACCACCGGCCGGTGCTGCTGGCGTGCATGCCGGAGGAGCGGCACAACCTGCCGCTCTACCCGTTGGCGGCGGTGCTCGCCGAACGCGGTGTCGGCGTCCGCCAGCTCGGCGCGGCCCTTCCGCTCGACGCCTTGTCGTCCGCCGTTCGGAGGACCGCGCCCTCGGCGGTCGTGCTGTGGGCGCAGCTGCCGCGCTACGCCGATCCGGGCGCGGTGTCGGCGTTGCCGCGGACCCGGCAGCAGGTGCGGGTGTTCGTCGGCGGACCCGGGTGGGAGCGCGGCATCGTGCCGGCGCCGGCGGAGCGGGTCAGAGGACTGGCCGAGGCAGCGGACGTCATCGAACGGGCCGTGTGCTGATCAACGATCTGCCGGACGACGATCCAGCGGACAATGGTCCTCGTGGACCCACTACGCGCGGCCGCGTTCGGCGACCGCCCGGGAGCCGACGTGTGGCGCGCGGCGACCGGTACGGCCGAGGAACGGTGGCTCGCGGCCGTCGTGCTGGGCGGCCAAGGGCACTACGCCGCCGCCGCGACGCTGCTGCAAGCACTCGTCCGGTCCGGTGATCCACTGACCGTCTCGCTCGCCGCTTCCACCCTCGCCTCGCACCGCCGCCAACTCGGCGCCCACGCCGTCGCCCGCAGGCTCGACGCCTTGGCCCTCGCGACCCTGCCACCTCTTCCTCCGCCTGCTCACAACCGTGGTGACGCGCACGACCGTCGATCCGGAGATGATCAGTGCACCGATCGTCGGCCCCTTCAGCAGGGCGACCATTTGGAGGTCGACGGTCTGGACAAAGGCCGTTCGGCGCAACACGGTCCAGCGAAAGACGCTCTGGCGAAAGACGGTCCAGCCAAAGACGGTCTGACTGAAGACGGTTTGAGCCAAGGCAGTCTGGACGAAGACGGCGTGGACCTGGCCGGAGCGCGGGCCGACGCCCTGCTCGGGCTCGCGGCCGACGCACTGGGTGTGGGCCGTCTCGTGGAGGCTCGCCGACTGCACGCCCAAGTCGTCCCGCGAGGCTGGCGCACCACCGTCCGCCGACACTGGGTGGCCGCCGAGATCGAGCTGGCGAGTGGTTACGCGGAGCTAGCGGTTGGGCCGGCCGTGGAGGCCGTGGAGCAGTCCGAAGCGGCAGGTGCAACGCGACACATCCTCAAGTCCAGACTCGTCCTGGGGACCGCATTAGTGGTGTGGGGGACACCCGAAAGCGCCGAACGGGGCGGGCGTATCCTTCAGTGTGTCCTAAATCACACTCACTGCCACGGCCTCCTCTCGTTGTCCTGGCCGACGGCACTTGTGCTCCTGACCAGCCCCGTTGTCCGCAATCCTGCGGAGACCGCAAAGGTCCGGACAGCCGCCGTCAACGCTCTGAGCTGCGTGTTACGCAGAGCTGATCCGATCAGCCGACGAGTCGCGGCACACTCTCCGTGGATCCCGACGGCGCTGCTCCGTTCCGGGGAACCCCCGAACGCAGACCCCCAGACGAATTTCTTGACGGATTAAGCACCGGATCGTGTCAAGGTTCGGCCCCTAGCGTCCGATAGGGGAAGTGGAACGTCACTCGGCTGCAGGAAGGAGTCCCCGTGACCACGGTCCTTATTTGCGACGACCGGCGCAGTGTGCGGGAGGGTCTCACCCGCGTGATGTCGGCTGTCCCCGGGGTTAGCCGCATCGACTGCGTAGCGCACGGTGACGAGTTGTTGGCTCGCTTCTCCAGGCAGCCGGTGGACGTGGTGCTGGTGGGAACCCAGCGCGCCGTCCCGACCGGCGTCGAAGCGACCCGGCGACTCGTCTCGGCCAACCCGCAGGCAAACGTCATCGTGTTCGGCGCACCGGACGACGCGGGCAGCATCGCCGCCGCGATCGCCGGCGGTGCCCGCGGGTATCTCCGCTGGGACGCCTCGCGCCCGGAACTGGTGGCCGCGCTCGCGCACACGCTGGCGAGCACCTCCGTGCCCGCTCCGCGCCAACCGTCCGATCCGGGCGTCCAGCTCACCGAGCGGGAACTCCAGGTGCTGCGCGGGATGAGCCAGGGCAAGAGCAACGGGCAGATCGGGCGCGAGCTCTACCTGTCGGAGGACACCGTCAAGACCCACGCCCGCCGGCTGTTCCGCAAGCTCGGCGTGCGCGACCGCGCCCAGGCCCGTGGCCCACGGCTTCCGGCGCGGGCTCGTGTCGTAGGCCCGGTCACACCAGCCGGCACTCCTTCCTCCGGTCAGCCCGGTGACGCAATCGTCGCCGGGCTGGTTCGTTGTCCGGGCGTGTCGGCACCTCTGGATGGGGTCTTTGGACCCCATTTACCAACATCCGGTCCCAGGACCGGTACGGTAAGTGTCACCGGTACGGGCGACGTCGATCGTCCCGTGCCGTTCGTTGTCGGTACGCCTACGCGTAACACCAGGGCTGTTGTCTGCGATGACCAACTTGGGGGACGGACTGGACGCCGAAGTGGGCGCAGCCGTCGAAGGCGACCGCCACGCGATCGAGCGCCTGCTGGCATCCATTCGTCCCTTGGTGGTGCGGTACTGCCGCGCCCGAGTCGGAAGGCAGGAGAGGTCTTTCGCTTCGGCGGACGACGTGGCCCAGGAGGTGTGTCTCGCGGTGCTGACGGCCCTGCCCAGCTATCGCGACCAGGGTCGGCCGTTCTTGGCGTTCGTCTACGGGATCGCAGCGCACAAGGTCGCCGACGCGCATCGCTCCGCTGCCAGGAACCGGTCCGAACCGGTCCCCGAAGTACCGGACGCCCCGGAGACGGAGGCCGGTCCCGAACAGCGCGCCATGCAGGGCGAGCTCTCCGGGCGGATGGCGCAGCTCCTGAAGATCCTTCCGGAGAAGCAGCGGGAAATCCTGCTGCTCCGAGTGGTCGTCGGCCTGTCGGCCGAAGAGACCGCCGACGCGGTCGGCTCCACGCCGGGCGCGGTGCGGGTGGCGCAACACCGGGCGTTGGCCCGCCTCCGCAAGACCTTGGCAGCGGAGGAGGTGGTCTGAGTGGCCGATCAGCACAAGAAGGGCGATGGAGAACTCGTGCGCGGACGAGATGAGAGAACGCCGCTCACTTCGGATGACCCCCTGGTGGAGCCCGGCGACGACCTCGCGGGCATCCGGGCTGATGACGCGTTGCTGGACGCGCTCGGTGGGCGTGGCCAGACCGACGCGCTGGTCGAAGATGAGCTGAACGCGCTGCTGCTCGCCTGGCGGCGGGAGGTCGACAGCCGTCCCATGGGCGAGCTGGTCGACACCGACACCGCCGTGGCGACGATCGCCGCGGCCCGCCCCCAGCAGCGGGGCAGGCACCGCTTCCTGATCCCCCTGGCGAGCGCCGCCGCCGTGCTGGCGATCGCGTTCACCGGGGTGAGCCTGGTGGCCCGCGACGCTCAGCCGGGTGACGCGCTGTGGGGCCTGACCCGGGTCCTCTACTCGGACCACGCCCGGTCGGTGGAAGCCGCCGTGAAGGTCAGCACCGACCTGGAGACCGCACGCCTCGCGCTGAGCGCGGGTCGGTACGGCGAAGCCCGCGACCTGTTGGACAAGGCCCGCGAGGTGCTGCCGTCCGTCTCGGCGGACGACGGCAAGGACGACCTGACGCAGAAGCACGACTCGCTGGTGCGCGAGCTGACCAGCACCACCCCGTCGACGCCGAACACGCCGACCACCCACACGCTGTCCTCCACGCCGCTGGTGCCGACGGAGCCGACGACGGTGCCGTCGCGGACCACGGTGCCGTCGCGGACCACGGATCCGACGACGACCACGGTGCCGACCACGTTGCCGCCGACCACCTTGCCTCCGACCACGGACGGGACTGCGGTGCCGCCGCCGCCGAGTGGTGAGCCTCCCGCCGGCGAGACCCGCAGCGACCCCGGCACGAACAACGGCACCAACGCGGAGCCCACCGGTAACTAGGCCACCGGTAACTAGACCGCCGGCAAGCAGACTCGGACGACTGCCCGTTCCTCACCACGAGGGGCGGGCAGTTCGCTGTCTACGCCGGATCCCCTGACACCGAGATCGTCGACCCTCAGATCGTCGGCAGCTGATCGTTCAACGATCCTCACCACACGACTGAAGTCGTCGGCGAGTGATTCGTCACAACCCGGCCGGTCGGGGCCGCCGGATCAGCGGGCGCTCTCGGTCGCCGTCACCCCGTCCGCGTAACCGCGGCAGTACTCCCAGCTCACGTACGCGGCCGGGTCGGGGTCGTAGGCGGGCTCGTGCGGGCGCATCCGCCCGTCCGACAGCAGCTGCTCCAGGCTCGACCGGAGCAGCGCCCAGTCGTGGTAGTGCGGCTCCTCGCACTCGCCGCAGTCCACCACGATCCCCCTGACACCACGGGGTTCCAGCAGCGCCTGGTACACGGCGAGGTCGCTCAGGTCGCCGATCAGCTCGGCCCGCTCGACGTCGTCCATCGGTGGGTGGTCGTGGTCGTCGTCCGGAGCGCCCAGGGCCCGTGCCGGGTCCTCGGGGTCGCCCGCGAACGGGTCTGGTGGCAACGCGTCGTGCGGCACGACCACGCACGGTACCGGGCAGACCCCCGACCACGTCCAGATACCATGGGCTGAACCCATCGCCGCCTGCGGAAAACCCCCGTGCGGGCGGCGGGATCACCGCACGACGGAAGGCAAGCCAGCCGCCATGACCAGCGAGCTCAACGCTGACGGAGTCCCCCCCAAGTTCGCCATGCTGGGACTGACCTTCGACGATGTACTGCTGCTGCCCGCTGAGTCCGAGATCGTGCCGAGCGGCGTGGACACCAGCACCAGGATCTCCCGCAACACCACCCTCCGGGTTCCGCTGGCGTCCGCCGCGATGGACACCGTGACCGAGGGCCGGATGGCCATCTCGATGGCCCGCCAGGGCGGGATCGGCGTGCTGCACCGCAACCTGTCGATCGACGAGCAGGCCCGTCAGGCGGAGACCGTGAAGCGCTCCGAGGCGGGCATGGTCAGCGACCCGGTGACCTGCACCCCGGACGACACCATCAAGCACGTGGACGACCTGTGCGCCCGCTACCGCATCTCCGGTGTGCCGGTGACCGACGCGGGCGGCAAGCTGGTGGGCATCATCACGAACCGGGACATGCGTTTCGAGGTGGACCACTCCCGCAAGGTCAGCGAGGTCATGACCAAGGGCCCGCTGGTCACCGCGCAGGTCGGCGTGTCGGCCGAGGCCGCGCTGGGCCTGCTGCGCCGGCACAAGATCGAGAAGCTGCCGATCGTGGACGGCGACGGCAAGCTGCGGGGCCTGATCACCGTCAAGGACTTCGTCAAGACCGAGCAGTACCCGAACGCCTCCAAGGACCCGGACGGCAGGCTGCTGTGCGCCGCCGCGATCGGTGTCGGCGAGGACAGCTTCGCCCGCGCGATGGCACTGGCCGACGCGGGCATCGACGTGATCATGGTGGACACCGCGCACGGCCACCAGCGCAACGTGCTGGAGATGGTCGCCCGGGTGAAGAAGGAGCTGGGCGAGGACGTCGACGTCGTCGGCGGCAACGTGGCGACCCGCGCGGGCGCCCAGGCGCTGGTGGACGCGGGCGCGGACGGCGTGAAGGTGGGCGTCGGCCCCGGCTCGATCTGCACCACGCGCGTGGTCGCCGGGGTGGGTGTGCCGCAGATCTCGGCGATCTACGAGGCGAGCCTGGCGTGCGCGCCGGCGGGCGTCCCGGTGATCGGCGACGGCGGCATCCAGTACTCCGGCGACATCGCGAAGGCCATCGCGGCGGGCGCGAGCGCGGTCATGCTGGGCAGCCTGCTGGCGGGCACCGCCGAGGCGCCGGGTGAGCTGGTGCTGGTCAACGGCAAGCAGTTCAAGACCTACCGGGGCATGGGCTCGCTGGCCGCGCTCCAGGGGCGCGGCGAGGGCAAGTCGTACTCGAAGGACCGGTACTTCCAGGACGACGTGCTGTCCGAGGACAAGCTGGTGCCCGAGGGCATCGAGGGCCGCACGCCGTTCCGGGGCCCGCTGTCGTCGGTGGTGCACCAGCTCGTCGGCGGCCTGCGGGCGGCCATGGGCTACACCGGTTCGCCGACCGTCCCCGACCTCCAGCGCAAGCAGCTGGTGCGGATCACCGCGGCGGGGCTGAAGGAAAGCCACCCGCACGACATCACGATGACGGTAGAGGCTCCGAACTACACGACCCGCTGAGCTAGGGTCCTCTGGTTCCGCTAGCTCCACGAGAGGACGACAAAGGTGCGCGATCTGGTCGAGATCGGCATGGGCCGGACCGCGAGGCGGGCCTACGAGCTGGACGACGTCGAGATCATCCCGTCCCGCAGGACCCGTTCGTCCAAGGACGTCTCGACGGCGTGGCAGATCGACGCCTACCGGTTCGAGATCCCGCTGATCACCCACCCGACGGACGCCATCGTGTCGCCGGGCACGGCGGTGGCGGTGGGCGAGCTGGGCGGCCTGGGCGTGATCAACGCCGAGGGCCTGTGGGCGCGTCACGGCGACGTGGACGAGGCGCTGTTCCGGCTGGTGCAGTCGGTGGAGGACACCGACGACCCGGCCGCGCCGGTGAAGGTGCTGCAGGAGCTGCACTCCGCCCCGGTGCGCCTGGACCTGATCGCCGAGGCGATCAAGCAGGTGCGCGAGTCGGGTGTCACGGTGGCGGTGCGGGTGAGCCCGCAGCGGGCCGCCGAGCTGACGCCGGACCTGCTGGCGGCGGGCGTGGAGATCCTGGTCGTGCAGGGCACGATCATCTCCGCCGAGCACGTGTCGCGCGACGGTGAGCCGCTGAACCTGAAGTCGTTCATCGCGGACCTGGACATCCCGGTCATCGCGGGCGGCGTCGGCGACTACCGGACGGCCATGCACCTGATGCGCACCGGCGCGGCGGGCGTGATCGTCGGCTACGGCTACACGCCGGGCGTGACCACGACGGACGCGGTGCTGGGCATCGGCGTGCCGATGGCGACGGCGATCGCGGACGCGGCGGCGGCCCGCCGGGACTACCTGGACGAGACCGGTGGCCGGTACGTGCACGTGATCGCCGACGGTGGCGTGCTGACCAGCGGTGACGTCGCCAAGTCGATCGCCTGCGGCGCGGACGCGGTGATGCTGGGCGAGCCGCTCGCGGCGGCGGCCGAGGCACCGGGGCAGGGCCTGTACTGGACGGCCGCGTCGGCGCACCCGTCGGTGCCCCGCAGCCACGTGTCGACCGGCGTGGATCAGGTGGTGGACCTGCGCAGCCTGCTGTTCGGGCCGTCGGTGGACCCGCGCGGGGTGACGAACCTGTTCGGTTCGCTGCGCCGGGCGATGGCCAAGACCGGGTACTCGGACATCAAGGAGTTCCAGAAGGTCGGCCTGACCGTTCGCGGCTGATCATCGGCACACCGAGCTTCAGTGCACCGACCGTCTGCCCGCCGAGCTTCAGCGCGTCGACCGTCTGCGTGCAGACCATCAGGCCACTGATCGTTTGTGTCGAGAAGCCCTCACCCCGGTGAGGGCTTCTTGCTGCGCCCAGCGGTCTGCACCGATTGGGACTAGCTGTTACTCGAAGTTACGCCTAATCTCCCAACCATGGGTGAACTCGCCGGTAACAAGACCGAGTACGACGTCGTCGTCGTGGGTTCAGGCTTCGGTGGCAGCGTCGCGGCCCTCCGCCTCACCGAGAAGGGCTACCGCGTCGCGGTGATCGAGGCGGGCCGGAGGTTCGCCGACGACGAGTTCGCCAAGACTTCGTGGGACCTGCGGCGCTACCTGTGGGCGCCGGCGCTGGGCTGCTACGGCATCCAGCGCATCCACGCCCTGCGCAACGTGATGATCCTGGCCGGCTCCGGCGTGGGCGGCGGGTCGCTGGTGTACGCGAACACGCTCTACCGGCCGCTCAAGCCGTTCTACCACGACCGCCAGTGGGCGCACATCACCGACTGGGAGAGCGAGCTCGCCCCGTTCTACGACCAGGCGAGCCGGATGCTGGGCGTGGTGGAGAACCCGACGACCACGCCGTCCGACGTGGTCATGCAGCGGGTCGCCGAGGACATGGGCGTGGCCGACAGCTACCACGCGACGCCGGTCGGCGTGTTCTTCGGCGAGGCCGGCGAGGTCGCCGACGACCCGTACTTCGGTGGCGCGGGACCGCGGCGCACCGGGTGCGTGGAGTGCGGCGAGTGCATGACCGGCTGCCGGGTGGGCGCGAAGAACACCCTGGTCAAGAACTACCTGTACCTGGCCGAGCGCAACGGCGCGGAGGTGCTGCCGCTCACCACCGTCACGGACCTGCGCCAGGCCCCGGACGGCACGTGGTCCGTCGGCACCCGCCGCACGGGCGGCAAGTTGCGCAAGGGGCGTCGCACCATCACCGCCGGCCAGGTCGTGCTGGCGGCGGGCACGTGGGGTACCCAGCAGCTGCTGCACCGGATGAAGGCCGAGGGCAAGCTGCCCCGCCTGTCGGCCAGGCTGGGCGAGCTGACCCGGACCAACTCCGAGGCGATCATCGGCGCCGGCCGGTTGACCGTGGACGAGAACCGGAACTTCAGCCAGGGGGTGGCCATCACGTCGTCCATCCACCCGGACGAGCAGACCCACATCGAGCCGGTCCGCTACGGCAAGGGCAGCAACGTCATGGGCCTGCTCCAGACGCTGGCCACGGACGGCGCGAAGAGCACGCCGCGCCTGCTCCAGTTCTTCGGCCAGGTCCTGCGGCACCCGGTGCGGTTCGCCCGGATCATCTCCGTGCACCGCTGGAGCGAGCGGTCCGTGATCCTGCTGGTGATGCAGAGCCTGGACAACTCGATCACCACGTACAGCAAGAAGGGCCTGCTGCGCCGCAAGCTGTCGTCCAAGCAGGGGCACGGCGAGCCGAACCCGGCGTTCATCCCGGCGGGCCACCGGGCGAACCTGCTGGCGGCGAAGCACATCGGCGGCGTGGCGGGCGGAACCTGGGGGGAGCTGTTCAACATCCCCCTCACCGCCCACTTCATCGGCGGCTGCCCGATCGGCGCGGACGCCGGGACCGGCGTGATCGACCCGTACCACCGGGTCCACGGCTACCCCGGCCTGTCGGTGGTGGACGGGGCGGCGATCTCGGCGAACCTCGGCGTGAACCCGTCGCTGACCATCACCGCGCAGGCGGAGCGCGCGTTCTCGCTGTGGCCCAACAAGGGCGAGGCGGACCAGCGCCCGGCGCAGGGCGAGGGGTACCGGCGGGTGGCGGCGGTGAACCCGGTGAAGCCGGCCGTGCCGCCGTCCGCGCCCGGTGCGTTGCGGCTGCCGATCGTGGCGGTGAAGACCTCCTAGCCGCCGGTCGCGGTCGCCCGGTGTGGAGGTGAAAAGCCGGTAGCGGCACGGCCGCCGCGCTCGCCCTATGGTGAGAGGTGTGGCAGCGAAGCCGTTTGCGTCCAGCGCCGATCTCGCACCCAAGGACGAGGAGCTCGTCGAACTCGCGGAGGGGGTCTACGCCCTCACCGCCGGAGGTGACCCGAACGTCGGCGCCGTCGAGGCCGAGGACTTCGTGGTCTGCGTCGAGGCGAGAGCGACCCCGGTGGCCGCGCGGCGATGGCTGGGGATGCTCCGGGAGCGCACCGACAAACCCGTGCGCTACCTGGTGTTGAGCCACTACCACGCGGTGCGGACCTTGGGCGCGAGCGAGTTCGGGGCGGAAGAGGTCATCGCGCACGAGCTGACCAAGACCCTGATCGCGGAACGCGGTCGGCAGGACTGGGCCAGCGAGTACGGCCGGATGCCGCGCCTGTTCGAAGAACCCGGCTCGATCCCCGGCCTGACCTGGCCGACGCTGACGTTCTCCGACCGGCTCACCATCCCGCTCGGCGGCGACCGGGGTGACCTCGAACTGCGCTACTGCGGACGCGGGCACACCGCCGGTGACATCGTGGCGTGGTTGCCGCACCAGCGGATCCTGTTCGCCGGGGACCTGGTGGAGTCGCAGGCCGCGCTGTACACCGGCGACGCCTTCCACAACGAGTGGGCGACGTCCACTTTGGACAACGTGCGGGCGCTGGGCGCGGAGAAGCTGGTCGGCGGACGCGGCGCGGTGGCCCGAGACCGGGGCGAGGTGGACGCCGCCATCGCGCAGTCCCGGCACTTCCTGGACGAGCTGCGGCGCACGGTCGGCTCCGTGCACCTCAGCGGCGGCACCGTGAAGCAGGCCTTCCGGGCCGCGCACGAGGCGCTCGCCCCGCGCTACGGCCGGTGGCCGATCTTCGAGCACTGCCTGCCGTTCGACGTGCAGCGGTACTGGGACGAGTGCGAAGGCACGGACTGGCCGCGGATCTGGACCGCCGAACGGGATCGCGAGGTGTGGGCGGCGTTGCAGTGACCCGGGTGCTGGTGGTCGGCGCGGGTCCGGTCGGCCTGACGGCCGCGCTGCTGCTGGCCCGCGCGGGTGTGCCGAGCGTGGTCCTGGAGGCGGCCCGGGAACGCGCCGCCGTGGGCAGCCGGGCGATCTGCGTGCAGCACGACGTGCTCAACATCCTGGAACGCGTCGGCGCGGGTCAGGCCGTCGCGGACGCGGGCGTCACCTGGTATCGAGGTCGCACGTTCTTCCGCGACCGCGAGGTCATGACGGTGGAACTGCCGAAGCGGCAAGGCTTCCCGCCGTTCGTCAACACCCCGCAGACCGACGTCGAACGCATCCTGGAGGCACGCGTCCGCGCGGAGCCGTTGATCGATCTTCGTTACGGGCAGCGGGTTGTCGGCGTCCACCAGGGCGAGAGCGTCCGCGTGACGACGGAATGCCCGACGTCGTCCCGGACGCAGGTGCTGGAGGGCACGCACTGCCTGGCCGCCGACGGCGTCAAGTCCACGATCCGCGAGCTGCTCGGCATCGGGTTCGAGGGCCACTCGTTCGACGACCTGTTCGTCATCGCCGACATCAAGGTCGACCTGGGGCACCGGGTGCCGGAGCGCCTCTTCTACTTCGACCCGGCCTGGAACCCCGGCCGCCAGGTGCTCCTGCACCCGCAGCCCGATGGCGTCCACCGGGTCGACTGGCAGGTGCCGGAGGGCTTCCGGCTGTCGGACGAGTACATCCGGGAGATCACCGGCGACCGGCCGTACGAGGTGCTGTGGCAGTCCACGTACCGGTTCCACCAGCGCCGCGCCACGAAGTTCCGTGTCGGCAGGGTGCTGCTCGTCGGCGACTCGGCGCACGTCATGAGCCCGTTCGGCGCGCGGGGCCTGAACTCCGGCATCTGCGACGCGGACAACGCGGCCTGGAAGGTCGTGCTGGACCGCCGGGGTGAGGCCGGACCCGCGCTCCTGCCGTCGTACGAACAGGAACGCGGTGCGGCGGCCGACGAGAACCTGCGGGTCACCGGCGCCACCATGAGGTTCCTCGTGCCGCGCACGGAAGCTGATCGCGCGCACCGCCGGGAAGTCCTGGAACGCGGGGACACGGCGAAGATCGACTCCGGGCGACTGTTCGAGCCGTTCGCCTACCGCGACTCGCCGCTGACGAGCCCCGGGTGCTCCGGTGAACTCGTCGAGGACAGCAAGAGGTCCGGCCCCGGCTTCACGGTGGAGGACGGCGTCCTGATCCGCCCGGACGGCCACCTCGCCGCTGTCGGGACCGACCTGGACGCTGCCCTGCGGAGAGCCAAGGGTTTCACCGACGACGTGGTGTCACGCTGAACCCGGCCGGTTTGAGCGTCAGCATCTCCTTGACCCGCAACCGGTAGCCCGGATCGGCGGCCAGGTCGTACCGCCGCAGCACGGTGCCCAGCGCCAGGGTCGCCTCGTGCACGGCGAACTGCCGCCCGATGCACGCCCGTTCCCCGGTCCCGAACGGCTTGTAGACGTGCGCGGGCCGGGCCTTGACCTGCTCGGGTGCGAACCGGTCCGGGTCGAACCGCTCCGGCTCCGGCCACACCGAGGGATCCCGGTGCACCAGGGGGAGCATCACCAACGCCCACTGCCCGGCCCGCATCCGGTACCGCTTGCCCAGCACGGTGTCGACCCGCGCCTCGCGTGCGTAACCGGGTGCGGTCGGCCACAGCCGCAGCGACTCGTCCAGCACCCGCCGCACGTACCGCAGCTTGGTCACCTGCTCGAAGCTCGGCTCCGAGGCGGAACCCCAGACCCGGTCGACCTCCTCCCGCGCCCGCGCGAACACGGAAGGGTTGCGGGACAGGTAGTACAGCGCGAACGACAACGCGCCCGAGGTCGTCTCGTGCCCGGCGATCAGGAACGTGATGACCTGGTTGCGGATGTTCACCTCGTCCAGTGCGCCCGAGGAGAGCATGAGCCCCAACAGGTCCGTGCCCTCCGAGCCGCGCCGGGACCGGATCACCTCGTCCACGACCTGCGCCAGGTAGGCGACATCGGCCCGGTTGCGTTCCTCCGCGGCACGCCCGAAGAGCTTGCGCGCCCACGGGAACTGGAAGCTCTTGCGCTGCGCGTAACGCAGTGAGCCGATCATCGCCGAGACGAACGGATGCGCCTGCTCGCGTCGGAACGACTCGAACGAGTACCCGAACCCGACCCGCCCGATCGTCTCCAGGGTCAGCTTCGTCATGTCCGCCGACACGTCGACTTCCCCGCCCCGGTCCCACTTCCCGACCAGTTCCGCGGTCACGTCCACCATCGCCGGGTGGTAGGCCCGCATCGCGCCCTGCGTGAAGGCGGGCAGCAGCACGTCGTGCGCGGCCTTCCAGTTCGGTTCCTCGTTGTACGCGGTGAACAGCCCGTCCCCGCCGATGCCGCGCAACTCCTCCACGCCCAGCGCGAGGTGCTTGGCGAACCGCGACTCGTCGGCCAGCTCGGCGGTCAGCGCGGCCCCGGCGACGAACACCACCTCCCGGTTCAGGAACCGCCGGGTGAAGATCGGGCCGAGACCGCTGCCCTGCTTCATGGTGTCCTGCACGGGCGTGCGGAGGCTGGTCCCCACGACGTCGCCGACGAACGGCACCCGCCACGGTGGGTGGGGGATCGCCGCCGTGTCCGTCACCGGGGCGGCCATCACTTGGTGGCGTTGTAGAGCGAGGCGTAGGCGGACGACACCTTGCCCGCCGGCGACCCGATGAGGACCACGTGGCCGCGGCGCTGCCGCACCATCGCGGGCAGCAGGGCGTGGGTCAGCGCGATCGGGGCTTCCAGGTTGACCGCGAGCGCCCGGTGGACCTGCTCGGGCGTGAAGTCGAGCAGGTTGCCGTTGGCGGGCAGGGCGGCGTTGGCGATCAGCACGTCGACCGCGCCGGCCTCGGCCACCAGCCGCGGCACGCCCTCCGGGTCGGCCAGGTCGGCGACGATCGCGCGGGCGTTCGTCTCCGCGGCCAGCGCCTCCAGCCCGGGCACCTTGCGGCCGGTGAGCACCAGCTTCGCGCCGCGCCGGGCCAACGCGCGGGCGATGGCGTGCCCGCGGCCGCCGGTCGCACCGGTCAGCAGCACGGTCGTTCCTCTGACCTGCACGGATCCTCCCGATTCGCAGCGCGACCACCGTGTCCACCCGGCGGTTCCGCCCCTGGAGCGCTACGGTTCGTTCGAACGAACAGTAGCGCGGCGCAGGGGTGGCATGTCGAGTCCGACCCCGGTCGAGCCGAGAGACGACCTCGCGCCACCGGGGCCGGCGGACAGCGAGCCGCTGCCGACCACGCCGGCCGCACAGCCGGGACCGGTGCTCGGGTGGCAAGTGAGGATGGCGGTATGACCAGACCCGCCGAGACCCGGCAGCGGATCATCAGCGCCGTGTTGCGGATCATCGGCGACGACGGCGTCGCGGGCGTCACCAACCGCCGTATCGCGCAGGAGGCGGGCGTCTCGCTCGGATCGGTGACCTACCACTTCGCCACCCAGCAGGACCTGCTGAAGGCGAGCCTGCTGCACTTCGTCACCGAGGAGACCCGGCACTTCGGCGAGCTGGCGAAGCAGAACCGGGGCGGGTGCGCCGACTTCCGGCAGGTGGTGGAGCTGGTCGGCCAGGTGGCCGACGCCATGCCGGTGGACAGCGAGCGCATCGCGCCCTACGAGCTGTACCTGCACGCGGGCCGTGACCCGGAGCTGCGCAGCGCCGCCGCCGAGTGCTTCGCCGCCTACGACGAACTCGCGGCAACCGTCCTGACCGCGCTCGGCGTGCCGAACCCGGAGAAGGTCGCCGGCGCCGTGGTCGGTCTCGTGATGGGCCTGAAGCTGCGCGCCCTGGCCACCGGCTCCGGTACCGACGACCTGGTGGACGGCCTGCTGATGGTGGCGAGGGGTGCGGTCGAGGGGTGAAGGCCGTCAGAGGGTGATGCCGGTCAGCACCATGGTCCGCTCCTCGGTGAAGTCCACCATCGCCGACCGCACGCCCTCGCGGCCGGTCCCGGAGCCCTTCACCCCGCCGTACGGCATCTGGTCGGCCCGGTAGGACGGCACGTCGCCGATGATCACGCCACCGACCTCCAGCTCCGCCGCCGCCTCGAACGCCACCGTCACGTCCCGGGTGAACACCCCGGCCTGCAGCCCGTAGGCGGTGGCGTTGGCCTGCTCGAACGCCTCGCCGACCGAGCCCACCACGGACACCGCCAGCACCGGCCCGAACACCTCCTGGTGCCACAGCTTCGCCGTCGGCGGCACGTCCTGGACGACCGCGGGCTCGACCGACGAGCCGGACCGCCCGCCGCCGACGTGCAGCGTGGCCCCGGCGGACACCGCCTCGGTGATCCACTCCTCGACCCGGCGCGCGTTGTCCTCGTCGATCAGCGGCCCGACCTCCACCTCGGGGTCGTGCGGGTCGCCGGTCCGCAACGCCCGCACCGCGTCCACCAGCTTCGGCACGAACTCGCCCGCCACGTCGCGGTGCACCAGCACCCGCTGCACCGCGATGCACGACTGCCCGGCCTGGTAGTTGCCGAACGTGGCGATCCGCGAGGCCGCGTAGTCCAGGTCGGGCCAGTCCGGGCACACGATCGCGGCGCTGTTCGACCCCAGCTCCATGACCACGTGCTTGCGCGGCGCCGAATCCGTCAACGACCAGCCGACGTCCGTGGACCCGGTGAACGAGATGACCGGCAGCCGCTCGTCGGTGACCAACGACTTCATGTCCGAGCCGCGGACCGGCAGCACCGAGAACACGCCTTCGGGCAGGTCCGCCTCGGCCAGGATTTCACCCAGGAGGAGGGCGGAGAGGGGAGTCGCGGAAGCCGGCTTGACGATCACCGGTGCCCCGACCGCCAGCGCGGGGGCCACCTTGTGCGCCACCAGGTTCAGCGGGAAGTTGAACGGCGCGACGGCCAGCACCGGCCCGCGCGGGATCCGCCGGACCACGGCCAGCCGGCCTTCGCCGTTCGCGTCCGTGTCGAGGCGCTGGAGGTCCCCGGTGAACCGCCGGGCCTCCTCGGCCGCGAACCGGAACGTGCTCACCGCCCGGGTGACCTCGACGTTCGCCCACTTCAGCGGCTTGCCGTTCTCGGCGGTGATCGTCTCGGCGATCTCCTCGGCGCGCTCGGCGAGCGCCTGCGACACGTGCAGCAACGCCTGGGCGCGCACGTGCGCGGGTGTGCGGCGGAACTCCCTGGCCACCGCTGCCGCCGCCGCCACGGCCCGTTCCAACTGGTCAGGGCCGGGTACGGCGACCGAAGCCACCTCCGTGCCGTCGAACGGGTGGTTGACCGTGATGGCCTGCGCGCCCTGCTCCGGGCGTCCGGCGATCCAGCAGGGGCGTGGCTGCGGGGTGGTCGCGTCCATAACCACAACCTAGGCCGTTCTGAGCACCCGGTGCAGGTCTGAGACGATGTCAGCCGTGTCTGACAGCAGCAGCCGCCCGGTTCTGGTCATCGACTTCGGCGCGCAGTACGCGCAGCTGATCGCCCGCCGCGTGCGTGAAGCCCAGGTGTACTCCGAGGTCGTACCGCACACCGCGAGCGTGGCGGAACTGCTGGACAAGGACCCGGCGGCGATCGTGCTGTCCGGTGGGCCGTCCAGCGTCTACGAGCCGGGTGCCCCCCAGGTCGACCCGAAGCTGTTCGACGTCGGTGTTCCGGTGTTCGGCATCTGCTACGGGTTCCAGGCGATGGCCGGTGCGCTCGGCGGCACCGTCGCGCACACCGGGACGCGTGAGTACGGCCGGACGGAGCTCGGCGTCACCGAGAACGGCGGCCTGCTGCACGAGGAGCTGCCCGGCACGCACCCGGTGTGGATGAGCCACGGCGACTGCGTCACCGAGGCCCCCGAGGGCTTCACGGTCACCGCCACCAGCGAAGGCGCACCCGTGGCCGCGTTCGAGGACAAGGGCCGTCGCTTCGCCGGCGTCCAGTACCACCCCGAGGTCGGCCACTCGCCGCACGGCCAGGAAGTCCTGCGGCGGTTCCTGCACGAGATCGCCGGCATCCGGCCCCAGTGGACGACGTCCTCGATCGTGGACGAGCAGGTCGCCCGGATCCGTGCGCAGATCGGTGGCGGCAAGGCGATCTGCGGCCTGTCCGGCGGCGTCGACTCGGCGGTCGCGGCGGCCCTGGTCCAACGGGCCATCGGCGACCGCCTGACCTGCGTCTTCGTCGACCACGGCCTCTTGCGCGCCGGTGAACGCGCCCAGGTCGAACGCGACTACGTGGCCGCGACCGGCGTCAAGCTGGTGACCGTGGACGCCCGCGAGCGCTTCTTGAACGCGCTCGCCGGCGTGACGGACCCGGAGGAGAAGCGCAAGATCATCGGCCGTGAGTTCATCCGGGTCTTCGAACAGGCCGAACGGGACCTGAAGGCCGAAGGCGACTACCAGTTCCTGGTGCAGGGCACCCTCTACCCGGACGTGGTCGAATCCGGCGGCGGCGCGGGGACCGCGAACATCAAGAGCCACCACAACGTCGGCGGACTTCCGGACGACCTGCAATTCACCCTCGTCGAGCCGCTGCGCGCGCTGTTCAAGGACGAGGTCCGCCGCGTGGGCACCGAACTGGGCCTCCCGGAAACCATCGTCCAGCGCCAGCCCTTCCCGGGGCCGGGGCTCGGCATCCGGATCATCGGCGAGGTGACGGCGGAACGCCTCGAAATCCTCCGCAAGGCCGACGCCATCGCCCGCGAGGAACTGACCAGTGCCGGCCTCGACCGAACCATCTGGCAGTGCCCCGTCGTGCTCTTGGCCGACGTCCGAAGCGTCGGCGTGCAGGGCGACGGCCGGACCTACGGCCACCCCGTCGTACTCCGTCCGGTTTCCAGCGAGGACGCCATGACCGCCGACTGGACGCGCCTGCCTTACGACGTCCTGGAACGGATCTCCACCCGGATCACCAACGAGGTCGCAGAGGTCAACCGCGTAGTGCTCGACGTGACGAGCAAGCCGCCGGGCACCATCGAGTGGGAGTAACTCCTCCCCGGCACGTCACCCCAGCGCCCGAAGGTCCACGTACCCCCTGCTTCGAGCCGCGCGCAGCGCACACTCCTGCCGTGCTGTGTGTCATCCCCGTATGGCCTGCGCGCAGCGAACCGCGCTTGTCTTGGGGGTGCAAGCACGCTTTTCGCTTGCACCCCCAAGACAAGGGTGGTTGTCTTCTGACCAGGCCGTACGGGGATGACACACAGCCACGCCCGCAAAGCTCGAAGAGCTTTGCCCTCATCCTTGGCGGTCTGCCCGTCCGGCGAGGACGCTTTTTTCTTTTAGCGGGATCGGTCGGCGACTTGGATTTCGATCGCTGCCGGTCAAAGAGAAAAGCGACGCTCGCCGCTTGGCAGACCTCCGGGGAGGAAGAACAAAGAAAGAGCGGTCGTGTTCTCCCCGCATGGCCTGTCAAAGACGACCACGCTTGTCCTGGGGGTGCAAGCGGTGAAGCGTGCTTGCACCCCCAGGACAAGCGTGGTAGCCCTCCGGGCAGGCCATACGGGGAGAACACGAGGCGACGGGTCTGTGCGGGCGTGCCCGCGTGCGAAAAGGCCACCTCCGCGTTGGCGGAAGTGGCCTTTTCGACCCCCAGGTATTTCGGTTCAGCGTCGTCGTCGGGCGGAGCTTGCCAGCAGGCCCAGGCCGATGACCATGGCGCCGCCGGCGAGGACCCAGCGCAGGTCCAGGAAGTCGGGCCACGACGCGCCGTCGGAGAGCATGTAGGCGGAGGCGACCAGGGCTGCCACCCCGAACACCAGGCCCACCACGTCGATTCCCCGCTTCTCGCTCAACTCCTGGTCAGCCACGGATCACCACCACCTCTCCCACTCCTGCGCGGAGGTCCAGCTCGACCTTCAGGCCGCCGTCCCCGTCCGCGCCCTTGTCCGTCACGCTCGCCGAGCGGTCCCGGCCGTTCGCCTCGGTGCCGAGGCACTGCACCTCGCCGAGGCCGGTGTGGCAGTTGGCCACCACGTCCGCGTTCGCGGGCACCCTGACCTGGGCACTGCCGACACCCACCTCCAGCTCGCTCTTCACCGAGCCGGTGCTCGGCAGGCCGGTCAGGTCGACCTCGATGGTGCCCGCCTTGGTGTCGTAGCGGGACTCCACCTGCTCGGTCGACGTCGGTCGGACCAGGACGTCACCGACGTGGTCCGAGTTGCCAAGCGCGTCGAAGTCGATGCTGGTCATGGCCACGCCCACCAGGCTCAGCGGCACGACCAGGCCGATCAGCCCACGCCCGCCACCCCGGAACGCGCCGACCAGCAGCCCGAGGCCGAGGGTCGCCACGATGAGGCCGATGGTGTGCTGGACGTCGAACCACGGGCTGGTGGCCGATGCCACCAGCGAGCCGGCCAGCACCACCATCGCGAGCCCGAACGTCACCGCACCGGTCCGGGAACGCCTGCGCGGCGGACGGGGCGCCGCGACGGGCACCACGGTCGAGGTCGGTTCGGGCAGGTCCCAGGCGAACGGCGCGGCACCCAGCGGATCCCAGGCCGGCGGGTTCACGCGAGTCGTCGGGGAGTCGGACGTGTCCACGGAGTTCACCTCGGGGGCAGCGGTCGGACGGTTCAGCGAGCCTCGGCTGCGGTGCAGCAGGTAGATCGACCCGACGGACAGCAGCACCCCGGCCACCATGGTGAAGCCGCCGTCCACGAAGAAGCCGGTCGCGGGCAGCACCGCGAGGCCCAGCAGGACGGTCAGCGCCACCGGGGTCGAGCTGCGGCCGCGCCCGATCAGGGACTCGGCGGCCGACACCTCGTCGTCCGCCTGCGCCAGCCAGAGCCAGCCCAGCAGGTAGATGAGGATGCCCGCGCCGTTGCACAGCGCCATGGCCACGAACGCCACCCGGACGATGACCGGGTCGATCTGGTACCGCTCCGCGATACCGGCGGCGACACCGGCGATCTTGCGCCCTTCGTGCGGCCGCCTGGGTCGACTGACCCAGAAGTCCTTCAGCGTCTCCTCGACGCCGGCTGTGCTCAGGTTCCCGCTCACGATGACGAGCATGCTTCGTCGCGGCACGATGCACATCGGGGACTCACCCTGAACCGGGCATCGGGTGGAACCCTGATGAAACGCGGTGCGCCGCGTGTGACGATCGGGGAGTGAGCTCGCAGGTGGATACCGTCCCGGCCAAGCAGGTGGCCAAGCCCGTCGAACCGGTGCGCCGGCGCCGGTCCGGGCGCGTGGTCGCGGGTGTGGCCGGAGGTGTGGCCGACCACCTCGGGGTCGAGGTGTTCTGGGTCCGGGCGGTGTTCGCCGCGCTGACCGCGCTCAACGGCATCGGGGTGCTGGCGTACGGCCTGCTGTGGCTGTTCGTGCCGCAGCGCGCCGCGTCCGCGCCCGAGGAGCCGTCGACCAACCCCAAGGAACGCCAGCAGGCACTCGGCCTGGTGGCGCTGGGCATCGGCGCGGCGGTGGTCAGCGGGCTGCTGTCCGGCCCGGTCAGCGGCTGGATCGTGGGGCCGCTCGCGGTGGCCCTGGTCGGCGCGGCGGTGGTATGGCGGGAGGCCGACGAGGCGCAGCGCCGGCGCTGGCGGGACGGCGCGAAGTCCGGCTTCCTGGGCACCGGCCGGTCCGCGATCACCCGGGTGCTGGCAGGCGTCGCGCTGGTCGCGATCGGCATCGGCGTGCTGCTGGTCAGCAGCTACGGCATCGACCAGCTGCGGTTCGCGCTGCTCGCCGTGGTGGCCACGCTGGGCGGCGTGGCGGTGCTGACCGTGCCGCTGTGGATCAAGCTGATCAACGACCTGGGCGAGGAGCGGCGGGTCCGCATCCGCACCGAGGAACGCGCCGAGATCGCCGCCCACCTGCACGACTCCGTGCTGCAGACGCTTGCCCTGATCCAGAAGCAGTCGGAGAGCCCGCGCGAGGTCAAGCGCCTGGCCCGCAGCCAGGAGCGCCAGTTGCGGGACTGGCTGTACGGCCGCAACGCGGACGACACCGACCGGCCCACCACCATGTCCGCCGCGATCGCCAAGGCGTCCGGCGAGGTGGAGGACCAGTTCGCGCTGAGCGTCCAGCAGGTCGTGGTGGGCGACTGCGAACTCGACCACAACCTGCTCGCACTGGTGCAGGCCGCGCGCGAGGCGATGGTGAACGCGGCCAAGCACGCGGGGGTCGGGGAGATCAGCGTGTACGGCGAAGTCGAGCCCGAACAGGTGACGGTGTTCGTCCGCGACCGGGGCAAGGGCTTCGACCCGGACCTGGTCCCGGAGGACCGGCATGGCCTGGCCGACTCGATCCGGGGGAGGATGGACCGGCACGGTGGGGAGGTCCGGTTGCGCACCACCCCCGGCGAGGGGACCGAGGTGCAGCTGATGATGCCGAGGAAGACCTCCGGCGGAGCCGGACGAGCAGACACGGAGGCCAGGACGTGACAGGCCAGAAGACGGCGGTGCGGGTGTTCCTGGTGGACGACCACGCGCTGTTCCGCGCGGGCGTGCGGGCCGAGCTCGACTCGATCACCGACGAGGTGGACGTGGTCGGCGAGGCCGGTTCGGTGGGTGAGGCGGTGGTCGGCATCAACCACCTGAAGCCGGACGTGGTGCTGCTGGACGTGCACATGCCGGACGGCGGTGGCGCGGAGGTGCTGCGGCAGGTCCGCACGGCGTTGCCCGAGGTGGTGTTCCTGGCGCTGTCGGTGTCCGACGCGGCCGAGGACGTCATCGCGGTCATCCGGGCCGGCGCGCGGGGCTACGTGACGAAGACCATCTCCAGCCAGGAGCTGGTGCGCGCGGTGGTGCGGGTCTCCGAGGGCGACGCGGTGTTCAGCCCGCGGCTGGCCGGCTTCGTGCTGGACGCGTTCGCGGACCGCCCCGGCGCGGCCCCGATCAGCGACCCCGAGCTGGACCTGCTGACCCCGCGCGAACGGGACGTGCTGCGGCTGCTGGCGCGCGGGTACGCGTACAAGGAGATCGCTTCCGAACTGTTCATCTCGGTGAAGACGGTCGAGACGCACGTGTCGAGCGTGCTGCGCAAGACCCAGCTCTCCAACCGCTACGAACTGTCCCGCTGGGCTTCCGACCGGCGGCTGGTCTAGCTCTCACTACAGATCGTCTGCGTGCGGATCGTCTTCACCTGGACCTTGGATCTTCTGCGTCCAGATCCTCTGCGACCCGACGATCAACAGCCCGCCACCGGCGCCTCGGCCACGAGCCCGCCGATCCGGGCCGCCTCCGCCGGGCTCATCGGGCCCCTGCGCGCCCGCCACCCGACGCCCATCGCGCCGCTGCCGATGGGCTCGACCAGCCGGTACCGGCCGCCTACGCCCCCTCGGAGGGCCTGTGCACCTGGAGGAGGGTGGCGACCGGGTCAGTTGGTGGAGACCAGCTTCGCCAGCTCGCGGTCGAAGTCGATCCACAGGTCCTCCTCACCGGGCTGGACGACGTCGTACGTCATGTCCAGGAACTCGGCGATGTCCTCGGCCTGCGCGGACAGGATCGCGAACCCGGTCGGCGCGTTCAGCTCCAGCAGGACCCGCTCCGGGTCGTCGGCGGCCGGCCGGACCAGGATGTCGCCCTCGCCGGACGGCGTGAGCAGCCCGTCGGCCAGCAGGTCGCGCGCGAAGATCCACTCGACCTTGCCCTGCCCGGTGTGGAACAGGACGGCGACCGCGTACGGGTCCTCGGGTTCGTAGTGCAGCTCGGCCTCCACCGGCGCCGGCGCGACGCCGGGGACGAGGAGGTGGAACGTCGTCGTGGCGGTGATGCTGTCGGTGCTCATGTCCCCTGGTTCCTTCCCGTGTTCATCCCTCACACCAGAGGAGACGTCCGAGGAGGCGATTCGGGACGTGGTTCGGGCCAATACCACGCTATCGGGGGAGACCTGGGTCTCAGGTCCACCCGTTTGCCCACGTCGATCGTCTCAACTGGCCGTACCGGTGGGTAACCCAGTGTTATCGCAGGTCACTTGTGCGTAGTCGCCGGTTCCGGCTCGACCGGGATGATCGCCGTCGCGGGCTGCTTGCGGGTCAGTCCGACGCCCACCAGCACCACCACCATGCCCGCCACGACCCGCAGGTTGAGCGCCTCGTCCAGGAACGCCGCGCCGAGCAGCACCGACACCACCGGCAGCAGGTAGCCGACCGTCGTGGCGTTGGTGGGCCCCTCGTCCTCGATCAGCCGGTAGTTGATGACGAACGCCGCGCCGGTGCCGAACACGCCCAGGATCGCCACCGCCACCAGCGGCTGCCAGTCCAGGTGCACCTCCTGGAGCCCGCCCACCGGCACCACCAGCGCGGTCAGGCCGGTCGCGGTGACCAACTGGGCCGACGACAGCTGGATGGACGACAGACCGCGCCCGGAGATCGTGCGGCCGATGTAGGTGTAGCTGACCGCGTACGACGCGGCGGCCAGCAGGCACGCCAGCGCGCCCCAACTGGCCAGGCCGGCCTGCTGCCACGGCGCGAAGATCAGCAGGGTGCCCGCGAAACCCAGGGCGAGGCCGACGAACCGGGCGGTGTTGCGCTGCCGCTCGAAGCCCAGCGCCAGCCCGATGGCCAGCGCCCAGAGCGGCGTGGTGGCGTTCAGCACGCCCGCGACACCCGAGTCCACGGTCTGCTCACCCACCGCGAACAGCACGAACGGGATGACGTTGCCGAACAGCGCGGCGAACGCCAGGTGGCCCCAGATCGCCTTGCCGGACGGCAGCCGCTGCCCCTGCGCGTAGACCAGCACGACCAGCACGGCCGCACCCAGCACGGTGCGCACCAAAGCGATCTGAACCGGTGACAGCCCGGTCAGCGCGATCTTGATCCAGAGGAAGCTGGAGCCCCAGAGCAGGGCGAGGACACCCATCCTGACCAACGTGCCGGGTCTGTTCACGACAACATGCTGCTGGAGGTGAATCAACAGAACAAGTGAATAGAACTGCACGACGTTTAAGCACAGCTATACGATGAGGTCATGCTGGACGTGCGACGCATGCAGGTGCTCCGGGCCGTGGTCACCACCGGCTCCATCACGGCCGCGGCCGTGAACCTCGGCTACACCCCGTCCGCGATCAGCCAGCAGGTCGCCGCCTTGGAGAAACAGGCCGGCCTGCCGCTGCTGGACCGGGTCGGCCGGGGTGTGCGGCCCACCGTCGCGGGCCGGATGCTCACCGAGCACGCCGCGCACATCACCGACCGGCTGGTGGAGGCCGAGGCGGCGCTCGCCGACCTGCGCGCGGGCCGGACCGGACGGCTGCGGGTGCGCTACTTCGCCACCGCCGGCGCGGCCCTGGTGCCGCCCGCCGTGGCCGCGTTCAAGGCCCGGCACGCCGACGTGCAGCTCGACCTCAAGCTCATCGAGCCCGACGACCCGATGGTGGAGGTCGAGGCCGGGCGGGCGGACGTGGCGCTCAGCGTGTCCCCGCGCAGCCCGGACGCGCCGCGCGGCGTGCACGTCGTGCAGCTGCTGGACGACCCCTACCTGGCCGTGCTGCCGCGTGGGCACGACCTGGCCCGCAAGCGCGTGCTGGACCTCGCCGACCTGGCCGACGAGCCGTGGGTGGACGCGGTGAACCCGCCCGGACCGTGCCGGGACATCGTGCTCAACGCGTGCGCCGCCGCCGGGTTCGCGCCCAACTTCGTGCTGGAGTCCGACGACTACCCGACCGCGCAGGGCTTCGTGGCCGCCGGTCTCGGCGTCACCATCGTGCCCAAGCTCGGCCTGGGGGTCGTCCACCCCGGCGTGGTGGTGCGCAAGCTGCGCCACCCGGAGCCCAACCGCGCCATCTGCGCCGCCATCCGCGCGGACAGCCTGGGCTCACCCGCGGTGCAGACCCTGCTGGACGCCCTGAAAGCCGCCGCCGCCTGAGCCGGGCACACCTCGTCGCAGCGCCTGGCGCCCGGTGATCCCCTGCCCGGTGGGCCGGGCCTCGCCGAGGCGCTAGGCCTTGCCCAGCGACTGGTCCTTGGCGATGAACAGGCCCTGGTTCTCCCACTTCAGCACGACCAGCTTGCGCTCGCGGGACACCGAGCTGTCCTTCATGTTGTAGGTGATCTCGATCTCGTAGGCGTACGGCTCGTTGATCTTCACGTTGTTCAGCTCGATCGACCGGACCTGGCCCCACCAGCCCTTGTAGCCGTCGAACCCGCCGTTGCTGCCCTGCATCTCGACGGTGAGCCGGCTGAAGCCGTCCTCCACGTTCGTCGGCATCAGCGCGAAGTAGTCGCGGATCGCCTGCTCCTGCTGCTGCAGCGTCGGCTCCGCGGTGATCTTCGCGGGTGGCGCGGTCGACTTCTTCGTCGGTGCCGCCGACGGCTCGCCACCGGCGGCCTGCTTGGTGGTCGACGTGGTCTGCCCGGCCTGGTTCTGCGTGCCGTCGTTACCGGACAGCATGCTGGCCAGCAGGATCCCGACCACGGCCGCCGCCGCGATCGCCAGCGCGGTGATCGCGGCGGACCGCTTGCTCTTGATCGGACCCTTGGCCGGCCTGCCCTGGGGACGCGGCGCGGCGGCCGGTCGGGCGGGCGGGGGCGGCAGCGGGTTCACCGGGCGCGGCGGCGTCGGCGTGGGTGCGATGCGGGTGGCGGCCTGCGCGGGCGGCGCGCCGTGGCCGGCCGGCACGGGCGCGACGGCACGGGTCGCCGCCACGGGCTGCTGCTGCACCGGCGCGCCCTGCCACGACGGCGGGTGCGTCTGCGGCAGCGCCATCGGGAACTCCGGCACGGCCCGACCGGCGGCCACCGCCGCCAGCGCCTCCTTGGCCTCCGCCATGGTCGGCCGGTCCTCCGGCTCCGCGCGCAGCAGGCGCATCAGCAGCGCGGTCAGCGGACCGGCCTGCTTCGGCGGCGTCACCTTGCCCGACGCCACCTGGTGCAGCAGCGCGATGGTGTTCTCGTTCAGGCCGAACGGCGGCATGCCCTCGATCGCCGCGTACAGCGTGGAGCCCAGCGAGAACACGTCCGCCGGCGGACCGGGGTCGTAGCCCTTCGCGACCTCCGGGGCCAGGTAGGCGGGCGTGCCCGCGAGCATCCCGGTCGCGGTGACCGTGACGTCGCCGGTCGCGCGGGAGATGCCGAAGTCGGTGATCTTCACCGTGCCCTCGTTGCCCAGCAGCACGTTGCCCGGCTTGATGTCCCGGTGCACGATGCCCGCGTTGTGCGCGGCGGCCAGCGCCGAGGCGACCTGCGAGCCGATCGAGGCCACGTCCCGGGGCGCCAGCGTGCCGCGCTCGGACAGCACCGTGGACAGGCTCTTCGACGGCAGGTACTCCATCACCAGCCACGGCTGGCCGTCGTCCTCGGCCACGTCGTAGACCGCGATCGCGTGCGGGTGCTGGAGCCGGGCCGCGATCCGGCCCTCGCGCATCGCGCGGCGCTTCGCCTCGTCCGTGTCCGCCTCGGCCAGGCCCGGCTGGAGCAGCAGCTGCTTCACCGCGACGGTGCGGTGCAGGCGCTCGTCGTGCGCCTGCCAGACGATGCCCATCGCTCCGCTGCCGATCCGCCGGCCCAGTCGGTAGCGACCGGCAACCAGGCGGCCATCGTCGGTCACAGGGTGCTCCAAAGCTGCTCGGGCAATTTCAGTGGCGAACACCGGTTACATCGCCACTAGGACAAGAACGTTGCGTAACCCGATGGGGTTCGGCGTCCACCTTACGAGGTTTCCTAGCCGCCTTGGGCCGGTGTGGTGGTTGTCGTCGTCGTAGTGGTCGTCGTCGTCGGCTTGGTCGTCGTCGTGGTGGTAGTGGTTGTCGTCGTCGTCGTGGTGGTCGTGGTGGTCGTAGTGGGCGGGACCGTGGTTGTCGTCGTCTCCTCGACCGTGACCGGCGGCGGCACTGTGGTGGTCGTCACATCGACGGTGGTGGTCGTCGGCACCGGGGTGCTCGACGAACTCGTGTTGCCCACCGGCGGCACCTGGGGGTCCTTGCTGTCGAACACGTCCAGCGCGACCAGGAGGAAGCCCAGCAGGAGCAGGCACCCCAGCACGACCGCCGCGATCACCAGCGGCCGGGTGTTGTTCGGCGCGGGCGGCGGCGCGACCGGGGTCGTCGGGCCCGTGGTGCGCGGGTTCTGCCGCACCACGCGGGTGCGGTCGGGGTCCAGGACGGTCGTGGCACCCCCGACCGGGGCCACCACCGGAGCCGCCCGCATCCCGGTGAGGCTCGGGTTCCGGCCGTTCGCGACCGCGTTCAGCATGTCCCGGGCCTGCGCCATGGTCGGCCGCTCGGCCGGGTCGTAGTTGAGCAGCACCAGCAGGACGTCGGTCAGCGGACCGTCCTGCGCCGGCGGGTTGATCCGCCCCGCCGCGACGGCGTGCAGCACGCCCAGGGTGTTCTCGCTCAACCCGAACGGCGGCTCGCCCTCGGCCGCCGCGTACAGCGTGGAGCCCAGCGAGAACACGTCCGAGGCCGGCGACGGGTCCTGGCCGCGCGCGATCTCCGGCGCGAGGTAGGCCGGGGTGCCCGCGATCAGACCGGTCTTGGTGACGGTCACGTCGTCGCTGGCCCGCGAGATGCCGAAGTCGGTGATCTTGACCAGGCCGTTGTCGGCGAGCAGCACGTTGCCCGGCTTCACGTCCCGGTGCACGATGCCCGCCGCGTGGGCGGCGGCCAGGGCGGAGGCGGCCTGCGTGCCGATCTGCGCGACCTCCACCGGGTCCAGCGGACCGTGCTCGGCCATCGTGTCGGCCAGGCTGGCGGACGGCAGGTACTCCATCACCAGGCACGGAGCGCCGTTCTCCTCCACCACGTCGTAGACCGCGATGGCGTTCGGGTGGTGCAGCTTGGCGGCGATCCGGCCCTCGCGCATGGCGCGCTGGATGGCCTCGTCCCGCTCGGTGGTGTCGAGGCTGGGTTGGAGCAGCAGCTCCTTGATGGCGACGATCCGGCCGAGCCGCTCGTCCTGGGCCCGCCAGACGACGCCCATGGCGCCGCTGCCGATCCGGTCCAGGAAGCGGTAGCGCTCGGCGATCAACCGGCCGTCGGTGCTCACCGGACCACCTCGTTGGGGCGCTGCGTGACCGCGGCAAGGGCAGCAGGTCTCACGCTCGGGCTCCTCGTCGTGCGGATCGGTGCGCGGACAGCCTACCCCGGCGGTGACGACGGCTTTCGGACCGTTGCGCAGGTCACGCGAGGTACGTTCGGACCGGGAAGGGATACCCGATACCGGGTCGATCGGCCACCTGTTCGGGTGAAGATCGCCGCATTTGGCTCCGAACGGCCCAACGCGTCCGGTGCTGACCGGACCGCGGGTTCCGGAACCGGGCGGAGCCCGATTCCCGGTGTCCGCGTCTGTGGCGACCCCCGGTTCCAGCCAACCACACGGCACCGACGGGGCGGGGGCGGTGCTGAGGGTCGCACACGTGGCGGTCTCGGCGTCCGGTGGGGACTCCGAGCTTCCGGGCCGGGTGAGTCGTGCCCTCGCGGCGTGTGCCGGGTCCTGCCCCGGCGAGCCGTGCCTCGGCAGCGGGTCGCGGGTCGGCCTCGACGGGTGGTGCCCTCACAGCGAGTCGCGTGTGCGGCACGTCGTGCTGTGGCTCGGCGACTGGTCGCCAGGAGCGGGGTCATCCGCGGCAGCGACTCCTCGGAGGGCGCACAGCCCACCGGGAGCCCGAGGCGCGGTGTCAGGTCCCGCTCACCCGGCCGGCGAGAAGAAGTCGAACCCGCCGCGCGGGTTCAGGATGCCGCCCAGGTCCAGTCCGATCCCCACGGCCGGCGGCTGCGAGGTCGGCGGCCGGGAGGACGGCGGCTGCGAGGACGGCGGCTGCGAGGACGGCGGCTGCGAGGACGGCGGCTGCGAGGACGGCGGCTGCGAGGAGGACGGCGGCGAGGTGGGAGTGCCGGAGGTCGGCGGCGGCGTGCTGTCCGAGGACGGCGGCACCTCGGTGCTCGACGGCGGCGCCGGGGTGCTCGGCGGCGTCGTGGTGACCGGGGCGGTGGTGCTCGGCGGCTGCTCGGTGGTGCCCGGCGCCGCTTCCGTCGTGGTGGTCCGGGGCGCGGGCTGCTGGGTCGCGCGCGGGCGCTGGGTGGTGGTCTGGGCGGGGGCCGCGCTCGACGTCTCGGTCTGGTCCGGGGTCTGCGGGGTCTGCTGCTTCGCGGCGGCCGCGGCCAGGTCGTTGCCGATGGTGTTGGTGGCCCGCGCGGCCGGCCTGGTGTCGAAGCGGACCTCGGCCGGCGGGCGCTCGTCGGGGGACGACAGGAGGCTGCTCGCGGTGAAGGCGACGGTGCCGGCCAGCACCACGCCGCCGCTCGCCATCGCCACCAGCTTCGGCACGGAGAACCCGCCGCCGCCGCGCTCCTCCTCGCCCGCCCGCCCTTCGCGCTTGAGCAGTTCGGTGATGTGCAGCTCCCGACCGGACAGGTTCGCCGCCGACGGGTGCCCAGTCGACATGTACCCGGTGGACATGTGCCCCGTCGACCCGTGCGCCGCCGGCTTGAACCGGACGGTCTCCTCGTCGGTGATCCGCGGGATCGGTTGGGTTTCGGCCTCACGCCTGGAGATCAGCTCGGCGACGGACAGCTGGGCCGTCGAGCCATCCCGTCGACGGCGCTTGTCGTCGTTCGACACCGAAGGTCACCTTTCCCGGAGACTGCGTTGAGCTACCAACCGGGAACATGGATACCGAATCGTGACCGAATCCGTAACCCCTTTGGGCGAACTTTCCTAACGAATAACCATTCGTGTACACGCTGCGTTAACCACATCGGCGAAGTCGCTACTCAGCGTCAACTGCGCTGGGCCGAAAGGACCTGTGTCCCGACGATCCGCGGCCGGCTCGTGTCGGTCAGCCAGAACAGCTGCTCGACCCGCATCCACCGCCCCGACAGCTCCTGCATCGACACCACGGCGTGCACCGTGCCGTCCGGTCGCAGCGCGGTCGACTCGATCGTGATGGCCTGGACCCGGCCCCACGCCGCCACGAACTCGCCCGCGTTGCCACCCACCAGCTCGGGCGTCAGCAGCTGAGCGGCCTCCGACGGCTTGGCGGGCAGCAGCTCGTAGAAGTGCCGCACCACGTCCAGCTGGGGCTTCGACCTGGTCGCCGCCTCGCGCGGCGGCACCACCTCGGTGTCCGGTGGCTCGTCCGACACCACCTCCAGCGGCATGTCCACCGGCACGTCGGCGGCCAGTGGCGCGGGCGGGACGGGTGCGGGGAGGTGGTCGATGCCGCCGAGCTCGGCCGACAGCACGTCCGGTCGCAACGCGGAGGACCCGCTGATCTCCGCCGGCGGCGGGACGCTCGGCCGCGCCGGACCGTCCGCGCGGTGGCTCGCCAGGATCGACGCCGCCGCCACGGACGCCAGCAGCACCACCGCGCCGGTGGCCAGCCCGGCGAGCCTCGCGGCCCGCCTGGACGGGCGCGGTGCGGCCTGGTGCGCCGGTTCCCCGAGCAGGTCGGCGACCTGGGCCCGGTTGGCGGCCTGCTCCCGGAACGGGATGCGCACCGGGGCGGGCTGCTTGCGGATCAGCTCGGCCACCGAGACCGAGCCGGCGCGGTTGTGCCGGCGACCGCTCGTCGTAGGGCGTTGCACTGGCGACTCCCTCGTACCTGTGTCGTCAGCGAGAACTCGTACCGCGCTCGACCAGCGCAAAGCCAGCCGATCCGGCGGGTTCACCCTTTCGTGGCGGCCAGCGGTGAGCTGTTGTCCCTCGATCGGGCGATCAAGTCGACAGCGGCGGCCGGCTGTACGTTCGCGAACGACCGCTAAGCGCCGTCGAACGGCCGCTCGGCGTTGATGAGCGGGTCGTCGCCGCCGGTGAACGACAGCTCCCGCTTCTCGGTGCTCGTCGTGCCGTCCTTCTTCGTCACGCGCAGCGTGCTCACCGTGACCCCGCCGGCCGGGTCGACGCTGATCTCGGTCACCTCGATCAGCGACACGTCCGCGAACCGCTGCTCCAGCAACGCCTGCGCGTCCGCCCGGAACGCGTCCACCACCATGGCCAGCGCGCCGGCCGAGTTGGTGGCCACCTCCTCGTAGAACAGCTCCGTCAGCGACGCCACCGCGGCCCCGTCCACCATCGGCTTCGCCTGGCTCGGCACGGTGCTGACGGCCGGCCGGGCGGGCGTGCCCGGCGTGCTGCCGGCGACCGGTGCGGACGAGGGCGTCGCGGGCGGTGCGGGCGAGGGGGGTGCCGACCGGTCGCCGGCGGTGCGGGCCGCCTCCGGCCGCTCGGCGGGGGTGCCGTCCGGCTCGCCCGCACCCGCCCGCACTCCCGGCGCAGGCGGGAGGGCGGTGGTGGTGTTGGTGGCGAACCCGGTCAGGATCGGCGAGGCGGAGGGGTAGCCGGGCATCCCGATCCGCTCCTCGGGCGTGTGCGCCCCGACCAGCTTGGCCGCCGCGACGGCCAGCCCGATCAGCACCGCGGCGGACGACAGGACGGCGAACCAGGCGGCCCGCTGCCAGGTCCGGGGTGGCGTCACGGACGCGGGCACCAGGCCGATGTTGAACTTGCGCAGCCCCACCGCGTCGGTGTCCGCCAGCGGGTCACGGGTGCGCTGCACGGGGAACGCGTCCGGCCGCGCGGCCGGCTTCGCGTGCGCCGCCGGAGCGTGGTCCAGCACACTTCCCAACGGCAGCCAGATGGCCGCCCCGTCGTCCACCGGCCGGTGCCGGCCGGACCGTTCCGCTTCCCCGATGTCCATGCCTGTGCAGACCCCTCCCACCCCCCGACCTGACGCCGGCCTGGTCGCAGTTCACCTGGTCAGAAGGGCAGGGAACCGGGGTGGGACGACGAGGCCCTGCGCCTACCCCAGGGTAGGTGCAGGTTCCGCCGGTGGCTGGACGGATCAGCCTTGTGACACCGCGTGACACCCGACTGAGTGAAAATTCAGCTACCGCTGTTCAACCGCTTGCGACTGCTCTGCAAGGCGTTCGTCGCGGCCAGGCCCGCGCCGCCGGCGATCAGCGCGCCGATGATGTCGGGGGCGGTGTTCCCGCCCGTGGTGATCAGCAGCCCGACCAGGGCGATGACCGTGGTCACGCCGGCGATGGTCCACCGACTGCGCACGTACTGCGCGATCGGCGCGCCCGCCGCGCGCTTCGACTTGGCCGCCGAGCCGAGCATGGCCAGGTAGCCGTCGTGTGCCAGCGTGGCGAGCACGCCGAGGATTGCGATGAGACCCGTGATGAGGCCGATGACGCCCATGTGCTCCAGTGTGCCTGGGCTCATTCGACTTGGCCCATGGGTGATCGCCCTGATATCCCCCTGGTGTGGAGTTCTTCTGGCACGAGGCCTGCCTGGCGCACGACACCGGCGACGGTCTGTGGGAGCTGCCCGGCCGGTGGGAGTGGCTGGACGAGCCCGAGCCGCACCCGGAGAACGCGGCCCGCCTGCGCACGTTCCGGCACGCCCTGACGCACGGCCCGGTCGCGACGCACCTCACCTGGTCGGCCGGCCGGTTCGCCACGGACGAGGAACTCGCCCGCGTCCACACGGCGGCATACCTCGCACACATATATAAGGCGTGCACCGCCGGCGAACGCGTCTCGCTGGAGACCAACACCGTCGTCGGCCCCGGCTCGTGGGACGCGATCCGCGCCGCCGCCGGCACCGCGCTCGCCGCGTGCGAGGCGGTCCGGGCGGGCCGGACCCGGCTGGCGTACGCGCTGGTCCGCCCGCCCGGCCACCACGCCCAACGCGCGCTCGCGGACGGCTACTGCATGGTCAACAACGCGGCCCTGGTGGCGGAGACGGCCCGCCGCGCCGGGCACCGGGTCGCGGTGCTCGACTGGGACGTCCACCACGGCAACGGCACCCAGGACGTCTTCCGGGACAGCGAGGACGTCCTCACCGTCTCGATCCACATGCGGCACGGCCCGTGGGGCGCGCACCACACCCAGACCGGCGGCCCGGAGGAGAGCGACCGCGCGAACCTGAACGTCGAGCTGTCCCTGGGCGCGGGCGACACCGCCTACCGCCGGGCGCTGGACGAGCTCGCCGTCCCGGCGATCCGCGCGCACGGCACGGACTTCCTGGTCTGCGCCTCCGGTTTCGACGGTTCGGCGTTCGACCCGAACGGGCGGCACAACCTGACCGCCGCCGGCTACCGGGACATCGGCCGCCGGGTGGCGGCGCTGGACCTCCCGACCGTGCTCACCCAGGAGGGCGGCTACCTGCGCGGGTACTCGGCGCTGTGCCTGCACGCCCTGGTCGAGGGTCTCGTGGGGACCGCCCCACTGCTCGACGATCCCCTCGCCTACGTGCCCGACGACACCCGGCTGGTGGACTCCGACCTGGCGCGGGCGGCTACCGGCCGAGCGGGCCGCGGCCGAGCTTGAGCAGGATCATCGCCAGGTCCCGGCCTTCCGGGCCGAGGTCCTTGTAGCGGTTGAGGACGTCGATCTCCCGGTTGTGCACGATCCGGGTGCCGCCGGCCGCCATCCGGGCCGCGCCGATCGTCCGGGAGATCTCCACGCGCCGCTTGACCAGGCGCAGCAGTTCCGCGTCCAGGAAGTCGATCTCCTCCCGCAGCGCGTCGATGTCCTCGTTGGCCGGTGCGGTGTCGGTGCTGTTCATCGGGGTGACCTCTCGACTCTGCGGTGGAGTCCCGGTCCGGAAGCGACGAAGCCCCGGAATCCGAGGACTCCGGGGCTTCGTGGTGGCTGGTCGCGCTAGCGGTCCACGGGAGCCGGAGTCCGGATCCCGTAAAAAAACTCGAAGTGGGCCAAGCGCATGACGTCATCATGCCACAGCCGCGGGCTGTCGGGGGTACCCGGTAACGTGGACGCACGATGAGCGCCTTGTTCGACTTGCCTCCAAGTCCCCCTGCTTCCCGGTCCTCACGACTGCTGGACGACCTCAACCCGGCCCAGCGCCGGGCCGTCGAGCACGCCGGGTCGCCGCTGCTGGTCGTCGCGGGCGCGGGCTCGGGCAAGACCCGCGTGCTCACCCGCCGGATCGCCTACCTGCTCGCCGAGCGCAAGGTCCACCCCGGCGAGGTCATGGCGATCACCTTCACCAACAAGGCCGCGGCCGAGATGAAGGAGCGCGTCGCCGACCTGGTGGGCGCGCGCGCCCGCTCGATGTGGGTGTCGACGTTCCACTCGATGTGCGTGCGGGTGATGCGCCGCGAGGCGAAGACCCTCGGCATGTCGTCGAACTTCTCCATCTACGACTCGGACGACACCCGCCGGCTGATCACGCTGGTGGCGCGCGACCTGGACCTGGACCCGAAGCGCTACCCGGCGCGCACCCTGGCCATCCACATCTCGAACCTGAAGAACGAGCTGGTGGACGTCGAGACGGCCAAGGCGCAGGCGGGCAACGACCTGGAGCGCCGGGTCGCCGAGGTCTACGACAGCTACCAGCGCCGGCTCACCGAGTCGAACTCGCTGGACTTCGACGACCTGATCATGCGCACGGTCGAGCTGCTGCAGAACTTCCCGGACGTGGCCGAGCACTACCGCCGCCGGTTCCGGCACGTGCTGGTGGACGAGTACCAGGACACCAACCACGCCCAGTACACGCTGGTCCGCGAGCTGGTCGGCACCGGCCAGGACGGCATCCCGCCGGGCGAGCTGTGCGTGGTGGGCGACGCCGACCAGTCGATCTACGCCTTCCGGGGCGCGACGATCCGCAACATCGTGGAGTTCGAGCGCGACTACCCGCAGGCGACCACGATCCTGCTGGAGCAGAACTACCGGTCCACGCAGACCATCCTGTCCGCCGCGAACGCGGTCATCTCGCGCAACGCGGGCCGCCGGGACAAGCGGCTGTGGAGCGACCTGGGCGACGGCGAGAAGATCGTCGGCTACGTCGCGGACAACGAGCACGACGAGGCGTCGTTCGTCGCGGGCGAGATCGACCGGCTGGTCGACGGCGGCGACGCGAACAACGGCGAGATCGCGGTGTTCTACCGGACGAACAACCAGTCCCGGGTGTTCGAGGAGATCTTCATCCGGCTCGGCCTGCCGTACCGGGTCGTGGGCGGCGTGCGGTTCTACGAGCGGCGCGAGGTGCGCGACGCGCTGGCGTACCTGCGGACGCTGGCGAACCCCGAGGACACGGTTTCGCTGCGGCGCATCCTCAACGTGCCCAAGCGGGGCATCGGCGACCGCGCGGAGGCGTGCGTCTCCACGTACGCGGAGCGGGAGCGGATCAGCTTCGCGGCGGCGCTGCGGGAGGCCGTGCGGGGCAAGGTCCCGATGCTGAACCCGCGGTCGCAGAAGGCCATCGCCGGGTTCGTCGAGCTGATGGACGAGCTGGGCGGGCTGGTGGAGCGCGGCGACGACGTGGCCGACGTCCTGGAGGCCGTGCTGGACCGCACCGCGTACCGGGCGGAGCTGGAGGCCAGCGAGGACCCGCAGGACCACACCAGGGTGGAGAACCTGAACGAGCTGGTCACGGTGGCCCGCGAGTTCACCGACCTCGGTTCGGCCACCCAGGTCCCGGCCGAGGACGAAGGACTGCCCGCCGAGGGCTCGCTGGCGGCGTTCCTGGAACGGGTGTCGCTGGTCGCGGACGCCGACCAGGTGCCGGACGCGGAGTCCGACGGCGTGGTCACGCTGATGACCCTGCACACCGCGAAGGGCCTGGAGTACCCGGTGGTGTTCTGCACCGGCTGGGAGGACGGCGTCTTCCCGCACCTGCGGGCGCTGGGCGACCCGACGGAGCTGGCCGAGGAGCGCCGGCTGGCGTACGTCGGCATCACCCGGGCGCAGCAGCGGCTGTACCTGTCGCGGGCGCTGGTGCGCTCGGCGTGGGGGCAGCCGGCCGCGAACCCGGCGTCGCGCTTCCTGGACGAGATCCCGGCCGAACTGGTCGAGTGGCGGCGGCTGGAGCCCAAGCAGCGCTCCGGGCCGTCCACCGCGACCACCTGGGGCCGCCGGTCGGACTCGCCGTCCCGGCCCGCGCCGACGAACACCGCCTGGAAGGACACGCCGGCGCTCAAGCTGGACGTGGGCGACCGGGTGAGCCACGACAAGTACGGGCTGGGCAGCGTCATCGCGGTGGACGGCTCGGGGCCCCGCGCCACCGCCACGATCGACTTCGGCAGCGCGGGGAAGGTCCGGCTCATGCTGATCGGCGGCGTCCCACTCGTGAAGCTGTGACGGCGGCCAGCACCGCCGCCGTCACCGGCACCAGGGCGGCCAGCCGGTAGCCCTCCAGCGGGGTGTCGCCGAGCGTGGCGACAGCGGTCACGCCCGCCACCCCGAGCGCCGCGCCGAACTGGAACGACGTGTTGAGCAGGCCTCCCGCGAGGCCCTGTTCGGCGTCCGCGACGCCGTCCGTGGCGATGATCGTCAGCGGTCCGTAGGACAGCGCGAACGCGATGCCGAGCAGCACCAGGCCGGGCAGCAGCCGCCAGTAGTCCCAGCCGTCGTCCAGGGGCAGGAACAGCGCGTACGAGGCGGTCGCGGACAGCAGCCCGGCGGTCACCACCCTGGTCAGCCCGAACCGGGCCACCAGGCGCGGGGTGAGGGTCGGCGCGAGCACCGAGTCGATGCCCACCACGAGCAGCGCGAGACCGGTCTCCAGCGCGGACCAGCCGAGCACCTGCTGCAGGTACAGCACGGCGATCAGCTGGAACCCGAAGAACGCGCCGGCGAACAGCAGGGCGGCGACGTTCGCCCGGACCAGGTTGCCCATCCGGAGGATGCCCAGCCGCACCAGCGGCTCCGCCGCCCGGCGTTCGACCACCACGAACAGCACCAGCAGGGCCGCGCCGCCGACCAGGGCCGGCCAGACGCCTTCCGCGATGGCCAGCACGAGCAGCAGCATCCCGCCGGTGACGGTGATCGCGCCCGCGAAGTCGAACCTCCCCGGCACGCGGTCGACGCCCTTGGGGATCACCTTGACCGACGCCACGAGGATGAGCAGCGCGCAGACCACCGGCGCGTAGAAGACCCACCGCCAGTCCACCACGGTGAGCAGCCCGCCGACGACCATGCCGAGCGAGAAGCCGGCCGCGCCGATCCCGCCGTACACGATCAGCGCCCTGTCGCGCCGCGGGCCGTCGAACGTGGTGGTGATGATGGACAGACCCGCCGGGGTGAGGAACGCGGCGCTGAGGCCCGTCACGAAGCGCGCCACGATCAGCACCCAGCCGTCCTGGGCGAAGCCGCCGAGACCGGAGAACAGCGCGAAGACCGCCAGCCAGAACAGGAACACCCGACGCCTGCCCAGCAGGTCCGCCGCCCGGCCGCCGAGCAGCATGAAGCCGCCGTAGCCGAGCACGTAGGCGCTGACCACCCACTGGAGAGCACCGGTGGTCATGCCGAGCTCTGCCTGGATGGCCGGCAGCGCGACGCCCATCATCGCGACGTCGGTCCCCTCCAGGAAGATCGCACCGCACAGCACCAGCAGGACGCCCCACTCGCGCCCGCTCAGCCGCGCGGTGGTTCCCGTTGTGGTCACAGCTCCTCCTCAGTCCTTGCATGTGCATGCAAGGCTGCGCGAAGATCCCGTGTTGTGGAAGAGGGCACTGTGAAGTCACCGGGGCACTGCACGGGAACCGACGACGACCCGAGGCAGTGGGACACCCGGTCGGACTGCCTGGTCCGCGACATGCTGGACCGGGTGGCCGACAAGTGGACGCTGCTGGTGATGGGCTACCTGGACGAGCGCCCGCACCGGTTCACCGAGCTCCGGCGCAAGGTCGACGGGGTGAGCCAGCGGATGCTGACCGTGACCCTGCGCCAGTTGGAGCGGGACGGACTGGTGCTGCGGACCGTGCACCCGACCGTGCCGCCGCGGGTGGACTACGAGCTGACGCCGCTCGGGGCGACCCTGCACGCCACGCTGTGCCCGCTGGTCGCCTGGGCGACCGAGCACGAGACCGACGTCGTGGCCGCGCGGCAGGCGTTCGACACCCGTGCCGGCGTGGTCCGAACCGACCCGGTCTTCACACGTTCGGGTTGATCAGGAAGTCGGACGCAACCCGAATAAACCCCGGGCGTCTTAAGAATTGTCACAAGCGGGTTGACCGGGACATTCGGGGTGAACCGGGCAGAGGGAGCCGCTTGCGGGCGCAACGAGGGACGCGGGAGCCGCTTCGGGGGCGGCGAGTGCGTGCCAAGGGGGATCACCAGGGGGCGGTCCGAGAAGACGAAAGGGGCGGGTCGCCGAGCGACCCGCCCCTTTCGGAACGGTCTGCGCGGGGACGACCGGTCGTGCGGCGATCCGGCTGTCCACGTGGTTCCACTCCGCGCTGGTGGTCCCGGCGCGGAAGGGTTCGCCTGTGCCGGTCACGGACCCGGCGCGGGCGGGGCGTCAGACGCTGATGCCCTTGGCGTTCAGCCAGGACAGCGGGTTGACCTTCTTGCCGTCCGGGTTCCAGACCTCGAAGTGCAGGTGCGGACCGGTGGAGAAGCCCCGGTTGCCCATCCGGGCGATCTGCTCGCCCGCCTGGACGACCTGGCCCTTGCGCACCGAGTAGGTGTCCACGTGGCCGTAGACGGTGACCGTGCCGTCGGTGTGCTCGACCTTGACCCAGAGGCCGAAACCGCTTGCCTGACCGGCCTCGATCACGACACCATCCGCGGCGGACAGGATCGGCGTGCCGATCGGGCCCGCGATGTCGATGCCGTAGTGCATCTCGCCCCAGCGACCGCCGAAGCCGGAGGTGAACTCGCCGGCGGCGGGACGGGCGTACTTGGGGCGCTTGGACTCGGCCTCGGCGGCCTCGCGGTCCTCGCTGATCCGGGCGCTCTTGGTGAGCTTCTGCGCCTCGGCTGCGGGGTCGACGGTCTTGGCGACCGGCAGGACCTGCGGCGAGGCGGGGCCGGTACCCCCGACGCCGAACGCGGCGGCGCCTTCGGAGGCGCTCGCGAGGGGCGTGACCTCGTCGGACGGGGAATCGGAGCCGGAGCCCAGCGCGTGCAGCGTCTGCCCTGCGCCGGCGGCGGCGAACGCGCCGACGGCAACGGCGGCGACCACGATCCGGCCGCGCAACGCCGAGGGCGGTGGCGGGAGCCGGTGCGTCCCCACGGGACGCGTGGAGGCGCGGTCGACCGCGTCTTCGAGCACAGCGGAACTGCTATGGCCGCCGGGGGAGCGGTGTCGGGACAAAACCTGGCCTTCCGTCTTCGGGGAGTCCGGTCGACACCAGGCGGGGGATCCTGGTTGAGCCAGTCGGGGTACCGGCTCGCTTTCTTGCTTGTGACCAGACCGTGACAACGGACCGGGGGACAGTAACGGGGCGGAAGCCTCGTAGGCAATCCCCGGTCCCGATGTCTACCGATTAGCGGTCAGACCGAAGGTTTGGATTCAGAACGGTGACCCAGGGTCACATCGGGGCTACCAAACCCGGCACTTACAGGCACGATGGGGTGGTTTGTATCGTCATCCATTCGAGTGATGGCAGTCACTACGACGTGCAGAGCGCGGGTATCAACCGATAGTGAAAGGTGACCTGAATCACGTATCTGGTGCTCCTCCACGACCAGTGAGGGGTGCTCCAAACGGGCGTGCCGCTGCGGGATCACCACCTGGTCCATCTCGCTCCACACCGCCACGAACCTCGTCCGGCACGGCCGGCACGGTTCGGCCAGTTCGGACAGCAGTTCCGAACCGGGACGGAGCTGCCTGGTCAGCGAGGTGGGGAAGAGGTAGGCGGCGAGCGTGCCGCCGTGCGGCGTGCCCAGCGTGACGAGGGTCCGCACCCTGGCGTCCCCCTGCAGCCGCTGCACGTAGTAGCGGGCGATCAAGCCACCCAGGGAATGGCCGACCACGTGCACCCGCTCGGATCCGGTCTGCTCACAGATCCGCTCGACGTGCTCACCCAGCAACGCGGCCGAGCGCCGCACGTCGCCGGTCAGCGCGGTCAACACGCTGTAGTTGACCGCGTGCACCACCCCGAAGCCGCGCCTTCGCAGCGCCCCCGACAGCACTGCGAAGGCCGACCTGTTGTCCCCGATGCCATGCACCAACACGATGGGGGTGCCCGCGGCATCCATGGCCGAAACAACCAGCCCGCGCCGGCGGGGCGGCAGCACGTCGGTCCGGTAGTGCCGGAGGTGCCCGTCCGGCCGGAGCTGCCGCTCCGCCGCGCCCCACGGGTAGAGGACGGTGTGCGCGGCCAGCCAAGCGGTCTCCACCACGGCCCCGCGCACCCCGCCGGGGGTCGCGACACCCCTCGCGACGTCGGCGAACCCGCCGAGCACGCCACCGACGACCTCGGCCGCGCCGCCCAGCACGCCACCCACCGCGTCGGCCCCGGCCCCGACCGCCGCGCGCACCGCGTCGACCCCGGACCGGAGGCCCGACCCGACCCGGTCGACCAACGACAATGCGCCGACTTCACCCATAGGGCTGAAAGTAGGTGACGGTTCCACGAAAAAGGACTACCCAATGCCGGTTCTCCACACTCCGGCCGGCGGAACCGCGTTCCCACCTTTGCTAGCGTCGAACCGATGATCCGAACCGCTGACCCGGCGCCCCCGGCGCCCCCGACGTCCCCGGCGTCCACCGCAGTCCGCCTGGCGTTCGGGCTCGCGGCGTCGGGCGCCCTGTGCGGCGTGGTCGGGCCGGTGGTCTCCGTGGTCGACGGCGGTGCGCCGCCCGCGTTCACCGCGTGGCCGTTGCTCGCCGTGCTGGCCCTGCTCCCGGTCGGGGTGGCCGCCTTCTTCCTGGCCCGTCGCGAGGAGGCCACGGCCGCCGCCGTGCTCGTCCCGGCCGGGGTCTTCGCGGTCGGCCGGTTCCTGGCCGACCTCCAGATCCTGGCGGACCCGGTGGTCACGGCCCGGCCCGAACTGTTCCGGCCGACCACCCTGGACTCGCCGAGCCCGACGGTCGGCCTGTGGCTGCTGCTCGCCGGCCACCTGCTCACCCTCGTCGCGGGCGTCCTCGCCGCCACCCGCACCGACCCGGACGGCGGCAAGGCCGAGCGCTTCGGCCTCCCCACCACGGCGGGCGTGGTCGCGGCGGTCGGCCTGTTCATGGCCCCGTTCAGCTCGTCGGACGCCTTCGTCCCCGCGGGCGGACCGCTGGACGCCCCGCCCCTGGCCCTCGTCGGCGGGCTGCTGGTCGCGCTCGCCGTCCCGGTGCTCGCCGTGCTGGCGGCGAGTTCCGGCGACCCCGACGTCCGCCGGGGCGGCCTGCTCGGCATCGCCGCCGTGCTGGTCGTGCTCGGGCTGCCCGGCCTGGTCACCGCCATCGCGGTGGACCGGGTCGACGTGGCGCCGGGCCCGTTCCTGGTGCTCGCGGCGGCGGTGGCGTTCGTGTGGTCGACCACCGGCAAGAAGGAGCACGACCTCGAACTGCCGGGACGCCGCCGGCTGAACCTGATCGCCGCGTCGCTCGGCGTCGCGACCGGTGCCTGCGCCGCGGTCGGCGCCCTCACCGACCACCTGCACGTGCCGGCGGGCGTGCCGGTGCCGACCGACTACGCCGCCCGCCTGCTGTGGCCGGTCGCGATCGTCGTCACTGTCCTGGCGCTGATCCCGAAGGCCCGGCCGGCGTTCATCGCGGCCCTCGCGGCCGTTCCGCTCGCGACCGGCCTGGCGCTGGACGCCGCGTTCAACGCCACCAGGGTGCCGTCCGTGGAACCCGGCACGGGCGTGTGGTTCACCGCGTTGGCCGCGCTGCCGGCAGCCGCCGCCGCGATCACCGCCGCGCTGGCGGGTGCCGTGGGACGGGATGAGGAAGGTGTCGCCCGGACCTCGCCGCCGTTGCCCCTGGTCGCGACGAACCTGACCGCCGCGCTGCTCGCGCTGGGCGCGTTCGGGCTGCCGGTGCTGAAGGCCCCCGACTACGTGCCGATCACCGCGTTCGGGCTGCGGGTCGGGTCCTGGGGGCTGTTGATCGCACTGCTGGCCGTGCTGGCGGCGGCCGGCGTGGCCCTGGTGTCGCGGCCCGGTCCGGGGGCGGCCCTGCTGCTCGGGGCCGCGTGCGTCACCGCGACCCGTGCGCTGGAATACCCGCTCACCGAGTCCCGCGCCGCCGAGACCGCCCCCGGTCCCGGCCTGTGGCTCGCGCTGGCGACCACGCTGGTGCTGCTCATCGCGGCAGCGGTCCGCACCGCCCGCTGAGCCACGGGGGCGTTGATGAGCGGTACTCGCTCCGGACAAGTGGCATACGGCGCCGAAAAGCAATGGGCTGAATCGGTGTGGTGATCGACCTCACCACCTTTATGACCGACCTCACGGGTATGGGGTGCGGAGTGGTCCGCGCAGGTCGATAGTGTTCTGCGCAGCCGCGTCGAGCCGGTCCCCCCACGGCTATGCCGGCGTTCCAGGTGATGCCTGGTACGTGTGGGCACCAGGCCCCAGCCTGGAGCGCCGGACCTTTCGAGGACCGCACAAGGACGCGGTGTCCGACACCGACGTCGCAGGAGACCCGAGTGGACCTGTACGAGTACCAGGCGAAGGACCTCTTCGCCGCCCACGATGTCCCGGTGCTGCCGGGCGACGTGGCGAGCACCCCCGCCGAAGCCAAGGCCATCGCCGAGCGCTTCGGCCAGACCGTCGTCGTCAAGGCGCAGGTCAAGACGGGTGGCCGTGGCAAGGCGGGCGGCGTCAAGCTCGCCGAGAACCCGGACGAGACCGAGGTGAAGGCCGAGGCGATCCTCGGTCTGGACATCAAGGGTCACATCGTTCACCGCGTGCTGGTGACCCCCGCGTCCGACATCGCCGAGGAGTACTACTTCTCCTTCCTCCTGGACCGCGCCAACCGCACCTTCCTGGCGATGGCGTCCGTCGAGGGCGGCATGGACATCGAAGAGGTCGCCGCGACCAAGCCCGAGGCGCTGGCGAAGGTGCCGGTGGACGCCGTCAAGGGCGTCGACCGGGCCAAGGCGGAGGAGATCGTCGCCGCCGCCAAGTTCCCCGCCGAGGTGGCCGACCAGGTCGCCGACGTGATCGTGAAGCTGTGGGAGACCTTCGTCTCCGAGGACGCGACCCTGGTCGAGGTCAACCCGCTGGTCCGCGACCCCGAGGGCCGGATCGTGGCCCTGGACGGCAAGGTCACGCTGGACGAGAACGCCTCCTTCCGCCACCCCGCCCACGAGGCCCTGGTCGACAAGCAGGCCGAGGACCCGCTGGAGGCGAAGGCCAAGGCGAAGGGCCTCAACTACGTCAAGCTCGACGGCCAGGTCGGCATCATCGGCAACGGCGCCGGGCTGGTCATGTCCACGCTGGACGTCGTCGCCTACGCCGGTGAGAAGCACAAGGGCGTCAAGCCCGCGAACTTCCTGGACATCGGCGGCGGCGCGTCCGCCGAGGTGATGGCCAACGGGCTGGACATCATCCTGCACGACCCGGACGTGCGCAGCGTGTTCGTGAACGTGTTCGGCGGCATCACCGCCTGCGACGCGGTCGCCAACGGCATCGTCGCGGCGCTGGGCATCCTGGGCGACGAGGCCGCCAAGCCGCTGGTCGTCCGGCTGGACGGCAACAACGTGGAGGAGGGCCGCCGCATCCTCGCGGAGGCCGCCCACCCGCTGGTGACCGTGGTCGACACGATGGACAACGCGGCCGACAAGGCCGCCGAGCTCGCCGCAGCGGGGGTCTGACGATGGCTATCTTCATCACCAAGGACAGCAAGGTCATCGTCCAGGGCATGACCGGCGCCGAGGGCACCAAGCACACCAAGCGGATGCTGGCGTCCGGCACGAACATCGTCGGTGGCGTGAACCCGCGCAAGGCCGGCGAGAAAGTGACTCTCGACGCGAGCTCGGGTGCGGGTGCCCCGCAGGAGGTCGTGCTGCCGGTGTTCGGCACCGTGGCCGAGGCCATCGAGGCGACCGGCGCGGACGTCACGGTGATCTTCGTCCCGCCGGCCTTCGCGAAGGCCGCCGTGATCGAGGCGATCGACGCGGGCATCGGCCTCGCCGTGGTGATCACCGAGGGCATCCCGGTGCACGACACCGCGGTGTTCTGGGCGCACGCCGTGGCCACCGGCAACAAGACCCGGATCATCGGCCCGAACTGCCCCGGTCTGATCAGCCCCGGGCAGTCCAACGCGGGCATCATCCCGGCGAACATCTCGGGCGCGGGCAAGATCGGCCTGGTGTCCAAGTCGGGCACGCTGACCTACCAGATGATGTACGAGCTGCGCGACTTCGGGTTCTCCACCGCCATCGGCATCGGCGGCGACCCGATCATCGGCACCACGCACATCGACGCGCTGGAGGCCTTCGAGGCCGACCCGGAGACCTCGGCGATCGTGATGATCGGCGAGATCGGCGGCGACGCCGAGGAGCGGGCCGCGGCCTACATCAAGGACAACGTCACCAAGCCCGTCGTGGGCTACGTGGCGGGCTTCACCGCCCCCGAGGGCAAGACCATGGGTCACGCGGGCGCGATCGTGTCCGGCTCGGCGGGCACCGCCCAGGCGAAGAAGGAAGCGCTGGAGGCGGCGGGCGTGAAGGTCGGCAAGACGCCGTCCGAGACCGCCTCGCTGATGCGGGAGATCATGCAGTCGATCGGCTGATCCCTCACCCGTTCGTGAAGGCCATCTCCCGCCTGGAGGTGGCCTTCACGGCGTCCGGAGGCGGTCCGACCCGGGTTGATGCGCACATCCGGGGGAACCATTGAGGTCCGGTCGTCGTCGGAGAGTGTGCATCGGCTAGCGTTCCGTTGTCGCCAGTTAGTCCGTCGGTGGAGGAGGAGACCTCGCCATGTCCGTGCCGTACGGCGCCCCTCAGCAGCAGCCGGGTCCGGCGCAGCAGTCGGCGGTGGGTGTCAACTTGACCCTCATCCTCCCGCTGGTCGCGGCAGGCCTGGGGCTCATCGCCTACCTGTTGGCCTTCGCCAACGACGTCTCGTCGTTCGGCACGATCGAGTACCTGCTGGCCGCCGCCGCCCTCGCGGGCCTGTCGACGCTGCCGAAGGCGCTCAAGCTGCTGCCCGCGGCGGCCGTGCTGTCGGCCGTGCCGACGCTGCTGTTCCTCCAGGCGATCATCAAGAGCGACGCCGACGTCAAGGGCATGCAGGTCGTCGTGCTGATCATCGCGCTGCTGGAGACGGCGGCGATCGTGCTCAGCCTGCTGGTCGACTCGGGCATCGTGAAGTTCGAGCCGAAGCCCGCCAACCCGTACGGCGGCCAGCCCGGCGGCTGGAACCCGCAGACCGGCGGCTTCCCGCAGCCCGGCCAGCAGCAGCCGGGTCAGCCCGGTCAGTACGGCCCGCCGTCCGGCCAGTTCGGCGCCCCGGTGCAGCCGCAGCAGCCCGGCGGCGCACCGCAGCCCACCTCGTACATGCCGCAGCCCGGCCAGTTCAACCAGCCCGGCCAAGGCCAGGGCACGCCGCCCGGCGGGTTCGGCGGCCAGCAGCAACAGGGCTGATCCAGGCCGGTGGGAGGGGTGGCACCGCGGCGTCGGTGCCACCCCTCTTCGCGTGCGCGGCGTGCCTCACCCGAACGGCCGATCCCTCCTGAGACAGTGGAAAGATGCCGGTGCTGCAAACGTCCTCGCACGGCGCCGTGACGGATTCCGTGCGACCGCCCGAGTTCTCCCGCGCCGAACGGGCCCGGGTGCTCGCCATGACGGCGGCCGGTTCCGTGGTGGTCAGCTACGCCGCCGTCGCCGCGCTGCTCGCCCTGGTGTCGTCCACCGCCGCGCACGCCCAGTTCTCCACGACCGGCGTGCTGTCGGCGTCCGCGCCGGCCTGGCTGGTCGCGCACCACGTACCGCTGCGGTTCGACGGCGGGCAGCTGGGCGTGCTCCCGCTGCTGCCCACCGTGCTGCTGATGCTGCTGGTGTCCCGGGCGGCGGCGGGCGCGGCGGACCGGCTCGGCCTGTTCGAGCCGTTGCAGGCGCGGGGTGTGGTGTTCAGCATCGCCGGCGCGCACGCCGTGGTCGGCGGGATGATCGCGTTCCTGATGGGCGACCAGGCCGTGGTGCGGGCGACGCCCGCGGTGGCGTTCTTCGGGTGTGCGGCCGTGTCCGGGGTCGCGGCGGTGGCCGGCGTGGCGCAGCGCTGCGGCCTGGTGGAGGTCGTGTTCGAGCGGATCGACCCGGTGGCCCGGCGCGGGCTGCGGGCGGGCGCGCTGGCGTTGGCCGCGCTGACCGCCGTGGGCGCGCTGCTGCTGGCGTTCGGCCTGGTCGTGTCGTGGCCGCTGACCAGCGGTCTGTTCGACCAGGCGGGCGGCACCATCGGCACCGGGCTGGGGATCTGGCTGATGTGCCTGGCCTACCTGCCCAACGCGGTCGTCGGGGCCATGTCGTACGTGGTGGGCTCCGGGTTCTCCATCGGCGCGGTGACCATCGGCCCGACGGTGTTCACCGGGGGTCCGGTCCCGGCGGTGCCGCTGCTGGCCGCGCTGCCCGAGCAGCAGACCGCCGTGCTGCCCCTGGTGCTGATCCTGCCGGGCGCGATCGGTGTGCTGGTGGGGTTGTTCCTGCGGGACGCCGCCGAGACGCCCCGCGCGCGGGTGCGGGCCGTGCTGGTGGCGGCGGTGACCGGTGGCGTGGGGGCGCTGGTGCTGGCCGCGATCTCGGGCGGCAGCCTCGGCAAGGGGGTGTTCAACCCGGTGACCATCCCGGCGGGCCTGCTCGGGGTGATGACGCTGGGCTGGATCGCCGTGCCGGGTGCGATCGTGGCCTGGTTCGCGGGTGCCCGGCCGGCGCCGGCCGTGGAGCCCGAGGCCGTCGACGCCGCCGAAGGTGATGCCGCCGAAGGTGATGTCACCGGAGACGATCTGTCCTCGGACGAACCGGGCGGTCTCGAAGAAGACGATCTTCAGGGCGATGATCTCGGTGAAGACGACGAGGACGACGAGGACTTCGACGACTACGAGGACGAGGCGGAGTACGAGGACGACTTCGACGAACTCGCCGACGAGGCCGATGACGAGGCCGACGACGAAGAAGACTACGAGGACGATCTCGAAGGAGACCGTCTGGAAGACGACGATTCCGAGGAAGAGGGACTCGGGTCGGACGGACTCACGCCAGACGGTCTTGGGGAAGACGATCTCGAAGAAGGCGATCTCGGAGAAGACGGTCCAGGAGAAGACGGTCTCGGGGAAGACGCTTCAGGGGAAGACGGTCGCGAGGAAGACGGGCTCGGAGAAGACGACGAGCCCGACGACGCGGCTGACCCGGACCTGGCCGACAAGCGCCGCTAGCCAACGCCTAGGCTGCTCCTGAGCTGCTGTGACAGTCCCCAGCAAGGAGAGCACGCTGAGCGCCGCGACCACACTCCGGCTTCCCGTCCCCGCCCGGGTCGTCGTCCTCGTCTCCGGCTCCGGCACCCTCTTGCAGGCGCTGCTGGACGCCGCCGCCGACCCCGGCTACCCCGTCGAGGTGGTGGCCGTGGGCGCGGACCGGGCAGGCATCGAAGGGCTCACCCGCGCCGAACGCGCCGGTGTCCCCGGCTTCACCGTGAAGCTGCGCGACCACGCCACCCGGGACGAGTGGGACACCGCGCTGGCCGACGCCGTCGCCGCGCACCGGCCCGACCTGGTGGTCTCCGCCGGGTTCATGAAGATCCTCGGACCCGCCTTCCTGGCCCGCTTCGGCGGGCGGATGGTGAACACCCACCCCGCGCTGCTGCCCGCCTTCCCCGGCGCGCACGGCGTCCGCGACGCGGTGGACTACGGCGTCAAGGTCACCGGCGCGACCGTGCACCTGGTGGACGGCGGCGTGGACACCGGGCCGATCCTGGCCCAGGAAGCCGTCGTCGTCGGTGACGGTGACGACGTCGACAGCCTGCACGAGCGCATCAAGGTGGTGGAGCGGCGGCTGCTGGTGGACGTCGTCGCCCGCCTGGCCCGCGAGGGCTGCACCGTGAACGGACGAAAGGTGAGCATCCCGTGACCACTCCTGCCGAGAGGCGACCGGTCCGCCGGGCCCTGATCGGGGTTTCCGACAAGTCGGGGCTGCTGGAACTGGCCACCGGCCTGCACGCGGCCGGAGTCGAGATCGTCTCCACCGGCGGCACGGCGAAGACGTTGGCCGACGCGGGCGTGCCGGTGACCGCGGTGGAGACCGTGACCGGGTTCCCGGAGGTGCTCGACGGCCGGGTCAAGACGCTGCACCCGCGCGTGCACGCCGGTCTGCTCGCCGACACCCGGCGTCCGGAGCACGTGGCCAAGCTGCGCGAGCTGGGGATCGCCCCGTTCGACCTGCTGGTGGTGAACCTCTACCCGTTCGCCCGGACCGTGGCGTCGGGCGCGTCGCCGGAGGAGTGCGTCGAGCAGATCGACATCGGCGGGCCCGCGATGGTGCGCGCGGCGGCGAAGAACCACGCCAGTGTGGCCGTCGTGGTGGACCCGGCGCGGTACTCGTGGGTGCTGGAGCAGGTGTCCGGCGGCGGCTTCACGTTGGCGGACCGGCAGGCCCTGGCGGCTGCGGCGTTCCGGCACACCGCCTCCTACGACGTCGCGGTGGCGTCCTGGATGGGCGGCGTGCTGAGCCCCGACGACGAGGGTTCCGGCTTCCCCGGCTGGGTCGGTGCGACGTGGAACCGCAAGCAGGTGCTGCGGTACGGCGAGAACCCGCACCAGAAGGCCGCGCTGTACACGCAGGGCGACGGGCGCACCGGTCTGGCGACCGCGCAGCAGTTGCACGGCAAGGAGATGTCGTACAACAACTTCGTGGACTCGGACGCGGCGTGGCGTGCGGCGTGGGACCACTCGCTGCCGTGCGTGGCGATCATCAAGCACGCCAACCCGTGCGGTATCGCGGTGTCCTCTTTGGACGGTCCAGGCGCCATCGCGGACGCGCACCGCAAGGCGCACGCGTGCGACCCGGTCAGCGCCTTCGGCGGGGTGATCGCGGCCAACCGCGAGGTGACCGTCGAGTTGGCCGAGCAGGTCGCGGAGATCTTCACCGAGGTGATCATCGCGCCCTCGTACGCCGACGGTGCGCTGGACGTGTTGACGCGCAAGAAGAACGTGCGGATCCTGGTGGCTGCGGAGCCGGTCCGCGGTGGCGCGGAGATGCGTGCGGTGTCCGGTGGGCTGCTGTTGCAGACCGTGGACACCATCGAGGCCGAAGGCGACGACCCGGCCAAGTGGACGCTGGCGTGCGGCACCGCGCTGGACGCGGAAGGCTTGGCCGACTTGGCCTTCGCGTGGCGGGCGTGCCGTGCGGTGAAGTCGAACGCGATCCTGCTGGCGTCCGGTGGCGCGACCGTCGGCGCGGGCATGGGCCAGGTCAACCGGGTGGACGCGGCGCGGCTCGCGGTGGCGCGTGCCGGTGACCGGGCGCGCGGTGCGGTGGCGGCGTCGGACGCGTTCTTCCCGTTCCCGGACGGCCTGGAGGTGCTGCTGGAGGCGGGCGTGCGGGCCGTCGTGCAGCCCGGTGGTTCGGTGCGGGACGCGGAGGTGATCGCGGCGGCCGAGGCGGCGGGCGCGACCGTGTATTTGACCGGCACGCGGCACTTCGCGCACTGAGGTCCTGCGGATCGGTGGGGGCTCCCGCGGGAGCCCCCACCGCCGTTTCAGCGCTTGGTCAGTTCCTCGGCGGTCTTGCGGACCACGGCCTCGGCGTCCTCCACCGGGAATTCCGAGTCGCTGAAGAAACCCTTGTCCCGGCCCGAATACCGGATGTTCCACACCACCGCGCCCTTGCGCACCAACAGGTTCACCTCGGTCAGGTCGGCGCGTGACGACGGGACCACCACGATCGCCTCGTCACCCAGGCCCTGGAGCGGCTTGGCCTGCTCGCCGGACGCGTAGCTGTTGAACCCCGAGTAGTTGCTCTTCGCCTGCTCCAGGTTCCGGTCCTGCTTGTCGGAGAACCTGCTGAAGTCGTAGACCAGGAAGCTCAGCACGCGCGGGTCGCGGCCGTCCTTGCCCTTGGTCTGCTCCCAGGCGCAGTGGCTCTGCTTCATGCCCTTCTCGCTGTCGTGCGGGGCCTGGACGAGGCGGAAGCTGCTGACGTGGGCCTGCGCGCGCAGTTCCGCGCTCAGCTCGCACTGGGCGATCGGCTGCTCGCCGGGACCGCCGCCGGGTTCGTCGCTGTAGTCCAGGTACAGCTTGCCGAACACACCGCCGACGACCAGCACGACGACCCCCACCGCCAGCCCGACGATCAGCCCGGTCCGCTTCTTCTTCGGCGGTGGCGGTCCGTACCCGCCGGGGTGCTGCTGCCCGTAGCCGGGCGGGTAGCCGGGCGGACCGGGTTGTCCCGGCTGCTGCCCGTATCCGGGTTGTCCCGGCTGACCCGGTCCTGGTTGCCCCGGCCCTTGCTGCCCTGGCCCCGGTTGCCCTTGTCCTGGCTGTCCTGGCTGTCCTGGCGCTCCGTAGCCGGGTTGCGGTGCTTGGCCGAAGCCCGGCTGCCCGGGTGGTCCGGGCTGTTGATGCCAGTTCTGAGGAGCGTTCACGGTTCCCCCCGTGCGTCGCGGAAGCTGCGCGGAGCAGTGTGCCAGTCACCCGACCGTGGCCATTGACACCGGGTGGCCCGGAGGGGATAAGATCGCTCCGTCGTTCGAACAAGTGTTCGACGGACAGGTCGCCGGCTTCCCACGGCGGTCCGCGCACAGGGGTGCGTGCGGATTCGTGGGAGGAGGGTTGGTGTCCAGGTCGGCAACGGCGACGTTGGTCGCGCTCGGGGTAGACGCGACCGGCGAGTCGGCCATGGCACCTGCTCGGGTCCTGCCGGTTCGCGGGGAACTGGCGGACGTCCTCCCGTGGGGCGGCCTGCGGCGGGGCAGCACGGTGTCGGTTCGCGGGTCGACATCGTTGCTGCTCGCGCTGATGGCCGAGGCGACAGTGGAAGGGTGCTGGGCGGCCGTTGCCGGCCTGCCGCGGTGTGGGGCACTCGCGGCGGCCGAGTTGGGGGTGGCCGTCCACCGCCTCGCTCTGGTCCCTCGTCCTGGGAGGGACCGGAGCGAGGTCGAACGCACCGTGGCGGCTCTGCTGGACGGCTTCGACCTGGTCTCGGTGGCCACCCCGGTGACACCCGCCACGGCCCGCAAGCTCTCCGCCCGAGCCCGCCAGCGCAAGGCCGTGCTGCTGCCGTTCGGGTCCTCCTGGCCGGGGGCCGACGTCGAGCTGCGCGCGTCCTTCGGCCCGTGGAGCGGCTTGGCAGAGGGCCACGGCCTGCTCGCCACCCGCACGGCGACCGTGCACGCCGGCGGCCGTGGCGCCGCCGCGCGGGAGAAGACGACGACCCTGCCGCTGCCGGGCCGGGCGAGCCCTGAACTTCCCCGTCCTGTTCTGCGACCGGTAGCGGGGTGATGGACGTGCGTGTGTCGCTGACCTGGATCCGTGCTCTCGAAAGCCCTGACGGCGTACCGCAGCCGGCCCCGTGGCGGCCCGGCGGCTGGACCGGTCTGTCCCGGACCGCTCGCACCGGAGGTCCGGGCCACCGGCGCCTGCCGCCCCCGAACTCCCCGGAAACGAGGTGACCCCGGTGTACACGCTCGCCGTGTGGTGCCCGGACTGGCCGGTGGTGGCGGCGTCGGCGGAGGCCGCCCTGCTGCCGCACGTGCCCGCCGCCGTGGTCCGGGGCAACGAGGTCGTCGCGTGCTCCGCCGTCGCCCGCGCGGAAGGCGTGCGGCGCGGTCAGCGCAAGCGCACGGCCGAGAGCCAGTGCCCCGAGCTGGTGGTCTTCGACTACGACGAGGTCCGCGACGCCCGCCTGTTCGAGCCGGTCGCGGTCGCCGTCGAAGAGCTCGCGCCCGGTATCGAGGTGGTGCGCCCCGGCCTGGTCACGGTCGCCGCGCAGGGCCCCGTCGGCTACTACGGATCGGCCGAACGGGCAGCGGAACGGATCATCGACCACATCGCCGCGCGGGTCGGCGTCGAAGCGCAGGTCGGTCTCGCGGACGGCCTGTTCGCCGCGACCCTCGCCGCCCAGCGCGGCCTGGTCGTCCCGCCCGGCGGCACCGGGGACTTCCTCGCCCCGCTGGGCATCCACGAGCTCGACCCGCCCGCCGAGCACCGCGAGGACCGCGCCGAACTGGTCGACCTGCTGCGCCGGCTCGGCCTGCGCACGCTGGGCGCGTTCGCGGGCATCCCGGAGCGCGACGTGGCCGGCCGCTTCGGCAGGCAGGCGGTGCTGGCCCACCGGATGGCCTCTGGCGTGGTGGAACGCCCCCGCGTCCGCCGCCGCCCGCCGGCGGAGCTGTCCGTCACGCAGACCCTGGACCCGCCGGTGGACCGGGTCGACGCCGCCGCGTTCGCCGCGAAAGCCCTCGCCGAACGCCTGCACCAGGTCCTCGCCGACCGGGGGCTGGCCTGCACCCGGCTGGGCATCCAGGCCACCACCGAGCACGGCGAGCAGCTGCACCGGGTGTGGCGGTGCGCGGATCCCCTGACGCCGCAAGGCATCGCGGACCGGGTGCGCTGGCAGCTCGACGGCTGGCTGACCAGGCAGCGGCTGACCTCCGGCATCCACCTCCTCCAGCTCGACCCGGAGGAGATCGTGGACGCGGGCGCGCTCCAGCTGGGCCTGTGGCCGGGTGCGGGCCAGGACCAGGGCGAAGCCGCCGAACGAGCCGCCCGCGCCATGGTCCACGTGCAGGGCCTGCTCGGTCCGGACGCGGTGCTCACCCCCGTGCCGCAGGGCGGTCGGGGGCCGGTGGAGCGGATCCGGCTGGTGCCTTGGGGCGACGAGCGCACGCCCGCGACCGACCCGGCGCAGCCGTGGCCGGGGCAGCTGCCCGCGCCGTCGCCCGCCACGGTGTTCGCGGCACCGGAGCCGGTGGCGCTGGTGGACGAGGCGGGCGGGGACGTCGTGGTCACCGGGTACGCCGAACTGGTCGTGCGACCGCACCGGATCGTGCACGGCGGCCAGGCCCGGCGGGTCGTGGCGTGGGCGGGGCCGTGGCCGGTGGACGAGCGGTGGTGGGACGACGGGCACGCCGTGCGGGCCGCCCGCCTCCAGGTGCTGGGTGCCGCGCCGAACGGGGAAGAACTGGCGTTCCTGCTGATCCGCGCGGGCGGGAAGTGGGCGGTGGAAGGGGTGTACGACTGATGTCCGGTGACTTTTCCGACGACCAGGGCCTGGCGGACTGGCTGGACGGCTTCGAACCAGGCGGACCGGGCGGACCGGGCGCGTTCCCCCGGTTCGGCAGCGGGGCCACCCGGTTCGGCGGTGCGGCGGCGGGAGCCGGCGGCCCGGCCGCCCGGTTCGACGGGGTGGGTGACGAACCCGCCTACCCGGTGAGCTTCGGCTGGGCGCCGCCGCTGATACCGCTGCCCCGCCGCGCCCCGGACGAGCTGTTCTGACGTGGGCTGGAACAACCCGCCGGTCCGCTGGTCGGAGCTGGAACACGCGCTGTCGGGCAGACCGCAGCAGCCCGACGGCGGGGACGGCCCGGCGTGGACGCGGCACCGCGAGCGGTACGAGGCCCCGCCGGACTTCGCGGTCAAGGTCGACGAGCTGGGCACGACCCGCACCCGCGTGCCGTACGTGGAGCTGCACTGCCACTCGAACTTCAGCTTCCTGGACGGCGCGAGCCACCCGGAGGAGCTGGTGGAGGCGGCGCAGCAGCTCGGGCTGGACGGGATCGCGATCACCGACCACGACGGCATGTACGGCGTGGTGCGGTTCGCGGAGGCGGCGAAGGAACTCGGTGTGCGCACCGTGTTCGGCACCGAGCTGAGCCTCGGGCTTTCCGCGCCGCAGAGCGGTTTCCCCGACCCGGAGGGCGAGCACCTGCTGCTCCTGGCGACGGGGAGGTCGGGCTACCACGCGCTGTGCCGCACCATCACCACCGGTCAGCTCGCGGCGGGCAGCGAGAAGGGCCGTCCGGTGTACTCGCTGGAGCAGGTGGTCGCGGACACCCGGGACGAGTGCGTCGTGCTCACCGGCTGCCGCAAGGGGGCGGTGCGGCGGGCGTTGGCCGCCGGGGGGCCGGAGGCGGCGTTCGAGCAGTTGCGCAGGCTGATCGACCTGTACGGCGCGGACCGGGTGTTCGTGGAGCTGACCGACCACGGCTACCCGGAGGACGGCCCGCGCAACGACCTGCTGTGGGGCATGGCGCAGGAGCTGCGGCTGCCGACCGTGGCGACGAACGCCGTGCACTACGCGGTGCCCGCGCGCGGGCGGCTGGCGGCGGCGATGGCGGCGGTGCGGGCGCGGCGCAGCCTGGACGAGATGACCGGCTGGCTGCCGCCGGGGCGCACGGCGTGCCTGCGGTCGGGGGAGGAGATGGCGCGCCGGTTCGCCCGGTTCCCCGGCGTGGTGCACCGGGCGGCCGTGCTGGGGTTGCAGTGCCAGTTCGACCTGAAGCTGATCGCACCCGAACTGCCGCCGTTCGACGTGCCGGCGGGGGAGACCGAGGACAGCCACCTGCGCAAGCTCACGTACGCGGGCGCGTCCCGGCGGTACGGCCCGCCGGAGGCGAACCCCGGGGCGTACGAGCAGCTCGAACACGAGCTGCGGATCATCGAGGACCTGGGTTTCCCGGGCTACTTCCTGGTGGTGCACGACATCGTGCGGTTCTGCCGGGAGCGCGACATCCTCTGCCAGGGCCGGGGATCGGCGGCGAACTCGGCGGTCTGCTACGCCCTGGGCATCACCAACGTCGACGCCGTCCGCTTCCACCTGCTCTTCGAGCGCTTCCTGGCCCCGGCCCGCGACGGCCCGCCGGACATCGACCTGGACATCGAGTCCGACCGGCGTGAAGAGGCCATCCAGTACGTCTACGGCAAGTACGGGCGTCGGCACGCGGCCCAGGTCGCGAACGTCATCAGCTACCGGGCCCGTTCGGCGATCCGCGACGTGGCGCGGGCCCTGGGCTACTCGGTCGGCCAGCAGGACGCGTGGAGCAAGCAGATCGACCGCTGGGGTCCGCTGCGGTCCGCCGTGGAGGAGCGGGGAATCCCCGGCCCGGTGCTGGAACTGGCCGCACAGCTGGAGAGCTTCCCGCGCCACCTGGGCATCCACTCCGGCGGGATGGTCATCTGCGACCGGCCGGTGAGCGAGGTGTGCCCGGTGGAACCCGGCCGGATGGCCGACCGCACGGTGTTGCAGTGGGACAAGGACGACTGCGCGTCCATCGGCCTGGTGAAGTTCGACCTGCTCGGCCTGGGGATGCTGTCGGCGCTGCACTACGCGATCGACCTGGTGCGCGAGCACGAGGGCGTGGAGGTCGACATGGGCGCGCTGGACCTGTCCGACCAGAACGTCTACGACATGCTGTGCCGAGCCGACTCGATCGGCGTGTTCCAGGTCGAGAGCCGCGCCCAGATGGCGACCCTGCCCAGGCTGAAGCCGCGGGAGTTCTACGACCTGGTGGTGGAGGTGGCCCTGATCCGGCCGGGGCCGATCCAAGGCGGGTCGGTGCACCCGTACATCCGCCGGCGCAACGGCGAGGAGAAGTGGCAGCACGACCACCCGTTGCTGAAAGGCGCGCTGGAGAAGACGTTGGGCGTGCCGCTGTTCCAGGAGCAGCTGATGCAGATCGCCGTGGACGTGGCCGACTTCAGTCCCGCCGAGGCGGACGAGCTGCGGCGGGCGATGGGGGCGAAGCGTTCGACGCACCGCATGGAGCGGCTGCGGGAGAGGTTCTACCAGGGCGCGAAGGCGAACGGCGTGGACGCGGAGCTGGCCGAGCAGATCTACGCGAAGCTGTTGGCGTTCGCCAACTTCGGCTTCCCGGAGAGCCACGCGCTGAGCTTCGCCCACCTGGTGTTCGTGAGCGCGTGGTTCAAGCTGTACCACCCGGCGGCGTTCTGCGCGGCGCTGCTGCGGGCCCAGCCCATGGGCTTCTACTCGCCGCAGTCCCTGGTGGCGGACGCCCGCCGGCACGGCGTGCGGGTACTGGGTCCGGACGTCAACGCCAGCCTGCCGCACGCCACCCTGGAACGCGTCGACGGCGAGCAGGCCGTCCGGATCGGCCTGGCCGGCGTGCGGACCATCGGCGACCGGCTCGCGGAGGACATCGTGGCGCAACGCCGGTCCGGCCCGTTCGCGGACATGGCGGACTTCGGTGGCCGGGTGCGCCTCACCACGGCGCAGGCGGAGGCGTTGGCGACCGCCGGCGCGTTCACCTGCTTCGGCCTGGACCGCCGAGAGGCCCTGTGGGCGGCCGGCGCGGTGGCCAAGATCCGCCCGGACCGCCTGCCGCACACCGTCGTGGGCACCACCGCGCCCGCCCTGCCGGGCATGGACGAGGTGGAGCTGGCGGTGGCGGACGTCTGGGCGATGAGCCTGTCCCCGGACAGCTTCCCCACCCAGTTCGTGCGCGAGCGCCTGACCTCGCTGGGCGCGCTGACCACGGCGGCCCTGGCCGACACGGCGAACGGCGACCGGGTCCTGATCGGCGGCGCGGTGACCCACCGCCAACGCCCGGCGACCGCAGGCGGCGTGACGTTCCTGAACATCGAAGACGAAACCGGCATGGTCAACGTCGTCTGCACGACCGGCCTGTGGGCCAGGTACCGCAAGGTGGCGAAGTCCAGCCCGGCCCTGCTGATCAGGGGAGTGGTGGAGAAGGCGGAAGGGGTGATCAGCATCCGGGCGGAACGCCTGCAGACCCTCGACATCCGCATCCCGTCCCGCTCCAGGGACTTCCGCTGACCCGCCCCATCACCCGGCACCCGCGTGCTCAAGGTGCTGACCCCGGACAACGCGCCACGCCGCTCCGGGTCTGCCAACCCGGGCCTGCGCCTCGGACCTGCGAACCCGAGGCTGCGAACCCAAAGCCTGCGAACCCGGACCCGCGCCCCCGGACCCGCGCCCCCGGACCCGCGCCCCCGGACCCGCGCCCCGGGCCCCAGGCCCTCCGAACCCGGGTCTGCGAACCCGGCCCGCGAGCCCGAAGCCAGCGAGCCCCAAGCCAGTGGACCCCGGCCGGCCCCGGCCCCGATGCGCCGCCGGTGACCGGTTCGTCGAAGGTCACGCCCTACGCCTTCGTGTACGTCGTGAAGACCACCCCCGATCCGAACGTCCGCGTCTCGGCCTTGGTGAACAGCGCCACCGGGAACTCCCCGTCGAACAGCGGGATGCCCTTGCCCAGCACGATCGGGTGGATCTTCAGGACCAGCCGGTCGATCTCCGGTACCAAGGACGCAGCGAGCTTGCCGCCGCCGCACAGGTAGATGTCCAGGCCGTCCTCGGCTTTGAGCTCGCGGACCTTCGCCGGCAGCTCGCTGCCGGGCACGACCTCCACGTCGTCCGGTGTCCCGCTGAGCGTGTCGGACACGACGTACTGGCGCAGGTGCGGATACGGGCTGGCCAACCCGCCCGGCACCTGGTACGTGCCCCGCCCCATCAGGATGGTGTCGAAGTTCGTGTTGGGCGCGTCGATGCCGAACGCCTCCCGCGCCTGGGCGGGCAGCGCGTCCGGGTACTCCTCGAAGAGCGCGGCCATGTGGTCGCCCTCGTACAGGAAGTCCCCGACGCCCCCGTCGGGCGCCGCGATGAACCCGTCCAGGGACATCGCCACCAGGTAAGTCAGATTTCGCATCAGTTTTCCCCTCGCTTCCACCACTCCCACTGTAGTACTATGGCCGCAGTGGTTGTCAAGGAGGAATCATGACCAGGAATCCGGCCAGGCGGACCGCGCTGGTCAACGCGGCGATCGACGTGCTCGCCCGCGAAGGCGCGCGGGGCTTGACGTTCCGCGCCGTCGACGCGGAGGCCGGCGTGCCCACCGGTACCGCGTCGAACTACTTCGCCAACCGCGACGACCTGCTGCGACAGGTCGGGGAACACATCCACGTCCGACTCCAGCCCGCGCCCGAACGGCTCGCCAGGATCGCGCGGGCGCACAAGGACAAGGGCCTGGTGGTGGAGCTGATGCAGGAGCTGGTGGACCGCCTCCAGCGGGACCGCGCCGGGTACCTGGCGCTGCTCGAACTGCGGCTGGAGGCGACCCGGCGCCCTCAGTTGCAGGAGGCGCTGACCAGGACGATCAGCGAGAACCTGGAGGAGAACATCCGCTTCCACCTGGACGCGGGCCTGCCCGGAGACCGCACCACCGTCGTGTCGCTGTACCTGGCGATGACCGGTCTCGTCGTAGAACACCTGACCCTTCCGGAGGTGCTGCCGGAATCGACCTTGGACGACCTGATCGTGGCGCTCGTCGACCGCGTCTAGGCGCGGTACCGGTCACCTGGCGGCTGTGACCGCCGTGTGACCGCAGGCCAAGGCTCATGCTGAGGCTGCGAGGCAGCGGGCAGACCTGACCGGATGGCGAAGTCGGCTGCGTCGTTCGGCCGCTTGCGACCCGGTCCGACCTGGTCCGACCTCGACCGAACCGCCGTGAATCGCCGGCCGGAGTCCGACCGAATTGCCTGGAGTCCGGCCGGGGATCTGACCGAAGCCGGCGGGCATCCGACCTGAGTTACCTGGAGTCCGGCCGAGGTCTGGCTGGAATCCGGCGGGGTTCTGGCCTGGCCGCGTGGTTCAGCGGCTGAAGGGACTGCCCGCGTGGGGTCAGCGGCTGAGGGGTCCGCCGATGATGGTCATCGCCACGACGATCACGGCGAATCCCAGGCCGGAGTACAGCAACGCGTCGACGCTCCTGCTGCGGATCGCGATCAGGCCCGCCTGCTCGTCCGTCACCAGCACCCGCAGCAGGGCGGCGAGCAGCAGCGCCACGCCGATCAGCACCGCGCCCTGCCGCCAGTGGTACTGCGTGATGCGCACGAGTCCCAGCACGACCACCCCCAGCACCAGCACGAACGGCAGGTGCTGACCTGCCGCTGACCGCCAGCGCTGCTCCGGCATGAGTTCCACCGCTCCGCCCTCAGGCCGTCGCCACGTCGCGCTCGGCTGCCTCGACCGTGTTGGTCAGCAGCATCGCGATGGTCATGGGGCCCGCGCCGCCGGGGATCGGGGCCAGGTACCCCGCCACCGACGCCACGTCCGGGTGCACGTCGCCGACCAGGCCGGCGTCGGTGCGGGTGATGCCGACGTCCACCACGGCCGCACCGGGCTTGACCATGTCGGCGGTGATCAGGCCGGGGCTGCCCGCGCCCGCGACCACGATGTCCGCCCGGCGCACCTCGGCCGCCAGGTCCTTGGTGCCGGTGTGGCACAGGGTCACCGTGGCGTTCTCGGAGCGGCGGGTCAGCAGCAGGCCGATCGGGCGGCCAACCGTGACGCCGCGACCGACCACGGTCACGTTCGCCCCCGCGATCGGCACTTCGTAGCGGCGCAGCAGTTCGACCACGCCGCGCGGCGTGGCGGGCAGTGGGGCCTCGTCGCCGAGGACGAGTTTGCCCAGGTTGACGGGGTGCAGTCCGTCGCCGTCCTTGCGCGGGTCGATGCGTTCCAGGATCGCGTTGGCGTCCAGGTGCTTCGGCAGCGGCAACTGCACGATGTACGCGGTGCAGGCCGGGTCGGCGTTGAGCTCGTCGATGACCGCTGCCAGCTGCTCCTGCGTGGTGTCGGCGGGCAGGTCGCGGCGGATCGACGTGATGCCGACCTTCGCGCACGCGGTGTGCTTGCCCTTCACGTACGAGTGCGAACCGGGGTCGTCGCCGACCAGCACGGTGGCCAGGCCGGGCGTCACCCCCCGCTCGACCAGTGCCGCGACTCGCGCGCGCAGGTCTTCGAAGATCGCGTCCCGGGTGGCCCTGCCGTTGAGGATCGTCGCCGTCACGCGCCCCATCTTCGCATCACCGCCGACCGGCGGGCCGGGCGACCGCTACCCCCGGCGGCAACTCACCGCCGGGCGGGGAGTGCGGCGATCCCCACCGCCAGCAGCGTCAACGCCGTCCCCACCAGCGTCACCGCCGCCGGCCGCCCGTCCGCCGCCGGAGCGACCACGTCCACCGCCAGCGCGCCCACCAACTGCCCCGCGACCTGCCCCAACCCGACCAGCAGCACCCCGCTCCACCGCACTGCCACCACCGCTGTCCCGATGGTCACCACCCCGAGGGCCCCACCCGCGTAGAACCACGGCGAGCCGGGCGCGGCGGACGGCAGCCCACGCACGGCCACATCCACCGCGCACACCGCGAGCAGCACGGCCGTCCCGGTCGCGAAGTTGACCAGCGTGGTCACCCGAGTGCTCCGCGCCGCCTCCCTGACCAGGCCGTTCACCGCCTGCTGCCACCCCAGCCCGATACCGGCCACCGCTGGGAGCAGCACCGGCCACAGCGCGGACGTCGGACCGAACTCGTCCGACACCGCCACCCCGACGGCCACCACGGCGAGCGCCGCGCCCGAGACCCGTGGCCAGGTCAACGGCTGCATCCCGGCCGGCCCGAGGCCCGCCCGATCGACCAGCAGGCTGCTCACGACCTGCGCCGCCACCACCGACACGGTGAAGGCGGCGACCCCCAGCGACGCGATCGTCAACCCCTGGGTGGACACGAAGAACGCCCCGCAAGCCCCGCCGACGCACTGCCACCAGCGGATGTCGCCGTTCCGCAACGCCTCCCGCAGCCGCACCAACCCGGCTCGCCCGGCCGCCGACGCGGGCACCGCGACCAGCAGCAACACCAGTCCGCCGCCGAACGAGACGAGCGCCGCCAGGAACCCGTCCCGGAACACGTGCCCCAGTTCGCCGTTGAGCCGTCCCTGCACGGCGAGGAACACCCCGCCCACGAAGGCGGTGAGCGCGCCGGCCATCCGCACCGAAGTCCGCTCAGCCAACGGGGCAGCCCTCCGGCGAAGGCTTCACCGACCGCACCCGGCTCGCCAGCAGCACCCCGAGCACCGCCGCCACGGCACTCGCCCCGGCCGCCGCCGCGGGTCCGACGTGGTCGAGCAGCCACCCGGCGACCGGCAGCATCGCCGCCGTCCCGGCCGTGGTGAACGCTCCCATCCACCCGAAAGCCTCGGCCTTCCGCCCGTCCGGCGCGAGGTCGCTGATGCGTTCGTTGTTGGCGGCGATCGCCGGCGCGATGGCCATCCCGCCCACGCACAGCACCAGGCCGATCAGCCACACCGACGACGGCTCCATGACCGGCGGCAGCACCGGCACCAGCGCCACCACCCCCAGCGCCAGCAGCACCATCCGCCGGGTGAACCGGACCCTGCCGCTCAACCCGCCCGCGATCAGCCCTCCCAGCACCGACCCGACGCCCCACACCGCCGTCAGCACACCGGCCATCACGGGACTGCCCAGGTCACGGGCCCAGGCGATGATCACCATGTCGACGGTCAGCAGCGAAGCGACGATGCACAGCGCGGTGACCAGCGCGAACACCATCGAACGGTCGGCCAGCAGGGTCCGGCCGCCGGGCTTGCGCTCGTGCGGCACGGGCTCGTCCAACCCGGCCCGGAGCATCGCCGCGCGGAACCCGAACGACCCGAGCACGGCCAGCGCACCGCACGTCCACAGCGCGATCTGGGGGTTCACCACCGCCACCACCACCGCGATCAGCGCGGGCCCGAGGACGTAGGTGACCTCCTGCATGGACGCCTCGACGGTGAACACGGCCTGCCGCGCCGGCCCGTGGGCCAGCCTCGGGAAACTCGCCCGGCTCAGCTGGGTCACCGGCGGCATCGACATCCCCGCCAGCGCTGCGGCCAGCACCGACAACGGCCACCAGGACGGCGACAGCAGCGCGGGGAGCAGTCCCGCCACGCCGATCGCCAGCGCGTAGCCCAACGTGGTGACCAGCAGCAACCGGCTCGCCGGGCTCCGGTCGGCGGAACGGCCGCGCAACGGGCTCGCCACCCCCAAGCCGAGCGAGAACGCGCCGCCGACCAGCCCCGCCGCCGCGTACGACCCGGTCCACCCGGCGATCAGGAACGACGTCGCCAGCGGCGTGCCGGGCAGGTGCACCCGGCCGAGCAACGACCACAGCAACAACGCGGGCAGTCCTGGGATGGCCGCGAGTTCGCGGTAGGGCCGGAGCACGTCGTCCACTCTGCACGGGAGCACCGACAAAGCCCTTCCGATTTCCGTGGGAACCCGAGGGCCTCGGTCAGCGTCAGCACCCTCAAGAGGCACAAGCGAGGGGACAGCTGTGACCGATCCCACCGGGCGCAGGGCCGAGTTGGAGGCCCGCAACGCCGCCATGCGCGAGCAGGTCGACACGCTCCTGGCGGAGCTGAAGACGAAGACGGCCGAGCTGCGGGAGACCCAGGAACGCGTCCAGGCGATCACCGCGTCGGCGGTGTCCAAGGACGGCTCGGTGCGCGCCTCCGTCGACTCCACCGGCGCGCTGACGTCCCTGGAGTTCTCCGCGAACGCCTTCGAGCGCACCACGCCGGACAAGCTGGCCCGGCTCGCCACCGAGACGGTCCTGCGAGCCGTGGCCAAGGCGCGCACCGAGTTGAACGAAGTGATCGCGCCCGCGCAGCAGGGCGGCAGCATCGACCTGTCGGAGATGCTGCCCGGCGTCCCGTCGCTGGCCGACCTCATCCCCCGGCCGCCCGCCGTCCCGCAGCCGCAGACGTCGACCCCTCGTCGTCCCGCGCCGCCCCGGGACGACGAGGACGGCGACAGCTTCATGGACAGGAGCGGCTGGTGACCGGCGGCGGTTTTCAGGTGGACGTGCCCGGCTTGCGCCGGGGTGGTGCCCAGTTCAGCGCCTCGGGTGACGCGCTCGACGGCGTGTTCCAGGCGCTCGACGGGGCGTTGCGGGCGGAAGGCCAGTGCTGGGGCGGTGACGAGTCCGGGCAGGCGTTCGCCAAGCAGTACGTGCCCAACTCCACGGCGACGCTCGACGCGTTCAAGAACCTCGCCAAGGCGCTCCAGGACATCCGCACCGGCATCGACCAGTCGGCCGACGCCTACGAGGGCTCCGACCAGGGCAACGCGACCGGGATCTCCCGGACCTACTGATCGCACTTACTGAGGGGCACAGCGGTGGGCATCGAGATCCCGAGCGAGGTCACCTGGCTCTTCCCGATCGTGGTCGGGCAGAGCTGGCCGGAGGGCGACGAGACGGCGCTGCGCCGCATGGCCGACGCCTACCGCACCGCCGCGCAGGGCGTGAAGTCGGTGATCGACGAGGCGAACGGCGCCGCGTCGACGGTGGTGGGCAGCCAGACCGGCGAAGCCGTGCAGCGGTTCGAGGAGTACTGGAAGAAGTTCGCCGACGGCGACGAGTCGTACCTGCCGAAGCTCCAGAAGATCTGTGAGCAGCTGGCGGAGAGCTGCGACAACACCGCGCTGGAGGTCGAGTACACCAAGCTGTCGATCATCGCGTCGCTGATCGCGCTGGCCATCGAGATCGCGGCGCTGGTGGCGGCGGCCTTCGGCACCTTCGGCGCGTCCACCGCGGGCATCCCCATCGCCCAGCAGGCGACCCGGCTGATCGTGCAGTTCACCTTCCGGCAGCTGGTCCTCGCGATCCTCAAAGAGGTCGCGATCTCGGTCGGCATCGACGTGGCCATCCAGGGCCTGCAGGTGGCGCGCGGCGACCGCGAGAACTGGGACTGGGGCAAGACCGGCGAGGCCGCGGTGTCCGGTGCGGTCTCCGGTCTGGTGGGTGGCGCGTCCGGCGGTCTGAAGTTCGAGGGTGGCGGTCTGCCCGGCCAGGTGGCCGTCGGTGCGACCCGCGGGGCCGTGGAAGGCGCGGTGTCGACCGTCGGCACGGCGGCCGTGATGGGGCAGGACATCAGCGCGCGGGACGTCCTCATGGGTGCGTCGGCGGGCGCGGTCTCCGGCGGGATCGGCGGTGCGAAGGACGGCCTGACCGTCGAACCGCCGCGGGTGAACGCCGGCGGGCCGGACGGTGGTCCGCCCAACCTCGGCCCGACTTCCCCACCGCCCGACCTGGGCCCGTCCGGCACGCCTGGTGGTTCGCCCGGCGGGTCTCCGGGTGGCGCTCCCGGCGGATCTCCCGGTGGATCTCCCGGTGGTGCGCCGGGTGGCGCTTCCGGCGGTCCGGGGGTCAACCGGGACGGCCTCGACCGGGTCGGCAGCGGCCCCGACTCGACTACGGCGTCTTCGGTCGCCGCGCCGCCTGCTCCTTCGGCTCCGGTTGGTGCGCCACCGCCTGTTCGTGGTGGCGACCACTCGCCTGCGCCGGGTGGATCTCCTGCGCCTTCGGGCTTCTCGGGTGGCCCTGCTCCTGCTGCGGCTCCTCCGGCTCGTCCTTCGGGTGGGTCGCTGCCGACTTCCGCCGGTACTGGCGGTGGTACGCCTTCGATCAGCGGCCGTCTCGGCGGGCCTTCGGCCGGCGGTGGTCTGCCCGGTGGTGGTGTGCCTGCCGGTGGCGGTGTGCCTGGTGGAGGTGTGCCGGGTTCGGGGTCGACGCCTGGTGGAGGTTCCGGCGGCACGCCCGTTCGTGCGACCGGTGGTCTGCCGGGTGTGCCGGGCGGGTCGGCGTTCGGTGGTCCTTCGAACCTCGGCTCGACTCCTGGTGGCACGGGTCTCAATGGCTCGACTCCTGGTGGGGCGGCGCATGGCACGCCCGGTGTCGGCTCGCCGCCCGGTGGGGCTGTGCCTGGCTCGACTCCTGGTGGGACCACTGCCGGCGGAACCACTGCCGGTGGTCCGACTCCGGGTGGCTCGACGCCGGGTGCTCCGGCTCCGGGGTCTCCGGCTCCGGGTGCGTCCACTCCGGGTGCGTCGACGCTTGGCGGTAGTCCGGCCGGCTCGACTCCTGGTGGCGCTGTTCCCGGCGGTTCTGTTCCTGGCGGTGCTGTGCCCGGTGGTGCTGTTCCGGGAGGTGCTGTGCCCGGTGGTGCTGTGCCCGGTGGTGCTGTGCCTGGAGCGGGTGTGCCGGGTGGTGCGGTGCCTGGGGCGAGTGTGCCTGGTGCCGGGCCGTTGCCCGGGGTGACCGGTGGGCCGGTGCCCGGTGTGGCTCCGGTTGCCGGCCCGGCGCCGGCCGCGCCGGTGGCTGGTCCCGGTGCCGGTTCGGGTGGCCCGGTTGCCGGCGGTCCCGTTTCCGCTGGTGCTGCTCCGGGTGGTGCTGTTCCGGGTGGTTCGCCGGCCGGGATGGGTGCGCCGATGGCCGGCGGGTTCGCTCCTCCGCCTGCCAACGCGGGCGGTGCCGGTGGTGGCGGTGGGCGGGGTCCGTCCGTGCCGACGGCCAGTGGGTTCTTCTCGGATCCGGCTCCGGGCGGGAGCGAGCACAACGTCCGGGGGACCGATGCGGTCAGTGCCAGCTCCTCGGTGACGGGGGTGCCGGTTCAACCGTTCCGGGACGCGGGGCCTGCGCCTCAGCACAACGGCTCCGGTATGCCGGAACAGCGTGGTCCGGTCGCGCCGCCTGCCGGTGGGTTCAGCCCGCCGCCGGGTGGGTTCGGGCCCCAGCCGGGGAGCTTCGGACCGACGGGTCACCAGCCTGGTGCCGGTGGTGCCGGTACCCCGTTGGCCAGGCCGGACGGTGCCACGCCGGCGCCCCGGCCAACCCCGACCGCTGCCCCGACCCCAACACCGACTGCTGCCCCGACTGCTGCCCCGACTGGTCCGGCGGCTCCGCGCGCCGACCTGGGTGCGCCGCCGCGTACGGATGGCACGGCTCCTCGGACCGAGGGTGCCGGCGCACCTCGCCCGGACTCCGGTCCCGCACCGGCCGCGCGTGGTGCCGACGCTCCGGCTCCGGCCTCTCGTGGCACGGACGCTCCGGCCTCCCGTGGTCCGGAAGGTCCGGCTTCGCGTGGCACGGACGGCCCGGTCCCGACCACTGACGGCCCGGTCCCCGCGACCGATGGTCCGACGCCGTCCACGGAAGGTCCGGTCCCGACCACAGACAGCGCCACCACCGACAGCCCGATCACCGACAGCCCGGCGACCGACGGCCGGACCACCGACGCCGACCCGACCGCCACCCCCGGCGACGAGCATTCCCCGGTCTCCGGTCACGAGTGGCCCGCCGACGCCGACGCGACGACCACCGACCCCACGACCGACCCGACCACCACCGATCCCACCCCCGCGGACCCGGCCGCGACGACGGATCCGTTCCCCCACAAGGGAGTCTGGGGCAACCCGGCCGGCGTGGTGCCGGGCTTCTCGCACGACGGCCCGTACCACTCGGTCCACGACAGCACGGGGCCCGGGGACCGCGAAGTCGGCACCTACGACCAGCGCGCCGCCGCCCTCGTCGAACCCACCTACCAGCCCTACGGCCCGCACGGCAGCTACCAGCCGTTCATCGACGCCCACTCCCACCCGGACGGCTCGATCGCCTGGCCACCCAACCAGGGCGCGGACGGCCCCCGCGTGGTCGTGGAACTGCCCGCCGGCACGGTCCTGGACCGGTTCGGCAGCCCGAACGGCGACTTCCTCTCGCCGCTGCGCCCCGACGGTCAGCCCTACGGCTTCGGCGAGCGCGCGATCCTGCCCGACAGCCTCGGCAAGGGCTACCACGTCTACGTCCTGGACGCCCCGCTCACCGTCGAACTCGCCCCGGTCGCCCCCGCCTTCGACCAGCCCGGCGGCGCACGCCAACTCCAACCGGTCGCGCACCCGTCGCTGATCGACCCCGCCACGGGCCAGATGAGCGTCCAACGCCTGCTGGACCTGGGCGTGATGCGCGAGGTCGACGTGCCGCCCGCGGACGGCCGGGTGCTGGCACCGGACTTCGGCACGTTCGACAGCGAGGGCAACGTCCTCCGGCCGGACACGGCCAGTGTCGCCGAGGCCCACGACGGCGCGTTCGACGACTACACCCCCGCGGACGGCCCGGCCACCCACACCCCGAACGCCGACCTCGGCCCGGTCGCCCACCAAGGCCCGATCCCGCTCGGCGAGGTCTCCCAGCGGGTCGACCAGGCCATCCGGAACAGCCAGGTCACGGACTCCGGCGTCGCCCTGCACACCGAGGACCGGCTGCGCGACCTGTCCGGCCGCATCCCGGCCGACGACCGCCACGCCGTGCTGGACGTCCACACGGACGGCGACGGCGTCCGGATCGGCGACACCCGCTACACCCGCGCCGAACTGGTCGAGCTGATCGGCAACCACCCGGACCTCGCGGGTCGGCCGATCATGTTCGTCGGCTGCGACGCGGGCGCCGGCGGCGAGAACAGCCTGGCCGCGCACGTCGCCCGCGAGACCGGCCAGCCGGTCACCGCGCCGGACAGCCTCGCCTGGTCCGACCAGCACGGCAACGTCTACGCCGGCTCCCCGAACGAGGCCGGCGGCCCGCGGATCCCGCCGGACGGCGGCTGGCACACCTTCGAGCCCGACGGCACGAGCACCCCGGTCGGCGAGAACGGCATGCCGCCCGGCCACGAGCCCAAGGGCGACCTCGCCACCGACGACCAGGCGCACCGGGGCCGGCAGGACATCGAGCCGCAGGTGCAGACGCCGTGGCAGGAGCCGGAGACGCAGCACCGGCAGACCGTCCAGCTGGACGACGACCACTCGCTGTTCGACGGCCGCGAGCTGCCCCGTGACACCCGTATCGAGGTGCAGAGCCCGAACGGCGACGTCCGCACGGTCGTGCACGTGGACGCGGACGGGAACGTCCACGTGGACGCGATCGCGCCCAACACGCGCCACGGAGACAACCCGGAGGTCATGCACCCCGCGCCGAACGCCCACTACCGGGTGGAGACCGGCCACCGGCAGGACGCGTTCGTGGCCAACGCGGACGGCACCCGCCAGACGACCCCGGACACCGTCCGGATCGGCGGCCAGGACGTCCCGATCCAGCGCACGAACACCATCGACCCGCCGCCGAACCCGGCCAACGGCCGCGTCACCATCGCCCCGGACCACCCGATGGCACCGCGACCGGGGGAGCCGTTCACCGCGCGCACCGACCTCCCGCAGGACACCCGCATGGAGGTCTACGACACCGACGGCAACTACCGGGGCACGGTGCAGACCGACGTCGACGGCCGTCCGCAGTGGATCGCCGCGCCGGACTTCATCGGCGACACGCGCAACCCGGAGGTCACGCACCCGATCGGCGGCGCGAACTACAACATCGACCGGGGACCGCTGCACCAGGAGTTCACCACCGACGCGAACGGCCACCCGCAGAACGCGGTGGACGGCACCGCGCCGGAGCACCGCAACCAGCAGTCGGTGAACGACGTGCGGCAGGGCGAGCCGTTCAGCCGCCCCGGCCAGGTGCACGACGCGAACACCGAGTACACGGTCAGCGACGAGCACGGCCAGCGGCGCGGCCGGTTCATCACCGACGACAACGGGCACGTCGTGTTCGAGGAGACCCATTCGGGTCAGCGCAGCCGGGTGAACTCGGAGATCACCCAGGCCCCGGCGGGCGCGCACGTCACGTCGGACGGCTTCTACGGCCTCGGCCGCGCCGAACAGCCGGCCCGCACCTGGCCCGCGCCCGCGAACGGCGAGGTCCAGCTGCGGATGCAGCGGACCAGGGTGGGCGACGAGTACGTCTACTCGGTGCAGGTGGTCGGCGGGATGCCCGCGCACTGGACGCCGGACCAGCGCGCGTCGGTGAGCAGGCCGTTCGGCAACGGCGACCCGTTCGCGTCACGGCCGGGCCTGCCGCCGAACACCCGGTTCGTGCTGGACGACCACCGGAAGCAGGGCTACGGCACGTTCCAGACCGGCGACGACGGCGCGGTGTCGCACGTCCACACGTTCCGCCCGTTCAGCCCGGACCTGAACAACCCGCTGCCGAACGCCACGCTGACCGCCGACAACGGCATGTGGCAGGGGCGCACGAACGGCGACGGCGAGACCGTCGCCACCACCGGCCGCCCGGACATCACCTCCGGCGGCGCGATCCGCCGGGACGGCAGCGCCCAGGTCGAGGTGGGCAGCCACGGGGAGGTCGACCGCAACGGGAAGAAGCTCTCCGACGGCGGCCACCACCAGGGCAACGAATTGGGTTTCCCGGCCGAGGCGGCGAACCAGTCCAGTCAGCAGCGCGACCAGAACCAGGGCAACGGGCGCCCGGCGTTCGTGTCGGCGGAGACCTGGCACCGGATGGAGCGGGACCGGTCGAAGTTCATCAGGGCCGGCGGTACGGTCGAGATCATCGACACCTTCGCCCTGCGCGACCCGCTCCAGCGCCACCCGCACACGTACCAGACCCGGTGGCGCGTGACGCTCGCCGACGGCACGACCGAGATCTACGTCAGGAGCTACCCGAATGAGCACAACGCAGCCCTCTGGCCGGCCGACTTCTGAGCAGCGCCACGACGAGCTGCTCCAGCGCATCGGCGGCCTGCTGCTGGACGCCGCTCCGGAGGACTTCCGACGCATCGACCTGCTGGTGCGGATGACGGTCTCGGTGCAGGACCTGGCGCTGACGGTGTACCGGCCGGACGGGTCGACGCCGGAGGTGCTGCCGCCGGAGGAGCTGACGGCGGCGTTCCAGGAGATGCGCCAGGTGCTCTACCAGCCGGGCCGGGGCGCGTGGTTCTCCTGCCGGTGCGTGGTGAACGCGCCGGTGCGGATCGACATCACGTACAACTTCGACCACGACCCGCAGTTCTCCCCCCCGGTCCCCGCCGCGGACTTCGCGCGTGACCTGAAGGTCTTCCCCCGGGACGAGGCCTTCGTGCCGGACTGGCTGCGGGCGAAGCTGACCGAGGCCGCTACCGAGGAGCAGAACGCATGACCGCGCCGCAGTTGGACATCGAGGACCAGAACGCGATCCTCGGCTCGGTCACCACGCTGCTGGTGCAGCGGCTCCCCGGCGACTGGGAGCAGCTGTGGGTCGACTTCCGGATGGTGGGCTCCTACCTGGAGGTCGAGGCGTCCGGGCTGACCATCTTCGGCGGTTCGTTCCAGTGGCAGCCGCCGGACGAGGTGCTGCCGTTCTTCGTGCGGCTGCGCGAGGGCATGGCGCGTCCGGGCAAGGGCACCTGGTTCGCCACCAAGCTGCACCTGGTGCACCCGGACACCTACTCGGCCGAGTTCAACCGGGACCACGAGCCGGACTGGACGTCCCCGCCCGCGGCCGAGCACCACCGCGCGGAGCTGGAGCTGCACCCGCGCGACAACCCGCCGGACTGGCTGGCGGCCAAGGCCGGGCTGACCCCCGCGTCGGCGCCGGGCCTGATCGCCGCGCCGGTGTTCGACGGCGTGGACGCGCAGGGCCTGCCGACGCACGACCGGCCCGGCGTGCACCCGCAGGAGCGGGACGACGTGCTGGACTACCTGGAGAACGCGCCCGTCGTGCTGGCGGCCCGCTCGTACGGGCCGGACGCGTTCAAGCCGGACGCGACGCCCGCCGTGCCGATGACCTTCCACACCGACGGCACGTGGGTGTGGCCCGGCAGCGTGGCCTACTACCTGCGTCAGCACAACGTGCCCCCGGTGCCACAACTCGTGCAGCACATCCGGGACCACGGGTACGCGGTGCCGCAGGTCTCCCCGGAGGCGCAGAGCGCCGCCACGGCCGTCGCGACCGGCCAGGCGGAGGGCGCGCCGCTGCCCGAGCACCGGCCCAGGCGGGTCGGCGAGGCCGACCAGCGGGCGCTCGACCACCTCAAGGCCCGGCTCGACCACTACGGCGTGCGCGAGGACGAGTACGGGATCGTCGAGCCGAAGCCGGACGCGCTGGTGCTGGAGCCCGCGCCCGGCCAGGCCGGCTGGCAGGTGCAGTTCTGGGACGCGAACCGGGGACCGCACGGCAGCCCGAAGGTCTACCAGCACGCCGTGGACGCCGCGAAGGCGCTGCTGGCGCAGCTGCTGTGGCAGGACGACCGGGACGACCTGCGGGCGGGCAACCAGGCGCAGGTCGTGCAGCCGGTGGCGGACATCCAGCCGCTGCCGGACGAGCCGCCGCTGTCGCTGTTCCGCGACCGGGAGGCCGTCGTGCTGCCGGCGGGCACCGAACTCGACCGGTTCGGACCGGAGACCGGCAACCTGGTCTACGCGGCGGGCACCATGTTCGGCAACCGGTCGTTGCCACCGGATTGGCTGAATCGTCGCTACCACGTGTATCGGGTGCAGAAGCCGGTGCCCGCGCTCAAGGGCGTCGCGGTGCCGTGGTTCGGCCAGGTCGGCGGCGGCACCGGGTACTTCCTGGCGCAGCCGGTACGCGCGCTGCTGGCCGACGGGAGCCTGGTGGAGGTGCCCGAAGCGACCACCGGACCGCCGTCGCCCGAGGTCTAGATTCCGGCCGCGAGGTGTGGTTCGTCCGTTCGGCCCAGCGGGGTCACGTGCGGGCACAGGGAGTCGCGGGGGAAGATGGTGCACGTGTCCGAGCCGAAGCCGTTGAACCCGACCGAGCAGGACGCGCTGGTCAAGCAGATCGGCCTGACGCTGATGCGGGCCGCCCCGGAGGACTGGCGGCACGTGACGGCGGAGTACCGCGCCACCGGTCGGTACTTCGAGCTGGCCGCCGAGGTGCGGTCGGCCGACGGCACCATGCGCGTCTGGTCCCCGCCGCAGGAAGTGGCGGGGCTGTTCTCGCGCCTGCGTGCGGGCATGTACCGGGAGGGCCGGGGCAGCTGGTCCAACGCCCGCTACCAGCTCGACCACCCGTCCAGCTACAACCTGGACTTCGACCGCGCGGAACCCGTGTGGCAGACGCCACCGCCGCCACAGGCGTACGTCGACGAGATGCGGTTCTTCCCGCGCGCCGACGAGAACGTGCCGGAGTGGCTGCGCCGCCGGCTCGTCCCGCAGCCCGCCCCGCAGCCGGCCCAGGCCGCGCCGCAGCCGCCGCGCGGCTTCCGCACGGCCCGCGTGTTCGACGGCGCGGGGCCCGGCGGGCGCCCGTCGGTGAACCGCCCGCCGATCCCCGAGGGCGACCACGAGCTGCTGCTCGCCTACCTGGACCGCGCGCCGGTCGCGGTGATCGGCCGGGGCTTCGACGCCGACGTGCTCAACCCGGACGCGCCGGCCGTGGTGCCGGTGGCGTTCCAGACCGACGGCCACTGGATCTGGCCCGCCGCCGTGGGCTACTACCTGCGCGCGTACGGCGTGCCGCCGGAGCCGGAGCTGGTCGAACGGGCCAAGGCGAACGACTACCTGCTGCCCGAGGTGCCCGAGGACGCCCGGGTCGCCGCCGCCGCGAACCTGGGCGCGCCCGCCGCGCCCCGCGACACCGCTCTGCCGGTGGCCGAGGTCCCGGAACCGGAAGCCGAGTCGTTCGAGGAGTTCGCGGAGCACGACGAGCCGGTGGAGGTGGGCGCGACGGTCGCCGCCCCGCTGCCCGAACTGCTCGCCGACGCCGAGCCCGAGTACACCGACCCGGGGTACGCCACGCCCCAGCACGCCGATCACGGACACACCGAGCACGGACACACCGAGCACGGACACCCTGATCACGACCACGTCGAGCACGGACACGACGAGCTCGACCACGGTGGGCTCGCGCACGCCGAACTCGGACGCGCCGAGCTCGGCCACGGCGAGGTCGGGCACGCCGAACCCGAGGTCGCCGCGCCGGCCGACGTCGAGAGGACCGCGAACCTCACCGAGATCAAGCCGGAGGTCGTCGAGTTCGCCCAGGACGGCCCGCCGTACCGGGTGCGGTTCGAGGACGACGGCCCGGTCATCGACGACCGCTACCGGCGCGAGTCGTACGTGGACGGCATGGACCTGTTCGCGCCCGCCCGCTACGACCGCGAGCTGAACGACACCCAGGCGTGGAGCCCGTTCGCCGACGAGGGGCCCGAGCCGGAGGAGGCGGAGGAGACCGCCGAGGTGACGGCGATCGCCGGCGAGCCGGTGCTGGAGGAGCCGTCGGAGGAGGAACCCGACCTCGCCGACGTGCCGGTCGCGGAGGTCTCGCAGGAGGCCGAGGTCGAGCGGGCCGAGGACGAGCCGGAGGAGACCGAGCGGACCACCGAGTTCGAGGTCGACCAGGACGAGCTGTTCCACGAGCAGTCCTACACCGAGCAGCCGTACACCGAGCAGTCCTACACCGAGCAGCCGACGTTCGCCCAGCAGCAGCCGTTCGCGGAGCAGCAGCAGTTCGGCGACCAGCAGTTCGCGGACCAGCAGGGGTTCGGCGAGCAACAGCAGTTCAGCGAGCAACAGCAGTTCGGTGAACACCAGCAGTTCGGCGAGCAGGGACAGCTCGCGGGCCGGCAGCAGTTCGCTGAGCAGCAGTTCGGTGAGCAGCAGTTCACCGACCAGGCGGACTACGCCGAAGATCACTCCTTCGAGGACGCCGAACCCGGACCGGCGGTCGAGCCGAGGCAGGTCACGCCGGAGGAGGAACGCGAACTCTCCGGCGTCCGCCGCGCCCTGGACGACCTGGACGTGCCACCCGCCGCCTACCGCTTCGGCGAACCCGTCGACCGCACGTGGCTGCTGCGCACCGAGGGGCAGGACTGGGAGGTCTCGTGGTTCGACCACGGCCCGACCAACCCGGTCCGCTTCGACCGCGTGGAGGACGCCGCCGCCTACCTGATCGGCAAGCTCGTCCTCACCGGCCGCCGCGCCCCGCGCCCGCTGCCCCCGCCGCCACCGCGCAACCAGCCCCAGCGCCCGCCGGCCGGCGAGGGCTTCCGCGAGGAACCGCCACGCCCACCGGCCAACGACGGCTTCCGGGACGAGCAGCACCGTCCGCACGCGGAAGGCTTCCGCGACGAGCCGCAGCGCCCGCCGATGAACAACGGCTTCCGCGACGACCGCCGACCCGTCCCGCCGCCGCCGCAGCCGTCGCGCCCGGAGCCCCAGGCGGACGCCCCCAAGACCCGCAACTGGCCGATCAGCCCGATGAGCGGCGAACCGCCGCTCACCCTGTTCCGGCACAAGCAGATGATCGAGCTGCCGACGGGCATGGAGGTGGACCGCTTCGGCGACGGCAGCGGCAACCTGGTCTACGCCGCCGGCACCCCGTTCGCCGAGCGCTCGCTGGTCCCGTCGTGGATCAACCGCCCGTACCGCGTCTACCGCCTGCGCCGCCCGGTAGAGGTGCTGACCGGGGTGGCGGTGCCGTGGTTCGAGCAGCCCGGCGGCGGCACCGCCTACCTGCTGCCCAAGTCGGTGGAGGACATGCTGGCCGAGGGCGTCCTGGTGGAGGTCGCCAACCAGGAGGCCCCGACCCACTAGTCCACGCCCCGACCCACTAGTCCACGCGCAGCCCGTGCGCGGCGGCGAAGGCCACGGCCGTCTCCAGGTCGACCCGAGCCCCGCGCAGGGCGCCCGCGACCAGCCCGTCCGCGCTCAACCGCGCGCCGCGCAGGTCCGCACCGTCGAACCGGCAGTCGCGCAGCCGCGCCCCGGTGAGGTCGGCGTCGCGCAGGTCCGCGTCCCGCAGGTCGGCGTTTTCCAGGTTGGCCTCCCGCAGCCGCAGCCCCTTCAGCGACGCCTTGCGCAGCAACGCCTGCGACAGTCCGACGAGCGTGAGATCGGTCTCCTCCAGCGAGACGGACCGCAGCGCGCAGTCGACGAACGTCGAACCCAGCAACGTGCACGCCCGGAACGACGCGGACGCCAGCACGGCCCGGTCGAACCGGCACGACCGGAACGCGGTGGCGGTGTGCGCGGAGTCACCCAGGTCCGTGCGGTCGAACCGGCAGTCGGTGAAGGTGCAGCCCGACGTCACCAGTCCCCGCAGGTCGGCTTCGGTGAAGTCGCAGCGGACGAACGAACGCCCTTCCCACCGCTGTCCGGCCAGCACGGCGTCGCTGTAGTCCTCGTCGGCTTCGATGATGTCCACTGTCACACCTTGTCATCGTTCAGCGGTTGGTAACCTCACCGCGTCGGGCAAACCGCCCGGTGCGCCGGTCCCGGAGTAGAGACCGCCGCTGACAGGTGCAGCCTGCCTAGTGGTCGTGCCCGAGGACTGAAGCCATTGGATCGTCATTCGGGAAGGCTCATGACCCGCACGCCCGTGAACGTCACCGTCACCGGTGCGGCCGGCCAGATCGGCTACGCACTGCTGTTCCGCATCGCCTCCGGCCACCTGTTGGGCCCCGACGTGCCGGTCCGCCTGCGCCTGCTGGAGATCCCGCAGGCGGTGAAGGCCGCCGAGGGCACCGCCATGGAGTTGGACGACTGCGCGTTCCCGCTGCTGTCCGGCATCGACATCACCGACGACGCCAAGACGGCGTTCGACGGTGTGAACGTGGCGCTGCTGGTCGGCGCCCGCCCGCGCTCGAAGGGCATGGAGCGGGGCGACCTGCTGGAGGCCAACGGCGGCATCTTCAAGCCGCAGGGCGAGGCGATCAACGCGGGCGCGGCGGACGACGTGCGCGTGCTGGTGGTCGGCAACCCGGCCAACACCAACGCCCTCATCGCCCAGCGGCACGCGCCGGACGTGCCCGCCGAGCGCTTCACCGCGATGACCCGCCTGGACCACAACCGGGCGCTGTCCCAGCTGGCGAAGAAGCTGGGCGTGTCGGTGACCGACATCAGGAAGCTCACCATCTGGGGCAACCACTCGGCCACCCAGTACCCGGACCTGTTCCACGCCGAGGTGAACGGCCGCAACGCCGCGCAGGCCGTGGACGACCAGGCCTGGCTGGAGAACGACTTCATCCCGACCGTGGCCAAGCGCGGCGCGGCGATCATCGAGGCGCGCGGCGCGTCCTCGGCGGCGTCGGCGGCGAACGCGGCCATCGACCACGTCTTCACCTGGGTCAACGGCACCGCCGAGGGCGACTGGACGTCGGCGGCGGTCGTGTCGGACGGCTCCTACGGCGTGCCGGAGGGCCTGATCTCGTCGTTCCCCGTGACGGCGAAGGACGGTCGGTACGAGATCGTGCAGGGCCTGGAGATCGACGAGTTCTCCCGCGGTCGCATCGACGCCTCGGTGGCCGAGCTGGTCGAGGAGCGCGACGCCGTGCAGGGCCTCGGCCTGATCTGAGTCGCACGTCACGAGGGAGCCCGCACATCCGAGGCTCCCTCGTGGCATGTTCGGGGCGTGACGAAGAATCCGTGGCCTGTTCCGGAGCCGCAACTCACCGCAGACGTCCACCCGGCGCTGGCCGCGACCGCTCGTGCCGCCGCCCGCGCGTACCAGGAGGCCCGCCACCTCCACACCCGCGCCGAGCTGCGCGAAGAGGTCGCGGACGGCGCTGACGGCACCCCCACCATGCGGGTCGACGCCATCGTGGAGTTCGCCATCGCCGAGGCCGCCGCGCACGTCGGCGCGAACCTGCTGTCCGAAGAGGCCGGGTTCGTGGACAACGGCTCCGCCGCCACCCTGGTCATCGACCCCGTGGACGGCTCGGCGAACGCGGCTACCGGCGTCCCGCTGTCCTGCTTCGCCGGCGCGCTGGTCATCGACACCCAACCGGTCGAGGCGCTCACGGTCTGGTTCGACACCGGCCGCGCCTGGTCGGCCAAGGCCGGTCAGCCGACTTCGTTCCGCACGTCCGGCCGCACGCGGCTCAAAGGCGCGTCCATCTGCATGATGCGCCCGAAGCGCGGCACCGAGGACGCGTGGATGCGGCTGGCCGACGCCGCCGACCGCATCCGGATCCTGTGCACCACCTGCCTGGAGACCATGCTGGTGGCGGAGGGCGCGGTGGACGCGTTCGCCGACCCCGGCTCGGACACCCATCGCCTGATGGACCTCATCGCAGCCCTGGTCACGGTGCCCGCCGCCGGGGGAGCGCTGCTCGACCTGCACGGCCGTCCGCTGACCTTCGACCTGGACCTGTCCCGCCGCTGGTCGGGCATCGCCGCCGCGACGCCCGCCCTGGCGGACGAGCTGATCACCACGATCCTCGGCTGACCGACAGTCGGCGAGACGATCACCAGGATCGTCGCCGGACCGAAGATCGGCAGGCCGACGGCCACAGTCCTCGACCGGCCGACAGTCGGCGAGCCAACCATCGCAGTCGTCGGTGGGCCGACGATCGGCGAGCGGATCGTCGTGAGCACGATCAAGCGGTGGTGCGGTACCACTCGGCGGTGCGCCTGACGGCCTTCTCGTGCGGCGTCACGGGCAGCGGCCCGAACGTCTTCTCGAACGCCGAGTGGTCCACCACCCACGGCTTGGACTGCTGGTGGCCGAGTTCGCCCATCCCCCGCAGCCGCTTGTCGAACAACGCGCCGACCGTCACGGTGGACCGCGGCAGCCGCAACGGCTTGCGCGCGTTCCCCACCACCCGCCCGACCAGCCCGATGAAGTCCCGCACGCTCAACGTCTCGGCGGCGGGCGTGTGCCAGCTCCGGCCGTCCGCCCGCGCGTCGTCGCCGAGCACGATCTGCGCGCGGGCGGTGTCGGCGAGGTAGGCGAAGGTGTGCGGCACGTCCAGCGGCCCGAACCACATCGGCTGCTTGCCCCGTGCCAGCGGCTTCAGCACCAGTTCACCGGGCAGCGACCCGACGCCGCCGGGGCCGTAGTAGTCGCTGGACCGGCTGAGGACGATCGGCACGGACGCCTGCCGCAAGCGTTTGCCCAACGTGCTGCGCAGCTTCTCCTTCGGCCCGACCGGGCGTTCCGGCGTCTCCTCGGTGATCGGCCCCGACACCGGACCGTATGCGTACAGATTGTCTGCCAGAACCAGTTTCGCGCCGACTGTCTCCGCGCCGACGATCACGTTCCCGGAGATCGTCGGCAGCATGTCCACCCAGCTCGTGTACGGCACGTTGGCGGCCAGGTGGATCACCGACGCCCCACGCACGGCTTCGACCGTCGCGGCCCGGTCCATCAGGTCCGCCCGCACGTCCTGCGCACCCTCCGGCACACCGCCCGACCTGGTGACCGCGCGGACCCGGCGCCCCTCGGCCACCAGCTGCCGGGTGATCTCGCGACCGATGCCCCGACCCGCACCCAACACGACCACCGTCATGACGCCTCCCCTGACTGCCTCTAACTTCTGTTAGAAGTTCTAACACAAGTTAGAGTGTCTTTGTCAAGGAGGTGGCACGGTGGTCGGCACGCGACGCGAGCGGTACCGCGAGGAGACGAAGGACGAGGCCAAGCGCATCGCGCTGGAGCAACTCGCCGAACTCGGCGTGGGGGGCATCTCGGTCAACGCCATCGCCAAGCGCATGGGTGTGACCGGCCCGGCGCTCTACCGGTACTTCAAGAACCGCGACGACCTGCTCACCGAGCTGATCCGGGACGCCTGGAGCGACCTCGCGGACACCGTCGAGGCGGGCGCGACGTCGAGCCGGAGCCGACCTCCCCGCGAGCGCGTGCACGGATTCGGCCAGGCGTTCCGCGAGTGGGCGCTGGCCCAACCCCACCGCTACCTGCTGCTCTTCGGCACACCGCTGCCCGGCTACCACGCGCCGCAGGACACCATCGCGCTCGCGCACCGCACGACGAGCGCGTTCATCAGCGTCCTGGCCGACGTGTACGCCGACCGGCCCGCGGCCGAGCTGTCCACGCTGGACGGACAGCTCGCGGCCTGGACGCGTTCACGGGGCGAGGGCGACCTGCACCCCGCCGTGCCGCTCACCGCCCTGCGGGCGTTCACCAGGCTGCACGGCGTGCTCAGCCTGGAGGTGTCGGGCCAGTTCGGCCCGATGGGGTTCGACCCGGCGCTGCTGTACCGCGCCGAGCTGGAATCCCTGATCGGGGTCTCCGACCCCGGTCCGGACTAGTCGCCGGTCCGGGGCTCGACCAGGCAGTCGGGGCCGGGGTAGACCAGCCCTTCGTGGCCGTCGGAGAAGCGGACCAGGTACGGCGGAGCACCTTCCTGCCCGCGGACTTCCAGGATCTCGCCGATGCGCTCGTCGAGACCCACCGCGCGGCTGTGGACGTGCAACCGGTCGCCTACTATCGCGTGCATCTGCGACACCTCCGGTGCGTCAGAGCGTAGGACTGTTCCGAAGGTACCGACAGACCGGCGATTCCGCTCAGCGCGCGACTACGCGCGGCCGGTGGGGGTCAGCTGCCGCAGGCGGCGGTCAGCTTGGCGGCCTGGTCCAGCTTCTTCTGCGACCACTCGGCGAACTGGGCCGGGTTCAGGTCGTTGAGCGTCACGTTCGACATCGTCTCCGAGACCCCGTTGATGGCGTCCTTGAGCGTGGCGTCGCCCGCCTTCTCCGCGAGCTTGCCCAACTCGTCGGCCTTCGCCTGGGTCTCCTGCACCGCCTTCTGCGGGTCGCTCACGTTCGGCGTGAAGCCGGCCAGCGCGACCGCCTCGATGCACAGCTGCGCCTTGTCGGCGGCCTGCCCGACCTGGTTGGCGGTGTCGTTGGCCTGCTGCACCGCCTCACACCCGGTCACCGCGCCGACGAGCCCCAGCGCCAGCAGGATGGTGGCGACCGGACGACCTGCGCGCATGGCTACTCCTGAGTACTCGGGTGTGCTCGGTGACCGTTTCGCCCGACTCTACCGACGCGCGTACAGCCTGCGCACCACATCGTCGATCTCAGGTTCCTCCACGACGAGGTCGTGCACCTCGGCGCGGGTCGCCACGGCCGCGATCAGGGCCGCCGCAGTGGTTTCGTCCCGCCGGAACGTGAGGTGCTGTCGCAGTCCGCCCAGCTCCGACCGCACCGCCACGACGCCCGCCAGGTCGCCCAGCGGGTCGGCGGGCTTCTCCAGGTCCACGACCAGCACCCGCTCCGGCGCGACCTCGGCCCGCAGTTCCTCCAGCGGTCCGTCGGCGAGCACCGTGCCCCGGTCGATCACCACGAGCCGCGGGCACAGCCGTTCGATGTCGTCCAGGTCGTGCGTGGTGAGCAGCAGCGTCGTGCCGCGGGTGGTGTTGAGGTCGGCCAGGAACTCGCGGAGCCGTTCCTTGGATTCCAGGTCGAGCCCGATCGTGGGTTCGTCCAGCACCAGCAGTTCGGGGCCGTGCAGCAGGGACGCGGTCACCTCGCCGCGCATCCGCTGGCCCAACGACAACTGGCGCACCGGCCGGTCGAGGAAGCCCGACAGCTCCAGCAGTTCCACGCACTCGCGCAGGCGGCGGGCGTAGTCGGCCGCGCCCACCCGGTAGATCGCCCGCAGCAGGTCGAAGCTGTCCCGCAGCGGCAGGTCCCACCAGAGCTGGCTGCGCTGCCCGAACACCACCCCGATCCGCCGCGTCAGCTCGCGCCGCGACCGGGAGGGGTCGACGCCGGACACCCGCACGTGCCCGGAGGTCGGCACCAGGATGCCGGTCAACATCTTGATGGTGGTCGACTTCCCGGCCCCGTTCGGCCCGACGTACCCGACCGCCTCCCCGGCGGCGACGTCGAACGACACCGAGTCGACCGCCCGCACGGTCCGCCTGGTCCGCCGGAACCGCCCCGTCCTGGTCGTCACCGCGAACTCGCGGCACAGCTCCCGCACTTCGATCATGACCCGGTCCCTCGGTAGTGGCGAACGGCGAACCGCCACACCAGCCCGGCCACGCAGGCGGCGGCGAGTGCGACGAGAGGTGCGATCCAGCCCAGGAAAGCCGGGCCTCCCAACGGATCCGCTCGGCCCAGCAGCGCCAGGCCGGGGTAGTAGGCGACGAACGCGCCGGGCACCACGAAGGCCATGAAACGCCGCAGCCACCCGGAGTACACGGTGATCGGGTAAGACGTGAAGGAGTTGCTGCCGTGCGTGACGGCGTTGGCCAACTCCTGCGCTTCGACCAGCCAGAAGCTGACGGCACAGGCCACGATCCACACCGCCGAGAAGATCACCGCACCCGCGAGCGGCGTGACGACGACCAGCAGCACGGTCCACGGGGACCACGCGATGTCGTTGTGCGTCAAGGCGAACGCCATCGTGATGATCCCCGCGGCAACGCGGCCCGCCCGGCGCAGCCGCACGTCCGAGGCCATCACCTGGGGCAGGGTTCCCAAGGGGCGCAACAGGAGGACGTCGAACTTCCCGGTGCGGATGTAGTCGGGCAGTTCGTTCAGCTGCCCGGCCACCAAGTCCGCGATGCCGAACGCGGTGCCCGCGAACGCGTACAGCAGTACGACCTCGGACGCGGAGAACCCGCCCAGCGCGTCGACCCGGCTGAACACCACGAGGATGACCACCAGCTCGATGGCCTGCGCGAACGCCTGCCCCAGGCACTCCAGCGCGAACGAGACCCGGTAGGACATCTGGCCGCGCAGGCGTGCCGCGACGAGCTTCGGGTAGATCCGGTCACCCACCCTGCACCACCACCTTCCGCACGGCCCGCTGGAGCACCAGGTGTCCGGCCACCGACAACACGACCGCCCAGAAGAGCTGATGCCCCAAGGCTGTCCACTGTGGATCGTGGCTCAGGTAGACGTCGATCGGCGCCTGGATGATGGCCGGGAAGGGCGTGGCCCACAGCACGTCCTGAGCCCAGTCGGGGAAGAACGACAGCGGCACGCCCAGCCCGCAGAAGGCACTGGTGGCGACCACGTGGAAGCTCTCCACCCCACGACTGTCCAACAGCCAGAACGCGGTGGCGTTCACCAGGAACCGGAGGCCGAAGCTGACCACCAGTGCCAACAGCGCGCTGACCGCGAACAACGGCCAGGCGGCGACTTCGGGCCACTGGAACGGGAACAGCAGCGCCCCGACCAGCACCGGCGGGACCAGCCGCACGAACAGCGAGAACCCGGCCCGCCCGACGTCCTCGGCGAACAACGCGGCCTGGAGGTGCCACGGCCGGTAGAGGTCGACCACGACGTCCCCGGTGCGGATGCGTCCGGCCAGCCGGGCGTCGCCCCAGAGCTGGACGAACGCGAGCAGGCCCTGTCCCAGCCAGACGTACGCGACGGCGGCGGGCACGTCGTACCCGGCAACCGGGGCTGCGCCCACCACCGCGATCATCACGGCGGTCCGGAGCAGGCCGAACATGACGTTCGCGGCCAGGCCGGCGAACATCGCTTGTCGATAGTTGGAGTAACGGCGGAATCCGGCGAGCGCAAGCTGCGCGTAGGAGCGCACGTCTAGCAACCCTAGGAACCGGCGCAAACGCTTTTCGGTGCGTGGGTGTCCTAATCGGACGGAAGTCCGATGTGTCCGTCAGATGTGGCCGTTGCCGTGTCTGCCGGCTGTGCCCGCTGCCGTGTCCGTCAGCGGGGTGCGGCGAGCACGCCGTCGAGCAGGCCGGGGTAGAGGGCGTCGAGGTCCTCGCGGCGCAGGGTGCTGATCCGCGACGTCCCACGAGGTGTCACGTGGACGACGCCGGCCTCGCGCAGCGTGCGCACGTGGTGGGTCAGCGTGGAGGCGGTCACGCCCAGGTCCAGCAACCCGCACGAGATGCCTTCCGCGCATTCCGCGAGGGCGCGGACGATCCGCAGCCGGACCGGGTCGGCGAGCGCGTGCAGCACGGCCTCGATCCGCATCTCGTCGCGCGCGGGGTGGGGCAGGACGGCCTTCATGAGGCCATCTTACGATACCGGTCGTACTTTGATGGTTCTCGTAGTACGGTTTTCGTCGAAATACTGGCCCACGGGGGGATCCACATGTCCGGCCGCACATACCTGCTCACCGCCGGCGCGTTCGCCGTTGGCACCAGCGCGCACATCGTCTCCGGCGTCCTGCCCGCCGTGAGCCGGGAGCTGCACGTCTCGCACGCCACCGCAGGCCAACTGCTCACCGCGTTCGCCATCGCCTACGCGATCTCGTCGCCCCTGCTCGCCGCCGTCACCGGCCGCTGGGAACGCCGCACCCTGCTGGTCACCGCGCTCGGGGTGTCCGTCGTGGGCAACGTGCTCGCCGCCCTCGCCCCCAACTACCCGTTGCTGATGGCGGCACGGGTCATCACCGCCCTCGGTGCCGCCGCCTACACGCCGGGCGCGACGCTCATGGCCACCGTGCTCAGCCCACCGGAACACCGCGGGCGTGCCGTCGCGCTGGTCTTCGGCGGCCTGACGTTCGCGCTGGTGATCGGTGTCCCGGCGGGCAGCCTGCTGGGCGGTCCGCTCGGCTACCAGGGCGTGTTCGGGCTGATCGCGGGCGTCACGGCGATCGCTGCGGTGGCCGTGCGACTGGGTTTGCCGCGCGTCGACCCGCAGCCTGCCGTGGGCCTGCGGGAACGCTTCGCACCCGTTGCGGACCGGCGCGTGGTCATGGTGCTGTCGCTCAGCGTGCTCGCGTGCCTCTCGGTGTTCGCGGTGTTCAACTACATCGCGCCGCTGCTCACCGCCACTGCGCACGTGGAAGGCGCGGTGATCAGCGCACTGCTGGTGGCCTACGGCGTCGGCGGGGCGTTCGGCAACTGGGCGGCCGGTCGGCTCACGGACCGGTTCGAGACCCGCAAGCTCCTCGTGGTGCTGTTCGGCTTCTTCACCGTCGTGCTGGCCACCCTGCCGCTGACCATGACCACCGTGGTGGGCGCGGCCGTGGCGCTGTTCGTGTGGGGCGCGCTGACGTGGGCGGCGAACCCGCCGATCCAGGCGTGGCTGATCGAACTGGCCCCGGCGAACAGCGGCCTGCTGCTGTCCCTCAACGCGTCCGCGATCTACCTGGGCGTCGGGTTGTCCGGCGTGCTCGGCGGCCTGGTGATCAGCTGGGTCGGCCTGCTGCCGCTGGCCCCGATCGCCGCACTGCTCGCCGTGGTCGCGCTGGTCCTGCTCGTCTTCGCCGTGCGGCCCCCGCGCGGCCCGCAGGAGCCGCGAGACTCTCAGGACCCGAACGCGCTGGTGGTCATCTCGCCCGAGTCGGGGTCCTTGGCGAAGCAGTGGAAGTAGTTCTGTTCGCCTTCGCTGAACGCGACGGCGGTGATCTCCCAGGTCGAGGTGTCCACGGTCGGGCGGGTGTTGGCCTTCATCGCCTCGGCCGTGCACACGCCCTTGACCTCGGGTGCCGTGATGAGCTCGTCGTTGTCGACCTTGGGGATCTCACCGGAGAGCCAGCCGCCGGCGAACGCCTCCCAGTAGTGCGGGATGGAGCAGTTGCCGGCACGTCGAGCCGTGGCGGCCTGGCCGCCGATCGAGGTGATGCCGTGGTAGCAGGTGGGTTCGGCGATGCAGTAGCCCGTGTCGCAGACCTTGAGCCGGGGCGGGGTGGACTCGGCCGGGGCCTGCGCGGTCTGCGAGGTCCCGGCTTGCGCCTTCCCGCTGTTGCCCTGCCCCACCCACCACCACGTACCGAGCGCCACTACGACCGCCAGTCCGGCGGCGGCGATCACCAGCGGCCACGGCTTGCGCTTGGCGGGGGCGGTCGGCACGGAGATCGGGTACTGCACCGGATTCGGCCCGGACTGCGGGTACTGGACCGGGTTCGGCCCGGATTGCGGGTATTGGACCGGGTTGGGCCCGGACGGGGGATGCCGGCTGGGATTCGGTCCTGATTGGGGGTGGACGGGGTTCGGCCCGGACCACGAGTAGGGCGCCTGCCCGGCACCCCGGACGGGCTCCGGCCCCGGATATGAACCGGGCATGGGCGTGAACCGCGCCGGTATCGGCCCGGGTGCCGCAGTGCCCTTGAGCTCGTCCCGCAACCGCGCCGCGCTCGGTGTCCGGTAGGCGATGTCCGGGATGAGCGCCCGGACCAGCGTCTCGTGCAGATCCGCCGGCACCCCGGCCACCGGCGGTACCGGCGACCGCAGCACCTCCCCGAGGTGGTCGAACGACTCGACCGGCCAGGGCACCGGGCGGGGCGGCTTGCCCGCCAACAGGTCGTACAGCGTCGCGGCCAGCGCGTAGACGTCGGCGGCGGGAGTCGGCTGGGCCATCGCGAACGCCTCGGGCGGTGCGTAGCTGGGACTCAACGCATCGCGCGTGACCGTGGAACTGCCTTCGGCATCCAGCAGGGCGGCCAGCCCGAAATCAGCGAGCTTCGCCGTCCCGTACCGGTCGAGCAGGATGTTGCCCGGCTTGATGTCCCGGTGCAGCACGCCTTCCGCGTGCGCAGCCGCCAACGCGTCCGCGAGCTGGACCCCCAACTGCCGGACGCGATCGGCGGGCAGCGGCCCGTCCCGCCGGATGAGGTCGGCCAACGACCCGCCCGTGCACAACTCCATGACGAGGTAGGGCGTGCCGTGAGGGGTGTAGTCGGCGTCGTGCACGGAGACCACGTGCGGATGCCCGGACAGCCGCGCGGCGGCCTGGGCCTCCCGCAGGAACCGCCGCCGATCCCGCTCGGTCTGGAGGACCCGGTTGTCCACCTTGACCGCGACATCCCGGCTCAACTGGACCTGACGGGCCCGGTAGACGGTGGCGAACCCGCCCTGCCCCAACGGTGTCAGATCGGCCAGCCCAGGCAGCTCCACGCGGCGACTCTAACCCGGCACCCCGACATCGCCGCTGCTCGGCCGCCTCTCCGAGCCCCTCGGACCAGCGGGAGCCGGGCCTCGGGTGTTCTCGGCTATGAGGTCTTGGCAGCGGCCTTCGCGGCCTTCTTGAAATCGCGCACCTCGGCCAGCGTCGCCTTGTCCAGGACGTCGGCGACACTCCGGCGCGAGCCGTCCTCGCCGTAGGCCCCGGCAGCCTGCCGCCACCCCTTCGGCTGCACACCGAGCTGCTTCCCGAGCAGGGCGAGAAAGATCCGCGCCTTCTGGTCGCCGAACCCGGGCAGGTCCTTGAGCCGCTTGAGGACCTCCTTGCCGTCCGGCTCGCCCCGGGTCCAGATGGTGGCGGGGTCGCCGTCGTAGTGCTCGATCAGGTGCTGGGCGAGGGTCTGCAGGCGCTTGGCCATGGAGCCGGGGAAGCGGTGGACGGCCGGCTTCTCGGCGACGATGGCGGCGAACTCCTCCGGGTCGGCCTCGGCGATCCGGTGCACGTTCAGCCCAGCCATGCGGTCGGCGATGTCCTTCGGGCCCCGGAACGCCTTCTCCATGGGGATCTGCTGGTCCAGCAACATGCCGACGAGCAGGGCGAACATGTCCTCGGCCAACAGTTCGTCGGCCTCCGGGTTCTGGGCCAGGCACACCTTCGAGCTCATGGCGGAAGCATCCCACGACCTTGCTGACCGTGCTGCACCCGACAACAGGAAGCGCAGAGGGGGACTGCTGTTCGAAGGCCTGGGTGCGATAACACTATGCCGGAGCCCCTGCGGTAGCTGGCATGGCGGCCGGGATCGTGGAAACTTCTCCACCCGAAGATCGTTGGAAAGCGAAAGTTCGGCTCAGATCACGTCTGACGTGGCCAGTTTGCGGGTCGTTTGAAGCAGGTCAGAGCTCGGGCAAGGGTAAGGGATCCGCAGTGGTTGTCGTCGTGGTGTACGTAGCGGATCGTCAGGCGTCGGTAGCCGGTCAGCCAGGAGATCGTGCGTTCGACAACCCCGCGGTGGCGGCCGAGTCGGTCGGTACAGTCGATGCCCTTGCGGGCGATGTGCGGGATGATGCCGCGGTGGCGTAACCAGTGGCGGAGGCGCTCGACGTTGTGAGATTTGTCGGCGTGCAGCTTCACGATCGGAAGCGGCACGGGCCGCGCCGTGATCGGACGCGCGAGATGGCTGTCAGCATGGGTTCGAGGGCTTGGCTGTCGTGCAGGTTGGCCGCCGAGACCCCGACCGCGAGCAGCAGGCCGGTCCGCTTGGACACCACGTGGATCTTCGAGCCGGGCTTGCCCCGGTCGGCCGGGTTCGGACTGGTCAGGTCGCCCTCTTTCGCCCGGACCGAGGCGGCGTCCCGGATCCCCGCGACCAGTCGACCTCTCCTTATGAGGTAAGTCGGTCGAGCACGGGGCCTGGTGCAGCCGCCGCCACAACGCCGCCTTCGTCCACTGGGTGAACCGTCGGTGCGCGGTCGGCATGGTGATCCCAAACGACGGCGGCAGCTCCCGCAACCACGGGGCAGCACGTGGACGATCGCGATGAACACCGTCCGGTCGTCCACCGGCGCCGTTCCACCATCCTGCGGACGCGCCGTGAACTTCGGGATCAACGGCTCCGCCAATCCCCGCAGCTCATCGGGCGCCAACCGAAACGACAACCGATCAACCACGACCAAAGATCATGATAAGAGGTTCAATGCCACGTGGGACCTGGTCTAAATCCTGAATACTTTGCAAGCGAGCTCGAATAGCTTTCGGGCACGTGCCCGGACCTTGCCTGCATCCCAATCTCCGTATTCTCCCAATGAGCGGGCTCCGGGGGCTCCGGTGGTGGCGTATAGGCCGACTTTGTCGATGAACTCCCGGTTTCCGGCCTTGCGGTTGTCCAGTGAATCGAGAATGGCCAGATTGCCGAGCTCGTGTTTTACTGCTTCAAGCTGGTTGACGACGACTTGGGCATTTTCAGGGTAGATATGTTCAATGCTGATCTTCTCCAGATCGACTATCACGCTGCTTTGATATGTAGGAGAACCTTCAGCGCCTCGCGAAAGCCAAGGCCAGTAAGCGTCGAGCGTTGTGAGAAGCTCTTTGATATTGTTTCTCTGACTCGGCCAGTCGTACCGCAGCTTGTCATTCAGATTCGCCTTAAACTGGTGGTCGGCCGCCTTGGTGGCGATGAGTTTACGAAGGTTGTTGCGCAGACTGTTCCAGTTGTCGAAAGTACGCTCGAAATTGCGAATCTCCCTGGCGCTCCGGTAGTAGTGCGCACTGGCGGCGCTTGCGTGTCCGTCACAGATGTTCTTGTAGCGGAATGCGAACAACTCCAGCATATGGACCAGTTCGGCGAACTGTCGTTCACTCCGGCATGCGCGAGCAGAAAGTAGCAGTGGTAGCGCTAGTTCGTGTTTCAGGAGGGCGACAAGGTGCTTAAGCCGTTGACGCTGCCAGTCATTGACTGCCGACGTCAGTTCCGACTCGGCGTATGGCCAGCGTCCATCTTTCATCGACAGGTACCAGAAGAATTCTCGTTTGATTCGTTCGACCTCCTCGACCACTCTGTCCGGGTCGTGCAGGCCAATGCTGTTTGGGGAGAAAAGAAGGTCGACCACGTCGTCGTACAGGCGATCCCTCCCTGCTCTCTCACCCTTGTGGGAAGGGTAATAAGTTCGCAGGAATGCATCGACCTGGTCGCCGGAATAGGCGAGGATGTCGTCCCAGTGCGATGCAACTCGCTCTCGCTTGTCGTCTTCCTTGTCGAGCAGCTCGAGCGTGTGGCTGCGCAAGAGGTCCGAGACCGTGAGACGTGCCCCGCGATCGTTGAGAACCGAGAACAGGCGATAGCCGCCCCGTTTGTCGTCGGTGACAATGTGGATTACAAATGTGTGGACGAGAACTTTGTCCCGAAGCTGTTGCAAACTTTTGAGTCTAAGGTCCCCATCACTGATTTTTCTAAGCGGGACTATGAGACTTTCGTGAAGCCGATTCCACGCTTCGACCAACCGCTTATGGCTTACCCGTGACTGCTCGCCCAGGCTGGGGACCTTGCCGCGCAGCAGTGACTGGAATACGTCATCGTCTGCCTGCCCGAGTCGTAGTCGCGGCCGGCGCGACTTGAGGCCAGCGGCGGTGTCGTACGAGTCATAGAAGAGGTATTTTTCAACGGTCTCTTCGTAAAATATCTCAAACCGTTGTGAAACCTTGACGTCAGTTGTCGATTCGGCGGTCTCCTTGGCGAACATGGCGATGCACGACAAGAGGATGCAAAAGGTGGTTATCCTCTGCTGTCCGTCGACAATTTCGTGGTAAATAGCCTGCGCCTCGGTGTGGTCATGAGACTCGATGGCCACCATGGAGCCAAAGAAATGATTCTCGTCGTCGCCGGAATCGTCGCATATGCGCTTGATGTCCTCGATGAGGTCGTCGACCGAGTCGGTGTCCCACGCGTACGGGCGCTGATAGCGTGGCACCCTGAAGGGAGCTCGCTTCTCGAGTAGAACTCCTACAGGGAGGCTGCTTGGCTTAACTGAGCTTGCACCCATGGGGGTAGATGACATGGGCGAAGTATGCCCTCTTCTGCTGCTCGCATCGCGCAGACTGGATACTTCGTCACCTGTTTGGAGTAGTCTTCAGCTGTAAAGTGCTCGATTCCTTACAGCTGCGGGTGAGGTCGCTGAAGGCGTTCCGGCCAATTAGGCGACAGGCCGCAGCAGATCGCGGTTTCGTAATGTATTGAGCCCGAAATCAAGTAATAATGGTTCTGGCTTAACATGAGGCGATCCTCGGGAGTTCGTAACTTGGTCTGGCGGACTGCGCCGCTTGAGTGCTTATCGGTCGAGCGCTCCCAAGGCCGGGCTGAGATGCGGGGCCATGCGCCAATGCCACTAAGTTAGGGCGGGTCGGTAGAATTCGGTCATGACACGCGCCGGTGGGGACGGGGTCTCGGGTAATGTCGATCGTGGGGTTCGTTTGGTCGATCGGATCTCGCTGGGGGTGTTGGCCGATGTGGTTCTGTGTGATGTCGTCGAGGATGTGCTGGCCGAGATGGGGAAACGGGAGCAGCGGACACGGTTGTTGCCGGCGCATGTGATGGTGCGTTTCTGTCAGGCGATGTGCCTGTTTCCCGACGACGACTACGAAAAGGTCATGCGGAAGCTTGTCGGGTCGTTGAGGATGATGGGATCGTGGCGTTCGGAGTGGCGGGTTCCCACGACTTCGGCGATCACCCAGGCACGGCAGCGACTCGGGTCGGAACCGTTGCGTTTGTTGTTCGAGCGTCTTGCCGTGCCCGTGGCCGAGTCCGGTACGCGGGGAGCGTGGCTGGGCACCCGCAGGATCATGGCCGTGGACGGGTTCACCCTGGATCTCCCGGACACGCCGGACAATGTCTCGGAATTCGGGAAGAGCAACAACGAGCGGAAAGCGAGCGGGTTCCCGCAGGCGCTGGTGGTGGCCTTGGCGGAATGCGGCTCGCACGCCATCGTGGACGCCACGCCCAGTGGCTACCGGGGTGACGAGAAAGCCCTCGCCAGGCTGGTCCTGGGCTCGGTCGAGCCCGACATGCTGATCACCGCCGACCGGAACTTCTACAGCTACGACTGTGGGGCGAATTCGTCGACACCGGCGCCGACCTGCTGTGGAGGGTCGGCTCCAAAGTGGAGCTGCCGGTGCTGGACTGGCTGCCCGACGGCTCCTACACCTCGATCCTGATCCATCCCCGGGTCCGTGACGGCCGCCGCAGGAACCTGATCGCCGACGCCCGCGCGGGACAGGACGTCGATCCCGATCACGGGTTTCCGGTCCGGGTCGTGGAATACGAGATCCCCGACCGCGACGGCAACGGCGAGTTGATCTGCGTGGTCACCACCATCGCCGATCCCGCCGAGGCCACCGCGGCCGAACTCGCCTGGGCCTACCACCAACGATGGGAGATCGAATCCGCGTTCGACGAGATCAAAACCCACCAACGCGGCCCCGCCCGCATACTGCGGTCCAAATCCCCGGACATGGTCCGACAGGAGATCTGGGCACTACTGCTCACCCACTACGCCATCCGCACCCTCATGTGCCGCGCCGCCGACGAAGCCGACGTCGACCCCGACCGACTGTCCTTCACACGCTCCCTCAGGGTCGTCCGCCGCCAGGTCACCGACCAGGCGGACTTTTCCCCCTGAACACCGGACACAAGCACTCCTCGACACCGTCGCCGAAATACTCCGCAAACGCACCACGGCACGACGCAACCGCACCTGCCCACGAGTGATAAAAAGCGGACGCCACAACTCCTACAGAATCAAAAGAATCACCGACCACAGCACCACACACGCCGGACCATTCACCATCCGACTCCGCTGACCAGTCCTAACTTAGTGGCATTGGGCCATGCGCTGGGCTCGAAGAGCGACGGACACCAGCACTATGATAGGTAGTCGCATCAGGTCATTATCTGTGGGCGCTGCGCTTCCTAGTGCTCAGGCGTGATGGGTAGTTCAGTTGGACCGCTGTCCAACTCCGATAGGCGTGATCGCGTTCGAACACATGTTCGCCATCCTGCTACTATGAGCTCGTGTCGAAGGCTACGATCGGGTTCGCTGACGCTGCCGAACGAGTGCTACGTGGTGCAGGCGGTGGCCCCCTTCACTACCGTGATATTACTCAGCGAGCTGTCGAGTCGAACTTTATTGAGCCGAAGAGCAGTACACCCTGGGTGTACATGGCCGCCGCGATATCTCAAGACAATCGCCGTCGTGTCAGCCGTGGAGAAACCGAAAGATTTACCGGCAATGGTCGAGGCTATTTTAGCCTGAGCTACAGTATTGACGGAGTCGAGGCGAGCGTATCCGAATGGAATGAAAAGGTCAAGAGTCGGATGCGGGGCCAGCTCCATGCCATGGAACCGGTTGCTTTCGAGCAGCTCATAGGAAACCTTCTGGAGCGGATGGGCTTCGAAGATATCGAAGTTACCCAACGGTCCAAGGACGGTGGAATTGATGTTCGCGGAATCCTCACCATCGGTCCGATGACGAGGTTCCCTGCGGCTGTGCAGGTCAAAAGGTGGAAAAGGACGGTCGGGGCGACGGTCGTTCGTGACCTTCGCGGCGCGATCAGTATTCATGAAAGAGGTATCCTAGTCACGACTTCGGCCTTCTCTTCGGATGCAAAGCGTGAGGCTGAAGCGGAGGCCAAGTTGCCGATCGGCTTGATAGAAGGCAGTGAACTGGTCGATCTTCTTGCTCAATATGAACTGGGTTTCCGGAAGCGAAGTGTCGTAGTGCTCGATCTGAATGAGGACCTCTTCAGTGGGCAGGTCGAGGCTGTCGAACCATCGAGTCCGAGTACTGATTGGTTCAAGCTGAACACAGCTAGCGCAGAGCGGCGCTTTACGATATATCGAACGTTGGGCAGAGTCTCTGCTGTCGAGGCCGTGGTTGCTATGTTGCAAATAGCACGCGAAAAGCGCAATTTTGACGAATATGTCAATGACTTTCAGCGGCGGTTCAGCTCAATCACTGTGCGCGCTATGGCGGAGAGGTATGCTCGAGCTATTGTATCGCTAGGTTTTGCCGATATCGTAAATGGATCACTGTCTCTGACTGGCGACGGTAAGGAGTTTCTTGATGGTGAACGGATGGAGCGAAATGTAATACTGGCCCGTCAATTGCGGGTTCGTATCTACGGTGTCGCAGAGCTGGAGCAGGAGATCGCTCAGGATTCATCCCTGGATGGAGAGAGTCTTTTTGTGGCACTTAAAGGGCGAGGTCTGGACCTGTTGACCGAAACGCGCTTCAGGCATATTGTTGAGTGGTGTGCCGGGGTGGGCATGATCGATAAGAGGTCCGGTAGAGTTCGATAAACTTCCCATGGACTTTTGGGAAGTACGTGAAATTTTACTGGCTTTGCTTATTGGTTTTTATAGCGTAATTGAGGAAGCTGGCGGAGAGTTGAGGGCCGATGGACGCTGCGCAGTACGCGGCGGGCGACGTGGGCGCGTTCGGCGGTGGTGTGGGTGGCGAGGTTGGCCAGGGGGCGGTTGTCGGCCTAGTCCCGGACGGACTCGGCGGGGTTGCAGTCGGTGTGGCGCGGGTGGCGTAAGACCGGGCAAGAAGTCGGCGGCGGTGTAGCCCTCCTGGTCTCCGTCCCGACCGCAGCCGTGTCGTCCGGTCACCTGGGTGGGTAGTAGCGGACGGAGGCTACGGACGCTCCGTCTAGAGATAATTCCGGAGACCTCTACGACAGGCTCTGCCGACCAGAGACCAGGCGCGGCGCAGGAGCAGGCTTAGCGTGTTCCCGTCAAGGAAACAGGTCCAGCCCCGGATCCGCGCTGCGGGGTTGCCGCTGGCCATACTTCGACTCTCCGAGTTGCCACCGCGACCCGGTCGCGTTGCAGTGCCGACCGGCCGGTGCCTTCCAGGATCAGCCCACCGTCCCAGCAGTCGCCGCAACACTCTTCCCAGGGTCTGGTGGTCCGCCCTCGTCGGTCTCCGGATTACTCGTGGGCGATCCGGGCCAACGTCCAGCGCCGGTTCGACCTCCTCGCGGCCTGTCTTGGTCCGGTGTCATCAGCACCATATGGAACTGTGCGCCCATCGGAGACGGCCGCGTCGCTGGTGGGCCGCCCATCACAGCTCTTGCGCGCCATCGTCGACCCAGGACCCTGTCATACGCAACCCTCCGTCTCGACACCTTTAGTAACCTCGCGACCTCGGCCCACCGGAACCCTGGGCAAAGAGCTCCGCCGCCGGCCTTGTGTCCTGCGTCTGAAGTTCGTTGAGTAAGTGTGGGTTTGGTCGATGGCTCGTACTGACCGGGCGGTGGCCGTGGTGGTGTTGACCGACGAGGAACGCGAGACGCTGGCGCGGTGGGCGAGGTCGTCGCAGGCGTTGGCGCAGTGGTGCCGGATCGTGCTGGGCTGTGCGGACGGGAAGTCCGATCAGGAAGTGGCGACGGAGTTGGGGATCGGGCCCCAGACGGTGGGCAAGTGGCGCCGCCGGTTCCTGGACAGGCTGGTGGACGAGCCGCGTCTGGGCGCGCCGCGCAGAATCACCGACGAGCGGGTCGAGCAGGTGGTGGTGGCCACGCTGGAACGGACACCGTCCGACGCCACGCACTGGTCCCGGGCGTCGATAGCAGCCGAGAGCGGGCTGTCCCGCTCCACGGTCGGGCGGATCTGGAAGGCGTTCAACCTCAAGCCACACCAGGTCGACACGTTCAAACTGTCCAACGATCCGCAGTTCGTGGACAAAGTCCGCGACGTGATCGGCCTGTATCTAGACCTGCCGGAGAAGGCGCTGGTTCTGTGCGTGGACGAGAAGTCGCAGATCCAGGCAGTGGACCGGTCCGCGCCGGTGCTGCCGATGATGCCCGGTCTGCCCGAGTGCCGCACCCACGACTACGTCCGGCACGGCGTCACCACCCTGTTCGCCGCGCTGGACGTGCCCACCGGCGAGGTCATCGGCTCCGTCCACCGCCGCCACTTGGCCGTGGAGTTCAAGAAGTTTCTGACCAGAATCGACAAAGAGGTGTCCGCCGACGTCGACGTGCACCTGGTCTGCGACAACTACGGAACCCGCAAACACCTCACCGTCCGCAAGTGGTTGGAAGCGCACCCGCGCTTCCACATGCACTTCACTCCCACCTACTCCTCCTGGCTCAACCAGGTTGAACACGGGTTCGGCCTGCTCACCGACAGACGGCTGCGTCGCGCAGCCCACAGGTCGTTGCGCGCCCTTGAAAACGACATTCGTGACTGGATCAAGACCTGGAACGAGGATTCCAAGCCCTTCGCTTGAGCCAAGGACGCGGACGAAATTCTCGACCGCCTCGCCTCATATCTTGATCGAATTCCTGGCGCACGACACTAGCGGCGTACCTCGACGATGTCATACATCAAACAGTGTGCTGGTCGAGCAGCATCCCGAACAGCAAGGCCGGCGGGTTGGTGGAGAGCAGGTGGTCTGCGTCCGGGTCCTGGGCCAGGCACAGCTTCGAACTCATGGGCGGAAGCATCCCACGAGGGTTCCGGGGGTGCCTGCCTCGTCGGCACGACGGCGCGCGGCGCGGATGTACTACGACAGTTGCGATGGCCACCTTGAACCCACTCCGGTACCCGAGTAGCTTTGGGTACCGGAGGTGTGTCATGGCTATCCAGTCGGCTCCTGTCAAGGTTGATCGAGAGACGCACGCTCTGATCGCTCACGGGGCTACCGCGCTGCACATGTCGCAGAAGGAACTGCTGGCTGCTGCGGTCCGCGAGTACTTGAGCGCCAGGCGTGAAGAGATCAACACCGCGCTGCGTCGCACGATGCAGGTGCTCGACGGCACGCCGGGCAGCCAGGTGGCTGCCCTGACAGGTCTGTCCAAGGAGCGCCTCGATGAACTCGGCGGGGTTCGCGAGTCCTGATGACCGTTCGTCCTACCTTGCGGTGCCTGCGTGGAGACCTGGGTCTCGCCTTGCCGCCGCTCGATGAACCGCTCGATGAGATCGATCATCCGTTGGTCAGGAAGGCCAACAGTCAGTTCGCTCTGCCGACTGGCCCGCGAGAGCGGATCCGTTCGATCGATGACGTGGTCATGTTCAAGGTCAAGGTGCAACGTTGGCGAGGAGCGGTCGTCGAGTCAGGTGAACCGAGTTGGATGGTGACCGCCGGCGTCAGGGAAGCGGGCAGTCGAGATGACTTCTACGAAGTGCTCGCGACTGCGGCTGTCGCCGCACGCACCCGGTACAACGCGGAGCACAGGCCGCCCCTGAAGTCATCGACGTTCTGCGGTCAGTGGCTGCCGGACGAAGATGACCGCGATCGGTATCGCGCTGAAGCAGCTGTTCGGATGCTGCGCGCCATGCGCCACACGGTGCGGCGTCTGGTATGTGCATCGTTGCTCGACGGACACGAGCACATCGGCGAGGTCGCCGGCGCGGAACTCGGAGTGCTCGTCCAGGGGGCGGAGGACCACGGAACGTACGTGGCGTTGTGGATCACCGGTCCGGTCCCCGACAACCTCGTGGCTGTCGTTCTGGACCTGGTTCCTGGCTGCGATCGGAACGACTGGTATCCCGAGTTCGCCATGCCGGATCGATCGCTGCGCCCTGGCGAACAGGTGTACTCGAACTTCATGGACCCGGCAGCTGCGGCTCGACTGCTCGAAGAGGCCGCAAGCTAGTCGTACATCAAGCAGTGTGCCGGTCGAGCAGCATCCCGAACAGCAAGGCCGGCGGGTTGGTGGAGAGCAGGTGGTCCGCGTCCGGGTCCTGGGCCAGGCACAGCTTCGAACTCATGGGCGGAAGCATCCCACGAGGGTTCCGGGGGTGCCTGCCTCGTCGGTACGACGGCGCGGAGCGGTGCACGCGTCCTCGGGCGGCCGATGCTGTCTGGCTGCTGTTCGGTGGATCGAGAGGACGGGGATCCTGGGGGAACTACCGGGTGACGGGAACTACCTGGGCCAGCAGTAGGCGGTACGCCTCGCGGTCCACTGACGCCGGGTCTTCGGACAGCCAGTCGCCGATCTCCTCGACGAACTGTTCCGGGGTCATCGGGGGGATGAGGGTTTCGGCGGGTTGGTCGGTGGTGATGTCGCCGGCGCGGCTGGGGTAGACCAGGAGCACGGTGCGGATGTCCAGCCACGGCAGCAGCTTGCGGTACACGGCCAGGCTGCGGGGCAGGCGCATGCCGCCGCCTCGGAACGGGTGGCCGTTGCGCCACAGGGTGCCGTCGTCCTCCGCCGCGTAGTGGCCGGGCAGCCACGACTTCGACTCGATGAGCACGAGTCGGCGACCGCAGAGGACGGCGTGGTCCACGTCGGCGAACACCGAGCCCGGCCACGCCAGGCCGTGGAAGATGCGGGCACCCGGCAGGCGGGTCAGGTACCGGGACAGCAGGTCGGCGGTGATGCGTTCGCACGGGCGGTCGTCGGTGGTGCCGTGGACGGTTTCGGCATCGACTTCCGCGGCGAACCGGCGGTCCGCTCTGGTGGCCTTCAGGTAGCGGCGCACCAGGCGGAACGCGGCAGCTGCCGCGGCGGCCACCACCAGCAGCCAGAGGGTCAGGGTCAGGGGGGAGAAGTCGATCGCCACCACCGGCAGGAGCAGGAAGAACCAGCCGCAGACGGCGGCCAGCGCCGGTGCGTGGCCGGGACCGGAAGCCGGCACGTAGCGGACGCGCTGGGTGACGTCGACCAGGTGCCACCACGGGACGCTGCCCGGGTCCACGGTCGGCTTCGGGGGGATGAAGTCCGGGTCCTCGCCGAAGTTGCGCAGTCGGCCGGTGCGACCGCTGCGCGGGGGCCGGGACGGGGAGGTGGGGGACTGCGGTCGGGTGAACGACCAGCCCCGGTCGTAGTCGCGCCGGCGGGTCGGGTCGCGGAGGGTGTCGTAGGCCTCCTGCAACATGCGGAAGGTGAGGGAGGAGCCGCCCGCGTCCGGGTGCATGACCTTGGCCAGCGAACGGTAGGCGGTTTTGATCTCCGATGGGGACGCGTTGCGGCCGACCCCGAGGAGTTCGTAGTAGTCGACCCCGCGCACGCGGCAGACCTTAGCGGCACCGGCGTCGGGATCGGGTCCGGGTGGGGCCGCGCCGGGGCGGGTGGTTCGGGTTCGGGCCGCCGGGGTTGCGGGGGTGGGTCCGAGGCGGTACTGCTCTTCCGGCACTGTCTTCCGGCGCGGGGTGGTGGCTAGGGTTGGGCGGGAGCCTGGTAGCGCAGTGGTTGTCGCGCCCTCATGCGATGGGGGAGGACGCCGGTTCGAGTCCGGCCCGGCTCGTTGGACCTGTAGCGCAGTGGTTGACGCGCCCGTGTCGGCCTTTTCGGGGCTCGGGAGGACGCCGGTTCGAGTCCGGCCTGGTCCGCCGGTGACGCTCGTCGGTGCACGGCCCGGAGCTGGTGAGACGGGCCGGCGCAGGGGCTGACCTGCCGGTGCGCGCCCGTCGGGGTGGGGCCGCGCGGGTTCGAGTTGCCGGGTGCGCGAGCCTGTCGCAGGCTGCGCGCATGGCGACTTGTGACGTCTGCGGGAACGACTACTGGATGGCGTTCGAGGTGCGCACGGTGGGAGGTGGGGTGCACACCTTCGACAGCTTCGAGTGCGCGATCCAGCGCTTGGCGCCGCGGTGCGAGCACTGCGACTGCCGGATCCTCGGGCACGGCGTCGAGGTGGAGGGGCGGTTCTTCTGCTGCGCCCACTGCGCCCGCAGCGCCGACCGGTTGGGGGACCAGATCCGGGACACGGTGGGCGCCCACCCCGGCTAGACCTCGGGGCAGACGAGGACCAGGCGGCCGTCGACGAAGGACGGCTGCAGGTCGCCCCGGGCGTCCACGCTCTTGATGCCGTGGGGCAGCACCTCGTCTATCGCGCTGAACGTGAGGATGTCCGACACGCCGTACCTGCCGCGCAGGGAACGCTGACCGGGGAAGCGCAGCGCCCTGCCCTCCCTGCGGTCGCGGTGCGCCAGGGCGGCCCGGAGGGCGTCCCTGGTCAGGTGGTCGGGACCGGCCAGTCGCTGCAGGCTGCCGTTGTGGACCGCCACGCCGTAGCCGCGTTCGATCAGCGTGGAGAGGGTGTTCTCCGACGGGTCGTCGGTCAGCCGGAAGGACATCGGGTGGTGGTCGCCCACCGAGTGCACGCACACGACGTGCGCGTGGAACAGCAGCGACTCGTAGAGGGCCACCGCCGTCGCGTCCGCCGTCCTGGGGTCGTCGTGACCCGCGTTGAGGCCGAGCCACGTCGTCATCGCACGTCCACCAAGATCGATCCAGTTCCTTCCGGGAGGTCGGAACGAGCCCGCCACCTGGCCGCGGCTCCCGGAGAGGCTAGTCCGATCGGGTGAGGTGCAGGTAGCCTGCGAATGGCGGTTGTCCGAAATCTAGATCGGTAGCAGATCGAAGCCCGCCAGGAACGGCAGCGCACCGGCCTGTTGCAGTGCCGCCGCCGACAGCCAGACGGACAGGATCGTGATCAACGGTCCCACAACCGCCATTTCCACGGTCCCGCCGGTCTGCATCCGGAGGATCTTCGGCGGCGCCACCGGGAACCAGGTCTTGCCCGCGAGCGGGATGGGCCACAGGATCGGGCAGCCCTGCTCGGTGATCGCGTCGCCCAGGTAGTGCGCCACGCACCCGACCCCCACCGCCACCCCGCACGCCGCCGCGCTGGCCGGGGTCTGCGCCGTCCACGCCACGCAGAGGCCGGTGATCGCGGCGGACACCGCGGTGATCAGCAGGGCGTCCTTCTTCGGGCACCAGTCGTTCATGATCCCGCGCACGGCCAGCCCCGCGAACACGAACATCAGGACCGGGAGCGCCCACTTCTGCGACTGCTGCACGACCGCGGTCGTGCCGACGGCCGCTGCCAGGGCGAATGCCAGGGTGTGCGTGAGACCCCGGTGGCCGCCGTCCCGGTTGGAGTCCTTGCGGGTCCTGGTGGTGCGGTAGACGAACGAGCTGATCGTGTTGATCAGCGCCGACGCACCCGCGCTGACCGGCCCGAACGTCCTCGAGATGGTCGACGACGGGTGGTCCAGGTCCGGCAGCAGCGCCGCGCCGGTCGCCAGCACCGCGCCGACGGCCCAGCTCTGCGGGCTGAGCTGACCGATGGGATGGTTGTCGGCGAGTGCGGTCACCGCCGCCCAGGCCAGTAGGCCGCTCATGGCGTGCGTGGGTCCGGTCGACATGGTGCCCCCTCCAAGATCGTGACTGGAGGCTAAGGCATTGTGACCCCGTTCCCATTTGAGTCGGGTGGGTCACCAGCAGCCGGACATAGCAGTACGCTTGTCTTGCTTGCATTGTCGCGAGAGGAGCGCCCTGAGTATGGGCAAGATCAAGGTTCAGGGGACCGTCGTCGAACTCGACGGCGACGAGATGACCCGGATCATCTGGCAGTTCATCAAGGACAAGCTGATCCACCCGTACCTGGACGTCAACCTGGAGTACTACGACCTGGGCATCGAGCACCGGGACGCCACTGACGACCAGGTGACCATCGACTCGGCGCACGCCATCAAGAAGCACGGCGTGGGCGTCAAGTGCGCCACCATCACCCCGGACGAGGCGAGGGTCGAGGAGTTCGGCCTGAAGAAGATGTGGGTCTCGCCGAACGGCACGATCCGCAACATCCTCGGCGGCGTGGTGTTCCGCGAGCCGATCATCATCTCCAACATCCCGCGGCTGGTGCCGGGCTGGACCAAGCCGATCATCATCGGCCGCCACGCCCACGGCGACCAGTACAAGGCCACCAACTTCAAGGTGCCCGGCGCGGGTGAGCTGACCATCACGTTCACGCCCGAGGACGGCTCCGAGCCGATCAAGCACGTGGTGGCGAACTTCGGCGCCGACGGCGGCGTGGCGATGGGCATGTACAACTTCAACAAGTCCATCGAGGACTTCGCACGCGCCTCGTTCGCGTACGGGTTGCAGCGCAACTACCCCGTCTACATGTCCACCAAGAACACCATCCTCAAGGCGTACGACGGGGCGTTCAAGGACATCTTCCAGGCGGTCTTCGAGTCCGAGTTCAAGGACAAGTTCGACGCCGCCGGCCTCACCTACGAGCACCGCCTGATCGACGACATGGTCGCCGCGGCGCTGAAGTGGGAGGGCGGCTACGTCTGGGCCTGCAAGAACTACGACGGTGACGTGCAGTCCGACACGGTCGCGCAGGGCTTCGGCTCGCTGGGCCTGATGACGTCGGTGCTGATGACGCCGGACGGCAAGACCGTCGAGGCCGAGGCGGCGCACGGCACGGTGACCCGGCACTTCCGCCAGCACCAGGCCGGCAAGCCGACCTCCACCAACCCGATCGCGTCGATCTACGCGTGGACCGGTGGCCTGAAGCACCGCGGCAAGCTCGACGGCACCCCGGAGGTGACGGGCTTCGCGGAGACGCTGGAGCAGGTGATCATCTCGACCGTGGAGAGCGGGAAGATGACCAAGGACCTGGCCCTGCTCGTCGGGCCGGACCAGGAGTGGCTGACCACCGAGGACTTCCTCGGCACGTTGGACGAGAACCTCCAGAAGCGGATGGCCGGCTGACCTCTGGTCGAGCCGCCGTCGGCGACCGGCTGCGCTGCGGGCCGGGTCGTCGTTCCCGGTCGTTGTCGGAGGGGGCCGCTTTCGGGCGGTCCCCTCCGCCGTTCCCGCGGACGCCGGACGCCCGCTCGGCGGCCGGCGGAGGTGGTGTGACCGCCGGCCGTGGTGGTGTGACCGCCGGGGGTCCGGTCACCCGTTCGGTTCCCCTGCGGAGTGGATTCCCGGCCGCGAGGTGTGGGTGCCCCGTCGCCGCGCTATATCTGCACTTCAGGAGCGGTTCCGGGAGGCGTGGCGATGTTCGGGATTCCTTTGCGCGGGCTGATCGTGATCGGGGTGCTGGGTACGGCCGGGGCGATGTGGGTCGCCAACGGCGGCAAGCCGTTGGGGTCGGAGGCGGCGACGGCGGAGTGCCGGGTCACCGTGGTGGCCGACATCCTCAACGTGCGGGCCGGCCCGGCGGACACCCAGCCGATCGTGGCGACCATGCAGCGGGACTCGGTGGTGCAGGCCGAACGGCGGGTGGAGAACGGGTTCCGGTTGCTGGCGGACGGGCGGTGGGTGAACGCCGACTTCGTCACGCCGACCTCGGACAGTAACTGCGGCTGAGACGTGGAAGTCGCTCAGCGAGCGGTGTCGCAGCGCCGTGGTCAGTGCCACGTTGGCAGCCATGGACCGCTTCCCTCCGCCGGTGTCCGGTGCGTTTCCCGTGCTGGGGCACATCGTCGAGTTCATCCGCAAGCCCGTCGAGCTGATCGGGCGAGGCAGTCGGGAAGTCGGCGGCGTGTTCTCGCTGCGGCTGCCCGGCAGACGGGCGGTGGTGCTGCTCGGCGCGGAACGCAACCGGTTCTTCTTCGCCGAGACGGACAGGAAGCTGTCGATCCGGACCGCCTACCCGTTCTTCGAGCGGATGTTCTCGCCCGAGTTCTACTTCTTCGCGGGCGTGGAGGAGTACCGGCGGCAGCGCGAGATCGTCGTGCCGCGCTTCCAGGGACGGCAGCTGGACGGCTACGTCACGGCCATGCTGGACGAGACCGCCGCGTTCGAGGAGCACCTCGGCGACGCCGGCGAGTTCAACCTGACCGACGAGCTCGGCCCACTGGTCATGCGCATCGCGGCGCGGTGCTTCCTGGGGCCGGACTTCGGTTCCCGGATGGACCGGGACTTCTTCGCCGAGTTCCGCCGGTTCTCCGCCGGCATGAACCCCGCCCTGCCGCAGCGCCTCCCGCTGCCGTCCGTGGTCCGCAGCAACCACGCCCGCGACCGCCTGAGGGCCGCACTCGGCGGCATGATCCGGGAACGCCGCGCGAACCCCGTGTCACCGCCCGACTTCCTGCAGACCCTGGCCGAGGCGACCTACGCCGACGGCACGCCCGTGCCGGACCTGGTGCTGGTCAACATGATCCTGCTGTTCACGTGGGCCGGCCACGAGACCACCACCGGGCACATCTCGTGGGCGCTGGTCGACCTGCTGGGCAACCCGGAACACGTCGAACGGGTGCGCGCGGAGACCGGCGAGATCGACCTGGCGGGCGTCAAGCGGTTGGCGCATCTGGACAACTGCCTGCACGAGACCGAACGCCTGCACCCCGTCGCGCACGTGCTGGTGCGGCAGGCGGCGGAGACGTTCGAGCTCGACGGCCACGTGATCCCCGAAGGCACGATGGTGATCGCCGCCCCGTCGGTGTCCCACCGGCTGCCCGCCGAGCACGCCCGACCGGACGAGTTCCGGCCCGACCGGTTCACCGAAGGCCGGGAGGGGAAGCTGGAGCGCCAGGCGCTCATCGGCTTCGGCGGCGGCCTGCACCGCTGCACCGGCGTGCACTTCGCGTACCTGGAGATGAAGGTGGTCATCGCCCGGCTGCTGCGCCGCTACGACTTCTCGCTGCTCGACCCCGACCCGAGGCCCGTGCCGGGGATGCACACCAAGTGGCCGGACTCCCCGTGCCGGGTCCGCTATGTGAAGCGGGTGCCCGCGGTGGTGTGATGGTCGGCATGTTCTTCAGGTGGCGCCCCTTGCGCCGGACCGCGGTGACCACGTGCGCCTGCCCGACGGAGTGGCCCGAGCTGCGGGCGGACCTGGACGGCCACGAGGTGCGCGGCGTGCCGTCACCCGGCGGCTCCAGTCCGTTGGTGCTGATGCTCGGCCTGGTGGCGACCTGCGCCGGGTGCGGCGCGCACTACCCGCACGGCTGGGCCGTCGCCGAGCGCCACTAGGCTGCTTCCTCGTGCTGACCGTCTCCACCGTCAACGTCAACGGGCTGCGCGCGGCCGCCAGGAAGGGCTACCTGGAGTGGCTCGCCGCGACGTCCGCCGACGTGGTGTGCGTCCAGGAGGTCCGCGCCGAGCCCGGTCAGCTGCCCGACGAGGTGCGCTCGCCCGAGGGGTGGCACGTGGCGCACGCGCACTCGGAGGTCAAGGGGCGCAACGGGGTCGCGGTGCTGACCCGGCAGGCGCCGGAGGCGGTCCGGATCGGCTTCGGCGTGCCCGAGTTCGAGCACTCCGGGCGGTACGTGGAGGTGGAGCTGCCGTCCGTGGTGGTGGCGAGCCTCTACCTGCCCAGCGGTGACGTCGGCACGCCCCGGCAGGAGGAGAAGGAGCGGTTCATGGCCGCGTTCCTGCCGTACCTGGTGGAGCTGCGGGAGAAGGCGGCGGCCGACGGGCGCGAGGTCGTGGTGTGCGGCGACTGGAACATCGCGCACCGCGAGGCGGACCTGAAGGCGTGGAAGACGAACCAGAAGTCTTCCGGGTTCCTGCCGTCGGAGCGGGCTTGGCTGTCGGAGGTGTTCTCTTCGGGGTACGTGGACGTGGTGCGCTCGCTGCACCCGGATGCGGTGGGGCCGTACACGTGGTGGTCGTACCGGGGGAAGGCGTTCGACAACGACTCCGGGTGGCGGATCGACTATCAGGTGGCGACGGAGGGTCTGGCGGCTCGGGCCGCCAGTGCGGTGGTGGAGCGGGCGGCTTCGTACGGTGAGCGCTGGTCCGACCACGCGCCGGTCACGGTGATCTACGGCGACTGAGCCGGCCCGGCTGAACCAGGAAAAGTGTCGACTGCTCGGGACCGGATCGAGTAGCGGATCTCGGTGCGCCGGCGGCTGGGGTCTTCGCTCGGTGCCACGATCAACCGGACGATCGTCTTCGCTCGTTCGGCCGCACTTCACTTCACGTTCGTGACCTGCACCACCAATCGTGAAACTCTTTCACCAATCGAGGTGGGGAGCGGCGATGGCCAGGGTCAACCGACGGCGTTTCTTCCAGGCGGCGGGGGTCGCGGGGGCGGCGGTGGTGTGGGGCGGGCCGCCCGCTTCCGCCACCACCACCGGTACCACGCTGGACGTTGCGGCGACGCCGATCGGCGGGGCCGGGTACCGCCGGCTCGCGGCGGGGCCCGGGTGGCCGCTGGTCGTGCGCGGGGACATCGCGACGCCGGGTGCGGCGAGGGTCGACCGGCGGCGGCCACTGGCGTGTTTCGTGCAGTTCACCGACATGCACATGGTCGACACGCAGAGCCCGGCGCGGTTCGAGTACACGCACCCGTTGATGGGGGCCGGGGCGTTCCGGGCGCACGAGACTCTCGCGCAGCACACGTCCGCCGCACTCGTCCGGAAGGTCAACGCACTGACCGGTGGACCGTTCACCGGGCGGCCGATCGACTTCGTGATGACCACCGGCGACAACACCGACAACCACGAGCAGGTCGAACTCGACTGGTTCCTCACCGTGCTCAACGGCGGCCGGATCACCGCCAACACCGGCGACCCGGCGCGGTACGAAGGGGTGCAGAACTCCGGCGTCAAGGCGTACTGGAACCCGGACAGCACGCTCGCCGACGACTACAAGGCCAAAGGCTTCCCGCGCGTCCCGAACCTGCTCGACGCCGCCATCCGCCCGTTCGACAGCCCCGGCCTGCGCATCCCGTGGTACTGCACGTTCGGCAACCACGACGACAGCGTGGTCGGCTCGCTCCCCGACGGCATCCCGTTCATCGACGCCCTCTACACCGGCCGCAACAAGGTCATGGGCTGCGCCGAGGCCGACTCCGCCCGCATCGCCCGCGCCATGACCGACCCCGCCCACGCGGCCGACGCGGCGACCGTGCTTGCCGCGAACCCCGGCCTCGTCCGCACCGTCACGCCCGACGCGCGTCGCAGGCCGTTCGGCACCGCCGAGTTCGTCCGGGCCCACCTGGACCCGCGCAACACCGGCCCCGGACCGGTCGGCCACGGGTTCACCCCGGACAACGCCGACGGCGTGGACGTCTTCTACACGTTCCGCATCGCCCCCGGCGTCACCGGCGTCAGCCTGGACACCACGACCACCGCCGGGTTCGCGGACGGCTCCATCGGCCTGCACCAGTACCGGTGGCTGGAGAAGACCCTCCGCCGCAACAGCTCCCGCTACTACGACGTGTTCGGCGCCAGGAAGGCGCAGGCCGTCACCGACGAGCTGTTCATCCTGTTCAGCCACCACACCAGTCGGACCATGGGCAACGTCCTGCCCGACCGCCGCCGCCCGCTCGACCCCCGGCTGGACGGCAACGCCCTGGTCGCCCTGCTCCAGCGCTTCCCGAACGTGGTCGCCTGGGTCAACGGCCACACCCACGAGAACAGGATCGTCCCGCACGGCACCGGCGACCGGGCCTTCTGGGAGATCAACACCGCCGCCCACGTCGACCACCCGCAGCACGCCCGGATCATCGAACTGGTCGACAACGGCGACGGGACGCTGTCCCTGTTCACCACCCTGGTGGAGGGCGACGCGCCCTACGCGGCCGACTACGACGACTTCTCGCCGCGCGGCCTGGCCTCGCTGGCGCGCGAGTTCGCGTTCAACGACCCCCACGCCGACCTGGACGCGGTGGGCGCTCCCACCGACCGGAACACGGAACTCCTGGTGGCCGGCAACTCGCCCACCCGGGTGTGACACGTCACTCCCGACTCAGAGGTGGAATTCTGGCCGCCTAGTGTCGTTGACGTGGCAGTGGACATCTCGATCACCCAGCCCGAGCCCCACCCCGGCCCGACGGCGATGAGGCGCGCCCTGCGCCGCGCCGCCGACGGCGCCGCGCTGGACGTGACCGAGGCGTCGGTGCTGCTGCACGCGCGGGGTGACGACCTGGACGCCCTCCTCGACGCGGCGGGCCGGGTGCGCGACGCCCACCTGCTCGCCGAGGGGCGGCCCGGTGTCGTCACCTACAGCCGCAACGCGTTCATCCCGCTGACCCGGCTGTGCCGCGACCGCTGCCACTACTGCACGTTCGCGACGGTGCCGCACAAGCTCCCGGCGGCGTTCCTGGAACGCGACGAGGTGCTGGGGATCGCCCGCCGGGCCGCCGCGCAGGGCTGCAAGGAAGCCCTGTTCACGCTGGGCGACCGGCCCGAGGAGCGCTGGCCGCAGGCCAGGGAGTGGCTGGAGGCGCGCGGCTACGAGTCGACCCTGGACTACGTGCGCGCGTCCGCCATCGCCGTCCTCGAAGAGACCGGCCTGCTGCCGCACCTCAACCCCGGCGTGCTGAGCTGGGAGGAGTTGCAGCGGCTGCGCCCGGTCGCGGCCAGCATGGGGATGATGCTGGAGACCACCGCCGAACGGCTGTGGAGCGAGAAGGGCGGCCCGCACTACGGCAGCCCCGACAAGGAACCCGCCGTCCGGCTGCGCGTGCTGACCGACGCCGGCCGGGTCAACGTCCCGTTCACGACCGGGATCCTGATCGGGATCGGCGAGACGATCACCGAACGCGCCGAGAGCCTGCTCGCCATGCGCGGCATCGCGCGGCAGTACGGGCACATCCAGGAAGTGATCATCCAGAACTTCCGCGCCAAGCCGGACACCGCGATGCGCGGGATGCCCGACGCCGACCTGCACGAACTGGCCGCCACGATCGCGGTCGCCCGGCTGGTGATGCCGTCGTCCACGAGCGTGCAGGCACCGCCGAACCTGGTCGGCGGCGAGTTCGGGCTGATGCTGCGCGCCGGGATCGACGACTGGGGCGGGGTGTCACCGGTGACGCCCGACCACGTCAACCCCGAACGCCCCTGGCCGCGGGTCGACGAGCTGGCCGGGCTCACCGAGACCGCCGGTTTCGAGCTCCGCGAACGGCTGGCGGTCTACCCGCGCTACGTCCGCGGCACCCCCGGCCAGTGGATCGACACCCGCCTCACCGCGCACGTCCAGGCGCTGGCCCGGCCGGACGGGCTGGCGGACCCCGACGCCGAGGTCGTGGGTCGCGAGTGGCAGGAGCCGGACGGCGGCCTGGACACCTACGGCCGCGCCGACCTGAACACCGCGATCGACACCGAGGGCCGGACCGGTGACCGGCGGGGCGACTTCGACTCCGTGTACGGCGACTGGGACTCCCTGAGCATCCCCCAGGCCGTCACCCGGCTCCCCGAGGACGCCGCGCGTGCCCTCAAGCTGGCCGCCGACGACCCGGCGAAGCTGCTCCAGGACTCCGACGCGGCCCTGGCCCTGCTCACCGCCGACGGCGAAGCCCTGGAAACCATGACCCGGCTCGCCGACGAGCTGCGGGCCGAGGTCGTGGGCGACGACGTCACCTACGTGGTCAACCGCAACATCAACTTCTCCAACGTCTGCTACGTCGGCTGCCGGTTCTGCGCCTTCGCCCAGCGCGAGCGCGACGCCGACGCCTTCCGGCTGAGCATCGACGAGGTGGCCGACCGCGCGCGGGAAGCCTGGGACGCCGGGGCCACCGAGGTCTGCATGCAGGGCGGCATCGACCCGAAGCTGCCGGTCACCTACTACGCCGACGTCGTGCGCGCCATCAAGGCCCGCGTCCCCGGCATGCACGTCCACGCGTTCAGCCCGATGGAGATCGTCAGCGCGGCGGCCAAGGCGGGCGTGAGCGTGCGGGAGTGGCTCACCGACCTCAAGGACGCCGGCCTGGACACCATCCCGGGCACCGCGGCGGAGATCCTGGACGACGACGTCCGCTGGGTGCTCACCAAGGGCAAGCTGCCCGCCGCGACCTGGCTGGAGGTCGTCGCCACCGCGCACGAGGTGGGCATCCGGTCGTCGTCCACGATGATGTACGGCCACGTCGACCACCCCGGGCACTGGCTCGGCCACTTCCGCGCGCTCGCCGACCTCCAGGACCGCACCGGGGGCCTGACCGAGTTCGTCGGCCTGCCGTTCGTGCACCGCAACGCGCCGATCTACCTGGCGGGCGTGGCACGGCCGGGGCCGACCCGGCGGGACAACCGCGCCATCCACGCGTTCGCCCGGCTGGCCCTGCACGGGCGGATCGACAACATCCAGTGCTCGTGGGTCAAGCTCGGCGACGAAGGCACCGCCGAAGTGCTGCGAGGCGGCGCGAACGACCTCGGCGGCACGCTCATGGAGGAGACCATCAGCCGGATGGCCGGCTCCGAGCACGGCTCCGCGCGCACCGCCCGGCAGCTGCACGACACGGCCGCGCTGGCCGGTCGGCCCGCCCGCCAGCGCACTACGACATATGGCCGAGTCGACGTCGTGAGGTAACCCCCCACGGGCGAGCGGGTGACGCGGCGCGGTTAGTCTGCCGCCGGTCGCGATTTCACCCGAAACCCACAGCGGGGTCCGACAACCCGGGTAGGTTCGCGGCCGTCCGTCAACAGGGTTCACCCCGGTGGTGACGCGGTGTTGGTGAGGAGGCTCGGCAGTGCGCGGTCGCAGTGCAGCACTGGGTGTGGTGGTGGGCACGGTCTCGGCCCTGGCCACGACAGGTGTGGCGAGTGCGGGCACCAGCGCGGCAGCCCTCGGCACGTCGTCGGTGGACACGCCGGTGGGTGTCGCCGCCGTGGCGTTCGGCGTGGTCGGCCTGGTCGCCGGCCTGGTCCGGCGCCGCCGCGCGGCCGTGGTGCGGGCCAGGGAGGAGTCGGCCGTCGCCGTGGAGCCCGCCGTCGTCCTGCCCGTCGCGCAGCCCGTGATCGAGCCCGCTCCCACGACCGCCTGATCCGCCTGGGAGAATCAGGGCGTGGCTCCTGAGAACACCGCGGTGAACTCCGCGGCGAACACCGCCGACAGCACTGCCGACAGCACCGCCGCAGCCGAGAACGCCGCCCCGGTGAGCCGTCCCCGCGTCCTGTCCGGCATCCAGCCGACGGCGGGCTCGTTCCACCTCGGCAACTACCTCGGCGCGATCCGGCAGTGGGTGGCGCTCCAGGAGACGCACGACGCCTTCTACTGCGTGGTCGACCTGCACGCCATCACCGTCGCGCAGGACCCGAAGACGCTGCGGCAGAACACCCGCGTGTCGGCGGCGCAGCTGCTCGCCCTGGGCATCGACCCGGAGCACGCCACGCTGTTCGTGCAGAGCCACGTGCCCGAGCACGCCCAGCTCGGCTGGGTGCTCCAGTGCCTGACCGGGTTCGGCGAGGCCGGCCGGATGACCCAGTTCAAGGACAAGTCGGCGCGGCAGGAGGCGCAGGTCGGCGTCGGCCTGTTCACCTACCCGATCCTGCAGGCCGCGGACATCCTGCTGTACCAGGCGCACCACGTGCCGGTCGGCGAGGACCAGCGCCAGCACCTGGAGCTGACCCGCGACCTCGCGCAGCGCTTCAACACCCGCTACGGCAAGACGTTCCGGCTGCCCGAGGCGTACATCGTCAAGGACACCGCCAAGATCTTCGACCTCCAGGACCCGACGTCGAAGATGAGCAAGTCGGTGCCGACCGGTGTGGTCGAGCTGCTGGAGGACCCCAAGCGGGGCGCGAAGAAGATCCGTTCGGCGGTCACCGACACCGGGCGCGAGATCGTCTACGACCCGGCCGGGAAGGCCGGGGTCAGCAACCTGCTGGTGATCTACTCGGCGCTGACCGGGCGGACGGTGGACGAGCTGGTGGCGGCGTACGAGGGCAAGGGCTACGGGGACCTGAAGAAGGACCTCGGCGAGGTGTACACGGACTTCGTCACGCCCGTGCAGGAACGCGTGCGGCACTACCTGTCCGACGTCTCGGAGCTGGACAAGATCCTGGCGCGCGGCGCGGAGCGGGCGCGTGAGGTGGCGGCGAAGACGTTGGCACGGGCCTACGACCGCCTCGGGTTCCTGCCGGCCGGGTGATCACCCCTGGCCGAGTGGCGGTTGATCACCCGACGGCTTAACGTCTGATCGTGGTGGAACAGCCGAAACCGGCCCCGAGGGCGACACCGGCAGCGCAGGCGGAACCGGCGGAGAAGCCGAGGAGGTCCGGATCGGCGGGCGGGTCCACCGCGGCGCGGAAATCGGAACCGGCGAAGGAGTCGAAGCTCGACAAGCTGCGCCGTGAGCGCCCTTGGCTGGACCACCTGTTCCGCGCGGCCCAGCGCTACACCGAGCAGTACGGCGCGCACTACGCCGCCGCGGTCACCTACTTCAGCGTCCTGTCGCTGGTCCCGATGCTGATGATCGGGTTCGCCGTCGCCGGCTTCGTGCTGTCCTCGCAACCCGGGCTGCTGGACGAGTTGAAGGGCAGCATCGCCGAGGCCGTGCCCGGCTCGTTGGGCGACACCATCAACGGCGTGGTCAACCAGGCCGTCCAGTCCAAGGGCACGGTCGGTGTGTTCGGCCTGCTCGGCGCCGCCTACTCGGGCCTCGGCTGGATGAGCAACCTGCGGGACGCGCTGACCGCGCAGTGGGGCCACGCCAAGGAGGACCTGCCGTTCCTGAAGACGGCGCTGAAGGACCTGCTGGCGCTGGTGAGCCTCGGCTTGGCGCTGGTGGTGTCGTTCGGCCTCACCGCCGTCGGCAGCGGGTTCGCGCACGAGGTGCTGGAGTTCATCGGCCTGGACGGCGTGTGGTGGGCCGAGGCGCTGCTCAAGGTCGGCACCATCATCCTGGCGCTGGCGGCGAACTGGTTGGTGTTCCTGTGGGTGCTGGCGAAGCTGCCGCGCAAGGCCGTGGGGTGGCGCAGCGCGCTGAAGGGCGCAGCCGCCGCCGCGATCGGGTTCGAGGTGCTCAAGCAGGTCGGGACGATCTACCTGTCCACCGTGACGTCCTCGCCCGCCGGTGTGGCGTTCGGCCCGATCATCGGTGTGCTGGTGTTCGCGAACCTGGTGGCGCAGTTCCTGCTGTTCATCACGGCGTGGACGGCCACCGCGCGCGAGAACCTGCTGCGCGACCTGCCCGAACCGCCCCCGCCGGCGGTGATCCGGCCGCTGGTGGAGGTGCACCGCGCGCCCAGCCCCCGCGCCGCCGTGGGCCTGGTCGGCGCGGGGGTCCTGCTGGGCGCGCTGTTCCGGCCTACGTCCAGAAGACCGCGACGGCCACGTTGACGACGACGAGCCCGGCGAGGGCCGGCGTCAGCCAGGACGCGACCTTCCGCTTGTTCAGGTTCGCCGCGACCAAGCCCGCGATCAGCACCAGGACCAGCAGCTTCACCCCGATCTTGAAGTGGTCGTAGTCCTTGTCGGTGAGCGGGGCGAGGGCGACCAGCGCCACCCCGGTCACCAACTGCAGACCGGCGCCGTGCAGCCAGCCCTTGTTCAGCGGGCCGTCCTTGCCGACCCGGTTCTGGACGAAGAACATGGCGACGAGCATGCCCATGCCCAGCAGGTGCAGGAACACCAGCAACAGGCGCACGAACTCCACGGCGGAGCCTCCAGGTGTGTGGTGGGTTACTTGCTTCGGAGCGCCCGCAGGCCGCGGATGCCCAGCACGCCGATGACCGTGCCGAACGTGAGCGACGCGACGACGAGCACCAGGTGCACGGTGAAGAACGCGGTCGGACCGGCGTCCCACGAACGGGTGTCCTTCCAGATGTTGCGCAGGAAGGTAGGCCAGATCACCCAGGACCACACCCCGAAGGCCACCAGGAAGACGGACATGCCACGGGAGAGCTTCACGGATGCAGTATCGGACGTGGCGGGTGCACGTCACTCAACCGGGGTGGATAGCCTGGGTGGGTGCCTTCCCCCGCGTCCCGACGGCCCGTTGCCCTGGTGCTGGCTGCCTGCACGCTGATGGCCACCGCAGTGTTCGGTGCCTCGGCCGCACAGGCGCAGCCCGCCCCGTGCGATAACCGGGTGTCACCGCCCCCGGCGGTCGACACGTCCGAACAGGTGCCCCCCGGAACCAAACCGCCCGTGCCGCTGGAAGTGCCGGAGAACCCCATCGGCGGCGAACGGCTCGGCGAGTGCGGCCTCGTGCTGCCCTCCAACGCCCAGAAGCTGCCGGACAGCATCACGGCCCAGAGCTGGCTCATCGCCGACATGGGCTCCGGTGCCGTCCTGGCCGCCTACGACCCGCACGGCCGGCAACGGCCCGCGTCGGTGATCAAGGTGCTGCTGGCGATGGTCGTGGCGAAGGAGCTGGCCGCGGACGCGACCGTCACGGCCAACGCCGACGACATCGCGCAGGAGTGCACCTGCGTGGGGCTGCGCAACGGCGCCGAGTACACCGTGGAGCAGTTGCTCCAGGCCCTGGTCATGGCGTCCGGCAACGACGTCGCGCACGCGCTGGCGAGGCGGCTGGGCGGCTTGCCGAGCGCCATCCGGAAGATGAACGCGCTGGCGATGGAACTGGGCGCGCTGGACACCCGCGCGGTGACGCCGTCCGGCCTGGACGCGCCCGGCACGAGCACCTCGGCGTACGACGTGGCGCTGATCTTCCGCGCGGCGATGAAGTACCCGGACTTCGCGAAGGCCGTCGTGACGCAGCGCATCGACTTCCCGGCCGCCAGCGGCGTCGGCACCGTGCCGGTGATCAACGACAACAAGCTGCTCGGGACCTACGAGGGCGCTCTGGGCGGCAAGTCCGGCTTCACCGACGACGCCCAGCACACCTTCGTGGGAGCGGCCGAGCGCGACGGTCGACAGCTCGTGGTGGTGCTCCTGCGGGGACAGCAGCAGCCCGTGCGGTTGATCGACCAGGCGGCGAAGCTGCTCGACTACGGCTTCGAACTGCCGACCGGTGAGCCGGTCGGGCGCCTGGTCGACGGCGCCCCGCAGACGAAGAAGAAGACCGTCGAGCCGAGGCCGACGCCCACCAGCGCGGCGGTCGGCGAGGTGGCCGAGTCCAAGGACACCCGCAACACCGCCATGTCGACCGCTTTCGGCACCGTCGGCGGTCCCATCACGGCGGTGGCCGGCCTCGGCGTCGTCCTGGCGTTCTTGATGTACCTGCGCAACCGCCGAGCCAAGGCCGCCCGCGCCGCCCGCGCCGCCGCCCAGCAGTCGAACTGAAGCCAGGACTCAAACGCTCTCAAAAAGGTGTGCGCAGCTTGACTGCGGAAGACAGGCAAGCAAGGGCAGGGCAAGGGCGCGCGGCTTGGCACGCTGGGGGGTTGCGTTGCGGGCGGCGTGCCCGGTTGAGAGCGGTCCCCTGGCAGCTCTTGGGACCGGGATGATGTGGTCCAGTTGCTTGGTGTTCCCGGCTTGAGCCCGGACCTGCGTGCTTCTAGAGCGCTTTGGGTCCGTGGTCCCTCTTCTGCCGTCGAGCTGCTTAGAACAAGAACGAGAACTTCGGGCTTTGGTCTGCTCTGTGGTGGTGCGGCGGATGCGTGCTGCGTGAGGTTGGGGGCGTGCGACGAAGGGGCGGAGCCGTTGGCTCCGCCCCTTGTCGTGTGGTGTGGTCAGACGCGCTTGAAGAGCAGGGCGCGCTTCACTTCCTGGATCGCCTTGGTCACCTGGATGCCTCGGGGGCAGGCGTCGGTGCAGTTGAACGTCGTCCGGCAGCGCCAGACGCCGTCGACGTCGTTCAGGATGTCGAGCCGCTCCTCCGCGCCCTCGTCGCGCGAGTCGAAGATGAAGCGGTGGGCGTTGACGATGGCGGCCGGGCCGAAGTAGGAGCCTTCGGTCCAGTACACCGGGCAGCTGGTCGTGCAGCAGGCGCAGAGGATGCACTTCGTGGTGTCGTCGAAGCGCTCGCGGTCGGCCACCGACTGGACTCGTTCGCGGGTCGGCTCGTTGCCGTAGGTGATCAGGTAGGGCTTGACCGCGCGGAACGCCTCGAAGAACGGTTCCATGTCGACCAGCAGGTCCTTGTGCACCGGCAGGCCCTTGATGGGCTCGACGGTGATCGTGGTCTGCTTGCCGCCCGAGGACAGCAGGTCCTTCAGCAGCACCTTGCACGCCAGGCGGTTCACGCCGTTGATGCGCATCGCGTCCGAGCCGCAGATGCCGTGCGCGCACGACCGGCGGAACGTGAGCGTCCCGTCGAGGTACCACTTCACGTAGTGCAGCAGGTTCAGCACGCGGTCCGACGCCAGGGCCGGGATCTCGAACGAGTCCCAGCGCGGTTCGTCGTCGAACTCCGGGTTGAACCGGCGGACCTTCAGGGTGACGGTGATCGCGCCGTCCGGGACCGGGGGCTGGGAGCCGCGCGAGCCCGTGGACACTTCAGCGGTAGCGGTCATCAGTACTTGCGCTCCATCGGCTGGTACCGGGTGAACGTCACGGGCTTGTAGTCCAGGCGGATGTCCGCCGACAGGCCCTCACCCTGCTTGTAGTACATGCTGTGGCGCATGAAGTTCGTGTCGTCGCGGTTCGGGTAGTCCTCGCGGGCGTGACCGCCCCGGGACTCCTTGCGCGCCAGCGCGCCGACGACCAGGACCTCGGCCAGCTCCAGCAGGAAGCCCAGCTCCACGGCTTCCAGGAGGTCGGTGTTGAACCGCTTCCCCTTGTCCTGCACGGTGATCCGCTGGTAGCGCTCCTTGAGCGCCTGCACGTCGTGCAGGGCCGTCTTGAGCGTGTCCTCGGTGCGGTACACCGACGCGTTGGCGTCCATGGTGGCCTGGAGCTCGGTGCGGATGTCCGCCACCCGCTCCTGGCCGTGCTCGGACAGCACCAGCGCGACCTGCGCCTCCACCTGGGCGGCCGGGTTCTCCGGCAGCTCCACGTGCTCGTGCGCGTTGGCGTACTCGGCGGCGGCGATGCCCGCGCGCCGACCGAACACGTTGATGTCCAGCAGGGAGTTGGTGCCCAGGCGGTTCGCGCCGTGCACCGAGACGCACGCGCACTCGCCCGCCGCGTACAGGCCGGGGATGACGTTGTCGTTGTCCCGCAGCACTTCGCCGTGCACGTTGGTCGGGATGCCACCCATCGCGTAGTGCGCGGTCGGGTACACCGGGACCGGTTCCTTCACCGGGTCGACCGCGAGGTAGGTGCGGGCGAACTCGGTGATGTCGGGGAGCTTCGTCTCCAGCACCTCGGCGCCCAGGTGCGTGCAGTCCAGCAGCACGTAGTCCTTGTTCGGACCCGCACCGCGTCCTTCCAGCACCTCCAGGGCCATCGAGCGGGCCACGATGTCGCGTGGCGCCAGGTCCTTGATGGTGGGGGCGTAGCGCTCCATGAACCGCTCGCCGGACGCGTTGCGCAGGATCGCGCCCTCGCCGCGCGCGCCCTCGGTGAGCAGGATGCCCAGGCCCGCGAGACCGGTCGGGTGGAACTGGTAGAACTCCATGTCCTCCAGGGGCAGGCCCTTGCGGAACACGATGCCCATGCCGTCGCCGGTCAGCGTGTGGGCGTTCGACGTGGTCTTGAAGACCTTGCCGAAGCCGCCGGTCGCGAACACCACGGACTTGGCCTGGAAGACGTGGATCTCACCGGTCGCCAGCTCGTAGGCCACCGCGCCGGTGCAGACCGGGCCGTCCTCGGTCTCGGACAGGCAGATGTCGAGCACGTAGAACTCGTTGAAGAACTCGATGCCGTGCTTGACGCAGTTCTGGTACAGCGTCTGGAGGATCATGTGGCCGGTGCGGTCGGCCGCGTAGCACGCCCGGCGCACGGCCGCCTCGCCGTGGTTGCGGGTGTGGCCGCCGAACCGCCGCTGGTCGATCCTGCCCTCGGGCGTGCGGTTGAACGGCAGGCCCATCTTCTCCAGGTCGAGGACCGCGTCGATGGCCTCCTTCGCCATGATCTCGGCGGCGTCCTGGTCGACCAGGTAGTCGCCGCCCTTGATCGTGTCGAAGGTGTGCCACTCCCAGTTGTCCTCCTCCACGTTGGCCAGCGCGGCGCACATGCCGCCCTGCGCGGCGCCCGTGTGGGAACGCGTCGGGTAGAGCTTGGTGAGCACCGCCGTGCGGGCGCGCTGGCCGGACTCGATCGCCGCGCGCATCCCGGCGCCGCCGGCACCGATGATGACGACGTCGTACTTGTGGAACTGCATTTCGAGGTACTCCCGCGGCGATCAGTCGGTGATGTTCGGGTCGAAGGTGAAGATCACGTACGTGCCGAGGGAAATGATCAACACCATCGACGCGTACAGCAGCACCTTGAGCCAGAACCGGGTGGCGTCCTTGCGGGCGTAGTCGTTGATCACGGTGCGCAGCCCGTTGCCGCCGTGGATCTGCGCCAGCCACAGCATCGCCAGGTCCCAGAACTGCCAGAACGGCGACGCCCAGCGGCCCGCCACGAACCCGAAGTTGATGCGGTGCACACCGCCGTCGAGGACGTTCATGATGAACAGGTGGCCCAGCACCAGCACCACCAGCGCCACGCCGGAGATGCGCATGAACAGCCAGCTGTAGAGCTCGCCGTTGCCGCGGCGCGCGGCGGGGCGGCGCGGGGACCGCGGCTTGTCCAGGATCAGCTCGCTCATGGTCAGTGACCCCCGAACATGTCGGACACCGTGCGGACCAGCATGAAGTAGGTACCCGGGATCATCACGAGCACCCACACCGCGAGGATCGCCCAGAGCATCTGCCGCTGGTACTTCGGGCCCTTGGCCCAGAAGTCGACGAGCATCACGCGGATGCCGTTGAGCGCGTGGTAGAGCACCGCGCCGACGAGGCCGACCTCGAACAGGTTGACGATCGGGTTCTTGTAGGTCTCGATGACCTTGTCGTACGCGTCCGGCGACACCCGTACCAGGGCGGTGTCCAGGACGTGCGCGAACAGGAAGAAGAACGTCAACACACCGGTGATGCGGTGGGCGACCCAGGACCACATGCCCAGATCGCCACGGTAGAGCGTGCCGCCTCCTCGGGAGGTGCCCGACCGCTCGGTTGCGGTGGTGCCGGCCATGCGCAACGGCCTCCAGCGTCAGTGGTGGACTGGTCTCCCGTGCTATGGGGACCTTGACCCTCGGATGCTAGACCCGCGTGCTCCGCGCGACCCAATGGCCGCGTCCCTGTGTGAGCGGAAGAACAGCTGCCGTACTCTTTATCAATTCACCTCAATGGTGACGTGCGCTACCTGCTGCGAATGGTGTCCACATGAGACGTCATAGGTCAGCGGTAGTGGATCACGTGCAGGCCCAGAACGCCGTCGTCGGTCAGGTCCGGCGGTTCCCGGCGCATTCCGTCGGCCAGTCGCAGGCCGCCCTCCACCCGGCGCGCGTTCACCACGAGGCCGACGGTTTCGCGGCCGCGCCGGTCCAGCCGGCGGATCCAGACCAGGGCCATCGAGCCGACCGGGAGAGCGGTGAACTCGTCGAGAACGTCACTCCACCGGGTGTGCGTGCTGGTGCTGGACACCTCGCCGAGCCGGCGCAGGGTCGGGGTGAACCAGGCGGCCGGGCCGGGTGCCGGCGGCGGGGGCAGGCCGGGCTCGCCGGCGTCCCAGCGCTCCAGCCACGGCCACGGGTCGGAGTTGGGCGGGTTGAACGGCCGGTGGCCCGCCTTCCTGGGCACGACCAGCGCGGCGTCGAGCATCTGGTCGCGGAAGTCGCCGGACGCGGCGAAGTCGCGGGTGGTGCAGGCGAACAGCCAGCCGCGGTCCAGTTCGTCGTCGGGCGACGGGTCCACCAGGACGACCTGGCCGCCGTAGGTGTCGGCCAGGTGGCGCTCGGCCTTGCGGACGGCGTCGGCGAGGGTGGCGCCGTCGTCCGGGGGCGCGGCCGGTCGCGGGCGGTGGAACCGGGCCAGGACCAGGCGTTCGACCGTGGCGGTCTCCAGGTCGGCGAGGCCGCCGCGCAGGCCGTCCAGCACCGCCACGTCGGTCCCGTCGTGGTGCGCGTAGACGAGGTGGCCGGTGACTTCCACGCCGGCGAGCTGCCTGCGCACCCACACCACGCCCCTGGTGCCGGGGCCGGCCGCGCGGACGGCGGACACCACGTCGTTCCAGTCGGCGCAGACCGAGGTCTCCGCGTCCGGGAAGTGGTTCGCGCGCAGGCGGTCCCACCAGCCCGGACGTTCGTCCGATGGCCGCCACGGCAGGGCGGACGCGGGCGCGCGGTCCACCACGGCGTCCACGGTGACCACGCTGTTGCGCGCGTTGACCCGCCACACCCAGTCACGTTCGGCGGGCGCGTGCCACCCGGTCGCGTCCTCGCCGATGCCGAGGTCGGCGAACGGGCGGTCGTTGGGCAGCGGGAACGGGGCGTCCCCGTTCTTCGGCACGGCCAGCGCGGCGGCCAGCATGGGCTGGGTCTCGTCCCGGAACCGGCAGCCGAACACCGCGACCCGGCCGGTCTCCAGCAGCGGGTACCGGGTGGGCTCGGCTCCGCCGCCGTAGACCCGGCCGAGCCACTGCTCGGCAGTGCCTCGTGGATGCGTCACAGGTACCTCATCGGGCTCGTCGGGTCGGCGGGGTCACGGGACGGTCGACAGCGGTGGCGGGGCTGAACCGCTCGCGCCGGGCGGCTGTGGCGGTCCGGCCGGCTGGGGTGCGGCCGGCTGGGGTGCGACCGGTTTCGGCAGGTCGGGCAGGGGGATGAACTGGATCTTCACCGCGTCGCGTTCCAGCCGGGCCGGCCGGTTGTTCTGCGAGTCGTAGAAGGTCACCCGCTGCCCGTCGTTCCAGCCGTTGAACACGTGCCCGGTGCCGTCGCTGCGGGTGATGCCCACGCTGACGTGCGCACCGGGCTTCGCCGCCAGGTGGTCCACCACCTCGTGGTAGTTCGCGGCGGTCCGGAAGGTCGTGCCGAAGGTGTTCTCCAGGTAGCTGCCCTGCGCGGGGGCGGGCAGCGGTGGTGCGGCGACCGGCTTGCCGTGCAGCGTCAGGTGGGTCGCGATGACGCAGTTCGTGCAGTTGACGTCGTGACCGGGCACGGCCGCGTCGAAGTTCGCCCGGTTGACCTGGGCGAGGCCGGGGTAGTTGTCGTCCGCCCACTTCGCGGCGGCGGCGTCGTCGGCGAACGCGTCGAAGTGCTTGGTGCCGACGGGCAGCCACTTGCGCAGTTCGGCCTGGTGCTCGGCGTCCTGCCGGGCGTCGAGCTGCCGCTCGACCAGCTTCCGCTCGGTCTCCTGGCGGGTTTCCAGCTGCTGGTCCACCTGGTCGCGTTCGAGCTGCTGCTTCGCCTTGAGCTGCTGCTCGACCGTCTGCCGTTCCAGGTCCTGCTTGGCCTTGAGCTGCTGGGAGGCCTGGTTGTACTCGGCGAGCTGCTGGTTGTCGAACTGCTGCTGGGCCTGCTGACGTTCCTGCTCCAGCCGGGTGTTGAGCTGCTGTTCGACGTTCTGGCGTTCGATCTGCTGCTGCTGGAGGAGTTGCTGTTCGACGTTCTGGCGCGCGCTGTCCTGGTTGACCAGCAGCTGCTGCCACAGCGGGTTCGGGTCGAACGACCCGGGCGGCGACTGGGCGAGCCGGGCGCGCAGCTCTGCCTCGGCCTGCCGGCGCTCCAGGTCCTGGTTCTGCCGCACCTGGGCGACGACCTGCTGCTGGTGGACCTGCTGGGCGCGTGCCAGGTCCTGGGTGACGCGCTGGTACTCGGCGCGCAACCGGTTCGTCAGCTCGTTGGCGGCGGTGGTGCGGTCCTGCTGCTGCTTGGCGATCAGGTCTGCCTCGACCTTGGCGCGTTCGGCGTCGAGCTTGGCGCTCAGCGTGTTGCTCGCGGTCTGGTACTCGGTCTGCTGCCTGGCCGTGAGGTCGTTGGCGACCTTCTGCTTCTCGGCTGCCTGACGGGCGGCGAGGGCGTTGCTCTCCGCCGTGCGCTCGGCCAGCTGCCTGGCCGCCAGGTCGCCGGTCGCCTTGTCCCGCTCGGCCTTGAGCTGGTCGGGGGTGGGTGCCGGCGTCCCGTTCGGCGTGGCGGCGGTGGACGTGGCGGCGGTTGATGTGGTGGTGGTCGATGTGGCGGTGGTGGACGAAGGGGCCGTGGCGTCGGGGGTGCCGTCGACCGGGGCTCCGAAGCCGCGGGTCAGGGTGGCCGCCGGACCGCCGAAGGTCTGGGACGAACTGCTCGCGGGTGCTTTGAACGCCTTTGACGTGGACGCCGCCGGGACCGACCGCTCGGCCGGCTTCGAGGTCGATGCGCTGGTGGACGCTTCCGCGTTGGGCGGGACCTCCGTTCGGGTGCTCGTGCTCGGAGCGGTTTCCGCGTTCTGCCGGACCGGCTGCCGGCTGTGCGGGTCCTGGCCGTCCGAGGGGTTGTGGTCGTCCGGCGGGGTCTGCGCCTGATCGTCCGGCGGCGGGCTGTTGAAGGCGTCGATTCGCTGGTCGAGCGCCTTCTTGGCGTCCCACCACTTCTGCTGCTGGGGCTGGACCTCGTTGCGACGGTTCTCCAGGTCCTCCTTCAGCCCCGGCCGCTGCTGGACGAGGGCGTCCTTGGCGTCCCGCGCGGCGTCGAGCTTGCCCTGCGCCTCGTCCAGTTCCGCTCCCGCCGCGTCGGCGACCGTCGCGGCGTCGGCCAGGTTCTTGTTCGCCGTCACGGCGGCAGCGTTCTTGGCCTGCACGTCCTTCTCGGCGGCCTCGAAGCGCTTCTCCGCTTCCTTCAGGGCGGCGTCCGCGTCCTTGACCTGCTGTTCGAGCGCCGGCACACCACCCTTCCGGTCGTCGAGCTCCTGGTTGAGCGCGACGGACTCGCCCTGCAAATCTTCCAGGGCCTTCTGCTTCGCCTCCAGGTCGGCCCTCGCGTCCACGACCTGCCGGCCGAGGTCGGTCTCCACCGGGTCCGGGGCTTGGCCCTCCGGCGGCGCGGGGCGGTTGGTCCGGTGGTCGGTCAACGCCTGTTCGGCCGCCTTCACGGCGTCGGCGGCGGTCCTCACGTCCTGCGCCGCGGTGTCGATCCCGGCGTTCAGCTCGGCGAGCGCGGTGATGGTCTCGTCGATCTCCGCCTTCGCGTCTTCGAGGGCGGCGTTCGCCGACTCCAGGTCGCTCCCGGCGGCGTCGAACTCCTCGGCCCGCGTGTCGAGCGTCTGGTTGGCGGTTTCGAGGTCCGTCGCCGCTTCGTCGGCCGCCGTTTCGAGCGGCGGGAGCTTCGCGGCTTCCTGGTCGTACCTGGTCCGGGCCCCGTCGACCTCGCCCTGCGCGTCCTTGATCGCGGCCGAGCCGGCTTTGATCTCCAGTTCGAGGTCGTCGATCGCGTGCTGGGCCGCCTCGACCGCCGCTTCGGCGGTCCGCCAGTCGGCGCCGGCCTTCTTCACGTCGTCCTGGAACGGGTCCAGGTCGGCGAGCTGCTTGTCCAGCAGGGTCTGCGCCTCCGGCGCGGGCATCCGGACCTGCGCCGAGCCCGGCACCTTCAGCTCGACCACGCCGGTCCGGCCCTTGCCCAGGTCCGCGACGATCCGGTACTCGACGTCGAACTCGACCAGACCGGTCCGGCCTTCCTTCTTGAGGTCGTTGATCTTGTTGTTCGACGCGCCGCCGACGCCGGCGTCCGACACCTCGCCCGCGTGCCTGAACTCCAAGCCGGGGGTGCCGAACAGGCCGCCCTCGTTGACCTTGGTGGTCAGACCGCCGGTCGGGCCGCCCACGACCACGTCGTTGATCTCGGTCTTCTTGGCTTCGCTGGACGTCGTCCTGACCGTCGTCCGCGGGTTCTCCAGCTTCACGCCGTCGCTCAGCCCGGCGAGCGTCGGGTTGACCATCTTGGCGTACACCTTGACGTCCGCGTGCTGGCTGAAGGTCAGCGCCGCCTCGTGGAGGCCCGGCACGGTCAGCGGACCGGTGAGCATCCCCGGCAGCTGCGGCTGGAGGCTCTCCGAGCTGAGCGCGGAGTACAGCGAGTTCAGCGAACCCGTGCCCTTGTCGGTGAGACCGGGCTTCGCGCCCGCCTTCTGCAACGCCTCGACGGCCGCGGCGCGCAGGTCCTTGGCGCCGCGCAGGGTTTCGACCGACGCGGACGGCGGCAGGGGCTTCGCCGCGGCATCCGTCTGCCACGCCTCGGCGTCGGCGTTCGGTGTCGCGCTGGGCGGGAGCGGGGGGTTGTCGGGCGTGCCGGTGGTCGGCGCGGTGCTGGTGTCGGGCGCGGTGGTCGGTGCGGCGTTCGGCGCGCTGCTGCCGTCCGGTGTCGTGCCGGCGTTCGCGGCGGTGTCGGTGTTCGGTGCGCTGCTGGTGTCCGGTGCGGTGTTGGTCGGGGTGGACGGCTTGACGGCGATCTTCTGGTTGTCCGCGTGCAGCCGCACGCTCATGTCCTGGGTCGCGGTCCTGGCCTCCCCGACCTTCTTGTTCCCCTTCTCCACCACCAGTTCGAAGGTGACCGGCACGTCGAACCTGGCGACCGGCCCGCCGGCGACCCGCTTGTGGCCGACCTGGTCGGTGGTGGCGTCGGTGACCGCGCTGTTCCTGCCCTGGCTGTGGTTCACCGCCAGCGAAGCGCCCGCCGAGCCGGAGTTGTTCGGCAGCGTGCTGCCGGGCAGACCGCTGCCGGGCACCTTGAGACCGACGCCCCAGGCGGTCGCCTTGCCCTGGCCGACGGTGGTCTTCGTGCCGCCGGCGATGATGTGCTCGACGTCGACGCCGTCGTTGGCCATGCCGGTGAACCTGGGGTCGCCGGTCACCGCCGTCAGCGTGACCTGGTAGGTGTCCTTGCCGAACGTGCCGGGCTTGTGCACCAGCAGCGGCACGCCGCCGTCCAGCGCGCTGTCCATGAGCGCCTTGACGCTGGTCGGCGAGGTCAGGTCGACCAGGCGCCGGAGGTTGTTCATCGAGTCGTCCAGCACGGACGGCGGGATGAGGTCGGTGCCGTTCTTCTTCAGGTCCGCGGCCAGGTCGTCGACCAGCTTGGGCAGGTCGTGCGGCAGCTTCTCGATCATGCCCAGGCCCAGCGAACCCGGCTGGTCGGGGCGCAGCGACTTCGGCGGCGCGAGCTTCTGCTCGTTGTCGACGCTGCTGTCTGCGCTGTCGTCGGCGGTGTTGTCGGTGTCGGTCGGCTCCGGGTGGGTGCCGCCGGTCGGGTCCAGCACGCCAAGGCCCCGTGCCACGTCCTCGCTGACCCGCACGAACACGCCGCCGGGCAGGTCGACCTCGACACCGTCGGTGTCGGTCCGGCCCTTGGACAGCGTGTTGCCCGCGCGGCTCTCGGCGACGACCGTCACCTTGGCGTCCATCCGCACCAGCACGGTCCGCCCGGACGCGGGCACGACCTTGACCCGGTCGACGTTGCCGCCGACCTCGTTGCCGGAGGACTTCGACTTCGACCACGGCGTCCACTTCGCGATGGCGCCCACCGCGCCCTGACCGGTCGGGTTCGCCGTCGGCTTCGCGGGCAGGTTCAGCCCGGCCGCGAGTTCCACCGCCTTGGTGTCGACCGTGCTGTCACTGGCCTTGAAGCCGCCGCTGGTGGTGGTCTCGGTGCCGGTCTTGTCCGAGACGGAGACGAGCTTGGGCCCGCTCAGCTCGACCTTGGCGCCGATCGCGCCGATCCGGTCCTGGTACCGGCGGCCGTACTTCATGCCGCCTTCGTGCACACCGGTCTCGGCCATCCTCGTCAGGTTGGCCTTCATGGCCTCCGGGCTGAACAGCTTGTCGATCTGGTTGCGCGCCGCGGTGCCCGGCACGGTCAGCGCGGAGTCGCCGTTCGCGGCGTTGGTCAGCGCGGTGATCGCCGCCTGCTTCACCGCTTCGGTGTTCACCACCGCCTCCACGTGCAGGATCTCCGGCGCGGGCGGGCGGGGCGCGGTGAGCATCTGCTTGATGTCGGTCTTGACCGCCAACGGGGTCGCGACCGGCGTGCCCGGCTTGTTCGCCTTCTGGTCGGTGTCGAACGTCGAGCTGTCCGACGCCCAGAGCTTGACCTTGCCGTCGATCTGCCCGATGTCCACCACCTTCGGCCCGCCGCCGCCGGTGGTCGCGACCACCTTGGCGATCGGCGGCTGGGCGCCCGGCAGACCCGGCGTGATCCGCTTGACCCACGCCCGGTTGCGGCTGAACTCGGTGATCTCGACCTTGATCGCCACGTCGTGCTCGAACACCTGGGCGTCGGACGCGCCGACGTTGAGCCCGGAGCTGTTCACCGACGGGCCGGCGGTCGTCTTGACCGCCGTGGTGTCGATGCGCTTGATGCCGGCGGAGGGGGTGGGCGTGAGGTCGGTGGAGCCGGGCGTGGTGGGGATGGTGACCTTGGCCTCCAACCCGATGCTGCCGCCCTTCTGGACGGTGGTGGAGCTGTCCAGCTTCGGTCCGGAGCCGCCCCAGTTGCGCACGTTGTGGGCGTCGACCTGGCCGAGGTGCTTGGGGTCGGTGAGCTCCGCGGTGACCTTGATGTTGACGAAGTCGTTGGTGGCCAGGCCCTGCCGCTTCAGCTGCACGTTCACGCCCGGCCCGATCAGGCTGTCCATCTTCGCCTTCAGCGCGGTCGGCGACAGCTCGGTGTTGAGCTTGCGCTGGTTGTTCAGCTGCTCGACCAGGTCGGCGAAGTTCTTGCCGCCCTTGGGCGGATCCGCCTTCGGCGCGGTCGCGGGGTCGGCGGCGGGACCGGCTGTCGGGTTCGTCTTCGGGTCGTTCCAGTCGGGCAGGAAGCCGTCGAAGCCCGGCAGTTTCCGCAACGCCGCCTCGACCTCGGCCTGCACCCGGCTCGCGGGCGTGAACTCACCCACCTTGATGTTGCCCGCGGCGAGGTCGGTGGCGAGGTAGGGCGGCTCGAACTTGGTGTCGGCGGTTCCCGGCTTGGTCAGCGCGGTCGGCCCGTTGTCCGGCGTCGGCAGGCCGTGCGCGGCTGCTTCGGGCAGACCGATGCGCATGTAGGCGGTCGCCGAGATGGGCACGCCGGCGCCGTTGGAGGTCCGCACCTCCAGTTCCACGCCGACCTTGTACAGCCCGGTGTCGCCCTTCACCTGGATGCCGGACCGGTTGCCGGTGCTCGTGCCGACGTTCGAGGTCTCGGTGATCCTGGCCGAGTAGCCGCCGACCACACCACCCGTGCCGCCGAGCTTGCCGGAGACCTGCAGACCGCCACCGACCCCGACGTTGACGTCGAAGCCGCTCCTGGTGTTGGTGCCGACCCCCGTGCTGGTGTTCGCGATGTCGTGCAGGCGCAGCTGGGCGTCCGGGTTGGTGCCCAGCAGTTCGACGTCCGTCTTCAGGGTGGCCTTCATCTGCACGGCGCCCGCGTAGCTGGAGTGCGGGCTCGCCAGTTCCGGCGAGGTGACCCAGCCGTTGAGCATCGCGCCGAGGTTGTCGCGGATCGTGGTGGGGCTCAGGAACTCCCGCAACGCGGTCCGGCCCGGCGCACCGAGCTTCGTCACCGACGGGTGCAGCTTGTCGGCGATGGTCTGGAACGCGTCGGAGTCGACGTCGGTGACCGCCTCCGGCGCCACGTGCTCGACCTTGGAGCCCCAGTCGGCGCTGGGGGCGACGGCCGGCTTGACCGGGACGTGCGGGGTCGGGCTGACCAGCTCGTCGGGGATCTGGACCGTGGTGTCGACCGCCGCGTCGGGCTGCGACGTGACCGTGACGGGGGTGCCGACCGGCTTGTTGCCCGCGTCGGTCAGGGTGACGGTGTAGGTCACCGGGATCTTGGCGGTGGTCGAGTTCCCACCCGACCGGATCGCCCGTTGGTCCACCGTGGACGTCTGCACGGTGGTCGTCGCGGCCGGCCGGGCGAGCGGGACCTTGCCGCCCACCGTCACGTACGGACCGGCGCCCCTGCCTCCCGTGGCGGAGAACGCCAACTCGCCGCCGGTGGCGGTGGAGGTGGCGGTGTTCGCCGTCGCGCCGCTGTTCGCGGTGAAGTCGACCTTGGTCCTGGTGGGGGGCGCGCTGATCGCGCCGGCCTCGTTGGTCGGGGTGTCCAGGTGGGCTTGGACGTTCGCCTCGAACCACTTGTTGCCGACCCTGATCTGGAAGTTCCGGCCGTTGCCGAGGAACGACTCGAAGTCGTTGGTCAGGGCCGATTCGATCTGGTCCACGCCGACGGGGGTGGCGTTGGGGTTGTTGGGCAGCAGGCCGTTCACGGCGGTCGTGACCGCGGGCGCGCCGTTGACGTCGGTGACCGCGATCGCACCCAGTGCCTGGCCGGTCTGGAAGAAGTCGGGGATGTTCAGGGAGGGCAGGACCTTGGGCGTCGCGGGCGGGTTCTGCTGGTTGCCGCCCTGGTCCTGGTTGTTGTCCTGGTCTTGGTTCTGGTCCTGGTCGGAGTCCTGGTTCTGGTTCTGTTGCTGGTGAGTGTTCGGGCCGGTGTCGGGCGTGGTGGTCTTCACCGGCTGCATTTCGAGGTCGGTGCCGGTGTTCGTGGTGGGGTTCGCCCTCGACTTGCTGCCGGACGCGAACGGGTTCTTGAACGAGAACTTCGGTTTGGGTGCCGACGGCGGCTGCGAGGTGCCCGCGGTCTTCTTCGTGGTGGAAGGGCTCTGAGCCCTTTCGGTGTTCTTCGGCTGAGTGCCGGGCTGGATCGTGGCGGGCTGGATCGTGGCGGTCTGGGCCGGCGGGATCTTCGCCGTGGTGCCGCTGCCGGACGGCGTGCCGGTGTTCGGGATCGTCGGCTTCGGCGCCGGTGGAGGGGTTGAGGACGAGGCGGTCGGTGCCTTGCTGACGGTGCCGTTGCCCGGCGGCGGGGTGGGCGCGTCGAACGTGCCCTTGCCCGGCCCGCCGGTGTACTTGCTCGACCGTTCCGACGCTCCCGCGCCACCCGGCGTACCGGGCGCGCCACCCTTCGGCGGCACGCCGCCCGCGAACGGAGGTGCGACGGCACCGCCCTTGGCCGGCGCGGCAGTGGTGCCCACCGGAGGCGGAGCCAACGACGTGCCGCCCACCGCGGTCTTCCCGCCGGGAGGCAGATCCGGCGTCCCGACGCCCTTGCCGCCGCCCGGACCACCGACCCCGGCCGCACCGATGCTGCCCGCACCGACCCCGGCCGGGATGCCGGCCCCACCCGGGACGCCGCCCCCGCCCCCGCCCTTCGCGCCTCCTGGAGCGCCGCCCGGAGCGCCCGGAGTACCGCCCGGAGTGCCCGGAATCCCGCCGCGCGCGCCCGGAGTACCGCCTGGAGCGCCCGGAGTACCGCCCGGCGCGCCTGAATTTCCGCCCGGAGTACCCACACCACCCGACGTTCGGGATTTCGTCCCCGGAGCACCGTTCGGCCCGCCTGCCGGACCGGTGAACGGCATCACGCCAGGTCCACCGACGCCCTTCGGCCCACCGCCAGGCGTTCCACCGCCACCCTTCGGCGCGTTGACCGACCCGACCGCAGGCCCACCCGATCCCTTGGACCCGCCCGAAGGTCCGGTTCCCGCACCGCCGCGCGGACCGCTGACCGGCCCTACCGCAGCCCCGCCGGCTCCCTTCGGCCCGCCGGAAGCGCCGGTCCCGCCGCCGCCCTTGGGCGCGTTGACGGGTCCGACCGTCGGCCCGCCAGTGCCCTTGGGTCCGCCGGCAGGCCCGGTTCCCGCGCCGCCCTTAGGCGCGTTGACGGGTCCGACCGTCGGCCCGCCAGTGCCCTTGGGTCCGCCGGCAGGCCCGGTTCCCGCGCCGCCCTTGGGCGCGTTCACCGGTCCGACGGCCGGTCCGCCCGGACCCTTCGGTCCACCCGAAGGCCCGGTTCCCGCGCCGCCCTTCGGCCCGGTGACCGGCCCGACCGTCGGCCCGCCCGATCCCTTTGGCCCGCCGGCAGGCCCGGTCCCGGCACCGCCCTTCGGCCCCTGCGACGGAGTCACCGAAGGACCACCGGTCTTCGGCCCGCCGGTCGGCCCGCCACCGGGTTGGCCGGGCGGCCGTTGGGCGTTCGCGTCGGGGTTGAACTTGTTGAACTCGCGGCGGCTGTTGGCGTCCGTGTTGACGTGCGTCTGCTGCGTCGCCTTCAGACCCGCCTGGACGTTGCCGAACGTCGTCGCCGCCCGTTCCGCCTGCGCCACCGAGTTGTTGTTCGAGTTGTTCAGGGCGGGCACCGCGAACAAGCCGATCGGGCCAAGCGCGTTGGGGCTCAGTTGCAGCCCCCGCAGCCCCCCGGTGATCGCGTTCATCCTGGACTGGAAGTCGCCCGCCTTGCCCTGGAGGCCTTCCATGGCCGAACTGCTCATGCCGAACCCGGACGTGCCCGTCGGCCCGCCCACCGGTGGCGGCGGAGGGCCCGGCGTGGGACTGGGCGACGGGCTGGGACCGGGCGACGGGCTGGGGTTGCCGCCGCCGGGGTTCTTCGGGGCCATGAGCGGTGCTCCGGACGACTAGGCGGGACGACTAGACCTGGACGTTGGGTGCGTCGGTGCGCTGACCGGTGCCGGTCTTGTCCTGGTACTTGGACTGGTAGTCCTGGTACGAGGACTTGGCCGCCTCGCCGGAGGCCTTGGCGTCGTTCGCCGCGGCCTCGGCGCGCCTGCCCGCCGCTTCGGCCTCCTCCGAGGCGCGCTCGGCGGCGGCGATGTCGGCCTCGCTGCCGGTCCGGAACGCCTTCGCGTTGGCCTCGGACGCCTTCGCGTTGGCCTCCGTGAAGTCGACGTTGGCCTGCTCGTACCTGGCGTTGGCGTCCTTGGCCGCGTTGTTCTTGGCGGTCAGGTCGCTCTCCGCCGCGGTCCTCGCCGGGTCCGGCGGACCGCCGGGGTTCTGCCGCTTGTAGTCCTCGTAGGCCTTCTGCTGCGCTTCGTCGGTCGACTTGGTGGCGCCCAGCGCCTCGTTCGACTTCTTCGACGCGTCGGCGAGGTCGCGCGCCTCCTTGGCCGCGGCGCTCGCGTCGCCGGCCGCCTGGGCGCGGGCCGCGTCCGCCTCGGCCTTGGCGGCGTCGTACTTGGCCTTCGCCTGGTCGAACGCCGCCTGGTCGCCGGACGCGGCCGCCTTGTTCAGCGCTTCGGCCGCGTCGTTGGCCTTCCTGTTCGCCGCGGCGGCCTTGTCCGAGGAGTCGTTGAGCTTCTCGTTGGCCGTCTTGAGCTCCTCGGCCTCCTTCTGCTCCTTCTTCTTGGCGTCCTCGTACTTCTGATTGGACTCTTTGGCTTCCTTGTTCGCCTGGTCGACCTTGTCCTGGTCGTCGTCCTGCTTCTTGCCCTTGTCGATGTCCTTGTCGACGTCGTCGACGGCCTTGTAGCCCTCCCAGCCGATCTCGCCGACGTCGGCGATGTTCTCGAACCGGTCCCAGCCCTTGTCGATCTTCTTCATGATGTCGTCGAGCTTGCCGATCCGGGACATCTGCCGGCCCAGCGCGGCGACCAGCCGCGCGATCCGGGCGGCGACGTTGGTGGCCAGCGCGACACCCCGGCCGACCGCGAAGCCGATGAAGATCGGGATGGACGCGCCGAAGGAGGGGATCATCGCGGCGGCGGCGGCCAGTGCGCCGGCCAGCAGCGAGCCGAGGAACTGGGCGATCAGGTCGCGCACGATGTCCCGCAGGACCTGCACCAGCATGCCGCAGACGGCGACGATCTTGGCCTTCGTCTCCAGCGCGCTCGCCAGGTCGTCGAGCTCCTTGCCCATCGCCTCCATGCTGGCCGAGAACCGCTCGGACGCCTGCCCGGTCCACCCGTCGAAGGTGACCAGGCCCTGCTTGTGGTCCTCGGCGAGCACGCGCATGTCGACCGCCTGCTTCTTGGTGGCGTCGACGTTGGCCTGGATGTTCTCCGGGTCGCCCATCAGCTGGTCGAAGCCCTCGCGGATGAACGAGATGTGCTCGATCAGCCACCCGATGCCCGCGCCCAGGATGCTGCCGAACGGGTCGGAGACGAACATCGCCACCGAGGACGCCGCACCGATGGCGTTGAACGTGATGTCCAGGACGCGTTCGGTCTCCGACTCGGCGTCCTTGCCGATCGAGTCGATCAGCCCGTCGAACGCCTCGACGAACAGCGAGCCCTTGAACTTGTTCTCCTCGGTGATCTCGATCCCGGGAGGCGCCGCGATGGGGGTGTCGGGGGCGGTCATGGCATGGCCTTCCTAGGTCACCAGGGCTGGTTCTCGTCGTCGTCCTCGTCGTCCCGGCGGGCCGGGCGGACCGGCTTCGGCGGCGCGACCGGCTGGGGCCTGACCTGGACGCGTGGCGGCTGCGGCTCCGGTTCGGGCTCCGGGTCGTGGTCGTCCGCGCCGGTGGTGCCGTCGGCGTCGGGCTCGCCGCCGGCGGTGGTCGTGGCGTCGATGACCAGCCGCATCGCCTCGGTGCCCGCGCCCATGGGCGCGAACGCCTCCACGACCTTCCGCGCGGCCTGCGCCTGGGCGGTGCGGGCGGTGGTCATGATCAGCGCGGTCAGCCGGGCCGGGCCGAGGTCGCACGCCCGGTGGCCCAGTTCGAGGTTCAGCAGCCCGCCGTTGGGCCCCACGGTGACCGTGACCGCGCCGTCGTTGCTGGTGACACGGGCGTTCGCGGCGGCGACGTTCTCCTGGAGGTCGGCCGACTTCTGCTTCAGGTCCGCCAGGCGCGACTCGTAGTCGTCCAGCCATTGCCGGGGGTCCAAACTGCCTCCTCCAGTGGATACCGCTGCACCCTGGAGTCCACCGAAAGTCACCAACGCCGCCCCAACGCCCCACCAACGGGGGCCCGCCACAGCTCCCCCGCCCCCATACCCGCCCCTCTTCACCCCGCCCCTTCGCCCCCGCCCCTTCGCCCCCGCCCCCGCCCCCCGCTCCTTCGCCGCGCGCCCCCACCCGCACCCCCGCGAGGCCGCGTCGGTGTGTCGCGGTGCGGAGCAGGTCGATCACGTTTTTCGATCGGCCTGCTCCGCACCGCGATGCGCCGACTCCCAGGCGGCCGAGCCGTCCGAGCGGAGCTCGGACAGACAACACAGCCGGCACCAACGATTAGGTCACGTGCGGGCCGGTACGCGCGCGGTCGTCGTTACTACGGGGTACGGTTCGCCACTCGGAAAGAAGCCCGACGACGCTGTCGGGATTTGTCTGCTCGATGAGCAGGGAGGGAGACGAGCCGTGCGTCGTCGAATGCGTGGCATCGCGGTGGCCGCGATCGCGCTGACCAGCGTTCTGTCGATGGCCGCCTGTGCCAAGGACAGCGGTGGGACCAACTCCGGTTCGACCGACAACGCCTCGGGCGGGTGCAAGCTGGCGGACAAGCCGCCGGCCGCCGCCGGGACGTCCAGCAGCACGTCGGCCGGCGAGAAGGTGGACGGCAGCGCGCTCAAGGTCGGTCTGGCCTACGACATCGGCGGACGCGGTGACGCGTCGTTCAACGACTCCGCCGCCGCCGGCCTGGACAAGGCCAAGGCCGACTTCGGCGTCTCCGAGGTCAAGGAGCTGACCGCCGCCCCGAACGAGGCGGAGGACGCCAAGCAGACCCGGCTCCGCCAGCTGGCGAGCGAGGGCTTCAGCCCGATCATCGGGGTGGGCTTCGCCTACGCCGAGTCGCTGAAGGTCGTCGCGCCGGAGTTCCCGAACGTCAAGTTCGCCATCGTGGACGGCGCGGTGGAGGGCGCGGCGAACGTGACGCCGCTGGTGTTCGCCGAGGAGCAGGGCTCCTTCCTGGCCGGTGTGATCGCCGCCTACCAGTCCAAGACCTGCAACGTCGGCTTCATCGGCGGGGTGAAGATCCCGCTGATCCAGAAGTTCGACGCGGGCTTCGAGCAGGGCGCCAAGGCGGCCGCCCCGGACATCAAGATCGAGAAGGCCTACCTGACCCCGGCGGGCGACTTCACCGGCTTCCAGGACCCGGCCAAGGGCCAGGAGGCCGCCAAGGGCCGCATCGAGGCGGGCTCCGACGTGCTCTACCACGCCGCCGGCGCGTCCGGCAAGGGCGTCTTCTCCGCCGCGAAGGCCGCGAACGTCAAGGCCATCGGCGTCGACTCCGACCAGTACAACCAGTCCACCGTCGCGGAGTCCAAGGACGTGATCATCTCGTCCATGCTCAAGCGCGTCGACGTGGCGGTCTACGACTACGTCAAGGCGGTCGCCAAGAACGACCTCGCGAGCCTGCCGAAGGTGTTCGACCTGAAGGTGGACGGCGTCGGCTACTCCACGTCCGGTGGCAAGATCGACGACAACCTGAAGGCCGTGCTGGAGGGCTACAAGGCCCAGATCATCGAGGGCAGGATCAAGGTGTCGGACAAGCCGACCAGCTGATCCGGCCGTACCGCACCGGGCCTCGCGAGACACCTCCTCGCGAGGCCCGGTGCGTGGTCTCGACCCCGGACCCAGACGGAGCCGAAGAATGAGCACCAGCACCCCTGCCACCGCCGGCACCCCTGCCGTCGTCCTGTCCGGCATCACCAAGCGGTTCCCCGGTGTGGTCGCCAACAGCGACGTGCACCTGACCGTGCGGGCAGGCGAAGTGCACGCGCTGTGCGGTGAGAACGGCGCGGGCAAGTCCACGCTGATGAAGATCCTGTACGGGATGCAGCAGCCCGACGAGGGCACCATCGAGGTCGCCGGCAGGCAGGTCCGGTTCAGGTCCCCGGCGGACGCCATCAAGGCCGGCATCGGCATGGTCCACCAGCACTTCATGCTCGCCGACAACCTGACCGTGCAGGAGAACGTCGTGCTGGGCGCGGAGGCGCTGCACGGCATCGGCGGCAAGGCCCGCCGGGTCATCCAGGACCTCGCCAAGGCCACCGGCCTCACCGTCGACCCCGGTGTGCTGGTCGAACGCCTCGGCGTGGCCGACCGCCAGCGGGTGGAGATCCTGAAGGTGCTCTACCGGGGCGCCGAGGTGATCATCCTGGACGAGCCGACCGCCGTGCTGGTGCCGCAGGAGGTCGACGAGCTGTTCACCACCCTGCGCGGGATGCAGGAGCGCGGCTTCACGTTCCTGTTCATCTCGCACAAGCTGGACGAGGTGCGCGCGATCGCCGACTCGGTGACGGTGATCCGGCGCGGCACCACGGTCGGCACCGCCGACCCGAAGGCGGTGAGCTCCCGCCAGCTGGCCGAGATGATGGTAGGCAGCGAGCTGCCCAGCCCGGAGACCCGCGAGTCCACCGTCACCGACCGGGTCGTGCTGAACGTGCAGAACCTCGGCCTGGTGGCGGAGGAGGGCACCCGCCCGGTGCTCGACTGCATCGACCTGGTCGTGCGGTCCGGTGAGGTCGTCGGCATCGCGGGCGTGGAGGGCAACGGGCAGACCGAGCTGGTCGAGACGATCATGGGGATGCGCAGGGCGTCCCACGGCCGCGTGCTGCTCGGCGACCGGGACCTGACCAGGCTCGGCACGCTGGCCCGCCGCGAGGCGGGCATCGGCTACGTGCCGGAGGACCGCCACCGGCAGGGCCTGCTGCTCACCCAGCCGCTGTGGGCCAACCGGATCCTCGGCTACCAGACCCGCGAGCCGGTGTCCAAGGGGCAGTGGCTGGACCTGGCCGGCGCGAAGAAGGACACCCGGCGGATCGTCGAGGAGTTCGACGTCCGCACGCCCGGCATCGACGTGCCCGCCGCCGCGCTGTCCGGCGGCAACCAGCAGAAGCTCGTGGTGGGCCGGGAGCTCTCGGGCGACCCGGTGCTGCTCATCGCCTCGCACCCGACGCGCGGGGTGGACGTCGGCGCGCAGGCGCTGATCTGGGACGAGATCAAGCGCGCGCGGGCGCGCGGGTTGGCCGTGCTGCTGATCTCCGCCGACCTGGACGAGCTGATCGGCTTGTCGGACACCATCAAGGTGATGCTGCGGGGTCGGCTGGTGGCCGACGCGGACCCGTCCTCGGTCACCCCGGAGGACCTGGGCAGCGCGATGACCGGCGCGGGCGCCACGAGCGCCGCCGTCGCGGAACTGGAAGGCGAGTAATGGGAATCCTGCGCGGCAAGCTGCTGCCGCCCGCACTGGCGATCCTGTTCTCCGCACTGCTTTGCGGCATCGCGCTGGTGGTGTCCGGCGCGAACCCGGCGGAGGCGTTCGGGGCGATGGTGTCGCAGGTCGGCGAGGGCACGACCGCCGTGGACATCGTCAACAGCACCGGCACGTACTACATCGCGGCGCTCGCGGTGGCCATCGGGTTCCAGATGAACCTGTTCAACATCGGGGTCGAGGGGCAGTACCGGGTCGCGGCCGTGGTCGCGGCGGTGGTCGGCGGCTCTATCGCGCTGCCGCCCGGCCTGCACGCGCTGGCCGTCATCGTGGTGGCCGCGCTGGTGGGCGCGCTGTGGGCGGCGGTCCCGGCGGTCCTCAAGGTCACCCGGGGCGTGAACGAGGTCATCTCCACGATCATGATGAACGGCCTGGCGCTCGGCCTGGCCGCGTACCTGATCCGGGACGACGTGTTCGGCGAGCTGCGGGGCAACAACATCCGCACCCCGGAGATCCCGGAGAGCGGCTGGGTGCCGGGCATCCCGCTCGGGTCGTCCGGCACGGTCTTCGGCCTGGTGTTCCTGGCCGCGCTGCTGGGCATCGGCTACTGGGTGATGATGAACCGCACCCGGTTCGGCTTCGAGCTCAAGGCCTCCGGCGAGTCGTCGACCGCCGCGGCGGCGGGCGGGGTCAGCGCGAAGAAGATGGTGCTGATCGCGATGCTGCTGTCCGGCGGCATCGCGGGTCTGGTGTCGATGCCGGAGATCCTCGGCCGCGACCACACCTACAACCTGAACTTCCCGGCGGGCATCGGGTTCTCCGGCATCGCGATCGCCCTGCTCGGCCGCAACCACCCCGGCGGCATCGCGTTCGGCGCGCTGCTCTGGGCGTTCCTGGACAAGTCGGGGCTGGCGCTGGACAACGTCGGTGTGCCGAGGGAGATCGTGACGATCATGCAGGGCGCGATCGTGCTGTCGGTCGTGGTCGCGTACGAGGTGGTCCGCCGGTTCGAGCTGGCCGCCGAACAGCGCCGGGTCGGCAAGCAGCTGGGGACGGTGGCGGCATGAGCACCTCGTTGATGAACCCCTCCGAAGCGCCGTCCACCGTTCCGCCGCCCCGGAAGTCCCGCCGGCTGCCCGGCTGGGCCGTCGGCGTGCTGGGCGTGGTGGGCGCGATCGTGCTGCTGTCCACCACCTCGTACCTGACCGACGTGCCGCAGCTGACGTCGAACGGCACGATCCAGACCGCCGTGCGCCTGGCGCTGCCGATCCTGCTCGCCGCGCTCGGCGGTCTGTGGGCGGAACGCGCGGGCGTGGTGAACATCGGCCTCGAAGGCATGATGATCATGGGCACGTGGGGTGCCGCGTGGGCCGGCTACCAGTGGGGTCCGTGGGCCGCGCTGCTGTCCGCCGCCGTGTTCGGCGCGCTGGGCGGCCTGCTGCACGCGATCGCCACGGTGTCCTTCGGCGTCAACCACATCGTGTCCGGCGTGGCGATCAACCTGCTCGGCGCGGGCATCACCAAGTACCTGTCCACGCTGATCTTCTTCCCGATCTCGCACAACCCGCGCGAGTCCCCGGCCGTGCCGAAGTTCGACACCTACTCGGCGCCCGGCATCTCCGACTGGCTGGCCGGCCTCGAAGCGCAGCAACGGGTCGGGCTGTCCGACGTGGCGGGCATCCTGCGCGGCCTGATCACCGGCGTGTCCCCGTTGACCATGCTGGCGATCGCGCTGGTGGTCGGCAGCTACCTGGTGCTCTGGCGGACCCGGTTCGGCCTGCGGCTGCGGTCGTGCGGCGAGAACCCGGTGGCGGCGGAGTCGCTGGGCGTCAACGTCTACCGGCACAAGTACATCGCGGTGATCGCGTCCGGCGCGCTGGCCGGCATCGGCGGCGCGGCACTGGTGCTCAACCCCGGTCAGCCGGGGTACCTGGAGGGCCAGACCAACGGCCGCGGCTTCATCGGCCTGGCCGCGATGATCTTCGGCAACTGGCGCCCCGGCGGGCTGCTCGGCGGCGCGGCGCTGTTCGGCTACGCGGACGGCCTGCAACTGCGCAGCGGCGGCAAGACGTTCCTCGCGCTGATCTACGGTGCGGTGCTGCTGCTGGGCGTGATCGTGATCTGGCAGCTGGTCCGGCGCCGGTGGTTCGCGGCGGCCGGCGGGATCGTCGCGGCGGTGGTGCTGTACGCGGTGTACTACAGCGTCGACGAGGTGCCCAGCGAGCTGACGACCTACGCGCCGCACCTGGTGACGTTGATCGTGCTCGCCGTCGCGTCGCAACGATTGCGGATGCCCGCGGCCGATGGCGTGGTGTACCGCCGTGGTTGACCGGGACGCGGTCGACTGGGACGACCTGCGGGCACGGGCCGTCGCCGCCGCGCAGTCGGCGTACTGCCCGTACTCGGGCTTGCGGGTCGGCTCGGCCGCGGTGTGCGACGACGGGCGGGTCGTGGTCGGCTGCAACGTGGAGAACGCGTCGTACGGCGTAGGGCTCTGCGCCGAGTGCGCCATGGCCGGGCAACTGCGCCTGACCGGCGGCGGGAAGTTCGTCGCCGTCGCCTGCCGCAGCGGTGAGGGCGAACTGCTCATGCCGTGCGGCCGGTGCCGGCAGGTGCTGTTCGAGCTCGGCGGTCCCGACTGCCTGGTCGACACACCCTCCGGCGTGCTGCCCATGAGCCGGGTGCTGCCCGACGCCTTCGGACCGGAGGACCTGCCATGACCCACACCGCCGTGGACGTGATCAGGGCGAAGCGGGACGGCCACCGGCTGTCCGACGCCCAGGTCGACTGGGTGGTCGACGCCTACACCAGGGGCGCGGTCGCCGACGAGCAGATGTCGGCGCTGGCCATGGCGATCTTCCTGAACGGCATGGACGCCGCCGAGACGGCCCGCTGGACGCGCGCCATGGTCCGCTCCGGCACGTCCCTGTCGCTGGACGTCGGGCGGCCCACCGTCGACAAGCACTCCACCGGCGGGGTGGGCGACAAGATCACGTTGCCGCTGGCTCCCCTGGTGGCCGCGTGCGGCGCGGCCGTGCCCCAGCTGTCCGGGCGGGGCCTCGGGCACACCGGCGGCACGTTGGACAAGCTGGAGTCGATCCCGGGTTGGCGGGCGCAGCTCTCCGTGGACGAGGTGACCGCGCAGCTGCGGGACGTCGGCGCGGTGGTCTGCGCGGCGACCGAGGGCCTGGCGCCGGCGGACCGGAAGCTGTACGCGCTGCGGGACGTGACCGGGACCGTCGAGTCGATCCCGCTGATCGCCAGTTCGATCATGTCGAAGAAGATCGCCGAGGGCGCCGAGGCGCTGGTGCTGGACGTGAAGGTCGGGTCCGGGGCGTTCATGAAGACCGAGGCGCGGGCGCGGGAGTTGGCGCGGGCGCTGGTGTCCATCGGGGTGGACCACGGGTTGCGGATCTCGGCGCTGCTGACGGACATGTCGGTGCCGCTGGGGCGCGCGGTCGGCAACGCCGTGGAGGTGGCCGAGTCCGTGGAGGTGCTGCGCGGCGGCGGTCCGGCGGACGTGGTGGAGCTGACCGTGGCACTGGCGGCGGAAATGCTGTCCCAGGCGGGGATCGCGGCCGATCCGGCGGCGGTGCTGGCCAGTGGCGAGGCTTTCGAGACGTGGGCGCGGATGATCCGGGCCCAGGGTGGCGACCCCGATGCCGCCTTGCCGGTCGGTGCGCACAAACACGTGGTGGAGGCCGCGGAGGACGGCGTGCTCACCGCGCTGGACGCCTACGCCGTGGGGGTGGCCGCCTGGCGGCTGGGTGCCGGACGTGCGCGCAAGGAGGACCCGGTGCAGGCCGGGGCCGGTGTGCTGTGCCAGGCGAAGCCGGGGGACAAGGTCGCCAAGGGCCAGCCGCTGCTGGAGCTGTACACCGACACACTGGACGCGTTGGCCGGTGCCTTGGCGGTGCTCGAAGGCGCTTACGCGATCGGTGACACCGCTCCGCCGCTGAGGCCGCTGGTCATCGACACCATCCGGGGCTGACTGTCGTCAGGTATCGCGTTCGGCGTTGTACAGCATCGGGTGAACGGCTGAATCCGTGCCCGTGAGCGAGTAGAAACCCGGTCATGAAGCGACTCGGGGTTCTGCTGCTGGTGGTGTGCGCGCTGTTGGGTCTGGCGGTGCCGGCTTCGGCTTCCGTCCGGCGGTACGAGGGGGAGATCGGTGGTGCGGCGTACCGGGTGATGGTGCCGTCGGACTGGAACGGCACGCTGGTGCTGTGGAGTCACGGCGCGTACGGCGCGCCGCCGTCGAGGATCGCGTTGACGGATCAGCCCGCGACCGAGGACTATTTGCTGGCCAGGGGGTTCGCGCTGGCCGGCTCGCAGTTCCGCACCACCGTGGGGTGGTCGCTGGAGGACGGGTTACGGGACCAGATCGCCCTGCTCGACTGGTTCCGGCGCACGGTCGGCACCCCGCGCCGCACCATCTCGGCCGGTGAGTCGGTGGGTGGCGCGACGGCGACCGTGCTGGCCGAGCGCAATCCTCGGCGGTTCGACGGGGTGCTCACGCTGTGCGGCGCGGTGGGCGGCGGGGCGTCGTACTGGAACTCCGGGCTCGACGTGATGTTCGCGGTGAAGACCCTGCTCGGGGTGGACATCGAGTTGGTGGAGGTGGCCGACCCGGAGGCCAACCAGGCGAAGGCCTTCCAGGCGATCGAGGCGGCGGGCGACGACCCGGTCGGCCGGGCGCGGATCGCGCTCGCGGGCGCGCTGGGCGACCTGCCCGGCTGGTTCGACCCGACCGCGCCCCGGCCGACCGGGCTGGTGGACCAGCTCCACTGGACCCGGGTGTGGGCGCAGCACTTCCGCACCGGTGCGGTCGGGGTGGGTCGGGCCGACCTGGAGCGGTGGGCGGGCGGCAACCCGTCCTGGAACATCGGCGTCGACTACCGCCGGGTGCTCGAACGGTCCAGTGAGAAGTCGTTGGTGCGTCAGGCGTACGCGGCGGCCGGGCTGGACCTCGACGCCGACCTCGCCCGGCTGGCCGGCGCGCCGCGCGTCACCGCCGACCCGTCCGCCGTGGCGTACCTGGCCAGGACCAGCCTGCCGATCGGCGTCAACCCCTGGCCGGTGGTGACGGTGCACAACGTCGCCGACGGCCTGCTGCCGATCTCCAACCAGACCGCGTACCGCGACCGCGTGCACCGCGAGTCCGACCTGCGCCAGTACCCGGTCGACCGGGCGGGGCACTGCCGGTTCACCGCGTCCGAGGAGATCACCGCGTTCGGCACGCTGTTCGACCGGTTGGCCGACGGTGCCTGGCCCGCCACCGACCCGGCCACGCTCAACACCGCCGCGTCCGCCTTCGGACCGGACAAGCAGGTCGTGCGCAACCCGCTGACCGGCGAGGACGCCGTGGTCCGACCGGCGTTCTCCGACCACCGGCCCGGCCCCTACCCGCGCCCGCTGCCGTTCTGAACGCCGAGAAGCCCGGCCCCCGCGAGGGGGACCGGGCTTCTCGCACGACTGCGATCAGGCGCCCTCGGCGGTCAGGTCGTCGTCGTCGCGGTTGTCGGTCGGCTTCGGGCCGTTCTTGCGGGTGCGCCGCTGCGGACGGGGCAGCGCGGTGGGCGGCGGGGGAGGCGTGGGCGAGCCGCCGCCGAGGATGAGCTCGGCGAACGTCGCCATGGCCTCGTCCAGCTGGCCGCCGATGCGGAGTTCGGACTCCTGGTTGCTCTTGCGCACCATGGACGCCAGCGAGTCGGAGTCCGGCCGGGACGACAGCGTGCCCTCGACCTTGGCGATGCCCTGCTCCACCACGCCGGTCAGGTCGCCCAGGCGGGCGGCGAAGTCGTCCTCCACCGCGTCCAGGCGGGTGGTCATGGTGTCCAGGCGGGACGTGACCTGCTCCAGGCGCTGCGCCAGCGCTTCGAGGCGGTCGGTGGCGTCCACCTGGTCGCGGGTCTCGTCCAGGGCCGCGTGCAGCGCCTCGCGGGTCTCGTCCAGCTTGCCGTGCACCGTGCTGCGGGTGTCGTCCAAGGCCGCCGCGAGGGTCTCCCGGGTCTCGGTCAGCGAGCCGGACAGGGCGGTGCGGGTCTCGTCGAGCGAGCCGGTGAGCTTGTCGCGCGTGTCGTGCAGCGACGAGAACAGCGAGTCGCGGGTGCTGTTGAGGTTGTCCCTGGTCTCGTCCAGCCGGCCGTGCAGCGTCGACGAGGAGTCGGACACCGAGCGCTGCAACGCCTCGCGGGTGCCGTCGAGGTGCTCGTGCACGCCCTCGTCCACCTCGTCCAGGCGACCGCGCAGCGCGACCTCCAGCGACTCGATGCGCTCCCGCAGCGGGCCGGTCACCGCGCCCGGCACGGCGTCGACCTTGCCGTCCTGCTTGTCCAGGTGGACTTCGAGGTCGTCCAGCCGCTTGTGGATGTGGCCGAGCTTGTCCTCCAGGCCGTCCATCCGCCCCGCGACGCCCTCGAACCGGCCGGCCACGCCGTCCAGCCTGCCGTCGAGCTGCGCGAACGGCTTGGCGAGCTTGTCGACCAGGCCGTCGACCGCCCGGCCGATGCCCTGGACCGCGTTGTCCTGCGCCTCCAACCGCGCCAGCGCCTCGTCCAGCCGTTCGGCCAGCACGCCGACCTCGGTCCGGTCGGGCAGCTCGGACAGGCGCTTGCGAACGGAACCCAGCGACTCCAGCGGGGACATCCGCGCGTGGATCTCGTCCAGTGCATCGAAGATCTGCTGCTGTTCGCTCTCACGGATCTCCGCGGCGCGCGTCAGCATGTTGCGCATCCGATCGAAGGACATCGTGGAGTTGTTGTTCTCGTTCACGGCTTGAATGCCTTCGTCCAGGGGAGGGGAGACCTCCGGGAGCCTAACCGCGTCAGGGGTCCGGGCTGTACCACCCCCCGGAGGACACCGCCTGTCTCGCGCTTGCGCTTAGTCCGTTCGGGTTACGACGACCGACCCTACTGGAAGGTAACGGCCGGCGCACCCTTGAGTGCTCCGGGTGAGCATCCGCCGGGCGGGTGACGAGGGCCGGGACGCCGGTAGCGGAAAGTTCTGCATCACGACTGGACAACGGCCAAAGGGGCATCCGGGAGGGTGGTTCTCGCCACACCGGATGACACCGCGGTGATCATAGCGGGCTTGATCACCGCGAAGCGCACCGGTCACCGCGTGTCGCCGGTATACGGTGATCCGCATGCCTACCCCGCTTTCCCCGGAGGCCATCCGCAGCGCGCCCAAGGTGCTGCTGCACGACCACCTCGACGGTGGACTCCGCCCCCGGACGGTGATCGAACTCGCCGACGCCAGTGGACACCAGGGCCTGCCCACCACCGATCCGGTCGTGCTGGCCGACTGGTTCCGCGACAACGCCAACTCCGGCTCGCTGGTGCGCTACCTGGAGGGCTTCGCGCACACCTGCGGCGTCATGCAGGACGAGGCGGCGCTGGTCCGGGTCGCCTCCGAGGCCGCGCAGGACCTCGCGGCGGACGGCGTGGTGTACGCCGAGATCCGGTACGCGCCCGAGCTGTTCACGGACAAGGGCCTGAGCCTGGAGCAGGCCGTGGAGGCCGTGCAGGAGGGCTTCCGGCAGGGCGAGGCCGCCTCCGGCAACCGGATCCGGGTCGGCACGCTGCTGTGCGCCATGCGCCAGAACGACGGCTGGCAGCGCATCGCCGACCTGGTGGTCCGCTACCGGGACGCGGGCGTCGTCGGGTTCGACATCGCCGGCCCCGAGCTGGGCTTCCCGGCCACCCGCGAGCTGACCGCGTTCGAGTACCTGCGGCAGCAGAACGCCCACTTCACCATCCACGCGGGCGAGGCCGACGGCCCGGAGTCGATCTGGCGGGCCGTGCAGTTCTGCGGCGCGGAGCGGCTGGGCCACGGCGTGCGCATCGCCGAGGACATCCAGGGCGACGAGGTCGGCCACCTGGCCGCGTACGTGCGGGACCGCCGCATCGCGCTGGAGATGTGCCCGACGTCCAACGTGCAGACCGGTGCGGTGGCCTCGCTCGCCGAGCACCCGATCAAGCGGCTGGACGACCTGGGCTTCCGCATCACGGTCAACACGGACAACCGGCTGATGAGCGACTGCACCATGTCCGGCGAGTTCCACACCGTGGTGGACCGGTTCGGCTTCGGCTGGGACGACCTGCGCCGCTTCACGGTCAACGCCGCCAAGGCCGCGTTCCTGCCGCTGGACGAGCGCCGCGCCCTGATCCGGGACGTGATCGAGCCCGGTTACGCCGAACTGGTGAAGTAGTCCCACCGCAACGGGAAGGGGGCGTCCCGCGCGGGACGCCCCCTTCCCGTTGCCTCGCGGGCACGGACCTAGTGCACCTTGAGCCGGTCCTCGAACGCGGCGACCAGGGTCCGCCACGCGGCGACCTCGGCGTCGTACGGCGCGCTGGGCGCGAGGCGCGTCGGGTCCGGCTTGAGCACGTAGGACACCAGCCAGCCCAACGACTCGGACTGGTTGAGCGCCACCTTCACCCCGTCGTCGCCGGCCCACTCGCCGGTGTCCTCCAGCAGTTCCACCGCGAGGTCCAGCTGGGTCGGGTCGACGCCGTCCGGGCCGTCCGCGATGTCCTCGTCCAGGCCGGTGAGCACGTAGACGTTGTCCGGGTCGACCTCGACCTCCAGGTCGCCACCGGTCGCCTTGACCACCAGCTCGCCCCAGGTGGACACCTCGGACAGGTCGTTGTCGTCGGCCTCCACGATGAACCGGGACAGCGCGCGCGGCGAGCCGAACACGTCGATCCGGCCCTTGCGGCCGAGGAACAGCGGCTGGTCGTCGAGGTAGCAGCGCAGCGTGTAGTACTCGCCGGTGCTGGTGATGATCTTGATCGGGTCGATGCCGACCTCGGCCCAGAAGCCGACCGGCTCGGTCCCGTCCTCGTCGTCGTCCTCGTCGTCGGCCGCGGCCGTCGCGTTGGCCTCCTCGAACGCCGCCAGCTCGTCCTGGGCGGCCTTCAGCGCGTCCTCGTCGACGTCCGGCGCGGTGACCACCTCGTCGATCGCGTCGAGCACCTCGTCCCACTTCTCGGCGACGACCTCGGCGATCTCGGTCCACAGCGCCTGGCCCTCGCGACCGGTGAACGGCAGGGTGCCCTGCGGCAGCAGCGAGAAGCCCTCCGCCGAGTCCAGCACCTCGTGCACCTTCTCCAGGTCGCACACGTCGGCCAGCGAGCGCACGATCGACACCACGTCGGCGAGTTCGCCGATGACCCAGGTGTCCGGCTCCTCGGCGACCAGCTCCGGCACACCCACCAGGTCGAACTGGTGGTTGTCGTCCGGGGACAGCTCACCGACGGACAGCCCCGGCACGACGTGCCACGCGGGGTGGTCGGTCAGGTCGTGCTCTTCGGCCTTGCGCACGAACGCCGCCAGGTGGGCGGCATCCGGAAAGGCGTACAGGTCCTCCTCGTGGCCGAGGAATGCCTCCCACTCCTCGCCCTCTTCCCGCCAGCGCGGCGCCCACAGGGTGACGACATCACCCTGGGTGAGCCCCAGCTCGATCGGGACGATGTCCTGTGCCATCCGACCTCCCGGTCACACCATGCCCCTTTGCCATGCGGGGGCAAGACTACGGGGTGGATCTCCGACTACCGCCGTTGACCACGGAAAGGGTCCGCGAAGAAGTCGTCGTCGTCGTCCTCCACCGGCGGACGGGGGCGTTGCGCGGGCTTCGGCGGCTGCGCCGACCAGGGGCGGGTGACCTGGCCCGGAGCGGGCGGCTCCGGTGTGGGCCGGTGCGCCGGAGCCGGTCGCGGCGCGGTCCTGCCGGGCGCCCGCGGCGGCGCGGGCGCGGACCCGCCGGGTGCCGGGGACGTGCCGGGCAGCGGCGGCGTGCCGGGCCCCTGCGCGTGCAGCGGTGGCGGGCCGGCGAAGTCCTCGATCGCCATCGCCATGCTGTCGCCCAACGTCTTCGCCACTTCGTTGTAGCTGGTCTGAACGGCGGAGTCGGTGGCGAGCCGGGCGGTCTCGGTGACCATCCGGCCCACCGCGTCCGGACCCCTTCCGAGCGCCGCCGGCAGCAGCCGCACGGACTTCAGCGCGCCCACCGCCGACGCGGTCACGGTCACCAGCCCGGTGTGGTGCGTGGCCGTGCCGGTGACCCGGGACAGCACCCCGGTCAGCCGGTCGGCGGCGGCGATCCGCTCTTCCTGCGAGCTCATCGAGGCCCCCTCAGGTACGAGGAGCCGAAGTCCTCTTCCGCCGCGCCGGCCGGGAAACCGATCTCGGTCAGCGCCCGCGAGGTCGCCGGGTCCACCAGCCGCGCCAGCGACTGGTGCATCCGCGCGGCGGCGTCCTCCGCGGCGCGTTCGGCCACCCGCACGATCTCGTCGCCCAGCGCGGCGGCACCCATGTTCAGCGCGGCCGGGGAGATGCGGACCTCCTGCGGCGGCGCGCCCGGCGCGCACACCACGGTGACCGCGCCGTCCGAAGAGGACGCCCGGCCGAACACCGGTCCGGTGCGCGCGATGTGCTCGGAAACCTGCGTCTCCACGTCGGCGACCCGTCGGGCCGCGCGGTTCGTCTCGTCCACGTCCTCAGCCCGTCGGTCGGTAGAAGCCCATGAAACCCATGCCGATGTTGTCCGTGCGGACCGGGTTCACCTGGACCGGGTCGCCCGCCTCCACCATCTGCCCGTTGCCGATCACCATCGCCACGTGCCCGTCCCACACCACGAGGTCGCCGGGCAGCAGCTGGTCCGGCGGCACGGACGCGCCCATCGCCTGCGAGGACGCCGGGCGCGGGATGTCGAAACCCGCGCCCTGGTACGCCCACTGCGTGAGGCCGGAGCAGTCGGTGCCCTGCGGCGGGTTGGCGCCGCCCCACACGTACGGGGTGCCCAAGGCGGACAACGCGTTGCGCACGGCCCGTGCGGCGGTCTCGTTGGGCGCTTCGGCGGAGCTGCCGTCCGGCAGGTTCACGCCCACGCCGGTGCCGGGCTGCGGCGGGATCGCCACCGGCAGCCGAGGACCCGTGGCACCGCCACCGCCTCCGCCACCGGAGCCACCACCTGAACCGCCGCCCGAGCCGCCACCGCCGGACCCGCCGCCGCTGCCCGAATCACCACCGGGTCCGCCGGGAGACGAGGGTTCGCGCTTGCCGTCGTCACCCGCGCTCGAAGTCGACGTGGTGCCACCGGAATCCCCGCCCAGCGAACCGCCGAGCCCGGCGAAGTCGGGCTTCGGCAAGCCCTTCAGCTGCGCCGCGACGGCGGTCAGCTCGGACCGGACCTTGTCCAGCTCCTGCTTCGACTTCCCCTCGTACTCGCGGGCCTTCGCGGTGATGTCGGCGGCCACCGCGAGCGCCGCGCCGATCCCGCCGAACAGCGACGCCGCGACCGCGGCGGCCAGCCGGGGCTGCGCCCACCCGGTGAAGTCGTCGATCAGGCCCTGGATGGTCTTCCTGCCGCCGTCGACCGCGTTCACGGCGGTCGTCGCGGCGGTCTGGGTGGCGGTCGCGTTGCGCGCCAACGTGCCCACCCCGCCGGAGAACGACGCGACCCGCTGCTGGAACGCGTTCGCGCGGTCGCCGTACCACGTGCCGAGCACCGCGTTGGCGGCGCCGGTGTGCCGCCCGTCGATCTCGCTCAGCGCCGACGAGGCCCGCCCGAAGGCGTCCGCGGCGCGGGACGCGCCACCGGTGTCGCCCTCCAGCTTGGCCAGGTCGTCCTTCATCGGCTGCACGAGGCCGGCCAGGAATCCCGCGACGTCCATCCCTAGACCCGGTAAGCCTTGTCGAAGTCGGCGCCGTGCTGCGCCTCCTGCTCGGTGTACGCGGTGCCCGCCTTCGACACGGCGGTGGCGAACGCCGACAGCCCGGCCGACGCGGCCGCGACTCCGTCCACTTGGGCCTGTGCCGCCTGCTGGAACGCCGCGCCCAGGCCCACCTCGTCCCCGATCCTGCCGAAGCTGCCCGCTGCCAACGTGGTGGTGCCCGCCAGCGTCGACGTGCCGACCGCGCCCACTTCACCGGCCAGACCGGACGCCGTGCCGGTGTACGTCGACAGCGCGGCGAGGTCGACGCCGAAACCCCGTTCCACTGCTTCCCCCCTCTGATGCCCGACATCGGCGATCCTGCCCCATCGGGCGGTCGGCCGTGCGGCCTTTGGCGCAGATCCTCCCCTGATGAGCGGTACCCCGCGCGACCTCCTGACCTGATCATGTCTGTGTGGGTGTTCTGCGCCATTGGGAGCGGATCGTGGCGTGGCTGGACGAGCACGCCCCCTCGACCGGTTCGGCCTTCGTCGCCAGTGAGGACGTCGCAGCGGTCGAGGCGCTGGCGGGCGCCAGCGGCCTGGAGCCGCCCGAGGACTTGCGCACGTGGTGGGCCGTCTGCGGCGGCACCGCCGACTTGGCGTTCGCGGAGGTGCTGCCGCCGTTCTACACGCCGTTGGGTCCGACGAACGCCCTGCGGTCGTGGCGGCTCAAGGAGCGGTTCTGGCCGGCCGACCTGGACTCCGAGGCGGGCACGCCCACGTCCGGGTACCACCCGAGGTGGCTGCCGATAGCGTTCGACGGCTGCGGCGACGCGCTGGCGGTGGACCTCCGGCCGGGCGTCCTGTCCGGTTGCGTGGTGGAGTGGGACCGGGAGCGCGGCGAGATGCTCAAACCGGAGTGGACCAGCCTGGACGAGATGCTGGACCAGGTCGCCACCGCCCTGGAGCACCGCAGCCGACTGGGTCACTGCCAGCCGCTGGTCACCACCGACGGCCGGTTGGGCTGGCGGACCGACTGACGTCCCGGCCGCCTCGCCGCTCCTCCGCCGGGACGAACGCCCCGCACCCTGCCGGGCGAGCCCGGTCGGTCCGGCCGACACGCCGCGGGCGCTGCTCGACCCGATCGTCGGCGCGGCCCAGCAGAATGCCGTCCATGCCCGAGGTGTTCGTCGCGGGACCGGTGTCGTGGAACCGCCTGGTGGTGCTGGACCGGCTGCCCGAGCCGAGGCCGCACACCGCGTTCGCCCGGAGCCACCGGACGGCGTTGGGCGGCACGTCGGCGGGCAAGGCGCTCAACCTCGCCGCGCTGGGCGCTTCGGTCACCCTGCGGACGGTCATCGGCGACGACGAGGCCGGGCGGGCGATCGCGGACGTGCTGACCGCCGCCGGCGTGGAGCTGATCGCCGAGGTCGCGCCCGGCGCGAGCGAGCAGCACCTCAACCTGATGTCCCCGCGGGGCGGCCGGGTGTCGATCTACCTCGAACTGCCCGAACTCGCGCACCCGCGGCACGACGACCGCGCCCTGGCCGCCCTCGCGGACGCCGATGCCGCCGTGGTCGACCTCGCCGAGCACTCCCGGCCGCTGCTCGCCGCGGCCCGACGCGCCGGCGTCCCGGTGTGGTGCGACGTGCACGACTACGACGGTGTGGCCGAGTACCACCGGGACTTCGTCGAAGCCGCCGACCACCTGTTCCTGAACGACGACGGGATGTCCGAACCGGAGCTGGTCGCCTTCCTCGCCGGGCGGGTCGCCGCCGGGACGCGCACGGCAGTGGCGACGCGGGGCGCGCAGGGTGCGACGGCCGCCGTGAGGAGCGGACTCCACCACGTGCCGGCCACACCGGTGGAGCGGATCGTGGACACCAACGGAGCCGGTGACGCGTTCTTCTCCGGCTTCCTGGTCGCGCACCTCGCCGGCGCGGACACGCCCACCGCGTTGGCGGCCGGCGCGTCCCAGGCCGCGAGGTGCCTCGGCTCACCCGACCTGGCACCGGACGTGCCCGGCCTGGCATCCGGGCCACCGAGCGGGTCCTGAAGCGCCGGCGTCGGGCGCGCCGGGAATCGGGCACCTCCGAGAGTCGGACGCGCCGAAGATCGGGCACGCCGAGGTCGGGCCTGGAACAGTGAGCGCTCAGACCCCGACCGGGTGCCAGACCGTCTTCGACTCCAGGAACGCCCGCAGCCGGGCCAGGTCCGGCTCACGCGTGAAGTCCTCCGACGTGCGGGCCCGCAGCACCCGCTTCACGGTGCCCGCCGCCGACCGCTCCAGATCCGCCCTCACGGCCTCCGGCGCGCCGGTCGGGTCCAGCGCGTTCACGTCGCCGTGCGAAGCCAGCCACGGCGCGATCTCGGCGGTCCGCCCGGTCAGGATGTTGACCACCCCGCCCGGCAGGTCCGACGTCGCCAGCACCTCGGACAGCGTGATCGCGGGCAGCGGCCGGTCCTGCGACGCCACGACCACCGCCGTGTTGCCGGACGCGATGACCGGCGCGACCACGCTGACCAGCCCCAGCAACGACGACTGCTGCGGCGCGAGCACCGCGACCACGCCGGTCGGCTCCGGCACCGAGAACGAGAAGTACGGTCCCGCGACGGGGTTCGACGCGCCCAGCACGGTGGCGATCTTGTCCGTCCACCCGGCGTACCAGACCCACCGGTCGATCGCCGCGTCGACCAGCGACTGCGCCTTCTTCACCGCGACGCCCTCGGCCGCGCCGACCTCGGCGATGAACTGCTCCCGGCGTCCCTCCAGCACCTCGGCCACCCGGTAGAGCACCTGCCCCCGGTTGTACGCGGTCGCGCCGGACCAGCCGCCGAACGCCTTCCGCGCCGCCGCGACGGCGTCACGCGCGTCCTTGCGCGACCCCTGGGCCGCGTTCGCCAGGAAAGCGCCCTTGGCGTCGTTCACCGGGTACGAGCGCCCCGACTCCGAACGCGGGAACGCCCCGCCGATGTAGAGCTTGTAGGTCTTGGCCACTGCGATCCGGTTCTCGGCCCGGCCGAGGGAAATGCGCTCAGACATCGAGGTACGCCTCCAGCCCCGTGCGACCGCCTTCGCGGCCGAAGCCCGACTCCTGGTACCCGCCGAACGGCGCGGTGGGGTCGAAGCGGTTGAACGTGTTGGCCCACACCACGCCGGCGCGCATCTTCTGCGCCGCCCACAGGATGCGCGAGCCCTTCTCGGTCCAGATGCCGGCGGACAGCCCGTACGGCGTGTTGTTCGCCTTCGCCACGGCCTCGTCCGGCGTGCGGAAGGTCAGCACCGACAGCACCGGCCCGAAGATCTCCTCCCGCGCGATCCGCATCGCCTGCGACACGTTGGAGAACACCGTGGGCGCGAAGTAGAAACCCTTGTCCGGCAACGGGCACGACGACGTCCACCGCTGCGCGCCCTCGGCCTCGCCGGAGGCGGTCAGCTCCTCGATCCTGGTCAGCTGCTCGCGCGAGTTGATCGCGCCGATGTCGGTGTTCTTGTCCAACGGGTCGCCGACCCGCAGCGTGGACACCCGCACCCGCAGCTTCTCCAGCAGCTCCTCGGCGACGGATTCCTGCACCAGCAGACGGGATCCGGCGCAGCACACGTGACCCTGGTTGAAGAAGATCCCGTTCACGATGCCCTCGACGGCCTGGTCCAGCGGCGCGTCGTCGAACACGATGTTGGCCGCCTTGCCGCCCAGCTCCAACGTCAGCTTCTTGCCGGTGCCCGCCAGCTGCCGCTGGATGACCTTGCCGACGTCGGTGGACCCGGTGAACGCCACCTTGTCCACGTCCGGGTGCGACACCACCGCCGCGCCGACGTCGCCGGCCCCCGGCAGGATGTTCACCACACCCGGCGGCAGGTCGGCCTGCTGGATGATCTCCGCCAGCACCAACGCGGACAGCGGCGTCGTCTCGGCCGGCTTGAGCACGACCGTGTTGCCGCACGCCAGCGCGGGGGCGATCTTCCACGCCGCCATCAGCAGCGGGAAGTTCCACGGGATCACCTGCCCCGCGACGCCGAGCGGCTTCGGGTCCGGCCCGTAGCCCGCGTGGCCGAGCTTGTCCGCCCACCCCGCGTGGTAGAAGAAGTGCGCCGCCGCGGTGGGCACGTCGACGTCACGGGATTCCTTGATGGGCTTGCCGTTGTCCAAGGACTCCAGCACGGCCAGCTCGCGCGAGCGCTCCTGGACCAGCCGCGCGATGCGGAAGATGTACTTGGCGCGCTCGGAGCCGGGCATCCGGCCCCACACCCGGTCGTAGGCCCGGCGGGCGGCCTTCACGGCCTTGTCCACGTCGGCGGGCGCGGCGGTGGAGACCTCCGCCAGCACCTCCTCGGTGCCGGGGTTGATCGTCTTCAGCGGCTCGCCGCCGCCTTCGACGAACTGGCCGTCGACGAACATCCGGTAGTCGGGCTTGAGGTTGGCGATGTCCCGGGATTCGGGCGCGGGCGCGTATTCCCACATGTCAGTCCACCGTCACGTAATCGGGGCCGCTGTAGTGGCCTTCCAACTGGGTGCGCCGCTGCATCAGCAGGTCGTTGAGCAGCGTCGACGCGCCGAACCGGAACAGGTCGGGCGTCAGCCACTCCGGCCCGGCGACCTCGTGCACGGCCACCAGGTACCTGATGGCGTCCTTGGTGCTCCGGATGCCGCCGGCCGGCTTCACCCCGCGCAGGTCACCGGTCTGGGTGTGCCAGTCCCGCACGGCTTGCAGCATCACGTGCGTCACCGGCAGCGTCGCGGCGGGCGTCACCTTGCCGGTGGACGTCTTGATGAAGTCGCCGCCCGCGAGCAGCGCCAGCCACGACGCGCGCCGCACGTTGTCGTAGGTCGCGAGTTCGCCGGTCTCCAGGATCACCTTCAGGTGCGCGTCCCCGCAGGCGTGCTTGACCTGCACGATCTCGTCGAACACCTGCCCGTACCGGCCGGACAGGAACGCGCCCCGGTCGATCACCATGTCGATCTCGGACGCACCGGCCTCCACCGCGAACGCGGTGTCCGCCAGCTTCACCGGCAACGACGACCGGCCGGACGGGAACGCCGTCGCCACGGACGCGACGTTGATCCCGGTGCCCCGCAGCTCGCCGACCGCGGTCGCCACCATGTCCGGGTAGACGCACACCGCCGCGACCTTCGGCACGTCCGGTCGTTCCGGGTCGGGTCTGCGGGCCTTGGCCGCCAGCGACCGGACCTTGCCGTGCGTGTCCGCGCCCTCCAGCGTGGTCAGGTCGACCATCGAGATCGCGGTGTCGATCGCCCACAACTTCGCGGCCTTCTTGATGCTGCGCGTGCCCAGGCCGGCCGCGCGCTGCTCCACCCCGACCTGGTCGACACCGGGCAGTCCGTGCAGGAACCGGCGCAGCGACGCGTCGTCGCGCACCGCGTCCGCGAGCGCCGGCGGCAACGACGGCGCAGTCGATGTGGCAGCCATGCGACCGAGTCTAGGCGGACTGGCACGCGCGTCCTAAGTGAACGCGTTTCCGCAGCTCAGCGGGTCTGTACCGGGGTGGTGACGTGGTCTGTGGAGACGGTGTCGGAGGGCCGCCGGGAGGCCTCAGTCCTCCAGCTCGGCCCGCTTCTCGCCCCGGATCTTCTTCCGCTTCGGCCGCCGCACCTCGACCCCGGCCATGATGGCGACACCCGTGATCCGCACCACCGGCCCGCCGGGGATGGTCGGCGTCTTGTGCGTGTTGTCCTCGAACGCACCCATGATCCCGGCCCCGTCGACCCGGACGGTGACCTCCTCGGGCACGAAGACCTCCACGCCACCCCAGAACGCGAAGACGTTGATCGTCGTCTCGGCCTGGGCGAACCGCGCCTTGGACAGGTCGAGCACGACCCCGCCCATGACCGCCACCACGGTGTGGCTCGCCGGCACCACCCACTCGCCCTTCCGGTCCACCCCGGACCAGAACGCGATGGACGTGGTGGGACCGGGCGTGCCCCCGATGCGGGTGGACGGCAGGTGGTGCGGCATCGGCGAGGGCAGGTTGGCGGCGGGCATCCCCAGGTCGGCGGTCAGCGGAGCCAGCTCGCCGTAGGTCTTGGCCGCGTAGACGGCGCCGAGCCGCTCGTCCAGCTCGTGCAGGTCCAGCCGCCCCTCGCCGTGCGCCCGCTGGAGCACCTGGGCGACCTTCTCCCGGTCGGCATCCGAGGCACGCATCTGACTGGGGTCCGGCACCAGCTCGTCGCTCACCCGGGTGAGTTTAGGAGGGCCACGCCCGTTTGACGACCGAACGGGTGACTACGAACAGACCGGTCGCCACCGCCACGGCGAGCAGGAACGTGAGCCACGACCACCCGGCCACCGACAACGTCGTCCCCAGCCCCGCCACACCGGCGGCCGAGCCGCCCACCGAAGGCCGCATCGAGACCCACGTCCGGCGGTCCACCTCGGCGCTCGACGGTGGCGGTCCGTCCCCTCGGGGCAGGCCGTCGAGGGCGCCCGGATCGCTCGCCCACACCCACGCGTTCCGGTAAAACCCGTACCGGTGGCCGGCCGCCAGGAACCTGCCGTCCGCGCTGAACGCCATTCGGTCAAGGCCCGCCCCCAGGGTCTGGACAGACCTGCCCTTCAACGCGTCCCACAGCTCCAACCCGTACTTGGTCGGCACCACGAGGGTCCGGTTGTCCGGCCCGAAGGCCATCCGGGCGAAGTGTTCGACACCCGTGGGAAGCGTCGAGAGCTTCATGTGATCCGTGGTCCGCCACACCGTCGTCCGCTCCCGGTCCGCGATCGCGAGCAGCTTGCCGTCCGGGCTCAGCGCGATGGCCCTCGCCTCGGCCGTGCGGTAGGTGTGCAGCACGCGCCAGTTCCACGGATCGGAGGTGTCCGACAACTCGACGCCGCTGAAGGACAGCTTGGCGAACCGGGGGCTGCCGGCGCTGAGGCACGCGTACCGCTCGCTGCCGTGCCGCCACTGGATCCATTCGCCGTCCCGGGCGATCCACGCCCGCTGGCCGTGACCGCCATCCCACAGCACGGAGCGGCTGTCATGGCTGAAACTCAGCTCCTCCAGCCGGTCCGGCGGGCAGTCGAGCCGGGCGACCTCGTCCCAGCCCGAGGTGGACAGCAACGTGACGGTCGCCAGCCTCCCCACCGCGAGCAGCCGCCCGTCCGGGCTGAACGCCGGGGCGACGCCGTCCTCGATGTGGTGGATCCGCTGCCACGTGTCGGTGTCCCACACCCACTCGCCGGACGCGAACATCGTCGAGTCCGGGCTGAAGGCCACGGTGCCCGCCCCGTCCCGGACTTCCGCGCAGTGCTCGAACCGGGCGAGCACCACCTCGTGCGACGGCGGCGCTCGCCGGACGACCACCGCGGGCTCCGTCCCCAGCGACCGCAGGGCTTCCGCCGCCTCGGCGTCACCCCCGCCCGCCCGTTCCGCGAGGATCCGGGTTCCGGCTTCCCGGAGAGCCGGGTCGCGACTGCGGAGCAGCCGGCGGAGTTCATCGGGCAGCCCGAACGGCAGTTGGGAACCCGCGTGCGCGACGACCAGCTTGCCGCTGACCGTGCCACCGCTGGTGGGCGTCTGCTCGGGGTTCTCCGCACGCACCCGGTCGTAGACGTAGGAGTACAGCTCACCGGTGGTGATCTCGCCGTCCCCGTCCAGGTCGGCCGCGCCGGTCTCCAGCCCTTCCACGATCGTCCTGGTGAACACGGACGGTTCGGGCCTGCCGTCCGCGCCGTTCCGGCCGGGCTCGTAGGCGTACTGGATGTGGGTGGACGCGGTCATGATCACGCACCCGCGCCCCTCCAACTGCTCGACCACGTCGACGGTGCCGGCCGACCGGGGCAGCATCCCGCTCGGGAACGCGCCGCCGTAGCAGCAGTCGAGCCACACCACCACCTGGGACGCCCGGCTCTGCCCGATCAGGTCGTGCACGAACTGCGCCGACACCGCGCTGGAGGCGAACTTGTCGTTGCGCGTGTCGGTCGCGACGAACTGGAGCCGGCCGACCCGGTCCTTCACCCCGTGCCCGGAGAGGTAGAGCAACACGAAGTCGTCGTGCCCGGCGGAGTTGAACACACCCTCGATCCGCTCCCGCACCTGCCCGGAGGTCCGGTTGACCAGCACGTCGGTGGTGAACCCGCCGATCGCCGGATCACCCAGCACCCGGTCGAGCTCGGCAACGTCCCGGCGCGGCGACTTCAACGCGCTGAACGTCGGGTCGGCGTACCGGTCGGTGGCGATCAGCAGTGCGTGCCGCATGGTTCAGCGGGTGAGGCCGTGCCAGTTGACCTTGGGCAGTACCAGGACCGGTCCGTTGGGGTTTTTGGAGTCCCGGATGGCGATGGTGGTGCCGAGGTGCCGTACTTCCACGCAGTTGGCCTGGCTGGTGCTGTAGCTGCTCTTGCGCCATGTCATCGGCTGCACTTCCCGTCTCATGTCGCCTTGCCGGCGAGCCTGGCGATCAACCCGACCGACTCCTCCTGTGACATGGCCAAGGTACGCAGCGCCCGCCAGGCATCCCTAGCCCCTTCCAGGTAGATCTCCTCCTCGAGGAAGGTGCTGGTGTTCCGGCTCTCCACGTAGAGCAACGACGGCTGATCCGCGAACTCCAACTGCAGGAACGAGCCTTCGACTCCCGGATGAGCCACTGTGTCGAAGGGAACGATCTGTATCGCGACGGTCGACCGGCTGGCCAGGGCCACCAGGTGCTGGAGCTGCGCGCGCAACATCGGCGGATCGCCGAAGGCACGCCGGAGCACCGTCTCGTCGATGAGCAGGTGAATATCCACCCGCCCGAGGATGACCTGCCTGCTCATCCTGGCCGCCACCAGACCATCGACCTCGCCGTCGGACAACCGGCCGTCGGTGCCCTTGATCACCGCCCGCGCGTAGTCGGCGGTCTGGGCGAGGCCGGGAATGACCAGCGGCTCGTAGTTGTAGAGCGCCTCGGCCTGACCCTCGAAGTCGATGAGGTTCTTCCAGTTGTTGGGCAGTTTGCCGTGGATGGCGTGCCAGTTCCGGTCCTCTCCGGCCCGTACCAGTGCGACCAGTTCTTGCCGCAACTTCGGTGGAGCCTGCAAAAACCCGAGTATCGCGGCGACTTCATCGGCGTACAGGCCCCGGTTGGCCGTCTCCATCCGACTGATCTTGCTCTCCGAACAGCCGATCGCATCGGCCACCTCGGCGCAGCTCAATCCCCTGGCCAGGCGCAGAGCCCGCAGTTCCGTAGAAACCCGCCGCTGCCGGACGGACGCCCCCTTGCGTGTCATGGCCCAGAGAGTTCCGCCTTGCCACCGGGGCAAGAAAGGGGTGTCACCCGAAGGTGCGCATTGCAAGACCAAAACGCAAGGGGGGGAACGTATTCCGCGTGGAACAGACCTGGAAGATCACCGGCACCTACGCCGACTGGCACCTGGCCGTCAAAATCCTCCCACCGGACACCGACGAGCCCGCCGCCCCGCCGCCCACCCCGAACCTCGACGCCCTGGCGGAACACTTCCGCACGGTGGTCGAAATGGCCGAAGCCCACCGCGAACTCGACTACCTGGCCGCCCACCGCCACCGCTGACCGACCACCGCTCAACCCTGCCGAGTCACCGGAATAGGCGCATCATCCGACAACTGCCGAATGTGCGGGTAGTACGCGTCCAACTCGCCCTCACCGAACCGGCACTGCTTGATCGACCAGAACACGTCGTCCACCGGAAGGCCGTTCTCGTTCTTGTACGACCCGTCCGGCAACAGCACGATCTCCCCGTCCCCGCTGTGCACGAGCGTCGCCACCTCCGCGCCGGTCCCGGCATCCCAGATCCGCGCGGTGCCGTCCTCGGCGGCTGTGGCGATGTGCTCGCCGTCCGGGGAGAACGCGACGTCCCGCACCAACGTCGTGTGGCCGGTGAGGGTCAGGAGCAGTTCGCCGTTCACGCTCCAGACCCGTGCGAACCCGTCGGAAGACGCGGCGGCGACGCGCTCGCCGTTCGGGGAGAACGCCACTGCCCAGATGCTGCGCTGGATGGAGATCGTGGTCAGCAGGTGGCCGCGGGTGGTCCAGATCTTCACGTTGCCGTCGGTCGAACCGGTGGCGATGTGCCTGCCGTCCGCGGAGTACGCCACGGTCTCCACCTCGAGGTCGTGGTGGCCGAGCACGACCGGGTGTTGGCCGCCCCAGACCCGCGCGGTGCCGTCGACGTGCCCGGAGACGATGCGGCGGCCGTTCGGCGAGTACGCCAGCACGTAGGCCGTCGCGAGACCGGGCGCGGAGGTGCTGGTGAGCAGGGCTCCGGTCCGGCTGTACCAGGTCCGGAGCCGGCCTCTTTCGTGCCAGGTGGCGATCCGCTCGCCGTCCGGGGAGAAGGCCACCGCGTGGACGACGTCGTCGCCGATCCGAACGGACTCCCCGACCTCGCGCAACGGCCAGACCTTCGCGACACCTGTGGTGGTAGTCGTGACCGCTCGGGTGCCGTCGGGCGAGACCCGCACCTGCCGGATGTCCCGGTCGACGATGCGGGACTTGCGCCGGGCGACCCCGGTCCGGGTGTCCCAGAGCCTGATCAGGCCGTCGCAGGAAGTGGCGAGAGCGGCGCCGTTCCGCGTGAACGACACCGCGCCGACCCCGCGCCACTCGGTGGAGAGCACCCCCAGGCGGTTCCCGTCGGGGATGTGGTGCAGGAACGCCGAGCCGTCCTCCACCGCCACCGCGATGCGTTTCCCGTCCGGTGCGAACACCAGTGCGCCGACGCCCAAGCGGGCCGAGAACGAAGTCACTTCGACGCCCGTCACCATGTCCCAGACAGCCACGTCGGCGCCTTGACCGGTGGTGGCCAGCAGCGTGCCGTCCGGCGAGAACGCCAGGTCCTCGATCGGCCCGTGACCGGTCGCCACGCGCGCGACCGGCATACCGGACGCGGTGTCGACGATCTCCACCGCGCCGTCCTCTGAGCCGACGGCGACCGTGGTGTCGTCGAACAGCGCGAGCCGGTGGACCTCGGAGTCCACCCTGATCTGGTGCGTCTCGTGGCCGTCGAGAGCCCAGACCTGGACCACGCCGCCGGCCGCTGCGGTGGCCAGCCACACCCCGTTCGATGCGACCGCCAACCTCTCGAACCGACCCGCCAACGCGTCGCGGAGAGCCCCGGTGCGGACCACCCAGAACCGCACCTCGCCCTCGACGCCCAGGCCGACCAGGTGGACCCGGTCCGCCAGGAACGCGATCCGGCCGCGGACCAGTCCTTCGATCTCGGCGCGCGGCTCGCCGGTCATCGCGTCCCAGAGGTAGGCACGGCCGTCCGACTCGACCGTCGCCACCAGCCTCCCGTTGGGGGAGTAGGCGATCTCCTCCACCGGGTTGGCGTGTCCGCGCCAGAACCGGACCGGCTTGTTGGTCTTCGTGTCGCGCAGCTCGACCCCGTGCACGCGGGCCAGTGCGACCAGTTCGCCGTCCGGGGAGAAGGCGACCGCGCTCACGTCCTCGGCGAGCGGCGCGACCATCGCCGCTACCCGGTCGCGACCGCTGACCGCCGCGTCGGCCAGCTCACCGTGTTCGGTGCCGGTGACGCCCAGCAGGGCGGCGCGGTGCCAGCGGCTGCCGGTCAGGGTGGCGCCGGTGAGGTCGCCGCCGAACATGCGGACGTCGGTCAGGTTGGCATTCGCCAGGTTCGCGCCGCTGAGGTCCTTGTTGACCAGGCGCTGACCGCTGAGGTCCGCACCGCTGAGATTGGCGCCTCGCAGATCGAGTGTGCTCAGATCGTTGGCACGCAGATCGACTCCGGAGAGCTCCAACCTGGCCCAGGTGTCCAACCGCTGCACGACGGCGGTGGCGTTCCGCTTCGCCACGTCGCCGGCGTCGAGATCCGCGAGTACCGCCCGGGCCCACCGCACGGCGGCCTGGTGCCCCGCCAGGTCGCAGAAGAAGTCCACCATCAGCTTGGACATCTTCCGCTGGGTGATGGCGGTGTCCAGACGATCTGCCAGCAGATCGTCTGCGGCCACCTTGGCGACCAGCCACTCCATCACCGACTGGTGGACGAACGCGAACCCGCCGTCCTCGGTCCGCACCAGCAGGGTGCCCGAGCCGACCGCGTGGGCGGCCTGGTCGATCGAGTAGCCGCGCTCCGCCAGCCGGGTCAGCGTGGTGACGACGGTCTCGGCCAAGTCGGTCGTCCGGATGGTCGACGAGGTGGTCTCCCACAGGCGCTGCGCCAGCGACGTGCACGCCGCGAGCCGTTCCACGTCGTCGAACGACGGCGTCCCGTACCGGTGCCGCTGCCGTTCCGCCTCGTGCACCAGCCAGAAGTCCACCAGCTCCCGGTACAGCTCGGCGGCGCTGATCCGGCCGTGCTCCCGCCGCACCTCCAGCAGCCGGTCCTCGTCCAGGTCCGCGATGAACGACAGCATCCGCGGGTTGCGGGACAGGCCGAGCAGATCGCTGATCGCGCCGAGCAGCGCGAACCGCTTCGCCGCCCGGTCCGCGTCACCCAGGTAGTGCCGGGTGAGGAAGTCCAGGATCTGGTCGTCGGTGAAGTCCTCCAGCACCACCCCCCGGCTGGCGGTCAACGCGGAGACCTGCTGCCCCAACGCGGTCAGCACCTGGTTGGTGGAGCGGAAGTGCTGGGTCCGGCTGGTCAGCACGACCTTCGCCCGGTCCGTCACGGCGTGCAGCAGCACGCCGAGGTAGTCCGCCGCGTTGTCGTACCCGACCCGCAGCTCCAACTCGTCGAACCCGTCGAACAGCAACGCCAGCCGCCCGCTGCTGATCATGTACCGCAGCTTGGCCACGTCGACCGCTTCCACGCCCTCGCGGACCAGGTGCTGCGCCAGCAGTTCGTCCAGCGTCGGCGCCTTCTCCAGGCTGCGCAGCTCCACCAGCACGGGCAGCAGTCCGGGCAGGTGCTCGGGCAGCTGCCGGGTCAACTGGCGCAGCAGGAACGACTTGCCGCGCCCGAAGTCGCCCAGCACCATCACGAACCGGGCCGCCTCGCGACCGAGCCAGTCGATCACCTGGCCCAGCACGTCGTCCTTCACCTCGGTCGAGCCGACCATCGCGAACCGTTGCGGCACGTACAGCTCTGCCGGGTACACCGGGTCGGAGGCCAGTCGTTGCGCCTGGCGGTCGGCCAACGACCGCAGGTCCAGCAGGCCCTGGTATTCGACGAAGCTCCGCAACCGCACGCCTCGGCGTTGCGCTGACAGGACCACCTCCGGGGCGGCTGGCGGTCCACTGTAGACGATCTCGGACGGCACCGACGGATCCGCTGCGGCGAAGGAGTTGTGCACGTGCACGATGAACCGGTCGACGTCCTCCTCCGACACCGGGCCACCCGCCACGCCAACCGGCCACTGCTCGAACCCGCCGCCCTCGCGGGGTTTCGACACCCGGAGGTACGACTGGTCCGCCCGCGGCGTGACGGTCGCGGTCGGTTGGGACACCACGGTGGCCTCGTGCACCCGCTCGAAGAACGTGCCGCGCAACGAGTTCGAGGACCTGTCGATCACTCTAGGGGCGTCGACGAGGGTGAAGGTCGCCCGCGCCGACTCCCACTCCGCGGACATGTGTTCCGTCCCCACGTCGACCCAGCCGCCCTGCCATCTCCGGACAGTCCGCGTGATGTCCATGGGGTGCAGGGTGATCAGCTGGTAGGAGCTGTCCGCGACCGGCACGACCGGCATCCCGGTGGGCATCCGCGACACCTCGCCGTCCCCGGTCAGGCACAGGCTGAGCCGGTCGCGGTCGGCCAGGCCCGGGTCGCCCGGCCAGCGGTGCGCCGCGCCCAGCCGCAGCCACCCGCGCAGCCGGTAGTCCCTCAGCAGCGCGGTGAACCTCTCCGCCTGCCCGGCACCCAGACCGGGTTTCGACGTCAGGTGGCTGTCGTGGAACGTCGAGTTGAGCCCGGCCACCACCACGAAGAGGTCCGGCACCTCGAACAACGTCCACGGCTCGTCCGGCGTGAACGTCACCTTGCCGTCGTAGAACTCGTCGAACGCCGCCGCGAACGGTGCCCACTTGGGCCAGTACGGCGGCACGGGCAGCCGTTCCAGCGCCTCCTCCTGCGCGAAGTAAGCCTGACACGCCAACCGGTTCACGTCGCTCGCGCCCGGGACCACCACCACCCGCTCGCGCGGCAGCTCCACCGCCTCGGCCAACTGCGCGAGGAATCGGAAGCCGCGGTCGACCTCGCTCGGCTTGCCGCCCTCGGTCAGGTCGCCGCTGAACACCACGAGATCGGGGCGCGCGTCGGCCAGCGACCCGTGCAACGGGCCGAACCACCGCTCGTCCGCGCCGAACCGGGTGGAAGCCAGGTGCAGCAGGGAGATCCGGTCACCGCGCCGCACCGGAGGCCGGTCCGGCGACGCGGTGCGCAGCCGGTCGGCCGGGATGGCGTAGCTGTCCTGCCCGGCGGCGGTCGCGATGATGCCGACCACGCGGCCGGTCTCCGGATCCCACACCGGTCCGCCGCTGTAGCCGGGCTGGACGCGCAGCGCCGACTCGCTGTCCAGCTGGAGCAGCCGGCCGGACACCTGGCCGCGCACCACCGCGCGCACCCACGCCCCGTCCGGCCGGTTGGCGGGGAAGCCGAACACGTCGACCGGGTGCCCGGCGCGCGGCGGCGTGTTGATCAGCTTCGCCGGTGTCACGATCGCCGGCACGTCCAGCGACAGCACGCAGATGTCGTCACCCGCCACGCCTTCGCGCGGCGGCGGGGGCGTCCAGGAGTGGACCGTCGCGGGCGTGGCGAGGCCGGGCAGCGCGGGGAACTCGACCGGCACCGGGTCGGCCGGGCGGGGGGTGGCCCGGGGTTCCCGGCCCAGGGCGAGGTTGACCACGTGGGCGCAGGTGAGCACGTGCGTGCGGCTGACCACGACGCCGGTGCCGACGATGTGTCCCGAGCCGTCCACGAAACGCACCACGGAAGTCGGTAACGAGCCGTCGGGCATCGCCTACTCGTACCACATACTGTTCGACCATGGACGTCCTCGTTGTCGAACACCCCCTCGCCAGGGCGCGGCTCACCACCATGCGTGACGCGCGCACCGACAACGCGGCGTTCCGTGCCGCGCTGCACGAGCTGACCGTGATGCTCGTGTACGAGGCCACCCGCGACGCGCCGGTCGCCGAGGAACGGGTGCACACGCCGGTCGCGCGCACCACCGGCTACCGCCTGGCCCACCCGCCGCTGCTGGTGCCGGTGCTGCGGGCCGGGCTGGGCATGGCCGACCAGGCGCACAAGCTCATCCCGGACGCGCAGATGGGGTTCGTCGGACTCGCCCGGGACGAGGAGACGCTCCAGCCGACGCCGTACATGGAGTCGCTGCCCGAGTCGCTGGCGGGCCGCCCGGTGCTCGTGCTCGACCCGATGCTCGCCACCGGCGGGTCGATGGCCTACACGATCCGTCTGCTCACAGATCGTGGGGCGACGGACGTTACGGCGGTGTGCGCCCTGGCCGCGCCCGAGGGCATCGAGCACCTGGCGGACTCGGGTCTGCCGGTGCGCCTGGTGACCGCCAGCGTCGACGAGCGCCTGAACGACTCCGGGTTCATCGTCCCGGGGCTCGGCGACGCCGGCGATCGCCAGTACGGCGCGGTCTAGCCGGGACCGGACCGCGCCGCTAGCACTAGTTCAGCGCACTAGTTCAGCACCGACAGTTCACCGGCGTGGTCGGCCGCCCACCGGGCCAGCGTCCGACCCCGCCGACCGATGACCTGTTCGACCGTGGGCAGCAGGTCGGCGGGCTCCTCGTTGAACTGGGCGTAGTACCCCATCATGTACTCGGCGATGTCCCACGGCAGGCCCACGTCCCGGATGAGCGTGGCCCGCGCCTGGCCGTAGGTCAGCGCCTCGTACCGGATCTCCCGGCCGAGGCCCTCGCCGATCGCGGCCACCTGCTGCCGGGTCGTCAACGCCTCCGGCCCGCTGAGCCGGTACGCCCGGCCGGCGTGCCCGTCGTCCAGCAGCGCGCGCACCGCGACCTCCGCGATGTCGACCTCGTGGATCGGCGTGCCGATCGCGTCCGGGTAGGCGGCCCGCACGACGTTCTCCCGCCTGATCGTCTCCGCCCAGATCATCTTGTTGGACATGAACTCACCGGGTCGGACGTGCGTCCACTCGACGCCGGCGGCCTCGATGACCTTCTCCACCGACTGGTGCGGCTCGTTGCTGCCCGGCCGCTGGACGGCCACCGCGTCGGTGGACAGGAACACCACCCGGCGCAGGTCCCGCGCCCGCTCCAGGAAGGCCCGCGCGAGGTCCGCGGCCCGGTCGCCCTCCAGCACCGGCAGCAGGAACGCCGCCGTCACGCCGTCGAGCGGCAGTTCGTCGGGCTTGGTGAGGTCGCCTTTCACAGTCTCGACGTCAGCGGGCAGGCCCGCTTTGTCCGGGTTGCGGGTCAGCGCCCGCGGTCGCACCCCCTCTTTCACCAGTAGGTCGACCACGTGTCGGCCGACGTTGCCGGTCGCGCCGGTTACCAGGATCGTCACCATTCCCCCTTGTGAGCCCCTGTTCAAACTTGAACAACGCGACGCTAGCGCGCCCCGCCCGCCAGCGCACATGCAAACTTTTGCAAGACCGATGACCCGCGCATCGGGATCGGTAGGACCGGATTCGGCCGTTCGGCCGTAGAGGTGGTCTAGACCTCACCCCTACCGTGGTCTGGACCACAGAGACCGCTGTCGCCCCTTGCGAGGAGAAGCATGACGAGCAGGAGATGGGTGCTCCCCGCCCTCCTGGTGTCCGCGCTCACCGTGTCGTTCGCGCCCCAGGCGCTGGCGCACGGCCACGGGCACGGTGACAAGCCGCGTACCGTGGGCTACTACACCAACTGGAGCGGGTACGACCGGAACTTCCTGGTGAAGGACCTGGTCACGAACGGCACCGCACCCCGGCTCACGCACCTGAACTACGCGTTCGGGTTCCTCGACCAGGGCGGCAAGTGCGTCAGCTCCGACCCGTGGGCCGACTACCAGCGGCCGTTCGGCGCGGAGCAGAGCGTGAGCGGGAAGGCCGACGACCCCGCCCAGCCGCTGCTCGGCAACCTCAACCAGCTCAAGCAGCTCAAGGCCAAGCACCCGAAGCTGCGGGTCAACATCTCGCTCGGCGGGTGGACCGGCTCGAAGTACTTCTCCGACGCGGCGCTCACCCCGGAGTCCCGCGCGGCGCACGTGAAGTCCTGCATCGACCTGTGGCTCAAGGGCAACCTGGTCGGCGCGGCACCCGGCGCGGCGGCGGGCCTGTTCGACGGCATCGACCTGGACTGGGAGTGGCCGTCCAGCGAGGGCGCGCCGGGCAACGTGATCCGGACCGAGGACCGGGAGAACTTCACCGCCCTGCTGCGCGAGTACCGCAAGCAGCTGGGCAGGCTGACGTGGCAGACCGGCCGGTCCTACGACCTGACCGCGTTCCTGCCCGCGAACCCGGCCTTCATCGACCGCGGCTTCGAGGTCTCGAAGGTGTTCGGCCTGCTGACCTTCGGCACGGTCCAGGGCTACGACTACCACGGTGCGTGGGAGCCGTTGACCAACCAGCAGTCCTCGATCCGCACGCCGGCCGCGGACCCCACCTCGCCGAAGTTCAGCTCGCAGGTCACCGTCGACCACTACCTGCGCAAGGGCGCGCCGCGGAACAAGGTCGTGCTGGGCGTGCCGTTCTACAGCCGGGGCTGGACCGGCGTCCGCAACGAGAACAACGGCCTGTTCCAGCCGGCGACCGGGCCCGCGCCCGCCACCTACGAGGCCGGGTACGAGGACTACCGGATCCTCAAGGCGCAGCTGGGCAAGTTCACCGTGCACCGCGACCCGAAGGCCGGGCACGCGTGGCTGTTCGACGGCACGACGTTCTGGACCTGGGACGACCCGACCGAGCTCAAGCGCAAGGGTCGCTACGTGGCCGAACGCCGGCTGGGCGGCGCGATGATCTGGTCGCTGGACGGCGACACCGCCGACGGCGAGCTCATCCGCGGCCTCACAGACGGGCTGTCCCGATAAGGGCAGTCCACCGGGGTCCGGGGAGGTTTCGCGGCGGCCGCCTCCCCGGCCCCCACCCCCTTCCTACCGGCGGCGCCAGCCCTCGGCGTGAGCGCGGATCGCCGGCTCGTAGGAGGGTGCGATCTCCACGCCGGGCGGCAGGTTGCCGTTCAGCTCCAGGCTGACCAGGCCGTGCACCACGCCCCACATCGCCAGCGCGATCCGCTCGCGCGGCGCGGCCACGAACAGGCCGGAGTCGACGGCCCGGCCCACGTTCTCGACCAGCGGCACGAACGTCTCGGCGGCGGCGGCCCTGGTCTGTTCGGACGGCTCGAAGTTCGGGATGACCCTGCTGAACATCACCAGGTAGAACTGCGGGTCGGCGAGCGCGCTGGCCCGGTACGCGAGCCCGAGCTGGACGATGTCCTCCACCGGGTCGTCGGTCCTGGGCAGTGCCGCGAGGCGGTCGCCGAACCTGCGGAACGCCTCCCCGTACAACGCGTCGAGCAGCGCCGGCTTGCCGCCGAACAGCGAGTACACGGCGGTGGTCGAGGTGTTGACATCCGCCGCCAGCCTGCGCAAGCTCAGAGCGCCCGGTCCTTCCGTGGACAGCAGCTCGCCGGCGCGGTCGAGCAGGCGGACGCGGAGCGCGTCGTCGTGGGTCTTCGGTCTCGGCACCGGCACATCGTATCGCAACAGTGTTATAAAACATGGTCTGGTCACCGTGGTATCAAGTTGGTACCGTCCTTGGCATGGCGATGACCCTGCGTCTGAGCGATGAGGAGAACCGGCGGCTCGACGAGCTCGCCGCGGCTGAAGGCCGGTCGAAGCAGGAGGTCGTCCGGCTGGCGCTGGCGGAGCGCTGGGCGCGGCTGCAGAAGGAGGAGCAGCTGTCCGAGGTCCTCGGGCGGGTGCTGCCGAAGTACCGGGGCCTGCTCGACCGGCTCGGCTCGGCCTGAACCCGCCTGCTGAGACACGGCCTCGTACGTCCGGCGTATGTGACTGGTCCACACGTTCGAGTGAAGGACCCGTACGTTCGAACTGCTGTTCGATAGTCTGTGTTCGTGCAGCTCAATCGACGTAGCGGGATCGAGTACCTCGTTCACCGGTGTGAACGCGCACGCCGACCACCGGCACCCCGGTATGGTGCGCCGTTGAAGATCGGGCCGCGTCCGGAGTGCACCACGGTGCCCCGCGAGGTCGACAACATCCTCGCCGCCGGCTGGGCGGTCAGGCGATACAGACCTGAGGTGGTCGGTGGTGGTGCCGCAGGCATCCCGGACGCGGCGTGGCCGCGCCGAAATCCCCGCCCCTCAGGACAGGGAGCGCGTCAAGCAGTGGTCAACTACCTCGACGCCGGCGACTTGCTCGTGCTGGCGACCGCCGTCACCGGCGGGGATCTGGTCGTGCGCGACTTAGGTCTCCTCGACTCCGCAGCGCACCGGCCACGGGCCACGGTGCTCGGGGTCGAGGCATACGACTCGCTCTGGCTGAAAGCCTCGGCCCTGCTCGACTCCATCGTGCGCACCCGGCCGCTGGCCGAGGGCAACTGGAGGTTGGGCTGGGTCGCGGCCGTGACGCTGTGCGACATCAACGGCTGGTGGATCGACGCGGCCGAAGACGAAGCGCTCGACCTGGTCAGAGCCCTGGGCCGGGAGCAGATCGACGTGGCCGGCATGGCCGCCCACCTGGAGGCCTGGGGCATACCCAAGGACGACTGACGCCCATCCGGAGCTTGCTCGACCGAGCACATCGTCGGTCGGGCACAGCGTGTTCCGGCGTGCTCGGACAACGCCGGATCGGGCTCCGCGAACCGACCCGCGGCGAGCCTGCCACCGGCTCCGGCCCACCGGAACGCGAGCCGGTAGGCCGAACCGGGTTGACCTGGAGTGCACTCCAGCTCCTACCGTCGTGGGGTGACTTACTCGATCGCCCAGGCGGCTGAGCGCAGTGGGTTGTCCATCGACACGCTGCGCTACTACGAACGGATCGGGCTGGTCGACCCGCCTGCCCGGGACTCCGGAGGACGACGCAGCTACAGCGATGACGACCTGAGCTGGCTCGTCTTCCTCACCCGGCTGCGCACCACCGGGATGCCGATCCGCATGATGCGCGAGTACGCGCAGCTCCGGCACCACGGCGCGGCGACGGCGGGCAGGCGCAAGCAGATGTTGTTCGAGCACCGGGCGTCGGTGCGCGAGCGGATCGCCGAACTCCAGTCGTGCCTCGACGTGCTGGAGTACAAGATCGCGCACTACGAGCAGATCGAGCACACGTTCGTCGAAGGGATCACCGCGTGACACTGCTGGGCACCACACTCGAAGTCGGGCCCCAGGGCCTGGGCTGCATGGGCATGAGCCAGTCCTACGGCAAGGGCGACGACGCCGAGTCGATCGCCACCGTCCACCGGGCGCTGGAACTCGGCGTGACGCTGCTCGACACCGCCGACGTGTACGGGGCGGGGGCGAACGAGGAGCTGGTGGGCCGCGCCGTCGCCGACCGCCGCGACCGGGTCGTGCTGGCCACGAAGTTCGCCCTCGGCGACCCGGAACGCCGTCCGCGCGGTGACGCCGAGTACGTGAAGCGGGCCTGCGAGGCGTCGCTGCGCCGGCTCGGCGTCGACCACATCGACCTGTACTACCAGCACCGGGTCGACCCGACCGTGCCGATCGAGGAGACCGTCGGGGCCATGGCGGACCTCGTGCGCGACGGCAAGGTCCGCTACCTGGGGCTGTCCGAGGCCGGTGCGGAGTCGATCCGCCGGGCGCACGCCGTGCACCCGATCACCGCGTTGCAGAGCGAGTGGTCGCTGTGGACGCGGGACATCGAGGACACCATCGCGCCCACCTGCGCGGAGCTGGGCATCGGCATCGTGCCGTTCTCACCGCTGGGTCGCGGGTTCCTCACCGGCCGGGTGACGTCGACCGCCGAACTGGGGGAGGACGACACCCGTCGGAACATGCCCCGGTTCGCCGACGAGAACTTCGCGCGCAACCTCGCGATCGTCGAAGCGCTCCGGGCGCTGGCCGCCGAACGGGGCGTCACCGCCGGTCAGCTCGCGCTGGCCTGGGTGCACCACCGGGGCGAGCACGTCGTGCCGATCCCCGGCACCAAGCGGGTGAAGTACCTGGAGGAGAACGTCGCCGCCGCGAGCCTGGAGCTGTCCGCCGACGACCTGCGGGCGATCGAGGACGCCGCGCCGACCGCCGCCGGTGACCGGTACCCGCCGGAGATGCTGCGCCTGTCGAACAAGTAGCGGAGAACCCCCGGTCCGCCAGGAGCTGATCAGCCAGTGGCGGTTCCTGGGCAGAACCCACGACGAGTCGAGAAGGCTCCGGTCCTGTGCCCTGTGCCCTGTGTCCGGGCGCCGGAGCCTTCCGCCACGGTCATCGGACCATGATGCCGTTGCGGTGGTTGAAGTCCTTCGCCCCCTGCGCCGCCATGACCATCCCCAGCACCGCGAGGATCAGCCAGACGGGGAACGCGATGATCAGCCCGAGCACGGTCATCGCGAGGATGGCCAGCGGGAAGTTGACGATGATCAGGATGATGCCCAACGCGGTCTGCCCGGCGTAGAGGTTCCCGGCCCCCAGCCACAGGAACGACAGCAGCACCGCGATCCCCGGCGACTTGGCCGTCACCACACCCCGGATCGGCATCGGCGCGCCGTACCCGCCGTACTGCACCGGCTGCGGACCCGTCGCGTACTGCACCGGCTGCGGACCCGTCGCCGGTGGGGCGTGCGGGATGAAGACGGGCGGCTGCTGGGGCCACTGGACGGTGCCGCACACCGTGCAGCTCGTGTTGGGCGGCTGTAAGTAAGCACCACACGACCCGCACATCGGCGGGGGTCCGGCAGGGTTGGTCATCGAACGCCTCCGTCTGGTCGGCTACGCCATCACGGCTGACCATCGCGGAGGGTGAGCGCGGCGTTACGTGTCACATCAGCGTCGCGGCGACCGTCGCGCCCAACTCCCGGCACGCCTCCAGCGCCGCCTTGTCCGGCCCACCGCTCACCGACACCGGCTCCGCCACGGCACGCCACCCCAGCCCGCCGGTGATGTCCCTCAACGCCTTCACCGCACCCTCGGTGCCCTGGTTGCCGTGCACCCACGCGCCGTACGGGCGACCCCGCGTCGCGTCCAGGCACGGGTAGTAGACGGTGTCGAAGAAGTGCTTCAACGCGCCGCTGATGTACCCGATGTTGGCGGGCGTGCCGAGCAGATAACCGTCTGCTTCCAGAACGTCTGTCACCGAAGCGTTCAACGCGGGTCGGCGCACCACCTCCACGCCTTCGATCTCCGGGTCGCCGGCCCCGCTCACCACCGCCTCGAACAGCTCCTGCATCCCCGGTGACGGCGTGTGGTGGACGATCAGCAACCTCGGCACGCCGCCAGACTCCCGTGAGGCCCGCTCACGTGCAACCTCTCGGTACCCTGGGCGGCGCGGGAGCAAGAGGTCGCCTGATGCGCACCGCCCCCGGCAGGTCGCCGAGCGGTGGGCAACGTCCGGTCCTCAGGGCGCTACCGGGCACTGCGGGACGACGGCTCCGGGCGGCGGCGGAAGCCTGGGCGCGGTGCAATACGCGGGTGCAATACGCGGGTGCGGGGCGTGGGTGCGGGGCGTGGGCGCGAAGCACGACGGCGGCAACGCCCGAACCCGACAAGGCCGGGCGGAACCGAGGCGGGCCACGCGCGTCTTTGTAGGTGTACTCGGGAGGGAGACATGGACACTCGCAGCATCGCGACGATGACGCGGAACCGGCGGATCACCTGGGGTGGTGGCGTCGGGATCGGGCTGGGGCTTATCGGGTTGCCGCTGGTGTTCATCGGGGTGTGGCCGGGAGTGGACCACAGCCCGTGGGACGTCAACACAATGATCCTCGCGACCGGTGTCGCGCTGTCGACGGTGAGCTACATCTCCGGGCGGATCGCGGTCGCGGCGCTGACCGGCAATCGGGTCAGCCCGCCGACCAGGCGTCCTTGGCTGGTGGCGGGCGGGGCCCTGGCCGTCGCGGTCCTCTGCCTGCTGATCGCTATCGCGTCGTGAGCAGGTCGGAGACCTGAGTCCGCAGCGCCGCCAGGCGCTCGGACGCCCGCGCGCGTGCCGCCGCGAGGTCGTCGACCGGTTCGACGACCTCCAGGTACGCCTTCAGCTTCGGCTCGGTGCCCGAGGGCCGCACCACGACCCGCACGCCGTCGGCGGTCAGGCGCACCACGTCCGCCCGCGGCAGCAGGTCCTCGAACGCGAAGCCCTCCGGCGGATCCCGGCGCAGCTGCGCCATCAGCGCGCCGATCCGGCTCAGGTCGGTGAACCGCAGCGAGATCTGGTCGGTCAGGTGCAGGCCGTGGTCCAGCGCGAGCTGGTCCAGGGCGTCCAGCAGGGTCCGCCCGGACGCCTTCAACCCGGCCGCCAGGTCGCACGCCACGACGGCCGCCGAAATGCCGTCCTTGTCGTTCACGTACTGCGGGTCGACGCAGTTGCCCAGCGCCTCCTCGTACGCGAACACCAGGCCGTCGCCCGCGCGCACCAGCCACTTGAAGCCGGTCAACGTCTCGGCGTACCGGGCGCCGTGCGCCGCCGCGATCGACTTCAGCAGCGACGAAGACACGATCGTGGTGGCCACCAACGGATCTGGCTCGTCCACAGTGGACAGGACGAGCGACCCGAGCAGCACGCCGGTCTCGTCGCCGCGCAGCATCCGCCACGACCCGTCCCGTTCCCGCACGCCCAGTGCGCACCGGTCGGCGTCCGGGTCCAGCGCGATCGCCAGGTCGGCGTCGTCGGCGGCGGCCAGTTCCAGCAGCCGGTCGGCCGCGCCCGGCTCCTCCGGGTTCGGGAACGACACGGTCGGGAACCCCGGGTCCGGAACGGCCTGGTCGCGCACCACCCGCACGTCGGTGAAACCCGCGCGCCGCAACGCCTCCACCGCCGTCTGCCCGCCCACGCCGTGCATCGGGGTCAACGCCACGCGCAGGTCGCGGGCCGTCCCGCGGGGCAGTGACGCGACGCGCTCCAGGTACTCCTCCACCTCCGCGTCGCCGACCGGCAGGTAGTCGTCGGACAGCGGAACGGACACCGCCGCCGGCACCCGCGTGATGGCCGCCTCGATCTCCCGGTCGGCGGGCGGCACGATCTGCCCGCCACCGGCCAGGTAGAGCTTGTAGCCGTTGTCGGCGGGCGGGTTGTGCGACGCGGTGATCTGCACGCCGGCGACCGCGTCGTGCTTGCGCACCAGGAAGGCCAGCACGGGCGTGGGCAACGGCGCCGGCAGCACCCGGACCGTGAAGCCCGCGCCCGCCAGCACCGACGCGGTGGCCGTGCAGAACTCCTCCGACCCGTGCCGGGCGTCCCGCCCCACGAACACCGTGCCGACGTCACCGCGCGCCTTGAGCCAGTCGGCGAGCCCGGCGGTGGTGCGGACGACCACCGCCCGGTTCATCCCGTTCGACCCGGCCCGCACCGGACCCCGCAGGCCGGCCGTGCCGAACGTCAGCGTGCCCGCCATCCGGTCGGCCAGGTCGTCCAGGGCCGCCGGGTCACCGCCCATCGCCCGCGCCAGCACGCCCTGCAGCTCGGCGCGGTCCTCGGGTGACGGGTCGTCGGCGATCCAGCGGAACGCGGCGTCCCGCAAGGCCGGGGTCAACGTCATGCCCTGGCCACCAGTTCCCGCAGCAGCGTGCCCATCCGGTTGGCCGCGGCGGCGCCCGCCTCCAGCACCTCCTCGTGGTTCAGCGGCTCGCCGGTGATGCCCGCCGCGAGGTTGGTGACCAGCGACAGCCCGAACACCTCGGCCCCCTCCGCCCGCGCGGCGATCGCCTCCAGCACGGTCGACATGCCGACCAGGTCCGCGCCCATCGTGCGCAGCATCCGGATCTCGGCGGGCGTCTCGAAGTGCGGACCGGGCAGCCCCGCGTAGACGCCCTCCTCCAGCGACGGGTCGATCTCCCGCGCCAGCTCCCGCAGCCGCGTCGAGTACAGGTCGGTCAGGTCCACGAACCGCGCGCCGACCAGCGGCGACAGCGAGGTCAGGTTCAGGTGGTCGCTGATCAGCACCGGCTGGCCGACGGACATGCCCTGCCGCAGACCACCGGCCGCGTTGGTGAGCACCACCGTCCGCGCCCCGGCGGCCACGGCCGTCCGCACCCCGTGCACGACCTTCGGCACGCCCTTGCCCTCGTAGCCGTGCGTGCGGCCGAGCATCACCAGGGCGTTCTTGTCGCCGACCGGCACGGATCGCACGGTTCCGCCGTGGCCGAACGCGGTGGGGGCGGCGAACCCCGGCAGGTCTCCCATGGCCACCTCGGCGGCGGGTTCGCCGATGATGTCGGCGGCGGGTCGCCAGCCCGACCCGAGCACCACGGCGATGTCATGCCGTTCGATCCCCGTCCGCTCGGCGAGAACGGCGGCGGCCTGCGCCTCCAGGGCGTTGTCTTCACTGATGGCGGTCACGGCGCGAGCCTAATGGCCGAACCCGCCTGTTGCCCGCACTGCTGCGGTCGCGATCCGCGACGAGTCGTGAACGGGTGCTCGTCGCCGGGCACCACCACGTCGTGCGAAGCCGCGTCACCCGACCACGGTGAACGTGTTGGCGATGGTGTTGAAAAGCTTGTTGCGGCCCATCTCCTCCTGCTCGGTCGGGAACACCACCTCCACCACCCACAGGTCCGCCCCGCGCGGCAGCACCCGGGAGTACCGCGACCGCCGCAGGTCGGGGCCCGCGCTGTCGGACGGGCGTCCCAGCGAAGTCGCCTTCTCCACGGTCCGGTAGCTGAACTGCACCGGCGGTTCCGCGGCGGACGGGTCCAGCGGGTCGGTGACGTCGGTCGCCTCGCCGAAGTACTGGTCCTTCGGCCAGCGCGAGCGGACCAGGTCGAGGTAGTCGTCCACCGAGCCCCTCGGGTAGTAGTCGGCGAAGCGCTGCACCGTCACCTCGTAAACCCCGGTCGGCTCGACCAGGTGCACGACGGTGCTCGGCATCAGGCCCTTGTTGACCCGTTGTTCCAGGAAGCTCGTCCAGTCCGCGCCCACCTCGATGGTGAACTCCGCGCCCTGCTCCCCGTTCGCGGTGGCGGCGGAAGCGGTGGTGACGCGCAGCGGCACCTCGTCGGCGATCCCGGGCAGCGGCGGTGCGCTGACCGCCGGCGGCGGCAGCAGGGGCGCACCGGCCAGCGTCCGGGTCAGGGCGAAGCCGGCGCCGCCGCCGATGGCGAACAGCACCAGCGCCCCGACGGCGACCAGGGCGGTCGGCGACGTGCGGCGCGGGACGTCCCGGGTGCGCGCGTCGGACCGGAACGGCAGCGGGCCGGGGTCGGCGGCCAGCGGCGTGTCGGGCGGGACCGGGGTCTTCGCCACCGGGGTCTTCGCCACCGGGGGACGGGGACGCACGATCGGCACGACCGGTCGGGTGCCGGCGTCGGACGGGAACACGTCGGTGCCCGGCTCGGGGAGCAGCGGGCGGACCGCGCGCCGGACGTCGGCCAGGGACATCCGGCTGGTCGGGTCCTTGGCCATCAGACCCGCGACCACCGGCTCCAGGGCGCCGCAGACGGCCGCCGAGGGCGCCTCGCCGTGCACGACCTGGTTGATCGTCTGCATGAGGTTCGTGCCCTCGTACGGCTGCTGACCGGTCAACGCCGCGAACAGGGTCGCGCCGAGCGACCACTGGTCGGCCGCCGGGGACACCGCGCCGCCCGCCGCCACCTCGGGCGCGATGAACGCGGGCGTGCCCAGGGCGATGCCCCGACCGGTGAGGGTGGCTTCGGCGACGTTGCGCGCGATGCCGAAGTCGGTCAGCTTGACCCGGCCGTCGTCCGCGACCAGCACGTTGCCCGGCTTCACGTCCCGGTGCGTGATGCCGGCCCGGTGGGCGGCCTCCAAGGCGGCGGCCACGGCGTCCGCGACCACCGCGCCCTGCTCGGCGGTCAGCGGGCCGCGTTGGCGCACGAGGTCGGCCAGGGAGGCGGACGGCACGAGTTCCATCACCACGTACGGGTCGCCGTCGACCTGCGCCACGTCGTAGAGGGTGACCACGTTCGGGTGAGTCAGCTGGGCGACCGATCGGGCCTCGCGGAGGGTGCGCTCCCGCAGCAGGTCGGCCTCGACGTCGGGCATGCCCGGTGGGACGAGCACCTCCTTGACCGCCACGTCGCGGCGCAGCACCTCGTCGTGCGCGGCCCACACGGTGCCCATCGACCCGCGGCCCAGGACGTGGCGCAGGCGGTAGCGGCCCGCGATCAGGCGCTCGGTCTCCACCGCGGCATTGTCCACCAGCGTGGAACACTGGCTGCATCGTTCACGGCGGTGAAACTCACATAGCCGTCGTACTACTAGTGGGTAACACTGCGGAGCATGATGGAGCCGACTGGCGAACTGGCGCTGGCCGCCGAATTCCCCACGCCCGACCGGGAGCAGTGGCTGGAACTGGTCCAGGGCGTGCTCCGCAAGTCCGGCGCGGACTTCGGATCGCTGGTGACCACCACCTACGACGGCATCCGCGTCGAACCGCTCTACACCGCGGCCGACGTCGCCCCACCGAGTGGTTTCCCGGGTCTGCCGCCGTTCACCAGGGGCGGCCGGCCGCAGGGCACCGCGGACGGCTGGGACGTCCGCCAGCAGCACGTCGTCGCCGACCGCGACACGGTGGTGGCGGACCTGGAGAACGGCGTCACCTCGCTGTGGCTGAAGAACATCCCGGCGCAACGGCTCGACGACGTGCTGGCCGACGTCTACCTGGACCTCGCGCCGGTCGTGGTCGACGCGGGCGCGGACTTCCGGGCCGTCGGGCTGGAGATGCTGCGGATCTGGGATCAGCGGCCGGTGCCGGCCGCCGAGGTCCGCGGCAACGTGGGGGCCGACCCGCTGGGCGTGCGGGCGCGGACCGGCGCCGACGCGGACTTCCCGGCGCTCGCGGAACTCGTGGGGAAGGCTCGGCGGTTCCCCGAGCTGCGGGTGGTCGTGGTGGACGGGCTGCCGTTCCACGAGGCCGGCGGGTCCGACGCGCAGGAGCTCGGCGCGTCCCTCGCGGCGGGTGTCGCCTACCTGCGCGAACTCACCGGGCAGGGCCTGTCGGCGCAGGAAGCGGTGCGGCTGCTGGAGTTCCGCTATGCGGCGACCGCCGACCAGTTCCTCACCATCGCCAAGTTCCGTGCCGCCCGGCGGTTGTGGGCGCGGGTGACCGAGGTCGCGAGTGCCCCGAGCCCGCAGGTGCAGCACGCCGTGACGTCGCCCGCGATGATGACCCGCCGCGACCCGTGGGTGAACATGCTGCGGACCACGCTGGCGTGCTTCGGCGCGGGGCTGGGCGGGGCGGACGCGGTGACCGTGCTGCCGTTCGACCACGCGATCGGCCTGCCGGACGACTTCTCCCGCCGGATCGCCCGCAACACGCAAGCGTTGCTGCTGGAGGAGTCGAGGCTGGCGGGCGTGATCGACCCGGCGGGCGGCTCCTGGTACGTGGAGCGGCTCACCGACGACCTGTCGCACGCCGCTTGGGCGTGGTTCCAGGAGATCGAGGCGGCGGGCGGGCTGCCGCGGGCGTTCGACCTGGTGGCGGACCGGATCGCGGCCACGTGGCAGCAGCGCGCCGCGAACCTCGCGGACCGCACCGACGCCATCACCGGCGTGAGCGAGTTCCCGAACCTCGGCGAGCCTGCCGTGGTGCGGGAACCCGCGCCCGAGGAACCTTCGGGCGGGCTGCCGCGCATCCGCTACGCGCAGGCGTTCGAGGCGTTGCGGGACGCGGCGGATGCCGCCGCCGAACGCCCCAAGGTCTTCCTGGCCACGCTCGGACCGGTTTCGGCGCACACCGCGCGCGCCACGTTCGCCGCGAACCTGTTCCAGGCAGGCGGGGTCGAGACGCCGCACGCGGGCGCGACCAAGACCGTGGACGACGTCGTGCGGGCATACCGGGAGAGCGGAGCGCGGATCGCGTGCCTGTGCGGCAGCGAGAGCGGTTACGCCGAGCTGGCCGTGCCGGTCGCGGAGGCGTTGAGGGAAGCGGGTGCGGAGCGCATCCTGTTGGCGGGCAGGAAGTCCGATGCCCGGATCGACGAGTACGTGTTCGTCGGGTGCGCGGCGTTGGCCGTCCTCGAAGACACCTTCGACTTCCTCGGAGTGCAGCGATGATCCCGAACTTCGCCGAAATCGACCTCGGTGAGCCGACCGCCGGCACCGCCGCGCAGTGGCAGGAAGCGCTGCACGAGACCACCGGCAAGGGCGCGGACGCGCTAATGTGGGAGACGCCGGAAGGCATCGGCGTCAAGCCGGTCTACACCGCGGCCGACACCGAGGGCCTGGACTTCCTCGGCACGTACCCCGGCATCGCGCCGTTCCTGCGCGGCCCGTACCCGACTATGTACGTCAACCAGCCGTGGACCATCCGGCAGTACGCGGGGTTCTCCACCGCCGAGGAGTCGAACGCCTTCTACCGCCGCAACCTCGCGGCCGGGCAGAAGGGCCTGTCGGTGGCGTTCGACCTGGCGACGCACCGGGGCTACGACTCCGACCACCCGCGCGTGGCGGGCGACGTCGGCATGGCGGGCGTGGCGATCGACTCGATCTACGACATGCGCCAGTTGTTCGACGGGATCCCGCTGGACAAGATGTCGGTGTCCATGACGATGAACGGCGCCGTGCTGCCGATCCTGGCGCTGTACGTCGTGGCGGCGGAAGAACAGGGCGTCGCGCCGGAACTGCTCGCGGGGACGATCCAGAACGACATCCTCAAGGAGTTCATGGTCCGCAACACCTACATCTACCCGCCGCGCCCGTCGATGCGGATCATCTCGGACATCTTCTCGTTCACCTCGCAGCGGATGCTGAAGTTCAACTCCATCTCGATCTCCGGCTACCACATGCAGGAAGCGGGCGCGACGGCCGACCTGGAGCTGGCCTACACGCTGGCGGACGGCGTCGAGTACCTGCGGGCGGGCCGGGACGCGGGGCTGGACATCGACGCGTTCGCGCCGCGCCTGTCGTTCTTCTGGGCCGTCGGCATGAACTTCTTCATGGAAGTGGCCAAGCTGCGCGCCGCGCGGCTGCTGTGGGCCAAGCTGGTGAAGGGCTTCGACCCGAAGTCGCCGAAGTCGCTGTCGCTGCGCACGCACTGCCAGACGTCGGGCTGGTCGCTCACCGCGCAGGACGTGTTCAACAACGTGACCCGCACGTGCGTGGAGGCGATGGCCGCCACGCAGGGCCACACGCAGTCGTTGCACACCAACGCCTTGGACGAGGCGCTGGCGCTGCCGACCGACTTCTCGGCGCGCATCGCGCGCAACACGCAGCTGTTGTTGCAGCAGGAATCCGGCACCACGCGGGTGATCGACCCGTGGGGCGGCAGCGCGTTCGTCGAACGCCTGACGCACGACCTGGCGCACCGCGCGTGGGCGCACATCACGGAGGTCGAAGCCGCCGGCGGGATGGCGCAGGCGATCGACGCGGGCATCCCCAAGCTTCGGATCGAAGAGGCCGCCGCGCGGACGCAGGCCCGGATCGACTCCGGGCGGCAGCCGGTGATCGGCGTGAACAAGTACCAGGTGGAGTTCGACGAGCAGATCGACGTGCTCAAGGTGGACAACGCCGGGGTGCGTGCGCAGCAGCTGGCGAAGCTCGCCAGGTTGCGGGAGGAGCGCGACCAGTCCGCTGTGGACAGTGCGCTGGCGGCGTTGACGCGGGCGGCCGGCGCGGAGGGGAACCTGCTGGAGCTGGCGATCAGCGCGGCGCGGGCGAAGGCCACGGTGGGCGAGATCTCCGAGGCGCTGGGGAAGGTGTGGGGGCGGCACTCGGCGCAGATCCGCACCATCACGGGTGTGTACCGCGAGGAGGTCGGATCGGTGTCCAACGTGGACGCTACCCGCGAGGTCGTGGAGGCGTTCGCGGAGAACGAGGGTCGTCGGCCGCGGATCCTGGTCGCCAAGATGGGGCAGGACGGGCACGACCGGGGGCAGAAGGTGATCGCCACCGCGTTCGCCGATCTCGGCTTCGACGTGGACGTCGGCCCGTTGTTCCAGACGCCGGACGAGGTCGCGCGCCAGGCCGTGGAGGCGGACGTGCACATCGTCGGTGTGTCGTCGCTGGCCGCCGGGCACCTGACGCTGGTGCCGGCGTTGCGGGCGGCGCTGGCGGAGTCGGGGCGCGAGGACATCATGATCGTGGTGGGCGGTGTCATCCCGCCGCAGGACTTCGAGGCGCTGCGCGCGGCGGGGGCGGCGGCGATCTTCCCGCCGGGGACGGTCATCGCGGATGCGGCGGGGGACCTGCTGCGGAAGCTGGCGGCGCAGTTGGGGCATGGCGAGCTGCGGCAGGGCGGGTCGGAGCAGACCGGGTTGGAGCGGACCGGGTCGGGACAGACCGGGTTGGAGCAGACCGGGTTGGGGCAGGGCGAAGCGAGGCAGGGCGAGTCGGGGCGTGGCGAGCCGGGGCATGGCTAGGGCGATCGACGTCGGCGAGTACGCGAAGGGCGTGCTCGCCGGGAACCGGAGCACGCTGGCGCGCGCCATCACCCTGGTCGAGTCGACCCGCGCGGACCACCGGGCGCTGGCGCAGGAGCTGCTGGTCGAGCTGCTGCCGCACTCGGGCGGGGCGCACCGGATCGGCGTCACGGGGGTGCCGGGGGTCGGCAAGTCGACGTTCATCGACGCGTTCGGCTCGATGCTGACCGGGCAGGGGCACCGGGTGGCGGTGCTGGCGGTGGACCCGTCGTCGACGCGCACCGGGGGGTCGATCCTGGGCGACAAGACCCGGATGGCCCGCCTCGCGGTCGACCCGGCCGCGTTCATCCGGCCCTCCCCGACGTCCGGGACGCTCGGCGGGGTGGCCAAGGCGACGCGCGAGTCGATCCTGCTGGCGGAGGCGGCCGGCTACGACGTGGTGCTGGTCGAGACGGTCGGCGTGGGGCAGTCCGAGGTCGCGGTGGCGAACATGACGGATTGTTCGCTCTTTCTGGCGCTCGCGCGCACCGGAGATCAACTCCAGGGCATCAAGAAGGGCGTGCTCGAACTGGCGGACGTGATCGCGGTGAACAAGGCCGACGGTCCGCACGAGCAGGACGCCCGCAAGGCGGCGCGGGAGCTGGCGGGCGCGCTGCGGTTGCTGCGCCCGCCGGACGCGGTGTGGCACCCGCCGGTGCTGACGTGCAGCGGGTTGACCGGCGTCGGGCTGGAGACCGTCTGGCAGCAGGTAGTCGAGCATCAGACGGCATTGCGGGAGGTCGGCGAGCTGGCCGAACGGCGGCGGCGCCAGCAGGTCGACTGGACCTGGGCGATGGTCAACGATCAGCTGCTCAACAGTCTGCGCACCGACAATTCGGTCCGCGCAGTGGTGCCTGAACTGGAACGACAGGTGCGGGACGGCGAGCTGACCGCCACGTTGGCGGCCGAGCGGATCCTGGCCGCGTTCACCCGTCGTGAATCCGACGCCGGTTTGGGTGACCACTGACAGTGGTATCCGGAGGTGGCGATGACTAGTCTTGGTGACCATGTGGCGATCTGTGCTCGCGGTGTGCCTCTTCGTGTTGGCCGGCGCGTTTACCGTGACCGGAGTGGCGAACGCCACTCCTCCCGTGCACACCGACCACGTCGTCGCCGCGCAGCCGACTGAATCGGTCTCACCTGGGCCGGACGTCCAAGCGCCGCAGGAGACCCAACCGGGTGTCAACGCCGAGACCAAGAAAAAGTTGTGGCTCGGCGGTATCGCGTTGCTGCTCTTCGCCCTCGTTTACTGGCGTAACAAGAAGCGGTGGGACAAGTGGCGCAAGGCCAGGAAAGCCGGCTGAGGGGTCGTGGGGGCGGCCAGGGTCGTGGGGGCGACCTGAATCTCAGTACGTGAGATTCTGCGGTCGTTATATGGTCCTCCTGTAAGGCTCCTGTTCGGTCTTGATCGGTCTGACCGAAACTCGCGCACCGCTCGGCGCAGCCGCGCGACCGGCCGGCGGTTGATCAATGAGAGCGCCGACAGGGCCGGCAGGGCTTGATGCAGGATGGACGCAAATGGGTACCGACTTCCAGATGAGGACGCGCTCGGCCGTCGAGCGGTACTCGAATGCGCTGGTAGGGCTCTCGCACAGCATCCACGCGGAACCCGAGGTGGCGTTCGCGGAACACCGCAGCGCGGCCAAGGTGGCCGATCTGCTGGCCGCCGAGGGCTTCGAGGTGGAGCGCGGGGTCGCGGACCTGGAGACGGCGTTCACCGCGTCTTACGGCTCCGGGGACCTCGTGCTCGGCCTGTGCGCGGAGTACGACGCACTGCCCGAAGTAGGACACGCTTGCGGACACAACGTCATTGCCGCCGCTTCGACCGGCGCGGCGCTCGCGCTGCGTGACGTGGCCGACGAACTGGGCCTCACCGTCCGGGTCATCGGCACACCGGCCGAAGAAGTCGGTGGCGGCAAGGTCATCATGCTCGAACACGGGGTATTCGACGACGTGTCGTTGTCGATGATGGTGCACCCGGCGCCGTACGAGGCGATCGCAGCGCGTTCGCTGGCGATCACCGACGTCGAGGTGCACTACACCGGCAAGCCCTCGCACGCCGCCGCCGCGCCGCACCTGGGTGTGAACGCGGCGGATGCCATCACAGTCGCCCAGGTCGCGATCGGCCTGGCGCGGCAGCACCTGGAGCCCGGCCAGATGGTCAGCGGCATCGTCACCCGCGGCGGCACCGTGCCGAACGTGGTGCCCGCCCGCACGGTGGCGATGTTCGACATGCGTGCCGAGAACCTGGAGTCGCTGAGCCGGCTGGAGGAGCGGATCAACCGCTGCTTCTCGGCCGGCGCACTGGCCACCGGCTGCACGCACGAGGTCCTCAAGGTCTCGCCCGTCTACGCCGAGCTCACCCCGGACCGGTGGTTGGCCGACGCCTACCGGCGTGCCGCCACCGACCTGGGGCGTGAGCCGTTGAGCCCTGCGCAGGAGCGGGCTCATCGGATCGGCAGCACCGACATGGGCAACGTCACCCGTGCGCTGCCTGCCATCCACCCGACCATCGCCATCGACTGCGGAGACGCGGTGAATCACCAAATTGAATTCGCGACAGCCTGTGCGTCGGCATCCGCCGACCGGGCCGTGCTCGACGGAGCACTAGCCCTTGCCTGGACGACCATCGCCGCCGCCTGCGACGACTCGCAGCGCGCCCGGCTGGTGGGTGGTGCGGCATGACGGTCCTCGACTCGCGACCGGAATTGCCGAGGGAGGAGGATCCCGAGGTGCTGTTGACCGAACGTGGGGTCAGCATTGCCCCTGTGGATGATCTCGGAGAGGGGCGCGGCCCCTCCTGGTTGGACGACTGGCTGGCCGCCAACGCATCAGAGGTGGTCGCCTGGCGTCGTCACATCCACGCCCATCCGGAACTGTCCCGAAAGGAGTTCGCGACCACGGAGTTGATCGCCGGGCTGTTGAGATCCGTGGGCCTGAAGCCCCGGGTGCTGCCCGGTGGGTCCGGCCTGGTGTGCGATGTCGGCAGTGGACCGCGGTGCGTGGCGCTGCGGGCGGACATCGACGCCCTGCCGTTGAGCGAGAACACCGGGGCGTCCTACGCGTCCACTGTGGATGGCGTCTCGCACGCTTGTGGCCACGACGCGCACGCGACCGTGCTGCTGGGGGCGGCCTTGGCGCTGGCCTCGGCGACGGAGCTGCCCGGTCGGGTGCGGCTGATCTTCCAGCCGGCCGAGGAGGTCATGCCCGGTGGGGCGCTGGACGTCCTGGCGGCGGGCGGGTTGGACGGGGTGGAGCGGATCTTCGGGCTCCACTGCGACCCCCGGTTGCGGGTGGGGCGGATCGGGACGCGGATCGGGGCCATCACCTCGGCCAGCGACCTGCTGGAACTGCGCCTGACCTCGCCCGGCGGCCACACGTCCCGGCCGCACCTGACGGCCGACCTGGTGAACGCGCTGGGGACGGTGATCACCGGGTTGCCGGCGCTGCTGTCGCGGCGGGTGGACCCGCGGGCGGGGACCGTGCTCGTGTGGGGTGCCGTGCACGCCGGGGAAGCTGCCAACGCGGTGCCGCAGGACGGGGTGCTGCGGGGGACGCTGCGCACCGGGGACCGGAACATCTGGGCCGAGCTGGAGCCGTTGATCAAGGAGTTGACGGCGGCCTTGCTGGCTCCCACCGGGGTCGGCTTCGACCTGCACCACCGGCGCGGGGTTCCGCCCGTGATCAACGATCGTGAGAGCACGATGTTGTTGCGGGCCGGGATCGAGGCCGCGCTGGGGGAGGACTCGCTGGCGGGGACCGAGCAGTCTTCCGGGGGTGAGGACTTCGGCTGGTACTTGGAGCACGTGCCGGGGTCGTTCGCCCGGTTGGGTGTCTGGGACGGGGTGGAGAAGCAGCGGGACCTGCACCAGCCCGGGTTCGACCTGGACGAGCGGGCGTTGCTGGTCGGTGTGCGGGTGATGGTGCACGCGGCGTTGGCTTCGTTGGCTTGAGCGTTGCGCGTTGCGCGTTGAGCGTTGAGCGTTGAGCGCTAGGCGTTGGGTGTTGGGGCGTTGAGCGTGGGGCTTGAGTTGGGGCCTGGGCTCGGTGCTTGGAATTGGGGTCTGGGGCTTTGAGGCTCTGGGTTCTGGGGGCAGTTTTTGGGGGCTGGGGGTTCTGATTTGGAGCTTTGGGCTTGACTGGGGGTTGGGTCCGGAGCTTTGAATCCCGTTGTTCGGTTGAGAGTTCTGAGCTCGGGCCGGGTCCGGTGGAATGGAATGGGCTCGACTCGACTGGGGTGTTTTGGCTCGGGATTTTCGGCTCGGGGTTCTTGGCTTCGTGACCCGGTCTCGTTTTGTGATCAGGTCTCGGGTTTGTGGCGTGACCTCGGTTTGCAGCGGACCCTGGTTTGCAGCGTGGCCCTGTTTGTGAGGTGGTCTCGTTGTGTGAGGGCTGCGGTTGTGAGGTGGCTGAGGTTTGCGGTCCGGTTCTAGCCTGAGACGGGTCTCAGCTTTGTGCGCGGTTTGTCGTACCTCTGTGGTTGGGTATGTGTCGGGGGCGTTCTGATTGGGGGGACGCCTGCGAAGCCTGCTCTGCCTTGGTTGCGTACATGGCTGAGTGGCGGTCTCGGTTGTTTGTGGTTGAAGGGCGTAAAAGAGTCCTCGCCGGACGGGCAGGCCGCCAAGGATCTCCACAAAAGCCCTTCAAAGCTTCTTCGAGCTTTGGAGGGCGGTGGTCTGCGTGTCCTCCCCGTATGACCTGGTCGGAGACAACCACATGCGTCAAGGGCAGATCGTGAGGGCGTGTTCGGTGATCGCGCGATCGATCTGCCCTTGACACATGCGGTTCGCTGGCGCGCAGGCCATACGGGGATGACACGCAGGGGCAGAGGTGTGCGCGAGGCGCAGAGGTGTGCGCGAGGCGCGCAGCAAGCCGCAGGTGTGCGCGTGGCGCAGTCGAACGGCAGGTGTGCGCGTGGCGCAGCCGAACGGCAGGTGTGCGCGTGGCGCAGCCGAACGGCAGGTGTGCGCAGGCCGTGGGCAGGGGTGTGGTCGCCGTGCGGGAGGTCGGGTCAGCAGCAGTGGTTGCCGCGCCAGGCTTCACGGCCTTCCTTGATCGCCACGGCGGCGATGACCAGGGCGACGATCGGGTCGGCCCACGACCAGCCGAACAGGGAGTTGAGCAGTAGGCCGACCAGCAGCACGCCCGACAGGTAGGTGCACAGCAGCGTCTGCTTGGAGTCGGCGACCGCGCTGGCCGAGCCCAGTTCCCGCCCGGCGCGGCGCTGTGCGGCCGACAAGAACGGCATCACCAGCAGTGATGCCGCCGCGAGCACGATGCCGACGGTGGAGTGGTCGGCGGGTTCGGCGCCCAGCAGGGACCGCACCGACTCGACGGCGACGTAGGCGGCCAGTGCGAAGAACGACACGGCGATGACCTTCTGCGCCGTCCGCTCGCGTGCCTCGGGGTCGGCGCCGGAGAACTGCCAGGCCACCGCAGTGGCCGAGGCGACCTCGATGACTGAGTCCAGGCCGAAGCCGATCAGCGCGGTGGACGAGGCGATGGAGCCGGCGGTGATCGCCACGATCGCCTCGATCACGTTGTAGGTGATCGTGGCGGCGACCAGCAGTCGGACGCGGCGCGTGAGTACCGTCCGTCGCTGCGGGTCCGGCTTCGGGGTGGCGTCCGTGGCGGGTGTGCGGCAGCCGTCCGCGCAACCGTCCTTGCCCGGGGTGGGGGTCGGGGTTGACGACAGGTCGAGTCGGCGGTGGTCGGTGCTCATTCGCCCGCCTTCGCTGCCGGCTGTTCGTCGTTCAGGCACGGCTCGGCGGTGTCCACCGCGAGCACGACCTTGACCAGCTCGCTCAGCGCACGCGCCAAGTGGGCGTCGGCCAGGGCGTAGCGGACCTGGCGGCCCTCGTAGGCGGCGACCACCAGGCCGCAGCCTCGCAGGCAGGCCAGGTGGTTGGACACGTTGGAGCGGGTCAGGTCCAGGTGGTCGGCGAGGCGGGCCGGGTAGCTGATGCCGTCCAGGAGTGCCACGAGGATGCGGCAGCGGGTCGGGTCGGCCAGTGCCTTGCCCAGGCGGGCCAGTGCGTCTTCGCGGGTCTCACACTTCAGCATGTGCGAAACCATACAGTGAGCGCTGTACTACTGGCGCTGCCGGACCGTGGAGCTTGCCGTGTCCGGTGGGTCAGCTGACCGGTTCGGTCAGTTCGGGGCGGGCTTCCGGGGCGGCTGCACGGACGGCGTCGGCGGCCTGGTCGTTCGGCTGCGCCTGGGAGGCCCGTTCGGCTTCCACCCGAGCTGTGTAGATGTCGATCTCGCGGGTGATCGTCGCTTCGTCCCAGTTGTGCACCTTGGCCATCAGTTCCGCCACCGGGCGGGCGCAGTCGATGCCGCGGTGCGGGTATTCGATGGAGATCCTGGTCCGGCGGGTCAGCACGTCTTCCAGGTGCAGGGCGCCTTCGTGCGATGCCGCGTAGACGACTTCCACCTGCAGGTAGTCCGGGGCGTTGGGGACCGGCTTCAGCAGATCCGGGTCCGCGGAACCGAGGACCTCGTGCACCAGCGAGCCGTAGCGGTCCAACAGGTGGCGCACTCGGTACGGGTGCAGGCCGTAGCGGGTCGCCAACTGGTCCGCCTGGTTGACCAGGGCGTGGTAGCCGTCCGCGCCCACGAGGGGGACCTTGTCGGTGATGGACGCTTGGATGCGGCCCGGCAGGTCCACCGACGCGGCGTCCACGGCGTCGGCGCCCATCACTCGATAGGTGGTGTACTTGCCGCCCGCGATGGCCACCAGGCCGGGGGCCACCCGCGCCACCGCGTGTTCGCGCGACAGCTTGGACGTCGACTCGCTCTCGCCCGCCAGCAGTGGACGCAGGCCCGCGTAGACGCCTTCGATGTCCTCGTGGGTCAGCGGTGTCGCCAGCACCGTGTTCACGTGGGCGAGGATGTAGTCGATGTCGTTCTTCGTGGCCGCCGGGTGAGCCAGGTCGAGGTTCCAGTCGGTGTCGGTGGTTCCCACGATCCAGTGATTCCGCCACGGGATGACGAACAGGACGGACTTCTCGGTCCGCAGGATCAAACCCGACTCGGAGACGATCCGGTCCCTCGGCACGACGATGTGCACGCCTTTGCTGGCTCGCACCCGGAAGCGGCCCCGGCTGCCGGAGAGGCGTTGCAGTTCGTCGGTCCACACGCCGGTCGCGTTGATCACGGCGTGGGCGTGGACGTCGGTCTCGCGACCGTCCTCGACGTCCCGCACGCGGACCCCGGAGACCCGGTCCGCCTCCTGGAGGAAGCCGATGACCTGTGTGGACGTCCGGACCACCGCGCCGTAGTGCGCCGCGGTCCGGCCGACCATCATGGTGTGCCGGGCGTCGTCCGCCTGGGCGTCGTAGTACCTGATCCCGCCGATGAGGGCGTCCCGCTTGAGGGCCGGGACCATGCGCAGTGCGCCGGCCCGCGTCAGGTGCTTCTGGCCCGGAACGGATCGCGCGCCGCCCATGCTGTCGTACAGCAGCAGCCCCGCCGCCGTGTAGGGGCGTTCCCAGATCCGGTGCGAGAGCGGGTAGAGGAAGCTGACCGGTTTCACCAGGTGGGGCGCGATCCTGGTGAGCATCAGTTCGCGTTCCCGCAGTGCTTCCCGCACCAGCCCGAACTCCAACTGCTCCAGGTAGCGCAGACCGCCGTGGAACAGCTTCGACGACCGGCTGGACGTGCCCGAGGCCAGGTCGCGGGCTTCCACCAGGGCTACCCGGAGGCCCCGGGTCGCGGCGTCCAGGGCCGCGCCGACGCCGACGACGCCACCGCCGATGATCACCAGGTCGAAGGTCTCCGAACCCAGCCGGGCCCAGGCTTCCTCACGTTCCTCCGGTCCCAGGCGGGCAGGGGTGGCGGGGTTGTACGGCGGCTTGCGCGTGGCCACGGGTGAACGCCTCCCTGATACTGACGAGTGGTCCGACCAGGACTGACTCGACCACGTTACCCGCTGGTACGCCACCGTGGACAACTGATCAGCACCGGAACTAGCGTCAGTGCACATTGTTGGGTGGGCAGCGCCGCCGAGACCCCGGACAGTGCGTCGCCCCCTGCCATGAGGCAAGGAGGTCGGCGATGGGCAACGGCTCGATCTTCGTGTGGGAAACCCTCGGCACCGCGATCCTGATCCTGCTGGGCGCGGGTGTCGTCGCCAACGTCACCCTGAAGAACTCGCTGGGCAACGGCGGCGGCTGGCTGCTGATCAACTTCGGCTGGGGCTTCGCGGTCTTCGCGGGCGCCAGCGTGGCCGCCCCGAGCGGTGCGCACATCAACCCCGCCGTCACGCTGGGCCTCGCGGTCGCCGACAAGGTCGACTGGGACAGGGTGCCGGTCTACTTCGCCGGGCAGCTGCTCGGCGCGTTCCTCGGCGCGGTGCTCGCCTGGCTGGCCTACAAGACGCAGTTCGACACGCACGACGACCCCGGCAACACCCGTGGCATCTTCTGCACCGCGCCGACCGTCCGCGCCACCGGGTGGAACCTCGTCACCGAGATCATCGGCACGTTCGTGCTGGTCATCTGGATCCTGTTGAGCCCCGGGGCGAAGGCCGCCGGGGACGGCGTCCCGCAGTTCGGCAACTCCGCGCTGGGCTACGCGGCGGTGGCGTTCCTCGTCGTCGGCCTCGGCAACTCGCTCGGCGGACCCACCGGGTACGCCATCAACCCCGCCCGCGACCTCGGGCCGCGCATCGCCTACGCCATCCTGCCCATCCGCGACAAGGGCAGCGCCGACTGGGGGTACTCGTGGATCCCGGTGGCCGGACCGCTGATCGGCGGCGTGCTGGCGGCGCTGCTGTACCTGGTCCTGCCGGACCTCCCCGCCTGAGGCAAGGAAAGGACGCAGCATGACGAAGTACGTGGCCGCGATAGACCAGGGCACGACCTCGACGCGGTGCATGGTCTTCGACCACTCCGGACGCGTGGTCTCGGTCGACCAGAAGGAGCACGAGCAGATCTTCCCCAAGGCCGGCTGGGTCGAGCACGACCCCGGCGAGGTGTGGACGAACACCCGGCAGGTCGTGGCGGGCGCGCTGGCCAAGGCGGACCTGACGACCGGCGACATCGCCGCGATCGGCATCACCAACCAGCGCGAGACGGCCGTCGTGTGGGACCGCACGACGGGCAGGCCGGTCCACAACGCGATCGTCTGGCAGGACACCCGGACGGACCGGATCTGCCGGGAGCTGGGTGCGCTGGGCGGCGGGCAGGAGCGGTACCGGGACAAGACCGGGTTGCCGCTGGCGACCTACTTCTCCGGGCCGAAGATCCGGTGGGTGCTGGACAACGTCGACGTGGCGCGGGCGAAGGCCGAGTCCGGCGACCTGCTGTTCGGCAACATGGACACCTGGGTGCTGTGGAACATGACCGGCGGGGTCGACGGCGGCGTGCACGTCACCGACCCGACCAACGCGTCCCGCACGCTGCTGATGGACCTCGACACGCTGGCCTGGGACGCCGACATCGCCGCCGACATGGGCATCCCGCTGTCGATGCTGCCGGAGATCAAGTCGTCGTCCGAGGTGTACGGGCAGGCGCGGGCCCGGGGCGCGCTGGCGGGCGTGCCGATCTCCGGCATCCTCGGCGACCAGCAGGCGGCCACGTTCGGCCAGGCGTGCCTGTCGCCGGGCGAGGCCAAGAACACCTACGGCACCGGCAACTTCGTGCTGCTCAACACCGGCACGGAGAAGGTGATGAGCGAGAACGGCCTGCTGACCACGATCTGCTACAAGATCGGCACGGCGGCGCCGGTCTACGCGCTGGAAGGCTCGATCGCGGTGACCGGGTCGCTCGTGCAGTGGCTGCGCGACAACCTCGGCATGATCGGCACGGCCGCCGAGGTCGAGCAGTACGCGCGGTCGGTGGAGGACAACGGCGGGGCGTACTTCGTGCCCGCGTTCTCGGGCCTGTTCGCGCCGTACTGGCGCTCGGACGCCCGGGGCGCGATCGTCGGGTTGACCCGGTTCGTCAACAGAGGACACCTGGCGCGGGCGGTGCTGGAGGCGACGGCGTTCCAGACCCGCGAGGTGATCGACGCGATGAACGCCGACTCCGGGGTCGCGCTGACGTCGTTGAAGGTGGACGGCGGCATGGTGGTCAACGAGCTGCTCATGCAGTTCCAGGCCGACATCCTGGGCGTGCCGGTGATCCGCCCGGTGGTCAACGAGACCACGGCGCTGGGTGCGGCCTACGCGGCGGGGCTGGCGGTGGGGTTCTGGGAGTCGGAGGACGACATCCGGCAGAACTGGGCGCAGGACAAGCAGTGGGAGCCGGCGATGGACGAGGAGACCAGGGAGCGGCAGTACCACTTCTGGAAGAAGGCGGTGACGCGGACCTTCGACTGGGTGGAGTGAGCCCGGCCGGGGCGCCGCTCGCGCGGGCGACGCCCCGGACCGCTCAGGCGGTGCCGCCGGCGCCGGTCTCCGGTGCGCCCTTGGGCTTCTTGATCGGCTGACGCGGGGGCGGCTCGTCGTTCGGCGGGTCGCCGAGCACCTTGAACGAGACCACGTGCGCGCCGTCCCGGCACGGCATGGTCGCCTCGTACGTGCCCGGCGTCGCGACCGCCTCGGCGGTGCCGACCAGTTCGGGGAGGTTGCCCCCGCCGGTCTGCAGCTCGATCGGGGCGACGAAACCGGACGAGGTGATCGTGCGACCGGTGCAGTCGTTGGTGACGGGCATCCGCGCGGTGATCTCGCCGCCCGGCCGGACCTCCACCGGGGCGAGCGTGAACGCCCGCAGCGGCTGCCGCTCCAGGATGGTGAACCGCACCTCGCCCACGCCCGGCTTGGTCAGGCAGCGCACGGTGGCGGTGTAGGTGCCCGGGGTGTCGATGGCGTGCGTCTCGCCGTACGCCTCGCCTTCGGCGCCGACATCGCCGCTGCCCGTGGGCCGGCTACCCCACTCGATGGGCGCGGTGAAGCCGGGCGAGGTGAGCGGGCCGATGCCGCTGCCCTTGCACACACTCGCGACCGTGCTGGCAACGAGCTTGCCACCCGGCACCACCTCCAGCGGTGTCAGGCTGAAGCTCACCGTGAACGGCTCTTCGGACGGCTGTGCGCCCGCCGTCGCCGGGATCGCGGTCAGCAGCACGGCCGCCGTCAGGACCTGCGCTCTTCGCAGGAGCCCGAGTCGTCTCATGTCGTTCCCCCTCAGATCATCTTGGCGTAGACGATGATGTTGTCCTGGTAGCTGCGCGCGGAGTTGTCGAACACGCCCCCGCACGTGATCAGGCGCAGCACGGGTTCCGGTGTGTCCCCGTAGACCGCGTCGGTGGGAAAGTCGTTCTTGGCGACCTGGTCGACCTTCTCGACCGCGAAGCGGACGGTCGATCCGTCCTTCCTGGACACTTCGACCTGGTCGCCGGGCGCGAGTTCGCGCAACCTGTGGAAGATGCCGGGCTTCGAGTCGCCGTCGACGTGACCCAGGATGATCGCGGGACCGGGCTCGCCCGGCGCCCGCGCGTAGGTGTACCAGCCGGCCTGCATGGGCTGCTCGACCGGCGGCACCTCGATGGTCTCGTCGGGGTTGAGCCCCAGCGGGACGAGTGACGACCGCGCCGCGATCTTGGGAATGCCGACCTCGGTCGGTTCATACCGAGATGGCGCCGGAGCCGTCGGTCCCGTCGTAGCGGTCGCGCTCGACGACGAGGTGGACGGCGGTGTCGCGGACGGCTCGGCGGTCGCGCAACCGGTCAGGGCGAGCACCGCGACGAAAGCCAACGCGCTGGTTCTCGGCATGCGGAGAGAATCCACCCGAGGTGTGGTGCGTGCTGGTGAATTCTTCACGTTCACTGGATCGGACCAGTGTCGCGGGCCTTGCCTGCGTCGCCCCACCCGTTCGGACGATGTGCGCGCAGGTGTAACCGATCGGGCTAGTCCAGGTCGTCGTGCCGCATGAGCTGACGGCCGGCTTCGGTGATCGAGCCGGACAGCGACGGGTACACCGAGAACGTCGTCGCGAGGTCTTCCACGGTCAGCTGGTTCTGCACGGCCAGCGCGATGGGGAGGATCTGCTCGCTCGCGTTCGGCGCGACCACCACGCCGCCGATGACCACGCCGGTCGCCGGGCGGCAGAACAGCTTGACGAAGCCCCGGCGCACGCCCTCCATCTTGGCGCGCGGGTTGGTGGCCAGCGGCAGCATGACGGTGCGGGCCGGCACCTCGCCGGAGTCGATCGCCTGCTGGCTGATGCCGACCGACGCGATCTCCGGGTTGGTGAAGACGTTCGCGGCCACCGTCTTGAGCTTGATCGGGCTGACGCCCTCGCCCAGCGCGTGCCACATCGCGATCCGGCCCTGCATGGCGGCGACGCTGGCGAGCAGCAGCACGCCCGTGCAGTCGCCCGCCGCGTACACGCCGGAGATGTTCGTCCGGGACACCCGGTCCACCGGGATGTAGCCGCCCCGGCCCAGCTCGATGCCGATCTTGTCCAGGCCGAGGTCGGCGGTGTTCGGCACCGAGCCGACCGTCATCAGGGCGTGGCTGGCCTCGATCGTGCGACCGTCCTCCAGGTGAATCAGGACGCCGTCGCCGACGTTCTCCACCCGGTCCGCGCGGGCGTGCTTGACCACGGCGGTGCCGCGTTCGGCGAACACGTCCTCCAGCACGACCGCCGCGTCCGCGTCCTCGTGCGGCAGCACCCGGTCCCGGCTGGACACCATGGTCACCTTCACGCCCAGCTCGGTGTAGGCGGAGGCGAACTCGACGCCGGTCACCCCCGAGCCGATGACCGCCAGGTGCTCGGGCAGCTCGGGCAGCTCGTAGATCTGCCGCCAGGTGAGCACGCGCTTGCCGTCCGGCTCCGCGCCCGGCAACACGCGCGGGGTCGCACCGGTCGCGATCAGCACCACGTCGGCCGCGAGGACCTCCGTGCCGCCGTCGTCGGCGGTGGCCACCACCCGGTGCTGCGCCAGGCCGCGCTCGTCGTCGCAGAACTTCGCCGAGCCGTTGACGATCCGCACGCCCTCCCGCTGGAGGCGCGCCCGGACGTCGGCGGACTGCGCGAGCGCGAGGCCCTTCACCCGTCCGTGGACGACCGGGAGGTTCACCGCGGCTTCCGCGTCGTCCGTGCGAATGCCCAGCTCACCAGCGTTGCGGAAGGCGCTGCGACCACCCGCCGAGGCGATGAACGTCTTCGACGGCACGCAGTCGTAGAGCACGCACGCGCCGCCGAGGCCCTCGCGTTCGACGATGGTCACGTCGGCTCCGTGCTGGGCCGCGACCAGTGCCGCTTCGTAACCTGCGGGACCACCGCCCATGATGACGATGCGGGTCACGACACGTCCTCCTCGCGTTCTACTACGGCCGGTCAACCGTACGCGGTCGGGTTGCGGGGCGTGTCGTCCGGGTTTCTGGTTCCTCCGGGTGATCGCGAGGTCGCTAGGCTGTCGGCGTGCCGCTCTATGCCGCGTACGGGTCCAACATGGATCCGAACCAGATGATGGAGCGAGCCCCGTACTCCCCCATGGCGGGGACCGGGTGGCTCGCCGGATGGCGACTGACGTTCGGTGGCGAGGACCTGGGCTGGGAAGGCGCGCTCGCCACCATCGTGGAAGACCCGGAGTCGCAGGTCTTCGCCGTCCTGTACGACGTGAGCCCCCGCGACGAGTCCCGGTTGGACCGCTGGGAGGGCGCCCTCGGCCTGTACAAGAAGATCCGGCTGCGGGTGCAGACCCTGGAGGGCTCGGTGACGGCCTGGCTGTACGTGCTCGACGCCTACGAGGGCGGCCTGCCGTCGGCCCGCTACATCGGCGTGGTGGCGGACGCGGCCGAGGCGGCGGGCGCGCCGGACGACTACGTGGCCGACCTGCGCACCCGGCCGTGCCGGGGCATCGGCCCCTGATCCCCGGCCCCTGATCCCCGGCCGCCGACCCGGGCGCCCGGCTCCCCGGTGGCCGACCCGGGCGCCACCGCCCGGGCGAACACGCCCGGCGCGCGGTGCGTGCTCGCTGCCCTCGGGGACGTCCGGGAGGCGCTGACGGGGGCCGAGCCGATGACGGTCGAGGGCGGGCAGGGTGAGACCGGCCGGAGCGAGGTCGGGCCGGGCGGAGACGAAGCGGGCACCGGCCGGGACAACCGGGTGGTGGCCGACGCGGTCACCGGCCTGGTGGTGCAGGCCGAGACGGTGGCGGGCGGGATCACCGTCCACGTGCCGCAGCCGGAGCCCGCGCTGCCCCGACCGCGCCAGCTCCCCTCGGTGCCCCACGCGTTCGTCGGCCGCGACCACCACCTCGCCCGGCTGACCGGCGAGCTGGGCGGCGCAACGGTGGTCGTCTCCGCGGCGCAGGTCGGTGCGCCGGCCGGTCCGGGTGGGATCGGCAAGACGTGGCTCGCGCTCGAATGGGCGCACCGCAACCTGGACCGCTTCCCGGACGGCCAGCTGTTCGTCGACCTGCACGGCTTCTCGCCCGCCGGCCGGCCGGTCGAGCCCGCGACCGCGGTCCGCGGGTTCCTGGAGGCCTCGGACGTGGCGCCGGCCCGGATACCGGCCGCCCTGGACGCCCAGGCCACCCTGTTCCGCAGCCTGGTGGCGGACAAGCGGATGCTGATCATGCTGGACAACGCCGCCGACGCGGACCAGGTCCTCCCGCTGCTGCTGGGCGGCTCGTCGTGCACGGTGATGATCACCAGTCGTCGCCACCTGACCCGCCTGGTCACCCGGCACGGCGCCCGCCACCTGCCGTTGGACGTGCTGTCCGACGCCGAGGCCCGCGAGCTGCTGACCCGGCGCCTCGGCGCGGACCGGATCGCCGCCGAACCGGCCGCCGTGGCGGAGCTGCTCGCCTGCTGCGCGGGCTTCCCGCCGGCCCTGGCGGTGGTGGCGGGCCGCGCCCACACCAACCCGGAGGTGCCGCCGGCCGAAGCCGCCGCCGAACTCCGCGACGCGACCACCCGCCTGGTCGCGCTGGACGACGACGACCCCGCCGCCGGCCTGCCCGCCGTGCTGTCCTGGTCGGTCCGCGCCCTCACCGACGACCAGGCCACCGTCTACGGCCTGCTCGGGGTGGCACCCGGCCCGGACATCGGCCTGGCCGCCGCGGCGGGGCTCACCGGGATGCCGGCGTCCCGCACCGCCGCCGTGCTGCGCGGCCTGGAACAGGCGTCGCTGCTCGGCCGGGACCGCGCCGGCCGCTACCGGATGCACGACCTGATCCGCCTGCACGCCCGCGACCACGCCCGCACCGCCGTGCCCGAGGAGGTCCGGCGCACGGCCCTGCGCCGGCTGGTCGACTCCTGCCTGCACACCGCCGACGCGGGCGACCGGCAGATCCGGGCCGGGCTGGTGGCCCCCGTCTCGGCTCCCGACCTGCCGCCGCCGTCGCCGGGCAGCCGGCCGCAGTCCCTGCCCGACGCCGAAGCCGCCATGGTGTGGTTCGAGGCCGAACACGCCTGCCTGCTGGCCGCCCAGTGGACCGCCGCCGAACTCGGCCGGCACGACCTGGTGCCGCGCTTCGCGTGGGCGCTGAACTCGTTCCAGCACCGCCGCGGCGACATCCGGGGGTACCTGGCGGCGTGGCAGGCGAGCCTGGCCGTGGCCGACCGGTTGGAGGCCGGCACCCGGTGGATGGTGCACCGGACGGCGGCGCACGCCCTCGCGCTGTCCGGGCAGGCCGGCGAGGCGTTGCACCGCCTGGACCTGGTGCTGACCGCCACACCCCAGGTGGACGACGTCGTCCAGCGGGCCGTTACCCACCACGTCGTGGGGCTCGCCGCCGAGCTGGCGGGGGACGTGGACGTGGCGCTCGACCACGCCGGCCGGGCCCTGCGGATCGCGGAGGACTCCGGCGAGCCGTCCTGGGTCGCGCACGCCCTCGTCCCGATCGCCCGGTGCACGGCCCTGGCCGGTCACGCCGACCGGGCGCGCGAGCACGCCCGGCGAGCGCTGGACCTGCACCGCCGGGCCGGCGACGCGTTCGGCGAGGCGGGTGCGCTGGACGCCCTCGGCCTGGTCGACCACGTGGCGGGCCGGCACGCGGCGGCGGTGGCGTCCTACCGGGAGTCGCGCGCCCTGTTCGAACGCCTCGGCTACCGCTACGAGACCGCGGTGGTGCTGGACCGGCTGGGACAGTCGCAGCCGGCCCTCGGGCAGCCGGCGCAGGCTCGGGTCACCTGGCGGGAAGCGTTGGAGCTCTACCGGGCGCAGGGCCGTGACGACGAGGCCGCGCGCCTCCAGCGCCGGTTCGACGCCCTCGGGTGACACCACGGGGACGCCGTGAGCCGCCGGGTCGGGCGCGCTGCGGGGCGGACGGTCGTCGGCGTCCGCGTGGAGGCGTGTCCAGCGGTGTTGGGTTCAGCGGTGGTGGGTGGTGTCGGCGCCGGGGACGGGCCCCGGCGCACCGGGCTCACGCGGCAGGCGGGAGCAGGTCGGTCAGGTGCTGCACCAGACGACGCGGGTCGGTCGGCGAGATGGTGCTCCACGGCTGCTGACCGGGCGTCGCGCGGCGCAGCTGCACGTACCGGCCGTGCGGGTTGTCGAAGAACGCGACCACGTGTTCCGGCCGGACCCGCTTGCCCCACTTGTCCCGGGCCGCCGCGCCGAACTGGCCCCGGTGGCCCGCGTCGCGGAACATCTCGGCCAGGGTGTGCGCGTCCTCCTGCCGCACGCCCCGCGACCGCAGCGCCGCCTCCAGGTTGTCCGGGGTGCCGGCCGCGGCCGCCGCCGCGTCCAGGTCGGCGCTCGGCAGCGTCACCGAGTGGCCCGGACCCGGCGGCGCGGACGGCAGCACGCCGAGGGCTTCGCGGGGCAGGCCTTCGGCGGACGCCGGGCGCAGCGTGAGCCGGTCGCCGTCGAGCACCGCGAGCACCGCCGACTGGCCCTTCGCCGCCGCCAGCACCCGCACGCTGCGCCCCAGCCAGAGCCGGCCGTCGACCTCCTGCTGCGGCCGGTTGAGCAGGTGCAGCAGGTCCTCCAGCATCGGGTCCAGGGAGACCGGGCGGCCCAGGCCGCGGCTGTCCAGGCCGGCCCAGGCCCGCCGCTCCAGCTCCGCCCGCTCCTCGTGCGTCTTGCCGGGTGAGGGCACCTTGAGCACCAGCGGCATCGTCTCCAGGCGCAGGTGCTCCCAGAGCACGTCGAACTCCAGCGCGGAGATCGTCACCGGCTCGCGCAGGTCGTTGGTGCCCAGGTCCAAACCGAACGTCGTCATCAGTGGGTGGTGCTCTCCCCGATCACCGGTGGCGAGATGGTCCCGCCGATGCCGTAGATGTCGTCGGTCTCCCGGAGGTAGTCGGCGCCGTCGTGCTCGCCGTCCTCCTCCTCGTCCGCCCGTGCGCCGCCCAACCCGCCGAACGGGTCGAACGCCTGCTGGGGCGCGGGAGCCGCCACCGCGCGCTTGTGCACGGTGTCGTTGCCGCCCTGCTGGCCCGCGCCGGGCAAGGCGCCGGGCGCGCTGCCGGGACCGGCCGCCGCGTGGTGCGCGTTGGTCGCCGCGATCGCGCCGAACTCGGCCGAGCTGATCGCGGTGGTGCCGGCCGGGCGGCCCAGCGCCTGGTCGGTCGCGTTGACCTGGTGCTGCTCCGCGGTCGTCGTGTCGGAGGTCTTCTTGCGGTCCTGCCCGCCGCCGCCGCCGGCGCCGACGCCGCCGATCACGCCGCCCGGACCGAACGTCGGGTGCGCCGGGGTGCCGGCGGGCACGCCGTTCGCGGTGCGGGTGGTGGAGGAGCCGGGCTGGGTGGTCGTCCCGACCGCCGTCGACACGCCGGTGGACCCGCCACCGGGCTGGCCCACGGGCCTCTGCTGCTGCTGCTGTTGGGGCTGCTGCGGCATCCAGCCGCCGCGCCCGACCCGGCCGCCGCGCCCACCGCGACCACGGCCCCAGCCGTGCCCGCCGCGCGGTCCGCCGCCGTGGAAGCCGCCCGGTCCGCCGACGCCGGTAGCGTCGTTGCGCACCACGTCGGTGGTGTTGACGACCAGTTGCGGCGGCTGGTGGAACTGGCCGAGGGTGTTCACGTTCGAGGTGGTGGAGGACGCGTAGGTGGTCATCACCTCACGGGCCCGCTGCTCGGCCGCGTTGTGCGCCTTCTCCTGCTTCTCGTAGTCGGTCTGGCCGCCCACGAGGTGCACCAGCCCGGTCAGCAGCACGCCGGGGTTCTCCGCGCTCACCTTGACCGGCGGCGGCATGTCGGCGCGGGCCTTCGCGATGTAGTCGGCCTGCAACTCCGCCGACAGGCGCATGACCTCGGCGCCGCCGCGGGCGTCGTCGGCCCACGCGGCTAATGGGTTCATCCCGGTCCGGGCCTGGTCGGCCGCCGCGCCCTCCCAGGTCGCGCCGGACCGCAGCACGCCGGCGTGCAGCTCGGAGTTGATCTCGGTCAACGCGGCCGAGACGCCCTCCCAGCGCTCCATCGAGGCGTGCGAGGCCTGCGGGCCCGGCCCGGAGTTGATCTTCTCGTAGAGCTCTTCGTGGCTGTACCCGTTCCAGCGGTGTCCATCGGGCATCAAGATTCCCCTTGCCTGCGGCGGGCTCAGCAGCCGCCTTGCTGCTCCATCAACCCGGTGTTGTCGTCCTCGATGGACCGGTACTGCTGCTCGACCAGCGTCAGCGCGTCCATGGCGCCCTTGAGCTGCTGCTGGTAGTCCTGCAACGCGGTCAGCGCCGAGTCGCCCGACTCGACCGACCGGTCGTTGAACCGCTCGGCCGCGTCCGCGCTGACCGGGTCACCCGCCCAGGGGCGGACCCTGACCTCGGTGATGGCCAGCTCGATCTGCTGGTCCAGCTTCGTCAGCGCGCCTGCGAACGCGCTGCGGAGGCTGGGTATCGCTGTGGGGTCCACGTTCAGGGTGTGCGACAGCGGCGGTGGTGTACCGCCTGTGTCCCCACCACGACCGTGGTCTTCCGACGGCATGGACGACCTCCCCGTCTTCCTCTGCCCGACTGCCGGCTGGAGCCGGCTCGTTCCCGTCAGCACGATCACTTTAACCACACGGTGTGACAACGGGGAGTGGGTGCAGCGCACTTCCCCCGCGTGGGTCAGCCCGGTTGCAGCAAACCGGCGACCGCCGCTTCTGCCGCACGTTGCGCTCCTTGGCACAAAATGTCCTGTTTAACCTTGGTCTTGTTCCCGCCGTCGCGGAACATCACGTCCAGGAACTGCCCTTCCGCCACGTCCACCTCCACGTTGCACACCTCGTCCAGACCCGGCGTGCGCACGGTCAACGCCGGAAAGCCCGCCACCGTGGTGGGCCGGGCGTCCACCTGGGCGTTCTCCGAGAGCCACACCCCGATGCCTTCGACGGTGACGAGGGCCAGCCGGACCACGTTCCCGCTGATGTTGCTCCGGATGGTGCAGGCCTTCGCGTTGCCGAAGGCGGGTTCCACGTAGGCGCTGGGCGGGTTGTCCAAGCTCAGCTGGGTGCGCTGGTCCGCGGAGAGCACGGCGCACGGGTCCACCTGGTCCAACGGGATTTCCTGGGGGCGCGGCGGCAGTGGTGGCGGGGTGGTCGTGGTCACGGAGAGTGGTTCGTCCACCCGGCCGTCGGCCTTCTTCTCGGGCAGTGGCGTGCACGCTACGAGCGCCAACGCGGTCAGCGCGACGATCGAGCGAGCAGCCCTCATGAGCACCTACCGTAGCCGTGTCCACACGCCAAGTGGAGAGCCGGACTCGAAACCGCATTTTTGCGCTACCCGTTCACCGGCTTTGTCGCGAGGCTCGACTTGGACCTGGTCGAGAGCCAGAAAACCGAACCCGAAGCCGGTCACCGCTTCCGTCACGTGCGTCGCGATGCCTTTTCCGCGCAGTTCCGGGGTGATCCAGCAGAACAGCCCGCCGGCCGCGGAGATCGCGATCTCGCCGACCGCGGTGTTCGACAACTGTTCACAAACCGCCCACGAGCAGGTTTCGTCGGCGTCCCACTGCCGTTGCCGTTCCGCGATGTGCGCGCCGGCTTCGGCGAGCCCGGCGAACCGGCCGCCGCCGACCAGCGCCACCCGGTCGTCCACCCGGTCGTCCACCCGGAGTCGGCGCAGGTAGAACTCGCCCGCGTTGATTTCGACCGGCTCCATGGCCGGCGAGACTAGCCGGCGGGGTCAGTCGGTGGCCAGCCGGGACCACTGGAGCAGGTCGTGGTGCCGGCCGTCGACCAGTTCGGCACCGCGCAGCGTGCCCTCCAGCCGGAAGCCGCACTTCTCGGCCACCCGGCGGGACGCCCGGTTGGCCACCGCGTGCTGGTAGCCGACCCGGTGCAGGCCCGCGACGTCGAAGCCGAACCGCAGCGACGCGCCCAGCGCGGACGCCGCCACACCCCGGCCCCGGTGGGCCGCCGCCGTCCAGCAGAACGCCAGCACGGTCCGGTCGTGGTGGTCCACGTCCCGCAGCCCGACCTCGCCCGCGAGCGCACCGTCCGCGTCGCGCACCGCCCACGAGTAGCGCCGGCCGTTGGCCCACTGCCAGGCCCGGAACCCCACGAACGCCCGCGCGGCCCGCTCGTCGTCCAGCACGTAGCCGGCGAGCCAGCGCCGGATCTCCCGGTCGTCCAGCACGGTCAGCAGCGCCGGCCCGTCGGCGACGGTCAGCTGGTCGAGGGTGAATTCGCCCGCGGTGAGCTGCACGGGCTCCATGGCCGCGACCCTAGTCGCCGACGAACCCGTCATAGGGCTCCACCAGCGCTTCCAGCTCGGCGCGGTGGGCGTGCGCGGGCGTGCCGTCGGGCGCGGTGGTCAGCTCGACCACCCAGTCCGCGTCCTCGGCGTCGTCCTCGCCCGCCAGCAGGTCCTTGTGCACGGCGCACGGCGTCCAGCCCCGACCGGCGAGTTCGCGGGCCAGCCCGGCGGCCTCGTCGCGGTCGTGCAGCACGAGCAGCAGGAAGTCAGCCATCGAGCAGTCCGCGGTCGGCCAGGGCCGCGCGCAGCGCGGCGACGTCCGGCACGTGCACCCCGTCGATGCCCACGGCCACCGCTCCGGCGGCGTTCTCGGCGTTGTCGTCGCAGAACACGGTCTCGTCGGCGGACACCCGGAGCTGCCCCAGCGCCCGCCGGAACGCCTCGGGCGTCGGCTTGGCCGCCCCGATCAGCGCCGACGTCACCACGTCGTCCACCTCGCGGTCGAGCCCGAGCCTGCGCAGGTCCTCGGGCAGGCGGGTGGTCGCGTTGCTGAACAAAGCCACCCGATGGTGTGATCGGACCTTTCTGACCAGCGCCAACGCCTCGGGGACGACCTCGCCGACCCGACTCCAGGCAGTCACCGCGTTTTTCGCCCGATCGGGTCCGAATTCATCCGAAAGTCGGGCGCCCAGCGCCGTTCGCCACTCTTCGTCGGTGACCTCGCCGACCAGGGCCGGGCCCGCGAGCGAGAACGCCACCGAGGCGAGCGTGCCGTGCGGCAGCCCGAAGCGGTCCTCGATCGCGGTGTCCGGGCCGAACCGGCGCAGCACGCCGTCCAGGTCGAGCAGGAGCAGGGTCAACGCCGGTTGCCCATCCGTCCGACGAGCATCGCCACCACCGGTATCAGCACGAAGACGAACGGGTTGCGGAGCCCGAAGACGAACAGCACCACGCAGAGGACGCCGACCGCCGGCACGATGGCGGCGGCCAGCCTCGGGTCCAGCCGGAAGCCGCGCCGGACCGGCGGCTGCACCGACGGCTGCACCGACGGCAGCGGGACGGCCTGCGCGAATCGCGGGTGCGGTGCGGGCAGGTCGCCGAACAGCGCCAGCAGCTCGCCGCGGGTCTTCGCCGCGGTGACCCGGGCCGAGCGGTCGCCGTACTCGTCGACGTCCAGCCGGCCCTCGCCGAGGTGCTCGCCGAGCAGTCGCAGCGCCTGCTCGCGCTCCGCGTCCCCGATCCGGATGTCCCGTTCGCCCACGCGGGTGAGCCTATGCCTTCAGCTCGCACAGGACGGTGCCCTGGGTGACCGTCGCGCCGGGTTCGGCGGCGAGACCGGTCACCGTGCCCGCCTTGTGCGCGATCACCGGGTTCTCCATCTTCATGGCCTCCAGCACGACGATCAGCTCGCCCGCCTCGACCTGCTGCCCGTCCTCCACCGCGACCTTGACGATGGTGCCCTGCATCGGCGCCGCCACCGCGTCACCGGACACCGCCGCGCCGCTCCGGCCGCCGCCGCGCTTGCGCGGCTTGGCCTTCGCGCCCGCCTTCACCGACGCCGCCCCCACCGCCAGGTCGCCGGGCAGCGACACCTCCAGCCGCCGGCCGCCGACCTCGACCACCAGGGTCTGCCGCGGCTCGTCCTCCTCGACCTGCGCGCCGTCGGTGAACGGTGGGACGGTGTTGTCGAACTCGGTCTCGATCCACCGGGTGTGCACGGTGAAGCCCTCGTCCGTGCCCACGTAGGCCGGGTCGCGCACGACCAGCCGGTGGAACGGCAGCACGGTCGCCATGCCCTCCACGACCATCTCGTCCAGCGCCCGCCGCGCCCGTTCCAGGGCCTGCGCGCGGTCCTCGCCGGTGACGATCAGCTTGGCCAGCAGCGAGTCGAACTGCCCGCCGATGACGGTGCCGCTCTCCACGCCCGCGTCCACCCGGACACCCGGACCGGACGGCGCGACGAACGTCGTCACGGTGCCGGGCGCGGGCAGGAAGTTGCGGCCCGCGTCCTCGCCGTTGATGCGGAACTCGATCGAGTGACCGCGCGGGGTCGGGTCCTCGGTGAACCGCAACCGCTCGCCGGCCGCGATGCGGAACTGCTCGCGCACCAGGTCGATGCCGGCGGTCTCCTCGCTGACCGGGTGCTCGACCTGGAGCCGGGTGTTGACCTCCAGGAACGAGATGGTGCCGTCCAGCGCGACCAGGTACTCGACGGTGCCCGCGCCGTGGTAGCCGGCCTCCTTGCAGATCGCCCGCGCGGAGGTGTGGATGGCGGCGCGCTGCTCGTCGGTGAGGAACGGCGCGGGCGCCTCCTCCACCAGCTTCTGGTGCCGGCGCTGGAGCGAGCAGTCCCGGGTGCCGACCACGACCACGTTGCCGTGCCGGTCGGCCAGCACCTGCGCCTCGACGTGCCGCGGCTTGTCCAGGTAGCGCTCGACGAAGCACTCGCCGCGCCCGAAGGCGGTGACCGCCTCGCGCACCGCGCTGTCGAACAGCTCGGGGATCTCCTCCAGCGTGCGGGCCACCTTCAGGCCGCGCCCGCCGCCGCCGAAGGCCGCCTTGATGGCCACCGGGAGACCGTGCTCCCGCGCGAACGCCACCACCTCGTCCGGCCCGGCCACCGGGTCCTTCGTGCCGGGCACCAGCGGCGCGCCCGCGCGCATCGCGATGTGCCGGGCGGTCACCTTGTCGCCCAGGTCGCGGATGGCCTGCGGGGTCGGTCCGACCCAGGTCAGGCCCGCGTCGATGACGGCCTGCGCGAAGTCGGCGTTCTCGGACAGGAACCCGTAGCCGGGGTGCACCGCGTCCGCGCCGGCGCGCTTGGCGGCGTCGAGCAGCTTGTCGACCGAGAGGTAGCTGTCGCCGGGCGTGCTGCCGCCCAGGGCGAACGCCTCGTCGGCGAGGCGGACGAACGGCGCGTCGCGGTCCGGGTCCGCGTAGACGGCGACGCTGGCCAGACCGGCGTCCCGGCAGGCTCGGATGACCCGGACGGCGATCTCACCGCGGTTGGCGACGAGGACCTTGCGCAGCGACACGACGTCCTACCTCCTGGCAACGCGGTACGGGTGGCAATGGTCGGGAAGTTTAGTGACCCGTCAGTACGTCGTAACGGAGAGACAGCTCACGTGCGGGTGGAACAATCGGGAATCGTGACACGCCCGCAGGTAGCCGCGCTGCTCACCGCGTGCGCTGCTGTCCTCGTCACCGTCGCGGGCATGGCCTTCGCCTGGTCGCTGCGGCCCCCCGCGCCGGCGCCCCAGAGCGTCGAACCGCCACCGGACGAGCTGCGCTGCGGCGCCACGGCGTGCCAGCCGGTGGTGAAGCAGGACGTGGGGAAGGACGCGGTGGAGCTGCTGGTCGGCCAGGGCTCGGGCCGGATCCGGATCAACGGGGCGTCCGGGCGCTACATCTTCGAGCTGACCATCGCCTCGTCGGGCGCCGCCATCACCGACCGGTCGCTGGAGTGCGTGGACGCCGAGGTGGCGGTGTGCCTGGTGCGCGGGGCGGTCGGCAACGAGGTGTGGGGCGAGGTGCTGGTGCGCCGGGCGAACGCGTGGTCGCGGGCGCAGCTGCCTTACGTGTCGAGCGGGGCTTACCTGGGCCTGCACGACGTGAACGCCGACGCCGTGGCCGACGTGGTGGCCGTGCAGCGGGCGTGTGCGTCCGGGGTCGACTGCCCACGCCGCTTCGCTCAGGTGTTCTCGCTGGTGGGGACCAAGACGGAACTGGGGTGCACGGCCGTCGTCAACCACCAGGACCAGCTACCCGGCTGGCCCGACGTTTCGCCCGGTGCCGGCCAGCTCCGCTCGTGCGGGAGATGATCTCGCTGCCGATCGTCCGCGTCTCGACGGTTGCCCCGATCTGCCTGCCGATCGTCTTCCCGCAGATGATCCGGCTCGTCTCGCCGCGGATGATCAGGCCGCCAAGCCTCGGAGGAGGCTTGGCGGCCGTCGGCGGGTCGGGATCGAGGGGTCAGGCGGGCACGGCCTCGCGCGGGGCGCTGAGCAGGGGCGGCTCGCTGGGGGCGTTGAGGATCTCGTCGTCCAGCAGGCCCTCGGAGCGGGCGACCAGGACCGGCACGGTGATCTGGCCGGCCACGTTGGTGGCGGTGCGGACCATGTCGAGGATCGGGTCGATCGCGTAGACCACGGCCACGCCGGTCGCGATGACCTCGGGCGGGAGGTTCACCGCGCCCAGGGTCAGGGTCAGCATGGTGAACCAGCCGGTGGTGCCGGCCGTGGCGAGCGCGCCGAACACGGCCACCGCGACGATCGCCACGTACTGCCAGACGCCGAGTTGGATGCCGAAGAGGTTGGCGATGAACACCGTGGCGATCGCCGGGTACACGGCCGCGCATCCGTCCATCTTCGTGGTGGTGCCCAGCGGCACGGCGAACGAGGCGTAGTCGTTGTCCACCCCGAGGTTCGCGGCGGTCTGGCGGCTCAGCGGCAGCGTCGCGCCGGAGGAGCGGGACACGAACGCGAACTGGATGGCCGTCCACGCCTTGCCGAAGAACGTCAAGGGGCTGACCTTGCCGACGAACCGCAGCAGGATCGGGTAGACCACGAACAGCACGATCAGCGTGCCGCCGTACACGGCGGCGATCAGGCTGAACAGCGGGCGGACGAACGAGTTGCCGTAGGTGGCGAACGCGGTGCCGATGAGGCCGAACACGCCGAGCGGGGCGAGCAGGATGATCCAACCGACGATCTTCTGCACCAGGTCGAACGCCGAGCGGGTGAGGTCGACGAACGGCGCGGCCTTCTCACCGAGCGCGTAGGCGGCGAAGCCGACCAGGATCGCGATGAAGACGACCTGGAGCACCTTGCCCTCGGTGAACGCGGAGAACAGGTTGGACGGCACGAGGGTGTCCAGCAGCGTGCTCCACGAGCCGCCTTCCCGACTGGCCAGGCGCTTGAGCGCGGACTCCGTCGGCGCCACCTGGACCCCGGTGCCGGGCTTGAAGACCAGCGCGATCGCGAGGCCGACCAGCACCGCGATCAGCGACGTGACGGCGAACCACAGCAGCGTCTTGCCGCCGAGCCGGGCGGCGCGGGAGCTGCCCAGCCTGCGCAGGCTGGTGATGCCGACGACGATCGCGGTGAAGACCAGGGGGATGACGGTGAACTGGAGCAGGCTGGTGAAGACGTCGCCGACCTTCTCCAGGGTGGTGGTCAGCCGGCCGAGCCCGGCGGACTTGGCGAGGTAGCCGGCGAGCGCGCCCAGCACCAGGGCGGCGAGCACGGTGATGCCGAAGACCTTCGGCTTGGTGTACGTGCGGACGAACGACATTTCGGCTCCGGGGTGTGCGCAGGGTCGACTGGGACGGCGGTCAGCCGTGACAGCCGGTGTTCGTCCTGCGCCCGAAGTCGATGTGACGGCGGCGCGTCAGCAATTCGTCCATCGGCTCCCCCAACGCCTTCTACCCGGGGGAGCTTCCCGGATCAGCGGAAGTGTGACAACGGCTACCAGATGTCGGACACCCGGACGCCGATCCGGCTGAGCAGCCCGCGGGTGAGCGGCAGGCTGATGCCGATCACGCTGGACGGGTCTCCGTCGATCCCGTCCACGAACCACCCGCCCCGGCCGTCCAGGGTGAACGCGCCCGCGACGCCGAGCGGTTCGCCGGAGGCCAGGTACGCCTCCAACTCGTCCTCGGTGGGCTTGCCGAACCGCACCACCGTCGCCTGGTGGTCCGCTGCCCGGTCGACGATCCGCCCACCGACGATCCTGAGCACCGCGTGTCCGGTGAGCAGCGTGCCGGTGGAGCCGGCCATCCCGCCCCAGCGCTCCCGGGCGACCTCGACGGTGCCCGGCTTGCCCTGGACCCGGCCGTCGGGCGTGAGCAGCATCGAGTCGCAGCCGACCACCACGGCGTCCCGTTCGTCGGCCGCGACGGCTTCCGCCTTGGCGACGGCCAGCGCGGTGACGAGCCCGGCGGGCTCGGGGTTGTCCAGCGAGGCGGCCACCGCGTCCTCGTCCACGCCGGAGACCCGGACCACGGGCTCCACTCCGGCGTTGCGCAGGACGGTAAGGCGGGCGGGGGAGGCGGAAGCAAGCACGAATCGCACGACGGCACCCTAACCGCGTGCCGGGTGCGGTTCTCCGCACCCGGTCGGGTGGCTGCGTAGATCTACCGATGCGCGCGCGGACGACCTTGGGCAACCTCGGGGGTGTGCAGCGCTGGGCTCTGGTGGTCCGCCGGACCGACCGGGCTCGTGGTCGGCGCCGGTGGTGGTTGCTCGTGCCCGTCGCCCTCTTGCTGGCGGTGGCGGCGCGGGTGGTGTCCACCGATCCGGTCGGCTACGGAGTCCCCTTCTGGCCGTTCGCGAGCGGCTCCGACCGGGTCGAGCACCGCGTGGTGGACGCGGTGGCGGCGGCCGTCCGCTCCGAGGGCGACCCGTCCCGCGTGCCGTCGGCGGTGGCGGTGGACGGCGTCGAGGTGGTGGCCACCCGCCGGCACGCGCCGGGCGGCAACGTCTGGATGCGCCTGCGCTTCCACCTGCCCGAGGGCGTCCGCTGCCGCGAGGTCGTGGTGCTGGGCGACGGTGTGCAGGTGAGCAGCCGCCGCGTCGACTGCTGAACCCGTCGTCCGGTACTTGCCTGCGGCGCTCTCCATGACGAAACGCCCGCTCCGGAGAGGTCCCGGCCGGGCGTTCCGCGTGTCGCCTCGGCGTGCTGTCGCCTCGGTCGGTTCGTCGTCCCAGTGGCGAGGTCGGTGGGCGAGGTCAGTGGGGAAGGGCGGACGACCGCCAGGCGCCCGGCCCGTGGGGCAGGGCGTTGCGGACCAGTCGCGAGCGGTCGGCCCAGGCCGAGGGCCGCGAACGGGTCTCGGTGGAGCCTCCGGCGGAGGCGAGGGCGGCCACCACCGCCGTCAGGGCGGCCAGTTCGACGTCGTCCGGGTTGCCCCGGACGACCCGCAGGTAAGGGGGCGTGGTCATAGCGGGATGTTCCCGTGCTTCTTGGGCGGCAGCACCTCGCGCTTGTCGCGGAGCATCGACAGCGCCCGCGCGACGTACGACCGCGTGTAGGAGGGTGGGATCACAGAGTCGACATAGCCGCGTTCCGCTGCCACGTAAGGGTTGCAGAGGGCGTCTTCGTACTCCTGCTGCAACCGCGCCCGCAGCGCGTCGACGTCCTGGCCCTCGTTCGCGGCGTTCGCCAGCGTCTTGCGGTGCACGATGTTCGCCGCGCCCTGCGCGCCCATGACCGCGATCTGCGCCGTCGGCCACGCCAGGTTGATGTCCGCGCCCAGGTGCTTCGAGCCCATCACGTCGTACGCGCCGCCGTACGCCTTCCGGGTGATCACGGTGACCAGCGGGACGGTGGCCTCGGCGTAGGCGTAGATCAGCTTCGCGCCGCGCCGGATGATGCCGTTCCACTCCTGGTCGGTGCCCGGCAGGAAGCCCGGCACGTCGACGAACGTCAGCACCGGGATGTTGAACGCGTCGCAGGTCCGCACGAACCGCGCGGCCTTCTCGGACGCGTCGATGTCCAGGCAGCCCGCGAACTGGGTCGGCTGGTTGGCCACGATGCCCACCGAGTGGCCGTCCACCCGCCCGAAGCCGACCAGGATGTTGGGCGCGAACAGCGGCTGGACCTCCAGGAACTCGCCGTCGTCCAGCACGCGGGTGATGACCTCGTGCATGTCGTAGGGCTGGTTCGCCGAGTCCGGGATCAAAGTGTCCAGCTCGCGATCTTCGGCGCTGACCGAGTCCTCGATCGAGCCGGTCACCACGTCGTCCGGCGCGTCGAACACCGGCGGCTCGGACATGTTGTTCGCGGGCAGGAAGGACAGCAGTTCCTTCACGTAGGCGACGGCGTCCTCCTCGTCGCCCGCCAGGTAGTGCGCGTTGCCGGACTTGGTGTTGTGCGTGCGCCCGCCGCCCAGCTCCTCGAAGCCCACGTCCTCGCCGGTGACGGTCTTGATCACGTCCGGGCCGGTGATGAACATGTGGGACGTCCGGTCGACCATCACCACGAAGTCGGTCAGCGCGGGCGAGTAGACGTGGCCGCCCGCGTTCGCGCCCATGATCAGCGAGATCTGCGGGACGACGCCGGACGCGGCCACGTTGCGGCGGAAGATCTCGCCGTACAGGCCGAGCGAGACGACGCCCTCCTGGATGCGCGCGCCGCCGCCCTCGTTGATGCCGACGATCGGCCGGCCGGTCTTGATCGCCAGGTCCATGACCTTGACGATCTTCTCGCCGTACACCTCGCCGAGCGAGCCGCCGAAGACCGTGACGTCCTGGCTGAACACGCACACCGGGCGGCCGTCGACGGTGCCGTAGCCGGTCACCACGCCGTCGCCGTAGGGGCGGTTCCGGTCCTGCCCGAAGTTCGTCGAGCGGTGCCGCGCCAGCTCGTCCAGCTCCACGAACGAGCCGGGGTCGAGCAGCAGGTCGATCCGCTCGCGGGCGGTCTTCTTGCCCTTGGCGTGCTGCTTCTCCACCATCCGCGCGGACCCGGCGTGCACGGCCTCGTCGTCGCGGCGGTACAGGTCGGCCAGCTTCCCGGCCGTGGTGTGGACGTCCGGCTCCTCGCCGATGGGGGCGGTCGCACTGCTCATGGCCGGGCAGCTTAACCAGCCCTTCACACCAGGTGACCCGGGAGTAGCCCACCTCACGGTGTCACCCGGCGGCGCGCCGGGACCGCTCTCTTGACCTCCAGCGCGGTGGAGGTTGCAGGCTTGGTCACCAGCGGCTCGTCCCACCTCCACACCGCTCCGACGAAGCGCGTGGGGCGGGTCGCTCCTACTCTTCCCCCGTGAGCACGCCTCTGGATGTCGCCGCCCTCCGCGCCCGGCTCGCCGGGCGCTACGCCAAGCTCGACGTGGTCGCCTCCACCGGTTCGACCAACGCGGACCTGCGGGGCGCGACGCAGGACCGCACCGTCCTCGTCGCCGAGGAGCAGACCGCCGGCCAGGGCCGGCGTGGGCGCAGCTGGAAGTCGCCCGATGGTGGCCTCTACCTCAGCGCCCTGTTCCGCCCGGACGGGGTGCCCGCCCACCGGTTGCCGTGGCTGACGCTGCTGGCCGGGGTCGCGCTGGTCCGCACCGCGGCGTCGGTCGGCGTCAAGGCCGAGCTGAAGTGGCCCAACGATCTGCTGGTAGCCGGTCGGAAGGCGGCCGGTGTGCTGGCCGAGATCACCCCGGACCACGGCGTGATCGTCGGCATCGGCCTGAACGTCGCCGAGCTGCCCCCGGACGTCGAGCCGGGCGCGGGCGGGCTGCGGCCGACCAGCCTGCAGGAGCACGCCGCCGAACCCCTGGACCGCGCGGAAGTCGCCGGCACGCTGCTGGACGAACTGGCCGCCCTCGAACAGGACTGGCGTGCCGCCGGGGGCGACCCGGGGAGCACCGGCCTGCTGGACGAGTACCGCGCGCACTGCGGCACCCTCGGCCGATCGGTCCGCGTCGAACTGTCCGGCAGCCACTCGTCCGGCAGCCACTCGTCCGGCAGCCACTCGTCCGGCAGCCACTCGTCCGGTGGTCGATCGTCCGGTGGTCAACTGGCAGGAAGCCGATCGTCAGGAGCCCGACCGTCCGGCAGCCAACTGTCCGGCACCGCGCTTTCGGTGGAGGTCGACGGCACGCTCGTCGTGCGCGACGAAGCGGGGGTGAGCCACACGGTTTCCGCCGGGGACGTGGTGCACCTCCGGGTACGGTGAGGGCCGGCACCCGCGCCTGGCGAAAGGACCGTCGTGGCCTACCCGGACGACCTGCTCAGCCCCAGCGAGCACGTCGTGATCCACAAGCACCCGCACTGGAAGATGCTGCTCCTGCCGGTGTCGGCGTTCCTCCTCGTCGTCGGTGGCGGCGCTTACCTGGCCGCGCTGGTGTCCGACCTGTCCTGGGCGTCGGTCGCCTGGATCTCCATCGCCGTGGTGGGGTCGGTCCTGGTGGCGTGGCTGGCGTTGGCCCCGGTGATCCGCTGGCGCACCACCCACTTCATCGTCACCAGCGACCGCGTGATGTACCGGGAGGGCGTGCTCAAGCGCACCGGCCTGGACATCCCGCTCACCCGCATCAACAGCGTGCGCTTCGAGCACAGCCTGCTGGACCGGGTCCTGGGCTGCGGCACGCTGATCATCGAGTCGGCGTCCGACGAGCCGCTGGAGTTCGACGACATCCCGGGCGTGGAGCGGGTGCACTCCATGCTGTACCGGGAGATCAACGACAACCCCGAAGACGACTTCCAGCCGGAGGACAGGGTCAGCGATGGGCGCGCGTGAGGTCGGACTGCCGGACCGGGTCGTCGGCGAGGGGCTCCCGGAGAGCGTCACCATCTGGGAGGTCGGTCCGCGCGACGGCTTGCAGAACGAGGACTCGATCGTCCCGGTCGGCGTGAAGCTGGAATTCCTGGACCGGCTCGCCGACGCGGGAGGCAGGATCCTGGAGGCGACCAGCTTCGTGCACCCCGGGTGGGTGCCGCAGCTGGCCGACGCCGAGGAGCTGCTGGCCGGCCTGGACCGGCGCGCCGGTGTCGCGTACCCGGTGCTGGTGCCCAACGAACGCGGCCTGGACCGGGCGTTGAAGGCGGGCGTCGAGCACATCGCGATCTTCGCCAGCGCGACCGAGACGTTCGCGCGGAAGAACCTGAACTCGTCGCTGGACGAGCAGTTCGCCATGTTCGACCCGGTGGTGACGCGCGCGAAGGCCGAGGGGCTGCGGGTGCGCGGTTACGTGTCGATGTGCTTCGGCGACCCGTGGGAAGGGCCGGTGGCCCGCGAGCAGGTGGTCGGGGTCGGCAAGAAGCTGCTGGACCTGGGCTGCGACCAGCTCTCGCTGGGCGACACGATCGGCGTCGCGACCCCCGGCCAGGTGACCGCGCTGATCGGCGGCTTCGACCGGGTGGACCGACTGGCGGTGCACTTCCACGACACCTACGGGCAGGCGCTGGCCAACACCTACGCGGCTCTGCGGGCCGGCGTGCGGACCGTCGACTCGTCGGCCGGTGGCCTGGGTGGCTGCCCCTACGCCGAGTCCGCCACCGGGAACCTCGCGACCGAGGACCTGGTGTGGATGCTGGACGGTCTGGGCATCGAGCACGGCGTGGACCTGGACAAGCTGTGCGACGCCAGCGCGTGGATGGCCGAGCAGCTGGGCCGCCCCAGCCCGTCGCGGGTGGTGCGGGCGCTGCGGGGCTGAAGGTCACGGGCAGGACGGTTCCTTCGCGAACCGTCTGCCGCCGGATGATCGCTTTCCAGATGTGGCAACCTGCCGATGGTCGGCCCGCAGATGTGTCGTCGGGTGTCCCGGGAAATCCCCCGGGCGGGCGGGAACCGGGGTGCGCGCCGCAACGTCCAACGCGCGACCGACGACCATGCCCGGCGACGGTGTAGACCGGAGGTGGCCGTGACGACCGATCACCGCGCCCAGGTTGACGAGCTGCTGGCCGACTACCGGCGCAGCCGTGACCAGCTCGCGTCCGTGCAGCGTGACCTGGCCGGGATCAGCGCGTCGGCGTCCAGCCCCGACGGCTCGGTGACCGCGACGGTCGGGGCGCAGGGCACGTTGACCGACCTGGAGCTGACCGACGCCGCCTACCGGTTGCGGCCGGCACAGCTGGCCCGGTTGATCCTGCGGACCACCCAGGAGGCCGTCGCCGCGGGGGCCGAGCGGACGTACCGCGCGTTGGGTCCGGTGCTGCCGGCCGGCACCGACCCGGAGGCCCTGCTGCGCGGCACGGCGGACCTGCGGCCCGAGGAGATCGCGCCGCCGCCGCCACCGGAGCGGCCACGGGCCGTCGATGACGACGAGGACTTCGACCAGCGCGACTGGCTCAACGTGGAGACGCCGAGGGGATCGGGATGACCGGGTTCGAGACCGACCTCGCGAAGCTCGGCGCCGGCGCGGCCGACTTCACCGCGTTCGCCGAACGGGCCGGCAGGATCTTCGGCGACCTGGGCGGGGCGCTCGACTCGTTCGGCGCCTGCTGGGGCGACGACGCCATCGGGCAGAGCTTCGCCTCGTCGCACGTGCGGCCGTCGGCCGACGCGCTGACCGGGCTCGGTGACCTCGGGCCCGCGCTCGGCGGCGTCGGCGAGCGGTTCGCCGAGACCGCGCGCACCTACCGCGAGGTCGACGACGGCAACAGCACCGCGCTCGGCGCGGTCTGACACAGGGGGCACCGACATGGGGATCGAGCTGCCGGCCGAACTCGCCGAGGTCGCCGCCAGAGCCGGGGTCGCCTGGCCGAAAGCCGACGAGGACGCGCTGCGCTCGTCGGCCGCCGCCTGGCGGGAGGCGGGCACCGGGCTCCGCACCCTCGCCGGCGAGTCCGACGGCTCCGCGGGCAAGGCGCTGACCGCGATGACCGGCGAGGCGGGCGACGCGGCCCGCCGGCACTGGAACAGCTTCACCGCCCCCGACGGCCGGCTGGACCAGACCGTCCGGGGCTGCACCGCCGCCGCCGACCGGCTCGACCACGCCGCCCAGCAGGTGGGCGCGGCGAAGGTCGAGATCGTGCGGGAACTGGTCAACCTGGCCAAGAACAGCGACGCCGCCAACCAGGCCGCCGCCGCCGGCCACCCGACCGCGCTGCTCGGTCTCGACACGGTGTTGCGCGGCACGGCCGCCAACGTCAGCCACCTGACCAACACGCTGGCCGACGCGATCCGGCTCGACACGGGCGTGCTGATCGGCGTGGGCCGGAACCCGGTCAACGCGAACCCGGGCGTCCACGGTCCCGACGGGTACGCGCCGGGGGATGCCCCGGCCCAGGACCGCGGCCAGGGTGGCTTGCCGGGCAACCTGACCGGTGGCGGTCAGCAGGGTGGTGGCCTGCTCGGCGACCTGCTCGGCGGCGGACAGCAGGACGGCCAGGGACAGCAGGGCGGTCAGGGCGGCCAGCCCGGCGTTCCCGGTGGTCAAGGAAGCGGCCAAGGTGGTGGCCAGAGCGGCGGCCTGCTGGGTGCCGTGCTCGGTGGGGGACAACAGGGTGGCGGCCTGATCGGTGGTGTCACGGACACTGTCGGCGCGATCGTCGACCCGGTGCTCGACACGACCGGAGACGTGGTGCACGGCGCGGTCGAAACGGTCGACCGGACCGTGCGGGGCACCGTGGACGCCGTCGACCGGACCGTGCAGGGCGCTGCGGACGTGGTGCACGGAGCGGTGGAGAACGTCGCACCCGGACGGGACAACGGCCCGGATCACGGTTCCCACCACGGCTCCGACCACGGTCCTGGCAACGGCTCTGGCAACGGCTCTGGCGGCAACCCCGGCAACGGTCCCGGCCGCGGCCACGCCCCCGGCCTGGACCACCTGGTCAACCAGGTGGTCGCCCCGGTGACGGGCGGCGGCGCGGTCGACGTCGGCCCGGTCGTGGAAACGGTCGGTCGGAGCGCGGACACGGTGACGTCCTCGGCCGCAGCCGTCCTGGACCGCCCGGTGCTGCCGGTGGACACCCACGCGCCGGCCGCGCAGCAGCCCACCGCTCCCGCACCGGGTGCGAACGCTCCGCAGGCGCCCGGTTTCGGCGGGCCTGGTGGTGCGTCTTCCGGGCCGGTCGGTGGGGCGGGTCCGGTCGGTGGCGCGGTCGCGGCCGGTGCTCCGGCGGTGCAGTCGCAGGTCGCGGGGGTCCAAGGGCAGGCAGGACAGCAGGGCCAGGCGGCTCAGCAAGGTCAGGCGGGGCAACAGGGCCAGGCGGGGCAACAGGGTCAGCAGGCCGGGCAGCGGGCGGACCAGCGCGGTGCGCAGACCGGCGCGCAGGCCGGCCCGCCGTCGACGAAGGAGCCGGGTCAGTCGCCCGGCGGCCAGTCCGGCCAGGGAACCCAAGCGGGACAAGGCAACCAGGGCGGCCAGGGCAAGGACGCGGGTCAGAGCGGGCAGGCCAAGGACGCCGGTCAGGGCCAAGCGAAGGACACGCCCCAGTCCACAAAGGACTCCGCTCGCGCGGAGGCGTCGGCCAAGGCACGGGAGGACGCGGCGTTGGGCTTCGCGGTCCTGCCGCCGGCGACCGGTGGCCGTGACACGGTGGTGCGCGGCGGACCCGGCCAGGGCTTCCCGCCCGGTTCCGTGCCGGACCGGTTCGTTCCCGGGCAGGGCTTCTCCGTGGCCGGTGGGGCGTTCGGATCGATGTCCGGGGTCATCGGAACCGGGCAGGGGTCGGCGGTCGTGCCGACCGAGATCGTCGCCGCGCCGCAGCGTGCCGCGCGGGAAGCCCGACCGGCGGACGACGCCACCGCGCTGTTCTTCCTCCACATGTTCCCCGGCGGCTTCCTGCCGCCGGCCCAGTCCGCCCCTTCCCGCCAACTCCCCGCCCCGCCCGAGGAGCAGGACTTCGCGCCGGGACTCAGGTTCGAGCCGCAAGGGCATCCCGACGGGCACCTGGTGGACGCCTCCGCGCAGGACCGGCCGAGGTTGCGGCACGGTTCCGCGCAGGAGCCCGATCCGGCGCTGACCGACGGCTACGACCCGCAGGCGGGGATGCACGAACGGGACTGGGACCGGCGGTTCCTGGTCCGGTCCGACCCGCCGGAGTACGCGTGGCCGCCCGCCGAGTTGTTCCCGGAGGGCGGGTACGAGCAGGGGCAGCCCGGGGTGCTCGCGGTAGGGGTGGAGTTGGACCGGTTCGGCAGTCCCGAAGGTCGGGTGTTGTCGGAGGCCGGCACGCCGTTCACCGCGCGATCGTTGCCGCCCGCCGCGCTGGACGCGGGGTACTACCGCTACCGGGTGGCCCGTGCGCTGCCGGTCTGGTTCACGTTGTCCGCCGAGTGGTTCGGGCAGGCCGGTGGCGGGGTCCGGTACCGGACCACCTACCCGGTCGCCGAACTGGTCGCGTTGGGGTACCTGGAGGAGGTCCGATGAACGCCGAGTCGATCCAGGGCTGGCTGCTGGCCGTCGGGGTGCCCGCCGAGGTGGTGTCGGTCGGGGCGGAGGCGGACAACGCCTGGTGCCTGGTCGCCGACGGCGAGGGTTTCGAGGTGTTCTGGCGGGAGCAGGGCAACCGGTACGACTGGGCCCGGTTCAGCAGCGAGGACGTGGCCTGCCACTACCTGTTCGGCCGGTTGGTGTGGGCGCAGGTGGTGCGCGGTGCGGTCGGCCTGCTGCCCCGGCCCGCCGCCGACGAGTTCGACCGCCCCGCCGCCGACGGGCAACCCGCCGAAACCGGGCAGCCCGCCATGACCGCCGTGTCCGCCCCGACCGTTTCTGCCCCGGCTACGACCGTGTCGGCCCCGACTGCAACCGCCCCCACTGCGACTGCCCCGACCGCGAACACGGTGTCCACAACGGACACCGGGCCGACCGGAAGGCCCGGGACGGCTAGCGAGGCGTGAGGTCGGAGCGCCAAGTCACGCCCACCACGTCGTCCGCCTTCGGCACCGGCAGGTAGACGGTGAACGTCGCGGGCCGGGCGGTGGACAGCTCCAGCCGCCCGCCGTCGGCGTCGATCAGCGCCCGCGCCAGCGCCAGCCCCACCCCGGTCGACCCGCCGCCGGACACGCCGCGCTCGAAGATGTGCCCGGCCAGCCCGTCCGGCACGCCCGCGCCCCCGTCCGCGACCTCCACCACCACGGTCCCCTCGTCGCTGCGCGCGGACACCACGACCTGGCCCTCGCCGTGCCGCAGGGCGTTGTCCAGCAGCACGCCGATCGCCTCCCGCAGCCGCGCGGGCGTGGCCCGGGCCAGCAGCCCCTCGGGCACCCGCACCCGCAGCGCCCGCCCGACGCTGCGCAACGGCTCCCGCCACTCCTCGGCGATCGCGGACAGCTCCACCCCGAGGTCCAACGGCTCCGCACCCACCGCCCGCGCCGCCCGGGCCGCCGCGAGCAGTTCGTTGAGCACCTCGGCGAGCCGTTCGGCCTGCTCCAGCGCCGCCCGCGCCTCGGCCGCGGCCTCCGGCTCCGGGTGTTCGGCCAACGCCTCCAACCGCAGCTGCAGCGCGGTCAGCCGGCTGCGCAGCTGGTGCGACACGTCGCCGACCAGTTCCCGTTCCCGCTGCACGAGCAGCGCCAGCGCGCCCGCCGACCGGTCCAGCGCCTCCGCCACCAGGTCCAGCTCCGGCACGCCGTGCCGCCGGTCGTCGCGCCGGAAGTCGCCCGCGCCGAGCCGGGCCGCCCGCACCGCCACGTGCCGCAACGGCTTGGCCAGCTCGCGCGCCGTCACGGTCGCCACCACGGTCCCGGTGCCCACCGACAGCACCACGAGCAGCACCACCAGCGCCGCCACCTGGTACTGCGACGTGTGCATCGGCCCGGACGACACCTCCAGCCGCACGGTGCCCTGCTGCGCGATCGGCACCTCCACGCTCAGCGCGTCCTCGCCGGGCGAGGTGCCCAGTTCCTGCCGCCCGCCGGCGGACGTGACGACCAGGTGCCCGCCCTCCGGCACGCCGACCTCCACCGGTTCCAGGCTGATCGGCTGCCCGGACGCGATCTGGTCGTCGATGCTCGCCGCGATCCGCTGCGCCCGGGACGCGAGGTCGCCGCGCGCGCCGTCGTCCACCAGCCGCAGCGCCGTGTAGCCGAGCGGGATGCCGAGGGCGAACCCGGTGACCGCGACCGCGAGCAGGATCGCGCGCAGGATCCGGCTGCGCATCAGTCGGCGCTGTTGAAGCGGAAGCCGACGCCGCGCACGGTGGCGATGCGGCGTTCCACCGACCGCACGTCACCGAGCTTGCGGCGCAGCCACGACATGTGCATGTCGAGCGTCTTGCTGCTCTTGAGCTCCGGGTCGTTCCACACCTCGGAGAGGATCTCGTCGCGGTGCACCACCTGGCCCGCCCGCTGGATGAGCACGCGCAGCAGCTCGAACTCCTTGTTCGCCAGTTGCACCTCGTGCCCGTCCACGGTGACCCGCCGCGCGGCGAGGTCCATCCGCACGCCGTTGACCTCCAGCGTGCCGGGGGCCCGCCGGCGCAGCAGCGCCCGGATCCGGGCCATCAGCTCGGCCAGCCGGAACGGCTTGGCCACGTAGTCGTCCGCGCCGGCGTCCAGCCCGACCACGAAGTCCACCTCGTCGGACCGCGCGGTCAGCATCAGCACCGGGATGCCCCGGCCGCCCGCCCGCAGCCGGCGGCACACCTCCAGGCCGTCCATGCCGGGCAGCCCCAGGTCGAGCACCAGCAGGTCGATGCCGCCGTGCGCCGCCGCGTCCAACGCGTCCGGGCCGTCGCCGACCACCTGCACCTGGTACCCCTCCCGCTGCAGCGCGCGGGAGAGGGGCTCCGCGATGGCCGGGTCGTCCTCGGCCAACAAGACCACGCTCACGGCACCCAGCGTAGGCGTGGGACGATCCCCGCGTGTCCACCGATCTGACGCTGGCCCTGCGACTGGCCGACGCGGCCGACGCGATCACCACTTCGAGGTTCCGCGCGCGGGACCTGGTGGTCGAGCGCAAACCCGACCGCACCCCCGTGACCGACGCCGACGTGGCCGTGGAGGACGCCATCCGCGAGGTGCTCGCGCCGACCGGTGACCAGGTCGCGGGCGAGGAGCGCGGCGGCGTGGTGGGCGAGGGCCGGACGTGGGTGGTGGACCCGATCGACGGCACCAAGAACTTCCTGCGCGGCGTGCCGGTGTGGGCGACGCTGATCGCGCTCGTGGTGGACGGCGTGCCGAGGGTGGGCGTGGTGAGCGCGCCGGCACTGGGTCGTCGCTGGTGGGCCGAGACCGGCGGGGGCGCGTTCACGTTGGACGCCACGGGCGAGCGGCGGATCACCGTCTCCGGGGTGGCGGACCTGTCCGACGCCTACCTGTCGACCACGGACCTGGGCTCGTGGGTCGAGCACCACTCCCGTGACGCCTACCTCAGGCTCGCGGACGCGTGCTGGGAGAACCGGGGGTTCGGCGACTTCTGGCAGCACTGCCTGGTCGCGGAGGGCGCGCTCGACGTGGCGGTGGAGGCGATCGTGAACCCGTGGGACGTCGCGCCGTTCCAGGTGCTGGTGCGCGAGGCCGGCGGCCGGTTCAGCGACCTGTCCGGGGTGGACCGGTTCGACGGCGGCAACGTGCTGTCCACCAACGGGCAGCTGCACGACGCGGCGCTGGAGCTGCTGCGGGGCTAGGAGTGGCCGAGGGCTTCCTCGTCGTCGGGGGAGTCGTAGGAGCGCTTCACCCTGGGTCGGGCGTCGGCCTCCGGGAACACCCACTTCTTGTAGCCGTACCAGCGGAACGCCATGGCGACGAGGGTGCCGACGAGCTGGGCGCTGGTGAAGTCCGCGATCTCCTCGGCGAGCCGGCTCACGTGCGGCTCCTGGAGGTGCAGCAGGTAGCGCGACACGCCCAGCGGCAGCGAGTTGAGGCCGATCGCGACACCGTTGACCAGGAAGAACAGCGCGGCCTCGTGGTGGCGTTCGCGACCGCCCCTGGTGCGGAACGACCACTCGCGGTTGAGCACGTAGGACACGATGGTGGCCACCAGCGTCGCCACGATCTTCGCGGTGACCGGTTTCTCGGTCAGCACGGTCATCTTGAGGCTGAAGAAGATGGCCGTGTCGATCACGAAGCAGGTGCCGCCGACCATGGCGAACTTGAGCAGCTCTCTGTGCCGCAGGGCCAGGGAGCGCAGCGGTTCGGGCAGCCGGCGGACGACGTCTTCGACAACGGACACTCGGACGAGTGTACGGAGAACGGGTGAAAGCGCTGTTCAGGCGACTTCGTCGGCCCGTCCGACGCGAGTGGTCTAGGCCACTTCGCGTTCGCCTTCCTCGGCCACGACGCGCAGCCGGCGCACCGACGGGCGGGCGTCGGCTTCCGGGAAGACGAACTTGCGCATCGCCCAGAACTTGACCGCGGTGGCGAGCAGCATGCCGATCACCGAGCCGCTGATGAAGTCGGCGACCTCGCTGTGCAGGTCGATCATGTGCCGCGACACGTACAGCGGCGCCAGGTTGACGCCGATGCCGATCCCGCTGACCACGAAGAACAGCGCGGCCTCGTGGTGGCGTTCGCGACCGCCCCTGGTGTGGAAGGACCACTCGCGGCTGAGCACGTAGGACGAGATCACCGCGACCAGCACGGCGATCGCCTTGGCGGTGACCACCTTGTCCTGGAGGACGGTGAGCTTCAGGGCGTACCAGACGCCGTTGTCGATGAGGAACGTCGTGCCGCCGACGACCGCGAACCTGATCAGCTCGCGGTGCTTGTTGATCAGGAAGCGCAGCGGTTCCGGGAGGCGGTTGAAGATCCTGCGCACGGCTGGCAGCACCGGGGCAGCCTACCGACGGCGTGCCGGACCGATCATCAAGGGGTCCAGCACAGACCCGGCGGCAGGTGGTCGGGCCGGCCCGGCGGCCACCACGGCAACGGCCGGCACGGCGGTTCGGTGCGCGCGGGCGGCGGCGTGGTGGTCGGTGGCGGCACGGTGGTCGTCGGGGGTGGTGTGGTCGGCGTCTCCGACGGGACGGACGGTTCGTCCGGGGGCGCCGACGGTTCGGTGGTCTCCGGCGACGTCGGTTCCGGCGTGGTGGTGGTCGTGGGCGCCGTCGTGGTCGTCACCGGCGGCGTGGTGGTGGTCGGCACCTCGGGAGGCTCGGGCCACCCGCCCGGCGGTTCCGGCAGCTGCCCGTCGTCGGGGTGCGGCCGGATCGGCACGTCGATGCTCCGGGACGCCGTGCCGAGGGTCGCGGTGACGGTGACGTTCCCGCCCCGGAACGGCAGGCCGAACGCCCACACCGACAGCCGGAACGCCTCGCCGCGCTCCAGCGGTTGCCTGCACACGATCCGGTGCGAGGTGCGGGAGCAGTCCGGTCGCAGCGCGACGATCGCGATGTGCCGGTCGGACTCGACGACCAGCTCCAGCGTCCCGGCCCGGCCCCCGGTGTTGGTGGCCTTGATGTCCAGGCGCGGATCCCAGAAGCCGTGGTGCCGATTGCGCACCTGGAGGTCCAGGTCGTCGTCGACGGGCTGGATCGCCACGTCCACCCGGATGTCCACGGAGATCGTGGTGCCCGCGCTGACCGTGCCGGTGATCTGCCCGCCGACCGCGTCCTGCCCGGCGCGCAGCCGGAACACGAAGGTCGCGGCACCGCCGGGTGCCAGGCCCTGCGTGGTGACGCAGGTGATCGCGCCCTCGCCGGCCGGGCAGTCCACGGTCTGGTCGCCGGCACCGTCGATCCGCACCAGCCGTGCGCCGGCCAGCGAGGCTCCCGGCCCCACCGACCGCACACCCGGCGGCAGGGTCAGCGACGCGTTGGCGGGCGACGACGTCGTGCCGCCGGTGTTGCGCACCGTGATCGGCAGCGAGACGGGCGGCGAGCCGGGTGTCAGCGTGAAGCCGCTGGGCACCGTCGGCACGAGCACCGGAGGGTCGGGTGTGGGCTCGGGCTCGGGTTCCGGCTCCGGCTCGGGCGCCGGTTCCGGCTGTGGTTGCGGTGGCACCGGTTCCGGCTCGGTGGTCGGCGCCGGGGTGGTGGTCGACGGGTCCTGCGTGGTGGTCGGCGGGTCCTGGGTCGGCGGTGGCGGCAGCGCCGGCACGGACGGCTGCGTGGTCTGGGTGGCCGACGTCGCGGGCGGCACGGTCTGCGCGGCGGGCACCCGGGGATCGCCGTCTGAGGCCAGGCCGAGGGCCACCGCGATCACCAGCGCCGCCGCCGAGGCGGCTCCGATGAAGAGTTGCCGGGGTGCGGAGGTGGCCGCGCCGGCGGCGCCACCGGCTCCCGCGCCCGCTCCCACGGCCACCGCGGTCGCGACCTTCGCGGTGGACACCGTCGCGGCCAGGTAGCCGGAGGCGCCCACGCCCAGCACCAGCGGTGCGATGAACGCGCGCAGAGCGCCGTTCACGTCGGCCAGTTCGGCGGCCAGTGCGCGGCAGTCCGCGCACTCGTCCAGGTGCGCTTCGACCTGGGTGGTCTCCCGCTTGGACAGCCCGCCGCGGGTCCACGCGCCCAGCCGGTCGGCGGTGGCGCGGCAGCGTTCGGGGGTGGCCTCGGCCAGGTGCACCTGGAGGTACGCCTGGCGCAGGCCCTCGCGGGCCCGGTAGGCCAGCGCGGACACGCCGTTCGCGGTCAGCCCGAGCAGCGGCGCGACCTCGGCGGGCGACTGGCCCTCGATCTCGGTGTGCCAGAGCACGGTCTGCCAGCGCTCGGGCAGCCGGGCGAACGCCTTCGCGGCCAGCGACCGCTCCAGGCCGGCCACGGCGGTGTCCCGGAACGGCACGGACGTCGCCTCGGCCGCGCCGGGGACGGCGGTGATGTCGTCGGAGAGGTCGACCTTCTTGTCCCGCCGGGTCTTGTCGTAGGCGGTGTGCCGCAGCGCGGTGAGCAGGTAGGCGCGGAACGCCGCGTCCGGCCCGCGTCCCGCGCGCAGGGTGTCCAGCACCTTGGCGAACGCGTCGGAGACCAGGTCGTCGGCCTCGGCGGACGAGCGGGCGAGCTGGCGGGCCAGGTTGTAGGCGGCGCCGACGTGGCGTTCGTAGAGCTGCCCGTAGGCATCGATCGCCCCTCCGCGCACGGAGTCGATCAGCTCCGCGTCGCTCGGTCCCCGGACGTCGGCAGGAACGGTCGCCACGTGTTTCCCCTCTCGCGCGCCCAGTCTGACCTACCGGGTAGCGGACCGTCACCCGGAACCCCCCGACTGTGTCGGCGGAGTGCCGTCATGGATGAGTGCCGGCGACGTCCCGTATGCGGAACCCCAGGTCGAGGGAGGCATCCGGGTGGGTGTGCGGGAAGTGGCCGCCGGCGAGGCCGGCAATCCGGCGGCAGCGCGGCGCCCTGGCGCGGAGCAAGCCGTCCGCGGGCTGAGATCGAGGTGGCGGACCGCCACCACGGCGGCCGGTTGGCCGTTCCCGGCCGACTGGCCGTCGAACGAGGTGGACGAGGTCTGCGCGGCGGTGCTGGACACCGCCGACCCCGCCCCCGCGCTGCACCGGTTGGGCGCCGCGCGGGCCGAGGCGGGCGCCACCCTGGCGGAGACGCTGCTGGACCTGGCCGCGCTGCACGCGGTGATGGCCGAGCCGCCGGGCTCGACCGGCATCGTGTCGCCGAACATCGACGCCACCCCGGCGTGGATGCTCCGGGCGACCGCGCTGGGCTGGGGCGAGGTGATGAGCGAGCAGGCGGCGAACTGCGCCGCCGACAACCCGCTGACCGGCCTGGCGACCGGGGCGTACCTGCGGACCAGGTTGCGCGAGGTGTACGCGGAGGCGCGCACCGCGGGCCGGCAGGACCACGTGCTGGTGCTGGTCGCGCTGGACCTGAGCCGGACGTCCGGCTGGTCCCGGGTGGTGGCGATGACGCTGCTCGCGGACGCGTTGCGGGAGGTCTTCGACGCCGGCCAGACCATCGCGTCCATCGGCCCGTCGGTGGCCGCCGTGCTGCTCAGGCGCGACGACCGCCTGCACCGGGCGGTGACGAACCTGCGCCTGCTGACCACCCACCGGCTCGCGGTGGACCCGCACGTCGCGCCGACCGGCCCGGCGGAGGTTTGGCTGGAGGAGCTTCCGGCCACCTATGAGCAGGCCGCGGAATTGATCGCCGACCTCGGGCGCTGACGTACCCCCTGTCCAGCGTCCGCTCGACCCCTTCCCCCCGGAGACCCGCGACGTACCCCCGACGTCGCGGGTCTTGTCCTTTCACCGGTAGGCGACCGCGACGGCGACGTGGTCGACCGCTGAGCCGGGGCCGCGCGACAGCCACACGGTCCAGGTGTCGTGCGTCCGGTCGATCCCGCCCCGCACCACCCCGCCGGACGGGTGGTCGTAGTCGGTCGAAAAGCACTCCATCCGGTGAACGCCGTCGTTGTGCGGCGTGCCGCCCGACACCGAACGCGTCGTGCACACCTCGCCGTTGGTCAGCCGGAGCATCCACGGCTCCGCCTCCGCGACGGGAGGCGACCGGGTGGGCAGTGGTGCCGGCAGCCGCACCTCGTAGCTGAGGTCGGGGCTGTCCGGGCACGTGGCCGCGGGTGCGGTGGGGTGGGCCACGCACGGGTCGTGCAGGGTGTCGCCGACAGCCGGGTCCTCCCCTTCGAGCCGGCACAGCCAGGCGTCCGGGCGCCGCACCACCTCGGACGGGGTGTCGCAGACGCCGCGTCGTCCGACCTGCCTGGCCGCGGGGTTGTCCCACCACGGCGCGTACTCCCGCACCTCGGTCGGCGGCACCCGCCGGGGCGCGGACGTCTCGACCACGGTCGTGCACGACACGGTCAGCAGCAGGGGCAGGACGGCTGCGGGCAAGCGTCTGATGGCGTCGATGCGCCGGATCCTCGCGCATCGCGAACGCGAGCGACATGCACATCTGCGGCCACGCGGATCGGGTGTTTGACAGCCGGAGTCCAGTGATGGTTCGCTACTGTCTTAGTTGACCAGAACAATTTGGAGGCGTCCGGTGGAGTTCCGCATCGACCGGTCCAGCGGCCTCCCGGCGTACCTCCAGCTCGTCCGGCAGGTCCGGGAGGCCCTGCGGCTCGGCTGGCTGGAGCCGGGGGACCGGCTGCCGACCGTGCGCGACGTGGTGGCGGGCAGCGGCGTCAACGCCAACACCGTGCTCAAGGCCTACCGCGAGCTCGAACTGTCCGGCCTGGTCGAGGCGCGCCAGGGCTCGGGCACGTTCGTGAAGGCCGGGCTCGGCTCGACCGACCCCGAGGTGATGAACGCGCTCAGATCGCGGCTCGCCGTCTGGGTGCGGGAGGCGCGGGAAGCGGGTCTGGACGCGGAGGACATCGACGCGCTGGTGCGCTCGGTGTTGGCCGTCGACGGTGATCGGGCAGCCGCCGGTGGTGCCGGCGGGCAGACGAACGAGGGGGAAGGGGTGGCGGTCCGATGACCACTACCGTCACGGAACCGGTGGAGGACACCGCCGCCGCAGCGGTGCACGCGCAGGCCCTGGGCAAGCGCTACCGGAACAAGTGGGCGTTGCGCGAGTGCACGTTCGACCTGCCCGCCGGCCGGGTCGCCGCCCTGGTGGGCGCGAACGGCGCGGGCAAGACGACGCTGATGAGCGTGCTCGCGGGCCTGCTCGACGCGGACGAGGGGTCGGCGGGCACCTCGGGCCGGGTCGCGTTCGTGTCCCAGGAGAAGCCGGTCTACCGGCACTTCACCGCCGCCGACATGCTGCGCCTGGGCGCGCACCTCAACGTGGTGTGGGACCAGGCGCGCGCGGTGCGCTGGCTGGACCGGTTCGAGATCCCGCTGGACAAGGCGTGCGGCAAGCTGTCCGGCGGCCAGCAGGCGCAGGTGGCGTTCGCGCTGGCCATCGGCTCCCGGCCGACCGTGCTGATGCTGGACGAGCCGCTGGCCAACCTGGACCCGCTGGCCCGCCGCGAGGTGACCGCCGAGCTGCTCGGCGAGGTGGAGGAGACCGGCATGACGGTCCTGCTGTCCACCCACGTGGTGGCGGAGCTGGGCGGCGTCGCGGACTACCTGCTGCTGCTCGCGCACGGCCGGCTGCTGGCCGGGGGAGACCTGGACGAGCTGCTCGCCCGGCACGTGACCTACCTCGGCCCGAGGTCCGACACCCCGCCCGCGCTGGGCGAGGTGGTGGAGGCCAGGCACCGCGGCAACCAGTCCACGTTCCTGGTGAAGCTGCCGGAGGGGCAGCCCCGGCCGGTGGTCGCCGGGCAGTGGACCGAACGGCCCGTCACGTTGGAGGACTACGTGCTCGCGCAGCTCGCGGCAACCAGGAAGGGGCTCGGCGCATGACCGTCACCATGACCACCCCGGTGGTGCGTCGCACCAAGGTCGGCTGGGGCGACCTGCTGTGGCTGACCTGGCGGCAGCACCGCTGGCTGCTCGGCGGGCTCGCCGCGGTCGTGGCGCTCGCGGTCCTGTCGTGCCTGGTCATGGCGTGGACCGTGGACTCGACCGGCACGTCCCGGCACGACTTCCTGTTCCTGGGCGGGTTCAACGGGGCGACCCAGCTGGTGTCGATGCTGCCCATGGCGTTCGGCGGGGTCATCGCGGTGTTCTGGGCCGCGCCGCTGCTGGCGCGGGAATACGAGCAGAAGACCAACGTCGTGGTGTGGAGCCAGGACGTCACGCCGATCCGGTGGCTGGTCGGCAAGGTGGTGCTGCTCGGCGTGCCCGCGGTGGGCCTGGCGGCGGCACTCGGCTCGGCCGTGCTGACCGCGCAGCACGCGATCAACTCGACGACCGAGGGCTACCTGCCGTTCCGGCCGTTCCAGGCCGAGTCCTTCGAGGCCGCGCCGCTGGTGCAGATCGGGTACGCCGCGTTCGGGTTCGCCCTCGGCCTGGCGGCCGGCGCGATCACCCGGCGCGTCGTGCTGTCGATGGGGCTGACGCTCGGCCTGTACGTCGTGGTGCGCGGCGTGGTCGGCATCCTGTGGCGGCCGTACTTCCAGACGCCGCTGCGGCAGATGGAGCCGTACGGCGTGCGGGAGAACTCGACCATGTGGAGCGACCCCGACGACCTGACCATGCGCGTCACGAGCGGCTACGCGGACGCGGCCGGCAACGAGATCGAGTTCCCGCGCGACTGCGCGCGGTCCTACGACACCAACGACGGGTTCCAGAACTGCGTGAGGGACCACGGGATCGTCAACACCTTCCGGGACTACCAGCCCGCGGACCGCCTGGTGTCGTTCCAGCTGTTCGAGTTCGCGGTGTTCGGACTGCTGGCCGCCGGACTCCTGGCGTTGACCTACGTGTGGGTGCGCCGGGCGCACCGAGCCTGAAAGCCCGGGTCCTTCGCTTCCGCGATCGACCTCGCCGAGGGAGGTTTCGCGCGCTTCGGGGGCGTGCGAAGCCTCCCTGTTTTTGCAGGTAGGATCTGCTTCCCGTGGACTCCCGAACTCGTCTCCCGGTCGTCGGCATGATCGGCGGCGGCCAACTCGCCCGCATGACGCACCAGGCGGCCATCCCGCTGGGCCAGTCGCTGCGGGTGCTCGCCGAGTCGGACTCCGACCCCGCCGCCCTCGTCGCGCGGGACGTCGAGCTGGGCAAGCACACCGACCTGGACGCGCTGCGGGCGTTCGCCAAGGCCTGCGACGTGTTGACGTTCGACCACGAGCACGTGCCGCAGGAGCACCTCAAGGCCCTGGTCGCGGACGGCGTGAAGGTGCACCCCGGCCCGGAGGCCCTGGAGCACGCGCAGGACAAGCTGGTCATGCGGGTGAAGCTGGCCGAGCTGGGCCTGCCGGTGCCGCCGTTCAGCGCGGTGCTGGAGACGGCGGACGTGCTGCGGTTCGGTGCGCTGCACGGGTGGCCGTGCGTGCTGAAGGCGGTGCGCGGCGGGTACGACGGGCGCGGCGTGTGGATGCTGAACACGCCGCAGAGCGCGCAGCGCGTGGTGCCCGAGCTGCTCGCCGCCGGCACGCCGCTGATGGTGGAGCAGTGCGTGCCGATGCGGCGTGAGCTGGCCGCCCTGGTGGCGCGCTCGCCGTTCGGGCAGGGCGCGGCGTGGCCCCTGGTGCAGACCGTGCAGCAGAACGGGATCTGCGTCGAAGTCCTCGCGCCGGCCCCCGACACCACCGGTGAGGAGGCGCAGCAGCTGGCGCTGCGGGTCGCCGCCGAGCTGGGCGTCGTGGGGCTGCTGGCCGTCGAGCTGTTCGAGACCGCGGACGGCCTGGTGGTCAACGAGCTGGCGATGCGCCCGCACAACTCCGGCCACTGGACCATCGAGGGCGCGCGCACCTCCCAGTTCGAGCAGCACCTCAGGGCCGTGCTGGACTACCCGCTCGGCGCGACCGACCTGGTCGCGCCGGCCGTCGTGATGGCGAACGTGCTGGGCGCGGCGGACGCGCCCGACATGGGGCCCGACGAGCGGCTGCACCACCTGTTCGCCCGGTTCCCCGACGCGCACGTGCACCTGTACGGCAAGGCGGAGCGGCCGGGACGCAAGATCGGCCACGTGACGCTGCTCGGGGAGCGGATGGACCAGGTGCGGGAGCGGGCGCGGCTCGCCGCGCACTGGCTGTCCGACGGCGTGTGGCTGGACGGGTACGACATCCACGGAGGACAGCAGTGACGTCAGTCGGCGTGATCATGGGCAGCGACTCGGACTGGCCGGTGATGCGGGCCGCCACCGAAGCGCTGGCCGAGTTCGAGGTGTCGTTCGAGGTCAGCGTGGTGTCCGCGCACCGGACGCCGCAGCGGATGCTCGACTACGCCACGTCGGCGGCCGACCGGGGGCTGCGGGTGGTGATCGCCGGCGCGGGCGGCGCGGCGCACCTGCCGGGCATGGTGGCGTCGGCGACCGTGCTGCCGGTGATCGGCGTGCCGGTGCCGCTGAAGTACCTGGACGGCATGGACTCGCTGCTGTCGATCGTGCAGATGCCGGCGGGCGTGCCGGTGGCGACCGTGTCCGTGGGCGGGGCGCGCAACGCCGGCCTGCTGGCGGTCCGCATCCTGGCCGCGTCGGACCCGGCCCTGCGGGCGCGGATGGCGGAGTTCCAGGCGTCCCTGGAGCAGTTGGTGCTGCGGAAGGACGAGGCCCTTCGGGCGACGTTGTAGCCGGTCTCAGCCCTGTTGCCGACGGCACAGGGGTGGAACCGGTGAACGCGCGCTAACATCTCGGTAGCAGGCCCTACCGGGAGGTAACTTAACGTGGACCCGAGTTTCGGCACCTACCAGCTCGCGGAGGAGCACGAGGCACTGCGCGAGGCCGTCCGATCGCTCGCCGACAAGGAGATCGCGCCGCACGCGGCCGAGGTCGACGAGCGGGAGCGCTTCCCGGTGGAGGCGCTGAACGCGCTGGCCAAGTCCGGTTTCGCCGCGGTGCACGTGCCCGAGGCGTACGACGGGCAGGGCGCCGACTCGGTGGCCACCTGCATCGTGATCGAGGAGGTGGCGCGGGCCTGCGCGTCGTCGTCCCTGATCCCGGCGGTGAACAAGCTGGGCACCATGCCGATCCTGCTGTCCGCGTCGGAGGAGCTCAAGCGGCAGGTCCTGCCGTCCATCGCGTCGGGCGAGGCCATGGCGTCCTACGCGCTGTCCGAGCGGGAAGCGGGCTCCGACACGGCGTCCATGCGCACGCGGGCCCGTCTCGACGGCGACCACTGGGTGCTCAACGGCACCAAGACCTGGATCACCAACGCCGGCGAGTCCACCTGGTACACCGTCATGGCGGTGACCGACCCGAACGCCCCGAAGAAGTCCCAGGGCATCTCGGCCTTCGTGGTGCACAAGGACGACCCGGGCTTCGTCGTGGGCTCGAAGGAGCGCAAGCTCGGCATCAAGGGCTCCCCGACCCGCGAGATCCACTTCGAGGACTGCACGATCCCGGCCGACCGCATCATCGGCGAACCGGGCACCGGCCTGAAGACCGCGCTCAGGACGCTGGACCACACCCGCCCGACCATCGGCGCGCAGGCGGTCGGCATCGCGCAGGGCGCCCTCGAAGCCGCCATCGCGTACGTCAAGGACCGCAAGCAGTTCGGCAAGGCCGTCGCCGAGTTCCAGGGCGTGCAGTTCATGCTCGCGGACATGGCGATGAAGATCGAAGCGGCCCGCCACATGGTCTACGTGGCGGCGGCGAAGGCCGAGCGCGGCGAACCGAACATCGGCTTCATCACGGCGGCTGCGAAGTGCTTCGCCTCGGACGTCGCCATGGAGGTCACCACCGACGCCGTGCAGCTGTTCGGCGGCGCCGGCTACACCCGCGACTTCCCGGTCGAGCGCATGATGCGCGACGCCAAGATCACCCAGATCTACGAGGGCACCAACCAGATCCAGCGGGTCGTCATGTCGCGCGCCCTGCTGAACGGCTAGATCGAAGGTCTTCACCACGGCCTGGAGGTCCCTGATTTGCATGATCGGGCCGCCTCCAGGCCGTGAGCTTGTGAGCCGAACACCCCGTCGACCGCCGGCCGTGCGCGCTCGTGGCCGGACGGCACGAGATGCTTGTACGTCCGGAGCGTGAAGCCGGGGTCGGAGTGTCCCGGGTACTCGGCCGGCTCCTTGATCGACACGCCTTCGGCGCCGAACTGCGGCTGCCGGAGACCCGGACCTCCGGCAGCGGCGTGGTGCTGCTCCGCTACGCGGCCGACGACGCCAGGTAGCCCGCCAGCCGGTCGTAGCTGGTGTCCGCGCCGTCCCTCATCCCGGTCTCCATCGCGCGGTCCCGGTCGGCCCGGGACGGGTACTTCATGGTCTGCACGACGGTGGTCCGGGACGGGCCGTCGGCGACGAACCGCGTCGTGTTGACCGTCTCCGCCCAGCCCTCGCCCCAAGCCTCCGTCTGCACGGTCCGCTCGTGCGGCGTGACCTCCAGGTAGGTGCCGGTCATGCTCATCTCGGTGCCGTCCGCACGGCGCCACACCATGTGCCACCGACCGCCGACCCGCAGGTCGACCTCGCACACGGGCATCGTCCAGCCCTCCGGCCCGAGCATCCAGTGCACGATGTGCTCCGGCTTGGTGAACGCGTCGAAGACCAGTCGCTGCGGCGCGTCGAACGTGCGCGTGACGGCGACCTCCACGTCGGACGGCGTGCTCCACGGCGAAGCGGTGTCAGTGGTCATCTTCCTGCTCCTTCATCCGTTCCAGGTAGGCGTCGAGGCGGCGGTGGCTGTCGTCCCAGAACCGGCGGTAGCCGTCGGTCCACTCGGCGACCTCCCGCAACGGGGTCGCGTCGAGCGTGCAGGGGCGCCACTGGGCGTCGCGCCCGCGCACGACCAGCCCGGCCCGTTCCAGCACCCGCAGGTGCTTGGACACGGCCGGCCCGCTCATCGCGAACGGCGCGGACAGCTCCTTGACGGTGGCCGCCCCCTCCGCCAGGCGGGCGAGGATGGCCCGTCGGGTGGGGTCGGCCAGGGCCGCGAAGGTGGTGCTCAGCGGATCGTCTGCCATCTCTACCTAACCACTTGGTTATCTAACCGATTGGTTTTCTACTCGCCTGTCGAGATGCTGTCAACCGCGTCCGAACGGGCTAGTGTTGTTGAATGTTCATATAACGTCGGCCGCGCACTGACATCGGACGAAGGGAGCCCGAGCATGGTTCGGGACGTGGCGGCACTCATCGGGCGCATCGGCGTCGGCGTGGTGTTCTTCGCGCACGGCTGGCAGAAGATCACCGAGTGGGGCATCGACGGCACCGCCCAGGCGTTCCAGGGCATGGGCGTGCCACTGCCCACCCTGGCGGCCTGGTACGCGACCCTGGTCGAACTCGCGGGCGGCGCACTGCTCATCGCGGGCGCGGCACTGCCGATCGTCGGCATCCTGCTGGCACTCGACATGTTCGGCGCACTGGTCATCGTGCACCTCCCCAACGGCCTGCTCGGCCAAGGCGGCTACGAACTCGTGCTCGTCCTCGGTGTGGCCGCCCTCGCGCTCGGCTTCAACGGCGGCGCGCTCACCGTCGACCGCCTGATCCGCCGCAGGCAGCCCGCCGAGGCCTAGGAACACGAGCGCCACGAAGCCGAGGCTCCTTGTGCTTTTGAGGATCGGTTCTGTGCAGCTTGACGGCAAAGGGTGAGTCCGGGCTCGAAGCGCTCTTGGAGCACGTTGGTATGCGGCTCTTGCCTTCAGAGCCGTTTGGCTCTCGGTATCGACGCGCATTGCCGCACGTCAAGCGCGAGTCGATCAGCTGGGCGGGTCACTCGGCGGGCGGCGTGGCACGTCCCAGCGGTCCCCCGGCAGCTCTCAGGGCCGAAGCAATGTGGTCCCGCTGCTCAGTGTTCCCGGCTGCATCCAAGACCTGCGTGCTTTTGGAGCGCTTCGGGTCCGTGGTCCCTCTTCTGCCGTCAAGCTGCGTAGACCATCCTTGAGAGGCTTTCCAGCTCCTGGCCGGCTTCAGCCGACGAGGTCCAGGGTGGTGTGTTCGGTGGTGCGGCGGGCGGGGAGGCGGTCCGGGTCGGCGTTGCTGCACTGCACCAGTGCCCCACCGCCCGCCAGTACTGCCAGGAAGCTGTTCAGCAGGCCGTCGGGCTGCGTCCACTCGACGGTGGACAGCACGCGGGTGTCCGCTGTGATGCCCAGGGTCGCCGCCCGCTGCCTGGCTTCCGCCACCACTTCGTCCACAGTGGACTTGCCGAGTGCGGGCGTCGAACCCGGGACCGGTGACCACGGCATGAACTCGTCGCCGAAGACCCGTACCTCGTCCACGTAGTCGACTTCGGCGCCGCACCCCATCCCCATGGGGTGCAAGGAAACCGTCGCCGTCACGCCAGCACCGGCGGCCGTTGCGCCGGGCGGTGCGAACGCCACCTTCGCGCCGGCCGGGTCGTCCGTCACGGCCGCGCCGCACCACCACGCGCCGAGCAGGACGCCGGCGGTCTGCCAGTGGGCGGGCAGGAGTACGGCCACCGGGTCGCCGGGTTCGACGTCCAGTTCGTCGCGCAGCCAGTTCGCCGTCTTCGCCGCCCAGTTGCCGATGGTCGCCCGGGACAGCTCGACCCTCGTGTCGGCCGCGTCGTCGTAGTGCGTGATCAGCGGACGGCCTGGACCCGTGGCGAACAGTGGCGTCAGCAGCGTTTCCGTGACGGTCATGCCACCAACCCTGCCATCCGGCCCCGACCAGCCCCAGGCGGGGTCAGTCGACGCAGGGCGGTCCCTGGCGCAGCCCGCGCCGCGGTCCGTCCAGCGAGACACCGGCACCCCCGGCGAACCTCTGCACGGTGGTGGTGGCGGGGGTGGTCGGCGTGGTGGTGGTCGGGGTGGGCGCGGGGGTCTTCGCGCCCAGGACCTGCGCCACGAACGCCTTCACCTGGTCGCGGTCCACGGTCACGACGCTCTGCCCGCGCGCGTTGATCGCGCCGACGCCGGTCACCGGGATGGTGGTGAACTCGACGTTGCCGCCCGCCAGGCTCTGCGCCTGCCCGGCCAGGGTGGCGAGGTCGAACTTCTCGTCCACCACGACGGACTTGGACACGGCGTCGAGCAGGCCGCTGAGCTTGCCCTGGTCGGTGAACGTCCCCGCCGACAGCAACTGGGACATCGCCGCCTTCAGGAACACCTGCTGCCGGGTGATCCGACCCAGGTCCCCGTTCGGGATGTTCTTGCGCTGCCGGACGAACGCCAGCGCGTCACCGCCGGAGACGGTCTGCACGCCGGCCCTGAAGTCCGCGCCCGAGTCGGGGTCGCTGGTCGCGTGGTTCAGGCACACCTCGACCCCGCCGATGACCTGGGTGAGCAGGTAGAACCCGTACAGGTTGACCTCGGCGTAGTGGTCGACCCGCACCCCGGTCAGGTCCTGCACGACCTGCACCAGCGCCCGCCGGCCCGCCTGGTCGCCGAGCTTGGACCGCTCCTCCAGGTCCCGCACGCCCTCGGCGGCGAGCCGTTCCATGGTGAAGAACCTGGTCACCCCGTACGCCGAGTTGATCTTCTCCTCGCCGTGGTCCGGGATGGACACGGACACGTCGCGCGGGATGGACACCGCGTGCGCCTCGCCGCCGTTGCGGGGCACCCGCAGCACGATCATGGTGTCCGTGTTCACCGTGTCGGTGGCCTCGGTCCGCAGTTCGCGCAGCACCCGGTCCGGCAGCAGCCTGCCCTGGGCGTCGGTGCGGCTGTCGCTGCCCACCAGGAGGATGTCCAGCGCGCCGTCGTCGGCCGGCGGGGCGTTGGGGATGTCGGACAGCGCGGTCAGCACGTCCGTCGTGTTCACGCTGCCCTGCACGCGCTTGACCGTCGTCCAGCCGTACCCCGCCACCACCAGCACGGCCGCGGACAGCAACGCGACCAGCGTGCGTCCGGTGATCACCGCGGCCTTCACGGGCGGTCCTCCTAGTCTGCGCGACGTTGTCCGATCAGGCTAACCACCTTCCGCCGGTCGGAGTCCGGTGACGCGGGCCGGCGGCGTGTTCAGTTGACGCAGACCACACCGTCGGCGGTGATCGGCGGGGTGGGGGTGTCGGACGCGGTGACGGTCCCGGTGACGGTCGTCGTGGTGCCGCCCGCCGACGCCGGGTCGGACTCGTCGGCCGGCGAGAAGTCGGCGCCCACGTACACCTGCACCTGCCCTCTGGGCACGGAGTCGTCCTCGGCGGCCGTGGCGTTACCGCCGAGCGCGGACACCACCCGGTCGGCACTGGACCGCTCACCGGGCGCGTGCCGCACGACGCTGCTCTCCAGGTAGTTGCCGGGGGTGGCCTGACCGCGCTGGAAACCCTTGCGCGCCAACATCTCCAACACGTTGGACCCCTGCCCGACGACACCGGAGGAGTTGACCACCTGCACCGTGATGGCGGACGGCTGCGGACCGGACGGGGTGGTCGACGGCGCGGACGGGTCCGACGTCGAAGAGGAGTCGCCGGCCAGGCCCTTGATGAACTGGCGCACCCGCGCCGGGTCCACCGGCAGCACGTTGCCGTCACCCCAGGTGTCCGTCGGCTCGCCCACCGGGATGGTGCGGAACTGGATGTTGCCCGACACCAGTCCCTGCATCTGCTCGGCGAACTCGGTGATGTTCCAGCGCTCGCTGAGCACCACCGACTTCTTCACCGCCGTCACCAGCCGGTCCAGCTTGCCGAAGTCGGTCAGCGTGCCGGTGGACAGCACCTGGCGGGCCAGCGCGCCGATGAACACCTGCTGCCGCACGATCCGGTCCAGGTCCCCACCGGGCAGCCCGCCGCGCTGCCGCACGAACGACAGCGCCTCCCGGCCCGCGATGGTCTGCCGGCCCGCCTGGAAGTCCGCGCCCGAGTCGGAGTCGCTGGTGGCCTTGTTCAGGCACACCTCCACCCCGCCGATGGCCTTCGTCACCTCGTAGAACGACGCCAGGTTCACCTCGGCGTACCGGTCCACGGTGACCGCGCCGCCGGTGAGCCCCTCGATGGTCCGGATGAGCGTGCGGCGACCCGCCTGGGTGGCCTCGCGCTCGATCCGCGCGTCGTCCGTCACGCCCTCGTCGCGCAGCCGCTGCGAGGTGTCGTTCTTCTGCCGGGCCATCGCCGAGTTCAGCTTGTGCTTGCCGAAGCCGTCGGCGATCTCCACGTACGCGTCACGCGGGAACGAGACGGCCACCGCCCGCGTGCCGTCCTGCGGGATGTGCACCAGGATCATGGTGTCGGTGTTCAGCGTGCCGTCCGCCACACCGCCGTTGAGCAGAGCCAGCACCTCGTCGGACAGCGGCTTGCCCTGCGCGTCGGTGCGGCTGTCGACACCCACCAGGAGGATGTCCATCGCGCCGTCCAACGGCTTGCGTGCCGCGCCCTGCTCGGCCACCGAAGACGGGATGACGTCCGTGGTGACGATGCCGTCGTCCAGGTTGCGCAGATAGCTCCAGCCGTACCAGGAGACCAGCAGCACGGCGGCCGACAAGAGCGCGACGAGTGAACGCCCGGTGAGCACGAGGACACGCCAAGCGACCGGACCTGCGGCCGATTTGGGCGGACGGGTGTCCACTGGTGCTGCCTCCCCCGGGGTCCTGCGACGACCGTTTCCAGGTTACGGGTGGGCCGGCGTTCCGGCCTGCCATTCCCCTTAATACGGGAGACGCTGTAACGGCGGAGTGGGTTGCACGGGTAAACACCGTGGCAGACTGCGATGGACGACCACGGGGGAAGGGCATGACGATGCGCGTACTGGTCACGGGTGGGGCCGGCTTCATCGGTTCGCACTACGTGCGGGAATTGGTGGGGGGCGCGTACCCGGCCTACGCCGACGCCGAGGTGGTGGTGCTGGACAAGCTCACCTACGCGGGCAACGAGGCGAACCTGGCGCCGGTCGCGGACGACCCGCGCCTCACGTTCGTGCGCGGCGACATCTGCGACCGCGACCTCGTGACGGAGCTGATGGGCCGAACGGACGCGGTCGTGCACTTCGCGGCCGAATCCCATGTAGACCGTTCGATCTCCGGCTCTGCCGATTTCGTGCTCACGAACGTGTTGGGCACCCAGACGCTGCTCCAGGCGGCACTGGAAGCCGACATCGCGAAATTCGTCCACGTGTCCACCGACGAGGTGTACGGCACCATCGCGGAAGGCTCGTGGACCGAGGACCACGCCCTGGAGCCGAACTCGCCCTACTCGGCGTCCAAGGCGTCCTCCGACCTGCTGGCGCGGGCGTTCCACCGCACCCACGGCCTGCCGGTCAGCATCACGCGGTGCTCGAACAACTACGGGCCGTACCAGTTCCCGGAGAAGGTCATCCCGCTGTTTGTGACCAACCTCATGGACGGCAAGAAGGTCCCGCTCTACGGCGACGGCCTCAACGTCCGTGACTGGCTGCACGTGGACGACCACTGCCGCGGCATCCAGCTCGTGCTCGAAGGCGGCCGGGGCGGCGAGACCTACAACATCGGCGGCGGCACCGAGCTGACCAACCGCGAACTCACCGAGCGCCTGCTGACCGCCACCGACCGGGACTGGTCGTTCGTGGAACCGGTGACCGACCGCAAGGGCCACGACCGCCGGTACTCCGTGGACATCACCAAGATCTCCACCGAACTCGGCTACGCGCCCCGCGTCGACTTCACCTCCGGCCTGGCCGCCACCGTCGAGTGGTACCGGGACAACCGGTCGTGGTGGGAGCCGCTCAAGCAGCGCGCGGCACTGGCCGGCTGACCGTGGTCGCACTCCTGGTGCCGGGTGGCCGAGGCCAGCTCGGACACGACCTGGTGGCGTCCACCCCGACCGACGGCCTGGTGCACGCCCCGTCGTCGTCGGAACTGGACCTGACCGACGCCGACGCGGTGGTCGACGCCGTGGCGGCGTTCGCGTCCTCCGCCCGTGACAGCGAACTCAAGCCGGTCGTGGTGAACGCCGCGGCGTACACGGCGGTCGACGCGGCGGAAACCGACGAGGACCGTGCTTTCGCGGTCAACGCCGTGGGCCCGGGGTTGCTGGCGTCGGCGTGCCGTGAGCACAACGTGCCGCTGATCCACGTGTCCACGGACTACGTGTTCCCCGGCGACGGGCAGCGGCCGTACGAGCCGGACGACCCGACCGGGCCGCGATCTGCCTACGGGCGAACGAAACTCGCGGGCGAACAGCGTGTTCTCCAGACGTGGGAACGATCCTGGGTCGTCCGCACCGCGTGGGTCTACGGGGCGGGCGGACCGAACTTCGTGAAGACCATCGCGCGGCTCGAAGGTGAACGCGACACACTGTCCGTTGTGGACGACCAACGCGGTTCGCCCACCTGGTCGCTCGACCTGGCTTCAGGGCTGGTCGAACTGGCCGAACTAGTGGTGCGCGGCGGGGAACCGGCCCGCGTGCTGCACGCCACCGGCGGCGGCGAGACCACGTGGTGCGGCTTCGCACGGGCGATCTTCGCCGAACTCGGCGCCGACCCGGAACGCGTGAAGCCTTGCGGCACCGAGGACTTCCCCCGCCCGGCGCCGCGCCCGGCGTACTCGGTGCTGTCGGGCCAGGCGTGGGCGGCGGCCGGGTTGACCCCGCTGCGGCCTTGGCAGGAGGCGTTGCGGGCCGCGTTCGCCGCGAAAGCGGTGCCCTGACGGGTGAGGTGAGCGGTCCTTTGGAGGGGATGCGGGCATCTCCGAAGGGGGTGGGGGCGTCGACCAGCCGACCTTGGTGTCTTGGACGAGCGTCCCGCCGCCCCGCGAGCGCGGGTAGGTGACGTCGGATGGTCGGGGTGTTGGCCTGCTGCGGGGGTCGAGTACGTCAGGCGGTCTGCCACTCCACACAGGTCGGCCGCTGGGCGGTGGTCAGGAAGTCCTTCAACGCCAACGCAAGCGTCTCGACCGACACCCCCGCCCCCGCCGGGTAGTCCACATAGTCCGAGCGGTACTCCGGCGACGCGGCCTCGCCGGCCAACGTGGAGTAGTCGTGATCCGGGTCGGCATACGTCAGGTAGCCGTAGCCGTCGTGAATGGCCGCCGCCACGTCGTGGTCGGGAATCTTCGTCTGCCCCGGCTCGCCCAGCAACCCTTCCGTGTCGTCCATCAACGGCCGCTCCTGGTGCTCGATCACCGCAGGGCCCGCGCCGGGCTCGGCGAGCCGGCTGAGCAGGGCGTCCACGTCATCGGGGGACTCGACGGTCAGCTCGTCGGCGGCCTCGGTGTCGTCCGGGTCGTTGATCGGCCACACAGCGGTGAAACTCATGGCGGGCATCATCGCAGTGAACGCGGGGAGTGACCACCTGGGATGGTCGATTGGGCCGTTGGGGTGGAGGTGGCTTATCGCACTGGTTTTGCGCACAACCAGTGCGAGAACCTTTCCGTCATGTCCGAGCACGGGCGATTCCCGGACGCCTCCGCACAGCGCTCCGACGGTGAGCGACAACGCTTCCTGTGGCGGGTCTGCGCGGTCACTGGATCGCGGCAGATCTCGTGGAGTGTCCTCACCGGCCCCCGCGAAGCCGAGGCTGTGCCGCGACGGTAGCACGGCGTCTCAATTGGCTGGACTCACGCTGGCAGCCGCTCACGCTTCCCGGTTCGCAGGTAGGCCCACGCGCGCTCACGGATTTGGGGCGCCCTGTGCATCAGCCCGCCCGCCGGCCGACCACCCGCCGGCCGACCACCCGCCGGCCGACCACCCGCTGGCTGCCTTCACCCGCTGGCTGCCTTCACCCGTCGCCGGTTCGCCCACCGGCGAGTCGCCCGCCGGCCGACTTCATCCGCCTCCGGTTCGCCTGCCGGCCGACTTCATCCGCGTCGGTTCGCCCGCCGCCGGCTCGCGTGCTGCACGAGCCCGCCCGCCACCCACGCCAGGTCACGCGCCGCCAGTTCGCGCGTTGCACCGGCTCGCGGGTGCTACACCAGTTCGAGGGCTGGTTCGAGCGGCGGTCTGGTGCGGGCTCGCTTGTGGCTTGATAGTGGCTCGCTCGTCGCTTGCGGCTCGTGGTCGGAATCGATGGCGGTTGGACGTCGGGGCGGTTCGGAGCGGAAGCGGAAGCGGGAGCGGGAGCGGGAGCGGGAGCGGGAGCGGGAGCGGGAGCGGGAGCGGGAGCGGGAGCGGAAGTTGGAGTCGGAGTTGGAGCGGGCCGCCTTGCCGCTGCCGTTCTATCTAGGCTCATGCTTTGAGAGCCGTGTCGGGTTGTCACGGGCAGGCCGAAGTACCTGGACGAGTGACCTGTGCACGACTGAACTACTCGGCTGAAGCAACTCCGCGCAACGAAGGGTGCGGGACCTGGGTCAGCGGCGGGCGGCTGCTGCCAGGCGGTAGGCCTCTACGGTCCTCTCGGCGGTCTTGCGCCAGGTGAACTCCGACGCGTGTGCCCGCCGAGCAGCCTGGTCCGCCGGAGTGGGCGGCTCGTCCACGGCGTCCTGCAACGCCTGACCCAGAGCCTCCGCATCACCGACGGGCACGTGCACCGCGTGGCCGCCGGCGACCTCGCGCAAAGCGGGAACGTCGGTGCACACCACCGGAACGTTGCACGCCAGGGCCTCCAGCACGGGCAGGCCGAAGCCCTCGTCGCGGGACGGCAGCACGAGCGTCGCGGCGCCTGCCACGACGCTCCGCAGGTCCACGTCGTTCAGGTACCCGGTCCGCAGCACGCGACCGTCGACACCCGCCCGACCGGGACCGGCCAGTACCAGCGGCGGCAGGGCGGGGTTCGCGGCGTGGGCGTCCAGCAGGGTCCGCATGCCCTTGCGCGGACCGTCCGCCCCCACGAACAGCAGGTACTCGCCGGGCAACCCCAGCCGGGCGCGCAAACCGTCGGACGGCGGGCGGGCGGCGAACCAGGCCGGGTCCACGCCCAGCGGTGTCACGATGATCTTGTCGGGGTCCACCTCGAAGCGGTCCACCACCACGTTGGCGACCGCCTGGGTCGGGGTGCAGACGATGTCCGCCTTCAGCGCCGACCTCCGGACCAGTTCGGGGAGCCTGCGGTCGGACGGGGGCAAATCCTGTGGCCGGTCGATGAAGGCCAGGTCGTGGATGGTGGTCACGCCGCCCGCCCGGATGGTCGGCGGCAGGACGAAGTTGGTGGCGTGCATGACGTCCGTCGGTCCGGCCAGGAACTCCACCGGCGGGAACGGAACCCTCAGCCAGAACTGGCGCAGCAGGCGCGCCGACACCGGCAGCCCCCGTGCCACCACTTCATGCGGCAGCACGGTGCGCAGCGCGCGCCAGCCGCGCAGCGTGAACGCCACCGCGCGCACGTCCACGACGTCGGTCATCGACGCCAGTTCCTCGGCCAGCGCGGACGTGTAGCGGCCGATTCCGGTGCGGTGCCCCAACAGGGGCGTGCCGTCGATCAGGACTTTGAGCGGTTTAGCCATGGCCGCGCAGTTTCTTCAGCACACGGCCGGTGGCGCGCTTGGCGACTTCGGTGGCTCCGCCCTGGTTGAGGTATTCGCGGACCAGCTGCACGTCCCGTTGCAGCTTCTCGCGACGGCCCAGCGGCCGGTTGCGGACCATCGGGGCGATGCCGGTCAGTCGGTCGGTCGCCGGCCTGGGGCTGCGGCAGAAGTCGACCAGCGGCGCCAGGGCCGCCTCCCACGTGAAGCGTTCCCGGACGCCTGCGATGCGTTCGCTGCACCCGGCGGCGAACTCCTCGTCGTACAGGACCTTTTCCAACGCCCGGGCCAGCGCCACCGGGTCCTCGGACGGCACGACCACGCCCAGGCCCTCGCGGGACACCAGGTCTGCGAACGAGTCGCCGTCCGTGGTCACGATCGGCAGCCCGGACCACAGGTAGTCCAGCACCCTCGTCCGGAACGCGAACGTGGTCTCCACGTGCTCGTAGTGCGTGGTGACACCGCAGTCCGCGTCCAGCAGCCAGTTCTGCCGGTCCTGGTAGGGCACCCAGGTCTCGTTGAAGAACACCTGCGACCCGACCAGCCCGAGGCGCTTGGCCAACGCCCTGGTCCGGCCGGCGATGTCCATGTCCGGCACCTCGGGGTTGGGGTGCTTCATGCCGAGGAACACCAGGCGCGCGTCCGGGTGGTCGGCGCGCAGGCGGTCCATGGCGTGGATCAGGGTCAGCGGGTCGAACCAGCTGTAGACGCCGCCCGCCCAGAGCACCACCTTGTCGTCGGCGTCGATCCCCAGGGTGTCGCGCAGGCCGGGGCCGGTGCGCTGGGGCGGCTTGCCGGACAGTCCGAACGGCGCAACCGCCAGCAGTGACTTGACGGTGGGGTCGGTGTCGTAGAGCGCGGGCGTGAGGCGGCCCATGGATGCCAGGTGCCCCAACCAGAAGTGCCGCTGCCGTTCGGACGCGCAGAGGAAGAAGTCGCCGCGCCGCAACTGGTTGTTGAGCACCCGCGTCACGCCGATGAGGTCCTTCTCGCGCTGCTCGTCGGTGTCGTCGCGGCCCTGCTCCAGCAGTTCCAGGTGCATCGGGTCGTAGATGTCGCAGACCACGATCTTGGTGGACTCCGGCGTCTTCAGCTGCGGGGCGAACTCCAACGCGTGGCCCTGCAGCACGATCACGTCCGCCCACACCAGGTGCGGGTCGATGTCGCGCGGTCGGACGCCCAGCACGTCGAACGGGGCGTCCGGTGGCGTGCACAACGGGTTGAGGGTGACCAGGCGGACGTCGTGCTCGTCGGACAGCACGTCGGCCATGTTCCACGCGCGGATCGCCGGGCCGGCCATCTTCTCGGAGATGGCGTCACCGGTCATGATCAGGATGCGGCGCGGCCGGCCGTACAGCTCCTCGATGCCGAAGACGTCCACCAGCACGTCGTGCGCGGCGAGGTAGCGCTCCAGCGGGTACGCGGGCTCCAGGGCCTTGCGCATCAACGGGACGAGGTCGGCGTCCGATATCCGGCGGGCGGCCTGCTCGACCTCGCGCGACTCGTTCAGCGAGGGCAGCAGTTCCACGAACTGGTCGATCGCCAGGAACCCGGCCAACGCCTGGCGCGACACCGGCACGGGCGCGGCGTCGGCGGCCGGGTCGGCGGGCCTGCGGGTGATCTCCAGCTGGGTCGGGTCGATCTCGCCGCGCGCGGTCGCCCGGCGGACCACCAGTGCCAGTGCGGCGGGCAGCGCCTTGGCCAGGGTCTCGTCCGAGACGTTCTTGTACAGGGCGGCGAGCGCGTTGCGCTCCAGCAGGAACAGCTCACGGCTGGTGTCCACAGTGGACATCGAGGCGTGGTGCTTGTGGTAGGTCAGCGAGGTCGGCTCGTAGCGGACCCGCCAGCCGCGCAGGTTCAGCCGCCAGCCGAGGTCCACGTCCTCGTAGAACATGAAGAAGCGCTCGTCGAACCCGCCCAGCTCGCGGAACAGCTGCGCGCGGACCAGCAGGGCGGAGCCGGTGCCGAACAGCACGTCGCGCGGCACGTCGTGGGAGCCGTCGTCGGGCTGCCCGGCGTGCCGCTTGTAACCCATGCCGAACCAGGTCAGGCCGCCGTCCACGAAGTCGATCGCGCGGCCGTCCCAGTCCAGCACCTTGCTGGCGACCGCGCCCACGGTCGGCTCGGCGCGCAGCACGCGGACCGCCGCGCGCACCCAGTCCGGGTGGGGGCGGGCGTCGTTGTTGAGGAACGCCAGCACCGAGCCGGTGGCGTGCCCGGCCCCCAGGTTGCAGCCGCCGGCGAAGCCCAGGTTGTCCGGCGAGTCGATCACCTCGGCCTGCGGCACGGCGGCCCGGATGCGGTCCGCACCGCCGTCGCCCGAGGCGTTGTCCACGCAGATGACCTGGAGTTTCTCCGCCGGATAGGACAGGTCGGCGTACAAGGCGCGCAGGCAGGTGATGGTGTCGTCGGCGCCGCGGTGGTTCACCACGATCACGGACACGTCCGGCAGGCTCGCTCGCTCCACGGGCTAAGCCTGCCTCATGGTGGTCCCGGGTGTTCGACGAAGGTGCCCTATGACCCGGATTCGGCCCCCGGGACGTCCTCGGCACCGGCCTTGCCCTCCTCGCCGGCACCCGCCTTGTCGGCCTCGCCGGCACCGGCCTTGACCGGCTCGTCCTCGGCCGGCGGCGAGGGCAGGCTGTCCCGCTGCCACTCGACGGTGATCTTGATGTGCGCCTCGGCGGTGGACTTGGCGATGGCCAGCGCCGCGCTGGAGCTGGCCTTGAGCCCGATCTCCACCGCCACCTTGTCCGGCCTGGGGTCGGGCATGCTGCCGATCTTCGCGGCCACCGACCTGGCGACCTTCCTGGCCCGGTCGATGCCCGCTTCGAGCGTCTCGTCCATCTTCTCCACGGCGGCGTCCCAGCGCCGCCCGGCGCGGACCGGGCCGTCGTAGTCCTCGTCCAGCTCGAACGGCACCAGGTCGCCGTCCTCGGTGCGCACCTCGACGTACTCGGCCACGTCACTCCTCTCGACAGACCGGGCCCTCGAACGACCCGGTGGGCACATCGCGGTCATCCTGGTCGAACCGGCTGCGGGCGACCACGCCGCACAGCGCCGCCACCCACTCGGCGGGGTCGCCGGACTCCAGCCCGCCGTGCTCGTCGCCGGCGTTCGGGTAGCCCGGCACCGCCGGGTCGGGCAGGCGGGTCACCCGGCGGTCGCTGCGGCCCAGCAGGCGCGGTGCGCCCCACATCAGGTTCCGCTCCCACAGCTGCACGGCGGTGCCGCCGCCCGCCGCGTCCCACGGCTCGTTGCCCGCCAGCGTGATCTCCAGCCGGTCCTCGTCGCGGAACCGCAGCCGCTCGACGGTCACGTTGTCCGGCACCGGCAGCCGGTCCACCTCGCCGTGCTCGACGAGGTCCACGATCACCACCGACCGGCCCTGCCGCACGGCCAGCAGCTCGCCGTCCTCCTCCGCGACGGGCGCCGGTCCGTCGGCGGCTTCGGCGAGCGCGAAGTCCGAGCCGGGCACCTCCAGCCCGGTGGCCACGGTGTACCGGCGCAAACGCTTGTCAGGCGTCAGGGCTGCGATTTCGTCCTCATCGACACCGACCAGCCCGGGGTAGCCGTACGGACCCGCGGGCACGGTGAACGGCGTGCCGGCCGGCTTCCCGGTCCGCGCCTCCCACACGCTCACGTCGTGCACCCGCCGCACCAGCAGCCGGTGGTCGTCCAGGAACTGCGGCGCCGCGAACGCCTGCTCCGCCTCGGTGGGCGCGGGGCCGGGCGCGGTGAGCCCGCCCAGCGGAGCGAGGTCGGGCAGGTTCCACAGCGTGACGCGGTGGACGTCCTCGCGGGTGGCGAGCGTCCGCGAGTCGGGGGAGAACGCGTACGAGGTACTCGGGGCCTTCCGGGGGCGTTCGCCGATCCGCCCGGTCCTGGTCCGGCCTTCCCGGCTCCACGCCTCGACGCGGCCGTCGGCGAACAGCAGCACGACGTGCGCCCCGTCCGGCGTGAACGAGGCTTCCTCGGCGTCGGCCAGTGCCCGGTCCAGGTCGTCCGGCGGCGGAACGCGCAGCACGATCGCCGTGCCGCGCTCGTCCAGCACCACCCGCGTCACACCGGAGGGCTCCAGCACGACGTGCTCCACCGAGGTGCCCCTCGGGGCCTGGACGCGGCGGAGGTCGCCGATGGGGCCGACGCGGAGCAGCCCCGGTTGCAGCTCGGTGTTGCCGAGCAGCGCGACCGCACGGCCGTCCGGGCTGAACTCGCCGGATCGGCACCCGTTGGCGACCGTGTCGACCTCGGCCAACGTCGCGCCGCTGAAGAACCCGGTCATCCGCAGCACGTTGTCGGCGCACCGCGTCACGGTCGGCTCCGGGCGTCCCGGCACGACCTCGAACGTCTCGACGGGAAGGTCCCGCCCGCCCGCGACGGACTGCTTGCCCTCGTGGTGGATCACGACCTCGCCGGTGGGCAGCACGCCGCCCAGCATGACCGCGCCTTCGGGGGCCTGGCGGTTGTAGAACAGCTTGCCGGGCAACGGGATCTTGCGTTCCCCGCCCTGGAGGTCGAGCAGGGTGACCTCGGTCGCGTCCAACCTGCCGTACGCGATCCAGCGGCCCGTCGCGTCGGCCCGCACCAGGTCGGCGTCGAGCTCGCGGACGGAACGGCCGGTGCGCGCGTCCCACACGGTGACGTCGCCCTGACCGGCGTTGGTGATGAGCAGGTCGTCACCCGCCCAGACCCGCTCGCCGGCGGCAGGTATGTCCAGTGTGGACGGTGTGTCGGTGGTGACGTCCCAGATTTCGGAGCGGTTCTCCGCCGCATAACGGGCGATCCGAGTCCCGCTCGGGTTGAGCTTCGCGTCACCGGTCAGCACCACGCTCGCGAAGCGCAGGTCCCGTGACCAGGTGCGCAGCAGGCCCCTGGTGTCCAGGCGGTCGGCGGTGCGGAACGCGCGCAGCGTGTTGACCAGCCGGTCGGGCATCGAGCTGCCGCGGCCCAGCAGGGCGTCGGCGGCGCGGTCGGCGGCCACTTCGCCCTCTTGGCCGATGAACCGGGTCACGGCATAGGTCAGCGAGATCGTCAGGCTGATCACCATGCCGATCGCCAGCGTGCGAAGCGCGATGCGGCGGAGGTTCCCGGCGGCGCTGGCCGTGATGAACGAACGCTGCTCGGCGGTCGGCTCGTGCTCCTTGGCCATCTCGACGGCCTTGCGCAAGGCCTTGCCGCGTAACAGGAGCGCGCGTTCCCTGGTGTCGACCCAACGGCGGGTGACGCGCTCGACCTCGTCCTGCCACAGCCGGAACTCGCGGTCCTCCTCCACCCACTGCCGCAGCCGCGCCCAGTGCCGCACCAGGGCTTCGTGCACCAGCTCCACCGTGGACGGTCCGAGCGTGACCAGCCTGGTGCGGGCCAGCTCCGACGCGATCGGCCCCAGCCGGTCCGGCGGCACGGCCCGGCGCACGAAACCGCCGGACTCCAGCGGGCTGACCAGCTGGGTGAGCACCCGCCGGAGTTCGACCGGGTCGAAGCGCTCCGAGATGTGCTCGGCGTAGGTGGACACCGCGCCCGCCACACCGCCCAGGTCCCGGTACGCCCGGTGGGTCAGGACGCCGCGCTCCTGGCGCTCCCACAGCAGCGTGAGCGTGAACTCCAGCAGCGGCAGCGGGTTGCGCTCGTCCGCCAGGTCGTCCAGCAGCGCATCGGCCAGCCCTTCCTGCAGGACGGGCATTCCGGCCTGGCGCAACGGCCCTTCGACGGCATCGCGGAGCTCCGGCGTGCTCGGCGCGCCGATGGTCGCCGTGTAGCCGGCCACCGCGCTGAACCGGGCGTCACCCAGCAGGCGGTGCAACGGGTCGCTGGTGGTGGTCACCACCAGGTCGATCCGCGGTGTCCGGGTCTGGACGGCCTCGAGCAGCTCCTCCAGCAGGTCGGCCGCCTCGTCCGGCCGCTGCGCCAAGGCTTCGTCGAACTGGTCGACCACCACGGTCAGGCGGCTCGGCGCACGGCGCACCAGCACGCGGTTCAGGGCGTCCTCGGCGTGTCCCGGCGTGACGTCCACGTCCAGCGCGGCGGACAGCGCCGCCCACGGCGTGCTGCCGGTGGCGGGCCGGAACACCACCTTCTCCGCGTCGAGCCTCGGCAGGAGACCCGCCAGCACCAGCGACGACTTGCCGCAGCCGGACGGCCCGGTGACCACCAGCACGCCGTCGCGGTCCAGCCGCCCGGTCAACTCGTCGGCGCGCTGTCCCCGGCCGAAGAAGTACTCGGCGTCCTGCGGCCGGAACGGCTCCAGGCCGCGGAACGGCGAGGGCTGCGCCGCGGTGGCGGCCAGTTCGGGCCACGCGTCGTGCAGCGCGGCACCGGACAGCGCGTAGCCGATGCGGTGCTCGCGGCGCGCCTCCACCTCCACCACCATGCCGACCACCGCGCCGAGGTCGTCGTCGATGACCGGGCTGCCGCTGAAGCCCTGGAGCATCGGCAGGCCGTGCGCGCGGTCGTCCTCGATGTGGATCCGGCCGCCCGCGATCGCGCCCCGCACCACGCCCTGCGACCACACGCCGTCGGGGCGGTTCGCGGGCACGCCGAACGTCCGCACCCGGTGGTCGCGGATGCCGTCGTGGGCGACCACCCGGACGGCGCGGGCCCGCGCCGGAGTCGCCGCCAGGCGGAGACCGGCGACGTCCAGCTCGTCGGAGCGGTACTCCACGCGGGCCGTGGTGCGTTCGCCCAGCAGCGGGAAGTCGACCTCCACCTCGTCCGCGCCGACCAGGTGCGCGCAGGTGAGCACCAGGTCGGCGGCCACCAGCACGCCGATCCCGAACGGCTCGCCGTCCCGGAACACCCGGACCACTGCCCGCTCGGCGAGTTCCACACATCCCCCTATCGGCTCAACCGGCTACCGGCCCGCCCAGTCCCGCCACACGGCGGCGCGGGACACCTTCGCACGGCGGCCGATCACGATCCGCTGGACCAGCGTCACGGGCAGCCGGACCACGACCTCGGCCAGCACTCGGAGGCGCAGCGGGAGCCGGAAGTTCCCCGGCTTCGGCCCGCGCCGGGTGGGCAGCACGGCGGTGAGCGCGGCGAACCTGGCCAGCTGGGTGACCGCCACCCGGGCCGGGGCGCAGCGGATCAGCATGAGCAGCCGGTTGCGCTCGTTCCAGCGGTGGAACCGGCGGGAGCCGGGGTCGGTGCTCGCGCCGTGCCGGTGGCGGACGCGCGCCCGGCCCACCGGGACGACCCGGTGGCCGGCCAGCCGCAGCCGCCAGGCCGTGTCGGTGTCCTCGTAGTAGCAGAAGAAGCCCGCCGGGACGCCGCCGTTGGCCTTGAGGACCCGGGTGCGCAGCAGGGCCGCGCCGCCGCAGAAACCGAACACCTCACGCCCGGCGAGCACCAGGTCCGCGCCGTGGCCGTCGGCGGTCAGCGCCACGCCCACCGATTGGGTCGAACCGTCGGCCAGCAGCAGGGCGGACGTGGCGGCGGCGGCATCCGGGGTCGCGCCGAGGGCGTCTTCGAGGGAGGCGAGCCAGCCGTCGGCCGGGACGGCGTCGTCGTTCAGCCAGGCGGTGTACTCGGTGTCGATCAGCGGCAGGACGGCGGCCAGCGCGCCCGCGTAGCCCCGGTTCCGGGCCAGTCGCACGGTCCGGGGTGCGCTGGGGTGGGCCGCGATCAGCTCGGCGGTGCCGTCGTCCGAGGCGTTGTCCAGCACGAGCGCGCGGTGCGGGCGTTGGCGGGCGAGCGCGTCCAGGCACGCGGTGATGTGGTCACGGCCGCGCCACGTCACCACGACCACCGTCGTGCTGGGGATCGACACGGCGTGAGACGGTACGCGACGTGCCCAACCTGGTTGTGCTGACCGAGCAGTTGCTGGCCCCGGTGCCCGGCGGGACCGGCCGGTACACCCGTGAGCTGACCGCCGCGCTGGCCGCGACCGCCCCCGCCGGGTGGGAGGTCACGGGTGTCGTGAGCAGGCAGTCGGACGTGAGCGCGGCGGCGGTGCCGGGGGTTTCGGGTCCTCGGGTGCTGCCGCTGCCCCGGCGGGCGCTGATCGCCGCTTGGGAGCACGGGATCCCGTACTGGCCCGGCGGCGACGCCGTGCACGCGCCCACGCCGCTCGCGCCGCCCCGTGGCCGGGTGGTGGTGACCGTGCACGACGTAGTGCCGTGGACGCACCCCGAAACCCTGACCTCCCGTGGCGCGCTGTGGCACCGGAAGGTGATCACCCGGGCCGTGTCGCGGGCCGCCGCGATCGTGGTGCCGACCCACGCCGTGGCCGATGAGCTGCGGCGATACGCACCCGGACCGGTGCCGGTGAAGGTCGTGCACAACGGTGTGACGGAGTTCCCGGCGGAGGAACCCGTCCCCGACCTGCCCGCCCGCTACGTGCTGGCGGTGGGCACGATCGAGCCGCGCAAGGGGTTCGGCGAGCTGGTGGCCGCGACCGCCGAGGTCGACGTGCCGCTGGTGGTCGTCGGGCCGCAGGGCTGGGGCGGGGTGGACCTGCGCGCGCCGCACGTCCGGCTGCTCGGACGGCTGAGCGACCCGCGGCTGGCCCACGTGCTGCGGCGGGCGGCGGTGCTGGCCGCACCGAGCCTCGCCGAGGGGTTCGGGCTGCCCGTGGTGGAAGCCATGGCGGCGGGCGTCCCGGTGATCCATTCGGACGCGCCGGCACTGGTCGAAGTGGCTGCCGGGGCTGGGCTGGTCGTCCCCCGCGGCAACCGCGCGGCGCTGGTCGCCGCACTGCGCTCGGTGCTGTCGGATACCGCCGTAGCGCAACGCGTAGTCGCTTCAGGTTTAACCCGCGCACAACACTTCACCTGGGAAAACGCGGCGCGGGAGGTGTGGTCGACGCACCTTTCGCTCGGACGGCGGCATCCCGTTTGAGCCATTCCCCGGCAACCGCCGAGTCGCCACCCGTACTCTTCCACGCGTGTCATCCGTCGAACCCAGCGTGCTGATCGACGCCACCGCCGTGCCGACGGACCGGGGTGGCGTCGGGCGGTACGTGGACTCGCTGGTGGCGGCGCTGGACGCGGACGGGGTCCGGCTGAGCGTGGTGTGCCAGCCCCGTGACGCCGAACTGTACGGCCGGGTCGCGCCCAGCTCGCGGATCGTCACCGCCGCCGACGCGGTGGCCACCCGCACCGCGCGGCTGACCTGGGAGCAGACCTCGTTGCCGCGGCTGGCCACCCGGCTGGGCGTGCAGGTCGTGCACTCGCCGCACTACACCGTGCCGCTGGCGAACCGGGTGGCGTCCGTGGTGACGCTGCACGACGCGACGTTCTTCACCGACGCCGTGCTGCACTCGTCGGTGAAGGCGCGGTTCTTCCGGTCGTGGACGCGGGCTTCGCTGCGCCGGGCGGCGCTGTGCATCGTGCCGAGCCGGGCCACGGCGGACGAGTTGGCGCGGGTCGCCGGCGCGGACCGGCGCTCGCTGCACATCGCGCAGCACGGCGTGGACACCGAGCGGTTCCACCCGCCGACACCGGACGAGGTGGCGGTGGTGCGGCGGTCGCTGTCGCTGGGCGACGCGCCGTACGTCGCCTTCCTGGGTGCGCTGGAGCCCCGCAAGAACGTGCCGGCGCTCATCCGCGGGTTCGCGCAGGCCTGCCGGGGGCGGGTCGACCCGCCGACGCTGGTGCTGGCCGGGCAGCCGGGGTGGGACAGCCAGGTGGAGCGGGCGCTGGACGCGGTGCCGCACCGGATCCGCGTGATCCGGGCGGGCTACCTGCCGTTCGGGCAGCTCGCGGGCTTCCTGGGCGGCGCCGAGGTGGTGGCGTACCCGTCGTTGGGCGAGGGGTTCGGGCTGCCCGTGCTGGAGGCGATGGCCTGCGGCGCGGCGGTGCTGACCACCCGCCGGCTGAGCCTGCCCGAGGTGGGCGGCGACGCGGTCGCGTACTGCGGGGTCGGCGCGGGCGACATCGCGGCGGCGCTGGGCGAGCTGCTCGACGACCCGGCCCGGCGGGACGAGCTGGCGAGCGCGGCGCTGGTGCGGGCCAAGGACTTCTCCTGGTCGACCTCGGCGGCCCGGCACCGGCTGGCGTACGAGCGGGCCGTGCGCGTGCACCGCCGCTGATCTCCACTCTCGTGCGATCTTCCTTCTTTCCTGGGTGCTTAACATACCCCTAGGGGGTATTGTTTCCGCCATGAACGACGCATCGTGGAAGACCGCCGCCTCGGCCACCCTGCACTGCCTCACCGGCTGCGCCATCGGCGAAGTCCTCGGCATGGTCATCGGCACCGCCCTGGGCCTGCCCAACTGGGGCACCATCGTGCTCGCGGTGGTCCTGGCCTTCTTCTTCGGCTACGCGCTCACCCTGCGCGGCGTGCTGAAGGCGGGCGTCGGGTTCCGCGCGGCGCTGAAGACCGCACTGGCCGCCGACACGGTGTCGATCGCGGTCATGGAGATCGTGGACAACGCGGTGATGGTCGTCGTGCCGGGCGCGATGGAGGCCGGGTTGGCGAGTTGGCTGTTCTGGGGCGCGCTGGCGTTCTCGTTGGCGGTGGCGTTCGTGCTGACCGTGCCGGTCAACCGGTGGCTCATCGCACGCGGCAGGGGACACGCCGTCGTGCACCACGTCCACCACCACTAGGGTGGCCGCGTGACGCGCTATGGAGACGGACTGGCGGTCGTGACCGTCACCTACTCGCCCGGTGAAACCCTGGACGGCTTCCTGACCACGCTGGCGGAGGCCACCACCCGGCCCGTCTCGGTGGTGCTGGCGGACAACGGCTCCACCGACGGCGTGCCGGAGCGCGCGGCCGACGAACACGACCACGTGACCTTCCTGTCGACCGGCGGCAACCTCGGCTACGGTGCGGCGGCCAACCGCGGTGTGGCGTCGCTGCCCGACGACGTCGGCTGGGTGGTGGTCGCCAACCCGGACCTGTCGTGGACCCCGGGCAGCCTGGACGTGCTGCTTGAGGCCGCCAAGCGGTGGCCGCGCGGCGGGGCGTTCGGACCGCTGATCAAGGAGCCGAACGGCGCGGTGTACCCGTCCGCACGGCAGCTGCCGTCGCTCGGCCGCGGCCTCGGGCACGCGGTGTTCGGGAAGCTCTGGCCCGCGAACCCGTGGACCCGCGAGTACCGCCAGGAGAAGGCGTCGATCCAGGAGCGCACCGCCGGCTGGCTGTCCGGCTCGTGCCTCCTGCTGCGCCGCGAGGCGTTCGACTCCGTCGACGGCTTCGACTCCCGCTACTTCATGTACTTCGAGGACGTCGACCTCGGCGACCGCATCGGCCGCGCCGGCTGGCTCAACGTCTACGTGCCGGAAGCCGAGGTCGTCCACATCGGCGGCCACTCCACCGCCCGCGCGTCCGCGCGGATGCTCGCGGCCCACCACAGCAGCGCCTACCGCTACCTGGCCGACCGCCACCAGGGCGCGCTCTGGGCACCACTGCGCCTGGCCGTGCAGACAGGACTGGGCCTGCGCCTGAAGCTGGTCACCCGACGCGGCTGACCGGCCCGGGGACGCCTCACATCGCGCGGTAGTCCCGCGGCGCGAACCGCGGACCGAAGCGCGGCTTCCGAGCGCCCGACGCCTCCACGTACCGCACGGCCCGATACCGCTGCGGGCGGTACGGGGCCAGGACCTCGGCCATCCCGTCGTCGTCCAACGGGCGGCCCAGCAGCGCCCACCCCACCAGCCCGGCCAGGTGGAAGTCGCCGAAGCTCACCGCGTCCGGGTCGCCCCAGGCCCGCTGCGCGATCTCGGCGGCCGTCCACACCCCGATACCCGGCACCTTGCACAGCAACGCCCGCCCGGCCTCGCCCCGCAGGTCGCAGGCGCCCTCCAGGCGGTGCGCCACCTGCGCGGCGGCGATCAGCGCACGACGGCGCGCCCCGTCGACGCCGGCCCGGTGCCACTCCCAGTCGGTGATCCCGAGCACCGCGCGCGGCGTGGGCGGAACCCGCATCCCGACCGGCGCGGGCCCCGGTGCGGCCGTGCCGAACTTCCGGCACAGCTCCCGGTAGGACCGGTGGGCTTCGACGATCGTCACCTTCTGCTCCAGCACGGCCGGCAGCAGCACGTCCCACACCCGACCGCCGGCGCCCAGCCGCATGCCGGGCAGGCGCCGCCGGGTCTCCGCGACCAGCGGGTGGTGGGCCTCGAACGCCGAATCGTCGTCCTCCGCACCCAGCAGCGCGGGCAACCGGTCCAGCAACCACTCGGCCCCGTCACCCCAGGCCCGTCCGACGACGTCAGCCGGCCTGGTGACGTGCAACGTCCCCGGACCGACCGGCGTGTTCGCCGTCAACCACACCCCGCCCTCCGCGCGGAACGTGACGTCACCCGGCCCCCGCCGCAGCGGCCCGAGCACCCCGGCCACGTCCAGCGGGAACAGGGGACGCCACGTCCTAAGCATCGGAGGGGGTCCTAGGCATCGGTGGAGAACCGGACCCCGGCCTCGGGCAGCACGACCCCCGGCCACACCCGCGCGCCACCGATCAACTCGCACCGCGCACCGATCACCGCACCGTCACCGATCACCGCGTCCGACACCACGGCCCCGGCCTGGACCAGCGCGTCCACCCCGAGCACACTCCGCTCGATCCGCGCACCCTCGCCGACCACGGCCCCGTCGAACAACACGGACCCGTCCACCACCGCACCAGCCGCCACCGTGCAGCCCGCGCCCACCGTCGCACCACCGGTCACCACCGCGCCCGGATCCACCTTCGCGCCGGGCAGCAGGATCGCGTCGCCCACCGCCCCCGGCAGCGCGGCCGACGGCGCAACCCCCCGCACCAGGTCCGCCGAACCCCGCACGAACGCGGCCGGGGTGCCCAGGTCCAGCCAGTACGAGGTGTCGACGTGCCCCTGCAGCCGCGCCCCCGACGCCAGCAGCCCGGGGAACGTCTCCCGCTCCACCGAGACCGGCCGCCCGGTCGGGATGCCGTCGACCACCTCCCGGCGGAACACGTAGCAACCGGCGTTGATCTGGTCCGTCGGCGGGTTCTCGGTCTTCTCCAGGAACGCCGTCACCCGGCCCTCGGCGTCCGTCGGCACGCACCCGAACCGACGCGGGTCCTCCACCTTCACCAGGTGGAGCGTCACGTCCGCGTTCGCGGAACGATGGGTCGCCAGCACACCCCGGAGGTCCACACCGGACAGGATGTCGCCGTTGAACACCATCACGTCGCGTTCACGCAGCTTGTGGGCCACGTTCCGGATCGCGCCCGCCGTGTCCAGCGGCACGTCCTCCACCACGTATTCCAGTTCGAGCCCGAGCGCCGACCCGTCGCCGAAGTGCTCCTGGAACACCTCGGCCTTGTACGAGGTGCCGAGCACCACGTGCGTGATGCCCACCTCCCGGATCCGGGACAGCAGGTGGGTGAGGAACGGCACCCCGGCCGTGGGCAGCATGGGCTTGGGGGCAGAGAGGGTCAGTGGCCGCAGCCGCGTCCCCTTGCCCCCGACCAGAACCACCGCCTCGACGCCTTGCGGCTCCGACATGCCGTTTTTCCTCCTCCGCTTACTTCCACCCGTAGATGCGAATACTCTGGCACGAGCACCCAGACGACACGGGCTCAGGCCCCGTGTCACCCATCGGCACCGCCGGCGCCTCCCGCCGGCCCAAGGCAAACGCAGGAGAGATCCGGATGGACCCCCGCGCTCGGGCCGACGCGGCGCTGGCCCGTGCTCGTGCACGTGGCATCCACGTCGTGACGCCGGACAACATGACGTCCCCGATGGACTCGTCGGCCACCCAGCAGATCCCACGCAGCATGGTCGACGCAGCCGACCCCCGCCTGGCCGACCCGGACAGCACCATGATCCTGTCCGCCCAGGTGGCCGCCGGCCGCCAACCGACCACCCCCCAACTCCCACCCCCGGCCGCCGCCGAACCCCAGCCGGAACTACGCGTCGCCCCGGGCCCGGTGCCGACCGTGCAACAGGTGGAAACCTCCCGCCCCTCCCTGTCGCAACGCCTGTCCGGCGGCCAAGACCAACGCCCACCCGGCCTGACCCAACGCCTGTCCGGCGACAGCTGACCACCCACACCAAACCGCGCGCCACCCTGACCCGCCGGCCGCCCCGCGCTTCCACGCGCACACCCTGCAAGTCTGCTGCGCGCACGCGCACACCTCTGCCCTGCGTGTCATCCCCGTATGGCCTGCCCGCAGGGAACCGCATGTGTCAAGGGCAGATCGACGCCCGCGATCACCGCACACACATGATCGATCTGCCCTTGACGCATGCGGTTGTCTTTGACCTGGCCATACGGGGATGACACGCAGACCTACCGCCCTCCAAAGCTCGAAGAGCTTTGCAGGGCTCTTGTGGAGATCCTTGGCGGCCAGCCCGTCCGGCGAGGACGCCCTTACGCCCTTCAGCCGAGGCCCCGTCCGCCGAGGACGCCCTTCCGGCAGGACGCCCTTACGCCCTTCAGACGACCCCCACCCTCACCTCAACCGAGCGAGCGCCGCCTCGACCATCGGGTACAGGTCATCCACGTTCGACGGCATCGCGTCCAACGGCCACCACTGGAGATCCACCGACTCCGCGCTGCGCACCGCCTGCGCGTCGACCGGCGCCCGGACCAGGAACCGCACGTCGAAGTGCCGCGTGGGCACCCCCGACGAGCAAGTGATCGGATGCACGTCCAGGTGAATCGGCGTGGGCTCGATCCGCAGCCCTCGAATCCCCGACTCCTCCGTCGCCTCCCGCAGCGCGGCACCGGCCAGCGTCACATCCGACGCCTCACAGTGCCCACCCAACTGCAACCACCGACCCACCCGCGGGTGCAAGGTCAGCAGCGTCCGTTCACCGGTCGCGTCCAGCACCAACGCCGAAGCCGTGATGTGCCCGGCCTCGCATGACCGCCGGCAGGCATCCGGCCGCCCCGCCAGGAATCCCAGGTAGGCCTGCCGCAAAGCCTCCTGGTCACGACCAGCCGGCCGCCAATTCCCCAGCACCGCCGTCGCATCGGCATGGAGATCGCCACCCGGCGAGCCTTCACCCCTGCCCAAGCTTTCACCCCCACCCAAACCTTCACCCCCGCCCGGGCTCACTGCTCCACCCCAGCTCACAGCTCCACAAACCCTTCGTCCAACGCCCGAGGCCCCCGAGGCACCAACGGCTCCGCCGGATGCCCCACCGCCACCGCCCCCAACGGCTCCCACTCCTCGGACAGCCCCAGCACCTGCCGCACCACATCGGCACAGAAGATCGTCGACGACACCCAACACGACCCCAGGCCCTCGGCGGCCAACGCCACCAACAGCCCCTGCACAGCCGCCCCACCCGCAACCGTGAACATCGTGTGCTCGGCCGCCGCCCGTCCCGCATCCGGATAGGCGTGCGCCCCGTCGGCCACCAGGAACGGCAACACGATCTCCGGCGCGTCCCGCAGGAAATCCCCCCGCCCCAACCGCCGGGCGACCTGCTCGTCGGAGAACCCGTCCCCGCGAAGATCCGCCGCCCACCGCTCCCGCATCGCGTCCAGCAGCGCCACCCGACGCCCGCGCAGGTGCACGAACCGCACCGGCCGCGTGTGGTGCGGCGCAGGAGCCGTCAACGCCGCCCCCACCGCCCGCTTCAAGGCGTCCGACGACACCGGGTCGGCAGTGAACGACCGAACCGACCGGCGCAGCAACACCGCCTCGGCCCGTCCCTGCGCCACCGCCTCCTCCACCCCCAACCGGAACAGGTCGTCCTCGACCGGACGCGTCAGGTCACGGGCCGACGAGCCGTCGTCGACCACCGCCAACCCGCGCACCACGGCCACCGGCACCGCACCCAGCTTGCCCTTGACCAGGTCCGCGGCAGCCGCGATCTCGTCCGCCACCGCCACCTCGGTCACGACCAGCGCGTTGCCCTGCCCGTCCACCGACCCCGCGTACCGGTGCAGCACCGTCAGCCCGGACGCCCCGATCGCGGCATCCGTCTGGCCCACCCGCCAAGCCCTTCCCATCGTGTCGGTGACCACCACGGCCACCTCCACGCCCAGCAGCCCCCGCAGCGCCGCCCGCAGCGCCGCCGCCGACCCGTCCGGGTCGACCGGCAGCAGGGCGATCTCGTCGCCCGCCACGTTCGACGCGTCCACCCCGGACGCGGCCTGCACGATCCCGAGCTTGTTCTCCGTGATCAACGTGCGCCCGCGCCGCGCGATCACCCGGACCGCTTCGGACTCCACAAAGGACCGGCGGACCGTGTCCCGCTCCTCCGGGTCGGAGGGCACCGCGATCAGCCGCCCCTCCACTTTGGACAGCACCTTGCTGGTGACGACCACCACGTCGCCGTCCGCGATCCACGGCGCCGCCGAGGCCACCGCCGCCGCCAGGTCGTCCCCCGGCCGGAACTCGGGCAGCCCCGGCACCGGCAGCACCGTCAGCGCGCCGGCCGCGGCGTGATCCACGCCGCCTTCGAATCCGCTCTCACCAGCACCGCCACCAGCACCGCCACCGCCACCGGCACCGGCACCGCCACCGGCACCGCCACCGGCACCGCCACCGGCACCCAACGTCTCACCCAATCGAAGCCCCCGCCAGCTCCAACGCCGCCCGCGCCATCGCCGCCGTGGCGTCCACATCGGACATCAACAGCGGCACCGCCCGAACCGCCACCCCGGGCACGTCACTCCGGTCCCCGGTGTGCACCAACCACCCGTCCAGCACACCCTTCTCGGTGGTCTTGCGCGACCCGTAGTACCGTCCGACGGCCTCGGCCGACGTCTCCACCCCGATCGCGGCCAGGCAGGCATCCGCCATCCCGCGCAACGGCTTCCCGCCGACGATCGGCGACAGCCCGACCACACCGGCCTCGGTCTTGCGCAACGCGTCCCGCACTCCCGGCACGCCCAGGATCGTGTTGACGCTCACCACCGGGTTCGACGGCGCGATCAGCACGGCGTCGGCCTCCAGCACGGCGTCCACCACCCCCGGCGCGGGCGTAGCGGTCTCCGCGCCCACCGAGGCGAACGACTTCGCGGGCAGCCCCGCCCGGTGCTTCACCCACCACTCCTGGAAGTGGATCGCCTTCGTCCCGTCCCCGTCCCCGTCGGCGACCACGACGTGCGTCTCCACCCGGTCGTCCGACATCGGCAGGAGCCGCACGCCGGGCTGCCAGCGGTGGCACAGCGCCTCCGTCACGGCCGACAAGGGGTAACCCGCGCGGAGCATGCGGGTGCGCACCAGGTGCGTCGCGATGTCCCGGTCACCGAGCCCGAACCAGGTCGGCTCGGCCTCGTAAGCCGCCAGCTCCTCCTTGACCGCCCACGTCTCGCCGGACCGCCCCCAGCCGCGTTCGACGTCGATGCCACCCCCCAGGGTGTACATGCAGCTGTCCAGGTCGGGACAGATCCGCAACCCGTGCATCCACACGTCGTCACCGGTGTTCACCACCGCCGTGATCTCGTGTTCGGGTGCACCCAACAACGACCTGAGACCGACGAGGAACCGAGCCCCGCCGACCCCTCCCACCAGTACGACGACCTTCACGGGACGCCATCCTCCCACGGTGCGACGAGCCTGTTTTTCCAGCGCCTCTCAACACCCGCCGGCGCCTCCCGGCACCCGCCGGCGCGTTCGACCCCTGCGGCAACGGTCAACGCCGGGGCGGGCACCCGTCAACGCCAGAACATGAACGTCGCCTGCCCGTACTGCGCCCACAGCGGCTCCCCGCCCACCAACTGGAACACCGCGTCCGCCAGGTCGAAGAACACCCGCGCGATGGTCGGGAACCCGATCAGCACCGCGAACAGCACCAGCGGCGCCCACGGCCGCGCCTTCGCGCCGAACTGCTGCGCCTGGTACGACATGAACGGCTCGATCACGCCCCACCCGTCCAGGCCGGGGATCGGCAGGATGTTCAGCACGAACGCGAAGATCTGCAACAAGGCCAGGTAGGACAGTGCGGCGGCGAGCCCGGCGGGCGGCTGGAAGATCAGCACGGACAGCGCGAGCAGCGCGCCCAGCACGAGGTTGCTGACCGGACCGGCCAGCGACACCATCGACTCCACCCGCTTGTTGCGCAGCGCGTGGTGGTTGATCCACACCGCGCCGCCGGGCAGCGGGATGCCGCCGAACGCCAGCAGCACCAGCGGCAGCACGATCGACATGATCGGGTCGGTGTAGTGGCGGATGTCCAGCGTCAGGTAGCCCTTCGCCTTCACCGCGTAGTCGCCGCCCCGGTACGCCACGACGGCGTGGCCGAACTCGTGCAGGCACAGCGAAACCGCCCAGCCGCCCAGCACGAACAGGACCGTCCCGCCGATCAACGCCGGGTCGGAGTCGTCGAACAGGGTCAGCACGGCGCCTGCCACCGTCACCGCGAGCAGGCTGAGGAACAGTGGACTCGGTCGCACCGCTGATCGCTTCACCTCTCCAGTGTGGCCTTCCCGATCCGGTGGTTCACAGGGGTGGCCATCGGCCGTTCGCGCGGCCGCAGTCGCTCGGTGTGCCACCTGAATCACCGTCTGTGCTGCTAGTCAAGGGTTTCGCGGCCATTCGCGGGAATATCCCCCGTCCTGTGGACTCGGCTTGACCGCGTGTTGTGACACAGGTGTAATCACATCGGTGTCATTCGTCGTTGTGGGGACGGCGAGTGGTGTCCGCCAACCGGGGAGAGCGGAAGGCGAGGAGGCGGACGGTATGCGGGAATTCGACGGGGGTCGCATCGTGGACGGTGACGCGCCGGCACAGGAGCCGGTGGTGTTCACCGATCTCTTCGACGCGACCGATGAGCAGGACTGGCAGGAGCGCGCCCTGTGCGCGCAGACCGACCCCGAGGCGTTCTTCCCCGAGAAGGGCGGCTCCACCAGGGAGGCCAAGCGGATCTGCCTGGGCTGCGAGGTGCGCTCCGAGTGCCTGGAGTACGCGTTGCAGCACGACGAGCGCTTCGGCATCTGGGGCGGGCTGTCCGAACGCGAGCGGAGGAAGCTCAAGAAGCGCGCCGTGTGATCCGCTTCGTGATCGCGCCGGCTTACCGTGGGCGTTCCACGGCGTAGTCGGACGAACGAGGAGCGGCACAGTTGACGAGCGGCGCCACTCCACGGCTGCGCACCGCGCCCGTGCTGGCAGTACTGGTGTGCCACGACGGCGAGCGGTGGCTGGGCACGGCGTTGTCCGCGTTGCGCAGGCAGCGACCCCGGCCGCGGCACGTGATCGCGGTCGACACCGGGTCGTCGGACGGCACGGCGAAGCTGTTGGCGGAAGCCGCCGAAGGTCCCGATCGGGTGATTGACGGCGTGCTGACGCTGCCGCGCGGCACGGGCTTCGGCGCGGCCGTGCACGCGGCCGTGGCGCACGCCGTCGAGCGGTGGGGCGATCCGGGTGCGTGGCTGTGGCTGCTGCACGACGACTGCGCGCCGGAACCGGACTGCCTGTCGCTGCTGCTGACGGCGGCGGAGGTGTCGCCCTCGGCGGCGGTGCTGGGGCCGTTGAGCCTGGACTGGTCGGATCCGCGGCTGGTGGTCGAGGCCGGGGTGTCGACCGACGCGTCGGGGCACCGGCAGACCGGCATCGGCGGCGTGGCGCTGGCGGGGTCGTTCCAGCAGAGCACCGAGGCGTTGGCGGTGTCGTCGGCCGGGTCGCTGGTCCGGCGCTCGGTGTGGGAGTCGCTGGGCGGCTACGACCGGCGGCTGCCGCTGCTGCGCGACGACGTCGACTTCGGGTGGCGGGTGAACCTCGCCGGGCACCTGGTGCTGTCGGTGCCGGTGGCCCGGATGCGGCACGCGCGTGCGGCCGGACGGGGGGTGCGGCGGCTGGACGCCGTCGCGGCCCGGCCCGGTCCCGCGCTGCGGGGTGTCGACCGGGCGCACGGGCTGCGCACGTTCCTGGTCAACTGCGGGACGTTGTCGTTCGTGCTCGGGCTGCCCCGGCTGGCCGTGCTGGGCTTGTTGCGCGCGTTGGGATTCTTGCTGCTGCGTCGGTTCTCCGACGCGCACGCCGAACTGGGCGCGGTCCGGTACCTCCTCTCCGGACGCGCGCGGCTGGCGGAGTCCCGGGCGGCGCGGCCGGTGAAGGGCGTGGTGCGCGGACTGTCCACCAGCCGGATCACCCGGTTGCGCAACGCGATCCGGGGAGCGTCCGCCTACCTGGTCCGGCGACGGGTCGAAGCGGATGCCGCGCTGGGCCGGTTGCCCGACGACGACGTCCGGCAGCCCGTGTGGTCGGCACCGTCCGAAGTGGAGCGTCCGGTGGTCGGGCCGTCCGCGCTGCCGGCCGGGGTGCTGTCGCGGCGGCGCCCGGTCCGGGTGACCGGCGGGTTGCGGCTGCCGGCGACCACCGTGCCGGTGGAGGCGTCGCTGCCGGCGGCGTTGCGCCCGTCACCCCGGCCCCGGCCTTCGCCGGTGCCGCGAGGGGCGCCGTCGGTCGTGTTCGTGGAGGTCGACCGGACCCGGGTGCTGTGGTCGTTGGTGCTCGGTCCGCCGCTGGTCCTGGTGTTCGGGTTGGCGGTGTTCGGGATCCTGGCCAACGCCGGGCGGATCGGGCTGGACCTGTCCGGCGGTCGGCTGCTGCCGGTGGCCGACCTGGCGGGCACGTGGTCGTCGTACCTGTCCGCCTGGCACCCGGTGGCCGGCGGCACCTCGGCGCCCGCGCCCGCGGCGTTGGCCGTGCTGGGGACTCTGGGCGTGCTGCTCGGCGGTCCGCCCGTGGTGGTCGCGGTGCTGTTCATCGGCGACGCGGCGCTGGCCGGGCTGTTCGCCTACGTGGCCACCCGCCGGGTGCCGGTGCGCAGGCCCGTGCGGGCTGTGGTGGCTGCCGCTTACGGGTTGTTGCCCGCGGCGACCTCGGCGGTGTCGCAGGGGCGGCTGGACGTCGTCGTGGTGCACGTGATGGTGCCGTTGGTGTTCGCCGGCGTGTACTCCGTGCTGCGCGGCGGGACCGGGGCGGCTTGGCTGCCGGTGGCTTCCGGCACGGCGCTGGCTGTTGCCGTGGTCGGGGCCTTTTCGCCGTTGGTGCACGTGTTGGTGGTCCTGGGGGCGCTGGTCGCGTTCGTCGTCGTGCCGGGGCGGGAGGGTGACGGGCGGCGGCGGGTGGCCGGGCTGTTCACCGTCGTGCTGCTGCCCATGGCGCTGTTGCTGCCTTGGCCCGCGGTGGTGTTGCAGCACCCGTCGGTGGTGCTGCACGGGGTCGGCGCGCACGTGGAGACCGCGTCGGTCGGGCTGGTGGATCTGCTGACGCTACGGCCCGGTGGACCCGGTGCGGTGGCGTTCGTGGGTGTGCTGGTCGTGCTGTTCGCGGTGGCTGCGGGGCTGGTGCGGCCTTCGCGGGCGATGCTGCCCGGGGTGGCGGTGGTCGTGCCGGCCGGGTTCGCGGTGATCGTGCTGCGGACGGTGTCGGTGACGCCGCTGACCGGCGGCCCTGCCTCGTTCGGGTGGACCGGGGGGCCGTTGGTGGTGGCCTCCTGGGGGTTGTTGTGGGTGGTGCTGGCCGCTTGTCGCCGGGATGCCGTTCCGGTGCCCCGGGGTCGGTTGGCCGGTGCCGTGGGGGTGGTGGGGGTCGCCGCGATGGCTTGCCTCGGGTTCGTGGGGTTGCGGGGCGGGCCGTTGACGGCTTCGGCGGTGCGGTTGCCCACGACCGTCGAGCAGGAGTTGCCGCGGACCGGGCGGGCGGTGCTGGTGCTGGGGACGCCGGCGCGGCAGGTGTCCGGGCGGTTGCCCGCGTTCGGGGACGACGACCTCGTGCCGGTGCCGGGGAGCGCTTCGCGGCTGGAGCGGTGGAACCGGGACCTGACGTCCGGGTCGGCGGAGGCGGCCCGGACGGCGTTGGCGCAGGCCGCGGCGTCGGGGGTGGCGTTCGTGGTGGCGCCGGACCACGCGGCGGGGCAGCGGTTGCGGGATCTGGCGGGGGACCTGGTGGCAGCCGCGCCGCCGATGTCGGACGGGCGGCCGGTGCTCCGGGTGCAGTTGGCGGCGGGGAACGTCGTGCTGCTGTCGCCCGAGTTGGCGCGGCGGGCCCGGACCGGTGGGTTGCCGCCGGACGCGTTGGGGGCGCCGGGCATCGCGCCGGTCGAGTCCGCGCCGCCCGAGGTGGGGGTGCGGGTTTCGGAGGGGCCCGAGGGGCGGTTGCTGGTGGTCGCGGCTGAGGACGAGCCGGGGTGGAGCGCTGTGGTGGACGGCCGGGCGGTGGGGGTGGTCCGGGCTTGGGGGCACCTGGTGGGGGTGCCGGTGCCTGCCGGTGGGGCCGAGGTGCGGGTGGAGGCTTCGGGCACGCTGCGGGAGTTGTTGTTGCTGGTGCAGGGCGCTGCGGCGTTGTTCACGGTATTGACGGCGATTCCTTCGCGGCGGCGTTGATTCTTGGGGTCCGGGTCCGGGTCCGGGTCGCGGTTTGGGCTCGGATTGTCGGTTGACGGGTGATCCGGGTTGGGTGTGGATCGCTCTCAGCTTTCGAGGCTGGGATTGTCGGTGCCTCGTGGGATGATCGATGTGGGGGCCGGAGGCCACGGGCTGGCTATGTTGTGAGGCTTTGACCTGCGGTTATCTGGTCCGCCTGCTGCCTGCCCGCTGTCCGTCCGTCTGTGTCTGAGCTGCTTTGCCTTGTGTCGCTGGTGCCTTGGCGATAGCGAGGGAGCGGGAGGCGAAGGGTCAAAGCGGAAAAGCGGCGCTCGCCGCTGGGCAGGCCATACGGGAGGAAGCGGGGCAGCCTGTTGTGCCGGCGCACAGGCTGCGGGCCGGGGGGAGGGTGCCGAAGGCGAGAGGCCGGGGGAGGGTGCCGAAGGCGAGAGGCAGGGAGCGCAGGGGTCGGAGGGGTGAGTGGCGTATGAGGTCGGTCGGGTGTGGGTCAGTCGCCGTCGATGACGTCCGGGTCCAGGCCGAGGTAGTTGGCGACTTGTTCGACCAGGACGTCGTGCACCAGGTCGGCCAGGTCGGCGCCGTCCTTGGCGCGGGCTTCCAGGGGACGTCGGTAGAGGACGATCCGGGCTCGGCGGTCGGTGCCGGCCGGCATCAGGCGGGCCAGGGGGACGTTGCCGTCCTCGACCACGTCGCCGTCGTCGGAGGCCGCCTGGACGTCCGGTACGTCGTCGACCGCCACGTCGAGCTGGGTCAGCTCGGTCCGCCAGCGGGTTTCGATCGGTTCCAGGGCTTCCAGCACCAGAGCGTCGAAGCGTTCCGCCCGGCTGCGGGCCGCGGGCAGGGTCGCCGGGTACAGCGGCCCGCGCAGGCCTCGGCCGTGGCGGTCGCGATTGCGCCGCCTCGGAGCACCCTGACGTCGCGAACCCCTGGCCATCACCACGGGGTAGAGGGTAGTTGGCGGGGGGTCGCGCGCTGTCGGCGACCTGCGGAGTTGCCGAAGCTCCACCGCCGCGCCGGAGGTAATCCAACACACCTCAGCCGCGACGCGATATCGTCCCCGCCGTGCGGAGCGTGAGACGGTGCTCGCGAACCGGGTGCGCTAACCCGGCAGTCGCCACGCTCACGTACGCCTATGCGGACTCCACGGCGGTCGTCGGACCTCTGGCCACCTACTCCGAACCGCACAGCTACGACCTCTGCGAGGAGCACGCGCTGCGCCTCACCGCCCCGCGCGGGTGGGAGGTGGTGCGCCACCAGGGGGAGTTCCGGGCCCCCGAACCGACCGTGGACGACCTCACGGCGCTCGCCGAAGCGGTCCGGGAGGCGGGGCGGGCCGACCGGCCGGTGCCCCCCGAGGTGCCCGCGGGCACCATCCGGCGTGGTCACCTGCGGGTTCTGCCCGATCCCAACGAGGACTGAACCTACCGAACACGACCACCACGCGCGCGCCGGTAGGCTTTCGACGCCCACGTCAAGAGCCAAACCGGGAGTGTGGCTGTGCGCGATCTGTCCGGCATCGTCAAGGCTTACGACATCCGCGGTGTCGTCGGGGAACAGCTTGACGCGGAGGTCGTCCGCGACTTCGGCGCGGCGTTCGCGCGGCTGGTCGGCGGACCCGCCGTGGTCATCGGCCACGACATGCGCGATTCCTCGCCCGGTCTGGCCGCCGCGTTCGCCGACGGGGTGACGCGGCAGGGTGTCGACGTCATCAGCATCGGCCTGGCCAGCACCGACATGCTCTACTTCGCCTCCGGCAAGCTGAACCTGCCGGGTGCGATGTTCACCGCCTCGCACAACCCCGCCAAGTACAACGGCATCAAGCTGTGCCGCGCGGGTGCCGCGCCGGTCGGGCAGGACTCCGGGCTGGCGCAGATCCGGGCCGACGTGGAGGCCGGTGTCGCCGACGCCTCCGACGTGTCGCCCGGCTCGCTGTCGGAGCGCGACATGCTCGTCGAGTACGCCGCCTACCTGCGCGAACTGGTCGACCTCTCCTCGTCGAGGCCGTTGAAGGTGGTGGTCGACGCGGGCAACGGCATGGGCGGGCACACGGTCCCCGAGGTGTTCGCCGGGCTGCCGATCGAGGTCGTCCCGATGTACTTCGAGCTGGACGGCAGCTTCCCCAACCACGAGGCGAACCCGCTGGACCCGAAGAACATCGTCGACCTCCAGGCCCGCGTGCGGGAAGAGGGCGCGGACGCGGGTGTGGCGTTCGACGGGGACGCCGACCGGTGCTTCGTGGTGGACGAGCGCGGCGAGCCGGTGTCGCCGAGCGCCATCACGGCCCTGGTCGCGGTGCGCGAGCTGGCCAAGGACCCCGGCGGCACGATCATCCACAACCTGATCACCTCGCACTCCGTCCCGGAGATCGTCCGCGAGCACGGCGGCAAGCCGGTGCGCACCCGGGTGGGCCACTCGTTCATCAAGGAGGAGATGGCCCGCACCGGCGCCATCTTCGGCGGCGAGCACTCCGCGCACTACTACTTCCGCGACTTCTGGCGGGCCGACACGGGCATGCTGGCCGCGCTGCACGTGCTGGCCGCGCTGGGCGAGCAGGACGGCCCGCTGTCCGCGCTGACCGCCGACTACGCGCGGTACGCGGCGTCCGGCGAGGTCAACTCGACGGTGGACGACCAGGCGGGCCGGCTGGCCGCGATCAAGGCCGAGTTCGGCGCGCGGGACGGCGTCGAGCTGGACGAGCTGGACGGCCTGACCGTCAGCCTGCCCGACGGCTCGTGGTTCAACCTGCGGGCCTCCAACACCGAGCCGCTGCTGCGGCTGAACGTGGAAGCCGCCGACGCGGCCTCGGTCGCGGCGTTGCGCGACGAGGTCCTGGCGATCGTGAGGGGATGAACACCGTGGTCGTCCAACTCGACGCACAGCTGCTGGAGATCCTGGCCTGCCCGTGCCCGGAGCACGCGCCGCTCAAGCCCGGCACCGCCCAGGACCCGCAGGCCGACTTCCTGACCTGCACGGCGTGCGGCCGGTCGTTCCCCGTCCGGGAGGGCATCCCGGTGCTCCTGCTGGACGAGGCTGTCGTGCCGACGGCGGGATGACGCCGGTGCTCGACGACAGCCTCCTGGACGACCAGTCCCGCCTCGCCGACGCCGACCCCGGCGGCCTGCTGCGCGCCGCGGCGCGGGCGGGCGCGCAGGTCCGGGCCACCGCCGAGGCGGCCAACGAGCTGGACGTCACCGGGGCGTTCCGCGAACGGCCGCGCGCGCTGGTGCTGGTGACCCGGCCCGGTGTCGCGCCGGCCGTGGCGAAGCTGGTGACCGCCCTGCTCGGGCCGCAGTGCCCGGTGCCGGTGGTGGTGACCGACGACGTGCCCTCCTGGGTGGGCGCGCTGGACGTGGTGCTCGCGCACACCGAGGACGCCGGTGACGTGGTGCTGGCCGAAGCGGTGGACCGGGCCGCCCGACGTGGCGCGCGGGTGCTGCTGACCGCCGAGCCGGACGGTCCGGTGGCCGCGTCCGCCGCGCAGCACGCGCTGCTCATCCCGCCGCGCGTGCCGGTGCCGCAGGGCTTCGGGTTCGCCCGCGGGTTCGCGGCCTGGGTGCTGGCGTTGAACGCGCTGCGCCTGCTGGACGTGGACGTGCAGGCGGTCGCCGACGAGCTGGACCGGGAGGCCGAGCGCGACCACCCGATGCACGAGTCGTTCGTCAACCCGGCGAAGTCGCTCGCGCTGCGGGTCGCCGACCGGACCCCGCTGCTGTGGGGGCTGGACGACCCGGCCACCGCCGTCGCGGCGCACGGTGCCGGCATGTTGGGCTGCTACGCGGGCCTGGTCAGCGACGTCGCCGGCTACCCGCAGGCGCTGACGAAGTCCGTGCTGCACCGCAAGGCCGTGCGCAGCACGTCCGGCGCGGACATCTTCGCCGACCCGGACGAGGAGCAGGACGGCCTGGTGCGCGTGCTGCTGCTGGCCGTGCGCCAGGGGCGGCAGGCCGAGTTCGCGCGGCGGGCCGCGATGGATACCTTGCCGGGAGCCGACGTGCTCGAACCGGCCGAGGAAGTGACCGGCGGCGACGCGGTGTGCGCCGCGCTGCTCGCGCTGCGGTTCGAGTTGGCCGCGCTGTACCTGGGCCTGGCGGCGGGAACGCTGGGCGGACCGGGGCTGTACGCGCCGGCTGTGTGAGGGGACGTTCGCTGTGGAACTGCTGCACAACGCGGTGCGGGCGTACGCGTGGGGATCGCGTACGGCCATCGCCGAGCTGCTCGGGAGGGAGGTGCCCGCGCCGCACCCCGAGGCGGAGCTGTGGATGGGAGCCCATCCCGGCGACCCGTCCCGGGTGGTCCGGCCGGACGGCAGCCGCTCCCTGCTGGAGCTGCTCGCGGAGGACCCGGACGGCCAGCTCGGCGCGCGGTGCGCCGGGCGCTGGGGCAGCAGGCTGCCGTTCCTGCTCAAGGTGCTGGCGGCGGACGAGCCGCTGAGCCTCCAGGCGCACCCGTCGGCCGCGCAGGCCGCGGCGGGTTTCGCCGCCGAGGAGTCGGCGGGCGTGCCGATGGACTCGTCCGTGCGCAACTACAAGGACCCGTCGGCGAAGCCGGAGCTGATCTGCGCGCTGACCGAGTTCCACGCGCTGGCCGGGTTCCGCGCGCCGGAGCGGACCGTGGCGCTGCTGCGGTCGCTGGAGGCGCCCGACTTCACCCCGTACACCGAGCTGCTGGCCGCCCAGCCGGACGAGAGCGGGCTGCGCGCCCTGTTCACCACCCTGATCACGCTGCCGCAGACCGCGCTGGACGCCCTGCTGCCGCAGGTGCTCGACGCCTGCGTGCTGCACGTGAAGGAGCGCGGCGAGTTCGACCTGGAGTGCCGCACCATCCTGGAGCTGGGCGAGGCCTACCCCGGTGACGCGGGGGTGCTGGCCGCGATGCTGCTCAACCGGCTGGTGCTGCGGCCCGGCGAGGCGATCCACCTGCCCCCCGGCAACCTGCACGCCTACCTGCACGGCACGGGCGTGGAGATCCTGGCCAACTCGGACAACGTGCTGCGCTGCGGCCTCACCCCGAAGCACGTGGACGTGCCCGAGCTGTTGCGCGTGCTGGACTTCACCTGCGGCGACATGCCGGTGCAGACCGGTTCCGAGACCTCACCCGGGCTGTGGACGTACCGCACGCCGAGCCCCGAGTTCGAGCTGTCCCGGCTGGAGCTGACGGCGGGCGACGAGGTCCGGGTGGACCACGACGGCCCGCAGGTCCTGCTGGTCACGCAGGGGTGCGCGCGGATGTCCAACGCGTCCGGCCAGTCGCTGGTGGTGGCCCGGGGGCAGTCGGTGTGGCTGCCGGCCGCCGATCCCGCGGTGACGGTCACGGCGGACGAGCCGACGCGCCTTTTCCGGGCAACCGCCGGCAGCGGTTGAGGTCGCCGACTAGGGTCACCCGCGAACCAGATCACCGCGGACAAATCGGACTTAGCTTAGGGAGCAGACGTGTCAGCAGGAGGCGGTACCAAGGCGATCATCGCCGCGCTGGTGGCCAACGCCGGGATCGCGGTGGCGAAGTTCGTCGGCTTCCTGGTCACCGGGTCGTCGTCGATGCTGGCCGAGTCGGTGCACTCGCTGGCGGACACCTCCAACCAGGGCCTGTTGTTGCTGGGTCAGAAGACCGCCCGGCGCAAGGCCACCACGAACCACCCGTTCGGCTTCGGCCGCGACCGGTACTTCTACTCGTTCGTGGTGGCGCTGCTGCTGTTCAGCCTCGGCTCGGTGTTCGCGCTGTACGAGGGCATCCACAAGCTGGAGTCCCACGAGCCGCTGTCGTCGCCGCTGGTCGCGGTGGTCATCCTGGTGGTCGCGATCGGCCTGGAGACCTACAGCTTCCGGACCGCGATCAAGGAGTCCAGGCTGATCAAGGGCGACGCGACGTGGTGGCAGTTCATCCGCCAGTCGAAGGTGCCCGAGCTGCCGGTCGTCCTGCTGGAGGACGCCGGCGCGCTGTTCGGCCTGGTCCTGGCGCTGCTCGGGGTCGGACTCTCGACGCTGACCGGCGACCCGGTGTGGGACGCGGTCGGCACCATCTCCATCGGTGTGCTGCTGGGCGTGATCGCCATCATCCTGATCGTGGAGATGAAGTCGCTGCTGATCGGCGAGGGCGCGGCTCCGGCGGAGCTGAGCGTCATCGTGGACGAGCTGGCGGCGGGCAAGGTCCAGCGCGTCATCCACATCCGGACCCAGTACATCGGGCCGGACGAGCTGCTGGTGGCGGCCAAGATCGCGCTGAACCCGGGGCTGTCGGTGAGCGAGGTGGCCGAGGCGATCGACGACGCCGAGCAGCGGGTGCGCAACAAGGTCCCGGCGGCCCGGCTGATCTACCTGGAGCCCGACCTGGACCGGTCGCTGACCAAGTCGTAGGTGCCGGTGTCGCCGAGGGCGACGAGCTGCTCGACACGTGCACGAGCCCGCGCCTGGCGCGGGCTCGTGCTGGTTCAGGCCCCGGAACGCGACCGCGCCCACCGTGATCGCCGGGTGGACATCCAGGTCGAACGGATGCCACTCGGCGACCGGCTGCACGGTGGGCGCGGCGGGTCTTGCGGGGTGGACGTGCACGTCCCCGGCGATCGACCCGGCGAGGCGACCGCGGTCGCCTCGCCGGACATGTCGATGCGCACCGGTCCGGGCACGCGCCGGACGCTACGAAACCTCGTCCGGCTTCACCACGGGGACGGCGGTGGCGCCGTGCTCCTTGCCCAGCACCGAGTTCCGGCGGCTGTAGACGAAGTACACCACCACGCCGAGCGCCATCCAGATCAGGAACCGGACCCAGGTCAGCGCGGTCAGGTTGAGCATCAGCCACAGGCACGCCGCGATCGCCAGGATCGGCACCAGGGGCACCAGCGGCACCCGGAAGCCGCGCGGCAGGTCGGGACGGGTCTTGCGGAGCACCAGGACGCCCGCCGACACCAGCACGAAGGCGAACAGCGTGCCGACGTTGACCATCTCCTCCAGCTTGCCCGCCGGGAAGAAGCCGGCCGCGATGGCGACCAGCACGCCGATGACGACGGTGATCCGGTACGGCGTCCCGTGCTTGCCGGTCAGGGCCAGCTTGCGCGGCATCAGGCCGTCGCGGGACATGGCGAACAGCACGCGCGACTGGCCGAGCATCATCACCATCACGACGGTGGTCAGGCCGGCCAGCGCGCCGACCGAGATCACCGTCGCCGCCCAGTCGACCCCGTTCTGCGCGAACGCCGTCGCCAGCGTGGCCCGGGTGCCGTCGGGCTGGGTCTTGAGCTGGTCGTAGGGCAGCATGCCGGTGATCACCAGGGACACCGCGACGTAGAGCACGGTGACGATCGCCAGCGAGCCCAGGATGCCGCGCGGCACGGCCTTGCGCGGGTTGCGGGTCTCCTCCGCGGTGGTGGCCACCACGTCGAAGCCGATGAACGCGAAGAACACCAGCGACGCCGCCGCCAGCAGCCCCAGCACGCCGTACGTGCTGCCGGAGAAGCCGGTCACCAGCGAGAACAGCGACTGCTCCAGCCCGGTCCCGGTGGTGCCGCCGGTCTGCGCGGGCGGGATGTAGGGGCTGTAGTTCTCCGCCTTGATGTAGCCGATGCCGAGCACGATCACCAGCAGCACCACGGCCACCTTCACCGCCGTGATGACCGCGCTGACCCGTGACGACAGCTTGGTGCCGATCACCAGCAGCACGGTGAGCGCGAACACCAGCAGCAGCGAGCCCCAGTCGACGTCCACGCCGCCCACCGACGCCGTGGTCTTCACCGACACCCCGAGCTGCCCGAGCACCGTCTCCAGGTACAGCGACCAGCCCTTCGACACGGCCGCCGCGCCGACCGCGAACTCCAGGACCAGGTCCCAGCCGATGATCCACGCCATGAACTCGCCGAACGTGGCGTAGGAGAACGTGTACGCGCTGCCGGCGACCGGCACCGTGGACGCGAACTCGGCGTAGCACAAGGCGGCCAGCGCGCAGGCGATCGCGGCCAGCACGAACGCCAGCGAGACCGACGGGCCGGCGAGGTTGCCGGCGGTGGACGCGGTGAGCGTGAAGATGCCCGCGCCGACCACCACCGCGACGCCGAAGACCGTGAGGTCCCACGCGGTGAGGTCCTTGCGCAGCTTGGTGCCCGGCTCGTCGGTGTCGGCGATCGACTGCTCGATCGATTTCGTGCGCCAAAGCCCGTTCCCCGGCACGGTGCGTCTCCTCCTCGTCGCGGTTTGTACGGCTGTCCAGCCTAGAGGCCGGTCCCGGAACCGGTGACCCGGCCGGAATCCCCGGCCGACCGGCTATCGAGCGGACAGCGCGTCCGGCGCACCATTGGAGCACCACCGGCCTTGATCGTGGCGCGAGTTCGACCAACCGCTGCGGTAGTTTCGGCGGCCATGACGGTGCTCTGCCTGGATGTCGGCTCCACGTGGACGAAGGGCGCCCTGCTCTCGGCCGCCGGGGACCTGCTGGGCACCGCGCAGCAGCCCACCTCGCCACCCGAGGTGATGGACGGCGTCACGGCCGTGTCGAACGCCCTGGGCGGGGCGGACGAGGTGCTCGCGTGCTCGTCGGCGGGCGGTGGTCTGCGGCTCGCGGTGGTGGGGCAGGAACGGCTGGTCAGCGCCGAGGCCGGCTACCGGGTGGCGTTGTCGGCGGGCGCGAAGGTCGTGCACGTGTCGGCCGGCCCGCTGGACGGCGGCGGCGTCCGGGCGTTGCGCGCGGCCGGACCGGACCTGGTCCTGCTGGTCGGCGGCACGGACGGCGGTGACGCCTCGGTGCTCCTGCACAACGCGGAACGGCTGGCCCGCAACCGGATCACGTGCCCGATCGTGCTGGCGGGCAACGCGGATGCCCGTGCCGAGGCCCTGGCGCTCCTGGCCGGCCGCACCGTCGTGCCCGCGGACAACGTGCTGCCGGACGTCGGCGAACTGGCTCCCGGCCCGGCCCGCGGCGCGATCCGTGAAGTGTTCCTGCGGCACGTGATCGGCGGCAAGGGCCTGTCCCGCGGCTCCGCGTTCCGTCAACTGGTAAGGGCTGTGACACCGGACGCAGTGCTGCACGGGGTGTCACGACTGGCCGCACAGGACCGTGAAGGCGCGGTACTGGTCGTCGATGTCGGCGGTGCCACTACGGACGTGTACTCCGCCGTGTCCACCGTGGACGATGAATCCGAGCGTACGGTCGCCCTGCCGCCGGACCGCCGAACGGTCGAAGGAGACCTCGGCATGCGCTGGTCCGCGCCCGGTGTGGTGGTGGAAGCGGTCACCGAGAAGCTGGTCGACAAGGCGGAAGCCGAGTCCCTGCAACGCGAAGCCGCCCGACGTGCCACCGACGTGACCTGGCTGGCGGACGACCCGGAGGTGGACCTCCGGGTCGCCGGTCTGGCCGCGGTCCTGGCCGTGCGCAGGCACTTGCGACTGGTCGACGGTCGACTCGGCCCACGGGGCGCGGGTCGGCTCGTGCTGTCCGGCGGCGTCTTCCGCCACGCACCCGACCTGACCGCCGTGGAACGCCTGCTGCGCAACGACCCCGTGCTCCGGCCCGTGCTGAAGTCGGCCGAGGTCCTCGTAGACGGCCACTACGTGCTGGCCCCGGCCGGCCTGCTCGCCGCCACCGGTCGCGCCGAAGCCGCCGACCGGCTCCTCACGCACCTGGGCTGACGTCGGGCTTGGCCTTCGGCGACAGCACCGGCGCCAGCCGGGCGACCGGCAGCACGGGCCCCGGCAGCCCCGGGCCCGGCGGGGGTGCCGCCACGTCCTCCAAGCCCGCCGCGATCGCGATCGCACGGTCCCACTCCGGGTCGGAGGTGTAGTCCGCGTGCCGGTTCACGCCCGCCGCCCAGCGCCGTCCGGGGAACGGCCCGCGCTGCGGGTCCGGCAGCCAGTGGTCGCCGCCGAGCACCAGCGCCCCGGTCGGCCCGCGCAGCGCGGGCGGCAGGGCGCCGGTCGTGCCGTTCGGCAGGAAACCGGTGCCGAGCAGCATCCCGTCGAACACCTGGCGGCCCCACGTGGTCACCGCTCCGCCCAACGGGTCCGTGCCGCGGCACAGCGCCCGCCAGCGGCCGTCCAGCCCACCGGCCAACGCGGCCAGCGAACTGTGCGGCACCACGGCCGGGAAGGCGCGCGGGTAGGCCCACTGCAACTGCGACCCGGCGGTCACCAGCCCCAACCGCGCGGCCTCCGACTCGGGCAGCTCCTCCAGCAGCCGGGCCACCGCCACGGCCGCCAGCAGGCTCCCCTGGGAGTGCCCGGCCAGCACGACCCGCGTGCCGGGGTCGGCCAGGTGCTCCCGCACCCGCGACACCAGTTCGGGCACGACCTTCAGCGCGTAGCACGGCGGTACCACGGGGTGCGCCTCGCGCGGCCAGAACGCCGCCAGGTCCGCCAGGATGCCCAGCTGCCGAGCGGTGTCCGGCCGTCGTGCCGCCAGGTAGACCGCCCGCAGCAACGACAACGCCAGCACCGCCAGCACCACGACGCCGGCCCCGGCGAACGGCCGCGCCCACCCCGGCAGGTCGACCTCGCGCAGCCGCAGCGCCGCCGCCGGCACCGCACCTCCCACCAGCACGAACGCCGCGATCAGCACCACGTGGTGGCTGTGCCGCTGTTCCCAGCGCGCCCACCACCACGCCCGCGCCGCCCGCTTCACGTCCCGCGCGCGCCCGGCGTGCAGCAGCGACGCCTCCTTCGCCCACTCCTTGCCGCGTCGCAGCGAGCTCCACCGCACCGCGCCCGTGGTCGCCACCACCGCGATCCCGGCGACGAGAGCCAGCAGCCCGGCCACGCCCCACAGCAGCGCGATGTAGTCGTACCCGCGCGGCAGCACGCCGTGGCCCAGCACCCGCCGCAGCGTCAACGCCACCCCGGCCCCGAACCCGCCGCCCAGCAGCGCCGCGATCGCCACCACCGGCGCGGCCATCCAGCCGCCCGCCCACGGCCGCAGGTCGCGCGGCAGGTCCCGCCACGTCCGGCGGGCCAGCAGGGCGGCCGGCGCCAGCAGCAGCCCGAGCAGCAGGCACACCAGCGCGACCAGCGCCGCGACCATCTGCACGGCCAGGTCCGCGCCCGGCAGCTGAGCCGGCAGCCGCGTCAGCAACCCGACCGACACGACGAACAACGCCCACGCGACACCGAGCAGCACGCGCCTCGGCCGTCGGGCCAAGGCCGCCCGCAGCCACCGGCCGCCCCGGTGCGGCGCACCGCCCGTCGGGTCGTCCAGCAGCATCGCGGCCAGCGCCGAGAGCCCCACCAGCACGACGCCGAGCACCCACGCCGCGGTCAGCGCCACCCCGTGCCGGCCGGGTGCGAGCAACGGCCCCGGCGGACCGCCCAGACCCACCACCACCGCGGTGCCCAGCCCGGCCACCAGGTGCAGCACCCGCAACGCGGGCGTGTCCGGGTCCGTCGCCACGTGCGCGCCGGGAAGACCCGACGCGCCACTCGGGGCCGCCGGCACGTTCTTCCGCTCGATCCGCCAGTCCACCGCCGACATCCGGTGCAGCACCAGCAGCAGCAACGCGATCGGCGCCATCCCGATCACCGACCGGGCCCACGGCGCGTCCGACACCCACGTCGGACCGCCCAGGCACGTCGACCCCGGCGCGAGGCACTGCGCCGCCACCAGGTCCAGGCTGATCACCGCCAGCTGCGCCACCAGCAGCACGGTCAGCAGCAGCGCCGCCAGCCGCAGCAGCGCCCGCAACCCGATGCCCAGCAGGTGCGCGGGCACCGAACCGGTCGGCACCGGCGGCAGCATCCAGTGCGCCACGTTGGCCAGCGAGAACGGGAACAGCAGCGCCCACGTCGCCTTCGCCCAGCCACCGGAGGTCATGCCGCCCCACACGTAGCCCTCGACCACGCGCGTCACCGGGCGCCCGCCGGCCTGGAGCACCGGTCCCGGTGCGGGTCTGCGCAGCCGGTCGGCGGGGCGCACGACGCGGCCCAGGCCGTCCCCGGCCACGTCCACCGCGGCCACCGCGTCCACCAGCGACTGCGGGGTCGTGCCCTGGACACCGTGCACCCGCAGCTCGACCACCCGTGTGTCGGGGCCGGGAATCAGCACAAATCCTCCAGCGAGGCTCATGTCAGCCAGGTCATAGTGGTCCATCAGCGGCCCACACGCAGCCGAGCCGGATTACCGGCGTGGCGGGCGGTAGGGTCGGCGAGACCCCGAATTTGGAGGAACCAGCGATGACCGCCGAGAGGCTCCAGACCCGCAACGGCATTGATTTCGCCGTCGCCGACCTCTCCCTGGCTGAGTTCGGCCGCAAGGAGATCCGCCTGGCCGAGCACGAGATGCCGGGCCTGATGGCGCTGCGGCGCGAGTACTCCGAGGTTTACCCGCTGAAGGGGGCGCGGATCTCCGGCTCGCTGCACATGACCGTGCAGACCGCCGTGCTCATCGAGACGCTGGTGTCCCTCGGCGCCGAGGTCCGCTGGGCCTCGTGCAACATCTTCTCCACCCAGGACCACGCCGCCGCGGCGGTCGTCGTCGGCCCGCACGGCACCCCGGAGGAGCCGAAGGGCGTCCCGGTGTTCGCCTGGAAGGGCGAGACGCTGGAGGAGTACTGGTGGACCGCCGAGTCCATGCTGACCTGGCCGGACGGCGGCGGTCCGAACATGATCCTGGACGACGGCGGCGACGCGACCATGATGGTCCACAAGGGCGTCGAGTACGAGAAGGCCGGCGTCGTCCCGTCCGCGGACGACAGCGACCCGGAGGAGTGGCAGATCGTCCTGGAGACGCTGCGCGCGTCCCTGGCGAAGGACTCCGGCAAGTGGACCAAGATCGCCGAGGGCATCCGCGGCGTGACCGAGGAGACCACCACCGGCGTCATGCGGCTGTACCAGCTGGCGGCGGCGGGTGAGCTGCTGTTCCCGGCGATCAACGTCAACGACGCGGTGACGAAGTCGAAGTTCGACAACCGCTACGGCATCCGGCACTCGCTGATCGACGGCATCAACCGCGGCACGGACGTGCTGATGGGCGGCAAGGTCGCGGTCATCTGCGGCTACGGCGACGTCGGCAAGGGCGCGGCGGAGTCGCTGCGCGGCCAGGGCGCGCGGATCATCGTGACCGAGATCGACCCGATCTGCGCGTTGCAGGCGGCCATGGACGGCTACGACGTCCAGGTGCTGGAGGACGTGCTCGACCGGGCCGACATCGTCATCACCACGACCGGCAACAAGGACGTCGTGCGCATCGAGCACATGGCGGCCATGAAGCACCAGGCGATCGTGGGCAACATCGGCCACTTCGACAACGAGATCGACATGGCCGGCCTCCAGCGCTACCCCGGCATCCGGCGGATCAACATCAAGCCGCAGGTCGACGAGTGGGTGTTCCCGGACGGCAAGTCGATCCTGGTGCTGTCGGAGGGCCGGCTGCTCAACCTGGGCAACGCGACCGGCCACCCGAGCTTCGTGATGTCGAACTCCTTCTCCAACCAGGTGATCGCGCAGGTCGAGCTGTTCGCGAAGTACCAGGAGTACGACAAGGAGGTGTACCGCCTGCCGAAGAAGCTGGACGAGAAGGTCGCCCGCATCCACCTGGACGCACTGGGCGGCAAGCTCACCAAGCTGACCAAGGACCAGGCCGAGTACATCGACGTGGACGTAGAGGGCCCCTATAAGCCCGACCACTACCGGTACTGAGTTGGATTGACCTGGCTTCGCCAGGTCGGGGCGCGGTCGCCCGGAAGTCGGTAGGTCGAGACCGGTTTTCCGTCGATCGAAGAGCGTGATCGTCGGAAAACCGGTCTCGACCTACCGACGCGACCGCGCCCGGCGTGTCTGCGGAGGGCCTTGGCGCTGTGCGTCTTGGCCCTTCCGGCGTTGGGGGAAGGCCGGGTGGCGAAGCCAGGTCGATTGAACACATTCAATTCCACTCGACGGCTATGCCGGCTATGCCGGGGCCCACGTCGGTGAAGTAGGCGCTCACGACGCCGCCGAGGCCGCACACGAGTTCCTCGACGTTCACGGGCGTGGCGGCGGTGTCGGTGCGGAACTGCTTGGTGCACCGGGCGGGCAGGGAACGGCGGTTGAAGGCGAGCTGCAGCAGGTAACCCCGGCAGGGTTCGCGGAAGGTGCGGTGGTGGCCGGGGGTCGGGCCGCCGGTGTCGTCGACGACCGTGAAGCTGAAGACGTGCTCCTCGCCCTCGGCCAACCGCCGGTCGAAGAGCAGTTCGAACGCCAGGCCGCGGGAAGCGCTCTGCCGCCGCAGCCGGCCCTGCCGACACCCCTCCGCCGGTCTTACCAGGGCGTTCTCGATCACGCTCCCCACATCGCCCTGGTGCACGGCCAGGTAGCGGTCCGGCCCGGCCCGCAGGGCCCGCACCACCAGCCGCGTGGTGATGGACCGCTGCTCCCGCTGCGCCCCGATCAGCACCGTGTCGTGCACGGACAGCACTTCCAGGTCCGCGTTGGCCCGCGCGCTCTCCGGCACGGCCTCGAACTCGGCCAGCAGCGGGGCGGTCTGCACCCAGGCGTTGGCGAGTTCGGCGAACGCGGGCCGCGGCAGCCGGGCCTGCGGGCGGTTGCCGACCAGGGCCACCAGCGAGTCCGCCGGCAGCCGCAGCACGGTCTCCAGCGCCCGCACGGTCGCGATGGCGCGGGGCACCTCGGGGTGGCGCAGGCCGCGTTGCCAGTAGCTCAGCGTCGACTGGCCGACCTGCACGCCCTGCTGTTCCAGGTGTGCCCTCAGCCGGGCCAGGGACAGGCCCCGGTGGGCGATGGCGTCGTGCAGCGCCCGGTGGAACGGGCCGTAGCGCAGGGTCTCGGCCAGGGCGTCGGGCAACCCTGGCGGGTGGGCAACCGGCTGGTCGACCGGCCCGGAATCCGCGGTCACCGCGGCACCACCCTTTCGTACGGACCCAAATTGGGTTCACCGTAGTCACTCGATCTGGTGAGAGAAAGATCTCTAGTCACCCAACTGGGCGACGTTATGCCGCCGATCGAGCGGAAACGCCGACCCTTAGGGTGGTGGCGTGGGAAAACTCGTGGTGATCGAGGGTCTGGACGGTGCCGGCAAGCGCACCCTCGCGAAGGCGCTGACCGACGCGCTCGCGGCCAGGGGGAGCAAGGTCGCCACCGGTGCGTTCCCCCGGTACGACGAGGACGTGCACGCCGACCTCGTCCGGGACGCGCTGCACGGCCGGCTGGGCGACCTGACCGACTCCGTGCACGGCATGTCCGTCCTCTACGCGCTCGACCGCCGGGGCGCGGCCGACCGGATCCGGCAGGACCTGGCCGACTACGACGTCGTCCTGCTCGACCGGTACATCGCCTCCAACGCCGCCTACGGCGCGGCCCGGCTCCGGCAGCACGCGGACGGCGAGTTCGTCGAGTGGCTGCGCGCGCTGGAGGTCGACCGCTTCGGGTTGCCGATCCCGGACCTCCAGCTGCTGCTGCGCGTGCCGAGCACGGTCGCGGCGGGCCGGGCCGCCCACCGGGAGACCGCCGAGCAACGCGAGCGGGACCTCTACGAGTCCGACGACGACCTCCAGAGCCGGTGCGCGATCGTGTACGACGAGCTGGCCGATGCGAACTGGCTGTCCCCGTGGGAAGTCGTGGACGGCACCGCCGACCTGCGGATGGACGGCCTGCTCGACCGGAATTTCACCCGATAGTCTCACGGAGTAACGAAACGTGACCGCCGCGCCGATGAGTCGCTGACGAATCCCGTTCGGCGAGGCGAGGTGGGGCACGTGGAACGGCGACCGAGAACGATGACCGAGCGGACGCGTGCGGCGACCAGCATCGATGAGTACTGGGCGGTGCGTGGTGGCCCGACCGTTAGTGGGACGATGTCGGGTATGAAGGCACGCGTGCTCGTGGTGGACGACGACCCCGCTCTGGCGGAGATGCTGACCATCGTGCTGCGGGGCGAGGGGTTCGATACCGCGGTGGTGGCCGATGGCGCCCGCGCGCTGCCCGCGCTGCGCGAGTTGAAACCGGACCTGGTGCTGCTCGACCTCATGCTGCCCGGCATGAACGGCATCGACGTGTGCAAGGCGATCCGCTCCGAGTCGGGCGTCCCGATCGTCATGCTGACCGCGAAGAGCGACACCGTGGACGTGGTGCTGGGCCTGGAGTCCGGCGCGGACGACTACGTGGTCAAGCCGTTCAAGCCGAAGGAACTGGTCGCGCGGATCCGCGCCCGCCTGCGCCGGACCGAGGCGGAACCCGCCGAGGTGCTCCAGATCGGCGACCTGACCATCGACGTGCCCGGCCACGAGGTGCTCCGCGAGGGCAAGCCGATCCAGCTCACGCCGCTGGAGTTCGACCTGCTGGTGGCGCTGGCCCGCAAGCCGCGCCAGGTGTTCACCCGCGAGGTGCTGCTGGAGCAGGTGTGGGGCTACCGGCACGCGGCGGACACCCGGCTGGTGAACGTCCACGTGCAGCGCCTGCGGTCCAAGGTGGAGCGCGACCCGGAGCACCCCGAGGTGGTGCTCACCGTGCGCGGCGTCGGGTACAAGGCGGGCCCTCCGTGATCGGTGCCCCATGAGCGTGCTTGATTCCGCGGTCCGCGAGTTGCGTCGTGGGATCGAGCGCGCCCGGCGCAACGGTGTCGCGTTCGGTGAGCTGTGGCGCCGCTCGCTCCAGCTGCGGGTCGTGGTCAGCACGCTGGCGCTGTCCTCGGCCGTGGTGTTCGTGCTGGGCATGGTGCTCCAGGTGCAGATCACCGGTCAGCTGCTGGAGACCAAGACCGAGGCGGCGATCCGGCAGGCCGAGGCGAGCGCGGCGGCCGTGCAGCCGGACCTGTCCGGGCTGAACCCCGGTCCGGACAGCGTGAAGTCGCGCTTCACCGCCGCCCTGAACAAGATCAACGCGGCCGGCTCCGGGCTGGACGCCGGCTCGTCCGGCGCGGGCGCGTTCGAGCCGGTGCTCTACGACCCGGTCGGCGTCGGCTCGGACGGGCTGCCCACCGCCGTGGGACCGTGGCAGGACGTGCCCGAGGGCCTGTTCAAGATGCTCGAACGGGGCAGCGCGGGCTACCAGATCCACACCGTCGAGCGCAGCACCGGCCGCACCACCCTGCTGGTGGTCGGCAAGCCGGTGAACAGCTCGGCCCGCGCCATGCACCTGTACCTGCTGTTCCCGCTGACCGGCGAGCAGGCCACCGCCGAGGTCGTGCAGTCCACGCTGGTGGTCGGCGGCGTGGTGCTGCTCCTGCTGCTCGCGGTGATCGCGAACCTGGTGACCCGGCAGGTGGTGCGCCCGGTGAGGCAGGCGGCCGAGATCGCGGAGCGGTTCGCGGACGGCAGCCTGGACGAGCGGATGCCCGTGGTCGGCGAGGACGACGTGGCGCGGCTGGCCGAGTCGTACAACGAGATGGCCGCGAGCATCCAGCGGCAGATCCACCAGCTGGAGGAGTTCGGCCAGCTCCAGCGCCGGTTCACCTCCGACGTGTCGCACGAGCTGCGCACGCCGCTGACCACCGTGCGGATGGCGGCCGACGTGCTGCACGCGTCCCGGGAGCAGTTCCCCAGCGGCCTGGCCCGGTCGACCGAGCTGCTGGTGGACGAGCTGGACCGGTTCGAGTCGCTGCTCGGCGACCTGCTGGAGATCAGCCGGCTGGACGCGGGCGTGGAGGAGCTGGCGGCCGAGCTGGTGGACATCCGGGTGCTCGCGCGGCGCGCGCACGACTCGGTGCGGGCCATCGCCAACAGCAGCGACACCACGATCGTGCTGGACCTGCCCGACCACGAGGTGACCGCCGAGCTGGACTCGCGGCGGGTGGAGCGGATCCTGCGCAACCTGCTGGCCAACGCCATCGACCACGGCGAGGGCCTGCCGGTGGAGCTGACGTTGCGCGGCGACGACGACTCGGTCGCGGTGACCGTGCGGGACCGCGGCGTGGGCCTGCGGCCGGGCGAGGCGGACCTGGTGTTCAACCGGTTCTGGCGGGCCGACCCGTCCCGCAACCGCCGCACCGGCGGGACCGGGCTGGGGCTGTCCATCAGCCTGGAGGACGCCCGGCTGCACGGCGGGTGGCTGGAGGCGTGGGGCGAGCGCGGCTACGGCGCGGTGTTCCGGCTGACCCTGCCCTGCCGGCACGGTCACGAGCTGACCTCCAGCCCGCTGCCGCTGGAGCCCCCGGACCTGCCGGCCGTCGTGCCGGAGCAGGCGCCGGAGGAGGAGCCGGCCGCCGAGGAGGTGGAGCTGACCGAGGAGGAGATCACCTGGCAGCCCGCCCAACCGGTGACCGGCGAACGCGAGGAGGTCCGGTGAAGCGGCTGGTAGCGGTGCTGGCGGGGGTGCTGGCGGTGGCCGGCTGCGCGGCGATCCCGACCCAGACCTCGCCGATCCCGGTCAACCCGTCGGCGGGCAGCGCCACCGAGGCCGCCGCCCCCAAGCCCGCCAAGGGCATCGACCCGCTCAGCCTGGTGCGCGAGTTCGTCAACGCCTCCGCCAACCCGGAGGGCGACTACGCCGCCGCCAAGGCATACCTCACCGAGGACGCCAAGAAGACCTGGGACACCAAGGCGGCGCCGACCGTCATCGACACGACGTTCAACACCGTCCCCACCGGCGGCAACCTGGCCACGGATCCCAAGCAGCGCACCGTCCTGCTGCAGGGCAAGAACGTCGGTTCCCTCGAAGTCGACAACTCGTTCGTGCAGCGGGTGGGCGACCTGACCGCGCCGGTCGGCATCGAGACCGACGAGGACGGGGAGTGGCGCATCTCGGACCCGCCGGACGGCATCTACGTGCCGCTGGTCGGTTTCCAGGCGAACTACCGCCGGGTAACCCTGTACTTCTACGACCCGGACTTCGGCGTCCTGGTGCCGGACCCGCGCTACGTGGTGGTCCCGCCGTCCACGTCGATCCCGCGCCGGGTGACGGAACTGCTGCTCAAGGGTCCTGCGGTGGGGCTGCGGGGCGCGTTGTCCACGGCGATCCCGAACGGCGCGGCGCAGCGCAAGGACACCCACGAGGCCGACGACGGCGCGCTGGAGGTCGACCTGACCAAGGTCGGCGACCTCACCGCGCAGGCGCGCAAGCTGATCGTCGCGCAGGTGGTGAAGTCGCTCGCGGGCGTGACCAGCAGCCGGATCCGCATCCTGGTGGAGGGCGCGCCGATCTCGTCCGACCAGATCGAGTGGCGGCCCGCCGACGTGCAGTCCGGCGAGGCCCTGATCACGCCGGACGCCGACCAGAGCGGCCTGGTGGTCAGCAGCGGCCAGGTGCGCCGGCTGGTCGGCGGCGAGGCCGTGAAGGGGCCGGCGGGCACCGGCGAGTACCAGGTGCAGAGCGCCGCGCAGTCGCTGGACGGCACGCAGCTGGCCGTGGTCAGCCGGGTGGACGGGAAGTCGGTGCGGCTGCGGGTGGGCAACCTGGAGGAGCCGCTGACCGCGGTGGACCTGCCCGCGTCGACGCTGACCAGGCCGACGTGGCTGCTCAGCGGCCGGGCCGGGGAGCCCAGCACCGAGGTGTGGACCGTGGTCGACGGGGTCGACGTGGTGCGGGTGGTCAAGACCGACTCCGGCTGGACGGCGAACGTGGTGAACGCCTCGGAGCTGTCGGTGTTCGGCGCCATCACCGAGCTTCGGCTGTCGCGGGACGGCACGCGGGTCGCGGCGGTGGCCGGCGGGCGGCTGATGGTGGCGGCCGTGGCGCGCGTGACGGACTCGTCGGTGTCGCTGCGCCCGCCGCGCAACCTCCAGCCGACCGTGCTGGGCACGGCGACCCTGTCGGTGGACTGGCTGGCGCAGGACGTGCTGGTGGCGAGCACGTCGCTGGTGGCCTGGCCGATCGCCAAGGTGAACATCGACGGGCTCAAGATCGAGCGGTACAACACGTCGAACCTGACCGTGCCGGTCAGCTCGGTGACCGCCGCGCCGGGGCGCAACGTGGTGGCCGTCGACCAGAGCGGGCTGTGGAGCGCGGCGGACGTCGGCGACGTGTGGCGGGCGAGCGCGGTGAAGGTCGATTCGGGCGCGCAGGCTTTCTATCCGGGCTGAAACCTGAGACTCTGCCGAGGAGCCCTCTCAGTTTCGCCCGCCACCCGCCGAGAATTGTCAGACCCCGCCGGCAACCTCGATCACGTGCTGATCAACCTGCTGTTCCCACCCTGTTGCGCGGGCTGTCGAACCGAGGGCGCGCGGTGCTGTGCGCGCTGCCTCGCGGCGTTCGGTGCGCCGAGGCGAGTCCCGGTGCCGGGGAAAGGCCCGCCGGTGTTCGCGTTGGCGGATTACGCCGGCGCGGCCAGGGAACTCGTGCTCGCGTTCAAAGAGCGCGGGCGGCGCGACCTCGCACTGGTGTTCGGTGCGCTCGTGGCGGCGGCCGTGCCCGTGCTCCCGGTCCGGTATCCGGGCGGACCCGGGAATTGGTGGTTGGTGCCCGCGCCATCACGCCGTGCAGCCGTTCGGCAGCGCGGTGGCTCCCACTTGCTGAGACTCGCGCGGGCTTCCGGACTTCCGGTGGCGCCCGCGTTGGCGTTCTCGTCCGGCGTGGCGGACTCCGTCGGCCTGGACGAGGCCGCCCGCCGCGCCAACCTGGCGGGCCGGGTGCGTCTGGTCCGGGGCGGTCTGCCGCCGCCCGGAGCGCCCGTCGTGGTGCTGGACGACGTGGTCACGACGGGTGCGACGGCATCGGCGTGCGCTTCGGTGTTGCAGCTGGCCGGATTCCGGGTAACCGCGACTTTGACGCTGACAACGGCCCGCCGAAGCCACCCACACGAGTGATTCCGGCCGGGAACCTGACGGGGCGTTCGGCCGTTGGCCGGGTATGACCCGCGAGCGGAGGCCGTTCGACGCAGTCGCCTTGCCGACAGGTGTCGGCAGGTGCCTGGGCCGAACGGGTGAGCCGTCGTCAACGCGTCGTCCCAGTGCGCCCGCCTGGGGCACGGCCGGTGCCGGATTTTCGTCGCTGAGCGTCACGATCGGAAAATCATGGAGTTCCCCCGCCCCGGGGGCTGTCGCAGCGGCGAATACCGGGCTAACGTGCACCGCTATCAGCGTTCCCGGCACGCGGGGAGGAGGCGAACAGCCCATGACCCTGGCGCCGGTGGAGCGCTGAGGACAACCCTCAGCGACAACTCGCGAAGGCGATCGCGAGACCGGTGCCGCAGCGATCCAATGCCATAGCTCGCAACAACGCGAGGAGGTCGTGTATGGACATCGTCGTTAAGGGCCGCAACGTCGAGGTGCCCGATCACTACCGGGTCCACGTCGGCGAGAAGCTGGCCAGGCTCGAGCGATACGACCGCAAGGTCATCCGCTTCGACGTGGAACTGTTCCACGAGCCGAACCGCAGGCAGTCCAAGAACTGCCAGCGGGTCGAGATCACGGGCAAAGGACGTGGCCCGGTAGTCCGATCCGAAGCGTGTGCGGGCGACTTCTACGCCGCCCTGGACGCCGCGGTCGCCAAGCTCGAGAACCGGTTGCGCCGCTCGCATGACCGCAGGCGCGTGCACCACGGGCGACGGGGCCCGACATCGGTCGCCGAGGCGACCAGCGGCCTGGGGGCGACGCTCCCCCCGGCCCGAACCGACCACGACGGACAGGCGCAGGGCATGTGGCTGGGGCACACCGCGGTGCTCGAAGCCGCGGCCGAGCCCGACCCGGCCCACGAGGGCATGGCGGAAGTGCCCGCGCAGCAACGCTGGGACGAGGGCATCGAAGACAACCTGCCCGGCCAGATCGTGCGCGAGAAGGAGCACACCGCGAAGCCGATGACCGTGGACCAGGCGCTCTACGAGATGGAACTGGTCGGTCACGACTTCTACCTGTTCTCGGACGCCGACTGCGGACGTCCCAGCGTCGTCTACCGCCGAAAGGGATTCGACTACGGCGTGATCAGGCTGGCCTGAGGGAGCCGGCCCCCGACAACCTTCGCGGCCCCCGGCGCACCTCTGCGCGCCGGGGGGTCGTGACCCCCATCCGCACCGAGCCGCACCGTCCCAGGGAGCGCCACGGCCGAGCCCCGCGACGCTCCACTGGGCGACTACCGCGCCGCTGCACAACCCCACGCCCTGAACCAGCCTGCGCCGCCACACCGGCCCACGCCCCGAGCTGTGGCCCTCGCCGCCATACCGAGCCGTGCCGCACCGGTCCGAACCCGGCCGAACCGAGCAGTGCCGCGCCCCGGTCGCATCGGACCGTGTCGCACCGGGCCGTGCCGGGCCGTGCCACGTCGAGCCGCACCAGGCCGCGCCACATCGGCCCGAATCCGGCCGAAACGAGCAGTACCGCGCCCCGGCCGTGCCGCACCGGGCCGAGCCGTGCCGCACCGGGGCGGATTGAGGCGCACCGAGCCGAACGTGCCGAGCGGACCGGCCGTGCCGCGTCTGGTCAACGGCGTGCGAGCCCGACTGATGACGTCCGGGCCGTTCCAGCGCCCGCCGCACCCGCCTACCCCGCATGTCGCCGCACTACGGGTTCACCCGGATGTCACACCTTCGAGCGGAAGGTTCGACGCCCCGGAGCCCACGAACGGGCCCACCGCGCACCGCGGCGAAGCCCCGGACCGGACGCGGGTGTCCAGCACGAACAGGGCCGGGGGAGCGACGTCGCGCCGGCGGACCCGGCCCAACCTGGAGCGCAGCACCACGGGCGGCGACAGGGGGAAACGCAGTGGCCGACGCCACCCCTCCAATACCGGCCGCACGGTGTTCCGCACCCCTTCCTACCTGTGTCTGTGCACACACCTTCACGACTTGCCTACGATGGCGGGTGGTGTTGGCTCGTCATGGCCGTGGCGAGCCGGTGGAAGGCGCCTCCCCCGAGGCGCGTCGCGATGAGGTAATGAGGTCGACCAGAGATGGTGCTGTCCCGACTGCTCCGCGCCGGCGAAGGCAAGATGCTCAAGCGCCTGCGCAACATCGCAGCGCACATCAACAACCTCGAAGACGACGTCGTCGACCTCTCCGACGCCGAGCTGAGGGCGAAAACCGAGTCGTTCCGCAAGCGCTACGCCGACGGCGAGACGCTCGACGAGCTGCTGCCGGAGGCGTTCGCGGTGGTCCGCGAGGGTGCCAAGCGCACGCTCGGCCAGCGGCACTTCGACGTGCAGCTGATGGGCGGCGCGGCGCTGCACCTCGGGCAGATCGCCGAGATGCGGACCGGTGAGGGCAAGACCCTGACCTCGGTGCTGCCCGCGTACCTCAACGCGATCGCGGGCGAGGGCGTGCACGTCGTCACGACCAACGACTACCTGGCCAAGCGCGACGCGGAGTGGATGGGCCGCATCCACCGCTTCCTCGGCCTCACGGTCGGCGTGATCCTCTCCGAGATGACGCCCGAGCAGCGGCGGGTCGCCTACCACGCCGACATCACCTACGGCACGAACAACGAGTTCGGCTTCGACTACCTGCGCGACAACATGGCGTGGAGCCGGGACGAGATGGTCCAGCGCGGCCACTTCTTCGCGATCGTCGACGAGGTCGACTCGATCCTCATCGACGAGGCCCGCACGCCGCTGATCATCTCCGGCCCGGCCGACCAGTCGTCCCGCTGGTACGTGGAGTTCGCCCGGCTGTCCACCCGGATGAAGAAGGACGTCCACTACGAGGTGGACGAGCGCAAGCGCACCATCGGCGTGTCCGAGGCGGGCGTGCAGTACATCGAGGACCAGCTCGGCATCGAGAACCTGTACGACTCGACCAACACGCCGCTGGTCGGGTACCTGCAGAACTCGATCAAGGCCAAGGAGCTGTTCACCAAGGACAAGGACTACATCGTCCGCAACGGCGAGGTCCTGATCGTCGACGAGTTCACCGGCCGCGTGCTGGCCGGCCGCCGCTACAACGAGGGCATGCACCAGGCCATCGAGGCCAAGGAGGGGGTGGAGATCAAGGCGGAGAACCAGACGCTCGCCACGATCACCCTCCAGAACTACTTCCGGCTCTACGGCAAGCTCGGCGGCATGACCGGTACCGCCGAGACCGAGGCGGCCGAGTTCCACCAGACCTACAAGCTGGGCGTCGTGCCGATCCCGACGAACCGGCCGATGCAGCGGCAGGACGAGGCCGACCTCGTCTACAAGACGGAGGAGGCGAAGTTCGACGCGGTCGCCGACGACATCGCCGAACGGCACGAGAAGGGCCAGCCGGTGCTGGTCGGCACGACCAGCGTCGAGCGCTCCGAGTACCTGTCGAAGCTGCTGGTGCAGCGCGGCATCCCGCACGAGGTGCTGAACGCCAAGCACCACGACCGGGAGGCGCTGATCATCGCGAAGGCGGGCCGCAAGGGCGCCGTCACGGTCGCCACCAACATGGCCGGTCGCGGTACCGACATCGTGCTGGGCGGCAACCCGGACATCATCGCCGACCACGAGCTGCGCGAGCGGGGCCTGGACCCGGTGGAGGCGCCGGAGGAGTACGAGGCCGCCTGGTCGAAGCTGATCGAGGACATCACCACCGAGGTCAAGGCCGAGGCGGAGGAGGTCCGCGAGGCGGGCGGGCTGTACGTGCTGGGCACCGAGCGGCACGAGTCGCGGCGCATCGACAACCAGCTGCGCGGTCGGTCCGGCCGGCAGGGCGACCCCGGCGAGTCGCGGTTCTACCTGTCGCTCAAGGACGAGCTGATGCGCCGGTTCAACGCGGCCATGGTGGAGACCGTGATGACCCGGCTGAAGGTGCCGGACGACGTGCCGATCGAGCACAAGATGGTCACCCGCGCCATCCGGTCCGCGCAGACCCAGGTCGAGCAGCAGAACTTCGAGATCCGCAAGAACGTCCTCAAGTACGACGAGGTGATGAACGAGCAGCGCAAGGTGATCTACGCCGAGCGCCGCCGCGTGCTCGACGGCGAGGACCTGCGGGAGCAGGTCGAGCACATGATCACCGGCGTGGTCGGCGACTACGTGGACGGCGCGACCGCCGACGGCTACGCCGAGGACTGGGACCTGGACCAGCTGTGGACGGCGCTCAAGACGCTGTACCCGATCACGCTGGACTACAAGGAGCTGCTGGAGGCCGACGACGAGGACCTCACCAAGGAGTCCTTGAAGGCGAAGCTCCAGGCGGACGCGCTGGCCGCGTACGACGCCCGGGAGGCCGAGATCGACGGCCGGGTCGGTCCGGGCGCGATGCGCGAGCTGGAGCGCCGCGTGCTGCTGTCCGTGCTGGACCGCAAGTGGCGCGAGCACCTGTACGAGATGGACTACCTCAAGGAAGGCATCGGCCTGCGCGCCATGGCGCAGCGCGACCCGCTGATCGAGTACCAGCGGGAGGGCTTCGACATGTTCAACGGCATGCTCGACGCGCTGCGCGAGGAGACGGTCGGCTTCCTGTTCAACCTCCAGGTGGAGGCCGCCGAGCCGGAGCCCGCCCAGGAGCCCCCGGTGCAGGTGTCGATCGCGGCCGGTGCCGGTCCGCTGACCGGCAGCCGGGCCCGTGCCCGGGCGGCTGCCGCGGCGGCGGCCCAGCAGGAGGCCCCGGCCCCCGAGGCCCCGGCCGGTCCGGCGCTGGCCCAGCTGGCCAGCGGCAACGCCATCCCGCCCGCGCTGCGCGGCAAGGGCCTGGACCAGCGGGGTGGTCAGCAGGGCCTGACCTACAGCGGTCCGTCGGAGAGCGGTGACGCGGAGACCAGCGACAACCCCGCGCAGCGCGGTGGTGGCGGTGGCGCCTCCCGCAAGGAACGCCGTGCGGCGGCCCGTGCGCAGGAGAAGGCGAACCGCAAGGGCCCGCGCCAGTAGGTCCTGCGCCGGCGGTTCTTCCGATTCGGCGGATGCCGCCGGACCCACCGGGGTCCGGCGGCATCCGCCGTTTCCGGGGGAGTGCCGGCGAAGCGCTACGGCAGCAGGTGGAATTCCGTGCACCGCCAGCAGTCGCCGCGCCACTCGATCCGGGCGGCCAGCGCGCGGACCCTTCCCCGCCGGGTCACCACCACCCCGGCCAGTTCGGTGACCTCCCCCGATATCCGGCACAGCCGGACGCCGTCCAGCCGGACCCCCTGGCCGGACGACCGCGCACGGCCCACCTCGGCCGCCGCCGGCGCGGTGAGCACCCCGGTCAGCTGCGCGAGCGGCCGGCGACCGTCCACCGCCTCCACCACGGCCGCCACCAGCCGGCGCACCGTGGTGGTCTGGCGGTCGGCGCACGGCCTGCGGGCGCGCAGCTTCCGGGTCGGGGATGACATGCTGAACGGAGCGGACCCGCCACGGCGGCGTACCGGGATCACCTGCTGGAGGTAGGTGTGCGCGGGCTGGTGTTGGACTTCGGTGGGGTGCTCACGGACTTCGGCGACGACCCCGGTGACGACTTCGGCGGCGACTTCGGCGGCGACCCCGGTGCGACCCTGCCGCCGCTGGCCGAGGTGGCGGGGTCGCTGCGGCGGCGTGGCGTGCGCACGGCGATCCTGTCCAACGCGGACGGGCTGTGGGCCCCGCCGGTCGAGTGGCAGGACCTGTTCGACGTCGTGGTGACCTCCGGGGAGGTGGGGTTCGCCAAGCCGGACCGGCGCAGCTACCTGCTGGCCGCCGAACGGCTCGGTCTCGCGCCGCAGGACTGCGTGTTCGTCGACGACCTCGCGGTCAACGTCCGGGGCGCGGCGGCGGCCGGCATGGTGGGCGTGCACCACCGGTCGGTGCGGTCCACCCTCGCGGAACTGGAAATCCTGCTGGCGGTACCCCTCCTGGGCTGAGCGCGGCCCAGCGGTGACGTTCCGCTGCGGTATTCCACCCTGGCGGTGAATTGTCGGTAATCCGCGCGCCGACGTACGTTCGGCACGGTCACGCCCGCCACGAGTCGTCGGCAGCGCGATGCCGGGGCGGGTCGACCGGGACGGCGCACGCCGACGGCCATCGCGTCGGTGGTTCGTGACGCCGGATCGGCCCGTCGTGAAGCGGCGCGGGTGTCGGAGTGGCCCTCCGGCGCCCGCGCCGTATTTCGCCGCTCACCGCCCGGCGCGCCGCCGGACGACCTCGAAGCACAGCACGGCCGCCGCACTGGCCACGTTCAGCGACTCGACGCCCGCCGCCATCGGGATCGACAGCCACCCGGTCACGTGCGACCGCACGTCGTCGGAGATCCCGGCGGTCTCGCTGCCCAGCACGTACGCGGCCCGCTCGGGCAGGTCCGCGGTGTAGAGGGAGTCGCGCGCGTTCGCGTCCAGCGCGTAGATCGGGTACCCGGCGGCGCTCAGCTCGGCCGCCGCCTCACCGGCCGTGGCGCACTTCAGCACCGGCGCCCGGAACGCCACCCCGGCCGACGCCTTGACCACCAGCGGGTCGATCGAGGCGACGCCCCGACGGGGCACGACGATGCCGTCCATGCCGGCGGCGGTCGCGGTGCGCAGGATCATGCCGACGTTCGCGGGCGTCGTGATGCCGTCCAGCAGCAGGATCCCGCGTGGCCGCTGCTCCAGCGCGTGTGCCAGCGGAAGCATCCGGGGTGCCACCACGTCCGCGAGAACGCCCTGGTCGTGCCGCCCGTTGCCGGCCAGCACCTTCACCCGCTGGGCCGTGGCCCGCTGCACCTTCACCCCCCGGCGGCCGGCGGCGTCCAGGATCTCCTTCGCCGCCGGACCACGAGCCCCTTCGGCCAGCAGCACCTTGTCCACCTCCAGCCGAGGGTCGTCCAGGGCTTCCAGCACGGGCTTGCGGCCGTAGACGGTGACGAAGCGGTCTTTGGGCGAGATCTCCACCGCGTCATCTTGCCGCGCCCCCCGCGTGGCGGCGTGGCCGCCCGGCAGTCGCGGCCACGCGGAACAGCGTCCTCCATCCAATGGGGGCTTGTTTCCGCGCTGTCAATGATGATGATCGTCACATGACCCCGCGCGACGAGGCGCACTGTCTGCTGGCCAGCGGCCGGGAGGCGGACGTCTACCTGCGGCCGGACGGCCTGCTGCTCAAACGCAGCCGCACCGGTCGCGACGCCGAGCCCGAGGCCCGCCTGATGCGCTACCTCGGCGCGCGCGGCATACCGGTGCCCAGGGTGCACGACGCCTCGGCGGCGGACCTGGTCATGGAGTACGTCCCCGGCCCGCGCATGTCGCAGGAGCTGGACGCCAAGCCGTGGCGCGCGGGCGCTCTCGGCCGGGAGCTCGCCGACCTGCACCGCAGGCTGGACGAGGTCCAGGCGCCCGACTTCCTGCCCGGCGAGGGCCGCCTGCTGCACCTGGACCTGCACCCCGGCAACGTCGTCCTCGGCCCGGCCGGACCGGTGGTGGTCGACTGGGCCTGCGCGCAGAAGGGCGACCGCAGGGTGGACGTCGCGCTGAGCTGGCTGGCGATCGCGGTGGCCCCGCTGCGGCCGTTCAAGCGGCTCGCCCGGTCACGGCTGACGCGCGGCTTCCTGTCCGGCGTGGACCGCGAGGTGCGCAGGGCGATGCCGGCCGCCGCGGAGATCCGGCTGGCCCGGCACACCCGCGACCCGATCGAGGTCAGCGCCGTGCACCGGCTCGTGGCGAGCTGCAGCGGCTAGCCTGGACCGCATGCCCGACCGCCTGTCCGTGCTGGACGCCTCGTTCCTGTACCTGGAGGACTCCACGACGCCGATGCACGTCGGTGGGGTGGCGGTGTTCCGCAGGCCGAAGGCGGGTTTCGACTACGACGGGCTGGTCGACCTGATCGAGCAGCGGCTGGCGCTGGTGCCGCGCTACCGGCAGAAGGTCGTGCACGTGCCCGGCCGGCTGGCCCGCCCGGTGTGGGTGGACGACCCGGACTTCGACGTGACCTACCACGTGCGCCGGTCCGCGCTGCCCAAGCCGGGCACCGACCAGCAGCTGCACGACCTGGTGGCCCGGCTGATGTCCCGCCCGCTCGACCACACCCGCCCGCTGTGGGAGGTCTACCTGGTGGAGGGCCTGGGCCGGAACCGGTCGGCGGTGATCACCAAGACCCACCAGGCGATGGTGGACGGCATCGGCGCGCCGGAGATCGGCCAGGTCATGCTGGACGTGTCGGCGACGCCGCGGGGACCGGTGGAGGCGCTGTGGATGCCGCAGCCCGAGCCGAGCGGCCTGCAGCTGGTCGCGGACGCGGTCGCCGAGGTCGTGCAGCGGCCCGGTGAGCTGGTGGAGAACGTCCGGTCGGCCGCGATGGACACGGTCGCCACGGTGCGCAAGGTCGCGGGTGCGCTGGGCGGGCTCGCGTCGGCGGTCCGCACGGCCGCCACCCCCGCGCCGGGCAGCCCCCTGAACGTCCGCATCTCGCCGCAGCGCCGGTTCGCGGTGGCCCGGACCCGCCTGGACGACTTCCGCGCCATCCGCCGGACCCACGGCGGCACAGTCAACGACGGCGTGCTGGCCGTGCTGGCCGGTGCGCTGCGCAACTGGCTGCTGTCGCGGGGCGAGATCGTCACCGCGCAGACCACCATGCGCGCGATGGCCCCGATGTCCGTCCGGGACGGCGACGCGAACGGCAGCCAGGTGGTGGCGTACCTGGTGGACCTGCCGGTCGGCGAACCCAACCCGGCCGTGCGGCTGCACCACGTCAGCCACGCGATGCGCGCCCACCAGGAGTCCGGCCAGCAGGTGGCGGCGCAGACCCTGGTGAAGTTCTCCGGCTTCGCGCCGCCGACCCTGCACGCGTTGGGCGCGCGGGCGGCCAGCTCGTTCTCCCGGCGGCTGTTCAACGTGGTGGTGACCAACGTGCCCGGTCCCCAGGTGCCGCTGTACGCGGCGGGGGCGAAGATGATCGAGATGTTCCCGGTTGTGCCCCTGGCCAAGAGCCAGGCTCTGGCGATCGGCGTCACCTCGTACGACGGTGGTGTGTACTTCGGCCTGAACGCCGACCGGGACGCGATGTCCGATGTGGACGTCCTCGCGGCGATGGTCGAGGAGTCGGTGGAGGAACTGATGGGAACGGTGTCTCAATGAGGGTGTACCTGCCGGCGACCGTCGCGATGCTGCGCGACATGCTGGAGCGCGGCGAGTTCACCCCGGTCGGTGGCACCGGCTTCGCGCTGACTCCCGCGCTGCGCGAGTCCTACGCGACCGGCGACACGGAGGAGCTGGAGTACTCGGCGATGCTCGACGCGGCGCGTGCGTCGCTGCGGCTGCTGGCGGCGGAGGACAAGGCGGTGCCGCGCCGGGCGGTCGTGTCGGTGGACGTGGCGGACGTGAAGCTCCGCCCGGACCTGGACTTCTCGGTGGTCAAGATCGTCGGGGCGGTGCCGCTGAAGGACATCGCGGCGATCCACCTGGACACCGCCGAGGCCGAGGACGCGGTCCGGGACGCCGCGGAGGTGATCGACGCGGCCGACCTGGGCGACCCCGACGCCGAGTTCGCGCTCGGCGAGGCCGAGGACCACGAGCTGGCCTGGTACGCCGTCCAGGAACTCCCCTTCGCCTTGGACCTGATGTAACCCCCACTCCTCACATGCCGGGGGCGGGCTCCCAGAGCTCGACCCGGTTGCCCTCCGGGTCGACCACCCAGCCGAACCGGCCGAACTCCGAGTCCTCGGTCTGCGGCAGCACCTCGACGCCCCGCTCGCGCAGCCGGCCCAGCAGCGCGGCCAGGTCGTCGACGCGCAGGTTGAGCATGGCGCGCTGCCCCGGCTCGCCGAAGTAGTCGGTGTCCTGCGCGAACAGCGCGAACGTGGTCGTCTCCGCCGCCTCCCAGTGGAACGTCACCGCGCCGTGGTCGTTCATCGGCACGCCGAGGTGCTCGCGGTACCACCCGGCCAACCGCACGGGGTTGCGGGCGCGCAGGAACACCCCGCCGATGCCGGTCACTTTCGCCACGGCTGCGCACCGTACTACCGCGTGCCACGATGGCGGCATGGACGCCGTCACCTCGGTACCCGAACCGGTCAACGAAACCGTCCGCGAGTACGCACCGGGCAGCCCCGAACGGGAGTCCCTGCGACGCCGGGTCGCCGAGCTGGAGGGCACCGCCCACGAGCTGACGATGACCGTCGACGGCCGGCAGCGGATGGCCGGCGGCGACCGGGTCGACGTCGTGCAGCCGCACGACCACCGGCACGTCCTCGGCGTCACGGCGCAGGCCACGAACGAGGACGTGGCCGACGCCGTGCGGGCCGCCAAGCGGGCCGCACCGGGCTGGCAGGAGCTGCCGTTCGACGAGCGCGCCGCCGTCCTGCTCAAGGCCGCCGACCTGCTCGCCGGCCCGTGGCGGGACACCCTGAACGCGGCCACGATCCTCGGCCAGTCCAAGTCGGTCCAGCAGGCCGAGATCGACTCGGCGTGCGAGCTGATCGACTTCCTGCGCTTCAACGCGCACTTCGGTCGCCGCCTGCTGGCCGAGCAGCCCGCGTCGAGCGCAGGCATGTGGAACCGGTTCGACCACCGCGCGCTGGACGGCTTCGTGGTGGCCATCACGCCGTTCAACTTCACCGCCATCGCCGGCAACCTGCCGCTCGCCCCCGCCCTGATGGGGAACACGGTCGTCTGGAAGCCGTCGCCGACGCAGCAGCTGGCCGCGCACTACACGATGCGCCTGCTGGAGGAAGCCGGTCTGCCGCCGGGCGTGGTCAACCTCGTCACCGGCGACGGTCACGCGGTCAGCGAGGTCGCCATGGCCGACCCGTACTTCGCCGGACTGCACTTCACCGGCTCCACCAAGACGTTCAAAGCGCTGTGGCGCACCATGGCCGACCACCTGGACAGCTACCGCGCCTATCCCCGGATCGTCGGCGAGACCGGTGGCAAGGACTTCGTCGTCGCCCACCCGTCCGCCGACCGCGGGGCTCTGGTCACCGCCCTGGTCCGCGGCGCTTTCGAGTACCAGGGCCAGAAGTGCTCCGCCGCGTCCCGCGCCTACATCGCCCGTTCCGTCTGGGCGGAGATCCGCGACCAGCTCGCGGACGTGACGAACTCCCTGTCCTACGGCGACGTCACGGACTTCAGCCACTTCGGCGGCGCGGTGATCGACGCCCGCGCGTTCGCCAAGCACAAGGCCGCACTCGAAGCGGCACAACAGGAAGACACCGTCGAGGTGCTGGCCGGCGGCACGTGTGACGACGAGGTGGGCTACTTCGTGCGGCCCACCGTCCTGGTCGGCACCGACCCGCAACACGACGTCTTCACCACGGAGTACTTCGGCCCCATCCTGTCCGTGTACGTCTACGAGGACGGCGACTTCGCCGACATCCTGGACGTGGTCGACACCTCCACGCCGTACGCGCTGACCGGCGCCGTCTTCGCCACCGACCGTGCCGCCGTGGAGCAGGCCGGCCGCGCACTCCGTTACGCCGCAGGGAACTTCTACGTCAACGACAAGCCCACCGGAGCCGTCGTGGGGCAGCAGCCGTTCGGCGGCAGCCGGGGTTCGGGCACCAACGACAAGGCGGGCTCGATCTTCAACCTGCAACGCTGGATCAGCCCGCGCTCGATCAAGGAGACCTTCGTCCCGGCGACGGACCACACCTACCCGCACATGGGTTAGCGGTCCGGCAGGTGTGGCGCGCGGCGGAGGAGGGAAACCACCTGGGGTGAACCGGAGAAGACGCGAAGCCCTGGAGGCACTGGACCGCCGAATGCCGTTGCCCTTTCAGGCGTTCATGGTGTCACTGGCCGCTGTGGCGTTGCTGGCGCTGGGCATCTACCACATCGCCCTCGGAGACACACGGGCCGGCTGGTCCATGTCGGGCTTCGGCGTCCTCGCCGCGCCGTTCGCGTTCTGGTTCGCCCGCTCGGCAGGCGACCTGCGCCGCGCACGCGAGGAGGAACCCGCGCGCGGCGACTAGTCGTACTCGTCGTACTTGCCCCGCGACTCCAGCAGCCGCCTCAGCGAGGCCAGCCGGCCGGGTGACGCCTCACCGGTCTTGACCAGTTCGTCCAGCATGCAGTCCGGGTCTGCCGGCGCGCCCAGGTGCCCGCACCCGGACGGGCACTCCTCGGCCATCGCCTTCATGTCCGGAAACGCGGCCACGATGTCGTCCGGCGTGATGTGCGCCAGCCCGAACGACCGGATGCCCGGCGTGTCGACCGCCCACCCGCCCTCCGGCAACGGCAGCGCGACCACCTGGGTGGACGTGTGCCGCCCCTTGCCGACCCCGCTCACCACGCCCACCGCCCGGTTCGCGTCCGGCACGAGTTTGTTGACCAGGGTCGACTTGCCCACGCCCGAGTGCCCGATCAGCGCGGAGAGCCGGTTCGCCAACCGTCCCCGCAGCTCGTCGGGGTCGACGTCCGACCGCGTCACCACCACCGGCAGGTCCAGCTCGGCGTACGCGGCCAGCAGCTCGTCGGGCGGGGCGAGGTCGGACTTCGTCAGGCACAGCAGCGGTTCCAGCCCGCCCGCGTACGCCGCGACCAGGCACCGGTCGATGAAACCCCGGCGCGGCTGGGGATCGGCCAACGCCGACACGATCACCAGCTGCTCGGCGTTGGCCACGACCACCCGCTCGAACGGGTCGGTGTCGTCGGCGGTCCGCCGCAGCACCGACCGGCGGTCGTCCACCTTCACGATGCGCGCCAACGTGTCCGGCTGCCCGGACGTGTCGCCGACCAACCCGACCCGGTCGCCGACCACGACCGGCGTGCGCCCCAGCTCCCGCGCCCGCATCGCGGTGACGAGGCGTTCGGGGTCGCCCTCCAGCGCACACGTCCAACGCCCGCGGTCCACGGCGACGACCATCGCCGGCACCGCGTCGGCGTGCTCCGGGCGGCGTTTGCTGCGCGGCCGGGTGCCCTTGCCCGGCCGCACCCGCACGTCGGACTCGTCCAGCCGCCGCCAGTCCTGCCCCACGGTCAGCGCACTCCGAGCATCGTCGCCCACATCCCTGGGAAGTCCGGAATCGTCTTGGTGGTGGACCCGATGTCGTCGACCGAGACGCCGGGCACCACCAGCCCGATGATGGCACCCGCGGTCGCCATCCGGTGATCCGCATAGGCCCGCCACTGCCCGCCGCGCAGCGGCCGGGGCCTGACGACCAGCCCGTCCTCGGTCTCCTCGGCGTCACCGCCCAGCCGGTTGACCTCGGCCACCAGCGCGGCGATCCGGTCCGTCTCGTGCCCGCGGATGTGCGCGACGCCGCGGATCCGCGAGGTCCCGTCCGCCAGCGCCGCCAGCGCTGCCACGGTCGGCGTCAACTCGCTCTCGTCCCGCAGGTCGACGTCCAGCCCGGACAACCGCTCCGGTCCCCGCACGGTCAGCCCGCGGTCGTCCAGCACGACGTCGCAGCCCAGGCGCGCCAGCAGGTCGCCCACCGCGCCGCCGGGCTGGGTCGTGGCCTCGGGCCAACCGGGGATGGTCACCTCGCCGCCGGTCACCGCCGCCGCCGCGAGGAACGGCATGGCGTTCGACAGGTCGGGCTCGATCCGCCAGTCCCGCCCCGCGATCGCACCCGGCTCCACCCGCCACAGGTCGGCCGACGAGTCGTCCACGACGACACCGGCCTCCCGCAGCATCGACACCGTCATCTCGATGTGCGGCAACGACGGCACCGGCTTCCCGTCGTGGACCACGGTCACGCCGCCCTCGTACCGCGCGCCCGACAGCAGCAGCCCGGAGACGAACTGGGAGGAGGCCGACGCGTCGATCGTGACGTCCCCGCCCGGCAGCCCGCCCTTGCCGTGCAACGTGAACGGCAGCGCCTCACCGTCGATGTCCGCGCCCAACGCCCGCAACGCGTTCAGGATCGTGCCCATCGGCCGCACCCGCGCGTGCTCGTCGCCGTCGAACACCACTTCGCCCACGGCCAGCGCCGCGGCGGGCGGCAGGAACCGCATCACGGTGCCCGCCAGCCCGCAGTCCACCGCCGCCGGCCCGCGCATAGCGTGCGGTGTGACCAGCCACGACCCGTCCGGCCCGGCGGTGATCCCGGTGCCCAGCGCCACCAGTGCCGCCGCCATCAGCTCGGTGTCCCGACTGCGCAACGGGGCGTGCAGCGCGGACGGCCCGTCGGCCAGCGCCGCCAGCACCAGGGCGCGGTTGGTGATCGACTTGGAGCCGGGCACGGGTACCGTCGCGTGCACGGGGCCGTCGGCGGTGGGAGCGGACCACTGCGAAGTCATGGCCTGATGATTCCGCATCGCTTGGTCGGTGGCTCGCACCGGTGGTTCCGACGTGCGACGATGACCAATCGGAGGTGATCGGTTTTGTGCGGGAGGTACGCCTCGACCAAGAACCCGGCGCTGCTCGCCGCCGAGTTCGACGCGGTGGACGGCACCGAGGGCGAAGCACCCGGCCCGGACTACAACGTGGCGCCGACCAAGTCGGTGCTCGCGGTCGTGGAACGCCACCCCCGGGACGAGGAGGGCAACCCCGACCCGGGAGTCACGGAGCGCAGCGTGCGCGTGATGCGCTGGGGTCTGGTCCCGCACTGGGCGAAGGACCTGTCCGGCGCCGCGAAGATGATCAACGCCCGTTCCGAGAGCGTGCTGGAGAAGCCCGCCTACCGCGACTCGGCGGCCAAGCGCCGCTGCCTGATCCCGGCCGACGGCTGGTACGAGTGGCAGCCGGGGGAGGGCCGCAAGCAGCCGTACTTCATCAACCCCGGCGACGGCTCCAGCCTGGCCATGGCGGGCATCTGGTCGGTGTGGTGGAAGCAGGAGGGCGACGAGCGCAAACCGATCATCACCTGCGCCGTGCTCACCACCGACGCCATCGGCGAGATGACCCAGGTCCACCACCGGATGCCGCTGGTCCTGCCCGCCGACCGCTGGGCGGCCTGGCTCGACCCGGACAGCACCGACCCGAAGGACCTCCTCGTCCCGGACTCGGACCTGGTCGACGCCCTGGAGCTGCGGCCGGTGTCGATGAAGGTCAACAGCATCAAGAACAACGACCCGTCCCTGATGGCGGCGGTGAGCCTCACCGACGACGAGAAGCCCGAACCGACCCTGTTCGAGCTGTCATGACCCGCACCACCGTCGACACGCCGCACGGCCCGGCGAGGGCGGAACTGCACTGCGCCCCCGAGGGTCGTGCGGCCCTGCTGCTGGGCCACGGCGCGGGCGGCGGCATCTCCGCCCCGGACCTGGTGGCGGCGGCCCGTGCGGCGGTGGACGCGGGCGTGCACGTCGCCCTGGTGGAACAGCCCTACCGGGTGGCCGGCCGCCGGGCCCCCGCCCCCGCGAAACAGCTCGACACCTGCTGGCTGGCCGTCGCCGACGACCTGGGCGCCCGCTGGTTCGACGAGGTGCCCCTGCTGTTCGGCGGCAGGTCCTCCGGCGCCCGAGTCGCCTGCCGGACGTCCACCGAGGGCCAAGCCGTAGCGGTCCTCTGCCTGGCCTTCCCGGTCCACCCGCCCGGCAAGCCGGACAAGTCCCGCCTACCCGAACTCGACGCCGTGGAAGTCCCGGCCCTGGTGGTCCAAGGCGAGAACGACCCCTTCGGCTGCCCGACCCCGGCGCACCGCCGCGAGGTGGTCCTGCTGCCCGGCGACCACAACCTCAAAGCCGACCTGGAAGGCCTCCAACGAGCCGTGGGCGAGTGGCTCGACCGCATCCTGCGCCCCCTCGACTAGCCCTCAGCGCAGACCCCGCCTGCCCCGCCGGACACACCGACCCGGGTGCGCTCCGGTCGTCAACGGCTCGCAATCGCCGCCACAACCGCCTGCGTGAGCTTGACCAACTGATCCGGCGCGATCTCGACCTCGAGCCCCCGCCGCCCCGCCGAGCAGAAGATCGTCCCGAAGCCCTCCGCCGAGACGTCGAGCACCAGCGGCAGCCTCTTCTTCTGCCCCAGCGGCGAGATCCCGCCCGCCACGTACCCGGTGGCACGCTCGGCAGCCGCGATCTCGGCCATCCTCGCCTTCTTCCCGCCCACCGCCGAGGCCAGCGCCTTCAGGTCCAACTGCGCGGTGACCGGGACCACCCCCACCGCCAACTTCCCGTCCACCTCCGCCACGAGTGTCTTGAACACCCGATCGGGTGAGATCCCGAGCGCCTCGGCCGCCTCCAGCCCGTAAGACTCGTGCCGGGGGTCGTGCTCGTAGGCGTGCAGCTCGTGCGCCACCTTCTGCTTGTACAGCAACGCCGTGGCAGGCGTCCCACGTCCAGCCATGGGCGCGAACCCTAGTGCCCCCACCGCAGCCGCAGCACGCGGGAATGCCCGGCGAGGCGTTCGCGTTACTGGTCGACGTGGCAACCGAGGTGATGGAACAGCAGGTCAGCAGGCCGAGCGCGACGAGACCGCCGCGTGGTTCGGCTCCCTGCCGACCGGGCGACCGGCGCGTATCCTCGAATACGTCCCAGACAGCTTCAGCCACCGCGCCCAGCAGCCGGTGGGAAGGGAGCGCGGTGCCAGCCACGCGAACGCAGGACATGCCGACGGACGAGACAACGGCCGAACGCGTCGCGCGCTTCGAACGCGACGCGATGCCGATGCTCGACCAGCTCTACTCGGCTGCCCTGCGGATGACCCGCAACCCGGCCGACGCCGAGGACCTGGTCCAGGAGACCTACCTCAAGGCGTACGCGGCTTTCGCGTCCTTCTCGGAGGGCACGAACCTCAAGGCCTGGCTGTACCGCATCCTGACGAACACGTACATCAACGGTTACCGCAAGAAGCAGCGCCAGCCGCTGCAGCAGCCGACCGACGAGATCACCGACTGGCAGTTGGCCCAGGCGGAGAGCCACACGTCGACCGGTCTGCGCTCGGCCGAGATGGACGCGATGGACCGGCTGCCCGACTCGGACGTCAAGGAAGCCCTCCAGCGCCTCCCCGAGGAATTCCGGATCGCGGTATACCTGGCGGACGTCGAAGGCTTCGCCTACAAGGAGATCGCAGACATCATGGGCACCCCCATCGGCACCGTGATGTCCCGGTTGCACCGGGGCCGCAGGCAGCTACGCGAACAGTTGGCCGACGTCGCCCGCGAACGCGGCTTCCTCCGCAACGGTCAATCGGAGGTGGCGGGCCGATGAGCTGCGGCGAACCCCACGAGACCGACTGCTCGGAAGTCCTCTCCGAGGTCTGGCTCTACCTCGACCACGAATGCGACGAACGTCGCAAGCAACTGCTCCAGACCCACCTCGACGAGTGCCACCCGTGCCTGGAGCAGTACGGCCTCGACGAGCACCTCAAGGCGCTCCTGGCCAAGAAGTGCGGCGGCGAACACGCCCCGGAGGAACTGAAACAACGCCTCCGCGCCCGCATCCACCAGGCAACGGTCGAGGTCGAGACGATCGAGGTAGAGGTAGAGGCCCGCACCACCGCAGACAACGCCTGACCCCACCCACACCCCGCGGTTCGGGCCGCGCCACGCGCGCCCGGCCAGTCGGCCGCGCGCCAGCGCACACCTCTGCCTCTGCGTGTCATCCCCGTATGGCCTGCCCGCAGGGAACCGCATGTGTCAAGGGCAGATCGAACCCGCGACCACCGAACACCCACATCGATCTGCCCTTGACGCATGTGGTTGTCTTTGACCTGGCCATACGGGGATGACACGCAGACCACCGCCCTCAAAGCTCAAAGAGCTTCGCAGGGCTCTTGTGGAGATCCTTGGCGGTCTGCCCGTCCGGCGAGGACGCCCTTACGCCCTTCGGACGAGGCCCCGTCCGCCGAGGACGCCCTGCACACCATCCCCGCTGCGACCTCGCCCCCACCCCGCCCCAACAACAAGGGCCGCCCCGGAGCCACAGCTCCCGGACGGCCCAAGCCGCACCTGCACAGATCAGGCGTTGGGGCGCTTCCCGTGGTTGGCGCCACCCTTCTTGCGGTCGCGGCGCTTGCGGGCACGCTTCGACATGGGGTTCTCCTAGTGCTGCTCAGATTGCTTCTTGCCGTGCTCAGATCTGCGACATGCCCAGATCCGCTTCGTGCTCAGATTGCTTCACACCAGTGTGTCACGCCGAGACCTCCACCCGGCGCGGGGTCTGAACCGTGGTTGGATGGCGTCCGAGCGAAGGAGAGCGATGGCCGAGGAGATCCGGGCGGAGATCGTCGCCAACGTGGCGCAGATCGCCGTCAGAGAGGGCGACGACGTCACCCACGAGACCACCGTCGTCATCCTGGAGAGCATGAAGATGGAGATCCCGGTCCTCCCCGAGGGCTCCGGCCGGATCAGCCGCATCACCGTCAAAGAGGGCGACGTCGTGCAAGAGGGCGATCTGATCGCGGTGGTGGAGTAGCTGTCCACGCTCACCGACCTGCTGGCCGAGCACACCAAGCTCTCCGGTGCGGCCGTCGACCACCTGCAGCTGGTGGTCGCGGAGTGGCAGCTGCTGTCCGACCTCAGCTTCGCCGACTTCCTCCTGTGGGTGCCGCTGGACGACACCACCTTCCTGTGCGTCGCCCAAGCCCGCCCCACCACCGCCCCGACCGCGCACCCCGAGGACGTGGTCGGCAGCACGGTCGACGTCGAGGAGCACCCCCAGCTCCGCCGGGCCATGGCCGAGTCGCGCATCTGCCGCGAGGAGGACCCGCGCTGGCACCTCGGCGTCCCGGTCCGCCGTGAAGCCATCCCGGTGAAGCGCCACGACCCGGTCAAGCACCACGACGAGGTCATCGCGGTCCTGAGCCGCAACACCAACCTGGCCGTCCCGCGCGTGCCGAGCCCCCTGGAGATCTCCTACCTGGGCAGCGCCGCCGACCTCTGCCAGATGATCTCCGACGGCACGTTCCCCACCACCGAACCGTCCCCGGACGTGCACACCAGCCCCCGCGTCGGCGACGGCCTGATCCGCCTGGACGCCTCCGGCGCCGTGGTGTTCGCCAGCCCCAACGCCCTGAGCGCGTACCACCGCATGGGCCACGCTTCCGACCTGGTCGGTGTGCACCTGGCACCCCTCACCCGGTCCCTCATCGGCGACCCGTTCGACGCCACCGAGGTAGCCCAGCGCATCCGGTCGGCTCTCGACGGCCAGCCCAGCATGCGCATCGAAGCCGAATCCCGGCGAGGCGCGGCCGTCCTCTTCCGCGCCCTGCCGCTGCGCCCGCGAGGCAGCGCCGCGGGTGCGCTCGTCCTCTGCCGCGACGTCACCGAGGTCCGCCGCCGGGACCGCGCCCTCATGTCGAAGGACGCGACCATCCGCGAGATCCACCACCGCGTGAAGAACAACCTCCAGACGGTGGCCGCGCTCCTGCGCCTGCAGAGCCGGCGCACCAGCTCCGAAGAGGCTCGCGAGGCCCTCGCCGAGTCGGTCCGCCGGGTGACGTCCATCGCCCTGGTGCACGAGACGCTCTCCATGTCCGTCGACGAGCGGGTCGACCTGGACGACGTCGTGGACAAGGTCATCCCGATGATGTCCGACGTGGCGGCCACCGAGTCCCAGGTCGTGGTGAGGCGCGAGGGGCCGTTCGGCATCGTCCAGGCCGAACTCGCCACCCCGCTGGTGATGGTCCTGACCGAACTCGTCCAGAACGCCTTCGAGCACGCCTACGCCGCCGGCGAGCGCGGCGAGGTGGTCGTGCACGCCGAGCGTTCCGCCAAATGGCTCGACGTGGTGATCTCCGACGACGGCAAGGGCCTGCCGCCGGGCTTCTCGCTGGAACGCACCGACCGGCTGGGTCTCCAGATCGTGCGGACCCTGGTGGAATCCGAACTCAGGGGCAGTCTGAGCTTGCGGCGCAGGCCCCGAGGCGGTACAGAGGCGGTCCTGCGCGTACCGCTCAGAGCGCGGCGTTAAACTAACCCCCGTGCACACGTGACGACCTACCTCAGCGGAGTCACGTGGTCATGCGGGAGGGTGTGCAACACAAGCGAAAGGCCCGACACCTGGCACGGTGTCGGGCCTTTCGTCTGCGTTGTGCGCGACGCTCAGGCGTTGCTGCGAGCCCTGGTCCGGGCGTTGCGACGCTTGAGCGCGCGGCGCTCGTCTTCGCTCATCCCGCCCCACACGCCGGCGTCCTGGCCGCTCTCCAGTGCCCACGCGAGGCAGTCGGAGACGACGGGACAACGGCGGCAGACGGTCTTCGCCTCGGCGATCTGGAGGAGCGCGGGACCGCTGTTCCCCACGGGGAAGAACAGTTCGGGGTCCTCGTCGCGGCAGATCGCGCGGTGGCGCCAGTCCATTGGAACTACTCCTCAGCTAGGCGCGCTCAAGGCACGCCACTCGTCAGCGGTCGGTTTTTGGGGTGCTTGTGAATGCTTTCACGAACGGCCGGGATGTCAAGGGGTTAGCACTAACCCGGTGAGTGAACTCACCCGAAAGATCGACTGGGTTCAGCCGGCTTTCACTCTGCGGTGTCGCTACAGGCCACGACATCGCGGATGGGTAGCGCTCCGGTCACACCACGGTCACACCGCAGTGATCTTCTCGCCGCCAGGCGCCGGCCCGCCCGAACCCCGGCCCGCCCGTCGGATCCGAGCCCGCCGGTCGAACCGTGCCCGTCGGATCTCAGCCGGTCGAACCGTGCCCGTCCGACCTCCGCCCGGTCACACCGCGACCGTGAGCGCCTGCCGCACCGACGTGAACTCCACTTCGGTGCACACGCCGAGCAGGTCGCCGTCCACCTGCAGGTTGACCGGCTCGGGGCTCGTCACCCTGACGAACTCGACGTCGTCACGCCTGAGCAGGTTCGCGCCCTTGGGGTTCCCGTCCGTGGCCAGAAGATGCGTCACGTAGCGGGTAATTGTCGGCAGACCCAGCGCACGCAGGGCGAACAGCCCGAGATCACCGTCGAACGACGTGCTCGGGTTGAGCCGGATGGCCTTGTCCTTCAGGTAGGTCCACGGGTCCGTGTTCGACACGAAGGCCAGCCGCACGTCCTCGAACGGCTCCTCGTCCGGGATCCGCACGGTCAACCGCGACGGGTGCCGCCGCTGCGTCACATAACTGGCGAACGCGGTCCGCACGTACAGCGCCGGTGAGGCCTCGCGCCCCTTGGCGCGCTGCTCCTCCACACCCGCGACCACGTCGGCGTCCCAGCCGACACCCGCGTTGAACGTGAACCACCGGTCGTACGACGAACCCGCGCCTGCCGAGGACACCCGGCCGAGCCCGACCTTCCGGCTGGTCCCGTGCTCGATGGCCTGCAACAGGCGGTAGGTGGCTTCCACCGGATCGCGGGGCAACCCCAGGGCGCCCGCGAAGACGTTCGCCGACCCGCCGGGCACGACGCCCAGCATCGGCACGCCAGGCCCGCTGCCGTTGCGCAGCACGCCGTTGACGACCTCGTTCACCGTGCCGTCCCCGCCGTGCGCCACGACCAGGTCGTACGCGTCCACCACGGCCTGCGCGGCGGCGTCCGCCGCGTGCCCGCGGTAGTTCGTCTCGACGATGTCGAGCTTCACATCGCTGGCCAGCGCGTGCGCGAGCACGTCCCGGCCGGCAGGCGTGGTCGCCGTCGCCTGCGGGTTGACCACCAGAAGTGCGCGCACTACTGAAGGGTAGGACAGCGCGTGACCCGGCACAGGTTGCGCTTCACCCGGAGGAGGGTTCAGGGCGCACGAAAGTGGTCCAGATCTCCCTTCCCGCGTACCGCTGCGGAGGTCCCCGCGACAAGTGCACCCCGGCCCGACCGCCGGCTTGCCAAGGAACTCCCTTGATCTTCGCTCTTGGGACGGTGGAACGGGACTCGCCAACCGGGTGGCCTACGATGCGTGACGAGTACGCACCGTGAGGAAAGGCCCAGCGTGACACAGGAGAAGCGGATCCCGCGCGAGGTCCGCACCGCCGGCGTGCTGACCGCCTTGCAGGGCCTCGTCGGACTGGCCTTCGCGGTCGCGCTGGTGATCCGGGCGTTCGCCGTGGACCACGTCGGCGACGTGCTGGGGGAGGCCGCGTACTTCGCGGTGCTGGGCGGCGGCGTGCTGGCCGCCGGCATCGGCCTGGTGCTCGCGAAGCACTGGGCGCGCACGCCGGCGATCGTCGTGCAGCTCCTCCTGTTGGGTGTCGCCTGGTACACGTACGGACCATCCGGTCAGCAGCTGTACGGCGCCCTGCTCGGCTTGTACGTCGTGGTCGTGATCGTGCTGCTGTTCACCGCCCCCGTGCGCCGGTGGGCGCTGGGCGTCGACGAAGCGGACGAGTGACCCACCGGACGCCAGGCGCGGCAAACGAATGGCATAGCAAAAGGGTACGAAACCGGCGAGTAGGGCCATTCGGACGCCGACTATCGGCTGGCTGAACGCCAACTAACGGCGGGTGTTCGGATTCACCTTGACGAGTGACGCTGTGGATGGTGATTTCACCACTCCCTGCGTTCGTCGAGGTGACAAGTACATGCGATTGAATCGCGCCCTGTCCGCGGTGGTCGGAGCAGCCACCGCACTGATCTCCGCACTCGCGATGACCACCCTGGCCCCTGCCGCACAGGCCCAGGAGTCCGACGTCACGCCGTACATCATCGGTGGTGGCACCGCCGGCAACGCCCCTTGGGCGGCCCGTCTCTTCCGCAACGGCCAGCAGAACTGCTCGGCCACCATCATCGCCCCGACCTGGATCCTGACCGCGCAGCACTGCGTGGCCAGCTCCGGCACCTACACGTTCCGGGTCGGCAGCCTCGACCAGACCACCGGCGGCACCCTGGTCACCGCGACCCGGATCATCCAGCACCCGTCGGTCGACCTGGCGCTCGCGCAGCTCGACCGGTCGGTGTCGGCCACCTACGCGCCGCTGGGCACCACCAGCGCCGTGCAGACCGGCCAGACCGTGCAGCTCTACGGCTGGGGCGCGACCTGCACCAACCAGCCCGAGATCAACTGCCAGTCCCGCTACCTCAAGGTGGCCAACACCCGGGTGACCTCGGTCAACGGGCGTGACTACCGGGGCGGCGTGGCGATCTCGGTGACCCGCGTCGACGGCATCGCCGCCGGCGGCGACTCGGGCGGCCCGATGTTCGCCACCAGCCCGGTCGACGGCAAGCGCTACCAGGTGGGCGTGGCGTCCACCAGCGACCGCTCCCGCACGTCGAACTACACCGCCGTCACCCGCTACCGCGACTGGATCCGTTCCTACGCGGGCGTCTGACGACACCACTTCCCGGCCGAGGGGGTTGACTCCCTTTCTCCCTGCACCGCCCCCTCGGCCGGGCACCACGGGGTTTGGATTTCCACCGGTTCACCAGTCACAATCACCCTGCGTGTTCACGATTGGCGGATGGACACGAACGGAGTAGCCGGATACCGTTCGGCTGGCGTTCGCGCCGCTCCGGAAGCGTTCAGGGTGAGGTGCGTGGTGCAAATCCCCCCGAGGTGGGTTTCGGCGAGTGGTGACGCCGAGCGCCCCAACGTGGCCCGGCTGTACGACTACTACCTCGGCGGCGCGCACAACTTCGCGGTCGACCGCGCGTTCGCCGAGCAGTTCACGAAGCTCGTCCCCACCGCCGAGATGGTCCAGCACACCCGTTCGTTCCTGCGCCGCGCGGTCCGGGTGTGCGTGGAGAACGGCATCCGCCAGTTCCTCGACCTCGGCTCCGGCATCCCCACCGCGGGCAACGTGCACGAGGTCGCCCAGCAGGCCGACCCGACCTGCCGCGTGGTGTACGTGGACAACGAGCCGGCGACCGTCGCCCACGGCCGCACCATGCTGCGCGGCAACCCGAGCGTGGCCATGGTGGAGGCGGACGTCCGCGACCCCGACGCCGTGCTCTGCTCGCCGGAGGTGCGCAGGCTGCTCGACCTGTCCGAGCCGGTGGGCGTGCTGATGGTGGGGATCCTGCCGTACCTGTCGGACGACGACCGGCCTGCCGAGGTGGTCGCGCGCTACCGCGCCGCGATGGCTCCCGGCAGCCACCTGGTGGTCAGCCACCTGACCGCCGACGTGCAGCCGGAGTTGGTGGAGAAGCTGGTCGCCGTGGTCGCCGAGGCGCTGACCCCGGTCGTGGCCCGGTCCCGGTCCGACATCGAGCCCGTGCTGGCGGGCTTCGACCTGCTGGAGCCCGGCCTGGTGCTGGCCACCCGGTGGCGCGGCGAGGGTGAGGCCTCGACCGGCGCGGAGACGATCAACTACGGCGCGGTGGGCGTCAAGAGCTGAAGCTTCACCGCAGCCGTCCGTCACCCCGGCTGTACATAACCGCGTCGTCCGTTATCCCGGCTGTCCGTCACCGCGTCCCAGGCGACTCCGAACCCTCCGTCAGCCGCCGCGTCTGCTCCCTGAGCACGTCGATCGCGCGGGTCACCCAGTCCGCGATGACCTCCTGCTGCTCGGGCGAGTAGCGCGAGGTCAGCTCACCCATCGCCGCGCTCAGGCCGGCGAACACCCGCCCGAACCCGTCACCGATCGCGGTGACCACCACCCGCCTGCGGTCCTCCGGGTCGGGGTCGCGGCGGGCGAGCCCCGCGCGTTCCAACCGGTCGATCACGCCGGTGACCGCACCGGGTGTCAGGCCGATGCGCTTGGCCAGGTCACCTGCGCTCAGCGGGCCGTGCCGACCGATCAAGGCCAGTGCCCGCTGGTCGACGGCAGTGACCCCGAGGTGCGCCCCCACCGCCTCGTGGTACGCGACCACGGCGGTGCTCAGCTCACGCCCCAGATCGCTCATGCCGAGCACTTTAACGCGCCAGATATTTCAGTACACTGAACTAAAATATTGACGAGGGGAGAGTTCAGTGTCGGAGTGGAAGCTCGCGCTGGAGGTGCCGCGCTGGGCGTGGCGGTTCTACCTGCGCCACCTGCCGGTGATCGTCGGGCTGTCGCTGATCCCGTCCGTGCAACGGCTCGTCACGGTGAACTGGGGCATCCCGGACGGGCTCGCGCTCGCGTCCGAAGTGGTCGTGATGGCGGCGCGGGTGGCCCTGGTGGCGGTGATCGCGTGGCTCGCGCTGCGCGGCGAGCGGTTGTCGTGGCGGAACTTCACCGGGTTCGCCTCGGCGCACTGGCCCAGCCTGGTGTTCCAGGGCGTGCTGCTGTCGGTGGCGTTCCTGCTGTTCGACGTGGTGCTGGAGACCGTGGTCGGCGGCCTGCTGCCGGCGGCGTCCCGGCAGACCTACCTGGCGGTGCTGCTGTTCGTGAAGAACCCGACGGTGATCGCGTTCACGTTCGTGTGGTGGGTCGGCCTGGTGCGCCGGACCTCCCGCTCGGGGTCGCGGGAGGTCCGGCGCGACGATCAGGCCGCCGCCGGGCCCTGGTAGCGGGCGTCGCCGAAGCCCAGGACCGGGTAGCCGACGATCCCGAACAGCCACAGGCCGAAGAAGCCGAACGCGCCGCTCTTGCCGAACGACTTCGCGACGTCCAGCGAGACGATGATCGAGACGACCAGGTTGACCACCGGGATGATGAACAGGACCAGCCACCAGCCGGGCCGGCCCGCCACCTTCAGCAGCACGTAGATGTTGTAGAACGGGATGATCGCCGCCCAGCCGGGCCGGCCCGCCTTCGCGAAGACCTTCCACATCGCGGCGATCATCAGCACGCCGATCACCAATCCGATGATCGCCGGGATGATGCCGATCGACGCGTCCGTCTGGTTCACGAGACTTTCCTTCCGGCCGGCATCGGGGGCGGAGCGCTCGTCGCCCCGCATCGGGATCCCGAAGCCGGTCACGGCGCGTGAGACTGTCAACACCCGATCGAGTGTCGTGGTCTCTTCGCCGATTCGTGAGCCTTTCGAGATCAACCGTCCACTTTGCCGACCAGCTCCAAGGCCTGGTCGGTGAGCCGGAACACAGTCCACTCGTCCATCGGGATCGCCCCCAACGACCGGTAGAAGCCGATGGCGGGCTCGTTCCAGTCCAGGACGGACCACTCCAGCCGCGCGTAACCGCGCTCGACGCACTCCCGCGCGAGGGCTTGGAGCAGCGCCCGGCCCAACCCGCTGCCGCGCTGGTCCGGCTGGACGTAGAGGTCTTCGAGGTAGATGCCGTGGGTGCCGCGCCAGGTGGAGAAGTTGAGGAACCACAACGCCACCCCGACCACCCGACCGTCCACTTCGGCCACGTGCCCGAACAGCGCGGGGGACGGTCGGAACAGCACGTCGTGCAACTGCTCGACGGTCAGCCGGCACTCGTCACGCGCCCGCTCGTACTCGGCCAGCTCCTCCACCAGCCCGACGATCGCCGGCACGTCCTCCTCGCGGACCCGGCGGATGCGGTGGTCAGTCAACGTCGACCTCCCAGGCGGGCACGTTGAGCCGGCGCACCTGCGGATCGCCCCGCTCGTCCCCGAGCACCGCGAGCCCGGCCGGGTCCAGTCCGAAGTGGACCCCGTCCTTCGGCGGCAGGTCCAGCCAGGTGGCGATCAGCACCCGGCTGAAGTGCCCGTGCCCGACCAGCACCACGTCCCCGCCCAGCAGGGCCTTCCGGACCCGCTCCACCACGGCCTCGGCCCGCTCGCGCACGTCGTCGTGGGTCTCGCCGCCGGGCACCGGGTGGGTCCACACCGTCCAGCCGGGCACGGTCTCCCGGATGTGCGGCGTGGTCAGGCCCTCGTAGTCGCCGTAGTCCCACTCGGCCAGCTCCTCGGTCGGCTCGGCCTCCAACCCGGCCAGCTCGGCCGTCCGCCAAGCCCGTTGGCGAGGACTGCTCAGCACCAGCGCGGCGGGCCGGTCCGTACCCCGCAACCGGGCCAGCACAGCCCCGGCCCGCCGGGCCTGCTGCACACCCTCGTCGGTCAGCGGGATGTCCGAGCGCCCCGTGTGCCGGCCACTCTCGGACCACTCGGTCTGGCCGTGGCGGAGCAGGTAAACGTGGGAGGTCACCCGACCGATCCTAGTGTCGGCGATGCGGGCGTGCCGTTGCCGAAGATCACACCTGCTGCGGAGCCCGCCGGCCGGACCGGTCGGCATAGTGGTTGGAGCGGTCGTCACGTCGTCGTCGACACTGACCGCGTGACCCCCGACGAGCTGCGCGCCCTCACCGCCCGCCTCACCCTCAGATTCGGTCCGGAAGTGGCTGCGTGGTGTGCCGACGTCCCCGCGCTGGCCGCACGTCTGGCCGCCCGCTGGGACCTCACCCTCGGCGAGCCCTACGACGGCGGCGCCTCGTCGCTCGCCATCCGCTGCACCACGTCCGACGGCACGCCGGGAGTCCTGAAGCTCACCCCCGACGCGCCGTTCCTGGCAACTCAGGTGGAGATGCTGCGCAGCCTCGCCCCGTCCGGCCGGGTGCCGCGGGTGTTCGCGCACGACGGGGACGCCGTGGTGCTGGAAGCGGTGGTGCCGGGCACCGAGGCCACGCCGACGCCTGAGCAGTGGGCCGGGTTGATGTCGGCCCTGCACAGCGTCGAGCCGCCCGCCGGCCTCGAACGCACCCTGCGCGGCCGTTTGGAGGAGGCCTTCGCCCGGATCGGCCGGCGCCTCACCGAACCGAAGATCGCCGCCCACCTGGACCGTGCCGCTTGGGACCGTGCGATCGAGCGTTGCGAACGACTCCTGGACACGCAGACGACCGTTGTGCTGCTGCACGGCGACCTGCACCCCGGCAACGTGCTCGACGGCGGGGCGCGCGGTCTGGTGGCGATCGACCCCAAGACGTGCGTCGGTGATCCGTGCTTCGACGCCATGGACTACGTGGTGGAGGCGGCGGGCGCAGAGGGGGTCGGGGTGCGGTGTCGCCAGGTGGCCGCCGCCTACGGCCTGGACCCCGACCGGTTGTTCGAGTGGAGTCGGGTGAACGCTCCTCTCTACGTCATCGGGCACCTCACGTGGGGCGGCCCGGAACAGGCGATCGACGAGTTGCTGACGTTGGTGTAGCGGTCGGGCGGTCGTCTCGTGACGAGGCCGGCTCAGGTGACGAAGCTGGCTCAGGTCAGGAGCCGTCGCTGACGATGGGTACGTCGATGTGCTCGCCCTCGACCGGCTGGGTGCAGTCGATGAACGCGATGTTCCCCGTGCTCATGTACAGCGTGATGCGCTGTGCCTGCCAGCAGCCCATCATGCGCGTCTCCTCGATCTCCTTGAGCTCCGCCGGTGTGTACAGACCCAGTTCCTGCACACCGAAGTCCTCGTCCGCCGGCGGGTCGGCGGGTCCGACAGCCGGATCGGCCGACGACGCGGGAAGCTTCGGGACCGGGCCGACCACGCAGTTCCCGGTCGGCTTCTCGTCCGGTTGGAGGACGTCCGCGGTGAGGGTGACCTTTCCGCTCAACGGGTCGATCGCACTGGCGCACACCGCGACCCGCAACTTCTCGAACTTCTCCCGATCGGACGAGGCGTACAGCGCCTTCCACTCGGGTTCTGCCGCCACCGACGCCGGCGACCCGGCGCCCGCGCCGCTCGGCACGGCGATGGCGGTAGTGGTTACCAGTGACAAGCCGATGGCCAACGCACCGGCAATGGAACCACGACGCATGACTGCTCACTCCCTGACGACTGGATTGGACGGAGGCGGAACCCTCCCCTTCGTGGGTGCCTCGCCGCTGCCCCCGAAAACCGCCGCCCCCCGCGACCGCCCGATTCGGTGACACCGTCCACAAGCCGGTGATGCGTTGCCTACGACGGGTGTCCTCGGAAAGCCGTCGAAGGGCGTTCGCCGCCGACAGGGAATGAAAAACGACGCTGACCAAGCGGAGGATCTCCGGCTGGTCAGCGTCGTGTTGGAGCAGGTGATCAGGCCGCGGCCTTGGTCTCCCAGAAGATCTTGTCGATCTGGGCGATCAGGTCGAGCAGTTCCTGTCCCTTCGCCGGGTCCATGGAACCCTTGGTGCCGGCGGCGCCGGCGGCCTTGGTGGCGCGGTTGAACAGGTCGTGCAGTTCGGGGTACTTCTCGAAGTGCGGCGGCTTGAAGTAGTCGGTCCACAGCACCCACAGGTGGTGCTTGACGAGCTCGCTGCGCTGCTCCTTGATCAGGACGGCACGCGCGCGGAACTCCGGGTCCTCGTTGGCCTGGTACTTCTCCTGGACCGCCTTGACCGACTCCGCCTCGATCCGGGCCTGAGCCGGATCGTAAACACCGCACGGGAGGTCGCAGTGCGCGGTGGCCTCCGGAAGCGGGCGGCGGAGAATGCGCGACAGAAGTCGCATCGTTCCTCCCTGACAGTGGATGCTCCGACGTGCGAAACCCTACTCCGGAGGCCCGGGGCGGGCAGGTGGAGGTGATCGTTGGCACCCTCGCGGGACGAGTCGTTGCCGCTGGTTCGGGTGGTCGGGCCGTCGATGTTCCCGACCCTCAGGACCGGTGACGTGGTGACCGTGGAGAGATCCAGGACGGCACGGGAGAACGATCTCGTGCTGGTGCGGTGGGAGGCCCGGCCCGGGCAGTTGTCGGTGAAGCGGGCCGTCCGGGAGGTCGATGGGGGCTGGCACGTGGAGGGGGACAACCCGTTCGCGTCCACGGACTCGCGCACGTTGGGCGCGGCGGAGGTGCTCGGCGTGATCCGGTTCCGCCTCTGGCCGCGCCCGCGTCGCCTTCGTTGAACCGCCGTAGCGCCGGAGACGCCGAAGCGCCGAGGACCGCCGAAGCGCGAAGTGCGGAACGGTCAGGAGCGCAGCTTCGCGTACCAGGCCATGCACTCGGCGTACGACGGCAGCAGCCCGGTCGCCAAGGCCTCGTCCAGGCTCGGGGCCGCCTCGTCCTTCGGCGACAGCAACGGGGTCACGTCGGTCGGCCACGGGATGCCCATGGACAGCGGGTTCAGGGCGCGTTCGGCCTTGGGGTTGTAGCCCTCCGAGCACAGGTACGAGGTGACCGTGTCGTCCTCCAGCGCCATCAGCGCGTGTCCGATGCCCTCGGGCACGTAGACCGAGTTGAACGCCGACGGCGACAGCTCCACCGTGTCCCACACGCCGAACGTCGGCGACCCGACCCGGATGTCCACCATCACGTCCAGCAGCCGCCCGCGCGGGCAGTTCACGTACTTCGACTGGCCCGGTGGCACCTCCGCGTAGTGCACCCCGCGGATCACCCCGCGTCTCGACTCGCTGTGGTTGGTCTGGGCGATCCGCAGCCCGTGCCCCACGGCTTCCACGAAGGCGTGTTCCTGGAACGGGGACACGAACAGCCCTCGGCTGTCGGGGAACACCGAAGGGCTGAACTCGAAAGTGCCGGGGATTTTCAGCTCACGTACCTGCATGGCGCCCACCTTAGAACCCGCCCGCTCTTGACCGATCCTGCCTGCGGAAACCGACCGGTCGGTGCAGAAAACCGGACGTACGTTCTGGAAAACCGGCTCTGACCTGCGGAAAAGTGTGTGATCCCCGCCGCAGACAGCGATCACGAACGCTGTCATGCTTGCCCGCACCGCCCCCAGGGCCCGTCGCGCAGACCGCGCGGCACGCCCGCTGACAGGCCCCGCAGACCCGCGTGACAACGCCGGTCCCGGTGCGCCGGAGCATTCGCGCACCGCAGGAGGGACTCCCGAAGTGACCGCATTGAACGACCTCCCCCAGAATGACCAAGCGCACGTCGACCGCGTCCGGAATGATCAAACCTTGACCACCGAGCTGACCGACGACGAGATCTTCCGCGCGCACGAGGGCGGCAAGCTGGCCGTGGGTGCGACCGCCTCGCTGGCCGACCCGAGGGCGCTGTCCATCGCGTACACGCCGGGCGTGGCGCGGGTCAGCCGGGCCATCGCCGAAGACCCCTCGCTCGCCGCCAAGTACACCTGGGCGCACCGGCTGGTGGCGGTGGTCAGCGACGGGACCGCCGTGCTCGGCCTGGGCGACATCGGGGCGAGCGCGTCGCTGCCGGTCATGGAGGGCAAGGCCGCGCTGTTCAAGACCTTCGGCGGGCTGGACTCCATCCCGCTGGTGCTGGACACCACCGACGTCGACGAGATCGTGGAGACGCTGGTCCGGCTGCGCCCGTCGTTCGGCGCGGTGAACCTGGAGGACGTCGCCGCCCCGCGCTGCTTCGAGCTGGAGGCGCGGCTGATCGAGGCGCTGGACGTGCCGGTCATGCACGACGACCAGCACGGCACCGCGGTGGTGCTGCTGGCCGCGCTGCGCGGCGCGAACACCGTGCTGGGCAAGGACATCGCCGGCCAGCGCGTGGTCGTCTCCGGTGCGGGCGCGGCCGGTGTGGCGTGCGCGAAGATCCTGGTCGCGGCCGGTGTCGGCGAGGTCACCGTGGTCGACTCGCGCGGCATCGTGTTCGCGGGCCGGGACGGGCTGAACCCGGTGAAGGCCGCGCTGGCCGAGGTGACGAACGCGAGCGGTCTGCGGGGCGGCATCGCCGAGGCGCTCAAGGGCGCGGACGTGTTCGTCGGCGTGTCCTCCTCGAAGGTGGAGGAGGAGCTGATCGCGAGCATGTCGGCCGACTCGATCGTGTTCGCGCTGTCCAACCCGGACCCCGAGGTGCACCCGGAGGTGGCCGGCCGGCACGCGGCGATCGTGGCCACCGGGCGCAGCGACTTCCCCAACCAGATCAACAACGTCCTCGCGTTCCCCGGCATCTTCCGCGGCGCGCTGGACGCGGGCGCGAAGCGCATCACGGAGAACATGAAGCTGGCCGCCGCCGACGCGATCGCCGCGGTCGCCTCGGACGACCTCGCGGCGGACCGGATCGTGCCCAGCGCGCTGGATCCCCGGGTCGGACCCGAAGTCGCCGCCGCCGTGGCCTTGGCAGCTCGGCAGGACGGAGTAGCCTGACCCCGTCGGAGTCGGGAGAGCTCCGGCCGCATCCGCCCCCTCGGCTCATCGGATTGGCGAATCCCCTAACGGGTTTGTTTCGTTAGCCCGAAGAGGGGTGGGCGATGACGCACCGAAGCGCTACGGTCCCTCTCCTCGGGTGAATATTGCCCGTGGAGAGGGACGCCGTATTCGGGTGCGGTCGGGCCGGTTCATCCCTGCCGTAACACGGGAAGGTGGGACCGTGCCCAAGCGGGTTGGACGCGCTCCAGTGCTGCTCGACGCTGCGCGCCCGACGGGGACACCCCTCGCGCTCGACGGCATCCCACTATCCGAGGGCCCCTCGCTGCTGTGCGACCCCAAGGGCGTCGTGATGCGCGCGAACGCCGCGGTCGCGGCGCTCGCGAAAGCGCATTCCGCCGATGAGCTGGTCGGCCGCGCGTTAGGCGACCTGCTCGTCGGTGAACCCGCCGACCTGCGGCTCCGCCAGGCCGACGGCGGTCTGCTGCCGGTCCGCGTGGCGCGCAACCAGGTGCCCGGCACCGGGCTGCACGCGGTGCTGCTGGTGGACGTGTCCGACCTGGCCAAGGCCGCCGACGACCTGCGCGACGAACAGCGCCGGCTGCGCACCGTGCAGCGGGTCGCCCAGATCGGCTCCTGGGAGTACGACCCGACGACCGGCGTCACGGTCTGGTCGGAGTCGCACTACGAGATGATGGGCGTGCGGCCGGGCGAGGTGGTGCCGGGCGCGCAGGCCGTGCTGGACGTGGTGCACCCCGACGACTACGACATGGTGGCCAGCTACTGGGCCAACCGCGCGCTCGACGGCAACCCGATCGACATCGTCTACCGGATCATCCTGCCCACCGGCGAACTCCGCTGGATCCGGGGCGTGGCCGAGGCCAAGCTCCGGGCGGACGGCCGGACCCAGTTCATCACCGGCTACATCCGCGACATCACCGCGCAGCTGCGCTCGGACCAGGCCCTGGAGACCGAGCGCGGCCGGCTGCTGGAGGCGCAGCGCATCGCGCGCATCGGCAGCTGGAGCTACGAGGTGCCGACCAAGGCGGTGCACCGCAGCGAGGTGCTCCTGGAGATGTACGCCGACCTGGGCATCGCGCCGAACGCCGACGTGTTGTGCGGCGTGCACCCGGACGACCGCGCCGCGCTGGAGTCGCTGCGCCGGCAGCTGCTGAACGCCACCGAGGAGGAGACGTTCGAGGCGGAGGTGCGCAGCGAGTTCGGCGAGCGCGTCTACGTCTGCCGGGTGCGCCCGGAGTTCGAGCGCGGCAAGCTGCACCGCTTCCACGGCACCATCCAGGACGTCACCGAGGCGCGGGCGCTGGAGCGGCAGCTGCGCGACGACCGGCGGCGGCTGGCCGACGCGCAGCGGGCGGCGCAGCTCGGCGTGTGGGAGTGGAACCTCCAGACCGGCGACGTGGTGTGGTCGGACATGCTGGCCGACCTGTTCGGCGTGCCGCGCGACGAGCACACCCGCTACCAGACCTACTTGGACCTGGTGCACCCGGAGGACCGGGGCTGGGTGGACGACCTGTGGCAGCAGCTCGCCGTCGACCAGGTCCCGGTGCAGTGCGAGTACCGGATCCAGCGCCGGGACGGCAAGAGCCGCGTGTTCCGCAGCCACGGCGTGGTGGTGAAGGACCCGGACGGCCGGCCGCTGGCGGTGGGCACCGCGCAGGACATCACCGAGCAGCGGGCCGCCGAGACCCGGATGAAGCGGTCCAGCCAGCGGTTCGCCGACCTGGTGTCGCTGACGCCGGTCGGCATCGGCCTGTTCGACGAGGCCGAACGCCTGGTGGACGCCAACGACGCGCTGTGCGACCTGCTCGGCATGGACCTGGAGAAGCTGCGCGGGATGACCGCCGACCAGCTGACCCACCCGGACGACAAGGCGAACCGGCTCGACTCGGTGAGCCGGATGACCCAGCTCGGCGCGGACCGGGTGCACAAGGTCCCGCAGCGGATCCTGGTGCGGCCGGACGGCGAGCGGGTCTACTGCGAGCTGCACATCGCGCTGTCCGTGCAGGACGACGGCCGCCGGTTCTGGCTGACCGTGTTCCAGGACATCACCGAGCGCCGCCGCGCGTCCGAGGCGCTGCGCCACCAGGCCACGCACGACGAGCTGACCGGCCTGCCCAACCGGGCGCTGGTCAAGGAGATGCTGGCCCACCTGCTGGAGTCCGAGGACCGCTCGCGGGTCGCGGTGCTGTTCTGCGACATCGACAACTTCAAGCGGGTCAACGACTCGCTGGGCCACGACGCGGGCGACGAGCTGCTGGTGGCGCTGGCCCGGCGGCTGGAAGGCGGCCTGCCGGACGGCTGCACGGCCGCCCGGCTGTCCGGTGACGAGTACGTGATCATCTGCGAGAACATCGACACGGTGGGCGGCGTGGACGCGTTGGCCACCAAGGTCGCCGGGCTGCTGCGCACCGCCGTTCCGGTGCACGGCCAGCTGGTCCGGGTGTCCGCGTCGATCGGCGCGGCGGTGCCCAACGGCTCCCGGGCGACCGGCAACGACCTGCTGCGGTTCGCCGACGCCGCGATGTTCGAGGCCAAGCGCGCCGGTGCCGGCCGGGTGTCGCTGGCCAGCGCGGCGCTGATCGCCTCGGCCGACCGCCAGGTGCACCTGGAGGGCCAGCTGCGGGACGCGCTGGCGCACGACGGCCTGGCCCTGCACTTCCAGCCCGTGGTGGGCGTGGACGGCGCGGTGCAGACCGCCGAGGCGCTGGTCCGCTGGCCGCACCCGGACCGCGGCCTGCTGCCGCCGGACATCTTCCTGCCCGTCGCCGAGCAGGGCGACCTGCTGCGCGAGCTGGACCGCTGGGTGCTGCGCACCGCGCTGAAGGAGGCCGCGACCTGGCCCGCGCCCAACGACCAGCCGGTGTCGGTCGCGGTGAACCTGGCGGGCTTGGTGCCGGGCGACCCGGAGTTCGTGGACATCGTGGCGAACGCGATCGCGGAGGCCGGCATCCCGTGGGACCGCGTGGTGCTGGAGCTGGTGGAGACCGCGCTGGTCGACCTGCCGTCACGGGTGCGGCAGTCGATGGACGAGCTGGTGGGGCGCGGCATCCGGTTCGCGGTGGACGACTTCGGCACCGGCTACTCGTCGCTGGCGCGCCTGAAGGACCTGCCCGCGCAGATCATCAAGGTGGACCGCCGGTTCGTGTCCGGCGTGGGCAACGACTCGTCGGACTTCGCGGTGGCACGGGCCGTGGTGGACATGGCGCGCGCCATGGGCCGCAAGTGCGTGGCGGAAGGCGTCGAGACCGCCACCCAGTTCCACGTGCTGCGCGGTGTCGGCGTGGACGCCTACCAGGGCTGGCTGTTCTCCCGTCCGGTGCCGCCCAAGGAGTTCCGGGCCGTGCTCGCGCTGGGGCCGCTGCACATCCCGCGCGCTGGGTGACGAGGGGTGAGTGGTGGTCTCGCAGTGGTGGTCTGTGGGCAGTGACCGGTTATCACTGATCGGTTACCACTGACCGGTTACCGAATCCGTAACCGGGGTTCGGGGTCTTCATGCGCGCCCCCTCCGAGTCGGACGAAAACTACCGCCGGGAGCGGCCCGGCGAGCGGGTTCCGCTCAACCGGCCGACTCCCGGATCAGCGGCAGCAGCGCGGCGATCCGGTGCCGGGGCAGGTCGATCAGCCGGTGCTCCAGGTCGTCGTGCTCGCCGATCCGCTCCCGCGCCTCGCGCTTGGTGATCCGCAGCACGATGGTCAGGGCTTCCCGCCACACGTTGCCGAGCTTGCCGTGCGCCCGCATCAACACCTCCCGCACGGCCAGCCCGCCGGCGTCCAGCGTCCCGGCGAGCACCTGGTCCGCCACCACGACGCAGTGCTTGCCGTCCGGAGTGGACCGCAGGAACCGCAGCGCGAACCGGGTGTCGACCAGCGAGGTCAACTCGGCCTGCCCGGCCGCGGACGACACGTTCGGGTGGTTGTTGGACACCAGGGCCGCCATCCGCCCCGGCGAGCACGCCAGCAGGGTGCGCAGCAGCCACGGCCCCGGATCGCCGGACAGGTCCACGGCCAGCGACGCCGCACCCCTCCCGATCGGGTCCGCCCACCCCGGCGCCCGCGGCTTGGGCGGCGGCGAGGACTCCGGCCGCGGCGCGAGGTCGACCAGTGCCTCCAACGCCTTCGACCCCGGCCCGGTCGCCTCCACGGACTGCGGACCGTGCGTGTAGATCGTGGTCCGGCCGGGCGTCACGGACCGCCGCGTGGTGGGGCGGCACACGTACAGGTCGGCCGCGCTGCCGATGGCCTGCGCGCCGTCGAACCGGTGGAACGCGGGCAGGATCGCCTCGAACACCAGCCCCAGCCGCTGCAACTCCTGCTGCACCTTCAGGCCCAGCGCGGGGGTGCGGTCGCTGAACCCGTAGGCCAGCAGCAGCCGGCCCTGCCCGAGGTCGGCCAGGCACTCCACGGCACGGCCCGCGAACAGCGCCATGCCCTCCGGCGTGTAGGGCGGGTCGCTGAACACCAGGTCCGCCGACTCCAGCACGGTGGGCGGCAGCCCGAAGCGGAAGTCCGCGTGCAGCGTCCGCACCCGGCCACCCGAGCGCTGCTCGACGTAGGCCAGGAGCCGATCGTCCACATCGACCACGACGACCGACACCGAAGGGTTCACCGCGCACACCGCGAGCGACGTCAGGTCGTGGTCGCCCAGGCACAGCAGGACGCGCCCGTCCAGGTCGTACTGCGAGTCCAGCCACAGCGCCCGCTTCAGCGCCGTCTCGGCGGTGGCCTGCACGTGGTCCAGGGCGGCCAGTGGCGGCGGCACCGAGGCGATGTCGGCGGAGATCGAGCGGAGGTGGGTCGTGTTCCGCGACACCAGGGCGTCCAGCGGGTCCGCCAGGTCTGCGTCGGCGGTGGGCCCGGTGTGGGTCGGCACCCGGGACTCGGCGTGCGCCGGCACCCGGAACTCGGCGTAGGCCGGCACCCGCGACGGCACGATCCGGAACCGGTCGCCGTTCGTCTCGACGTCCGCGTCCAGCGCCTTCAGCACGTCCTGCACCGTCCGCCGGGGCACCGCGGGCAGTCGCACCAGATCGGCCAGTGTGTGCCAGTCGTCACTCAGCAGGGTCAGCACGCGGCGGAGCTTGCGCGCGTGCGCGCCGTGGGACTCCAGCAGCGCGCGTACTAGTTCGGTGGCCACAACCGAAGCAGCCTACTGACCGAATCCTGGAACGCCGTGCCACGGTCGGACGAACGGGCTAGTGTCGTTCGACGCCTGAAACGCACCGACGGGGAGGACCACGGGTGATCGAGTTCCGCGGCGTGACCAAGCGGTTCGACGACGGGACGATCGCGGTGAACGGCCTGGACCTGGTGGTCGAGGCGGGCACGATCACGGTCTTCGTCGGCCCGTCCGGGTGCGGCAAGACGACGTCGCTGCGCATGGTGAACCGGATGATCGACCCGACCGAGGGCACGGTCCTGGTGGACGGCAAGGACGTGCTCACCGTGGACCCGCCGAAGCTGCGGCTGGGCATCGGCTACGTGATCCAGCAGGCGGGCCTGTTCCCGCACCGCACCGTGCTGGACAACGTGGCCACCGTGCCGCTGCTGTCCGGCTGGTCCAAGGCGAAGGCCCGGTCGCGGGCGGCCGAGCTGCTGGAGCTGGTGGGGTTGCCCGCCGAACTCGGCAAGCGGTACCCGGTGCAGCTCTCCGGCGGTCAGCAGCAGCGCGTCGGCGTGGCGCGCGCGTTGGCCGCCGACCCGCCGGTGCTGCTGATGGACGAGCCGTTCAGCGCGGTGGACCCGGTGGTCCGGGAAGGGCTCCAGGACGAGCTGCTGCGGTTGCAGGCCGAACTGGACAAGACGATCGTCTTCGTGACGCACGACATCGACGAGGCGGTGCGCATCGGCGAGAAGGTGGCGGTGTTCCGCGAGGGCGGCATCCTGGCCCAGTACGCGCCGCCCGCCGAGCTGCTGGTCCGCCCCGCCGACGACTTCGTGGCGAGCTTCGTGGGCAAGGACCGCGGCTACCGCAGCCTGTCCTTTGTGGACGCTTCGGGGGTGGAGGTGCTGCCCGCCGAGACGGTGCGGGCGCCCGCGGCGTCCGGTGGGTGGCAGCTGCTGGTGGACGCCGAGCGACGCCCGCAGGGCTGGAGCGGGCCGGACGGCACCGTGGTGCCGGGCGGTTCGCTGTACGAGCAGGGCGGTGCGATCCGCGGGGCGCTGGACGCCGCGCTGTCGTCGCCCTCGGGCCTGGGCGTGGTGGTGGACACCGACGGGCGGTTCGCCGGGGTGGTCGAGGCGCACCAGGTGCTGGACGTGATCGAGAGCCACCGTGGGTGACATAGCCAAGTACCTCGGCGACGCGGGCACCCGCTCGGCGTTGCTGACCATGCTGCTCGACCACATCTACCTGTCGCTGGTGCCGCTGGTGATCTCGGTGGTGCTGGCGGTCGTCCTAGGCTTGGCCTGCCACCGGTTCCGCTGGGTGAACACCGTGCTGGTCAGCGTGTCGAACGTGCTCTACACGATCCCGTCGCTGGCGCTGTTCGTGATCATTCCGGCGGTGATCGGCACCTCGGTGCTCGCCCCGGTGAACGTGGTCATCGCGCTCACCCTCTACACCACGACGCTGCTGGTGCGGCCGGTCGCCGAGGCGCTGGCGGCGGTGCCCGACCACGTGCGGGCCGCCGCCACCGCGATGGGCTTCCGGCCGTGGCGCCGGTTCCTCACCGTGGAGCTGCCGCTGGCCGTGCCGGTGCTCGCGGCCGGGGTGCGGGTCGGCTCGGTGAGCAACATCAGCCTGGTCAGCGTGGGCGCGCTGATCGGCACCGGAGGCCTGGGCGTGCTGTTCACCGACGGCTTCCGGCAGCGCTACCTGGCCCCGATCATCGTCGGCATCGTGCTCACAATGGTGCTGGCACTCGTGGTGGACCTCATCCTGGTGGTGCTGCGCAACGCGCTGACCCCGTGGACGAAGGCGGGTCGGTCATGATCTTCGCGGACGCGATCGCCTGGCTGCTGGACCCGGTGAACTGGAGCGGCGCCAAGTCGATCCCGGTGCGGGTCGGCGTGCACCTGCTCTACTGCCTGGGCGCGGTGCTCGGGGCGAGCCTGATCGCGGTGCCGCTCGGGCTCTACATCGGGCACACCGGGCGGGGCGGGGTGCTCCTCGTCGGCAGCAGCAACGCGTTGCGCGCCCTGCCCACGCTGGGGCTGGTGACGTTCCTGTACCTGGTGATGAACGGCGTGCAGACGGTGAGCGTGCTGATCGCGCTGGTCGTGCTGGCGGTGCCGCCGATCCTGGCCGGGACGTACGCGGGCATCCAGGACGTCGACCGGGGCGTGGTGGACGCCGCGCGCGGCATGGGGATGACCGGTTCGCAGCGGTTGTGGCGGGTCGAGCTGCCGAACGCGCTGCCGCTGCTCGTGGGTGGGCTGCGGAACGCGACCCTGCAGGTCGTGGCAACGGCTTCGGTCGCCGCGTACGTGGGCATCGAGACGCTGGGCCGGCCGCTGCTGGACGGCCTGCGGGTGCTGGACTACGCGCAGGTCGTCGGTGGTGCGGTGCTGATCGCGCTGCTCGCGGTGGGGCTCGACCTGCTCCTCGCGCTCGCGGGGAAGCTCGTCATACCGAGGGGATTGCGGCTGGCGGCGGAGACTCGGCGGCGTGTGAAGCCGGTCGAGGAGGCCGAAGTGGTCGACGTGGTGTGAGACCGAGCGGTGTGAGCTCGACGTGGTCGCAGGCCGGGCGGTCGGAGTGGTGTGAGACCGACGTGGCCGCAGGGCCGGGCGGTCGGAGTGGTGTGAGACTGAGCGGTGGAGTGGTGTGGGAGTCCGGAGTGGGAGGAAGTACGGCATGAAGCGCACGTTGACCGTCATCGTCGCGGCGGCTGCCCTGGTCGTCTCCGCGTGCGGGTCCAAAGAGGACCTGAGCGGGAGCAGCGGGCAGTCCGCGACGGGTGAGGTCGTGGTCGGTTCGGCCGACTTCACCGAGAACAAGATCCTGGCCGAGATCTACGCGGGCGCGCTCAAGGCGACCGGCGCGAAGGTGTCGGTGAAACCCGGCATCGGCGCGCGTGAGCTGGTCGTGAAGGCGTTGCAGGACAAGTCCCTCGGCGTGGTGCCGGAGTACACCGGCAACCTGCTCAACTACTTCGACCAGGCCAACAGCAAGACGTCGGCCGACGAGGTCTACACGGCGTTGAAGTCCAAGACGCCGTCCGGGCTGGAGGTCCTGGAGAAGGCCGAGGCGGAGGACAAGGACGTCCTGGTGGTCACCAAGGCCACCGCGGACTCGGGCGTGAAGTCCATCGCGGACCTCGGTGACGGCAAGTACGTGCTGGGTGCCGCCGGCGAGTGGGGGCAGCGCTGGCAGTCCAAGATCAAGGAGCTGTACGGCGTCTCGTTCAAGGAGATCAAGACCACGGACGCCGGCGGGCCGGTCACGGTGGACGCGCTGAAGAACGGCACTGCCCAGGTGGCCAACCTGTACACGACTTCGGCTGACATCAAGGCGAACGACTTCGTGGAGCTGGACGACCCGAAGAGCATGTACCCGGCGCAGAACATCGTGCCGCTGCTGCGGTCGGACGCGCTGGACGACAAGGGCAAGGCGGCGTTGAACAAGGTGTCGGCGGCGCTGACGACGGAGAACCTGGCGGAGCTGGTGAAGCGGGTGGACATCGACAAGGAGACGATCGCGAACGTCGCGGCGGACTTCTTGAAGACGGTCCAGATCTAGGCTCAGGTAAGAGCAGAAGCGGCGCTCGCCGCTGGGCAGGCCTCCGGGGGAGGAAGAGCGTCGTGTTCTCCCCGCATGGCCTGTCGAAGACGATCACCCTTGTCCGGGGAGCGCAAGCGAACAGCGTGCTTGCGCTCCCCGGACAAGCGCGATAGCCCTGCGGGCAGGCCATACGGGGAGAACACGAGAGCAAGGGTCTGTGCGGGGGCGCACTGCGACTGGGTGGGCGACGGGTTGCGGGGCGCGCTGGGGCGCGGGCTGGTGTGGGTGGCGCGCTGCGGCGGGTGAGGAGCGCACTGCGCTGGGGTCAGGTGTGGTTGGTTCGGTGGCCGCCGATGCGCTCTGTCAGGGCGTCGGCGGTTTTTTGTGCTTCCCGGGCCAGTTCGGGCCAGGTTCGGCCGCATTCCTCGTCGCACACGTGTCGGAAGGTCACCGTGATGGCGGCGATGGGGCGTTCGCCGTGGTCGAAGACCGGGGCGGCCACCGAGGCGAAGCCGGCGGTCACGTAGCCGTCTTCCACGGACCAGCCGCGTCGGCGTTCGGCGGTGAGCAGGCGTCTGAGCGCGGGTAGGTTCCGCGGGCCGCGTCCGGTGCGGTCCACGAAGCTCGTCACGCTCGGGAACAGGGCTCTGACCTGGGCGCCGGGCAGGTGGGCGAGCATCGCGCGGCCGGAGGCGGTCAGGTGGGCGGGCAGGCGTACGCCCACGTCGGAGACGATGGTGGACGGCTGCCTGGGCTGTTCGCGGACCAGGTAGAGCGCCTCGGCGCCGTGCAGCACGCCCAGGTGGGCGGCGCGGCCGGCCGAGTCGACCAGGCGGCGCAGCAGCGGCCTCGCCAGGCGTTCCAGCGGGTCGTGGCGCAGGTAGGCGGAGCCCAGTTCGAACGCCGCCACCCCCAGTCCGTACCGTCGTTCCTCGGGGAAGTGGGTGGCGAAGCCCGCTGCCGCCAGTTCGGCCAGCAGGTGGTAGGTGGTCGAGCGGGGCAGGTCGAGTTCGCGGGCCACGGCCGCCGCCGTCAGCGGGCCGGGGCGGCCGGCCAGCAGGCGCAGCACGGCCAGTCCTCGGCGCAACGCCGGCACGTCGCTGCTGGATCCCACGACGTCATTCTCAACAAAGCGGCGCCACCGCGCATTGGAGGGGTATGACGACCAGCTTCGAGGACTTCGCCGCGGGCCAGGTCACTCCGTTGCTGCGGTACGCCACGGTGCTGACCGGAGACCCGCACCTCGCCCAGGACGTCGTGCAGGAGTGCCTGCTGCGCGCCCAGCAGCGGTGGGCTCGGATCGGTGGTCTCGACGCGCCCGGCGCGTACCTGAAGCGGATGGTCACCAACGAGTTCCTGTCGTGGCGCCGGCGGTTCAAGGTCCATTCGACCCTCACCGGCATCGACCCGCCGACTCCCGATCCGGCGGGCCGCTACGACGAGCGGGACGCGATGTTGCGTCGCATCGCGAGGTTGCCGCGCAAGCAGAAGGCCGCCGTCGTGCTTCGCTTCTACGAGGGCTACGACGACGCCGAGATCGCCGCGGTCCTGGGGTGCACCCAGGGAACCGTCCGCAGTCACATCTCCCGCGCGCTGTCCACGCTGCGTGCGGCCGACCGGGTGAAGGAGGCGCTGTGAACACCGAAGACCTGATCCGTGACGCGCTGCGTCGGCAGGCCGACCTGGCCCCGCCGCCCGGTCCGGTGCTGGCCGCGCTGCACCGGCCGCGTCGCCGTCGCAAGCCGCTGTACCTGGTGCTCGCCACCGCAGGCACGGCGGCCGTGGTCGCGATCGCCGCCACGACGTTCTCCCGGCCGACCGCCGACGCCCCGCCTGCCGGGTCGAACCGGCCGCCGTTCAGCACCGTCACCGGCAGTCCGTCGCCGACCGGTGTGCCGTCCGGGAAGCTGGTGAGCCTGGAATACGCGCCGACCTGGTTGCCGGACGGGTTCGTCGAGTGGCGGCGCAGCCTGTTCGACCACGGTTGGCAGCGGACCTGGCGGCAGGCCCCCCCGGACCACAGCCCGTCGGCGCCCGCGCTGACCTTCGAGATCACCAGGGGGAGCATCGGCTCGCTGCTCGAATCCGCGGACGAGCCGGCGAACCGGACGACGGTGAACGGGGCTCCGGGCGTCTACACCGACGACGGCCTGCGCTGGCAGGTGGCCGACAAGCTGGTGCTGACCGTGAACCTGGACAACGTTCCCGACGCCCGCGGCACGATCCGCCGGATCGCCGAGTCCGTGCGGCCGGACCGGAGGCAGATCCGGGTCCCGGTGTCGTTCGGCGGGTCCACCCGCTTCACGGTCAGCGCGAACTCGCGGGACGACTGGACCGCGTCCACCGACGTGTCGTACCGGGACGGCCGCTACATGGCCATGCTGCACAGCGTCGCCCACGTCGGGAGTTCGCCCCGCACGGTGACCGCGCTGGGCCGTGAGGCGTCGTACGAGGAGGCCGGCGGTGGCGTGCTGACCATCCCGCTCGCGCCCGACCGGTTCCTGTCCGTGGGAGGGCTCGGGCTGTCCGGCTTCCAGCAGCCCGTGCCCGTGGAGACGCTGACCGAGGTGGCCGCGCTCGTGGAGGTGGACCTCGGCGTGGACCTGTCCTGGCTCGGCGTCTGAGATACCAGACGGTCTTCCGCGCTCCCGGGTCGTGCCGATCCAACTGCCGGGTTGTGATGTGCACATGCAGCAACCCGTGCAGCTGGGTCCGGAACCCCTGACCCGCGAGGACGTCCACGCCGTCGCCCGCGGCGACGCGCCGGTGGAGATCACGGAGGTGGCGCGGGAGGCCGTCGGTGCCGCCCGCGCGCACATCGAACGCCTGGCCACCGCCGAGCAGCCCACCTACGGCGTGTCGACGGGGTTCGGCGCGCTGGCGGTCCGGCACATCCCGCCGGACCGCCGGGCCGCCCTCCAGCAGTCCCTGGTCCGCTCGCACGCCGCCGGCGCGGGGCCCGAGGTCGAGCGGGAGGTCGTCCGCGCCCTCGTGCTGCTCCGGCTCAGGACGTTGACCAGTGGGCACACCGGGGTCCGGCTGGAGACGGCCGAGGCGATGGCCGCGATGCTCAACGCGGGCATCACGCCGGTGGTGCACGAGTTCGGCTCGCTGGGCTGCTCGGGCGACCTGGCGCCGCTGTCGGCCGCCGCGCTGGCGCTGACCGGCGAGGGTGAGGTCCGGGACGCCGACGGCAACCTGCTGCCCGCCGGGGAGGCGTTGGCGAAGGCGGGCATCGAGCCCGTCCGGTTGGCCGAGAAGGAGGGCCTCGCGCTGATCAACGGCACCGACGGGATGCTCGGGATGCTGGTGCTCGCGGTGAAGGACCTGCACCATCTACTGGACGTGGCCGACCTCACCGCCGCGATGAGCGTGGAGGCCCTGCTGGGCACCGACCGCGTCTTCGCCGCCGACCTGCACGCCCTGCGCCCGCACCCGGGTCAGGGGCGCAGCGCCCGGCGGATGTCGGAGCTGCTGGCGGGCTCGGAGATCATGGCGAGCCACCGCGGCCCGGACTGCACCCGCGTGCAGGACGCGTACTCGCTGCGCTGCTCGCCGCAGGTGCACGGGGCGGCCCGGGACACCGTCGCGTACGCCGAGGTGGTCGCCGACCGCGAGCTGGCCGCCGCGATCGACAACCCGGTGGTGCTGGCGGACGGCCGGGTCGAGTCGAACGGCAACTTCCACGGCGCGCCGATCGCGTACGTGCTGGACTTCCTGGCCATCCCGGTCGCGGACGTGGCGAGCATCGCCGAGCGCCGCACCGACCGGATGCTGGACGTGAGCCGCTCGCACGGCCTGCCGCCGTTCCTGGCCCACGACCCCGGCGTGGACTCCGGCCACATGATCGCCCAGTACACCCAGGCCGCCATCGTCAGCGAGCTCAAGCGGCTGGCGGTGCCCGCGTCGGTCGACTCGATCCCGAGCAGCGCGATGCAGGAGGACCACGTCTCGATGGGCTGGTCCGCCGCGCGCAAGCTGCGCAAGGCGGTGGACGGCCTGCGCACCGTGCTGGCCGTCGAGTTCCTCACCGCCGCCCGCGCGCTGGACCTGCGCGCACCCCTGAAGCCGGCACCGGCGACCGCCGCGGCCGTGGCGAAGCTGCGCGAGACCGTCCAGGGCCCCGGCCCGGACCGCCACCTGGCCCCGGAGATCGCCGCCGCCGAAGACCTGATCCGAAGTGGAGCCCTGTGATGGTGCGAGCAGCCCGAGGCACCGACCTGACCGCCCGCAGCTGGCAGACCGAGGCCGCCCTGCGGATGTTCCACAACAACCTGGACCCCGACGTCGCCGAACGGCCCGAGGACCTGGTCGTCTACGGCGGCACCGGCAAGGCCGCGCGGGACTGGCCGAGCTTCCACGCCATCAGCCGCGAACTGGCGGAGCTGGCGGACGACGAGACCCTGCTCGTGCAGTCCGGCCGCCCGGTGGGCGTGATGCGGACGCACGAGTGGGCGCCGCGGGTGCTGATCGCGAACTCCAACCTGGTGCCGGACTGGGCGAACTGGCCCGAGTTCCGCCGGCTGGAGGCCGAGGGGCTGACCATGTACGGCCAGATGACGGCCGGCTCGTGGATCTACATCGGCACCCAGGGCATCCTCCAGGGCACGTTCGAGACGTTCGCGGCCGTGGCGACCAAGCGGTTCGGCGGGACGCTGAAGGGCACGTTGACGGTGACCGCCGGGCTGGGCGGCATGGGCGGTGCGCAGCCGTTGGCCGTCACCATGAACGAGGGCGTCGCGCTCTGCGTCGAGGTCGACCCGGCCCGCGCCCGGCGCCGGGTGGAGACCCGCTACCTGGACGAGATCGCGGACGACCTCGACGACGCGATCTCCCGCGTGCTCAGGGCCAAGGAGGAGGGCCGCGCGCTGTCCGTGGGCCTGATCGGCAACGCCGCCGAGGTGCTGCCGGAACTGCTGCGCCGCGAGGTGCCGGTGGACATCGTCACCGACCAGACCTCGGCGCACGACCCGCTGGCGTACCTGCCCAAGGGCGTCGACCTGGACGACTGGCCGGACTACGCGGGCAAGAAGCCGGACGAGTTCACCGACCGCTCCCGCGAGTCGATGGCGGACCACGTGGAGGCGATGGTCGGCTTCCTGGACCGGGGCGCGGAGGTGTTCGACTACGGCAACTCCATCCGCGGCGAGGCCAGGCTCGGCGGCTACGACCGGGCGTTCGACTTCCCCGGCTTCGTCCCCGCCTACATCCGCCCGCTGTTCTGCGAGGGCAAGGGCCCGTTCCGGTGGGCGGCGCTGTCCGGTGACCCGGCCGACATCGCCCGGACCGACCGGGCGATCCTGGAGCTGTTCCCGGAGAACGAGCAGCTCGCCCGGTGGATCAGGATGGCCGGCGAACGGGTCGAGTTCCAGGGGCTGCCGGCCCGGATCTGCTGGCTGGGCTACGGCGAGCGCCACCTGGCGGGCCTGCGGTTCAACGAGATGGTGGCCAGTGGCGAGCTGTCCGCGCCGATCGTGATCGGCCGGGACCACCTGGACTGCGGTTCGGTCGCCTCCCCGTACCGGGAAACCGAGGCCATGGCGGACGGTTCGGACGCGATCGCCGACTGGCCGCTGCTCAACGCGCTGGTGAACACGGCGTCCGGGGCGACCTGGGTGTCCATCCACCACGGCGGCGGGGTGGGCATCGGGCGTTCCATCCACGCCGGGCAGGTCACCGTCGCGGACGGCACCGAGCTGGCCGCGCGGAAGATCGAGCGGGTGCTGACCAACGACCCCGGCATGGGCGTGATCCGGCACGTCGACGCCGGGTACCCGGAGGCACAGGCAGTGGCTTCGGACAAGGGCGTCCGCATCCCGATGGCGCACCATGACTGACCTCGCGGACATCGCCGACGTCGGGCGCGACGCCCGACGCGGCGGCTACTCGCGGCACGGGTTCGACCGGGTCGAGCTGGAGCTGCGCGCGTGGTTCGTGGAGGAGGCGACGCGGCGCGGGCTCGACGTGCGGCCGGACCGCAACGGCAACATCTGGGCGTGGTGGGGTGGGCCGGGGACGGACGCCGTGGTCACCGGCAGCCACCTGGACTCCGTGCCGGGCGGTGGCGCGTTCGACGGGCCGCTGGGCGTCGTGTCGGCGTTGCAGGCGGTCGACCTGTTGCGCGCCAAGGGTTTCCAGCCGTCCCGGCCGTTGGCGGTGGTGGTGTTCGTGGAGGAGGAGGGCGGGCGGTTCGGCGTGGCCTGCCTGGGCTCTCGGCTGATGACCGGTGCGATCTCGGCGGAGGCGGCGTGCGGGCTGACCGACCCGGACGGCGTCTCGTTCGGCGAGGCGGCGCACCGGGCGGGCTTCGACCCGCTGCGGATGGGCCGGGACGACGTGGCGCTCGCGTCGATCGGCCGGTTCGTGGAACTCCACGTGGAGCAGGGCAGAGGGCTGACCGTCCCGGTCGGGTCGGCCAGTTCGATCCTGGCGCACGGCCGGTGGCGGTTCACCTTCACCGGCGAGGGCAACCACGCCGGTGCGACGCTGATCGAGGACCGGCGCGACCCGATGCTGCCCGCGTCGCAACTGGTGCTGGCCGCTCGCCGGGCCGCTACCGGCGGGGCGCGGGCGACGGTGGGCCGGATCGTGCCGAACCCCGGCGGCACCAACGTGATCGCGTCTTCGGTGGACGTCTGGCTGGACGCGCGGGCGGACGACGACCGGCGCACCCGCGAGGTGGTCGCGGAGATCACCGAAGCGGCACGGGCGGCGGCCGTGGAGGAGGGCTGCGAGGTGCGCGTCACGGAGGAGTCGTACGGGGACACGGTGCACTTCGACCGCGGCCTGGCCGACGAGATCTCCGGCGCGCTCGGGAACGTCCCGTCCCTGCCGACCGGTGCGGGGCACGACGCGGGCATCTTGGCGGCGCACGTCCCGACCGCGATGCTGTTCGTGCGCAACCCGACCGGGATCAGCCACGCCCCTGACGAGTTCGCCGAAGCCGACGACTGCGCGGCGGGTGTGGTGGCGCTCGCGACGACGTTGGAGCACTTGGCCCGATGAGGAACTTCTGGTGTGAACAGGCTTGGCTGCCGGACGGCATCGCGCCCCGCGTCCTGGTGCGGGTGGATCGCGGGGCCATCGTCCACGTGTCCACTGTGGACACCATTCCGCTGGGGTGCGAGCGCCTGTACGGGATCGTGCTCCCGGGGTTCGCGAACGCCCACTCCCACGCGTTCCACCGGGCTCTGCGCGGCCGGACGCACTCCGACGGCGGCACGTTCTGGACGTGGCGGGAACGGATGTATGCGCTGGCGGGGAGCCTGACACCGGACAGCTACCTGCGACTGGCCAGGGCCGTGTACGCGGAGATGGCGGTGGCCGGCGTGACCGCCGTGGGGGAGTTCCACTACCTCCACGACGGCGGCAACGAGATGGGCGAGGCGCTGCGCCGGGCCGCGGCCGACGCCGGTATCCGGATCACCCTCTTGGACGCTTGCTACCTGGCCGGTGGCATCGGCCGACCCGTGACCGGGGTGCAGGAGCGGTTCTCCGACGGCACCGCCGAGCGGTGGGCCGCCAGGGTCGCCGAGCTGCCCGAAGACGCCAATTCGAGGGTCGGCGCGGCGATCCACTCCGTGCGCGCTGTGCCACGTGAAACGTTGTCGCTGGTAGCGGGCGCGTTCCCCGATCGGCCGCTGCACGTCCACCTGTCGGAGCAACCGGCCGAGAACGAGGCCTGCCTGGAGGCGTACGGCCTCACCCCGACCGGCCTCCTGCACGAGGCGGGCGCCCTGACGCCCCGGACCACGGCCGTGCACGCCACCCATCTGTCCACAAAGGACGTCACGATGCTGGGTGGCGCGTCCGTTGGAGCGTGCTTCTGCCCCACCACGGAGGCGGACTTGGCGGACGGGATCGGCCCGGCACGGGAGCTGAAGGACGCCGGCAGCCCGTTGTCGCTCGGCAGCGACCAGCACGCCGTGATCGACCCGCTGCTGGAGGCACGCGGCCTGGAACACGGCGAACGCCTGCGCACCGGCCAACGCGGCCGGTTCACCCCGGCCGAACTGGTGGACGCGTTGACCAACCACGCCGCCATCGGCTGGCCGGAGGCGGGGCGGATCGAGGTCGGCGCACCGGCCGACCTCGTCGCCATCGGCATGGACTCGGTCCGCACCACCGGTTCGGGCGTCGAGCAGGTGGTGCTGACCGCGACCGCCTCGGACGTGGTCGCGGTCGTGTCCGGCGGCAGAGTGGTGGCCCGCAACGGGGTCCACGAGACCCTGGGCGACGTCGGCGAGCTCCTGAAGGCGGCGATGGCATGAGCACCCTGATCACCGACATCGGCGAACTGACCACCAACGACCCCGAACTGGGCCGCCTCACCGACGCCGCCCTGGTCGTGGACGACGGCCGCGTCGCCTGGGTGGGTGCCGCTCCCGACGCGCCGGCCGCCGACGAGCGCTTCGACGCGGCGGGCCGGGCCGTCCTGCCGGGCTGGGTCGACAGCCACACCCACCTGGTCTTCGCCGGCGACCGGACCGCCGAGTTCGAAGCCCGCATGTCCGGGAAGCCCTACACCGCGGGCGGGATCGCCACCACCGTCGACGCCACCCGTGCCGCCTCCGACGCCGAACTGGCGGCGACCGTCCGGCGTCACATCGCCGAGGCCGTCTCCCAGGGCACCACGTGCATCGAGACGAAGACCGGCTACGGCCTGACGACGGCGGACGAGCTGCGTTCCGCCCGGATCGCGGCCCGGCACGCCGACGAGACCACGTTCCTCGGTGCCCACCTCGTCCCGCCCGGCGCTGACGCGGACGCCTACGTCGCCCTGGTGTGCGGGGAGATGCTCGACGCCGTAGCGCCGCACGTCCGCTGGGCCGACGTGTTCTGCGAACAGGGCGCGTTCGACGCCGACCAGTCTCGGGCCGTGCTGGAAGCCGCCGCCGCCAGGGGGCTGGGCCTCCGCGTCCACGGCAACCAGCTCGGCGAAGGACCCGGCGTCCGACTGGCGGTGGAACTCGGAGCGGCCAGCGTCGACCACTGCACCTACCTGTCGGCGGCGGACGTCGACGCCCTCGCGAACTCCGGCACCGTCGCCACCCTGCTGCCGGCCTGCGACCTCTCGACCCGCCAGTCCCTGCCGCCCGCGCGGGCGCTGCTGGACGCCGGCGCGACCGTCGCACTGGCCAGCAACTGCAACCCGGGCAGCTCGTACACGACGTCCATGGCCTACTGCGTCACCACCGCCGTGCTCCAGATGCGCATGACGATCGAGGAAGCCGTCCACGCGGCCACCAAGGCAGGCGCGATCGCGTTGAACCGCAACGACATCGGCCACCTGGCGGTCGGTGCACGGGCTGATCTCCACGTGCTCGACGCGCCCAGCACGACGCACCTCGCGTACCGACCGGGCGTGCCGTTGACGCACGCCGTCTGGCGCAAGGGGGAGCGCGTCCGCTAGCCGCTCACCCCGGCCGACGGTCCTAGTACGCGAATCGCCCCGCCCGAATACGGTTGTCCGCCTTTCCGGCACCGCACTACCGTGCCGTGGTGGATCTCTTCTCGCGCTCATGGACGGCGTTGCGCACGGCGGTCGCCGACCTCACGGACGAGGACTTCACCCGCCCGTCCGGCTGCACCGGCTGGCTCGTGCGGGACCTGGTGTGCCACCTGGTCATCGACGCCCAGGACGTCCTGATCACCCTGGTGACCCCCGCCGGGACCGAACCGACCCGGGACGCCGTCACCTACTGGGAAGTCGCCGGAACGCCGCCGACCGGCGACGACCCGCTCGACGCGCTGATCGTCCGGCTGGCCGCCGCGTACCAGGAGCCGTGGCTGCTCAAGTTCCACCTCGACGACGTCGGCTCGGCAGCCGGTCGCGCCGCCGAACTCGCCGACCCCGCGGTCCGCGTCGGCACCCGCGGCGAGGTCCTCACCGCGGGCGACTACCTCTCCGCGTACGTCCTGGAGTGGACCTTGCACCACCTCGACCTGATCGCGCACCTGCCCGGCGCGGCGGAACCGCCCGCCGATGGCCTGGCCCGGACGCGCTGGATGGTGGAGCAGATCGCCGGGGCGGCGTTCCCGGAGTCGTTCTCCGACAGGGACGCCCTGCTGGTCGGCACCGGCCGGCGTGCCCCGACCGACGCGGAGAAGGCCGAACTGGGCGACCTGGCCGGGAAGCTGCCGCTCGTCCTCGGGTGATCGTCCGACTGCGAACGACCTCCGGCGCCGGCGCGTTCCCGCACGGTTCGGTTCAGCGGCGTGTATCAGCGGCGCGTCGACCGACATCAAGTCGGAACCCAACCGAAGGGGGAGAGCGATGCGCTACGCAAGGCGTCTCGTCGCGATGGTCGTCGGTTTGTTCGCTGTCGGCGTGCTGTCCGCGGTGCCGGCCGGCGCGGCGGCGGACAACCTGTACGTGGTCGTGAACGAGCACAGCAAGATGTGCATGGATGTGGCCTACGGGAGTGTGGCCAACGGGGGCAGGATCCAGCAGTACTACTGCTACGGCGGTGCTCCGACGAAGTGGCGGTACGTGCCGCTGGGCAACAACGTGTTCCACATCGTCAACGAGAACAGCAAGAAGTGCCTGGACCTGCCGGGCGGCAGCCCGAGCACGCCGCGTGGCGTCGCGCTCCAGCAGTGGGACTGCTGGGACGGGCCGATGCAGCGTTGGGTGATCCGGCAGATGGGCGGTGACGTCCAGCAGATCGCGTCCTACGTGAACCCCAACCTCTGCCTGGACGTCAAGGACTGGAGCACCACTCCCGGCGCCACGATCCAGGCCTGGGACTGCTGGAACGGCAACGTGCAGCGGTGGAGGCACTTCCACACGGCCTGACCTGACACTGGACGCGCCGGGCAGCGGGCGGGATGCCGCTGCCCGGTTCGCGCCGACCGGCCCGAGGGCCGACGCGGCGTCTTCCTATGATGGGTGTCCGTGGATCCAGGCAAGGTCGTCGTGCTCAGCGGACCGCCCGGCGCGGGCAAGAGCACCGTGTCCCGACTGCTCGCCGACGTGCTGTCACCGAGCGTGCACCTGCACTCGGACGACTTCTGGCGGTACATCCGACAGGGCTGGCTCGCGCCCTACCGGCCGGAGGCGCACCGCCAGAACGAGGTCGTCGTGGACGTCGTCGTCCAGGCCGCGTTCGGCTACGCGTCCGGGGGCTACCAGGTCGTCTGTGACGGCGTGATCGGGCCGTGGTTCCTCGACCCGTTCCGCGCCGCCGCCGCCCGCACCGGCCTCGAACTGCACTACGTCGTGCTGCGGCCGGACGAGTCCACCACCGTGGCACGGGCGACAGCGCGCAGCGCCGAAGCGCTCACCGCGCCGGAACCGGTCCTCGCGCTGCACCGCCAGTTCGCCGACCTCGGTCCGCTGGAGCACCACGCGCTGGACTCCGGCGGGCAGGAACCCGCCGAGACGGTCTCCGCCGTGCGGCACGCCGTCGAACAGGGCACCTGCCGGCTGGCCTGAGACCCGCGTGCGGACCGGGGCGTGCGGGAAGCGTGGCACAGGCGTGGAAACGGCCGCACGGGAAAGGGGCGCCCGTGAGCGCCCCTTTACCCGTGCTGTGCGGTCAGTCCTCGGGGTCGTCCTCGTCGTCCCGCGCCAGGTACGTGGCCAGGCGCTCGACGGCCGTCTCGAACTCCGGGTTCGCGTCCACGAACGACCGGAGCTTGTCGGCCAGCCAGGCGAGGCTCACTTCCTCCTCGCCCCGGCGGGCCTCCAGTTCCTCGATGCCGCGGTCGGTGAAGTACATCGGCTACTCGAACGCCTTCGCGATCAGCTCGCGCTGCTCCACCTCGTGCACCTTGGACGAACCGGCCGACGGGGCGGCCATCGGGCGCCGCGAGACGCGCTTGACGGCGAACCGGGACGGCAGCAGCTCGGGCAGCGCCAGGCCCAGGAACGGCCACGCGCCCTGGTTGGCCGGCTCCTCCTGCACCCAGCGGACCTCGGTCGCGTTCGGGTAGCGCTCCAGCGCCTCCGTCAGCTTCCGGGCCGGCACCGGGTAGAGCTGCTCGACCCGCACCACCGCGGTGTCCTTCACGCCGCGCTTCTCCTGCTCGGCGGCGAGTTCGTAGTACACCTTGCCGCTGCACAGCACGATCTTCGTGACGCCCTGCGCGTCCGGCCGGGTCGGGTCGTCGATCACCGAGTGGAAGCGCTCCTCCACGAACGGCTCGACCGGCGACGTGGCCGCCTTCAGGCGCAGCATCGACTTGGGGGTGAACACCACCAGCGGGCGGTTCACGCCGTCCAGCGCGTGCCGGCGCAGCAGGTGGAAGTAGTTCGCCGGGGTCGACGGCACCGCGATGGTCATCGAGCCCTCCGCGCACAGCTGGAGGAAGCGCTCGATGCGGCCCGACGTGTGGTCCGGGCCCTGGCCCTCGTGGCCGTGCGGCAGCAGCAGCACGACGTCGGAGACCTGGCCCCACTTCGCCTCACCGGACGAGATGAACTCGTCGATGATCGGCTGCGCGCCGTTGACGAAGTCGCCGAACTGCGCCTCCCACAGCACCAGCGCTTCCGGGTTGGCCACCGAGTAGCCGTACTCGAAGCCCAGCGCCGCGAACTCGGAGAGCACCGAGTCGTAGACCATGAACTTGCCCTGGTCCTCGGACAGGTTCTGCAGCGGCGTGTACTCGGCGGACTTCTTGCGGTCCACCAGCGTCGCGTGCCGCTGCACGAACGTGCCGCGCCGCGAGTCCTGGCCCGCCAGGCGGACCGTGCGGCCCTCCAGCACCAGCGACCCGAACGCCAGCAGCTCGGCGAACGCCCAGTCGATGCCGCCCTCGCGGGCCATCTTCGCGCGCCGCTCCAGCACCGGCTTGACCCGCGGGTGCGGGGTGAACCCGTCGGGCAGGTCGACGTGCGCGTCGGCGATCTTCTCGATCACCGAGCGGTCGATGCCGGTGGGCAGCTTGGCGGGGACCTGCTGCTCCTCCTCGATCGACGGCGACATCTTGATCGGGTGCTTCTCCAGCTCGCGCACCTCGTTGAAGACGTGCTCCAGCTGCGAGGAGAAGTCCTGGAGCGCCTTCTCGGCCTCCTCCACCGAGATGTCGCCGCGACCGATCAGCGACTCGGTGTAGGTCTTGCGCACCGAGCGCTTGGTGTCGATCACGTCGTACATCGCGGGCTGCGTCATCGACGGGTCGTCGCCCTCGTTGTGACCGCGGCGGCGGTAGCAGACCATGTCGATCACGACGTCCTTGTTGAACGCCTGCCGGTAGTCCACCGCCAGCTTCGCGACCCAGTAGCACGCCTCCGGGTCGTCGCCGTTCACGTGGAAGACCGGCGCGCCGATCATCTTCGCCACGTCGGTCGAGTACTTCGACGACCGCGAGTTCTCCGGCGCGGTGGTGAAGCCGACCTGGTTGTTCACCACCACGTGCACCGTGCCGCCGGTGCGGTAGCCGCGCACCAGGGCCAGGTTCAGCGTCTCCGCCACCACGCCCTGGCCCGCGAACGCCGCGTCGCCGTGCAGGGCGACCGGCAGGACGGTGAAGCCCTCGCCGCCCTTGTCCAGGGTGTCCTGCTTAGCCCGGACGATGCCCTCCAGCACCGGGTCCACGGCCTCCAGGTGCGACGGGTTGGCGGTCAGCGACACCTTGGTCTCGCCGTCGCCGAACATCCGGAAGTACTTGCCCTCGGCGCCCAGGTGGTACTTCACGTCACCCGAGCCGTGCGCCTGGCCGGGGTCCAGGTTGCCCTCGAACTCCCGGAAGATCTGCGAGATCGGCTTGCCGACGATGTTCGCCAGCACGTTCAGCCGGCCGCGGTGCGGCATGCCGATGACGACCTCGTCCAGCTCGTGCTCGGCGGCCTTGTCCAGCACCGCGTCCAGCAGCGGGATGACCGTCTCGCCGCCTTCCAGCGAGAACCGCTTCTGGCCGACGTACTTGGTCTGGAGGAACGTCTCGAACGCCTCGGCCGCGTTCAGCTTCGACAGGATGTACTTCTGCACGGTGGCCGGCGGCTTCTCGTGCGGCACCTCGACCCGTTCCTGGATCCAGAGGCGCTCCTCCGGGTCCAGGATGTGCATGTACTCGACGCCGACCGTGCGGCAGTACGAGTTGCGCAGCACGCCCAGGATGTCCCGCAGCTTCATCCGCTCCTGGCCCGCGAACCCGCCGACCGGGAACTCCCGGTCCAGGTCCCACAGGGTCAGCCCGTGCGAGAGCACGTCCAGGTCGCGGTGGCTGCGCTGGCGGTAGTTCAGCGGGTCGGTGTCGGCCATCAGGTGGCCGCGGGTGCGGAACGCGTCGATCAGCTCGATCACCCGGGCGGTCTTGTCGACCGCGCCCTCGGGGATGTCGGCGACCCAGCGGATCGGCTCGTACGGCAGCCGCAGCGACGTGAAGACGTCGTCGTAGAAGCCGTCCTCGCCGAGCAGCAGCTGGTGGATCCGCTTGAGGAACTCGCCGGACTCGGCGCCCTGGATGATGCGGTGGTCGTAGGTGGAGGTCAGCGTGATGATCTTGCTGACACCCATCTCGACCAGGGCCTGCTCGCTGGTGCCCTGGAAGTGCGCGGGGTACTCCATCGCGCCGACGCCGATGATCGCGCCCTGCCCGGCGGTGAGCCGCGGCACCGAGTGGTTCGTGCCGATCGTGCCGGGGTTGGTCAGCGAGATGGTGGTGCCGGAGAAGTCCTCGGTGGTCAGCGAGCCGCCGCGGGCCTTGCGGATCAGGTCCTCGTAGGCCTGCCAGAACTGCGTGAACGTCATGTTCTCGCAGCCCTTGATGGAGGCGACCACCAGCGACCGGGTGCCGTCCTTGCCGGGCAGGTCGATCGCCAGGCCGAAGTTCACGTGCTCGGGCGTGACCACGTGCGGCTTGCCGTTGACGTCGGCGAAGTGCCGGTTCATGTTCGGGTACGCCTGGAGCGCCCGGACCACCGCGTAGCCGATCAGGTGGGTGAAGGAGACCTTGCCACCGCGGGTGCGCTTGAGGTGGTTGTTGATCACGATGCGGTTGTCGGCCAGCAGCTTGGCGGGCACGGCGCGCACGCTCGTCGCGGTCGGAACGGTGAGCGACAGCTCCATGTTCTTCGCGATGGCGGCGGCGGCGCCGCGGAGCTGCTTCTGCTCCTCGCCCGCGGCGGGCTGCACCGGCGCGGCCTTGGCGGCCTGCGCGGGAGCCGGCTTGTTCGTGGTCGTCGGCAGCGTCGTCGCGGGCTTGGGCGCCGGCGGCTGCTTGGTCACGGCGGCGGTCGGCGCGGTCGGCTTGGTCGCGGTGGCGGTCGGCGCTGCGGTCGACGTGGTGCTGTTCTCCGCTGCGGCCGCGGTCGTCCCGTTCCCGGACCGCTGCGTCGACTTGTAGTCGGCGAAGAAGTCGTGCCAGGCCGGGTCGACGGACGACGGGTCGGCGAGGAACTGCTCGTACATCTCCTCGACCAGCCACTCATTGGGGCCGAACTGCGAAGCAGGAGTGCTGCTGGACACGGCTTGCGCTCGCCTCTATCCATCTCGCTCTTGGTAATGACTCACTCATGGTCAGGCTAGTCCCCCGTCTGGTGCAGTTCACACACAGGAGGGGCCGGGCAACGAGTGCTCGATCACAGGATCGATCCGGACATCGATCGTTTCAGGGGTGCTCGACCTGTTCTCGGGGTATCAGCCCAGGTCCGTCTCGTTCGGCCGGCCGGTGGACCGGTTCGCCGACCAGCTTGCCCCATCGACCGGACAACCCGTTCGGGGGTGTGATCCAGCTCCCGCGGGGTGTGGTCCGGCTTCTTCGGACCTCGGTCCGTCGGTTGCCGGTCCCCCTCGGGCGGCGCCTACCCCGACCGGTCCCGCAGCCGTGAAAGTGGTCGCTACCTGCGTGTTCAACGATTTGGTTGACAATGCCGCCGGCTGGGTCCTATGGTTTGTTCAACCGAGAGGTTGAGTAAGGAGATCGCAGTGGAGGACCGGCTTTCGCGGGTGTTTGCGGCGTTGGCGGACCCCATTCGACGGGACATGGTGGCTCGGCTGGCGGTCGCGGACGCGACGGTCAACGAGTTGGCCGAGCCCTACGCCGTGACCGTGCAGGCGGTGTCCAAGCACCTGAAGGTGCTGGAGGACGCCGGGTTGGTCAGTCGGAGTCGGCAGGCCCAGCGGAGGCCCGTGCACCTGGAAGCAGAGGTGTTCGACCTGATGACCAAGTGGATCGAGCGGTATCGGCGGGAGGCGGAGCAGCGCTACCAGCGGCTGGACGCGGTGCTCGCCCAGATGGCTCGGGAAGACCAGATGGCTCGGGAAGACCCGCAGGACGATCGGAACGTTCGAGGAGGAGAAGCGTCATGAGCACCACCACGCACCACGAGGTCACCATCACGGCGGACCCGGCACTGCCCACGATCGAGATCGTGCGCGAGTTCGACGCACCACCGGCCGCCGTGTTCCGGGCGCACGTCGAGCCCGAACTGGTGAAGAAGTGGCTCGGCCCGCGTCGGCTCACCATGGACATCCTGCGCTGGGAGGCCGAGACCGGCGGCGGCTACCGGTACGTGCACCGGGACGAGAGCGGCGAGTACGGGTTCTACGGCTCGTTCCACGAGGTCCGGCCGGCCGAGCGGATCGTGCAGACGTTCACCTTCGAGGGCTTCCCGGACGGGGTCTGCCTGGAGACGCTGACCTTCGAGGACCTCGGCGACGGCCGGACCCGGCTGCGCGGCGTCAGCGTCTTCGAGACCGTCGAAGGCCGCGACGCCGCGATGGCCAGCGGCATGTCCACCGGCGTCACCGAGGGCTACGAGCAACTGGACGAACTGCTCGCGGGCCAGGACCGGTAGCCCGGAACAGGACCGGTAGTCCGAAAACCGAAAAAGTCCGGAATCAACCGGTACCAACCTGCCCGGTCGCCGTGAGTGGCGTGCCGGGCTCGTTGGCGCGATGCGGCGTGGCGCGGTGTGGAGCGGTGTGGCCGGGTGCGGTGTGGCCGGGCGCGGCGTGGCGGGGGCGCGGCGTGGCTAGGGGTGGGCGTGGCATGGGCGTGGCGCGGTGCGGCGCGCTGTGGCGGGAGCGGCGTGGCGGAGGCGCGGTGCGGTGTGGCCGGGCGCGGCGGGGCGGGCACGGCAGGGCGGGGCATGGCGCAGCAGGGCATGGCGCAGCAGGGCATGGCGCAGCAGGGCATGGCGCAGCAGGGCATGGCGCAGCGAGGCATGGCGCAGCGAGGCATGGCGCGGTGTGGTGCAGTGTGGTGTGGTGCGAGCCGGCCTGCACCTCCGCCGTTCCGTCGGGGAAGGCGGGCTCAGCGACCCGGCCGGCCGGCGTGCTCGGCTTGGTGGTCGTGCTCACCTCCGGTCGCGGGCTCGGTCGCGGTCGCGGTCTTGGGTCCGGTCTCGGCCCTGGTCTCGCCGATGCTGTGGGACCACAGCCGGGCGTAGTGGCCGCCTGCCGCCAGCAGCTCGGCGTGCGTGCCCTGTTCGACGATCCGGCCCTGGTCGAGCACGATGATCCGGTCCGCCCGCGCGGCGGTGGCCAGGCGGTGGGCCACCACGAACGTCGTCCGGGCGCCGGCCAGGTGGTCGCTCGCGGCCAGCACCGCCGACTCGGTCGACGGGTCCAGCGCGGCGGTCGCCTCGTCCAGCAGCAGCAGGTCCGGCTGCACGAGTTCGGCCCTGGCCAGGGCGACGAGTTGGCGCTGGCCGGCGGACAGCGACTGGCCGCGCTCGCCCACCTGCTGGTGGAACGCGGCGGGCAGGGCCGCCACCACGGGCAGCGCGCCGACCGCCCGCACGGCCCGCTCGACCTCGGCGTCGGTGGCCGACTCCTTGCCGTAGGCCACGTTCTCCGCGACGTCGCCGCCGAACAGGTGCGCCTCCTGCGGCACCACGCCCAGCCGCCGGCGGAACGCCGACAGGTCGTAGGACTTCACGTCCACGCCGTCCACCAGCACCGCGCCCTCGGTCGCGTCGTAGAACCGCGCCACCAGCTTGACCAGCGTCGACTTGCCCGCGCCGGTCTCGCCGACCAACGCGACCGTCTCGCCGGGGGCCACGTGCAGCGTCACGTCCTCCAGCGCCGCACGTGACGTGCCGGGGTAGCGGAACGTCACGTGCCGCAGCTCCACCTCGCCGCGCAGCCGCGCCACCGGCACCGGGTCGGCGGCGGGCGGCACGCTGGTCGGCGTGCGCAGCAGGTCGCCGATCCGGACCAGGCCGACGCGGGCCTGCTGGTAGCCGTCGAACACCCCGGACAGCTGGTACAGCGGCGCGAAGAACAGGCCCAGGTACAGCACGAACGCCAGCAGCACACCGGGCGACAGGGTGCCCTCGGCCACCCGGTACGCGCCGACCGCGAGGATCGCCGCCTGCGCCACCCCGGACAGCAGCGCCAGGAACGGGAAGTAGGTCGCGATGTACCGCTGCGCCCTGATCCGGGACCGCCGGTAGGCGTCGCTGCGTGCCGCGAACGCTTGCGCCGACCGCGCCTCCCGCGTGTAGGCCTGCGAGACGCGCAGCCCGGACACGTTCTCCTGGAGGTCGGCGTTGACCGCGCTGACCCGTTCCCGCGCCTCGGCGTACGCCTTGGACGACAGCCGCTGGAAGATCACCGTCGCGACCAGCAGGACGGGCAGCACGGCCAGCGCCACCAGGGCCAGCGACGGGTCGGTGGCCACCAGCGCCGCCGCGATGCCCGCCACGGTCAGCACGCTGATCACGAACGTGGTCAGCCCGGTCTGCAGGAAGCTCGACAGCGCGTCCACGTCCGTCGTCATCCGGGTCATGATCCGGCCGGCCATCTCGCGCTCGTAGTAGTCCAGGCCGAGCCGTTGCAGGTGCGCGTAGCTGCGCACGCGCAGCAGGTACAGCAGGCGCTCGCCGACCCGCGACGTCACCACCGCGCCGGCCGCCGCCGACACCCAGCCCAGGCCCACCAGCACCAGCCCGATCGCGGACGCCAGCCACAGCCGGCTCGTCTCGCCGCCCACCACGCCCTGGTCGACGCCCAGCCGCACCAGGTTGGGCAGCACGACCGCGAGCGCCGAGTCGACCAGCAGCAGACCCCCGACGCCCAGCATGGTCCACCGCACCGGGCGCAGCAGGGTGCGCAGCCGGAACCCCGGGTCGGGCGCGCGCGGGTCCTCCCCGTGCAGGTCCGGTTCCTCCGTGGCGGGCGGCAGGGCGCGCACCCGCGCCATCAGCTCCGGTGTCGGCGGAGTGCCGCCGAGCAGCGCGGACGTGCCCCGGCCGGCGCCCTTGGCGACCCGGGACGCGCTGACCGCCCGGTTCGCCGCGCGGACCGCCACCTCGTCCTCGTCGGACACCGGCCACAGCTCCGGGGTGACGCCGTCCGGGCCGGGCTCCAGGGCGGCGTCCGCGCGCGGGTCGACCTGCTCGATCGCGTCACCGGGGCCGGCCAGCAGCTCCCGGTACAGCGGGCAGCGCTCGGTCAGCTCGTCGTGCGTGCCCACGTCGACCACCGCGCCCGCGTCCAGCACCGCGATCCGGTCGGCCAGCGTCAGCGACGACCGGCGGTGCGCGATCAGGATCGTCGTGCGCGCCGCCGTCACCTCGGCCAGCGTGTGGTGGATCGCCGCCTCCGTCGCCGGGTCCACGGCCGAGGTCGCGTCGTCCAGCACCAGCACGCGCGGATCGGACAGCAGCGCCCGCGCCAGGGCCACCCGCTGCCGCTGGCCGCCGGACAGCGTCAGGCCGCGTTCGCCGACCACCGTGTCGTAGCCGTCGGGCAGCGCCGCGATGAACGAGTGCGCCTCGGCCGCCCGCGCGGCGGCCTCGACCTGCTCGTCCGACGCGTCCGGCAGGCCGTAGGCGATGTTCGCCCGGACCGTGTCGGAGAACAGGAACGCCTCCTCGAACACCACCCCCACGGCCTGCCGCAGCGACTCCAGCCGCAGCTCCCGGACGTCCACCCCGCCGACCCGGATCGCACCCGCGTGCACGTCGTAGAACCGGGGCAGCAGCAGCGACACCGTCGACTTGCCGGAACCGGCGGTGCCCACGACCGCCACCGTCTCGCCGGGCGCGATCTTCAGCGACACGTCGGACAGCACCGGCTCGCTGCGCGTGTAGCCGAACGTCACCCCGTCCAGCTCCACCGACACCGGCCCGGCGGGCACGTCCCGCGCGCCGTCCACCACGTCCGGCTGCGAGTCGATCAGCTCGTACACCCGCTCCACGCCGGCGCGCGCCAGCTGCGCGGTCACCATCAGGCTGGACAGCAGCCGGGTGGGGCCGACCAGGTTCGCCACGTAGGTCGCGAACGCCAGGAACGTGCCCAGCGACACCTCGCCCCGCAGCGCCAGCCAGCCGCCCAGCGCCAGCACCGCCACCTGGCCGACGAACGGCAGCGCGGTCAGCGTCGCGGTCGGCCGGGACGCCAGCCGGGCGGCCCGCATCCGTTCCGCGAACAGCGACTCGGCCCGCGACTCCAGCCGGGAGACCTCGCGCGCCTCCTGCCCGAAGCCCTTCACCACGCGCACGCCGGTGACCGTCTCCTCGACGTGCTGCGCCACGTCGGCCGCCCGCTGCTGCGCCGACCAGGTGGCCGGGAACAGCGTCAGCCGGCTGCGCGCGGCCACGATCGCCACCGCGGGCACCACCACCAGTGCGATCACCGTGAGCAGCGGGGACAGCCAGAACATCGCCACCAGCGCGGCCACCGCGAACACCACCGTGCCGAACGCCAGCGGTGTCATCGACAGCAGGCTGTTGACCAGCTGGAGGTCGGTGATCGACCGGGACACCACCTGGCCGGTGCGCAGCGCGTCCTGCTTCTGGCCGTCCAGCCGCTGCACCGCGCCGAACACCGCCTGCCGCAGGTCGTGCTGCACGTCGACGGCCAGCCGACCGCCCAGGAAGCGCCGCACGAACGCGGTGCCGAAGGTCAGCAGCTCCAGGCCCACCAGGACGGCCGCGAGCAGCGTCAGGCGGTCCGTGCGGCCGGCCACGGCGTCGTCCACGGCGAGCTTGATCAGCAGCGGCGAGACCGCCTGCAGGCCCACCCCGACGACGGCGGCCAGCACCGACCACACCACCAGCGACCGGTGCTTCCAGCACGCCGTGGCGAGTCGGCGGATCCATCCGGGGGTCTGCGTCACGGGATCCACATTAGGTCGGTCCACCGACACGGCCGGGGTCCAAAAGCTGAGAGGACCGTCTCCAAATCTCAGGAGACGGTCCTCTCGGTGGAGGTTCGCCGGATCAGGTGATGTCCTTGCGCTGGGTGACGGCCCAGCCGCCCAGGAAGAACAGCGCGGTCCAGGCCAGGAAGATCAACCCGCTGAGCCACCAGTCGAACGCGCCCAGCGCGCCCGCGATGGCCCGCAGCACGTCCTCCAGGTCCTCCGGCACCACGCCCGCCGTGGACAGGAACAGCGACGACGCCACCGAGCCGGTCAGGCCGTTCACCGAGCCGTTGGGCAGGAAGCCGATCAGCTCCGGCAGGCCCTGCGTGCTGACCACCAGCTGGATGCCGTTCTCGATGATCAGCATGTAGAGCACCAGCACCACGGTGGTGCCGACCGGGCTGGTCATCAGCGCGCCGACGCCCACGCCGAACATCGTCATCAGCACCGACGACAGCACGCCCACGCCGGCCAGCGCCAGCCAGCCGCCCGCCGACGGCAGCGCGCTGGCGTCCGAGGTGAGCGCGACGCCGATGCTCACCGCCGCCACGATCGCCAGGCCGTAGATCGCACCCCACAGCACGTAGACGATCAGCTTCGAGCTCAGCGCGGAGACCCGGTTCGGCGAGGTCAGGAAGGTGGTGGTGATGGTCTTGCGGTTGATCTCGTTGGAGATCGCCAGCCCGCCGAAGATCATCGGGAAGACGGTCGCGATGTTGATGCTGCGCGCCATCCCGAACAGCGCGACCTGCCACTGCGACGGGTCGATGCCGAGGATCCGGGTCAGCTCCTCGGCCTCCCTGCCGCTGACCGCGTCCATGATGTTCTTGCCGACGAACCCGGTGCCCAGCGCCCAGCCCAGGGCGATCAGCACGGTCGGGATCATCAGGCCCCACCACAGGCCCGTGGTGGTCGTCTTGCGGAATTCCGCCTTGATCAGGTTGCCCAGCATCACGCACCGCCCCCCAGACCGCCCTGGCCCTGCCCCTGCTGGTAACCCGATGGCGGGTCCTGGTAGCCGGGTGGCGGGGGAGCGGGCTGCTGCTGACCGGGCTGTTGGTGCACCGGTTGCTGGTAGCCCGACTGGTCGGGCTGCTGCTGGTAGCCGGGCTGGAACGCCGAAGGATCAGGCTGCTGGTGACCCGGCTGCTGGTAGCCGGGCTGTTGGTAGCCCGGCTGCTGGTAACCGGGCGGCTGCGGGAAGCCCGGTGGCGGCGATGCCTGGTAGCCCGGCTGCACCGGCTGCGGGCCGGTCTGCTGGTACGGCTGCTGGTAGCCCGGCGGCGGCGCGTAGTAGCCACTGCCCTGCGGCACCGGCGGCTGCTGCGGGCCCTGCGGACCGGAGTACTGGTTCGGGCCGGAGGCGGTGTACTGGCCGTTGGTCAGCCGGAAGAACAGCTGCTCCAGGTCGGCCTTCTCCTCCTGGATGCCGTAGATCGACACGCCCGCCTTCAACGCGGTGTCGGCGACCTGCCTGGCCTCCACCCCGGAGACCGCGATCCGCCCGTCCGGCACCTGCTCGATCGCCGTGATGCCGTCCGCCTGCAACGCCGCGACTAGCGCGGTCGTGTCCGACGGCTGCACCAGCACGCGGCTCTGCTGCTGGTCGCGCAGGTTGTCCAGCGGCCCGTAGTACATGGTCTGGCCGCGCGAGATGATCACCACCTGGTCCACCGTCTGCTCGACCTCGGCCAGCAGGTGGCTGGAGATCAGCACCGTGCGCCCGCTGCGGGCGTAGGACTGGAGGAACGACCGCAGCCACGCGATGCCCTCGGGGTCCAGGCCGTTGGAGGGCTCGTCCAGCACCAGCACCTGCGGGTCGCCGAGCAGCGCGGTGGCCAGCGCCAGCCGCTGCTTCATGCCGAGCGAGAACCCGCCCGCCCGGCGGTCGCCCGCCGCGCCCAGGCCCACCAGCTGCAGCACCTGGTCGGCCCGCGAGTCCGGCACGCCGATCGCCGCCGCGTACACCCGCAGGTGGTTGCGCGCCGAGCGCTTCGGGTGGAAGCCCTGCGCCTCCAGCACCGCGCCGACCACCCGCGCCGGGTTGCCGAGCTGGTGGAACGGCCTGCCGTTGATCAGACCGATGCCCGCCGTGGGCGTGACCAGGCCGAGCAACATGCGCAGCGTCGTCGTCTTGCCCGCCCCGTTGGGACCGAGGAAGCCGGTCACCGACCCCGGTTCCACCGTGAAGCTGAGATTCTGCACCGCTGCCACCGGACCGAACTGCTTGGTCAAGTTCTGCACCACGATGCGGCCACTGCCGTCGTGCACGCGTCCCTCCCGAATGCTCTTCGGGCGCCATCCTGCCCTAGGAGGGTCAGTCGGGTAGGGCGTGTCGCGGTTTCGACACCACGGCGGGTATCTCGGTGGTCGCCTCGGAGGTGGGCTGCGCGTCCGACGGCCGGCTGAACGGCTTGCGCAGCGGGCGCCGCCGTTCCCGGTGCGGCAGGCCGTCGCCGAGCAGGTGCTGGTGCGCCATCGTCCACACCTGGCAGGGCCACTTCTTGTGCCGCAGCACGCCGGGGCAGGCGCGGCAGCGACCGTCGGAATCGGGCTGGTGCACCGTGAGCAGCAGTCGCCAGCCGTCCGCGAGCCGGTGGATCTCCGCGCGGGCCAGCGGCACCAGCGCCTCGGCCGCGCCGCGTTCGGCGACTTCTTCGAGCTGGGACAGCCGGCGCAGCACGGCGGCGCGCAGTGACTCGTCCACGTCACATCCTGTCGGCGGCTTGGTCCAGCAGGCGGTGCAGCCTGCGGGTCTGCGTGACGGACATCACAGCGGATTCGCCGGGTGGGGCGACCAGCAGTACCCGGTCGTCCTCCACCAGCACGGTCATCGACCGGTCCCTGCCGAACGGGTCGTGACAGTCGATCCAGCCCTGTGGTTCAGCCATGTGCGCTCCGATCGGAGGTGACGGCGGCGCGTGGGCAACGCCACGCGAGGGGCGGGTGAACCCGCGGTGCGGCGGCGGGGCCCGCTCTGTCCATCGGCCGACCGGGCGTCGTGACTTACCTGTTACGCGGTGAATTCACTCGTTTGCTTGAGGCCGGGCACAGCGAGTGGTCCGAAAGGTAAAGATCTGTGCGCCAAGTGGGCGGGGTGGCTGGGCACGGCCACCGGAACCCGGCTAAGATTGGCCGTGCGGCCCGCTCCCAGTGACCCCCAGGCTGGTTGAGCGGGCCGCCTTTCTTTGCCCTGACGTGCGAGAAGGGGCGCCCACCGGCCGCGGTGGACGCCCCTTCTTCCTGCCGGCTCAGACTTCGAGCGGAGTGTGGGTGAGGCCGTGGGCCTCGGCGACCGGCAGGTTGGTCAGCAGACCGTCGTGCGTGTTCAGGCCCAGCGCCAGCGACCTGTCCGCGCGCAGCGCCGCCTGCCAGCCCTTGTCGGCCAGCGCCACGGCGTACGGCAGCGTCACGTTGGTCAGCGCGTAGGTGGACGTGCGCGGCACCGCGCCGGGCATGTTCGCCACGCAGTAGAAGACCGACTCGTGCACCGGGTAGGTGGGGTCGGCGTGGGTGGTGGGCCGGGAGTCGGCGAAGCAGCCGCCCTGGTCGATCGCGATGTCGACCAGCACCGAGCCGGGCTTCATCTGCGCCACCAGCTCGTTGCTGACCAGCTTGGGCGCCTTCGCGCCGGGCACCAGCACCGCGCCGATCACCAGGTCCGCGTCCCGCACGGCCTGCTCCACCGAGTAGCGGTTGGACGTGACGGTGCGCAGCTGCCCCCGGTAGAGGGCGTCGATGTGGCGCAGCCGGTCGACGTTGGTGTCCAGGATCTCGACGTCCGCGCCCAGGCCGACCGCGATGGTGGCCGCGTTCAGGCCCGCCACGCCGCCGCCGATCACGACCACCCGCGCCGGGTGCACGCCGGGCACGCCGCCGGGCAGCACGCCCCGCCCGCCGGACGGCTTCATCAGCGAGAACGCGCCGACCTGGGGCGCCAGCCGACCCGCGACCTCGGACATCGGGGCGAGCAGCGGCAGCGCGCCGTTCGGGGTCTGCACGGTCTCGTAGGCGATCGCGGTGGTGCCGGAGTCCAGCAGGGCCTGCGTCAGCGGCTGGTCGGCGGCCAGGTGCAGGTAGGTGAACAGCGTCTGGCCCTTGCGCAGCAGCGGGTACTCCTGCGCGATCGGCTCCTTGACTTTGAGCACCAGGTCGCCCTCGGCCCACACGTCCTCGGCCTTGGCCAGGATCTTCGCACCGGCGGCCAGGTACTCCTCGTCGGTGATCGCGGAGCCCAGACCCGCGCCCGCCTCCACGAACACGTCGTGACCGCGCAGGGTGAGCTCGTGGGCGCCCGCCGGGGTCAGCGCGACGCGGTATTCGTGGTTCTTGACCTCGCGGGGAACTGAGATCCGCACGGTGGGCTCCTTCGGCCGTTGTTACGCCCAAAGGTCCGGTACGGCCATCCGACTGTCATCGTGCCCGCGGCACGAACACGGCGGGGTGCGGTTGTGCCGACCGGACAACGACCCCCCGCCCAGTCGGGCAACGACCCTTGCCCGATCGGGCAGCGGCCCCTCTCCCGGTCGGACAGCGGCCGCTCGTCCGACCGGGCGACGGCCGAGGGGCCCGGACTCCCTGGACCCGCGTTGACACCCGTCCCGCCGGGGACTTAGCTTGCTGGCGTTCGCCCAACTGAACATCGGCCGCGGTGTCACCTGACACCGGAACCCGAGCGGGAGAGTCTCCAGTGGTCTGGAGCGCCGAAGGAGCAAGTACCCCGCACACTCTCAGGCAACGAGAACCGCTCGGGCGAGGCGACTCTGGAAAGCGTGCTCACGCGCGCACCCACGGTGCAAGCCGGGTCCGATCGACGGCACAGCCGTCGTGGCGGCGCGGCGAAGCTCTCAGGTCCCAGGACAGAGAGGGGACCTGGCCGGCGTGCACCCGAGGAGCTGACGAAGTGACCTTTCCGGACAACCTGCTGTACACCCCTGAGCACGAGTGGGTCGACTGGACCCCGGGTACCCAGGACCCCGTGGCGATCGGCATCACGTCCTACGCGGCGGAGTCCCTCGGCGACATCGTGTTCGTCCAGTTGCCCGCCGTGGGTGACCGCGTGAAGTCCGGCGACGTGTGCGGCGAACTGGAGTCCACCAAGTCGGTGAGCGACCTGTACGCGCCGGTCAGCGGCGAGGTGGTGGAGGTCAACGCGGCGGCGGCGGACGACCCGTCGCTGATCAACAACGACCCGTACGGCGCGGGCTGGCTGTTCAAGGTGGCCGTGGAGGACGCGTCGGGCCTGCTGACGGCCGCCAAGTACGCGGAACTGACCGGGGACTGAGCGCCGTGGCGATCAGCGTCTTCGACCTGTTCTCCATCGGCATCGGGCCGTCGAGCTCGCACACGGTCGGTCCCATGCGCGCGGCGACGATGTTCGTCGCGCGGCTGGGCGACCGGGTGGCGTCGGTGGACCGGGTGCACGTCCAGCTGTTCGGCTCCCTGGGCGCTACCGGGCACGGCCACGGCAGCCCCAAGGCCGTGCTGCTGGGTCTGGAGGGCCACAAGCCGGAGGACGTCGACCCGGTGACCGCCGACCGGCGCGTGGCGGAGATCCGGGCGACCGACCGGCTGGTGCTCGGTGGCGTGAAGGAGGTCCCGTTCACCGAGGACACCGACCTCGTCATGCACCGCCGCAAGTCGCTCCCGCTGCACCCCAACGGGATGAGCTTCGCGGCGTACCACGGCGCGGACGTCGTCGACGAGGCCGTGTACTACTCGGTCGGCGGTGGCTTCGTGGTGGACGAGAACGCGACCGGCACGGACCGGATCAAGGCCGACGAGACACCGATCGCCTACCCGTTCAAGACCGGTGACGAACTGCTGGCCCGCACCAGGGAGACCGGGCTGTCCATCAGCGAGGTCATGCTGGCGAACGAGACCTCGTGGCGGCCCGAGGCGGAGGTGCGGTCGGAGCTGCTGCGCATCTGGGGCGTGATGCAGGAGTGCGTCGAGCGCGGCTGCAACCAGGACGGTGTGCTGCCGGGAGGGCTGAAGGTCCGGCGGCGCGCGGCCGAGATGCGGCAACGGCTCGCGGCCGAGCACTACGCCACCGACCCGCTGCGGGTGATGGACTGGGTGACGCTGTTCGCGTTGGCCGTCAACGAGGAGAACGCCGCCGGCGGGCGGGTGGTGACCGCGCCGACCAACGGGGCGGCCGGGATCGTGCCGGCCGTGCTGCACTACTACACCCGTTTCGTGCCGGGCGCTTCGGACGACGGCGTGGTGCGGTTCCTGCTGACCGCCGGTGCGGTCGGCGTGCTGTTCAAGGAGAACGCGTCGATCTCCGGTGCCGAGGTCGGGTGCCAGGGCGAGGTCGGCTCGGCGTGCTCGATGGCCGCCGGGGGGCTGGCCGAGGTGCTGGGCGGGACGCCGGAGCAGGTGGAGAACGCGGCCGAGATCGCCATGGAGCACAACCTCGGGCTGACGTGCGACCCCATCGGCGGGCTGGTGCAGATCCCCTGCATCGAGCGCAACGCGCTGGCGTCGATCAAGGCGATCACCGCGGCGCGGATGGCGTTGCGCGGCGACGGATCGCACTTCGTGTCGCTGGACAAGGTCATCAAGACCATGCGCGAGACCGGCAAGGACATGAAGGTCAAGTACAAGGAAACGGCGCGCGGCGGCTTGGCCGTCAACGTCATCGAGTGCTGACCGCGGTGGGGTCCATGACCGAGCACGTCCGGCCGTTCCTCGGCAGGTGGGTCATGGACTCCGCCCGCACGGCCTACTCCGGCGGGGTGCCCCGGGCGTATGGCGGGACGACGTTTCGGTGTACCGAAGGTACTCGGGGGAGAGCGCGAACCAGGAGGACGAGAACCGTTGGCCCGACTGTAGGTCGTGATCAGGCCACGGCCCGCTGAGGTCATCTCGTCGACCCCGCACCCGGACCCGACCGGCCAGGACGCGCGCGGTCTCGACAGGTCCTCACGATCAACTCGGTGGCTCGCACCCAGGTCACCGGCCTCCGGCAGCAGGATCACGATCTACCGCTGGAGTAACGGATTCCAAGCTGTCTCGGGAGTCGCCCGGCCATTCGGTGGCTTGCCCTGACGGCACGCACAGCGTGAAGCTGCTGTGGTCCGTGGAAACCGGCCAGGCGGGGCGAGCAAGTGGACGAACTTGAGACGCTCGACGACCTTCGTGCCCGTCACGGGCCGATCTTCCAGCGCGGGCCGGGCGTGCTCTACGTGGGCGAACCCGCTGAGGCGAAAGCCGTTCTGGCCAACACCGGGTCGCGTTACCGGGAGCACTCGGACTTCTTCCAGACCGGCAAGGGCCTCCTCGGGCCGCGTTCGACGCAGCAGGAGATCGGCCGGGTGGCGCGGAACCTGCTGCGCGATCACTGGACCGCCCGGTCGAGCCGGTTGGCGGCGACCGTCGAGCGGGAGATCGGGCCGGACAGCCGATGGCCGGACGCGGGAAACCTGTTGCTGTACAAGTGTTTCCGGGACGTGCTGGTGCCGGAGGGCAAGCTGCGCGGGCTCGTCGACCAAGTGGTCCGGCACGCGGTGCTGGCCGGCGCGCGAGACCGCCGGTCGGTGCTGTCGCGGGCCGTGCTGCGGAGCAGGATCCGCCGCGCACTGGTCGCCGAGCTGTCCCGCCGGCGCACCCGGGACGTGCGGGCGCCGGCCGACCTGCTGGACGTCCTCGCCGCCGCCGCGCCGGACGGCGCCCCGCGCACGGTGCTGGTGCAGCTGGCGGAGGTGTTCCTGTCCTTCCTGTTCGCGGTCACGGGCTCGACGGGGTTCCTGCTGGGCTGGTCGGTGTACCTGCTGGGCAGCGAACCCGAAGCGCGCGGAGACCTGGCCGGTGTGGTGCGCGAGGCGTTGCGGCTGTGGCCGGTGGCCTGGAACTTCGGCCGCTCTCCCGCCGAGCCCCACCGGCTGGCCGGAACCGAGGTCACGACGTCCGACGAGGTGGTGGTGTGCAGCTACCTCGTGCACCGGGACAGCCGCTTCTGGCCCGACCCCGACGAGTTCCGCCCGGAGCGGTGGTCGGCCGGCCCGCCGCGGGGCGGCACGGAGGCGTTCATCCCGTTCGGCTGGGGCACCCACGCCTGCGTGGCGGCGGGCTTCGCCGTCCAGCTGGTCGAGGACGTTTTGCGGCTGCTGCCGCCGGCCGAGCGGTGGCGGGTCGAGGCCCACCGGCACCGGCCACACGTCGCGGCCGCGCTCGCACCACCGGACTTCACCCTCCGCACGAACGGTTCCCGCACGGGTGGAGGGAGGTGAACATGTCGAAGATCATCCACGCCGCGCTGGTGGCGCTCAACATCCGCAAGAGTGATGCCGAGTACCGCTGGTACTTGTACCACCACATCTGATCGGCGCAGGTGGGGAGCGTGGCCACACGCTCCCCACCGTTGGGGGACACATGATGACCGGTCCCGACGACCCGGACCTGTTGGCGGACCTGCGTGGCCCCGACGCCGAGCACGACGGGGTGTTCTGGCACGGCGACCGGCGGTTGATGGTGTTCGACGCCGACGCGGCGAGCCGAGCCAACGCCGAGAACTTCGCCGACCTGACGCTGCCCGACCGGTTCGTCGACCAGATCCGCGGGCGCCGCAGCCCGGTCGTGTCGTGGCGGCAGGTGCGTTCGCTGTGGCTGTCCCAGATGCGGGTGCTCGGCGAGGAGGGCCACCTGCGCGCACTGGCCGACCGCATGGCCGCGGTGCTGGACGACCGCCGGGACCAGCACGTGGATTTCGCGTGGCTGGCACACGAGGTGATGTTCCGCGCCCTGGTCCCCGTGGTGCTCGACGGACTGTCCACTTCGGATCAGGCTTGGCTCGCTCGCGACGCGATCGCGAAGCTGACCCGGCTGGACGCGGGCCCCGGTGGTCAGACCCGCCGGCAGCAGTGGCAGGCCGTCGTCGCCCAGGCGCACACCGGTCGGGTCGTGCGCAAGGAGATCCGCCGCCGGGCGCGTGGCGGGCGCACCCGCACCGACCTCACCCAGCCCATCGTGGACCGGTTGCTGCCCGCCCTCGGCCCGGACCGGGCGCTGGAGGCGGTGACGACGGTCCTGACCGCGATCGCCGGGCCACCGGGCGCGGTGGCCGGCTGCCTGATGTACGAACTGGCGAAACGCCCCGAGTGGGCGGCCACCCTGGCGGAGGAGTTCGCGGCCGGTTCCGTCGAGCGGCTGTACCGGTCCGGCACCAGGTCCGCGCCGATCGCGCACCGGTTCGTGAAAGAGGTCCTGCGGATGTGGTCGGCCCCGCTGCTGATGACCCGCAGCGCCCGGGTGCCGCTGACGGTTCGCGCCCACCGGCTCGCAGTGGGCCAGCACTACCTGGTGAGCCCTTACCTGGTCAACCACGATGAGCGGCACTGGTCCGACCCGGACACGTTCGACCCGGACCGGTGGTCGGCCGGGGCGGCCCGTCGCCCGCCCGGCGGGCACTACTACGTGCCGTTCGGGTGGGCGCCCACCGCCTGCATCGGCGCCGGGCTGGGGAGCGTCCAGTTGGTGCTGCTGGCCCAGCTGCTGTGCACCCGGTTCCGGCTGGAGCTGCGTGCGCCCGATGCCGCCCGGGTCTCCCTGGGGGCCGTGCCGCGACCCTTGGACTTCGACGGGTGGGTCCGCCCTCGCGGACCCGCCGCGGCCGATGCCACGTAGCGCACCGACATCTGCCGCACCGACATCTGCCGGACCGCATCTCCGGGCACGTCCTAGGGGAGGACGGCTTCGATCGCCTTCACCACCGACTCGTCCTCGGGGTCGGTCGCCGGCCGGAAGCGGGCCACGACCTCGCCGGAGGGCGCGACCAGGAACTTCTCGAAGTTCCACTTCACGTCGCCGGCCTCGCCCTCGGCGTCCGGGTGGGAGACCAGCTCCGCGTACAGCGGGTGGCGGTCGGGGCCGTTGACGTCGACCTTCTCGAACAGCGGGAACGTCACGCCGTAGGTGGCCGAGCAGAACGCGGCGATCTCCTCGGCGGTGCCCGGCTCCTGGCCCGCGAACTGGTTGCACGGGAAGCCGACCACCGAGAAGCCGGCGGCGCCGTACCGCTCCTGGAGCCGCTCCAGACCCGCGTACTGCGGCGTGAGGCCGCACCGCGAGGCGACGTTGACCACCAGCAACGCCTTGCCGCGCAACGATCCCAGGCTGCTCGGCTCGCCGGACAGGGTGTGCACGGGGATGTCGTGGATGCTCATGCCGCCAGCCTACGTGCCGTTCCCCGGCCGGAAGACGGCGACGACCACCCGCAGCCCCAGCAGCACGCTGATCACCAGCAGGTTGTAGCCGAACACGTGGTACAGCGAGATGTCCGGGCCGACCTGGGGTCCGCCGTCCGCGCCGAGCAGCAGCACGGCCATCACGCCGGCCGTCGCCCCCAGCACGGTCAGCATGACCTGGTGCAGGATGCCGACCAGGAAGTGCCGGTCGCGCTCGTCGGCGAACAGGCGGATGCCCACGCTGAGCCGGCCCTGCTCCAACGCGCTGGAGATCCGCTCGATCCGGCGCGGCAGCCGCTTGACCATCGGCAGCATCGAGTACAGCTCCTCGGTCACGGTGCGGCGCAGCGACTCCGGGGTGAGGCGCTCGCTGAACTGCTTGTCCGCGAACGCCCGCGACTCGACCACGATGTTGAACCCCGGCGACAGCGCGCCCAGCGTCCCCTCCGCGGTGGCCAGCGCCCGGAACACCGCGGCGATCTCCGGCGGGATGCTCAACCCGTACCGGTACACCAGCTTGAACAGGTCGCCGAACATGTCGACGTCCGGCCGCATCCCGGCGCCCAGGTGCCGTGCCATGAACTGGCCGAGCGCCCGTTCCAGTTGCTGCTCGTCGATGTCGTCGGGCCGCGACACCAGTTCCAGCAACGAGTCCCGCAGCCCGGCCGGGTCGCCGTGGTCGATGGCGAGCAGCAGCTTGCCCAGCGCGGAGCGCAGCTGCGCGTCGATCCGGCCGACCGAGCCGAAGTCCAGCATGCCGAGCCGGCCGTCGTGCAGCAGCAGGATGTTCCCCGGATGAGGGTCCGCGTGGAACACGCCGTTGAGCATCACCTGGCGCAGCAGCACGTCCAGCAGGGATCGGGCCAGCGCGTCGCGGTCCGCGGACTCCAACGTCGCCGACCGCACCGGCACGCCGTCGAGCCGTTCCATCACCAGGACCCTTGACGTGCAGAGGTCCTCGTACACCTTCGGCAGCACGACGCTGGTCTCCGTCGACGCCGCGCGCACGGCCGCCAGGTTGCGCGCCTCCACCCGGAAGTCGAGTTCTTCGCGCAGCGCGCCGGAGAAGCCGGCCGCGAGGTCCTTCACGCCGATCGCCTTGCCCCACCGCGTCCGGTCGTGCAGGGACGACGCCAGCCGGCTCACGATGTCCAGGTCGCCCTCGGCGACCCGCCGCACGCCGGGCCGCTGCACCTTCACCACGACGTCCTCGCCGGACTTCAGCCGTGCCCGGTGCACCTGCGCCACGGACGCGGCCGCGATCGGCGTCTCGTCGAACTCGGCGAACACCTCCTCGGGCGAGCCGAGTTCGGCCACCAGCACCTCCCGCACGGACGGCCACGGCGCGGCGGGCACGTTGTCCTGCAACAGGGTCAGCTCGTCCACCACGTCGGGCGGCAGCAGGTCCGGCCGGGTGGACAGCACCTGGCCGAGCTTGACGAAGGTGACCCCGCCCTCCTCCAGCGCGAGCCGCAGCGACCGCGCGAGGCGGGTGTCGGTGCGCTCCCGCCCGCGCAGGTACGGCCCGAGGCCGTGCCGGAACGCGATGGCGGTGATCCGCGAGTACCTCCGGCCGCGCGCGATCCGGCTGCGGAGCGCGCGCCACCACTCGGTCGGCGGCGGCACGGACCCGGTGGGCACGATGATCTCGGCGAACGTCAGCAGCGCGATCATCACCAGCAGCGCGATGCCGAGCTGGACGGTGCCCAGCGCGCCCGTGGTGTCCGGTCCGGGCATCTCGCTGAGCACGCTCGCCGTCACCGACAGGCCCAGCATGCACGCCAGCGCGGTGCGCACCAGCCCGACGCGCAGCCCGAGGATGCGCCGCGCGGCCAGCGCGATGCCCAGGATCAGCGCCAGGAACGTCAGCGGCACGCCGACCGCGTAGACCAGGAAATCGCCCATGTGTCTCCCCCAACCCGTTCGGGCGGAGGATAGATCGGCCCGGCTGAGACAGGCGATCCGGAGGAAGAGATCGGGTCACTCGGGCGACCCGTCCCGTCCGCAGGGGGTGGGGGTCTTCGGGAAGCGTTTCCAGCGGTCCAGTTCAGCGACGTGGACGGTATCGACGCTGGTGGGCGGTGTCTCCACGGTTCGGCCGACAGGTCCGAGGGTTCGACCGGAAACGGGGCGCGCCCACTTCGAGGCCCTGGCGGTGGCCACGGCTTCGGCGGCGGTGCCGTGGAGTTCCGGCAGTTCGGGTCGTCGGTGCCGCTCGCGGGTCCGCTCCGGCCCGGCCGGCGGGACGTGCGACTTCCCGACCGGGCCCGACCGTCAGAAGTCGAACACCGGTCCCGTGTCGGCGTGCATCGCGCACGGGTTGGGGAACTCGGCGGCGAACTCCCGCGTCTCGCCGCGCCACGTGCCGGTGGCGGACACCTTGACCGGGTCGTACTCCAGCGTGCAGACCGCCGTTTCCGTTGCCAGGTTGGAGATCTCGCCGTCCACGGGCGACAGCGCGTCGCACGCCTCGGCGGCCCTGGGGTGGCTGCCGCCGGTCGGTCCGCAGGTCAGGTTCATCAGCCGGACCGAGTCGCGGTGGGTCACGCTCAGCGCGAACCCGGACTCCGGAACGGCGAAAACCGGGATGAGCGCGGCGATGGCCGCGAGTAGGGGGAGTGGTGCCATGCGCCCACCCTGGCCCGCACGGCACCACGTCCTCCAGCCATGTCACTACATCGTGTGATCTCTCAAACGGATCGCACCACCAGATCGGCCACCGCCCGCATCCCGGCGGCGTTGGGGTGCACGGGGAACGCCGGCGCGGTGGGGACCAGGCCCTCCACCCACTTCACGCCGGGCAGCGCGCACACGTCCCGGCCGAGGCTGCTCGGGTACGGGTCGACGAACGTCGCGCCGTCGGCCGACGCTTGGGCGCCGATCATGGCGTTCAGGGAGCGCTGGGTGGCGTCCAGGTAGGGCACGTCGCCCACCGCGATCGGCACCACCGGCCAGCACCCGCCGGCCGGCGGCAGGATGCGCAGGTACCCGACGACGACGACTTCCGCGTTCGGTGACCGCTGCTTGATCCCCTGCAGCACAGCGGCGACCTTCGGCGCGGCGGCGGCGATCCGGGCGGCCAGCACGTCCGTCCCGCCGGCCGTGTAGTGCTGCCGGCACGGTGCGCCCAGTGGTGCGCGCAGGCTCTCCCGCGCGCACGTCAGGATGATCTCGCCGAACCCGATGTCGTTGCCGCCGATGGTGACGGTCACCAGGTCGGTGTCCTCGGTCAGGGCGCTGAACTGCGGCGGGTTCGGGCCGAACAGCACCTCCTGCGGGGCGGTCATGTCCTCGGTCGTCGCGCCGCCGCACGAGACGTCGGCGAACTCGTCGACGCCGAGTTCCGCCGCCACCAGCGACGCGTAGTTGCGCGTGGAACGGAAGCAGCCCAACGGATCGGCGCGTTGGGCGGGGATGAACGGGCCGGACGCGTACGAGTCGCCGAGGGCGACGTAGCGCTGGTGCTGCGGCGCGGCGGAAGCGGTGGTCGGTACCAGGAAAGCGGCGAGCAGGGCGAGCAGCGCGGCGAGGCGGACGGTCATCGGCGACCTTCTTCGACTCACGGGGTAAGCGGGCGGTACGGATGGTGGCTGTGAGGTAGCTCACTGTCAAGACCGCATCTCCGGTCCGGGCACCAGGGTGGGTGGATGGCGAACCGGACTTCTGGTGTGCGCAGGGTCGCGCTGGCCAGTTCCGCGGGCAACGCGGTGGAGCTGTACGACTTCCTGCTCTACGGAACCGCGACCGCGCTGGTGTTCGACAAGCTGTTCTTCCCGACTTTCGACCCCCGGATCGGCACGCTGCTGGCGTTCGCCACCTTCGGCGCGGGGTTCCTCGCCCGGCCGCTCGGCGGCGTCGTGATCGGCCACTTCGGCGACCGCATCGGGCGGCGGGCGATGCTCGTGCTCACGCTGACCGTGACGGGCGTGTGCACGGTGCTGATCGGCGTGCTGCCGACGTACGACTCGATCGGCATCGCCGCGCCGGTCCTGTTGGTGGTGTTGAGGGTCGTGCAGGGGTTCTTCCTCGGCGGCGAGCAGGGCGGGGCGACCCTGATGGCGGTCGAGCACGCGCCGCCGGGCCGCACGGCGTGGTACGGCAGCTGGACGTTCCTGGGGTCGCCGATCGGCCTGGTGCTGGCGAACGGGGCGATGGCCGCGTCCACGGCGGTCTCCGGGGACGCGTTCCTGTCGTGGGGCTGGCGGCTGCCGTTCCTGTTCAGCCTGGTGCTGGTCGGCGTCGGGCTCTACGTGCGGCTGTCGGTCGAGGAGAGCCCGGAGTTCCGCGCGGTGCGCGCCGAGAAGGGCGCGCTGCCGCTGCCCATCGTCGACGTGCTGCGCCGGTCGTGGGGGAAGGTGCTGCTCGGGGCGGGCGTGAACCTCGGGTTCAACATGTTCATCTTCGTGCTCGCCACGTTCGTCGTCTCTTACGGCGACAAGCAGTTGGGGGTGCCGCGGTCGACCTTGCTGAACGCCGGGCTGGTGGGTGCGGCGGCACAGGCGGTGGCGATCCTGGTGTTCGCCCGGCTGTCGGATCGCGTGGGGCGGCTTCCGGTGATGCTCGGCGGCGCGGTCTTCCTCGGCGTGTTCGCGCTGCCGCTGTTCTGGTTGCTGGAGACCCGTTCACCGGTGTTGGTGCTGGTCGGGATGGTCATCGGGTTCGCCGGGTCGGCCGCCCTGTTCGGACCCATGCCCGCCTACTACGCGGAGCTGTTCGGCACGCGGGTGCGGTACAGCGGGGTGTCGTTGAGCTACCAGTTGGGCGCGGTGCTCGGCGGCGGGCTGTCGCCGTTGATCGCGGTGTGGCTGTTGGGACTGGGCCAGGGGTCCTGGCCGGTGTCGGTGTACCTGATCTTCGGGGCGTTGGTCAGCGCGGTGTCGTTGCTGGCGATCGGTGAAACCCTCCGTCGTCAACCGTCCACAGGGGACTCGAGGAGCGGTGCGGAGCCCTTCGCGCAGTGAAGGCGCGGCCGGCATCGCTACCGCCCGGAGCCGCCATCGTCGGGCGATGGCGGCTCTGCGGTGGGGAACCGGTCAGGTGCGGGCGAGTACGCGGTCCAGGACCTCGGTGACCGTGGCGGCGGGGTCGGCGGATACTTCGGTGGTGCGCCAGGCGATCACGCCGTCCGGCCGGATGAGGGCGGCGCCGGTCTCGCCGATGCCGTAGCGCTTGGCCAGTTCGCCGGTCGGGTCGGTCACGACCGGTGTGTCGACCGGGGTGCCCGACCACGCCTCGTTGAGGGTGAGCAGGGCCCAGTCGTGGAACAGGTCGACGGTGGACTTGGTGACGCCCTCGTGCGTCACGGTCACGTGGGGCGCGCGGAAACCGGGGCGACCACTGGGGTCCAGCGGGTTCTCCAGCAATGAAGGGTCGGTGTCGTCGGCCAGCACGGCGTTGGAACGGCAGCGGTAGCCGAACACCAGTTGCGTGGGGTCCACCAGCTCCGGCACGTCCGGTCCCGCGAGGTGCGGTGCCAGGCGCTGCACGTAGTTGGCGAACGAACCGTCGACGACGTACCGCGCGAACGGTCGCCGCTCGGGTTCGTAGCTGTCCAGCAACCCCGGCCCCGCTTCACCCTTCAGCACGGCGGCGAGTTTCCACGCGATGTCGTAGCCGTCGCCGACGGCGGTGTTGCCGCCCATGCCGCCGGTCGGGGGCGTCACCTTCGCCGCGTCACCGACGAGGAACACCCGGCCGGCGCGGAAGCTGTCGCTCAGCCACGCCGCCATCTCCCACGACGTGATCTCCACGATGTCCGGCTCCAGCTCGGGCACGTCCGTGGCGATCCGCAGCAGCTCGGTGCAACGGGACGGCGGGAAGTCGGCCAGGGACTCGCCCTTCTCCGGGTGGTACTCGACGGTGAACACGTTGCGGCGTGCGGTGTTCGTCATGATGAACGCGCCGGTGAACGCCGGGTTCTGGAGGTAGAACAGAGTGCCCTTGTCGGCCGCGATGCGGTCGCCCATGTCCGCGTCGAACACGACGCCGATGTGGTGCGCGAGCGGCCCGCGCCCCTGCCGCTGGATGCCGAGCGACTCCCGCACGAACGACCGGTGGCCGTCCGCCCCGACCAGGTAGTCCGCCGACACCTGGAACGTCTCGCCGGTCGCGCGGTCCAGGACCTGTGCCGTGACACCGGAACCGTCCTGGGTGAACGACTTCAGCTCGTGCCCGAACCGCACGTCCGCCCCGTGCTCGCGGGCCTTCGCCAGCAGGATCGGCTCGACGAAGTCCTGGCTGGTCATGCCGAGCCGCTCCGGGCTCAGCCCTTGGTCGAGTTCGTCCTCCTCGTGCACGATCGTGTGGAAGACCTTGCCCCGCAGGCTTTCCGCCACCTTGATCACGATGCCGCCGGCCACCCCCTCGCTGCCGCGCAGCACCTCGTCCGCCACGCCGGCGCGGCGGAAGATCTCCATCGTGCGGTGGGTCTGCCCGGTCGCCCTGGGGTGCGGGGAGGTACCGGAGTGCTTCGCGAGGCCGAGCACCGAGATGCCCTGCTGCGCGAGGAAGAGCGTGGCAGTCAGTCCGCCGAGCCCCGCCCCCACCACCAGTACCTGGACACGCCTGTCTTCTCTCATGGCATGAATCTTAGAGTCTAAGAGACTTAGTTGGCAAGCGAAATCGTGCGGTGGGTCCGGGCGGACTCGAAGGCGGCTGCCACGACCTCCAGGCCGGCGATCGCGTCGGCTACCGGGACGGGGCTCCGACCTGCCGCGATGGCTGCGTAGAAGTCCTGGTAAGCGCCGCGTTCGGTCTCGACCGGGGTTCGGGGGGAGGTGCCGGAGAGGGTTCCCCAGGACTCCTCGGCGTCCGCGCCCCAGTCGGTCCCGCCGGGGATCGCGCCGGCCTTCAGGAGCTCCTCCTGCGGGTCCATGCCGTGCTTCACGTACGCCGCCTTGTCGCCCAGGACGCGGAACCTCGGCCCGAGGTCGGCGGCCAGCGCGGACGCCCAGAGGTGTGACACGGTGCCGTTGGCGTGGGTGAGCGCGAGGAACGCGTCGTCGTGCGCCTTCGCGTCCGGGCGGAGGGTGCGGACCTCGGCGTAGACGGTGGTCGGCCGGCCGAACAGGGCCACTGCCTGGTCGATCAGGTGGGTGCCCAGGTCGAAGACGATGCTGCCCTGGTCGGCGGGGTCGCCGGATTCCTTCCACGAGTCCTTCGGTTCCGGTCGCCAGCGCTCGAAGCGGGACTCGAAGCGGTGGACGTCGCCGAGGGTGCCCGCGTCGACGAGCGCGCGGACGGTGCGGAAGTCGCCGTCCCAGCGGCGGTTGTGGAACGGGATCACCCGGACGCCCCGTTCGGCGGCCAGGGCGGCGAGGGCGCGCGCGGTGGCGGCGGAATCGGCGAAAGGCTTGTCCACGACGGTGTTCAGGCCGTGCTCCAGAGCCGAACGTGCGTGCGAAGCGTGGTGCCGGTTGGGTGTCGTCACCACGGCGAGGTCGAACTCGTCGGCGCGCCGCAGGACGTCGTCGAGGGATGGGACGACCTCGGTGCCGGGGTACTTCGAGGCCACCTCCGCCTGGCGCTCCTCGTTGGCGGTGACCACGGCGGACAGGGTCAAGCCGGGGGTGGTGGCGATGAACGGCGCGTGGAACGCGGACCCGCCGAGTCCGTAGCCGATGAGTGCGGTGCGCATAGTGGCGACCATAAACTTCCCACGACGTGGACGCCCTGTCGCGACCGGTCACCCAGCGCTACCTTCAGCGTCATGAGTCTCCTGGTGGCGCGGCGGCACGTGGACTACGTGCGCGTCACCAGCATGGCCTGTCGTCTCGGCTGACCCACCCCTCTGCGCGTCGTCCCCCTTCGTCGTGCCCGAAAACCCTTGCCGCCCTTGACAGGAGCACCAGCATGTCCTGGTCTTTCGAAACCAAGCAGGTTCACTCCGGAGCGTCCCCCGACCCGGCCACCGGAGCGCGCGCCACCCCGATCTACCAGACCACCTCGTACGTCTTCCGGGACACGGCGCACGGTGCGGCGTTGTTCAGCCTCGCGGAGCCGGGCAACATCTACACCCGCATCAACAACCCCACCCAGGACGTGCTCGAACAGCGGGTCGCCGCGCTCGAAGGCGGCGTGGCGGCGGTGGCCTTCGCGTCCGGCCAGGCCGCCGAGACCGCGACCATCCTGAACCTCGCCCGTGCGGGTGACCACCTGGTGTCCAGCGCGTCCCTCTACGGGGGCACCTACAACCTGTTCCACTACACGCTGCCCAAGCTCGGCATCGAGGTGTCCTTCGTGGACGACCCGGACGACCTGGAGGAGTGGCGCGCGGCCGTGCGCCCCAACACCAAGCTGTTCTTCGCCGAGTCCCTCGCCAACCCGCGCAGCAACGTGCTCGACATCGAGGCGGTGGCCGAGGTCGCGCACCAGGCGGGCGTGCCGCTGGTGGTGGACAACACCGTGCCGACCCCGTACCTGCTCCGGCCGCTGGAGCACGGTGCGGACATCGTCGTGCACTCGGCCACCAAGTACCTCGGCGGCCACGGCACCGCGGTCGCGGGCGTGGTCGTCGACGGCGGCAAGTTCGACTTCGGGGACGCGGAGCGGTTCCCCGACTTCAACGAGCCGGATCCCAGCTACCACGGGTTGCAGTACTGGCCCGTGCTGGGGCACGGGGCGTTCGCCGCGAAGCTGCGGGTGCAGGGCCTGCGGGACACCGGCGCGGCGATCGCCCCGTTGACCAGCTTCCTGATCCTGCAGGGGATCGAGACGCTGTCGTTGCGCATCGACCGGCACGTGGCCAACGCGCGGGCGCTGGCCGAGTGGCTGGAGGCGCGCGACGAGGTGGAGAAGGTGCACTACGCCGGCCTCCAGTCGTCGCGCTGGCACTCGCTGGCGCAGAAGTACCTGCCGCTGGGCGCGGGTGCGGTGGTGTCGTTCGAGCTGCGTGGCGGCGCTGAGGCGGGCAGGGCGTTCGTGGACGGCGTCGAGCTGTTCAGCCACCTGGTGAACATCGGGGACGTGCGCAGCCTGATCGCGCACCCGGCCAGCACCACGCACAGCCAGCTCACGCCGGACGAGCAGGCGATCGCGGGCGTCTCGCCGGGCCTGGTGCGGCTCTCGGTGGGCATCGAAGGGCTGGAGGACCTCAAGGCGGACCTGGAGGCGGGGTTCCGGGCCGCCAAGTCCGTGCAGTGAGCAACGGGTCCACGGTGAGCGTCGGGTCCACGAGTTCCGGGTCCACTGTCGGGGAGACCTCTCCCGCCGCCGGCGGGTGGCGGGAGGGGGGCCCGAACGGTCGTCGCGAGTGGGTCGACGGTGTGCTGGCGGGCTTGCCGCTGCCGGGACTGCCGGCGGTGGAGGCGCCGGGGACTTCGGGTGGCCCGCCGCCGGGGCTGCCGGTGCGGGTCGCCTACGAGACCTGGGGAACGTTGAACCCCGAGCGGTCCAACGCGGTGCTGGTGCTGCACGCGCTGACCGGTGACAGCCACGTGGTCGGGGGTGTCGAGCCCGGCCACCCGACGCCGGGGTGGTGGGACGGCCTGATCGGGCCCGGGCTGCCGTTGGACCCCGCGCGGTGGTTCGTCGTCGCGCCCAACGTGCTGGGCGGGTGCCAGGGGACCACCGGGCCCTGGTCGGTGGCGCCCGACGGACGGCCGTGGGGCGCGCGGTTCCCCCGGATCTCGGTGCGGGACCAGGTGGCGGCCGAGGTCCTGCTGGCCGATGCGCTGGGGATCGACGCGTGGGCGGCCGTGGTCGGCGGCTCGATGGGCGGGATGCGCGCACTGGAATGGGCGGTTTCGCTTCCCGACCGGGTGAAGTCGCTGCTGGTGCTCGCCGCGCCGGCGGCGAGCACGGCCGAGCAGATCGCACTGGCTTCGGCACAGCTGCACGCGATCCGACTGGACCCGGTCGCGGGGATGGGCGTCGCTCGGCGGATCGCGCACCTGAGCTACCGGAGCGAACCGGAGTTGACGGCCCGGTTCGGCCGGGAGCGGCAGGCGGACGGCCGGTTCGCGGTCGAGTCTTATCTGGATCACCACGCGGAGAAGCTGATCCGACGGTTCGACCCGGAGAGCTACGTGGTGCTCACCGAGGCCATGAACGGCCACGACGTCGGGCTCGGACGCGGCGGGGTGCGGGCCGCGCTGGCCCGGGTGACCGCTCGGACCATCGTGGCCGGCATCGACTCGGACCGCCTCTACCCGTTGCCCCAACAGGCGGAGATCGCGGACGGGGTCGGCGTGGACCTGCGGGTGGTGAAGTCGGACTTCGGTCACGACGGGTTCTTGATCGAGGTGGAACAGGTAGGAGCACTGGTCGCGGAACTACTGGCAGACCTGCCCGCTTGACACCCGGACCCACGCCAACCTTCAAGCCGTGCGCTCCGCACACACGCGTCTCTTCGTGTTCTCCCCGTATGGCCTGCCCGGAGGGCTACCGCGCTTGGTCGGGGAGTGCAAGCACGCTTTTCGCTTGCGCTCCCCGACCAAGGGTGGTCGTCTTTGACAGGCCATGCGGGGAGAACACGAGGCCCTTCCGTTTTTCCTCCCCGGAGGTCTGCCAAGCGGCGAGCGTTTCTCTTGGTTCTAGTCTGAGGGCTAAAAGCGATCCAGATCAAGTCGCTGATCGCTGCCGCTGAAAAGAAAAAAGCGTCCTCGCCGGACGGGCAGGCCGCCAAGGATCCCATAAAACCAAAGCATAAAAGATGCGAGCAGGCTGTGCGTCATCCCCGCATGTCCTGGTCAAAGACAACCGCACTTGTCTTGGGAATGCAAGCGAAAAGCGTGCTTGCATTCCCAAGACAAGTGCGGTTCGCTGCGCGCAGGCCATACGGGGATGACACACAGCTAGGCAGGGATGTGCGCTGCGCGCGGCTGGGCGGCTGGGCGGCTGGGCGCGGCTGGGCGCGGCTGGGCGCGGCTGGCGGGTGTTGGCGGGTGTTGGCGGGGGCGGGGGCGGGTGTCGGTTGAGCGCGGGGGGTGCGTGGGACGGGGGGCATGGCAATGGGGAGGCCCCGCAGGCGTGGAGCTGGTGCCTGCGGGGCCGTTGTGGTGGTGGTGAGTGGCTGTCAGAAGCCTGCGGTGATCCGGGTGAACTCCCAGTCGGGCTGCGGGACACCGGAGCAGTTGGACGACACCTGGCCGTCGCAGCCGCCACGGTCGCGGTTGACCGCCCAGAACGAGAACCTGCCCAGGCCGTTGGACTTGGCCCAGTCGCGCAGTTGGGTCCAGGTGGCCGTGGTGGTCGTCTCGCGCTGGTCGGACAGGCCGTTCATGCCGGAGATGCCCGAGTGGTTGAACGCCACCGCGTCGGACCAGCCGAAGACCGCCTTCAGCTTGTCCTTCAGCGCCGTGGTGGAGTTGATGGTGTCCGTCTTGATGTCGGTGCTGCCGAAGTCGAACGGCATCAAGGTGAACACGTCGATGTTGGCCCCGATCGCCTGCGAGCGCTCGATCAGGCGGTTGCCCCAGGAGTTCGGGCCGGTCTTCGTGGTCGGGATGGTGACGATGGTCTGGATGCCCGGGTTGTTCTGCTTCACGATCTTCAGGGCTTCCAGGATCCGGTCCTGCACCGCCGCGTTCTCGAACTCGTCGGTGTTCTCGATGTCGATGTCGATCGCCTTGAGGCGGTACGCGTCGATCACCTTCTGGTACGCGCCGGCGAGCAGTTGCGGGGTCGAGCAGTTCGGGCCGAGCTTGTTGCCGCTCCACCCGCCGAACGACGGGACGATGTCGCCGCCCGCCGCGCGGATCTGGTTGATGGCGTTGGCGTCGATGCCGCCGGTCAGCGGGCGGTTGCCGTCCCACGCCGGGTTGCAGCCGCCCTGGGCCAGCACGAACGCCATGGTGAACCACTTGATGCCGGTCGCGTTCATCACGGTCTGCGGCGCGGGCGGGTTGCCCCAGCCGAGGAACAGGTACGGCGCGCCGCGGCCCGCGATCGGGTCGGGGCCGCCGGGGCCGGTGGTCGCGCTGACCTCGTTGGACGGGGTGGACGTGTTGCCCGCCGCGTCCTTGGCCCGCACGGTGAACTGGTAGGCGGTGGACGGGGAGAGCCCGGACACGGTTGCGGTCGTGCCCGTGACGGTGGCCGCGACGGAAGCGCCGCGGTAGACGTCGTACCCGGTGACGCCCACGTTGTCGGTGGACGCGTCCCAGGCCAGCGCCACCGAGTTGGCGGTGGTGCCGGTGGCGCGGAGGTTGCCCGGCGCGCTGGGCGCCGTCTTGTCGCCGCCGCCGCCTCCGCCGGCGCAGGGGGCGCCGTTGACGGTGCAGTTGACGGGCAGGCCGCCGCCGGTGCCGACGAAGCCGAAGCTGCGCGTGGCGCCGTTCGCGATGCTGCCGTTGTACTCCCGGTTGGTCGCCACGTAGTGGTTGCCCGTACGGGTGATCAACGCATCCCAGTACGACCCCATCGCGGTGCCCGCGGGCAGGTCGAACTCGACCTTCCACGTGCTGACCGCACCGGGGCCGCCGTTGCTGATGGTGAACTTGCCCTCGAAGCCGCTGCCCCAGTCCTGGGGCTTGGCGAAGGTGGCGGTGACGCCGGGGGCGGCCGATGCGGCCGGTACCGACAACGCCAGAGATCCGATGGCCAGCGCGCTTGCCGCCAGCAGCGCGCCCAATCGTGGTTTCATGCGGGACTCCTCGGCGGATTGGCAGGGTAATCGCGCCCACCGGGGAGACTGGTCTAGACCACAGCGGTTGTCAATGGCCCTCCGCCGCGGTCGATGGTGTTCTACTCGTCCAGGGCGGCCTCGATCCAGGGTGCCACCGCCAGGTCGCGCACCTCGCACTCCAGGGCCAGCTTCACCGTCCAGCGCAGCGCCTGGAGCACCACCGTGGCCAGCTCCTGCGGCTGCCCGTTGGCCAGCGCGATCTCGATCTGCTCGGCGGCCGCCTCCTGGTCGCCGTGGACCTCGGCCAGCAGGGTGCGGATCGCGGTGCGGACCGGTGGGTCCGCGTCGTCGATCGGGACCTCCTGTCCGTCCTCGTCGAACACCTGCATCTTGACCGGGGTCGCGCCACCGGACCCGAGCGCGGAGACCATGTCGCTGCACTCGGAGAACAGCAGCAGCACCAGCTCCCGGATCTCCTCGTTGCCCTCGGGCGACCCGCTGAGGTAGCCGGTGACCAGGTCGACCGCGACAGCGTCCTCCCCGACCTTGGCGGCGGCCAAGGCCTCACCGGCGACGGCGGTGAGCCGTGCCCAGCGATCCGGATCCTGCTGCGGGTGCATTCAGCCATCTTCCATCACGGAGTAGGGGCGCACAGCTCTGTCGTATTGCCTACCCGGTGGCGTTCGGGTGCCGCAACGGCTTGCCGTACCGATCACCGGGGTGCTACCCCGGTATGACACACCGTGGTGGCATGTGCCGCACGGTTCGGGCACCTAGCATCACGTCCGTGATCCGCACTTTCCTCCAGGTCGTGATGTTGTCCGACCTCACGCGGGTCTTCGGCGGGTTCCGATTCCGCCGGTACGCGCAGGCCGCCCTGCTGCTCTACGGGCTGATCATCGCCATCGGCGTTTCGGCGGGCTACGTGCAGGAGGAAGACCCGGACGGCTGGTGGCCGCTGCTGTTCGGCATCGTCCTCGGCAGCTTCGGGCTGATGCTGTTCTCCACGCTCAGCGCGTGGCGGCTGGCCACCGCGGGTCTGATCGCGATGCGGGTTCTTTTCACGTCCGAGGAGGGTGTGCTCGGGGAGTGGCAGTGGTGCTGGTATCTCCCGGTGCTGGTCGCCGTGGGCCTGCTGCACAGCGGTCGGGTCGTGGTCATGGTCGCGTTGATCACCACGGGAGTCGTGTACCTCGTGGGCGCGATGGGAAACCTCGACTACTTCCCGACCACCGCCGGCATCCTCATGCTGTTCCTCCTGCTGGGGTACGCCTTCGGCTCGCGCGGCCGGGCCGAGCAGCGGTTCCACGCCGAACGGGACGCCAAGACCGCCCTGGTCGAACGGGCCCGCATCGCGCGGGAGATGCACGACGTGGTCGCGCACCACATGTCCCTGGTGGCGGTGCGCTGCGAGACCGCGCCCTACCGGATCGCCGGCCTGCCCGAGGAGGGTCGGCGGGAATTCGCCGAGCTGGGTGACGCGGCGCGGGCGGCGATCACCGACATGCAGGGCCTGCTGGGCGTGCTGCGGGCGACCGACCAGCGCGCGGACCGCGCGCCCCAACCGGGGCTGGCCGACATCCGGGCGCTCGCCCCCCAGGCGTCCGTGGCCGACGTGGAGGTGCCGTCGGCGGTGGGGCTGACGGCGTACCGGGTCGTCCAGGAGGCGCTGACGAACGCCGGGCGGCACGCGCCGGGGTCGTCGGTGTCCGTGGTGGTGTCGCTGGTCGACGACGCGCTGGAGGTGTTCGTGCGCAACAGCGCGGGCGGGCCGTCGTCCGGAGGGGGCGGTGGGCACGGGCTGGTCGGCATGGGGGAACGTGTCGCGGTGCACGGCGGGTCGCTGGACGCCTCGTCCACTGAGGACGGGGGGTTCGCGGTGCGGGCGCGGATTCCGTTGGGGGAGCGTTGATCGAGGTCTTGGTGGCGGACGACCAGGAGATGGTGCGGGAGGGGTTCTCGGCGCTGCTGGACGCCCAGCCGGACATCTCGGTGGTGGGCTCGGCGGGCGACGGGGCGGCGGCGGTGGCCCTGGTGCGCAGCCTGCGGCCGGACGTGGTGCTGATGGACATCCGGATGCCGGAGATGGACGGGCTCGCCGCGACCCGGCTGCTGGCCGACGACCCGGTGAAAGTGCTGGTGCTGACCACGTTCGACCTGGACGACTACGTGTACGAGGCGCTGCGCGCCGGGGCCAGCGGGTTCCTGCTCAAGCACGCGCCCGCGCGCGAGTTGCTGGACGCGGTGCGGGTCGTGGCACGGGGTGACGCACTGCTCGCGCCGTCGGTGACCAAGCGCCTGATCGAGGACTTCGTGAAGGTGCAGCCGGCACGCGCGGTGAAACCGGCCCGGTTGGGCGCGTTGACCGATCGGGAGACCGAGGTGTTGCGGCTGATCGCCACCGGCCTGTCGAACACCGAGATCGCCGCGCACCTGGTGCTGGCCGAGCAGACGGTCAAGACGCACGTGAGCCGGGTGCTGATGAAGCTGGAGGTGCGGGACCGGGCGCAGGCGGTCATCGCGGCCTACGAATCGGGCTTGGTGGTACCGGGGTAGGGGGTGATTCCCGAGACTCCGGTGTGATGATCCGAGGGGCGTCGTCTTCCTAGCTTTCCGGGCATGGGGAAGACGATCGCGGCGCTGGCCGCGCTGCTGGTGCTCGTGACGCCGGGCGGTTCGCCGGAGCCGGTGGAGCGTGTCGCGGTGTACGGGGACCTGACGCACGCGCGGCACGTGGCCGTGGTGGTTCCGGGGTCCGATGTGGACGGTGAACGGTTCGACGCCACCGTGGCGCGGATGGCCCGCGCGGTGAAGGACCGGGCCGGGCGGGACGATCTCGCCGTGGTGGCGTGGCTCGGCTACCGGACGCCGTCGGGGGTCGGGGTGGACGCGGCCGGCGGCCGGCTCGCCCGTGCCGGGGCGCAGGCGCTGGGCCGGTTCGTCCGCGGCCTGCCCGGTGAGGTGCACCTGCTGTGCCACAGCTACGGCTCGGTGGTGTGCGCGCTGTCGGAGGTCCCGGTGGCGGACATGGTGTTCGTGGGCAGCCCCGGCGTCCGGGTCGCTTCGGCCGACCACCTGGAGGCACGGGTGTGGGCCTCGCGCGGGGCCGAGGACTGGACCCGGTGGGTGCCCAAGGTCCGGATCGCCGACCTCGGGCACGGCACCGACCCGGTCGATCCCGCTTTCGGCGCGAGGGTATTCGACCCCGGGACCGCTCGGAAGCACGACGAGTACTTCAACCCCGGCACGGCGTCGCTGGACGCCATGGCGCGGATCGCGACAGGGGGCACGCCGTGAAGCGGGATCCGGTGATCGACGCGGTCCGGGCGCTGGCGATCGGCGGCGTGGTGGCGGGCCACTGGCTGGTCACGTCGGTGGTGCTGGTGGACACCGGGTTCGTGGTGGACAGCCCGTTGCGGTGGCTGCCCGGACTGGCCCCGGTCAGCTGGGTGCTCCAGACCCTGGGGCTGTTCTTCTTCACCGGCGGCTTCGCGGCGGCGCGGTCGGCGACACCGTGGCTGCGGCGGGTCCGGCGGTTGGTCGTGCCGGTGGCGGTGCTGCTCGGTGGTTGGGCCGTCGTCCTCTTCGGACTGTCACTGCGCGGGTTGCCCCAGCAGACCGTGATGACGATCGGCCACCTGGTCGTCACACCGCTGTGGTTCCTGGCCGTGCACGTGGTGCTGCTCGGCCTCACCCCGTTGTTCCGCAGGCTCGGCGGCTGGGGCTTGGCGATCCCGATCGCCCTGGTGGCCCTGGACCTCGGCTGGGTGAACGTGCTGGCGGTGTGGTGGGCGCCGTGGCAGCTCGGCGTCCTGGTGGCCCGGCACGGGCAGCGGCGCTCGTGGGGTGCGGCGCTGCTGGTGCTGGGGGCCGGGGCGTTCGCGGTGCTGGTGCAGAACGGCCACCCGATGAGCGCCGTGGGCGTGCCGGGTGCCGAGCAGTCGAACCTGTTCCCGCCGTCGCCGGCCGCGCTGGCGCTGGCGTTCGCCCAGATCGGCCTGGTGATGCTGATCCGGCCGACGTTCCGCGCCCGCGCCCTGAACGCCCGCGCGCTGCCGATCTTCCTGGTGCACCAGAGCGCGCTGCTCGCGGTGACGTTGGCGGGGGCGGCGTTCGGCCGGCTACCCGGCCTGCACACGCTGCCCGACGACGGCCTGTGGCTGCTGGAACGGCTCACCTGGCTGCCCGTGTTCGTCTGCGTGACCCTGGTCCTGCTTGGGTATCGCCGCCAGCAGCGCCACGACGATGGTCGCGCCGTGCAGGGCGACCATGGCGCCGGTCGGCTCCAGCGCGAGCAGCGGGGGCACGCAGGCCAGCGCGGTGAGCAGCCACGCCCGCCGGCCGTGGCAGGTGCCGGCGCGGGCGGTGTGCAGCAGGTACCAGCCGAGCAGCAGGTGGATGAGGTTCTGCAACGGGTCGACCTGGAACACCACCAGGGTGCCCGCCGCGCCCGCGAAGCCCGTGACGACGAAGCCGAGCACGCCCAGCACGCCGTAGCCGACGCCGAGCGTGGCGGCGAGCCGGGTGCGGTGGGTCTCCCTGGCGTGGCAGGGGACCAGCGCGGCGGTCCGCTCGAAGCGGTGGAACACCAGCAGCACGGGCAGCAGCAGGAGCACCAGGACGGCCGGCCAGCGAGGGCGGGACACCACCCAGTCGAACGCGGCGGGCGCGTCCGGCAGCCCGAGCAGGCCGAGCACGGCGGCCAGCGCGGTCAGGTAGCCGAGGTAGACGGTCATCGGCGCGGAGCGCGCGTAGTCCACGACCCGCCACTGCCGGCGTCCGGTGAGCCAGGCTGACACCCGCTCGCGCAGCAGCAGGACGGCGCAGACCTGGCCGAGGCCCAGCACGAGCAGGCAGACCGTGGGCGGGCTGAGGTTGGAACCCTGCTCGCCCGGCACGGCCATCATCGTGCGCGGGTAGCCGCCGAGCGTGACGAGCGCGAGCAGCGCGGGCACGGTGAGCAGGGCGAGGGCGCCCAGCACCCGGCGGGAGACGCGCGGCAGGCTGCCGTCGGCGTAGTAGAAGCCCAGCTGCTGCAGCAGCAGCGCACCCAGCACCAGGTTGAGGTAGCCGCCGGTGCGCCACGCGAAGCCGATCCGCAGCGCGTCCACCAGGATCATCACGGCGACCAGCACGACCGGCGTGGCCAGGCGGGCGTTGCGGTGCAGCCACGCCATGACCGGCGTCGCCGCGACCGCGACCAGGTAGAGCCCGAGGAACCACAGCGGGTGGGCGATGAGCCGGCCGAACATCTCCACCCGGGTCTTCGGCACGTCCAGCAGCTCCAGCGGCAACGGCAGCACGAGCCAGGCCAGCACGAACGCCAGCACCGGTCGCAACAGCCAGCTGATCCGGCTGACCAGGTAGCGGCCGTACCCGCCGCCTTCGGCCTTGACCGCCAGCCAACTGGTCAGGTTCGCGTGGCCGCCCGCGAAGTAGAAGACGGGGATGGTCTGCAACGCCCAGGTGAGCAGCCACAGCCAGGTCGCGCTCACCCCGGCCCAGTGCAGGACGGTCAGCAGCGACTGCCCGACGACCACCAGACCGAGGCTGACGAGCCGGAGGAATGCCGCGTACCGGTCTTCCTCGCCCGTGCCGGGGGTGGCCGAGCCGGGCGGTGCGACCCGGCGCCGGGGCAGCCGGGCGATGATCAGGAAGACCACCACGGCGCTGCCGAAACCCCAGGCCAGCACCGGTTCGTGACCGGGCGGGCCCCACCGCTGCCGCCACGAGTTGAACTCCAGGCCGGCCGCGTAGAGCTGGGCGACGGCGTGGCACCGGGAGGCGCTGTCGCGGGGGTTGAGGTCGCACTGGCGGTGCATGTCGGCGGAAAGCCGGGCGTCCAGCGACTTGCGGGCTTCCGGTGGCAGCGGGCGGCCTTTGTGCTCGGCGTAGCGGAGCAGGTCGTAGCCGAGGTCGTGCGCCCGGCAGCCGGTACCGAAGTCCCACTCGGTGTCCCCGGCCGGCCCGGAGCACCCGCCGTTCGGGTCGATCGCGCGCGTCGTGCCGTCCGGCGCGGTGACGACCACCGGGGACCGCCCGGTGACCGGGTTGAAGTCGGCCGGGAACGCGAGCAGCGGCGAGCCGCCCGCCTGGGGGCGCGCCATCGTCTCGACGGCCCCGGCGGCCACCGCGACGTCCCCGGTGAGCGGCGCGTCGTCGGCGGCCCCGGCCGGGCGGGAGGCGATCACCCCGCAGAAGAAGACCGCGAACGCGACCACCAGGACCCGGAACCAAGCCGGCAACCGGGTCAACAACCGCACACCCGGCCACCCGCTGACGCTGTAAACCGTGGCGTCGCTCATTGGCAGTCCAGGTTACGGATCGGCAACGCGCTACGCCAACCGATCACTCCCACCGCGTTCGGGGGCCTGCCCCTACCGCCGGACGGTGGAGCGGATCCGAGGGGAAGGTGCCGACGTCGGTCCGGATCACGTCCGCGCCGCGCGGCGCGATCCGGTCGCGCTACGCGGTGGCGAGCACGCCCGCGGTGGTCAGCGAAGCCAGGGCCATGCGGGTCAGCAGCGCGGCCATCTGGTCACGGTCCAGGTGGGCGCTGTGCGGTGTGGAGTTGATGAGCCCGAAGACCGCGTGGGCGGCGGCACGGGCGGTCGGCTCGTCCACCGCCACGGTCTCCCGCAACGTCGACACCCAGACCTCCACGTAGCGCCGCTGGAGGGCGCGCACCCGGCGGCGGTCGGGGTCGGTGAGGTTGGCCAGGTTGCGCATCTGCACGGTGATCAGCGCCGGGTCGTCCAGGGCGAAGTCGACGTGCCAGCGGACCAGTGCGTGCAGCGCCGAGGTGGCGTCGGGGGACGCGGAGACCCTGGTCAGGCCGCCTTCCAGCAGGCGTTCGGAGATGGACGTGAGCATCTCCCCGAGCATCGCGTCCTTGCTGCGGAAGTGCCGGTAGAGCGCCGGGCCGGAGATGCCGACGGCGGCGCCGATGTCGTCGATGCCGACCCCGTGGAAGCCGTGCCGGGCGAACAGCTCGGCAGCCGCGTCCAGGATCTGGTCGCGGCGGGTTTGCTTCACACCATCGGCTGACACGGGCCTCATCCTAATCGGGTCGACGACCAGCCGTGAACGAGCGTTAACCGGTCGGCCACCGGGTGCTCATCGGCCGGTCGGGCGAAACGCGCACTTAGAGCTGGTCTCACGTGGTGATCGTGTTGCTGTCATGATCTGTGCTGTGGTCGATCGGTTGGCGTTGCGGTTGGTGCCGGATGAGTTGTGGGCGG
>NZ_JACHJN010000003.1 GCF_014203665.1 Saccharothrix tamanrassetensis
GCGCTTGTCTTGGGGGTGCAAGCACGCTTTTCGCTTGCACCCCCAAGACAAGGGTGGTTGTCTTTTGACCAGGCCGTACGGGGATGACACACAGCCACGCCCGCAAAGCTCGAAGAGCTTTGCCCTCATCCTTGGCGGTCTGCCCGTCCGGCGAGGACTCTTTCCTTTTTTAGCGCGAGCGGTCGGCGACTTGGACTTCGATCGCTTTAGTTCTCAGACTAAAAACCAAAAGCGACGCTCGCCGCTTGGCAGACCTCCGGGGAGGAAAAGCGGAAGGGCGTCGTGTTCTCCCCGCATGGCCTGTCAAAGACGACCACCCTTGTCCAGGGAGGTCAAGCGAAAAGCGTGCTTGACCTCCCTGGACAAGCGCGGTAGCCCTCCGGGCAGGCCATACGGGGAGAACACGAGGCGACGGGTCTGTGCGGCGCGCACGAAGGGGATCTGATCGGGTCAGCAGTTGCTTGTCGGGGCTGCGCCCTGTTTGGCCAACGCGGCGGTTCGTCGTCGTTCGACCACGTACTGGGTTAACAAGAGCACCACTACCGGCATCCCGACCAGTACGACACCGACAACGGGCAAGCGCAGGCCGTCGATGGCGATGCCGGTCACCAGCCAAGCCGCGAGGTACACCCACCGGAGCCAAGCGCGTTGCCACTCGTGCCGCCACTGGACCATCCCGCTCGCCGCGAAGCCGACCGCTGCCGCCGCGCCGAACAAGGGGCTGGGCAGGGCGATGTCGTGAGGAGCGCCGACGAGCAGGCCCGCGAGCCCGGTCAGGCCCAGCACGGCGCTGCCGAACAGGAACGGCACGGCCAGCCACGTGGTCAACCGCAGCGGGCGTCCGGAGGCACACAACACGGTGCTATTTTCCCGATCGACGGCCCCGTGGCGCTGCTCTGAGTAGTCCAGCGGTTACCTCGTGCGCCAAATGGTCGACCACGGTCGGCAAGCGGTAGTGAGCCCGGCCACGGGAACATCGCAGGTCCGGAAGGCGTTGTCACCAGTGCTGACGGCATCTGGCAGACTGTCAGGTCGAGTCCGGCTCCGGTTCACCTCCGCAGATCAACCGCGAGGACCCGGCGGCCACCGAAGAGAGGGACAAGACGTTGAAGACCGGCATCCACCCCGAGTACGTGTCGACCGAGGTCACCTGCGGCTGTGGGAACACCTTCACCACCCGCAGCACCAAGTCCTCCGGTTCCATCCACGTCGAGGTCTGCTCGAACTGCCACCCGTTCTACACCGGCAAGCAGAAGATCCTCGACACCGGTGGCCGGGTCGCGCGCTTCGAGGCCCGCTACGGCAAGCGCAAGGGCAAGTAGCTGCACCGACGGCGTCCACCCGGTCCACCCGGGTGGACGCCGTTGTCGTCTCCCGAGAACTTTCTTGAAAGACCGAGACCGGAGCGCCGACCGTGACCCTGGAAGCACTGCTCGCTGAGCACGCCGAGCTGGAGGCCAAGCTCGCCGACCCCTCGGTGCACGCCGACCAGGCAGGCGCCCGGAAGCTCGGCAAGCGCTACGCCGAGCTGACCCCGATCGTCCGCACCGCCCGCGAGCTGGAAGAAGCGCGCAACGACCTGCAGGCCGCGAGGGAGCTCGCCGCCGAGGACCACGCGTTCCAGACCGAGGCCGAGGAACTCGCCGAGCGCATCCCGAAGATCGAGGAGCGGCTCACCGAACTCCTGCTGCCCCGCGACCCGCACGACTCCGCCGACGTGGTCCTGGAGATCAAGTCCGGTGAAGGCGGCGAGGAGTCCGCGCTGTTCGCGGGCGACCTGCTGCGGATGTACCTGCGGTACGCCGAGCGCCACGGCTGGAAGGCGGAGGTGCTCGACGGCACCGACTCCGACCTGGGCGGCTACAAGGACGTCACGGTCGCCATCAAGGCGAAGGCCTTCTCCCCGGACGGCGTGTGGTCGCGGCTGAAGTACGAGGGCGGCGTGCACCGCGTGCAGCGCGTCCCGGTGACCGAGTCCCAGGGCCGCATCCACACCAGCGCCGCCGGCGTGCTCGTCTTCCCGGAGACCGAGGACGTCGAGACCGAGATCGACGAGAACGACCTGCGCGTGGACGTGTTCCGCTCGTCCGGCAAGGGCGGCCAGAGCGTCAACACCACCGACAGTGCGGTCCGCATCACGCACCTGCCGACCGGCATCGTCGTGTCGTGCCAGAACGAGCGCAGCCAGCTCCAGAACAAGGCCCGCGCGATGCAGGTCCTCCAGGCCCGCCTGCAGGCGCTGGCCGAGGAGAAGGCGCAGCAGGAGGCGTCCGACGCCCGCCGCACCCAGATCCGCACCGTGGACCGCTCGGAGCGGGTCCGGACGTACAACTTCCCGGAATCCCGCATCTCCGATCACCGTGTCGGGTACAAAGCGCATAACCTGGATCAAGTGCTGGACGGCGACCTGGACGCGGTGCTCGACGCGCTCGCGGCCGCCGACCGCGCGGAACGACTTGCCGGCGGGTGACTGACGGGGGGCGCGCACGATGGCGGAAATCCTGGTGAACCCGCAGCGCGCCCCGCTCGACACCACGCTGGACGTCCTGGTCGTCGGCCTGGAACCGGACACCGAGGTCACCGTCCGGGCCACCACCGGCGACCGCGCCGCACAAGCCGTCTTCCGCTCCGACAGCCGGGGCGTGGTCGACCTGACCAGGCACGCCCCCGTCGCGGGCAGCTACGCGTGCGTGGACCCGATGGGCCTGTTCTGGTCCATGACCCCGACCGGCGAGCAGCCCGGCCGGACCTTCATCGAGGCCACCGGCGCCGGCAAGGTCGAGATCGAGCGCCTCACCGTCCCCGAGCACGTCGAGCGCACCGAGGTCCCGCACCTCTCGGCCGTCCTGTTCGAACCGGACGGCGGCGACACCCACCCCGGCGTGATCGTCCTGGGCGGCTCCGAAGGCGGGCGGCACGAACTCGACGCCGCCCTGCTGGCCGGCCACGGCTTCGCCACGCTCGCACTGGCCTACTTCGGCGCCGAGAACGTCCCGGACGACCTGGTCGACATCCCGCTCGAACACGTCGGCAAGGCGGTCGACTTCCTCAAGGAGCGGGCCGGCGAGGTGGGCCTGCTCGGCGGCTCACGAGGCGGTGAACTGGCGCTGTTGGCCGCTGCCTCGTTCCCCGAGGTGCGGGCGGTGGTGAGCGTCGTGGGCAGCGGCGTGGTCACGCAGTGCATCGGCCCCGGCAAGCGGCTCCTCCAGAAGCTCGACCTGGAAGCCGCCTCCTGGACGTGGCAGGGCCGTCCCGTCCCGTACCTGCCCTACGCGATCCCGGACGAGCTGCGCCGCAGGATCGTCGACGGTGAACCCGTGCCCCTGCGCCTCGCGTTCGACCTGTCCGACGGCATCCCGGAGGACACCGAGATCCCGGTGGAGCGGATCGTCGGCGGTGTGTTGCTCCTCTCATCCGGCCGTGACGGCGGGTGGCCGAGCACCGAGCTGAGCGAGGTCGCGGAACGCCGCCTGACCGCGCACGACCACCCGTTCCGGCACGAGCACGTGGTGTACCCGGAGGCAGGGCACCTGATCGCCGGCCCGCCGCACCGCCCCACGACCGACCTGGTCGTCCCCGGTCCCGGCGTCCGGTTCGCCATGGGCGGCACCCCGGCGGCCACGGCCGCGGCGCGCGCGGACGCGTGGCGTCGCGTCGTCGAGTTCTTGTCGGACCAACTGGGCACCTAATGTGTCGTTCATGAGCGCACACTTTGACGTCGTGGTCCTCGGTGCGGGGCCAGGCGGGTACGTCGCAGCGATCCGCGCGGCCCAGCTCGGGCTGAAGACGGCGGTCATCGAGGAGCGTTACTGGGGCGGGGTGTGCCTGAACGTGGGCTGCATCCCGTCGAAGGCGCTGCTGCGCAACGCCGAGCTGGTCCACCTGTTCACGCACGAGCAGAAGACCTACGGCATCCAGGTCGACGGCGCGGTGAAGTTCGACTACGGCGTGGCCTTCGAGCGCAGCCGCAAGGTGGCGGACGGGCGCGTCAAGGGCGTGCACTTCCTGATGAAGAAGAACGGCATCACGGAGTACAACGGCCAGGGGACCTTCGTCGACGCCAACACCATCCAGGTGGGTGACGAGCGGGTCACGTTCGAGCACGCCATCATCGCCGCCGGCGCGACCACCCGCCTGCTGCCCGGCACGAAGCTCTCCGAGCGCGTGGTGACCTACGAGGAGCAGATCCTCTCCTCCGACCTCCCGGAGAGCATGGTCATCGCCGGTGCCGGCGCGATCGGCGTCGAGTTCGCCTACGTGCTGCACAACTACGGCGTCAAGGTCACGATCGTGGAGTTCCTCGACCGGATGGTGCCGCTGGAGGACGTGGAGGTCTCCACGGAACTCGCGAAGCGCTACAAGCGCCTGGGCATCGACGTCCGGACCGGAACGCGCGTGGAGTCCATCGACGACACCGGCGCGAAGGTCCGCGTCACCGTCTCCAAGGACGGCAAGGAAGAGGTCCTGGAAGCCGACAAGGTCATGCAGGCCATCGGTTTCCAGCCGCGCGTCGAGGGCTACGGCCTGGAGAACACCGGCGTGCGGCTCACCGAGCGCAAGGCGATCGCGGTGGACGGCCGCGGCCGCACCAACGTGCCCAACATCTACGCGATCGGTGACGTGACCGCGAAGCTGATGCTGGCGCACGCGGCCGAGTCCATGGGGATCATCGCCGCGGAGACCATCGCCGGCGCGGAGACCATGGAACTCGACTTCGCGATGATCCCGCGCGCGACGTTCTGCCAGCCGCAGATCGCGAGCTTCGGCTACACGGAGGCGCAGGCCCGCGAGAAGGGCTACGACGTCCAGGTGGCCAAGTTCCCCTTCACCGCCAACGGCAAGGCCCACGGCATCGCCGACCCGACCGGCTTCGTGAAGCTGATCAGCGACAAGAAGCACGGCGAGCTCCTCGGCGGCCACCTCATCGGCCCCGACGTGACGGAACTGCTGCCCGAACTCACCCTCGCCCAGCAGTGGGACCTCACCGTCCACGAGGTGGCCCGCAACGTCCACGCGCACCCGACGTTGAGCGAAGCGGTCAAGGAAGCCGTCCACGGCCTGGCCGGCCACATGATCAACTTCTAGGCTCTAGGCTCTCCCCATGACCCGACACCCGCTGCGGCTGGCCGTGCTGGAAGCCGAACGACTGCTGGCCGCAGCGGGCGTCGACAGCCCCAGGGCCGACGCGGAACAACTCGCCGCGCACGTTTTGGGCGTGGAGCGCTCGCGCCTGCCCCTGATCCCGCTCGTGGACCCGCCGGTCCTCGAAGCCCTGCACCAGTTGGTGCGCAAGCGGATGACGCGCGTACCGCTGCAACACATCACCGGCTGGGCGCACCTCGGCGGCATCGACCTGGACGTGGGCCCGGGCGTCTTCATCCCCCGTCCGGAAACCGAACTGCTGCTGGAGTGGGCACTGTCCACAGTGGGCGGGAAGCCCCTGGTGGTCGACCTCTGCACAGGCACCGGCGCGCTGGCCCTGGCGGTAGCCCACAGGATCCCCGACGCAGTGGTGCACGCGGTGGAACGCGACCCGGTGGCCCTTTCCTGGGCCCGCCGCAACGCCGACGCCCGGACCGCGGCCGGCGACACCCCGATCCACCTGCACTCGGGCGACGTCACGGTTCCGGGCCTACTGTCCGATCTGGACGGATCGGTGGACCTGGTCCTCTGCAACCCGCCCTACGTCCCGGAGGGCACCCCGGTACAACCCGAGGTAGCCGACCACGACCCGCACGCAGCGGTCTTCGGCGGCAAGGACGGCCTCGACGTGATCCGCCACGTGGTAACCCTCGCCGCCCGCCTGCTGAAACCAGGCGGCCACGTGGCGATCGAGCACGACGACACCCACGGCGACTCGGTACCCGCCCTCCTCGCCGCCCGCCGAGTCCTGACGGACGTCAAAGACCACCCCGACCTGGCAGGCCGCCCCCGCTTCGCCACAGCCCGCCGAACCTGACCACACCCCTCCGCCTCGCCGCCCAACACCCCCGCGCTCTTCTACGGGCTGCCGCGCCCCGCGCACACCTCTGCCTCTGCGTGTCATCCCCGTATGGCCTGCCCGCAGGGAACCGCATGTGTCAAGGGCAGATCGGTCGCGCGACCACCGCACCCGCTTCACGATCTGCCCTTGACGCATGTGGTTGTCTTTGACCTGGCCATACGGGGATGACACGCAGACCCCCACCTCACCGCACCTCAAAGCTCGAAGAGCTTTGCAAGGGATCCTTGGCGGTCTGCCCGTCCGGCGAGGACGCTTTTACGCCCGTAGACCCCAAGCCACTGAATCCACCCGAGGCCACACTCCGCAGGCGTCCCCCTCGAAGTGAACGCCCCCAAAAACCACTCCCAACACCCTCCAACACCCTCACACCTGTGACCTCCACCGCTCCCCGCCAACCACCTGTGCCAGGATCCACACCGTGAGCACGCTCTACGACTGCAGCGTCCAGTCCGACCGCGCAGCCGGCCTAGCCGCCGCTGCCGGAGCGGTGCGGTCCGGGCGGCTGGTCGTCCTGCCGACCGACACCGTCTACGGCATCGGCTGCGACGCCTTCGACGCCAAAGCCGTCCGCTACCTCCTCGAAGCCAAGGGCCGAGGCCCGGACATGCCGGTCCCCGTCCTGGTCGGCTCCTGGACCACCATCGACGGCCTGGTCATCTCCGTCCCCCGCCAAGCCCGAGCCCTGATCGAGGCGTTCTGGCCGGGCGGCCTCTCCCTGGTGCTGCACCACGCCCCGAGCCTCGCCTGGGACCTCGGGCACACCCGGGGCACGTGCATGCTCCGCATGCCCCTGCACCCCGTCGCCCTGGAACTCCTCCGGGACGTCGGCCCGATGGCCGTCTCCAGCGCCAACAAGTCCGGCTTCCCCCCGGCGGGCACCGCCCAGGAGGCCTGGGACCAACTCGGCGAGGACGTGGGCGTCTACCTCGACGGCGGCCCGGCCGAGGAGAACATCGCGTCCACCATCGTCGACCTCACCGGCCCCGATCCGGTGGTCCTGCGGGAAGGCGCGGTCCCGCTCGCCGACGTGCGCGAGGTGCTCGGGATCGAAGTCGAGGTCGCCCGCTAGTGGATCTTCACGATCGGAGTAGCGTGGTGCCCGCAGTGTCCGAAACCCCACCCCCGAGGGGCTAGCTCCAGTGGGCCCGTTGCCCGACACCTCGAACGTCCTCCCCGTCCGGGAGTACCTGCTCGTCGCGCTGACCGCCGCCGTCGTCACGTTCCTGCTGGTCGGTCTGGTCCGCGTGCTCGCGTTCCGGATCGGTGCGGTGGCCTACCCGCGCAAGCGGGACGTGCACGTCGAGCCCATGCCGCGGATGGGTGGGCTCGCCATGTACGGCGGCGTGCTCGGCGGGATGCTGCTCGCACACCAGCTGCCGGTGCTGCGCGCCGCGTTCGACTTCTCCGACGACCCGTGGGCGGTCATCGTCGGCGGTGGGGTGATCGTCCTCGTCGGCGTCCTGGACGACCGGTTCGAGCTGGACTCCCTGACGAAACTCGCCGGGCAGGTCACGTCGGCGGGCATCCTGGTGCTGTTCGGGCTCCAGTGGCTGCTGTTCTGGGTGCCGTGGGGCGACGACGGCAAGGACACCGGTTCGCTGCTCGTCCTCGACCAGAACCAGGGCGCGCTGCTGACCGTGCTGCTCGCGGTCACCATGGTCAACGCGATGAACTTCGTGGACGGCCTGGACGGGCTGGCCGCCGGCATCGGGCTGATCGCCGCCGTCGCGACGTGCGCGTTCTGCATCGGTGTGCTGGCCAAGAACGGCGGCGACGTGGGCTCCTACCCGCCCGCGCTGATCGCCGCCACGCTGGCCGGCGCGTGCCTGGGGTTCCTGCCGCACAACTTCAACCCCGCCCGCATCTTCATGGGCGACTCCGGGTCGATGCTGATCGGCCTGATGCTGGCCGCCGCCGTCACCTCCGCCTCCGGCAAGCTGAACTACCGCTTCATCGAGGGCTCCGGCACCGCCATCCAGACCACCGACCTGCTCGGCCTGCTGTCCCCGCTGCTGGTGGTCGCGGCGGTGCTGTTCGTGCCGATGCTCGACCTGCTGATGGCCGTGGTGCGGCGCACCCGGCGCGGCGAGAGCCCGTTCTCCGCGGACAAGATGCACCTGCACCACCGCCTGCTGGAGATCGGCCACTCCCAGCGCCGCGCGGTGCTGCTGATCTACCTGTGGGCCGGGGTGCTGGCGTTCGGCACGGTGGCGCTGACCCTGTTCGACGCGGCCGTGGTCGGCTGGTGCCTGGCCATCGGGCTGCTGCTCGCGCTGGTCGTCTCGGCCATCCCCAAGCTCCGCGAGGCTGGGCGCTCCTGACCACCCGGTCTCCGCGAGGCCGGGCGCTCCAGCTCCAGCCCCGCCCCCGACCTCCGCGAGGCTGGGCGCTCCCGACCCCCCGACCTCCGCGAGGTGGGGTGCTCCCGACCCCCCGACCGTCGGGTGACGCAAGACCCCCTTTTACACTGGTAGTGACAGTGGGAAGGGGTGACATGAGCCAGGAGTGGACTCACGAGAAAGTCGTCCAGCGGCTCGCGGGCGAGATGTTCCGCGGTCTGATCTGGGCGGCGCTCGCGACCGTCGCCGTCGGTGCGGTGGTCTGGACCGTGCTGGCCGGCGTGCCCGGCCTGGTCGCGGCGCTGATCGGCGGCGGGCTCGCCATCGTGTGCTCGCTGATCACGCTCTGGCTGATGCACCGCACGGCCGCGCTGCCGGTGCAGTTCATCATGATCGCCGCGTTCGGCGGCTTCCTCGGCAAGCTCATCCTGCTCGTCGTGGTGATGGTGCTGCTGCGCAAGTTCCCCGTGCTGCACGTGAACGCGCTCGCGCTGACCATGGCCGCGACCATCGTGGTGGCCACCTTCATGGAGGTCCGCGCTTCCAAGCGCAGTCGCAGTCAAGTGATCATCCCCACCCCGAGCAACACCTGATCTACCGGCTGGTACGGTGCGCGCAGACGGGACGCCCCTGCTAGGTGGGGGTGCCTCTCGCGGGCGCGTGCGGTGCGTAAGGTACGTTTGTCCCGATCGTGACGATTCCCCCGGCGGAGTGAACGCCGGCCGGGAGAACCGGAAGGAACACAGTGACCACGTTGGTGCTGGCCTCGGGTGGCGAGTTCGTCGCACCCGGTGTGAAGGACTTCTTCCCCCCGGCGATCTTCGGGTCCGTCGACAAGCCCATGGTCCTGCTGGTGCTGTCGGTGCTCATCATCGGGACCTTCTTCATCGCGGCTACCCGCAGGCTGAAGCTCGTCCCGGGCAAGTTCCAGTTCGCCGCCGAGTCGGTCTACGACCTGGGCCGCAACTCCATCGCGCGTGAGCAGATCGGCGGCAAGGACTTCAAGCCCTTCGTGCCGCTCATCCTCACCGTCTTCACGTTCGTCCTGGTGAACAACCTGTTCGGGCTCATCCCGTTCATCCAGTTCCCGACGCTGGCCCACATCGGATTCCCGCTGGCCGTCTCGGTGCTGGTCATCTACCCGGTCTACCACTACGTCGGGTTCAAGCGCCACGGTTTCGTCGGCTACCTGAAGCACGCCACCATGCCGCCCGGTGCGCCCTGGTTCGTGCTCATCCTGCTGATCCCGATCGAGTTCTTCCAGAAGTTCGTGCTGAACCCGCTGACGCTCGCCATCCGAGTCTTCGCGGCGATGTTCGCGGGCCACCTGCTGCTGATGGTGTTCACCCTCGCCGGTGAGGCTCTGCTGTTCAGCGGCGGCATCACCGTCGTGGTGGCGCCGATCGCCTTCCTCTTCGCCATCGCGCTGACGTTCCTCGAAGCGCTGATCATGGTGCTCCAGGCCTACATTTTCGCTCTTCTGTCCGCCAACTACATCGGCGCGGCGATGTCGGAAGAGCACTGAGAAACAACAAGCCTCCGATCCGCGAGTGTTCGCGGACCGAGTTGGAAAGGGAACAGCACAAGTGAGCGCTATCACTCTTGCTCAGGATTTCTCCAGCCTCAACCAGGGTCTCGCCGCGATCGGCTACGGCCTCGCCGCGATCGGCCCCGGCATCGGCGTGGGTCTGATCTTCTCCTCGGTCATCAACGGCACCGCCCGTCAGCCCGAGGCCCGTGGCGTGCTGCTGAGCCTCGCCTGGACGACGTTCGCCATCGTCGAGGTGCTCGCACTGCTCGGCTTCGTCGTGTACTTCCTCGCGACCGCCTGATCCGTTCATCGCATTAGGAGTTGGTGATGAATACCCTCATCCTGGCGGCAGCGGAAGAGCCGATCAACCCGGTGCTCCCGCACACGTCCGAGATCATCGTCGGCCTGATCGCGTTCCTGCTGCTGTTCTTCGTCATCAAGAAGTTCGTGTCGCCGCGCTTCGAGACGTTGTACGCGGAACGTGCCGCCAAGATCGAGGGCGGGATCGAGAAGGCCGAGCAGGCGCAGGCCGCGGCCCAGCGGACGCTCGAGGAGTACAAGGCGCAGCTCGCCGAGGCGCGGGCCGAGGCGGCCCGCATCCGGGACGACGCCCGCATCGAGGGCGAGCAGATCATCAGCGAGCTGCGCGCCAAGGCGCAGGAGGAGTCCGCGCGGATCGTCGCGCAGGGCCAGACGCAGCTGGAGACCCAGCGCGCGCAGATCGTCGCGGAACTGCGCGGCGAGCTGGGCAGGCTGGCCATCGACCTGGCCGACCGGGTCGTGGGCGAGTCGCTGGAGGACGAGGTGCGCCGCCGGGGCACCGTCGACCGGTTCCTCTCGGAGCTCGACGACACCGCGGCTCCGGCCGTCAAGTGAAGGAACGCCGATGACGCTGCACGCCGCCAGCCGCGACGCGCTGGCCGCCGCCGAGCTGCGGCTGCTGGAGATCCTCGACAGCGCCGCCGGGACCGGGGACAACGCGGTCCTGGGCAAGCTCGGCGAGGAACTGTTCGCGGTGGTCGGTCTGCTCTCCGGGCAGCCCTCGCTGCGCCGGGCGCTGGCCGACGCCTCGACCGAGCCCGCCGCCCGCGAGCAGCTGCTGCGCGGCCTGCTCGACGGGAAGGTCTCCGGCGAGACCCTCCAGGTGATGGCCACGGTCGTCACCGTGCGCTGGTCCAGCCCGCGTGAGCTGGTCGACGGCGTCGAGTCGCTGGCCCGCACCACGCTGCTGGTGCGGGCCGAACGGGACGGCAGGCTCGACACCGTCGAGGACGAGCTGTTCCGACTCGGCCGGATCATCGCCGGCAACTACCGGCTGGAGCTCGCGCTGACCGACCCGACGGCGGACGCCGGGGGCAAGGTCTCGCTGGTGGACAGCCTCGTCGCGGGCAAGGTCGACGACACCACCAAGGTGCTGGTCGACCAACTGGTGCGCAACCCGCGCGGCCAGGGCGTCGTCGGTGGGCTGGCCGACCTCGCCGCGCTCGCGGCCAAGCGCCGGGAACGTTCCGTCGCCCACGTCCGTTCCGCCGTCGAGCTGGACGCGGCACAGCAGGACCGCCTCGAAGCCACGCTGACCCGGATCTACTCCAGGCCGATCGCGCTGCACGTGGAGGTCGACCCCACGCTGCGCGGCGGACTGCTGATCAAGATCGGCGACGAGGTCATCGACGGCAGCGTGGCCGGTCGGCTGGCGGCACTGCGCCGCGACCTCGCCGGCTGACCGAACCGGAACCGCGGCCCACAAGCCCCTTTCCTTTAACGAAGTGAGAGCAGGAACGACATGGCGGAGCTGACGATCTCGTCGGACGAGATCCGCAGTGCGATCGAGAAGTACGTCTCGACCTACTCCCCGGAAGTCAGCCGGGAAGAGGTCGGCGTCGTCGCGGAGACCTACGACGGCATCGCCATCGTCGAGGGTCTGCCCGGCACCATGACCAACGAGCTGCTGGAGTTCCCCGGCGGCGTGCTCGGCGTGGCCCTGAACCTGGAAGTGCGCGAGATCGGCGCGGTCATCCTGGGTGACTTCGACAAGATCGAAGAGGGCCAGGAGGTCAAGCGGACCGGCCAGGTGCTCTCCGTGCCCGTCGGCGACGGCTTCCTCGGCCGCGTGGTCAACCCCCTCGGCCAGCCGATCGACGGCCTCGGCGACGTCGTCGCCGACGACAACCGCGCCCTGGAGCTCCAGGCGGCGTCGGTGCTGCAGCGCCAGCCGGTGGGCGAGCCGATGCAGACCGGCATCAAGGCCATCGACTCGATGACCCCGATCGGCCGCGGCCAGCGCCAGCTGATCATCGGCGACCGCAAGACCGGCAAGACCGCGGTCTGCATCGACACGATCATCAACCAGAAGAAGGCCTGGGAGTCGGGCGACCCGAAGCAGCAGGTCCGCTGCGTCTACGTCGCCATCGGCCAGAAGGGCTCCACCATCGCGGGCGTCAAGACCGCGCTGGAGGAGGCGGGCGCGCTGGAGTACACCACCATCGTCGCCGCCCCCGCGTCCGACTCGGCCGGCTTCAAGTGGCTCGCGCCCTACACCGGCTCCGCCATCGGCCAGCACTGGATGTACCAGGGCAAGCACGTCCTGATCATCTTCGACGACCTGACCAAGCAGGCCGAGGCGTACCGCGCGATCTCGCTGCTGCTGCGCCGCCCGCCGGGTCGCGAGGCCTACCCGGGCGACGTCTTCTACTTGCACTCGCGCCTGCTGGAGCGCTGCGCGAAGCTGTCCGACGACATGGGCGGCGGCTCGATGACCGGTCTGCCGATCATCGAGACCAAGGCCAACGACGTCTCGGCGTACATCCCGACCAACGTCATCTCCATCACCGACGGCCAGTGCTTCCTGGAGTCGGACCTGTTCAACGCCGGTGTGCGGCCGGCCGTCAACGTGGGCATCTCGGTGTCCCGCGTCGGTGGCGCCGCGCAGACCAAGGCGATGAAGACGGTCGCCGGCTCGCTGCGCCTGGACCTGTCGCAGTTCCGCGAGCTGGAGGCGTTCTCCGCCTTCGCCTCGGACCTCGACGCCGCCTCGCGCGCCCAGCTGGACCGCGGTGCCCGCCTGGTGGAGCTGCTCAAGCAGGGCCAGTACTCGCCGGTCCCGATGGAGGAGCAGGTCGTCTCCATCTACCTCGGCACCAACGGCCACTACGACTCGATCCCGGTCGCCGACGTGCGCCGCTTCGAGTCGGAGTTCCTGGACCACGTGCGGCGCAGCCACGAGGTGATCCTGTCGGACATCCGCGAGTCCAAGAAGTTGTCGGACGACACCGAAAAGGGCATCGTGGACGCCGTCAACGCGTTCAAGCAGCAGTTCACCGCTTCCAACGGCGCCACGGTTGTGAACGAGGCCCCGGCGGACGCGATGGACGCCGACAAGGTCGGACACGAGTCGGTCAAGGTCAACCGACCCGCTCCGACCGAGAAGTGACGTAGGCATGGCGGCACAGATTCGCGAGCTGCGCCAACGGATCCGAACGGTCAACTCGACCAAGAAGATCACCAAGGCGTACGAGCTCATCGCCACTTCGCGCCTGGCCAAGGCGCAGGCCCGGGTCGCGGCGTCGAAGCCGTACTCGGAGGAGATCACCGGGGTGCTCTCCGCGCTGGCGAGCGCCTCGGCCAACCTCGACCACCCGCTGCTGACCGAGCGCAAGGCCCCGAAGCGGGCCGGCGTGCTGGTCGTGACCAGCGACAAGGGCATGTGCGGCGGCTACAACGCCAACGTGCTCAAGGCCGCCGAGGAGCTGTTCTCGCTGCTGCGGTCGGAGGGCAAGGAGCCGGTCCTCTACGTCATCGGCCGCAAGGGCGCGGGCTACTACCGGTTCCGCCGGCGCGAGATCGCGGGCGAGTGGAGCGGGTTCTCCCAGCTCCCGCACTACGTCAACGCGGCGGAGGCGGGCGACCTGCTGGTGCCGGCGTTCGTCGAGGGCACCGAGGACGGTGGCCAGGGCGTGGACGAGCTGCACGTCGTGTACACCGAGTTCAAGTCGATGCTCAGCCAGCAGCCGACGGCCAAGCGCATCGCCCCGATGCAGGTCGAGTACCAGCCGGAGCAGGCCAAGCTCCAGTCGGTGTACTCGTTCGAACCGAACGCCGAGACGCTGCTGGGGGCGTTGCTGCCCAAGTACGTCAAGACCCGGCTGTTCTCGGCACTGCTGGACGCGGCGGCGTCGGAGTCGGCGGCCCGGCGGACCGCGATGAAGGCGGCGACGGACAACGCCACCGAACTGGTCCGCAACCTCAGCCGTCAGGCGAACGCGGCCCGCCAGGCCCAGATCACCCAGGAGATCAGCGAGATCGTCGGTGGCGCCTCCGCGCTTACCGGGGGCGCAGGAAGTGATGAGTGACATGAGTGCTACTGCCACCACCACCCGCACCGGCCGTGTGGTCCGGGTGATCGGTGCCGTCGTCGACGTGGAGTTCCCGCGCGACGCGGTGCCCGAGCTGTTCAACGCCTTGCACGTCGAGATCACCTACGAAGCGGTGGCCAAGACGCTGACCCTGGAGGTCGCCCAGCACCTGGGTGACAACCTGGTCCGCACCATCTCCATGCAGCCGACCGACGGCCTGATCCGCGGCGCGACCGTCTCCGACACCGGCAACGCCATCCAGGTGCCGGTCGGCGACGTCGTCAAGGGCCACGTGTTCAACGCGCTGGGCGACTGCCTGGACGCGCCGGGCCTGGGCCGGGACGGCGAGCAGTGGGGCATCCACCGCAAGGCCCCGCCGTTCGACCAGCTGGAGGGCAAGACCGAGATCCTGGAAACGGGCATCAAGGTCATCGACCTGCTGACCCCGTACGTCAAGGGCGGCAAGATCGGCCTGTTCGGCGGCGCGGGCGTGGGCAAGACGGTGCTCATCCAGGAGATGATCACCCGTATCGCCCGCGAGTTCTCCGGCACGTCGGTGTTCGCCGGCGTCGGCGAGCGCACCCGTGAGGGCACCGACCTCCTGCTGGAGATGGAGGAGATGGGCGTCCTCGGCGACACCGCGCTCGTCTTCGGCCAGATGGACGAGCCGCCCGGCACGCGCATGCGGGTCGCGCTGTCCGCGCTGACCATGGCGGAGTACTTCCGCGACGTCCAGAACCAGGACGTGCTGCTGTTCATCGACAACATCTTCCGGTTCACCCAGGCCGGTTCCGAGGTGTCGACCCTGCTGGGCCGGATGCCCTCGGCCGTGGGCTACCAGCCGACGCTGGCCGACGAGATGGGTGAGCTCCAGGAGCGCATCACGTCGACCCGGGGCAAGTCGATCACCTCGCTGCAGGCCATCTACGTGCCCGCGGACGACTACACCGACCCCGCCCCGGCGACCACCTTCGCCCACCTGGACGCGACGACGGAGCTCTCCCGTCCGATCTCCCAGAAGGGCATCTACCCGGCGGTGGACCCGCTGTCCTCCTCGTCCCGGATCCTGGAGCCCTCCGTCGTGGGCGAGGAGCACTACCGGGTCGCGCAGGAGGTCAAGCGGATCCTCCAGAAGTACAAGGAACTGCAGGACATCATCGCCATCCTCGGCATGGACGAGCTGTCCGAGGAGGACAAGGTCCTCGTCGGTCGCGCCCGTCGGCTGGAGCGCTTCCTCGGCCAGAACTTCATCGTGGCCGAGAAGTTCACCGGTCAGCCGGGTTCGTTCGTCCCGATCAAGGACACCATCGAGGCGTTCGACCGGGTCTGCAAGGGCGAGTTCGACCACTTCCCGGAGCAGGCGTTCTTCAGCTGCGGCGGGCTCGACGACGTCGAGGCCAACGCCAAGAAGCTGGCCGGCAAGTAGGGTTCCCGGTTCGCGAGAGGCCCGCTCGACCGTTGCGGTCGGGCGGGCCTTCTTCGTTCGCCGGACCGGGGTGCGGCCGGCCATGAGGTGTGCGGGTGGCCATGAGGTGTGGGTGGCCGTGAGGACCCCGTGGAGGTCGCCGGCTCGGCGGAGCGGGCGCGGCAGCTTGAGCCGGGGCCCATGCCGGTCAGACCCTGCGCCAGCCCAAGGCACGGGAGATGGCCCTCCCGCAGGCGCGTACGGCCGGCAGGACGGTGTCGGTGCGGGTCTGGGTGGGGACCACCACGGAGACGGCCGCCGCCACGTCGCCGCCCGGACCTCTCACCGGGGCCGCGACGGAGTACGTGATGGTCTCGATCTGCCGGTCGGAGATGGCGTAGCCGTCGCGGCGGACGGTGGCCAGCGCGGACCTGAGGGCGTTCGGCGTGGTGATGGTGTGCTTGGTGAACTGCTTCAGCTCGGTGTCGAGCGCCCGTTCCTGGACCTCCGGCGGGGCGTAGGCGAGCAGCACCAGGCCCACGCCGGTGGCGTGCAGGGGCAGCCGCGAACCCATCCGCGTGACGACGTTGACGGCGTCCTTGGCGGAGATCCGTTCCACGTAGACGACCTCCAGGTCGTCCCGGATGGCCAGCTGCACGTTGTGGTGGGTCACCTCGAAGAGGTCCTCCAGGTAGGGCAGGGCCCGTTCCCGGAGGTCCAGTGCGCCGGGGGACAGCGCGCCCAGTTCCCACAGCCGCAGGCCGATGGTGAAGCGGCCGGACCCGTCCTTGTCCAGGGCCCGGTGGGCGATCAGCTCCTGGACCAGGCGGTGCGTGGTGCTGAGCGGGAGGCCGGAATGGCGGCTCAGCTCGGAGAGGGTGGCCGAGGGGCGGTCCGCGGTGAAGACGGAGAGCAGGGTGAACGCGCGGCCCAGGAGGGATCGCGGGACTGGTTCGCTCGTCGGCACGTGCCCACTCTTCCACTGGATGGAAAGTGTCCGCCCGGTGGGTCGGTGACGACCCACCCCCCGCGCGCCGGGGTCGGGTGGCTGTCCACTTCGGACACGAGAGAGGTGTCGTGGCCGGGGCGCTGGGTGCTGCCGGTGAGCTGGGCGGCGGTGTTGTTGGACGGTTTCGGCCTGGTGGCGCTCGGGACCGTGCTGCCGGTTCTGTTGCAGGACAAGGAATGGCGGCTCACACCGGCATCTGCGAGCGGAGCTGTGGTTCGTCGGGTCGGCGGTGGGGTCGGCGTTGCCGAGCGTCCGGTTGTCGGGTGACGGTGTCACGCGGCGGTGCCGGCGGCGGCTTGCTGTTCGACGCGCAGGTGCTGGTGCACCCGTACGCGGGACGTGTTCACGAAGATCGGAACCGGGCTACCGTGCTGGGTGGTCGGCAAGGGATTGGCCGCATCGGGGCCATCTGTGGTCCACTGATGGGGGCGCCATGCTCACTGCGGGTATCGCCTACCCGTGGGGCTTCTACGCGTTCGCCGTGGTAGCGGCGTCGAGTGCGGCGGCTTCGACCACCGTTGGAGCGACCGCCGGGCGAGTGGTACCGCACGTCGGCCGCGGCTGAGGGTGGCTGGGGCGGCGTGGGCTTCGGGCGACCGTTTAGACTGCACAGGACTCCAGCGCCAGACATAGGGAGATGCGCGTGGCCGAGATGACCGTCCAGCTGGTCGCCGTGGAACGCCGCCTGTGGTCCGGCACGGCCACCTCGGTGGTCGCGCAGACGACCGAGGGCGAGATCGGCATCCTGCCCGGCCACGAGCCCGTGCTGGGGCAGTTGGTCGAGGGTGGCGTGGTCCGCATCCGGACCGTGGAGAACGAACTCGTGACCGCGGCCGTGCACGGCGGGTTCCTGTCCGTCACGGGTGACGGCGTGAGCGTCCTCGCCGAGGCCGCCGAACTGGCCGACGAGATCGACGTGGAGGAAGCCCGGTCGTCCCTGCGGGACTCGGACGACGTGGAACGGGCCAGGGCAATCGCGCGGCTCCGCGCCGCCGGCCACTCGGCCTGACGCGGACGAGCGGACAAGCGCCGTGGGGATCGCCGAAGTCGTCGGGGTGGTCCTGTTCGTCGCGGTGGTGGTCCTCGCGTACGTCACGTGGCGCCGGATCCGCCTGCTGAGAGCCGGAGGGGTGCACGTGGCCCTGCGGTCCAGGCTCGACGTCAGCGGTCGCGGGTGGCACCTGGGCGTCGGGCACTACCGCGGGGATTCGTTCGTGTGGTCGCGGGTGCTGAGCCTGCGAGCCGGACCTGACCGCGTGATCCACCGCGACGGCTTCGAGATCGACGACCGGCGCGAGCCGACGGCTTCCGAGACCTACGCGATGCCCGCCGGTGCGGTGGTGCTGCGGTGTCGTGGGGTGGACGGCGAAGTCGTCGAGATCGCCATGGGCCCGGATGCGTTGACCGGCTTCTTGTCCTGGCTGGAGTCCGCGCCTCCGGGCCGTTCCATTCCCTGGGCTTCGTAGTCCCTGCTGACGTGCTGCCGGGGTCGTGCGCGGCGGTGGCCGGCGAACCGGCTCCTGATTCCGTGGTGCGCTGAGCGTCCGCAGTCGCGGCGGCGGCCGTGTGCGCTGATCCGGTCCAGCGCTGGGGTGATCGCAGCCCCACGGCTGGGGTGACCGCAGCCGGACGACGCCTGCCCTGCGCATCGCTCGATCGCCACGTGCCGAGTGGGAAGTGGTACTCGATTCGGCCCGTGCCCGACGGCCGGGACTTGTAGCATCGGGCCGGTCGATCGGTGAGCGTGCCGAGTGCAGCCCGTCGGACGCCACGAGCGGGGGCATCATGATCGAGGCTACCGGCCTCAGCAAGGTTTACGGCACGAGGACCGCTGTCGATGATCTGAGCTTTCGGGTGCGCCCTGGTTTGATCACCGGTTTTCTCGGCCCGAATGGCGCAGGGAAGTCGACCACCATGCGTTTGGTGTTGGGGCTGGACCGGCCGACCTCGGGAACGGCCACGGTCAATGGTCGGCGATACCACGAACTCGACCACCCGTTGCGGGAGGTGGGTGCTCTCCTCGACGTCCGGTCCGCACACCCCGGGCGGAGCGCGCGTAGTCATCTGCGGATCCTTGCCGCGTCGAACGGAATACCGTTCCGGCGGGTGGACGAAGTCCTCGGCCGCACCGGCCTGGAGGACGTGGCGGACAAGCGGGTCAAGACGTTCTCGCTCGGCATGAGCCAGCGGTTCGGTCTCGCGACCGCTCTGCTCGGCGATCCGCACACGTTGCTGCTGGACGAACCGTTGAACGGACTCGACGTCACGGGCATCCACTGGGTCAGGAACCTGCTGCGGACCTTGGCGGACGAAGGGCGCACGGTCCTGGTCTCCTCGCACCTGATGGTGGAGGTGGAGGGGACCGCCGACCGCTTGGTGGTAATAGGCCGGGGCCGGTTGATCGCGGACACCGAGACGCGGCGTTTCATCGACGGCGCGCAGGAGAACCGGGTTCGAGTGGAGACGCCGCACGCGGACGCGCTCACCACGGTGCTGGAAATGGCCGGAGGGAACGTCGAAAGACGCTCGCCGGACGTGCTCGTCGTCACCCGGCTGAAGCGGAGCGAGGTGGGTGAGCTGGCGGCTCAGAATGCGCTTTCCCTGCACGGCCTCGGTGACGAGAGCGGTTCGCTGGAGGAAGCGTTCATGAAGATCACCGGCGCGAGCGTCGAGTATGACGGAAAGGCCTACTGAGACGTGCCTCCATTACTCGTCGAGTTGCCCCGCGTGGTGCACGCGGAATGGATCAAAATTCGCACGCAGCGTGCGGTGTGGTGGACGTTGGTCGGTTGCACGGTGCCGACGATGGCGCTGGTGGTCGGATTGGCGCTCGCGGGCGGGCCGGCGACAGCTTCGGCCACCGGCGGTCCGGTGGGCGCATTGCTCGCCCCGGTGGCGACGGCGCTGGTGCTGACGCAGATCGGCGTCGCGGTGATCGGCGCGTTGTTCGCGTCGAACGAGTTCAGCCACGGGATGATCCGCAGCTCGCTGCTGATGGCCCCGCGCAGGCTGCGCTTCCTCGCTGCGAAACTGGCGGTGATCGGCGGCTTCGGGTTCGTCCTCGGTGTGGTGCTCGCCTCGACGGCCGTCGTCCTGACGGCCGGTTTCCACCGGGACGCCGAACTGTTCGGCCTGCTGCCGGATGCCGCGGTGGTGCGCGCGGTGCTCGGTTCGGGCCTCTACCTGGGCACCCTTGGCGTCTTCGGGACGGCTGTCGCGGTGCTCATGCGTCACACCGCCGGTGTGGTGCTCACGATGGTGGCCGTCGTCTACGTCCTACCGTTGATCGTCTTTCCGCTCGTCTCCGGGCCGGCGTCGACGTTGGGCGAGTACTGGCCCACGGTCATCGGACTCAGCGTCGTCCTCCCTGAAGGGGTGTCGGACGTCGATCCCTGGCTCGGCTGGGCGGTCTTCGCGGTACAGACCGCCGTCGTCGTCGTCGTGTCGGCCGCTGTGTTCAACCGGCGCGATGCCCGGTGAGCACGCGCGAGGAATGAGGTCGCATGTCTTCGGACAGCTCTGCACGCCTGCCCATCGCGGTCTGGTTGATCGGGTTCGCGGTGCTGTTCCTGGCGCGGATCGGGCTGCGTGCCGCCTTGCCCGACGCGCCCTGGTACGTCCCGACGATCGGCGCTCTGCTCGTGTACGCCTTGGTGGTGGTCGCCTGGCTGTGGCACAAGCGGAAGCTGCGGAAGCGGTAGGGTCGGTGGTCAGGCGTTGCCGGCCGGCTGCCAGAGGACGTCGCCGTCGGGGTTGGCCACCCGGGCGAGGATGAACAGCAGGTCCGACAGGCGGTTGAGGTACTTGGCGGTCAGGGTGCCGGTCCGGTCCGGCTCGGCCTCGATGAGGGCCCAGGTGCTGCGTTCCGCCCGACGCGTGATGGTGCGGGCCTGGTGGAGCAGGGCGGCACCGGGGGTACCGCCGTTGAGGATGAACGAGTCGAGCTTGCCGACCCGCGTGTTGTACTCGTCACACCAGCCCTCCAGGCGGTCCACATAGGCCTGGGTCACCCGCAGCGGCGGGTACTTCGGGTTCTCCACGACGGGGGTGCAGAGGTCCGCGCCCACGTCGAACAGGTCGTTCTGGACCTTGCGGACGACTTCGGTCACGTCGTCGTCCAACCGGCCGAGGGCGAGGGCCACGCCGAGGGCGGCGTTGGTCTCGTCGACGTCGGCGTACGCGGTGATCCGGGGCGAGGTCTTGGGAACCCGGCTGAAGTCGCCGAGGCCGGTGGTGCCGTCGTCGCCGACCCGGGTGTAGATCTTGGTGAGGTGAACCGCCATGCCAGCACTGTAAGGGGCTCCGGGCACTGGCTTGATTCAGTCCGTCCGTACGATTGCGCACAGAACCGACTTGAGGAGTTTCCCTTGGTGAGCGAGCACTTCCGGGTTCAGGGCGGTGCGCGGCTGGTCGGCGAGGTCGAGGTCGTCGGCGCGAAGAACAGCGTGTTGAAGCTGATGGCCGCCGCGCTGCTGGCGGAGGGCACGACCACCATCACCAACTGCCCGGAGATCCTGGACGTGCCGCTGATGGCCGACGTCCTGCGCAGCCTGGGCTGTTCGGTGACGCTGGACGGGGGCGTGGTGACCATCACGACGCCGGCCGAGCTCAACCACCGGGCCGACTCGGAGGCGATGGGCAAGCTGCGGGCTTCGGTGTGCGTGCTCGGGCCGTTGGTCGGGCGGTGCAAGCGGGCCGTGGTGGCGTTGCCCGGCGGGGACGCGATCGGCTCGCGGCCGTTGGACATGCACCAGAACGGGCTGCGGAAGCTCGGTGCGCACAGCGAGATCGAGCACGGGTGCGTGGTGGCCGAGGCCGAGGGCCTGCACGGGGCTCAGATCTGGCTGGACTTCCCGAGCGTCGGGGCCACCGAGAACATCCTGATGGCCGCGGTGCTGGCCAAGGGCACGACGGTGATCGACAACGCGGCGCGCGAGCCGGAGATCGTGGACATCTGCGTGATGCTCCAGGAGATGGGCGCGCGGATCGAGGGCGCGGGGACGTCGACGCTCACCGTGCACGGCGTGGAGTCGTTGTCGCCCACGGAGCACCGGGTCATCGGCGACCGGATCGTCGGGGCCACCTGGGCGTTCGCCGCGGCGATGACGCGGGGGGACATCACGGTGCGCGGCGTGGACCCGCACCACCTGGACCTGGTGCTGGAGAAGCTGCGGATGGCGGGGGCCGAGGTCACCACGTTCGGCGGGGACGGGTTCCGGGTGGTGCAGGACGGCCGCCCGCAGTCGGTGGACTTCGTGACGCTGCCGTACCCCGGCTTCGCGACCGACCTCCAGCCGTTCGCCATCGCGCTGTCCAGCGTCTCCGAGGGCACGTCGATGATCACCGAGAACCTGTTCGAGGCGCGGTTCCGGTTCATCGAGGAGATGGTTCGGCTCGGGGCGGACGCCCGGACCGACGGCCACCACGCGGTGGTGCGCGGGGTCGAGCGGCTGTCGAGTGCGCCGGTGTGGGCCTCGGACATCCGTGCTGGCGCCGGGCTGGTGCTGGCCGGGCTGTGCGCGGACGGGGCCACCGAGGTCTACGAGATCTTCCACATCGAGCGCGGGTACCCGGGGTTCGTGGAGAACCTGCGCAAGCTCGGGGCGACGGTCGACCGGGTCACCGGCTGACGACTCGCCCGGGCGGCCGTTCCGCCGATCGGCGGGTGCTCGCTCCGGTGCTGGTGAGGCGCTCTGGTGACGCGTGGGTGAGGAGCCGCTCGGGTGAAGCATCGAGAGGCGCTGGCTACCGATTGACTTTCGATAGGTAGCTAGCGATACTCGATGCATGTTCGCAGAGCGTCGAGTGGTGGTCCCACTCCGGGTTTTCCTCGTGGTGCTGTTCGGGGTGCTGGTCCTGCTCCAGGTCATGTCGCTGCCGGGGCAGTTCGCGCACATGGCGCGGGAAGCCCCGGAGATGGCGTACCTGAGGTGGCCCATGACCGCGGTGTCGGTGTTCTGGGTGCTGTGCGCCCAGGTGGTGGTCGTGGCCACCTGGAAGTTGCTCACCCTGGTGAAGAAGGACCGGATCTTCAGCCAGGCGTCCCTGGTGTGGGTGGACGCGATCGTGTGGGCCGTCGCCGCCGGGTGGGTGGTGCTGGCGGGGGTGTTCCTCTACGTCGGCTTCAACGCCAGTGACCCCGGCCTGCCGATCCAGCTGTTCCTGATGACGGTGGGGGTCGCCGTGGTGGGGCTGTTGATGGTGGTGATGCGTGCGCTGCTGCGGCAGGCCACCACGTTGCGGTCCGACCTGGAAGCGGTCATCTGATGCCGATCGTGGTGCGCATCGACGTCGAGCTGGCCAAGCGCAAGATGAGCGTGGGGGAGTTCGCCGAGCGGGTCGGGCTCACGCCGGCGAACGTGGCGGTGCTGAAGAACGGTCGGGCCAAGGCCGTCCGGTTCAGCACCCTGGAAGCCATGTGCCGGGTGCTCGAATGCCAGCCCGGCGACCTGCTCGAGTGGGTCGAGGAATAGCGGGACGCGGCACGGGAGCGGGGAGCACGCCCTGATCCGCCGAGGCGCTCGCCGCGGTCGTGCTCCGCGCCGCCGGTCAAGGGGTCACGCCCGGTCGCCGACCTCCCTGGCGGTCCGCTCCAGGCGGTCGCGGTAGTCCTCCCACCAGGGCTCGTCGCCCCCGGCCAGGTTGTCGTTGTCGGCTCGCAGGCCGGCGGTGCCGTCGATCAGCTCGCGCACGATGTCGGCGTGGCCGGCGTGGCGGTTCGTCTCGGCGATCAGGTGGACCAGGACGCGGTGCAGGGTCACCCGGCGGCGGTCCTCCGGCCACCACGGGACGCTGCCGGGGGCGTCCAGGTCCAGTTCGTCGATGGTGCGGTCCGCGTGGGACCGGACTCGGCGGTAGAGGGCGAGGACGTCCTCGCGGGACTCGTCGGCGGTCGCCCACATGTCGGCGTTGGGCTCGGCGTCCTCCGACATCCAGGGCAGGTCCTCGGGGAACGGGCGGCCGAACGTGTCGCCGAAGTAGCCCGCCTCGACCCCGGCCAGGTGCTTGACCAGGCCCAGCAGGTTGGTGCCGGTGGGGGTGAGGGGTCGGCGGACGTGGTACTCGGACAGGCCGTCGAGCTTCCACAGCAGGGCGTCGCGGGCGGTGTCCAGGTAGTGCTGGAGGTCCGCCTTGGCTTCCGGTCCGGTCATGGGGGCAGCATCCCAGGCGGGTACGACAGTCCGGGGTCAGTGGAGCAGGAGCTTGGCGTCGGCCGCGTCCGCGGGCCACACGAGCAGGCGGTGGATGTCGCCGCGGCGCACGACCGTGGTCCTGATGCCCGCCTCGCGCAGGCGTCCGGCGAGGACGTCCGCGGCCTCGCCGGTGGGTACCGCGGCCACTTCACTGAGCAGGCCGAAGTCCTCTCCGGTGTAATCGGGGACGGCACGTCGGTCGTTGCCGAACGCCCAGCGCAGCACGAGCGCCAGGGCGGTCAGGACCACGACCAGGAGCAGGGTCTGGGTGAGCGCGGTCACGGCGTCCATGCTCCTCCGGCACCGATTCAGTGAGCAACGGCACGCCGGCGGCTGTGTTACTCGTCAGTACGCTACGGGGGACGAACTCGTAGGAGGTTGCCGTGCCGTACCCGGCCGACGGTGAGCGCGACCGCCCGTGGGTGATGCGCACCTACGCGGGCCACTCCAGCGCCACCGCGTCCAACGAGCTCTACCGCCGCAACCTCGCCAAGGGGCAGACCGGGCTGTCCGTGGCGTTCGACCTGCCGACGCAGACCGGCTACGACCCCGACGACGAGCTGGCCAAGGGCGAGGTGGGCAAGGTCGGCGTGCCGATCGGCCACATCGGCGACATGCGGCAGCTGTTCGACCGGATCCCGCTGGCCGAGGCCAACACGTCCATGACGATCAACGCGACCGCCATGTGGCTGCTCGCGCTGTACGTCAGCGTCGCGGAGGAGCAGGGCGCGGACCGCGCCGCGCTGTCCGGCACGACGCAGAACGACATCATCAAGGAGTACCTGTCCCGGGGCACTTACGTGTTCCCGCCCGGCCCGAGCCTGCGGCTGATCACCGACATGGTGGCGTGGACCGTGTCGAACGTGCCGAAGTGGAACCCGATCAACATCTGCTCGTACCACCTCCAGGAGGTGGGCGCGACGCCGGCGCAGGAGATCGCCTACTCGATGTCCACCGCGATCGCCGTGCTGGACTCGGTGTTCGACTCCGGGCAGGTGCCCGAGGAGCGGCGCGGCGAGGTGGTCGCGCGCATCTCGTTCTTCGTGAACGCCGGGGTGCGGTTCGTCGAGGAGATGTGCAAGATGCGGGCGTTCGTCCGGTTGTGGGACGAGATCACCCGCGACCGGTACGGCATCGAGAACCCGAAGCACCGGCGGTTCCGGTACGGCGTGCAGGTCAACTCGCTGGGGCTGACCGAGGCCCAGCCGGAGAACAACGTCCAGCGGATCGTGCTGGAGATGCTCGCGGTGTCGCTGTCCCGCGACGCCCGCGCCCGCGCGATCCAGCTGCCCGCGTGGAACGAGGCCCTGGGCCTGCCCCGGCCGTGGGACCAGCAGTGGGCGCTGCGGATGCAGCAGGTGCTGGCCTACGAGACGGACCTGCTGGAGTACGAGGACATCTTCGACGGTTCCCGGGTCGTCGAGGCCAAGGTCGACGAGATCCTGGCCGGTGCGCGGGCCGAGATCGACCGCGTGCAGGCGATGGGCGGCGCGGTGGCGGCCGTCGAGTCCGGGTACATGAAGTCGGCGTTGGTGTCGTCGCTGGCCGAACGGCGGCGGCGGGTCGAGTCCGGCGAGGACGTCGTGGTGGGCGTGAACAAGTTCACCACCACCGCCCCGTCGCCGTTGCAGGTCGAGGGCGCCCAGGCGATCGAGACCATCGACCCGGTCGTGGAGCAGCGCGCGGTGGACGCCATCCGGGAGTGGCGCGAGTCCCGCGACACCGCCCTGGTCGAGTCCACTTTGGACGCTTTGCGGGCGGCGGCCGAGACCGACCGGAACCTGGTCGAGGCCACCATCGCGTGTGCCCGGGCCGGGGTGACGACCGGCGAGTGGGCGTCCGCGCTGCGCGGGGCGTTCGGCGAGTACCGCGCGCCCACCGGGGTTTCCGCCGCATCGGCGTCGGGTGAGTCGGGCGCGGAGATCGCCCGGGTGCGGGAACGGGTCCGGGCGACCGGCGAGGAGCTGGGCGAGCGGTTGCGGATCCTGGTGGGCAAGCCGGGGTTGGACGGGCACTCGAACGGCGCGGAGCAGGTCGCCGTCCGGGCGCGCGACGTCGGTTTCGAGGTCGTGTACCAGGGGATCCGGCTGACGCCGGCGCAGATCGTCGCAGCGGCGGTGCAGGAGGACGTGCACGTGGTCGGCCTGTCCATCCTGTCCGGCTCGCACCTGGAGGTCGTGCCGGCGGTGGTCGACGGGCTGCGGGCGGCGGGGGCCGGTGACGTGCCGGTCATCGTCGGGGGCATCGTGCCGCCCGACGACGCCGACAAGCTCCGCGAACGCGGCATCGCCCGGGTGTTCACGCCCAAGGACTACGAGCTGACCCAGATCATGGACGAGATCGTCACCGTGGTGCGCGAAGCCAACGGTCTGTGACGTCCTTCGTGGACACGATCTCGGCGAAGCCGCCGCCGCGCAGGTTCGTGGCGGTGGCTCGGGCGAGCTGGTCGGCGGTGAGGTCCTCCAGGTCGAACGTGAACGTGGCGTCCACGACCACTTCCACGCGGTAGCCCAGGTTTCCGCCGACGCGGGCGGTGGTCTCGACGCACATGTTCGTCTGGATGCCCGCGAGCACGATGTGGGTGATGCCGCGATCGGTCAGCCACGCGTGCAGGTCCGCTTCGCCGTGGAACGCCGAGTTGACCTTCTTCGCGAAGACGAGGTCGGGCACGGCGTCGTCGAGCTCGGGCTTGAACCGGTTGCCGTCCTGGCCGCGGTGCAGCGGTGAGCCGGGCTCGGTGGAGTCGTGCCGTACCAGCACGAGCGGGCCGTGCCAGGCGTCGACCAGAGCGGCGATGTTGCCCTCGGCATCCGGGTTGTTGCGGTTGCCGAACGCCGGATCGTCGAAGCCGCGCTGCACGTCGATGATGACCAGTGCCGTGTTCGTCATGACGTCGATGGTGGTGCGCGCGGGACCGTTCCGGGGAGTGGCAGAAGCGGCGCGATCCGATACATTCCTGCCATGCGCACGGTGGGTGTCCTGGTGTTGCCCGGCAGTCGGGTGTTCGACATCTCGGTGGTCGGCGAGGTGTGGGCGGTGGACCGGGCCGATTCCGGGGTCGGGCCGTTCGAGCTGCGGCTGTGCGCGCCGGGACGGGTGGCCACTCCGGTGCAACCGCTCGGCGTCGTCCCGGCCACGCACGGGCTCTCCGGGTTGCGCGGGTGCGATCTGGTCGTCGTGCCGGGGCGGGCGGACCCGCTCGCGGACGTGCCGCGGAGCGTGGTGAAGGCGTTGCGGGCGTTCGACGGCACGGTCGCGGCGTTGTGCTCCGGTGCGTTCACGTTGGCCGAGGCGGGAATGCTGGACGGCCGGGAGGCGACCACGCACTGGCGGCTGCTGGATGCGCTGGAGGGCAGGGCTCCGCGCGCGAAGGTGTTGCGGGACGTGCTGTTCGCCGACCAGGGCGACGTGCTGACCTCCGCCGGGGTCGTCGGGGGACTCGACCTCTGCCTGCACCTGGTGCGTCGGGCGCACGGCGCGGACGTGGCCGCGGCCCTGGCCCGCCGGCTGGTGATGCCGCCGACGCGGGAAGGCGGCCAACGCCAGTACGTCGAGCCGCCGTTGCCGCGCAAGGCGCACCGGGGAGGCGTTTCGTCCACTGTGGACTGGGCGGTGGACCGGCTGGCCGAACCCATCGGCGTCCCGGACCTCGCCGGGCACGCCGGGCTGAGCGAGCGGACGTTCCACCGGGTGTTCCTGGCCGCCACCGGCAGCACGCCGGGGCGGTGGCTCCAGGCCCAGCGGGTGCTGCTCGCGCAACGACTGCTGGAGACCACGGACCTGCCGGTGCACCGGGTCGCCGAACGATCCGGTCTCGGCACGGCCGCGAACCTGCGGCGGCGGCTGCGGGCCGAGCTCGGGGTCGCGCCGGATGCCTACCGCCGCACTTTCCGCGTGCCTACGGCGTCGTGACGGCGATGACGCCGCCGTCGCCGTCCACGAGCAGCCGGTTGCCCAGCGGCTCGGCCAACTTCACCTGGTAGGGCTGGGTTTTCAGCACCAGGGTGCGCGGGCAGTCGCCCACCGTGCCGATCGTGCGCAGCGAGACCGCCACGGCCGTGCGGGTCTCGGCGACCACCGGCTCGTTGCGCGCGGGCGCGTCACCTGGGCACGGGTCGGGTGCCGACGCCATGGGCACGGTCAGGTCCGCGCCGGTGCCGCTCGCCGGGCCCGCGACGATCGCCGGGCGGACCTCGCCGGGCTTCCAGAACGCGTCCGGCCGCAACGCGGGCCACGCGACGACACTGCCCGCCTCGGTGGTGAACCGCCACGCGGGCAGCGCCCGGCGGCCCCGGTCGGTGGGGAACTCGGCGCTGCCGAACTCGACGGCGACCAGCTTCACCGGCGGCGCGGGCGCGGTGGTCGTCCCGGCACCCGGCGTCGTGGTCGGCGGCGTGGCGCTGGGCGGACCGGCCGCAGGCACCTCCGCCTGCCGGGCCATCGCCCCCAGCGCGTCGGCCACCGGGATGAACGGCAGCGTCGCCGGCCCGTCCGGCAGGGTGACCCGCGCGGGCTCCGGCGTGGCGGGGTGCGGTCCGGCGAACTCGAACGCGCCGCTGTGCGACCCGAGCTTCTCGTCACCGCTCGCGAACCCGTCCACGACCGCCAGGACCGGACCGACCAGCACGATCGGCCTCGGCGACGCCGCCACCGGGAAGTCGGCCGGCGGCGGGGCGGCCGGTCGCACCTGCCCGCCGGGCGTACCGTCGCCGTGGGTGGCGGTCCCGCAGCCGGTGAGCAGCACGGCCAACGCGAGCACTCGCAGTCTCATACCGCCAGGACGGAGTGCCCCGAGCGCGCGGTTGCACCGCCCACTACGGTCGGCACATGGCCGAATACCAGCACATTCGCGTCGAACGGGCGGACGACGTCGTCCGCGTCACGATGGACCGGGCGCAGAAGCGCAACTCGCTGTCCGCCGACCACCTCGCCGAACTGCTGGCGGCGTTCCGCTCGATCGCCGCCACCGACGCCGCGGGCGTGGTCCTGGCCGGTGAGGGCCCGGTGTTCTCCGCCGGCCACGACTTCGCCGACGTCGCCGCCCGCGACCTGGAAGGCGTCCGTGACCTGCTCACCCTGTGCACCGACCTCATGCGCACCATCGAGTCCGTACCGCAGGTGGTGATCGCGCGGGTGCACGGCCTGGCCACCGCCGCGGGCTGCCAACTGGTCGCCTCGTGCGACCTGGCGGTGGCGTCCGAGGACGCGGGGTTCGCGCTGCCCGGCGGCAAAGCCGGTTGGTTCTGCCACACCCCGGCGGTACCGGTGGCGCGGGCCGTGGGGCGCAAGCGGCTGATGGAGCTGGCGCTGACCGGCGACGCGATCGACGCGCGCACCGCCGAGCAGTGGGGGCTGGTGAACCGGGTGGTGCCGGCCGACGAACTGGACGAGGCCGTGGACGACCTGATGCGCCGCGCCACCAGGGGCAGCCGAGCCAGCAAGGCGTTGGGCAAGCAGACCCTGTACGCCCAACTGGACCGACCGGAGGCGGACGCCTACGCCATCGCGCTGGAGGTGATGGCCGCCGCCTCGCAGACCCCGGCCGCGAAGGAGAGCATGGCGTCGTTCCTGGAGAAGCGCTCAGCGGAGTGGGCCGACTAGACCCCGGATCCGATCTCCCGGCCCCTGGTGTGTCGTTTCGGGGCCGGGAGCCGCGGTGTCGTTCGGGGGCCTCTGCGCCGGCACGGCGAGCGCCGAGTCGGGCACGATGGTGCGGTCGGACCGGGTGGGCTCAGATCCTCCTGTAGAACAACGTCGTCGGGCGCAGGGTGCCGTCCGGGTCGGCCGCGTAGTCCGGGATCACGCCGACCTCCGTCCAGCCCGCCGACCGGTACAGCGACTCGGCGGCGGAGCCGGTCCGGGTGTCCAGGGTGAGCAGGGTCGCACCGCGGTCCGCCGCGCCCTTCTCGGCAGCGGCCAGCAGTTCCCGGCCGAGGCCGCAGCCCCTCATCCGGCGCAGCACGACGAGCTTGGCGATCTCGGCGCGGTGCGTGCCGTTGAGCGCGGAGGCGAACCGGACCTGCACGGTGCCGACGACCCGGCCGCCGGTGCGGGCGACCCACACCGCCGGCACGCCGTTCGCCACGGCCGCCGCCCGCGCCCGCCACCACGACACGGCGTGCGGGCGTGGCAGCGGGTCGAGGAAGCCGATGGACGCACCGTCCGCCACGGCGTCGCCGAGCACTTCGGCCGGCTCTTCGGCGTCCGCCGGCACGTCGGCGGACAGCAGCTCCACGATCTCGGTCACGGCTGGGCGTGCTCGTGCAGCAGGAGCAGGGTGTAGGCGGCGATCGACTGGGCGTCGGTGATCTCGCCGCGCGCGATCATCGCCTCGAACTCCGCGCGCGGGAACCACGCCGAGCGCATGTCCTGCTCCTCGTGCTCCCGCTCGTGGAAGCCCTCGGTGAGCCCGGTGGCCAGGAAGACCCGGCCGCGCTGGCTGGTCATGCCGGGCGCGACGTCGAGCAGGCCCAGTTCCACCAGCTTCCCGGCGCGCAGACCGGTCTCCTCCCGCAGCTCGCGCTCGGCCAGTGCGAACGGGTCCTCCTCGGCCCGTTCCGGGGCGGTGCCCTGGGGGAACTCCCAGCGCCTCATGCCCAGCGGGTACCGGAACTGCTCGACCAGCCGCAGCCGCTCCCCGTCCAGCGGGATGACCAGCGCGTAGTCGGGCTTGTCCACCACGCCGTAGATCCCGGTCGTGCCGTCCGCCCGCCGGATGGGGTCCTCGCGGACCGTCATCCACGGGTTCGCGTACACCTCACGCGATCCAAGGGTCTCCACGATCACTCTCCTTGTGCCAACGCCGAGTGGCGCCGTCCGTACCCGAAGTACACCACCAAGCCCACCACGGACCAGATGCCGAAGGCCGACCACGTGGCGGGCGCGAGCCCGGCCACCAGCAGCGCGCACATGCCCAGTCCGAGCAGCGGAACCACCGGCACCCACGGCGTGCGGAACCCGCGTGGCAGGTCCGGCCGGGTCCGGCGCAGCACGATCACCCCGATGTTGACCAGCCCGAACGCCACCAGCGTGCCGATGCTGGTGGCTTCCGCGAGTTGGCCGAGGGGCACCAGCGCGGCGAGCACCGCGACCACGACGCCGACGATCAGCGTGTTCGCCGTGGGCACCCGCCGGCGGCCGACGCGGGCGAACACCCTGGGCACCAGGCCGTCGCGGGACATCGCGACCAGCACCCGCGTCTGTCCGTACAGGACGGTCAGCACCACGGAGGCGATGGCGACCACCGCACCCGCCGAGAGGACCGTCGCGGGCCAGCTCTGGTTCGTGAGCTGCTGGAGCACGGTCGCCAGCGAGGCGTCCGATCCGGTGAGCACGTCCACCCCGGCCGCGCCCACGGCGGTCAGCGCCACCAGCACGTACACGACGGTCACGATCGCCAGGGAGATCACGATGGCGCGCGGCAGGTCCCGTTGCGGGTTCTTCGCCTCCTCGCCGGCCGTGGACGCGGCGTCGAAGCCGATGAAGGAGAAGAACACCAACGACGCCGCCCCGGTGATGCCGGCGATCCCGGCGGGCGCGAACGGCGTCAGGTTCTGCGTCCGGAACCCGAACACCGCGACCACCACGAAGAACACCAGCACGGCGACCTTGAGGGCCGTCGTCACGGTGGTGACCGCGGCGCTCTCCCTGACCCCGCCGAGCAGCACGCCCATCGCCAGCAGCACGACGACCGCGGCGGGCAGGTTGACCACGCCGCCCGACAGCGCCTCCGGCAGCCGCACGCCCAGCGTGGCGTCCAGGAAGGCGTTGAGGTACCCGCTCCACCCGACCGCGACCGCCGCCACCGACACGCCGTACTCCAGCAGCAGGCACCACCCGCAGACCCACGCGACCAGCTCGCCGAGCGTGGCGTAGGTGTAGGAGTAGGCCGACCCGGACACCGGCACCGCGCCGGCGAGCTCGGCGTAGGACAGCGCGGAGAACAGCGCGGCGAGGCCGGCGACCACGAACGACACCGCGACGGCCGGCCCGGCGACCGGCGCGGCCTGGCCGAGCACCACGAAGATCCCGGTGCCCAGCGTCGCGCCGACGGAGAGGGCGATCAGCGGCACCAGGCCGAGCGAGCGCCGCAACGACGTGTGCGCGCCCTCGTCGGCGATCCGTTCCACGGGCTTGGTGCGCAGGAGTGACACGACGCCCGACGGTACCTGCCGGTGGTTCGGCGCTCGCACCCCGTAGCCTGTCGGCCGTGCGCCTAGTCATCGCTCGCTGCCAGGTCGACTACGTCGGACGCCTCACGGCCCATCTGCCGATGGCCCAGCGCCTGCTGCTGATCAAGTCGGACGGCTCGGTCTCCATCCACTCCGACGACCGCGCGTACAAGCCGCTGAACTGGATGAGCCCGCCGTGCTGGCTCATCGAGGACCCGGACCTGTGGGTGGTGCAGAACAAGGCGGGCGAGAAGCTCATCATCACGCTGGCCGAGGTGCTGCACGACTCGAAGCACGAACTGGGCCCGGAGCCCGGCCTGGTCAAGGACGGCGTCGAAGCCGACCTGCAGAAGCTGCTGGCCGAACACGTGACGACGCTGGGCGAGGGCTGGACCCTGGTCCGCCGCGAGTTCCCCACCCCGATCGGCCCGGTCGACCTGATGTGCCGCGACGCGGCCGGCGGGTCCGTGGCGGTCGAGATCAAGCGCCGCGGCGAGATCGACGGCGTCGAACAGCTCACCCGCTACCTGGAACTGCTCAACCGCGACCCGCGGTTGGCGCCCGTGCAGGGCGTGTTCGCCGCCCAGCAGATCAAGCCGCAGGCGCGGACCCTGGCCGAGGACCGCGGCATCCGCTGCGTGGTCCTGGACTACGACGCCCTGCGCGGCATCGAGTCCGACGAGTTCCGGCTGTTCTAGTCCGCCTCGGGCTTCCCGGTGTCCCGCAGACCTCTCATGGCCACCTCGTAGACGTCGTCGAACAGGTCGAGCACGTCGTAGACCTGCTCGGTGGTGAGCTCGTCCCGCGTCACCTCGGTCGGCCAGTCCCCGGGCATCACGTAGTAGCCCGGAGCACGCTTGGGTAAGTGCGCGACGGCGGCGTCGAGCGGAGGTTGCGGCGCGGTGCCCTCGGCCCCGAACGCGAGCAGCCGGGACGTACGGGGGATGGTGACCGGGTAGTTGACCATTTCGGTGTTCCTTTCAGGACGTCCAGCTGCGGGAAATGTTGTTCTGCTCCTGTGGCCGGCTCGACAGGTGGCAATAGCGCCAGGTCTCGACGACGTACCGGTAGCAGACGACCACCGCGTTCGCGAGGGCCACGGCGACCAGCGCGACCCACGTGACGTCGGAGAGCCACAGGAACGTGAAGTCCTTCGGCAGCTGGTGCCAGGTGAAGTCGTTCGGCGCGACCCGGTGCAGCATGAAGACCGCCGCTGCGGCTATCGAGACGAAAGCGGTCGTCAGCAGCCCCATGCGGGCCAGGAAGGTGCCTTCCACCAGTCGGCTGCCGCGTCGTTCGAAACCGAGCCAGGTGGCCGCGAGCGCGGGGAAGGCGAGCAGGACCGCCGGGGCGTCGGTGGGCTCGTCGAACCCCGGTCGGCCGAGGTTCTTGGTGGCGACGCCGATCACCCACACCAGGAAGAAGCTCGCCACGGCGGTCACCGCGGCGCGCAGCAGCGAGCCGGGCGGGACCTCGAAGTACTGGAAGCGGACCTGGGGCCGTTCGGTGCCGGCCGGCTCGGGGAAGTAGCGCACGTAGAAGTGGCCGTAGGGCTGCCCCAGCCGCTGCCGGAACCTCGCGTGCGGCCTGCCGGGCGCATCTCGTGCGGTCGTCTTCAGCGTCTCCTCGATCTCGACCACTTCCTGGCGACCGAGGTAGGAGCCTTCGGATCCTTCGACGATCAGGTGGTACGTGTCGCACGTGCTGGCGTTCTCGATGCCCACCGTGAGGTTCATCGGGCGCGCACCCAGGGCGACCGACTTGCTGCCGACCAGCGAGCTGATCCACTTGCGCTCGTGGGCCAGTTCGAGGTCGGGGATCAGCGTCTGCTCGTACTTGGCGATGAACCGGCCGTCCCGGTCTGGGCTGAGCACGGCGACCACCAGGTAGCGGCCCCCGATCTTCTCCACCAGCTTCGCGGCGAGTTCCCGGGCCTGCCCGGCCTTTTCGGCGTTCCCGTTCCGGGGAGCGGTGAGTCGTCGGATGCTGTTCGCCGCCGTCAGCACTGACGACGGGTCGAGCGGCTCGTTCTTCGTGTGCCTGCGGAGCAGTGTCCGGACCACTTCGTGCTCGACGCGTTCGGCTTCCGGGGTGAGCCCGCTCGGGGTGTTCTGCGCACCGCCACAGGCGCTCACCAGGAGGAGCCTGAGCACCCGGACCGCGATCAGCAGGTATTCGCGGTAGTTGAGGCTGGGCAGTTCCTCGCCGGCTCCGTCGTAGATCTGCCAGTTGTCCAGCAGCTTCCCCTTTTGCGGAGCGAACAGGGGAAAGTAGAAGAAATCCTCGCCGGCGTCCTTCTCCGAGGCGCGGAACTGCGATGGGACCTGGACCTCGATCGTCACGGTCTGCCGGACGGTGCGTTCGTCGAGCCGGTACCTCTCCACGATCCGCTTGCGGACCTCGGCGGGCGACGCGATGACCAGAGCGAAGAACTTGGCCTGGACCGCGGTCGGCGAATCGGCCTTGCCGGCTTTTCTCAGCAGTTTCCGCACCTGGTCTTCTTCGACCTGCGGTGCCGAGCCGAACGGTGTGGCCGGCGCGTCGACGCTCGCCTGGTCGAGCGGCTTCAGCTTCCAGAACGCCACGGCCGCGGCCATCGCCCCGACCAGGACGTGCACCACCGTCGAAGTCGTGGAGTTCATGGTCGACCCGTATCCGAGCAGGAGAACGGGCAGGAGTACGGCCAGTAAGCCGACAGCCCCTCGGCGTCCCATCGCCACACCACTCCCCTTGCCGTCGGGCCGGACCGACTGCGCTCATCCGGCTTGCGGTGGTGGAATCGTCGGGCCGGCGGCCAATTGATACACGTCACCTCCGGTCGGGGTCGGGTCGTTATTCTAACGTGACGCACAGGCGAAGTTCGCCGCAGTAATCGGGCACCGTGGCCCGGTAATCGCCGAGAGCTGCTCGGAATCGCTTCGGATCGACGCCGTATTCCGTCGGCGCGCCGAATACATGGATGGGCTATGTACTCCGAGTGCTGCCGCCGGTCCGGTGCGATTCTCTATTGATCGGCCCGGTCCGGCTGTCGCTGTATGCCCCGACCGGGTACGAGCGCCGGTGCGGGTCGGGTGTCGCCTCGTGCCGGCTACCCGCGCCGGCCGATCGACAGCACGGTCAGCGCGCCGTCGAGACAAGCGTGGATGGCGTCCAGCGCGTCCTGCCACACCGGGGGCACGCTCTGGCGGGCGACGCGGCCGGTGCCGCCGGTCAGCTGCCGTTCCAGCGTCGCGATGTGGTGCTCCCGGTTGCGGCGGTCCTCCTCGGCGATGATCACCGCGTCGAGCCGGGCGACCTTCGCGCAGGCTTCGCGCAGTTGCCCGGCGACGTCCGCGACCACCGACCCGGTGCCGGCCAGTTCGGCGGCCCTCGCCGCCACCAGCGGGCTCAGCTCGTCGTACCGCGCCGATTCCCGCAGCAGGGCGTGCTCGTCCACGGTGTCCAGCAGCAACAGGGCGGTCTGCCACACCGCCGAGTGCGCGTCGTGGAGCTTGCCGACGGCCAGCCAGCCGGCGCGGGCGGCGCGGCTGTCCCACATGCCGTCGAGACTGCGCACCATCTCGTCCACCAGTCGGGTGAGGCTCTCCGGCAGGTCGCGGAAGTGGGCGGCGAAGACCTCGGTCGTCCGCCAGTGCGGTCCCAGTGCGCGCGCCGCCTGGCGCTTCGAGTGCTGGTGGAGGACCACCGGGGTGAGGATCCCCAGCGTCAGCGTCAGCAGGGTGCCGTAAGGCCCCAGGAGGACGGCGAACGGCAGGTAGAGGATCATGCAGAACGCGCCCGCGGGCACCAGCAGGCCGGGCTCCATCCGGGCTGTCCGGAGCTTCCACGACCGGATCCGGGCGTGGCGCGGCTCGACCAGCGCCCAGCCGCCGGGGTGCCGTGTGGTGTGCACGGGTCGCCACGCGTCCAACGATGCCTCCGGATCGGCCTGCCGAATGGTCACTCGGACGCACGTGAATGGTACACGAGTGATTATCCGAGAAATCCTCGCGACAGTCCACCGGGCGATCCCGTTGTACGCCATTCGGCCGCGTGGCAGGGCGGAATCGGCGATATACGCTGACGGCCCGGCAAATGGAGGCGTTGTGCCCGATCGAAGACCCGGCTCGGTGGTCGCCCTGGTCATTGTTCCGTTCGCCTTGCTCACGGGCTGTGCGGGGAAGTCCGGGGTGTCGCCGGTGCCGGTGGTGGCCGGTTCCACGGTCGCCTCGCCGTCCGCCGCGCAGTTGGCCGCCGAACCGAAGGCGGGCAAGGCCGGTGGCGAGGTCCGGCTCAGCGGGGACGGGTACCCGGCCGGCAGCCGGGTCGTCTTCACCTTCCACGGGGAGCGGGTCGGGGACGCCACCACCGACGGCGCCGGGCGGTTCGCCGGGGTGCTGGTGAAGGTGCCCGATTCGTTCCAGGATTCGCCGCCCGGCACGCAATTCGTGATCGGGGCGACCTCCGGGCCGTTCTACGCGGACACCCCGTTCGTGCTCACGCGCTGACGCGCTGATCGGCCATTCGTGCGACCTGCCGATCGACGGGCACCTACCGGCCGGCTGTAGCCGCCGGTCCGGGTCGGCCGGCCGGTTTCCGCGCACGTTTCACGAGCCGTGCAATCGACGTCGCGCGCGATGGCGGCGAGCGTCGACCATCTCGCAATGGGGTCCGGCAGCACGCGCGACACCAAGGGGTTCCACCACGGGTGGCTCAGATCGGCGAAGTCGCGCCGCGTGCACTACGGTCGGCTTGATCGGCTGTGCGGTAGTGTCCGCTGTTGTTGGACCTTGTTTAATAGGGAGGTGGGCGACGGTGCCCGTACTCGCCGAAGCGGATCTCCGGCTGGACGCCGGTCCGCTCGACTACGCGCTCCTCGCGATCTACTTCGCGTTCGTCCTGGGAATCGGCTTCCTGGCCCGGCGTTCGGTGTCGTCGAGCCTGGACTTCCTGCTCTCCGGCCGTTCCCTGCCCGCCTGGGTCACCGGCCTCGCGTTCATCTCCGCCAACCTCGGCGCCATCGAGCTGCTGGGCATGGCCGCCAACGGCGCGCAGTACGGCATGGCGACCGTGCACTACTACTGGATCGGCGCGATCCCGGCCATGGTCTTCCTCGGCCTGGTGATGATGCCGTTCTACTACGGCTCCAAGGTCCGCAGCGTCCCCGAGTTCCTGCGCCGCCGGTTCGGCAAGGGCGCGCACCTGGTCAACGCCATCAGCTTCGCGGTCGCCCAGGTGCTGATCGCGGGCGTCAACCTGTACGCGCTGGCGTTCCTGCTCAACCTCATGCTCGGCTGGCCGATCCCGCTGTCGGTGGTCATCGCCGCGTTCATCGTGCTCACCTACACCACGCTCGGCGGCCTCTCCGCGGCCATCTACAACGAGGTGTTGCAGTTCTTCGTGATCGTCGCCGCGCTGCTTCCGCTGACCATCGTCGGCCTGCACAAGGTCGGCGGCTGGCAGGGCCTGGTGGACAAGGTGACGGCCGGTCCCGGCGGCTCCGAGCAGCTGTCCGCGTGGCCCGCGACCGAGCTCACCGGCATCCAGAACCCGGTGCTCAGCGTGATCGGCATCGTGTTCGGCCTGGGTTTCGTGCTGTCGTTCGGCTACTGGACGACGAACTTCGCCGAGGTGCAGCGCGCGCTGTCGGCCAAGAGCATGTCCGCCGCCCGGCGCACGCCGATCATCGGCGCGTACCCCAAGGCGCTGATCCCGTTCGTGGTCATCATCCCCGGCATCATCGCGGCGCTGGTCGTGCCCGAGATGGCGGCGCTCAAGGCCGGTGACGACAGCTCCGGCATCGCCTACAACAACGCCCTGCCCGCGCTGATCGGCGAACTGCTGCCCAACGGCATGCTGGGCATCGCGATCACGGGTCTGCTGGCGTCGTTCATGGCCGGTGTCGCGGCGAACGTGTCCTCGTTCAACACGGTCTTCACCTACGACCTGTGGCAGGACTACATCCGCAAGGACCGCCCGGACGAGTACTACCTGCGGATCGGCCGGCTGGCCACCATCGGCGGCACGGTGGTCGCGATCGGCACCGCGTTCCTCGCCGCCGGCTACGGCAACATCATGGACTACATCCAGGCGCTGTTCTCGTTCTTCAACGCGCCGCTGTTCGCCACGTTCATCCTGGCCATGTTCTGGAAGCGGATGTCGGCGGCGGCGGGCTGGATCGGCCTGGTCGCCGGCACGCTCGCGGCGGTGCTGGTGTTCGTGCTGGCCGAGACCGGCGTGGTGGACCTGCCCGGCCAGGGCGCGAGCTTCGTCGGCGCGGGCGCGGCGTTCGCGGTGGACATCCTGGTCAGCGTCGCGGTCACCATGGTCACCCGGCCGGTGCCGGAGGAGCGGCTGGTGGGGCTGGTCTACAGCCTGACGCCGAAGGAGTCCCGCCGGCACTCCGCGACCGGTGAGGACGCCGGCTGGTACCGCTCGCCCGTGCTGCTGGGGATCGGCGTGCTGGCGCTGACCCTGGTGCTCAACATCGTCTTCGGCTGAGGGAGGTCGTCATGGCGCACAAGGCCGGTCTGTTCGACCTGCGACTGGTGATCGCGGTGCTCTTCGGGGTGTACGGGGTGGTGCTGGCGGTGGTCGGGCTCGGCTTCACCGACGAGACCGACCTGGCCAAGTCCGACGGGCTCAACATCAACCTGTGGTCCGGCGTCGGGATGGCGGCGCTGGCGGCGCTGTTCGCCACCTGGGCGATCCTGCGCCCGATCGTGGTGCCGGACGCGTCGGACGCCCGCGAGGACGCCTGACGGCACGCACCCGTGAGGGTGCCCGACGGCGCGGTTGCCTGGGAGGGCGCCTGACGGAGCGGGCGCCCGAAGGGTGTCTAACGGCGCGGGTAGACGGGGTTGAAGGCTTCGACGGTCCAGGCGTCGAGCCAGCGGACAGTGCGGCGGAAGCGCTCGCGCACTCGGTGCTCCTCTCGATGGGGTTCACCCGGTACAGCGCGTCGATCTTCTGAATCGTTCCCGATGGCTGTGGTGAGGTCGAACACAGGGTTCCTGCCACGAATGGCGCAGGCGATCGCTACCGTGCTTCCCGTGCCCCGCCTCGTCGCCGTCCTCTGCGCGCTCCTCGTCGTGTCCGGCTGCGCCGGCGCGGATCTCGCCAAGCACAAGCCGTACCCGCGCAGCACGATCCAGGCGCAGGCGGAGAACGTCACCGAGACCACCGGGCCCGCGCCGACGAACGTGCCGGACGGGCAGCCGGTCGACCCGGCCTTCGCCGCCGAGAAGCTGCGCCTGGTGGACCCGTGCAAGCTGCTCGACCGCAAGGTCCTCGAACAGCTCGGCACGCCCGGCGAGACCTCGTCCACCGGGTACAGCCGGTGCTCCAACTTCATGGAGGACAAGAACGGCAAGGACCTCGCGGTCAGCATCGAGATCGGCCAGACCATGACCACCGAGCTGAAGAACGCCGACAAGCAGCTCGCGGGGCTCAAGAGCTACGAGCAGACGCTGGACACCAGCGCGTGCTTCGTCTCGGTGATCACGCAGGAGAAGCCCGCGCTGGGGCTGACCGTGCAGATCGGCTACAAGGACGGCGACGCGTGCGCGCCCGGCCGCAAGGTGGCCGAGTCCGTGGTGAAGGCGCTCAAGGACCGGGTGGGCGTGAAGTCGCCGCCGAAGGACTCCCTGGTCACGCTCGACCCGTGCGTGCTGGTGGACCCGGCCGTGGTGGACGCGGCGGTGGGCGCGGGCAGCCGGATGTTCCCGTACGGGCTGCACAACTGCTCCTGGGTGGGCAGCGACAAGGAGATCACGCTCGACCTGCGGGCCACCTACATCCCGAACGACCGCAAGTTCGACGCCAAGCAGACCGATGTGGACCTCGGTGGCGGGGTCACCGGCTACCAGCTGGCGAACACCGGCGCCTACCCGTCGTGCTCGGTGAAGTGGGTGCAGCGGATGAACACCGGCGAGGAGGGCGAGCTGGTCGAGGTGAAGTCGGCCGGCCCGAAGAAGTCCGAGTTCGACCGGTGCGCGGTGGCGGTGGCGTTCGCGAAGGGGCTGCTGCCCAAGATCCCCCGGGCTTGACGGGGCTGACATCCCGCGCGATTACCCGTTACTGTTCAGTAACACCTTCGTGCGCCTTGGAGGGCCCCATGACGCAGACCGCTCCCACCAAGCCCCTGCGGCCCGATGACGAGCAGGAGCGGTTCGCCTCGCTCGACCCCCGCACGGGCGAGGTCGTCGCGCACCACCCGGTGCACGGCGAGGCCGAGGTGCGCGCGGCGGTCGAGTCGGGGCGCGTGGCGGCGGCGTTCTGGGCGGACCTCGGGTTCGACGGCCGCAAGGCCCGGCTGGACGCGTGGCGCAAGCTGCTGGTCCGCCGGCTGGCCGAGTTCCAGGCCCTGATCAGCGCGGAGACCGGCAAGTCCGCCGACGACGCGCGCACCGAGCTGGCCCTGGTCGTCGACCACCTGCACTGGGCGGCCAGGCAGGCGCCGAAGACGCTGGGCAGGCGCAAGGTCAAACCCGGGATGCTGATGTACAACCACGCGGCGACGCTGGAGTACCGGCCGCTGGGCGTGGTGGGCGTGATCGGGCCGTGGAACTACCCGGCGTTCACCCCGATGGGGTCGATCGCGTACGCGCTGGCCGCCGGCAACGCCGTGGTGTTCAAGCCGAGCGAGTACACGCCGGGCGTCGGGGTGTTCCTGGCCGACACGTTCGCCGAGGCGGTGCCGGAGTACCCGGTGTTCCAGGTGGTGACCGGGTTCGGCGAGACCGGCGCGGCGCTGTGCACCTCCGGGGTGGACAAGCTGGCGTTCACCGGGTCCACCTCGACCGGCAGGAAGGTCATGGCGGCCTGTGCCGCGACGTTGACGCCCGTGTTGGTCGAGTGCGGCGGCAAGGACCCGTTGATCGTCGCCGAGGACGCGGACGTCGCCGCGGCGGCCGACGGCGCGGTGTGGGGCGGGCTGTTCAACGCCGGCCAGACGTGCGCGGGCGTGGAGCGGGTGTACGTCGCGGACGCGGTGTACGACGAGTTCGTCAGGATCGTGGTGGAGAAGGCCGGGAAGCTGAAGCCGGGCGGCGAGCCGGGTGCCGACTTCGGCCCGATCACCATGCCCCGCCAGGTGGAGGTCATCCGGTCGCACGTGGCCGACGCCCTGGAACGGGGCGGTCGCGCGGTGGTCGGCGGTCTGGAGTCGATCCGGCCGCCGTACGTCGGGCCGGTGGTGCTGGTGGACGTGCCGGAGGACTCCACGGCGGTCACCGAGGAGACGTTCGGGCCGACCCTGGTGGTGAGCCGGGTGGCCGACGCGGACGAGGCCGTGCGGCGGGCCAACTCGCTGCCCTACGGCCTGGGGGCGACGGTGTTCTCGCGCAACCGGGGCGAGGAGCTGGCGGCCGGGCTGCGCTGCGGCATGGTGTCGGTGAACTCCGTGCTGGCGTACGCGTCCGTGCCGGGCCTGCCGTTCGGCGGGGTGGGCGACTCCGGGTTCGGGCGGATCCACGGCGAGGACGGGCTGCGCGAGTTCGCCTACGCCCACGCCGTGACCCGGAAGCGCTTCGCGGCGGCGCTGGACCCGATGACCTACGACCGCGGTCCGCGCACCATCAAGCACGTCTTGCGGCTGGTGAAGGTGCTCTACGGGCGCTGAGCGTGCCCCCACCGGTTGGGGTAGGAAGGTGGTGACCATCGGCGATGGAGGTCACCGTGAAGAAGATCATCAACGATCCGGCGACCGTGGTGGCGGACGCGCTGCGCGGCATGGAACTCGCGCACGCCGACCTGCTGGACGTCCAGTACGACCCGGCGGTGGTGGTGCGGGTCGACGCGCCCGTGCCGCGCAAGGTCGCGGTGGTCTCCGGCGGCGGATCGGGCCACGAGCCGCTGCACGCCGGGTTCGTCGGACGGGGGATGCTCGACGCGGCGTGCCCCGGCGCGGTGTTCACCTCGCCGACGCCCGACCAGGTGCTGGCGGCGGTGCAGCGCACCAACGGCGGCGCGGGCGCGCTGCTGATCGTGAAGAACTACACCGGCGACGTGCTGAACTTCGAGACCGCCGCCGAACTGGCCGCCGCCGAGGGCATCGAGGTCCGGTCGGTGGTGGTCGACGACGACGTGGCGGTGAAGGACTCGCTCCACACGGCGGGCCGCCGCGGCGTGGGCGGGACCGTGCTGCTGGAGAAGATCGTCGGGGCCGCCGCCGAGCGCGGGGTGGACCTGGACGGCTGCGAGGCGTTGGCGCGCAAGGTGGCCGGTCAGGTCCGGTCGATGGGGCTGGCGCTGGCGCCGTGCACCGTGCCGCACGCCGGCGAGCCCAGCTTCACGCTGGCCGACGACGAGATGGAACTCGGCATCGGCATCCACGGCGAGCCGGGACGGCAGCGGGTGCCGGTCCGGCCGGCCGACTCGTTGGTGCCCGCGCTGCTCGACCCGATCCTGGGGGACCTGCCGTTCGGCGCGGGGGACCGGGTGTTGCTGTTCACCAACGGCATGGGCGGCACACCGCTGCTGGAGCTGTACCTGGCGCACGGGATCGCCGAACGGCTGCTCGCCGAGCGCGGGATCACCGTGCGGCGGCGGCTGGTCGGTCCGTACATCACCAGTCTGGAGATGCAGGGCATGAGCCTGACGTTGCTCAAGCTGGACGACGAACTGGTCGAGCTGTGGGACGCGCCGGTGCGCACGGCCGCGCTGCGGTGGGGCCTCTGATGGGGTGCACGGCGGAGCGGGTCGCGGAGGCGTTGCGGGCGGTGGCCCGGGTCGTCGCCGAGCACCGGGAGGAGCTGGTGCGGCTCGACCGGGAGATCGGCGACGGCGACCACGGCGAGAACCTGAACCGGGGGTTCACCGCCTTGGTGTCCAAGTTGGACGGTGACGTGCCGGGGACTCCCGGTGCGGTGCTGAAGTCGGCGGCCACCACGTTGATCTCGGTGGTGGGCGGGGCGGCCGGCCCGTTGTACGGGACGGCGTTCCTGCGGGCGGCCACCTCGGTCGGCGACGCGGCGGAGTTGGACGCGGGCGCGGTGGCCGGGGCTTTGCGGGCGGCGCTGGAGGGCGTGGTGGCGCGCGGCAAGGCGGCCGTCGGGGACAAGACGATGGTGGACGCCTTGACGCCCGCGGTGGCGGCTGCCTCGTCCGTTGCCGCTACGGGCGGGGACGTCGCCGGGGTGCTCGCGGCGGCGGCCGAGGCCGCCGAACAAGGGGCCGAGTCGACCGTGCCGCTGGTGGCCCGCAAGGGACGGGCCTCCTACCTGGGCGAACGCAGTGCCGGACACCTCGATCCGGGTGCCCGGTCGACGGCGTTGCTGCTGCGCACGCTGGCCGGGAGTGCGCGGTGATCGGGCTCGTGGTGGTGTCGCACAGCGGGACGCTGGCCGACGGCGTGGCCGAGTTGGCCGGTCAGATGGCGCCGGACGTCCGGATCGTGCCCTCCGGCGGTGACGGTTCCGGAGGTCTGGGCACGGACTACCTCGCGGTCGCGGAGGCCATCTCGCAGGCCGACACCGGGGACGGCGTCGTGGTCCTGTTCGACCTGGGCAGCGCCAAGATGGTCGCGGAGATGGCGGCCGAGGAGTCCGCCGGTGAAGTGCTCGTGGTGGACGCGCCCCTGGTCGAGGGCGCGGTCGCGGCTGCGGTCGCGGCCCAGGGCGACGCGGGCCTGCCGCAGGTCGCCGCAGCCGCGTCCGGTGCCGCGTCGGTCGGTGCCGAGTCGGTCGGTTCGTCCGCCGAGCCGGAGACGGCGAGGACGCCCGAGGCGGCAGACGGGTCCACTGTGGACAGTGTGAGCGCGGAGGTCCTGCTGACCAACGAAGTCGGTCTGCACGCCCGCCCCGCGGCCTTGGTCGCGCGTTCCCTGACCGGCCTGGACGCGCGGGTCGTCGTGCGGTTCGGCGACCAGGAGGCGGACGCGACCAGCGTGCTCGCGCTGATGGGGCTGGGTGCGCCGGGTGGCGGGCGGGTCGAGGTCACGGCGACCGGGCCGGACGCCCCCGAAGCCCTGCGCCGGGTGACCGCCCTCGCCGCCCGCGACTTCGACGAATGAGCTGTTCAGGCGCCTCTTGACCGGTTCCTTGCTCGATCCGGATGGTGAAGCTCACGCGAACGACGCGTGACGGCCGTGGGATAGTCGGCCGCAAGTTACCGTTCGGTAGCCACTCCGCAGAGTGGGAGGTACTGCAGTGACGCGCCAGTTCAACACGGTCGGGGTCGTCGGTCTCGGCACCATGGGCGCCGGCATCGCGGAAGTACTCGCCCGGACCGGCCTCACTGTCATCGCGGTGGACGTGGACGACGAAGGGCTGGCGCGCGGCCGGGGCCACCTCGACCACTCCACCGGGCGGGCGGTGGCCAAGGGGAAGCTGGCGGAGACCGGTCGCGACGAGCTGCTCGGCCGGATCGGCTACGCCACCTCGCTGGACGCGCTCGCGGGCGTCGACCTGGTGATCGAGGCGGTGCCCGAGCGGATCGACCTCAAGGCGCAGGTGTTCGCCTCGCTGGACCGGATCTGCGGCCCCGACACCATCTTCGCGTCCAACACGTCGTCGCTGTCGATCACCGAGATCGGCGTGCACACCGGCCGGCCGGGCAAGGTCGTCGGCCTGCACTTCTTCAACCCCACGCCGGTGTTGAAGCTGGTGGAGGTCGTCCGCACGGTGGTCACCGAGCCGGACGTGGTGACCGACGCGGTGGCGTTCGTCGAATCGCTGGGCAAGACGCCGGTGGTGATCGGCGACCGCGCCGGGTTCATCGCCAACGCGCTGCTGTTCGGCTACCTCAACCACGCCGTGCGGATGTACGAATCCCGTTACGCGACGAGGGAAGACCTCGACGCGGCGATGCGGTACGGCTGCGGCTACCCGATGGGTCCGCTGGCGCTGCTCGACCTCATCGGCCTGGACACCGCGTACGAGATCCTGGACACGATGTACCACCAGTCGCGCAACCGGCTGCACGCCCCGGCGCCGCTGCTCAAGCAGATGATCACGGCGGGTCTGCTCGGCCGCAAGAGCGGGCGCGGCTTCTACACCTACGACGGCCCCGACTCGCCGAACGTCGTGCCGGACGTGCTGACGCCGGTGGCCGCCGCCGATCCCGTCGCCACCCGGGACGTCCAGCGGGTCGGCGTGATCGGCACGGGCACCATGGCCACCGGCATCGTGGAGGTGTTCGCCAAGCGCGGCTACGACGTCGTGCTGCGGGCCCGGTCGCTCGACAAGGCGGACGGCGCGCTGGGCAAGGTGCGCCAGTCGCTGGAGAAGTCGGTCGCCCGGGGCAGGCTGTCCGAGGCCGACCGGGACGCCGCACTGGCCCGCATCACGCCCGCCGTGGAGTTCGGGCACCTCGCCGACTGCGACCTCGTGGTGGAGGCGGTGGCCGAGGAGCTGTCGGTCAAGAAGTCCGTGTTCGAGGCGCTGGACGAGGTGTGCAAGCCGGGCGCGGTGCTGGCCACCACCACGTCCTCGCTGCCGGTGATCGAGTGCGCGGCGGCCACCTCGCGCCCCGGCGACGTGGTGGGCCTGCACTTCTTCAACCCGGCGCAGGTGATGAAGCTGGTGGAGGTCGTGCAGACCATCGCCACGTCCGCCGACGTCGTGGCCACCGCCCGCCGGGTGTGCCTGGACCTGGGCAAGCAGCCGGTGCACTGCGGCGACCGCGCCGGGTTCATCGTCAACGCGCTGCTGTTCCCGTACCTGAACGACGCGGTGAAGATGCTGGAGGCGCACTACGCGTCCGCCGACGACATCGACAACGCCATGAAGGTCGGCTGCTCGCTGCCCATGGGGCCGTTCGAACTGCTGGACGTGGTGGGCCTGGACGTGTCGCTGGCCATCGAACGCTCGCTGTACCTGGAGTTCCGCGAGGCGGGCTTCGCACCCGCGCCGCTGCTGGAGCACCTGGTCACGGCGGGCAGGCTGGGTCGCAAGACCGGCAAGGGCTTCCGCGACTACACCTGAGCACCACCGCCACCACGCGTCGAATACCACGGGGACCGCACCTGGGTACCACGGGGTTGCGCGCGTTTGGCATGGTGGACGCATGAGGCGTGCGGTTCTCTCGGTCCTGGTGGCAGCGCTCGGCCTGACGTCCGGCTGCGCGTACACGGTGAACGGCACGCCGGTCTCGGCCGGCGTGCTGGACATCGAACCGCCGTTCTCGTCGTCCACGCCGTCGTCCACCGCGGAGTCCGACCCGCCCGACGCCGGCACCGTCGGCGATGTCTGCAAGCTGCTGACGTGGACGGACCTGCCATACGACGTGCAGGACAAGTCCGCCGGCCCGACGGACACCGGCTACGACCCGCAGTTCGACCAGTCGTGCAAGTGGCAGACCGGGGTGGACAAGCTCGACGTCGGCGTGACCCTGCGGTTCCGCGCCGGGAGGCCCATCACGCTGGAGCAGACCAACGGCGAGTTCGACCTGGGCGACCGCAAGGTCAAGTACTTCGACCGGACCACGGACACCTCCGTGCAGCCGTCCTGCGTGCTGGTCATGGACTACGCGGGCGGCGGGCTCGGCATCATCGTGATCGACGGCTCGGCCCGGTTCGGCGCGATCTGCGACCAGGGCAAGAAGGTCGCCGAGGTGCTCAAGTCCAAGGAACCGACCGGCTGACCGCACCGCCGGCGGTGTCCGGCGCGCCGACCTGCCTAGCCGCCGCAGCACCCGCCGCCGCAGCAGCCGCCACCGCCACCGGGTGGCGCGGTCTGCCCGGCGCTGAGACCGCCGACCCCCACCATCGACAGCAGCTTGACCGTGTCGTCATGCCCCTCGGGGCAGCTGGCGGGGGCGGAGGCTTCGCTCATCGGTCGCTTCACGTCGAACGTCGACCCGCAGGCCTTGCAACGGAACTCGTAGGTGGGCACACCCCTATTGTGGCGGCTGCTTCGGCAGCAGCACCAGCGCGGGCACCGCGGCCGCCGCCAGCGTGGAGATCAACGTCAGCAACGGCAGCCCGTGCGCCCACCCGATTCCCGCAGCGGCGGCGTGCGAACCGGCGAACGTGGCCACCCAGGTCCGCGAGTACGGCCGCACCAGCATGGTCACCAGCCCCGTCCCGGCGGTGAACAGCAGGATCGTGCACGAGGCCAACAACATCCCCTGGTGGGGTCCGATCGGCCGGTTGACCGGCGGCACGTCCCCCATCCCGGCTCGCAACGCGGGCTGGGCCATCACCGCCATCTCGACTAACAACAGCACTCCGACCACGGTCCGCTGCCACCTGTTCACCCCGTGGACCGTATGCGATCACGAATGTCGATCGGGATACCCTGGTCCTCCGTGCCCCGCCGCAACCGCCCGCACCGCCGCGACGAGCCTCCACCCGTCGGTGGTCACGGGTGGGCCAGGGCCGAGTCCGCCCCGGACGGCGAGTGGCTGGTCCGCGACGTCTCCGGCGCCGCGACCGCCAAGACCTACCGCTGCCCGGGTTGCGACCACGAGATCAGACCGGGCACCCCGCACGTCGTGGCCTGGCCCGCCGCCGACCACGGCTCGGTCGAAGACCGCCGGCACTGGCACCGGAACTGCTGGACGTCACGCACTCGCCGAGGACCCACGACCCGCCGGTGGTGAACTCGCCAGCCGATCCTGCAGCGTCGCGTGCCGGAACTGGTAGATCGGCCCGACCGTCCGCAGCAGGTGGCGCGACCGCGCGTCCTCCAGGAACCGGACCAGCCGGATAGGCGTTCCGTATCGCACCGCCAGGTACGCCTGGGCGACCGCGGCGTGGGTGGTCGCCGACGCGGCGAACGCGGCACCCAGCCCGAAGGCGATCGCGCCCACCAGGCCGGGCAGCGACACGGTCAGCACCCAGATGACCAGACCCGCCCCGACCCCCATCCCGAACGCCGCCGAGCGCTCCCGCCGCCAGATCCGCACTGGGTCGGCGGAACCCAGGTCCGCCTCGGTCTGCTTCATCCCGCCGATGAAACCGAACAGCGCGGTGAGACCGACCGCGCACAGCGCACCGAACGCGACGCCCAGCGCGGGCCCGCTCGCCGAACCGATCACGACCCCGCCGGCGACCCCGAACCCGACCACACCGGCCCACTCCGCGCGTCCCAGTCGCGGGTGCAGCAGGTGCTTGGCGGAGAGCGTGAACCTGGTCGGCGCCTCGGGCCCGTAGAAGGGCGCGGCGATGCCGAACGCCAAACCGAACAGTGCCGTGCCGACCACCCGCTCGGTGAGGCTGAACCGGTCCGCGATCCAGAACGCCGGCGCACCGGCTCCGGCAGCCGCGATCGTGGTGAGCAGCATCCGGGGCAGGCGTGGCACCTGCGTGCCGAGCCGCCACCACGCCAGGTCGCGGGAGCCCTCGCGGTTGAGGTTCTCGGCGACCCGGGCGAGCGCGCGGCGTGCCTCGTCGGCGGTGTAGCGCGGCTCGGGCCGGCCGGGGCGCGGCGTGTACGCGGCGGTCACCACGTGGTCGAGCAGGTGGTCGGTGATGGCCTCGGCGGTCGGGAAGCGCTCCGTGTCGAGCAGTTCGTCGACCTCGCCGGTGGGCGGGTAGATGTCGTGCACCAGGCTCACCCACAGCGGGTTGGTCAGGGCGCGGGACAGCGGTCCGCCCGCCACCAGCGCCCGGGTCACCGCCTGCCAGGCCGGCGGGGCGGGCTCGGTGAGCGGTCGCAGCAGGTACTCGGCGACGGCCGCCGGCGTCAGCGGGTCGAGCTTGAGCGCCACCGCGCCGGTCAGGGTGTGCTGCCGGGCGGCGTCCGCCAGCTCGTCCACCCTGGTCAGCACGACCAGGCGGAACGTCGCCTGCTCGCTCAACGCGCGCAGCGCCGCCGGCCGCAGCGGCTCCGGGATCTCGTCCAGCCCGTCCAGGAAGACGGCCACCCGGCCGCCCGCCAGCAGCGCACGGGCGTGGCCCGCGCCGCTCTCGGAGCGCAGCAGCGGCAACTCGGCCAGCTTGCCGACCAACCAGTCCTGGACCGACGTGGTCGCCGGGTTCCAGCCGTGCAGCGTCGACATCACCGGCACCGGGATCTGCCCGCGGTCCTCCGCCGACGCCTGGTCGCGGTAGCGCAGGGCGTCGAGTTGCAGCAGCACGGCCGCCGAACTCTTGCCCGCGCCGGGGCCGCCGATGATCAGCAGCCGACCGGACGGCAGACCGCCGTACACCGCGTGCAGCGCCTTGCGGGTGCCGCCGCGCAACCGGCCGGCGGTGACCCGGCTCAGCCCCGGCAACGGGTCGAACCAGGCCCGGCCGTCCCTCGTCACCGTCGCGGCCGCCAACGGCCCGGCCACCTGCTCGGTGGCCCGGCGCCAGTTGACCGGCAGCGGAGCGGGCTGCACCAGCCCCCGTTCCACCGCGGTCGCCTCGGCCTGGTTGCGCACCGCCCGCGCGAGCAGGTCGGCCAGGCCGTCCAGGTCCGGCGCGCCGGCCGGGACGAACGTCCGCCACAGCGCCACCACGCTGATCGGCAACCCGACCGCGGCCAGCACGAACTGGCCGTAGCCGCTGGCGTTGGCCCGGTCGTCACCGGGGTCGAGCAGCGTCACCTGGACCACCCACCAGCCGAGCGCCGCCGCGAGCAGCACCAGGCCGGTGGCGAGCCACCATCGTCGGTTCACGTAGTGACCATCGCGTTCTCCGCCGCCGTGTGACCGGTGACCGGCGAGATCGTGATCCAGGTGTTCGGCCGACGCCGGTGTCCGCACCCGCCGCCGGGCACGGACCTCCCCTCCCGGTGGCACCCGGCCGGATGCCCGACTCCGCAGCCCGCGTGCGGCCTTCGTGGGCCAAGGCGCAGCGCCGGCCCAACCGACAACCGTCGCGCCGGCCGCTGGTTTGTGGCCGCTGCGGCTGCCGCCGGCCGCTGGTGGTGGTCAGCGGGCACGAGCCGAGGGCGGGTCGCCCTACGCCACGACCCTTGTGCTGCCCGGGTGGTAGCTCGCTGGTGGACGCGCGGCCCGTGGTCGGCGGGATCAAGCCGTGCGCGAGTCGTCCCCTACGCCGCGACCGTCGTGCCGGCTGGGTGGTCGGTCGCTGGTGGGTACGCGGCTGGTGGTCGGCGGGACCGAGCCGTGGGCGGGCCGCCTCCACGTGACGACCGTCGCGCCGCCGGAGCGACCGGCGGCCGGCAGGATCGAGGCGTGTCGGAAGCGCGAATCACGGCCAACACCGTGCTGCCCGCCCGGCGGGAAGCCGTCACGCTGCTCACCGCCGACGGGTTGCGGCTGGTGGGGGAGTTGGCGTTGCCGGTCGACCGGCCGGCCCGGGCGACCGTGGTGCTGCTGCACCCGTTGCCCACGCACGGCGGCATGATGGACTCCCACCTCTACCGCAAGGCGGCGTGGCGGCTGCCCGCGTTGGCGGACCTGGCGGTGTTGAGGTTCAACACCCGCGGCACGGCCAGCGAGGCCGGACGCAGTGAGGGCGCGTTCGACAACGCCGTGGGCGAGCGGTTCGACGTCGCCGCCGCCCTGGCGTTCGCCGCCGAACGGGGACTGCCCGACGTGTGGCTGGTCGGGTGGTCGTTCGGCACCGATCTCGCGTTGATGCACGGGTGCGACCCGCGGGTGGCGGGTGCGATTCTGATTTCACCTCCGTTGCGGTGGAGCAGGACCGAACACCTGGTCCGGTGGGTGGACAAGCGGGTGGTGTGCCTGGTGCCGGAGTTCGACGACCACCTGCCGCCGACCGAGGCCAGGCGGCGGTTCGGCGCGGACATCCCGACCGCGGACGTGATCGTCTTCCCCGGCGCCGGGCACCTCATGGTCGGGCAGTCCGACGAGGTGCTCGACGCGATCGTGTCCACGGTCCTGCCCGAGGTGCCCACGCCGTTGCCGCGCACCTGGTCCGGCCCCTGTGAGAAGCGTCAGGTGACCATCGTCGCCTCCTGACGCCGGTAGACCAGCACCGGACCGTCGACCGTGATGCTGTCGCCCGCGTGCGCGAAGCCCAGCTTCTCCGCGACGCGCTGGGAGGGCGCGTTGTCGGGGTCGGTGATGATCACCACCGGGCGGTCGGGTCGCGCCCGGTCCGCCCACGCGATGGCCGCGCGCGCCATCTCGGGGGCGTACCCCCGGCCCCAGTGCCGGGGCCGGAACCGGTAGAACAGGTTGAACGTCGGCTCGCCGTCCAGCCGGTGGTGCCGCAGGCCGCCGAAACCGATGACCTCGCCGGTCGACGCCAACTCGACCGCCCAGTACCCGACGCCGTCGTGCGCCCAGTGCGCCTGCCACTCGACCAGCATCGCGGCCGTCTCCTCCGGGGAGGGCGGACCGGCCGGGTTGTGGCGGTGGGTCTCCGGGTCGGACAGGACGGAGATCGCGGCACGCAGGTCACCCGGACCGACGCGCCGGAGGAGCAGGCGGTCGGTGTGGATCACATCCGGGGTCGAGGTCATGGGAGGGACGTTAGCGAGGGGGTACGACAATTCCGGGTGTGGACCTCCTGCCGCTGGTGCTGCTGCACGCGTTCCCGTTCGACTCCCGCATGTGGGACGGGGTGCGCGCGGCGCTGGACCCCGTCACGCCGGACCTGCGCGGTGGCGACCGCGAGCCAGACCTGGGGGTGTTGGCCGACGACGTGCTGCGCGGGCTGGACCGCGCCGGGCTGGACCGGGTGGTGCTCGGCGGGTGCTCGATGGGCGGGTACGTCGCCATGGCGCTGCTGAGGCGGGAGCCGTCGCGGGTGGCCGGGCTGGTGTTCGCCGACACGCGGTCCACCGCCGACGGGGACGAGGCCCGGGCGAACCGGCTGGCCATGGCGGACCGGGTGCTCGCCGAGGGCGTCGGGTGGGTGCCGGACGCCGTCCTGCCGGGGCTGGTGGGCCCGTCGCCGGCGGAGGGGGTGGTCGAACGGGCGCGCGAGGTGATCCTCGGGCAGCCGGCCGCGGAGGTGGCCTGGGCGCAGCGGGCCATGGCGGCGCGGCCGGACTCCGGGGACGTGCTGGCGGGGCTGGACGTGCCCGCGCTGGTGCTGGTCGGATCGCAGGACGCGCCGACGCCGCCGGCCGTGGCGCGCGAACTGGCCGGGGTGTTGCGGTGGGCCGAGTACGTGGAGCTGGCCGGGGTGGGGCACCTTACGCCGCTGGAGGCACCGGAAGCGTTTGCGGCCACGGTGCTCGACTGGCGGCGGCGGGTCGGCGTCTAGGCGGTGGCCGCTGCGGTCCGAGGACGATCGCAGCGGCTGCTGTGCCCGACTGCGCAGCGCACAGTTCCACCGGTCGTCCGGTGCCCTGGCGCCCGTCCCGCGGCACGTCGCGGGACGGGCTGGTGGTCAGCGCTTGCCGCTGCGTGCCTTGGACGGGTTCGGGCGGGCGATCTTCTGGGTCGGTCCGTCCGGTCCGGGCTTGGCGCCATCGGGCTGCCTGGTGCCGTCGGTCTGCTTGGCTGCGGGGTGCTGCGCCGGCTGGGCGGGGCCGGCGCCCTGCGGCTGCTGCACCGGTCGGCCCGGAGTGGCGGGTCGGCCCCGGGTGGCCGGTGACTCCGGGCCGCCGGCGGGCGTGTCGCCCTGCGCGTCCGGGCCCTGGCCGGCCACGACCTGGTCGCCCGCGTCCTGGTCGGCCGGGACGTTCGCGCCCTGACCGGTCGGGCCCTGACCGGTCGCGATCTGAACGGTCGCACCTTGGGCGTTGGCATTCTGACCGGGCGCACCCGGACCACCCGTCTGGACACCCGCACCCGGCTGCGGCTGAGCAGCCGGCGGGCGCTCCTCCTCCAGCGGGTCCAGCAGCGGGGTGACCTCGTGCAGCGCGGCGCGGACGCCGTGCAGCTGCTGGGACAGGCGGTTGCGGAGCTGCTTGAGGGCGTCGACCTTCTGGGCGGCCTGGGTGACGCGGCGGTTGGCTTCCTCGGTGGCCTCGCGGACGCGGCGGTTCGCCTCGTCGGTGGCCTCCTGGACGCGCGCGTTCGCCTCGCTGATCGAGTCGTGCCGGCGCCGGTTCGCCTCTTCCGTCGCCTCCCGGACCAGGCGCTGGGCCTCGGCGTTGGACGCCGACTGCTCCTGCGCGACCTGGGCGCGGACCCGGGCGGCTTCCTCGGCCGCCTCGCGCACCCGGCGGTCGGCTTCCGCCTTGCTCGACGCCTCCTGCTCGGCCAGCATCTTCATCGACTCGACCCGGCGCGCGGCCATCGCGATCTCGAAGTCCTCTTCGACCGTCGTGCGGCGCTGCAACGACTCCTCGTCGAGCTTCGCCGCCGCCTCGCGGGACTCGCCGACGATGCGGTCCGCCTCGGCCCGCGCGGTCTCCAGCACGCCCCGGTGTTCGGCTTCCATGTCGGTGCGGCGCTGGTCGAGCTCGGCGATCAGCTTCTCGTAGCGGGTGCGCAGCACCGCCGCGTCGGACTCCGCCTTGGCGCGGATGTGACCGCCTTCGGCCTCCGCGCGGGCCTTGATCTCGTTGGCCTCGTCCTGGGCCAGGCGCAGCATCCGCTGCAACCGCTCGCTCAGGCCTTCCAGCGTGGTGGGCGGCAGGGAGAGCCGTTCGACCTGGCCGCGCAGCTCCGCGATCTCCGACCGCGCCGCCTCCAGCTGGCGGGCCAGGTCGTTGGTCTGCGACACCGCCGCGTCCCGGTCGGCCGCGAGCAGCCGCAGGTCGGAGTCGAGGCGCTCCAGGTGGTCCTCGACCTGTGCGCGGTCGTAGCCGCGTTTGACGATGTCGAAGCCGGATCCCAGGGGGACGAGGTCACGGTCGTCGGCGAGGCCCATGGGGGTCACGCTACCCGTTCCGGTGGTGCGGGCGGCACCCTGCCACCCGCACCACCCGACGTTCTTCTTTACACGCCCCGGAAACGGTTGATTTCGGTCAGGTGCGCCGCGCGGAGGTCGTGATCGAGGACACCCAGGCCCTCCTCCGGCGCCAGGCACAGCACGCCGACCTTGCCCTGGTGCGCGTTGCGGTGCACGTCGTACGCCGCCTGGCCGGTGTCCGCCAACGAGTACACCTTGGACAGTGTGGGGTGGATCTTCCCCTTGGCGACCAAACGGTTGGCTTCCCACGCCTCGCGGTAGTTCGCGAAGTGCGAGCCGATGATCCGCTTGAGGTTCATCCACAGGTAGCGGTTGTCGTACTGGTGCATGAACCCGCTGGTGGACGCGCACGTGACGATCGTGCCGCCGCGCTTGGTCACGAACACCGACGCGCCGAACGTCTCGCGGCCGGGGTGCTCGAACACGATGTCCGGGTCGTCACCGCCGGTCAGCTCGCGGATCTTCGCGCCGAGCCGCTTCCACTCCTTGGGGTCCTGCTCGTGCTCGTCCTTCCAGAACTTGAAGCCCTCGGCGGACCGGTCGATGATCAGGTCCGCGCCCATCCGGCGGCAGATCTCCGCCTTCTCCGGCGAGGACACCACGCAGATCGGCGTCGCCCCGCCGTTCAGGGCGAACTGGGTGGCGTAGGAGCCGAGCCCGCCGGAGGCGCCCCAGATCAGCACGGTGTCGCCCTGCTTCAGGTTCGCGCCGTTGGTCGACACCAGCTGCCGGTACGCGGTGGAGTTCACCAGGCCCGGCGACGCCGCTTCCTCCCACGTGAGGTGCCTGGGCATCGGCATCAGCTGGTTCGCCTTGACCAGCGCGACCTCGGCCAGGCCGCCGAAGTTGGTCTCGAAGCCCCAGATCCGCTGCTCCGGGTCGAGCATGGTGTCGCTGTGCCCGTCCGGGTGCTCCAGCTGGACGTCCAGGCAGTGCGCGACGACCCGGTCACCGGGCTGCCACGCGTTCACGCCCGGACCGGTGCGCAGCACGACACCCGCGAGGTCGGAGCCGACCACGTGGTAGGGCAGGTCGTGCTTGGCCGATTCCGGCGAGCTCTTGCCGTACCGCTTGAGGAACCCGAACGTGGACATCGGCTCGAAGATCGACGTCCACACGGTGTTGTAGTTGATCGCGGACGCCATCACGGCGACCAGCGCCTCGCCCGGGCCGAGTTCGGGTGTCGCCACCTCGTCCAGGTGCAGCGACTTTCGCGGGTCCTTGTCCTTGGTCGCCACGCCCTGGAACAGCTCGACCTCGTCGGCGTGCACCGTGACACCCCGATAAGTCTCCGGTACGTCCAGCGATCCGATCGCGTCCAGTTCGTCGGCGAGGATCGCATCGAGGATCTTCTGCACGGCGTTCCCTCCCTCTCGGGGGTGCTCGGGCTTGTGTGGCGTTGGCGCAGGTCCACGCGGGTTGCCGGAGGTTACCCACGGGTAACCGATTCAGAGCGCGAGCTGTGAGGCATTGCACTGGGCTTTCGCCCGATCGGTCGACTCGGACAACCGGTGCGGCCTCGCGGTCACCCCCGGCGGACCGGTCAGTGGCCGTCCGCCGCGGGCTCGACCAGTTCGACCAGCACGCCGCCGGCGTCCTTCGGGTGCACGAAGTTCACCCGGCTGTTGGACGTCCCACGTTTGGCGTCTTCGTAGAGCAGGCGCAAGCCCTTGGCGCGCAACGCCGCCGCTGCGGCGTCCACATCGGACACCCGGTACGCGAGCTGCTGGAGCCCCGGACCGGAGCGGTCGATGAACTTGGCGATGGTCGACTCCGGCGTCAACGGCGCGAGCAGCTGGACGGCCGTGCCGGCGCCCGGATCGCCGGGGGCGCGCAGCATCGCCTCGCGCACGCCCTGCTCCTCGTTGGTCTCCTCGTGCGCGACCACCAGGCCGAAGTGCTCGCGGTGGAACGCGATCGCGGCGTCCAGATCGGGCACGGCGATGCCGACGTGGTCGATGGCCGTCACCAGGCCGCGGAGTTCTTCTTGCATGGCAGGGACAGTAGTTGCCGAATCGGTGCAGCCGGCGCTGTGCGACGCCTCACAGGGCTACCGCTGGGTAACTCTGGGTATCGTAGCCAGTTAACAACCGCTTACACATGCTCGTGGAGGCCGATGTGTCCGGTTCCGTCATCGTCGCCGGGGCCCGTACCCCGATGGGGCGCTTGCTCGGATCGTTGAAGGACTTCTCCGGCGCCCAGCTCGGTGGCGTCGCGATCAAGGCGGCACTGGAGCGGGCCGGCGTCGCGCCCGAGCAGGTCCAGTACGTGATCATGGGTCAGGTGCTGACCGCCGGCGCGGGCCAGATCCCGGCCCGCCAGGCCGCGGTGAACGCGGGCATCCCGATGTACGTCCCGGCGCTGACCGTCAACAAGGTGTGCCTGTCCGGCATCGACGCGATCGCGCTCGCCGACCAGCTGATCCGCGCGGGCGAGTTCGACATCGTGGTCGCGGGCGGCCAGGAGTCCATGACCCAGGCGCCGCACCTGCTGCCCAAGTCGCGCGGCGGCTACAAGTTCGGCGACGTGACGCTCCAGGACCACATGTCGCTGGACGGCCTGTTCTGCGCGTTCGACCAGGTGGCCATGGGTGCGTCCACGGAGAAGCACAACTCCCGCCACGGCGTGACCCGCGAGGAGCAGGACGCCTTCTCCGCCCGGTCGCACCAGCTGGCCGCGAAGGCCATCGAGAACGGCGTGTTCGCCGAGGAGATCGCGCCGGTCTCCATCCCGCAGCGCAAGGGCGACCCGATCGAGTTCGCCACGGACGAGGGCGTGCGCGGCGACACCACCGTGGAGACGCTGGCCAGGTTGCGCCCCGCGTTCGCCGCCGACGGCACCATCACGGCGGGCTCGGCGTCGCAGATCTCCGACGGCGCGGCGGCCGTGGTCGTGATGAGCAAGGCCAAGGCCGAGGAGCTGGGCCTGACCTGGCTCGCCGAGATCGGCGCGCACGGCGTGGTGGCCGGTCCGGACGCCGGCCTGCACGAGCAGCCCGCGAACGCGATCAAGGCCGCGTGCGCCAAGGAGGGCATCGACCCGGCCGACCTGGACCTGGTCGAGATCAACGAGGCGTTCGCCGCGGTCGGCGTCGTCTCCGCCAGGCAGCTCGGCGTGTCCGAGGACAAGGTCAACGTCAACGGCGGCGCGATCGCGCTGGGCCACCCGATCGGCATGTCGGGCGCCCGGATCGCGCTGCACCTCGCCCTGGAGCTCAAGCGCCGCGGCGGCGGCGTGGGCGCGGCCGGCCTGTGCGGCGGTGGCGGTCAGGGCGACGCCCTGATCGTGCGCGTGCCTAAGGTCTAGGGATGTGGGCCGCACCGTTGACGTCGTAGAGCTGGTCGACCGCGCGCGCGAGGGACAACCGCGCGCGGTCGCCAGGCTCATCTCGCTGGTCGAGGACGCCGGCCCGCGGTTGCGGGAGGTCGCCCGCGCGCTCGCGCCGTTCACCGGGCACGCGCAGGTCGTCGGGTTGACCGGGGCGCCCGGTGTCGGCAAGTCGACGTCGACGTCGGCGCTGGTCACGGCTTACCGGGAACGCGGCGAGAGGGTCGGCGTGCTGGCGGTCGACCCGTCCTCGCCGTTCTCCGGCGGTGCGCTGCTCGGCGACCGGGTGCGGATGGGCGAGCACGCCACCGACCCCGGCGTGTTCATCCGCTCCATGGCCACCCGGGGTCACCTCGGCGGCCTGTCCTGGGCGGTGCCGCAGGCCCTGCGGGTGCTGGACGCGGCGGGCTGCGACGTGGTGCTGGTCGAGACGGTCGGCGTGGGCCAGTCCGAGGTGGAGGTCGTGTCGCTGGCCGACACCACCGTCGTGCTGCTCGCGCCGGGGATGGGTGACGGGATCCAGGCCGCCAAGGCGGGGATCCTGGAGATCGCCGACGTGTTCGTGGTGAACAAGGCCGACCGGGACGGCGCGGACGCCACCGCGCGGGACCTCAAGCACATGATCTCGATGGGGCGCCGGGAGCGCACGGACGTGCTGTGGCGGCCTCCCGTGGTCAAGACCGTGGCGGCCGGTGGTGACGGCGTCGCGGACGTGGTGGACGCGATCGACGCGCATCGGGCGTGGCTGCACGACCACGGTGAGCTGGACCGACGACGGGCCCGCCGGGCGGCGAGCGAGATCGAGGCGATCGCGGTCGAGCGGCTGCGGTCCGGGTTCGGGGGCCTCCGGGGCGGGGCCGGCCTGGAGGCCTTGGCCGAACGGGTCGTGGCGGGTGAGCTGGACCCCTACGCCGCGGCCGACCGGTTGGTCGAAGGGTTGGGCGCGTGATGTCGGTGGCGTCGGCATCGGCGGGCCGAACCCGCCGGACCACGGTCCGGCTGAGCCGTCAGCCGGCCTGAACGCGTTCCGCGCCCGGCATGTTCAGGACGAGGGGTCCACCGCCGGGTTGACGTGGGCCTCGTGCTGCTCGTACGCCTTGCGCCACAGGACGTCCCGTTCGTCGGGCTCGAACGTGAGCCCGTAGACGTCGGCCAAGGCCTCGAACCACTCAGCGGGCGTCTCCAGCACGGTCTTCTTCTTCGTGTCCTCGGTCCGGGTCAGGGTGAGCGCTCGCAGGGTGTCCCAGCCGGAGGCGTCGGTGCGCTGCACGCCGAACGTCCGCACGAACCCCGAGTCCGGGGACGTGGACAGGTGCACGTGCCGCTCCGCGAAGTCGGGCATCCCGGCGGGGCCGGGCGCGAAGTCCATCGCGTGCAGGCTGCCCCGCGGGTCGTGCTCCAGCCGCCAGCCGCCGGGCGCGATCCACGACGGGCGCAGCCGGAACGTGAAGGGGCCCTGCCGGTAGCTGCCCTCGCGCAGCGGCAACGGCGAGTGCAGGCCGTCGCCCAGGCCCGCGTCGACCAGCCACGCGTCCTCCGAGTCGGGCAGGTCGCGCACGGTCAGCACCAGGTGGTGGCGGTTGATGACGGGCTCGGCGTCCGGCGTCATCTGCACGCCGCCGAGGTGTCGGGTCACGTGGTAGCCCAGCGCCCGGAGGACCTCCGCGAGCGCCCCGTTCAGGTGAAAGCAGTAGCCGCCCCGACCGCGCAGGATCCGGGCCAGCGACTCGGCGGGGTCGAGGGATGTCACCCGGCCGAGTTGGATCTCCACCGTCTCATATGGGACGCGTTCCACGAACGCCTGGTGCAACCGGGTCAGGGCCGCCACGCTCGGCGGTTCCGCGCTGGTCAGACCTACTCGGCGGAGCACGGCGGAGAGCTCGGTGTCGGTCAACGGAAGTCCCCCAACCGGATAGCGGGTCGAAGCCGGGACTTCCGACTCTAGGCAAGGACGATCACAGCGCCGAACGTTTTAGACCGGCAACTGGGGGATAAGAGGGTGCGATGTACGACTCCGCTGGACTCCAGGTGCTCTCCCGCGAGGAGTGCTTGCACCTGCTGGGCACGATGGCCGTCGGGAGGCTCGTCTTCACCGACAAGGCGCTGCCGGTCGTGCACCCGGTCGTGTACGTCCTGGACGGGGAGTCGGTCGTGCTGCGGGTGCCCGACGGCAGCCTGGCGCTGGTCGCGCGGGACACCATCGTGGCGTTCCAGATCGACGACGTGGAGCCCGACCTGTCCAAGGGCTGGTCGGTGATGGCCGTCGGGCACGTCACCGAGGCGGTCGACGAGCCGGTGCTGTCCAGGCTGCGGCAGCTGCCGCTGGCCTCCCGGGGCATGGCGGGCGAGGACCACTTCCTGCTGGTGGCCCTGGAGGTGTTGTCCGGCCGTCGCATCCCCTGAGCGGAGGCGCTAGCCTCGGATCCTCCCTGGTTGGAGGGTGGGTCGGTTGGCTGGTTCCCCGGATTCGAGCGCGCGGCTGAACGGGCTGCTGCGCGAGCTGACCGACCGGACCGCCGAGGTGATCGGCTCCCAGGAGCGGATGCAGCGGCTGCTCGGCGCGGTGGTCTCACTGGCCAGCGACCTGTCCCTGCCCGACGTGCTGCGCCGCATCGTGGAGTCGTCGTGCAGCCTGGTCGGCGCGCGGTACGGGGCGCTGGCCGTGGTCGGCCCGAACCGCCGGCTGCTGGAGTTCACCTACGGCGACGAGCGGCACCACACCCGGTTCGAGGGGACCGCGTTCGACCCGTCCGCACCGGGTTTCCTGGGCGTGCCGGTGCACGTCCGGGGCGAGGTCTTCGGCAACCTGTACCTCACCGACAAGGAGAACGGGGCCGACTTCACCCGCGCCGACCAGGAGGTCGTCGTGGCCGTCGCGGCGGCGGCCGGCATCGCGATCGAGAACGCCCGGCTGTACGAGCAGTCCCGCCAGCGCGAGGTGTGGCTGCGGGCGTCCAACGAGGTGACGAACGCGCTGCTCACCGGTACGCCGGACCGGGACGCGCTGCGGCTGGTGGCGGTGCGGGCGCGGTTGGCCGCCGACGGGGTGAACGCGGTGCTGGCGCTGCCCGACACGCAGGGGGAGTTGGCCGTCCGCGTCATGGACGGTGAACTGCGCGGGTTCACGGTGTCGCGCGAGGGCAGCGCGAGCCGCGAGGTCTTCGCGACCGGCCGGACGAAGGTCCTGGACGGGTTGCCCGGTCACTTCGACCGCATCGGCCCGGTGGTGATCGTGCCGTTGGCGGCGGGGGAGCGGATCCTCGGCGTGCTGATGGTCGCGCGGTCGCGGGACCACCACCCGTTCGACGCGTCCGACGTGGCGCTGGTCGAGTCGTTCGCCCGCCAGGCCGCGCTGATCCTGGAGTTCACCCGGGCCACCGGGGCCGGTCGGCGGCTGGCGGTGCTGGAGGACCGCGACCGGATCGCCCGCGACCTGCACGACCTGGTGGTGCAGCGGCTGTTCGGGCTGGGGCTGGGGCTGCAGGGCTTGAACGGCCTGGTCGAGCAGCCCCTGGTGGCTCAGCGACTGGCCGACTTCGTGACCGAGGTCGACCAGACCATCCGCGAGATCCGGCGCACGATCTTCTCCCTCCAGGAGCCGCTCGCCGGCACGGCCGGCCTGCGCGCCCAACTGCTGCGGATCGTGCAGGACTCCAGTCGGCTGCTCGGGTTCGAGCCCGTGCTGCTGACCGACGGCCCGGTCGACTCGCTGGTGCCCGACCACGTGCGCCCGGACCTGCTGGCCACGTTGCGGGAGGCGCTCGCGAACGCGGCCCGGCACGCGTCCGCGAAGAAGGTCGAAGTGCAGGTGATGGTGGACCGGGAAGCCACCGAACTGCACCTGGTGGTGTCCGACGACGGCGACGGCCTGCCGGACGGGCGCGCCCGCCACACCGGGGGGTTGGTCAACATGGCCGCGCGGGCCGCGCGGTGGGACGGTAGCTGCAAGGTTCACTCGGAAGTGGGCAAGGGTGTAACGGTGACGTGGTCCGTGCCGTTGGTATCGGGGTAGGGAGGATTCATGTCCATCTCGGTGCTGCTCGTCGACGACCACGAGATCGTGCGGCGTGGTCTACACCAACTGCTCGACGTCGAGTCGGACATCGAGGTCGTCGGCGAAGCGGAGAGCGCGGCGGCAGCCATCGCCGCCGCTGCCGAGCACCGACCCGACGTGGCCGTGATCGACGTGCGGCTCCCCGACGGCGACGGCGTGACCGTGTGCCGTGAGATCCGGTCCGTGGTCCAGCCCCCGCCCGCTTGCCTGATGCTCACGTCGTACTCGGACGACGAGGCCTTGTTCGGCGCGATCATGGCCGGTGCCGCCGGCTACATGTTGAAGCAGGTGTCCGGAAATGACCTGGTCTCGGCCATCCGAACGCTCGCGGCCGGCGGCTCGCTACTGCACTCCGGCGTCACTGCCACTGTGCTGCAACGGCTGCGCGGGGGCCCGGTGGAGGATCCGCGATATGCGGCCCTGAGCCCTCAGGAACGCCGGATCCTCGACCTCATCGCCGAGGGCCTGACCAACCGGCAGATCGCCCAACGCCTCTACCTCGCCGAGAAGACCGTGAAGAACTACGTCTCTTCCCTGCTGCACAAGTTGGGGTTCGACCGCCGCACCGAAGCCGGCGTCTATGCCGCTCGCAGGCGCCAATCCGGTGCCTCCGGCCTTTGAGCACAGCCTTCGGCCTTTACTTGGGCGCCCGCTCCGGCACTGCGCGGCCCCGCGCACACCTCCGGTCGGGCTGTGTGTCATCCCCGTACGGCCTGCGCGCAGCGAACCGCGCTTGTCTTGGGGGTGCAAGCACGCTTTTCGCTTGCACCCCCAAGACGAGGGTGGTTGTCTTTTGACCAGGCCGTACGGGGATGACACACAGCCTGCTGCTCGTATCTTTCAAGGCTTTGGTTTTGTGGGATCCTTGGTGGTCTGCCCGTCCGGCGAGGACGCTTTTCTTCTTTTAGTGGGATCGGTCAGCGACTTGGTTTCGGGTCGCTTTAGCTTTCAGACTAAAAACCAAAAGCGACGCTCGCCGCTTGGCAGACCTCCGGGGAGGAAAAACGGAAGGGCGTCGTGTTCTCCCCGCATGGCCTGTCAAAGACGACCGCACTTGTCCAGGTAGTGCAAGCGGTGAAGCGTGCTTGCACTACCTGGACAAGTGCGGTAGCCCTGCGGGCAGGCCATACGGGGAGAACACGAGGCCACAGTGCTGTGCAGGGTGTGCACGGCGCTGTGGCCTCGTGGGTCGTGGTCAGAGCCAGCCGGAGGCGAGGCTGGGTTGTGCGTTGAACGTGGTGCTCGTGGGGTCGGGTAGGGGCATTCCCGGGCACGTGACGTCCTTGGGCGGGACCTTGCCGTCCACGATGAAGGACTCGACCAGGTCGTCCACGCACGGGTTGCCGAAGCCGTAGATGCCGTGGTCGCCTTCGTCGGCGACGGTGATCATGCGGGAGTCGGCGAACTTCTCGTGTGCCCGTTGTGCGCCTTCGAGCGGGGTTGCCGGGTCGCGGACGGACTGGACCATGAGCACGGGCGGTACGCCCTTGCCGGTCGGGGTTTTCAGGTGCAGGGGCGGACGGTCCCAGAAGGCGCACGGCGCCAGGATTTGGTAGTAGCCGATCAGCGGGTACTGCTTGCCGAGGCGTTCCGCCTCCCTGGCCAGGTACTCACGGCCACCTTTGAACCTGGTGTCGTTGCACGCGATGCTGTACAGGGTCGCGTTCGGGGCGTCGGGGTAGCGGACGTCCGCTGTGCCTGCCGCGGCCTGGTCGGAGGCCTGACTGGCCCTGGAGAACGTGGCTGCCGCGGACGGGAAGGCCTGCTTGCTGTACTGCGCCCGCACCAGGGTCAGGTCGAGGGCCACGCCGTCGAACACCCCGCCGTCCGGGAGCTGGATCGGGTTCTCGGCCAGCTTGGCGCGGGTTTCCTCGTACTTCCGGCGGACCTGCTCGCCGGTCGTGCCGAGGTGGTAGAGGCTGTCGTACTTCGCCACCCAGGGCAGGAAGTCGACGCGGAAGCGGCGTTCGAAGCCACGCCCGAACTCGTCGAAGATGTCCTGGAACGTGGTGGTGAACTCGGCGTTCGAGTCGAGCACGAACTTGTCGACGCGGTTCGGGAAGTAGGTGGCGTAGTAGGCGCCCATCCAGGTGCCGCCCGAGTAGCCGATCCAGCTGATCTTCTCCCGGCCGAGCAGGTGGCGCAGCAGGTCCAGGTCCTTCACGGTCTGCTCGGTGTTCACCACCTTGTCGAACTCGCCGCTGCGCTGCTGGCAGGCGGCGGCTTGCAGCTCCGCGCCGTCGTAGATCAGCTCCACGTTCGCCCGGCTGCGGTCGCGGGGGTCGGCGAGGCTCAGGAAGTCGAAGTTCGCGCACGTCACGTTGGTGCTGGCACCGGTGCCGCGCGGGTCGATGCCGATGATCTCGAAGTTGTCCACGAGCTTCGACCGGCCCTGGTAGATGGCGGGCAGCAGCCTGCCCGGCCCGCCCGGTCCACCGGGGTTGGTCAGCACGCTGCCCTTGGCCTGACCGCTCTTGGGCTTGAGGCGGCTCACCGCGATGGTGATGGTCTTGCCGTTGCGCGGTGCCCGCCAGTCCTGCGGGGCGGTGAACGTGCCGCACTCCAGGGCCGGCACGCCGAGGTCGGTGCACGGCCCCCAGGCGATCGTCTGAGTGAAGTGCGGACTCGCCTGGGCCTGGGCCTCTCCCTCGGCCTGGGCCTGGGCCACGGCCGGCAGTGCGGCCGCCGCGAGCAGGGCGCTGGACACGGCTAATAGCAGTCTTCGCATGGATCCCCCTCCAGTCGTGGCACCACCTCATCGGTGCGGCGGGGTCGGCGGCAACCGCACAAAGACTGGTGTTCGGGTCTACGAAAGCACTACGCCAGTCGGAGCCCGGGGAAAGTAAGGTCGGCGGGGTGGGGATATTCCGGAGGAAGCGGCCTGCCGCGGTCGCGCGTGAGGTCGTGCGGGACCACACCTACGACGACGCGATCCTGGACATCGCGGCAGAGGAGATGGATGCCGGGCACCTGAGGGCGGCCACGACCGTGCTCGCCGAGTGCCGTGACGAGCCCGAGGTGCGCGCGTTGCGGGTCGAGGTGCTGGGTGAGCACGCCATCGGGCACGCCGACGAACTGCTGGAGCTGGCCAAGACCAACACCGATCCCGACCTGTGGCTGCTGGCCGGCACGGCGTTCATCCGGGAGGCCTGGGCGATCCGGGGCTCGGGCCGGGCGGACAGCGTCGGCAAGGACCGGTTCAAGGTGTTCTTCGGCACGCTGCGCAAGGCCGTCGGCCCGCTGCACGAGGCCGCGAAGCTGCTGCCGCGCGACGCGGTGCCGTGGGCGCAGCTCCAGACCGCCGGACTGGGCCTCCAGGTGGACCGCGACCAGAAGGACGAGGTGTGGCGGGAGATCGTGGCCCGCTGCCCGTCGCTGTACCCCGCGCACTGGACCCGGTTGCAGATCCTGGCCGCCAAGTGGGGCGGGTCCGCCGAGGAGATGATGGCGTTCGCGCACGGCAGCGTGGACGCGTCCGAGCCGGGCGACCCGGTGGTGGCCATGCTGCCCCTGGCGCACTTCGAGATCTTCCTGGAGCAGTTCGAGGACGCGGTGCAGGCGCGCAGCGCGTTGAAGATCGCCACGCTCAAGCTGCGCTACTTCAGCCGGGTGCGCGAGGAGATCGCGACGGCGGCGGACAAGTGGGACGCCGCGCAGTCCCGCGCCCACCCCCGGTCGCTCCAGGCGCACAACCTGTTCGCGGCGGCGTTCGCGTTGGCCGACGACGCGCCGCGCGCCCGTCGGCACCTGATCGGGATGCGCGACCACGTGCACGACGTGCCGTGGGCGTACGTCGCCTACCTGGCCGACGACCTGGAGAAGGAGTACTCCGAGCTGGCCAACAAGTACCTGGACGCCTGAGCCGGGTCGCCCGGGCCGGGGCGCACCAGGCCCGGGCGACCGGTCGGCTCAGCACTGCTGCTTGTAGAAGTACTTCTCGTTGGCGTCCATGTCGTCCTTGGTGAGCGCGACCAGGTCCGTCTCGATGTCGCGCTCGGCCGTGCCGCCTTCCAGCGCCGCGACGGCCTGCTCCACCCCGGTCCTGCCGATGGTGGCCGGGTCCTGCGCGATCAGGGCCTGCACCGCGCCCGCGCGCAGGTCCTGCACCTGCTTGGGGCTCGCGTCGAAGCCCACCAGGTTCACCGCGCCGGTCCTGCCTGCGTTGCGCAGGCCGGTCGCCGCGCCCTCACCGGTGTTCAGGTTCGTCGCGAAGACGCCGATCAGGTCGGGGTTCGCGGCCAGCGTCGCGGTGAGCTTGGACGCGGCCTGGTCCGGCTCGTTGTCGGTGTACTGCTGGCCGACGTACTTCAGGTTCGGGAACTTCTTGATCTCGTCCTCGAAACCCTTGGCGCGGGCGTCCGTGGTGGAGGTCCCGGCCTTGGTGTTGAGCACCAGCACCGAGCCGGGCTTCTCGCCGACCAGCTTCGCCAGGGTCCGCGCGGCCAGCTGTCCGCCCTGCTCGTTGTTCGACGACACGGTGGACACCGCGATGGACGTGTCCTCCAGCTTGGTGTCCACCTCCACCACCTTGATGCCGGCGTCCTTGAGCTGCTTCATCGGCCCGGCCATGGCCTTGTCGTCGGTCGGCGCGATCAGCACCGCGCCCGGCTTGTTCGCCAGCACGCCGGTCACGATCGGCGTCTGCAGGGTCGAGTCGAACTTCGCGGGGGCCTGGACGTCCACCTCGTAGCCCTTGGCCTTGGCCGCCTCGCGGAAGCCGCACTCCATCGAGATGTAGAACGGTTCGGCCGCGACACCGGGGATCAGCACCATCTTCTTGTTGTCGCCGGTGCCCCCGGTGTCGCCGATCTGCCCTCCCCCGCCGCACGCGGTCAGCAGCAGGGCCGCCCCGAGCAGGGCAACTGTCCTCGTTGACATGTTCTCCCGCACCTTTCGCCTAGCGTTGATTGCGCGCCCTTCGTCGTGACTGGTCGAACCACACCGCCGCCACCAGCACGATGGCCACCGCGATCGGCTGCCAGTACACGTTCACGCCGACGATCACGAAACCCTTGCGCAGCACGGCGGGGATGAACACGCCCAGCACCGTGCCGACGATCGAGCCCGCGCCACCGAACAGGCTGGTGCCGCCGAGCACTACGCCCGCGATGGCGTTGAGGTTGTCCGTGTCGTGCCCGGTGATGGACGCGACCCGGAAGTAGGCCAGGGCCATGAACCCCGCCAACCCGGCCAGCGTGCCGGCCAGCAGGTAGACCTTGACCAGGTGGCCGGTCACCGCGATGCCGACCCGCCGCGCGGCCTCCTCGTTCGAGCCGATCGCGTAGGTGTAGCGGCCGAACCGGGTGGTCGCCAGCACCAGCGCCCCGATCCCGGTGACCACGGCCGCCAGCAGGACGAGGTTGGGGATGCCGAACCACGTCCCCGTGCCGAGGTTGTCGCTCAGCACGTCGGGCACGCCGCTCACGTTGGAACCGTTGGAGATCAGCTGCCCCGCGCCCAACGCCGCACCGAACGAGCCGAGGGTCACGATCAGCGGCGGGATCCCGGTCTTCGCCACCAGCAGGCCGTTCAACAGGCCCCACGCCGCCCCGCTGACCAACGCCACGACCAGTCCGACGAGGACGGTGCCCCAGCCCGCATCGGTGGCGTTGCCGTCGTTCATCGCGTTCATGGTCATCGCCGACGTGACCCCGGAGAACACCAGCACCGAACCCACCGACAGGTCGATCCCGGACGTGATGATCACGTACGTCATGCCGACCGACAGCACCAGCAGCACCGACGTCTCGACCAGCGTCGTCTGCAAGGTGAACGTCGTCAGGACCGCATCCGGCCGGATGGCGCCGAACACCGCGATGAGCACCAGCAGCACCAGCGCGATCCACAACGTGTTCGCGCTGAACAGCCGCTTGGCCAGGGTCCGCTCCCGGACGTCCGAGGTCATGCGTCCTCCTGCGACAGGGCACCGGTCATCGCACCGACCAACTCCTCCACCGTCGTGTCGGCGGCCCGGAACCGCGCCACCCGGCGACCGAGCCGCAGCACCTCCACCCGGTCCGACACGGCCAGCACCTCGGGCATGTTGTGGCTGATCAGCACCACCGCCATGCCCTGGTCCCGCACGCGCTTGATCACGTCCAGGACGCGTTCCCGCTGCACCACACCGAGGGCGGCGGTCGGCTCGTCCATGAAGACCAGCTTGCTGGCCCACACCACGCTCCGGGCCACGGCCACGCTCTGCCGCTGCCCACCGGACAGCGACCCGATCGGCACGTCCACGCTCTGCAGCGTCACGCCGAGATCACCGAACGACGACGTGGCCAGCCGGCGCATCTCCTTCTTGTCCAGCACGCCCAACCAGCCCAGGACCCCGGGCTTGCGCAGTTCCCGGCCCAGGAACAGGTTCGCCGCCGGGTCCAGGTCCGGCGCCACGGCCAGGTCCTGGTACACCGTCTCGATCCCCAGCGCCCGCGCGGCCGTCGGGGTGGGCAGGGAGATCGTCCGGCCGTCGAACGAGATGGTGCCCGAGTCCGGCTGCTCGGCCCCGGACAGGCACTTCACCAGCGTCGACTTGCCCGCCCCGTTGTCGCCGATCAGCGACACCACCTCGCCCGCGTACGCGGTGAACGAAGCACCCCGCAGCGCCTCCACGCTGCCGTAGTGCTTCACCAGGTCGCGAGCGTCCAGCAGGGGTTCGGCCATGTCAGCTCCCGAGGCTCGACGGCAACGGCGGCCTGCACCGGACGGCGACCAGGTCGCCGGTCAGCACGCTCTCGCCGGCCGCGTGCGGCACGACGACCGTGCTCCCCCGGTGCAACGGCAGGGAATCCAGCGTGCCGGAGCCCTCCAGCACCACGAGCACCGCGAACGACGGCTCCAGCGCCCGCGTACCGGACACGTGCAGGCGGTCGGCCCGGAAGAACGGGTCGGCCTTGGCGCGCAACAGGTTCACCGACGGCGCCACCCGCGGGCCGGTGCGGGTGAGCAGGTCTTCGACGTGCTTGGCCCGCAGGTCGACGCATCCCAGCGCCGTCTCCTGCCCGAGGCCGAGGTGCCAGGCGTCCGGGTCCGACAGGAAACCCCGCCACTCCAACGTCACCGAGAAGTCCGTCGGCTGCTGGAGTTCGACGATGAACACGCCCTCGCCGATGGCGTGCGGCACGCCGGCGGGCACGAAGATCGTGTCACCCGGCTTGACCACCACCGGGTTGAGCGCGTCGAGCATGGCCGCCGAGTCCTGTGCGGTCACCCACCCGGAGATGTCCGACGGGGGCACGTCGTCGCGGAAGCCGATGTACACCGTGGGATCGGGGCCGGACGTGCCGACCACGATCCACGCCTCGGTCTTGCCGTGCCGACCGGACAGGTGCTCGGCCGCGAACGCGTTCGACGGGTGGCAGTGCACCGGCAGCCGCTGCCCCGCGTCGAGCAGCTTCACCAGCAGCGCGGTGTCCGCGCCGAACTCGGCCACGTGCGCCGGACCCAGCCACGGCACCGGATCGGCGCGCACCGCGTCCCGCAGCCACCGCCCGTCCGGCAGCCTGGTCAGGCCCGCCTCGTCCTGCCCGAACAGGGTGGTGGTCGAGGCCACCCAGTCCTCGGGACCGTAGTCCGCCTCGGGATCGCCCCGCAGCGCCGCGATCGCCGCGCCACCCCGGTAGAACTGCTCGGGCTGGTTGGCCGGCAGCGCGATCGGCTGGTTGCTCACGCACGAACCTCCCCTGATCCTCGTGCCACCAACCGCACCGGCAGCACCACGCGGCGCGGCGGCGAGCCGTCGCCGTCCAAGCGGGCGTACAGCAGGTCCGCCGCCGCCTTGCCCAGCGCGCTCGCGTCGTGCGCGATCACGCTCACCGGCGGTGACAGCAGGTCCGCCAGCTCGAAGTCGTCGAACCCCACCAGGGCCGGTCTCGACGCGGCACCGGCCAAGGCGCGCAACGCGTGCACGGTGATCCGGTTGTTGCCGGTCACCACCGCCGTTGCCGGGTCGGCGCCGCGCCGCAAGCGGTGCAACGCCTCGCGCACCGACACCTCGTCGTGCGGGCCCATCACCACCAGCGACTCGTGGAACCCGATACCCGCCCGCGCACAGCCCTCGCGGTAGCCGCGCAGGCGTTCGTTGGCGGTGAAGATGTCCGGTGCGTCACCGAGGAACGCGATCCGCCGGTGCCCGAACGAGGCCAGGTGCAGCACGGCCTCGGTGGTGCCGCCGACGTTGTCCACCAGCACGGTGTCCGCGACCACGTCACCGGCCGGGCGGTCCAGGAACACCACCGGCGTCCCCGCGCGCATCTCCGGCACCAGGTACCCGTGCTGGAGCCCGGCCGGCACGATGAGCAGCCCGTCGACCCGGCGCGAGCAGAACTCCAGCGCCAGTTCGCGTTCCCGGACCGGGTCCTCGTCCGACGAGCCGGTGATGACCTGCCGCCCCCGCAGCCGGGAGATCTCCTCCACGGCCCGCGTCACGCCCGAGTAGAACGGGTTGCCCACGTCCTCCAGCACCAGGCCGACCGTGCCGGTGGACGAACCGCGGCGCAGGTTGCGCGCGCTGAGGTTGCGCCGGAAGCCCAGCTGGTCGATCGCCGCGAGCACCCGTTCGGCGGTCGCCGGGTGCACCCCCGCCTCGTCGTTCACCACGCGCGAGACCGTCTTGATGCTGACACCCGCCAGCCGCGCCACGTCGTTCATGGTGGCGCGTCGCACCTTGCGGGCACCGGCGGCGCCGTCCGGGGACAACGTTGTCATAGTCGCCGAATCACACACCCGGGACCGGGTGATGTCAATGTCCCGCGCTGTCTCGAACGAGACAACACCCGGACACAGTCTTGACGGCACCTCCGCACTCTCCGCAAGTATGCAGTTACGAGAAGTGGTGGACAGCGTTGTCACCGAGGAGGGCTCGTGAAGGCAGCACTGGCGACGGCGGCGGTCGTCGCACTGGCACTGGTCCAACCGGTCGCGGCGCAGGCCCGATCGGATGACCTGGCGCGCTGGGTGAACCCGTTCGTCGGCACCCAACCGGGCGGCCCCGACCACGGCACCGGTGGCGGCGCGGGCAACAACTTCCCCGGCGCGGACGTGCCGTTCGGCATGGTGCAGTGGAGCCCGGACACGGTGACCCGGCAGCACGGCGGCTACTCCTACCAGGACAACCGGATCAAGGGCTTCAGCCTCACCCACCTGTCCGGCGCGGGTTGCTCGACGTACCAGGACATCCCGATCATGCCGTTCGTCGGCGAGGTGACCACCTCGCCCGCCGCCGACCCGAACCGGTACGTCGCGACCTTCTCGCACGCCAAGGAGTCCGCCACGCCCGGCTACTACGGCGTGGCGCTGGACAGCGGCGCGGAGGTCGAGCTCAGCGTGACCCAGCGGACCGGCGTCGGCCGCCTCGCCTACCCCGGCGGGGCCACGTCCACGCTGCTGGTCAACACCTCCGGTTCGATCTCGGGCACCGACGACGCCGAGATCACCATCGGCACGGACTCGCTCAGCGGGTGGGCCACCAGCGGCCGGTTCTGCGGCGCGGACCACCGCTACCGGGTGTACTTCCACGCCCGGTTCGACCAGCCGTTCGCGTCCGTCGGCACGTGGAAGAACGGCGCGGTCACGCCGGGCAGGACCAGCGAACGGGGCGGCTCGCCGCGCCGGGAGTCGGGTGACGCGCGCAAGACCCTCGCCGCGCAGAACGAGCAGCGCCCGATCGCCACCCAGGACACCACGGTGTCCGGACCGGGCAGCGGTGGCTACGTGACGTTCGACGACCCGGACGTGACCATGCGCGTCGGCCTGTCGTTCGTCTCGGTCGACGGCGCGAAGAAGAACCTCGATGCGGAGAACACCGGCAAGTCGTTCGACACCATCCACACCGCCGCCCGCAAGGCGTGGAACGACCGGCTCAACCAGGTCAAGGTGACCGGCGGCACGGACGCCCAGCGCACCACCTTCTACACGGCGCTCTACCACTCCCTGTTGCAGCCCAACGTCTTCTCCGACGTGGACGGTCGCTACCCGGGTTTCGACGGCCGCGTCCACACGGTGGAGCAAGGCCACGCGATCTACACGAACTTCTCCGGCTGGGACGTCTACCGCTCGGAGATGCAGCTGCTTTCCCTGTTAGCGCCGAAAGAATCGTCGGACATGGTGCGGTCCATGGTGGCGTTCGCCGAACAGGGCGGCTCGTGGGACCGCTGGACCGTGGCGAACGGCTACACGGGCGTGATGGTCGGCGACCCGTACCACGTGATGGTGTCCAGCGCGTATGCGTTCGGGGCGAGGGACTTCGACGCGAACAAGGCGCTGCTGCTGATGCTGCGCGGCGCGACCCAGCCCACCCAGGGCTACGAGGAACGACCGGGCCTCGAGGAGTACCAGGAACTGGGCTACGTCCCGGTGGCCTCGCAGGGCGTGTGGGGAGCGCCCGCGACCACCCTGGAGTACACCACCGCGGACTTCTCCATCGCCGAGCTGGCCCGCCGCCTCGGCGACGGCGCGACCTGGCAGACGTTCATGAAGCGCGCCCAGTACTGGCAGAACGTGTTCAACCCGGCCACCGGCTACACCCAGGCCCGCAACCGGGACGGGTCGTTCGTGGAGCCGTTCACCCCCGGCAACCCGGACAACTGGGTGGAGGGCAACGCGGCCCAGTACACCTGGATGGTGCCCTACAACGCCCGTGGCCTGTTCACCGCGATGGGTGGCGACGCGAAGGTCCGCGACCGGCTGGACTTCTTCTTCACCAAGCTCAACGCCGGACCCGACGAGCCGCACGCGTTCCTCGGCAACGAGCCGATCATGCACACCCTCTGGCTCTACAACTGGGCCGGCGCCCCGAGCAAGACCCAGGACGTGGTCCGCCGGGCGGTGGACCAGCTGTTCGGTCCGGGCCCCGACGGGTTGATGGGCAACGACGACCTCGGGCAGATGTCCTCGTGGTACGTGTGGGCGGCGATGGGCATGTACCCGGTGATCCCCGGTCGTGCGGAACTCGTCGTCAACAGCCCGCTGTTCGAGGAGGTGACCATCACCCGGCCGAACGGCGAGCCGATCGTGATCAAGGCCTCCGGCGCGGGCAAGTACGTCTCCGGCCTGAAGCTGAACGGCCGGGCGCAGACCCGGACGTGGCTGCCCGAGTCACTCGTGGCCAACGGCGGCACGGTCGAGTTCGGGCTGTCCGCCGAGCCGACGGCGTGGGGTACCGGTCCGGCCGACGCGCCGCCGTCGTTCCGCGAGGGCGAGGTCGGCCAGCAGGGCTTCATCGAGCCCGGTCGGCTGGTGCTGCCCGCCGGCGCATCGGGCACCGTGACGATCGGGGCGCAGGACTTCTCCGGCAAGGGCGGCAAGGTGACGTGGAACGCCCAGCCGCCCAACGGGATCACGCTCACACCGGTGCAGGGGGAGATCACCGTCCCGGCGGGGGAGAAGGTCGGTCAACGGGTGCAGGTCGACGTCGCCCCGACCGCTGCGGAGCAGACGCACCGGATCCCGATCGCGTTCTCCAACGGGCAGCGCAGCACGATCTCCGTGCTGGTGGCGGATCCGGGCAGCCTGCGCGCGGCGTTCAACAACGTCGGCACCTCGCCCGACGACAACCAGGCGATCGGCAACTTCGACGGGCAGGGCTGGAGCTACTCGCGCGAGGCGCTGGGGGAGGAGGGATTGCTGCCCGGCGCGACGGTGACGCAGGACGGCATCACCTACACCTGGCCGAAGTCACCGGTCGGGGAGCCGGACAACGCCACCAGCACCGGCCAGACCGTGACGGTCGACGCCACCGGCACGAAGCTCGGCCTGTTGGGCAGCGGCGGGGGCGGCAAGGCGTCCGGCACGCTCACCGTCACCTACGCCGACGGCACCACGCAGACCGCGGACGTCGGCTTCTCCGACTGGGCGTTGGGCGGCAACTCGTCCACACCGCCGTCGTTCGGCAACCGGGTCGTCGCCGAGACGGCGTACCGCAACAACGCCGGCGGAACGCCGCAGGAACTCGCCGTGTTCGTCTTCGCGACCGCGCCGATCGCGTTGCAGCCCAAGCAGGTGCGGTCGGTGACCTTGCCCGCGTCGGTCACCGGCGGCACGTTCCACGTCTTCGCGATCGGTGTGGGTTAGGGCGTGGCGGGTCGACGGCGCTAGGAGCGCAGCATCGTCTCGTGCAGTTCGCGCATCGCGGGGCCGGTGGTGATGCCGTACTCGGTGACCAGTCGGCGGTTGAGCTGCCGGAAGGTCTCCAACGCGTCCGCGGTGTGCCCGCTGCGGTAGTGCGCGAGCATCAGCAGCCCGTGCAGCGACTCGCGGACCGGGTGCTCGTCCGCCAGCCGGGCGAGCACCGGCACGAGGTCGCGGTGCTTGCCCAGCCTCAGCTCGATCTCGGCCCGCATCTCCTGGGCGGCCAGCAGCTCCTGCTCCAGCACACCGCCCACGCGCAGGCGCACCGACTCGTAGGGGATGTCCGCCAGCGGCGCACCCCGCCACAGCGCCAGCGCCCCCCGCAGGACGTCCGCCGCCTCCGGGTCGGGCAGGGTGCGGGCCCTCTCCACCTCGCGGCGGAACCGGAACACGTCCACCTGATCGGGGTCCACCTGCAACAGGTAGCCGGGGCCGCGCGTCACCAGCCGGACGTCCGGCAGCACGTGCAGCGACCGCCGCAGGGACACCACCAGGCCCTGCACGGCGTTGCGCGCGGTGACCGGCACCTCGTCTCCCCAGAACAATCGAATGATCCGTTCCACCGGCACCACTCGATCGGCTTCCAAAATCAGCACAGCCAGTAGCGCGCGTATCCGAGGACCACCCAATGGAATTACCTGGTGGTTTTTCCACGCCTGTACTTCGCCCAGCACCGTGAAGTTCACCGCTGCTCCCCGCAATCTGCCCGTACCGGTCGTCAAGCACAGAATCAGTCCTTCTTAAGAGCTTTCCCCGACACTGTGCCGGTCGTTACCGCAACTATTGGGAGAAGACCCGATGAGGCGAATCACGGTGAGTCTGCTGACCGGCGCTCTGGCGGTGCTCGCACTGCTCGTGGCACCCTCCGGTGCGTCCGCCGAGCCCCTGCACATCCGCTCCGCGGCTGAGCAGGGGCTCTCCTCCGCGCCGCGCGAGACCTACTACTTCCGCAACGACCACAGCGGGAAGTGCCTGGACGTCTACGGCTGGTCCACGGCCGACGGCGGCGAGATCGTCCAGTGGAACTGCCACTACGGCAACAACCAGCTGTTCGAGGGCATCTACCACGGTGACGGCTCCTACTCGCTGAAGAGCGTGCACAGCGGCAAGTGCATCGACCTCTACGGCTGGTCGAACGACACCGGCGCCAAGATCGTGCAGTGGGACTGCCACTTCGGCAACAACCAGCGTTGGATCCCGACCTGGTACGAGGAGACCGCCAGCATCCGGCTCCTGAGCAAGCACAGCGGCAAGGCGCTGGAGGTCCACGGCTGGTCGCGGGAGGACGGCGCCAAGGCCGTGCAGTGGGACTGGCACGGCGGGGCCAACCAGCGCTGGTACTGACCCGGACGTGTGCGGCTGCCCCTGCCCGGGTGGCCGCACACCGCTCGCCGGAATATGGTGGAGTCGTGTTCCGCCGCCTACTGGTTCTGCCGGTATTGGCCGCTATGGTGATACCCGTGACGGCGGACGCGCGGACGGACCCAGTGGCGTCGGTGAACACGTTCATCGGCAGCAAGGACGACGGGAACACGTTCCCCGGCGCGGCCGTGCCGTTCGGAATGGCCCATTCCAGCCCGATCGGCGCGCATTACGCCGGATGGCGTTACGACGACCCGGCGATCCGCGGGTTCGGGCACTTCTTCCTGTCCGGGGCGGGGTGCGGCGAGCAGGGCGGGCTGGTGTCGATCCTGCCCACCACCGGGCTGCCGGCCGTGTTCGACCACCGGCGGTACGGCGTGGCCTACTCGCACGAGGGCGAGGTCGGTCGGCCCGGCTACTTCCGGGTCCGGCTCGGGTCCGGGATCACCGTGGAGAGCACGGCCACCACGCGGACGGGCGTCGAGCGGTTCACGTTCCCGGACGGGGCGGTCCCGCACGTGCTGGTGAACGTGGGCCAGGCCAACGACAAGGAGCCGGTGTCGGGCAGCAGCGTCCGGGTCGTGGACGACCGGACGTTGGCGGGGACCGTGACGGCGCAGGCGTTCTGCGGCGGTCGGCCGTACACGACTTACTTCACGACGACGTTCGACCGGCCGTTCGTGCGGACCGGCAACTGGGGCGGGGCCGAGGGCGGGGAAGGGCTGCGGGGGCAGTGGGTGACGTTCGCCGAAGGGCCGGTCACCGCGATGACGGCGATTTCGCACGTCGACGCGCGGGGAGCGGCCGGGAATCTGGCGGAGGCCCGGGGGAAGTCGTTCGACGAGTTGCGGGCGGCGGCGCAGAAGTTGTGGGCGCGGGAACTGGGGTCTGTGGAGGTGGATGCGGTCGGTGACGACCGTGTCGTCTTCTACACGGCGCTCTACCACGTGCTGCTGCAACCGTTGACGGGCAACGACGTCGACGGGCGCTATCGCGGGTTCGACGACGAGGTCCACACCGCGGACGGCTGGACCTACTACGAGTACTACTCGCTGTGGGACACCTATCGGGCGCACAACCAGCTGTTGGCGTTGCTCCGGCCGGATCGGGCGAAGGACGTTGCCCGGTCGGTGTTGGCCATCCACGAGCAGGGTGGGTGGCTGCCCCGGTGGGCGTACGCGAACCAGGAGACGAACACGATGACCGGGGATCCGGTCACGCCGTTCCTGGTGGACCTGTGGCGGTTCGGCGCGTTGCAAGGGCTTGAGGACCGGGCCTATGCGGCGTTGATCCAGAACGCCACGGAGGTGCCGCCGGCGGCGTCGCAGTTCGAGGGGCGGGTGGGGAACCCGTCGTACCTGGCGAACGGGTTCGTGCAGTTCGACAAGAACTTCCCCAAGAAGGGCCAGGACGTCGATCCGCACCACGGGGCGTCGGCGACGCTGGAATACGCGTTGGCGGACAGCTCGTTGTCGATCATGGCGCAGGCGCTGGGGCACGAGGGGGATGCGGTCGCGCTGCGGCAGCGGGGGCTCAACTACCGGGTGCTGTGGGACGACTCGGTGGGCGACCGGGGCTTCACCGGGTTCCCCCGTCCCAAGCTCGCGGACGGGAAGTGGTTGCAGCCGTTCACGCCGCAGGGGCAGGACGGGTTCCACGAGGGGACCGCCTGGCAGTACCAGTGGTTGGTGCAGCAGGACGTGCCCGGACTGGTGGAGCGGATGGGCGGCGCGGAACGGGCAGCGGCCCGGTTGGACGACTTCTTCGCTTACGCCGACTTGGTGGCGGATCCGGCGAGGACCGTGCGTGAGAAGTGGGTTGTGGGGCCGTATGACTACTACGACCAGTTCCGCTACAACCCGAACAACGAGCCGGATCTCCACGCGCCGTGGATGTACACGTTGGTCGGTCAGCCGTGGAAGACCTCAGCGGTGGTGCGGGCGGCTCAGACGCTGTTCGTGAACGCCCCCAACGGGGTCACCGGGAACGACGACCTGGGCACGATGTCGGCTTGGTACGTGTTCAGCGCGTTGGGGTTCTACCCGGTGACGCCGGGGACCGGGCAGTTCGTGCTGCACGCGCCTCGGTTCGGGCGTGCGGTGGTCCACTTGGAGTCCGGTCGGGACATCGAGATTTCCGCGGCTGGTGATGTGGTTCGTAGTGACGCGGCTGGTAGTGACGCGGTTGGTGATGGCGTGGCTGCCGATGGCGTGGCCGGCGACGGGGAGGTCAAGCTCCGGTACGTCAAAGGTGTGGAGCTGGGCGGGGTGCCGCACGAGCGGGTGTGGGTGGACTACGAAGCGCTGGTGGGCGGGGCGCGGTTGGTGTTCGAGTTGACGGAAGATCCGGGCGAGGCGACGTGGGGAACGCGGCCCGGAGATGCGCCGCCGTCGCTCTACGCGGGCGGTTGAGCGCGTAGAGCGACAGCACGTTCGTCGAAGGTAGCGACGATTGTTCACTTTCGTCGAACGAATCCCCGAGTTCGACTGTCGCGCCGACAGTCGGCGTCTACGGTCCAGCCATGACAGGGGCGCGCATACCAGCCGTCGTGGTCGCGGACATCCGCAAGCACTACGGTGACTTGAAAGCGGTGGACGGTGTTTCGTTCACCGTCGCCGAGGGGGAGTTCTTCGGCATCCTCGGGCCGAACGGGGCGGGCAAGACCACCACCCTGGAGATCGTGGAGGGCCTGCGCAAGGCCGACTCGGGCGCCGTGACGCTGCTCGGCGAGAACCCGTGGCCGCGCAACACGAAGCTGCTGCCCAGGATCGGCGTGCAGCTCCAGGCGTCCAGCTTCTTCGAGAAGCTGACGGCCAAGGAGCAGTTGCAGACGTTCGGCTCGCTCTACGGCGTGACCGCCGCGAAGGCCGTCGACATGCTGGAGCTGGTCGGCCTGACCGACAAGGCCGACGTGCAGGAGAACAAGCTGTCCGGCGGCCAGCGGCAGCGGCTGTCCATCGCCTGCGCCCTGGTCCACGACCCGGACATCGTCTTCCTGGACGAGCCGACCGCGGCGCTGGACCCCCAGGCGCGGCGCAACCTGTGGGACGTGCTGCGGGCCATCCAGGCGCGCGGGAAGACGATCGTGTACACCACGCACTACCTGGACGAGGCTGAAATCCTGTGTGATCGCGTGGCGATCATGGACAAGGGGCGGATCCTCGCCATGGACGCGCCGGCGACGTTGGTCCGGGGGCTGGACGCACCGACCCACGTGGTGTTGCAGAAGGGCACCCTGGCGCCGGCGGACGCGAGGGCGATCGACGGGGTCGAGCAGGCGCAGGAGGACGAGGTCTCGCTGACCATCTCCACCCGCAAGCCGGCACCGGTGCTGTCGGCGTTGGCCGAACGCGGCACCTTGGACGGGTTGCAGGTGCGGACGGCCACTTTGGAGGACGTGTTCCTCGACCTCACCGGACGGGAGTACCGGGCATGACCGCGTTCAAGAGCCTGTCCGCGGCCATGATCAAGGGTTTCCTCCGCGACCGGATGACGCTGTTCTTCGCGTTCGTCTTCCCGTTGATGTTCCTGGTCGTCTTCGGGTTGCTGTTCCGTGACGCGAGCGACGACAAGACGAAGATCGCGGTGGTGGGTGACGGGCCGGTGGTCGCGGCCCTGGACAAGACCGGTGCCTTGGAGCTGGAGAAGTACGACAACGCCGAGGTGGCCCGGCAGAAGGTCCACGACGGGGACCTGCCGGCGTTGGTGGTGGCGGGCGGCAGCGGCGTCGAGCTGACGTTCGCGGCGAGCGACCAGGTCAAGGCGCAGACCGTGATCGGCATCGTGTCCGGGGTGGTGGACAGGATCAACCTCGCGGAGAGCGGGGTGCCGCCGGCGTTCACGTTGGAGGCGAAGCCGGTGGAGGACGCTTCGCTGAAGCCGATCCAGTACCTGACGCCGGGCATCCTGTCCTGGGCGGTGTCGATCTCGGGTGTGTTCGGCGCGGCGCTGACGTTGGTGTCGTGGCGGAAGAAGCAGGTGCTGCGCCGGATCCGGCTCGCGCCGGTGGGCCCCACGGCGGTGCTGAGCTCGCGTGTGCTGGTGAGCGTGGGCACGGCGGTGGCGCAGGGTGTGATGTTCGTGGCGGTGGCGTTGACGCCCCCGTTCGGGCTGCAGCTGACCGGGCAGTGGTGGCTGGCCCTGCCGTTGCTGGTGCTGGGGACCACCGCGTTCTTCGCGGTCGGGATGCTGGTCGGCGCGTTCTGCCGGACGGAGGAAGCGGCGAGTGGGGCGGCGAACCTGATCGTCATGCCGATGGCGTTCTTGTCGGGGACGTTCTTCCCGGTGGAGAACGCGCCCGGGTGGCTTCAGGCGGTGTCGAACATCTTCCCGTTGCGGCACATGAACGACGGGATGTTGGACGTGCTGGTGCGGGGTAAGGGTATCGAGGCGTTGGTGGTGCCTTCGGCGGTGTTGATCGGGTTCACCTTGGTGGTGGGGTTCATCGCTGCTCGGGTGTTCCGGTGGGAGGACTAGGCGGGCCTGTGTGAAGGGCGTCCTCGCCGGGTGGGTGGGGTGGGTGTGCGAGGGGGTGGACCCGGGATGGGGGTGAGCGGGGTCACTGAGCACAATGGGGGCATGCTTAGCAGCCCCGTTGGTCGTTTTCGTCTCTTCGCGCTGGCTGAGGCCGTGTCCTGGGCAGGGTTGTTGATCGGCATGTTCTTCAAGTACGTGCTGGTCAACAACGAGGTCGGGGTGAAGATCTTCGGCCCCGTGCACGGCGTGATCTTCGTGGGGTACGTGTTGGTCACGCTGATGGTTGCCCATCGGTGGGACCGGAAGACGACGGTGTGGGCCTTGCTGGCGAGCATTCCGCCGTTCGGGACCGTCGTGTTCGAGCGGTGGGCGCAGAAGAACGGGAAGCTCGACTCGGGTCGGACGGCGAGCGACTGAAGGCCTCCACCTGACGGGCGGGAGTCGATGTCGGGGAACCCGTAGTTGTCCACAGTGGACAGGCCGGTGGTGGCTGTGGTCACTACCTCACGCAGGTCGTGCGGCGTGGCTTGCCGGGTGGGGTGGCGTCGAGTGGGTGCAGGCGGCGGGATCAGTCTTCGAAGTCGCCCACTGCTCGGCGGACCTTGGCCAGCAGCTCGGTCAGTTGCTCGGTCTGGCGGTCGGTGAGGCCGCGCAGGCCGAAGTCCACCTGTGTCACCGCTTCCGTCGCGGCCTCGCGGCGGGTGTGGCCGGCTTCGGTGATCTCGACCAGGGTGGTGCGGCGGTCGGTCGGGTGGGGGTTGCGGCGCACCAGGCCGTCCGCCTCCAGGCGGTCCACGATGTTGGTGACGCTGGTGGGGTGCAGTTGGAGGCGTTCGCCCATCACCCTCATCGGCAGGCTGCCGGTCCGGGCGAAGGTGAGCAGCACCAGTGCCTCGAAGCGGGCGAAGGTCAGGCCGTGGGGTTTCAGGGCGGCGTCCACGGCGGACTGGATGATCTGCTGTACTCGCATGACGCTGGTGACCGCCGCCATCGCCGTCGACGGTCCGATCCGCTTCTCCCACAGCTCGGCGGCGCGCGCGATGGGGTCGAACGGGAGCGGCTGGGACGTCATGCCGCCGAAGCTACCAGTGGGTACCCGGCTAACAGGAGGCAGCAGTGCTCGTCGCGTTCAGTGTCAGCCCGCTCGGCGGGGAGTCCGACAGCGTGGCCGCGGCCGTCGCCGAGGCGGTGCGGGTGGTCCGGGAGTCCGGGTTGCCCAACGAGACCAACGCCATGTTCACGCTGGTCGAAGGCGAGTGGGACGAGGTGATGGCGGTGGTGAAGAAGGCGACCGAGGTCGTGCAGGCCACCGCGCCCCGGGTCGGCCTGGTGATCAAGGCGGACATCCGGCCCGGCTACACGGGGCAGCTGCGGGCCAAGGTGGAACGGGTCGAGGAGCACCTCGCCGGCGGGGAACAAGTCGGCTCTGGCGAATAGTCGGAAGTCCTACTAATTTGGCGACCATGTCACCCCGAGACCTGTGGTTGCGCTTCGAGACCTACCACGACGTCACGTACTTCACGCCCGAGTCCCGCGCGGCCACCGACGAACTCGGGTGCAAGGGCGGCTGGATGGGCTACTTCGGCATGAGGGCCGCACCGCTCGGTGCCGCCGCGCCGGAGACCGTGACCGCCGCGTTCTACAGCTTCCACCACCGGATGGTGTCCCGGGCGCTGCCCGACGCCTGGGAGGTCGCGTCGCCGTCGGCGTTCCTGGAGGCGCGACTGCGCGGGGTGGACGGGGCTCTGCGGCGGATGCTGCCCACCCCGGACGTGGCGGAGGCGGCCGGACTGGCGGTCCGGGCGGCTGCCGCCATCCCGCTGCCGGGGCGGGTGCTGGGGGCGGCCAACGCCGCCCTGCCGCTGCCGGAGGAGCCCCACCTGGCGCTCTGGCAGGCGTGCACGACCCTGCGCGAGCACCGCGGGGACGGGCACGTCGCGGCGCTGGTCGCGGCCGGGCTGTCGCCGTGCGAGACGTTGGTGCTGTACGGGGCGGACAAGGGGCTGGACGCCGGCTACCTGAGGGTCGCTCGCGGGTGGGGCGAGGACGAGTGGCGGGAAGCCGAGGAGTCGTTGACCTCGCGCGGGCTCTACGACGACGGGCTGACCCCGGCGGGGCGGGAACTGCGGGTCGACGTCGAGCGGCGGACCGATGAAGCCGCTGCTCGGCCGTGGGAGGTCGTCGGGCCGGCGGGCACCGCGCGGTTCCTGGAGCTGATGACGCCGATCGCCCTGTCGCTGGGCCGGCAGAACGACGCCATGCGCACCAACCCCATGGCCATCGACCCCGTGCGCGAACTGTCCGCCTGACCGGTCGCGGCCGGGTCCGGGACTCGTGCCAGGATGGAACGGTGACAAGGCCAGACCCTCGCAAGACCGCAGCACTGTCCGCCGCGCTGTCCGGGGCGGTCGACCTCGGTGCGCTGAAGGCGCGGGCCGACGCGGCCCGCCAACGCTCCGCCGCGCCGCCGCCGAGCGCGCCCGGGGCCTCCGACGCGGGCCCCAGCCCGTGGGTGCTCGACGTCACCGAGGCGACGTTCCAATCGGTGGTCGAGCGCTCGCTGGACATCCCGGTCGTGGTCGAGCTGACCGCGTCCTGGAGCCCGGAGGCGGGGCAGCTGTCCCCGATCCTGGAACGCGCCGCCCGCGCCGGAGGCGGAGCCTGGATCCTGGCTCGCGTCGACCTCGACGCGAGTCCGCGGGTGGGCCAGGCGTTCGGCGTGCAGTCCGTGCCCACCGTGGTGGCGGTGGCGGCCGGGCAGCCGGTGGACGCCTTCGCCGGGCCGTTGCCGGAGGCCGAGTTCGCCCAGTGGATCAACCGGCTGCTGGACGCCCTGCGCGACCGGCTGCCGGGGATCAAGGCCGCCGAGGCAGCGGCCGGGGGCGCCGCCGTCGAAGTGCCGGAGGACCCCAGGTTCGTCGCCGCCGAGGAGGCGTTCGAGCAGGGCGACTTCGCCGCCGCCGAGGCCGCCTACGAGGCGATCCTGGCCGCCGAGCCGGGCAACGCCGAGGCCAAGGCCGCGCTCGCCCAGGTCCGGTTCACCGCACGGGCGGAGAGCCTGACGCCGGACGTGGTGGCCGCCGCCGACGCCGACCCGGAGAACGTGGACGCCCAGCTGGCGGCCGCCGACGCGGAGTTGGCCGGGCAGGACGTGGAGGCCGCGTTCAAGCGCCTGGTGGACACCGTGCGCCGGGTGTTCGGCGAGGACCGGGACAAGGTGCGCGAGCACCTGGTCGGGTTGTTCGAGCTGTTCCCGCCGGACGACGAGCGGGTCGCCAAGGCTCGGCGGAACCTGGCCAGCGCGTTGTTCTGACGCCGGTGTGCCGAAGCCCGAGGCGGATGCGCGAGCACGGCCTCGGGCTTGTGGCGCGGTACGGGTCAGGCGGGCGGTACGGGTCAGGCGTGGTACGGGTCAGGCGTGGTGCGAGTAGGGCGCGGTGCTCCGCTTCCGGGTGTGGGGCTCGCGGATGTGAGGGCTCGCGCGTGAGGGCGTGCGGTGGCCTCAGGCCCCGTACTTGCGAGTGCAGAGGCCGGAGCCCTCGTAGAAGCCGTCGCGGAAGGCTTCCACCCGGGCGAAGCCCGAGGGCACCACGGTGCCGTTCACGTCGGCCGCGATGAGGCTCTTGTCGGCCAGCAGTTCCGCCACCGCCTCGTCCAGGTCGCCGGACGACAGCTTGAGCTTGGGCTTGTCCGATGCCTCGGTGGTGGTGCCCGCCCACGCGCCGGTCAGGCACGCGGTGCGCAGACCCGCCGCCGGGCCCTCCAGGCCGTAGCCGGTCGCCTTCTGGATGGACAGCGAGAACCGGGACGCGATCTCGGCGAACGCCGCGAAGTCGCCGATGCCGCCCTTCTGGCCGCGTTTCGGCGGGGTGCCGATCTTCACCAGGTCGGGCAGGTCGATGGAGATCGTGTTGGTGGCCGGGCAGTACGCCGCCGGGGACGTCTCCTTGGCGTCCGGGCAGGACGCCCCGCCTTGCTCGAACGTCGGCGGCGTGGCCCCGCTCTGGTTGTACGCGCTGCGCAGGCTCTCCTCCAGCAGGTCCAGGTAGCGGCGGTCGTCCACCTTCAGGTTGCCCTTGCCCTGGCCGGTGTCGACGTCCTGCGAGTCGAACTTCTGCTGCGTGATGCGGCCCTTGATCTCCTGCTCGTCGATCTCCGCGCAGCGCTTCGGGTCGCCCGCGAAGCCGAACTGGAACGCCGCCACCCGGTCGAACGCGCTGCCGTGCGCGCCCTGCTTCTCGGCGGACGTGCCGGCCGCGTCCCGGATGAAGAACATGGTGGCGAGGACCTGGTTCAGGCCCGGACCGGTCGAGATGCGGAAGTGCTCGGACTTGCCCTCCGCCACCCAGCGGAAGAAGTTGCCCGCGTAGCAGTCCGCCTGCTGCTCCTTGATGATCGACGGGGTGGCCTGCGTCACGCCACCCGCCTCGCCGAGCTTGTACTGCACGGCGTGGCCCATCTCGTGCGCCAGCACGGTCACCACCGCCATCGGGCCGAAGGCGTCGTCGAGCATCGGCAGCAGCTCGCCCCGGTCCCACGCGATGCTGTCGTCCAGCGAGCAGTAGAACGCGTTGGCGACGCCCTTGGTGTTGGTGCGGCAGATCTCCACGCCGGCGCCGTTGGAGTCGTAGGAGACCAGCCGCTTCACCGGCTCGAACTTCTTGCCGTCGAAGTTCTTCGGCAGCTGCTCGCCCCAGTACTCCTCCACGTCGGCGAGCGTGTTGATGGCCAGCCGGTCCATCTCGCCGCCGTCGCCGTTCTCCACCCGGAGGTCCGCGTCCGGCACGCCCGGCTTCGGCCCGCTCTCGCCGGTGGTGATCTCCAGCCCGGACACCTTCGACACGTCCGGGCGCTCGGCTCGCGCCAGCCCGTCCACCGCCTGCGTGCACGCGCCGGTCAACGCTGCGACCGCGACGAGCGCCGCGACCGTGAACACCCGTCGAGCCATGCCAAGCCCCATCCCGATCCGTGCGGTCCGGCCCGCACCCTACTTGGCGGATCGGCCCCGTGGGACCGGAACTAGCCGAGCCCGCAGGCCTTGACGCCCTCGAAGACGCCGCTGCGGAACACGTCCACCCGCTGGAACCCGGGGTCGAGGGCGGACTTGCCGGCCGCGTCACGGGCCGCGTAGTCGTAGCCGAGCAGCACCTGCACGGCCTCGTCCAGGTCGCCGGGGGACAGGCCGAAGCCCTGCTGCCGGGTGAAGACCTCGCGGGTGTACGCGCCGGCCAGGCACAGCGCGTTGGTGGCCGCGTCCGGGCCCTCGACGCTCTTGCCCACGGTGGACAGCGCGGCCAGGCCGTAGCGGGACGCCAGCAGCACGCCGGTCGCGTAGTCGCCGATCTCGGCGTGCAGCTCGGGCAGGTCCTGGGCGACCTCGATCTCCACCGACTTGTCCTCGGGGCAGAACGCCACCGGCCCCTGGTCGCCCGAGCACTTCGGCTCGTCCTGGGTCGGGGTGGCCTTGGGCGGGGTCCACGTCTTGCCCTTGGTGGCGACCAGCGCCGCGTAGTACTTGTTGAGATCGTCGGTGATGGCGGTCAGCATCTCGTCGAACGGCAGGTTGCCGCCCCGGTCGCGGTCGTCCATGCTGGTGAACGCCTGCTGCGTGAACGGCCGGTTCTCCACCGTCATCGCGCCGCAGAACTTGGTGCCCTGCTGGTAGCCGTCCTGGAACGCGGACACCCGGTCGAACGCGTTGCCGTGCGCGGACTGGTCGTCGGGGGACGTGCCGACCGGGTCGCGGAACTTGATCAGCGCGCCCAGCGCCGAGTCCAGCGTGTCGGTGCCGATGTCCAGGTGCTCGGACCGGCCGTCGTTGACCCACTTGACGAAGCTGCCGGCGAAGCAGTCGGCCATCGCCTCGGTGAGGATCGTCGGGTACTTCTGCGGTTCGCGCCGCTCGGCCTCGGGCGTGATGCCCATCCGGCGCTGCACGGCGTGCCCCATCTCGTGCGCCAGCACGATGACCACGGCGGCGTCGCCGAACTTGTCCTTGAGCACCGGCAGCAGGGCGGCGCGGTCCCAGGCGATGGCGTCGGCGCTGGGGCAGTAGAACGCGTTGCCCTCCACGTCGCTGGCCTTCTCCGTGCAGGGCGGCGGCTTGGCCGACGGGTCGGAGGTGTCGACGGAGTAGAAGCCGCCCTCCAGCGGTCGCCACTTCTCGCCGAACGTGTCCGGGAAGGCGTCCTCCCAGAACTTGTCGACGTCGGTGATCGCGGTGGCCGCGAGCCGGTCGATCCCGCCGCCGTCGGTGCCCTTGATGAAGCCCGGGTCGGTACCTTCCTTGGTCACGACCTTGCCCGCCACGGGGCGTCCGTCGACCAACTGGGTGCACCCCGAGGCCACGAGTGCCACCGCCACCAGCAGGACCAGCCGAGCCGAAGGATGCCGCATCGGACCATTGTGCCGCCTCCGGACCCCTCAGGGGTCGTTGTCAGCACTTCGTGCGCGGTCCGTCAGCGGTCCCACGGATCGTGCGGGCATGGACATCCTGATCTCCGGCGCGAGCGTGGCAGGTCCCGCCGTCGCGCTCTGGCTCAACCGGTACGGCCACCGGACGACCGTGGTGGAGCGTTCCCCGGTGTTGCGGGACGGCGGGTTCGGCGTCGACTTCCGCGGCGAGGCGCACCTGACCGTGCTGCGGCGCATGGGCATCCTGGACGAGGTGCACCGCCATGCCACCGGCATGGGCGCGCAGGTGGTGGTGGACGGGGAGGGGCGGGAGTTGGCGCGACTGCCCGCCGACGCCTTCAGCGGTGCCGTGGAGATCCGACGCGGCGACCTGTCCCGACTCATGTGGGAACGGACCCGGGACCGCTCGGAGTACATCTTCGGTGACACGATCACGTCCTTGACGGAAACTCGGAGTGGCGTGGACGTGACGTTCCGCAAGTCCGCTCCGCGGACGTTCGACCTCGTCGTCGGAGCGGACGGACTGCACTCGGTGGTGCGGCGGCTGGCGTTCGGCCCGGAGGAGCGGTACCTGACCTACCTCGGCCACCACATCGCGGGCGTGGAACTCGCCGGCAACCCGTTCGGCCTGGACCGCACCGGTCTGATCTACACCGAGCCCAACCGGGGCGTGCTGGTCAACCCGACCAGTGCGACGTTCATCTTCCCCGCCCCCGCGCCCCTGGACCGCGACGACGCCCACCGCGTGCTGGCCGAGGTGTTCGGTGACGCCGGCTGGGAGGTGCCGCGCCTGCTGAAGCAGCTGACGCGGGCCGAGGACCTGTACTTCGACTCGATCAGCCGGGTCGACGTCGGCCGCTGGTCGTCCGGCCGGATCGTGCTGCTCGGCGACGCGGCGTACGGGGCGACCGTGGGCGGCCTGGGCACGGGCGCGGCGATGGTCGGGGCGTACGTGCTGGCCGGCGAGCTGGCGACGGCCCGTGACGACTACGTGGTGGCGTTCAGCGCTTACGAGTCCGAGCTGCGCCGGTACGTCGAGGGCGGGCAGAAGCTCGCGGCGGGGGCGGGGAAGTTCATGGCGCCGCCGACGGAGGCCAAGATCCGTCAGCGCAATCGGATGTACCGGGTGCTTAACTCGCGGCTGCTGTCCGGCTTCTTCGCCAAGATGACGGTCCGCGCGGCGAATGCGATCAGGCCCAAGGACTACGCCCAGATCCTTGCCGCATAGATCTCTTTCTCTTGTCTTCGAAGCCGTTGTTGTTGGTGTTTTCGCTTTTGGCTGCACGTCTGGGCGCGAGTCGATCAGCTGGGCGGGTTGCTCGGCGGGCGGCGTGGCGCGCGCACACCGGTCCCCTGGCAACTTTTCTTGACGGAGTAATATGGTCATTTTTCGTCGTGTTCCGACTGCATCCAAGACCTGCGTGCTTTTGGAGCGCTTCGAGTCCGTGGTCCCTCTTCTGCCGTCAAGCTCCGTAGACCATTTTGAAAAGCTTTCGAGCTCTTGTTCTCGCTTCGCGTGTGGGGTGGGCCAGGCGCTTGGGCTGGGGCGGACGCACGCTGGGGTGGGCCTTGGGCTCGGGGCTGGAGGGGGTCCGGCGTGGGGATTGGGAGTGGGCGGGGCTGAGGGATGGCGTGTGGCGGACAGGGTTGTGGGGCCGGGTGTCCGGGGGTCTGTGTCCAGGTTGGTCGGTGGCCGAACGTGGTGGGACGGGTTCGTTGACTTCGGTGTCGGACGGGCGTTAGCCTGCCAATCGTAAACAACCTTTACGATTCTACTCCCGAGCCGCCGCCCCGGACCGTGAGGAGAACCCGTGCGCCGAGTCGCACCGCTGGCCTCGGTGGCTGTGCTCGCTCTGCTCGCACAGCCGTTGACCGCTGCCAGCGCACCCGCCGATTCCCTTCTCTCCCAAGGTAAACCCGTCACCGTGTCCTCCGCGGAGGACACCGGCCTGGCCGGCCAGTTCGCGGTCGACGGCCGTGCCGACACCCGTTGGGCCAGCGCGCCCGGCATCGATCCGCAGTGGTTGGCGGTGGACCTCGGCGGCACGGCGGAGGTGCACCAGGTCATCGTGCGCTGGGAAGCCGCGTACGCCACCAAGTACAAGGTCCAGCTGTCCGCGAACGGTTCGTCGTGGACCGACATCAGCAGTCGCGCCACCGGCGACGGGGAGACCGACACCCACGGTGGTCTCAACGGGACCGGTCGCTACCTGCGAATCCTCGGTACCGAACGAGCCACCGAGTGGGGCTACTCGCTCTGGGAGTTGGAGGTCTACGGGGTCCGTGCCGGTGGTGACGTCACACCGCCGTCCGTGCCCGCCGGGCTCCGGGTCACCGGCACGACCTCCAGCAGTGCGTCGCTGACCTGGACCGCCGCCACGGACAACGTCGGTGTCGCCGGCTACGACATCCTGCGCAACGGCGTGGTGGTCGGGACCGCCTCGGGCACCGCGTACACCGACAACGGCCTCGCTCCGAGCACCGGCTACGACTACACCGTCCGTGCCAAGGACTCCGCCGGCAACACATCCGGACCCAGCAACCAGGTCCGGGCCACGACGGGCGCGGGTTCGGGGTCGTTCGTGATCGCGGCGGCGGGGGACATCGCCGAGCAGTGCACGGAGAGCAGTTCCTCCTGCGTGCATCCGAAGACCGCGCGGTTGGTCGAGCAGATGAACCCGGTCGCGGTGATCACCATGGGGGACAACCAGTACGACGACGCCCACCTGTCGGACTTCCGCAACTACTACGACAAGACCTGGGGTCGGTTCAAGGCCAAGACCAAGCCGACGCCGGGCAACCACGAGACGTACTCCAGCCCGCCGCTGGCCGGGTACAAGGGCTACTTCGGCTCGATCGCCACGCCGAACGGCAAGACCTACTACTCCTGGGACCAGGGCAACTGGCACTTCGTCGCCCTCGACTCCAACGAGTCGAGCAAGCCGGGCTCGGAGCAGGCCGAGTGGCTCAAGCGCGACCTGGCGGCCAACAAGAAGGGCTGTGTGGCCGCGTACTTCCACCACCCGCGCTGGAGTTCCGGCTCGCACGGCCACAACACCAGCAGCGCCGGGCTCTGGGAGACGTTGGTGGCCAACAAGACCGACCTCGTGCTGGGCGGTCACGACCACCACTACGAGCGGTTCAAGCCGCTGAACGCCAGTGGCAAGGCCGATCCGAACGGAACCCGGTCGGTGATCGGCGGTGGCGGTGGCGCCTCGCTCTACAAGGTGTCCGCCGACCCTGCCATCACCGAGTTCGCCAAGTCCGTGCACGGCGTGCTGAAGCTGACCCTGACCGACAGCACCTACTCGTGGCAGTTGGTGGGTCTGGACGGGAAGGCGATCGACAGCACCCCGACCTACACCTGCCACTGATGTACATCGCGACCGCGCGGCAGGCACCTGCCGAGGTCCGGGGACGCGGCCGGGTCGCGGGCAACGTGCTCGCGCTCGGTCTCGTCTCCCTGGTCACCGACGTGTCGTCGGAGATGGTCACAGCGGTGCTGCCGCTGTACTTCGTGGTCGCGCTCGGGTTGAGCCCGTTCCAGTTCGGTCTGCTGGACGGGCTCTACTCCGGGGTGACGGCGGTGGTGCGGCTGCTCGGCGGGCACGTGGCGGACCGGTGGCAGCGGCGCAAGGCCGTGGCGCTGACGGGGTACGGGCTGTCGGCGGTGGCCAAGCTGGGACTGGTCGCGGCGGGCTCGTCGGTGGCGGCGCTGGGCGCGGTGCTCGCCGTCGACCGCACCGGCAAAGGCCTGCGGACCGCACCACGGGACGCGCTGATCTCGTTGAGCAGCACGCCGGACGTGCTGGGCCGGGCGTTCGGCGTGCACCGGGCGATGGACACCGTCGGGGCGTTCCTCGGTCCGTTAGTGGCGATGTTCGTGCTGTGGGCCAGTCTGGGCGACTACGACGCGGTGTTCGTCACCAGCTTCTGCGTGGCCGTGCTGGGCGTCGTGCTGCTGGGGTTGCTGGTGCGGGACCACCGGAACCCGCTGCCTGCGAAACCCTCATTGAAGTCGTTGTGGCGCAAACCGTTCCGGCGGATGGTCGGATGGGCCGCGCTGCTCGGCGTGGTCACCGTCGGTGACGCGTTCCTGTACCTCGTGCTGCAACAGCGGCTCGCGCTCGATGCCGTGCACTTCCCGTTGCTGGCACTGGGAACGGCGGCGGTGTACCTGCTGCTGGCCGTGCCACTGGGCCGGTTGGCCGACCGGGTCGGGCGGTGGCCGGTGTTCCTCGCCGGGCACCTCGCGCTGGCGTCGGCGTTCGGGCTGCTGCTCACCCCGTTCACGAACGTCGTCGTGATCCTGGTGTTGCACGGGGTGTTCTACGCGGCCACGGACGGCGTGCTGATGGCCGCCGCGAGTCCGTTGCTGCCGGCCGAGCTGCGCACCAGCGGGATGGCGGTGCTGCAGACCGGCCAGGCGTTGGCGAAACTGGTTTCCTCCGTCCTGTTTGGAGCGATGTGGACCCTCTGGGGAGTGTCGACGGCGATCCTGGTGTCGCTGGTCCTGCTGGCGCTCGCACTGGCCGGCGCGGCCGTCGGGCGGCCGCTGTCCTCGCGGCCCTCGTCCTGATCGCGGGGGCGACGGCGTACGTGCTGCACGCCCGCAGCCGCACGGCCGAGGCGGGCGCGGCGTGCGAGCGGCAATCGGCGAGGGGCGGCACGGTCGCCTGCCTCGCCGCGCGGCCCGGCGTGCCGCCGATGGCCGAACTGGTGGTGACCCGCGCCGGGCGGGAGCAGCGGCACGAGGTGCCCGGCATCCCGAGCAGGCTCCAGGTGTCGCCGAGCGGGCGGATGGTGTCGTGGACGGTGTTCGTGTCCGGCGACTCCTACAACACGGCCGGTTTCTCCACCCGGACCGGCATCCTGGACACCGAGACCGACGACCTGCGCAAGTCGATCGAGGACATCCCGCTGACCGTGGACGGCAAGCGCTACTTCGCGCCGGACCTCAACTTCTGGGGTGTCACGTTCGGCGCGGACGACAGCCGGTTCTACGCCACCGCCGCCAGCCGGGGCACCACCCACCTGATCGAGGCCGACTACCGGGGGTGGGAGGCCGAAGCGTTGCGGGACAACGTGGAATGCCCGTCACTGTCCCCGGACGGCACCCGGCTGGCGTTCAAGAAGCGCGTCACGCCCGGTCCGTGGCAGCTGCACGTGCTGGACCTGGCCACCATGGCCGAGACACCGCTGGCCGAGGCCCGCAGCGTCGACGACCAGGCCGTGTGGCTGGACGCCGACACCGTGGGCTACGGCTTGGCGAAGGAGCAGTGGTCGGTGCCCGCGGACGGGACGGGCGAACCGGCCCGGCTGCCCTGACCCGTCAGGGCGACGAGGTCCGCTCCGGACCCGGCTCGGCCTTGCCCGCGTCCGTCGCGGACCTGCCCGCCTCCAGCGGGGTCTGTTCCGCGACGGGCGCGGACGTCCCGGCGGTCGGCGGGTCCGCGTCGGCGGTCTGTGGGGCCGCGTCTGCCGCCGGCGGGACCGTGTCTGCTGCCGATGGGATCACGTCGGCGACCAGGTCGTCGTCGGCCAACACGGCTTCGGCCTGGGCCACCGGGGACTCCGCCCTGGCCGGCGGGTCCTCCGGGGTCAGCCACAGCACGCCCGCCGGGGGGAGCTGCAACACCGCCGACGCCGGCCGCCCGTGCCAGGGCTTCTCCTCTGCCTCCACGCCGCCCAGGTTGCCCACCCCGGAACCGCCGTAGACCTCGGAGTCGGTGTTCACCACCTCGCGCCACCGCCCCGCCGAGGGCAGCCCCACCCGGTAGTCGTGGTGCGGCATCCCGGAGAAGTTGGCGACGCACGCCAGCACCGAGCCGTCCTCACCGGTGCGCAGGAAGCTGAGCACGTTGCCCGCCGAGTCGTTCGCGTCGATCCACGAGAACCCCTCGGGCTTCGCGTCGGCGCTGTAGAGCGCGGGCGAGGAGCGGTAGACCCTGTTCAGGTCGCCGACCAGCGACCGGATGCCCCCGTGGAACGGGGACTCCAGCAGGTGCCAGTCCAGCGAACGGGACTCCGACCACTCGCCCTGCTGGCCGAACTCGCCGCCCATGAACAGCAGCTGCTTGCCGGGGTGCGCCCACATGAACGCCAGCAGCGACCGCAGGCCGGCGGCCTTGTTCCAGTCGTCGCCGGGCATCCGCTGCCACAGCGAGCCCTTGCCGTGCACCACCTCGTCGTGCGACAGCGGCAGCACGAAGTTCTCGCTCCACGCGTACACCAGCGAGAAGGTGATCTCGTTGTGGTGGAACGACCGGTGCACGGGCTCGCGCGACAGGTAGTGCAGCGAGTCGTGCATCCAGCCCATGTTCCACTTGAACCCGAAACCCAGCCCGCCCAGGTGCGTCGGCCGCGTCACGCCCGGCCACGCGGTGGACTCCTCGGCCACCATCACCACGCCGGGGTGCCGCTTGTAGACGGTCGCGTTCAGCTCCTGCAGGAACCGCACGGCGTCCAGGTTCTCCCGGCCGCCGTACTGGTTGGGCAGCCACTGGCCCTCTTCGCGCGAGTAGTCCAGGTACAGCATGGAGGCCACCGCGTCGACCCGCAGGCCGTCGATGTGGAACTCCTCGATCCAGTACAGGGCGTTGGCGACCAGGAAGTTGCGCACCTCGTTGCGCCCGAGGTCGAACACCAGCGTGCCCCAGTCGGGTTGCTCGCCCCGGCGCGGGTCCGCGTGCTCGTACAGCGCGCTGCCGTCGAACCGGGCCAGTGCCCACGAGTCCTTCGGGAAGTGCGCGGGCACCCAGTCCATGATCACGCCGATGCCGTGGCCGTGCAGCACGTCCACGAAGTGCCGGAAGTCGTCCGGCGAGCCGAACCGGGACGTCGGCGCGTAGTACGACGTCACCTGGTAGCCCCACGAGCCGCCGAACGGGTGTTCGGCGACCGGCATCAGCTCAACGTGCGTGAACCCGGCGTCCACCACGTAGGCGCACAGCTCCTCGGCCAGCTCGCGGTAGCCCAGGCCCGGCCGCCACGACCCGAGGTGCACCTCGTAGACGCTCATCGGCGCGTTGACCCACTGGGTGGCGTCCCGCCTGGTCTCCCAGTCCGAGTCGCCCCACACGTAGGAGGAGGCGGTCACCACGGACGCCGTCGCGGGCGGGGTCTCGGTGGCGAACGCCATCGGGTCGGCCTTCTCGTGCCACCCGCCGTCCCGGCCCAGGATGCGGAACTTGTACCTGCTGCCCACCGGGACGCCGGGGATGAACACCTCCCAGACACCCGAGGAACCCAGGGAGCGCATCGGGTTCGCCCGGCCGTCCCAGCCGTCGAAGTCGCCGCACACCCGGACACCCCGCGCGGTCGGCGCCCACACCGCGAACGACACGCCGGTGATCGTGCCGGACACCGTCTCGTAGGAGCGGTAGTGCGCGCCGAGCACGTCCCACAGCCGTTCGTGCCGACCTTCACCGATCAGGTGCAGGTCCAGCTCGCCGACCGTGGGCAGCCACCGGTACGGGTCGTCCACCTCCACCGTCGAACCGGGGTAGGCGACCTCCAGCCGGTAGTCGCCGGGGTGCTCGGGCAGCTCGCCCTCGAACAGCCCGTCCGCCACCCGGTCCAGCTCGAACCGCTTGTCACCGGCCAGCACGGACACCGCGGACGCGCCCGGACGCAGCGCCCGCGCCACCACGTCGCCCGACGGCAGGTGGTGCACGCCGAGCACCGAGTGCGGGTCGTGGTGCGACCCGGAGAGCAACCGGTCGACGTCCTCGGTCATCGTGTTCCCTCTCCAGTGATCCGGGCGATCGACGACAGCGGCACCGTCAACCACTCCGGCCGGTTCGCGTACTCGTAGGCCACCTCGTACACCGCCTTGTCCAGCTCGAACGCCCGCAGCAGGTGCCCGCGCCCGCGCGGGTCGCCCACCGAGGACGCCGCCGCCTCCGCGTAGCCCTCGGTGAACGCCGCGCGGTTGCGCCGCGCCCACTCCAGCGCCCGCACCGCCAGCTGGTGGTCCTCCGGCTGGCCGACGAGCAGCTGGTGGGCCGCGTAGTCGAAGGATCGCAGCATCCCGGCCACATCGCGCAGCGGCGAGCGCAGCGCGGTGCGCTCCGCGATCGGCGCGCCCGGCTCGCCCTCGAAGTCGATCAGCAGCCAGCCGTGCACGGTGCGCAGCACCTGGCCCAGGTGCAGGTCGCCGTGGATGTGCTGGACGGCGATCTCGCCGGGCGTGTCACGGGCCTGCTCGAACGCCTCGCGCAGCGCGGGCACGTACGGCGCCAGCTCGGGCACCGACTCCACCACCGAGTCCAGCCGGGTCACCATGGCCCGCACCGTCCGGTCGATGTCCTCGTCGTCCGCGTACGCGCTGCCCAGCGCCCGTTGCAGGTCGGCGTGCACGGTGGCCACCGCCTGGCCCAGCCGCTGCGCCTCGCCCGCGAAGTCGCCGCCCACCTCGTCCGCGTGCAGGTCGCCCTCGGCCATCAGGTCGCGCACGCTGGTGGTGGCCATCGCCCAGCCGTCCACCGCGTCCGGCAGGAACTGCTGGAGCATCCCGACGGTGGTGGTCTGCCCGTCCAGCGAACCGGTGATCGAGCCCAGCGGCTGCGCGATGTGCTCGCAGCCCACCCGGTGCAGGGCGCGTTGCAGCACCAGGTCCGGGTTCTCGCCCAGGGTGAGCTTGCGGAACAGCTTGAGGATGTACTGGCTGCCGAACACCAGCGACGTGTTGCTCTGCTCGGAGGTGATCGGCCGGCCGCGCAGCCCGGTCTGCACCCGCACGTCCGGCTCGTGCTCGAACACCAGCCCGTCCACGGAGGCGTTCTCCGCGATCAGGTCCAGCAGCCGGCCCGCCAGCTCCGGGTCGGTCGTCGCGTCGTAGTTGTCCACCCGGTCGGTCACCAGCAGCTGGTACGGCTCCCGCCGGTCCGCCTGCGCCACCTCCACCACCAGGTGCACCAGCAGCGGGTCGGCGGCGCTCAGCACGCCGGTCCGGAGTGGACGGACGGCCGACACCGGCCGGTCCTTGCCGCCGAACCACCGCTGCGCGGGCAGCCACGCGGGCAGTTCGGCCAGCACCTTGTCCACCAGGTCGTGCGGTCCGGTCATCGCGTTCACCTCGCCTCGCCCTCGTCGTCGGCCTCCACCAGCTGGAACCAGTAGAAGCCGTGACCGGGCAGCGTCAACAGGTAGGACAGGTCGCCGATCGCGGGGAACCGGACCCCGCCGGTCAGCTCCACCGGGCGGCTGTCCCGGTGTTCGGACAGGTCCAGCTCCACCGGCTGCGGGAACCGGGACAGGTTGTTCACGCACAGCACGATGTCCTCGCGCCCGTCCGGCCGGCGCCACCGCCGGCGGTAGGCCAGCACGCTCGGGTTCGAGCCGCCCAGGTCGGTGAAGTCGCCCTCGGCCAGCGCGTGGTGCTGCTTGCGCACCTCGATCATCCGGCGCGTCCAGTTCAGCAGCGAAGACTGGTTGTTCAGCTGCGCCTCCACGTTCAGGGCCTGGTAGCCGTAGACCGGATCCATGATCACCGGCAGGTAGATGCGTCCCGGGTCGCAGGAGGAGAACCCCGCGTTGCGGTCCGGGGTCCACTGCATCGGCGTGCGGACGGCGTCCCGGTCGCCCAGCCAGATGTTGTCGCCCATGCCGATCTCGTCACCGTAGTAGAGAACGGGCGATCCGGGGAGGGACAGCAGCATGGCGGTGAAGAGCTCCTGCTGGTTGCGGTCGTTCTCCAGCAGTGGTGCCAGCCGCCGTCTGATGCCGATGTTCGCCTTCATCCGGGGATCTTTGGCGTACTCGGCGTACATGTAGTCGCGCTCTTCGTCGGTGACCATTTCGAGGGTCAGCTCGTCGTGGTTGCGCAGGAAGATGCCCCACTGCGCGCCCGACGGGATCTCCGGCGTCTGGGCCAGGATCTCCGAGATCGGGAACCGCGACTCGCGCCGCACCGCCATGAAGATGCGCGGCATCAACGGGAAGTGGAACGCCATGTGGCACTCGTCGCCGCCCACCTCGGGGTCGCCGAAGTACTCCACGACGTCGCTCGGCCACTGGTTGGCCTCGGCCAGCAGCACGCGGCCGGGGTACTCGTCGTCGACCACCTTGCGGCAGCGCTTGAGGAAGTCGTGCGTGCGGGGCAGGTTCTCGCAGTTGGTGCCCTCCTGCTCGAACAGGTACGGCACGGCGTCCAGCCGGAACCCGTCGATGCCGAGGTCCAGCCAGAACCGCAGGGTGTCCAGCATCGCCTCCTGCACGTCCGGGTTCTCGAAGTTGAGGTCCGGCTGGTGGGAGAAGAACCGGTGCCAGTAGAACTGGCCGCGCACCGGGTCGTAGGTCCAGTTCGACGTCTCGGTGTCGACGAAGATGATCCGCGCGTCCGGGTAGCGCTGGTCGTCGTCGCTCCACACGTAGTAGTTGCCGTACGGCCCGTCCGGCTCGGCGCGGGACTGCTGGAACCACGGGTGGGCGTCGCTCGTGTGGTTGAGCACCAGGTCGGTGATCACCCGGATGCCGCGCCGGTGCGCCTCGTCCAGCAGGTAGACGAAGTCCTCCACCGAGCCGAACTCCGGCAGCACCGCGCGGAAGTCGGAGATGTCGTACCCGCCGTCGCGCAGCGGCGAGGCGTAGAACGGCGGCAGCCACAGGCAGTCCACGCCGAGCCACTCCAGGTAGTCCAACCGGGACGCGAGGCCGCGCAGGTCCCCGGTGCCGTCGCCGTTGGAGTCGCTGAAGGCTCGCACCAGCACCTCGTAGAACACCGCGCCCTTGAACCAGCCGGGCTCGCGCGGCGCGAGCTTCGCCGACCGGAAGTCCTCGGCCTGCGGTTCGACCAGCAGGCCGTCCGCGCCGATGGCCTCGCCGGTGTGCGGCACGCCTTCCAGTCCGGTCAGCGCGGCGTCGGGTCGGGGGTCTTCTGCCATGTGCTCCACCTCGTCCCACCTCTTCGGGGGTACGTCCGGTCGTCCCTCGCGCTGCGGCGCGCGGGGACTGGGGGTGAGGGCTGATGCGGTTAGCCGCTGAACCTGCGCTGCACGCTGACGACGTGCGCCGACGCACGCCACGGCTCCAGGCGGACGTAGTTGGCCTGGCCCCAGTCCCAGGTCTCCCCGGTCACCTCGTCGTGCGCGATCAGCCGTTCGTGCCAGTCGAAGCCGAGCAGGGGCAGGTCGAGCCAGACCGTGCCGTCCTGGGCGTTGTGCGGGTCCAGGTTCACCACCACGACCACGGTGTCGCCGCTGCCCGGGTCCTGTTTGGAGTAGGCGATCAGCGCGGGGTTGTCGATGTGGTGGAAGCGCAGGGTGCGCATCTGCTGCAACGCGGGGTGCGCGCGGCGGATGGTGTTCAGCTTGCGCAGCCACGGCTCCAGCGAACGGCCTTCGGCGACGGCCTGCCCGAAGTCGCGGGGGCGCAGCTGGTACTTCTCCGAGTTGAGGTACTCCTCGCTGCCCTCGCGCACCGCCTGGTGCTCGTAGAGCTCGTAGCCGGCGTACACGCCCCAGGTCGGGGACATCGTGGCGGCCAGCGCGGCGCGCAGCGCGAACATGCCCGGACCGCCGTGCTGCAACGACTCGTGCAGGATGTCCGGCGTGTTCACGAACAGGTTCGGCCGGGCCTCGTCCCAGTGCTCGACCAGTTCGGCGCCGAACTCGGTCAGCTCCTCCTTGGTCGTCCGCCAGGTGAAGTACGTGTAGCTCTGGGTGAAGCCGAGCTTCGCCAGCCCGTAGAGCCGGGCGGGCCGGGTGAACGCCTCGGACAGGAACAGCACGTCCGGGTGCGAGTCCTTGACCGCCCAGATCAGCCACGCCCAGAAGTCCGGCGGCTTGGTGTGCGGGTTGTCCACCCGGAAGATCCGGACCCCGTGCTCCACCCAGTGCAGCACGACGCGCAGCACCTCGTTGTAGATGCCCTGCGGGTCGTTGTCGAAGTTGACCGGGTAGATGTCCTGGTACTTCTTCGGCGGGTTCTCGGCGTACGCGATCGAGCCGTCCGGGCGGGTGGTGAACCACTCCGGGTGCTTGAGCACCCACGGGTGGTCGGGCGCGCACTGGAGGGCCAGGTCGAGCGCCACCTCCAGGTCCAGCTCGCCGGCCCGCCGCACGAACGCGTCGAAGTCCTCGATGGTGCCCAGCTCGGGGTGGATCGCGTCGTGCCCGCCCTCGTCCGCGCCGATCGCCCAGGTCGAGCCGGGGTCGTCCTCGGTGGCGATCAGGGTGTTGTTCGGGCCCTTGCGGTTCACCCGGCCGATGGGGTGGATCGGCGGCAGGTAGGCGACGTCGAAGCCCATCGCCGCGATCCGGTCCAGCTCCTTGGTCGCGGTGGCGAACGTGCCGTGCACCGGGACGCCGGACTCGTCCAGCCCGCCGGTGGAGCGCGGGAAGAACTCGTACCAGGAACCGAACGCGGCGCGCTTGCGGTCCACCCAGATCTTCTGCGGCTTGCCCTTGGTGATCAGCTCGCGCACCGGGTGGTCGTGCATGACCTGCCGCACGTCCTGCGCGAGCGCGGGCGCGACCCGCTCCGCCAGCGGCCGGTCCTCGTCCCGCAGCGCTCGCGCGGCGTTGACCAGCAGCGGCTTCTCCTTGCGGCGGTCCGGCCGGCGGGAGACCCGGTCCAGCAGCCGGGCGCCGGCCTCCAGGTCGTTGTGCAGCTCGTCGGCGCCCTGCCCGGCGGCGATCTTGACCTCCACGGCGTGCAGCCAGGTGGCCCACGGGTCCGACCAGGCGTCGACGCGGAAGGTCCACGCGCCCTCGCCGTCCAGCACGATGGTCGCCGCCCACCGGTCCAGCCCGATGCCCTGCGGGACCATGCGGGTGTGTCTCGCGACCCGGTCGCCCGGCCCCCGCCACGCGACGGTGGCCGCGACGGCGTCGTGGCCCTCGCGCCACACCGTCGCCTCGACGGGCACGTGCTCGCCGACCACCGCTTTGGCCGGATAGCGGCCGCAGCTCACGGTCGGCGAGACGTCGTCGATACCGAGTCGTCCGCTCATCGGCAGCGCCCCTCTCGCCTGGTGTGACGCTTGCGCGTTCAAGTTTGCCCGCTTCGATCGCGCACGTCGTCACCGGGGACTCCGTACCCGCTGTTCCTACCCCGTCTGGTTGGATCGCACACTTGGCGATGATCAGATTCTCGCCATGGAAGACGCTCGTTCCATGGCGCGAAGGTGTCATCACACGAACGGGCGAGTGAATGTGACGCGCCACTGCACTCGGCTTCGCGACGTGCCGGCGAACCCGGAGTCCGACAGCGGCCCTGATCACGCCCGTCGTCTCCGCCGCACCGTTCGTGCGGGAGACCTGCGGGAAGCGCCGACGTGACCGCGTTGTCGATCGGGTGGATTTCATCCCGCGCCGACGGGTTGCCGGTTGCACCCTCCACTACCGCGCGTGCACGCGGACGAGCCGGGGATGGATCGCCCTCAAGGGCCCTCGGCGTGGTCTGTTTCCACACGCCCGAGTGCCAGGGCGTCGGCGGCCTGGCCGCGTCCAGGACGGCGGCAGCGCGGTACCCGCGCGTGGCGGTCGGCAAAGCGCTCCTTTAACGCCGTGCCGCGGGCCGGGAGGCCGCCGACAGGACCATCGCCCTGACGGCCGAAAGGCGCAACCGTCGAGCCCGCATCGGTGCGTTGCGGTAACGATCGCCGACTGTGTACGAAAGAACACGCATGGGACATCCGCCCTGGCAGGACTGGATCGGTCCCTGCATCGGTTCGGGTGACCGTTGCTCGACACCGCTGGATGGGGGATAGGGTCCGACGCCATGCGAGCACTTCGCCGGTTCACCGTTCGAGCCAGCCTGCCCGAGCCGCTGTCCGCACTGGGCACGCTCGCCACGAACCTGCGCTGGACGTGGCACCAGCCGACCCAGGACCTGTTCGCCTCGGTCGACCCCGCCCGGTGGGCGGACAGCGGCGACCCGCTGCGCCTGCTCTCCACGGTCGACCCGGAGCGGCTGGACGCCCTCGCCCGGGACGAGCAGTTCCTCGCGCACACGCGTGCCCTCGCGGACGACCTCACCCGCTACACCACCGGGCCGCGCTGGTTCCAGCGCCGGCAGGACGAGGTGCAGCAGCGGCGTGAGCACGGCAACTACGACCTGAGCCCGCTGCCGAGCGCCATCGCCTACTTCTCCATGGAGTTCGGCGTCACCGAGGCCCTGCCCAACTACTCCGGCGGGCTCGGCGTGCTCGCCGGCGACCACCTGAAGGCGGCCTCCGACCTGGGCGTCCCGCTGATCGCGGTCGGCCTGCTGTACCGGTCGGGCTACTTCCGCCAGGCCCTGTCGCTGGACGGCTGGCAGATCGAGCACTACCCCGTGCTGGACCCGCGCGGGCTGCCGCTGGAGCTGCTCACCGAGCCCTCCGGCGCCCCGATCCTGGTGCACGTGGCCATGCCGGGCGACCGGGTGCTGCGCGCGAAGATCTGGAAGGCGCAGGTCGGCCGCATCCCGCTGCTCCTGCTCGACTCCGACGTGGAGGAGAACGACGAGGACCTGCGCGGCGTCACCGACCGGCTCTACGGCGGCGACCAGGACCACCGCATCCGGCAGGAGATCCTGGCGGGCATCGGCGGGGTGCGGGCCGTGCGCACGTTCTGCGAGCTCACCGGTCACCCGAGCCCCGAGGTGTTCCACACCAACGAGGGACACGCGGGCTTCCTCGGCCTCGAACGCATCCGCGAACTGGTGACCGGCGAAGGCCTGGACTTCGACCAGGCGCTGGCCGCGGTCCGCGCGGGCACCGTGTTCACCACGCACACCCCCGTCCCGGCGGGCATCGACCGGTTCCCGGTCGACCTCGTGCAGCACTACTTCGGCTCCGAGACGCTGATCCCCGGCGTGAGCACGCAGCGGGTCCTGGCGCTCGGCGCGGAGGAGAACCCCGGCCTGTTCAACATGGCCCACATGGGCCTGCGGCTCGCCCAGCGCGCGAACGGCGTGTCCAAGCTGCACGGCAAGGTCAGCCGGGACATGTTCCGCGGCCTGTGGCCGGGCTTCGACGTCACCGAGGTGCCGATCGGCTCGGTCACCAACGGCGTGCACGGCCCGACCTGGGCGGCCACCGAGATGAGCAGGCTGCTCGGCGAGTCCGACGACAGCGGCGTCGGCCTGCGCGGGTTCGAGCCGGTCACCGACCAGCGGCTCTGGGAGCTGCGCAACGACCTGCGGGGCAAGCTCGTCGACGAGGTGCGCAGGCGGACCCGGCTGTCCTGGCTCCAGCGCGGCGCGTCGGCCCTCGAACTGGGCTGGACCGACTCGGTGTTCGACCCGGACGTGCTGACCGTCGGCTTCGCCCGCCGGGTGCCCACCTACAAGCGGCTCACCCTGATGCTGCGCGACCCGGAACGCCTGCGGGCGATGCTGCTGCACCCGGAGCGCCCGGTGCAGCTGGTCGTCGCGGGCAAGTCGCACCCGGCGGACGACGGCGGCAAGGCGCTGATCCAGCAGATCGTGCGGTTCGCGGACGACGCGGGCGTGCGGCACCGGATCGTGTTCCTGCCCGACTACGACATGTCGATGGCCCGCTACCTGTACTGGGGCTGCGACGTCTGGCTGAACAACCCGATGCGCCCGCTGGAGGCCTGCGGCACGTCCGGCATGAAGTCGGCGCTCAACGGCGGCCTGAACCTGTCCATCCGGGACGGCTGGTGGGACGAGCTGTACGACGGCAGCAACGGCTGGGCGATCCCCACCGCCGACGGCGTCACCGACCCGACCCGCCGGGACGACCTGGAGGCCGCCGCCCTCTACGACCTGCTGGGCAGCCAGGTCGCGCCGCTGTTCTACGACCGCGCCGAGCACGGTGTGCCGACCCGCTGGCTGGCCATGGTCCGGCACACGCTGGCGTCGCTCGGCCCGGCCGTGCAGGCGTCGCGGATGGTGCGCGAGTACGTCGAGAGCCTGTACGCCCCGGCCGCGTCCTCGGCCGCCTCGGTGGTCGGTGAGGGCTTCCGGGGCGCGAAGGAACTCGCCGCGTACCGGCACCGGTTGCGCGCGGCGTGGACGCGGGTGCGCGTGCTGGACTCGGACCTGACGCTCAACGGCTCGACGGCGCCGCTGCTGGGCACGCCGGTGGCGGTGCGCGCGCGGATCGAGCTGGCCGGGCTGGAGCCGTCCGAAGTGGACGTCCAGGTGGTGCTGGGCAAGGTCGGCGACTCGGACGAGCTGTACGACGTGGTCACGCACACCATGCAGTACTCCGGGAACGGCAACTACGACATCGAGGTGCCCCTGCCGCACGCCGGGGCCGTCGGCTACACGGTGCGCGTGCTGCCGCGGCACGACCTGCTGGCGTCACCGGCCGAGCTGGGGCGGGTCGTCCTCGCGGGCTGACCCACCCGGACGGTTGGGCCCGGACGGTTGGGCCCGGACGGATGGCCATCGGTGTGACCGGCGGCCAGCCGGGCCGTGGTCGGGTGGGCGGTCGCTGAGCGCGTCCGTCCGGTGACCCGGGCGCCGTCGGAGGGCGTGCGCCGGTGGGCCGTCAGCGGATGTCGAGCCGGGCGGTCGTCTCGGCCACGCGGGGCATCCAGCCGGCCAACTCGTGGGCTTCGACCAGGGTCCGCCGCGCCGCCGCGTTGTCGCCGGACGCCATCTGGGCACGGGCGATGGTGGCCAGCGCGTCGGCCCGGTCCAAGGCGCTCTCGCTGGTCCGCTTGGCCTGCGTCGCCAGCTCGATGGCCAGCCCGGTGTCGTCCTCCAGCAGGGCGAGCTGGGCCAGCGTCCCGGTGCAGCGGTACTTCGGGTAACCGAGCTGCAACGCCCCTTCCGAAGCGCGCCGGGCCGCCCCCATGCCCACTTCGAGCGGCAACTGGCCGGCCTCCATCGCGTTGGCCGTGGAACTGGCCATCTCGGCCATCACGAACGCCATGTCCCGCTGGTCCAGGTCGGTCCGCCCCACCAGCTTGCTGACCGTGTGCAGCGCCTCGGCGTACCGGGTCCGCATGGTCAGCACGGCGATCTTCGACCCGATCGCCACCAGCAGGTCGGGGTGCGCCGCGACCAGCCGCGAGGCGATCTCTTCGGCCCGGTCGACGTCGCCGGTGGACAGCGCGTCGGACACCTCGTTGACCATCGGCGTGGCTTCCATCTCGTCCACCACCCGCCCGGTCAGCCGGGGCAGCCGGAACAGGAACCAGCCGGGCGTGGTCACGCCGGCCCCGCGGCGCGGTACCAGCCCGTTGACCAGCACCGCCGTCCCGGCGACCGCGAGCCCCCGGCCGAACGGCGACCCGGCGGCGAACGCCCAGCACAGACCGACCACCACGCCGGTCAGCAGCACGGAGACCAGCGAGGTCAGCCACAACCGCCGGCGGACCGGCGCGCGCACCGACGTGAGCCCGACGGACATGATCAGCGGCACGTTGCGCAACACCACCCGCCGGTGCGGCCGGTTCCAGGTGCGCACCTCGCCACCGACCCCGATGACGACCGACGACACGCGCACGCGCCACATCGCCGCGCCGACGAGCAGTCCGACCTGCAACAACGCCATGGTGGCCAACAGCCCGCAGACGGCACCGGCCAGACTGGCCGGCCAGGCCCCCGGCTGCCAGACCACCAGGACGAGGACGACCAGCGCCGTCAGCACCTTCCACACAAACCTGGAGACGCTACCGCCGAGCCGCCGGTTCCCGGGCCGACCACCGCGATCCCGCCAGGTCGACAACCCGGAGCCCGCCCGCCTGGCCGCCCGCCCGCCTGGCCGCACGCCCGACCGACCGCACGCCCGACCGACCGCTCAACCGCCTGACCGCCCGACCCCCTGGCTGCCGGCCGGGGCGGGCACCGGGGGGTCGGGCTCGGTCGGGCACTGCGCCGACGCCCCTACGTGACCGCCGGCGTGGCCCCGGCCCGCACCGGCAGCCCGGCCGCCGCGTAACCCCGGAACCCGCCCACCAGGTCGGTGGCGTTCGGCAACCCGACCCGCTGGAGGTCGCGGGCGGCCAGGCTCGACGCGTACCCCTCGTTGCACAGCACGACCACGGTGGTGTCGACGTCGAACCCCGGGATCCGGTGCTCCCCGTGCGGGTCCAGCCGCCACTCCAGCACGATCCGCTCGACCGGGACGGAGCCGGGGACCTCCCCTTCCGCGAGCCGGTCGTGATGCGGCCGGATGTCGACCACCAGTGCGTCGGGCAGTCCGGCCAGCTCCTCCGGGGTGACCCGGCGGAGGTCCCGGCGGGCCTGTTCGAGAAACGCTTCGGCACTCACGGCCCCTCCAGATCGGCGAGCACCCGCAACTGCTCCAACGGCAGCCGCCGGGCGGGCAACGGTGAGATCTCGTGCGGGATGTCGGTCAGGCTCGGGTACTCCCGGGTGGGCACCAGCGGCGGCGAGTAGGCGTGCACGCTGGCCGCCCCGACCGTCCCCTTGTTGAGCACCTGGTGCGCCCGCCCGGCCCCGAACCCGACCGCCGCCCCGACGCCGCGGGCGACGGTCTTGACCGGGCCGCCGGGGTACCGGTAGTCCTCGGCCAGCTCCCCGGTCAACACGGTGAACGACCCGGCCGCACCACCGTGGTCGTGCGGTTCGGTGCCCTGGCCGGGCAACCACGACAGCAACCACAGCTCGACGCCCTCGGTGAGCCCGAGCCGGGCCCACCACCGCTGTTCGGCGTCGAACTCCAGGATGGACAGCAGGGGGGTGGTCAGCTCACTGGCGACGAACGACGTCAGCTCGCGGAGCTCCCGAGGCGTCCACAGCTCGCGGGACGGGTGGAGGAGGTCCCGCAACAGCGGGAGGTCCAGGGCGGGGTGTACGTCGGCGTGCGCGAGAACGGAGGTCAAAGCTGCTCCTGATGGCTACGAAGAGGTACGGGGTAGCGATCAAGACGCGACGGGGAGCTGAATCACCGCGGACGGACAGTCGCGGTCACACCCAGCCGCCACGTCGCGTCCGGCTACACCCGCACGACGCCACGAGGAGCAGGTCGATCGTGCGGTCACACCAGGTCAGCAACGGACGGGCCACGCGGAGATCGTGCCACGCCGGCCCGACCTCCGCACGCCCTCCCACCAGCCAGGATTGCCTCGGACACCGACTGATCGGCGTCGTCCGGCGCACCTCGGCCGACCGCTCCGCGGTGCCCGTCACGCCCTCAGCCGGCCGACCCCGCGGCCATCGGGATGCGGAGCAGCACCAGGGACCGGGGAGCCAGCACGAGCACCTCTCCCGGCAGCAGGTCCGCGGCGTCCTCCGGTGTCCCGTCCGCCGTCGAGGAGTCGATCACCGGCTCGTACCGGGCCCCGTAGTCCGCCGCCGGCAGGGTGACCGGCAGGTCCTCGCTCCCGGCGTGCAGCAGCAACAACCAGGAGTCGTCCGACACCAACTCGCCCTCGCGGGTGCGCGACAACGACGTGGACCCGTCGATCCACATCCCGAGGAACCGCCGCCCCTCGTCGAACCAGTCGGTTTCGGCCATCTCCTCGCCGTCGGAGCGGAACCACACCAGGTCCGGTGCCCCGGAAGGCGTGGTGCGCCCGTCGAAGAACGCCGGCTGCCGCAGCGCCGGGCTGTCCGCCCGCACGCCGATCACCCGCCGGGCGAACGCCAGCATGGACTGCCCCTCGTCGGAGAGCTCCCAGTCCACCCACGAGGTCTCGTCGTCCAGGCAGTAGGCGTTGTTGTTCCCGCCCTGGGTCCGCCACATCTCGTCCCCGGCGGTGAGCATCGGCGTCCCGGTGGACAGCAGCAGCGTCGCCAGCAGGTTGCGGGCCTGCCGCGCCCGCAACGCCAGCACCCCGGGTTCCGCGGTCTCGCCCTCGACGCCGCAGTTCCACGACCGGTTGTCGTCGGTCCCGTCGCGGTTGTCCTCGCCGTTGGCCTCGTTGTGCTTGTCGTTGTAGGACACCAGGTCCCGCAGCGTGAACCCGTCGTGCGCGGTCACGAAGTTGATCGACTGCCAAGGCCGCCGCAGGTCGTCCGCGTACAGGTCGGACGACCCGGACAACCGGTAGGCCAGGTCCCGCACCCCGGTGTGCCCGCGCCAGAAGTCCCGGACGGTGTCCCGGTACCGGCCGTTCCACTCCGCCCACTGCACGCCGAAGTCGCCGACCCGGTACCCGTCCCCGGTGGCGTCCCACGGCTCGGCGATCAGCTTGCACCGCGACAGCACCGGGTCCGAGGTGATCGCCGTCAACATCGCCGAGGCGCGGTCGAACCGGCCGCCGCCGGGCCGCCCCAGCGTCGAGGCCAGGTCGAACCGGAAGCCGTCCACCCCCATCTCGGTGGCCCAGTACCGCAGGGAGTCGGTCACCATCCGCACCACCTGCGGCGACCCGGCCTCCAGCGTGTTGCCGCACCCGGTGATGTCCAGCGTGCCGCCACCCTCGATGTGCAGGTAGTAGCCCGGCGCGTCGAACCCGCGGTAGGACAGCGTCGGACCTTCCGGCCCGCCCTCGCAGGTGTGGTTGAACACCACGTCCAGCAGCACCTCGATGCCCGCCCCGTGCATCGCGGCGACCATCGTCCGGAACTCCTCCACCTCCCGCCCCGGTTCGCTCGCGTAGCCGGGGTGCGGCGCGAAGTAGCTCAGCGGCGAGTAGCCCCAGTAGTTGTGCCGCCCGCCGCGGATCAGCGCGGGCTCGTCCAGGAACGCGTGCACCGGCAGCAGTTCGACCGACGTCACCCCCAACCGCACCAGGTGGTCGATCACCGCCGGGTGGGCCAGCCCCAGGTAGGTGCCGCGCAGGTGCGGCGGCACCCCGGGGTGCCGCCGGGTGAAGCCCCGCACGTGCAGCTCGTAGACCACCGCTTCCTCGAACGGCACCTCGGGCTTCACGCCCGTGTCCGACCCGCCCGGCGACGTCACCACGGACAGCGGCACCCAGCCCAGCGAGTCCACCGGCGAGGGCGCGCCCAGCATCGGGTCGTCCACGTACCCCAGTGCCGACTCCAGGTCTGTCAAGGTGCCGGTGATCTGCCTCGCATAGGGGTCCACCAACAGCTTCGCCGGGTTGCAGCGCAGCCCCCGCGACGGGTCGTACGGCCCGTGCACCCGGTAGCCGTAGCGCTGGCCCGATGTGATGCCGGGCACTGTCCCGTGCCACACACCGAACGTCCGCTCGGTCAGCTCGATCCGTTCCTCCGTTCCGTCTTCGCTGATCAGGCACACCTCGACCGCCTCGGCGGGCGCGGCGGACACGGCGAAGCGCACCCCACCGGCCTCCGGGTGGGCGCCCAGCGGAAAGGGTCGGCCTGCGAGCAGGGAACCGTCGACAGCCATACCGGGGATCTTCCCAGCATCCGCGCACGGGGTGGGGATGAGCGACCTGCCGCCCCCGCGCGTCGGGCGTTGCACGACAATGGCCACGGCGAGGCGTCGACGGGGCGAGGGCAGGCGTGGAAAACGAAGATCTGGTCATCCACATGCAGGGTGTTTCGGTTCGACGGGGCAAGACCACGCTGGTCGGGGACGTCGACTGGAGCGTGGAGCTGGACGAGCGCTGGGTGGTGCTCGGCCCGAACGGGGCGGGCAAGACCACGCTGCTGCGGCTCGCCGGGGCCGAGCTGCACCCCACCAAGGGCCTGCTGCACCTGCTGGGCGAGCGCATCGGCAAGACCGACGTCTTCGAGCTGCGTCCCCGCATCGGACTGTGCTCGGCCGCGCTGAGCGGTCGCATCCCGCCCGACGAGAAGGTCGGCGACCTCGTGGTGAGCGCCGGCTACGCCGTGCTGGGCCGCTGGCGCGAGGAGTACGACCGGCTGGACACCAAGCGCGCCCTGGCGCTGCTCGGCCAGCTCGGCATCGAACACCTGGCCGACCGCACCTACGGCACCCTGTCCGAGGGCGAGCGCAAGCGCACCCTGATCGCGCGGGCGCTGATGACCGACCCCGAGGTGCTGCTGCTGGACGAGCCGGCCGCGGGGCTCGACCTGGGTGGGCGCGAGGACCTGGTGGCCCGGCTCTCGGAGCTCGCCCTGGACCCGGACGCGCCGGCCACGGTGCTGGTCACGCACCACGTGGAGGAGATCCCGCCGGGCTTCACGCACGCGCTGCTGCTGCGCGAGGGCGCGATCGTCGCGCAGGGGCTGCTGGACGACGTGCTCACCGAGGAGAACCTGTCCAAGACGTTCGACCAGCCCCTGGAGCTGCAGAAGGCCGGCGACCGGTACTTCGCGCGGCGCAAAGCTACCCAGGGGTAACCTGCGAGGCGCTACCGACGGAGGTCGAGGAGGACCTGTGGGTGAGTTCGTGAAGCTCGAAGTCGAGGACGGCATCGGCACCATCCGGCTGGACCGCCCGCCGATGAACGCGCTGAACCGGCAGGTCCAGGAGGAGATCCGGGCGGCCGCGCTGGAGGCGGCGCAGCGCGACGACGTGTACTCCGTCATCGTCTACGGCGGTCCGAAGGTGTTCGCGGCGGGCGCGGACATCAAGGAGATGGCCGAGCTGACCTACGCCGAGATGGCGGCCCGCGCCGGGTCGTTCCAGTCCGCGCTGCGCACCGTGGAGGAGATCCCCAAGCCCACGGTCGCCGCCGTCACCGGCTACGCGCTGGGCGGCGGGTTCGAGCTGGCGCTGTGCGCGGACCGCCGCATCGCGGGCGACAACGCCAAGGTGGGCCAGCCGGAGATCCTGCTCGGCGTCATCCCCGGCATGGGCGGCACCCAGCGGCTGCCCCGCCTGATCGGCCCGTCCCGCGCGAAGGACCTGATCTACACCGGCCGGTTCGTGGGCGCCGAGGAAGCGCTGCGGATCGGCATGGTGGACGAGGTCGTCGCCCCGGACGACGTGTACGGGGCCGCCAGGCGCTGGGCCGGGCAGTTCGTCAACGGCCCGGTGCGCGCGTACGCCGCCGCGAAGGCCGCCATCGACGGCGGCCTGGACACCGACCTGGGCAGCGGCCTGAAGCTGGAGAGCCAGCTGTTCGCGGCCATGTTCGCCACCGAGGACCAGAAGGCCGGCATGGCGTCGTTCATCGAGAACGGACCGGGGAAGGCGGAGTTCAGTGGCCGCTGAGCCGGTGCAGGACCCCAAGCCCAACCCGCACGCCACCGCCGAGGAGATCAAGGCGGCGTACTCCGACCCCAAGCTCGCCAACGTGCTCTACCACGACTGGGAAGCCGGCACGTACGACGAGAAGTGGTCGATCTCGTACGACGAGCGCTGCATCACCTACGCCACCGACCGCTTCCGCGCGGTCGCCGGTGGCGTCGGCCCGTACGACCACGCCCTGGAGCTGGGCTGCGGCACCGGTTTCTTCCTGCTCAACCTGATGCAGGGCGGGGTGATCAGGAAGGGTTCGGTCACCGACCTGTCGCCCGGCATGGTGGAGGTGGCGCTGCGCAACGCGGAGCAGCTCGGCCTGCCGGTGGACGGCCGGGTCGCCGACGCCGAGCGGATCCCGTACGACGACAACACCTTCGACCTCGTCGTGGGCCACGCCGTGCTGCACCACATCCCGGACATCCCGTCCGCGATGCGCGAGGTGCTGCGGGTGCTCAAGCCGGGCGGCCGGTTCGTGTTCGCGGGTGACCCCACCGACATCGGCAACTTCTACGCCCGCAAGCTGGGGCAGCTGACCTGGTGGCTGACCACGAACGTCACCAGGCTGGCCCCGCTGAACGGCTGGCGGCGCCCGCAGGGGGAACTGGACGAGTCGTCCCGCGCGGCGGCCCTGGAAGCCGTCGTGGACCTGCACACCTTCGACCCGTCGGACCTGGAGCGCACCGCGCGCGGAGCCGGTGCGACCGAGGTCAAGGCGGTCACCGAGGAGCTGTCGGCCGCCCTGTTCGGCTGGCCGGTGCGCACGTTCGAGGCGGCCGTCCCGCGCGGGAAGCTGGGCTTCGGCTGGGCCATGTTCGCCTACCGGACGTGGCAGCGCCTCTCCTGGGTGGACGAGAAGGTCCTCGCCAAGCTCCTGCCGCGCGAGGTCTTCTACAACGTCTCCGTGACGGGCCGCAAGCCGGTCGCCTGAAGTGGGCTACGCGTTCAGCCTCGACGACGTGGCGTACCTGCGCTCCGGTGCCGGGTGCGCCGCGTTGTCGTCGCTGTCGCGGCTGGCGCTGACCCCGGCGTCCCGCCTGCCCGACGTGGCGGCTGCCCGCCGGGTGGCCCCGGACCACTTCGCCGCGGTGCTGGAAACCCTGCTGCTGCGCCGGAAAGCAGCGTCCAAAGTAGACTTCCCGGACGGCCTGTTCACCGACGACGCCCTCCAGCAGGCCACCCCTCGCCAGGTGGCCGCCCACCGCGCCGAACGCTTCGGCGACCGCGTCACCCACGACGTGACGTGTTCGATCGGCGCGGACCTGGCCGCTCTCCCCGCGGGTTCCATCGGCTCCGACCTGGACCCCGTGCGACTCGCCATGGCCCGCCACAACCTCGGCGACTCCCGGACGCTGCTGCGGGCCGACGCCCTGCACCCGGTGTCCCGCGACGTCCCGGTCATCGCCGACCCGGCCCGCCGCGACTCCACCGGCCGGCGGACCTGGCGCCCGTCCGACTTCGCCCCGCCCCTGGACGCGCTGGCCGCCGCTTACGCCGACCGCGACCTGGCCGTGAAGTGCGCACCGGGTGTGGACTTCACCGTCGCCCCCTGGGCGGACGAGGTCGAACTGGTCTCCCTGGACGGCCAGGTGCGCGAAGCGTGCCTGTGGACCGGAGGCCTCGCCACGCCGGGCGTCACCCGACGCGCCTCCGTCCTGCACACCGGTGGTGCGCGGTGGACCATCACGGACGCTGATCCCGACGACTGCCCGGTGACCCCACCCGCCGAGTGGCTGATCGACCCGGACGGCGCGGTGGTCCGGGCCGGCCTGGTGCGCCACTACGCCGCCCGCCACGGCCTGGCGCAGCTGGACGAGCGGATCGCCTACCTGACCGGCCCGACCCCACCGCCGGGCATCCGGGCGTTCCGGGTCGTGGAACACGGCCACTACAACGAGAAGTCGCTGCGCGCCGTCCTGCGCGCCCACCACGTGGGCCGGCTGGAGATCCTGGTGCGCGGCCTGGACGTGGACCCGAACACGTTGCGCCGCAGGCTGAAGCTCGACGGCACGGCCGAGGCCACCGTCGTGCTCACCCGGATCGGCCGGACGCCGACCTACCTACTGGCGCACGCGCAGCGCACCTAGCCGTTCCAGCATGAACCGGTGCAGGTCGGCCGCGTCGGTGTCCACCGCGATGTCGATCCCCTCGCGCCGCGCGGACTCCAGCCGTTCGTCCACCAGCAGCCCGCCCCGGCCGGGCCCGAGGGAGCACTCCACGTCCACCGGGAACCGCCGCACCCGGAGGATCCCCGGCCGCACCACCTCGGCCACCGCGACGGCGTCGTGCAGCGCCATCACGTCCCGCCCCAGGATCCGCCGGTAGGTGGCCAGGTAGTCCGGCGTCAAGCCGACCAGCTTCGCCCCGATCTCCGACGCGGAGGCCAACTCCGCCAACCAGGACACGCTCACCGCCGCCCGCGTGGTCAGGTCCATCGGCACCAGCGTCACCGGCACCTCGGGGTCGGCCAACACCCGCCGGGCCGCCTCCGGGTCGCACCACAGGTTGAACTCGGCCACCGACGTGATGTTGCCACCGCGAACCCCGCCACCCATCACCACCAGCCGCTCGATCTTGTGCCGCAGTCCGGGGTGGGCGGCCAGCAGCAGCGCGATGTTCGTCAACGGCCCGATCGGCGCGATGGTGACGGGCCGCTCGGCGGCCTCCAGCAGGTCCTTGAGCAGCGTCACGGCATCCCGCTCGTCCGGCCCCCTGGAGGGCTCCGGCAGCGTGGACGCGAACCCGGACAGCCCGTCCGCACCGTGCGCCGAGGACACCCCGGGGTTCGGGTGCACCAACGGCCGCTCTGCCCCCGCCGCGACCGGCACGTCCTCCCGGCCCAGCAACGCCAGGACCCGCAGCGCGTTGCGCGTGGTGAGCTCCGGCGACACGTTGCCGAACACCGTGGTCACGCCGATCAGGTCGACCTCGGGGCTCGCCGCCGCCAACGCGAGGGCGAACGCGTCGTCCACGCCGGGATCGGTGTCGATGATGAGTGGGATGGTCACGTGGCCCGATCCTGCCGCACCGCACCGCCCCACGCGAAGCCGTGCCGAACCCGTGGACGTACCCGCCCAGGACGTGGACGACCGGCGCACCACGGCCCTCCACCTGCGCCGCCGGGTTCGTCGTGAAGGAGGACGGCACGCTGGTTAGAGTGCGCGCGTGACGAGCATGTGGGGTGCGCCCGTGTGGACCAAGTGGCGTAGATCGCGACCCGACCCGGTGCAAGCCCGATTCCTCACGCTCGCGTCCCTGAAATGGGTCCTCCGCCACCGCGCGTACACACCGTGGTACCTGGTCCGGTACTGGCGGCTGCTGCGGTTCCGGCTGGCCAACCCGCACGTCGTGCTGCGCGGCATGGTGTTCCTCGGCAAGAACGTCGAACTGCACTGCCGTCCGGGATTCGGCCGGCTGGAGATCGGCCGCTGGGTGCACATCGGCGACGGCAACGCCATCCGGTGCCACGAGGGTTCGCTGCGCATCGGCGACAAGGCGGTGTTCGGCAAGGACAACACCGTCAACTGCTACCTCGACATCGAGATCGGGGCGGCCACCCTCGTCGCCGACTGGGTCTACATCTGCGACTTCGACCACGTGACGGCCGACATCAACCTGCCGATCAAGGACCAGGGAATCGTGAAGTCCCCGGTCCGCATCGGACCGGACTGCTGGCTGGGCACGAAGGTCACCGTCACGCGCGGCACGCGGATCGGACGCGGCTGCGTGCTGGGCGCGCACGCCGTGGTGCGCGGCGACGTGCCGGACTTCAAGATCGCCGTCGGCATTCCCGCCCGAGTCGTTAAGGACCGGCGTGAGGACTACGAAGCCGACGCCGTCCGCCGAGCGGCCGTAGCCGACATGGCCCGCAAAGCCCGAGAAGCCCTCAACCGCTCACAGAACGGCACCTGACGCCTGAGGCAGCCGCCAAAGCCGAGGCGAGAGTTCGAACGTTCTTGACATTGTTCTACGCAGCTTGACGGCAGAAGAGGGACCACGGACTCAAAGTGCTCTTCGCACGCAGTCTTGGATAAAGCCGGGGACACTGAGCAAAAAGACCATATTGCTCCGTCAAGAAGAGGTGCCGGGGGACCGGTGTCCGCGCGCCACGCCGCCCGCCGAGTAGCCCGCCCAGCTGATTGACTCGCGTTCGGGGACGACCAAAGCGGCAACGTCAAAGGCAAAGCTTCGGCCCCTTACCTGATGCGCACGGAAGGCGCTCCGGTCGGACACCACGGCGCTACACGTCCGACCGGACACCACGGCGTTACAGGAAGGCGTTCCCGGTGGCGATCTTCGGTCGGCCGAGTGGGGCGTGTTCGACCACCACGGCTTTCCGGTACACCTCCGCCGTGTCCGAGGCGATCCGCGCCCAGTCGAAGTCGGTCGCCAACCTGGCCTTCGCCGCCCGCGCCCGGCGCACCGCCGAAGCCCGGTCGTCCAGCACCGACCGCACCGCCGTCGACAGCGCGTCCACGTCCCCCGGAGCGAACGACAGCCCGGTCACCCCGTCCAGCACGACCTCGCCCAGCCCGCCGGCGGTGGAGGCCACCAGCGGTGTCCCGGCGGCGGCTGCCTCCAGGGCAACGATCCCGAACGGCTCGTACCGGCTGGGCAGCACCACGGCGTCCGCCGCCGCCAGCACCGCCGCCAGCGCGCGGTCCGGCAGGTGGCCGGCGAAGTCCACCGCCCGCCGCACCTTGTGCTTGCGGGCCTGTTCGACCAGCCACCCGCCGTGCGTGCCCTCGCCGGCGACCACCAGCCGTGCCCCGCGGTGCGCCCGCCGGATCCGGGGCAGGGCGGCGATCAGGTCCTGCACGCCCTTCTCCCACTCCAGCCGCCCGAAGAACAGCAGCAACGGCGCACCGTCGGGCGAGTACGCAGCACGGGCGGCAGCCACGTCGGCCGACCGCACCCGCCACCGCCGCGCCTCGATCCCGTTGTGCAGCACGGTGATCCCACCGGGGTCGACCTCGAACAGGTGCGCCACCTCGGTCCGCATCGCCGACGAGCACGTGATCAGCGAGTCCGCGCGGTTGGCCAGCCACCACTCCACGGAGTGCACCTGCTGGTTCAGCGTCTGCGACAGCCACCCGCTGTGCCGCCCTGCCTCGGTCGCGTGCACGGTCGCCACCAGCGGCGCGCCCGCCGCCTCGGCCAACGCGATCGCCGGGTGCGTGACCAGCCAGTCGTGCGCGTGCACGACGTCCGGCCGCCAGTCCCGCAGCAACGCCAGCCCGGCCCGCGTCATGGCGTGCCCCATGGCCAGCGTCCACGCCACCAGGTCTCGTTCGAACACCAGGTGCGTGGGGTCCTCGGCGACTCGCACCAGCCGCACGCCCTCCACCACGGTGTCCGCCGTGGGGTGCGTGATCGCGTCCGACCCGGCCGGCTGCCGGCACAGCACCACGACATCGTGCCCCTGCGCGGCGAGTCGGGTGGCCAGCGCGTGCACGTGCCGACCCAGCCCGCCCACGACGACCGGCGGGTACTCCCACGACAACATCAGCACGCGCATGGCGCATCCTCGCATTTCATCGGTGCCCTCGGTGCCCTCGGTGGACCTGAGGGAGGGAGTTGCCGTGCGGACCTCGGCGTACGGGGTGTGGTTCCGCGTTCCGCTGCCCGCGATCGGGACCGCACCGCACCCGTCGAGCGCGTCGAAGGCCTGGGTGTCGAAGGCTTCGGCGTGCCGGGCCGGTCCCGCGCCATCAGGCCAGGCCCCGGGCGTCGAGGTGGCCGAACGGCCCGTCGACCCGGCGGAGTTCGGCCGCCCTCTCCTGCCCACGTCCGTGCCGCAGCGCCGCGGCCAGTTCGGCGAACCGGTCGGCGTGCACCTTGGCGCGATACCTGGCGTAGTCGGCGGCGGAGTCCTTGGTGACCATGAACGCCCAGTCGCTGGACAGCGCCAGCAGCGCCTCCCGCACGGCCTGGTCGGCGACCGGGTTCCGGGTCGCCCCCGAGAGGTCCAGGTCGAGCAGTTCCCGCTGCACCCCCGCGTTCAGGTCCACGACGTCCGCGACCTGCGGGCCGTTCCACACGTGCCAGTCCTTGCCCGCACCCCACGACGACGGGTGGATCTCCACCGGAGCGCCGACGTGGCCAGCCTCGACCGCGCCGCGCAGCGTCGTCACGTGCACCCCGGCAGCCGGCAGGGCGCGCAGCACGGCTTCCAGCCACGCCGGGCCTTCGTGCCACCAGTGCCCGTACAGCTCCGTGTCGTACGCGGCGACGACGAGCGACGGCTTCCCGTGCTGCTCCCGCAACGTCCGCAGCCGCTTGACCACCGTGTCCACGAAGTCCGCCGCGTGCCGTTCGACGGCCGCCGCAGCCGCCGACGGGTCGTACGGCTTCTTGTCCTCCGGAGCCACGTGCACCCCGGTCACCCGTGACGGCTTGAGCCCGCTCGGGTGGTCGTAGGTGTGGAAGTCCCGGTAGGCCGGATCGCCCGGGTAGCCGACCTTCGGCGACCAGACCCGGTACGACACTTCAAGGTCCCGCCCGAAGCAGACCACGTCCGAGTCGCCCACCGGCCGCCCGGCCGCCGTGTCGCCGTGCAGCGACGGCCCGTCGACCAGGAACCGCCGCACGCCGGCCGCCGCGTACCCGCGTTCCATGCCGGGCGCGTAAGCACATTCCGGCGCCCAGATGCCCTCGGGCGTGCTCCCGATCCGGTGCCGGGTGTCGGCCAGGCCGGTGCGCAACGAGAACGCCCGCAGCTTCGGGTCCAGCAGCGGCTGGAACGGGTGCGCTGCCGGACCGCCGAGCAGCTCGATCGCCCGACTGTCCACAAGGGATCTGAGGACTGGTGAAAACCCGTGCCGCCAACGGCTTTCGAACTTCTCCAACGCCCATTGCGAAGCCCGGTGCTCACGTGCCGACAGGTCCGGCAGTCGGGGACTCGCGCTGTGCGCGCGCAACTGCCAGTTGCCCAGCCAGTCGTGCACGCCGCGCAGGGAGTACGGGTCGTCCAGCTGTGCCGCCAGGACCGGTGTCACGCCCAGCGTCAGCACGTCCTCGCGACCCTCGTCGGCGAACCGCTCCAACAGGTCCACCACGGGCAGGTAGGAGTGCGCCCACGCCTGGTACAGCCACTCCTCACCGACCGGCCAGGCCCCGTGGTGCGCCAGCCACGGCAGGTGGCTGTGCAGGACCAGGCAGAACGTGCCCTCGGTCATGCCCGGACCGCCACGGCCACCAGGTCCAGCGACGCGTCCAGGTCGTCGGTGGTGATCTCGAAGTCCTCGCTGCGCACGCCGCTCACCGCGTCGAGCAGGTCGGCCGGCCAGTCGCCGCCGTCGACCACGACCGCCACCTGCGCGTCGATCACCGAACCGCCGAACCGCGCGTCCAGTTCCCGCAGTCGGGGGCCGTGCCGCAACCCGGCCAGCAGTTCCACCCCCAGGCCCGCGCCCACCAGCAGCCCGGCCAGTTCGCCGGCCGCGAGCTCCCTGGTGTGGAACGGGTTCAGCGGCGTGTCCCGGCCGGGGGAGAAGGTGATCCGGTTCGGGGTCGTCACCAGCAGCCGCCCGCCGGGCCTGAGCACCCGCGCGCACTCCGCCAGGAAACCCTCCTGGTCCCAGAGGTGCTCGATCACCTGGAGGTTCGCCACCACGTCGACGCTCCCGTCGCGCAGCGGCAGCGATGCCAGGTTGCCGCGCAGCACGGCCAGTTCCGGGTACGCCCGCGCGGCGTGCGCGGCGGTCTGCCCGTCGTAGTCCAGGGCGACGACCCGCGCGGCGTGCCGGGCGATCAGCGCCGCCCCGTAGCCCTCGCCGCAGCCGGCCTCCAGCACCACCGCGCCCGCGCAGTGGTGCACCAGGTCGAGGTATGCGGCCTCGTGGCGGCGGAACCAGTAGTTCTCCTCGGCGATTCCGGGCACGGTGCGCTCGCCGGTGAGGGGCAGTGGCTCGACGGTCACCGGGCCAGGGTAGTTCCTCGTTACTCGCGGGTAGCCAGCGCCTGCCCGTATCGGGTGTCACTGTTCGGTGTGAACTTGTTGTTGCCGATTACCGGATGGCGAGAGCGGTGCGCATTGTCATGAGGTTCGTCCTTTCCCGGAAAATGACACCATCGGGTGACCTGTAACGCTGCCGTGTTGATCTTACATGCCGGTATTTTCGCAGCATGTCGACGCGGCCCGGGTTATGCCTCCGATCTCAGCAGGCGCGCTCACCTGCTGGTTGGTCACTCACTGCCTCGGTATCCTCGGACAATCTTCAAACGAGTGGGGCAGCCATGGGTGCGAACGAGCCGGAGATTGTTCCGCTGCACGCGGGTTTCGACGTCGTCTACCGAGGTTTCCACCGCCGACAGGTGATCGAGCACATCGAGAACCTGGAGGAACAGCTCCGGTTCACCAGCGTGGACCGGGCCGAGGCCCTGGCCCAGGCGGCGGACCTGCGCAAGCTGCTGGAGATGACCAGGGTGGACCTGGAAGAGGCCAGGGCACGGGTCGAGCGATTGGAGATGTCGCCCGACACCACGCTGGGTGCGAGCGAGCGCCTGCACCGGATGCTGCTGCTCGCCGAGGACGAGGCCGCCGAACTCCGGCTGCGCGCCGAGCGCGAGGTCGACTCGCTGCGCAAGCGCACCGACGTGGAGCTGGCCGAACAGCGCCGGCAGGCCGAGGAGGAGCTCGCCGCCCTGCGCGCCGCCGCCGACCGGCACGCCCGTGAGCTGCGCGAGGCCGCCGCCCGCCGGGCCGCCGAGCTCGACCAGCGCGAGGTCGACCTGGAGCGCCGACGGGTGGAGGTGGAGGCCCACCTCCAGCAGCGCACCGAGCAGGTCGAGGCCGAGTGCGCGGCGGCCGTGGCGCAGGCCCAGGAGGACGCGGACAACCTGCTGCGGGAGACCGCCGAGCAGTGCAACCGGCTGGAGGCCGAGTCCGAGGAGAAGCGGGCCAAGGCGCAGAACTTCTTCGAGCTCACCATGACCCGCCGGCGCAACGAGGCCGCGCAGCACTTCGCCGAGCAGGAGCAGCTGGCCAAGGCGCGCGCCGAGTTCCTGATCAAGATGGCCTGCCGCGAGGCGCGGCGCCGGATCGCCGAGATCGAGCAGCACGCCGAACAACTGCGCGACCTGCGGGTGACCGTGACCCACCAGCTGTCCGCCGCACGGGCCGCGCTGACCGCCGCCTCCGATCGGGTGCCGGGGCTGATCCCCGAGCAGACCACGTCCGACGAGGAAAGGGTCGGCGCCTGATGCGACGCGGACTCCCGGTCGTGCCGCTGGTGGTGGGCGCGATCGTGGTGCCGGCCGCGATCACCGCGTTCGGCTTCGCGGTCTACGGCGAGGAGATCACCGACGCGGTGCCGTTCTCGTCGTCCCCTCGCCGCCCGATCACGTGGTGGCGCACCCGACCCGGCTGCCGCTGCCGGTGCGGCCGACCACCGGGCCGCGGGAGGCCGTGCCGCCGGCGCCACCGCCGCCGTCGCCGGAGACCACCCGGCAGAACGTGGCGAGTCTGTTCTCCAGCAACGGGGTCAAGGGCATCACGTTCGCGCCGGGCAGCACCGAGTACGTCGGTCGGGGCGCCGCCGTGCAGCAGGGCGTGGGGAACCTGCTGGGCGGGATGACCGGCGCGGTGGTGACGCTGGTCGCGCACGCGTGGAACGGGGAGACCGCCAGTCATCGGTGCGATGTGCTGGCCATGCAGCGGGCCGTGCTCGTGCGGGAGTTCCTGGTCGCTCGGGGCGTGCCGGAAGAGGCCATCAGCACGAGGGTCGTGGTCGACCCGGTCTGGGGTCCGCCGTCCGAGGGCGGGCCGCAGGTCGACGTGCTCGTCGGGTAGGAGCGTTATGTCAGGCGCGGTCGCCTTCGTGTTCGGGTTGTGCGCCCTGTCCTTCGCGGCGGGCTGCGTGCTGACGGCGTACATGCTCAGACGCGAGGCCGAGCCGGAACCGGCCCCGGCGCCGGTGCCGCGCGAGGAGCCGAAGCTCGACCTGCGCTGGCCGCCGGAGGACTACGCGACCAAGCCGATCCACCGCAACCCGGTGATGGGCCTGCCGATCTCCGCCCCGCCCGCCGAACCGGCCCGGCCCGCGCTGACCCTGGTGCCGGACCTGGACGTGATGCGGCAGGAGGTGCCGGCGGAGCCGGATCCCGTGGTGGAACCGGAGGTGGTGGAGCCGGATCTTGTGGTGGCGGACCGGGAGTGCGCGCCCGAGGAACCGGAAGCGCCGCCCGAGCCCGCGGCCGAGTCGGTGATCGCGGAGTTGCCGGTGCGGCCCGGTCTGGTCGCGGAGCTGTCCGAGGAACCGGGGCTCGTGGCGGGATTGCCCGAGTCGCCCGAGGAGCTGCCGGGGCAGTCGAAGTCGCCGGAGCGAGCCGAGGCGTCCGAGCTGTCCGAGCTGTCCGAGTCGCCTGAGCGGCCCGAGGCGTCCGAGCAGCCCGAGCAGTCCGAACCGGCTGAGCAGTCCGAACCGGCCGATAAGGTGCCCGAGCACATCGCGGAGCTTCCCGAGCAGTCGGGTTCTCCCGAGCAGTCCGAGACGCCCGAGCGGTCGGGTTCTCCCGGGCAGCCGCCCGGACGGCCCGAAGCCGCGCAGGCCTTATCCCTGCCGGACCCGGGCGAGTTCCGCCGCCGCTACCTCCGCACGTTCGAGGAGGCGCGGCGGCGGTCCCGCTGACCTCAGCGCCTGCGCAACCTGCGCAGGAGCTGCTGGGCCTTCGTCTTGTTCCGGGGATCGCGAGCGGCGTGCTTGAGCTGCTCGGTGATCCGCCGGCCCTGGGGGCTGCGAGCGAACGCGGTGAGCTTGCTGAACAGCGATGCCATAGCCATCACCTTCCCTGCAGGCTCAACGGGCAAACCTCGCCGGGAGTTCCTGAACCGGCGAAACGGTCACGCCGACCGCTCCCGGACCGACGTGCGCTCCTATCGCCGAACTCACCTGGGTCAGCAGGAAGCGCCGCACGTTGGGCAGTTCGGCCCGCAGCTGCTCCAGCACGCCCTGCGCCCGTTCGGTCGCGTCGAAGTGCTCGACCGCGATGTCGACCTGCGCCTCCCCGGCCCGGCCGACCGCGATGTCGATCATCTTCCGCATCGCCCGGTCCGCCCCGAGCGCCTTGCCCAGCGGTGTAATCCGCCCGTCCGCCATGGTGAGCAACGGCTTCACGGACAGCACGGACCCGAACAGTGCCGCCGCCGCGCCGATCCGCCCGCCGCGCCGCAGGTATTCCAACGTGTCCACGTAGATCAGCTCGGTGGCGCGGCCGAAGCTGCGCTGCGCGGCGGACAGCACGCGGTCCACGTCGGCGCCGGCCGCTGCCACGGTGGCCGCCGCCACGACCGCGTACCCGAGGCTCATCCCGCAGGTTCGGGTGTCCACCACGTGCACCGGCACCTGTGTCTGGGCCGCCGCCTGCCGCGCCGCCTCCACCGTCCGCGACAGCCCGGTGGACACGTGCAGCGACACGATCGCCTCCACGCCGGAGGACGCCGCGTCGGCGTAGGCCCAAAAGAACGCGCCGGGATCCGGGGGTGCGGTGGTCACGTCGAGCTGGTCGCGCATGGCGTCCACCAGCTTCGGCAGCGGGACGCGGGCCTCGTCGTCCACGAAGCCCCCGATGCGGACCTGGATCTGCGCGACGGTGACGCCGAGCTTCTCGGTCAACTGCGCCGGCAGGCACGCGGTGGAGTCGGTGACGATCGCTACTCGACGGTGCATGTGTCCCGACCCTAGACGAGCAAGGGGTATGCCCCGGAACGCCGCCGCAGGCAGGCACGATGTCGTTCGACCGGCCTCATGTCGTTTGTGGTCATCGTCACGCGCCGGGGGTGCTAGCTCTTGTTTGCACCTCTGCTACTCGCGGGTAACATCGGGGTGGCAGACACCACCATGCCAATGCGGCGATGACATGGCAGGGTCACGAATCACACTGGAACATTCGGCGGCGGGTCGCTGCGATCACACCGCCTGAACCATCGCCGCCCGTCCGCAGGAGGTCGAAGAGGACCCATGAACATTGTCGTCCTGGTCAAGCAGGTGCCCGACACCTGGTCCGAGCGGAAGCTCACCGACGCCGACCACACCCTCGACCGCGAGTCCGCGGACGCCGTGCTCGACGAGATCAACGAGCGCGCGGTGGAAGAAGCGCTGCTGCTCCAGGAGGCGCACGGCGGCGAGGTGACCGTCGTCGCGATGGGTCCTGACCGCGCCACCGACGCGATCCGCAAGGCGCTGTCCATGGGGGCGGACAAGGCGGTCCACGTCTCCGACGAGGCCCTGCACGGTTCCGACGTGCTCACCACCGCCAAGGTGCTGGCCAAGGCCGTCGGCACGGTGGAGGGCTTCGACCTGGTCATCGCCGGCAACGAGGCGACCGACGGCCGCGCGGGCGCGGTGCCCGCCATCCTGGCCGAGCTGCTGGGCCTCCCGCAGGTCACCCAGGTCCGCAAGCTGTCCGTGGACGGCGGCGTGATCAAGGCCGAGCGGGAGACCGACGAGGGCATCGCGCACCTGGAGGCGAGCCTGCCCGCCGTGGTCAGCGTGACCGAGAAGATCAACGAGCCGCGCTACCCGTCCTTCAAGGGCATCATGGCGGCGAAGAAGAAGCCCGTGACCACGCTGACCGTGGCGGACCTCGGGCTGGACACGGGCGAGGTCGGCCTCGGCGCCGCGTGGTCGCAGGTGCTGGAAGCGGCTCCGAAGCCGCCGCGCAGCGCCGGTCAGCGCGTCGAGGACTCGGGTGACGGCGGTTCGAAGATCGCCGAGTACCTGGTCGGCCAGAAGCTCATCTGAAGGCGAGGAGGGAACGAATGTCCGAGGTCCTGGTCCTCGTCGACCACGTCGACGGCGAGGTCAAGAAGGTCACCTATGAGCTTCTATCCGCCGCGCGCCGTCTCGGCGAGCCGGCCGCGGTGGTGGTCGGATCGCCCGGCACGGCGGGCAAGGTGAAGGAGTCCCTGGCCCGCTACGGCGCGGCCAAGGTGTACGCGGTGGAGTCCGAGGACGCGGTGAACCACCTCGTCACGCCGAAGGTGGACGCGCTGGAGACCATCGCGGGCACCGCCTCCCCGGCGGCCGTGCTGGTCTCGGCCACCCTGGAGGGCAAGGAGGTCGCGGGCCGGCTCGCCGTGCGCCTGGGCTCCGGCCTGCTCTACGACGTCGTCGACCTGGACGGCGAGGGTGTCGGCACGCAGTCGGTCTTCGGTGGCGCGTACGTCGTCAAGTCCAAGGTCAGCAACGGCGTCCCGGTCATCGCGGTGCGCCCCGGTGGTGTGGAGGCCGAGGAGGCCCCCGGCGACGCGGTCGAGCAGACCGTGGAGCTGCCCGCCGCCGACGCGGCGAAGGTGACCCGGGTGACCGGTCGCGAGCCGATCGTGGGCGGCGACCGGCCGGAGCTGACCGAGGCCTCGGTCGTGGTGTCCGGTGGCCGCGGCGTCGGCTCGGCGGAGAGCTTCGCCGTCGTCGAGCAGCTCGCGGACAGCCTGGGCGCGGCGGTGGGCGCCTCGCGCGCCGCGGTGGACTCCGGCTACTACCCGCACCAGTTCCAGGTCGGCCAGACCGGCAAGACGGTCTCGCCGCAGCTGTACATCGCACTGGGGATCTCCGGCGCGATCCAGCACCGGGCGGGTATGCAGACGTCCAAGACGATCATCGCGGTGAACAAGGACGCGGAGGCGCCGATCTTCGAGATCGCCGACTTCGGCGTGGTGGGCGACCTGTTCAAGGTCGCCCCGCAGCTCACCGAAGAGGTCGGCAAGCGCAAGGGCTGATCATTTTCACGAAGAGGGCCGACCCCGTTTCCGGAAGGGGGTCGGCCCTCTTCGCATTTCGGTGCACCAGGGTTTAACCGAGCTGCCACTGATGCGTCATCGGAACAACCTGCTGTAGGTCGCCATCGGGTAGGTACACCAGACCCATGACGCAGCCTCAACTGCTTGTCAGCACCGGGAACTCCGCTGTCGCCGACGCGCCGCGCTACTCCCTGCTCGTCGCCCGCGACAGCGCCGAGGTCGTGGCCGCGCAGAGACTGCGCCACCAGGTCTTCGCCGGGGAGATGGGCGCGACCCTGCACTCGCCGGTGGCCGACCACGACGTCGACCCGTTCGACGAGTACTGCGACCACCTGGTGGTGCGCGACGACCGCACCGGCGAGATCGTCGGCACCTACCGGATGCTCCCGCCCGAGCGTGCCGCCGAGGCCGGCCGGCTGTACTCCGACACGGAGTTCGACCTGGCGAACCTCTCCGCGCTGCGACCCTCCGTGGTGGAGACGGGCCGCTCGTGCGTCCACCCCGACCACCGCAACGGGGCCGTGGTGTCCCTGGTGTGGGCGGGCATCGCCCGCTACATGCTGCTGTCCGGACACTCGTGGCTGGTGGGCTGCGCCTCCGTGCCGCTGCACGACGGCGGTTCCTACGCGGCCGGCGTGTGGGATCAGGTGCACGCCAAGCACTACGCGCCCGAGCAGTACCGGGTGGCTCCGCTGAACCCGTGGGACGTGGACTCCGTCGAGCGGCCCGCGAAGGCCGTGCTGCCGCCGTTGCTGAAGGGCTACCTGCGGTTGGGCGCGTGGGTGTGCGGACGCCCCGCGCTGGATCCGGACTTCGGCGTGGCGGATCTGTTCATCCTGCTGGGGATGGACCACGTCGACCAGCGGTACCTGAAGTTCTTCCTGGGCGAGACATCATGAGCACCGCCCATGCGTGGATGCCGAGCTCCCCTTGCGGCGACGGCTGCGTGGACCACACGGCGACGCGGGTGGGGACGCTTCGCGTGGTGTGGCGGGTGTGCGCGGCGCTGACCGTGCTCGTGTGCGGCCTGCTCGTGGCGCCGGCCGCGCTGATGGCACGGGGGCAGACGCGGGAGATGTTGCTGCGCCGTTGGTTCCGCGCGCTGGTGTGGGCGTTCGGCGCCCGGTTGGCGGTGGTCGGGGGACCGGTGTTCCAGGCCACCCCTTCGCGTGGCGTGCTCGTCGTCAGCAACCACGTGTCCTGGCTCGACGAGTTGGCGATCGACGCCGTGCAGCCGATCCGCATGGTGGCTAAACGGGACATAAAGGACTGGCCCGTGCTCGGCCCGATCATCACCGCGGCCCGGACGGTGTACCTGGATCGCGAGCGGCTGTCCCTGCTGCCTCGGACCGTGGCCGAGCTAGCTGTGGCCCTGCGGGAGGGCGCTGCGGTCGGTATCCACGCGGAGGGCACGACTTGGTGCGGCTTGGCTTCGGGTCGTTATCGGCCCGCTCTGTTCCAGGCCGCCCTGGATGCCGGTGTGCCCGTTCGGCCTGTCGTGTTGCGGTATCTGGTGGACGGGGCGCTTACGACGCAGGCGGCTTTCGTCGGATCCGACACTTTGGTCGATTCCATGCGCCGTGTGCTGCGACTGCGTGGATTGGTGATCGAGGTGCACGTGTTGGATGAGGTGGCTCCGGGTCGTGCCGCCACTCGCAGGGAATTGGCCGCTCTCGTGCAGTACGAGTCCGAACGGGCTCTTTACGGCGATGTCCTCGTTCCTGTGCAACGGGTGCACGGGGGAGTTGTGCAGCGTCAGGTGGCGTAGATTCCTCCATTCTTCGGCGGGGGTCGCGGTCGCCTACGCACCCCCGCCGTTCCTGTCCCTGCCTCCTTCTCGCGCGTGCGTACATCGCGCCTGAGCTGCGCGCCAGCGCACACCTTCGGTCGGCTGTGTGTCATCCCCGTATGGCCTGCGCGCAGCGAACCGCGCTTGTCCGGGGAATGCAAGCACGCTTTTCGCTTGCGTTCCCCGGACAAGGGTGGTTGTCTTTGACCAGGCCATGCGGGGATGACACACAGCCTGCTTGTATCTTTCGAGCTTTGGCTTTGGGGGGATCCTTGGTGGTCTGCCCGTCCGGCGAGGACTCTTTTCAGGCTTGGTGCCGTGCGGATCCTAAGTATCAAAAGCGACGCTCGCCGCTTGGCAGACCTCCGGGGAGGAAAAGCGAAGGGCGTCGTGTTCTCCCCGTATGACCTGTCAAAGACCACCACACTTGTCCATGGGGTGCAAGCGGTGAAGCGTGCTTGCACCCCATGGACAAGTGTGGTTGCCCTGCGGGCAGGCCATACGGGGAGAACACGAGGCGACGGGTCTATGCGGGCGTGTGCGGGGGGGCGTGCGAGGGATGGCGGGCGGGGAGGGCGGCCAAGGGAGGGTGATGGTGCGAGGAGGCTTGCGAAGGCGGGTGGGGGTGCGCGGGGGCGGTTGGTCCGAGGTGGACTGGGTGGTTCTGCGTCATATCGCCTTGACCTACACCCAAGTAGAGGTTGAAACATGAACATGTGACCACGACCGATGCGGGACGAGAGTTCGAGGCGTCATCCAAGAGCAGGTTGTGGGCCCCGGAGCGGCGTGGGCCCACGGCTGGGATCATCTTGCTCGTCACGCTGTTGGCCTTCGAGAACATGGGCGTCAGCACGGCGATGCCCCGGATGGTCTCCGAGCTCGACGGCAACGAGATGTACGCGTGGCCGTTCCTGGCCTTCCTGGCGGCCAGCGTGATCGCGACGGTCCTGTCCGGGCGGCTCAGCGACCTGCGCGGACCCCGCCCGAGCCTGCTGATCGGGCCCGCGACGTTCCTGGTGGGACTGATCGTGGCGGGCACGGCGCAGGACATGACGCAGCTGCTGCTCGGACGTGTGCTCCAGGGCCTGGGTGGCGGTGCGCAAGTGGTCGCGGTCTACGTGCTGATCGGGTTGGTGTACCCGGAACGGGACCGGCCGGCTGTGTTCGGACTGCTGGCGAGCGCGTGGGTGGTGCCGTCGTTGGTGGGGCCGGCGCTGTCCGGGTGGCTGACCGAGACGTTCTCGTGGCGCTGGGTGTTCCTCGGACTGGCTCCGCTGGTCCTCCTCGGCGTGCTGCTGCTGGTGCCCGTCCTGCGGAACCTGCCCGAGCACCGGCCCGACCCGAACCAGCGCCGGGGGCTGCCGCTGGCCGCGTTGGCGGCCGGGGCGGGTGTGGTGGGGCTCAGCTGGGCCGCGCAACACCCGAGCGGCGTGAACCTGCTGGTGGGGCTGGTCGGGCTGGTCGTGCTCATCCCCGCGCTGAACGTGCTGCTGCCGAAGGGCACGTTGAAGGCCCGTGAAGGGCTTCCGGCGACGATCCTGGCGCGTGCGCTGCTGGCCGGGTCGTTCTTCGCGACCGAGGCGTTCATCCCGCTCACGCTCACCTCCGTGCACGGGTACTCGGCCATCGCCTCCGGCATCCCGCTGACGCTGACCGCCATCGGCTGGTCGACGGCCGCGTGGTGGCAGTCGCGGAAGCCGGACATCCCCCGGGCGAAGCTCGTCCGCTGGGGTTTCGTGCTCAACGCCACGGGTATCGCCGGAGTGACGCTCATCGCACCCGCGTGGGGACCGGCCTGGATCACCCCGGTGCTGTGGGGGATCGCGGGCGCGGGGATGGGGTTGGCGATGTCGAGTCTGAGCGTGCTCACGCTGGCCGCGTCCAGCGACGTGGACCGCGGGTTCAACTCGTCGGCGCTGCAGATCAGCGACATGCTGGGCTCGGCGCTGCTGGTCGGGCTGGGCGGTGTGCTGGTGACCACGTTCGCCTCGACGCAGGCGCCGACGGCGGCCATCGTGCCGTTCGACCTGCTGATGGCGGGCATCGCCGTCCTCGGTGCCGTGCTCACCCGACGGCTGGGCCGGGCTACCCTGGAAAGCTGATGGCCTACTTCGACCATGCCGCCACGACCCCGATGCTCCCCGAGGCGATCGAGGCGATGACCAAGGCGTTGTCCACCACGGGCAACGCCTCGTCGCTGCACACCTCCGGGCGGCGGGCGCGGCGGGCGGTCGAGGAGGCGCGGGAGGATATCGCGGACGCCCTGGGCACGCGACCGTCCGAGGTCGTCTTCACCAGTGGCGGCACGGAGAGCGACAACCTCGCCGTCAAGGGCATCTACTGGGCCCGGCGGACGCCTTCGCGGCGGCGGATCGTGGCCTCCAGCGTCGAGCACCACGCGGTGCTGGACACCGTGCAGTGGCTGGTCGAGCACGAAGGCGCCGAGGTCAGCTGGCTGGAGCCGGACCCGCTGGGGCGGCTCCGGCCGGAGGCGTTGCACGAGCTGCTGGACGACGACGTCGCGCTGGTCACCGTGATGTGGGCGAACAACGAGGTCGGCACGGTCAACCCGGTGCGTGAGCTGGTCGCGCCGGCCGCCGCGCGCGGCATCCCGTTCCACACCGACGCCGTGCAGGCGGTCGGCGCGCTGCCGGTGGACTTCACCGAGTCCGGCGCGAGCGCGTTGACGATGACCGGGCACAAGATCGGCGGGCCCTACGGGGTGGGTGTGCTGCTGCTGGGGCGGGACGTGGCCACGACACCGCTGCTGCACGGCGGCGGGCAGGAGCGGGACGTCCGCTCGGGCACGCTGGACGTGCCGGCGGTCGTCGCCCTGGCCGCGGCGGTGCGGCACGCGGTCACCGAACAGCTCGCGCGGGCCGGCGAACTGGCGGCGCTGCGGGACGAGCTGGTGGCCTCGGTGCGGCGCGCGGTGCCGGACGTGGTGGTGAACGGCGACCCGGAGCACCGGCTGCCCGGCAACGCGCACCTGACCTTCCCCGGCTGCGAAGGTGACAGCCTGCTGATGCTGTTGGACGCCAAGGGCATCGAGTGCTCGACCGGTTCGGCGTGCACGGCCGGCGTGGCGCAGCCCAGCCACGTGCTGCTGGCGATGGGCGTGGAGCCCGTGCTCGCGCGCGGTTCCTTGCGGTTCTCGCTGGGCCACACCTCCACCACGGGTGAGGTCCGGGAACTGGCCGAGGTGATCGGCCCGGTGGTGGAACGGGCCCGCACGGCGGGCATCGCGGGGATGAAGCGGCTCGCCGGATCGGGCGGCCGCACGACAGCGGAGGTGTGAGCGGGATGCGGGTGCTGGCGGCGATGAGCGGCGGTGTGGACTCCGCCGTGGCCGCGGCGCGCGCGGTGGCGGCGGGTCACGACGTGACCGGCGTGCACCTCGCGCTGTCGGCCAAGCCCGGCACGTTGCGCACCGGCGCGCGCGGCTGCTGCACGATCGAGGACGCCCGGGACGCCCGCCGGGCCGCCGACGTGCTCGGCATCCCGTTCTACGTCTGGGACTTCGCCGAGCGGTTCACCGAGGACGTGGTGGAGGAGTTCGTCGCGGAGTACGCGGCGGGCCGCACGCCCAACCCGTGCCTGCGGTGCAACGAGCGGATCAAGTTCGAGGCGTTGCTGGACAAGGCCATCGGGCTCGGCTTCGACGCGGTGTGCACCGGCCACTACGCCCGGTTGTCCACTGTGGACGGACGGCTGGAGCTGCGGCGCAGCGCCGACGACGGCAAGGACCAGTCCTACGTGCTGGCGTCGCTGACCCGGGAGCAGTTGGCGCACGCCATGTTCCCGCTGGGCGACTCGACCAAGGCCGAGGTCCGGGTGGAGGCGGCCGAGCGCGGCCTCCAGGTGGCGGAGAAGCCGGACAGCCACGACATCTGCTTCATCCCGGACGGTGACACCCGCGGTTTCCTCACCCGGCGGCTCGGCGAGCAGCCCGGCCTGCTGGTGGACGACGAGACCGGCGCGGTGCTGGGCCGGCACGTCGGCGTGCACGAGTTCACGGTCGGGCAGCGCAAGGGCCTCGGCATCGACGCCCCCGCCGCGGACGGCCGCCCCCGCTACGTGCTGTCCCTGGAGCCGGTGACCGGCACCGTCCGGGTGGGCGCGGCGGAGAAGCTGGCGGTGACCGAGATCGTGGCGCACCGGCCGGTGACCCGCATCGACTTCGACGGCCCCGTGGAGTGCGTCGCCCAGGTCCGCGCCCACGGCGGTCTCGCGCCGGCCGTGGCCGAACTGGTGGACGGCGAGCTGCTGGTGCACCTGCGCGAGCCGCTCAGCGGTGTCGCACCCGGCCAGGCGGTCGCGGTGTACCGGCCGGACGCGGCGGGCGACCTGGTGCTGGCCAGCGCCACCATCGGCTCGACCCGTTGAGCGGCGCCCCCGTCAGCTCGACCCGTTGAACACCGCCGCACCCGCCACGAGCACCAGGTAGCCGGCCGCCGCGAGCCCCACCACGCGGGTTCGCCGCTGCTCGTCCCACGTGGTGGATCCCAGGACCCACGCCAGCAACGGCAGCAGCAGCACCCCGTGCATGGCCACCCCGTGCGACAACTTCCACGACCCACCGCGTTCGGCGATCATCAACCCCCCGAACGCCAGCGCACCCGCGAGGCTGACCGCCCCGACCCGCACCGCGAGACGCACGCTCGGCGCGAGGTGGGAGGCCCGCAACGAGGCGACCACCAGCGCCACCACCGACACGATGATCATCACGCCGCCGCCGGTCAGCCCGCGCGTGACCAGCGTGTCGAACGTGGTCGCCTCGTTGAAGTGCGACGGGACTCCGCGCCACGCCTGGACGCTGATCAGCGTCACCTCCACCACGGACGCGGCCGTGAGCAGCCAGATCCAAAGCGCCCGCAACCGCACGAACCCGCCCACCCACACGTAGGTGGCCAACGTGAGCCCGAACGACAGCCCGAACGTCACCGGCTTGCGCCACGACACCGGTCCCTCCCAAGGGCCGCCGTCCACGAAGAACACCGCCAGGTGGAACAGCCCCGCCAGGAACAGCACAGCCGCCACCCGGTACGCGACACGCGAAGTCATGACACCTGATGGTGGTCACACGGCGACCTGGCGGCGTGGGGCCTCAAGCGGCAGTGCGGAGTACGTCGCGACGCGTACGTCACCGGTCGCGCACCGGCGCAGACCGGCCCGCGAACCCCTGAGCTACGGCGTCCAGTCCGTGTTGGCCCCGCAGAGGATCACGCACACCGACTCGCCCGGCACCCGGCCGTGCAGCCACGCCGCGAACGGCACCGCCGCCGCGGGTTCGACGGCCAGCCGGAACTCCTCCCACAACCGGTCCCGGGCCGACAGCAGTTCCGCGTCGCTGACCAGCACCGAGGACGCCGAAGCCGCCCGCAGCAGCTCGAACGGCAGCTCGCCCACCCGGGAAGCGCCCAGCGCGGACGCCGCCACCGAGTCGACGGTCGAGTCGACCGGCGCACCGGCCGCCAACGCGCGGTTCAGGCAGCAGCACGTCTCGGGCTCCACGGCCACCACGTGCGGACCGGCCAACGCCGTTCCCGCCGCCAGCCCGCCACCACCGACGGCCACCGCGATCACGTCCACGTCCGGCGCGTCGGCGACCACCTCCGCGCCCACGGTCCCCTGCCCGGCCACCACGTACGGGTCGTTGTACGCCTCCACGTAGAACCCGGGCGCCTCACGTGCCGCCTCGACCGCCTCGGCGTAGGTCGCCCCGGCGCGGATGAGCTTCGCCCCCGCCGCCTCGATCCTCCGCACCTTCCCCTCGGGCGCACCCACCGGCACGTACACGGTCGCCTGCGTGCCGAGCAGCCGGGCGGCGGTGGCCACGCCCAGGCCGTGGTTGCCGCCGGACGCGGTGACCACCCGGTCGGGGACCTCCGCCGCGAGCAGCGTGTTCACCGCGCCGCGCAGCTTGAACGAGCCGGTGAGCTGGAGGTGTTCGAGCTTGAACGCCAACGGCCGCCCGTCGACCTCCACCCGCCACAGCGGTGTGCGGCGGACGTGGGGGCGGATGCGGTCGGCCGCGGCGGCGACGTCGGGGGTCATGCCTCCCAGGATGCCCCTACCCGGCGAACCACTTGTAGACCCACATGACCAGGGTCACCGCGCCGACCACGAAGCACAGCAGCACCACGATCAGGCCGAGCAGCACGAGGATGTTCGTGCCCCACGACGAGTCCCGGTCGTCCGTCTTCGCGAGTTCCGCGCGCACCTGCTCGGCCACCGCGCCCTGTAACGCGCTCAGCCGGATCCGCGCGGTCTCCGTGGTGGCTTCGCCGCTCACCCAGTTCAGCGCCGTCAGCCGGGCTTCCGGTGTGCGGTAGGCGCGTTCGAACGCCGCCGTCTCCGCCTCGTCGCGCTCCTCGGCCAGGTAGCTCCAGCGGCCTGCCTGCGCGGTGTCGCCGAGCACCCGGTAGACGTCGGCGAGCCGATCGCGCAGGTCCAGCCGGTCCGGGTAGCTGGTGACCAGGCCCACCAGCCGTTGCCGGGCACGCAGGACGCCGGCCAGATCACCGCGCTCGACTTCCTCGGAGGCCTTCCGCAGCGTCTGCTCGACCGGCATGACCTACATCGTTCCAGCCCGCGCAACCGTAGGATCGCCCGGTGATCGGGGTGTCGATGGTCGCTTTCGGCCTGGCGTGGTGGCTCGGCCTCTACCTGTTGGTGCGGGATCCGCGCAAGCCGTTGCTGCGACGGGCGTCGGTAGGGCTGCTGGCCTACGCGGCGGCGCTCGCGCTGCCCGTGCCGCCGGTCGTGCTCGCCGTGCCGGCGGTGGCCTGGACGGGCGCGATCGTGTGCTGGCTGCCCGCCCGCTACGACCGCTGGTGGCGGCTGAGCGCGGTGCCGCTGCTGGTGGCCGCGTGGTTCCTGCCCGCCGTCGTGCTGGTGCCGCTGGGCGCGGCGCTGGCGCTCTACCTGCGGAACCGGCGGACGTTGCTGGGCGCGGCGACGTCGATGTTCCTGCTCGGTTCGGCGTTGGTGCTGACCGGCCTCACCCCGTCGGTGTGGCTGATCGCCTCGATCGGGGTGGACCTGCTGCTGTTCGGCGTCCTGGTGGCGGTGCGCGACGCGTTCGACGAGGGCGAGGCGATCCGGGGGGACATGGTGCGCTCGCTGGTCGTGTCGGCGGGCATGGCGGTGGTGTTCGGCGGCCAGGTGGCGCTGTTCCTGGACGACCGGCTCACGCCGCTGCTCTACGGGACGATCGCGGCGGCCATCGCGCTCCAGGTGCTGGCGAACCCGCTCGCGACCTTCGTGGACCGGGTGGCGGTGCCGGCGGTGGCGTCCGAACGGGCCGAGCTGCGGGACGCCGCGGACGCCCTGCCGCGTCGCACGCCGCTGGTCGACGAGGCGGATTTCGTGAAGCTGACCCGGCGGGCGCTGAGCAGTTACGGCGACCTGGGGAAACTGGTCGCGAGCCCGTTGACGGAATTGCCGGTGATCACCGAGCGGCTCGCCGCGCGGGGTGCCGCCGACCAGCCGCTGGAACGCGCCGCCGAATTGAAGACGTTGCTGCTGGAGAGCATCCTCCGGCTCAAGCCGCGCGACGGCGATTTCGGCACCAGCGACGAATGGCGGCACTACAACGCGCTGTACTTCTACTACGTGGTGGGCATCCGGCCGTATTCACGCCGGACGAAGCGGGAAGACCTGGACCCGGAAGCCCGCAGAGCGCTCGCCTGGTTCGTCAACCAGGTGCCCGAGCGGACCCTGCACAACTGGCAGAACGCCGGGGCGAAGCTGGTGGCCGCCGACCTGTCGGCCCAGGTCGCGCGCTGAGGACTGGCAGCCGTTGGCAGCGTTCGACGTCGTGCCGGCAGTGGATCCGGCCCTAACTTCAGGGCCATGACGACGACTCGGCTCCGCAACGACGGTTTCCTCCGCTTCGCCCTCAAGCTCGACGGTGTCGCCTCGGGCGGGCTCGGGCTGCTGGCCCTGCTCATCGACGTGCCACTGGGATTGCCGCGCGGCCTCGTGCTCGGGCTCGGCGCATTCCTCGTGGCTTACGGCGTGGGCGTTTTCCTGCTCGGTGTGAAGCCCGTCCGGCCACTGGTCGGGGTGGTGGTGATCGGCAATTTCGTGTGGGTGTTGGACAGTTTCCTGACCGCTTTCGCCGGGTGGTTCCCGGTGACCGGGCTTGGTGTCTTCCTGATCGTGGCGCAGGCGGTGGCGGTGCTCGGTTTCATCGTCCTGCAGGTGATCGGCCTGCGCCGCTCGGCCTGACCTCGGCCCGACCCCTCCGGCAGCGCGCGGCCCACCCGGCCGCGCGCTTCAGGCTTTCAGCGTGCGGCTGCGGCCCCGGAACTCGGCCACGACCTCGTCGCCCCGCCGCACGGTGATGTCGTAGATGCCGCTGCGACCGGACCGGACCCGTTCCACGGCGGTCGCCACCAGCTCCTCGCCCACCTTCACGGGCGCCAGGAAGTCGATCTCCGCCTGGGCCGCGACCGTCACCGACCCGGCCCGGTTGCAGGCGCACGCGAACGCCGTGTCGGCGAGCAGGAACACGTACCCGCCGTGCGCGATGCCGTGCCCGTTGATCATCCGCTCGGTGATCGTCATGGCCAGTGTGGCGGAACCGTCGGCCAGCTCCAGTGCTCTAATGCCCAGCGCGGTCGACGCGGCGTCGTTGGCGAGCATCTCCGCGGGTCCGTCCATGTCCCGCACCATAGGCGATCGGGGGTCCGATGTTCGGCACGAACCGTCGGGTGGCAGCGTTGCAGGACGCGGTGGCCGCGCTGCGGCAGCAGGTCCGGGCGCTCTCCGCCCAGGTGGAGGCCGCCCGCCCGTTGCCGACCGACACGGCGAGGGTGGAGGCGTTGACGCACGGCGCCCAGAGCGCCCTGACGGCGCTGGAGAGGCGCGGCGAGACTTTCGGCATCGGCCGTCCCCGTTCCGACGGCGTGCTGAACACGGTGTACCGCACGGACGTGCTCGGTTTCGTCGCGGTGTACGTCGGTGCGGGCCTGACGTCGAACGTGCGGCTGCTGGTCGGTCCGGACGACCCACCCACGCAGTGCGTGGGCGTGCTGGATGTCGGGGGCGAGCGCAACTGCTACGCGGGGACCATCGTCCGGCCGGGTGAGTACTGGCTGGCCGAGTCGTCCCGGAAGACGGACGACCCAGCGTTCAAGATCCACTTCACGCCGCTGTTCTGAACGGTTCCGCGGCTCGACGGGATGAGGTCTCGATGTTCGGCTCGGATCGCAGGTCGGATCGCCGGGTGGACGCCTTGCACCACCGGATCGGCGAGTTGGAGCGGCAAGTGGCCGCGCTGGCCGCGCAGGTGCGGGGGAACCGCCCGCTGCCCGCCGACGCGGCCCGGCCGGAGTCGTCGGGCGGTCCGCGCACCGACCACCGGCTGGACACCGTCTACCGGGCCGAGGTGCACGGCTACGTGGCGGTCTACTTCGTCACCGGCCGTGTCGCGCGGGTGCGGCTGCTGGTCGGGACGGACTACCCGCCGACGCGCCTCGTGGGCATGGTGCACGGGTCCGGCGACTCCTACGCGGGCACCGTCGTGCGGCCGGGCGAGTACTGGCTGGCCGAGTCGAACAACAAGCGGCCGAACCTGAGGTTCAACGTGCACTTCACGCCGCTGTTCTGATGTCCCTGCCCGACCTCGGCCGCGCCATCGGCCTGTTCGCCGTCACGAACGTGGACGACATCGTGCTGTTGGCGCTGTTCTTCGCGCGGGGCGTGCCGCCGCCGAAGGTGGCGCTCGGCCAGTACCCGGGGTTCGTGCCGATCGGGTAGACGGTGACGGGGGTGGCGTCGGACCTCCGCCACCCCCGTCACCTGCAGGGATTACCCGGTGAAGCCCTTGAAGATGTTGGTGAACTCGTACTGCGACTGCGGGATGCTGCTGCACGTCGGGGAGATGCCGCCGCCGGGGCAGGAGCCGTTGTCGCGACCCACCGACCAGAACCCGAGCAGGCCGATCTTGTTCGCGTTCGCCCAGCTCACCAGCTTGTTCGCGTGGGCCTGGGTGAAGATCTTGCCGTTGAAGTTGCGGCCGATCATCGGGGTCACGCCGAGCAGGCGCTTGAGCTCCGCATCGGACTTGCCCGGCCAGATCGTCTTCATCTGCCGCAGCGAGCTCTCCGCCGCCGCGATCACCGCGTCGCCCCAGTCGGCGCGCGAGGAGCCGAACTCCATGGTCATCGGGTTCACCAGCACGGTGAGGCCCTTGGCCGCCGCGTTCTGCAGGATCTGCACCGAGTACGGGTCCATGCCGTAGTCGTCGCCCTGCACGCGCATCGTGTAGCTGATGGACGTGCCGCGCTCGGTCTGGAGCTTCTTCAGCGCCGTGTTGACCATGTCGTGCGGGATGGACGCTTCGACGTCGACGTCCAGGTGGTTGCTGCCGACCGCGTCCAGGACCTTCTTGTACGCGCCGAGCAGGGCGTCGGCGGTGGAGCACGAGTACTCCAGGTACGGTCCGGCCGCGCCGCCGGTCGCCACGATCACGTCGCCGCCCAGGGCCTTCAGCGCCTTGACGTCGTTGATGATCCGGCTGTCGTTGAGCGGGATGGTGCCGCCCCACGACGGGTTGCAGCCGGAGCTGTCGGCCAGCGCGAACGCGAGCGTGAACACCTTCTGGCCCGTCGCGCGGGCCACCGACTCCAGCGACGGCGTGGGCATCGTGATGTCCACGTACGGCGCGGACTTGATGCTGCCGGGCGGCACGGTGGTGGTGGTCGTGCTCGTCGTCGTGGTCGTGCTGGTCGACGTCGTGGTGCTGGTGGACGTCGTGGTCGACGTCGTCGTCGAAGTCGTGGTGGTCGTGCCGCCACCGGCGCAGGGCTGGCCGTTGAGCTTGCAGTTCGACGGCAGGCCGGTGCCACTGGCGAGGAACCCGAACGAGGCGGAGGCCCCGGACGCGACCGCGCCGTTGTACTCGCGGTTGGTGAACGTGTGGTGGTTGCCGGAGCTGGCCAGCGTGGCGTCCCAGTAGGACCCCGGCTTGGTGCCCGCCGGCAGGTCGAACTCCAGTTTCCAGCCGGTCAGCGGCGTGCTGCCGGCGGTGATCGTGTACTTGCCCTGGTAGCCCGAACCCCAGGAGGCGTCCTGGGTGAACACGGCCGTCGGGGTCGCCGCCGCGCCCGCGGGGGCGGCCAGCAGCAGCCCACCGATGACGGTGGCCGCGACACCGGCCGCCAGTGCGGCCAGGCCTTTGCGCTTGTTCGACATCGCACTTGCTCCCGTGGCAGGGGGACGGGTTTGGAAGTGGTGCGGGAGCGCGGGGCGCGGCACGCCCCCACACCACGTCGTGTGCGGTGCCGTCGCAACTGTCAGCACCGACAAGGTGACCGTAGGTGGCCTAGACCACCTCGTCAATGGGTCTAGACCTTTTCTGTCTTCACCCTGTGGAAACCGGGGGTGGGAGACTGTGCCCCGTGGATGCTGCCCCCTGGCCCGCCGGCATTGCGACCGGCATCGGTTCTCTGCCCGGCACGGACCCCCTGGAGGCTGCGCGGATCGTCCTCGGCGAGCTGCCCGACCTCCCCCACCTGCCCGAACTCCCCGCGCGGGGGATCGGGGCGGACGTCGTCGGCCGCACCGCCGGCCTCCTGGTGGACCTGCCGGTGGAGGTCGTGACGTCCGGCTACCGGACCGCCGCGCACCCTGGTCGGGACCACCGCCGTGCGGTGGACCTGCTGCGCCGCGACCTGGACGCGTTCGAGGAGGCGGCCGACGGGTTGACGCCGTCGGTGGTGAAGGTCCAGGCGGCCGGGCCGTGGACGCTGACCGCCGGCATCGAGCTGGCGCGCGGGCACCGGGTGCTGACCGACAAGGGCGCGCTGCGGGAGTTCGCCGCGTCGCTGACCGAAGGGCTCGCCCGGCACGTGGCCGAGGTGGCGAAGCGGACCGGCGCGCGGGTGGTCGTGCAGCTGGACGAGCCGACGCTGCCCGCCGTGCTGCGCGGTCTGCTGCCCACGCCGTCGAAGCTCGGCACGGTGGCGGCGGTGCCGGAGCCGGACGCGCGGTCGCTGCTCCAGTCCGTGATCGAGGGCGTCGGGGCGGACGTGGTGGTGCACTGCTGCGCGCCCAGGCCGCCGATCACGCTGCTGCGCGAGGCGGGCGCGAAGGCGATCGCGTTCGACGTGAACGTGCTCGACGCGGAGCTGTGGGACCAGGTCGGCGAGGCGTGGGAGGAGCGCACGACGCTGTTCCTGGGTGTGACGCCGAGCGTCGACCCGGGGCACCCGCCCGACCTGCGCTCGGTGGCGAAGCCGGCGCTGGACCTGGCGGACCGCTTGGGTTTCCCGCGATCGGTGCTGGCTTCGCACGCGGTGCCGACACCGTCCTGCGGGCTGGCCGGCGCGACCGCCGCGTGGGTGCGGCGGGCGCTGGCGCTGACCCGGGACGTGGGCAAGGCGTTCGTGGAACCGCCCGAGGAGCGGTGACCGGTTCATCCGAGGCCGGCGACCGGACGGCCCGAGGGCCGGTCACCGAACCGCCCGACGGTCGGCAACGGGTCCGCCCGAGGGCTGGCTACCGGCCCGGCCGGCGGCTAGTCTTCCCCTCAATTAGGGAAGTTTCTTTACTAAGGCCACCGCCGCCGGCCGGAGCGGAGGTTCCATGCGGTTCCCACGATGGGCGCTGGCGCTTGCCCTGATCGGCTCGGTGTCGGCGGTGCCCGCGCACGCGTCGCCGGTCGGACAGGTGCGGCTGGACCAGGTCGGGTACGGCACGTTCGAGTCGAAGCAGGCCTACCTGATGACGCCCTCGGCGGTGGGCGGCCGGTTCTCCGTAATCGACGCGCGGGGTCGCACCGCGTGGTCCGGCCGGGTCGGCGGGTCGCTGGGCGGGTGGAGCGGGAAGTACGCGGCGGTGCAGCCGATCGACTTCTCCGGCCTGGTCAGGGCGGGCACGTACCGGATCAGGGCCGGTGGCGTGACGTCACCGCCGTTCAGGATCGGTGCGGACCTGTTCTCTTCGGTCGCGGACCGCACCGTGGAGTTCTTCCAGGCGCAGCGGGACGGTTCGGACGTCATCCCCGGCAGGTTGGGTCGCAAGCCGGCCCACCTGACCGACCGCGCCGCGACCGTCTACGACACGCCGGTGTTCCGCGGCGACGGCGGCGACGAGCTGGCCGAACCGTTGCGGCCGACGGGCTTGACCGTCGACGTGGAGGGCGGCTGGTTCGACGCGGGCGACTTCGTGAAGTTCACCCACGCCTCCGCGTACTCGACGGCGTCCATGCTGTTCGCTCAGCGCGACGGGGCGAACCCGGCGCTGGCCGCCGAGACCCGGTTCGGCCTGCGGTGGCTGGACAAGGTCTGGGACGCCGACCGGAAGGTGCTCTACGCGCAGGTCGGCATCGGCACCGGCAGCCCCGAGCACGGCTTCGTGGGCGACCACGACGTGTGGCGGCTGCCGGAGGACGACGACCAGCTCGACGTGAAGCCGGGCGACGAGAAGTACTTCATCAAGCACCGCCCCGTCTTCGCGGCCAACAAGCCGGGGGAGCCGATCAGCCCCAACCTGGTCGGCCGCGTCACGGCGTCGTTCGCCCTGGCCGCCCAGATCGAGGCCCGGCGCGACCCCCGGTCGGCCCGTTCCCACCTGGACCAGGCCGCGTCGCTGTTCGCGTCGGCCAAGACCACCGACGTCGGCGAGTTGGTGACGGCGTTCCCGCACGCCTACTACCCGGAGGACTCCTGGGCCGACGACATGGAGTTCGGCGCGACCCAGTTGGCGCTGGCGGGCAAGGCGTTGCGCGACCCGCGTGCCACCGGTTGGGCGCGGGCGGCGACCCACTGGGCGGCGGTCCACCTGGCCAGTGGCGACACCGACACGCTGAACGTCTACAACACCAGTGCCCTGGGGCACTACGACCTGGTGCGCCTGCTGCGCGCCGGCATCCCGGGTGCCGAGGTGACCGAGGCGCAGCTCGTCGGCGACCTCCGGCGACAGCTCCAGTCCGGTGTGGACAGTGCCGCGTCGAGTCCGTTCCGCACGGCGGCGAGCGTGTCGTCGTTCGACGTGGCGACCCGCAGCTTCGGCTTCGCCGCCACCGCGCGGCTCTACCGCGCGCTGACGCGGGACCGCTCGTTCGACGCTTTCGGTGTCCGGCAGCGGAACTTCACGCTGGGCGCGAACGCCTGGGGCACCACGCTCGTCGTGGGCGTCGGCAGCCGGTTCCCGGAGTGCCCGCACCACCAGGCGGCGAACCTGTCCGGCGACCCGGACGGCGGGCACCGGGTGCTGGTCGGCGGCGTGGTCAACGGGCCGAACGCGGCGGAGCTGTTCGCGGACCTGGGTGAGATGCCCGAGGGGGCGATCCCCTGCACCAAGCCCTACACCAGGGAGTTCGACTCGGCGTCGTCGCGGTTCGTGGACGAGTTGACGTCGTGGCCGAGTTCCGAACCGGCGATCGACTTCACCGCGACGGCCGTGCTGGCGTTCTCCCTGGCGTAGGGGGCACGCGTCACAGGCGTTCGAACGGCTCCGCGTACCGGAAGGGCCCGCGCAGGTTCGGGCTGTAGGAGTGCAGGGTCCGCACCTGGAAGTACGGGCCCCACTCCGGGTTCGGCGGCTCGATCCCGCACTGCCCGGCCGGTCGGAAGCCGAAGCGGGAGTAGTACCCCGGGTCGCCGAGCAGGGCCACCAGCGGTTCGCCGAGGGCGTCGGCCGCGCCGAGCACGGCGTGCACCAAGGCCTTGCCGACGCCCTGCCGCTGGTGGTCCGGCCGCACGCCGAGCGGGCCGAGGCCGAGGGCGGGCGCGCCGTTCACGGTGGCCCGCGTGCACACCACGTGCCCGACGACCTCGCCGGTCGGGCTCTCGGCGACCAGGGACAGCGCCGGGATCCAACCGGCGTCACCGCGCAGTTCGGTCACCAGCCAGGCCTCGCCGCCGGGGTTGGCGGCGAACGCGGCGTCGGTGACGTCGGTGATCGCCTTGACGTCGTCTGGTGTCTCGCGTCTGATCAGCACCGGGCGAGCCTACGGCGTCGTCAGGTGCACACCCGACGGCATTTCCGCGCCGCGCAGGAATCCCAGCAGCACGCTCTGGAAAGCCCGCGCGGCGGTGGTCGGGGCCACGTCCGTCCGGTGCGCCAGGCCCACCGTTCGGGTGGTGCTGGGGGCGAGCGGTGTGCCGTGCAGTGACCTGGCCGCGAGCACCGTGCTCGGCACGATGGCCACTCCCAGGCCCACTTCGACGAAGCGCAGCACGGCGTCCATCTCCCCGCCCTCCACCGCGAACTGCGGTTCGAAGCCCGCGCTCCGGCACGCCGCCAGCGTCGTCTCGCGCAGGTCGTAGCCGGGCCGGAACATCACGAGCGGGTGGTTCTCCAGGTCCGTCAGGCGCATCCGGTCGACGCCCAGCGGTTGCGCGGAGGCGACCACGAGTTCCTCCCGCAGGACGGGCACGACGGTCAACGCCCGGTGCGAGTCGGCCGGTGACACGATGACCAGCGCCAGGTCCAGTTCGCCGGCCTCCAGCGCCTGCACCAGGTCCCGTGACCCGCTCTCGGTGACGGCCACCCGGATCCCCGGGTAGGCGTCGTGGTAACGCTTGATGACGTCGGCGAACAGGCTGCCGCACAGGCTCGGCGTCGCCCCGACCCGCACCCGGCCGCGCTTGAGCCCGACCAGCTCGGCGACCTCCAGCCGGGCGGTGTCCACATCGGACAGGATGCGGCCGGCCACCGGCAGCAGCGCCTCGCCGGCCGGGGTGAGCGTGATGTTGCCGCGCGCCCGGCTGAACAGCTCCGCGCCGAGCTCCTTCTCCAGGGCGTGGATCTGCTTGGACAGTGAGGGCTGCGCCACACGGACCTCTTCGGCGGCCTTGGTGAAGTGCCGCGTCCGGGCCACTGCCAGGAAGTACACCAACTGCTGGAGGGTCATAGCCCCAGACTATCGTCGAGCAGCCCACGATGTATTGGACGACTTGTCACGTCGGTTCCTAGCGTCGTGGTCGTGGACACGATCCGGCTCTACCGCAGCACGATCGGCAAGAAGGCCGTCATGGCGGTCACCGGGGCCGCGTTGTTCCTCTACGTCGTCGCGCACATGATCGGGAACCTGGCGGTGTTCGCCGGTCCCGACGCGCTCGACGCGTACGGGCGGTGGCTGCGCGACATCGGGGTGGTGTGGCCGGTACGGGTCGGGCTGCTCGCGGCCGTCGTGCTGCACTTCGTGGCCGCCTACCAGCTGACCGCGCGAGCCCGCCGGGCCCGTGGCCGCTACCGGCACCGACGGGTCGTGCAGGGCTCCTACGCGGCGCGCACGATGCGTTGGGGCGGCGTGATCATCGCGCTGTTCGTGGTCTACCACCTGCTCGACCTCACCGTCGGGGTGCTCAACCCGAACGGTGTGCCGGGCGCGATCCACGCCAACGTCGTCGCCGACTTCCAGCACTGGTACGTGGTGCTGGCCTACACGGTCGCCGTGCTGGCCCTGGGTTTCCACATCCGGCACGGCGTGTGGAGCGCCACCCAGACGTTGGGCGTCACCACGTCACGAGTCGTCGGACTGGGTGTGGCGGTCGTGGTCTGCGCCGGTTTCCTCTCCGTCCCCTTCGCCGTCTTCACCGGATTGGTGAGCTGACATGCCGTTCTACACCGAAGGTTCCCCGATCGCCGACCAGCGCGTGCCGGTCGGCCCGATCGAGTCCCGCTGGGACCTCAGGAGGTTCTCCGCCCGCCTGGTCAACCCGGCGAACCGCCGCCACCGCAGCGTCATCGTCGTGGGCACCGGCCTCGCCGGCGGTGCCGCCGCCGCGACGCTGGGCGAACTCGGGTACCGGGTGAAGTCGTTCTGCTACCAGGACAGCCCGCGCCGCGCGCACAGCATCGCCGCGCAGGGCGGCATCAACGCGGCCAAGAACTACCGCAACGACGGCGACAGCGTGCACCGCCTGTTCTACGACACGGTGAAGGGCGGCGACTTCCGGTCCCGCGAGTCGAACGTGCACCGCCTGGCGCAGATCAGCGTCGAGATCATCGACCAGTGCGTGGCGCAGGGCGTGCCGTTCGCCCGCGAGTACGGCGGCCTGCTGGACACCAGGTCCTTCGGCGGGGCGCAGGTCTCCCGCACGTTCTACGCCCGTGGCCAGACCGGGCAGCAGCTCCTGCTGGGCGCGTACCAGGCGTTGGAACGGCAGGTCGACGCCGGACGGGTCGAGATGCACCCGCGCACGGAGATGCTGGACCTGATCGTCGTGGACGGCCGAGCGCGCGGCATCGTGGTGCGCGACCTGGTGTCCGGCGCGGTGTCGACGCACTTCGCGGACGCCGTGGTGCTGGCGACCGGCGGCTACGGCAACGTGTTCCACCTGTCCACGAACGCCAAGGGCTGCAACACCACCGCGATCTGGCGCGCGCACCGCCGCGGCGCGCTGTTCGCCAACCCGTGCTTCACCCAGATCCACCCGACGTGCATCCCGATCAGCGGCGACCACCAGTCGAAGCTGACGCTGATGAGCGAGTCGCTGCGCAACGACGGCCGGGTGTGGGTGCCCGCGAACCCCCGGGACTCCAGGCCGCCCAACGACATCCCGGAAGCCGAGCGGGACTACTTCCTGGAACGCATGTACCCCAGCTTCGGCAACCTGGTGCCGCGCGACATCGCGTCCCGTGCGGCGAAGAACATCTCCGACGAGAAACGCGGTGTCTACCTGGACTTCGCGGACGCCGTCGAGCGCCTCGGCGCGCTCGCGGTCGAGCAGCGCTACGGCAACCTCTTCGAGATGTACCAGCGGATCACCGGCGAAGACCCGTACCGGGTGCCGATGCGGATCTACCCGGCCGTGCACTACACGATGGGCGGCCTGTGGGTGGACTACGACCTGCGGTCCAACATCCCCGGCCTGTACGTCATCGGGGAGGCCAACTTCTCCGACCACGGCGCGAACCGGCTCGGCGCCAGCGCCCTCATGCAGGGCCTGGCCGACGGCTACTTCGTGCTGCCCGGTGTGATCGGCGACTACCTGGCCGACGCGCCGTTCGAGCCGCTGTCCGAGGACCACCCGGCCGTCGCGGACACCATGTCCGAGGTGCGCGGCCGGGTGAAGACCCTGCTCGCGGTGGACGGCGACCGCACGGTCGAGTCGTTCCACCGCGAGCTGGGGCGCCTGATGTGGGACGAGTGCGGCATGGAACGCGGCGAAGCCGGTCTGCGCAAGGCGTTGGAGCGCATCCCGGAGCTGCGGGAGGAGTTCTGGCAGCGGGTGAAGGTGCCCGGCACGGGCGCGCAGCTCAACCAGGAGCTGGAGAAGGCCGGCCGGGTCGCCGACTTCTTCGAGCTGGCCGAGCTGATGTGCGTCGACGCCCTGCACCGCGAGGAGTCGTGCGGCGGCCACTTCCGCGCCGAGAGCCAGACCCCGGACGGTGAGGCGCTGCGCGACGACGCCCGGTTCTGCTACGTCGCGGCGTGGGAGTTCACCGGTGCCGAACCCGTGCTGCACAAGGAAGAGCTCGTTTTCGAGCACGTCAAGCCGAGCACCCGGAGCTACGCGTGAAACTCACTTTGCGGATCTGGCGGCAGAGCGGCGCCACCGGGCGGCTGGTCGAGTACCCGCTCGACGACCTGTCGCCGGACATGTCGTTCCTGGAAGCGCTGGACGTGCTCAACGAACGGCTCGTGCTGGCCGGTGAGGAACCGGTGGCGTTCGACCACGACTGCCGTGAAGGCATCTGCGGCATGTGCGGGGTGATGATCAACGGTGTCGCGCACGGCCCGCAGAAGGCGACCACGGCGTGCCAGTTGCACCTGCGGCACTTCGAGGACGGCGACGTGCTGACCGTGGAGCCGTGGCGGGCCGAACCGTTCCCGGTGGTGCGGGACCTCGTGGTGGACCGCTCGGCGTTCGACCGGATCGTGGCCGCCGGCGGGTACATCAGCGTGCCGGCGGGCAGCGCGCCGGACGCCCACGCCACGCCCGTGCCGAAGCCGGACGCGGACACCGCGTTCGAGGCGGCGGCGTGCATCGGCTGCGGCGCCTGCGTCGCCGCGTGCCCGAACGGTTCGGCGATGCTGTTCACCGCCGCGAAGGCCACCCACCTCGGGGTCCTGCCACAAGGGCAGCCCGAGCGGTACTCGCGGGCGCGGGACATGGTGGCCGAGCACGACGCGCTGGGGTTCGGCGGCTGCACCAACGCGGGGGAGTGCACCCCGGCGTGCCCCAAGGGGATCCCGCTGATCACGATCGCCCGGCTCAACGCCGACCTGCTGCGCGCTCACACCAGCCGCAGCGACAGGTAGCCGACCGAGCACACCAGCAGCGTCGACAGCAGTCCTAGCAGCAGGGCACGGGGTCCGGTCGCGAGCAGGCCGCGCGGCCGGACCGCCGTGCCGAGCCCGAACATCGCCGCCGCGAACAGCACGGTGGTCGCCGTCCTGGTGACGTCCAGCGCGCCGGCGGGTACCAGCTCCGTCGACCGCAGCACGACCATCGCCAGGAACCCCACCAGGAACAGCGGCACCAGCGGGCCCCGCCGCCGGTTCACGCCCGCCGCGATCGGCGCGAGCAGCGCCACCCGGCTCAGCTTGACCGCCATGGCCGTCGCCGCACCGGCCGTGGGCGCCGCGGCGGCGACCTGCGCCACCTCGTGCACGCTCAGCCCGATCCACTCCGGCGACGCGTCCAGCAGCGGCAGGGTGATCATGGTCAGGGTGCCGAACAGCGTCACCAGGGCGACGCTCGTGGCGACGTGCTCCTCGTCCCGCTCCGACGACACGGCCGCGATCGCCGACGCGCCGCAGATCGAGAACCCGCTGGCCACCAGCACGCACAGGCCGCGGGGCAGTCGCAGGCGCCTGCCCATCCAGAGCGTGCCGAAGAACGTGGCACCGACCGTGACGACCGCCGCGAGCAGGACGCCCGGCCCCAGGTCGACCAGTTGCGGGATGGACAGTTGCAGACCGAGCAGCACCACGCCCGCCCGCAGCAGCCTCCTGGTGACGGGCGCGAGATCGGGCAGTCGTCCACCGACCAGGACCCCCAGCAGCAACGCGGCGATGAGCACGTGACCGAGCCTGTGCCCGCACGAGGGGCGCCGGTAGCCCGCGGTTGACGATGAAGTCATACCCTGGGGCTATGACCGAGCCGCCCGACCTGGCATCGCTGCGGCTGTTGGTCCTGGTCGGAGAGCTGGGAAGCCTCGGTCGGGCCGCGCGGGAACTCGGCATCGCGCAGCCGTCCGCGAGCAAGCGGCTGTCCACCCTGGAGCGCCGCCTGGGCCTGGTGCTGCTCGACCGGGGGCGCCGCGGCTCGGCGTTGACCCCGGCCGGGGTGGTGGTGACCGAACGCGCGCGTCGGGTGCTGGACGAGCTGTCCGGGCTGCTCGCGGGCGCGGAGGCGCTGCGCTCGACCCGGGAAGCCGAACTGCGCGTCGCGGCCAGCATGACCGTGGCCGAGCACCTCGCGCCCGGCTGGATCGGCGAACTCCGCCGCACCCGCCCCGACCTGCACGTCGGCCTGCGGGTGACCAACTCGCAGACCGTGGCGGGCCTGGTGCGCGACGGCGCGGTGGACCTGGGGTTCGTGGAGGCCCCCGGACCGATGACCGGGCTGTCGACGCGGAAGGTGGCCGTGGACCGGCTCGCCGTGGTGGTGCCGCCGGGACACCGCTGGGTCCGCCGGCGGGTGGGGGTCACCGAACTCGCCCGGACCCCGCTGGTCGTCCGGGAACGCGGCTCCGGCACCCGCGACACCCTGGACAAGGCCCTGCCCGACGCCCGCCCGCCCGCGCTCGAACTGGGCTCCACCACGGCCGTGCGCGGCGCGGTGGTCGCCGGCGTCGCGCCCGCCGTGCTGAGCGTGCTGGCGGTGGCGCTGGACCTGGCCGACGGGCGGCTGGTGGAGGTGCCGGTGGACGGCCTGGACCTGCGGCGCGTGCTGCGGGCCGTGTGGCCGGGCGGACGGCGGCTGGTGGGGCCCGCGGCGGAACTCCTCGCGGTCGCCACCCGGCGCGGCCGGTCGTAGTTCAATGGGCGCATGAGCTGGTTCCGCCGACGCACCGAGCCCGCGACGCCGCCCGCGCACCTGCCCAACCCGTCCGAGGCGGCGGTCGCGTTCTGGCGGCGGTGGACCGACCTGCTGCCCACGATCAGCGCGGCCCTCGGCGACGGCGAACCGCACCGCGTGGAGAACGAGCTGTGCGACCTGGTCGCCGCCGTCCACCCGGACCTGCACTTCTCCCTGGAACGCGGCCACCGCGCCATCTACGCGCTGGTGGTCAGCGGCCAGGAGGACCCGCGGCTGCGCCCGTACACCGACGCCTGGATGGCCGCCGCACCGCCCGAGGACATGATCTGGGAGTACCACGACTCGGTGCCGCCCGTGCCCGACCCGACCGGGGTCACCGTCAACCTGGGCGCCAAGCGCATCCGGCTGGCCGACGTGCGGATCGTCGCGCAGGTCACCGACGGGCTCGTCGACGTGGCCGTGTTCCACCCGCTGTTCGCCGAACTGGACGACGCGCAGCGGCGGACCATGACGTTCCTGCCGCTCGACGTCACGCTCGGTGAGCGGCTGGCCGGGGAGCGGCTCGGCCGGGTGGAAACCGCCGCCGCCGAACCGGAAGGCACCATCGACCTGCTGGGGCTGCGCGAACTCGTCCGGGGGCTGACCGGGGATCCCGCCTGAAAATGTCGTACCCGCTGGTTAGGCTCACCCCGTGACCAGCAGCGACTCACTCGACCAGACCAACGGTGCCGTGCAGGGCGTGGAGGACGTCCCGGCCGCCGCGCGGGAGCGCCACGCCGCGCTCGCCGAAGAGGTCCGGGGCCACCAGTTCCGCTACTACGTGCTGGACGCGCCGACGGTCGGTGACGGTGAGTTCGACGAGCTGCTGCGCGAGCTCCAGGCGCTGGAGGAGGAGCACCCCGGCCTGGCCACGCCCGACTCGCCCACCCAGCTGGTCGGCGGCACGTTCTCCACCGAGTTCCGCGCGGTCGACCACCTGGAGCGGATGCTCAGCCTGGACAACGTGTTCTCCCGCGACGAGCTGCTGGCGTGGGTGGAGCGGGTGCGGAAGGAGGTCGGCGAGGGCGTGCACTACCTGTGCGAGCTGAAGATCGACGGCCTGGCCGTCAACCTGCTGTACGAGCGGGGTCGGCTGGTGCGCGCGCTGACCAGGGGCGACGGCCGGACCGGCGAGGACGTGACGCTGAACGTCCGCACGCTCGACAACGTCCCCGAGGTGCTCACCGGGACCGACGAGTACCCGGTGCCCGCGCTGGTGGAGGTGCGCGGCGAGGTGTTCTTCGCCGTGGAGGACTTCCTGGAGCTCAACGCCAAGCTGGTGGAGGCGGGCAGAACACCGTTCGCCAACCCGCGCAACACGGCGGCGGGCTCGCTGCGCCAGAAGGACCCGAAGGTGACGGCGTCGCGGAAGCTGCGGATGATCTGCCACGGCCTGGGCCGGCGCGAGGGCTTCGAGCCGGCCCGGCAGTCCGAGGCGTACGAGGCGCTCAAGGCGTGGGGGATGCCGGTGTCCTCGCACACGAAGGTGCTCGGGACGTTCGACGAGATCAGCGCGCACGTCGAGTACTGGGGCGCGCACCGCCACGACGCCCTGCACGAGATCGACGGCGTGGTGGTGAAGGTCGACGAGGTGACGCTGCAACGCAGGCTGGGCACGACGTCCCGGGCGCCCCGCTGGGCGATCGCGTTCAAGTACCCGCCGGAAGAGGCGACGACGACGCTGCTGGACATCAAGGTCCAGGTGGGGCGGACCGGCAGGGTGACGCCGTTCGCCGTGATGGAGCCCGTCAAGGTGGCCGGTTCGACGGTCGCCAGGGCCACCCTGCACAACGCGAGCGAGGTCAAGCGCAAGGGCGTGCTGATCGGCGACCGGATCGTGATCCGCAAAGCCGGCGACGTCATCCCGGAGGTCCTCGGCCCGGTGGTCGACGCCAGGCCCGACGACGCCCACGAGTTCGAGATGCCCGTGACGTGCCCCGAGTGCGGTCACGCGCTGCGCCCGATGAAGGAAGGCGACGTCGACATCCGCTGCCCCAACGCGGCCGGCTGCCCCGGCCAGCTGCGGGAACGCCTGGCCTACCTGGCTTCCCGCTCGGCGCTGGACATCGAGGTCCTGGGCTTCGAGGCCGCGGCCGCGCTGGTCGAGTCGACGGTGTACGCCGACGAGGGCGACCTGTTCCTGCTGGATGCGGAGAAGCTGTCCGAGGTCGAGCTGTTCCGCACCATCTCCGGCGAGCTGACCGCGAACGCCGTGAAGCTGCTGGACAACCTGGAGGCCGTGAAGCAACGGCCGCTCTGGCGGGTCCTGGTGGCGCTGTCCATCCGCCACGTGGGTCCGACAGCGGCCCGGGCGCTGGCCCAGGAGTTCGGCTCCCTGGACCGGATCAAGTCCGCGTCGGAGGAGGAGTTGGCGGCTGCCGAGGGCGTGGGCCCGACCATCGCGCTGGCCGTGCGCGAGTGGGTGGAGACCCCGTGGCGGCAGGAGATCGTCCGCAAGTGGGCCGAGTCCGGGGTCCGCATGGCCGAGGAGCGGGACGACTCGATCCCCCGCAACCTCGAAGGCCTGTCCATCGTGGTGACGGGGTCGCTGGAGGGGTTCTCGCGGGACGAGGCGAAGGAAGCGATCCTGTCCCGAGGTGGCAAGGCGGCCGGCTCGGTGTCGAAGAAGACCGCGTTCGTGGTGGTGGGCGACTCCCCGGGCACCAAGGCGGACAAGGCACTTCAGCTGAAGGTGCCCGTGCTGGACGAACCGGGCTTCCGCGTCCTGCTGCAGGAAGGTCCGGCCGCCGCCACCAGGGTGGCCACCCTCGCCACCGACGAAGCCCCGACCCCGACCGCCCAAGCCCCGGCCGAGACCGATCGAGCCGTGGCGGACGAAGCTCCGGCGGACCAGACCCCGGCGGACGAAGCCCCCGCCGGCTGAGCCTCAGCCGGCTTGGCCCCCGTAGCCCGGCGAGTGGTGCGAGAACACCGATTCCAGCACCCCTTCACCCCGCGTCAACCCCGGCAGCAGCACCTGCAACTCGCGCACGTGAGCCGCCGGCACGTCCCCCTCCAGCACGCAAACCCCTTCTCGCACGACGGAAGTACGAGGCACCGCCCGCAGCCTGGCCAGCACCGGCGACACGATCCCCAGCACGTCGGCGGGCACCTCCAGCCGGAACGAGTGCACGGGTTCGAGCACCTCCACCCCGGCCCGCGCCAACGCGTTCATCAGCACCAGCGGGGTCAGGTCGCGGAAGTCGCCGGCGGTGCTGGACATGCTCTTGTCGAACGTCCCGTGCGAGTGGCTCTGCCGCGCCCAGTAGCCGGACCGGGTCATCGTCACGACGCAGTCGACGACCTGCCACCCGTGGACGCCGCCACGCCGCAGCGTGTCCCGCACCGCCTCCTCCACCGCGACGAAGAACGCGAACGGCATCGACCCGAGTTCCACCTCCAGCCGGAACTCCACCCCGGACCCGGCGGGAGCGGGGTCGACGCGCAGTCCCACGGTCGCCAGGTACGGGTTGCCGTCGGTGTCGATGACCGCGACGTCCTCCCCGCTGCCGACCGGGCGTTCCAGGCAGATGGTGGTGGTCGCCCGGAACCCCACCTCCAGGCCGGCGTCGGCGAGTTCGGCCTGGAGGACCTCCTTCTGCACCTCCCCGTACAGCGACACGGCGATCTCCCGCCGCCCGTCGTCCTGCCGCAGGTCGATCAGCGGGTCCTGCTCGGCGAGTCGGGTCAGCACGGCGTGCAGCGCACCCGCGTCCTCGGCCCGCGCCGGCACCACGACGGTCTCCAACGTGGGCGGCGCGAACGACGGCCCGGCACCGCGCGCCACGCCGAGCGAGTCGCCGATCCGCACGTCCAGACCCCACACCCGCGCGACGTGCCCGGCGGACACCGACGCCGACCGCTGCGCGGTGCCGCGCGAGAACACGCTGATCGCGGTGACCTTCCCGTGCTCCAGCCGATCACGGACCCGCACCGTCCCGGCGAACATCCGCACGTAGGCGATCTTCTCCCCGGCGGGGCCGCGCTCCACTTTGAACACCGACCCGGACACCGGGGCCGACGCGTCGCCGCACACCGCCGGCAGGAACTCCGGCAGCGCGGCCATCAACGCGTCCACCCCGGCCCCGGTGATCGCCGACCCGGAGAACACCGGGTGCACCACCGCCCGCCGGCTCAACGCGGCGAACGACTCCCGCACCCGCCGGGCGCCGACCCCGCCCTCCACGTACGCGCGCAGCACCGCGTCGTCGTGCCGGGTCACCAGTTCGGTCAGCGCCGCGACACCGGCGGAGACCGGCGCGACGTCCGGGGTGAGCCGTGCGGCGATCTCCCGCACCACCCGCTCCGGATCGGCGCCGGCCCGGTCGGTCTTGTTCACGAACAGCAGGGTGGGGATCCGCAGCCGCCGCAACGCCCGCATCAGCACGCGGGTCTGCGGTTGCACGCCCTCCACCGCGGACACCACGAGCACCGCGCCGTCGAGCACGCCCAACGCCCGTTCCACCTCGGCGATGAAGTCCGGGTGTCCGGGGGTGTCGATCAGGTTCACGGTCACGTCGTCCACGACGAACGACACGACCGCCGACCTGATGGTGATGCCGCGCTGCCGTTCCAGCGCCAGCGAATCGGTCTGCGTCGACCCGTCGTCCACGCTGCCGACCGCGTCGATCACGCCGGCCGCGTGCAGCAGCCGTTCGGTCAGGCTGGTCTTACCGGCGTCGACGTGCGCCAGGATGCCGAGATTCAACGTCCGCACAGAGCTTCATGTCCTCGAGACAGGTGACAGTGACCTTCTGGAAGGGCATGAGAGCTCCGCGCATGATCGCCTCCTCGGCTCGTCCGGTGGTCGCCACTAGATCAGCGGTCCGCCGTGCCGCACAACCGATTTCCGCTCCCCGTCAGCCGGGGAACCGCCGCACCCACTTCTTCTGCCAGGGCGTTTCGACCGCGCGGTGGTTGTAGTGGGCGCGCGTCCAGGCCACCGCTTCACCCGATGGGATGCCGGCCAGCACCGCCAGGCACGAGATGACGGTCCCGGTCCGCCCGACCCCGCCGCCGCACGCGACTTCCACGGCCTCCCCGGCCAGCGCACGGGCGTGCAGGCCCCGGATGAGCCGCACGGCGTCGTCGTGGGACCGGGGCAGCAGGAAGTCGGGCCAGTCGACCCAGTCGTGCGCCCACGCGAACTCCCGGCCGCGTCGCAGCCGCGAGCCGCCGAGGTAGAGCCCGTACGACGGCGCGTCGTCCGGGGTGGGGTGCCGCAGTCCGCGTCCGCGCACGCGGGAGCCGTCGGGGAGTTCGATCGCACCGGCCAACATCCGCCCGATGCTAGCCCCGGGGCCCGACCGGCTGATCCCGACCGGGTGAATCCGGCGCCGGGAGGTGGCTCCACGTGACGTGCCGGGGTGCCACCGATCGGCGGATCCTCGTCGCCGGACCCGCGGAGGTGTGGGGTTGCCCGCGTCGAGATACCCGTCCTGCCTTGATCGGAGCCCCGACCTCGGGTTTGGGTGGAGGACAACGGATCGGGAGGGGAAGCAGATGGCCGATGTCGTGGTGAGGCCCGCGCGCGAGGACGAGTGGGCGGCGGCCGGTGCGGTCACGGTGGAGGCCTACCGCGTCGACCGGTACATCGACAGCCACACCGGCGGGTACGCCGACGAGCTGGCCGACACCCGGGCGCGGGCCCGGGACGCGGAGCTGCTGGTGGCGGTGGACGTGGAGGACACCCTGCTGGGCACGGTGACCATCGCCCGGCCCGGCAGCCCGTACGCGGAAGTCAGCCGATCTGGCGAACTGGAGTTCCGGATGCTCGCGGTCAGCCCCCGCGCACGCGGCCGAGGTGTGGGGGAAGCGCTGGTCAGGGCGGTGATCGCGCGGGCCCGGGAGGTGGGTGCGCGGCGGGTGGTGATGAGCAGCGCCGAGACCATGACCACCGCCCACCGGCTGTACCGGCGGCTGGGGTTCCGGCGCTTCCCGGAACGCGACTGGAACCCGGTGCCGGGGGTGCAGCTGATCGCCTTCGCGTTCAGCCTGGAACTCGCCTGACGCCGCTCGGTGGCTCGCCGGGCGGGCCGGGTCGTGCGAGGCTGGCGGCGTGCTCCAGGTCTGCCTGAACGGTGCCCGCGTGCCCGGAAGCCATCCCGCGCTGCCGGTTACCCCGCAGCAGTTGGCCGCCGACGCCGCCGCGCTCGCCGAGCTCGGCATCACCCACTTCCACCTGCACCCGCGGGACGTGGTGGGGCTGGAGGTGATCGCCGGCCCCGAGGTCGCGACCGCGGTCGCGGTGGTCCGCACCGCCGTGCCGCACGCGGAACTGGGCGTCACCACCGCCGCCTGGATCCAGCCGGACCCGGTGCGGCGGGCCGACTTGGTCAGGGGTTGGGCGGGCCTGTCCGCCGGACGTCCCGACGTGGCCTCGGTGAACGTCCACGAAGACGGCTGGTCGGACGTCGTGCGCGCGTTGCAGGCCGCCGGGGTCGGCATCGAGCTGGGCGTCTTCCACGAGGAAGCCGCCCGCACCCTGGTCCGGGCGGGCCTGCCCGACGGCACCCGCCGCGTCCTCGCCGAGGTCCAGCCGGGCGGGTCGACCGCCGAGGCGGAAGCCGTGCTGCGGCTGCTGGAGCCACTGGGCGCGCCGATCCTGCTGCACGGCGAGGACGACAGCGCGTGGCCCGTCCTGGACCACGCCGCCCGCCGGGGACTGGACACCCGCATCGGCCTGGAGGACACCCTCCGCAACCCGGACGGCAGCCCGACCCGGGACAACGCCGAACTCGTCACCTGCGCACGGCGAGCCATCCGCGCCCACGCCGTCGGCTGACCGGTGCTCCCGGCCCGGAGCCGACCGGGGTGCACCGGGCGGGCAGCGCTCAGTCGGGCAGCACCACGGACACGATCCCGGCCAGGTGCGCCAGCCGCGCCACCTCCGCCGCCCGGAACATCGGCCCACCCGGACGCCCCACCAGCAGCACCCGGTCCGGCTTGCCCAGCGGTGTCGCGGCCAGCTCGGTGCCCAGTTCGCGCCACGTCTCGGGCACCCAGCTCTCCTCGCCGTCCAGCACGGTGGCCCGCGCCAGCGGCATCCACGGCGGGTCCGTCATCCGGGTCTCCGGGGCGGCGGTGGACGCGGTCACCCGGTGCACGCCGGCGCTGTCGTGCGACAGCACCACCGCCCACCCGGCGCGGATGATCTTCGGGACGCCCTCGGTGAACACCTCCAGCCCACGCGCGGGCTCCTCCGCGACCTCTTCGACCAGTTCCAGCTCGCGGTGGGTGTCGAGCACCCCCGCGTACGGGCGCACCGCGTCCACCTCGACCCCGTCGATGGACTCCGCGGCGGTGATCAGCACGTCCGGCAGCCGGCCGGACGGCAGCTCCACCACCAGGTCGTCGATGGCCAGGCCGGCTCCGCGCTCCACCACGTCCACGCTGAGGATGTCGGCCCCGATCTCGCCAAGAGCGGAGGCGACCGCACCCAAGGTGCCGGGACGGTCCGGGAGCTGGACCCGGATCAGGAAGGACACGGTGCACGCCTCCAGGGCTGGGTTCGGGCTTTCCGGCCGATGATTCTCGCAGACGCAGCTTCGCTTTCCGACCCACCGGCCGCGTTGCCCGGCGGTAAAATCCCGCACCCTCGCGCGCGGGCGCGAGAACCCCGTCGGGCCTCGCCCTGACCTGCCAATAGACTCGGTGGGTCCAATCCGAGAAAACCGACCCACGGGGGTTGACGAGGTGCCCAGCATCTCCCGCGACGAGGTCGCGCACCTGGCCCGTCTGGCCAGGCTCGCCGTCACCGACGACGAGCTTGACCTGTTCGCCGGCCAGTTGGACGTGATCCTTCAGTCGGTGGCCACGGTGGGCGACATCGCCACCGCGGACATCCCACCCACTTCGCACGCCGTTCCGCTGACCAACGTGTTCCGCGAGGACGTGGTGCGTCCCAGCCTCGGTCAGCAGCAGGCGCTCGCGGGCGCCCCCGCCGCCGAGGACGGTCGCTTCCGCGTCCCCCGCATCCTGGGTGAACAAGCATGACCGCCGACGTCCCCTTCTCCGCGGAGGCGGAATCATGAACGAGCTGATCCGCAGCACCGCGGCCGAGCTGGCCGCGAAGATCGCGAGCCGCGAGGTCTCCGCCGTGGAGGTCGCGCAGGCGCACCTCGACCGGATCGGCGAGGTCGACGGCGCGGTGCACGCCTTCCTGCACGTCGACACCGAGGGCGCGCTGCGGGCCGCCCGCGCGGTGGACGACGACGTCGCCGCCGGCCGGGCGGTCGGCCCGCTGGCCGGTGTCCCGCTGGCCCTCAAGGACGTGCTCACCGCCCGCGGGATGCCGACCACGTGCGGGTCGAAGCTCCTCGAGGGCTGGCAGCCGCCCTACGACGCCACGGTCACCCGCCGGCTGCGCGAAGCAGGCATCGTGATCCTGGGCAAGACCAACATGGACGAGTTCGCGATGGGCTCGTCCACCGAGAACTCGGCGTTCGGCCCGACCCGCAACCCGTGGGACCTGGACCGCATCCCCGGCGGCTCGGGCGGCGGCTCCAGCGCGTCCCTGGCCGCGTTCGAGGCCCCGCTGGCGATCGGCACGGACACCGGCGGCTCGATCCGCCAGCCCGGCGCGGTCACCGGCACGGTCGGCGTGAAGCCCACCTACGGCGGCGTGTCCCGCTACGGCCTGGTGGCGTTCTCGTCGTCCCTGGACCAGGCCGGTCCGTGTGCCCGCACGGTGCTGGACGCGGCGCTGCTGCACGAGGTCATCGCGGGCCACGACCCGCTGGACTCGACGTCCATCGACGCGCCGGTCCCGCCGGTCGTCGCGGCCGCCCGGGAAGGCGCGACCGGCGACCTGACCGGTGTGCGGGTGGGCGTGGTGACGCAGTTCAGCGGCGACGGCTACCAGCCGGGCGTGCTGCGGTCGTTCGAGGCGGCCGTGGCGCAGCTCAAGCAGCTCGGCGCGGAGATCGTCGAGGTCTCCTGCCCGAGCTTCGACTACGCGCTGCCCGCGTACTACCTGATCGCGCCGAGCGAGGCGTCGTCCAACCTGGCCCGGTTCGACTCGATGCGCTACGGCATCCGGGTCGGCGACGACGGCACGCGCAGCGCCGAGGAGGTCATGTCGCTCACCCGGGAAGCCGGCTTCGGCGCGGAGGTCAAGCGGCGCATCATGATCGGCACCTACGCGCTGTCGTCGGGCTACTACGACGCCTACTACGGCTCGGCGCAGAAGGTGCGGACGCTGATCACCCGCGACTTCGAGCGGGCGTTCGGCGAGGTGGACGTGCTGGTCTCGCCGACCACGCCGACCACCGCGTTCCGGATCGGCGAGCGCACCGACGACCCGATCGCCATGTACAAGGCGGACCTGTGCACCATCCCGGCGAACCTGGCCGGCACGCCCGCCATGAGCGTCCCGAGCGGACTGTCCGACGAGGACGGCCTGCCGGTCGGGTTGCAGGTCATGGCCCCGGCGTTGCAGGAGCACCGGATGTACCGGGTGGCGGCGGCCTACGAGGCCGCCCGCGGCCAGGTCATCGCGGACGTGCCGGCGCTGGCGGGTGCCCGATGAAGAAGGCACGCGGCGCGTTGGCGCTGGTGGGCGCGGTCGGCGCGGCGACCAGCGCGTTCTCCACCCTCAAGTCGGCCCGCGGCGGGAACGACAAGCTGGCGCTCGTGAACGCGGCCGCGAGCATCCTGGTCGCGATCACCGGCGCGGCGCTGGCCGTGCGCGGGCTCCGGAAGGGCGGTAAGGCATGACCCGGGTGGACGAACTCATGGACTACGCCGAGGTCGTCGAGCGGTTCGACCCGGTGCTGGGCCTGGAGGTGCACGTCGAGCTGCACACGAACACCAAGATGTTCTGCGGCTGCGCCAACGTGTTCGGCGGCGAGCCCAACAGCAACGTCTGCCCGACGTGCCTGGGCCTGCCGGGCGCGCTGCCGGTGGTCAACGGCAAGGCGGTGGAGTCGGCGATCCGCATCGGACTGGCGCTCAACTGCTCCATCGCGGAGTGGTGCCGGTTCGCCCGGAAGAACTACTTCTACCCGGACATGCCGAAGAACTTCCAGACGTCCCAGTACGACGAGCCCATCGCGTTCGACGGCTGGCTCGACGTGACCCTGGACGACGGGTCCGTGGTGCGGGTGGCCATCGAGCGCGCGCACATGGAGGAGGACACCGGCAAGTCCCTCCACGTCGGCGGCGCGACCGGCCGCATCCACGGCGCGGAGCACTCGCTGCTGGACTACAACCGGGCGGGCGTGCCGCTGATCGAGATCGTCACCAAGCCGATCACCGGCGCCGGCGAACGCGCCCCCGAGGTGGCCCGCGCCTACGTGACCGCGCTGCGCGACCTGCTCAAGGCGCTGGACGTCTCGGACGTCCGGATGGACCAGGGCTCGCTGCGCTGCGACGCGAACGTGTCGCTGATGCCCAAGGGCGCCACCGAGTTCGGCACCCGCACCGAGACCAAGAACGTCAACTCGCTGCGCAGCGTGGAACGCGCGGTGCGGTTCGAGATGACCCGCCAGGCCGCGGTGCTGGCCGACGGCGGCACGATCACCCAGGAGACCCGCCACTTCGACGAGTCGACCGGCGGCACGTCCCCCGGTCGCACCAAGGAGACCGCGGAGGACTACCGGTACTTCCCGGAGCCCGACCTGGTGCCCGTCGCCCCGTCCCGCGACTGGGTGGAACAGCTGCGCGGCACCCTGCCGGAACTGCCGTGGGAACGCCGCAAGCGCGTCCAGCAGGACTGGGACCTCACCGACGCGGAGCTGCGGGACCTGGTCAACGCCGGCGCGGTGGACCTGGTGACGGCCACAGTGGACGCGGGCGCGACCCCGGCCGAGGCCCGTTCCTGGTGGGTGGCCTACCTGACCAAGGAGGCCAACGCCCGCGGCGTGGAGCTGGCCGAGCTGGCCGTCACCCCGGCGCAGATCGCCCGCGTGGTGGCGCTGGTCAACGCCGGTGAGCTGACCAACAAGCTGGCCCGCGAGGTGGTGACCGGCGTGCTGGCGGGCGAAGGCGGGCCGGACGCCGTCATCGAGGCCCGCGGGCTCAAGGTGGTGTCGGACGACTCGGCGCTGGAGAAGGCGGTCGACGAGGCCTTGGCCGCGCAGCCCGACGTGGCGGCGAAGATCCGCGACGGCAAGGTCGCGGCGGCCGGCGCCATCGTCGGCGCGGTGATGAAGGCGACCAAGGGCCAGGCGGACGCGAAGAAGGTCCGCGACCTGATCATCGCCCGCTGTTCGTAATCGTTCCACTGGTGTTCGAATCCCATTCGAACACAGCAGGCCCGGCCGGTTCGGCCGGGCCTGCTGCGCTTTGTGGGAAGCGGCTGCCGTCCGTCGCGACGCCTGCGCAACGATCATCCACACGGCACTCGACGTATCTGGCCGCCGCAATGCCGCTCCTCCACAACAAGGCGCGCGCATCCTGACACCGGGATCGCGAACCGTGACGGAGGGGGTGCCGACGGTGTCCATTCCAAGCGACCGGTCGGTCGGGTCGTCCCCTTATTGCGGACCCCGCCGTGCCTTCTCTGTGTTAACACGTTCGCCCATTCGAGTGGTAGCGTCGCATCAAACGGGAACTTCGCCCTGGTCAGCGCAACCCGGTAACCGGGAAGTGATTGCTCTCGGTGAATTTAGCTCTCGACGGTGCGTCCATCTGTGTCAGGCTTGAGCCGTTCGGTCGGGCCGGGGGGCCTCCGAATGATCACGCTCACAGCCGAACATCCCCGAATAGCCGGGGTCCGTTGTAGGGGAGGACAACGCATGTCTGCTGGAACCGATCCCAAGCTCGTCGAAGAGATCGACGCCATCGAGAACGACCTGCTGGACGCCACCGCCGAAGCCGCGGCAGCACACTCGTCGGAGCACGGCGGCGCGGGCGGCAACGGCGCGCCGAACGGCGGGCCCGGCGGGGGATCCACCCCGCAGGGCGGCCCGTTCAAGACCACCGGCGACCCGGAGGGTGGGCCGTTCAAGACCACCGGCGACCCGGTCGCCGCACCCGAGGGCGGCGTGGTGAAACTGGCGGCCGGCCCGGTCGTGGTCCCCGAAGGCGGTCCGTTCAAGACCACCGGCGAGCCGGTGGCCGCGGTCGCGGGCGACTCCGACCCCGAGGGTGGTCCGTTCAAGACGACCGACGACCCGGCCGAGCCGGAAGGCGGCCCGTTCAAGACCACCGAACCGCCCGTCGGCGTCCAGTGAGCTGATCGCGGGCGCACTGCCGGCCGGCCCGTATTCCCCGGACGGCTGGCAGTGTGCCCGCGCATTCTGTGCTCTCATATGAACGTGCCCGATCACGGCGGTTCCCCCGGTCGACCGGATGCCGTGGCGGTGGCGAGAGCGCTCCACAAGAAAGCGGTGGAGGCCGCCACAGCCGATCGGTACCTGGTGGCGATCGGGCTCATCCGCAAAGGGCTCGCACTGGTCGACCCGCCGGGCGGCGTCGACGAGCGGCTGGAGGTCCGGACCCGGCTGCTCAACACCCTCGCGTTCTGCCTCGCCGAAACCGGCAGCCTCGAAGACGGCCTCGCGCAGATGGCCGCCGCCCGCGAAGCACTCGCCGACCTGACCGACCCGGCCCTGCGCGACGAGCTGTACAGCCTCGTCGACGGCAACCGCGGCGTCCTGCTCTGCCGGGTCGGCCGCATCGACGAGGGCATCGCCCAACTCGACACCGACATCGCGTTCAACGAACGCCGCCTCGCCGAAGCCACCGGCGACCCGAGCGCCATCGCCGAACTGCTCGTCACCGGCCTGTCCAACCGCGGCATGGCCCACGCCTACCGCACCGACCAGGGGCCCGGCCCCGCCATCGCCGACCTGGACCGCGCCGTCGAACTCGCCGGCCGCTACGGCTTCCAGATCAGGGAAGCCATCGCCACCCACGCGCTGGGCAACGTCCTCCAGCGCGCCGGCGACATCCCGACCGCGCTGCGCCGCTACACCGAAGCCCAACGCGCGTTCCAGGACCTCGAACCCGGACTGCTGATGCGCCTGCGCATCGACCAGTCGGAGGCGCTGATCAGCGTCGGCCTCGCCGACGAAGCCGGCACCCTGCTGGACGACGTGCTGCCCGAACTGCGCCGCCAACGCATCGGCCAGGACGTCGCCGAAGCCGAGCTGTTCCGCGCCGCGGCCGCACTGCTCGACAGCGATCTGGTGCTGGCCAAGCGGATGGCGAACGCCGCACAGCGCAAACTCGCCCGGCGCGGCAGCCCGGCGTGGGCGGCGGTGGCCGGCCTCATCGCGCTGCGCGTGGACGCCCTCAAAGCCCTCGACTCCCACCGCCCGCCCGCCGGCGTCGTGGACCGGGCCCTGGCACTGGCCGCCGAACTGACCGAGCTGAAGCTCTACGACCAGGCGGCGTTCGCCCAGGTGCTCGCCGCCCGGCTGGAAGTCCGGCGAGGCAACACCGAACACGCCGAACGCCTGCTGCGCGACATCCCCAAGTCCCGCCGCATCGCGCCCATCGACCACCGCATGCTGCTCCGCCTGTGCCGGGCGGAACTCGCCCTGGCCCACGGCAACCAGCGCGTCGCCCTCGCGCAGGCGAAAGCGGGCCTGGCCGAACTGGGCCGCATGCGCGACCGCCTCGGCGGCCTGGAACTGGTCTCCGGCACCGCGCTGCACGGCCGCGAGCTGGGTGAACTGGCGGTGCGGCTCGTCCTGGCCGGCGGCGACTCGGCGACCAACGCGCGCCGCCTGTTCACCTGGCTGGAACGCACCAAGGCCCAGCTGTACCGCTACGAACCGTTCGAGTCCACAGTGGACCCGGTGCTGGCCGAGCGCATCACCGAAGTCCGCCAACTCAGCCGCGCCCTGCTGCGCGCCAGGCTCGACGGCCTGCCCACCGCGAAGCTCGTCGCCCGCCTGGCGACCAGCCAACGCGACGCGATGCGCCTCGGGTGGAGCGCCAGCCCCTGGGGCAAACCCCGCCCGGTCACCACCCACGACGAAGTGCTGGCGCGGCTGGGAGACCGCGCGCTGGTCACGTTCGCCTCGTCCGACAACGAGATGGTCGCCGTGGTGCTGGCCGGTGGGCGCGTGCGGATGGTGCGGCTGGGCGCGGCCGACCCGATCACCGAAGCCGCCCGCAGGCTGCACGCCGACCTCAACGCCCTGGCCCCCGACTACCAGCCCCCGGCGCTGGCCCAGGTCATCGCCGCCTCGGCCCGCCGTGAGGCCGAACGCCTCGACCAGGCGCTGCTCCAGCCCCTCGCGGCGATGATCGACGACCGCGAACTGGTGGTCGTGCCGACCGGTGCGCTCTACGTGGTGCCGTGGGGCGTGCTGCCGACGTGCGTCAACCGGCCCACGGTCGTCGCCCCGTCGGCCACCGCGTGGCTGTCCAGCAGCCGGGAGGATGCCGAGCCGGGCAGCGGCGTGCTGCTCGTGCGCGGGCCGGGACTGCAAGCGGCGCAAGGGGAAATCGACCGACTGGCCGGCTACCACGTGGACGCGAAACTCCTGGGCGTGTCCGACGCGAGGGTCACCGCGGTCCTGGAGGCCTTGGACGGCGTCGCCCTCGCCCACATCGCCGCGCACGGCGAGCACGAACCCGAGAACGCCCTGTTCTCCAAGCTGGAGCTGGTGGACGGTGCCCTGTTCGCCCACGAGGTGGGCCGCATGCGCCGCCCACCCCACCGGGTGGTGCTGGCAGCGTGCGAACTGGCCCTCAACCGCGTACGCCCCGGCGACGAACCACTCGGCTTCGCCGGCGCCCTGCTGGCAGGCGGCACCCGGACCGTGATCGCCGCCTCCAGCAAGGTGGGCGACCAACCCTCAGCCGCCGCCATGGCCGACTTCCACCGCAACCTCGCCGCCGGCGCCACCCCGGCCGTAGCGCTGGCCGACGCGGTAGCAGTAGACCCCCTCCGCCGACCGTTCGTCTGCCTGGGCTCAGGCTGACTCGTCCCAGCACGACGTCCTTCTCGCCCGCCTTGATGCGGATGCGACTTCGCCGGACTCCGGCTTGTCGGGCGTCGGACTCCGGCTCGTCGTGCGCCGGCTCGTCGTGCGCCGGCTCGTCGGGCGTCGGACTCCGGCTCGTCGTGCGCCGGCTCGTCGTGCGCCGGCTCGTCGGGCGTCGGACTCCGGCTTGTCGTGGGCTGACTCGCCGTGCATTGACTCGCCTGGACGTCAACCCGCCGGACGCCGGCTCGGCGCCAACCCGCCGGACGCTGACTCGTCGTGCGCGGCTCGCCGGTGATCAGCTCGCCGATGCTGACACCCTGTCCGACTCGCCGATGCTCACACCCTTTCCGAACCGACGCGCGTGACCGGGTCCGCGCGTGGGCGGTTGGTGTGGTGCGGCGTGACCGGTGGGCGTCGAGGGGACAGGGGCGAGGGGTGGGGGAGGGGCAGGCGAGCAGCGGGCGGGTGTCGGGCTGGGGTGGGTGTCGGGCTGGGGGCTGTGACGGGTATCGGACTGGCACTGCGACTGGATCGGGGCGTTGGTCGAACGAGTTCTCGCCGTGTGCCGCGCTCCTTGTTTACGGCAACGAAATCGGTAAGTCGAAAGTGCCCGGATCACGGCAACTCTCGTCAGTTTCGCCCTATCGGGTGATCATGGGCCGCATCCCGCTATCGACCATCACCCTGCTGCGCCACCCTACCGTGGAGATCATCTCGGCGCAGGACGGGTGAAGTCACCCGCCGAAAGGCCGGTTGACCGGAAGTCACCCGACCGGCTAGTCACAGAAGTGTTGCCGGCGAGAGGGGTCTTGATGCGGTCGACGTTGCCAGTCCTGCTGATGTTGGTCAGCACGGTCACCGTGACCACTCCCGCCACGGCCAGCCCCGCCACGCCCGGCACGACCACGCCCGGCACGACTGCTTCCGTCACGTCGGCGTCGACACCGAGTCGCGGCACGGATCCCGGCAACGGTCCGGAGCGAAACGACGTCGCCGCGGCCGACCCGACCACGTCCGCCACCGCCACCGCGCGAGGCGACAACCGGCCGGACGCCAACTCCGGTTATCCCCGGCGCACCCAATTGCGCGTCTATCCCGAAAATCCCGCCGACAAATCGATCAAGCTCGGCCTCGCCCCCTACCATTCGCTCGCCCCGCGCCTGAACGACCTCCAACGCCGCAGCAACCGCATCTCCGTCGAAGTGATCGGCCAGTCGAATTCCGGGCGGGACCTCTACCTCGTCACGCTCACCGCCCCCGAGTCACCCTCCGAAACCCGCCGCCAGGACGCCTGGCGGGACAGGATCGAGAACGACCCGGTCGGCGCCAAGCGCGATCCGTTCCTCCGCAACGCGTACAAGGCACCGGTCTGGATCAATGCCAACATCCACGGCGACGAATGGGAGGGAACCGACGGCGCGCTCCGCGTGATCGAATACCTCGCTACCAGTCCCGATCGTCAGACCACGAATTTTCTGCGGCGCAATAGAATCTACGTGAACCTCACCGCGAATCCGGACGGCAGGGTCGCCGGAACGCGGCCCAACGCCACCGGATTCGATCTCAACCGGGATTTCGTCACCGCGTCGCAGCCCGAAGCCCGCGCGATGCGCGACCTGGTGAAGCGCATCCAGCCCCTCCTCATGCTCGACGAACACGGCTATGTCGCGAACACCCTCATCGAGCCCACCACCCCGCCCCACGGCCAGAACTACGACTTCGACCTCTACCTCAAGCACGGCTACGAAGGCGGCCTGCGCATGGAGGAAGCCGTCCAGACCCTGGGTCACCCGGAGGCCGCCAAGCCGGAAATCCCGTTCCGCGACTACGAACCCGGCGTCTGGGACGGCTGGGCACCGATCTACACCGCGCAGTACTCGATGTTCCACGGCGCGGTCTCCTACACGATCGAGATCCCCATGCGCGTCAACCGTTCCGACTACACCTCACTGCCCGAGTCCGAACTGCGCCGCCGGTCCGGGATCAACACCGATGTGGTGGAAGCGACCATCCGCAGCGCGCTCGGCTACGTGCACCAGCACCGGGATACGTTGGTGGACAACCAGATCGAGATGTTCCGGCGCGGTCTGGCCGGCGAAGCTCAGCGGCACATCCCGGACGGCTTCGTGCCCGGGTTCGGGCCGGAAGACCGCTACACCACGGAGTTCCCGCGCGGGTACGTCATCCCGGTCGGGGGCGATCAACGTTCCGGACAGGCGGCGGCACGTCTGGTCGACCACCTGGTCGCCAACGACGTGCGGGTGAAGCGTGCCGATCGGCCGTTCACGGCGGCGGGGCGCAGGTACCCGGCCGGGTCGTATGTGGTGGACATGCACCAGCCGAAGCGCGCGCTGGCGAACGTGATGCTGGAAGCCGGACGGGACATCTCCGACAAGGTCCCGGTCATGTACGACATCTCGGGGTGGAGTCACCGGCTGCTGTGGGGTGCGTCCGTGGACATCGTCCGCGACGGCCGGCTCGACGTGCGCGGCCGTGACGTCGTAGCCGCCTCGCCCACCGGCTCGGTGGAGGCCGCACCCGGACAGGACCTGGCGCTGCGGCTCGCCGACGGGAAGGACGCCGGCGCCGTCAACGACCTGCTCGGACGCGGGCTGCCGCTGCGCAGGCAGGACGACGGCACGATCGTGGTCCCGGCCGACGCACGCGCGGCAGCCGTCGAAGTCTCCGACAAGTACGGCGTGCGGTTCACGGCCGCGTCCACGGGCGGACAGCCGCTGCGGCGGCCCGTGCTGGCGGGAGCGGTCGCGGCGGACGAGTTGAAAGCGTTGCGGGACATGGGTTTCGAAGTTCGGACAGTGTCCACGGCGGTGTTGAACGACGGATTCGACTGGTCGCGGGTGGACGTGCTGTTCGTGTCGTCCGGTCTGCGCTACGACCAGTTGACCGCCACGGCCAAGGCGTCGTTCGACGCGTTCCTGACGCGCGGCGGCGTGGTTGCCCGAGGAGCGACCGGTGCGCGGTTCAACGCCGATGCGGGCGTGCTCGCGGCACGTGCCGTCGCGGGCAAGGAGGACGCGAACGGCGTCGTTGCGGTGACCGATCGTTCCGGGCGGGCCGGGCACTCGTTCGTCTACGCGCCGTACTGGTTCACAGATCTGGGCACGGGCGTGACGACCGAACAGACCTACCGGGGTCTGGTCGCGGGGCACTGGACCGCCCGCGCCGACGGTTCAGGCGGTCAGAACTCGGCTGTGGGCCAGGCGGCAGTCGTGTCCGGCACCTCGGCACGCGGCGGCAGAGCCGTCCTGTTCGGCACCGAACCGCTGTTCCGCGACCACCCGAAAGGCCTGTACTGGCAGGTCGCGGACGCGATCTACCGCACCACCCGGTAGCCCGGTCCACCGTCCAAGGCGGGCCGGTCGACCCGCCGCACGGGTCGGGTCAGCCGATCCACCGCACGGGTCGGGCTAATCCTGGCCGCCGCGGGCATCGCTCTCGCGGACCAGGATGACCAACCGGTCATCACTGGACACGGGCGCACCGCCGGCGTTCTTGTTCACGGTGCCGACCAGCGCAGTGTTGTCGTCGATCATCACCAGCGCCCCGATCCGGCCGAAACCGGTCTCCGTGTTCAGGTACGGCTCCGGCTTGCCGGTGAAGCTGCCGTCCGGGTTCATCGGCATCACCAGCGTGCCCGGCGTGTTCGAGGTACCCAGCCACATCACGTTGGACAACGACGCGCACCCGTTGATCCCCGGACGCTCCGGCCACGACCACGCCGGGTTGCCCAACGGCTTGCCCGACTCCACCCGGTACAGCAGTTCGGCCGACGCGCCCGCGTCCGTCACCCACGTCTTCGACCCGTCACCCGACACGCACAGCCCACCCGGCGAACGCAGACCGGACGCCAGCACCCGCGAACCCGCCGTCGGGTTGCCCCGCGCGGGCTGGCCCGAGCCGTCGATCCGCAGCACCTTGCCCGCCAGCGACTCCGGGTCGGTGGCCAGCGCCGGGTTGCCCGCGTCACCGGTCGCCACCAGCAGCGCCCCCGCGCGGTCGTAGGCCAGCACACCGCGGTTGCCGGACGGGCCCTTCGGAATCCCCGTCAGCACCGGCTTCGGGACGTCTCCGGGAGCGAGCCGCAGCACGCGGTTGTCGGTCGGAGTCGTCACGTAGACGTATACGAGCTGGTCCTCGGGGTACGTCGGCGACAGCGTCAGCCCGGTGAGACCGCCATCCGTCGACGCGTCCACCTCGAACGTGTGCACCACCACCGGTTCCACGTCCTTGGTGACCTTCACCAGCCGCCCCGTGGCACGCTCGGCGGCCAACGCCGTCACCGCGCCCGTCGTCTGGTTCACGTCCGTCATCGCCACACCCGACACCGGGGACAGGCACGTCCCCACCACCGCCGGGTTGAAGTCCTTGCAGCCCTGCGGCGGCGGCACCGGAGTCGGCTGCTGACCGGGCTGCTGGCCCTGACCAGGGCTCTTCGGCAACTCGCCGGGCAGCTCGGGCCTCGGCCCCGCCTGCGGCGTCAACTGCGGCGCAGGACTCCACCCGGTCGGAGCCGGCTGCTCCGGGAAGCTCGCGCAGCCGACCGCGAGCAGGCCGACAGCGGAGGCGACCAGCAACCCACGGAGTCGTGACACGAGGACCAAGGCTAGGCGCGCGGCCGTGAACGTGAGGTGAGCAGGTCCTCCGCTGACCGCTCCACGGCCAGCTCCACCGCCGCCACCCGGTCCAGCAGCAGCTCCAGCTCGTCCACCACGACCTGCGGGTTCTCCAACAGCAGGAAGTGCGTGTTCGGCAGCAACCTGACCCGCGCCTGCGGCAGACCCGACACCGGGCCGACCACACTGCTCGGCGACGCCAACCAGTCATACCGGGCGGCCAACACTGTTGTGGGGCACGTCACGCCGGTCAGATCCCGTCGTGGCGTGCGGCCCAGCGCGAGCGCCAACGTGAAATACCAGCCCCAGTCGTGCTCCAAGAACCGCCGCAACGCGCTCACCAGCGGTGATCGCAGGTCCGGCACCGGCACGTGGTGCAGCACGGAGTCCAACAGCGGACCGGCCAGCCTGAGCGCGCTCGCCGACGACACCCCGATCAGCCGACGCACGTCCTCCGGCAGCCCCGGGACACCCAGGACGCTCGCGAACGAGTCACCCGGCGCACCCGCCACCAACATCAGCCCCGACACCCGGTCCGGGTGCCTCAGCGCCAACTCGGCCGCCACCGTGACACCCATCGACCAACCCAGCACCACACACCGCTCGATGCCGGCGTCGTCCAGCACGGCCAACGCGTCGCAGACGTGGTCCCGGACCGTGATGCGTGCGGGGTCGTCCGGGCGACCGGAGCCCATGGTGCCGCGGTGGTACCAGCTGTGCACGCGGGCCGCGGGCAGCACCGGCCACGCGGTCGGCACGGCACCCAGACCCGGACTCAACAGCACGTCCGGACCTTCCCCGTCGGTGCGCCACAGCCTGATGCGCGTGCCGTCGCCGGAGAACACGTCACGCTCCCGCATGGCGGACAGTGTGCCGTAGCGTGCGGGTGTGACGCTTACCGTGTTGGTTCCCGATGAGCTCGGTATCCGTGTGCTGTCCGACGTGGAGGGTGTGCGGCCCGTCCTGTACTCCGCGGACTCCGAGCTGCCGCCAGAGGCCGCCGACGCCGAGGTGCTGGTACCGAAATTCCTCCACAACACCGATCCCCGCGAGTTCTTCGGCCGGTTGCCGAAGCTGCGGCTGGTCCAGTTGTTGAGCGCGGGGGTGGAGCGGTTCATCGGCACGGTGCCCGAAGGGGTGATGCTGTCGACGTGCCGGGGAGCGCACGGCGGCAGCACGGCCGAGTGGGCGATCGGGGCGTTGCTGGCGATATATCGGGACTTCCCGGCGTTCGAGCTGGCGCGGCGGGAACGGCGGTGGGACTACCACGTGACCGAGACGTTGCAGGACAAGAAGGTTCTCGTGGTCGGGGCGGGTGACCTGGGGGAGCAGTTCCGGCGGCGGCTGGAGCCGTTCGACGCTTCGGCGACCCTGGTGGGCCGTACCGCGCGTGACGGCGTGCACGGGATGGACGAACTGCCGGAGCTGTTGGGCGGGTTCGACGCGGTGCTGGTGGTGGTGCCGTTGACCGCGGAGACCAGGGGGATGGTGGACGCCGGGTTCCTGTCCCGGATGAAGGACGGGGCGGTGCTGATCAACGCCGCTCGGGGCCCGGTGGTGGACACGGCGGCTCTGGTGGCCGAGTTGGCGACGGGGCGGTTGCGGGCGGCGCTGGACGTGACCGAGCCGGAGCCGTTGCCGGCAGATCATCCACTGTGGACTGTTCCGGGGCTGTTCCTGACGCCGCATGTCGCCGGATCGTGTACTGGTCATGCGGAGCGGGCTTATGCGGTGGTGGCGGGGGAGGTGGCGCGGTTCGCGCGGGGTGAGGAGCCTCGGAACCTCGTGCGGGGGGAGTACTGAGGCGGGTGGCACTGGGTTCGGCCGGGTGCTGAACCCGGGCGGGCGCTGGGATCGGCAGGGCTTGGGTCGGCCGGACTCGGGCACGGCCGGACTCGGGCACGGCCGGACTCGGGCACGGCCGGACTCGGACACGGCCGCGCTGCGGTGCGGCCGGGCCGGCGCTCGGCTGAGCCGGCGCTCGGCCCGGTCGGGCTGAGTCGGGTCGGCTCGGGCCCTGGTACGGCTGGCCGATCGGGGTTCGGCACGGGACGGTTGAGGGTTGAGCCGGGCCGGCGTTCGGCGGCGGGAGCGGGCGGGGGCGCACCAGGGTTGGGTCAGGTCGAATCGCACCGGTCAGGCCGAATCGCATCGAACGCTGAGATACCGTGCCCGATCGAGTGTCGCAACTAGACCATTCGGGTGTAGTCAGGCCGCGTAACGGACGCTCGCGATTGTCCCCCGAACCTCCTAACGTGCGGGTGCGTGGCTACTCACGACGACGGCCCGAAGACTTCGGCCGGCTACTCCGACGACGGTTTCTACGCGACTTCGACGGGTGGCGCGGGAGGAGGAGCACACCACTTCGACGACGGCACCCAGGCGTTCGGCAAGGGCACCAGCCCGTTCGACAAGGACACCAGCAGCTTCGACACCACCGGCTACACCCCGGTCGACACCTTCGGCGAGACCGCGACCACCCACTACGAGGACGAGGACGAGCGCAAGCCGTTCGCCTGGTCCGGCAGCGCCGACCTGGGCCTGCTGGTGCTGCGCGTGGCGCTGGGCGGGGTGTTCATCGGCCACGGCCTGCAGAAGGTGTTCGGCCTGTTCGGCGGCCCCGGCATCGACACGTTCGCCGAGCAGCTCCGCAACGACTTCGGCTTCCGCGAGGCGAAGATCCTCGCGTGGGTCACCGGCGTCACCGAACTGGCGGGCGGCAGCCTGCTGGTGCTCGGCCTGTTCACGCCGCTCGCGGCGGCGGGGATCCTCGGCGTGATGGTCAACGCCATCGTGCTCAAGTACGGCGGCGGACCGCTGCCCGCCGGGGGTGTCAAGGGGTTCCTCACCACCGGCGACGGGATCGAGCTGGAGGTGGCGTACGCGGCGATGGCCTTCGGGCTCATGTTCGCCGGTCCGGGACGGGCCGCGATCGACTACAACCGCAGCTGGTTCCGACACCCGCTGCCGGCGGGCTTCATCTGCTTGGTCCTCGCGGCAGGTGCGACCACCGCGACGCTCCTGGTGTTCCGCTAAGCCTGCCTATGTCGGTCTACGTCGGTGTGCGACAAGCCCGCCGGCTGTTGTGGGGTAGGGCCTGTACGACCTGCCGAGCCGGCCTGGCTTTCGCTGCTTCGTCGGGGGCGTTTCCGCCTGCCCCGCTCCGCCCGCTCCGCTTCACCGGCTCCGCTCGGTTCCTGCTCCGCTTGCTCACCCCGCTCTGCGTAACCGCCCACTCCGCTCTGCGTGACCGCCCACTCCGCTCTGCGTGAACCGCCCGCTCCGCTTGGACCCAACCGCCCGCTCCGCTTGGACCCAACCGCCCGCTCCGCTTGGACCCAACCGCCCGCTCCGCTTGGACCCCTTGAACCGCTCGATCCTCACCGATGGCCCGGCCGGGTGTTGACGGCCGGGCCGTTCGGTCTGCATAGCTTCCCGCCGTGCCGCGCTCCTTGTTTACGGCAACGAAACCGCCGCCTGAAAAGTGCCCGGACCGCCGTCGCTCGAAGAGGTGATCTTGAGGGACGACAACGCTCGCCGGCAGTGATCGGATCCGGTCCACCGCAAGAGCGGTAACCCGATGGCGATCTCGAGTCGGCGATGTACGTCGCCGACTCACGTCACGGTGTGCGTTTGGCGTGCCGGCGGTCTCGGGCGGTGTGCTCGGCGGTTCCGGGCGGTGTGACTGGTGGTGCGTCTGGCGGTGTGCCTAGCGGTTCACGTCGCGGACCGCGCCCTTGGACGCGTCGGTCGTCAGGAGAGCGTAAGCCCGCAACGCCGCCGTCACCGGGCGGACGCGGTCGGCGGGTTGCCACGGCCGCTCGGACGCCTCCATCTTCGCCCGGCGGTCCGCCAGCACCTCGTCGGGCACCAACAGCTCCAACCGCCGCTCGTGCACGTCGATCAGGATCCGGTCGCCGTCCTGCACCAGGCCGATGGTCCCGCCGCCCGCCGCCTCCGGCGACACGTGGCCGATGGACAGCCCCGACGTCCCGCCCGAGAACCTGCCGTCGGTGATCAGCGCGCACTTCTTGCCCAGCCCGGCACCCTTCAGGAACGCCGTCGGGTGCAGCATCTCCTGCATCCCCGGCCCGCCCGCCGGCCCCTCGTAGCGCACCACCAGCACGTCGCCCGCCTGGATCTCCTTGTTCAGGATCACCGACACCGCCTGCTCCTGGGACTCCACGACCCGCGCCGGGCCCTCGAAGCGCCACAGCTCCTCGTCGATGCCCGCCGCCTTGATCACCGCGCCGCGCTCGGCCAGGTTGCCGTGCAGCACCGCCAGCCCGCCGTCCTTCGTGTACGCGTGCTCGACGTCGCGGATGCAGCCGCCCGCCGCGTCGGTGTCCAGCTTGGACCACCGGTTCGAGGTGGAGAACGCCTGCGTGGTGCGCACCCCGCCCGGAGCGGCGTGGAAGAGCTCGACGGCTCGCGGGGACGGCGACTCGGCGCGGACGTCCCAGGCGGACAGCCACGACGCGACGTCGGGGGAGTGCACGGTGCGCACGTCCTCGTTGAGCAGCCCGCCCCGCCACAGCTCGCCCAGCAGCGCGGGGATCCCACCCGCCCGGTGCACGTCCTCCATGTGGTAGTCGGAGTTCGGCGACACCTTGGCCAGGCACGGCACGCGCCGGCTCAGGGCGTCGATGTCGGCCAGCGTGAAGTCGATCCCGCCCTCCTGCGCGGCGGCGAGGATGTGCAGCACGGTGTTGGTCGAGCCGCCCATCGCCATGTCCAGGGCCATCGCGTTCTCGAACGCCGCCCGGGACGCGATCGACCGCGGCAGCACGGACTCGTCGTCCTCGCCGTAGTACCGCCGGCACAGCTCCACGACGGTCCGGCCGGCTTCGGCGAACAGCTCGCGCCGCGCCGAGTGGGTGGCCAGCGTCGAGCCGTTGCCGGGCAGCGCCAGCCCCAGGGCCTCGGTGAGGCAGTTCATCGAGTTCGCGGTGAACATGCCCGAGCACGACCCGCAGGTCGGGCAGGCGGAGCGCTCCACCACGGACAGGCCCTCGTCGTCCACCTCGGGGGACGCCGACGCCGCGATCGCGGTGATCAGGTCGGTCGGTGCGACCGCCACCCCGTCCACCACGACCGCCTTGCCGGCCTCCATCGGCCCGCCGGACACGAAGACGACCGGGATGTCGAGGCGCATGGCCGCGTTGAGCATCCCGGGCGTGATCTTGTCGCAGTTGGAGATGCACACGATCGCGTCGGCCTGGTGGGCGTTCACCATGTACTCGACCGAGTCGGCGATGATCTCGCGGGACGGCAGCGAGTACAGCATCCCGCTGTGCCCCATGGCGATGCCGTCGTCCACCGCGATGGTGTGGAACTCGCGCGGCACGCCGCCCGCTTCGCGAATCGCCTCCGCCACGATGTCGCCGAGGTCGCGCAGGTGCACGTGACCCGGCACGAACTGCGTGTAGGAGTTGGCGATGGCCACGATCGGCTTGCCGAAGTCGCTGTCGGTCATGCCGGTCGCGCGCCACAGCGCGCGGGCCCCGGCGGCGTTGCGGCCGTGGGTCGTGGTGCGGGAACGGAGCGGTGGCACGGCTCCTCCAGAGTCTGTTCAGAACAAGGCTGTGTCGCGAGGAGGCGCGGGGGTGGGCGCCGGAGTCCGGGAGCGGTGCCCCAGAGGCTACTCCCGCCGCAGCGCCGCCGTGACCAGCACGCCCGCCAGCGCGAGTGTGATGACGTGCACTGCGGTGCACCACAGGCAGATCTTGCCGATCAGCACGAACTCGGCCGCGATCAGCCACACCACGAACAGCACGCCGACGCCGACCGAGCCGAGCCGCAGCCAGTGCAGCCGCCGGTCGCGCCAGGCGACCGGCAGGCACAGCAGGGTGATGAACGCGAAGAAGGCCAGGCCCAGGACGGCGACCGGGATGCCGAGGAACTCGGACTGCTCGCTGGTGGTCACCGTGCCGCAGTCGACGACCTCGCCCTCCGCGCACAGCAGCGCGTCCGCCGAGAAGTGCGTCACGGTCAGGTAGGCCGACACCGCGAGGCCCGCGATGGACAGCGCGAGGCTGACCGGCGCGACCCAGCGGACCTGGGTGTTCGAAGTCACTCCGGTGACTCTACGGATTCGGGTGTTGCCTTCGGGTCAGGGACGCGGCCCCGGCTGATCGCGGACAGCGCGGGCAGGTGCCCGGCCCGGACGGCGGGCAGCCGGACCAGCGAACCGTCCGCCAGCACGGCGCTCAGCCAGCCCTTCGGCACCACCTTGATGGCCTTCACGTCGTCCCACGCCACGACCCGCTTGCCGAACGTGCCGCGGGCCACCAGCCGCGTCGGGTCGACCGTGGTCCGGTTGCGCACCACCCACCAGCCGAACCCGAGGGGCAGCAGGTAGACGGCCTGCAGGCCGGGTGCCCCCCACGCGAACGGGGTCGCGCAGATGGCGATGGCGGCCGCCGCGATGAGGGCGGGCGCGGGGATCCGGAACACGAGCTTGTCCACGTCACCGATGGTGCCACCGGTCCTCCGGGCGGGTGATGGCAGCCCCGTTCCAGTCGGCTCCGGCGTCCACGATCCGGGAGTGCCGTCCCGCACAGTTGACGCCCGTCGTAGTTGACGGTTAACGTCACGGCCATGCAGCGCAACCTCGTTCTCGTACTTCCCAGGCGCGTCGCCGCCTAGGCTTATCGAGCTTGCGTCGACGCGCGACCCTCGTCCCACCCGTTCGGGTTGGCGAGGGTTTTTTCGTGCCCGGACCGTGCATTCTCCTTTACCCACGAGGCAGACAGATGACCAGCGCAACTTCGCGACCGGCTCCCGGCGAGCCGCCGTCGCCCCGCCCTGGACCGCGGCCGAAACCGGCCCCGCCGAGCGGCGCCCCCATCCGCGTGACCGGCGCCCAGTCCCTCGTCCGCTCCCTCGAAGCGGTCGGCTGCGAGGTGGTCTTCGGCATCCCCGGCGGCACGATCCTGCCCGCGTACGACCCGCTCCTGGACTCCACGAAGGTGCGCCACATCCTGGTGCGCCACGAGCAGGGCGCGGGTCACGCCGCGACCGGCTACGCGCAGGCCACCGGCAAGGTCGGGGTGTGCATGGCGACCTCCGGCCCCGGCGCGACGAACCTGGTCACGCCGCTCGCGGACGCCAACATGGACTCGGTGCCGGTGGTGGCCATCACCGGCCAGCAGTCCCGGCCGCTGATCGGCACGGACGCGTTCCAGGAGGCCGACATCTGCGGCATCACCATGCCGATCACCAAGCACAACTTCCTGGTCACCGACGCCGCCGACATCCCGCGCGCGATCGCCGAGGCGTTCCACCTGGCGTCCACCGGCCGGCCCGGCCCGGTCCTGGTGGACATCCCCAAGGACGTGCTGCAGGAGATGACGTCCTACTCCTGGCCGCCGGAGCTGCGGCTGCCCGGCTACCGGCCGACCACCCGCCCGCACGGCAAGCAGGTGCGCGAGGCGGCGAAGCTGATCGCGGCGGCCAAGCGGCCGGTGCTCTACGTCGGCGGCGGGGTGATCAAGGCCGAGGCGTCGCCCGAGCTGCTGCGGCTGGCCGAGGACACAAACATCCCGGTCGTCACGACCCTGATGGCGCGTGGCGCGTTCCCCGACTCGCACCGCCAGCACCTGGGCATGCCCGGGATGCACGGCACGGTCTCCGCGGTCGCCGCGATGCAGAAGTCCGACCTGCTGGTCGCCCTGGGCGCGCGGTTCGACGACCGGGTGACCGGGCAGCTGTCCACGTTCGCGCCGGACGCGCTGGTCGTGCACGCCGACATCGACCCGGCGGAGATCTCCAAGAACCGGCGCGCGGACGTGCCGATCGTCGGCGACTGCAAGGAGATCATCACCGAGCTGATCGAGGCGGTCCGGGTCGAGCGGGAGAGCCGCTCCGTCGACCTCACCCCGTGGTGGGAGCAGCTGGACGCGCTGCGCTCCACGTTCCCGCTGGGCTACGACTGGCCGGACGACGGCACGCTGTCGCCGCAGTACGTGATCGAGCGGATCGGCGCGCTGACCCCGGCGGGCACCCTGTTCACCGCGGGCGTCGGGCAGCACCAGATGTGGGCGGCGCAGTTCGTGAAGTACGAGTCGCCGCGCACCTGGATCAACTCCGGCGGCCTGGGCACCATGGGCTACGCGGTGCCCGCCGCGATGGGCGCGAAGGCGGGCGTGCCGGACGTCCAGGTGTGGGCGATCGACGGCGACGGCTGCTTCCAGATGACCAACCAGGAACTGGCCACCTGCGCCATCGAGAACATCCCGATCAAGGTCGCGGTGATCAACAACGGCAACCTGGGCATGGTCCGCCAGTGGCAGACCCTGTTCTACGGGGAGCGGTACTCCAGCACCGACCTGGGCACGCACAAGCACCGCATCCCGGACTTCAAGCTGCTCGCCGAGGCGATGGGCTGCGCCGGCCTGCGCGCCGAGTCGAAGGACGAGGTCGACGAGGTCGTCCGGCAGGCGATGGAGATCAACGACCGCCCGGTGGTCGTCGACTTCGTGGTCGGCAAGGACGCCCAGGTGTGGCCGATGGTCGCGGCGGGCACCGGCAACAGCGAGATCATGGCCGCGCGGGGCATCCGCCCGCTGTTCGACGAGGACGAGTGAGCATGGGCGCCCGCGGGCGGGGACCGCGGCCACCAGGACGGGTGACGGTCCCGGGCAGCCGGACCGGCGAGGATCGAAACGACGAGGACGAGTGATGACGAGGCACACCCTGAGCGTTCTGGTCGAGGACAAACCCGGTGTCCTCGCACGGGTGGCGGGCCTGTTCTCCCGCCGCGGCTTCAACATCGAGTCGCTCGCCGTCGGCCGCACCGAGCACCCCGACATCTCCCGGATGACCATCGTGGTGTCCGTGGAGGAACTGCCGCTGGAGCAGGTCACCAAGCAGCTCAACAAGCTGATCAACGTCATCAAGATCGTGGAGCTGGAGACGACCGCGTCGGTCCAGCGCCAGCTCCTCCTGGTGAAGGTGCGCGCCGACGCCACCGTCCGCAGCCAGGTTTTGGAGACGGTGCAGCTGTTCCGCGCGAAGGTCGTCGACGTCTCCCCGGAGGCGGTCACCGTCGAGGCCACCGGCACCTCCGAGAAGCTCGACGCGCTGCTGCGGATGCTGGAGCCCTACGGGCTCCGCGAGATCGTCCAGTCCGGCATGGTCGCCATCGGCCGTGGCGCCCGATCCATCACCGCGACCGCGGTGCGCTGAGAACACGGCTCCAGCGCCCGCCCGCGGGCCGGCGTGGAACGAAACTAGGAAGGGAAGTACCACCAGTGAGCGTCGAGATCTTCTACGACGACGATGCCGACCTGAGCGTCATCCAGGGGCGCAAGGTCGCGGTCATCGGCTACGGCAGCCAGGGCCACGCGCACGCGCTGAGCCTGCGCGACTCCGGCGTCGACGTCCGGATCGGCCTCCCCGAGGGCTCCAAGTCCCGGGCGAAGGCCGAGGAGGAGGGTCTGCCGGTCGGCACGCCCGCCGAGGTCTCCGCCGAGGCGGACCTGATCATGATCCTGGCGCCGGACACCGCGCAGCGGCACATCTACGCGCAGGACATCGCGCCGAACCTGAAGGACGGCGACGCGGTCTTCTTCGGCCACGGCTTCAACATCCGCTACGGCCTGATCACGGTTCCGTCCAACGTGGACGTCGCCATGGTCGCGCCGAAGGGCCCCGGCCACCTGGTGCGCCGGCAGTTCGTGGACGGCAAGGGCGTGCCCGCGCTGATCGCGGTCGAGCAGGACGCGACCGGCAACGCGCAGGCGCTCGCGCTGTCCTACGCCAAGGGCATCGGCGGCACCCGGGCGGGCGTCATCAAGACGACGTTCAAGGAGGAGACCGAGACCGACCTGTTCGGTGAGCAGGCGGTGCTCTGCGGTGGCGCGTCGGCGCTGGTGCAGGCGGGCTTCGAGGTGCTGACCGAGGCGGGCTACGCCCCCGAGGTGGCCTACTTCGAGTGCCTGCACGAGCTGAAGCTGATCGTCGACCTCATGTACGAGGGCGGCATCGCGCGGATGCGCTACTCCATCTCGGACACCGCCGAGTACGGCGACCTCACCCGCGGCCCGCGCGTCGTCACGCCCGCGGTCAAGGAGGAGATGCGCAAGATCCTGGGCGAGATCCAGGACGGCACCTTCGCCACCGAGTGGGTGAACGAGGACGACGCCGGCCGCGGCAACTACAAGAAGTTGCAGCAGGAGGGCGAGCAGCACCCGATCGAGGAGGTCGGCAAGAAGCTGCGCGGCCTGATGTCCTGGGTCGACCGGCCGATCACCGAGACCGCCTGAGTCCGGGCCCGAGTCCTGGCCCGGGTCTCCTCTCCCCGGACGGAGCCCGCGGTGTTCACCGACGCCGCGGGCTCCGGTATATCTAGGCGCCATGAGCGACAGCGCGCCGATCTACGACGACAAGGCCCACGTGCGGGGCAACCTCGACCTCACGGGCGCCGCCTGGATCCGCAGCGACGAAGGCGCCGAGGACGAGGAGGAGCACGTCGAGATCGCGTTCGTCGAGCACACCGACGGCGTGACCTACACGGCGATGCGCAACTCCGCCCACCCCGAGGGGCCGGTGCTGGTGTTCACCCCCGCCGAGTGGGAGGCGTTCATCCTGGGCGTCAAGGACGGGGAGTTCGACGAACCCTGGTAGGTCGACGAACCCCCTTTGTAGGGTCTCAGGCCCTGTGACCGATTCCCGGTTCTGAGGGCCACCGGATGGCCGATTGGACATCCGGTGGAGACGGCATCGTCGATTCAGCGCCCTGTCCACTCGATTGAGTGAACAGGGCGCGGAGCGCGTGTGGGCGGTCTGACGGTCCCTATGGTGAGGACACGGCAGGGCGACGACGGCGATCATGATGGGCGTCCCTGGCCGCGGGCGGACCGTTCCTGTTGTGTTTAAGGCCAGTGGGACGTCGAATCTCCCAGCGCGTAATCAGTCCTCCTGTCGCGCGTCGGCGTGGCCGGCGAGCCGGCTGGCCAGTGCTCGCACCAGGTCGCGGAGGGCGTCGGGTTGTTCAACGACGAACGGCCGATCGAGCGCGGCGAGCAGGGGTGGTATCCATTCGAGCCGTTGTGCCCGTATCCGGGCCCGCACCCAGGAAGTGCCGGGATCGATCTCCTCCAGCTGGGCGACCGACGGCGGGAGGACGGAGCGGATCTGTTCGGGCGTCGATCGAATCCGCACGGATACCTCGTGCTGGTACGGCGTCTCGGCGATCGCGGTCAGCACCCGCTGGGCCGGGTCGAATCCGACTGGTACGTCGAACGTTCCGACGTGCATCTCGACGGTCGTGATCCGGTCGACGCGGAACGTTCGCACCTGCCCGCTGGCGGAGTCGAAGCCGGTCACGTACCAACGCCCGGAGTGGGCCACGACCCCGTACGGATGGACGACGCGTTCGCTGGCACCGCCGTGGCCGGCGATGTAGCCAAGATCGACCGGGTGACGATCCCGCGCCGCCTCCGCGACGGTGAGCAGGACCTCGGCCTCCGCCGTGAGCGCCGATCGTGCGGGCGCGGTGAAGTCGGCGACCTCCAGCAGCGCGTCGAGCCGGCGGCCAAGAGCTTCGGGCAGCACTCGACGGACTTTCGCGACCGCGCTCTCGGCGGCCGCGGCCGAGGTGCTGAGCAACCCGGCGCGCCGGCCTGCGACCAGACCGAGCAGGACAGCGAGTGCCTCCTCGTCGGTGAGCATCAGCGGAGGCATCCGATAGCCCGGGGACAGGCTGTACCCGCCGTGCCGCCCGCGCACCGAGCGGACCGGGATGTCCAGGTCGAGGAGGTGACCGACGTAGCGGCGGACGGTGCGCTCGTCCACGTCGAGTCGCTCGGCGAGCTCGGCGACGGTCCGGGTACCTCCGCGCTGGAGGATCTCCAGCAAGGCCAGTACACGGGCGATTGGCCGAGTCACGCACAAGATCCTCCCAATACCGGGCGGATCCTGTCCACTATTGCCTCTAACGTGCCGGTGTCCCCTCGGAGGACGGGGTCAGAAGCGTCCTCCAGCGCAGAAAGGATCCACCGTGCAGCTTGTCTCTGTCCGCGTCATCACCAACGACGTCGCCCGTCTTGTCGAGTTCTACGAGCAGGTGACCGGCCTCGATGCGCGGCGGCCCGCCGAGCAGTTCGCCGAGCTCGTAGGTCCGTCGTGCACGTTGGCCATCGGCAGTGCCGAGACGATGGCGCTGTTCAGTGCCGGGGCGGCCGTACCCGAGTCGAACCGGACCGCGATCCTCGAATTCCTCGTCGAGGACGTCGACCGGGAGCACGAACGGCTGACGAGCCTGGCTGTCGCCCCCGAGATCGTGCAGAAGCCGACCACGATGCCGTGGGGAAACCGCTCCCTGCTGTTCCGGGATCCCGACGGCAACCTGGTCAACTTCTTCACCCCGCTTACCGACGAGGCCCGCGCGAGGCTCGCCCGCTGACCGGCTCTGTCAGCGGCCGGGCGATCGACGCCGAGGAAATGCCACGAGTCTGAGACTGATCATGGTGACAACGCGGTGAGACAACTGAGAAAGCCCAGCTCACACAAGATCGACATGTGATTCGACGGTGAGGACCTGCACCCGGTAGGTCATCCGCCGTTCCAGAACCGCCGGGCCTCACCGACCAGGCAGTCGCACGTGGCGTGCGTCAGGCCGCACCACCAGCAGGTCGGCTGCGGTTGGCTCAGCGGGGCGGGCGCGGTCGGCACGGCGCGTGCGGTCCACGTGTCCGGTGTGCCGGGCCGGACCCGCGGCGGCCGGCAGTTCACCCAGGTGACCGGGTGCAGCCGTCCGCAGCGCGGGCACTGCCGCACCCGGAAGCCGCCCGCCGGCGGGGTGGCGAGGAGTCCGGCCGCGGGCGGACCGCCCGGCGCCGGCAGGCGTTGTGCGGCCGTCGGCCGGGGTGTCGTCAGCGACAGGTCGATGCTGCCGCGCCCGCCCAGCGTGATCGTGCGTCCGTCCACCGTCGTGAACGGGTGGGGCGTGGCGAACAACCGGTCCCGCCGTCCCGCGAACGCCCCCAGCGAGTAGGTGCCGCGCGGGACCGTGAGCGAGACCTGGTCACCGATCCGCGCCGGCACCACCAGGCCGCTGCGGGTGCGCACGTCCTGCCCGGTCAGCACCAGGCCCACCGGATCGCCTTCGCGCAACCCGAGGGCGCGGGCCGACGCGGTGAGCCCCGGTCGCACCGACACGACGCTCTGCGCGCCGCCCGCCCGCGCCGACGCGAGGGTCGCCAACCGCACCGCCGCGCCGTACTCGTCGAACGCCTGCACCGGAGCGCCCGCGCGGTCGAAGATCGCGTCGCGCCGGTCGTAGAGGTAGCGGGCCGCGAACACCGTGAGCGGGCCGATCGGGCCCAGCACCACGGACGCGGCGAGTTGCGCGAGCAGGGTGTAGCCCTCCCGGCGCTCCTCGGCGGTCGGATGGAACCGGTTGTAGGTCATACCTTTCCGATGCCGGTGGTGCCCCCGGCGATACAGGCCGGAGGGGTCACGGCGGAGCCGACTGGCCGGCGCTGGGGTTTCCCGCCGGCGACGTTCACCGGACTCGTCAGGACCACGCGCTGACCGCCGTTCCCGGACCGGGGTGGAGACCGCCCGCTGATCGCGCCGCCCGGCCGGCCCGCCACGCCCGGCATTTAGGACGCTCGTACCGGAAACCAGCAGGTGAGACAGGCCACCCGGCTGTCGGGACGCGCGCACCCGCCGGCTATGCTCGTCGACAACCCGGACACATCGCCGTGGCCGGCCGGCGCGGGTCTCGGCTGGCTCAGACGGCCCCGCGCTCCCCACCCGCCTTGCACACCACCGGGAGCACGTCCGTGACCAAGCCCGTTGTCCTGATCGCCGAGAAGCTCGCCCCGTCCGTTCTCGACGTCTTCGGCGAAGGCATCGAGGTGCGCCACGTGGACGGCACCGACCGCCCCGCGCTGCTCGAGGCCGTGGCCGACGCCGACGCGCTGCTGGTCCGCTCAGCGACCAAGGTGGACCGGGAGGTCTTCGCCGCCACCACCAAGCTCAAGGTCGTCGCCCGCGCGGGCGTGGGCCTGGACAACGTGGAGGTCCCGGCGGCCACCGAGCGCGGCGTGATGGTGGTGAACGCGCCGACGTCCAACATCGTCAGCGCCGCCGAGCACGCCGTCGCCCTGCTGCTGGCCACCGCCCGGCAGATCCCGGCCGCGCACGCCACCCTCCAGAACCACGAGTGGAAGCGCAGCAAGTTCAACGGCGTCGAGATCAACGGCAAGACCGTCGGCGTGGTCGGCCTGGGCAAGATCGGCCAGCTGTTCGCCGCGCGCCTGGCCGCGTTCGGCACCGAGCTGATCGCCTACGACCCGTACGTGAGCCGGCAGCGCGCCGCCCAGCTCGGCATCGAGCTGGTGACGCTGGAAGAGTTGCTGGAGCGCGCCGACGCGATCTCCATCCACCTGCCGAAGACCCCGGAGACCAAGGGCCTGATCGGTGCCGAGCAGCTCGCCAAGGCCAAGCGCGGCGTGATCATCGTGAACGCGGCGCGCGGCGGCTTGGTCGACGAGGAGGCGCTGGCCGAGGCGATCAAGGAGGGCCAGGTCGGCGGCGCGGGCATCGACGTGTTCAGCACCGAGCCCACCACCGAGAGCCCGCTGTTCGGCCTGCCGAACGTGGTCGTCACGCCGCACCTGGGCGCGTCCACCTCGGAAGCCCAGGACCGGGCGGGCACGGACGTCGCCAAGTCGGTGCTGCTCGCGCTCCAGGGCGAGTTCGTGCCGGACGCGGTGAACGTGCAGGGCGGCGGCGTGGTCGGCGAGGAGGTCCGCCCGTACCTGCCGCTGGTGCAGAAGCTCGGCACGGTCGTCGCGGCGCTGTCCGCCAAGGCGCCCACCAGCGTCACCGTCGAGGTGCGCGGCGAACTGTCCAACGAGGACGTGTCGGTGCTGCCGCTGGCCGCGCTGCGCGGCGTGTTCTCCAGCGTGGTGGAGGAGCAGGTCACCTTCGTCAACGCGCCGAGCCTGGCGGCCAGCCTCGGCGTGTCGGTCGATGTGACCAAGGAGCCGGAGAGCGCCAACCACCGCAGCCTGGTGACGGTGCGCGCGGTGCAGGCGGACGGCGCGGTCATCACCGTGTCGGGCACGCTCACCGGCCTGGACCAGGTGGAGAAGCTGGTCGGCATCAACGGCCGCAGCTTCGACCTGCGCGCCGAGGGCAACGTGCTGCTGCTGGAGTACCCGGACCGGCCCGGCGTGATGGGCACCGTCGGCACCCTGCTCGGCGAGGCCGGCGTGAACGTCGAAGCCGCGCAGATCAGCCAGACCAAGGACGGCGCGGACGCCTTCATGCTGCTCCGCGTGGACCGCCCGGTGGACACCGCCGTGCTGAACCCCATCGGCGCCTCCGTCGGCGCGCACACGGCCCGGGCTGTGTTTTTTGCCGCTGCTTCGCAGGCGGCGGGCTCGGCCGCCTGAAAGTCGGCAGGCCGACCCCGATTTCCGGCGATCGGAAAGCGTGATCGCCGGAAATCGGGGTCGGCCTGCCGACGCGGCCTCGCGTGGCGGGTACCAGGGGAGGTACTGGAGGCGGGGGAGTGTGGGGCGTGGGGCGGGGGCGAGTGTGAGGGGGCGGGTGTGGGGGGTGGGGGTGTGAGGGGGCGAGGGGGTCGAACTTACGTACGGTGATGGTGGGGGTGTGTTCGGGTCGTCCTGTGGTGTTGGGGCTGGTCGTGGCGGCGGGTGGGTTGACCGTTGATTGTCAAATCTGTGGGTGCCGTCACTCTTTCGGTCTAATTGATCGGGTGAGTGGACCGATTAGGTTCCACCCACGAGGTTGACCCGGTGCCGTAGAGGGCACGGCACCACGCGGGCAGCTCCACCCCCTACCGGACGCATGCGACGCTGCCTGCCGGGTCGTATCAGGCCTCGGTTGGGGCAAGTTGTGAGCCGATCTCGCGTTGTCGCCAGATCAGCCGTACCGGTGTTGGCCGCGATACTCGTCGCGGGCGCCACGGCAGGCACCGCGCAGGGCGCGGAAGATCCACTGGCGCCGTCCGTCGCCGCCGCGAACGGGCTGGACGCCAGGAACCTCCAGCTGAAGGTGGGCAAGCGGCTGTCCGCCGCGCAGGGCAAGGTCACCGCGTTCGTGGAGTTGGAGGCCAAGCCGGCCGTCGACACCTACGCCGAGAAGACCGGCCAGGGCGCGACGAAGCAGCAGGCCAAGGACGCCGCCAAGGCCACGAAGAACGACACCGCCAAGGTCGTCGACTCCGTGGTGACGGACCTCAGGGGCAAGGACTCCTCCACCAAGGAGGTCTACCGGACCACCAACGGCGTGCCCGGTGTGGTCGTCACGGCCGACGCCACGAAGGTGCGCGAACTCGCGCAGCGCGCGGACGTCAAGTCGGTGCGCACGGTGGTGCCGAAGTCGCGGCAGAACTCCTCCGCGGTGCAGCTGACGAACACGCTCAAGGCGTGGCAGCAGTACGGCAGGCTCGGTGACGACACCCGGATCGGCATCATCGACACGGGCATCGACTACACCCACGCCGACTTCGGCGGTCCGGGCACCATCGAGGCGTTCCGGGCGATCGACGAGACCAAGGTCGACGCCTCGTACTTCCCGACCGCCAAGGTCGTCGGCGGCTACGACTTCGTGGGCAACGCCTACGACGGCGCGAGCACCGACCCGGCGGTCAACACCCCGAAGCCGGACCCGAACCCGATCGACTGCAACGGCCACGGCTCGCACGTCGCCGGCACCTCCGCGGGCTTCGGCGTCAACGCCGACGGCTCCACCTTCAAGGGCGACTACACCAAGCTCACCCCGGAGACGCTCAACGCGATGCGCATCGGCCCCGGCACCGCGCCGAAGGCCCTGCTGTACGCGCTGAAGGTGTTCGGCTGCGACGGCTCGACCAACGTCACCGCGCAGGCCCTCGACTGGTCGCTCGACCCGGACGGCGACGGCGACTTCTCCGACCACCTCGACGTGGTGAACCTGTCGCTGGGCTCCGACTACGGCGCCCCGGACGACCCGGACTCGCTGTTCGTGCGCAAGGTCAACGCCTCCGGCGTGGTCACCGTGTTCGCCGCGGGCAACGGCGGCGACCTGTACGACATCGGCGGCGCGCCGGGCAGCACCCCCGAGTCGCTGACCGTGGCGTCCACCCGCGACGCGTACGTGCTGCGCGACGCGGCCGAGGTGACCGCCCCGGCCACCGCGGCGGGCCGGAAGTCCGGCCAGTACAGCCAGAACTACGACTACGAGGGCAAGTCCGTCACCGGCCTGGTCGTGCCGTTGGGCGACCCGGCCAACAAGGACGGCTGCCAGCCGCTGTCGGCCGCCGACTCGGCCGCCGTCGCCGGCAAGATCGCCTGGCTGGAGTGGGACGACAACGACGCCAGTCGGCGTTGCGGTTCCGGTGGCCGGGCGAACAACGTGACCGCCGCCGGTGCCGTGGGCGCGGTGTTCAGCTCCACCCTCGAGCACTTCAGCGCGGGCATCGCGGGCAACGCGGCCATCCCGGTCATCCAGCTCACCGGCGGGGCGACCGCCTCGGTGCGCCCGGCGCTGGCCGCCGGCACGCTGACCGTGCGCCTCGCGGGCGACCTGCGCACCGTGCTGCCCACCTACGACCAGGCGATCACCGACACGCCCAGCTCGTTCACCTCGCGCGGCGTGCGCGGCCCGGTCGTGAAGCCGGACGTGGCCGCCCCCGGTGACACCATCGCCTCCGCCCAGGTCGGCTCGGGCAACAAGACGTCGGTCAGCAGCGGCACCTCGATGGCGGCCCCGCACACCTCGGGCATCGCCGCGCTGGTCCGCCAGGCCCACCCGGACTGGACGCCGGAAGAGGTCAAGGCCGCGATCATGAACAGCGCGTCCGCCGACGTGAAGGCCGACGGCAAGACCTACGCGCCCAACCGCGTCGGTGCCGGCCGGATCGACGGCAGGGCGGCCCTGGACAACCAGGTGCTGGCCTACGTGCAGGACGACCCGGGCGCGGTCAGCGCCTCGTTCGGCGTGGTCGAGGTGACCAAGCCGGTGGCGCTGTCCAAGACGATCAAGGTGGTCAACAAGTCCACGAAGTGGGTCGACTACACCGTCGACTACCAGGCCCTGACCACCATCCCGGGCGTGCGCTACGAGCTCTCGCAGAGCACGGTGCGGCTCAGCCCGCGCGGCGTGGCGAAGGTCAAGGTCACGCTGAAGATCGACAAGCCGGGCGACCTGCGCAAGACGGTCGACCCGACGGTCGAGGCGACCCACCTGGACCTGCCGCGCCAGTTCCTGGCCGACGCGTCGGGCCGGGTCGTGTTCACGCCCAAGAGCGGCTCCGCGGTCGCCCTGCGGGTGCCGGTGTACTCGGCGCCGAAGCCGGCCGCCGACATCAACACGCCGGACCGGGTGACCTTCCGCGGCGACGCGGCCCAGTCGGTGCTCAACCTCAGCGGCCGGGGCGTCAACCAGGGTGCGTACAAGTCGCTGGTCAGCGTGCTGGAGTTGCAGCAGTCCTCGCCGAAGCTGCGCGAGTGCCGCCGCAACGTGACGACGAACTGCACGCTCAACGACACCGCCAAGGGCGGCGACCTGCGGTACGTGGGCGTCACGTCCACCGCGCCGCTGGCCAAGGCCCAGGGCGAGCCGGAGAAGGCGCTGCTCGCGTTCGGCATCGCCACCTGGGGCAACTGGTACAACCTCGGCAACAACACGATCCCGTTCGTCGACATCGACACCACGGGTGACGGCGTGCCGGACTACGAGGTCTACGCGAACAAGCTGACCGACACCGACTTGCTGGTGGCCGTCACGGTGAACCTGGCCAACGGCCAGACCGTGGACGTCCAGGCGGTCAACGGCCAGTTCGGCGACGTGGACACCAACGTGTTCGACACCAACGTGGTCGTCCTGCCGGTGCTGCTCAGCGCGCTCGACATCGACCCGGCGGCGGACACGCGGCGCATCTCGTACACGACCGGTGTGTCGGGCTTCTACGTCGCGCCCGGCGCGTCGAACGGCCTGATCGACTCCATCGACACGCCGTCGTCGTTCGACCCGCTCAAGCCGGGCCTGTGGGTGCAGGGCGGCGGCGACGCCGCGCTGTCCTACCAGGCCCGACCGGGCACCGCGCTGGTGGTCAACCGGGACGCCGCGGCCCTGGCCGCGGACGGCTCGGACAGCCTGCTGGTGCTCAACCACCACAACGCCACCGGCGACAGGGCCGACGTGGTCAAGGTGAAGGCGGGCAGGAGCGGCCGCTCGGCGGACTGACGCCACGGCGGTTCACCACTCTGGCCGGTCGGGGGTTGCCCCGGCCGGCCAGCTCCGTTAAGCGGAACGGGTGACGGCCGAACGGGGGTACTGAACCGTTCGGGTGTCCCGCAGACCGGGACAACTGGCCACTGAAGTGTGTTCCGGGTGCGGTGAACGGGTCCGCGACCGGTAGCCTTTCGCAAAGGAAACTAGTCCCGCGCAATGGGACTGATACCTGGGAGGTGTGTGGATGCGGCTCGCAGTGATCCCAGGAGACGGGATCGGGCCCGAGGTCGTCGCCGAGGCCCTGAAGGTGCTCGGTGAGGTCGTTCCAGCGGCTGAGATCACCCGCTATGACCTCGGCGCGGCGCGCTGGCACGCCACAGGTGAGCTCTTGCCGGAGTCGGTGCTGGGCGAACTGCGCCAGCACGACGCCATCCTGCTCGGCGCCGTGGGTGACCCCTCGGTGCCCAGCGGCATCCTGGAGCGCGGCCTTCTGCTCCGCCTGAGGTTCGAACTGGACCACCACGTCAACCTGCGCCCGGCGCGGTTGTACCCCGGTGTGCGCAGCCCGATCTCGGATCCGCCGGAGATCGACATGGTGGTCGTGCGGGAGGGCACCGAAGGGCTGTACGCCGGCAACGGCGGCCTGCTGCGCAAGGACACCCCGCACGAGATCGCGACCGAGGTCTCGATCAACACCTCGTTCGGGGTGGAGCGGGTGGTCCGCGACGCGTTCGCGCGGGCGGCCAACCGGCCCCGCAAGCACCTGACGCTGGTGCACAAGACCAACGTGCTCACCCACGCCGGGTCGCTGTGGTCGCGGGTGGTGGAGGAGGTCTCGCTCCAGCACCCGGACGTGACGGTGGCCTACCAGCACGTGGACGCGGCGACGATCCACCTGGTGACCGACCCGGCACGGTACGACGTGATCGTCACCGACAACCTGTTCGGCGACATCCTGACGGACCTGGCCGCCGCGGTGACCGGCGGCATCGGGCTGGCCGCGTCCGGGAACCTGGACGTGACCCGGCGCAACCCGAGCATGTTCGAGCCGGTGCACGGCAGCGCGCCCGACATCGCCGGCCAGGGGATCGCCGATCCCACGGCGGCGGTGCTGTCGGTGGCGCTGATGCTGGACCACCTGGGCGAGCACGAGCCCGCCCGGCGGATCGAGGCTTCGGTGGCGTTCGACCTCGCCACCCGGGACCACGCCTCGCCCGGTGCCACCTACGCGGTGGGCGACCGGTTGGCGGCGCTGGTGAGCTCGAACGTCCGGACCGGCTGACAGGTCGGAGCACTCGTCGGAGGCCGTCTCGCTCGCGAGGCGGCCTCCGACGCGTTCCGGGGTTGTCCTTCGGGGCGCGCGGGGGCTGGACCGGGTGCCGGCGGCGGTGTGGAGGGTGAGCAGAGCCACGAAGGTGGCTTTGGGTTTGCCCGGCACGTAGGGTCACCATCGCCACCCGCGGGGGAAGTCCGGTCTGAGTCCGGCGCTGACCCGCAACGGTAGGTCCCGATCCCAGGGGCGAGCCCGATCACCCGCAGGCGGCGGAAGTTGCTCCACTCCTGCCGTGGTCTGCGGGACGGATGCGCCGGTCCCCCGGGCTGCGTGCCGCACGGCCACCCGTCCGAGAGGTGACCGGTGACCAAACGGCTGTGCGCCGGGCTGGCTGTGCTCCTGGGTCTTTCCGTTGTGTGCGGCGTGGCGCTCGGGCCGGTGAGCGTTCCGTTCGGGGACGTCCTGCGGCTGCTGAAGGCGGCCGTCACCGGGGGAGTCCTCCAGCCCGTCGATGCCGGGCCGTATCGGATCGTGTGGGACATCCGGTTGCCGCGGGTGCTGCTGGCCGCGGTGGTCGGGGCCGGGCTGGCGGTGGTCGGGGTGGCCATCCAGGCGATGGTGCGCAACGCGCTGGCCGACCCGTACGTGCTGGGGATCTCCTCCGGGGCGAGCGTGGGGGCCACGGCGGTGGCCACGATGGGGCTGTTCGCCTCGTTGGGGATCTACGCGCTGTCCACGGCCGCGTTCCTGTCGGCGTTGGCCGCGATGGGGCTGGTGTACCTGGCCGCGAGCCGGGGCGGGTTGACGCCGCTCCGGTTGGTGCTGACCGGGACCGCGATGGCGTACGGCTTCTCCGCGGTGGCGATGCTCCTGGTCTTCCAGTCGCCGCGGGGCGAAGCGGCCAGGGCGGCGATGTTCTGGCTCCTCGGCAGCCTGGGCGGGGTCACCTGGGCGTCGTTGCCGGTGGCCGCGGTCACCGTCGTGGCGGGCACGGTCTGGTTGCAGACCAGGGCCAAGCAGCTGAACGCGATGTCCATGGGGGACGAGACCGCGACGACGCTGGGCGTGGACGTCGCCCGGCTGCGCAAGGCCCTGTTCGTGGCGACCGCCGCGATGACCGGTGTCCTGGTCGCGGTCAGCGGCGCGGTCGGGTTCGTCGGGTTGATGCTGCCGCACCTGGTCCGCCTGCTGGTGGGCGCCGACCACCGGAAGGTGCTGGCCGTCGCGCCGCTGGCCGGGGCCTGTTTCCTGATCTGGGTCGATGTGGCGGCCCGGTTGCTGGCCGCGCCGGAGGAACTGCCGCTGGGGGTCATCACGGCGGCGTTGGGCGTGCCGTGCTTCGTCTTCCTCATGCGTGGGCGCGGCTACGTGTTCGGGGGCAGGTGATGGACGTCGAGCTCCAGGACGTGACCGTGCGGAAGATCCTGCACGGGATCACGCTGGCGGTCGGCAGCGGCGAGGTGCACGGGATCGTCGGGCCCAACGGCAGCGGCAAGTCGACGACCCTGCGGTGCGTGTACCGGGCGCTGGAACCGTCCGGCGGCGTGGTGCGGCTGGCCGGCAGACCGCTGGCCGGCCTGCCGGTGCGCGAGAGTGCGCGCGCCATGGCCGCGCTGACCCAGGACAGCCACGTGGAGTTCGACTTCACGGTGGCCGAGGTCGTGGCGATGGGGCGGCTGCCGCACCAGACCGGGTTCGACCGGGAGACCGCCGAGGACCGCGGGATCTGCGCGGACGCACTGTCCCGGATGGACGCCTCCTACTTGGCCGGTCGCAGCTTCCTGAGCCTCTCCGGCGGTGAGCGGCAGCGGGTGCTGATCGCCCGCGCCCTCGCCCAGCGACCGGAGGTGCTGGTGCTGGACGAACCCACCAACCACCTGGACATCAACCACCAGATCGCAGTCCTCCGGCTGGTGCGCGGCCTGGGGATCACCGTGTTGACGGTGCTGCACGACCTGAACCTCGCCGCCGCGTACTGCGATCGCATCCACGTGCTGGACGCGGGACGGGTGGTGGCCGCGGGGAAGCCGGCGGACGTGCTCACCCCGCAGGTGCTCGAAGAAGTGTTCCGGGTGCGGGCGCACGTCGTGCCCCACCCGACCAGCGGCGTACCGCAACTGTTGTTCGAACACCAGGAGGTCAACCCGTGAGAAGGCTCGTCGCCCTCGCCCTCGTCCTGTCCACGACCGGCTGCGGCGCGACCATCGCGCAGGAGGAGTCGGCGGGCCGGGCGGTGACGGTGCAGAACTGCGGGCAGCAGGTCACCTACGACAAGGTGCCGAGCAAGGTCGTCACGAACGACACGGGCATCGCGGAGCTGATGTTCGCGCTGGGGCTGGCCGACCGGATGGCCGGCTACGTCATCGGGACCAGCCAGCAGGGCGACGTGGCGAGTTCGCCGTGGAAGGCCGACTTCGCGAAGGTGCCGAAACTGGCGGAGGAGATCAACAAGGAGGTCGTGCAGGGCGCCGGGGCGGACCTGGTCTTCGCGGGGTGGAACTACGGGTTCTCGGAGAGCACGGGGTTCACGCCGGAGGCGTTGAAGGGCATGGGGGTCGCCACCTACCAGCTGACCGAGGCGTGCCTGAACGGGGTGGGGAAGCAGCGCGGGATCATGCCGCCGCTGGAGGCGCTCTACACCGACCTGCGCAACCTCGGGACCATCTTCGGGGTTTCGGAGAAGGCCGAGGAGTTGATCGCCGGGTACCGGGAGCAGGTGGCCGGCGCGGAGGAGTTGATGCGGGGCAAGGCCCGGCCGAAGGTCTTCCTGTACGACAGCGGGTTGGACCAGCCCTTCACCGCCGCCCGCAACGCCGCCGCGCAGGACGTCATCGGGAAGGCCGGTGGTGACAACGTCTTCGGGGACCTGGACGACAGCTGGACCACGGTGGGGTGGGAGGCCGTGGTGGCGCGCAACCCGGAAGTCATCGTGATCAACGACTACGCGGACGGGGACGCGAGCACGCCGGAGCAGAAGCGGGCGTTCCTGGAGTCGTACCCGCCGCTGCGCGAAGTCCCCGCCGTGAAGGACAAGCGGTTCTTCGTGCTGCCCTACGCGGCGCTGGTCGAGAGCCCGCGCAACCCCGCCGCCATCGAGTCCTTCGCGCGGTTCCTGGCGTCCGGCTGAGCGTTCGCGAGCGTTGCCGGGCGCTCAGAGTGTGGGACAACCCGTCCGTGGCTTGGTCGGCGCGGACGGGCTGTGGCAGTATCGGGCTCGTGGCTCTCCACGCCGTGATCATTATTTCCGAGCGCGCCGGGTAGTGCATCCCAAGCACCCGGCGCGCCGACCTCTCGCATCCTGCGGGGGGTCTTTTTGTTTTCCGAGTTCTTCTAGGAGACCCTCGTGACCACCCTCGGCGATACCTTCCACGTCTACGACACGACCTTGCGGGACGGTGCCCAGCGCGAGGGCATCTCCTACTCGGTGACCGACAAGCTGGCTGTCGCACGGCTGTTGGACGGGTTGGGCGTGGGGTTCATCGAGGGCGGGTGGCCGGGGGCGTTGCCCAAGGACACGGAGTTCTTCGCACGGGCCGCGGCGGGCGACCTGACGTTGAAGCACGCGCAGCTGGTGGCGTTCGGGTCCACCCGCAAGGCCGGTGTGAAGGTCGCGGAGGACGCGCAGGTCAGGGCGTTGCTGGCGTCCCAGGCGCCGGTCGTGACGCTGGTCGCCAAGTCCGACCGCCGGCACATCGAGCGGGCGCTGCGGACCGACGTGGCGGAGAACTGCGCCATGGTCCGGGACACCGTCCGGTTCCTGGTGGACGAAGGCCGCCGGGTGTTCCTCGACGCCGAGCACTTCTTCGACGGCTTCGCGTTCGACCCGGACACCGCGCTGCGCACCCTGGAGTCCGCTGTGGAGGGTGGGGCGGACGTCGTCGTCCTCTGCGACACCAACGGCGGCCGGCTCCCCCTGGGACTGGCCGAGACCGTGGCCGACGTGGTGGCCCGCACGGGCTTCCGGGTCGGTATCCACTGCCAGGACGACACGTCCTGCGCGGTGGCCAACACCGTCGCGGCGGTGCAGGCGGGGGCCACCCACGTCCAGTGCACCGCGAACGGCTACGGCGAGCGAGCGGGCAACGCGGACCTGTTCGCCGTCGTCGGGAACCTCGTGACCAAACTCGGCCTGGCGGTGCTACCGCACGAATCGCTGGCCGAGCTCACCCGCGTCTCCCATGCGCTTGCCGAGATCGCGAACATCGCACCCGACTCCCACCAGGCCTACGTCGGGTCGTCGGCCTTCGCCCACAAGGCGGGGCTGCACGCGAGCGCGATCAAGGTCGATCCGGAGCTGTACAACCACATCGATCCGGACACCGTCGGCAACGACATGCGGGTGCTGGTCACCGAGATGGCGGGTCGGGCCAGCCTCGAGCTCAAGGGACGTGAGCTCGGGATTGACCTGGCCCGCCGGCCCGACGCGCTGACCAGCGCGGTGCGGAAGGTCAAGGAGCTGGAGGCGGGCGGCTGGTCGTTCGAGGCGGCCGACGCCTCGCTGGAGCTGCTGCTGAAGGACGAGCTGTCCGAGTCGGACACCCCGCCGTTCACCCTGGAGTCCTACCGGGTCGTGCTCGACCACACCCGGGACGGCGCGATCGTGTCCGAGGCCACGGTGAAGGTGCACGTGGCCGGTGAACGGGTGATCGCCACCGCCGAGGGCAACGGGCCGGTGCACGCGCTGGACGCGGCGTTGCGCAAGGCGTTGCTGCCGCACCTGTCCTGGTTGGACAGTGTGCACCTGAACGACTACAAGGTGCGCATCCTGACCGATCAGCACGGCACCGACGCCGTCACCCGCGTGCTGGTGGAGTCCACCGACGGCGAGCGCGAGTGGACCACCGTCGGTGTGCACGGGAACATCGTCGAAGCCAGTTGGCTGGCGCTGTGCGACGCCTTGGTGCACAAGGCGTCGCGGGCCGCCGCTACGCCGTCACGAGGGTGAGCCGCTCGGCCGCCAGGATGCGGCTGAGCGGGTAGAAGTAGGACGAGCACGAGCCGGACCCGGAGCCGCCGATCAGGTGGCCCTGGGCCTGGCCGCCGGCCACCACCGGCACCCAGTCCTCGCCGGGGTGCACGCACAGGCTCGTCCGGGTCAGACCGGTCACCGTGCCGCCGGGGAACGTGATCGAGGCGTTCTTGGCCTGGATGACGCCGCAGCGGGTGCCGCCGACCCGGCTGATCCCGCACACCGACGACCCGACCGTGCCCTCCAGGGATCCGGTGACGGCGGTCGGGTGGCCGGCCACCCGGGGCAGCTGGTCCCACTTGTCGGGGTCGGACAGCCGCACCACGGCGTAGGTGGCCCGGATGGCGACCACCGGCCCGATCCCCGGCAGGGTGGGGTTGGCGCGGGCGCACGCGACCGACACGAGCAGGTGGCCGGCGGTGTTGAAGCCGTTGACGCAGCGGGCGCCGGCGCTCTGGTTCAACGGGGTGCCGGCTTCCAGCGGGATCGCCGCGGCGGCCGGGGTCGCCGTGGCGACGAGCAGCAGGAGTACCACGAGCAGGGTTCGCATGGTTCGACGCTAGGCACGGCGGGTGCGTCCGCAAGCCGCCGGTTAGGGTGATTGTCGTGCGCATTGCCCGTATCGCCCAGCCGGATGGCCTCGCTTTCGCCGCGATCGAAGGCGACGGCGACGACCTGACCGCGGTCGAGATCGCCGACGACCCGTTCGCGAACCCGACCTTCACCGGGCGCAGGTGGCCGCTGGCCGACGTCCGGCTGCTGGCCCCGTTCCTGCCGCCCAAGATCATCGGCATCGGCCGCAACTACGCCGAGCACGCCGCCGAACTCGGCAACGAGGTGCCCGCGAACCCGTTGATGTTCCTCAAGCCGAACACGGCGGTGATCGGTCCGAACGCGGAGATCAAGCTCCCCGAGGTGTCCGAGCGGGTCGACTTCGAGGGCGAGCTGGCCGTCGTCGTCGGCGTGGGCGGCCGGGACATCCCGGCGTCGCGGGCCCGGCAGTCGGTCCTCGGCTACACGATCGCCAACGACGTGACGGCGCGGGACCTGCAGCAGGCGGACGGTCAGTGGACGCGGGCCAAGGGGTTCGACACGTTCTGCCCGCTGGGGCCGTGGGTGGAGACCTCGTTCGACCCGTCCGACGTGGCCATCCGCACGGAGGTCGACGGCGAGGTCAGGCAGGACGCGCGGACCTCGTTGCTGATCCACGACATCGGCGAGCTGATCGAGTACATCTCGGGCGTCATGACGTTGCGGCCGTTGGACGTCATCCTGACCGGGACGCCCGCCGGGGTGGGGCCGCTGACGGCCGGCCAGGCGGTCTCGGTGACGGTGGAAGGGCTCGGCACGCTGACCAACACGGTCGCGAAGCGGTAGCACCGGCACGCGCCGGGGCGGCTCCCGGCTCGGGAGTCGCCCCGGTCCTCCGCCGGGCCTGGTCGCCCGGCGTCAGCCGCGCTCGATCCTCTCCGGGGCGCGACGGGCGAAGTCGGGCGCGTGTTCCGGCCGCAGCCCGATCGCGACCAGGTAGGCCGGAACGGTCTGGAGCCACGGGAAGCGCTGCATCAGGGCCACCGGCTTCGGCATCCGACCGGTGGTGCCGGCGGACGCGCCCTCCAGCGTGGGCTTGAGGAACGAGTCCTGGATGCGGCGCTGGAACGCCTGCGTGACCACGGTCGGGAACCAGCGCCTGCGGCGGACCTTCGCCAGCACGTCGGACGTGATCAGGCCGCGGCGGGCGGGTGCGGCGACGATCGCGGCCGCGGCCACCGCGTCCTGCACGGCCAGGTTGATGCCGACGCCGCCGATCGGGGACATGGCGTGGGCGGCGTCACCGATGCACAGCACGCCCTCGCCGTGCCACCGCCGGAGGCGGTCGAGCTTCACGTCGAGCAGCTTCACCTCGTCCAGCGACCCCAGGCCCGCCATGCGGTCCTCCAGCCACGGCACCAGCTCCACCACGCGGGCGCGGAACGCCTCGATGCCCTCGGCGCGGAGCTGGGCGTCGGTCCCCTTCCGGATCAGGAAGGCGCACTGGAAGTAGTCGCCGCGCGGGATCATGGCCAGCGCGGTGCCCCGCGCGAACCGGCCGAAGCCCCCGTTGGGCTCGTCCTCGTGACGGGCGATCCGGAACCACCAGACGTCCATCGGCGCGCCGAACGCGTGGACGGGCAGGCCGGCTTCCTCGCGCACCAGGGAACTGCGCCCGTCGGCGGCCACCACCAGGTCGGCACCGAGCTCGGTTTCCCCTTCGGGCGTGCGGTAGCGCAGGCCGGTGACCCGGTCGCCCGACTTGAGCAGGCCGGTGAACTCGGCGTTCATCCGGAGCGTGAACGTCGGCTCCCGCCTGCCCGCGTCGGCCAGCAGGTCCAGGAAGTCCCACTGCGGCACGAACGCGATGTGCTTGTGCGGGCCGGGCAGCCGGGACAGGTCGGCCATCGTCGCCAGGCCGCCGTCGGTCAGCACCTGCACCTTGTCCACCAGCTGGTGCGGCACCTCCGCGAACGACGGCCCCAGCCCCAGTTCGTCCAGCAGCGTCAGCGTGGACGCGTGCACCGTGTCGCCCCGGAAGTCGCGCAGGAAGTCGCCGTGCTTCTCCAGCACCGTCACCCCGACGCCCGCACGGGCGAGCAGCAACGCGAACACCATGCCCGCCGGACCTCCGCCGACGACCGCGACCGCGGTCCTCTCCATGATCCCCACCTCGTTTTCAACGGTAGTTGAATAACATCAGGATGCTCCTGTCGGCGACCCCGGTCAAGGCGGATACGCTGATCGGGTCATGAGCGCATCCGCAGTCACCCCAGAGGTCCGCGTCCGCTTCTGCCCGTCGCCGACCGGCACGCCGCACGTGGGCTTGATCCGCACCGCCCTGTTCAACTGGGCGTACGCCCGCCACACCGGCGGCTCGATGGTGTTCCGGATCGAGGACACCGACGCGGCCCGGGACTCCCTGGAGTCCTACGAACAGCTGCTGGACGCCATGCGCTGGCTCGGCCTGGACTGGGACGAGGGCCCCGAGGTGGGCGGCCCGCACGGCCCGTACCGGCAGAGCGAGCGCCGCGACGTCTACGCCGACATCGCGCGGAGGCTGCTCGCGGCGGGGGAGCTCTACGAGTCCTTCTCCACTCCCGAGGAGACCGAGGCGCGGCGCAAGGCGGCGGGCCAGGACCCGAAGCTGGGCTACGACGGGTACGACCGCGACCTCACCGACGAGCAGAAGGCCGCGTTCCGCGCCGATGGCCGGGAACCGGTGCTGCGGCTGCGGCTGCCGGACGAGGACTTCACCTGGGACGACCTGATCCGGGGCGAGATCACGTTCAAGGCGGGCGCCACGCCCGACCCGGTCCTGGTGCGCGCCAACGGCGACCCGCTCTACGCGTTCACCAACCCGGTGGACGACGCGCTCATGCGGGTGACCCACGTGCTGCGCGGTGAAGACCTGCTGCCGTCCACCCCGCGCCAGCTCGGCCTTTATGCCGCGCTCCGGCGAATCGGCGTGACCGATTCCACCCCGCGCTTCGGGCACCTGCCCTACGTGATGGGCGAAGGCAACAAGAAGCTGTCCAAGCGCGATCCCCAGTCGAACCTATTCCGCTACCGGGAACGCGGATTCCTGCCCGAGGGATTGCTCAACTACCTCGCGCTGCTCGGCTGGTCCATCGCGGACGACCGGGACATCTTCTCGGTCGGCGAACTGGTCGAGGCGTTCACCCTGGAGAAGGTCAGCGCCAACCCGGCCCGGTTCGACCTGAAGAAGGCCGAGGCGATCAACGCCACGCACCTGCGCGCGCTGCCGGTGGAGGAGTTCGTCAGCCGGGTGCTGCCGTACCTGGCGGCCGACGGCCTGCTGGTGGAACCCACCGAGGAGCAGTTGACCACGTTGCGCGGAGTGGCCCCCCTCGTGCAGGAGCGTCTGGTCGTGCTGTCCGAGGCGTCCGGCATGGTCCGGTTCCTCTTCACGGACGAGGAGTCGTTCGTGCCGGAGGAGGAGTCGGCGGCCAAGGCGCTGGGCGAGGACGCCCGGCCGGTGCTGACGGCGAGTATCACCGCTCTGGAGGCGTTGGAGCAGTGGACCGCGGGCGCGATCGAGGAGGCGCTGAAGGCGTCCCTTGTGGACGGTCTCGGCCTCAAACCCCGCAAGGCGTACGCGCCGGTGCGGGTTGCCGTGACGGGTCGTACCGTCTCGCCACCTCTGTACGAATCGATGGAGTTGGTCGGTCGGGATCGCTCGATCGGCCGATTGCGTCGTGCGCTCGGGGCAAGCTGACTGGTGCGTTCGGACGGTTCAGCGGTGCTTGACCGTGCAAGAACCCCCAGATATCACCTCTCTGGTCGAGTCGGACGAGGGCTGCTCGCACCTAGCCTCACTGGGTGACAACCGCAGCCCCGACTTTCACCCTCCGGAGAACCGGCGAGATCCGCGCGGTGAGCCTCGATGTGGACGACACGCTCGTCGACTACAGCACCTCGTCGCGGGCCGCGCTCGCCGCGATGGTCGGCAACGCCGACAACTGGACGCTGTGGCAGCGCATCACGGACGAACACTGTTCGCGGCTGCTCGCCGGCGAGTTGCAGTACGAGTCGATGCGCAACATCCGCACCCGTGCGTTCTTCGCGGCCCTCGGCGAGGAACTCGACCTGGCCGAGGCGACCCGGCGCGAGCTGCACCGGCAGGAAGTGCTGGCGGCCGGCTGGCGGCTGTTCCCGGACGTCGTGCCGTGCCTGGAGTGGCTGCGCGCCACCGGGCTGCCGCTGGCCGCGGTGAGCAACGCCTCCGGCAGGCACCAGCGCGTGAAGATCGCCACCCTCGGCTTGGCGCAGTACTTCGACACCGTGCTCATCGCGGGTGAGGTCGGCGCGGCCAAACCGGACCGCGTGATCTTCGACACCGCGTGCGCCGACCTCGGCGTGCCCCAGGGCGACACCGTGCACATCGGCGACCGCCTCCACGCCGACGCCATCGGCGCCCGCGACGCCGGGATGAAGGGCGTGTGGCTCAACCGCCAGGGACCGCGGGAAGGAACGCTGCCCGCCGGCATCGCCGCCATCAGCAGCCTCGCTGAGCTGCCCGAACTGCTCGTCTGCGAGCTGTCGGCGGCGTCTGCCTGACCCCGATTTCCGTTCCGCCGGGGACTTGGTCTACTATTCCTCCCGGCGGAACGGACAGCCCCCCGGAGCTCGGATCTCGGGGAAGTTGATCGCAAAGCCAATGGGGTATGGTGTAATTGGCAGCACGACTGATTCTGGTTCAGTTAGTCTAGGTTCGAGTCCTGGTACCCCAGCTGCCGGCGGTAGGAAATAGATGTGGTAAGCTACTGCGGCGCAGAAAACAACTGAATGACTCGATCCGCGGATCGAGTACCTAGGGCCCCGTCGTCTAGCGGCCTAGGACGCCGCCCTCTCAAGGCGGTAGCGTGGGTTCGAATCCCATCGGGGCTACAGATTGGGGGATCCCTGTGTCGCGTTGCGACACGGGGATCTTTCGCATTCTGCGTCGGGGGTCCGACCCCCGAACCCCGGCCGGAGGGGCGGAGCCCCCCGGACCCCCCGGAGGGGTGGTGGGGGTGTGGGGCGAGAGCCCCCGGAGGGGTGTGGGGCGGGAGCCCTAAGGAGGTGTGGGGCGGGAGCCCCGGAGGGGTGTGGGGGCGAGAGCCCCCGCAGGGGTGTGGGGCGGGAGCCCTAAGGGGGCGTGGGGCGGGAGCCCTAAGGGGGCGTGGGGCGGGAGCCCTAAGGGGGCGTGGGGCGGGAGCCTCGGAGGGGTGCGGGGGCGGAAGCCCTGTAAGGGGGGCGGGGGCGGAAGACCCTGGAGGGTTTAGGTGTGGGCGAGAGGCCCTGCGAGGTTGAGGTGCGGGAGCCGGAGGCGGTGGGGCGAGAGCCCCTGCGGGGTGAGCCTGACTTGGCCCGGAGGGTTGGGTGAGTGTCCCCGCAGGGGGCGACGGTCGGGTTTCTGTTGTCCGGTGGAGGCGTCAGAGGCGGGACTGTAGGGCTTCGGCGGCGGCCAGCAGGTCGGCTGCCCAACGTGCGCCCGGGCGGCGGCCCATGCGGTCGATGGGGCCTGAGACGGACACAGCGGCCACGACGGCGCCGCTGCTGTCCCTGACCGGCGCGGCGACCGAAGCGACGCCAGGCTCGCGTTCAGCCACGCTCTGCGCCCAGCCCCGACGGCGGACCTCCAGCAGGGTGCGCTCGCCGTAGACCGCGTCCACCAGCACGGAGCGCTGGGTGCCCGGATCGGACCACGCGGCGAGGACCTTCGCGCCGGAACCGGCGGTCATCGGCAGCCTCGCTCCCACCGGGACGGTGTCGCGCAGACCGCTCGGAGGTTCCGCGGCGGACACGCAGATCCGCTGCATTCCATCCCGCCGGTACAGCTGCACGCTCTCCCCGGTGATGTCGCGCAGCCTCGGCAGCACCGAGGACGCCGCGTCGAGCAACGGGTCCGTGGCCCCGCCCGCCAATTCCGCCAGTGCCGCGCCCGGACGCCACCGGCCGTCCGAACCCCGTCGCAGCAACCGGTGCACCTCCAGCCCCACTGCCAACCGGTGCGCGGTTGCGCGAGGCAACCCCGTCCGGTTGCACAGCTCGGCGAGCCCACACGGATCCTTTGCGACGGCGTTCAAGACAGCCACTGCCTTGTCCAGCACGCCGATCCCGCTATGCTGTCCCACAAGCCGATACTAACTTCCCACTGTCTGGGAAGTCCAGATCTATCGACCGTCCAGATCTTGGGAGTTGCGATGAGCCGCACGCTCGCGGAGAAGGTGTGGGAAGCGCACGTGGTGCGCCACGGGACCGGTGCGGAGCCCGATCTGCTCTACATCGACCTCCACCTGCTGCACGAAGTCACCAGCCCGCAGGCGTTCGACGGGCTGCGCCAGGCGGGCCGCCCGCTGCGCCGCCCGGACCTGACGATCGCCACCGAGGACCACAACGTCCCCACGGTCGACATCGAACTCCCGATCGCCGACCCGGTGTCGCGCACGCAGGTCGAGACGCTGCGCAAGAACTGCGCCGACTTCGGCGTGCGGCTGCACCCGATGGGCGACGCGGAGCAGGGCATCGTGCACGTGGTCGGCCCCCAGCTGGGCCTGACCCAGCCGGGCATGACCGTGGTGTGCGGCGACAGCCACACCTCCACGCACGGCGCGTTCGGCGCACTGGCCTTCGGCATCGGCACCTCCGAGGTCGAGCACGTGATGGCCACCCAGACGCTGCCGCTGAAACCGTTCAAGACCATGGCGATCACGGTGGACGGCACGCTCCGGCCCGGCGTCACCGCCAAGGACGTCATCCTCGCCGTCATCGCCCGCATCGGCACCGGCGGCGGTCAGGGCTACGTGCTGGAGTACCGGGGCAGCGCGATCGAGGCGCTGTCCATGGAAGCCCGCATGACGGTCTGCAACATGTCGATCGAGGCCGGCGCCCGCGCCGGGATGATCGCGCCGGACCAGACCACGTTCGACTACCTCCGGGGCCGCCCGCACGCGCCGTCCGGCGCCGACTGGGACACCGCGGTGGAGTACTGGAAGTCGCTGCGGACCGACGAGGGCGCCGAGTTCGACGCCGAGGTCCACCTGGACGCGGACGACCTCACGCCGTTCGTCACCTGGGGCACCAACCCCGGCCAGGGCCTGCCGCTGTCCGCGAGCGTGCCGGACCCGGAGGCGATCGTCGACGAGAACGAGCGCGTCGCCGCCGAGAAGGCGCTGTCGTACATGGGGCTGACGGCCGGCACCCCGCTGCGCGACATCCACGTGGACACCGTCTTCCTCGGCTCCTGCACGAACGGGCGCATCGAGGACCTGCGCGCGGCGGCGGACGTCCTGCGCGGACACCGGGTGGCCGAAGGCGTGCGGATGCTGGTCGTGCCCGGTTCGATGCGGGTGCGCGCCCAGGCCGAAGCCGAGGGGCTGCACGAGGTGTTCCTCGCGGCGGGCGCCGAATGGCGGCAGGCCGGGTGCTCGATGTGCCTGGGCATGAACCCGGACCAGCTCAAGCCGGGCGAGCGCAGCGCGTCCACCTCCAACCGCAACTTCGAGGGCAGGCAGGGCAAGGGTGGCCGCACCCACCTGGTCTCGCCACTCGTGGCCGCCGCCACCGCCGTGCGCGGCACCCTGTCGTCCCCCGCCGACCTGGTCTGAGGAGCTAGTCAGATGGAAGCGTTCACCACGCACACCGGCGTCGGCGTGCCCCTGCGGCGGTCCAACGTGGACACCGACCAGATCATCCCCGCCGTCTACCTCAAGCGCGTCACCCGCTCGGGTTTCGAGGACGGGCTGTTCGCGGCCTGGCGCGGCGACGAGCAGTTCGTGCTCAACCGGGAACCGTTCCGGGCGGGCAGCGTGCTGGTCGCCGGACCGGACTTCGGCACCGGGTCGTCCCGCGAGCACGCCGTCTGGGCGTTGATGGACTACGGCTTCCGGGTGGTCATCTCCTCCCGGTTCGCCGACATCTTCCGCGGCAACTCCGGCAAGCAGGGCCTCGTGGCCGCCCAGTGCGAGCAGTCCGATGTCGAATTGCTCTGGAAGCTGCTGGAGAACGAGCCCGGCACCGAGGTGACCGTGGACCTCACCCGCAACACTGTTGTGGCGAAGGACTTCACCGCGCCCTTCACCATCGACGAGTACACCCGCTGGCGGCTGCTGGAGGGTTTGGACGACATCGCGCTGACCCTGCGGCACGCCGACGACATCGCCACGTTCGAGCGGAACCGCCCGGGTTGGTTGCCGAACACCGAACCGGTGCCGGTGAGCTAGTCCGAAGGGGCCGGATTCCCCCTCTGCCAGCGGGAATCCGGTCCCGACCGGGGGTCGGAGGGCCCTTCCGGCGTCCCTCGACAGGTCGTAATTGCCCACGCCACAACGAAAAATCTGGCGTGGCGATTGGTATTTCCTTGCATATGGGCTTACCGTGGCCTTCAGTCGGCCCGACTAGGGCCGTGAGCGTCCTGGGAGGGACTGAAGGTGAACAAGGCCCAGCTCATCGAGGCGCTCGCCGAGCGCCTTGGCGACAAGAAGAACGCCGCTGCCGCCGTCGATGGTCTCGTCGATGTCATCGTCCGCAGCGTCCACAAGGGCGAGAAGGTCAACATCACCGGTTTCGGTGTCTTCGAGAAGCGTGCCCGTGCGGCCCGCACCGCTCGCAACCCGCGCACCGGTGAGACCGTGAAGGTCAAGAAGACCAACGTGCCCGCGTTCCGCGCGGGTTCGACGTTCAAGGACGTCATCAGCGGCACCAAGAAGCTGCCGAAGGCCACCGCCGCCAAGCCGGCTGCCGCGGCCGCGAAGCCCGCCGCCGCTGCGAAGTCCGCCGCGTCCACCAAGGCCCCGGCGACCCGCAGCACCACCGCGCGCACCACGACGACGCGCACCGCGCGCAGCACCACCGCGCGCACGGCGGCAGCCGCGACCAAGGCCCCGGCCACCCGCCGGACCACCGCGGCCGCGAAGCCCGCTGCCACCGCTGCCAAGGCCCCCGCCGCGAAGGCGACCACGGCCAAGGCATCGACGGCGAAGGCCACCACGGCCGCTCCGAAGGCGGCAGCGGCCAAGAAGCCGGCCGCCGCCAAGGCGACCGCGGCGAAGGCCCCTGCGGCCAAGAAGCCGGCGGCGAAGAAGCCTGCGGCCAAGAAGTGAACTCCGGCCGGGTGAAGGCCCGGTAGGAGGAGAGTCGAACCAGGCTCAGGGCCCGGTGCGGACGCGCACCGGGCCCTAGGCATGTCCGGAGGACGTTCCTGGGACGTGGTCGGGGGAGTCCTGGGACGTGGGTCGGGGATGTCCTGGGGCGTGGTCGGGGGATGTTCCGAGGACGTGGTGTGAGGACGTTCCGAGGACGCGGCGCGAGGCGCCCAGAGGACAGCGTGGGACGTTCGTGAGGCTCACTACGGATTGCGCGGCTGTGGGGTTCCTGAAGGAATTCCCGTGGTCGGCGCGCGCCGGCTGGGCTTGGTGCGACGTTCCTGCGGTTAGGGCGGTTATGCGCTCCACAGGCCCTCAGGTGCCTTCTGACGGCCTGACTCCGGTTTCTGGCCCCGCAGAGCCCGTGCCACCCTCCACGTCGGATGAACGGCCACTGAGTCGGTCCCGCGCGAGGCCTTGTGAGAACCCTTGTGCGTAGCCGTGCGAACTCGGCGTTGGGCCGGTGAGGACTTCCGCAGGGGCGGCGCGGTGTCGCTCGAAGCGGAGGCGGAGGGAAGGCGGAGGGAAGGCGGAGCGAAGGCGGAAGGGGAGGCATTCCGTGGCCTCCGGCCCCCACTTTCGATTGTCCCACGCCCCACCGACATTCCGGCCGAAGCGCCCCCTGGGGCTCATCGTCCCACCCGTCGCCGACAATCCCGGCGCGCAATCCCGGCGCGCATTCCACCCCGGCGGGTTCGGGGGCGCACGGGCCCGCGGCGCACGGGTCTGCGACGCAGCGGGATCCGCTGCCGTCCGGCGGGATCCCCATCTGTCCGGTGCTATACCCGGCTGTCCGGTGCTATACCCCCTGCCCGGCGCAATCTTCCCGCCGTGACACCGGCGATCCGGTCCCGCGCGGTAGCGCCCGCCGGACGACCGGCACTCGAACGGCCCAGCGATTCGCCGGGCCGGAGCAGGCGTGACGCCGTTACGGTTTCGGCGCGCCCAAAGGGGTGGGGAGGTAGTGCGCCGACACCAGGCGCGGCCAGGTGCCGGTCGTGTCCGAAGTGGACCACCCCGGCTCCGGGCGTCGGAAGGCCAGCAGCCAGGCGCTGCCCTTCTTGCACGGCACGTCGCCCGCCGGCAGTCCCGACAGGGACGCCAGGGTGGCCACCACGTCCGGGATGACGCCGCCCTGGCTGCACACCACCGGCACGCCCGGCCCGTCGACGATCTCCAGCAGTCGCACCAGCGCCGCCTCGCGGTCGGGCCAGTAGCCCTCCTCGGACAGCCTGGGCTCCAGCAGCACACCGCTGCCGAGGTCCTCCGCCACGCCCTGCACGGTCTGCACGCACCGCACGCGCGGTGCGGAGTGGACGCGGGAGGGGGACCACAGGGGCAGCAGGGCGCGCAGGCCCGCGGCCTGCCGCCAACCCGCCGAGCTCAACGGGCGCAGGTCGTCCTCGCCCGGCCAGTTGTCCCGCTTGCCCGCCTTGGCGTGCCGCACGAGAAGCACGGTCGCCAGGTCGACCGGGGCGGCCGCGAACGCCGCCAGCACCTCGCGGTCGGTGTCGCGGGTGACCAGGTCGGCCGCCTGCCCGACGGGCAGCCAGCGCAGCTCGTCGACCTCGTCGTTGGGCGCGAAAGCGCCGCCCGCGACGCGGGCGCTGAAGAAGTCGACGGTCTTCGGCTTGCCGAACGCGGTGTACTCCACGGTCTTCAGGTGCCGGCCGAGCACGGCGGTGTACCCGGTCTCCTCCAGCACCTCGCGCACGGCCGCCGCCGGCACGGTCTCGCCGGGGTCCACCTTGCCCTTGGGCAGGGACCAGTCGTCGTAGCGCGGCCGGTGGACGACGGCGACCGCTCCGTCGCGCCACAGGACGGCGCCGGCTGCCCGGATCACCCTAGTGCGCGGTGCGCGCGCAGCAGGTCGGTCTGGTGGTCGCGCACCCGGCTGCCGTCGGACGGGGACGCCTCCCACTCGCCGTCGGGTTGCAGCACCCAGCAGCGGGTGGTCGGCTCCAGCGCCGAGTCCAGGATGTCCTCCAGCTGGGTGACGAGCTTCGGGTCGGTCACCCGCACCTGCACCTCCACCCGGCGGTCCAGGTTGCGGTGCATCATGTCCGCGCTGCCGATCCAGTGCTCGCCGCAGCCGACGAAGTGGAACACCCGGGAGTGCTCCAGGAACCGGCCCAGGATCGAGCGCACGTGGATGTTCTCCGACAGGCCCTTGATGCCCGGCTTCAGCGCGCACACCCCGCGCACCACCACCTCCACCTTCACGCCCGCCTGCGACGCCCGGTAGAGCGAGTCGATGACCTGTTCGTCCACCAGCGAGTTCACCTTGATCCGCACACCCGCGGGCTCGCCCGCCCGCGCGAACTCGATCTCCCGCTCGATCCGCTCCACGATGCCGCGCCGCACGCCGTAGGGCGCGACCAGCAGGCTGCGGTAGTGGTCCTGCCGGGCGTAGCCGGTGAGCACGTTGAACAGGTCGGTCAGGTCGGCGCCGATGGTCGGCTCGGCGGTGAGCAGGCCGATGTCCTCGTACAGCCGGGCGGTCTTGGGGTTGTAGTTGCCGGTGCCGATGTGGCAGTACCGCTGGATCCGGGAGCCCTCCTGGCGCACCACGAGCGACGTCTTGCAGTGCGTCTTCAGCCCCATCAGGCCGTAGACGACGTGCACCCCCGCCTTCTCCAGCGCCCGCGCCCACTTGATGTTGGCCTGCTCGTCGAACCGCGCCTTGATCTCCACCAGGGCCACGACCTGCTTGCCCGCCTCGGCCGCGTCGATCAGCGCGTCCACTATCGGCGAGTCGCCCGAGGTGCGGTACAGCGTCTGCTTGATCGCCAGCACGCGCGGATCGGCCGCCGCCTGCTCGATGAACCGCTGCACGGACGTGGAGAACGAGTCGTAGGGGTGGTGCACCAGCACGTCGCCCTCGCGCAGCGTCGCGAAGATGCTCTTGGGCGTCTCGCGCTCACCGAACGCCGGGTGCGTGGCGGGCACGAACGGGGCGTCCTTGAGCTGCTTGCGGTCCACGCTGTAGAGCTGCCACAGGCTGCTCAGGTCCAGCAGCCCCGGCACCTGGACGACGTCGTGCGGGTCGACCTCCAGCTCCCGCAGCAGCCGCTCCAGCATGTGCTCGGTCATGTCGTCGGCGATCTCCAGCCGCACCGGCGGGCCGAACCGGCGCCGCACCAGCTCCCGCTCCAACGACTTGAGCAGGTCCTCGTCCTGGTCCTCCTCCACCTCCAGGTCCGCGTTGCGGGTCACCCGGAAGGCGTGGCACTCCATGACCTCCATGCCGGTGAACAGCTCGCCCAGGTGCGCGGCGATGAGTTCCTCCAACGGCAGGAACGTCGCGGTGGGGATGGTGCGGTCCTGCTCCACGCGCACCAGGCGCGGCACGTTGTCCGGCACCTTGATGCGGGCGAACCGCTCCGCGCCGCCCTCCGGGTCGCGCACCGTCACGGCCAGGTTCAGCGACAGGCCGGAGATGTAGGGGAACGGGTGCGCGGCGTCCACCGCGAGCGGCGTGAGGACCGGGAACACCTGGTCGCTGAAGTAGTTGGACAGCCGCAGCTTCTCGAAGTCGGTCAGCTGCGACCAGGACACGATGCTGATCGCGTGCTTCTCCAGCTCCGGCTGCACGTGGTCGAGGAACGCGCGGGCGTGCTGCTCGACCAGTTCCTGGGTGCGCTTGGCGATCGCGGCCAGCTGCTCGCGCGGGGTGAGGCCGTCGGCGCTGCGCACGGACAGGCCGGTCTCGTCGCGGCGCTTCAGGCCCGCCACCCGCACCATGTAGAACTCGTCCAGGTTCGAGGCGAAGATGGCCAGGAACTTGGCCCGCTCCAGCAGCGGCTGGGAGGCGTCCTCGGCGAGCGCGAGCACCCGCGCGTTGAAGTCCAGCCAGGACAGTTCCCGGTTGAAGTAGCGGTCGTCGGGCAGGTCGGCCTGCGCCGCGGTGGCGGTGACGGCGGGCGGTGAACTCGGGAACGAGCGGGGCGGCGTCTCGGGCTGGGTCTCGGCGCTGGTGCCGCCGCGTCGGACGGCCGGACGCGGACGACGGCGGGGCGCGCTCGCGGCGGGTTGCGTCCGCGGGGTCCTCGTGCGTCGCTTGGGCGCGGGCTGCTCGGGGGTGTTGTCCGTGCTCACGAATGCATTGTTCCCCACAACGCGCGGGCTCGCGCTGATCGCAGCCGACGACGAGATGAACTCCGCGTCACACCGGACGCGGCGGCCCGCCGAACTCTTCGTGACGCCGAAGCCCACGCACACCCGGCGCGGTCAGGCGGGACGGCAAGGCCGTTCCGGTGCGGCGCGGCGAGTCGAGAGTCACGCGCGCGCCGTGCGTCACACCGGGCGTCGCGCGGCGCGGACGGTGCCGTCGGGGTCGCGGTCGAGCGTGACGCGCTGGCCGGGCCGCAGCGTCCGCCAGCCACCCTCGGCCACGGCGGCGGCGGGCACGTCGACGAGCAACCCGTCGTCGCGCAGCACGGTCGCCGAACCGTCGGGGTGGTGCGCGCTCACCGTCGCCTGCTCTGCCACGGCGGGCAACGCTAGCCGATCGGGGGTGGTGGCTCCGGCTGCGGACCTGACACGCTCCGCAATAGTCCCATTACCGTGTGGATTGGTGGGCGTGAAGGAGGAGTGGCGGGCATGAGGTTTCTGGCAGGGGTGGTCGCGGGGGTGCTGTTCGCCTTCCTGGGCCTGGGCAGCGCTACGGCGGCACCCGTTCCCGACGCACCCGTCGGGCAGGGCGAAGCGGCGACGGCCCGTGCTCCGGGCAACGGCCTCGCGCCGGCCGCGAAGAACGTGGAGCTGCGCAAGACGATCCCGGACACCGTGGGCGCGATCTCCATCAACTTCGTGCAGTACCGGCACCGCGACGTGATGTTCGTCAGCGGGACGTTCGGCCTCAAGACCTACGACGTGACCGACCAGGACGACCCCAAGCTGCTGGACCACCTGACCAAGCAGGAGCTGGCGCTGCCCGGCGACGACCCGGAGCAGCGGTTCTGGGAGAACGAGGACGTCACCGTCGACCCGAAGCGCAAGCTGGTGTTCCTGGCCCGGGAGCGCAACGCGTTCGGCCGCAAGCCCGGCAACGAGCGGCCGACCGGCGTCTACGTCATCTCGGCGGCCGACCCGGCGAAGCTGGACCTGCTGAACTTCGCCTCGATGGGCACCGGCCACATCACCACGTGCATCAACGACTGCACCTACCTGTGGACGACGGGCTACGACGGCACGCCGTCCACCGACCCGGACTCCTACCGCCGTTCCGGCAAGGTGTTCGTGACCGACCTGCGCGACCCGCGCAACCCCAAGACCCTGGCCACGTACGTGGACCTGAACCGGAACCAGGGCGAGACGCACATGACCCACGACGTCCAGGTGGACGGCGCGGGCATCGCGTGGGTGGCGGGCACCGGCGGCACCCGCGGCTATTACACGCGGGGCTGGCACCGGGATCCGCTGACCGGCAAGGTGCGCGAGGCTACGCCGTACGACCCGGTGCCGTACGCGGGCGGCGCAGCCCCGAAGCTGGACATGCCGACGTCGTTCTCGCACAACTCGTTCCGACCGGTCGGCCGGACCCTGCACGACGGCCCGAAGCCGACCCGCGAGCACCCGGCGGGCAGCCTGCTGCTGCACACCGAGGAGGCCTACGAGTCCCCGACGTGCAAGGACCAGGGGCGGTTCGTCATCTCGTCCCTGGAGGGCTCGACCAACGGGGAGTCGTGGCGGGCCACGCCGGACAAGCCGTTCACCCTCAAGACCGTCGGCATCTGGAGCCCGGACGACCAGGAGGGCACCCTGCCCGGCCCGGACGTGTTCTGCTCGGCGCACTACTTCGACGTGCAGAAGCGGATCGTGGCGTACTCCTGGTACGAGCAGGGCACCCGGTTCCTGGACATCACCGACCCGAAGAACCCGATCCAGGTCGCCTACTGGCGACCGGAGGGCGCCGTGTCGTGGGCGCCGTACTTCCACCGCGACCGGGTGATCGTGGCGGACTTCGCGCGCGGGGTGGAGGTGCTGAAGCTCACCAAGGCCGCGTACGACGCCCAGGCGACGCACACCAACGTGACGCTGAAGACCGCGCCCGTCGCGGCGTCGTTCAGGTCGACCGACGGCCCGCGCAAGCGCTTGCCGCTGGCTCCGGACCCGGATTACGGGTACGCGTGCCCGATGCTGAGCGGTCGCGGCTGCGGTGACGGTTCGGCCTGCTGCTAGCCGGCCGGCCACGGACCCGCCCGGTCCGCGGACCGGGCGGGCCGACAGATCGGCCCGGTCCGCGGGCCGGGTAGGTCAGCGGGCCGGGTAGGTCGGGGGATCGAGTGGTCAGCAGACCGGGCTGAGGGCCTCGCAGGTGCGGGGCCCCAGTCCCAATCGGGTCGCCAGCTCCAGGTCCGCCGCCGTGTCCACGTCGTTGCGCAGCGTCGGCCACGGTCCGACCAACACCTGCGCGTCCGCCGCGTGGGCCTCCGCCGACCCGACGCCGAACCTCGGCTCCAGGTCCTGTCCGGGCGCCGACAGCAGCAGCGTCGTGCCGGTGCCCTGCCGGTCCGGGCAGAACGCCCGCCCGCCGGCGGCGGCCAGCGCGAGTTCCAGCTCGTCGGTCCGGAGCGCGGGCAGGTCGGCCTGCAGGGCGCCCACCACGCGGTGCCGGTCGCGGCGTCGGAGGACGGCCGCGCCGAACCGCAGCGCCTCGTTGAGCCCCTCCGGGCCGGGGATCGAGCCCACGCCCATCGCCCGCAGCTCCGCGGCCACCGCCGGGTCCTCGGTGATCGCCAGCACGCTGCGCACGGCGGGGAGCGCGGCGGCGATGGTGTCCAGGGCGAACGCCAGCGCCAGCGCCGGCCGGTCGTCGGTCACGCCCACCAGCCGCGTCTTCGCCCGTTGCAGGGTCTTGACCGGCACCACCAGGTCCACATCCGCGCGCATACAGCCATACTCTCCCACGAGGCCGCGTCGGCAGGTCGAGGCGGATTTCCGGCGATCGAAGAGCGTGACCACCGGAAATCCGGCTCGACGTGCCGACTTGCCGGGCGGCCGAGTCCGCGACGCCGGAGGCGGCGCAATCCGATGGGGAGTGCAGTGGCGAAGGAGAAGGGCGGGTTCTGGGTCGGGGTCGCGGCGGCGGTCTTCTACCCGGCCACCGCGTTGATGGCGCGGCGGCGCAACGAAGGCGTGGAGCACATCCCGAAGACGGGTGGCGCGCTCATCGTGATGAACCACGTGTCCCACCTGGACCCGGTCTACGACGCGGTGTTCACCCACAAGCAGGGGCGCGTGCCGCACTTCCTGGCCAAGCACAGCCTGTGGAAGGTCCCCGTGCTCGGCACGGTCGTCAAGGGCGCGCGGCAGATCCCGGTCTACCGGGGCACCGCCGACGCCCAGCAGAGCCTCCGGGCGGCGCACGAGGCGCTGGAGGAAGGCCTGCTGGTGATCATCTACCCGGAGGGGACGATCACCCGCGACCCGGACGGCTGGCCGATGAACTCGCGGACCGGCGTGGCCCGGCTGGCGCTGGAGCACGACGTGCCGGTCATCCCGGCCGCCCGCTGGGGCACCCGCGACGTGTACGACCACTACCGCGGGAAGTTCCGGCCGCTCCCGCGCAAGACCGTGGTGACGAAGGTCGGTGCTCCGGTCGACCTGTCCGCCCACCGCGCCAAGCCCCAGTCGATCTCGTTGCTGCGCGAGGTGACCGACGTGCTCATGGGCGAGGTGAAGGACCTGCTGGCGGACATCCGCCAGGAGCCCGCGCCCGACGGCTTCTACTCGAAGAAGAACTGACGTGGAGCGCGTCGCGGTGATGGGTGCGGGGTCGTGGGGCACGGCCTTCGCGAAGGTGCTGGCCGACTCGGGCACGGACGTGGTGCTGTGGGCGCGGCGCGCGGAGGTGGCGGACGAGATCACCCGGTCGCGGGTCAACTCGGGCTACCTGCCGACGACCGTGCTGCCGCCGAACCTGGTGGCGACCGCCGACGCCGGGAAGGCGTTGGACGGGGCGCGGGCCGTGGTGCTGGGCGTGCCGAGCCAGACGCTGCGGGCGAACCTCGGGCAGTGGCGTTCCGCCCTGCCGGCCGGTGCGACGCTGGTCAGCCTCGCCAAGGGCGTGGAGCTGGGCACGCTCAAGCGGATGAGCGAGGTCATCCGCGAGGTGGCGGACGTGCCGGAGGACCGGGTCGCGGTGGTGTCCGGGCCGAACCTGGCCAAGGAGATCGCGGCCGAGCAGCCGACCGCGACGGTCATCGCGTGCACCGACCACGACCGGGCGGTGGACCTCCAGCAGGCGTGCTCCAACTCCTACTTCCGGCCTTACACCAACGTGGACGTGGTGGGCTGCGAGCTGGGCGGCGCGTGCAAGAACGTCATCGCGCTGGCGTGCGGCATGGCGGCCGGGCTCGGGTTCGGCGACAACACGATGGCGTCGATCATCACGCGCGGCCTGGCCGAGACGGCGCGGCTGGGCGCGGCGCTGGGCGCGGACCCGTTGACGTTCGCCGGGCTGGCCGGGTTGGGCGACCTGGTGGCCACGTGCGCGTCGCCGTTGTCGCGCAACCGGTCGTTCGGCGAACGGCTCGGCCGCGGCGACACCGTGACGCAGGCGCAGGACGCCGCGCACGGACAGGTCGCCGAGGGGGTGAAGTCGTGCTCGTCGATCCGGGAGCTGGCCGCGCGGCTGGGCGTGGACATGCCGATCACGGACGGCGTGCACGGGGTGTGCCACGACGGGTTGGACCCGCGTGCGCTGACGGCGGCGTTGCTGGGTCGGGAACGTAAGGCGGAACGGCAGTGAGCGGGTACGGCAGCGGGTCGGGTGGTGCGTGCGGTGGCGGGCGCGTCAGCGCGTGCGTCAGCAGTGCGTGCGTCACTGCGTGCGGCACCGGGCGGGGTCTTGCGATGGGTCGGGTGTGGTGGTGAGCGAGTGGGGTGACGGCACGCGGGTGGTGCACTCGGTGTCGGCCGCGGCGGGCGAGCCGTTCATGGCGGGCCCGGTGTTCGCGTCGGCCTACCACCTGGGCGGCTCCGACACGTACGGGCGTTCGCACAACCCGACCTGGCGGGCGCTGGAAGCGGCGCTGGGGGAGTTGGACGGCGGCGAGGCGGTGCTGTTCCCGTCCGGGATGGCGGCGATCTCCACGTTGCTGGGGGTGGTCCTGGCGCCCGGTGACACCGTCGTGGTTCCCGCCGACGGGTACTACCTGAGCCGGACGCTGGTCGCCGGAATGCCGGTCAACGTGGTGGAAGCGCCCACCGTGGGGCCGTACCCGTCGTTCGACGGGGTGCGGTTGGTGCTGCTGGAGTCGCCGTCGAACCCCGGGCTGGACGTGTGCGACATCGCCGCCCTGGCCGCGCGGGCACACGCGGCGGGGGCACTGGTGGCGGTGGACAACACCACCGCGACGCCGTTGGGGCAGCGACCACTGGCGTTGGGCGCGGACATCGTGGTGAGCAGCGACACCAAGGCCGTCGCCGGGCACAGCGACGTCCTGCTCGGGCACGTGTCCACTGTGGATCAAGAGCTGGCGGAGCGGGTCCGTTCGGCGCGGACGGTGGGTGGCGCCATCCCGGGGCCGTTCGAGGCCTGGTTGGCGCATCGCGGGCTGGGCACGCTGGACCTGCGGCTGGCGCGGCAGGCGCAGAACGCGGCGGCCCTGCACGAGGCGTTGAAGGTGCGGCCGGAGGTGTCCGGGCTGCGCTGGCCGGGTGCGCCGGAGGACCCGGCGTTCGAGGTGGCGGCACGGCAGATGCGGCGGTTCGGCGGGGTGCTGACGTTCGTGCTGCGGGACGCCGCCGCGGTGGCTTCGTTCCTGGAGCGGTCGCGGCTGGTGGCCGCGTCGACCAGCTTCGGCGGGCTGCACACGACGCTGGACCGGCGGGCGCAGTGGGGCGATCCGGTGCCGGAGGGGCTGGTCCGGCTGTCGGCGGGGTGCGAGGACACGGCGGATCTCGTGGCGGACGTGCTGCGATCGCTCTGACGTGCCGACGTGCTCTGGTCGCGCCGACGTGCAGAGGTCGCTTTGACGTGCTGCGGTCGCGCTGACGTGTCGAAGTGCGCTGAGGGCCGGTGTCGCTCCAACGGGTGATAGGGGGTCCAATTCGTGGGATGCGGTTGCTCCGGTGGGGAGGTCCTGCGAGTCTTTCGGCATGTCTTTCCGCGCCATGATCGACGGGCGGGGTCACATCGACCTCGGCCTGGTCGCCAGCGCGCTCTGTCTTCCTCGGTGATCGACCTGCGTCCCGCAGGCCTCTGACGCCTGCACAACCGCACTTCCTCCCGAGAAGGAACCATGTTCGCCGTTCCGGAGAACACGATCGCCCTGCCCCAGTCGCACGCCGCGCTGCACCCCGTGCGGATCGCGCTCGACATGGCGGCACGGCGGGAGCGCTGGGCCCACCTGCTGCGCTACGACCCCGACACCCGCTTCTCCGCCCTGGTCGAGAAGACGCCCGAGCAGGAGGTCTGGCTGATGGGCTGGCTGCCCGGCCAGCACACCGACCTGCACGACCACGGCCCCAGCACCGGGGCCTTCACGCTGGTCAGCGGCTCGCTGACGGAGATCGTCGCGCCCGGCCGGACCCAGGTGCTGCACCACCTGGTGGCGGGCCAGTCCCGGGTGTTCGGCCCGGACTACGTGCACCAGGTGCGCAACGACGGGCCGGACCCCGCCGTCACGATCCACGTGTACCGCGACGGCGGTCGCACCATGCGCCCGTACCGGTTCGACCCGGTGGACGGGGCTACTTCCGTCCGCTGACGTGCGCGGGGACGTCCCAGTCGCCGACCAGCGCCGGGTCGGGCTCCGGCTCGCCCCAGTGGGTGCGCAGCGGCAGCACGCCCGCCCACTTGGCGTTGGCGGCGACGTCCTCGTCCTCGTCGCCGGGCGGGCCGCTGCGGATCTTCACCGACGCCTCGGTGAGGTCCAGCGCGAGCACCGACGTGGCGGCCAGCTCCTTGGCCGTGGGCAGTCGGGCGTAGTCCCAGGAGCCGGGCGCGATGTGCTCGGTGAGCACCTGGAGCGCGTGGGTCTTCCCGGCGGGGTCGGTGACCGGCACGGCGGTGCCGTGGACGACGGCGGCGCGGTAGTTCATGGAGTGGTCGAACACCGAGCGCGCGTAGACCACGCCGTCCAGCAGCGTCACCGCCACGCACACCGGGATGCCGGTCGCCGCCTCGCGCAGGCTGCGCGCGCCCGTGGAACCGTGCAGGAACATGGTGTCGCCGTCCCGGCCGAAGCCGGTGGGCAGGACCAGCGGCGCGTCGTCGACCACCACGGCGAGGTGGCAGACCAGGGCGGCGTCGAGCACGGCGTACAGGGCGTCCCGTTCGGTCACGGCGCGATTGCGGCCGCGCTTGATGGTGCTCCGGGGCGTCGGTGACAACGTCATGACCGCAGCCTCACCGGTAAAGTGGCATTCTTCAAGTGCCAATCCCCGGCAAAGTGAGGAGGCCACTTTGACGGAGACCGCGCTGCCGGTGACCCTGGACCGCTCAGCGGCCGAGCCGTTGGCCGTGCAGCTCGCCGAGGCGTTGCGGGCGGCGGCGGCCGACGGGCGGCTGCGCAGCGGCGACCGGCTGCCGTCGACCCGCGCGCTGGCCGAGCGGCTGGGCGTGAGCCGGACCGTGACGGCAGCAGCATACGAGCAGCTGCACGCCGAGGGCTGGATCGCCGGGCGGCACGGGTCGGGCACCTACGTGACGACGACGCCGCCGGGGTCCTTGAAAGGGCGCCCGCGTCGGGTGTCCGCGCCGGAGCCGGCGGTGGACGTGATCGACTTCGCGCCCGGAGCCCCGTGGGCGGAGGGGTTGGACCGGGCGGCGTGGCGGCGGGCCTGGCGGGCGGCGGCGGACTCGCTGCCGTTGTTCCGGCCCCAGCGGGGCGGGCTGCCCGAGTACCGGGAAGTGGTGGCCGAACACCTGTTGCGGCACCGGGGGTTGGCGGTGCGGGGCGGGTTGCGCGAGGAGTCGGTGCTGGCGACCGGCGGGACCACGGCGGCGCTGGTGGAGTTGGCGTCGGCGGTGTTGCGGCCCGGCGACGTGGTCGCCGTGGAGGAGCCCGGGTACCAGCGGGCCGTGGGCGCGTTGCGGTCGGCGCGGATCAAGGTCGTGCAGGCTCCGGTGGACTCCGAGGGGTTGTTGGTCGAGGGCGTGCCGGAGGGTGTCCGGGGCGTCTACTGCTCGCCGGCGCACCAGTACCCGATGGGCGGGCGGATGTCGGCCGGCCGGCGGGTGGCGTTGGTGGAGCGCGCCCGTCGTGAGGGCTGGCTGGTGATCGAGGACGACTACGACGGCGAGCTGCGCTACGACGTGGCTCCGCTGCCGTTGTTGGCGGCGCTCGCCCCGGACGTCGTGGTGCACCTGGGCACCACGAGCAAGATCCTGACGCCGACGTTGGGCGCGGGGTGGATGGTCGCGCCCGAGCCGATCGCCGCCGAGGTGCTGGCGCACCGGGACCGGACGGGCACCAGTCCGTCGGCGGCCGGGCAGCGGGTGCTGGTGGAGCTGGCGCGGACCGGGGACCTGGGCCGGCACCTGCGGAAGCTGCGGCGGGAGCTGTCCGAGCGGCGGGCGCTGGTGGCGTCCACATTGGCCTCGGCGGGGGTCGAGGTGCTCGGGGACGACGCCGGCGCGCACGTGGTGGTCCTGCTGGGGGATGCGGCCGAGGAGCGGGAGCTGCTGGTCGCCGCCGAGGCGCGCGGGCTGAGGCTGGACGGGTTGGCCCGGCACCACGCGGGGCGGCCGAAGGTGTTCGGGGTCGCGATCGGCTACGGGGCGTGCTCGCGGGAGCAGCTGGTCGACGCCCTGCCGGTGCTGGTGGAGCTGCTGCGTCCGAGCTGAGCGCGGTTGAGCCATCCGGGTAGGGTCGGAAACCATGACTCGACGCAAGACCAAGGTCGCCGTGGTGTTCGGCGGGCGCAGCAGCGAGCACACGGTCTCCTGCCTGTCCGCCGGCAGCATCCTCCCGCACCTGGACCGCGACCGATTCGAGGTCGTGCCGGTCGGCATCACCCACGACGAGGGCCGGTGGGTGATCGGCGCGGACGACACCAGGGCGCTGGAGGTGCGCGACCGCCGGTTGCCGACGGTGAACTCGCTGGTTCCCGCGTCGGGCGGGCAACTCGTGCCGGTGGCGCCGGACGAGGTGCTGGGCGAGGTCGACGTGGTGTTCCCGGTGCTGCACGGGGCGTGGGGCGAGGACGGCACCATCCAGGGCCTGCTGGAACTGGGGTCCGTCCCGTACGTGGGGCCCGGCGTGCTGGCGTCCGCCGTGGCGATGGACAAGGAGTTCACCAAGCGGCTGCTGCACGGCGCCGGGCTGCCGGTGGGCGAGTACGTGGTGCTGCGCCGGGACCAGGAGACGCTGTCGGTGGACGACCGGGACCGGTTGGGGCTGCCGGTGTTCGTGAAGCCGGCGCGGGCGGGTTCGTCGGTCGGCATCTCGAAGGTGGCGGACTGGGCGCACCTGGACAGCGCCATCGCGCTGGCCCGCAAGACGGACCCGAAGGTGATCATCGAGGCCGCGGTGGCCGGTCGCGAGGTCGAGTGCGGGGTGCTGGAGTTCCCGGACGGTCGGGTGGAGGCCTCGGTGCCGGCCGAGCTGCGGATCGTGGGCGGGGAGGTCGACTGGTACGACTTCGACGCCAAGTACCTCGACGACGTGTGCGAGTTCGACATCCCGGCGGCGTTGGAGCCGCGGGTGGCGCAGGAGTTGCGGGCGACGGCCGTCACGGCGTTCCGGGCGTTGGACTGCCAGGGGTTGGCGCGGGTGGACTTCTTCGTCACCGACCACGACGAGCTGGTGATCAACGAGGTGAACACCATGCCGGGGTTCACGCCGATCTCGATGTACCCGCGGATGTGGGCGGAGACGGGGATCGGGTACTCGGCGTTGCTGACGACGTTGATCGAGACGGCGTTGGCCCGGGGGACCGGGTTGCGGTGACGGGGGGCCGGAGGCCACGTCCGCCTGGATCGCGCTTCCGGTGCGGAGAAAGGCGTCCTGGCCGCGGGGTCAGTTGCCCCGGGTGTCCACGGGGGTGGTGGGCAGGGTGTCGCGGACGGTCGTCGAGATGTCCTGCAGTGGCCCTGTGCCGGCGTCGGACGGGATGGTCAACGCGATGTAGGCCGGGCGGTCCACGACGTACCAGGTGGCGGTGGTGCCCTCGGTGATCTCCAGCCACTGCACGTCGGAGACGACGCGCAGGGTGGAGCCGGGGGTCAGGGCGGCCGGTCGGTCCAGGCCGCACCGCAGCACGATGGGGTCGTGGCGGGTGTCGCCCCAGGCGACGGCGCCGGGCGGGGCGGGTGCGGCCAGTTCCCGGCGCGGCAGGGTGGCTCCGTTGGAGACCAGTTGCATGGGCAGTTTGCTCTGCAGCGCCTGGCATTCCTCGCCCTCGGCCTTCGGCGCGGGTACCGGCACCAGCGCCACCGGGCCGGAACGGGCCGAGGTGGGGTCGGCCGGTTCGTCCTGCCCGCCCGTGCCCAGGAACAGGCCCACGGCCGCGACGCCTGCCGCCAGCAGTGCCGGCAGGCCTACGGCCACCGCCAGCAGCGGTCTGGGGAGCAGCGGGGTGGGTTCTGGTTCCGGTGCCACCCCGTTATGACAACACGGGGCTACAGGTGGACCACCGGGCAGGTCAGGGTTCGGGTGATGCCCTCGACGTTCTGGATGCGGGCGACCACCAGTTGGCCCAACTGGTCGACGGTGTCCGCTTCGGCGCGCACGATGACGTCGTACGGGCCGGTGACGTCTTCGGCCGTGGCCACTCCGGGGATGCCGGAGATCTCGGCCGCGACGGCGGCTGCCTTCCCGACCTCGGTCTGGATGAGGATGTATGCGTGCACCACGGCGTGCCCCTTCGTCGCGACAGGTTAGGTCGGGGTAGGAACGTGGTCAGCAACGTACCCCAGTCGGGGTTCCGAATGCTCAGAACGGGAGGCAATCTTGCGTCCGGAGCCGCCGCGGAACGCGGACACGGTCGCTGAAGTGGGTGAGTTCGGTCTCATCCGCCGGGTGACGGCAGGTCGGACGCAGCCGCCCACCACCCTGCTCGGGCCGGGTGACGACGCGGCTGTCGTGGCCGCACCCGACGGGCGGGTGGTGGTGTCCACGGACGTGCTCGTCGAGGGTGTCCACTTCAGACTCGACTGGTCGTCTCCCGAGCAGGTGGGCCGCAAGGCGGCGGCGGTGAACCTGGCCGACGTGGCGGCGATGGGCGCCATGCCCACGGCGCTGCTCATCGGCCTGGCCTGCCCGCCCGACACCCCGTCCTCCCTGGTCGAGGGCATCACCGCCGGGCTGTGGCAGGAGGCGGCCGTCGCGGGTGCCGGCGTGGTGGGCGGGGACATGGTGTCCTCCGCGACACTGGTGATCTCCGTTACCGCGCTGGGCGACATGGGCGGGTTCGAGCCGATCACCCGGTCGGGAGCCCAAGTGGGTGATGTCGTGGCCGTGTGCGGGCGGTTGGGGTGGGCCGCCGGTGGGCTGGCCGTGCTGGGACGCGGGTTCCGGTCGCCGGTGGCCGTCGTCGGGGCACAGCGGAATCCCGAACCTCCTTACGCGGCCGGGCCCCAGGCCGCCGCGGCCGGCGCGACGGCGATGATCGACGTCTCGGACGGGCTGCTGGCCGATCTCGGGCACATCGCGGACGAGTCGGGCATCGGCATCGACATCCGCACGGAGCTGCTGGAGGTCCACCCGCGACTGCTGGACGTGGCTTCCGCGCTGGGGGCCGACGCGCGGCACTGGGTGCTGACCGGAGGGGAGGACCACGCGCTGGCCGCGACGTTCCCGGAGCCGGCGGCGGTCCCCGAGGGGTGGCGCACGATCGGCACCGTGCGGCACGGCAGCGGGGTGACTGTGGACGGTCGGGCGTACGAGAAACCCCCTGGCTGGGAGCACTGGCGGTAGGTAGCCTGACCGGTGTGGAAATATGCACTCGGGCGTATGATCATCCAGACTCGGCGAAGCTGATCGCGGAGCTCCAGCAGGTGTTCGTGGTCCGCTACGGCGAGCAGGACGCCACGCCGGTCGACCCGGCGCAGTTCGCCGCGCCGCTGGGCCACTTCGTCGTCGGGTACCTGGACGGCGTGCCGGTGGCCTGCGGCGGGTGGCGGGCGCACGACGTGGCGGACGGTTCCATCCGGGTCGGCGACGCCGAGATCAAGCGCATGTACACAGCGGACTCGTTGCGGGGCAAGGGATTGGCGCGGGTCGTGCTCGCCGGGCTGGAGACGGCCGCGCGCGTCGCGGGGCGTCGGCGGATGGTGCTGGAGACCGGCCTGCGGCAGCCGGAGGCGATCGGGCTCTACGAGTCGAGTGGCTACCGCCGCATCGACAACTTCGGTGTCTACCGGCATCATCCGGAAAGCCTTTGCTACGCGAAGGATCTCTAGGACCACTGAGGAGGGTCGCGGTGGCGATCTATGCATTGGGCGACTACGAGCCCGTGATCCACGCGGACGCCTACGTGCACCCGGACGCCACGGTGATCGGAGACGTGCACATCAACGCGCACGCGTCCGTGTGGCCGCAGGCCGTGCTGCGCGGTGACTACGGGCGCATCGAGATCGGCGCGCGCACGTCCGTCCAGGACGGCACGGTCGTCCACTGCACCGAAGTGCACCCGGTGCTGATCGGCGAGGAGTGCGTCATCGGCCACAACGTGCACATCGAGGGCGCGACCATCGCCGACCGGTGCCTCATCGCGTCCGGCTCGGTGGTGCTCAACGGTTCCGTTGTGGAGACCGGCGCGATCGTCGGCGCGGGCGCGGTGGTGTCGTTCAACGGCCACGTGCCGACGCGGTCGATGGCGTTGGGCGTGCCTGCGAAGATCCGCGAGGGGTACGTCGTCCCGGACGGCGCGTGGCAGTTCGCGATCGACAAGTACGTGAACAACATCTTGACCTACCGCAAGGATCTCCGTCGTCTCGACTGAGATAAGGTCCGGCCGTGGCACGTCCGCTTGAGGAAGTCGTGGAAGCCGGCTGGGCGCAGGCACTGGCCCCGGTAGCCGATCGGATCGCCGAGATGGGCGAGTTCCTGCGCGCGGAGGTGGCCGCCGGGCGGACCTACCTGCCGGCCGGGGAGAACGTGCTGCGCGCGTTCCAGCAGCCGTTCCACGCCGTGCGCGTGCTCATCGTCGGCCAGGACCCGTACCCGACGCCGGGCCACGCGGTGGGCCTGAGCTTCTCGGTGTCGCCGGAGACCCGGCCGATCCCGAAGAGCCTGATCAACATCTACCGCGAGTACATGGACGACCTGGGCCACCCCAAGCCCTCCAACGGCGACCTGACCCCGTGGACCGAGCAGGGCGTGCTGCTGCTCAACAGGGCGCTCACCGTGCAGCCCGGCAAGTCGAACTCCCACCAGGGCAAGGGCTGGGAGGCCGTCACCGAGCAGGCGATCAAGGCGCTGGCGGCCCGCGACGAGCCGCTGGTGGCGATCCTGTGGGGGCGCAACGCCCGCAACCTCAAGCCGGTGCTCGCGCCGTTCCCGTGCGTGGAGTCGGCCCACCCGTCGCCGCTGTCGGCCGCGGCGGGCTTCTTCGGCTCGCGACCGTTCAGCAAGGCGAACGAACTCCTGGTCGCCCAGGGCGCGGCGCCGATCGACTGGAAGCTGCCGTAGCCAAATCGCCGTAGCCGGGTCGCCGTAGCCGAGTTGCCGCGGCCTGGTTGCCGCAGCCGGGTCGCGGTGGCCGGTCAGCATCGGGTGAGAGCACACGCGAAGGCCCCCGGAACCAGGTTCCGGGGGCCTTCGGCAACGCTTCGAACGCGGTCTCAGCCGCGCACCACCTTGCCCGCCTTCAGGCACGAGGTGCACACGTTCAGCCGCTGGCGCTGCGAAGAGGAGACCTTCGCGCGCACGGTCTGGATGTTCGGGTTCCACCGACGATTGGTGCGCCGGTGGGAGTGCGAGACCGACTTGCCGAAGCCCGGCCCCTTGCCACAGACGTCGCACACGGCAGCCACGTCAGCCACTCCTTAAGGTTCTTAAGCGGTACTCACGCCCCGGCGGGCGCGCAAGCGTGCACAAGCCTCAGCCGGGCATGGCAACCTGGACAGGGTAGCCAATGGCGGGCGTCCCCTCCAAACCGGGTCGAATACCCTCCTCGCCATGCAGGCTCTCGATGCGGTCGCGGTGCGCCAGTGGGCGGACGCCTGTGTCCGTTCCCTGGATGCGAACCGCGACGACATCGACCGCATCAACGTCTTCCCGGTCCCCGACGGCGACACCGGCACCAACCTCTCCCAGACCATGCGGTCGGCGCAGGACTCCCTGCTCAGGACCCCGGTGGACTCCGTCGGGCAGGCGCTGGCCGCGCTCGCGCGGGGCGCGCTGGCGGGCGCGCGGGGCAACTCGGGCGTGATCCTGTCCCAGGTGCTGCGGGGGTTGGCCGAGGCCGCGCAGGACGCCGCCACGGCCGGTGCGCAGGCGATCCGCAGGGCCCTGCACCGCGCCGACGAACTGGCCACGGCCGCCGTCTCCCGGCCGGTGCCCGGCACGGTGCTGACCGTGCTGCACGCCGCTGCGGAAGCCGCTCGCGACTGCCCGTCCGACAACCTGGACGACGTGGTCACGGCCGCCGCGAAGGCCGGTGCGCTGGCGCTGGCGGACACGCCCCGGCAGCTCGCCGTGCTGGCCGAGGCCGGTGTGGTGGACGCGGGCGCGAAGGGCCTGGTCGTGCTATTGGACACGCTGGTCGCGGTGATCACCGGCCGGCCGCTGGACGTGCCGTTCGCCGCCTCGCCGCCGCGGACCCCGGAATCGCTCACCACGGCCCGTGAGGCGGGCTCCGCCGAGTACGAGTACGAGGTCATGTACCTGCTCGACGGCGCCTCCGACACCGACCTGCTCAAGCAGCGGCTCGCCGCGTTGGGCGACTGCGTGTCGGTGGTGGGCGACGGCGCGGACCTGTGGACCGTGCACGTCCACTGCAACGACATCGGCGCGGCCGTCGAGGCCGGTATCGCGCACGGCCGCCCGCACCGGATCACGGTGGCCCGGTTCGCCGACCAGATCACCGCCCAGGCCCCCCGGTTCGTGCGCGACCGGGCGGTCGTGGTGCTGGTGGAGGGCGAGGGCGCGGCGGAGCTGTTCCGGTCCGAGGGCGCGGTGGTGGCCGAGCCGACCGACAACCCGGCGGACCTGCTCGCCGTCGTGGTGAGCACCCGCGCCCGGCACGTGACGCTGCTGCCCGGCGACCCGGACCTGCGCGAACCGCTGGAGGAGGCGGTGGCCCAGGCGGTCGCGTCCGGGCAGGACGTGGTCGTGGTGCCGACGTTCTCGCCGGTGCAGGCGCTGTCGGCGTTGGCCGTGCACGACCCCTCCAGGCGGCCGGGCGACGACGTGGTGGCGATGGCCGAGGCGGCGGCCGCGACCCGGCGGGGCGAGGTGAAGGTCTCCGAGCGGGAGGCGATCACCTGGGTGGGGCGCTGCCAACCGGGTGACCTCCTTGGCATGCTGGACGGCGAGGTCGTGTTGGTCGAGCCCGGTCCGGCGGACGTGCCGGCGTTGTCCTGCCGGCTGGTGGACCGGATGCTCGCGGGCGGAGGGGAACTGGTCACGGTGCTGCTCGGCGAGGAAGCCCCCGAAGGGCTGGACGAGGTGCTCGAGAACCACCTCAGGGTCGCCCATCCGGAGGTTGAACTGGCGGCATATCGGGGTGGACAGCCCGGCGCCGTGCTGAGCGTCGGTGTCGAGTAGTTGAATAGGCCGGGATGACGACCTTCGACGAGAAGCTGGTGTCGGTGCTCGGGAAGAAGAGCGCCGACGCGCTGGAGAGCGGCCTCGGCCTGACCACGGTGGGCGAGCTGCTGCGGCACTACCCGCGCCGGTACGACGAGCGCGGCAAGCTCACCGAGATCAAGGGCCTGGAACTGGGTGAGCACGCCACCGTGCAGGCGCGGGTGAAGAGCGCCCGGCAGCGGCGGATGAAGAGCCGCAACGGCGAGCTGCTGGAGGCGGTGATCACCGACGGCTCCTCCGACCTGCACCTGGTGTTCTTCGGGCGCGGCTCGCGCAAGGTGGAGCGGGAGCTGCTGCCCGGCCGGGAGGCCATGTTCGCGGGCAAGGTCGGCATGTTCAACGGCAAGCTCCAGCTCGCCCACCCCGACTACCAGGTGCTGGACGACGAGACGGACGACGCCGACGCCACCGGCGGCACCGTGGCGAAGTTCGCCGGCGCGTTCATCCCGGTCTACCCGGCGGCGCAGGGCATCCAGTCGTGGAACGTGTCCAACTGCGTCGAGCAGGTGCTCGCGGTGTGGGACGGCGTGGCCGAGGACCCGCTGCCGGCGGAACTGCGCGCGGAACGCGGCCTGGTGCCGTTGGAGAAGGCGCTGCGGGACATCCACCGGCCGGACGGGTGGCCCGCGATCGCGGTGGCGCAGCAGCGGCTCAAGTGGGACGAGGCGATGGCCGTGCAGCTGGCGCTGGCGCAGCGGCGCAAGTCCGCGACGGCGCGCCCGGCGCCCGCGTGCCCGCCCCGGCCGGGCCTGGTGGCCGACGCGTTCGACGCGCGGCTGCCGTTCGAGCTGACCGCCGGGCAGCAGGAGGTGGGCGAGCGGATCGCCCGCGACCTGTCCGGCGAGCACCCGATGAACCGCCTGCTGCAGGGCGAGGTCGGCTCCGGCAAGGCGCAGCCGCTGGACGCGCTGGTGCTCACGCCGGACGGCTTCATCCCGATGGGTGACATCGAGGTCGGCTCCCAGGTCATCGCCGGCGACGGCTCGCCGACCGCCGTGACCGGCGTGTTCCCGCAGGGCGAGCGCGAGGTGTTCCGGGTGGTGCTGTCCGACGGCAAGTCGGTCGAGTGCGACCTGGAGCACCTGTGGGCCACGCACGCCGGCGAGGTGGTGGCGCTGCGGGAGATCCGGGACGACCTGCTGGCCCGGGACGACCCGCGCCGCTGGCGGCTGCCGATGGTCGTGGCGCCGGACGTGGACTGCGTCGAGCTCGCGCCGGTCAAGGAGCGGCACGAGCTGTTGCAGGGACTGCTGACCACCGGCGGGTCGTGCGACGGGACGGACGTGGTGTTCCGCACCGAGTCGACGCACCTGGCCGAGTACGTGAGCGAGCTGGCGGAGTCGTTGGGCGGCACGGGGATCGTGCGCCACGGCTACGAGCAGCACGAGGTGACCGTCCGGCTGCCCGAGGAGTTCCCGCCGTTCCGGGACGCGCTGGACCGGACCGCGACGCCCGTGCGGTACGTCGAGCGGGTCGAGTTCGTCGGCGTGAAGCCGGTGCAGTGCATCTCGGTCGCGCACCCGTCGCGGCTGTACGTGACGGACCACTTCGTCGTCACGCACAACACGATGGTCGCGCTGCGCGCGATGCTCCAGGTCGTGGACGCCGGCAGGCAGGCCGCGATGCTCGCGCCGACGGAGGTCCTGGCGGCCCAGCACGCCCGGTCGCTGCGCGACCTGCTCGGCGACCTGGGCCAGGCGGGCGAGCTGGGCGGGGCGGAGCACGCGACCAGGGTGACCCTGCTGACCGGCTCGATGGCGACGGCGCAGCGCAAGAAGGCGATGCTGGAGATCGTGACCGGCGAGGCCGGCATCGTGGTCGGCACGCACGCGCTGATCCAGGACAAGGTCGAGTTCGCCGACCTGGGCCTGGTCGTCGTGGACGAACAGCACCGGTTCGGCGTCGAGCAGCGGGCGGCCCTCAGCGGACGCGCCGGCGGCTCGACGCCCCACGTGCTGGTGATGACCGCGACCCCGATCCCGCGCACCGTGGCGATGACCGTCTATGGCGACCTCGAAGTGTCCGCGCTGCGCGAGCTGCCGCAGGGCCGATCGCCGATCAGCACGTCCGTCGTGCCGATGGCGGAGAAACCGGCGTGGCTCGACCGGGCGTGGCAGCGGATCCGCGAAGAGGTGGGCAAGGGGCACCAGGTGTACGTGGTGTGCCCGCGGATCGGTGACGGCGAAGGCGAGGAGGGCACCGAGCCCCCGAAGGACGACGGCTCGGACCGCCGCCCGCCGCTGGCGGTGGTGGACGTGGCGCAACGCCTGGCCGAAGGCCCGTTGCAGGGCTTGCGGGTCGACATCCTGCACGGCCGCATGCCGCCGGACGACAAGGACGCGGTGATGCGGGCGTTCGCCGGGAACGAGGTGCAGGTCCTGGTCGCCACGACCGTGGTCGAAGTGGGCGTGAACGTCCCGAACGCGACCGTCATGGTGATCATGGACGCGGACCGCTTCGGCGTCAGCCAGCTGCACCAGCTCAGAGGTCGGGTCGGCCGCGGCAGCGCGCCGGGGCTGTGCCTGCTGGTGACCGAGATGCCCGAGGGCACGTCGACCATGGAGCGGTTGCGGGCGGTCGAGTCCACGTTGGACGGGTTCGAACTCGCGCAACTGGACCTGGAGCTGCGCCGGGAGGGCGACATCCTCGGCGCGGCGCAGTCCGGCAAGCGCTCGGGGTTGAAGATGCTGTCCCTGCTGCGCGACGAGGACGTGATCACCGAGGCGAGGCAGGTGGCGTCCCAGGTGGTCGACACCGATCCGGAGCTGGCCGAGCACCCGGGCCTGGCATCCCTGGTGGCCGGCCTGCTGGATGAGGAACGGGCGGAATACCTGGAGAAGGCCTAGATGCGCGAACCCCCGGCAGTCGACGGACGCACGGCAGTGGACGGACCCACGGCACCGACCCTTGAGCAGACCGACCTCGCCACCGAGTCGGTCGAGCCGGGCACGCTCGGGGGAACCAGGCTCGACCTCGGCGGACCGGCCGAGCCCGAGGCGGTTCGCGCCGAACCGGCCGAGCCCGTGCTGGTCGGCGCCGGGCCGACCGAGGCCGAAGTCATCCAGGCCGAACTGGCCGAGCCTGAGATCCTCGACGCCGAACTGGCCGAGCCCGAGGTGGTCCGCGCCGCGCCGGCCGAGCCCGAAGAGATCCTCGACGCCGAACTGGTCGAGCCCGAGGTGGTCCGCGCCGAACCGGCCGAGCCGGAGGCCGGCGCGGGGCCCGAAGAGTCCGCAGCCGGCACGAAGCCGGGCGAGCCCGAGGCGGGCGACTCCCCGGACGCTGCCGAGCCGCGCGAGCGGTCGGTGGTCGCGGTGAGGATGCTTGGAAGCACTGCTGCGCCTCCGGGTGCCGGGGCGCGGGACGCTGCGGTTGCCCGGGCCCGCGCCGAGGTGCGGGAGTTGATCGCCGGGCGGCCCGCGGTCCGGGACAAGGTGGTGCGGTCGCTGTTGCCGCCGTGGTTGTCGACGTTGCACCTCGGACCGCTGAAGGCGGCCGGCGGGTTCATGGTGCTGGCCGCGGGCGGCTCGATGGTGGCCAACGAGGGGGCGCCGTGGTACTTCCACCTGGTCGACGTGCTGTTGCTGGTGCTGGGCCTGGGCGCGCTGTGGTCGGTGGTGCGGGAGGTCTCGACGCGCCGGCTGGAGGCGACCCGGCTCCGGCTCCACGGGCCCGATGAGGGCGACACCATCGCCGACGCCGGGGTGCGGCTGGTGTCGCGGCCGTGGTGGCGCAACGTGGTGGGCTGGTTGTTCGACCTGGTGGTGCTCGGTCTGCCGGTGCTGGTGGCGGTGCGGGTGTGGGCGGACGGCGGGTGGTTGGCCCGGTTCGCCGCGCTGGTCGCGGTCGGGAGCGTGGTGGCCGCGTCGGTGTACATCGTGCGGTCGGCTCGGCTGGCTCCGCAGTGGCGGCGGGACTTCATGGCGTTCGAGGGGATGCAGTTGCCGCCGGTGCGGGACGGCTGGGACGTCCTGCTGCGCTGAGCGACCGGCGGCGGCTGGAGTATCGTCGCCGCACTGTGCGCCGTTTTCCGCTCGTGCTGACGTCGTTCGCGCTGGTTCCGGTTCTGCTGGCCGGGTGCTCGTCGGGTGAGTCGTCGGCTCCTGTGACGTCGTCGCCGCCCAAGGGCGACCTGGCGGTGGTGGCGGAACGCATCGACCAGCGGCGAACCGAGCTGAAGACGGCCCGGTTCCACACCGAGGGCTTCGCCTCGGACGGCGGCGCGACCGAGGTCCGCAACATCGTGGACGGCACTCTGCGTCAGGACCCCGAAGGGATGACGGGGACGATGGCGATGCAGATGTCCACGGGCGGCCAGGCCCGCAAGATGGACATGGTGATGGCCCGCGACGGTCTGTATGTGCACGTCGACGGAGCCCCCATGCCCGAGGGTAAGCGGTGGGGCTTCTACTCGCGGCAGAACAGCGGCGAGGTCGGCGCCCTGCTGCGCGGCTTCGGTCCCGGCGCGACCGTGGGGGCGGAGCTGGACTACGTGCAGCCGCGCGCGGCGCTCATCGCCGGCCGGGGCGAGGAGCAGTTGGACGGCGTGCCGACGACCCGCTACGAACTCGTGGTCGACCCGATGAAGATGGCGAAGGTCATCGAGGACCCGGACATCCAGCTCCAGCACACCCAGCTCGCCGAGTACGGCGTGAAGATCGCGGCTGCGGTGTGGGTCGACGACACCGGCGCACCGCTCAAGGCGGAGTACCGCTTCGAGCTGGACGGCAAGGTCGTCAAGCAGTCGACCACCCGGTTCACCGACTGGGGCACGCCGATCGAGGTGACCGTGCCCACCCCGGCCGAAGTCGTGCCCGCCGACCAGCTGCCGCAGTAGCGACCTGGCGGCCCGCTCGACCCGGTGACCGACCCGCGGGACCGGGGATGATCGACCTTCAGGGCCAGGGGTGACTGGCCCGCGGAGCCAGGGCTGCCGGTGCGCGCCGGCGGCCCGAGCCCGGTCAGCCCTGAAATCACCTCGCGTGTGCAGCGCCTCGTCCGGTACGGTCCCGGATTGTTTTCGCTGCTGGGAGCCCATGGGGTTCGCGCGTGGCCTTCCCGGCGGTTCCCAGGCTGAGAGCAGGTTTCGCCAATGGCATGTCGTATCAGTGAGCTGGTGCTCGGTTGCCGCGACCCCGAGGCGCTGGCGCGGTTCTGGTGCGAGGTACTGGACTTCGTCGTGCTCGATCGCGAGGACGACGGCTCGGTGGAGATCGGGCCGCGCGAAGGGTTCGGCGGTCCGCAGCCGACGATCATCCTCAGTCGCAGGGATGAGCCGGAGAGGGGGAAGTCCCGGCTGCACATCGACGTCAACGCCACCGACCGCGACCAGGACGCCGAACTCGAACGCCTGCTGGAGCTGGGCGCGCGCCCGGCCGACATCGGCCAGACGGGGGAGGAGCAGTGGCACGTCCTGGCCGACCCCGAAGGCAACGAGTTCTGCCTGCTCAAGGCGCGCCTGGACCCACTCTGACGCTCATCGTTCCCGACCGGTGAGCGGCTCGACCCGACCGACGAGTGCATGACCTGACCGATGAGCAGTGGGTCCGGCTGGAACCGTTGTTGCCCTGTGCGACAGGCTCAGAGCTGCCGGCGTCCCGGCCGCTCTGAGCCCGGTCAGTCCCGTGAGCCCCGCCCTGCGCCCGCGCCCCGTCAGCCTGTGCGGGGCTATAGCCGGTGCGTCCCGTCAGCCGGCGCGGTGCGGTGCGGGAGTCGGTGCGGGGCGGGGGTTGGTGCGGGGCGGGAGTCGGTGCGGGGCGGAGCCGGTCAGTTGCGGGGCAGGGGGAGCTGCTTGGTGGGCTGCTCGGACTCCCGGACCTCTTCGGAGGCCGGTTCGGCTTCCGCGTCCAAGGGCTTGAGAGCGGTCATGGCCTGGCTGACGGCGGCTTGGGCTTCGGCGAACTTCTCGGACAAGGTCCGGTGCGCGCTGTGCAGCTCGGTGAGCTTCTGGTCGGCGGCGGCGGTGCGGCGGTCCGCGTGGGCGTCCGCTTCGGTGATGGTCTTGTCGGCCTTCGCCTTGGCCTCGGCGACGGTCTTCTCGGCCAGAGCGTTCGCCTCGGTGACGGTCTTGTCCGCGGTGGCCTTGGCGTCCGCGACCGTCTTCTCGGCGAGCGTGTTCGCGTCGGTGACCGTCTTGTCGGCCTGGGCCTTGGCCTCGGCGGTGGTCTTCTCGGCGAACGCCTTGGCGTCCGCCACCGTCTTCTCGGCTTCGGCGGTGGCTTCGGCGGTGGTCTTCTCGGCGTAGGCGTTCGCGTCCGCCACCGCCTTCTCGGCCTTGCCCAGCGCCTCGTGCTCCAGCTCGGCGATCTGCTTCGCCGACTCGGCGCGCAGGGCACCGACCTCGGTGCGGGCCTCTTCGAGCAGGCGCGCGGCCTCGGCCTTGGCCTCGACGACGTGCGCCTCGTGCTCCTTGCGGAGCGTCGTGCGCAGCTCGTCGTACTCCTTGTCCAACTCGTCGTGGTAGCCCTTGTACTTCGCGTCCAGCTCCACCCGGCGGGCGTCCAGGGCGGCGCTCTTGGCGTCGTGGTCGGCCGCGAGGCGCTCGCGCTCGGCCCGAGCCTCGGCCATCAGCGACTCGTGCTCGGCGTTCAGCTTGGTGCGCAGCTCCTCGTGCGAGCGCTCCAGCTCGTTGAGCCGGTCCTGGTACTGCTTCTCCAGCTCGGCCGTGCGCTGCTGGTGAGTGGCGTCCAGCTCGGCGGCGCGCTGCTGGTGCGAGGCCTCCAGCTGCTTGCGGCGCTCTTCGAGCTCGCCCATCGCGCGCTGGTGGTTGGCCCGACCCTCGGCGGCGAACCGCTCGGCTTCGGCGCGGGTGGCGTTGGCCTGGTCGATCGCCCCCTTGCGGATGTCGGCGATCTCCTCCTCGGCCAGCGTCATCATCACGCGCACACGCTCGGTGACGTTCGTGGCACTGACCGGGCTGTTGGCGAGGTTGCCGAGTTGGGCCTTGACCTTGTCCAGCTCGGCGCGGGTGGTGCCGAGGAGCTTGCTCAGCTCGGCCACCTGGGACGCGGCGGCGTCGCGTGATCTGTTGGAGTTCTTGAGGTCGTACTCCAGACGTGTCACGCGCTCGTTGACCTGTCGCTGGTTGTACCCGCGCAGAACAACGTCGAAATGGGTGCGGGCAGCAGGCTGCCCAGTCCCTTCAGCCCCGGCCATATGTCCAACCCTACCGAGAAGTCGACACCGTCTGTCACCCGATACAGCGAACGCACTGTAACGGCTCGGTGATCGAGCGCTCACAAAGCCGACACAGCCGCCCTGTCCGTGGTGGTTATCCGACGTTCACCATCGGCCACCGGGACGATGTCCGCGAATGCGAGTGGTGTTCACGGCCCGTGATGATCACAACGGGAGTCGGCGCCGCGCTTCCGACCGGCACGCCCTGACCGGTCGTCGGCGCGGCGGCACACCCACTGGCCGCGAGTGGATCGGGTACTCCTGCCCGAGGATCGGCTCAGTGAGGTGGGTACGACCCTCGGGGCGTTCGAGGGGGTCACCACCGCTCTGACACCACTTGGCACACGGACCTCCTTCCTTCGTTGTGGTCGCTGGTGCGGTTCGTGGGCTTGCCGGTCAATTGTCGAACAGGCGTTCGAGGGGGTCAAGATCACCATCGGGTGAACCGGGTGGGCGCGGCGGTGGGCCGACCGCCGGCGGTGTGACCCGTCCGGCAGGGGGCTGCGCCGGGCCTGCGCGCAAGGGACAATCCACGGGCCGTGCCCCCACCGGACAGCCCCTTGACCGCGTGAGTGAACGATCACGATGACGTCCGTCACGTGGGATGGAACTCCCGAGGGGCGGGATCTGCACGGTAACGTGCCTTGATTGACCGCCGAGTGACCTGGGAGGGAACGCCGAATGTTCCGCAAGGTTCTTGTCGCCAACCGCGGCGAGATCGCGATCCGGGCTTTTCGCGCTGCCTATGAGCTGGGCGCCGGCACGGTTGCCGTCTTCCCCCACGAGGACCGCAACTCACTGCACCGGCTCAAGGCCGACGAGTCCTACGAGATCGGCGAGCCCGGCCACCCCGTCCGGGCGTACCTCTCCGTGGACGCGATCATCACGGCGGCCCGCAAGGCGGGCGCCGACGCGGTCTACCCCGGCTACGGCTTCCTGTCGGAGAACCCCGAGCTGGCCAAGGCCTGCGCCGAGGCCGGCATCACGTTCGTCGGACCGCCCGCGGACGTGCTGGAGCTGACCGGCAACAAGGCCCGCGCCATCGCGGCCGCCCGGGAGGCCGGCCTGCCGGTGCTCAAGTCCAGCGAGCCGTCCAGCGACATCGACGTCCTGCTCGAAGCGGCGCAGGACATCGACTTCCCGGTGTTCGTGAAGGCCGTCGCGGGTGGGGGCGGTCGCGGTATGCGCAAGGTGGACGACCCCGCCGGGCTCCGCGAAGCCCTGGAGGCCGCCTCCCGCGAGGCCGAGTCCGCGTTCGGCGACCCGACCGTGTTCCTCGAACAGGCCGTGGTGGAGCCCCGTCACATCGAGGTGCAGATCCTCGCCGACGGCGAGGGCAACGTCATGCACCTGTTCGAACGGGACTGCTCGGTGCAGCGCCGGCACCAGAAGGTCATCGAGATCGCGCCCGCCCCGAACCTCGACCCCGAGCTGCGGGAACGCATCTGCGACGACGCCGTCCGGTTCGCCCGGCACATCGACTACCGCAACGCCGGCACCGTCGAGTTCCTGCTGGACCCCGACGGCAACTACGTCTTCATCGAGATGAACCCCCGCATCCAGGTGGAGCACACGGTCACCGAAGAGGTGACCGACGTCGACCTGGTGCAGTCGCAGATGCGCATCGCGTCCGGCGAGTCGCTGGAGGACCTGGGCCTGAGCCAGGACACCGTGCACCTGCGCGGCGCGGCGCTGCAGTGCCGCATCACCACCGAGGACCCGGCCAACGGCTTCCGCCCGGACACCGGCATGATCAGCGCCTACCGCTCGCCGGGCGGCTCGGGCATCCGGCTGGACGGCGGCACGACCGGCTCGGGCACCGCGATCGGCGCGCACTTCGACTCCATGCTGGTGAAGCTCACCTGCCGCGGTCGGACGTTCTCCGCCGCCGTGGCACGGGCCCGCCGCGCGGTCGCGGAGTTCCGCATCCGGGGCGTGTCCACGAACATCCCGTTCCTCCAGGCGGTCCTGGACGACAGGGACTTCTACGAGGGCCGCGTCACCACGTCGTTCATCGAGAAGCGCCCGCACCTGCTGACCGCACGGCACTCCGCCGACCGCGGCACGCGTCTGCTGACCTACCTGGCGGACGTGACGGTGAACCTGCCGAACGGCGCGCGCCCGTCGGCCGTGGACCCCAGGGACAAGCTGCCGGAGATCGACCTGGCGGCCGAGCCGCCCGCCGGCTCCAAGCAGAAGCTGACCGAGCTCGGCCCCGAGGGTTTCGCCCGCTGGTTGCGGGAGAGCAAGGCGCTCGCGGTCACCGACACCACCTTCCGCGACGCGCACCAGTCGCTGCTGGCGACCCGGGTGCGCACCAAGGACCTGCTCGCGGTGGCGCCGCACGTGGCGCGCATGACGCCGCAGCTGCTGTCGCTGGAGGCGTGGGGCGGCGCGACCTACGACGTGGCGCTGCGGTTCCTGGCCGAGGACCCGTGGGAGCGCCTTGCCGCGCTGCGGGAAGCCGTCCCGAACATCACCCTCCAGATGCTCCTGCGGGGCCGCAACACGGTCGGCTACACCCCTTATCCCGAGGCCGTGACCAGCGCTTTCGTCGAAGAAGCGACCAAGACGGGCATCGACATCTTCCGCATCTTCGACGCGTTGAACGACGTGGAGCAGATGCGCCCGGCGATCGAGGCGGTGCGCGAGACCGGCACGGCCGTCGCCGAGGTGGCGCTGTGCTACACCTCGGACCTGTCCAACCCGGACGAACGCCTCTACACGCTCGACTACTACCTCAAGCTGGCCGAGCAGATCGTCGGCGCGGGTGCGCACGTGCTGGCCGTGAAGGACATGGCGGGCCTGCTGCGCCCGCCCGCCGCGGCACGGCTCGTCACCGCGCTGCGCAAGGAGTTCGACCTCCCCGTGCACCTGCACACGCACGACACGGCGGGCGGTCAGCTGGCGACCTACCTGGCGGCGATCCAGGCCGGGGTGGACGCGGTGGACGGCGCGGCGGCGTCCATGGCGGGCACCACGTCGCAGCCGCCGCTGTCGGCGATCGTCGCGGCCACCGACTACACCGAGCACGAGACCGGGCTGGACCTCCAGGCGGTGTGCGACATCGAGCCGTACTGGGAGGCCGTGCGCGAGGTGTACGCGCCCTTCGAGTCCGGCATCCCGGCGCCGACGGGCCGGGTGTACCACCACGAGATCCCCGGCGGTCAGCTCTCGAACCTGCGCACCCAGGCGGTGGCCCTGGGGTTGGGCCAGAAGTTCGAGGAGATCGAGGCCATGTACGCGGCGGCGGACCGGATGCTCGGGCGCCTGGTCAAGGTGACGCCGTCGTCCAAGGTCGTCGGCGACCTGGCGCTGCACCTGGTCGGGGCGGGCGTGTCGCCGAAGGAGTTCGAGGCGGAGCCGAACAAGTTCGACATCCCGGCGTCGGTGATCGGGTTCCTGTCCGGTGAGCTGGGCGACCCGCCCGGTGGCTGGCCGGAGCCGTTCCGCAGCAAGGCGCTGCAGGGCCGGGCCGCGCCCAAGGGCGTGTCGGAGCTGACCGACGAGGACCGCGAGGGGCTGCGGAACGACCGCCGGCAGACGTTGAACCGGCTGCTGTTCCCCGCGCCGACCAAGGAGTTCCAGGCGCACCGGGACGCGTACGGCGACACCAGCGTCCTGCGCAGCAAGGACTTCTTCTACGGGCTGCGGCCGGGCGAGGAGTACTCGGTCGACCTGGAGCCCGGTGTGCGGCTGCTGATCGGGCTCGAAGCGATCGGCGAGGCCGACGAACGCGGAATGCGGACCGTGATGGCCACCCTGAACGGCCAGTTGCGGCCGATCCAGGTGCGGGACCGGTCGATCGCGGCCGAGGTGCCGGTGGCGGAGAAGGCCGATCGGACCAACGCCGGTCACGTGGCCGCGCCGTTCGCGGGCGTGGTGACGCCTTCGGTCGGCGAGGGCGACGAGGTCGACGCGGGTCAGACCGTGGCGACCATCGAGGCGATGAAGATGGAGGCGGCGATCACCGCGCCCAAGGCCGGTCGGGTCAAGCGGCTCGCGGTGCGCGGCGTGCAGCAGGTGGAGGGCGGCGACCTGCTGATCGTCCTGGAGTGACGCCGGACGGCGTGACGCCGGACCGCGGTCGGGCCGGGCACCCTGGCGGGTGTCCGGACCCGGACCGGGTGGAACGGGGTTCGTCGGCTCGTCCGGCGGACCCCGTCCCGGTCACGCGAGGTCGAAGACGCCCAGCTTCGCGCCCTGCGTGAAGAACTCCCACTCGCTGAAGGTGAACCGCTGCGGAGCCTCTTCGGGGCGGTTGGAGTTGCGGACCAGCACCTCGTCGGCCGTCCGCATGACTTCCACGCAGTTGTCGCCGTTCGCGCTGTACTTGGTCCACTGGTGCAGCTTCAAGGTCATCTGGTGTCCTTCTTGATCTGCATCAGGAGTTCGCGGCTTTCTTCGACTCCCAACGCCTTCGCACGGGTGTGGTCGAACCAGCGACTCGTCTTCTCCACCTGGTCGGGCCGGTCGACGAAGTGGGCACCGAACGGCGTGTCGACGCTGACCAGCGACGGCAGTTTGTCGGGCAGCCGGAACAAGGTCAGCGTAGTCCCGGTCAGCATGTGCGCCCCTGCTCCTTGCGGCATCACTTGGACGTCGACATGGGCCAACTCGGTCATCTCCAGGAGGTGGTCGACCTGGTCGAGCATCACGCCGGGACCGCCGATGTTCGCGCGCAACGCGGGTTCGGCGAGCACCGCCCACATCCGCAGCGGCGGTTCCCGGTCGGTGAGCAGCGCCCTCCGGCCGGCGCGCAGCTCCAGGTTCTTCTCCAGCGCCTCGCCGGTGACGCCGCCACCGACCATGATCGCGCGGGCGTAGTGCTCGGTCTGGAGCGCGGCCGGGACCAGTTCGAACGATGAGTAGAGCGCTTCGGTGGCACTCGCCTCCACGTCCAGGATGCGGCGCAGCCACGGCGCGATCATGCCGCCGATCTTGCTCCGGGGACGCCTGCGGTGGGCCTCCGAGTTGAGGCTGAGCAGGTCCTCCCGGGTCTCGTCGTCGGCCCCGTACAGGTCGAGCAGCTTCTCCAGCTCCGCCTGCTTGATGCCGCTGACGGCGGTCTCGATGTTGCCGATCTTGGTGGGCGTGCAGTTCAGCGCCGCCACCGAGCGCTCGCGCGGGATGCCGGCGTCTTCGCGCAGCCGGCGCAGCGTGGTGGCGACCTGGATGCGGGCGGCGCTGCGGTGGGGGTTGGTCATTGCTGCCTCCTCAAGGATTCACCCGTTCGTACGTGGGCCCTATTTGGGTACCCAATATAGCCTCCGTCTATCCGGAAAGTATACGACCTCGTACAAGGAGTGATGACCGGTGGGGCACGCCTTCCAGCAGCTCAGCGTGATCGAGAACAACGGTCGCCAGGCGGCTTACCAACTCGTCGAGCGGTGCGACGAGGTCACCGGCGACCTCGAAGCGTGGGCGAAGGACCGGTTGACGGCCGGTCGGTTCCAGCAGGGCCTCTACGTGGCCGAGCGGGGCCGCACCCGCGACGACGGCCGGGACGACGAGCTGGACGTCGACGTCTGGCTGGCGTGGGACGGCTTCGGGACGTCGCAGGTCGTCTTCTCCTGAGAACTTCACTCGACCGGTTGATCTCCTCACACCTGGGAACCCATCGGTCGGGACGGCCGTTGGAGGAGCCATGAAGAAGGTCACCGCAGCGCTGCTCGGCCTGGCGGCGGGTGCGGTCGCGTGGGCGTTGCGCGACATCCCCGCCGCGCTGGGCGGCACCCCCGGCGGCGAGCGCGTCCGGCGTTCGCCGCAGTTCCGCGACGGGCGGTTCCACAACGCCTCGCGGACCCGCACCATGCCCCCGGGCGGTACCGGGGACACGGCGCGGGAGCTGTTCTTCGGTGGCCAGCAGCGGCACCCGGCGGGCGAGGTGCCGCTGGTCCCCGCCGCGCCGGGCGCTTCGGCGTCGGGGCTGCACATCACCTGGTACGGCCACGCCTCCACGTTGGTGGAGATCGACGGCGCGCGGGTGCTGATCGACCCGGTGTGGAGCGACCGGTGCTCGCCGTCCCGCCTGGTGGGGCCCAAGCGCCTGCACGCGGTGCCGCACGAGCTCAGCGAGGTCGGCCAGGTGGACGCGGTGGTCATCTCCCACGACCACTACGACCACCTGGACCTGCCGACTGTGCGGGCGCTGACGCGGTCCGGCGACGCGGTGTTCGTGGTGCCGTTGGGCATCGGCGCGCACCTGCGGCGGTGGAAGGTGCCCGAGGACCGGATCGTGGAGCTGGACTGGGACGAGTCGCACGAGGTGGCCGGCGTGCGGCTGGTCGCGTCGCCGGCGCAGCACTTCTCCGGGCGCGGGTTCCAGCGGGACAACACGCTGTGGGCGTCCTGGGCGATCGTCGGGCCGGAGCACCGCGTCTACTACAGCGGCGACACCGGGTACTTCGACGGCTACCAGCGCATCGGCGAGGAGTACGGGCCGTTCGACGCGGCGCTGATCCAGGTCGGGGCGTACGGGCCGGGGTGGCCGGACATCCACATGACTCCGGAGGAGGGCGTGGCCGCGCACCGCGAGGTGCGGGGCGGGCTGCTGATCCCGGTGCACTGGGCCACGTTCAACCTGGCGTTCCACGACTGGGCCGAACCCGTCGACCGGGTCTGGCGCGAGGCCAAGGCGTGGGAAATCCCGCTCGCCATCCCACGTCCGGGTGAAAGGATCGACGTGAACGATCCCCCGGCGGTCGACGGATGGTGGCAGGCACTCGTATGAGGACGGCAGTGGTGACGGGCGGCGGCACGGGCATCGGCCGGGCCATCGCCGAGGAGCTGGTGAAGCGCGGCCTCGACGTGGTGATCACCGGTCGGCGGGCCGACGTGCTGGAGACCACCGCGCAGGAGGTGGGCGCGCGGGCGGTGGCCTTCGACGCGGCGTCGCCGGAGGCGGTGGAGGCGGCGCTGCCCGACCTGCCGTCCACAGTGGACGTCCTGGTCAACAACGCCGGTGGTGCCGTGGGCGACGCCGACCTGCGCGCGCGGTGGCTGGCGGACTACGAGGCGAACGTGATCACCGCCGTGCTGGTCACCACGGCCCTGGAACCGCGCCTGGCCGACCAGGCGAGGATCGTGACGATCGGCTCGATCGCCGGCCGGCGCGGCGGCGGCAGCTACGGCGCGGCCAAGGCGGCGGTGGAGGCGTGGACCGCCGAACTGGCCTTCGACCTCGGCGGCCGGGGCATCACCGCGAACGTCGTCTCGCCCGGCTACGTCGAGGACACCGAGTTCTTCGGCGACCGGATGACCGACCAGCGCCGGCAGAAGCTGATCAGCCAGACCGCGAACGGCCGTCCGGGCACCCCGGCGGACGTGGCCGCCGCGGTGGCCTTCCTCACCTCGCCGGAAGCCGGTCACATCACCGGCCAGGTGATCGCCGTCAACGGCGGCGCGGCCCTGGGCCGATAATCCGCCCATGACGAGGATCGTGGCGGGCACTGCCGGTGGCCGTCGTCTGCAAGTGCCGCCGCGGGGCACCCGTCCCACCTCCGACCGGGTGCGGGAAGCCCTGTTCAGCTCGCTCGAAGCCCTGGTCGACCTCGACGGGGCGCGGGTGCTCGACCTCTACGCGGGTTCCGGCGCGCTCGGGTTCGAAGCGCTCTCCCGGGGCGCGGTCGACGCGACGTTCGTGGAGTCGGACAAGCGGGCTGCCGAAGTCCTCAAGGCCAACGCCAGGACGCTCGGGCTGCCCGGCGCGTCCGTCGTCAACCGCGCCGCCGAGGCCGCCGTCGCCACGCCGGCCGAGCAGCCCCGCGACGTGGTCTTCGCCGATCCGCCGTACGCGGTCACCGACGAGGAACTGCACCGGGTGCTGCGGTCCCTGGTGGTCAACGGCTGGACCGCGGACGGCACCGTGATCATCGTCGAGCGCGCCGCGCGCAGTGCCGAGCCGAGCTGGCCCCGCCCGCTGGAATCCTTGCGCAGCAAGCGATACGGCGATACGGCCCTGTACTGGGCCGAGCACGTCGCTTCCGACGGGTGATGCCGACCACGCGTCAGAGTGGACGCGTCCGATCGGGTGCTACCGTCCGAAACCATGACGCGTGCCGTGTGCCCCGGCTCCTACGACCCGGCCACCAACGGACACCTGGACATCATCGGCAGAGCGGCGAAGCTCTTCGACGAGGTCGTCGTCGCCGTGCTCATCAACAAGAACAAGAAGACCTTGTTCTCGGTCGAAGAGCGCACCGAGATGCTCCGCGAGGTGACCGCGCAGTGGCCGAACGTGCGGGTCGACTCCTGGCACGGGCTGCTGGTCGACTACTGCCGCGAGAACGACATCCAGGCCATCGTGAAGGGCCTGCGCGCGGTCAGCGACTACGACTACGAGTTGCAGATGGCGCAGATGAACCACCAGCTGACCGGGGTCGAGACGCTGTTCATGCCGACCAACCCGATCTACAGCTTCCTGGCCAGCTCGCTGGTCAAGGACGTGGCCACCTACGGCGGCGACGTCTCCAGCCTGCTGCCGCCGTCGATCATGGCGCGCCTCGCGCAGCGCCTGGCAGAACGCCGCTGAGCGGTCACGGCCGGTTAACCCCGCGGTGGCCGGCAAATCACTGGAAGTGATTACCGTTCGCTCGCATGAGCGAGATCACATCACGCGGCGCCAAGGCGCTGCTCGCCCTGCTGCTGGTTCTCGTCGGCTCCTTCGGGCTCGCCGGCCCGGCGACGGCCCACGGCCCGGCCCCGGCTGACGCCACCGCGCTCCAAGCGCCCTGCGGCGACACCGCTGCCTTCCGCAAGGTCGCCCTGTCCGGCCTGCCCGCCCAGGCCACCGACACCGTTCGGCTCATCCAGCGCGGCGGGCCTTACCCGTATCCGCAGGACAACCAGACTTTCCAGAACCGCGAGCGCATCCTGCCCGCGTGCGCCACCGGCTACTACAAGGAGTACACGGTGAAGACGCCCGGCAGCTCCACGCGGGGCGCGCGGCGAATCGTGACCGGCAACGCCACGCCGAAGCTGTACTTCTACACCGCCGACCACTACGCGAGCTTCGTCCTGGTGGACGTCACCCGATGAGGTAGCGCGGGACACGCCCTGCCGATCTCCCCGCCGCGGGGAGACCGGCAGGGCACACTGGGACGGGTACCGCTGTGTGGGCGTGGGGGGTGTGCCGTGTACCGGGTGTTCGAGGCCCTCGACGAGCTGGTCACGATCGTCGAGGAAGCGCGTGGCGTGCCGATGACCTCCGGGTGCGTCGTGCCGCGCGGTGACGTGCTCGAACTGCTGGACGACGTGCGCGACGCCATCCCGGCCGAGCTGGACGACGCCCAGGACGTGCTGGACCACCGCGACGAGCTGGTGGGCAAGGCGCAGCACGAGCTGGAGGCGACCACCAGCAAGGCCCGCGCCGACGCCGAGCGGATCGTCGCCGAGGCGCAGCACGAGGCCGAGCGGATGCTGTCCGAGGCCCGGGCCCGTGCCGAGCGCATGATCGCCGAGTCCGAGGACCAGGCCGAGCGGACCATCTCGGCGGGTCGCCAGGAGTACGAGGACCTGGTGGGCCGCGCGCACGCCGAGGCCGACCGCATGGTGCAGGCCGGGCGCGCCAACTACGAGCGGGCGATCGAGGAGGGCCGGGCCGAGCAGGCGCGGCTGGTCGACCAGACCGAGGTCGTGCAGGCCGCGCACGTCGAGTCCGCCCGCGTGCTGGACGCCGCCCAGTCGGAGGCCATCCGGCTGCGCAGCGAGTGCGACGCGTACGTGGACGGCAAGCTGGCCGACTTCGAGGACCTGCTCGCGCACACCCTGCGCTCCGTCGGGAAGGGCCGCTCGCACCTGCGCGGCCCGGCCGTCGCGAGCGCCGCGGCGCCGTTCGACTACCACGAGGCGAACGCCCGCACCTGACGCCCGCGCCCGACCTCCGGAACGCACCTCGCGCGGTCGGCGACGACCCGCCGCCGACCCCCGGAACGCCCGACCGAACACCCCGGAAGCCCTGCCGAACACCCCCGGAACACCCGAACGGACGACGCCGGACCTGCCGATTTCACGTCAGCGCCCATCGTCGCGTACCCTTGACCGGCTGGCCGTGGTAAGTCACCCGTCGGCAAACACCAAACATCATGCCTGATCACCGTCACGCGTCCACGCGTCCCACAGCGACCGGGCCCTGGGTCATCGACACCAGGGACCTCGGGCGTCGCGCGGGCTCCAGCCGCGCCCTGAAGCGGTCTGTGCCCGCCGAAGGAGTCGGCCTGCTCGGGGTGATCGCGGTGCCGCCGGGCGGGAACGTCGAACTCGACCTCCTGCTGGAGTCCGTGGTCGAGGGAGTGCTGGTGACCGGCACGGCCGCGACAACGGTCGAAGGGGAGTGCTCGCGCTGCCTGGAGCCGCTGTCGGCGGAGGTCGAGGTGGAGCTGACGGAGCTGTACGCGTACCCGGACAGCACCACCGACGAGACCACCGAAGAGGACGAGGTCAGTCGCCTGCACGACGACCTGATCGACCTGGAACCTGTGGTGCGGGACGCCATCGTGCTCGCCCTGCCGCAGGTGCCGCTGTGCTCGCCGGACTGCCTCGGGCTGTGCGTCGACTGCGGCGGCAGGCTGGCTGATCTCGGGCCCGATCACGGGCATGAGACGATTGACCCCCGGTGGGCCGCGCTGCAAGAGCGGTTCGACGGGAATCGTGACAATCCAGAGGAGAAATAGTCGTGGCCGTCCCGAAGCGGAAGATGTCGCGCTCGAACACGCGCTCGCGCCGCGCTCAGTGGAAGACCGCTGCCGTGCACCTGGTGGCCTGCTCGAACCGGGCCTGCCGCCAGCCGAAGCCGCAGCACGTGGCCTGCCCGGCTTGTGGCCAGTACGACGGCCGCCAGGTCGTCCAGCCGGCCTGATCCTCCGAAGGCGAAGGAAGCGGCACAAGTGGGGGGTAGGTCGTCGCGCGGTCGGTCCGCCGACCGCGCCCCGCTGCTCGAAGCGCTCGGCGTCCCGTTGGACGCCGAGCTGCTGACGCTCGCTCTGACGCACCGGTCGTACGCGTACGAGAACGGCGGGCTCCCGCCGAACGAACGACTGGAGTTTCTCGGCGACGCGGTGCTCGGCCTCGTCGTCACCGATCACCTGTACCGCACCCATCCCGACCTGCCCGAGGGGCAGCTCGCGAAACTCCGTGCCAGCGTGGTGAACATGCACGCGCTGGCGGGTGTGGCCAGGGGCTTGGGCGAGGACGGTCTGGGCGGGCACCTGCTGCTCGGTCGCGGCGAGGAACTGACCGGCGGCAGGGACAAGGCGAGCATCCTCGCGGACGGCCTGGAGGCCGTCATCGGCGCGGCGTACTTGCAGTTCGGCATCGAGACCGCGCGTCAACTGGTCCACCACCTGTTCGACCCGCTGTTGGCGGAGGCGCCGCTGCGCGGCGCCGGGCTGGACTGGAAGACCAGTCTGCAGGAGCTCACCGCATCGGCGGGGCTGGGCGTGCCCGAGTACCGGGTGGACGACCAGGGACCGGACCACCGCAAGGAGTTCACCGCCACGGTGCACGTCGGCGGCCAGTCCCACGGCGCCGGCGACGGACGCACGAAGAAGGAAGCCGAGCAGAAGGCGGCCGCCGCCGCCTACCGCGTGCTGTCGGAACGGATCCGCGGCGAGCAGGAAGCCGCCGCGGTCGGGAACGGCCACGCCGCAACCCAGGCTCCACCGCAGGCAACCCAGGCTCCACCGCAGACCTCACCCACCGAGGAAGACTGAAGCCGATGCATGCCACGAACGTCCGGACCAACCGGCGCGTGCGCGACCACCGCCACCCCCGACCGTTGACCGCCTCCCGCAGCGGCGGCATCCAGGGCCTCGTCCTGGTCCGCGACACCACGCAGGCCGGTGGCTGGATGCTCAAGCCCACCAAGCCGCAGGCCGCCGCGTACGAGCTCCTGGAGGAGCTGGAAGCCGCCGAGGCCGCGGAGACCGAGGACTGAGTCCGCCACGTGCCCGAGCTGCCTGAGGTAGAGGTAGTCCGCCGAGGTCTGCACGAGCACGTCGCCGGCCGGACCGTCGCCTCCGTCGAGGTCCTGCACGACCGCGCGATCCGCCGCCACCTGCCCGGTGCGGCGGATTTCGCGTCCCGTCTGGCCGGTCGGACGATGGTGCGGGCGCGGCGGCGCGGCAAGTACCTGTGGGTGGACCTGTCCGACGGGGACGCGCTGCTCGCGCACCTCGGGATGAGCGGCCAGATGCTGGTGCAGCCGTCCGACGCCCCCGACGAGAAGCACCTCCGGGTCCGGGTCCGGTTCGCCGACGACGGGCCGGAGCTGCGGTTCGTGGACCAGCGGACGTTCGGCGGCCTGGCGCTGGCCGAGATCGTCGAGGTCGACGGCACCCCGCTGCCGCAGCCGGTCGCGCACATCGCGCGCGACCCGATGGACCCGGCGTTCGACCCGGACGCGGCCGTGGCGGCGATGCGGCGTCGGCGCACCGACGTGAAGCGGGCGCTGCTGGACCAGACCCTGGTGTCCGGGGTGGGCAACATCTACGCGGACGAGGCGCTGTGGCGCAGCCGCCTGCACAGCCTGCGGCCCACCGCGAAGCTCACCCGCCCGAAAGCGGCCGAGCTGCTCGCGCACGCCACGCAGGTGATGCGGGAGGCGCTGGGCGAGGGCGGCACGTCGTTCGACGCGCTCTACGTCAACGTGAACGGCCAGTCCGGCTACTTCGACCGCTCGCTGAACGTCTACGGGCAGGAGAACCGGCCGTGCGGGAGGTGCGGCACGGCGATCGTCCGCGAACCCTTCATGAACCGCTCGTCCTACTCGTGCCCGCGCTGCCAGCCGAAGCCGCGCACGCCTTGACGCCGCCCAGCGCTTCGTCGCCTCGGTGCTCCGCCGGCTCGGCGCGTCCCGGCATCAGCGTTTCTTCGGCTCGGCCAGCCTGCGCAACAGCGGCGTGACCGAGCGGACGTGGTCGCGCTCCTCTTCGGACAGACGCGAGAGCCGCTCGCACAACAGCTCGGCCTCGCCGTGCGCGAGCGACAGGATCGTGTCCCGGCCCGCGCCGGTCAGCTCGACGATCGTGGCGCGGCCGTCCGCCGGATCGGCTTCCCGGCGCACCAGACCGCCGGATTCCAGGCCCGTCACGACCGTGGTCGCCGTCGGCTGCGAGCACAGCGCGCGCACCGCGATCTCGCCGATCCGCATGGGCCCCTGGGCGGCCAGCTCGGCGAGGACGAGGAGCTGCGTGGGCTGCAGCCTCCGCACGGGCGCCGACTGCCGCAGGCTGCGGACCAGCCGGTGCACGGCGACCACGAGCTGTAACGCGTCCTGGTTGGTCACACTGGTGGTCATCGAGGACCTCCTCGTGGCTCACCGACCGTGAGCAGTTGTCCTAATTCGGACAGGACATTCGCACTATCGCACTACCAATGTCCAGCGAATGGATTCATTCGCACCCGTATGTACTCACGGTTTCCGCACCGATGCGGTCCACCAGCCGCTAGAACAGCGTAAAAGCCGAGGTGAGGGGCATCAAGACGCCATCAGAAAGACTGGAAACCCGAGTCGCGCCCGGCGCGGCGGCAGGCACCCGACGTAGTGTCACACCGTGACGAAGGTGCTCGTGGTCGACGACGAACCGCAGATCGTGCGCGCCCTGCGGATCAACCTGTCCGCGCGGGGCTATTCGGTGCTCACCGCGCACGACGGCACGAGTGCCCTCAAAGTCGCCGCCGAGGGCAAACCGGACGTCGTCGTGCTCGACCTCGGCCTCCCCGACGTGGATGGCACCGACGTGATCGCCGGGCTGCGCGGCTGGACGTCCGTGCCGATCATCGTGCTGTCCGCGCGCACCGACTCGTCGGACAAGGTGGGTGCGCTGGACGCGGGCGCGGACGACTACGTGACCAAGCCGTTCGGCATGGACGAACTGCTGGCCCGGCTGCGCGCGGCGGTGCGGCGGTCGGCGGTGGCCGAGGGTGAGGACGCGGTGGTGGAGACCTCGTCGTTCACCGTGGACCTGGCGGCGAAGAAGGTGGTCCGGGAAGGCGCGGAGGTGCACCTCACGCCGACCGAGTGGGGCCTGCTGGAGATCCTGGCCCGCAACCGGGGCCGGCTGGTGGCGCAGAAGCAGCTGCTCCAGGAGGTGTGGGGGCCGCAGTACGCGAAGGAGACGCACTACCTGCGGGTGTACCTGGCCCAGCTGCGGCGCAAGCTGGAGCCCGAACCGTCGCATCCCCGGCACCTGGTGACGGAGCCGGGGATGGGGTACCGCTTCGAGCTGTGACGCCGTTCCGCGAGGTCGCCGGTCGGTGAGCCTGCCGGTGGGTGGGCCTGCCGGTCGGTGAGGCTGCCGGTCGGTCTCGGGGCGCTCAGCCCACGGGCAGCGTCGGGTGGCGCTCGAACAGGATCGTGCCGCGCACCACGGCCTCCTTGTACCGGGCGGCGAGCCGTCCGGTGAGCACGGCTTCGCGCGGGCTGTCGTCGCCGCGCACGAACTGGATCAGACCGTGCCTGCGGCCGAGGCTGATGCACTGGTTGATGTAGGAGAACCGGAACGGCTTGGGCTCCAGGCCCCGCATCCGGTCGGCGAGCGCACGCACGGCCCGCTGAGCGGTGGGCAAACCTGTCGCGCACGCCATGCGCAGCTCCAGGCCGTCCGGGCGGCGGATGGCGGCGGCGTCGCCGATGGCCAGCACCTCCGGGTGCGAGACCGACGTCAACGTCTGGTCCACGACCACCCGGCCGTTGTGGTCGACCGCGAAACCGGCTTCCCGAGCCAGCTCCGGCACCCGGAAGCCCGCCGTCCACACCACCGTGTCGGCCGGGACGCGCCCGCCGTCGGCCAACCGCAGCCCTTCGGCGTCGACCGACGTCACGTGGGCGTTCTCGCGCACCTCCACGCCGAGCCGGGCGAACGTCCGGTGCAGGTAGCGCCGTGCCTTCTCGGACAGCGCGGCACCCGGCACGCCTCCGGTGACCAGCACGACGGTCAGCTCCGGGTGGCTCTCGGCCAGTTCGGCGGCGGCCTCGACACCGGTGAGACCGCCACCGACTACCGCCACCGTGCGGGCCTGCGCGAGGTCGGTGCGCAGCCGCTCGGCGTCCTCCCGGGTGGCCACGGTGTGGGCGTGCTCGCGGACGCCGGGCACCGAGTCCAGGTCCGCGTGGCTGCCCACGGCGTAGACGAGCCGGTCGTAGCCGAGAGTCCCGTCGGTGAGCGTGATCTTGCGGGTCTGCGGGTCGATCGCGGTGACCCGGTCCACCACCAGGTCGACGCCGGTCCCGCGCAGCAGGTCGGCGAGCGGCAGGTCGCGCAGCACCTGGCCGGCGGCGAGCTGGTGCAGCCGGACCCGTTCCACGAACCGGTCACGGGCGTTGACCAGGGTGACCTCGGCGTCGGTCCACTTCGCCGCCAGCTTGGCCGCCGCCAGTCCCGCGTAGCCGGCGCCGATGACGACTATCCGATCGTTGCCTCCGCTGGTGGGCGTCTGCTCCGTCATGTCCCCGTCCTTTCGTCATGGACGGAGCGAGGTGGCGACGCGGTTCGTGACAGCCATGCGTGTGAGTCGCGTCACGGCGTCGGGAAGTCCTGCGGGCCCGCCGGCACTTCGCGGACGACATGATCGTTGTGATGGTGTCGACGGACAGAGGATTGGCGGCCAGGTGATTTCGACGGCTCACACGTCCGAAGTGGACTCCGCGCTGCTCGCGGCGGCGCGCAAGCTGTGCGACGACGCGTTCGACGGCGACTTCAGCGACGACGACTGGGAGCACGCGCTGGGCGGCGTGCACGCGTTCGTGTGGGAGGGCGACGAGCTGGCCGGCCACGGATCGGTGGTGCAGCGTCGTCTGCTGCACGGCGGGCGGGCGTTGCGCGCCGGGTACGTCGAGGCCGTGGCGGTACGGGCGGACCGGCGTAAGCGCGGGCACGGCGCGGCCGTCATGACGGCGTTGGAGGGCGTGGTGCGCGGCGCGTACGAGTTGGGCGCGCTGGCCTCGGCAGAGGACGCGCTGGACTTCTACGGTGCCCGTGGGTGGCAGCTGTGGCGCGGGCCGACCTCGGTGCTGGGCCCCGAAGGGCCGACACGCACCGAGGACGACGACGGCGGCATCTTCGTGCTGCCCGTGACGGCTTCACTCGACCTCACGGGCCCGTTGGCGTGCGACTGGCGGGACGGGGACGTCTGGTAGCCCGGTCAGGGCCGCCGCGCCGTCACGATCCACGCCGCCGAGTCGTACCAGACGCCCTCGGGGGTCTCGTGCGCCGCGAGGCTGGTCCGCAGGTCGTCGAACGCACGCGCCCTGGTGTCGTCGTCCAGTTCCCGCACCAGGTCGCGGTACCGGTGAGACGTGAAGACGAACGCGTCCTCCACGTCGCGGCCGAAGTACATCTGCTCGTTCACACCGCGCAGCCGGACGTCCGTGAACCCGGCCGACGTCAGCAGGTGCCGCACCCGTTCCGGGTCGCTCAGCGAGAACGGGCTCGGCGCGTCCGGCGGCGGCACGGGCAGCTCGCGGCCGGCCGCCAGCGCGGTCCGGAACGCGGTCATGAACTCGTTGGCCGCCAGCGGTTGCCAGGTCAGCAGCACCAGCCGGCCACCGGGCCGCAGGGCCCGCCCGACGTTGCCGAACGCGGCCACCGGGTCGCCGAAGAACATCGACCCGTGCCGGCTGACCGCCAGGTCGAAACCCGCCTCCGGGAACGGGTGGACCTGGGCGTCGGCCTGCTCGAAGGACGCGTTGCGCACGCCCTCCCGCTCCGCCAGCCGACGCGCCAGGTCGATCATCCGCGCCGACAGGTCCACGCCCAGCGCGGAGGCGCCGCGCCGGGCCGCGTCACGGGTCGTCCGCCCGCTGCCGCAGCCGACGTCCAGCACGTCCTCGGCGGGCCCGATCGCCGCCGCGTCCAGGAACCCGGGGTGGTACCGGGCCACCCCGTCCTCGAAGCGTTCGGCGTGGTCCGCCCAGAACGCGCCCTGATCACCGTTCCAGGTGTCCAGCTGACCGGAGTTGGACGGATCGACCCGCACCGCGGAGAAATCGCTCATCGGATCGGACCCTAGCGACCACTCCCCGGTGCCGCCCACCGTTTTCGGGCGTTCAGGGCTGCGCGCTCGTCGTCGGCGCCACGGTCGTCACGGCGCTGGACGAGGACGACGGGCCGTCCGTCGGCTCGTACGACGTCGGCGGGTTGCTCTGCGGCTGGGTCGTGGTCGGCGGCGCGGCCGGCTCGGTCGTCGTGGTCGCGGCCGGCTCGACCTTCGGCGCGTCCGGCTTCGGGGCGGCGGCCTCCGGCTCCTTCGCCGGCGACGGCCGGGAGGTGCGGGCGGACACCGTGATCACCACGGTGGACCTGCTGCCGTCCGGTCCGACCCGGACGGACGTGTCGGTGGTCACCTGGACGTCGGCCTGCGGCCGGGGCGGAGCCACGGCCGGATCGTCGTCGCCCGTCGCCAGCACCGAAGCGAGCGTGGCGATCACCGTGGCAACCACCGCACCGCCGCCGGCCAGCAGCGCCACCGAGGTGGCCTTCTTCTTCGGCGACTGCGGAGGATCTTCCTCGAACACACCATCTCCCTTAGGGGAACCCGGTCGGATGGGTCAGGTGTCCGAGTTATCGGCGGTTGGCGCCGGCCTCCTCATCGTTCGAGCCGCCCTCCACTCGTTCGTGTGGCGGATCGTCACCCGGCTGCCGTGTCCTCGTTTGGGCTCGGCCCGGTGTTCGGGCTCAGCCCGCCGAGACGGCGGTCGTGGTCGTGGTGGTGGACGACGAGGTGACCACCGGAGGTGTCGTGGTGGTCGTTGTCGTCGTAGTGGTGGTGGTCGTGGGCTGTGGCGTGCCCGTGGGCTGCTGCGGCGGCGGGTCGTCGACCGTGGTGGTCGTGGTGGTGCCGTCCGGGTTGGTCACGGTTGTCACGCGGGTGCGCTTCGACGTGGTGGTGGCGGTCGTGGCCGTCTCGGCCGGCGTCGTGGTCTCGGCGGTCGTGGCGAGCGCGACCGACGTGGTCGTGGTCTGCGGCGCGGTGGTCAGCGAGCTGCGCGACACCACGTCCTGGCGCGGGGTCGGCTTCGCCGGCGCGGCGCCCTCGGAAGCACCCGCGATGGACGCGATGGCGGCGAAGATCGTCGCGACCAGCACGCCGGACGCGGCCAGCAGGACGTTCGGCGACACGCGGGGGCGTCGACGGTCGGATTCCGGGGTCTCGTACAGCCCGTCGGTCACGCGTTCTCCCTGTCGGTCGGACGGCTCGCCGTCGTGTCGGTCGGACGGCACCGCCGTCGTGTCGGTCGGACAACTCGCCGTCGTGTCGCTCGGACGGCACCGCCGTCGTGTCGCTCGCGGCTCCGTCGTCGTGTCCGTCGGCCGGTGCCGCCGTCGCTACCAGCCGAAGTTCTGGGTCCAGTACCAGCCGTCTGTGTTCAGGCCGACGCCGATCACGGCGAACCGGCAGTTCAGGATGTTGCGGCGGTGCCCGTCGGAGTTCATCCACGCCTTCATGACCGCCTCGGGCGTGCGCTGCCCCTTGGCGATGTTCTCGCCGCCCGGATCCGGGTAGCCCGCGTCGCGCATCCGGGTCGCGAAGTCCACGCCCTCCGGCGTCTCGTGCGAGAAGTAGTCACGGGCCGACATGTCGTCGCTGTGGCCCTGCGCGGCCCGCACGGCCCGTTCGTCCACGGTCAGCGGTCCGCAGCCGGCGGCGGCCCGTGCCTCGTTCACCAAGTCCACGACCCGCTGCGGCTGGGCCACCGGCGGCGCGTTCGACGTGGTGGTGGTCGTCGGCGGTGCCGTGGTGGTCGGCTCGGTGGTGGTCGTCGTGGTCTCGGTCGTGGTGGTCGTCGTCGCCGTGGTCGTGGTGGTGGCCGGCACGGTCGTCGTCGGCGCGACCACGGTCGGCTCGGTGGTGCGGGCGGGCAGTCCGATGCCGCCGACCCCGCTGTCGCCCGTGTTGTCGCCCCGCGCGTCCTGTGCTGTGGTGGGCGCGACGAACGGGGCGAGCTGTTCGGGGCTGGCGAAGGCCACACCGGTCGCACCGGCGGCCCCGAGGAGCAGCCCGACGAGTCCGCCCATGACGGACCGGTTACCGCGCCGCGCAGTCACGGTCGCGCACCGTACCACTAACGGGTGAAATGTCAGGATGGCAGTCGTGGCTGGAGTAGAGCGGACGGTGCGCCTCACCGCCTGGGTGCGCGGACGCGTGCAGGGCGTCGGCTTCCGGTGGTGGACCCGTGCCAGGGCGCTTGAGCTGGGCTTGGTCGGCAGCGCGTCGAATCTCCGGGACGGCCGGGTGGAGGTCAACGCCGAAGGGACGGAGGACGCGTGCCGTTCCCTGTTGGCGGCCCTGCGCTCCGGTCGTACACCCGGTCGGGTGGAATCCGTGGTGGAGCGCTGGTCCGGGCCACGGGGTGGTCTGACGGGTTTCGTCGAGCGTTGAACGCGCCGGGGCCCGGTGGCGTAGTAAACCGTTGTGGACCGAGGCGAGGACGTGGTCAGGCAGCTGTACGGCCGCTGGCGCGGTCCGCTGCACGGCTACGTGTTGCGCCTGGTCGGCGGTGACCACCGGCAGGCGGAGGACATCGTCCAGGAGACCCTGCTGCGGGCCTGGGAGCACGTCGACGAGCTGACCCCCGAGGCCGCCGGCCCGTGGCTCCGCACGGTGGCGAAGAACCTGGTCGTCTCCGGTTTCCGCCGGCGCTCCGGGCGCGACTCCGAGAGGCCCGTCGAGCCGGCCGACCTGCCGCCGGTCGCGGACGAGGTGGAGCACGTGCTGCAGAGCTGGCAGGTGGCCGAGGCGCTGCGCGGGCTCAGCCCGGACCACCGGGCGGTGGTGGTCGAGCTGTACTACCGCCGCCGAACGGTCGACGAGGCGGCGGCGGTGCTGGGCATCCCGGCCGGCACGGTCAAGTCGCGCTGCTTCTACGCCCTGCGCGCCCTGCGCGACGCCTTGGAGGAGCGCGGGGTGACCGAGTGATGAGCTGCATCCGGACCGTCGCGCTCGGCGCGTACCTGCTCGGCTCGTCGGACCCGGCCGAGCGGTCGGCGTTCGAACGGCACCTGCGGGGCTGCGCCATCTGCCGCCGGGAGATGCTCCGGCTGGCCCCGCTGCCCGGCCTGCTCAACCAGGTCCGGTTGGAGGACCTGGAACTGCCGTTCGACGACCCGGCACCTCACCCGGACCTGCTCCCGCTGCCGCCCTCGGTGCCCGAGCCGGAACCGGAACCGGTCGCGACCCGGCGTCGCCGGCCGCTGCCGGCGGGTGTCGGAGTGCTGGCGGCCGTGCTGGTCGCGGTGGTCGCGGTGGTCGTGATGGTGCTGCGCCCCGACAACCAGCCGGTCACCTGGCAGGCCGTCGACGGCGGCACCGGCGTGACCGCGCAGGCGGACCTGGTCGGCAAGTCGTGGGGTACCGAGCTGTGGTTGACGCTCCGACACATCCCGCCCGGCCGGCGCTGCAAGCTGGTCGTGCACGACCGGAACGGCAAGACCGAGGTCGGCGGCTGGTGGGGCACCGACCACGACGCGGACGAGCGGATCCCCGGCTCCACGTCGTTCCGGCTCGACCGGATCGAGCGGCTGGACGTGGTGGTCGACATGGAGGTGCTGGTCTCGGTGCGTCCGTGAACCGCGCCGCGGGCATGATCACGCTGGTCAGCGGCGCGCCTGGCGACCGGCCCGAAGTGCCCGCGGGTACTCTGCCCCGGTGCACCTCAAGAGCCTGACGCTGAAGGGTTTCAAGTCCTTCGCCTCGGCTACCACGCTGCGCTTCGAGCCGGGCATCACGTGCGTCGTCGGCCCCAACGGGTCCGGCAAGTCCAACGTGCTCGACGCGCTCCGCTGGGTGATGGGCACGCAGGGCGCGAAGGACCTGCGCGGCGGCAAGATGGAGGACGTCATCTTCGCGGGCACCTCCGGCCGCGCCCCGCTGGGCCGCGCCGAGGTGACGCTGACCATCGACAACTCCGACGGCCTGCTGCCGATCGAGTACACCGAGGTGTCGATCACCCGCCGGATGTTCCGCGAGGGCGCCACCGAGTACGAGATCAACGGCAACTCGTGCCGGCTGATGGACATCCAGGAGCTGCTGTCCGACTCCGGCATCGGCCGCGAGATGCACGTGATCGTCGGCCAGGGCCAGCTCGCCGCGATCCTGGAGTCCAAGCCGGAGGAGCGCCGGGCGTTCGTCGAAGAGGCCGCCGGCGTCCTCAAGCACCGCAAGCGCAAGGAGAAGGCGCTGCGGAAGCTGGAGGCGATGCAGGCGAACCTGACCCGCCTCACCGACCTCACCGCCGAACTGCGCCGCCAGCTCAAGCCGTTGGGCAAGCAGGCCGAGATCGCCCGCCGCGCCCAGGCCGTGCAGTCCGAGCTGCGGGACGCGCGGATGCGCCTGCTGGCCGACGACCTGGTGACCCGGCGCGAGGCGCTGGCCCGCGAGGAGCAGGACGAGGCGCAGGCGCGGGCCCGCCGCACCGAGGTCGAGCAGTCGCTGCAGCAGGCCCAGTCGCAGCAGAACGAGCTGGAGGACCAGGTCGCGGCGGACGCGCCGAAGCTCCAGCAGGCCCAGGACACCTGGTACCGGCTGTCCGCGCTGGAGGAGCGGCTGCGCGGCACCGTGCGGCTGGCCGTGGAGCGCGAACGGCACCTGTCGGCGTCCGTGGAGGCGCCGCGCGGCGGGCGCGACCCGGACGAGCTGGACGCCGAGGCGGAGCAGACCGCGATGCTGGAGCAGGAGCTCCAGGACGGCGTGACGGAGGCCCGCGTCGGGCTGGCCGAGGCCGTCGAGACGCGCGCCGAGCTGGAGCGGATGGTGTCGGCCGCGGAGAAGGCGCACATCGCGGCCGTGCGCGCGATCGCCGACCGGCGGGAAGGCCTGGCCCGGCTGTCCGGCCAGGTGGAGGCGCTACGCTCGAAGACGTCCGCGACCGCCGAGGAGATCGAGCGGATGTCCGTGGCGCTGGCCGAGGCCGTGGAACGGGCCGAGGTCGCGGCCGGGGAACTCGCCGAGGCCCGTGAGGTCACCGGCACCGAGGACGAGGACGACGTCGGCCTGGACGAGCGGCACCGGCTGGCCGCGGAGGCGGACGACGCCGCCCGCCGGCGGGTGGAGGAGCTGGTCAAGGCCGAGCGGACCGCGGAGCGGGACATCGCGTCCTGGAAGGCCCGCGTCGATGCCCTGTCGCTGGGCCTGACCAGGAAGGACGGTGCGGGCGCGCTGTTGGCGTCCCGGCTGCCCGGACTGCTCGGGTCGGTCGCCGCCCTGCTGACCGTCGAGCCGGGGCACGAGGTGGCGCTGGCGGCGGCGCTGGGGCCGGTCGCCGACGCGGTGGCGGTGGCGTCCGGGTCCGACGCGCTGGCCGCGCTGGAGCTGTTGAAGGAGCAGGACGCCGACCGGGCCGGGGTGCTGGTGGGCGGCGCTTCGCCGGTGGACCGGTCCGCGTGGCCGGTGCTGCCGGCCGGGGCGCGGTGGGCGGTGGAACTCGTGCAGGCGCCGGAGGCGTTGCGCCCGGCGCTGCACCGGGCGTTGGACCGGCTGGCCGTCGTGGACGACCTGGCCGCCGCGCGGGCGTTGGTGGAGGCGCGCCCGGACGTCCGGGCCGTCACTCGCGAGGGCGACGTGTTCGGCTCCGACTGGGCGGTCGGCGGCACCGCGCGCACCCAGAGCGTGATCGAGGTCCAGGCGGCCGTGGACGAGGCGTCGGAGAAGCTCGCGCTGGCCGAACGGGCGGCGGAGCAGTCGACGGCGGCGCTGGAGGGCGCGCGGGCCGAGCAGCAGGCGCGGCGGGCCGAGGTCAACGCGCTGAAGGAGGAGCTCAACGAGGCCAAGGTGCGCCGGGCCCGGTCGTCGGAACGGCTCAACCGGCTGGCGGCGGCCGTGCGCTCGGCGCAGGCGGAGGTCGAGCGGGTGCGCGCGCAGCGGGAGAAGGTCGAAGCGGCCCGCGAGGAGAACCTGCTCAAGCTCGGCGAGCTGGAGGAACGGCTCCTCGTCGCGGAGGAGCAGCCGCTGGACGACGAACCGGACACCTCGCAGCGCGACGAGGCCGCCGCCGAACTGGCTTCGGCCCGGCAGGGCGAGGTCGACGCGCGGCTGCACCTGCGGACCGCGGAGGAACGGGCGCGGGCGTTGCAGGGCAAGGCGGAAGCGCTGCGCCGGGCGGCGCGGGCCGAACGCGAGGCCCGGGAACGCGCCCAGCGGGCCCACGCGGCGCGTGCCCGGGGTGCCGTGGTGGCGAAGGCCGTTGTCCGGGGCGGTGAGCTCGCGCTGGAACGGATCGCCGCGTCGCTGGCCCGTGCGGCCCGCGAACGGGACAGCGCACAGGAACGCAAGGCGCAGCGCGAGACGTATCTCGCGCAGGTTCGCAACCTGGTGCGCGAGATGTCGGTGGAGCTGGAGAAGCTGACCGACGCCGTGCACCGGGACGAGGTGCTGCGCGCCGAACAGCGGATGCGCATCGAGCAGCTGGAGACCAAGGTCGCCGAGGACTTCGGCATCGGCCTGGAAGACCTGGTCGCCGAGTACGGGCCGGACGTCTACATCCCGCCGTCGCCCGCCGAGGTCGCCGAGTACGAGGCCGCGAAGGAACGCGGCGAAGCCGTCACCGCGCCGCAGCCGATCCCGTACGACCGCGACACCCAGGCCCGGCGCGCCAAGCGGGCGGAACGGGACCTGTCGCTGCTGGGCAAGGTCAACCCGCTGGCGCTGGAGGAGTTCGCGGCGCTGGAGGAGCGGTACAAGTTCCTGTCCAACCAGCTGGAGGACATCAAGGCGACCCGCCGCGACCTGCTGACCGTGGTCAAGGACGTCGACGAGAAGATCCTGGAGGTCTTCACGTCCGCCTACGAGGACGTGGCCCGCGAGTTCGAGGTCGTGTTCAAGGTGCTGTTCCCCGGTGGCGAGGGTCGGCTGGTGCTGACCGAACCCGGCGACATGCTCACCACGGGCATCGACCTGGAGGCCCGTCCGCCGGGGAAGAAGGTCAAGCGGCTCTCCCTGCTGTCCGGTGGCGAGAAGTCCCTGGCGGCGGTGGCCATGCTGGTGGCCATCTTCCGGGCGCGGCCTTCGCCGTTCTACGTGATGGACGAGGTGGAGGCGGCGCTGGACGACACCAACCTGCACCGGCTCATCGGGCTGTTCGAGCAGCTGCGCGAACGTTCCCAGCTGTTGATCATCACGCACCAGAAGCCGACCATGGAGATCGCCGACGCGCTCTACGGCGTGTCCATGCGCGGCGACGGGATCAGTCAGGTGATCTCGCAGCGCCTGAGGGGCCGCGAGAACTTCAAGCCCTCCACCCCCGCGCCCACGCCGGAAGCCGCCGCCGAGCCCACTTCGGTGCCCGAGGCCGAAGGTGTCGCCGCCGCTGAGCCCGATGCTGCCGCGCCCGATGCTGCCGGGGCCGGTGTCGTCGCCGAGCCGACACCTGTGGCGGAAGCCGTCGCCGAGCCGGAGCCCGAGGCCTGATCCGCAGCCGAACCTAGTTCCGGTAGGCGAAACCGGTCCGGTAGGCCCACACCACGGCCTGGGTGCGGTCGCGGACGTCGAGCTTGGTCAGCACGTGCTTGACGTGCGTCTTCACCGTCTCCACCGACAGGTGCAGGGACCGGGCGATCTCCGGGTTCGACAAGCCTTCCGCCATGGCCAGCAGGACGTCCGCCTCCCGGTCGGTCAGCCGCACGGCACGGGCCCGGTCCGCCGGTGCCCGCGCCGCGTGGGCCTCGAACAACCGCCGCGTCACCGAGGACGCGATCACCGCGTCACCCGCCGCCACCGTCCGGATCCCGGCGATCAACTCCTCCGGTGAGGCGCGCTTCAGCAGGAACCCGTCCGCCCCGGCCGCGATGGCGTCGTCCACCACCTCGTCGAGGTCGAAGGTCGTCAGCACGAGGACCCGGGGCCGAGGTGTCGCGGCCATCAGCTCGCGGGTCGCGGAAACGCCGTCCCGGATGGGCATCCGGATGTCCATCACCACGACGTCGGGGCGCAGGACCGACGCCGAGGTCACCGCGTCCCGGCCGTTCGCGACCTCCCCGACGACCACGATGTCCGGTTCGGCCCGCAGCAGGGCCTTCAACCCGCCGCGCACCAACGAGTCGTCGTCGGCCAGCAGCACCCGGATCACGCGTTACCCCGCACCGGCAGCGTCGCCCGGACCCGGAAGCCGCCGTCCACCGGACCCGCCTCGAACGACCCGCCCTCCAGCCGCGCCCGCTCCCGCATGTTCACCAGGCCGCGCCCCGGCGTCGGCGTCGGCAGGTTGCGGCCCTCGTTGGCCACCTCCAGCACCACCGTGTCGCCGACCCGCGCCAGCCCGACGTCGATCCGCCCGGAATCGGTGTGCCGCAGCGCGTTCGTCACCGCCTCCTGGATGATCCGGTGCACCGCCCGCGCCGCGGCCGGCGCCAGGTCCACCTCCGCGGTGTTCATCCGCAGGTCACGGCCCGCCGCACGGACCTGCGAGGTGAGTTCCGCCAGGTCCGGTGGCGGGTCGTCGGGGTGCATCACGCGCAGCAGCCGGTCCAGTTCGCCGAGGGCGTCGCGGCCCACGGTCTCTATGTGCCCCAGCGCTTCCTGCGCGAACGCCGGGTCGTCGTCGAACACCCGCCGTCCGACGCCCGCCTGCATCACCATCACGTTCACCGCGTGCCCCAGGGCGTCGTGCAGCTCACGGGCCAGCCGGGCGCGCTCCTCCACCATCAGCCGGGCCTGCGACGCCGTCGCGTACGCCCGGCGGGTGCGGGCCGCGTCGCCGGCGGCCACCGAGATCAGGAAGCACATGGCGACGCTGAACAGTTCCGGCGCGCCCACCTCCCCCCGGTCGAACACCACGTAGCCCGCCAGGGACGCCAAGGTCAGCGCCGCGCCCACGGTGCGCTTCGCCCAGCCGTAGGTGGCGAACACGGTGAACACCGAGATCCACGCCGGCCACTGCACGACCGTCGGCGGGTAGCCGACCACCGCGTTGGCGACCACCACCACACCGGTCGCGGCCGTCACCGGAAGGGGCGCGGTCGTGCGCCACAACAGGCACAGCGCCGAGGCGACCGCGAAGGCGAGGCCGATGCCGTCCAACGGCCGGTACGGCGGGCCGGAGTCGGCCACCAGCGCGGCGAAGAACGACGCGACGACGAGACCGGCGGCGAGCCAGACGTCGGAGCGGGTGGGCATGGCTCATCGTCCCGCGCCACCCCTACCGCTGGTCAACGCTCTTAAGAGGACAGCTTCTCCCTCTGGAGAGGTATATGTGTCCACTTCGGCGGGGGGCGAGCGGCGGCGGTCGGCGGGCCTAGCGTTCTGGGCGATCCCGGTGGAAGGACGCTCCATGGCAACGATGGTCTCGGCCCGGCGTGTCGTCGGGTTCTGGTGGCTCGCCCTCACCGCGGTGGCGATAGCGGTGTTCGCGCCGTTCCCGTACCTGACGGCGCCGTTGAACGACCTCGGGGACTCCGGGCTGGCCTCGCACTACGCGACCAAGCCGGCGTGGGTGCACGTGGTGCTCTACGTGCACATGGTGGGTAGTGGTCTCGCGTTGCTGCTGTCGCCGGTGCAGCTGTCATCACGCCTTCGTGCCCGCGTGCCGCGACTGCACCGGGTGGTCGGGCGGGTCACGGTCGTGGCGATGCTCGTCGGCGGTACGGCGGGCGGTGTGCTCGCACCGATGAGCGTCGCGGGGGTCGTGGGCGCGTTCGGGTTCGGGCTGCTGGCGGTGCTGTCGGTGGCGTTCCCGGTGCTGGGGTTCGTGGCGATCCGACGGGGCGACGTCGCGGGGCACCGCCAGTGGATGCTGCGGGCGTTCGCGATGGTCTACGCGGGGGTGATGCTGCGGGTCGGGATCGCGGTGCTGATGCCGTTGACGGGTGACTTCATGAGCGCGTACCTGCTGATGCCGTTCGGCTCTTGGGTGCCGAACCTGCTGCTGGTGGAGTGGGTGCTGTGGCGGGAGCGGGCGCGGGGACGGGTGGTCGTCGCGCCTCGAACGGCGGTCTGAAACGGCGGTCTGAGGAGTAGCGGATCAGTGGGTGTCGGGTTCGGTGGTGTCGCGAGGGCGGGCGTCCAGGGCAGCCGCCTCCTCCGGGGTCGGAGCGGTGCCGCCGAGGTGGGCGGGCTGCCACCACTGGCCGTCGCCGGACTCCGGGTAGCGGGCCTGCGCCTCGTCCAGCAGTTCCTGCATCCGGGTGCGCAGGGCCTGGTCGGTGGTCGGTTCGACGGGCTCGCCGACGATGATCGTCACCGGTACGTGCCGCTGGGTGAGGCTCTTCGGGCGCCCCTTGGTCCACAGCCGCTGGGTGCCCCACACGGCGGTCGGCAGGAGCGGTACGCCGGCTTCGGCGGCCAGGCGCACCGCGCCGCTCTTGACGTCCTTCACGGTGAACGAGCGGCTGATGGTGGCCTCCGGGAAGATGCCCACCACCTCGCCCGACCGCAGCGCGGTCAGGGCCTGCCGGTAGGACTCCTGGCCGGCGGCGCGGTCGACGGGGATGTGGTGCATCCCACGCATCAGCGGCCCGGAGATCCGGTGCTCGAACACCTCGTGCTTGGCCATGAACCGCACCAGGCGCCGGGCCGGCACGGCGCCATAACCGGCGAAGACGAAGTCCAGGTAGCTGACGTGGTTGCAGGCCAGCACGGCCCCGCCGGTGGTCGGCACGTGGCGCGCGCCGTCCACCGTGACACGGAGGTCGAGCACGCGGAACATGAGCTTGGCCGCGGCGATCACCGGCGGGTACACGCGATCTGGCATGACGTGAACGGTACGCTACTGGCGGGTAACTGTGCTTCCTTCGTGCTCCCGGACGACGCGCGGTACGCCGGCCAGGTCCTCTTCGTTGCACAACAGCTTGAGGTTGTAGTACGGCGAGCCCTTGGTGTCGTCGTAGTCCAGGTGGATCGCGATCACGTCGACCGGCTCACCCAGCCAGTCCTGGGTCTGCCGCAGCCAGGACGAGGCCCGTTCGAGTGCGCTGGGCAGATCGTCGTCCCGGAATTCCACCGGCCGATAGGGGACTTCCTGCACCTGGTCCCGCTGGTTGGCAGGCATCGGCAGGTCTACCGCCACCCCGCTGTCGTTGAGATCGAGTTGGATCGTTTCCTCACTCACGTCTTTGAGGGTCCACCACCCCACGTCCTGCGGCAAGAGATGAACGCGTCACGACTCGCGCGGGTCGGTGGTCCACCGCCACTTCCGACGGCGCGGCAGGTCGCCCAACGCCTGCCTGCCGTTGGCCCAGAGCAGCGTCTGCCAGGGGTCGGTGTCGGCCGGAGCCTCGGGGAACAGCCGCCGCACGACGCGTTCCGCGAGGTCCTCCGAAGGGACGAAGTCGAGCCCGAGCCCGCGCCCCGCGTCGGAGGTGTGCACGAGCAGTTCGTCACACCCCATCCCGGCGAACCCGGACCCGTCCGACATGCCCCACGGGTGCCAGCCGAGCGCTGCATCGGGAGCGCCCGCCACCACCCTGGCCAGCACCGTCGTGAACGACCGGAGGGTCGCCACCAGGTCCGCGGGCGGTGTCGACGGCCGCACCTCGAGGTCCACGGTGCTCAGTTCACGCGGTCCGGCGGCGAACTCCGTCGCGTACCAGAGCAGCACGTCGCCGACGTGTGCCACGGTCTGCGCGACCGTCCAGTCCAGGTCCGGGACGGCCACCGTCCAGTCGGCGTCGACCGCACCGCCGAGGAACGCCGCGCACTCGTCTGCGGCCCGGGTCAGATCATCAGCGTCCATGCCGGAAAACTCCCTCGCGTTCGGCTCACCCGCGAGTGACTATTCCGGACATGTATGACATCCGTTTCGCCGGCCAGGACGACCTCGCCGAGGTGCTGGCGCTGCTCGTCCGGCTCCAAGCCGACACCGCGCACCACATCGGCTACCTCGGTGAGACGCTCGGCGAGCTCACCGAGGAGCTCGCCGAATTCGAACCGGACTGGCCCTCGTGCACGGTCGTTGCCACCGACGACTCCGGCCGGCTGTGCGGGGTGCTCAGCGTGGAGGTGGACACCGAACTCGGTCGGGTGTTCCTGCACGGCCCGTTCGTGGACGTGCCGGTGAACCACCCGGCGGGCAGCCGGATCTGGGACCAGACTTCCGACGCCCTGTACGCGGAGGCCGCACCGCTGCTGCGGGACATCGAGGACCGGGAGGTGTACGGCCACACCGAGCACCGGCGCCTCGCCGCGTTCGCGCAACGGCACGGCTTCACCGCGGGTCGCGCCAGCGGGATCTACGTGCTCGACGGCGACGGCCTGCGCGGTCTGCTGCTGCGCGAGGCCGGCTGCCCCCGCACCGGTCCGGCGCGGGAGATGCGGGTGCTGCCGACGGATGCCGCCGTCCACGAGGCGGTCGCCGTGCTGCACGAACGCTGCTTCCCCAAGACCTACCTGTCCGGCCGGAAGCTCGTGGACGGCAGCGGCAAGCACACCGTCGTCGTGGCGATGGACGGCGACAAGGTCCTCGGCTACGCGGCGGGCAAAGCCGAGCCGGGGGAGTACTACATCGACTTCGTGGCCGTGGAGCCCGATGTGCGCGGCGCGGGCGTCGGCGCCGCGCTGGTCACCGAACTGGTGTGGAAGCTCGCCGAACGCCTGGGCGCACGCCCCCAGGCCGCGGCGTCCATCCTGGCCGGCAACGCCTCGTCCCGACGCATGTTCGACCGCCTCGGCTTCCGCCTCCACCTCGAACTGGTCGCCTACCGCGCCCAGCGCGCAGCCTGAGTGCCGCGGGGGCCGTCTTCCGACGGCCCCTGGTAACCGCTCAAGCTGCCCTGGCGCTGACGACGTCGTCCGCCTTCGGCGGGGTGTACCCCTTGTGCCGCAGTGACAACAACCCGCCGACGATCAGCGTGACCAGCACGCCCATCGGGGTGTACCACGGGTAGGCCAGCACCTTCGAGGTCGCGGTCGCCGCCGAGAAGTCGATCGTCAGCGCCGCCTCGGGCCCGGCGAACTTCACGCCCAGGATCACGAACGCCATCACCGCGACGGTCACCACGAACGCCACGATCGCGTCGGTCTGCCGGGCCTTCCGGAACAGCAGCCCCAGCAGGAACGCCCCCAGCAGGGCGCCGTAGGTGAACCCGGCGATCGACAGCCCCTGCTCCACGATCGGGTTCCCGCGCCGCGTGAACGACGCGAACAGCCCGGCGCACACGATCAGCAGGCCCGCCCACACCACGGTCCAGATCCGCCCCTGCCGGAACACCTCCGCCTCCGTCATCGGCCGCCGCACCACCCGCTGGTACACGTCCGTCACGGTCGACGAGGCCAGCGCCCCCAGCGACGACGACAGCGCCGCCGCCAGGATGCCCGCGATCACGAACCCGGACAGGCCCGACGGCATGTCCCGCACGATGAAGCTCGCGAACAGCTCGTCGGCGTTGTCCAGCTTCAGGTCCTTGACCGGGTGCGCCCCTTTGTAGAACGCCCACAGCATCACGCCGATGAACAGGAACAGCCCGAACTGGAGGAACACCACCACACCGCTGGCGATCAACGCCTTCTGCGACGCCTTCACGTCCTTGGTCGCCATCAGCCGCTGCACGATCAGCTGGTCCGCGCCGTGCGAGGCCATGGACAGCACCGCACCGCCGACGAACGCGGTCAGAATGGCGTACGGCGAGGTGAACGGGCTGGCGGCGAAGTCCAGGACCTGGAACTTGCCGGCGTCGGCGGCGGCCGAGAACCACCCGTCGGGCAGCTTCCCGGACAGCACCACGATCACCGCGACCGCGCCCAGCACGTACCAGAGCATCTGGATGGCGTCGACCCACACCACCGCGCGCACGCCGCCCAGGAAGCTGTACACCACCATCACCAGGCCGAGCACGACCACGATCAGCCAGTACGACGCGTTCACCCCGTACGCGGCGAGGACGACCTTCACCGGGATGGCGGTGGCGAACAGCCGCAGCCCGTCCGCGAGCAGCCGGGTGATCAGGAACGTCACCGACGCGGTGCCCCGCAACCCGCCGCCGAACCGCTTGCCGAGGAACCCGTACGCGGTGACCAGCTCGCCCGCGATGTACTTCGGCAGCAGCACGAACGACACCACGATCCGCCCGATCAGGTACCCGATCGCCAGCGACAGGAACGTCATCGTCCCGCCGTACGCGACGGTCGGCACGGACAGCACGGTCAGCGTGGACGTCTCCGCCGACACCACCGACACGCACACCACCCACCACGAGATGCGCCGCTCGCTGACGAAGTAGTCCGTGGCCGACCGCTGCCGCCCGGCGATCCACACCCCCAGCAGCGGCATGCCCACCAGGAACAGCACGATGATCGCCACATCAAGTGCGCGCACGGTGTCCTCCAACTCTGAGCCCGGTGACGGGGGTGTCCGCGGGGTCCGGCAGGCGCAGGGGGCCCCGGCCGGGGGTGATCGAGCCGAGCAGGCGCGGGCCGGACGCGCCGGTGGCGGCGGGCACGTTCGCGGGCAGCCCGTGCCAGGTCAGGAAGCCCAGCAGGGCCGCCAGGTAGGCCTCCTTGCCGTCGGCGGGCAGGCCCAGCTCGTCGCTGCCGCGCAGGTTCACCTTCTTCCGCAACGAGTCCACCAGCACGGGGTTGCGCATCCCGCCACCGGAACCGATCACGGTGGACGCGCCGGCGCACCCGTCGGCGATGGTGCGGGCGGTCAGCTCGGTGAGCGTGGCCAGGAAGTCCTCGGCGGGCAGCACCAGCCCTTCCACCGCGCGGTCCAGGTAGGCGAGGTTGAAGTGCTCCTTGCCGGTCGACTTGGGCGCGGGCCGGGCGTAGTACGGGTCGGCGAGCAGCCGGTCGAGCAGTTCGGCGTGCACGTGGCCGCGTGCGGCGAACTCGCCGTCGGTGTCCTGCGGTCGCATCCCGGCGGACAGCGCGGTCATCGCCGCGTCCATCAGCGCGTTGCCCGGTCCGGTGTCGTAGGCGATCACACCTTCGGGCGAAATCCTGGTGATGTTCGCGATACCGCCGATGTTCAGCGCCACGGCGTCGGGCAACTCCGCCAGCCACAGCGCGTCCAACGTGCTCGCCAGTGGCGCGCCGTGCCCACCCGCCGCGACGTCCCGGACCCGGAAGTCGGCGACCACCGGCAGCCCGGTGGCTTCGGCGATCCACGCCGGCTGCCCGACCTGGAGCGTGCCGAGGCAGCGGCCGTCCGCCACCCGGTGGTGCGCGGTCTGGCCGAGCGAGGCCACCAGGTCGGCCCGGTGGGGCCGGGCGGCCTCGGCGAACGCCTGCCCGAGCCGGGTGTCCAGCACGCACAGGGCCTCGGGGCTGTCGGGAGGCTCGCGCAGGTCCGCCGGGAACGGGTGCTCGCCGTGCCAGACCGGCTCGAGCACGATGGTGGCGCCGTGCAGGGTGAAGTCGCCGACCGCCACGTCGATGGCGTCCATCGACGTCCCCGAGATCAATCCGATCACCCTCACGCCCTGTGTCCTATGCCACACTGCCCGTGGGCGCAAGGGGTGTCGTGGGAAAGTTGCCGGAAATCAACATGGTTCGTTGATTGATCACGGACGGTGGCGTGCGAGGATTGCGCGGTGTCCACGGAGCTCCTGATCTGGATCGTCGTAGTCGTCGCGTTGCTGCTCGCGGTCGCCATCGTCACGGGTGTCGTGCTGGCCAAGCGCAGGCGGATCAGCCTGGCCGAACCCGAGCAGGACAAGCCGGTCAAGGGTTACCAGGCGGGCGGCGGCGTCACGTTCGCCCAACCGGGCCGCGTGGTCGAACCGGACGTCGCCGGCAAGCCCGAGGTCACCGCCACACCGCCGGCGGTCCCGCATCCGGTCACCAAGCCGCCGGTCACCAAAACCCCGGTCACCAAGGCCCCGGTGACCAAGCCGCCGGTCACCAAAGCCCCGGCTGCCAAGCCGCCGGTCGCCGAACCGCCGGTCGCCGAACCGCCGGTCACCGAGACGCCGGTCGCGCCTGCCGAACCCGAGGTGGCCGCGCCGGAGCCGGTCGAGCACCCGGTCGCCGACCGCACCGAGGTCGACGGCCAGCCCGGCGTCGGCGACGACGCCGCCGTGCCGCGCGACTCGGTCAGGCGCGGCTTCGTGGAAGTGCCGCTGCCCGAAGAGTCCTCCGAGATCGACGAGATCGAGCCCACCGCCGGCCGGCTGGAACGGCTGCGCGGCAAGCTCGCCCGGTCCCGCTCCACGTTCGGCCAGGGCCTGCTCGGCCTGCTCGGCGCGGGCGACCTGGACGAGGACTCGTGGACCGACGTCGAGGACACGCTGCTGCTGGCGGACCTCGGCTCGAACGTCACCGACCAGGTGGTGAACGCGCTGCGCGAGCAGATCGCGGCCCGTGGCGTGCGCTCCTCCGACGACGCCCGCGCACTGCTCAAGGACGTGCTGGTCGACGCGCTGCACCCGGAGATGGACCGCGCCGTGCACGCCCTGCCGCACTCCGGCAAGCCCGCCGTGGTGCTGGTCGTCGGTGTGAACGGCGTCGGCAAGACCACGACCACCGGCAAGCTGGCCCGCGTGCTGGTCGCGGACGGCCGCACCGTGCTGCTGGGCGCGGCCGACACGTTCCGCGCCGCCGCCGCCGACCAGTTGGAGACGTGGGGCTCGCGCGTCGGCGCGCGCACCGTGCGGGGAGCCGAGGGCGCGGACCCGGCGTCGGTCGCGTTCGAGGCGGTCAAGCAGGGCGTGAACGCCGGCGTCGACACGGTCCTGGTGGACACCGCCGGCCGCCTGCACACCAAGACCGGCCTGATGGACGAACTGGGCAAGGTCAAGCGCGTGGTGGAGAAGCAGGCGGCGGTGGACGAGGTGCTGCTCGTGCTGGACGCCACCACCGGGCAGAACGGCCTCACCCAGGCCCGGGTGTTCGCCGAGGTGGTGGACGTGACCGGCATCGTGCTGACCAAGCTGGACGGCACCGCCAAGGGCGGCATCGTGTTCCAGGTGCAGCGCGAGCTGGGCGTCCCGGTCAAGCTCGTCGGCCTCGGCGAGGGCGCGGACCACCTGGCCCCGTTCGAGCCCGCCGCGTTCGTGGACGCCCTGCTCGGCTAGCGCCGGCGGCCTACGCGTCGGCGCAGCGGTGCCAGCACTCCTTGACCTGCCGCCGCGCCGGGAACACGTGGTAGTGCAGCGGCTCCAGCGCCGACCGGACCACGTAGGACGACGGCCCGGTCGGATCCTCCCGCGGCATCACGTACCGCAGGCGCCCCGGCACCGGCTCCCGCCACCCGTCCCGATTCGTCGCCCGCACCCGTGCGCCCGGGAAGGCGCGGCGGTACTCGCCGATCAGCTCCACCAGCCACTGCACCCGGTCGGCCGGGTTCCCGGCGGGCACCGGGTCCAGCTCCGCGCCGTCGCTCCACCTGCCCACCACCTGGCGGTCGTCCCAGTGCAGGGTCAGGGTGCGGCCCTCGTATGTCGTTCCCACGCGGAAGATCCTGACCGGTGGGACCGGCGTTCGCCGAGCCGGGTCATCCGATCGAGTCGTCCCGGAATGGGCGTCCGGCGTCACCTCAGAGCGGCCTGGGCGGACAGCCGGCGGGCAATGGCGAGCATCTCCGGCACCATCCGGTCGACGGCTTCCTCGGTCAGCCGCCCCTCCGGTCCCGACACCGACACCGCCGCCCTGGTCGGCCCGCCGGCCAGCGGCACGGCGATGCACCGGACCCCCAGCTCCTGCTCGCCCTCGTCCAGCGCGTACCCCTGCGCGGCGATCCGGTCCAGCGACGCCAGCAGCTCGCCCGCGTCCGTGATGGTGTTCGGCGTGTAGGCGGGCAGCCCGGTCCGCTCCAACAACGCCCGCGCCTCGTCGCGCGGCAGCTGCGACAGCATCGCCTTGCCGACCCCGGTGCCGTGCGGCAGCAGCCGCCGGCCCACCTCGGTGAACATCCGCATCGAGTGCCGGGACGGCACCTGGGCCACGTAGACGACCTCGTCACCGTCCAGCACGGCCAGGTTCGCGGTCTCCCCCACCGAGTCCACCAGCTGCGCCAGGAACGGGCGTGCCCACGTGCCGAACTGCCGCGAGGCGCTCTCGCCGAGCCGGATCAGCCGCGACCCGAGGGTGTACCGGCGGTTGCTGTTCTGCCGCACGTACCCCAGCGCGACCAGCGTGCGGATGAGCCGGTGGATGGTCGGCAGCGGCAGCCCGGAGGCGGTGGCCAGCTCGGACAGGCTCGCCTCGCCGCCCGCGTCGGCGAGCCGTTCGAGGAGGCCGAAGGCACGCTGCAACGACTGGACGCCGCCCGTGGACTCCCGTGCCATCGGACCACTCCTCCGTTGCTGTTCCGCGATGCAAAAACTATAGTCCACGAAGTAGAACTCTTTCGCCAGAGAGGTGGGCCTGTCATGACCGGTATCCGCGTGCTCGGGGGCGACGTGGAGCGCGGCGGGGAAATCCTCACGCCGGACGCCCTGGAGTTCGTCGCCGGCCTGCACCGCGCCTTCGCCGCCACCAGGGACGACCTGCTCGCCCGCCGGAGGGACCGGCGTCCCCTGGGGTTCCTGGACGACACCGCGCACATCCGCGAGGGCGACTGGCGGGTCGCCGAAGCGCCCGAACCGCTCCGCGACCGCCGCGTCGAGATCACCGGCCCCACCGAGCGCAAGATGACCATCAACGCCCTCAACTCCGGTGCGAAGGTCTGGCTGGCCGACCTGGAGGACGCCAACACCCCGCACTGGCACAACGTCGTCGCCGGTCAGGTCAACCTCTACGACGCCGCGCGTGGCACCGTCGACTACCGGTCGCCGGAGGGCAAGCACTACTCGCTCAAGGACGGCGACCGCCCCACCGTCGTGGTCCGGCCGAGGGGCTGGCACCTGCCCGAGCGGCACATCGAGATCGACGGCAGGCCCGCCGTGGGCGCGCTGGTCGACTTCGGGCTGCACTTCTTCCACAACGCCGGGCTCGGCCGGCCGTACTACTACCTGCCGAAGCTGGAGAGCCACCTCGAAGCACGCCTGTGGAACGCCGTCTTCACCGCCGCGCAGGCCACCCTGGGCGTCCCGCACGGCACGATCCGCGCCACCGTGCTGATCGAGACGATCCCCGCCGCGTTCGAGATGGAGGAGATCCTCTACGAACTGCGCGACCACGCCTCCGGTCTCAACGCGGGCCGGTGGGACTACCTGTTCAGCATCATCAAGTACTTCCGCGACCAGGGCCGGGACTTCGTCCTCCCGGACCGCAACAGCGTCACCATGACCGCGCCCTTCATGCGCGCGTACACCGAGCTGCTGGTCCGCACGTGCCACAAGCGCGGGGCCTTCGCGATGGGCGGCATGGCGGCGTTCATCCCGAACCGCCGCGATCCCGAGGTCACGCAACAGGCCCTGGCGAAGGTCCGCGACGACAAGAACCGCGAGGCGAATGACGGGTTCGACGGCAGTTGGGTGGCGCACCCCGACCTCGTCCCGGTGTGCCGGGAGATCTTCGACGCCAGGCTCGGCGACCGGCCGAACCAGCTCGACGTGCTGCGCGAGGACGTCGACGTCACCGCCGACCAGCTCCTCGACTTCAAGTCGGCCGGCGGGCACGCGACCCGCGCGGGCGTGGAGAGCGCCGTGGACGTGGGCGTGCGCTACCTGCTGTCCTGGCTGGGCGGCAACGGTGCGGCGGCCATCCACAACCTGATGGAGGACGCGGCCACGGCGGAGATCTCCCGTTCGCAGTTGTGGCAGTGGATCCACAACGACGTGGTGCTGGACGACGGCACCCCGGTGACCGCGGACCTGGTCCGCGAAGTCCTCCACGACACCAGGGGCAGGCTCGACGGCGAGCACCTGGACCTGGCCGTGGAACTGTTCGAGCAGGTGGCCCTGTCCGACGACTTCGTGGACTTCCTGACGCTGCCCGCCTACGAGCGGATCGCCTGACATGCCGAGGACGTCCCTGGACCCGTCGGCGGTCGCGGCGGCCACCGCCCGGCTGTCCGACGCGGACCAGCGGGCGCCCGAGGGCCGCCAGCCGGTGCACACCTGCTACGTCCCGGCGGACGGGGTCACCGCGTCCACCCTCGCGGACTGGGGCGCGCAAGCGCTTGCCGCGTTGCACCGGCACGCCCCGACCCCGGCGGACCTGGCCCGCATCCTCGCCGTCCCGGACGCCTTGGCCGAGGTCCTGCACGGCAGGGTGCGGGCCAAGCTCGCCGTCGAACCGGTGGAAGACCTGCGCATCGACTTCGAGGACGGCTACGGCACCAAGCCCACCGAGGACGACGACGCGGAGCGGACCGCCGGCATCGTCCGGACCTGGCTCGCCGACCGCACCGCGCCCGCCCGGTTCGGCCTGCGCATGAAGTCCTTCGACACCAAGGCGTCGCGCGACCGGGGCATCCGCACCCTGGACGTCTTCCTGACCGCGCTCGGTGAGGTGCCGCCGAACTTCGTGATCACGTTCCCCAAGGTCACGTCGGTGGCGCAGGTGGAGGTCTTCGGCGACATCCTGGACATGTTCGGCCAGGACCTCCGCTTCGAGATCCAGGTGGAGACCACCCAGTCCATTGTGGACGGCAGCGGTCGGCTGGCCATCCCGGCGTTCATCGAAGCGGGACGGGGCCGCGTGACCGGCCTGCACTTCGGCACCTACGACTACACGGCCGGCTGCGGCCTGGGCGCGTCCCACCAGCACCTCGCCCACGAAGCCTGTGACTTCGCGCGGAACGTCATGCAGGTCTGCGCGGCCGGCACCGGTGTGGCGCTGTCCGACGGCTCCACGAACGTCCTCCCGGTGGGCGACAACGTCGAACACGGCTGGCGGACGCACTACGAGCTGGTCCGGCGTTCCCTGGCGCACGGCTTCTACCAGGGCTGGGACCTCCACCCGGCGCAACTGGTCACCCGCTACGCGGCGGTGCACGCCTACTACCTGGAAGGCGCGGAAGCCGACGCGGAACGCCTGAAGGCCTACGTCGAACGGTCCGGCGGCGCGGTGCTGGACGAACCCGCCACCGCCCAAGCGCTCTCGGCGTCCTTCCTCCGCGCCCTCGACTGCGCGGCCCTGGAACCCGACGAGGTCCGGAGGCTCACCGGTCTGGACATCCCGGCCCTGCGCGCCCTGGCCCGACGGACGCCGATCGGGTAGCACTTCCCGGCCCGCACTTCCCGGGTAGCTCTGCTCGGGTAGTGCTGTTCGGGCGACAACGCCCTGGTAACACCGTCAGGATTTCCGGCGACCAAGGAAGGACGACCACGCCGCCGGAGGCCCCATGTTCGCCGAACGCCTGGAGGACGCACGTCGGGCCCTGGAAGAGGGCAACCACGACCAGGCCGTGCTGATCGTCGGCAGCGGGCTCGCAGAGGCCGCGCGCCAGGCCGCGCAGGGCGACGGCGACGCCCTGGCCTGGACCATGATCCTCACCAACGAACTGGACGAGCTCACCGAGGAGGTCCTGCCGCCGGCCGACCGCACCCGGCCGTGGGAGGACCTGCGGGCCCTGGCCAAGCGCACCGGCACCACCCCGGCCGAGCTGGGTGCGTCGCTGCGCCTGGCGGTGCTGCACCTGCGAGCGGACAACCCGGACGCCGCCACCCGGTACGCGGAGACCCTCATCGACCTGGCCCCGCACAACGGCGTCGTCCAGGCGGAGGACTTCGAGATCGCGGGCCCGGAGCCGGGGACCATCCACGACGTGCTGGCCGCCGTCGCGGAGAACCTGTACTACCACCACGAGAAGTTCGCCGAGACCGAGTCCCTGGCGCGTCGGATGACGGAGCTGTTCCCGGACTCGGCCACCCCGTGGTACTACCTCGGCCACTCCGCCTCGCGCCTGGACCACCACGAGGACGCCGTCGCGGCCCTCTCCCGACTGGCCGAGCTGTTACCCGACCAACCAGGCCCCCTGATCGCGCTGAGCCGCGCCCTCTACTACGTCGACCGCGGCCGGGAGGCCGTCGAAACCGCCACCAAGGCGATCGAGCTGAAGCCGGACGACCTCCAGTACCGCTTCGCCCGCGCCCAGATGCGCATGGGCACCGGCCACCTCGAACAGGCTGTGGCCGACCTGGACATCGTCATCGAACAGGCCCTCCGCGCCCCGCTCCACGAGCCCCGCGACGACCTGACCCAGGTCGAGTACCAACGCGACCTGCCGCTGCGAGACCTCGCCGACTTCGCCCGCATCACCCGCCTGCACCTGCTGGTCGACCTCGACCGCGGCACCGAGGCCAAGGCCGACGCCCACGACCTCGCCGCCACCGCCGACGAGGCCACCGCCGGCGCGGCCCACGCGATCCTCGGCGGACTCGCCTACGCCGAGGGCGACTTCGACCAGGCCGTCATTCACTTCACCGGCCAGCTGGACCGCCACGGCTCCACCGAGGCCCGGCTCGCCCGTGCCGCCGCGCACGAGGCGGCCGGGCGCCTGGAGGAGGCGATCGCGGATCTCGACGCCCTGTCCAGGCAGGACCGCGATCCGCAGGCGGCCGTGGAGGCGCTGACCGAGCTGGCGGAGCGCCATCCGGACCACCTGGGACTCCGGAAGGCCTTGGCCCACGCCCTCCTCGAAGCCTGGAGACCCGCCCAAGCCGCCGAACTCCTGGAGGACGTCCGCGCCCAACTGCCCGACGACTGGCAGGTGCACGCCTGGCTCGGCATGGCCCAGGTGACGCACAGCAACGAAGAAGAACACTGGAACCAGCTCACCGAGGTACGCATCTTCAAGGCGCTGGATCTGCTGACCGAGGCCGTCCGGCTGGCGCCCGACGAGCCGTACCCGAGGCTGCACCTGCGCTGGCTGGTGGAGCGCGCCTGCACCCAGCCGGCCATCGTGGACCGCCTGGCCACGCTGCACTTCCTGCTCAAGGAGCACCGGGAGGACTTCGGCCTGGTGGACGCCCTGCCGGAGCTGGACGAGCCGTTCACCCGCTGGTACCGGGCGACCCGGGGCGAGCAGGGCGAACGCCGCTGGGCGCGGTCCCTGGTCGAGTTGACCGCGGCCCGCGCGGCCACCGAGGGGAAGCTGCCGATCCTCACGGCCATGATCGACCTGCGCTTGGCGGACAACTACCTGCGGCTGTACGAGGTGCAGAAGGCGATGGACCACCTGGCGTCCGCCGAGGGCGCGATGGTGGAGATCGGCCGCCTGCCGGTGATGGCCGGACCCGCCCTGGACCGCGTGGACGAGGACGCCCGGGACAGCGGGCGGCAGGTGGCCACGATCGACCTGGACCACCTGGAGCTCAGCGTCGCCGCGCAGGGTTCGCTGCGGGACTGGCTCGCCCTGCTCCGCTCCCAGGCGCTGCAACGGATCGGCGACGTGGACGGCGCGCTGGACGAGGCCGCCGACCGGGACACCGGCGACGCGTTCGTCGCCCTGCACCACCGCGCGCTCCTGCTCCGCGACGCGGGCCGGGCCGAGGAGGCGCTGGCGCTGCTGCCGGAGCTGGCCGGGCTGGTCGGGCCCCACCAGCTGAACAACGCCCGCAAGCTCGCCAACCTGGAAGCCACCATCCACCTGGCGCTGCGGGACTTCCGGCAGGCCGCCAAGGTGATGGAGCAGGCGCTCAAGACGGTCCGGCCCGACTCCTACGACGCGTCCGTGTTCGTCGGCAACCTGATCACCGCGTACATCCAGCAGGGCAAGGCGCGCAAGGCACTGCGCCTGATGGAGCGCTACCAGCTGCCCGAGGGTTCCCAACTGCCCCTGGTCTACGGCAGGCACGTGGTGCGCGCGCAGGCGCTCACCGAACTGCGCGACTTCCGAGCCGCGCTCGACTCCTACCAGGCCGCCCTGGCCACCGCCGACGACCTGCGCGGCAGGCTGCACGACGAGCGGTCGCGGATGTCGTGGCAGGAGCGCCAGCTGTCCGTCTACGAGGTGGCGGTGGACGTCGCGCTGGCCGCCGAAGACACCACGGCCGCGCTGGAACTCGTCGAGCGCTCCAAAGCCCGCGCGTTCGTCGACCAGCTCAGCCTCGGGCACGTCGAGCCCACCGAGCGGACCGAGAAGCTGCGCCGCAACTGGGAACGCGCCCGACGCCGTTACACCACCCTGGAAACCCTGGCCGCCGCGCCGGACCCGGCGTCCGAGATCGAACTCCGACTGCGCTACCGCGAGCTCAACAACGGCCGCGGCGCATCGTCGGACGACCTCGCACGCGAACTGGAGGCCGAGCAGAGCGCGGTGGACCGGCTGGCCCGCCTGCTCGCGCTGGAACAGGTCAAGAGCAAGACTTCGGTGGCCGGGGAAACCCTGACCGGTCCCGAGATCCACGCCCTGCTGGCCGAGGACCGCCGCTGCGTGCTGGCCGAGTTCTTCGTCGCCGAGGACCGCACGCTGCTGTTCGTGATGACCCCGGACCAACCGGAACCCGAGGTCTACGAATGGGACCTGACCGCCGCCGCGCTGACCGAGGCGGTCGGCTACTTCTTCGACACCCCGGTGCGGGCCCTGGTCCCGGCCGAGTTCGCCGAGGCGTTCGGCCCGCTGCTGGAGCCGATCGCCGACCACTGCGCACCCGGTGACGTGGTCCTGCTGGTGCCGCACGGCCTGCTGCACTACGTGCCGCTGCACGCGTTGCTGATCGAGCGCAACCCGGTGTGCCGGGTGCCCAGCGCGTCGCTGCTGAGGTACCGCAGGCGCGCGGAGAGCCGCCAGTGGCGCACGGCCGCGGTGTTCGGCGACTCGCGCGGCGACCTGGTGCACTCCCGCCAGGAGGCGGACCTGGTCGCGTCGCTGTTCGGCGCGGAAGCCGCGCTCGGCGACGACGCGTCCCGCGAGCGCCTGCTCGCCGCCGTGACGGCCGAACCGGGCCCCGACCTGATCCACCTGGCGTGCCACGGGCGGTTCGACGACGAGCGGGCCGTCGACTCCGCCGTGCTGCTCGCCGACGGCCGGCTGACCGTGGAGGACATCTTCCAGCTCAGCCTCACCGCGAACCTCGTGACGCTCAGCGCGTGCGAGAGCGGCGTCAACGCCAACCGGGCGGGCGACGAGCTGATCGGCCTGACCCGGGCCGTGCTGTACGCGGGCGCGCCGTCGTTGGTGGTGAGCCTCTGGGAGGTGGACGACCTGTCCACGGCCCTGCTGATGGCCGACTTCTACCAACGCCTGCGGGCCGGCGAAGACCTCGCGGGTGCGCTGAGCAGGGCTCAACTCGCCTTGGCCGCGACCACCGCGCGGGACGTCGTGGACTACTGCGACGGACGCCTGGCGGTCACCCCGGACCCGTTCACCGCTGCGGCGCTGCTGCTCGACCGGGCGAGGGCGCAGTCCACGGCCGGCGACCTGGAGGCGGCGATGGCGACCTGCCGCGAGGTCGACGCGAAGTCGGCCGACGTGCGCGGGGAGCCCGCCCGCCTGCTGCGCGCCCGTGCCGCGCGTCAGCTGAGCCTGCTGACGTTGAAAGCGGAATCGACGCCGCCGGTCGACTACGGCACGCGGCCGTTCGGGCATCCCTACCATTGGGCGGCATTCGTGCTCGTCGGTGATTGGCGGTGAGGGCAGTGCTGTTGTCGTCGTTGACCAGGAGCCACGTCGTCGTGCGGGACGACGTCCGGGTGCCTCAGGCGAGAGAGGCGTTGGACCGGGTGGACGCCGAGTACGTGGTCGTCGTGACGTCCGACGGCAACCCGTTGGCGGTGTTGGGCCGACCGGAGCTCGCCGGCCTGGGGACGACCACCGACACCCTGACCACGGTCGCCCACCGCCTGCCGCCGCTGGTGGTGATCGGCGGCGACCCGGACGAACTGGACCTGGACGAGCTGTTCGACCTGGCGGAGCTGGTGGTCCGCGAGGGACTGCGGTTCGTGCTGGTGGAACGCGACGGCCAGCCGTCCGGCGTGGTGCCGCGCAACGCGATCTCCGAAGCCCTGCCGCTGGACCTGCTGGACACCGGCGTCCGTGCCGGCAACCCGAACGTCCCCGCGCTGCGGTACGTGTGCCGCAAGTGCGCGCCGCCGTCGTTCCAGCTGCCCAGGGTGCCGGGGGAGAACGGCCGACCACCCAACTGCCGCCGCGTGTTCTTCCACGGCTCGATGGAACCGGACGCCTGATGTTCGCCTCGGTGCTGCGCGAGATCACCGGCTACCTCGACAAGCGCGCCCTGATCTCCACGTTCTTCCCGGTGCTGGTGTTCGTCGGTGGTGTCGGGATCGTGGTGTGGACGACGGTCGCCGGCGTGGACGGCGCGGTCAAGTCCTGGGGTGCCCGGCCCGCGACGGTGCAGGTGGTGCTGGTCGCCGGGTTCCTGGTCCTGGTCGCGTTCCTGACCTTCGTGCTCGGCAACCTGCGCGAGTGGCAGGACCGCATGTGCCAGGGCTACTGGCCCACGTGGGCGGCCAAGGCGGCGAAGTGGTTCGCCGGAACCCACCGGGCGGCCCGCGGGAAGCTGATCGCCGAGGACGAGGCCCTGCAACGCCGCGAGGAGACCTTGGCCGTGGAGCGCGCGGCCCTGCCCAGCCCCGACGACACCACGCCGGGCACGTTGTCCGACGAGGCGTTCGCCGAGATGTTCAAGACCCTCGACGCGCTGCCGGCCCAGGACCCGCCCACCTGGCCGGACGGCACCGCCGCCGCGCTGACCGGCCTGGTGCGCTCGGTCCGCACCAGGCCGGACCGGGTGGAAGCGGTGACCGGGTTGGCGCTGAGGCTGGACGCCCACCTGGCGGCGGTGGAGCAGCAGGTCCGCGACCGACGCGCCGAGGTGCAGCAGAAGCTGTTCCTCTGGTACCCGCAGCCGCCGGGCGACGTGCAGCCGACTGCCATGGGCAACGTCGTGCGGGCGGCCGAACAGCACCCGTCGACCCGGTACAAGCTGGACGCGGTCGTCCTGTGGACCCGGCTGCAGCCGTTGCTGCCCAAGGACTTCGCGGAGACGGTGAAGGACGCCAAGGTGTCGGTGGACCTGCTGCTGACGATGGCCGGGTTCCTGCCGCTGTTCGGGGTTCCGCTGACGTGGTGGCTGGTGTGGCGGCTGCCGAGGATCGAGGGGTTGGCGGCGTGGCTGACGGTGTTCGCGATCGCCGTGTGCGCCTTCGCCCTGTGCCGGGCGGCGCCTCGCATGACGCCGGTGGTGGCAGCCGGGGCCGGTTTCCTGGTGGTCCACACGTTCACCGGCTTCTGGCACCCGGTGCTGAGGGCCGAAGTCGGTCTGCTGTGGACGGCCGCGCTGTTCGTCCTGTCGTACCTGCTGTACCGCAACGCCACCCACGCCACGTTGGCGTACACCGAACGCCTACGAACCGCCTTCGACCTGTACCGCTGGAAGCTGCTGGAGGAGCTGAGGCTCAAGCTGCCGGAGACGTTGGCGGAGGAGCGGAAGGCGTGGAGCGGCCTGAGCCAGTTCCTGTACCGAGGAGGAACGACCGACCCGACCGCCCTGCACTACGAGCACCCCAAGCCGGACCCTATCGCTTGAGTCCGGCGACGAACGCCGTCCAGGTCTTGCCTGGGAGGGACAGCCGGGGGCCGGTGGGGTTCTTGGAGTCGCGGACGTCGGTGTGGGAGTCGGTCAGCCGTACTTCAACGCAGTCGTTGCTGGCGGCGGCGCTGTGGCTGCTCTTGAGCCAGCCTGTGTCGTGGCGCATGGTCACGTTTCCTTCGGTCAGGGAGGGTCCACCGCCGGCTTTGGGCACTTGAGGTCGGACGCTACCGCTTGAGTTCGGCGACGAACGCTGTCCAGCCCTTGCCGGAGATGGTCAGCCGGGGGCCGGTGGGGTTCTTGGAGTCGCGGACGTCGACACTGGCGTCGGTAGGGCGGACTTCGACGCAGTCGTTGTTGGCGGCGGCGCTGTGGCTGCTCTTGAGCCAGCCTGTGTCGTGGCGCATGGTCACGTCTCCTTCAACGACTCGATCAGCAGGGCCTTCGAGGCCTCAGGCGAGAGTGCCAGTTCGTGGACGCGCTCGAAAGCCCTCCCCATCGGTTGAGTGTCGGACGGCTGGTTGTAGTAAGTGGTCGGTCCGTAGATCGCTGGTGCGTAACCGATTCTCGGAGCGGACACGAAGTCGAGGATGATCAAACTTCCACCGAGGGCGGGGTTGTCCGCGGTGCCGGAAGGCAGGACCTGCACGGTCATCGCCGGGTGCTTCGCCATCAGTTGCAGCACATGAAGGATCTGGCCCTGCATCACCGACGCGTCTCCGAGCGTGTTGCTCAGCGCATCCTCGGTGAAGACGAAGGTTAGGACCTTCGGGCGGGCGGCTTCGAGTACTCGGCGTTGCTGCTCCAGGCGGAACGCCACCTTCGCCTCGGCTTCGTCGGTCTCATACCAGACGCTGCCCGCGACTTTGATCAACGCGCGAACGTAGTCCGGCGACTGGATCAGGCCGGGAAACGTGCCAGAGGTGTACTGCCTGATCTGCGAGGCGTTCGCCTGCAGGTCGGCAAGGCGCTGGAAGGCTTCCGGCAGGACGTCGGTGTAGGACCGCTTGGGTGCCCGCCGTCGCGCTTCCACGCCGATGGCGAGGATCGTCTCGCGTTCCTCGGCGGTCGCGTCGTAGAAGTCGAGCAAGGTCAACAGATCGTGGTGCTTGAGCGCGCCCTTGCCGTGCTCGACCTGGCTGATGCGGACGTAAGACTTGCCGATGGAGGTGCCCGCTTCCTGCTGGGATCTGCCCGCTCGCTGTCGCAACTCCTGTAGCGCCAAGCCCAACTGCATCCGCTCGACTGTTTGCTGTGCGTCGGGCACGCGACCCCTCACTCTTCCAGGGCAATGATCTAACGGAACTTACGGTCTATCGTCTCAGCTATCCGTCAATTCCGTATATCTCAGCTGCTATCGCACTCTACGGGAGGCTTCCATGTATCGCGGCAGTCCGGTCGAGGTCTCGACCCAGGTCGACATCGCCGAGAACTTCACCCTGCTCAGTGCCGTCCACAACGGCGGTGAACAGGTCGAACTGGAGTTCTCCGGTGGCACGCACGCGGCGCTGTTCTTCACCCGGCGGGGGTTCGAGCAGTTCAAGCAGCAGTGGCCCGCGGTGGTCGCCAAAGCCGAAGAGGCTTTCAAAAGTCACTAGAACGGGTGACAGTCCCGGCCAGGTGCGGGTGCTTGGCCGGGACCGGTGTCGTGCCGTCAGAACGCAGGCAGTGTGTGCCAGGCGGCACCGGCGTCCTCGGCGTCGTCGCGCAACACCGAACCCTCGATCAGCCCGTAGGGCCGGTCCGCCGCGTAGAAGACCTCGTTGCCGTTCTCCAGCCCGAACGGGCTCAGGTCGACCTCGAAGTGGTGCTTGTTCGGCATCGACAGGCGCACCTCGGCGACCTCCGGCCGTTCCTCCAGCACCGCCGCACCCATCGCGTACAAGGTCTGCTGCAACGACAGGCTGTACTTGGCCGCGAAGGTCCGCAGCAGGATCCCCCGCACCTCGGCGAAGCTCTCCGCCCAGTCGATCCCGGACCCCTGGTACCGCCACCGCGCCGTCACCGACGTGGCCAGGATCCGGTCGTCGGTCTCCTTCAACGTGGTGTACCGATCACGCGGGAACCCGTGGAACTCCGAGCCGGTGGACTTCAGCACCACCAGGTCCTTCAGCCCCGACACCACCCACGCCCGCGGACCCTCCACCGTCACCGCCGTGGTCCGCTTCTCGTTGCTGCCCTGAAGGAACGAGTGGTCGTTGCCCTCGATCCGCTGCCACGAGTGCTCGTCGATCAGCACCCGTGCCCCGGTGATCGCCTCCTGCGTGGACACGAAGTGCCGCCCCAACCGCAGGGCGAAGTCCTCGATCTCACCGACCGGGGCCTCCTTGGCGAACGCGTAGACCGTGTTCTTCTGCGTGTCCGTCGCCAACACCGCCGAGTTGTCCCCGGTCAGGTGGGTCTCGGCGAGGTCACCGCGCAGCGAGGTGCTGACCGTCAGGTCCTTGATCGTGTGCACGGAGCCGTCGCGGGTCACCGTGACGAGTCGGTTCTCCGCTTTCCCGTACTGGTTGGGCCCCAGGACGATGGCCATCGGTCAGCTCCCTCGCGTGTCGTGACGGTCGAGCACCTTCCGCAGCCGCAGCGCGGCGATCTCGGCCAGTTCCCGGTTCACCACCCGGAGTTCCGCATCGGCCGGGTGCTCCAGCCGGGACGCCAGGTCGGCCAGCACCTGCTCACCGCTCAACCCGGTCGCGCACACCAGGTAGATGTGACCGAACCGGTCCTCGTAGGCCTGGTTGGCGGACTTCAACCGCTCGGCCAGCGTCCCGGCCACGCCGGACTGCTCGTCGGCCGACCAACGCGCCGAAACGCCGCCGTGCGCGGACTTCTCGCCGATGCGGGGGTGGCCCGCGATCGCGGCGCGCACCTCGTCGTCGCTCAGCGAGGCGGCCCGGTCGGACGCGGCCAGCAGCGCGTCCACCGAGGCGTACGGGCGGCCGGCGAGCACGGCGTCGACCCAGCGGGGCACGGCGAGGCACTCGGCCAGCAGCGGGCGGAGCTCCGCTGCCGGCGCGGAGTTGAACCCGTCCAGATCGGGCACTGACGCTCCAAGTTTCTGTATCGCGGAAAGTCGTTTCCGCTCTGAGGGACGGTACGAGTGGCACTCGGGGCGTGTCAACAGTCATCTGCCGGTCCGGCGCATCCCCTCGCCGAAGTCCGTGCCGGCGCATTCGGATGGTCGCTTCTCGGCCATCCGGCTGGAAGAGTGAGCCCCATGGACCTGGTATTCCGGGCGAACCGGGCGATCACCCCCGACGGCGGGACGGCCGCCGACGTCGGTGTGCGGGACGGTCGGATCGTCGCCGTGGCCGAACGGGGCCGACTCGTCGGGGACCGTGTCGTCGAACTGGCCGAGGACGAGGTGCTGCTGCCCGGTCTGGTCGACACGCACGTCCACGTGAACGACCCCGGCCGCGCGGAGTGGGAGGGGTTCGCCACCGCGACCCGGGCGGCGGCGGCCGGCGGCGTCACCACGATCGTCGACATGCCGCTGAACAGCCTGCCGCCCACGACGTCGGTCGACGCGCTGGAGGTCAAGCGCGCCGCCGCGCGGGGGAACGCCCACGTGGACGTGGGTTTCTGGGGCGGCATCGTCCCCGGCAACCTGGCCGACCTGCGGCCGTTGCACGACGCCGGCGTGTTCGGGTTCAAGTGCTTCCTGATCCACTCCGGGGTGGACGAGTTCCCGCACGTCTCGTCCGCGCAACTCGCTGCGTCGTTGACCGAGCTGCGGTCGTTCGACGCGCTGGCGATCGTGCACGCCGAGCACCCGTCGGACGTGACGGAACCCGGACCGGACTACCCGGGCTTCCTGGCGTCGCGTCCGCACCGGGCCGAGCACCACGCGATCGCGGACCTGGTGCGGGTGGCCCGCGAGACCGGGGCGAGGGTCCACGTGCTGCACCTGTCCAGCGGTGAGGCGCTGAGCGAGGTCGAGGCGGCCAAGGAGGAGGGCCTGCGGCTGACCGCCGAGACGTGCCCGCACTACCTGACGTTCGTGGCCGAGGAGATCGGGGACCGCGCCACCCAGTTCAAGTGCTGCCCGCCGATCCGCGACGCGGCCAACCGCGAACTGGTGTGGCGGGGCCTTCGGGCCGGCTCGATCGACCTGGTGGTCAGCGACCACTCGCCGTGCACGCCGGAGCTGAAGGAGGGCGACTTCGCCACCGCGTGGGGCGGCATCGCGAGCCTGCAACTGGGCCTGTCGGCGGTGTGGACGCAGGCCCGGCAACGCGGCCACGCCCTGACCGACGTGGTCCGCTGGATGGCGGCGGGTCCGGCCGAACTGGTCGGGCTGCGCCGGAAGGGCCGGATCGCGGAAGGCCACGACGCGGACCTCGTGGTCTTCGCGCCGGACGAGGCGTTCGTGGTGGACCGGGCCGCGTTGCACCACCGCAACCCGGTCACGCCCTACCACGGCCGTCCGCTGGCCGGGGTCGTCCGGCAGACGTGGTTGCGCGGCAAGAGGATCACCGGAGACCGGCCGCAGGGCCGGTTGCTGAGCAGAGGAGACGCATGACCCCCACCTGGACCCGGCTGCCGGACCTCGCGTCGCGTGCCGTGGGCGGCGGTGTGGCGTGGGCCAACGACGAGCTGTTCGCCGAGCGGGAGAACCTGATCACCAAGGCGGAGCCCGAGTACCGGCCGCACACCTTCGGCCACAAAGGACAGATCTACGACGGCTGGGAGACCCGCCGCCGCAGGGAGGCGGGCGACGACAGCGCGATCGTCCGGCTCGGTCTGCCCGGGGTGATCCGGGGCGTCGTGATCGACACCGCGTTCTTCAAGGGCAACTACCCGCCGTTCGCGACGGTCGAAGCGACCCGCGCCACCGGTCACCCGAGCCCGGACGAGCTGACCGGGTGGGAGGTCGTGGTGCCGAAGTCACCGCTGGAAGGCGATCGGAAGCACTACTTCGACGTGGCGGTGGAACGCCGCTACACGCACGTCCGCCTGATCATCCACCCGGACGGCGGTGTGGCGCGGCTGCGGGTCTTCGGCGAACCGGTGGCCGACCCCGGGCTGCTGCTGCCGGACGCGCTGGACCTCGCCGCGTTGGAGAACGGCGCGTCCGTCACCGGGTGCAGCAACATGTTCTACAGCTCGCCGAGCAACCTCATCGCGCCCGGTCAGGCCAACAGCATGGGCGACGGCTGGGAGACCGCGCGGCGCCGTGACGACGGCAACGACTGGGTGGAGATCAGACTCGCCGCCGCCGGTCGGGTGCGGCTGGCGGAACTGGACACCAGCCACTTCAAGGGCAACGCGCCGGGCTGGGCGTCGGTGCGGGGTCGGGACGCCCGCAAGGACCCGGACGACTGGTTCGACCTGCTGCCCCGGACCCGCCTGCAACCCGACACCCGGCACCGGTTCCGGGTGTCCGGCGGGGAAGTCACCCACGCGCGGCTGGACATCTACCCGGACGGCGGTATGGCGCGGTTGCGGCTGTTCGGCTCGCTCACCGAGGACGGGCTGGCCGAACTCGTCCGGCGGCACGGGGAACTCACGGGTTAGCCCGGAGGACGTCAGCCCAGCGGTGGACGCCGTGTCCGACTTCAGGCGGTTGTGCGCCGGGTGCGCCCCTGACAGCCTGCGATCACCCATCAGGGTGACAGGAATGAGGGAGGCACACCTGTGCGACCGATCATCCGAGCGTTAGGCGGTGTCGGCACCGCGTTCGCACTCGTCGTCGGCATGACGTCGTTCGCGTCCGCGGACCCGGCGGACTCCGCGGACGTCCAGGGCACGGACGTCCAGGGCACCGGCATCCGGGATGCCGACTTCCAGGACGCGGGCCTGAAGGCCATCGACTGGAAGCCGTGTCCGGAACTCGCCGAGGTCGAGTGCGGCACGCTGAGGCTGCCCATCGACTGGTCCAAGCCGCGCGGCGACAAGTTCGACCTGGCCGTGGCGCGCCGCAAGGCGACCGATCCCGCCAAGCGCATCGGCGTCATGGTGATCAACCCCGGTGGCCCCGGCGGCTCCGGGGTGGACTTCGCCCTGGGCGCCAACCGCTTCTTCAGCCCGCAGGTGCAGGAGCGCTTCGACATCATCGGCTTCGACCCGCGCGGTGTCGCGCGCAGCCAGCCGGTGAAGTGCTCGATCGACATGCTGCAGAAGCAGCCGTCGGTGTACCCGGCGAACCAGGCGGAGTTCGAGGCGCTCGGGCAGTACAACCGCGACCTGGCCGCCGACTGCCGCAAGAACACCGGCCCGATGTTCGACCACGCCGACACCATCGGCGTCGTCGACGACATCGACGCCCTGCGGCGCTCGCTCGGCGAGCGCGAGATCAACTACTACGGCGTCTCCTACGGCACGCTCATCGGCCAGCAGTACGCCGAGCGCTACGGCCGCAACATCCGGGCCATGGTCATCGACTCCAACATGGACCACAGCCTCGACACGTGGCGCTTCAACGAGACCGAGGCCCGCACCGCCGAGGACTCGTTCCGCGAGTTCGTGAAGTGGTGCGACCGCTCGACGTCGTGCGCGCTGCACGGCGAGGACGTCGCGAAGGTCTGGGACGACCTGCTGGCGAAGGCAGATCGCGGTGAGGTCACCGACCCCGACTTCCCGACCCGCAAGGTGACCGCCGACGACATCATCGGCGCCGCGTTCGGCGCGTTCTACGGCCCGCACTGGCAGAGGCTGTCCGAATTGCTGGTGGCGCTGGGCGCGGGCAAGGCCGCTCCGCAGGCCTTCGCGGTGGAGATCGCGGAGAACCCGTTCCCGGCCGTGTTCTGCCAGGACTGGGCGATCCGGGTGAAGGACCACCGCGAGTTCTCGTCCCTGGTCCGTCGGGCCAGGCAGCTCGCTCCGCACATGCGCGGCTCGTCGCTGGGCCACGTCGCGATCGCCGGCTGCGTCGGCCTGCCGGAGAAGGTCAACAACCCGCAGCACCGGCTGCGCATCAAGCACGCCCCGAAGATCCTGATGCTCAACGCCCTGCACGACCCGGCGACGGGTTACGAGTGGGCCGTCAACGCCCACCGGCAGAGCCGCGACACCACCGTCCTGCTGACCTACGAAGGCTGGGGCCACGGCGTCTACAGCCGCAGCGCCTGCACCAGGGGCGCGTCCGACTCCTACCTGATCGAGCGGAAGGTGCCGCGTGACGGCACCCGCTGCGCCGCCGTCGAGCCCTCGGCCCCGGCCGCGGCCTCGTCCGGGACGCCTCACGTCCCGGTCGGGCCCAAGCCCGGTCTGCCCGGCTGGGTGAAGTAACCGCTCGGACCGTCCGAAGGGCCGCTCCTCGCTTCGCGCGAGGGGCGGCCCTTCGCGTCGAAACGTGCCTGTAACACCGGCACCCGGACAGTTCACCGGCGCGAAACCTGCCGCGCGTCCCGGCGAAACAGGACATCCCGATGCTCCCTGCAACCGACGCGCAGTGGAGGTCGACGTGGATACAGGGGACACCGCCTGGTTGCTCACCAGCTCCGCACTGGTGCTGCTGATGACACCCGGCCTCGCCTTCTTCTACGGGGGCATGGTCCGGTCCAAGAGCGTGCTCAACATGATGATGATGAGCCTGGGTGCGATCGGCGTGGTCGGCGTGCTCTGGGTGCTGGTCGGCTACTCCGCCGCGTTCGGCACCGATGTCGGGGCCGGCCTGCTGGGCAAGCCGTTCGAGTTCTTCGGCCTGGACGGGCTGCTGGGCAAGGACGCGTTGACCGGCACCATCCCGACCACGGTGTTCGTCGCGTTCCAGGCGATGTTCGCGATCATCACGGTCGCCCTGATCTCCGGCGCCGTCGCGGACCGCGCCAGGTTCGGGCCGTGGCTGCTGTTCGCCGGGCTGTGGTCGCTGGTCGTGTACTTCCCGGTCGCGCACTGGGTGTTCGACTTCGACGGCAAGGACGCGGCCGGCAACGTCGTCGACCCCGGCGGGTGGATCGCCAACGAGCTGTCCGCCATCGACTTCGCGGGCGGCACGGCCGTGCACATCAACGCCGGCGCGGCGGGCCTCGCGCTGGCGATCGTCCTGGGCAGGCGCGTCGGCTGGCCCAAGGACCGGATGAAGCCGCACAACCTGCCGCTGGTCGTGCTGGGCGCGGGTCTGCTGTGGTTCGGCTGGTTCGGGTTCAACGCGGGCTCCGCGGTCGGCGCGAACACCACGGCCGGCGTCACGTTCGTCAACACCCTGGTCGCCACGTCCGCCGCCATGCTCGCCTGGCTGGCCGTGGAACGCGTCCGGGACGGCAACGCCACCACCCTCGGTGCCGCGTCGGGCATCGTCGCCGGTCTGGTCGCGATCACCCCCGCGTGCTCCGCTGTCACCCCATTGGGTGCCATCGCGGTCGGCGCGATCACCGGCGCGCTGTGCGCCCTGGCGGTCAGCCTCAAGTACCGCTTCGGCTTCGACGACTCGCTCGACGTGGTCGGCGTGCACCTGGTCGGCGGTCTGTCCGGCACCGTCCTGATCGGCTTCTTCGCCAGCGACACCGCCCCTGCGGCGGTGAACGGCCTCTTCTACGGTGGCGGCGTGGACCAGCTGTGGCGGCAGGCGGTGGGTGCGGTGGCCGTGCTCGGCTACTCGTTCGTGCTGAGCCTGGTGCTGGGCTACCTGGTCAAGTTCACCGTGGGCTTCCGGGCCGACGAGGAGGCCGAGATCGCCGGCATCGACGAGGCCGAGCACGCGGAGACCGCCTACGAGTTCGGCGGCGGCCTGTCCGGTTCGCGTGGCAACACCAAGCCCAACGTGGCCGCCGGCGCGTCCGCGGTCCTTGAGGGGAGCACCAAGTCATGAAGCTGGTCACCGCGATCATCAAGCCGTTCACGCTGGACGACGTGAAGACGTCGCTGGAGCAGCTGGGCGTGCTGGGCATGACCGTCAGCGAGGTCCAGGGCTACGGCAGGCAGAAGGGGCACACCGAGGTCTACCGGGGCGCCGAGTACGCCGTGGACTTCCTGCCCAAGCTGCGCGTCGAGGTGCTGATCGACGACGCGGCCGTCGACAAGGTGCTGGACGCGATCGTGGAAGCCGCCCGCACCGGCAAGATCGGCGACGGCAAGGTGTGGGTGACCCCGGTCGAAGCGGTCGTCCGGGTGCGGACCGGGGAGCGCGGATCCGACGCTCTGTAGGGAACGGGGGACGGCCGTGATGGAGAACGCCGGGACGGCCGTCGTCACGGCTGACGACCTGGTGCGGGCACGTGATCGACTGCTCGCGCCGGGGCGTCGGCGGCTGGTGGGGGAGTCGCTGCGCGAGGCGCTGGTGGACCTGCACGAGTTCTGGCTGACCGCGCACGCCTTGCGCGCGGGTGTCGGTGGGCTGGGTGGCGGGTTGGCGAGCGGGCCGGGCAGTGGGTTGGGCAGTGGGCAGGGCGGCGGGTCCGGGAGCGGGCCGGGCAGTGGGTCGGCCCTGGTTGCGGTGGGGGGCTTGGGCAGGCGTGAACTGGTGCCCTACTCGGACCTGGACCTGGTCCTGGTGCACAACGGGCACAAGGGCGTGGAGGAGGTCGCCGGGCGGCTCTGGTACCCGCTGTGGAACTCGGGCATCGGCCTGGACCACTCGGTGCGCACGGTCGGCGAGGCCCTGCGGGTCGCGGCCGGGGACCTGCGGACCGCGATGGGGCTGCTGGACCTCCGGCACATCGCGGGCGACCCGGAGATCAGCGGGCGGCTCGCGGAGAACGCCCGCCAGGCGTGGCGCTCCGGGGTGCGGACCAGGCTGGACGAGATGGCCGAGTCGGCGCAACGGCGGTGGGCCCGCAGCGGCGAGATCGCGCACCGCGTCGAGCCGGACCTCAAGCACGGTCGGGGCGGGCTGCGGGACGTGGCCCTGCTGGACGCGTTGTCCGTCGCGCAGCTGACCGATCGGGCTTCGGCGGAGGTCGACGAGGCGCGGAAGCTGCTGCTGGACGTGCGGACGGAACTGCGGCGGGTGGTGCGCCGGCCGCGTGACGTGCTGCGGGCGCAGGACGGTGACGAGGTCGCCTCGGCACTGGGGCTGGCCGATCGGTTCGCGCTGGCCCGCGCCACGTCCTCGGCTGCTCGGACCATCGCCTACGCGGTGGACGTGGCCATGCGGACGGCGCGTGCGGCGGTGCCGAAGCGGGGGTTGGGCGTGTTCGCGCGGTCACCGCTGCGGCGGGTTCCTGCTCGGCGGCCGTTGGACGAAGGCGTTGTGCTGCACGGGTCTGAGGTCGCGTTGGCGCGTGACGCCATGCCCAGCCGTGACCCGGCGTTGTTGTTGCGGGTCGCCACGGCGGCGGCGCGGAGCAAACACCCGATCGCGGCGGGGACGTTGTCGAAGCTCGCCGATTCCGCGCCGGAGCTGCGTCAGCCGTGGCCGCGTGAGGCGCGTGAAGAACTGCTGGCGTTGCTGGGCAGCGGCTCCGGGCTGGTCGACGTGGTGGAGGCGCTGGACCGGACCGGACTGTGGGGACGGCTGTTCCCCGAGTGGGGCGCAGTCCGCGATCTACCGCCGCGCGATGCCGCCCACATGTGGACTGTGGACCGGCATCTGGTGCAGGCGACCGCTCATGCGGCGCGGTTGGTGACTTGGGTGTCGCGGCCGGATCTGCTGCTGCTGGGCGCTTTGCTGCACGACATCGGCAAGGGGCGGCAGCAGGACCACTCCGAGGTCGGCGCCGCGTTGGCCACGCAGGTCGCCGAGCGGTTGGGGTTGTGGCCGCAGGACGTCGTCACGTTGAGCGCTCTCGTCCGGCATCACCTGCTGTTGCCGCACACGGCGACCCGGCGAAATGTTGAGGACGAGGCGACTGTGCGGCGGGTGGTCGACACGCTCGGCGGCGACCCGGTGCTGTTGGAGTTGCTGCACGCGTTGGCCGAGGCGGACGCGGTGGCGACCGGGCCCGGGGTCTGGACGGAGTGGAAGGCGTCGCTGATCAGGGATCTGGTGGCGCGGTGCCGGACGGCGATGGCCGGGGATCCGTTGCCCGAGCCCGAGCCGTTGGACCGGCGGCAGCAGGATCTGGTGGCGGTGGTGTCGGGTGTGGGGGCGGGGTCTGAGACGGGAGCGGGAGCTGGGACGGGGAAGCCTGATGTGTTGGTGGACGTGCATGGTCATGTTGCTTCGGTGACGGTGGTTGCTCCGGACCGGCCGGGGTTGTTGTCGCGGGCGGCGGGGGTGTTGGCGTTGAACTCGCTTGAGGTGCATTCGGCGGTGCTGCGGTCCCACGAGGGGGCTGCGGTGGACGTGTTCACGGTGTCGCCGAGGTTCGGGTCCATGCCTGATGTCACTTTGTTGCGGGAGCAGTTGACTCGCGCGGTCGACGGGTCGTTGGCGTTGACGGAGAAGTTGGCGGCGAAGGAACGTGACTACGGGGGCCCGCCGCTGGACCCGCCGCCGCCGAGGGTGTTGTGGTTCGACGACGAGTCGACCGGGGGCGTGGTGCTGGAGCTGCGGGCGGCGGACCGGATCGGGTTGCTGCACCGGGTGGCGGATGCGTTGGAGCGGGTCGGGGTGGATGTGGTGTGGGCTCGGGTGTCCACGTTGGGTTCTACGGTGGTGGACTCGTTCGCGATCACCGGGGTGGGGGAGCTGGACGGGGTGTGGCGGGAGCGGGTCGAGAGGGCGGTGTTGGGGGCGGCGCGCTGAGTGGTTGTCGGCGGGTGTTTGCGTAGGTCTACGCACAACCGATAGCGGGTGCTCACGCTGCCCGTGGGCTCCTGTGGCGGGCAGGCTTCCAGCTGTGACGCGGGGGGCCGCCGGAGTCGGGCGGATGGAGCGTCACCGACGAAAGGTTCGGGGGCGGTCCACTGAGGGGTTGGACCGCCCCCGAACATTTCCAGGTCTGATTTCTTGTCGGGCTGCGGGCTGCGGCCCGCGGGGTGCGGGATGCGGGTGTTGGGTGCGGCTGGGTGCGGCTGGGTGCGGGCTGTGGGTGCTCTCAGCTTTGCGGGCGGCATTGTCGGTGCCTCGTGGGATGATCGATGTGGGGGCCGGAGGCCACGGGCTGGCTGTGCTATAGGGCTCTGACCTGCGGTTATCTGGTCGGCCTGCTGCGTGCTGCCTGTCCGCTGTCACTCCGGTTGTCACCCGTGCGCACCCATCCCGTCGGCCTGCCGGCTGAGGCCGGCGGTGGCGGATGGGTTGGGAGGGGTTGCGGTGGTGCGGGCACACGGTGCTGGGGCGGGGTGGTGCGGGCGCGCACGGTGGGGTTGCGGACGCGGGTTGTGAGGGAGGGAACTCTGTAGCGTCCGAAACGTCTCTTTAGTATGGATGCGATGACCGCCGTCGCCGTAGCGCCGCGTGCCCTGGTCGTGCTGGCCGGACTGCCGGGCGCGGGTAAGACGACGTTGCTCGCCGGGGTCGACACGGGTGGCGCGCCTGCCGTTGTGCTGGACTCCGACCAGGTTCGCGGTTATCTGCGGGATGTGCTGCCGGCGTCGCTGCCCTACCGCTTCTACCGGCCCCTCGTCCACCTCGTGCACCGCCTTCGCATCCTCTGGTTCGCGGTCACCGCGTCGAGCCTCCTGCTGGTGCACGAGCCGTCCACGCGGCCGACCACCCGGGCCGGCCTGGTCGCGGTCGGGGTGATCAGCAACCGGCCCCGGCACTTCATGTGGCTGGACGCGAGTCCCGAGGAGGCGTTGTCGGGGCAGGTGCGGCGGGGGCGGTTGATCCGGGAGAGCTCGTTCGCCCGGCACGTGAAGCGGGCCGGGCAGTTGCGGGAGAGGTTCGCCGGGGGCCGGGCCCCGCGGGGGTGGCAGGCGTTGACGGTGCTGACCCGCGCCGACCGTCTGCGACTGTCGGTCGGCACGAGCGGCTACCCTGACTCTTAGTCATTCGGTCCGACGACGTGCGAGGTCTGGCGGCATCGTGTTCAACACCCTTTCCGACCGGCTCACCTCCGTCCTGCAGAACCTGCGGGGCAAGGGGCGGCTGTCCGAGGCCGACATCGACGCCACCGCGCGCGAGATCCGCGTGGCGTTGCTGGAGGCCGACGTCGCCCTGCCCGTCGTCCGCACCTTCATCGCGAAGGTCAAGGAACGGGCCAAGGGCTCCGAGGTCTCCCAGGCGCTCAACCCCGCCCAGCAGGTCGTCAAGATCGTCAACGAGGAACTGGTCGGCATCCTCGGCGGGGAGACGCGGCGGCTGAACCTCGCGAAGAACCCGCCCACGGTGATCATGCTCGCCGGTCTCCAGGGCGCCGGCAAGACCACGCTCGCGGGCAAGCTCGCGAAGTGGCTGCGCGGGCAGGGGCACACGCCGATGCTCGTCGCGTGCGACCTCCAGCGACCCAACGCGGTCACCCAGTTGCAGGTCGTCGGTGAGCGGGCCGGAGTCCCGGTGTTCGCCCCCGAGCCCGGCAACGGTGTCGGCGACCCGGTCGACGTGGCCCGTCGCGGCATCGACGAGGCCAAGCGCGCGCAGCACGACGTCGTGCTCGTCGACACGGCCGGCCGGCTGGGTGTCGACGAGGAGATGATGCGCCAGGCGATCGACATCCGCGCCGCCGTGCAGCCCGACGAGGTGCTGTTCGTGGTCGACGCGATGATCGGTCAGGACGCGGTGAACACCGCGACCGCGTTCCGGGACGGCGTCGGCTTCACCGGCGTCGTGCTGACCAAGCTCGACGGCGACGCGCGCGGTGGTGCCGCGCTGAGCGTCCGCGAGGTGACCGGCCAGCCGATCCTGTTCGCGTCCAACGGCGAGAAGCTGGAGGACTTCGACGTCTTCCACCCGGACCGGATGGCGTCGCGGATCCTCGGCATGGGCGACATGCTGACCCTGATCGAGCAGGCCGAGCAGGCGTTCGACGCCGACCAGGCCGAGGCCGCCGCGGTCAAGATGGGGTCCGGCCAGCTCACGCTGGAGGACTTCCTGGAGCAGATGCTCACCCTGCGCAAGATGGGCCCGATCGCGAACCTGCTCGGCATGCTGCCCGGCGCGGGTCAGATGAAGGACCAGCTCGCGAACCTGGACGAGAAGCACCTGGACCGGGTGCAGGCCATCATCCGGGGCATGACGCCCGCCGAGCGGGACGACCCGAAGATCATCAACGCGTCCCGCCGGCTGCGCATCGCGAACGGCTCGGGCGTCCGGGTCAGCGAGGTGAACGACCTGGTCAACCGGTTCTTCGAGGCGCGCAAGATGATGTCGCAGATGGCCGGCCGGTTCGGTCTGCCGGGCGGCAAGAACACCCGCAAGGGCAAGGGCAAGAAGGGCAAGAAGGGCAAGGGCCGCGGCCCGACGCCGCCGAAGGTGCGCGGCGGCTTCCCCGGCATGCTGCCGGGCGGGATGCCCCCCGGTATGCCCGGTGGCGGCGGCGGGATGCCCGAACTGCCGCCGGGGCTGGGCAGCCTGGACCAGTTGCCGCCCGGGTTCGACCCGTCGAAGTTGAAGTTCGGCAAGTGACCGGTCTGCACCTGCGCGGCGTCGTCCTGCCCGACGGGGGCGACCCGCGTGATCTGTGGGTGGTCAACGGGCGCATCCGCACCCAGCCGGTGCCGGGTGCGCGGACCGTCGTGGACGGCGGGTACCTGGTGCCCGGCCTGGTCGACGCGCACTGCCACGTCGGGCTGGGCGCGAAGGGCGCGGTGGACCTGCCGGAAGCCGTCGAGCAGGCGTTGCTGAACCGGGAGGCGGGCGCGCTGCTGCTGCGCGACTGCGGTTCCCCGCTGGACACCCGTCCGCTGCAGGAACGCCTGGACCTGCCCCGCATCGTCCGGGCGGGACGGCACCTGGCACGGCCCAAGCGGTACATCAAGTACCTGGGCGTGGAGATCGAGGACGAGCAGGACCTGCCCGGTGCGGTGGCCGAGCAGATCGCCGAGGGCGACGGCTGGATCAAGCTGGTCGGCGACTGGATCGACCGCGGCACCGGCGACCTGGCCCCGCTGTGGTCCGACGACGTGCTGGCGCAGGCGATCAAGGTCGCGCACGACGGCGGCGCACGGGTCACCGCGCACGTGTTCGGCGAGGACGCCCTGCCGGGCCTGCTCGCGGCGGGCATCGACTGCATCGAGCACGGCACCGGCCTGACCGACGACACCATCGCCACCATGGCCGCCGCCGGCACCGCCCTGGTCCCGACGCTGATCAACATCGAGAACTTCCCCGACATCGCCTCGGCGGGCGCGGAGAAGTTCCCGGCGTACGCCACCCACATGCGGGACCTGTACGCGCGGAACAGGGCCACCGTCGCCGCCGCGGTCGAAGCCGGCGTCCCGGTCTACGCGGGCACCGACGCGGGCGGCGGCATCCGGCACGGCCGGATCGTGGACGAGGTGCGGGCGCTGCACGAGGTAGGCCTGTCCCGGCACGACGCGCTGGCCGCCGCGTCCTGGTCGGCGCGCGAGTGGCTGGGCTTCCCGTCGTTGGTGGAAGGCGCGGCGGCGGACATCGTCGTGTACGAGGACGACCCGCGCGAAGACCTCGAAGCCCTGCGGCACCCCGCGCTGGTCATGCTGCGCGGACGCATCCACTGACACGTCCGCCGACGCCTCGCGCGTAGCGCGCGTCCGTCAGAGTGATCTTGGGCCGATCCGGGCAGTGCGGCTCCCGGTTGTGCCGCTACGTTCGGACGAGTGGACGAACAGCGGGACAGCGGGCGGGCGCATTGGGGCTTCCTCGCCTTCTTCTCGGGCTTGGCCGGGTACCACCTGTCCACGCTGGTGTTCACCGCGGTCACCGCCGACCGGTTCGCCGAGGTCGACATCACCGACCCGCCGGTGCTCGGACCGTTGCTGCTGCTGCTCTTCCTGCCGAACGTCCTGCTGGGCCTCGGCCCCGTGGTCGTCTCGTGGCGCCGGGGTGAGGGGCCGAACAAGGACTTCGGCATCGCCCCGCGCTGGTACGACGTCAAGGTCGGCCTCCTGTGCGGCGGGTTGTCCCTGCTCGCCGCGTGGGTACTCGGCGTGGTGCTGCTCCGCGTCAACCGCGACACCGGCAGCTCCCCGGAACAGGTCGAGGCGCTGTCCGGCGGACGGTCGGTGTGGCTGGCGCTCGCGGCGCTGTTCGTCTTCCTCGGCGCGCCCCTGACCGAGGAACTGCTCACCCGGGGAGCCCTGTGGAACGCGCTGGAGCACTACCGGGTTCCCAAGGTCGCGATCCTCGGCCTCACCGCCCTGATGTTCGCGTTCCTGCACGAGGAGTCGTGGCGGACGGTCAGCCTGTTCGCCCAAGGCCTCGCCATCGGCGCCGCCCGGATGGTCACCGGGCGGGTCTCGGCGAGCGTCGTCGCGCACGCGGCCAACAACCTGCTGCCCGCCGTCTACCTGTACGTAGGCGCCTCCTGATTAGGGTGTTCGCTGTGAACCCACCGGATGAACCCCCGACAGGGCTGATCGCCGGAGTCCGCGCGGTCGGCCGTGAGCCGTCGCCCGCGAACGCCGGGCAGCGCTGGGGCTTTGGCGCGTTCCTGCTGGTCGAGGCGATCTTCGTGTTGAGCGCCGTGTTCATCACCGCGGTCGCCCGCACCTCCGGCACGGACATCGGCTCGTCGGTGGCGTTCATCCTGGTCGGCTCGATGGTGCCCACCGTGCTGGCGGCCGCGGTCGCCGTGGTCATCACCAGGGTCCGCGGCAACGGCCCGCTGGTGGACCTGCGGCTGAGCTGGAACTGGGCGGACGTCAAGATCGGCCTCAAGCTGGGGCTGCTCGGGCTGGTGCTGACCTACCTGGCCGCGCTGATCTGGTCCAGGGTCGTCGGCGACCAGAACGCCACGTCCGCGATCGGCGAGCTGGTGGACGGCGCCGGGCTGCCGCTGTCCGCCGCCATCGCGATGTTCCTCTACGTGTGCTTCGTGGGCCCGATCTGCGAGGAGCTGATCTACCGGGGCCTGCTGTGGGGCGCGATCGAACGGCAGGGCTGGAGCCAGTGGGCCGCGTTCGTGCTCACCACGCTGATCTTCGCGGCCAGCCACCTGGAGCCGCTGCGCACGTCGCTGCTGATCGTGATCGCCCTGCCGATCGGCATCGCCCGCCTGATCACCAGGCGGCTCACCGCGAGCGTCGTGGCGCACGTGGTCAACAACTTCCTGCCCGGCCTGACGCTGCTGCTCGTCTCGGTGGGGTTGATGCCCACGTGATCGACCTGAACAGCGACCTCGGCGAGGGCTTCGGCATCTGGCGGCTCGGTGACGACGCCGCCCTGCTCGACGTCGTGACCAGCGCGAACGTGGCCTGCGGCTTCCACGCGGGCGATCCGTCGACCATGCGCCGGGTGTGCGGGCAGGCCGCCGAACGGGGCGTCGCCGTCGGCGCGCAGGTGTCGTACCGCGATCTGGCCGGCTTCGGGCGGCGGTTCATCGACGCCGATCCGGCCGAACTGGCCGACGAGGTGCTGTACCAGGTCGGGGCTCTCGACGCGTGTGCGCGTGCGGCCGGCACACGGGTGTCTTACGTCAAGCCTCACGGTGCTCTCTACAACGCGACCGTGCACCACGACGCACAGGCCGAGGCTGTCGTGAACGGCGTCAAGGCGTTCGGTGACCTGCCCGTACTCGGACTGCCCGGCTCGCGTCTGCTGCACCACGCCGCACGTGCGGGGCTGCGGGCGGTGCGGGAGGCGTTCGCGGATCGCGCGTACACGCCCGAAGGCACGCTGGTGCCCCGTACGCGGCCCGGAGCCGTCCTGTCGAGCACCGAAGCCGTGCTCGACCAGGTGCTCCGGCTCGCTCGCCACGGCGAACTGGTCGCGGTGACGGGTGAGACGATCGCCACCGAAGTGGACTCCATCTGCCTGCACGGAGACACGCCAGGTGCCGTAGAGCACGCCCGATCCGTGCGGAAAGCGCTCCTCGAAGCCGGTGTGCGGCTGGGGCGATTCGTGGTGGAGTAGGCCTGTCTGGCAGAATGGCCTGTTGTTCGCCGCGGTCGGTCCCTCTCACCGTGCCATGGCGCCCAGACACTTGGGCTTTCCCACCCGTGCCCCACGCGGGTGAGGAGTGCCCGCACCTGAGCAAATTGAGAGCCTGAGGAGTACCCACACCCGTGGCCGTCAAGATCAAGCTTCAGCGGCTTGGCAAGATCCGTCAGCCGTACTACCGGATCGTCGTCGCCGACGCGCGCACCCGCCGCAGCGGCAAGGCCATCGAGACGATCGGCAAGTACCACCCGAAGGAAGAGCCGTCGTTCATCGCGGTCGACTCCGAGCGGGCCCAGTACTGGCTCGGTGTCGGCGCGCAGCCGACCGAGTCCGTGCAGCGCCTCCTGGAGATCACCGGCGACTGGCAGAAGTTCAAGGGCCTGCCGGGCGCCGAGGGCACCCTGAAGGTCAAGGAGCCCAAGACCAGCAAGGCGGAGCTGTTCGCCGCCGCGCTGGCCGCCGCCGGTGACGCGCCGACGACCGAGGCCACCACGCCGAAGAAGAAGTCCTCGAAGAAGGACGACTCCGCGAAGGCCGAAGAGGCCCCCGCCGCCAAGGACGAGGCGTGAGCTTGTTGGCCGACGCCCTGGAACACCTCGTCCGGGGCATCGTCGACCACCCGGACGACGTCCGGGTGAACCTGGTCACGACCCGGCGCGGTCGCACGCTGGAGGTGCACGTCCACCCGGACGACCTCGGCAAGGTCATCGGCCGCAGTGGCCGGACCGCGACCGCACTGCGCACCGTGATGGCCGGCATCGGCGGCCGTGGCGTGCGCGTCGACGTGGTCGACACCGACCGCTGAGCGCGCACATGGACGTCGTCGTCGGCCGGGTGGCCAAGGCGCACGGGATCAGCGGCGAGTTGGCCGTCGACGTGCGCACCGACTCGCCCGAGCTGCGGTTCGCGCACGGCTCGGCACTGGTCGCGAAGCTGCGTGACGGCACCTCCCGCACGCTCACCGTGGCAGCCGCCCGGAACCACTCCGGGCGGCTGCTGGTGCGTTTCGAAGAGGTCCTGACCAGGGACGTCGCCGAGACGCTGCGCGGCACGCTGCTGCTCGCGGCCACCTCCGACCTGCCGCCGACCGGCGACCCGGACGAGTTCTACGACCACCAGCTGGAAGGCCTGCGGGCCGAACTGCTCGACGGCACCGCGGTCGGGACGGTCCTGGAGGTCGTGCACGGTCCGGGTGGCGAGCTGCTGGTGATCCGCCGCGAGGGCGACGAGGTGCTGGTGCCGTTCGTGCGGCAGATCGTGCCCACCGTGGACCTGGCGGGCGGCCGTGTCGTGCTGGACCCGCCAGAGGGCCTGCTCGATGCGGATTGACGTCGTCACGATCTTCCCGGAGTACCTGGAGCCGCTGCGCGCGGCGCTGCTCGGCAAGGCCGTCGACAAGGGCCTGATCAGCGTCGACGTGCACGACCTGCGGGACTGGACGCACGACGTGCACAAGGCCGTGGACGACAGCCCGTACGGCGGCGGCCCCGGCATGGTGATGAAGCCCCAGGTCTGGGGTGAGGCGCTGGACGCCGTGTGCGCGGGGGAGACCCCGCGGCTGGTGGTGCCCACGCCGGCGGGTCGGCCGTTCACCCAGCGGTTGGCGCACGAGTACGCCGCCGAACCCCGGCTGGTGTTCGCGTGCGGCCGGTACGAGGGCATCGACCAGCGGGTGGTGGACGACGCGTCCCGGCGGATGCGGGTGGACGAGGTGTCCATCGGCGACTACGTGCTGGTCGGCGGCGAGGTCGCGGTGCTGGTCATGGTCGAGGCCGTGGTCCGGCTGCTGCCCGGCGTGCTGGGCAACCCGGCGTCGGCGGCGCAGGACTCGTTCTCCGACGGGCTGCTGGAAGGCCCCTCGTACACCCGGCCCGAGGTGTGGCGCGACCTGGCCGTGCCGGAGGTGCTGCGGTCCGGCAACCACCGGCTGATCGACCGCTGGCGGCGTGACCAGGCGTTGCGCCGCACGCTCGAACGCCGCCCCGACCTGCTCGACGCGCTCCCCGAGGGCGCGTTGGACAAGCACGACCGCAAGCTGCTCGACGAGCTCCGCTAGCCCCGATTTCGTCGGCGCACACCCGATCTGGCACACTGGACAGGTTGCTGCACCCGGTCAGCCCCGGCGTGCGCCGCAAAGCCCGCCCCCACGTAGGTACTTGACTTAGAACGTGCCCTGGGGGAGTACGTACACGTGAGGACGAGGACGGACCACCGATGAACACCCTGGACGCTCTTGACGCCCAGTCGCTGCGCTCCGACATCCCGAGCTTCCGGCCGGGCGACACGCTGAAGGTCCACGTCCGCGTCATCGAGGGCTCCCGCGAGCGGGTCCAGGTGTTCCAGGGCGTCGTGATCCGCCGGCAGAACGGCGGGATCCGCGAGACCTTCACCGTCCGCAAGGTCTCGTTCGGTGTCGGCGTCGAGCGCACCTTCCCGGTGCACTCCCCGAACATCGCCGAGATCGAGGTCGCCACCCGCGGCGACGTCCGCCGCGCGAAGCTGTACTACCTGCGCGACCTGCGCGGCAAGGCCGCCAAGATCAAGGAGAAGCGCGAAGCCAAGCCGGCCTCCTGACGGCGGGTTCACGCGCAACCAGTAGCCTGCCCCACGTGGCAGAACCCGTGCACAGCTCCGCTGACGAAGACGGTCAGGAACCAGATGCCGAGTCCACCCCGGACTCGGCATCTGGTCGTAAGGGCAAGAAGGACAAGAAGAAAGCCCCGTTGTGGCGCGAGATCCTCGTGCTGCTGGGCACAGCCCTCGTGCTCACAGTCCTGATCCAGACCTTCCTCGCGCGCGTGTACGTCATCCCGTCGGCGTCGATGGAGCAGACGCTGCACGGCTGCACGGCCCCCTGCTTCGGCGACCGGGTACTCGTGGACAAGCTGGTCTACGACTTCACCGACATCGAGCCGGGCGAGGTCGTGGTGTTCCGCGGGCCCCCCGCGTGGACCGCGAACGACTTCCAGTCGCCCCGTTCGGATAACCCGATCGTGCGAATTTTCCAATCCGGCCTGTCCCTGATCGGCCTCGCGCCGCCGGACGAGCGGGACTTCGTCAAGCGCGTCATCGCGGTGGGCGGGCAGACCGTGGAGTGCTGCGACGAGCAGCACCGGCTCAAGGTCGACGGCAAGCCGCTGGACGAGCCGTACATCTACTGGCAGCCCGGCACCGGCCCGCAGGACCACGACCCGTTCGAGCCGGTCAAGGTGCCCGAGGGGCAGCTGTGGGTGATGGGCGACAACCGCACCAACTCCACCGACTCGCGCCGCCAGGGCGGTGGCGGGGTGAACGGGACCGTGCCGGAGTCCGACGTCATCGGCAAGGCGCGGGCGATCGTGCTGCCGCCGTCCCGCTGGGGTGGCGTGGGCGACCACAACCCGCAGGCCGTGGCGCTGGGCGCGCCCGTCTGGCAGTCCGGCATCCCGGCCGGTGCGGGCTTGGTCGCCGCGTGGCCCGTGGTGTTCATCGGCCGGAAACTCCGCAGGCGGTTGACCAGGGCCTCACAGGCCGGATCGGTACGCTGACACAGTGGTAGACGTGGCACCTTCCCGCGACTCGTCCGACGAGGACCCCGAGCGCGCCTCCGACGAGGAGAAGATCGAGGAGTTCCGCAAGCGGTCGAAGAAGAAGCGGAAGGGCTCGTTCTGGCGTGAACTGCCGATCCTGGTCGTGGTCGCGGTGGGGCTCGCGTTCCTGATCCAGACGTTCCTGGCGCGGGTCTACATGATCCCGTCGGAGTCGATGGAGCAGACGCTGCACGGCTGCGCCGCGCCGTGCTTCGGCGACCGGGTGCTGGTCGACAAGCTCACCTACGACTTCACCGACCCCTCGGCGGGCGAGGTGGTGGTCTTCCACGGTCCGGACAGCTGGATCAACAACGACTTCGGGCCGACCGAGCCGCCGAACGCGGTGGTGGGGTTCTTCCAGGGGCTGGGGTCGCTGATCGGCATCCCGACCGCCAGCAAGGAGGACTTCGTCAAGCGGATCATCGCGGTCGGCGGGCAGACCGTGAAGTGCTGCGACGAGAAGAACCGCGTGCTGGTGGACGGCAAGCCGCTGGACGAGCCGTACGTGTACTGGGAGCCGGGGCGCGGCAGCTTCCAGGAGTCGTTCGACGAGCTGAAGATCCCGGACGGCTACCTGTTCGTGATGGGCGACAACCGGAACGACTCGTGCGACTCGCGGTGCCAGGGCGACCGGCGGCTCGGCGGTCTGGTGCCGGTGGAGAACGTGGTGGGCAAGGCGCGGGTGATCGTGCTGCCCCCGTCCCGCTGGGGTGGCGTGGGCGACCACAACCCGCAGGCCGTGGCGCTGGGCGCGCCCGCGTGGCAGGACGCGGTGCCCGCCGGGGTGGGTATCGCGGCGGCGTGGCCCGTGTTGCTGATCGGCAGGCGGGTGAGGGCCCGGATCCGGCGTTCGCGGCTGGGATAGGGTCGGGTGGTGATCCGCAAGCCGCCTCGCGCCCAGGTTCGGCAGACCGCGGGAATCTGGGCCTTCCAAGCAGCGCTCGACCGGCGTGGCCTGGGGCCGGTCGCCGGGGTGGACGAGGCCGGGCGCGGCGCGTGCGCCGGTCCGCTGGTGGTGGCGTCGTGCGTGCTCAAGCCGGGTGACGCGGCCCGGTTCGAGGGGCTGACCGACTCGAAGCTGCTGACCGCGCCGGCCCGGGACCGGATGTACGACCTGGTGCTGAAGCGGGCCGTGGACTACGCGGTGATCGTGATCCCGGCGTGGGAAGTCGACCTGATCGGTGTGCACGTGGCGAACATCGAGGGCATGCGGCGGGCCGTGGCGCGGCTGTCCGCGCACCCCGGCTACGTGCTGACCGACGGTTTCCCGGTGCCGGGGCTGACCGCGCCGAACATGCCGGTGATCAAGGGGGACCGGGTGGCCGCCTGCGTGGCGGCGGCATCGGTGCTGGCCAAGGTCACCAGGGACCGGATCATGACCGGGATGCACGATGAGCTGCCGGTCTACGGGTTCGACGTGCACAAGGGCTACAGCACGCCCGAGCACAGCGCCGCGCTGCTGGCCCACGGGCCGAGCGCGGAGCACCGCTGGTCGTATGCGAACGTGGCCTCGGCGGGGGCCCGGCACGGGTTGACGCCGCCGCACCGAGTGGCGCGTGACGTGCTTTCCGCCGCCGTGGTCCAGAATGGAACATCGCCGCAGACCAGCGGTGGCAGGCTCGCGACGAGGAGGGGCGCGGATTCGATGAGCACCCGCGCGGAGGCGTAATGAGTGCAGAGGATCTCGAGAAGTACGAGACCGAGATGGAGTTGTCGCTGTACAAGGAGTACCGCGACATCGTCAGCCAGTTCTCGTTCGTCGTGGAGACCGAGCGGCGGTTCTACCTGGCCAACTCGGTGGACGTGCAGGTCCGCAACGCGGACGGCGAGGTCTACTTCGAGGTGCGGATGTCCGACGCCTGGGTGTGGGACATGTACCGGCCGGCCCGGTTCGTGAAGAACGTCCGGGTTATCACGTTCAAGGACGTGAACGTGGAAGAGCTGGACAAGCCGGACCTGAGGCTGCCCGAGGACGGTCCGTTCAACTCCTGACCGCCGCTCAAAGTCGCAGGGGCTCACCCGAAGGGGTGGGCCCCTTTGCGGCTTTCGGGTGGGTTTCCGCCGAGTTGTCCACAGGCCCGAAATCCATCCACAGATCGTGATCTCCCCCTGGCTCCCCAAGATCCGCTTCGGCAAAGTCGATCACGACACGACTTCACACCGAACCGGGAGCCACCGTGCGGACCACGCAGGAGCTGGGCGAACTGGGCGAGCACCTCGCCTGCGAATACCTGTGCCGGCAGGAGCGCCTGGCGCTGCTCCAGCGCAACTGGCGCTGCCCCGAGGGCGAACTCGACATCGTCGCGACCGACCGCGCGCAGCTGGTCGTCTGCGAGGTGAAGTGCCGTTCCGGCCCCGGCCGGGGCAGCCCGCTGGAAGCCGTCACGCGCACCAAGCTGGACCGCATCCGGGCGCTGGCCCTGCGCTGGCGGGAGATCCACGACCTGACCCGCCTGAAGATCCGCTGCGACCTGGTGGGCGTCCTCTGGCCCCGGTCGGGTCCGATCCGACTGCACCACGTGCGGGGTGCCTGACATGGCGCTGGCGAGAGGGTGGTCGGTGGCGCTGTTCGGCGTGGACGGCGTGCCGGTGGAGATCGAGGCGGACGTGGGCGCGGGCACCGTGCGGACCCAGCTGCTCGGCCTGCCGGATGCCGCCCTGCACGAGTCGAAGGACCGCGTGAAGGCGGCCGTCCGCAACAGCAACCACACCTGGCCGACCCAGCGCGTCACGCTGGGCCTGTCCCCGGCCACCCTGCCGAAGGGCGGTTCGAGCTACGACCTGGCCCTGGCCTGCGTCGTGCTGGCGGCGTCGCAGGCCGTGCCCGCCGACCGCCTGGCCGGCACCGTGCTGATCGGCGAACTGGCGCTGGACGGCCGGCTGCGCACCGTCCGAGGCGTGCTGCCCGCCCTGATGGCCGCCCGTCGGGCAGGCCTGGCACGGGCCGTCGTGCCGACCGCGTCCCTGCCCGAAGCCGCCCTGGTGGAGGGGCTGGCCCTGCACGGCGCGGAGAACCTCACCGACGTGATCGCCTGGCTGAACGGCGACGACACCTCCCTCACCCCGGCCCCGACCCTCGACCCGACGCCGCCGCCCCCGCCCGGTCCGGACCTGTCCGACGTGGTGGGCCAGCCCGAGGCCCGCTGGGCGCTGGAGGTCGCCGCGGCGGGCGGCCACCACGTGCTGCTCACCGGTCCGCCCGGCACCGGCAAGACGATGCTGGCCGAACGCCTGGTCAGCCTCCTGCCGCCGCTGTCGACGGACGAGGCGATCGGCGTGACGGCCATCCACTCCGTCGCGGGCCTGCTCACCCCGCAGGCCCCGCTCGTGGCCACACCGCCGTTCGTCTCCCTGCACCCGTCCACGTCGACGGCGGCACTGGTCGGCGGGGGCACGGGCCTGGCGAAACCCGGCGCGGTGAGCCACGCGCACCGGGGAGTGCTGTTCATCGACGAGGCGTGCGAGTTCGGTGCCCGGAGCCTGGACGCCCTGCGCACCTGCCTGGAGGAGGGCGAGGTGCGGATAGCCAGGAGGGACGGCATCGCCAGGTACCCGGCCCGTTTCCAACTGGTGCTGGCCACCAACCCGTGCCCGTGCGCCCCGCCGAAGGACCTGGACTGCATCTGCCTGCCCACCACCAAACGCCGCTACCAGGCCAAGCTCTCCGGCCCACTGCTCGACCGGGTGGACCTGCGGGTGACCATGCGCCCGTTGACCGTGATGATGGCCCCCGAGGTCGCCGACCCCGAGCCGACCGCGGCGGTCCGCCACCGCGTGCTCGAAGCGAGGACCAGGGCGAGGAACCGCTGGGCAGCCCACGGCTGGCGGACCAACGCCGAAGTCCCCGGCCCGGCCCTGCGGCGGGAGTTCCGCCTGCCCCGGGAGGCGACGACCCTCCTGGACCGCGCCCTCGCCCTGGGCGCACTGACCGGCCGAGGCGCCGACCGGTGCCTCCGGGTGGCCTGGACGCTCGCCGATCTCGCCGAAACCCCCGAGCCCACCGCCGACCACGTGGCGGCAGCCCTCGAATTCCGAGAAAGACGAAGGCCATGACCCCGAAACTGTCCCGTCCGACAACCGGAAAACCCGCAAGACCCGACCCGACGCCGCCCGAACCGGACCTGGACACCTATCCCGCCAGACCGAGACTCCGCCGCCTGCAAATCCCCCGACGCGGCACCCGCTGGCCCTTGGGCCAACCCGCCAGGCGAATCAAAGCCCGTTCCCACCAACAAAACCCGGAAACCACCCACCCCACCGACGCGCCGAATCCACCCAACGGAGGCACCCCATGACCCACCCCACCAACCTCGACCCCGCCGCGCCCGAACTCCCCGCCAGCCCCGGACTCGCCACCACCCTCGAACCTGCTGCCAGCCCCGGACTGGCCCCCACCCTCGAACCTGCTGCCAGCCCCGGACTGGCCCCCACCCTCGAACCCGCTGCCAGCCCCGGACTCGCCACCCCGCCCGACGACCAACACCCTCGAACCTCTAGCGCCCCACCGGCCACGCATTCCGCCCTTCCCCTCCCGCACGCCCCATACGCAAGCCTCGGCCTCCCGCCCGACCCGCACTCCGCTCTCCCCCTCCCGCCCTCGCTAGGTGCGGGACAGGACGACTGGCCGGACACCTCGCCCGAAACCTGCGACCGTCTTCGGCGGCCCAAGGCCCCCAACCCCACCGCCGCGCACACCGACGGTCCACACCTCCATCGCGGACGCATCACCGCCCCGGCCTCACCACCGGGCAGCCTTCCCGCCTCACCACCCAGCAGCACCCCGCGCACCGACCGCGAGGGCACGGCCATGGCAGGTAGCAGGCAATCCAAGGGCCACCTGGCTTCTGATCCGACCACCGCTCACGGCTCCAAGCCGCGTGACTGCGAAACGCAGCGGCGTGAGCCGCACAACTGTGGATCGCACCGGTACGACAGCACCCGGCGGTGCGAAGGTGCCCAGTACGAAAGCGCCAGGCAGTACGACAGCGCCAGGCAGTACGACGGTGCCCCGTGGTGCGACTGTGCTCGGCGATGCGACCGCGCCTCGCGATGCGGCAGCAGCTCGCGGAGCGGCGGTGCCTCGCGGTGCGGAAGTGTCCGGCGGTACGACGGTGTTCCGCGATGCGGCAGTGTCCGACAGTCGCGTGTCTGTGCTGCCGCCGACGTGAGCCTCGGGTGCGGCGCGGGATGTGGCCGGGGTGTTCGCTGCAAGGGCTGGCTGTGCGGCGTGGTCGCACATGCGTGGTGGTCGCGCGTGAAAGCGTGTTGCGGCTCGTGGCCTGGAACCTGTCGGGGCTCGGTGCGCAGCTGTTCCCGGAGGGACCGGTCGTGGTGGGCGGTGTGGAGCGGGCTGTACCCGTTGGCGGCGTGTCGTGAGTGATGACGAACTCCGGTTGGCTCGGGCCTACCTCTCCCGCGTCGCCGAGCCGCCCGCGCACGCGGTGGCCGCCCTGGTTGCCGCGGTGGGGCCGGTGCGGGCGGCCCGGTTGATCCGGGACGGGGACGTCTCCGCTGCCGTCGACAGCCAGACCTCCGCTCGCCGGGACGGGGACACCGCCGCCGAAGACCTGGCCGCCGTCGCCGTACTCGGCGGCAGGCTGGTGATTCCCGAGGACGGCGAATGGCCCGCGTGGCCGTTCAACGCACTGGCGGTGGCCGCTTCGCACGGACTGCGGTGCGGGTTGGAGCCGCTTGCGCTGTGGGTGCGCGGGGACGGGGAGTTGGCCAAGTTGACCGAGCGGGCGGTGGCGGTGGTCGGCAGTCGGGCGGCCAGTGCGTACGGGCAGCACGTCGCGGCCGAGTTCGGGTTCGGGCTGGCCGAGGCCGGGGTCACGGTGGTGTCCGGGGCTGCCTACGGCATCGACGGAGCCGCTCACCGTGGGGCGCTGACCGCCGGCGGGCCGACCATCGCGGTGTTGGCCTGCGGCGTTGACATCGCCTATCCGCGTGGGCACGAAGGGCTGCTCGAACGCATCCCGCACCACGGCCTGGTCGTCAGCGAGTACCCGCCCGGATGTCGGCCGGCCCGCCATCGCTTCCTCACCCGCAATCGGCTGATCGCCGCCCTGGGCGAAGGGACCGTGGTGGTCGAAGCGGGGAAGCGCAGCGGCGCGAAGAACACCGCCGCCTCCACCGCCGCGCTCGGGCGGGTGCTGATGGCGGTGCCGGGACCGGTCACGTCGGCCAGTTCCTCCGGCTGCCACGAACTGCTGAGGTCGGGGGAGGCGGTGGCCGTGAGCAGCGTGGCCGAGGTCATCGAGTCGACCGGTCGGCTCGGCGTGGACCTCGTGGAGGCCACGCGGGCCACCGAAGTCGGTCTTCCACAGGGGGAGGCGCTGCGGGTGTTCGAGGCGCTCCCGCTGGGCTCCGGGATCAGTGCCGAGGCCGTCGCGGTGGAATCCGGGGTCGAACTGCCCCGGGTCCGGGCGCTGTTGCCGGAACTGGAGTTGGTCCGACTCGCGGAGCGCGTCGACACCGGATGGAAGCGCTCTCATGAAGGGAGTTGGCGTGGCGATACTTGACCAAGGGCGCTCGGAGGCGCAGCGTCAGGGGCTATGTCCCCGCCGCCGCCCGCTCGGACTCGCCGTGTCGATCTTGTCGGCCTGCGTCGTGCGCTGCCCGCCGACGTCTCGGTGGCCTTGGACGGCTACCAGCGCCATCTCGCGATGGAGCGCTCGCTGTCGCCGCACACCGTCCGCGCCTACCTGGCTGACGTGGTGTCCTTGCTGGTCCACCTGGCTGCCGGCACGGCTGCCGACGCCACCGTGGAGGCGATCGACCTGGCCGGCTTACGGTCGTGGCTGGCCGCCCAGCACTCGGCGGGCGCGAGTCGGACGACGCTGGCCCGCCGCGCGGCCGCCGCCCGGACGTTCACCGCCTGGGCGTCGCGGGCCGGGTTGCTCGCCGACGACCCGGGGCTTCGTCTCGCCGCGCCCCGACCGCACCGCACGCTGCCCGCCGTGTTGCGGGCCGACCAGGCGCGAGCCGCGATGTCCGCTGCGGAAGTCTCCGCGGAACGCGGCGATCCGGTTGCGCTGCGTGACCAGGCCGTGGTGGAGTTGCTGTATGCGACAGGGGTGCGGGTCGCCGAGTTGTGCGGTCTCGACCTCGACGACATCGACTACTCCCAAAGGGTGATCCGGGTTCTGGGAAAGGGTAGGCGCGAACGCACCGTGCCGTTCGGCGTTCCGGCCGAACGGGCAGTACGGCGGTGGGTGGAACACGGGCGGTCGGCGCTGGTCAGCGACCGTTCACAGGGCGCGCTGTTCGTCGGTGCGCGCGGCGGCCGGCTCGACCCGCGTACCGCCAGGAGGGTTGTCCACGATGTAGTGGGTGCGGTACCTGAAACGGCCGACATCGGGCCGCACGGCCTGCGCCACACCGCGGCCACGCACCTGTTGGAAGGGGGAGCGGACCTGCGCACCGTCCAAGAGCTTCTTGGTCACGCTACGCTCGCAACGACTCAGCTCTACACACACGTCACCGTCGAACGGCTGAAGGCGATCCATGACCGAACCCACCCCCGCTCCTGACGTCGCAGGGGGAGGTTCGCGGACCGCAACCGTGACCTCTCCTGCCGCCGCGCACGTCGGGACCTCGTCGGAGGCGCAGAACTCGGCTGCGCACGCCCCGACCGGGACGAACGGTCACCACGTCGACGAGCCCACGGCCAGCGGACATGACGACGAGCCCCTGCAAAGCGCGCCCGCCGATCAGGACCTTTCGCACAGTGGTCGCATCGACGACGAATCCCGGCGCAGTGAGCACGCCGTCGATGAATCCCTGCACAACGGGCATCCCGTGACCGCGCCCGTGGGCAGGCCCGCGCACCCGGCCTCCGAGTCGCGGACCGCCGACGACGTGGAAGCCGGCATCATCGCGCTCTGGCACACCTACGGCCAGTCGCACGAGCAGTTCCTGCGCGACCGCCTGGTGCTGCACTACGCCCCGCTGGTCAAGTACGTCGCGGGCCGCGTCGGCACCGGTCTGCCCGCGCACGTGGACGTCGCCGACCTGATCCAGTCCGGCATCTTCGGCCTGGTCGACGCGATCGAGAAGTTCGAACCCGAACGCGGCCTGAAGTTCGAGACGTACGCGATGCAGCGCATCCGGGGAGCGATCCTGGACGACCTGCGCTCGCAGGACTGGGTTCCCAGGTCCGTCCGCAGCCGTGCCCGCGACGTCGAACGGGCCCTGGAACGCCTCGGCGCGAGCCTCCAGCGCACCCCGACCGACCGCGAACTCGCCGTCGAGCTGAAGATCGGCCTGGCGGAGCTGCGTGAGCTGTACGCGCAGCTGCAGCTCACCAGCGTGGTCGCCCTGGACGAACTGATCGCGGCGGGTCGCAGCGTCGGCGGCGCGGGAGCCTCCCTGGCCGAGTCGCTGCCCGACGAGGGCGCGGAAGACCCGATCGCCACCCTGGTCGACCAGGACAGCCGTCGACAGCTGGCGGACGCCATCGCGCAACTCGCCGAACGCGACCGGGTGGTGGTGACGCTGTACTACTTCGAAAACCTCACCCTGGCCGAGATCGGCAAGGTCCTGGGCGTGACTGAGTCCAGGGTCTGCCAACTCCACACCCGCGCGGTCCTGCGCCTGCGCACCAAGCTCAACGAGCAGCTCGAAGCCTGACCGGGCTCGCGGACGCCCTGGCGGCCGGCCTCGCCCCGGGTGCGGCAGGTCTGGGCGCGTCCGGCCGGGATGCGTGGGGTTTGGGCGCGGTGCGCCTGGGCGCGGTGGGGCGGGATGCGGTGGGGCGGGATGCAGTGGGCTCGGGCGCGGTGGGGCGGGATGTGGCGGGCCTTGGTGCGGTGGGGCTCAGGGGCAGCAGGCGGACCTGGCCTCTGGCCAGGAGCGTGAGCGGGTCGAAGTACTCGCGGCCGGGTTGTGGGATGCCATCGGGCTCAAGCGTGACGTTGGGCTGTGGAGGGCTGGATTGCGGCGCGTTCGGCTGCGGTGCGCCGGGTTGCGGCGCGCTGGATGGTGAGGTGCTGGGCGGTGAGGTGCTGAGCTGGGGTTGTGGGGGACTCGGTTGTGCTTTGAGGCGGAATGCGCCCCAGTGCAGGCAGGTGGTCCGACAGCCCTCGTGGCCCGGTTGGAGGGTGCCGATCGGGGTACCTCTGGCTACCCGTTGACCACGGGCGACCAGCGGTTTCAGTGGTTCGTAGGTGGTGCGTAGGCCGCCCTGGTGGGACAGGGAGACCAGTTGTCTGGTGCCTACCGGGCCGGCGAACACGACCGTGGCGTCGCCTGCCGCCAGCACGCGTGCGGCGGGCGGACTGCCCAGGTCCACGCCTCGGTGGCCCGGGCCGAACGGGGTCGACGGGGCGTGGAAGGTGCGCAGCACCGGGTGCGGCGGTGCCAATGGCCAGGCGTAGCGGAGTGGTCGGGCGGCTGCGGGGAACGCTGCGGGGAGCGGGGTGACCAGTGAGGCCAGCAGAGCGGCCGTGGTCAGGACCAACAGGGTGGGCCGGGGCCGGAGCCGGAGCGTGGTCGGGGGCGGTGGGGGTCCGGGCTTTTGGGGCATGAGTCCACGTTGCCTGGACTCGGTGGGGGCTACCAGGGGCTATCCGTGAACTGTGGACAGGCGGACGGGCTGTGGATAACTCGGGGGCGGTTCGTTGTGCGGGGCGTTCTCGGCGTACACTTCCTGCGCGGCCCGTGTAAGTGCGGGGCGACTTCGCGTGCCAATGCAGATTCGATCCTCCCGCGGTCGGGTCACGGCGTCCGGCGGTCCTGAGGTCAACTCCGGTTCGGACGGCGGCAAGGGCACTAGGGCGGCGGTCCACCCCGGCCCGCCGCGAACAACCGGAACGCGTGCCGGACGAGTGCCGGCGCGCCTGATCGAAGAGGTGCGAACCCGGCCATGGCCGTCGTCACCATGAAGCAGCTGCTCGACAGCGGCGTGCACTTCGGGCACCAGACCCGCCGCTGGAACCCGAAGATGAAGCGCTACATCTTCACCGAGCGCAACGGCATCTACATCATCGACCTCCAGCAGACGCTGACCTACATCGACCGGGCTTACGAGTTCGTCAAGGAAACGGTCGCGCACGGCGGGTCGATCCTGTTCATCGGCACCAAGAAGCAGGCTCAGGAGGCCATCGCCAACGAGGCCCTCCGGGTCGGCATGCCCTTCGTGAACCAGCGCTGGCTGGGCGGCATGCTCACCAACTTCTCCACGGTCCACAAGCGCCTCCAGCGGCTCAAGGAGCTGGAGTCGATGGAGCAGACCGGCGGTTTCCAGGGTTTCACCAAGAAGGAAATCCTGATGATGAACCGTGAGAAGGACAAGCTGGAGCGCACGCTCGGCGGTATCCGCGACATGTCCAAGGTGCCCAGCGCCGTGTGGATCGTGGACACCAAGAAGGAGCACATCGCGGTCGGCGAGGCGCGCAAGCTGAACATCCCGATCGTCGCGATCCTGGACACCAACTGCGACCCGGACGAGGTCGACTACCCGATCCCGGGCAACGACGACGCCATCCGGTCCGCCGCGCTGCTGACCAAGGTCGTCGCCGAGGCCGCGGCCGCCGGTCTGATGGCCCGTTCCGGCGCCCGCACCCAGGCCGCCGACGGCGCCGACAAGCCGGAGCCGGGCGCCGACGAGCCGCTGGCCGAGTGGGAGCAGGAGCTGCTCGTCGGCGCCGAGCCGACGGACAAGCCCGCCGCTGCCGCCGAGCCCGTTGCCGCCGAGCCCGTTGCCGCCGAGGCTGCCCCGGCTGCCGAGCCCGCCGCGGCTGCCGCGCCGGCCGAGGACACCGAGGCCGTCCAGTCCTGACCCGTCGCACGCCGTGCCCGCGACTCGTCCCGGGCACGGCGTGCGCACCGGCATCCGGCCACCGCAACACCCCCGCGCGTATCCCGCAGAAGGAACGGAAAACCGCACGATGGCGAACTACACCGCCGCTGACGTGAAGCGCCTGCGTGAGCTGACCGCCGCAGGCATGATGGACTGCAAGAAGGCGCTGGAAGAGGCTGACGGCGACTTCGACAAGGCGGTCGAGATCCTGCGCATCAAGGGTGCGAAGGACGTCGACAAGCGCGCCGCGCGGACCACCTCCAACGGTCTGGTCTCCGCCGAGGACGGCGTGATGATCGAGCTGCGCTGCGAGACCGACTTCGTCGCCAAGAACTCCGACTTCCAGGAGTTGGCCTCCCGGATCGTCGCGGTCGCCAAGGCCACCCGCCCGGCGGACGTCGAGGTGCTCAAGGCCACCGACCTCGACGGCCAGAGCGTCGACGCGGTCGTCCAGGAGTTCTCCGCCAAGATCGGCGAGAAGCTCGAGCTGGCGAAGGTCGCGATCTTCGACGGCACCGTGACCACCTACCTGCACCGCCGTGCCGCCGACCTGCCGCCCGCCGTGGGCGTCGTGGTCGAGTACACCGGTGACAACGAGGACGCCGCCCGCGGCGCCGCGATGCAGATCGCCGCGATGCGTCCCCGGTACCTCACCCGCGACGAGGTGCCGGCCGACGTGGTCGCCAACGAGCGTCGCATCGCCGAGGAGACCTCGCGCGAGGAGGGCAAGCCGGAGGCGGCGCTGCCCAAGATCGTCGAAGGTCGGGTGAACGGCTTCTTCAAGGACGTCGTGCTGCTGGAGCAGGCTTCCGTGACGGAGTCCAAGAAGACCGTCAAGGCCGTGCTGGACGAGGCCGGGGTCACCGTGACCCGCTTCGCCCGGTTCGAGGTCGGCGAGGCCTGATTCGCGTGAGGGCGGGGTTGCGCAAGGATGCAACCCCGCCCTTGCCGTGTCCAGAGGAGGACCTGTGAGCGCAGAGGTAGACGAGGAACCGGGCCACGGTTACCACCGGGTCATGCTCAAACTCGGCGGCGAGATGTTCGGCGGCGGTGGTGTGGGCGTCGACCCCGACGTCGTGCAGACCGTCTCCCGCCAGATCGCCGCGGTCGTCCGGACAGGCGTCCAGGTCGCCGTCGTCATCGGTGGCGGCAACTTCTTCCGGGGCGCCGAGCTCCAGCAGCGCGGCATGGACCGCAGCCGCGCCGACTACATGGGCATGCTCGGCACCGTCATGAACTGCCTGGCGTTGCAGGACTTCCTGGAGCGCGAGCACGGCATCGACACCCGCGTGCAGACCGCCATCACGATGGGCCAGGTCGCCGAGTCCTACATCCCCCGCCGCGCCATGCGCCACCTGGACAAGGGCCGCGTGGTGATCTTCGGCGGCGGCGCCGGCATGCCGTACTTCTCCACCGACACCACCGCCGCGCAGCGGGCGCTGGAGATCGGCTGCGAGATCGTGCTGATGGCCAAGGCCGTGGACGGCATCTACACCGCGGACCCGAAGATCGACCCGGACGCGCAGATGTTCGACCACATCACGCACCGCGAAGTGCTCGAACGCGGGTTGAGCGTGGCCGACGCGACCGCGTTCAGCCTGTGCATGGACAACAACATGCCGATCATGGTGTTCAACCTGCTCACCGAGGGGAACATCGCGCGCGCCGTGCGTGGTGAGAAGATCGGCACACTGGTGAGCACCCCCGGTGGTCGCCCGTCTTTCTAGACCTGCTGGGATTTGAGCCGAACTTCGCACACCAAGGGAGTCAGCCGTGATCGACGAGACCCTCCTCGATGCCGAGGAGAAGATGGAAAAAGCGGTAACCGTGGCGAAGGAAGACCTGGCCGCGGTGCGCACCGGCCGCGCCACACCCTCGATGTTCTCCCGCATCGTCGTCGAGTACTACGGTTCGCCGACCCCGTTGAACCAGCTGGCCAGCGTCGCCATCCCGGAGGCGCGGATGGCGGTCATCAAGCCCTACGACGCCAGCCAGCTGAACTCGGTCGAGAAGGCCATCCGCGACTCGGACCTGGGCGTGAACCCCAGCAACGACGGCGCGGTCATCCGCGTGGTGATCCCGCAGCTGTCCGAGGAGCGCCGCCGCGAGATGGTCAAGGTCGCCAAGGGCAAGGGCGAGGACGCCAAGGTCTCCATCCGCAACATCCGGCGCAAGGCCAAGGAAGAGCTGGACCGCCTGGTCAAGGACGGCGAGGTCGGCGAGGACGACGGCTCCCGCGCCGAGAAGGAACTGGAGAACGTGACGCACCGCTACGTCGCCCAGGTCGACGAGCTGGTCAAGCACAAGGAAGCCGAGCTCCTAGAGGTCTAGGTGGTCGGGTCGGTTCCGTCCGGCCGGGTGGTCGGTCGGGTGGCTCTTCTTGGCCGGTCGACGGCCGTGACGGGAACTCAGGTATCAGGCGGCCGTGACGGGAGCACAGGTGTCAGGCGGCGGTGAGCAGGGCGCGGCCGGCCGGGACGCGGCCGGTGGGAGCGCGGCCGGCCGGGGTGCGGTCGGCCAGGGCGCGTCGCGCGCGGGCCGGGACCTGCGGTCGGCCATCGTCGTCGGCGTGGGCCTGGGCGCGGTCATCCTGTTCGCCCTGTTCACGGTGCGGCAGACGTTCGTGGGCATCGTCGCGGTGGCGGTCGCGGTGTCGATGTACGAGCTCGCCGGCGCGGTGAAGCGCGGCGCGGGTATCCGGGTCGCCCTGGTGCCCGTGCTGCTGGGCGGCCAGGCGGTGGTGTGGCTGGCCTGGCCGTACGGGCGTGACGGCGTGCTCACGGCGTTCGCGGTCACCGTCCTGGTGTGCCTGCTGTGGCGGCTGAAGGACGGGGCGGACGGGTACCTGCGGGACGTCACGGCGTCGATCTTCACCGTGGTGTACGTGGCGGTGTTCGCCTCCTTCGCGGTCATGCTGGTGGTGGCCGAGGACGGCGTGTTCCGCGTGCTGTGCTTCCTGATCGGCGTGGTGCTGTCGGACACCGGCGGCTACGCGGCCGGGGTCTTCCTCGGCAAGCACCCGATGGCCCCCACCATCAGCCCGAAGAAGTCCTGGGAGGGCTTCGCGGGCTCGATGGTGGCGGGCATGGTCGGTGGCGCCCTCACGGTCGGGTTGATGCTGGGCGGGCAGTGGTGGCAGGGCGTGCTGTTCGGCGCGTCGCTGGTGGTCACCGCCACCACCGGGGACCTGGTCGAGTCGCTGATCAAGCGGGACCTCGGGATCAAGGACATGGGGACGCTGCTGCCGGGGCACGGTGGGCTGATGGACCGGATGGACTCGTTGCTGCCCTCGGCCGTGGTGTCCTCGCTGCTGCTGCAAGCGTTCGTACCTGCCTGACGCCGCCAGGCGCGGGCGAGGTCGCCGATGCGCCTCTACCCACGCCTGAGCAGTCGCGTGCCGCCGGACCAGTCGCGTGCCGAGGGAGCCGTGCCGAGGGAGTACCGGGGCCGGGTTCCCGGAGTTCAGTCGTCGAAGGGGTCGTCGACCGGCGCGCCGACCTCCTCCTCGGTCAGCGGCACGGAGCGGGACGGGTCGATGACCGAGAACACCGAGCCGATGTGGTCGGCCACCACCGTGACGCGGCCGAACGGTGTGTCGTAGGGCTCGACGGTGACGCGTCCGCCCAGTTCGAGCACCCTGGAAGCGACCGAGTCGGCACCGATCTCGGGCGCGGCGTTGAAGTACACCATCCAGTGCGCCGGGGTGTCCGGGCTGAACGCGCGGCCCATCCGCTGGCGTCCCAGCACCGTGTTCCCCTCGACGGCCCAGGTCGTGTAGTCGACCGCTTGGCCGTCGCCGATCTGGGTGATCTCGAAGCCGCACAGCTCCTCGAAGAACGCGTCCGCCACCGCGCCGTCCCGGGTGTTCAGCTCGGCCCACGCGTAGGCGCCGTGCCCGTCCGTGCCGAACACCCAGTCGGGCGGCACGTGCCGGAAGCCGACCACACCTCCGGTCGGGTCGGCGATCAGGGTGTTCACCTCGTCGGGCTCGCGCAGGACGTGCCCGCCGATGGAGTACGCCTTCTCCGCGGTGGCACGGGCGTGCGGCGTGTTCAGGTACAGCGTCCAGCCGAAGCCGCCGTCGGCGGGCAGCAGTTCGGCGACCGGCAGCCCGTCCACCACGGCGATGGTGCGGCCGTGCACGTCGGCGTAGGTCCAGCCGAACAGGCCGGAGTAGAAGTCGATCGCGGCTTGCTCGTCCACGATCGGTAACTCCACCCAGCAGGGCGCACCGTGGTGCATTTCGGCCAAGGCGGGGGAATTCGGGACAATCGACACCGTCTACCTCCTGCGTGCCGGGGGGAACGATCACGGTACGGCTCTAGAGTCGTCTCGTGAAGGGATTCGTCCGTGCCGCGTTGGCCGCCGTACGACCGGTCGACGTCCTGCCGAGCCCGAACATCTGGCACTGGCCCGAGGTCTACGAGGTCGAAAACCGTGCCCAGGACGTGGACGGGGCGATCTGGCGGGCGTTGCGCGAGGTGTGCGACTGGACCAGCGGGGACGTGGTCGACGTCGGCTGCGGTGACGGGTTTCACCTGCCGGTTTTCGCGCGGGATGCCGGCCGGGTGACCGGGGTGGAGCCGCATCCGCCGTTGGTGCACCGGGCGCGCGCCAGGGTCGCCGACCTGCCCAACGTGTCCGTGGTCGCCGGTCCCGCGCAGCGGCTGCCGCTGCCCGACAGCAGCGCGGACCTCGTGCACGCGCGCACGGCGTACTTCTTCGGTCCCGGCTGCGAACCTGGTCTGCGTGAAGCCGACCGGGTGCTGCGCCCCGGTGGCACGCTCGCGATCGTGGATCTCGACGGCCTGGCCGAGCCCTACGGGCCGTGGCTGTGTGCCGACGAGCCGCGCTACAACCCCGTGGACGTGGAGGAGTTCTTCACGGCACAGGGCTTCGGGTTGCGCCGGGTACGCGCGCTGTGGCGGTTCGAAACGCGCGAGGACCTGGAAGCGGTGCTGCGCATCGAGTTCTCCGCCAAGGTCGCCGAACGGGCCATCGCCCGGACGCCCGGTCTGTCGTTGGAGGTCGGCTACCGGGTGCACACCCGGCGCAAACCGTCCGGTCTGGTGCTGCGGTAGGTGCCGTACGCGCGAGTGTGCACATAGGATCGGGGCGTGGAGAACCGGAACGCGCGCAGGTTGGGTCGTCAGGTCGGCGTGGTCGGGCTGGGCTGCTGGCAGCTCGGTGCCGACTGGGGGCAGGTGGACGAGTCGGACGCGCTGGCCGTGCTGCACGCCGCCGCCGACACGGGCGTGAACTTCTTCGACACCGCCGACGTCTACGGCGACGGTCGCAGCGAGACGCTGGTCGGCCGGTTCCTGCGGGAACGTGCCGACTCCGGCATCACCGTGGCCACCAAGATGGGCCGCCGCGTCGAGCAGACCCCGGAGAACTACAACCGGGACAACTTCCTGGCCTGGAACGACCGGTCCCGCGCGAACCTCGGCGTGGACACGCTCGACCTGGTGCAGCTGCACTGCCCGCCGACGCCGGTGTACTCCACCGACGAGGTGTTCGACACCCTGGACGAGATGGTGCAGGCCGAGCGGATCGCCGCGTACGGCGTGTCCGTGGAGACCACCGAGGAGGCGCTGACCGCCATCGCCCGGCCCGGGGTGGCCAGCGTCCAGATCATCCTCAACGCGTTGCGGCTCAAGCCGTTGGAGCGGGTGCTGCCCGCGGCGGCGGACGCGGGCGTGGCGATCATCGCCCGCGTGCCGCTCGCCTCGGGACTGCTCTCCGGGAAGTACCGCCGGGACACCGCGTTCGCGGCCGACGACCACCGCAGCTTCAACCGCAACGGCGAGGCGTTCGACGTCGGCGAGACCTTCTCCGGCGTGCCCTACGAGGTGGGCCTGGAGGCCGTGGAACGGCTGCGCGGCCTGGTGCCCGACGGCGCGACCATGGCGCAGTTCGCGCTGCGCTGGATCATCGACCAGCCGGGCGTGACCGTGGTGATCCCGGGCGCCCGCAACGCCGAGCAGGCGCGTGCCAACTCGGCTGCCGCCAGCCTCGCACCGCTGACCTCGCACGACCAGGTGCGCGCGGTGTACGACGAGCTGGTTCGGCCGTTGGTGCACGACCGCTGGTGACTCACTCGTCGTCGGTGTCCTCTTCGACGTCCAGCTCGCCCAGGATGGCGTAGAGCTTCCGCCGGGCCTCGCTGAGGACCTCGACGGCACGGGACTGCTGCTCACGCGTGCCCGCGTGCGCCATCTGCTGCATCGCCGCGCCCAGGTGCCGTGCCGCCGTGCGCAGCTTCGCCGCGTTCACGTCGAGCTCGTCGTTGACCTGCTGCCACGGCGGCGCCCCCTCCAGCTTGGCGGCCTCCGCCCGGCCGTTCTCGGTGAGCGTGAACAGCTTCTTGCCGCCCGCTTCCTCGGTGGACGCGACGAGCCCTTCGTCGGCCAGCAGTTGCAGCGTCGGGTAGACCGAGCCGGGGCTCGGCCGCCAGAGGCCGTCGGTGCGCCGGCCGATCTCCTGGATCATCTCGTAGCCGTGCATGGGGCGTTCGGCCAGCAGGGCCAGCACCGCCGCGCGGACGTTGCCCTTGCGCTGCCTGCCGCCGCGCCCGCGACGGCCTCCCGGGAAGAAGCCCGGCGGCTCGGGCGGTACCGGCGGGCCCCCGAACGGCCCGAACCCGCCGCCGAAGCCGCGTCGCGGGTCGCCGGAGCCGTGCTCCCGGTGGTGCCGGTCGTGGTGTCGGTGTTCGTGGTGGAACCTCATATCGTTCGCTCCTTCTGCGATCGGTTGTGACGTGTCGACGATATATCGGAACGTATCGCGATGCAACGGTGAACCGGCTCGCGCAGTCGTGGGACACTGGAGGGCGCCATGACTGCACTTCCCCTCGTCTTCGACGCGCCCAAGCGCGGCCTGCCGCCGCGACACCTCGCCGACCTCACCGCCGAGCAGCGGAAAGAGGCCGTGGCGGCGCTGGGTGAGAAGCCGTTCCGCGCCGCCCAGCTGTCCAACCACTACTTCAGCCGGCTGACCGTCGACCCCGCCGAGATGACCGACATCCCGGCCGCGTCGCGGGACCGGCTGGTCGCCGACCTGATGCCGCCGCTGTGGACGGAGCTGCGCAGCGTGGAGGCCGATGCCGGGGCGACCCGGAAGACGCTGCTGCGGGCGCACGACGGGACGCTGGTCGAGAGCGTGCTGATGCGCTACCCGGACCGGGCGACGCTGTGCATCTCGTCGCAGGCCGGCTGCGGCATGGCGTGCCCGTTCTGCGCGACCGGCCAGGGCGGGCTGACCCGGAACCTGTCCACGGCGGAGATCGTGGACCAGGTGCGGCGCGGTGCCGCCGCCATGCGCGACGGTGAGCTGCCCGGTGGACCGGGACGGCTGTCGAACATCGTGTTCATGGGCATGGGCGAGCCGCTGGCGAACTACAAGCGCGTGATCGAGGCGGTGCACCGGATCTGCGACCCGGCTCCCGGCGGGCTGGGGATCTCGCAGCGGTCGGTCACGGTGTCGACGGTGGGCCTGGTGCCCGCGATCCGGAAGATGACCGAGGAGGACCTCCAGGTCCGGCTGGCGGTGTCGCTGCACACGCCGGACGACGAGCTGCGCGACACGCTGGTGCCGGTCAACACGCGGTGGAAGGTCGCCGAGGTGCTGGAGGCCGCGAGGGGCTACGCGGACCGGACCGGCCGGCGGGTCTCCATCGAGTACGCGTTGATCCGGGACATCAACGACCAGGGCTGGCGCGCGGACATGCTGGGCAAGGTCCTGCGCAGGCACCTGGGGCAGCTGGTGCACGTGAACGTGATCCCGCTGAACCCGACGCCGGGCAGCAAGTGGGACGCCTCGCCGAAGCCGGTGGAACGCGAGTTCGTGCGCCGGGTCGAGGCCCAGGGCGTCGCCTGCACGGTGCGCGACACCCGGGGCCAGGAGATCGCCGCCGCCTGCGGGCAGCTGGCCGCCGAGGGCTGAGCCGGGTCAGCCCACGGTCACGACGACGGCGGTGGCGTTGTCGTTGCCGCCGGCGGCGTCCGACGCCTCCACGAGGGTGCGGACCATGGCGTCCGGGGTGGGCTGCCGGCTCAGCGTCTCCAGGATCCGGTGGTACGGCACCTGTTCGGCCACGCCGTCGGTGCACAGCAGGTACACGTCGCCGGATCGGGGCGTGATCTTCACCAGGTCCGGTTCCGGCTGCCCGGGGTGGCCGATGTAGCGGGTCAGCTGGTAGCGGGCCGCCGCTGCCTCGCCCGAGTCGAACGGGTACCAGCCGTGCACCGCGCCCAGCCACGCCATGGTGTGGTCGACGGTGAGCAGTTCCAGCAGGCCCGCGCGCAGCCGGTACAGCCGGGAGTCGCCGATCTGCACCAGCCAGAAGCCGTCGGGCAGCTCGACCAGGGCCGTCAGCGTGCAGCCCGCCAGGCCGCCGATCTGCCGGCCGTAGTCGCCGACCCGGCGCTGCGCCTCGGCCACCGCGTCGACGGGCGAGCCGCCGGAACGCACGCCGGCGACCAGCAGGTCCACCGCCGTCCGCCCGGCCATGGTGCTGCCGGGGCCGTCGCCCATGCCGTCGGCCACCGCCGCCAGCAGCGGGCCGGTGCTCAGGTGTGCCACGTCGAAGTTCGCGGGGTAGCGGCGGCCGGGGGTGGTGCCGGCCGCCGCGGTCAGGGCTGTCACGCCACGAAGGTTAGGCGACCTCGGTCAGCTTCCCGGTCGCGACGTCGAACACGAACCCCCGGATCGAGTCCTTCACCGGCACGTACGGGCTGTTGCGGATCCGGCCGATCGACTGCCGCACGTCCTCGTCCAGGTCCTTGAACGACTCCGCCGCCCACGGCGGCTTCACGCCCACCTCGTCCTGGATCGAGCGCTTGAACTCGTCGTCGGTGAACGTCAGCATCCCGCAGTCGGTGTGGTGGATGAGGATGATCTCCTTGGTGCCCAGCAGGCGCTGGCTGATCGCCAGCGACCGGATCTCGTCTTCGGTGACCACGCCGCCCGCGTTGCGGATGACGTGCGCCTCGCCCTCGTTCAGGCCCAGCACCCGGTATACGTCCAGGCGCGCGTCCATGCACGCCACCACGGCGACGTGCTTCGACGGGGGCAGCGGCAGCGGGCCGGTGAACTGCTCGACGTAGGCGGCGTTGTTGGCCAGGAGTTCGTCCGTGACGGACATGGCGGATCTCCATCTCACAGTGAGCAAGTGAATGTGTGCGCTGCGCGACACTGAGCCAACTGTCGTATGCGCACGTGCGCAACAGCGTTCACAAGGTGGGAAGCGAAGGCGGATAACATCTGCCCGACAAGGGGGGACGGGGTGGAATCGAAGCTGGTCGCGGGCAGGTACCGGAAGCTCCGCGAGCTGGGCCGGGGCGGCATGGGGGTCGTCTGGCTCGCCGAGGACCAGGTCATCGGGCGGCGGGTCGCGCTCAAGGAGCTGCGCACGTCGTCGCGGACCGAGCTGGAGCGGGTGCTGCGGGAAGCCCGCACGGCCGGCCGGCTGAACAGCCCGGCGGTGGTCACCGTGCACGACGTGCTGTCCGAGCACGGCATCACCTACATCGTGATGGAGCTGGTCGAAGCGCCGACGCTGGCCGACCTGATGCGCACCGGGCCGATGCCCGCGCCGAGGGTGGAGGCGATCGGGCTGGAGGTGCTCAAGGCGCTGGAGACCGCGCACGCGGCGGGTGTCGTGCACCGGGACGTCAAGCCCGGCAACGTCATGGTGCTGCCCGACGGCGGCGTGAAGCTCGCCGACTTCGGCATCGCCCGCGCCATGGACGACCCGGGCCTCACCGCGACCGGCGGCGTCATGGGCTCGCCCGGCTACATGGCCCCCGAGCTGTTCCACGGCCGACCGCCGTCACCCGCCTCCGACCTGTGGGCGCTGGGCGCCACCATGTTCCACGCCGCCGAGGGCCGTTCGCCGTTCCAGCGCGAGACGACCGCCGCGACCATGCACGCGATCATGTACGAGGAGCCGGTCCTGGTGCGCACCACGGAACCGTTGGCCGGCGTCGTGATGGGGCTGCTCACCCAGTCCGCCGAGGCGCGCCTCACCGCCGCGCAGGTCCGGGCGCACCTCACCGACCGCACCAGGGCCGTTCCCCGCGAGCCCGACACGGTGGTCATCGAGGCCCCGACGTCGTTCGTCACCACCGCGCCGCCGTCGGACACCAGGCCGGGCCGGGGCGACGCGTGGGACGACGAGACGCCCAAGCCGAAGCGCCGGATCGCGGTGCCGGCGGGGGCTGCCGTGGCCGTCACGGCGCTCGCGCTCATGGCCGTGTTCGTGCTGTTCCCGGAGGCCGAGCCGGGTCGGGCCTCCGGCGCGCAGGACACCGGGCCGTCCGGTGCGGTCACCACGACGACGGGGACGTCCGCCGGGACGTCGTCTGCGGCGAGCAGCACTTCCGCTCCGAGCACCACCACGACGACCACGACCGCCGCCGTGACGACGTCACAGGGCGCGGCACCGCCCCCGGCCGTTGCGACGACCACCACCACGACCGCTGCCACGCCGGCCCGTGAGACGACGGTGTTCACCCGGTTCCGCAACGCGGAGGGCTGGCACTACAGCGGTTCGGCGCTGCTCGGTGTGCCGGCCGGGTACGCCGCCGAGGGGCCGCTGGGCAAGCTCGCCGTCAACCCCGAGCCCGGCACCCGGCCGCTGTACTCGTGCAAGATCGCCGGCAGTGCGGACCGGATGAGCTCGGTGTCCGCGAACTGCGAGAACCAGCAGGTCTACGGCGTGGTGGGGCACATCTTCACGGCCAGGCCGGCGGACGCCCCGGCGCAGCCGATCTACCGGTGCAACATGGGCGGGCACCACTTCGAGTCGCTCAGCCCGAGCTGCGAGGGCAAGACTGTGGAGTTCCAGCTGGGCTGGGTGCTCGGGAACTAGCGTCCCGGGCAGTACGTCCGGCGGTGTGGTGGGCCGGCGATGCGGCGCCGGCCGGCGGGGCGGTACCGCTAGCGGCGCCACGAGGTGCGGCTGCGCACCTGGTCCCAGATCAGCAGCAGCGCCAGGCCGGTGCCGAACGCGATCACCCAGATGTCCTCGGTCCGGCCGTGGTGGTTGCCGATCAGCAGGGAGAACGTGGCCAGCACGGACACCCAGCCGGCGATCTTCATGCCCTTGGGGAGACTGCCGTGCCAACCCCAGTCGGCAGACGGCTCGTCGTGGGTGTCGACCGCCGGACGCTTGTCCGGTTCCGAGGACGAAGACACAGCCGCACGACCTTCCTGCCCGATCACGTTCACCAACGCCGGCAATCGTCGCACATGGCGGGCGCGCGCGAGACGTGAGGTGCGCGGCACCGCCCCGGCGTCTACCCTCGGCCGCTGTTCGACCACGGGCGCCGCCCGGGGGCTGCCGTAGCCGCCCGCACGTGCCGGAAAGGCGACGAGTTGACCGAACAGCCCGGCTTCCACCCGGCCGAGGAGCCGACCCCGGACACCTTCGCACCCGTCGAAGTCGGTCTGCACGGGGTGACCAAGCGGTTCTCCGACCAGACCGCAGTGGACGACATCACGCTGCGGGTCCACGAAGGCGAGTTCTTCTCCGTGCTCGGGCCGTCCGGCTGCGGCAAGACGACGCTGCTGCGCATGGTCGCCGGGTTCGAGCACCCGGACGCGGGCCGGATCGAGCTGGACGGCGTGGACATGGTGGGCGTGCCGCCCTACCGGCGGGACGTGAACACGGTCTTCCAGTCCTACGCGCTGTTCCCGCACATGTCGGTGTGGGACAACGTGGCGTACGGCGTGAAGCGCAAGGGCGTCAAGGGTGACGCGCTCAAGAAGACCGTCGGCGAACACCTGGAGCTGGTGCGGCTGAGCCCGTTCGCCAAGCGCCGCCCGGCGCAGCTGTCCGGTGGCCAGCAGCAGCGGGTGGCGATCGCACGGGCGCTCGCCGCCGGGCCGCGGCTGCTGCTGCTGGACGAGCCGCTGGGCGCGCTGGACGCCGTGCTGCGCAAGGAACTCCGGATGGAGCTGATGCGCATCCAGCGCGAGGTCGGCACGACGTTCCTCTACGTGACGCACGACCAGGAGGAAGCCCTGGTCCTGTCGCACCGGATCGCCGTGATGAACGCCGGGAAGCTGGAGCAGGTCGGCTACCCGGAGGACGTGTACGAACGCCCGGCGACCCGGTTCGTGGCCGGGTTCATCGGCACCTCGAACATCCTGGACGCCAAGGTGTCCGGTGTGGACGGTCACCGGGTGGAACTGGACGCGCCGGGCGTGACGCGGCTGCGCGCACCGCTGCACGGCGAAGTGCGGCACGGGCAGCGCGTCGCGGCGACCGTGCGCCCGGAGAAGGTGCACCTGTACGACCAGGCGGGCGAGCCGCCGTCGGGCTGGTGCGTGTTGAACGGCACCGTCCGCGATGTCGTGTACACCGGGGTGTCGACGCAGTACGTGGTCCACATCCCCGGTGGCGGCGAGCTGGTCGCTTTCGTGCAGAACACGCGCCGGATCGACGACGCCGGCGCGCCGGGGCAGCCCGTGCGGCTGGCCTGGGATCCCGACTTCACCGTGCTGTTGGAGAGCGCCGATGACTGAACGAAACCTCCGGATCGCCCGCCTGTGGGACGTGGACAGCCGGCGGGTCACCCGGCGGACCGTGCTGCGCTCCACGGCGTTCTTCGCGCTGGCCGCGACGGGCGCGTGCGGGGTCGGCGAGGCGCCGAGCACGAGCAGTGCGCCCACCTCGAAGGTCAAGGCGTCCAACGCCAGGAGCGAGCCGAAGCTCAACTTCTACAACTGGACCGACTACATCGCGCCGGACACGCTGTCGGGCTTCAGGACGGCGAGCGGCATCGACGTCACCTACGACAACTTCAGCACCAACGACGAGATGGAAGCCAAGATCGCGTCCGGCGCGGCGGGCTACGACCTCGTGGTGCCCAGCGACAACTTCCTGCGCCGGTTCCTGCGGTCGGGTCTGCTGTCACCGCTGGACCACGACCTGCTGCCGAACCTGAAGAACCTGGACAAGCGGTTCACCGAGGCCGACTACGACCCGGGCAACGCGTACTCCGTGCCGTGGGCGTGGGGGACGACGGGCCTGGCGTACTCGAAGTCGCAGCTCGGGGACGTGACCGGCTTCTCCGCCTACGACCTGGCCGCCGCGCAGGGGCGCAGCACGATCCTGGACGAGGCGCGGGACGCGCTGGCGCTGGGGCTGTTGAAGGCCGGCCACGACCCGAACACCACCGACACCGGGCAGATCGGCGAAGCGGTGGCGGTGCTGCTGGAGTTGAAGAAGAAGATCGGGCAGATCACCTCCGACGTGATCGAGCCGCTGACCGGCGGGCAGGTCCCGCTGGCCCAGGCCTACTCCGGCGACGCGTTCCAGGCGCGGGAAGCCAACCCGGACATCGCCTACGCCATCCCGGGCGAAGGCGGTCTGTCCTACGTGGACCTGCTGTGCGTGCCGAAGGACGCACCGCACGCGGAGAACGCGCACAGGTTCATCGACTACATCCTCGGCGCCGAGGTGGGTGCGGCGTTGGCGAACGCGGTCCGGTACGGCAGCCCGAACGCCGCCGCCAAGCCGTTGATCGACAAGGAGTTGCTGGACGACCCGCTGGTGTACCCGTCGGCGGAGCGGTTGGCGAAGCTGCCGTTCACCAAGGACCTCGGCGGCGAGGTGGAGGCCCGCTACGCCGACGCGTGGACGAAGGTCAAGACCGGCTGACCGGGAAGCTCGTGAAGCTCCGGATCACGGTGGAGTAGCGGTATGCGGCACGGCCTGCCCGGCGCAGTCGGGGCAGGCGGGCCTGGGAGCGGAACGCCACGTCGCCCTGCATGCGCGCCCAGCGCGGAAGCGCGGGCGTTCGCGGTGTGACACTAGGGTGTGCGCTCGTGCTTCCGTCACGGCGCAGGTGGCTCGTCGCTACCGGCCTCCTCGCTCCTACCGGCCTCTGGCTGGGGATCTTCCTGATCGCGCCGCTGGCGCTGGTGGTGCAGTTCAGCTTCGCCACCCGGGACACCGGGGTGGCCCGGGCGGTGCTGCCGTGGACCACGCAGGCGTATCTGACCGCGTTGGATCCGGCGTTCCTGCCGATCTTCGGGCGGACGCTGGCGTACGCGGGTGCCACCACCGGGCTGTGCCTGCTGCTGGGTTTTCCGTTGGCGTGGTTCATCGCGCGGCACGGCGGGAAGTACCGGACGGTGTTGCTGGCGGCGGTGCTGGTGCCGTTCTGGTCCAGCTACCTGGCGCGGATCTACGCGTGGAAGGCGTTGCTGGACGGAGAGGGGCTGGTCAACCGGCTGCTCGGGCTGATCGGGTTGGACCGGGACGGCGGCTTCCTGTTGACGGACGGCGCCGTGGTGCTGGGCCTGACGTACGGGTTCCTGCCGTTCATGGTGTTGCCGCTGTACGTGGCCTGCGAGCGGTTCGACCACCGGCTGGTGGAGGCCTCGTACGACTTGGGGCACGGGCGGGTGTCCACCTTCGTGAAGGTCGTGCTGCCCGGGGTCCTGCCGGGTGTCCTGGCCGGGTCGTTGCTGGTGCTGGTGCCGGCGGCGGGCGACTTCGTGACGCCTCGGTTGTTGGGCGGAGTCGACCAGTCGACGTTCGGCAGTGTGATCGACGATCAGTTCCGGGGTGGCAACAACTGGCCGCTCGGGTCGGCGATGGCGGTGTTGCTGCTGGTGCTCGTCGTGGTGGTGCTGGTGTTGCGCGGGCGTCGCGGGGAGGACGTGCTGTGAATCGTCGCCCGTGGGTGTTGGGTGGAATCGCCGGCGGTGTATTCGTCTTCCTGTACGCGCCTATTGCGTGGTTGGCCGTCGTGTCGTTCAACGATTCACGGTCGCTGAGCCGGATCACCGGTTTTTCGATTCGGTGGTACGCGGAATTGTTCGACGATTCCAGAGTGCTGGAGTCCTTGGGGCTGACGTTGCGGCTCGCGGTGACCAGCGCGGTGGTTTCCACCGTGATCGGCACGTTGGCGGCGTTCGGGTTGCGGCGGGCGTTCCCGGGACGCGGGTTGTGGACGGTGCTGCTGAGTCTGCCGCTGGTGGTACCGGAGGTGGTGCTCGGCGTGGCGCTGCTGGGGTTCTGCGTGAAGCTGGCGGGGATCCCGCTGGGGTTCGGGGCGCTGCTGGCGGCGCACGTGGCGTTCTCGCTGAGCTTCGTGGTGGTCGTGGTGCGGGCGCGGGTCGCCGGGGTGGACCACCGGCTGGAGGAGGCCGCGGCGGATCTGGGGGCGGGACCGTGGGTGGCGTTCCGGACGGTCACCCTGCCGCTGGTCGCGCCCGCTGTGGCGGCGGGGGCGGCGTTCGCGTTCCTGCTGTCGTTCGACGACGTGGTGACGTCGAGCTACCTGACCGGGGTGGGTTCGACGACGTTGCCGGTGTTCGTCTACGCGCAGGCGGGCAAGCGAGGGGTGTCGCCGGAGATCGTCGCGCTGTCCACGCTGATGGTCGCGGTCAGTGCGGCGCTGCTGGTGGCGGGCGTGATGCTGGCGAGCAGGCGTGCCCGGGCGTCAACTTTCGTCGAGTCGATCCGCGACCAATGAACGCGGCCGGACAGCGGGAGGTTGTTTAACGTTGTCCTATGTGACGTCTGTTGTGCAGCGCCTGTGGCCGGACGCCGCGGACCTCCGGGCGGCGCCGGCGGCGTTCCTCCGCACCCACGCCCAACGCCTCCGCGAGATCACCCCGTGGCGGGTCGGGCGCGAACTGCTGGCGATCGCGGTCATCGTCGTGCTGGACGTGTACCCGGGCTGGTTCGTGGGCGAGAACCGGCTCACCTCGTGGTCGGTCGTCTGGCTCGGCGCGGTGTACGTGGGGCTCTACCTGCTCCGGCTGGGGTTCCCCGCGATCGCGCTGCTGGTGGGGATCTGGGTGGTGTTCACCGTCGAGCACGGCGGGCTCGCCACGATCATCATGCTCTCGTACGCGGCGGGCTACCGGATCGTGTCGTGGCAGCGCGCCCTGGTCACCGCGGCGCTCGGGCTCGCCCTGCACATGATCGCTTTCGACGTGTCCGCGCCGGGGCTCACCGGGACGTTCGGCTCGTGGGTGATGCTCACCGTCTACGGCATGGCGGTGGCGCTGCCGTTCCTGGTCGGGCGGTACTCGGCGCAGCGGAACGCGCTGGTCGCGGCGTTGCACGACCGTGAGGAGACGCTGAGCCGGGAGCGTCGGATGGTGGCGCGGCAGGTGCGGCTGCGGGAGCGCAACCGGATCGCCCAGGACATGCACGACAGCCTCGGCCACCGGCTCAGCCTCATCTCGGTGCACGCGGGCGCGCTGGCGCTGGACACCGGGCTCGGCGAACGGCAGCGCGACGCCGTGCAGGTGCTGCGCAGTGCGGCGCTGACCGGGATGGAGGAGCTGCGCGGGGTGATCGGCGTGCTGCGGCGCGACGAGCCGGACGAGGACCAGGTGCGGCGGACCGTCGACGCGATCGACGAGCTGGTGGAAGGAGCGCGGCGGGCCGGCGTGCGGGTGAGCCTCGTGCGCGGCGGCCAGCCCTGCCCGTTGCCCGCGAAGGTCAGCCACGCGGCGTACCGGATCGCGCAGGAGGGGCTGACCAACGCCAGCAAGCACGCGCCGGGGGCGAGCGTGCAGGTGACCGTGAAGTACGAACCGGACGCGCTGGTGGTGGAGGTGCGCAACAACCCGCCACGGGTCAGACCGGCGGACGGGAGCGGGTTCGGGCTGATCGGGCTGCGTGAGCGGGTGCGGCTGGCGGGCGGGATGCTGCACGTCGGCGAGCTGCCGACGGGCGGGTTCCGGATCGCGGCGGTGCTGCCGTACGAGGACACGGCGGCGTCCGGGGACGAGCCGGCCGACGACCTGCCGGTGGAGCCCGCCAAGCCGACCGGGATCCGGAAGTGGGCCGGGGTGGGGTCGATCCTGCTCGCCGGGATCGTCGTGGTGGTCGTGGTCGGCGGTTACACCTGGTTGGGCACCCAGCCCGTCAAGCGGGTGGTCGGGCCCGCGCTGTACGACTCGATCCAGGTCGGCGAGTCGGAGTCGGCGGTGCTGGCGAGGCTGCCGCAAGGGGCGGAACCACCCATAGGCGAGCTCAAGTCCGATGCCGCGCCCGAGCCGCCGGGAGCGCGGTGCGAGTACCTGGTCGCGGACGACCAGACGTACTCGGCGCGGACGACGAAGGTCGTGCGGTTCTGCTTCGCGGACGGCAGGCTCGTCGAGAAGAACACCCACCAGCAAGGGACGTGAACGTTGATCCGGGTCCTGATCGCCGACGACGAACCGTTGATGCGGGCCGGCATCAAGGCGATCCTCGGCACCGCCGAGGACATCGAACTGGTCGCGGAGGCCGGTGACGGCCGCGAGGCGGTGCAGATCGCGTTGGAGCGGCGGGTGGACGTCGCGGTGCTGGACATCCGGATGCCCCGGCTGGACGGGCTGGGGGCGGCGCGGGAGTTGCGCAGCGTCGCGCCCTCGGTGCGGGTGGTGATCCTGACCACGTTCGGTGAGGACGACAACATCGTGCGGGCGTTGTCGGACGGGGCGGCGGGATTCCTGCTGAAGGACTCCGCGCCGGAGGAGTTGCTGCGGGCGGTGCGGGCCGTGCACTCGGGGGAGGCGTACCTGTCGCCGATGGTCACCAGCCGGGTGGTGGGGATGGTGGCGCAGGCGGGCCAGCCCCGGCGGCAGGAGGCGCGGCGGCAGGTGGCGGGGCTGACGGAGCGTGAGGTGGAGGTGCTGGCCCTGCTGGGGTTGGGGATGTCGAACGCCGACGTGGGGCAGCGGCTGCACATGAGTGAGGCGACCGTGAAGACGTACGTGAGTCGGTTGTTGGCGAAGTTGGGGCTGACGAATCGGGTGCAGGCGGCGTTGTTGGCTCGGGATGCGGGGTTGGCTGGGTGAGTGGGGGTGAAGGCGAAGGCGAAGGGGGAAGGGCGTAAAAGCGTCCTCGCCGGACGGGCAGACCGCCAAGGATCTCCACAAAGCCCTTCAAAGCTCTTTGAGCTTTGAGGGCGGTGGGTCTGCGTGTCATCCCCGTATGGCCAGGTCAAAGACAACCACATGCGTCAAGGGCAGATCGTGAAGCGGGTGCGGTGGTCGCGCGACCGATCTGCCCTTGACACATGCGGTTCCCTGCGGGCAGGCCATACGGGGATGACACGCAGAGGCAGAGGTGTGCGCTGGCGCGCGGCCGAACCGCAGGAGTGCGCGGGGTGCGTAGGTCGTAGGCAGGGTGTTCGGGGTGTGTGCGGGGTGTGTTGGGCGCGTAAAAGCGCCCCCTCGTCGACGTGTCGACGAGGGGGCGCTGGGGTCGCGCCGCGCGAGGGGGGGACGCGTTAGGCGCGAGCTCGGTTGCCGGTCACCAAGCGGTAGATGCCGAGCACGATCAGTGAGCCTAGGATGGCGAGGAGCCAGGTGCTCAGGTCGAAGAACGTGTTGATGTCGGTACCGAAGATCGCTTGTCCGACGAACCCTCCAACGATGGCGCCGACGATCCCGAGCAGCATGGTGATGATGATGCCGCCGGGGTCGCGACCAGGCATGATGGCCTTGGCGATGGCGCCTGCGATGAGGCCGAGGACGATCCAACCCAAGATGCCCACGGGGGCTCTCCTTCCTGATGGCCGCAACAGGCGGAATCCGTGCGGCGCTTGATCAGGGAGTGCCCACGTTCGAGTGAGAACATGTCTGCGTTACCATTATGTGACCTTAGTACCGCTGTGCGGGCTATCAGGTTGGTTCCGGAACAATGGTTGGTGATGAGCACATCACGCACGGTCCTGGTCCTGGGGTCGACCGGTTCGGTCGGCACCCAGGCCCTCGACGTCATCGCCGCCAATCGGGACCGCTTCTCCGTCGTCGGGCTGGCCGCCGGCGGGGCCGACCCCGCCGCGCTGGCCGCCCAGGCAGTCGAGTTCGGCGTGCAGGCCGTGGCGGTGGCCAGGGCCACCGCCGTGGAGGACGTGACCCTGGCGCTCTACGCCGAGGCGCAGAAGCGGGGGTACGCGCGTGGGGAGTTCCGGCTCCCCCGGATCCTCGCGGGGCCCGCGGCGATGACGGACCTGGTCGACTCGACGCCGGTCGACGTCGTGTTGAACGGCATCACCGGGTCGATCGGGCTGGCACCCACGCTGCACGCGCTGCGGACCGGGGCGACGCTGGCGCTGGCCAACAAGGAGTCGCTGATCGCGGGCGGCCCGCTGGTGCTCAAGGCGGCGAAGCCCGGGCAGATCGTGCCGGTGGACTCCGAGCACTCCGCGTTGGCCCAGTGCCTGCGCGGGGGACGCCGGGACGAGGTGGCCCGGCTGGTGCTCACGGCCTCCGGCGGACCGTTCCGGGGACGCGGGCGGGACGAGTTGGCCGGGGTGACGGCCGGTGAGGCGATGGCCCACCCGACCTGGTCCATGGGACCGGTCATCACGATCAACTCGGCGACCCTGGTGAACAAGGGGCTGGAGCTGATCGAGGCGCACCTGCTGTTCGACGTCCCCTACGACCGCATCGACGTGGTGGTGCACCCCCAGTCGGTGGTGCACTCCATGGTCACCTTCGCGGACGGCTCGACGCTCGCCCAGGCCAGCCCGCCGGACATGCGGCTGCCGATCGCGCTCGCCCTCGGGTGGCCCGACCGCGTCGCCGGCGCGGCGGCCGCGTGTACCTTCGAGGCACCGACCGCCTGGACGTTCGAGCCGCTGGACGACGACACGTTCCCGGCGGTCCGGTTGGCCAGGCAGGCCGGCTCCGGTGGCGGGTGCCTGCCCGCCGTCTACAACGCCGCCAACGAGGAAGCGGTCGCGGTCTTCCTCGGGGGTGGCACCTCGTTCACGTCCATCGTGGACACGGTGGGACGGGTGCTGGCGGAGGCGGACGGCTGGGCGCACGAGCCCGCCGACGTCGCCGAGGTGCTCGCCGCCGAGGAATGGGCCCGGGCTCGGGCGCGGGAACTCGTGGCCACTTCGGTGGGGTCTGGAAGGGACTGACCGTGGTCTTCTTGTTGGGCATTCTGCTCTTCGCCCTGCTGATCGGCATCTCGATCGCCTTGCACGAGCTGGGCCACCTGGGCACGGCGAAGATGTTCGGGATGAAGGTGACCCGGTACTTCATCGGGTTCGGGCCGAAGATCTGGTCGTTCCGGCGGGGCGAGACCGAGTACGGGCTCAAGGCGATCCCGGCCGGCGGGTTCTGCGAGATCACCGGCATGACCGCGCTGGAGGAGGTCCCCCCGGAGGACCGCGACCGGGCGTTCTACCGGCAGAAGACGTGGAAGCGGGTCGTCGTGCTGTCGGCCGGCTCGATCACGCACTTCATCCTCGGGTTCATCATCCTGTACCTGATGGCGGCCACCATCGGCATGCCCAACCTGCGCAACACGGCCGTCATCGAAGAGGTCGCGCCGTGCGTGCAGAGCGTGTCCAAGCCGGACTGCGCGCCCGGCGACGTCTCGCCCGCCGGCAAGGCCGGGTTCCAGCCGGGTGACGAGATCGTGGCGGTCGGCGGCACCGCCGCCCCCACCTGGACCGACGTGCTGAAGCTGACCCGCGACGAGTTCGGGTCCACCGAGTTCACCGTCAAGCGCGGCGACCGGGAGCTGAAGCTCACCGCCGAGGTGGCGCGGGTGGACCGGCAGTTCCAGCGGGCCGACGGCTCCCTCTACACCAAGGAGGTCGGCGCCATCGGCGTCGTCCAGCAGCGGGAGTTCAACTACAACGTGATCACCGCGTTCGGCGGGGCCACCAAGTACACCGGCGACATGTTCGTCAACACCTGGCACGGCCTGCTGAAGTTCCCGCAGAAGATCCCGGCCGTGGTCGAGGCCATCGGCGGCGCGGAGCGCGACCTGGAGTCGCCGGTCAGCGTGGTGGGCGCGTCCCGGCTGGGCGGCGAGGCGGTCGAGCGCGGGCTGTGGCCGTTCTTCTGGCTGATGCTGGCCGGCCTGAACTTCTTCGTGGGTGTGTTCAACCTCCTGCCCCTGCTGCCGCTTGACGGTGGTCACATCGCCGTCAACCTGTACGAACGGGTGCGAAACTGGATCCGGAAGCTGCGCGGCATGCCCGCCGGCGCGCCGGTGAACTACCTGCGGCTGCTGCCGCTGACCTACTTCGTGATCTTCGTCGGCGGCGCGGTGACGCTGCTGACCGTGACCGCGGACATCGTGAACCCCATCCGGCTCCAGTGATCGTGTGCGAGGTGTTTGTCCATGAGTGACGGCGTGATGCTCGGGATCCCGGGATTGCCGCCTCCCGTGCTGTCCGAACGGCGCAAGACCAGGCAGTTGATGGTCGGGTCGGTCGGGGTCGGCAGTGAGTTCCCGGTGTCGGTGCAGTCGATGACGACCACGGTCACCGCGGATGTGAACGCGACGTTGCAGCAGATCGCGGAGTTGACGGCGGCGGGGTGTGACATCGTGCGGGTGGCGTGCCCGTCGCAGGACGACGCGGACGCCCTGTCCGCGATCGCGCGCAAGTCGCAGATCCCGGTGATCGCGGACATCCACTTCCAGCCGAAGTACGTGTTCGCGGCGATCGAGGCCGGGTGCGCGGCGGTGCGGGTCAACCCGGGCAACATCAGGAAGTTCGACGACAAGGTCCGGGAGATCGCGGCGGCGGCGCGCGACCACGGAACCCCCATCAGGATCGGGGTGAACGCCGGTTCGTTGGATCCGCGGTTGATGGCGAAGTACGGCAGGGCCACCCCGGAGGCGTTGGCGGAGTCGGCGTTGTGGGAGGCGTCGCTGTTCGCCGAGCACGACTTCCACGACCTCAAGATTTCGGTCAAGCACAACGATCCGGTGGTGATGGTCCGGGCCTACGAGATCCTCGCCGAGCGGTGCGACTACCCGCTGCACCTCGGGGTGACCGAGGCGGGACCGGCGTTCCAGGGCACGATCAAGTCGGCGGTGGCGTTCGGGGCACTGTTGCGGCAGGGCATCGGGGACACGATCCGGGTGTCGTTGTCGGCTCCTCCGGTGGAGGAGGTCAAGGTCGGGCATCAGATCCTGCAGTCGCTCAACCTGCGGCCCCGCAAGCTGGAGATCGTGTCCTGCCCGTCGTGCGGCCGTGCCCAGGTGGATGTGTACACGCTCGCGGAGCAGGTCACGGCCGGTCTGGAGGGTATGGAGGTGCCGCTGCGGGTGGCGGTGATGGGCTGCGTGGTCAACGGGCCGGGCGAGGCCCGCGAGGCCGACCTCGGTGTCGCCTCGGGCAACGGCAAGGGCCAGATCTTCGTCAAGGGCCAGGTCATCAAGACCGTCCCGGAACACCAGATCGTGGAAACCCTCATCGAGGAGGCCATGCGCCTCGCCGACGAGATGGGCGAGGCCGTCGAAGGCGGCGAACCGGTCGTCACAGTCGGCTGAGCGGGTGGCCTGACGCGCGTGGAACGCGGTCCGTCTGGCAGGCTTGAATGGTGCTGAGGTTGGCTGGCGCGCGGGTGCTGGACGAGCGGGACCTGGCTGAGGTCCACGCGCTGCTGGCGAACGACCCGGTGGCCTCCTGCATGGTGGCCGCCCGGATCGAGGTGGCGGGGCTGGACCCGTGGCGGCTGGGCGGCGAGGTGTGGGCCTACGACCACCGCTCGCTGCGCGGCGCGCGGGTCGACGCGCTGTGCTTCGCCGGTCCGAACCTCATCCCGCTGTACGGCAACTCCTCGGCGCTGCGCAGCTTCGCCGACCGGGCGCGCCGGCGCGGCCGGATGTGCTCGTCGCTGGTCGGGCCCGCCGAACAGGTGCTCGGCCTGTGGGAGGAGCTGTCCCCGGACTGGGGACCGGCCCGCGAGGTGCGCGGCGACCAGCCGCTGATGGCCCTGGGCGCCAACCCGTCCGTGCCGCCGGACCCGCTGGTGCGGCAGGTGCGGCCGGAGGAACTGGACCGGTACCTGCCGGCGGCGATCGCGATGTTCGTCGAGGAGGTCGGCGTCGACCCGTGCGCCGACGACGGCGGCGCGTCCTACCGGGCGCGGGTGGCCGAGCTGATCGCGGGCGGCCGGGCGTTCGCCCGGTTCGAGGGCGGCGAGGTGGTGTTCAAGGCCGAGATCGGGGCCATGTCGGCGAAGGTCGGGCAGATCCAGGGCGTCTGGGTGCGGCCGGACCGGCGCGGGCACGGCATCGGCACCGCCGGGACGGCCACCGTCGCCGAACGGCTGGTGCGGGGCCTGGGCCGGACCGCCTCGCTGTACGTGAACTGCTACAACGACGTCGCCAAGGCGGCGTACCGGCGCATCGGCTTCACCCAGGTCGGGCAGTACGCGACCGTGCTGTTCTAGGTGTCGGGCGGACCGTCCCGGCAGTTGGGCATACTCGCACCCGTGATGCTTCGGAAGTCCGCCCTGGCCGTCGTCGCGCTCCTGGTCGTCAGCGGGTGCGGCCTGTTCTCGTCACGGCCCGGCCCGGACCAGGTCGCCGGTGACTTCCTCGGCAAGCTGGCGTCGGGTGACGTGGCCGGCGCGGTCGCGCTGACCGACGACCCCGGCGCCGCCAAGGAGCTGCTCGACAAGGTGCGCGGCGCGCTCAGGTCGGCCCCGCTGAAGGCGTCCGTGGAGCAGGTGCGCTCGGCGGGCGAGTCGTCCACGGCGGACGCCACGGCGAAGCTGGAGTGGGACCTCGGGCACGGCCGGACGTGGTCCTACCAGACCAGGTTCGACCTGCGGCGGGAGGAGGACGACTGGAGGGTGCACTGGGCGCCGTCGGTCGTGCACCCGAAGCTGGCCGCCCAGCAGTCCCTCGGGATGGTCGACGTGCAGCCGAACCCGGCCCCCGTGCTGGACCGGGAGGGCAACCCGCTGCTCGCGCCGGAGCAGGTGGTGTCGATCCTGCTGGACCCGGCGCAGGCCGGTGACCTGGCGGCGGTGGCGGGCGCGCTGGGCGGTGCGCTGGGGCGGATCGACCCGGCGATCACCGCGCAGAGCATCACCGAAGGCGTGGCGAAGGTGCCCGCCGGGCAGGTGTACCAGGTCGCGGCGCTGCGGGACGCCGACTACCAGACCGTGAAGGCCGCCATCTACGAGCTGCCGGGCGTGCGGTTCACCTCTCGAACTTCGCTGCTGGCCCCTTCCCGCGACTTCGGGTCGCAGGTGCTCCCGGCCGTGCGCAAGGCCGTGGAGGAGGAGATCGCCGGGCGTGCCGGTGTGCGGATCTACACGGTGAACGCGGCCGGGGCCGAGGTGGAGAACCTGCACGAGGTCGCGCCCGAGCCCGCGCAGGCCATCACCACCGGCCTGAGCCGGACCGCGCAGACGGCGGCGGAGGACGCGCTGGAGCCGATCGCGGAGCCCGCGATGCTGGTGGCGCTGTCCGCGTCCACCGGGGAGGTCCTGGCCGTCGCGCAGAACGGCCCGGCCGACGCGCAGGGCGCGATCGCGCTGACCGGCCGGTTCCCGCCGGGCTCCACGTTCAAGATCATCACGGCGGCGGCGGCGCTGGAGGCGGGGATCGCGGCGGACTCGCCGCAGCCGTGCCCCGGCAGGCTGACCATCGACGGGCGGCGGATCGTGCCCAACGACAAGGAGTTCGACAAGGGCACCATCCCGCTGCACTCGGCGTTCGCGTTCTCCTGCAACACCACGTTCGCGCAGCTCGCGGCCGGTCTGCCGGCCGACGCGCTGACCAAGCAGGCGGACCGGTTCGGCATCGGCGTCGACTTCGAGATCCCGGCGATCACCACCATCACCGGCTCCGCGCCGCCCGCGACCGACGTGGTGGAGCGGGCCGAGGACGGCTTCGGCCAGGGCAAGCTGCTGGCCAGCCCGTTCGGCATGGCGCTGGTGGCGGCGACCGTGGCGCACGGCTCGATGCCCACGCCGTCGCTGCTCAAGGGGCGGGAGACCAAGGCGAGCCACCAGCCGGCGGCCCCTGCCCCGACCGTGCTGGAACCGCTGCGGGCGATGATGCGGGAGGTCGTGGAGGCCGGCACGGCGCCGCAGCTGAGGCCGTTGGGTGACGTGCGGGGGAAGACCGGGACGGCGCAGTTCGGCGACGGCACGAACTCGCACGGCTGGTTCGTCGGGTACCGGGGCGACATCGCGTTCGCGACGTTGTTGCTGGGCACGAACACGTCGGCGCCGGCTGTGGACGCCTCGGCCCGGTTCCTGGGCGCGGTCGGCTGACCGTACTTCGAGGGGAACACCGCTGTCACCCGATCCCGCGGGACCACCTGCTCCGCGACCGCTGTGACCGGTGCCACCGCTCGATGTCCGGCTGACCACAATGCGGGCACACGGCGCATGGCTCGTCACGCTGAGCCGTAATGTGTCGGGTATGCCCGTGCGTGCCGTCCTCAAGCCAGGTGAGCTCTCCCCACGTCGCCCGGTGCCCGCCGAGATCGAGCGGCCCGAGTACGTGGACCGGAAGGAGCCCAAGCGCAACACCGACCCCTGGGTGCAGCCTCCCGAGGTCGTCGAGGCCATGCGGGTGGCCGGGCGGTTGGCCGCGCAGGCGTTGCAGGAGGCCGGGAAGGTCGTGGTGCCCGGCGTCACGACGGACGAGATCGACGCGGTCGCGCACGAGTTCCTGTGCGACCACGGGGCCTACCCGTCGACGCTCGGCTACCGGGGGTTCCCCAAGTCCTGCTGCACCTCGCTGAACGAGGTCATCTGCCACGGCATCCCCGACTCGACCGTGGTCGAGGACGGGGACATCGTGAACATCGACGTCACGGCCTACATCGGCGGCGTGCACGGCGACACGAACGCGACGTTCCTCGCGGGCAACGTGTCGGAGGAGGTCAGGCTCCTCGTCGAACGCACCCACGAGGCCACCATGCGGGCCATCAAGGCGGTCAAGCCCGGCCGGCAGCTGAACGTGGTGGGGCGGGTGATCGAGGCCTACGCGAACCGGTTCGGGTACGGCGTGGTGCGCGACTTCACCGGGCACGGGATCGGGCGGACGTTCCACAGCGGGCTGGTGGTGCTGCACTACGACGCGCCGCACGTGCCGACCGTGATCGAACCGGGCATGACGTTCACCATCGAGCCGATGATCACGCTCGGCGGCATCGAGCACGACATCTGGGCGGACGGCTGGACGGTCACCACCAAGGACAAGAGCTGGACCGCCCAGTTCGAGCACACCATCGTGGTCACCGACACCGGCTCGGAGATCCTCACCGTCTGCTGAGCGGGCTCCCGCCGCCCGCCGAGCGGGCACTCACCGCCCGGCGCCGAGGTCGGCGATCAGCCCGGCCAGCGGCGCGGCCACCTCGGCGGGCGCGGACGCGGCGGCCAGGTGGTGGCCGTCCAGCTCGCGGACCGGCCAGCCCAGCTCGCGAGCCGCCGCGCAGGCCGGCCCGCAGGCCTCGCTCAACCGCAGGTAGCCGCACGGCCCGTGCCACGCCACGGTGGGGCGGGGCTCCTTGAGGAACGCCAACGGCACCTCCGGGGCCTCGCCCACGATCTCCTCCAGCAGCCGCACGTCCGGCACCATCGCGGACAGCGCCTCCGGGGCGAACCAGCGGTCCCAGCGGGGCATCAGGCCGTCCCGCGAGATGGCCTTGAGGTGCGCCATGCGGTCGGCCGGCGCGTCGTCCCGCCAGCTGCGGCCGGGGGTGGGCAGCTCGGCGTCCAGGAACACCAGGCCGGTGACCGGGGTCTCCAGGGCGTCGGCGAACGCGGGCAGCAGCGGACCCGCCCCGCTGTGCCCGACGAGCACCAGTTCGCCCTCCACCAGCGAGTCCTCCACCGCGTCGGCGAACACACCGATGAGCCGCTGGTGCACGGGGGCCGCGTTCACGGTCACCCGCAGGTCGAGCAGCAGCACCGGGTGGCCCAGCGCGGCCAGCGCGCCGGCCAGCGGGCGCAGGCTCGCCGGACCCAGGTAGGGGCTGTGCACCAGGACGGTGGTGGCGGGCGCGGAGACCATGACGTGGATGATGTCAGCCGGGACCGACAACGAGGGGGTTTTGCGGACGGTGAGCGGTGCGTTGTTGATCGCCGGGACCACCTCGGACGCGGGCAAGAGCGTCCTGGTCGCCGGTCTGTGCCGGTGGCTGGCCCGCGAGGGCGTCCGGACGGCCCCGTTCAAGGCCCAGAACATGTCGAACAACTCGGTGGTCACCCGGGACGGCGGCGAGATCGGCCGTGCCCAGGCGCTCCAGGCGGCGGCGTGCGGGCTGGAGCCGAGCGTGCGGTTCAACCCGGTGCTGCTCAAACCGGGCGGCGACCGCAGCTCCCAGGTGGTGGTGCTGGGCAAGGCGGTGGGCGAGGTGTCCGCGCTGTCGTACCGGGAGCGCAAAGCCGGGCTGATGGAGATCGTCCTGTCCACCCTGGAAAGCCTGCGCGACGACTACGAGGCCGTGGTCTGCGAGGGGGCGGGCTCGCCGGCCGAGATCAACCTGCGGGCCGACGACATCGCGAACATGGGTCTCGCGCGCGCCGCGGACCTGCCGGTCCTGGTGGTCGGCGACATCGATCGCGGCGGCATCTTCGCGCACCTGTTCGGCACGCTGGCGCTGCTCGACGCGGCGGACCAGGCGCTGGTCGCCGGGTTCGTGGTGAACAAGTTCCGGGGTGACCCGGCGCTGCTGGAACCCGGTCTGGGCCAGCTGCGCTCGTTGACCGGCCGTCCCGTGCTCGGCGTGCTGCCGTGGCGGGAGGAGCTGTGGCTGGACGCCGAGGACTCGCTGTCCTACACGGCGGACGGCGTGATCGGCCGCCCCGCGCCGCCGCACGGCGACCAGTGGCTGCGGGTGGCGGTGGTCCGGCTGCCGCGCATCTCCAACGCCACCGACGTGGAGGCGCTGGCCTGCGAGCCGGGGGTGTCGGTGCGGTTCGTCACCGAGCCGTCCCGGCTGGCGGACGCGGACCTGGTGGTGGTGCCGGGCTCCAAGGCCACCGTGGAAGACCTGAAGTGGTTGCGCGCCAACGGCCTCGCCGAGGCCATCGGCAGGCACGACGGCCCGGTGCTGGGCATCTGCGGTGGGTTCCAGATGCTCGGCCGCACCATCGAGGACGCCGTGGAGTCCCGGGCGGGCACGGTGGACGGCCTGGGCCTGCTCGACGTCGACTTCCGGTTCGAGCCCGACAAGACCCTGCACCGGCCGCACGGCCGGGCGCTGGGCGAGCCGGTCACCGGCTACGAGATCCACCACGGCCGGGTGGTCCGGCAGACCGGGGACAACCTGGTCACGCTGCCCGACGGCACGCCGGAGGGCGTGCTGAGCGGGCGCGTCGCCGGCACCCACTGGCACGGCCTGCTGGAGAACGACGGGTTCCGGCGCGCGTTCCTGCGCTGGGCCGCCGGGCACGCCGGCAGGGACGGGTTCACCCCCGCGTCGGACACGGATTTCGCCGGGCGCCGGGCCGCGCAGCTCGACGTGCTCGGCGACCTGGTCGCCGACCACCTCGACACCGACGCGGTGCGCGCGTTGCTGGAACGAGGTGCTCCCGCCGGACTTCGGGTCGTCCCGCCCGCGGGTGCTCCGCCGATCGCCTGACCGCGCCGCGCGGGTGCGCGCAACCGCCAAGTCGCGCGGGATCACCGGCACTGCGCCGTCAGGGTGTCGATCGAAGACCACCGGGAGGACGCGGCAGCGTCCATCCAACCGCCAAGTCGGGGTAACCACTCGCCGACGCCGGCCCGGTGGCCGCGAACGCGGCCTGCGGGAAACGGGAACTCGGAAGTCCGCTAGGAGAAGTCGACACCGGCGGACACGTGGAGCCGCATGCGTTCCGTGAATCGCACAGCACACCTCCACGTTCGAGTAGTCACACAAGGAAAGTACCGCTGGGCCGCTCGGGGATACGTAGCCCGTTCGGGGGACGGATAGTCACGATTCGTGCACGAGCACCGCCCACCCCTCCTCGGCCGGCCGCTCCACCCACCCCTCCGGCCACTTCCGCCGCAGGTCACCGACCTTGGCGTGGGCACCGGCGAGGGACGCGGTGGTGAGCACGCCGAAATTCGCCTCGCCGGAGAATCGCGCACCGCGGAACACCGCGGAGCCGAATCCGACCCGCCGGAAGTCCGCCAGACCGCGGAATTGCGTTTCCCGGAAATCCGCCTGCTCGGTGAACTCGGTGCCCCGGAACGTGGCCGGCCCGACGAAGGTGGTGCCGACGAACGAGGCCTGCCGCACCCGCGCGTGCGTCAGCGTCAGCTTCACCAGCGTGGCGTTGGACAGGTCCAGCTCGATGTCCGACCAGAACGCGTCGGGCCGGTCCGGCCGCAGGTGCCCGGCCAGCAGCCCGGTCGCGGTCTGCCGCACCTCCTGCTCCTGGAACCGCACGGCGTCCCGCGGCCCGACCCGCAGCCGGATCTCCGGCGGCGGCGTGAACGGCATCCGCAGGTAGGCGCACAGCAGGTTGACGATGGTCTGCCGGTGCGCCGGGTTGCCCTGCCCGAGCCGCTCCAGCGCGTACAGGCCGGCCAGCCGCACCGGGGCCTTGTCGCTGCCGAGCTGGTCGGCCGCCTTGCCGTACAGCTCGGTGACCCGGCGCTCGGTGGCGTCGTGGTCCTTCTGCACCAGGTCCAGCTCGGTGTAGCGCTGCTTGCGCGCGGTCAGCAGCAGTGCCGCCGCCCCGCCCGCGCCCAGCACGATGCTCGACGCCGTCCGGATCACGTCCAGCCGCACGCCGTCCTCCGGTGCGCCGGACCCGAGGGTGGCCAGCAGCAGCACCACCGACCCGGCGGCGAGCAGGAGCAGCCCGACGGCCCAGACCACGATCGTCCTGGCCGACAGGACCCGGTGTTCCACGGTTCCAGCTCATCGGAACCGCGGCAGCCCGTCAATCACCGGTCCGTGCGGTACAAAAGCGTTGTGGTGGAGCAGCGCAACGACATGAGCGGCACGGTGTCGGGCGCGTTGATCCAGGCCCGGGACCTGGCGCTCGGCGCGCAGCCCCCGGTGGCGCTGTCCGGGCTCCCACCGGTGGACGTGTTCACCGGTCGCGCGGAAGCGCTGGCGAGCCTGGCCGAGGCCCTGCGCCCGGCGGACGACACCGCGCCCGTGGTGCTGTCGGCGGTCGCGGGCCTGGCCGGGGTCGGCAAGACGACCCTGGCGGTGCGGGCGGCGCACGACGCCGTGGCGGCGGGCTGGTTCCCCGGCGGGGCGCTGTTCATCGACCTCCGGGGCTACGACCCGAACCACCGGGTGACCCCGGACGGGGCCCTGTCGACGTTCCTGCGGGCGCTGGGCGTGCCCGCCGAGCACCTCTCGGCCGACCGCGCGGGCCGTGAGGCGCTGTACCGGTCGATGCTGGCCGGACGGGACGCCGTGCTGGTGGTGCTGGACAACGCCTCCTCCGCCGACCAGGTCCGGCCGCTGTTGCCGAACGCGCCCGCGCACCGGGTGCTGGTCACCAGCCGGCACACGCTGGCCGACCTGACCGGCGCACGGCTGCTGGACCTCAACGTGCTGACCGACACCGAAGCGGTGGCCTTGGTGGACGCGGCCGTGCGCGCGGCCGGCCCGGACGACGACCGGGTGACCCCGGAGACCGCCGCCGAACTCGTCCGGCTGTGCGGGAGGCTGCCGCTGGCGCTCGGCATCGTGGCGGCGATCCTGGCGGGCGACCCGGAACTGCCGGTCGGCGAGCTGGTGGACGCCCTGGGGAACGCCTCCACCCGGCTCGGTGAACTGGCGTACGGCGACAGCGCGGGCGTGCGCGCGGCGTTCGACCTGTCCTACCACCGGCTGTCCCCGGCCGAGGCCAGGCTGTTCCGCCTGCTGTCGCTCGACCCCGGTCGGCAGATCGGCGTCCCGGCCGCCGCCGCGCTGGCCGACCTGCCCGAGCGCGACACCGCGAAACTCCTGGCGAACCTGCGCCGGGCGCACATGGTCGAGCCGGGGGAGCCGCGCGGCTGGTTCCGCTACCACGACCTGCTCCGGCTGTACGCCGAGGAACGGGCACGCGACGAATCCGAGCGGGACGCCGCCCTGGAGCGCCTGTTCGACTACTACGTGGCGGCCACGGAGGAAGCCGACGCCCAGCGCGCCCCGACGCAGTTCATCAGCCGTGATGCCGTAGCATGGCTGGACACCGAGGGCCCGACCCTGGTGGAGAACGCCGTGCGGGCCGCCGAGACCGGACACCACCGGCACGCGCTGCGGCTCGTGCTCGCCATGTCCAGGTACCTGTTCTACCGACGCCATTGGGACGACTGCGAGGTGCTGTTCCCGCTGGCGCTGGAGATGGCACGGCGGATCGGCGACCGCACGGACGAAGTCAGGGCGTTGCGGCGATTGGGCAAGCTGGCCCGTGAACAGCGCCGCCACGACGACGCGCGCGAGCACTACACGGCCTACTTGGCGATCAGCCGCGAACTGGACGACCAGGCGCGCGTCGCGCAGGCGTTGCACAACCTCGGCTCGATCGCCCGCCGCGTCCGCGACCTGGACGTGGCGCAGGCGCACTACGACGAGGCGCTGGCCCGCTACCGCGAACTCGGCGACTGGCGCGGCGAGACCGACATCCTGTTCAACCTCGGCACCGTGTCGCGGCACAAGCGTCGGTTCCCGGCGGCGCACACGTACTACAGCGAAGCGATGGCCTTGGCGGTCGAGCACGGTGACGTGCTGCGCGAGGCGCGGGTCTGCCTGTTCCTCGGCATCCTCGCGGCGAGGGAGCGCAAGTCCGAGGCGGCCCGGCACTGGTGGACGCTCGCGGTGGAGCTGTACGAGAAGCTGGGCGACGGCGACATGGTCCGCAGCATCCGGAAACGCCTGAACCGCATCGGCCGTCGGGCCCGGCGGCTAGCCGACTGATGCCGGTTCGGGTTCCGGTGCCCGGCGGACGGGCCTGTGCAGGGTCGCCGCGGCCATGCCGGCGATCACCAGCGCGGCCGCACCCAGGCGCAGCGGGCTGATCGCCTCGTCCAGGAACAGCCACCCGGAGAACATGCCGGCGACCGGCACCAGCAGGGCGAACGGGACGACGGTGCCGGCGTCGTACTCCCGCAGCAGGAAGCCCCACACGCTGAAGCCGAACAGGGTGGAGACCCAGGCGATGAACAGCAGCGCGCCGAGCCCCGTCCAGCTGATGCCGGCCAGCGAGGTGATCGCGGCCGAAGGCCCCTCGAAGACCAGGGACAGGCCGAGCAGCGGCAGCACGGCGAACGCGCAGACCCACACGTTGAAGCTCAGGGCGTCCGGCGGCTTGGCGTACCGGGTGGCCACGTTGGACAGCCCCCACGCCACAGCGCCCAGGATGACCAGCACCAGCGCGGAAAGCGGGCTGGTCACGCCGTAGTCGACCGCGATCAGCACGATCCCCAGCGCGGCGACCGCCATGCCCACGAGCTGCACCGGGCGCGGTCGTTCGCGCAGGAGCGCGGCGGCGAAGATCACCGTGAAGAAGACCTGGCTCTGCAGCACCAGGGAGGACAGGCCGGCGGGCATCCCCGCGCCCATGCCGAGGAACAGCAGGCCGAACTTCGCCACGCCCAGCGCGAGGGCGACGGCGACCACCCACTTCCACGGCACGCGGGGGCGGCCGACGAACCACAGCGCCGGCACGGCGGCGGCCAGGAACCGCAGCGAGGAGAACAGCAGCGGCGGGAACTCGTGCAGCCCCACCTTGATGACGACGAAGTTGACGCCCCAGATGGTCGTGGTGAGCACCGCCAGGGCGGCGTGACGAGGATTCACATCGCCGAGTCTCGGTGCGGAAACTGTTTAGCACCAGTGATGACTTCTGAACCTTTTGGTTTAGGATCACTACATGCTGGATCTGGGAAGGCTTCGGGCCCTGCACGCGGTCGCCCGCCACGGCTCGGTCGGTGCCGCCGCCACCGCGCTGGGGTTCACGCCGTCCGCGGTGTCCCAGCAGATCGCCAAACTGGAACGCGAAACCCGTACCACGCTGCTGGAACGCCGAGGCCGCGGCGTCGCGCTGACCGACGCCGCGTTCCTGCTGGCGAGCACCGCCGACGAGGTGCTGAGGCTGGTCGAACAGGCCGAGGTGACCCTGGAGGAGCAGCGCGGCGCGGCGGTGGGACAACTCCGCGTCGGCGCGTTCGCCACCGCCGCCCGGGGTGTGCTGCCCGCGGCCCTGGTCGCGCTGGCCCGCGACCACCCGGCGCTGGACCTGCGGCTGGTGGAGATGGACCCGCCGCAGGGGTTGGAGGCCGTCGCCCGGGGTGAGCTGGACATGGCCGTCACCCACGACTGGGTCAACGCCCCGCTGCCCGTCCCGGACGGGGTGTCGCGGGCGCGGTTGGGCGAGGACTTCGCGGACGTGCTGCTGCCCGCCGGGCACCCGCTGGCGGACCGGGACGTGCTGGTGCCGGAGGACCTGGCGGGCGAGCGGTGGATCTGCCAGCCGGAGGGCACGATCTGCCACGACTGGCTGATGAACACGTTCCGGGGTGCCGGCATGGAACCCGACCTGGCCTACCGGATCGCGGAGTACGAGACGCAGCTCGCGCTGCTGGCCAACGGGGTCGGTGTCGCGCTGCTGCCCCGGCTCGGGCGCGGGGCGCTGCCGGACACCGTGCGGGCGGTCGGGTTCACCCCGACGCCGACCCGGCGGGTGTTCGCCGTGTGGCGCACGCAGGCCACTCGCCGGCCTGCCGTCGCGGCCACCCTGACGGCGCTGCGGGGCTGCTGGGACGACCGCCTGACCGCCTGACCGCCTGACCCGCCTGACCGCCTGACCCGCCTGACCGCCTGAGCGACGATGGGGCAAGTCGGTGTTGCGACATCGGCGGGTACGACGATGTCCGTGTCGGAGGTGCCCGACCACGTGCCTCCGTGAGGCCACCACCCCAGGGGACCTCCCACGGAACATCCGCCGCCGTGGGAGGTTCCCGCCCTCACCGGGGCCGGGTGACCACCCGCACGCGCCCCGGGTGGTCGGTCGGATCGCGGACGTGCCGCCCCGGTCAGTCCGAGTGCCGCTCCAGCAGCTCCTCCAGGAACCCGCCCGCCTCGGCCGCCGCCCGCGCCGGGTCGCGTTCGCGGACCGCGTCCAGCAGGCCGCCGTGGGAGACCTGTTCGTCCTCGTGGTCGGTCTCCACGGTCGCCGTGATGCTGGCCCGGACCGCTTCGGTCAGGCCCTGGTACAGCTCGGCGAGCAGGGTGTTGTGCGAGCACTGCACGAGCAGCACGTGGAACGCGGCATCGCGCTCCACCAGTCGTTCCCAGTCCTTCGCGGCGAGCGCGGCGTCCCGTTCGGAGAGCAGCGCCTCCAGCCGGCGCAGCTCCTCGTCGGTGCGCTGGACGGCGGCCAGCCGGGCGCCTTCGACCTCAAGCGTGCGGCGCACCTGGAGGACGTCGCGCAGCTCGCTGCCGCACAGCCGGCGGACGGCGCCGGACAGCTCGCTGGTGGCGCGCACGAACGTGCCGTCGCCCTGGCGGACCTCCAGCAGTCCGGCGTGGGACAGCGCACGCACCGCCTCCCGCACGGTGTTGCGACCCACGCCGAGCGCGGTGACGAGTTCCGGTTCCGGCGGGATGCGCTGGCCGACCGGCCATTCGCCGCCGGCGATCGCGTCCCTCATCTGGTCGATCACCTGGTCGACGAGTCCGGCCCGTCGGGTAGTGGCCAACGGCACAGCGTCGTCCTTTCATCCGAACATCCCATGTCTGTAATAGTAGGCCGGTGACGATCCAGCAGACCCAGCCAGACCGGACACCGTCGAAGGTTCACATTGCCACTGATCCCGGTGCCAATGCGACGATCGCGGCCCATCCTTCTGGTAGTCCCGCTGGTCCGGTGGTCCGGAACCGCCAAGTTGCCCTGGTCGGCAGCACCCTGTTGGCGATCGGCGTAGCGCTGGCCGCCGCCAACCTCCGTCCGGCCGTCACCAGCCTGGCATCCGTGCTCGGCGACGTGCGCGGCTCCCTCGGGGTTTCCACGGCGTGGACTTCACTGTTGACGGCCATTCCGACCCTGTGCTTCGGCTTCGCCGCCTTCCTCGCCCCTTGGCTGGGCCGCCGCCTGGGCATGGCCCGCGCGGTCGCGCTGTCACTGCTCGTGCTGACCGTCGGCCTGGTGCTGCGGATCGTCGACGGACCCGCGGTGGTGCTCGGCGGAACGTTCATCGCCTGCGCCGGCATCGCCGTGTGCAACGTGCTGATCCCCGTCGTGGTCAAGGACTCCTTCCCCGGTCGGGTCGGACTGGTCACCGGCGTCTACACGGCGGCGCTGGCCGCCGGTGCCGCGCTGGGTGCCGCGTTCACCCCCGGTCTGGAGTCGCTGCTCGGCTCCTGGCGCCTGGCCGTGGGGGCCTGGGCCTTCCTGTCGCTGGCGGCGCTGCTCGTGTGGCTGGCAGGCGCGCGGCACGGGGAAGTCGTCCGCTCGGCGGGCCCTCGCGCGGTCACGCCCAAGCGATCCCTGGTCCGCAACCCGCTCGCGTGGGTGATCACGGTGTTCTTCGGGCTCCAGTCGCTGCTCGCCTACACGGTGATGGGCTGGCTGCCGCAGATCCTCGGCGACGCCGGGGTGGACCGGACCACCGCGGGCCTGCTGCTGGCGATCACGATGGTGCTCGGCGTCCCGGTCAGCCTCATCGTCCCGCCACTGGCGGCCCGCCGTTCGAGCCAGTCCGGGATGGTGCTGGGCCTGGGCCTGCTGTCGGTGGCCGGCGTGCTGGGCCTCGCCCTGGCGCCGTCCCTCGCGCCCGGCCTGTGGGTCGTGCTGGTCGGACTCGGCATGGGCATGTTCCCGCTCGCGCTGGTCATGATCTCACTCCGGACTTCATCCACTTCTGACACCGCCCGGCTCTCGGCCATGGCGCAGAGCATCGGCTACCTGATCTCGGCCTCCGGCCCTTTCGCCTTCGGGGTTTTGCGCGGCGTCACCGGCACCTGGACCGTCTCCATGCTCGTCCTGGTCGCCCTCCTCGTCCTGCTCACCGCCCTCGGCTGGATCGCCGGCCGCCCCCGCACGGTCTGACCCCAGCTCACCCGCCTTTCCCGCCCCACCCAGACGCCCGTGCACGCGCCGCACAGACCTGTCGCCTCGTGTTCTCCCCGTATGGCCTGCCCGCAGGGCTACCGCGCTTGTCCAGGGAGGTCAAGCACGCTTTCCGCTTGACCTCCCTGGACAAGGGTGGTGGTCTTTGACAGGCCATACGGGGAGAACACGACGCCCTTCCGTTTTTCCTCCCCGGAGGTCTGCCCAGCGGCGAGCGTCGCTCTTATTGCTAAGATCCGTACAGGGCCAAGTCTGAAAAGAGTCCTCGCCGGACGGGCAGGCCGCCAAGGATCCCCCGAAAAGCCAAAGCATAAAAGATGCGAGCAGTGCTGTGTGTCATCCCCGCATGTCCTGGTCAAAGACAACCACCGTTGTCCGGGGAATGCAAGCGAAAAGCGTGCTTGCATTCCCCGGACAACGGTGGTTCGCTGCGCGCAGGCCATACGGGGATGACACACAGCCCGACCGGAGGTGCGTGCTGGCGCACGGCTGGTGCCGGTGGGCTGGTGCGGGTGGTGGGGGGTGGCCAGGTCAGTCGAGGGGGAGGTTGAGCAGTGCGTTCTCGATGACCTCGGGCATGGCCGGGTGGATCCAGTACTGGCCCTTGGCCATGGTCTTCGCGTCCAATCCGAAGCTCATCGCCTGGATGATCGGTTGGATCACGCTGGATGCCTGTGGGCCGATGATGTGCGCGCCGAGGATCCGACCGGTGGAGGGATCCGCCAATACCTTGGCGAAACCGGTGGTGTCCTCCATCGCCCAGCCGTAGGCGATGGACGCATAAGCCTGAGAAGCCGCGACGTACCGCACGCCCTGTTCGACGGCCTGTTCCTCGGTCAAGCCGACCGAAGCCACCTGCGGAGCGGAGAAGACCGCAGCGGGCACGTATCGGTGGTCGGAGGCGATGGGCGAATCAGGGTTCAGGAGGTTGTGCTGCACGACGCGTGCCTCGTGGTTGGCGACGTGCTTGAGCTGGTATTCCGAGCTGATGTCACCGAGCGCGTAAATGCCCTCCACGGACGTCCGCTGGTACTCGTCCACCACCACCCGGCCGTCCGGGTGCAGCTCCACGCCGGTCGTGGACAGGTCCAACAGGTCGGCGTTCGGGGTCCGGCCTACGGCGACCAGGAGTTCGTCGGACGTGACGACCTCCGCGCCGTCCGGACCCTCCAGGTGCAGCCGCACCTCGCCGTTCACGCGTTCGGCGCGTACGGCCTTCCGGCGCAGCCGCACGTCCCACTTCTCCGACGCCACGGACGTGAACCGGGACGCGACCTCGTGGTCCTCGTGCCGCAGCAGCACGTCCGAACGGGCGATCACGGTCACGGCCACGCCGAAGGACGAGAAGACGTGCGCGAACTCGGCCGCCACGAAGCCGCTGCCGAGGATGGTGAGGCGTTCGGGCAGTTCGTCCAGGCGCATGATCGTGTCGGACGTGTGGTAGCCGACCGTCGCCAGGTCCGCCACGTCGGGGACGACCGGGCGGGAGCCCGCGGCCAGCACGAAGCGGTCGGCGGTGATGGTCTCGCCGGTTCCGGTGTCCAAGGTCTTCGGGCCCACGAACTTCGCCGTGCCCTCGTAGACGGTGACGTTCGCGTTCTCCTCCGCGCGCCAGCGCCTGCCGCCTTCGGAGATCGGGTCGATGCGGCCGAAGATGCGGTCCCGCACATCCGTCCAGCGGACGCCGTCGAGCGTCGCGTCGACACCGAGGCGCGCGCCGGAAGCGGGGGCGGCGGCGACGTCCGCGGTGTGCACGAACATCTTCGTGGGGATGCACCCGACGTTCAGGCACGTGCCGCCGAAGACGCCCTTCTCGACGATCGCGATGTTCCAGTCGGCGAATCGCTCGTCGGCGATCGAGTTGCCGGAACCGGTGCCGATGATGACCAGGTCGAAGTGCCTCACGTCGTGCTGCAACCCACGACGTGAGGCGCTCATTCCCGGACGGCCCGCCCGGCCCCGCCGGTCAGGCGGCGTAGGTCGGGGTCACGATGGCGCGTGCCAGCGTGTGGAACGCCAGGTTGAAGCTGACCACGGCCGGGGACACGTCGGGCGTCACGTCGAGCTTCTCCACGTCCACGGCGTGCACCACGAAGTAGTACCGGTGGGCGGAATCACCCTCGGGCGGTGCCGCGCCGCCGTACGACCGGGTGCCGTAGTCGTTGCGCACGTGGAACGCGTCGCCGGGCAGGGTGTCGTCGCCCGCGCCCGCGCCGGTGTCCAGCGACGTCACCGACACCGGGATGTTCACCGCGACCCAGTGCCAGAAGCCGCAGGGGGTGGGGGCGTCCGGGTCGAAGCAGGTGACCACGAAGCTCTTCGTGCCGGCCGGGAACCCGGACCAGCTCAGTTGCGGCGACAGGTCGCCCGCCGCGTTCACGTGGGCGTCCGGCAGCGTCTCGCCGTCGCGCACGTCGGTCGACGTCACCTCGAACGACGGCACTGCCGGCAGCAGCGAGTAGGGGTCGGGAGCGGCGGGGCGCTCAAGGCTCATCGAAGTCCTCCACGAGTGGATCAGGCACGACCGGATGTGACCCTATCGTCGGGTGAACTGTGTTGCAGATTCATCACCGGACAACCCTGATCGCCCCCGGTACGTCTCAAAATAGGCGGACGGCCCCCGAATCCTGGGGGCGCGGCTTCAGGGGGGATCCACGCAATGCGAAGAATCGGTGTGGCGGTCGCGGCTGCCCTGGCCATCGTCACCGCGGCGTGCGCGCCCGAGCCGGTGGGGCAGCCCTCGGGCGCGACGGCCACCACCACGACCACCGCGGTGACCACCACCACGCCGCCCACGGCGGTGCCCGGCCCCGGTGGCACGACGGTGCCGGTGTTCCAGCACCCGTACCGGTACGGCACGGCGCAGGCGAAGGCCCCGGCCGGCCCGGACGGGCTGCTGCCGGTGGTGCGGCGGATCGAGACGGACAAGCCGTACGTGTTCATCACCATCGACGACGGCGCGGTCCGGCACCCGGCGGCGCTGGAGCTGATGCGCTCCTCGAACGTGCGGCCGTCGCTGTTCCTCAACACCAAGCACGTCCAGGACGACCCGGCCTACTTCAAGGCGCTCCAGGACCGGGCCGACGTGCAGGTGCACGCCCACACCGCCAACCACCCGAACCTCCAGGGCAAGTCCTACGACTTCCAGCGCCAGGAGATCTGCGGCAACGCCGACTACCTGGAGCAGCAGATGGGCGCGCGGCCGAAGCTGTTCCGCCCGCCGTTCGGCAACTACGACGCCACCACCCGCCGCGCGGCCACCGACTGCGGGTTCTCCGCGCTGGTGATGTGGACCGCGGCGGTCAACGACGGCGTGGTGCAGTTCCAGGCGGGCGGCAAGCTGAACCGGGGCGACGTGGTGCTCATGCACTTCCGCCACACGTTCGTGGAGGACTTCCTGGCGTTCCTCGAACGCTGCAAGCAGGACGGCCTGACCCCGGTGCCGCTGGAGGACCACCTGTCGGTCACCCAGCCTTAGGCCCTTGCGGGGGCGTGAAGTCCCGGTGAACGTCCGACCACGGGCGCAACGACCACCGCGGGTGCGACCGAGAATTCGGTGTGCAGATGCTGCGGTCCGCGCTGGACTTCCTCGGTGGTCCCGGCCCGGTGGCGCTCGCGATCGCGTTGCTGTTCGCGACCCCGGTCATCGACCGGCTCTTCGTGCGCCGCAAGAGGGTGGGGTTCCGCGTCCTCTACAACTCCAAGATCGGCCTCGGCCCCGAGCAGTTGCACGACGGCACCGAGTCGCACGCCCCGCAGCTGCGCGAGCTGGTGCGGGTGCTGGACCGGATGAGCATCGTCGTCATCCGGGTGCGCAACAACGGCACCTACGACATCGGCCCGGACGACTTCGACAAGCCGCTGACGTTCACCTTCGGCGACCGGGTGGTGTGGAACGCCAGGGTGTCCGAGGCCGGTTCGGAGGAGTTGCGCGAGGAGGTGCGGCGCAGCCTCCAGTTCTTCGGCGAGGAGGCCAACCAGGTCCGGGTGTCGCTGCCGACCGTGCGGGAACGCATGGCGCTGAGCATGACCCGGCTGTTCCGGACCGGCGCGGACCGACCGCGGGCGGCGGCCGAACCGCTGTGGCACGGCGTGCGCCTGGACGGGCTCACCCTGCGCCGCAAGCAGAAGTTCAAGCTGCTGGTGGTGCTGCGCGAACCGGAGGGCAACCGGCACGGCGAACTGGGCAAAGAGGTCAAGATCACCGGCCACCTCGGCGGCGCGGGCGTGCTGCACGACGAGAAGCAGGAGCGGTTCCTCACCCTGCCCCGGCTGACCGGCGGCCTGGCGGCCCTGCTCGCGGGGGTGCTGGTGCTGACCCTGGCGTGGGCGCCGGAGGCGACCGACCCGACGGTGGCCTGCGGCGCGGGCACGCTGCGGGTCGAGGGGTCGAGCGTGTTCATGCCCACCATGGACCGGATCGCCGAGCAGTACGTCAAGGCGTGCCCGCAGGCCCGCGTCGAGACCGAGCCGAACGGCAGCATCGCGGGTGTGCGCTCGGTGGTGACGGCCGATCCGGGCCGGGCGCTGGTGGCGCTGTCGGACGGCAAGCAGGAGATCGGCGGGGTGGTGGCGCAGCAGGCGGCGATCGTGGTCTACCACGTGGTCGTGCACAGCTCGGTCGGCCTGGACACGCTGACCGTCGAGCAGCTCCGCGGCGTCTACTCGGGCCGGTACACGGACTGGAGCGAGCTGCGCGGCGGCGACCCGCTGCCGATCCGGATCGTCGGCCGGGGCAGCGAGTCGGGCACCCGCGAGCTGTTCGAACGCCGGGTCCTGGCGACCACGGAAGGCGCGTTGTCCTCCAACGACTGCCGCAACAAGGACCGCGACCCGCAGGCCCGGGTGATCCGCTGCGAGCGGGACAAGAACAGCGACGTGGTGCGGGAGATCGGCGCGGTGGACGGGGCGATCGGCTACGCGGACGCGCCTTCGGTCGCGGAGGCCCGCAAGACCGACCGGCTGACCGCGTTGTCGTTGGACGGCAAGGTCTTCGACGCGGCCGTGGGCGTGGAGGCGGGCTACCCGTTCTGGACGGTGGAGTACCTCTACACCAAGGCGCAGCCGGCCGAGGACTCGTTGCAGGCCAGGTTCATCCGGTACGTGCGGGAGCACGACGGCTCCCGCGTCCGGATGAAGGACGCCGGCTACCTGCCCTGCCGGACCCCGGAAGGCGTGCTGCTGGACCTGTGCAACCTGCGTTGAGGCGAGATGTCCGCGTCCTCCGGACACGGAACCGGGCCGCTCCCGCGAGTGGGAACGGCCCGGTTCCGGCGGATCACGCCGCCACCGTCACCGCCGACGACTCCAGTGCCAGGTCCAGGACCTCGCGCACGTCGGCGACCAGGTGCACGGTCAGCGCCTCGCGCACCGACTCCGGCACGTCGTCCAGGTCGGGCTCGTTGCGCTGCGGCAGCAGCACCGTGGTGATGCCCGCCCGGTGCGCGGCGAGCAGCTTCTGCTTCACGCCGCCGATCGGCAGCACGCGCCCGGTCAGCGACACCTCGCCGGTCATCGCCACGTCGGCCCGCACGGGGCGGCCCGACAGCAGCGACGCGAGGGCGGTGGTCATCGTGACGCCCGCCGAGGGACCGTCCTTCGGCACCGCGCCCGCCGGCACGTGGATGTGCACGCCGCGTTCCGCCAGCGCCTCCGCCCGGCTGTCGTTGGACCGCAGGTAGGACAGCGCGATCTGGGCCGACTCCTTCATCACCTCGCCCAGCTGCCCGGTCAGCGTGACCCCGGCCGACCCGGTGCCCCGCGACGCCAGCGACGCCTCCACGAACAGCACGTCACCGCCCGCGCCCGTGACGGCCAGACCGGTCGCCACCCCCGGCACGGCGGTCCGCTCGGCCGATTCCGGGGTGAACTTCGGCGACCCCAGGTAGCCGCGCAGGTCGGGCACGTCCACCGTCACCGGCAGCGCGACCTCGTCCAGCGCCACCCGCGCGGTGACCTTGCGCAGCACCCGGGCCAGCGACCGCTCCAGCTGCCGCACACCGGCTTCCCGGGTGTACTCGGCGGCGAGCTTGCGCAGCGAGCCCTCGGTCACCGCCACGTCCTGCGCGGTCAACCCGGCCCGCTCGACCTGGCGGGGGAGCAGGTGGTCGCGGGCGATGGTCACCTTCTCGTCCTCGGTGTACCCGTCCAGCCGGACCAGTTCCATCCGGTCCAGCAGCGGACCGGGGATGGACTCCAGCACGTTCGCCGTGGCCAGGAACACCACGTCGGACAGGTCCAGCTCCACCTCCAGGTAGTGGTCCCGGAAGGTGTGGTTCTGCGCCGGGTCCAGCACCTCCAGCAGCGCCGCCGTCGGGTCGCCCCGGTAGTCCGCGCCGACCTTGTCGATCTCGTCCAGCAGCACCACGGGGTTCATCGAGCCGGCCTCGGAGATGGCCCGCACGATCCGCCCCGGCAGCGCGCCGACGTAGGTGCGGCGGTGTCCCCGGATCTCGGCCTCGTCCCGCACACCGCCCAGCGCGACCCGGACGAACTCGCGCCCCATGGCCCGCGCGACCGACTCGCCCAGCGACGTCTTGCCGACACCGGGCGGCCCGGCCAGCGCCAGCACCGCGCCGCTGCGCCGGCCGCCGACGACGCCCATGCCCCGGTCGGCCCGACGCCGGCGCACCGCCAGGTACTCGGTGATGCGCTCCTTCACGTCGTCCAGCCCGGCGTGGTCGGCGTCCAGCACGGCCCGCGCGCCCGCGATGTCGTAGGAGTCCTCGGTCCGCTCGTTCCACGGCAGTTCCAGCACGGTGTCCAGCCAGGTGCGGATCCACCCGGTCTCCGGCGACTGGTCGGAGGTCCGCTCCAGCTTGTCGACCTCGGCCAGCGCGGCCTTGCGCACGTGCTCCGGGAGCTCCGCCCCCTCCACCCGCGACCGGTAGTCCTGCTCCTCGGTGGCGGGCTTGCCGTCCAGCTCGGCCAGCTCCTTGCGGATGGCGGCGAGCTGTTGGCGCAGCAGGAACTCCCGCTGCTGCCGTTCCACGCCTTCCTTCACGTCCTTGCGGATGGTCTCGGCCACGTCCAGCTCGGTGAGGTGCTCCCGGCCCCACTCCAGCAGCTTCTCCAGCCGTTCGGCGACGTCGCCGGTCTCCAGCAGCCAGACCTTCTGCCCGGCGTCCAGGTACGAGGCGTACCCGGCGAGGTCGGCCAGCGCGGACGGCTCGTCCACCTGCTGCACCGAGTCGACCACCTGCCAGGCCCCGCGCTGCTGGAGGATCGTGGTGACCAGCCCCCGGTACTCCCGGGCCAGCTCGCGGGTGCGTTCGTCGACCGGCGACTCGTCGACCACCGTCGCCTCGACCCACAGCGCCGCACCGGGCCCGGTCGTGCCGGTCCCGATCCGCACCCGTTCCGTGCCGCGGACCACAGCGGCCCGTTCACCCCCGGATAGTCGACCGACCTGCTCGATCACGGCCAGCGTGCCGACCTTCGCGTACTTGCCGTCCAGCCGCGGCACCAGCACCACGCGTGCTTCGCCACCGCCGGCGGAGGCGGCTTCGACGGCGGCGCGCGCCTCGGCCGTGGCGTCCGAGCCGGTGAGCCGGATCGGCACGACCATGCCCGGGAGCACGACCACGTCGTCCAGCGGCAGTACCGGCAGCGCCAACGTCTCACCCATGTCGATCCTCCAAAGTTGAGTCTGTACGGCTCAACCAAGGTGAGCGGTGGATTGTTTCCGTCGGGCGTTCGCTCTGAGCGAGCACCGGTGCGGCCCGGTTCTGCGTTGACCGGTGCGCAGGTCCGCAGGCAGGCAGTGGCGTCAGGCTTGTCCGGGCGTCTTGGCGGCTGCGGCCAACGGGCGTGTGCGCCACAGCACCCCGTGCGCGGGGTCACCGGTGGGGCTTGGCTCGATCCTCTCCACGGTGAAACCCTCACGCTCGTAGAACGTTCCCGCGCGTTCGTTGGCCGCGAAGTGTTCGATGTACAGCCGGTCGGCGTCGGCGGGTAGCTGCCCGGTGAGGGCGTCGAGCAGTCGCGGGCCCAGCCGGCGGCCGCGATGCCGAGGGTGGACGTAGAGCTTGTAGACCACGTGGTCGGAGCTTCGCCGGCCTCGCTGCCCGACGCCGACGAGGTGCCCGTCGGCCTCGGCGACGACCACCAGACCACCGGTCACGGCTGCGTCGACGTGCGTCTCGTTCCACCACAGGCGGACCTGCTCGTCTGCCGCGGCAGCGCCGATCAGCGGGGCGTAGTGCGGTCGGATGTGCGTCTCGCCGAACCGGCAGATCGCCATCACGTCGTCGCGCCCGGCAGTCCGCACGACAGGTTCGGCACTCGACGCCATCGCATCCTCCCGCAACGAAAGCACGATCTCGTTCCGGCCAGGTTACGACGCCTGGGACAGAGGCTCCGTCCACAGACCGAGCTGCTCGCATCCGGCACGACGGCTGGAGCCGGCTCTGGCGGGATCACGAGAGGAGGGCATCATGTGCGCCTCGACAACGACACGACGCTCTGGAGAACGGACAGGCACGCTATCCGATCCCCCGACGGGAATCAGCGGCGAAGATCGGCGTCCATCATGCGGATCAGCTCGCCGACCCGTCCGCCGCCGGCCGGAGCCGCCGGGAAGCGCTTGAGCACGGCGACGACGGTTGGTGTCGCACGGTGCACCGCTTGCCGGATGTGTTCGGACCCAACGGTCCTATCGTCGCCGGCGACCAGTTCGGCCGCCCTGGCCGCGAAAGCGCCGGCGCCGAGGATGTGCTTGACCTGGGTGGCCTTGGCCAACGGGTGCAAGTAGGCGGCGCTTGCCGCGGTCATCGCTGCCCGCGCCGCCTCGCGCGCGGCCTCGGTGTCCGCGCCCTTGGCTGCCTTGAGCGCCGCCCAGGCCGCGTCGCGCAGGGACTTCCCACGCTCGCCACCCCGAGCGAAATCCCACGCGACACCGATCGCGTCCCGAGGCCGCGAGTCGTCCGGCTGATCGGCCTCGAAGACTCCGAGTACCGCCTCCGCGCACTCTGCGGCGAACGCGGTGACCGCGCGAAGATCCTCCTTGCTCAGAATGACCTCGCTCGCTTCCGTTGCCATCCGCACCTACCCAGCGGCTCGTTGTTCCCGCAGCAGCTCACTGCGGCTTCTGCCGATCCCCGAACACGACATCCGATGCCGCGAGCAAGCGCAGTGTTCCTCCCGGATGGACGCTCCTGCTGAGGATGCGGTTGTGCCGGTCGATGATCTGCTCGGCGGTCAGTCCGGCATCGGGGTCGCCGTCGGCGGCCGGCGCGTGCCCATCGCTGACCAGCACGACGTCCAGCCCGTGGCTCAACGCGGACCGCGCGGTCGCGTCGACGCAGTAGTCGGTGGCGAGGCCGGTCAGCACGACGGTGTCCACGCCCCACTCGGCCAGCAACGTCGCGAGGTCCGTGCGGTAGAACGCGTCGGTCGCCGTCTTGCGGATCACGACGTCGGTCGGGTCGAGGCCGAGGCGCGGACTGAGTCGCGCGCCGGGGGACTCGGGATCGAAAGCCGTTCCGCTGGGCCCGATCTGCTGCAACGCGACCACGGGCGTGCCGTTCCGCCGGGCTGTGCGCGCCAGCGACGAAATCCGGTCGGCCAGCTCCTCGCCGCGCCGGACGAGCGGGATCAGCATCTCCTGCATGTCGACGATCACCAGCGCGGCCTTCATATCCGCACAGCCTATCCGCGGTCACCGGCCTGCGAAGGGCTTCGCGCACCGCCAAGCCACGGCACCACAACGGATCGAGTTCCGATCACTTGATTACTGTGTCGAGCCATGAGTGCCGACTGGTTGGCGGACGCCCGAAGCTCCTATGACACGGTCGCCGCCAGCTACACCGACCAGTTGCGCGACGCGCTCGCCGACCGGCCCTACATGCTGTCGGCACTGGCGTTGTTCGCCGACTTCGTACGCGCCGACGGCGGCGGACCGGTCGCGGACGTGGGCTGTGGACCGGGGTACGTCACCGCGCATCTGCGTGAACTGGGCCTCGACGCCTTCGGCATCGACCTCTCGCCCGCGATGGTCGACGCAGCCCGGCGTGAGCACCCCGGCGTGCGGTTCGAGGTCGGCTCCATGACGGACTTGGACCTCGCCGACGCCTCCCTCGCCGGTCTGCTCGCCTGGTGGTCGTTGATCCACATTCCCGACGACGCGGTTCCCTCGGTGTTCGCGCACTTCCGGCGGGTGCTGAGGCCAGGTGGCCGGCTGATCCTCGGCTTCCACGTCGGCGACGAGTCCCGGCTGAAGACGCAGGGCTACGGCGGCCACCCGATGAACGTGTACGTCCACCTCCGCCCGCCTTCACGGGTCTCGGGCTGGCTGCGCGACGCCGGGTTCACGGTCGAGGCCGAGACGCTCCTCGATCCGGGCGAGAGGTTGCCAGGGGCGTTCGTCTTCGCACGCCGCAAGGACTAGCGCCGCGTCGACCACCTCCGTCAGGCGTCGGTCCGCGTCGCGATGACCACGTCGGCGTCGTAGTGCACCGTGAAGCTGCCTCCCACCGCGTCGATGGCAGCCCCGACGCCCGCGAGCACCTCCGCCAGCTCGGCCGGCGGGAACTGGCTGTGGTCACCGGCGGTGGGAACCAGGTCCAGCCACTCGTCGCGGGTGTAGGTCCGCTGCCAGTCGAACCGCCACTGCTCCGGGTCGCCGAACGCGCCGGTCTCCCGCATCCCGTCGGCCGCCTTGGCGCACAGCACCGCGTACCCGCCCGAGCTGCCCGCCGTCCACCAGCGGGAAGACGGCGAATCGGGCAGCACCCGGCGGTAGACCGCGCCGAAGGCCGCCGCGAGTCCGGGCTGCGGTCGGCCCACGTTCCAGAACACGGCCAGCCGGCCACCGGGCCGCAGCGCCTCGGCGGCCTTGGCCGCTCCGGCGACCGGGTCCACCCAGTGCCACGCCTGCCCGGAGACGACCGCGTCGAACGTCCGGCCGGCGGGATCCCAGGCTTCGAACGCCGCCACCTCGACGTCCAGCCCTTGCTGCCGTGCCCACCCGGCCATCCGCGCGTCCACCTCGACCCCGAGCACCCGGCAGCCGGCCGCCTGGAATTGCCGGGCCGCGATGCCGGTACCCATCCCGACGTCGAGGACCTCGGGACCGGGACTGGCGGCGACGATCGCGTTCACCAGGGCGTCGGGGTAGCGGGGTCGGACGCGGTCGTAGCGCCCGGGATCGGCGCCGAACGACTCGGCCGCCCGTCGGGCTCGATGAGGCTCGGGTTCGGGCCGGGGCGTGTGCCCCGGTGCTGGAGTGGGCATGTGCCCACTATGAGTGGGCATGTGCCCACTCGTCAACCGGGTACGGTCGGACGAGGGATGCGGGAGGAGGCACAGTGCCGACCGGGGTGGCCATCCGCGCCGTGCGCGTGCAGCTGTTCGACGCCGCCGACCGCGTCCTGCTCCGGGCCGGGCCGAGCGCGCTGACCAGCCGCGCGGTCACCACCGAGGCGGGTTGCGCCAAAGGCGTCCTGCACCGGCACTTCGAGGACTTCGACGCCTTCCTCGCCGAGTTCGTGCTGGACCGCGTCGACCGGATGGACAGCCAGGCCGCCGCCCTGCGCGAGGCCGCCGGGACCGGCACCGTCACCGACAACCTCGCCGACGCGCTGACGGCCCTGTTCGGATCGGTGGCCGTGGCGATCGTGGCCCTGGTGACCTTCCGGGACGAGCTGCGCGCCCGGCTGCGCCGAACCTGGCCGGCCGGCGTCCCCGTCCTCACCGAAGCCGTGACGATGATCGCCTCCTACCTCGTCGCGGAGCGCGAGCTGGGCCGCATCTCGCCCGATGCCGAGGTCGACGCGCTCGCCCCCACGCTGATCGGGGCCGCGCACCTGTTGTTCGCCGACCGGCGGGGCGCCCCGCCGACCACCGAAGCCGTGCACAAGGTCGTGACCACGGTCGTCGGCGGCGTCGTGCGGGAACCGCGGCCCTGAGAGCGTTCGGCGGTTCTCGCAGGCGTGGGGCGAGCGCGGGGACGACCGGCGCGCCCTCGACCACGCCACCCGGTCCCTGCGCCTCACTCGGCCGCCTGCCCGACCACCCGTGCCGTAGCGCCCGTTCAGGGGTTGTGCCCGGTCCGGCGCCCCGGAACGATCATGTCGCCGCACCGGGTCCGTCGAGGGGATGTCGCATGGAAGAAGCCGGCTGGGTGCCGTCCTCGGTGGACCTGGACCGCCCGAGCGCCGCCCGGATGTACGACTACTACCTCGGCGGCTCCCACAACTTCGCGGTGGACCGCGAGGCGGCCAAGGCGGTGGAGCGGATCTACCCCGGCATGTCCGGCGCGGCCCGCGCCAACCGCTCCTTCCTCCGCCGCGCCGTCCGCTACCTGCTGGCACAGGGCATCGACCAGTTCCTGGACCTCGGCTCGGGCATCCCCACGGTCGGCAACGTCCACGAGATCGCCCAGCAGACCAACCCGCGGGCGCGGGTCGTCTACGCGGACGTGGAACCGGTCGCCGTGGCGCACAGCAGCGCGCTGCTGGCCGACAACCCGCTGGCCACCGTCATCCAGGCGGACCTGCGCGCCACGGACACCGTGCTGAACAGCGACGAGGTTCGCGCGACGCTCGACTTCACCCGGCCGATCGGTCTGCTCATGGTGGGCGTGCTGCACTTCGTGCCGGACAGCGACGACCCGCACCGGGCGGTGGCCCGCTACCGGGAAGCCCTGCCGTCCGGCAGCTACCTGGCCCTCTCGCACGGCAGCCTGGAAGGCGTCCCCGAGGACGGCTTGGACGACACGGAACGGGTCAAGGCCATCTACCGCCGCACCGACAGCCCGTTGGTGCTGCGCCCGCGCGAGGAGATCGCCGCGTTCTTCACCGGCCTGGAGGTGGTGGAACCGGGCGTGGTGCCGCTGCCGGAATGGCACCCGGACTCCGACGACGCCTACATCAGCGCGTACGTGGGCGTCGGCCGCAAGCCCTGACCCGGTTCCAGCCTGACCCGGTTCCAGCCCCGACCCTGGCGGCGAGCCCTGCTCCGGTCCCAGCCCTGACCCGGCCGCGAACCTCGACCTACTCCGGCGGCGACAACCGCAGGTCGGGGTCGACCGGCACCTCGCCGTCGAACGGTCCGGGCACCAGGTTCCCCAGCCCGTCCAACGTGAGCGCGATGTCGGCGGCGTGCGGGTCGGCCCCGGTGGGCGGCGTGTCGAACCACTCGTGCAGGTCGGCCGGGATGGGGTAATCCTCGGCCAGGTCCTTGTAGAGCCGCGCGCGCTGCCGGGCCTGCTCCGCCAACTGCTGGTACTCCCGCATGGCCAACCGCATCCGGATCCACCGGTACCGGTCCGTCCCGGCCCCGTCGTCGGCGGTGAACCGGGTGCGCAGCAGCTCACCGGCGGCTCGGCCCCGCTCCGCGAGCGCCAGGACGGTGTCCGGCCGCATGAACAGGTTCGTGCCGCCCTCACCGTCGCGCAGCCGGACGTGCGCGATCCGTCCCCGGTACCCCGGCAGCGCCGACTGCATGGCGTCCCGCCAGTCGAGCATCGTGTTCAGGATCGCCCCGGCGAACCCCGCGACCCCGCCGATGTCCGTCCACGGCCGTCCATCGGTGGCCGCGTCCTGCTCCGGTAGCCGGACAGGGCGGTCGTCCGCCGGCGGGAACGGCCCCAGCGTCAACCCGAACGTGGGCCACCGGGGGAGCAGCGCGTCGAAGAAGTGGATCGGGAAGTTGCTGGTGATCCCGCCGTCGGAGAACCAGTGCACCCGCACCTCCGACTCGGCGCGGCACAGCGGCACGGCGGCGATCAGACCGGGCAGCGGCATGCTCATCCGCACCGCCAACGCGACCGGCAGGTCCTTCGGCAGCACCGTCAACGCCCGACCCGCGTGCAACGGGCACCGGTGGTCGGACGCCTCCCCGCCGATCGCCCGCACAACCCGCTCCGGCAGCACGTTCCGCAGGCACTCCGCGCAGTAGAGCCAGCGCGAAGCGGGCTCGGTGAACGGCAACCGGTACGGCCGCCCCTCGGACAGGTCCGTGGTCATCAACACCAGGTTCGTGGTCAGGTCCGAGAACCTCAGCCCGGCGACCCCGGACAGCTCGTCCAGCCGATCGGCGATCCAGTCGCTCATCGGCGGCACGCCGGTCGACCGGGGAACCCCGCACCGCCGATCCCAGAACCCGGCCCTGAACGACCCCGTCCCCGGGACGAGTCCGAAGTGGACCTTCCGGGCCATGCGGTCCAGGAACCGCTTGGCCCCGAGCAGGTACGTGATCGCCACCGCACTGACGAGCGCGAAACCCAGCACCACCCACGACGCGACCGCCGTGGCGAGCGAGGCGAGACCGGGCAGGTCCCACGACACCAGCACCAACACGGGAACCAGCGGCGCGGCCGATCCCACCGCCGTTCCGACTCGCCTCGCCCAGGACGCGAACCCGGCCCGCCCGGACTTCCGCCGTGGCCGCACCCGGACCAGGATCCAGGGCACTGCCACCGCCACCACGACGATGACGGCGACCAGCACCCACGACGGCGTCCCGGCCCACCCCACGGCGAGGAACCAGGCCGTCGGTCCGACCAGCCAGAGCAGCAACGCCAACCCGAGCCCGGCCTTGGCCCGGAACCCGATGGCGCCGGACAAGGCCAACACCAGGCAGGTGGTGGCACTGCGGCCCGTGGTGTCCCGCGACTGCATGGAGGCCGCGACGATCCGGAAGAGCTTCCGGGTGTCCGGACCGGGTTGGAACAGCTGGGCCATCCGCCAGCCCGGCGCGGCGAACCACCGGATCACCTCGGCCAGCTTCTCGAACCCGCCGGCCTCCCGGCCCTTCTCGGCGGCAGCGGTGAAGGCGGCGGCGACGGCCCCGGCGGACGACCCGCCCAACGACCGGAACCGGTAGTGCCGGGCCAACTCGACCACGGCCCACGGGTAGACCACCCCGCTGGTGGTGCCACCCCGCATGGTCACGTCGCAGTACCGGTTGAACTCGGCCCGCTCGTCCGCCACGGCAACCTCCCCTGTGCCGCACAATGGTCGCGCCGGCCGTACGGAAACGCGCTAGCCCGAACGGCTGTTGATGCCCGAGCGCCGATCGGCCGCGGGGAGCAGTCCTGGTCGTGTTCCCGCGAGGTCAGCTCTCGGTTCGGACGGGCGCGGGGCGCGGTCGGTCCGCGGTGTCGAACAGCCCGTTGGCCCGCGCGATCTCCGCGACCTCCGCCGGAGTCCCGGCCATGATCGTCCGCACGTTGGCCGTCACCAGCTCGATCGGCCAGTCCCACCAAGCGGCGCGCAGCAGGAGGTCCACGTCCCCGTCCGGGTAGCGCCGCTTGACCGGCCGGGCCGGGTTCCCGCCGACCACGGTGTAGGGCGGCACGTCGGACGTCACGACGGCCCCGGTGGCGATGATCGCGCCGTCGCCGATCCGCACACCGGGCATCACGAGTGTGTTGTAGCCGAACCAGACGTCGTTGCCCACCACGGTGTCGCCGCGGGTTTCCATGTTCGTCAGCAGGTCGACGGTGTCGTCCGCCCACGTCCCGCCGAAGATCGTGAACGGGAACGTGGACACCCCCACGTTCAGGTGGTTCGCCCCGGCCATGATGAACCTGGTCCCGGTCGCGATGGCGCAGAACCTGCCGATGACCAGCTTCTCCCGGCCGTACCCGTAGAGCACGTTCCGCGTCTGGAACTCGGTCGCGTGCTCGGGGTCGTCGTAGTACGTGTAGTCGCCCACCTCGATGGTCGGCGAGTCCACCAACGGCTTGAGCAGCACGACCCGGTGGTGCTCGGGCAGGGGGTGCAGGACGGTCGGGTCAGGGGTCAACGTCACGCTCCAATCGCAACTCGTGTTGCGTTAGCCTGGCACGGCTGCCGCTTCTAACGCAACTGGAGTTGCATTTGACCACTCGACCCGGCGGACGCTCCGCCCGCGTCCGCGCCGCCGTCCTCGATGCCACCTACGCCGAGCTGGTCGAACGCGGCTACCTCGGGCTGACGGTGGAGAACGTCGCCGCGCGCGCGGGTGTCCACAAGACCACCGTCTACCGCCGTTGGGCCACCATCGACCTCCTCATCGCGGACGCCCTGGACAGCAGTCGCGACACCGGGTGGCCGGCACCCGACACCGGGTCGGTCGAAGGCGATCTCATCGCCATCGCAGACGAGATCGTCACCGTCTTCGCCGACCCGGCCCGACGCGCGGTCCCCGAAGCGGTGGTGACCGCCGCCCTGCACTCGGGCCGTGCGCGACAGGCCAAGAGGGACTTCTACGCGGCCAGGCACGACCAGGCCGCGGCAGTCGTCCGCCGCGCGGTCCAGCGCGACGAACTCCCGCCGGGGACCGACGCCGTAGAGCTGATCCGGCTCACCTGCGCCCCGCTCTACTACCGGATCTTCATCACCGGTGAACCCGTCGACCACGCCACCGCCGAACGGTCCGCCCGCGCGGCACTGGCCGCCGCACGAGCCGGCCTCCTGCGGACCTGGGACGCGACGGGACCGGTGTCGTCGCCTAGCCGGACTGCGGTCGATCGGTTGCGCTGAGCACGAGCACCCCGGCCTGCGGGTCCTCGCCCGGCCGCAGCAGCGCGAAACTCCAGCGATGCCCGTCGACGGTCGCCGACGTGGTCCGGAAGACCTGCACCGCACGGCATTCCCACCACGCGGCGAGGTCGCCCCGGTCGGATGCGAGGTCCCGCAGCAGTTCCGCGAACCGCGAGTCGTCCGGCGCACCGTCGGCCTGCGCCCGGAACTGGCGGAACACGTTGCGCGCCAACGGCTCCCACTCCGGCACCCGCTCCCGCCACGACCGGTGGGTCAACGCCAGCACCAGGTTGCGGTCCGGCAGCCCCAGCGACACGAACGCCGGGTTCGCCGCCACCACGTCGAACCGCCGGTCCAGCACCGCCGCCGGTGCGGTCATCCCGTCGACCAGGGGCCGCAGCACTTCCAGGTCCACGTCCGGGCTTTCCGCGCGGAGTCCGGCCAGCGCCAGCACGTGCCGGTGCGCGTCCGCGTCCAGCCGCAGAGCCCGCGCGACCGCGTCCAGCACCTGCCGCGAGGTGTCCACCCGCCCCTGTTCCAGCCAGGTGTACCAGGCCAGCCCCACCCCGGACAGCGCGGCCACCTCCTCCCGCCGCAACCCCGGCGTGCGCCGCCGCCGCGCGGTACCGGCCAGCCCCACGTCCGCCGGGCCCACCAGCTCCCGGTGCGCGCGCAGGAACCGCCCCAACTCCTGCCTGGTCGACATGCGACCGAGCCTATTACCCGCACTCACCGCACAAACGCCCGTCTCGCCCGCTGGACCGCGAGCAGCAAGGCTCTACCGCATGACACTGTGGCGACGCGACAACGACTCCACCCACCGCACCGAACCCCGCGTCTACCTCCGGGCCTACGTCCCGCCCGGCGGCCTGGAGCAGGCGATCGGCTTCTACGAACGGCTCCTCGGCGTGCGGGCCGACCTGCGGACGCCGTACCCGGAGAAGGGACTGTCGCTGGCGACCGTGGGCGCGTTCCTGCTGATCGAGGGTGCGGAGGAAACCGTCGAACCGTTCCGGGCGACCCACGGCACCCTCCTCGTGGACGACGTCGCCGGCTACCTGGAACGGCTCGAACAGGAAGGCGCGGAGATCACCGACCCGCCGGTCGACGTGCCCACCGGCGTCGGGTTCACCGCCCGGCACCCCGACGGGACGGTGGTCGAGTACGTCCACCACCGCCCGCAGCCGCACGAGGTCTAGACCTGGTCCAGGAACTCGTCGATCTCGGCCAGCGCGCGCTTGCGGACCGACTCGGCGGACAGGAGCAGGTCGTGCATGCCGTTGTCCACCTGCACGACGGTGACGTTCCGGCCGATGCTGGGCGCCCACCGCTGCATGTGCGCCACGTCCAGCACGGTGTCCGCCGTCATGGCCTCCGGTGTCCACTTCTTGGCGTGCAGCAGGCTGCGCCCCGACCGCAGCAGCAGCACCGGCACGCTCACGTCGAGCCCCCGGTGCAGTCGCGCGTGGCCCCGGCGCACCGCCCGCAGCCAGCCGGCGAGCACCGGGAACGCCTCGATCGGCTTCCACGTCGTGTCGAAGTCCCACTCGCCGTGGTGGTCGGCGTGGATGCTCTCCCCGTAGACCGGGCCGAGGCCCTTCTTCAGCACGAGCCTCGGCACGACGCGGCCGATGCCCCGGATGAACGCCGTCCCGACCGTGCGGGTGATCCACGGTTCCGCCAGGTCCAGCCACGGGCTGTTGAGCACCAGGGCGTCGATCACGTCGTCGGCCCGCCGCTGGTGCGCCCACAGGCTGGTGATCAGGCCGCCCGTCGAGTGGCCCATCACCACCAACCGCTCGTGGTGGTCCTCCTCGTGGATCACCCGCACCGCCGCGTCGATCTCCTCGAAGTGCTCGGCCAGGTCCGCCACGTAGTTCGCGGTCTGGCTGGGCGTGAGGGAACGGCCGTACGCGCGCAGGTCGATGGCGTAGAAGTCGAACCCGCGCGCGGTGAAGTGCTCGGCGACGTGCTTCTGGAAGAAGTAGTCCGCGAAACCGTGGACGTAGAGCACGGCACCTCTGGTCGCGGGCTGGGCGCGGCGGCGGACCAGCGTGGCGCTGACGTCACCGCCGCCCAGCGGCAGCGTCCGGATCTCGTAGTCGGTGCCGAGCACGTCTGCGGTCATCGCGCCAGTGTGCACGGCGATTCCGCTTTTCGGGGAGAGCCCCCGGCCGGTCGTGGCACTCTGGTTGACATGAGCGACGAGATCGAACGGTCGACCGCGCGTGTCCGTTTCCCCGGCATCAGTCCGCGGGCGTACGAGCACCCGGTGGACAGGGGGGCGTTGGCGGTCTTGCGCGCGGTACCCGGCATCGGGCCCGTGTTGCAGGCGGTGGCAGGCGCGTTCACCGAACGGGGTGAGCGGCTGGGCTACGTGGCTTCCGCGATTCGCGTGGGGCCCAAGCAGTACCCGGACCTGGACCGCCTCCGGCTGGAGGCGGCGGCGGCACTGGACGTCGATCCGGTGCCGGACATCTTCGTGCAGCGCGACCCGCAGGTGTACGCGCGGACGCTGGGCATCGACAAGCCGTTCATCGTGCTGTCGACCGGCCTGCTGGAGCTGCTGGACACCGACAGCCGGCGGTTCGTGATCGGTCACGAGATGGGCCACGTGCTGTCCGGCCACGCGCTGTACCAGACCATCCTGCACCGGCTGATGGACCTCCAGCACGGCCTGGGCTGGATGCCGGCCGGGTTCTGGGCGGTCCGCGCGGTCATCGCGGCGCTGCTGGAGTGGTACCGCAAGACAGAGCTGAGCTGCGACCGGGCCGGGCTGCTGGTCGGGCAGGACCCGGCGGCGGCGCTGCGGGTGCACGTGGCGCTCGCGGGCGGGATGGACCTGTCCCAGGTGGACACCTCCGAGTTCCTCAAGCAGGCCAAGGAGTACGAGCAGGTCGAGGACGTGCGCGACAGCCTGCTCAAGCTGATCAAGACGTGGCGCAGCACGCACCCGATGGCCGTGGTGCGGGCCGCCGAGCTCCAGCGGTGGGCGGCGGGCGAGGACTACCGCGAAATCCTCACCGGCACGTACGCGCGCCGCGAGGACGACCGGCCCACGTCCACGTTCACCGAGGACCTCAAGGGTGCCGCGCGGTCGTACAAGGAGTCCGCCGAGCGCTCCGAGGACCCGCTGGTCAAGGTGCTCAACGAGGTGGGCGACGTGCTGGTCGGCGCGGCGGACCGGGTCCGCTCGAAGTTCAACGGCCAGTAGGCCGAACGTGTGGCCACAACCCATCGCTAGGCTGAATGGAGCATGACTGTCGTACATACTGGCTAATCTCTGGGCACTGTTGCCGGATCAGAGGAGGCCCCGTGCGGCTGGGTGTGCTCGTACTGGTGTTGATGGTGTTGGGTGGCGGCGCCGCGGCGGCCGACCCCCGCGTGGTGGGTGGCTCACGGGTCTCGATCACCGACTACCCGTGGGTCGTCTACCTGGCCGACTCGAATGGGAACCAGTTCTGCGGCGGGACGCTCGTCGCGCCGACGAAGGTGCTGACGGCCGCGCACTGCACGACGGGCCTGGCCCCGCGCATCTCGCGGGTGGTCGTCGGCCGGGAGGACAAGCGCAACGGCAAGCAGGGCACGGCGGTGCCGGTGGCCGAGGTGTGGACGCACCCGGACTTCGTGTCCGCCGACCGCGGCTCCGACGTGGCCGTGGTGACCTTGAAGCGCGAGGCAGGCGCGACCCCGTTGGCGCTGGCCGACGACGAGAAGCTGTACGAGGAAGGGACCAAGGCCTTCGCCCTGGGCTGGGGCCGGACGAGCGAGCAGGCGGCGGCGTCGCAGTACCTGATGGGCGTCGAGGTGCCGGTGGTGTCCGACGAGTCGTGCGCGGAGTCGTACCCCTCGTACAAGGCCGAGGCGATGGTGTGCGCCGGCCTGCCCGAGGGCGGGCGGGACACCTGCCAGGGCGACTCGGGCGGACCGCTGGTCGCGGACGGGAAGCTGATCGGCGTGACGTCCTGGGGCGAGGGCTGCGCCCGCAAGAACAAGCCCGGGGTCTACGCGCGGGTGCTGGCCTACCGGGAGGTGATCGACGCCCAGCTCCAGGCCACGGGGTGACGGGGTCCGCCGGGCGGTGGACTGCCGGGCGGTGGACCGTCGGGCGTCGGTCGGTCGGCGGTCGGGCGGCGGTTCCACGATGGGGTGATTCGAGTTGTGGGCCGGAGTGGACGACCCCAGGGTCTGGCCATGCGGACGTTGACGGCTGTGTTGCTCGCGCTGGTGGTCCTCACCCCGTCGGCCGGGGCGGATCCGAAGGTGGTCGGCGGGTCGGAGGTGGAGGACGCCGCGGACTACCCGTTCGTGGTCGCCCTGGTGACCCCGGAGGGGAAGCAGTTCTGCGGCGGCGCGCTGGTGGCACCCACCCGGGTGGTCACGGCGGCGCACTGCACGGCGAACGCGGAACCGGGTGACTTCCTGGTCGTCGGCGGACGGCTGGACCTGCGGGGGCAGGACGGGGTGAAGTCCGCCGTCACCGGGATCGAGGTCCACCCGGACTACACGTCCGCCGAGACCGGCGCGGACATCGCCTGGCTCACCACGGCCGAGTCCTTCCCGTACCAGCCGGTCGCGCTGCCCGGGGCCGACGAGTTCGAGCTGTACGCGCCCGGGACCGTCGGCACCGTGCTCGGCTGGGGTCGGACGTCGGAGGGCGGCGAGCAGAGCCCGGTGCTGCGGGAGGCCGGGCTCCCGGTGATGGCGGACGCCGCCTGCGCCAAGGCGTACCAGGCCTACCAGCCGGCGGCGATGTTCTGCGCCGGCTACCCGTGGGGCCAGGTCGACGCCTGCCAGGGCGACTCGGGCGGTCCGTACGTGGTGAACGGGAAGCTGGCCGGGATCGTGTCGTGGGGCGTCGGCTGCGCGCGCCCCAACAAGCCCGGCGTGTACACGCGGGTCGCGAGCTACGTCTGATGCCGCCGGGCGAATGTCGCCGGACGTGTGTGCCGGGCGGGGGTTCAGACCACCAGGCCGACCGACATGGTCAGGAACACCGCCGCGCAGACGGTGTCCAGCGCGGTGGTCACGCCCGGCTTGCGCAGCCGGCGGCCCATGCTGCTCGCGGCCAGCACGATCATCAGCTCCCACAGCGCCGCCAGCGCCAGGAAGATCACCGCGAGCACGGTCAGCTGCGCCGCCGGGCTGCCCGTCCCGATGAAGTGCGGCAGGAACGCCAGGCTGAACAGCAGCATCTTCGGGTTGGTGATGTTGGTCAGGAAGCCCTGCCGGAACGGCCGGTCCGCCGCCACCTCGCCGTCGACCTCGGCGCCGTCCCGGCGCAGCAGCCCACGCCCGATGCTCAACGCCAGGTACAGCAGGTAGGCCGCGCCGATCCACTTCAACGCGGTGAGCACCACGGGGTAGCGCGCGATCACCACGCCCAGGCCGGAGATGACCAGCCCGACCTGCACGGCCGCCGCCGTGTGGATGCCGGCCAGCGCCCACAGGCCCGCCTTGGTGCCCGCGCGCATCGACGTCCGCAGCAGGAGGAAGGCGTCCACGCCCGGCGTCAGCACGACGACCGCGCACGCGATCAGGAACGTCGGTAGCTGGGTGAAGTCCAGGTGCATGGGTTTCCCTCCCCCGATGGCCGGACAGATGTGCGTGATCTGCTTCACGCACCGTCAAATCTTCGGCTCCACAGGATTCTAACAACAGATTTTCCTGATTTGATACCACGTTGACGCCTCCGCTACGGTTCGTGGCCATTCCGCCACTCGTCGTAGAGGGAGTACCCCATGCGCCTGGGCGCCCTGGTCCTCGCCGCACTCCTGCTCGCCGCCCTCCCCGCCGGGGCGGTCGTGGGCGGACGGGAAGCCCCGGACACGCCCTGGGTGGTCGCCCTGTTCGACGCGCACGGCAACTTCTTCTGCGGCGGCGCCCTGGTCGGCCCCACCCGGGTCGTCACCGCCGCGCACTGCACGATCGAGCGGACCGCGCTCACCGTGCGGAACCGGAAGCCCGCCGAACTGCGCGTGGTGGTCGGCCGGCGCGACTTCGACACCACCGACGGCCGGGTCGTCCACGTCACGCGGCTCTGGCGGCACCCCGCCTTCGAGTCCGTGGACGGGGGCGACGACCTGGCCACCCTCACCCTGGCCGAGGCCGTGCCGCAGCAGCCGGTCGGGATCGGCTCGGCGTCGGCGGGGGACCGGGCCGTGGTGTTCGGCTGGGGGCGCACCGGCGAGTCGGCCGCCCCCAGCCGGCGGCTGCGCGAGGTCGACCTGCCGGTGATGTCGGACGACGCCTGCACGCGGGCGGTCCAGGGGTACCGCGTGGACGCGATGCTGTGCGCGGGCTACCCGGAGGGCGGCAAGGACGCCTGCGAAGGCGACTCCGGGGGCCCGCTCACCGTCGGCGGCGTGCTGGTCGGGGTCGTCTCCTACGGCCGGGGGTGCGCCCGCGCCGGGCGGCCCGGCGTGTACACCAGGGTGAGCCACTACCGCGGCGAAATCTGAGACTGTGGTACCAACGCGGTGTGCGCTCGCATCCCTATCCGGCCACGCTGCGCCGCAAGTGGTCAGCGGATCTGACCTCCGCTCAGCTGTACGCCCTGCTCAAACTGCGTGGCGAGGTCTTCGTGGTCGAGCAGTCCTGCCCCTACCCGGAGCTGGACGGCCGCGACCTGGAACCTGATACCAGGCACTTCTGGCTGGAGGCCGAGGGGTCACCGGAGCCGCAGGCCTACCTCCGGCTGCTGGAGGAGCCGGACGGCACGTTCCGCATCGGCCGGGTCTGCACGGCCCGCGTCGCCCGCGGTCGCGGGTACAGCCGGCGGCTGATGGAGGCCGCGCTGGTCGAGGTCGGCCGGCAGGTGTGCGTGCTGGACGCGCAGACCTACGTGGCCGACTTCTACGCCTCGTTCGGCTTCATGCCGGTGGGCGCGGAGTTCATCGAGGACGGGATACCGCACCTGCGGATGCGCCGGTCTCGCTGATCACCCGCACGGCCCGCTCGACGTCGGCCTCGGTCAGGTCGGCCCGCGCGGTCAGCCGCAGCCGGGAGATCTGGTCGGGCACCGACGGCGGGCGGAAGCAGCCGACGGCCACGCCCTGCGCGCGGCACGCCTCCGCCCACCCGAACGCCGCCTCGGGCGACGGGGCCTGCACCGACACCACCGCCGCGGTGGGGCTGCTGACCTTGAAACCCTTCTCCCGCAGTCGGAAGGCCAGGTCCTGGGCCACGTCCAGGGCGCGCGTCGGCCGGTCGGGCTCCTCGCGGAGGATCTTCAGCGCGGCCAGCGACGCCGCCACGCTGCCCGGTGCGAGCCCGGTGTCGAAGATGAACGTCCGGGCCGTGTCCACCAGGTGCTTGATCACCCGGCTCGGCCCGAGCACCGCGCCGCCCTGCGCACCCAGCGACTTGGACAGCGTCACCGTGGTCACCACGTCCGGCGCCTTCGCCAGCCCGGCCGCGTGCACCGAGCCCCGGCCGCCTTCGCCGACCACGCCGAGGCCGTGCGCGTCGTCCACGACCAGCGCGGAACCGTGCTCCCGGCACGCCACCGCCAGCTCGGCCAGCGGCGCCAGGTCGCCGTCCACGGAGAACACCGAGTCGGTGACCACCAGCGCCCGCCGCTTGCCCCGGGTGGCCAGCGCGTGCGCGACCTGCGGCACGTCGCAGTGCCCGGCCACCACCACGTCGGCCTTCGACAGCCGGGTGCCGTCGATCAGCGAGGCGTGGATGTGCTGGTCGGCCACGATCGCCGTGCCGGGACCGGACAGCGCGGTGAGCGCGCCCAGGTTCGCCGCGTAGCCGGAGGAGAACACCAGCGCCGACTGCGTCCCGCAGAAGTTCGCCAGTTCGTACTCCAGCTCGGTGTGCAGCTCGGTGGAGCCGGTGACCAGCCGCGATCCGGTCGACCCGGCGCCCCAGCGCAGCGCGGCGGCAGCGGCGGCGCCGGTCACCCGCTTGTCGCGCGCCAGCCCGAGGTAGTCGTTGGAGGCCAGGTCCAGGTCGGTGGAGTCGGCGGGCCGGGGCCGCACCCGGCGGGACAGACCGGCCTTCGCACGGGCCTCCGCGCGGGTGTCGATCCAGTCGAACACCGACTCCGGTCCGCCGGTGGCCTCGGGCCCTGTGCTCACGCTCACGCCGGCAGTGTCGCATCCGGCCGCTAGCGTGCCCGCGTGGACCTCTTCCGGCTCGGGCCCGACGACCTGCGCTCGCTGCGCGCGAACGCGCCGGTCCACCAGCACGTGGGCACGGGGTTGTGGCTGGTCAGCCGGTACGAGGACGTCCGGATGATCCTCGCCGACCCGAAGCGGTTCCACCCGGACAACGCGCTGACCGCGGTCACCGCCATCCCGCGCCCGGTGCTGCGCGTACTGGCCCGGGCCGGCTTCTCGCTGCCGCCCACACTGGCCAACAACGGCACCGAGACCCACGCCGACCTGCGCCGACTGGTGGCCGCGTTCCTCACCCCGGCCCGCGTGCAGGCCATGCGGCCCCGGATCGCCGAACTCGCCCGGGAACGGCTGGCCCGGTTGACGGGTCCGGTCGCCGACCTGCACCCGGCGCTGGCCCGGGACCTGCCCGCCGTCGTGCTGATGGAGGTCATGGGCATCGACGACGTGGACATCCCGAAGCTCAAGGCGTGGAGCACGGCGTCCCTGGAGCTGTTCTGGGGCGACCCGTCCACGGAACGCCAGCACGAACTGGCCCGGCCGGCCGCCGAGTTCCACCGGTGGCTGACCCACCGCATCAGCACCGCCCGCGGCGACGACCTGTTCGGCGCACTGCGGAACGTGCCCCTCCGCGACGCCGCCGGCCTCTGCTACTTCCTGCTCATCGCCGGCCAGGAGACGACCACCCAGCTGCTCTGCGCGGTGTTCGACGCCGTCCTGCGGCACGACGACCTGTGGTCCCGGCTGGGCGAACCGGGCATGGCCGAACTGGTGGTCGAGGAGGTCCTGCGCCGGGATCCACCGGTCAACACCTGGCGGCGGATCGCGGCCGAGCCGGTGACCATCTCCGGCGTGGACGTCCCGGCCGGCGCGCAACTGCTGCTGATGCTCGCGGGCGCCGGATCCGACCCGGAGGTCTTCCCCGACCCGGAACGCCTCTGCCCGGCCCGCCCGAACGCCCGCAAGCACCTGGCGTTCGGCTTCGGCCGGCACTTCTGCCTGGGTGCGGGACTGGCCCGGCTGGAGGCGGAGGTCGTGCTCCGGGAGACCTTCGAACGCTTCCCGAACCTGCGCCTGGCCTCCGCCGAGCCCCCGCCGATGCTGGACCTGCTGTCCTTCCGCGCCCCGCTGAGCGTCCGGGTCGAGCTGCGGGACCAGGACCGGCCCGCTGGTGGCGCGGGGCCCCGGGACCTGGCGGACCGGGTCGCAGGCCCTGCCGGCGGACGGTGACCGCCCGCCGGAGGAGAGCGTGATCACGTTCGCGGCCACCCGGTCCGACCGCGTGACGGCCTCGCTGCCGCTCGTCCGCGCGTTGGGGCCGGTGTCCGCCGGGAGCACCGGCCGCGCTGCCGACCTCGCCTCGCCCACGCTCGCCTCGCGAGGCTGATCACGCAGGTCAGGACCGATGCGACGCCGACTGCCGGTCGCCGCGCCGCCGGTCGACCGGCGCGGCGAGCCGATCCGCCACGTGGTCGGCCGGCGGGTCCGCCGGTGCCGCGAGTCCGCGCGGGTGTGATCGCTCTCGCTCGGGGAGTCCGCACCGGGGACTTGGAGCCCGTCGGCCGAGGTGCGACGATGCCTGGGCTGTAGGGGTGCGCGAGGAAGCCGGTGCGAATCCGGCACGGTCCCGCCACTGTGACCGGGCGCTTGGATCCGGGAGTCAGGAACTCGGCCCCCGAATCTCACCGGACCGGACACGGGCGTGGACACCCGAGGAAGGACACCGCCGCATGGGCGCGCGTTTCCCCTTTTCCGCTGTCGTCGGACATGACGACCTCCGCACGGCGTTGCTGCTCAACGCCGTCCACCCCGGTATCGGCGGGGTCCTGGTCCGAGGGGAGAAAGGGACCGCGAAGTCGACCGTGGTCCGCGCCCTGGCGGCGCTGCTGCCCTCGCTGGAGGTGGTGGCGGGCTGCCGCTTCGGCTGCGATCCCGCCGTGGACGCCGACTGCCCGGACGGCCCGCACGCGCCCGCCCCCTCCGAGCGGCGCCCGGCCAGGCTGGTCGAGTTGCCGGTCGGTGCGACCGAGGACCGGCTGATCGGCTCGCTGGACCTAGAACGCGCCCTCACCGAAGGCGTGCGGGCCTACCAGCCGGGCCTGTTGGCCGCCGCGCACCGGGGCGTGCTCTACGTGGACGAGGTCAACCTCCTGCACGACCACCTGGTGGACCTGCTGCTGGACGCCGCCGCGATGGGGCGCGCGCACGTGGAGCGCGAAGGCGTGTCCGTGTCGCACGCCGCGTCGTTCCTCCTCGTGGGCACGATGAACCCGGAGGAGGGCGAGCTGCGGCCACAGCTGCTGGACCGCTTCGGCCTCACCGTCTCGGTGCGGGCGTCCCGGGACGTGGCGACCCGCACGGAGGTCATCCGGCGGCGGCTCGCGTACGAGGCCGATCCCGAGGGTTTCGCCGTGCGCTGGGCCGACGAGGACGCCGCGCTGGCCGCCCGGATCGTGGCCGCCCGCGCGCACCTGCCGGGTGTTGTGCTGCCGGACGCCGAGCTGCGCCGGATCGCCGGGATCTGCGCGGCGTTCGAGGTCGACGGGATGCGGGCGGACCTGGTGGTCGCGCGCACGGCCGCCGCGCACGCCGCGTGGCGCGGGGCGGACGAGGTGGCGGAGCAGGACGTGGAGGCCGCCGTCCGGCTGGCCCTGCCGCACCGCAAGCGCCGTGACCCGTTCGACGAACCCGGCCTGGAGGAGCAGCAGCTCGAAGACGCCATGCGCCAGGGTGCCGAGCACGCCGAGGAACCGGACGGCGGCCCGGACGGCCCGGACAGCGGCCCGGACGACGACCCGGACGGCCCGGACGACGGCGGCGGGCTGCCCCAGGACGCGCCGGAGTCCACTCCGGACAGCGGACAGTCGCAACCCCGGCAGGGCTCGTCCTCGGAACGCACGCACGCGCCGGCACCCTCGTTCAGGACCCGCCTGCTCCAAGTGCCCGGTGTCGGCGAGGGCGCGCCGGGCAAGCGTTCCCGCGCCCGCGCCCGTACCGGACGCGTGGTTCGTTCGTCCAGTGTGGACGGTTCCGGCCTGCACCTGGTCGGCACGCTCGGCGTCGCCGCGCCGTTCCAGGCCGCACGGGGCCGCACCGGTCCGGGACTGGTGCTGCGCGGCACGGACCTCCGGCTCTCCGTCCGGGAGGGCAAGGAGGGCAACCTCGTGCTGTTCGTGGTCGACGCGTCCGGCTCCATGGCCGCACGGCAACGCATGTCGGCGGTCACCGGTGCGGTGATCTCCCTGCTGCGGGACGCCTACCAGCGCCGGGACAAGGTCGGCGTGGTCACGTTCCGGGGCGGCAGCGCCGAGACCGCGCTCCCGCCGACGAACTCCGTGGACGCCGCGGCCGCCCGCCTGCGCCAACTGCGCACGGGCGGACGCACCCCGCTGGCCGACGGCCTGCTGCGCGCCCGCAGGGTGCTGGACGTGGAACGGGTCCGCGATCCGCGCCGCCGTCCGCTGCTGGTGCTCCTCACCGACGGCCGCGCCACCGCCACCGGCACGGGCGGCGACCCGATGCGCGACGCCCTGCGCGCCGCCGGGCTGCTGGCCGCCGACGAGGTGGCGTCCGTGGTGGTCGACTGCGAGTCCGGCCACCTGCGCCTCGGCTTGGCCGGGCGCGTCGCCGAGGCGCTGGACGCGGTGTGCCTGCGCCTGGAAGAACTGTCCGCCGACCAGGTCGCCGGCGTCGTGCGCGCCGCGCGAGCCGCATAGGAGCCCGAAGTGCCCCAAGGACAACCCTCCGTCGTCCCCGCCGACGGGCTTACCACCAAACAGCGGCGCAACCGCCCGCTGACCCTCCTCCACACGGGGGAGATGAAGGGGAAATCCACCGCCGCGTTCGGTCTGGCGCTGCGCGGGTGGAACCAGGGCTGGTCCATCGGCGTCTTCCAGTTCGTGAAGTCAGCCAAGTGGAAGGTCGGCGAGGAGTCGGCCTTCCGGGCGCTGGGTCGGTTGCACGAAGAGACCGGCGAGGGCGGGCCCGTCGAGTGGCACAAGATGGGCGAGGGCTGGTCCTGGTCCCGCAAGCAGGGCACCGAGGACGACCACGCCGCCGCCGCGCGGGAGGGCTGGCAGGAGATCGCCCGCCGGCTGCGGGCGGAACAGCACGGCATGTACGTGCTCGACGAGTTCACCTACCCGCTGCACTGGGGCTGGGTCGACGTGGACGAGGTGGTGTCCGCGCTGCGCGACCGCCCCGGCCACCAGCACGTCGTCATCACCGGCCGGCACGCGCCGCGCGCCCTGGTGGACGCCGCCGACCTGGTGGTGGAGATGACCAAGGTCAAGCACCCGATGGACGCCGGGCAGAAGGGCCAGAAGGGGATCGAGTGGTGAGCCGCCTGGTGGTCGCCGCGCCCGCGTCGGGCAGCGGCAAGACCACCGTGGCCACCGGCCTGATGGCGGCGCTGCGCCGCGCGGGGGACCGGGTGGCACCCTTCAAGGTCGGGCCGGACTACATCGACCCCGGCTACCACGGCCTGGCCACCGGCCGGCCGGGTCGCAACCTGGATCCGGTGATGGTCGGCGAGCACCGGGTGGCGTCGCTGTTCGCGCACGGCGCGCGGGGCTGCGACCTGGCCGTGGTGGAAGGCGTGATGGGGCTGTTCGACGGGCGGGTGGACACCGAGGGCATCGGGTCCACCGCGCACGTCGCCAAGCTGCTGTCCGCGCCGGTGCTGTTCGTGGTCGACGCACGCGGCCAGAGCCGCAGCCTGGCCGCCCTGCTGCACGGGTTCCGGGGCTACGACCCCACCGTGCGGCTGGGCGGCGTGGTGCTCAACCAGGTCGGGTCGGCGCGGCACGAGCACGTGCTGCGCGGGGCGTGCGCCGAGGTCGGACTGGAAGTGCTGGGCGTGCTGCCGCGCGACGACGAGTTCGCGCTGCCCTCGCGGCACCTCGGGCTGGTCACGGCGGCCGAGCACGGCCGGCCCGCGCTGGACGCCGTGGACGCGATCGCCTCGGCGGTCGCGCGGCACGTCGACCTGGACGCGGTGCGGCGGCTGGCGGCCGAGGTGCCCGCGATGGCCGTGGCCACGTGGGATCCGGCGGCCGAGGTGTCGCCGGTGGCCGGGTCGCCGGTCGTCGCGGTCGCGGGCGGTGCGGCGTTCACCTTCGGGTACGCCGAGCACGTCGAGCTGCTGCGGGCGGCCGGTGCGGACGTCGTGGTGGTGGACCCGCTGCGCGATCAGGACCTCCCGGAGGGCACCGCCGGGCTCGTGCTGCCCGGCGGGTTCCCCGAGCAGCACGCCGCCGAGCTGTCCGCGAACGCCGGGCTGCGCACCGCCGTGGCCGCCTTCGCGCGGTCCGGCGCGCCCGTGCACGCCGAGTGCGGCGGCCTGCTCTACCTGGCACGTTCACTGGACGGCGTGCCGATGTGCGGGGTGATCGACGCCGAGGGCTCGATGACGCCCCGGCTGACGCTTGGCTACCGGGACGCCGTCGCGCCGGTCGACTCCGTGCTCGCGCGGGCCGGCACCCGGATCACCGGTCACGAGTTCCACCGGACCACGCTGAGCGTCCCCTCCGGCGCGCGTCCGGCCTGGCAGTGGCGCGGCCACGACCAGCGGCCGGTGGCGGAGGGGTTCGTGCTCGACGGCGTGCACGCGTCGTACCTGCACACGCACCCGGTGTCCGCGCCGGAGTCGGTGACCCGCTTCGTGCGGGCGTGCGCGACCGAGTCCGTGCGGTACGAGGCCACTCGATAGTGGTCGGTGACCGCGCGGTACGGTCCTTGCCCACCAAGCCGAACACGTCGTGGGGAGCAGTTGTGATGACTGGTCGGGTCTCCTTCGTGGGCGCCGGTCCCGGTGCCGCCGATCTCATCACCCTCCGGGGCGCCAAGCGGATAGCCGAGGCCGACGTGGTGGTGTGGGCGCCCAGCGTGGTGGAGGTCGAGTGCGTGCGCGAGCACGCCCGCCCCGACGCCGAGCTGGTCGACTTCTCCCGGGTGTCCGAGTCCGAGGTCGTGGACGTGTACCGGCGTGCGTCGGCGGGCAAGCTCAAGGTCGTGCGGCTGCACGCGGGCGACCCGTCGCTGTGGGGCGCCCTGCGCGAGCAGCACGAGACGTGCCAGCGGCTGGGGCTGGAGACCGAGGTCGTGCCCGGTGTGTCGGCGGTGTCGGCGGTGGGCGCGTCGATCGCGCGCGAGCTGACCGGGTCCGCGGTGGCCCAGTCGCTGGTGCTGACCGGACCCGAGGGCGACGAGCACATCGCCGAGTTCGCCGCGCACGGCACCACGATGGCGATCTCCGCCTCGGGCTCGCGGACCGGCCGGATCGTGGAGCGGCTGCGGGCCGGCGGGTACGCCGACGACACGCCCGTGGTGGTGGCGTACAAGGTCTCCCTGCCGGACGAGACGGTCGCGCAGACCACGCTCGGCGAGCTGGAGGCGTGCGTCAAGGAGCATAAGCTCTACCGCACCACGCTGTTCCTGGTCGGCGAGGTGCTCAAGGCACCCGCTTCGCGGCGTTCCGCGGTGGGCGACGAGCCGGTGCGGCGGTCGCGCCCGTCGAAGTGGGCGATGCGCGCCTCCCGCGGCCCTGCGCCGGCCACCGCGGAGTCCGCCGTGGAGTCCGCGTCGGTCGCCGCGTGGTCGGCCGTGCACGACTGGCAGGAGACCGCACGGGCCCGCCGCGCCGCGCCCGCCAGGCCGAAGCCGGACAGCGACGACCCGGTGCTGGAACTGCTCACCGCCGAGGCGGCGGTGCCGTCCGTCGACACCCCGGCCGAGTCGAAGCCGAAGCCCACGGTCGCCGCCGCCGCGAAGCGCAACCCGACTACGGTCCAGGCGAGCACCACGCCGCGCCAGACCGCGAAGAAGCCGGCCGCGCCGCGGGCCAAGAAGACCAAGCGCGCCGACTGACGTGGACGTCGTCGCCCTGCACGGGTTCCTCGCCCAGGCCGGCCGGTCGTGGGAGTCGGTGACCGCGGTCGACGCCTCGGTGCACGGCCTGCGACACGCGCTGAACGTGTGCCGCGCCCGTCCCGCCGTGGCGGTGGCCGGTGCCGATCCCGCCGAACTGGCGCGCGGGCTGGCCGGCTGGCGGCGCACGCTCACCGTGGCCGACGAGTCCGGTCTGTCCACCGTGGACCCGGCGGACGCCGTCGTGCGGCGGTGGGTCTCGCCCGGTTTCGTGCTGTGCGTGGCGGACGGCGGTCGGACGGCGGACGGCGGTCGGGTGCCGGCGGTGGACGGCTGGGCGTTGCCGGACGACGACTTCGCCCACCGCGACGGCATGGTGGCGACCGCCGAGGTGCGCGCCCTCGCGCTGTCCCGCCTGGCACCCCGTCCCGGAGTGCTGGTGTGGGACGTCGGCGCGGGCCCCGGCTCGATCGGCGTGGAGTGCGCGCGGTTGGGAGCGGCGGTCGTCGCGGTGGAGCAGGACCCGGTGCAGTGCGTGCGGATCATCGCCAACGCCTCGGCGCACGGCGTGGACGTCCGCGTGGTCGAGTCGCCGTTGGGCGAAGCCTCCGACCTCCCCCGTCCCGACGCCGTCTTCGTGGGCGGTGGCGGTCCGGACGTGGTCCGGCAGTGCGCGCGCGTCGGCGCGGCGCGGATCGTCGTGGCCACCCCGGACCTGGAGCGCGTGGTGCCCGCACGGGACGCTTTGCTGGAAGCCGCCTACGAGGTCGAGGGCAGCCAGCTGTCGGCGGCCCGGCTCACCGGCGGCACGCTGCTCGCGGTGAACCCCGTGACGGTGCTGTGGGGTGCGAAGAAGTCGTGATGCGGAGGGCGTGGGCGTGATCGGGTTGTTCGCCGCCGGCGAGCGCGGGCGGCGGGCGGCCGTCGAACTGGCGGGTTTCCTGGGTCCGGACGCGGTGGTCCCCGACGGGCCCGTCGGCCCCGCCCTGCGCCGCCTCTGGCCGCGCCTGGGCTCGGCGGTGTTCTTCCTAGGCACCGACGCGACCGTCCGCCTGGTGGCGCCCCTGCTGCGGGACGAGCGCTCCGATCCCGGCGTGGTGTGCGTGGACGGCGGCTTCGCGGTGTCGCTGCTCGGTGAGGGCGACGCGCTGGCGGGGAGGATCTCCGAGCTGCTGGGCACCACCCCGGTGGTCACGTCCTCCACGGTCACCTCGCCCTTGGACGAACTGGTCGAGCTGCTCGACGTGACCGTGGAGGGCGATCTCCCGGCGTGCGGCAACGCGGTCCGCAACGGCGAACCGGTACTGCTGTCGAACCCCTTGGGCTTCCCGCTGCCCGCGCTGCCGGACAACGTGGGGGCGCACGGCGACGAGGCCGGTTGGACCGTGCTCCTGGACGACCGCATCCCCGCCGGCCCGCCGCGGGAGAACCTGGTCCGGCTGGTGCCGCGCACGCTGGTCGTCGGCGTGGGCTCCAGCACCGGCGTCTCCGCGTCGGCGGTGTCGGAAGCGTTGGCGGAACTGGAAGTGCGCGGCCTGGACCTGCGCGCCGTCCGCGCCTTCGCGACGCTGGACCGCAAGGTCGCCGAACAGGGCATCGCCGACGCCCTGGACGACTGGGGTTTCTGGCACGACTCCACCACCGCGCCGCTGCTGTCGTACTCGGGGGAGGAACTCGCGGTCATCCCGGTGCCCAACCCGGCGGACCTGGCGATCGGCATCCCGAGCGTGGCCGAGGCGGCGGCGTTGCGCGGGGCGATGGAACTGTCCGGCGGCGGCCGGGTGGAGATGGCGGTGGAGAAGGTGAAGGGCGCCGACGTCACGGTCGCGGCGGCCCGCGTGCTGCCCCGCGGCCGGCTCGCGTTGATCGGGCTGGGTCCGGGCGGTGCCGACGAACGCACCCCGCGCGCCGAGGCCGAACTGCGCCGGGCGTCCGTGGTCGTCGGGACCGACGAGTGCGTGGCCCAGGTCCGCCACCTGCTCAGGCCCGGTACCGAGGTGCGGGCGGACGGGGCGGTGCCGCTGGCCGAGTCCGGCGCGGCGGTGGCGTTCGTGGGCAGGGACGCCGGGCCGACCCTCCCCGGCCCGGTGCGAGCCGAGGTGGTCCGGGTGACCGGCGTCGCCGGCGGGTGAGGCCGGCGCGGTCGGGTCCACGCGGCACAGCCGCTTCGGGCGATGACGGTGCGGAGGACGAGGACCCCCGGCCGTCGACGTGCCGCCCTGGGGCCGGTGCAACGTTTCGCCTTCTACCGCTGGAATATGGCGTGGTTTGTTGCGCGTGTCGTGCTGTGAACGCAACTCGTCAACTGTGAATCCGGGTTTGGTGCTTGTCGGGTATGAAGTTTTGGTCCTAGCTGGGAGGACGCCGCCTTTCACCACCCTGCCCGGAAGGATCGAGCGCACCATGGCGAAAACCCTGCATCGCCTGATCACCGCTCTGGCCACGGCTGTCGCCGCGGTCGGGTTGCTCACCGTCGCACCGGCCACCGCCGACGTCTCGCCGTACATCGTCGGCGGCACCCGTGCCTCCATCGGCCAGTACCCGTGGACCGTCTACCTCGCCTCGTCCAGCGGCGGGCAGTTCTGCGGTGGCACGTTGGTGTCCGGCAACAAGGTCGTCACCGCCGCGCACTGCACGAGCGGCCGTTCGCCGTCGTCCACCCGGGTCGTCTGGGGCCGGGAGGACAAGCAGAGCACGGCCGGCGTCGTCGCCTCGGTCACCAGGATCTGGATCCACCCGAGCTACCGGTCGGCGACGTCCGGCTACGACGTCTCCGTGCTGACGCTGGACCGCAACATCTCCTCGTCGTACCTGCCGCTGGCCACCCCGTCCGACACCAGCCTGTACGCGGCCGGCACGAACGCCACCATCCTCGGCTGGGGCACCACGTCCTCCGGCGGTTCGGCGTCCCGCTACCTGCTGAAGGCGACCGTCCCGGTCACCTCGGACGCGACGTGCAGGCAGGCGTACCCGCAGTACAGCAACACGTCCATGGTGTGCGCCGGCTACCCGCAGGGCGGCACGGACACCTGCCAGGGTGACTCCGGCGGCCCGCTCGTGGCCGGCGGCAAGCTGATCGGTGCCACGTCCTGGGGTCGTGGCTGCGCTTCGGCCGGCTACCCCGGCGTGTACGCGCGGATCGCGTCCTACCACTCGGTGCTGACGCAGCAGATCAACTCCTGAGTCGCGCGCGCCGTGCCCACTTCCGGGTGGTCCACCGGGCGTGGGCACGGCGCTCGTGTTCCGATCGTCGGCATGGTGAACAGGATTCTGGCCGCTCTGTTGTTCCTGCTCGCGGTCCCGGCCACCGCGCTGGCCTCGTCCGGGCTGCACGACTGCGGCACGTCGGTGCAGGACCGGGTCGGCAACGGCTGGTGCCACGGCAGCGGCACGTTCCGGCTCGTCGTGTCGTGCGAGGACGGGCGGACCGCGCGCAGCCCGTGGATCTCGGTCGCCGGGGGCAAGGGCATGCTGGGCGTCAGCTGCCACTCGCGGGCGACCGGCGCGGTGATCGAGAAGGCGCCGGGTAACGTGCGCCCATGACCGATCTCCTGCCGCTGCCCGAGGACTGGGACCGGGCGCTCGCCGTGGTGGCCCACCCCGACGACCTGGAGTACGGGGCGGCCGGCGCGGTCGCCCGGTGGACGCGGCAGGGCAGGTCGGTGTCCTACCTGCTGGCCACCAGGGGCGAGGCGGGCATCGACTCGCTGCCGCCGGAGGAAGCCGGGCCGTTGCGGGTCCGCGAGCAGGTGGCGGGTGCCGCCGTGGTCGGCGTGACCGAGGTCGAGTTCCTGGACCACGCAGACGGCGTGATCGAGTACGGGCTGCCGTTGCGGCGGGACGTCGCCGCGGCGATCCGGCGGCACCGGCCGGAGCTGGTGATCACCGGCAACCACCACCCGACGTTCCCCGGCGGGTTCCCGAACATGGCCGACCACCGGGTGGTCGGGCAGGCCGTCATCGACGCGGTGCGGGACGCGGCGAACCGGTGGGTGTTCCGCGACCTGGACCTGGAGCCGTGGAGCGGCGTGCGGCACGTCGCGGTCTTCGCCTCGCCGTACGCCGGGCACGCCGTGGACCTCACCGACACGTTCGACCTGGGGGTCGCCTCGCTCCGCGCGCACGCCGCCTACCTGGCCGGTCTCGGCGGCGGCGACATGGCGGACCCGGACGCGTTCCTGCGCCGGATGGCCGAGGAGGCGGGTGAGCGGTTCGGCGGCCGGCTCGCCGCGCCGTTCGAGCTGTTGGTGATGTGAAGCACGCCGGTTGGACACGGCATGTCTGATGTGGATGCTTCTACCCATGCACGGTGAACAGCACTACCTCGTGGGCCTCGACCTGGCCGGCCGGCGCGTCGTCGTCGTGGGCGGCGGCACGGTCGCCCAGCGCCGGCTGCCGCGCCTGGTGGCCTCCGGAGCCCTGGTGGAGGTCGTCTCGCCGGAGGTGACGCCGGCGGTCCAGGGGATCGTCGACGCGGGTGGCGCGGTGTGGCACGCCCGCCGCTACGCCCCCGGCGACCTGGACGGCGCCTGGTACGTGCTGGCCTGCACGTCCGACGCGGCGGTGAACGCCCGGATCACCGCCGACGCGACGGAGCAGCGGGTGTTCTGCGTGCGGGCCGACGTGGCGGTCAAGGGCACCGCCGTGACGCCCGCCGTGGGGGAGCACGACGGGCTGCTGCTCGGCGTCCTCGCGGGCGGGCAGCACAAGCGGTCGGCGGCGGTGCGGGACGGGCTGCTGGCGGCGCTGCGGGACGGCTCGCTGAGCGACCAGCACGACCAGCCCGCCGGGGTGGCGCTGGTCGGCGGCGGTCCCGGCGACCCGGAGCTGATCACCGTGCGCGGCCGGCGGCTGCTGGCGCGCGCGGACGTGGTGGTGGCCGACCGGCTGGCGCCGCAGGAGCTGCTGGACGAGCTGCCGCCGCACGTGGAGGTGGTGGACGCGGCCAAGATCCCGTACGGGCGGGCCGCCACCCAGGACTTCATCAACACCACCCTGGTGGAGAACGCCAAGGCCGGGAAGTTCGTGGTGCGGCTCAAGGGCGGCGACCCGTACGTGTTCGGGCGGGGCTTCGAGGAGCTGATCGCCTGCGCCGAGGCCGGCGTGCCGGTGACCGTGGTGCCGGGCGTGACCAGCGCGTTCGGCGTGCCCGCGCTGGCCGACGTGCCGGTGACGCACCGGGGCGTGGCGCACGAGGTGGTCGTGGTGTCCGGGCACGTCGCCCCGGACGACGAGCGCTCGCTGGTGGACTGGGACGCGTTGGCCCGCCTGCGCGGCACCGTGGTGATCCTGATGGGCGTCGAGCGGGCGGGCGCGTTCGCCGCGGCGCTGCGGGGCGGACGTCCGGGCGGCACACCGGTTTCGGTGATCCAGGAGGGCAGCACCCGCGCCCAACGGGTGGTGCGGTCCACTTTGGACGCACTGGCCGCCGACGTGGTGGCGCACGAGATCCGCCCACCCGCGATCATCGTCGTGGGACCGGTTGCCGGACTGGCGCGGGAGCTGCCCTGTCGGCCGTGATCGTCCAGCCGACCGCGGTGGCGACCGCAACGGCCAGGCAGCCGAACACGGCCAGCGTGGTGGTGCTCGGGTGGATCAGCGGCTCGCCGCGCAGTGCCTGCCAGGTCAGCAGCGCGAGCAGTCCGGAGTAGCCGGTGGCGGCGATCAGCACCAGTCGCAGCCGGGTGCGCTCGTGCAGCGCCACCGCGGTCAGGCCGAGCGCGAGCAGGATCATCACCTGGAGTCCGTGCATCCCGACGAAGTGCGGGATGCGCAGGTCGCCGCCCGTGGTGCTCCACGCCGTCACCGGCAGGCCGTCCCCGCCGTCCGGCACGCCCACGCTGTGCCCACCGCGCAGCTCGACCGCCCGGCCCGCCGCGTCGGTGGTCTCGACGTGCTTGTCGAACTGGAAGATCATCAGGTACCCGACGGCCATGCCCGCGATCGCCAGGGACAGACCGGTCCGCACGGCCCACGTGACGGAGCGGCTGTTGCCGGCGGTGAGCCGCTGGAACGACAGGATCACCGCCAGCACGACGTTCGCCAGGAACATCAACGGGATGGAGTACTGGAACATGAACTGGACGACCTGGTTCCAGGTGTCGTCGTCGGTGTTGTAGTGGCTGAACGTGCCGCGCGCGGCCTGGATCGCGACCAGCGCGACGTCCACGAGCAGGACGGTCGCGATCAGCGTGGCGAGCCCGGACGTCCAGCGCTTCCCCTTGTGCGGCAGGGAGAGCATCCAGGACAGCGTGGCCGAGTAGACGGCCAGCGACACCGCGAACTTGAACGGCTTGAGCCACAGCGGAGCGCCTTGCAGCACGCGACCGTCGAACAGCAGCCCGCCGAGCGTGACGAGGGTCAGCACGGCCATCGCGCCGGCGACCCGGAGCGTCGGCCGGTGCCAGGTCTTTGTCATGCGGTAGAGCGTGCGCGTTCGTACCGTGTGGCTCACTGGTGTCGGCTGCCCGGTGCGCGGTGGGGCCCGCACCCCGTCGGGAGGGAGGGATAGCCGGTGGCGGTGCGGATCAGGCTCGCCGGGGTCGGGCTGGCGAAGGTGCGCTTCGCCTATTCACCGGTGTTCGAGACGGTGATGGCGGTGGACGGGCTGCGGGTGCCCGGTGCGCACGCCGTGCACCTGCCTTGGGTGGCGTGGGCGCGGGAACGGGTGTCGGCGGTGCACGACCTGCCGGTGCTGCTGGACCTGTTGGCGGGGCCCGTGAAGCCCGCGGTGCTGATGCCCGTGCCGGACGTGCGGATGCCCGATCTGGAAGCCGAGTTGGCGGGCGTGCCGGAGCGGGTGGCGGCGGTGGTGCGGGCGTGCCACGAGGTGCTGATCGCGCCGCACTGGCGGCGGATCGTGTCCGTGCTGGAGGCGGACGTCGCCGCGCGCGCGGCGGTGTTGGCGGACCGCGGGGTGGAGGCGGTGTTCGACGAACTGCACCCCGAGGTGAGCTGGGTGGGCGGCGAGCTGGTGCTGTACGCGGACCGGCGGGCTGATCAGCCGCATCGCGTCGACCTGGCGGAGGACGGCCTGGTGTTGTCGCCCAGCGTGTTCTGCTGGCCTCGGGCGTGGGCGGCGGTCGATCCGGTGGGGCCGGGGGTGGTGCGGTACCCGGCGCGGGGGATCGGGACCTTGTGGGAGGAGCGGGACGCGGCCGCGCCGGACGAGCTGGCGGCGTTGATCGGGCGGACGCGGGCGGCGTTGCTGGGGTTGCTGGTGTCGCCCATGTCCACCACGGACCTGGCGTCGCGGCTGGGGGTCACGGCGGGAGCGGTGTCGCAGCACATCGGGGTGCTGCGGGCGGCGCGGCTCGTGACGACGCGGCGGGACGGGCGGGCGGTCCTGCACATGCGAACGGCCCGCGCCGACGCGCTCATGTCGTGACAGGCGGGTGCCGCCGGCTGGGTGGCGTCGGCTGGGTGGCGTGGACAGGCCGGCGGGCGTCGGCCGGCCGGCGTGACGGCTGGATGCGGTGAGCCGAGCGCGCAGCCGAACGCCGGAAGTGATCGGCGAGTACCGGTACCGGTCCTGATCTCGCCCGACCGGCCCGGTCCACTACCCCACCACACGACACCGGCCCCCTGGCGACGAAGCCAGGGGGCCGGAACCACACGTCGTGGAACTAGTGCTGCGAAACCCGACGCGGACGCCCGCCGCGCTCACGGTCGCGGCTGCTGTCCGAACGGCCGCCGCGGAACCCGCCGCCGTAGCCGCCGCCACCGGTGCGGCGCGGGCCGCCGCCACTGCGGCGGGCCCGGACCGGGGCTTCCTGCTCGGGCACCGGGACGCCGCTGGGCACCCGGGCACCGGTGATGCGGATCAGGTCCTCGTCACCGGGACGGACCTTGGTCGACTCGGGGCGGATGCCCGCCCGTGCCGTCAGGCCCTGCACGGCGCGCCGCTGGTCGTGCGTGACCAGCGTGACCACGGTGCCGGACTGCCCGGCGCGCGCGGTACGACCGGCGCGGTGCAGGTAGTCCTTCGGGTCGGCGGGCGGGTCGACGTGCACGACGAGGCTCACGTCGTCCACGTGGATGCCGCGCGCCGCCACGTCGGTGGCGATCAGCACGGGCGTGGTGCCCTCGCGGAACTGGCCGAGCACGCGGGTCCGGGCGCTCTGCGCCTTGCCGCCGTGCAGCGCGCCCGCCTCGACGCCCATCGAGCGCAGCTTCTTCGCCAGCCGGTCCACGTGGTGCTTGGTGCGCACGAACATGATCGTGCGGCCCTCGCGGGCGGCCACCTCGGTCACCACGGACTGCTTGTCCTCGGCGGACACGAACAGCAGGTGGTGCTCCATCGTGGTCACGCTGCCGGTGGGCGGCGCGACCGAGTGGACCACCGGGTCGTGCAGGTACTGGCGGACCAGCTTGTCCACGTCCCCGTCCAGCGTGGCGGAGAACAGCATCCGCTGGCCGTGCTCCGGGGTCAGGTCCAGGATGGCGCGGACCTGCGGCATGAAGCCCATGTCGGCCATCTGGTCGGCCTCGTCCAGCGCGGTGAACATCACCTCGGACAGGTCGGCCGTGCCCTGCCGCACGTGGTCGGACAGCCGACCCGGCGTGGCGATGAGCAGGTCGACACCGCGGCGCAGGGCGTCGATCTGGCGCGGGAACGAGGTGCCGCCGACGACCGTCCGGCACCACAGGCCGAGCGAGCGGGCGAACGGCGACAGCGCCTCTTCGACCTGCATGGCCAGCTCGCGGGTCGGCACGAGCACCAGCGCGCGCGGCTTCAGCGGCTTGGCGCGCCCGCCCGCGAGGCGGGACAGCAGGGCCAGGCCGAACGCGAGCGTCTTGCCGGAGCCGGTCTGGCCGCGACCGAGCAGGTCACGACCGGCCAGCGCGTCGGGCAGCGTGGCGGCCTGGATGGGGAACGGTTCGGTGATGCCGGCCTGCTCGAGCGCGCGGAGCAGCTCGTCGGCCAGGCCGAGTTCGGCGAACGAGGGCAGCGGCCCTTCGGGCATCGTGCTCTCGACGTGGTCCGGAACGGTCGTCTCCAGCACCGGCTGGGGACGTCGGTTGTTGCCCTGGCCTGGGCGCCGGCTCCGCGTCTTGCGGAACTGGGGGCGCTCGGAACGGCCTTGGGACAGTGGTGGCAAAACAAACCTCCGGGACAAAGGCACGTCTCGGGGATTGCTTCTGCCTTGACGCAGGCGCGAATCGCAAGGACGGGCCCGGCGCGGTAGCGCGCCGATAGTGGTTGGGAGCACCGCCGACCTGCTGGGTCTGGCGACCTGGGTGGGTCTGGGGCCGCGAACGGTTGTTGCGCCGCCGGGCGATGCACCACTCAGTCTAGCCGATCAACGGCCGTACTTTCGCACCCTGGCGGTGTTTTGTCGCACACGAGGGGTGGGACGGGCAAACCCGTGGACCTTGCCGACCGTGAGCGGGAACCATATCAGTGCACGTCGGGACGGGTTTGGGCGGATTCCCCAGTGGCTGGGACGGAGTAGATCCCACGGTGCGAAAGGGCAGACGATCGTCGTTCCGCGTTCTTTCGGCGGCGTTCTGTGGGCGGTTGCGGCGGCGGCCGTGCCGACGGCCTCGATGGTGATGGCGGCCGGAGTGGTTGGCGGAACCCGATTTTTGCGGATCAACCATGGCCGGTGCCGGTGTCGCACGCCGAAGCCCGGACCACTGGCTACCACCGGGTGGCGACCGGCCGGAGACGGCCGGTCGCCACCGCGTTGGAGGTGGTGTGGTGGACCCCGCTCAGCGCAGACCCGCCACGTCCAGCAGCAGGTCGGTGAGCGCACGCGGGTCGGCAGACTCCTCCGCCAGCCCGCGCGAGCCGAACCAGCCCGCGATGTTGCGCACGTCCCGCTCCAGGAACTCCGCGCCACGCGGGTTCGCCACCACGTCCACCACCTGCGGCAGGTCGATCACGATCAGCCTGCCGTCGTGCACCATCAGGTTGAACGCCGACAGGTCGCCGTGCGCCAGGCCGGCCGAGGCCAACAGGCTCAACGCCTCCACCAGCTGCTGCCACAGGTCCAGCAGCTCGTCCGGCTCCGGCCGCAACTGCGCCAACCGGGGCGCCGCCGCACCGTCCGTGCCGATGAACTCCAGCAGCAGTTCGGTGCCGGCCCGCTGCACCGGGTAGGGCACCGGGGCGCCCAGCTGCCACAACCGGGCCAGCGCGGCGAACTCGGCGACCGCCCACTGCTCGGCGATCAGGTTGCGCCCGAACGAGGTGCGGTTCTCGACCGCCCGCATCTCCCGTGACCGCCGCATCCGACGGCCTTCCAGGTAGCCGGCGTCCCGGTGGAACATCCGGTGGTCGTTGCTGCGGTAGCGCTTGGCGGCCAGCACGCACGACCGGTCGCTGCCCGGCAACGCGCGTTCCAGCAGGAAGACGTCGGCCTCCTTGCCGGTCTTCAGCACGCCGAGCTCGCGGTCCACCGCGGACAGGTCGGTGACCAGCCACTCCGGCCACGGCTGGGGACCGTGGTCGGCGGTGTCCCAGGTGGACCAGCGGTCGCCCTCCGGCGGGACGTCGGCGGCCTGCGCGTCCTCCCGCATCTGGGCGAGCCGGTCGCGCGCCTCCTCGGTGAGCCGCCCCCGTCGGTTCGGGTTGGGCTCGTCGTCGTTGCGGGTGCTGCGGCGCTTCGCCCGCCAGTCCAGGTCGTTGGCGTGGTCGAAGGACGTCTCGAAGTCGTCGGAATCGTCTTCGGGGTCGGGAAAGTGCTCGTGCTTGCGCACTGGGTGGGCTCCAGGAGAAGAGGAGGAGGTCGCCCCACCGGCGCGTGTGGTCGGCGCGCTAGGCAGTCGGGGCGAGAGGACGGGTGGGTGCCACGTCCCGGACAGCTGTAGCCATGGGGGCACCTCCTCGTCTCCGCCGTGCGACCGGCACTTCAGCGCGTACGGGGACCAGGCTGCCCGACACCCCGCCTCGCCCGCAAGCCAATTGAATCCTCGGCGGGGGCGCTCCTCGAATCCTCGGCGGGTGTGCTCCGGCCGGGCCGGTCGGGCACGACCGTCAGGGGCGCGGACAGCGGCGGTCGACGCGGTAGCTGCCTCGCAGGCCCAGCCAGGCCGCCGCCAACTCGCCCATCACCAGGGAGTCGTGGCGCAGTACGCGCTCGTCGTGCCACTGCGCGGCCAGCCGGGCGGAGGCCAGCATCCGGCGGCGGGCGGTGGCGCTGAACTCGACCAGGGCCTCCAGGGCTTCGGCCACCTCCTCCGGGTGCAGGGGTGCGGGTTGCGCCGGGGTCGGGAGGTGGAGCGGTTCGCGGGTGAAGGTCGCCGTGGTGGCCAGGTCGTGCGCCAGTTGGTGTTCCACGGACTCGGCGTTGGCCTGGAGCCTGACCAGCCCGGACGCGGCCAGGCGGAGACCCAGCAGGCGCGCGACGCACAGGCCCGCCCAGACGCGCTTCAACGTTTCCGGCGCGTCCAGCGCGTCGCTTTCGAGGTCTTCGGTGAGGCCGCGGAGCGTCGCGGAAGTGACGGTGTCGTCTTCCGATGCGTCCTGTTCGGCGGCGGCGGCGCCGGGTGTGTCGGGGCTCACTCGCCTATTGTGGCAGGGCCATCACCGGCGGTGACAACTCACTGCGGTGAGTCACGCGTTCGGCGGCTGCCGGCCGGCCGGCCCGTGCGCGAACGAACGGCGGTAGTCCTTCGGCGCCAGGCCGACCACGGCGTTGAAGTGGTGGCGCAGCAGGGCGGCCGTGCCGAACCCGCAGCGGTGGGCGATGGTCTCGACGTTGAGGTGCGTCTCCTCCAGCAGCTGGCGTGCGCGCAGCACCCGCTGGGTGGTCAGCCAGCGGTGCGGGGTGGTGCCGGTCTCGGCGGCGAAGCGGCGCGCGAAGGTGCGTTCGGACATCCGGGCGTGGTCGGCGAGGCTCGCCACGGAGTGCTCGGTGTCGAGGTGTTCGAGCATCCAGGCCAGCGTCGGCTGGAGGCTGTCGGCCTGGGTGGTGGTGGGCTGGATGAACTGCCGCTGCCCGCCGTCCCGCTGCGGTGCGACGACCATGCGGCGGGCGATGGCGTTCGCGACGCCCGCGCCGAGTTCCCGGCGGACGAGGTGCAGGCACGCGTCGATGCCGGCCGCGGTGCCCGCGCTGGTGATGACGTCGCCGTCGTCCACGAACAGCACGTCCGGGTCCACCTGGGCCTTGGGGAACCGCTGGGAGAGTTCGTCGGTGTGCCGCCAGTGCGTGGTGCAGCGCCGTCCGTCCAGTCGGCCCGCCTCGCCGAGCACGAACGACCCGCTGCACACCGACAGCAGCATCCCCGCGCGGCCGACCGCTTCGAGCAGCGCGCGCGGGTACTCGGAGCGGATCGCGCACGCGGGCACCGCGACCAGGTCGGCGGTGTCCAGGGCGTCGAAGCCGTACTCCGGGATGACGGACGCGCCGACGCTCATCCGGACCGGCTCGCCGGGGCGTTCGCCGCACACCCGGAAGTCCAGCAGCGGCACGCCCTCCTCGGTGCGGTCGATGCCGAAGACCTCGCAGATCACGCCGAACTCGAACGGTGTGACGCCGTCGATCAGCGGCACGGCCACGGAGGTGAGCATGACCGCGAGCATAGCTGGCTGGATTTTGACGGACAACGGCAAGAGTGCCAATTGTGGCTGTTTCTTGGTGGTCGCATAGTTGGTGCCATGACCGCACTACTTGTCGCGCTGGCCGTCGTGGCGCTCGTCGTCTACGGCTTGGAGCGCAACCACCACCGCCAGAACCGCTTCGGCTCCCGGCTCGCCGGCAGCTACGACGTCGACGACCGTGACGCGGCCCGCGTGGCCGGCGAACTGCACGCGACAGCCGCGCACACCGCGCCCCGCCGTCCGACGGGCGCCCGGTACTCGCTGCGATCGGTCTAGACGATCAGGTCGAGCGCCCTGTCCCCGGTCGGCTCCAGCCGGAGCCCGGCCGCGGCGGCGATCTTGACCAGCGAGCGCACGGACTTCACCCCGGCCCGCGACCTGACGATGGCGCGGGCCAGCAGGCCCTTGTGCGCCTTGTTGAAGTGGCTGACCGCCTGGCGCCGGCCCGCGGGGTCCTCGGTGACCACGCGGACCGTGATGGCGTGCGGGATCTTCGCCAGCGACGAGTACGGGGCCGAGCGCAGGTCGATGATGTCGGTCCCGGCCAGCGACGGGTTGAGCACCGGGCGCCAGAGGTTGCCCAGCGGTCCGATCGCGGGGAGCACGCTGCCGCCGGACAGGCGGTAGGCCGGGATCGGGTCGCCGCCGTGCACCACGCCGAACAGCGCGGAGGCGACCGCCAGCCGGTTCGCGGCCCGGGACCGTTCGGCCCTGGTGAGGGTCTTCAGGTCCAGGTTGTCGTAGAGGACACCGGTGTAGCGGTCCAGCGCGGGCAGCGTGGGCGAGGTGCGGAGTTCGGCGTTGCGCTGGACCTCAAGCTCCTGGCGTTCGGACAGGCCCAGGACGGCGAGGCTCGCGGGCACGTCGGCGGCGAGGTCGACCAGGGCGTCGACCAGCTTGGCGCGCACGGGGTTGAGCTCGGGACGCGCGAGGCGTTCGAGGTCGAGGGGCGCGCCGTCGCCGCCGATCGCCTTGGTCTCCGACGGGGGGAGCAGTACCAGCACGAGCCGGAAGCCTAATGCGCCGGTCAGCGCCGCCGAACCGCCGCCTCGCACCGCACCGTGACGTCCGGCTCGCTCGATCGACCACCGCCCCGGGCCGGGCACTGGAGCGGCAGCGCAGTGCCGGAACCCCTCAACCCCTCAACCCCTCAACCCCTCAACCCCTCAACCCCTCAACCCCTCAACCCCTCAACCCCTCAACCCCGCAACCCCTCAACCCCGCAACCCCGCAACCCCGAACCGCAGCCGCGATCCGGAACCGCGGAGCGCGCGCCGACGCCCGAACCGCACCCCCGGGCCCGGGCCGCCGCTCAGCCGGGCTGGCCCACGCAGAACTGGTTGCCCTCGGGGTCCTCCAGCACGGTCCACGTCAGCCCCGGCACGGTGTGCTCCGCCACCTCGGTCGCACCCAGCCCGACCAGCCGCGCCACCTCGGCCACCCGGTCCGCCACGTGCGTGTCGAAGTGCACCCGGTTCTTCCCCGGTGTCGGGTCGTCCACGCGCTGCAACCCCAGCTGCACCCCGCCCTCCGCGGGCGGTGCGAGCACCATGAACTCGCCCCAGTCCTCCAGGACCTCGGTGGCGAGCGCCTTGGTCCAGAAGTCCGCCAGCTTGTGCGGGTCCGGGGTGTCGATGGTGATCATGCCGATGGTGAACGTCATGCTCCGAACGGTAGACCCGACCCCCGACAATTTCCCGCTGCCGACGCGATGACCTGCGGCAACGCCTCCGGCCGGGAGCGGAAGGGCGGTACCCGAGGGCCGTCTCCACGTCCCGTGCGCACGATCCGGTCACGGGGACCACGTCCACTCCGCCCCGGACGACCACGGGCGACCTCGCGGTGGCCGTCGTCCCGCGCCGTAACCCGTTGGAACCGGCCAGGCCCTGTTCACTACCCTTTCTCGGACAACCCCGCCACGAGGAGCACCCACCGTGATCACGAGGATGTCGTCGCTGTTCCTGCGCACTCTGCGCGAGGACCCGGCCGACGCCGAAGTCCCCAGCCACAAGCTGCTGGTCCGCGCCGGTTACGTGCGCCGCGTCGCGCCGGGCGGGTACTCGTGGCTGCCGCTGGGCCTGCGGGTGCTGCGCAACATCGAGCGGGTCGTGCGCGAGGAGATGGACGCGTTCGGCGCGCAGGAGATCCAGTTCCCCGCGCTGCTGCCGAAGGAGCCCTACGAGGCCACCAACCGGTGGACCGAGTACGGCCCCAACCTCTTCCGCCTCAAGGACCGCAAGGGCGCCGACTACCTGCTCGGACCCACCCACGAGGAGCTGTTCGCGCTCACCGTGAAGGGCGAGTACTCCTCGTACAAGGACTACCCGGTCACGCTCTACCAGATCCAGACCAAGTACCGGGACGAGGCACGGCCCCGCGCGGGCATCCTGCGCGGCCGCGAGTTCCTGATGAAGGACTCGTACTCCTTCGACCTGGCCGACGAGGGCCTGGCGCACTCCTACCGGCAGCACCGCGACGCCTACACCCGCATCTTCGACCGGCTGGGCCTGGAGTACGTGATCGTCTCCGCCACGTCCGGCGCGATGGGCGGCTCGGCGTCGGAGGAGTTCCTGGCGGTCGCGCCGACCGGCGAGGACACCTTCGTGCGCAGCACGGAGTCGGACTACGCGGCGAACGTGGAGGCGGTGACGACGCCCGCGCCCGCCGAGCAGAGCGTCGAGGACAAGCCCGCGGCGCAGGTCCACCACACGCCCGACACGCCGACCATCGAGTCCCTGGTCGACTTCCTCAACGGCGCGGGCCTCGGCCGCACCTTCACCGCGGCGGACACGCTGAAGAACGTCCTGGTGAAGCTGACCGCACCCGGCGCGAAGGAGTCGACCCTGCTCGCGATCGGCCTGCCCGGCGACCGCGAGGTGGACTTCAAGCGGCTGGAGGCGGCCGTCGAGCCCGCCGAGGTGTCCATGCTGGAGGACGCCGACTTCGCCCGGAACGCGTTCCTGGTCAAGGGCTACATCGGCCCGGCGGCGCTCCAGGCGAACGGCGTGCGCTACCTGGTCGACCCGCGCGTGGTGCGCGGCACGGCGTGGGTGACCGGCGCGGACAAGGCCGACCACCACGTGGTGGACCTGGTGCAGGGCCGCGACTTCACCCCCGACGGCACGATCGACGTGGCGGAGGTCCGCGAGGGCGACCCGTCGCCCGACGGCAGGGGCGTGCTGGTCGCCGCGCGCGGCATCGAGATCGGCCACATCTTCCAGCTGGGCCGCAAGTACGCGGACGCGTTCTCGCTGGACGCCCTCGGCCCGGACGGCAAGCCCGTCCGGATCACCATGGGCTCGTACGGCATCGGGGTGTCCCGCCTGGTGGCGGTCATCGCGGAGCAGAGCCACGACGAGCGCGGCCTCATCTGGCCCCGCAACGTGGCACCCGCCGACGTGCACGTGGTGGTGGCGGGCAAGGACGAGGCGCTGCTGGCGGCCGGCGGGCAGCTGGCCGGCGAGCTGTCGTCGGCGGGCCTGAAGGTGCTGCTGGACGACCGCAAGGCCAGCCCCGGCGTGAAGTTCGCGGACGCCGAGCTGATCGGCGTGCCGACCATCCTGGTGGTGGGCCGCGGCCTGGCCAACGGCGTGGTGGAGGTCAAGGACCGCCGTTCCGGCGAGCGCGTCGAGGTGTCGGTGCCCGAGGTGGTGCGGCACCTGCTGGACGTCGTCCGCGGCTGAGCCCGTCCGGTCCGACGGCGGTGGCCGCAGAACGCCTACCGCCGTCGGACCCGACTGGGCACGACCGGTCCATCGGCGAGCCCCGGGCAGTTCGTTCCCGTCCCGCTGTAGTGGTCACCACTGCGGCTTGGCGGTTCAGCGTTCGAGAACGGCCGCGAGCACGGCGGCGGTGTCGGCGAGGTCTTCGAGCACGACGTGCGCGCCCGCCGCGCGCAGTTCGGCGACGCTGCTGCGCCCGGTGGCCACGCCGATGGCGAACGCCGAGTGGTGCAGGGCCGCGTCCACGTCGTGCGGTGTGTCGCCGATGACGACGGCCTCGAAGTCCTTGCCGTGCTTGGCGGACGCCAGCCGCACGGCCTCCAGGACGAGTTCCGGCCGGTGTTCGGAGATCGAGCCGTAGCCGCCGATCTCGAAGTCCAGGTGGGTGTCCAGGCCGAACGCCGCCAGCTTGTACCGGGCGATCTCCACCAGGTTCCCGGTGACCAGCGACTGCACGACGTCCTCCTGCCGCGCCAACGCTTCCAGCGCGGCCGACGCGCCGGGCAGGACGTGCCCCCGGGACGGCAGCAGGGTGTGCTCCCGGGTCGCCACGTCGATCAGCTCCGCGTGCAGCCGGGCGATCAGCTCCTCGGTGGGCTCCAGGTCGTGCGAGATCAGCAGTTCCTGCGTGATCGCGCGTTCGGTGCGTCCCGGGAAGCTCGGCGTGTGCACCAGGTCCAGGCCGGCGACGGCGTGCAGCGCGGTCCGGTACCAGGTGTGGCCGAGGCCTCGGGCGTCGATCAGGGTCAGGTCGATGTCCCACAGCACCAACGTGTTCACAGCAGTCGCACGCTCTCCAGGATCCGATCGGCTTCTTCTTCGCCGGGCCCCTCCGCCGCGTGCGGCCCGCCTTCGGCGACGTTGAGCACCACCACGGTGGCCTTCGGGCCGTTGCGCAGCGCCACCGCGGTCACCGTCGCCTTGGGCGCGAAGCACGGGTTCACCGCTCTGGGCGTCACGCCGAAGCTCACCACGGTCCGCTCCTCGTCGCCGCGCACGTCGGGCCCGGCGAGCTCCGGTTGCCGCCCCTCCACGGTGTAGCCGCCCTTGGCGATGTCGCGGGCCACGGTGGTCGCGACGTCGGCGAGGTCGTCGTCGATCACCGATCCGGACGCGACCTGCGCCTGGATCATGCTGCGCCCCTGGCACTCGAACGGCCGGGACACCCGCGACTGGGTCAGCCGGACCCGGCCGGACGCCCCGCCGCCGCCGGACTTCCAGGACGGCGGCACCTGGTAGGCGACACCCGCCTGGGTGTCCTCGACCACCGGCCACTCGGGCTCGGGCGGTTCGGAGCTCGTGGTGGGCGCGGGCGGTGCCGACTTCCCGTTGAGCAGCACGACGGCCGTCCCACCGCCGACGAGGACGAGCACGCCGACCACCGCGAGCACCATCCACAGTGGACCGCGCTTCGGTGGCCGCGGTTGCGGGTAGGCACCCAGGCCGGTGTACGCCACCCCGTCAGCCCAGCGGCTTCACGGAGTCGACCATCGCCTGGAGGTCCGCCTCGGTCACCGGCTTCGGGTCGGCCGGGCCGCCTTCGAGGTCGCCGTTGGCCATGAACACGTGGAAACCCGTGCTGCCCTTGAGGACCAGGATCCTCACCATGCCCTTGGAAGCCAGGCAGTCGTTGCCGTTGCTGGTCACCGTGGCGTCCACCTGCACGCCTTCGATCTCCGGCTTGCTGCCGTTGGGCAACTTCACCGCCTTGGGCTCGCTGAGCTTGACGTCGACCGACTTGCCCGAGCTGTAGTACTGGGTGCCGAGCTTCTGCGCGAAGTCCTTCGCCACGGTGGCCAGGTCGGTCTGCGGCACGACCACGCCGCCGGTGCTGCCCCGGTTGTACCGCGCGCCACCGCACTCGTAGACGCCGTACACGGTGAGGCCGGTGAGCCGGACGTCCTTCATGCCCTGGACGTCGGCCGCGCCGCTCGTGGGTGCCCAGCCCTTCGGCACGTCGTAGCTGTAGGACAGGCTCTCGACGGGCAGGCAGTTCCAGTCCGTCCTGGCCGGCTTGCAGGACGGCCCGGCGGGCTTGGTGGTGGTCGTCGGCTTGGCGGCGCTGGTCGTCGTGGTCGGCTGCGGCGAGCTGCTGTTCGCGGTGGTCTGCGTCCCGTCGGAGCGGAGGACGAGGAACGTGGTGAGCCCGCCGCCGACCAGCAGCAGCACCACGACGCCGATGACGAGCCACAGCTTGCCTTTGCTCTTCTCGGGCGGCGGTTCGTCGCCGCCGGAGAACACGCCGAGGCCGCCGTAGCCGGCGCCGTACTGCTGGTCGCCGTAACCCGGCTGGTTGCCATGACCCGGCTGGTTGCCGTAGCCGGGCTGCTCGCCGTAGCCGGGGTTGCCGTACCCCGGCTGACCGTAGCCCGGCTGCCCGTACTCGGGTTGAGGCTGACCGTAGCCGGGCTGCTGGGGGTATCCCGGTTGCGGTGGTCCGTAGCCGGGTTGCGGTCCGTGGCCCGGCTGTCCCCAGTCGCCCTGGCCGGACTGGCCACCCCAGCCGCTCTGCCCGTCACCTGGGTATGTCACGGCCAAACCGTACCTTGCCGGTTCCGCCGGCCGGGGCCTGCCGAAAAATTCAGCACGCGTTGACTTGCGTTCGAGGCGGTCGTAGTCTCCTAATTCAACAAGTGATGAACTGAGGTCTGGAGGAAGCCATGGCCACACCACTCGACCGGCCGCCGGCGGTCATCGCGGTGGCCACCGCCGTCGCCGGGGCGCTCGTCGCGCTCGTGCTGGGGCTGCTCACCTTCGGCGTGCAGGCGACCGCCCACCCCGACCGGCTGCCGCTGGCCGTCGCAATCGGCCCGGACGCCCCGCCGCCGTTGCGCGCGGTCGCGGACAAGCTCGCGGGGACGGCCTCGCAGGAGGTCGGCTGGCGGGTGTCCACGCCGGACGAAGCCCGTGGCCTGCTGGCGTCGCAGGACGTCTACGGGGTGCTGGAGCTGGTTCCCGGCGGCGCGACGGTGATGTTGTCCGGGGCGGTGAACCCGTCCGGGACGCAGGTGGCGCAGCAGGTGCTGACGGGGGTGGCGCAGGGTGCCGGCCTTCCGGCGAAGGTCGTGGTGCTGAACCCGGCGTCGACCGCGGGGAGGACGGCGCCGCTGGCGGCCAGTGCGCTGCTGTGGATCGCCGGGCTGGTCGCCGGGGCGGCGTTCACGGTGCTGGCTCGCCGGCCGGGTGCGTGGTCGCGGCTGGCGGGGGCGACCACGGCCGCTGTCCTGGGCGTCGCCGTCGTGGCCGGGTTCTTCGCGCTGTGGGACGCGGAGTTGCCGCTGGGCTGGGACGTGCTGGGCTACCTGGCGTTGGTGGGAGCGGCGTTCGCGCTGCTCCAGGCCGGGTTGCTGCGGCTGCTCGGGCTGCGGGCGATGGCGGTGCTCGGACCGCTGTACCTGATGGCCCCCGCGGTGGCGGGTCAGGTGCCGGAGCTGCTGGACCCCGTCTACCGGGCGGTGCTGTGGTCGTGGACGCCGTTCCGGTTCTCCACCGAAGGGCTGCGGGCGTTGTTGCAGGGCGGGACGGTCACCGGCGCGCAGGTGTGGGTGTTCGCGGGGATCGCGGTGGCGGGGCTGGTGCTGGTGCTAGCCGGCGAGAAAGCTCAGCCGGACCTTGCGGACGGGGTTGTCGACGTTGGTGTCGACCAGGCAGACCGACTGCCAGGTGCCCAGCGCCAGCACACCGCCTAGCACCGGGATCGTCGCGTACGGCGGTACCAGGGCGGGGAGCACGTGGTCGCGGCCGTGGCCCGGCGTCCCGTGCCGGTGCCGCCAGCGGCCGTCCCGGGGCAGGAGGGTCTCCAGGGCGGACAGGAGGTCCTCGTCGCTGCCGGCGCCGGTCTCCAGGACGGCCAGGCCGGCGGTGGCGTGCGGCACCCAGACGTGCAGCAGACCGTCCCCGTCGACGCCTTGCAGGAACTCCTCGCACGCGCGGGTCAGGTCGTGGACGACCTCGTCGGTGCCGGTGCGGATCTCGATCTCTTCACTGCGCATGACAAGCCAGCCTAGGTGGTGGACGTCACTCGCGGCGGAAAAGGCCCTGCTGGTCGGGAGCCCGGTCGGGCAGGATCCGGGTTCGTGCCACACACCGCGATCGTGACCGGGGCGAACCAGGGGATCGGGGCCGCCACGGCCCGCGCGCTGGCCGAGCAGGGGGTTCGGGTGCTGATCTCGTTCCTCCGCTACGCCCCGGCGCCGGACGCGAGCCTGCCCGACGAGTACTTCACCAGCCGGGAGTCCGGCGCGGACGCCGTGGTCGCGGCCATCCGCGAGGCCGGCGGGCAGGCGCACGCGCTGGAGGTCGACCTCACCGACGTGGGAGCGCCGGCGCTGCTGTTCGACACCGCCGAGAAGCTGTTCGGCCCGGTGGACGTGCTGGTCAACAACGCGTCCGGGTGGGTGCAGGACACGTTCCTGGCCAACGAGACCGACCAGTTCGGCCGGGTGCAGCGGGCGGTGACGCCGCAGACGTTCGACGCGCAGTTCGCGGTGGACGCGCGGGCCGGGGCGCTGCTGATCGCCGAGTTCGCGCGCCGGCACCTGGCCAGGGGCGGGAACTGGGGCCGGATCGTGGGGCTCACGTCGGGCGGGCCCGGCGGGTTCCCCGGCGAGGTGTCCTACGGGGCGGCCAAGGCGGCGTTGGACAACTACACGCTGTCGGCGGCGGCGGAGCTGGCCCCGCACGGCATCACCGCGAACATGGTCAAGCCCGGGGTGACCGACACCGGCTGGGTCAACGACGAGGTGCGGGCGCGGTTCCCGGTGGCGCGGCCGGAGGAGGTGGCGTCGGTGATCGCGTTCCTGTGCTCGGAGGCGGCGGCTCGGGTCAGTGGGAACGTGCTGGTCCTGCGCTGATTACCGGCGGGTAACATAGGGCGCATGAAGGCATCACGTCTGCGGCTGGGGATGAACCTGTGGCCGCCCTTCCTGTTCGCGGGCATCCGGGTCGTGGCGATCTCCGACGACTACCGGTACGCCAAGGTGCGGATGCGACTGCGCTGGTACAACCGCAACTACGTGGGCACCCACTTCGGTGGCTCGCTGTTCTCGATGACCGACCCGTTCTGGATGCTGCTCGTGCTGCGCCACCTCGGCCGTGACCACATGGTGTGGGACCGGGCCGGCGAGATCGAGTTCGTGCGGCCGGGGCGGGGGACCGTGTACGCGGAGTTCCGGTTGACCGATGAGCACCTGGCGGAGCTGCGCTCGCAGGCGGCGGGTGGCGGCAAGGCGCTGCTGTGGTTCCCGGTGGAGGTGGTGGCCGAGGACGGGTCTGTGGTGGCGCGGGTACGGAAGCAGGTTTACGCGCGTCTGAAGGCCGGCTCACCGGATGAAACCGGTGTCGTTCAGGTCTGAGGTTTGAGAATCATCGGCCCAAGGGTGGACTTGGGTGGGCGGGCGCGGTAGTGGTTCAGCTCATGCGTACTGCGTTCGGTTCGGCTTTCGATGTGCCCGCGGGCTACCTGAACACCGCCGGGATCGGGGTGCCGCCCGCTCCGGCCGCCGCGGTGGTCGCGGATGCCGTCCGGCGGTGGAGTTCCGGCGCCGACGCGCCGACCGCCGTCGATCCGGTGGTGGGCGTCGCGCGGGAAGCGTTCGGGCGGGTGGTCGGGGTGCCGGTCGAACGGGTCGCCATCGGGGCGTCGGTCGGGCAGCTGGTGGCGTCGGTGGCCGCCGGGTTGCCCGCCGGGGCTCGGGTGCTGGTGGCGCGAGGGGACTTCACGTCGCTCACGTTCCCCTTCGCGGCACGCGGGTTGGAGGTCACCGAGGTCGAGCTGGACTCGCTGGTGTCCTCCGTGGACGGCCACGACCTGGTGGCGGTGAGCGTGGTCCAGTCCGCGGACGGGCGGATCGCCGACCTGGAGGGGTTGAGGGGCACCGGGGTGCCGGTGCTGCTGGACGTCTCCCAGGCGGCGGGGTGGCTGCCGCTGTCGCTGGAGTGGGCGGACTGGGTGGTGGGGGCCGGGTACAAGTGGCTCATGGCGCCGCGCGGGTGCGCCTGGCTGGCCTGCTCGCCGGCCGGGTTGGCGCGGGCGGTGCCGGTTTCGGCGAACTGGTGGGCCGGGGAGGACCCGTGGGCCACGGTGTACGGGTTGCCGCTGAGGCTGGCCGGCGACGCGCGGCGGCTGGACATCTCGCCGGTGTGGTTGTCGCAGTTCGGGGCGGCGGCTTCGTTGCCGTACGTGGCCTCGCTGGACCTGGCGGCGGTGCGGGACCACAACGTGGGGCTGGCGGACTCGTTGTTGGCGGGGCTGGGGCTGCCGGCGCGGGGGTCGGCGATCGTGGCGCTGGAGCTGCCGGCGGGGTCCGGGGAGAAGCTGGCGGCGGCGGGGGTGCGGTCGTCGGTGCGGGCGGGGCGGGTGCGGTTCGGGTTCCACCTGTACAACACGGTGGAGGATGTGGATCTCGTGCTCGAAGCGCTGCGGTAGCCGTCGTCCGTTACGGTGACTGATTGTGTCGGTTCCTCCCGAATCACCTGAAGAGGTGACGCAGCGGTTACCTCGTGTCCCGGCTCAGCCTCCGGCTCGGGGGCCGGGTGGGGTGCATGGCGGGTTGCCGGGGCCTGGGGGTCCTGGGGCGCCGGGTGGGGCCGGGCCTACGGATACGGCGCCGTTGTGGCGGTCGGAGATCGGGCAGCTTGATTCGCTGTTGAGTTCACCACCACCACCACCGACGGCTGCTGCGTCTCGGCCGGTCGGGGCCGAGCGGCGGGGATGGCTGCTCAAAGGGTTGGGGCTGCTCGCGGTGGCGGTGGTGTCCGGGTTGGTGTGGTGGGCGGTGATGCCGAAGGAGACACCGACGTCCACACCTCCTACTACGTCCACGGCGGCTGGGGAGTTCACGTTCGCGCGGTCACCGCAGGTGCCGGAGGCGCTGAAGGACAGCCAGTGCGCGTCGCACGCGTACGGGCAGACGAAGACGTTCCTGACGGACACGCCGTGCCAGCAGTTGACGCGAGGGCTGTTCACGACGACTACGCCGGATGGGCGAACTGTGTACACGTCCGTGTCAGTGGTGCGGATGAAGACGCTGGAAGATGCGACGAAGTTGAAGGAGCTGACCAGTCGGGACGGCACCGGGAACGTCAACGACCTGGTGAAGGACGGGGCGGTGCAGGTGCCCGGGTTGCGGTCGTTGGGGTCTGGCGGGTTCGCGGCCAAGCAGCAGGACCGGGACGTGATCATCATCGAGTCGGACACGGTGCAGCACGGGGCGGATGAGGCTGCGCACAACGCGTTGATGAAGAGGGTGTCGGCGGATGCGTTCCGGTTGGTGGCGGAGTTGACGTGAGTGGGCGGGGTGGAGGGCGAAGAGCGTCCTCGCCGGACGGGGCAGGCCGCCAAGGATGCTGGGAGGACCTTCAAGCTCTGTGAGCTTGAAGGTCCTTGAGCATTGGTGGGTGGGTGTGAGGGGCGCAGGGGGTGTGATCAGCCGTCGGCTGTGCCTGGTAGGGCGATGGACAAGGGCGTGATGCCCGCGGTCTTTCGCCATCTGGTGGCTCGGATTGCGGAGGTCGTCAGGGCGTCCAGGGCCGATTTGCGCAACTCCTGGTCGTCTGTGCGCTCCACTACGCCGCGCCAGGCGACGCAGGCGTCTGTTTCGACCGCGATCAGGGCCGCGATAGCGGACGCCGCGCTGTCCACGGGTTGGGGTGGCAGGTAGGCGGGGGCCGGGGGCTTCGGCTGGGCGCCCTTGTCCCTCAGCCAGCGTTCGGTGGTGTCGCGGCGGGCACGGTGGGCTGTGGCGCCATCCGCCACGGCTGCCGCCTGCTGGTCCACGAAGGCGCTGACCAGGCCATAAGTCCACACCGCGGCGTGCTCGGCCGCCAGGGCGTCCTGCACCGCTTCCACGCTCATGACAGTGCCTCCAGCAGGCTCGCGCATCCGGCCGACACCGAGGCCACCAGGCCCGCCCGGTGGGTCGGGACCGTGGTGGCCAGGTCCCCGGCCTGCTTCTGGGCCGCCTGCAACGCCGTGATCAACGCCTCCCTGGTCGGGTTGGCGGGCGGCGCGGGCGACGACGTCGGTGCCGGTGTCGGGGAAGGGGACGTGCCGGGGACCTTGGGGGTGGCCCGGTCGACTTCGGCCTGGAGCTTGTCGGCGTGCCGGGTTCTCGCCGCCGCTGTTTCCGGGGCGCCTGCGGCGGTGGCCAGGGCCGCGTCCGCGCGGGCCGCCTCCACCAGGTCGGCCAGCGGGTCGCGGGGCGGTGGGGCGGGCGGGGGTGTGGTGCACGCTACTGCCAGGGGGGCGGTGGCCGCTGCCAACAGCACGCCGCGCCTGCTGAGCGCCGTTCTTCCGATCACGTGTGCCGATCCTGCCAGAGGGGCCGTGGTCGCCTCTGGGGCGTGCGGGCCGGCCGGGACGGGATAGTCTGGGCGACCAACGGCCGGCGAGTGCAGCGTCGGCCGGGGTTGCCGTGCCTTCTGCACCCGAAAGGAGTCACCACGTGTCCAGCCCGCCGCGCGGAGAACTCGCCGCGCAGCTAACACCCGTCGTGCGGGAAGCGGTGGAGGCCATCGGCTTCGACCTCGAAACGCTCGACGTGAACCCGGCTGGGCGTCGCAGGCTGGTGAAGGTGGTCGTGGACGGCGACGACGGGATCGGGCTGGACGAGGTCGCCCAGGCCAGTCGCGCCGTGTCCGCCGCGCTCGACGCGCACGAGCACCTCATCGCGGGCCCGTACACGCTTGAGGTCACCTCGCCGGGCGCCGACCGGCCGTTGACGAAGCCGCGCCACTGGAAACGGGCGAAGCTGCGGCTGGTCAAGGTCAAGCAGCCGGACCAGGTCGAGTGGTTCGGCCGGGTCGGGGCCGCCGACGACAGCGGCGTCGTGCTGCTGGTCAAGGGCGAGTTGCGGCGGGTCGAGTACCGCTCGGTCGAGCGGGCCGTGGTCGAGGTCGAGTTCAAGCAGCCGCCCGTCGAGGAGCTCGCGCTCCTGGAGGGCACGCATTCGAACGAATCGAAGGAGGAGTCGGGGTGAACGTCGACATCGCCGCACTGCGGGCGATCGAACGGGACAAGGACATCCCCTTCGACACCGTGCTGGAAGCCATCGAGACCGCGCTTCTGACCGCGTACAAGCACACCGACGGTCACCACTCGCACTCGCGGGTGGAGATCGACCGCAAGACCGGTGTGGTGCGCGTGCTGGCCCAGGAACTGGGGCCGGACGGGGCCGTGTCGGAGGAATGGGACGACACGCCGGAGGGGTTCGGCCGGATCGCGGCCACCACGGCGCGCCAGGTGATCCTGCAGCGGTTGCGGGACGCCGAGCACGAGCGGACGTTCGGCGAGTTCTCGGCCAAGGAGGGCGAGATCGTCGGCGGCGTCGTCCAGCGCGACGCCCGCGCCAACGCGCGGGGCATGGTCGTGGTGCAGATAGGGGACACCGAAGGCGTGCTGCCGCCCGCCGAGCAGGTGCCCGGTGAGGCGTACGAGCACGGCTCGCGGCTCAAGTGCTACGTCGTGGGTGTGTCACGGGGCGCGCGCGGGCCGCAGATCACGCTGTCCCGCACGCACCCGAACCTGGTGCGCCGGCTGTTCGCGCTGGAGGTACCGGAGATCGCCGACGGCACCGTGGAGATCCCGGCGGTGGCACGTGAGGCAGGTCACCGTTCGAAGATCGCGGTCCGGTCGTCGGTGCCCGGCGTCAACGCCAAGGGCGCGTGCATCGGCCCGATGGGCGCCCGCGTCCGGAACGTGATGAGCGAGCTGGCCGGTGAGAAGATCGACATCATCGACCACTCCGACGACCCGGCCACGTTCGTCGGGAATGCCCTGTCACCTGCCAAGGTTGTCTCCGTGCGGGTGCTCGACGAACGCGCCAAGACGGCGCGCGTGGTCGTGCCGGACTTCCAGCTCTCCCTCGCCATCGGCAAGGAGGGCCAGAACGCCCGGCTGGCCGCGCGGCTGACCGGCTGGCGCATCGACATCCGCAGCGACGCGGACGCCGGTGGGGCCGCGCCGGCGGGTGCGGCGACATCCGGTTCGGCTGATTGAGCGGCAGGAGATAGACTTCTCAGTGGTTCGACGTCGGGATTCGGGTTTCGCGCACAAAAGCCCAGTTCGCACGTGCATCGGATGTCGTGTCCGGACGTCGCCCTCCGAGTTGCTGCGCGTGGTGGCGGTGGACGGGACCGTGGTCCCGGACGCGCGCCGACGACTGCCCGGCCGGGGTGCATGGCTGCACCCCGATCCCGGCTGTCTCCGCGACGCCGAGAAGCGGAGGGCGTTCCCGAGGGCCCTGCGGGTTCCGGGGCCGCTCGACGTGGAACGTCTGCGCGGACATCTCGAACAACTCGGGAACCAGGTCGCGGGATCGCCCCGCGTCCCGCACGAAGCAAGGAAGCAGGTCGACCCGTCATGAGTCAGCCGTGAAGCTGAAGACATGAACGCGCGACGTTAAGACGAGGTCGACGGGACTAGCCGCCGGCCTCATCACCAGAGGAGTGCAGTGGCAGGCAAGGCCCGCGTGCACGAGCTCGCCAAAGAGCTCGGCGTCACGAGCAAGGAACTGTTGAGCAAGCTCGCCGATCAGGGCGAGTACGTGAAGTCCGCGTCCAGCACCGTCGAGGCCCCGGTGGCCCGCCGGCTCAGGGACGCCTACGCGTCGAAGTCCGACTCGAAGCCCAAGCCCGGCGCCCGTCCGGCGCCCCCCAAGCCCCAGCCGCAGGCCTCCGCGCCGGCGGACGGTGCGAAGTCCGACGCGAAGCCCTCCGGCCCGGTCGGCAAGCCCGGCCCGCGTCCGGTGCCCGGCCCCAAGCCGGTCGCGCCGAAGCCCGCTCCGGCGGCCCCGGCCCCGGCTCCCGCGCCTGTTTCGAAGCCCGCTCCGGCGGCGGCTCCGGCACCCCAGCCGGCGGCACCCGCCGCGCAGGCCGCTCCGGCGGCTGCGGCGGCTCCGGCCCCCGCGCCGCAGCAGGCCTCGAAGCCGGCCGGTCCGCGTCCCGGCCCCCGCGCGCCGCAGCAGCAGCCCGCGGCGGCCCAGCAGCAGAGCCCGTCCGTCGTGCCGCCGCGCCCGCAGTCCCCCAAGCCTGCCGGTCCGCGTCCGCCGCGTCCGGGCAACAACCCGTTCGGTGTCGGCGGTGGCGCTCCCGCGCCGCGTCCGCAGGCCCCGCGTCCCGCCACGCCGGGCGACCGTCCCGAGCGCGGCGAGCGCGGTGACCGCGGCAACTCGCCCAAGCCCGGCGACCCGCGTCCGGCCGGCCCCCGTCCGGGTGGCTCCGGCGGTCCCGGCGGCCCGCGTCCCAACCCCGGCAACATGCCGCCCCGGCCGAACCCGGGCATGATGCCCGGCCGTCCGGCCGGCAACCGGCCCGGTCCCGGCGGTGGCGGCGGTGGCCGTCCCGGTGGCGGTCCCGGCGGTGGCGGTCGTGGCCCCGGTGGCGGCGGCGGTCGTCCCGGCGGTGGCGGCGGTGGCGGTGGCTTCCGCGGCGGTCCCGGTGGGGGCGGCGGCGGTGGCGGCGGTTTCCGCGGCGGTCCCGGTGGCGGCGGTGGCGGCGGCGGTGGCGGCTTCCGCCCCGGTGGCGGCGGTGGCGCCCCGGCCGGTGGTGGCGGTTTCCGCGGCGGCGGTGGCCGTCCCGGTGGCGGTGGCCCCGGCGGTCGCGGTGGCGCGGCCGGCGCGTTCGGCCGTCCCGGTGGTCCGGCGCGTCGCGGTCGCAAGTCCAAGCGCCAGAAGCGCCAGGAGTACATGGACAACATGCAGGCGCCGTCGGTCGGTGGCGTCCGCCTGCCCAAGGGCAACGGCGAGGCCATCCGGCTGCCGCGCGGCGCCTCGCTGACCGACTTCGCCGACAAGATCAACGCCAACCCGGCTTCGCTGGTGCAGGTGCTGTTCCACCTCGGCGAGATGGTCACCGCGACCCAGTCGGTGTCCGACGAGATCCTGGAGCTGCTCGGCTCCGAGATGAACTACAACGTGCAGGTCGTGTCCCCGGAGGAAGAGGACCGCGAGCTGCTGGAGACGTTCGACATCACCTACGGCGAGGACGCCGGTGACGAGGACGACCTCCAGATCCGCCCGCCGGTGGTGACCGTCATGGGTCACGTCGACCACGGCAAGACGCGCCTGCTGGACACCATCCGCAAGGCGAAGGTCGCGGAGGGCGAGGCCGGCGGCATCACCCAGCACATCGGCGCCTACCAGGTGCGGACCGAGCTGGAGGGCAACCCGCGCCTCATCACCTTCATCGACACCCCGGGCCACGAGGCGTTCACCGCCATGCGCGCCCGCGGTGCGAACTCGACCGACATCGCGGTCATCGTGGTGGCGGCCGACGACGGCGTGATGCCGCAGACGGTGGAGGCGATCAACCACGCCCAGGCGGCCAACGCGCCGATCGTGGTCGCGGTCAACAAGATCGACAAGGAGGGGGCCAACCCCGCCAAGATCCGCCAGCAGCTCACCGAGTACGGGCTGGTCGCCGAGGAGTACGGCGGCGACACCATGTTCGTCGACATCTCGGCGAAGCAGGCCGTCAACATCGACGGGCTGCTGGAGGCGATCCTGCTGACCGCCGACGCGTCGCTGGACCTGCGGGCCAACCCCGACATGGAGGCCCAGGGCGTCGCGATCGAGGCGCACCTGGACCGCGGTCGCGGTCCGGTCGCCACGGTGCTGGTGCAGCGCGGCACGCTGCGGGTCGGCGACTCGATCGTCGCCGGCGACGCCTACGGCCGCGTCCGCCGCATGGTGGACGAGCACGGCGACGACGTCACCGAGGCGACGCCGTCCCGTCCGGTCCAGGTCATCGGTCTGACCTCGGTGCCCGGCGCCGGTGACTCGTTCCTCGTGGTCGACGAGGACCGGGTGGCCAGGCAGATCGCCGAGCGCCGCCAGGCCCGCACCCGCAACGCCGCCAACGCGGCGCGGCGCAAGCGCGTGAGCCTGGAGGACCTGGACGCCGCGCTGAAGGAGACCAGCGCCCTCACCCTGATCATCAAGGGCGACAACTCCGGTACCGTCGAGGCGCTGGAAGACGCGCTGATGAAGATCGAGGTCGGCGACGACGTCGAGCTGCGGGTCATCCACCGCGGTGTCGGTGGCATCACCGAAGGCGACATCAACCTGGCCGTCGCCGGTAGCGCGATCGTCCTGGGCTTCAACGTCCGGGCCGAGGGCAAGGCGACCGAACTCGCGAACCGCGAGGGCGTGGACGTCCGCTACTACACGGTGATCTACCAGGCGATCGACGAGATCGAGCAGGCCCTCAAGGGCATGCTCAAGCCGGAGTACGAAGAGGTCCAGCTGGGCCGCGCGGAGGTCCGCGAGGTCTTCAAGTCCTCCAAGGTCGGCACGATCGCGGGTTGCATGGTGCTGTCGGGCGAGATCCGCCGCAACGCGCGGGCCCGCCTGCTGCGCGACAACAACGTGGTCCAGGAGAACCTGCCGATCAGCTCGCTGCGGCGGTTCAAGGACGACGCGACCGAGGTCCGCGAGGGCTTCGAGTGCGGCCTGACGCTCGGCAACTACGCCGACCTCAAGGTCGGCGACGTCATCGAGACGTTCGAGATGCGCGAGAAGCCGCGCGCGTAGATCGTCTTCGGACACCGGGGGCCGTCGCTGTCGTGGCGGCGGCCCCCTCCTACCCCATGGTGATGACACTTGTACGTGGGTGCCCTTGAGCTGGACGTGCTGCTCGGCGACGTCCACTCGTTGAAGCAGAAGCGGTCCGCGGTGAAGCCCGTGGTGGCGGAACTGCGCCGGAGGTTCGAGGTTTCCGCGGCGGAAGCGGGTCACCTCGACCTGCACCGCCGCGCGCTGATCGGAGTGGCGGCGGTGGCCGCCGACGCCGAGCATGTCAGGGACGTCCTGTTCGCCTGCGAGCGACTGGTGGCCGGCCGTCCCGAACTGGAACTGCTCTCCGCCCGCCACAGGCTGGTCGGGCCGGAGGACGACTGAGGCCGCCGCAAGAGGCGGCTGGCGAGTACGGAGGAGGGAGCGCCGTGGCCGACCAGGCACGGGCGCGCAAGCTGGCCAAGCGGATCTCGCAGATCGTGGCCTCCGCGCTGGAGCACCAGGTGAAGGACCCGCGCCTGGCGCGGGTGACGATCACCGACACGCGAGTGACCGGTGACCTGCACGACGCGACGGTCTACTACACGGTGCTGGGCGAGAAGCTGGACGCCGAGCCGGACTTGGTGGGCGCCGCAGCGGCGCTGGAGAAGGCCAAGGGCGTGCTGCGCACGATGGTGGGCCAGCAGACCGGCGTCCGGTTCACCCCGACCCTGACGTTCGTCACCGACACCGTGCCCGACGAGGCCCGGCGGATGGACGAGCTGCTGGAGCGCGCCCGGGAGGCGGACGCCGAGGTGGCCCGCATCGCGTCGGGTGCCGAACCGGCGGGTGAGCCGGACCCGTACAAGCCTCCGCGTGAAGCGGAAAAAGCGGACTAGCGTTCCGGACGTGTCCAACGACCTGAGCGCCGCGCTGACGGCCGCAGCCACCGCCCTGACCGCCGCCTCCGACGTGACCCTGCTGGCCCACGTGAACCCGGACGCGGACGCGCTGGGCAGTGCGCTGGCCCTGGGTTTGGTCCTGCAGCGGCTCGGCAAGGACGTGCGGGTGTCCTTCGGGGCACCCGCTTCCGTGCCCGAGACGCTGCGGGACCTCGACGTGGCCGGGCTGCTGGTGCCGGCGGGTGAGGTGCCCGCGGCGCCGGAGGTGTTGGTGGCGCTGGACACGGGGTCGGTGGGGCGGCTCGGGCCGTTGGCGGACCGGGTGCGGACGGCGGGGACCGTGGTGGTGCTGGACCACCACGTGTCCAACCCCGGCTTCGGGACCGTGAACGTGGTCGACCCGGCGGCCGAGGCGACCGCGCTGGTGGTCCTGCGGTTGCTGGACGAGCTGGGTGTCGAGCTGGACGAGCCCGTCGCGCGGTGCATCTATGCCGGGTTGGTGACGGACACCCGGTCGTTCCGGCACGCCAGTGCCGCTACGCACGAGGTGGCGGCTCGGCTGTTGGCGGCCGGGGTGGACGCGGAGGCCGTCGCCCGGCCCTTGATGGACTCGCACCCCTTCGAGTACCTGGCCATGTTGGCGAAGGTCCTGGCGCGGGCGTCGTTGGACCGCTCGGCGGCTGGCGGGATGGGGTTCGTGCACGCTGTCGTGACCTTGGAGGATGCGGCGGGGTTGCGTCCGGAGGAGGTCGAGAGCGTGGTGGACCTCGTTCGGACCACTGCCGAGGCCGAGGTGGCGGCGGTGCTGAAGGAGTTGCGGCCGTCGTACTGGTCGGTGTCCTTGCGTGCGGTGAGCCGGGTTGACGTGCGCGAGGTCGCGCAGTTGCTCGGCGGGGGTGGGCATCGGTTGGCGGCCGGGTTCACGGCCGAGGGTGACGCTGCGGGTGTGGTGGGCCGGTTGCGGGATGCGCTGGAGACGGTTGCGCGGGGTTGAGGTCTGGGTGCTCGGGGTGAGGCCGGGGTGCGTGGGGTGGCGCGCATGTCGCGGACCGCTGCCGCTGAAAAGCTGAAAAGAGTCCTCGCCGGATGGGCAGGCCGCCAGGGATCTCATAACGCCAAAGCTTGGAAGATGCAAGCACGCTGTGTGTCAGGGCGTGAGGCGCCGGGTGGTTGTCGGAATGTCGGTGGTTCGTGAGAGGTTGGAGCGGGGGGCTGCTCTGACCGGCCCTTGAGTTGTCGGGGCGGGAGGGGCGGGCGTGGGATCGCGGGTGCCGGCGAAGCGGGTGTTGGGGTTGGCGGTGCCCGCGCTGGGGGTTCTTGCTGCCGAGCCGTTGTACGTGTTGGTCGACACCGCTGTGGTCGGGCACCTGGGGGCCTTGCCGCTCGCCGGGTTGGCGTTGGGCGGGGTGTTGTTCACCCAGGTCGCCACCCAGTTGACGTTCCTCTCCTACGGCACGACGGCCCGGACTGCCCGGTTGTTCGGGGCCGGCCGTCGTGCGGACGCGGTCCAGGAGGGTGTGCAGGCCACTTGGTTGGCGCTGGCCGTCGGGCTGGTGGTGATCGTGGTCGGGCAGTTGCTCGCCGCGCCTGCCGCTCACCTGCTGGCCGGCGGTGAGGTGGCCGACCAGGCTGTTGCCTGGTTGCGGATCGCGTTGTTCGGGGCGCCGTTCGTGTTGGTCACGATGGCGGGCAACGGGTGGATGCGCGGGGTCGAGGACACGGTTCGGCCCTTGGGGTACGTGTTGTTGGGCAACGGGCTGTCGGCTGTGCTCTGTCCACTCCTGGTGCACGTGGCCGGGTGGGGGTTGGAGGGCAGTGCTGTTGCCAACGTGGTGGCCCAGGTGTTGTCCGCCGGGTTGTTCTTCCGGGCGTTGTTCGCCGAGGACGTGGCGCTCAAGCCGCAGCCGAAGCTGATGCGGGCGCAGCTCGGGCTCGGGCGGGACCTGGTGTTGCGCAGCCTGGCGTTCCAGGCCTGCTTCATCTCCGCCGCCTCGGTGGCCGCGCGCACGTCGGTGGCGGCGGTGGGTGCGCACCAGATCGTGTTGCAGCTGTGGACGTTCCTGGCCCTGGTGCTGGACTCGTTGGCCATTGCCGCGCAGGCGATCGTCGGCCAGGCGCTGGGTGCCCACCGGCAGGAGGAGGCCAAGCGCTTCGCGTGGCAGATCACCGGTTACGGACTCGGGTTCGGGGTGCTGCTCGGGGCGGTGTTCGCGGCGCTCGCCGGGGTGATCCCGCCGTTGTTCACCAGCGATCCGCTGGTGCTCGGCGAGGTGCCGCACGCTTGGTGGTTCTTCGTGGTCCTGCAACCGATCGCGGGTGTGGTGTTCGCGCTCGACGGGGTGCTGCTCGGTGCCGGGGACGCCGGGTTCCTGCGCACCGCGACGCTGGTGTCGGCGGCGGTGGGCTTCCTGCCGCTGGTGTGGGCCTCGCTGGCGTTCGGCTGGGGGCTGGTCGGCATCTGGTCGGGACTGTCCGCGTTCATGGTGCTGCGGTTGGTCACGCTGCTGGTGAGAACGCGTTCGGGCAGGTGGGCACGGGTGGGCGTGGTGTGGTGAGGCGCACGTACCGGAATCGTTAACAATAGGCAAGTGTTTCCGATGGACGGAGTGCCGCCGCACGGAAACACGAGGAGTTCTGCCTTGCCGGTCGATCGTGCCACGAAGCAGGCGTGGCTGATCTGGTCCACCGCCGTCGTCGTCTACCTCGCCGCCCTGTTCCACCGCACGTCGCTCGGCGTCGCCGGGCTGGAGGCCGCCGACCGGTTCGACGTCGGTCCTGCCGCGCTGGGCACGTTCACGGTGCTCCAGATCGGCCTCTACGCCATGATGCAGATCCCCACCGGCCTGCTGGTCGACCGGTTCGGGCCGCGTCGGGTGCTCACCGCCGCCGCGCTGCTGATGGGTGTCGGCCAGCTGATGTTCGCGCTGGCCTCGTCGTACCCGTTGGGGCTGGCCGCACGGGCGGTGCTCGGCGTCGGTGACGCCATGACCTGGGTGAGCGTGCTGCGCCTGGCCGCCGCCCACTTCCCGCCGCGCAGGTTCACGGTCGTGATGTCGCTGTCCGCCGCGCTGGGCGGCGCGGGCAACCTGGTGGCCACCCTGCCGTTGACCTTGCTGCTCCAGAACGCCGGGTGGACCGCCACGTTCCTGATCGCGGGCGCGGCGACGGCCCTGTACTCGGGGATCGTCGCCTGGCGGGTGCGCGAGGTGCCCGACGGCGTGCCGCAGCCGCCTGCCGATGCCGTGCCGCTGCGCACGGTGGCGAAGCGGGTCGCGGTGGCCTGGCGGGTGCCGGGCACCCGGCTCGGGTTCTGGGTGCACTTCGCGTCCATGTCGACGCCCGCGTTGCTCGGGCTGCTGTGGGGCTTCCCGTACCTGGTGGAGGCGCAGGGCATGAGCCGGCCGGACGCGTCGGCGGTGCTGAGCCTGCTCGTGGTGGTGGGGATCGTCGCCGGACCGATCACCGGCGCGGTGATGGCGGGCCGGCCGGAGTGGCGGATGCCGATCGTCGGCTGGTACCTCGCCGCCGCCCTGGTGTGCTGGGCGGTGCTGCTCGGGTGGCCGGGCGGTGTGCTGCCGCCCGCCTTGCTGTACGTGGTGTTCGGGGTGCTCGCGGTGGGTGGTCCGGCGTCCGGCGTGGCGTTCGCGCTGGTGCGCGACTACAACCCGTTGCACCGGGTGAGCACGGCCACCGGTGTGGCGAACGTCGGTGGCTTCGCGGCGATCACGTTCACGGCGCTGGCCGTCGGTGTGCTGCTGGACCTGGTCGACGGGCTGCCGGCCGCGCAGGCGTACCGGATCGCTTTCCTGGCCGTGGTTTCCGTGCTCGTGCTGGGCGTGTGGCGGACGGCCGTGTGGTGGCGCCGGGCGCGGGCCGCGGTGTTCGCCGCGGAGGAGCGCGGGGAGCGGGTGCCGGTGCAGTTGCGTCGCCGGCGCTGGGACGTTCTCGCGGAGGCCTAGGATACCCGGTCGTGTCCGCATCAACTCCCGCTGTGCAGCCAGGTCTGGTCGTCGTAGACAAGCCGGACGGCATGACGTCCCACGACGTGGTGGCGAAGGTCCGCCGCATCCTCGGTACCCGGAAGGTCGGTCACGCGGGCACCCTCGATCCCATGGCGACCGGTGTGCTGGTGCTGGGGGTGGAGCGGGCGACGAAGCTGCTCGGGCACCTGGCGCTGGACAGCAAGGCCTACCTGTCCACCATCCGGCTCGGCTCGTCCACCACCACCGACGACGCCGAGGGCGAGGTGCTGTCCACTTCGGACGCGTCCGGGGTGGCGGAGGACGCGATCCGGGCGGGCGTCGCGCGGCTCACCGGGCCGATCCAGCAGGTGCCGAGCGCGGTCAGCGCGGTGAAGATCGACGGTAAGCGCGCCTACGCCCGGGTCCGCGACGGCGAGGCGGTCGAGATTCCGGCCCGCCCGGTGACCGTGCACCGGTTCGACGTGCTGTCGATCCGCCGCGAGGACGCCGCGGTCGAACTCGACGTGATGGTGGAGTGCTCGTCCGGCACGTACGTCCGCGCGCTGGCCCGCGACCTGGGCGCGGACCTCGGTGTCGGCGGCCACCTGGCAGCCCTGCGCCGCACCCGCGTCGGCCCGTTCGACCTGCGCGTGGCGAAGACGCTGGCGCAGCTGGAGGAGTCGCCCGGCCTGTCGCTGAACCTGGACGAGGCCGTCACCAAGGCCTTCCCCCGCCGCGAGATCGCCCCGCGCGAGGCCATCGCCCTGTCCCACGGCCAACGCCTCGCGGCCGGCGGCCTGGACGGGACCTACGGCGTCTTCGGCCCGGACGGCCACGTCGTCGCCCTGGCCAAGGACGAGGGCCCCATCGCCAAACCGCTGGTGGTTCTCACGCCGGCCGGATAGGCCTACCGTGGGTGTCATGGCGAGATGGGTGTGGCCGACCGCGGCCGGCGTGGTCACCTCGGCGACCGGGGTCGCCGTCAACCTGGCCACGGACCAGGGCGGCAACCCCTGGACGTGGGGCGGCGTGGTCGTGCTCACCGCGATCGGCGTCGTCGTCGGCCTGGCCGCGCAGCGCTCGGAGCGGAAGCGCCACCAGCAGCAGCCGGAACCGGCCAGGGCCGCCGGTGTGCACAACAGCGTCACCGGCACGGTGCACGGCGGCGTCGTCCAGGCGGGCACGCTGGGCTCCGTCACCCTCCACTCGGGCCCCACGATCAACCAGAACGCCACCGCCCACGAGGGCGGCACGATCCACCAGGCGGGACGGGACATCCGCCACGACCGGGGGCAGTGACCACCGGACCGCGGGAATGCGGTGCCGGCCGGGGACGGGGCAGGTGGGGCGGGATCGGGCGGCTCGCCCAGCTCCGGCGGCCGGGACCGGTCCACGTAGGCTGCACCCCGTGCAACGGTGGCGTGGGCTGGAGCACCTGCCCGGTGGTTGGGGTCGGTGCGTGGTGACTATCGGGGTGTTCGACGGGGTGCACCGGGGGCACCAGGCGCTCATCGGCCGGGCTGTCGGGCTGGCCGCGGCGAAGGGGGTGCCGTCCGTCCTCGTGACGTTCGACCCGCACCCGTCCGAGGTCGTCCGACCCGGCAGCCACCCCGCCCAGCTGACCAGCCTCCGCCGACGCGCCGAGCTGGTGGAGGAGCTGGGGGTCGACGTGTTCTGCGTCATCCCCTTCACGGTCGAGGTGTCGCGGATGCCCGCCGACGAGTTCGTGCACGAGGTCCTGGTCGACCGGCTGCACGTGGCCGCGGTCGTGGTCGGGCAGAACTTCACCTTCGGCAGCAAGGCGGCCGGCAACGTCGACCTGTTGCGCGCGCTGGGACAGCGGTTCGGGTTCGGGACCGAAGGGGCGGATCTGGTGACCGACGACGGCGTGACGTACTCGTCGACCTACATCCGGGCGTGCATCGACGCCGGGGACGTGAAGGCCGCCGCGCAGGCGCTGGGCCGGCCGCACCGGCTGGAAGGCATCGTGGTGCGCGGGGACGGGCGCGGCAAGGAGCTCGGCTTCCCCACCGCCAACCTCTCGACCACGCGGTTCGCCGCCGTGCCCGCCGACGGCGTCTACGCGTGCTGGTTCATCCACTCGAGCGGGCGCAGGCTGCGGGCCGCGGTGTCCGTCGGCACGAACCCGACCTTCTCCGGCCGGGAACGGCGGGTGGAGGCGTTCGTGCTGGACGTGGACGAGGACTTCTACGGCCAGCGGGTCGGGCTGGACTTCGTGGAGCGGCTGCGCGGCATGGAGAAGTTCGACAGCGTCGACGGGCTGCTGGACCAGATGCACCGGGACGTCGCGGAAACGCGGGACATCCTGCCGCTGGACGACGCGTGACGCGTTGAACCACCTGGGTGGAACACCCCATGGCGGGGCCACTTACCTGGCAAGATGCCTGACACGTCCAAGCCGGTCAGGGGAGAGGCGAAGGTGGAGGACCACAAGATCGTCCAGCGCAACCTCGCGTTGCAGCGCGAGTGGTACGGGGAGCCCTTGGGGGACCGGGTGCGCCGGTTGGTGGTCGCCTTCAGGGTGTCCCAGGCGCAGCTCGCCGACGTGCTGGGGATCAGCGCCCCGATGCTCAGCCAGGTGATGAGCGGGCGCCGCGCCAAGATCGGCAACCCCTCCGTGCTCGCCCGGATGATCATGCTGGAGCGCAAGGTGCTCACCCCGGACGTGGCGACCGGCGCGCCGGAGGCGCTGCAGCGCGCGCTGGAGGAGGTGCGCGAGTCCAGGCCGACGGTGAGCCGCGACTCGCTGCCGGTGAACGGCACGGACGACGAGGCCACCGTGTTCCCGTTCCTGCGCCGCATCGCGGACCGGCGCGAGCTGTCCCAGGCGGCCGACATGCTGGGCGAGGACTTCCCGGCGCTGGCGGACCTGCTGCGCCGCGCGGGCAAGGGTCGGGACTCCTGAGGCTGTTCACGGGCGTGTTCCCGCCCGCGCCGGTGGTCGCCGAACTCGACGAGGCCCTGCGCCCGCTGCGCGCCGCCCACCCGGACCTGAAGTGGAGCACGCCGGGTCGCTGGCACATCACGCTCTGCTTCCACGGTGACGACGCGGTGCCCGACGGCCGGCTGGAGGCGCTGCGGGACGCGACCGCGCCGACGCTCCGGCTGACCGGCTCCGGCACGTTCCCCGGCGTTCTCTGGATCGGCGTCGACGGCCCGCTGCACCCGCTGGCCCGGCTGGCGGGGGCCGACGAGCGTTGGCGTCCACATCTGACGGTCGCCCGCTCGCGCCGGCGCCGGGTCCGTTGGCCGCACGTCGGGTTCACCGGTCGCGAGTGGACCGTCACCGAGGTCGCGCTGGTGGGCAGCGACCCGTCGGCGGGCTACCGGGTGCTCGACCGGGTGCCCTTGAGCACGCCGAACGACTAGCCGCGTCGACTACTGGTAACCTCGACAGTTGGGTCTGGCTGCGGTCCGTGGCGGCCATGACCGTCTACCCCCGGTGACGGGGGCCGCACGGAACATCCCAGGTACAAGGAGTAGCGGGAACGTGGCACTGACCACCGAGCAGAAGAAGACCATCCTGACCGAGTACGGCGTCCACGACACGGACACCGGTTCGGCCGAGGCGCAGGTCGCGCTGCTGAGCAAGCGCATCGCCGACCTGACCGAGCACCTCAAGCAGCACAAGCACGACCACCACTCGCGTCGTGGTCTGCTGCTGCTGGTCGGTCGTCGCCGCCGGCTGCTCAACTACCTCCAGAAGGTGGACATCCAGCGCTACCGGTCGCTGATCTCGCGACTGGGTCTGCGCAGGTGACAGCCGCCGAGGGGGAGTGACCGGACCGGTCGCTCCCCCTCGGCGCAACACACGCAACACACGCAACACAACGGAACAAAGACGAGGGACGCACGCACCAGCGCGGCGCAACGGCGACGACAGTTCGCCGGTCCTCGGTAGTGGCCCCCTGGCCGATCCGAATCCCAGGGGACTTCGATCGAAGACCGGCCTCGTCCGGCCCGCGACCCCGCGCCCGCCCGCGCTGCGGCCCGCATGACGAGGAGTTTTGAAGCACATGACGGAATTCGAGGTCCACGAGACTTCAGCCGTGATCGACAACGGTCGGTTCGGCACCCGCACCATCCGGTTCGAGACCGGCAGGCTGGCCCGCCAGGCGGCGGGTTCGGTCGTCGCCTACCTGGACGACGAGACGATGCTGCTGTCGGCGACGACGGCGTCCAAGCACCCGAAGGAGCACTTCGACTTCTTCCCCCTCACGGTGGACGTCGAGGAGCGCATGTACGCCGCGGGCCGCATCCCCGGCTCGTTCTTCCGCCGCGAAGGCCGGCCGTCGACCGACGCGATCCTGACCTGCCGGCTGATCGACCGCCCGCTGCGCCCGTCCTTCGTGGACGGTCTGCGCAACGAGATCCAGGTCGTCATCACGGTGATGAGCCTGAACCCGGCCGACCTGTACGACGTGGTGGCGATCAACGCCGCGTCCGCGTCCACGCAGCTCGCGGGCCTGCCGTTCTCCGGCCCCATCGGCGGCGTCCGGGTGGCCCTGATCGAGGGCCAGTGGGTGGCGTTCCCGACCCACGAGCAGCTGGAGAAGGCCGTGTTCGACATGGTGGTCGCCGGCCGTGTGGTGTCCTCGCCGGACGGCGACGACGTCGCGATCATGATGGTCGAGGCCGAGGCCACCGAGCGCGTGATCGACCTGGTCGCCGAGGGCGCGCAGGCGCCGACCGAAGAGGTCGTGGCGGCGGGCCTGGAAGCGGCCAAGCCGTTCATCAAGTCGCTGTGCGACGCGCAGGCCGAGCTGGCCGCGCACGCCGCCAAGGCGACCGGCGAGTTCCCGACCTACCCGGCCTACCAGGACGACGCGTTCGCGGCGGTCGAGCAGGCCGGTGCGGCGGACCTGGCGCAGGCGCTGGGCATCGCGGGCAAGCAGGAGCGCGAGTCCCGCATCGACGAGGTCAAGGCGTCGGTGCTGGAGCAGCTGGCCGCGCAGTTCGAGGGCCGGGAGAAGGAGGTCGGCGCGGCGTTCCGCTCGCTGACCAAGAAGCTGGTGCGGCAGCGCATCCTGCGCGACAAGGTCCGCATCGACGGCCGCGGCCTGACCGAGATCCGGTCGCTGTCCGCCGAGGTCGAGCTGATCCCGCGGGCGCACGGCTCGGCGCTGTTCGAGCGCGGCGAGACCCAGATCCTGGGTGTCACCACGCTGAACATGCTGCGCATGGAGCAGCAGATCGACTCGCTGTCGCCGGAGACGCACAAGCGCTACCTGCACCACTACAACTTCCCGCCGTTCTCCACCGGCGAGACCGGCCGCGTGGGCTCGCCCAAGCGGCGCGAGATCGGCCACGGCGCGCTGGCCGAGCGGGCGCTGATGCCCGTGCTGCCCAAGCGGGACGAGTTCCCGTACGCGATCCGCCAGGTCTCCGAGGCGCTGAGCTCCAACGGCTCCACCTCGATGGGCTCGGTCTGCGCGTCCACCATGTCGCTGCTCAACGCCGGCGTGCCGCTCAAGGCGCCGGTCTCGGGCATCGCGATGGGCCTGGTGTCCGACGAGGTCGACGGCAAGACGGAGTACGTCGCGCTGACCGACATCCTGGGCGCCGAGGACGCGTTCGGCGACATGGACTTCAAGGTCGCCGGCACCAAGGAGTTCGTGACCGCGCTCCAGCTGGACACCAAGCTCGACGGCATCCCGTCCGACGTGCTGGGCGCGGCGCTGGGCCAGGCCCGCGACGCCCGCCTGACCATCCTGGAGGTGATGGCCGAGGCCATCGACCGCCCGGACGAGATGAGCCCGTTCGCGCCTCGGGTGACCTCGGTGAAGATCCCGACCGACAAGATCGGCGAGGTGATCGGGCCGAAGGGCAAGATGATCAACTCGATCACCGAGCAGACCGGCGCGGACATCTCGATCGAGGACGACGGCACGATCTACGTCGGTGCGGCGGACGGCCCGTCGGCCGAGGCGGCGATCGACATGATCAACGCCATCGCCAACCCGCAGCTGCCGAAGGTGGGCGAGCGGTTCCTGGGCACCGTGGTGAAGACCGCGGCGTTCGGCGCGTTCGTCTCGCTGCTGCCCGGCAAGGACGGCCTGATCCACATCTCCAAGCTGGGCAACGGCAAGCGCATCGCCAAGGTGGAGGACGTCGTCAAGGTGGGCGACAAGCTCCGGGTGGAGATCGCCGACATCGACCAGCGCGGCAAGATCAGCCTGGTCCTGGTCAACGAGGACGAGGCGGCCGCACCGGCGCAGGACCCGGCTCCGGCCGAGGCCCAGGACGCCGTGCCGGCCGAGTCGTCGGCGCAGTGACGGCACGGTGACCGCGAGCGTCAACGGGACGGCCGCGAGTGCTCCTGGCACTCGCGGCCGTCCGCTCAACACCAGGCTCGGGCACCTCCAGCGGCCCGGCAGCACCCGGGTGCTGGAGCAGGGCGCGACCGGCGTGGACGTGCGCCGCAGCGTGCTGCCGTCCGGCCTGCGGGTGATCACCGAGCAGATCCCCGGCGTGCGGTCGGCGTCGGTCGGGCTGTGGGTGCAGGTCGGCTCGCGCGACGAGCGGGCCGAGGTCGCGGGCGCCGCGCACTACCTGGAGCACCTGCTGTTCAAGGGCACCGCGAACCGCACGGCGGCGGACATCGCCGAGGAGATCGACGCGGTGGGCGGCGAGCTGAACGCGTTCACCGCCAAGGAGCACACCTGCTACTACGCGCACGTGCTGGACGAGGACCTGCCGCTGGCGCTGGACCTGGTGTGCGACGTGGTGTTCGAGGCCCTGTGCGAGCAGCGCGACTTCGAGACCGAACGCGGTGTCGTGCTGGAAGAGATCGCCATGCGCGACGACGACCCGGAAGACCTGCTGCACGACGCGTTCCTGGACGCGATGCTCGGCGAGCACCCGCTGGGGCGTTCCGTGCTGGGCACCGAGAAGTCCATCCGGGACATGGACCGCGCGGCTCTGTTCGGGTTCTACAAGCGCCGCTACACGCTGCCCCGGATGGTGCTGGCGGTGGCGGGCAACGTGGACCACAACCACGTGATGCGGTTGGCGCGCAAGCAGATCGGCGCACGGCTGGGTCGCACCGGCTCGCCGGTCGCGCCGCGGGTGGGCCGTGCCCGGATCCCCGCCGCGCGGAAGCTGGTGCTGCACACCGACGACACCGAGCAGGCGCACCTGATGCTGGGCGTGCGGGCGCTGGACCGGCACGACGAGCGCCGGTTCGCGCTGAACGTGCTGAACGCGGCACTGGGCGGTGGCATGAGTTCCCGGCTGTTCCAGGAGGTCCGGGAACGGCGCGGGCTGGCGTACCAGGTGTACTCGTCGGTGGGCCTGTACGCGGACACCGGCACGTGGTCGGTGTACGCGGGCTGCCAGCCGGACCGGCTCGGCGACGTGGCCGGCGTGGTGCGCGAGGTGCTCTCCGTGGTGGCGTCGGGAGGTCTGTCCGACGCGGAGGTCGCGCGCGGCAAGGGCCAGCTGCGCGGCGGTCTGGTGCTGGGCCTGGAGGACACCAGTTCGCGCATGTCGCGGATCGGCAAGGGCGAGCTGAACTACGGCGACTACCTGTCCGTGGAGCAGACCTTGGCGCGCATCGACGAGGTCACCGCGGACGACGTGGCCGCGCTGGCCCGCGAGCTGCTGCGACGTCCCGTCGCCGCCGCCGTGGTCGGCCCTTACGCTCACGCCGACGACTTGCCGCCCGAGGTGCACGAGGTGATCTCTTGACTCAGCGTTCTCCCGAGCCCCCGCTCGACCCGGCGGGCCGGTCTCCCGCCGAACCGGTCCGCGTGGGCGTGATCGGCGCGCGTGGCCGCATGGGCGCGGAGGTCGTCCGCGCCGTGGAAGCGGCCGAGGACATGGAAGTCGTCGCCATGGTGGACGCGGGTGACTGGCTGTTCAACCTGTCCGACGCGGGCGCGGAGGTCGTGGTCGACTTCACCAGCCCCGAGGTCGTGATGGACAACATCCGGTTCTGCGTGGACAACGACATCCACGCGGTGGTCGGCACGTCCGGCTTCGACGCGCAGCGGCTGTCGACGGTCGCGGAGTGGCTGGAGCCCAAGCCGGCGCTGGGCGTGCTGGTGGCCCCGAACTTCGCCATCGGCGCGGTGCTGTCGATGCGGTTCGCCGAGCTGGCGGCCCGCTACTACGACTCGGCCGAGGTCATCGAGCTGCACCACCCGCGCAAGGTGGACGCCCCGTCCGGCACGGCCGCGCACACCGCCCGGCTGATCTCGCAGGCCCGGGAGGCGGCCGGCATGTCGGCGATGCCCGACGCGACCACCCAGGAGGCGCCGGGTGCGCGTGGCGCGCTGGTGGGCGACGTGCGGGTGCACTCGCTGCGGGTGGCGGGCCTGATCGCGCACCAGGAGGTCGTGTTCGGCACCGAGGGCGAGACGCTGACCCTGCGGCACGACTCGCTGGACCGCAAGTCGTTCATGCCGGGCGTGCTGCTGGCGGTGCGCTCGATCTCCGCCCACCCCGGTCTGTCGGTGGGGCTCGACAAGTACATGGACCTGTGAAGACCCGCACCACCGCGTTCCTGATCACCGCTGCGCTCGCGGTGTACTTCGTGCTGCTCGGCGGGCGGGCGGTAATCCTGCTCGGCACCGGCGACCCGGTCGGCATCGGCCTGGGCGTCGGTGTGCTGGTGCTGCCGCTGATCGGGGCGTGGATCGCGTGGACGAACCTGCGGTTCGGGTTCGTCACCGAGCGGATGGCCCGGCAGCTCGCGGACGAGGGTCGGTTGTCGGACACGTCGGAGCTGCCGCGCCGGCCGTCGGGGCGGGTGGACCGGGAGGCCGCGGACGCCTGGTTCGACCGGCGGCGGGCCGAGGTGGAGGCCGCGCCGGAGGACTGGCGGCACTGGTTCCTGCTGGCCCAGGCCTACGACCTGGCGGGGGACCGGGGCCGGGCGCGGGAGACCATGCGGAAGGCGATCGAGCTATTCCAAGCGTCGAAGAATCACGTGTGAAGCATTCGAGTGAGACACAGTTCATCCGGTATTAACAGCCTCCTGCCTTGGATTGTCCGGTAGCACGCCGATACCGTGGAGCTGTGTCGAACACCTGCCAGAATCTGCGGCTCACCATCGCCTTCCTGGTCATCGTCACCGCGTTCGGCGCGGCCCTCGCCCTCGGCTAGGCGATACGCCTCACTCGTCCGGGTGGATCCGGGTGCCTCGACTGCTCCGTTCGGGTACTCGGACGGGCATGGACCGAACAGCGGTGGACCTCCTGTACGACTGCGACCTGCTCGACCGGTACGGCGAGCGCATCGGCCCGGTGGCGGAGTTGTGGCTGGACGACGGCCGTCCGCTGTGGGCGGCGGTGCGCACCGACGACGCCACCACCCTCGTGCCCATCCGGGGTGCGCAGGTGCGTGACCGCAGGCTGGTCGTGCCGGTCGCCAAGCAGGAGATCGAAGAAGCGCCCAGGGTCGGCGCGGAACTGTCCGAAGTGGAGCACGTCGAGCTGCACGACCACTACGGGCTCACCGTGCCGGCGCAACGCCTCGTGCGGCACGAGCGCGGTTAGTGCAGCAGCCAGCCCGTCATCAGGGCCGGTGACGCGGCGAGCACGCTGAACCGGGCGAACCGGCCGATCATCCCGGTGGTGATGAACAGCCACGACGACATGCCCGCGAGCCCGGCCAGCACCGTGGTGAACATGAACGGCGGCACGCCCACCACGGAGCTCACCGCGTGCGTGCCGAACATCCAGTGCGGGTGCCGGTGGCAGCGGTCGCGCACCCGCTCCAGGCGGGTCTTCCACCTGGCCCGGAACGGGGTCAGCGGCTTCGCCCGCTTCTCCTCGCGCTTCAGCCACGCCGGCAGGTGCCAGTCGCCGCGCGCGGCCAGGAAGTAGAACATCTTGCCCAGCACCTGGCCCACCGCCACGGCCAGCCCGATCCACCACCACGAGATGTGCGGTTGCTGCGTGACGAGGCCGATGACGAAGACCTCGATGCTGATGAGGGGGATGATCGCGGACCCGAACGCCACTCCGAACGTCAGGCCGAGCCACCCCAGCAGTGCCCACACCCGTTCGAGGCTAGCAACCGCTCAGGCCTCCAGCAGTAGGGTCAACCCCCCGGAAACCCTGATTTCGCGCAATGGCCGGCCGCCGGCGTCCAGCGTCCGCACCGTGCCGTCGCTCTCCCACCCGGCCTTCCCGTAGAAGCCGCCGGAAGCCTTGTCCGCCTCCGGGATCCACGCGATCCCACGCGTGTTCCCGTTGTCCCGCAACGCTTGCGCGGCGGTCGCCAGCAACCGCCCGCCGTGGCCCCGCCGACCCCACCGGGGCTCGACCAGGACGCTGAGCAGCGCGGTGGTCGCGGCGTCCGCGGGCAGGGTGCCGTCGGCGCGGGCCACCTCCGCCTCGGGCGCTCGCCCGGCCACGCAGAACCCGACCAGGAACGAGCCCTCCGTGGCGACGAACACCTGCCCGTCCGCCACGGCTTCGGCCCAGGCCTGGGTGGTGTCGCCCAAGCCCGCCAGCACTTCCTCCGGCAGCAGGTGCCGGTACGCGGTGCGCCAGGTCTCCCGGTGGATCCGGGCGATGTCCGGCACGTCATCGGAATTCGCGGTGCGCACAGCGGCGTCGGCCATGGTGGGCACCCTAGTGGCCGAAACCCACGTGATCCGGACGGGTGTCCCGTGAAAGCGTGGGTGGTATGCGTTGGGCTGCGTTGGGCGTCGTGTACGTGGTGTGGGGCTCCACGTACCTCGGGATCCGGTTCTCCATCGAGACCATGCCCCCGCTGCTGTCGGCGGGTGCGCGGTTCGTGACGGCCGGTCTGATCCTCGCGCTGTTCTTACGCGGCCGGATGCGCATGACGTGGCCCCAGTTCGGGACCGCCGTGTTGATCGGCCTGCTGCTGCCCGCGTGGGGCAACGGTCTCGTGGTGGTGGCGCAGCAGTCCGTGCCGTCGGGGCTCGCGGCGCTCCTGGTCGCGTCCGTGCCGCTGTACGTCGTGCTGCTCCGCCGCATCGGCGGTGATCGGCCCCCTGTCGTCACGTACGCGGGCGTGGTGCTCGGCATGGTCGGGTTGGCCGTGCTGCTGCTGGACGACGTGGGCGGTTCGACGTGGTGGGGGCCGTGGCTGGTGCTGTTGGCGGCGTTCGGGTGGGCGCTGGGGTCGTACCTGAGCGGACGTCTGCCTTCCGCCGACCCGTTCGCGATGTCGGCGGTGGAGATGGTCACCGGTGGGGTCGCGTTGACGTTGGTCGGCGTGTTCGCCGGGGAGCACGTGGTGCTGTCCGAGGTGTCTGCGTCGTCGTGGTGGGCTTGGGGCTACCTGGTGGTGTTCGGGTCGCTGCTGGCGTTCAGCGCGTACGTGTACGTGCTGGGGCAGTTGCCCGTGTCGACGGTGGCGACCTACGCGTACGTCAACCCGGTGATCGCCGTGGTGCTGGGCCTGTGGCTGGCGGGGGAGCGGTTCGGCCCGTTCCAACTGGTCGGCGGTCTGCTGGTGGTCCTGGCGGTGGTCCTGGTGGTCCGGGCGGAGCGGAATTGTCGTACCTGAGTGGGAGTATCCGACCGTGCAGAAGATGAGCGCAGACGTCGCCCGCCGGATCGCGCTGGGCGCCCAGGGGTTCGCCGACCCGCGGCCGGCCGCGCCGCCGACCAGGCGGCACCTCCAGCGGGTGTTGTCGCGCATCCGGCTGCTCCAGCTCGACTCGGTCAACGTCGCCGTGCGCGCGCACTACATGCCGGTGTTCAGCCGGCTCGGGGCCTATGCGCCGTCGCTGGTGGACGACGCCGCGTGGTCGCACAGCTCCCGCAAGCCCCGGCTGCTGGTCGAGTACTGGGCGCACGAGGCCAGCCTGGTGCCCGTGGAGGACTGGCCGCTGTTCCACTCGGGTGCGAAGAGGCGCGGCTGGTGGCACAACCACGCGGCGACCGCCGAACGCGAGCCGCAGCTGGTGGAGGACATCCTGGCGGTGGTGAAGGAACTGGGTCCGGTGGGGGCGGGCGCGATCGAGAAGGCACTGGCCGGGGGCGGTCCCCGCAACAAGGACCACTGGGGCTGGAACTGGTCCGAGGTCAAGACGATCTGCGAGTACCTGTTCGGTGCGGGCGCGTTGACGACCGGTACCCGCCGGGGCTTCGAACGCCTCTACGACCTCACCGAACGCGTGCTGCCGCCCGAGGTCCTGGCCCGTCGCGTGTCCGCCGAGGAAGGCGCCCGCGAACTGGTGACCCGTGCGGCCACCGCGCTGGGCGTGGCCACCGAGCCGGACCTGCGCGACTACTACCGCTTGGCGCCGGCGCGCAGCCAACAGGCGGTCCGGGAACTGGTGGAGGAGGGCGTCCTGGAACCGGTCCAGGTCCACGGCTGGCCGGCCCCGGCGTACCGGCACGTCGACGCGCGGGTTCCCCGGACCGTCACCGGCCGGGCGCTGCTGTGCCCGTTCGACCCGCTGATCTGGGAGCGTGCCAGGACCGAGCGGATCTTCGACTTCCACTACCGCATCGAGATCTACGTCCCGGAAGCGAAGCGGGTGCACGGCTACTACGTCTTCCCGTTCCTGCTGGACGGTCGGCTGGTCGGCCGCGTCGACCTGAAGGCCGACCGCGCGGCAGGTGTGCTGCGGGTGCAGTCGGCCCACTCGGAGCCGGACACCGACCACGGTCGGGTCGCGGTGGAGCTGGCCGCCGAGTTGCGCCACATGGCCGACTGGCTGGGACTGGAAGCGGTCCAGGTCACCCCGCGCGGCGACCTGGCGCCCGCGTTGCAGGCGGTGGTGCGCTGACGGCGGCGGCTGAGCCCCGCGGCGCGCGCGTCGGCGGTGCGCACGCCGCAGGTGCCCGGTCAGCTGATGGCCGGTCGTTGGTGGCCGGTCAGCTGCTGCTTGCTCAGTTGCCGCTCGGTCAGTTTCTGCTCGGTCAGCTGGTAGCCGGTCGTTGGTGGCCGGTCAGCTGGTGGAGGCGGTCACCAGCGCGTTGCCGGTGCCGGTCCGACCGGTGACGAACAGGTTCGTCCCGCCCTCCGGCGGGGTGTCGGAGACCGCGAGTTCGCTGCGGGCCGTGCCGGAGGTGGACACGAGGTCGACCTGCGCCGCCACCCCGGGCCGTACGCCGACCCGAACGTCACCCGATCCGGTACCCAGCTGCAGGCGGCCCGACGCCGCGTCGGCGACCGTGACGTCACCGCCACCGGTGCGCACCTGCACGTCGTTCTGCACCGCGCCGAGCCACACGTCACCGGTTCCGGTGTAGAGCACGGTGTTGCCGCCGACGGACGACACCTCGATGTCCCCGCTGCCCGTCTTCGCCCGCAGACCACCCAGCATCGGCCCCAGGCGGACCTTGCCCGACCCGGAGTTGACCTGCGACGACGCGTCCGCCCGGTCGGCGGTGACGTCTCCGGTGCCGGTCTGGATCTCCAGCCGGCCGGCCGCGCCCGTCACGGTCACGTCGGCCGCGCCGGACTTCGTGATCACGTGCGACCCGCTCGGCGCGCGCACCGTCACGCCCAACGCCACCGCCCGCAGCGGCAGCGACTTGGACGACTGGATCCGCAACCGCTGCCCGGTCAGCTCCACCCGCGCGTCGCGCACCGCCTCGGCCGGCCCGCCCGGCTGCCCGCGTCCCGCGCCGAACTGGTCGTTCACCCAGCTCAGCAGGTTGTTCAGGCCCGCCGTCCAGGACTCGCCCGCGGACGCGTCGTGCCGGACCTCCACGTGCACGCCCGGCTCGTCCACGAGGTGCACCTGCACCCGCCCGGTGAGCAGGGCGACGTCGATCTCGACCACGCCCTCCACCTCGAAGCTCTGCTGCCGGACGACCTGCTCCGTCTCCACCGTCTCCCCCTCCATCAGCCCTGCACCCAGCCCCGGACGCGGGAGCCGTCGTCCTTGGACGGCTTCGAGGTGGGCTCGTGGTGGCCCTTGTGGTGGCCGCGACGCCCGCCCACCGCGCCCTGCACGGCCTGGGCGACGAACGTGTTGAGCGACAGCCCCTGGGCCGCCGCGGCCTGCTCGGCCTTCGACTTGAGCTCGTCCAGCAGCCGCAGCGTGATGCGGGTGGCGTCACCGGCGGTCGGCCGGGGAACTCCCGCCGGCTCCGGTTCGTGGTCCTCACGGGAGGGCGCAGCGCCGGACACCACCACCTGGACGTCCCGGCCGTCCAACCTGACCTCGACGACCTGGCCGTCGAGCGCCACGGTCACCTCCGCGGCCAGGTCGGACAGTGCGTTCATGAGAGCCAGCCGGGCGGCGGGCTCCAGCGCGGCGGACAGCACAGCCGCGGTGCGCCGGGTGTTGTCGTCCCCGGCGGACGCGGCTGTCGCGAGGTCCTCGCGCAGTTGTGCGATGTACGGCGACAGATCCATGACACCACCATGGCGTCAGAACTGACATCAGTCAAGTGTCACGCTGACGCCATGCCGTGTCGAGCAATCGCGAAGGGCGTCGAACACGCCCAGCGGACACCTCTGAGTCGCCCGTACAACGACGCGAAACGGAGCCTTCCGAGAGCGGAGGCGTCATCCGGTCGCCCCCCGTCGGACATGGCGATTCGACGCTGTGGCACGGCTCGGGCACGCTGCGCAGCACCGCAGTGGCACGTAGGGCCGAACAGCGGATCGGTTAGGGTTCCGGCCATGGCTGAGACGGTGTCGCCGAAGGTGCAGTTGATCGCGAAGACGGAGTTCTTCCCCCCGGACGAGGTCCCGTGGTCCACCGACGCCGACGGCGGCGAGGCGCTCGCCGAGTTCGCCGGTCGCGCCTGCTACCAGTCGTGGACCAAGCCGAACCCGGCCACGGCCACCAACGCCGGCTACATCAAGCACATCATCGAGGTCGGCCACCTGTCCGTGCTGGAGCACGGCTCGGTCAGCTTCTACCTGACCGGCATCTCGCGGTCGCTCACGCACGAGCTGATCCGGCACCGCCACTTCTCGTACTCGCAGCTCTCGCAGCGGTACGTGCCCGAGCGGAACGCCGCCATGGTCGAGCCGGACGTCATCGCGAACGACCCCGAGCTGCACGAGAAGTTCGTCCGGGCCGCGCAGGCCAGCGTGGAAGCGTACAACGAGCTGCTCAAGGGCCTGGAGGAGAAGTTCTCCGACGTCCCGAGCGCCACCCTGCGCCGCAAGCAGGCCCGTCAGGCGGCCCGCGCGATCCTGCCGAACGCCACCGAGACCCGCATCGTGGTCACCGGCAACTACCGCGCGTGGCGGCACTTCATCGCCATGCGCGCCACCGAGCACGCCGACGTGGAGATCCGCGCCCTCGCCGTCGAGTGCCTGCGCCAGCTCCAGAAGGCCGCGGCCAACGTGTTCGCCGACTTCACCGTCTCCACGCTGCCCGACGGCACCGAGGTCGCCACCAGCCCGCTGGTCACCGAAGGCTGAGCGTGAAGCGACTGATCGTCGACGTCCGGCCGGGGGAGTACACCGTCGCGCGGCTCGCCGCCGACGCCCCCGTTCCGGCCGGGCTGCTCGACCACGCCCTGGTGTCGGTCACCCGCACGCCCGACGAGCTGTCCGTCGTGTGCCCGAGCGAGCACGCCCCGGACACCGACACCGCCCAGGCGGGCTGGCGGCTGCTGACCGTGCGCGGACCGCTGGAGTTCACGCTGACCGGGATCATGGCGGCGCTGTCCGGCGAGCTGGCCGCGGCCGGCGTGAGCCTGTTCGCGCTGTCCACCTACGACACCGACCACCTGCTGGTGAAGGCCACCGACCTGGGCCGTGCGGTGACCGCGCTGAGCGCCTCCGGGCACGAGGTCCACCTACCCCCGTGAGGCCGCGTCGGGAGGCCGTGCCTGATTTCCCGACGATCACGCTCTTCGATCGCCGGGAAATCAGGCACGGCCTGCCGACTTCCAGGCGGCCGAGCCCGAGCCGCCGGAGGCGGCTCAATCCAATTCAGTGAAACCAAGCGGTCTTCCGGGTGGTCTGAAGTAGCGTTCCGCCGTCCACGGCTGAGGAGTACGACGGTGACTGGTCCACAAGGTGTGAGCGCCCAGCCTCGGGTGATCGCGGGCAGGTACACGCTGCTCGGCGAACTCGGCCGAGGCGGCATGGGGGTGGTCTGGCGCGCCCAGGACACCGTGATCGGCCGCCAGGTCGCGATCAAGGAGCTGCACCTGCCCGACGGCATCGCGCACGAGGAGCGCCGGGTGCTGGAGGAACGGGTGCTGCGCGAGGCGCGCACCGCGGGCCGGCTCAACGATCCCGGCGTGGTCACCGTGTTCGACGTGGTCGCCGAGCACGGCATGACCTACATCGTGATGGAACTCGTGGAAGCCGCCACGCTGTCCACGATCATCGCCCAGGGCGGCCCGCTGCCGCAGGACCGGGTGATCGCCGTCGCGGTGCAGGCGCTGTCCGCGCTGGACACCGCCCACCAGGCCGGGATCGTGCACCGCGACGTGAAGCCCGGCAACCTGATGGTGCAGCCCAACGGCCGCGTCAAGCTCACCGACTTCGGCATCGCCCAGGCCGTGGACGACCCCCGGCTGACCACCAGCGGCAGCCTGATCGGCTCGCCCGCGTACATGTCGCCGGAACGCATCCACGGCCACGAGGCGTCGCCCGCGTCCGACCTGTGGGCGCTGGGTGCCACGCTCTGCTACGCCGTGGAGGGCGCGAACCCCTACGAGCGCTCCACCACCGCGTCCACCCTGCACGCGATCATGAACGAGATGCCCCGGCTGACCAGGGCGCACGGCGTGCTGGCCGCGGTGATCACCGGCCTGATGATGCCCGATCCGAACGCCCGGCTCACCGGCCCGCAGGCGCGCGCCATGCTGGAACGCGCCGCCGCCCACCCCACCCCGCCGCAGGGCTTCGCCGGACCGCCCCCGACCATGCAGTACCGCGCGCAGCCTCCGCAGCAGCGCAAGCCGTGGCTGAAAGGCCTGATCACGGCCGGCGTCGCGGTGGGCGCGGTGTTGTTCTTCCTGGGCGGCGTCATGGTCGACCGGTGGCTGTTCACCGACAAGCCGCCGGCCGCGATGGCGCCGACGGTCACCTTCGGCGGCGGCGGTCAGCTGCCCGAGTTCAGGCTGGGCGTGAACCAGTGCGGTGACGACTTCCTGGCCGACTCGGTGCGGGTGGGGAGCGCGGACTGCGACGAAGAGCACAACATCGAGGTGTTCGCGCAGGCCGACGCGTTCGGCTCGCTGACCTCCGTGCCCTACCCCGGTGAGCAGGTCCTGCGCGGGTTCGCCGAGGACTACTGCACGCTGGTGTTCCAGTCCTCGCGGGTGCCGCTGGAGTCCAAGGGCACCACGCTGCGGTACGCGGCGGTCGTCCCCACCCAGGACGAGTGGAGGCAGGACTACGCCGCGTCCAAGGGCACCAGGGAGATCGCCTGCGTGCTGTGGAACAAGGACCGCGCGCTGCTCAACGACCAAGTCTACGCCGAGAAGTAGCCCGGACCCGGAAGTAGCCTGGGGGCATGGGTGTCGCACAGGACGAACGCAGGCTGCTGACCGGGCTGTTCGCCGAGGTGGGGCCGGACGCGCCCACCCTGTGCGACCCGTGGCGGACCAGGGACCTCGCCGCGCACCTCGTGCTGCGGGAACGCCGCCCGGACGCCGCGGCGGGCATCCTGGTCAAGCCGCTCGCCCGCCACACGCGCAAGGTCCAGGACGGCTACGCCGCCAAGCCGTGGCCCGAACTGGTCGCGCTGGTGCGCGGCGGACCGCCTCGGTGGTCGCCCTACGCGCTGCTGGACGAGCTGGTGAACAGCGTCGAGTACTTCGTGCACCACGAGGACGTCCGGCGCGCCCGGGACGACTGGCGGCCGCGTTCGCCGGACCCGCGGCGCGACGCCGTGCTGTGGAAGGGGCTGCGCACCGCGGCCAGGCTCACCTACCGCCGCAGCCCGGTGGGCGTGGTGCTGCGCCGCCCCGACGGCGGGTCGGTCACGGCAAAGACCGGGCCGAACCCCGTCGTGCTGACCGGGCAGGTCTCGGAATTGCTGGTGCACGCGTTCGGCCGCGATCGCGCCGAGGTGGAATACGACGGCGACCGGGACGCCGTCCGGGCGGTGAGAACGCTGGACCGGAGCATGTGAAAACCGGCCCATCACGGACCGCGTGCAGGTCAGGCGGTAGCGTTTGGCCATGACCGGATGCCCTACCGCCTCGCCCGGCCGCCCCTTCGGCCGGGTGCTCACCGCCATGGTGACCCCGTTCGACGCCTCCGGGGCGTTGGACCTGGACAAGGCGCAGCACCTCGCGAAGCACCTGGTCGAGCTCGGCAACGACGGTCTCGTGGTGAACGGAACCACCGGTGAGAGCCCGACCACCACCGACGCCGAAAAGGTGGACCTGATCCGCGCCGTGGTCCAGGCCGTCGGCGACCGCGCGACCGTGGTCAGCGGCGCCGGCACCTACGACACCGCGCACAGCGTCGAACTGGCCAAGCAGTCCGAGGCGGCCGGCGCGCACGGCCTGCTGCTGGTCACCCCGTACTACTCGCGGCCCACGCAGGCGGGCGTCGAAGCGCACTTCCGCACCGTCGCGGACGCCGTCGGCGTGCCGGTGATGCTCTACGACATCCCGCCCCGCACGGTGATCCCGATCGAGGTGGACACGCTGCTGCGGCTCGCCGAGCACCCGCGGGTCGTCGCGGTGAAGGACGCCAAGGGCGACCTGCTCGCGGGCAGCAAGGTGCTCGCGGCGACCGACCTGGCCTACTACTCCGGCGACGACCCGCTGAACCTGCCGTGGCTGTCGGTCGGCGCGGTCGGCTTCGTCAGCGTCCTGGCGCACATCGCCGCCGACCGGATGCGCGAGATGCTGGACGCGTTCGAGGCGGGCGACGTGGCCCGGGCGACCGCGATCCACCAGGACCTGCTGCCGCTGCTGCGGCCGTTCAACCGGATGCCCGGCGTCACCTACGCCAAGGCGGCGCTGCGTTTGAGGGGCGTCGACGTGGGCGACCCGAGACTGCCGCTGGTACCCGCATCAACCGAGGACATCGAGGCCGTCACGGCCGAACTGGGAGTCAACGCGTGATCAACCCGAGCCCACCCCCGCCCGCACTGCCCGACGGAGGTCTGCGCGTCGTCGCACTGGGCGGTATCGGCGAGGTCGGCCGCAACATGACCGTGTTCGAGCACGCCGGACGGCTGCTGGTGGTGGATTGCGGGGTGCTGTTCCCCGAGGACGACCAGCCCGGCGTGGACCTGATCCTGCCGGACTTCCGGGCCATCGAGGACCGCCTGGACGACATCGACGCGCTGGTGCTGACCCACGGTCACGAGGACCACATCGGCGCGGTGCCGTTCCTGCTCAAGCTGCGCCCGGACCTGCCCGTGGTGGGGTCGCGGTTCACCCTGGCGCTGCTCGCGGCCAAGTGCAAGGAGCACCGGCAGAACCCGACGCTGGTCGAGATCTCCGACGGGGAGCACCGCGCGTTCGGGCCGTACGAGCTGGAGTTCTTCGCGGTCAACCACTCCATCCCGGACGCGGTGGCGGTCGCCATCCGCACGTCGGCCGGGCTGGTGCTGCACACCGGCGACATCAAGCTGGACCAGCTGCCGCTGGACGGCCGGCTGACCGACCTGGCGGGCTTCTCCCGGCTGGGCGACGAGGGCGTGGACCTGTTCCTGGTCGACTCCACCAACGCCGAGGTGCCGGGGTTCGTGTCGCCGGAGCGGGAGATCGGCCCGGTGCTGGAGAACGTGATCCGCAAGGCCAACCAGCGGGTCATCGTGGCCTGCTTCGCCTCGCACGTGCACCGCGTGCAACAGGTGCTGGACGTGGCCGTGCAGTACAACCGGCGGGTGGCGCTGGTCGGCCGTTCCATGGTCCGCAACATGGGCATCGCCGCCGAGCTGGGTTTCCTGAAGGTGCCGGACGGGCTGTTCGTGGACCTGCACGAGGCCATGGACATGCCGGAGAACGAGGTGCTGTTCGTGTCGACCGGCTCGCAGGGCGAGCCGCTGTCGGCGCTGTCCCGGATGGCGCGCGGTGAGCACCGGCAGATCTCCATCCAGGCGGGCGACACCATCGTGCTGGCGTCGTCGCTGATCCCCGGCAACGAGAACGCGGTGTTCGGCGTGGTCAACGGCCTGGCCCGGCTCGGTGCCACGGTGATCCACCAGGGCAACGCCAAGGTGCACGTGTCCGGTCACTCGCCGGCCGGTGAGCTGCTGTTCCTCTACAACGCCGTGCGGCCGTCCAACGTCATGCCGGTGCACGGCGAGTGGCGTCACCTGCGGGCGAACGCGGCGCTGGCGGTCGCGACGGGCGTGGCGGAGGAACGGGTCGTGATCGCCGAGGACGGCGTGGTGGTGGACCTGGTCGACGGCAAGGCGGCCATCAGCGGCCGGGTCGAGGTGGGCCACGTGTACGTCGACGGCCTCTCGGTCGGCGACGTCGGCGAGTCCACCCTGTCCGACCGGCTCGTGCTGGGGGAGGGCGGTTTCATCGCCATCACGGTGGCGGTGGACTCCAACTCCGGCCGCGCGGTGGCGCCGCCCACGGTGTCCGGACGGGGCTTCTCCGACGACCCGAAGGCGCTGGACCAGGCCATCTCCCTGGTGGAGATGGAACTGTCGCGCACCGAGGCCGAGGGCATCACCGACTCGCACCGCATCGCCCAGGCCGTGCGCCGGGTGGTCGGCCGGTGGGTCGCCGAAACCTACCGCCGCCGCCCGATGATCGTCCCGACGATCATCCCGGTGTGACCCGCACCTGATCAGCGGTTCCCCCGACGACCGCGTCCGCGCCCGGCCACACCAGCCGGGCCCGGACGCGGTCGCCTACGGTGAACGCGGCGAGCGCGTTCTCCGCAGCGCTCAGGCGCAGTCGCACGCGGCCGGTCATGCGGCTCGCCGCCCTGGACACCAGTTCGGAGGACTGACATGCCCCCTGCCGACCGCCTCACGTGGCGGACTTCCAGCTCCAGCAGCAACGGCGAGAACTGCGTCGAGGTCGCGCCCGTCGCCGGCGGCGCGACGGTCCGTGACACCAAGCACCGCGCCGGCGGGACGGTCTCGTTCACGTCCGCCGCGTGGGAAGCCTTCATCGCCGGCCTCACCCGGGCGTAGGAACGGGTTCCACGACGGGAACGGTGCGGCTGCTCGCCACCTGGACGACGGCCGCACCTCCCAGCAGCACCACCGCGCCGGCCACCTGCACGACGTTCAGCGCCTCGCTCAACAGCCACCACGCCAGCACGGTCGCCACCACGGGCTCCAGGAACCCGATCACGCTGGCCGCCGAGGAAGGCAGGTGCCGCAGCGAGAACATGCCCGCCAGGTAAGGCAGCGCGGTCGCCACCAAGGCCAAGCCCGGCAACAAGAGCCACGCCGGCCCGAGTTCGGTCGACTGCCCCATGGGCACCAGCCAGGGCGGGCTGAACACGGCCAGCGCCACCGCGCCGACCAGCATCCCCAACGCGAGCACCCCGAACGGGTCGTGCCGGCCCGCCGCCCTCTCCCCGAGCAGGTAGTAGGCGGCCGTGCAGACCGCCGACGCCAACCCGGCCAGCACACCCGCGGTGTCGAGCCGGAGCGACCGCCACACCTCGCCGATCACCGCCAGACCCAGCAGCGCCACCGCCATCCCCCACCAGACGGCGCCCGCCAACCGCGTCCCGCGCACGAACCGCACCCACAACGCCACCAGGATCGGCGCGGTGAACTCCAGCAACATCGCGATGGCGACGGGGATCCGCGCCGCCGACACGAAGAACAGCAACGGCGCGCCGATCACGCCGAACAGCCCGTACCCGGCGGCCAGCGCCCAGGAGCCACGGGCGAACCGCAGCGCCCGAGGCCGCACCGACGCCACGAAGACCAGCAGCACCACGGCCGCGATGCCGATCCGCGCGCTGGTGACCTGAACCGGCGTCACGCCGACGGCCATCACGGGTTTCGCCATCACACCGGACATGCCGAACGTCAGGGACGACAGCAGCGCCAACGCCAGACCCCTGGTGCTCACGCCGCTTCCGGGCGCCACGGGCTGTTGCCCGTCGTGGGACGGGTGGGGTCGTGGAACTTCGGCCGGTCGGGTTCGTCGGCCCGCAGCGGCACCAGACCGGCCGTGATGGCCCGCATGATCCGTTCGTGCGCCCGCCGCGCGTCCCCCGGATGCCCGTCCCGGAGGTCCGACAGGTCGACCGGCGCGCCGAAGTGCACCTGGAACGTCGGACGCCGGCGCAGCCCGCGCAGGTAGGACGTCAGGTAGGGCTTGAGGTCCGCCCACCCGTCGACCCGGGTGTTGCCCCAGTAGACGGCTTCGTGCGCGCCCCACTGGCTGACCGGGATCACCGGGACCTCGCCGCTCAACGCCAACCGCGCCGCACCGGTCTTGCCGCGTTCCGGCCACAGGCCGGGGTCCTTGCTGATGCCGCCTTCCGGGTACACGGCGAGCGGGTCGCCGCTGCTGCGCAGTGCTTCCACCGCCCGGTGGTAGGCCTCGCCCACGGACGCCGACGCGCGGTCGACGCGCAGGTGACCGGACGCCTTCAGCGCGGGCCCCAGCACCGGGGCGTCGAGCAGCCCGCCCGCCAGCATGAAGCGCGGGGCGACGCCGATCTTGTGGCACGCGGCGATCAGCACGAACGGGTCGAGGTTGCCGATGTGGTTGGACGCGAGCAGCAGGGGACGGCCCTTGAGGTCTGCCGGGATGTCGCCGGTGACTCGAAGCCGTCCGCTCAGACCGACGAACCCGCGGTCGACGGTGGTCAGCACGCGCCACAGCAGTGGTGTGGACACAGCGGGGAAGGCTACGGCGTGTCGACGTGTGGGTGCACTCGATTCAGGGCAACTATGGGCGTCGGGCAACGCACGTCACGTCCTCTGTGACCGTTGTGGCCGGTGGGACTCGAGGGGCTAACTTAGACGCATGGCTGGCCGAACCGGTACCTCGCGCGGCAAGGGCACGACCCGTGGCTCCAGGGCCGGGTCGAAGCCTCGCGCGGCCGCGTCCAAGCCCAGGTCACGTGCCACCACCAGGAAACCCGCGGCCCGCAAGTCGTCCGGCTCGGTGGGCAAGGTCTGGGGTCTGCTCGGGCGCGGTGTCGGCGGTGTGGTGCGGGCGGTCGGCCGCGGCAAGGAGTTGGACCCGGCGCACCGCCGGGACGGTCTGGCGCTGGTGCTGATCTCGCTCGCGGTGATCACCGGTGCGGGCGTGTGGTGGCAGGCGGGCGGCCCGGTGGGGCAGTGGGTGGACGTCGCGGTGCGCAGTTCGGTCGGCGCGCCGGCGATGATCCTGCCCGTGGTGCTGCTGGTGGTCGGCGTGGCGCTCATGCGCACCGACGCGAACCCGGAGGCCCGTCCCCGGCTGGTGATCGGCGGGGTGCTGGTCGCGGTCGGGTTCCTGGGCATGTTCCACCTCATCGGCGGTCTGCCCGCCGATCCCGTCGAGCGCCGCGGTGCGGGCGGTGCCCTCGGCTACCTGGCCGGCGGTTTCCTCGCGCAGGGCCTCACCCCGTGGGTCGCCGGTCCGCTGCTGGTGCTGATCTTCGGCTACGGCGTGCTGGTGCTGGCGCACCTGCCGATCCGCGACGTGCCCGCGAAGCTCGGCGCGCTGCTGCACGGCCGCCGCGCCGAGGACGAGACGGAAGGTCTCGGCCGGGAGGACGACGAGGCCGTCGAGGAGGAGCCCAAGCCGGTCCGACTGCGGCGCCCTTCCCGGCGCAGGCAGGCCGCCGTCCCCGACGAGCAGCAGCCCGAACTGCCGCTGGACGCCGAGGAGCAGCCGCCGCCACCGCCGCGTCCCGCGCCCAAGCCCAAGCCGTCCTCGGAACCCTCCGAGAAACCCAAGCCCACCATGGCGGTGCGCGCGGTCGAGGGCGACTACAAGCTGCCGCCGCCCACCATCCTCAAGGACGGCGACGCGCCGAAGGCCCGCAGCAAGGCCAACGACCAGATGATCGAGGCCATCACCGGCGTGCTGGACCAGTTCTCCATCGACGCCCAGGTCACCGGCTTCACCAGGGGCCCGACGGTGACCCGGTACGAGGTGGAGCTGGGGCCTGGCGTGAAGGTCGAGAAGATCACCGCGCTGACCAAGAACATCGCCTACGCGGTGGCCACCGACAACGTGCGGCTGCTCGCGCCCATCCCCGGCAAGTCGGCGGTCGGCATCGAGGTGCCCAACAGCGACCGCGAGATGGTGCGGCTGGGCGACGTGCTGCGCTCGCCGTCCACGGTCAAGGACAACCACCCGATGGTGATCGGGCTGGGCAAGGACATCGAGGGCCACTTCGTCACCGCGAACCTGACCAAGATGCCGCACCTGCTGGTCGCGGGTTCCACCGGTTCCGGCAAGTCGAGCTTCGTGAACTCGATGCTGGTGTCGCTGCTGGCGCGGGCGACGCCGGACGAGGTGCGGATGATCCTGATCGACCCGAAGATGGTCGAACTCACCCCGTACGAGGGGATCCCGCACCTGATCACGCCCATCATCACCCAGCCGAAGAAGGCCGCCGCCGCGCTGGCCTGGCTGGTGGAGGAGATGGAGCAGCGCTACCAGGACATGCAGGTCAACCGGGTGCGCCACATCGACGACTTCAACCGCAAGGTGAAGTCCGGCGAGATCAGCGCACCGCCCGGCAGCGAACGCGTCTACCGGCCGTACCCGTACATCATGGCGATCGTGGACGAGCTGGCGGACCTGATGATGACCGCGCCGCGCGACGTGGAGGACGCGATCGTGCGGATCACCCAGAAGGCGCGGGCGGCGGGCATCCACCTGGTGCTGGCCACGCAGCGGCCGTCGGTGGACGTGGTGACCGGCCTGATCAAGACGAACGTGCCGTCCCGGCTGGCGTTCGCGACCTCGTCGCTGACCGACTCGCGGGTCATCCTGGACCAGCCGGGCGCGGAGAAGCTGATCGGCATGGGCGACGGCCTGTACCTGCCGATGGGCGCGTCGAAGCCGGTGCGCGTGCAGGGCGCGTTCGTCGGCGACGAGGAGATCGCCGAGATCGTCAACTTCACCAAGGACCAGGCGCAGCCGGAGTACACCGACGGCGTCACGGCGGCGAAGGCGGGCGAGAAGAAGGAGATCGACGCCGACATCGGCGACGACCTGGAGCTGCTGATCCAGGCGGCGGAGCTGATCGTCACGTCCCAGTTCGGCTCGACGTCGATGCTCCAGCGCAAGCTGCGGGTGGGCTTCGCCAAGGCGGGCCGGCTGATGGACCTGCTGGAGACGCGCGGCGTGGTCGGCCCGTCGGAGGGCTCCAAGGCCCGCGACGTGCTGATCAAGCCGGACGAGCTGGACTCGCTGGTGTACCTGATCCGGGGCGGTTCAGCCCCCGACCCGTCCGACGACGGGGACTGAACCGGACCCTCGGACCAGCCGGCTCCCGGATCAGCCGGCCTCGGATCAGCTGGCGCCGAACTCGCGGACGGCCTTGTAGTACAGGTCCGCGGTGCGGTTGCACGCCCAGTTGCCCGCGCACTGGTGGTACAGGTCGGCCTTGAACTTGTCGTCGATGCGGAGCCGGGTCGTCTCGTTGAACCGGCCCTGCCGCTTGTAGTTGCGGTACCCGAAGTCGTGCCGGTGGCACGCGGGCAGGAACTTGAAGCCGAACGGGTTGTCCGGCGACCAGGAGCAGCCGTCGGAGGACCAGTCGAGCTGGTCCCGGTAAGGGGTTCCGGCCCGGATGGAGCTGAACTGGGCCAGGGTCTTGCCGAACACGTAGTCGTCGGTCACGGCCGGGGCGTCGATGGCGGCTTGCGCCGGGCCCGCGCCGACCAGCAGGGCGAGTGAGGTCAGGACGACGGCGAACGCGGCGCGCAGGGATGTCACGGTGGGTTTCCCCCTCGGTCGAACGTCTGTGAGGAGGTTCATACCGGCCCGCGAACGACGTCCGACAGCCCCAATAGGCTCACGGGGAGGCAACACCGGGTGAACTCCTCCGGCGCCGCTTCGGACTCCCGATCCCGCCCGGCTCCCGCTCGCACCCCCGGCCGCCGGCTCGCACGCCCGAGCCGGGGCCCGCGTGCCCGGCGGACCGTTGGCCCGCCGGGCACGGGCGTCCCCGCGGCCGGGCGCGTCGGGTGGGCGAGCCGAACCCCTCCGCACCGGCTCGAACCACCCGGACGCCGTCGGCGCCGGGCACAGCTGGGCAGGGCGTCAGGAGTCGTCGCCCTGGTCGAGGAACCGCCGGATCGCGGGCTCATCCGGGATCTCGTTCTCGTTGTCTATGAGACGTTCGGCGATGGGCAGAGGTTCCTCGGCCCACACCGGGCGGAAGTCGTCGCCGGGCAGCAGGCCGTGCCGGCGGGCGAACTCCTCGGCGGCCTCCCTGATCGACTCGCGCAGCGTGCCCACGACCACGGTCTCGGCGGTGTAGGTCAGCTCGACCAGCAGCGCGCGGATCCGGTCGAGCTGGTCCTCCTGCTCGGACTTCGCGGCCAGCTGCGGCCACAGCCGGCGTTCGAAGACCTCGACGAAGTCGCCGGCGATGCCGTCCGTGGCGGCGCGCAGGTTGGCGAACTTGTCCAGCACGTCGTCACAGGGCACGGCGAGCAGCGCGAGCCGGTTGCCCGCCTCCAGCGCCCACCGCCGGGTGTGCGGCCACCCGCGCCGCCACCGCACCAGCCCGAGCTGGATGGCCCGCCGCAGCACGCGCGGTCGCACGTCACCCATCGGCACCAGCCGGGTGAGGTCGCGGACGCGCACCCGGACCCAGTCGTCCGGGCCTTCGGTGTCCCCGACGCCGAGCACCGCGGCGACGCTCGCGCCCTGCTCGCGCGCCTTCACCAGCTCCGCGATGGCGGGCAGCGAGAAACCCCGGGCCTGCAACCGCTGGACGAGCGTCAGGCGCTCGATGTGGGAGGCGTCGTAGAAGGCCTGCCTGCCCTGCCGTTTCGGCGGGTGGAGCAGGCCCTTGGTCTGGTACATGCGGATCGTGCTGCCCGGCAGGCCCACCCGGACCGCCAGCTCGTCGACCGTCAGCTGCTCCACCCCGGCCATCTTTCTGGGCCGTGGTTAGTCGAGTCAAGACTCTTCGAGTGAACGTTCGAAGAGTCAGAGGTGAAGCAGCATCCGCGAGTTCCCGAGCGTGTTCGGCTTGACGTAGGAGAGGTCCAGGAACTCCGCGACGCCCTCGTCGGCCGACCGCATGATCTCCTCGTACACCTCTGGCGAGACCGGCGTCCCGTCGATCTCCACGAACCCGTGCCGCCCGAAGAACTTCGTCTCGAACGTCAGCACGAACACCCGGGACAGCTGCAACTCGCGGGCCGTCTCGACCAGCCGCTGCACCAGCCGGTGCCCGATCCCGCGCCCCAACGCCTCCGGCGCCACCGCGACCGTGCGGATCTCGGCCAGGTCCTCCCACAGCACGTGCAGCGCGCCACAGCCCAACAGCACGCCGTCCTCCTCGGCCACCCAGAACTCCTGGATGTCCTCGAACAGCGTGACCAGCGGCTTGGTCAGCAACACCTTGCCCGCGTACACGTCGATGAGGGCCTTCATGGCCCGCACATCACCGGTCCGGGCCCGCCGGACGTTGATCGGGTCGTTCACCGCCCCAACGTAACCCGTGCGGGCCGGTTGCCGTCGGTTGACGCTCCCGGTTCACGAAGTGCGACTATGGAGCACTCTCGAGGGCGTTTCATGCGGTTTACTGGCATGGATCAGGCTGTAACTTCTCGGATGGAGGTCTCATGCTCCGAAGCTTCAGGCTGAGCAACCACCGGTCGTTCCGCGATGAGCAGGAGCTGTCGCTCATACCCGCGTATGCCAGAGATCCGCAGGCCGTGCCGGTGGTGGCGATCTACGGGGCGAACGCCTCCGGCAAGTCGAACCTGCTCGACGGTCTGAGCTTCATGGCGGAGGCGGTGCGCGACTCGTTCGGCAAGTGGTCGCCCACGGGCGGCATCCCCCGCCGGCCCTTCCGGCTCGACCGGTCGTCCGATCGACCGTCGGCCTTCGTGGCCGAACTCGTCGAGGGCGGAGTCCGCTACGTCTACGGGTTCGAAGTGGACGACGAGCGCGTGCGGTCGGAGTGGCTCTACAGCTACCCGGAGAAGCGGAAGCGGGTGGTCTTCGAGCGTGAGGTCGACGAGATGAAGTTCGGCACGACCGTGGGCGACGCACGCGCCAAACTCGAAGTGCTCGAAGGCATGTTGCGGCCGAACTCCCTGTTCCTGAGCCTCGCCGGCCAGGCGAGTCTGACACTGCCGGCGGCAGTGCACCGGTGGTTCACCGAGAAGCTGGTGTTCCGGCTGACCGGGCTGGGGCCGGACGAGATGGCGATGAAACAAGTCGTCATGGGAGATGCCTCGAGGCGCCGGCGCTTCGCCGATCTCGTGAAGGCGGCTGATTTGGGTGTTTCCGCCCTGGTAGTCAGCTATTCACATCCGCTCCCTGCGGCGGTAGAGGCGAAGTCGGCACAGAACATCGACATCGACTGGGACATCATCGAAGAAGCACTCGATGATGTCGTCGAAGATCCAGGCGAACGGCGACATCTCTTGAGTGCGCTACGCAGGGCTCTGGATGCGGACGGCAGGATCGGTCTGCGCCACGGCGGCGGCGAGGTCTTCGGTCTGAACGACGAGTCGGCGGGCACCCGCGCCTGGCTCGGCCTGCTCCCGGTGGCGCTGGCCGTGCTGGAGAACGGGGGCGCCCTGGTGGTCGATGAGATAGACGCCAGCCTCCATCCACAACTGACCGCGCGACTGGTGGCGTTGTTCCGCGATCCCGACGCCAACCCGGCCGCGGCTCAGCTCGTGTTCACCACCCACGACGCGAGCCTGCTCAGCCCGGCACTCGGTGAGCAGGTCCTCGAGCGGGACGAGATCTGGTTCGTGCAGAAGGACCAGGACGGCGTCTCCGAGCTGTACCCGCTTACCGACTTCCATCCCCGCAAGGAAGGGGAAAATCTGGAGCGCCGGTACCTCGGTGGGAGTTACGGCGCCGTGCCGAACCTGATGTCCGAAGACTTCGTCGTAGCGGTGCGAGGTAGGGTCGGTGCGGATGATCCGGCGTGACCCGAGTCCACGGCGGCGTCCGGCACGGAGGCAGGCTGCCGACCGGATTCTCGCCGTCTGCTGCGGCAACACCGAGAAGCAGTACCTGGACGGTTTGAAGCGGGTTGCCCGCGTGGTGACCCTGAAGACGGTCGTCAAAGTCGGGTCGCCGGAGCAGTTGGTCGGCTACGCGACAAAGCTCCGGGACAACGGATCGGACAGTTACGACCAGATCTGGTGCGTCGTGGACGTCGACGACTTCGACATCGCGAAAGCGCTCCTCGCAGCAGCCAAAGCCCGGGTGTCGCTCGCGGTTTCCAACCCGTGCTTCGAGCTGTGGCTGATCCTCCACTTCGCGGACCACTCCGCCCACCTGGCCGGCTACAAGCAGGCACGAGCTGTTCTCGAGAAGCACGTGCCGGGCTATAACAAGGAGCTGGACTACTCGACGTTCCACCCGCGGATCGACGCCGCGATCGCCCGTGCCAAGGCGCTCGGCCTCGTCGACCCCTCCGCTACCGTCAACCCCTCCACCACCGTCTGGCGGCTGGTCGAAGCAGCGCTCAACCGCTGACGTCAAGGAGCACCCCGGACGCCGGTTACCCTGAGCACCGTGTCTTCCCCCACCACGTCCAAGCGCGTCGCCATGCTGACCCTCGGGTGCGCCCGCAACGAAGTCGACTCCGAGGAGCTCGCCGGCCGGCTCACCGCCGGCGGCTGGCAGCTGGTGGACGACGAGGCCGACGTGATCGTGGTCAACACCTGCGGCTTCGTCGAGTCGGCCAAGAAGGACTCCGTCGACACCCTGCTCGCCGCCGCCGACAGCGGCGCGAAGGTGGTCGCCGTCGGGTGCATGGCCGAGCGGTACGGCACCGAGCTGGCGGACAGCCTGCCCGAGGCGAACGCGGTGCTCGGGTTCGACCACTACGAGAACCTCGCCGACCGGCTGGACGACGTGCTGGACGGCAAGGCGCTGGAGTCGCACAAGCCGGTCGACCGCCGCACCCTGCTGCCGCTCACGCCCGTGCAGCGGCCCAAGGCCGCCGAAGAGGTGCAGGTCCCCGGCCACGGCTGGGGGCCGCGCGTGCTGCGCACCCGGCTGGAGGACACCCCGGTCGCGCCGCTGAAGATCGCCTCGGGCTGCGACCGGCGCTGCTCGTTCTGCGCGATCCCGAGCTTCCGGGGCGCGTTCGTGTCCCGCCACCCGGACGAGGTGGTGGCCGAGGCCCGCTGGCTGGCCGAGCAGGGCGTCCGCGAGGTGTTCCTGGTCAGCGAGAACTCCACCTCCTACGCCAAGGACCTGCCGCGCGAGCTGGGCGGCTTGGAGAACCTGCTGGAACGCCTCGCCGCGGTGGTCGACCGGGTGCGGGTGTCCTACCTCCAGCCCGCCGAGACCAAGCCCACCCTGGTCCGGGCGATCGCGACCACGCCGAACGTGGCGCAGTACTTCGACATGTCCTTCCAGCACTCCAGCGAGGCCGTGCTGCGCCGGATGCGCCGGTTCGGGTCCACCGACTCGTTCCTCGGCCTGATCTCGCAGATCCGCGCCCTCGCGCCGCAGGCCGGCATCCGCAGCAACGTGATCGTCGGCTTCCCCGGCGAGACCGAGGACGACGTGGCCGAGCTGGAGCGCTTCCTCACCGAGGCGCGGCTGGACGCGGTCGGCGTGTTCGGCTACTCCGACGAGGACGGCACCGAGGCCGAGACGCTGCCGGACAAGCTGGACGCGGACACCGTCGCCGAACGCGTCGCCCGCATCTCCAACCTGGTCGAGGAGCTGACCGCGCAGCGCGCCGAGGACCGCGTCGGCGACGAGGTCGTCGTCCTGGTCGAGACCGCGGAGGACGACGAGAACGACTGCATCGGCCGCGCCGCCCACCAGGCTCCCGAGGTCGACGGCGAGTGCGTGGTCACCAACGCCGACGGCCTCGCCGTCGGCGACCTGGTGCGCTGCCGGGTCGACGCCGCGGAGGGCGTGGACCTGGTGGTCACCGCGATCGAGGTGCTCCCGAGGTGACAGAACCCGCGCGCGTGCCGGTGCTGAACATCGCCAACGTGCTGACGATGTCCCGGCTGGTGCTCGTGCCGGTGTTCCTCTACCTGCTGTTCGCCGAGGACGGCCGCGACCACCGGTGGCGGCTGGCGGCGTTCGCGGTGTTCGCGGTCGCCTCGGTGACCGACCACATCGACGGCAACCTGGCCCGCAAGCACGGGCTGATCACCGACTTCGGCAAGATCGCCGACCCGATCGCGGACAAGGCCCTCATCGGCGCCGCCCTGGTCGGGCTGAGCCTGCTGGGCGAGCTGCCGTGGTGGATCACGGTCGTCATCGCGGCCCGCGAGCTGGGCGTCACGCTGCTGCGGTTCTGGGTGATCCGGCACGGCGTGATCCCGGCCAGCCGGGGCGGCAAGGCCAAGACGCTGGTCCAGATCCTGGCCATCGGGCTGTACCTGCTGCCGCTGCCGGCCGGCCTGGAGATCGTGGCCGTGGTCAGCATGTACGCGGCGGTGGTGCTGACCGTCGTGACCGGTGTCGACTACGTGATCCGCGCGGTCCGGCTGCGGGCGCGCGGCAAGCGGGCGGTGGCGGGGGCGTGACGGCAGCCGACGTCGTGGCCGCGCTCAGGGCGCGCGGTGAGACGATCGCCACGGCCGAGTCGCTGACCGCCGGGCTGGTCGCCGCCGAGATCACCCGGATCGCGGGTTCCAGCGCCGTGCTGCGCGGCGGGCTCGTCGTCTACGCGACCGACCTGAAGACGTCCCTCGCGGGCGTGGACGCCGTTCTGCTCGCCGAACACGGCGCCGTGCACCCCGAGGTCGCCCGACAGCTCGCGGACGGCGCACGGACGCGCTGCGGGGCCACCTGGGGCCTCGGGCTCACCGGGGTGGCCGGCCCGGGCCCGCAGGACGGCGTCGCGGCGGGCACCGTCCACATCGGTTTGTCCGGTCCGTCCGGTTCGGTGGTCCGTTCCATCACTGTCGGTGGTGACCGCCACGAGGTCCGCCGGTCCTCGGTCGACACCGCCCTTGATCTACTCCTGACCCACCTCGAGATCGCCGACGGATGAGATGAGCAGCGCAATCCCGGTCACGCCCGGACACCCGCGCGGGAACTTACCGGCGAGTTCACTCGTTCGCCCTTGGCGGACGTGCCCGCAAGTCACTGCCCGTCGACGGGACGGGTCGGTAACGTGGTGGCACGGCCGGCCGGAAGGAGGCGCGCGATGACCGTGCTGCTACGCGAGGCGATCGGTGATCGGCTCCGCCATGCCCGCACCACCCAACGCCGCACGCTGCGCGAGGTCTCCAGGACCGCCCGCGTCAGCCTGGGGTACCTGTCCGAGGTGGAGCGTGGCCGCAAGGAGGCTTCCAGCGAACTGCTGGCCGCCATCTGCGAGGCGTTGGACCTGCCCCTGTACGAACTACTCCACCTGGTCGCCTCGGACATCGGCGCCGTCCAGCAACCGGTCACCAGCCCGGCCGAGCTCACCGAACGGGCCCAGCCCGCCGCACCGAGCCTGGAGGGCGGCACCCTGGTGCCGGCCGTGATCGGCAACGACCTGTCCGACCTGCGGATCCAGCCGATGCTCACGCACCGGCTGACCACGTCGATCAGCAAGCCCCGCGGCACCGTGGTGGCGGCATAGCACCGGCACGACCACACTCGAAGCCGAGCCGGACCACCGGCTCGGCTTCCCGTCGTGCCCGGACCCCGGCGGGCCCCTGCCGCCCCGGCACGGTCCCGATCACACTGCAACGAGTTGGCAACCCCGCGCGGGGTCGCCGCGTCCACCCGTGCACAGGGCGGGCAGGATGACCGTGTCCACCGAAGTTTCAGGGGTGACTCAGGGTGAACCCGGATATCTCCCCAGGTCGGTGGAAGAGGCACCGGACAACTGACACGATGGAACCAACACCGGCACCGGGTCGTTGCCAATCACGAGCGCGAGCCAGGGAAGTGCGGAGAAGGCAGGCGTAGGAGATGGCCAACCCTTTCGTGAAGGCATGGAAGTACTTCATGGCGGCTTTTTCGTCCAAGATCGACGAGCACGCCGACCCGAAGGTGCAGATCCAGCAGGCCATCGAGGAGGCGCAGCGGCAGCACCAGGCGCTGTCGCAGCAGGCCGCCGCGGTGATCGGCAACCAGCGCCAGCTGGAGATGAAGCTCAACCGCCAGCTCGGTGAGGTCGAGAAGCTCCAGGCGTCCGCACGCCAGGCGCTCGTGCTCGCCGACGAGGCGCGGGCCAAGGGCGACGAGCAGCGCGCCACCGAGTTCGAGAACGCGGCGACCTCGTTCGCCACCCAGCTGGTCACCGCCGAGCAGGGCATCGAGGACCTCAAGACCCTGCACGACCAGTCGCTCCAGGCCGCGTCGCAGGCGAAGCAGGCCGTCGAGCGCAACGCGATGGTGCTTCAGCAGAAGCTCGCCGAGCGCACCAAGCTGCTCAGCCAGCTGGAGCAGGCGAAGATGCAGGAGCAGGTCTCGTCGTCGCTGCGGCAGATGACCGAACTCGCCGCGCCGAGCAACACGCCGTCGCTGGAGGAGGTCCGCGACAAGATCGAGAAGCGCTACACCACGGCGCTCGGCTCGGCCGAACTCGCGCAGAACTCCGTCCAGGGCCGGATGCTGGAAGTGCAGCAGTCCACCACCCAGATGGCCGGCACGTCCCGGCTGGAGCAGATCCGCGCCTCCATGCACGGCGGCAAGGTCGCCGGCGAGGTCACCGGGGCCAAGCCCGGCAGCGCCGCCGCGAGCATCCAGCAGGAGATCCAGCAGCGCGTCCAGCAGTCCCAGTCCCAGCCGGCGCAGACGCAGTCGGCGCCTGTCCAGCAGGCGCCGACCCAGCACCTGCCCCAGCAGAACCCGCCCGCGAGCCAGGGCTGAGAGCGGTGTCCGCGATGGATCATCCGAGGATGGATCCCCGGCGGAAGGTGGCCGGCGAGATCGTCCAGTTCGTCGGCGGCCAGCTCCAAGGTCAAGTCGCGGACCAGGTGAAACGGCGGCTCGCCGCCTGGAACGACCCACGCGCGAAACTCGACCGGCGGTACCGCCGGTCGAGTCGGGTGCTGACGTTCTGGCTGATCGTGCTCGCGATCCTGGCCGTGGTCGGCACGCTGGCGCTGGTCGGCGTGCTGCCGGTGGCGGCCGGGGTCGGCGCGGCCATCGGATTCGCGGGCACCGGAGTGCTGGCGGTGCGCACGAACACCCGGATGCGCGCGATCGACACCGCCCGGAAACAACTGGCCGTCGCCCCGGCCCGGACCCCGCTGCCCGCGCGGAGTTCGGCGGCGAGGCAACCGATGGAACGCCTGGAGCACGCAGAGGACACGCTGCGCGAACTACTCCACCAACTCGACTCCGCGACCCTCACCTCGGTCCCGACCGAGTCGATAGCCCAAGCCCGCGAAACCGGCGCCGAGGCCGCGTCCGCCATCCGGGCCGTGTCACAGCAACTGCAAGCCGTCGAACGCGCCCGCGACACCGCCCCGCCGCTGGACCGGGCACCCCTGGTGGAGGGCGTGCGGCGGCTGCGGGCACAACTGGACGAGGGCGTGGACGGCTACTGCGGCCTGGTCGCAGCCGCCGGGCGGGTGCTGGCCGAGAGCACTGCCTCCAACCCGCGTCAGGTGCTGGGTGAGGCATCCGACCACCTGGCCGGCCTGGCGTCCGCCCTGCGCGACCTGTCTCCCTGGATCTGACCACCAGAAGTCGTGACCTGACCACCAGGACTCGTGCACCCAGGCCTGGCCACCGGAGCTTCGCACCCGAGCCTCACCGTTTGGTCTCACCCACCCGAACTCGACCCTCCGACTTGCCTTCCGCCCCTGATCAGCACTTTTGCTGTTTCTCGCGCCCCCAATGCTTCCAGACCGCCAATAGGTTGTCCTCGGCCGCAAGATCCACTCGAAGAGGCGAACCAGGCCGAAAAGCCCCGAATCGGGGCACTTTCCGCGGTTGAATTTCGTTGCCGAGAACGAAGAGGAGGCGCGTCGGCGAGCACAGCGTCGGTCGAAGGCGCGCGCACCAGGGGACAACTCTGCCCGCCGAACGCCCGCCCTGGGACGCCCTGCCCCTGGCCCTTGGACGCTCTGGACGCCCCGCCCTTCATCACACGCCGGCCCTGTGACGCCGCACCGGTACGGCCGGCTGTGAGGTGGAACTGTCCGCGTGCTGAGGTCCGCGTGCTGAACCCGCCCCGCCTGCCGCTGGACGCATCCCGCCTTGGACGCCCTCACCGGTACGCTGGCTACGAGGCGCGTCCGGCCGGCGTACCGCCCGAGTGCTCACCCCGTCTCGCTCCGGCACGCGCTTCGCCCCAACACCGCCGTGCCGCCCCGCCGCCGCGCCGCCGCTGTGCCACCCACGGCCGCTGTGCCACGCGCCACCGCTCTTCGCCCGGCCATCGCCGTGCGCCCCCACCACCGGCAGTCCGAAGCAACTCGCTGTAACCACACGACCCACCGAAGCGTGACCACCGAGCGCCGGACCAGTGCCGTGCCAAGGGCCGGCCGCAGGACCGCGAGTTAGATCACTATGGGTAGCAGAGCCCGTCCGAAGTGCGCGGCGGTCTGGTATTTCCTGCTGCAATCGTGTGATTATCAGACCGTTACATGGTCGTAGCCGCTACATCGCGTGGCAGGATCCCGTGGTCGGACAGCGGCGTTCGGCTTGGTCGCCGGGGAGGGCATTGAGTGGCGTTGTGGACCGTGCACGGCGATGGCCGTACCACTGACGGTGACGCCGTCAGCCCGCAGGAGCGGCTGAGCTGGCCCCTCACCATCGGCTTCGGCGCCCAACACCTGGTCGCCATGGCCGGCGCCGCGATCCTCGTCCCCGCCTCCACCGGCCTCCCCGTGGGCACCACCCTGCTCTTCTCCGGGGTCGGCACCCTCCTCTTCCTCGTCATCACCCGCAACCGCGTGCCGAGCTTCCTGGGCGCCTCGTTCGCGTTCATCGCCCCGCTCGAAGCCGCCCGCAGCGAGGGCATCGCCGCCCAACTCGGCGGGGTGGTCGCGGCGGGCCTGCTGGTGATCATCATCGGCGTCGCGGTGAAGGCCCTCGGCGTCCGCATGCTCGAGTCCGTCATGCCCCCGGTCGTCACCGGCGCCGTGGTGATCCTGATCGGGCTCAACCTGTCGCACCGCGCGACGACCTCGTTCTCCGAGCAGCCCCTGCTCGCCGTCGTCACGATGGGCATCATCCTGCTCTGCGGCGTGCTGGGTCGGAGGCTCTTCTTCCGGTTCTCGGTGCTGCTCGGCGTGGTCATCGGCTGGGTCCTGGGCTTCGTCCTCGGCATCGTCGACACGACGTCGGTCGCCACCGCCGCCTGGTTCGGCCTGCCCGTCCTGCACGCCCCCGAACTCCGGCCCTCCGTCACGCTCCTCATCCTCCCCGTCGTGATCGTCCTGGTGGCGGAGAACGTCGGCCACGTCAAAGCCGTCGCCGGCCTCACCGGGCGCAACCTCGACGGCAGCGTCGGCGACTCGATCATCGCCAACGGCCTGTCCACGACCCTCGCCGGCTTCGGCGGCGGACCCGGCACCACGACCTACTCCGAGAACATCGGGGTGATGGGCGTGACCAAGGTCTACTCGACCGCCGCGTACGCGGTGACCGGCGTGATGGCGGTCCTCCTCGCGTTCTCCCCGAAGGCCACCGCCGCGCTCGGCACCATCCCGCCGGGCGTCGTGGGCGGCGCCGCGCTGGTCCTGCTCGGCCTCATCACGCTGGTCGGCGTGCGGATCTGGATGGACAACCGGGTCGACCTCGCCAACCCCGGCAACGCCCTGGTCGGCGGCGCGGCACTGGTCGCGGGTGTCGGCGACCTCACGCTCAGGCTCGGCGACATGGAACTCGGCGGCCTGGTCTGGGGTTCGCTGCTGGTCGTCATCCTGCACCCGATCATGCGCTGGCTGCGCGCCGCCCGGCACATCTGACCTGGACCGCGCAGCCGGTGGGCGGCCCGTAGTCGGCCCGGAACTCCTCGATGATCGGCTGGTTCACGCCGTCCCCTGAGTAGTCTGGCCTGCGAACACGATCACCGTCGTCGACAAAGCCTCTTTGCACTCGAAGTCAGAAGGGGAACGGCGAAGTGTTGACCACGGACGACGCCGTCCGGGCTTTGCTGCTGCTCATGCCGCGGGCGGTCGGACGGGCCAAGCGCATCCCGGTGTCCAGGGAGCTCCAGTCGCTGTCACTGGCCCCACGGCACCTGTCGCTGCTGGCCTACCTGCTGTTCGACGGTCCGATGACCGTCAACGAACTCGCGCACCGCCTGGAGATCGCCCCCACGACGGTGAGCCTCATGGTGGCCGAACTGAGCCGTAAGGGCGTCCTGGAACGCCGTGAGGACGACAACGACCGCCGACGGCGCATCGTGAGCATCGCGGACGCCAAACGTCCGGCGATCGACACCTGGCTCGCACGGGGCGCCAAGGCGTGGCGCACAGCGCTGGAGCCGTTGACGCCGGATCAGCGCACGATGTTCGTGAACACGCTCACGGCGTACGAGAACGCCTTAGACGACTGAACGGGCGATCCGGCGCACCAACCCCGGCCCCTCGTAGATGAACCCCGTGTAGAGCTGCAACAGGCTCGCGCCGGCGTCCAGCATCCGCTTCGCGCCGTCCACGCTCGCGATGCCGCCGACGCCGATGATCGGCAGCTTCCCGTCGGTCTCCCGGCTCACGAACCGCACCACCTCACGGGCCCGTGCCGCCAGCGGCTTGCCGCTCAACCCGCCGGCCTCACCCGCCAGTGCCCGATCCGCCGGAGCCAGTCCGTCCCTCGAAAGCGTGGTGTTGGTCGCGATCAGCCCGCTGACGTCGTGCGCCGAGCACACCTCCAGCAGTTCCCCGATCGCCTCGTCGGTCAGGTCCGGTGCGATCTTCACCAGCAGCGGCTTCCGGGGCGAAGACCCCGCCAGCTCGGCCGAGGTCGCGTTCAACGCCGACAGCAGCTCGGTCAGCGCCGTCCGGTCCTGCAAGCTGCGCAGGCCCGGCGTGTTGGGGGAGCTGATGTTCACCGCGAAGTAGTCGCCGTGCCGGTACAGCGCCCGCAGCGACGCCTGGTAGTCCTCCACGGCCTCTTCGACGGGCGTGACCTTCGACTTGCCCAGGCTGATGCCCAGCGGCACGGTGAGCGGCCCCGACCGGTCCAGCCGGTTGGCCAGCTCCAGCGCGCCCTCGTTGTTGAAGCCCATCCGGTTGATGATCGCCTCGCTGTCCCGCAGCCGGAACAGCCGTGGACGCGGGTTGCCCGGCTGCGGGTGCCGGGTGACCGTGCCGACTTCGACGAACCCGAACCCGAGGGCGCCCCACGCGTGCAGCGCGCGGCCGTTCTTGTCCATGCCGGCCGCCAGTCCCACCGGGTTGGGGAACCGCACTCCGAACACCGTGCGCTCCCCGACGGGCTTGCGGCGCACGAACCGCGCCAGCGGGTTCACCGCCGTCAACGCGCCGAGCGTGGTCTCGTGGATCCGTTCCGCGTCCCCGCCGTGCATCCGGAACAACGTCTTGCGCACCACGCTCTTGTAGACCACGGCGGTAACTCTAAGCGATCGGCCCTGGCTGGCAGCGCGGGCACCAGTACGACGTGCGCTCCTGGACGCCCTGACCCTGCCCAGCGACCCGGATTCGCGTCCCGCACCGACGACAGGGCCGGCCCGCCCGTTCGTACACCCACGACTCCTGGCCGCGCCCCATCAGCCCCGTGGTGTTGCGGACCGGCCGGTTCGCGTTGGCCAGCAACAACTTCCGCGACAGGCGCACCGCCCGAGAACTGTCCACACCGGACACCGGCGTCCACGGCGACACGCCCAGCAGGAAGCACACCTCGGACTTGTAGACGTTCCCCACACCCGCCAGCACCCGCTGGTCGAGCAGGGCGAGACCGACCTCGCGCTCCGGGTCGGCGTCCAGCCGCCGCACCGCCTCCGCCTCGTCCTCGGCCGTCCACCCGCCCAGCAGGTCCGGCCCCAGGTGCCCGACCAGCCGCGACTCCTCGTCGGTCGGCACCAGTTCCAGGTCGTGCAGCGCGAACCCGACGGCCACCCGGTCCGGCACCTCCAGCACCACCCGCGCCTGGTGACCGGGTCGCCGCCATTTCTCGCCCGGCCGGTAGAGGTGCCACGAGCCGTCCATCCGCAGGTGGCTGCGCAGGGTCAACCCGCCGGAGAACCGGGTCAGGATGTGCTTGCCCACGGTCGCCACGCCCAGCACGTCCCGCCCGGACAGGTCGGCGGTGGCCAGCCTCGGGTGCCTCAGGTCGGCGCGCAGCAGCGTCCGCCCGGCCAGCGCCCCGTCCAGTCGCCGGCCGGTCAGGAAGACCGTGTCACCCTCTGGCACCGCTGTCGAAAGCCACCTTCAGCCCGAACCCCACCAGCACGGACGCGGTCAGCCGTTCGGTCCACCGCCGCACCCGCGGCCTGGTCAGCACCACCGCGGCCCGGCCCGCGAGCCACACCACGACGATCTGCCAGACCTGCCCGATGCCCACGTGGATGCCCACCAGCAGCGCCGCCCAACCCGTCGACTCGCCCGACGTGGGCAGGAACTGCGGCAGCAGGCTGAGGTAGAACACGCCGATCTTGGGGTTGAGGACGTTCGTGGTGAACCCGATCCGCAGCGCCTGCACGGGCGTGGTCGTGGGTGCTTCGGTCGGCTTCTCGGCCTGTGCGCCGCGCCACGACTTCCACAGCGCCGACCCGCCCAGCCACAGCAGGTAGACCGCACCCGCGTACCGCACCACGTCGTACGCGAGCTGTGAGGCCATCAGCAGCGCGGTCAGCCCGGCGATGCTCGCCGCGCCCCACACCAGGCAGCCCAGCGTCGTGCCGAAGCCGCCGACCAGTCCCGTGCGGCGGCCACCGCCGAGCACCATGCGCAACAGCATCATGGTGTCCAGACCGGGGGTGATCGTCAGCAGCAGCGCGGCGGTCGTGAACGCCAGCAGCGCGGTGGTGCTCACGCCTCGACCGCCTCCTGGATCTCCTCGTCGTCGAAGTCGGAGTGCACCGGACGACGACGGCTGCGGCTGATCCGCAGTATCCGCGCCAGCAGCAGGTTGAACGCCAGCGCGACCTCGCGCGCACCCGGCGTGCCCCATTCGTGGATCGGCATGCACGCGCCCTGCGCCTGCTGCACCGCCAGCCGGTCCGGCAGCGCCACCGGCATCACCAGCGGGCCGAAGATGTCGCGCAGCTCCTCGATGCGGAACTGGTGCTCGTGCGAGCGGGGGCGGACCCGGTTCACCACGACGCCCAACGGCTGGAGGTCCGCGTTGTGCTCGCGCTCGGACTGCACCGCCTCGAACGCCCGCTGAACGCCCGCCACCGCGAACATGGTGGGCTCCGTCACCAGCAGCGCCCGGTCCGCCGCGACCAGCGCCGACCGGGTCAGCTGACCCAGCGACGGCGGGCAGTCCAGCAGCACCAGCTGGTAGGGCACCTCTTCGTCCTCGGCGAGCACCCGCAGCGCCTCGCGCAGCCGGCCCAGCCGCGACTCGCCCGGGTCGGGGTGGTTGAGCAGCTCCGCGTCCTCCGAACCGGCCAGCACGTCCACGCCCTCGCCCCACGTGCTGGTGGCGATCGCCGCCCGCACCTTCTCCAGCGTGGGCTCCTGGAGCACGTCGTAGATGCTGGTGTCGGTGTCGTCGGGTTCCAGCGTGGAGGTGGCGTTGCACTGTGGATCCAGGTCGATGACGAGCGTCCGGACTCCGCGCCGCAGCGCGGCCGACGCGAGACCCAACGCGACCGTCGTCTTGCCTACGCCACCCTTAAGGCTGAGCACCGCCACCGTATGCACGAGGTGCAGCCTACGGTCTCTAGGCTCTAGTGCCATGCGACCGGACGCCGTACACAGGGTGCTCGACGCCGAGCTGGCCGCCGCGCGGGACCGCCGGGGTGGGGAACCGCCCAGGGTGCTGGACGTGGGCGGCGGCAGCGGCGTGTGGGCCGTGCCGCTCGCCGTGGCCGGCTGCACGGTGACGGTGGTCGAGCCCAGCCCGAACGCCCTGGCAACCCTGCACCGCCGGGCCACCGAGGCGGGCGTGACGGACCGCATCACGGCTGTCCAGGGCGACACGGACGTGCTGGACGCCGACGCGTCCGCCGACCTGGTGCTCGGGCACGGGCTGCTGGAGGTCGTGGACGACGCGAAGGTGGCGCTGGCGGCCCTGGCGCGTGCCGCCGCACCGGGCGGCGCGGTGTCGGTGCTGGTGGCGAACCGGTTCGCGGCCGTGCTGCACCGGGCCATCGCGGGCCGGCTGGTCGACGCGCGGCGGCTGCTGGACGACGAGGCGGGTCAGCTCGCCGGATCCCGCGAGCCGTTGCAGCGGCGGTTCGACGTGGCCGGATTGGAGGCGTTGGTGCTGGACGCGGGACTGAAGCTGGAGCTGCTCCAGGGCTACGGCGTGGTGTCCGACCTGGTGCCCGGCGCGGTGCTGGAGGGCAACCCGGGCGCGGCTGAGGCGCTGGCCGAGCTGGAACTGGCCGCCGCCACCCGGTCGCCGCTGCGCGACGTGGCGGCGCGGCTGCACGTGTTGGCCCGTCGGCCGGCCTGATGTTGCGGTAGAAACGTCGTCGGGCAAACGCTGTCGACCGACCGCCAGGAGTCCCGCATGGCAGATCCGCACTTACCCGAGGCGCGCTGATGACCTCGCGACTGCCGCCGGAGGCACTGGAACGCGAGGTCCGCCAGGCCGTCACGGGCGACCGGCTCGCCATCGCGTGGCTGCTGGCCTCGATCCGCCCGCTGGTGGTGCGCTACTGCCGGGCCAGGGTGGGGAGTCAGGAACGTTCGTTCGCCTCGGCGGACGACGTGGCGCAGGAAGTCTGCCTGGCCGTGCTGACCGCGTTGCCGACGTACAAGGACCACGGACGGCCGTTCCTGGCGTTCGTATACGGCATCGCCGCGCACAAAGTGGCCGACGCGCACCGCGCAGCCCTGCGCAACCGCGCGGAACCCGTACCCGAGGTGCCCGACGCGCCCACTGAGGAAGACGGCCCCGAGCAGAGCGCGCTGCGCGCCGAACTGTCCCGCCACGTGAAGGCGTTGCTCGGCATCCTGCCGGGCAAGCAGCGGGAGATCCTGATGTTGCGCGTGGTGGTGGGGTTGTCGGCCGAGCAGACCGCCGTCGTGGTCGGTTCGTCACCGGGCGCGGTCCGGGTGGCCCAGCACCGCGCCCTGTCACGGCTGCGCAGACAGGTCGACTCCGCCCGGCCCGCGGCGAAGGCCTAGTGCCGCCAGCGGGTCACCCGCGCGACCTCCTCGGGGGAGGCATCGGCGAACCGGTCGATCTCGCCGCGCCGCACGTCCGCGATGGTGGCGGCGAACTCCGCGCCGAACGCCTCGGCCAGCACCTCGTCGTCCTCGAACGCCCGGACCGCTTCGGTCAACGACGTGGGCAGCCGGCGCGCGTCGGCCAGGTGGACCGGGTCGACCTCGGCGGGCTCGGGCAGCCGCGCGTCGTCCACGATCCCGGCCAGCCCCGCCGCCAGCGTCGCCGCGATCACCAGGTACGGGTTGGCGGACAGGTCGTAGGACTTGATCTCCAGGTCACGGCCTTCGACGAGCCGCAGGGCCGTCTCCCGGTTCTCCACGCCCCACGCCGCGAACGCGCCCGCCCAGTGCGACGGCACCAGCCGCAGGTAGCTCGCCACCGAAGGGCTGCCGATCGCGCACAGCGCGGGCAGGTGGCGCAGGATGCCCGCGGCGAACGACTCGGCGTCCGGGCCGAGGGCGTGCGGCCGGTCTTGGGCCGCGAACAGGTTCCGGTGGTCCCGCCACAGGCTCACGTGCAGGTGGCCGCCGTTGCCGACGCCTTCCGCGACGACCTTGGGGGAGAAGGACGCGCGCATGCCGTGCCGGATGGTGATCGCCCGGATCGTCTCGCGGACCAGCACGGCGGTGTCGGCGGCGTGCACCGGGTCCTCGGGGGCGGTGGACACCTCGAACTGGCCCGGCGCGTACTCGGGGTGGAACTGGAGCACGTCGACGTCCTGCTCGGCCAGCGCCGCGACCAGGTCCACGCAGTAGTCCGACAGCTCGACCTGGCGGGCGTGGCCGTAGGCCGGGCCGGTGGTGGCCGGGCGGAAGTCCGCCGTGCCACCGTGGCCGACCGCCCACTCGACCTCGAAACCGGCCTTGACCTCGAAGCCGTGCACGGCGAGGCGGTCGGTCATGGTGCGGGCCAGCGCCCGCTCGTCCTGCGGGTGCGGTTCGCCGCGCCGGTCGTGGCGGTCGGCCGGGGTCCACGCCCAGCCGGGCTGACCGGCCAGGACCGTGATGCGGTCCAGGTCCGGGTGCAGCCGCAGGTCGCCGACCGGCCCGCCCGCGTGCCGCCCGGCGACGATCGTGTCGTCCAGCAGGAACGCGTCGAAGACGGGGGAGACGCCCACGCCGTTCGCGGCGGCGTCCGGGAGCCGGCGCAGGGGAACGGACTTGACCCGCGTGATGCCGCTGTGGTCGACCCACGTGATGGCGACCGCCACCACGTCCCGGTCGGCGAGGCCGTCCAGCAGGTCGGTCGCCCGGGCGTGCCGGTGGTCGCGTTCCGCGGTGTCCATGAGGTGCGTGGGTACACCAGGTCTCTACTCTTCAACAAGTGGACCCGCTGCTGCCGTACGTCGCCGAGCTGAACCTCGTGGACCATCACTGCCACGGGGTGCTGCGGGATGACGTGGACGCGGTCGGGTTCGAGGAGATGCTGACCGAGGCGGATGTGGTGAGCCCCTGGGGGACGTCGCTGTTCGAGTCCTCGGTGGGGCTCGCCGTGCGGCGCTGGTGTGCGCCTTTGCTGGACCTCTCGCCGCACGCGCCGGCCGCGGAGTACGTGGCGCGCAGGCGGTCGCTGGGGGCGGCGGAGGTGAACCGGGCGTTCCTGGTCGCTTCCGGGATCACCACGTTCCTGGTCGACGGGGGACTGTGGCCGGAGCGGCTGGTCGGACCGTCGGTGTTCACCGGATCGCGTGAACTACCGGTGATCCGCTTGGAACGGCTCGCCGAAGAGGTGATCATGGGCGGTGCCACGGGTTTCCCCGATCAGGTGCGCCGGGCGTTGGCGACAGCACCTGCGGTGGCCGCGAAGTCGATCGCCGCTTATCGGGTCGGCTTGGAGCTGTCCGGAGAACGTCCGTCGGATGCCGCCGTGGTGGCGGCGTGCGAGCGGTGGCTGGCTTCGGGCAGTGGCCGGTGCGCCGACGAGGTGATCTCGCGGTTCCTGGTGTGGGAGGCGCTGGAGCGTGGGCTGCCGGTGCAGTTCCACGTCGGCTACGGCGACCGGGACCTGGCGTTGCACCGGGCGGATCCGTCGCTGCTGACGGACCTGCTGCGGGCGACGGCCGTGCTCGACGTGCCGGTCATGCTGCTGCACAACTACCCGTTCCACCGCACCGCGGGCTACCTGGCGCAGGTCTTCCCGCACGTGTTCGTGGACCTGGGGCTGGCCACGCACAACCTGGGGCACCAGGCCGGCCGGGTGTTCGCCGAGGCGCTGGAGATCGTGCCGTTCGGGAAGTTCCTGTTCTCGACCGACGCGTTCGGACTGGCCGAGCTCTACCACCTGGGCGCGCTGTTCTTCCGGCGGGCGCTGTCGGACTTCCTGTTGTCCGGGCTGCGACGGCACGCCTTCGGCGAGGCGGACGCGGTGCGGATCGCCCACCTCATCGGGTCGGAGAACGCGCGCCGGGCCTACCGCTTGGACTAGACTCGTCGAACAAGCGTTCGAAGTCCTGGGTCGGTGCCGGAGGAGGTGGTCGTGGGTCGCAGCGGGGACCTGCCCCGTGGCCTGGTCGACCGGTTCCGTGCGCGGGGCGACACGTGGCCGGACGACACCGGCTGCGCGATGCTGCACGTCGACATGGACGCCTTCTACGCGTCCGTGGAGATCCGGGACAACCCGGAGCTGGCCGGGAAGCCGGTGGTGGTGGGCGGCACGGCGAACCGGGGCGTGGTGGCGTCGGCGAACTACCTGGCCCGCGAGTACGGCGTGCGCTCGGCGATGCCGACCTCGCACGCCCGGAGGTTGGCCCCCCACGCGGTGTTCGTGATGCCGAACTTCGCCCGCTACCAGGAGATCTCGCGCGGTGTGATGGCGATCTTCCGCGACATCACGCCGTTGGTCGAGCCGCTGAGCCTGGACGAGGCGTTCCTGGACGTGAGCGGGGCGCTGCGGCGGCTGCGGCTGACCCCGGCGGCGATCGCCCAGCTGGTCCGGCGCCAGGTGGAGCAGGCGCACGGGATCACCTGCTCGGTGGGCGTGGCGCCGACGAAGTTCCTGGCGAAGCTGGCGTCCGGCATGTGCAAGCCGGACGGCGTGATGGTCGTGCCGAAGACCGCCGTGCTGGAGTTCCTGCACCCGCTGCCGGTCTCCGCGCTGTGGGGCGTCGGCAAGCGCACCGCCGAACAGCTCGACCGGGTGGGCCTGGAGACGGTCGCCGACGTGGCCGCCACCCCGTTGCCGAGACTGCGCCGCGTGCTGGGCGTGGCGCTGGCCGAACACCTGCACGCGCTGGCCCGGGGTCTCGACGACCGCCCCGTGGTGCCGTCGACCCGGGAGAAGTCGATCGGCGCCGAGGAGACGTTCGAGGTCGACCACTTCGACCGCGAACTGCTCAGGCGTGAGCTGCTGCGGCTGTCCGAGCGCTCGGCGGCGACGCTGCGCTCGCGGGGTCTGCGCGGTCGCACGGTGTCGATCAAGGTCCGGTTCGCCGACTTCACCACGATCACCAGGTCGAAGACGCTGCGGGTGGCGACCGACGTGACCCAGGAGGTCTTCCGGACCGCGTCGGCGTTGCTGGACGAGCAGGTGCCGCCCGGCGCGGTGCGGCTGATCGGCGTGCGCATCGAGCAGCTGGTCCAGGGCGAGGACGGCGAACAGCTGATGTTCGACGCGCCCGAGCGCGGTTGGCGGGAAGCCGAACAAGCCGCGGACCAGGCCCGGTCCCGGTTCGGCCGGGCCGCGGTGAAACCGGCGTCGCTGCTCACCACGGCGGTGTCCCAGCCGAACGAGCCGCAGCCCCGGCCGGACCGCTGAGACGCGCCGGCGGGCAGCCGGTGGTTCGGTCTTCCGACGTTGCGGAACAGGCCGTTCGGGTGGTGGCGGCGGGCAGGGCGGACGTTCGGGACGATCACCGGGCACCCTGGGAGGGTGGACCGGTTCTGGGGCCTGCTCACCCCCGCCGAGCACGACGTGCTCGGCGCTACGGGCACGGAGCGCGAGTACGCCTCCGGCGCGGTGATCTGCAACGAGGGCGAGGTCACCCGGCACGTCCTGGTGGTCCGGCGCGGCCTGCTCCGGGTCACCGCCACCACCGCCGCCGGCGGTGAGAAGGTCCTCGCGGTGCGCGGCTCGGGTGACATCGTCGGCGAGCGCTCGGCCATCGACGGCCGACCCCGTTCGGCGACCGTCCGGGCCCTGGGCGCGGTCCGCGCCCTGGTGATCTCCGCGTCCGGGTTCGCCTCGCTGTGCCAGCGGTACCCGCGCATCGCGTGGGCCGTGCTGACCGTCGTGGTGGCCCGCCAGCGCGACACCGACCGCCAGCGGGTCCAGATCAGCGGCACGGCGACCCAGCGGGTGGCGGCCGTGCTGATCGACGTGGCGCTGGAGCGCGGCATCGCCGACCAGGGCGCGGTGGCGCTGAGCCAGGAGGAGCTGGCGGGCATCGCCGGCACCTCCCGCGAATCGCTCGTGCGGGTGCTGCGGTCGCTGCGCGAAGAGGGCATCATCAGCACCGGTCGGCGGAAGATCGACATTCTCGAAGTCGACCGCCTCTACGACCTGACGACGTGACCGGAAACGGGTCCTACCTGCAATTTCTCCTTGTGCGTCATCTGACGCAGAACATCCGCGCGCGACCCCCTACAACTGAGTTACGCCGAACTCAGAGGGGGAGCGATGACCCAGAACGAGGAACCTGCCAGGGCCCGCCGCCGGTTCACCGAACGTCTTGCGTGCACCCTGCTGTTCACCGTGGTCCAGCTGTGGTCGGCCGCGGTGATCGTCACCCAGCTGGAGACCAGCGGCATCGTCGCGCTGGCCGTGGCGCTGGTGCTGGCCGGGGGGCTGGTGGCGGTGGCCGACGCGTGGCGCGAGGTGCGGTCCGACCGGCGGCAGCTGGACGACGAGATCCGGGAAGACCTGGTCCGGCTCTAGCCCACCTCGGTCCGGGCGCCGGTCCGGGCCGGGACCACACGAACCACACGGCGGCTGACGAGGGGTGGCCGCCGTTGCCGAAGAGGCCTTCCACGGGCGGTCGGGTCTGTGGAAGGCCTCTTCACGTCCGGAGTTGTCCACAGGCCCCGGAGTTGTCCACAATTCGTGATCAACCGGTCGACGCGGCCCCCGAAGAAGTCGATCGTGGACCCATGCACACCACGAACCGAGCCACGATCAGCCTGGACGCCCTGGCCGCCCTGTTCCCACACCGGGTGGCCACCGCCTCGGAACTGCTCAGCCTGGGCCTGCGCGACGACGAACTCACCACCCGCTGCCGGCCGGGCGGCCCCTGGCAGCACGTCCTGCCCGGAGTCCTGCTGCTGACCCGAAAACCCGCGAGCCGCCCACAACGGGTGCAGGCGGCCCTGCGCTACGCCGGCCCGGACGCCCGGCTGACCGGGCTGGACGCCCTCCAACTGCACGGCATGCGAGCCGTCCCCGCCACCGGCCCGGTCCACGTCCTGTCCGCCGGACCGGCGGACCCGACCCCCGGAGTCCGGGTGGTCAGGACCCGCCGGCTCCCGCCCCCGGTACTGCGCAAGGGCTTCCTCACCGCACCCCTGACCCGAGCCGCCGTGGACGCGGCGAGATCGCTGCTCCCGGACCAGGACGCGGTGCGGGCGGTGCTGACCGAGGCCGTGTGCCGGGGTGGCGCGCGCGTGGCGGACCTGTGCAAAGGTCTGTCCAGAGGAGCCGAACCCGCGAAGCAGGTCCTGCGGGACCTGTCCGACGGCATCCGGACGGTTCCCCAGGCGTGGGCGAGGGACGTCCTGTCGGACCTGCCGCTGCCGGCACCGAGGTGGAACGCGGAGGTGCGCACGGCGGAAGGCACCCCGCTGGGCCGGGCAGACGTCTGGTGGGAGGACATAGGCCTGGCCTGGCAACTGACCCCGCACCCGGACGACCTCCTGGCGGCGACCGGGGTGGTGGTCCTCCACACCACGGCCGGAGAACTACGCCGATCGCCTGCCCTGGTGGCGCAGTCCCTGCACCGGGCGACCGTCCGGGCGAAGTCCCGCCCCAGACCGGGGGTGACGGCGACACCCTTACCCGTGACGATCCCGGCCCAACGCCGCCGCTGATCCACCCCGACCACGTGTGGCCGCTGATCGACTCGACCACGTGCGGCTGCTGATCGACTCGATCACTTGTGGCCGCTGACCCACCTCGGCCACTCGGGTGGCGCGTCCGGGCGGGTGCTTCGTGATCCCGAACCGGGGACGGGCGTACCCGGGACGTACCGAAGGCGACCCTGATCGGGTGTTGTCCGGGTCACATCGTTGCCGACCGGGGGTCGGTAAGGGCTTGACAATTGACCTTCGGGGCGGTTTTCGCGACCTTACGGTGGTCTGACCGTTGACCCGTGAGGATGATGGTGACCGAACGAACCGCTTAGGGGCGGGGACTGGGTAGTCGGCGAGGCCCGCGAATCGTATCCTGGTTGTGACGCCCCCAGGGTGGGGCGTCCGCCGGGACCGGCGGCAACCGTGAACACCCGGCGCCCGCGACCGCTGTGCCGGAGGAGGAGCCATGCCACTCTCCGAGCACGAGCAGCGACTGCTCGACCAGATCGAGCGCGCGCTCTACGCCGAGGACCCGAAGTTCGCATCCACTGTGCGCGGTGCCAAGCTGCGCAAGCCGTCACGACGGCGTCGTTTCCAGGGCATCGTGCTGTTCGCCGTGGGCGTGGCGCTGCTGGTGACGGGTGTGATGTTGCCGAAGCTCGCTGGTATCCCGGTGGTGAGCGTGGTCGGCTTCCTGGTGATGTTCTTCGGCGTACTGCTCACCGTGACGACGTTGCGTCGTGGTGAGCAGGGTGCCGAGGAACCCACCGAAGAGGGAAGTCGGCCGAGCCGCAGCTCGTTCTCCCAGAAGATGGAAGAACGTTTCCGTCGTCGCCTAGAGGACGAGTAGACAACACCTGCCCACCCGACGCACACGGCCCGCGCCCCTTCACCGGAGCGCGGGCCGCGCGGTATGCCCGCCAACCGGCCACGCCACCGACGCGTCCCGGGGTGCCACCACGGCTCGGACGACCCCGATGATCAAGACCCGCCCGGGAGACGCCGGCGCGCCCGCCCGACTGGGCGCCGGCATGGCCGCTCGACGCCTCACGCCCCCCGGTCCGGAGCTTCAACGACTCCCTCGCCACCGACGTGTCCGCCCCTGAACACCTGAGGGGGACACATCGGGCCGGGCAATCGGGCAGCACGGCCGGGCCGGGCGGCACAGCCGGGCCGGTAGCGGGTAGTCGGCCAGCGCAGCCGAGCCGGGGTAGTCGGGCACAGTCGGGCTGAGCGGTCGGGCTGAGCAGTCGAGCCGGGCGGCACAGCAGGGCCGGGCCGGACGGCTGAGTCGGACGGCTGAGTCGGACGGCTCAGGTGGGCGGCTCAGGTGGACGGCTGAGCCGGGAATCGGGTCAGTCGTCGGACTCCGGGGTCGGGTTCGGCTGGAGCACGGATCGGGGCAGCACCTTCGCGCGCAGCGCGAGCGGTGCGTTGCGGGTGAGGCTGCGGCGGACGTTGTCGAACGCCTGCGGCAGCGCGGGGTCGGCCTCGGCGCGGGTGCTGTACCAGGAGCGCTCCACCGCCCCCACCAGCGTCCGCAGGCCGTCGCGTCCCTGTTCGTCCAGGTTGTGCGCACGGGCCATCCGGCGCGCGGCCACCCGGACGGTCTCCGTCGTCGGCACGCGGGTACCCCGGTCCACGGACTCGGCGAGCAGTTCCTGCCAGGCCGCGCCCGCCGCGTCCGGTCCGAGGCCGGCCACGGCCTGCAACCGGGTGCGCCGCCGCACGCCGCGCAGGCCCGCGGGCACCGCCGCCACCAGAGCGACCAGCACGGGCACCGCCAGCCACCACGACAGCAGCGCCACGGTCAGCGTCACCCCGACCAGCCCGGCCACCACCGCCACACCGACGAGCACCGGCAGCAGCCACGGTGTCCGACGCAGCCAAGCCGCGCCCGGTGAACCCCGCCTCCGCCCGCGCCCGGCCAGCAGCAGCGCCGTCAGCAGCACGGCGAGACCGGCCGAGATCAGCAGGGTCGCGGTGTGCCAGGTGGGGATCGGCTCGGAAATCTCCGACTGGCCGTCCTCACCCGTGGCACCGGGGGCGGCGGAGGTCGAGCCGCTGGGGGCGGTGGTCGTCGTGGTGGGGGTCGTGGTCGTGGTGTCCGTCGTGCCGGTCTCTTCGCCGTCCGGGTTCAGGCCCGCGATGTACGGGGGAACCACGCCGCGGCCGTCGGACAGCGGGGTCGGGTCGAAGACCATCCAGCCGTAGCCGGGGAAGTAGATCTCCACCCACGCGTGGGCGTCCTGCGTGGTGATGGTCTGGAAGTCCTCGATCGGGAAGCCCGCCGTGAAGCCCATGGCGACGCGCGACGGCAGCCCCACCGAGCGGGCCATGATCGCCATCGCCGACGCGTACTGCTCGCAGTAGCCCCGCTTGCCGGTGAAGACGAAGTCGCGCAGCGCGTCGCTGGTCTGCGGGCCGCTGGTCTGCGTCGTGTACGTGAAGCCCTGGGTGCCGTCGGTGAAGTAGCGGTACAGCGCGTTGGCCTTGTCGAAGGCGTTGTCCTGGTCGCGCGTGATGTCCCGGGCCAGGTTCGTCACCTCCGGGCTCACGCCCGGCGCCTCCAGGTACGCGTCCTCGACGTCCAGCGCGCTCGACGCCCCGCGCAGCGCGTCCTGCGGCGGCGTCTTCAGCACGGTCTGCATCTTGTACGCCCCGGCCTGCCGGGCGCGCACGCTGTAGACCATGCCGCGCACCGGGTCGTAGCGCCAGTTCTCGTCGACGTCCTGCATCCGGCGCGGCCGGCCGTACACCGGCAGCCAGTTGTCCAGCCAGTCGACCGGCTCGACGCTGATCTCGACGGTCTCGCCGTCGCCGGGGTCGCCGGGCTGGGCGGGCAGCTCGCCGTTCGCCGCGACCCCCGCCGGCAGGTCGTCGCCGATGCGCCAGCCCTGGTCCGGCACGTACTCGCGCAGCGTCATCGCCCGCAGGTAGGACGCCTCGGGCAGGCCGCGCACCCGGAACAGCTCGCGGTTCGCGCCCTGGTTGAGCATGCCGCGCAGCTCGGTCATCGGGTCGAGGCCGAGCTTGCCCGCGCCGCCGCCCACGGTGTCCCCGGTGCCGGGCAGCCGCCCGACCGTGCCGACCAGGGTGAACACCCCGCCCGCGAGCAGCGCGATCACCACCGCCAAGCCCGCGACGGCGGTCGCCGCCGGTCCCGCCCCGCCGCCGCCCCGGTTGGGCAGCCTGCCGCGCCACGCCTCGTGCCGGTGCTGCCCGTCGACGGCCAGCAGCAGCGCGAACGCCCCCGCGCCGAACGCGAACGTCCACAGCGGCAGCATCTCGTCGGCCAGCGACGCGGGCACCGCGAACACGCACAGCAGCACCAGCCCGGACGCGGCGGGTGCGGACGCGCCGACCGCGAGCAGGTCCACCAGCACCGCCACCAGACCGATGGCCACCATCACCAGGCACCGCATGGCGTCGCTGTCGTCGACCGGCGGCACCCCGGTCTGCACCTCGGCGATCGCGTTGCCCAGCACCGCCAGCAGGTCGGTCAGCGACTGCGGGCCGGGGAGGACCACCAGCACGCCGGTGCGGGTGAAGATCGTCACCAGCAGGCACAGCAGCGCGAACACCTGCCCGAGGCCCACCAGCGGGATGGGCAGCCGGGCCGCGCGCAGCAGCACGCCGGTGCCCGCCACCACGATGATCGCCACGGCCAGGTTGACCAGCCACACCACGCCGCCGATCACGCTGGACAGCGCGGTCGCCGCGCACAGCGTCGCCAGGCCCGCCACGGCGGGCGTCGCGCTCACCACCCAGTTGCCCCCGGGGGCAGTCCTGCCGGCCACTCAGCCCACCTCCGTGCGCACCACGGGACCGCGGTTGCCCGCGCTGTGGCACAGCTCCTGCCAGACCTGCCCCATCGGCGTCGCCGGCCGGGCCACCACGGCGCCCCAGCCGGCCGCGGTGAGCAGGCCCCGCGCCTCCTCCGGGTCGGGGGCGGGGTCCTCGGTGGCCGCCGCCCACGCCCGCACGTCCATCACCACGGCCAGGCTGCGCATCCCGCGCGGCCGGTTGCGCACCAGCGCGTCCACCACGGCGGGCGTGGAGCCGCCGAGGATCGCGATCACCTCCTGGCCCGCGCCGGGGTCCAGGCCCGCCGCCGGCTCGCGGCGGTGAGAGGGCTGCAACGCGGCCAGCGAGTCCAGCACCACCGCGTCGCTGTGCCCGCCGTCGCCGGCACCGCCCGCCAGCACCCGCCCGTCGTCGCCGACCAGCCGCACCTGGTGCCCGAACCGGTGCAGGTGCAGGCACACCGACGCCGCGAACGACACCGCCCACTCCAGCGACGAACCCGGGCCGGTGCCCCGGTGCGCGACCTGCCGGTGGTCCAGCAGCACGGTGGTGCCGCCGCGCCACGGCCGTTCCTCGACGCGCACCATCAACTCGTCGCGCCGGGCCGTCGAACGCCAGTGCACCTTCCGCAGGTCGTCGCCGTGCCGGTACTGCCGCACCACGGCGTCGTCCTCGCCCTGCCCGGTGCGCAGCCGGATCGAGCCGTCGTCGCCCGCGCCCATGCCCGAGCCGCTGGGCAGGCCGGTCAGGCCCACCACGCGCGGCACCACGACCAGCTTGGAGCGGCCCGCGAGCTCGCGGTCGAACTCGGCCAGCCCGAACGGGTCGGTGACCCGCGCCATCAGCGGGCCGACCTGCTGGATGCCGCGCAGCACCGGCTTGAGCGGGTAGCGCAGCGCGGTGACCGTGTTGCGGGGCAGCCGTTCCACCACGAACCTGGGGCGCGAACCGAGCGCGTACGGCACCGCGTCCTCCAGCAGCAGGCCGCCCGTGGGCAGCCGGCCCGCGGACCGCAGCTCCACCCGCACGTCGGTCGCCGAACCGACCTGGACCCGGCTGGGGAACAGGAACCGGGCGGCGTGCAGCCCGACCCGCGCCCGCTGCGCGAGCAACGCCGCCAGCAGCGGCAACGCCACCACGAACACCGCCACGCGCAGCAGGTCGCGCTCGTTGAGCACGATCGCGCACAGGCCGGCGGCGAAACCGGCGGCGAGGAGGCATCGTCCCCTGGTGGTCAGGCCGGACAGCGCTCCCCGCATGTCAGCGGTTCGGGTTGATGTTGTGCAGGAACTGGCCCGTCGGGTCCAGGGCGGCCTGCGGCACCGGCACCCGCTGCAACAGGTTGCGGACCAGGTCGGCGGACGACCGGCGGGCGGCCTGCGCCTCGGCGGTGAGCACCAGCCGGTGCGCCAGCACGGGCACGGCCACCGCGTGGACGTCGTCGGGCACCACGAAGTCGCGACCGGCCAGCGCCGCCTGCGCCCGCGCCGACCGCACCAGCTGCAACGTCGACCGGGGGGACGCGCCCAGCCGCAGCTCCGGCAGCCGCCGCGTGGCGCCCACCAGCTCGACCGCGTACCGGCGGATCTCCTGCGACAGGTGCACCCGCCGCACCGCGTGCACCAGCTTGAGCACCTGGTCGGCGTCGGACACCGGGCGCAGCTGCGCCATCGGGTCGTTGCCCGCGTGCTCGTCCACCATCGCCAGTTCGGCCGCCGGGTCCGGGTACCCGATGGAGACGCGCGCGGTGAACCGGTCGCGCTGCGCCTCGGGCAGCGCGTAGGTGCCCTCCATCTCGATGGGGTTCTGGGTGGCGATCACCATGAACGGCGCGCTCAGCGGGTAGGTGTTCCCGTCGACCGTGACCTGGTGCTCCTCCATGCACTCCAGCAGCGCCGACTGCGTCTTGGGCGAGGCGCGGTTGATCTCGTCGCCCACCACGATGTTGGCGAACACCGGGCCGGGGCGGAACTCGAAGTCGTTGTCCTGCCGGTTGTAGATGGACACACCGGTGATGTCGCTGGGCAGCAGGTCCGGGGTGAACTGGATGCGGCTCACCGAACAGTCGATGGACCGGGCCAGCGCCTTGGCCAGCGAGGTCTTGCCGACGCCCGGCACGTCCTCCACCAGCAGGTGCCCCTCGGCCAGCAGCGTCACGATCGCGACGCGCACCACGTCGGGCTTGCCGACGATGACCTTCTCGACGTTGGCCGCGATGCGCCCCACCACGGCGTGCAGTTCGGCGAGCACCTCGTCGGGCCGTCCGTGCGGGTGGGCCGCGCTGTTCACGTGGGCCGTGCTGTTCACGTGGTTGGGCCCACCGCCCCCGTACGAGTGGTCGGGGAGCGCGGCTGGCTGGGTACTCGGAGTCACTCGACCTCCTGAAGAGGGGCCCACCCGCGACCGGTTCGCGGAGGCGGTGAGCGTTTCACGCAGTGTGTCAAACCAGGGCGAAGCGCCCTACACCGATTGAACAGTTTCGTCCCGGTGGATTCCACGACCGGCGGTCGGGACCGGTTCACCCGCTGCCACCACGATTCCCCACCAGGGCCTGCGGCGAACCGGTTTTGCCCGTTTTCGCTGGGCCGTTCGAGTGGGATTCGGGCCGGATCGGCTCACCCGCGGAGGTGGAGGTGCGTTGCTTCCCCCACCGTGACCCACTCCGGCCATATTCGCTCTACCTGCGTAAACGCTCGCCGGGGGGTGAGGCGACCTCCCGTTTCCGCGTTGACTGTGGAGAAAAGTGGGGTACTGTGGCGGCCGGTGGGGCAGACGGGGGCCTCACTGCCGGTTCGATCTCCGGCACCGGGAGGTGGGCGCCGTGTTCCTGGGCACGCACCACCCGAAGCTGGACGACAAGGGCCGGCTGACGCTGCCTGCGAAGTTCCGGGACGCGCTAGCGGGGGGTCTGATGGTCACCAAGGGCCAGGACCACTGCCTCTACGTGTTCCCGCGGGCCGAGTTCGAGCAGATGGCGCGCAAGGTCGCGGACGCGCCGTTCACCAACGAGGCGGTCCGCGCCTACCAGCGCTACCTGTTCGCCGGTACCGACGAGCAACGGCCGGACGGCCAGGGCCGGGTGTCCATCGCACCGGAACTGCGCCGCTACGCGGGGCTGACCAAGGAGTGCGTGGTCATCGGCGCGATCAACCGGCTGGAGATCTGGGACGCGCAGGCGTGGCAGCGCTACCTGGACGAGCACGAGGACAGCTACGCCGAGGCTCGCGAGGAGGTGCTGCCGGGCGTCTTCTGATCAGGACGAGCTGCGAACGCTTGAGGTTTCGGGTGCCGTGAGGCCTCGGTCCGCTCGGCTTTCGGCCCTGGCGCACCTTCCCCGGCGCCAGGTCCGACGGGCGGGCGGGGACCTGACGACACCCGAATCGCTTCATCGGCCGGGGGGATGCTTGGGAGAGGACATGGTGGAGCGCACGCGACACGTGCCGGTGCTGCTCGACCGCGTCCTCGCCCTGCTGGCTCCCGCGCTGGCCGATCGGGACGCGGTCTTCGTGGACTGCACGCTGGGCCTGGGCGGGCACTCCGAGGCGGTGCTGCGGGCGCACCCCCGGGTGCGGCTGATCGCCCTGGACCGCGACCCGCAGGCCATCGAGCTGTCCCGGCAGCGGCTGGCCCCGTACGCGGACCGGGTGACGTTCGTGCGCACCACCTACGACCGGATCGCGGACGCGGTCGACGGCCCGGTGGACGGCATCCTGATGGACCTGGGCGTCTCGTCGTTGCAGCTGGACGCCGAGGAGCGCGGCTTCGCCTACTCCCGCGACTCACCGCTGGACATGCGGATGAGCGCGGGCACCGGCATGACCGCGGCGGACGTGCTCAACGAGTACCCGGTGGACGACCTGACCCGCATCCTGCGCGACTACGGCGAGGAGCGGTTCGCCCGCAAGATCGCCTCGGCGGTGGTGCGGGAGCGCGAGCGGGAGCCGTTCACCAACAGCGGTCGGCTGGTCGAGCTGCTCTACAGCGTGGTGCCGGCGGCGACCCGGCGGACCGGGGGCCACCCGGCGAAGCGGACGTTCCAGGCGCTGCGGATCGAGGTCAACGGCGAGCTGGAGTCGCTGCGGCAGGCCCTGCCCGCCGCGCTGTCCGTGCTGGCGGTCGGCGGCCGGATCGTCGTGGAGTCCTACCAGTCGCTGGAGGACCGGATGGTCAAGCGGGCGTTCGCGCCGCTGGCCGTCTCGCGCACGCCGCAGGACCTGCCGGTGGAGCTGCCCGGCCACGGCCCCGAGCTGAAGCTGGTGACCCGGGGCGCCGAGGTGGCCGACGAGCAGGAGATCGAGGAGAACCCCAGAGCCGCCCCGGTCCGACTGCGGGCGGCGGAACGCATCCGGGAGGCGACATGACCGCACCAGCACGGGCCAACGGCGTGCCGCCGACCCCGGCGAAGCCCCGTGAACGCGCCCTGAAGTCGGTGCCCGCCCGACCCCGCTCGGCGGCGGCGGAACGGGCCTACGCGCGTCGGGCGCAGCGCACCCAGGGCTCGCGCGGCAGCAAGGCGGTGACCCGCCGGCAGGCGGTCGCGCCCAGGGCGCCGTTCGTGGTCATGGTGATGGTGGTGCTCGGCGTGGGCATCGCCGCGATCATGTGGCTGTCCACCCAGGCGACCGCGGACTCCTACCGGCTCCAGGACGCGCGGGCCGAGGAGACCCGGCTGGCGCGCCAGGTCGAGCAGCTGCGGCAGGAGGTGGCGCTCGCCGAGTCGCCGCTCAAGCTCGCGGAGGCGGCCGGGAAGCTGGGCCTGGTGCCGGCGGGCGACCCGGCGCGGCTGCGGCAGCTGCCGGACGGGACGGTCGAGATCTACGGCAAGCCCACCGAGGCCAAGGCCCCGGAACCGCCCCCGCCGCCGGCCTCCGAGACGCAGACCCCGCCGCCGGCCGCGACGCAGACGCCGCCGGCGGCCGGAACGCAGGCACCGGACCCGAACGCGCCGCCACCGGCCGACCCGAACACCCAGGCCGGTGGCCAGACCCAGCCGCCGGCACAGGGCGAGCAGCAGCCGGTGCCCGGAGGGCAGTGATGCCGGTGTCGGTGCCGGTGTCGTCCGCCGGCGCGGCGCGGTCGCGCCGGCGTCGGCGGGCCGGGGCCGACCGGCGGTGCGGTGGTGCGGTGCGAGGCCCGTCCGGTCCGGTGTCGTGCCGGAGGTGTTCGGACGTCGTGGGGCGCGTCGGTGGCGTTCCGGTAGAGGCGATTGCTGGAGGTTTGTGATGCCAGGGCCCAGTCGGAGCAGGCCGGCGCGGCGGCCGCTGTCCGTGCGCGGAGCCGCTCCGGCCAAGCGGCGGCGGGGTGGCAACAGCCGGGTGCGGCTGGCCGTCGGCCGGTTGCTGCTGGTCGGCGCCCTGCTGCTGGCCGGCGTCAAGCTGGTGCAGGTGCAGGGGTTCCAGGCGGAGGCCCTGTCCGCGCAGGCCGAGAAGCAGCGGGCCACGTTCATCGACATCCCGGCCGCGCGCGGCGCCATCACCGACCGGAACGGCAACCAGCTCGCGTTCAGCATCGAGGCGCGCGCCCTCTACGCGGTGCCGCAGATGACCCGCGAGAAGTGGGCCGACGCGCAGCAGGCCGAGCCGAAGATCGGCAGCTACGAGGACTGGGCGCGAACGGTCGCCAGGTTCATCCAGGACACCCTGGGCACCGAGGTCGGCGGCCAGAAGACCGACGAGCAGACCATGTACGCGATGCTCACCAAGGACACCACCTACATCGAGCTGGTGGACAACATCGACCCCGGCAAGGCCGCCGCGATCACCGAGAAGTACGCCGACATCGGTTCGGAGTACCGGGCGGTGCGGGTCTACCCGAACGGCGAGCTGGCCGCCAACATCGTCGGCGCGGCGAACTGGCGCAAGGACCAGGAGCCGCCCGCCACGCACGGCCTGCTGGGGCTGGAGAACTCGCAGGACAACCTGCTCGCCGGCCGCAACGGGCGGCGGGTGGTGGACACCATGCAGGGCAACAACAACGTGGTGATCCCCGGCCCCGGCCGGTCCCGCGAGCTGGCCGCCGCGACACCCGGCCGCAGCCTGGAGCTGACGCTGGACGTGGACACCCAGTACGCGTTGCAGCGGATGGTCACCGAGTACACCGACAAGTCCGGTGCGAAGACCGGTTCGGCGGTGGTGCTGGACAGCCGCACCGGGGAGATCCTGGCGATGGCGAACGACAAGACGTTCGACCCGGCGAAGTTCGGCCAGGCCACCGGCGAGCAGACCCGCAACGCGGCGGTGACCTCGGTGTTCGAGCCGGGCTCGGTGAACAAGATCGTCACCGCCGCCACGGCGATCGAGGACGGCATCCACAAGCCGGACGACGTGCTGTCCGTGGACGACCGGATCAGGGTCGCCGACCGGATCATCAAGGACGCCTCGGACCACCCCCGGCAGGACATGACGTTCACCGGCGTGTTCGCGCAGTCCTCGAACGTCGGCACGCTGATGACGGCGCAGAAGATCGGCGAGGACCGGTACGCGGACATGCTGCGCAAGTTCGGCCTCGGCAAGCGCACCGGGTCCGGCCTGCCGGGCGAGGAGCCGGGCTCGGTGCCGCCGCGCAACCAGTGGTCCGGCTCCACCTTCGGCAACCTGCCGATCGGCCAGGGCCTGGACATGACGCTGTTGCAGATGACCGGCATGTACCAGGCGATCGCGAACGACGGCGTGCGCATCCCGCCGCGCATCATCCGCGCCGAGGTCGACCAGAACGGCGTGCGCAAGGAGACCGCGCGCCCGGAGGAGACCCGGGTGGTGAGCCCGCAGACCGCGAAGACGGTCCGCGACATGTTCCGCGCCGTGGTGCAGAAGTCGCCGGGCCAGTCCGGCACCGGGACGCAGGCCGCGCTGCCGGGCTACCAGGTGTCGGGCAAGACGGGCACCGCGCAGCAGGTCGACCGGAACTGCAGCTGCTACAGCACCACGATGCACTGGATCACGTTCGCCGGCATCTTCCCGGCGGACAACCCGCGCTATGTGGTCGGGATCATGTTGGACGCGCCGTCGGGCGGCGGCCAGTTCAGCCAGTCCGCCGCGCCGCTGTTCCACGACATCGCGTCCTACCTGTCGCAGCGCTACCAGGTGCCGCTGTCGGCCGAGCAGGCGCCGGTCGTCCCGCTGGTCCTCTGACCAGCGGCGGGAACGGCCACCCGGCGCGGGGTCCGCGCCCGGTGGGTGATCTTCGACGCGCAGGTGCGCGCTGCCGCGGGGCTCTTCGCCGGGCCGGTTCCGCGGCCGGGAAACGGGACTGCTCCGAATCGGTGAGGTGTTGTGCCGAATGCTCCGCGGGACGCGGGTGGACGTGGTGGGTGGACACTCTCCGTGCGCCGGTAGCCTTCCGCGCGTGCCTGCCAAGCTTGAGGGCAAGGTCGCGACCGCCCCGCCTCGCCCTTCCCGCGTCCAGCCCGTTGCCGTGTCCGAACTCGCCTCCACCGCGGACGCCCACCTCACCGCCCCCGACCGCGCCCACGTCCCGGTCGGCGGCGTGACGCTGCGGGCCCAGCACGTGCGACCCGGCGACCTGTTCGCCGCGTTGCCCGGTGCCCGCGCGCACGGTGCGGACTTCGCCGAGCAGGCCGTCGCGCGGGGCGCGGTGGCGGTGCTGACCGACGAGGCGGGTGCGGCCAAGGTCCGGGACGTCCCGGTGCTGGTGCACCCGAACCCACGCGAGGTGCTGGGGGTGCTGGCGGCCCGCGTCTACGGCAACCCGTCCACCCGGCTGGGGCTGTACGGGATCACCGGGACGTCCGGCAAGACGACCACCTGCTACCTGATCGAGTCCATCCTGAAGGCCGCCGGGCGGGAGACCGGGCTGATCGGCACGGTCGAGACCCGGATCGCCGGGGAACGGCTGGACAGCGCCCTCACCACGCCCGAAGCGCCCGACCTGCACGCCCTGCTCGCGGTGATGGAGGAGCGCGGCGTGACCGACGTGACCATGGAGGTCTCCAGCCACGCCCTGCGCCTCGGCCGGGTCGGCGGGGTGGGCTTCGCGGTGGGCGCGTTCACCAACCTGTCGCAGGACCACCTGGACTTCCACCCGGACATGGAGGACTACTTCCGGACCAAGGCCGAGCTGTTCGACGGGCGGGCCCGGGTGGAGGTGGTCTGCGTCGACGGCGAGTGGGGCCGGCGGCTGGTGAAGCCCGCCACGATCACCGTGTCGACCACCGGCGACGCCACCTGGACCGCCTCCGAGGTCCGCGTCTCGGCGACCGGCGAGCAGACGTTCACCGCGCACGGCCCCGGTCTGGAGATCCCGGTCGACCTGCGGCTGGCCGGCGAGTTCAACGTCGCCAACGCCCTGCTGGCCATCGCCTGCGTGCACTCCCGCGGCGTCGACGCCGAGGCGATCCGCCGGGGCCTGGCCGAGGTGCGGGTGCCCGGCCGGATGCAGCGGGTGGACGAGGGCCAGGACTTCACGGCCGTCGTGGACTACTCGCACAAGCCGCAGGCGGTGGCGCTGGCGCTGGACGCCGTGCGCGCCCGGTCCGCCGGCCGGATCATCACGGTCCTGGGCTGTGGCGGCGACCGGGACACCGCCAAGCGCCCGCTGATGGGCGAGGAGGCCGCGCGGCGCAGCGACGTCCTCATCGTCACCGACGACAACCCGCGCACCGAGGACCCCGCGGGCATCCGCGCCGCGATGTTGCGTGGCGCGAATGCGCTGGCGGCGACCGAGCGGGGTGACGTGCTGGAGATCGGCGACCGCGGCGAGGCGATCCGGCACGCCGTGTCGCTGGCCCGCTCCGGCGACGTGGTCGTGGTCGCGGGCAAGGGGCACGAGACCGGGCAGGAGGTCGCGGGCGTCGTGCACCCGTTCTCGGACGTGGAAACCCTGGCCTCGGCCATCAGAGAGGCGCACCAGTGATCCCGCTCAGCCTGGCCGAGATCGCCGAGATCGTCGGCGGCACCCTGCACGACACCGACGGCACCCCGGTGGTCACCGGCACCGTCGAGTTCGACTCCCGGAAGGTCACCGCCGGCGGCCTGTTCCTGGCACTGCCCGGGGCCCGGGTCGACGGCCACGACTTCGCCGCCGAGGTCGTCGCCCGGGGCGTGGTCGGCGTCCTCGCCGGCCGCCCGGTGGACGCACCCGCCGTCATCGCACCCCCGGTGGACGCCGGGCGCGGCAACGCCTACGTGCTGACCGGCGACGCGGACGGCGCCGGTGCGGCGGTGCTGGCCGCCCTGGCGAAGCTGGCCCGCCACGTCACCGACCGGCTGCCGGAGCTGACCGTCGTCGGCGTCACCGGCTCCTCCGGCAAGACCTCCACCAAGGACCTGATCGCCCAGGTCCTCGCGCCGCTCGGGCCGACCATCGCGCCGCCGGGGTCGTTCAACAACGAGCTGGGCCACCCGTGGACGGCCCTGCGCGCCGACCGGGACACCCGCTTCCTGGTGCTCGAACTGTCCGCGCGCGGCCCCGGCCACATCGCCGAGCTGTGCCGGGTGGCCCCGCCCCGGGTGGGCGCGGTGCTCAACGTCGGCAGCGCCCACCTGGGCGAGTTCGGCTCCCGCGAGGGCATCGCGCAGGCCAAGGGCGAACTCGTGGAAGCCCTGCCCGAGCACGGCGTGGCCGTGCTGAACGCCGACGACCCGCTGGTCGCCGGGATGGCCGACCGCACCAGGGCCAAGGTCGTGCTGGTCGGCGAGAACGAGGCCGCGCAGGTCCGGGCGGTCGACATCACCCTGGACCCGCAGGCCCGCGCGGGCTTCCGGCTGGTCACCCCGCGGGGCGAGGCGCCCGTCCGACTCGCCGTGCACGGCTCGCACCAGGTCGGCAACGCGCTGACCGCCGCCGCGATCGCCCTCGAACTGGGCGCGACGCCCGAGCAGGTGGCGCAGGCACTCGGCAAAGCCGAACGGGTCTCGGCGCATCGCATGGCCGTCACCGAACGTCCTGACGGTGTGACCGTCATCAACGACGCCTACAACGCGAATCCGGAGTCCGTGCGCGCGGCGCTGAAGTCGCTGGCCACGATCTCCCGCGCCACCACGCCCGCCCGGCGCAGCTGGGCCGTGCTGGGCGTGATGGCGGAACTGGGTGCGGACCACGTCCGCGCGCACGACGAGATCGGCCGGCTCGCGGTCCGCCTGGACATCGACAAGCTGGTCGTGGTCGGTCCGGACGCCCGGCCGATGTACCAGGGCGCGCACCTGGAAGGATCATGGGGCGAAGAAGCGGTGCTGGTGCCCGATGCCGCGGCGGCCGTCGAGCTGCTGCGCGACCAGGTTCGGCCGGGTGACGTCGTGCTGGTGAAGGCATCCAACTCATACGGCCTGTGGCGGGTTGCCGAGGCTCTCCTGGAGGCGGTCAGCAAGTGAAGAGCATCCTCATCGCGGCGGCCATCGCGCTGATCGCGTCGATCATGCTGACGCCGTACCTGATCAAGATCTTCTCGCGGCAGGGATTCGGCCAGGAGATCCGCGAAGAGGGCCCGCAGAGCCACAAGACCAAGCGCGGCACGCCCACCATGGGCGGCGTCGCCATCCTGGTCGCCATGTGGGCGGGCTACCTCGGCGCGCACCTGGTGAACTCGATGTCCGCGTCGGCGGCCGAGCAGACGCCCAGCGCGTCCGGCCTGCTGGTGCTGATGCTGACCACCTCGCTGGGCGTCGTCGGCTTCCTGGACGACTTCATCAAGATCCGCAAGCAGCGCAACCTCGGCCTGAACAAGACGGCCAAGCTGGTCGGCCAGTTCGTCGCCACCATCATCTTCGCGGTGCTGGTGATGCAGTTCCCGAACAAGGACGGCCTCACGCCCGCGTCGGTGAGCCTGTCGTTCGTCCGGGACATCGCCGTGGTGTCGTTCGGCGTGGTCGGGTTCGTGGTGTTCTGCTACGCGGCGATCAGCGCCTGGTCCAACGCGGTCAACCTGACCGACGGCCTGGACGGCCTGGCGGGCGGCACGTCGGCGATGGTGCTGGGCACGTACGTGGTGATCAGCTTCTGGCAGTTCCGCTACAACTGCTCGAACCTGCTGGTGGCCGGCTGCTACGACGTGCGCGACCCGCTGGACCTGGCGCTGGTGGCCGCCGCCGCGATGGCGGGCTGCATCGGCTTCCTGTGGTGGAACGCCGCGCCGGCCAAGATCTTCATGGGCGACACGGGTTCGCTGGCGCTGGGCGGCCTGGTGGCGGGTCTGTCCATCGCGACCCGCACCGAGCTGCTGATGGTCGTGATCGGCGGCCTGTTCGTGGTGGAGGCCCTGTCGGTGGTGTTGCAGGTCGCGGTGTTCCGCACGTCCCGACGGCGACTGTTCCGGATGGCCCCGTTCCACCACCACTTCGAACTCGCCGGGTGGGCGGAGACCACGGTGATCATCCGGTTCTGGCTGCTGGCCGGCATGTGCTGCATGTTGGGCCTGGGCCTGTTCTACAGCGAGTGGCTGACGGCGGCGGGGAGCTGACCCATGGGATTCCTGGCCGGCCGCAACGTCCTGGTCGCCGGAGCGGGCGTGACCGGCCGGTCCGCCGCCGAGGCGCTGCTGGCGGCGGGCGCGTCGGTGGTGGTGACCGACGGCAGCGCCGACCGGCTGGAAGCCCTGGAACCCCTGCTGCCGGGGGTGGCCCTGGTGCCGGGCCTGGTGGCGCCGCCGGCGGAGGCGGAACTGGTGGTCACCAGCCCCGGCTGGCGGCCGGACAGCCCCCTGCTGCTCGCCGCGGAGGCGGCGGGCGTGGAGGTGATCGGCGAGGTCGAGCTGGCCTGGCGGATGGGCCTGGAACTCGCCGACGCGCCCGCGTGGCTGGCGGTGACCGGCACGAACGGCAAGACCACCACGGTGGGGATGCTGGAGTCCGTCCTGCGCGCGGCCGGGATCGACGCGGTGGCGTGCGGGAACGTCGGGCTGCCGGTGGTGGACGCGTTGCTGGCCGGGCACCGGGTGCTGGCGGTGGAGCTGTCGAGCTTCCAGCTGCACTGGTCGCCGTCCGTGCGGCCGGCGGCGGGGGTGCTGCTGAACCTGGCCGAGGACCACCTGGACTGGCACGGTTCGTTCGAGGAGTACGCGGCGGCCAAGGCCGGCGTGCTGACCGGTGAGGTGGCCGTCGCCGGGGTCGACGACCCCTTCGTGGCACGGCTGCTGAGTTCTTCGCCGGCCGCCGCGCACGTCGGGTTCACGTTGGGCGCGCCCGAGGAGGGGCAGCTCGGCGTGGTCGACGGGAACCTGGTCGATCGCGCTTTCGGCCCGGACGCGGTGTTGGCGGCGGTGGCCGAGGTGCGGCCGGGTGGGCCTCCCGGTCTGGCGGACGCGATGGCGGCGGCGGCGCTGGCCCGGTCGCAGGGCGTGCCCCCGGAGGCGGTCCGCCAGGGGTTGCGCGACTTCCGGCCCGGGGCGCACCGGGCCGAGTTCGTGGCGGAGTCGGACGGGGTGCGGTACGTCAACGACTCCAAGGCGACCAACCCGCACGCGGCGGAGGCGTCGTTGCGGTCGCACCGCAGCGTGGTGTGGGTGGCCGGGGGGTTGTTGAAGGGCGCTTCGGTGGACGAGCTGGTGCGGTCCGAGGGGCACCGGCTGCGCGGGGCGGTGCTGATCGGGGCGGACCGGGAGGCCATCGCCTCGGCGCTGGCCCGGTACGCGCCTTCGGTCCCGGTGGCCGTGCTGGACGACGCGACCATGGAGGACGCCGTGCGCGCCGCCCGTTCGATGGCGCGGTCGGGGGACGCCGTGGTGCTCGCTCCGGCGGCGGCTTCGATGGACATGTTCAGCGACTACGCGCACCGGGGGAAGGCGTTCGCCGACGCGGTGGTGGCGATGGTCGGTGCCGGGGGCCGTTCGTAGGCCGTTCCCGTGGTCTTCCCGGGGTTGCCCGGCCGCGTTGCCAGGGCGTTCGTAGGGCACTGCGTGCCGCCGGCGGACGAGAGGCGCGTCGACGAGCGGTTCGTCGGGGTGCGCAGGACGATCCGATCGCGGTGCGGGAGCAACCGCCGACGGGCCTGGGGCGTCCACTGGTGGGTCATGGGGCGTGATCGGGGTCGCGTCTGAGCGACACGCGGTCGATTTTCACCTTTCCCCGTGCGAAGCGGGAGACGATGAACGCATGACAGCGGTGGACAGAGCGATCGTGGAAAGGTCACCCGAAGCCGCCCGCACCCGGCGCGGCGGCCGGGGGGTCGTGGTCCGCAGCGCGCTCACCGCGTGGCTGGGCCGTCCGCTGGCGGACTTCCACCTGCTGCTCGCGATCTTCGGTCTGCTGACCGCGATCGGGCTCATCATGGTGCTCTCCGCGTCCGCTCCCGGCGAGGTGGCCGAGGGTGCCTCGGCGTACAGCGTGTTCCAGAAGCAGCTGCTCTACGTGGCCGTGGGCGGGGTGCTGTTCCTGATCGTGCTGCGCATCCCGCTGCGCAGGATCCGGCACGTCAGCACGATGGCGATGCTGGTGTGCGTGATCATGCTCGGCCTGGTGCTGACCCCGCTGGGGACCGAGAACTACGGCGCCCAGTCGTGGTTCATCATCGGACCGGTCTCGTTCCAGCCCATCGAGGCGGCCAAGCTCGCCCTCGCGCTGTGGGGCGCGCACGTCCTGGTCACCAAGCGCGCGCTGCTGGACCAGTACCGCCACCTGCTGGTGCCGGTGGTGCCGGTGGCGCTGGTGGTCTTCGCGCTCGTCATGCTCCAGCCCGACCTCGGCGGCACGATCACGCTCGGCGTGGTGCTGATCAGCCTGCTGTGGTTCGTGGGCGCGCCGATGCGGTTCTTCGGGGTGATCGCGATCGCCGCGGTGTCCGCCGCGGTGGTGCTGGCCATCGGCTCGGCGTACCGGTTGCAGCGCGTGCTGACCTACCTCGACCCGGACAAGGACCCGCTGGGCGCGGGGCTCCAGGCGCGGCAGGCGCTGTTCGCGTTGGCCGAGGGCGGGTTCTTCGGCAAGGGCCTGACCAACGGCAGCTCGAAGTGGCGCTACCTGCCCAACGTGCACAGCGACTTCATCTTCGCCGTGATCGGCGAGGAACTCGGCTTCATCGGGTGCCTGTTGGTGCTGGGGCTGTTCGCGCTGCTGGCGATCGTGGGGTTGCGCATCGCCGCGCGGAACACCGACCCGTGGATCCGGATGGTGTCCTCGGTGCTGACCGTGTGGCTGGTGGCGCAGGCCGCGATCAACATCGGCTACGTCGTCCAGCTGCTGCCGGTCACCGGCATCACGCTGCCGATGATCTCCTCCGGCGGCACGTCGATCGTCACCACGATGGTGGTGTTCGGCATCCTGGCCAGTTGCGCCCGGCACGAGCCCGAGGCGGTGTCCGCGCTGCGCTCGCTCGGCCCCGGCCGGGTCGGCGGGGTGCTCAGGCTGCCCGCACCCGAGGCGTACAAGCCGCCGCCCAAGCGCAGGCCGGTCCGGCCGTCCACCCCGCCGCGCAGCCGCAAGGCCGCGCCGCCCCCGGTGGACGAGCGGAGGATGGCCGGCCGGCACGCTCCGCCGTCGGAGTACCGTCGGCGCGACTCCCGCAGAGCGACCCAGGAGCGGTCCCGGCGTCGCGACGGGCGCTAGCCGTGCCGGGTCCGGAGCCGTCGCAGGTCCCGAGCCGTAGTCCGAAGCGTTGCAGTTCCAAGCGTTGCGGTAAGAGTCGTTGCGGCGGGAGTCGTCAGTAGTCCGAGTGGTTGTCATCCGAGTCGTTGCAGTCCCGAACAAGGAGGAAGTGCGTGACGGGGGTTCCCCAGCAGGTCGGACCGTGCGTGGTGGTCGCCGGAGGCGGCACCGCCGGGCACATCGAGCCCGCCCTGGCCCTGGCCGACGCCGTCATGCGGCTGCGGCCCGACGCGCGCGTGGTCGCGCTGGGCACCGAGCGCGGGCTGGAGAGCAAGCTCGTGCCCGCCCGCGGCTACCCGCTGGAGCTGATCCCTCCGGTGCCGATGCCGCGCAAGCCCTCGCCCGACCTGCTCAAGCTGCCGCTGCGGGTCCGCGAGTCGGTCAAGCGCACCCGCGAGGTGCTGGAACGGGTCGGTGCGGACGTGGTCGTCGGGTTCGGCGGCTACGTGTCGCTGCCCGCCTACCTCGCCGCGCGCGGCCGGGTGCCGATCGTGGTGCACGAGGCGAACGCGAAGGCCGGCCTGGCGAACAAGGTGGGCGGGAAGTTCGCCGAGCGGATCGCCGCCGCCGTGCCCGACTCGGGCCTGAACGACGCCGAGATCATCGGCATCCCGCTGCGGCACTCCATCACGTCGCTGGACCGGACCGCGTTGCGCGCCCAGGCCCGCGCGCACTTCGGGCTCGACCCGAACGCGCCGACGCTGCTGGTGTTCGGCGGCTCGCAGGGCGCGCGGTCGATCAACAACGCGGTGTCCGGCGCGGCGTCCGCGTTCGCGCAGGCCGGGGTCGGCGTGCTGCACGCGCACGGGCCGAAGAACACGGTCGCGGTGCAGACCGTGCCGGGTGCGCCGGCGTACGTGCCGGTGCCCTACCTGGAGCGGATGGACTTCGCCTACGCGGCGGCCGACGCGGTGCTGTGCCGGTCGGGCGCGATGACCGTCGCCGAGGTGTCGGCGGTGGGCCTGCCGGCGGTGTTCGTGCCGCTGCCGCACGGCAACGGCGAGCAGGCGCTCAACGCCGGCCCGGTGGTGAGCGCGGGCGGCGGCATCCTGGTCCCGGACGACCAGCTGACGCCGCAGTGGATCGCGCAGAACGTGGTGCCGCTGGTCGCCGACCGCGCGCGGCTGGCCGCGATGACCGCCGCGACGCTGGGCACCGGCCACCGCGAGGCCGACGAGGTGCTGGCCCGGATCGTGCTGGATGTGATCAAGAAGTGAGCCACACCGGACAGCTCCCCGAAACGGTTCCCCCCGTGCTCGACGACGAAGCCGGGTCCGCCGATCCGGTCGGCCCCGGCGGTTCCGCCGACGTGCTCGACCGGGTGCACCTGGTCGGCATCGGCGGCGCGGGCATGAGCGGCATCGCCCGCATCCTGCTGGCGCGCGGTGCGCAGGTGTCCGGGTCGGACGCCAGGGACTCGCGGACCGTGCTCGCGCTGCGGGCGCAGGGCGCGGCGATCGCGCTCGGCCACGACGGCGCGCACCTGGACCAGCTCGACGGCGGACCGACGGCGGTCGTGGTGTCCACGGCGATCCGGGAGGACAACCCCGAGCTGGTGGCCGCCCGGCGACGCGGGGTCGTGGTGCTGCGGCGGGCCGAAGCGCTGGCCGCGCTGATGCTGGACCACCGGGTGGCCTGTGTCGCGGGCACGCACGGCAAGACGTCCACGACGTCGATGCTCACGGTCGCCCTGCAGCATTGCCGGATGGACCCGTCCTTCGCGATCGGCGGCGACCTGAACGAGTCCGGCGCCAACGCCCACCAGGGCGCGGGCGGCGTGTTCGTGGCGGAGGCCGACGAGAGCGACGGGTCGTTCCTGTTCTTCGCGCCGTCCGTGGCGGTGGTGACCAACGTCGAAGCCGACCACCTGGACCACCACGGCACCGTCGAGGCCTACGTCGCGGTGTTCGACTCGTTCCTGGAGCGCATCCGGCCCGGCGGCGTGCTGGTGGCGTGCGTGGACGATCCGGGCGCGGCGGCACTGGCCCGCCGCGCGGCGGCGCGCGGCATCCGGGTCCGGCCCTACGGCCGCACGGCCACCGGTCCGGGCGCGGCGAAGCTGGTCGACTACCGGCCGGACGACGGCGGCGGGCTCGCGGTCGTGGAGATCGACGACACCCCGGCGGGGGTCGACGGGCCCGCCGCCGAGGCGGGTGCCGACGACGCGGGCGGCGGGATCGACACCGCCGGTGGCAAGCGGACCTTGGACGTGCGGGTCGCGGTGCCCGGCGAGCACATGGCGGGCAACGCGATCGCCGCCCTGGTCGCGGCGCTGGAACTGGGCGCGGAACGCGACTGCGTGCTGGAGGGCCTGGCCGCGTTCGGCGGGGTGCGCCGGCGGTTCGAGTTCAAGGGCCGCGCGGCCGGCGTGCGGGTCTACGACGACTACGCCCACCACCCGACGGAGGTCGCCGCGCAGCTCACCGCCGCCCGCCCGGTCGCCGGCGAGGGCAGGCTGGTCGTGGTGTTCCAGCCGCACCTGTACTCGCGGACCAGGCTGTTCGCGGACGAGTTCGGCACCGCGCTCGGCCTCGCGGACGAGGTCGTGGTGCTCGACGTGTACGGCGCGCGGGAAGACCCCGAGCCCGGCGTGACGGGTGCGCTGGTGGCGGGCAAGGTGCCGCTGGCCCCGGAGAAGGTGCACTACGAGCCCTCGTTCGACCGGGTGCCGGTGCTGGTGGCCGACCTGGTCGGGGACAGCGACGTGGTGGTGACCATGGGCGCGGGCGACGTGACCATGCTCGGCCCCGAGATCGTCGGTGAACTGGACCGGCGATGAGCACGCCGACGGCGCGCCGCCGCCCCGCCTCCGCGCCGCGGCGGCGCCCGTCCGGCCGGGGCGGACCGGCCCGGCGCACCCCGTCCCGGCGCACCGTGCTGCGCCGCCGGTTGGTCGCGGTCCTCGTCCTGCTCGTGGTGACCGCCGTGGTGTGCGCGGTCTGGTTCACGCCGCTGCTGGGCGTGCGCGAGGTGGAGGTGCGGGGCACCGGCAAGCTGACCGCCGACGAGGTGCGCACGGCCGCCGCGGTCGAACAGGGCTCGCCCCTGGTGCGGCTGGACACCGACGGCATCGCGGCACGGGTGCGCGAGCTGCCCCGGGTGGCCGGGGTCCGGGTGGAACGGGCGCTGCCCGGCACCGTGCGGCTCACCGTCGACGAGCGCACCCCCGTCGCGGTGCTCAACCTGCCCGACGGTGCCCACCTGGTGGACGCCACCGGCAAGGACTACGCGGTCCAGCCGCTGCCGCCGGAGGGCCTGCCGGAGCTCAAGGCCGAGCCGGGCGGGCGGGCGTCGGCGGTCCGGGTGCTGACCGGCCTGCCGGAGGAGCTGCGCCGGGAGGTCCTCGTCGTGTCGGCCACGACCGACGCGGACGTGAAGCTGACCTTGACCGCCGGCCGTGAGGTCCGCTGGGGGTCGTCGGCCGACACGCCCCGCAAGGCGGCGGTGGTGCAGGTGCTGATGACCCGGGACGGAACGGTGTTCGACGTGTCGAGCCCGGAGCTGCCCACGGTGTCCTGACCTGGCCGGGGTCGCCGGCACGGGAGTCGGGCGATCATGCCCGCCGGTAGTCACGTGTGAACATTGCGTGACGTTTCGGAGAAGAAGGTCGGCACGGGTTCGGCGCAGGGACGCGCACGACCGCCGGGTGATGCTCGCCACGCCACCGGGGAGTGAGGGCCCCGGCGGGCGTCGGAGGCCCGGCGGAGATCGGAGCCCGGCAAGGCCCGCGTGAAACTCGCTACGGCCGGGCCGTGACCGGCGGCGATACTGCGCGCCATGACGAAGGCGAAGATCGTGACCGAGCCCGAGGACCGGGCGGACGTGCCCTACACCGGCGACGAGCGCACCCTGCTGGGTGGTTTCCTGGACTACCTGCGCGGCACCGTCGAGCTCAAGGTGGCCGGACTGTCCGAACAGGATGCCCGCCGCGCGGTGCTCCCGTCGCCGCTCACCACCGCTGCCGGTGTGGTGAAACACCTGCGGTGGGTGGAGAACTACTGGTTCCGCGTCGCGCTGGGCGGACACCCGGACGAAGCCCCCTACTCGCGGCGGGATCCGGACGGCGACTGGCGGATCGAGCCGGGGGAGACGATCTCCCGATTGGTGGCCGACTACGCTGAGCAGTGCGCGGCGAGTCGGGAAGTCGTCGCGGGGCTCGACCTCGACCACGAGGTGGTGTTCCGCGGGGACAAGAAGCTCTCCGTGCGCTGGGTGCTGATCCACATGATCGAGGAAACGGGTCGGCACGCGGGGCACCTGGACGCGGTGCGCGAGCTGCTCGACGGGGTGACCGGCGAGTAGACCTCGCTCACCCGGTCGGGACACAACACGGCGTGGCTGCTGGACCGAGGCATTCCCGGTGCATAACGTCCAGCGGGAACATACGGGGTTGACATAACTCTCGACCTCTGGTTGAGAGTTTCAATCCGGGTGGAGTTCCGTCCGGGTGTGACACCGGTGGTCATCCACTCCAGCACATGAGCACGGACACGATCAGGAAGGCGGATCCGATGACGCCCCCGCACAACTACCTCGCGGTGATAAAGGTCGTCGGCATCGGCGGCGGCGGTGTGAACGCCGTGAACCGGATGATCGAGGTCGGGCTCAAGGGCGTCGAGTTCATCGCGGTGAACACCGACGCACAGGCTCTGCTGATGTCCGACGCCGACGTGAAGCTCGACATCGGCCGTGAACTGACCCGCGGCCTCGGCGCGGGCGCGAACCCCGAGGTGGGCCACAGGGCCGCCGAGGACCACCGCGAAGAGATCGAGGAAGTCCTCAAGGGCGCCGACATGGTGTTCGTGACGGCGGGCGAGGGCGGCGGCACGGGCACCGGCGGAGCGCCGGTCGTCGCGTCCATCGCCCGCAAGCTCGGCGCGCTCACCATCGGCGTCGTGACCCGGCCGTTCTCGTTCGAGGGCAAGCGCCGCGCCAAGCAGGCCGAAGAAGGAATACAGGCGCTCCGCAACGAGTGCGACACGCTGATCGTGATCCCCAACGACCGGCTGCTCCAGCTCGGCGACATCGGCGTGAGCCTGATGGACGCGTTCCGCTCGGCGGACGAGGTGCTGCTGTCCGGTGTCCAGGGCATCACCGACCTGATCACCACGCCCGGTCTGATCAACCTGGACTTCGCCGACGTGAAGTCGGTGATGTCCGGCGCGGGCTCGGCGCTGATGGGCATCGGCTCGGCGCGCGGCGAGGGCAGAGCGGTCCAGGCCGCGCAGAAGGCGATCAACTCGCCGCTGCTGGAGGCGTCCATGGAGGGCGCGCACGGCGTGCTGCTGTCCATCGCGGGCGGCTCGGACCTCGGCCTGTTCGAGATCAACGAGTCGGCCTCGCTGGTGCAGGAGGCCGCCCACCCGGACGCGAACATCATCTTCGGCACGGTGATCGACGACTCGCTCGGCGACGAGGTCCGGGTCACCGTGATCGCGGCCGGGTTCGACAGCGGGGGGCCCACCCACAAGAAGCTCGAACCGCAGGCGCTGTCCGGCGCACCCCGCGCCGGGACGGTGGCACCCGGCCAGTCCGGCGTGGTCAACCAGCAGCCGGCGCCGGTGCAGCAGGTCCCGGTGGAGCAGGCTCCGCCGCCGGTCGTGCCGCACCGCCCGGCCGTGCCGCAGCAGCCGACGCAGGCCAACGGCGCCCCGCCGCAGCCGCAGCCCACCTACCAGGCGCCGGCGCCCGCGCCGCAGCCCCAGCCGGTCATGTCCCGGCCGCTGTCCCAGAGCGGCACGCTGCCCACGCGCGCCGTGCCGGTCACCGACGACCCCGACGACGAGGTGGACGTGCCGCCGTTCATGCGGCGCTGAACCTCGCGCGGACGCTGTGGGGGAGACCCGCCGGAAGCCCGGCGGGTCTCCCCTTTTCCGTGCCCGTCCCGCTGGGCCCGTCCCGCTGGGCCCGTCCCGCTGGGCCCGTCCCGCTGGGCCCGTCCCGCTGGGCCCGTCCCGCTGGGCCCGTCCCGCTGGGCACGTCCCGCTGGGCACGTCCCGCTGGGCACGTCCCGCTGGGCACGTCCCGCGTGCATGGCAGGCTGTGCCGGTGCGCATCCGTCGTGTCGTGACCACCCGCCAGGGCGGGGTGTCGAAACCTCCCTACGAGTCGTTCAACCTCGGTGACCACGTCGGCGACGACCCCGGCGCGGTCGCCGCGAACCGGCGGCGGCTGGCCGAGGGCATCGGGCTGGCCGAGGACCGCCTGGTGTGGATGGAGCAGGTGCACGGCCGCACCGTCCAGGTCGTCGACGGTCCGCGGGACGCCCCGCTGGAGGCCACCGACGCGGTGGTCACCAAGGCCGAGCGGCTCGCGCTCGTGGTGCTCACCGCGGACTGCGTGCCGGTGCTGCTCGGCGACCCCGAGGCGGGCGTGATCGCCGCCGTCCACGCCGGCCGGGTCGGGGCGCGCGTCGGCGTGGTGCCCGCCGCCCTGGAAGCCATGCGGGCGCAGGGAGCCGAACCGGCCCGGATCGAGGTGCTGCTCGGACCGGCGGTCTGCGGGCAGTGCTACGAGGTGCCGGCGGCGATGCGGGCCGACGTGGCGGAGCACCTGCCCGGCAGCGCGGGCAAGACGCGCGCGGGCAAGCCGTCGCTGGACCTGCGGGCCGGGCTGTGGCAGCAGCTGGCGGACGCCGGCGTGGGCCGGATCGGCGTCGACCCCCGGTGCACGGTGGAGGAGCGCGACCTGTTCAGCCACCGGCGCGACCCCGGCACGGGCCGGATCGCCGGCGTGATCTGGATCGACCGGTGAACCGGCGCGAGGAGCTGGCGGCGAACCTGGCCGAGGTCCGCCTGCGCATCGAGCGGGCCTGTGCGGCGGCCGGGCGCGACCCCGCCGAGGTGACGCTGCTCGCGGTCACCAAGACGTTCCCGGCGCAGGACGTGGCGCTGCTCAGCGACCTGGGGCTCACCGAGTTCGCGGAGAACCGGGACCAGGAGGCGGGCGCGAAGACCGCCGAGTTCGCCCGGCTGCGGCCGGACGCCGCGGTCCGCTGGCACATGGTCGGCAGCCTCCAGCGGAACAAGGCGAAGTCCGTCGTCGGGTGGGCCGACCAGGTCGACACGGTGGACTCCGAGCGGCTGGCCGACGCGCTGGCCAAGGCGGCGACCCGGCCGCTGGACGTGTTGCTCCAGGTGAGCATCGACGGCGACCCGAAACGGGGCGGCTGCCCGCTGCCGGAGCTGCCGCGACTGGCCGAATACGTCGCCCGCAAGGGTGAACTTGTGCTGCGCGGTGTGATGACTGTCGCACCCCTCGGAATGTCTCCAGCGCAGGCGTTTGACGCTCTACAAGGTGCGGTAACCCGCTTGCGTGACGATCATCCCGCTGCCAACGTGACCTCGGCGGGGATGTCCGGTGACCTGGAAGATGCCATCTCGTACGGATCGACGTGCGTGCGTGTCGGAACAGCGTTGCTGGGCAGCCGGAGACTAGCCTCGCCGTAACTGTCTGGAACCTCCGGGACGGCCGCGACGTCCTTGCGGGTAGGGATCGGCGGAGGAAGGGCTCGACCATGAGCGGGTTTCACAAGCTGAAGGCCTACTTCGGGATGGTTCCCGCCGAGTACGCCGACGACCCCGACTACGAGAGCGACCGGCCGGGTCGCTACGACTACCGGGCCGAGTACGCCGAGTCCGACGACTACGACACCTACCCCGAGCAGCGCAACGGCCGTCGCCCGGTCGCCCGCTACCGCGGCGAGCCGGACGACGCGGAGGACTTCGAGCCCGACGCGCGCATCCGCACGCCGAGGCGGTCGTGGAACGCCGAGCCGACGCACGGCGCGCTGGCCGTGGAGCCTACGCGGGAGCCGGTCAGCCGGGTCCGCCCGGCCCCCGAGCCCGCCCGCAACCAGCTGGGCCGCATCACCACGCTCAACCCGCGCAGCTACAACGAGGCGCGGACCATCGGCGAGCACTACCGCGACGGCACCCCGGTGATCATGAACCTCACCGACATGGACGACGCGGACGCCAAGCGGCTGGTGGACTTCGCGGCCGGGCTGGCGTTCGCGCTGCGCGGCTCGATCGACAAGGTCACCAATAAGGTGTTCCTCCTCTCACCCCCGAACATCGACGTGACGGCGGAGGACCGCAGGCGACTCGCGGAGGGCGGGTTCCTCAACCACGGGTGAGTGATGGCACAGTTGGGGGTGTGTTCGCACTCGCGCTCGTCGTCTACTACGTGCTGTTCGCGTTCTGGCTGCTGCTCACGGCCCGTGTCGTGGTCGAGCTGGTCAGGTCTTTTGCCAGGGAGTGGCGCCCCGCAGGCGGCGTCGCGGTGGCCCTGGAGACCGTCTACACCGTGACCGACCCCCCGGTCCGGCTGCTCCGCCGGCTCATCCCGACGGTGCGGATCGGGGGCATCGGTCTGGACTTGTCCATTATTGTGCTGTTGCTGGTCGTTATCATTCTGATGCGAGTAGCCGATCCCAGGTGAGGGGACCAGGGATGTCCACAGCCCAGGAGTGCGTGAGGTGATCTGATGCCGTTGACCCCCGCGGACGTGCACAACGTCGCGTTCAGCAAGCCGCCGATTGGCAAGCGGGGCTACAACGAGGACGAGGTGGACGCGTTCCTCGACCTGGTTGAGGGCGAGCTCGCCCGCCTGATCGAGGAGAACAACGACCTGCGCCAGCAGGTCGAACAGCTCGACCAGCAGGTCGAGACCGCGCGAGCCGACCTCGAGGACGCCCGGGCCAAGGTCGCCGCAGGCGTCGGTCCCAGCCGTGTCGTCGACGAGCCGCGCCGGCTCGCCCCGGTGCCACCCCCCTCGGCGCTGGAGCAGACCTCGCCCGGAGGTGGTGGAGACCACCACGTGCAGGCCGCGAAGGTGCTGGGGTTGGCGCAGGAGATGGCCGACCGGCTCACCGGCGAGGCCAAGGCCGAGGCCGACGGCATGTTGTCGGAGGCTCGGACCAAGTCCGAGCAGTTGCTCTCCGAGGCGCGCGCCAAGGCCGACACCATGGTCAACGAGGCGCGGACGCGTGCCGAGACCATGCTGAACGACGCGCGGACCCGTGCCGAGACGTTGGAGCGGCAGGCCCGTGAGAAGGCCGGTGCGCTCGACCGCGACGCGCAGCGCAAGCACGCCGAGGTGATGGGCAACATCACCCAGGAGAAGAACACGCTCGAGAAGCAGATCGACAAGCTGCAGACGTTCGAGCGCGAGTACCGGACCCGGCTCAAGACCATGCTGGAGTCCTCGTTGCGCGACCTCCAGGACCGCGGCCCGGCCGCACCGTCCGACGGCCGCCAGCAGGGCTACTCGTTCGGAGCGCGCGCCGAGGCGGGCTGACCGGTTGATCTAGTCTGCGCACGTGCTCTACATCGTTCTGCTGTTGGTGCTGGCAGCCCTGGGGCTGCTGGTGCCCGCGCTGACCACGACCCAGACCCACTGGGCGTGGCTCTCCGTGGGCGCGAGCGCGGCCGCCGCCGTGGTCCTGGTCCTGGACTGGTGGCACCGCCGCCGGACGGGGCCGACCCCGGCGGCTGCCGGCACCACCGCGGAGCGGATCGACCAGCGGGCCGAGCCCGGGGGTCGACCCGCCCCGGAGGACGACACGTCCACCTCACCCGACCGGGCCGGCGAGCCCGCGGAGGAGGACACGGACGCCGCCGACCTGCTGATCGTCGCCGAGCTGAGCGACGAGATCCGGGTCCTGGACGAGCGGCCGCGCTACCACCTGGCGGCGTGCTCGTGGCTGGACGGCCGGGCGTCGCTGGGCCTGCCGATCGCCGAGGCGCGCCAACTGGGCTTCACGCCGTGCGCGGTGTGCCGTCCGGACTCCACGTTGGCGGCCGGCAAGCGGGCCGCCGGGCGCTGATCCGGGAGCGGGCGCCGATCTCGGAGAACGCCGAGGACGTGCCTCGGCCCGATGGTGGCGGCGCACCGGCACCTCGGCCGCTCCCGGCCGACCTCGGACCGCGCCCCGCGTAACCGGTTTGCGCGGACCGGTTACGCTTGAGGTGACAGGCGTCGATCCGGCCATCACCGGGGAGCCTCCGGAAGAACGGGCGTCAGCCTCAGTAGAACCGGACGGGTGCGGCCCGTCACAGCCGTCAACGAGAGGCCGTCGCGACTGCGCGTCGGCAAGCGGGGTGGTACCGCGGTGCGCCGGAACGGGCGTGTCGTCCCCGTGAGCCGGATGGACGCAGCACGCGAGGAGCAGCACGATGGCCTACCCGAAGGCAGGCGAGGGCCCGGTGCCCTCCCAGCCGTCCTTTCCCGCCCTCGAACAGGACGTTCTCGACTTCTGGAAGTCCGACCGGACGTTCCAGGCGTCGATCGACGCCCGGCCGGCGGGGGACCAGGGCGCCAACGAGTTCGTCTTCTACGACGGCCCCCCCTTCGCCAACGGCCTGCCGCACTACGGCCACCTGCTGACCGGCTACGTCAAGGACGTCGTCCCGCGCTACCAGACGATGCGCGGGAAGCACGTCGAGCGCCGGTTCGGCTGGGACACGCACGGCCTGCCCGCCGAGGTCGAGGCGGAGAAGCAGCTCGGGTTCTCGTCGAAGTCCGAGATCGAGGCGTTCGGCATCGAGAAGTTCAACGAGGTGTGCCGCACCTCCGTGCTGCGCTACACCGACCAGTGGCGCGACTACGTGACGCGGCAGGCGCGCTGGGTGGACTTCGACAACGACTACAAGACGCTCGACCCGGACTACATGGAAAGCGTCATGTGGGCCTTCAAGACCCTGTGGGACAAGGGCTTGGTCTACGAGGGCTTCCGGGTGCTCTGGTACTGCTGGCGGTGCGAGACGCCGCTGTCCAACACCGAGACCAAGATGGACGACACCTACCGGGACCGGCAGGACCCGGCGGTGACGGTCGGGCTGCGGCTGGACTCCGGCGAACTCGCCCTGGTGTGGACGACGACCCCGTGGACGCTGCCGTCCAACCTGGCCGCCGCCGTGCACCCGGACGTGGACTACGTGACCGTGGAGGCGAACGGCGAGCGCTACCTGCTCGCCGAGGCCCGCGTGCCCGCGTACGCCCGTGAGCTGGGCGAGGAACCGCCGGTCGTGGCGCGCTACAAGGGTGCCGACCTGGTGGGCCGGCGGTACGCGCCGCCGTTCGACTTCTTCGTGGGGCGCGAGAACGCGCACCAGGTGCTGGCCGCCGACTACGTCACCACCGAGGACGGCACGGGCATCGTGCACATCGCCCCCGCGTTCGGTGAGGAGGACAAGGTCGTCACCGACGCGGCGGGCATCGAGGTCGTCGTGCCGGTCGACCCGCACGGGCGGTTCACCGCCGAGGTGCCGCCGTACGAGGGGCAGCACGTCTTCGACGCGAACAAGGCGATCATCCGCGACCTGCGGGACGCCGGCCTGCTGCTGCGCCACGAGACCTACGACCACCCGTACCCGCACTGCTGGCGGTGCGACAACCCGTTGATCCAGCGGGCGGTGTCGTCCTGGTTCGTCGCCGTGTCGCGGTTCAAGGACCGGATGGTCGAGCTGAACCGGCAGATCAACTGGGTGCCCGGGCACATCCGGGACGGCCAGTTCGGCAAGTGGCTGGAGAACGCGCGGGACTGGAACATCTCGCGCAACCGGTTCTGGGGCTCGCCGATCCCGGTGTGGGTGTCGGACGACCCGGAGTACCCGCGGGTGGACGTGTACGGCTCGCTGGACGAGTTGGAGCGCGACTTCGGCGTGCGCCCGACCGACCTGCACCGGCCCTACATCGACCAGTTGACCAGGCCGAACCCGGACGACCCGACGGGTGCGTCGACCATGCGCCGGGTGCCCGAGGTGCTGGACTGCTGGTTCGAGTCGGGCGCCATGTCGTTCGCCCAGGTGCACTACCCCTTCCACACTTCCAACACGGGGCAGCCGCAGCCGGGGCCCGACTGGTTCGACAACCACTACCCCGGCGACTTCATCGTGGAGTACAACGGCCAGACCCGCGGCTGGTTCTACACGATGCACGTGCTGGCGACCGCGCTGTTCGACCGCCCGGCGTTCAAGAACTGCGTGGCGCACGGGATCGTGCTCGGCGACGACGGCCAGAAGATGTCCAAGTCGCGCAAGAACTACCCGGACGTCAACGAGGTCTTCGACCGCGACGGCTCGGACGCCATGCGGTGGTTCCTCATGGCGTCCCCGATCCTGCGCGGCGGCGACCTGGTCGTCACCGAGCGCGGGATCCGCGACGCGGTCCGCCAGGCCGTGCTGCCGCTGTGGAACTCGTGGTACTTCCTCGCCCTGTACTCGAACGCCGAGGGCGTGGAGGGCAAGTGGCGGACGGACTCGCCGCACGTGCTCGACCGGTACGTGCTGGCGAAGACGCACGACCTGGTGGCGGAGGTGACCGGCCAGCTCGACACCTACGACATCTCGGGCGCGTGCGCGGCCATCCGGGAGTTCCTGGAGGTGCTGACGAACTGGTACGTCCGCCGCTCCCGCGACCGGTTCTGGGCGGGCGAGCAGGACGCGGTGGACACCCTGCACACCGTGCTGGAGGTGGTGAGCCGGGTGGCCGCCCCGCTGCTGCCGCTGACCACCGAGGTCGTGTGGCGCGGCCTGACCGGCGGGCGCTCGGTGCACCTGGCCGACTACCCGGCGGTCGGGGACCTGCCCGCGGACGACGCGCTGGTGGCCGCGATGGACGCGGTGCGCCAGGTGGCGTCGACCGCGTTGTCCCTGCGCAAGGGCAACAAGCTGCGGGTGCGGCTGCCGCTGGCCAGGCTGGTCATCGCGGCGGGCGACGTGGCGCAGCTGGCGGGGTTCACCGAGATCCTGCGGGACGAGGTGAACGTCAAGGAGGTCGAGCTGACCACCGACGTGGACGCCCACGGGCACTTCCAGCTGGCGGTCAACGCGCGGGTGGCCGGGCCGCGGCTGGGGCCGGACGTGCAGAAGGTGATCAAGGCCGTCAAGGCGGGCGACTGGTCCGAGGAGGACGGGAAGGTGGTCGCGGCGGGCATCGAGCTGTTCCCGGAGGAGTACGAGCAGCGGCTGGTCGCCACCGACCAGGGCGCCACCGCCGCGCTGCCGCAGAACAGCGGGCTGGTGGTGCTGGACACCGTCGTGACGCCGGAGCTGGCGGCCGAGGGCATCGCCCGTGACCTGGTGCGGGTGGTGCAGCAGGCCCGCAAGGACGCCGGGCTGGACGTGTCGGACCGGATCTCGCTGACCTTGCAGCTGCCCGAGGGCGAGGTCACCGAGGCGGTGCGGCGGTTCGAGGAGTTCGTCGCCGCGGAGACGCTGAGCACCGAGGTGTCCTACGGGACCGTCGACGAGGGCTCGGCCGGGGTCGTCGGCGACGGGGTCAAGGTGCGGGTCGCCGTGCGGCGGGTCTAGGACGGCGAGTCGGGCACGGACGGCCGGGGGCGATGGCTCCCGGCCGTCCGTCGTCCCGCGCCCGTCCCTAAGCGGCGTTCCCCATGCGGCGTTCGCCATGCGGCGATCACCACGCGGCAGCCACCACGCGGCAGTCACGCCACCCGGATCGCGCGGGCGATCAGCAGCAGGGCGTGGACGGTGTCCACCAGGTGGGTCGGTGGCGGGTCGAGGGCGTCGACCAGGTCGTCCAGCCACAGGGCGAGGTCGTCGGGCATCGTCAGGCACCTCCCTCGCGTTCCAGTCGGGCGCGGAGGGTGTTCAGGCAGCGTCCCCTGGTCGGGCCGATGCTGCCGCGCGGCATGGCGAGGGCCTCGGCCACGGCCCGGTACTCGGCCCGGCCGGCCAGCACGGTCAGCCGGAGCAGTTCCTGGCAGCGGCGGGGCAGGGCGGCGAACGCGCGCCACAGCCGGCGGTCGCGGTCGTCGCGCAGGGCCTCGGTCTCGGGCAGCCAGCGGGTGTCCGGGACGTCGACGGCGGAGTCGGACGACAGGGCCGCCCGGCCGTTGGCCTCGCGCCACGCCCGTTGGGCCTCCCGCCTGGTGGTGACGATGAGCCAGCCCGCCAGGGCGCGGGGTTCGGCGATCCGGTCCAGGTGCCGGAGCAGGCTCAGCCACACGGTCTGCACCACGTCCTCGGCCAGGGCCTGGTCCAGGCCGTTGCCCCGGGCCACGTGCCAGACCAGCGGGGTCAGCTCGGCGACCAGGGTGTCCAGTGCGGAACCGTCGCCGTCGCGGGCGGCGGTGAGCAGGGCGGCGTGCCGTTCCGGGGTGGTCGGGGTCGGGGAGCCCTGCGCGATGATCGCCGCCACGCCCAGGTCGTCCGCGTCGGGGTCGTCCGGGATGGCCTCGGTCAGCTCGGCGCGCAGCTCGTCCAGCCGCGGCTCCAGGCCCACCGGGTCCGCGGTCGGCCGGTCCGGGTCGTCGTCGGTCATGGTGTCCCCTTCCCGCGTCGTGAACCCCGCACCCGGCGCTCGGGGTTGCCGACCACCTCGCTGATCCTGGCCCGCGCGTCCGAGACGTACCGGCGCACGGACTCGCGCCTGCATCCCAGCACGTCGGCTGTCTCGTCGTCGTCGAAGTCCCAGAACCGCAGCACGAGCGCGGTGCGCAGCTGGTCGGGCAGCCGGGCGATGGCGGCGAGGGTGCTGGTCAGCTCGTGCCACGCCTCGGCCTCCCGGTGGCGCGGCACCAGGATCCGGGACCGCGCGATGACCTCGTCGGTCACCTCGCTGGGCCGTTCCAGCCGCCGGGACTGGTCGACCAGCAGGTTGCGGATGGTCTTGACCAGCCACGCCCGGCGGGCGGGCGGGCTGATCGACGGCCAGTGGCGCCAGGCGCTGACGAACGCCTCCTGCACCGCGGACTCGTGGTCCAGGTGCGGGGACATCACGGCGGCGAACCGGAACAGCCGGGTGCGCTCCCGGTGGTAGAAGTCGCTGAAGGCGGCCGCGTGGTCATCGGAGTCTCCCGGTGTCACGAACCCTCCCTCTGCTCACGTCCGCCAACCGGAAGACGGTCGCCGCGCGGGGTTGTGGATGCCGGTGGTTTCAGGCAACCCGGCGCGCGACCGCCCGCAGCAGCCGCACCCACGCCGACCAGCGCGCCGGACGGACGCGCTGAGCTGCGGCGACGGCGATGTTGTCGAACAGGTCCTCGATCAGCGCGTCGTGCAGCCACCGCACGGCGAGCGGCCACCACAGCCGCATCCACCCGTTCGGGTGACCTGTCAGCACGTGCCGCACCCCGCCCGGCACCACCTCCAGCACGTGCGTGCCGACCACGCCCAGGCTCGGCGCGAAGGCGAACTCCACCCGCCGGCCCGGCTCGTGGGCGGTGCACCGGTAGCGGACGAACCCGTGGCCGCCGTCCGCGCCGACGCCCAGCGGCCGGTCCAGCACCAGGGGCGGCCACCTGTCGGACGGCCACAGCTCGACCACGCGGTCCACCCACCCGTCGCCGGGCACCTGCCGCTCGTGCACGTTCCTGATCACGACAACCTCCATACGGTCCCGTATGGAACCCGACCATACGGTAGCGTACGGAGTCGTGAAGAAGCGCCGCACCAAAGACGACTGGACCGGGGTGGCGCTGCGCGCGCTGGCCGAGGGCGGGGTGGCGGCGGTGGCGGTGGAGCCGCTCGCGGTCCGGCTCGGGGCGACCAAGGGCAGCGCGTACTGGCACTTCCCCAACCGCGAGGCCCTGCTCAAGGCCACCCTCGAACGCTGGGAGCGCGAGCACACCGAGGCCGTGATCGACCGGGTGGAGGCCGAGCCCACCCCGGAGGGCAGGCTGCGACTGCTGTTCGGGGTGGTGCTGGAGGACGTCCGGGACAGCGCCGTCGAACTGGCCATGCTCGCCGCCAAGGACGACCCGGCGGTCGCCCCGGTGCTGCGCCGGGTGACCGACCGCCGCATCGGCTACCTGGAGGAGCTGTTCCGCGCGATGGGTTTCCCGGCCGAGACCGCGCAACACCGGGCCGTCCTCGCCTACTCCGTCTACTTGGGACAGGCGCAGCTGCTGTCCACCACTCCGCACGTGGTCATCGCCCGCCGCGCCCTGCTGGAGGACACGCTGGCCGCCGTGATGACCCGTGCCTGAGCCGTTCCGCCTCGACGTCCGGGTCAAGCCAGGTGCGCGGCGGGAAGCCGTGGGCGGCCGGTGGAACGGCACGGCGTTGGTCGTCGCGGTGGCCGCGCCCGCCGTGGAGGGCAAGGCGAACGAGGCGGTGCGCAAGGCGTTGGCCGCGGCGTTCGGGGTGCGCAAGCAGGACGTGCGGGTGGTGCACGGCGAACGTGGCCGGGACAAGGTCGTGCAGGTCGATCCCGCCCCGGCGGATGCGCGGGAGCGGTTGGAGCGGTTGCTGGGCGGCTAGCGCCCGGACGGCGTGGGCGCCCGCGTCGGCGTCGCGGTCGGATAGTCCTCTGTGGACAGTGGGTTCACGCGGCACGTCGAGCCGGTGCCGTCGTCGTCGACCCCCGGCCCCGCACGGTCGGCGGTAGCCGCGATCGACCGGTGATGCCGCGCTGCCGGTGACGCCGCGCTGCCGTGACGCGGTGGCGCCGGTGGGCGCCGTGACACCGTGGTGAGTGCCGGATTAGTCCAAATCGGTGTCGCCAGGGGAGAATGACCACCACCGGGTGAACAACGGGAGGTCGAGTGGGTGGTGTGACTGCCGTCCTCGGCATCGGCGCCGCGGTTCTGCTGCTTTCGGTCATCGCGGTGCGGTTGTCGACCCGGTTGGGTCTGCCCTCGCTCCTGCTGTACCTGGGCATCGGCGTGCTGCTGGGCGAGGCCGTGCTGGGCATCCAGTTCGAGGACGCCGACCTCACCCGCTCGCTGGGCACGGCGGCGCTCGTGCTGATCCTCACCGAGGGCGGCCTGACCACCCGGTGGTCGGCGGTGAAACCCTCGCTGGGGCTGGGCATCGCACTGTCCACAGTGTCCGTGGCGGTGAGCATCGGGGTGACCGGCCTGGCGCTGCACCACCTGCTGGGCCTGGACTGGCGCACCGCGCTGCTGTGGGGCGCGGTGCTGTCGTCCACGGACGCGGCGGCGGTGTTCAGCGTGCTGCGCGGGGTCGGCGTGGGCAAGCGGCTGATCGGACCGCTGGAGCTGGAGTCCGGCATCAACGACGCCCCGGTGTACATCGCGGTCGTGCTGCTGGCCTCACCCGATCCGATCACGTGGACCGCGCCGCTGCTGATGGCCTACGAACTGGTCGCGGGTGCCGCGGTCGGGATCGCGCTGGGGTGGCTCGGCGGGTTCGCGCTGCGGCGGGCCGCGCTGCCGTCGACCGGCCTGTACCCGTTGGCGACGGTCGCGGTGTGCCTGCTGGCCTACACGGCCGGTGACCTGGCGCACGCGTCCGGCTTCCTCGCCGTCTACACCGCCGCGCTGGTGCTGGGCAACGCCCGGCTGCCGCACCGGGCGGACACGCTGTCGTTCGCCGAGGGCCTGGGGTGGCTCGCCCAGATCGGGCTGTTCGTGCTGCTGGGCCTGTACGCCTCGCCCGGTCGGCTGCTGGAGGCGCTGGTGCCCGCCCTGGTGGCGGGCGCGGTGCTGGTGCTGCTGGCCCGGCCGTTGTCGGTGGCGGTCGCGGCGCTGCCGTTCAAGGTGCCGTGGCGCGAGCAGGTGTTCATCTCGTGGTCGGGGCTGCGGGGCGCGGTGCCGATCGTGTTCGCGCTGATCCCGTTGATCCAGCAGGTGCCCGGCGCACGGCAGCTGGTGGACGCGGTGTTCGTGCTGGTCATCGTGCTGACCGTGGTGCAGGGCACCTCGTTGCCGTGGCTGGCGCGGTGGCTGAAGCTCGTGCGGTCCGGGGAGGCCCAGGAGGTCGAGGTCGACTCGTCGGTGTTGGACGAGCTGGGCGCCGAGCTGTTGCAGGTGCGCATCCAGCGCGGTTCCAAGCTGCACGGCGTCTACCTGTCCGAGCTGCGGCTGCCGCCGGGGGCTTCGGTGAGCCTGGTGGTGCGCGCGGACCAGGGGTTCACGCCGCAGCCGACGACCCGGTTGCAGGAGCACGACCAGATGCTGGTCGTCTGCACGGACACCGCGCGGACCGCGACCGAGCACCGCATCCGGGCGGTGGACCGGGCCGGGCGGTTCGCCCGCTGGAAGGGCGACGCCGGGCTGCCGTGACCACCGGGCTCCCGGGCGTCGACGTGACCCGACGGGCGCGGCGTTCACCAGGCGGAACGCCGCCCGGTGATCACCGGGCTCCCAGGATGTGAACGCCACTCGACCGGACCGGTGGGTGTCGGCTAACTTCGGTGACGAGGTCATGAGTGCCAGCGCGAAGCTCGGGCTAGCTGGCCGGCAACCCTCCTACCGCGGTGGGGTGCCCCCGATGAGGACCTGGCCTGGCGCGTAGGGCGTCGGGCAAGCGCGGGCCTCCTCTGCCACGGAGTCCGCCGGACCCGTCGGAGGTTGACGTGACCGTCGCAGTTCCCGGATCCATCGCCGCCCTGCCCCGCGTCGTCGGCGCCGCGCTGCGCGTGCCGCTGGTCACCGGGGAGCGCGTCGAGTACGCGAACCTGGACCACGCCGCCAGCGCGCCCTGCCTGGAGCAGGTCCGGGACGCCGTGGACGAGCTGCTGCCCTGGTACGCGAGCGTGCACCGGGGCGCGGGTTTCGCCTCGCAGGTGTCCACCCGCGTCTACGAGCAGGCCCGCGACTCGGTGCGCCGGTTCCTCGGCGCCCGGTCGACCGACACCGTGGTGTTCACCCGCAACACCACCGACTCGCTGAACCTGCTGGCCCGCAGCCTGCCCCGGCACACGTCCGTGGTGCTGTTCGACACCGAGCACCACGCCGCGCTGCTGCCGTGGCGCGGACCGCACGTGCGGCGGCTGCGCACCCCCGGCACGCCCGCCGAGGCGGTGCTGGAGCTGGACCGCGCGCTGCGCGCCACGCCGGAGGGCCCGCGCCTGGTCGTGGTCACCGGCGCGTCGAACGTGACCGGCGAGGTGTGGCCGGTGGCGGAGCTGGCGGCGGTGGCCCGCCGGCACGGGGCGCGGGTCGCGCTGGACGCGGCGCAACTGGCCCCGCACCGCCCGGTGGACCTGCGGGCGCTGGACGTGGACTACGCGGTGCTGTCCGGGCACAAGGTCTACGCCCCGTTCGGCACGGGCGTGCTGGTGGGCCGGTCGGACTGGTTGCAGGCCGCCGAGCCGTACCTGGTCGGCGGCGGCGCGACCGCGCGGGTCACCGACCACGGCGACCGGCTGGGGGTGGCGTGGTCGGCGGTGCCCGAGCGGCACGAGGCCGGGTCGCCGAACGTGGTGGGCGTGCACGCCCTCGCGGTGGCGTGCGACGTGCTGGGACGTCACTGGGAGCAGACCGTCGCGCACGAGCGCGAACTGCTGTCCCGGCTGCGGGCCGGGCTCGCGACCGTTCCCGGTGTGCACGAGCTGTCGCTGTTCGGCAGCGGGCACGACCGGGTGGGCGTGGTGAGCTTCGTGGTCGGTGGCCAGGACGTCGGGTTCCTCGCGGCGGCGCTGTCCGCCGAGCACGGCATCGGGGTGCGGGACGGGGCGTTCTGCGCGCACGTGGCCGTGCACCGGCTCGCCGACGGCGACCGGGCGCTGCGGGCGTCGCTGGGCCTGGGCTCCACGGTGGAGCACGTGGACCGGTTCGTGGCGGCGCTGCGGTCGCTGGTGACCGAGGGTTCGCGGTGCGACTACGAGATCGTCGACGGCCGCTGGGTGCCGGAGAACGACCAGCGGGCGCTCCCGCCGTTCCTGCGCTGACGCGATGCTGGACAATGGCCCGGTGAGCACTGGATCCAACACCGGGCCGAACCGCGAGTCGGACGTCGAGCCGGACGTCCCGGCGGGGGCTTCGGCGGCCGTTTCGGCGGGCAGCCCGGAGGGGGCTTCGGCGGACCTCCCGGCGGACGTCCCGGCGGGGGCGTCGGCGGACGTCCCGGCCGACGCGGCGCAGCCGGCGCCCAAGCGGCGGGTGGCGCTGCTGGCGGCGATCGCCCCGGTGGTGCTGGCGCTCGACATCGTCACCAAGGTCGTCGCGGTGCGGACCCTGGAGGGCCAGGAGCCGGTCGAGCTGCTCGGCGGCCTGGTCTACCTGTCGTTCCTGCGCAACTCGGGTGCCGCGTTCGGCATGGCCGAGGGCTGGACGGTGATCCTCGCCCTGATCGCGTTCGGCGTGGTCGGGTTCATCCTGTGGATCGCCCGCAAGCTCCGCTCGGTCGGCTGGGCCATCGGCCTGGGGCTGGTGCTGGGCGGCGCGCTGGGCAACCTGGTGGACCGGGTGTTCCGGGGCCCCGGTCCGCTGCGGGGCCACGTCGTGGACTTCATCTCGGTGGTCGAGCCCTACGGCACGTTCTTCCCGGTGTTCAACGTCGCCGACTCCGGCATCTGCGTCGGTGGCGCGGTGATCGTGCTGATGGCGATCCTCCAGCGCGACTACGACGGCACGCGGGTGGAGAAGAAGTCCGCCCACGAGACCGGGCGGAAGTCCGCGGGGGAGAGCGCATGAGCGACTACCGGACGTTGCCGGTACCCGACGGCCTGGACGGGATGCGGGTGGACGCCGGGCTGGCGAAGCTCCTCGGCCTGTCCCGCACGGTGGTGGCGGCGCTCACCGAGTCCGGCGGCGTGGTGCTGGACGGGCACCCCGCCGGCAAGTCCGACCGGCTGGTCGCCGGGGCGTGGCTGGAGGTGACCCTGCCCGAGCCGGAACGGCCGGTGCAGGTGCAGGCCATCGCCGTGGCGGGGCTGGAGGTGCTGCACGAGGACGACGACATCATCGTGGTGGACAAGCCGGTCGGCGTGGCCGTGCACCCCAGCCCCGGCTGGACCGGCCCGACGGTGGTCGGCGGGCTGGCGGCGGCGGGCGTGCGGATCGCCACGTCGGGCGCGGCCGAACGGCAGGGCGTCGTGCACCGGCTGGACGTCGGCACCACCGGCGTGATGGTCGTGGCCAAGAGCGAGCACGCGTACTCGGTGCTGAAGCAGGCGTTCAAGGACCGGACCGTCGACAAGCTGTACCACGCGCTGGTGCAGGGGCACCCGGACCCGATCAAGGGCACCATCGACGCGCCGATCGACCGGCACCCCAAGCACGACTACAAGTTCGCCGTGATGGCCAACGGGAAGCCGAGCATCACCCACTACGAGGTGGTGGAGGCGTTCCGGGCGGCCTCGCTGCTGGACGTGCACCTGGAGACCGGTCGCACGCACCAGATCCGGGTGCACTTCTCGGCGCTGCGGCACCCGTGCGTCGGCGACCTGACCTACGGCGCGGACCCGGTGCTGGCCAAGCGGTTGGGCGTGGCGCGGCAGTGGCTGCACGCGCGGACGCTGGGTTTCCACCACCCGGCGGACGGTCGGTGGGTGGAGTTCACCAGCGAGTACCCGCAGGACCTGGCGGCGGCGCTGGAGCTGCTGCGCGCCGAGGGCTGACCGGCCGGCGGTGGTCGTCCGGCTGTGATCACCGGTCCGACCGTCAATGGTGGAACCCTCCCTCCCCGCGTCGTCTCCCACCGGCAGGTCGCGTTCGCGTAACGTTCATGACATCGGCCCGCTCGTATGGGGAGGTACGTGTGGTGTCAACGCACTTCGACGATCCGGATCGCACGCCGCCGCAGGGCATTCCGCGCATCGACCCGGTCGGGGGACGTCATGCCGCGCCGCACGGGCAGCGGCCCGGGGTGGTCGACGCGTGGAACGCGGCCGAGGCGCAGCACCGGGCCCGGCGGAATCAGACCGGACAGGCCGGGCCGCCGCGGGCCCGCCCGGCGGACCCCGATCCGCGGGTCCGCCCCGAACCGGCTGCCGGGTACGGAGGTCCGGAGCAGCGGGTTCGTCCGGACGGCCGGGCGCACGCGGACGAGACCGCCCACGACGACCGGTTCTCGCCCGCCGCGGCCGATCCGGACGGCTGGAGCGTCGCGCCGGCCGTGATCGGTGGCGAGCTGCCCGAAGCGCCCCCACCGCCGCCCCGCCCCGTGGCGCGGCAGCCCGAACCCGCGCCCGACCCGGCGGTGAAGCGCTCATTCCTCGGGAAGCTGTTCAAGCGGAACGGGTGACCTGCCTCATCCGAGTGCCTGGTTCGCCGGTCCCCGTCGTGAACCCGTCCTGCCGCGCATCCTGTGTGCCGTGGGTGCGCGCCGGTGGCCGGTCTAGTCGTCGACGGTCCAGACCAGGGTGTTGAGGTCGGTCTCCGGGCGGGAACTCCACCGGACGGAGGTCACGGAGGTGTTCTCGGGCAGCACGTAGACGGTGTGCCCGCCCGCCGTCTCGCCGGGCTGCACGCCGATCTTGTGCGGTGGCCGGGAGGACAGCGACACCGGGGCCTTGGTGATGGTCTCGCCGGTGCTCGTCATCAGCACCAGGTACATGTCGGGCAGTGCGTTGAACGTCACGGTGCCGATGTTGGCCAGCTCGGTGTGCACGACCACCGCGCGCTCGCCGGCGGCCAGCTTGTAGCCGGCGGCGGTGAACAGGAAGTCCGCCGGGTCGACCACTTCCACCAGCTGGATGGTGAAGCGGGCGCCTTCCAGGCCTTCGGTCTCCAGCGTGGAGCCGATCTTGCCGGTGCGGGACTTCGGCGCCGGGGCCTGGTCGCCGCGCGCCCAGCCGGAGGACTGCGGCGGGCCCCAGGTGCTCATCGGTTCGGGCGCCGGCACCGGGCCGGACTGCGCGGGGCCGGACTGCGCCGGGCCGGGGCCGGACGGGGGTTGCTGGGCCGGGAACGGGCCGCTGGGCGGGCCTTGCCGGTACGCGCCGGACGGTGTGCCGCGGACGCTGCCGGGGGCGGGCTGGTAGGGGCCGACGGGCGTGCCGCGGGTCTGGCCCTGGGGTCCGGTGTAGCTGCCCCAGGCCACGCTGTTGGCCAGCGCCTTGCGGATGCCGTTCGGGTCGCACTCGACGCCCACCAGCAGCGGCAGTCCGCTGCCGGACAGGGTGATCAGCCGGGTGGCGGCCTCGCGCGGGTCCATGCCCAGTCTCGCGGCGATCTCGTGCACGGCGGCCCGGCCCATCTCGGCGAGCATGGCCAGAAGACGGGCGTCGACGGGATCCGGCGCTACCACCCCCTGAACGCTACCCGCCTGGGGCGATCTTCGCGTCATCGCCCCGCCGTGCGGTGCCGCGGAAGCGCCGTGTCGGGTTCACCCCGCCGGGCGGGAGGTTATAGGGTCGGGAGTCTCTTGCCCGTGCCTTCCCACCGGGCATTTTCGATCTTCGAGGAGGCATGGTGGCGGACTCGTTTGTGCACCTCCACGTGCACACCGAGTACTCGATGCTCGACGGCGCGGCGAAGCTGAAGGACATGTTCGCCGAGTGCGAGCGCCTCGGCATGACCGCCGCCGCGATCACCGACCACGGCAACATGTACGGCGCCTACGACTTCTACCGGCAGGCGACCGCGGCCGGCATCAAGCCGGTGGTGGGCATCGAGGCGTACATGGCACCCGAGTCGCGGTTCAACAAGAAGCGCGTGCTGTGGGGCGACCCCGGCCAGAAGTCCGACGACGTGTCCGCCAGCGGCGCGTACACCCACCAGACGATCTGGGCCCGCACCAACGAGGGCCTGCACAACCTGATGAAGCTCGCCAGCCGCGCGTCCACCGAGGGCCAGCTGGGCAAGTGGGCGCGGATGGACGCGGAGCTGGTCGCCGAGCACGCCTCCGGGCTGATGGCGACCACCGGCTGCCCGTCCGGCGAGGTGCAGACCCGGTTGCGGCTCGGGCACGAGAAGGAGGCGCTGGAGGCCGCCGCGAAGTGGCGCGACATCTACGGCGCCGACAACTTCTTCGTCGAGCTGATGGACCACGGCATCGAGATCGAGAGCCGGGTCCGGGGCGGGCTGCTGGAGATCGGCAGGAAGCTGGGCATCCCGTTCGTGGTGACCAACGACTCGCACTACACCTACGCCGAGGACCGGGACGCGCACGACGCGCTGCTGTGCGTGCAGACCGGCAAGACGTTGCAGGACCCGAGCCGGTTCAAGTTCGACGGCTCGGGCTACTACCTGAAGTCGCCGGAGGAGATGCGGGCGATCGACTCGTCCGACGCCTGGCAGGAGGGGTGCCGCAACACGCTGCTGGTGGCGGAGAAGGTCGACACCACCGGCATGTTCGCGTTCCAGAACCTGATGCCGCGCTACCCGACGCCGGAGGGCCTGACCGAGGCCGACTACTTCCGCGAGGAGGTGTGGGCGGGTATGCGCCGGCGCTTCCCGGAGGGCGTGGACGAGGTCCACCGCAAGCAGGTCGAGTTCGAGATCGACGTCATCCTGCAGATGGGCTTCCCGTCGTACTTCCTGGTGGTGGCGGACTTCATCAACTGGGCCAAGGAGAACGGCATCCGGGTCGGCCCCGGCCGCGGTTCCGCCGCGGGCGCGCTGATCGCCTACGCGATGGGCATCACCGACCTGGACCCGCTGGCGCACGGCCTGATCTTCGAGCGGTTCCTGAACCCGGACCGGGTCAGCCCGCCCGACATCGACATCGACTTCGACGAGCGCCGGCGCGGCGACGTGATCCGGTACGTGACCGAGAAGTGGGGCTCGGACAAGGTCGCCCAGGTGATCACGTTCGGCACCATCAAGGCGAAGGCGGCCATCAAGGACTCCGCGCGGGTGCTGTACGGGCAGCCCGGCTACGCGGTGGCCGACCGGATCTCCAAGGCGATGCCGCCGCCGGTGATGGGCAAGGACATCCCGCTGTCGGGCGTGTTCGACGCGAAGCACAAGCGGTACTCGGAGGCCGCCGAGGTGCGCGCCCTGTACGAGACGGACCCGCAGGTCAAGGAGATCATCGACACCGGCCGGGGCCTGGAGGGCCTGATCCGCAACGCGGGCGTGCACGCCTGCGCGGTGATCATGTCCGCGGAACCGCTGATGGACCACATCCCGGTGTGGAAGCGGCCGCAGGACGGCTCCATCATCACCCAGTTCGACTACCCGACGTGCGAGACGCTCGGCCTGCTGAAGATGGACTTCCTGGGCCTGAGCAACCTCACCACGATCGACGACGCGCTGAAGAACATCGAGCTCAACGGCAAGGGCGCGGTCGACATCACGACGGTCCCGCTGGAGGACAAGAAGACCTACGAGCTGCTCGGCCGCGGCGACACGCTGGGCGTGTTCCAGCTCGACGGTGGCGCGCTGCGGGACCTGCTGCGGCTGATGCGGCCGGACAACTTCGAGGACGTCTCGGCCGTCATCGCCCTGTACCGACCCGGCCCGATGGGCGCGAACTCGCACACCAACTACGCGCTGCGCAAGAACAAGCAGCAGGAGATCGTGCCGATCCACAAGGAGCTGGAAGAGCCCTTGGCGGAGATCCTGGACACGACCTACGGCCTGATCGTGTACCAGGAGCAGGTCATGGCGATCGCGCGGAAGGTGGCGGGCTACTCGCTGGCCCAGGCGGACCTGCTGCGCCGGGCGATGGGCAAGAAGAAGAAGGAGATCCTCGACAAGGAGTTCGAGGGCTTCGAGAAGGGCATGCTGGCACAGGGCTTCTCGCCGGAGGCCATCAAGACCCTGTGGGACATCCTGGTCCCGTTCGCCGACTACGCGTTCAACAAGGCGCACTCCGCCGCGTACGGCCTGATCGCGTACTGGACCGCGTACCTCAAGGCGAACTACCCCGGCGAGTACATGGCCGCGCTGCTCACCACGAACTCCGACAACAAGGACAAGTCGGCGATCTACCTGGCGGAGTGCCGCCGGATGGGCATCACCGTGCTGCCGCCGGACGTCAACGAGTCGGAGCGCGAGTTCGTCGCGGTCGGCGACGACATCCGGTTCGGCCTGGGCGCGATCCGCAACGTCGGCGCGAACGTGGTCGAGGCGGTCATCAAGGCGCGCAAGGAGAAGGGCAAGTTCGCCGACTTCTCCGACTTCCTGAAGAAGGTCGACGCCACGGTCTGCAACAAGAAGGTCGTGGAATCGCTGATCAAGGCGGGCGCGTTCGACTCGCTGGGCCACCCGCGCAAGGGCCTGCACATGGTGCACGTCGAAGCGGTGGACGCGATCATGCTGACCAAGAAGGAGGAGGCGCGCGGCCAGTTCGACCTGTTCGGCGACGGCGGCGGCGACGACGGGGTGGGCAGCGTCTTCGACGTGAAGATCCCGGACGAGTACTGGGAGCCCAAGCACCAGCTGACGCTGGAGCGGGAGATGCTCGGCCTCTACGTGTCCGGTCACCCGCTCAACGGCGTGGAGCACGTGCTGGAGTCCTATTCGGACACCTCCATCGCGCGCATCCTGGAAGGCGACGTGCCGGACGGCACGCAGGTGACGCTGGGCGGCATCCTCGCGTCGGTGACGCGGCGGGTGAACAAGAACGGCGAGCCGTGGGCGTCGGCGCAGCTGGAGGACCTGGCCGGTGGCATCGAGGTGCTGTTCTTCCCGAAGAGCTACGTGATCCACGGCATGTCGGTCGCCGAGGACGCCATCGTGCTGGTGAAGGCGCGGGTGGCCAAGCGGGAGGACCGGATCTCGCTGATCGCCAACGACCTGGTGGTGCCGGACCTGTCGGAGCTGGGCGCGCAGGCGCTGAAGCTGAAGGTGGCGGCGTCGCGCTGCGACCCGAAGCTGGTGACGTCGTTGAAGGAGGTGCTGCGGGCGCACCCGGGGACGACCGAGGTGCACCTGAACCTGGTCATCAACGCGGGCCGCAACACGTTGCTGAAGCTGGACGACGCGCTGCGGGTCAGCCCGACGCCGTCGCTGATGGGTGACCTGAAGGCGCTGCTGGGTCCGGGCTGCCTGGGCTGACCCCCTTACCGCAGGCCGTTCTCGTAGGCGTAGATGACCATGTGGACGCGGGTGCGCAGGCCGAGTTTGGCCAGCACCCGCGCCACGTGGGTCTTGACGGTGCCTTCGCCGACGGTCAGCGCGCGGGCGATCTCGGCGTTGCTCAGGCCTTGTGCCACCAGGAGGAGCACCTCGCGCTCGCGCGGGGTGAGCCGGTCCAGGTCGGGCGCGGGTCGTGGGGCCGGTGCGGCGAACTCCCGGATCGTGCGGCGGGTGACCTGCGGGTCGATGAGGCCTTGGCCCTTCGCCGCCGCCCGGACCGCGTCCACCAGCAGTGCCGGGTCGCTGTCCTTGAGCACGAAGCCCACCGCGCCCGCCCGGAGCGCGCCGAACAGGTACTCGTCCAGGTCGAACGTGGTCAGCGCGACGACGGCGGGCGGCGGGTTGACCGACTCGGTGAGCCGGCGGATGGCCGCTATCCCGTCCAGGCGGGGCATCCGGAGGTCGAGCACCACCACGTCCACGCCCCGCCACCGGGCTTTGTCGACGGCTTCGGCGCCGTCGCCCGCCTCGTCCACCACCTCGATGTCCGGTTCGGCGTCCAGCACCAGGCGCAGCGCCCACCGCACCGGGGGCTGGTCGTCGGCGATCAGGGTGCGGATCACGGCGCTCCCAGCGGAAGTCGGGCTTCGACCAGCCGGCCGTGCGGTCGGGCCGCCGTGACCCGGAGCGTGCCGCCGAGCAGCCGGGTCCGTTCCCTCATGCCGCGCAGGCCCGCGCCCTCGGTTTCGGTGTACGGGGTCTTCCCGTCGTCCGCCACGGTGATGGTGACGCTGTGGCGGTCCTGGTGGACGGCCACGTCGATCCGGGTGGCGGCGGCGTGCTTCAGCGCGTTGGTCAGGGCTTCCTGCGCCAGGCGGTAGCCGGTGTGGTCGACCAGTGCGGGCAACGGGTCGGTCGACCCGGTCCGGGTCAGGGTGACCGGTCCGGGGCTGCGGTCGATCAGGGCGGGCAGGTCGGCGAGGGTGGCGCCGTTGTGCCGCAACACGTCCAGCACGCCGCGGACCTCGGCGAGCGCTGCGGCGGACGAGTCCGCGATGGACCCGAGCGCCTGCTCGGCGGCCGGGGGGAGGGCGTGCACCACGTGGCGCACCGCGTTGGCCTGCATGCGGATCGCGGTGAGGTGGTGGCCCACCGCGTCGTGCACCTCGCGGGCGATCCGGGCGTGTTCCTCGGCCACCACGCGGCGGGTTTCCTCGCGGTACAGGGATTCGGCCTGCTCGGCCCGTTCCCGGTGCAGCCGCAGGGCGTAGCCGACGGCCACCGGGGCGATGCCGAGCAGGATCAGGTCGGCGAACGTCGCCGCACCGTCCGGTTTCACCGCCAACAGCTTGAGGACCACCTGCCAGCCCACGGAGAGCAGCAGGACCGGCAGGGGATGGCGGTGGTAGGCGGCCGAGCCGAACGCGGCCACCGCGACGAGACTGCCGGGCCAGTCCGGGAGCGCGACCGCCCCGACGATCGTGGCCGCCGCCGACAGGACCGCCGCGGTGAGCGGAAGTCTGCGGCGCACGGCCAGCGGCGCGGCGACGCCGAGGGAAGCGGCGGCTCGGGCGGCCACATCGGACGGGTTCTCCAACAGTCCCAGACCCAGCACCACGGCCGCCGCCAGGACGGCGGACAACGCGTCCCGGCGGCGGTCCATGGCACCGTTGTACACGCGGTTCAGCAGCGCGCGCCCGGTGGCGGCAGTTCGCCCGTCCAGAGGTAGTGGTGCACGTGGTCGCGCACGCAACGGTTCCCGCGCAGGTACAGCGCGTGGTTTCCCTCTGTGGCAAGGTATCGCGCGCCGGGCAGTTGCGCGGCGACGTGTCGGCCGTGATCGGCGGGCGTCAGCGGATCGTTGTCACCGTTGGCGATCAGCACCGGCGGCAGGCCGTGGGCCCGGATCGGCTGTGGCGGGAAGAGCCCGACGCGGGGCAGGCCCGAGCAGTGCCCGGACACGTTCCACGCCTGCGTCGCCCAGCCCAGCCGTGGCGCGACGGTGTCGCGCAGTTCGGTCTCGACCCGTTCGAGACTCCGGTAGTCGTCGCGGAAGACGAAGTCCGAGCAGAGCGACGTGCGGGCGAGACTGGTATCGGGCAGTCCCGGTCGGCGGATCATCGCGGTCGCGTCGCCCTGGTCGGCCTGGGCGAGACCGGCCGCGAGCAACGCCCGGCTCCGGTCGTTGCCGATCCTCCCGGCGGCCCACGCCAGGATCTGCGTCGCGTCCACACCGGCCGTGCCGGGAGCGGGGATCGGCGCGCTGGCGAGCACCCGGTCCCACACCGCCACCAGGTCCTGGCCGTGCAGCGCACAGCCCGGGTCCGAAGCGCACCACTCGGCGAGCCGGTGCAGGTTGCGCTCGGCGGTGACCGCACCCGGCCGCGCCCAGTCCGCGAGGTCCCGCCGCGTGTGGTCGAGCACGCTGTCCAGGTACATCCGGCCCACGTGGCGGCCGAACAGGTCGGCGTAGGCCTGCCCGTAGACCGTGCCGTAGGAGTTGCCGAAGTAGTTGAGCTTCCGCTCTCCCAACGCTTCCCGGATCGCCTCCAGGTCGTGGGCGACCTGCCGGGCGTTCACCCGCAACGGCCCCGTGGCGGACGCGCAGTCCGCCGCGAACCGCGCGTTGGCCGTGGCGTAGGCGGCGTGGGCGTCCTCGGTCAACGGCGGTGTCACGGCGACGGGGTTCACCGTCGGGCACGTCACGCCGCTGCTCGCGCCGATGCCGCGCGGGTCGAACACCACGACGTCGAACCGTTCCGCCAGCTCCGCGAACTGCTCCCGGTACGACGGGAGGGCGAAGTTCCGCACCGCCGGGCCGGGCCCGCCGGGGTTGAGCACCAGGGTGCCCAGCCGGTCGCCGCGGGCGGGGATCTTCAGCAGCCCCAACGTGATCCGCTCCGCACGCGGACGCGACCAGTCGGCGGGCACGTCCACGTCGGCGCACCACAGGTCGTCGTGGCAGGTCCGCCAGCCGACGCGGTCCGGGGCGGCCGTGGCCCAGCCGGAGCCGGCGGTGAGCAGCCCGAGCACGCTCACCGCGCACATCATCCGTTTGATCACCATGTGCTCGATCGGACCAGGCGCAAAACCCCCGTGCGTCTGCCTTCCGACAGATATCGGACAGTCTTACTACTCCATCCGAGTGACGTTAGGCCGAAACGGGCACGCGGCCAATCCACCGGTCGTTGAGTAAACACGGTTAACTTCACAGGAGGGGTTCCCATGGGGGAGAACACCATCGCCCTGGAAGAACTCGGCGACGAGTACTTCCAGGACCCGCACACCTTCCACGCCGCACTGCGCGAACAGTCCGCGGCACGCCAGGTCGTGCTGCCGCGCGGCCTCAAGGTCTGGCTCGTCACCCGCTACGACGACGCCCGGCTCGTGCTCGCCGACCCGAGGTTCAGCAAGGACCACACCCGGCTGGCACCGCTGTTCGACAAGCACCTCGCCGGCCAGGGCGACCGCGTGCACGTCGACCAGGTGCTGGCGCAGCACATGCTCAACACCGACCCGCCCAACCACACCCGGCTGCGCAAACTGGTCACCAAGGCCTTCACCGCACGCCGCGTCGACCAGCTGCGCCCGCGCATCCAGCAGATCACCGACGAACTGCTCGACGAGATCACCGGCCGACCCGAGGTCGACCTGGTCGACGCGCTCGCGTTCCCGCTGCCCATCAAGGTCATCAGCGAGATGCTCGGCGTGCCGATGGACCGGCGCGACGACTTCCGGCGCTGGTCCAACATCCTCGTCGCGGGCACCGAGCCGCCGCTGATCGAGGAAGCGGGCGCCGCGATGGCGATGTTCCTGGCCGACCTGGTGGCGGACAAGCGCGACAACCCCGGCGACGACTTCTTCTCCGCCCTCGTGCACGCCACCGAGGACAACGACCGGCTGGACCACGCCGAACTCACCTCGATGGCGTTCCTGCTGCTCGTCGCCGGCCACGAGACGACCGTCAACCTGATCGCCACCGGCGTGTACAACCTGCTGCGCCACCCCGAACAGCTGGCGAAGCTGCGCGCCGACCGGACCCTGCTGCCCGGCGCGGTCGAGGAGTTCCTCCGCTACGAAGGACCGGTCAACCAGTCCACGTTCCGGTTCACCACCGAGGAGGTGACGGTGGGCGAGGTCACCATCCCGGAAGGCGAGTTCGTGCTGGCGTCGCTGCTCTCGGCGAACCGCGACGAGAACCGGTTCCCCGACGGGGAGACGTTCGACATCACCCGCCCCGCCGGCGGCCACCTCGCGTTCGGCCACGGCATCCACTACTGCCTGGGCGCACCCCTGGCCCGCATCGAGGGCGAGATCGCCATCGGCACCCTGCTCGACCGGTTCGACCTCGGCCTGGCCGCCGAACCGGAGACGCTGCGGTGGCGCTCCAGCGCGCTCATGCGCGCGCTCTACACGCTGCCGGTTAGCCTGTCGGCTCGTGGACCGCGATGAGCTGCTGAAGCTGGACCAGGCGCACGTCTGGCACCCGTACGGCCCGATGCCGGGCACCCGCGAACCACTCGTGATCGAGTCGGCGCGAGGTGTCCGGCTCCGGCTGGACGACGGCCGCGAACTGGTCGACGGCATGTCCTCGTGGTGGGCCGCCATCCACGGCTACCGGCACCCGGTGCTGGACGACGCCGTCCGCGACCAGCTCGGCCGGATGAGCCACGTCATGTTCGGCGGCCTGACCCACCAGCCCGCCGTCGCACTGTCCGCCCGCCTGGTCGAGATCACACCCGAACCGCTGCGGCACGTCTTCCTGTGCGACTCGGGCTCGGTGTCGGTCGAAGTCGCCGTCAAGATGGCGCTCCAGTACTGGCGCTCGCAGGGACGGCCCGAAAAGCGGCGGCTGCTGACCTGGCGCGGCGGGTACCACGGGGACACCTTCCAGCCGATGTCGGTGTGCGACCCGGAAGGCGGGATGCACTCGCTGTGGCGCGGTGTCCTCCCGGACCAGGTCTTCGCCTCCCCGCCACCGCGAGCGCTCGAAACCCCGTACGTGGAGGAGCTGGCGCGGCTCATCGAGGAGCACGCCGACGAACTGGCCGCCGTGATCGTGGAACCCGTGGTGCAGGGCGCGGGCGGCATGCGCTTCCACGACCCGCGCTACCTGCACGTGTTGCGGGAACTGACGTTGACGCACGACGTGCTGCTGATCTTCGACGAGATCGCCACCGGGTTCGGGCGCACCGGAGAGCTGTTCGCCGCCGACCACGCCGCGGTCAGCCCGGACGTCATGTGCGTCGGCAAGGCGTTGACCGGCGGGTACCTGTCCATGGCGGCCACCCTGTGCACACCCCGCGTGGCGGACGGGATCTCCCGCGGCGAAGTGCCCGTGCTGGCCCACGGCCCGACGTTCATGGGCAACCCGCTGGCGTCGGCGGTGGCGCTGGCCTCCATCGACCTGCTGCTGTCCCAGGACTGGCGGTCGTCGGTGCGACGCATCTCCGACGGGCTCAAGACCGGCCTGGCAAACGCGCCCGGCGACGTGCGGGTGCTCGGTGCGATCGGCGTGGTCCAACTGGACCACCAGGTCGACATGGCGGCGGCGACGGCGGCGGCCGTGGCACACGGCGTGTGGCTGCGCCCGTTCCGCGACCTGATCTACACCATGCCGCCGTTCATCAGCACCGATGACGACGTGGCCGCGATCAGCGCGGCCGTCGTCGCGGCGGCCGAGGCGTCACACGGCGCGTGACCGGTCGTCAGCGCCCGGTAGCGTGAGGTGCAGTCGACGTGTTTCTGCCTTGGAGGCGAACATGATCCGGAAAATCGGCGTCGCCCTCGCGGCCTGCGCCGCGCTCGTCACCGCGGCCACCCCCGCCACGGCCGACCAGGTCACCGGCGGGCGGTACTGGCAGCACGGCGACGGGAAGCTGGAGCTGTACCGGACCGGGCTGTGCCTGGACGCGGCGCTGGAGGAGATCGGGCGCAACGGCGGCAAGGTGCAGCTGTGGACGTGCGGGATGGGCGGGGACGAACAGCGCTGGGACGCCGTGCAGACCGACCGCGGCGGGCAGCTGTTGGTGAACCGGCTCAGCGGGCGGTGCCTGGACGTGGCGCTGGAGGAGATCGACCTGGAGGGTGGCCGGGTGCAGCTGTGGGACTGCGGCTGGGGTGGTGACGAGCAGCTCTGGCAGATCGACCGGCACCAGGGCGACGTGTTCATCGACAGCCGTGCGACCCGTGGGCGGTTGGGCGTGCGCGGTCAGGAAGACCTCCGCGACGGCTCGCCGGTGGGGATGTGGTTCAAGAGCTGAGACCGTCCGGCGCGTGGCGGTTCGACGCGGGATGCCCTCGACGGCGGTTCGGCGTGGGATGCCCTCGGCGCGGGGTCACGTTCGCAGCAGGCTGGACCCCCACACCAGCAACAGCGCCGAATACGCGACCAGCGCCCAGCCGACCGAGGTCCCGTCCGGCTCGCCCTTGCGCCGCAACAGCTTCATGACCAGTGCCCACAGACAGACGACGACCACGAGCACCAACGGCACCGCAGCCACCCCGTACGCGCCGGAGTACACGCCCGCCCAGAAGTCGGTCGGCAGCCGGATGCCGTTCGCGTAGCCGGAGGGGATGCACAGCAGCGCCACGGCCGACCACACGGACGCGATGACCTTCAGCCTCTTCACGTTGTCCGGTTTCGCGGTCTCGTGGTTGATCGACAGCACGCCCAGCGCCCCGAACGCCCCGCCCGCGAACAACCAGCCGACCACCGTCGACACCACCGGGATGCGGCCGACCACCTCGCCGAGCGCGGGGAAGACGGTGCCCCACAGGAGGAAGTGCCCGCCGACACCCGACACCGTGCCGCCCAGCACGACCCCTGTCTGCTGCCACCCGGACAGCCTGGTGAACCAGTTCTTCGGCGCGGGCTCCGGCCGCCGCCCCTGGCCCTGCTTTCGTCGTGCTCGCCGCTGCCCTTGTGGCCCCGGCCCCCGGCTCGACTTCGACTTCGATCCCGACCCGGCCAACGTCACACCCTGACGGCTTCCGCCAACTGGACGTTCGTCGGCTCCACCAGCACCGCCCCGTCGGGCAGCACGATCACCGGGATGTTCTTCCGCCCACCGGCCAACTCGACAGCCCGATCCCGCGCCACGTCATCCCGCTCGACGTCGACCTCGGTGAACGGCACTTCGTGCTCCCGCAGCCAGGCCTTGGCCCGCCGGCAGTCGCCACACCAGTCCGCACCGTAGAGAACGATCTCACCCATAGGCGTGATGCTAGAACGTGGCCGGCCGCGACGCTCCGTGTAGTCGTAGGGTGAGTGTCCGTGAGCGTCCTCGTGATCACCGGAACGGGAACCGAGGTCGGCAAGACGGTGGTAGTCGCCGCGCTGGCCGCCCTGGCCGTCGCCGACGGCCGCCGGGTAGCCGTGCTGAAACCCGCGCAGACCGGCATCGCCGCCGACGAACCCGGCGACCTGTCCGAGGTGATCCGCCTGGCAGGCCCGGTGACCACGCGCGAACTACGCCGCTACCCCGACCCCCTGGCCCCCGCCACCGCCGCCCGCCGCTCCGGCCGACCCACCGTGCACCCCAGCGAGATGGCCGCCGCCGCAGTCGACCTGGACCGCACCCACGACCTGGTGCTGGTCGAGGGCGCCGGCGGCCTGCTCGTCCGGTTCGACGACGAGGGCACCACCATCGCCGACGCGGCCTGGGCCCTCAACGCCCCGGTCCTGGTCGTCGCACACGCCGGCCTCGGCACCCTGAACATGACCGCCCTGACCGCCGAGGCCCTGCTGCACCGGGGCCTGGAGTCCGTCGGCGTGGTAGTAGGCCGCTGGCCCGCCGAACCGGACCTCGCGGCCCGCTGCAACCTGGTCGACCTGCCCGAAGCCGCCGGCGGCCCGCTCTTGGGCGTGCTCCCCGACGGCGCGGCACGCCTGAGCCGCGCGGATTTCCTGGACACCGCACGCGCCGCCCTGTCCCCGTGGTTCGGCGGCACGTTCGACCCGGAGAAGTTCGCCGCCCCGCACACCTGCTGACCCGGCCGCGTGCTGACCCGGCCGCCAGGTGGCTGCCGGGCACCTGCTGACTTCGGCCGTCTGGTGGCCGCCAAGTACCTGCCGACCCGGTCGCCGGGTGACCGCCGGACACTTGCCGACCCGGTCACCAGGCGCACCCGGTCACCAAGCGCACCCGATCACCAGACGCACCCGGGCATCAGGTGGCCGCCGGGCACACCTGCCGATGCCCAGGCCACCAGGTGCCCTTCAGGCACCCTGCCGACTGCCGGACACTGCCGACCTCGGGCCTGTGTCGACCGAGCACTCCCGCCTGGCCCGCCGCCTTGCTATTTAGGCTCATGCTTCGAGACCGGCACCAGGTTGTCATCGAGAGACCGGTTGACCGGGACGGGGGGATTCTGGCGGTTTGGGCGGTGGCGGGGTTGACCGTGTCAGTGACGTACGTCGCTGGGTCGGGGGTCGGGGTGTGCGGCAGACTGGCCGGCGGACCATGGCCGGACAACCCTATGGAGAAGTCGTGACCGCAGCCCCCGAACAGGTCGATGTCCTCGGCGTTGCCCGTGAGCAGGTGCTGGAGCGCGGTGTCGGGTTGTCCGAGGAGCAGGTGCTCGGGGTGCTCCAACTGGCCGACGACCGGATCCCCGAGTTGCTGGAGCTGGCCCACCAGGTGCGGATGCGCTGGTGCGGGCCGGAGGTCGAGGTCGAGGGGATCGTGTCGCTGAAGACCGGCGGCTGCCCGGAGGACTGCCACTTCTGCTCCCAGTCGGGCCAGTTCCCGTCGCCGGTCCGCTCGGCGTGGCTGGACATCCCCGGGCTGGTGCGGGCGGCGAGGCAGACCGCCGAGACGGGCGCCACCGAGTTCTGCATCGTGGCGGCTGTGCGCGGGCCGGACAAGCGGCTGTTGTCGCAGGTGCGGGACGGGATCAAGGCCATCCGCGAGGACGGCAACGACATCCAGATCGCGTGTTCGCTCGGCATGCTCACCCAGGAGCAGGTGGACGAGCTGGTCGCCATGGGCGTGCACCGCTACAACCACAACCTGGAGACCGCCCGCTCGCACTTCCCGAACGTCGTCACCACCCACTCGTGGGAGGAGCGGTGGGACACGCTGCGGATGGTGCGTGACGCGGGCATGGAGGTGTGCTGCGGCGGGATCATCGGGATGGGCGAGACGTTGGGGCAGCGCGCCGAGTTCGCGGTGCAGCTGGCGTCGTTGGAGCCGGACGAGGTGCCGCTGAACTTCCTCATCCCGAACCCCGGCACGCCGTACGAGAACTACCCGGTCGTCGAGGGGCCGGACGCGTTGCGCGCGGTCGGTGCGTTCCGGCTGGCGTTGCCGCGCACCATCCTGCGGTTCGCGGGCGGTCGGGAGCTGACGTTCGGCGACCTCGGTGCGAAGCAGGGCATGCTGGGCGGCATCAACGCGATCATCGTCGGCAACTACCTGACCAACCTGGGCCGCCCGGCGCAGGACGACCTGGACATGCTCCAGGAGCTGTCGATGCCGATCAAGGAACTGAGCAAGACGCTGTGACGACCGGGCAGGACGCGGTGACGACCGGGCAGGGTGCTGGGGCGGTCGGGCTGGGCGCGGTGACGACTGGGCGAGGCGCGGTGACGATGGCCGGAGCGGTGACGTACTGCGGGTACTGCGGCAAGGACCTCGGCGAGGCTGATCACGCGGCGTGCGCCCGACGCCTGCGGGTCATCGACCCGCCGAGGTTCTGCTCGGCCTGTGCTCGCCGCATGGTCGTGCAGGTGACGCCGGCCGGGTGGACCGCCACGTGCAGCCGTCACGGCGAGATCACCTCCGCGCGGTAACCTCCCTGCACGGGGTATTCCGGGCTGGGGAGGTCGTGCGTGGCGGAACAACCGGTGGACGAGCGGGCCGTGCCCGTGCAGGCGCCACCTGTCTTCGTCTACCGCTACGCCCCGCAACGGCCTCGGGTGGTGGTGAAGCGCGACCTGCTGCCGGGCTTCGCGGTGCTGTCGACGATCGCGTTGCTCGGGCTGCCCGTCGGGTGGTTGTGGGCGTGGATCGCGCCGCCGCAGAACGTGGTGATCGCCGAGGACGCGTCGCTGGTGCCGGTCACGGGTGAGAGCTACCACCGGCTCGACGGGTTGATGCTGTTCGTGCTCATCGGGCTGGGTGCCGGGCTGTTGACCGGTATCGCGGTGTGGTTGCTGCGGGAACGCCGCGGTCCGGTGGTGATGCTCGCGGCCACGGCGGGTGGCGTCGTGGCGGCGTACCTGGCGCAGCGGACCGGTGTCGGCACTGCCGCCGGTCGGTACGCGGTGGGCGCCGCGCCCAAGGTGGGGGACATGATCGCCTTGGCCCCGGTGCTGGAGACGTGGTGGGGCGTGCTGGCGTGGCCCTTGGGCACGGCGCTGGCCTATGGCTGTCTGGCGGCGTGGAACGGGCTGGACGACCTCGGCCGCCGGCTCGGCTAGAGCACGCGCCGTTTCCCGCGCTGGTTCACGGGCATGAACTCCGGCTCGGTCACAAGCTCGGACACGAGCAACGACGACCGCGAGACACACGCGTGGACACGAACAGGGACGACAACAAAGACACGAACGAGGACACGCCCTAGAACACGCGGTAGTCGTCGTCGCGGACGTCGGTGACGAACATGTGTCCGGGTGCGTGGGTGATCGCGAACGGTGGCTTGGACGCCATCACCGCCGCTTGCGGGGTGACGCCGCAAGCCCAGAACACCGGGACGTCGCCGTCGTGCGGTGAGGTGGCGTCGCCGAACTCGGGCTGGTCGAGGTCCTTGATGCCCAGCGCGTTCGGCGATCCGATGTGCACGGGAGCGCCGTGCACGGCGGGCATTCGGGCGGTGATGTCGCGGGCCGTGTCAGTCAGGTGCGCCGGGACGTAGCGCATGCTGACCACCATCGGGCCGTGCAGGCGGCCTGCCGGGCGGCATTCGCGGTCGGTGACGTACATCGGGACGTTGCGGCCCTGCTGGACGTGGCGCAGCGGCACACCGGCCTGTCTGAGCGCCGATTCGAAGGTGAAGCTGCACCCGATCAGGAACGCCACGAGGTCGTCCCGCCAGTACCCGGTGGCGTCGGTCGGCTCGGCGGTGAGTTCGCCGTGCTCCCAGATCCGGTAGCGCGGCAGGTCGCGCCTCAGGTCGGCGTGCTGAGCCAGCACGGTTCTCGGCGAGCCCACGTCGGTCACGTCCAGCACGGGGCACGGTTTCGGGTTGCGTTGGGCGAACAGCAGCACGTCGTAGGCCCAGTCCCGGGGGACGGCGATCAGGTTCGCCTGCGTGTACCCGTCGGCGAGGCCCGCGGTCGGGCCGGTGGCGTGGCGGCGTGCTTCCTCGGGCGTCACAGCGGGCGCTTCGACGGATGCCACGGTGGGTGCTCCTGCGGATGCCACGGTGGGTGCTTCAACGGGTGGCGAGGCGGGTGTCACCGACCTGGTTGCGGCGGTCTCGGGTGTTGTCACAGCAGTTCCCTTCCCTTCGTCTCGGGCAGACCGAACAGCGCCACGACGGCGATCCCGTACGCGATCGCACCGAACACCATCGCGCCGCCGATGCCCATCCGTTCCGCCATGAACCCGACCAGCGTGGGGAACAACGCGCCCACCGCGCGGCCGAAGTTGTAGGTGAAGCCCTGGCCGGTGCCGCGCAGGGCGGTCGGGTACAGCTCCGCGAGGAACGACCCGAAGCCGCTGAAGATCGCGGACATGCAGAACCCGAGCGGGAAGCCGAGGAACAGCACCGCGGTGTTCGCGCCGGCCGGGATCTGGGTGTAGAGCATGATCAGCGCGGCGGACAGGACGGAGAACAGGGCGAACGTCTTCTTGCGCCCCAACCAGTCCGTGACGTAGCCGCCGGCGACGTAGCCGATGAACGCACCGGAGATGAGGAACGCCAGGTACCCGCCGGTGCCGATGACGGTGAGCCCGCGTTCGGACTTGAGGTAGGTGGGCAGCCAGGTGGCGAGCGTGTAGTAGCCGCCTTGGACGCCGGTCGCGAGCAGGGACGCGAACAGCGTGGTGCGGGTCAGGTTCCCTGCGAAGATTGCCTGGAACGAGCCCTTGTGCCTGCTGGTGGCACGGTGTTCGGTGACCTGCGGGGCGTCCTTGACGGTGCGGCGGACGTAGATGATGAGGATCGCGGGGAGGGCGCCGGTCCAGAACAGCACGCGCCAGGCGACGTCCTGCGGGAAGAAGTTGAAGACCAGCGCATAGACCAGCACCGACAGCGCCCAGCCGACCGCCCACGCGCTCTGGATGAACGCCACCGTGCGGCCTCGGTACTGCGGTTTGCAGTACTCCGCGACCAGGATCGCGCCCGCCGCCCACTCGCCGCCGAAGCCCAGGCCTTGCAGGGCGCGGAAGATCAGGAGGGTTTCGTAGCTGGTGGCGAAGCCGCACAGGACGGTGAAGACGGCGTAGGTGGCGACCGTGATCATGAGGGTGCGGACGCGGCCGATGCGGTCGGCCATGATCCCGGCGACCGCGCCGCCGATGGCGCTCACCACCAGGGTGACCGTGGTGAGGAGGCCGGCTTCGCCCTTGGTGATGCCGAAGTAGGCGGTGATCGCCACCAGGCCGAGGGGCAGTACCTGGAAGTCGTACGAGTCCAGCCCGTAGCCGCCGAACGCCCCGATGAAGGCCTTCCGGCCGTTGCGGCCGAGAGTGCGGAACCAGGCGAAGGGGCCGCTGTCCGTTCGGTCGGTCTCTGTGGTGCTGCTGCTCATCGTTCACCTCGCAGACGTGGGGTTGTGCGCTGGACCACACCGTAGAGGATTGTTGAACAATCCCACTATAGAGCAATAGGACGAATCAACAGGAGGGCATTCCAGTGGGGTTGGCATGGTGACGCGGGAGCGAGGGCACGCAGGGGGAGCGGGGCGTTGGGCGCGAGCCTCGGGAGGGTTACACGCGAGCTGTCGGAGGTCGCGAAGGGTCGCACCACTGACACGAGCCGACAAACGTCGCCCGTTCCGGTCAACCGACCGCTCGATGACAACCGGGTGCTGGTCTCAGAGCATGAGCCTAGATAGGAAGGCGGCGGGCCAGGCGGCGGGCATGTGCGCAGCCAGGGCGAGACATGCCGACCAGAAGCTTGACCGAGCCCTCCGTGCGGAGAAGAGCGTCCGTGATCGCGAACGGCCGTGATCTCGAACGGCGCTTCCGGTCGGTGCGTGAGGGAGGCGTAGCAGCCGCTGATAGCTGCGACACTGCGCCAGTGGTGCGCCCCGGACAACGGCTTGCCGATGACTCACTCTGGGCGGCGACTCACTCTGGGCGGCGACTCACTTCGGGCGGCGACTCACTCTGGGCGGCCCTGTCCCACGTTGAACTGGAGCAGATTCGGCGATACTTCGAATCCATGGCGGGAGTACGCCGAGATGGCCCGGTCACTGGAGTGCACCGTTACCCGCTCAAGGCCCAGATCGCTCGCCCACGCCAAGACGGCTTTGATCAGTTCGCCACCCAGACCGCGGCCACGTTCGTCCGGTGTCACGTACACGCACTGCACGTCACCCGACGTCCGTTCGAACACACGCGGGTGGGGCACGCGCTCTGTGATGGCCAGCCAGGCCACGCCGATGACCACCTCGTCGCGGAGCAACACCATGCACCGATGCGAGGACTCGTTCTTCTGTGCCCACGCCACGAATTGGGGCGCGAACTCCTCCACCGTGGTGTGCGTCGTTCCGTAGACCTCTTGCACCCACCGCCGGCGCAGCTCGGCGACAGCGGGTAGCTCACCGGCACGGACCGGACGGATCGCGATGTCGTCCACACATCCATCCTGGCTCAAGCGGCCCGCGCAGTGGTGGCCTCCCGCCCCGCGCAGTGGTGTCGTCCCGCGTGGGCGGGGCGTGTGGGTGGGCGGCGTGTGGGTAGGGCGCAATGCGGGGTTCGGTGTACCGGCCTGGGGCGGCTCGGGTGCGGCGGCCCGATGTGGGCTTGGGTGTGGTGGCGCGGGGGTTGCTCGGGTGCGGTGGCCCGAGGTGGCCTGGTGCGGCGGCCCGGTGTGGGCTTGGGTGCGGCGGCGCGGGGGTGGCTCAGTTGCGGTGGGGGAGGTGGCCCAGTTCGGCGATCGGGGCGGGCACCGCGTGGAGGGCGGTGATGATTCCCGCTTCGCGGTGCATCATCCGGCGGACCAAGCGCAGGCGGCGGGCCTCGGAGCGTTCCTCCAGCAGGTGCTGCCGGTCCTCCAGGGTGAGCAGGCAGTCGTTGGCCAACGAGTACGCCAGCATCTCCGTCCGCGCCACCACCGGATCGTCCTCGAACGCCGCCTGCCGGTACCGGCGGAACGCTCCCATCGCGCCGTCCACCAGCAGCGGCAGCACTTCGGCCACTTCGGCCGGGGCGGGCACGTCCGCGACCCACTCGACCTTGCCCAGCAGGTAGGGCGCGCTCTCCGTGTCCACGTCCACCAGGCGGAACCGTCGGCCGCCGGTGGTGGACAGGTCGAAACGGCCGTCCGGCAGGGGTTTGGCGTCGCGGAGGAGGGCTTCGCAGCCGACTTCGTGCAGCGCCGTCGCGTTGCCGGTGCCGACCTCCCAACCCTGCCGGATCGCCACCACGCCGAAGGCGCGGCCCGGCAGCTGCTCGGTCAGCAGGTCCACGGTCAGCTGTCGGTAGCGCGGTTCGAACACGTGCAAGGGCAGCGACGTTCCCGGCAGCAGTACGGTACCCAGGGGGAACAGCGGGAGCGTCGTGGTCACGTCCCCAAGTTACGGCTGCTGGGTGGCCGCAGCACGGCGAACGGATCGGTCACCCGCATCTGCCTTGACACGAAGCGGAACAGCGCGGCCGGGCGCCCGCCGGACGGGCCTACCGGTGCGACCGCGCCGGTGGGCTCCAGCAGGCCGCGGCGGGACAGCACGCGTTGCAGGTTGGTCGCCGACACCTCGTACCCCAGCGCCGCCGAGTACAGCGATCGCAGCGCCGAGATGGTGAACTCCGGCGGCGCCAAGGCGAAACCCAGGTTCGTGTAGGACAGTTTGGACGCCAGCCGGTGCCGCGCCCGCCGGCAGATGGCCTCGTGGTCGAACGCGGTCGCGGGCAGTGTGTCGACCGGGTGCCACGCGGTGTCGGAGGGCACGACGGGGTCCGTGTCGGAGCGGACCAGGCCGAGGAACGCGGTCGCCACCACGCGGGGGCCGGGGACGCGGTCGGGGGCGCTGAAGACGGCCAGCTGCTCCACGTGTGAGAGCTGTGTCACGTCGACCTTCTCCGCCAGCTGGCGCCGGATCGACGCCTCCACGTCCTCGGTCCCACCGAGCCCGCCACCGGGCAGTGACCAGCGGTGAGCGTGCGGTTCCCGCGCGCGCTCCCACAGCATGACCTGGAGTGATCCGGCTCTCACCTGGAGCACTGCGGCCAGTACCTCATGTCCCGCGAGACCCACCGGCTGATACTATCGGCCAAGTTTTCGCCCGGTAGGCGAAAACCTGGCTGAAGGAGGACACCATGGTCGCTACCGCCTACGTGGAGCGAACCTCTGACGGTGCGTACGACGGCATCGCGCCGGACGCCGCCTGGCGGGACGAGGTGCTGGAGCTGGCGCGCAGGCAGGACGCGGTGATCCTCGCGCACAACTACCAGCTCCCGGAGATCCAGGACATCGCGCACCACACCGGCGACTCGCTGGCGCTCAGCCGCATCGCCGCGGCGAGCGACGCGTCGACCATCGTCTTCTGCGGCGTGCACTTCATGGCCGAGACCGCGAAGATCCTGGCCCCGCACAAGACCGTGCTGATCCCGGACGAGCGCGCGGGCTGCTCGCTGGCCGACTCGATCACCGGCGACCAGCTGCGCGCGTGGAAGGCCGAGCACCCCGGCGCGGTCGTGGTGTCCTATGTGAACACCACCGCCGAGGTGAAGGCGGAGACGGACATCTGCTGCACGTCGTCGAACGCGGTGGACGTGGTGGCGTCCATCCCGGCCGACCGCGAGGTGCTGTTCCTGCCCGACCAGTTCCTCGGCGCGCACGTGAAGCGCGAGACCGGCCGGCGGAACCTGCACATCTGGGCGGGCGAGTGCCACGTCCACGCGGGCATCAACGGCCCCGAGCTGGCCGAGCGGGCGGCGGCGAACCCGGACGCCGACCTGTTCATCCACCCGGAGTGCGGCTGCGCCACCTCCGCGCTCTACCTAGCGGGCGAGGGCACCGTCCCGGCGGAGAAGGTGAAGATCCTCTCGACCGGCGACATGATCACCGCCGCCCGCAGCACCAGCGCGAAGTCGGTGCTGGTGGCCACCGAGATCGGCATGCTGCACCAGCTGCGCCGGGCCGCGCCGGAGATCGACTTCCGCGCGGTGAACGACCGGGCTTCCTGCCGGTACATGAAGATGATCACCCCGACCGCGCTGCTGCGCTGCCTGCGCGAGGGCAAGGACGAGGTGCACGTCGACCTGGACACCGCGAAGCGGGCGCGGGGCGCCGTGCAGCGGATGATCGAGATCGGCAAGCCCGGCGGCGGCGAGTGAGCACCCCGCTGTGGGAGGCCCGTGCCGACCTGGTCGTGGTCGGCACGGGTGTCGCGGGGCTGACGGCGGCGCTGCGCGCGCGTGAGCTGGGGCTGCGGGTCCTCGTCGTCACCAAGGCGGAACAGCGGGAGGGCAACACCCGGTGGGCGCAGGGCGGTGTCGCGGTCGTGCTGCCGGACGAGCACGACGAGGGCGACACGGTCGACGCGCACATCCGCGACACGTTGGTCGCGGGCGCGGGTCTGTGCGACGAGGCCGCGGTGGCCGCGATCATCGCGGACGGCCCGGCGGCCGTGACCGGGCTGCGCCGACGGGGTGCGGTGTTCGACGCCGTCGGGAACGGCCGGCTGGCGCGCACCCGCGAGGGCGGGCACAGCGCGTTCCGCGTGGTGCACGCGGGAGGTGACGCGACCGGTGCCGAGGTGGAACGGGCGCTGCTCGCCGCTGCCGTCGACGGCCGGGTTCCGGTGCTGGAGCAGCACATCGCGGTGGACGCGGTGCGCACGCCGCTCGGCCAGGTGTGCGGGCTGCTGGTGCTGGACCCGAACGGGGTGCCGGGTGTGCTGACCGCGCCCGCCGTGCTGCTGGCCAGCGGCGGGCTGGGGCAGCTCTACCAGGCCACGTCCAACCCGGAGGTGGCGACCGGTGACGGTCTGGCGCTCGCGCTGCGGGCCGGCGCGGTGGCGGCGGACGTGGAGTTCGTCCAGTTCCACCCGACCGTCCTGTACACGGGACGGGGCGCGCGCGGCCGGTGTCCGCTGGTGACCGAGGCGGTGCGCGGTGAGGGCGCGGTGCTGGTCGACGCGACCGGCGCGCGCGTGATGCGCGGCGTGCACCCGTTGGAGGACCTGGCCCCGCGCGACGTCGTGGCGGCGGCCATCACCCGGCACATGGCGGGCGCGCCCGGTGGCGTGGACGACCACGTCTTCCTCGACGCCACCGGCATCTCCGACTTCGCCCGCCGGTTCCCGACCGTGCACGCGGCGTGCGTCACGGCCGGTGTCGACCCGGCCGGGCAGCCCATCCCGGTCGCGCCCGCCGCGCACTTCGCGTGCGGCGGCGTGGTGTCCGATGTGGACGGACGGACCGGGGTGACCGGCCTGTACGCGGCGGGCGAGGTGGCCCGGACCGGGCTGCACGGCGCGAACCGGTTGGCGTCCAACAGCCTGCTCGAAGGACTGGTGGTCGGCACGCGGGCCGCCGAGGCGGTCGCGAGTGACCTCGCCCTGGGCGTGCTGGCCCGCTGCACGGCCACCGCGGAGCTGCCGACCGCCCCGGTGGCGGACCGGGACTCGTTGCAGCGCGTGATGAGCCGGTACGCGGCGATCGGCCGGGACGCCGAAGGCCTCGCCGTGGTCGGCTCGGTGCTCGACCTGTCCACTGTGGACCGCAAGCTGGACACCAGGGAACTGGTGGAGGACGCGGCGCTGACCGTGGCGGCGCGGGCGCTGATCGCCGCCGCTGCCGAACGCACCGAGTCGCGCGGCTGCCACGTGCGCACCGACTTCACCTCCCGCGACGACGTGGGGTGGCAGCGCAGCCAGGTGGTGCGGCTCAACCCGTCGGGTCAGCCCGTGCTGGCCGACCCGGCGACGGCTTCGAGGGGAGTGGCATGACTTCCGCAGACCCGCACGACGGCCCGAAGAACAGGCCCGACACCAGGCCCGACACCGGAGTGCCCGGCGCCGGACCCGACATCGGGCTCGACCTGGACGACCTGCGCCGGGTGATCACCACGGCGCTCACCGAGGACCTCCGCTACGGCGCGGACGCGACGACCGAGGCGACGGTGCCCGCCGACGCGGTGGCCGTCGCCGAGCTCACGCCGCGCCAAGCCGGTGTGCTGGCCGGGATCCCGGTGGCGCTCGCGGTGTTCGAGGAGGTCCTGGACTTCGAGGTGCTGGCGCGCCGGGACGACGGCGACAAGGCCGTCCCCGGCGAGCCGGCGCTGGTGCTGCGCGGACCGGTGCGGGGTCTGCTCACCGCCGAACGGACCGCGCTGAACCTGCTGTGCCACCTGTCCGGCATCGCGACCCTCACCGCCGCGTGGGTGGCCGAGATCGCCGAGACCCGCGCGCGAGTGCGGGACTCCCGCAAGACCCTGCCGGGCCTGCGGCTGCTGGAGAAGTACGCGGTGCGCTGCGGCGGGGGCGTCAACCACCGGCTCGGCCTCGGCGACGCCGTGCTGATCAAGGACAACCACGTGCGCGCGGCCGGCTCGGTCACCGCCGCGATGGCCGCCGTGCGCACCCACGCCCCGCACCTGCCGTGCGAGGTGGAGGTGGATTCCCTGGCCCAGTTGGACGAAGCCGTCGCCGAGGGCGCGGAACTGGTGCTGCTGGACAACTTCACGGTCGCCGAGTGCGCGGAAGCCGTGCGGCGGGCGCGCGGCGTCCGGCTGGAGGCGTCCGGGGGGCTCACGCTGGACGTGGCCCGCGCCTACGCCGAAACCGGCGTGGACTACCTGGCGGTGGGTGGGCTGACGCACTCCGCGCCCGCCCTGGACCTGGGGATGGACCTGCGCTGAGCGGCTGCCCGCGCCCCCGTGGTGAGGGCGCGGGCTCCTGCCCGCTCAGGCCTTGTCGCCACGTGCGACCCCGCCGCGTCCGGTTCCGCCACGCCGGATCTCGCGTCCGGTCTCGTCCCGCTCGACCTCGACGCGCTCGCTGCGCACCTGGTCGCCGACCTCCTGCTGCTCGGTCACCGTCCGCTTGTCCAGCCGCACCTTCTCCACCGGCTCGACGCGCTTGTCCACCACCGGCTCCTGCCGCCTCAGCCTCACCTCGGCGGACTCCTCGGTGAACGCTTCGCCGGTCTCCCCTTCGGCGGGCTCGCTCACCACCCGCACCTCCTCGTGGGTCACCGGCACGGTCACGTTCTTCTGCTCGGTGACGACGTGCTTGACCAGCCGCACCCGGCCGGCTTCGACCTCGCGGGTGCCCACGTCGAGGTGCTCCTCGTACCGGGTCACCGACCCGTCGTCGGAGGTCCTGCCCCGCCCGCCGCGCACCTGGCCGCCCTGGGCCTGGTCGGGCCGGGAGACCTGCTCGGGCCGGGAGACCTGGTCGGCGCGGGTCTGCTGACCCGGGCCGGGCTTGCGGACCTGGCCGCCGCGCGGCATGCGGTCGTGCTCGCCGGTGTTCGCGGTCGGGATCATGCCGTAGTACCGGTACAGCTCGTCCTGCTGCGCGTCGGACATGTGCTGGTCTTCGACGTCGATCCGCGGCGCGTCCTTGACCTGCTGCTTCTCCACGGGAACGGTGATGTGGCCCTTGTCGATCCGGGCGTCCTGGATCGGCACGAACGTCTCCTTGAGGCCGAACAGCCCGGTGTGCACCGAAGCCCACATCGGCCGCCCGTCCCGGTCGTCCAGCCACACCTGCTTGACCGCACCGATCCGCTCGCCGTGCGAGTCCAGCACGTCGCAGTCGTACAGCCGGTCCACTTCGGCCTGGTTGATCATGGTGTTCCCTTCGCCTGGTCCGTCACTGCGAAGGCGGATTACCCCTGACCTGGAACAACCCATCGACCGTCACCCGGACGTGTGGCTCGTTCCCCCCGAAAGAGACTCGGATATCGCCGGCTCTACCCGGGGTCTGCCCGCGAGGGCGGTAGCGCTACAGCCTGCGATTGGCGAGCACGGGCAGTGCGCGCCTGGCCTGCTCGACCGCCGCCACGTCCACGTCCACCACGATCACGCCGGGCTCCGGACCCAACTGCTGCTCCACCGCCCCCAGCGGTGACGCGACCGTGCTGTACCCGATGCCGGTGGGCGCACCGCCGTGGTCCTCGCGCGGGTCGGCCTGCCCGCACGCCAGCACCCACGACGTGCAGTCCAGCGCACGTGCCCGCACCAACAGCTCCCACTGCTCGCGCTTGCCCGGCCCCGACCCCCACGAGGCGCCCAGGAGCACCGCGGACGCGCCTTCGTCGGCCAACGCCCGGAACAGTTCCGGGAAACGCACGTCGTAGCACGTCGCCAGCCCGAAGGTGACCCCGTCCACCTCGATGGTCACCGGTTCCGCACCCGGCGCGACGGTCCGCGACTCGGTGAAGCCGAAGGCGTCGAACAAGTGGATCTTGTCGTACCCGACGTGCATCCCGCCGCCGGTCGCCAACAGGGTGTTGGCGACCCGTCCGTCCGGCGACGGCGTGAACATGCCCGCCACGACCACCACGCCTTGTTCGTCCGCGATCTCGCGCACAGCCGTCGCCCACGGCCCGTCCAGCGGCTCGGCCACCGGTCCCAGCGGCACGCCGAACCGGCACATCGCCGCCTCCGGGAACACCACCACCCGCGCCCCCGCCGCGCGTTCGACGCCGCTGCGCAGCAGGTCGAGGTTCGCCGACGGGTCGGTGGACGACGTGATCTGGCAGAGCGCGACACGCATACCCCCACTCTAGGTAGTGTCAGGTCCCGTGCGCCCCCTGTTGCCCCCGCTCGTCCTGGTCGCCGTGCTCGCCGCCGCCGGGTGCACGGGTGGGACGACACCCAACGCGGAAGGCACCGCCGACGGCAGTTCGATCGTGCTGGCCGACGCCGCGGAACCGGCCACGCTGAACCCGTTGCTCGGCTACGGCCGCGAGGGCGTGTCCAAGATCTACGACGGGCTGGTGGAGCACCGCGCGGACCGTTCGCTGCGGCCCCAGCTCGCCGCCGACCTGCCGAAGCCCTCCGCCGACGGCCTGTCGTGGACGGTGCGGCTGCGCGACGGCGTGAAGTTCACCGACGGCTCGTCGTTCGGGCCGGAGGACGTGGTCGCCACCTACCGGGCGCTGCTGGACCCGGCGGCGGGCTCCACCGAACGGCCCCTGTTCGGCAGCCTGACCGGGGTCGAGCAGCTCGACGTGCACACCGTCCGGTTCGCGCTGGCCAAGCCGTGGGCGGCGTTCCCGCACCTGCTGGCGCTGGGCGTGCTGCCCAGCGAGGCGCTCGCCGTGCCGCTGAAGGACGTGAAACCGGTCGGCACCGGCCCGTACAAGCTGGCGGAGTGGCGCAAGGGCGACCGGATGGTGCTGGAGTCCAACCCGGCGCACTTCGCCGGCGAACCCGCCATCCGCAAGCTGACCGTCGTCTTCGTCCCGGACGACAACACCCGCGCCCAGCGCATGCAGGCGGGCGAGTTCGACGGCGCGGAACTCCCGCCCCGGCTGGCCGAGCCGTTCGGCGGCACCAGCGGGATGCGCGTGGTGACCCACCGCTCCACCGACCTGCGCGCCGTCACCCTCCCCACGGCCGACCCGGTGACCGGCGACCCGGCGGTCCGGATGGCCCTCAACCACGCGGTGAACCGCAAGAGCGTGGTGGACAACCTCTTGGGCGGCAAGGGAACCCCGGCCGCCACCCCGATCCCGGACACCATGCCGGAGTTCCACGACCCGGCCGCGATCTTCGCCTACGACAAGGCGCTGGCGGACCTCCTGCTGGACCAGGCGGGTTGGACGCGCGGCGAGGACGGCGTGCGCGCCCGCAACGGCGTTCCCGCCCGGTTCACCCTGATGTACCCGATCGGCGACGTGGTCCGCGCCGACCTCGCGACGGCCTTCGTGGCGGACGCCAGGGCGGTGGGCGTGGACGTGCAGCTGGCCGGGCTGAGCTGGGAGGCCATCAGCCCCCGCCTCGGTCGGGACGCCCTGCTGCACGGCGGCGGCACCCCGTTCGACCCGGACCTGACGGCCCACCAGCCGCTGCACACCGGCAACCCGTGGGGCTACACCAACTCCCAGGTGGACGCCGCCCTGGACACCGGCCGCACGCTGCTGGACCCGGCGCAGCGCACGGCGGCGTACCGGCAGTTCCAGCACGCCTACCTGGCCGCGCCGGGCATGGTCGTGCTCGCGGCCGTGCAGCACGTGTATGTCCTGCGCGACAACTGGACCGGCTACCAGGACGTCGTCGACCCGCACACCCACGGGGCGCTGTCGTGGGGGCCTTGGTGGAACCTGGAGAAGTGGAAGGCCCGCTGAGCCCCGCCCCCGGGCCGACGCGCACCTCCCGGCCGGCCCGTACCCCGCCGGCCCGTACCCCGCCGGCCCGTACCCCGCCGGCCCGTACCCCGCCGGCCCGTGTCCCTGCGGCCCGTACCCCTGTGGCCGGCACCTCGCGCCGGCCCCGCCCCATGGTGTAGACGGAGAGGTGAGCGGCCGACACGGGACGTCCGGACCGGCCCGGGACCTCGGGGGACCACCATGTTCGACCTCGCCGCCGTCCGCGCCGACACCCCGGCCGCGAGCCGCCGCGTCTTCCTGGACTCCGCGGGCTCCTCGCTGCCGCCCCGGCCGGTGCTGGACGAGGTGATCGGCCACCTGGGACGCGAAGCCGAGATCGGCGGGTACGGGGCCGCCCGGGAACGCGAGGACGACCTGGAAGCCGGCTACGGGGTGTTCGCCGAACTCCTCGGCGCGGAGCCGGACGAGATCGCGTTCACCGACAGCGCCACGCGGTCCTGGCTGGCCGCGTTCGACGCCGTCCCGCTGGCCGAAGGCGACCGGGTCCTGGTGACGGAGGTCGAGTACGCGGGCAACGCCATCCCGATCCTGCACCGCGCCGGGCAGGTCGGCGCGCGGGTGGAGGCGATCCCCTCGGACGGCGCGGGCCAGGTCGACGTGGCGGCCCTGGAGGAGATGCTCGACGAGCGGGTCAAGCTGGTCTCACTGGTCCACGTCCCCACCAACAGCGGCCTGGTCAACCCGGCCAGGGAGGTCGCCGACGCGGCCCACGAGGTGGGGGCGCTGGTGCTGCTGGACGCGTGCCAGTCCATCGGCCAGCTCCCGGTGAGGGCCGACGAACTGGGCGTGGACCTGATCTCCGCGACCGGGCGCAAGTGGCTGCGCGGTCCGCGCGGCACGGGCGTTCTCGTGGTGCGGCGCGACGTGCGGCACAGGCTGGTGCCTAGGCTGGTCGACCTGCACAGCGGCGAGTGGGTCGCGCCGCAGGAGATCAAGCTGCGGGAGGACGCCCGCGTTTACGAGCTGTGGGAGGCGAGCTTCGCCGACCGGCTCGGTCTCATCGCCGCCGCGAAGTACGCCCTGGACCTCGGTCTGGACGACATCACGCGCGAGGTCCGGGCCAGGGCGGAGCAGTTGCGGCAGGGGCTCGCCGCGCTGCCGGGGGTCGACGTGCGGGACATCGGCGAGCAGAAGGCGGGCATCGTCACGTTCACCGTCGCCGGCCGCCGGGCCGTGGAGATGCGCGAACTGCTCGCCGGGCACGGCGTCACGGTCAGCACCAGCCACGTGGGCTCGACGCTGCTGGACATGACCCGGCGCGGGCTCGACGAGGTGGTGCGGGCGTCCGCCCACTACTTCGTCGAGCCCGCGCAGGTCGATCAGGCGGTGGAGGCGGTCAGCAGGTGCGGCCGATGATGCGCGGCGCGCAGTCCGAGTAGCTCAGGAACAGCTCCACGGCGCTGTCGTTCCGGGCGGTCTGCGGTGCGATGGCGGTGTCACGCGGGTAGAAACCACTGGTGCCGCTCGCAGACTTGGGGTACATCTCGAAGGTGTAGCTCCAGATCTTGTGGGCGTTCCACATCCAGTCGTTGACGCTGCCGTCGGTGACGTACAGGTCGCTGGACTGCTGTGGCGTGTAGTTGTTCAGCGCCGCCATCCGCCGGCCGAGCGTGGCGAACACGTTGGCCTGGGTGGCGTCCAGGCCGGGCGCGGTGTCGTTGTAGGTGTAGCCGTACGGCCACAGGATCAGCTCGGAGTAGGTGTGCCAGTCGATGTGCGTCTTGATCTGCTGCACACCGCCCACGACCCGGCCGTTCACGAAGTCGCGCACGCGCTGCGTCTCGGGTGCCGAGAACGCCGACGGGCCGCGGTAGGTCTCGCTGGACGGGCTGCCGCTGGAGCCGCCGCAGCAACCCCACTGGTAGCCCCAGTTGCGGTTCGGGTCGGTGCCCTGGCCCTGCCGGTTCTTCCGCCACGCGCGGAACGTGCCGGACGCGATGTCGTACTCCGCGCCGTCCGGGTTGACGCTGGGGATGACCCAGATCTCCCGCGAGTCGACCAGGTTCTTGATGGTCGGGTTGGTGGCGTAGCCGTCGGTGTACTGCTTGATGATGCGCAGGCACATCTCGACGGTCAGGTGCTCACGGGCGTGCTGGTTGCAGGTGAACAGCACCTCCGGCTCGTTCTCGTCGGTACCGGCGTTGTCGCTGATCTTCAGCGCCCACAGGTCGCGGTTCTCGTAGGACTTGCCGATGCTGCTCAGCTTCACCAGGGCACCGTGGTCGGTGACGGTCTGGTTCAGCTCGGCGACCATCTCCCGGTGGTTGTGGTAGCCGGTGTAGCCGGACGGGAAGTCCTGGGCGTTCACGTCGCCGGTGCGGTCGGTGAAGTCGGCCTTGCCGAGCGCGCCGAGTTCGGCATCGGCGTCACCGAGGCTCTTCACCGGCAGGCCGGTGGCGCGCAAAGCCCACTGCTGCCGGGGCTCGGCGATCACGGTGAGCGTCGACCCGTTCAGGCCGAGCACGTCGACCCCGGTCCGAGCCACCTTGGTGCGGGCCTCCGGGGTCGACGCGGTGACCTCGAACATGACCCGTTCGGGTGTACTGGTCGTGCTCGGCTGAGCCATCACGGTGTTGAAGGGCAACACCAGGGTCAGGCAAGCGCCGAGCGCGGCGGCCACGAGGCCGCGCCGCTTGGATGACATGAAGCCTCCATCATGTGCAGGGTGTGCGACGGAGTTTGCCTACGCAGCGTGGCCCGCAGATCACAGATCGGCATAGCCCCCGATTGTCGGGTTCGCGGTCCCGGGTCCGACTGACAGTTAACAGTCGCTCACGCAACTTCCGTATTCCGCAATTTTACGGCTGTTCGGCCTAGCGTCGGCCCGGTGTTCGGCCTAGTGTCGGTCACTGATTAGCTGGCAACGCTTTTTCGGGGAGGGGCGTTCGTTCACGCGACGAGGCGGGGCAGCTATGGGGCAGGAACACCAGGGGGCCAAGCACGCCGAGGCCAGCGGCGGTTCGCTGGTCATCCAGGCCGACGGGAGCGTGTTCGTCCACGGCGTGACGTTGACCGGGCCGCATCCGCCCGTGTCACCACGTCTTGTCCCGGCACCAGGTCGGTCGCGGAAGTGGGTGCGGCCGGCCACAGCCGGTGCGATGGCAGTGGCCGCAGTGGTCGCCGTGGGGGCCGCAAGCGTTTTCTGGCCGGTGGAGTGGCAGGTCACCCGTGCGTTCTCGCCGCGCGGGGCAGTCCCGCTGCCGGTGCCGTCGACCACGACCACGACCACGGTGCCGAGCACGGCGCCGCAGTCGGCGGTGCAGCCCGAGGTGCAGCCGTTCCGGACCGCGGGGGCCGGCCCGCCGACGACCACGTCCGCTCCCGCTGTGCTGCCCGACCCCACCTCCGCCGCGCCCCAATTGCCGCCGCAGGCGCCGCAACCGCGGATCGTCATCGCCGTCGGCGAGCCCACCAGCAGTTCGAATTGCGAACGCGGGAAATGCTTCTGGATAGACGCCAGGTTGACCGGGTTCGCACCGAATACCCGCTACGACGTGATCGCCATGGGGAACGAGCGGGATTTCAGCGAGCCCTGCCGGTCCGTGACCGATGCGAACGGCGCGGACCAGTGCGGGGACACGCGCTATGACGTACCCGGCGCGAAGGTCTACGTGTACGTCACGACACCGCAGGGCAAAGTCTTCTCGAACACCATCACCTGGCCGTCCGGCTGATCCGTTGCGGATCACCGGCGTTCCGGGGTGGGCCTGCGGAGGGTTGGTCCGGACGGCTTACCCTTGACGACATGCTCAACCGCATCGACCTGCGAGGTCGGGTTCCGTCTCCGGCTGAACTGCGCGCCGCGCTGCCGCGCGCCGAGGTGGACGTGGACGCGGTGCTGCATCAGGTGCGGCCGATGGTCGAAGCGGTGCGGGAACGCGGTGTGGACGCCGCGCTGGAGTTCGGCGAGCGGTTCGACAAGGTGCGCCCCGCCTCGGTGCGGGTGCCGCGGGCCGAACTGGACCGTGCGCTGGCCGAACTGGAGCCGGGCGTGCGGGAGGCGCTGGAGGAGTCCATCGCCCGCGCCCGCAGGGTGCACGCCGACCAGCGGCGCACCGACACCACGACGCAGGTCGTGCCCGGCGGCACGGTGACCGAGCGCTGGGTGCCGGTCGCGCGGGTCGGCCTCTACGCGCCCGGCGGCCTGGCCGTCTACCCGTCCAGCGTGGTGATGAACGTGGTGCCGGCGCAGACCGCCGGCGTCGAGTCGCTGGTGGTGTGCTCGCCGCCGCAGGCGGAGTTCGGCGGACTGCCGCACCCGACGATCCTGGCCGCCGCCGCGCTGCTCGGCGTGACCGAGGTGTGGGCGGTCGGCGGTGCGCAGGCGGTGGCCCTGCTCGCGTACGGCGGGGTGGACACCGACGGCGCCGACCTCGCGCCGGTCGACCTGGTGACCGGGCCGGGCAACATCTACCTGACCGCCGCCAAGCGGCTGCTGCGCGGGCTGATCGGCATCGACTCCGAGGCCGGGCCGACCGAGATCGCGATCCTGGCCGACGACACCGCCGACCCGGTGCACGTGGCGGCGGACCTGATCAGCCAGGCCGAGCACGACACGCTGGCGGCGAGCGTCCTGGTGACCACCTCGGCGGAGCTGGCGGACGCGGTGGACGCCGAGCTGGAGCGCCAGGTCGGCGCGACCAAGCACACCGAGCGGGTGCGGACGGCGTTGCGGGGCAGGCAGTCCGGCACCGTGCTGGTGTCCACCGTGGACGACGGCCTGGTGGTGGTGGACGCGTACGCCGCCGAGCACCTGGAGATCCAGACCGCGCGGGCGCGGGAGGTCGCGGCACGGGTCCGCGCGGCCGGCGCGATCTTCGTCGGCGCGCACTCCCCGGTGTCGCTGGGCGACTACTGCGCGGGCTCCAACCACGTGCTGCCCACGGGCGGCTGCGCGCGGCACTCGTCGGGGCTGTCGGTGCAGACGTTCCTGCGCGGCATCCACGTCGTGGACTACAGCGAGGAAGCGCTGCGCGAGGTGGCGCCGAAGGTGGTCGCGCTGGCGAACGCGGAAGACCTGCCCGCGCACGGCCAGGCCGTGACGGCGAGGTTCCGCGGATGAAGCCGATCGGTGAGCGGGTGGAGTTGGCCGACCTCCCCCTGCGCGAGGACCTGCGCGGTCGCACGCCCTACGGCGCGCCGCAGCTCGACGTCCCGGTCCGGCTCAACACCAACGAGAACCCGTACCCGCCGACGCCCGAGCTGGTCGCCGACGTGACGCGGGCGGTCGCCGAGGTCGCGGGCGGGCTGCACCGGTACCCGGACCGGGACGCGGTGGCGCTGCGCGAGGACCTGGCGGCGTACCTGTCCACGTCCACCGGCGTGCCGCTGACCGGGCGGAACCTGTGGGCCGCCAACGGGTCCAACGAGATCATCCAGCAGGTCCTCCAGGCGTTCGGCGGACCGGGGCGCACCGCCCTGGGGTTCGAGCCGTCGTACTCGATGCACCCGATCATCGCGGCGGGCACCCGCACCGAGTGGGCGCCGACCCCCCGTCGGGCGGACTTCTCGCTGGACACGGAAAAAGCGGCGGAGACGGTCGACGCCCGGCAGCCGGACGTGGTGTTCGTGACCAGCCCGAACAACCCGACCGGGCAGAGCATCCCGACCCGGGACCTGCGCGGCCTGATCGAAGCCGCGCCCGGCATGGTCGTGGTGGACGAGGCCTACGCGGAGTTCTCGTCACGCCAGAGCGCGGTGTCGCTCCTGGCGGACTACCCCGGGAAGCTGATCGTCAGCCGGACCATGAGCAAGGCGTTCGCGTTCGCCGGCGGCCGGCTCGGCTACCTGGCCGCCGCGCCCGCCGTGGTGGACGCGCTGCTGCTGGTGCGGCTGCCGTACCACCTGTCGGCGTTGACGCAGGCGGCCGCTCGGGCGTCGCTGAGGCACGCGGCCGAGACGCTCGGCTCGGTGGCGAAGCTCGCGGCGGAACGTGACCGGGTGGCGGAGGCGTTGGCGGGGCTGGGTTTCGACGTCGTGCCCAGCGACGCGAACTTCGTGCTGTTCGGGTGGTTCGAGGACGCACGCGCGACCTGGCGGTCCTACCTTGAGCGCGGCGTGCTGATCAGGGACGTCGGCATCGCGGGTCACCTGCGGGTGACGGTCGGCACCCCGGAGGAGAACGACGTGTTCCTCGCGGCGAGCAAGGAGGTTGACCGGTGAGCCGGGTCGGCAAGGTGGAGCGGACCACCAAGGAGTCATCGGTGTACGTCGAGGTGGACCTCGACGGCACCGGCAAGGTGGAGATCAGCACCGGAGTCCCGTTCTACGACCACATGCTGACGGCGCTGGGCGTGCACGGGTCGCTGGACCTGGTGGTGCGCGCCACCGGCGACGTGGAGATCGACGCGCACCACACGGTGGAGGACGTGGCCATCGTGCTGGGCCAGGCGCTGCGGGAGGCGTTGGGGGACAAGGCCGGCATCCGCCGGTTCGGCGACGCGTGGATCCCGATGGACGAGACGCTGGCGCACGCGGCGGTGGACGTCTCCGGGCGGCCGTACTGCGTGCACGTGGGCGAGCCGGAGCAGTTCAACACGTTCACGATCGGCGGCAACTACCCGTTCGTGCTCAACCGGCACGTGTTCGACTCGCTGGCGTTCCACGCCGGGATCGCGCTGCACGTGCGGGTGGAGTACGGGCGCGACCCGCACCACATCGCGGAAGCCCAGTTCAAGGCGATCGCACGGGCTCTGCGTGCCGCTGTGGAACCCGACCCGAGGGTGGGTGGCGTGCCGTCCACCAAGGGCGTCCTGTAATGCCCAAGGAGTACGTGGTCATCGGGCTCCTCGCGCTGGCGGGGTTCCTGATCGGCGGGGTGTACAGCACGTGGAAGACGGCTCGCGGGCTCGCGATCGTCCTCGTCGTGCTGACCCTCGTTGCCGTGGGTGGCGCGGTCGCCTGGTTGGTCTAGGCGGAGTCGCGTCGGTCGGGCCGACGCTGGTCGGACGAGCGTCGGGGAAGTCGGCGGCTGAAGGGTCGGCGTCGGGCGGTCAGGGGAGTTCGCGCAGGTAGGCGGGCGGTACGGCGGCGGTCAGCCAGACGCCGTTCGCGCTGACGCGGAACTCGTGGCCGTCGGCGTGCATGGCGGCGGCGGCGACTTCCAGGACGATCGGCTTGCCCCTGCGGGAGCCGACGCGGATCGCGGTGTCGACGGTGGCGGACAGGTGCACGTCGTGGCGGCGCATCGGGCGCAGGCCCTCGCGCAGGATGTCGGGCAGGGAAGCCGCCACCGTGCCGTGGTAGAGGACGCTCGGTGGCTCGGTGACCGGGAGGTCCAGTTCCACCTCGACGGTGTGGCCCTGGCTGGCGCGGATGCGGCCGTCCTCGATGGCGAACCGCTGCTTGTCGTTGCGGGCCACCACTTCCCGGACCCGTTCACGGGTCGTCCGCAGGGCTCGGGCGAAGTCGTCCAGGTCCACCCAGCCGGCCTGGTCGAGCGTGAGCCCGACCTCCTGAGGGGCGTGGCGGAGGTGGCGGGACATCCGCTTGGACAAGCGGATCATGTCTTTCTCTTGCACGGCGTTCAGTGCAGCACGGCGGCTCGTTCGGGCGCCAGCGGGTTCGGGGTGCTGTGGGTCCGGCGGTGCTGTGGTTCGGTGGTGCTGTGGGTTGGGTGCTGTGGGTTCGGGTGCTGCGGGTGCGGGGTCAGGTGCCGCCCTCGCTGGCGGGCTTGAGCTTCGGCGCACCGGGGCCGTCGGAGGCTTGTTCGTCCTCGAAGTTGTGCAGGAAGCAGCTGCGCAGGGAGAGGCAGCCGCAGCCGATGCACGACGTCAGCCGGTCGCGCAGCCGGATCAGCGCGTCGATGCGCGCGTCCAGCTCGGCGTGCCAGGTGGTGGACAGCCTGCTCCAGTCGGACTTGGTGGGCGTCCGGTTGTCCGGCAGCGTGGCCAGGGCGTCGTGCACGTCCTCCAGGCTCAGCCCGACCCGCTGCGCGGTCCGGATGAACGCCAGCCGGCGCAGCACCGAGCGCGGGTACCGGCGCTGGTTGCCCGCCGTGCGTTCGGACGCGATCAGCCCCCGTTCCTCGTAGAACCGCAGCGCGGTGTGCGGCACGCCGCTCCGTTCGGCGACCTGGCCGATGGTCAACATCTCCGGCAACTTGCTCACCGGCCCATCCTATGCCTTGACCTCGACCTAAGTCGAAGTTGTTGGCTTGGTCCATGGCAGTGGCGAGCGAGCTGGGCTACGCGGACATCCCCGCGCTGTTCCAGCGGATGACAGGCGACGAGAAGCACGAGTGGGCGGCCGCGTCCACCCTGCACGTGCTGTGGGTGCTCTACGACCGCGTGCTGGACGTGTCACCGGACCGGGCGGACGACCCGGACCGGGACCGTTTCCTGCTGTCGAAGGGGCACGGGCCGATGGCGTACTACGCCGTGCTGGCCGCGAAGGGGTTCATCGAGCCGTCCACTCTGGACAGCTGGACGGAGTTCGACTCACCGCTGGGACAGCACCCGGACCGGGTGCTGGTGCCGGGGGTGGAGATCGGCAGTGGCTCGCTGGGTCACGGGATGCCGATCGGGGTCGGCGTGGCGGTGGGGTTGCGCTTGCAGGGACGGACTTCGCGGGTCGTGGTGCTGGTGGGCGACGCGGAGCTGGACGAGGGCAGCAACCACGAGGCGATCGCCCTGGCCGGTCGGCTGGGGTTGGACAACTTCACCGTCGTGGTGGTGGACAACGAGTCCGGCACGCACGGCTGGCCCGGCGGCGTGGCCGCCCGGTTCGCGGTGGAGGGGTGGGAGACGTCCACTGTGGATGGACGTGATGAGGACGCCTTGTACTCGGCGTTCACGACCGGGCACGTCGGGCGTCCGTTGGCCGTGGTGGCGCGGATCAGTGCGGATCGTGAGGAGAACCGATGAACATGCGGCAGGTGTTCGCGGACACCGTCCAGGACGTGATGACCTCGGATCCCCGGGTGGTCGTGGTGCTGGCGGAGATCTCACGCGATGCGTTCCGTCCGTCGCCGCGAGTGGTCAACGTGGGGATTCGGGAGCAGGCGATGGTGGGGGTGGGCGGTGGTCTGGCGTTGAGCGGATTGCGGCCCGTGGTGCACAGCTACGCGCCGTTCCTGGTGGAGCGACCGTTCGAGCAGATCAAGCTGGATTTCGGGCACCAGGATGTGGGCGGGGTGTTCGTGAGCATCGGCGGCTCTTACGACGACCCGGCGTGGGGACGGACCCATCAGGCTCCGGGGGACGTGGCGCTGTTCGACACTTTGCCGGGGTGGCGGATATTCGTTCCGGGGCACCCCGGTGAAGTGGCGGATATCGTGCGGGGGGCGTTGGCTGCGGATGATCGGGTGTATATCCGGTTGTCTTTGCGGGAGAATTCCGTGGCGTACCCGGTGATCGAGGGGTTCACCGAGGTACGTCGCGGGCGGGCCGGGATCGTCATCGCCGTCGGGCCTGTGTTGGATTCCGTTCTGGCGGCTACCGAGGGGGTTGATGTGACGGTGCTGTACGCCACGTCGGTGAGGCCGTTCGACGGGGAAGGGCTGCGGGCGGCGGTCGCTCGGGGGCAGCGGGCGGACGTGTTGCTGGTCGAGCCCTATTTGGAGGGGACTTCGGCTTGGTTGGTGGACGAGGCCCTGGCGGATGTGCCGCACCGGTTGCGGGCGCTGGGGGTGCGGAGGGATGCGGAATTGCGGGCTTATGGGACGGCGGAGGACCACGACTCGGCGCATGACCTGGATGTGTTGGGGATTGCGGCGGCGGTTCGGCGGATGTTCCGGTAATGGACAACCGGTAATGGGTGAAAGGGTGGGGCGGCTGCGCTGAGGTGAAAAGCGGACGCTCGACGCTTGGCAGGCCATCCGGGGAGAACACGAGGCAGAGGTGTGGGCGACGTCGCGACATCGTCGAGCGGTGGTCGGGGAGTGGTCCGTGCGTCGCGTGCCGGGGTGGGCAGTGGCTGCGGCATGATCTCTGGTCGTGAGCGTGCCGAGAACCCTGATCTGGACACCCGCGCCTACCGCGGAGTTGCAGTTGGCCCTGCACCGTGCGGTGGCGGGGCCGGCTGCGTTGGTTCCGGTCGGGTCGGGGACGGTGTTGTTGCCTCGGCGGGAGATCGGGTTCTCGGCTGCGGCGCGGTTCGCCGGGCAGGTGCGTGAGGTGGGGGACCGCGCGTTCCTGGTCCGGTGGGACGGCGGCGGCGCTGTCTGGTCCGACGGGGGCGCCAGCGGGTACAGCGGGGCGGCTCGGCGGTTGGTCGGGGTGTTCGGGTGGTGGCGGTTGAAGGCTGTGGCCGGGGAGCTGGAACTGCCCGCCGACGTCGCCGAGGTGCGGGAGCTGGTGGACGAGGGTCGTGCCGACACCTGGGTCACCGCGTTGCCCGATCGGGCGGGATTGCCGATCAACACGGTGCTCCCGGTGGTGCCCGTGACGCAGGGCGGGGCTCCGTTGGCCTAGCCTGGTGTGGTGGCACGAGTCGTCGTACTGGACTACGGATCCGGCAACCTTCGTTCCGCCGAACGCGCCCTCCAGCGCATCGGCGCCTCCGTCGAGGTGACCTCCGACCACCGGGCCGCGTTGGACGCGGACGGGCTGGTCGTGCCCGGTGTCGGGGCGTATGCCGCCTGCATGGCCGGGTTGAACGAGGTCAAGGGCGGGCGGATCGTCGGCGAGCGGCTGGCCGGTGGCCGCCCGGTGCTGGGCATCTGCGTGGGTATGCAGATCCTGTTCGACCGGGGGATCGAGCACGGTGTGCTCACCGAGGGCTGCGGTGAGTGGCCGGGGACGGTGGAGCGGCTGGACGCCCCGATCGTGCCGCACATGGGCTGGAACACGGTCCGCGCGCCCGAGGGCACCAAGCTGTTCGCCGGCCTGGACGCCGACACGCGGTTCTACTTCGTGCACTCCTTCGGGGTGCGCAAGTGGGAGCTGGAGGCGTCGGAGACGATCCGGCCGCCGTTGGTGACGTGGGCCACGCACGGTCGGGACGACTTCGTCGCGGCGGTGGAGAACGGGCCGCTGTGGGCCACCCAGTTCCACCCCGAGAAGTCCGGTGACGCGGGTGCCCACCTGCTGGAGAACTGGGTCAAGAGCTTCCGTTGACGCTCGCCGAGTTCGTCGCCCTGTTCGGCGACGGGTCCGTCCGCGTGCTGCTCGACTGGGACGCCCTGGGTGCGCGCGGCTGTCCCGTGGACCAGGTCGTGAGCCGGTCGGTCGACGTGCTCGGCGACCTGTTCACCGTCTGGTACGCGGAGGGGGCGGAGTACACCGCGACCGGCGCACGGCCCCTGCGGGTCCGGGATGTCACGCTTTCAGGTGACGTGCGCGGTGAACGGGTGCTGGCGATCGAGCGGTCGTACCGGGCGGCGGGCCGGCCGGTGCAGTTGACGTTGCCGGTGTACGCGTTGCCGCAGGAGCGCTACCTGCTGCTCGACGCCACCCACCGGTCCGTCGCGGCGTTCCGCAGTGGGCTGCCGGTCCGGTTGCTGCTGTGCGTCTTGCGGGGACCGGTCGACGCGGCGGTACTGCCTGACCTGCGGCACCACTGAGCTGACGGGTGCCGGCGCTAGCCGGGCTGGGTGCCGGGTTCCTCGATGGCCTCCGGGTATCGGGTGGCCGCCCGGCGCATGGACAGGTCGAACGCCACGTTGCGGATCGCGTACCAGCGTTCCGCTTGGCGGAGTCGGATGGCCTGCCGGAGCACGACCACCACCGCGACCACGCACACCCCCACCACGACCAGCCGGAACGCCGGGGGCAGGCGGGGGAAGACCACCGCCTCCACGGCCGCGAGCGCGAACGGCAGCACGGTCGACACCAGGATGTTGATCTCGATCTCCATCGAGTCGACGTTGAGGACGGGGGAGAAGCGGCGCAGCCACAGCTTGCTGTACTCGAACGCGTGGACGCTGCCGTCGCCCCGGTGCGCGCCGCCTGCGGGCAGGGTCGGGGCGGTCCTCAGGTCGTCGGCGGTGGCGGCGCCGGGGGTGGGTGCGTCGGGGGTAGGCGTCTCGGGGGTGTCGGGCGTGGGCGTGTCGGGGGTGTCGGGCGTGGGCGTGGCGGGGATGGCGGCTCGGGCGGTGGCCGGGGTCGGTGCGGTGGCGGTGGCGGGGTCCACGTGGCGCAGGGCGGGGTGCAGGCTGGGCAGTTCGTCGGCGAGGTCGTCGCCCAGGACGTGTCGCACTCGGGCCAGGTCGGAGTGGACGGGGCGGTTCCGGCGGCGGGTGAGCCACGTCGCGGCTCGTTCCACGCGGCCGGTGAGGGCGAAGCCGGTGGCGCGGGTGGCGTAGCCGATGACGAAGCTCGCCCCGATCCCGAGCGCGGCGAACAGGATCGCGCCGCTGCCCTGCACCTTCGCCAGCCCGGACAGCAGGAACGTCACGTCGTGGCCCTGGTGCGGGTAGAAGTGGACGCCGAGCAGGGTGAGCTCGGTGAGCGCCACCGCACCCGGCAGGACCACGCTCGTCAGCTGCAACGCGACGTAGTAGGTGAGCCGGCCGGACATCGAGTGGCCACCGGCCGTCAAACCGCTGATCGGGTCCATCGGCGTGACGCTAGGGCGGGCCGGCCGGGGCGGAAAGGGCCGACCAGGCGGTGTGCGGGCCGGGACCAGCGGCAACTAGGCTGTTCGCGTGACTTTCACGTTGCTTCCGGCCGTTGACGTGGCCAACGGTCAGGCCGTCCGACTCGTGCAGGGCGAAGCAGGCACCGAGACCTCCTACGGCGAGCCGCTGGACGCCGCGCTCGCCTGGCAGCGCGACGGGGCCGAGTGGGTGCACCTGGTGGATCTCGACGCCGCGTTCGGCCGGGGCGACAACCGGGAGCTGCTGGCGCGGGTCGTGGGCGAGCTGGACGTGCGAGTGGAGTTGTCCGGCGGCATCCGGGACGACGCGTCGCTCGCCGCCGCCCTCGCGACCGGGTGCGCGCGGGTGAACCTGGGCACCGCCGCGCTGGAGGACCCGGTGTGGTGCGCGAAGGTCCTCGCCGAGCACGGGGAGAAGATCGCGGTCGGGCTGGACGTGCGGATCACCGGGCAGGGGCACCGGCTGGCCGCGCGCGGCTGGACGCAGGACGGCGGCGACCTGTGGGAGGTGCTGGAGCGGCTGGACCGGGACGGCTGCACCCGCTACGTGGTCACCGACGTGAGCAAGGACGGCACGTTGCAGGGGCCGAACGTGGAACTGCTGCGGGAGGTGTGCGCCCGCACCGACGCGCCGGTGATCGCCTCCGGCGGGGTGTCCAGCGTGGCGGACCTGGTGGCGTTGTCGGCGTTGGCCCGGGACGGCGTGGAAGGCGCGATCGTCGGCAAGGCGCTGTACGCGGGGGCGTTCACGCTTCCCGAGGCGCTCGCCGCTGTGCGCTGACGGCCTTCCGGAACTCCGTGGTGATGTGGGCCTCCGCGGCCGCTTTGGTGATGCCCGTGGCGGCCATCGCCTTGGCCGCGGTGCCGTCCTGCTCACCGAGCAGCCCCAGCAGGATGTGCTCGGTGCCGACGAACGTGTGACCGAGCCGCAGGGCTTCCCGCACGCTCAGCTCCAGGGCCTTCTTGCAGTGCGCGCTGAACGGCTGCTGCTCGGGCCGCTGCCTGCTGGTGTTGTCCAGCGCGTTCAGCGTGGCCAGCCGGGTGGTGCCCTCGGAGGCCTCCAGCTTCGCGATGGTCTTCGCGCCGAGCCCGCCGGACTCGTCCATCAGCCCCAGCAGCAGGTGCTCGGTGCCGATCCGCTCGCTGAACCGGGCGTGGTGGCGGGCCAGCACGACGACCCGGCGGGCGCGGTCGGTGTAGCGGTCGAAGCTGGGCTTGAGGTCGGGCGACTCCTTGGGCACGAACCGCTTCTGCGCGGCCTGCTTGGTGACGCCGATGCTCTCGCCGATGTCGGTCCAGCTGGCCCCGGCGCGGCGCGCCTCGTCCACGAAGTGCCCGATCAGGTGGTCGCCCAGCTCGTCCAGCTGCGCGCTGAGCTCCACCGCCGCCGTGAGCCTGTTCAGCACGTCCACGTGCTCCTGGGCGACGGTGACGATGAGGTCGGTGAGCTGCACCGGCGTGGTGACCACCCGTCAACTCTAGGTTGACGATCTTCTATCGTCAACGTCGGGTTGACGGTCGGTCGGATCACGTCTCGGTGATCTCGATGCCGACCGTGCCGGTGCGTCCGCGTCGGATGCGGCTGCCCAACAGGGTGATTTTTCCGACCAGGCCATATTTTCGCCCGATCAGGTGACGGGCTTCCTCGCTGGCCCGCTCGTCGAGCACCTTCGCCCGCGCCGGCGCGCTGTCGCCGGTCGGGTTGCCCCGGAAGTCGCACGGCGCGATCGTCACGTCGGCGTTGTTGCGGATCCGCTTCACCTTGCCCGCGTCGGCCGCCGACCAGGCGTAGATGGTCCCGCCCCGCCGCACCGCCCACACCGGGGTGGGCACCGGGGTGCCGTTCCGGCGGAACGTGGTCAGCAGGAGGTACTTGTCGTCGCCGAGGCTCATAGGCCAAAGCTAGACCGGGGCGTAGTGTCTTGCGGGGGGCCTACAGAGGAGACGCATGTCCACTGAACGACGGATCGGCCCGGCGAAGGAACGCGACCGGCTTGCGGACGCCCGTGAGGATGAACGCGCTCATGCGGCGATCCGGAACGTCAGGGCGGCCCGGATGATCGCGGGCCGCGCGGACAGCGCGGAAGAGTGCACGCTGCTGCTGGAGATGCTGGGCATCGAACCGGCGGAAGTGCGCCGCTGAACAGGCCGAGGGCCCCGTTCCGGCTGGAACGGGGCCCTCGGTCGATCCGTGGATCAGATCAGGTTGACGTTGGTGGCCTGGGGGCCCTTGGCGCCCTGGCCGACGTCGAAGCTCACGCGCTGGTTCTCCTCCAGGCTGCGGTAGCCGTTGCCCTGGATCTCCGAGTAGTGCACGAACACGTCCGTGCCGCCGTCCTCGGGGGAGATGAAGCCGAAGCCCTTCTCCGAGTTGAACCACTTCACAGTGCCCTGGGCCATCTGGTGTTCCTTCTTCAAGCAGTTTGCCGGCGGGGCTGGTGCGCCACCGAGGCCGGTTCGCGGCGGGGACTCTCCCGTGGAACCCAGAGGAAAATCACACGCTCGAAACACGTTTCGCGAGCGTGGAAGACACGGACACAAAACCTACGACCACTTACCAGTGAACCACGGGTCGGGCCGAAATGCTGCATCGGCGCCCGGAAATGCGATCTGCGTCGCTATCCCGAACCCCGTCGCCGGCCGCCGGATGACCTCCCGGAGAGGGTGAACGTGCTGCTCAGAGAGGGTACGCGAGTCGGATTCGCGATCCGGAGCCGGTGTCGACGCCCGATCACGCGTTCGGGCGAGTCGCCGGCCGCCGGGTCCGCGCCGGCCGCCGGCCCGGCGCGCCCCCCGTGCCGCGTCCGGGTGGCGGGAGTCGCCGGGTGCCCTCCCCGTAGGCTTCGTCCCATGTCAGTCGCGGTGCGCGTGATCCCCTGCCTGGACGTCGACCGGGGGCGGGTGGTGAAGGGGGTCAACTTCACCAACCTGGTGGATGCCGGTGACCCGGTCGAACTGGCCCGCGCCTACGACGCCGAGGGCGCCGACGAGTTGACCTTCCTGGACGTGACGGCGTCCTCCTCGGACCGCGAGACGACGTTCGACGTGGTCCGCCGCACGGCCGAGCAGGTGTTCATCCCGCTCACCGTGGGCGGCGGCGTGCGCACCCCGGACGACGTCGACAAGCTGCTGCGGGCCGGCGCGGACAAGGTCGGGGTGAACACCGCCGCGATCGTCCGCCCCGAGCTGCTGGGCGAGCTGTCCCGCCGGTTCGGTGCGCAGTGCATCGTGTTGTCCGTGGACGCCCGGCGCGTCCCGGAGGGCGAGCGGCCCACCCCGTCCGGTTTCGAGGTCACCACGCACGGCGGGCGCAAGGGCACCGGCATCGACGCCGTCGAGTGGGCCGCCAGGGGTCAGGAGCTGGGCGTCGGGGAGATCCTGCTGAACTCCATGGACGCCGACGGCACCAAGGCCGGGTTCGACCTGGAGCTGATCAAGCTGGTGCGCGGGGTGGTGGACGTGCCGCTGATCGCCAGCGGTGGCGCCGGCGTGGTCGAGCACTTCCCGCCCGCCATCGAGGCCGGAGCCGACGCCGTGCTGGCCGCGAGCGTGTTCCACTTCGGCGAGCTGCGCGTCGCGGACGTGAAGAAGAGCCTGCGCGACGCGGGCGTGGAGGTGCGCTGAATGCTGCGCGACGCACCCACCGAGGTCCGGCTGGCCACGCTGATCGGCGCGGCGGGCGGCCTGCTGTTCGTGCTGGAGGGCCTGATCCGCTGGCAGTCCGACGGCGACTCGGCCTGGATCAGGTTCCCGGTCATCATCCTGGTGCTGGAGCTGCTGGCGGTGGGCGGTCTGCTGGCCCGCTTCCGGCCCGCCCGGCTGACCGCCGCGTTCATCTACGGCCTGGTCGGGCTCATCCACCTGCTGGCCGTGCTGAACCAGGGTCCGGTGTGGGTGCGCCTGCTGTCCGGCGTGCTGTCCGCCGGGCACATCTTCGCGGTCGTCCTGCTGAACACCCGACCGGCAAGGCTGCACTTCGGAGGTGCGCGTTGAGCGGTGCTCTCGACCCGGCCATCGCCGCACGGCTCAAGCGCACGTCGGATGGACTCGTCTGCGCGGTGGCGCAGCGCCGTGGCACCAATGAGGTGCTGATGGTGGCGTGGATGGACGACGAGGCCCTGCACCGCACGCTGACCACGCGCCGTGCCACGTACTACTCGCGCAGCCGTCAGCGGCTCTGGGTGAAGGGCGAGACGTCCGGGCACACGCAGTACGTGCACGAGGTGCGGTTGGACTGCGACGGCGACACGGTCCTGCTGCTCGTGGACCAGGTCGACGAGGCCTGCCACACGGGCGACCGGACGTGCTTCGACTCCACCGTGCTGCTGGGCGAGGCCGAGGCCGAGGCTCCGGTCGGCTGACGACCGGCAGGGCCGGCGTCGCGGGTCAGTCGATGTCGCCGGTCAGCCGATGTCGCCGGTCAGGTAGCGCTGGAGGTTCGGCGCCACGGCTTTGACCATGGTCTCCACGTCGGCGCTGGCCAGCGGCTCGAACCGGACCACGTAGCGGACCATGCCCATGCCGAAGATCTGGGTGGCGGCGAGCGTCGCCCGCAGCTCCTGCCGGTCGGCGCCCACGGTGGCCAGCACCCGCCGCAGCAGGGTCTGCACGAAGAATTCGCGCAGCACCTCGGCCACCCGCTCCTGGGCCGTGACGCTGCGCACCATGGCCGCGAAGTGGCCGCCCCCGGTGGCGTCCCAGACGCCGAGGAAGCTGCGCACCATGCGTTCGCCCATCTCCTCGGGCGGACCGTCGAGCAGCCTTTCGACCAGCGTGTTCGGGTCGATCGGCACCTGCAGCACGGCCTTGGCGAACAGGCCTTCCTTGCCGCCGAACCAGTGGTTCACCATCGCCGCGTCGACGCCCGCGCGGGCCGCGATGGACCGCACCGTCGCCCCCTCGTAGCCGCGTTCCACGAACGCCGCGCGCGCGGCGGCGAGCAGCGCGGCCTTGGTGTCCTCACCGCCCGCGCGGCGACCCCGGCGCTTGGGCTCGCCCTGTTGCGTGCCGTCGTTCATTTCTCCATCATGGGGCACGTCCCACCTTTTTTCAACGCGTGATGAAATAGTCACCGCCCGGCGTCACCACGAGACTGACCCGACGGCCCTCTCCACCCTGGGACCGCCCCGAGCGGCCCTCTACCACCCTGGGACCGCCCCGAGCGGCTCTCCACCCTGAGACCGGCTTGAGCGGCACCCTCAGCGCCTGAGACGCCTCGAGCGGCCCTCTCAGCTTCACCCACCGGAACTGTCGTTCCCTCGTGGGACAATGGAATCGGGGGCCGGAGGCCACAGCGGAGGTCGATGCCGAAGCCGAAGACGGACCGATGTCGAAGGCCGAAGCGGAGTCGGGCCGGAGCCGGCGGATCGACGCCGGAGCCCGCCGCCACCCTGGCTGACCTGCGGCCTGTCGGTCCCACCGCCTGCGGCACCCGCCGTTCCCGATCGCCTGTCGGTCCCACCGCCTGCGGCACCCGCCGTTCCCGATCGCCTGCCGGCCGCGCCGCCCGGCGTCACCACCGATCGCGGCGACCGGATTTTCAGCCGGCCGGAGGCCATATAGGACGGCACGGCACAATGTCGTCCATGGTGAGCGTCATCGGTGCAGGCGCGGGTCTGGGCGAGGTCAGCCCGACGCGCGAGGAGTTCCGCGAACTCGCCGCGCAGCGGCGGGTCATCCCGGTGGTGCGCCGGCTGCTCGCGGACGCGGAGACCCCGGTCGGGCTCTACCGCAAGCTCGCGGCCGACCGGCCCGGCACGTTCCTGTTCGAATCCGCCGAGAACGGCCGCTCCTGGTCCCGCTGGTCCTTCGTCGGCGCGCGCAGCGCAGGCGCGCTGACCGCGACCGGCGGCGAGGCGTTCTGGCTCGGACCGCACCCGGTGGGCCTGCCCGAGGGCGGCGACCCGCTGGTCGCCCTGCGCGAGACGATCGAGGTGCTGCGCACCGACCCGCTGCCCGGCCTGCCCCCGCTGACCGGCGGCATGGTCGGCTACATCGGCTACGACGCCGTGCGCCGCCTGGAGAAGCTGCCCGAGCTGGCCGCGGACGACCTGCGGGTGCCCGAGCTGGTCATGCTGCTGGCCACCGACCTGGCCGCGCTCGACCACCACGAGGGCACCGTCACGCTCATCGCCAACGCCATCAACTGGGACGACTCGGCCGCACGCGTCGACGCCGCCTACGACGACGCGGTGGCGCGGCTGGACCGGATGACCCAGGACCTGCAGAGCCCCGCGCCGCCCACGGTCGCGGTGTTCGCCCGCCCGAAGCCCGAGTTCGTGCGCCGCCGCTCCCAGCAGGAGCACTACGAGGTGGTGGAGAAGGCCAAGGCCGCGATCCGCGCGGGCGAGGCGTTCCAGGTCGTCCTGTCGCAACGCTTCGAGATGCGCACCAGCGCGGACCCGCTGGACATCTACCGCGTGCTGCGCACCTCGAACCCCAGCCCGTACATGTACCTGCTGCGGCTGGACGACTTCGACATCGTCGGGTGCAGCCCCGAGTCGCTGGTGACCGTGCGGGACGGCAAGGCGACCACGCACCCCATCGCGGGCACCCGCTGGCGCGGCGTGGACGACGAGGAAGACGCCCTGCTGGAGAAGGACCTGCTGGCCGACCACAAGGAACGCGCCGAGCACCTGATGCTGGTCGACCTGGGCCGCAACGACCTGGGCCGGGTGTGCAAGCCGGGCACGGTGACCGTGGTCGACTTCTTCAAGGTCGAGCGGTACAGCCACGTGATGCACATCGTGTCCACGGTCAGCGGCGAGCTCGCCGAGGGGCGCACCGCGTTCGACGCGGTGGCCGCGTGCTTCCCGGCCGGGACGCTGTCCGGCGCGCCCAAGCCCCGGGCGATGGAGATGATCGAGGAGCTGGAGCCGACCCGGCGCGGCCTGTACGGCGGTGTCGTCGGCTACCTGGACTTCGCGGGCGACGCAGACACCGCCATCGCCATCCGCACCGCGCTGGTGCGGGACGGCGTGGCGTACGTGCAGGCGGGGGGCGGCATCGTGGCCGACTCCGATCCCGTCGCCGAGGACAACGAGTGCCTGAACAAGGCCGGCGCGGTCCTCTCCGCCATCGCCACCGCGCAGACGATGGCCCCGGCGGTGGACCCCGCGCGTGTCTGAGGTGCCGGCCGGGCGCCCCCGGCAGAGACGTCCACTGTGGATCGTCGTGCTGTCGCTGCTGCTCGGCTCGGCGGCGCTGTGGGGGTCCTCGCAACTGGTCTGGGACACCTCGGCGGACCGGAGGGGCGACGAGGTGCTGCCCTCCCTCGTGCCGTTGGCGCTGCTGTGCCTGGCCGCCATCGCGGCCGTGGTGGCGTTGAGCGGCTGGGCGCGGCGGGTGCTGGGTGCCGTCGTGGTCGCGGCGGGCGGCACGGCGGTGTTCCTCGGGGTGACGGCGTCCGGCGCGCTGCCCGGCCGCGGACTGGCCTGGCTGGGCGGGTTCCTGGTGCTCGGCGCGGGGGTCCTGCTGGTCGTGCGCGGCGGCGCGATGCCCCGGCTGGGCGGCGGCTACCAGACGCCCGGCGCGGCCAAGCGCAGCACCGATCCCGAGCGCGAGCTGTGGAACGCGCTGGAGCGCGGTGACGATCCCACGGACCGGGACTGACCGGCGGCTGACGGCGGGCTGACTCCCGGGCGCCGCACGTTTGCGCACGTCGGCTCGGAAGGGCCCCGGTCATCTGCGCGAACGGGACTACCCGGTGGCCGGACGGGGTTCATACCGGGGTTAGCATCCTCGTGGCGGGAAGGGGAGCATGACGTGCGGGAGCTTGCGAGCGAACTGGATGGACTGACGGACACGGGCGAGGTGCTCGGATGACCGTGCTGGAGTCGATCATCGAAGGCGTCCGCGAGGACCTCGCCGTGCGCGAGGCGGAACTGCCCTTCGACGTGCTCAGGGAGAAGGCCGCCAAGGTGGCGCCGCCGCAGGACGTGATGGCCGTCCTGCGCTCGCCCGGGGTGGGCGTGATCGCCGAGGTGAAGCGGCGCAGCCCGTCCAAGGGCGCGCTGGCGGACATCCCGGAACCGGCGGAGCTGGCCGCGCAGTACGAGTTGGGCGGCGCGCGGGCGATCAGCGTGCTGACCGAGCAGCGCCGCTTCGGCGGGTCGCTGGCGGACTTCGACGCGGTGCGGGCCGCGGTCGGCGTTCCGTTGCTGCGCAAGGACTTCATCGTCAGCCCGTACCAGGTGCACGAGGCGCGCCTGCACGGTGCGGACCTGGTGCTGCTGATCGTGGCGGCGCTGGAGCAGAACGCCCTGGTGTCCCTGTTGGACCGGGTGGAGTCGCTGGGCATGACGGCGCTGGTGGAGGTGCACACGGCCGAGGAGGCCGACCGCGCGCTGGAGGCGGGCGCGAGCGTCATCGGCGTGAACGCGCGCAACCTGCACACGCTGGAAGTGGACAAGGACGTTTTCGGGCGGATCGCGCCCGGCCTGCCCTTCGAGACGATCAAGATCGCCGAGTCCGGGGTGACCGGGCCGGGCGACCTGATGGCCTACGCGGGCGCGGGTGCCGACGCGGTGCTGGTCGGCGAATCACTCGTGACGAGCGGCGACCCCAAGGTCGCGGTGAACAAGCTGGTGACGGCGGGGTCGCACCCCGCCTGTCCCCGGCCGAGCCGGTAAGGGAGCAGCGCATGTCGCCCGGCCAGTTGGCACCGACACCCCACGACCCCGACGAGCGGGGCCACTTCGGGCCGTGGGGCGGCCGGTACATGCCGGAAGCGCTCATCGCGGCGGTGGACGAGCTCGCGGCGTTCTACGAGAAGGCCCGGATCGACCCGGAGTTCCTCGACGAGTTCTTCCGGCTGCTGCGCGACTACGCCGGGCGGCCGTCGCTGCTCACCGAGGCACCGAAGTTCGCCGCGCACGCCGGTGGGGCGCGGGTGTTCCTCAAGCGGGAGGACCTGAACCACACCGGCTCGCACAAGATCAACAACGTGCTGGGCCAGGCGCTGCTCACCAAGCGGATGGGCAAGCAGCGGGTCATCGCGGAGACCGGCGCGGGCCAGCACGGCGTGGCGACCGCCACCGCGTGCGCCCTGATGGGCCTGGACTGCGTCATCTACATGGGCGAGGTCGACACCGAGCGGCAGGCGCTGAACGTGGCCCGGATGCGGCTGCTCGGCGCCGAGGTCATCCCGGTCAAGACCGGCTCGCGGACGTTGAAGGACGCCATCAACGAGGCCCTGCGCGACTGGGTGGCCAACGTCGACGACACGCACTACCTGCTCGGCACGGCGGCGGGTCCGCACCCGTTCCCGGTGCTGGTCCGCGACTTCCACCGGGTGATCGGCATCGAGGCGCGCGCGCAGGTCCTGGAGCAGGCCGGCCGGCTGCCCGACGTGGTCGCGGCGTGCGTGGGCGGCGGCTCGAACGCGATCGGCATCTTCCACGGCTTCATCGACGACCCGTCGGTGCGCCTGGTGGGCCTGGAGCCGGGCGGCGACGGCATCGACACCGACCGCCACGGGGCCACGCTGACCGTGGGCACGCCGGGCTCGCTGCACGGCGCGATGTCGTACGTGATGCAGGACGAGGACGGCCAGATCACCGAGGCGCACTCGATCTCCGCCGGCCTGGACTACCCCGGGGTGGGTCCGGAACACGCCCACCTGAAGGACACCGGCCGCGCCGAGTACCGCCCGGTGACCGACGCGGAGGCCATGGAGGCGTTCGCCCTGCTGTCCCGGACCGAGGGCATCATCCCGGCCATCGAGTCGGCGCACGCGCTGGCCGGCGCCCTGGTCCTGGGCCGCGAACTGGGTCCGGAGGGGTTGATCGTGGTGAACCTGTCCGGCCGCGGCGACAAGGACATGGACACCGCGATCAAGTGGTTCGGGCTGGGAGTGGAGTCATGAGCAGGCTTGCCGGGGTGTTCGACGCGTGCCGGTCCGAGTCGCGGGCGGCGCTGATCGGCTACCTGCCCGCCGGGTACCCCACGCTGGAGGGGTCGAAGGACGTGCTGCGGACGATGGTGTCGTCCGGGTGCGACCTGGTGGAGGTCGGCCTGCCGTACTCGGACCCGGTGATGGACGGTCCGACCATCCAGAAGGCGTCCGAGCAGGCGCTGCGCGGCGGGTTCCGGGTGCGCGACCTGTTCGGCGTGGTCGAGTCGGTGGCCGCGCTCGGTGGACGTGCGGTCGTGATGACGTACTGGAACCCCGTGCTGAAGTACGGGGTGGACGCCTTCGCGCGCGACCTCGCCGCGGCCGGTGGGCTGGGGCTCATCACGCCGGACCTGGTGCCCGACGAGGCCGCCGAGTGGCTCGAGGCTTCGGAGGCGCACGACCTGGACCGGATCTTCCTGGTCGCGCCCTCGTCCACCGAGGAGCGCATCGACCTGACCGCTCGGTCTTCGCGGGGCTTCCTGTACGCGACTTCGGTGATGGGCGTGACCGGGGCGCGTGACGTGGTGTCGTCGGCCGCTCCGGCGCTGGTCGAGCGGGTTCGGGAGCACACCGACCTGCCGGTGGCGGTGGGGTTGGGCGTGCGGTCCGGGGCTCAGGCGGCCGAGCTGGCGGCCTTCGCGGACGGTGTCATCGTGGGATCGGCCTTCGTGACCGCAGTGCGCGACGACACGGTGGCGGCGCTCACCGCGGAGCTGGCCGAAGGCGTCCGCCAGGTCCCCAGCCGGGCCTAGAACACACGTTCGAGTGAACTGATCGCTCAACGGCCGATCAGGTAGCGGAATCGTCGGTGCCGGTCGGGAAGCTGGGCCCATGATCAAGCCCGCTTCCGATCCGGCGTGCGACACTGGCGTGCGTCGGGCAGTCTCTGGAGGTGATGCCCGGTGGCACTACCGGCCGACTACGAATACGAACGCAGGAACCCCTTGCTCGACCACAATGGGCCGTGGACATTGGCAGATGTCCTGGCCCTGCCTCAAGACCGCCTTCAGCGCGTCGAACTGGTCGACGGGGCCATCCGCGTGAGCCCCGTCGGCGTCTACCGGCATCAACGGCTGGCCTTCCGCATCGCAATGGTGTTGGAGTCGGCCTGCCCGAGTGGACTGGAGGCTACGGCCGGGGTCAACGTCCTGCTGTCGGACACCCGCCTTCTCATCCCGGACTTCACGATCAACGTGTCGGGTCCGTTCGGCCTGACCCTTCCTGCGTCGGAGCTGGTGATGGCTGGTGAGGTGCTGTCGCCGAGTACCCGGCTCGACGACCTGATGCTGAAGCGGAAGCTGTACGCCGAGGCCGGTGTGCCGTTCTACCTCGTCATCGACCCGGAGGGCGACGAGGTGACGGCGACGTTGTTCGAGTTGCCGGAGGGTGAGTACGTGGAAGCGGTGCGCAGCGAGGCGGGTGTGCTGAGGCTCGACCGACCCTTCCCGGTAACAATCGAGCTGTCGCCGTAGGCCGATTCGGCGCACCCACTACGGTGGTGGCCGTGGTGACGACTTTCCTCGCGACGATCCCCAGCCCGGACCAAGGCGTCTGGCAGTTGGGGCCGGTCCCGATCCGCGCCTACGCGCTGTGCATCATCGCCGGCATCATCGTGGCGATCTGGTGGGGCGAGCGGCGCTGGGTGGCGCGCGGTGGGCTGAAGGGCGAGGTCACCGACATCGCGGTGTTCGCGGTGCCGTTCGGGCTGGTCGGCGGCCGGCTGTACCACGTGGCGACCGACCACCAGAAGTACTTCGGCGAGGGCAAGAACCCGTGGGAGGCCTTCGCCATCTGGAACGGCGGCCTGGGCATCTGGGGCGCCATCGCGCTGGGCGGCGTCGGGGCGTGGATCGCGTGCCGGCGGCGGGGCATCCCGCTGCCCGCGATGGCGGACGCGCTGGCGCCGGGCATCGTCGTAGCGCAGGCCATCGGCCGCCTCGGCAACTACTTCAACCAGGAGCTGTACGGCGGTCCGACCACGCTGCCGTGGGGCCTGGAGATCTACGACCGGGTCGACCCGGCGACCGGGCTGAAGGACGAGCTGAACGGCGTGGCGCTGGACCACACGCCGATCGACATCGTGCACCCGACCTTCCTGTACGAGCTGCTGTGGAACCTGGGCGTGGCGCTGCTGATCGTGTGGGCCGACCGCCGCTTCCGGCTGGGCCACGGGCGGGTGTTCGCGCTGTACGTCGCGGGCTACACGGCAGGCCGGTTCTGGATCGAGATCATGCGGACCGACCCGGCCAACCAGGTGTTCGGCCTGCGGATCAACGTGATCACGTCCGTGGTCGTGTTCCTCGGCGCGGTGGTGTACCTCGCGCTGACCGCGAAGAAGGGCGACCGCGAGGTCATCGTGCGCGGTGACGCGGAGGCCTCGGAGACCGGGGACGGTGCCACGCCCGCGGGTGGTGCCGCATCCGCGGGTGGTGCCACGCCTGCGGCGCGGGACTCCGGATCGGCGGACACCACCGGCGATGGCACAGCGGACGACCGTGCCGCCGGCGACCGCACCTCCGGCGAACGCGCTGTCGGCGACCGCACCACCGGTGACCGCGCTGTCGGCGAGCGCACCACCGGTGACGGCAGCAGCGGCAAACCGGACGAGGTAGACGTGAAAGCCGAGTCGCGCACGGTCCCGGACACCAAGCCCGGCGACAAGCCGGACTAGCAGGCACGATGCGCATCCTCGTCGTCGAAGACGACGACCGGGTGGCGCGTGGTCTGCTGACCGCTCTCCGGCACGCGGGCTACGAGGTGCACCGGGTGGCGACGGCCGCCGCCGCGCTGACCGCGCCTCCCGCCGACGTCGTGCTGCTCGACCTGGGCCTGCCCGACAGGGACGGCTTGGACGTGCTGCGCGAACTGAGGCACCGGCCGGGCACGGCGGTCATCACGGTGACCGCCCGCGGCGAGGAGCGCGAACGCGTGCTGGGCCTGCGCGCGGGCGCCGACGACTACGTGGTCAAACCCTTCGGCACGGCGGAACTGCTGGCCCGCATCGAAGCGGTCCTCCGCCGGACCCGCGCGGCCCGAGCCGTCGAGGACCACTCCCACCAGGTGACCCTCGGCCCGCTCACCCTGGACTCCGCGACCCGTGAGGCCACCGTCGACGGCAGGCCGATCCCGTTGACCCGCAAGGAGTTCGACCTTCTCGCGCTGCTCGTGACGAGAGCCGGGACGGTGGTCAGCCGGGACCTGATCGTGGACCAGGTGTGGCAGGCGCACTGGGAAGCGCCGTCACGCACGCTCGACACCCACATCGCGGCGCTGCGCGGGAAGCTCGGCGACGCCGTGAAGATCGAGACGATTCGCGGGGTGGGCTACCGGGCGGCAGCCCACCCCTGAACAGTCGCTGGGACGGCGTCACCGCCGAGGCGGCGTCACCACTGGTGGGCGACATCCACGACCACGCGGCCGGGCAGCGTGAACACGCGGAACGGCAGCTGTGCCCGAACCCCGAGCCCGACCGTGGTCTGCCCTTCGAACGACCCGGCCCAGGCGACCTGCCGGAACGTCGAGTACCCGGCCACGTCCACCAACTCGGCCCGGTTGGGGTACGTGTAGGTGGGGTTGCCGTTGTCGTCGTAAGCCGGCGAGTAGACGACGACCTGCAACTTCGCCCCACCCCGCAACGGCACCAGCCGCCCGGACCCGTCCTCGTAGACGTTGTCGACGTACTGGACGACGTACCCGTCGTTCGTGCCCCGGAAGTCGAACACCAACCGGTCGTAGCAGTCCTGCCGACCGGCCCTGATGTCGGTGAGGTTCCCGGCGACCGAAGGCGGAGCGCTCTTCGGCAACGAGCCCCACTCGATCCCGCAGGCCCCGGGCGCAGCCGACGCCGAGGGCACCACCACGACCACCAAGGCCGAAACCAAGGCGAAAACCATTAACGCGATTCGACGAACCATCAACACCATCCCCCTTCACGGCCGGGAATCCCCGGCACCCCACATGACGCCGCTCACACCCCCGAGGTTGCGCCGACCGAGGCCACCACCGACCGAACCGCCCGGCAACCACCCGGCCGGCCCATCGCACAGCCCCCTTCAGCCGAAGCGCCTTGCGGTCAGACCCCTACGGCCAGAGCACCTCTCCGCCCACAACGACCGGGCCGCCGCGGATGAGGCAGGATGGCCGGCCGAACCCCCGACGAGGTCTGATGCTGCGCCGACTGCTTGTCCTCATCGTGCCGCTCCTGGTGGCACTGGTCGCCGCCCTGGGCGTGCCGCTGGCCTTCGCCGTGGTCCAGGGCGAGAGCCAGGAGACCTACCTCGACCGCCTCGGCGACGCCAGTCGCTTCGCCTCCCTCGCCGAGAACGCCCTCGCCTCCGGCCGCCGCACCGCCCTGCGCGAAGAACTCGACCGCTACGACCAGCTCTACGGCATCCCCGTCGCCCTCGTCAGCACCGACCGCACAGTCATCGAAAGCTCCCGCCGACCCTTCGCCCTGACCGACCCGGACGTGCAGACCGGCCTGGACGCGGCGTTCAGCGGCTACCGGGGCGAAGCCGACGAGTCGATCTGGCCGTGGGAGGACGTGAACCTGGTCGTAGTGGAACCGGTGGGCCGCGACAGCGAGGTGGTGGCCGCCGTCGTCACGGTCTCGCCCACCGACGGCCTCCGTCACGCCATCCTGCGCCAGTGGGGCGTTCTGGCGCTGCTGGGCCTCATCCCCGTGCTCGGTGTGGTGGCGGTGGCCTGGCCGATGTCGCGGTGGGTCCTCAGGCCGGTCCGGAGGCTGGACGAGGCCACCGCCGCCGTGGCCGGCGGCGAGCTCGACGCCCGTGCCGACGAGGTGGGCGGTCCGCCCGAACTGCGCAGGCTCGCCGCCTCGTTCAACGCCATGGTCGACGTGGTCGGCCGCGCCCTCCGCCGCCAACGCGCCTTCGTCTCCGACGCCTCCCACCAGCTGCGCAACCCCCTGGCCAGCCTGAGGCTCGCCGTCGACAACCTCGCACCCCACGTCACCGACGACGCCGGACGGGAGGCGCACAGCATCGCGGTCGACGAAGCCGAGGAGATGGGGCGGGTGCTGGACACCCTGCTGGCCGCGACGCGGCTGGACAGCGCGTCCGCCGCCGAACCCGTGGACGTCGACTCGCTGCTCGCCACCCACGTCCCCGGCTGGCGCGCGTTGGCCGGGGACGTCGAACTCGACGTGGACGTGCCCGAAGGCCTCCGCGTCCTGGAACCCCCCGGCGGACTGGGCAGCGTGCTGGACGAACTGGTCGGCAACGCCATCCGGCTGTCCGGGGCCACTCGGATCGAGGTCTGGGGCTCCCCGAACGGCGACAGGGTGGAACTGCACGTCACCGACGACGGCGAAGGGCTGGCCCCGGAGGAGCGCAGGCTGGCGTTGCGGCGGTTCTGGCGCGCGCCCCGCCACCAGAACGTCGCGGGCACCGGAATGGGGCTGTCGATCTGCGCCGAGTTGACCGCCGGCGCGGGCGGTGAACTCCGGTTGTCGCCCGTCGAGCCGCATGGGCTGGACGCGGTCGTCACGCTGAAGGCGGGTTGGTTCGACGCCTGAACTCCCGCGAGAGCGGACGACGTGGCTCAGCGCACGGCGGCTCAGCGCACGGCGGACGTCACCGCTTCACCGAACGGAACCAGCGCTCGGCGCCGCGGTGCAGCGGCACCCGGCCGGTCGCGATGCCGGTGCGGACGTTGATCCGGCCGGCCTCCGGGTGGCCGGCGGCGATCCGGGCCGACTCGGTGAACACGGTCCGGGTCACGACCTCGACCACGGACGCGTCCAGCGAACTGGCGGCCAGCAGCAGGTTGGGCACGGCGAACGTCCGGCACGGTCCCAGCGCCCCGTACGTCGTCGCCGGGATCGTCACCGGCACGTAAGGGCCGCCGTAGGACTCGGCCAGGCGCTCGGCCTCGTCCGGCAGGTCCAGCAGGCGGATCGGGAAGCCGCCCAGCAGGCCGGTGATCGCCGGCGTCGGAATCCCGGTCAACGCCACCAGGGCGTCGATGGCCCCCGCCGCCAACTGCCGCGCGGCCTCGGCGTGCACCATCCTCCTCGCGTCCACCCGTATCCCCAGCAGGTCGAGCAGCCGGGTGGCGGTGAACTCGGTCCCGGACTCGTGGGGGCCGAACGAGACCCTGGCGCCGGCCAGGTCCGCCAGCCGGTGCACCGGTGCGCCCTCCGGCACCACGACCTGGAGGAAGCTGTCGTACAGCCGCCCGACCGCGCTGATCCCGCCCGGGTCGTCCGCACTCAGCTGCGCCCCGTACAGCGGATCCAAAGAGGACAGTCCTAAATGGACCTCTCCCTCGGTCAGCAGCCGGACGTTCTCCACCGACGCCCCGGTGATCCGCGCGACCACCCGGGTGTCGGGCAGCTGGTCGGCCAACGCACCCGCGAGCGCCCTGCCGATCTCCTGGAACACCGCCCCGTCCGGCCCCGTGGCCAGGACCAGCTCCTCGGGCGCGATCGGGCGCGCGGACGTGCACGCGGGCACGCCCGCCACCGCGGCGGCGAGGAGCAGCGAGCGCCGGGACACCTGCACGCCCGCAGACTAGTCCCGTCGGACGAGTGGACGACGAGTTACGTCAGAGGCATCTGAAGTTTCCGGCGGCCGTCTTGTCGCAGGTGGGGGCTGTGCCCAGGATCACTGACCAACCCCCGCCGCACCGGTCCCCCTGGAGGAGACGTGGCCACCACGCCGACACGTCAGCGCAAACCGATCTACCGGCACCTGTACTTCTGGGTGCTGGTGTCGATCGTGCTGGGCGTGATCGTCGGTTACGCGTTCCCCGTCCAGGCCTCGGGGATGAAGTGGCTGGCGGACTTCTTCGTCGCGCTGGTCAAGGTGGTCATCGCGCCCACCATCTTCTGCACCGTCGTGGTCGGCATCGCGGGTCTGGGCAACCTCGCCAAGGCGGGCGGCCTGGCGTTGCGGACCATCCTGTACTTCACCGCCATGACGACGGTCGCCCTGGTGATCGGTCTGGTCGTGGTGAACCTCGTGCAGCCCGGCCACCACGGGCCGTCGATCCCGATCAACGACGAAGCCGCCTCGAAGACGCTGGCCGACGCGAAGACCGCCGAGACCGGCGTCACCGGGTTCATCCTCAGCCTGGTGCCGAAGTCGTTCGTCGGCGCGTTCACCGACGGCCAGTTGATCCAGGTGCTGCTGGTGGCGATCCTGGTGGCGGTCGCGGTGGCCGGGATGGGCAAGCACGGCGAGAAGGTGGTCTCCGCGCTGGACACCGTCGCCAAGGTCATGTTCGGCGTGATCAAGATCGTCATGTACGCCGCGCCGATCGGCGCGTTCGGCGGGATCGCCTACACCATCGGCAAGTTCGGCGGCACGATCCTGGGCAAGCTGGCGTGGCTGATGGGGTCGTTCTACGCGACCTGCCTGCTGTTCGTCCTGGTGGTGCTCGGCGGGGTGGCGCTCTACGCCGGATTCTCGATCTTCAAGTTCCTGCGGTACATCAAGGACGAGCTGCTGATCGTGCTCGGCACGTCGTCCTCGGAGTCCGTGCTGCCCCGGATGCTGGTGAAGCTGGAGGCGGCCGGCGCGGACAAGTCGGTGGTGGGCCTGACCATCCCGACCGGCTACTCGTTCAACCTGGACGGCACGTGCATCTACCTCACCATGGGCGCGATCTTCATCGCCCAGGCGACCGGCCACGACGTGGGGATCGGCACGCAGATCGGGCTGCTGCTGTTCATGCTGCTGGCGTCCAAGGGCGCGGCGGGCGTGACCGGGGCGGGGCTGGTGACGCTGGCGGCGTCGCTCACCGCGTTCGAGGCCAACAGCGCCATCCCGGCGGTGGGCATCGCGCTGATCGTGGGCATCGACCGGTTCATGTCCGAGGCGCGGGCCATCACCAACGTCATCGGCAACGGCGTCGGCACGCTGGTGGTCGCCCGCTGGCAGGGCCAGCTGGACCGGGCGCGGTTGAAGGAGGTGCTCGACCACCCGTCGGACGTGGACGTCGACGCGCTGATGGACCGGCAGCACGGGGAGGACACCGACGACCGCGAGCCGGTCGGCGCGGGCTCCCGCTAGACGCCCCCGCAGACCACCCCGCCCGCGAGCCCCGCAGCCGCACCACCGCGCCGGTGGAGCTGCGGGGCTCGTCCACGCTGTCGCGCCCACCGCGCCCACCGCGCCCACCGCGCCCACCGCGCCGGTGGAGTGTGATTTCGCTCGACCGGGGTCACCCGTGCGGGCGTAGTCCAGCTCTCATCGGCGCGCACGGTGCCGGTCGCTCGGTTATGCTGCACAACCGCGCAACAAGGCCGGCCGCAATGTCGCTCTGCCCGCCCGAATCGTTACGCGTCAATGACCGGGATCACCTTCTCGATGGTGTCTCCTGGTTTCGCGGCTGTTAAAGTCGCGTCAACACGCGGGCCATCGTCGTCCCGTGCCCAGCAGCCGGATTCCCAGGAACTGGACACGAGGACTCGTTCTTTCATAGGACGACGAAGGAGGTCTGCGCAGTGATCTTCTCCGCCATCCCGTCCCCGCAGGGGCTCTACGACCCGACTGCGGAACGTGACGCCTGCGGTGTGGCGATGGTCGCCGACATCGAGGGGCGGCGGTCCCACGGCATTGTCGTCGACGCGTTGACCGCGCTGGCGAACCTCGAACACCGCGGCGCCGCCGGGGCCGAACCGACCAGTGGGGACGGTGCGGGGATCCTGGTCCAACTGCCGGACGCCTTCCTGCGGTCGGTGGTGGACTTCGACCTGCCCGAGGCCGGCGGCTACGCGGCCGGCATCGCGTTCCTGCCGCGCGACGAGCAGGACCGGGCCAAGGCGCAAACGCTTGCGGAGCGGATCGCCGAGGAAGAGGGGCTGCGCGTCCTCGGCTGGCGGGACGTGCCGGTCGACCCGGGCCGCGCCGCCGTCGGGCCGACGGCGCAGTCGGTCATGCCGCACTTCGCGATGCTGTTCGTCCGCGCCGAGGGCGAGGGCAAGTCCGGTGTGGAGCTGGACCGGCTCACGTTCGCCCTGCGCAAGCGGGTGGAGCACGAGACGGTCGCCGCCCAGGTCGGCACCTACTTCCCGTCGCTGTCCGCGCGCACCCTGGTCTACAAGGGCATGTTGACCACCGGCCAGCTGCCCACCTTCTTCCCCGACCTGCGGGACGAGCGGCTGGCCAGCGCGATCGCCCTGGTCCACTCGCGGTTCTCCACCAACACGTTCCCGTCGTGGCCGCTGGCCCACCCGTTCCGGTACGTGGCGCACAACGGCGAGATCAACACCGTGCGCGGCAACCGGAACCGGATGCGCGCCCGGGAGGCGCTGCTCGCGTCCGACCTCATCCCCGGCGACCTGTCCCGGCTGTTCCCGATCTGCCACCCGGAGGGCTCCGACTCGGCCTCGTTCGACGAGGTGCTGGAGCTGCTGCACCTGGGCGGCCGGTCGCTGCCGCACGCGGTGCTGATGATGATCCCCGAGGCCTGGGAGAACCACGCCTCGATGGACCCCAAGCGCCGCGCGTTCTACGAGTTCCACGCGTCCCTGATGGAGCCGTGGGACGGTCCGGCGTGCGTCACGTTCACCGACGGCTCGCTGGTCGGCGCGGTGCTGGACCGCAACGGGCTGCGCCCGGCGCGCTGGTGGCAGACCGCCGACGGCCGCGTCGTGCTGGCGTCGGAGACCGGCGTGCTGGACGTCCCCCCGGACCGGGTGGTCGCCAAGGGGCGCCTCCAGCCCGGCAAGATGTTCCTGGTCGACACCGTCCAGGGCCGGCTGGTGGACGACGACGAGGTCAAGTCCGACCTGGCCGACGACCTGCCCTACGACGAGTGGCTGCACGCGGGCCTGCTGGAGCTGGCCGACCTCGCCGACCGCGAGCACGTGGTGCAGAGCCACGAGTCGGTGGTGCGCCGCCAGCTCACGTTCGGCTACACCGAAGAGGAACTGCGGATCCTGCTCGGCCCGATGGCGGTCGGCGGCATGGAACCGCTGGGCTCCATGGGCACCGACACCCCGGTCGCCGCCCTGTCCCAGCGCTCCCGGCTGCTCTACGACTACTTCGTGCAGAACTTCGCCCAGGTCACGAACCCGCCGCTGGACGCGATCCGCGAGGAGATCGTCACCTCGGTGTCGCGGGTGATGGGCCCGGAGCAGAACCTGCTGGAGCCCGGCCCGGTCAGCTGCCGGCACATCAAGCTGACCTACCCGGTGATCGACAACGACGAGCTGGCCAAGCTCATCCACATCAACGACGACGGCGACCTGCCCGGCTTCGCCTGCACCGTCCTCAACGGACTGTACGAAGTGGACGGTGGCGGCGAGGCGCTCGCGGCGGCCGTCGAGCGGGTCCGCCGCGAGGCGTCCGAGGCGATCGCCGCCGGGGCGCGCATCCTGGTGCTGTCGGACCGCGACTCGGACCACCGGCTGGCCCCGATCCCGTCGCTGCTGCTGGTCTCCGCCGTGCACCACCACCTGGTGCGCACCAAGGAACGCCTGCGGGTCGCGCTGGTCGTGGAGACCGGCGACGCCCGCGAGGTGCACCACATCGCGGCACTGCTGAGCTACGGCGCGGCGGCGGTGAACCCGTACCTGGCGTTCGAGACCATCGAAGACCTGGTCCTGCAAGGCGCGATCAGCGGCATCGAGCCCCGCAAGGCCGTCCGCAACTACGTGTCGGCGCTGGTCAAGGGCACCCTGAAGATCATGTCCAAGATGGGCATCTCGACGGTCGGCGCGTACACCGCGGCCCAGGTGTTCGAGGCCGTCGGCCTGTCCACGGACCTGCTGGACGAGTACTTCACCGGCACGGTGTCCAAGCTCGGCGGTGCGGGGCTCGACGTGCTGGCCGAGGAAGTCGCGCTGCGCCACCGCCGCGCGTACCCGGACAACCCGACCGACCGCGTGCACCGCAGGCTCGAAGTCGGCGGCGAGTACGCCTACCGCCGTGAAGGCGAACTGCACCTGTTCACGCCGGAGACGGTGTTCCTGTTGCAGCACGCCACGAAGACCGGCAAGCAGGACGTCTACCGCCGGTACACCGAAGAGGTGGAGGCCCTGGCCCGCCAGGGTGGCACGCTGCGCGGCCTGTTCCGGCTGAAGACCGCCCGCGAGCCGGTGCCGATCGACGAGGTCGAACCGGTGTCGTCCATCGTGAAGCGGTTCAACACCGGTGCCATGTCCTACGGCTCGATCTCCGCCGAGGCGCACGAGACCCTCGCCATCGCGATGAACCGGCTCGGTGGCCGGTCGAACAGCGGTGAGGGCGGCGAGGACCCGGAGCGGCTCTACGACGCCGAGCGCAGGTCCGCCGTCAAGCAGGTCGCGTCCGGCCGGTTCGGCGTGACCAGCGAGTACCTGGTCAACGCCAGCGACATCCAGATCAAGATGGCGCAGGGCGCGAAGCCGGGCGAGGGCGGGCAGCTGCCCGGCTACAAGGTGTACCCGTGGATCGCGCGGACCCGGCACTCGACCCCGGGCGTGGGCCTGATCTCCCCGCCGCCGCACCACGACATCTACTCGATCGAGGACCTGGCGCAGCTCATCCACGACCTGAAGAACGCCAACGAGCAGGCCCGCGTGCACGTCAAGCTGGTCAGCGAGGTCGGCGTCGGCACGGTCGCGGCGGGTGTCGCCAAGGCGCACGCGGACGTCGTGCTCATCTCCGGCCACGACGGCGGGACCGGCGCTTCTCCGATGAACTCGCTGAAGCACGCCGGGACGCCGTGGGAGATCGGCCTCGCCGAGACCCAGCAGACGTTGCTGCTCAACGGCTTGCGCGACCGCATCACCGTGCAGGTGGACGGCGCGCTGCGCACCGGCCGCGACGTCGTGGTCGCCGCCCTGCTCGGCGCGGAGGAGTTCGGCTTCGCCACGGCCCCGCTGATCGTCGCGGGCTGCGTGATGATGCGGGTCTGCCACCTGGACACCTGCCCGGTCGGCGTGGCCACGCAGAACCCCGAGCTGCGCAAGCGCTACACCGGCCAGGTCGACCACGTGGTGAACTTCTTCGAGTTCATCGCCCAGGAGGTCCGGGAACACCTGGCGGCGCTGGGTTTCCGCACCATCGACGAGGCCGTCGGCCACGCCGAGCTGCTGGAGACCGACCGGGCCGTCGAGCACTGGAAGGCGGCGGGCCTGGACCTGACGCCGGTCTTCGAGGTGCCGCAAACCCCGTACCGCACGGCGAAGCGACGGGTCCGCGAGCAGGACCACGGCCTGGCGCAGGCACTCGACCGCACGCTCATCCAGCTCGCCGAAGCGGCCCTGGAGGACGCGCACCCGGCGCGGCTGGAACTCCCGCTGCGCAACGTGAACCGCACCGTCGGCACGCTGCTCGGCGCGGAGGTGACCCGCCGGTTCGGTGGTGACGGCCTGCCCGACGACACGATCCACGTGACGTTCACCGGCTCCGCCGGCCAGTCGCTGGGCGCGTTCATCCCGCGCGGCGTCACGCTGGAGATGGTCGGCGACGCGAACGACTACGTGGGCAAGGGGCTGTCCGGCGGACGGATCGTCGTGCGCCCGCACCCCGACGCCCCGTTCGCGGCCGAACGGCAGGTGATCGCGGGCAACGTCATCGGCTACGGCGCGACCGCCGGCGAGATCTTCCTGCGCGGACGCGTCGGTGAGCGGTTCTGCGTGCGGAACTCCGGTGCTCTCGCGGTCGCCGAAGGCGTCGGCGACCACGCGTTCGAGTACATGACCGGCGGCCGTGCCGTGGTGCTCGGACCGACCGGCCGCAACCTCGCCGCGGGCATGTCCGGCGGCATCGCGTACGTGCTGGACCTCGATCCCGCCTCGGTCAACCAGGCGATGGTCGAGTTGCAGCGGCCGGGCGGGGACGACCTGCGGTGGCTGCGCGAAGTGGTGGAACGGCACCACGAGCTCACCGGATCGGCCGTGGCCGCGTCGCTGCTCGGCGACTGGCCCCGGCGGTCCGCGGCGTTCACGAAGGTCATGCCCGGTGACTACCAGCGCGTGCTCGAAGCGATGAGGCTCGCCCGCGCGGAAGGACGGGACGTCGACCAGGCGATCATGGAGGCTTCCCGTGGCTGACCCGTACGGTTTCCTCAAGCACGACCGCGCCGACGCGAAGAAGCGCCCGGCGGCCGAGCGGCTGTCCGACTGGAACGAGGTCTACCTGGACCTCGACGCGGAGACGCGCGGCTCCCAGGTGAGGACCCAGGCCGCCCGGTGCATGGACTGCGGCGTGCCGTTCTGCCACTCGGGCTCGGCGGGCTGCCCGCTGGGCAACCTGATCCCGGAGTGGAACGACCTGGTGCGCCGGGGCGACTGGGAGCAGGCGTCGGACCGCCTGCACGCCACCAACAACTTCCCCGAGTTCACCGGCAGGCTCTGCCCCGCCCCGTGCGAGGCCGCGTGCGTCCTGGCGATCAGCCACGACGCGGGCGGTGCGGTCGCGATCAAGCGGGTCGAGCAGGCGATCGCGGACGTGTCGTGGGACCAGGGCCTGGTCAAGCCCGCGCAGTCGCACGTGTCGTCCGGGAAGCGCGTCGCCGTCGTGGGTTCCGGCCCGGCGGGTCTGGCGGCGGCGCAGCAGCTGACCCGGGCCGGGCACGAGGTCACCGTGTACGAGCGCGACGACCGGCTCGGCGGCCTGCTGCGCTACGGCATCCCCGAGTTCAAGATGGAGAAGAAGGTCCTCGATCGGCGGCTCTCCCAGCTGCGCAAGGAAGGCACGAAGTTCGTCACCGGCTGCGAGGTCGGGGTCGACCTGACGGTCGAGCAGCTCCGCGAGCGGTTCGACGCCGTGGTGCTGGCGGTCGGCGCTCTGCGCGGCCGTGACGACACGACCACACCCGGTCGCGAGCTGGCCGGCATCCACCTCGCCATGGAGCACCTGGTGCCCGCGAACCGGGCCTGCGAAGGCGATGGCGCGCCCGGGATCGACGCCGCGGGCAAGCACGTCGTGATCATCGGCGGCGGTGACACGGGCGCGGACTGCTACGGGACGGCGACGCGCCAAGGCGCCGCTTCGGTGTTGCAGCTCGACCAGTACCCGCAGCCGCCTTCGCAGCGCGACGACGAGCGCTCGCCGTGGCCGGTGTGGCCGTGGATCCTGCGGACGTACCCCGCGCACGAGGAGGCGGGCGAGCGGAAGTTCGCCGTCGCCGTGGAGAGCTTCGTCGGGGACGAGGACGGGCACGTCCGGCAGATCCGGCTGCGCGAGGTCCGGGTGGAGAAGGACGCCTCGGGACGCCGGGTGGTCGTGCCGACGTCGGAGGAGGTCCAGGTGCTGCCGGCGGACCTGGTGCTGCTGGCGATCGGTTTCGAAGGCGTCGAGCACATGCCGCTGCTGGACGCCTTGGGCATCGACCTGACCTCTCGCGGCACCATCTCGTGCGGTTCCGACTGGCAGACCCAAGCTCCGGGGGTGTTCGTGTGCGGTGACGCGCACCGGGGTGCTTCGCTGGTGGTGTGGGCGATCGCCGAGGGCCGTTCGGTGGCCAACGCCGTCGACCGGTTCCTGACCGGCTCCTCCGACCTGCCTTCCCCCGTCATCCCGAACCAACTGCCGCTCGCGGTGGTGTAGCGACGACGGTGTGGCGACGGTGTAGCGCCGACGCCCGAGACCGCCCGCAGACTTCGTCGTCTGCGGGCGGTTTTCGTGGTCTACGTCGGTTCGACGGGTTGTAGCGCCTCGGCGGTCTTCTCGGCCAGCTTCCTCAGCGCGCCTTCGCTGAGTGACAACGTCAAGCCGGTGTCGCTCCCGCCGATGCGCAGGTGGACGTACTGGCTGTGCAGGTCTTCGATCTTGATCGTGCAGTCGTCCTCGAGCTGGACGAACGAGTCGACCTCTACCCCTAGTCCCATGCTTACCTCCATGCTTGAAGTTGCCATGGGACCGTATCGCCATAATGGAAGTTTAAGTACTCCCACGATCGAGTGATCCCGGTGGCCGGCGGGCCGGCGGTAGTGTTGCGGCATGGCCAAGGTCACGCCGACTGCGAAGAAGCTGTTGCTCGGCAAGGAACTCGCATACCTGAGGGACCGGGCAGGCTTGTCCCAGACCCAGGCGGCGGCACTGATCGAGAAGCACCAGACCAAGATGACCGAGTTGGAGTCAGGTCAGGCCAGCATCACTCTGGGGGATCTGCTCTTGCTGCTCAAGGGCTTCGGGGTGACCGACGAGGCCTACATCGAGGCGCTGCTGGAGCTGCGCCGCGGCAACCACCAGCGCGGCAAGTGGACGGGCATCCGAAGCATGTACTCGGAGTCGTTCCGGACCATGATCGACCTGGAGGAGAACTGCGACCTGATCCGAACTGTCGAGAGCGAGGTTCCGCCAGGCCTGTTGCAGTGCGAGCCCTTCATCCGGTCGCTGTTCGCTCACGACCCGAAGGACTTGGACGACCGGGTCAAGGCGAGGTTGGTGCGGCAGGAGATCTTCTACAAGGAGAACCCGCCGCAGGTCGCTTTTGTGATCTCCGAAGCGGCTCTGCGGCGACAGTACGCTCCGCCCGAGGTGATGCGCGAGCAGATCAACTACATGATCAAGCTGTCGAAGCTGCCGAACATCCGCTTGCAGGTGCTGCCCTTCAAGACCCGCGTACAGCACACCGCGATCCGAGACTGCTTTGTGCTGCTGCGCATCCCCTCGCCCGGCGCGGCGGGTCCGCTCGAGTTCGCCTACACCGAGAACCTGGCCGAACTGCGGTACATGGATGACAAGCGCATCGTGGCAGCCTTCGACCAGTCCTGGGCGCGCTTGACCGGCCTGGCGATGAGCTTTGAGGAGACCCGGAGGTTCATGCGTAAGGTTGCCGGTGAGTACAGCTAGGCAACCGGAGGCGGCGCATGTTCCGTAGGTCGAGCTACAGCGGGATGGACGGCAACAACTGTGTCGAGGTCGCGCGCTTGGCGGCCGTCGTGGCTGTTCGGGACAGCAAGGCTCCGGAAGGTGGCCAGGTCGCGCTCAGCCCGGCCGGGTTCGGTCGGTTCCTGACGGCCGCCAAGGGCGATCGGCTCAGCCGAAGCTGACTCGTTCCAGCCAGAAGTCGAGCAGGTCGCGGTCACCGACCACGTCCAGCACGCCCACGTCCCGCCGGCCGTAGACGGTCAGCAGGAGGTCCGTGAGCGACCCCCGGGCCGCGACCGCCGACTTCTCGTGCGCGTGCCGCCAGGTGATCAGCTCACCGGTCAGGTCGACCACCCACTCCGCGTCCGCCACGTCGGTCGCGTGGAAGTGCAGCGTCCGGTCCGGGCCGAGCAGTTCGCGCAGCTGCGGGTGGAAGTCGAACATGACCGGCAGGGTGTGCAGGTACAGCCACTCGTCCAGCGCGTCCTCGGCGATCACCGGGTCCGTGACGTACTCGGCACCCACCGTGAGCGCCGCGTCGGCCCGGTGGATCAGCGACTCGTGGGTGAAGCGCCGGGCCCAGAAGACCGGGCCCTCGCCGGGGACCGCCGTCCACACCTCGGCGTCCGGGCCTGCCTCGCCCAACGCGTCGGCCAGGCGGTGTGCCGCTTCCACCGCCGCGTCGGCCAACGGTTCCGGTGCGCGGTCCCGGTAGCCCTCGAGGTTGCGCAGTGCGTCGTCGGCCAACGGTGCGGTGGCCCTCGTCCGAAGTATCTCGGCCGCCCAGTCCAGGCCCGCACCGATGTGCCGGAGCAACTGCCCGAGGGTCCAATCCGGACAGCTCGGCACCTTCGACGTCGGGTCGGCTCCTCGGACGTGTCCTCTCAACAGTTCGGCTTGGGTGACGATCTCGGCCCGGTAGCGGTCGAAGTCCAAAGGCATCCCCCCATCATGGCGTAACGGTTGTGCCGTCCGCATCGACGCTTCCCCTGAGGAGGTGGACGATGACGTCCGACGCTCTCCAGTCCCGCCTTGCCACCACGCGTGCCCGCTACGAAGGCCGTGCGGCGCAACGCAAGCGCGGCTGCGCCTCGGTCGCCCGCCGCGGCGTCCTGCACACCGACGCACCACACCGCGTGACTCGGCGCCTCGACCGGCTCGGGGTGGACTGGCAGCTGGCGTCCTCGGTCGAACGCGGTGCGTCACCACCGGTTCGCGGTCCTCGGGAACTCGACCTGGAACGGCTCATCGGGCGCGACACGTTGGTGGACGCCGGTTTTCTCGAATCCGGTGTTCAGGCGGCTCGCGCGGTGGGGCGGTTGCACGTCGCCGGGCGGTGGGGCACGGGCCTGCTGATCGCGCCTTCCTTGTTGTTGACGGCGAGTCACGTGTTGCCGAGCGTCACCGAGGCAGCCTCGGGCTCGGTGGAGTTCGACGACGTGCGGGTGGCGTGCCGGCCGGAGCTGTTCTTCCTCAGCGACATGGCGCTGGACTTCACCGTGGTGGCGGTGGAGGAGGTGCCGACCCTGCCGCCGCACCTGTCGTTGATCGAGCAGGAGGGCAAGGCGATCCTCGGCGAACGGCTCAACGTCGTGCTGTTCCCCGCCGGCGGGCCGAAGCAGTTCGCGCTGCGCGCACACGTCCTGGTCGACGTGCTGGAGAACTTCGTGCACTACGAGGCCGGCGTCGGCACGTCCGGCGCGGTGGTCTTCAACGACCAGTGGGAAGTCGTGGCGCTGCACCACTCCGGCGTCCCCGCCACCGACGACGGGGGTGAGCCGGTCACGTCCGACGGCCTGCCGTGGTCGCCCGACCTCGGCGAGCAGCGGCTCGCCTGGCGCGCGGGCGAAGGTGTGCGGATCAGTCGGATCCTGCGGGCGCTGCGGGAGCGCCCGTTGAGCGGCCCGGCCGCCCAGCTCCGCGCCCGCGTCTTCGACCCCGCCCCGGCCCCGGCGGAGACCGACGCCGAACTCCGGGCGGCGCTGGTGAACCTGGACATCGGGCGGAGCCGGGTCTACTACGACGCGGTGGCCGACCGGGCGGCGCGGGACCGGTACTACGCCGACATCACCGTCCCCCACCGTTCGGTGCTGCACGGACTGCTGGAACGCACGCACGTCCGCCGCCCCGCCTACCGGCCGGTGCGGATGGTGTACCCGTGGGTGGACCTGCACCCCGACCTGAAGCTGCGCAGCCTCCACTCGGGCGCCGCGGTCGACCCCGAGGACCTGATCCGCGCCGACGTGGCGGCGGAAGCTGCCCGGACACGTCGGTTCCGCGAGCTGGCGGCGGGCGGGGTGCCCGACCCGGGGACGCTGCCCGAGGAGTTCGACCTGCTGGAGGCGGCGTTGCCGTTCAACTGCGAACACGTCGTGCCGCAAGCGCTGTTCGGCAAACGTGAGCCGATGCGCGGGGACCTGCACCACCTGTTCACCCGCGAGACCGGCGACGCGGACACCTCCCAACCCCGGGAGGGCCGGGGCGCGGTCGCGCGGGCGACGCTCTACTTCCTGGTGCGCTACCCGGGGATCGTGGACGAGCGGCGGCTGTCCGAACTGGTGGCGTGGCACCGGAACGACCCGGTGACCGAACACGAGCTGCACCGGAACGCGGCGATCGCGGAGATCCAGGGCAACCGGAACCCGTTCATCGACCATCCGGGGTGGGTGCTCGACGTGTGACCACGTGGCGGCGATCTGGCCGACATCGAGGTGAAGACCCGCCCCGAAACCGCGTGACAGCCGGCTGCGACAAAACGGCGACAACGAACCGCGTGGCGACTGCGTGAGAACGAACCGTGCGACAAACGGTGACAAAGAAGCCGCGTGACGACGAACCACGCGACGACAACCGCACGACGACACTGCAAGAAGACACCGCACGACGACAACCGCGCGAGAACGAGGCGACAACTGCTCCGGTCAGTTCACGACAGCACGTACCGAACGGATGTGGCTGACCAGGATTTCGTGCAGACCGCCGTCCGGGTCGTTCGCGGTGAGACTGCCCGAAGCGTGGCCCACCGGGGTGACGACGTGGCGGATCGTCGTGCGCGGGCCGTTGGCGACGTCGATCTCGACGGACGTCCGCGTCACCAGGGCCTCGGCCAGCAGCACGACCTCGGAGTCGCCCAGCACCAGTGACTGGTCGCGCAGCAACCGCACGGTGCCCAGCCGGCGGGACTCGGCACGGGGCGGCACGGATCGCGGTCGTGGGCGTTCGCGTTCCACCAGGGCCACCGCGAGCTTCGCGACCTCCTGCTCGGTCAGCGGCGCCCGCCACGGCCGCCACGACGGCAGCTTGCGGGCGGGCGGCTCGACGCGGCGGCGGGACACCCGCTCCACCACCGAACGCCCGTCCAGCGTCGCGGTCGTGGGGGCGTAGCCGGCGGCGCGGAGGAGGGCCAGCGTCTCGCCGGCGGGCTTCGCCGACGCCAGCACGGTCGGGCCCAGCGGCTGCAACGCCAAGGGGCTCAACGACCGGTGGCGGACGATCTCGGTCAGCAGCTGCGGGTCGTCCGCCCGCACGCAGCACGCCACCGTCGTGACGCTGATCTGCCCGTGGCGCCGCGCCTCCTCGCGCACCAACCGCTCCAGGTTCTGCGGCACGCCGTGCTCGGCCACCTCCGCCAGCCGCGCCAGCAGCTCGTCGGGCGTGTTCCCGGCGTCCAACGCCCGCCGCACGCTGCCCGCGCTGAACCGCCACCGGCCCTGCGCCGGATCCGCGGCGAGGTCCAGCGCCGCGCTCAGCTCCCGGCTCGGCAACCCCGACACCACCGCCGTCAGATCCGGTCTCAGGTGGGCTTTCGACGTGGCGGCCGGCACGAACCCGGCCGCCACCGTCGAGGCGTTGCCGGCCAGCACGGCGCGGCCCAGGGTGGTCAGCGCGCCCAACGCCACCAGGCCGATGGTCTCCGCCTCCACCAGCGCCGCCTCCGTCGTCGGCGGGCTGTGCACGGCCGGGTGCGACCACACCAGGTCCGCCACCACCTCGTGCCGGTGCTCGAACGCCTCGTCCTCCTCCAGTTCCGCGTAGTGCTCCAGCACGCCCCGGCGGGTCGCGTCGCCGGGTTCCGCGGACTCGGCCAGCGCCGGGCGGGGCTTCGCGGGCGGCCACGTCATGCGCGGCCACGCCTTCACCAGGTCCGCCAGGCGGTCCGCGGGGGAGCAGCCGCGCCAGCCGTCGGACCGGGTGGTGGGCAGCACCCGGCGGTCGTGGTCGGCGACGGCCAGCAGGCGCGCCTCCACGGCCAGTTCCAGCCAGAGCCGGGTCCGGGTCTCGTCGGCGCGCAGCACGCCCGCGATCCGCCGCAGCTCGCGCAGGCCGACCCCGCTGCGGGTGGAGACGACATCGTTGTCACACAGCTCGACCAGCCGGGTCACACCATCCACAGTGGACGTTGCGGGGGTGATCGCGGCGCGGTCCGCGAAACCCTTGTGCTGACCGGTCCGGCGAGGTGGGCGCGGTGCGGGGGTGATCCGCCTCGGCGGCTCGCCCTCGGTCGGGCGCAGGCCCGTGGCGGCGCGGAGCCGGTCGCCCTCCGGCCACACCAGGGCCCGCCGGCGGAGCTGGGTGAGGGTGCGCTTCAGCTCGGCCCGGGACGCCTTCCCGTGGCAGCGCAGGTGGTCCGCGACGGCCTCGGGGCTCGCCGCGGGCCCCAGCCGCAGCACGGTGTCCAGCACGTCACGGCACGCGCGGTCCAGGCCGCCCACCGCCAGGCGCAGCGACGACGGCGTGCTCAGCTCGTCGGCGAGACCGCGCAGCGAGTGGGGATGGGCGTCCGCCGCGTCCTTGCGCAGCGTGAGGATGTCCCGGATGTCCTGAGCGTCGAGTTCGTGCAGCCAACTGGCCAGCGCCGATTTCCTACCCACTCAGCTGATTATGCACTGCGCGTCACCGACCGGTTATTCCCCGCGATAGAGCGCCCGAATGGCGGCGAAAGAGCGGTCGTAAGCTGGGCGCTGTGGAATTCACCGGCTTCGGCGAGTACGCCATCGACTTCTTCGACGGGCTGGAGGTCGACAACACCAAGGCCTACTGGGAGGACCACAAGCACACCTACCTGTCCGACGTGCGCGCGCCGATGGAGGCGCTGCTGACCGCGCTGGAGCCGGAGTTCGGCAAGGGCAAGGTGTTCCGGCCGTACCGGGACGTGCGGTTCAGCAAGGACAAGACGCCGTACAAAGACCACTGCGGCGCAGTGGTGGAGCTCGGTCGCGGCGGCGGGGCGCACTACGTCCAGATCAGCCCGGCCGGGCTGTTCGTCGGCGGCGGGTCGTTCGCGATGGCGCCCGACCAGGTCGCCCGCTACCGCGAGTCGGTCGCGGACGACGTGCGCGGGCAGGCGCTGGAGAAGGTCCTCGCGAAGCTCACCGGCGCCGGCTGGGAGGTGCGCGGGGACCGGCTCAAGCGCCCGCCGCGCGGGTTCGACCCCGACCACCCGCGCATCGGGCTGCTCAAGCACAAGCGGCTCTACGCGGCCCGGACGTGGCCGCCGGACGACGTGCTGCACGAGCCGGAGTGCCTGGACCGGGTGCGCGCGGCGTGGCGCGAGGTCGACCCGTTGGTGGACTGGTGCGCCGACCACATCGGCCTCACCGAAGTCGGCTTCCGCCGCTGAACGCGAGCCGCGCCACCAGCCACCCGAGGGCGATGCCGAGCACGTCGACCAGGCCGTCCACCACGTCCCCGCCGCGCCCGAGGGCGACGATCAGCCACTGGAGCACCTCGGACACCGCGGCGTACGCCACCAGGGCGGCGAGCAGCGCGTTCCTCGGCAGCCGGGCGACCAGGCCGGTGACCGCGAGCAGCGCGAACAGCAGGACGTGCACCACCTTGTCGGTGCCCGGAGGGGAGTCCGGCACACCTGACTGGGGCATGAACAGGACGATGACGCTGAGCAACACGGCGGTCACGAACGGGAGGATTCTGCGGCTCACCAGGCCGATTCTGCCCGTTTCGGGGAGATTACTTCCCGGTACATCCTGATCGGTCCAGTGCGGGGGGCTAGGCTCTCCCAACGTGAGTCGACGCGCGAAGATCGTCTGTACGCTGGGCCCTGCCACCGCGACCGAGGAGAAGGTCAACGAGCTGGTAGCGGCCGGTATGGACGTGGCCAGGATGAACTTCAGCCACGGCAGCCATGCCGACCACAAGCAGGTCTACGAACTCGTCCGCGCCGCGTCGGACGTGTCCGGCCGCGCGGTGGGCGTCCTCGCCGACCTCCAGGGCCCCAAGATCCGGCTCGGCCGGTTCGCCCACGGCCCCGTCGAGTGGCGCACGGGCGACGTCGTCCGGGTCACCGTGGAGGACGTCGAAGGCACCCACGACCGGGTGTCCACCACGTACAAGGAGCTGTCCAAGGACGCCAAGGTCGGCGACCGGCTGCTGGTGGACGACGGCAAGGTCGGCCTGGTCGTCACCGACATCGAGGGCCCCGACGTGGTCTGCGAGGTCACCGAGGGCGGCCCGGTCAGCAACAACAAGGGCCTCTCGCTGCCCGGCATGGACGTGTCCGTGCCCGCGCTGTCCGAGAAGGACATCGAGGACCTGGAGTTCGCGCTCAACCTGGGCGTGGACTTCATCGCGCTGTCGTTCGTGCGCTCGCCCGCCGACATCGACCTGGTGCACCAGGTGATGGACCGGGTCGGCCACGGCCGCCGCCCGGTGATCGCCAAGATCGAGAAGCCCGAGGCCGTCGACAACCTCGAAGCGATCGTGCTGGCGTTCGACGGCGTCATGGTCGCCCGCGGCGACCTCGGCGTGGAGCTGCCGCTGGAGCACGTGCCGCTGGTGCAGAAGCGCGCGATCCAGATCGCCCGCGAGAACGCCAAGCCGGTCATCGTGGCCACCCAGATGCTCGACTCGATGATCACCAACTCCCGCCCGACCCGCGCCGAGACCTCGGACGTGGCGAACGCGGTGCTCGACGGCGCGGACGCGCTGATGCTGTCCGGCGAGACGTCGGTCGGCCGGTACGCCATCGAGTCGGTGAAGACCATGGGCCGGATCATCGAGGCCGTGGAGACCGAGTCCACGCAGGTCCCGCCACTGACGCACGTGCCGCGCACCAAGCGGGGCGTGATCTCCTACGCGGCCCGCGACATCGGCGAGCGGCTGAACGCGAAGGCGCTGGTCGCGTTCACCCAGTCCGGTGACACGGTGCGCCGGCTGGCCCGGCTGCACACGCACCTGCCCCTGCTGGCGTTCACCCCGGAGCAGAGCGTGCGCAGTCAGCTTGCTCTCACGTGGGGCACCGAGACGTTCCTGGTGCCTAAGGTGGACTCGACGGACGAGATGGTCCGCCAGGTGGACATGTCGATGCTGCACATCGGCCGGTACCAGCCCGGTGACCTGGTCGTCGTCGTGGCAGGCTCCCCGCCTGGCACCATCGGCTCGACCAACCTCATCCGGGTCCACCGGCTCGGTGAGGACGACCACGCTTAGGGGTTGGACGTGACAGAGGCTGCCCGCGCCGCAGCCGCCGCCGGCTACGCGGACCTGCCGCTGGACACCGACGGCGTACCGCACGGGCAACCCGTGCTGGACCGCCTCACCGCGCTGCTGGACTTGGAGCGCATCGAGGAGAACATCTTCCGCGGCGTGTCGCCCGCCGAGTCGCCCGTGCGGGTGTTCGGCGGGCAGGTCGCGGGCCAGGCGCTGGTGGCGGCCGGCCGGACCGTGCCGCCGGAGCGCCGGGTGCACTCGCTGCACTCGTACTTCATCCGCGGCGGCGACCCGACCGTGCCGATCGTGTACGAGGTGGACCGGATCCGCGACGGGCGGTCGTTCACCACCCGGCGGGTCGTGGCCGTGCAGCACGGCAAGGCGATCTTCGCGCTGTCCGCGTCGTTCCAGCTGGACGAACCCGGCATGGACCACTTCGAGCCGATGCCGTCGGTGCCGCCGCCGGACTCGCTGCCGACCTACGCGGAGTCGGCGGCCGGGTACCTGGAGAAGGTCGGGATGGCGCGGCTGCCGCGTCCGATCGACATCCGGTACGTGACCGAGCCGCCGTGGCGCGCGCGGGAGGACGGGCCGGGGGAGGCTCGCAGCCAGGTGTGGATGCGGGCGGACGGCAAGCTGCCCGACGACGACATGCTGCACGTGTGCGTGCTGGCGTACGCGTCGGACATGACCCTGCTCGACTCGGTGCTGGTGCGGCACGGCGTGTACTGGGGCACCGACAAGGTGCTGGGCGCCAGCCTGGACCACGCGATGTGGTTCCACCGCCGTTTTCGGGCGGACGAGTGGTTCCTGTACGACTGCGAGTCGCCGTCGGCTTCGGGTGCCCGCGGGTTGGCGACGGGGCGCTTCTACGCGCAGGACGGTCGGCTGGTGGCCACGGTCGTGCAGGAGGGCCTGCTGCGGGTACTGCCGTGACGGGCTTGACGACCGAGGACTGGGACGCGCTTCCCGAAGACTTCTGCCGGCGGCACGAGCCCACACCGACCGCGTAGTGAAGGCCGTCGAGTACGGCGTCCCCGGCCGGGGCAGGGAAGGTCGAGGTGGTCAGCCCGTTCCCGGTGACGCTCGACCTGCCCGCCCTGCTGACCCGCTAGACCGCGCGCAGGGCGTCCCACATGACGCGGACGTGGTGTTCCCGGGTGGCCTCGGCGCCGATGGCGACCCGGATCGCGAAGCGGCCGTTGACGACGGTGTGGGTGAGGAAGGCGCTGCCCTCCGCGTTGACGGTGTCCATGGCCTCGCGGGTGGCGTCGTCGCCGGCGCGGTGGGCGATGGTGACCAGGGACAGCGACCGGGGCACGACCAGCTCCCAGTTCTCGTCCGCCGCGACCCAGGACTCCAGCAGCCCGGCCAGTTCCACGTGCCCGCGCAGGTGCGCCCGCACGCCCTCCAGGCCGTACCAGCGCAGCACCGACCACAGCTTCAACGCCCGGAACCGGCGGCCCAGCGGGATCTGCCAGTCGCGGTAGTCCACCACCGCGCCGGACTCGGTGGCGCTGTTGCGCAGGTACTCCGGCAGGATGGTCAGCGCGTCGACCAGCACGTCGGGGTGGGCGGTCCAGAACAGGGACAGGTCGAACGCGGTCAGCATCCACTTGTGGGCGTTGGCGCAGAACGAGTCCGCCAGCTCCAGCCCGTCGAACAGGTGCCGCTGCTCCGGGCACAGCGCCGCCGGCCCGGCCCACGCCGCGTCGACGTGCAGCCAGATCCCGTGCCGCGCGCAGACTTCCGCGATCTCCCGCACCGGGTCGACCGCACCCGTGCCGGTGGTGCCGATGGTGGCGCACACCAGTACCGGCCTGCGCCCGTTGTCCACATCGGACTGGACCTGGCGGGCCAGCTCGGCCACGTCCATGGACAGCGCCTCGGGTGAAACCCCGATGGACCGCACCGCCTCCTCGCCGAGACCGGCCATCCGCGCGGCCCGCTCGATCGACGAATGGGTCTGCGAGGAGACGTAGACGGTCTCGTCACCGTCCACACCGGACCGACGCCACTTCCCCGACTTGCGGTGCAGCGCGGCGAGCATCGCGACCAACGCCGCACTGGACGCGGTGTCCTGGATGACCCCGCCGCCGACGAACGACTCGGGCAGACCCATCGCGCCGACCAGTTCGTCCATCAGGTGCTGCTCGACCTCCGTGCACGCGGGGGAGGTGGACCACAGCATCCCCTGCACGCCCAGCCCGGACGACAGCAGGTCGCCCAGCACCGACGGCAGGGAGGCGTTGGACGGGAAGTAGGCGTAGAAACCGGGGTGTTGCCAGTGCGTGGTGCCCGGCACCACGACCCGGTCCAGGTCGGCGAGCAGCCCGTCGAACCCCTCGCCCCGCTCGGGGAGGGCGGACAGCTGCGACCGCACCCAACCGGGCTCGACCCGGGAACGCACCGGCAGGTCGCCGAGCCGTTCGCGGTAGTCGGCGATCCAGTCGATCACCTCGTGGCCGATCCGGCGGAACTCGTCAGGCTGCATACCCGGACGTTAACGCGCGCCGCGCCGTCCCGGCCCCACCCGGTGTCCTACTCCGCGGAACCGACTGCCCTTCAGGGCACCCGGCGGCGGCGGTGGGTGGGGCGCTGGTCGTTCGGCGGCGTGAGGGCCCGGGTCTCGACGCGTTCCAGCACGACCGCGCTGGTGAGGTTGCGGACCTCGGTCCGCGAGGCGATCTTGTCCATCAGGAACGCCTGGAGGTGCGTGCTGTCCGCGACCGCGATGTGCACCAGGAAGTCGGCCTGGCCGCTGACGTGGAACAGCGACCGGGTCTCCGGCTGCGCCATGACGAACGCGCGGAACGCCGCCACCACCGGCCGGGTGTGCGGTCGGACGTTCACCGAGACGACGGCCTCCAGCGGCAGGCCGGTCAGCCGGGGGTCGACCACGGCGTGGAACCCCGTGATCACCCCGAGTTCGCGCAGCCGCCGGACCCGTTGCAGGCAGGTGGAGGGCGCCAGCCCGACCAGGTCGGCCAGGGTCCGGTTGGGCAGCGTGGCGTCGTTCTGCAACTCCTCCAGGATCCGCCAGTCAACCGAATCCAGTTCGGCTACCTCGTTCACAACCGAACACTGTACTGATCGGCTGGATCCACGCCGAACGTCACTTGGAATATCCGCGCGTGCACATCGCCTGGACTTCGTTCCTCCTGGCGCTGGTGGTGATCACGATCGTCCCCGGCCCCGACTTCGTGCTCGTGACCGGCAACGCCGTGCGCGGCGTCCGCCTGGGCGCCCTGACCGCGCTCGGCGTGGTGACCGGCCTGCTGGTGCACGCCGTGCTGGCGACCCTGGGTCTGTCCGCCCTGGTGGCAGCCGCCCCGGCAGCCCTGTGGGCGGTGAAGGCCATCGGCGCGGCCTACCTGCTGTACCTGGGCGTGATGACCCTGCGCTCGCGGGGCGCGACGGCCGCCCCGCCCCGCTCGGAGAAGTCGGTGTTCCTGCGGGGAATGCTGTGCGACCTGCTGAACCCCAAGGTCATGCTGACGTTCCTCAGCCTCATCCCGCAGGCCATGGACCCCGCCGCCCCGCCACTGCCGCAGGCGGCCTTGCTGTCGGCGGTGACCGTCGGCGTCTTCGCCGCGTTCTGGACCTGCGTGGTGCCGACGGCGGGCCGACTGGCGCGACTGCTGGCCCGGCCCGGGGTCCGCCCGGTCTTCGAACGCCTCTGCGGCGCCGCGCTGATCGGCATGGCGGCGTCCGTCCTCGCGGTGTGACCCCCGCGTCCGGGCCGTGCCCGATCGGAAGGCCGGTGCGCCGTGGTACCCGGAAGCGTTGACGTACCGCGACCTGCGGACATCCGCCGTCCCGGGCCGGCGACCTCCATCGGGTGAACTGTGCCGGCAGGTCGGCTCGCCGGCCGGGAGGCGTGCGTTACTGGCTGGAGCAGCATGTCCGGCCGTCCTCTGGAGACGGTGACCTCGCGCTCAAGGAGTGTCCACGCCATGACCGGCAACGAAGACTCCGGTGATCTCGGGCGGATGGGTGACCCGGTCGCGGAACGCGTCGTGGCGGAGCTGGTGGCCGAAGGCCGCCTGGGTGAGGTCAACCGGCTGTTGCGGGAGTGGCGGTCCAACGACCAAGCCCTGCCGGAGGGCTTGCCCGCCCCTCTGCGGGAGTTCCTGGAGCAGGCGCGCGGGGCCGTGCCGGACTGGGCCGACCAGACCCGGCTGAGGCGGGTGCGCGAGTTCTTCCAGGACGACGGCATCCACATCGGCGCCTCGCTCGCCCTGGGGTCCATGGCGCTGGCCTACGCCGTTCCGCTGGGCGCGAAGATGATGAGCCTGACCCACCGGCTGAAGTACCCCGAACGGCGCATGGCCAACACCGCGCAGTTCGTCTTCGACCTGATGAGCCCGGACCCCTTCGGCCCGGACAGCCGGTTCGTGGTGAGCGCGGTGAAGGTCCGCCTCATCCACGCCACCATCCGCCACCACCTGCGGGCGAGCGGCAGCTGGGACGAGGAGCGCGACAAGGTCCCCGCCTCGCAGGAGCACCTGCTGATCGTGTGGCTGGCGCTGTCGGTGCAGGTGATCGACTTCCTCGGCCGGCTGCGGGTCACCGTGACCGACGAGGAGGCCGAGGACTACCTGCACACCTGGCGGGTGGCGGGAACCTTCCTGGGCATCTCGCCCGACGCCATGCCCGACACCACCGCGCAGGCCCGCCAGGTGCTCGCCGACGCCCTGGCGCGCGGCGGCGGACCGTCCCCGGAAGGCGTCGAGCTGACCGGGCACCTGCTCGACCTGTACGCCGACGCGGTGCCCGGCCGCCTCTTCGACGGGATCGTCCCGGCCTACCTGCGGCACCTCGTCGGCAAGGACATCGCGGGGTGGCTGGAGGTCCCGCGCTCCTGGTTCTGGCAGGCCGCCCTGGGCGGGTACCTGTCGCTGGTCGGGCTGCTGGAGAAGGTCGAGGACCGGTTCCACCTGGGCAAGCGGGTCCTGGACAAGGCCGGGCAGGTCATCTGCGACCTGGAGTTCCGGATCCTGACCCACGGGAAGAGCGCCCCGCTGGAACTGCCCCTGGAGTTGGCCGGCTACAACCCCGACCCCGGGCAGGTCGCCTCGGCGGCACCGGTGGAACACGCGGGCGAGCAACCCGTGATCCCGGTGGAGGAGCTGGTGGCGGAGATCCTGCCCGAACCCCGCGCCGCGTCGGAGCCCGACCTCGCCGCGTCGCGGGAACCGGGGACGCGTCCCTGAGCCGGGCTGTCGTTGCGCGGCCCCGACTTCGCAGTCGTGACCGGCAGCGCCGTGCGCAGCGTCCCCCTCGGGGCTACCGCTGCACGTTCACTCGACCTCGAAGGTCTGGTTACCGGTGGTGTGCAGGACGGTGAAGTCCACCTCGGCTTCCACGGTCGGCCGCGCGCCGATGCGCGGCGTTTTGACGATCTTGAATCGCGACCTGAGACGGTCGGCCTCGGGAGCGCGGCGGAGGACCCTCGTCACAGCGGTGTCGTTGTTCGCGAGCAATTCGGTCAGCACGCTCGTGACCCGCTGCACGCTGTCGGCCGCACCTTCGGCCCCGATGGTCAGGGCGTCGTGATCGGGGCCCAATTCCACGTTGAAGGTCATCTTGAGGGAGTCCCGCTCGAAGACCTCCGTGGTTGCCACTTTGCCGAACCTCAGTTGCCTTTTCGCGAGCATTCCTCGTAACACGCGTGGCTGGTTGGACGGTCTGAGCAGCAGGTAAAGCAGGGTGAGGCTCAGGATCGCGAGCAGGCCGGTGGTGATCCCGAGAATTGCGGAGAGCATGTGCTCGTTGCTCCGATCCGTGGCCGTGAACGTCGATCGCTGAGTCGTTGAGCTTCCGCACAAAGTTACCGGTATCACCCGACCGGCGTAACGCTGAACGCTTCGCGATCGGTACCTGTAACGGCGGGGCCTACCACAGCGAACCCAGGACGAAGCATGTCGATGCTCTCGTGCCATGTTTTTGTGGCTGTGGACTGCGAACGATTGGATGAGCGTGTCCGACGGCAAGGTGACCCTGACGTTTGTACATCCGACAGCACCCTCGGAGACCCTGAAAGCCCGGGTGAGCCCCAGTGCCACGCCCGTGTACCTGGTGGAGCAGCTGGTCGCGGCGGGGTTCATCCCACCGGCGAGCAGCGTCGGCCAGTACAAGCTGCGGCGGGAGGACGGCGTGCAGCTGCTCGATGAAGTCACGCTCGAAGACGCCGGCGTGGTGGACGGGGCACAACTGACAGTCGACCACTCGGTGACCGGTGCCGTGTCGGGCGGGAGGTAGGCGTGCGCGGAGCAGAACTCGCCGAGCGATTGAGGTTCGACTACCGCATCTTGTCCGACATGCGTTGCCCGACTTTCGACTTCGAGGCTTACCGCACCAGTTGGGAGCTGGAGAAGCGGATCAACCCGATCCGCCACGACGAGGATGCGGCGCAGGCCAAGAAGTACCGTTTCCTGCTCCGTGTCCCCACCCTCGTCTCGGCGACGGAGTGGGCCGCCGAGACCGAGATCGGCATCGATGTCGACGTCGTCGACTACCCCCGGCGCCAGCCCAACACCTTCATCCTGTCCACCCACACGCCTTGGTCACCGCACTTCAAACCGGGCGCGCCGGTGTGCATCGGGGCGGAGTCCTGGGAAGCCCGCAACGGACACGTCGTGCTCGGCGACCTGGTCGTCCACCTCCAGCGCCTGTTGAACTGGGATGAAAAGGGCCGCGGGTCGGGGTATCAGGGGTGGAACGGCGCGGCGATCGACCACCACCGCAGAGTGCTCGGTGGTCGGCCGCTGAACGCCTCGGTCGTCTACGCGCAGTTGCCCGGTTGGCTGCACGGTGAAGTCCCGGGGCTCGAGTTCGACGTCGAAGTCCGGAACCGGCGGAATCGCGGATTCGAGGTGCTGTGATGGCCGACGCCGGATTCGAGGTGCTGAGTCGGGACAACGGTCTGCCCACGCGGTCCCGTCAGCACTTCAAGGGTTGCCCCACCTTCCGGGGTGACCGGACCGCAACCGTCCTGGTTGCTCCTGCGGTCGCGCTGGCCCTGCGCCGAGGGGCGGAGGCCGCACAACCGACCGAAGTGGGAGGTCTGCTGGTCGGCAGGCGTTTCCGCGACAAGCACGGTCCCTATGTCGTCGTCCTGGCCCATCTGCAAGCGCCCCTGGGCGACGGCTCTCCCGGTCGCATCACGTTGACGGCGGAACGGACCGCACAGCTTCGAACCCTTGCTGCCGCTCACCACCCGAGCATGGATGTCGTGGGTTGGTGGCACAGCCACAACGTGCCGAGCGAGTACAGCCGTGTGGACAGGGAATCCCAACTCCTGTGGTCCGACCCGCTGCACGTGGGCTTGTTGGTGTTCGCCGGAGGAACGCCCTGGGGTTTCTGCTACCTGGGGTCCACAAGCGTGTTGCTGTCGAGCGACACTCCCGTGTTGGCGGAACTCGCCGGCACGGACCGAGGTGAACAGACCCCCGGGAACCTCCAGTCGGGCCGCGGTGCGATACCCGGCCGGACCAAACTGCGGGCTTGGCGCAGGGTCCTGAAGCTGCGGCCGAAGCACAAGGGCGGCATCGCGTCCTCCGGTGGGAAAGGTCATCCGCCGGTCGTCTCGGTAAGCGGGGGTGAAGTGCCTGCCGCGTGGGGTGCTCCGCCACGCCGGTCGTGGGATCCGCAGCAGCACAATACGGCAGTCCTCTACGTGGTCATTCTTGTGCTCGCTTTGGGCGTCCTGGTCCTCGCGATCACTCTGGCCAACCTCAGTTTCCGCTGACCACTGCCGTGGACCTGACAGCGGTGATCGTCGTATTGGTGGTGGTCGCGGCACTCGGTGCGTTGGCGCTGTGGTACCGGGCGCGAATACCCGGAGATGAATCCGATCCGGACTTCGAGATCATCGCGCGACCGCAGCGACCGCGTCAACCGCCGCTGCCCGCTCCGGATCGTGGGTTCCACGTCGTGGCCAGGGATCACAACGTCGACGGATACTGCCTGCTCACCGGCATGCAGGTGAAAGAGTGCACATGCGACAAACATCGGACAGCGTGAGCGACGGAATTCAGTCCCGGTCCATTCTCGCGGGGTACGACCCGGCCGTCCTCGGTGAGGGCTCGGTGCTCATAGTGGGCGCCGGTGCGCTGGGGCAGAACATCGCCCAATCGCTCGCTTTGAGCGGTGTCGGAACCCTGCACCTGGTCGACTTCGACGTGTTCGAGGCGCACAACGCCACACGGTCGCCGTTCTTCCCCACCGCGGACGAGTTCGAACGGCACTCGGGTCTGAAGGCGCCGCAGGTGGCCGAGAGGTGCGCCGCCATCGCCACAGCCTCGCGACCGGACATGCGGGCGTCCGCGACCATGATCCAGCGACTGGGCGACCGGCCAATCGCGGCAGCGGATGTCGTAATCTCCGCAGTCGACAGCGTAACCGCCCGTGCATGGCTCAGCGAGCGCAGTCGACTCCACGGAAAGCCGATGGTAGAGGGTGGTTTCGCGGGATCGCTCTTCAACTTCTCGACCTTCTCGGCAGCCTCCGGGCGCGTTTGTTACCGCTGCCACAACCCGTTTCGCGAGTCGGCGGCCTCATGCACCAGATATGCGCTGGCCGCAGAGGCCGAGAATATCGTACCTGCCATCCAGACAGCCGCCGCCGTCCTCGGCGGTTACATGGCCGAACAGTGCATCGGACTACTCCACGGCAAACTTCCGTCGGACGACGTCCGGTATTACGGTGACATCCGGCGCGCCACTGTGTCGAAGGCGCGGTTGCAGGTGAACCCGCACTGCCCCGGCCACCACGACAACCTGCCGGTGCTGACGCAGGTCGACGTGCGTGACTGGGCGGGATCCGCAGCCGATCTCGCGACCGCTGTCGCGAACCGGGTCGGGCGGGGCGTCATCCGGCTGGCGGAGCCGTTCCACATCACCTACTCCTGTACCGGTTGCTCCCGGTTCTGCGCGGTCATGGCCACCGAATCGGCCTGGTTGGTCGACTCCCGATGTGTCGACTGCGGCGGTCCGTGGCAACTGTCCGACGCGAAGATGCCGTCATCGGTCGCCGAACTGCGCGTGCCTGACGACCTGGTCGGAGAAAGCCCCCTGGCTGTGGCGCCGATGGCCGTTCTCGGGGCCACCGAAGGAGCTTCCTTCGTGTTCGAGGGCACCGCCGGGCTCGGTCTTATCGTGCTGACCGACCAGCCGGTGGAGGCCACTGCTCCTGGCGAGGACGGTCGGCAGTGCAGCGGCCCGCCACAGGTGATTCCGGATCGGCGGCCCTAGGGTCGGGATTCGGGCGGGCCGGCAGGGTCCGCGGTCGCCGCCGTTCGGCTCCCGGTGGGTGGCCCGCCGCGGCACTGTCCGATGTGGTCGTGAGCCACCTACCGCCGCGCTCGTTCCGAGGTGGTCGCGGGCAGCGGGTGCCGGCGCGGCGGTCCGCTGGGTCCGCCGTGGACGGCCCGGCCGACGACAACCCCGAATGAGGGGCCGCACACACGTGCGCGCGGGCCGGGATTTGGGCAGGCTGTGGAGATGACCACCTCCGAGGCACCCGCGCGGATCGCCGTCACCGGGCTCGCCGTCATGGGCAGCAACCTGGCGCGCAACCTCGCCCGGCACGGCTTCCGCGTAGCCGTCCACAACCGCACGTCCACCCGCACCGAAGCGCTGATCGAGCAGCACGGGCACGAAGGCGACTTCGTGCCCGCCGAGACGCTGGAGCAACTCGTCGCGAGCCTCCAGACCCCGCGCCAGATCATCATCATGGTCAAGGCCGGCGCGCCCACCGACGCCGTGATCGACGAGTTGGTGCCACTGCTGGAGCCCGGCGACATGGTGATCGACGGCGGCAACGCCCACTACGCCGACACCCGCCGCCGCGAGGCCGCGCTCCGCGAAGCCGGACTGCACTTCGTCGGCGCGGGCATCTCCGGCGGCGAGGAGGGCGCGCTCAACGGCCCGTCGATCATGCCCGGCGGCTCCGCGGAGTCCTACCGGCACCTCGGCCCGGTGCTGGAGTCCATCGCGGCGGAGGTCGACGGGGTGCCGTGCTGCGTGCACGTCGGCCCGGACGGCGCGGGGCACTTCGTGAAGATGGTGCACAACGGCATCGAGTACGCCGACATGCAGCTCATCGCCGAGGCGTACGACCTGCTGCGCCGGGTCGGTGGCCGGACGCCCGCGCAGATCGCCGACGTGTTCCGCACCTGGAACAGCGGCGACCTGGAGTCCTACCTGGTGGAGATCACCGCCGAGGTGCTCGGCCACACCGACGCCGACACCGGTGCGGCGCTGGTGGACGTGATCGCCGACGAGGCCGAGCAGAAGGGCACCGGCCGCTGGACCGTGCAGGAGGCCCTGGAACTGGGCGTCCCGGTGACCGGCATCGCGGAGGCGGTCTTCGCCCGCTCGCTGTCCGGCCGGGTCGACCAGCGCACGGCCGTGCGGGACGCGTTCGGGCCGTCCGACGTGACCGCGCAGCCGGACGACGACCTGGTGGAGGACGTGCGGCTGGCGCTGTACGCGTCCAAGGTCGTCGCCTACGCGCAGGGCTTCGACCAGATGCGGGCGGCGAGCGCCGAGTACGGCTGGGACCTGGACCTGGGTGCGATGGCGACCATCTGGCGCGGCGGCTGCATCATCCGGGCCCGGTTCCTGGACCGCATCCGGGAGGCCTACGACAAGCAGCCCGAACTGGCGTCGCTGCTGGTGGACGACTACTTCCGGGACGCGGTGCGCAACGCCGAGCAGGCGTGGCGGCGGGTCGTGGTCAAGGCCGTGTCGGCCGGGGTGCCCGCGCCCGGCTTCGTGTCCGCGCTGGCCTACTACGACGGGCTGCGGTCCGAGCGGCTGCCCGCGTCGCTGGTCCAGGGACTGCGCGACTTCTTCGGCGCGCACACTTACCGGCGCACCGATCGTGGCGGCAGTTTTCACACTCTCTGGTCAGGTGACCGGTCCCAGGTGGACGCCTGACCCGTCCGGCCAGACCATGGCCGGGTGCGTGATCGCTTCCGGCGCAACCCGGTCACGGCGGGCTACCTGCTCGCCGTGGCGGGGCTCGCCCTGCTCATGCGGTTCGTGTTCGCCGAGCAGATGTCGGCACAGGTCAAGACCTCGCTGAGCACGAACGCGGGCAACCTCGCCGACCACCCGGTGAACGCCCTGCTGGGCAGCGCCTTCGTGCTGGACCCCGGCGACGGCCTGGTGTTCACCGGCCTGGCGCTGGTCGGCGTCGCGGTGTGCCTGGGGAACTTCGAGCGCGAGGTCGGCTCCTGGCGCGCGGCGGGTGTGGTGCTGGCCGGGCACGTCGGCGCGACGCTCGTGACGGCCCTGGTGATCGCCCGGGGCGCCTACCCGATGGACCTGACCCGCGTCACGGACGTGGGGGTCGGCTACGTCGCGTTCGCCGCCGCCGGCGCCGTGACCGTGCTGCTGCCCGCGGTGCTGCGGGGCCCTTGGCTGGCCGTACTGGTCGGCTACCCCCTGTTCACCGCCGAGTGGTTCGGCGTGGTCCCCCAGTTCGGCGCGGTCGGACACGTAGCCGCCGCGTTCATCGGATCGGGTTGTGGCGCGTTCGCCGTTCACCGGGTCTACGCGGCGGTCGGCCGCTAGCCCCGTCACCAGGGGTGACATCCCCGGCAAAGATCAACACGACCGGGTGGAACCGCTGTCAGGCACGGCACATCGTCGTCATCATGGTGGGGACGCGAGCTGTGCGACGCGGGCTGTGCCGACACGTCCCCTGTGCCGACACGGAGGTGCCACTGTGGCGACCCCCCACCACCGCGCCGAGGCCGAGCCGAGACTCGATGCCTTCTGGCCGCGCCTGCTGCTGCCCTTACCGCCGCGCTGACATCACCGCTGAGCACCCCGCGCCGGACCGGCGAGGGGGCGCTGCGCCCATGCCGGAATCAGGACACCCGTCTCAGCACCCGTCTCAGCACACCGTGTCGGAACGGCAGGCCGGAACACCCATGTCGGAACACCTGTGCCCGAACGAAGGGAAACCGATGAACCGCCCACGCCCCAACAAGTCCCACGCCGGCGAGCACACCACGGCCGGTCCTCCGGGCGGCCTGGCGACCGTGCTGCGCTACGACCTGCCCGCGTCCGTTGTGGTGTTCCTGATCGCCGTGCCGCTGTCCCTGGGCTTCGCCGCCGCGACCGGCGCGCCGCTGATGGCGGGCCTGATCTCGGCCGTGGTCGGCGGCATCGTCGCGGGCGCGCTGGGCGGGGCGCCGATGCAGGTCAGCGGACCGGCGGCGGGCATGGTGGTGATCACCGCGGGCATCATCGCCGAGTACGGCTGGGCGGCCACCGCGATGATCACCGTCGGGGCCGGGCTGGTGCAGGTCGCGGCGGGCCTGAGCAGGGTCGGCCGGGCCGCGCTGTCGCTGTCGCCCGCCGTGGTGCACGGCCTGCTCGCGGGCATCGGCGTGACCATCGCCGTCGGCCAGTCCGTGGTGCTGCTCGGCGGGCAGCCGGGCGCGACCGTGTTCGGCAACCTCGGCCGGCTGGTCGGCCCGGTGTCCCCGGCCGCCCTGCTGGTGGGCGGGGTCGCGGTGGCCGTGCTGGTGCTGTGGCCGCGCGTGCCGGGCTCCTCGTACCTGCCCGCGCCGCTGGTGGCGGTGCTGGTCGCGACGTTCGCGGGCACCGGGCTGGACGTGGCGCGGGTCGACCTGCCCGCCGAGGCGCTCAGCCAGGTCGTGCTGCCGCAGATGCCGTCCGGGACGTTCCCCGCCATCGCGTTCGCGGTGCTGACCGTGGCCGTGGTGACGGCCGTCGAGTCGCTGCTGTCCGCGGTGGCCGTGGACAAGCTGCACGACGGACCGCGCGCCGACCTGGACCGGGAACTGGTGGCGCAGGGCGTGGCGAACGCCGTCGCCGGGTCGCTCGGCGGCCTGCCGGTCAGCGGCGGCATCGCGCGCGGGTCGACCAACGTGGCCGCCGGGGCGCGCACGAGGGCGTCGACCGTGCTGCACGGCGTGTGGATCGCGGTGTTCGTGCTGGCGCTGGGCTCGCTGCTGGAGCTGATCCCGTTGGCCGCGCTGGCCGGGGTGCTGCTCGTGGTGGGCGTTCGGCTGGTGAGCGTGCCGCGGATGCGGACCCTGTGGCGGCACGGCGAGTTCACCGCCTACGCCGTGACGGCGGCCGGTGTCGTGGCGCTGGGATTGGTGGAGGGCGTGCTGCTGGGCGTCGCGGCGGCGGCCCTGCGGTCGCTGTACCGGCTGACGCACAGCTCCGTGCGGATCGAGGAGGAGCCCGACGGCTGGCGGGTCGTGATCCGGGGTTCCCTGGTGTTCCTCGGCGTGGGGCGCCTGGTGCGCGACCTGCGGACGATCCCGTTGGGCAAGCGCGTGGTGCTGGAGCTGCACATCGACTTCCTGGACCACGGGGCGTTCGAGGCGATCGACGACTGGCGCGCGGGCTACGTCCGGCTGGGCGGGCACGTGGAGGTCGACGAGGTGCACGACACGTGGTTCTCCAAGGCCGCGCGCGGGATCCCGGCGTTGCGCAAGACGCCGTTGTCGCCGCTGCCCCGGTGGTTCGCGCCGTGGTCGCACTGGCAGCGCCGGCGCGCGGTGACGCTGCCCCGGCCGCGCGAGGACGCCGACCCGATGATCCGGGGGATGCACGAGTTCGAGCGCTCCGCCGCGCCGTTGGTGCGGCCGTTCCTGGCGGAACTGGCGCGGCGCGGGCAGCGACCCCGGCAGCTGTTCATCACGTGCGCGGACTCGCGCGTGGTGCCGAACCTGATCACCACCAGCGGACCCGGCGACCTGTTCTGCGTGCGCAACATCGGGAACCTGGTGCCGGTGGACGGCGACGACTCGGTGGGTGCGGCGGTGGAGTACGCGGTGGAGGTGCTCGCGGTGGAGACCATCGCGGTGTGCGGGCACTCGGACTGCGGGGCGATGAAGGCGCTCGTGAGCGGGTCGGCGCGGCCCGGCTCGCAGCTGTGCTCGTGGCTGCGGGCGGCGGAGTCGAGCCTGATCCGGTTCCACGCGCCGGGCGCGGCGGAGCTGCCGGCGGTCGAACGGCTGGCGGTGGCGAACGTGGCCCAGCAGCTGGACAACCTGATGACCTACCCGAGCGTGCGGGAGGCCGTGGCGGCGGGGTCGTTGCGGCTGGTGGGGATGTACTTCGACATCTCGGAGGCGCGGGTGTACCTGGTGGACCCGGACCGCGACGGGCTGGAACCCGTGCGGACCTAGCCGGCGCGAACAGGCCCAGGCGAACAGGCCCAGGCGAACAGGCGCGCACGGAGACGCCCCCACGGAGACGCCCCCACGGAGACGCCCCCACGGAGACGCCCCCACGGACAGGCGCACACGGACAGGCGGGTGCGAACAAGCGGGTGCGGAGAGAGCGGCGCGAAGAGGTCCGCGGCGGAACCGGCCCCGGTCGGGGGTGCGAGGTCGGTTCCGCCGCGGGTGCGGTCGGGCGGCGCGGATGGGGCTCGATCATCGGGGGGAGGCGCGTCGCCCGGCGCGGAGCGGGTCGTGCCCGCTCGTCCTTGGGATCGCTACACCACGCTCCGCACGTGCTTGCGCCTGCCCGGCGACTCGGCGGCCACCGTCATCGCCAGCTGCGCGCCCAGGTAGGCGCGGCACGGTGCCGGCAGGCGGCGGCTCAAGCGCCTGGTCCGGCAGGTGGGGCAGCGGCCGTGCTCGTCCGGCGTGTGCTCGTCCAGCAGCGCCCTGAGCGCCGCCACCACGCGGGGCAGTTCGGAGCGGGCAAGTTCCGTCGCGGTCTCGTCGTCGCCGGTGGCTGCCAGCCGCACCAGCGTGTCGAGGTGCTCGTGCAGCGACTTGTCGAGCTGGCTGAAGACCGTCACGGACACCTTCAGCGCTCCTTCCCGGCCCTTCGGCGTTCGGTGTCGGTCTCCGGGGGCGTGCCCCGGATGCGTGCCCCAGCAGCCTGCGACCGCCGACCGGCCGACTGCAAGTTGCACTACACGAATGGATGACAGCCCTTTGCTCCGTCCGCGCACACCCCCGACACTCACTCGGGCACGGACCCACGAGGAGGTGTGGCGATGGCACGCGGGAGCAGCCCGACGCTCCGCAAGCGCAGGCTCGTCAGCGAGCTGCGCCGGCTGCGCGAGGAGGCCGCGCTGACCATCGAGGAGGTCGGCGAGCGGCTGGAGTGCTCCGCGTCCAAGATCAGCCGGATCGAGACCGGCCGGGTCGGGGTCACGCCGCGGGACGTGCGGGACATGCTCGCCGCGTACGGCGCGGACCCGGTCACCCTGGGCGAACTGGTCCAGCTGGCCCGCGAGGCGCGGCGCAAGGCCTGGTGGGACGAGTTCGGCGACATCGCGCCCGGCCGGTACATCGGGTTCGAGGCGGACGCCGACTCGGTGCGCACCTACCAGGGCCTGATGATCCCCGGCCTGCTCCAGCACGAGGGCTACACCAGGGCGCTGATCGCCGACGTGCTCCCGCACGCGTCGCCCGACGAGGTCGACCGGCGGGTCGCGCTGCGCAAGGCCCGGCAGGCGCTGCTGCTGGAGGAGGACCCGCTCACCCTGCACGCGGTGATCGACGAGGCCGCGCTGCGCCGGGTGGTCGGCGGACCCGCCGTGATGGCCGCACAACTGCGGAAACTCGGTGAGGTCGGAAAACTCGACAATGTCACTCTTCAGGTTGTTCCTTTCACCGCCGGCGGTCACGCTGCGATGGACGGACCGTTCGTGATACTGACATTCCCGGAGAAGTCGGATCCCGACGTGGTATACCTCGAAAGCACGCGTAGCGACGTCTATTTGGAGCAGCCGTCCGACGTCGTGAGGTATTCCGACATGTTCGCGCGACTCGCCGCGGCGTCATTGGGCACGGTCGAATCAATGGCGGTGGTCGAGCAGGTCGCCCGCGAACTCTCGCCAACCGGGAGTGAACAACCGATGAAGCAGGAGTGGCGCAAGAGCAGGCGATCGTCCGCCTCCGGACCGGAGTGCGTGGAAATCGCGTTGGACGGGGTCCGCGCGGCGGTGCGGGATTCGAAGAACCGCACCGCCGGCGCGCTGGACTTCGACGCCGGGCAGTGGTCCCGGTTCCTCGGCGTCGCCAAGAGAGGCACCTACGACGAACGCTGAGCCGGCGCCGGGCCGGACACCGTGGCGCGGGTCCGGCGCGGCGCCGGCCGGCCGACGAGTGGGGGCGGGCCCGTCAGGGCCCGCCCCTGACTTCGGTCGGGCCACCGGTACGACCAAGGTCTGATCCGGCACCAGACCCCGGGCCGATGCGCCGGCCGACCCGTTCCGGTGGACTCTTCGCCGGAAGGGGTGGTGTCGTGGCCCGGGTCTTGCGCCCTCGCGGTGTTCACCCGGGCGACGCCCGCCGACGACCTGTCGTTGTCGCACCGCTCGGAATGCCGCACCCCGGTAGCTCTAGCCTGCGCGGCGGGGGCGTCGGCGGTGATGGCACGATCCTGCGGAAATCCGGCGGTCCTCGCCGCGGCGCCGGCGGCCCGCCCGCACCGCGGCGACCGGCTCACGACGGCCGGGCACCGGCCGGTGGCCCTGCCCGTCGCGGCTTCGACCACTACCTGGGGGACATGACATGGCGTTTCTGACCGACGCGCTGGAGGGGCTCGCCGGACTGCCGCAGCCCGCCGTGCTGGCGGTGACCGGAGCCCTGACACTGGCGGAGTGCACGCTCGGCGTGGGCTTCATCGCGCCGGGGGAGAGCGCGCTGCTGCTCGCGGCGACGACCGTGACCAGCGTGCCGAGGTTCCTCGTCATGTGGCTCGTGGTGTCGGTGTGCGCGGTGGCGGGCGACAGCATCGGGTACTACCTGGGCCGCCGGTACGGCGACCGGATGCGGGACAGCAAGGTGGTGCGCAAGCTCGGCCAGGAGCACTGGGACAAGGCCGGTGCGCTGCTGCGCCGGCGGGGCGCGTGGGCGGTGTTCTTCGCCCGGTTCATGCCGGTGGTGCGGACCCTGGTGCCCGCGTCGGCCGGTGCGTCGAAGCTGGAGTACCGGCGGTTCCTGCCCGCTTCGATCGCGGGTGCGGTGTCGTGGTCGGCGCTGCACATCGGCATCGGGTCGGCGGCCGGCGCCTCGGCGAAGATGATCGAGTCGACCTTCAACGGCGCGATGTGGGTCCTGATGGGCGTGGCGGTCGTCGTGGGCGTGGTGGTGTTCCTGCGCCGCCGCCGGAAGGCCGCCGCTGCCGCCGCCCGGTCCTCGGCGGCGCGCGAGCCGCAGGAGCTGGAAGAGGTCGGCTGATCGGGTTCTCGCGGGGTTGTTGAACGATCCGGGCAGGGGGGCTTCGGATCGTTCAACAACCACCCGCGAGCAGCGCCGCCGCCAGGTCCACGCTGCGGTGGTCGGTCGTCCTCGGCCGGGGGTGGCCGAGTGGGGATCGTCGGGCCGATCCCCGGGATGGTCGAAGGGGCCACGTTCGGGGGTTCGGATCCCGAACGTGGCCCCTTCGACCGGGGGGAGGGCAAAGGGGAAGAGCCATCCCCTACCGGATGGCCCCTCCCCGTGGAGCTGGGGACGAGGGCGGGCCGGCGTTCCGCCGCCGCGGGCTGGATGCCCCTTGCACGCCGGCCTGCCCCCGTCGATCAGGGAGAGCAGCGGGAGTTCCGCTGTCTGGTCCAACCTCCCCCACCGGGGTTCGCCCTGTGTGGTTGGTCGGACACGCTTAGCGTAAGAATGCGGCTACAGCACGACTGGAGCCGGACTGAAGTGATCTCCTAGGCTGCGTCGTGTGGTCGGGTCAGCTTGAGCCCTTCGGCGAAGGATCGGTCGGTGGAGTACGACGGCGGGGAGCCCTTGCGGTTCGAGGTGCTCGGCCTTCTCCGGGTGCGGCGCGGCGAGCGGGAGGTCGACCTCGGCGCCGCCAAGCAGCGTGCCGTGCTCGCGGTGCTGCTGCTCGGCCGCAACACCCCGGTCAGCCGGAACCACATCATCGACGCGGTGTGGGGTGACGCGGCGCCCAGCAGCGCGGTCAACCTGGTGCAGACCTACGTGGCCGGGCTCCGCCGCGCGCTGGAGCCCAGCCGGGCCCGCCGCGCGCCCGCCGAGCTGCTGACCTCGGTCGGCGACGGCTACCTGCTGCGGCTGGACCCGGCGGCGGTGGACCTGGACGCGTTCGAGCGCGGTGTGGTCGCCGCGGGCCGGCTGCGGTCCACCGGCGACCTGGAGTCCGCCGCGCGCACGCTGGACGACGTCCTGGCGCTGTGGCGGGGCGAGCCCCTGGGAGGCGTGGCCGGGCTGTTCGCCGAGGTGGAACGCGGCCGGCTGGCCGAGCGCCGGCTCGCGGTGCTGGAGGAGCGGGCCGAACTGCTGCTGCTCATCGGGCGCGGCGCGGAGCTCGTGCAGGACCTGGCCGCGCTGGTCGGCGAACACCCGCTGCGGGAGCGCGGGCACGGGCTGCTGATGCGGGCGCTGTGCCAGGCGGGGCGGCAGGCCGAGGCGCTGGGCGTGTACCGCGAGGCGCGCCGGGTGCTGATCGAGGAGCTGGGCGTGGAGCCCGGCCCCGAGCTGCGCCGGCTCCAGCAGGCCGTGCTGTCCGGGGAGAACCCCGAGCCCGAGCGGCCCACCCGGCCCATCACGATCCCGGCGGCCGCGCCGGAACCCGTGCTGCAGACGATCCCCGCGCAGCTGCCGCGGGCACCGGTCGCGCTGATCGGCCGGGACGCCGAGGTGGAGCGGCTGGACGGGCTGCTGGCGTCCTACCCGTCCGGCGGGCTGGTGCTGGTCGTCACCGGGCCCGCCGGGGTCGGCAAGACGGCCTTGGCGCTGCACTGGGCGCACCGGGTGCGCGAGGAGTTCCCGGACGGGCAGCTCTACATCGACCTGCACGGGTACGACCCGAACCAGGAGCCGTTGGGCGCGGGCGAGGTGCTGAACCGGTTCCTGCGGACGCTGGGCGTGCCGTCCGGTGACATCCCGGTGACCGTGGAGGAGCGCTCGGCGCTGTTCCGGACGCTCGTCGCGGACCGGCGGATGGTGGTGATGCTGGACAACGCCCGCGGCTCGACCGAGCTGATGCCGCTGCTGCCCGGATCGCCGTCGTGCGTGGTGGTGACGTCGCGCCGGCGGCTGGTCGGGTTGGTGGCGCACGCCGACGCCCGGCTGGTGGAGCTGGACATGCTCGACACGGACGCGGCGGTGGAGGTGCTGGGCCGGGTCGCCGGCCGGGACGCCACCGAGGTCGGTGCGCTGCGGCGGTTGGCGGTGCTGTGCGACGGGCTGCCGCTGGCGCTGCGGATCGCGGCGGCGCGGCTGGCGGTGTCGCCGTCGCTGCGGGTGGCCGAACTGGTCGCCGAGCTGGACGACGAGCACGGGCGGTTGGCCGCGCTGGGCCTGGAGGACGAGGACTCGACGGTCCGGGCGGCGCTGGACGCGTCCCGGCGGGCGCTGTCGCCGTTGCCCGCCCGGCTGCTGGCGTTGCTCGGGCTGCACCCCGGGACGGACGTGACGGCTTACGTGGTCGCGGCGATGGCCCGGGTCCGGGTGTCCGAGGCGCAGCGGGCCCTGGACGCGTTGACGGCGGCGAACCTGCTGTCGGTCGGCGAGCCCGGCCGGTACGGGGCGCACGACCTGGTGCGGGTGTACACGCGGACGCTGGCGGGCGAGCTGGCGCCGGAGGTGCGCCACGAGGCCACCAGCCGGATGCTGGACTTCTACCTGCACTGCGCGGACCTGGCCGACGGGTTGCTGCCGGTGGGGCGCGGCAGCGTGCGGGTCGCGCCCGAGCTCGTGCCGCAGGAGGTGCCCCGGTTGACCGGGGCCGGCGACGCGACGGCCTGGCTGGACGCGGAGCAGGGGAACCTGATCGCGGCGGCCGAGTTCGCCGGGGACGGCGTGGAGCGGGCGTGGCTCGTGCACGCCTGGCAGCTGCCGTACACGCTGTCGCGGTTCTTCTGGCTGCGGGCCGATCGCTCGACCTGGTTGCGCACCACCGAAGCCGCGATGCGGGCGGCCACCTCGCTGGGCGACCCCGAAGCGCGGTTCGTCACCCTGTTCAACCTCGGGGTCGCCTTCTCGCAGTTCCAGCGGTGGGACGAGGCGTTGGTGCGACTGCGGGAGGCCTTGGAGGTCGCGCGGTCGAGCGGGGACGTGAACGCCCAGGCGCGGGCTCTGACGACGGTCGGCGACATGCTGCAGACGTTGGGGCGGATGGACGAGGCCGAGACGTTCTACCGGGAGGCGCTGGAGGTCAGCCGGGCCGCCGGGTCGCGGTGGGCGGAGGCCACGGCGCACCACAACCTCGGGCCCCTGTACCTGGCCATGCGGCGGTACGAGGACGCCAAGACCTGGCTGCGCGAGGCGGTGCGGATCTACCAGGAGGTCGGCGAGCAGTGCGGCGAATCGGTCTGCCACACCGATCTCGCCGCGGTGCTGCTGGAATCCGGGGAGTTGTCGGAGGCGGTGGCTTCGGCCCGCACCGCGTTGTCGGTGGCTTCGGCGGCGGTGAGCCCTTACCACCAGGCTTTGGCGCACGACCGGCTGGCAATGGTGTTCGACCGGCAGGGAATGGCCGGGGCGGTGGCGCACTGGCAACGGGCGCTGGCGTTGTTCACGGAGTTGAATGCGCCGGAGGCGGATCAGGTGCGGGCTCGGTTGGCGCGGGTCCGGTCGGCGTCGTCGGTGGGATGACGTTTCGGCGCGGGTTCGGGTGGGTGGGTCGAATCGTGCGCGAGTCGGCGGTGACGTTCCGGACGGGAACGCCGGGTTCTCCATTGTGGCTCGGCCCGATCTGCGGGGTTCACCGGGATTCGGCGGAATAGTGGAACGCCGCACCTCTCGCTGAGGTGGTCCTGCGGCAAGTCGCGGACGTGGTCCTGCCGTACCTCTCGCTGACGTGGTTTGCCGCCAAGGACACGGCGCTCTCCGCGCGAGCGGCGGTGGGGCAGTCCCTCGCGCGTCACGGGGTGGGTGGCCGGCGTGGTGGCGTAGCCGCGGAGGTTGGTGCTGTTGCCGCGGAGGTTGGTGCTGCGGGCGGTGTGTTCGCGCTGGTGATTGGGCTGTTCCGGGGGTGTGGAGGCGCCTTCCGGAGTCGGCGGATCCTCCGGGATCGGTTGAGTGGTCTGGACCTATTGACAGAAAGGTCTGGACCTATTTACGTTTCGTTGGCTCCACTCTGCGTCGAGGTCGCCGCCTGGTGCAGGAGGTACGGCTAGTGCCCAGAAGGTTGCTGCCGCTGATGGCTCTGCTCGCCACGGTGGCCGGATTCGTCATCGCTGTCGTGGCCCCGTCCACGTCCAACGCCGCCTCGGGGGAGGAGTGCCGCCCTGACGGCCTCTACCAAACCCCGGGCGTCGCCGTCCCCTACTGCTCGGTGTACGACACCAACGGCCGGGAGTCGTTGGGGACCGACCACTCCCGCCGGGTGATCGGTTACTTCACCAGTTGGCGCACCGGCAAGAACGGCGCGCCCTCCTACCTCGCCTCGGACATCCCCTGGACCAAGGTCACGCACCTCAACTACGCGTTCGCGCACGTCGACGCGGCGAACAAGGTGTCGGTCGGACCGGACGGGCCGGACAACGCCGCCACCGGGATGACCTGGCCCGGTGTCGAGCTCGACCCGAGCCTGCCCTACAAGGGGCACTTCAACCTGCTCAACAAGTACAAGAAGCAGTACCCCAACGTGAAGACGCTCGTCTCCGTGGGCGGCTGGGCCGAGACCGGCGGTTTCCTGAACCCCGACGGCTCCCGCAACGCGTCCGGCGGCTTCTACAAGATGGGCCAGTCGCAGGCCTCCATCGACACGTTCGCCGACTCGGCCGTGCAGTTCATCCGCACCTACGGGTTCAACGGCGTCGACATCGACTACGAGTACGCGACCTCCAACAAGTACGCGGGCAACCCGGACGACTACTGGATCTCCGACGCCAACCGCGGCACGCTGTGGGCCGGCTACGAGAAGATCATGAAGACGCTGCGGGAGAAGCTCGACCGCGCGTCCGCCGCCGACGGCAAGCACTACCTGCTGACCGCGGCCGTCCCGGCGTCCGGCTGGCTGCTGCGCGGCCAGGAGGCCTACCAGGTCACCAGGTACCTGGACTACCTCAACATCATGTCCTACGACCTGCACGGCGCGTGGAACCACTTCGTCGGCCCGAACGCCTCGCTGTACGACGACGGCAAGGACGGCGAACTCGCGGCGGGCGGCGTCTACGGCGCGTACGACGGCATGGGGTACCTGAACACCGACTGGTCGTACCACTACTACCGGGGCGCGATGCAGGCAGGCCGGATCAACATCGGCGTGCCGTTCTACACGCGCGGCTGGCAGGGCGTCACCGGCGGCACGAACGGGCTGTGGGGCAAGGCGGCGCTGCCGGACCAGACCAAGTGCCCGCCCGGCACCGGCGGCAACGTCGGCTCGACCACCCCGTGCGGCAACGGCGCGGTCGGCATCGACAACCTGTGGCACGACCTGGACAAGACCGGCGCCGAGACCCCGGCGGGCGCGAACCCGATGTGGCACGCCAAGAACCTGGAGAACGAGATCACGCCGGACTACCTGGAGCAGTACGGCCTGGACCCGAAGAACGACCCGACCGACCGGGTCTCCGGTTCGTACACCCGCCACTACGACAACACGCTGACCACGCCGTGGCTGTGGAACGCCGAGAAGAAGGTGTTCCTGTCCACTGAGGACGAGCAGTCCATCGCGGCCAAGGCGAAGTACGTGGCGGACAAGGGCATCGGCGGCGTGATGATCTGGGAGCTGGCGGGCGACTACCGCTTCGACAGCGCCAAGAACCAGTACACCATCGGCGACACCCTGCTCACCAAGCTCAACGACGGGCTGCGCGGCGCGGCGCCCTACGGCAACCAGAAGGCCGCCGGGACGCCCCCGTCGCAGGTGCTCAACGTGTCGGCGACGGTGTCCGGGTTCGCGCTGGGCGACAACAACTACCCGATCAACCCGAAGCTGAAGATCACCAACAACTCCACGACCACCCTCCCGGGCGGCACGAAGATCGAGTTCGACTACGGCACCAGCGCCCCGGGCAACATGTCCGACCAGTCCGGGTTCGGGCTGCGGGTCACCGCCAAGGGGCACAGCGGCAGCAACGTCGGCGGCATCAAGGGCGACTTCCAGCACGTCGAGCTGACCCTGCCGTCCTGGCAGACGCTGGCGCCGGGCGCCTCGGTGGACGTGGCGCTGAGCTACCAGCTGCCGATCGCGTCGCCGTCGAACTTCAAGCTGACCTTCGGCGGCAAGTCCTACGCCATCGCCTCGGACCACCCGCGGGCCGGCGGCGGACCCGACCCGACCGACCCGACCGACCCGTCCACGACGACCACCACGACCACGACCGACCCGGCCTGCGCGGTGGCCGCCTGGGACGCCACGAAGGTCTACAACGGCGGCAACCAGGTCTCCCACAAGGGCAAGAAGTGGCAGGCCAAGTGGTGGACGCAGGGTCAGGAGCCGGGTACCACCGGCGAGTGGGGGGTGTGGAAGGACCTGGGGGCCTGCTGAGGTCCCGGGCCTGCTGCGGCCCGGGGCCCGCGGGAACCGTGACGAGGTCTGAGGCCGTGAGGCTCGACAGACCGTGATCAGGTCCCGCCGAGGTCCTGCTGAGGCATCCCTTACCCGCCGTCTGCCACCCCTTACGGCGGCGGGTAAGGGAAACCAGCACGCCAACCCACGTGAACACCCGATGCCCGCCCGGGTGCCTCAGGACGACTCTTCTCCTCATCAGCGAGAACGAACGCAACGAGGAGACAGTCACCATGGAATGGACGCCCGAGGCACTGAAGGCGGAGATCGACTACCGGCAGGCGGCCCTGCGCGCCGACGCGGCGCAGTTCCGCATCGCCCGGCGGAGCGCCCCGCCGAAGCGGTCCTGGTGGCGGCGGGTGGGCCGGCGGGCGCACCCGAAGGTCCCGGCACCGCGAAATGGTCACCGCGACGCCGCCTGAGGTGTGCGAACATGCCACCCGTGGCACGCCTTGGTACCGGAATCCCCTTGGTGGCGCGTAGCCGGGAGATGACCAGGCTGCGCGCCGCCCTCGACGAAGCCGCCCGCGGCCAGGCGGGAGCCGTCCTGCTGGCCGGTGACGCGGGCGTGGGCAAGACGCGGCTGGTGGACGAGCTGTCCGCCGCCGCGGACGCCCTGGTGCTGACCGGACGATGTCTGGACATCGGCGAGACCGGCCTCCCCTACCTGCCCTTCACCGAGGTGCTGGGGCAGGTGCGGGAGGCCGGTCTGCTCGACATCGGGGCACGTCCGGCGCTGGGCAGGCTGCTGCCCGAACTGGCGCTGCCCGCGTCGCAGGACGGCAGCGGGCTGTCCGGTCTGCCGTCGCACCTGGTGGGGCGGCGCCCCGAGCAGGACGTCGGCCAGTTGCAGCTGTTCGACGCGGTGCACTCGATGCTGTACGACCTGGCCGAGGAGCGGCCGGTGCTGCTGGTCCTGGAGGACCTGCACTGGGCGGACGCGTCGACCAGGTACCTGCTGTCGTTCCTGTTCTCGCGGCTGCGGGCGCAGCGGTTGCTGATCGTGGGCACCTACCGGTCCGACGACCTGCACCGCAGTCACCCGCTGCGACCGCTGCTCAACGAGCTGGTGCGGCTGCCGGCCGTCCAGCGGCTGGACCTGACGCCGTTGAGCGCCATCGACGCGCGGTCGTTCGTGGCGGCGCTGGCCGACGACCTGCCGGACGACGTGGTGCTGGAGGTCGCGGAGCGGTCGGACGGCAACCCGTTCTTCGCCGAGGAGCTCATCGCGGTCGCGACCCGCGGCTCCGGCATCCCGTGGACGCTGGCCGAGGTGCTGCTGGCGCGGATCGAACGGCTGTCGCCGACGGCCCAGCACGTGGTGCGGGTGGCGTCGGTCAGCGGGCGCTCGGTGCGGCACGACCTGCTGCGACAGGTGGCCGGGACGGACGACGTCGCGTTGGACGCGGCGTTGCGGGAGGCCGTCCAGCACCACGTGCTGCTGGTGAACCGGGACGAGGTCTACATGTTCCGGCACGCTCTGCTGCGGGAGGCCGTCTACGGTGATCTGCTGCCTGGCGAGCGGGTGCGGCTGCACTCCGCCTACGCCTCGCGGATCGCCGCGACGTCGGACCGGGGCGCGGCGGCGGCGCTGGCCCACCACTCGTTGGAGAGCCACGACCTGCCCCGTGCCCTCCGGGCCTCGGTGGACGCCGCGCAGGAGGCCCAGGCCGCCGGCGCGCCCGCCGAGGCGCTGCGGCACTTGGAGCAGGCGTTGAAGCTCTGGCAGGCGGTGCCGGCGGCGGAACGCCCGGCCGGGGTGACCGAGCTGATGCTGCTGCGGCGGGCGTCGTGGGCGGCCGGGACGGCGGGGCAGCCGGAGCGGGCCATCGCGTTCGCGCGCAGCGGCACGTTGCTGGTGGACGCCGAGGCACCGGAGGAAGCCGCCGAGATGTGGCGGCGGTTCGCGCAGGCGCTGCAGGTGATCGACGGCACCGAAGACGAGAAGTTCTCCGCGATCGAGGAAGCCTGGCGGCTGGTCCGCGACCGTCCGGCCAGTCCGGCGCGCGCGTGGGTGCTGGCGGTGTGGGCGGCGGCGCTCAGGCACGACCGGAAGTACACCGAGGCGCGGGAACGGGCCGAGGAGGCAGTGCGCGACGGGCGTGCCGCCGGGGCCGAGGCGGCGGTGGCGGACGCGTTGGCCACGCTGGGGCTGCTGGACGAGGCCGCGTCCGAGGTGGAGTCGGCACGCGACCGCCTGGAGGAGGCCGTGGCGTGCGCGATGGAGGTGGAGGCGGTCAGCACCGAGTTGCGCGCCCGCTACTTCCTCGGGCTGCACCACTACGACCTGGGCGAGCTGGCGGACGCGGCGCGGGTGTTCGACGAGGGCATGGCGCGGGCCAAGCAGACCGGGCTGACCTGGAGTTCGTACGGCCTGGAGCTGCGCATCCTCCAGGTCCTGACGCGGTACTACATCGGGGAGTGGGAAGGTGCGGCGGTGGCCGCGGAGCCTCCCGGGCTGCGGGTGTCGAGCACCGTGTCGGCGCGGTTGGCGGCGGCCGGGACGCACGTGACGGTCAGCCGCGGCGAGTTCGACCAGGCCGAGCGGCTGCTCGGCGAGCTGCGGTCGGACTGGCACCGGGACCTCCAGATCGCGCTGATCACCGGCGGTACCGGGGCGGAGCTGGCGCTGTGGCGCGGGCAGCCGGAGCTGGCCGTGGAGCGGGTCTCGGACGCCATCGAGTGGACCCGCCGGGAGGGCGGCGACTGGGCGTTGGCGGGGATCCGGCTGGCCGCGCTGGGCGTGGCGGGGTACGTGGAACTGGCGGCCCGGGCCCGCCGGCGGCGGGATGCGGCCGCGGAGGGTGCGGCGGTCGGCGCGGGGCGTGAGCTGGCGGAGTACGCGCGGACCACGGCCGACCTGGGATCGCCCCGGACCGGGTCGATGGGGCCGGAGGGGCGGGCCTGGCTGGCCCGGGCGGCGGCGGAGGAGAGCCGGTTGGGCGGGGCCGGGGACACCGGGCTGTGGCGCGCGGCGGCGGACGCGTTCGCGTTCGGGTCGGTGTTCGAGGAGGCCGTGTGCCGGTGGCGGCTGGCCGAGGCGTTGCTGGCGGCCGACCAGCGGGATGCCGCCATCGCCGAGTTGCGGTTGGCGGACGCGGTCGCGGATCGGTTGGGTGCGGTGCCGCTGCGGGACGCGGTGCACCTGGTGGCCCGGCGGGCGCGGGTCGCGCTGCACGCGGAGGCCGCGCGGTCGCAGGTGGACCCGTTCACGCCTCGGGAGCGGTCGGTGCTGGGGCTGGTCGCGTTGGGGCGGACCAATCGGGAGGTGGGGGAGGAGCTGTACATCTCGGAGAAGACGGTCAGCGTCCACCTCACGCGGATCATGGCGAAGCTGGGGGCCAGTCGTAGGGCGGAAGCGGTGGCGATCGCTTATGACCGGGGGTTGTTGGACCAGCCTGGGTGAGGGGCTGGGGGGAAGGGTTCGGTTGGGGGCTGGGCGGGGCTGGGCTGGGGATTGGGCCGGGGGTGAAGGGCCGGCGGGGGTGGCGGGCCGGCGGGGGTGAAGCGCCTGAAGGGGTGAAGGGCGAAAAGCGTCCTCGCCGGACGGGCAGGCCGCCAAGGATCCCCAAAGGGTGAAGCTCTGCGAGCCTTCAGCGCTCTGCGAGCTTGAAGGCTCTTGAGCGTTGGTGGGTGGCTGCGTGTCATCCCCGTATGGCCTGTCGAAGACGACCACGCTTGTCAGGGCAGGTCAAGCGAAGGGCGTGCTTGACCAGCCCTGACAAGCGTGGTTGCCCTGCGGGCAGGCCATACGGGGATGACACGCAGCGGGTGGGGTGTGTGCGCTTGCTTGGCGCGCGGCGGGGGTTGTGGGTGGTCGGGTGTAAACCCGGTCTCGTGATTGCCCGACCTGGGGACTAGGGCGGGTCATACCGGAGGGGGATGGCGGGTTCCGTCGGCGAGGTGACGACTGTGTACGTGGGCGCCCCATAGCTTTTCCCTGTCCGGTTGAGCAGAGGGAATGAGGGAGCATGTCCGCACTGGTGTCCGACGTCGGAATCCGCACCGCTGTAGCCGCTTCGGGCCTGGTGAAGGTCTACGGCAAGGGCGACACCGCTGTCCGGGCACTGGACGGTGTGAGCGTCGAGTTCCAGGCCGGTCGGTTCACGGCCATCATGGGGCCCTCCGGGTCCGGCAAGTCCACGCTGATGCACTGCCTCGCCGGACTGGACAACGTGGACGGTGGGGGCGTGCACATCGGCGGGACCGAGATCACTTCGTTGGGGGACAAGGATCTCACCAAGCTGCGACGGGACCGGATCGGGTTCGTCTTCCAGGCGTTCAACCTGCTGCCCACGTTGACGGCCGAGGCGAACATCCTGCTGGGGCTGGAGTTGGCCGGGCGCAAGCCCGATCGGCAGTGGTTCGACACGATCGTCGACGTGCTGGGGCTGCGGGACCGGTTGAAGCACAAGCCGACCGAGTTGTCCGGTGGGCAGCAGCAGCGGGTCGCCTGCGCGCGTGCGCTGGTCTCCAAGCCGGACGTGGTGTTCGCGGACGAGCCGACCGGCAACCTGGACTCGCGGTCCGGGGCCGAGGTGCTCGACTTCCTGCGGATGTCGGTCCGCAAGCTCGGGCAGACCGTGATCATGGTGACGCACGACCCGGTCGCGGCTTCCTACGCCGACCGCGTGGTGCTGATGGCCGACGGTCACCTGGCCGGCGAGATCGACAGCCCGACCGCCGACTCCGTGCTCTCCGCGCTGAAGCACCTGGGGGCGTGACCGGATGCTGCGCACGATCATCGCGGGCCTGAGGGCCCGCACCGCCCGGCTCGTGCTGTCGTCGGTGGCGATCGCGCTCGGGGTCGCGTTCGTCACCGGTACGTTGGTGCTGGGCGACGCCATGAACGCGAGCATGCGGGACGAGTTCGCCAAAAGCGCCCGTGGTGTCGACGTCTCGGTTTACCTGTCCGGTGGCGGTGGTGACGTCAAGGGGATCACACCGGAAACCCTGGAGAAAGTTCGGCAGGCACCGGGCGTTGCGGGTGCCGATGCTCGCGCCTTCCAGCAGGTGCCGCTGATCGCGACCAACGGCAAGGCCAAGCCGGCGTTCGCGGTGCCGCTCGCGGCGACCGAGGAGCTTCGGGAGTACGACCTCGCAGACGGTCGGTACCCCAGTGGTGTCGACGAGATCGCGGCCGACGTCCGGACCGCCGAGACCGCCAAGCTGTCGATCGGCAAGACGGTCACGTTGCTGGGCAAGGACGACCAGAAGCGGGAGTACACCCTGGTCGGCACCTACAAGCAGGGTGTCGGCGAGGTCTCCATGTCGGGCAACGACCACCTCGTGCTGACGCCCGAGGCGTACACGGCGTTCAACCCGGAGCGCCTGCCGTACCAGGTGGTCGCGGTGGCGGCGGACGGGTTCACGCAGCAGCAGGTCGCGGACAACGTGCGCAAGGCGCTGGGCAGCGACATCTACACCGTGCAGACCGGCGAGCAGCTCACCGAGGACACGCTGCGGCAGGTCAGCTCGCAATCCGCCCAGTTCACCACGTTCCTGCTGGCGTTCGCGGCGATCTCGCTCGTGGTCGCGGCGATGGTCATCTACAACACGTTCACGATCCTGGTCGCGCAGCGGACGCGTGAGCTGGCGTTGATGCGGTGTGTCGGCGCGAGCCGCAAGCAGGTGTTCCGGGGAGTGCTGGCCGAGGCGCTCGTGATGGGGCTCGCGGCCTCGGTGATCGGCCTGCTCGGCGGGCTCGGGGTGTCCGCCCTGCTGCAGAAGGTGATCGGCGGCTTCGGTGGCGGTGCGGACGCCCCGGTCCGGGTGCCGGTCACGGCCACGACGGTGCTGGTGGCGTTCGCCGTCGGTGTGGTGGTGACCGTGCTCGCCGCGGTGCTGCCCGCCCGCAAGGCGACCCGGGTCGCACCGGTCGCGGCGCTGCGCAGCCAACTGGACAGCAGCGAAGAGGTGTCGCGCACCGGCAAGCTCCGGGTGCTGTTCGCGGTGCTGCTCGGTGTCGGCGGTGCCGGCACCATCCTCATGGGCATGCGGATGGAGGGCGAAGAGGCCCCGATGTTCGTCAGCGGCGCGGGCACGATGCTGCTGCTGGCGGCGGTGCTGGTGCTCGGGCCGTTGCTGGTCGGGCCGGTGAACCGGGTGCTCGGCGCGCTGCCGAGGGCGTTGTTCGGGGTGCCGGCGAAGCTGGCCTCGGCCAACGCGGGGCGCAACCCCAAGCGCACGGCCGCGACCACCGCCGCGCTGATGATCGGTGTGACGGTGGTGGCGATGGTGACGGTGGTCGCCAACAGCGCCAAGGAGACCGCCAACGCGCAGGTCGACCAGCGGCTGCCCGCCGACTACACGGTGACGTCCTCGGTCTACGACCGGCCGCTGCCGGTGGCGTTGGCCGAGCAGCTGGCGGCGGTGCCCGAGGTGGCGAAGGTCGCGCCGACCACGCAGCTGATGGGGGACCGCGGCTACTTCACCGGGGTGTCGAAGGACGCGCTGGGCGACCTGTTCCGGCCGACGGTCGAGAGCGGCGCGCTGGGCGACCTGCGTGAGGGCACCATCGCGCTGAACGCCGGCTACGCCGAGGAACAGGGCCTGGCGGTCGGCTCGACGACGACGGTGAAGACCGGGAACGGTTCGCAGGAGCTGAAGGTCGTGGCGCTGATCTCGGGGCAGCGCCTGGCCGACGGCGTGGTGACGCTGGAGACGTCCGCGAAGCTCGACCCGGTGTCCGACGGCTACGACAGCATCATGGTCAAGCTCGAGCCGGGCGTGGCGAACGGCCGCGCGGCGGTGGAGAAGATCACCGACGCCTCGCCGCTGGCGGTCATCGACTCGGCGGCGGAGACCAAGGCGCAGCTGAACGAGCAGCTCGACAAGGTGCTGGCGTTCGTGTGGGCGCTCATCGGCCTGGCCGTGGTGATCGCGCTGTTCGGCATCGCCAACACGCTGACGCTGTCGGTGCTGGAGCGGACGCGGGAGTCGGCGCTGCTGCGGGCGCTCGGGCTGACCAAGGGCCAGCTGCGGCTGATGCTGGTGGTCGAGTCGATCCTGATGGCGCTGATGGGCGCGGCGATCGGGCTGGTGCTGGGGGTCGGGTTCGGTTGGGTGATCACGAAGGCGCTGTCGTCGGACACCCTCGAACTCGCGGTCACCATCCCGTTCGGCCAGATCGGCGTCATGCTCGCGGCGGCGGTGGTGGCCGCCGTCCTCGCGGCCGCGCTGCCCGCTCGGCGGGCGGCTCGCACCTCGGTCGTCGCGGGGATGGCCGAGGCGTAGGGGGTGGGGGCCGGGTGGCCCGTTCCGCGTTCGGGGCGCGGAACGGGCCATTGGCGTGTCACCGCTTCCCCGGGGTGCTCCACGTGCTCACCGCCGGTCGTCCGGGCGCCTGGGGGCTCGGCGGTGCCGGGTGGTGCTGTCGAGCAGTGCGTGGTGGGTCGGGTCACAGGAATTTATCGCCGCACGCGTCATATCCGGGTGGGTAGGCCCTCTAACCAAGTGCGGGTTGGCTCGGGCGAGGGCCGAGCCAACTCGCCTTCCGATTCGGCCGGGTTGGCTCACCGCGTGTGGCAGTCGGTGACGGTGAGTGTGTGAAGCGCTTCGGAAAGTTGCGGAACGGTGTCGACCGTTCGTCCTCGGGTTGACAGTGAGGGGTGTCACTCACGACTGTGAGAGCGCTCTCACTGCGGGCCGGAGCCCGCCGGGCGCGTCGAGGAGGACGGATGAGCAGGACATCGGTCGGCCGTGCGGCGACGACCATCGCGATCGCCGTGGCCGCCACCATGACGACCGCCTGCGGTGGCGGGGGAGGTGACGCCGGCGACGGGCGGGTGCGGTTGTCCGTCGGCGTCTTCTCCGACTTCGGGTACGACCGCCTGCTCGAGGAGTACCAGGCGGCGCACCCCGGCGTCGAGGTCGAGCAGCGCAAGGTCAAGATGGAGCAGCACCACACGCAGCTCGCCACCCAGCTCGCCGGTGGCCGCGGCGCGGCCGACGTCGTGGCCATCGAGGAAGGCAACATCGCGCAGTTCCGCCAGTCCAAGGACAGGTTCGTCAACCTCGCCGACTACGGCGCCAAGGACTTGGCGTCGCAGTGGGCGCCCTGGAAGTGGAACCAGGGCACCACCGACGACGGCGACTTCGTGCTGGGCCTGGGCACCGACATGGGCAGCCTCGCCATCTGCTACCGCCGCGACCTGTTCGAGGCGGCCGGGCTGCCCGCCGACCGTGACGCGGTGGGCGCGCTGTGGCCGACCTGGGCCGACTTCCAGGCCACGGCCGACCGGTTCACCGCCGCCACGCCGAACGTGAAGTTCGTCGACGCCGCGCAGAACGTCTACAAGGCGGTCCTCGACCAGACCGAGGAAGGCTACTTCGCCAAGGACGACTCCTACATCGCCGACCGCAACCCGAAGGTCGCGGACGCGTTCGGGCTCGCCGCGAGCCTGGGCGAGAAGAGGCAGACCAGTGCCCTCACGCCGTTCAGCCAGGACTGGAACGTGGCGCTGAAGCAGGCCTCCTTCGCCACCACCACCTGCCCGGCCTGGGCGCTGGCGCTGATCAAGGCCGGGGCGGGCGACGAGGCCGCGGGCAAGTGGGACGTGGCCACCGCGCCCGGCGGTGGCGGCAACTGGGGCGGTTCGTTCCTGGCCGTGCCCAGGCAGGGCGGGCACCCCCGGGAAGCCTACGAGCTGGCGAAGTGGCTGACCGCTCCCGAGCAGCAGAAGCGGATCTTCAAGGAGACCGGCAACCTGCCCAGCGAGCCCGCCGCCTACCAGGACCCCGAAGTCACGTCGACCGTCAACGAGTACTTCAACCAGGCGCCCGTCGGCCGGATCTTCGGCGACTCCGCGGAAAACCTCAAGCCGACCTACCGGGGCAGCAAGGACTCCAAGGTGACCCCGGTGTTCAACAACGCCCTCAACCGCGTGGAGACCGGCAAGCAGTCCACTTCGGACTCGTTGGCGCAGGCTCTGCGGGAAGCGCGGGACGCCGTCAAGTGACGGTCGCACCGGCCCGAAGGGGGACGGGCACCAGGCGCCCCGTCCCGCCGCCGCACACCGGGCGCCCGTCGTGGCGCGACCGCCTGGGACGCCTGGACACCAGGTTCACGCCGTACCTGATCGTCGCGCCGTTCTTCGTGGTGTTCGGCGTCTTCGGCCTGTACCCGTTGCTGTCCACCGCCTGGATGTCGCTGCACGACTGGCAGCTCATCGACGGCGCACAGGCGTTCGTCGGCCTGGACAACTTCCGGGAGCTGCTGGCGGACAGGAACTTCTGGAACGCCCTGGGGAACACGCTCAGCCTCTTCCTGCTGTCCACGGTCCCGCAGTTGGTGGCCGCGTTGGGCTTGGCGGCGCTGCTGGACCGGGGTCTGCGCGGTCGGGCGTTCTGGCGGGCGGGCGTGCTGCTGCCCAACGTGATCTCCGTCGCCGCTGTGGCGTTGGTGTTCGCGCAGCTCTACGGCCGCGACTTCGGCATCGTCAACCACCTGCTCGGTCTGGTCGGCGTCGACCCGGTCGACTGGCGGGCCGAGACCTGGGCGTCCCACCTGGCGATCAGCTCCATGGTGATGTGGCGGTGGACCGGGTACAACGCGCTGATCTACCTCGCCGCCATGCAGTCCGTGCCGAAGGACATGTACGAGTCGGCGCTGCTGGACGGGGCGTCGCGGTGGCGGGTCTTCTGGTCGATCACCGTGCCGGGCATCCGCCCGACCATCCTGTTCACCGTCATCGTGTCGACCATCGGCGGCATGCAGCTGTTCGTGGAACCCCAGCTCTTCGACCCCGGCGGCACGGCCACCGGAACCGGCGGCACCGACCGCCAGTTCCAGACGTTGGTGATGTACCTGTACGAGAAGGGTTTCCGGCTCTTCGACGCGGGCTACTCGTCGGCCATCGCCTGGGTGCTGTTCCTGCTGATCCTGGTGGTGGCCCTGGTGAACTTCACGTTGACCCGGCGCATCGCGTCCAAGGGGTGAGCGCCGTGGCCACCACTGCCGCAAGACGGCTGACGAACGCCGGCCCGATCGCGTACGCGTCCCTGGTCGTGATCCTGCTCGCCTCGGTCTTCCCGCTCTACTACTCGTTCCTGATCGCGAGCAAGGACAACTCGGCGCTGGGCGACGCCTTCCCGTCCCTGGTGCCGGGCGGCAACCTGGTCGAGAACCTCGGCCGGGTCTTCGACACCGTCGACTTCTGGTCGGCGATGCAGAACTCGCTGATCGTGGCCGGAACGGTCGCGTCGAGCAACGTGCTGCTGGGCACGCTGGCCGGGTTCGCCTTCGCCCGGTTGCGCTTCCGGGGCAGCCACTCGCTGTTCCTGATCGTCGTGGGCACGTCCATGGTGCCCACGCAGCTCGGCGTCATCCCGCTGTACGTGCTGATGTCGGCCCTGGACTGGTACGGCACCCTGCAGGCCGTGATCGTGCCCGCACTGATCGGTGCGTTCTCGGTGTTCTGGATGCGCCAGGCCTGCGAGGAGTCGGTTCCGCAGGAGCTGGTCGAAGCGGCACGCATGGACGGCTGCTCGGTGCTGCGCACGTTCTGGCACGTGGCTCTCCCGGCCGTGCGGCCACAGGCGGCGGTCATGGGCATGTTCACGTTCATGACCGCCTGGAACGACTTCTTCTGGCCGCTGATCGTCCTGGACCCGAACGACAGTCCCACCGTGCAGGTCGCACTGTCCACTCTGGCCAGTGGCTACTACACCGACTACTCGCTCATGCTCTCCGGCGCATCCCTCGCGGTGCTGCCGGTCGTCGGGATCTTCCTCCTGCTGGCCCGCCAGATCGTCGGTGGGCTGATGCAGGGCGCCGTTAAGGGGTGAACACATGACCACAACCGACCCGGAGACCCAGGTCGGGCAGGAGCTGCTGCGGTTCCCACCGGACTTCGTGTGGGGTGCCGCGACAGCCGCCTTCCAGATCGAGGGGGCCACCGGGATCGACGGTCGGGGACCGTCGATCTGGGACACCTTCGCCGCTACACCGGGCAAAGTGCTGGGAGGCGACACCGGAGAACCGGCGTGCGACCACTACCACCGCTACGCCGCGGATGTCGGGCTGATGGCCGACCTCGGCTTGGGCGCATACCGCTTCTCGCTGGCGTGGCCGCGGATCCAGCCGACGGGCGCCGGGCGGGTCGAGCCGAGAGGGTTGGCCTTCTACGACCGACTGGTGGACGAGCTGCTGGAGTACGGCATCCAACCTGTCGCGACGCTCTACCACTGGGATCTCCCTCAGGCGTTGGAGGACCACGGCGGTTGGCGCAACCGTGACACGGCCTACCGCTTCGCCGAGTACGCGGCTTTGACGCACGCCCACCTGGCCGATCGCGTGCAGTTGTGGACGACCCTGAACGAGCCGTGGTGCTCGGCGTTCCTGGGCTACGGCAACGGGGTTCACGCTCCGGGCGTGGTGGATCCGCGTGCCGCGCTTGAGGCCGCCCACCACCTGATGCTCGGCCACGGGTTGGCGTTGCGGGCCATGCGGTCGTCCGCGCCGGCCGACCACCGGTTCTCGATCGTGCTCAACTTCTGCTCGACCTGGGCCGACCGCGATGACGAGGCCCATCGGGTGGCGGTCCGGAAGGTCGACGGCCTGCAGAACCGGTTGTTCCTGGATCCGTTGGGCGGTCGGGGATACCCCGCCGACGTGGTCGAGGACACCGCCTGGCTCGGCGACTGGCAACGGGTGGTGCGCGACGGTGATCCGGAGGTGATCGCCTCGCCGATCGACTGGATGGGCGTCAACTACTACAGCCCGACCCGGATCGCGCCTGCCCCGGCCGACCACGTGACCGAGGGGCCGTTCGCCGGTCTGAGGGGCGTGACCGTGCTGCCGCCGCGCGGGGAGTTGACCGGTTTCGGGTGGGAGGTGGACGCGCGGGCGTTCACGGAACTGCTGGAACGGCTGGGGCGGGACGTGGCGGTGCCTCTGGTGATCACCGAGAACGGCTCGGCGTTCCCCGATGTGTTGCGGGACGGGGAGGTTGTCGACGCGGACCGGACCCGGTACCTGATCGACCACCTGCGGGCGGTGCACACGGCGATCGCGCGGGGGGTGGACGTGCGCGGGTATTTCGCTTGGTCTCTGCTGGACAACTTCGAGTGGGCGGCGGGGTACAGCCAGCGGTTCGGCATCGTGCACGTCGACTTCGGGACGCAGGTGCGGACGGTGAAGCACAGCGGCCACACCCTGGGGCGCGTGATCAGTCGGAACGGCGTGCCGGCCGGCGGTTACGAGCCTGTCTGACGGGCTCCGGCCGGCGGTTCCGGACCTGATCGGTGGGGCTCCGGTCGGCGGGTGTGGGCCGGTTCGGCAGGGGCTCGGGCCGGTGGTTGCGGGGCGGCTTGGCCGGGGTTTTGGTCGGCGGGTGTGGGCCGGCTCGGCGGGGGCTCGGGCCGGCGGTTGCGGGGCGGCGGGTGTGGGGCGGCTTGGCCGGGGCTTTGGTCGGCGGGAGGGTTGGTTCGGTAGGGCTGTGGCCGTCTGTTGTGGCCTGCTCGACAGGGGCTTTGGCCGGCGGTTACGGGCCGCTTGACGGGCTGCGGGGGCTGTTCGGGCGGGCTTGGGCCGTGCTGAGCAGCCCCCGATCTCCATTCTTCCAGAGACCACCGACATTCCCGGAAAAACGCCCCCTGGGGCTCATTCTGCCGGCGACCACCGACAGACCCCGGTCGCACCTCTGTGGATCATGGAGGTTCGGATACGGTGCCAGGATGAGTTTCCGGTTGGCTGCGTACGCGGTGTGCATCGAGAGCGGGCGGGTGCTGGTCGCCCGCTGCGTGTCACCGACCGGCGAAAGCAACTGGACCCTCCCGGGCGGCGGGGTCGAGCACGGGGAGGACCCGTTCGACGCGGTGATCCGGGAGGTCGCGGAGGAGACCGGTTGCGACGCGGTGGTCGAGCGCCTGCTGGGCGTGGACTCAAGGGTGATCCCCGTGGCCGAACGCCGCGTGCCCGACCCGCTCCCGCACCAGAACGTCGGCATCTTCTACCAGGTCCGGATCACCGGCGGCGAACTGCGGCCCGAGCCGAACGGCGAGACCGCCGAGTCGGTGTGGACGCCGATCCCCGACGTCGCCCACCTTCACCGGTCATCGCTGGTCGACATCGGCCTCGCCCTGGCGCGGACCATGCCGGCCACCGGCCACGTCCCTCCCGTCCCGGTCGGCGGTCTGATCCGGCACTGAGACCGAAACCGCCGGCATGACGGCTCCTTGGGCCCTGTGACGGGGTGCGGACCGACGCGGCGTCGTGCCGTCCTGGACTCCACGCCCCGAAGTCGACGGCGGTTCAAGCCGAAGCGCGGCGCACCAGCACCGTGGGCAGGACCTCGCGGCGGGCCTTGATGGGTTCCTCGCGCAGCAGGCGCAGCAGGTGGGTCACCATGTGCTTCACCTGGTTGCTGGTGTCCTGCTGCACGCTCGTCAGGGGCGGCGAAGTGTGCGGCGCGATCATCGGGTGGTCGTCGAAACCCACCACCGCCACGTCCTCCGGCACCCGCCGCCCCGCCTCGCGCAGGGCGTCCAGCGCCCCGGCGGCCATCAGGTCGCTGGCGACGAACACCGCGTCCAGGTCGGGCACCCGCGCCAACAACGCCGCCATGGCCCGCTTCCCGCCGTCCCGCGAGAACCCGCCGTCCTCGGTCAGCAGGGCGACATCGGCCTCGGAAGCCCCGACCGCCGACCGCCACCCGGTGAGCCGGTCCATCGCCGAGTGCTCGTCCAACGGTCCGGTGACGGACACGATCCGCTTGCGCCCCAACGAGATCAGGTGCTCGGTGGCCAACACGCCGCCACCCTCGTTGTCGTGGTCCACCAGGTGCAGCCCGCGCAACGGACCCCAAGGCCGCCCGGCGTACACCACCGGCAGCGGCAGCCTCCGCGCCACGGCGGGCAGTTGGTCGCCCTTGTGCGGTGCGAACATCAGGGCACCGTCGACGTGCCCGCCCGCCAGGAATCGTTCCGCGCGCGCCATGTCCTCCGGCGAGTGCACCAACAACAGCACCATCTGCACGTCGACGTCGGACAACGACCGCGCCGCCGAGCGGATCAGCCAGGCGAAGTGGGGATCGTCGAAGATCTTCGGTTCCGGCTCGGAGAACACCACCGCGATCGCACCGGTCCGCCGCGTCACCAGGGCCCGTGCGGCGTGGTTCGGCTGGTAGCCCAGTTCCACCACGGCGGCCGTGACGGCTTCGTGGGCCTCGGGGCTGACCCGGGGCGACGCGTTGAGCACGCGGGACGCCGTCGCGCGCGAGACGCCCGCCTTGGCCGCCACGTCCTCCAGTGTGGGCCGGGCGCTGGAGTGCGGTTGGACGGACACGAGCACCAACTCCTCGCCACACCGAGCCTGACCGGACCAGCTTAGCCGGAGGTCACCGGCACGAGAGCGCTCTCACGAGGGGACGCGCCGGGGCGGTTGCCCAGCCGCTTCCCGGGCGGTCCGGCCCAGGCCGGCGCGGCTCAGTCCGGGCACTGCGGCGGCGGGTTCAGGTTCAGCGGGTGGCACGGCCAGACACCGGGTTCGTAGCTGCTCTTGGTGGACGTGGTCGTCGACGGCCTCGGGGCCTGGGTGGTCGGCTCTGCCGTCTGCACGGGCGGCGGCGGCGTCGTCGTGGTGGTGGTTTCCGGCGGCTGGGACGTGGTGGAGTCCCGCGCTGCCGACACCGGGTCGGTGGTGGCGGCCTTCGGCGGCTCCGACGGGGCGCTGGACGTCTCGGCCGACCGGGTGGTGATCCAGGTGGACGCGGGCGGTTCGGCTTTCTGCCGGTCGCCCATCCCGTCGATGTACACGCCGATCAGCACCCCGGTCAGCGCCGACGCCGCCACGGCCAAGCCGCTCGCAGCCCACAGCACCCGCACGGCCGACCTCCGGGTTCTCGTCGCTGGCGTACTTCTCGTTGTTGGCGCAAATGGTGCAGCGGCGAAACAGTACCGCTTGATCGGCGGGTCTCAGCCGATCCAGGTCACCTCCGGCGACCCGGCCACCCGGTCGAGTTCCGCGAGCACCGCTTTCCGCGTCCTTGCGGACAACGAGCGGAAGGGCTCTACGGTCACGGTCGTCCGGCGACCTTTGCGCTCGGCCGACCACACGCCGGCCATCAGGCCGTCCACCAGCAGCACCGGCGACAGCCAGCCCTGCGGCCGGTAGACGCGGTCCGGTGTGCCGCCGGCCAGCAAGTGCTCGGCGTGCCTGGTGGCGGCCACCACGTACTGGTCGAACGCGGGCAGCAGCCGCACGCCGGTCACCGGTCCGGCTTCCCGCAACGCTGTTATGGAATCGGTGCGGACCCAGTGCGGCGCACCTTCCACGTCGACCGGCGTGATCCGGTCGCCCAACGCCTTGAACACCCGGCCGCCTTCCGCCGGCTTCACGCCCCACCAGCGCGCGAAGTCCTCGCGGGTCGCCGGTCCCTGCCGGGCGAGGAACCGCAGGGCGATCTCGGCGACCGCGTCCGGCGGAGCCTCCCCGATGTCGATCCAGGTGTCCGGCCGGGTGAACCGCACGTACTGCCCCTCGCCGGGCCCGAACACCAGACGCCCCTGGAACGACGCGGGCTTGAGGTACGCGCCCCAGCTCTCCCGCAGCTTCTCGCCGATCCGCGGCGACGTGCGGCGCCCCACCTCGTCGGCCAGCTCGTTGCGGGTCAGCAACTGCCCCTCCAACGCCTCCGCCACGCCGTCCAGCAACGCCCGCAGCTCCTCGGCGGTGATGTCGAAGCCCCGGTACCAGACCGGCTTCAGGTAGTGCTCGTAGGTCGCGAAGCCGGCCTGCCACAACGCGTACTCGCGGGCCGGCAGCAGGTGCAGCGTGCCGCGCATGGACCACGTCTTGACCAGTGTCCGGTCCTCCCACAGCGCGTTCGCCACGAAGTCCGGGGCGAGCCCGTCGACCCGCGCGTGCAGCGTCGCCTCCGCCGAGGACATCAGCTGCGCGTGCAGCCCGCACAGCTCCGAGACCACGTCCAGCGCGTCCTCGGCGGGTCGCCGCACGTCCAGGCTGTGCGCACGGACGCGCCACGCGGCGACCTGCCGCCAGGTCAAGCTCACTTCCGCTCCTCCACGGCCCGCTCGATCGCGGCGAGCCTGCGCTCCAGGCTCGCGGTGCCGAGCACCCGGGCCAGTACCAGGGCCGCCCCGGACAGCCCCGCGACCAGCACCGAGCCGGTCAGGTGCCAGGTCGGGGCGTCCGCCGTGCAGGTGAAGACCTCGGTGAACCGCTCGGACGAGCAGGTCACGAACGGCACCGCGGCCACCCCCACGCCGGCCGCCGCGACCCCGCCCAGCAGGGCCGAGCCGAACGTGCGCATCAGCGGGAAGGCGGCGTTGGCCGCGCCGGCGGCGGCGATCACGAACAGCAGCGGCACGGGGTGCGGGAACGGGCCGAACGCCGCGCAGCCCAGCATCAGCGCGGCCACCACGGCGAGCCCGGTCCGTTCACCCACGCGGCGACCCTAACCCGCGTCCAGCGAGACGTCAGAACTTCGTAAGCCGTTTCCGGGACTCTGACGGGTGCCGGGTTCGTCAGAGTTGACAAAACCGGCGGAACGGAAGGGCGTGCGATGTCCAAGCGGGTAGTCGTGATCGGGATCTCGGCGGTGCTGGTGGTGGCACTGGCGGTGGGCTTGTACCTGTTCCAGCCCTGGCGGCTGGTCACCGACAGCACCGCCGACGAAGCCCTGCTGGTGCCCACCTCGACATCGACCCCCACCGGCTCGACGACGGCCGGCTCGACCACGGCCGCACCGACGACGACTGCGCCCGCGGGTCCGGTCGCCCTGGCGTCGGGGCCGTTCCGGTCGCTGGAGCACGAGACGACCGGCAGCGCGACCCTCGTGCGGCTGCCCGGCGGCGGCCACGCGGTGCAGTTCGAGGCGCTGGACACCAGCGACGGCCCGGACCTGTACGTGTACCTGTCGGACAAGCCGTCCGACTCGGCGGAATCCGCGTTCGGTTCCGGTTTCACCAACCTCGGGAAGCTGAAGGCCAACCGCGGCAACCAGGTGTACGAGGTGCCCGGCGGCGCCGACCTGGCAACCGTGCGCAGCGTCGTGATCTGGTGCGAGAGGTTCTCCGCCGGCTTCGCCGTCGCACCGCTGGAACAGTCGTGACACCGGCCGGAACCGGAACGCATTGGTCTCGACCAGATATAGCCTCTTCGCGCTATTGACGCATCTGGTCTAGACCACTTAAAGTGGTGAGCGCCACATCGTCCCTCGTCGATGGGCGGGCGGATGCCCCACCGACGAGGCGCCGGCTCACTGGGGTGGGCCACCGGGTGCGGCGGCGCGGTACCTTCTCTCTCCCCACACCGCGCCGCCGCACTCGGCCGTTCCCCGGTCCTGTCACACTGTGAGCGATGCTCACGAGGACCATCGCGATCCACTACGTCACGGCCGCTCTCCGCGGCGCTGTCCGGCACGGGCACGACGTTCCAGGGCTGCTCGCGTCGGCCGGGATCCCCGAGGCGCTGCTGGCGGACGACCGCGCGCGGGTGACGCCCGCCCAGTACAGCAGGCTGGTCCAGGTCCTCTGGGAAGCGCTGGACGACGAGTTCATGGGCTTCGGCCCGCAGCGCAGCAAGCGCGGCACGTTCCCCACCATGTGCCTGCTCGCGGTGCACTGCTCGTCGCTGGAGGACGCGTTGCGGCGCGGGCTGGCGTTCTACGGGCTGTTCGACGTCCGGCCGTCGATGGCGCTGGCCGAGCGGGACGGCGTCGCCCGGTTCACGCTGGCCGCCGAGGGCGTGGACGACCCGGACCGGTTCCTGGTCGAGTCGCTGCTGGTGCTGTGGCACCGGTTCTCGTCGTGGCTGATCGGCCGGCGCATCCCGTTGCGCGCGGTCGAGCTGGCGTACCCGGAGCCGCCGCACGCGGCCGAGTACCACTTGATCTTCGGGTGCCCGCTGCGGTTCTCCGCGCCGGAGACCGTGCTGACGTTCGACACCCGGTTCCTGCGGATGCGGGTCGTGCAGGACGAGGCCGCGCTGCGGCGGTTCCTGCGCAACTCGCCCGCGGAGCTGCTGTCCCGGCGGGACTACGGGGCGGACGCGTCGAGCCAGGTGCGGCGGATGCTCGGCGGCGGGGTGGTGGGCCTGGAGAACGTGGCCGCGCGGCTCGGGGTCAGCGCGCCGACGCTGCGGCGCAAGCTCGCGACGGAGGGGACGTCGTTCCGCGAGGTGCGGGAGCAGCTGTTGCGCGACCAGGCGGTGGCCAGCCTGGTGCGCGGCGGTGAGTCGGTGGAGGAGTTGGCGCTGCGGCTGGGTTTCTCCGAGGCGAGCGCTTTTCACCGGGCGTTCAAGCGGTGGACGGGGAACAGCCCTGGCGCGTACCGGACCGGAGCTGCCGGCCAGTGACCGGGTAGGCTGTTCGACGCTTTGATTACGGCCGAACGGGTGTATCCGGACAACTGTCAACCGGGTGGACTTGCAGCGAGAAACCAGTTCACCACATTGCTGCGGGAGATCCCGTGTCCAGACGTGCGTGGCCGCTCGCGGCGGCCCTGGTCCTTGCCCTGATCCCGATCCCGCCCGCCCAGGCGGCACCCGCGGAGCCGACCACGCCGTCGGTGGGTGTGCTCGACCTGCCCGATTCGGTCTCCACCAGGTCCGCCGTGGATCCGGCGCGGCGCATCGAGACCGTGCGCACCACCCGGCCGGTCGCGCCGGGTGTGTCGCTGAGCTCCTTCGACTGGTACGAGCCGGGCGACGCGGGCGGCTGGGTGCGCGGCGACGCGCTGACCGTCGACCTGACCGCCGGCACGAAGGTCGACTACCTGCACCCCGGGCACGTGACCAGCGCCGAACCCCTGTCCGTGCAGGCGAACCGCGACCGGGCGGTCGCCGCGGTGAACGGGGACTTCTTCGACATCAACAACTCCAACGCCCCTGAAGGCGTCGGGATCCGGAACGGCACCACCGTCAAGTCGCCCGCCGCCGGCCACCGGCGCGCGGTCGGCATCGACGCCGCCGGCATCGGCCGGGTGATGGACGTCCTGTTCGACGGCCGGGTCACCCGGGCCGACGGCGGCACGATCCCGTTGGCCCAGCTGAACAGCGCGTCCATCGGTGCCGGCGCGGTCGGTGTGTTCAACCCGCTGTGGGGCTCCTACAGCCGTGCCCGTGCGGTGCGGGATGCCACCCAGGTCACGGAAGTTGTGGTGCGCAACGACATCGTCACGGAGCTGCGGACCGGGGCGGGTGACGATCCGATCCCTGCGGACGGTTACCTCCTGGTCGGGCGCGAGGCGGGCGCGGACGCGCTGGCGGGCCTGGTGCCGGGGCAGCGGGTTACCGTCGACTACACCGCGAAGGCGGGGGACGGCAGCACGCCGAAGGCTGCGATCGGCGGCAACCAGTTGCTGCTCGAGGACGGTGTGGTCGTCGCGCCGGAAGAACCGCTGCACCCGCGCACGGCGGTCGGGTTCTCGGCGGACGGCAAGAAGATGTTCCTGCTGACCGTGGACGGCCGGCAGGCTCCGTTCCTGCTGGGGCTGAACCTCCGGGACGTCGCGTCGATGCTGAAGGAGATGGGCGCGCACAACGCCCTGAACGTGGACGGCGGCGGCTCGTCGACCATGCTCGCCCGCACCCCCGGCACGGATGCGGTGGCCGTGGAGAACACGCCGTCGGACGGCGGTGAACGACCCGTGCCCAACGGCCTGGCGCTCTACGCGCCGGAGGGCAGCGGGAACCTGACCGGGTTCTGGACCCGCACCGCGATCGACCCCCGGCGGGCGCCGGGCGCGGACACCGTGGCCGGGGGTCGTCCGGAACGGGTGTTCCCCGGTCTGACCCGGCGGTTGGTGGCCGACGGGTACGACGAGACCTACGGGCCCGCGCGCGACAAGGCGCACCTCTGGCAGTCGTCGCGGCCTCATGTCGGGTGGGTGGCGGACGGGGTGTTCCGCGGGCTTGCCAAGGGCACCACGAAGGCGATCGCGCGGCGGGGGAATGTGACCGGTGAGGTCGAATTGACCGTGCTCGGGCCGCTGACGCGGCTGTCGGCCACGTCGAATCGGCTCAGCCTCGCCGAGATCGGCAGCACCGGCGCGATCGGTGTCGTCGGCCACGACGCCGAGGGTTCCACCGCTCCGATCGAGCCTGATGACATCGGGTTGGACTATGACCGTTCGGTGGTCGACATCGCGGCCGGTGACCACGGTGCTCTGCGCGTCAAAGCTCTGCGGGCCGGCGCGACGACCGTCACCGCTCGCGTCGGTTCGAGCGTGGTGCGGGTGCCGGTGACCGTCGGGCTGGAGGAGAAGCTGGTCGCCGGCTTCGACGACGGCGGGTCGTGGACGTTCGGCTCGGCCCGGGGCTCGGGCTCGGTGACACCGGTCGCCGAGGGGCGTACGGGGGCGGGGTTGAAGCTCTCCTACGACTTCAGCCAGTCCACCGGAACCCGCACGGCGTATGCCATCCCGCCGAAGCCGATCGTGGTGGAAGGGCAGCCGCTCACGCTCGGGGCGTGGGTGTACGGGCACGGCCGTGGCGAGTGGACCGCGTTCACGGTGACCGACAACGCCGGCCTGACGCGGTCGTTGTACGGGCCGTACATCACGTGGACCGGTTGGCGCCACCTGGAGGTTCCGGTGCCCGCCGAGCTGGAGTTCCCGTTGCGGGTGAACAGGTTCTACACGATCGAGACCAAGGCCGACCGGCAGTACACCGGTGAGGTGCTGGTGGACGACATCGTGGCCAAGGTCCCGCCGCCGGTCGACCTCCCCGCGGCACAGCCGGTATCGGACCGCGTGGTGGTCCAGGACGGCACGGTCGGCGACCGTCCGTGGCGGTTCGCGGTGATGTCCGACGCCCAGTTCGTGGCCCGCAACCCGGACAGCGACCTGGTCCGTTCGGCGCGGCGGACGTTGCGGGAGATCAAGGCGCAGAAGCCCGACTTCGTGGTCGTCAACGGCGATTTCGTGGACGAGGCGGCACCTGCGGACCTCGCGTTGGCGCGGCGGGTCCTCACCGAGGAGCTGGGTGACGAGCTGCCTTGGTACTACGTGCCGGGGAATCACGAGATCATGGGCCCCGGCACGATCGACAACTTCCGCCGTGAGTTCGGCACCACGAACAGGGTCTTCGACCACAAGGGAACCAGGTTCGTACTGCTCGACTCGTCCACCGGAACCCTGCGGGGCGGTGGGTTCGACCAGGCCGTGATGCTCCGGAACGCCCTGCGCGACCACGGCGCGGTGCACTCGGTGGTGGTCGTGGAACACCACCCGCCACGCGACCCGACCCCGACCAAGGGCAGCCAGTTGAACGACCGACTGGAGGCCGACGTCGTGGAGGACTGGCTGGCGGACTTGCGCCGTGCGACGGGGAAGGGAGCGATGTTCATCGGTGCGCACGTCGGCACGTTCCACGCGTCGAGGGTGGACGGCGTGCCCTACCTGATCAACGGAAACTCCGGCAAGGCCCCGGCCGAAGGCGGCTTCTCGGGCTGGTCCCTGCTCGGTGTCGACCCGTCACCACGGCCGGGTCAGGACTGGATCGCAGCCGAGGTCCGACCTCACGTCGACGCGCTCACCCTGACCGCACCGGGAACGGTCCGCGTCGGCTCACCCGCCAAGCTCAGCGCGTCGATCACCCAGGGCGCACGGCAGGTCCCGGTGCAGTACCCGGTCAGCGCCGACTGGAAGGGATCGCTCAACGTCCACATCGGACAGCGGGACGGTATGCGCCCTTGGCACGTCGCCTGGCTCGACCCGGCCACCGGCACACTCACCGCGCTACGACCCGGCAAGGCCACGGTCGCAGTAACCGTCAACGGCGCAACCCAACGAACCGACATCACCACCGCCTGGCCCCAATGGGCCCGCAAGGCAGCATGACCGACAAACCCTTACCAACGCCTGACACAGCGCGCACACCGGCTTCAACGCCTGTGTGCGCGCCACACAGACCTGTCGCCTCGTGTTCTCCCCGTATGGCCTGCCCGCAGGGCAACCACGCTTGTCCAGGTAGTGCAAGCACGCTTCACCGCTTGCACTACCTGGACAAGCGTGGTGGTCTTTGACAGGCCATACGGGGAGAACACGACGCCCTTCCGTTTTTCCTCCCCGGAGGTCTGCCAAGCGGCGAGCGTCGCTCTTATTTCTAAGATCCGTGCGGTACCAAGTATGAATAGAGTCCTCGCCGGACGGGCAGACCGCCAAGGATGGGGGCAAAGCTCTTCGAGCTTTGCGGGCGTGGTGCTGTGTGTCATCCCCGCATGTCCTGGTCAAAGACAACCACGCTTGTCTTGGGGGTGCAAGCGAAGAGCGTGCTTGCACCCCCAAGACAAGCGTGGTTCGCTGCGCGCAGGCCATACGGGGATGACACACAGCAGGGTAGGGGTGTGCGCGGTGCGCGGCTGAAGCTGGGCTCCCTTCGTTGCTACGTCAGAACTTCTCGCCCTTGGTGGCTCGTTCGCGGAGCGAAGCGGGTGGGCGGAAGCGTTCGCCGTAGGTGTCGGCGAGGTAGTCGGCGCGTTCCACGAATTCGGTGAGGCCGTAGGAGTTGACGAACTGCAGAGTGCCGCCACTCCAAGGGGCGAAGCCGAAGCCGAAGACGCTGCCGACGTTGGCGTCGCCGACCGACGTGAGCACGCCCTCGTCCAGGCACCGCACGGTTTCCAGGGACTGGATGAACAGCAGTCGGTCCTCGACGTCCTGCTCAGTCACACCGGCGTCGTCCCGGGCGTAGCGGGCCAGGCCGGGCCACAGGAACTTCTTGGCGCCCTCGGGGTATTCGTAGAAGCCACCGCCGCCCGCCTTGCCGGTGCGGCCTTCCGCCACGAGTTCTTCCAGCACCTTGAAGGCCGGGTGGTCGCCCAGCGCGCCGGCGATCGACGGGTCGTCGGCGAGGGTCTGGTCGCGGATCTTCAGTTGCAGGGTCAGGGTGACCTCGTCGGACACCGCCAACGGGCCGACGGCCATGCCGGAGCGCTTGGCCACGTTCTCGATGAGGGCCGGCTTGACGCCCTCGGCGATCATGGACGTCGCCTCGGTCACGTAGGTGCCGAAGGTTCGCGACGTGTAGAAGCCCCTGCTGTCGTTGACGACGATGGGGGTCTTGCCGATCTGCAGCACGTAGTCGAAGGCGCGCGCCAAGGTCTCGTCGGACGTCTTCTCGCCACGGATGATCTCCACGAGCCGCATCTTCGGCACGGGTGAGAAGAAGTGCAGGCCGATGAAACGGGTGGGGTCGCTCACCGCCGAGGACAGGCCGGTGATCGGCAGGGTGGACGTGTTGGACGCGATGACCGCGTCCGGCAGGGCAGCGGACTCCGCCGCCGGCAGCACCTCGTTCTTCAGCTCGCGGTTCTCGAACACCGCTTCGATGACCAGGTCGCAGCCCGCCAGGTCGGCGTCGGAGTCGGTGGGGGTGATGCCCGGGATGCCGTTGGCACCCCTGGTGGCCGCCTCCAGGGTCACGTCCTTCAGCACGACCTCGATACCGGCCTTCGCACTGACCTCGGCGATGCCCGCGCCCATCATGCCCGCGCCGAGCACCCCGACCTTGGTGACCTTCGTGGCGTCCACACCGGACGGACGGGAGCGGCCGGCCCCGATCTCGTTGAGCTGGAACCAGAACGTGGAGATCATGTTCTTCGACACCTGGCCGGTGACCAGTTCGACGAAGTACCGGCCCTCGATCTGCAGCGCGGTGTCGAAGTCGACCAGCGCGCCTTCGACCGCCGCCGCCAGGATCTTCTCCGGGGCCGGGTACACGCCGTGGGTCTTCTTGCGCAGCACGGCGGGCGCCGCGGCGAGCAGGCCGTAGACGTCGGGGTCGCCGAACTTCACGTCCGGCACCGCGTAGCCGGGCTCGTCCCACGGCTGCCGGGGCGACGGGTTCGCCTTGATCCACGCACGTGCCTGGGCGATGAGGTCTTCCCCGGACGAGGCCAACGCGTGCACGATCCCGGCCTGCAGAGCCCGTGCGGGCCGCAGCTGCCTGCCCTCCATCAGCAACGGCAGTGCCGGCTGCACGCCGAGCAGGCGCACCAGGCGCGTGACACCGCCACCACCGGGCAGCAGGCCGAGCGTCGCCTCGGGCAGGCCGACCTTGATCCGGTCGTCGTCCAGCACGACGCGGTGGTGGCAGGCGAGGGCGATCTCGAAGCCGCCGCCCAGCGCGCTGCCGTTGACGGCCGCCACGACCGGCTTGCCGAGCTGCTCCAGCCGGCGCAGCTGCTTCTTGACGTCCTCCAGGAACCCCAGCGCTTCCGCGGCGTTCTCGGGGGTGAGCCGGATCAGCAGCTTCAGGTCGCCGCCCGCGAAGAAGGTCTTCTTGGCCGAGGTCAGCACGACACCGGTGATGTCGTCCCGCTCCGCCTCCAGCCGTGCGACGGCCTCGCCCATCGCCTCGTGGTACTCGGCGTTCATCACGTTCGCCGAGCCCGACATGTCCATGGTGAGGGTGACGATGCCCTCGTCGTCCCGCTCGTAGTGGATCGCCATCAGACCCTCTCGATGATCGTCGCGATGCCCATGCCGCCGCCCACGCACAGCGTGGCCAGGCCGCGGCGCAGGTCCCGGCGCTCCAGCTCGTCCAGCAGGGTGCCCAGGATCATGCAGCCGGTCGCGCCCAGCGGGTGGCCCATGGCGATCGCGCCGCCGTTGACGTTGACCCTCTCGTCGGGCAGGTCCAGTTCCCGCTGGAACTTCAGCACCACCGACGAGAACGCCTCGTTGATCTCGAACAGGTCGATGTCCTCCACCGACAGCCGCGCCCGGTCCAGCGCCTTGCGCGCCGCCGGGGCCGGGCCGGTGAGCATGATCGTCGGCTCCGAGCCGACCACCGCGACGGACAGGATGCGCGCGCGCGGCGTGAGGCCGAGGTCCCGGCCCGTCCGGGCGTTGCCGATCAGCATGGCCGCCGCGCCGTCCACGATCTGCGACGAGTTGCCCGGCGTGTGCACGTGGTCGATCCGCTCCACCGACGGGTAGCGGTCGATCGCCACCGCGTCGAACCCGAGGTCGCCGTGGAAGGCGAACGACGGCTTGAGCCCGCCCAGCCCCTCCAGCGTGGTCTCCGGCCGGATGGCCTCGTCGTGGTCGAGCACCACGAACCCGTTCTGGTCCACCACCGGCACGATCGACCGGTCGAAGTAGCCCTTGTCCCGGGCCAGCGTCGCCCGCTGCTGCGACTTCAGCGCGAACGCGTCCACGTCCTCGCGGCTGAAGCCCTCCAGGGTGGCGATCAGGTCCGCGCTCACGCCCTGCGGCACGAAGTTCGTGGCCAGGTTCGTCTCCGGGTCGGCCATCCACGCGCCGCCGTCGGACCCCATCGGCACCCGCGACATGGACTCCACGCCGCCCGCCACCACCAGGTCCTCGAACCCGGACGCCACCTTGGCCGCCGCCAGGTTCACCGACTCCAGACCCGACGCGCAGAACCGGTTCAGCTGCACGCCCGCCGGCCGCAGGTCCCAGCCCGCCGCCAGCACGGCGGTGCGGGCGATGTCCGAGCCCTGCTCGCCGACCGGTGACACGACGCCGAACACCACGTCGTCCACCGCCGAGGTGTCCAGGTCGTTGCGCCGCGCCAGCGCCGACAGCACCCCGGAGGCGAGGGTGATCGGCTTCACGCTGTGCAGCGAACCGCGCTTTCCCCTGCCACGCGGTGTGCGCACCGCGTCGAAGATCAAGGCTTCGCTCATGCTGCCACGGTAGGCAGTCGCGGCCCGCAAGCCCATGACCGCGGGGACTGACTTATTAGCTCACCGCGAGGTTCATCACCTCACCCTCGCCCGTGAAGCCCAGCCGCTCGTACAGCCGCCGGGCGGCCACGTTGCCCCGGAACACCCGCAGCTGCACGCGCCGCCACCCGTGCTCGCGCGCCCAGGCGAGGACTTCCGCCACCAGGGCCTCGCCGACCCCACGCCTGCGAAATCGGGGTTTGACCCACATGGAGTACAGGTAGAGCACGTCGTCGTGGTCCTCATGGGGCACGCCGGCCACCAGGCCCACCGGTTCCGGCGCTTCCGCGACGACCTTCACCCCCCACCGCGGGTGCAGCACCTCCCGCCAGCGGCTCTCGTCGTAGTCCTGCTCGCGGGACAGCGCCGAGCCGAACGCCTGCGGGTCGCTGGCCAGTGCGGTGAGCCTCAGGTCACGCCACGTCGCCCAGTCCGCGGGGGACAACCTTCGGAGGTTCATGCCCGCAGTGTTGCGCACACCCCTGACAATTGTGCTCACGAACCTCGGCCGGTTGTGGGTGTGGCGGTCATGGCGGGAGACCCGTGCCGGTGGGACCGTCGACACCATGCCTACTCGCCGTTCCGCCTGGATGACCGACGACCTGGACCAGCTGCGTCAGCTCGCCCGGACGTTCCTCGAGAAGGAATCGGTCCCGAACCACGAGCGCTGGGCCGCCCAGAAGCAGGTGGACCGGGAGTTCTGGACCAAGGCGGGCGGGCTCGGCCTGCTGTGCGTGTCCGTCCCCGAGGAGTACGGCGGCGGCGGGGGCACGTTCGCGCACGAGGCGGTGCTGCTGGAGGAACAGGCCCGCGCGGGCGACAGCGCCTGGGGCAACAGCGTGCACAGCGGGATCGTGGCCCACTACATCCTCGCCTACGGCACCGAGGAGCAGAAGCACCGCTGGCTGCCCAAGCTGGCCAGTGGCGAGTACGTGGGCGCGATCGCCATGTCCGAGCCGGGCGGCGGCTCCGACCTCCAGAACATCAAGACGCGCGCGATCCGTCGGGGCGACGAGTACGTCATCGACGGCTCCAAGACGTTCATCACCAACGGCGCGCAGGCCGAACTGGTGATCGTGGTGGCCAAGACCGACCCGGCCCAGGGCGCGACCGGCATCTCGCTGCTGGTCGTGGAGGCCCCGCTGACCTCCGGTTTCCGGCGCGGCCGGGTGCTGGACAAGATCGGACTCAAGGGCCAGGACACCGCCGAGCTGTTCTTCGACGACGTCCGGGTGCCCGCCGACAACCTGCTCGGCGCGTCCGAGGGCCAGGGCTTCATCCAGCTCATGCAGCAACTGCCGCAGGAACGGCTGATCATCGCCGTGGCGTCCGTCGCGGGCATCGAGGCGGCCGTCGAGCTCACCGTGGACTACGTGAAGGACCGCACCGCGTTCGGCCGGGAGCTGATCAAGTTCCAGAACACCAGGTTCAAGCTCGCCGAGTGCGCCACCGAGGCCAGGGTGACCCGCGCGTTCGTCGACGAGTGCATCCAGGCCCACCTGAAGGGTGAGCTCGACGTGCCCACGGCGGCGATGGCCAAGTGGTGGTCCACCGAGCGGCTGTGCGTCGTGGTGGACGAGTGCGTGCAGCTCTTCGGCGGCTACGGCTACATGACCGAGTACCCGATCGCGCGCGCGTGGGCGGACGCGCGCGTTCAGAAGATCTACGGCGGGACGAACGAGATCATGAAGGAAATCATCGCGAGGTCGCTCTAGTGGGCGGGCCGCTCGCGGGACTGCGCGTGGTCGAGCTGGCGGGCCTCGCGCCCGCGCCGTTCGGCTGCATGGTGCTCGCGGACCTCGGCGCGTCGGTGATCCGCGTCGACCGGGTGTCCGGTGGCACCGACGCGGCCGGTGGCGTGCCCGGCGACGTGCTCGGACGCGGCCGGCGGTCGATCGGCGTCGACCTCCGCCGGCCGGAGGGCGCGGACCTGGTGCTGCGCCTGGTCGAGCGGTCCGACGTGCTGGTCGAGGGCTTCCGGCCGGGGGTGGCGGAGCGGCTGGGCATCGGGCCGGCGCAGTGCCTGGCCCGCAACCCCCGGCTGGTCTACGGCCGGATGACCGGCTGGGGCCAGGACGGTCCGCTGGCCGACCGCGCCGGGCACGACCTCAACTACATCGCGGTGGCCGGGGCGCTGGAGCCGATCGGCCGGGCGGGCGCGCCCCCCACCGTGCCGCTGAACGTCGTCGGGGACTTCGGCGGCGGCGGGCTGCTGCTGGCGACGGGCGTGCTGGCGGCGCTGTACGAGCGCGAGCGGTCCGGGCGCGGGCAGGTGGTGGACGCCGCCATGGTGGACGGCGCGGCGCTGCTCACGACGTTCCTGCACGGCATGAAGGCCGCCGGGGCGTGGCCGGGGGAACGCGGCACCAACCTGCTCGACGGCGGGGCGCCGTTCTACGACGTGTACGCCGCCGCCGACGGCAAGTACGTCAGCATCGGCGCGCTGGAGGAGAAGTTCTACGCGGACCTGCTGGTCCTGCTGGGGCTGACCGGGCCGGACGTGCCGAACCGGCACGACCCGGCGCAGTGGCCGGCGCTGCGGGCGCGGATCGCCGAGGCGGTGGCCACTCGCACGAGGGACGAGTGGACGGCGTTGGCGGAGGGGACGGACGCCTGCCTGGCGCCCGTGCTGACGCCCGAGGAGGCGGCGGGGCACCGGTACAACACCGCCCGCGGCACGTTCGTCGAGGTGGGGGGATTGGCGCAACCCGCGCCCGCGCCGCGCTTCGACCGCACGCCTGCGGAGACACCCTCGGTGCCGCCGGCGGTCGGGCAGCACACGATCGAGGTACTGACGGCGTTGGGGCTGTCCGACGCGGAGATCGCGCAACTGCGGCGGGCCGGTGTCGTCGGATGACGTGCCCCAGGGTGATGCCCAGGGGATGGGATGCCCTGGGGATGACGCTCGGGAGAGGGATGCCCGGCGCCGGAAAAAGGGCGCGAGAAATCGCTCGGGGTGCGCGCGAGAAATGAGGACGGCCGGTGTCGGCCTAATGACGCACGGTGTGCGGTTCGGCGCATGTGGGTGATCTACGCGGTCTGCGGCGGAGTGCTGAAGATGTCGCGGAACCTCGGTGTCGGTGCCGGAGGGAGTGGGCGAGTGGCCCGTATCTTGGTCATCGGCCGGGGCCCGAGAGCGCTTGATCGTCCGTTCGGGTGACAGGCGCCGGGCTTCAGGCGTGGCTCCCTGGTGGATCCTACGCCCGGACGTGGGATGGGGGCGGGTTCCTCGCTCATCGTCCGGGTGAATGAGGGAGCATGGCGGGTAACACGGCGGGCACGGAGCCCGCCGTCCGGGCACCTGTGAACGGACGGAGAGGGACTCGTGAACGTCAAGAAGGTGGTGACGCTGGCAGCCGTCGCGCTGCTGCTGTTCCTCCTGATCACCCAGCCCGACCAGTCCGCGGAAGCGGTGAAGACCGCGATCGGCTGGCTCCGCCAGGGGGCCGAGTCGATCATCACGTTCGTCCGGAGCCTGTTCAACTAGTCCGCTCCCGGGATGGCCGGCGGTCCGATCACCGCCGGTGACGGTCGGATCTCCGCGTTGGACCGTCTGGGTGGAATGAGGGCTATAACGCCCTGGTAACAGGGTTTTTGACAATCCGGGGTCTAGCGGTTGTCGGTACCCGCTAATACGGTGCGCTGCATTGGCTGATCTTCGACCGACGAGGAGGCAGAATGGTCGAGGACTCCGGAGTCGACGAGCTGCTGCGGCAGTGGGCGGCTGAGCGCTCGGACGACGCCGAGCTGCAAGAGGTGAACCGGATCAAGGACGAGTGGCTGGCCGAGGCCCCGCCGTCCGCGCCGGGCATCCCCGTGCAGCGGGCGAACGGCGGGCCGCGCGGACTGGTGAAGGTCGAGTCCGCCGATCCGGCCTACGTGGCGGCGATGAGGAAGCGGGCGCCCGAGGTGCCCGAGGTCCTGCTCGCCGCCGCGGCCAGCTACTGGCAGCTGGTGGGCGACCTGTCCGAGGCGGAGCGGTGGTGGGACGCGGGCATCAGCCCGTTGGACCAGCGCGCTCTCGACTACCGGGCGGCCGGGCTCACGCCCGCCGACCTGGGACGTCGACTCGGACCGATGACGGTGCTCCAGCACCTGCGTCGGGGAAGCGCGGCGGCCTGGTGTGTGGCCAGGTTGCAGCGGCAGCGCCGGGACGGCGTTGCGTGAGGTTCGGGCGTCGCGCCCGTGAGGGGCGCGACGTGACTCGGGACCGGTAGGGCAGCGGGTGGTCGAAGTCGCGCAGCGGCTTCGCGACCCGGGCGCGGCCGTCCCCGGGCAGTCGGATACCAGCGCGAACCGGGAGGGCGGGCTCCTGTGCGAGGAGCCCCTTCCGACGGGAACCGCGCCGGCGAGAAGTACCCTGGCAGGGTGCCCGGCACCCTGCTGACCCCCAAGAGGCTGGCGATCGCCGCCGTCTGCGTGGCGTCGTTGGTGGTCTGCTGCGGCCTGGCGTACTGGCAGTGGGAGCGGTTCTCCCAGGCGGGCGGCACGTTCCAGAACCTGGGCTACGTCTTCCAGTGGCCGCTGTTCGGCCTGTTCCCCGTGTTCGTGGTGTGGCGGATGCGCAAGCTCGCCGACCGGCGCGGAGCCGAGGACGCCTCGCCGGAGCCGGTGGCGGCAGCCCCGGAGCCGGTGGCTACCGTGGAGCACGTCAGGACACCCGCGCACGACGACGAGGACGACGAGTTGGCGGCCTACAACCGCTACCTCCGGGAACTCCACGCGCGGGACCAGCGGTGAGCGAAGGCGGTCGGTAGGGCGATGAGCGGTGCGTTGGGCCGGTTCCGGTTCATGGCTTACGTGGTCGGTGTCGGCCTGCTCGGGCTCGTGGTCGCCATGTTGGTCAAGTACATCGGCGGCAACCCCGGCATGATGGCCGTCGTCGGCCCCGTCCACGGCTTCCTGTACGCCATCTACCTGGTCTTCACCGTGGACCTGGCGCTCAAGGCGCGCTGGTCGCTCAAGGGCACCGCGCTGGTGCTGCTGGCGGGCACCATCCCGTTCGTGTCGTTCTACGCCGAGCGCAAGGTGGTCGAGAGCGTCCGGGCGGAACGCGCCCTGTGACCGGCTCTTGGTTGACCGCGCCTACCAGGCACAACTAGCGTCTGGCGGTACCAACTGAACACGGCCGTCGATGTCGCGCGGGAGAGTCCCCACCAGGGGCGCCGAAGGAGCAACTCCTCCCCGGAATCTCTCAGGCACAGCTACCGCCCGACGAAGGCAACTCTGGAAAGCAGGCGTCACGCCTCGCCCACGGTGCAAGCCGCGCGCTGCGCGCGGCGAAGCTCTCAGGCTCATGACAGAGGGGGAGGCTCACTCGACGAGGAGTCTCCGATGGACCGTGTCATCCTTCTCAGCGGCAGCCCGACCGGCCCGGTCGGTCCCGTTGCCGTGCCCGCCACCAGGGAGGACCCCGTGGAAACCCGCCGGACGCCACTGCACGCCGAGCACGAGGCGCTGGGCGCCCAGTTCACCGACTTCGCGGGCTGGCGGATGCCGCTGCGCTACGACAGCGAGCTGGCCGAGCACCACGCCGTGCGCACCTCGGCGGGCCTGTTCGACCTGACCCACATGGGCGAGATCGTGCTGACCGGCCCGGAAGCCGGCCGCGCGCTGGACCGCGCCCTGGTCGGCAACGCGTCCGCGATCGGCGTCGGGCGCGCCCGCTACACCATGATCTGCCAGGCCGACGGCGGTGTCATCGACGACCTGATCGTCTACCGGACCGGCGAGCAGGAGTACCTGGTCGTCGCGAACGCGTCCAACGCCGCGGTCGTGTCCGCCGCCCTGGTCGAGCGCGCCGAGGGCTTCGACACGACGGTCGAGGACAAGTCGGTGGACTACGCCCTGCTGGCCGTGCAGGGCCCGGCGTCCACCGCGATCCTGTCCGGCCTGACCGCCACCGACCTGGCCGCGGTGAAGTACTACGCCTCGTACCCGACCGAGGTGGCCGGCCGCCCCGCGCTGCTCGCCCGCACCGGCTACACCGGCGAGGACGGCTTCGAGCTGTTCCTGGCACCCGCCGACGCCCCGCACGTGTGGCAGGCGCTGCTGGCGGCGGGCAAGCCGCACGACCTCCGGCCCGCCGGCCTGGGCTGCCGCGACACGCTGCGGCTGGAAGCCGGGATGCCGCTGTACGGCAACGAGCTCAGCGCCGACCGCACCCCGTTCCACGCCAACCTGGGCCGCGTCGTGAAGCTGGACAAGCCGGAGGACTTCGTCGGCCGGGACGCCCTCGCGCGGGTCGCCGAGCAGGGGGTGGACGCGCGGCTGGTCGGCCTGAAGACCACCTCCCGGCGCGCCCCCCGCCACGGCTACCCGGTGCTCGACGCGTCCGGTTCCCCCATCGGGGAGGTCACCAGCGGCGCGCTGTCGCCGACGCTGGGCTACTCGGTGGCGATGGCGTACGTGACCCCGGGCCACACCGAGCCCGGCACCGAGCTGGCCGTCGACATCCGGGGGAAGCAGGAGCCCGTGGAGGTCGTCGCGCTGCCGTTCTACAAGCGAAACTCGTAGGGAGACCACATGTCCGAGCACTTCAACACCTCCCTCGCGGAGTTCGACCCGGAGGTCGCCGAGGCGGTCGCGGCCGAGCTGGGCCGGCAGCAGGGCACGCTGGAGATGATCGCCTCGGAGAACTTCACCCCGGTGTCGGTGCTCCAGGCGCAGGGTTCCGTGCTGACCAACAAGTACGCCGAGGGCTACCCCGGCCGGCGCTACTACGGCGGGTGCGAGCACGTCGACGTCATCGAGCGGCTGGCGATCTCGCGGGTGAAGGAGCTGTTCGGCGCGGGCTTCGCCAACGTGCAGCCGCACTCCGGCGCGCAGGCCAACGCGAGCGCCATGGTCGCCCTGCTCCAGCCCGGCGACACCATCCTCGGGCTGGACCTGGCGCACGGCGGCCACCTCACGCACGGGATGCGGATCAACTTCTCCGGCAAGCTGTACAACGTCGTGCCCTACCACGTGTCCGACGTGGACGGTCGGGTGGACATGGCGGAGGTCGAGCGGCTGGCGGCGGAGCACCGGCCGAAGCTGATCGTGGCCGGCTGGTCGGCGTACCCCCGGCAGCTGGACTTCGCGGAGTTCCGCCGGATCGCCGACTCGGTGGACGCCTACCTGATGGTGGACATGGCGCACTTCGCGGGCCTGGTCGCGGCCGGGCTGCACCCGAGCCCGGTGCCGCACGCGCACGTCGTCACCACCACCACGCACAAGACGCTCGGCGGCCCGCGCGGCGGCGTGATCCTGACCAACGAGGCCGACCTGGCGAAGAAGATCAACTCGGCGGTGTTCCCCGGCCAGCAGGGCGGTCCGCTGGAGCACGTGATCGCGGGCAAGGCGGTGGCGTTCAAGCACGCCGCGTCCCCCGAGTTCGCCGACCGCCAGCGCCGCACGGTCGAGGGCGCGAAGATCCTGGCCGACCGGCTGTCCCAGCCCGACGCGGCGGCGGCCGGCGTGAAGGTGCTGACCGGCGGCACCGACGTGCACCTGGTGCTGGTCGACCTGGTGGAGTCCGAACTGGACGGCAAGCAGGCCGAGGACCGGCTGCACGAGGTCGGCATCACGGTCAACCGCAACGCCGTCCCGAACGACCCGCGCCCGCCGATGGTGACGTCCGGCCTGCGGATCGGCACGCCCGCGCTGGCCACCCGGGGCTTCGGCGCGGCGGACTTCACCGAGGTCGCGGACATCATCGCCTCGGCCCTCCAGGCGTCCCCGGACCTCGCGGAACTCCGCGGCCGGGTCGACGTCCTGGCGGCGAAGCACCCGCTGTACCCGTCCCTGTAAGGGCTTTCGCACGACGTGATCCCCCTCGGCCCAACCCCAGGCCGAGGGGGATCACGTTCTTCGGGGGACGGTCTTCCCGTTGGCGCGTGCGGGGGCGGGCTACGCGGCCGGTGCCGTGACGCCGGGCGGCAGGCACTCGACGTTGCGCTTGCCGTTCGGCTGGACCACGAACCACGTGCCGCCGACGCCCTGGCCCTTCCACTGGCCCGGCGCCTCGTCCTTGGCGTACGTGTAGAGCGCCCAGCCCGCCAGCGTGACCTGCTCGGTGCCGTCGGCCCGCTTGACCGTGCCGACCAGCGACTGGTCCACGCCCTCCAGCTTCGGCGCGCCGCTGGCCAGCAGCGGCGGCCAGGTCTCGGCGCACTTGCCCTCGCAGTTGGACTTCGGCGGGTTCGGCGCGTCCTTGTCGAACCGGTACAGCGTGCGGCCGTCGCCGTCCTGCACGACGTCACCCATCTTCGGCACGCTCTTGGCCACCAGCGTGACCGACGCCCCGGTGGGCGCGGGCGCGGCCTGACCGGCCGGTTCCTCCGCGGGCGCTGGGGTGGCGGGCGGTTCGACGAGCGGTTCCTCGGCGGGCGTCGCGGCGGCGGGAGGTGCGGCCGGGACGTCCCCGTAGTCGGCCTGCGCGGCGGCGCCCACCTGCTCGGTCTGCGCGACTTTCGTGCCCTGCAAGCCCACGGCGTTCGAACTCCACACGACCAGCGCGAGCACGGCCGCCATGCCGCCCGCGACGGCGATGGCGATGCGGTTTCGTCGGATCACACTCAACTCCTCCTCGGTCCGTCAATCGCTCCACCGACGACTACGGCCACCCCGGGGGTCCGGTTCAGCGGTGCACCAGGACAGGGGTCGCCGACGAACGTCGGACTACCGGGGGTCCGAGGGGGAGCTTGCGGTCGTCGCAACCGCGTCACGGGCAGGTGAGGCCATAAGGTGTCCCCGTGGGCAACGCGATCTCCTTCCCGCGCCAGCAAGCGCGCACCCAGCGGTTCACCCTCGGGGCTCCGCGGACCTTCACCGTCACACCCGACGGCGGCCACGTCTACTTCCTCCGCACCGCCACGGCCACCAGCCGGGCGAACGGGCTGTGGGTGTTCGACACCGCCACCCGCGCCGAGAAGCTCCTGGTGGACCCCGACACCCTGCTCGCCGACCCGGAGGACCTGTCGCCGGAGGAGCGGGCACGGCGGGAGCGCAGTCGCGAGCAGGCCGCCGGCATCGTCGGGTACGCGACGGACACCGACGTGGCGCAGGCCGTGTTCGCGCTGTCCGGGCGGCTGTTCGTGGTCGAGCTGGCCTCCGGCGCGGTGCGCGAGCTGCCGGCGGCGGGCAGCGTCATCGACCCCCGGCTGGACCCGACCGGCCGCAAGGTCGGCTACGTGGCGAACGGCGCGCTGCACGTCGTGGACCTCGCCTCGGGCGAGGACCGGGCGGTAGCCGAGCCGGACGGGCCGGACGTCACGTGGGGCCTGGCCGAGTTCATCGCGGCCGAGGAGATGCACCGCTACCGGGGCTACTGGTTCTCGCCGGACGGTGAGCACGTGCTCGCCGCACGGGTGGACAACGCCCCGGTGTCGCGCTGGTACATCGCCGACCCGGCCAACCCGGCGACCCCGGCCGCCGAGATCGCCTACCCGGCGGCGGGCACCGACAACGCGGTCGTCGAAGCGTTCATCATCGGCTCGGACGGCACCCGCACGCCGATCTCCTGGGACCGCGAGGCCTTCCCGTACCTCACGACGGCGAGCTGGTCGTCGCACGGCCGGCCACTGCTCCAGGTGCAGTCCCGCGACCAGCGCCACGTGCAGGTGCTCGCGGTGGGGCCGGACGGCGTGGAGGTGGTGGCCGACGACACCGACCCGCACTGGCTGGAGATCGTGCCCGGCGCGCCGGGCTGGACGCCGGACGGCAAGCTCGTGCGGGTCCTGCCCGTGGACGGTGCGAACAGGCTGCTCGTCGGTGATGAGGTGTGGACGCCGGACGGGTTCCAGGTGCGTTCCGTGCTCGACGTCGCCGAGGACGTCCTCGTCACCGCTTCCACCGACGACCCGACCCAGGTGCACGTCTACCGGGTGAACGCGGATGGCGTCGAGCGACTGTCCACTGAGGATGGTGTGCACGGCGCGGTGCGCGGTGGTGACGTCCTCGTGCTGTCGTCCAGCGGTCTCGGGCACTTCGGTGCGCGGACCACCGTGTCGACCGGCGGCGAGATCGGTTCGTTCGCCGAAACCCCTGTGCTCACGCCGGAAGTGCGGCTGCTGACCGTCGGTGAGCGCGGCCTGCGAGCTGCGTTGCTGTTCCCGACCGGGCACACCAGTGGCACCAAGCTGCCCGTCTTGCTCGACCCGTACGGCGGCCCCCACGCCCAGCGCGTGTTGAGCGCTCGCAATGCCTACCTCGCATCACAGTGGTTGGCCGACCAGGGTTTCGCCGTGCTCGTCGTCGACGGCCGCGGCACCCCCGGCCGTGGCCCCGAGTGGGAACGGGCGATCGCGTTCGACTTCGCGGGTGCGACGCTGGACGACCAGGTGGACGCACTGCACGCCGTTGCCGCACAAGAGGAAGACCTGGACCTGACCCGAGTCGCCATCCGGGGATGGTCGTACGGCGGATACTTGTCCGCGCTGGCCGTCCTGCGCCGCCCGGACGTGTTCCACGCGGGCATCGCCGGCGCGCCGGTCACCGACTGGCGGCTCTACGACACCCACTACACCGAGCGCTACCTGGGACACCCGGACGAGAGGCCCGAGGTCTACGACACGAACTCGCTCATCGACGACGCCCCGAAGCTGGAGCGCCCGTTGATGATCGTGCACGGCTTGGCGGACGACAACGTCGTTGCAGCGCACACCCTTCGACTGTCGTCGGCACTGCTCGCAGCGGGCCGCCCACACACCGTGCTGCCTTTGTCGGGCGTCACGCACATGACCCCGCAGGAGCAGGTAGCGGAGAACCTCCTGCTGCTCCAAGTGGAGTTCCTCAAGCGCTCGCTCGGCTAGCACCCGGCGCTGCCGCGCAGACCGCTGTCTTCGTGTTCTCCCCGTATGGCCTGCGCGCAGCGAACCGCGCTTGTCCTTGGGGCGCAAGCACGCTTTTCGCTTGCGCCCCAAGGACAAGGGTGGTTGTCTTTGACCAGGTCATGCGGGGAGAACACTAGTTTTTGCTCTTCCTCCCCGGAGGTCTGCCCAGCGGCGAGCGTCGCTTGTGGGCGTGGAGCGATCGAGATCTTGGTCGGTGGCCGCTCTGGGGCCCGGAAGATCGAATTAGTCGGTGACCGATCACGCTAAAAGAGAAAAGCGTCCTCGCCGGACGGGCAGGCCCCCAAGGAGTGGGGAAGTGCTTCGTGCCCTCCCTGTACGGCCTGCCGGAGGCAACCACCCTTGGGTTGGTGGTGCAAGCGGTGAAGCGTGCTTGCACCACCAACCCAAGCGCGGTCGGGCTTCGCCCAGGCCGTACGGGGAGAACACGAAGCACACGTGTGTGCTGAAGCACCGCCGCGCGGGCGCGGCCTGGGGAAGTGCTGCGGGTGGGGCGTTGGGGGCTGACGAAAAGGCCCGTTCCCGTTGCGGGCAACGGGAACGGGCCTCAGTGCGAGCGGGCTACGCCAGTGACTGCCGCACCAGGTACGGGGGGATCGAGTTGCCCAGCAGGGCCAGGTCGTCGATCGTCTCCGGCCGGTAGCCGCACTCGGCCAGCCGTTCGATCATCAGAGCGGTCGGGTCGGTCACCTCGTCGGCGCGCCCGAACAGGTAAGCCCACTCGTGCTCGTCCGAGCCGTAGTAGGCGACCGTGCCGAACACGTCGTTGAACCGCTGCCAAGAACGGATCAAGGTGCCGTTGCGCCACATGGTCTGGCAGCCGGCCTGCGTGACCACGACGCCGCCCGGAGTGAGCAGCGCCTTGCACATGCGCAGGAACTCCTCGCCGTACAGGCGGTTGTGCTGCGCCTCCTCCTCGCGCTCGTCCGGCAGGTCCACCAGGACGATGTCGTAACGCTCGGAAGTGGTGCGGATGTACTCCCAGCCGTCGGTGTACCGCACCCGGACAGGGCCTTCGCCCTGTTCGGCCGCGCCCAGTTCCTCGGGCGTGTAGCCGTAAGGCAGGTGCTCGGCGCACAGCTTCACGGCTTCTTCGTCGATGTCGATGTGGTCGACCGCGGAAGCGCCCGCGGCCACCGCCATCTGGCACACCACACCCTCGCTCGACCCGATGACCAGCACGCGGTCGACGCGGTCGGCGAGCAGCAGCGCCGGCACCATCAGCGCCTCGTGGTAGGTCAACTGGCTGAACTCGGTGCTCTGCCGGTCGTCGTCGCAGAACAGCGACAAACCCTGGGCAGTGCGGGCGACGACCAGGTGCTGGAACTTCGTCCGGGTGTCCACGACGACGTCCTCGACGTCCCAGAGCCTGGTCAGACCGGCCGCGAGTGGTTCGCGGATCAAGACTTCTCCTCACCGACGAGCGCGGGAACCCGGGTACCCCGGCTGATCGTGTCCGTCCGTGCGGACTCAGCTCCCAGCGCGTCGGCCAGCAACTGCACCGCGAGCGCGGGCTTGGCGCGCGTGCCGCAGGTGAACACGTCCACGAACACCGCTCCGACTTCCGGATACGTGTGGATGGACGCGTGCGACTCCGACAGCAGGGCCAGCACGGTGACCCCCTGCGGCTCGAACTGCTTGGAGACCACCTCCAACACCGTGGCATCGGCCTGGGTGAGCGCCTCGCCGAGCGCGTGTCGCAGGAACTGCTCGTCATCCAGCAGCTCCGGGCTCACGCCTTGCAACTCGGCCAGCACGTGCTGTCCTGCGAACAAGCCGACCGGCTCGGTTTCGCACGGGACTTCGGACATCAATCACTCCAAACATCTTCTGCAAGGTGGTAGAGCGTGGGACAAACAGGGAGCGTGCTCACCGCACGCAGTAGGTGGCCAACGGCTCGAAGCCGTTGAAGGCCACGGAGGAGTAGCTCGTGGTGTACGCGCCGGCGCACAGCAGGTCCACGTGATCGCCCGCCCGGAGGTCCAGCGGCAGGTCGTAGCAGGTGTCCTGGTACAGCACGTCGTCCGCGTCGCACGTCGGCCCGGCGATGACCACCGGTCCGGCCGCACCGCCGTCACGGCTGGTGCGCAGGGGGTACGCGATCGCTTCGCCCTCGGTCTCCGCGAGCCCGCCGTAGCGGCCGATGTCGAGGAACACCCAGCGGCGTTCGTCCGAATAGGACTTCTTCGACACCAGCACGACCTCGGCGCGCAGCACCCCGGACTCGGCCACGATCGCGCGACCCGGCTCGACCATCACCTTCGGCGCGAACTCCCCGAAGTGCCGGGAGACCGACGCGGTGATGGCGGCGGCGTAGTCCGCCAGTGGCGGCAAGGGGTCGAGGTAGCCGGCGGGCAGACCGCCGCCCAGGTTCACGGTTGACAGTTCGACGCCCTCGGCGCGCAGCTTCGCGGTGATCTCGGCGGCGTCCGCGATCGCGCCGTCCCAGCCGTTCGGGTCCAGCTGCTGCGACCCGGCGTGGAACGCCACGCCCAGCGGCACCAGGCCCAGGTCCCGGGCCAGCCGCAGCAGGTCGGTGGCCATCTCCGGCGCACAGCCGAACTTCTTGCCGAACGGGTAGGTGGATCCCTTGGTGTCGACCAAGATCCGCAGCATCACCGACGAACCCGGCGCGTGCTCGGCGACCGCGCGCACGTCGTGCTCGCTGTCGGACACGAACAGCCGCACGCCGCGCCCGTACGCGTAGGCGATGTCCCGAGCCTTCTTGATGGGGTTGCTGTAGGAGATCGTCCCCGGCGCGGCACCCTGGGCCAGGCACAGGTCGATCTCGTTGGGACTGGCGACGTCGAAGCTCGACCCCTCGGCCGCCAGCAGGGCGACCACCTCGGGCGTCGGGTTCGCCTTCACCGCGTAGAAGATCCCCACCCCGGGCAGGGCGTCGCGGATCGCGGTGAACCGGTCGCGCACCGTGGGCAGGTCGATGACCAGGCAAGGGGTGCCGGGTTGCTCATGGTCCAGGAAACGACGAATACGAGCTGTTGCCTCGTGGTGGAGCCGTTGGCCGGCAAAGCTCGTCTTCATCTCGCTAGGGATCCCCCTCCGCAACCGTGAGCTGGCACGGCCGTCCACTCTAAGCGCTCCCGGTGAAGAAAGCGCTATCGGCGGGCGAAGTTGTGATGCAGCTCCACCAACGTGATGTCCGGCGGAGCCCCCACCCGCACCGGTGGACCCCAGAACCCGGCGCCGTTGCTGGTGTAGACCTGCGTGCCGTCGAAGGTGGCCAGACCGCTGCGGACCGGTTGCTGCAAGCCGACCGCGAGGTGGAACGGGAACATCTGGCCGCCGTGCGTGTGGCCGGACAGCTGGAGGTCCACGCCGTGCTTCACGGCCTCCCGCACCTGCACCGGCTGGTGGGCCAGCAGCACCACCGGGTCGGCGCTGTCGCGACCGTCCAGCGCGCGTGCGAAGTCCGGCCCGTCGGCGAAGTTCGCGCCGGTGACGTCGTTGACACCCGCGAGGTCGAACGCCGCGCCGGCCCGTTCGACGCGCAGCCGTTCGTTGCGCAGCGGGTGCACTTCGAGCCGGTCCAGCTCCTTGAGCCACGGCTCCGCACCCGAGTAGTACTCGTGGTTCCCGGTGACGAAGTACGCGCCGTGCGTGCTCACCAGGTCGCGCAGCGGAGCCGCCGCCTCGCCCAACTCCTCCACCGTGCCGTCGACCAGGTCGCCGACGATGGCCACCAGGTCCACCTGCTGCTCGTTGATCATCCGCACGATCCGTTCGGTGTGCGAACGGCCGAGCAGCGGGCCGAGGTGGATGTCGCTCACCACGGCGATGCGGTAACCCGAAAGCCTGGGGTCCAGCTTGGCGAGGGTCACCGGCACGCGCTTGACGACCGGGTCGCCCAGGGCCTGCGTCGTGCCGTACCCGACCAGGCCGGCCGTGGCCGCGCCACCGACGACGGCCAGCGACCGGGCGATGAACAACCGCCGACCGGGATCGGTGCGGGCGACCGGCTGCCCGTTCGCCCGGCCACCCGCCGCGACCGGCTGTTCCGCCGGCGATCCGCCCACGGCCACCGGCGCCCGCCGGGCCGCCCGGTTCAGCAGCAACCGGGGGATCTCCAGCACCCCGAACAGGATCGCCAGGTAGAACGCACAGGCCAGCCAGAGGTACCCGGGCCACGCGAGGGCTGCCACGTTCAGGCTCAGACCCGCCATGAGCAGCACGAACAACCCGACCACGACCCCGGTGCCGATGCGCCGGGCGCGGCCGGGCACGGTGGTGTCGCGGACGGCCCGTCGCCACACGTAGTAGTGGGCCGCGCCCATGACGACGGCGAACAGCACGACGAACAACGCAGGGCCTCCCGAGTGGTGTGGTGCCAAGTCTCCACGAAACCCGCGGGATCGGTGCAACCGTGCGGGGCTCCACGCGCGTGACTAGCCCGTACCGCGGGATGGGGAGGACGAATGAGTGACCGGGACGCTGCGTTCGCGGAGTACTTCGCGGCGCGGTCCGACGCCATGCGCGGCACGGCGTACCTGCTGTGCGGCGACTGGCACCGTGCCGAAGACCTGGTCCAGGCCACGTTCACCAAGCTGTACGTGGCCTGGAAGCGGATCAACCGGCACGAGGCACTCGACGCCTACACCCGGCAGACCCTGGTCCGGACCTTCGTGTCCGAACTGCGCCGGGGCTGGTTCCGCAAGGAGCGCGTGAGCGACTCGACGCCGGAGACCGCGAGCGTCGGTCGGGGGTCGGCGGAGGACCGGTTGGTGCTGCTCGCGGCACTGGCCGAGGTGCCGCCGAGGCAGCGCGCGGTCCTCGTCCTGCGGTACTGGGAAGACCTGTCGGTCGAGGAGACCGCCAGGGCGTTGAACTGTTCCCAGGGAACGGTGAAGAGCCAGGCCGCGCGGGGGCTGCAGACGCTGCGCGGCCTGATCACCCCGCAGCAGGGAGAGAAGGTGCGATGAACGAGCACGAACTCAAGAACGCGTTGCAGGACGCGATGGTGGCGAGCAGCCCGCCGCCCTCGATGAGCCCGGAGGCTGCGGTCGAGGCCGGCCGGGCGGCGAACCGCCGGCGCCGGGCCACGTTGGGCGGCGCGGTGGCCGGTCTCGCGGTCGTGGCGATCGCGGTCGGCGCGGTGCTGGTGCCGCAGTTCACCGGTGGTGCCGGCGGCGGTGCCGTGATCGACGCGGGCGGGCAGTCGTCCGGGTCGCCGACACCGTCGTCGATCTCGCCGACGCCGCCCGCCGTCACGCCCACCGGCAACCCGTCGGCGACCGGGTCGGTGGTGCCGATGAACGAGACGGGACCGGAGTGGCCGAACGGGCAGACCGACCGGACGCAGACCAGCGGGCCACGCGCGGACAAGTCGGTGAGGATGCTCAACGACCTGGTCTCGGCTCTCCCGCAGGGTTACCAGGCAGTGGACAAGCAGCCGGTCGACCAGCGCTTCACCGGCAACCTGCGGCACACGCAGTCGCAGTTCAGCGACTACTACGACGGCCGCAAGGAGGTCTGGGAGTACCTGGCCGCCACCCCGGTGGCGCGCAAGGGCGACTCCTCGGCGATCGGGAAGCTGTGGATCCAGGTCACCACGAAGGGCGGCGAACTCGGGTCGATCTCCTCGCCGTGCGATGCGACCGAGCGCGCCTGGGCGATCCAGGGCACCTGCGAGGTGCTCGACGTCGGCGGTCGGAAGGTCGGCTTCATCACCGCCGATGCCGGCGGCGATCGGCCGGACCTCGACCAGTTGGTGATCTACAAGCACGACGACGGCACGGTGGTGATGGTCGGGCAGGCGCAGGGGTTCGTCCGGTCGGGGCACCCGGCGCTGGACGCGCTGCCGTTCACCCGTGACCAGTTGGTGGCACAGGCCACCGACGCGAAGTACCACCTGGACTGATCCGGGGAAGGACCGGAGGGGCCGGATGTGTCCGGCCCCTCCGGGGTACTCCGACCGGGTGGCGGTGCAGGTACCGTGCTGTGTTGCCATGCGGACCCTGCTGATCGACAACTACGACTCGTTCACGTTCAACCTGTTCCAGTACCTCGCCCAGGTGAACGGACGCGAACCGGTCGTCATCGCGAATGACGACCCGCGGTTCCGGATGTCCGATTTGCGCCGGTTCGACAACGTGGTGATCTCACCCGGTCCCGGCCGCCCGCAGAACCGCTCCGACTTCGGCCTGTGCCGCGCGGTGATCGACCACGCGGACCTCCCGCTCCTCGGCGTGTGCCTCGGCCACCAGGGGTTGTGCCTGGCGCACGGCGCTTCGGTCGGGCAGGTGGCGCCCCGGCACGGGGTGGTCGACCTGGTCCGGCACACCGGCGTCGACCTGTTCGCCGGGCTGCCCTCGCCGTTACCCGTGGTGCGGTACCACTCGCTGGCCGTCACTGGTCTTCCCCCCGAGCTGGAAGCCGTGGCGTGGGCGTCCTCGGACGACGTGCTGATGGGGGTCCGGCACCGTTCGCGGCCCGCGTGGGGCGTGCAGTTCCACCCCGAGTCGATCTGCACGGAGTACGGGCGCGAGCTGCTGACGAACTTCCGCGAGTTGAGCGGCGGGTCCGTGGGGACGGCGGAACCCGTGGTCCCGGCCGCTCCCGTGCTCCCGGCGGCTGTGCAGGCCCCTGCGCGGGAAGTGACCGTGCGGCGCGTGGAGGTTCACCCCTCACCGGAACGGGTGTTCTCGGCGCTGTACGGGGCCTCCTCGGACGCGTTCTGGCTCGACAGCAGCCTGGCGGGGGAGCGGGGGCGGTTCTCCGTCATGGGGGATGCCGGCGGGCCGTTGGCGCGAGTGGCCACCTACGACGTGTGGACCGGACGGGTCACCGTGGGGGACACCTCGTTCGACGGGCCGTTCTTCGACTGGCTGGAGGCCGACCTGGCGGCCCACCGGGTGGTGCCGCCGGACGTGCCGTTCGAGTTCGCCCTGGGGTGGGTCGGCTACCTCGGCTACGAGCTGAAAGCCGAATGCGGCGGCGAGGCGGCACACCGTTCGGAGCAACCCGATGCGGCATTCGTCTTCGCCGATCGGGCGCTGGTCTTCGACCATCTGGAGCGGTGCGTATACCTGTTGACGTTGACCGACCCGGACGGGTGGACGGATCGCACCGCGGCGTTCCTGGAGGCGTTCGACGGACGGCCCGTGGCGGAGGAGCCGATTGCAGGGGTGCCTGCGAACGGCGGCGTGGCGGACTCCGTTCGGCTGCGGCACGACCGGAGGCATTACCTCAAACTCGTGGACGCCTGCCAAGAGGCCATCACGGCGGGCGAGAGCTATGAGGTGTGCCTGACCAACATGGTGACCTGGCAGGGCGCCGTGGACCCGTGGCAGGCGTACCGCTTCCTGCGGGCGGAAAGCCCCGCCCCGTTCGGGGCGTTGCTCCGTTTCGGCGCACTCTCGGTGCTCAGCACTTCACCCGAGCGGTTCATCCGAGTGGACCGCCGGGGTGTCGTGGAATCGGAGCCAATCAAGGGCACGCGGCCGCGCGGGGCGACGCCCGAGGCGGACGGGGCTTTGCGCACAGCCTTGGCGACCAGCGCGAAGGACCGTGCGGAGAACCTGATGATCGTGGACCTGGTGCGCAATGATCTGGGCCATTGCGCGGAAGTCGGCAGCGTGGCGGTGCCCAGGATCTTCGCGGTGGAGAGCTACGCCACCGTGCACCAGCTCGTCAGCACCGTTCGGGCGCGACTTCGGGCCGGCAGTTCGGCCGTCGCGGCGGTTAGGGCGGCGTTCCCCGGCGGCTCGATGACCGGGGCCCCCAAGATCCGGACAATGCAGATCATCGACGGGCTGGAAGCCGGGCCGCGTGGTGTCTACTCCGGGGCGCTGGGTTACTTCTCACTGTCCGGAACGGCCGACTTCAGCATCGTCATCAGGACGCTGGTGGCGGACCGGGACAAGGTGAGTTTCGGGGTGGGCGGCGCGGTCATCGCGCTGTCCGACCCGGCCGAGGAATTCGAGGAGACGGCGGTGAAGGCGACCGCCCTGCTGAGCCTGCTCGGCACCGCGTTTCCGGACCGGGTGTGAATGTTGAAGACCGGCCTGACCTGCGGTTACCCCTGCGGCCGGTTTGTCGGCGACCGCAGGGGATAACCTACCTCCAGGTCAGGAGGCGTGGGCTTCCTGGAACTGCACGACCAGGCCCTGGGGAATGCGGCCGCGGTCGGAGATCTGGTGACCCTGGGCCCGCGCCCAGTCCCGAATGGCCTGCGCCTGGGCCTTGTCACCAGCCTTTACCGTGCTCTTGCCGGTGCCCTTGCGCTGCTTGCGGCCACCCGCGCGGCGCGCCTTGGCGACGAAGTCGGCCAGGGACTCGCGGAGCTTGTCCGCATTGTCCTTGGAGAGGTCGATGGAGTACTCCACACCGTCCAGCGCGAAGGTCACGGTCTCGGCGGCTTCGCTGCCGTCGAGGTCGTCGATGAGTTGGACGACGGTCTGCTGTGCCACTGTTCCTCCGTGTGTGCTCGCATAGCGCGTGTTGCCGTCGACTTGTATCTGCGCCACACGCTTCGGACGACACCATAGTGCACGGAAGGAATATCGCCTAACCTTTCGCCGCGAAAATGTGACTGATGCCCCCGGACGGGTCATTTCGGGGCTAAACCACTCGACCCGAAATGTGAGGCGTCCCGTACCCGTCACGCGTGGTGCCCGTCACACTCGGACGAGTGGCCTATCCTGGGGGACGGGTACCCGTCCAGGGTAGGGAAGGCCAGGAGCGATGCACGGTTACACAGCGGACAAGGACGCTTACCTCAAGCGCCTGCGCCGCATCGAAGGACAGGTCCGGGGCCTGCAGCGCATGGTCGAGAACGACGACTACTGCATCGACGTCCTCACCCAGATCTCGGCGGCGACCAAGGCGCTCCAGGCGGTCTCCCTGGGCCTGTTGGACGAACACCTGAAGCACTGCGTCGCCCAGGCGGTGGCCGAGGGCGGCGAGGTGGCCGAGGCGAAGCTGGCCGAAGCGACTGCGGCAATCGGCCGCCTGGTCCGCTCCTGACCGCAGCCCCACCCGCAGCCCACCCGCGACCGCGACTGTCGCCGCCCTGACGAAACCCGCCGCTCGGTTGCGGTCGGAGTGGAACGGGCAGCCGCGGCCGAGGGGTACGCGGCAGCCCGTCCGCCTGATCCAGTAGAGTGCTCACCCACCGGCCCCCGTAGCCCAATCGGCAGAGGCAGCGGACTCAAAATCCGTCCAGTGTGCGTTCGAGTCGCACCGGGGGCACACCGCCTGAGCAGGCGAAACAACTGAACCAAGATCGTAGATGTCGATCTCTGGCCATGGCCCTGTCCACGAGTACCCTGGGGTCATGGGCAGAGTTAGTGCTGCGCGCCGCCCGAAGGGCAGTATCCGGGAGCGCGGGAACTCGCTTCAGGTCCGGCTCTACGCCGGGCAGGACCCCGTCACAGGCAAGCCCGTCTACCTCGTCGACACCGTGCGCGGCACCGACGTTGCCGCGTACCGCAAGGCGGAGAACAAGCTCGCCGAATTCCGCACGCAGGTGAACAAACAGCGGTCCGCAGAATCAAGTGTGGAGCTGTCGTTCGCCTTGGACGAGTGGTTGCGGACGAGCGATATCGAGGACAGCACGCGCAAGACCTACGTCGGCTATATCGAACGGACGATCAAGCCTGCCATCGGCGGGCAGCCCGTGAAAAAAGTCAACGCACGGATGATGGAGAGCCTGTACACCGAGTTGCGCCGATGCCGTGCGCGGTGTGACGGCAAGCCGTACATCGAGAAGCACAAGTCACGCGATTCGCACGACTGTGCGGAGAAGAAGTGCAAGGCGCACAAGTGCAGCGGCATGGCCGCGTCCACGGTCCGTCAGATCCACTCGATCCTCAGTGGTGCGCTGGGCGCTGCCGCGCGTTGGGAGTGGATAGATACCAACCCCGCACTGATGGCCCGTCGTCCGAAGCAAAAGCCACCCGAGCCGGACCCGCCGACTCCCGCGCAAGCCGCGCGGCTAGTCGAGGAAGCCTTCCGCATGGACGATGACTGGGGCACCCTGGTTTGGTTGGTCATGACCACGGGGATGCGCCGAGGTGAACTCTGCGGCCTCCGCTTCAATCGCCTTGAACTTGACACAGAAATGATCCACCTTCGTCGTAACTGGGTAGGCGGGAAGGAGAAGGACACCAAGACTCATCAGATCCGCCGTATCGCACTCGACTCGGAAACCATGACGCTGTTGCGCGAACATCGGGCACGTGTCGCCGAGCGCGTTCGCTCGCTGGGTGGCGAATTCACCGATGACCTGTTCGTGTTCACCGGTACCCGCACACCTGATCACAAAGAGCCGTACTCGCCGAACGCCGTGACACAGCGATACAAGGACATGGCTGACAGGTTGAGCATAAAGACCCACCTGAAGCAGTTGCGCCATTATTCGGCAACCGAGTTGCTGACGGCCGGGGTGGACCTCCGCACGGTCGCGGGCAGGCTTGGGCACGGCGGGGGAGGCGCGACCACCCTGCGCGTTTATGCTGCTTGGGTAGCTGCGTCCGACCGCAAGGCCGCCGAGATCCTGGGGTCGAGGATGCCCAAGCGCGTTCGGAACTGACGTCAGCGGGTCAGCGCCTCAAGCCGACGGCGCTGACGCGTCGACCCTACTTGCGCGGCGAGAAGTCGCGCGCGTTCCGCGTGAGCTGTTGCCTCTTTATGCTCGCCTTTCGCGGTGAGCACTTGCGCGAGGTCGACACGTAGCGCGGTTTCGGCCCGAGTGAATGTCGGGTCGAGGTGATCGAGGACTTCGGAAAGCACGTCGACCGCTTCCGTATCACCGAGCCGTGCGAGTGCGCTGCCTCGCCATCGAGTCAGGTGGGTCCGGTCGAAAACCAGGAACGAGACCGCCTCATCACTTGGTTGCTCGGGCATCGAACGTGTCGCGGCGTCAAAAGCCCGTGCGCTGCTGTCCTGGTTGCCGTTCGCGGCAAGTGCCTCGCCATGACCGGCGAACAGCCACGCAGTGAGAAGGTCGGGAGATTCGCCCTTAGCTGTTTCACAGGCATAGCTGGTCAACTCGACTGCCGATGTCGTATCACTGAGATCCAGCAATACGACGGCTTGCCCCGCACATGCGTACGCTTCGAGGGCACGCGATTCTGCGACGCGTGCCGCACTGCGTGCCTTGTCGTAGTGCTCCCATGCCTCGCGAATCAGCCCTTGGTCGAGTGATTGCCAACCGGCGAGAGTCGACGCGTCCGCCAGAACCCCCGCAAGACTGATTCGTGTCCGGTGGTCCAGAACATCACTCAATAGCCGCCACATCTGGTCGATCTGAGCGCGCAGCTCGCCTAGCAACGTGGACGCTCCTAGGCGTCGATCAATGACTCGCGTGAGGTCCAGCTTCTGCTGAAGAAGTGATACCGTTTCCTTGTCGACAGCGCGCCCGGATGCGATGCGAGCCCGAAGCTCCGCAGCCTCATTCGACCACTCGTGCTGCGGCGAAGAATTAGCCGTTACGCGGGTCAGCAGTTGTTCGACCGGCACGCTCAACATCTCCTCGAGCAGCCTCCGCGTCCCCGGCCGAACCGGCCCCAGAGGTCGGCCGTCCGCCCGCCGCCCGGTCGCGAACCGGCGCACGTGTCGTGGGCTGAGCGTGGCGTCGATGCCGCGCTCCCAGGCGAACCGCGCGGCTTCCCTGCTGAACCCCTCTGCGGTCTTCCCGTGCTGCCGCAGCAGCTCCCCGAACAGCGTCCGGGAGTGTTCCGGTTCCGGCTTCATCGGCTGACCTCCGCGTCCATTGATGTCAGCGCTGATCAGTGTAGGGCCACCTGGGTCCGAATAGGTCCACGGCAGGCCCTTTGCCAAAGGTCGATCACATCGGACGCTGATGTCGGCGCAGAAGTGGTGATTCGGAGGTGGTGGCCGTGGTCGAGAGGGCAGTCGGCATCGACTGGGGAGGAACCGTGCTCTTCCTCGTCTGGCTGGTCTTGCCTCCGGTGTACGTGGTCGTCATCGGCCGTCACTACGCCAGGAAGTGTCAAGAGAGCACCGAAGCGGCCATACGGGTCCGTGACGAACTGCACGAGATCCAAGACCACCTGGGCGAGTTCGAGGAAGTGCTGAGCGCGCACCTCCGCAAGCTGAACGCGCGTGGGTCCGGGCCGGACAACCACGGAAGGACACCAAGATCATGACAGCAGTACTGGCCGATGATTCGGCAGGAGAGGCGCAGTCGGACCAGCCTCCCTCATTCACGGAAGCCGAGTTCGCGGCCTTGATCCAGGGGATGGTCACCGACAATGCACCTCGCGTGTTCGCCGTGGTGCAGGAGTACGGCGAACGACAAGACGCTCGAGTGGGTGCGTGGGGCATGGCGTTCCCGGAACGCGCTGATGTGGTGTCCGCAGACGGCACGTTCACCATGAGCCTCCAGCGTCCGGAAGGTGCGTTGCGTGCCTTCGAACCGCCAGGAGTGGCGGCTCGCCTGGTGTGGGTGGAAGGCGCTGACGCCGGACGTGGGGAGTCGGTGCGATGAGCGGCGGCTTGCAGACGGCCTTGGACTGTGTGGAGCGCGGGTGGCCTGTCATACCGGGTTCCTTGTGGCTCGACAACGGCTACGTTGACCCGGTTTTCGGCCGTGAGCGGGACGCCTTGGCGTTGTGCCCGGAGGACATGGCGACCACGGATGAGGACTTGGTGCGCCGTTGGTGGCCGGTGCTGCCGAGTCGGTTGACGCGTTCGGTGTTGGCGGTGACTCAGCCGAATCTCGTCGGGGTAGGGGTGGAGTTGGAGCGTGCGGAGCGTGCTGTGGCGCACGAGTCGTTCGCCGAATGTCCTACGCCCGTTGTGGTGATCCCGACACTGCCCAACCCGGCCGTGTTCCTGGTGTCCTCGTCGCGGGGGCTGATCGGGGAAGACGTGTTCCCGATCGGTGCGACGATCCCTCTGCCGCCTGCGGTGGCGGAAGATCAGCAGACGCGGTGGCTGTCGCCGATGGTCGAGTGTGAGTCGCTGATGGCCGGCGAGCAGTTGGCGTTGCTCCTGCGGTGAGTCCCTGGCAAGTGAGGAGGGGAGTATGCCGAACGTGATCTTGCTCCGTACCAAGACCTTTCGCACGGCTGCGAACCTCGCGGGGTACTACTCGGACTACGCGTTGGCGAAGGCGATGACTGTCAACCGGTCGACCGTGAAGCGGGTGCAGAGTGGGGATCTTCGGCCGGGTGCGGCGTTCATCGGTGGGGCGTTGATCGCGCTGAAGCCGATGACCTTCGAAGACCTCTTCGAGGTCGTTCCTTCGACGTAGTGACGGCATCGGCTGTGGGCCACACCTCGTGCAGAGGCGTGGCCCACAGCCGCTTTCGCCGAGTTGTGACGGGCTGTCCGTCTCATGTCACACGTGTCACGGAGGCCGGTTCGTGCTGGTCGTGGCCCACAACGGACCCGTCACACCGCTGTGACGCCGTGACGGGTGGTCGGTGTTGGTGGTGACGGGTCGTCTCCACAGAGACGGGTGACGGCGCTGCGGATGTCGGCTGTCAGGTAGCCCCTGACCTGACGGAGTCCGTTCGCGGTGGCGACGCGGTCTCGGGTGGGTTTGCAGCCCAGCTCTCCCATCCGGAGCCCGAACGCTTTCGCATCCACCTCCAGTTCGGTGACGAGTTCCGCTGTGGGCACGAACTCGCGTCCTCCCGGCTGGAGGTCGTCTCCGAGGTAGTCCACTACCGACGCGAGCGGTTCGGGAAGCTCCGCATCGTCGGCGCGCTCGGCCACGGTGCCGATAGCTCGCGCTACTGCCGCGTGATCGATCACCGGTCGGGTGTCGTGTCCGGCCGCGTGACCGCTGAGTGTCCCTTCCGCTTCCCGGAGTGCCCGGCCTTGCTGGCAGATGGTCCGCCAGTCTTCGTTGGGCATGTAGTAGGTGCGCACCGTGATGGCGAGGACGTCAGCCCCGGCTGTGGTCTCCCCGTCCGGTCGGAGGATGCCGACGCCCTTGTGTGAGGCCAGAAGTCGACTGCTGTCGTAGCCGCGCGTGTTCATCTGTTCGCCCAACACGATGTTGCTGTCCCGCCAGTCCATGACGCGTAGGGCGAACCTGGAGCCCATGACGGCCCGGAGGTTGCTGGGGATGGTCTTGCTGTCCGGGCGTTGGGTTGCCAGCACGAGCACGATGCCGGCGGCCGGTCCCTTGCGGGCAAGCCACGTCAGCAACTCGCCGATGTACTCGCCTGCGGTGAGCTTCTTTCCCTGTACGTCCAACGGTGTCCGGTCCTCCAACGGCACCTGCACCTCATCAATGAAGATCGCGGTCACCGGCATGTCCAGATGTGGGTCACGGGACATCGCTGGTGTGATCTTCGACTCCGGACAAACCTCGTCGTCAAGGTCCTGCATCCTGCGGTAGCGACCCTGGACCTCACCGACCAGTTCCACCAGCCAGTCCACGAGCCTGAGCACATGTTCGGTGTCGTCGCCGGACATGAACCGGTGGGCTACCTGTGCTGCGGCGTACCAGTCCTTCCCGGACTTGAAGTCGGCCACGTAGAGCCGCGTGAACGGGTCCAGGATCAGCCCGGCCGCTGCCAACCGCGCCGCGAACGTCTTGCCCTGCCTGGGGATCGCACCCACAAGCAACGACGTCCACACCAACGGCAGGTCCACCTTCCGCTGCCGTGCGTCCCGGCCGAACGGCACCGGCCGCCACGCATCCCACCGCTGCACACCCAGCAGCGGCGTCCGCATCGGTGCCGTGCCGTACGGGTCTTCGTCAGCCACCCACACCGCGACGCGTCCGGCGTGGCCGCCGTTGCCGCGTACCCGTTCCACGATGAGCTGTACTTCGTCCACCGCCAGCGCGGACGCCAACGCCTCACGGTTCTTGAGCACGTCGATGGCCTTGCGCGTGGCGGGCAGGTCGACCGTCACGGCCCACCCGTCGCCCTGCCTGGTGGCACGTTCGACCAGCCGCAGTGTCTCGTCTTTGCCGATGAGCTTCGCGTCGCGGAACGCGTCCACCAGCACCTGTGGGTCCATCGTCCACGTCAACGTGCGTGGCCCGGCCAACACCGGCTTGCGCCCCGGCGAGCCGTCCTTGCGCCGCCCGAGCACAGCCAACCCGACCACCACGACACCACCACCGATCCACAACACCCGATGCCCGTACACAAGATCGAGTGCGGCGCCGGCGACCGCAGCCACACCGACGACGGCACCGGTGACCTTCCACCGGAACAACGTCAACGCCCGGATGACCTCGAACTTGTCCGCCAACTTCTCCGACGCCTCCGCAGCCTCCCGGTAGTCCGCCACCCGCACCCACGAACGCCACCACCGCGCGGCAACCACCAACCCCCGCGCCACCGCACCCGCCAACCGGAACGGCGACCGCAGGACCGCCACGACGGAATCCTTGACCGCCTGCACCACCAGCCGCCGTGACTTCAGAGTGGCCGGCACCCGTGGTGAACGCATCCACCAGTTCGCCGCTCGACGTATCCAGCTCGGCCGTGAACGCGCTGGCCCGTCGTCCACGAACTCACCTTCAAGGACAGCGTTCACGAGTTCACCTGACGGCGTGCGTACAGGCAGAGAGCCGCTGTGCACGCCGCTGACATGATCCCCTCGCCCGTTCACGACTCACCCCCTCCCGACGCCATCTGACGCGCGAGCGTGGCCGCCAGGCGTGAAGAGAGCCCTCTAGAGCAACCAGTGACCTCACGGACCCACTTCGGCGTCACCACAGTCCCCGGCATCCACGCTTCCCGTGCCGCTGCCAGGTACTCGCCGAACGAGGTCCGAGCACCCGCCGACGTGCGCCCGGTGACTCGTGCCGGCATGGGTTCACGAACGCCGGTCGCCATAGGCTCAGGTGGACGCGCTTCGGTGAACGCTGCCGACACGGCTTCGGTCAACTTGTCCCGTAGATCGGTCACGGCTTCCGCAGCGACGAACACCACCAGCGGCGGCACCGAGTGCAACACCACCCCGGACAACGACCCGGCCGCGTACGACGCCCACGTGTTCATCACGTACGTGGCCGCCAACGTGAACCACTTCGCACGCCGTACCCAAGGCCCCGTCCGCACCCGGTACCGAGCCGTCACCTGCTCGGCCCGCAGAATCGCCAACAACACCAACGACACAGTCGGATCCAGCAGCCACGCAGCCAACCACGGCAACGACCAGACCTCCGAACCACCAGCCGCGAACTGCTGAACGTTGGTCATCGTGAAGCCCAACCCGAGCACAATCCCAGCCCAACACAGCCGGTCCACCTGCGCCCGCACCCGCTCGACCCGCAACGCCACCACATCCGGCCGCGCCTGATGCGCCCGCAGTACCGCCGCTTCCGCAGCCTCCCGCGCGAGCCGACCCGCACTCGTCTCATCGGTGGGCGCGGTGGGTGGCCGCCCGAAGGCGACCACCCTCCCCACACCCTTCAGGGTGCTCACCGCCGACCACCCCTACCACGCGAACCATCCACCGCAGTCACCGTGAGCGCCTTCGTCAGGCTGTACGCGGCGAACAACGCCGGCAGACCCAACACCACCCACAGCAACGTGGAGTCCCGACCGTGCGTGATCACAAGCCACTGAAGGCCCACGATCACTCCAGTCGTTACGAGCACCCGCCCCGTCAGTGACAGCAGACGAGCACTCGCACGCGCCGCATCGGCAGCGGCCTTGGCACGACGGGAACCGGCCCGCCATACCAACACCAGCGCCAGCAAGACACCCAACCCGGCCAACACCTGGGTAGCCGTCAAGTCGACCGTCATGACAACGGCCCCCTCTTGCCGCCCATCCGCTCACGCCGGGTGAACCAAACCCGGTGCAGCGCCTGAAACTCCTCATCGGACAGACCACTGCACACCCCACCGCTGTACGGCTCAGGCGTACGCAACTCCAACTCCAGACATGCACGCCACACCGGACACCCGACCGCCGACGGCACCGACAGCCCTCCACGCGCCACGGGTTCGGCATCCGGCCCGTACAGCCATACACACTCGGCAGCTCGGATGACGATCTCCAACACCACGTCATCCGGTACGGCGGCCAGCCGATCCAGATCGGCCGCAATCTCCTCGTACCGGGCATCGGAGGTCACCACGAGGCACCTCCGGTCACTCGTGCGACCTCCCGAGCGGTTCGCCGCTCGGCCGCCAGACCGGCGACATCAACGACACCGCCGGAGTTCACTGCCCGTTCGACCATCTCCTCAACGGCACGGGCGGGGACGACGTACCGGGTGCGCACCCGGACGGCGGGGAACGCGTCGTCACGGATGGCCCGGTACAGGGTGGATGGATCGATGCGCATTAGCCGCGCGGCCTCAGGCACCGTGTAGAACGTCGGCGAGCATGCGCCCGCACCACTTGTCGTGTTCACAGGACACCGCCTTGAAGACTGATTTCACCGCACTAGAAGCTGAGATAGGTGGTGATCGGCAGTGAAAATGCGCTGATACCGCTGATCACCCGCAATCTGCTCTGACCGGCGCGCTAATGTCGGCGCTCAGGCGGAGCGCGGAGGCGGATGTGAACGAGGACTGGTCGGCGGTCGCGCGCGCGATCAACGCCCGGACCAGAGAGCTGTCGATGAGGCAGCGGGAGCTGTCGGAGAAGTCCGGCGTATCGCTGGCGATCGTGCGGGAGATCCAGCAGGGCCGGATCGAGCGGCGACGCAACCCACGAACTCTGGAAGCCCTTTCGACCGCTCTCGAATGGCACCCACAGCACTTGACGGCGGTGCTCAACGGCAAGGAACCGCCGCACGTCGAACCGTCGGCCGTGTCCGCCGAAGACCCGGTCGTCCCGCTGCTGAACGCGATCATCCGGGAGATCAGGGGCCTTCGAGCCCAGATCGGTGTTCTCGCAAATCGCCTTGATGACCGACCACGAAAAGACGAGTAGCTTGCGGTAGCTGGCTGGCGTTCGCCTGCTTGTCATGGCAACAGCAGACCGCCGGGAAGGGGGTCCAGATAATTGCCGGCGACTAACACGCCTGCTGTTAGGTGGAGTTAAGTACGCAGGTCACGGCCTCAGGGGACGGGGGAGAACGTGGCGAAGCGACAGCGGGGCGGACCGCCTCTCACGCGCCTACAGGGCATCCGTGAAGCGTCAGGCAAGACGCAGGACCAGGTGGTGCGCTACCTCCGCACTCGTGGGCCGCAGCTCGGGGTGTCGGTCGCGTCGGAGTCGTCGCTGCACATCATGCTGTCGAGGTGGGAGAACGGGCACGTAGAGGTCACAGAACCTGGTTATCGCCGCTTGTTCCGTGAGTTCTACGGTCGGTCCAATGAAGAACTGGGCTTCCCGTCCGACTTGCTCAACGAAAGCACCGAAGAACTACGGGACCGACTGGTCATCGCGCGGAGTGTGGATCGCGAAACTCTCGACCTGTTCCAGAGTCAAGTCAACGGCATCCGTGGTTCCGACAAGCGATTCGGTGCGGTCGCCGCGCTCGACCAGCTCGACAACCTCATCAAGCAAATGGAGCAGATGCGGTCTTTCAGCACCAACACTGAGCACCGCAAGCGCTTAGCCGCAACCCTGACCGATGCTCGTACCCTCGCTGGTTGGAAAGCTCTCGACCGTGGTTCTCAGACTCAAGCTTGGGAATACCACGAAGACGCCAAAGTTTCCGCACAGCAGGCGGACTCCCCGTATCTGTTGGCGCATGCCGCAGCTCAACAAGCCGTAATACTGCTGGACATCGGCGAGCCGGCTGCCGCAGTAGAACTCTTAGAATATGCTCGCTATGTAGCCGAAAACCGAGCGCCTTCACTGATGCAGGCATGGCTCACAGCGGCCCATGGCGAAGGGCTCGCTGCCGCAGGTCGACACGACGATGCTCTACGTGCGTTCGACGACGCACACTCTCTTCTGCCGCAGGACCCGGCCGATCCAGAGCTGCCCTTCCTCCTACTCAACGACGCACACCTTTCCAGGTGGCGTGGGAGCGCGCTACTGCGCTTGGGAGACCACGAGGCAATTGAAGAACTGGAAGCAGCCGCACAGAAACTGCACACGTCGCCGAGTTCGGCAGTACGGGGCCAAGTGGGTATGTTCACCGACTTGGCCTTTGCGTACGCCGCCGCTGGCGATAGCCGGATGGCTCAGGAGTACGCACGGAAAGCGCGTCGTCTCGCAGCCCAAATCGGCTCCGACCGTCAACGGCGGCGGCTCGCAAACCTCGAACTACCCGAGTCAGGTAGTCCCTGAATTGCGCGAAGCCAAGTAGAACAACAACGGCACGATAGCTCCGGACCCCAACACCTCACCGCGCTTCACAAGCTCAAGCATGCGGTTGATCGGAATCCACTCGATCCGAGCAGCCTCTTCGGCGTCTGTAGGCTCCCCAACCTTCTCGGCCTGACGCCAGATATACGCGTTGACCGGAGCATCCACCATCCCCGGCAACGGCTGAAAAGAAGCAAGATGCTCCGGCTCCCCAACCGGTCGCCACCCAGTCTCTTCTTCGGCCTCCCGCGCAGCAGTAACGGCCGGATCCTCGCCCTCCTCGACGAGCCCACCAATAAGCTCATACCCCCACTGATCCACCGCGAACCGATACCGCCAGAGCGTTAGTACCTCTTCACGATCATTTAGCAATAGTGCAACGGCGACATGGTGAAGCGTGACAACGTGGTGCTCGAACCGGTTACCGTCAGGCGGTTCAACGTCCACCAGCTTCAGTTTTATCCAATAATTGTCGTAGATCTCCCGCTCGCCGTGGATGTTCCATTTCAGTTCCTCTGGGTAGTCTGACACGTCCGCAAGTCTACGAGAGTTGCTCGCCCAAGTCATTGCCCAAGGGGAGTTGGCCGGTAGCCGTCACCCCCATGGGACCGGGTGCGTGTCTCCAGCCCATCTTGGGGAGGCCATTCGAGAGCTGTATTGCCCCTTGTAGTCGAGCCAATAGAGGATGCAGGTCTCAAGAAAGTAGTGGGCTACGATTCTGCACTCGATCCATTGCTTGGCGGACCAGGAGAGGATTCTTTGGCTCGTGGGATGCATCACCTCGTTGCGGATCTTTGTTATGCAACCGAGTGCATCGCGCGTCACCCCGTCCCTACTCTTCAAGGAATCGCTGACATCTTGAAGGAATTCGAAGTGCCCGGGAATCGACATGTCGATTTTGGCGGCGTTCAGTATTCTCCCGATCAGGATATCCGCTGATGTGTTTCTAAAATAGTTTCCGGAAACCTCCCGATTTTCGACTACCAGTATGTTGTGTGCAAGGAGGAGAAGTCCTGTTACGTACCCGCCTACGGCCAGCTCGGGGTCGGGGCTTCGGTTAGCTTGTATTAGATACTTCAGAACTAATCTCAGTACGTCAGCTTTCAGCTCGTTTGTGCAAGTGGCAAGTACTTTTCTTCCGAGTTCTGTGAACTGTGTGTTTGCGATGTGGCTGTCGCGAAATGACTCAATAGGCTCAGCTGGGTCGACCCTTGCGCTGTCCCACTGTGTCCAGACCGCTTTGCGAGCGCTACTCCCGATCGGTAGCAGCGCGCTGGTGTGTCTCCCTGTCATAAGGGAGAAAGCAAAATTGAGACTCTTTAGTATGGTTCGAAAGTCTTCGCTTCTGAACTCTTTGTTATCGAACCTGCTGATTCGCCCTATGTGAGTGATTCCGTATCCGCGTGCGTTGATTAGGGATTTGTGGTAGTCGCGATCGGCATGTGCGAGCTTGTCCAGTCGAATTCGCCAATCGCCGAACGATATCTCCGTCCGTGCTCTCGCTATGCGGTTTCCGCCGTAGCGCACGAGTAAACCATCGTTCGACCTCCAGCCATTAGGGAGCAGGAAGTGCACCGCTGTCATTGTTCTGCTGGGGGCTAGCTCGAACCGCTGTAGTGATTGTTCGAGTATTTGGTAGTCATCGTTTGGCGTATCTTCTTCGTATGCCTTGTATTCGCGAGAGGCGGCGGCCGAACTGGGGAGATCGAAGTCTTTCGGCAGTTCGAGGTGTGGTAGAGGTTTCCAGATCGGGCCACTATCGTCCAAAAATTCATCGAGTAGGTTCGGCGGAGGTTCCTTTCCTCCTGATGCATGCAGCTGTACGTATGGCTTCCAGTTGAAATGGATGGTCCCAGTAAATGGATTTTCAGCCGCTGGGTCCAATTTGAAAGTTGTTTTCGCTAGAACGATCTGTTCATCGATTCCCATTCGCAGGTAAGGATGGTCGAGGCAGTCGGTCGCTTTGCGAACCTTGCTCGACTGGTCGCTTGGTGGGCTCGTGGGGTAAAATGTGAGGGGTCCGTCAGTTTTCTCGTTCGCAGGGTCGTGTGACTCACTCATTTTCCCTCTGTATGGTTGAGTAGTCGGGTGAAAGTAAGCTACATCCTCTAGGTACTTCGCGCAGCCTCAACCGGGTTGGACTGCTGAAGTCCCGAGAGAGGCCAGAGCTTGTCCATGAGGCTGTCCATGAACCACCTCCTGAGTTGCCTCTGATACCAAGATCGTCCCACTTGGGGCTAGCCTCAACCCAGGTCGCCATAGGTACCTTGGCTACGTAGCCGACTCAAAATCCGTCCAGTGTGCGTTCGAGTCGCACCGGGGGCACATCGCATTCGCCTACATCGGCCTCTGACCTGTGATCTTCCGGTCGAGGGTCGATCTTGTCCCCACCTGGTCGGTTCGTCGGGTGTCGGACCAGTTACGGGTTGTTGTCGTTGAGCCGACCGCGTACTGTATCCCTTCGGATACGTCGCTGGAGGCAGCATGGCGGACATGACGGAGATGCTTGTCCAAGCGAGGCGCGCTGCGGGGCTCAGTCAAGAGGAACTCGCACGTCGAGCAGGTACTTCGCGGCCGACGCTGTCCGCCTACGAACACGGACGGAAGTCGCCCACGGTGGACACGTTGGGGCGGTTGCTGGCTGAAGCCGGTCACGACTTGGTAGTCGTGCCCGTGCCGCAGGTTGTCGAGCACGTGACTTCGCGGGGTCGCGTGGTCTTCACGTTGAGTGAGCTTCCTCGGCTTCCGGTGGACCGGGCTTTTTCCGTCGTGACCCTGCCGATCCACTTGAACTGGTCCGCGCCGGAGCGGCGGTTCAACCTGGCCAGCCGGTCCGAACGGGCGCGCGTCTACGAGATCGTGCTTCGCGAGGGTGGGCCGGAGGACGTGATCACGTACGTGGACGGTGCTCTTCTCATCGACTTGTGGGACGAACTCGTCCTTCCTCGTGACGTCCGAGCCGCTTGGTCCTCGGTTGTCGGTCGTGCCGGGGCAGAGGCCGCGTGATGTCCGACGAGTCGTCTCCGGAGGGCTTGACCGACTTCCAGGTCGAGGTGGCCAGGGTGTTCTTCGGCCTTGCGGAGAGCGAGGGGTTCCTGCTCGCGGGCGGCGCGGCACTGGTGGCTCAAGCCTTGACCGACCGGCCCACACAAGACTTGGACTTCTTCGCCGGTCCTGATAGCGGAAGTGTTGTTGTCGCTCGGGACGCCTTCGAAACGGCCGCGCAAGAGCGGGGCTGGTCTGTGCGGCGCGTGCGGGACGGGGTGACGTTCTGCCGGCTGGTGGTTTCCGGGTCGGATTCGTTGGTGGTCGATCTCGCGCTGGACACGCCTCCCAGCAGGCCGCCTACAGCCAGCTTCATCGGGCCGACGTTCGACTTGGAGGAGCTGGCTGGCCGTAAGACGCTCGCCCTGTTCGACCGTGCGGAAGCTCGCGACTTCACGGACGTCTACGCGTTGGTCCAGCGTTATGGCAAAGAACTACTGCTTGCCCGCGCCGCTGAAGTCGACATGGGGTTCGACATGGCGGTCTTCGCGCAGATGCTCGGAACGCTGTCCCGCTTCGAGGACGGCGAACTCCCCATCCCCGGTGGCCGAGTGTCGGAACTCCGATCGTTCTTCGCGAGCTGGGCCGTCGAGCTGGTCGACAGCCTCGCTAGTTGATCATCCTTTGTGGATCGGTCGTCCATGGAGGTGTCCATGAACCGCTGTGCTGCCGTGCCTGGTCTACCTCAACCGGTGCAACTACGAGGCTCAGTCGCCAGTGGTGATGTCGATCGCCTGGCTTGCAGGTGGACTCAAAATCCGTCCAGTGTGCGTTCGAGTCGCACCGGGGGCACATACATGTCACGCACCGGCCGTCATCCGTGGTTGTGGTGCATCTGTCCGCAAGGTCCGGTTCGTCGGATCTGTCCGAGCGGTACGGGCCGTGGGAGATCGTGCACGGGCGGCTGCGGTTGTGGACCGCCGAGGGCACCTGGCAACGGACCCCGGACCGGGTGATCGTCAAGGACGGCCCGGTCGGAGAGTCGGAGCGGATTGCCCTGGCGCGCAAGAAGATGGTCATCGCCGGAACCGGCACGTCGACCCCGCACCGAGCTGCGTGGGGCCGAGGAGTCGGGCGTCGAGACGATGACCGGCGAAGCTTTGACGTTGCTGTACAACAGGTTCCGTGTCGCTGACAACCTCAAGGGGTGGTCCTCCGCGAGCGGGAGAACCACCCCTTGGGGTGCGCCGGTTGACCAGCGGATCGATCAGAAACCGGTCAACAGGCGAACGGCTCGGCTGCCGGGTTGCCGAGGCGCCGGCGGGCGGCAGGTCGCCGGGATGGTGGCTGCAGGCGCCCGGCTCGGCTCCGCGCGGCTAGCAACGTTGCCAGGAGCCCCAGTTGCCGTTGCCCGGATCGATGCTGCACCAGAACGAACCTCCCCCGGAGGCCACGTACACCTCGACCAACCGCATTCCGGTGCTCTGGTCCCAGTGCACGTTGGAGATGAGATCCGCCCTGCCGTTGTGCGGCATCTGCTTCCACCCGCCGCTGCCCGGCCACGCGTGCCAGATCGTGCGGTCGGGCGCGATGCCGAAGGCTTCCAGTCGGCCACTGAGGAACCAGTTGACCTCCCAAATGGTCGTGGCGTCGCGGAACGTTCCCGTGTAGCCGTAGTAGGTGGCCTGGTACGACAGCGCTCCGACCGGATCGGCCGCAGTGGTCGGTGACGCGGCGACGGCGGTGGCCGGCGACATGACAGCCACCAGCGCGGCGGCCAAGAACGTTCCCGACAACAGTCGCGCCGTTCGGCGCAGCAGAGTCGACATGGATGAACTCCCCTCTTCGAAGAACAAGTCAGCGATCGACCGCGGTGACACACCGATGTGCCACCGGATTTCCCCCACTCGAACCAAATGCCGGTCATATCCGCAACCGGCGGATGGCCGTGTGGATCCAGCGTGGCAAGGGGCGCGCCGGCCTGCCAAGGGCATCGGCCTGTCCCGGACAGCTCACCGGTGTCCTGCCTGGCAGGCGGCTGTGTCCGGTCCGCCGGACAAGACCGGGAGGGCACTGGCCGGACGTGGTGCGATCATCCATGATGAACCGATGACCTTGAATGAGATCCAGCCGGAGTCGGCGCACGACGTTCCGAAGTTCATCGGCCTGCTGCGGCTGCTCAAACAGCATTCCGGCCGCACTCTGCGCCAACTGGAGGAGAAGGCGGCGGAACAGGATTCGGTGCTGCCTCGAAGCACGGTGGCCGACATGTTGCGCGGCACAGGCCTGCCCCGACCGGAATTGCTCGCGGCGTTCGTGCGAGCCTGCGACGACGAGCAGCGGCTGGCGCAGTGGTTACGCGTGCGCGAGCGCCTGGCCGTCGACCCGCACCTCGACCCGAGCCCGGCGGCCACCGCTCTCGACCGCGCTCACGACGCGGATCCCGTGCTTGCGGCCGAGCCCTCGCGGTGGGGTGCGCGGGCGGTCGCGGCGTCGGTCGTCGCCGTGCTCGCGGCGATCGTCCTGTTGCTGGCCGTGGTGATGTCGGTGAGGACGGCGGGCTCGGACGTGGAGATCGTGGAAGGCCGGCACGCGCCGTCGACCAGCTCGAGCGGTGACGATCACCGGGTTCTCTCTGTCGGCGGAGATGGTCACCGGTTCAGCGGCGGGAGTCGCACGTGACATCCGCAAGCACGTCGCACGTACCGCATCGCTGGTGAATCGGCACCCGGCGGCACACGGTCGCGGGGGTTCGGGGGTGCGGGTGGGTGCCGGTCGTCGGTCTCGTGTCGTGGTCGGGTGCTGTCCGGCGAGGGGGTGGTGTGGGTGGTCAGGCAGTCGTCAGCGTGAGGACTCCGGGCCCGTCGAGTTCGTCGAGCGTCACCCGTCGCCCGGAGAGTGCCAGTAGCAGCGCGAGCGCGGTTCCGCGCACTTCCGGGCCGTCTCCGACCGACAGGTCGGCGTCTGTCGCCGTGAGCCGGAGGCGGGCCGCCAGTTCCTTGGCTCCACCGAAGGATGCCGGGGTGCGGGCCTGGAGGCGCAGCGACCTCACGACGACCTCTCGCGGGTAGGCGCGGGTGAGGCCCAAGGGTCGGCGGATGTCCTCGCCGTGGACGACCTCCTCGACCAGTCGGCTCTCGAGGTGCGCCGGAGGGGTCGACGTCCGGGTCGCCACCTCGCGAAGCCGCTCCAACGTCTCCTGGGGCGAGGCGCCGCGCTCGCGTTGCACCCCGCGTGCGTTCTGCCGGTGGAAGTCGAACCGCGCCCGGACGAGGCCGGCCACGAAACCGAGGCGGGTGGTCCGGGCGGTGTCGACCAGGTGGGCCACCACGTCGTGCACCGTCCATCCCGCGCACAGCGACGGCTTCGCCCATTGCGCGTCATCGAGGTGCGCGAGGTCGTCGATCAGGGCCGCCCGCTCCGCGTGCACCATCGACCAGACGTCGTCCTTCACGGCTTCTCCTTCGCTCGCCCGCAGTGTGTCCGTCGGGTGAGACTCGCGGCACGGCCGGAAGTCGTCGCTCGGTGAGCCGGATCACCGTGACGAGCCCGGATCACTTCGGAGACCACTTGCCCGCCACGTGTTCCGAAGGTTCCTCGGCCGAGGGGCTGGGCGGCTCGAATTGTCGCCGCACAGACCGAGAAGCGTGCACGGAAGCTGATAGTTGTTCATCGAAGTGCCCGCTCGTTCCACACGACCGGTGATCGTCGTCGAGGCGCTCGATGATCAGCCACCCAGATTCGGAGCCGGTAGCGTCTCGAATTCTATATGACCCTTTCGGGTGAACGGGCGTAACGCTCACGGAGGCTGCGGGCGAATTCCGGGATGAAGGGTGTTCGTGGCGGAGGTGATCGGTGATGATCCCAGGCTGGCGTGCGTTCAGCGCGGCTTCGAGTGCGCTGGTGCTCCTGGTCGGCTGCGGTTCGTCCGCGGATTCGGGTCGCGGAGCGGCGTCCGACACCGGAACCAGCGCGACCGTTGATACCCGGCTGGACACCATCGGCCCGGAACCGACCGACACCGCCGAGCGCACGCGGGGGAACGGCGATCCCCCGGTGATCAACGTCGGCGGCGCGCGACTGGATGGCAAATCCGACACGACGGCGTGGCCACCGAAATTCGAACTGTACGAGGGTCAATCGAAGGCGGCACTCTGCAAGGCGTTCGCTCTCGGTGCGGATGCGTCCGTTCCCGTCACGGTGGACGTTTCGCTTTCCAGCAGCCAGTTCTTCAAGCTCCTGCCGGGCGGGGAGAATTGCAACAACACCAACCAGGGCGACTGTCGCGGCTTCACTTTCCGGCCAGGGGATCGGGCGACTCAGGGATGCCGGGTCAACATCGAGGCGTCACGCCCCTCCGGCGGTCGGGCCCAAGCCACGGTGACGTTCACCTTCCAGAGCCGGTGCACGTCGACGGCCGGGAAGCCGTGCGACGATCCGAAGGTCGCCGCCGCTGCGCCGTCGTCCGGCAACCCGGTCCTGGTCGCGTGGACGCCACAGGTGGACGCCGTGACGGCAGAGGCGATCCCGTGCCTCCTGGAGGAGCGTGAGTTCGTCGACGGCCGATGGGTCTGTCCCTCGACGGAGGGGTCGTCGAAGTCCACGCCGCCCAGCACCGCCCGGACCACAGCCGTCCCGACCAGCCGGGTCGCGGTGCCGCCCACCACATGACGACCCGTGCCTCCCGAACCGAGTCCGGGACGCTTCTCGACCGGCTGCAGTCGTTCGCCACGATCGCCGCACCCACCACGCTCGTGGCCGCGTTGCTGTTCTACTTCGGCTACGTCTCGACGCTGGTGCGGTACGAGTACTTCGGGGTCGACCTGAACGCGCTCGACCTGTCGACCATCGAACTCCTGCTGCTGGGCACGGAGGTCATCTTCCCGCCGGTCGCCGGCCTGCTCACGCTCCTCGTCCTGGGTCTCGTCGCTCACCGCGGCGTACGGGCGCTGGTGCGACGGCCGAGGTCATGGGCGCCGAAGGTCGTCGGTGCGCTCCTGTCGGTCCTCGGCGCGGCCCTGTTCGCGCGGGCAGTCGTCGGCATCCTGGTGGTGCGCGTGTCGCGCGACGAATTCCCCGGTGTGACCGCCATTTCGCTGGGTTTGGGCCTTCCGCTGCTCGTCTACGGGGTGTGGACGTACCGCTACCACGCCGGACCGAAACGCGGCCGGTCCAGGTCTTCGGACGCGCTGCTGGTGACCGCGCTCGGCGCGATCGTGGTGCTCGGCCTGTTCTGGGCGACGAACAACTTCGCGGCGGCATACGGACGCGGCAGGGCCGCCGAGCTGGCCGCCGCACTGCACACCCGACCGCTCGTGGTGCTGGACCTGGAGCAACAGCTCTACCTGCCGGACGGCATCAGGGGAGTGCACCAGTTCCCGCTGCCGAACTCGGACGGCCGGCGCTTCCGCGTGCGGTGCCAGGGCCTGCGCCTGCTGACCGAGGCCGGCGGGCGGCTCTTCCTCGTCCCCGACCAGTGGACGGGAACGAGGAGGACCGTCGTGGTGCCCTACGACGAGTCCGTTCGGATCCAGTTCCTGCCCGGGTGAGTTGTGCTCGCCGAAGAGTCGTCGTGCACCCTGGGGCGGCCGTGGCGGATGGGCGTTGCCCTTCTTCGCGAACGCCGTGCGGTTCACCGGCGGGTCACTTGATCGACTCGGCCAGCGCGACGATGATGCCCGCGGGGCCGCGGAGGTAGCAGAGCCGGTAGCTGTCCTCGTACCGCACGACCTCGCCGACGAGTTCGGCTCCGTGTGGCCGCAAGCGGTCGAGGATGTCGTCGATGTTCTCGACGGCGAACATGACGCGATGGCTGCCCAGCGTGTTCGCCGGAGCGCGCGGGTCACCCTCTCGGCTCGACGGCGTCTGGTACTTGGTCAGCTCAAGCCGTCCGTGGCCGTCCGGGGTGCGCATCATCGCGATGTCCGATCGGACTCCCTCCAGCCCGACGAGGCGATCCACCGCGCTGCCCTCGACTGTCGCCTCGCCTTCCAGCTCCAGGCCGAGTTCGGCGAAGAACGCCTTGGCGGCCGCGAGGTCGTCGACGACGATGCTGATGTTGTCCATCCGCTGGATCGTCCCGCGCTCAGGGGCGGTGTCATTCACGCTGATCTCCTTCGGGGCAAGCGCTTTCCATCGGCGGCACGTGCGCGTGTTCAGGCTCGCCGGCGTTCCTCCTGCCGCTGCATGAGTTCTTCGATGGCGGTGGGCAGAGTGGTCTCGAAGTCGATCAGCTTGGCCCAGGTCGGCTTCACCACGACCCGGACCATGCCGTCGTAGAGCGACTTCACGCCTTCCTCCCACTCGGACCGTTGCTCGGGCGTCATCTCGTAGGTGCCGTTCCACCGGAGGTACTCGTCCGGGATGCCGTCGACGGCATCCAGCTCCGCCCGGCCGCGGATGAGCAGGATCCTCGGCGGGTGCGACTCGGTGTCGATCGTCAACGCGACCGCGGGGTTGCGGCGCAGCGCCGGGAGTTTCCGCGCGTTCGTCGCGGTGCACATGACGATTTCCTTGCCGTTCCAGACGATCCCGATCGGGATCGCGCGCGGGGTGCCGTCCAGTGCGGTGAACGCCAACCTGGCCAGGTCGCGGGCCAGCAGTTCCTGGCTGAGTGGACGGTTCAGTACCTCGTCAACGGCGTGCTGGTCCATGGTTAGAGCCCCTCGGTCGTCGTAGCGGCGGGCGCTGGATCCGGCGCGGTGATGTCGGTGCCGTAGATGTGGATGACATCATCGTCCAGCAGGCACTGGTCGCTGCGGGCATGGCGTGGCCACCATGCCAGGGCCGGCACTGCACATCCACCGCGCGCCCGGAATCGAGGCCGGCGTCCTTCTCGACTTCCGGCGGCATGTCTGTCTACCCAAGGCGACCCGCCGGACGCTACACGCTGAAGTGATCGACCCTGTTCGGGACACGAGTGCTCGACTGGTGGGGCTCCCGCAATCCGTAGTCGTGAGGGACTCCTGGGTTCGAGCTCGGGAGATGCACGCCGATGCCGCTGGTCGCCGGGGCCGAACGGGAAGCCGGTGGCTGCCCTCCTTGGCGGCTGGGCATCTGCGCCTTCTGCGTTGTTGACCGCAGAACTGCGTGTTGGCGCTGGTCCGAGTCGGGCATACCCGGGCCACTGAGCACGCTGGTGCCCGGATGTGCGGAACCATCGTCGGGTGGACGGGGTCGGGCAACGGGCGCACGCGTCGTCCGCGGGGTCGGTGGTGCAGGCGGGTCGGGATGTCACGATGACCGTCGAGCACCACGTGCACCCGGCGGCGGTGTGGCCGGTGTGGGTGGGGATCGCGGTGGCGGTCACGGCCGTGGGTGGGCTGGCGATCGCGGACGTGCTGGCGGGCGGGGTGCTGCTCCGGGCGGTACCGGTCTGGACGATTCCGGTGGCGTGCGCGCTGGTCGCGGCTTTGCTGTCGTTGCGGCGGAAGCACCGCAGGAGTCCGTCGCGGCAGGTGTTCTTCGTGACGTCGGCCTTCAGCCAGAAGTACTGGCTCGCCGGACTCGTGCAGCGCCTGCACGGTGTGCTGGACCGCAACGGCATCGACCTCGTGCTGAAGGTGCCCGACCGGGACTACGACGCCGCCGCCCAGGCACACCACCTGCGCCGGATCGTGACCGCGAGCCGCGACTACGTCGGCGGGTTCGTGCTCGCCTCCGAGGTGCACCGGCTGCGGCCGGACCTGGTCGAGTTCTGCGCCGAACTGGCGGTGCCGGTGGTGTTCACCGACGTGGAGCCGTTCGACGACGAATCCCGCTACCCCGACAACGCGGCCTTCGTCGGCTACCTCAGCGCCGACATCGGCACGCTGGCCGGTCACTGGCTGGTGGCGCACCTGAAACCGAAGGGCTTGCCGCGACCGCACGTGCTGATCGTGGCCAGTCGGGAGCACCGGGACCGGCAGGAGCAGTGTGCGGCGGTGCTGCGGGACGGTCTGACCGACGTCGTGATCACCGTCCACGACGGCTGTGCGTTCTGCCGCTCGCGCGCCTACGACGCGGTGTGCTCCCACGTCGACCTGCTCGACCCGGGTCGGGACCGCTTGGACGCCGTGTTCTGCACCAACGACGAGATGGCGCTGGGCGCGGTCGACGCGCTCCGGGCGGCGAACTCGCCGGTCACCGCCGACACGGTGGTCATCGGCGTGGACGGCACGCTGGAGGTGCGGACCATGATCGACGACGGCACGAGTCCGCTGCGGGCCACCGTGGTGCAGGACTCCCACCGGCTCGCGGAGTGCGCCTTCCACGTGCTGGAGAGGATGCACAACCACCGCGAGACGTCCAAGCGCACCATCCTCAACCCCGAGGTCTACCAGGGACGCACCACCGGCGGCGGCTGACCGTCCGGCGCGCGACGGGTGCGTGGGATGCCGACTGATGCTGGAAACCGTGCTCCGGTCGGACTACTGTCCGGTAAGTGCCCGAGTCGGCCGAAGTCCGCCTGAGCCCGTTCGCCGAGGCGCTGCGTGGTGCGATCCGGCAGCGCGGCGCGACGTTGGAGCGCCTGGCCGAGCACCTGCGGGACAAGGGGACGCCGGTCAGCCTCGCCACCCTGAGCTACTGGCAGTCCGGGCGCAGTCAGCCCGAGCGGGCCGTGTCGCTGGCGGCGCTGCGCAACGTGGAGCGGTTCCTCGGCATGCGCAGCGGCGAGCTGGCCGGGTTGCTGGACGCGCCGCGGCCACGCGGCAGGCTGGCCCACCGGGTGCCGACCCCCGTGCCGATGTCCAAGGTGTGGCCCGACGCGCGGTCGCGGCACCGGGCGTTGGACGGGCTGAGCCCGCGCGACGAGACCCGGCTGACCAGGCTGAGCATCGTGTCGCGGCTGGAGATCGGGCCGGACCGCACCGAGCGGCACCAGTGGAACCGGAACATCCTGCGGGCCGAGGAGGACGGCGTCTCCAGCATGGTGCTGCTGTTCTGGGCCGACTCGGACCAGCCGCCGCCGGTCCTGGTGCCCACCCGCAACTGTTCGATCGTCGCGCTGAACCAGGACGAGGAGGCCGGTCTGGCGGCGGCCGAACTGCAATTCCCGCGACCGCTGGTCCGGCACGAGACGATCATCGTCGAGTACGAGATCGAGCAGCCCGGTTCGTTGCCCGCGACCAATCACGAACGGCGCGGGCGGATGCCCACCCGGGAGATGCTGATCGAGGTGAAGTTCGACCCGCGCGCATTGCCGGCGCGCTGCGAGCAGTTCTCCGAGATCGGCGACAGGCACCTGGTGCGTCCGCTGACCTGGGACGACACCTACACCGTGCACGCCCTCGGATTGGACCTGCGACCCGGCGCGTTCGGGATTCGCTGGGAGTGGTGAATTTTAACTGTTAGCCGGGAAGCGCTTTAAGTATTAACCGGGGTTGACCGATCCGCTCTGTTCAAACGCGGTTCCGGGTGTCAGGATTCCGGCGCGCAGCAACCCTGCTGGACGGGTCGAGCAAGCCGGCCGATTCGTCCACGCGCTCCATCCCTGCACAGTGAGGAATCCGGCTGGAATGAAGCACACCCTCTTGCGGGCGGCGGTGCTGGTGGTCGCGACGGCCGCCGGCGTGGCCACTGCCGCCCTCCCCGCCTCCGCCGACGCGACGATCCAGGGCGTGGACGCCCCGGGCGCCATCAAGGACCGCTACATCGTCAAGCTCAAGGACGTCCGGTCCGCCGCGGCGGTCACCGGCAAGCACGGTGGGCGCGTCCGGCACAAGCTGGACATCATCAACGGCTACTCGGCCGAGATGACCCTCGCCCAGGCCAAGGCCGTCGCCGCCGACCCGGCCGTGGCCTCCGTCGAGCAGGCGTACCGGATGGTCGTCCAGGACACCCAGAACAACCCGCCGAACTGGGGCGACGACCGCATCGACCAGCGCGACCTGCCGCTGAACGGTTCGTTCAACTACCCGTCCAACCCTGGTCAGGGCGCGCACGTCTACGTGCTCGACACCGGCATCAACGCCAGCCACGTGGATTTCAGCGGCCGGATCGCCGCCGGCGCGGACCTCGTGGACAACGACTCCACCCCGCAGGACTGCCACGGCCACGGCACGCACGTCGCGGGCACCGCAGCCGGCACCACGTACGGCATCGCCAAGAAGGCCACGGTCCACGCCGTCCGCGTGCTCGACTGCCAGGGCTCCGGCGCCAACGACGACATCATCGCGGGCATCAACTGGGTCAAGAACAACGCCGTGAAACCCGCCGTGGTCAACTACAGCATCGGCTGCTCGCAGCGGTGCTCCGACGCGTCGGTGGACAACGCGGTCAGGTCGCTGATCTCCAGCGGCATCCAGTTCGTCCAGGCGGCGGGCAACTCGACCGACGACGCGTGCTACTACAGCCCGCAGGCCGTGCCCGAGGCGATCACCGTCGGCAACGCCAACCGGACCGACAACCGGTCCTCGTCCAGCAACCACGGCACGTGCCTGGACCTGTTCGCGCCCGGCGAGAACATCGTGTCGGCGTCGCACTCCGGCAACACCGGCTCGGCGACCATGACCGGCACCTCCATGGCGTCCCCGCACGTGGCGGGCGCGGCGGCGGTGTACCTGGCGAAGAACCCGTCGGCGAGCTCGGCGGCCGTGCGCGACGCGTTGGTGGGCAACGCGACGCCGAACAAGCTCAGCGGCATCGGCAGCTCGCCGAACCGCCTGCTGTACACCGCGTTCATGAACGGCACGACCCCACCGCCTACCGGCTGCGCGGGCACGAACGACGCCGACCACGCGATCAACGACAACGCGACCGCCGAAAGCCCGGTCACGCTGGACGCGAAGTGCGGCACGGCGGCGGCCAACGCCACGGTGGACGTGAACATCGCGCACACCTACGTCGGTGACCTGATCGTCTCGCTGGTCGCGCCGGACGGCAGCGCGTACGTCCTGCACAACAACGCGGGTGGCGACGCCGACAACCTCGTGCAGACCTACACCGTGAACCTGTCCAGCGAGGCGGCGGCCGGCACGTGGAAGCTGCGGGCGCAGGACACCGAGACCAACGACGTCGGCCGGATCGACAGCTGGACCTTGAGGTCCGGCGCCACCCTGGGCGGCGGCGGCACGACCTGCGCCACGCTGTCCAACGGCACGGACGTGGCGATCGCCGACAACCGCACGGTGGAGAGCACGATCACCAGCACCTGCACCGGCACCGCGTCGGCGACGAGCACCGTGACGATGTCGATCCCGCACACGTTCCGGGGTGACCTGGTCATCGACCTGATCGCGCCGGACGGGAGCGCGTACCGGGTCAAGAACTCCGACGCCAACGACAGCGCGGACAACGTGACGGGCACGGTGACGCTGAACCTGTCGTCGGAGTCGCGTTCGGGCACCTGGAAGTTGCGGGTGCAGGACGTGGCCGCCAACGACACCGGAACCATCGACAGCTGGTCCCTGACTCTCTGACCAGTGTGTCCCTGCCACGAACGGCCCCGGCTCCGGCCGGGGCCGTTCGTGGTTCTCCGGCTGCGGCAGCAGAGCGGAGCGTGGGTGGTCGCCGGCCGGAGGTGGAGGTCGGCCGGTGCCGAGCGTGGGCGGTGCCGAGCGTGGGGGTGGTGCTCGCGGTCTTGATGGCGTTTGCACGAGTGTTCGTCGGGGCCCACTACCCGCATGATGTGATGGTCGGCCTGCTGCTCGGCGCGATCGTGGCGTGGCCGGTCGTCCGGCTGTGCACCACAGTGCTGCTCACTCGGTTCGCGGGGCACCGAGTGGTCGGCAGGCTGTTGCTCGCCACGCCGCCCGCTCCGCGGTAGTCGGAGCGGGTCAGGCGGACGGTGCGCCGTCCACCAGATCGGTGGAGGTGCGGCTACTTCTTCGGCGTGATGGTGATGGGCAGTTCCACCCGCGCCGGCGGGACCTGGCCGGAGGTGGCCGTGCCGGTGATGGTGCCGCTGCTCGACTTCGGGCCGGCGAGCAGCCGGAAGACGAACGTCACCGAGGCGCCGGCGGGCAGGTCCTGCCCCGCCGTGCACGTCACCGTGCCCTTGCCCGCCGGGCATCCCACGATCTGCGCCATCTCGCCGTCGAACCGCACCAGTGGCCCGCGGCGCAGGTTGCCGCCGGGCCCGACCACCTGGACGCCCTCGGGCAGGGAGAGCACGAGTGTCGCCGGGGGAACGGGAGTCCGGCCGGTGTTGCGGAGGGTGATCGGCAGGTCGGTCGGTGGTCCGCCGGTGGTGATGGCGAACCCGTCGGGCACGACCGCCACCAGTGGTTCCGGAGCGGGGTTCGCCGGGGGTTCGCCGGGGACCGTCCCGCCCGGCGGGACCGACGTGGACGTGCCGCCGGTGGGCGCCGTCGTGGTGGGGGAGTTCGGGTCGGAGGTCGTGGACGGGCCGGTCGGCGACGTCGTCGTGGTCGTGGTCGTGGTCGAGCCCTGCTGGCTCACGTTCGGCGTGGGCGGCGCGGCCTCGGCCGGCGGGACGGCGGTCTGCTGCCCGACGCCCAGGCTCCACACGACGGCGACCACCGCTGCGGTCGTGGAGGCTCCCGCGCCGAGCCAGTGCGAAGTCGACGTGACCGTGCCGGCCGTGCCGGCCGCAGTGGCCGCAGTGGCCGCAGTGGCTTCCGTCGCGCCCACGGTCGCCAGGTAGCCGGAGGTGCCGACACCGAGCACCAGCGGCGCGATGACCGCCCGCATCGTGCCGTTGACGTCGGCCAGCTCGTCGGCCAGGGCGCGGCAGTCGACGCACTTGTCCAGGTGGGCGCCCACCTGGGCGCTCTCCCGCCGGGCGAGCCCCCGGCGGGTCCACGCGCCGAGCTTGGCGACGGTGGCCCGGCAGCGGTTCGACGGGGTGCGCGCCAGGTGGGCCTGGAGGTAGGCCTTCTTGAGACCTTCGCGGGCACGGTGGGCGAGCGCGGCGGCGCTGTTGGCGGTGAGTCCCATCAGCGGCGCCAGTTCGGCCGGGGACTGGCCTTCGACCTCGGTCTGCCACAGCACGGTCTGCCAGCGTTCGGGCAGGCTGGCGAACGCCTTCGTGGCCAGCGAGCGCTCCAGCATCGCCACCGCCGGGTCGTGGAACGGCACGGCGGTGACGTCCTCGACGCCCGACACCGCCGTCACGTCGTCGGCCAGCCGCACCCGCTTCTCCCGCCGCGTCCGGTCGTAGGCGGTGTGCCGCAGCGCGGCGAACAGGTAGGCGCGGAACGCCGAGTCCGGGCCGCGCCCGGCGCGCAGCGTGTCGAGCACCTTGGCGAACGCCTCCGACACCAGGTCGTCGGCTTCGGCGCTCGACCAGGCCAGCTGCCGGGCGAGGTTCCGCGCGGCGTGCACGTGGCGCTCGTAGAGCTGCCCGTACGCCCCGGTCGCCCCGCTGCGCACGGCCTCGATCAGCTCGGCGTCCGAGGGCGGTCGGGGCGGTCCGGCGGCAGGCTCCGCCTGCGGGGTTCCCCCAGCTTCCGGAGCCTTTGCGGCCTCCCCAGCTTCCGGGGCCTCCGCAGCCTCCGGGCGGAGGGTCCGGTCGAGGTCGCCGCGCAGGGCGGCCACGTCGGCGGTCAGCCACCGGTCCAGGTCCTGCTCGTCGGGCTGGCCGATCACCGGACGCCTCCCCCTCGGTACGGTGTGTGAGGACTATCTTCCGGGACCATATAGAAGACCCGGCCGCCGGCTGCACCGACCAGCCCCCCGACCCGCCCGCCGGCTCAGGTGAACGCGACGACGTAGGTCAGCACGATGGCCAGGACGTAGGCCGGGTAGGCGATCCGGGCGGTGCGGGTCAGGGTCCGCTCCGCGTCGGTGTGGCCCTTCGACACCAGGCGTTTGCGCAGCATGGCGATGAGGACGCAGGTCGCCGCGAGGAAGATGAAGGCGTAGTAGCCCCATTCCAGCGCCACGGTGTAGCTGACCGACGGGAGCTGGGACGTCACGTTGTTCAGCAGGACGGCGGTGCTCAGGATTGCCGTCACGCCCATCGACACCGGGGCCGCGCCGTCGTTCGCCTTGAAGAACAGCGACAGGTAGGTGACGCCGATCAGCAGGATCAGCGGCAGCAGGTTCTTGACCAGGAACGGGACGACGTCGCGGGCCACCTGCACCTCGGCGGTGTACTGGCTGTAATAGACGCCGGTCGCCGCACCCGTGGCCAGGGCGTCGCCCAGGGCGTCGCTGCTGCCCACCGTGCGCTGGAAGAACCGGGCGGACTCGGCCTGCCAGTTGGGGATGGCGTTGATGTCCGCCTCGGCGTTCGTGCCGCTGCGCAGGTAGTCCTCGGGCGACTGGTTGAGGATCTCCTTGTCGGTGACGTAGACGACCTGGTCCGCGGTCCGGGTCCGGTTCTGCAACAGGACGTCCAGGTGCTGCCGGTCGAACGGGAAGCTGCGGAAGTCGAAGCTGTTCTTGAAGCGGTCCGCGACCCGGTAGAGCCGGTAGGTGTGGCCGTCCTCGGTCACGTCGCGCAGCGGGGTGCCCAGCTTCAGGTCGGGCTTGACGGCGTTGACGAACGTCACGTCGGACGCCACGTGGTCGCCGGTGTACTTGAGCCACAGGAAGAAGTCGACGAAGTAGGTGCCGTCGCGGGAGTCCAGGTCGCGGACCTCGTTGAGGTTGATGCCGGTCGCCACCACCTGGCGGCGGGTCAGGTAGCGGTCCGCGACGGCCACCACGGTGCCGTTCGCCAGGCCCTTGCGCAGCGCCTCGTCCGACGGCGGCTCGTAGATGGTCAGCTGCACGGGGGCGGAGACGAGCCTGGTGCCGTCGCTGGTCACGAAGGAGACCGACATCTGGGCCGAGCCGGTCGGGTTGAAGTACAGCGGACCCAGCAGGGCGGGGAAGGAGTTCTTCTTGTCCTTCAACGACAGCAGCGCGTCGCGGATGCGGCGGCGGTCGTCGGTGCGGTTCCGCCCGTAGTCCAGGCCGCCGGTGCGCATGGCGTGCAGCCCGACGTTGAGCGCCTGGCGGGCGGTCGCGGCCGGCCACAGCGGCCGTTCGCCGTAGCGCTGCTCGAAGTCCTTCGCCCACACCAGGGCCGGGCCGGACAGCGAGTCGGGGGCCAGCGGGGTGCCGAGGAACAGGTCGGCGGTGAACAGGCCGGGTCGGCCGCGCTCCCGTTCGGCCGCCAGCAGGGTGTCGTGGAACGCCTGCGTGCCCATCGACGCCGTGCCGAGGATCGGGGCGGTGACGCCGGCCTCGCGGAGGCGTTCGACCACCTCCGCGCCGTGGGCCTCGTCGGCGGCCAGCACGATCGGTGCGGCCGGGTCCTGACGGGTGAGCGCGTCGACGGTGCCGTCCAGGGACGCGTCCGAGATCGGCAGTTCGGCGGTGACGGTGCCGAAGGCGCCGAACGACGTCACGAACCCCTCGTGCGCGGACTGCCCGGACTCGTCGTCGGCGTAGGCGATGGCGGCCGTCCTCGCGCCCAGCACCCGGGCGGCGTAGACGGCCAGGAAGTCGCTCTGCGTGCGGTTGCCGAACATGCTGCGGAAGTACCAGTCGTTGTGGTCGGTGATGCGGGGTGAACTCGCGGTCGGGGTGATCGCGGGGATCCCGGCGGCGCGGTAGACCGGTGCGGCGGCCAGCGCGGTGTCGCTGGTCCCGTGGCCCACCACGAACAGCACCCGGCCCTCGCGGACGATCTCCTCGGCGATGCCGCGTGCCTTGTCGGGTCGGTCGGCGTCGTCGTACACCAGCAGTTCGACCGGGTGCCCCTGCACGCCGCCGGCGTCGTTGACCTCGTCGAGCCGCATCCGCAGGCTGCGTTCCACGTGGGCCGAGTTCACCGCGCCCGGGCCGGTCAGCCCGGCCACCAGCGCGACGTGCACCGGCTCGCCGCCTTCCCCACCCGAGGCCGACCAGACGCCGACCGCCCCGGAGAGCACCAGCGCGGCCAGCCCGACGGCCACCCACCTGCGCGGGCCGAACCGGCTGGTCCGCGGTCGCGCGGTGGCCCCCGGGCGGGGCGGCTCGACCAGGTGCCCCACCTCGGCCGGGGGGCGGCCCTCGACCCGCCGCAACGCCTTGAGCGCGCGGTCGGTCGCCGGGTCGGTGGTGAGCCGGTAGGCCCGTTCCAGGCAGAACCGCCGTTCGGCGTCGTCGGTGACCACCTCGGCCAGCCAGCGCCAGGCCGGTTCGTACTCGCGGTCCTCGGCCAGCGCGGCGCACAGCAGCTCCCTCGCCCGCGCCGGCTCCGATTCGCGCGACCTGATCGCCTGGTGGGTCAGCGCGACCGCGCTGACGGGTTCCTGTGACACGGGAGAGGCCTTCCGGAGTCGATCGGGCCGCGCGTGATCGGCACGTGCCGCTGATCGGACTATCGGCGCATCCGGGGCCGGCCGGTATCGCTCGATCAACTGAAACCCGCCGGCCGGGACCGCTGCCTTCGCGCCACCGGGAGTTCGGGCGGCTGCGACGGGTCCCGGGGCCGCCGACGCGCGGCGGGGGATCGGCCTGTCCTTTGTGGACGCTCTCCGGCGGGTTCACCGGTTCGCCCGGCTGTTGCCGGACGTGGTGTCGTGGATGGTCAGGGAGCCGTCGATGACCGCCTGGGCCACGTCCAGCAGCTTGCGGTTGGTGGTGCGGGCGTGCGAGCGGAGGGCGGCGAAGGCGGCGTCCACCGGGATCCGGAGTCGTTCGGCCAGCACGCCCTTCGCCTGTTCGATCAGGACCCGGCTGTTGAGCGCGGTCTGGAGCTGTTCGGTGACGACCTCGTGCCGGCGCACGATGCGCTCGTGCAGGATGCCGATGGTGGCCATGTCGGCCAGCCCCTGCCCCAGTTCCAGCGCCGACGCGCTCAACGCGCCGGTGGTGGAGGTGAACACGCTCATGGTGCCGATGACCTCGTCGCGCAGCCTCATCGGCAGGGCGTGCACCCCTTTGAACCCGGTGTTCAGCGCGGCCTCGGTGAACTGCGGCCATCGGCCGTCGGGCTCGTCGAGGTCGGCGCAGCTCACCAGGGCCCCGTTGCGGTAGCAGTCCAGGCAGGGGCCCTCCGAGTTCTGCAACTGGAACAGCTCCAGCAGCCTGGCCTCCTCGCTGGAGGCCGCGACCGTGGTCAGCGTGCCGTGGTGGTCGACCAGGAGCAGGCCGCAGGCCGTGACCCCCAGCAGGTCCGCGCAGCGGCGGGCGAGGAGGTCCAGGAAGTCGATCAGGTCGAAGTCGGCCACCAGGGTGTCGGCCAGCATGATGAACGTCTCCCGCACATGTCGGTCCTGGGTTGTCATCGGTCCTTGCCCTCCTCATTCCCGTCGCCGGGAGCATCGCCGTCCTCGGCGACCGCGAAACGCCGCGCCGCACGGTCCTGCCCGTCGCCGCCGAACCGCAACCGGCGGCCGACCACGTCGGCGGCCACCGCACCCAGCGGCCGGTCGCGGGCGAACGCGTGCGCGCGCAGCCGGGCCAGCGCGTCCGTGATGCTCAAGCCGAGCTGCACCGACACCATCCCGGCCGCTTGGTGCACGTGCGCGCCGTGCACGGCGAACCCGATGTCGAACAGCCGTGCCAGGGACGGGTTGATGTTGCCACTGCCGTCCAGGGCCAGCACCAGCACGGTGTCGGCGCACACCAAGGCCCCGGACAACTCCCCGCGGCCGGGCAGGCCCGGCCGGTCGCGGTAGCAGGCCAGCACGCCGAGCTTGGCCGCGCCCGCCCGGACCGGCATCGCGATCACCGACCGCACGCCCAGCCGGGCCGCCTCGGAGGTGAACACCGGCCACCGGGCGCAGGCCTCCGGGGCCCGCAGATCGGCCGTCAGCACCGGCGCACCCCACGCGAACGCGTCCAGGCCGGGGCCTTCGCCGACCGTGGACTGGAGTTCGTCGAGCCGACGGCTGTGCTCGTCGGTGGCGAACACGGGCTCGTGCGCCCCGCCGTCGCGCACCATGGACAGACAAGCACCGGTTGCCTCCGTCAGTTCGGCGCACACGACGCAGGCGTGCCGCACCGACACCGGCTCGCCCTCCCGCCGGGCGAGCGCGTGCAGTCGCGCCCAGACCTGCGTCGACGGTTCACCCAACGCGTGGATCGCCACGGCGTGGCCCCCCGCGGTTCACGTCGGCCATGCCCGCCTCCCACCGCCCACCTGCCCGCGGATCGCCGCACCTGTGCGGGTCGGCGAGCGGCGCTGCCACCAACTGACGGGCCTGGCACCGCGGTGGACGCCATCGCGCGGTACGACCCCGTGCCCGGTCACGGCGGGCCGTCCCGGGCCGGCTGGAACGCCCGGATCCGCTCCACCAGCGCGCGTGCACCGGGGTGCGCCTTGCGGCGGGCGGCCTCGTTGCGCAACGGCCGCAGCCGATCGGCGGTGCGGGTCGACACCAGCTGCCCGCACAGCGTGACCACCTGCTCGCCCAGGGCCACGCCGGCGTCCACCTGGTCGTCCAGCAGGTAGCAGGTGGCCAGCGAGATCAGGCTGAACGCCCGGCTGCGCGCCATGTCGGGGCCGAAGCCGTCGACCGCCTCCTCCAGCGCGGGCACCGCGAGGGCCACGTGCCGGGGGTCGACGGTCTGCGCCAGCTCGGTGCGGACCACACCGGTGATCGCCGCCCGGTCGGCGGCGGTGAAGAACGCCACCCACCCCGGCAGCGGGCCGTCCCCGGCCGGCGTGCCGCCCACCCGGGCCAGCAGCGCCACGGCGTCGTGCTCCGCGCCCAGCCGGGCCAACGCCCACGCCTGGTTGGCGTTGAGCAGCGCCACCTCCAGTGCCGAACTCGTCCGGGCGGCCCGTTCGCCGAGCTGGAACTCGGCCAGCGCCCGGGCGGTCGCGCCGCCGTGCAGCCGCACCCGGCCCATCCGGTAGTAGACGTTGGCGGTCAGCGACGCGTTGCCGACCGAGGCGGCCAGTCGCAGCGCGGTGGTGAAGTGCCGGAGCGCCGCGTCGTCCAGGCCGGTGTCGAAGGACGCCCACCCGGCGAGGTTGTGCAGGTCCGCCACGGCGGTATGCAACGGGACGACGACCTCCCCGGCGCCGGGGAGGTCCAGCAGCGCGACGGCCGACGGCAGGCGCGCCACCGCCGCCGCCCTGGAACGGCCACCGCCGTAGCGGTAGTCCAAGGCCCGCAGACCGCTGGTGAACGCTTCCAACTCCGCTACGTCGGCTGCTGTCACCCGCGGTGGTCCACTCCCGCCTGGTTCCCTTCCCGGTGGTCCCTTCCTGGGTTCCTCGGGATCGTCCACGGCCCCAACGGGTTCGGGCCCGAGCATCGCTCACCTCCGGCAGACGCCAACCACGGGCAGTCCGCCGAGGTCCGGAGCGGCACGTACGGGGCTAAGCGTCCCACGTACGTGGCCGTACCACCGGTCAGCTGAACCCGAACGGGCTAGTGGAAGTGCGTACGACCACCCGATAGGCGTGCGGCTTCGCTCTCACCGGGTGGCAACCGCCCGCGTCATGCGCGACAGGGGCGGTTCCACCGAGCGGTGTCCGACGAGACCGGGTCGTTCCACGCACCTCGTGGTGAACGCCATCGGCTCACTGGAGCCCTGACTGTTCGACGGCCGTACCGGCCCTTGGGGTGGTGAGGTGCACGTGGTCCGGAGCCGATGCGGCACTCCCGACAAGCGCGACACTACACCCGTTTTCCCTGGTCGGACGATCACGCACGGGTGGCCTTCGCCGGTGTCGTTCACCGCGGTCGGCGGTCAGGCCGTATTGCCCTTCAGGTTGCGGGCCAGCCGTTCCGGCTTCGGCCAGCGGACCCTGGTGGCCCAGCCCAGCAGCTCGAAGCCCCGGATCAGCCGGGCCGAGATGTCGAGCTGGCCGCGCCGGACGCCGTGCCGGGCGCAGGTCGGGTCGGCGTGGTGGGAGTTGTGCCACGACTCGCCCATGGACAGGATCGCCAGCGGCCAGAAGTTCGCCGACTTGTCCCGCGCGGTGAACGGCCGGTCGCCGATCATGTGGCAGATCGAGTTGACCGACCAGGTCACGTGGTGCAGCACGGCGACGCGGACCAGGCTCGCCCAGAAGAACGCGGTCAGCGCACCCCACCAGCTCATGCTGATCAGGCCGCCGGCGAGGGCGGGCGCCAGCAGGGTGACCGCGGTCAGCACGGGGAACAGGCGGTCGACCCGCTGGATGTCCCGGTCGGCGAGCAGGTCGGGGGCGAACCGGGCGGCGTTGGTCTGCTCGCGGTCGAACATCCAGCCCATGTGCGCGTGCCAGAAGCCCTTGGCCAGCGCCCGGCCGGAGGTGCCGAACCGCCACGGCGAGTGCGGGTCGCCCTCCCGGTCGGAGAACGCGTGGTGCCGGCGGTGGTCGGCGACCCAGCCGACGACCGGGCCCTGCATGGCCATGCTGCCGGTGACCGCCAGCGCGATCCGCAGGCCCCGGTTGGCGGTGAACGCGCCGTGCGTGAAGTACCGGTGGAAGCCGACCGTCACGCCCAGGCAGGTCAGGGTGTAGAAGAACGCGGCCAGGCCGATGTCGACCCAGCCCAGTCCCCAGCCCCAGGCCAGCGGCACGGCCGCGGCCAGCGCCAGGGCCGGCACCACGGCGAACAGCTTGACCAGGAACATCTCGGTCGAGGACTTCTCGCCCGCCAGCATCGGCTGCGGCGACCCGGGGGCGCGGTCGTGGGGGAGGGTGGTCCGGTTCATCGAGCGGTACCTCCGTGCGTGCGGTGGTGGGTCTCCCGCCGCCGGGGTCCTGGGCGATCGAGTGGGGAGGACGACAGCCGGCGCAGCAGCCGGAGCGATTGCCCTCGGGAACGTCGAATACCCGCTGGCCCGGGGGCGAAACCGGCGGGCTCGCGGCGTTCGCGCCGGACCGTTCCGGCGGTTGGCGGGCACGGGGAGCTCCCCGGTGGCGTAGCGTGGGGCGTACCGAGGGTATGTCGAGCGCCGGTGGTCGAACCGGTGTCGCCTTGGGCGCACGACGAACCGGTCGGCTGGTCCGGCCGGAGGCGGGAGCGCCGGGATGACCTCGGACCTGCTCACAGCGACCACCGACCCGGCGGCGCGGCAGCGCGGCGTGCGGTTCGCCCTGAAGCCGGGCGCGGCTCCGCGCGGGCACGTCGACGGGGCCTGGTGGCCGTGGTCGACCGACCCGGCCGCCGAGTTCCCCGCCCTGGTCAGGGCGTTGGCCGCGCGCGGACCCATCCGGCGGGCGTCCTACCACCTCGGCGTCTGGGACGTCATCGGGCGCCGGCTGACCGTGGACGGCGTGGTGGTGCGGATGGAGGGCTTCCACACCACGCAGCCGGACACCGTGACCCTGATCGGGCCGCACCTCACCCGGACCAAGCTGCTCCTGGTGCCGCCGGGCACGCCGGGCGACACCGCCCGTGCCGTGCTGCGGTCCGCGGCCGACCCCGACAACGCCTCCACCGCCGAAGAGATCCTGACCTCGCTCGGCGCACCCCGGAGCACCGTCGCCGTGCAGGGATGAACCCCTTCGCGGTGCTCGACTTCCGCGCGCCGACCGTCCACTGTGGAATGGGCTTCGAAGGGCGATCCGGCCCGTTCGCCGGCCGTGCGGCGGGCCGTGGTGTACTCTTCGGGTATCGGGATTCGCGCCATCGCGCACCCGAACCCACCTCGCGCCGTGCGGCCTCCGGTTCAACCGTGAGCACGCACCGGGCGCGGAGAAAGTCGGAAACCATGTCTACCCAGTACGTTTCCCGTTACGACGCCCGAGTGGACCTCGTGCGCCGGACGCTGCGGGAGCACTCGAACCTCGAAGAGAAGGCGGCGGCGGACCTCGCGGTGCACGTCCTGCACGTGTTGGACCACCTGCCGGAGCAGGTGCGATGACCGAGCCGAACGACCTCTTCAGCCACCCGGACACGCACCGGTCGGAACCGGCGGACGGCCACCGGGACGACCGCCAGCGGTCCTACACCGACCTGTTCCGCGAGCCGGTGGACCCGTCGCAGCCCACCGGGCAGCCGGGTCAGGCGTTCAGGTAGGCCAGCACGGCGAGGACGCGGCGGTGGCCGCCCTCGTCGTTGGGCAGGGACAGCTTGGTGAAGATGTTGCGGATGTGCTTGAGCACCGCGCCTTCACTGACCACCAGGGTGTCCGCGATGGTGGCGTTGTTGTGGCCCTCGGCCATCAGCGCCAGCACCTCGCGCTCCCGGGCGGTGAGCGTGGCCAGCGGGTCGTCGGGCTTGCGGCGGACCAGGAGTTGGGAGATCACCTCCGGGTCCATCGCCGTGCCGCCCTCGGCGACCCGGGTCAGCGCGTCGACGAAGCGCTCCACCTTGCCCACCCGCTCCTTGAGCAGGTAGCCGACCCCGCCCACGCCGTCCGCGAGCAGTTCGGCGGCGTAGCTGTTCTCCACGTACGCCGACAGCACCAGCACCGGCAGCCCGGGGTGCACGCGACGGGCCTCCACGGCGGCGCGCAGGCCTTCGTCGGTGAACGTCGGGGGCAGGCGGACGTCCGTCACGACGGCGTCCGGTCGCATCCCGGCGATGGCGGCCAGGAACTCCGTGGTGTTGTCCACCGCCGCGACGACCTCGATGCCGGCGTTGCCCAACAGCAGCGTCAGGCCTTCGCGCAGCAGCACGTCGTCCTCGACGATCACGACCCGCAAGGCAGCTCCACTCGCAACACGGTCGGGCCGCCGAGCGGGCTGCTCAGTTCGGCGTGGCCGTCGAACGCGTCGGCACGACGCTGGATGCCGACGATACCCGTTCCCAGGTTGCCGTCCGCCCCGCCCCGCCCGTCGTCGCGCACCGTGATGAACAGCTTGTCGTCGGTGGCCTCCAGGCGGACGCTGGCGTGCTCGGCCGCCGAGTGCTTGGTGATGTTGGTCAGCGCCTCCGCGACGATGAAGTACGCCGCCGCCTCGATCGCCGCCGGCCGCCGGCCGATCGGGGCCACCTCCAACGTGCACGGCACCGGGCAGCGGGCGGCCAGCGCCGACACCGCGCCGTCCAGGCCCCGGTCGGACAGCACCGGCGGGTAGATGCTGCGGACCACGTCCCGCAGTTCGGCCAGGGCGTCGATCGCGGTGTCCTGCGCTTTGCGCACCAGGTCGAACGCGGCCTCCGGGTCACGCGCGCGCATCTGGTCCGCGATGCCCAACTGCATCACCACGGCCGCGATCCGGGCCTGCGCGCCGTCGTGCAGGTCACGCTCGATGCGGCGCAGTTCCGCCCCGTGCGCCTCCAGGGCGCCCGCGCGCGACGCGGTGAGCTCGGCCACCCGGTCGACCAGCGAGACGCCCTCGGCGGGGGAGAGCATCCGCTGGGCGAAGCGGGCCTGCCACCGCGCGAACCGGGGCAGCTGCAGCCACAGCAGGCCGTAGAACACGCCGATGGCCACGGCCAGGGGCGCGGTCGACCACGAGTCCACGACGAAGCCGAGCGAGGTCTGCACCCCGCCGGGGACCAGCCACCAGTACACCGGGATGAACAGGTGGTTCACCGCGCTGATGGGCAGCGCGACGGCGAGCGTCCCGAGCAGCAGCCCCACCGGGCCGTGCACGAGCAACCACACCAGGTCACGCCTGGTCGCCGGGTCGGTCAGCACCGTCCGCACCTGCGTGAGCACCGGCCCGTCGGGCAGCCGGTACGCCGCCGGGATCGGCGTGCCGAGGAACGCGCCCGCGCGCCCGCGCTCCACGTCGACCAGCCTGCGGACCAGCCGCAGCGCCTCCGGCACGGCGGGCAGCCCGATGCTGATCAGGCTCAGCCCGGCCACCAGGAAGATGCCGGTCAGGGCGAGCAGCGACAGCAGCGCCGTGCCCGCGCCGACGAGCAGGTACCGGGCGGCCGTCCACACAGGAGCAAGGCGGGTCATGGCTCGATTGTGCCCAACGATCCGCGTTCGCACGGTAGTGCGGGCACTACCCCGGTCGGGCTGCCTGAGGGATCGAGATCCGGCCGGCCGGGCCGCAGGCTTCTCCACGACACGACGGAGAAGGGAACGTGATGGTGGCAGGAACGGTCGCCGTGGACGCGGCACACGCGTTGCGGCTGGAGTCGGTGCGCAAGGTCTACGGCTCGGGTGTGAACGCGGTCACCGCGCTCGACGGGGTCACGGTTGGCCTGCGCCGGGGCGCCTTCACCGCGGTGATGGGCCCGTCCGGCTCGGGCAAGAGCACGTTCCTGCACTGCGCGGCGGGCCTGGACCGGCCCACGTCGGGACGGGTGCTGCTGGGCGAGACGGACTTGGCGGGGCTGAAGGAGAACGCGCTCACCGAGTTGCGCCGGCAGCGGATCGGGTTCGTGTTCCAGGCCTACAACCTGATCCCGGCGCTGACGGTGGAGCAGAACATCACGCTGCCGCTGCGGTTCGCCGGCACGCGCCCGGACAAGGCGTGGCTGCGCGAGATCGTGGAACGGGTGGGCATCGCGAACCGGCTGGAGCACCGGCCGGCCGAACTGTCCGGCGGGCAGCAGCAGCGGGTCGCCATCGCGCGTGCCCTGGTGACCCGGCCGGAGGTGCTGCTGGCCGACGAGCCGACCGGCGCGCTGGACACCCGGACCGGCCGTCAGGTGCTGGAGCTGTTGCGCGGTTTGGTGGACACCGTCGGGCAGACCGTGCTGATGGTCACCCACGACCCGGTCGCGGCGTCCTTCGCGCACAGCGTGGTGTTCCTGGCCGACGGCCGGCTCGCGGGCGAACTGCACCAGCCGACCCCGGACCTCGTGGTGCGGCGGCTGACCAACCTCGGGGAGTGGTGAGCCGTGCTGAGCATCGCCTGGCAGTTGTTGAAGGCGCGCAAGGCCGCGTTCATCGGCGCGTTCCTGGCCGTCCTCTGTGGCACGGCGGTGGTCGCCGGGTGCGGGATCCTGATGGAGTCCGGTATCCGGTCCGGGGTGCCCACCGAGCGGTACGCCGCCGCGACGGTCGTCGTCGGCGGCGGGCAGGTCGTGCGACCCGAGGGCGCAGCCGCCCCGCTGTCGTCCCAGAACGTCGGCACGCTGCCGACGGTGCCGGACACCCTGGTCGGGAAGGTCTCGGCGGTGCCGGGGGTCGCGAAGGCCGTCGGGGAGTCGACGTTCCCGGCCCGGGTGGTGACCGGCGGTGTGTTCGACGCGCTGGGCCACAACTGGGACTCCGCCGTGCTGACGCCGTTCACGTTGCGGGACGGGCGTGAGCCGGCGAGCGGGGACGAGGTCGTGCTGGACGCGGAACTGGCCGAGCGAGCCGGTGTCGCGGTGGGCGGGCGGGTCGAGGTCATGACCACGTCGACACCGACCGGGTACGACGTAGTGGGCATCGCCGCGCCGGCGCAGGGCGTGACCAAGCAGTCCGGGCTCTACTTCACCGCCGCGCAGGCGGACCTGCTCTCCGGGCGGCCCGGTCGATTCCACGCCATCGGTGTGTTCGCCGAGCAGGGCGTGACCGATCTCGCCGAACGGGTCGAGCAGGCGTTGGCGGGCGAGGACGTGACGGTCGCGGAGGGCAAGGACCGGGGGACGGTGGAGTTCGCCGCGGTCGGGGAGTCCCGGACGATGCTGATGGCGATCTCCGGGTCGTTCGGCGGCATCGCGATGATGGTCGCGGTGTTCGTGGTGGCGGGCACGCTGGCGCTGTCGGTCGAGCAGCGGCGGCGCGAACTGGCCCTGCTGCGGGCGATCGCGGCGACCCCGAGGCAGATCGGGAAGCTGATCGGCGCGGAGACCACGATGGTCGCGGCCCTCGCGGCGGCGCTGGGCTCGGTGGCGGGCATCTTCGTCGGGCACGGCCTGCGGGACGCGTTCGCCGCGATCGGCGTCATCCCGCACGAGTTCGCGCTCTCGGTCGGCCCGCTGCCGCTGCTCGTCGCGTTCCTGCTCGGCCTCGGCGTGGCCCGGCTGGCGGCGTGGGTGGCGTCCCGCAGGCCGTCCCGGATCCCGCCGACCGAGGCGTTGGGCGAGGCGGCCGTGGAGCGGCCCGACCCGGGGCGCTGGCGGGGCGTGGCGGGGGCGGTGTTCCTGCTGCTCGCCGCCGTGATGGCGACCATGCCGCTGTTCCTGGACGGCGAGGTCGCGATCGTCATGGCGTCGACGTCCGTGCTGGTGGCCGTGATCGGCATGTCGTTCCTCGGCGCGCGCGCCGTCGCGCCCATCGTGCGACTGGCGGCCGTGCCGCTGCGGAAGTTCGGCGCCACCGGCTTCCTGGCCGCGGCCAACAGCCAGGCGAACCTGAAGCGGGTCGCCGCCGCGCTGACCCCGTTGATGCTGTCGATCAGCTTCGCGCTGGTGAGCTTCTTCAGCCAGACCGTCACCACGGCCGCCGGCGAGCGGGAAACCGAACTCGCCACCGCGGCCGACTACGTGGTGTCCGCGCCCGGCGGCGTCTCGCCCGAGGTGGCCGAGGCCGCACGGGGTGTCGACGGCGTGGAGGCGGCGGCCTCGGTGGTCCGGACCCGGGTGATGGCGGAGGTCCAGGACGGCGAGTCGACGCGGATCGAACGCGTGCCCGCGCTCGGTCTCGACGACAGCCGGGGCGCACTCGACCTCGGTGTGCTGTCCGGGAACCTCGCCGACCTGCGCGGCGACACCATCGCGCTGAGCAAGTCCGAAGCGAACTGGCTGGACGCGCGCATCGGCGACGAGGTGGAGCTGTTCCTGGACGACGGCCGGCCCGTGAAGCTGCGACTGGTCGCCACCTTCGACCGCGACCTGGCGTTCGGCAAGCACGTGCTGCCCGCCGAGCTGGCCCGGGCGCACTCCGCGGCCCGCCTGGACAGCTCGGCCCTCGTCCGGCTGACCCCGGACGCGGACCGCGCGGCGGTGGCCGGCGCGCTCGCCGAACTGGCCGGCCGCTACCCCGGCACGACCGTCACCGACCGGTCCGCCATGGCCCCGGCCGAGAACAGCGACCGCCGCGTCCAGTTCTGGGTCAACCTGGTGGCGGTGGGCGTGATCCTGGGCTACATCGCCATCTCGGTGGCCAACACCCTCGTGCTCACCACGGTGCAGCGGCGGCGCGAGTTCGCCTTGCTGCGCCTGGTCGGCGGCACCCGCCGACAGGTGCTCCGGATGATGCGCGCCGAGGCGCTCACCCTGGTGGGCATCGCGATCGCGGTCGGCACCCTGATCCCCGCGATCCCGCTGGTGCTGCTGAGCAGCGGCCTGATGGGCACACCCCTGCCGACCGGCCCGATCGGCGTCTACCTGGCGATCATCGGCTTCGCGGCCCTGTTGGGCCTGCTGGCCCTGGGCTTGCCGACCCGGCTGGCTCTGCGCGCCAGGCCGATCGACGCCATCGGGATGCGGGAGTAGATGGAGTGGTGCGCGGCCTCACGGGAGAGGACGGCCGCGCACCACATTCCACTGCGTCACGACGTGATCGCCGTGACGCAGTGAAACCGAGAACCCGTGCGCCGGGGCTACTCCGCCTCGGCGCGACGCGCTGCCCGGCTGCTGAACAGGTACTCGGCACGGCCCCGCTCGTCCGAGCCGACGAGGGAGTACACCGGGTAGCGGCCGTGCTCGCGCTCGATGCCGATCAGCCGGTCGTCCGCCAGCCGGACCACTTCGACGCGGCGGCGCGCCATGATCATCCTCGCCTCGTCGGTGCGCGGGATGGTCTCCACCCAGCCCCGGCCCTCGTCGTCCACGGTCACCGCGTACGCGATCATGGGCGTGTTGTAGACACCGGAAATCCTTGCGGCGTCGAGGGGTTCCGAGGTCGCGGGCGGCGTGGGGAACGCCGGCACGTCGGCGCCCGCGTACTCGCGCAGCACCCCGACGACGAGTTCCTCGTACACCTCGAGCCCGGCCACGCCGTTGGTCAGCAGTGCGACAGCGATGCCGGCGCTGCCGGAGATGCGCAGGAACGCGGCCTGCCCGATGGTGCCGCCGTCGTGGCCGAACACGTCCGCACCGAAGTCGAACAGCTCCCAGCCCAGACCCCACTTCGCGGCCAGGCCGGCGGTGAAGGGCACGTCGGTCTGGGGCTCCCGCATGGCCTTGGCGCTCGCCTCACCGAGGATCGGGCCACCGCCGTCCAGGTGCGCCTTGGCCCAGCCGAGCAGGTCACGGGCCCGCATGGCCAGCAACGCCCCGGCGGGGGCGTTGGACGCCGCCAACGACCAGACCGGTGCGACCACGTCGCCGTCCTCGCCGGGCAGGTGGCCCACGGCGGCGCGGAACAGGATCGCCTCGTCGGCGTTGGTGGCGATGTGCGTGAGACCGAGGGGCTGGGCGATCCGCTCGTGCACCACCGCTCCGAACGGCTTGCCGCGCAGCACCTCAACCAACCGGCCCAGCACCACGTACCCGCTGTTGCAGTAGGAGAACATCGCACCCGGCTCGTGGACCTGCTCCGCGTCCGCGATCGTCGCCAGGAACTTCTCCACGGCGTCGTCGCCGCGCCCGGTGTCGTGGAACAGGTCGCCGTCCATGCCCGACGTGTGGTCGAGCAGCTGTCGGGTGGTGATGGCGGCGTTGGCGCGGGCGTCCGCGATCCTGAAGTCCGGCAAGTACTCCACCACCGGCTCGTCCAGGTCGACCAGGCCGTCGTCGACGAGTTGCATGACCAGGGTCGCGGTCCACACCTTGGTGATCGAGCCGATCTGGAACACCGAGTCGGTGGTCGTCTCCACGCCGGTGGCCAGGCTCAGCACACCGGCGGCGGCGTCCACGACCTCGCCGTCCACCAGCACCGCCGCCTGCGCACCCGGCACCCCGTGCGCGGCGACCAGCTCGGCCAGCCGACCGGGCAGCCAGGCGGCGATCTCTGCACTGCGTGACATGCGTTTCTCCTCGCGGTGGGGACTCCTGTGTCCGAGGTCGGGCCGCCCGTGCCGCCGGGCCGGGTGTCGGTGCGACGAATTTCCCCCATGGTGCTGGTGAAGCGGTTGTGCGGGCTTCGTCGGATCGCACAACTGTGCGTCGTCCGGTTCGTCGATCACGACGACGCGCTCAGGGCTCCGGTAGTCGTCAACTGAAGCCCGGCCCGCGACGGAGGGGAACGGACATGGAGACCGCGAACGATGTGGTCGGTGAGATCCGGGAGCGCGCCGACGAGGTCGGTGTCCGGGTTTGGCTGCACGCCACCGATCTGGACGGATCCCGTCGGGTGGACGTCGACGGGGACGAGCCGGTGGTGTCGGCCTCGGTGTTCAAGGTGCCGGTGGCGGTGGAGCTGGCCAGGCAGGGCGTCGCGGGGCAGGTCGACCTGTCCGAGCGGATCACCTACGTGGCCGGCACCGGCACCGACTCGCCGTACGGGCTGGCGACCTACCGGCACGACGTGACCATCTCGTGGCACGACCTCGCGGTGCTGATGATCGGCGTCAGCGACAACGTGGCCACGGACCTGGTGGTGGAGCGGATCGGGCTGCCCGCCGTGGCCGCGCTGCTGGCCGACCTCGGGTTCACGCACACCGCCGTGCCGTACGACTGCGCCGGGATGTTCGAGTGCCTCGGCCCGGACGTGACCCCGGAGTTCTTCGCCGGGCTTTCCCGGGAGGAGCTGTTGGAGCTGCCCATCCTCCAGCCGGCGCTGACCTGCCGGACCACCGCCGAGGAGAGCACCCGGCTGCTGGGCATGGTGTGGCGCGACGAGGCCGCGCCCGCCGAGGCGTGCGCCGACGTGCAGTACTGGCTGGGGCACCAGGTGTGGCCGCACCGACTGCGCTCCGGGTTCCGCGAAGACGGCATCAGGGTGTCCGGCAAGACCGGCACGCTTCCCTTGGTGCGCAACGAAGTCGGTGTCGTGGAGTACCCGGACGGCGGTCGGTACGCGGTGGCGGTGTTCACCGAGGCGTTCGACACGCGGATGCAGGCGCCGGAGAGGGACGCGTTCATCGGGTTCGCGGCGGCTCGTGCGATCTCCTGGCTGCGTGCGTGAACACCGGTCGGGTGCAGCGGTTCACCGACGCGCTGCCGTCCCTCGGCAGCGCGTCGAACGGCAGCGCACGAGACCCGACGCACGACGAAGATCGAGAACGGTCAAGGTACTTACAGCACGGAGGAGCACGCACCCATGCGCAGGTAAACGCTCTCCGGTGGGGTCAAGGGATCGTGGCCATCAGGTCGCGCACGGCGTCGGCTTCCGCCGGCCGGTGCTGGGAGCGGTACAGCGCATGAGCTCTGGCGAGGATTTCGCGGGCTTCCCGGTGTTCGCCCAGCCCGGCCAGCGAACGGCCCAAGCCCGCCAGGCTGTCGGCCGCGCCGTAGGCGTTGCCCAGTTGCTGCCGCAACCTGAGCGCGTCGCGGAACAGTTCGGCGGCCGTGGCGTGTTCGCCGGAACGGATGTGGACATCGGCCAGGCAGTCCAAGGACGCCGCTTCGCCGTCGAGGTCCCGCAATTCCCTCGACAGCTCCAACGATCGTCCGCACAGCGCCCGCGCCGTCTCGTGGTCTCCCAGCCTTGCCTGGTAGCTGCCCGCGAGGTTGAGCGCCCGCGCCTCCCACATCGGGCTGTCGGCGCTGCGGAACAAGGGAATCGCCAGCATCGCGTGCTCGAGGGCCGTCGAGTAGTCGTTGCGGACCTCCCACGCATAGGCGAAATCCTGGTGCGCACGAGCTTGTTCGCGGACATCCCCGACCTGCTCGGCCAGGTGCAGCGCGGCCGTCAGGTGCTCGACGGCTTCACGGTGGTGGGACTTCCGCGAGGCGGCGTAGCCCAGGTACCGGTGCGCCCGGCCGGTAAGCCCGTCATCGCCCAGCGCCCTCGCCGCGCCGAGCGCGTCCTGCCACATCGCGAAGTGGTCGTGCACGTGCCCACGCCGCCAGTGGAACGTGTCGAGCGCATAGGCCAGTTGCCACACCTGGGAGTGCCAGCCGCGAGCCACGGCCAGCCTGCACGCCGCGAGGAGGCAAGCGTGCTCCGCGTCGAGCCAGGCCAGTGCGGAGGCGCGGCCCCGGAATCCCGATGGGCGGCAGTCGGGCCCCGGCTCGGCGACCAGCGTCGGTCTCCGCCGGCCGTCGACCTGGGCCGACGCGGCGACCGCGCTGTGCACGTAGAAATCCACCAATCGCTGCTGGGCGGCGGTGCGCTCGGCAGCGTCGTCGACCTGCTCGGCCTTCTCCAGGGCCCATAATCGAACCAGGTCGTGCATTCGGTAGCGGCCGGGCGCGTGGTTCTCGACCAGGTGCGCGTCCACGAGGTTGCGCAGCAGCCGGCGGCTCTCCGCATCCGTCGTCCGCGCGAGGTTCGCCACGGCGGGGAGCGTGGTGTCGGGCGCGGTCACCTCGCCGAGCATCCGGAACAACCGCGCCTCGGACTCGGACAGCGCCCGGTACGAGGAGTCGAAGACGGCGCGCAGGTCGTTCTGCCGGATCCTGCTGTGGAACGCGTCGAGCCGCTGCTCCGCGTCGCGCAACTCGGCGACGAACTCCTCCAGCGGGAAGTTCCGGTACTGGCTCGCCCGGGCGGCGAGGATGCTCAGCGCCAGCGGGAGCCGGCCGCTCAGCCGGATCAGGTCACGCACGGCGTCGGGTTCCGCGTCCACGCGGTCCGTGCCCAGGTAACCGACGAGCAGCCGCTTGGCGGCGTCGGTTGTCAGCACGTCCAGCGACAGCAGCCGTGCGCCGTGCGCGGTCGCCAGGCCGTCGAGCGCGCGCCTGCTCGTCACGAGCACCGTGCACGTCTCGCTGCCCGGCAAGAGCGGTATGACCTGCTCCTCGTCCACCGCGTTGTCCAGCACGACCAGCATCCGACGGTCGGCGACCAGCGTGCGGTAGAGCGCGGCCTGCCCGTCCAGGTCCGCCGGCATCGAGTGCGGGGCGACGTGGAGCGCGTCCAGGAACCCCCGCACGGCTACCGCCGGCTCCAGCGGCTCGTCCGCCGGGTCGAAGCCCCTCAGGTTGACGTAAAGCTGCCCGTCTGGGAACCGGCCGCGGTTCTCGTGCGCCCAGTGCAGCGCCAGCGACGTCTTCCCGATGCCGCCCATCCCGCCGATCGCCGAGATCGCGACCGTCGCCCGCGCATCGCCGTCCACGGCCTCGGTCAGCGCGGCCAGTTCGGCGTCACGGCCGGTGAAGGAACGCGGCCGAGCGGGCAACTGGCGCGGCGCGGGTTGGTCCGGCGTGGCGGGAACGTGCAGGTGCACCCCACCGGAGATGTTCTCCGCCTGCACGGCGGCGCCGAGCAGCACCGCGTTGACCTCGTTGGCCGTCGCGCCTTTCGGTGCGGTTTCCGGCGGACACATCTGTCACTCCAGGCGTTGTTGCCGAGACGAGTGACCGCGAGGATAGCTCGATGGGAATCGATCGTCGGGCAGTTCCCCGGATTCACCCGAACGCCACGAGAATAAGTGGCATCGATCCACTGTGGACGATATCGGGTGGAGGTGCCCCGGTCGATGTGGGATTATTCCACCCGGTAGTGCGCGCGTTCGACCGACCAGGGGATTCGCCTTGACTCGTTTGTTGATCCAGCCGGTGGCCAACCCCGAAGCCGAGCGCAACCGGAGGAAGACCCTGCACCACGAGGTCGACTTCCGGGTCGCGAGGCACTGGTCGGCGCTGACCGGCGACCAGCGCGCACTCCTGTCGGGCCTGCACCCCGGCGGCACGGCTCCGTTCTGGGGCACCCGGGCCTTCCTCGACCGGCGGATGGCCGAGGTGACGGTGGGCGACGTGGCGCTCTTCGCCTGGAAGGGGCACATCCGGGCGATCGGCGAGGTGGGTGCGTCCTTCCGCAGCCCGGCGTTCGCCGACACGCTGTGGAAGGAGGCGCCGGACGAGGACACCTTCGTCAACGTCTACAGCATGATCGGCTTGGACGACACCGTCCTCATCCCGTACCGCACCCTCAAAGCGGTGTCGGGCGGAAAGCTCCGCGGTCCTTTCCTGCAAGGCGTCGTGATCGACGACGCGGTGGTCGTGGACCAGGTGATCAGCGGTCTGGGCATCGACCGGTCGACCGTCGCGGCCGCCGAGGAGGCGCGCGAGGAGTACATCCGGTCACAACTCGAACGAGGCCTGGCGATCGAACTCGAACGCATTCACACCACTCAAGCCACCTATTCCCGCTCCGCGCGTTCCATCACGGTCCGCCGGGCCGAGTCGCTGTTGGTCCACGAATACGCCGAGGCCAATCCCGAGGCGCGCTTCGAACGCATCACGTCCGAGGCGGGGATGTCCGACATGTACACGGTGGGCTCCGAGGGCGCGGAGGTGGTCGAGGCGAAGGGTGGTATCAGCCGGGACCGCGTCCGCCAGGCCGTGGCCCAACTCCTGCACTACGCGCCCCGGTGCCCGGACCGCGTCGTCCGCCTGACGGCCCTGTTCCCGGCCCGTCCGGCTGATGTCGACATCGAACTGCTGCACAGCGTGGGCATCGACTGCGTGCACCGGACGGGCCCCGGCGAGTTCGCCAAGATCCCCGCCCCGGCCGCCCGACGCGTCCACATGCTGCCGGTGTGGAACGACGACTTCCCCGAATAGCCCGGTCAGGCCGGCGGGGTGATGTGGCACAGGCTCCGGTGGTACCGGACGTGCGCGTCGTCGATGTCGTGGTCGGGATGACGGCGCAGCTCGCCGACCTCTTCGCTGTTGTGGACCAGCCGGACGACGCCCTCGTCGTCGACGTAGATCCCGAACCGGTCGAACTGCGCGTGGCAGTTGGGGCACAGGCACAGCGCGTTGCTGATGTGGTCCGGTCCTCGGTGAGGCTCGCCGAGGCCCCTGATGTGCGCCGCCTCGCTGTGGAAGCCGACGCCGGTGAGGAGGCGGGTGCCGCAGAACTGGCAGGTGTCGTCGTAGAGCGCGGTGACCTCCTCGGCGATGCTCCGGATCCGCTCCGCGGTGTCGCCGCTGCGCTGCCGGCGCGAAACCGGAGCCTCGCGGTCACCGGCGGGCTTGGAACGGCTGCTCGCTCGCGCGTAGCCCTCGAGTCCCAGCCGCGCCAGCAGGTCCTCGTCCTCGGCGATGCGGTTGAGGTGACGGCTGCGCAGAGCGGTGATCGCCCTCGTGCGCACCACGACGGACTCCAGCAGCCTGTCGCACTCGTCGTCGAACCCCGCGAGCGGATCGGTGTTGTCCAGGTCCACTGTCCACACGTCGGTGTTCTGCAAGTGCCAGAACAGGTCCGCGACGACCTCGGGACCGGGGTCGTCGTCGAAATCGCGGAGCAACTCGCCGACACCGCTGCGGAAGTCCTCCTCGCTGTGCCACCTCTTCCGGTGTGCCACTCGTTGGCCGATCGTCCACAGCAGGGCGAGCGCCTGGCGTTTCCTGATTCGCTCCGCCGGTTGGTCGCGGTCGAGGGTGATCAGCCGGTTCAGCATGTCCTCCGCGGAGAACAGCCGCGGCTTCGCCACCGTCGAGTCGCGGGCCGGTGACTCGAGCCGGAAGGCGTCGGGCGCCTGCATGAAGTGCCGCACCGTGCCCAACCCCGCAGCGTTCAACGCGGGGCGTGCGTCGAGGGGCGGGTCGTAGAGGCGGACATCGCCCAAAGCGGCCATGTGCGTGAAGGTCCGGCCCTGCCGGTCCGATCCCCAGATGGAGGCCGCAGCCTGCTCGTTGTCGAACAGGTGCAGGATCACGGCTTCGGCGACGAAGGCGTGTTCGGCGTGGAACAGCACGTGGTCGCCGACCCGGCGTGCGGCCAGAGCTTTGGCCTTGGCGTGGTAGCCGTACTTCGGAGCCGTGTTGCCCCACAACTTCGCGACGCCGTCGGGGTAGAGGGCTTCGAGTGCGGCGAGGTCCGGCCCGAGCGCCTCGGCGTGCTCTGCCAGTACGACGCCCTTCACGACGGTGTTGGCGAAGTGCGCAGCTCCGCCGTCGCGAAGGCCGCGCGGCTGGAGGAATACCCGACCAGGAGGAGCCATGCCCTCGACGCGGAAGCCGAGTGCGGCGAGGTGTCGTCCCACGGTGGCCCGACCGCCGCTGAACTCGTCGGGTGTCAGCGCCGTGCCCGTCAGGTGCCTGTGCGCGACACCCACGATCGCTTTGGAGTCGTACCTCCTGCCGCCGTGGACGAGCAGGTACTGGCGTGCCTCGGCGTATCGGTACTTGGCCAGGAATGCGTCCTTGCCCAGTTCGTCGTACTCGGCGATCGCGGCCGACACGTCCTGCCGGCGGACGTCTGCATACCCCATGATCCGAGAATAGGAGGGAGCACCGACATCCCCGGGGTCAACACAGGCCGGCCAGGAAGCGCTGGGTCTCCGGGTCGGTGGAGTAGAGCCGGCAGCCCGACGTCGCGCGGCTCGCCAGGACCCAGTACGTGTTCAGGGCCAGTCGCAGGTAGCGGTCGGCCGGGAGGTTCTTCATGGCCGGGTCGTGGCTGCGCGCCGAGTCGGCGACCCAGCGGTTGTCACGGCGGACCAGGTCGGGGCCGAGGATCACGCCGCCGTAGTCGTACTCGAGGCCCTGGCTGGTGTAGATGCAGCCGACCTGGTCCTGGCCGCCGGGATCGGTCGCCCAGAAGGCCCGTTTCGGGGCGGTCACCTCGCCGTCGGGTCCTCGGTGCACCCGGCCGGCGTTCCACGGCCGCCGCCAGGTCCGCTCCACCCCGTGGTCGGTCCACGTGATGGCGATGTCGTCGTGGAGCGGTTCGTTCGCCGGGCGTTTGGGCCACTGCCAGCAGAAGCCCGCCGCGATCCGCGCGGTGTGGCCGGTCGCTCCGTGGTGTCGGATCCAGGCCTCCAGCTCGTCCGGGTCGCTCGCCACACCGGCGTCGTAGTCCGACCCCTGCCACGGTTCGGGCACGCCGTCCGCGGACAGCAGCCGGCCGAGCCAGTTCAGGTAGGCCTGCGACCCGCCGCAGCGGAACTGGCTGGTCAGCTCGATGTGGCGGAAGTCCGCGCCTTCGCGCTCGGCGACGTGCCGCAGTTCCTCGACGGTGAAGCCCTCGTTCGGCCGGATCACTTGGCGCTCGTCCAGCAGGAACACGCTGACCGGAGCGTTCCTGACCAGTCGCGCGACCAGGTGCGGATCCCGCCTGAGCCGCTGCGCCTCGTCCACCAGCGGGATGATGCCCTTGCCGTTGTGCGAGTTGGGATACGCGAACAACCCTCTGGTGCGGTTCCGCTCGTCGAGCGCTCGTACGAGCTGGTCCATCAGGGTGCCCGACGGCGTGAGCAGACGGGCAGCCGGCGCCGACTCGAGGTTCGGGATGTCGGCGAGCAGCCGCAGCGCGACCACCGTCTTGCCGGTGCCGGGCCCGCCCGTGACCGCGATGACCCGCCTCCGACCCGCGAAGGCTTCGGCCACCGCGTGGACGACCCGTACCTGGGCGGCCTGCTGGGCACCGAGCAGAACGAACTCGGACCTCTGCGCCAGCACGGCGTCGAGCTCGGCGAACAGCTTCGGCGACGGCCTGTGCTCGACCGCGAGGAACCGGGCCAACTGCCCCTCGGCCGGCGACCGGAGATCGTCGCACCGCAACAGCGCGGCCAGCTCGTGCGGTTCGGTGTCGGTCAGTTCACCGCGGGACAGGATCGGGACGTCCCCGCTGCCCGATCGCCCTTCGACCTCTTCCCGCAGCCGAGTCGTCACGTCGATCCGAGCGTTGTGCAACACCGCGACGCCACGGAACTCGAGGTCCAGGGTGGCGTCCTCGAGCCACTTCTCCAGGTAGCTCCGGTACCCCGCCGCCTGGCGACACGGGTGCACCCGCTCGACGCCGGGGGAGATCTCGACCTCCAGCCAGTCGGCCCGGCGGAACCGGTCCCACTGCTTGAGCTCCACGACGACCCCGGTCAGCCCGCCGTCCGGTCGAACGCCCAGCACCACGGCGTCGACCCGTTCACCGGTACCGGGCAACTCGAACTCGAACAGCAAGGCCAGGTCCGCCAACCCGGCCCGGAGCAGCGCACGCACCAGCGCCGGCCAGCTGTTGCGCCAACTGCCCACCTCGGCGTCGCCGGGCTTCTCACCCCGCCCGCGCCGGAACCGGTCGACGCACGCGGCCACGAAGCCGTCGAGATCGGACCGCAACGCCTCACCAGCGTCCCGAACGGTGCCTGCGTACACGTGCATGATCTACAGCTACCAAAGTCACCCGGCACTCGTGGGTCGTTCCGTCGAACGGATGCGCGGGCGGCCGAACGGGGTGTCGGGGTGGGTCGTTAGGATCGCCGGGTGGGGTCGCATGAGGTTCTGCGCCGGGTCTTCGGGTACGACTCGTACCGCGGAGATCAGCAGGAGATCGTCGAGCACGTCATCGGTGGCGGTGACGCGCTCGTTCTCATGCCCACGGGCGGTGGGAAGTCGTTGTGCTACCAGATTCCCTCGCTGGTCCGGGAAGGCGTCGGGGTCGTCGTCTCGCCGTTGATCGCGTTGATGCAGGACCAGGTCGACGCATTGCGCGATCTCGGGGTGCGGGCCGGGTTCCTGAATTCGACGCAGTACCCCGACGAACGGTCGCTGGTGGAGGCGGAGTTCCTCGCCGGCGAACTGGACCTGCTCTACCTCGCGCCGGAGCGGTTGCGGGTGGAGCAGACCGTCCGGTTGTTGGAGCGGGGGAAGATCGCGCTGTTCGCGATCGACGAGGCGCACTGCGTCGCGCAGTGGGGGCACGACTTCCGTCCCGACTACCTCGCCCTCTCCCACCTGCACGAACGGTGGCCCGACGTGCCTCGGGTGGCGTTGACGGCCACCGCCACCGCGGCCACCCACGCGGAGATCGCCGAGCGGTTGAAGCTGGCGGACGCGAAGCACTTCGTGGCCAGTTTCGACCGGCCGAACATCCAGTACCGGATCGTTCCCAAGAACGAGCCGAAGAAGCAGCTGCTGGAACTGCTGCGCAACGAGCACGACGGCGACGCGGGAATCGTCTACTGCCTGTCCCGCAACTCGGTGGAGAAGACCGCCGAATTCCTCAACCAGAACGGCGTCAAAGCGCTTCCCTATCACGCCGGGCTGGATTCCGGGACGCGGGCGAAGAACCAGTCCCGATTCCTGCGCGAAGACGGTCTGGTGATGGTGGCGACCATCGCGTTCGGCATGGGCATCGACAAGCCGGACGTCCGGTTCGTCGCGCACCTCGACCTGCCGAAGTCCGTGGAGGGCTACTACCAGGAGACCGGGCGCGCCGGCCGGGACGGGCTGCCGTCCACCGCCTGGCTCGCCTACGGCCTCCAGGACGTCGTGCAGCAGCGCAAGATGATCGAGGACTCGGACGGCGACCAGCAGCACCGCCGCCGCCTGGTCGCCCACCTGGACGCGATGCTGGCGCTGTGCGAGACCGTCGAGTGCCGCCGCGTGCAGCTGCTCGAGTACTTCGGGCAGGGCGGCGAGCCGTGCGGCAACTGCGACACCTGCCTCGTGCCGCCGGAGACCTGGGACGGCACGGTGCCCGCGCAGAAGGTGCTGTCCACCGTGTACCGCCTGAAGAACGAGCGCCGGCAGAAGTTCGGCGCCGGGCAGACCATCGACATCCTGCTGGGGCGCAAGACCGCCAAGGTGATCCAGTTCGACCACGACACCCTCTCGGTGTTCGGCATCGGCACCGAGCTGAACGAGAGCGGCTGGCGCGGCGTCGTCCGGCAGCTGCTCGCGCAGGGCCTGCTGGCCGTCGAAGGGGAGTACTCGACCCTCGTCCTCACCCCCGGCAGCGAGGAGGTCCTCTACCGGGGCCGCAAGGTGCTCATGCGGCGCGAGCCGGAGCGGGCCGCGAAGGTCAGGACGGCCAAGCCCAAGAAGGGCGAACCGGTCGACATGCCCGCCGAGGCCGCGCCGGTGTTCGAACGCCTGCGGGCGTGGCGCGCCGCGACGGCCAAGGAGCAGGGCGTCCCGGCCTACGTGATCTTCCACGACGCCACGCTGCGGCAGATCGCCGCGAACGCGCCCGGCACGCTGGCCGAGCTGGGCACGGTCAACGGGGTCGGCGAGAACAAGCTGTCCAAGTACGGGCAGCAGATCCTGGACACGCTGGCGTGACCGGGCTGCGGGCCGACTGCGAGCGGTGCTTCGGGCTGTGCTGCGTGGTGCCGGCGTTCGCCAAGTCGTCCGACTTCGCGATCGACAAGCCCGCCCGCACGCCGTGCCGCAACCTGGCCGCGGACTTCGGCTGCGGCATCCACACCCGGCTGCGGGAACGGGGTTTCCGCGGCTGCACGGTCTACGACTGCTTCGGCGCGGGCCAGCAGGTCGCCCAGGTCACCTTCGGCGGGCGCAGCTGGCGGGACGCCCCGGAGACCGCCGAGCTGATGTTCGACGTCTTCCCGGTGGTGCGCGAGCTGCACGAACTGCTCTGGTACCTGACCGAGGCGCTCCGCCTGGACGCACCGGGACTGCACCACGCGCTCGCCGTGGCGAAGGCGGACATCGAGGAGCGGACCGCCGGCTCGCCGGAGGAGCTGGCGGGGACGGACGTCGAACCGGTCTGGCGCACGGTGAGCGCGCTGCTGGAGCAGGTCAGCGAGCACGTCCGGGCCTCCGCGACCGGGTCCGGGGGCAAAGCGGGCCGGAAGTCCAAGCGGGGCGCGGACCTCATCGGGAAGAACCTCGCCGGGGCCGACCTGCGCGGGGTGGACCTCCGGGGCGCGTACCTGATCGGCGCGAACCTCTCCCGCGCGGACCTGCGGTTGGCCGATCTGATCGGCGCGGACCTGCGCGGCGCGGACCTGTCGGGAGCCGATCTCCGCGAGGCGCTGTTCGTCACCCAGGTGCAGGTCGACGCAGCCAAGGGCGACGACCGGACCGCCCTCCCGCCGACGTTGACCCGACCGGGCCACTGGCCCTAGAGGCGCGCCAGAGCCCCTTCCACGACGTCCTCCAACGCCCGACGGTCGTGCGTCACCTTGCCGAGCACCCGCAACCCGTAATACGTGCTGAGGAAGAACCGGGCGCACACCAACGGATCCACGTCGCGGCGCAGCTCACCGTCGTGCTGGCCCAATGCGATGAGGTGGCACACCGCCCCCTCCAACCGCTCGAATTGCCGCCGCACCTGCTGCGCCACCAGGTCGTCGGTGCCGCCCGCGTCCACGGCGGCGTTGATCGCCAGGCAGCCGCGCCGGTCCGGGTCGGCCAAATCGGTGTCGATGACGGCCAGCATCAGCGCGCGCAGCCGGTCCTTCGCCGTGCCGGGGCCTTCCAGGATGGTGCGCTGCCCGCCGAACCCGAGTTCGGCGTACCGGCGCAGCGCCCGCTCGTACAGCCCGTGCTTGCTGCCGTAGGCGTTGTAGAGGCTGCCCCGCCCCAGACCCGTGCACGCGCACAGGTCCTCCGTCGAAGTGGCCTCGTACCCCTTCGACCAGAACACCTCCATCGCGGCGTCCACGACCGCCGCGTCGTCGAAAGCCCGTGGCCTGCCCACGATGTCGGAGCGTAGCCGGTCCGACACGCGGAGAAGAGCAGGTGAGACTATCCGCGACCGCCCGGAGTGCGGGAGGCTCTCTCGTTGTGGGCGAAAAGATCACGGGCTTAACCGTCGCGCAGGGCACCGCGATGTACGTCGGCGCGGTGCTGGGCACGGGAGTGATCGCGGTGCCCGCGCTCGCCGCGCAGGTGGCCGGTCCCGCGTCGCTGATCGCCTGGCTCTGTCTGGTAATGGTGTCCGCGCCGCTGGCCGCCACGTTCGCCGCGCTGGGTGCGCGCCACCCGGACGCGGGCGGTGTGTCGACCTACGCCCGCCTGGCCTTCGGTGAACGCGCGGCCACGGTGGTGGGCTGGTGCTTCTTCTTCGCCGTGCCGCCGGGCACGACGGCGTCCGCGCTGTTCGCCGGTTCGTACGTGGCGGACGCGGTCGGCGGTGGGCGGGTCGCCCAGGTCGGCACCGCGGTGGTGCTGATGACGCTGGTCGCCTCCACCAACTGGGCGGGTCTGCGTGCGTCGGGACGGATGCAGCTCGCGCTGGCCGGGATGCTCGTGCTGCTCGTGCTCGGGGCGGTCGCGCTGTCCGCGCCGATGATGAACCCGGCGAACCTGGAACCGTTCGCCCCCAACGGGTGGACCGCGATCGGACCGGCCGCCGCGCTGCTGGTGTGGAGCTTCGCCGGCTGGGAGGCGATCACGCACCTGGCTCAGGAGTTCGGCAAGCCGCAACGCGACCTGCCGCGCGCGGTCGGGTTCGCGGTGCTCATCGTGGCCGGGCTGTACCTGTCCGTCGCGTTCGCCACGGTCGCCGTGCTCGGCGCGGACGCCGATTCCGAGGCGCCGCTGGGCGAGCTGCTGGCACGGGCGTTGGGCGGCGACCTGAAGGTGTTCGCGGCGGTCGTGGCCGTGCTGCTGACCGTCGGATCGATGAACGCCTACTACGCGGGCAGCGCGAAGCTGGGTGCGGCGCTGAGCCGGGACGGGGCGTTCCCGCGCAGGCTGTCCGGCGGCAGTGTGGCGGGCGAGGTGCCGCGGCGCAGTCTCGCGCTGCTGGTGGGTCTGTCGTTCGTGATCCTGGTGGTGGTCGTGGTGACCGGAGCGGGCATCAAGCTGTTGGTGCTGCTGACCACCGGGCAGTTCGTCGCGGTGTACGTGATCGGGGCGGCGGCGGCCGTGCGGCTGCTTCCCCGGCGCAGCAAGGCCCGCTACACGGCGGTGCTCGCGCTGGCCGGGGTGTTGCTGCTGCTCGTGGTGTCCGGCGTCTACATGCTGCTGCCCGCACTGGTTGCCGTGCTGGCGCTGCTGTTCCTGCGCTGGAACCGCCGTCGGCGCGGTTCGCTGGACCCGGACGGCAACCTCTCGGCGGTGGAGCTACGTCGACGGACGTAGCCGCGCGGACCGCCGCACGACGGACGTGGTGACAAGCCCCGCACCGGCATCCTTCACCGCATGGAGCCATCGCCCACCGCGAAGTCGCGGCCCACCCGGAAGCCACCGCCCGCGGTGAAGTTACCGCCCACCGCGCGCAAGACCTCGGTCCTGCTGCACGTCGTCTCGTCCGTCGGCTGGCTCGGCGTGACGGTCGGGAACCTCGTCCTGGCGCTCGTCGCGTTCGACCGACCCGAGCTCTACCAGGCGATGGCGCTGCTGGGCGACTACGTCGTGCTGCCGATGGGCCTGGTGTCGCTGGCGACCGGGGTCGTGGTGTCCGTGGGCACGAAGTGGGGCCTGGTGAAGCACCGCTGGGTGCTGGTGAAGTTCGTGCTCACGGTGATCGCCGTGGTGGCCACGACGTTCGCGCTGCGATCCGGCCTGCACGACGCGGCGGACGGCACGGTCGGCACGGCGGGCACGGACGTGCTGGTCGCGTCGTGCGTGTCGTTGACGATCTACACGTTCAACACCGTGCTGTCGGTGTTCAAGCCGTGGGGTCGGACCCGGTGGGGCTGAGGCCCTCCCACCGGCGTTCCACGGTCGCGCCCAGCTCGACGGGGTCGCACTCGGCCACGTGGTCGCGCACTACGGAGTGCGGGAAGCGGTGGTCGTCGACGAGCAGCACCCGGTCTCGCGCGGACTGGATGATCGCCTTGCGCCGCAACGGGAACTCGTCCAGCGCCAGCGGTTTCGCGAGCAGTTCGGCGACCGGCTCGAACGGCCGGGCGGCCACCGGGGTCACCGCGAGCCCGATGAGCAGCCCGGTCACCGGCCCGATCGCCTGCCACTGCGGCGCGGCGCCCAGGCCGGCCGCGAGCCCGACCCCGGCCAGGCCCGCCACCGGTAACGAGCGCAGGCCGCGGCCCGCCGGAGGAAGGTCGCGCAGGCTCTCCCACAACTCGGTCAGCCCGCCGGTGAACACGCCGACCGCCGCACCCGCGCACAGCCCGATCCCCAGGGCCGTCAACAGGTCCGCCGACGGTCCGGTCCAGATCATCACGCCCGCCGGCAGCAGCGCACCCGCCACCGCCCAGTACCGGTCCCGCGTCACGCCCAACGCCACCAGGAACGTGACGGCCGGCACGAACCCGAACGCCGCGTACTCCGGCCAGCGCGCCACCTGGGCGCCCAACCACCTGCCCGCCGACGACAACGCGCCGACGCACACCGCGCCGGCGACGAAGCCCGTTGCCGCCCAACGCAGACCGCGTGACCGGTCGCCCACCGGGGCGGGAAAGCGCCCCTGCCGCAACCCGATCGTGCCCACCGCCGCGACCGCACCGGTCGTCAGCCCGAACTCCAGCCCGAGGACCAGGCACAGCGCCGTCGCCGCACCGGCCAGCGCACCCGGCCCGGCCCGCCGGAACAGCCGCCACACCGCCGGCGCGCCGACGAAGTCCAGCCACACCTCCCGGCGCGGCAGCCGGTGCCGGGCGGCCAGGTCGGCCCGGCGGCGGGCGATCCGGGCCAGGAAGCGCAACGCGCGCAGCGTGCGTTCCGCGCGCCCCGGCCCCCGTGCGGCCGACTCGACCAGGTACGTGTCCAGCACACCGCGGTACTCCGCCCGGCCCGCCCGGTAGGCCAGCGCCAGCAGCCCGAACGCCAGTGGCGTGCGCACCTCCTCCCACACGTCCGGGTCCTTGGCCAACACCTCGTGCAGCCCGTCCAGCCGAGGTCCGCAGGCGGCGATCAGGTCGAGCACGTCGGTGCGCCGCAACGGTTCCACGTGCACCACGTCGTAGCGCGGCAGCCGCAGGTAGTCGTCGGTGGAGCAGCACAGCACCACCTGCGGCAGCTTCAGCGCGGTGATCCACGCCAGGCACTCGGCCCGGTCCGCCTCGGGCACGTCGTCCAGCCCGTCGAACAGCACGGTCAGCCGCCGGTCCCGCAGCCAGGTCCGGCCCAGCCGCGCCCCGATCCGGTACCGCCGGGCGAGCGTGGCGAGCAGCCACTCGCCGAAGTCCTCGTCGCGCCGCCACGTGCCCAGTTCGACCAGCACGGGCACCGGCCGGCCCTCGTCGCCCTTCGCGCGGTTGAGCAGCGTCTCGGCCAGTTCCAGCAGGAGGGTCGTCTTGCCCGCGCCCGGCTCTCCGGTCACCACCAGCGGCGCTTTGACCCGGGTCGGCAGCCGCGGCCCGATCCGGGGCGCGACACCGAGCTTGAGCCGCACCTGCTCGGCCAGCGACCCGTCCTGGCGGGCCCGGACGTACCGCTCCACCCGCTCCAGCGCGGCGGTGCGGTTGGCCGGGTGCGCGGGCCGGCGCTGCACGAGCACGGCGCTGAGCGGTTCCCACACGGCGAGCGCGACGGTGACCGCCGACAGCAGCACCAGCGACGGCCACAGCCACGTCGCGTACGGCCCGAGCACGCGGGGCGCGGAACCGCCGGTCGCCGCGTTGATGGCGATCGGCAGGAGCACCAGACACGTCACGCCACCCGCGCCGATCAGAGCGATCAGGCGCGAGGTGCGGGCGAGTCTCCGGTGGTCCATGTGCCCCTTCCGCAGGTCGCAACGACGGTAACGGCGTTTGCGGTCCCGTGGTAGGGAACTTCTCGTGGCTTCGCGGTCACTGCCGGCGATTGCTCCGAACGGCGGCGTCGCCGGAGCCGCCGGACGTCGTCAGCCCTTCAGGAACTCCACGAGCAGGCGGTTGACCTCGGCCGGCTGTTCGAGGAAGCCGTAGTGGCCCGCGTCGGCGACTTCGGCGTACCGCGCGCCCGGGATGGCGTCGGCGACCTCGCGGGCCAGGTGCGGCGGCAGGATGCGGTCGTCGGCGAAGCCGACCACCAGGCACGGCACGGTGATGGCGCGGTAGGCGTCCAGGCGGCTGTCGAACTCGTTCAGGTCCATCTGGGCCCGGACGCCGGCGCTGAACGCGGAGCCGGTGAACTCGAAGACGTCCAGCCAGTCGCGGACGGCCACGGGGTCGCGCAGGGTAGCGGGGGACAGGTTGAGGATCGCGCTGACGGCGGCGAAGTAGCGGCCGGGCAGCGTGATGTTCTTGTCGTGCAACGCCCGTTCGCCCTGGGACAGGGCGTTCTGCACCGGGTCGTTGCGGCCGGCGGTGCCGAGCATCACGGCCCGCGCCACGAGGTCCGGGCGGGCCAGCGCCAGTTCCTGGGTGACGCGCGCGCCCATCGACGTGCCGACCACCCGCGCCGGGCCCCCGAGGTGTTCGATCAGCGCCGCCGTGTCGCCGACCAGGTCCTCGATCTTCATGCCGGACGCGCACTCGTCGGTCGGCGGGATGCCCCGGTTGTCGATGGTCGCGACCCGGAAACCCGCCGCGCGCAGGGCGGGGACCTGGTGCGGGTGCCACACGCGGCCGGGGCTGCCGGTGCCCATGACCATGGCGACGAGATCGCCGTCGCCCTCCACGTGGTAGCTGAGGTTGATCCCGTTGAGGGCGGCTACTGGCATGTCCGCAGGTTAGCGAGCGACTCCATACGTCCGCTATCCGTGGGCCCGGGTACCGGCGCGGACCGCCGGTGCCCGTCTAGGGTCGCGGCCATGAGACGAGCGATCCTGTCCGGTTCCACGTTCGAAGAGCAGATCGGGTACGCGCGGGCCGTCGTGGACGGGGACTGGGTGCACGTCTCGGGCACCACCGGGTTCGACTACTCGACCATGACGATCCCGGACGACGTGGTCGCCCAGGCCGAGCAGTGCCTGGCCAACATCGGTGCGGCACTGACCGAGGCCGGGTGCGCGTTCGCCGACGTGCTGCGGGTGACCTACTACCTGCCGGACGCCGCGGACTTCGAGCCGTGCTGGCCGGTGCTGCGCGCGGCGTTCGGCGAGGTGCGCCCGGCCGCGACCATGCTGGTGTGCGGCCTGGCCGATCCCCGGATGCGGATCGAGATCGAGGTCACCGCCCGGCGCGGGGCCCGTTAGCCGGCCACTCGATGGCCGGGCAGTGGTCCATGACCATGTCGAGACCGGCGGCGGTGACGCGTTCGTAGGCCGCGGTGTCGACTACGTCGAGCTGGAACCACACGGCTTTGGCGCCGATCTTGACGGCCTCGTCGGCGAATTCGCCGGCGGCCTCGGAGCGGCGGAACACGTCCACGCAGTCGACCGGGAACGGGATGTCGGCGAGCGTCGGGTAGCCCTGCTCCCCGAGCACCGCCTCCGCGTCCGGGTGCACCGGGACGATGCGCTTGCCGTGCTGCTGGAGGAACCGGGCCACGCCGTAGGCCGCCCGGTGCGGGTGGTCGGCCAGCCCCACGACGGCCCACGTGTCGCAGTCGGCCAGGATGCGGCGGATCTTCTCGGTGTCACCCCACGGTTCGGTCATGCCACCAGCCTAGGCCGAGGTCAGGTGAAGGGCCCTCGCGTTGCTGCTCGGACGGGTGACCCCGGGCGGTGTCCGCTGACCTTGCGCCCGTGGCGCGGCTCCCGTGGCGGGGGTCCGCCCCGACCGGGCCGACCGCGCGCGGCGGTCCTGCGAACCCGCCGCGCGCACGACACCGAGCTGCCCGACCGTGGACCACCACCACCCGGCCGACCCGATGGCACCGGTCCGAGCCGTGGCAGCGCAACGGTTCTAGGGCCGCGCCAGACCGCAGCCGGGCGCGTACAGGTCCAGTCGGCCGCCCCCTGGCAGGCACGGCACCATCTGGTAGGTCTGCTGCGCGTACCCGATCTTGTGCCGCACGGTGACCGTGCCGGCCTGGTCGACCTCGCACGGGTTGTTCATGGTGCATCGGCCGCCGCTCTCGTTGGCGGTGTTGTTCACGCCGACGACCTGGCCGCTTGCCACGTCCACCACGGGCGAGCCGGACGTGCCGCCGACGACGGCGCACGCCGACGTGTAGCGCATCGAGTCGTTCCACGTCCAGTCGGCCTCGCGCAGCCGGTGCACGAACCCGTCCGCGCGACAGGAGTAGATCCTCTTCCAGTACCCGGAGACCACGCGGATGTCGATGCCGACGGCCGGGTGCTGCGGCGACAGTTCCAGTGCCCGCGAACCCATGCCCTCCACCTGCGCGTACGTCGCGGCGAGCCGGTACAGCGCCGCATCGGTGCCGGACATCGTCGCGTACAGCAGGCGTTCGGCGCGCAGCGTGCCCAACGACCCGTTGCCGGAGCTGTCGAGCAGGGTGAACGTGCGGCTCGCCGCCTGGTCGACGATGACCTCGTCGGCCGCCAGCAGCTTCACGCAGTGGCCGTTGGTCAGCACCAGGGCGCGGTCCGACGACTGCGCGGTCGGTGTGCGGACCACCGAGCCCGAGCAGTTGTTCAACGCCACGATCCCGGTGAAGTCCACCGGCGCGGTCTGCGCGGGCAGGACCTGGGCGGGCAGGACCCAGGTGGGCGTGGTCCGGGCGGGCGTGGCCCGCGCCGGCACCGCGAAAAAGGTCAGGACGAGCAGGGCGGCCAGCATCGCGCCCGGCAATCGCTTGGACATCAGTCGGATCCTCCTCGCAAGTACGGGGCATCCAACCAGCAGTTTGTCGCTCACCGTGCCCGACACGCTACGGCCAGGAGTCAGGTTCACCGGTACGCGGGAATCCCGGTGAGCGCCCGACCCGGCGCGAGCGCGTGGACCTCGGAAGCGCCCTCGTGGGTGGGCACGGACTGTCGGCGTGCCGCAGCACCGCGACGGGTGCACGGTCTACTCCAGGTCCGGCGGCGGCAACCGGTAGGTCGCCGGGGTGGCGGACAGCCGGATCGGGTTCGCCACCAGGTTCATCCCGCCGACCTCCACGGTCGGGTGGAGGCCCAGCGACTCGGCCAGGTCGAACGCGCCCGCGAGGTCGTTGACCGGCCCGCACGGCACGCCCAGCGGCGTGAGCAGGGCGAACCACTCGGCGGCCGGCCGGGTGCGCAGCTTCGCGCCCACCGCCTCCGCCAACGCGTCGACGTTCGCCACCCGCAGCCCGTTGGTGGCGAACCGGGCGTCCGCCGGCAGCCCCAGCGCCTCGCACAGCCGCTCGAACTGCCGGTCGTTGCCCACGGCGAGCGCCATCGGCCGGTCGGCGGTCGGGAACACCTCGTACGGTGCGATCGACGGGTGCCGGTTGCCCATGATGCCGGGCACGACACCCGCGAGCGCGTAGCCGGCGCTCTGGTTCACCATGCCGGACAGCAGGACCGACAGCAGGTCGACCTCGACCCGCTGGCCCTCGCCGGTCCGGTCCCGGTGCCGCAGAGCCGCCAGGATGCCGACGGCGGCGTGCACCCCGGTCAACACGTCCACCAGCGCCACACCGACCTTGGTCGGCTCGCCCGGTGCGGGACCGGTGACGCTCATCAGCCCTCCGACCGCCTGCGCCAACAGGTCGTAGCCGGGCAGCGCCGCGCCCCGGCCCGCACCGAACCCCGTCACCGAGCAGTACACCAGTCCTTTGTGGACCATACGTAGCGATTCGTAGTCCAACCCGAACCGCCGCATCGTGCCCGGCCGGAAGTTCTCCACCAGCACGTCCGCGCCGAGCACCAGGTCCCGCGCCGCCGCCGCACCCCGCTGCGTCGCCAGGTCGATGGTCCGGGACTCCTTGTTCCGGTTGACCGACAGGAAGTACGTGGCGTGGCCGTGCGCGTGCGGCGGACCCCACGTCCGCGTCTCGTCTCCGCGCGGGTGCTCGACCTTCACCACCTCCGCACCCAGGTCGGCCAGCATCATCGTGGCGTACGGCGCGGCCAGCACCCGTCCGAAGTCGGCGATCACCACGCCGTCCAGTGCGTTCACGTGGCGCGGCCCGTCGGTCGCAGCGCGACGGGCACCCGTACGGCTCCCGACCCCACCGCCGGGTCACCCGTCCAGTCGGAAGTCGAGGTCCGCTTCGACGTCCGGGGTGTCCATCTGCGCCTTCTGCAACGAGCCCGAGTAGTCCCAGTTCATCGACTGCCAGCGGGTGAACTGGTCGAGAACCCACATGCCGGACTGCCGGGAACCGTTGCCGGACTTGCCGTTGCCGCCGAACGGCAGGTGCGCCTCCGCGCCGGAGGTGGAGTTGTTGACGCTCACCATGCCGGCGCCGATCCCGTGGCGGAACGCGAACACCTTGCCCGGGTCGGTGGTGTAGATCGAGCAGGACAGCCCGTAACCGGGCAGGTTCCCCAGCTCTACGGCCTCGTCCAACGTGCGGTACGTCGTCACGCCGACCAACGGCCCGAAGGTCTCGTGCCGGAACACCTCGTCGTCCGGCCGCACCCCGTCCACGATCACCGGGTGGTAGAACAGGCCGCCGTCCGGGTCGCCGACGAAACCCTTGCGGGGGTTGGACTCCGTGATCCGCCCGACACCGCTCGACCCGTGCACCGAGTGGTGGTCGCGGATCCAGCCGAGGTACTTCTCGAACGACACCGCGAACTTCCCGTCCAGCATCGGCCCGTACAGCACGTCGCAGAACGGGTCGCCCACCACGGCGCTCCCGGTCGCCGCCGTGAACCGGGTCAGGAACTCGTCGTGCACCGACTCGTGCACGATCACGGTGCCCAGCGACGTGCACCGCTGCCCGCCGGTGCCGAAGCCGGAGAACAGCGCGCCCTGCACGGCCAGGTCCAGGTCCGCGTCCTCGGTGATCACCATGGGGTTCTTGCCGCCCAGCTCCAGGCACGGCGCCTGGAGGTGCCGCCCGCACAGCTCGCCGATCAGCGCGCCCACTTCGGACGACCCGGTGAAGCCCACCTTGTCCACCAGGCGTTCCTCCAGCGCCAGTTCCAGCCCGCGGAAGGTCTGCGAGCCCTCGGCGAACACCAGGTTCAGCACGCCCTCGGGCAGCCCGGCCGACATGAAGATGTCGTACAGCGCCTGCGCGGACGCGGCGGAGTACTCGGCGGGCTTCCACACCACGGTGTTCCCGCACAGCAGCGCGGGCACGATGTACCAGGACGGCACGGCCACCGGGAAGTTCCCCGCGGTGATGAACGCCGTCACGCCCACCGGGTTGCGGAACGTGAACAACTGCTTGTCCGGCATCTCCGACGGCACCGTCTGCCCGTACAGCCGGCGGCCCTCGCCGACGAAGAACGCACAGGTGTCGACGATCTCCCGCACCTCGCCGCGCGCCTCGGCCAGCGGCTTGCCGATCTCGCGGGTCACGATCCGGGCCAGCGCCTCGGCGTTGACCTCCACCAGCCTGCCGATGTTGGCGACCACCTGTCCCCGGACGGGGGCGGGCACCGCGGCCCAGTCGCGTTGTGCCTGCTTGGCGAGGCGTGCCGCGTCGGCGTACTCCTCCGCGCCGATGAGTTCGACGCGCGCGACGACATCGTTGAGATCGGCCGGGTTGGTCGACACGTAGGTCATGGCACTCAGCGTGGTGCGCGCCGGCCGGGGTGCCAAGGCCCCGCAGGGTGAAACCTCGTCGCGTCGATCACGAGGCGGGCCGGTCCTCCCGGCCTCCGCCGCGCTGCGCATCGCCGAACGCGGATCACACCAGGCACGCCGTGGCGCGACCGGCCGCCGAACGGTCGGACGCGGAGATCCTGCTGGACGAAACGCTGCCCGTGCCGCCGCCGGCGTCGGGTTTCGAGCCGCTACCCGGTGCCCCGAAGCGGCTGTCGCGCGGGAAACCGTTGTGACAGCACGTGTTCGTCGTTCACCGGGCCGCCAGTGCGGACCCGTCGCCGCCGGACGCGTCGGCGGCGTCGTCCTCTGTGTGCGACCAGGCGACGGGGGAGTACCCGACCCGGGTCCGGGTTACTCGCCCTTCTCGCCGTCCGCCAGCTCGCGCAGGAAGTCCAGGTGCCCGACGTGCCGCCCGGTCTCCTGCACCAGGTGGGCGAGGACCCAGCGCACGGTCCGGCCCTTGCCGTCGTGGTCGCCCCGCGTCCGGTCGCCCGGGGCCAGTCCCGCCAGCGCCTTGTCGGACAGCTCCCACTCGGCGCGGTACTCGGCGATCACCGAGTCCACCGTGTCCTCGTCGTGCAACTGCCAGGAGGCGTCGGCGTCCGCGCCCCACAGCGACGGCAGCTCCACGCCGCCGGCCTCGATGGACAGCCACCACCGCTCGACCGCCGTGAGGTGCTTGAGCACGCCCAACGCGCTCACCACGGGCGACGTCGGGATCGGGGTGGCCGCGGCCAGTTCCCGGCTCAGCCCTTCGACCTTCGACACCGCGGTGAGCCGCAGGAAGGTCAGGAAGTCCGTCAACAGCCGCAGCTCGTCTTCCGCTGCCGCGGCCGGCCACACTCTAGTCGAACTCATGTTCGAACCTTACGGTACCAGCGCGGAGAGGTGTTCGGCGGGGGCCGCAAAGCGGCCCGCACCACGATCATGTTCGGGCCGTCCCGGTTCGTGAACTCCCGGAGCCTGCTCGCGAACTCGTCCCCGAAGCCGTCCACTTCGGACGCTTCCACGTCGAAACTCCTCGCCAGACCAACGAAATCCGGTGTGTGCAGGTCGACCCCGTGCGGTGGGTGGCCCGCTTCGACCTGGTCGTAGCGCAACATCCCGTACCCGCCGTCGTCCACCAGCACCACCGTCACCGGCAGCTGTTCCTGCCGCGCGGTGGCGAGATCGCCGCACGCGAACAGGAACCCGCCGTCCCCGCACACCGCGACCGTCCGCCCCGCCACCGCCGCGCCCAACGCGGCCGGGAACCCGAAGCCGAGCGTGCCCCACCCCACCGGGTAGGCCAGCCCGCGCGGCCGGGTGACCTTGTGGAACCCGCCGACCCAGTACCCGGCAACGCACATGTCCGCCACCACCCGGTGGCCCTCCAGCGCTTCCAGCAGCGGCACGGCCCGCGGTTCGTCGTCCGCGATCGCCCTGCGCACCAACGCGTTCAGCGCGGCGACGCGTTCGGCGGCGGTCGGATCCGCGCGTCGGGGGAGTGCCCGGACGAGTGCTTCGGCGACCAGCCGGGCATCACCGCGCAACGTCACGTCCGGCGGGTAGTTGCGCACGGTGTCCACGTTGATGCTGATGAGCCGGTGCGGCGGCGGCTGGAGCCAGTTCTGCGTCATCATGCCGTCGAAGTCGCTGCCGATCCCGATCACCAGGTCCGCGTCGTCCCACAACGCGCCCACCTCCGGCAGGTGCACCGGCCCGTGCACCACGAGCGGGTGGTCCACCAGGCCGCGCGCCCCGTACGTCGTGACGATCGGGGCGTCCAGCCGCTCGGCGAGCTCGGCCACCGCCGGGCCCGCCCCGGCCCGCTGCGCGCCCCCTCCCGCCCAGATCAGCGGCCTGCCCGACCGGCTGACCAGGTCGAGTGCGTGGTCCAGCGCGGGCGTGGTCTGGCCGCTGGTCGGGATCTTGCTCCACGGCCCGGCGTCGGCGGTCAGGAAGTCGGTCGGGATGCCCAGGTAGACGGGCCCGTGCGGCGCGGTGGTGGCCAGCAGGGCGGCGCTGTCGGCATACGTCCCGAGCACGTCCGCGCTGCGCAGCGTCCACCCGCCCTTGACCACGGGGAGGAACATGGCGCGCTGGTCGCGGGTCTCGTGCAGCACGCCCCGGTACTCGCCGGGGCGGCGCAGGGTGGACGGGATGTCGGTCGCGACCACCAGCACCGGCGACCCCGACGCCATCGCCTCCCCGGTGGCCGCCAGGCAGTTCGCCGCGCCCGGCCCGGTCGTCACGAGCGCCACCCCGAGCTTCCCGGTGGCCCGCGCGTAGCCGTCGGCGGCGTACACCGCGGTCTGCTCGTGGCGGACACCGACGAGCCGGATCCGGGACTCCCGCAACGCCTCCCACACCGGCAGGTTGTGCACGCCGGGCAGCCCGAACACGACCTCGACCCCGTGCGCCCCCAGCACCTCCAACAACCGCACCGCCCCGCTCGCCATGGGGCGACGCTAGGGAGTCCGGGGCCCGGGGGCAATGAGGGCGGGGTCGGAGGTCGTGCCGAGCACCAGCGGGAGAACGTCCGAACGGGACAGTCGGTGCGCGCGAAAGGGTGACCGGCATAGTCCGGTCCGAGCGCGGGCGGGCTCGGCCCGCCCGACCGAAGCCCGGACCACACCGAAATGCGCGGGCGGCCACACCCCGACCGCTGGTAAAGTGGAGCGCGGCGTGTATGGGCAGACGCGAGGCTGGAGCCACTCCCCGGCAGACGGGTGGCGTGATCCGCCGCAGGGTGTAGGCACCCCTGACCATGGAGCAGCACCACGAACCGAACCGTTGACGCGTGTACGCGTCCTTGTGCGCCGAGCCGGGCGGCGGGAACGAGGACTGCCGTGGCACGTTCGTCATTGACCGAACAATTGGTCGACCTGCGCCGCACCTACACCGGCGAGAATCTCAGCCAGGCCGTCCCGGCGGTGAAATCCGTCCTGTACGAACTGCCCGACGACCGGCGTGAACGAGTGGTCGACGCGCTGAACGGGCGTGCGGATGTCCGCGGTCTTTTCCTGCCCGACGCACCGTCGGACGACCAGCGCACGCTCGAATGCGTGATCCTCCAGGTCGCGACCGACGCATCGGCCCACCTGCAACTCCGGCCACCCGCGTCGATGCTGCGCCCGGCCCACGTGTTCGCCGCGGTCGAACCGACCGACACCCCGCGCCTGCACCTCGCCGAGCACGCCCTCGGGCCGCTGCTCTACGAACTGCTCCCCAGGCACGAGGAGCGGTGGGTCGCGGGCGTGGCCGGGCTGCGGGTCGAACGGCACCCCCGGTCCGTCGAACTCCGACTGCTCGACCTGGACGCGAGTGTCGTCCTGTCGAACGTGGACGAAGCCGCCTGGAGCACCGCGATGCACTACGTCCACACCCTCCTCAGGGGACGTGACCTGCGTGGACAGTTCATCGATGGGCCGTTGGGCGCCGCCGAGCGCGAGCACCTGGCGGAGTTCCCGCGACCGACCGGCCTGGGCAGCGCCGTGCTCCGCCGCTACCACCTGTTCACGGCGGCACCGTGGCTCCGGTCGCTGTCGCAGCGCGACGAGTGGTGGCTGGAGTGGCCGGCGAGCCTCGGCGTGCCGGCGGTGACCGACCGGCTGCTGCACCCGGTGTTCGGGTTGCCGAACGCGGTCGAGACGCCCAGCCCGACCGGCGGGCTCGGTCTGACCACCGGCTGGTACGACCTCTACCTGCGGGAGGTCGACCCGCCCGACCCCGCCAAGGAGGAGGCGCTCGGGGCGGTGGAGTGGCCGGAGGGCGTCACCGGCTGGTGGGAGCCGCCGCAGAAGACCGTCAAGTAGGACCCGGCCGGGCCCGCCACCCCACCGGCGGTCACGCCGGGTGCCCGACCACCGGCGGCACCCGGTCACCCGGCGTGTCGCCGGTGGCCGTGATCACGGCCGGACCGGGCGGTGCGCCCACGTCGCGCCGGTAGACTGCCCTTTCGCCCGGTGCGACCGCGTCGAGTGCCGCCAGTGACGACCATGAGGAGGACCCCGGTGACCCAACAGGCTGCCGAGGCCCAGTCCGCGGGCCAAGCCGCGCCGCGTCGCGTGCTCGTCGCCGAGGACGAAGCCCTCATCCGCCTCGACCTGGTCGAGATGCTGCGCGAAGAGGGCTACGAGGTGGCCGGGCAGGCCGCCGACGGCGACGAGGCGGTCACGCTGGCCGAGCGGCTGCGGCCGGACCTGGTCATCATGGACGTCAAGATGCCCAAGGTGGACGGCATCGAGGCCGCCGGCGCGATCGCGGCCAAGCGGATCGCCCCGGTCGTCATCCTCACCGCGTTCAGCCAGCGCGACCTGGTGGAGCGGGCCCGGGACGCGGGCGCGATGGCCTACCTGGTCAAGCCGTTCGCCAAGCGCGACCTGGTGCCCGCGATCGAGCTCGCGATGAGCCGGTTCGCGGAGCTCCAGGCATTGGAGAACGAGGTCGCCGGGCTGTCCGAGCGGCTGGAGACGCGCAAGGTCGTGGAGCGCGCCAAGGGTTTGCTGATGGCCAAGCAGGGCCTGTCGGAGCCCGAGGCTTTCCGGTGGGTGCAGCGCACCGCCATGGACCGCCGCACCACCATGAAGGCAGTCGCCGAAGCCGTCATCGAAAACTTCGGCTGAGTTCCCTGTTCGGCTATCGGACACTCGCTCGGGCATTGTTGATTACTGCCCGCATCGGCCCTGTGACCTGCGGCTATTTGAGCTGGATTTAAGACTGTTAACGCGCGCGCATTTGCCGGTGACTACCGTCACGATGTGGACACAGAGCAGGAAGACCACCTGTTCACGGAACACATCTGAAGCTACGTTCCTGCCCTAACCCAAGCCCTCGTGTGAGGGCGCCGCCTACCGGCGGGCTGGTTGGTCATGGGAGGTATTCCGGTGTCAGGAGCACGACTCGGCCGAGTTCTGGTGCTGGCGGCGGCTACGTCGCTGGTGCTCGCGGCTTGCGCCGGCGGTGGCGGCGGCGGCACGGGTGGCGGCGACGTCACGACGGTCAAGATCGGGTTCATGGGTGACCTCACCGGTGAGAACTCCGCGATCGTGATTCCGCCGTACAACGGCGCGAAGATGGCGATCGACGAGTACAACGCCACGAACCCCAAGGTCAAGATCCAACTGGAGAAGTACGACAGCCAGGGCAAGCCCGAGCAGGCCACCTCGCTCATCGCCAAGGCGATCACCAGCGACAAGATCGTCGCCCTGATCGGGCCGGCCTTCTCCGGTGAGTCCAAGGCCATCGGCGGCACGCTGGACGAGAGCAAGATCCCCAGCATCTCGCCGTCCGCCACGAACCCCGGCCTGGCCAAGAACGGCTGGAAGTACTGGCACCGCGTCGTGGCGAACGACGACGACCAGGGCCCCCGCGTCGCCGAGTTCCTGCTGACCGCGAAGGCCCCCAAGAAGGCGTTCGTGCTGTCCGACGACCAGGAGTACAGCGTCGGCATCGCGGAGGCGGTGACCAAGACGTTCAAGGACAAGGGCGTCGAGGTCGAGACCGACAAGTTCGCCAAGGACGCGTCGGACTACTCGTCCACGGTCACCAAGGTCAAGTCCGCCAACCCGGACGTCATCTTCTTCGGCGGCTACTACGCCCAGGGCGGCCGGCTGCTCAAGCAGCTGCGCGACAACGACGTGAAGACCACGTTCGCCTCCGGCGACGGCTCGCTCGACGCGCAGCTGGTGACCGGTGCGGGTGCCGCGGCGGCCGAGAACGCCGTGCTCGCCTGCCCGTGCAACATCCCGTCCGCGGACGTGACCGGCACGCTGAAGACGTTCTTCGACAACTACAAGAAGAGCGCGGGCGCCGACCCGGCCATCTACTCGACCGAGGGCTACGACGCGGCGACCGCTTACATCAAGGCCATCCAGGCGGGCAAGACGACCTCCGAGGACATCAACAACTTCCTGTCGACGGTGAACTTCGAGGGCGCGTCCAAGCCGATCAAGTTCAAGTCGAACGGCGAGCCGGAGAACGCGTCCATCTTCGTGTACCAGGTCAAGGGTGGTGTCCTCAAGCTGCTCGGCCCGTCGGCCACGGCCAAGCTCGAGGGCTGATCTCCGAGACGGTTTTCCACCGAGTTAGGTAGCGCTGGGGAGCGGGAGCGTCGTCGAAGCGTCGACGGGCTCCCGCTCCCCACCCCTATGGCGCAGAAGTCTCTCTCCCCCGCCCCGTCTCGTGAGGCAACCTGTCATGCTTGATGATTTCGTCAACCAGTTCCTACCCAGCACGGTGGGTGGACTGGTGATCGGCTCGATCTACGCGCTGATCGCCCTGGGCTACACGATGGTCTACGGCGTCCTGCGTCTGATCAACTTCGCGCACTCCGAGATCTTCATGATCGGCACGTTCGCGTCCCTGGTGACGCTGCTGGCGATCGCGCCGACCGCGCCGTTCACCGGGTTCGCCCTGGTCGGAGTGCTGCTGCTGTTGATGCTGGTCTCCGCGCTCGTCTCCGGGGCGTCCGCGGTCGCCCTCGAAGCCGTGGCCTACCGGCCGTTGCGCAAGCGAGGCGCGACCAGGCTCGCCGCCCTGATCTCCGCGATCGGCGCGTCGCTGTTCCTCCAGGAGCTGTTCGGCCTGGTCGTGATCGAGTGGTTGATCGACAAGCCGGGCCGCAACCAGGCCTCGGCACCCCGGTTCGTAGCCCGCGACACCCTGTTCGAGATCGGCAACGCGTCCGTCCGGCTGGACCAGGTGATCGTGGTCGTCGCGGCGATCCTGGTGATGGTCGGGCTCGACCGGGTGGTGAACAAGACGCGGATCGGCCGCGGCATCCGGGCCACCGCCCAGGACCCCGAGGCGGCCGTCCTGATGGGCGTCAGCATCGACAACATCGTGCGGGTGACGTTCCTGCTCGGTGGCGCGATGGCCGGCGTGGCCGGATCCCTCTACATCATGGAGATCGAGAACACCGGGTACCTGATCGGCTTCGTCCTCGGCATCAAGGCGTTCACCGCGGCCGTGCTCGGCGGCATCGGCAACCTGCGCGGCGCCCTGATGGGCGGCATCGTGCTCGGTCTCATCGAGAACTGGGGCGCCATCTTCCTCGGTTCCGAGTGGAAGGACGTCATCGCGTTCACCGTCCTGGTGGTCGTGCTGATGTTCCGCCCGACCGGCATCCTCGGCGAATCGCTGCAGAAGGCACGCGCATGAAAGGCGACGGAGTGACGAGGGAAGAAAGCCCCACGAAGCGCGGCGGCTTCGCGGCCGTCGGGCACGGGATCGACCGCATGCGGGACTGGTGGGAGAACGCCAAGGTCTGGCAGCGGTACCTGATCTACATCGCCCTGGTGGTCGGCGCGCTGATCCTGCCCGCGCCCGCGATCGGGACGTTCATGTCGCCCGGCTCGGACTGGACGACCGTGCTGGTCTACCCGATCGGCACCTACATCCTGCTGGCGGTCGGCCTCAACGTGGTGGTCGGCCAGGCCGGTCTGCTCGACCTCGGGTTCGTCGCGTTCTTCGCCATCGGCGGCTACTCGGTCGCCTACTACGGCACCCAGTTCGGCTGGAACTACTGGGCCACGGTCGCCTTCGGCATCATCCTCGCGGCCGTGTCGGGCGTGATCCTCGGCGCACCGACGCTGCGGTTGCGCGGCGACTACCTCGCGATCGTGACCCTGGGCTTCGGCGAGATCGTCCGCATCACCGCGAACAACACCGACGAGATCGGTGGCGCGCGCGGCATCCCCGGCATCCCGCACCCGCCGCCCATCTTCGGCACCAAGTTCCTGATCGACCCCGCGCCGTACTACTACCTGATCGTCGCGGCCATCGTGCTGGTCATCATCTTCTCGGTGCGCCTGCAGAAGAGCCGGGTCGGCCGGGCGTGGGCGGCGATCCGGGAGGACGAGGACGCGGCCGAGCTGATGGGCGTGCCGACGTTCAAGTTCAAGCTGCTGGCGTTCGCGATCGGCGCCATGATCGGCGGCCTGGCGGGCGGCATCTACGCGGGCAAGGCCGTGTTCATCGACCCCAACACGTTCCCGTTCATCCTGTCCGCGACGATCCTCGCCGCGGTGGTGCTGGGCGGCTCGGGCAACCTGCCGGGCGTGATCCTGGGCGCGTTCCTGATCGGCTGGCTGCCGGAGCGGTTCCGCGACTTCGCCGACTACCGCATCCTGATCTTCGGCGGCGTGCTGGTGCTGATGATGGCGCTGCGGCCGGAGGGCCTGCTGCCGTCGCGGCGGCGCAAGGCGGAACTGCACGAGGGAACAGGCGGGATGGGCACCATGGGTGCCGAGGTCCCGGGTCCGGACACGGATGTCTCGACGACGGAGGCGGCCAAGTGAGCACTCCCGTCCTTCAGCTGGACAACGTGACGATGCGCTTCGGCGGCGTCGTGGCGCTGCGCGAGGCGAAGATCAGCATCGCGGAGGGCGAGATCTTCGCCCTGATCGGCCCGAACGGCGCGGGCAAGACCACGGTGTTCAACGTGGTCACCGGCGTCTACCAGCCGACCGAGGGCCAGGTGCTGTTCAAGGGCAGCAGGCTCGACGGCACCAAGCGTTTCAAGATCACCAAGCAGGGCATCGCCCGCACGTTCCAGAACATCCGGCTGTTCCACAACATGTCGGCCCTGGAGAACGTCATGGTGGGCGCCGACGCGCACCACCGGACGGGCGCGGTCGGCGCGACGCTGAACCTGCCGTGGCACCGCAAGGAGGAGAAGCGCGGACGCGAGCTGGCGCGGGAGCTGCTCGACTTCGTCGGCATCTCCGCCCGGATGACCGAGACCGCGAAGAACCTGCCGTACGGCGACCAGCGCCGGCTGGAGATCGCCCGCGCGCTGGCCACCGACCCCAGGCTGCTGCTGCTCGACGAGCCGGCCGCCGGCATGAACCCGGCGGAGAAGGAGGACCTCCAGCGGCTCATCCGGAAGATCCGGGACAGCGGCCGGACGGTGCTGCTGATCGAGCACGACATGAGCCTGGTCATGGGTGTCAGCGACCGCGTGGCGGTGCTCGACTTCGGCCAGCTGATCGCAGAAGGGCTGCCGCACGAGGTGCAGAACAACCCGAAGGTCATCGAGGCCTACCTGGGGGTGTCCGAAGATGCTTCTTGAGGTCAAGGACATCCACGTCCACTACGGCAAGATCGCCGCCATCAAGGGCATCAGCCTCCAGGTCGGCGAAGGCGAGATCGTCTCGCTGATCGGCGCCAACGGCGCGGGCAAGACCACCACCCTCAAGACCATCTCCGGCCTGCGCCCGCTGTCCAGCGGCAAGGTGGTCTTCAACGGCGACGACATCACCCGGACGCCGGGCCACAAGAGGGTGCAGCTGGGCATCGGCCAGTCCCCGGAAGGCCGGGGCGTGTTCCCCGGCATGACGGTGCAGGAGAACCTGCTGATGGGTGCCTACACCCGCAAGGACGACCTGAGCGCCGACCTGGCCGAGGTCTACGAGCTGTTCCCGAGGCTCGCCGAGCGCAAGACCCAGTTCGGCGGCACCATGTCGGGCGGTGAGCAGCAGATGATCGCCATCGGCCGAGCGCTGATGACCAAGCCGAAGGTGCTGCTGCTCGACGAACCGTCCATGGGCCTGGCCCCGATGCTCATCGCGCAGATCTTCGAGATCATCAAGGAGATCAACCGGCGCGGCACCACGGTCCTGCTGGTGGAGCAGAACGCCCAGCAGGCCCTGAAGCTGTCCGACCGGGCCTACGTCCTGGAGACGGGCCGGGTGGTCAAGTCCGCCCCCGGCCTCGAACTGCTGGACGACCCCCAGGTCCGCGCCGCCTACCTCGGTGGCCACTGAGAACGCCGCGTCACCCCCGGAAGGCCCGTCACTGTCCCAGTGGCGGGCCTTCTTCATGCCCACCACCCCGCTCACCGACCAGTTTCCGGCACCTGCGGTGTCCACCCATCCGAGAGACCACAGGAGCAGGGGGAGGAGCCGACATGCGAGAGATACCGCAGGCCGGGGCGAGCGATGCCCCGGTCGATGTCCGGCGCGCGGCCGGGGATCTGCTGGTGCGGGCGCGGAACGGGGACGGTGAGGCGTTCCGCGGGCTGGTCGAGCCGTACCGGCGCGAGCTGCGGGTGCACTGCTACCGCATCCTCGGCTCGGTGCAGGACGCCGAGGACCTGTCGCAGGAGACGCTGTTGGCGGCGTGGCGCGGGATCGGCGGTTACGAGGAACGCGCGTCGGTGCGGACCTGGCTCTACCGGATCGCGACCAACCGCTGCCTCAACGCACTGCGGGCAGGCGCCCGCCGTCCGCCCGAATACGCGTCCTACCGGCCGGAGGTCCCGCTGCCCGAGCCGTCGCACCGCCGGGCGGAACCGAGCTGGCTGGAGCCGTACCCCGACGTGCTGCTCGACGGGATCGCCGACCACGTGCCGGGACCGGAGGCGCGGTACGAGGTCAAGGAGTCGGTGTCGCTGGCGTTCCTCGCGGCGTTGCAGCAGTTGCCACCCAGGCAGCGGGCCGTGCTGGTACTGCGGGACGTCCTGGGATTCCGGGCCGCCGAGGTGGCGGACATCCTCGACACCACCGAGAACGCGGTGACCAGCGCCCTGAAACGAGCACGGGGTGCGTTGGCGCAGGAGCTGCCGGGCCCTGACCGGGAGAGCGCCCCGCTGCCGGACTCGCCACAGGAACGCCGGATCGTGGACGAGTTCACCCGCGCGTTCGAAGCCGGGGACGTCGATGCGATCGTCGCCGTGCTGACCGACGACGCATCGCTCACCATGCCGCCGCTGCCGCTGGAATACCAGGGACCGGACGCCGTCCGGAACTTCCTCGCCACGGTCGCACTGCGCCACGGACGCCGACACGTGCTGATCCCCACGCGGGCCAACGGCCAACCGGCATTCGGCTGCTATCAACGCGACCCGCGGACACCGATCCTGCACGCACACGGAGTACTCGTCCTGACCCTGACCGGCAGCCGCATCAGCGCGCTGACCCGATTCCTGGACAACTCGCTCCTCACGGTATTCGGGCTTCCGCGATCGCTACGGACCTGACCCGCATCAATGCGAGTTCGGCGCCGGCTTCGACCCGCGCATCCGGAGAAGGTTCGAGCAGAAGGAGGAACGGTGGGTTCCGGCGAAGGGCGAATGACGTCCGAGCAGGCATGGGTGTTGGGGCTCGCTTCCCTGGCGTCGTTCATGATGGCTTTGGACAGCTTGGTCGTGACGACGACGTTGAGCACGATCCGGCACGACCTGACCGCATCGGTCGAATCACTCGAGTGGACCGTCAACGCGTACAACCTGCCGTTCGCGGTGCTGCTGCTGACCGGAGCGGCACTGGGTGACCGGTTCGGTCGCCGCCGGGTGTTCGTCGTCGGGCTGGCGGTCTTCACCGTCGCGTCGGTGGGCTGCGCGCTGTCCCCGGACATCGGCACCCTGATCACGGCCCGGGCGTTGCAGGGCGTCGGTGCGGCGATGGTGCTGCCGCTGTCGCTCACCCTGATCAGCACGAACTTCCCGCCGCGGCAGCGGGGCAGGGCGATGGGGCTGTACCTGGGCATCACCGGCCTGGCGACGTTCAGCGGCCCGTTCATCGGTGGCGTCATCGCCGAGGGGCTGGCCTGGCAGTGGATCTTCTGGCTGAACCTGCCGGTCGGCCTGGCCGCGATCGTGCTCACGGCGCGGCGGGTCGACGAGAGCGTCGGCCCGGACACCCGGTTCGACCTCGGCGGGGTCGTGCTGGTGACCTCGGGCGCGTTCGGCGTCGTCTGGGGTCTGGTCCGCGGCAACGCGGCGGGCTGGGGCAGCGCGGAGGTGCTGGGCGCGCTGGTGCTCGGTGTCGCGCTGGTGACCGCCTTCGTGCGCTGGGAACAGCGGACGAGGACCCCGATGCTGCCGATGCGGTTCTTCCGGTCGAGGGCGTTCGCCACGGCCAACCCGGCGAACTTCGCCGTGTTCGCCTCGCTGTACGGCACGCTGTTCTTCCTCGCGCAGTACTTCCAGACCGCACTCGGTGAAGGGCCGCTCGGTGCCGGCCTGCGGCTGATGCCGTGGACCGCGACGCTGATGGTGTGCGCGCCGATCGCCGGCGCGTTGGCCGACCGGTACGGCGAGCGGACGTTCGTGGTCGGCGGCCTGCTGCTCCAGACCATCGGCACGGGCTGGATCGCCCTCGTCGCCGACACCGACACGGGCTACCTCGAACTGCTGCCGGCGCTGGTCGTCAGCGGCGCCGGGCTGACCATGGCCATGCCGGCGGCGCAGAAGGCGGTGGTCGGAGCGGTGCGGCCCGGGGAGGTCGGCCGGGCGTCGGGCGCCTTCATGATGCTGCGGATCTTCGGCGGGGTGTTCGGTGTCGCGGTCTCGGTCGCCGTCTTCGCGGGTGCGGGCGGCTACTCGTCCGCCGAGGAGTTCAGCGAGGGTTTCACGGCGGCCATGAGCGCCGTCGCGGCACTCGCGTTCACCGGCCTGCTCGTCGCACTCGGGATGCCGGGCAGGCGACCGGCGGCCGTGCCGGCACCCTCGCGGACTGCGGACGTCCCACCTCGGGACGTTCCACCTCGGGGCGAGGACGCCACCAGTCCGCTGACCCGGTCGTGACCGGCCCGGTCACTGGCTGAGCCGGATCTCCGTGCTCGACTGGTCCTTCAGGTCCGTCAACGTGGGTCCACCGAACACCCGCAGCGCCAACGGCTTCGCGTCCTCGGGCAGGTCGTAGTACACGTCGTACTCCAACCGCACGTTCGCCCCGAGGTCCAGCACCTCGGGCTGCCGCTTGATCGTCATGGCCTGGGTGTCGACCGGGTACTCGGTCTTCTTCTCGTCCAGCAGGACGTGCTTGCGGGCGTCGAACGAGACGCTGCTGCGCCCGTTGTTGACCACGCTCAGCCGGACCCGGACGAACTGCCCCTTGGCCTCGAACTCCGCGTGGCTGCCGACCAGCGAGGGCATCCCGGTGGTCAGCCCCAGCAGCGTGAACGCGGTGTCCCCGTCCGCCGTGGTGGGCAGGTGCAGCACCTTCTCGTCCGGCCGGACCGCGGCGGGCGGCACCGGGTAGGTCGCGGCGGAGGAGGAAGGCGGGGCCTCCGCCGCCGGCGCACTGGTACACCCGGCGGCCACCGCCACGACACCCAACACCGCCACGACCCATCGCATGTGTCAGACCTTAGGCTCCGCTTCCCGCAGGAAGCACGTGAGCCGCGCCGTGCAGCAGCGCCGCCCACGCTCGTCGGTGATGACGATCTCGAACGTAGCCGTCGACCGTCCCCGATGGATGGGTGTGCACACGCCGGTCACCACACCCTCCGTCACCCCGCGGTGGTGGGTGCACGACAGCTCCAGGCCCACCGCGATCCGGGACGGCGCGGCGTGCATGGCCGCGGCGATCGACCCCAGCGTCTCGGCCAGCACCGCGTTCGCGCCGCCGTGCAGCAGGCCGTACGGCTGCCGGTTGCCCTTGACAGGCATGGTGCCGATCAGCCGGTCGGCATCCCATCGGGTGATCTCGATGCCCATCCGAGCGGTCAACTGCTCGTGGGCGACCGCCTGGTCGGCGCCCGGGAGGTCCTCGGGGGTTGGGCTCACGTGCTGCTCCACTCGGTGCATGACTGTCGGACCCTCACCCTAGACTCGCCCCGTGAGCACCTCAGAAGCCTCCCGTCTGCTGCTGGTCGACGGCCACTCGATGGCCTACCGGGCGTTCTTCGCGCTGCCCAAGGAGAACTTCCAGACCGGCACGGGCCAGACCACCAACGCGGTCTACGGCTTCACGTCGATGCTGATCAACCTGCTGCGCGACGAGCAGCCCACGCACATCGCGGTGGCGTTCGACGTGTCGCGCAAGACGTTCCGCACCGAGGCCTACGCGGAGTACAAGGCCGGTCGCAGCGCGACGCCGGACGAGTTCCGCGGCCAGGTCAGCCTCATCCAGGACGTGCTGGGCACGCTCAACATCCCCACCCTGGAGAAGGACAACTACGAGGCCGACGACGTCATCGCCACGCTCACCACCCAGGCGACCGCGCTCGGCTACGACGTGCTCATCTGCACCGGCGACCGCGACGCGTTGCAGCTGGTCAACGACAAGGTCACGGTGCTGTACCCGGTCAAGGGCGTGTCCGAGATGGCCCGCTACACCCCCGACCTGGTGCTGGAGAAGCAGGGCGTCACGCCGGAGCTGTACGCCGACTACGCGGCCGTGCGCGGCGACTCGTCGGACAACCTGCCCAACACCCCCGGCGTGGGCCCGAAGACGATCGTGAAGCTGCTCAACCAGTTCGGTTCGCTCAACGGCCTGATCGACCACGTGGACGAGGTGCCCGGCAAGGTCGGTGACGCGATCCGCGCCAACCTGACCAACATCATGCTGAACCGGCAGCTCACCGAGCTGGTCCGGGACGTGGAGCTGCCGATCGGCCCCACCGACCTGGCGGCCAGGCCGTGGGACCGGGACGCGGTGCACCGGCTGTTCGACGAGCTGGAGTTCCGCGTGCTGCGCGACCGGCTGTTCGCCACGCTGCCCACCGCCGAGCCCGAGGCCGACGAGGGCTTCGAGGTCTCCGGTGGCACGATCGACCCCGGCGACCTGGCCGGCTGGCTGGACGCCCACGCCCGGAACACCCGGGTCGGCCTGGCGTTCCGCGAGTCCGCCGGCGACCTGGAGGGCATCGCCTTCGCCGGTGACGAGGGCGGCTACGTCGAGGTCGCCACCCTCACCGAAGCGGACGAGAACGCCCTCGCCGCGTGGCTGTCCGACGAGGGGGTCGCCAAGGCCGGCCACGACCTCAAGCTCCCGCTGCGCACCCTGCGCGCCCGCGGCTGGAAGCTCAACGGCCTGACCAGCGACACCGCGCTGGCCGCCTACCTGGTCCGCCCCGGCCAGCGCAGCTTCGCCCTGGACGACCTGGCCCTGCGCTACCTCCAGCGCGAACTGCGCGCCGAGGAGCCGGACAACGGCCAGCTGTCCCTGCTCGCCGACGAGGACGAGGAACGCCAGAAGGCCGCCCAGGCGACCATCGTCCGCGCCTTCGCGGTCTCCGAACTGGCCGACGCCCTGGACGCCCAGCTGGTCGAAACCGGTCAGGACAACCTCCTGGCCACCCTCGAACTGCCCCTGATGAACGTGCTGGACGAGGTGGAGGCGGTCGGCATCGCCATCGACTCCGAGCACCTCGCCGCGCTGGAAGCCCACTTCGCGGCCGGCGTGAAGCAGGCCGCGCAGGACGCCTACGCGGTGATCGGCAAGGAGATCAACCTCGGCTCGCCCAAGCAGCTCCAGGCGGTGCTGTTCGACGAGCTGAACATGCCGAAGACCAAGAAGACCAAGACCGGCTACACCACGGACGCGGACGCGCTGCAGAACCTGTTCGAGCAGACCGAGCACCCGTTCCTCCAGCACCTGCTCACGCACCGCGACGTGACCCGGCTCAAGTCCACGGTCGACGGCCTGCTCAAGTCGGTGGCCGACGACGGCCGCATCCACACCACGTTCCACCAGACCATCGCCGCGACCGGCCGGCTGTCCTCCACCGACCCGAACCTCCAGAACATCCCGATCCGCACCGACGAGGGCCGTCGGATCCGCGAGGCGTTCGTGGTCGGCCCCGGCTACGCCGAGCTGATGACCGCCGACTACAGCCAGATCGAGATGCGGATCATGGCGCACCTGTCGGAGGACGCGGGCCTGATCGAGGCGTTCCGGTCGGGCGAGGACCTGCACACCTTCGTCGCCTCCCGCGCGTTCTCCGTGCCGACCTCCGAGGTCACCGCCGAGCAGCGCCGCCGGGTCAAGGCCATGTCCTACGGCCTGGCCTACGGCCTGTCGGTGTACGGCCTGGCCCAGCAGCTGCGGATCTCCGCCGACGAGGCCCGTGACCAGATGGAGGCGTACTTCGCCCGCTTCGGCGGCGTGCGCGACTACCTGAACTCGATCGTGGAGGACGCCCGCAGGAAGGGCTACACCGAGACCATCCTCGGCCGCCGCCGCTACCTGCCCGACCTGAACAGCGACAACCGGCAGCGCCGGGAGATGGCCGAGCGGATGGCGTTGAACGCCCCGATCCAGGGCTCGGCCGCGGACATCATCAAGGTCGCCATGCTGGGTGTGTTCCGCGCTCTCGAAGAGTCCGGCCTGCGCTCCCGGATGCTGCTCCAGGTGCACGACGAACTCGTGCTGGAGATCGCGGAAGGCGAGCGCGAAGCGGTGGAGGCACTGGTGCGCGACCAGATGGGCCGCGCCTACGAGCTGTCCGTGCCGATGGAGGTCTCGGTCGGCGTGGGCCGGTCGTGGGACGACGCCGCGCACTGACCGGGCAGGGGAGGGAGCAGCCGGGCCGGTTCTCGCCGGTTCCAGCCCGCACGGCTCTGCTGCACGGCCCTGCTGCAAGGCCCTGCCGCAAGGCTCCGTCCCACGGTTTGTCGCACCGCCCTGTCCCACGGTTTTGTCGCACGGCCCTGCCGGAGGGATCTGTCGCAAGGCCCTGCTGCACGACCCTGCCGCGGGGCTCTGGGACTCAACGCAACGGGGTGACCCGGACGTCGCGTGCGGTCAACTCGTCACCGCACGCGGCGCACTCCACCTTCACGTCCACCTGCCCGCCGCAGTCCCGGTGGTGCAGGTCGAACGACGGCCCCTCCTCGGGCGTCATCCACCTGTCACCCCACTTCCGCAGCGCCATCAGCACCGGGTAGAGGTCGAGCCCCTTCTCGGTCAGCCGGTACTCGTACCGCGTCCGCACGTCCTTGTACGCGACCCGGCTCAGGATGCCTTCCTCCACGAACTTCGCCAGCCGCTCGGTCAGCACGCTGCGCGAGATGTCCATCGCCGACTGGAAGTCCTCGAACCGCCGCGTCCCCAGGAACGCCTGCCGGAGCAGCAGCAGCGTCCACCGCTCGCCCAGCAGCGCGGCGGGCAACGACACGGTGCACAGCTCGTCGGTGACCTTCACAGGCGACATGCCCTCGACCATACCTTGCGTTCGGAAAACAGACCCAGCTAGGGTTCGGATTCCGAACCTAGGGGGCTTGTGATGACCACGGTCCGCGTGCTCGACCGCGAAGGCGCGGGAGCCGCCGTCGACGCGGTGTTCCAAGGCCTGTCCCCGCAGAGCCGCTACCTGCGCTTCCACGCCCCCATGCCGAGGCTCACCGCGTCCATGCGCGGCCAGTTGGTCGACCTGGACGGCTGTCGCAAGGCGGCCGTCGTCGCGGAGCGCGGCGAGCAGGCCATCGGGATCGCCCGGCTGGCCGCCATCGGCCAGGGCGTCGCCGAGATGGCGGTCGCGGTCGTGGACGACTGGCAGCGCAAGGGCGTCGGCACCCTGCTGGTCACCGCGCTGGGCGACCTCGCCACCGAACTGAGCTACACCGAGCTGGTCGGCGAGGTGCTCCACGAGAACCTGGCCGTGCTGCGGCTGGTGCGCCGCGCGTTCCCCGGCGTCCGGCTCGACCGCACCGAGGACGAGGTGATCCGGATCAGTTACCCGCTGACCTTCACCCTCACCCATGAGGAGCTGGTGGCGGACCTGCGCTGGTGAGCACAATCGAGTCATGCGACGGGTACTGGGGTTGGCGTCGGTCCTCATCCTGCTGTTCGCCACGCCGGCCGCGGCGGCCCAGGGCGATCCGCCGTCGGACCAGCCGTTACCCGGCTACACCATCGCCAACCCGCCCCTGCCGCCGGCGCTGGTCGGCGGGCAGCCGTCCAGCGTGCGGCAGGGCGTGCACCGGCACGCCGCCTACGTCATCGAGGTCCCGCCCCGCTGGAACGGCCGGCTGGCGGTGTGGGCGCACGGCTACCGGGGCGCGTCCAGGGTCCTCACCGTCGAGCCACCGGGCTACGGCCTGCGGCAACGCCTGCTCGACCAGGGCTTCGCGTGGGCGGCGTCCAGCTACTACGCCAACGACTACCACGTGAAGGCCGGCGTCGAGAGCACGCACGACCTGGTCGGGCACTTCACCACCCTGGTCGGCGAGCCCCGGGACGTGTTCGTGGTGGGCGCGTCGATGGGCGGCCACGTGATCGGCCGTTCGCTGGAGCAGTACCCCGGCTTCTACCGGGGTGCTCTGCCGCTCTGCGGCGTGCTCGGCGACCACGAGCTGTTCGACTACCTGCTGGACTACCAGCTCGCCGCCCAGGCCCTGGCCGGCATCGACGCGTTCCCGCCGCCCGACGACTACGCGTCCCGGGTCGTCCCGCGGATCAAGGCGAACCTCGGGCTGGACGGCACCCCCACCGAGCGCGGCACCCAGTTCTCCCGCGTGGTGGTCGACCGGTCCGGCGGCGAGCGGCCCGGCGGGCGGGCGGCGTTCACCCACTGGAAGGACTTCCTGTTCGACCTGGCGTCGGTGGGCGCGGGCGACGACCTGGCGACCAACCCGCTCCAACTGGCCACCAACGTGCTCACCCGGTACACCCCGAACACGCCGTTCGACCTGGACCGGCGGGTGGAGCGGGTCTTCCCGGAGAACCTGGAGGCCCGGCTCACCCCGAGGCTGACCGAGATCCCGCGCATCGCCGGCCGGCCGACCGCGCCGGTGCTGTCCCTGCACGACCTCGGCGACCTGTTCGTGCCGTTCTCGATGGAGCAGCAGTACCGGCGGGACGTGCGGCTCAACGGCCGGTCGCACCTGCTCGCGCAGCGCGCGATCCGGGCCGTCGAGCACTGCGAGTTCAGCCCGGACGAGGTCGGCCGGGCCTGGGACGACCTGGTGGACTGGGTGGACACCGGCAAGCGGCCGGCGGCGGACGTGGTGGACGACCCCGCCGTCGTGGCGGACCCCGACTACGGGTGCCGGTTCAGCGACCCGAGGGCCTACGGCACCGGCACCCGGCGGCTGTTCCCGGCCTGTCCCTGACCGGCCGTCCTTGCGACGATCGCCGTCCGAATTCTCCGCTCGTCGGCATTCGGCGGCGTTGCATCGACCGCGCCTCATTCGCGGCGCGCGAACGGGACGCCCGAACGGACCGCGCGCAAACCGATCGGCACGAGTTCGCCGAGCAGCCCGACCCCGATGGCCAGCGTCATCGGCCGCGCCTCGGCGTGCATCCCGGCGGACACCGCCAGGAACCCCAGGCCGGCGTTCACCGCGAACGACCCGACCCACACCACCAGGGTCCACGGCGTGTACCGCTGCCACAGCACGCCGTCACGGGTGAACAGCCGGATCGTCGTGCCGCGCAGCGCCCCCAGCGCCACGCCGACCACCGACCCGATCACGAGCCACAGCACGTCCACCGCGGCGAGGTGCTGTTTGGTCAGCCCGTAGACCCCGATGCCGAGCAGCAGCAGTGGCGGCCCGAACAGGTCGCGGGCGTTGAGCGGCTCGCCGAGGAACCGCTTGACCACTACCGCCACCACGCCGACGACGATCAACCCCCAGGTCAGCATGACCCCTCCTCTTTGTGGCATGACTGTGCTAATTAACCTAGCACGACTGTGCTACAAAGGGATCGTGCCGAAGGTCGTCGATGCCGATGCCCGCCGCCGCGCCGTCGCGGAGGCGGTGTTCCGGGTGGTGCGCTCGCAAGGGTTGGAGCAGGCGTCGCTGCGCAACGTCGCCGAGGAGGCCGGTCTGGCGATCGGGTCCGTGCGGCACTACTTCACCGACCACGACGAACTGCTGACGTTCGCGCTGGAGGAGTTGACCGACCGGGTCGAGGTGCGCATCCTGGCCAGGGTCGCGCAGGTGTACGCCGCCACCACGCCCGAGGAGCGGCGGACCGGCGTCGAGGACCTGCTCGGCGAACTGCTGCCGCTCGATCCGGACCGCCACGACGAGTCGGTGGTCTGGCTGGAGTTCTCCAACGCCGCGCGCACCCGCCCGGCCCTGCGCCCGGCCGCCCGCAGGCTGCACGGCGGTATCCGGGTGGTGGTCGGCAAGGTGCTGGCACGGACGGGCGTGCCGGACGTCGGGGTGGAGACCGAGCGGCTCGCCGCCCTGCTGGACGGCCTGGCGGTGAACGCCGTGCTCCAGCCCGACCTGACGACGCCGGACGTCATGCGCGCCGTGCTGCGCCGCCACCTCGGCGAACTCGCCGACCGCCGCGACGTCCACTGAGGACGGGGTCCGGCCGCCCGGACCCGCGTCGACGGCTAGTGGCGGTACCCGGCCTCGGTTAACCTTCGGGGGTGCCGCTGTTAGGACCGACCGACGAGTTGCCGCACTCGCCGAAACGGGTGCTGGTCGCGGGCACCTCCGGTGCGGGAAAATCGACGATGGCCGGCTGCGTCGCCGATGTGCTCGGATTGTCCTATGTGGAGATGGATTCGCTGTTCCACGGTCCACAGTGGACCCCTCGGCCCGAGTTCGAGGCCGACGTGCGCGAACTGGTGAAGCGCGAGACGTGGGCGACCGAATGGCAGTACACGTTGGCCCGTCCGCTGCTGCTGGCCCGGGCGGACACGCTGATCTGGCTGGACCACGCCAAGCACACCGTGCTGCGCCGGGTGGTGGTGCGCACCGTGGTCCGCCGGGTGCGGCGGGTGCAGTTGTGGAACGGAAACACCGAGCCGCCCCTGCGGACGGTGTTCACCGACCGGGAGCACCTGCTGCGCTGGGCGTGGAAGTCGCACGGGCGCACCCGGGACCGGATCGCGGCGGTGCTGGCGGGCGAGCACGGTTCCCGACTGGCGGTGGTGCGGCTGCGCGGGCAGCGTGAGGTGGACCAGTGGCGCGCCGGGCCTCTCCGGCGTGCGGCGGAGCGCGGCGAGGAGTCGGTGCGATGAATGGGCGGACAGCGCTAGTGCTCGGTGGTACCGGCATGTTGAAGGGCTGCGCGGACGACCTGTTGGCGCAGGGCTGGCAGGTGGTGCTGCCGTCCCGCAGGCCGCCGAGGGCGGGCATGGCGGCTCGGGCGGCCCTGGGTGGACGCGGCCATGTGCCGCAGCAGAACGTGTCGCGGGACGAGTCGCGAAACGTGTCGCGGGACGGGGCGCAAAGCAGGTCGCGGGACGGGGCGCGAGATGATTCCTCGGACGCATCGCGAAACGTGTCGCCGACCGGTGCGAAGTGGGTGCGGGCCGACTGGGCGCGGCCGGAGGAGCTGGCCGAGTCGGTGCGCGACGCGCTGGCCGCCCCGGCGGACCTGCTGGTGGCCTGGGTGCACCTGAGCTACCGCGTCCCGGTCCTGCGCGCGGTGGCGCCGCTGCTCGCCCCGCACGCCCCCGTGGTCGAGGTGCACGACAGCGGCGGGATCAGCTCCCGCCACGGCGTCCCGGACCCGATCCTGCCCGGCCACCCCACCCAGCAGGTGGTGCTCGGCTTCGTCCGGCACGGCGGCGCCATGCGCTGGCTCAGCCACGAGGAGACGTCCGTGGGCGTCCTGGACGCCGTGCACCGCGCACTGGAGGGCAAGCCGCCGTCCGTGCTCCAGGTCGGCGAGGTCGACACCTGGGCGGTGCGCTCCTAGAGCGCCGGCCGCAACCCCCGGACCAGCAGCAGCACCGCTTCCCGCACGTCGGCCAACGACCGTTCGGGCTGGAACACCTGCCAGTCCAGCGCGACCACCAGCAGCGTGCCGAACAGCGCCGCCGACGCCGTCCCCACCTGCACGCCCTCCGGCAGCCGGCCCTCGTCGGACAGCCGCTGCATCTGGCCGCGCACGATGGACACGATGTCGTCGCGCAGCAGGCTCAGCGTGCCGTGCCACTGGCCCGGCGTCCGCCACAGCTCGCTGACCAGCAGCTGCCCGAACGCGGGGTACTCGGCGAAGAACCCGAGCATCCCGTCCACCAGCGACTCCATCGCCTGCTCGGTCTCCGCCTCGCCCTCGGCGACCCGCAGCCGTGCCGCCAGCAGCTCCACCCCGTGCCGCAGCAGCGCGTCCACCAGGGCGTCCTTGCTGGCGAAGTTGTAGTAGACGGTGCCCTTGGCGACCCCGGCCTCGGCGGCGATCTCGTCCACCGTCACGCCAGCCGCGCCGCGTTCACCGACCAGCTTCAGCGCGGCGTCGAACAGCTTCTGCTTGGTGGCGGCGGTGCGACCGGGGCGGGTGCCGGTCACAGCACCAGCTCGGGCTTGAGGCGCGACGGAGTCCACACCCGCTGCTTGTACGCGGCGAACGTCGCCAAGGCAAGGGATCCGACCAGGTAGGCGAGCAGGATCAGGGCGTCCTTCCCGACGCTGCCCAGCGGTCCGCCGTACATCAGGTGCCGCAGCCCGTCGACCGCGTAGCCCATCGGCAGGCCGTAGTGCAGCGGGTACAGCGGCACCGGGATGGTCTGCCACGGGAACGTGCCGCCCGCGCTGACCAGCTGGAGGATCAGCAGCACCAGCCCGATGAACTTGCCGACCGCGCCGAACATCGCGTTCAGCGCGTGCAGCACCGCCACGAACGCCGCCGACGTCAGCAGCAGGAACCCGAGCGTCCCCAGCGGGTGCGTGGGCCGGATGTCGACCACCAGCGCGACCACCGAGAACATGATCACGACCTGCGCCGCACCCAGCAGCACACCCGGCAGCCAGCCGCCCAGGGCGACCCGCAGCGCGTTCTGCCCGGCCGCCAGGCCCCGCCGCGACAGCGGCTTGAGCAGCAGGAACAGCACGAACGCGCCGATCCAGGTGGCCAACCCGAGGAAGAACGGCGCGAGGCCCGCCCCGTAGCTGCCCGCCGAGGTCTGGCTGACGCCGTGCACGTTCACCGGGTCGCCGATGGTGTTGGCGGTGGACTCGCGGGTCGGGTCGTCCGGGTTGGGTATCTGCGCCACGCCCGCGTTCAGGCCGTCGCGGAGCTGGTTCGCGCCGTCCACGAGCTGCTGTTCACCGTCCCGCAGCGTCGTCGCACCGTCGCGGAGCTGCGCGTTGCCCGTCGCGACCTGCGTCGCGCCGTCGGTGAGCTGGATGATCGCGTCGGTCAGGGCCGGCGTGGACGCGGCGAGCTGCGCCGCGCCGTCGGACACCTGCTTGGCCCCGGTGGCGAGGGCGCGCAGCTGACCGGCCGTGCCCTGCACCTTGGCGTTCGCGTCGTCCACCGGGGCGCGGGCGTCGGTCAGCGCCCGCATGACCCGCTGCACCTGCTCCTCGGTGAACCCGGCGGCGCGCAGGTGGTTGGCCACGTCGCCGTTGAACTGGTCCAGCCGGCCGGCCAGGGTCTGCGCCTTGGCCGCGTAGTCCTCGGCGGTCCGGGCGACGGTCTCGTTGCCGTCCGAGACCTGCTTCGCGCCGTCCGCGAGCTGCTGGGACTTCACCGGCAGGTCCTTGGTCCGGTCCCGGAGCTGCCGCAACCCGTCCGCCAACTGCGCCGCGCCGTCGGCCAGCGGTGTCGCGCCGTCCACCAGCTGCTGGCTGCCGGTCAGCGCCTCCTGCTGGCCGGTGGCGAGCTTGGTGGCCCCGTCGGCGGCCTCCACCGTCTTCTGGCGGATGGTGGAGAAGCCGAGCAGCAGCTTGTCCGCCGCCTCCGCCCCGACCTTGACCGACACCGACCGGCGCACCTCGGCGACGACCTGGTTCGCGATCGTGGAGCCGAGGTAGTTGTTGGCGTCGTTCGTGGTCAGCATGATCACGCCCTGGCGGGGGGTGAAGTCGCCGGAGGACAGCAGGGCCTGGGAGAAGTCCTCGGGCAGGGTCAGCGCGAACGTGTAGGTGCCGTTGCGCACGCCCTCCTCGGCCTTCGCGGCGTCCACGCGCTGCCAGTCGAACCGCTTGCCGGAGATCAGCTCGGTGGCCACGTCCTCGCCCGCGTGCTTGGCCGTGCCGTCGCTCGCGGTCGCGCCCTTGTCCTCCACGACGAGCGCGGCGGGGACCTGGTCGAGGTTCTGGTACGGGTCCTTGTTGGCGTACAGGTAGAGGGCCGCGTACAGCAGGGGGACCAGCGCCAGGGCCACGACGGCGAGCTTGGGCAGCGTCCCGGAGGTGATGCGGCGCAGTTCGTTGAACGCCATCCGCAGGGCGGTCACGAGGTCTCCTCGGGGTCTTCGGGGGTGGCCGGGAGCGCGTCGGTCCGGGCGGGTGCTCCTGCGGGTGGTTCTGCGTGTGCTCTGGCGGGTCGTGCCGCGGGTCGTTCCGCGGGTCGTGCCGCAGCGCTGGGCGGGCCGGGTGGCGGTGCGAGGTCGCTCCGGGTGGGCGGCTCCGCGGGTGGTTCCGCGGCGGCGGGTCGGCTGCGTGGCACCGTGGGGGCGGCCGAGTCGGGCCTCGTGAGGTCGGTCAGGGTGGGTGCGTCGGCGAGCCCGACCGGTTTGGCGGGCGCCGGGAGGGGCGCGAACGTCGCGACCGTGGCGGTGCCCGCGAGTTCGGCGGCGTGGCGTCCTGCGTGGTGTTCGGCGCCGTCGACCTCGGCGGCCGTGTTGTCCGAGCCGAGCTGTGCGGCGGGCACGTCCAGCGCGGCGGCGGAGGTGGAAGTGCACAGCACGACCACGGAGAGCTCCGGCGTCACGTGTTCGCGTGCGAGCCGCCACCAGGCCGAGGGGTCGCCGTGGTAGCGGTCGGGGGTGTCCAGGATCAGGGCTCGGGCGCCGGGGCGGCCCGCGGCGAGTTCCAGCATCAGCCCGCACCGGACGTCGGCCGGCACGTACTCGAAGCGCGTGTCGAGGTACTCGTCCACGCCGCGCGCGACCAGCCAGTCGGCCACCGCCTTGCGGCTGCTGCGCCGGCCGTTCATGGCGAGTTCCTCGCCGACCACGCCGGCCAGCGACAGTGAAGCCTCCGGCTCGCTCACGTCGGGGGAGTCCACCAGCACGACGTGTTGGCGCAGCACCGTGGCGGACGGCGTGACGGTTCCGGTGCTCGGGCGCAGCCGCCCGGACAGCGCCAGCCCGAACGCGGTGTGCCCCGCCCCCGGCGGGCCCGCCACCAGCACCAACTCGCCCGGCGGCACGCGCAGGCCGGTCGGCTTGAGCAGCGGGCCGTGCGGCCCGGTGACGCCGACGCGCTGGGCGTGGATCTCCACGTCGGAACCCCTTCTTTGAACTGACCGGTCAGTTCAAATAGTGGCCCAGCCGGGTGCCGCCCGCAACCGGAGCGGCTGTGATCCCGCACGACAGCCGGTGGTGACGGCCTGTGCGACGGCCTAGCGCAGCGCTCCCGCCGGGCGGACCTCCCAGACGGTCCACAGAGGACGGTAACCCTGCCGGGGCCAGAACACCGAGGAGAGCGGGTTCGGCGGGTTGTAGTAGAGGTAGGTGCCGACCGTGCCCAGCCGGTGCAGCTCGCGGTGCGCGTGCGCCATGAGCCGCTGCCCGATCCCGCCGCCGCGGGCGCCGGGGAGGACCGACACGCAGTTCACGTAGCCCCAGCGGCCGGTGGGTAAGCGGGTCGACGTCCAGTTGCCGGGCTCGGAGGTGACCAGCGCGCACTCGGCCAGGGCGACCGCGATGCCGTCCCGCTCGGCCAGCCACGCCGGACCGCCCGCGGCCAGGCGTTCGGCCAGGGTGCGGCGCTTGAGCCCGGCGGCTTCCGGGCGGTCGACGGTGGAGCCGACCATGGCGGAGTAGCGCAGCTCGGCCAGGGCCAGGTTGAGCACGCTGTCCACGTCGGCGGGGGTGGCCCGGCGGATCACCAGCGCGCCCGGGACCGGCGGTGTGTTCCGGACGGGCGGTGTGTTCGGGACCGGCGAGGTGTTCGGGACGGGCGGTGTGTTCGGGATCGGCGGGGTGTCGGTGACCTGCGGTCGGCGGGGGCCGGGCACGGGCGGGTGCCGGCGCACGGCGATCACCGACAGCGGCACCAGGCCGTGGTCCAGCAGCGCCCGGGTGGCCTCCGCGTCCCGGCTCGGCCAGGTCAGCACGCACGCCGAGTCCCGCTCGGCGGGCCCCACCCGGTCCATCCGCCCCCGCCACGCGCGCAGCAGCGCGTCCATCCCCGCCGCACCCGCCGCCCCGAGCAGCGGCGTCAGCTCCCACACCTCGGTCGCCGACCACAGCCGGGCCGCCGACATCCGGTCGTGCACCTGCCGCTGGAGCACCCCGGCCACCCGCGAGCCGTCCGGCAGCGCCGCGGTGATCACGTCCCCGTCCGGCGGCGGGGCCATCGCGGGCAGCAACGGGTCCAGGCACGCGAAGCGGGTGCCCTGGGCTTCCACCAGTCCCCGACTGACGGTCATACCCGCAGGTTACGGCTTGCGTGTCCGCAGAATCGCGGTGCCGGGGAACAGCCGCCCGCGCAGCGGGCTCCACTGGCCCCACGTCCGGGTGTGCCCGGCGGGCCACTCGGGTTCCACCACGTCGACCAGCTCCAGCCCCGCGCCGACCAGCGCGCGGACGTAGTCGCCCAGCGTGCGGTGGTGCTCGACGTAGGTCGCCCGGCCGCTGTCGTCCACCTCCACGTAAGGCGTGCGGTCGAAGTACGACTGGGTCACGGTCAGGCCGTTCGGCCCGGGGTCGTCCGGAAAGATCCACCGGATCGGGTGAGTCACGGAGAACACCCAGGGCGCGCCCGGCCGCAGCACCCGGGCCACCTCGCGGAACACCTCGCCGACGTCGGCCACGAACGGCACCGCGCCGAACGCCGAGCACGCGGCGTCGAACGAGCCGTCCGCGAACGGCAGCTGGTCCGCGCTGGCCTGCACCAGGGGCACGTCGATGCCGGTGTCCGCGTTGGCCGCCACGGCGTGCCGCAGCATCCCGGCGGAGATGTCGAACGCGACCGCGCGCGCACCCCGGGACGCCAGCCACCGGGCGCACGGAGCGGAACCGCAGCCAATCTCCAGCACCCGCCGGTCGCGGACGTCGCCGAGGAAGCGGGCGTCCTCCTCGCGCACCCCCTCCGGGCACCAGACGAAGTCCGCCGAGCCCAGGAACGCCCCGTGCTCGGCGTGGTAGTCGTCCGCGTCGGCGTCCCACCAGATCCGGTTCGCGGCCCGCGACTCGGCCGCGTCGGCCCCCCGCTTGGCGATGCCGGTGGTGCCGAGCGCCAGTTCCGCGCTCGCGTGCTGGTCGGACACACTGCTCCTTCAGGGTTACCCGCCGGGGTACCGGTTTGCCCGGTGGTCGCCGAGCCGCGTACGATACCGCCCGCGTAGTGGGTTCGCGCTGCCCAGGATCGGTATGCACGTCACGGGATCGGTCGTCGGGGGAAGCCTTGCCTCCCGCGCAGCGTTGCACCCAAGGTCAGACAACCCCAATCCGTACCGGAGCCACCTACCTAATGTCCACCGACACCACCACTGTCCCGGCTGTCAAAGCGCCGAAGCAGATCGCTATCAACGATATCGGGACGGAGGAGGACTTCCTCGCCGCCATCGACAAGACCATCAAGTACTTCAACGATGGCGATATCGTCGAGGGCACCATCGTCAAGGTCGACCGGGACGAGGTCCTGCTCGACATCGGCTACAAGACCGAGGGCGTCATCCCCTCGCGCGAGTTGTCGATCAAGCATGACGTCGACCCCAACGAGGTTGTGAAGGTCGGTGACGAGGTCGAGGCCCTTGTGCTCCAGAAGGAGGACAAGGAAGGTCGGCTGATCCTCTCCAAGAAGCGCGCTCAGTACGAGCGCGCCTGGGGCACCATCGAGGCCCTCAAGGAGAAGGACGAGCCCGTCAAGGGCACGGTCATCGAGGTCGTCAAGGGCGGCCTCATCCTGGACATCGGCCTGCGCGGCTTCCTCCCCGCCTCGCTGGTGGAGATGCGGCGCGTCCGCGACCTCCAGCCGTACGTCGGCCGCGAGCTCGAAGCCAAGATCATCGAGCTGGACAAGAACCGCAACAACGTGGTCCTGTCCCGCCGCGCGTGGCTGGAGCAGACCCAGTCCGAGGTCCGCAGCGAGTTCCTCAACCAGCTGCAGAAGGGCCAGGTCCGCAAGGGCGTCGTGTCCTCCATCGTCAACTTCGGTGCCTTCGTGGACCTGGGTGGCGTGGACGGCCTGGTGCACGTCTCGGAGCTGTCCTGGAAGCACATCGACCACCCGTCCGAGGTCGTCGAGGTCGGCCAGGAGGTCACGGTCGAGGTCCTGGACGTCGACATGGAGCGCGAGCGCGTCTCGCTGTCCCTGAAGGCGACCCAGGAAGACCCGTGGCGCCAGTTCGCCCGGACCCACGCGATCGGCCAGATCGTGCCGGGCAAGGTCACCAAGCTGGTTCCGTTCGGCGCGTTCGTCCGGGTGGACGAGGGCATCGAGGGCCTGGTCCACATCTCCGAGCTGGCCGAGCGCCACGTGGAGATCCCGGAGCAGGTCGTCCAGGTCGGCGACGACGTGATGGTCAAGGTCATCGACATCGACCTGGACCGCCGCCGGATCTCGCTGTCGCTCAAGCAGGCCAACGAGGGCTTCACGGTCGACTCCGAGTTCGACCCGACCCAGTACGGCATGGCCGCCGAGTACGACGACCAGGGCAACTACATCTACCCCGAGGGCTTCGACCCGGAGACCCAGGAGTGGCAGGAAGGCTTCGACAAGCAGCGGGAGGAGTGGGAGCGGCAGTACGCCGAGGCCCACACCCGCTACGAGGCCCACATGAAGCAGGTCGCGAAGGCGGCGGCGGCCGAGGAAGAGGCGGCGGGGGAGACCAACTACTCCTCCGGCGGCGAAGCCCCGGCGGCGGCGGCCGGCGGCGGCAGCAGCAGCACCGGTGCCCCGGCCCAGGCCGGCGGCACCCTGGCCAGCGACGAGCAGCTGGCCGCGCTCCGCGAGAAGCTGTCGGGCGGCGCGTGACACCGCGTGCTTGACCGCTGAGGTCCGTCGGGCCTCGTGAAGAGGCCCGCTGGGCTTCGTGAAGACAGGGCGACGGCCCCGCACCGGTTCAGGTGCGGGGCCGTCGTCGTGTGCCGAGTGCGAGGTGCGGGGCGTCGTCTTGCGCTAAATTGAGAGGTCTATGGGCGCGCGAAGTCGGCTCGGGGCAACGGTGTTGGCCGCGATGGCGGTCCTTTCGGGATGCTCGTCGGAGAAGCCCCCACCGGCTCCGCCGCCCCAGATCCCGACCATCATGGCGCCCACCTCGGCGGTGCGGACGCCGGTGATGGTGGATCGCGAGCTGCCCGACGACTGCGAGTTCATCGTGCCGGTGGACGTGGTGAACCAGCGGGTCGGCCGTGAGTTGCAGGGCGAGCTGAAGCAGATCATCGGGATCCCGGAGCCGTCGCTGGGACGCACCAAGAAGATCGACTGCTACTACGACGTGGGCGACCGTCAGTCGTTCGACTCCGCCCCGTTGATCATCGGGCTGGCCGCGTACTCGGACGAGGGTGCGGCCAAGGAGAGGGTCACGGAGAGCGTGAGCGCCGAGCGGGAGGCGGGCGGCTCGGTGGCCGAGGTCGACGTGGGGAAGCAGAAGGGGTTCCTGGTCAGCACGGCGGGTGAGCGGTTGCTCATCGGGTCGTTGGGGAAGACGACGTTCGTGGCTCGGGCGAAGGTCGGGTTCGTGCCGGACGACCAGATGACCGGGGTGCTGGCTGCGCTGGCTGCGCAGTCGATGACGCCGATCGAAGGGACTTGAGGGGCCGGCGCGTGAAGCGCGGTAGGAGTGGTAGCAGCGGTGAGAGCGTGAAAAGCGGGCGCTCGCCGCTGGGCAGGCCTCCGGGGGGAAGGGCGTCGTGTTCTCCCGTATGGCCTGCCGGAGGCAACCACACTCGTCAAGGGGTATCGACGGGGGCGGGTGCGGTGCGGGGGTGTCGTCGATACCCCTTGACAAGCGCGGTTGGGCTGCGCCCAGGCCATACGGGAGAACACGAGGCCAGGGGTCTGCGCCGGCGCGCACGGGAGGCGCAGAGCCTGCGCCGGCGCGTACGGGCGTCGAAGCGGTAGGGCGAGGCAGAGCGGCGAGGGGGCGGGCGTCCGGGCGGCAGGGGGGCGAAGCGGCGGGGCAGACTGAGGGCATGTTGCGCGTGGGCCTCTCGGGGGGCATCGGGTCGGGGAAGTCGACGGTCGCGGGGCGGCTCGCCGAGCACGGGGCGGTGGTGATCGACGCCGATCGGCTGGCGCGTGAGGTCGTCGCGCCCGGTTCGGAGGGGCTCCGGGAGATCGAAGAGGCGTTCGGTCCCGGGGTGCTGGATGCGGACGGGGCGCTTGATCGGGCCGCGCTGGCTGCGAAGGTCTTCAGCGACGACGAGGCGCGCCTGACGCTCAACGGCATCACGCACCCGAAGATCGCGGCGCGCACGGCGGAGTTGGTCGCGGCTGCGCCGGAGGACGCGGTGGTCGTGCACGACGTCCCGCTGCTGGTGGAGAACGGGCTCGCGCCGATGTACCACCTGGTGTTGATCGTGCACGCCGAGGTCGGGCAGCGGGTCGAGCGGCTCGTCGGGCGGGGGTTGGACGAGCGGGACGCGCGCAGTCGGATCGCGAAGCAGGCGGGGGACGAGCAGCGGCGGCAGGTGGCCGATGTCTGGTTGGACAACTCCGGCACGCCTGATCGGGTGTTGGCCGAGGTCGACGGGTTGTGGGCGGATCGGCTGGTGCCGTACGAGGCGAACGTCCGTCTTCGGCGGTACGCCTCCGGGCCGCCGAAGGTGGTGCCCTACGACCCGACCTGGCCCGAGCAGGCGGCGCGGGTCGGCAGGCGGATCGAGTTGGCGGGTGGGGGACGTCGGGTCGAGCACATCGGGTCGACCTCGATTCCGGGACTCGCCGCCAAGGACGTGCTCGACTTCCAGCTCGGGGTGCGGTCGCTGGACGAGGCGGACGGGATCGCCGAGGCCCTGACCCAGGCCGGTTTCCCGTCGCTCGGGGCCGGCGAGGACTCGGTGAAGTACGGCGCCCCGGAGGACTGGCGGAAGCGGTTGCACGCCGGAGCTGATCCGAAGCGGCGGGTCAACCTGCACGTTCGCGTCGAAGGCGGGCCGGCTTGGGAGTGGGCGCTCCGGTTCCGGGACTGGCTGCGGGCCGACGGGCAGGCCCGTGGCGAGTACGAGGCGCTGAAGCTCGAACTCTCCCGTCGGCACGCCGGGGATGTCGACGGCTTCGCCTACGGGGAGTCCAAGGAGCTCTGGATGACGGCCGCGGTGGCGCGGATGGCCGCTTTCTACAGGGACGGCCAGACGTCGTAGATGCCCCGGTGGGTCAGCCAGGCACCGAGGTCGTGGCGGTGCAGGCTGACCTCCTCCAACGTCCGGTGCACGGTGCGCAGGGCCTGGTCGGCGTCGTCCGGCCCCAGCACCCGGCCTGCCACCGCCGCGGCGAACTCCTCCGAGCGCACGATCCGCGCCGTGGTCCCGCCGGGGACGGCCAGGCCGAGCAGCAGGTCGGTGGTGCGCCAGGAGCGCCCGTCACGCTGCACGCGCACCGCCGTGAGGACGCTCGGGCCGCTGCGGGCGTGGCGTGAGCGGGGGCGGTGGTGGGTGAGCCGGAGACCGAGGTCCGGCATCAACCAGGTGACCTCCGAATCGGAGAACGGGTCTTCCGGGGTGGGGCATTCCAACCGGAGGCCCCAGCGCTCCACCCGGCACGCCGTCAGGTATCGGGACGTGCCCGAAGAGTAGCTCCGAACTGCACTGACGGTGTCGACCACGTCGACCAGCTGAGGTGTGATGACCGCTCCCACGCGACCCGAGGGTAGCCGTAAGTGTGCGGGCGGTAACACTGCGGGTCGATTTGTTACATCACGGTCTGTGGTGTAGGAGGTCTCTATCCGGTGACGGACTCGGATGGCGGTTGACCGTTCAGTGTCACCCTTTGTATTACCGCCGGCGCCAGGTGGTGACCGTGCCCTGGGCCGCCAGCCAGCGCACCGCATCGTGCCCGTGGGCCGCGATGCCGGCCACCGCCCGGTACGTGGTCTCCAGCGCCCACTGGGCCCGGTGCGGCTGGATGAGGCCCCGGTCCAGAGCCGCCAGCAGCTCGTCGGTGTCCAGCACGGTGACGCTGCGGCCGGTGCGCACGATCAGGTCCAGGTACAGGTCCACCGTCTTCCACACCGGCCCGCTGGAGCTGATCTCCACCACGTCCAGGTACAGGTCGTAGTCGCGTTCCTGACCGGGGTGCCACGACTGGCGGGTGACGCGCAGGCCGTGGTCGGGCAGCAGCCACGACTCGAAGTGGGACAGCTGCGAGTGGCCGGGCACCGGGCGGAACATGTAGAGGCCGTGCCGGGTCAGCCGGTACTCGTCGACCCCGCGCAGGTGGCCCTTCGGGTCCGTGTTGCTCTTCGCGTCGAGGTCGAAGTACTCGATCTTCGGCGGGTGGATGTGCATCTGGGACGTCCCTGCCGCGCTCCGCGTCACGATGCGCACCCTATGCACCGCTACCCGCCGAACACCCGTGTCTGTCACCCGAATGTAGGATGATCGCTTAGTCTTCCGGCCATGTTCGGGATCATCCGGCCTTGCCGCAACCGATTGGGCGCGGACCTGCGCGCATCGTGGCTGGCGCACTTGTGCGGCCTGTGCCTGGCGCTGCGCGACGACCACGGCCACCTGGCCCGGCTCGTCACCAACTACGACGGACTGGTCATCTCCGCTCTGGTGGAGGCCCAGACGAGTCGTTCGCGGCGTGCTGCGGGGCCGTGCGCGTTGCGCGGCATGAAGTCCGCCGACGTGGCCGTGGGTGCGGGCGCGCGGCTGGCGGCGGCGGTCTCCCTGGTGTTGGCGTCGGCGAAGGTCGGCGACCACGTGGACGACCGCGACGGGGCGTTCTCGCGCGCGCCCGTGCGCGGACTTGGACGTCAGGTGGCCCGGCGGTGGGCCGACCAGGCCGCGGAAACGGGCGCTGACCTGGGGTTCGACACGGCGGTGCTGGTCGCGGCCGTGCGGCGGCAGGCGGAGGTCGAGGCGGCGGCCGGGCTCGGCAGCTCCGTCCTGCTGGTCACGGAGCCGACCGAGACGGCCAGTGGTGAGGCCGTCGCGCAGACCGCCGTGCTGGCGGGACGTCCGGGGAACGTCGCTCCGCTGCGCGAGGTGGGGCGCTTGTTCGGGCGGTTGGCGCACCTGTTGGACGCCGTGGAGGACCTCGACGAGGACCGGGCCTCGGGCGCCTGGAACCCGCTGGAGGCCACCGGGACCTCGTTGGCCGAGGCACGGCGGTTGTGCGACGACGCGGCGCTGGGGATCAAGCTGGCGTTGCGCGAGGTGGAGTTCGTCGACGGGCGGCTGGTGCACGCGCTGTTGGTGCACGAGGTGCAGGAGTCGATCCGACGGGCGTTCGGCGAGCCTCACGCGCACGGGCCCCGGGGTTCCGGGGCGCAGCCGCCGTCAGGGCACGGGCCGAGGGACACGCCGCCCGGGTGGCACCCTCAGCCCGGTATGTACCCGCCCGCGCAGCACCCGTACGGCAGCGTGCCGCCGCCTGGTCCGGTGCCGCCCGCCGGCGCTCACGGGGGCGGGGGCGACGGGCCGCCGCCACGTCCGACCAAGTGGGACAGGAACGGCAAGCAGCCCGGTCCTGGTGGCGGGCTGTGGTGCTGGCCGAAGCTGGTCCACCCGCCGCGCGGGCGCGGGCTGCTCCTGGGCTGCCTGGCGGTGCTCTACCAGTGCGGCACCTGCCAGTACTGCTGCCGCGACCCGTTCCCCGGTCCGTTCAGCGGCCAGTGGCACGAGGGGAACTGCGACTGCGGCGGAGACTGCGGCTGCGGCTCCGGCCGGGGCGACGGTGGTTGTGACTGCTGTTGCGGCTGTGACTGCTGAGGCCCTCCGACCTGGACCGATCGAAGAGTGTCGTACCCGGGGCGTACCGTCGTTCCCGTGGCTTTCCCAACCGAGATCCCGGTCAAGGCGCACTCGGCGCACCGCCCCGTCGGCGACATCCCCCGCACCGACGGGCAGTTCCGCGTGGTCAGCGACTACCAGCCCGCCGGTGACCAGCCGGCCGCGATCGCCGAACTCGAACGCCGCATCAAGGCGGGCGAGAAGGACGTCGTGCTGCTGGGCGCGACCGGCACCGGCAAGTCGGCCACCACGGCGTGGCTGGTGGAGAAGCTGCAACGCCCGACCCTCGTGATGGCGCCGAACAAGACGCTGGCCGCGCAGCTGGCGAACGAGCTGAAGGAGTTCTTCCCCGACAACGCGGTGGAGTACTTCGTCAGCTACTACGACTACTACCAGCCCGAGGCGTACATCCCGCAGACGGACACCTACATCGAGAAGGACTCCTCGATCAACGAGGACGTCGAGCGGCTGCGCCACTCGGCCACCATGAGCCTGCTGACCAGGCGGGACGTCATCGTGGTGGCGTCCGTGTCGTGCATCTACGGCCTGGGCACACCGCAGTCCTACCTGGACCGCTCCATCCAGCTGGAGGTCGGCGGCGAGGTCGACCGCGACCTGCTGCTGCGCGCCCTGGTGGACGTCCAGTACGCCCGCAACGACGTGGCGTTCAACCGGGGCACCTTCCGGGTGCGCGGCGACACGGTGGAGATCATCCCGGCGTACGAGGAGCTGGCGCTGCGCGTCGAGTTCTTCGGCGACGAGATCGACAAGCTGTACTACCTGCACCCGCTCACCGGCGACGTGATCAAGGAAGTGGACGAGCTCCGCATCTTCCCGGCGACGCACTACGTGGCCGGCCCGGAGCGGATGGAGAGGGCCATCCAGAACATCGAGGCGGAGCTGGCCGACCAGCTGGCGAGGATGGAGCGGCAGGGCAAGCTGCTGGAGGCGCAGCGGCTGCGCATGCGCACCTCGTACGACATCGAGATGATGCGCCAGGTCGGCTTCTGCTCGGGCATCGAGAACTACTCGCGGCACATCGACGACCGGGCCGCCGGCACCGCGCCCGCCACCCTGATCGACTACTTCCCGGACGACTTCCTGCTGGTCATCGACGAGTCGCACGTGACGGTGCCGCAGATCGGCGGCATGTACGAGGGCGACGCGTCCCGCAAGCGCAACCTGGTGGAGCACGGCTTCCGGCTGCCCAGCGCGCTCGACAACCGGCCGCTGACCTGGGAGGAGTTCGCCGACCGGATCGGTCAGACGGTCTACCTGTCGGCGACGCCCGGCCCGTACGAGATGGGCCAGGCGGGCGGCGAGTTCGTGGAGCAGGTCATCCGCCCGACCGGCCTGGTCGACCCGCAGGTGGTCGTCAAGCCGACCGAGGGCCAGATCGACGACCTGGTGCACGAGATCCGGGCGCGGGCCGAGCGCGACGAGCGCGTCCTGGTGACCACGCTGACCAAGAAGATGTCCGAGGACCTCACCGACTACCTGCTGGAACTCGGCATCCGGGTCCGCTACCTGCACTCCGAGGTGGACACCCTGCGCCGGGTCGAGCTGCTGCGCCAGCTGCGGCTGGGCGAGTACGACGTGCTGATCGGCATCAACCTGCTCCGCGAGGGCCTGGACCTGCCCGAGGTGTCGCTGGTGTCGATCCTGGACGCGGACAAGGAGGGCTTCCTCCGGTCCGGCACGAGCCTCATCCAGACCATCGGCCGTGCCGCCCGCAACGTGTCGGGCGAGGTCCACATGTACGCGGACCGCATCACCGACTCGATGCGGCACGCGATCGACGAGACGAACCGCAGGCGGGCCAAGCAGGTCGCCTACAACGAGGAACGCGGCCTGGACCCGCAGCCGCTGCGCAAGAAGATCACCGACATCCTGGAGCAGGTCTACGCCGAGGCCGAGGACGCCATCGAGCCCGGCGGCTCGGGTCGCAACGCGTCGCGCGGCAAGAAGCCGACCGGCGACCCCGGCGCGAGCGGTCGCAGCTCGGGCGTGCTGGCCGAGCGCGACACCGGCACCATGGCCCGGTCGGAGCTGGCCGACCTGGTCCAGCAGCTGACCGACCAGATGATGAACGCGGCGCGGGAACTCCAGTTCGAACTCGCGGCCCGGCTGCGCGACGAGATCCAGGACCTGAAGAAGGAACTCCGGGGGATGGACGCCGCCGGCGTGAAGTGATCCCGGCGGGCGCCGGGGTCGGTCAGCCCTGCGGACGGCGGGCCGGCTAGCCCTGCCGGTGGCCGGTGTCGGAGTCGGCTGAGTGCGGCGGGGTGCCGGCCGGTCCTGCGGGTGGCTGGCGTCGGAGTCGGCCAGTCCGGCGGGCGCCGGGGTCGGCCGGCCCCGTGAGCGGCCGGCGTCGGGTGAAGGCCGACGTTCCCCGCGACCGGCCCCGGTGCTGTCGAAGCGCTGGGGCTGTCCGCTGTCCCGGACCGGGTGCTGCCGGGTCGCGGGCCATCGTCCCCCGGCGCGTCGGTCAGGCCGGTCGGGGAGGGTGCGGGTGAGCGGGCCGGGTTTTGTCGGTGTGCCGGTTTAGCGTGTGCGGCTATGACGCTCGACGAGGTGATCGCGTACTGCCTGGCCAAGGCCGGGGCGGAGGAGAGCTATCCGTGGGGTGACGAGGAGCTGGTGTGCAAGGTGGGCGGGAAGGCGTTCGCGTTCATCGGGCTGTCCGGGCAGGCGGTCGGCGTGAAGTGCGGGGTGAACGCCGAGGAAGCGGCCGAGTGGCGTGACCGCTTCCCGGACGACATCACGGTCAGCGCCTACATCGGCCGCTACGGGTGGAACCGGGTGCAGTTGGGCGGTGGCGTGCCCGCCGACGACGTGCGGGAGCTGCTCGACCGGTCCTATGACGCGGTCGTCGCCAAGTTGCCGAAGTCGAAGAAACCCCGGCCCTGACCTCCGGAGCGACGGACACCTCCCGGCCCGCGAAGTCGCTCGCGTGCCGGGAGGTGTCCGAGATCCACGACCGGGAACCTGGTGGCCCACCGGGAGCGGCAAGCGCTCCCGGTGGGCCGGTCCTCAGCTGGTGATGTCCTTGCGGGCGAACTTGCGGGCCGCGAGGAGCGTGAAGAACGCGCCGTAGGCCAGTGCCGAGAACGTCCCGCGGGCCATCTGCGACCAGTCCACGTCGGACGACAGCAGGTCCGCCCACGCCAGCGCGTAGTGCGTGGGCAGGTAGTCCCGCAGGTCCTCCAGCGCGGTGATCTGGTCCAGGATCTGCGACAGGATCGACGCCAGCACCGCACCGCCGACCGCGCCCAGCGGCGCGTCCGTGGACACCGACAGGTACAGCGCGAGCCCCGCCACCCAGAACAGGTGGACGGAGATGTAGCAGACCGCCAGCGCCACGCCGTACACGCCGGAGCCGAACGACGCCGCCTCACCGGTCGGGCTGACCGCCTCGCCCGCCCCGTACCAGATCACACCCACCAACAGCGCCACGGCGGGCAGCAGGACCAGCGCGAACACCGACAGCAGCCCGGACGCCAGCGCCTTCTTGCGCAGCAGCCGGTGCCGCGGGACAGGTGCCGCCAGCAAGTACTTCAAGCTCGACCAGGACGCCTCGGAGGCGATGGTGTCGCCGAAGAACAGCGCCACGATCATCGGCAGCAGGAAGCTCCCGCTCACGAACAGCGTGAGGATCACGAAGTTCACGCCGCTGGCCGTGGCCAGGTCGACGAACCCGCCGGACCGCCGGTTCGGCGACGCCTGCCCCAGCTCGAACGCCACCACCAGGATGAACGGCAGCAGCACCAGGAAGCCCAGCACCAGCTGGGTCCGCCGGCGGCGCAGCTGCCGGGCCAGCTCCACCCGGATCGGCAGCGTCCGCCCCGCCCGGTAGCCGACCTTCGAGCCGTCCGGCGCGACCGACGAGTTCTCGTGCGCGGCCGCGTCGGTCAGGTCGGAGATCGCCGACGGATCGGTGTGCACGCCGCCCGTGTCGTGGGCACCCGCACCTGAGGTCTTCATTCGCCCACCAACTCCAGGAACGCGTCTTCCAGTCGGCGGCGCGGACCGGCCTGGTCCACCGCCACCCCGGCCTTCACCAACGCCTGCAACGCCTCGGCGCGCGGGGTGCCGTTGAGGCTGGCGTGCACCTGCTCGCCGTCCACCGCCACGCCGTGCACGCCGACCAGCCCGCGCAGCACGGTGGCCGCCTCCTCGGGCTGGTCGACCCGGAAGCTGGCCTCGCCGCTGCCCGTCGCGATCTCCTCCACCGGACCGGCCGCGACCAGGGTGCCCTTGTGCATCACCACGACGTGGCTGCACGTCTGCTCGACCTCGGCGAGCAGGTGCGAGGACACCAGCACGGTGCGCCCGGCCGCCGCGTAGCGCCGCAGGACCTCGCGCATCTGGTGGATCTGGGGCGGGTCGAGCCCGTTGGTCGGCTCGTCGAGCACCAGCAGGTCCGGCAGGCCGAGCATGGCCTGCGCGATCGCCAGCCGCTGCCGCATGCCCTGGCTGTACGTGCGCACCCGGCGGTGCACCGCGTCGCCCAGGCCCGCGATCTCCAGCGCCTCGTCGAAGTGCGCCTGCTCCGCCGGGCGGCCGGTCGCCGCCCAGTACAGCCGCAGGTTCGCGTGGCCGGACAGGTGCGGCAGGAAGCCCGAGCCCTCCACGAACGAACCGATGCGGGACAGCACGGGCGCGCCGGAGCTGATCCGGTGGCCGAACACCCGGATCTCGCCCTCGGACGGCGTGATCAGGCCCATCAGCATCCGCAGCGTGGTGGTCTTGCCCGCGCCGTTGGGCCCGAGCAGACCCAGCACCTGGCCGTGCTCCACCCGGAACGACAGGTCCTTCACCGCGGTCAGCCCGCCGGGGTAGGACTTGGTCAGGCCGGAGATCACCAGCGGCACGCCGGCCAGGTCCGGGTCGACGTCGGCGGCCAGCCGGCGGCGGAACCACGCCACCACCGCCGCGATCAGGCACACGATCAGCACGATCGCGATGCCCCACAACGCCTCGGTCGGCACGTCGCTGGTGGCGTTCACGCCCGCCACGACCGGCACCGACAGGTCCGGCGAGGCCAGCGAGATCCGGTACGCGGTGGGCTGCGCGGCGTTCGCGTACGCCTGGTCGGTGGTGGACACCACGAGCTGCAGCCGGTGGTCGCTCTCCACCGGGCGCACCGCGCCGGGCAGCGTCACCGTCACGTCGACCGGTGTGCCGTCGGCGGGCAGGTTCCGGATGCGGATCGGCGCGACCGCCGAGCCGGGCAGCGTGCGCACGCCGTTGGCGTCCGCGTCGTAGAGCTTGGCGAACAGCACCGCGCCCTCGGCGGGCACCGGCTGGCCGGGCACCGCCGCCACCCTCAGCCGTGCGGTGGACGCGCCGGTCAGCAGCACCTGCGAGGTGAACGGCTCGCTGGCGAACACCGCGGCCTGGCCCGGCAGGTCGATCGACAGCCGCGACGAGATCGAACTGGACCGGGACAGGGCCGAGCCGAGGCCGGGCAGGCTGCTCACCGCCGCCGGGTTGCCGCCCGCCGGGTTGACCACCGTCTGCTCGCGGTCGGCCAGTGCGACGGCCCGGCGCTCGACCGGGTCGCCGCCGGGCAGCCCGGGGTAGTGCGGTGCGATCACGTTGCGCAGCGACGGCGACCCGCTGCTGCGGAACGCGCCGACCACGGTGTACTCGAAGCCGACCCCCGGATCGCTGCCCTTGCCGTCCAGGTGGAACGCCATCCAGTCGGCGATCCTCCCGCGCAGGTCCGGGCCGGGCGACCCGCCGTCGTGGCCGCCGGAGTACCAGACCACCTTGACCTTCGCGCCGTTCGCGGCGATCTGGCGGGCGTTGGCGTCGGCCTGGTCCAGGCCGAACAGGGTGTCCTGCTCGCCCTGCACGATCATCGTCGGCTGGGTGATCCGGTTGGTCACCGTCGCGGGCGAGGAGCGGCGCAGCACCTCCAGGGTGCGCGCGCTCGCCTGGCCGGTGGTCGCGACGTCGGTGTACGCGGCGCACACGTCGGCCTGGAACCGGCCGCACGCGCCGTTGACCGGGCCGGACGGGCGCGGCGCACCCTGCTGCTGGGGCGCGGTGTTGGCCGCCGACGCGTCGTTCAGCGCCTGGCCGTCGTTGTCCTGGCCCGGCTCCTGCGCCTCCTGGCCGGGACCGGCCAGGTCGCCGCCGGACAGCCCGGCGGAGAAGAAGATGCCCGCCCAGGACCGCTTGAACACGCCGTCCTCGGCGAACGCGCCCGGCGACGGCGAGGTGGTGTCCACCGGGTCCGTGCGGGCGGCGTTCGGCAGCAGCGCCTGACCCAGGTCGTTGAACGTGATGACCGGCGCGATGGTGTCCACCCGGCGGTCCACGCCCGCGAGCGACAGCGCCAGGGCGCCGCCGTAGGACCCGCCGGTCACGCCGACCCGCGGGTCGCCCGCCGCGTCGGTGCGCACCTCCTCGCGGGTGGCCAGCCAGTCCAGCAGCTTCTGCGCGTCGCGGACCTCGTGGTCCAGCGAGTTCAGCGCGATCTGGCCGGAGCTGCGGCCGAAGCCGCGCGCCGAGTAGGCCAGCACGACGAACCCGCGCTGGGCCAGCTCGGTCGCCTGGGTGGCCACGCTGTCCTTGCTGCCGCCGAAGCCGTGGGGCAGCAGGACGGCCGGTGCGGGAGTGCGTTCGGGCAGGTAGAGCGTGGTGTCGAGTTGGATCGCCCGGTCGCTGTCCGGGCTCTCCGGGACGTCGATCACCGCGTCGCGCTTGGTCACCGGGGGCGGGTCGTCGCCCTGCCGCGCCCAGACCACGACGGCGCCCACCAGGGCGACCAGCACGACCAGCGCGGGGAGCGACCACCTGCCGCGGAAGCGGGAGGAGAGGGCCACCTTGTTGACCTTAGGCGGAGTTCGGCGCGGAGGCCGGGTTTGCTGAGAACACGGGGTGACGCGGGCCTCCTGTTCTCAGCCGGCGGTGCCCCCGGCCGGGTGGGTCTGATCACCCCGGCTGGCGCTGGACCGCAATCATGCGTGAGACTGTGGCCAGCGTGGAGGGGAGTACTCCCTGAGCGGCGGTGTCGTCAGCACGGAGCCCAGCGTCGGGGTCCCGGTGCCGCCGGTCGGTTCCCAGAGCCGACGGAGGAGACCTCCGGTCATTGGCGTGCGCGCGATGTACCGGAGGTGTTTCGATGGCTGTTCCCGCGTGGTTGTGGATCGCGACGATCGCAGGTCTGTTGGCCCTGCTTGCGATCGACCTTTTCATCGTCGACCGCAAACCGCACGAGGTGAGCCTCGGTGAAGCCGGGCGGTGGGTCACCTTCTACGTCGCGGTGGCGATCGTGTTCGGCCTGGGCATCTGGTACTTCTCCGGCGGCACGTACGCGGGTGAGTACTTCGCCGGGTACATCACCGAGTACTCGCTCAGCGTCGACAACCTGTTCATCTTCCTGATCATCATGACCACCTTCAAGGTGCCCGCGATCCACCAGCACAAGGTGCTGCTGATCGGCATCCTGATGGCGCTGGTGATGCGCGGCATCTTCATCGCCGTCGGCGCGGCGGTCATCGCGAAGTTCAGCTGGGTCTTCTACATCTTCGGGGCGTTCCTCATCTACACCGGCTACAAGCTGGCGCGGACCGACCACGAGGAGGAGGAAGAGGAGTACAAGGAGAACGCGGCGCTGCGCATCGTGCGCAAGGTGTTCCCGGTGACCGACGAGTACCACGGCGCCAAGTCGTTCCTGAAGATCGACGGCAAGCGGTTCGCCACGCCGATGTTCATCGTCATCGTCGCCATCGGCACCACCGACCTGCTGTTCGCGCTGGACTCCATCCCGGCGATCTTCGGCCTGACCAAGGAGCCGTTCCTGGTCTTCGCGGCCAACGCGTTCGCGCTGATGGGCCTGCGGCAGCTGTACTTCCTGCTCGGCGGCCTGCTGAACAAGCTGGTCTACCTGTCCATCGGGCTGTCGGTGATCCTCGGCTTCATCGGCGTGAAGCTGATCCTGGAGGCGCTGCACTCGAACTCGCTGTGGTTCCTCAACGACGGCGAGCCGCTGCCGGTGCCGGTGATCGGGATCGAGCTGTCGCTGTCGGTGATCGTGGGTGTCCTGGCGATCACCACGGTCGCGTCGCTGATCAAGGTCAGGCGCGACCCGGAGTCGGTCAAGCCGGTCGGCAAGTGACGCCGGCCCGGCGGTGGCCGGGCGGGCACGCGGAGTCGTCGGCCGACGAAACTGTGAGCGTCAAAATCTCGTGAGCCTTGCTAAGGACTTGTGCGGTAGCGTGCTCCTTCGTGCGCCCCGATGACTTGCAGTCGCTGACCCTGCCCGGCTCCGTGTCGGTGCGGGGGGACCTGGTCCTGGTGAACGTCTCCACGCCGGACGTCGCCGCGAACGCCTACCGGGGCGGGCTGTACGCCGTGCCCCTGGACGGCGGCGGCGCACGGCGCTGGACGTGGGCGGAACGCGACCTCACCCCCCGGATCTCGCCGGACGGGCAGTGGGTCGCGTTCCTCCGCGTCGGCGAGCGGGGCCAGGCCCCGCAGCTCCACCTGATGCCCGCGGCGGGCGGCGACGCGCGTCGGGTCACGGACCTCAAGCTGGGTGCGGGCGTGCCGGTGTGGTCGCCGGACTCCCGGCGCATCGCGTTCACCTCGCGCGTGCCCGAGGCCGGGCGGTACGGGGTGGCACCGGCCGACGGCGAGGACGCGCCGACGCCGGACACCGAAGCGCCCCGGCACATCCAGCGGCTGGACTACCGGCTGGACGACATCGGGTTCACCGCGGACCGCCACCCCAGGCTGTTCGTGGTCGACATCGCCGACGCCGCCGCTGAACCGGTCGAGCTGACCGACGGCACGTTCGACGTGGCCGACCCGGCGTGGACGGCCGACGGGACGGCGCTGCTGTTCGTCGCCGACCGCGAGCTCGGTGTGGTGGAGACGCTGCACAAGGACCTCTACACGGTGTCCGTGGACGGCGGCGAGCCCCGGTTGCTGGTGCAGACGCACGGGTTGGCCGCGTACCCGGTGGCCCTGCCCGACGGCGGCATCGTGTTCTACGCGACCGAGTCCAACGGTGTGCACAGCATCGCGCGCAACATGAGCCTGTGGCGGTACTCCGGCGGCGCGCCGACCCGGGTCACCGAGATGGAGAGCGTCGACTGCGAGAAGGCCGCGGGCGCACCGGTCCCGGTCGGCGACGGCGTGCTGGTGGCAGTGCGCAACCGGGGTGCGGTGGAGTTGCGGCGCGTGCCCGTGGACGGGTCCGAGCTGCCGCTGTCGTCGCTGGAACTGATGGCCGGTGAACGCGCCGAGGTGAAGTCGTTCGCGGCGGACGGCGACACGGTCGTGGCGGTCGTCGCGCGGTCGGACAACACGGGCGAGGTCGTGCGCGTCGGCGGGGAGGTGTTGACGTCGTTCGGTTCCACCGTGCCGTTGCGGCCGGCGATCGAGCTGACCGGGTCGGCGTCGGACGGCTACCCGGTGCACGGCTGGCTGGTGCTGCCCGAGGGCGAGGGGCCGCACCCGGTGGTGCTGGCGGTGCACGGCGGGCCGTTCATGTACCACGGTTGGGGGTTCTTCGACGAAGCCCAGGTGTACGCGGGCGCCGGGTACGCCGTGGTGCTGCCCAACCCGCGCGGGTCGGCGGGGTACGGGCAGGCGCACGGGCAGTCCGTGATCGGCGGGTTCGGCACCGTGGACGTGGACGACGTGCTGTCGGTGCTCGACGTGGCGCTGGAGCGGCCGGACCTGGACGCCGACCGGGTCGGCGTGATGGGTGGCTCGTACGGCGGGTTCATGACGTCGTGGCTGGCCGCGCACCACGGCGAGCGGTTCCGGGCGGCGTGGAGCGAGCGCGCGGTCAACGCGTGGGACTCGTTCTCCGGGTCGTCCGACATCGGCTGGTTCTTCACCGACGCGTACTGCGGGCCGAGCCCGGAGGCGCAGAAGGCCATGTCCCCGTTGACCTACGCGGAGAAGGTCTCCATCCCGTTCATGGTCGTGCACTCCGAGCACGACTGGCGGTGCCCGCTGGAGCAGGCGCAGCGGATGTTCGTCGCGTTGCGGCGCAACGGGGTCGAGGCGGAGATGCTGCTGTTCCCCGGCGAGGGGCACGAGCTGACCCGGTCCGGCAAGCCCCGGCACCGCAAGCAGCGGTTCGACGCGGTCGTGCAGTGGTGGGGCCGGCACCTGTCCTGAGGACCTGTCCCGGCCACCCGTCCCCGGGCACCTCTCCGGGGCACCTCTCCGGGTCACCTCTCCGGGTCACCTCTTCGGGGCACGTCTTCGGGGCACGTCTTCCGGGGCGGCGGTGCGGAACGGTCGGCGCCGGGCTGAATCGGCCGGAATGCGGCGGAATCCCTGATCGGCCTCCTCGTTTCGCGGCACACTTGTCGCCTGCGAGGAGGTCGAGCATGAGCGCGATCCCACCACCCCGGGCCGGGACGTGGCCGGCGGGGACTTTCCTGGACATGCTGTCGCCCGCGAGCCAGACCGCGTTGCTGGGCCTGGGCGTGCCCAAGGTGTACCGGCGCGGCGACGTGATGCTGCGCGAGTCCGAGCGCTCCGACCACGTGGTGCTGCTGGTGCGGGCGGTGGTGAAGGCGACCGTGACGCTGGACAACGGCAGGGTCGCGCTGCTCAGCATCAAGGTCGGCGGTGACGTGGTCGGCGAGATGGCGGCGCTGAGCGGCGAACCGCGCTCGGCGACGGTCACCGTGTGCGGTGACGCGCAGGTCCGGGTGATCTCGTCCGGGCAGTTCCGGCAGTACCTCGGCCGGTTCCCCGACGCCGGGCCGTCGTTGACCCGGATGATCATGCAGACGCTGCGGTGGGCGGACAAGCGGCGGATCGACTTCAACGGCTACCCGGCGTTCGTGCGCCTGGCGCGGGTCCTGGACGAACTGGCGGACGGCTACGGGCGTGCCGTGCCGGAGGGCGTGACGCTGGATCTGGGCCTGACACAACGGGAACTGGGCGCGCTGGTGGGCGCGGAGGAGGACACCGCGCGCAAGGAACTCCGGTCGCTGCGGGACCGTGGCGTCATACGGATGGGGTACCGGACGATCACGATCGTGGATCGCGGGGTGTTGAGCAGTATCGCGTACGACTGGTCGGAAACCCGGTGATACCGCTACTTCCCCGGAGTCCCGGGGGACATGCTGTGCTGGTGAAGCTGGATACCGTGACACCGCTCGACGGACTGGTCTACCGGCTCGTGGTCGCCGTGGACGTCGAGGGCTACAGCAAGCTCGACGCGCTGGACCAGTCCCTGGTGCAGTCGAGACTGGGCGAGGTGCTGGACGTAGCCGCCCACAACGCCGGACTGGACCGTTCCCAGTGGTACCGCCAGGTGCGCGGTGACGGGGAGCTGGCCGTGCTGCCCGCCGACGCGGACACGGCGTCGGTGCTCGCGCACTTCACCGAAGAGGTGGCCCGTGCGCTCCGGGACCTCCGGGCGGCGGGCACCCCGCTGCGGATGAGGCTGGCCATGCACTGCGGCACCCTCACCGCCGGCCAGTTCGGCCTGGTGGGCCACGCGCCGATCGTGACGTGCCGCCTGCTCGACTCGAAGGTCGTGCGCAAGGCGCTGGCGCTCGGCGAGGGCGACCTCGTCCTGGTGATCTCGGAACGCCTCTTCGACGACGTGGTGCGAACCAGGTTCCACGAGCTCGACCCGTCCCGCTTCCGGCCGACCCGGTTCTCCGTCAAAGGAGCCAGCTACGCGGGCTACGTGTGCCCCGGCGCGCCCCGAGGCGAGTTGGTGGAAAGCTAGCGAGCCGGACTGGCCTTGCGGCACGCTCACGGAATGCAGTGGACCGTGCGAGCCGGACGCCCCGACGACGCGCCGGAGATCGCCAGGATCAACGTCGAGGCCTGGCAGCACTCGTACCGTGGCATCGTCGACGACCCGGTACTGGACCGGATGCTGCCGGAGAGCCGACTGCCGGCGTGGGCACGGGTGCTGAAGCTGCCCGCGCCCAGCGGCGTCTTCGTCGCCGTGGAGGAGTCCGGCCGCATCGGTGCCTATTGCGCGGTCGACGCGGTCCGTGAGGAGAAGGACGCCCACCCGGATCTGCAAACCGGTGAGATGGTGGCCATCTATGCCGATCCCCGCTATCGCGGGACCGGGGCCGGCCACAAGGTGCACGAGGCCGGCGTGAAACACCTCGTGGCCCAGGGTTTCCGCTACGCCGTGCTGTGGGTCTTCCAGGACAACACCAAGAGCCGTGAGTTCTACGAGGCCCACGGCTGGCGTCACGACGGTCTCGTGCACCGGTACGAACTGGGAGACCAGGAACTGCCCGAAGTCCGCTACGGCCGATTCCTCTCCGCTCCACGAAAACGAATAGCCGTCAGTCGAAGCTGACTCGACACCTTCTGCGCTCGCCGCTGCGCACCCATCCCAAAGCCGCACAACACCACACCCCAAGCCGCGCGCAGCGCACACCCCTGCCTTGCTGTGTGTCATCCCCGTACGGCCTGCGCGCAGCGAACCATGGCGGTGTCATACGGTCATGGCGACAGCAGATTTGATCTTGCCCGTCGAGTAGTGGGGTTGTCGTATGGCCGGTGGCCCGTTGTTGTCGTTCGAGGAGCGGGAGGTCGTCTCCCGGGAGCTGAGCCGGAACCTGCGCTGTTCGACGCGTTTCCTCGGTGCGCTTCTCGGTCGGCATCATTCGACGGTGGCGCGGGAGATCGCCACGAATGGAGGCCGCCTCGCCTATCGGGCGGTGCGGGCGCAGTGCCGGGCCGCCGACCACCGCCGACGGCCCAGGCTCCGTAAACTGGAGTCGTCGGCGCGGTTGCACGACGCGGTGAACGCCGGACTCGCCCGGAAATGGTCGCCGCGGCAGATCGGCCGGCGGCTGCGCCTGGACCACCCGGACGACCCGGAGATGCGCGTGTCGCACGAGACGATCTACCAGAGCCTCTACCTCCAGGCCCGCGGCGAGCTGCGCACCCAACTCAAGCTCGCGCTGCGCCAGGGCCGTGTCCAGCGGATGGACCGCACCCGGCCGGCCGCCGCCCGCCAGTACATCAAGGACATGGTCCACATCAGCGACCGGCCGAAAGCCGCCGACGACCGCGCAGTTCCGGGCTTCTGGGAAGGCGACCTGATCATCGGACGCGGCAACGCCTCCCAGATCGCCACCCTGGTCGAACGCACCACCCGCTTCGTCATGCTCGTCCGCATCCCGCACGACCGCAACGCCCAACGCGTCGCCACACTCCTCGCCCGCAAGATGGAGACCCTCCCGGAATTCCTGCGCAAGAGCGTCACCTGGGACCAGGGCCGCGAAATGGCCCGACATGCCTACTTCACCATCCGCACCGGCATCCCGGTCTACTTCTGCGACCCCCACAGCCCCTGGCAACGCGGCAGCAACGAAAACACCAACGGCCTGCTCCGCCAGTACTTCCCCAAAGGCACCGACCTCTCCATCCACACCCAAGCCGACCTCGACAAAGTCGCCGCCGAATTGAACGGACGCCCCCGCCAGACCCTCGACTGGCGCAAGCCGATCGAGGTCTACAACGACCTGGTCAACGCCCACACGTCGCCATGACCACTTGACCCCACCCATGCTTGTCTTGGGGATGCAAGCACGCTTCACCGCTTGCACCCCCAAGACAAGCATGGTTGTCTTTTGACCAGGCCGTACGGGGATGACACACAGCACCACGCCCGCAAAGCTCGAAGAGCTTTGCCCTCATCCTTGGTGGTCTGCCCGTCCGGCGAGGACGCTCTTCTTCTTTTCAGCGGGATCGGTCAGCGACTTGGATTCCGATCGCTGTTGGTTCTCAGACTAAAAACCAAAAGCGACGCTCGCCGCTTGGCAGACCTCCGGGGAGGAAAAACGGAAGGGCGGTCGTGTTCTCCCCGCATGGCCTGTCAAAGACGACCACCCTTGTCAGGGGAGTGCAAGCGAAAAGCGTGCTTGCACTCCCCTGACAAGCGCGGTAGCCCTGCGGGCAGGCCATACGGGGAGAACACGAGGCCGGAAGTCTGTGCGGGCGCGCAGGGCAAGGGGGGAGGGCGAGGGTGTGCAAGCGCTTGGTGGTGGGGGTCAGCCGAGGAGGGTGTAGTTCAGTTCCTCGCAGACCCTGGCTAAAGGTAGGTCCAGGCCCGGGTGTTCGAGGGGGAGCAGGACGTCGGGGGCGGGAGGCAGGCCGGAGCCGCCGGGTGGATCCCAGAGGCAGACCGCGGGGGCGCCCGAATCCATGGAGGAGCGGTACCAGAGGCCGTCCAGTTCGGGGTAGGCGGCCCGGATGGCCCGCGCCCACTGCTGGGTCAGGTGCTTGGGGCCGGCGCTGATCTCCTGCGAAGCGCCGACGCGGGTCGGCCAGAGGCCCGCCAGGTCGAGCAGGCGCAGGGTTCGCCTGGGGCGGAGCACCACCAGGAAAGGGCTCCGGGTGCGGCGGTCCACCACCGAGGTCGCCTGGAAGACCTCGGCGATGCTGGTGCGGACGGTCAGCCCGAAGTACAGGACGCCTTGGTCCTGGGCGTGGGCGGGGGAGCCGTCGGGGGTCGGGGGTTGGGTGTCGAACCGGGCGTGCGGGAGCGGGCCGGTGTAGCGGAAGCTGTTCCAGCGTTGGGGGTGCAGGCCCTTGGCGGTGAAGATGCGGACCAGGCGGGTCGCCCGGTGCACCGCCACCACGTCCTCGGTCCGGCGCAGGTTCGCCTGCAACACGGCAGGAGCGGGCGGCTGGGGAAGCCGTGACATTCGGATCCTGTCGGTGAAGGTTAGGCCGGCGTGCCCAGTTGGGTGGCCAGGTCGGCCACGCGGCGCGGGTCGCCGCCGGCCAGCAGCCAGTCGCGTGGCGACATGCGCGTGCCTTCCACCAGCAGGTCCTGCTGCTCGGTGGTCATGAAGCCGGCCACGACCAGCGCCGGCTGGTCGGTCGGCACGGCGGCCAGCACGGTCTCCAGGCCCGGCAGCACGCCGTTGCCGGCGAACTGCCACGCGGGCAGCCGCCAGGAGCCCCGGTCCTTCCAGCCGACCAGTCGGCCCACGCCCAGCCGGTGCCGGATCCGACTGGTGTCGACGCCCAGTTGCCGAGCGGCTTCGGCGACGGTCATCGCCGAGTCGCGGAGCACCGCGTGCGCGACGACGGTCCGGGCCCGGGGCTGGTCGTCCAGCACCCGGTGCCGGCCCAGGTCCAGGCCGACCTCGGTCAGGGCGTCCTGCTGGTCGGGCGTGAAGTAGCCGGCCGGGTCGGGGTGCGGTGGGGCGAGTCGTTTGGCCGCGTCCGCGACGAGGGACAGGAACTCGTCGGGGGTGACCTGTAGGCCTGCCTTGGCCAAAACCGCCTCCAGCGCGGGACTCATTCGCACAGGGTATCCCGTGCGTGCGCCCTTGTGCGCATAGATGCCCCGAATGTCCCATGACTTCGACGGTGTGCGCACACTTCGCGACTGTACGTAAACAGCCGAGGTGGAGCATGGTGACCTCGGCCTCAGTCCGCCGCCGGCTACGATGCCGTGGCACCTGGTCGGGTGTGGCGACAAGGGGAGATGTGAGTGGCCAGGGTGACGGCAACCGAGTCCTCGATCCGGCTGGATTCGCGTGGACGACGCGTGGTCCTCTTCTGGTCGCTCGTCATGGTCGCCAACGTCGTGTACGTCGCGCTCCGGCCGTTGGGCTGGTCTTTGGACCTGCGGGTCTACCGCAACGGCGGGGCGGCGTGGTTGCGGGACCTGCCGATCTACGTCGACGGGTTCGCCGTGCCGCTCGGTGGCCCCGACCTGCCGTTCACCTACCCGCCGATCGCCGTGCTGTTGTTCGCGCTGGTCGCGCTCGTGCCGCTGCCGGTGGCGATCGTGGGCATCGCGACGGTGAACGTGCTGGCGCTGTCCGTCATCTGCCTGGTGGCCGCCGTCCGGGTGTACGGGTGGAACCAGCGCGCGGTGGTGTGGGGGCTCGGGGTCGCCGCGGTCGTGTCGGTGTTCGACCCGATGCGGGAGACGCTGTGGTTCGGGCAGATCAACCTCGTGCTCGGTGTGCTGATCATCGTGGACTGCCTGCTGCCGCGCCGTTGGGTGCCGCGCGGGGCGCTGATCGGGCTCGCGGCGGCGATCAAGCTGACCCCCGCGGTGTTCGCGCTGTTCTGGGTGGCCCGGCGCGAGTGGCGGCCGGTGCTGACGGCCGTCGGGTCGTTCGTGGTGTTCGGCGTGGTCGGGTTCGTGGTGATGCCCGCCGACGCGCAACGGTTCTGGCTGCACGCGCTGCTGGACCCCGCCCGGGTCGGGCGGTTGACCTACGCGAGCAACCAGTCGCTGCGCGGCACGCTCGCCCGGCTCGGACTGGCCGACAGCGGTCAGCTGGTGGCCTGGGTGCTGCTCAGCCTGGTGGCCGTGGGGTTGGCGTGGTTCGTCGCCGCGCGGTTCTCGCGTGCCGGTGACGACCTGACGGCGTTCCTCGCGGTCGCGGTCGCCGGGCTGTTGATCTCTCCGGTGTCCTGGGGGCACCACTGGGTGTGGATCGCGCCGGCGCTCGTGCTGCTCGGCTCCATCCGCCGCACGGACCTCCGCCACCGGGTGGTGGTGGCGGTCGTCGTCGCGATCTTCGCGGTGGGGCCGCACTGGCTGTTCCCGCGCGACAACGACGTCGAACGCGACTGGGCGTGGTGGCAGCAGGTCGTCGGCAACGCCTACGTGTGGTTCGGACTGGCGGTCCTGGTGGGGTTGGCGTGGACCGCTCGGCGCGGTGCCGTCCCCGCCACGACCTTGTCGACCGACTAGGCGGTTCAGGAAGCGGTGATCAGGGCGACCGCGCGGTCCTTGGTGGCGTCGTCCACGTCCGCCACCCGGAAGTCGCGGTCCACGATGTGCCGGACCAGCGCCGCCTCCGGCGGCAGGCCGTGCTTGCGCAGGTAGTGCGGCACCGCCCCGGCCCAGATCCAGGTGCCGTCGGTGCGGAAGTTCAGCGGCACGTCCTGCTCGCCCGGCGCGAACTCGTCCACGTCCAGGTCCCGCGCGGCCAACACCACCGGCGCCGCTTCCAGGTAGGCCAGCAGCGCCTCCCGCAACTGCGGGTCGACGGTCTGCCGGTTCACCACCGGCCGCCCCGCCTCGTCCCGCCCGTCGTACACGTGCGCGGTGCGCAGCTCGCCCGGCGGCACCACCTCGACCCGCGGCGGCAGGCCGACGCGTTGCCGCAGCCAGTCCGGGATGCGGTCGTCGGCACGGGGGAACGTGCGCAGCTCGTCCTGGAAGCCGATCACCGGCGGCGCGTTGCGCCAGCGCGGCTCGTCCTCGGCGTTGAAGTCGACGGCGAACTGGCTGGGGGCCTCGATCTCGTAGACCGCGCTGAGCCACGTGCCCCGGTCCGCCGCGTACATTCCGGTCCGCAGCTGCCCGAACAGCTGCACGACGTCCATCGGCGGGCGCACCGGCCGCCACTGCCCGTCCGCCGCGGCGAACGCCAGGTCCACCTCGATGTGCCGGCCCGCCGCCCGGTACTCGGCCCGGACCTTCGCCCACCCCGGCGGGAGCGCCGGCAGCATGGCCCGCCCGATCAGCCGGACGAGCTGCTGCTGCTCCTGCTCGGACAGCGGTGTGGCTGGCTGGCTCATGCGTCGAACACCCCTTCGGCTCCCCCCAACATGGCGTGGCTGATCTTAACGGCCACACCACGAACCCGTGGTTGGTTGGACGACTGCCCGGTGATGTCGCCGCCGGTCGGTCGGGCCGGGTTTCGTCGGTCTACGTCGGCGTCGGGGTGTCGCCGATCACGGCAGGAAAGACTGCCCACCGAAGTCGTCGTCCGGCGGACGGACGGCGGGTGGGCGGCGGTGGCCGGTGGTCGTCCTCGATGCCCAAGCGGAAGTCACGGCCGGCCGGCGGCGGGGTGTCCTCCCGGGACGGCGCCGGGAAGTTCTTCTTGGCCTCGTCGAACAGCACGTCGGCCGTTTCGTCCCGGGTGCCGCCGTGCCCGAGGGCCGGCGGTGAACGGCCCGGTTCCGGCCTGCTCGCGAGTGTGTCGAGCGGAGCGACGACCGGAACCGGGCACGGGGTGGGCTCAGTTCACGCCCAGCAGGTCCACCACGAAGACCAGCGTCTCGCCGGGCTTGATCACGCCGCCCGCGCCCCGGTCGCCGTAGCCCAGGTGCGGCGGGATGACCAGCTTGCGCCGGCCGCCGACCTTCATGCCCGCGACGCCGCGGTCCCAGCCCGCGATGACCCGACCGCCGCCGAGCGGGAAGCTGAACGCCTCGCCGCGGTCCCAGGAGGCGTCGAACTGCTCGCCGGTGGAGTGCGAGACGCCGACGTAGTGCACGTGCACCAGTTGGCCGGGTGCGGCCTCCGGGCCGTCGCCGACGGTGATGTCCTCGACCAGCAGGTCCGCAGGCGCCGGACCGTCGTGCGGTTCGACCACGGGCTTGGTCATGAGCGATCTCCTAGTGATTTCGGAATCAGTCCGTCGGCGAGTCAATCACGTCCGCCGGGCAGCGACCGATCGGCCTACCGGGGCGGCGATCCGAACCCCCGCGCAACGCATCCCGCCCCCCGGTCCGTCCTGGGGACATGACGCGATGGAGCTGGGGTAGGCGGGCGGCGCTGCTCGGTGGGGCCGCCCTGGTGGCGGTGGTGGGCGCGGCCTCCGCGGCGCCGACGGTGTTCGACGTGCGCGAACAGCCCCCGGTGCGGAACGTGCCGGTGGAGCTGGTGGCCTACGACACGTGTGACGCCGCGCTGGCCGAGATGCGGGCGGCGGTGGCCCCGCACGTCGGCGTGTACGGGCTCGGCGACCAGGGCTACCTGACGGTGGAGAACGGCCGGGCCACGGCGGGCACCCCGAAGGCCGCCCCGTCCGCCGACCGCGCCGCGCCGGAGCACTCCGGGACCAACGTGCACGAGGCCGGGGTCGACGAGCCGGACCTGGTCAAGACCGACGGCCGGCGGGTCGTCACGGTCGCCGACGGCAAGCTGCGGGTGGTGGACGTGGCGTCGCGCGAGCTCACCGGCACGCTCGACCTGCCCGCCGGGTTCGCCTCCCAGCTCCTCCTGCACGGGGACCGCGCACTGGTCATCGCCGGGTCGAGCATGATGCTGGAACGCGGTCTCGTACCCGGTGACTTCGCACCCGAGGGGGCCACGCTGACCCTGGTCGACCTCAAGGGCGCGCCGAAGGTCGTCGGTTCGCTCAAGGTCGACGGCCGGTACCTCGACGCGCGGCAGATCGGCGACGTGGTGCGCGTGGTCGTCCACTCCGGGCCCCGGCTGCCGTGGGTGTACCCGGCGGACGGCGTGTCCGAGGCCGAGGCCCTGATCCGCAACCGCGAGGTCGTCGCCACCGCGCCCATCGAGTCGTGGCTGCCGCACTACGAGCTGACCGGCGAGGACGGGTCGCGCACGGCCGGCTCGCTGGTGGCGTGCGACCGGGTCAGCCACCCGCGGCAGCACTCGGCGACGTCCATGCTGTCCGTGCTGACCTTCGACTTCCCCGGCGAGCTGGGCACGGGTGACGCGGTGTCGATCGTCGCGGACGGCGACACCGTCTACGGCACGGAGAACTCCCTCTACATCGCCGACGACCACCACCTGGTGCCGAACGTGCGCCGGATGCCGGCGCCGCCGACCACCACGGCGATCCACCAGTTCGACATCTCCCAGGCGGGTCCGCCCAGGCACGTGGCGTCCGGCCAGGTGACCGGGTCGCCGCTGAACCAGTACGCGCTGTCCGAGCACCGGGGCCACCTGCGGGTCGCGACCACCGCGTTCGACGCGCCGGGCGTCCCCGAGCAGCCGCCCGCGTCGCAGAGCGCGGTCACCGTGCTCAAGCGGGACGGCGCGAAGCTGGTGGAGGTCGGCAAGGTCGACGGGCTGGGCGTCGGCGAGCGGATCTACAGCGTGCGGTTCGTCGGGCCGGTGGGGTACGTGGTGACGTTCCGGCAGACCGATCCGCTGTACACCCTGGACCTGTCCGACCCGGCGAAGCCGCGCAAGGTCGGCGAGCTGAAGATCAACGGGTACTCGGCGTACCTGCACCCGGCGGGTGACGGGAAGCTGATCGGCGTCGGCCAGGAGGCCACCGACCAGGGGCGCACGCAGGGCACCCAGGTGTCGCTGTTCGACGTGGCGAACGCGGCGGCGCCGACCCGGATCGCCGACCACCACGTGCCCGGTGCGAGCTCGGAGGTCGAGTACGACGCGCACGCGTTCCTGTACTGGCCCGCCCGCGACCTGCTGGTGGTGCCGGTGATGACGTACCCGACGGCGGAGAAGCCGACCTCGCCGCCGTCCGGTGGGGTACTGGTGCTCCGCTTGCGGGACAACACCTTCACGTCGCTCGGGACGGTGCGGCACACGTCCGCGCCGGACCACGACCCCGGTGTGCGGCGGGCGTTGGTCGTGGGCGAGGACCTGTGGACGGTGTCGGCGGCGGGCGCGCAGGTGACCCGGATCGACGGGCTGGCGCAGCAGGCGTGGGTGCCGTTCAGCTGATCTCGTCGTGCAGCAGGCGGTGCGCGAGGACCGTGCCGCCTGCCATCGCCGCCGGGAAGACCACCAGCGCCGCCAACGGGACCAGGCACAGCAGGTAGGTGGGCACGGCGAAGCCGAGCGTCACGGCACGGCGCTTGCGCAGCACGCGGCGGCGGACGTCCAGCTTGAGCCCGCGCCGGGTGAACGGGATGCCGGTCAGCTCGATGCCGAGCAGCGTGGCGTTCACGCAGACCGCGATGACCGGCACGACGGTCTGCCCCACCACCGGGATGAACCCGGCCAGGAACAGCGGGATCGCGCACAGCACGGCCAGGCCCACCAGCAGCACCGCGTCCCGGATGCCCACCGCGGCCGACCGGCCCCAGCTCACCCGCTGCGCCTCGGGCACGCCGCCGAGCTGCTCGTCCTCGATGGTCTCCGCGATGTGCTCGTAGAACGGCCCGCCGATGACCAAGGTGATGGCGGAGAACAGCAGCAGCCCCACGGCCAGGTACGCGCCGATGATCGACACCCCGGCGGCGAACCTGGTGGTGGTGCGCAGGGTCTCGTTCCAGCCGTCCGCGAACGGCGTGACCCAGGCGGCGATCTCGTCGATCCACACGCCCAGCGCGACCAGGCTGCCGATCAGCAGCACGGTCGTGACGAGCGCCGGGATCGCGCCGATCAGCAACAGCTTCGGCGACCGGAACACCAGCCCGAAACCCTTGGCCAACAACCCGACGCCGGTGGAGAAGTCGCGCAGCACCCTGATCACCGGCGGAGCATAACGGGCATCCGGTTGCCGGACGGGTGATCGTGGACAAGTCGTTCCCGCACTCGTCGTGCGGGTAGGGGTGGGAAGACCGCACGATGGGCACATGCGACCGGTGACCCGTCGATCCGACGAACCTGTCCTGCTCGTCCGCAAACGGGGGGAGCGGGTGGGCGAGCGCGATCGCAGCTGCCACCTGGTGCCGCTGCCGGACGGGTCGTCGTCCGCGTTGATCGCCTACTGCGGGGTGCGGATCGAGGTGAACGCCGCGGAGCTGCTGATGGACACGGACGGGATGCCGTGCGTGGCGTGCCTGGTGGCGTCCCCGTCGCGTTAGCCCCGGCGTCTGTTTCGGGCCTCGGTGTCGGATCCCTGTGTCAGATCCGAGTCGGCTGTCGGTGTGGACCGGCCGTCCCCCGCTTCGGACCAGGCTTGCGCGAGGGACCGGAGCGGGGGACGCGAACGGCTACCGGCGGCGGCGGAACGACAACGACCGTGCGCCCGCGCCGACACCCGCCAGGTGCAGCGCCATGCACAGCAGACCGGCCACGAGGAGCGTGCCGCCGTCGATGACGGTGCCCAGCGACACGTTGGCGAGGTCCAGCAGGAGGGCGAGCCCGAAAATGACCGCGGCAATGATCGCCAACACAGGAGCCTCCTAGGGAGTAGGTCTCCTGTCCTTACCCCGCGTCCAGGGCCCCCAAGCAGGCATTCGGCCCAATTCGGAAGGGGTGGATCAGCGCACTCGCGCACCCCGGAACCGGCGGAGCCGCTCCACGACCGGCCCGCGGATCACTTCCCGGTCAGCCGGGGCGTCGCCGGGGTGACCGTGTCCGCCCACGCCACCAGCCCGGCCACGTCCACGCCGTGCGGAGGGGCGTCCCGGTACGGCTCGATGTTGCGCGCACCCCGGCCCAACAGCGACTTCGCGCCCTTGGCGTTGCCCCGCGCCAGGTGCGTCAGCCCCACCGCCAACTGCGCCAGGCCTCGCCACAGCTCACGCTCCGACTCCGGCGCGGACTTCCACGCGTCCTCCAGCACCTCGTGCGCGTGGAACGGCTTGCCGTCGTCCAGCAGCCGCTGCGCCTCGGCCAGCGACTCGGCGGGAGTGCGCGGCACGCCCTCGGGCTGGCGTTCCACGCCCGGCACGCCGTAGGGCAGCGGACGACCCAGGCCGTCGCGCGGGCGGGCGTTGCGGGCTCGGCCGGTGTCGTCGCGGTCGCGGGGGCTGCCTTCTTCCACAGTCGTGATCGTGGCACGGCCGGCCGCCCCCGCGCACCCGTCAGGCCTTGGGCGAGGCGAACCTGACCTGGTTGCCGGACGGATCGCGGAACGCGCAGTCCCGCACGCCGTAGGGCTGGTCGATGGGCTCCTGGACGACCTCCGCGCCGGTCGCGCGGATGCGTTCGAACGTGGCGTCCAGGTCGTCCACCCGGAAGATCACGCCGTCCATCGCGCCCTTCGCCACCAGGCCCCGGACCACCTCGGCGTCCTCCGGCGAACGGGCCATGATCGGGTTGCACAGCACGATTTCGACGTCCGGCTGGGACGGCGGGCTGAGGCTGAGCCAGCGCCACGAGTCGAACGGCACGTCGGTGCGCAATTCGAGGCCGACGACGTCCCGGTAGAAGGCCAGCGCCTCGTCCTGGTCGAGCACCTGGATGAACGTGTGGGAAAGCTTGATGGTCATGGGGACAAGCTATCCGCGCTGGTCAGGAGGGTGCTTCTCGAAATCTGCTCGGTCGGGAGACGGTTTTGGCCCAGCACGCGGGCACCGGTGCGGTGGCCGAGTGGTCGCGGGCCCGGTAGGCGCTCGGCGACTCGCCGACCAGTTCGGAGAACCGGCTGCTGAACGAGCCGAGCGAGGTGCAGCCGACCGCCATGCACACCTCGGTGACGCTGAGGTCGCCGCGCCGCAGCAGCGCCTTGGCGCGTTCGATGCGGCGGGTCATCAGGTAGCTGTACGGCGTCTCCCCGTAGGCGGTCCGGAACTGCCGGGCGAAGTGCGAGGGCGACATGAGCGCGGCACGCGCCATCATGGGCACGTCCAGCGGCCGGGCGTACTCCCGGTCCATCAGGTCGCGCGCCCGCCGCAGGTGGGCGAGTTCCTCCGGGGTCACGAAGGCAGCATGGCACGGTGATACTGGTCGTGTGTCCGAACAGGACTGGGTCCTGCACGTGGACCTCGACCAGTTCATCGCGGCGGTCGAGGTCGCGCGCCGGCCCGGGTTGCGGGGCAGGCCGGTGGTGGTCGGCGGGAACGGCGACCCGACGCAGCGCGCCGTGGTGGCGACGGCTTCCTACGAGGCCCGCGAGTACGGCGTGCACTCCGGTATGCCGCTGCGCGTGGCGGCCCGGCGTTGCCCGGACGCGGTGTTCCTGCCGTCGGACGCGCCCGCGTACGAGGCGGTGTCCGAGCACGTGATGACCGTGCTGCGGGGGCTGCCCGTGGTGGTGGAGGTCATCGGGTGGGACGAGGCGTTCCTCGGCGCGCGGACGGACGACCCGGAGGCGTTGGCGGCGCTGGTGCGCTCGGCGGTGCGGGAGGAGACCGGCTTGTCGTGCTCGGTCGGGATCGGGGACAACAAGCTGCGCGCCAAGCTCGCCACCGGCTTCGCCAAGCCCGCCGGCGTCTACCGGCTGACCGCGGACAACTGGGTGGAGGTGATGGCCGGGCGGCCGGTCACCGCGCTGTGGGGGATCGGCGGGCGGACCTCGGCGAAGCTGGCCGACCTGGGCATCCGCACGGTCGCCGAGCTGGCCCGGTCCGACCCGGCGGACCTGGCCGCCCGGTTCGGGCCCGCCACCGGGCCGCACTTCCACCGGCTGGCGCTGGGCGCGGGGGACACGGCGGTGAGCGCGACGCCCTGGGTGGCGCGGTCGCGCGGGCGGGAGACCACGTTCCAGCAGGACCTGACGTCGATCGAGGAGATCCGGGAACAGGTGCTGGTGCTGGCCCGGCGGGTGGCGGAGGACGTGCGGGCGGAGGGGCGGCCGGCGGTGCGGGTCGCGGTGAAGGTGCGGTTCGTGCCGTTCTTCACCTACACCCGGAGCGTGACGCTGCCTTCGCCCAGCGGTGAGGAGGACGCGATCGGGCGCGGGGCGCTCGCGGCGCTGGCGAAGTTCGAGGTGACGCGGGCCGTGCGGCTGCTCGGGGTGCGCGCGGAGTTCGGCGACCCGCCGGCCGAGGCCGGGTGACCCGATCACGTCGTCGATCCCGGCGGGATGCGGGCGAGGGCCCGTGACGTGCGGCTTCACTCCGTCGGGCGGTTCTGGCTACCCCGGCGGGTTAGGCCACGGCGTTTCCGCGAGCGGGACGCGATCGCCGCACAGAGCATCGAGCGCATGTCCCGCACCCACGTGCTCGGTGTTCTCGGCGCGGCGGCAGTGGTCACCGCTGCCGCACTCCAGGGGATCGGCGTCGCCGACCCGCTGCCCGGCGGCCTCGGCCCCTGCGTCGGCGCGCAGTGCCCGGACAAGTTCCCGCCGGTCAACAACGGGGACTTCGCCGGGCGGGACGACGGGATCAACATCTTCGTCGGCCGTGACTACCTGGTCCGCTACGCGGCGGTGGAGGCCGAGGGCCGGGTGGTGGTGGGCGGGAACTTCGACCAGAACAAGGCCACCACGCCGTCCGTCTACAACATCGGCATCGTCGGCGTGGGCTCGCGGGTGCCCCCGCCGGAGGGATCGGACTTCCTGGTCACCGGCGGCTCCGTGACCATCGCGCCGCAGCAGACCCTGCTCGCCGAGGGCGGCGTCGTGCACCACGCCGGCGCGCTGACCGGCAAGATCACCGGCACCGACAAACCGGACCCGGCCGCGTTCGAGCCGTACGCGGGACTGGCGCCGCAGCTGACCACGGCGAGCCAGTGCTACAAGACCGCCGCGGCCACCGGCACGGCCGTCAACCAGGGTGAACAGACGCTGTTCAGCGGCGATGGGAAGTCCCCGCTCCAGGTGTTCAACGTCGACTTCGACCTCGCCAAGGCGAACGGGGCGCAGCAGGGCATCGTGTTCCAGGGCATCCCGGAGGGCGCGACGGTGCTGGTCAACCTGACCGGACCGGCGCGCAGGATCGTCACCTACACCGGTGAGCTGACCGACGACGGACCGGTCAACAAGCTGCGCGAACGTTTGCTGTGGAACTTCCCGGACGCGACCGACGTGACCATCGGCGGCACCGCCCAGTTCCAGGGCAGCGTGCTGGTGGGAAACGGGGCGAGCATGTCGACGGTCACCGTGTCCGGCACCAGCGGCCGCTTCTTCACCGCCGGCTCGCTGACCCACGGCGGCCCCGCCAACAACGGCCAGGAGCTCCACGCCTACCCGTTCAACGGCGACCTGCCGAGCTGCGCAACCCCCACCACCACGACAACGACTACCACGACAACGACCACCACAACGACCACGACTACGACCGCGCCGACCACCACGACGACGACTCAGCCGACCACGACCACGACGACCGCGCCGACCACCACGACGACGGCCCCCACGGCGACCACGACGTCGGGCTCGGCCACGTCCGGATCGACCCCGACTCGGCCGACGACCACGTCGGCGGGTCCGGCGACCTCGGGCATCGGTCCGTTCACAACCCCGTACGGGGGCGGTGACCAGAGCGACCAAGGCGGCCTGCTGGCGCAGACCGGCGCGAACGTCGGCTGGGTGGTCCTGATCAGTGTGCTGCTGCTGGCGGTGGGTACGGCGTTGCTCGGCCTGGTGAGCCGCAGGCGCCGCACCTGACGCTCGAAGAGGAAGGACCCGCCCGCGCGACCGGGATTCGCCGTTCGAGGTCGCGCGGGCGGGTTGTCCGGGTGCGGGGATCAGACCCCGGCGACGGACTGGATCCAGGAGCGGTACCGGGTCACGTTGGTGTACGCGGTGGTGGTCTGCCGGTCACTGGTGGACGCGACGCCGATCTGGAGGCCGCCCGACATCATCGGGCCGCCCGAGTCGCCGCCGGCGGTGATGCCGTTGCCGCGACGGGCGCAGATCGCGCTACCGCCGTAGGCGTCGGTGCAGGAGCCGGACACGGTCACGTTCGCGACCTTCAGCAGCTGCGACTGGCAGTTGATCTCCGAGCCGCAGCGGGACGTGGCGCCCCAGCCGTAGACCTGCACGGAGGTGCCCGCACCGGGCGAGGTGGTGGCGAGCCGGGCGTAGGTGCCCGACACCGAGCGGTCGAGCTTGACCAGCGAGAGGTCCGACGAGTGGTTCACGGTCTGCACGCCGTTGGCCATGGTGCCGCCGGAGGTCTGGTCGAGGCTGCCGATCCGGAACGACAACCCGCCGCCGCTGACGCAGTGCCGCGCGGTCAGGATCCACGTGGGGGCGATGATGGTCGCGCTGCACGTCTGCCTGCCGTTGGAGAACAGCCGAGCCGCCCAGGGGGCGTTCGACGCGTAGCCGCCGCCGATGATGTACGGCGTCACGCCGCCGTCCGCCGCGGGCGCGGCCGACGCGGACGGGACGAAGGCGACCATCGAGAGCAGAGCGGCTGCGAGCGCAGGGATCAACCTGGTGATTCGCAAGGTTCCTCGTTTCCGAAAGACACGCGATTTCTCGCGCACAGGGTGTCTTTGGTCACGAAAAGTCGTACCACTCAATTGGGTCGAAAGGGATATACCGAACGGCTTATAGCCCCGTGTTAGGGTGCGCTCACCACCCTCTTCTGCCGACCCTACCAGCGGATTTACCTCGTTGACCGACTTTTCCCGGTGAATGGCCGCGAACGCTTCGGCGGTATCGGTTCGGCCATTCGATTCAATGCGGAAGTCGGGCGACAACCGCCCCGGGAACCGCGATGATGCCGATCATGCTGGTCGAACTCGCGATCGGGGACGCGTACGGCGCGGGCTTCGAGTACGCCGATCCCCGGCACGTCGCCGCCCACAACACGCTGCGGGGCTACGTCCGACACCCCACGCACCGGGGCATCGCGCCCGGCGCGTACACCGACGACACCCAGATGACCCTGGCGCTGGCCGAACTGCTGGTCGACGGCGGCCCGTGGACGCCCGAGGCGATCGCCGAGCGGTTCGTGGACGCGTTCCACCGCGACCCGCGCGACGGGTACGCGCGCGGCTTCCGGCAGTTCCTCCAGGAGGTGCGCACGGGCGCGGACTTCCTGGCCCGCATCCGGCCGGACAGCGACAAGAGCGGCGCGGCGATGCGCGCGGCACCGCTCGGGCTGCTGCCGGCCTTGGACGAGGTGCTGCACCACGCCACCGTCCAGGCCCGCGTCACGCACGACACCCCGGACGGGATCGCGTCCGCGTCGGCCGCCGCGCTGGCCGTGCACTACTGCCGGTTCTCCCTCGGGCCGGTCGCCGAGGTCGGGCCGTGGCTCGCCGAGCGGCTCGGGTCGGCGGTGTGGTCGCGGCCGTGGGAGGGCAAGGTCGGCTCGAAGGGCGTGATGAGCGTGCGGGCCGCGCTGACCGCGCTGGCCGGCCACGACTCGCTGAGCGCGATCCTGCGCGCCTGCGTCGCGTTCACCGGGGACGTGGACACCGTCGCGACCGTCGCGCTGGCCGCCGCGTCCACCTCGCCGCAGGTCGCCGCCGACCTGCCCGCGGTGCTGTTCGACGACCTGGAGAACGGCCCCTACGGTCGCGACCACCTCGCCCGGCTGGACGCCCGGTTGCCGTAGTGCCGCACCAGTTCGGCCACCCGGTCCTCCGGCCACGGGCACCGGATCTCGCCGAAGGTGGCCGCGAAGAACAGTTCCAGGTGCACGTGCCACGCGGCCAGCGCGGTCGGCGCGAACGCCGGGTCGTGCACGGTGTGCGTGAGTTCGACGGTGGTGCCCTGGTCGGGGTCGTGCCGGAACTCCCAGCGCACCCGGCCGGTCGGCGAGTCGAACTCCAGCAGCCGGGGCGGTCGCACGTGCGTCACCGGTCCGGGCGGGACGTGCGGGTTGGCCGCCCTGGCGGGCACCCCGTCCGCGCCCTCGGTGAACAGCTCCCACACCTCCTGCAGCGGCTTCCACACCAGGTCCCGGACGAACCGCACCTCGCGGCCGTCGACGTGGCCCTCGTCCAGGCCGAACCGGCGCACGTAGTGCTCCATCGGACCCAGCCGGTCGTCGGACGGCTCGAACGGCCGGTCGGCGAGCCGCGCCCGCAACGCCGCGAGGCACGAGTCCCAGCCCGCCGCGGTGCGTCCCGCCGAGTGCTCGACGTCCAGCACGTGCGTGAAGACCAGCAGGCAGCCGTCCTCGTGCGGGAGGAGTTCGAACCGCAGCACGTCGGTGTGCCAGCGGAACGCGAACACCCTGGGCGGGTCGGACTCCAGCACCTCTCCGTCGTTGGTGGCGTCCGGGAAGACGAACCGCATGGCCTTGCCGTCGATCACCACCTTCGCCGGGAACCAGTGCTCGAGCTCCGCCGGCTCGGTCAGCGCCCGCCACACCTTGGCGGGGGAGTGCCGCAGCAGCCGCTCGAAGCGCAGCACGGGCTTGCCGTCGACCCGTCGCAGTTCGCCGCTCATCCGTCCATCCCGTCCAGTCGCTCCTCCAGGGCGTCCAGGCTGCGCTCCCACATCCGCCGGTAGGGCGCGAGCCAGGCGTCCACTTCGGCCAGCGGCTCGGCCCGCAGCCGGTAGAGGCGCCGCTGCGCGTCCCGCCGCACCTCCACCAGGCCGGCTTCGCGCAGCACCCTGAGGTGCTTGGACACCGCCGGCTGGGTCAGCGCCAGCCAGTCGACCAGGTCGTTGACCGGCCGTTCGCCCGCGCGCAGCACGTCGAGGATCTCCCGCCGGTGCGGATCGGCCAGCACCGCGAACGTAGATGCCATACCGGCAATATAGCCATAGGAGCATATAACCTGTCAACGGCTTCGGTAGGCTGGTGGTCCGGCGCCTCGACCCCAGTGCGACCCGGCTTCCACGCGGCACGACCGCGTGCAGTCCGCATCCTGAGCGATCCGAGGTTCCCCGTGCCCCGCACCACCGACGTCTCCAGCTCGCCCGTGCGCGACCTGCTCGCCCTCACCTCCCGTCCCGAGGTCATCTCGTTCGCCGGCGGCCTGCCCGCGCCCGAGCTGTTCGACGTGGACGGTCTGCGCGCCGCGTTCGACCGGGCGCTGTCCCGGCGGTCCCTCCAGTACGCGCCCACCGAGGGCGACCCGGACCTGCGCGCCCACGTGGCCACCCGGATGACCGGGCGCGGCCTGCCCACCACGGCCGCCGACCTGCTGGTCACCACCGGTTCGCAGCAGGCGCTGACGCTCGTCGTGACCGCCCTGCTGGAGCCCGGGTCGGTGGTGGCGGTGGAGGAGCCGACCTACCTCGCCGCGCTCCAGGCGTTCCGGCTCGCGGGCGCGCGGATCGTGCCGGTCGCCGGGGACGAGCACGGCATGGACCCGGCCGCGCTGGCCGACGTGATCGCCCGGGAGCAGCCCGAGCTGCTCTACCTGGTGCCGACGTTCGCCAACCCGACCGGCCGGACGCTGTCCGCGGCACGGCGGGCCGAGATCGCCGCCATCGCCGACCGGCACGACCTGTGGGTGGTGGAGGACGACCCGTACAGCGAGCTGCGCTACCGGGGCGACGAGCTGCCCGCGCTGGCGTCGATGAGCCCGAAGGTGCTGCACCTGGGCAGCTTCTCCAAGATCGGCGCACCCGGTCTGCGGCTGGGCTGGCTGCGCGCCCCGGCCGGACTGCTGCGCGCGCTGGTGATCGTCAAGCAGGCGGCCGACCTGCACACCTCCACCATCGACCAGGCCGCCGCGGCGGCCTACCTGGACGCGCACGACCTGACCGCGCACGTCCGCTCGCTGCGCGACGCCTACCGGGAACGCCGGGACGCGATGATCGCCGCGCTGCCCACGACCGTCCCGGACGGCACCCGGTGGAGCGACCCGGACGGCGGGATGTTCGTGTGGCTCACCCTGCCCGACGGCACCGACACCGCCGACCTGCTGCCCGAGGCGCTCGCCCGGGACGTCGCCTACGTGCCGGGCGCGCCGTTCTACGCGACCACCCCGGACCGGGCCACCATGCGGCTGTCGTTCACCACCAACACCGTCGGCGAGATCGCCGAGGGCATGCGGCGACTGGCAACGGTCATGCGTTAGCGGTTCGCTCCCCGCGTCCGGTGGTGCACCATCGACCCGGTCCGGTCACCTCCGGGTCCGGGAGGAGGCCGGCGTGATCCGGGTGCTGGTGGCCGACGACGAGGACCTCGTGCGGGTGGCGCTGGCGTCGCTGCTGAGCCTGGAACTGGACCTGGAGGTCGTCGCCCTGGCCGCCGACGGCGAGTCGGCGGTGGCCGGTGCGCTCGCCCGGCGCCCGGACGTGGCCGTCGTGGACCTGCTGATGCCCGGCCCGGACGGCTTCGCGGTGGCCGCCGAACTGGCCCGCGTGCTGCCCGCCTGCGCGGTGGTGGTGCTGACCGGTCAGGGCACCGCGCCGCACCCGCACCGGGCCCTGGCCAGCGGCGCGAAGGGGTTGCTGCCCAAGGGGACACCGGCCGGGGCGCTGGCCGACGTGATCCGCCGGGTGCACGCGGGCGGGCGCTACGTCGACCCGGCGATAGCGGCGAACGCCCTGCTGCCGCGCCCCTGCCCGCTCACGCCGCAGGAGCTGGAGGTGTTGCGGCAGGCCGAGTACGACACCCCGGTCGCCGAGATCGCGCGGCGGATGGGCCTGGCCGGCGGCACCGTGCGCAACTACCTGTCGGCGGCGGTCGCGAAGCTGGGCGTGGCGGACCGTTCCGACGCGTTCGCGACGGCCCACGACAACGGCTGGCTGTAGGTCCGCCCGTGGTGGCCTAACGCCCGGCCGCTTCCCGGACGCCGCGCACCGCGAGCTGGTCGGCCCGCTCGTTGTCCACGTTGCCCGCGTGCCCCTTGACCCAGTGCCACTCCACCTCGTGCGGTGCCGCCGCCTCTTCCAGCCGACGCCACAGGTCGGCGTTCTTCACCGGCTGCTTGGCGCTGGTCAGCCACCCGTTGGCCTTCCACCTGGCCATCCACGACAGGATCCCGTTGCGGACGTACGTGCTGTCCGTGTAGATCCGCACCGCGGCCGGCCGGGTGAGGCTCTCCAGCGCCTGGATGGGTGCCATCAGCTCCATCCGGTTGTTCGTGGTGGGCCCGGCGTCGCCGCCGTACAGGTCCTTCTCGTGCCGCCCGTACCGCAGCACCGCGCCCCAGCCGCCCGGACCGGGGTTCCCGCTGCACGCCCCGTCGGTGTAGATCTCCACCACGTCACCCGCCACACCGCGCAACCTACCGACCGGTCACGCCCGCGCCGCGACCCACCACGGGTAGCGGCGGCGGCGTCGCCCGCCGGGTGATCCGGCGGTGGTCACCCGGATGCCCCCGGCCGCCCGTCCCGCTTGAGCTTCCGCCACCCGCCGGCCCGGTTGTCGGCGATGACCTGCCGGAACATGGCGAGCAGCGCGGGCGCGTTGACCACCTCGCCCCGCCGGAACGCGACCGTCCGAGCCGTCTTGTTGTCGTGACCGGCCGTGATGATCCCCTCCGGGTCGGGCACCATCGCGCCGTCGTAGAGGAACACGTTGACGTGGGTCTTCGCGGCCAGCAGGGCGCAGATGTTGCCCTGGAGCACGAAGTACGGCCGGTTGGTGAACTTGATCGTCTCGACCACCTCGGGATCGGCCTGGTGCACCAGGTCCCTCACCTCGCGGCAGATCGCCTGCTGCCACTCGGGCAGCTTCTCGATGTAGTCGTCCACCCGCGGGTCGACCGGGTACGTCATGGCGAACCTCCCGAACATCCGGATCCTCTGCCGGTGACGTCGAAGCTGCCCGCCCGTTCTCGACACCGGTCCACTAGCCGGCCGCGACGAGGTCGTCACCGGGCAGTTCGGTGCCCACCGCGCCACCCGGGTTGACCACCAGTGTCACCCCGGCCAGCGCGGGCAGCAGCGCACGGCCCGACGCCTGCATCGGCGTGGCCGCGTCCGCGGGCACGTAGCCGGGCGACGAGTACACCGGGAGGAACCGCCGCCCCTGCCCGTCGACCCCGATCCGCAGTCCGCCTGCCCCGTCGCTCTCCACGATGAACTGCGCGTCCAGCGCGGCGGCGATCACCCGTTCCTGCGGCAGCCAGCCCGCCGCGACGAAGCCGAGGACCAGCTCGAAGTCCGACTGCGGCTCGGGGAAACCCAGCCGGCGCGGGCTCGGGCGGTACTCCGGGTTGAGGAACGTCTCGCCGGTCAGCTCGCCGTCCGGGTCCACCCGGTAGGCGCCGAGCAGCGCGAAGTCCGGCACGCCCTCGATGTGGCGGGGATCGACGTCCGGGTCCGCGCACCACACCCAGCCGCCGGGGTTGCGCCGCGCCTCGGCCCGCAGCGCGTCGGTGATCGGCGGCAGACCGGGGTGCCCGGCCGCCGGCGTGACCTCCTGCGCCTGGCCGGACGCCACGTAGTCCCCGATCGGCAGCGGCAGCAGGTACGCCCGGCCACCGGCCGGCGACACCGCCGTCATCACGCTCCACCGGCCGGGCAGGCGGTAGCGGTGGTACTCGCGGTCCGCGTGGTCGGCGGGCAGGCCGCGCTGCTCGAACGGGGTGTCGGCGGCGAACACCAGGTTGCCGTCCGGCGTGCCGTAGCGGTCGACCTCCAGGTCGACGGTCCCCGCCAGGGCCACCCCGGTGAACTCGGCCAGCGCCGGGTCCGCCTCGGACAGCACCTGGTACGGCGACTGCCACCAGGGGATCTCCTCGTCCACCTCGTACCGCAGCCGGTCCCTGTCCAGCACCAGCCGCCCGGCCAGGTAGGCGGCGGCGTCCCGGACGTCGCCGAACCGCGCGGCGGACCGCTCCTGCTCGCCCTCGGCCCAGTAGACCCGGTACCAGTCGCCGTCGCGGACCAGGCACCACGACTGGTCCTGGTGGCCGTCCAGCCGGTAGAACCGCGGGCTGGTCCGGTAGGCGCGCAGGATGTCGCGCACCGGTTCCAGCGCGGCTTCCAGCGCGGTCGCCTCCTGCGCCGCCAGGTACGGCCGGCCCATCGCCAGCGCCGCCGCACGGCCCTTCACGATCGCGGGCACCTCGTCGGGCAGCCGGTAGCGGTTCTCCCGGATGTGGTCGACCAGCGGCAGCGGCGGCGGCACGCTGTGCTTCCACAGGTAGTAGGCCGCCGCGCTGGACCACACGAACCGCCCGTCCGTGTGGTAGCCCATCGGCACCACCTGCTCGTCGTCGTCCGAGAGCATGTCCGCGGTGAGGCCCCGCGACGAGAGCACCAGCGGCGCGTTCTCCAGGTAGAGCCGGATCGCGGTCACCTCCCGGCCGCCGACCATCGGCCGGTACCAGGTGGGACGGCCGTCCTCCAGCACGTCGAACAGCCGCACGATCTCCGGCCCCGCGTCCTCGGCCGCCCGGCCGGGGTGGGCCAGGGCGTCGGCCCGGCCGCGCTGCTGGACCTTCGCGGCGGCCTCGTACATCCACGGGAAGACCGCCTCCGGCCGGCGCGGCAGCAGCCGCAGCTCGTCGGCGTAGTGGTCCTGCTCGTCCCGGAAGCTCTGCGGCACCTGCCAGGCGGGCTTGCCCTCGATGTCGAAGTGCTGAGTGGACGTGCCGTCGGAGGAGAACTCGAACCGCGCGGTGAACCAGACCCCGATGGTCGACCGGTACTCGCGCACCCGCAGGCGGTGCAGCCACTGCGACACCATGGCGGGCGGCGACCACCCGCGCGCCACGCCGTCCGCCAGCGTCACGGTCGCGGACAGCTCCATCCGGCGGGCCGTGGCCCGGCACTCCAGGGCGAGCGTGCGCCAGCCCTCCGGGGCGTGGGCGAGGATGCCCGCCCGCACCCGGTCCCGCACCGACCCGTGACCGGCGGGCAGCGAGTCCCCGGCGAGCACGGTCGGGAACTGCGGCCACGCGCCGGGCGGCGGCGGCATCAGGCGCAGCTGCACCAACGGCGTGTCCGCGTTCGGCGCCAGGTACCCGACCACCTCGTCGGTGCGGTCGAGCTCGGCCGGGCCGTCGTCGGACAGCCACCAGGTGGACAGCGCGAGGACCGACTCGAACCGGGACGCCTGCACCTGCTTGACCGAACGGCCGTCCGGCAGCTCGAACACGTGCCCCTCGATGTCGGGGGCCGCGTCCGGCGCGACGTAGGCGGTCGTGCCGGGCCCACGCTCGAACCGGAACGCCTGGGCCCCGTCGATCGCGATGTCGAACGGCTCGCTCACGTGCGCTTCTCTCCTGTGCTCGGTACACCCGACGGCGGACCCGACCGTAGCGCGGGTGCCCGCACGGCCGTTGGCGGAACGGCGGAACCGGCCGGTCGGGACCGGGCCGGCTGGTAGCGTCCGACGTGGACGTTCGCCCGGATGTCGTTGTATTCCAGTGAGGTGCGCCGATGGGCCAGGACCACCGCGACGTGGTGACCACCGCGCAGGGCAGTCAGGTCCGGATGATCCTGCGCTTCGAGCACGACCTGGGGGACGGCCACTGCCTGGCCCGCCTGGTGCTGCGCGAACCGCCGTTGCCGCCGGTCGCGGTGTTCACCTCGATCCGGAGCAACCCGCGCACGCGGGGGATCGGCACGAACCTCGGCCGGCTCGCCGACGCCCTCGTCGCGGCGGTCGGCGACACGCTGCCGGTGGAGTGGGACCGGGTCGTCTGGATCGCCCACCACGGCGAGTTCTCCGACTGGCACATCGACGGCGCGCCGGAGACCTTCACGATCGCGGGACTCGCGCACTTCAACGACCACTTCCACGACGAGATCGACACCCACCGCAGACTGCGGCGGCGCGAGTTCGAGGAGGAGTTCGGCGACCTCGGCCTCGAACCGGTGCCCGACGCGGTGCGTGCCCTGGGTTGGGAGTTCTGAGCCCGCGGGCATCACGTGCCCTCCGGCCGCACCACCCGCCACGGGGGCAGGTCCGGGTTCACGTCCATCCTGACCAGGCGTTCCAGCAACACGGCCATCTCCACCGGGCCGATGCCGCCCGGCACCGGCGTGATGTGCCGGGGGATCCCGGCCGCCCCGCCGCGCACGTCGCTCGCGATGGAGCCGTCCGGCTGGGGCACGAACCCCGAGTCGACCACGAGCAGGTGATCGGGCCGCAGGTGCTCCGGCCCGAGGATGCCGGGCGAACCGGTCACCGAGATCACGACGTCCGCGTCACGCACCCGGGTCAGGTCGTCGCCGAAGTCCAGCCGCACGGGATCGACGCCGTGCTGCTCCAACATGCGCAGCACACCCGCGCCCACGAAACCCCGGTAGCCGACGACCGCGACGGTGGGACCTCCCGCCAGGAACGGTTCGACCACCTTCGAGATGCCGTCGGCGGTCGCGCACGCCGCCTGCGGTGAGTCCTCGCCCAGCAGGGCGTCGATGTCCTTGTCCGGCGGGAGGAGCGCCCGCACGTCTTCACCGAACGCCACGGGCGCGGGCATCTGCACGATGATGCCGCTCACGCTGGGGTCGTCGCCGAAGCGTTCCAGCAACTGCCGGAACTCCGCCTGTGACGTCGCGGGCGGCAGCAGCAGGTTGTCGACGTGGTAGCCGAGCGCGCTGATGTTCTTGACCTTCTGGTCCGCGGACACCCGTGAGGCGTCCATCTTGGCCTTCCACGAGTCCGCGTCGTCCGGCGCGGAGTCGAACCGGATGACCGCGACCTGCTTCTGCTGCGGCTCGATGACGGACCGGTAGCTCTCGACGTAGGCCTCGCGGACGTCCTTGAGGATCGACCGGCCGGAGATCCTGTTCGGTTCGTCGACGCGCAGCTCGGTGCGGACCTCACCTGCGGGCTGCGTGGTGTCGGTGCCGTCCGGATCGGTGCCGTCCGTGCTGTCGGGGTGGCTGCCGTCGTCACCGCGTTGGGCGGCGTGCGACGGTGCTTCGGCGGGGGTGTCGTCACCCCAGGTCGGCTCCCTGCCCGGTGGGTAGGGGCTCTCGTCCACGCGGTGGGCGCCGTCCGGGCCGTACGTGTGCCACTCGCCGTTCGGCGGCCAGCCGGGACGCGCCCCGTCCACAGTGGAGTGACCGGAGGACGCGAACACGTTGCCGTCGTAGTCGACCCACGCGTCGGTGGTCGGAGCGGTGACCGGCACACCGGTCCGTTCGGCCAGCCGGGCGGCGAACCCGTCCGGCAGCTTCCCGGTCTGACAGCCGACGAGGAGGATCGGCGTGCGCCCGTCCCAGTCCGGGTTGGCCATCAGGATGTCGGCGACGTCGTCCGGTCCGAGGTTCGACTTGTCGACGCGGACGGAGTTCGCCGAGCCGTGCATGTCGACCACGAACTGGCCGGGCACCTTCGGCACCACGTTGGCGGTGTACTGCTGGTTGCGGTCCCCGTGTCCGAAGACCGACATCCCGGCGGGCGTCGCGCGCACGAGCGGTCGGAGCCGGTCCAGCCGTTCGTCCGACAACTCCCCGAGCCGCTGGCTCAACGGGCGCTGCGGTCGCTCCACCCGTTCGTAGGTGGGGGTGGGTTTCGGGGTCTCGGTGGTGGGCGGTGTCGCTTCGGCTTCGGCGCGTTGGCGGGCTTCCCAGGCCTGGCTGCCCGAGGGGCCGAACGACGGGGTGTCGTGGTGCTGGGGGTGGAGCGTGTCGGCGTAGGGGGTGGAGCCGTAGGGCGTTGAGCCGTGAGGCGTGGAGCCGTAGGCGGCCGGGGGGTGGTGCTGGGCAGGGTTGGCGGCCTGGCCGTGGTACGGACTTCCGGGGAACGCCTGGCTCGGGTGAGCTTGTCCGAGGTGCGGTTGGACGTTCGGCGGACCGGCATACGGGTTGTGCTGCCGGAAGCCTGGCGGCGGACCCTGCGGCACCTGTCCGGGGTGCTGCTGCGGGTAGCCGGGCCGGCCGTACCGCGAATCGCCAGGCTGCCCGCGCCCCGGCTGTGCGTGGCTCGGCGGTGCTTGGGTCGGCGGTGTGTGGCTCGGCGGTGTGTGGCTCGGCGGTGTGTGGTCGGTCCGCGCCGGGGGTGGCAACGGGCGGTCGAAGGGCGTCCCGCCGTGTTCTGCCGGGCCGGGCACTGTCCTGCTGGGCTGCGTCCCGCCGGGTTCTGTCCTGCTGGGCTGTGTCCCCTCTTGCATCCCCTCTGAAGCCTTGGACGAGTCGTCAGCCGAGCCCCTGTCCGGCCTGCCGACCGGCTTGTCGCCGATGTAGTCCGGGTTCGGCACGAAGTCGCCCGGCACCAGCCGACCCTCACCCGGGTCGTACCGGACCTCGTGCCACCCGGCCACGTACCGCCAGTCGACACCACCGGGGAACAGCACCTCGGCCTCGTTGTAGCCCCGGTTGTCGCCGTTGGCCCGCATCGTCGGATCGGTGTGGATCCCACCCGGCGCCCTGATGACGTACACCGCGCCACGCCCCGCGCGCTCCACACCGACCTTCTGCTCGGTCGACGTGCTGACGAACGCGTTCGTGTCCCCGTGCACGTGCCGGCGCAGATCAGGAGCATCCGGCTGGTGCGGGTGGAACCCACCGGCCGCACGGATCTCCTCCGGCGAGCGCGTGTCACCCCGGTAGAGCGCGTTCTCGTCACGCCTCCACCCCTCGACATCGCGCGTGACGACTGTCGACACCCCGTACTCGGACTGGTCGACGTGGTGCAACGCGACCGGTGGCAGCCCGTCCCCGTCGCCCGGACGTTGCGGCGCACCCTGGTCCTGCTGCGGCGTGCTGTCCTGCACCGGCCGCGCGTCCGAGGGCTGACTCGCCGAATGGGGCTGCGGGGCACCGCCGTCGGGAGCGTCGAACGGCAACGTCTGCGACGGCCGAGGACTGAGCGCGTCGGTCGGCGGATTGCCGTAGCGCGGCGGACCGGACGGTCCGTCACCAGGCCTGCCCGACCCCTGCCCCACACCGGACGGCCCGGTCTGGCTACCAGTCCTGCCCGGCATCCCCGCCTGCGGCGCTCCGGTACGGGGCGCACCTGCCAGCGGTGTTCCGGCACGCGGTGCACCGGCCTGTGGGTCTCCGGCACGGGGCATCCCGGCCTGCGGCGTTCCCGCACGGGGCGGACCCGCCTGTGGGTCTCCGGCACGCGGCACACCTGCCTGCGGCGTTCCCGCACGCGGCGTCCCGGCGTGCTGCTCCCCGGCGCGGGGCATCCCCGCCTGCGGCCCTCCGGCCGGGGTCGTGCCGGGTCCGAAACCTCCCGGCGGCGGACCACCGGGCCTGGACATGCCGTTGCCGGGCAGACCTCCCTGCGGCCCACCGGTTCGCGGCACGTGCTGCCCGCCGGGGTTCGGCGACGCACCATGTCCCATCCCCGGCCCCCCGCTGTGCGGACCGATCCCCGGACCAGGTCCGGCAGGGTTCGGCCGGCCGTTGGGCGAACCGAAGCCCGGCCCGGCGGCCTGCGGCCTCGCACCCGGCGTGGCACCGTGCGGCACCCCACCCCGCGACTGTCCGGCTTGCGCACCACCGGTCCCGGGCCGGCCACCCTGAGGCGTACCCGGCTGCGGCCCGCCAACCCCGACACCCGGAACCCCCGGCCCTCCGGTCCGAGGCCCGCCCTGCCCGCCCCCGGGATGCGCCCCGCCGACACCGAGAGGCCCAGCTCCGGGAAAGCCCGCCCCGGCAGCAGGTCCACCGGCACGAGACGGGTTCTGCCCACCTCCGGCTCCACCGGCGTGCGAGGTCCCGGCACCGGGAAAGCCCGCCCCGCCAACGGTTCCACCACCGGGTCCACCACTGCGAGCCGCGCCCTGACCGCCCGGGTGCGGACCTCCCGCACCGGACAACCCAGGCCCCGCACCGGGCACACCACCACGAGCCGGAGCCTGCGCACCCCCACCAACGGCCGGGCCACCGGGCTCGCCAGGCCCGAAACCCGGTGCGCCACCAGGAGAACCGCCCCGGGGAACACCCGTCCCACCGCCCGGCGACCCGCCACCGCGGTTGGCACCCGAACCCGCGGGCGCCCCACCGGGCACACCGGTCCCGGCCGGACCCCCGCCACGTGCCGGCGACCCGCCACCGGTGTTGGGACCACCGGGAATCCCACCGCCACCGGGCAGGCCAGGGCGTGGCCCGGCAGGCGCACCCCCAGGCGGAGCACCCCCAGGCGCACCCCTGGGAGGCGCACCCCCGGGAGGCGAAGTTCGCGGAGCCGTGCCCGCGGGCGGCGTACCTCCGGGAATCGGCACCCCGGGCGGCTTGCTCCCGGCCGAAGTCCCCGCCGGCGGACCACCAAGCCCAGGCCCGGCGGTCGGCACCCCGGTCCGTGCGGGCGTCGTGCCACCGCCCGGCCCGCCGCCCCCCGGCCTGGCCGTCCCATCGGGACGCGCGCCACCCGGAACAGCAGGAGCCGCAGTCCGAGGCATCGCGACAGCAGGCCGAGCCGACCCGGTCCCGCCACCCGTCCCGTCACGGGGAAGCGAAGGCGGCGCGGAAGTGCGCCCACTCCCGGTGCCGGACGAACCGGACGCCGACGCCGTGCCGCTACGCGACCCGGTAGGCCCGACATCGCCGGTCTTGCTCTCGATCCGCCGCATGGCCGACGCGGCGGACTGGTCACTGTCACGCGTGGTCTGCGCGGTCGCCTTGGTCTTCGCGCCGGCGTTGTCCGCAGCGGTCGCCGCCTGGTCCGCACCACTGCGCGCGGTGGCGATGGCGCGGTCCGCCTGGGCCATGGCGACCTGGCCGAACACGCCCGCGCCGCTCTGGCTGGCGTTGATGTTCAGCTTGGACGCCACCCCGTTGCGGAGCTGGTCGCCACGGCTGGAGATGCGGCCGCCCAACGTCTCCACGGCGTCGGTGTCCATCCGGACGCCGCGCCCGCCCACCCCGCCGGTCGGGCTCGAACCCGTGGACGACGGGGGCGAGGACGGCTTGCCGCTGTCACCGCCGTGGTCGGAGGACGGCCTGCCGTCGCCGCTGTGCGAGGACGTGCCGCGGTTTCCCCTCGGCGCCATCAGGCTTTGGCCGGCGACATCTCATAGGGCTTGACCGCGTCGTACGCCGTCTTGGCGTAGCCGCCGTACTCGGCGAACCGCTCCAGGCCCTTGACCAAGCCCTGCATCTTCTCGGCGAGCTTCGCCATCCGGCCGCCCATGCGGGCCATCGCCGCGCCGAGCTTGGTCAGCCTGCCCGCGATCCTGGTCGCCATCATGGCCGCCCGCGTGCCCGCGTAGCCCGCGAACGCCGCCACCGAACCGCCCAGCGTGACCACGGCGGACGCGGCGGCGATCAGCGCGCCGGCGATCAGCTCGCCCAGCAGGTCGGAGATCCAGCCGAACACCAGGGAACGCAGCTCGCACACCAGCGCGCCGGACAGGGCGTAGATCGCCGCCGTGCCGTCCATGGTGGACCCGAGGGCCTCGTACTCGCCCGCCATGCGGTCCATCTCGGCGCGGAACGCGTCGCCCGCGTCGCCTTCCCACTCGCTGACCGCGTTCAGGTCCTGGCGGTGCTCGTCGGCGATCATCTTCATCTCCAGCGCGGCGGACTTGAGCTGGTGGACGTTCGCGTTGATCTCGTCCGGGTTGCCCAGCAGCGCGTCCAGCGGCTCGCGCAGGAAGCTCACGTGCTCCAGCAGCCAGCCGACGCCGGCCGACGCGAGCGCGCCGAGCGGGTTCGCGGCGACGGACACCAGGTCCACCACCACACCCGCCCCGCCGAGGGCCACGTCGATGACGTCGACGCCCTCGCCCTCGGATTCCGACGTCAGCGAGTCGACGAACCCGTTGACGCTGTCGACCACGCCCGCGCCGGTGGACCAGGTAGTGGTGGTGCCGGCTTCCTCTGCCACAGTCGTCCCCCCGGTCGACTCGCTGGTTCTCGAAGTCTCACTGGTTCTTGAAGATCGATTCGCTGCTGAAGTCCCGGTCGTCGTCCACGCCGTCGCGCGGCGCGGTACGACGTGGTGGTTCGCGACGCGGCGGCGGCTGCGGCGGTGGCGGCGAGCCACCGTCGAACTCCTGCTCGAACGCGTAGCGAGGACGCTCCAGCGCGTCCTCCTCCTGCTCCTCGTCGGGCGGGAGGTACTCGGTGATCAGCCGGTAGGTCTCCGAGTCGGTCCCGTTGACCGCCTCGAACGTCTCCGCGACCTGCACGGCGGCCGACCGCTGGGCCTGCCGGGCGACGGCCACGATCTCGGCGGACAGCTGGGCGTGGGACTTGCGCATGGCGTCCGCGGTGAGCCGGACGTCGGTCAGCGCCCCGTTGGGCGCGACCGTCACCGTGACCGCCCCGTCCTTGGACGAAGCCGTGCCCTGCGCGCTCTCCAGCCCGCGCTGCACCGCCTCGGCCTTGACCTTGGCGTCCGCGATCTTGGCCTCGAACTCGCGCATCCACTCGTCGGGCGTCTTCACCTGTCCCCCCACATCGACCACCGGCCGGAAGGCAGGATGTCACAGCCCGCCGCCCGGCGGGTTCCGAATGGACGAAACCGGGCGACGCGCCGGTCAGGCCGGCTCGGCGCACAGCAGCACCGTCCGCGTCCCGGCGCACCGAGGGGCGACCGTCCGGTCACCGGGACCGCATGGTGCACCCGTGCGATCCGCACGGGTTTTCGATGACGACGTGCGGGTGGGACTTGTGCGCCATCAGCCGCAACGTGGTTGCCATGACACGTTCCTCGCTCCTCTCCCTGGTGGTGTCGACCGCCCTGGGAGTCGTGATCGTCGCCGACGACAACGGCGACTGGACCGGATTCGGCACGTGGGGCCTGCCCGCGTGCGCACTCGTCTACCTGGTGGTCGGTCTGGCGCGCGGCTTCGCCAAGCGCCCGCGCGTGCTGGCCGTCCAGGCCGCCGGCGTGCCGGCGTTCACCGGGTTGGCCTTGGCCGCGCTGTCGCTCGCACCCGAGGTCGGCCGGTACGTGGTCGCCGCCGGTTGGCTGGCGCACGCCGCGTGGGACCTCGTGCACTACCGCGCACGCCTGGTCGTGCCGCGCTGGTACGCGCTGGCCTGCGTCGTGGTCGACACGTTCGTGGGGGTGTCGCTCGTATGGTGAGGCACTTCTCGGAGATGCTGGTCGCGATGGTCGTCGGCATGGTCGTGCTCGACCCGGTGTGGGGCCTGGCCGTCGACCTGCCGGACCGGGCGGATGTCGGAGCGCTGGTGATGGCCACGAACATGACGATCGGGATGTCGCTGTGGATGTGGTTCCGCCGCCACCCGTGGCGGGAGGTGGTGGCCATGGGCGTGGCGATGTACGTGCCGTTCCTGCTGCTGTTCGGCCCGTACTGGGCGGGATGGGTGTCCGGCGCGTTCATGCTGGTCGCCGGGCACGTGCTGATGCTGCCGGCGATGGCCCTCGTGGTGTGGCGGTACCACCGGTGATGCGGCGCGCGAGGCTGCTCACCCTGGTGTCGGTGGCCGTGGCGTGGTCGACCAGCCTGGTCGGCCCCGGCATCGGCGTGCTGATGGAGTCACGGAGCGAGTGGGTCGTGCTCGGGACGGTCGGCGTGGTGCTGTTCGCCGTCGCGCACGCCGGCGTCCTGTACGCAGCTGTGTCCCCGGTGCGGCGCGGACCGTGGATCGCGGCGTTCGCGGTGGCGTCCCTGCTGTCGGTGTCGCTGCTCGTGCCGGTCGCGCCGGGGCACTGGGAGACGTGGGCGTGGGTGGGGGCCTCGATCGTCGGAACGGCGCCCGTCCTCGCGCGGCGGTGGTGGGGGATCGTGGTCGCGGTGATCGCGGCGGCCGTCGTGCTGGCGGACGATCCGCTGCGCGGCCTGGTGATCGCCGGTGGCGTCGGCATCGGCCTGGCGCTGGTGCACGTGCTGCCGGTGTGGCTGTGGGACCTCCTGGTGCAGGCGCAGGAGGGACGCGAGTCGCGGGCGCGGCTGGCCGTGATCGAGGAGCGGCTGCGGTTCGCCCGGGACGTGCACGACCTGCTCGGCCACCGGTTGACGGTGATCGCGCTGAAGGCGGAACTCGCCGAACGACTGGCCCCGGTGGACGGTGCCCGGGCCGGCGCGGAGGCGGGGGAGGTGCGGGGGCTGGCGGCGTCGGCGCTCGCCGACCTGCGGGAGGCCGTGCACGGCTACCGGACCGTCGACCTGGCCGAGCAGGCCGCCGCGATCGAACAGGTGCTGACCTCCTCGGGCGTGCGGTGCACGGTCACGATCCCACCGTCACTGCCCACCGTTGCCCGTGAGCTGTCCTGGGCGCTGCGGGAAGCCGGCACGAACGTGCTGAGACACAGCCGCGCCCGGTGGTGCACGATCGACGTCGCACTGGAACCGGACCTGGTCCGCCTGGCCGTGGCCAACGACGGCGCGTCGGGCGGCCCCGGCGGGGGTTCCGGCTTGGACGGCCTGGCCGAACGCCTGGCCAAGGCAGGTGGGACGCTGCGCACGGGAGAGGAGGGCGGGGTGTTCACGCTGGTGGCGACCGTGCCGACGTGATCCGCGTGCTGCTGGCCGACGACGAGGAGCTGATCCGCGTCGCGGTGGCCGCGCTGCTCGGGCTGGAACCCGACCTGGAGGTCGTGGCCCAGGCCGCGGACGGCCGCGCGGCGGTGTCGCAAGCCCTGGCCCACCACCCGGACGTGGCCGTGGTGGACCTCCAGATGCCCCTGCTGGACGGCTTCGAGGTGACCGCCGAACTGGCCGAGGCCCTGCCGACCTGCGCGGTGGTCATCCTCACCGGCCGGGGCAAACCGCCGCACCTGCAACGCGCCCTCTCCACCGGCGCCAAGGGCTTCCTGCCCAAAGGTTCCCCCGGCGGCACCCTGGCCGACGTGATCCGCCGGGTCCACGCGGGTGGCCGTTACGTGGACCCGGCCTTGGCCGCGGACGCCCTGACCACCCCACCGTGCCCGCTGACACCACGGGAGCTGGAAGTGCTCAGGCTGGCCGAATACGACACCCCGGTCGCGGTGATCGCCCGCAGGACCCACCTGTCCGCGGGCACCGTGCGCAACTACCTCTCAGCCGCCGTGACCAAGCTCGGCGCGACCACCCGCACCGAGGCCTACCTGACCGCCCACGACAACGGCTGGCTCTAGTGTCCTGAGTCGTCGATCCGAATGCGTTGGTGGGGAGGGGTGATCGATGAGCGCCGGCGATGATCCCACCGCGCTTACTCCCGGGGGAGTCCACCAGCAGGCGACGGCGATCGACGGATCCCACATCACCATGGTGGGCCGTGACCACAACGTGTACTACAGCGACGGCAAGCACGGTCGCCGCCGCACGGTGTCCGGCCCAGTGGTGGCCGAGTGCCCGTATCCCGGCCTGGCCGCCTTCGAGCCGGAGCAGGCACGGTGGTTCTTCGGGCGGGACGCCCTGGTCGCCGACCTGCTCAGCCGCCTCGACCGCCGCCTGACGACCGGAGGGCTCCAGGTCGTCGTCGCACCTTCGGGTGCGGGGAAGTCGTCGTTGCTGCGGGCCGGCCTGCTCTCCCGGCTCCACCGGGGCGCGCTGCCGGGATCGGAGGGCTGGCCGACGCTGGTGTTCACCCCCACCGCGGCACCCATGGCCGCGCTGGAGGCGCACCTGTCGAGCGTGCCCCACGAGCAGGACCGGCTCGTGGTCGTGGTCGACCAGTTCGAGGAACTGTTCACCCTGTGCGACGACGACGGGGAGCGCGCGAGGTTCATCGACGCACTCGCCGATCTCGCGGACGACGACGCGCTGGTGGTCCTGGGGCTGCGGGCCGACTTCTACGCGGCCTGTGTGGACCATTCCCGCTTGGCGATCGCGCTGCAGGACGCGCCGCTGGTCGTCGGGCCGATGACCGACGCGCAGCTGCGCGAGGCGATCCTCCACCCGGCACTGGACGTGGGGCTGGAGGTGGAGCCCGGACTGGTCGAGCTGCTGCTGCACCACCTGGGCGCCACCGGCGAGGGCTACGAGGCGGGCCGGCTTCCGCTGCTGGCCCACGCGTTGCGGGTCTGCTGGCAGGAGCGCCACGGTGCGACGCTGACGGTCCAAGGCTATCGGGACACCGGGGGCATCCGGCACGCCATCACCGTCACCGCCGAGCAGGTCTACACCAGGCTGGGTGACGAGGGGCGCCGCGAGGCGCAGTCGCTGTTCCTCCGCCTGGTCCGGATCGGCGACGGTCCCGAGGACACCCGGCGGTTCCTCGACCGCGCCGAGCTGGTGGACGTGGCCGACACCGCGACGGCGGTCGCGGTCGTGGACGCGTTCACGCAGGCCCGGCTCATCACACAGCAGGACGACAGCGTCGGGATCACCCACGAGGCCCTGCTCCGGTCCTGGCCGCGCCTGCGGGACTGGATCGCCGCCGACCGCGACTGGCTGCGGACCCGTCAGCGCCTCGTCGACGACACCCTGGCCTGGGAGGAAGCCGATCGGGATCCGTCCATGCTGTACCGGGGCAACCGGCTGGCCGCGGTGAGCGGACGGGACACCGCCGAACTGCCGTCCACGGCCGCGGCGTTCCTGGCCGCCGGCCACCGGGCGGACCGCGCGCGGCAGCGCCGACGCCGAGCGGTGCAAGCGGGTCTGGGACTGCTCACCACAGCCGCCCTGATCGCCGTGTTCATCGCGGTGCGCAACGCGGACAACGCCACCACCCAGCGCACCATCGCGCTGTCCCGGCAGCTGGCCGCGCAGAGCCTGGTCGTCGACCAGACCGACCCACGCCTGGCGCGGCAGCTGGCCGCGGCGGCCTGGCACGTGTCACCGACCGATCGGGCCGGTGCGGCCATGGGCACGCTGCTGGAGAGGCAGGAGCACAACGGCATCCTGATCGGGCTCGGCGATGACGTCACCGGGGTGGCGTTCAACCCGGCCGGTACGGCGCTGGCCGCCACCGACGGCCTGGAGGTCCGGCTGTGGAATGCCGCCGACGGCCGACCCGCCGGCACTCTCGCCAGACCGGACTTCGTGGACCTGATGCAGGCCGTCGCGTACGCCCCGGACGGCACGAAGCTGGCCACCTCGGGCACCAGCGGCTCGGTGCAGGTGTTCGACGCGGGCACCCGGCGCGAGATCGCCCGCGCCCGCCCGCACGAGGAAGACCCGGTCGCTGACGACGGTGAGGCGGCGTTGGCGTTCAGCCCGGACGGCACCCTCCTCGCCACCACCGATGTGGCCGAGGTCCGGCTGTGGAACCCCGCCGACCTCCGGGAGACGGGCCCTCCCCTCCGGGTGACCGACCCGGGGCGCAAGGTCACCGCGGTGGCGTTCCACCCGAGCGGCACGACCCTCGCCACGGCGGCCGACGACGGCACCGTCCGGTTGTGGGATCCGGTGACGCACGCCGGCATCGGCGACGCGATCACGGCCACCACGGACGAGTCCTTCGGTGTCGTGGCGCTGGCCTTCAGCCCGACCGGCACCGCGCTGGCCACCGGGGACGGCGATGGCATGGTCCGGCTGTGGAACCCGTCCACCGGGCAGCCGGTCGGCGCTCCGCTCGCAGTGCACCCGTCCGGCAAGGTGGACGCGCTGGCGTTCAGCCCGGACGGCGCCACCCTGGTCACCCAGAGCAGCGGGGTGGTGCGGTTCTGGGAGACCGCCACCGGACGCGAGACCACCGGCTCCATCCCGATCGACGACGGCGCGGTGGCAGGGGGACTCGCGTTCCGCCCGGACGGCACCGTCCTGGCCATCGCCTCCGGCGACGGCACGGTCCGGCTGCACAACCCGGCCAACGGGCGTCCGATCGGCGAGCCCGTCGACGCCGCGGCCTTCGGCTATCAGGCGTCCCAAGCGGCGTTCAACCGGAGCGGCACGCTCCTGGCCACCGCCGACACCCAGGGCACGGTGCGGTTGTGGGATCCGGTGACGCAACGGCGCCACGGCCGCCTACTGGCCACCACCACCGGTTACGGGCTCAACGACCTCGCCTTCAACCCGGACGGAACCGTGCTGGCAACCGCCGGCCAGGACGGCACCGTGCGGCTGTGGGATCCGGCCACGCAGGAGGAGACCGGGCCCTCGATCACGATGCCGCAGACCTATGGCCCGGACGGGTTCTACGGCGCCGTGGACGTGGCGTTCGATCAGGGCGGAACGGTCCTGGCCACGGCGAGTGGCGACGGCACGGTCCGGCTGTGGGATCCGGCCACCGGACACCAGATCGGCGAGCACATCGTCGCAAACCCCTTCTCCCCCGATACGCCCCGCTACAGCGCGGTGCGCGCGATGGCGTTCCACCCGAGCGGCACGATCCTGGCGACCGTGGGTGGGGACGGGGTGGTGCGGCTGTGGGACAAGGCGACGCAGCGCCAAGTGGGTGCGGACATCAAGCACCCCGGCCCCCACTCCGAGGTCGATGACCTGGCCTTCCACCCCGACGGCACGATGCTGGCCACGGCCGGCACCTACAACAGCGAAGTACGCCTGTGGAGCCCGACCACGCAGCAGGAGATCGGCAGTCCCCTCGTCGTGGACGAGGATTCCCCGTTCAGACGCGGTGTCGACCACCTGGCCTTCAGCCCGAGCGGCACCGTCCTGGCCGCTGCCACCGGGGACAGGGCGGTACGGCTGTGGCACCCGGGAACCGGCAGGCAGCTCGGTGTCCCGATCTTTCCCGCCGAGGTCGGACAGGTGTGGGACCTCGTGTTCAGCCCGACCAGCGACGCACTGGTCACCGTGGTGAACGCCGGCACGGCGGCGACGTGGCACACCGATCGCTGGGCCGACCCGTACCGGACGCTGTGCGAGGAAGCGGGCGCGATCACTCGGAAGGACTGGGAGGAATTCGCGCCCGGCGAACCGGCGCCCACATCGTGCACCTGACGTCATACCCAGTCACCTGCTACGCCGATGTGGTGCTGTCGCGTCGACCTTCTGCCGTAGCAACAGGTTCGCACCGCCCGCGGCGACAACCCCGAAGCAGCCCAACGCGAGCACCACGGTCCGCAGCGCGTCGGTGAACCCGTCGCCGACGAGGTGCCCACCGCTCAGGAACGCCAACGCGGACCCGACCGTCGCCAACGTGACGGTCTCCGTGGCGAGACGGGCCGTGTTGAACAAGCCGGCGGCCGTACCCGCCTGAGCGGTGGGTGCGCTGGAGATCGCCAACCCGTCGACGACGCCCGTCGTGACGCCGATTCCGGTCCCGATCAGCAGCAGCGGCCCCAGCAGCGTCCACGGAGTGGCCGCCGGCCCGATCGTGACGAGCGCGACGACACCGACCGTGCTCACCAGGATCGCGCCGATCGACAGCAGTCGCGGCGACCGCCGGGAGACCGCCGCCCCGACACCGGGGAGCAGGACCGATGGCAGCGTGAGCATCAGCATCCACAGTCCGGCCTGAGCCGCGTCGAGGCCGATGACGTCGATGAAGTACGAGGGCAGGTACACCAGCAGCGGCACCAGCAACCCCATCATCGCGGCGGCGACCAGCGAGTACCCGAGGAAGGCCCGGTCCCCGAGCAGCGCCAGGTCGAACATCGGCGCACGTCGGCGGCGTTCGACCCGCACGAACCCGACCGCGCTCGCCACGGCCAGCAGCACCGCCCCGAGCACCACCGGATGGAAGAGCCCGAGCACCGGCGCTTCGACGAACACCCAGATGAGCGCCCCGAGCCCGACCGTGAACAGGGAACCACCGGACCAGTCGACCGCCTTGTCGCCGACACCCGGCACGGCGGGCAAGGCCGGGCACAGCAGCAGGACGAGGCCCGCGAGCACCGCAGGAACGCCGAAGACCGCCCGCCACCCCACCACGTCGACCAGGAACCCCGACACCGTCGGTCCGCAAGCCAGTCCGATGCCCAGGATCGTCCCCAGCGCCCCGAAGACCCGCGCACGGGCCTGCCCGTCGAACGCAGCGGCGAGCAACGACTGCCCGGTGGCCGTCGCGACAGCGGCACCGACTCCCGCGAGCAGACGAGCCGCGATCAGGACACCGATGTTGCCCGCCACGGCACACAGCACGCTCCCGACCAGGAACGCCACCACACCGGCGACGTACAGCCGCCGCCTGCCGAGCAGGTCCGCGAGCGAACCGCCGAAGGCCAGGAACGCCGCGAAGCACAGGTTGTACCCGGTGACCACCCACTGCGCGCCGGTCAGTGACGCGTCCAGGTCACCGGCGAGCCCCGGCAACGCCACCGACGCGCCGGTGATGGTCAGCGGAAACGACAAGGACGACAGCAGGACGGCCGTCAGCACGAGGATCCGACGGTTCACCACGACCACCGCCCCGGACGGTCGAGAGCGGGGACGGCGTCAAGCACAGGACGAAGACGAAGGACAGGACGAGGACAGTTGTGCACAGGAGGCTCCAGAACGCACGAACGGAGCCGGTCAGCTCGAACAGCCACACCGGCGAGGACTCGCGGATGCGGCGGAGCGCGAAGCTATGCGCTGGGGAAGTCGGGGTTTCGCGCCGCCGCTAGGGACGGCGCACCCTGTCCGAGGCGGGCATGCGCCAAGTCTATCGGAGCCGCTCGGCGGTGCGGACCGGTCCACCCGGCATCGCGGTGCCGAGGCCCGGAGTTCAGCCACGCGCCTTCCAGCTGTTCGTCCCGGTGCGCTACGTGCTCGCGTTCGTCGCGCCGGCCGGGGTGCCACCGCGAATCGACGCATCGACCGAGCCCGGACGTCCACCGCAGACCCCGGCGTATCAACCGATCGACCGATGCGCGACCGCGCGATCTGGTGCCGTGTAACAGATACCGCCGCAGCCGCCTAGCGTTGGGGCAGGCGCAGCCAGTCGACCTTGGCGGTGCGGTTGGCCGGTGGACCGAGGCGGAACAGCAGTTGGCCCTTGTTGTCCTCGCTCTCGTCGATCTCCTCCAACGACGAGGTGATCTTCGTGCCCGCCCCCACCGCCGCCGTCCGTGCGGCGCCCGGCTGGCCGACTCCCGCGCCGAACACGTCGAAGTGCGACCCGGAGAACGGCGTGGTGCAGCGGTTGTCGCCATTGCCCACGATGACGGCACCGGAGCCGCGGGTGACGCCCGCGAGCCGCCCGAAGGTCTTGACGATCGCGAGCAGGTCCCCGTTGGTGGCCAGGTATTCGTCTTTGTTGGCCCCCCAGCCGAACGCGGGCAGCCAGTGCGTGATGTGCATGCACACCGCGATGGCCGTGTCCGACCACTTGGCCTTGTCCGCGGCCTGCGCGGCGGCGTTGATGTGGTTGGCGCGGATCACGGCGACCTGGGCGTCCACCACCTTCGTCTTGGCGGCGGGATCCTCCCCGGTGGTCATGAACAGGCTCAGCAGGTGCGCGTCGGCGGCGAACACGCCCATCGCGGCGGCACCCTCCACGACGGACCCGTCGGCCTGCAACGCCTGGATCTTCCCGCCCCCGACGTCCAGCCCGGCGAGCCGGAACTTCTCCCGCGAAGCGGGGTCGCCGCCCAGCCACGTGCTGATCCACCCGATCGCCGTCTGCTGGAGGAAACCGGCTCCCAGCGTCAAGGGCGGGCGGTTGTTGTCGAACGTGTTGACGGCCGTGGGGCCGCCTTCGTGCAGGATCTCGTCCCGCGCGATGCGCTCCAACCGGGACGCCGAGGGCGACCGGAACGCCCCGGTGTCCCCGGCGTACTGGAAGCCGCCGCCCGGCATCGGCTTGAGGTCCGCCCGGATCGGCACGGCAGCGCGGTTGGCCAACGCCTGCCGGGCGACCCGCACCCGCATGTCGGCCGGCAGTGCGCCCGGCCCGGTCGCGAGCGCGAACTTCTCCGGCCACTGCGGCAGCTGGAGGTGGGCCCGGTAGTCCGCCGGGCCACCGAGGAACGCCACGATGTCGATCAACTGGTCCTCGGGCAACGGCGAAGCGGCCGTACCGGCGTCCATCTTGAACGAGTGCTCGACCACGAACGCGTTCCAGGGGCGCCCCCTCGCGGCAACCGCCTTCATCGCCAACACCAACCGAGGTCCGCCCGACGCGAGCCCGGCGTCGTAGTCGGTGTGGACGTCGACGGGCAGGCCGGCAAGCCGACGCAGCAGGTCGTGCATGGCCAGCCCCTGGACCGGATCGAGCACCCCCCGGCGCTGCGCCACGACCTTGGCATCGGGCGTCCGCTGGACCAACGCGACAACAGCCGAGTTCCCCACCTGCCGCTGCAACCCCAACAGGCCACCCACGACACCAGGCCGCCGCCCCGCCGCCACCTTCCGCCGGCGTGCGCCACCCTCGGCATGCTCCCGCACAACCCACCTCCGACCTCAGCGTCGGTACCCGTCACGGGTCGGCACAAGGTCCACGGGGGCGTCCGTCGGGGCAGTGCGGTCGCGCAGGTGGCCCAATGCTTGTAGCTCGATGTGCTGACGCACCTCGCAGCTGCGGGGACTGGTGCCAGGCAGTGCTGGTGGTGATCACGCTTTGATGATCAGAGTGATGGTCGCGGCGACAGCGGAGGCGAAGCTGCCCACTGCGCCGACTGTCGCGGCCTGAGCACCGATGGACGACCACGACCGCCGGCACAACTCCGCCCACCGTTGGCGCCTGAAGACCATCTTCAGCTTCTCCCACTTGTGCTTCCTGATCCAGCACCCGATGAGCAGCCCGTGCGCGTTGTTGCTGCACGGCTTTCCGTTAGTGGTGTTGGGCGCCATGCACCACATGGGCGCGGCGAACAGCATGTACAGCAGTGACAATGCGGACAGTGACAAGGCGACAACGATGTTGGTGTCGTTGCCCAACCACACGTACACGGCAGCCGCCAGAACCAAGTACCCCCAAAAGCGCCAGAGCATCTTCTTGGTCCGACTCTTCGTTCTCCCCATCGGCTCGAAACTAGTCACAGGGGTCGACATTCGACACGGCCGAACGGGTCGACAGAGCACTCGTTCGGGTGGACCAAATTCAATCGCGCACCACGAGTGTCGATAGGCTCAGGATTCACATCGATCATGCGCCGGATCGGGGCCCGCCCGACGAGCGGCCCTGTTCGACGAATCGATCAACTCACCAACCGCGTAGGTACAGCTCCTGTAGCCCACTGTGCTACAGAAGGCTGCAATCGGGCTGTGAAGGTGATCAGCCAGCGGGAGGTCCGCAACAACTCCGCCGCGGTCATGGACGCGGTCGAAGCGGGGGAGACGTACCACGTCACCCGCAACGGTGTGTTGATTGCCGAGGTCCGCCCGCTGCCCCGTCGTCGGCGTCCGACCGCGGAGGAACTGGTCGAGCGGCACAGGAAGCTGCCGGAGGTCGATCACGGCCTCATGCGGCGTGAAGCCGACGAGTCGTTCGGCTCAGCAGACCGGATCGGTGACGACGATCCGTGGGAGCGCAGCCGTGGCTGACCGGCACGAGTCGGGCGTACTGGACACCTGCACGTACATCGACCTCGGACTGCTGGACCCGGCGGTGCTGCCGGAAATCCCCGAGTTGACCGCGATCACCCTGGCCGAGTTGCACCAGGGCGTGGCGATGGCCAAAGACGCCGCATCGCGCGCCGCGCGGACCGAGAAGCTGGGTGCGGCGATCGGCGAGTTCGAGCCGCTGCCCTTCGACGGTCAGGCCGCGGCTCGCTTCGGCACGCTCGTGGCGCTGGCCCTCGAAGCGAACCGCAACCCGAAACCGCGCCGCCTGGACCTGATGGTCGCCGCCATCGCTTCCGCACGCGGCCTGCCGCTCTACACGCGCAGTGCCAAGGACTTCGCAGGACTCGAAGGCATGGTCGAGATCGTCGAGGTATGAGAAGCAGGACCGCTCGACCTCGCTCTGGCGTGGCGGTCTCGGCTGGCAGCGGGGGTGATCCGACCCCACCACAGATGGAATCAAGAGTCGTCCGGCTGTTCGGCGAAGACGCGCGGCGACACGTCGTTGATCAAAGAATCGAAGTCCTCCGGCGAACTGGTCTTACCCACCCAACGCGGGAACAGTGAGTCGCCTCAGGGGGGTAACAGATTCCCCGTTCCCGGGCTTGGTGCATCGCGTGCGCACGGGGGCCGGCACTCGACGTCTGCAGGTTGTGCCTGGTCGTCTCGTGCGACTCATCGTTCAGCGCGCAATCTCTCGGCCGCCACCTCCGGCCTGTCCTGGGCGGTCGGCGGAGGCGTCACCGTCACGCCGACTTTGATCGGCATACTCAGGTCGAGCGCCCACGTCACGCGAGATCCTGGCGTCGCGATTCCTCGGGTGCCGACGAAGGTGCTCTCACGGTTGGGGCTACAACCACGCCTTGATCCTACGATCGGTCCGTCGGTGTGGGGTCGATGGTGAAAAGCCCACTATCGACATTTGTGCTCGTCGCCTGGTGATGAACGCAGCGCCCACCGCCGCTGGCGACCGTGCAGCGCTTTCCGTTGGGTTGTGGAGCGCCGCACTGCAATTCGGGATCGTGCACGTGGCAGAGCCCCGACGGGCGTGCTGTGGTCGAGCACTGCTGGCCCGTTCGAGTGGTGGCTCGACAGAGCTGCCCGGGAGTCGTGGGAGTCCGCGGTCGACCGGCCTTCCGGCGCAGGGGCGTGTCGTCCACGTCCAGTCCAGACACCTCGTACACGCCCCTGGCTGCCAACCGGTCCGCTCTCTCGTTGTCCGGATGACCAGCGTGCCCCTTCACCCAGTGCCACTCCACCTCGTGTGGTCTCAGCGCTTCGTCGAGGCGCTGCCACAAGTCGATGTTCTTCACGGGCTCCTTCCTGCCGGTTCGCCAGCCGTTGGTCTTCCACCTGGGCATCCAGGACGTGACGCCGTCCTTGACGTAGGCGCTGTCCGTGTAGATCCGCACGACCGACGGACGTGTCAAGGTTTCAAGCGCCTGGATGGGAGCCATCAACTCCATGCGGTTATTCGTAGTGGTGGCGGCTTCGCCGCCGTACAGTTCGCGTTCATGCGGGCCGTACCGCAATACTGCACCCCATCCGCCCGGTCCCGGGTTGCCGCTGCAAGCGCCATCGGTGTAGATATCCACAACGGGATGGTTGGTCATGGGGTCAATGTACCGAACTGCGACTACCGGTGGTACGGGTGACCGAGGGTTCCGATAGTTCGTCGCCTTCTGGTGTAGACGGTCGACGCACCTCTGTTGCGGAATTGTTTCGACGGGTCGTCGAGATGGCGGCATAGTGGGTATGCGACTGGAGAATATATTCATGAAGCGAAGCGCCTGCTGGTCGCGTTCAGTGACGATGACGGAAACGGTCCATGGCGGCCTTCTCGGAGTTGGTCTTGCTTGTCCCGTGTTCCAGGTGGCGTCCCAGTGAAGTCGGGCGCTGGTGCTGCCGGCACTTCGGCCGGTGGCATTCGGGGCGGCCCGTCGCGATGCGCCAACGGCACGGGCCGCCTGATGAGTCAGGCGGCCGCGTGTGGGAGATCCTTCACTTCACCAGCCGCGCGAGCGCCACTCGTCCAAGTGGGGACGTTCGGCCCCGAGGGTGGTGTCGTCGCCGTGTCCCGGGTACACCCAGGTGTCGTCGGGCAGTTCGTCGAAGACGCGCGTCGACACGTCGTTGATCAACGACTCGAAGTCCTCCGGCGACCCGGTCTTCCCCAGCCCACCCGGGAACAGCGAGTCGCCGGTGAACAGGTGCGCACGTCCACCCGGCTCGCGGTACAGCAGGGCGATCGAGCCGGGGGTGTGGCCGCGCAGGTGGATCACCGTCAGCGGTGATCGGCCGACCGCCACGGTGTCGCCGTGCTCCACGAACTGGTCCGGCGGCACGGGCAGCACGTCGGCGTCCAAGGCGTGCGCCACGGTGTTCGAGCCGTTCGCTCCCGCCACCGCCCCCAGCGCCCCCCAGTGGTCCGGGTGGCGGTGGGTGGTGACGACGGTCTTCAGGCGTGGGCGTTCCAGGGAGTGGCCTATCAGGTCCGACAGGCGCGACGGGTCGGCGGCGGCGTCGATCAGCAGGGCCTCGTTCGTCGCCCGGCACACCAGCAGGTAGGCGTTGTTGTCCATCGGCCCCACCGAGACCTTTGTGATGGTCAGTTCTGCCAGCGTGCGGCGGGTGGCCGGGCCGTTCGGCGCGACGTGCCCGGTGTAGTCCTCTAGTACGTCCACGGACCCCGACGGTAGTCGAAGCGGCACCCTTCAGGGTCGCTACAGGTTCGTCCAATAGGGTTGGTAACGATCAAGCTCGGACCCACGACCTCATTTGAATACGCTCTGAACTGGGTAACTCGCTCTCGTGCCAAAACCTCGCCGGATCAACTGGGACGTCCTGCGCGTCCTCGCCGTGGCGGCCGTGCTCCTCCAGCACGCCACCCACGCCGGTCCATCCGTCCACAGCGAGCTCGGCTCCCCCGTCTTCACCGTCTCCCTGGAGATGGGCGCCAGCACGCTCGTCGTCATCTCCGCCTTCTTCGCCTGCGCCTCCCTCGCCAAGGGCGAACCCGCCCGCTTCCTGCGCAACCGGCTCGCCCGCCTGCTGCCCCCGTACGCCGTCGCGGCCACCCTCACCTACCTGGTCCTCACCCGGCTCGCCCCGGAGGGCTGGAGCCGGTTGGAGCCCCGCGACCTGGTGGTCAACGTCCTGATGCTGCAGAACTGGTTCCCCGAGGCCCGCCTGGTCGACTTCTCCTACTGGACGCTCCCCGTGCAGGTCACCGGCTTCATCGCGGGCGCGGTCCTGGCTTCCCGGGTCCGCGGCAACGGCCTGCGCGTCCTCCTGTGGACCCTCGTGGTCGGCCCGCTGGTGCTCCGCGTCTGGACGAACGAGCCCGGCGTCGTCCGCACCTTCTACGACGGCCTCGGCATCCACCGCGCGCAGCTGTTCGCCGCCGGTGTCGCCATCTGGCTCTGGTCGAAGGGGCGGCTCGGCACGGGGCACCTGACGGCGCTGCTGCTCGCCGCGCTCGCCGCGCAGGCCACCCACAGCGACGACGTCGAGTCCACCGTCGCTCTCGGCGTGCTGCTGGTCGGCATCGCCGCGTGCGCCAAGGGACCGGACTGGGACATCCGGCCCCTGCGCGTCCTCCAGCGCCCGATCAGGTGGCTCGCGGGCATCTCGTACGGCGTGTACCTGGTGCACCAGGAGATCGGCTACGTCGCCATGGCCGAGGTCGCGCGGTTCGGGCCGTGGGTGGAGCTGGTCACGTTCCTCGGCCTCGCGGTCGTCCTGGGCTGGCTGCTCACCAAGTTCGTCGAACGCCCCGCGTTCCGGGCGCTCACCGCCGGCTCCCGCCCGGTCCTGGTGCGGCTACTGCTCGCCGCCCGCCTGCACGCCGCTCAGAGCCACTTGGGCAGCGTCGGCGCGGTGCCGTTCAGCAGCGCCCCGCTCTGGCGGCCGGTCAGCCAGCCCAACACCGCCGCCGCGGTGCCGCCGACCACCTCGGGCTCGCCCGCCCCGGTCAGCGTCCAGCTGCGTTGACGGCCGTCCGGCAGGGTCACGTCCAGCCGCGCGGCGGGCACGTCGGCGCGCTCGGCGAACTGGTCGACGACCTCCTCCAGGAACGTCTCCACCAGGTCCTCCGGCAGGTCGTCGAACCCCACGCCGGAGTCCAGGTCGACCAGGTGGATCCACACCTCGCGCAGCCGCAGCCAGGGGATCCGGTGCGCCGGGAACGGCCCGGTGCGCGGGTGCGCGACCTCCGCCTCCCACGCCGTCGCGGGCAGCTCGCGGGCGGCCGTGGCGAACCGCTGGCAGGCCGCGTCCAGGTCGGCCCGCAGCAGCTGGGGCAGCCGGGCCGCGCCTTGGGCGATGTCCGCGTCCCGGTCCGCCGGACTCGGGTACATCTGGTGCTCGACCCCGGTCTTGGCCCACGTCAGCAGGTTGACCAGGGCGTCGGCGTTGCGTGCGAGATGTGTCACGACGTGCGCCCGGCTCCAGCCGGGCAGCAGGCTCGGTCCGCGCAGTCCGCCCTGGTCAAGGCCTGCCACCAGGTCGTACAGCTGCTCCGTCGCCCGTTCCGCCTCGGCGAGTCCGGCGACCGCGTCCTGCGCCGCGGCGGACTGCTCGCGCGGCGCGGGTACGCTCGTTCCGGAGGACCGGACCTGGGCGGCATCAGCGAAGCTCATGGGCACCTCATCCCCGACGTCTGCGGCCGAATGGCCTATCGTCCCAGCCTAGGGGCGTTCACTACCGACCGGTAGAGCCGTTGGCGCACGATCGCGGATGGATCGACCCGTTCGCCGGTGCGGGTTCTGCCGCCGACTTCGTCGGTGGTGGTCCCTACCATGGTGCACGCCCTGCCCGACAGGTCTGTCGTGGTGGTCCAGTACGCTTTTCGAACGTCTGTTCGGGGATGGCCGAATACCGAAGGGAACCGTTGTGGCTGACCGCCTTGTCGTTCGCGGCGCGCGCGAGCACAACCTGCGGGGCGTGGACCTCGACCTGCCGAGGGACAGCCTCATCGTGTTCACCGGCCTGTCCGGCTCCGGCAAGTCCAGCCTCGCGTTCGACACGATCTTCGCCGAGGGCCAGCGCCGCTACGTCGAGTCGCTCTCGGCGTACGCCCGGCAGTTCCTCGGCCAGATGGACAAGCCGGACGTCGACTTCATCGAGGGCCTGTCGCCCGCGGTGTCCATCGACCAGAAGTCGACCAGCCGCAACCCGCGGTCGACCGTCGGCACCATCACCGAGGTCTACGACTACCTGCGGCTGCTGTACGCCCGCGCGGGCAAGGCGCACTGCCCGACCTGCGGCGAGGCGATCTCCAAGCAGACCCCGCAGCAGATCGTGGACCAGGTGCTGGCGATGGCGGCGGGCACCAAGTTCCAGGTGCTCGCGCCGGTCATCCGGGGCCGCAAGGGCGAGTACCTGGACCTGTTCTCCACCCTCCAGTCGCAGGGCTACTCGCGCGCGAAGGTCGACGGCGTGGTCTACGCGCTGGGCGAGGTGCCCAAGCTGAAGAAGCAGGAGAAGCACCACATCGCGGTGGTGATCGACCGGCTCAGCGTCAAGGCGAGCTCGAAGCAGCGGCTGACCGACTCGGTGGAGACCGCGCTGCGGCTGGCGGACGGCCTGGTCGAGCTGGAGTTCGTGGACGTGCCGGAGAACGACCCCGGCCGCGTCCGGGGCTTCTCGGAGAACCTGGCCTGCCCGAACGGCCACCCGCTGGCGATCGAGGACCTGGAGCCCCGGTCGTTCTCGTTCAACTCGCCCTACGGCGCGTGCCCGACGTGCACCGGCATCGGCGTGCGCAAGGAGGTCGACCCGGAGCTGGTGGTGCCGGACGACGAGTTGTCGCTGGCCGACGGCGCGATCGCGCCCTGGGCGTCCGGGCAGACCGCCGAGTACTTCACCCGGCTGCTGGAGGCGCTCGGCCTGACCATCGGGTTCCGGATGGACACCGCGTGGCGGCAGCTGCCCGCGAAGGTGCAGAAGGCGATCCTGCACGGCGTGCCCGAGCAGGTGAACGTCCGGTACAAGAACCGGTACGGCCGCGAGCGCTCGTACTACGCGAACTACGAGGGCGTGATCCCGTTCCTGGAGCGCCGCCAGGAGCAGACCGAGTCCGAGTACATGCGGGAGAAGTACGAGGGCTACATGCGGGAGGTGCCGTGCCCGGTGTGCCAGGGCACCCGCCTCAAGCCGGAGATCCTGGCCGTCACGCTGCACCACGGGCGCAAGGGCGACAAGTCCATCGCCGAGGTGTGCGCCATGTCGGTGGCGGAGTGCTCGGAGTTCCTGGACGGCCTGAAGCTGGCCAGGCGCGAGGCGATGATCGCGGGCGCGGTGCTGAAGGAGATCCAGGCCCGGCTGCACTTCCTGCTGGACGTGGGCCTGAACTACCTGTCCCTGGACCGGGCGTCCGGCACGCTCTCCGGCGGTGAGGCGCAGCGCATCCGGCTGGCCACCCAGATCGGGTCGGGCCTGGTCGGCGTGCTCTACGTGCTGGACGAGCCGTCGATCGGGCTGCACCAGCGGGACAACCACCGGCTGATCGAGACCTTGACCCGGCTGCGCGACCTGGGCAACACGCTGATCGTGGTCGAGCACGACGAGGACACCATCCGCACCTCGGACTGGGTGGTCGACATCGGTCCGGGCGCCGGCGAGCACGGCGGCAAGGTGGTGCACAGCGGCCCGTACAAGGAGCTGCTGAAGAACAAGGAGTCGATCACCGGGGCGTACCTGGCGGGGCGCAAGCAGATCCCGATGCCCGCCAGCCGCCGCAAGGTCGACAAGAAGCGGCAGCTCACCGTGGTGGGCGCGCGGGAGCACAACCTGCGCGGCATCGACGTGTCGTTCCCGCTGGGCTGCCTGGTCTCGGTGACCGGCGTGTCCGGCTCGGGCAAGTCGACGCTGGTCAACGACATCCTGGCGACCGTGCTGGCGAACAAGCTGAACGGCGCGCGCCAGGTGCCCGGCCGGCACACCCGCATCCGCGGCCTGGACCAGGTGGACAAGCTGGTGCAGGTCGACCAGTCGCCGATCGGCCGCACACCCCGCTCGAACCCGGCCACCTACACCGGCGTGTTCGACCACATCCGCAAGCTGTTCGCGGCGACCACCGAGGCGAAGGTGCGCGGCTACCAGCCGGGCCGGTTCTCGTTCAACGTCAAGGGCGGCCGCTGCGAGGCGTGCGCGGGCGACGGCACCATCAAGATCGAGATGAACTTCCTGCCGGACGTCTACGTCCCGTGCGAGGTGTGCAAGGGCGCCCGGTACAACCGGGAGACCCTGGAGGTGCACTACAAGGGCAAGACCATCTCCGAGGTGCTGGACATGCCGATCGAGGAGGCGGCGGCGTTCTTCGAGCCGATCAACGCGATCCACCGCCACCTGCGGACCCTGGTCGACGTCGGCCTCGGCTACGTCCGGCTGGGCCAGCCCGCGCCGACGCTGTCCGGCGGCGAGGCGCAGCGGGTGAAGCTGGCGTCGGAGCTCCAGAAGCGCTCGACCGGCAAGACCGTCTACATCCTGGACGAGCCGACCACCGGCCTGCACTTCGAGGACATCCGCAAGCTGCTGGGCGTGATCAACGGCCTGGTGGACAAGGGCAACACGGTCATCGTGATCGAGCACAACCTGGACGTCATCAAGACCTCCGACTGGGTGGTCGACATGGGTCCGGAGGGCGGCTCGGGCGGTGGCATGGTCGTCGCCGAGGGCACGCCCGAGGAGGTCGCGGACGACGAGGACAGCTACACCGGCCAGTTCCTGCGCGAGGTCCTGGGCACCGGCAGCACGGCAGCGGCGGCGGGCTGACCCCCGCGAACACCGCCGACACCGCGCACCCAGCCGGCCCGCCGAGTCGACGACCCGGCGGGCCGAGCCGGTTCCGGAGTCCCCCGAATGGCTCACTGGTGCGGCCGTTCGCCCTGGACGACCATCTTGGCCATGCCGCTGAAGACCACGCCGCTGAAAAACGTGCCGCTGAAGACCGTGCTGGTGAGGACCGTGCGATTCAAGACCGGGCTGTTGAAATCGGTGCTGTTGAAATCGGAGCAGCCGAAATCCGGGCGGCTGAACTCGTACCGCTTCCGCAGCGTCTGGCAGGCCGCCCTCCCGCCGGGTGAGATGTTCGACGTGCTGGCCGACCTGGGCAGCTACCCGCAGTGGTGGCCGGAGGTCCGGGAGGCGCGGCAGATCGCCGAGCACGCCGCCGAGCTGCGCTGCCGGTCCCTGCTGCCCTACGACCTGGTCTTCCAGACCTGGCACAACGCCAAGGAGCGCGCGTCCGGGGTGCTCAAGGCCGACCTGGTGGGCGACCTGGACGGCACGGCGAGCTGGCGCATCCTGCCCGACGGCAGGGGTTCCCGGCTGGTCTACGAGCAGGAGGTCACGGTCCGCAAACCGCTCCTGCGCACCCTCGCGCTGATCGGCCGCCCGTTCCTCAAGGCCAACCACGAGCTGATGATGCGCAACGGCCAACGCGGCCTGCGCACCTACCTCGCCGGCTTCCAGGCGGCTCGGCGCAGCTGACGCACCGGCCTCTTCGCCGGCCCGGCACCGACCGGGCGGGAAGAGGACCGACGACGGGTGAACCTCCTCGGCGCGCCGTCCGTGTTGGTGGCAGTCGGTTGCCGCAGCGGATGTGAGCGATCACCCCAAGGAGGTTCACCATGACCCGCACTCGTGCGGCCGTTCTCGGGACTGCCGCCCTCATCGGGATCGCGTTGCTCGGCGCGTGCGGCGAGGCGACGCAGGCCGGCGCGCCTCATCCCACCGCCCAGGAAGCGCGAATCGTTGTGGCGGAACAGGAAACACCCGATGCCGCCGCAGCCGACGGCCCCGCGCTCGCCACCGCGGTCGTGTCCGGCCTGGGCACGGTGCTCACCGACGGCGAGGGCCTGACGCTGTACCGCTTCGACAAGGACACCGCGAACCCATCACTGTCCACCTGCGACGGTGACTGCGCCGCCAAGTGGCCGCCCGCCCTCGCGACCTCCGCCGACGTGGAGGTGCAGGGCGTGGACAAGGTCCTCGTCGGCACCGTCCAACGCGACGACGGCACCAAGCAGCTCACCGTGGGCGGCTGGCCGGTGTACCGCTTCGCGCAGGACGCCGCGCCCGGCGAGGCCAAGGGGCAGGGTGTGGGCGGCACGTGGTTCGTGGCCGCGCCGGACGGCAAGAAGGCCGCGAAGGCCGCCACCGGTCTGGCGCTGACCACCGCGTCGGTGGGCGACCTCGGCACCGTGCTGACCGACAAGGACGGCATGACGCTGTACCGCTTCGACAAGGACACCGCCAACCCCTCCCTGTCCAACTGCAACGGCGACTGCGCCGTGAAGTGGCCGCCGCTGGTGGCCGAGTCGGACGACTTCGCGGTGCAGGGCGTGGACCGGACGTTGGTCGGCACCGTGCTCCGGGCGGACGGCAGGAAGCAGGTCACCGTCGCGGGTTGGCCGCTCTACCTGTTCGCCGACGACAAGGTGTGCGGCGAGGCCAAGGGTCAGGGCGTGGGCGGCGTGTGGTTCGCGGCCAAGCCGGACGGCAGGAAGGCCGGCGTCTGAGCAGGACCTCGCGAAGTCCCTGCAGACTCCTCGAAGAACCCTTGCAGACTCCCGAAGACCGCGCGCAAGACCCTCGAAGACCCCCTGAACAACCCCTCGAAGATGCCAGTGCCCCGCCGGAAGGAGTCCGGCGGGGCACTGGCGCGCGGTGGTCACACCACGAGGCTGAGCAGTGCCGCGACCGCGAACCCCACCACGGACAGGATGGTCTCCAGCACCGTCCACGTCTGCAGGGTTTCCTTGACCGACAAGCCGAAATACCGCGACACGATCCAGAACCCGCCGTCGTTCACGTGCGAGGCGATGATCGAACCGGACGCGATCGCCATGACCACCAGCGCCAGTTGCGGCTGCGAGTAGCCGAGTTCGGTTACGACGGGTGCGACGATGCCGGTCGTGGTCACGATCGCCACGGTCGCCGAGCCCTGCGCGATCCGCATACCGCAACTGATCACGTAGGACAGTGCGATCACCGGCAGCCCCAGGTCGGACAGCTCGGTCGCCAGCACGTTGCCCACGCCGGTCGCCGACAGCACCGCGCCGAAGAACCCGCCCGCGCCGACGACGAGCAGGATCATCGCGACCGGTCGCAGCGAGGCCGCCGACAGCTCGGTGACCTGCGCCCGCGTCATGCCGCGCCGGTACCCCAGCAGCCAGAACGCCAGCAGCACCGCGATGGTCAACGCGACGGCGGGCGTGCCGAGGAACGTGAACACGCCGAGCACCGTGGAACCCTTGGGCAGCAGGATGCTCCCGAACGTCCCGGACAGGATCAGCACCAGCGGCACCGCGATGATCCCGAGCACCAGCGACAACGGCGGCTCGTCACGCGACTCGTCGCCCCGGACCTTCTCCGCCGCCGCCAGCATCTCCTCCGGCACCGGCACGACGATCCGCTTGCCGACCCACGCCGAGAAGATCACGCCGCCGATGAACCACGCCGGGATCGCCACGGCCAGCGCCATGATGATGATCCAGCCCAGCGACACGTGCAGCAGACCCGCCGCCGCGACCGGTCCGGGGTGCGGCGGCATGAACGCGTGCATCACGGACAGGCCGGCCAGCAACGGCAGCGCGTACAGCACGATCGACCGGCCGCTGCGCTTCGCCGCGACGTAGACCAGCGGTGCCAGCACGAAGATGCCGATGTCGAAGAACACCGGGACGCCGAAGATCAGGCCCGCCAGGCCCATCGCGAGCGGCGCGCGCTTCTCGCCGAACGACTTGAGCAGCGACCGGGTCAGCACCTCGGCGCCGCCGGAGGCCTCCAGGATGGCGCCGAGCAGCGTGCCGAGGCCGATGATCGCGGCCACGTGCCCGAGGATGCCGCCGAACCCGTTCTCCAGCAGCGACCCGGAGGCCTTCTGGGCGGAGCCGACCAGCTTCTCGACCGGCAGGCCGGCGGCCAGCGCCACCAGCAGGCCGACCACCAGCAGGGCGATGAACGGCTCGACCTTGACCTTGATGATCAGCACCAGCAGCAGGGCGATGCTCAGCGCCGACAGCGTGAGCAGCCCCCCGGTGGAGTGCTGCAACCAGTCGATCATGCGCGGCTCCGGGTGTTTCGCAGGGAGTGGCCGGGCAGGGCGTCGGTGCGCCTGCCGTCGTCGATCACCGGCACGCCGTTGACGAGGACGTACGGGATGCCCGCGGCGGCCTGCCGGGGCTCGTCGAAGGTCGCGGTGTCCGCCACCGAGTCAGGGTCGAACAGCACGAGGTCCGCCGCGAAGCCTTCCTTCACCAACCCCCGGTCGGTCAGGCGCAGGCGTCCGGCGGCGCGTCCGGTCAGGTGCGCCACGCACTCCTCCAGGCCGAGGACGCCGAGTTCGCGCACGTACCGCGCCAGGTAGCGGGGGAACGTGCCCCACGCGCGGGGGTGCGGCCGGTCGCCGACCAGCAGCCCGTCGCTGCCCCCGGTGTGCGCGGGGTGCCGCATGATCGCCTGCACGTTCTCCTCGTGGCCCACGTGCATCAGGCACGACGTGCCGAGCCGTTCGGCGATCAGCACGTCGAAGTACAGGTCGGCGGGGGACTTCCCGGCGGTCCGCGCGGACGCCGCCACGCTGTGCCCGACGAGGTGCGCGTGTTCGGCCTTCCGCACGCCGTTGATCTCGATGGTGTCCCAGTCGACCGGCACGCCGTGGCACCCGTCCGACCCGGTCTCCTCGATCTCCACCCGGATGCGTTCCCGGGTGTCCACGTCGGACAGCCGGGCCAGCGTCGCGTCGGGACCGCCCTCGCCGCTCCAGCTCGGCAGCAGCGCGGACAGGTAGGTCGCGCCCGGCAGGTACGGGTAGGTGTCCAGGGTGATGTCCGCACCCTTCGCGATCGCGTCGTCCAGCAACGACAACAGCTCGCCCGCGCGTCCCCGGTTCACCTCGAAGTTCATCGTGGCGTGCGCCAGGTGCAGCGGGCAGCCGGACTCCCGCGACACGTCCACCATCTCGGCGTACGCCTCCAGCGCGCCCGCGCCGTAACTGCGGTGGTGCGGGCTGTAGAACCCGCCGTGCTCGCCGACCACCCGGCACAGCGCGACCAGTTCGTCCACCCCCGCGTACATGCCCGGCGTGTAGGTCAGGCCCGACGACATGCCGACCGCGCCCTGTGCCAACGACTCCGCGAGCACGGACCGCATCCGGTCCAGCTCGGCCTCGGTCGCCGGCCGGTCGTCCCAGCCCACGCACAGCATCCGCAGCGTGCCCTGCGGCACCAGGTAGGCGGCGTTGACCGCGATGCCCCGGTCGAGCCGGTCCAGGTACTCGCCGACCGTCCGCCAGTCCCAGTCGAAACCGGCCGGGTCGTCGTTCCAGCCGGCGAGCTGGGCGCGCAGCGCGGCCAGCACGTCGTCGTCGACCGGCGCGTAGGACAGCCCGTCCTGGCCGATGACCTCGGTCGTCACGCCCTGCGAGACCTTGGCCAGGTGGTCGGGCCTGGCCAGCACCTGGAGGTCGGAGTGGGAGTGCATGTCGATGAAGCCGGGCGCGAGCACGAGGCCGTCGGCGTCGACCGTCCGCAGGCCGCTCACCGAACCGATCCCGGCGATCCGGCCGTCCCGCACGCCCACGTCCGCCCGGTAGCCGGGCGCGCCGGTGCCGTCCACCACCCGCGCGCCCTTGAAGACGATGTCCACGCCGTCGTCCCTTCTCAGAAGTACGTGCGCACGAGGTCGACCACGGTGGTGCCGTCGACGACCGGGAGCAGTTGCCACTTGTCGAACACCGTGCAGGGGTGGGAGAGCCCGAAGCCCACCCAGTCGCCGACCTCCACCGTGGAGTCGGCGGGCAGCCGCAGGAACGTGTGCTGGTCGTTGAGCGCGGTGACCACACCCGTGGCCGGTCGCTCCACGCCGTCCCGACCGCGCACCACCTGCGGTTCGGGCAGGCCCTCGTCGAACGACGCGTCCCGCTTGCCCATGGTCAGCAGCGCCAGCTCCGGCTCCGGCTTGGACGTCACCTGCGCCCACGCCCGCAGCGCCGACCGGAACGGCTGCTCACCCGCCCCGCGTCCCAGCGGCGAGATCCCCCGGTAGAAGCCGTCGTCGTGGGTGATGTACGCGCCGCTGCGCAGGACCGGCCGCACCGGGAACGGCCACGGTGCGGTCAGCGCCGCCGCCACCTGGTCGAAGTACGCGCTGCCGCCTCCGGTGACGATCGGCTCGTCCACCTCGAACAGGTCCCTGATCCGGAAGACCAGTTCGCGCAGGACGCCCAGGTATCCGTCCACAGCGGACAGCGCCGGCGCGGAGGCGTCGTGCGCCAAAGCGCCCTCGTACCCGCCGACACCGGCCAGCCGCAGCGCCGGGCTCTGCGCGGCGGCTTCCGCGACCTCCACCGCCGTCGCCAGGTCGCGGGCGCCGGTCCGCCCGCCGGGCGCACCCAGCTCCACCAGGACGTCGACCGGGCGTTCCGGCGAACCCAGCGCCTCGGTCATGCGCCGGACCCCGGCCACGGAGTCCACCCAGCAGGTGAACTCGAACGACGGGTCGGCGGCGAGTTCCGCGGCCAGCCACGCCAGCCCGGCCGGGTCCACGAGCTGGTTGGCCAGCAGCACGCGCCGCACCCCGAACGCCCGGTAGACGCGCAGCTGGCTGACGTTGGCGGCGGTGATCGCCCACGCCCCGTGGTCGAACTGGCGGGCGAACAGCTGCGGTGCCATGGTCGTCTTGCCGTGCGGGGCGAGCAGCACGCCGCGCGCCGCGCACCACGCCGACATGGTGGCCAGGTTGTGCTCCAGCGCGGCGGCGTCCAGCACGACCAGCGGTCCGACGAAGCCGTCGGCGAACAGGTCCAGCCGGCGGTCGGCCACCTCGCCTAGCGACGTGCCGAACGTGCTCGCGGGCAGGCCCTTGAACCGCCAGTCCACGTGCTCCCGACGGATCGCGGCCACGGCGTCGCGGTCGATGTCCACTGTCTCGCTCCTCACGTTGCGTATATCGCAACGGCTATTGCGCGATGTGATGCTGATCTGTGTAACATTCGGCTGCCGCCTCGTCAATCAAAGGGCTCGGAGGAGCGGATGCGGTTCGACCTAACGGGCGGCGTGGTGTGCCTGGGCGAGACCATGGTGGTGCTGGTGCCCGCCGAACCCGGTCCGGTGCGCGCGGCGCGCACCTGGACGCGGGCCATCGGCGGCGCCGAGTCCAACGTGGCCATCCACCTGGCGCGGCTGGGGCTGCGCAGCCGGTGGGTGGGCGCGGTGGGGGACGACGCGTTCGGCGGTGCCGTGCTCGACTTCGTCGGCGGCGCGGGCGTGGACGTGTCCGGCGTGCGGGTGGACCCGACCCGGCCCACCGGTCTCTACGTGAAGGAAGCGGACGCGGCGGGCAGCCCCGTCCGGTACTACCGGCGCGGTTCGGCGGCTTCCGCCCTCGGACCGGACCTGCTGGACCGGCTCCCGCTCGACGGCGTGCGGCTGGTGCACGTCAGCGGCATCACCGCCGCGCTGTCCGACAGCTGCCTGGGGCTGCTGCGCGAAGTCCTGTCCCGGCGCCGGGACCACCTGGTGTCGTTCGACCTCAACTGGCGGCCGGCGCTGTGGCCGGACCGCGACCCGTCCGTGCTGCTGGAACTCGCCGACGCGGCCGACATCGTGCTGACCGGCGCGGACGAGGCCGAAGCGGTGTGGGGCACGGGTGACCCGACCAAGCTGCGGGCGCTGCTGCCGACCCCGTCGAGCATCGTGGTGAAGCAGGGCCACCAGGGCGCGACCCTGGTGGAGGACGGGGAGTTCACCTACCAGGAGGCGCTGAAGGTCGACGTAGTGGAGCCGGTCGGGGCCGGTGACGGGTTCGCCGCCGGGTACCTCGCCGCGCACCTCGCGGGCCTGCCGCCGACCCGTCGGCTGCGCGCCGGCCACCTCCAAGCCGCCGCGGCGCTGCTCACCAGCGAGGATGTGGGGGAACCACTGCCGCCGGAGGTGACCGGGCCGTTGCTGGACGCCGATCCGCCGACGTGGGCCGCCGCGCACCTGAGGAGAGTGGGATGAGCCAGAGCCTGGACCGGGCGTTGACCCTGATGGGGGAGCTGGCGACCGGCGCGAAGACCTTGGACGAGCTGTCCGCCGTCATCGAGGTGCACAAGTCCACCACGCTGCGGCTGCTGCGCACCCTGGAGTCGCACCGGTTCGTGCGGCGCGACGGCGTGCACCACTACCGCCTGGGCACCGCGCTGTTCGACCTGGCCAACCGCGCGCTGGAGGAACGGGACGTGCGCCGTGCCGCCGAACCCGCCCTCCGCGACCTCAACGCCCGCTTCGGCTACACCGTCCACCTGGCGTCCTACGAGGGCGGCGAGGTGATCTACATCGACAAGTACGACAGCACGCACCCGATGCGGATGTACTCCCGCATCGGCCGCCGCGCCCCGCTGCACTGCACGGCCGTGGCCAAGGTCCTGCTGTCCGACCTGCCCGAGGCCCGCCGCCGCGAGGTCGCGGAGACCATCGACTACGTGCCGCTGACCGCGAACACCATCACCACGCCCGCCGCGTACCTGGCCGAGCTGGACCGCGTCCGGGAACACGGCTACGCGGTGGACAACGCCGAGCACGAGGACTTCATCCACTGCGTCGCCGCACCGATCAGGGGCTCGCGCGGCGAGGTGCTCGCCGCCGTGTCGATGTCCGTGCCGAAGGTGATGCTGGACTTCGACGGCCTCATCGGCCACCTCCCGGACCTGCTGGCCACGGCACGAGCCGCGTCCATCGAGTGCGGCTGGTCCCCCCGCGACTAGCACCGCCGGATCCCCCGAGCGACCTCGCCGGCTTCGGCGGGCCGAGGCAACCACCCACCACCACCACAGGAGCAGAAGCATGGCCAAGACTGAGATCCGCACCGCGAACGCACCCAAGCCGGTGGCGTCGTTCTCGCAGGGCGTCCGCAAGGGCAACGTGCTCCAGGTCGCGGGCCAGGTCGCGTTCGACCCCGCCACCAACGCCATCGTCGGCGAGACGGTGGCCGAGCAGACCCGGCAGGCGCTGGCCAACGTGGCCGCCGTGCTGGAGGCGGGCGGCGCTTCCCTGGACGACGTGCTGATGCTGCGCGTCTACCTCACCGACACGTCCCACTTCGGCGAGATGAACGAGGTCTACAACGAGATCGTCACGCAGCAGCCGTTCCCCGCGCGCACCACGGTCTACGTGGGCCTGCCCGCCGGCCTGCTGGTGGAGATCGACGCGCTCGCCGTCGTCGACTGAGCATGACCCGGCACAGCCGCGCACCGGACCGCGGTGTACTTCTGCCGGTCGTTCTGCGTGGTGTCGCAAGGGTTTCGGGGGTTGACTCGAGCCGACCCCCGACGAGCGTCACGGAAGGACCCACGGCGATGGCCGGCAACGCCTCACCGATCGGCTGACCGGAGTTCGGCGGCCCGCGAGCGGCACTCACCCGCCGCGTCCGGGTCACCGAGGTCGCCGTGCACTTCGGCCAGCACGTCGAGCACCGAGGCCAACCGGTGGTGCCGGTGCTCGACGAGCAGCTCGGCCGCTTCGACCAGCTCGGCACGCGCCTGGACCAGGTCGCCGAGCCGGCACAGCGCCAACCCGCGCAGGTGCCGGGAGTCGCAGGTGCTGCTGGGTGCGGTGGCGGCGACCGAGTGCCGCAACGCCTCGGTCGCCGCCTCGAACACCTCCGACCACCGCCCCAGCTCGGCCAGGCTGTCCGCGGTCCGCACCAGCAGGCTCGCCTGCATCTCCTCGGCCATCACCGGGGCCAGCTCCAGCACCCCCGACCGGACGTTCGCCAGCAGCCGCCGGTGCACCTCGACGGCCTCGTCGTACTGGCGCAGCCCGTGCAGCACCAGCCCCAGGCACGACAGCGAGATCTGCTCGCCCAGCACGTACCCGGCCCGCCGGAACAACGCCTGGGCCCGTCCCGCGCTCTCCTTCGCCGACGCCAGGTCGCCGGACCGGAGTTCGGACGCGGCGCGGTAGTGCATCGCCCAGGCCTGCTCCTTGACGTCACCCGACGCGGTGGCGGCCGACCACGCCTCCCCGTGCAGCGCGAGGGCCTCCCGCGGTCGGCGCAGCAGCACGCACAGCGTCCAGGTCAGGAAGTTCAGCTGCACGGCCTCGTCCCGCACGCTGCCCAACGCCCGCGCCGCCGCGACCCCGGCGGTGAACACCTCCACCCACGTCTCGCCGCGCCCGCGCTGGTCGGAGTACCAGTGCACGGCGGTCGCCACGTCCAGCACCTCGCGGTGCATCCCGTGCCCGGCGGCCCACCGCAGCCCACCCAGCCAGTTGGACGTCTCGGCGGTCAGCCACGCGTCCGCGTCCTCCCGGCCGCGCAGCGACCCCGCCGGCGTGTCCCGGGCATCCGGGCCGAAGAACCCCGCCGCGGTGACCGCCGTGCCGATCAGCCGGCCGACCAGCCGCCGCCGGACCTCCTCGTGGTCGGGCTCCTCGTCCACCAGCCGTTCCCCGGCGAACACCCGGAGCAGGTCGTGGAACGCGTACCGGCCGGGCGTCTCGGCGCTGTCCAGCAGGCTCATGTCCACCAGCTCCTCCAGCGTGTCCTCGGCGGTGAACCGGTCGACGTCCGCCGCCACCGCCGCGAGCTCCGGCGTCCACGACGCGCCGGGCACCAGCGACAGCCGGCGGAACAGCAGCGCGGCCTTGGCCCCGAGCTGCCGGTAGGACATCTCGAACGCGGTGCGCACCTGGAGGTCGCCCGCCGTCAGCGCGGACAGCCTGCGCCGTTCGTCGGCCAGCTTGTCCGCCAGGTACCGCACCGTCCACTTCGGACGCCCGGCCAGCCGGTTGCCCGCGATCCGCAGCGCCAGCGGCAGGTGCCCGCACAGCGCCGCCACCTGCCGGGCCGCCTCCCGCTCGGCCGCCACCCGGTCCGGTCCGGCGATGACGCCCAGCAGCTCCACCGACTCGGCCGGCCCGAGCACGTCCAGCCCGAGCCGGGCCACCGCCGCCAGCCCGCCCAGCACCTGCCGGGACGTGATCAGCACCAGCGATCCCTTGCCGGTGGCCAGCAGCGGGCGCACCTGGGCCTCGTCGGCGGCGTTGTCCAGCACGATCAGCGTGGACCGCTCGCGCAGCAGCTCCCGGTACAGGTCCGACCGCTCGGCCTCGCCCGCCGGCGGGTCCTCCACGCCGAGCGCCGACAGCACCCGGTGCACGACCTCCACCGGGTGCACCGGCCGCGAGTCCATGCCCCGCAGGTCGAAGAAGAAACGCCCGTCGGGGAACCGCTCCGCGAACCGGTACCCGGCCCGCACCGCCAGGCTCGTCTTGCCCGCGCCCGGCGGACCGTGCACGACGATCACCGGCGTCGTCCCGGCGGCCTCGGCGAGCGCCCGCAACGCCGGTTCGCGCCCGGTCAGGTCGGTGACGTCCGGCGGCAGCGCGCACGGCGTCCCCACCACCGGCTGCCGCCGCGCGCGGCCCTCCTTCGCGGCGGAGGCCAGGGCGTGCAGCTCCTCCGGCGTCAGCGCCAGCACCCCGGCCAACGCCTCCACCGTGCGCCGCTGCGGACCCCTGGCCCGACCGCGTTCCATGTCGCTGATGGCGCGGATGCTGACCCCGGAGCCTGCCGCCAGCTCCTCCTGGGTCAGCTTCGCGCGCCGCCGGTGCCCTCGCAGCAGATCGCCGAACCTCGTCCCCACTGCTCCGACCCTACTGCGCGCCAAGTCCCCCGGTTCCGGCGTGGGAGCTGGTATTGCTTCGGGCATGAAGTGGTACGCGGATCGGCTGGGGCGGTTGGCGCGGCAGGTCGTCGCCGACCTGCTGGCGGTGGCGTGGGTGTGGTTCTGGGTCACGGTGGCCCTGGCCGCGCGGGAGGTGGTGCTGGCGCTGCGCGCGCCGGGCGACGGGCTGACCAGGGCGGGCGGGGGCCTGCGGGACACGTTCGCCGACGCCGCGGCGAAGGCCCGTGACGTGCCGCTGGTCGGCGGGAAGCTGGGGGAGGCCCTGGACCGGGGCCGGGACGCGGGCGGCACGCTGGTCGACGCGGGCAACACCCAGATCGAGGCGGTGGAGACCGGCGCGCTGTGGCTGACCATCGCGCTGATCGCCGTGCCGGTGGCGTTCCTGCTGGTCACCTGGCTGCCGCTGCGGGTCCGCTACGCCCGCCGAGCCGCTGCCGTGCAACGGTTGCGCGACACCGGCAGGCACGACCTGCTCGCGTTGCAGGCCCTCAACAGCCTGCCGCTGCGGGAGCTCGCCCGCTTCGACACCGACCCCGCCGACGGGTGGCGACGCCACGACGAGCGGGTCATCGAGCGGTTGGCCGCCCGGCAGCTCGCGGTGTACGGCGTGCGGAGCAGGCCGGGGTGGGTGTCGACCCCGACCTGATCCGCCGATCACTGCCGCCGGTGCCAGAACACCCGGCCGTCGGGCCCGTAGAGCACCACGTTCCCGTCGGTCTGCACGATCAGCCGGTCCGCCGCCGTGCCGTAGGTCGACGTGTGCCACCGCGCCACGCCGGCGTCGGAGTAGAGCACGAGGTTCCCGTCCGGCTGGAGCACCGCGCGGGTCACGTCACTGCCCCAGGTGTTGGTGTGCCACAACGGCTCCCCGTACGCCGTGTACAGCACGAGGTTGCCGTCGGTCTGCATCTTCAGCCGGAACGCGCCGTCCGTGGACGCCTTGCTCTGTCCCGCGCTCAACGACTCGCCCGACAGCAGCCGGTCCGCGCCGGGCTGGGCGGGGGTCGGAGGTCCCAGGTACAGCAGCAGGTTCGGCGTGCCGGGTCCGGCGTCGGCGATCCGCCCGCGGGTGGCCCCGTAGGCGAGCGCGTACTGCACCTGCTGCGGTCCGTCGGCCGGACGCGCGGCCAGGTGCAGCGCCGCGGCACCCGCGACGTGCGGCGCGGCCATCGACGTGCCGTCCATGTACGCCGAAGCCGTGTCGTCCGTGTACCAGGCGGAGGCGATGCCGACACCGGGCGCGTACAGGTCCGCGCACGTCCCGAAGTTGGAGAACGAACCGCGCACGTCGCGGCCGTCCGACGCGGCCACCGTGATCGCGCCCTCGACACGTGCGGGGGAGCGGAGGCACGCGTCCTGGTTGCCGTTGCCCGCCGCCGCGACGTAGGTCACGCCGGAGTCGATGGATCGCCGCACGGCCGTGTCGATCAGGTCGTTGACGCCGCTGCTCAGGCTCATGTTCGCGACCGCCGGGCGGACGTGGTTCGCGGTCACCCAGTCCACGCCCGCGACCACCGCGGACACCGTGCCCGATCCGCCGCAGCCGAGGACCTTCACCGCGTGCAGCCGCGCCGCCTTGGCCACGCCGTAGGAACCGCCGCCGATCGTGCCGGCGACGTGCGTGCCGTGGCCGTTGCAGTCGGAGTCGTCCGTGTCGATCGCGTTGAAGTCGAACGAAGCCCGCCCGCCGAAGTCGGAGTGGGACGTCCGGATGCCCGTGTCGACCACGTAGACGTGTGCGGCCTGACCGGACTTCCCGTAGCTGTACGTCTGGTCCAACGGCAGGTCGCGCTGGTCGATGCGGTCCAAGCCCCAGGAGGACGTGCCCTCCAGCCGGACCACCCGGTCCTGCGCCACGTAGGCGACATCGGGGTCGACCGCGAGCCGCCGTGCGGCCGACTCGGGCATCGCGGCGGAGAACCCCTGCACCGCGGCGCGGTACCGGTGGGCGACCCGAGCCCCGACCCGGCCCGCGACGGCGTCCGCCTTGCGCGCGTCCTCCAACACCACGATGTAGCGGCCGGCGACGGCGTCGGCGGCGTTCGCGCCCACGATGTCGCCCTGTGCGGAGGCCGGGGTGGCGGCGAGTGCCAGTGCCAGCGCCGAGACGGTGCCGACACCGGCCGACCGTCTCCAGGGCGCGCCGAACTCTCCCATGTCGGGTCTCCCTCGTACGGGTACTTGACGGCAGAGAGGTTCGCGCGAACCGCCGAGAAGCCTAGGCAGCCCGTCTCCCGACCACAATCACCATCGGGTGAACGACGGGAAGCGGTGGAAGACGGGCCGCGGCGCCGGGGCGGAGAGGGTCAGTACACCGGTCCGGTGAACTTCTCGCCCGGTCCCCGGCCCGGCTCGTCCGGCACGGCCGACGCCTCGCGGAACGCCCGCTGCACGGACTGCAGGCCCTCGCGCAGCGGACCCGCGTGCGGGCCGAGGTACTCCGCCGACGCGGTGACCAGGCCGGCCAGCGCGGTGATCAGCCGGCGGGCTTCGTCGAGGTCGCGGCGGGGGCTGGTGTCCGGGTCCTCGTCGGCCAGGCCGAGGCGCTCGGCGGACGCGGAGAGCAGCATGATCGCCGCCTTGCTGATCACCTCGATGCTGGGAACGTCGGACAGCTCGCGGACGTTGTCTTCAGGCAGGTCGGTCACGGCAGCATTCTCGCAACCGCCCCGAACGGGTCGCCGGTTCGGGGGTTGACAAGCCCGTCTGCTACTATTCTCCGCGCGACCAGTCCCCACACGTGTGGGGACGGCAAGTGGAGCACCCGCTCCCACCCGCGTCCCACCGCTCGCAGGTGGCCGGGTCCGGTCACCTCGACGGGTGGACTGCGCCCTTCGTTGTGCGATCGGTCGGAAGCGGGCCTCACGCCGGACAGGTGTGGGGCCTCTTGTCTTTGGCGCACAACGAGTCACAAAGGACGTGAATGACAAGTCCCTCGAACCGAGGTGCCCCCGTCAGCACCGAGCCGCGCATCAACGACCGCATCCGCGTGCCCGAGGTTCGTCTGGTCGGGCCGAACGGCGAGCAGGTCGGGATCGTTCGCATCGAGGACGCGCTCCGACTCGCCCAGGAATCGGATCTCGACCTCGTCGAGGTCGCCGCGCAGGCTCGGCCGCCGGTCTGCAAGCTCATGGACTACGGCAAGTTCAAGTACGAGAGCGCGCAGAAGGCCCGCGAGTCGCGCCGCAACCAGCAGCTGACGGTCATCAAGGAGCAGAAGCTCCGGCCGAAGATCGACCCGCACGACTACCTGACGAAGAAGGGCCACGTGGCCCGCTTCCTGTCGCACGGGAACAAGGTCAAGGTGACCATCATGTTCCGGGGCCGTGAGCAGTCCCGGCCGGAGCTGGGTTACCGGCTGCTGCAGCGGTTGGCGGAGGACGTCGCGGAGCTGGGCTTCGTCGAGTCGAACCCGAAGCAGGACGGCCGCAACATGATCATGGTGTTGGCGCCGCACAAGACCACGAAGACCCGCCCGGTGAAGAACGAGCAGGACCCTGCCGACGACACCGAGGCCGCCGGGTCTGTCGAGGAGTGACCTCCCGGCCTCCGGGCCGGGAGCCAGCACGGCCGCCCCATCCCGGTGGCTGCACGAGACGAGGACGGAAATGCCCAAGAACAAGAGCCACAGCGGGACCTCCAAGCGTGTGAAGGTCACCGGTAGCGGCAAGCTCATGCGCGAGAAGGCCGGCAAGCGCCACCTGCTGGAGAAGAAGTCCAGCAAGCTGACCCGCCGCCTCTCCGGCGCCACCGAGGTCGCCAAGAACGACGTGCCGCGGCTGAAGAAGCTGCTCGGGCTCTGAGCTCTTCCACTCCCCCATGAACACCGGGGCTTGACCAGCCCCACGAGATCGACAGGATGGACCCGTGGCACGCGTCAAAAGGGCCGTGAACGCCCAGAAGAAGCGCCGTACCACCCTTGAGCTCGCCAGCGGCTACCGCGGCCAGCGTTCGAGGCTGTACCGCAAGGCCAAGGAGCAGGTGCTCCACTCGCTCAACTACGCGTACCGCGACCGCCGTGCGCGCAAGGGCGACTTCCGGAAGCTGTGGATCCAGCGCATCAACGCCGGTGTCCGGGCCAACGGCATGACGTACAACCGCTTCATCCAGGGCCTGCGCCTCGCCGAGATCGAGGTGGACCGCAAGATCCTGTCCGAGCTGGCCATCAGCGACCCCGGCGCCTTCAGCGCGCTGGTCGAGCTCGCGAAGGCCGCGCTGCCCGCCGACGTGAACGCGCCCGTCGAGGACGAGGCCTGAGCGTCGCACCACGACCCGAGGATGCTCCGTTCACCGAACGGACTCCTCGGGTCGTTGCCGCTCGGCGCCTGACCAGGCGCTCCGGCCGCGACCGCGCCGGGCGCTTCCTGGCCGAAGGCGCGCAGGCGGTGCGCGAGGCGCTCGCCTGGTCCGCCGCCGGCCGCGGCCGGGTGCACGAGCTGTTCGTCACGGCGGTCGCGGCTTCGCGCAACCCGGAACTGGTGCGCGACGCGGTGGACGCCGGTGTGCCGGTGAGCGGTGTCACCGACAAGGCGGCCGCCGCGCTGTCGGAAACCGTGACGCCGCAGGGCATCGTCGCGGTCTGCGACCTGGTCGACGTGCCGCTGTCGCTGGCCGGCGCGCGACTGGTGGCCGTGCTGCACGGCGTGGCCGACCCCGGCAACGCCGGCACCGTGGTCCGCGTCGCGGACGCCGCCGGAGCCGACGCGGTGGTCTTCGCCGGCGACACCGTCGACCCGCACAACGGCAAGTGCGTCCGGTCGTCCACCGGCAGCGTCTTCCACCTGCCGCTCTCCCGGTCGCGGGCCGCGGACGAGGTGTTCGCCGCCTGCCGCGCAGCGGGCCTGTGCCTGGTGGCCGCCGACGGCTACGCCGAGGAGGACCTGGTCACCGCCGACCTGCGCGGCGACCTGGAACGCCCCACCGCGTGGGTCTTCGGCAGCGAAGCCCACGGCCTGCCGGACGAGGTGGTGGCAACCCTCGACACCGCCCTCAAGGTCCCGATCTACGGCGGCGCGGAAAGCCTCAACCTGGCCACCGCCGCAGCCGTCTGCCTCTACGCCTCGGCCCGCGCCCAACGCACCGCCCGCTGACACCAGCGCCGCCTGCGTCCATACGTGCGCCCAGCGCACCGCCCGCCGACGAGCCCGGCCGCGCCGACTCTCGCGCCTGCGTCGATACGCGCGCCCAACGCCCCACCCGCTGACGAGCCCGGCCGCGCCGACTCCCGCGCCCGAACCGCCCGAGCCGCCCGCGCCCATCGCGCTTCGAGCAGCCGGCTCACCGAGGGGCCGGAGCCCGCAGCCGTTCAGGCGCGCAACCCCAAGACGTCCCGCGCCCGCCCCTCGAGGTCGCTGTCGATCCCGAGGCGCCCGCCCCGCTGACATCCGAGCGGTTCGCGCCGACCCGCGCACCACGTTCCGGATGTGCCGCTGTCAGTCCTCCAACCGCTTGGTCAGCGCCCGCAGCACCGGGTCGCCGGAGGTCGGCTTGTCCTGTGCCCGCAGCGACTCCTCCAGCACGTTCGCGGTGTCGCCGATGATCTGCGGCGGCGACGTGTCGGTCACCATGCCCGCCGCCCGCCGCGCCTCGGCCTCCGCGTTCACCGCGTCACCGGACTCCAGCAGGAACCGCGCACCGCGCTGCGCCAGGAACGTCTGCCAGTCCACGTCCCCGAGCCGGGCCGCCAACTCCTCGGCGACGCCGTTCTGCTCCACGGCCTCCGCGTGCTCACCGGCGTGCAGGTGCAGGAACGCCCGGATCGCCGCGATCCGCGCGGCGAGGTGCATCCGGTGCTCCTCGTCCTCCACCGAGGACAGCAGCACCTCCGCCGACTCCAGCGCGGTGACGCACTCGTCGTGCTCCTCCGTGGGCAGTGCCGCCGCCGCTTCGACCCAGGACCCGGCGGCCTCGGTTTCGTCCGGCACCTCCTGCCACGACCGGGCGGCTTCCGCGTACGCCCGCGCGCCGTCCAGCGGCTCGTCGAGCCGGCGCAGCACGCCGCCGAGCACGTCCAGCACCAGCGCCCGCCGCCACGGCTCGTCGGCGGGCACCAACGGCAGCGCGACCTCCAGGTGCCGGCGGGCGGCCTCGTTCTCGTCCAGCCGCGAGCACGCCTGCGCCAACCGGTACCGCACCGGCACCACGACGTCGTAGGACACGTCCTGGCCCTCGATGACGCGGACGGCTTCCTCCAGCGCCTCGGCCGCCTCCACGAACCGGCCCGACTTCAGGTACCCGCCGGCCAGCGCGTGGCACGCCTTCGCCACGTCTTCCGGCACCCCGAGCTCGTGCCCGACCGAGATCGCGGTGCGCAGGTCCTCCAGGTGGTGCTCCTCCACCCCGAGCCGCTCCACCGACGCCACCCGCTGCCGGTGCGTCTCGGCGGTCCACGGGCCGCGCGGTGTGCTGAACGCGGCGACGAACTCGGCCGCCGTCTCCACCGCCGCAGGGGAGCCCTGCACGGTCTCGACCTTCAGCCGCAGCCGCAGCGCGTCGAACCGCACCGACGACGGCGGCGCGGTCGCCAGCACGTCGGCGATCAGCGCCGACGCCTCGTCGAGCTGCCCGGTGGTGGCCAGGTGCTGAGCGAGGTCGCACCTCGCCCTGGACACCAGCCCGGGCGCCTCCAGCTCGGCCAGTGCCAGCGCCGACCTCACCAGCTCGCCCTGCTCGTCCGACTCGTCCGCGTCCGCCAGCAGGTCCGCCAGCAGCAGCCGGGTCAGCACCCTGGTGTACGGGGTGCCGGACCGGTCGGCCTCGGCGACGCACTCGCGGGCCGTCACCGCCGCCGCGACCGGCCCCTCGCGCTCGGCCCCCATCACCGCGGCCCGGCAGCGGTACCGGTTGGCCAGGTCGGTCTCGCCCGCCGCCGCCAGCCGCCGCACCGCCACGTCCAGTTCGGCCAGCACCTCCGGCAACGGCTGCCCCGGCCGCGCGACCGCCGCCCGCCGCGCCGCGACCACCGCCGCCAGTCCTTCCGGCAGCAGCGGGTCCAGGTCGGCGGGCAGCGAGCGGAGCAGCCGGATGCCGGTGAGGAAGTCACCCCCGTCGAACGCCTCGCTCATGCGCCGGGCCAGCTCCACCGGATCGGCCACGGTCGGCGGCTCCTCCTCCGGCTCGGGCACCGGCACCGCGGCGACCGGCACGGCCAGCGGCACGTGCACGGTGTCCGGCGCGGCCAGCTTCGCCCGGATGCGGCGGCTCACCGCGTCGGTGCCGTTGCGCGCGTCGAAGCGGGCCGCGATCTCCAGCGCCCGCGTCTCCAGCAGGGCCCGCAGCTCGATCGTGGACAGCACCTCCACCTGCCCGTCGCGGGGCACCGCGAAGTCGACCTGCCCGTCGACGCGGCTGAGCAGCAGCGCGCCACCGGCCGCGAAGTGCATGGCCTGCGACGGCGAGGGGGAGTGGTGCACCCGGTGCAGCTGCCGTCGCAGCAGCTCCACGCCGCGCTGCACGTTCCCGGAGGTCGCGCAGAACACCAGGTGGTCGTCCAGGTAGCCGCCGTACTGGTCGTCGCGCACCAGCCGGTACGCCACGGTGTGCGCCTGCCGCGCCCGGTCCAGGTCGCCCAGCACCACGAAGGCCGGCGCGAGCGTCGTCAGGATGCCCTGCGGCTGGGTCGCGCAGCCGGTGTCCTTCTCCAGCTGGTGCTCGGCGTGCGCGACGGCCTCGGCGTACCGGCCCTGCCGGATCAGGTGCCCGGCCTGCTCCTCGACGACGCACGCCTCGCAGTCGCTCATCGGGCCGCGGTCCATCGCCAGGTAGCGGGCGAAGTGCTCGCGGTAGGCGTCCTCGTCGCCGACGTGCTCGGCGAGGTCCGCGCGCGCCCCGTGCACCGGTTGCAGCGAGAACCCGTGCTGCTGGTAGCGGGTCGCCAGCTGCTCCAGCACCGACTCCACCTGCGCCAGCGAGAAGCGCGGGTCGGCGATCAGGCCGCTGACGATCCACTTGTGCGCCCAGTCGTAGCTGTGCGTCTCCCACTCGTCGAACGCGGTCGGGTCGCGCTTCTCGGCCGCGCCGCACCACGCGAACGGGGCCAGCATCAGGTCGTAGCGCCCCAGGTCGTAGGCGGACCGGAGCAGCGCGATCCGGCAGCTCACCGCCAGCGGCAGGTGGTCCACCGCGTCGGCGGTCCGCGCCGCGCGCTCCAGCGCCTCGTGCCGCGCCATGCCCTCGGGCAGGTGGTACGCCTCCACGAACTGCTGTTCGGCGGCGTTCTTCTCCTCGCTCACGAGTGCCCTCCGACGGCGCGGTCCAGCAGTTCCAGGAACGAACGGTTCAGCGCGGCGGTGTCCTTGGGGCGCATCGGCCGCCGGGCCTGGAGCAGGGCGTGCACGTACAGCGACTCCACGGTCAGCTCCACCAGCGCCGAGTCGTTCAGCCCGGCCAGCCGGCGCACCAGCGGGTTGCGGCAGTTGAGCACCAGCCGCTGGGAGGCGTCCGACTCGGACGACACCAGGCTGCCCAGCAGCTCCGCCCACAGCGGGTCGGCCTGCTCGCCGGCCTGCTCGACGTCCCGCTTGCGCTCGCCCTCCACGTTGGTGACCAGCAGCGCGGGCAGCGAACCGGGGTCGAAGTCGCGCGGCACGGCCTCGCAGTCGTGCCGCTCCAGCACGTCCTTGGCCAGCGCCAGCCGGTCGCGCAGCGCCCGCTCGACGTCCGGCTCCGGCTCGCCCAGCGCGGCCAGCACCTCGTTCGGCGCCACCCGCCGGGCCGCCGCGGGACCGTCCAGCGCCACCAGCCGGTCCATGATCTCCACGTCGTAGGCGTAGCCCGCGTTCAGCAGCCCCATGCCCTGCGCGTGCGCGACCGGCGCGAGCTGGCGGAACTCGTCCACGTCCGGCACGTACGCGACGGAGCCGTGCTTGCGCTTGAACTGGCGCAGCGACTGCCCGCCGTCGGTGGTCTCGAACGGCAGCCACCGCTCGACCAGCCGCAGCATCTCGTCGTCCACCCTGGCCAGCGACTTGATGCCGAGGTGGTGCGCGTCCAGCAGGGCCGACGTGCGGTCCGGGTCGGTCGCGTCCAGCCGCACCAGCCAGTCCCGCACCTGCCTGCCCAGCTCCTCGCGCACCGCGAGCAGCGTCTCGTCCTGGTAGAGCGACTCGCGGCTGGCGGTCGGCCGCAGCGACGACGAGTCGACCACGCACCGGATGAAGTAGGCCCACTCCGGCAGCAGGCCCTCGATGGAGTCGCCGACCAGCATCCGCTTCAGGTACACCCGGTGCGACTGGCGCGCGCCGGGGTGCACGCCGCGCGGCAGCACGTACGCGACACCGGTCAGGCCCACGGTCGGCACCTCGACCGGGATCGCGTCGAACGGCTGCACGCCCAGCACCCGCGCCCCGTAGCCCAGCGCGTCCTGCGCCCACGGCAGCGTCTCGCTGGTCACCACCTCGCCCGCGACCACCACCCGGACCGGCAGCAGCTCGCCGTACTCGACCACCAGCGCGCGCACCACGTCGCGCTCCAGCCAGTGCTCCGAGTCCCGGTTGGGCACCAGCTCGATGGTGGTGCCGACGGGGACCTCCCGGTCGGCACCAGCTCCGTCGAGCACCTCCACCTCGTAGTCGCCCGCCGCGTTCGCCGTCCAGCGCACCGCCGGCCCGCCCTTCGCGGACCGCGACACCAGCCGGATCCGCTCGGCGACCAGGAACGCGGACAGCAGGCCCACGCCGAACTGGCCGAGGTAGCCCTGTCGGGCGAACCCCAGCTCGTCCCGCTTGGACGTGCGGCCGAGGGTGGACAGCAGGTCGTGCACCTCGCGCTCGGTCAGACCGATGCCGGTGTCGGAAATGCGCAGGGTGCCGCCGGTGCCGGAGTCGATCGGCTCGATCACCACCTCGCCGGGCGCGTCCGGTCGGAGCGCGCGGCGGGCGGTGATCGCGTCCACCGCGTTCTGCAGCAGCTCACGCGCGTAGACGCGGGGACTGCTGTAGAGGTGGTGGCTGAGCAGGTCGATGATCCCGCGCAGGTCGACACCGAAGGTGTGTGCCATGGGAGTGCGATTCACCTCGGGTCAAGGTCACGTAGGACGGTCGATTCTAGGCTCGCGTCGATGGCGGCGGACCCGGTTTTCGGCGGTTCGCCCGCCGGGTCGGCGGCTCACTGCGGACACTGTGCCGGCCGACACCGACAAATTTCCGCGCCTAGACCTTTGGCCTGCGGAAACAACCTCCGCGCCGGGGTCGGTGCGGGCGGCCGGGCGCGGTCGCCCGCGCGGCGGGTCACCGGTAACGGCCCAGTCACGGCCGCGGTGAGCCCCGGTGCCGGCCGATCACCTAGGATCGACCCGCCGCTCCGTGCCCTTGACGGGGTGGTCATCAGACGCGGTACGCGACGGGAGCTGTCCACCAACCATGTCCGGAGCCAACGACCCGTACGACCCCAAGCAGGTCGCGGCGCTCTCACCGGAGGCGCTCGACACGGCGGTGGAGCAGGCCCGGGAGGCGTTCGCGAAGGCGGCCGACCTCGACGAGCTGGCCGCCGTGAAGCCGAGCCACCTGGGTGACCGCGCGCCGGTGCTGCTGGCCCGCCGCGAGATCGGCGCGCTGCCACCGGCCGCGAAGGCCGAGGCGGGCAAGCGGGTGAACGAAGCGCAGAACGCGGTGAAGCTCGCGTTCGAGGAGCGGCGTGCCGTGCTCCAGGCCGAACGCGACGAGCGGGTGCTGCGCGACGAGTCCGTCGACGTCACGCTGCCGTGGGACCGCGTCCCGCGTGGCGCGCGCCACCCGATCTCCACGCTCGCCGAGCGCATCGGCGACGTGTTCGTGGCCATGGGCTACGAGGTCGCCGAAGGTCCCGAGCTGGAGACCGAGTGGTTCAACTTCGACGCGTTGAACTTCGGCAAGGACCACCCCGCGCGCAGCATGCAGGACACGTTCTACGTGGGCCCGCAGGACTCCGGTCTGGTGCTGCGCACGCACACCAGCCCCGTGCAGGCACGGACGCTGCTCGAACGCGAACTGCCCGTGTACGTGGTGTGCCCCGGCCGCACGTTCCGCACCGACGAGCTCGACGCCACCCACACCCCGGTGTTCCACCAGGTCGAAGGCCTGGCCGTGGACAAGGGGCTGACCATGGGGCACCTGAAGGGCACGCTCGACGCGTTCGCCCGCGCCATGTTCGGCGAGGACTCCCGGACCCGGCTGCGGCCGAGCTTCTTCCCGTTCACCGAGCCGTCCGCCGAGGTGGACGTGTGGTTCCCGGAGAAGAAGGGCGGCGCGGGCTGGGTCGAGTGGGGCGGCTGCGGCATGGTCAACCCGAACGTGCTGCGCAACTGCGGCGTCGACCCGGACGTGTACTCCGGGTTCGCGTTCGGCATGGGTCTGGAGCGCACCTTGCAGTTCCGCAACGGCCTGCCCGACATGCGGGACATGGTCGAAGGCGATGTCCGCTTCACCCAGCCATTCGGAACGGAGGCATGACCGGTGCGTATCCCGGTTACCTGGCTGGTCGAGCACCTGGAGTTCCCCGAGCCCCCGACGCCCGACGAGATAGCCGAGGCGTTCGTGCGGATCGGCCTGGAGGTCGAGGACGTCCACCGGCTCGGCTCCGTCACCGGACCGCTGGTCGCGGGCCGCGTGGTGGACGTCAAGGAGCTCACCGAGTTCAAGAAGCCCATCCGGTACTGCCAGGTCGAGGTCGGCCCCGAGCAGGTCAACGGCATCATCTGCGGTGCGACGAACTTCGTCGAGGGCGACACGGTCGTGGTGGCGCTGCCCGGCGCGGTGCTGCCCGGCGACTTCACCATCGCCGAGCGCAAGACCTACGGCCACGTCAGCCAGGGCATGATCTGCTCGGCCCGCGAACTGGGCCTGGGCGAGGACCACGCGGGCATCCTGGTGCTGCCCAGCGGCACCGCGCAGCCCGGTGACGACGCGCTGGAGGTGCTCGGCCTCGGCGACACCGTCATCGAGGTCGCGCCCACCCCGGACCGGGGCTACGCGTTCTCCCTGCGCGGTCTGGCGCGGGAGATCTCGTGCGCGTTCGACGTGCCGTTCGGCGACCCCGGCCTGGCCGAGGTGCCCGAGGGCGAGGGCGACGTGCTGCCCGTGCGGATCGAGGACACCGGCGCGTGCTCGCGGTTCGTGGCACGCCGGGTGACCGGCGTCGACCCGACCGCGCCCACGCCGTGGTGGATGCGCCGGCGGCTGATGCTGGCGGGCATCCGCTCCATCTCGCTGCCGGTCGACGTCACCAACTACGTGATGCTGGAACTCGGCCAGCCGCTGCACGCGTTCGACGCGTCCGCGGTGCGGGGCGGTCTCGTCGTGCGGCGGGCCGCCGCCGGCGAGAAGCTGACCACGCTGGACGGGTCGGTGCGGGCGCTCGACCCGGACGACATCGTGATCGCCGACGACAGCGGGGTCATCTCGCTGGCCGGCGTGATGGGCGGCGCGTCCACCGAGGTCCGCGACGACAGCACGGACATCCTGCTGGAGGCCGCGAACTGGGATCCGGCGTCGATCGCGCGGACCGTGCGGCGGCACAAGCTGCCGTCCGAGGCGTCGAAGCGGTTCGAGCGCACCGTGGACCCGGCGCTGGCCCCGGTCGCGCTGGAGCGCGCGGCGCGGCTGCTGCACATGTTCGGCGAGGGCAGCATCAAGCCCGGCCGCACCGACGAGGGCGGCCTGACCGCGCCCGTCCCGGTGACGATGCCGATCGACCTGCCCGACCGGGTGGCCGGTGTGCGGTACGCGCGCGGCGTGACGGCGCGGCGGCTCGGCCAGATCGGCTGCCTGGTGGAGGTCACCACGGGCGACGACGGCGCGACCATGGTCACCGCCGTGCCGCCGACCTGGCGCGCGGACCTGACCCAGCCCGCCGACCTGGTGGAGGAGGTGCTGCGGCTGGAGGGGTACGACACGATCCCGTCCACGCTGCCGCCCGCACCCGCCGGTCGTGGGCTGACCGAGCGGCAGCGGCGTCGGCGGACCGTGTCGCGCGCGCTGGCGGAGAACGGGTTCGTGGAGGTCAAGCCGTTCCCGTTCATCGCTCCGGCGGTGTTCGACGCGTTGGGGCTGCCCGAGGACGACGTGCGGCGCAGGACCGTCAGCGTGCTGAACCCGCTGGAGGCGGACAAGCACGCGTTGGCCACCACGCTGGTGCCGGGGCTGCTGGAGACGTTGCAGCGCAACCTGGCGCGCGGCGCGAAGGACGTGGCCCTGTACACGGTGGCGCAGGTGACGCTGCCGCGCACGGAGCGGGTGCCGGTGCCCGAGGTGGGTGTGGGCGCACGGCCGTCCGACGAGCAGGTGGCGTCGCTGGTGGCCTCGCTGCCGCAGCAGCCCGTGCACGTGGCCGCGGTGCTCGCCGGGAACCGCGAGCAGGCCGGCTGGTGGGGCAAGGGGCGCCCGGCGGACTGGGCGGACGCGGTGCAGGCCGCGCGGCTGGTCGGTCAGGCGTACGGCGTGGAGCTGACCGTCAAGGCGTCCTCGTTGGCCCCGTGGCACCCCGGGCGGTGCGCCGAACTGCGGGTGGGGGACTGGCCGGTGGGCCACGCGGGTGAGCTGCACCCGAAGGTGGTGGAGGCGCTGGGTCTGCCGAAGCGGACGGTGGCGTTCGAACTGGACTTGGACGCCCTGCCGCTGGAGGACCACCGGCCCGCGCCGGTCGTGTCGCCGTACCCGCCGGTCCTGCTGGACGTGGCCGTGGTCGTCGACGCGGAGGTGCCCGCCGAACAGGTGACGCGCGCGCTCCGGGCCGGCGGCGGTGAACTGCTGGAGGACCTCCGGCTGTTCGACGTCTACGCGGGTGACCAGGTGGGCGAGGGCAAGCGTTCGCTGGCGTACGCGCTGCGGTTCCGCGCCCCCGACCGGACGCTCACCGTCGAAGAGGCCACGGCGGCCCGCGACACGGCGGTGGCCGAGGCGGCCGACCGCTTCGGTGCGGCGCTGAGAGCCTGACGCACAGTTCCGGGGCCGCACCAGTGCGGCCCCGGAACTAGTCCGGCCGAGTGAACCACTCGGTGGCCGACAGAGTGGAAACGTGCACTTCAAGGCACTCAGCGTGACGTGTCAAGAGGTCTTTGGACCCGACTTTCCGGGTCTGCTTGGTTCTTGCGCCGAGGTTGAACGTTCTCCAAGATTGGCTTCGCGGCCCGCTGGGCCGAGGGGCGAAGCGATGAACCGCCGGGCGAGTCTGGTCGCCGGTCCGGCGGGGAGCTAGCGGCGAACCCACCGCCTGATGCGCAGTCGTAGTGAGGTTGCCTCATGCGTAGCTTGGGACCGCGGATGGAAGTCGCCGTCGCCATGACGATCCTCGGCGTCGGAGCCGCCGTGGTCGCCGCCATGCACCTGACCTGGCCGGAGCCCGAGTTGCCCGCGATGGCGTACGCGGTGAGCAACGGCGAGGCCGGGGTGGCGGACCTGAAGCCGTTCGAGATCGACGACATCTCCGGCGCACCGGTGGAGCTGACCCCCGGCAGCGAGGGCGCGCGGCTGGTCCGGCTGTCCAACCCGAACAGCGTGGACATCATCGTGATGACGCTCCAGGCGGTGCCCGGCCAGCCGCTGGACGCCGCGCACAACCGGGTGCCCGACTGCCCGTCCGGGGTGCTGACCGTGGTGCCGATGCCGGAGCCGGTGAGCATCCCGCCGGCCGGTTCGGTCGAGGTGGAGATGGTGGTGCGGATCTCGTCCGACGTGCCCGACGCGTGCCAGGACTCGATCTTCCCGCTCACCTACTCCGGCCGCGCCACCCGCGGCTAGGGCCTGCCCCGGACGCCGAGGGTGTCGGCGTCCGCCACCCACCGCGAGCCGACCCGACCCGGTCGGCTCAGAGGTGCTTCAGCGCTTCCCGCCGCGAGAGCGGGGAGAGCCCGGGGTGCGAGTCGACGAACGCGCGCACCCAGCCCGGGTCGACCCGGGAGTGCTGCCGCAGTGCCCAGCCGATGGCCTTGCGCACGAAGAAGTCCGGGTCGTCGGTGTTCGCCTCGATGGCGTCCCGCAGCAGGTCGAGGTCGGTGCCGTTCTTCGAGCCGAGTTGGCAGATCACCGACACCCGCCGCCGCCAGCGGTCCGGGTCGGTCGCCCAGGCCCGCACCACCGGCTCTACGTCGTCCGGGTGGGCGCGCAGCAGCGGGCCGATGCGTCGGGACGCGATCTCGTCCACGAAGTCCCACCACGCGCCGGTGACCACCAGCTCGTCGTACACCGGCAGCAGGGTCGGGTCGTGCCACCCCGGGTAGCGGCCGATCAGGTCCAGCGCGGCGTACCGCTCCTCGCGGTGGCCGGCGTCGCGCCACAAGGTCAGCACGGCTCGCAGCCACTCGTCGCGGGAGGTGAGCGGGTGCTTGGCGAACACCGGCCGCAGCAGCTTGACGCGTTCCGGCTTCGGCACGCCCAGGAACGGCATCTCCGACTTCATGTACTGCTGCATCTCCGGCGCCTTGGCCGGGTCGGCCGCGGCAACCAGACCTTGCCGAACAGCTTCGACGAGTCCGTCCACGGCAACACCGTAGGCGGGTCGGTTGTGACACGCTTCGGGGCATGAGCGAGTACGACTACGACCTGGTCGTCATCGGGTCCGGCCCCGGTGGGCAGAAGGCGGCCATCGCGGGCGCGAAGCTCGGCCGGCGGGTCGCGATCGTGGACAAGGCGGACATGATCGGCGGGGTGTGCGTGAACACCGGCACGATCCCGTCGAAGACGTTGCGCGAGGCGGTCATGTTCCTGACCGGCATGAGCCAGCGCGAGCTGTACGGCGCGGACTACCGGGTCAAGCAGGACATCACCATCTCGGACCTGCTCGCCCGGACGCAGCACGTCATCGGCCGCGAGGTCCAGGTCGTGCGGGCGCAGCTGCACCGCAACCAGGTCGACCTGCTCACCGGCACCGCGCGGTTCGTCGACCCGCACACGGTCGCGGTGCAGGGCGCGAACCGCGGGGACAACCACACGGTCAGCGCGGCGAACATCGTCATCGCGACCGGCACCCGTCCGGCGCGGCCCGCGCAGGTCGACTTCGACGAGGAGCGGGTGCTCGACTCCGACGAGGTGCTCGCCCTGGAGGAGATCCCGGCGTCGCTGGTGGTGGTCGGGGCCGGGGTGATCGGCATCGAGTACGCCTCGATGTTCGCCGCCCTGGGCAGCCGGGTGACCGTGGTGGAGCAGCGGGACCGGATGCTGGAGTTCTGCGACCCGGAGATCGTGGAGTCGCTGAAGTTCCACCTGCGGGACCTGGCGGTGACGTTCCGGTTCGGGGAGAAGGTGGTCGACGTCGCGGTGTCGGACAGCGGCACGGTGACGACCCTGGCCAGCGGCAAGCGCATCCCGGCCGCCGCCGTCATGTACTCGGCGGGACGGCAGGGCTCGACCGACGAGCTGAACCTGCCCGCGGCGGGACTGGCCGCCGACAGCCGCGGCCGGCTGAAGGTCGACGAGTACTACCGGACGCCCGTGGAGCACATCTACGCGGTGGGTGACGTGATCGGGTTCCCGGCGCTGGCGGCCACCTCCATGGACCAGGGCAGGCTCGCGGCGTACCACGCGTTCGGCGAGACGGCGAACGAACTGGCCGCGTTGCAACCCATCGGCATCTACACCATCCCGGAGATCTCCTACTGCGGCGCGACCGAGGCCGAACTGACCTCGTCGGCCGTGCCGTACGAGGTGGGCCTGGCCCGTTACCGGGAACTGGCCCGCGGCCAGATCGTCGGCGACGCCTACGGGATGCTCAAGCTGCTGGTGTCCACCGTGGACCGCACGCTCCTCGGCGTGCACCTGTTCGGCACCGGCGCGACCGACCTCGTCCACATCGGACAGGCCGTGATGGCGTGCGGCGGCACGGTGGACTACCTGGTGGACACGGTCTTCAACTACCCGACCCTGTCCGAGGCGTACAAGGTCGCCGCACTCGACGCGACCAACAAGATCCGCGCCTTGGACCGCTTCGGCACCTGACTTACCGGCGGACGGCCCGGGGAGGAAACGCGCGGCCTACCGCGTCCGGCGGCCGGCGGCGTGCCCGGCCACCAGGCCGGTGACGAGGTGCAGGCGCGCGTCGTCGACGTCCATCAGCGGCGGCACGAGCAGGGTCGACATTCCCACGTCGACGCCGGCACCGTCGTGGGTGGCGCGGTCGCCGACCATGAGCGTCTCCCCGGGCGACGTCCCCAACTCGTCCAGCGCGATGCGGAAGATCGCCGGATCCGGCTTCACGACGCCGTGCTCGAACGACAGCACGAACGAGTCCACCGGGAGCCCGTCGAACGCCGGGCGGATGTCGAAGTGGATGTCGCTCAGCACCCCGATGCGGATCCCGTCCGCCCGCAGCGCCCGCAACGTCGCCGCCGCGTCCACCGCGAACGGGTTGAACGCCACGTCCGACTCCACTTCGTACAGGGCGTCGGCGAGTTCCGCGTCCAACCCGGCGTCGGCGAACATCGCGTAGTACGTCTCCCGGTGCAGCGCGGCGTCCGCGTCGACCCCCGGCACGTCCAGACGGCTCTCCGCCAGCCGCGACACGACGTCGCCCGCCACGGACGCGTCGCGCCCCGACCGCCGCAACGCCTCGGCGACCCAACCCCGGAACGTGGGTGCGAGCACCAGCGTGCCCCGCCAGTCGAAGATCACTGCCCTCATGCCGCCGAAGCTAATGCCGACTCCCGCCGAGCGGTCGGTTTTGCCAGGCTCACCGGATGGTCGACCACCTCTTCGCCGACGCCCGCCTAGCCGCCCTCTACGACGACCTGTGCCGGGACCGCGCCGACTTCGCCTTCTACCTGCCCCTGGTCATGTCCGCCCGCTCCGTGCTGGACGTCGGCTGCGGCACCGGCGAACTGCTGCACCTCGCCCGTGCCGCCGGCCACACCGGACGCCTCTGCGGCCTGGACCCGGCCGAGGGGATGCTGGCGCGGGCCCGGGAGCGCACCGACGTCGACTGGGTCCTCGGTGACCTCACACGGCCTCCTGGACCGCGGAGTTCGACCTCGTCGTCATGACCGGCCACGCGTTCCAGGTGTTCGTCACCGACGACGAGCTGCGCAGCGCGCTCCACGCCGTCCGTGCAGCGCTCACCGACGACGGCCGCTTCGTGTTCGAGACCCGCAATCCGGCCGCCCGTGCCTGGGAGCAGTGGACGCCCGACAACGCCACCGAGATCACCGCGGCACCCGACACGCGCGTCAGGGTCGAGCACGAGGTCCACGAGGTGGTCGGCGAACTGGTCCGGTTCACCCAGACCTACACGAGCCCCGACTGGCCAGAGCCCGAGGTGAGTTGGAGCACGCTGCGGTTCCTCGACCTCCCCGGTCTGGCAACGTTCCTGGCGGACGCCGGCCTCGGCATCGCCCGGCAGTCCGGTGACTGGGACGGCGGCCCGCTGACGCCGACCAGCCCGGAGATCATCACCGTCGCCGTGCCGCGCGTCACCCTCCGGTGAATTCGGGTTTGAGTGATGATGCACAAGCGTGCATACTTATCCGTATGACGGTACGGATCGCGGTCGCGGGTGCGAGCGGCTATGCCGGTGGTGAGCTGCTGCGGCTCCTGCTCGGCCACCCGGACGTGGAGATCGGTGCGCTGACCGCGGGCGGCAACGCGGGGACGGCGCTGCTCGCGCACCAGCCGCACCTGCTGCCGCTCGCCGACCGGGTGCTCGTCGAGACCACCGCCGAGAACCTCGCCGGCCACGACGTCGTCTTCCTCGCCCTGCCGCACGGCCACTCCGCGGAGATCGCCGCCCGGCTCGGCGACGACACGCTGGTCGTGGACTGCGGCGCGGACCACCGGCTCACCGACCCGGGAGCGTGGGAGCGCTGGTACGGCGGCACGCACGCGGGCAGCTGGCCCTACGGCCTGCCCGAGCTGCCCGGCCGGCGCGAGGTCCTCAGGTCCGCCAGGCGGATCGCTGTCCCCGGCTGCTACCCGACCGTCTCGTCCCTCGCGCTCGCCCCCGCCGTGGGCGGCCTGGTGGAGCCCGAGGTCACCGTGGTCGCGGTGTCCGGCGCGTCGGGCGCGGGCCGGTCGCTCAAGCCGAACCTGCTGGGGGCCGAGGTGATGGGCTCGCTGAGCGCGTACGGCGTCGGCGGCACGCACCGGCACACCCCCGAGATCACCCAGAACCTGTCCGAGGTCGCCGGCGGCCCCGTGAAGGTCTCGTTCACGCCGGTCCTCGCGCCGCTGCCGCGCGGCATCCTGGCCACCTGCTCGGCGACCCTGAGGAACACCGACGAGGACGTCCGCGCGGTCTACCGCGAGGCGTACGCCGACGAGCCGTTCGTGCACCTGCTGCCGGAGGGCCACTGGCCGACCACGGGCGCGGTGCTGGGTTCGAACGCGGTGCAGCTCCAGGTCACCGTCGACCCCGACCTGAACCGGTTGGTGGTCGTCGCGGCGGTGGACAACCTGGCGAAGGGCACCGCGGGCGCCGCGGTGCAGTGCATGAACCTCGCACTCGGCCTGCCGGAGACCACCGGCCTGTCCACTGTTGGAGTCGCCCCGTGACCACCCCTGGAACCGCCCCGGTGACCGCTCCGGTGACGACGCTGACGCGCGACCGGGGCGTGACCGGACCGAAGGGCTTCAAGGCCGCCGGTGTGGCCGCCGGCATCAAGGAGTCCGGCGCGCTGGACCTGGCGCTGGTCGTCAACGAGGGCCCGGGCCAGGCCGCCGCCGGGGTGTTCACCACCAACCAGGTGAAGGCCGCGCCCGTGCTGTGGTCGCAGCAGGTGCTCCGCGAGCGCAGGCTGAACGCGGTCGTCCTCAACTCCGGCGGCGCCAACGCGTGCACCGGCCAGGAGGGCTTCCAGGACACCCACGCCACCGCCGAGAAGGTCGCCGAGGTCCTGGACATCGGCGCGATCGAGGTCGCGGTCTGCTCCACCGGCCTGATCGGCGAACGCCTCCCGATGGACCGGCTCAAGGCCGGTGTCGACCTCGCCGCCGGGGCGCTCGCCGCCACCGACGAGGCCGGCCTCGACGCCGCCACCGCCGTGATGACCACCGACACGCACCCCAAGCAGTCCTGGGCGCGACACCCGGACGGCTGGTCGGTCGGCGGGTTCGTCAAGGGCGCCGGGATGCTCGCCCCGAACATGGCCACCATGCTCAGCGTCATCACCACCGACGCGGTGGTCGACGGCGACGCGCTCGACGCGGCCTTGCGCGCCACCACCGCGAAGACCTACGACCGGCTGGACGTGGACGGCGGCACGTCCACCAACGACACCGTGCTGGTGCTGGCCTCCGGCGCGTCCGGCATCGCGCCCGGTGCCGAGGACTTCGTCGCCGTCCTCACCGCGGTGGCCGCCGACCTGGTCAAACAGCTCCAGGGCGACGCCGAGGGCGTGACCAAGGAGATCAGCATCACGGTCAACGGCGCGCTCACCGAGGCGGACGCCGTCACGGTCGCCAAGACCGTCGCCGAGGACAACCTGGTGAAGACCGCGCTGTTCGGCTCGGACCCGAACTGGGGCCGCATCGCGATGGCCGTCGGCCGCTCGCAGGCCACCGTGGACCAGCACCGGCTGGGCATCGCCATCAACGGCGTCACGCTGTTCACCGACGGCCACAGGGCCGCCGACCGCAGCGGGGCCGACCTGTCCGGCCGGGACGTCGACATCGTGATCGAGCTGAACCTCGGCGACGGCGCGGCGACCGTGCTCACCACCGACCTGTCGCACGGCTACGTCGAAGAGAACAGCGCCTACAGCTCATGAGCGGCCAGACGGCGCAGGCCAAGGCCGCGGTCCTGATCGAGGCGCTGCCCTGGCTGCAACGCTTCCGGGGCGCGACCGTGGTGGTGAAGTACGGCGGCAACGCCATGGTGGACGACGACCTGAAGCGGGCGTTCGCGCAGGACATGGTGTTCCTCAAGCTCGCCGGCCTGCACCCCGTCGTGGTGCACGGCGGCGGTCCGCAGATCGCGGCGATGCTGGGCAGGCTCGGCATCGAGAGCGAGTTCCGGGGCGGTCTGCGGGTCACCACGCCGGAGGCGATGGACGTGGTCCGCATGGTGCTGGTGGGTCAGGTGCAGCGGGAGCTCGTCGGCCTGATCAACGAGCACGGCCCGTACGCGGTCGGCCTGTCCGGCGAGGACGCGCACCTGCTCACCGCCATCCGCCGCCCGGCCATCGTGGACGGCGAGCCGGTGGACATCGGCCTGGTGGGCGACATCGTGGACGTGAACCCGGACGCGGTGCTGGACATCGTGAGGGCGGGCCGCATCCCGGTCGTCTCCACGGTCGCGCCGGACGCGGACGGCGTGGTGCACAACGTCAACGCCGACACGGCCGCCGGCGCGGTGGCGGTGGCGCTCCGGGCGGAGAAGCTGGTGGTCCTCACCGACGTGGAGGGCCTGTACGCGAACTGGCCGGACCGGGGTTCGCTGCTGCACCAGGTGCACGCCGACCGGCTGGAGGAGCTGCTGCCGGGACTGGACAGCGGCATGGTGCCGAAGATGGAGGCCTGCCTGCGGGCAGTGCGCGGCGGCGTGCCCGAGGCGCACGTCATCGACGGCCGGCTCGCGCACTCGGTGCTGCTGGAGGTCTTCACCTCCGAAGGCGTCGGGACGATGGTGACAGCCTCCGGCGCGGCCGGGAATCAGAGAACCGCCGGCGGAGCGGGGAATCGGACGACCGCCGGCGGGGCCGGGAATCGGACAGCAGCCGGCGGGGCCGGGAATCAGAAAACCGCCGTCGGGGCCGGGGATCGGACGACCGCCGTCGGGGCCGGGGATCGGACAGCAGCCGGCGGGGCCGGGGATCGGACTGGGGCGGACGGATGAGCGACCAGCAGCGGTGGCAAGCCGCGATGATGAACAACTACGGCACCCCCGGCCTCACCCTGGCGCGCGGCGAGGGCGCCTACGTCTGGGACACCGACGGCAACCGCTACCTGGACCTGCTGACCGGTATCGCGGTCAACGCGCTGGGCCACGCGCACCCGGCGGTGGTCGCGGCGGTGACCGAGCAGATCGGCAGGATCTCCCACACCTCCAACCTCTACATCAACGAGCCGGCGCTCCGGCTCGCCGAACGCCTGCTGGACCTGGCCGGTGCGGACGGCGACGGCCGGGTGCTGTTCTGCAACTCCGGCGCGGAGGCCAACGAGGCCGCGTTCAAGCTCAGCCGCCGCACCGGCCGCACCAAGGTCGTCGCGGCCGAGGGCGGTTTCCACGGCCGCACCATGGGTTCGCTGGCGCTGACCGGCCAGGCCGGCAAGCGCGCCCCGTTCGAGCCGCTGGTGCCCGGCGTGGTGCACGTGCCGTTCGGTGACGTGGCCGCGCTGGAGGCCGCCGTCGACGACGACACGGCCGCGTTCATCGTGGAGCCCATCCAGGGCGAGCAGGGTGTCGTGGTGCCGCCGGAGGGCTACCTCCAGGCCGCCCGCGAGATCACGTCGGAGCACGGCGCGCTGCTGGTCCTCGACGAGGTGCAGACCGGTGTCGGCCGGGTCGGCGCGTGGTTCGCGTTCCAGCGGTTCGGCGTGGTGCCGGACGTGATCACGCTGGCCAAGGGCCTGGGCGGCGGTCTGCCGCTGGGCGCGTGCATCGCGTTCGGCGCGGCCAAGGACCTGTTCGAGCCGGGGCAGCACGGCACCACGTTCGGCGGCAACCCGGTGTGCTGCGCGGCGTCGCTGGCCGTGCTGGACACCATCGCCGCCGACGGCCTGCTGGAGCACTCCGCCGCGGTGGGCAAGGAGATCGCGGCCGGCGTGGAAGCCCTGGGCCACCCGCTCATCTCCGGTGTGCGGGGCGCCGGTCTGCTGCTCGGGATCACGCTGCGCGAGGCGGTCTCGGCGAAGGCCGCGGCGGCCGCGCAGCGGGCCGGCTACCTGATCAACCCGATCCAGCCCGACGTGCTGCGGCTGGCCCCGCCGCTGGTGCTGGACGAGGCCGACGCCCACCGCCTGGTGGCCGACCTGCCGTCGTTCCTGTCGCCGGCCGAGGAGTCCTGATGGTCCGGCACTTCCTGCGCGACGACGACCTGAGCCCGGCCGAGCAGGCCGCCGTGCTCGACCTGGCGGACATCTTCAAGGCCGACCGGGTGGGCGCGAAGCCGTTGGCGGGCCCCAAGTCGGTCGCGGTGATCTTCGAGAAGAACTCGACCCGCACCAGGCTGTCGTTCGAGGTCGGCATCGCGCAGCTGGGCGGCAACCCGGTGATCATCGACGGCCGCTCGATGCAGCTGGGCCGCGAGGAGACCATCGAGGACACCTCCCGGATCCTGTCCGGCTACGTGGACGCGGTGGTGTGGCGGACGTTCGCGCAGAAGCGCATCGAGGCCATGGCGTCGGTGTCGCGGATCCCGGTCATCAACGCGCTGACCGACGAGTTCCACCCGTGCCAGGTGCTCGCGGACCTCCAGACGATCCGGCGCGTGCACGGCAGGCTCGCCGGGCTCACCGTGACCTACCTGGGCGACGGTGCGAACAACATGTCCAACTCGCTGCTGCTCGGCGGCGCCACGGCCGGCATGCACGTCCGGATCGCCGCACCCGCGCACTTCCTGCCCGCGCAGTGGGTCCTGGACGACGCCCGCAAGCGCGCCCAGGACACCGGCGGCTCGGTGGACGTCATCGTCGACCCGCGCGAGGCCGTGGACGGGTCGGACGTGCTGGTCACCGACACCTGGACGTCCATGGGCCAGGAGAACGACGGCCGCGATCGGGTCGGCCCGTTCCGGCCGTACCAGGTCAACGCCGAACTGGTCGCCGCGACCGGCGTCAAGACCACCGTGCTGCACTGCCTGCCCGCGCACCGGGGCTGGGAGATCACCGACGACGTGCTCGACGGCCCGGACAGCGCCGTGTGGGACGAGGCGGAGAACCGCCTGCACGCCCAGAAGGCGCTGCTCGTGTGGCTGCTGGAGAACTCCGACGCCCCACCGGGGTCGGCGCCGTGACCCGCACCGCGCGGCAGGCCCGCATCGTCGAACTGGTCAGCGCCCGGGCGATCCGCAGCCAGTCGGAGCTGGCGAAGACGCTGGCCATGGAGGGCATCGAGGTCACCCAGGCCACGCTGTCCCGCGACCTGGACGAACTCGGTGCGGTCAAGCTGCGCGGTGCCGACGGCGGCGCGCCGGTCTACGTGATCCCCGAGGACGGCAGCCCGGTGCGCGGCGTCCAGGGCGGCACCTCCCGGCTGGTCCGGGTGCTCGGCGAACTGCTCGTCTCGGTGGACTCGTCGGGCAACCTGGCGGTCCTGCGCACCCCGCCCGGTGCGGCGCAGTTCCTGGCCAGCGCCCTGGACCGGGCGGCGCTGCACGACATCGTCGGCACCATCGCCGGCGACGACACCATCCTCGCGGTGGCGCGGGAACCGCTCACCGGGGCGGACCTGGCGGCCCGGGTGAGCGCGCTCGCCGCGGGGCAGGACGAAGCGCAGCACGGAGAAGGCCATGGGTGAGCGGGTCGTCCCCGCCTGCGTGCCGCACGGCGGTCGTGCGGTGGTCACCGGCCGGCGCGGCGACGAGCCGCTGTACGACTTCAACCGGGCCACCGACGACCGGTGCGACACGTTCGACCAGACTTCGGCCAAGGGCTCCGCACGGTTGCGGAGCCTGCCCAGCAAGATCGCCGCGAAGAGGGATTTGGGTAAGTGAGTTCACTTTGGGGCGGGCGTTTCGCCAGCGGACCGGCGGACGCGATGGCACTGCTGTCGGCGTCCACGCACTTCGACTGGCGACTCGCCCCCTACGACATCAGGGGCTCCCGCGCGCACACCCGCGTGCTGCACCGCGCGGGCCTGCTCACGCAGGACGAGTCGGACCGGATGCTCTCGGCGCTGGACGCGCTGGAAGCCGACGTCGACTCCGGGACGTTCACCCCGACACTCGCCGACGAGGACGTCCACACCGCCCTGGAACGCGGCCTGATCGAACGCGCGGGCCCCGAACTGGGCGGCAAGCTGCGCGCCGGCCGCTCCCGCAACGACCAGGTCGCCACCCTGTTCCGGATGTGGCTGCGCGACGCCGCCCACCGGGTGTCCGAGGGCGTCCTCGACGTCGTGGACGCCCTCGCCGGACAGGCCGAGGCGCACCCCACGGCCGTCATGCCGGGCCGCACGCACCTCCAGTCCGCGCAGCCCGTGCTGCTCGCGCACCACCTCCTGGCACACGGCCAGGCGCTGCTGCGCGACATCGCCCGCCTGCGCGACTGGGACAAGCGGGCGGCGGTCTCCCCGTACGGCTCGGGCGCGCTCGCGGGCTCCTCGCTCGGCCTGGACCCGGCGGCGGTGGCCCTGGAGCTCGGCTTCGACGCCCCGGCGGAGAACTCCATCGACGGCACGGCCTCCCGCGACTTCGCCGCCGAGATCGCGTTCGTGCTGGCCATGATCGGCGTCAACCTGTCCCGCATCGCCGAAGAGGTGATCATCTGGACCACCGCCGAGTTCCGCTTCGCGGTGCTCGACGACGCCTGGGCCACCGGCAGCTCGATCATGCCGCAGAAGAAGAACCCGGACGTCGCCGAACTGACTCGCGGCAAGTCCGGCCGGCTGATCGGCAACCTCACCGGCCTGCTGGCCACGCTGAAGGCGCAGCCCCTGGCGTACAACCGGGACCTCCAGGAGGACAAGGAGCCGCTGTTCGACTCCGTGGAGCAGCTGGAACTCCTGCTGCCCGCCCTGGCCGGGATGATCGCCACCATGCGCTTCGACACCGGGCGGATGGCCGAGGTCGCGCCCGCCGGGTTCACCCTGGCCACCGACATCGCGGAATGGCTGGTCCGGCAGGGCGTCCCGTTCCGCGTCGCGCACGAGGCGGCGGGCGAGTGCGTGCGGGTGGCCGAGACGCGCGGCGTCGGGCTCGACGAGCTGACCGACGACGAGTTCGCGGGCATCTCGCCGCACCTCACGCCCGAGGTGCGTAACGTGTTGACCGTGGAAGGTTCGATCGCGTCCCGCGACGCGTACGGCGGCACCGCGCCCGACCGGGTGACCGAGCAGCTCAAGCGGCTGCGCGACAAAGCACGCCTGGCGCGCCGTGCGTAGACAGCTCACCGAGCAGGAGCTCGCCGTCGACCCCCTGGACGCCGCGCGGCTCCTGCTCGGCTCGGTGATCGAGAGCACCACGCCGGACGGTGTGGTGGGCGTGCGGATCGTGGAGGTGGAGGCCTACCGGGGCGGCGACGACCCGGCGTCCCACTGCTACCGGGGCCGCACACCCCGCAACGACGTCATGTTCGGCCCGGCGGGCAGGCTCTACGTGTACTTCGTCTACGGGATGCACTTCTGCGCCAACGTGGTGTCGCTGACCGACGGCGTGCCCGGTGCCGTGCTGCTCCGCGCGGGCGAGGTCGTCACCGGCGAAGACCTGGCCCAGATGCGCCGCCCGTCCGCGCGCAGCCACGCCGAACTCGCCAAGGGCCCCGCCCGGCTCACCGGCGTCCTCGGCCTCGGCCGCGCGCACAACGGCACCGACCTCACCGCCCCCGACGCAGCCGTGCGGCTGCTGGCCGGCGACCCGGTGAAGGACGTCCGCACCGGGCCGCGCGTGGGCGTCGCCGTGGCCGTGGACGTGCCATGGCGCTTCTGGATCGACTCGCCCGCCGTGAGCACCTACCGACGCGGGACGCGACGCACCCGCACCGCGTGAGGCCGACGGCCGAGCCCGGCGCTACACCTCGCCGAACACGTGGCTGCCGGGCGCGTCCGCGTCGTCACCGGCCCAGAACTCCACCCAGTGCCGGGCGAACTCGCCCTTGGAGATGTGCCCGTCCCCGTTGAGGTCCAGACGGGCGAAGGCGGCGTCGGTCGGGGTCTCCGCGTTGGTCCAGGCCCGGATCATCCAGCTGTACTCCTCCGCGGAGATCTCGCCGTCGCCGTCCTCGTCCACCGCCTCGAACATGCTCTCCGCGGTCGCCACCACCAGGTCCAGCATGGTGCCGAGGTTGTCCATCACGGTCAGCAGCTCGTCGAGCGTGACCTTCCGGTCCCGGTCCTGGTCGGACGCCGCGAGCAGCGTCTCCCACCAGCCCATCATCAGGTCCCGCAGCCGCGCCTCGCCGCTGTCGCCGCGGATCGCCACCCACCGGTCGGTGAGCGCCTCGAAGTCCGACCGCTCCAGGTACCCGTCGTCGTTGGCGTCCATCGCGCTGAAGACGATGGCGCCCTTCCGCTTCTGCAAGTCGCTGGCCACCAGGCAAACCTGGCGGCCACGCGCCCGCACGACAATTGGCCACCGGGGCGATTTTTCCTCACCCGGGTGAATCTGCCGGTGACCCTCGGTAGCGCTACCGCACGGTCCGGCGGTACCAGACGCGCCGTTCACCGGCCGGCAGGGCGATCCGCGTGATCACGTTCGTCAGCACCGCACCGAGCACCAGCCACAACACCGCCGCCAGACCGTCGTTGAGCAACGTCCGCAGCCCGTCGTCGGCCGGGGTGAACAGGTCGCGCAACCCCAGCGAGACACCCGCCGACCACGACTCGATCAGCTGCGCGAAGCCGTTCGCCGGGTTCGCGCCCGCGATCACCAGGAAGATGTGCACCGCCAGCACGATGGCGAACAGCCAACAGATCACGTCGATCACCGCGCACACCACGCGCACCGTCCGGACACGGCTGTCACCGCGCTCCACGACCTCTTCGCGCACCTGGTGGGGCACCTGCTCGTGCACCGGGCGTAACGCCTCGGTGGGCCGGTCGGCAGGACGTGGATCTCGATCGGGGTACGTCATCGGCCGAGTCCTCTCAGCTAGGTATCCCGCGTCTGTCGGAGCACGTCCCGGCTACCCCTCGGCGGCACCAGCTCAAACCGCTTTGACCAGGTGGGGGAGAATGCCTCCCGTGAGTGAGCACATCCTCGACGAGCTGTCCTGGCGCGGCCTGATCGCGCAGTCCACCGACCTCGACGCCCTGCGGGAGGATCTCGACGCGGGCCCGCTCACCCTCTATGCCGGGTTCGACCCGACCGCACCCAGCCTGCACGCCGGCAACCTCGTCCCGCTGCTCATGCTGCGCCGCTTCCAGCGCGCCGGGCACCGGCCGATCGTCCTGGCGGGCGGCGCCACCGGCATGATCGGCGACCCTCGCGACACCGCCGAGCGCTCGTTGAACTCGCTGGACACCGTCGCCGAGTGGGCCGGGCGCATCCGCGGCCAGCTGGAGCGGTTCGTGGAGTTCGACGACGGCCCCACCGGGGCGGTCGTGGTCAACAACCTGGACTGGACGGGCCCGGTGTCCGTGCTGGAGTTCCTCCGGGACGTCGGCAAGCACTTCTCCGTCAACGTGATGCTCGCCCGCGAGACCGTGAAGCGGCGGCTCGAAGCCGACGGCATGTCCTACACCGAGTTCAGCTACCTGCTGCTCCAGTCGCACGACTACCTCCAGCTCAACCGGAAGTACGGCACCAGGCTCCAGGTGGGCGGCTCCGACCAGTGGGGCAACATCGTCGGCGGCGTCGACCTGGTCCGCAAAGTCGACGGCAAGTCCGTGCACGCGCTGACCGCACCGCTGGTCACCGACGCCGAGGGGCGCAAGTTCGGCAAGTCCACCGGCGGCGGCAACGTGTGGCTCGACCCGCGGATGACCTCGCCGTACGCCTGGTACCAGTACTTCGTCAACGTGGGCGACGCCGACGTGCTGCGGTACCTGCGGCTGTTCACCTTCCTGCCGCGGGAGGAGATCGCCGAGCTGGAGCGGCAGACCGCCGAGGCCCCGCACCTGCGGGCCGCGCAGAAGAAGCTCGCCGAGGAGTTCACCAACCTGGTGCACGGCGAGCGCGAGACCCAGCAGGTGATCGCGGCCAGCCAGGCGCTGTTCGGCCGAGGTGAGCTGCGCGGGCTGGACCTGTCGACGCTGGAGGCCGCGATGGCCGAGGCGCCGACCGGCGAGGTGCGGCTGGCGGACGCGCCGACCGTCGTGGACCTGCTCGTCAGCTCCGGGCTCGCGGACAGCAAGGGCGCGGCGCGGCGCACCGTGAAGGAAGGCGGCGCGTACGTGAACAACCAGAAGGTCACCGACGAGGAGTGGGTGCCGGCCAAGGAGGACCTGCTGCACGGGTCGTGGCTGGTGGTGCGCCGGGGCAAGCGGAACACCGCCGGTGTGCGGGTACAGCTGTGATCGCGGTCACACTGTTGCGCGCAGACCGGGTCGGATAGCGTGGTGGCGAGCGCTGCACGGGCTGCTGACCTGCGGTTTCGGCCCGTGTAGCGGCGCTGCGCCCCGGATTTGACCTCTGGTTCGGGTGCGTGTAACTTTCTCTCTGTCAGCGCGGAACGGGCCGGGAACACCGGAACGGAGTGCGACAGGTCACGAACCAAGCTCCCGCCGAGTGTGGTAGAGTGGGTGACCGCGAAACAGGAAGACCCAGTCGAGGCTGCTAGGTAGCCGTTGCGACCAGGGCGTCTGGTTTCACCACAAGCTTTCTGAATGCACAAGCCTCCGATCGAGCCGCGCGAGCGGCGAGTGACGATGAGCGCGTGTTCTTTGAGAACTCAACAGCGTGCCGAATAGCCAGTAAATTTATGAACCTCGTCAAGAGGTTTCCTTTGAGATTGACTGGACAACTGGCGAGACACAGGCTTTCGGGTTTGTGTGGTCAGTGTTGTCCGAGCGATCAACTCATTCCTTATTGGAGAGTTTGATCCTGGCTCAGGACGAACGCTGGCGGCGTGCTTAACACATGCAAGTCGAGCGGTAAGGCCCTTCGGGGTACACGAGCGGCGAACGGGTGAGTAACACGTGGGTAACCTGCCCTGTACTCTGGGATAAGCCTGGGAAACTAGGTCTAATACCGGATACGACCTGCTACCGCATGGTGGTGGGTGGAAAGTTCCGGCGGTATGGGATGGACCCGCGGCCTATCAGCTTGTTGGTGGGGTGATGGCCTACCAAGGCGACGACGGGTAGCCGGCCTG
>NZ_JACHJN010000004.1 GCF_014203665.1 Saccharothrix tamanrassetensis
CCAGTCAATCTCAAAGGAAACCTCTTGACGAGGTTCATAAATTTACTGGCTATTCGGCACGCTGTTGAGTTCTCAAAGAACACGCGCTCACCATCCTGAGCCGCGTCTTACCGCGGTTCATTCCGGGGCTTTGTGTTTCACTTTGTTGCTGGAAGCTTAGCTCGTTCGTTTTCACGGTGTCAAATCGGCCGGTTTCGGCTTCTCGGCTCCGCGACAAACTCGCTTCGCATTCAGTTTACTTGTATTGCTTCCAGACCCGAGGCAGCCGCTTAGACTGCTTATTCGCTTCTGGGAGTTCGACGTCGCAGTACTCTACCCGGCCCGATTCGCGGTGTCAACCGCTCGTTCCGAGGTCCTGCCTGGCGACCCGGCAAAAGTTACCCACGCGCTGATCGGAAGTCAAATCGCCTGGTCAGCGGGCTGCCGCAGGGGTACGACGACCTGCGGACCGGCCGACTTGGCCTGGATCGGGCGCGGGCGCAGCCACAGCGAGACGGTCCGCATCCCCTCCATGGCGGTCACGATCTGCTCCGGCGACGCCGGTTCGCGGGTCGCCACCGGCACCAGGTCGTAGCCCCAGATCCGGAATTCCTTGAGGACCGTGACCGGATCGTCGCCGAAGCCCTCCGTGGCGGTGGCCGAGAACTCCAGGAAGACGTGGGGGCGGTCCCGGCGCAGCAGGCGCACCAGTCCGGCCAGCGCGCGGTGGCCCCGGCCCGGCGCGTCCACCCGCACGACGGACAGCTTCATGCCGTGCAACGCGGGCACGGCCTCCAGCTCCTTGTCCAGCCGGGCGGCGCGGACCTTGGCCGTGCCCTCCGGCGCGTCGACGGGCAGCGGCGCAACCGACACCCCTCCGGTCAACGCCGGCTGGATCGCCAACTCGCCGACGCTCTCCCACGCCGCCGCGTCCACCACGACGAGCCGGTCCGCGACCCGCTCGGGCAGGTTGACCAGCACGTTGTGGCGCAGCAGTTCCCGTGCCGACGGGCACGGCTCCACGGCGACCACCGCACCCGCGGTGCCGAACCGGCTGAGCACCCGCACGGTCTGGTAGCCCACGTACGCGCCGACGTCGAGGAAGATCCCGTCCGGCTCCACCACGGAGTCGATCAGCTCGGACAGCTCCGGCTCCCACACCCCGTGGCTGGACAGCATCGGCAGCATGAACGCGTCGTCCGACGGCAGCCGCAGCAGCCCCACCTCGGTCAGCACCAGCGAGCTGCGCACGTCCGGCACGTTCTCGCTGCGCCGCTCGTGCTCGCGCACCACGACCCGGCGCAGCGCGTCGGCGGTCTGCTGGGCCTGGTTGGCGGCGCGCATCCCGGTGTCGAGCCTGGTGTCGCGGTCCCGCAGCACCTGCACGACCTTGGACTCCAGCGAGTCGATCCGGTCCAGGGTCCGCTCCAGCGCGACCGCGAGCTTGTCGATCCGCTGCGCCAGGGCGTCGCCCTGCTTGGTCCGCTTGCCGGCTTCGGCGACGACGGCGTCCTCGATCTCGCGCAGCCGCCTGCCCTGGCCGGCCATGTCGGCGCGCACCCGCACCACGCCGTCGTCCAGGCCGAGGACCTGGTCGGCCAGCTGGCCTTGGCGTTCGAGGTGCTGCTCGACCTCCGAGCGCAGCGCCTCCAGCTCGACGTGGCCGATGCCGGTGGACAGGTCGTCCTGCCGGCGCACCAGCTCCGACACCGTGCGCTCGACGCCGTCCACCAGGGAGTTGAGGACGTCGCGCATGTGGTTGTCGTAGTGGTCGAGCACGCGCAGGACCATCTTGCGCAGCTGCGGGGCCATCGGTGTGCGGCTGGCGACGCCGACGTCCGGCTGCCGCAGCAGGGCGTGCTTCGCCGAGTGCAGCGCGTTCAACGGGTCGACGGCGGGGCTCGGGTTGGCCGCCGCACGGCGTGCCCGCCAAGCCCGGTAGGCGTGTTCGACGCGTTCCCGCATCAGGTCGCCGACCTTGGCGACGGTCCGCGAGTCGAGCCGTTCACGGCCCTTCGCGCCGATCGCGCGTCCGGCGGGCAGGTCGTCGGCCAGGGCGCGGAGCAGCTTCACGGCGGCCTGGACGTCCGGCTCGGCGCCTTGGCGGCACGGCACGAAGATCACCGACTGCTTGTCGAACAGCTCCGCGACCGCGCCCTGGTCGGACGTGAGGACGGGGACGCCGCGCGCGGCGTGGGCGGCGAGGTCGGCGGTGATCCGGTCGCCCCGGCCCCGGTGCAGCGAGATCAGGCAGTCCACCGGTCCGAGTTCGGCGACCAGTTCGATGCGCGGGTCGGCGGCGGTGGCCAGGCGCAGCCGTTCGGCGGCCTCCGGGTGTTCGGCCGCGCCGGTCACCGCGATCCGCAGCGTCACGTCCGCGCGGTCGGTGAACGCGCCGAGGAACGCCGACACCGCGCCGATGACGTTGCCCTCGCGGTCGACGGCGTGGTCGGCGAGCGCTCCGAAGATCACCCCTTCGTGGTCTTCCGGCTCGTAGGCTTCCTGTTCCGGGACGGGCAGCGGGAGGACTCGGACGGCGGGTCCGCCGGGGCGTTCGACGGCGGTCCGGGTGGTCTCGGAGGGCACCCACAGCTCGTCGGCGTCCTGGGCGGGGCCTTCGTCGAGCCGGTAGTCGACCACGAACCGGCCTCCGGGCACCGGGGCGTCGCCGCCGACGCGCACCACGACCGGGTAGCCGACGGTCGTGGACGTGGGCAGGCCGGACGCGCGCGCGGCGGCTTGGAGCAGTTCGGCGGCGGGGCCGACGCCGACCACGGACACGCCGAGCTGGTCGTGCAGCACCGGGGCGTCCGCGCGTGAGCTGGGCACGGCCGGGACGGGCAGGCGGCCGGTCGCGACGCCCGCGCCCGCGCACCAGTCGCGGAACGCCTCGCCATCGGCGCCGAACGGGTCCGGGAACTGGGTGCGCAGTGCCTGGTCGCCGCGCCAGAGCGCGACCGACCAGCGGGTGCTGCCGGGCAGTCCGGGCGCGGGTTCGCAGGCCCACGCGAGGAAGCCGGCACCGCCGTCCGGGCCGAACGCGGCCGGCGGGTTCGGCCCGCCGACCGGGGTGCCGTCGGTCTGGCCGTCCTCAGTGGACTGGTCGCGGACGAAGTGGGCGGGGTCGAACACCGAGCCCGCGGTGGTGCGGGCGGCTTCGCGGTAGTCGGCGCGCAGCTCGTCCGGGATCGGGGTGCCGTCGGCGAGCTGCCCGAAGCCGTAGCGCACGGGCAGCGGCGTGTAGCCGCGCCGGACCAGTTCGGCCCGGTACGCGGTGCAGAGCTCGGCGAGCTGCGGGTGTTCGGACAGCAGCACGCGGGGCCGGTCGGCGAACACGGTCGACAGCAGCCACGGGCGGCCGGGGTCGAAGCCCTGGAAGTGCACGGTGCGCAGCGGTTCGCCGAGGACGGTCAGCGTGCCGTCGTCGAGGCGGTGCAGGTCGCGCTGGTTGGCGTTCCAGACCGACAGGCCGATCGTGGCGTCCCGCAGCACGTCCAGCGGGACCAGCGCGGGAGCCATGTCGAGCACGGCCTTCGCGGCGTCCGGCGTGCGGCGAAGCTGCTCTTCCAGCGACCGCAGGAACGGTTCCGCGCCGGGTGCGACGACCAGGAACCCCGGGTCGAAGACACCGGTCTCCAGCAGTTCCGTGGGGGTCGGGCGCAGGCCGTCGTCCGGCAGCGGGCGCAGTGCCCTGGGCAGCAGTACCAGCGGGCCGCGGCGCACGGCGTCCAGCACGCGGTCCGACAGCGAGGCCAGCACCTGCACCCACGGATCCAGGTAGAGCACCGGGATGCCCTGACCGAGCAGCTGCTCCAGCAGCCGGGGGCGGAGCAGGCCGCACAGCTGGGCGGCCGTGCAGCCGGTCGCCAGCTCGGCCAGCTCCTCCGGCCGGACGCCCAGGTCGGCGGGTGTGACCAGCCCCGGACCCGAGTTCTCCGGCAGGGCGTCCACCACCAGCGCGACGAACCGCGCCTCGGGGTGGTTGGCCAGGAACGAGCTCGACAGCACCTTCACCGCGGGCAGTTCGGCGGCGGTGGCCACCGTGCACGCGATCAGGGTGGGACGGGCTTCCGAACCCGCGGGCACCTCGGTCACGGTCTGCAAACCTAGCTTCTCCGAGTGCCCGGTGTGGACCACCCGCACGGGTTGTTCCCTCACAGGACCGGCAGCAGCGTGCGGAGCTCGTAAGGCGTGACGCTGCGCCGGTACGCGTCCCACTCCGTGCGCTTGTTGCGCAGGAAGAAGTCGTACACGTGTTCGCCCAACGCCTCGGCCAGCAGTTCGGAGTTCTCCATCTCGACCAGCGCCTCACCCAGGTTCTGCGGCAGGTTGTCGTACCCGGCGGCCCGGCGTTCGCGGTCGGTCAGCGACCACACGTCGTCCTCCGCGGCCGGCGGCAGCTCGTACCCCTTCTCCACGCCCTTGAGGCCGGCGGCGAGTATCACGGCGTACGCCAGGTACGGGTTGCACGCCGAGTCCAGGCTGCGGATCTCGACCCGGCGTGACGAGGACTTGCCCGGCGAGTACATCGGCACCCGCACCAGCGCGGAGCGGTTGGCGTGACCCCAGCAGACCGCGGTGGGCGCCTCGCCGCCGACGATCAGCCGCTTGTACGAGTTGACCCACTGGTTGGTGACGCCGGAGATCTCGCGCGCGTGCTTGAGCAGCCCCGCGACGAACGCCTTGCCCGTGTCGGAGAGCTGGTACGGGTCCTCGGCGTCGTAGAACGCGTTCCGGTCGCCCTCGAACAGGCTGACGTGCGTGTGCATCCCGGAGCCGGGCTGGTCGGAGAACGGCTTGGGCATGAAGCTCGCCCGCACCCCCTGGGTGATCGCGACCTCCCGCACCACGTAGCGGAACGTCATCACGTTGTCCGCCATGGTCAGCGCGTCGGCGTAGCGCAGGTCGATCTCCTGCTGGCCGGGCGCGCCCTCGTGGTGGCTGAACTCCACCGAGATGCCCATCGCCTCCAGCGCCTCGATGGCGTGCCGGCGGAAGTGGGTGGCGGTCTCGTGGCTGGTCTGGTCGAAGAACCCGCCGTTGTCGGCCGGGATGGGCTCGCTGCCGTCGTCCGGGAGGTTCTTGAGGAGGAAGAACTCCATCTCCGGGTGCACGTAGCAGGTGAAGCCGGCCTCGCTGGCCTTGGCGAGCGTGCGGCGCAGCACGTGCCTCGGGTCGGCCCACGACGGGGAGCCGTCGGGCATCGCGATGTCGCAGAACATCCGCGCCGAGTAGTTGTTCTTGTCCGGCGTCTGCCAGGGCAGGACCTGGAAGGTGGACGGGTCCGGCTTGGCCACCATGTCCGACTCGTAGACCCGCGCGAAGCCCTCGATCGCCGAGCCGTCGAAGCCGATCCCCTCGCTGAAGGCGCCTTCGAGCTCCGCCGGGGCCACGGCGACGGACTTGAGGAAGCCCAGCACGTCGGTGAACCAGAGCCGGACGAACCGGATGTCCCGTTCCTCAAGGGTGCGGAGCACGAACTCCTGCTGGCGGTTCATGGCACGAAGCCTAGGTAAAGGCTGTTGCCGGTGTGTTGCCGACTCGCGGGAAAACCGGCTCGCGCACCTTCTGTCCGGAATAACGCCAGGTCATCCGGTCTCACGGAACTCCGGTGGCCCGCTCGGGGAGCACGTGCCCGCGCGGTGCCGCGCCGGGTCGGCGGGTGGCTGTGGCGATCGGTGCGTCTTCTCAGGGCGGTGGATCTACGATCCCCCGTATGTCCCGTCGTCGCGTCCTGGTAGGCGCGTTCGCACTGCTCCTGGCCGGCTGCACCTCGTCCACCGGTGACCTGCCCGCCGGGTCCGACCTGGTGGGCAGGTCGGCCGCCGCCATGCGCTCGGTGACCAGCACCCACTTCACCATCAAGGTCGACGGCGAGCTGCCGAACGTGTCCGTGAAGGACGCCGAGGGCGATCTGAACGCCGAGGGCGAGTCCGCGGGGCGGGCCAAGGTCGAGCAGTTCGGCCAGCTCCTGGAGGTCGAGTACGTGCTGGTCGGCAAGGACCTGTACTTCAAGGGCCCGACCGGCGGGTTCACCAGGCTGCCCGCCGCGCTGGCGGGCCAGTTGTACGACCCGACGGCGATCCTGAACCCGGACAAGGGCGTCGCCAAGGTGCTGGGCAGCGCCAGGGACGCCCGGACCACCAGCTCCGACGGCGGTGTCAACGTGGTCGAGGCGACCGTGCCGAAGGACGTCGTGGCGGGCCTGGTGCCGGGCATCGACGCCGACGTGAAGTCGACGTTCTCGTTGAAGGACGACAAGCTCACCAACGCGGTCTTCGAGTTGCCCGGCGGGGCCAAGGTGACGATCGGGCTGTCCGACTTCAACAAGTCGTTCACGGTCGCGCCGCCGACGTGAGGTCCCGTCGGCTGGCGATAGGCGCGGGTGCGCTGGCTGTCCTGCTCGGCGCGCTGGACGCGTACGTGGTGGTCGGCGTGCTCGTGGACATGGTGCGCGACCTCGGCATCCCGGTGAACCACCTGGAGCGCGCGACGCCCGTGGTGACCGGGTACCTGCTCGGGTACGTGGCCGGGATGCCGTTGCTCGGGCAGTTGTCCGACCGGTTCGGGCGGCGGCTGGTCCTCCAGCTGTGCCTGATCGGGTTCGGGGTCGGGTCGGCGGTGACCGCGTTGGCCGGTGACCTGCCGCTGCTGGTCGCCGGGCGGGTGGTGCAGGGGTTGGCCGGTGGCGCGTTGCTGCCGGTGACGATGGCGCTGGTCGGCGACCTGTGGGACGCGCGGCGGCGGGCCGGGGCGCTCGGGGTGGTCGGTGCGGCGCAGGAGCTGGGCAGTGTGCTGGGCACGCTGTACGGCGTCGGGGTGGCTTCGCTGTTCAACGCGTGGTCGGTGTCCGAGTCGCTGGAGCCGCAGAGCTGGCGGTGGGTGTTCTGGGTGAACCTGCCGTTGGCGCTGGTCGCGATGGTGATCGTGCAGCGGACCGTGCCAGGCGGCGTGGTGGCGGGTCGAGCCTCGGTTGGTACTGCGGGTGGTGCCGCGAGTGGTGCCGCAGCGGGTCCGACTGAGGCGGACCCGGTCTCGGAGGGCGCCGGGGCCGGGAGGTCGGTGCGGATCGACTTCGTGGGTGGCGGGCTGTTGGCGTTGGCGCTGTCGCTGCTCGTGGTGGGGCTCTACAACCCTGATCCGGAGCACGCCGTGCTGCCGCCGTGGGGATGGCCGGTGCTCGGTGGCGCGCTGGTCGTGTTCGTGGCTTTCGTGTTGTGGGAGAAGCGTTCCCGCGTTCGGCTGCTCGATCCGACCGGGGTGGCGATGCGGCCGTTCCTGGCGGCGCTCGCGGTGTCGCTGGCGGCCGGTGCGGCGCTGATGGTGACGTTGGTGGACGTCGAGTTGTTCGCGCAGACCGTGCTGCGGCGGGACTCGGCGGCGGCGGTGACCTTGCTGGCGCGGTTCCTGGTCGCGTTGCCGGTCGGTGCCCTGGTCGGCGGTTGGCTGGCGGGACGGGTCGGCGACCGGTGGGTGTCGTTCGCCGGGATGGCCGTGGCGGGTGTGGCGTACGCGCTGATCTCGCGGTGGCCGGCGGACGTGTCGGCGTTCGTGCTGGACCGCGACCTGGTGATCGCCGGGTTCGGGCTGGGACTGGTGATCGCGCCGGTGTCGGCGGCGGTGCTGCGGGTCGTGCCGGACGTGCAGCACGGGGTCGCGTCGGCGGCGGTCGTGGTGGCGCGGATGACCGGGATGCTGGTCGGGGTGGCGGCGCTGTCGGCGTGGGGCCTGCACCGGTTCCGGGAGCTGACGGCGGACCTGGACACGCCGCTGCCGTTCGGGGTGTCGCCGGAGGAGTTCAAGCGGCAGGCCGAGGCGTACCAGCGGGCGTTGTCCGACGCGTTGCTGACCGAGTACCACGAGATCTTCCTGATCACGGCCGTGATCTGCGGCGTCGGCGCGGTGGTGGCGCTGCTGCTGCCAGGCGGAACCGCCAGGTCCGAGCGCCGGTCCGGTCAGGCGTCGGTGGAGGTCCGGGATTCCCGGAACGGGTGATACCAGGTTTCGGGGACTGCGCGGTTCGGGGTTGAGGCGCACCCTGGCCGTCATGGCGCACTTCGAGGGCAATGCGGGTGGCACGGCTGGTACGGCGGAGCCGCTCGCGGCCCTCGGCCAGTCGAAGGCGTTGCGGATCACGTTCGGCGTGGTGACCGTGCTGGTCGGGCTGCTGGTGCTGCTCTGGCCGGGGATCACGATCCTCACGGCGGCGGTGCTGTTCGGCGTCCAACTGCTGGTCACCGGAGTGTTCTGGCTGATCAGCTCGTTCACCGAGAGCCGGGCCAAGAGCGGGTACCGGGTGCTGTTCGCGGTCGCCGGGGTGCTGGCGCTGCTGGCGGGCATCCTGAGCCTGCGGGCGCCGTTCCAGACCATCGCGGTGCTCGCGCTGCTGCTGGGCGCGACCTGGGTGGTCGGCGGGGTGGCCGAGATCTTCCACGGGTTCGGCAACAGCGGGTGGACGGTGTTCTCCGGGTTCGTGACGCTCGTCGCCGGGATCGTCGTGCTGGTCATGCCGCTGTCCAGCATGGTCGCGCTGGCCTGGCTGCTGGGCATCACGCTGCTGGTGCTGGGCGTGTTGAGCATCGCGGCGGCGGTCACGGACGGCCGCGCGCCGGCGACCGGCCGGAACCCGGAAGCCACCGGGCGGGCCGCCCACGCCTGAGCGCGGCTCGTCCTTTCGGCACACCCACCGGGTCGCCGCGCGCGCTAGCGTGACCGGCAAGGGGGAAGTCGACGTGGCAAATATTCGCGTGCAGCGACTCGCACGGTGGACGTGGGCGGCGATCGTGGGTCTGCCACTGCTGATCGGGGCATCGGCACTGGCCGAACCGGCTGAGCCGCCGCCACCCGGCCGCGCCGAGGCCGAAGCCGTCCTGGACGAGGTGGTCCGGCTCGCCGGGCACGGTGATCTCACCCGGCTGTGCGAGTCGGACGTGGTGTTCCCCGGTACCTGTCGGTGGCTGGTCGACGGCGCACGCGACGCCGGCTGGGCACCCGGAGCGGACCGGCCCGAGGTCGTCGGCACGACCCTCGCCTCCCGCCGCACGCTGATCCTGCACCTGCGCGGCACGCGAGCCGATGGCAGTGCGTTCACCAGCGATTTCGCGGTCGACCGCGACGCTGACCGGGTGCGCGGCACGACCCCGGTCTACTGGTCCGGTGTGCGGGTCCCCGGTTAGCCCTCGCGCCAGCCGTTGGTGATGGGCAGGCGGCGGTCGCGGCCGAACGCCTTGAACGTGATCTTGGGGCCCGGCGGGTACTGCCGGCGCTTGTACTCCGCGCGGTCGACCATGCGCAGGACCTTGTCGACCAGTTCGTGGTCGAAGCCCATCGCGATCAGGTCGTGGTAGCCCTTGTCGCCTTCGACGTAGTCGTCCAGCACCGAGTCGAGCAGCTCGTAGTCCGGCAGCGAGTCGGTGTCCACCTGGCCCGGCCGCAGTTCGGCCGACGGGGGCTTGCTGATCGAGTTCTCCGGGATGGGCGGCAGCTCGCCGAGCTTCTCGGCCTGCGCGTTGCGCCACCGCGCCAGGTCCCACACCAGCGTCTTCAGCACGTCCTTGATCGGCGCGAACCCGCCCACCGCGTCGCCGTAGATGGTCGAGTAGCCGACCGCGAGCTCGGACTTGTTGCCGGGCGCCAGCACCAGGTGGCCGTGCTGGTTCGACAGCCCCATCAACGTCACGCCGCGGCACCTGGCCTGCACGTTCTCCTCGGCCAGGCCGGTCAGCCCGAGCTGGTCGACGAACACCCGGACCATGTCGGCGATGGGCCGCACCTCGTAGTGCAGGCCGGTGCGCTGGGCCAGGTCGTGGGCGTCGGACCTGGAGTGGTCCGAGGAGTACTCCGACGGCATGGAGACGGCGTAGACCGAGTCGGCGCCCAGGGCGTCCACGGACAGCGCCGCGACGACCGCCGAGTCGATGCCGCCGGACAGGCCGAACACCACCGAGCGGAAGCCGTTCTTGTGCACGTAGTCGCGCAGGCCGGTGACCAGCGCGTGCCACACCTCGGCCTCGTCGGACAGCGGTTCGGCGGGCTCGGGGGTGGCCACCGGCCGGTAGGCCGGGAGGGGGTTCTCCGACAGCGTCCTGCGGTGCACGGTGAAGCCGTTGACCAGGCCTTCGGTGCGCGCCGCGCCGCCGGGCAGGTCCAGGTCGAGCACCACCAGGTGCTCCATGAACTGCGGGGCGCGGGTGACCAGCGTGCCGTCCGCCGTGACGACCATCGTGTCGCCGTCGAACACCAGCTCGTCCTGCCCGCCGATCAGGTTCACGTACGCCAGCGGGGCCTTCGCCTCGGCCGCGCGCCGGGCCACCAGGGGCAGCCGGGCGTCGTCCTTCTTCCGCTCGTACGGCGAGGCGTTCGGCGAGACGACCAGGTCCACGCCCGCCTCGCCGAGGGCCGCGATCGGGCCGCCGTCCTGCCACAGGTCTTCGCAGATCACCATGCCGATCTCGACGCCGTGCAGCCGGATGACGTCCAGCGTGTCACCGGACGTGAAGTAGCGGCGTTCGTCGAACACGCCGTAGTTCGGCAGGTGGTGCTTGTACTGCCGCGCCACGACCTCGCCCCCGTGCAGCACGGCCGCCGCGTTGCGCATGCCGCGCACGTCGCGGTCCAGGTAGCCCACGAACACCGGCAGGTCGCCGCAGCCCGCCTCGTCCAGCCGCGTCGCGAGGTCCACCAGCGCCTGCTTGGACGCTTCCGCGAACGACTCGCGCAGCGCCAGGTCCTCCACCGGGTAGCCGGTGAGCGCCATCTCCGGGAAGACGGCCAGGTGGGCGCCGGCCTCGACGGCCTTGCGGGACCAGTCGAGCACGAGTTCGGTGTTGCCGGCCAGGTCGCCGACACAGGCGTTGACCTGGGCGAGGGCGAGTCGGAGCTGTGGCATGGGGGCATTCTCGCTCACGTGGGGCGGGCTTGGTGGACGATGTGGCCGACGTGTCACACCTACGATCGACGTGTGCGCCGTTCCCTCACACTGTTCCTCGTCCTGCCCGTACTGGCGTCCTGCACGTCGGTCCTCACCGGCTCACCGACCCCGGGAACGGTGCTCGAGCAGCGCGGACCCGCCGGGACCGTGCCCGCCGGGCTGGAGCGCTTCTACGGCCAGCAGCTCGGGTGGGGCGACTGCGCCGACTACGCCACCACCGGGACCACCCGATCGCAGTACAAGAACAAGAAGAGCATCGAATGCGCCCGGCTGGAAGTGCCGCTGGACTACGCCAAGCCCGACGACCGGACGATCAAGCTCGGCCTGCTGCGGCAGAAGGCGACCGGCGACCGGATCGGCTCGCTGCTCCTCAACCCGGGCGGACCGGGCGGGTCGGGCATGTCGGCGGCGGCGAGCCTGGGCGTGCAGGTGGGGAAGACGGCGCTGGGCGAGCGGTTCGACCTGGTGGGCTTCGACCCGCGCGGGGTGGGGGCCAGCCAGCCGCAGGTGCGGTGCCTGACCGACACCGAACGGGACGCCGACCGCCTCGACGTCGACCTCGACACCTCGCCCGCCGGGGTGGCGCAGACCGAGGCGGAGAACAAGGCGTTCGCCGAGAAGTGCGCCGCGACGACCGGGGCGGAGCTGCTGGCGAACGTGGGCACGCGGGACGTCGTGCGGGACCTGGACGTGATGCGGTCGGCGCTGGGCGACGAGAAGCTGACCTACCTCGGGTACTCGTACGGGACGCACATCGGGGCCGGCTACGCGGCGGCGTTCCCGGGGAACGTGCGGGCGCTGGTGCTCGACGGCGCGGTCGACCCGACGCAGAACCAGGTCGAGTCGCTGATCGCGCAGGGCGCCGGCTTCCAGAAGGCGTTCGACGCGTTCGCCGCGTGGTGCGCCCAGCGGCAGGACTGCTCGTTGGGGAAGGACCCGGCGGGGGCGAGCAAGGCGTTCCGGGACCTGACGCTGCCGTTGGCGCAACGGCCGGTGGACGTGGGGTCGCGGAAGCTGTCGTACAACGACGCCATCACCGGGGCCATCCAGGCGATGTACTCGGAGGAGCTGTGGGGGCCGCTGAACGCCGGGTTGACCGAGCTGAAGAACAACAGCGGCCAGGTGCTGCTGCAGTTGGCGGACGCGTACTACGACCGTGACGCGGAGGGGAAGTACTCCTCGATCACGGATGCGTTCACCGCGATCAAGTGCGTGGACGAGCCCCGGGTGACGGATCGTGCGGTGATCGACGACGTGGCTCGGCGGTACAAGGCCGCGGCGCCGTTCCTGGACGACGGGAACCCGGCGGTCGGGGCGTTGGACTCGTGCGCTTTCTGGCCCGTGCCGCCGAGCGTGCAGGAGACGAAGCCGGTGGCGGGGCTGCCGCCGGTGCTGGTGATCTCCACGACCGGTGATCCGGCCACGCCGTACCAGGCCGGGGTGAACCTGGCGAAGGAGTTGGGTGGCGGGTTGCTGACGTACGAGGGGAACCAGCACACCGTTTACCTGCAGGGCAACGAGTGCGTGGACCCGGCTGCGGACGCGTACCTGATCGACCTGAAGCTGCCGGATCCGGGCAAGGTCTGCTCCTAGGCCCAGACGAGCTGGGCGTTGCCGCCTCCCGCGTTGAAGATCCACAGGGCGTTTTCGGGTTCTTCGAGGGACATCCGGTAGTCGCCCTCCACGGAGACCACTTCGGTGTGGTCGTCGAGCACCATGCCCCACGCCTCCACCCAGGCTTCGCCGTCCTCTTCTTCCACCAAGGCGAAGAGTCGGGGTGCGGAGTCTTTGACCATGTTCTGAATAGCGGAATCGCTCATTGGCCGACCGTAAACCCGACATGTCGCCTTGCCTAGTCGCCCGATCGAGCGACTGGCCGGGCGGGAGGACTCGGGCAGACTGGCCGACATGACCAGCGGCCAGAGCCCGACCGACTACCGCGCGCGCCTCGGGGAGCGGCTGCGGGAACTGATGCGGCACAGCGGTGTGACGAAGGCCGACCTCCAGGAGACGTTGGGCGGCTGCTCCGACTCGAAGGTCGCCAAGATCCTGCGCGGCGACCATTCCGTTGCGCCGCTTGAACTCGCGGCTCTGCTCGACCGGCTGGGCGTCGAGGATCCGGAGCGGGCCGATCTGCTGCACCTGGGCGAGGAAGGTCGCCGCCGCCGACCGAAGACACCGTGGGGCTCGGCCATCCCGGACCGGTTGAAGAAGTTCTTCAACACCGAGGAGACCGCACAGCGCATCGAGCTGTACCGGCCGGACCTGCTGCACGGGTTGGTGCAGACCGAGAGCTACGCACGAGCGGTGATCGAGACCAATCCGACCCTGCGGCCCGACGAGATCGAGCGGTTGGTGCAGGCGCGGATGGCTCGACAAGCTCGGCTGACCGGCCCGAATCCGCCGACCTACAGCTTGATCATCAGGGAAGCCGTGCTGCGGGCACCTGTGGGCACGGAGGAAACGCGGCGAGAGCAGCTCGATCGACTGCGACGGCTGGTCAAGCTGCCGCACATCTCGATCCGGATCATCCCGGACAGCGCCGGGCTCACCAGTGCGCTCTACTTCCCCTTCATGATCCTCACGCCGGCCGGGGACCGTGCCAAGACTGTGTACGTCGAGACCTTGACCGATGGTCTGCTGGTGGATGAGGAAAGCCGGATCATGCACTACGAGCAGGTGTTCAGGGAATTGCTCGCTGTCTCGGTCGGAGGGAAGGAGGCAGCTCGTCTGATGGATAAGCTCGCCGTGTGACAGTCTCATGGCGCAAGAGCAGCTACAGCGGCAACAGCGGTGGCGACTGTGTCGAACTGCGGGTCGGGCTCGGGGCGGTTCGGGACTCCAAGAACGCCCGGGTGGTCCTTGAAGTGCCATCGGCACGGTTGGTGGCGTTCCTCAACGCCGTGAAGCGCGGCTAGACGTCCACCGACGCGGACCAGCTGGCCAGCAGGCGCAGGCGTTCCTCGGTCGGCGAGTTCTCCTTGGCCGTGTACACCGCCAAGTGCAGCCCCGGATCGCCGGGAAGGCGCATCATCTCGTAGTCCAAGTCCAGGTCACCGACCACGGGGTGGTGGATGAGCTTGGTGCCGTGGGTCTTCTCCAGCACCGCGTGCTGCGCCCACAGCTTCCGGAACGTCTCGTCCTTCACCGACAGCTCCCCCACCAGCGCCGCCAGCCGGGCGTCGTCCGGGTAGCGGCCCGCGTCGAGCCGCAACACCGCCACGGTGTCGGCCGCGATGGCGGGCCAGTCGCGGTAGAACGTCCGGGCTTCCGGGTGCAGGAAGGAGTACCGCGCGGAGTTGCGCATCTCGGGTTCCAGGTCGGCGAAGCCGTAGAGGGCCTCGGCCAGCGCGTTCCACGCCAGCACCTCCGCACGACGCCCCATCACGAACGCCGGGACCGCGCCCATGCTGTCCAGGAGCCTGCGCAAGCCCGGTCGCGCTCGTTGTGGCGCCACCTTGCGGGCCGTGGTCGGCCGGACGAGGTTGCGCAGGTGGGTGCGTTCGGTCTCGTCCAGCTTCAGGACCCTCGCCACCGCGTCCAGCACCGCGTCCGACACCGCCGGGGTCCGGCCCTGCTCCAGGCGCATGTAGTAGTCCACGCTCACGCCGGCCAGCAGCGCCAGTTCCTCACGACGCAGACCCGGGACGCGACGCCGGCCACCGCCGGGCAGGCCCACGTCGTCCGGTCGGACGCGGGCCCTCCGGGTCCGCAGGAACTCCCCCAAGTCGTGGTTCACGCCACCCAGTATGGCCCCGGAAGCGCACCGCAACCTGGCCCTGACAGACCTAGGGAAAAGCGGGGCCTCCGGTTCCGCCGCCGCGACCCCACACGCTTGGTGCCATGACATACGACCTCACCAACCGCACTGCCGTGGTCACCGGCGCCGCCAGCGGCATCGGTGCGGAAATCGCCCTGGTGCTCGCCCGCTCGGGTGCCCGGGTCGCCCTGCTGGCCCGGCGGACCGAACGGCTCACCGCACTGGCCGACAGGATCGTCGCCGAAGGTGGACAAGGGTTCGCGGTCACGGCGGACGTGACGAAGGACCTCTCCGACGCCGTCCGAGCCGTCCACGACACCTACGGCCGGGTCGACCTGGTGGTGAACAACGCGGGCGTCATGCTCGCGAACCCCATCGCCGCCGGCCGCACCGACGAGTGGTCGCGGATGATCGACACGAACATCAGCGGCGTGCTCAACGTGATCGACGCGTTCTCCGGCGACCTGATCGAGGCCGCCGGGAGCGGGCCCTCGGACCTGGTCAACATCTCGTCCGTGGGCGCGCACCTGACGTTCCCGAACTTCGCCGTCTACACCGCGACGAAGGCAGCCGTCACCCACCTGTCCGCGAACCTGCGCGCCGAACTCGGCCCGCTGGACGTGCGGGTGACCAACGTCGAACCCGGCTTCACGGAGAGCGAGCTGGCCGAGCACATCGGCAACGCCGCCATCCGCGACGCCGTGGACGGCTGGTTCGACGGTGTCGGCCGGCTGACCTCCGCCGAGGTGGCCGACGTGGTCGGCTACGCCACGAGCCGCGCCAAGCACGTCAACCTGCGGCAGATCATGGTGCTGCCTACTCGGCAGGTCTGACGAACGGGAACAGCACCGTCTGCCGGATGGACGCGCCGGTGAGCATCATCAGCACCCGGTCGACGCCCACGCCGAGTCCCCCGGTGGGCGGCATCCCGTGTTCCAACGCCGCCAGGAAGTCCTCGTCCAGCTCCATCGCCTCGACGTCCCCGCTGGCCGCCTTCGACGACTGCGCCTCCAGCCGCCGCCGCTGCTCCAGCGGGTCGGTCAGCTCCGAGTAGGCCGTGCCGATCTCCGCCCCGAACGCCACCAGGTCCCAGCGTTCGGCCAGGCGGGGGTCGGCGCGGTGCTGCCGGGTCAACGGCGACACCGAGATCGGGAAGTCCGTGTAGAAGGTCGGCCCGACGGTCCGCGGTTCGACCAACTTGTCGTACGCCTCGAGCACGATGTGCCCGTGGTCGGCGTCGTCGTCCGCCGTGATCCCGAACTTCCCCACCAGAGAACGCAGGACCGGCAGCGGTGTGTCGGGCGTGACGGTCTTCCCCAGCGCGTGCGACACGGCCTCGTGCACGGTGACGATCGGCCACTCCCCGGAGACGTCGACCTCTTCGCCGTCCCGCAGAGCGACCTGTTTCCCATGTGCGGCAACGGCTGCGTGCTGCACCAGCTCCCGCATCAGGTGCAGCATGTCCGTGTAGTCGGCGTACGCCTGGTACGCCTCCAACATGGTGAACTCGGGGTTGTGGGTGGCGTCCGCGCCCTCGTTGCGGAAGTTCCGGTTCAGCTCGAACACCCGGTCCACACCCGCCACGCACAGCCGCTTCAGGTACAGCTCGGGCGCGATGCGCAGGTACATGCGCATGTCGTAGGCGTTGATGTGGGTGACGAACGGCCGGGCGTTCGCGCCGCCGTGCACGGACTGCAGCATCGGCGTCTCGACTTCGAGGTACCCGCGGTCGTGCAGGAACTCCCGGATGCCGCGCACCACGTCGCTGCGCACCCGCAGCATCCGCGCCGAATCGGGGTTCACCACCAGGTCCAGGTACCGCCGACGCACCCGCGCCTCCGGGTCGGCGAGGCCCTTCCGCTTGTCCGGCAACGGGTGCAGGCACTTCGCGGTGACCGTCCACTCGTCCGCCAGCACGGACGGCTCACCGCGCCTCGACCGGATCACCTCGCCCCGCACGCCCACGTGGTCGCCGAGGTCGACCCCGGACTTCCAGGACGCCAGGCCGTTGTGCCCCAGGTGTTCCGCGTCGAGCATGAGCTGGATCTCACCGGTCAGGTCACGGATCCGGGCGAAGCAGAGACCACCCAGTTCCCGCAGCGCCACCACCCGCCCGGTCACGGAGACCGTGTCGCCGAAGCGGTCCACCGCGTCGGTCAGCGCGCAGTCACGGGGAAAGCCCGCCGGGTACGGGTCGATGCCCGCCTCGCGCAGCCGGTCCAGCTTGGCGATCCGCACCCGCACCTGCTCGGGCCGCCGCACGGTCTTCGGCTCGGGTTTCGACGCCTCGATGTCGGCCACCGCCGCCGCGAACTCCGTGCCGGTCGTCTCGTGCCGCAGAGCCCGTCCCGAACCGCGCTTGAACAGCGACCGCAGACTCGGCACGAACCCCTCGGCGACACCGGCCGCCATGCTCACCCAGGGCAGGTGCCGGGTGCGGGCGTAGCACAGGAATCGGGGCACCCAGTCGGGGTTGTACTTGGCGTTCGACCGGTACAGCGATTCGAGCTGGAAGAACCGCGACGCCAGGCTCAGCACCGCCCGCCACGCCCGCAGCACCGGCCCCGCGCCGATCTTCCCGCCCTCCTCGAACACCGCACGGAACATCGCGAAGTTCAGCGAGATCCGTTGCACGCCAAGGCGTCGGCCCGCGTCGGCCAGCGACGCGACCATGTACTCGTTGAGCCCGTTCTCCGCCATCCGGTCGCGCCGCATCAGGTCCAGCGACACGCCCCGCCGTCCCCACGGCACGAACGACAACAGCCCGCGCAGCTTCCCGTCGGCGTCGTAGGCCTCCACCATCACGCACCGGCCGTCGGTCGGATCGCCCAGCCGCCCCAACGCCATGGAGAACCCGCGCTCGGTCTCCGCGCCCCGCCACTGCTGCGCCAGGCTCAGGATCGACGCCATCTCCTCCGGCGGGATGTCCGCGTGCCGCCGCACCCGCACGGTGTACCCGGCGCGTTCCACCCGGCTCACCGCCTGCCGCACGGCCCGCCGTTCCGGCCCGGCGAGGCTGAACTCGCGCACGTCCAGCACGGCCTCGTCGCCGATCTCCAACGCCTTCAGTCCCGCCGCCGCGTACACGTGCGCACCGCGCTCGCTCGCGCCCAGCACACCCGGGATCCAGCCGTACCGCCGTGCCTCGGCCAGCCACGCCTGCACGGCCAACGGCCAGGCGTCCTCGTCGCCGACCGGGTCGCCACTGGCCAGCGAGGTGCCCGCGAGCACCCGGTAGGTCAGCGCGGCCCGCCCGTCCTCGGCGAACACCGCGCTCTTGTCCCGGCGGGTGGCGAAGTAGCCCAGCGAGTCCGGCTCGCCGTGCCCGACCAGCAGCCGCCGCACGCCCAGTTCGTCGGAGTAGTCCAGCAGCCGACTCGACCGCTCACCCCGGAAGAACACGTACAGCGAGCCGATCGCGACCAGCGTGCCGCCCAGCCCGAGCACGACGCTCAGCCACTGCGGACCTTCGCCGACGCCGGCCCGGCGCAACGGCAGCACCTCGCCGATGACCTGGTTGGCCGCCCAGACGAGCTTCTCCCCGACGTCGTCCAGCGTGCCCGGGAACACCTCCGCCAGACCCCAGCCGACCAGGCACAGCACCACCATGCCGGTGAGGAAGGCGGCCAGGCCCTGCCGCCACGCACCGGGCGCGAGGCGGGCCGGGAACGCCGGCCGCAACACCCACAGGAAGAGGATGATCGACGAGGTGACGGCGGCGCCGCTGCCGAGCGTCGTCAGGACCGCGGGCCAGTCCAGCTGCTCGTCCGGGCCGAGGAACCGCCCGGGGTCCACCGAGTAGACGAGCAGCACGACCAGCGCCAGCGCCAGGCCCAAGCCCTCGAACAGCAGCAACGCCCACAGCGCGGCCCGTTTGCGCCGCCGCAGGGCCGCGCCGAGCACCACCAGCACCAGGGCGATGAACAGGTTCCCGTCGACCGGCAGGCCCAACCAGTACGAGAGCGCGAAAATGGCCTCGGCGACGTCGGACTCCTCGTCCACGACCAGCAGGACGAGGCAGGCCAGCGCGGCGAGCTGCACGACCGTCGCGACGACCCCCGCCGCCCGCCACTTCCACCGGGGCACCGCCACGTCACACTCCCAGGAGATCTCGCTGTGCGAACCATGGTCGACTCCCTCGCGGGGAGGGTGCACGTCCGCGCCGTCGGAGGTGCCGACGCGCCCGTGGTGGTGCTCGGTCCCGGGCTGGGCGGTGCGTGGTTCGACTGGGACGCCACCGTAACGCTGACGGCCCGGCACGCGCGGGTGATCACGTACGACAGGCGGGGAGCCGGGGAGAGCGGTGGCGACCATGCACGTGGGGGCGTGGGCGCGGCTGCGGCGTGGGCGGTCACCGGGTCGACGCTCACGGCCGGCGCGACCCCGCTCCGCCCGAGCTGGTGCGGGCCGTCTGATGCCCGTCGACCGGCCGGACGCCGTCGCGCCGGCCGCCGTCAAGGCGCTACGCGGCTCCTGAGCAGGCAGAACTCGTTGCCCTCGGGGTCGGTCAGCACGTGCCACGACACGTCGCCCTGACCGATGTCGACCAGCGTCGCACCCAGCGACAGCAGCCGTTCCAGCTCGGCGTCCTGGTCCCGGTCGGTCGGGTTCACGTCGATGTGCAGCCGCAGCTTCTGCCGCTTGGGCTCGTCCACCGGCCCGAGCACGATCGTCGGGTACTCCCCCGGACGGCCGATCTCGACACTGCCGTCGTCCTCGCGGCCCAGCTCCTGGTAGTCGAGCACCGCGCACCAGAACCGGGCGAGCCCCTCCGGGTCGGCGCAGTCCAGGACGAGCTCGGTCAACCGGCAAGCCACGGCTGTGAGGCTACTCGCACACCGCGCACAACCGGGTCCTCCGGTGTCACGCTTGGCGGGTAACCGTGCAACAAGGCCCGGAGACCCGCAACGAAGCGGGCTTCGAGGGAGGACGGTCGACGATGACTTCTGCACCCGAGGTAGCGGCGCCCTACGGCAGCGGGGCCAGTGCCTCCGCTCCCGTCAAGAAGGTGCGCACCCACCACCTGCGCGAGCTGAAGGAACGCGGCGAGCCGTGGCCCATGCTCACCGCCTACGACATGTACACCGCCGAGCTGTTCGACGAGGCGGGCATCCCCGTCCTGCTGGTCGGCGACTCCGCGTCGAACAACGTCTACGGCTACGACACCTCGCTGCCGGTCACCGTGGACGAGCTGATCCCGCTGGTCCGGGGCGTGACCCGGTCGGTGAAGCGGTCCCTCGTGGTGGCCGACCTGCCGTTCGGCTCGTACCAGGTGTCGGTCGAGCAGGCCGTGGCGACGGCCGTGCGGTTCATGAAGGAAGGCCGCGCGCACGCCGTGAAGCTCGAAGGCGGCCGGCACTTCGCGCCGCACATCAGGGCCATCGTGAACGCGGGCATCCCGGTCATGGCGCACATCGGCTTCACCCCGCAGAGCGAGCACCAACTCGGCGGCTACCGGGTGCAGGGGCGCAACGACGCGTTCGACGCCGTGGTGGCCGACGCGCACGCCGTGCAGGAGGCCGGGGCGTTCGCCGTGGTGCTGGAGATGGTGACCGCCGAGGTCGCCAAGCAGATCACGCACGACCTGAGCATCCCGACCGTCGGCATCGGCGCGGGCCCGGACACCGACGCCCAGGTGCTGGTGTGGCAGGACCTGATGGGTCTGCGGCGCGGCAAGGCGCCGAAGTTCGTCAAGCGGTACGCGAACATCGCCGACGTCATGCTGGGCGCGGCGCAGGAGTTCGCCGCCGAGGTCCGCGGGCACCAGTTCCCCGGCCCGGAGCACACGTTCCACTGATCGGTCGACGTCCCGTTGGGGCTGTCGGGCTCGTCCGGCAGCCCCGGCGGGGTGATCATCGGCCGTCCGGCGTGGGGCAGAGTAGGGGTCATGTATCCCGAGATCGAGCCCTACGACCAGGGCCTGCTCGACGTGGGCGACGGCAATCGCGTCTACTGGGAAGTCTGCGGGAACCCCTACGGCAAACCCGTGGTGTTCCTGCACGGCGGTCCGGGCGGCGGCAGCGCCCCCGTCCACCGCAGGCTGTTCGACCCCGCCGTCTACCGGATCGTGCTGCTCGACCAGCGCGGATGCGGCCGTTCCGGTCCGCACGCGAGCGAACCGGGCGCGGACCTGTCGACCAACACCACGTGGCACCTGGTCGCCGATCTGGAGCAGCTGCGCGAGCACCTGGGGATCGAGCGGTGGCAGCTGTTCGGCGGGTCGTGGGGCAGCACCCTGGCCCTGGCCTACGCCCAGACGCACCCGGCGCGGGTCACCGAGATGGTGCTGCGCGGGATCTTCACCCTGCGCGAACGTGAACTGGACTGGTACTACGAGGGCGGGGCCGGGTCGCTGTTCCCGGAGCTGTGGGAGCGGGTCACCGCGCTCGCACCGGCCGGCGACGTGGTCAACACCTACGCGCGGCTGCTCAACCACCCCGACCCGGCGGTGCACGAGGCCGCGGCCGTGGCGTGGAGCGTGTGGGAGGGCTCGACGGTGACGTTGCGGGAACGCCCCGATCTGGTGGCGGCGTTCGCCGAGCCCCGGTACGCGCTGGCGTTCGCCCGGATCGAGAACCACTACTTCGTCAACCGGGGCTGGCTGGACGAAGGGCAGTTGCTGCGGGACGTGGGCAAGCTCGCCGGCATCCCGGCCGTCATCGTGCAGGGCCGCTACGACGTGGCCACCCCCGCCACCACCGCGTGGGAGCTGCACCGGGCGTGGCCGGGGTCGGAACTGGTCATGGTGCCCGACGCGGGGCACTCGTTCGACGAGCCGGGGATCCTGCGCGCCCTGGTGGACGCCACCGACCGCTTCCGCGTCTAGCGCCCGACGTCGCCGAACGCCTGCTCCAACGCCCCCCGTGCCGCCACCAACGACGGCCCGTACCAGGTCAGGTAGCGACCGGAGACGTACACGGGGCGCAGCCGGGGGAAGAACTGCGGACCGTCGTCCGGCGTGAACAGGTACGGCTCGTCCGGCAGCACCACCACATCGGCGTCCACCGACTGCAACTCGTCGTGGTCGGGACGCGGGTACCGCTCGGCGTGGTCCACGTAGACGTTGACCACGCCGAGCCGGTGCAGCACGTCACCGGCGAACGTGTCCCGCCCGATCACCACCCAGGGCTTGCGCCACACCGGGATCACCGCCCGGAACCGAGCGGGCCGGACCTCCCGCCACACCCGTTCGGCCTCGACCAACCAGCCCGGCTCGACGTCCCACGCCGTGCCCAACAACCGGCGCAACGAACCGAGGGCGGCGGGCACGGTCGCCGGGGCGGCCGTCACCCACACCGGGATACCGTTGGCCCGCAAGCGTTCCACGTCCTCCGGCCGGTTCTCCTCGCTGTTCGCGAGCACCAGGTCCGGCGCGAGCTCCAACACCCGGTCGACCTTGGGGTACTTCGACCCACCGACCCGCGTCACGTCCAGGTCGGCCGGGTGCGTGCAGTAGTCCGTGGCGCCCACCAGCACGGCCGGGTCCACCGCCTCCGTCAGCGAGGGAACCAGGCTCACCACCCGCCGGGGCGGACCGGGCAGCGCGACCGGCTCACCCAGGTCGTCGACCGGCAGCATCAGCCGTCGACCTTGACGAACGCGACCTTGCGGCGCTCCGGATCGGCCTCCGTCAACCGGACCCGGACCCGTTCGCCTTCCGGCAGGTCGGCACCCGAGCACCGCCCCATGACCGGTGGCTGCGCGACGAACACGTCGGCCCCGTTGCCCTCGGCCCGCAGCACCACGGCCCCGAACTCCTGCCCGACCCGGTCGGCCAGCACCCAGGCCTCCACCTGGTCCAGGCAGGCCCGGTCCACCTTGCTCGCCAACGTGTCCGAGCCGCCCATCAGACCGGGCAGCAGCGGCAACGCCTGTCGCAGCCAGTCCGGCACGTCCCGCCCGGCCGTGACCGCCAGGCACACCTCCGTGGCGAACCGGTCCACCAGCCGCCGCAGCGGAGCCGTCACGTGCGTGTACGGCGCGGCAAGCCCCGCGTGCGTCGTGACCGGCGGAATCGTGCCGTCGAACGCCGTGTACCCCGCGCCGCGGAGCAGCCGCGTCGCGTCCACGAACAGCGCCAACGACTCAGGCCGCGCCGGGTCGAGCCCCGCCAGCAGCCGAGCAGGCGTGACCCCGTCCGGCCACGGCACACCGAGGGCGTGCGCCGACCGCTTCAAGACGTCCACCGCCCCGTCGTCCGCGTCCGGCAACGTGCGGAGGACACCGACCTCGGCGTCCAGCATGATCCGAGCCGCCGCCATACCCGTCAGCAGCGAGATCTCGGCGTTCCACGAGTCGACGTCCACCCGTGGCCGGACGACCAGCTTCCAGTCGCCGTCACCGTTCGGGACGATCTCCTGCTCCGGCAGCCTCAACTCGACCGCACCGCGTTCGGTGGCCCGTTCCCGACGAAGCCGGCCGAACTCGGACAGGGCCTCCACGGACGGATGCGGGTTGCCGGCGTCGAAGGAGGCCTGAACACTCTCGTAGTCGAACTGCGCCGTGGACCGGACCACGGCCCGCCTGACGCGGACGTCGCGCGGCTCACCATCCGCCCCGCAGTCGAACGTCCACAACACAGCGGGCCGCGTCTGGTCGGGCAACAGGCTCGCCGCACCTTCCGACAACACGGTCGGGTGCAACGGCACGTTCCCATCGGGCAGGTAGAGCGTCTGCCCCCGCTTGCGCACCTCGGTGTCCAACGCCCCACCGGGCACGACGAACACACCGACGTCGGCGATCGCGTAGTGCACCCGGAACCCGCGCCCCACCCGTTCCACGAACAGGGCCTGGTCCAGGTCCTTGGCACCCGGGGGATCGATCGTCACCAACGGCAACGACGTCGCGTCCTCGCGCCCGCCTGCCGCGACATCCCGACCGACCGCCTGCTGCGCCTCCGCCAACGCGGCAGGCGGAAACTCCACGGGCAACCCGAACTCGGACCGAATCCCACCGAAGTCCAGGTCCACCCGCCCGGTACGGATCACCATCGAGGCCACGACTGCACCTTAACCCGCCCTCAACCCGGACCCGGGCCTAACTCTCCTTCCACTTGCGATCAGCCTCGTCCTCGTCCTCGGTCCGCCGACGAGCCAGCTCCAACGCGCGCCGGGCAGTCGCCTCGTCGGGATAAGGCCCCATCCGGTCCCCACCACGACACCCGACCCCCTTCTCGGCCGTCTGGTGAGTCAGGCAGTAGTACCAGGCATTCGGATCACCCATACCCCAAGGCTGACATGCACAGCCCCGCATGTCATGTCCGACACCCACACACCCACGCCACGGCACACGCGCCCGCTCAACACGCGCGCCCTGCGCACACCTCTGCTTTGCAGGGCTCTTGTGGAGATCCTCGGCGGCCGGCCCGTCCGGCGAGGACGCCGTTCAAGCGAGGACACCTTCAAGCGAGGCTCCGTCCGGCAAGAACGCTTTCACGCTCTTCCCGCCGCGTTCACCGCTGCTGGGGCGGCGCCTGCACCGGCAGCGGCCCCGATTGCGGATAGGGCTGCTGCGGCACCGGAAACCCGCGAGCCGGCGTGCTCTGGTTCGCGTTCGCGTATTCGCCCGGGATCGGGTCCAGCACCGACACCAGCACCATCCGCTGCTCGGGGTCGTCGATCCTGGTCCCGGACCGGTCCCGGTACACCAGCTCCCCGTCGGAGTCGATCTCCATGATCGCCCCGACCTCCGCCAACTGCTCCTCGTCCAGGTCCACCAACCGCTCCCGCCGCGACGGCACGACCCGGTACACCGGCCACCCCAGGTGGGCGAACGACCGGTGGAACTCGGCCAGCAGGTGGGTCATCTGCTGCTGCCACGGCAGCGGCATGGCCTCCACCAGGGAACGGGGCAGCACCGCGTACCCCGTGCTCACGCCGGGCGGCAGCGAGGACAGGTAGTCCCGCAGCGGCGTGCTGGACGCGGGCGGTCCGGCGTGGCGCTGGATGGGGTCGGGGGTGAACATCGGTGGTGCCTCCCTCACGCGATCAACCCGCAGGTGATCAACCTGGCACGATCAACGGTCGCCCACCCGGTCACACGCCCGGCCGCACGGCCAGGGGCATCAACTCGTGGTAGTCCCAGTTGATCTTGCTGATCTTCACCACGTCCCCGGTCTGCGGGGCGTGGATGTACTCGTCGTTGCCCAGGTACATGGCCACGTGGTGCACCGTGACCGGCTCGGCCGGGTTGGTCGCCCAGAAGATCAGGTCACCCGCCTTGGCCTCCCGCACGGGGAGGTGCGCACCGCCCGACACGTACTGGTCGTTCGCCACCCGGGGGATCTTCACGCCGGACGCGGCGAACGCCTTGACCAGGATGCCGGAGCAGTCCCACTGGTCCGGGCCGTTGCCGCCCCACAGGTACGGCTCGCCCAACTGCTGCTTGGTGAACTCGATCGCCGTCCCGGCCGCCGAGGACGCCAGCAGGAACTCGCCGGCGCTCTCCCCGCACCCCGCCGGGTCGACCACGTTGCCCAGTTCGCCGATCAGGAACGCCGCCATGGCCTCCCAGTTGTGGTACCGGTCGGGAAACGCCGAGCGCTCCACGGCCTGGGCCGAGTCGCCGGGCCGGCGCTCCTCCCAGTTCGGCACGTTGACCAGCACGTCGTAGAACTTGTTGATCGCGTACACCGGGTCGGTCACCTCGGCGGGCGACCCCCAGCCCATCGACGGGCGCATCTGGAAGATGCCCAGCGAGTCCCGGTCGCCGTAGTCCAGGCTGCGCAGCCCGGACTCGGTCATGCCCGCCTGGATGGCGATCTGCCAGGCCAGCGGCGGCAGCCTGCGCTCCTGGCCGATGGAGATGATCTTGGCGACGGTGCCGCGCTGCTCCTCGTTGAGCCGGCTCGCGTCGTTGCGGCCCTTCTCCTCGCCACCGCCCTCCCACGGGCCGATGGACGCGTTGCAGCCGACGTTGCGGATGCCGACCCCGCCGCTGCCGTCGGCGGGAGTGGTGCCGTTGACCACGGTCGAGACCCCGTTGGTCACGGCAACGGCGACCACGGCGACCACCGCGGCGACCACCAGCGCGATCTTCAGCATCTCAGCCCACCCTGCTGTACTTGTGCACGCGCCAGCCCTCGGGCAGCTTGGCCACGGTCAGCACGAGCTTGCCGGTTTCCAGGTCGGCTTCGAAATCGACCGAATCGGTGGTGGACCTACTCGCCTTGACCGGGCTCTTGATCTCCTTCGGCACGTTCGCCGGGTCCACCGACTGCAACGTCGGCAGCAGCTCGTCCGACGTCCACGGCTTCAACCCGGCCAACCACTTGGCGTTCGTGACGCCCGCCGGGTGGTCGAGCCACGCGTCGATCCAGGACTCGGCGACCAGCTGGGCGTCCGCGCTGACCGCCGCCGACGTGGCGGCGGCCGTGGGACTGGGCGCCTTGGTCGGCAGCGGCGTCGTCGTGCCCGTCGACGGCAGCACACCGACCTGGTTGCCGCTCGACGCGCCCGGCCTGTCCGACGACGAGGCCGTCGTCCCCGGCGTGGCGCTCGACCGCGACCCGACCACGTTGTCCGCGACGACGCCGACCGTCGCGACCAGCGCGATCAGCCCGACGATCGTCGCCACGAGATGCCGGGGCGACCGCAACGGCCAGCCCCACAACCGGCGGTACACCGCCGCACGCCCACGGTTCGTCCTGATCGGCATCAGCTGTCCCTGACCTCAAGCCCGCGCGAAGGCCGGTAGATCACGTGCACCTGCCGCCCCGCGACCACCTCGGTCTCCGCCCGCCGAGGCCCCGGCACCACCGGACCGTCGGCGACCCGCGAGAACCCGTTCGTCACCCGTGAGGGCACCAGCACGGCGTCGTCCAGCCGGTCCCAGTTCCGATCGGCCACCGGCGGCGTGTCCACCACCCGCGACCGCCCGGACGGCAGCGCCGCCGGCCCGCTGTGCCCGCCGGCGGGCAGCGCGGCCACCCCGCCACCGCCGACCCCGCTACCCGCCAACTGCGCCGCCGAACCGACCCGGTCGAGCCGGTGAGCCGTGGCCACCACCGGGTTGGCCGCCTCCGGCCGCACCCGACCACGCCCGCGCTGCGGCACCTCGGTGCCGTCCGGGTCCGTGTCGCGCACGGTGTCCCAAAACTCCTCCTGCGGCGACGGCCCGGTGTCCTTCTTCCTGCGCAGCATCGACATGAGCCCGCCGCGCATGGGCAGCGCGTTGCTCGCCGAGCCCACCGACATCTCGACCATCTGCCACATCCGGCGCATCGGCTTGCCGATCATGAAGCACACCAGCGTCAGCATCAGCCCAAGCAGCGTTCTGGTCAGCAGCGACAGCCCGGTGGCGTTGAAGATCGCCTGCAACAGCAGCGCGTGCGTGCCGGCCAGCACCGCGAGCACCAGCACGTTGAACACCGTCACCGCGACCGCGCGGCCGACCTTGCGCAGCAGGTCGTGGTGCAGCAGCGCGGCCAGGCCGATCAGCGGCCCGGCCAGCGTGAGCACCCGCAGCAGCAGCTGCGCCAGCAGCACGGCGGCCTTCGCGAACAGCTGGAACAGCGAGAACGCCACCGCCTGGAGCAGGGACAGGAACCCGGCGCCGGTGCGCCCGCCCGCCTCGCCGCTGAAGCTGCCCTGGGCGGGGCCGAGCTGCGCGTAGATGTTCTTGTACTCGTTGCGCTTCGCGTTGAGCGCGTTCTGGTCGCCGTCCTTGTGCTCGCCGATCTCCTGCACGGTCCACGCCTGCACGCCCAGCAGCCTGGGGCCGAACTCGGTGGACTGCGGCGCTTCCGGCGAGCCGAACTCGCCGCGCAGCCAGCTCTGGTAGACCACCGAGTCGTGCAGCCGGGACGGCAGCACGTCCAGGCTGTCCTTGCCCTCCTCCACGTCCACGAAACCCGCCTGGATCTCGGCCGTCGTGGTGACCAGGGTGTTGTCCAGCAGGTCGTAGAACTGCGGCAGCGCCAGGGTGGACGTCGCCAGCCACATCGCGGCCAGCGCCCACAGCCCGCGCTTGCTGATCGAGGCGAGGTCCCCCTGCCAGATCTGCCGGAACATCAGCACCGCGAGGATCAGCGCCACCAGGCCGAACCAGCGCAGGTAGACGTTGTCGTAGACCTTCTGCACACCGTCCTTCACCGCCTTGTCCAGCGGCTGGAGCAGCCCCTGGCCGACGACGGTGTAGTGCAGGGCGTTGGTCGCGCCGACGATGTTCTTGCCGATGTTGAACAGCTGGTTGCCCGCCCAGGTGTCCAGCACCGGGGAAGCGTTGGGGACCAGGCACTTCTCCTGGTAGGTGTGCCAGACCATGCCCGCGTACCCGTAGGTCAGGTAGGGCGAGTCCTTCACGCCGTTGCCGATCGGCGGGTCGATCGCGCCGACCATGCCGGCACCCGGCCGTTCCGGGGAGGGGGCCTCGCCACAGGGCGCCGCGTGCGCGGGCGCCGCGCCGATGACGGCCTGCAACCCGAGGATGGCGACCACGACCACCATCGCGCGCCACCGCGACCCGCGGCGGACGCCGGGTTCCGCCTCGGCGCGCCGTCTGAACCGCCGTCGCGCGTAGAGCGCGGCGGCGATCGCCGCCACCAGCAGGAGGGTGCTCATGCCGCACCTTCCCGACCCGGGCGGCGGTTTCCTCCCTCACCGTGGGTCGACTCGACCAGCTCGTCGGCCAGGCCCACTTCCAGGTCGGCCGCGAGCTCGTCGTCGTACTCGTCCGCGTAGCCCTCCGCGTAGGCGAACGGGTCCTGGGGTGGCGAGGAGAGTTCCACCTCGGCCGGTTCCGGGCCGTCGCGCAGGGCGTCGGGGGTGGTGTCCAGGGCGTTGCGCAGGTGCTCCAGGTGGGGACCGGAGAAGTCGATGCGGATGCGTTCCACGCCGCCCGCGCCGTCGCCGAAGATGAACTGCCTCGGCGCGAGGTCGCGTTCGGTGTTGTTGCGCACGCCTCCGGGGCGGCGACCCAGGGACGCCACCACCTGTTCGTAGCCGGCGCCGACCGGCACCTTCAGCAGGCGCAGGGCGTCGGCCTGGGCCTGGTCGTCGTCGAGGCGGCCGACGAAGACCGAGTCGAGCAGGGTGACGAAGCCCTGGATCTTCAGGAAGTCGGCCGGGATCTGGGACGACAGCAGGACGCGGACGTTCCACTTGCGCGAGTCGCGGGCGAAGCGGTTCATCAGGACCCGGCCGGTCGGGACTTCGGACAGGAAGAACGCCTCGTCGATCCACACGCCCTTGCGAAGGTCCTTGGGGCGTTCGTAGATCGAGCGCTGGGTCAGCCACGCCGCGAGGTTGAGCATCTCGACGCCCAGGGCCTCGGCGTCGGTCCAGTGCTCGCGGCCCACGCCGTCCTTGGGCAGGTTGAGGCCCGCCATGGTCAGCACGGTGAGGCGGTCGTCGCGCTGCTCGTTGTACGGGTCGGCGTCCTGTTCCGGGATGAGCAGCGACATCCGCTCGCGCATCTCGTCCAGGAAGTCCGCCACCACGACGGCGTGCTCGTGGTGCTCGGACGCGTCCCGGCGCAACGCCTCGAAGACCTGGCCGGGGTGGGCGTCGGGCCGGCCGCCGACCGTGCGGACCGCGCGCAGCAGCACGATCCGGGTCTGCGGCAGGCGCGCCACCTCGAACGGCAGCAGGCCGCTGAGCACGTCCAGCACCAGCCGCCGGCGGGTGGCCGCGGCCAGGGCGCGTTCGCGGCGCCACGCGCGTTCCGGGTCCTCTTCGTCCATGAAGTGGTCGAGCTGCGGCTCGGCCACCACCCGGTACGGGTTGAGGATGCCGGGCTGGGCGTTGAGCAGGTTGATCGGCCGCGCGTACGGCCGCAGCTCGGGCAGCTCGCACAGCGCCGCCAGCGGGCCGGACGGGTCGAGCAGCGTCCAGTGCGCCCCGGCGCGCAGGGTCTTGTAGACGATGCCGCCGCCGAGGAACGACTTGCCCGCGCCCAGGCCCGCGACCATCGCGGTCAGGCCCGAGGCGTCCCGGAGCTCCTGCGCCATCCACGGATCCCAGGCCACCGGGCGACGGGTGGCCGTCACGGTCTCGCCGAGCAGGATGCCGCGCCGGTCGCCGACCTCGGCGGTCGCCGTGGGCACGGCCGAGGCCGCCCACAGCACCGAGCCGCGCCGCAGGTAGGCCGACGACGACAGCGACTCGCCGGGGATGAACTCGCGGGCGATCGCGTACTGCGCCTCGGGGTGCTCGATGGCGACCTTCGGCTTGTAGAGGTCGAGCAGCGACTGGGCCAGCCGCAGCGCCTCGCGCTCGGTCGGACCGGACACCGCCAGCCGCCACCACGAACGCACCCTGGTGCCCAGCGCGGTGAAGCCCGACGTCATCTCGTCGTCGATCTCCAGCACCCGGGACGCCTGCCGGGCCAGCGACTGCGGCGGCTCCAGCTCGTGCTCGTCGGTGTAGTGCCGGACCTGCGAGCGGACCTTGTTCATCTGCCGCTGGAGTTCGCCGGCGACCTCCTCCGGCCGCCGCACGTAGATCCGCGCCGACCACTCGACCGCCGCCGGGAGCCGGTCCGAGCGCTGCACCCACGGGTCGTCCATCTCGGGGATCTGGAGCCCGTGCATCAGGCCCACGGTCAGCACCGCGACGTGCCGCTTGATGCCCGCGTTCGACCCGGTGCGCCCGCGCACGGTCACCGTCGGCGCGTACGGCTCCTGGTGGAAGTCCGCCGCGTCGGTGAACGAGGCCAGGTCCTCCGGCTCCCACGGCGCACCCGGCACCGCGGGCAGGTTGCGCGGCGCGGGCAGGCCCAGCGAGCACGACCGGTGCATCAGCCAGGACATCTCCTCGGCGGTGACCGGGCGCCCTTCCAGGCCGGCCGAGCCGATCACCTGGTCCAGGTGGTCGACCTCGGACTCGATCGCCACCAGCTCGGCGTCCACCGCGTCCGGGAACACCCTGCGCAGCACGGGCGCGGCCCGTTCCACCGCGCGGTCCATCATGTTCCGGGTCTGCACCTGGACGCCCAGGTAGACCTCTTTCTCCGCCATCGAGCGGCCCATCAGCTGCTGCTGCTCGCCGACCATGTAGTCGTCGAACGACAGCGTCCCCGGCGTGTCCGGCAGCCGGCGCACCGCGTTGTGCACGTGCGCCTCGGCCCACATCCGGATCGGGTACGGCCGGGTGGTCACCCGCAGGTGCATCCAGCGGCCCTGGAGCTCGGCGTACTGGCCCGCGATGGCCGCGATCAGGTCCTGGCGCTGCGAGTCCGAGCGGAACGACCAGCGCTGCGGCGCGAGCTTGTACCAGGCGTAGACCTCCTGGCCGGTGCGCAGCAGGTGGCCGTCGATGGTTCGGGCGGCGATGGACGGGGTATAGCTGGGTACCGCCTGCTCACCCGGCAGGCGGCGCCCCCGCTTGCTGTAGACCTTCCGGTCGTCCCGCGCGGCAGCCGCGTGCTGGGCCACGTGCTGCGCTGCGGAACGTCGGGACCGGTCACGCCGGCGTCCGAACACCGCGATCCTCCTTCTTACGGCGGTCTGCCTGCCTGCGGTGCTGGGACCGGGCGGCGCGCGCCGAGCGCTTCGCCGCCTTGCCCTTGGGACGTTTGCGAGGTCGCTGCCGGCTGACCCGGATCCGGGCGGCGCTGGCCGCGCCGCCGGTGCCCGAGGTCTTCTCGCGCGGGGAGTTCAGCTCGCGCACCCACATCGTCATGACCGACGACAGCGGGCGCTCGTGGCTGATGCGGGTGCAGATGTACCGGGTCAGCGCGACCGTGATCACGAAGCCCCAGCCGGTGTTGATGAAGTCGAACCCGAAGCCGATCTGCCGCTGGAGGGCGGTGACCAGCAGGAACACCACGATGCCGACGCCCCATGCCACGTAGCGCGCACGCCACGGGAAGGTCGCCTTGGGCGGGCCGAGCCAGACGGCGTCGACCCGGTAGACCTCGTCGTCAGTGCGTACCCGCAAGGGTCACCCGCCGGTGAACAGGCCGGCGATCCACTGGCCGATGTTCGCGCCGGCGTTCGTGGTGACGGCAAGTCCGATGATCGCCAACGCGATGATGACGCCGCCCAGGCGGCGCATGACCCCGGCGTTGTCGCCCTTGCCACCGCCCAGCCACAGCAGCAGGACCGCGACGGTGAGCAGCAGCAGGGGTACCAGGTTGTCGAGGATCCACCGGCGCACGCCGCCTGTGCCAAGGGCGGGCTCTGTCTGCTGCGCGAGTGTTACCAGGGTCATGGCGGTCATCTCGTACTCCTGAGTACGCAGGACTTCGCCGGGCGGGCCGAGGGGTGCCCGTCCGGTTGGTGCGCTATCGAGTAGAACACGTCTTCGTCACGAGGTGTATCGGTCGGCTGGCACTGAGTAGATCAAGAACCGTTCCCCTGTAGCTCGATTACGTCTAATCTGACCACAGACATCATGGGTCGGGGGGAGCCGGTGGAGAACCGGAGACGCTGGATTCTCCCCATTGCCGTGACAGTTCACCCAACTGCCAACTCGTTGGTCACGCACTGTGTGCACGACCTCGGACCCCCTGTCCAACCGCATCGCGCCAGTAGACCGTTCGGCCGAAAGACTCACCCGAACGGTCCGCATCCCGGAGTGACGTCGCCGAGGAGGCTCGCAGATGGCCCAGCCGCCCGAAGCCGTACCCGAACCAGCCTCCGGAGTGAACGAAATCACCGTCTCCGTGGGCGTCTCGGGCAGTGATCAGGTTACCGGCACGGACGGGCGTCCGGGGCGGCGGGTGCAGCGGACGGTGAACTTCGACCAGGACGTGCTGGATCGAGCCAGAGCGGCGGCCACCTTCCTGGCGGCCTACGAGCCGGCGGCGGGCGTGCGCAGCCTGGCGGACATCGTGAACCCGGCGGTGGAGGCCTACGTGGCGGAGCTGGAACGCGATTACAACGGCGGCGAGGCGTTCCGACCGGTGTACCGGATGCCGCCGGGTCGCCCGGCGCGCCGATGACTTCCACGCCCTGACCCGGTCTGGACACTCGTGGCTCCGGGGAACCCCGGAGCAGACCGGAGGAGCACCCATGCCCGCGACCGACATCGACCGGCGCTACGGCGACCCGGACGCGACGCCCACCCCGTGGGCCACCGCCGAGCAGCGGCTGGCGAGCGCCGAGGTGTTCTGGCTGTCCACGGTCCGCCCGGACGGCCGCCCGCACGTCACGCCGCTGCTCGCGGTCTGGCACGGCGGGGCGCTGCACGTCTGCACCGGCCAGGACGAGCGCAAGGCCCGCAACCTCGCCGGGAACCCGCAGGTCGTGTTGACCACCGGGGACAACGCGCTGCACGGCGGCCTGGACGTGGTGGTCGAGGGCGAGGCCGTCCGGGTGGTGGACCGGGCCGAGCTGCGGGCGCTGGCCGGCGCGTGGGAGGCCAAGTACGGCAGCGACTGGCACTTCGACGTGGTCGACGGCGGGTTCGCCGACCCGCACGGGGTCGCCTACGTGTTCCGGGTCGAGCCGTCGACCGTGTTCGGGTTCGGCAAGGCCCCCTACAGCCAGACCCGCTTCCGGTTCCGGACGACGTGAAGGGGCCCTTCCACCCCCAGTGCAGCGGAAGGGCCCCCACGGTCACGTGATCAGCTGGTGCCGGAGATCCGCCAGTAGCCGACGGTCGGCAGGGTGTCGGGCCCGACCGGGCCCTTGGTCCAGAAGTAGTCGTTGAAGTTCGCGATCCACGAGTTGCCGATCGGACCCATGGTCGCCCACACCACCCACGCCGGCTGCGTGTCGATGGAGGCCTGCGCCCACGCGTCGCGGACCTTCATCGGGCGGTTCCACCACAGGAACGGGGTGCGCAGCAGGTAGTTGCCGAACCGGCTGCCGTGCACCTTGCTGTGCATGGACACGGTGTCGAAGCTGTTGATCTGGTGCAGGCCCCGGAACGCCCGGCCCCAGCGCTGCGCCCAGCTCTGGCCACCGGCCGTGCCCTGGAGGATCGAGCAGGTGAACAGGCTCATCCACTCGACGTCCCGGTTGCCCCAGCGGGCCTCGGTGTTGGCCAGGAACGTGTCGGTGTTGCTGCTGCACCCGGCGAACGAGAACCCGGTCGGCGAGCCGTGGCCCTGCCAGTAGGTCATGTCCACGTCGTCGGCGTACCGGTGGTCCTGGCCGCCGGGGAACACCGGGTCCTTGAAGTCGCGCTCCCACGCGTTGCCGTTGAGCCAGCTGAACTGCACCGGGATGCCCCGACCGGTGAACTGGTTGTTGAACCCGTTGACGTTGTTCGCCGTCCACGGCAGGCCGGAGCACGGGCCGGTGCCCTCGCTGCCGACGTCGATCCGGTTGGTCCACTGCGGCGAGACGCCGTCCTCGGTGCGCGGCGGCTGGTCGGGATCGGGCTGCGGCAGCGCGGCGTCCACGGCGGCGGGCACGGTGACCGACTGGGCGGCGGCACCGTCCGGGTTGACACCCGCGCACCGGAAGCCGGGCTCCAGCCTGCCGACCCGCTCGGACAGCGCGGGCGCGTCGTACACGTAGGTGACGTCGGTCAGCCGGACGCTGCTGGTCATCACCTTGGCGCAGCGGTTGCGGCCCTCGGTCAGGTCGAGCACCCGCACGGTGCCGGCCTTGGCCACCTCACGCGTGCTGTAGGTCAGGCCCGCGACCGCACCCTGGCCGTCGAACGCGATCCGGATCTTGGCGCCCGCGCCCTCCAGCGGCACGCCGTCCAGGTTGAACGTGAACGACACGGCGGTGTCCAGCGGGACGGACACCACCGCCTTGTCGTTGGTGTCGACGATCTCGAAAGTGGTGTGCTTGGCGTTCGCGGTCGCGTTGGCGGGCAGCAGCCCGACGCCGCGCAGGGTCTCCTGGGCGCGCTTCGCGGCGGTGTCGAGCGGGATGGCGCGCAACTGCTTCAGGGCTTCGACGTCGAGCTGGGTCTGCGTGGTCGCCAGCCCGTCCTCGTCGACCTTGCCCGCGCCCCGGTCCAGGCCGGGCACCTTCAGGTAGGTGGCCTCGTCGGCGAAGGTGACCGAGCCGTCCTCGGCTCTGTGCACGTCCTTGAGGCCGAACGCCCGCTGTAACGCCGCGGCCTGGTCGGCGCTGAGACCGGCGCTCTTGACCTCGTAGAGCGGGAACTCGGCGGTCGCCGCCGCGGCGGTGACCGTGCTGGTGACGGCTGCCGCGCCGACCAGCCCGGTCAGGGCGAGCCAGGTCGCGGCCCGCTTGGTGGTGGACATGGGGTCTCCTCCTCGTCGTGACCGCAGGGCAGGACCTGCGGTTCGGCAGGAGGACTCGGCCGCGGACGCCGTGATACCGAGGACCACTCGAACGGCCCCACTTGTGTAACACCGTTGGCGCGCAAGGGATGTATAGGCGGGCCGGTCTGCCGTGGCGCGCTTCGGGACGACGAAGCGGGATCACCGCGGCCGTCTGGAGCAGCAGCGGCCGGAACGACCCCGTGCACTGCCGGCCGACGCCGAACGCCGTGCACTGCCGAACGCCGTACCTGCCGGACCACCGGGCGATGCCGGGGAGCCGGTCGGTGCGGGGAAGCGCGGATGAGCCGGCCGTAAGCCGGATTCTGTTCACGGGCGCCTCGCGGCGACACCGTCCGGCGACCATCCATCTCGGCCTGCCGTTGCCGACAGGCTCGTGCGGCCTACCCGCAGGCATCGGGCGGGCAGCCCTCGATCGCCTGCGCAGGCGCCGAAGCGCCCTCTTGGCCTTGCTCCGGGTGGGGTTTACCTAGCCGCCCCCGTCACCGGGGGCGCTGGTGGTCTCTTACACCACCGTTTCACCCTTACCCCGACTCGCGCCGGGGCGGTCTGTTCTCTGTGGCACTGTCCCGAGGGTCGCCCCTGGTTGCCGTTGACAACCACCCTGCCCTGTGGAGTCCGGACTTTCCTCGGCGGCAGAGACGCGCTCTGCCGACGCGGCCGCCCTGCCGACTCATCCGCGCCGACAGCATAGCCGGCGACGTCCCAGGCTGTGGAACCAGGCACCCGAAAGCTTGGCGCGACGTGGAACGAACTGCTCTACTCGGAACATGCCCGGAATCGGGGGACTAACCCGCCGTCGACACGTGGACTTCGGTCGCACGTCCGCCGCCATCTGTTGTCGCTGACACATTTCATCTCGTAGTCCGAGCCTTTTTCGCTCGTAGTCCGAGCCTTTTCGGGAAGGTGTCAGCGAGCCATGTCGTCCATTCTGGTCATTTCCGGTAGTCCTTCTCCCTCATCCCGCACCGGGATCGTCGTGGCGCACGTCGACGGCCTGCTGCGGGACGCCGGCTTCGAGGTGCGCACCCTGCACGTGCGGCAACTGCCCACGTTGTCGCTGCTCACCGAGGACATGCGCGACCCGGAGATCGCCGACGCGGTGAGCGCCGTGCTGCGCGCGGACGGCGTCGTGGTCGCGAGCCCGGTGTACCGCGCGGCGTACAGCGGCCTGGTGAAGGCATTGCTCGACCTGCTGCCGAAGAAGGCGTTGCGCGGCCGAGTGGTCCTGCCGCTGGCGACCGGTGGCAGTCAGGGATTCCTCGTCGCGATGGACTACGCGCTCAACCCGCTGCTCATCGGCAAGGGTGCGGACAACGTGCTGCGCGGTGAATTCGTGCTCGACCCGGACATCGTCGGCGACGTCATCGCGCCGGCATCGGCGGATGCCATTCGAACCGCCGTCGAGCGCTTCACCCTGGCCGTCGAAGACGCCCGTTTCCGCCGCAAGCGCACGCTGCTGCGGCCGGCGGTGTGAGCGGGCGTCTCCCAGAGACGGCTACCCGGTCAGGCCAGGTACGAGGTGTCGTTCACCAGCCGGACCGACCCGTGGCCGTCCGGGTAGAACTCGACCACCGACAGCGACGCCAGGTCCAGGTGCAACCGGAACAGCAGTGACGGCCCGACGTCGAGCCCCATCCGCACCAGCGACTTGATCGGCGTGACGTGGCTGACCACCACCACGTTCGCGCCGCCGTACCGGGTGATCAGCTCGTCGCGCACCTTCCGCACCCGCCGGTGCACCTGGTCGAAGCTCTCCCCGCCGGGCGCGGGCACGGACGGGTCGCCCAGCCAGCGCCGGTGCAGCTCCGGGTCGCGCTCGGCGGCCTCGGTGAAGGTCAGGCCCTCCCACCCGCCGAAGTCGGTCTCGATCAGCCCGTCGTGCGTGGACGCCTCCACGCCGGCCGCGCGCGCCACGGCCTGTGCCGTCTGCCACGCCCGGTCCAGCGGCGAGGACACCACCGCCGCCAGGCCGTCGACCTTGGCCAGCCGCGCCGCCGCCGCCTCGGCCTGCCGACGTCCCACCTCGGTCAACGGCGGGTTGCCGCGTCCCGAGTAGCGCCGGGCCACCGACAGCTCGGTCTGCCCGTGCCGCAGCAGGTACAGCCGGGTCGGCTCACCCACCGCGCCGGACCACGACGACGGCGTCATGTGCTCGGCCGACGCCACCCCGGGTTTCCCCGCAGCGGACTTCCCTGCAACGGACTTCGCGGCAGCGGACTTCGCGGCGGCAGGCTCGCCGGCAGCAGATTCATCGGCGGCAGGATTCTCGGCGGGAGCGGCTCTGCGCACTCCGGCCTGTTCGTCCATCGCCTGGTTCGCCAGCCGGTCCGCGTCCTTGTTGCGCTCGCGCGGGATCCACTCGTACGCGACCCGGTCGAAGGCGCCCGCCACTTCGCGCGCCTCCCGTGCCAACGGCTGCATGGACGGGTGCTTGACCTGCCAACGCCCGGACATCTGCTCGACCACGAGCTTGGAGTCCATCCGCACGTCCACCACCGAGGCGCCCAGCTCGGCCGCCGCCCGCAGACCGGCGATCAGCCCCCGGTACTCGGCGACGTTGTTGGTGGCGATCCCGATCCCGGCGGAGCGCTCGGCCAGCACCGAGCCGGTGGCGGCGTCCTTCACCACCGCGCCGTACCCGGCAGGCCCCGGGTTGCCCCGCGACCCGCCGTCCGCCTCGACGACGACCTTCACAGCCCGGACTCGCCCGTCCGCACCATGATCGCGTCGCACTCCTCGCACTGCACGACCTCGTCCGGCGCGGCCTCCCTGATCTTGGAGAACGCGTTGCGGTCCAGCTCGATCCGGCAGGCACCGCAGCGCCGGGACTGGAGCAGCGCGGCACCGATGCCCTTGTGGGCGCGGATCCGGTCGTAGAGCGACAGCAGCGGCGCGGGGAACTGGGTGGCGGCGAGCTTGCGCTCCGCCGTGCGCTTCGCCTCGACCGACTCCAGGTCGGCCAGCGCGCTGTCCCGCCGACGGGCCGCGTCCGCCATCGCCTCCTGCGCCTTGTCCAGCTCGACCCGACCGTGCTGCACGTCGGCCTCGACCGCCTCCCGGCGTTCCATCAGCTCCAGCAGGTCGTCCTCCAGCGCGGCCTGCCGGCGCTCCAGGGTGGCCAGCTCGTGCTCCAGGTCGGTGAGCTGCTTGGCGCCCACCGAACCGGACTGCATGAGCTTGCGGTCCCGGTCCTCGCGGGCCCGGACCTGGTCGATCTCGGTCTCCTGGCGCTTGACGTCCCGGGTCAGGTCGCCCAGCGTGGTCTCGATCGTGGTCAGGGCGTCCTGCTTGGCCCGCAACACCTTCTCCGCCTCGGCGATCTCGGCGATCTCGGGCAGCGTGCGGCGGCGGTGGGTGACGCGCGCCAGCTCGGCGTCCACCTGCGCCAGGTCGAGCAGCCTGCGCTGCACGGCGGGGTCGGCTTTCACTTCAGCGGCCTCCAGTTCGGGTCGTCGCGCCGACGGTCCACGGATCGGTCCGGCGAGTCGAGACGAGAACATCGACCGTACCGTCGAACGCGTCCCGCACGATGCCCGCCGCCTGCCCGCACCAGGGCCACTCGCCGGCCCAGTGCGCCACATCGACCAACGCGGGCCCACCGCGGGCGAGGTGTTCGCCCGCCGGGTGGTGCCGCAGGTCGGAAGTCACGTAGGCGTCCACGCCCGCCCGGGTGGCCGCGGAGAGGTAGCTGTCCCCGGCGCCACCGCACACCGCGACCCGTCGGATCGGGCGCCCGGGGTCGCCGGCGGCCCGCACGCCCCACGCGGTCGCGGGCAGGGCGTCGGCGACCCGTTGGGCGAACACCGCCAGCGGCTCGGCCTCGGCCAGTTCGCCGATCCGCCCGATCCCGGTCCGGGACGGCAGCTCGGCGATCTCGTTGAGGTTGAACGCGACCTCTTCGTACGGGTGCGCGGATCGCAGAGCGGCGACGACATCGCTGCGACGCCTGCGGTCCAGCACGACTTCGAGGCGCGTCTCCGGCAACCGCTCCAGCGACCCGACCGTGCCGACGGCCGGCCGGGCGCCCTCCAACGGCCGGAACTGCCCGACCCCGTCGACCTTCCAGGCGACGTCCCGGTAGTCGCCGATGGTCCCCGCCCCGGCCGCGTGCAGGGCGTCGAGCACCCGCGAGGCCTGGTCGACGGGCACGTAGGTGGCGAGCACGTCCAGCTCACGTGCCGGCGCGGGCGTCAACGGCCCGGTGACCACCAACCCCAACGCCTCGGCCAACGCGTCCGACACGCCGGGGAGAGCCACGTCGGCGTTCGTGTGCGCGGTGTACAGCGCGACGTCGTTGCGGATGAGCCGGTGCACCAACGCACCCTTGGGGTCGTCGGCCGGCACCCCGTTCACACCGCGCAACAGCAACGGGTGGTGCGCCACCAGCAGCTGCGCGCCGCGCTCCACCGCTTCGTCCACAGTGGACTCGTCGGGGTCGACGCAGAACAACACCCGGGAGACCGGTTCGGCGCGGTCCCCGCAGACCAGCCCGACCGCGTCCCACGACTCGGCCGCGGCAGGCGGGTAGGCGGCCTCCAAAACGGCTAGAACATCACCGACCGTGCGGCTCAACGCTCCTCCAACACAACCCGCAGCGCGTCCACCAACGACGAGAACTCCTCCGGCGCGCGCACCGCGACCCGCAGGTGATCGGTGGTCAGACCGGGGAACGTGTCCCCGCGCCGCACGGCGATCCCCTTGTCCCGCAACGCCTGTCGCACCCGTTCGCCGTCCGGCACCCGCAGCAGGATGAACGGCGCGTCCGGCGGCACCACCACCAGGTCGCCGAGTTCCCGCACCGCCAGGCGCGTGTGCTCCCGGCACGTAGCCGCCAACGCGTCCGCCTCGGCCACCGCCGCCGGCTCGCAGCACGCCGTCACGGCTTCCAGGACGAAGCTGCTCACCGGCCACTGCGGGCGGTGCAGCGACAACGCGGCCAACAGCTCGGGCGCACCCAGGGCGTACCCGGCGCGCAGCCCCGCCAGCCCCCACGTCTTGGTCAGGCTGCGCAACACCAGCAGGCCGGGCACGTCCCGCCCGGCCAACGACTCGGGCTCGCCGGGGATCGTGTCGGCGAACGCCTCGTCGACCACCAGCACCCGTCCGGGCCGGCTCAACGAGGCGACGACCTCCGCCGGGTGCACCACCGACGTCGGGTTGGTCGGGTTGCCCAGCACCACCAGGTCTGCCTCGTCCGGCACCAGCGAGGGCCGGAGGCGGTACCCGTCCTCGGCGGACAGCTGCACCCGGACCACCGGCACGCCGGCGTCGCGCAGGGCGACCTCGGGTTCGGTGAACGACGGGTGCACCACCGCGGCCAGCGAAGGGCGCAACGAGGGCAGCAACGCGAACCCCTCGGCCGCACCGGCCAGGACCAGCACCTCGTCGGGCCGACGCCCGTGCCGCTCGGCGACCGCGGAACGCGCCCGGAGGTCGGCGGCCTGGCTCGGGTAGCCGCCCAGCCCGTCCACCACGCCCACCAACCGGTCCCGCAACCACGGGGGCGGCGCGGGCATCCGGACGTTCACGGCGAAGTCGACGAGGCCGGGAGCGGCATCGACGTCCCCGTGGTGACGCAGCAGCGCCCGGCCCGAATCATGGCTGGTCATCGCGGGAAGTCTAGGCGACCGCCGCGGCGCGCCGGCACCAGCCGCGGGCCGGCGCCGGCCCTCCGACCAGGACGCCGGGCCACCCGTCACCCGATCTGGGATCCGGCCCACTCCAGGTACGCCATCGGCAGCTCCCGCAGGATGCCCAACGCCTCAGACTCGGGCAGCTCGGGCAGCGCCCGCACCGTCTGCGCCGCCAGCCCACGGCAGTAGGCCAGCGTCTCGGCCACCAACCGGCCACCCCTCAGCTCCCGCAGCAGACCCTCCAGCTCGGCGTCCGCCAGCTCCCGACCGCGCGCCGCCAACAGCTCCCGCTGCTGCTCGGTCAACGCCCGGAGCAGCGGGAACGTGTAGACGCCCTGCCGGATGTCGTTCCCGGCGGGCTTGCCCAACCGGTCCGAGGTGGAGGCCAGGTCCAGCAGGTCGTCCAGGATCTGGAACAGCAGCCCGAAGTGCGCCCCGTACTCGGACAACCGGGTGGTCACCTCCTCGGAGGCCTCCGCGCAGTGGGCCGCCAGCACGCACCCGACCCGGAACAGCGCCCCGGTCTTCAGCGCGATCGACCGCAACGCGCTGTCCGGCGACCGGTGCACGTCGTAGAGGTCGAGCACCTCCAGCACCTGGCCCTCGACCAGGTCCGTGACCGCCGCCGCCAGCTTGCCCGCAGCGAACGGCGAGATCGAGTCCAGCGCGGCCTGGCTGGCGCGGGCCAGCATGAAGTCGCCGACCAGCACGGCCGGCCCGGTGCCCCACTCGGCGTTGACCGTCCGCACGCCCCGGCGCTCCACCGCGTTGTCCATCAGGTCGTCGTGCACGAGCGACCCGGCGTGCAGCAGCTCGACGCACGCCGCCGCCGTGACGGCCTTCCCGGTCACCTCCCCGGACAGGGCCAGCGAACCGGCCAGCATCACCACGGACCGCAGGCGCTTGCCGCCCGCGGCGGTGATCCGGCCGGAGAACGTGTTGACGATCGGCAGCGTCGAGGACGTGGCCAGCTGCCGGATCTCGTCTTCGACCCTGGGCAGCGCGTCGGCGAGCGCCGGCATGGTCGGCATGGTCGTGGTGGGCACGCCACGATGGTCGCGCGCGCCGGCTGAGAGCGAGCTGAGATCAGAGCACGGACGCCGCGATCGCGATCAGCACGAGCGCGACGCAAAGCATCCAGTGCCACCGCACCGGTGGCCGCGAGTCATCGGCCGCGAAGTCCCGCATCAGGGGGTCGCTCATGTTTCTCTCCCCAGGGGTTTCCACTACAGGAATACCGTCGCGGGTAACGGCCGGATCGTTACTAAACTCCGGCAACTTACTCCGGGTCGCGCTTGCGGAGGTTCGCGTCCACTTCGGACAGCAATCGTGCGCGTTCCTGTTTCGCCTGGTCACGTCGTTCCCGGTCACGTACCAGGTGCAGTACGTCGACATCCCGCAGGCCCGCCGATTCGCGGTAGAAAGACTCCTCGAACCACCACCACGAACGCAGTCCGACGCGCGCAATACGCACCGGCTGTCCCCGTCTGCGCACGTCCAGTGACGGGTAATCCGCGATACGCACCGGCGGACAACCGGTGGCCACGAAGAAATGCCGTTCGCGGAACAGGAACCCCCGGTCGACGAAGAACCCGGCGTTCGGGTCGACCCGCAGCTCACCGCTGGGCACCGACGGGCGCGGCCGGGCGAACGCGGGCGTCTCCGGCCACGAGCGCCGCCACAGCGAGACGGCCGCGAACGCCGCGAACCCCGCGACGAGCAGCAACAGCACGCCGACAACGCCTGACATCGATCCCCCAACGAGCCGGTGGATCCGATGGTCGAGCGTCCCGGACGCGACGTCCGGCACCCTCACCCGGAGCGCGCGACCTGGCAGACTCCCCTGCCGTGACGCTCCACGTGACCTTCATCTGCACCGGCAACATCTGCCGTTCCCCCGTGGCCGCGATCATATTCCGCGAGCACCTGGACCGTGCCGGGCTGGGTGACCTCGTGGAGGTCACCAGCGCGGGGACCGGCGGCTGGCACGTCGGCGACCCGGCCGACCACCGCGCGATCAAGTCGTTGGCGGACAACGGCTACCCGACCACCCACGTCGCCGCCCAGGTCGGCGCCGAACACCTGGGCGCGGACCTGCTGGTGGCCCTGGACTCGGGCCACGCGCGAGCGCTGGAGCGCATCGCCGACCCGGACCGGATCCGCTTGCTGCGCTCGTTCGACCCGGACGCCGACGGCACCGACGTCCCCGATCCCTACTACGGCGACCGCGCCGGCTTCGACCTCGTCATCTCGCAGGTGGAAGCCGCCGTGCCCGGCCTGCTGTCCTGGGTGCGCGAGCAGCTGTGACGCCCGGGGAAGCCGCCGCCGAGCTGACCGGCGTGGCAGCGGTCGACGTCCGGCGGATCGGCAACGCCGTCTACGAGGTCGACCTGGCCGACGGTGACCTGGTCGTGGCCAAGAGGCACGACGCCCCCGGCGCCGCACTGGCCGAAGCCGCCTCGCTGGAATGGCTGGCCGAGCCCGAGGGCCCGGCCGTCCCGGGGGTGCGTGGCCACGACGACCACTGGCTGGTGCTGGACCAGGTCGAGCCGGGCTCCCCCACCCCGCGGGCCGCCGAGGAGTTCGGTCGTCGGCTGGCGGCCCTGCACGCCACCGGAGCCCCGGCGTTCGGCGCGCCTCCGCCGGGCGGCCCGGAGAACGCCGTCATCGGGTCGGCTCCCCTGCGCAACGCCCCGTCGGTCACCTGGTCGGACTGGTTCGCCCGGGACCGGATCGCGTGCTACGTCCGCCTGGCCGTGGACGCGGGGGTGCTGACGCCCGCCGAGGCCCGCACCATCGAGAACGTCCGGGTGGAGGCCCCCGGGGAACCACCGGCACGCCTGCACGGCGACCTGTGGAACGGCAACGTCCACTGGGCGGCGGACGGCCGGGCGTGGCTGATCGACCCGGCCGCGCACGGCGGCCACCGCGAGTCCGACCTGGCGATGCTGGCCCTGTTCGGCTGCCCGCACCTGGACCGCGTGCTGTCGGCCTACCACGAGGCCGCCCCGTTGGCGGACGGCTGGCGGGACCGGATCCCGCTGCACCAGCTCTTCCCGCTCCTGGTGCACGCCGTGCTGTTCGGCCGCGGCTACGCGCAGCAGGCCTTGTCCGCCGCACGAGCGCTGCCATGATGAGCCGATGGGGATCAAGGCGTTCGACCGCGACGACTGGCAGTGGCTCAACGAACCGCGCTCCTGGTCCGACGAGGGCGGCGGCCTGAGCCTCACCACCGACCCGGACACCGACTTCTGGCGCACCACGCACTACGGCTTCGACCGGGACACCGGCCACGTCCTGGGCGTGCCGCTGACCGGCGACTTCACCCTCGTGGCCTCGTTCACCGCGGACTACGCCGCCCAGTACGACCAGGCGGGCATCGCGCTGCGCGTGGACAGCCGGAACTGGATCAAGGCCGGGGTGGAGCTGGTGGACGACGAGTTCCAGGTGAGCACGGTCGTCACCCGCGACTTCTCGGACTGGTCGGTGGTCCCGGCCGGCCACATCACCCGGGTCACCGTCTCCGCGGCCCGCGAAGGCGACACGGTGACCGTCCGGTACGGGCTGGGGGACGCGGCGCCGACCACCATGCTGCGGCTGGGCTACTTCCCGCCGGAGGTCGCCGCGCTGGCGGGCGTGATGGCGGCGGCGCCCACCGGACCCGGCTTCCCGGCCAGATTCGACCGGGTGCAGGTCACAACGGCCTAGGGCTTACCGTGGAAGGGTGCGGTTGAGGTTTCTGTTGCGTCCCGGCTGGCTGGCGTTGACGTTGGCGGTCTGGGTGTTCGCGGGCGCGTGCTTCACGCTGCTCGCCCCGTGGCAGTTCAGCCGTGACCGGGAACGCGAGGCGCAGAACAACGCCGTCACCACGTCGGTCCGCACGGACCCCGTCCCGGTGAGCGCGGTCCTGGACCGGCCCAACGCCGACAACGAGTGGCGACGGGTCACGATGACCGGCCGCTACCTGCCCGAGGGCCAGGCCATCGCCCGCCTGCGCACCGTGCAGGGCGAGGCGGCCTCCGAGGTGCTCACCCCGTTCGCGCTGGACGGCGGCCCGATCGTGCTGGTCGACCGGGGTTACGTCCGGCCGGTCGACGGCCTGAAGGTCCCCGACCTCGAACCGGTCCCCGAGGGCACCGTCACGGTCACCGCCCTGGTCCGCAACGGCGAGTCCGACGACCGCGACGCGATCGAACGCGACGGTCACCGCGAGGTCTACGCGATCAACTCCGCCGTGGTGGGCCGCGCCGCGGGCATGGACATCCGCCCCGGCTACTTCCAGCTCGTCGAAGGCCAGCCGGGCGTGGAGCAGGAGGTGCCGCTGCCCAAGCTGGACGCCGGCCCGTTCTTCTCCTACGCGCTCCAGTGGATCGCGTTCGGCGCGATGGCCCTGGGCGGCTGGCTGTACTTCACGGTCCGCGAAGCCCGCCCCGGCGGCGCGCTGGGCGAACCGAAGGTCAAGCGGAAGTCCGTCGCCGAGATGCTCGCCGAGGACGAAGCAGCGCCAGCACCGCGGTAGCCACCGCCGCCGACGCGCCGACCACCCGCGACAACTCGACCGCCCTGGTCACGTGCCCGGCGTCCGGGTTGCGCCCGTGCCCGAGCACCGGCCGGTCCTCCGCACCGTGCGAGTACACCGTGCGACCGCCCAGCCGGATCTCCAGCGCGCCCGCGAAGGCCGCCTCCACCTGCCCGGCGTTCGGGCTGGGGTGGGCCGCGGCATCCCGCCGCCAGGCCTTCCAGGCCTCACCGGACGACCCGCCGACGACCGGTGCGCCCGCCGCCGTCAGCAGCGCCGCCAACCGGGCCGGCAGCAGGTTCGCCACGTCGTCCAGCCGTGCGGCGGCCCAGCCGAACCGGCGGTAGCGCTCGTTGCGGTGCCCGACCATGGCGTCCAGCGTGTTCGCCGCCCGGTACCCGAGCAGCCCGGGCACCCCGGCGACCGCGCCCCAGAACAGCGGCGCGACGACCGCGTCGGAGGTGTTCTCCGCCACGGACTCCACGGTCGCCTTGGCCAGTCCCATGGTGTCCAGCCGGGTGGGTTCGCGCCCGCACAGGTGGGGCAGCCGGCGACGTGCCGCGTCCAGGTCCCCGCCGTTGAGCTCGCGCCCCATGGCGGTGCCCTCGTCGGCCAGCGACGACCCGCCGAGCACCACCCACGTCGCGGCGGCCGTGGTCAGCGCCTGCAGCACCGGACCGCGCCTGCCCAGCCGTTCCGCGGCGATCCCGGCCAGCACGGTGCCGCCCACCAGGGTCGCGGCGTGCACCGCACCCGCCGCCCGGTGGTCCCGGTACAGCTTCCGCTCCACCGCGGCGGCCACCCGCCCGAATCCCGCTACCGGGTGATACTTCCTCGGGTCGCCGAACACCGCGTCCGCGGCCACGCCCAGCACCAACCCGACCGCGCGTCCCACGCTCACACCGGCACGGTATCCCGCGACCGTCGGTAGCCCGCATTAGGGTGCCTCCCGTGGAACCGGCCCGCTTGAAGCTCTACGCGTACCTGGACGCGCGCGACCACCAGCGCACGTACCTGGCGATCATGCGGCTGTTCACGTCCACCCTGCTGGCCGACCTGTCGGCGGGCGAGGTGGCGGGCGCGCTGGCCGGGGCCGAGCGGGAGGGCCGGGTCGAGCCGGGCGAGTCGCGCATCGAGAACGTGATCAACCGGCTCAGGCAGCTGGTCGAGTGGGGCAACCTGGTGCAGGGCCGGCGCGAGGTGGTGGCGTCCAGCATCGCCGAGTTCCAGCACGGCAGCGTGCGCTACCAGGTGTCCAAGCTGGCGGTCCGCGTGCAGCGCGACGTGGACGAGCTGCTGCGCGTGCCCGAGGGCGCGCGGGAGGTCTCCCGGGAGCTGCTGCCCGCCGTGGAGCGCGGCCTTGGCGCGCTGGGCCGGTCGCTGTCCGAGGCGCTGCTCAGCGAGGCGCGCCGACCGCGCGAGGTGCTCGCCGAACAGGTCACCACGCTGTTCCTCCAGCACGCCGAGCTGGCCGCCACGGTCCGCGACTTCTACGCCTACCTGGGCCAGGTCGTCACCCGGCACCACCTGGCGCCCGAGGAGATCTCCGGCTTCCGCAACCTCCTGGTCGAGTACATCCAGATGGTCGTGGAGGACGTGCTGCGGCACACGCCGGCGATCGCCGACGCCCTGGCCCGGCTCAACGCCGCCCGGTCGGAGCTGCTGCGCCTGCTGGGGCGCGCCGACCTGGGCGAACGGGTGGAGCGGGCGCGCGGGCGGTCGGCCGAGGACTGGCAGGAGCTGACCGACTGGTTCGTGGACCGGCCCGGCCGCCCCAGCCAGGTCACCGCGCTGCGCGACGCCACCGCGCGGGCCATCGGCTCGCTGCTGGCGTCGGTGAAGCGCGCCACGTCCGGCGGCGGCCTGCTCCCCAGTCGCCGGGCGGAACTGCTGAAGCTCGCGGCCTGGTTCGACGGCGGCACCCGGTCCGAGGCGCACGAGCTGTACGCGGCGGCGTTCGGCCTGTACTCGGCGCGGCACCTCTCGCCGGCCCCCGAGCACGACAGCGACAACGAGCGCACGTCGTGGCGCGACGGCCCGGTGCACGACGTGACGGTCAGCGTCCGCAGCCGAGGTGACCGGGGCGCGCGCGGCCGGACGTCCAAGATCCTGGACGACCCGATGACCGAGCAGTCCCTGCTGGCCGAGGCCCGCGAGGCGGACGAACGCCGGGCCGCCTCGGTCGCCGAGCTGGCCGCCGCGGCACCCCGGCTGGCGACGACCGAGCTGTCCGGCGAGGCCCTCGGCGTGCTGTGCGAGCTGCTCACGCTCGCCATGGCGCAGCGGGACACGGCGGCCGACTCCGGCTCGGCGACCGACCCCGTGCGCGGCCTGCGGGTGACCGTGGCGAACGCCCCCGGCCAGTCCACCCGGATCCACTCGCACGCGGGCACGTTGACGCTGCACGACTCCACGCTGGTGCTCGACTGATGTTCGACGACCTCTCCGAGATCGACGCCGCCAACGTGGTGCGCTGCGCCCGGACCCTGCTGCGGCGACCGTTGCTGCGTGCCGACGGCCCGGACGGTGAGCTGCTGACCCTGGTCTACCGCCACCGGTTCGCGCTGCAGGACCTCTTCGCACGCCAACTCGGCTACCGGCTCGTGGTCGAACGCCGGTTCGCGCGCCTCTACAAGGCCGGTCCCGGCGCGGACGACTCGCGGGGCGTGCTGGGCATGTCGCCGCGCGGCTACGCGTACGTGGCGCTGACCATGGCGGTGCTGACCGGCATCGGGCGGCAGACCCTGTTGTCCCGCCTGGTGTCCGACATCCGCGCGGCGGCGGTGGAGGCGGGCATCGAGGTCGTGGACGACGTGGCTGACCGACGGGCGTTGACGGCGGCGCTGCGGCACCTGGTGTCGCTGGGCGTGCTGCACGAGACCGAGGGCACCGTCGACATGCAGACCGAGGCGCTGATCACCGTGGACACCGATCTGCTGGGCCAGCTGCTGACCGGTCCGGTGGCGGAGGCGCCGTCCCGGGAACGGCTGGTCGAGCTGGCCGCCCGGCCCGGTCCGCGCGGCGTGGAGCACGCGGTACGGCGCAAGCTGGTGGAGAACCCCGTGGTGCTGTACGCGGACCTGCCCGCCGAGCAGGCGGAGTGGCTGCGGCGCAACCAGCGCAAGGAGTCCGCGCTGCTGGAGACGTCGTTCGGGCTGTACACGGAGTCGCGCGCGGAGGGCGTGCTGGCGGCCGACCCCGAGGACTACCTGACCGACCTGTACTTCCCCGGCACGTCCACGGTGGCGCGGATCGCGCTGCTGGCGTTGCCGGAGCTGTTGGCGGACGAGCCGGTCGCGGGGCGGCACCGGGTCGTGCGCGAGACTCTGGTCTCGGTGTGCGGGCGGCTGGTGGAGGACTACCCGACGGCCTGGTCCAAGCAGTTCACCGACGACCTGGAACGACTGGCCGACGAGGTGTTGGAGCTGTTGCGGCGCATGGGGTTGGCGGTGCTGTCCGAAGACGGCCGGCTGCTCAACGCGGCCGCGCACCGCTGGGTACCGGAGCCCGACGGCGACCCGGAACGTGAAGTGGAGCAACCGGTGGTGGTGCCCGAAGTGCCCGGCTGGTCGCTGTTCGACGAGCTGTTGGACGGGGCGCCCGACGCTTCTTCCGCACGCCACGGCCGGCCGGGTGCGGGTGTCCCGCACGGCACAGATGCGGGTGTCCCGCACGGCACGGGTGCGGATGTCCCGCACGACAAGGAGAACGCGTGAACAGGTGGCGGCTGCACCGAGGCGGCATCGTCAACATCTGGCAGTACACCGAGCAGGCGTTCGACTTCTCCGGTGGCCGCGCGATCTTCCAGGGCACCAACGGGTCCGGCAAGTCGCGCACGCTGGAACTGCTGCTGCCGCTGTGCCTGGACGGCGACCTGCGCCAAGTCGGGTCGAAGGGCTTCGACACGGTCAGCCTGCGCCGCCTGATGCTGGACGACTACGACGGCGGCCCGAACCGCATCGGGTACGCGTGGGTCGAGCTGGTCCGTGACGGCGAGTACCTGACCTGCGGGTTGGGCGTGAAGGCGTCCAAGACCTCGCAGGCGATCACCGACTCGTGGCGCTTCGTCACGTCCCGGCGGGTGGGTCACGACCTGGCGTTGGTCGGCGCCGAACGCACACCGCTCGGGCCGGCGCAGCTGCGTGACCTGATCGGCGCGGACTGCGTGCTGGAGGAGGCCGCGTTCCGGGCGAAGATCGCGGAGACCGTGTACGGCGTGCCGGGGGCGCGCTACGGCGACCTGCTGCACCTGCAACGGACCCTGCGCAACCCGGACGTCGGGCTGAAGGTGCTGGAAGGGCAGCTGGAGCAGATCCTGTCCGACGCCCTGCCGCCGCTGGACCAGGCCATGGTGGAGCAGCTGGCGACCTCGTTCGACGACCTGGAGTCGATCCGGGAGAACATCATCCGGCTGTCCTCGGCGGACGCCGCTCTGGGGACGTTCCTGAAGACGTACGCGGACTACGCGTTCGGTGGGCTGCGGTCGTCGTCGGAACGGTTGGGCGCGGCCGAGGACGCGGTGCGGAAGCTGGAGCGTTCGTCGGCGAAGCTGTCCGTGGCGCTGTCGGAGACGTTGGCCGAACGAGCGTCGGCGGAACACACGCTGGCGTCGCTGGAGGCGGGCGAGCAGCAGGCCGAGGAGACCATCGGCGCGTTGAAGGAGCTCCCGGCGTTCCGCGACCTCCAGGACTTGCAGACGCGCGAGAAGCTGGTGGAGGAGAAGCGCTCGTCGGCGATCGCGGCGCTGGACATGGCGAACAAGCAGCGGTTGCAGGAGGACGGCGCGGTCGACGGCGTGCTGCGGCTGCTGCGCCGGCTGGCCGAGGACCTGGGCGCGGCGGAGGAACTGGTCGAGCCGCTGCGCCACCACCTCCGGACCGCCGGTCTCGACGCCGCGCAGGTGCCCGAGGTGCCGCGGGTGGCGGTGGTGGACGCCGAGGTGCGCACGGAGTCCGTGCGGGCCAAGCCCGACCCCGAGGCGGAGCCGCTGCCCATCGAACGCCGGGTGCCGCCCGCGTTGGCGGACCTCGATTTGGCGCCGGTTGCGGCCCGGACGTCGGAGATCGCTTCGCTGGCACGTCAACGTGGGGCGTTGGCGCTGGCGTTGCACCGGCAGGCGGGTGAGCTGGAGACCGCGCAACGCAAGGTCGACGCGCTCCGGCAGACCGCGCGGGACGCGCAGCACGCCGCGACCGAGTCGGCGGCGCTGCGCAACCAGGAGGCGCAGGAGCTGGCCGAGGTCGCGCTGACGTGGCTGGACGAGGTGCGGTCGTGGCAGGACTCCGGTCCGGGTCGGCCCGAGGCGGCGCTGTCGCTGCCCGCGTCGGTCGATCCGGCGGTGGCGCGGGAGCTGACTTCGGCGGCGCGTGAGTGGGTCGGGCCTTTGGTGGCTTCGGCTCGTGAGGCCGCGCACGGCGTTGCCCAGCGGCGAGGTGAGCTGCACGGGGCGATCGACGCGTTGGACGCGGAACTCGCGGCGTTGCGGTCGGGTACTGCCCGGGTGCCGGAACGCGGGCGGTTCGGGGTGGCCGAGCGGGATCCCGCTGCGGGGTCGCCGTTCTACCGGCTGGTGGACTTCCAGGCCGGCGTGGACGAGACGCGGCGAGCTGGGCTGGAAGCGGCGCTGGAGGCGTCCGGCCTGCTCGACGCCTGGGTCACCGCGTCCGGCGCGGTCAGCGCGGCCGGCGATCCCGCGAGTGGTTCGGGTGGTGCTGCCGGCGGCGCGGGGCACGATGTGCTCGCGGTGCCGCGCGAGCCGGTCGCCGGCGCGTCCCTCGCGTCCGTGCTGATCCCGGCCGTCGACCCGGCGTCCCCCGTGTCCGCCGAGGTCGTGGCGGCCCTGCTGGCGTCGGTCGCGCTGGACGAGGGCGCCTTCGCCGTCTCCCCCGACGGCCGCTGGCAGGCAGGCGTGCTGACCGGCGCGTGGCACAAGGACGCGGCCGAGTTCATCGGAGCCGGGGCCCGCGAAGCCGCCCGCCGCCGCCGGATCACCGAACTCGAAGACGAGCTCGCCGCCCTGCGCGCCGAACTCGGCCGGGCCGAAGCCGAACTCGCCGCCGCCCACGGCCTGGTCGAGCGGTGGGAATCCCACCTCGACCGGTTCCCCGCCGACCGCGAACTCGTCGCCAGGCACGGCCGTCTGCAAGCCGCGCAGGAGTCCGCCGACCGCGCGGCGCGCCGGGCCGAGGAACTGCGCGCCGAACTGGAGTCGGCGCAGTCCCGTGGTGCAGCGGCGCAGGCCGAGGTGGTGCGCCAGGCGGGCGACGCCGGGCTGCCCGCGACCACCGAGGGCCTCCGCCAAGCCCAGGGCGCCGCCGCCGAGGCCCAGCGCACCGCCGACCGGCTGGGTGACGTGCTGCGCCGCCAGTGCCAGTCGACGGTCACCGACCTGACCGACGCCGCCCACCGCTACCACTCGGCGGTGGCCGACCGGGTGGCCGCCGAAGCCGACGCCGAGGCGCGGTGCGTGGACTACGCGACGCAGGCGGGCACGTTGGCCGAGCTGACCGAGGCGATCGGCGGCGAGGCGCGGGAGATCGCGGACCAGCTGTCCGCCGCCGAACGTTCCCGGCGGGAGATGCGCGGCGAGCTGAAGGGCGTGCGCGAACGCGTCGCCTCGGCCCGGGAGCAGGCCGCGAAGCTGTCCGCCCAACTGGACACCGCCGCCGAGCAGCTGGCGTCGGCGCAGGACGCGCGGGTCCGGGCCGCCGAGCAGTTCAAGGCCACCATCCGGGCACCCGGCGTGCTGGTCGCGGCGCTGCCGGACGTGCCGGACGACGTGGAGTCGGTGCGCGCGGCCCTCGCGATGGCCGACCGGCGCGGCGCGGGCGAGGCGACGGTGATCACCAAGCTCCAGGCGCTCCAGACGTCGTTGGCGGGCAGCCACGACATCGCCGCCGAGCAGCACGAAGGCCTGCTGACGGTGACCGTGACAGGCGAGGAGGGCGCGCGTCCGGTGGCGGTCGCGGCCCGTCAGGTGACGGAGAAGCTGGCCGAGCAGCGCGGATTCCTGGACGAGCGGTACCAGAACATCTTCGCCGACTACCTGATCCGGGACCTCGCCGAGTGGCTGCGCGGGCAGATCGCGGTGGCCGAGGACCTGTGCAAGCGGATGAACGAGGTGCTCGGGCGGGCGCGGTCCAGCCAGGGCGTGCACGTGAAGCTGGCGTGGAAGCCGTCGGCCGCGCTGGAGGAGGAGACCCGCGACGCGCTGGCGCTGGTGCGCCTGCCGTACGCCGACCGCGATCCGGAGCAGGACGCCGTGCTGCGCCGGGTGTTCACCGAGCGCATCGAGGCGGAACGCGACTCGTACTCGGGCAGCTACGCGGAAATCCTGTCGCGCGCGTTGGACTACCGGACGTGGCACCAGTTCACGGTGACCGTCGCCGACACCGGCCCCGACGGCAACCCGCGCGAGCGGCGGCTGCGGCAGCTGTCGTCCGGTGAGACGCGGTTGATCTCGTACGTGACCCTGTTCGCGGCGGCGGCGTCGTTCTACGACGCGGTGAGCGGCGAGTTCTCGCCGTTGCGGCTGGTGTTGCTGGACGAGGCGTTCGAGCGGCTGGACGACCCGACGATCGCGCGGATGCTCGGGCTGCTGGTGGATCTGGACATGGACTGGGTCATCACGTGGCCGAGCGGTTGGGGCGTGTCCGACAAGATCCCCCGGATGCACATCTACGACGTGCTGCGGCCCAAGAACGGCCGGGGTGTCGCGTGCACGCAGACGACGTGGGACGGCGCAGCCCTGGACCGCATCGACCCTTGACGCGAGCGAGCCGCAGCGGCACGCGCACGGGTCTCAGCCCGGCGCGAACCGCTGTGAGTCCCACTTCCCGTGCGCCTCCAGCAACTTCCGCCCGATCCGCTTGAGGTCGGCGACGTCCCGGTCGTTCAACGCCCCGGCGAACTCCTCGGCCACCGCCGCCCGGTACGTCGGCCCGGTCGTCGCCTTGAGCACCCGACGCCCCTCGTCGGTGAGCGCCGCGTACACCACCCGCCGGTTGTCCGGCAGTTGCGACCGCTCCACCCAGCCCCGCCGCACCAGCCGTTCGACCAGCCGCGTCACCCCGCTCGGGCTCACCGCGAGCAGTTCGGACAGCTCGGACATGGGCAGCCGCCCGTTCATGTCGATCCGGTACAGCGCCTCGTGTTCCGACAGCGAACACCCGGCCGCCGCCTCCACCCGCTCGCTCATCGCGACACGCACCGCATCCACCCCCTGCTGTGCGTAGAGCCACGCCAGCAGCGCATCACTCGCCTCGTACCGGTCCACGACCACACCCTAGCAAGTCGCTTGACTTCAGAACATTTTCAGTGTCAACCTTTGAGCATGGAACTCACACTGGTGACCGGCGCGACCGGAGCCCAGGGCGGTGCGGTCGCCCGACTCCTGCTGGACCGGGGCCACCCCGTCCGCGCACTCACCCGCAACCCGGAAAGCCCTGCCGCACAACGACTTCACGCCGCCGGAGCCGAGGTCGTCGAAGGCGACTTCGACCACCCGGCGACGCTGAAGGCAGCCCTGCACGGCGTCCGCTCCGTCTTCGCGGTCACCACGCCGTTCGGCACCGACCCGGAAACCGAGGTGCGTCAAGGGATCGCGCTGGTCGACGCGGCACACGAGGTCGACCACATCGTGTTCACCTCGGCCTGCAACGCCGACCGGAACACCGGCATCCCGCACTTCGACAGCAAACGACGCATCGAGGAACACCTGATCAGCGGCCACGTCCGCTGGACCGTCCTCGGCCCGGCCGCGTTCATCGACGACAAGTTCGGCGAATGGACCCTCAGCGGCCTGCGCCGGGGCATCCTCGGCCTGCCGGTGCCGTCGGACCGCGCACTGCACCTGGTCGCCGTCACGGACATCGCCGCCGTCGCCGCGCTCGCGCTCGAACAACCGGACCGCTTCGCCCGCACACGCCTGGACCTCGCCGGCGAAGCCCTGACCCCGGCACAGATGGCCGACGCGCTCACCACGGCCATCGGACGGCCGATCCACCACCACCGAACGCCGCTGGAGGTGGTGGAACGGCACTCAACCGACCTGGCCGCGATGTTCCGCTACTTCACCGAGGTGGGCACCGACATCGACCTGCCCGCACTGCGGGCGGCGCTGCCGGAGATCACCTGGCACGGCTACGCCGACATCGCGCGCACCGTGCCGTGGAACGAGGTGCTCTAGCCCGCCGCCAGTCCATCCCGCAGCACGCTCCGGCCACGGCCCGCCCTAGTTCACGGCGCGCTCCAGTCCGCAGCCCGCTCAGGCTCACGGCCCGTTCAAGCCCGCGGCCCGCTCTAGTCCACGGCCCGCTCCGGCCCGCGGCTCGCGCCAGTCCACGGCCCTGCTCCGGTCCACGGCCCTGCTCCGGTCCGCAACCTGTTCGACTAGTTCACGGCCGCCCAGGACTGGATCATCCGGTACGCGATCGACGCGCCCGGCGCGAGCAGCAGGTCCGGCACACTGCCCGGCACCTCCAGCGCCTGCCGCACATCAGCCCGGCTGACCCACTTCGCCTGGGCGATCTCCCCATCCGCGAGCCGCAGCGGCTCGTCCGGGTCGGCGACCGCCTGGAAGCCGATCATCAACGACCGGGGGAACGGCCAAGGCTGGCTGCCGAGGTAGCGGATGTCGCCCACCTCCACGCCGACCTCTTCCGAGATCTCCCGGGCGACGCACGCCTCCAGCGACTCGCCCGCTTCGACGAACCCGGCCAGCACCGAGTACCGCCCGGCCGGCCACCCTTCGCCGCGGGCGAGCAGCACCCGGTCCGCGCCGTCGTGCACCAGGCAGATCACGGCCGCGTCGGTGCGCGGGTACTCCTCGCGCCCGCACTGCGAGCACACCCGCGCCCACCCGGACTTGGCGGACTCCGTGCCACCACCGCACACCGCGCAGAACTTCGCCGACCGGTGCCAGTGGAACAACGCCACCGCCGAGGTGAACAGACCCGCACCGGTGTCGTCCAGCAACGCGCCGCACGACCTCAGGTCGAGCCACTGCGGCTCGTCGGTCAGCTCCGGCCGGGACCACGCCCGGCCGGACGGCGCGGCCACGTCCGTCTCGTCCGCCGGCGGCATCGCCCAGTACGCGACGCCGTCCTGCTCGCCGAGCAGCACCGCGTCGTCCGGAGGCCCGTCGCCGAACTCGGTGGCGGGCCGGTCGACCAGGCGCGAAGCCTGGTCGGCCACCAACGTCCGCCCGTGCGCGTCGACCGTGATGACGCGCGCCTTCGGCCACAGCTGCGCGACCCGCTCCGCGTCACCGCGCAACGGCTCCCGCCGGTCCACCGTGAACCGCGACAGGGCGGGCAGCTCCAGCAACTCGAAGCTCACGGCAGGCTGACCCCGCCCAACGCCCGCAGCTGCGGCGCGAGCAGCTCCGCGTCACCGACCAGGACCCCGGTGAACGCGCTGGGCGCGAAGAACTCCAGCGCCGCCTCGGCGACCTGCTCCACGGTGACCGCCGCCAACCGCTCGGGGTGCCCGGTGAACCACTCGATGCCCAGCCCCAAGCCGGCGAGGTTCACCAGGAACGACGCCAGACCGCCCTGCGACGACGTCGCCGTCAGCAGCGACCCGATGGCGTACCGGCGCGCGGTGCCCACCTCGGACTCCGACGGCGGCACCAAGCCGAGCCGCGCCAGCTCGTACCGGGTCTCCAGCAGCGCGGCCGCGGTGACCTCGCTGGCGGTGTCGGCGTCCACCAGCAGCGTCGCGCCCCCCGGCGTGAACTCCGGGTGCGACCGCGCGCTGTAGGTGTAGCCCTTGTCCTCCCGGATGTTCTCCACCAGCCGGGAGGAGAAGAACCCGCCGAACACCAGGTTCGCGATCTGCAGCGCCGGGTAGCGCGGATCGGTGCGCACCAGCCCGCGCCCGGCCAGCCGGATCTGCGACTGGACCGCGCCCGGACGGTGCACCAGCAGCACGTCGCCGCCCTGCACCACCGGCAGCGGCGAGAGCGACACGGCGGTGCCCTCACCGGTCCACCCGCCGAGCGCGCCCTCCACGGCCCGCACGGCGGCGTCCGGCTCGACGTCACCGACGACGACCAGCACCGAGCCGCGCGGCAGCACCGCCGAAGCGTGCAGCGCGAGCACGTCGTCCCGGGAGACCGCCGCGACCTCTTCGGCCTCCGGCATCTCCTTGGCGAACGGGTGGTCGCCGTAGAGGTGCTTCTGCAACGCCTCCCGCGCGATCACGTTCGGCTGCGACCGCGCCAGCCGGATCCGCTCGACCAGCCGCACCCGCTCCCGCTCGACCTCCTCGACCGGGTAGGTCGCACCGGTCAGCACGTCCCGCAGCACGTCCAGCACCGTGTCCAGGCCGGACACCAGCGCGTTGCCGGAGAACGCCAGCCGCTCCGGGTCCACCACCGCGTCCAGCTCGCCACCGACCAGCGCGAGCTCGGTGTCGACGTCCACCCGGCTGCGCGTGGCGGTGCCGGTGAGCACGGTGTTGGCCAGCACCTCGGCCCGCGCCGCGTGCGTCGAGCCGACGCTGGAGGCCGCCGGATCCCCGAACGGGATCCGCAGCCGCACCTCCACCAGCGGCACCGACGACCGGCGCACCGCGATCACCCGCAGCCCGTTCGCCAGCACCGTGTCCACCGTGGACAGGTCCGCGGCGGACCGCTGCTCGCCCAGCTCCGGGAGCGGACGGGGCCCCAGCTCCGTGCGGCCGATCTCCTCGGCGCTGCGGTGCGTCGTCGGGGCGCTCACTCGGTACCTCCGTTGTCAGAAGCGGCGCCGGCCGCGCCGGCGGGTTTGAGGACCAGCACGGCCCGCGAGTCCGGCCGCAGCGCCTTGGCGGCCGCGGCGACCGAGTCGGTGGTGATCGCAGCCAGCTTGTCCGGCAGTTCGTACAGCAGCTCGGCACGCCCGAACAGCAGCTCCGCCGAACCCAGGCCGAGCGTGCGGCTGGTCAGGCGGTCGTGCTCGCGGTGCATGGTCGACACCCAGCGAGCGGTGACCTTCGCCAGTTCCTGCTCCGTGGGACCTTCCTCGGCCAACCGCAGCAGCTCCTCGTCCACCGCCGCGATCACCTGCTCGGCCGTGATGTCCGGCGGGTGGATCGCGGTGACGCTGAACGTGTCCGGGTCGCGCGCCTCCAGCGGACCGAAGAGCCCGCACCCGGCACCGACGTCGACCACGATCGCGTCCCGGTGCACCAGCCGCTGCTGGAGCCGCGACCCGTCGCCGTCGGTCAGCACGCCCGCGAGCACCAGGTACGACAGGTAGCCCTCCACCTCGTTCACCGGGTCCGGGATGCGGTATCCCATCGCGATGGCGGGCATCGGAGCGTGCTTGTCCGAGTGCTCGGCGCGCAGCTCACCCTTCGGCGCCGCTTCGGCGAACGACGGCCGCACGGGCACGGGTCGCGCGGGCACGTCGCCGAAGTGCTTCTCCACCAACGCCTTGGCGGCCTCTGGCTGGAAGTCGCCCGCGACGGTCAGCACCGCGTTCCCCGGCGCGTAGTACGTGTCGAAGAACGCCGCGCAGTCGTCGACCGTCGCGTTCTCCAGGTCGGTGAAGTCGCCGTAGCCGTTGTGAGCGTTCGGGAAGGTCTGGAACAGGACCGGCGGCAGCAGGATCCAGGGGAACCCGCCGTACGGCCGGTTGAGCACGTTGAGTCGGATTTCCTCCTTCACCACGTCGATTTGATTCCGCAGGTTTTCTTCGGTGATCTTCGGCGCACGCATCCGGTCCGCCTCCAGGAACAGCGCCCGCTCCAGCGCAGCGGACGGCAGCACCTGGTAGTAATCGGTGTAGTCGGGGTGGGTCGACCCGTTGAACGTGCCGCCCGAGGACTGCACGTGCCGGAAGTGCGCGAGCTTCTCCAAGCTCTCGCTGCCCTGGAACATCAGATGCTCGAACAGGTGCGCGAACCCTGTCCGGCCTTCCGGCTCCGAGCGGAATCCCACGTCGTAGTGCACGCTGACCCCGACGACCGGGGCGCTCGGGTCTGGGGCGAGCACCACCCGCAGGCCGTTGGGAAGCGTGAACCTGTGCAGTTCGGGTAGCGCCATGGACGCAGCCTACGGGTTTCCGGCCCTGCGAGGACCGCAGGTGGCCTGCCCGGAGCAACGCCCGTGTCCGCCCACCGCGAACCCGCGACTAGCCCACCTGCCGAGACTCCGGCACCGTGCCCGGCCGACGCGCTCCGCTGCCCTTCGGAGGTTGCGGTCGGACGGGTTAATTGTCGAACACCGGTTCGATGAGGGCAAGATCACCAACGGGTGAACGTCAGCTGTGCAGCGACCTCAGGTGGCCCGCTTGCGCCAGCACACCGTCCACCGCGCCCAGGAAAGCGGGGAACTTGTGGGCGAATCGGCGTAGGTCACCGCCCTGCTCCGCCTCGCCGAACCAGTACAGCCCGGGCTGTCCGCCGGCGAAGGCACCCAGCCAGCGCTCCGTCTCCCCGAGCACCACCGCGTAGGGCAGCGACCGCGAGAACACCATCTCCCGGTCGGCCTCGGGGATGTCGCCGGGCTGCACCGAAACCAGGTACCCCCGCAGTCCCCGCACGTGCTCCAGCAGCGCACTGCCCCGCTTGGTCCGAGCCGGCATCGACCGCGCCCCGAGCGCCAGCGCGACACCCGCGACGACAACCACCACGCCGAACAGCGCCGGACCCGTCACCAACGCCAGCAGCACGGTCAGCGCGACACCCAGCAGCGCCAGCCCGATCCCGGCCCACCACCACAGGCTGCGCTCCGCGTCCGGCCGCCGCGCGAACCAGTTCTTCGCCACCACGTCGGCGTACAGCGCGTCCCGCACCCGGCTCAGGTCGATCCGCCGGCCACGCAGCTCGGACAGCAGCACGGAGTCCACGCCGTCGGGCAGGAGCGCCGAGTACACCGCCCGCTCGTACCCGGACAGCGACTGGTCCGCCGGATTGCGCCGGACGAACCGCCAGTCCATCCCGCCGACCTCTTCGATCCACAGGTAGTTGCGCACCGCGAGGTCCACGATGGTCGCGGTCACGTCGACCACGTCGACGTGCTCGTCCACCACGGTCCCGACCTGGCCCGGCAGCACGCCGTCCGGGGAAGCGAACGCGACCCGGCCGGAACCGTCGGTCAGCAGCACGTTCACCGGCCCGACGTCGCCCGCCAGCGCCCGCGCGTCCCGTCCGCGCAAGTACCAGAGCAGCAGCACGCCACCCAGCAACAACACCGCGAGCAGACCCAGCACGACACCGGTCACGGGCGTCAGCGCGAACGCCGCCGCGAGCCCCGACGTCTCCTCGATCCGGGCGTTCGCCGGTGCCGCACCGTCCTGCAACCCGACCGCGACATCGATACGCTCACCAGCGGGAAGACCGATTTCGGTGGCCCGCACACCGCGGCCGTCGCCCAGCTCGGCGGTCGTGCACGGCTTGGAGGTGCCCGGCGCGCCGGCCAGGCAGTTGACCGACTTGGGGGCATCCGGCGTGATGACCGAGACCTTCACCGAATCCAGCGCGGTGTCCCAGCCGCTCGCGGGCTGCCAGCGCAGTTCCAGCGTGTCGCCGATCTTGGCGACCGCACCGACCACCGAGTACGTGACGGTGGACGTGCCGGGTTCCAGCGCGATGACCAGTTCGTCGGCGGACGACGTCGCGGTGCCCTTGCCCTGGACGGACGCGTTGCCGACTTCGAACACCCGGTCCCGGGTGTCGCTGACCGCGATCCGTAGCGGGACCACCCGCTTGGCGGTCCTGCCTTCAGGGACGCTGACGACCTCCGTCACGGTGAGCTTGCCGTCGCGCTCCAACTTGAGGCGCACGTCGGCTCCGACCGTGCCGGGCAGACCGACCGGACTGCTCGGCTGCGCCGACGCGGCGCCCGCGAACGAGCACAGCGCGACGGCGCAGGTGATCGCCGCTCCCCAGTTTTTCAACACGGCCGCGGAGAATAGCGGAGTCCGCCTATGCTTCTGTGCTGATTCGGGCATCCGCGATATGGGGGACCACCAGCGATGACGCAACCACCGCCGCCGGGTGGCTGGCCGCCGCCACGACCGGTTGGGCCACCGCCCGTGCCCGCCCCGCTGAACCCCCAGCCGACCCGTCCGTGGCCCGCGCAGGACCAGCCGCAGCAACCTCCGCAACAGCCCCCGCAGCAGCCCCACCAACCTCCGCAGCAGCCCTACCAGCCTCCGCAGATGCCGCCCGCGCAGCCTTGGCAGCAACAGCCCCAGCCGGGTATGCCGCCGCCGATGGCCCCGCCGCAGCCGCCGCCGGTGAACTGGGGTCCCCAACCCGGATGGGGGCAGCCGTATCCGCCGATGCCGCGGAAGAAGAGCAATGGTCCGCTCATCGCGGGCGTGCTCATCGGAGTCGTCGTCCTGGGTATCGCGACGGTCGGCATCGTGGCCGCGACCAGCATGCGTAAAAGCGTCAGCGATTCCGCGTATTCGGGTTACTCCAGCTATACGTACACGTACGAAACAACAACCACCACGACCCAGGCCACTACGACGACCACGACGTCGAGCAGCACGAGGTCCACGTCGACCAGCACGACCAAAGCCGGCCCGAAGGCCGTGATCGCACTCGGCGACAACCCGATCCACGGTTCGGGCCTGGGTGCGTTCAACATCGACGGATGCGGTCTGCCGAGCATGAACTACTCGCCCGGCGGACAGGACCAGTTCCTGCGCGCCGCACTGCCGTGCATCGAGGCGATGTGGAAGCCGTCGTTCCAGAAGGCGAACCTGCCGTATCAGCCGGTGGAGTTGGTCATGGTGACGTCGCACATCACCAACACGTGCGGCTCCATGGGGCCTGACCGCACCGCCATGTACTGCGACGGCACCATCTACTGGACCCCGAACCACTACGCGAACGAACAGGGCTCGGCGAACCCCAACCACCCCGGCAAGTACCTGGGGCAACTCGCGCACGAGTACGGGCACCACATCCAGTGGTTGTCCGGCATCCTGCGCGCGTCCAGCCAGGCCCAGTACGAGAAGGGCGGTTGGGACACCGAGGCGGGTCTGGACCTGAACCGGCGCAAGGAGCTCCAGGCGACCTGCTTCGGCGGGATGACGCTGGCACCGCTGTCGCACGGCGCGGTGCCCGACGACGTGATCTCGGTGGCGCTGACCGACGCGGGCAACCGGGGCGACTACCCGATCTACCCGAACCGGGACCACGGTGCACCGGAGCGCAACGCCGCCTGGGTCAACCACGGGTTCAAGAACAACGAGACGAGCGCGTGTAACACTTGGCTCGCCAGCGCGGCGGAAGTCAGCTGACCCGACTGGAGGACCGTGCACACGCCCGAAGAGCCCAAGAACAACCCGATCGTGCTCATCGGCGTGTTCTCGTTGATCGTGTTGTGCGTGCTGGGCCTCGGCCTGGTCACCCAGCTGGACCTGAACCGGCAGATCAGCGGTCGTGCCGTGGCGGCTCCGATGGCGCCGGCCTCGTCCTCCACGGCCGTCGAGCCACCTCGGCCACGTGCCGTGCACCGGCTCGCAGACCACCCGTTGCTCACCTCACCGGTACGTCTCGCGGTCGCGACGTGCGCGTTGCCCGCGTTCGGGGTGTCGGACGAGGAGCTGTCGGCGTACTACACGGCCGGTGTCGCGTGTCTGGATCAGACGTGGCGGCCCGCGTTGCAGCAGGAGAACCTGCCGTTCGACCCACCGGTGCTGGACACGTCGCCCGATCTGAAAGACGGGCCGTGCGGCTCGGCGCCTGCCGAGAACGAGGCGGTCGCGTACTACTGCGGGCGCAACCGGACCATCTACATGCCCACGTCGCGCTTGCGCAACAACGGCGGTGGTGAGCGGCCGGGAACGCACCTGGCTACGTTGGCGCATGAATACGGGCATCACGTGCAGGCGTTGACCGGGATGTTGCGCGCGGCGGACAGCAAGATCGTGGACGCGGGCGAAGGCACGCCCGCCGGTTTGGAGATGTCCCGTCGGATCGAGCTGCAGGCCAACTGCTTCGCGGGGATGTTCCTCACGACCGTGTCCACCTCGATCGGCTCCGACCTGGCGCAAGAAGCGGCGGACGACTTCCAGTACGCCGTGGAGGAGCCCGCGGACAAAAATGCCCACGGCAGCCCGGACAACCAGGCCGAGTGGGCGTCTTACGGGTTCACGTCCGGCGTGACCACGTCGTGCAACACCTATACGGCGTCGGCGGAGGCCGTCGCCTGAGTCTGTCTGCCCAGCAGGTGGGCGTAGAGCCCACCGGCCAGGCCGCTCAGGCACACGAGCATCGCGGCCAAGCGGGTTTCGAACGGCACCTTCACCGGGGCGCTGTCGGCCACCTGCACCATGAAGTCGCCGCTGGTGTCGGCCGGGATGGCGATGTCGACGACCTCGTTCTCCTGGTGACCGCAGCCGTCCAGCCTGGCGGTGCGGGTCTCGTCGTCGATCTTGAACTCGACGCGGTCGTAGGCGTCGGAGCCGCCGCAGGACGCCGGGGCGACGACGGTCGCCGCGACCCGCCGGACCTCGGCGGAGGAGCCGCCCGGCCACCAGAGCGCGCCCGCCGCCGCGACTCCCGCCAGTCCGATGACCAGCAGGATCAGCGCCCATCGGACAGGGCTCAGCCGAACCGCCACAGGGTGGATGGTCGCAGACGACGAGCCCTGTTGTCGTGGGGGTGGGCACGTGTTCCGCCCCTGTCCACATCACCCGATAGTGATCTTGACCCCCCTCGAACTGCTGTTCGAAGATGTACCCATGAAGAGATCCAAGGAGAACGCCCCGACCCGACCGTCCACGCTGCCGGCCGCCCCGCTCCCGCCGCACTCCAGACCGGGTCTTCGGCCCGCCCGCGCCCCTTGACGCCGCACTCCGCCGCTGCCCTGACGCCCACTCGGCGCGGACACTGCCCGTCCGCCCGACCCACCACCGTTCCCGACGCGTTCACTCCAACGCTCCACCGCCGTCCGATCGATTGCCTGAACGCAGGCTGAAGACGCGGGCGGGGCCATGTCCCCACCACGCAGAATGAGGAGGTGTCGACTGCTGCCAGGGTGCTGGTGATCGAAGACGCGGAGGCCATCGGCGCCGCGGTGAGCTCGGCCCTGCGCGATGCGGGATACCAGGTCCAGGTCCGTCCGGACGGCCGGGACCTGGAGGGCGAGCTGGCCCGGTTCCGACCGGACCTGGTAGTCCTCGACGTGATGCTGCCGGGTCGGGACGGGTTCGTGCTGCTGGAGGTCATCCGGCGGACCAGCGGGGCGGGCGTGGTCATGCTGACGGCCCGCGACGGTGTGTCGGACCGGCTGCGCGGACTCGACCGGGGCGCGGACGACTACGTGGTGAAGCCGTTCGTGCTGGCCGAACTGGTGGCGCGGGTCAGCGCGGTGCTCCGCAGGCTGGGGCGGACACCGTCGACCGTGCAGATCGGCGACCTGGTCGTGGACGCCGACTCGGCGGTGGTGCTGCGCGGGGACGCGACCGTGGAGCTGACCGCGACCGAGTTGCGGCTGCTGCGCTACCTGGCCGCCCAGCGCGGGCGGGTGGTCGGCAAGACGCAGATCCTGACCGCGGTGTGGGGTTACGAGGACTACGACCCGAATCTGGTCGAGGTGCACGTCAGCGCGCTGCGCCGAAAGCTGGAGGAGCACGGTCCCCGGCTGCTGCACACCGTGCGGGGCCTCGGGTACGTGCTGCGGGCAGAAGACTCGTGAACCTGCGGACGGTGTCCCTGCGGCGCCGGGTCACCGTCTCCGCGATCGCGGTGCTCGGCGTCGTGCTGGTCGGGCTGGTGCTGGTGGTGGACGCGATGTTCGCGTCGCAGTCCCAGCGGGACGTGGAGACCGCGCTGCTGGACAAGTCCCGCAACGCGCAGACGCTGGTCCGGCAGCGGGTGCGCGGCGCGGAACTGGCGAACCGGTTGGAGAACCGGGGTGTACAGGTCCGGCTGGCGATGCCGGACGGCACGGTGTTCGGCCAGGCGCCGGGTGACGACGTGACCCACAAGGTCACCCGTGGCCTGTCGGACGGGTCGACCATCACGCTCTACGCCGAGTCGTCGGTGATCACCGTCGCGCAGGCCCGGTTGCGCCGGTTGCTGGTGCTGGTCGGCTTCGGCGCGCTGGCCGTGACGGCGGTGGCGTTGGTGTGGGTGGTGCGTCGGGCGCTGGCCCCGCTGGACGCGATGACCACGCTGGCCCGGTCCATCGCGAGCGGCGACCGGGGCCACCGGCTCAGCCCGGAACGAACGGACAACGAGCTCGGTCGGACCGCGGCCGCGTTCGACGACATGCTCGACTCATTGGAGGGATCAGAGGAACGAACCAAACGATTCGTCGCGGACGCGGCGCATGAACTGAGGACGCCGGTCGCCGGTGTGCAGGCGGTGGCCGAGGCGCTGATGCACACCAGCAGCGCCGAGGAACGGGAACGGCTGAACCTGCTGCTGGTGCGGGAGTCCCGCCGAGCCGGCCGCCTCGTGGACGACCTGCTCGCCCTGGCCCGGATCGACGCCGGTCTGGAGCTGTACCGGGAACGGGTGGACCTCCTGGCGTTGGCGGAAGCGGAAGTGAGCCGCACCCGGCTGCTCGCACCCGACTTCGACATCGCCGCGGAGGGCACGTCAGCCCACGTGTCGGGCGACCCGCAACGCCTGGCCCAGGTTCTGGCGAACCTGGCCGACAACGCCCGCCAGGCCACCGGCCCGTCCGGGCAGGTGCGCCTGCACGTGTCGACCGTGGGCAGCTACGCACGGCTCGTCGTCTCCGACGACGGTCCGGGTGTGCCCCCGCAAGACCGAGACCGCATCTTCGACCGCCTCGTCCGCTTGGACGAGGCCCGGGACCGTCGCTCCGGCGGCTCAGGCCTTGGCCTCCCCATCGCCCGCGGCGTGGTCCGAGCCCACGGCGGCGACCTGTCCTGCATCGCCTTCGCCAGTCCGGGTGCGGCTTTCCAGGTCCGCATCCCACTGGCGGACGAGGGCACGCCGGCGAGCTGATCGCGCGCTTTGGACGTGGGCGGGAGCGGCGGCTGGGCGGGCCGCTGGGTGGCGTGGGCGGCGGCTGAGCGGGGCTGTGGGCGGCTGGGCGGCTGGGCGGCTGGGCGGCTGGGCGGCTGGGCGGCTGGGCGGCTGGGCGGCTGGGCGGCTGGGCGGCTGGGCGGCTGGGCGGCTGGGCGCTGTCTACCTGGATCGAGTCGCTGTGGCAACCGGGGCCGATGTGGTGGTGTCGGGCGGTCTGGCCGGTGGGCCGGAGCCACCGGCCGTCGTGCTGCCGCGCTCCGAGGCCGGAGTCGTTCGGGCTGTTGCCCGGTCGATCAGGTCGAGTTGTTGCCCGGTCGATCAGCGGGGCTGTGGCGGTTGGTCAGGACTGCTTGGGCGGGGTCACCTTCTTCACGTAGAGGAGGCGGTCGCCGGCTTCTACCGCGTCGGCTTCCGGGGCGTCGACCCGGTACAGGGTTCCGGCTCGGACTACGCCCAGCACTATGTCGGGCAGGTGGCGGGGGGAGCCGCCGATCTCGGACGGTTCGACGTCGCGTTCCGCGATGGACAGGCCGGCGTCCGGGGTGAGGAGGTCTTCCACCATGTCCACCACCGACGGGGTCGCGGTGGCCATGCCGAGGAGTCGGCCTGCCGTTTCGCTCGACACGACGACCGAGTCCGCGCCGGACTGGCGGAGGAGGTGTTCGTTCTCGCGTTCCCGGACCGAGGCGACGATCTGGGCCTTCGGCGCCAGTTCGCGGGCGGTCAGGGTGACCAGGACGGCGGTGTCGTCGCGATTGGCGGCGACCACGACGGCTCGGGCTCGGGGGACGCCCGCTACCCGGAGCACGTCGTTGCTGGTGCCGGAGCCGTGCACGGTGACCAGGCCGATCGCGGACGCCGCGTCCAGGGATTCCTGGGTGGTGTCGACCACGACGATGGAGCCGGGCACCATGCCGTCGCCGAGGAGGGCGCTGACCGCGGACCGTCCTTTCGTTCCGTACCCGACGACGACCACGTGGTCACGCACCTTGGTCCTCCACTTCTGGATCCGCAGCGCCTGCCGCGAGCGTTCGGTGAGCACTTCGAGGGTGGTACCGACCAGGACGATCAGGAACAGCACCCGGAGGGGGGTGATCACCAGGACGTTGACCAGCCGGGCCGACGAACTGGCCGGGGTGATGTCGCCGTAGCCGGTGGTCGACAGCGACACCGTGGCGTAGTACACCGCGTCGAGGAACGACAGGCCGTCTTCGTTGACGTCGCGGTAGCCGTCGCGGTCGAAGTAGACGATCAGCACGGCGGCCATCAGTGCGGTCAGCGCGCCGACGACCCGCTTCATGATCGCGCTGACCGGACTCTGGACGGTGTCCGGCATCCTGATCACGCCGACGAGCGAATGGCCCGGTCGTTCGCTGAGCGGCTCGCCCTGGTGGAACCGGCGGATCATGACAGCCTCTCCGGGAGTAGCCGCCACAGTCTGGCGGCGGCCTCGGCACCGCGTAGCAGCAGCGGCACGACGACGCGCTCGTTGGGCGCGTGGATGCGATCATCCGGCAACGTCGCACCCAGGTACACGACCGGCACGCCGAGCCAGCCGTGCAACAGGGCCGCCGGGCCGCTGCCGCCGGTGCGGCTGAAGCGGACCGGCTGGTCGAACGCGCCTTCCACGGCGTCCCTCAACGCGCCGACGGCCGGGTGGGACACGTCCATCGCGTAGGGCGGGACGCCGTCGCCGCGCGGGATGACTTCCGCGCGGAGGCCGGGTGGGGTGTGGGCGGCGACGAACTCGCGCAGCGCGTCGGCGACCTGTTCCAGGCGCTGGTCGGGCACGAGGCGGAACGACAGCTTCACCGACGCCGAGGCGGGCACGATGGTCTTCAGGCCGGGGCCGGTGTAGCCGCCGTGGATGCCGTTGACCTCGGCGGTCGGGCGGACCCAGACGCGTTCCAGGGTCGACCAGCCCTCCTCGCCGGAGAGTGCCTGCGCGCCGCCGGAGTTGGCCAGCCACACGTTCTCGTCGAACGGGAGGGCGGCGTAGTCGGCGCGTTCGGTTTCGGTGGGTTCCACGACGTCGGCGTAGAAGTCGCGCAGCTGGACCCGGCCCTGGTCGTCGTGCAGGGCGGCGACGAGGCGGGCGATCGCGGTGGCCGGGTTGGGCACGCTGCCGCCCGCGCGGCCTGAGTGCACGTCGGAACTGCCGCCGGTGAACACCACCTCCGCGCCGTAGACGCCGCGCTGCCCGGTGCAGATCGTCGGCGCGTCCCGCGCGTACAGCGGGGTGTCGGTGAACACCACGAGGTCGCACTCGAGTTCGTCGCGGTGGTCGTCGAGCAGGCGGGTGAGGAAGGGCGAGCCGGATTCCTCCTCGCCCTCGATGAACAGCTTGATCGTCACGGCCGGCTGAGCGGCGCCCACGGCCGCGAGGTGCGCCTTGACGCCGAGCAGGTGCATCGCGATCTGGCCTTTGTCGTCGCTCGCTCCGCGCCCGAACAGCTCCTCCCCCACCAGGGTCGGTTCGAACGGCGGGTGGTGCCACTGCTCGACCGGGTCGACGGGCTGCACGTCGTGGTGGCCGTAGACCAGCACGGTCGGCGCGTCGGGGTCGGCGGCGGGCCGGCAGGCGTAGACGGCGGGCAGCGCGGGGCCGGTGTCCCAGACCTGGACGTCCGGCCACCCGTCGCGGCGCAGTGCGTCCGCCAGCCAGCGCGCCGATCTGCCCACGTCACCGTGGTGCGCCGGGTCGGTGCCGATCGACGGGATGGCGAGCCACTCGCGCAGGCCCGCCAGGAAGTCGCCGGCGAGGGCGTTCACCGCCGCACGTTCGGGATTTTCCGGATCACCGCTCACGGTGCGGGAGGATAACCCTGGACGGGCCCGCAGGCGGGTGACATGACAGGGTGGACCCCATGGAACCCGTTCGTTCCCGATCCTGGTCGGCGCTCGCGCTGGCCGGGCTGCTCGGCGCGGCCGGCGTCACGCACTTCGCGAAGCCGAAGCCGTACGACGCGATCATTCCTCGCGCTCTGCCGGGCAAGCCTCGGACCTGGACTTATGCCTCGGGTGTGGCGGAAGTGGCGTTGGCCGCCGCGGTTGCCGCGCCGCGCACCCGCGGCCTCGGCGGGCTGTTGGCAGCGGGATTCTTCGCCGCAGTGCTTCCGGCGAACGTGAAGATGGCTTACAACTACCGCACGAAGTCGCCCAGGGCGAGGGCCATCGCCTACGGCCGGCTGCCGCTCCAGGTGCCGCTGATCGTGTGGGCGCTGCGCGTCCGTCGTTCCGCCCCCTGATCACCCCGGGCGCAGGGTTGGACACCCAGCGCGCGCCCCGGGTCTGTCATTGAAACCGAAACCAGCCCTAGGATGCCCGAGTGCAACCGCTCCTCCACCATGCCGCGTCGGCACTCGGTTGGCGCGGCATCGTCGTACCCGACGTCGCCGTGCTGGGTCACCAGGTGTCGGCCGTCGTGCGGGTTCGTGCCGACGTGCACGAGTGGCGCACCGCGAACGGCTGGCCACCGCAGGCGGACCCGTCGTGGTTCCGCTCGTGGTTCGAGCCGGCCGCGCACGACCAGCTGCCCATGCCCGCGGTGGAACTGGTCGGGGTGCTGGTGGGCGAGTCCACGGTGGACCGCGCTCTGCAGTCGTGCGGCACCCTGATGACGCTCGCGCCGTGCTCCGTGGTGCTGCCCGCGCCGCAGGGCGGTCAATCGTGGCCGCTGATCGAGCTGGACTACTACGGCATCGGCGTGGTGGCCGTGGACGAAGCGGGCACGGCTGAGCTGCTCGTGCCGCCGGAGGACCGGTCCACCGAGTTCGGCCCGTCCCTGTTCGGCCGCTGGCTGCTGGAAGTCCTCTACGACCGCGTGCTCAGGGAAGTTCCGGCGCACGCGCGGGTGAACAGCTAGCGACCGCCGGCCGGGGCTAGGACGGCACGGAGCGGATCAGCGCACGCAGGCCGTCCGCGTCGAGCAGGTCCGCCGGGCGCAGCGTGTGGTCGTGCCGCACGTAGTGGAACGCCGCCCGGACCCGTTCCACCGGGGTCTTCGCCAGCGCCGCCCAGGCCAGCCGGTAGGCCGCGAGCTGCACCGACAGCGCCGGCATCCGTTCCTCGTCGGGCACCGCGCCGGTCTTCCAGTCGACCACGGTCCAGCCGCCGTCGGGGTCGGCGAACACCGCGTCCATGCGTCCGCGCACCGACAGGCCCTCGATCTCGGCTTCGAACGGGACTTCGACGTCGTGCGGGGTGCGGTCGGCCCACCTGCTCGCCAGGAACGCCTCCTGGAGACGCCCCAGCTCGGTGTCCGGTGAGGCTCCCTCGTCGGCGGCTCCCGGCAGCTCGTCCAGGTCGAGCAGCCTGCTCGCGCCGAAGCGCTGTTCCAGCCAGGTGTGGAACGCCGTGCCCCGCCGGGCCAGTGGGTTCGGGGGGAACGGCAGGGGGCGGCGCAGGCGGCGGGCCAGCAGGTCCGGGTCGGCGGCGAGTTCGACCAGCTGGCTCACCGAGAGGTGTTCCGGCAGGACGACTCGTTCGCGGCGGTCCGCGGCGGCGGCACGTTCGGCGAGCAGCACGTCCACGTCCCGCGCCCAGCCCTCCGGGTCTTCGGCTGATCCGTCCGGTTCGTCGAGCACGTCGGCTGGGTCGTGGGGCGGGTCGGCCTGGTCGTCGGGCAGGTGGTCCGGTTCAGCGGGCAGGTCGGCCGGGTCGTCGGAGTCGGCCGGGTCGCCGGGCTGGTCGGCCGGATCGCCTTCGGTGTAGTCCTCTGGGGGCTCGGGCGGGAGGTCGTCGTACTCAGACGTGGGCTCCAGCGGAAGATCGTGGTCCGGGGAAAGGTCCGGGGGGACGTCGTAGTCGGCTTCGGGCTCGGGCGGCAGATCGTCAGGTTGCTCGGGCTCGGGCGGGAGCTGTGCCGCTACGCCGGACTGCGCGGTCGCGGCTGGGATGGCAGCGACGGCGGGGGTGACAGCTGGGTTGACAGCGGCGGGGGTGGCAGCGGGCGAAGCCGGTGGTGTGTCGGCGGTGGCCGTCCGGAGGCGTTCCAGGGCGGCCAGGACCAGTTCGGCGCCTTCGGCCACCGCTGCGCGGCGTTTGCCCAGGGGGTCGGCGGGCCAGTCGGCGGACTTCGTCTGGGACGCGAGGGGGTTCGGTTCGTCTTCCTCGGGCTGGGGTGCCCAGTGGACCAGGTCCGCCGGTGGGTGGTCCGCCGCCAGCACCGCGTCGCGGAGTTCGGTGAGGAACGCCGACGGGCCCTTGGGCTTGTCGCCGGTTTCGGCCCACCAGTGGCCGGAGACCAGCAGGCTGTGCTCCGACCTCGTCAGGGCCACGTAGAGGAGCCGGCGCTCCTCCACCAGCCGGCGGTCCTCGAAGTCGTCGGCGTGCCGGTCCAGGGCCTCCTCGACCTCTTTGCGGTTGCTGCCGCCCGGGATGCGGAGCTTGGGCAGGTCCTCGGCGTCGCCGCGCAGGTCGGCGGGCAGCTCGGCCACGGCCTTGAGCCAGCAGGACGTCTTCTTGCGCCCGGGGAACACGTCCTTCACCACGTGCGGCAGGGCGACGATGTGCCATTCCAGGCCCTTGGCCGAGTGCATGGTCAGCACCTGCACCCGGTTCTCGGCCACCTCCACCTCGCCGGGCTCCAGGCCGTCCTCCGCGTGTTCGGCGGTGTAGAGGTAGTCCAGCAGGGCGGGCAGGGTCGCGGACGGACTGGCCGCGGCGAAGTCGGCCACCACGTCGGCGAACGCGTCCAGGTGCGCCCGGCCCACGCCGCCCGGTCGGGCCATGGCCTCGATGTCGAGCAGCAGGGTGCGCTCCACGTCGGCGACCAGCTCGGGCAGGGGCTGGTCCAGGCGCCGCCGCAGGGCGGACAGCTCCGCGCCCAGCCTGCGGATGCGGCGGTAGCCCTCGGCCGAGTACGCGGTCGGGTCGCCGGGGTCGTCCAGGGCGTCGGCGAGGCCGGCCTGCTCGGCGTGCTCGCCGGGGAGCGCGTCGGCGATGACGGCCAAGGGGTTGTCCGCCACGGACTGGCGGCTCGGGGCGCCGGCGAGTTCGCGGGCGCGCTGCCACAGCGCGGCCAGGTCCACGGCGGCCACCCGCCACCGCGAGCCGGTCAGCAGGCGGGCGGCGGCGGTGCCCGCCAGCGGGTCCACCAGGACGCGCAGGGCGCTCGTGAGGTCGCGGACTTCCGGTTCGTCCAGCAGGCCGCCGAGTCCGACGACTTCGACGGGCAGGCCGCGTTCGCGCAGCACCGCGGCGATGCCGGCCATGTCGGCGCGCCTGCGCACCAGGACCGCGGCGGTCGGGGGCTCGTCGCTGGAGTCCAGGTGCGCTTCCCACTGCGCCGCGACGGTGTCCGCCATCCAGTCCAGTTCGGCCCGGATGTCGGTGAACAGGCCCATGCGGACGTCGCCGGGGCCCGCGCCGGGTCGGGCGCGCAGCTCTTCGACGTCCAGCCCGGCGGCGCGCAGCGGGGCGGAGACGGCGTTGGCGAGGGTCAGCACCTCCGGTGGATTCCGGAAGCTGGTGAGCAGGCCGTACTTGCGGGCCGGCGGGAAGTCGTGGACGAAGCGCGGCAGGTTGGCCGCCGACGCGCCGCGCCAGCCGTAGATGGCCTGGGCCGGGTCGCCGACCGACGTCACGGACATCGGCTCGCCGCGGCCGAACAGGGACCTGAGCAGCACGCGCTGGGCGTGGCCGGTGTCCTGGTACTCGTCCAGGAGGACCGCGCCGTAGCGTTCCCGCTCGCCGCGCACGACCTCCGGGTGTTCGCTGGCCAGACGTGCGGCGAGGGACATCTGGTCGGCGAAGTCCATGGCCGCTTCACGGCGTTTTCGGGCCTGGTACGCCTCCAGGAGCGGGAGCAGGTTCACGCGGAGGCGTTGGGCGCCGATGATGTCCTTGAGCTTCTCCGGCAGCGCGTCGCGTTGGCGGGGGGCCTTGGGGGCGGACTCGACCACGGTCGCCAGCCACTCGGCGTGCTTGCGCAGCGCGGTCGGCTCGACCAGGTGCTCGCCCAGCTCGCCGGCCAGCGCGAGCAGGTAGCCGGTGACGGTGGCGGGGACCTTGTCGGTGTCGATGTCCTCGGTCCACGTCGACACGACGCGGTGCGCCAACTGCCACGCCGCGGTCTCGGTGAGCAGGCGGACGCCCGGTTCGACCGGCAGGCGGAGGCCGTGTTCGCCGACCAGCCGGCCCGCGTAGGCGTGGTAGGTGAGGATCACCGGTTCGGTGGTGAGCACGGAGGCCCGGCGTTCGCCGCTCGGGTCCAGGTCGTCGAGCAGGGACGAGCCGCCGAGGCGGCGCAGGCGGGCCCGGACGCGGTCGGACAGCTGGCGGGCGGCTTTCCGGGTGAACGTGAGGCCGAGCACGCGGTCGGGGGTGACGAAGCCGTTCGCGACCAGGTAGACCACCCGCGCGGCCATGGTCTCCGTCTTGCCCGCGCCCGCGCCCGCCACGACCAGGGCGGGAGCGGTCGGGGCGGCGACGACGGCCGCCTGCTCGGGCGTCGGCTTGGGCAGGCCGAGAGCTTCGGCGACCTCGAACGGGCTGGCAAGCCGACTCAGCTCACCCACCCGCTCTCGCTCGTTGCCCGGCACCGCCACGACTCGCATTCTCCGACTCCGACCGGACGAACCTTCGGCGACCCGCAGCAACGGGGGCCGATGAGGTTGCCCACCCGTGCGGGGTCGGGCTCGACGGCCCGGCTTCAGCGGTCCACGACTGTGGCAGAGACGGCCGGCGGATGCCACCGGCGGGGGCGGCCGGTCGACGTGACCGCAGGCAGGCCGACGTGACGCGCCACCGGCAGCGGGTGAGGTGGCGAGGTCCGGTCTCGGGTTCGACGGTCTACTGGCTCACCTGGCGACCCGAGGCGTGGACCGGGCAGGAGGTCCGGGCCGGGCAGCGGTCGCAGTCCGGGGTCTCGGTGGCGGTGTAGGTGGGGCCCACGCTGGAGTTGGCGGCGGCCTGTACCGCCTCCAACCAGGCTCGGACACCCTGTTCGTCCAGCGGTGCCTGCTCCAGTTCGGTGGCCCCGGTCTTCTTGTTCTCCTTCGCCACGTAGAGCAGGCGGGCCCCGCCCGGGTCCGTGCCCAGGCCGAGGTGGGTGAAGCCGCCCAGGGCCGATGCCAGCTGGTAGACCGCCAGCTGCGGGTGCCGGCGGGCTTCCTCCCTGGTCACCGGGGATTTGCCGGTCTTCAGGTCGATCACCACCGGGCGGCCGTCCCGGTCGGTCTCCAGCCGGTCCACCCGGCCCTTGACCTTCAGCCAGGGACCGCCCTCCTTCTTCGGCACCTCCACCGAGATCTCCTGCTCCACCGCCACCTGGGTCAGCTGGGCGCGACTGGACGCCAGCCAGCTCAGGAAGGTGTCGAGCATGCGTTCCACCCGCAGTCGTTCCCGGCGGGAGAACCACGGGGCTCCGGCGTCGACCGCCGCCCAGGCCTCGGTCAGCTTGGTGCGGAGTTCCTTCTCGTCGGCACCGGTGGCGGCGGCCTGGGCCAGGGCGTGGACCAGGGTGCCGGTGATGGAGGCCAGTTCCGCCGGGTCCTGGCCGCCGTGGCGTTCGACGACCCAGCGCAGGGGGCACTTGGCCAGCACTTCCACGGTGGACGGGGAGACGCTCACCGTGTGCTCCTCGGTCCAGAGGGGATCGCTCGACGTCACCTCGGCCAGGCCGTACCACGAGTCGGGGTGGGCGCCCGGCACGCCTTCGGCCGCCAGCCGGGCCAGCTGGGTCGCCGCACGGGCCCGGCGGTCCTCCGGTTCGTCGTCCGAGCAGACGACCCGGCGCAGCTCGCCCACCAGTTCCGCCAGCACCAGGCCCCGCTCCGGGGTGAAGGTCGGGCGTTCCGGCTCGTCGGTCGACAGCTCCTCCAGTTCGTCCAGGAACCGGGACGGTTGTTCGTCCTCGCCCCGCACCGCGCTGACCAGGAGGGTCCGCTTCGCCCGGCTGGCGGCCACCAGCAGCAGCCTGCGTTCCTCGGCCAGCAGCGGCGCGATGTCGGACACCTGCCCGCCCACGCCCGCCACCACGTCCACCATGCGTTCCACGCCCAGCAGCGAGCCGCGCAGCCGCAGGTCGGGCCAGCTGCCCTCCTGCACGCCGGGAACGGCCACCACGGTCCACTCGCGACCGGCGGCGGCGTGGGCGGTCAGGACGGTCACGGCCTCGCCCACCGGGGCGGACGCGGCGAGGGTGTCGCCGACGATCTGCTGCGCGGCGAGGTAGTCGGCGAAGCCGTCGGCTCCCGCGCCGGGGAGGCGGTCCACGTACTTCGCCGCCGCCTCGAACAGGCCGACGATCGCGTCCAGGTCGCGGTCGGCCTGCATGCCCACGGTGCCGTGCCGGGCCGACTGGGCGACCCAGCGGTTCTCCAGGTTCGTCGTCTGCCAGAGGTCCCAGAGCACCTGTTCCACGCTGTGGCCGGCCGCGATCCCCTTGCGCGCCTTGTGCAGCAGGCCCGAGATGCGCCTCGCGGGCTGCGCCTCGGCGTCCTCCAGGGCGGCCAGGCGGTCGTCGGACTCGATCACCTCCACCAGCAGCTCGCCGCTGGGGCGGTCGCCGCCCGCGGCCATCTCCAGCCGGCGCAGGCCTCGGCGCAGCCGGCGCAGGGCCAGCGGGTCGGCACCGCCCAGCGGCGAGGCCAGCAGCATGGCCGCGGTGTCCTCGTCCAGGGTGCCGGGCGACGCGGCGCACCTGAGCAGCGCCAGGAACGGGGCCACGGCCGGCTGCCGGGCCAGCGGCAGCTCTTCGGACGGAACGGCCACCGGCACGCCGGCGGCCAGCAGGGCGCGTTGCAGCACCGGCAGGGAGCGGCTCGCGGAACGGGCGACCACGGCCATCTCCGACCACGGCACCTCGTCGATCAGGTGCGCGCGGCGCAGTTGGTCGGCCACCCAGCTCGCCTCCTGCGCGCCGGACGCGAACAGCCGCACCTGGACGTTGCCGGTGCCGGGCACCGGGGTCACCTCGCGGGTCGGGGACGCGCCGGGCAGCCGAACGGCCAGCCGGCCCACGGCGGTCCGGATCTCCGGCGCCATGCGGTGGCCCTCGCGCAGCACGACGGTCGGGCCTTCCGCGTCGGACAGCAGCACCGGGTCGGCGCCCCGGAAGGAGAACACCGCCTGGTCCGGGTCGCCGGCCAGGATGAACTCCTGCGCGGCCGTGCCCAGCCGGTCGATCAGCGCGTGCTGCAACGGGTCCAGGTGCTGGGCGTCGTCGACCAGCAGGTGGCGCACCCGGACGCGTTCGGTGTGCAGGACGTCCGGCTCGGTCTCGAACGCCAGCAGGGCACTGCCCACCAGCTCCGCGGCGTCGAACGACGGGGCCACCCCCTGTCCCGCCCCGGCCAGCAGGTTGACCTGCTCGTACTGGGTGCCGAACAGGCCGGCCGCGAGCCACTCGTCCCGGCCGTGCGCCCGGCCAAGCTCGACCAGGTCCTCGGGGGCCAGGCCGCGTTCCGTGGCGCGCAGCAGCAGGTCGCGCAGCTCCTGGGCGAAGCCGGGCAGCGGCAGGGCCGGGCGCAGCCGCTCGGGCCACCTCGGCGCGCCCATGCTCACGTCGCCGGCGAGCAGTTCGCGCACCACCGCGTCCTGCTCGGGACCGGACAGCAGCCGGGGTGTCGGCTCCCCCGCCCGCACCGCCTGGGCGCGCAGCACGGCGAACGCGTACGAGTGCACGGTGCGGACCAGCGGCTCCTGGGTCGTCGGCAGCACCTCGCCCTCGGCGGAGCCGGTCAACAGCCTGGTGATGTGGGCGCGCATGGCCACCGCCGCCCGCCGGTTCGGGGTCAGCACCAGCACGCTCTCCGGGTGCGCCCCGCCGCGCAGCACCCGGTCGGCCACCACCTCGGCCAGCAGGGTCGTCTTGCCGGTGCCGGGACCGCCCAGCACGCGCAGCGGCCCGCCCAGGTGGTCGAACACCGCCCGCGCGGGCGCGCTCCAGTCACGCCGGGGGCGCTCCTCCCGCACCCGGCGCACCAGCAACGGCGCTCGGTTCACTGCCATGCGGTGATGGAACCACGGGGCACCGACAGTGCCGGCGGGGTGTCGGCACCCCGCCGGGCGAGTCCCCACCTCGGCCTTCGTACGCCTTCTTGACAACGACGAGTGGTCTAGGCCACTTTGGGACCGACCCACCCACGCGAACTCCGCCGCCCGCGCGGGCTCCCCTGCGGTGTGGAGGAACGATGAAACCCTTGCGGCGGTTGATGGTCGTGCTCACGGCGGGCGTCGCGGCGATGTCCCTCGCCCCGGCCGCGCAGGCCGCGCAGGACCCGGTCCTGGCGTCCCCGTACCTCTACCAGTGGGGCGCGAAACCCAACCCGGTCACGGTGATGAACCAGACCGGCGTGAAGGCGTTCACCCTCGCGTTCATCCTGTCGGACGGCGGGTGCAACCCGGCGTGGGACGGCACCCGGCCGCTGACCGGCGCCGACGCCACCCTGATCCGCGACATCCGGGCGGCCGGCGGCGACGTCGTCCCGTCGTTCGGCGGCTGGTCCGGCCGCAAGCTCGGCCAGCACTGCTCCTCGGCGACCGCTCTCGCCGGCGCGTACCAGAAGGTGATCGACGCCTACCAGCTCAAGGCGATCGACATCGACATCGAGGCCGCCGAGTTCGAGAACGCGACCACGCAGGACCGCGTGCTGGGCGCGCTGAAGATCGTGGAGCAGAACAACCCCGGCATCAAGACGGTGGTCACCATGCCCACCAACCGGTCCGGGCTGAACAGCTGGGGCCTCCGGCTCGTCACGCGGTCCAAGGAACTCGCCGCGCCGGTCGACGTGTGGGCGGTGATGCCGTTCAACTTCGGCGGGCCGAGCGACCTGGTGGCGGGCACCAAGTCCGCCGTGGACGGGCTGAAGAACCACGTCAAGGCCACGTTCGGGCTGACCGACGACGCCGCGTACCGGCGCAGCGGCCTGTCGTCCATGAACGGGATCACCGACACCGGGGAAACCGTGACCACGGCGCAGTTCCGCGCCATCCGCGACTGGGCGACCACGAAACACCTGTCGCGCTTCACGTTCTGGGCCACCAACCGGGACAAGGGCAACTGCGGCGGCTCCACCAGCGATTGCAGCGGCACCAACCAGGGCACCTACGACTTCACCCGGATCGTGGCCGGCTACACCGGCTGACCCGTCGCGGTGCACGGCGTCCCGGTCGTGGAAAGCTGTGCGGGTGGATGAACAGTTGCACGAGATGGTCCGCGAAGTCGTGCGGTCGATCCCCCGCGGCCGGGTCGCCACCTACGGGGACGTGGCGGACCTGTCCCGCGCCCCGTCGCCGCGGCTGGTCGGCCAGGTCCTGAACCAGGACGGGCACGACCTGCCGTGGCACCGGGTGCTGCGGGCCAACGGCACGTGCGCCCCGCACATCGCCGACGAGCAGTTGCAGCTGCTGCGCGAGGAAGGCGTGGCGGTCGACGACGGCAAGGTCGACCTGCGCACGTACCGCTGGGAGAACGCCGTCAAGGAGAAAGCGGACGAACCTCCCGGTCTGTGGTGACCCGCTGCTCGACGCGGGCCAGCTCGGCCCCGACGTCCGGGTCGCGGGTCAGCGCGGCGGCCAGCCGCAGCTGCGGCAACGCCTCCACGTGCCTGCTCTGCCTGCTCAGCGTGCGGCCGAGCAGCAGCCGGGTGTAGCCGTCGGACGGGTCGAGCCCGACCAGGTCCCGCAGCACGCCCTCGGCCTTGCCCAGCGCGGCGGACTGGAAGTGCGCCAACGCCAGTTCGGTGAGCACGGTCCGGTCGCCGGGGGCGTGCGACGCGGCTTCCGCGAGGAACCGCGCGGCACTGCTCGGGTCGCCCGCGGCGCGGAACTCGCGGCCGCGGTCCAGCAGTTCACGGATGTCGGTCACTTACAGCTCCTCGTCCGCCGGGCCGACGTGCGGGACGTGCGTCCCACCCAGTCGTCCGGCCTGGAAGTCCTCGATGGCGTCGAGGATCTCTTGGCGGGTGTTCATCACGAACGGCCCGTAGCGCGCGACGGGTTCGTTCAACGGCAGGCCGCCGAGCACGAGCACGTCCCATTCGGTGGCGGCCCGCATGGTCAACGCCTTGCCGTGGCCGAAGACGGCCAGTCGGCCCTCCTCCAGCGGGCGCTGCTCCGCGCCCACCACACCCCGTCCGGACAGCACGTAGACCATGGCGTTGAAGTCCTCCGGCCACGGGAACGCCAGGCGGGCTCCGGGTGCGATGGTCGAGTGCAGGTAGGTGATCGGCGTGTATGTCATGCCCGGCCCCTGGTACCCGGCCACGTCGCCCGCGATCACGCGGACCAGCGCGCCGCCATCGTCGCTGGACAGCAGTCTGGTGTCGCTGGCCTTGATGTCCTGGTAGCGCGGCGCGGTCCACTTGGCGGCCTTCGGCAGGTTGACCCACAGCTGCACGCCGTGGAACAGACCGCCCTTGGCCACGAGGTCCTGCGGCGGGAGTTCACTGTGCAGGACACCGCTGCCGGCGGTCATCCACTGGGTGGCGCCGTCCTTGATCAGACCGCCGCCCCCGGTGGAGTCCTGGTGCTCGAACGCGCCGTCGATCATGTAGGTCACGGTCTCGAAGCCCCGGTGCGGGTGCCACGGCGCGCCCTTCGCCTCGCCCGGCCCGTACTCCACCGCGCCCATGTGGTCGAGCAGCAGGAACGGGTCGGCCAGTGCCAGGTCGACGCCGGGGAACGGGCGGCGCACCTGGAAGCCCTCGCCCTCGAAGGACTTGCGCGCCTGGACCACCTTGCCGACCGGACGCCACGCGGTCGCGGCTTCCGGCAGTTCGGGCAGCCTCGGCAGGGTCAGGGTGTCTGCGGTCACGGCGGGCATCGCTGCCTCCTTCGGCGGGACCTCGCGGTGGTTCGCGGGTCGCTCGGACCGTACAACCTGGTTGAGACTTCAACTATTCCGGAAGGTGACGGGGACGGCGCAGTGCTTCATCCACGCGAAAGGCCTGCCCCAGACGGGTACAGGTGAACTCAGAGCAGTTCGAGCACCTTGGTGGCCGTGCGCTCCAGCCCCACCAGCGACCGCGGGCTCGACAGCGGGTGCAGGGCGTGCACCGCGAGGCGGAACAGCGTCGCGCGCAACACCACCTGGGGCCACTCCGCCAGGTGTGCCCACCGCTGGAGCAGGCCGGGATCCGCGCCACCCCAGGACATGGCGTCCACGACGACGATCGCCGCGCCGTACTCCGCCGGCCGCCAGAACGCCACGAAGTCGATGATGGCCGGGGCGGCGTCACCGGCGAACAGCACGTTGCCGAACAGGTCGCCGTGCACGACCTGCGGCTTGAGCGTCAACGGCTTGCGGTACGCGGAGAGCAGCTCGAACAACCGGCCGCCCAGCTCCGCGTCCAACTCGGCCCGCTCCTCCTCCCACGCGCACCGGTCGGCGACGGCGAACACGTCCGCGCGGGCGTCCAGGAACCGGGGCTTGGGCAGGTCCTTCGTCGCCTGGTGCAGCTTGACGGCGACTTCCACGATCTCGTCGTGCCGGGGCTCGGCCCGACCGGACAGGTACTTGGTGGCGGCCCACCCACCGACCACGTACCGGCCGTCGGTGGACCGCAGGGGTCTGCCGATGCGCAGGTTCTCGACGTCCAGCACGTCCAGCGTCTTGGCCACCCACGTCGCCTCGGCGGGCTTGACGGCCGGCCGGATCGCCGCGTCGCCGCAACGCCACACCGGACCGGCGTCGATCAGCTCCGGTTCGGCGTCACGCGCACCGAACGCGGCGCGCACGTGCGACGGTGGCGGCTCCGGGGATGGGGTCACGCCGGCACGCTACCTGTCTCCGTGCCTCAGGTGGTGGACCTCGGCGCGCCGTCGCGTGGTGTGCACCTGAACAGCCCAACCGCAATATTGCGGCCCAACCACATCGCCTACATCACACCGCAAGCCCCACTACAGGCTCCCACCCGAGCCCCATCACCCGAGCCCCATCACCCGAGCCCCATCACCCGAGCCCCATCACCCAGACCCCTTCGCCCCCTACGCCCTCTTACCCCCACGCGAGGCCGCGTCGGCAGACCGACCCCTGATTTTCGACGATCACGCTTTTCGATCGTCAAAAATCAGGGGTCGGCCTGCCGACTTCCAGGCGGCCGAGCCGCGACGCCGAAGGCGGCGCAATCCAACACAGCATTAATACACAGGCAAACTCGGATCCACTTCGCGAGCCCAGGCCAGCACGCCGCCGCCGACGTGCACGGCGTCCTTGAAGCCGGCCCGGTGCAGTGCGGCCAGGGCCTCCGCCGAACGGGCGCCCGACTTGCAGTGCAGCACGACCTGCTTGTCCTGCGGCAGGTCGGCGAACGCCTCACCGGACAGGATGCGGTCCTTGGGGATCAGCACCGAGCCGGGGATGCGCACGATCTCGAACTCGTGCGGCTCGCGGACGTCCACCAGCAGGAAGTTCTCGCCGGCGTCCTGCTTCTGCTTCAGCTCCAACGGCGTGATGGTGTTCCCGGCCGCCGCCTGCTGGGCGTCGTCGGACACCACACCGCAGAACGCCTCGTAGTCGATCAGCTCGGTGATCTTGACGCTCTCCGGGTCCTTGCGGATCCGGATGGTCCGGTAGGACATCTCCAGGGCGTCGTAGACCATCAGCCGGCCCAGCAGCGTCTCGCCGATGCCGGTGAGCAGCTTGATCGCCTCGGTGACCATGATCGAGCCGATCGACGCGCACAGCACGCCCAGCACGCCGCCCTCGGCGCACGAGGGGACCATGCCGGGCGGCGGGGGCTCCGGGTAGAGGTCGCGGTAGTTCAGGCCCTGGCCGTCCGGCGCGTCCTCCCAGAACACGCTGACCTGGCCCTCGAACCGGAAGATCGAACCCCACACGTACGGCTTGCCGAGCAGCACCGCCGCGTCGTTGACCAGGTACCGGGTGGCGAAGTTGTCCGTGCCGTCCAGGATCAGGTCGTAGTCGCGGAAGATGTCGAGCACGTTCTCCGAGTTGAGGTGGACCTGGTGCAGCACCACCTTCACGAACGGGTTGATCTCGGCCACCGAGTCCCGCGCGGACTCCGCCTTCGGCTTGCCCACGTCGGACTGGCCGTGGATGACCTGCCGCTGGAGGTTCGACTCGTCCACCACGTCGAAGTCGACGACGCCCAGCGTGCCGACCCCGGCCGCCGCGAGGTACAGCAGTGCCGGCGACCCCAGTCCACCCGCGCCGACCACCAGGACCTTCGCGTTCTTCAGCCGCTTCTGACCGTCAACCCCGACATCCGGGATGATCAGGTGCCGGCTGTACCGCGCGACTTCTTCCTTGGTCAGCTCCGCTGCGGGCTCCACGAGCGGCGGAAGCGCCATCTGATCCTCCTCGACGAAACATGTCCTGTACCGACGGACAACACCAGCCTGCTCCACCGTCTTCCCGGATGGAAAGCCGTCCCAGCGTTTGGACACCACCGGGTCCGCGCACCGCCGGGCTACTTGGGTGCGACCGGGAAGGCGTTCGGGGTGCAGGTCTTGCCGTCGGCGGGCACGATGCCCCGGTTCGAGGAGTCGACCTCGTTCAACTGGGCGACGTAGTCGTTGGCCACGCCGAACGTCTGCTGCATCATCACCGGGGCCGGTTGGCCGTTCTCCTGGCAGCCCTCGTGGTTGTTCTTCAGCGCGTGCCCGACCTCGTGGTTGATGGCGTACGCGCGATAGGTCGACAAGTCGTTGCTGAACGCCTTGGCCCCGCGCACCCAGCGCGCCGTGTTGATGACCACCCGTTCGGTGGGCGGGTGCCAGCACGAGGTCTCGTACTGGATCTGGAACCCGCAGAGGCTGTGCGTGGTGCTGGTGGTGGTGAGGCTCACCGTGAAGTCGACGGGCGTGGTGCCGTCCACCCGCTGCATGGCCACCTCGCCGGTGCCGATCCAGCTGCGCGTGTCGGCCAGGATCCCGTCGATGGTCCGCGCGAACGCGTCGCGGTCGCCGCCGTAGTCGGCGGCCTCGACCCCGTCCTCCACGGCGATGGCGTACTTGTAGACCTTGCCCTGCCCTACCTGCGGCGTCGTGCCGGGCACGACCTGCCACGTGCCGGTGCCCTGCTCGGAGAACTTAGGCCCGTCCGGCAGCACGGCGGTGGGGATGTTGACCAGGTCCACCTTCGGGGGCGGGGTCTCGCTGGCGACCGGCGGACCCGCCGCCGTGGACGCGGCGGTCTGGGCGGCGGACTCCTCGCCCGCCGAGCCGAGCCGGGTGGGCGCGGCCGTGTCGAGCACCACCAGCGCGGTCAGCACCAGCAGCACGGGCAGCGCGTAGATGCGCCAGCCGTAGTTCGCGATCAGGCCCTTCAACCCCCGGCGGCGCTTGCGGTGGCGGCGGCCGGCGGGTTCCCAGGACGCGGTCAGCGGCTCGGCACCGGTCCGACGGGTGCCCCGGCGGTAGCGGTCGTCGGGAGGGGTCGGCCGGGCACCCGAGGAAGACGCCGTGTCGCGCCCAGCCTGCGATGTCCGGTTCACGGCGACCAGGGTGCCACAACGGCGTGCACCGAGTGGATCCCGGTGCGGCCCGCCACCGGCCCCTGCCGGGCCCGTCTACCAGGTCTCACCGGACTCCCACATCCCGAGCACGGCGCGCGCCACCGTCACCGGCCGCTCCATCTGCGCCACGTGCCCCGTCCTGGGCAGCACCAGCAGCCGGCCACGCGGCAGCAGCCGCGTCACCCGGGGAGCCTTCCGCACGCTGACCAGCCGGTCCTCCGTGCCCCACACGACCAGGGTGGGCGAGGTCACCTTCGGCGGGAGCAGCCACATGGACTTCTTGCGCGGCACCAGCCAGGCCCGGATCAGCTCCACCGTGCTGCGACCGAGCGCCGTCCCGGCCCACGGCTGGGCGGACCGCTCCGCGTACTCCTCCACCGACTGGTCGATCCGGCAGTCCGGCACCAGCGACGGGTCCGCGAAGCACAGCCGCAGCATCTGCTGGGCGCGCTCCTGCGGCGTGACCAGCGCCAGCCTCTGCCGCACCCGGTCGCCCACCAGCGGCAGGAAGGCCAGCGGCAGCCGGGGGTCGGACACCCGGCGCAGGCTGGGGCGCAGGTCCGGCACGGCAGGCGACACCAGGGTGAGCGTCCGCACCAGGTCCGGCCGGGTGGCGGCGACGATCAGCGCGATCGCGCCGCCCATCGAGTTGCCGAACAAGTGCACGGCACCGACCCCGAGCGACTCGACGTACCCGATGACGACCTCGGCGTGGGTGGTCAGGCTGAACGTGTAGCCGGGGATCGGCTCGGAGCGCCCGAACCCCGGCAGGTCCAGCGCGTGCCCGTCGACGTGCCCGGACAGCTGGGTGGCCAGGTCGGTCCAGTTGGTCGCCGATCCGCCGAGTCCGTGCACGTAGACGGCCGTCGACGAGGACGGGCCGGGGGTGCGGCGGACGTGCACGGTGTGACCGGCGACCTCTGCGTAGTCACCAGGCCACGGCTGGATCGTTGAGTCCAACGGAGGTAGCGGCGCGGTGGACAGGGGCACGTGGGTGATGGCGGTTCTGCTCGCCTCCAGGGTCTCGGTCACCATTCCAGGATGCCTTCTCGGACGTCCTACGAAACGGGAAGCTTTCCCGGAACGCTGCTACCAGCGAGTAAGGTTGCCGACGAGCCGGCGGGGCAACCCTCTGCCGGTTCCGCGACGTACAGGTTGGCTGGAGGCACCATGACGGAGACGGCCCAGACCACGGTCGGGCACAACGGCGGCGCGGGACGAGGGGTCCGACTCCCACGCACCGCCCGGCGTGCCCAGTTGCTGGCCGCGGCGCAGGACGTGTTCGTGTCCAACGGCTACCACGCCGCCGCGATGGACGAGATCGCCGAACGCGCGGGAGTGAGCAAGCCGGTGCTGTACCAGCACTTCCCCGGCAAGCTCGAGCTGTACATGGCGCTGCTGGAGTCCCACGTGGACGAACTGGTGAGCCGCGTGCGCGGCGCGCTGGCCTCGACCACGGACAACAAGCAGCGGGTGAAGGCGACGGTCGGCGCGTTCTACGACTTCGTGGACGGCGAAGGCCAGGCGTTCCGCATGGTCTTCGAGTCCGACCTGCGCAGCGAGCCCGCGGTGGCGCAGGCCGTGGAGCGGGCGACGACGGAGAGCGTGGACGCGATCACCGGGACCATCACGACGGACACGGGCCTGGACGAGCACCGGGCACGCCTGCTGGCGGTCGGCCTGGTAGGGCTGAGCCAGGTGACGGCTCGGGCGTGGCTGGCCGACGACCGCAAGGTCGCCAAGGAGGACGCGGTCGCCCTCATCTCGAACCTCGCCTGGCGAGGCATCGGTGGCGGCTTCCCGTTGCAGCATTAGTTTGCCGCTGCTCCGCAGACGGCGGGCTCGGCCGCCGGGAAGTCGGCAGGTCGAACCTCATTTCCGCGATCGAAGGGCGTGATCGCGGAAATGAGGTTCGACCTGCCGACGCGGCCTCGCGTCGGGGTTGGCATAGCGGGATTCGTCGGGTGGAGTGGCGGAGATTGCGGTGTGGGGTTGGCATCGCAGGACAGGGGGCCGGCGATCGCGGGAAAGGGTGCCGGCGAAGGGGGACCGCCGAAGGTCACAGCAGGGCGGTGAGTCACAGCAGGGCGGTGAGTCACAGCAGGGCGGTGATGTGTGCTGTGACCTCTGCGGATCTCTCCAGCGGCAGCATGTGGCCCGCGCCCGGGTAGATCACCAGTTCCGCGTGCGGCACCTCGTCCGCGACGAGCCGCGCGTGCCGCAACGGCGTCAGCCGGTCCGACCCGCCCGCCAGCACGACGGTCGGGATACCGGCGAACTGCTTGAGCGCTTTCACCCGGTCGTGTGCATCTATGGACGCCCGGAACGCCACCATGGCGACCGGGTTGCACCGGCCCACCATGGCCGCCGTCGACGCCACGTCACGCCACGAAGGCCGCTTGCCGAACAGCAGCCACCGCAGCCCCGGCCGCAACACCCCGGTCCGCTGCGAGAGCTGCGCCCGCCGGAGCTTCGCCAGTCGCCGGTTGGACGCGGCCTCCCCGGCCACGAACGCCCGCCCGAGCACGCCCGGCAGCCCCAGCGTCGACCCGGACAGGCCTCCCGACGAGGTGTTCACGAACACGATCCCGGCCACCCGGTCGAGCAGCCCGGGGTGCTGTTCGGCCAGCGCCATGAGCGTCATGCCGCCCATCGAGTGGCCGGCGAACACGATGCGCCCGGTGGGCACGCGTGCCGCGATCAGCTCGGCCAGGTCGTCCGCGCACCGCGCGATGGTCGAACCGTCCACCGACGAAGCCGCTGATCGACCGTGCCCGCGGTGGTCGTAGCGGAGAACCCGACCGGGCAGGGCCGGCGCCACCAGGTCCCACGACGTGTGGTCCAACGTCCAGCCGTGGATCAGCACCGTGGTCACCGGCGAGTCGCGCGGCCCGGTGTCGAGCACGTGCAACGCCGTTCCGTCGGAGGTCGGGAACCGGTGGTCAGGCGCCCAGGGCGCACTCGTGCGGGCGCTCACCCGAGCAGGAACGAGCGGCGCCATGCCCGCATCCCCGGCTTCCCGACCAGTCCGTTCTCGTCCAGGAACTTCATGATCCGCTCACCGGACCAGCGGATCGTCTGCTGCCAGTGCGGGTTGCCCAGCGCCGCCTTGTGCGCCTGGTCCTTGTCCAGGCCGACGGCCGCGTACACGTCCGGGTTGATGATCGACCGGGTGATGAACATGGACGTGGTGGCGATCAGCCAGCGCTGGTAGGGCAGCTCCTTCCTGGTCAGCTTCGCCATGCCGCGCTGCACCTCCTCGCGGGCGAACCGGACGTGCCGCGCCTCCTCCAGCACGTGGATCCGGTTCACCATGCGCACCAGCGGCTGCACGGTCTCGTCCGCCATGGTCTCGCGCTGCAACCGGTCCAGGATCTCCTCGGCGACCAGGATCGAACCGTACAGCGCCGGGCCGTAGCCGATCACCGGGAGCAGCTTGCCCAGCTGGTAGGTGTACCGGCGGGGACCGTAGGGCGGGCAGCCGATCCGTTCGACCATGCGGGCGAACATGGTGGAGTGCCGGCACTCGTCGGCGACCTCGGTCAGCGCGTACTGCGCGTGCTTGGTCGTCGGGTCGGACCGGTAGACCTCCTTGAGCAGCATTTGCATCAGCAGGATCTCGAACCAGAGGCCGACGCTGGCGACGCTGGCCACCTCGTGCCGGGACAAGTCGATCCGCTGTTCCTCGGACATCCGGTCCCACAGCTCGGTGCCGTAGAGCGAGCACCGGTGCTCGGGCGTGTAGCGAAGCCCGTCGACCAGCGGCGCGGACCAGTCGATGTCCACCTCGGGGTCGTAGAACTTGTCAGCCGAGGAGTTGAGCAGCCGCTCGGCGGTCTTCTCGCGATCGGCGACCTTCAAGGTCCTCGTCATCGGGCCCCTCCCCAGTAGGGTTATCTGTGACTTGAGGTAACAGTTACTTCTGGTAGCGTGCGTCACATGGCTCGAACTGTCAAGGGCGGAACGGACGCACGCCGGGAGCGCTGGAAGGGACACCGCGAGGCGCGCCGGGCGGAGTTCGTCGAGGCGACCATCCGGGCGGTGGCCGCCCACGGCCCCGAGGTCGGCATGGACGAGATCGCGGCCGAGGCGGGCGTGAGCAAACCCGTGCTGTACCGGCACTTCGCCGACAAGTCCGACCTGTACCTGGCGGTCGGCACGCGCGGCACCGAGATGCTGATGGACAAGATGGTCCCGGCGATCAGCCACGAGGGCCCGATCCGGGCCCGCATCCGCGGCATCGTGGACGCCTACCTGTCGGTCATCGAGGAGAACCCGAACCTGTACCGGTTCGTGGTGCGCAAGTCGTTCACCGACCGCCCCGTCGAGCAGGACGTGGTCCTCGAGGACAAGCAGCTCATCGCCGCCGCCCTGGCCCGGCTGCTGGGCGACTACCTGCGGGCGTTCGACATGGACTCCGGCGGCGCCGAGCCCTGGGCGCACGCGCTGGTCGGCATGGTGCAGAACGCGGGCGACTGGTGGCTCGACCGCCAGTCCATGACCCGCGCCAATCTCAGCGACTACCTGGCCACGCTCATCTGGCACGCCATCGACGGCCTGCTCCGCTCCGCGGGCGTCGAACTCGACCAGGACGCGCCGCTGCCCACCGATTTCACCACCGAGCCCGTCCCCCTGCGGCTCGTCAACGGCGAGGAGGCGTGATGTCCGAGGACCGGGAGCACGACGAGGACGGCTACACCGGCGAGGCGGTGCTGGTCTTCGACCAGCGCGAGGTGCCGGTGGAGGTCGAGCTGCGCGGGTACTTCCAGCCCATCGACGGCCGCTACCACTGGTACGGCCGGGTCGCGGCGAACGATCAGGTCACCGAGCTGGTGGCAGCCGGCGCGCGATCCGCCGAGCTGCGCACCCCGACCGGTTCGGCCACCGGAGCCCTCACCGACCAGGACCCCTGGCAGCGCTACCGGGTCGCCGGCACCAGCACCCCGCCGTTCGTGATCCGGCCCGCGCCGGAGCCCGCCGAGCGGTTCTGAGCCGCGACGCGGAGGAGGGGCGCCCCGGTCGGGACGCCCCTCCTCCGTACTCTCGTACTGCCGAGCTCAACTACCGGCCACGAACCCGACCCGACGCGAGTCGCTCGGACCGATCTCCACGTAGGCGATGCGCGCCGCGGGCACCACGTAACGGGCACCCTTCTGGTCGACCAGCGTGAGGTGTCCGCTGCCCGCCTTGAGCGCGTCCGCGACCTGCGACTCCACCTCGTCGGGGGAGAGCGAACTCGACACCACGAGTTCACGCGGGCTGTCCGCGACGCCGACCCTGACCTCCACGCTGACCTCCGTACACGCGTTGACCGCCGGCGGTGGCGGTCAGACAACTGTCGAAATCAACCCTAGCCGAGCCCGAGCGCCGTCATGCGCCGCGTGTGGCTCTGCTGGAGCCGCCGGAACAGCGCCGCGATGCCGGCGAGGTCCCCGGAGCCGCGCACGATCAGCTCGGCCAGCCCGTCCCGCTCCGCCACCACGTACTGGGCCTGCGTCAACGCCTCGCCGAGCAGCCGGCGGCCCCACAGCGTGAGCCGGTCCTTCAGCTTCGGGTCGGCCTCGCAGCCCGCGCGGACTTCGCGCTCGGCGAACGCGGAGTGCCCCGTGTCGGCCAGCACGGCGAGCACCAGCTCCTTCGTCGGCTCGTCCAGCCAGGTCGCGACCTCGCGGTAGAAGTCGGCCGCCAGGCCGTCCCCGACGTAGGCCTTGACCAGGGACTCCAGCCACGACTTCGGCGCGGTGGAGGCGTGGAAGGCGTCGAAGCCCGACACGAACGGGGTCATCGCCCGCTCCAGCGAGTGACCGTGGTCGGCCAGGTACCGCTCGATCAGCGCGTAGTGCCCGATCTCGGCGGCCGCCATCGCGGACAGGTCGGCGCGCCCGGCCAGCGTGGGCGCGGTCCGCGCGTCCTCCGCCAGCCGGTCGAACGCCGACAGCTCGCCGTACGCCAGCGCGCCGAGCAGGTCGACCACGCCCTCCGCCACCTGGCCGGACACCACCGACCGACTCACCTGCGCCTCACCCATGCAGGGGAGCCTAGTCGGGTGTCCTTGGCAACAGCCCCGGCACGCGAGTCCGCAGCGCTCGCGGTCGTTGCACCCCGAACGGCCTAAGCGAGAGGTAGAGTGGTTTCTCGACGCCCGGCGTGGCGCGGCCCAGCAGGGGCTCGCAGCGGTGCCGACGGCTGAGACGGCGGCACCGTGCCGCCAGGAGAGGGTGCGCGCACATACCTCGCAGGCCCTCCCGCGCAACGCCCGGCCGCCCCCTCGGCCGAGAGGCGGTAGGCGCGGTCGAGCGGCCCGTACAGGCCGTGCGCGCTGGTACGAGAGAGGCGATCACCCTGACCGCGACAAACGAAGAGACCCATTTGGATCCGGTGACGTTGGAGCACAGCGAAGCGGGTGTCCCCGCAGAGGACACCTCCCACCCGCTGGTGGCCGACGTCCCGGCTCCGCCCGACTCGCCCACGTTCGCCGAACTGGGCGTGCGCGCCGAGATCGTGCGCGCGCTGGCCGAGGCGGGCATCCACCGCACGTTCGCCATCCAGGAGCTGACGCTCCCGCTCGCGCTGGCCGGCGACGACGTCATCGGCCAGGCGCGCACCGGCACCGGCAAGACGCTGGGCTTCGGCATCCCGCTGCTCCAGCGCATCACCGTGCCGGGTGACGGCACGCCGCAGGCGCTGGTCGTCGTGCCGACCCGGGAGCTGTGCCTCCAGGTCACGCACGACCTGACCGACGCGGCCAAGCACCTCGGCGTGCGCGTGCTGGCCATCTACGGCGGCCGGCCGTACGAGCCGCAGATCGCGGCCCTGCGCAAGGGCGTGGACGTGGTGGTCGGCACGCCGGGCCGGTTGCTGGACCTCGCCGAGCAGCGCCACCTGGTGCTGGGCAAGGTGCGCGGGCTGGTGCTGGACGAGGCCGACGAGATGCTCGACCTGGGCTTCCTGCCCGACATCGAGCGGATCCTGCGGATGGTGCCCGACGAGCGGCAGACCATGCTGTTCTCGGCGACCATGCCGGGCCCGATCATCACGCTGGCCCGCACGTTCCTCAACCAGCCCACGCACGTGCGCGCCGAGGAGAACGACGCGGGCGCGATCCACGAGCGCACCGAGCAGTTCGTCTACCGCGCCCACGCGCTGGACAAGTCGGAGCTGCTGGCCCGCGCCCTCCAGGCCCGCGAGCGCGGTCTGTCGATGGTCTTCACCCGCACCAAGCGCACCGCGCAGAAGGTCGCCGACGACCTCGTGGAACGCGGCTTCGCGGCCGCGGCCGTGCACGGCGACCTGGGCCAGGGCGCGCGCGAGCAGGCACTGCGGGCGTTTCGCAGCGGCAAGATCGACGTGCTGGTGGCGACCGACGTGGCCGCGCGCGGCATCGACGTCGAAGGCGTCACGCACGTCATCAACTACCAGTGCCCGGAGGACGAGAAGACCTACGTGCACCGCATCGGCCGCACCGGTCGCGCGGGCCGCACGGGCGTCGCCGTCACGCTGGTGGACTGGGACGAGATGCCGCGCTGGAAGATGATCAGCGACGCGCTCGACCTGGGCAAGCCCGAGCCGGTGGAGACGTACTCGACGTCCGACCACCTGTTCGCCGAACTGGACATCCCGGCGGGCTCCACCGGTCGGCTGCCGCTGGGCCTGCGCACCCGCGCCGGCCTGGGCGCCGAGCCGGAGGAGAACCTCAAGGGCGAGCGCAAGTCCCGCAGCCGCGGCCGGAGCCGGACCAGTGGCCCCGCGAAGGCCGAGGCCGCGCCCGAGGAGGAGAGCGGGAGCCGGTCGCGCCGGCGTCGCCGCAGCCGTGGCGGTGTGGTGGGTGCCGAGGACGGCGCAACGCCGTCGGAGACGCCCGAGGGCACGACCGCCGACGAGGGCACGACGGTCGCCGAGGCCACCACCGGCCGCACCCGCCGCCGCCGGACCAGGTCCGCGGAGTCCTCTGCCGAGGCGTCCGCGAAGGCACCCGAGGTCACCGAGGCCGCAGTCACCGAGGCCGAGGTCACCGAGGGCACGACCGAGGGCCTGACCGGCGACACGACCGAGAGCACCGATCGCACCCGCCAGCGTCGCGCGAAGGCCGCCGAGGCACCGGCCGACGCGACCGCGGAGGCACCGACCGACGCCGAGGGCACGACCGCGGACTCGACCGAGGGCGCGACCGGACGCACCCGTCGCCGCCGGACGAGGGCGACCGAGGCACCGGCCGACCCGGAGGGCGTGACCGAAGCGCCCACCGACACCCCGGCCGACAGCGCACCCGCCCGCACCCGCAGGCGCAAGTCCGCCGAGGCACCGGCCGACGCGACCGCCGAGGGCTCTGCCGACGCACCTGTCGAGGGCTCCGCCGAAGGCTCGACCGCAGCCGAGGGCACCGGCCGCACCCGTCGCCGCAGGACCACCAAGTCCACCGCGGCAGCGACCGACGCACCCGCGGAAACCGCGGCCGACGCGCCCACGGAGGCAGCGGCCGAAGCGCCCACGGACGCGTCTGCCGAGGCGGAGGCCACCACCGGTCGCACCCGTCGCCGCAAGCCGGCGGAGGCGTCCGCGGAGGCCGCCACCGAGCGCCCGGCCGGGCGCAAGGCCGAAGCGCCCGACGCGGAGGACTCCGCCGAACGCCCCCGCAGGCGGCGGCGTCGCCGTACGGGTGCGGAAGCCGAAGGTTCCGCGGACGCCCTGCCGTCGGCAGACTGACTCCTTACACGGATCACCGGCCACGTGCGGCAGCATGTGGCCGGACAGATCACCGAACCACCGGGAGTCGGGCAGTGGGCCAGCCGGAACAGGCGGAGTCGAACGGTCAGGTCGTGCTGGAGTCCTCTGACGACCAGCAGACCCCCGCGACCGACCAAGCCGCCGTCGACACGGAGGACGTCCTGGCGGAGCCGGTCTCCGAAGTCCAGGACGATGGACCCACCGGGCCGGTCCGCACCTGGCGGACCAGGGGCGACTACATCGGCCTCGCGCTCGTCGTGGTCGCCGTGCTGGTGGCGAGCGCCCTGGTGTGGGCGTTCAGCGACGCCCGCAACACCGTGTCGCAGACCGGTCCGAGCCAGATCACTCCGCTGCTGCCCGCGACCGCGCTGCCGCCGACGCTGGCCGAGGTGTGGCGTGCGCCCAGCAGCGCCACGCAGACCCCGGTCAGCCTGGACTCGGTGGTGGTGACCGGCCACGACGGCGAGGTCGCCGGGCGGGACGCGCTGACCGGCGACGTCCGCTGGCGGTACAGCCGCGACTGGCCGCTGTGCACGGTGAGCACGGCGTGGGGCAAGGTGTTCGCGCTGTACCGCAAGGACACCAACTGCTCCGAGCTGACCACGCTGGACCCGGCTTCGGGCAAGCGCGGGCCGCAGCGCAACGGCGACGCCGCCCTGGACACCCGGCTGCTCAACGAGGGCTCGCACGTCGTCACGACCGGCGAGACGTACTTCGAGGTCTACCGGCGCGACGACCTGGTGCGGTCGCTGGAGTACGGCACGCTGCGCGCCATCGTGAACGCGGACAAGCAGCCCCGGCCGGGCTGCCGGTACGGGTCGTTCGCGGTGGCCGGCAGCAAGCTGGCGGTGATCGAGCGCTGCTACCACCAGGACCCGTCGGATCGGATCACGGTGCTCAAGCCGAACCCGGAGAAGTCCGACGAGCCGCAGGTGATCAGCAGCGTGACCGTCGGCGACAAGGGCGCGCGGGTGGTCGCGGTGACCGGCAACCGGGTCGCGGTGGCCGTGCCGGGCAAGCTCATCGTGTTCGACACCGAGACCGGCGGGATGATCGCCGAGTACCCGGTGGAGGTGTCCGCCGACGAACTGCGCGGCGACCCGCCCGGTCGGGTGGTGCCCACCATGACCAGCACCGCCAACATCTACTGGTTCACCGGATCGCGCACGATCGCGTTGTCCCTGGTCGACCTGAACCCGCTGTGGTCGACCCCGTCCCAGGGGCCGGGCACGACGCTCGCGGGTCGCGTGCTGATCCCGGTCGAGGACGCGCTGAAGGTCGTCGACCAGGTCGGTGGCCAGGAGGTCGGCCGCATCCCGGTGAACCGCGAGGGCTACGACGGTCCCGTCCAGCTGGCCACCGAGGGCCCCGTCGTGCTGGAGCAGCGCGGCGACACGCTGGTCGCACTGCGCTGAGGCAACCCACGCGCGTCGGCGCGGGGTGCGGCACACTGCGAGGGGTGTACTCGCAGCTCAGTCCGCACCGCGCGGAGCGCGTGGACCTGCCCGGCCGGTTCGGTCCCGTCGCCGCGCTGCGCGCGCCCGCCGCCGGCCCGGACCTGGGCGCGACGGCACTGCTGGTACCCGGCTACACCGGGTCCAAAGAGGACTTCGCGCCGCTGCTCGACCCGATCGCGGACGCGGGGCTGGAGGTCGTGGCGATCGACCTGCCCGGCCAGTACGAGTCGGCGGGCCCGACCGCCGAAGCCGACTACCGCCCGGCCCCGCTGGGTGCGGCGATCGCGGAGCTGGTGGAGAAGTCGGCGGCGGACGGCCGGCGCGTGCTGCTGCTCGGCCACTCCTACGGCGGGCTGGTGTCCCGGGGCGCGGTGCTGGCGGGCGCGCCGGTGACCGGCCTGACCCTGCTGTCCTCGGGGCCGTCGGAACTGCCGCCCGGCGAACGCCGCACCGCGCTGGACTACGGCGAGGTCACCCTGCGCGAGCAGGGCATCGAGGCGGCGCAGCGGCTCAACGAGGTGCGTGCGGCGCTGCACCCGCGCTGGGCACTGCTCCCCCCGGAGCTCAAGGACTTCTACCGGGAACGCTTCCTGCGGTCGACGCCGGCGGGCCTGCTCGGCATGGGCGACTCGCTGCGCACCGAGCCCGACCTGGTGGCGAAGCTGGCCCGGACGCTGCGCTCGTCGGGCGTGTCGTGCCTGGTGGTGTGCGGCGAGTCGGACGACGCCTGGTCGGCGGCGAGCCAGCGGGACATGGCCGAACGCCTGGACGCGGACTTCGCCGTGCTCAAGGGCGTGCTGCACTCGCCCAACACCGAGGCGCCCGAAGCCCTGCTGGCGACCCTGCTGCCCACCTGGCGGGCTTGGCTCGCCGCCTAGGCCGCCGACCGCGGACGTTGCCGGCCAGGTTCGCCGCGGCGGCTCAGGCCCACCAGAACAGCCACAACGTGATCGCACCGACCACCAGCACTGCCAGGCTGCACCCGGCGGAGACCCAGCGGGTGCGGCGGTCGGCGAAGACCTGGGCCACCACGGCGACCAAGGCCGCCACCACGTGACCGATGACGACGTCCACGCCGGGACCGGGCAGGTCGTGGGCGCCGGCGTAGACCTGCACGCCGATGAGCGCCAAGGCCAGCAGCACGAGACCAACGGCCACGGCTCCGCTCACGCCGCGCCAGGTCCGCAACACTCGCGGCTCGGTCTCCACGTTCGTCACAGCTCTCCCTACGGCGCGAGCAGAGCCCACGGTTCGAGTGTCGGGGCCGCCCGCTGCCCCTCCGGGCAGCTGCGGCGGAAGTCGCACCACGTGCACTGCCTGCCGGTGCGCGGCGGGAACAGGATCTCCGGGTCGCCGCCGGCGGCGAGGGTGTCGCCGGCCAGACCCAGCTCGTCCGCCGCCTCCTCGGCCCGCGACACGTGCCGCCCGAGGCTCTCGTCCGAGTGCTCCCACACCGCGACCGTGCCGGTGGGCAGGTGGTGCAGCTCCACCCGGTGGCACGGCTTGCGCAAGGTACGCCGGGCCGCCAGCGCGTACAAGGCCAGCGCCTGCGAACCGCGGGCGTCGTCCACGGTCAGCGCGTGCCGCCCGGTCTTGTAGTCGACGATGACCAGTTCGCCGTCGCGCAGGTCGATGCGGTCGACCCGGCCCTCGGCGACGATCTTCGACGTCGGGGTGGACACCCAGCGCTCGATGCCGACCGGCTCGATCGTCGTGTCCAGCTCGCCGACGTAGTCCCGCACCCAGCCCTCGGCCCGGCCCCGGTACTCGGCGCCCTGCTCGGCGTCCCGGAAGCCGTCGTTCTTCCACTGGCGGTGCAGCAGGGCCACCGCCTGCTCCGGCGTCCGCCTGGCCGCGGGCAGGTCGAACAGCGCCTTCAACGCGTTGTGCACCACCGCGCCCAGCGTGTTGTGCGCCCACGCCCCACCGCGCGGCGGTGTCGGGCGGTCGAGGTAGGTCATGCGGAACCGGCGCGGGCAGTCCGCCCACGTGGCGAGCTTGGCGGGCGTCACCCGCACCAGCTTCTTCGGCATGGCGCCGAAGTCGAACCCCAACTGTTCCTGCACGGCACCACGCTACCGAGGAGCACCGACAGTCCCGGCACTGCCTGCGACCGGCCGACCACCCTTCACACGGGTGGCCTAACCGACCAGCACCTTGCAGCCGGTCGCGCGGTCGGCGATCGCGTCCAACACGTCAGGCGATGTTGTCTCCGCACCGAGCCGCACGGTTTTGTTGGTCCCGTGGTAGTCCGACGACCCCGTCGTGAGCAGTCCGAGTTCGCCCGCGAGCCCGCGCAGCCGGGCGCGGGTCGGTGCGTCGTGGTCCGGGTGGTCCACCTCGACCCCGGCCAGCCCCAGCCCCGCCAGGTCCGCCAGCACCGCGTCCGACACGATCGGCCCGCGCGAGGAGGCGAACGGGTGCGCGAGCACCGTCACCCCGCCCGCCTCGGCGATCATCTCGATGGCCCGCGCCACCGGGGTGTCGGTGCGCGGCACGTAGTACCGCCCGCCGGTGAGGTAGCGGGCGAACGCCTCGTCCACGGTGGACACCACGCCCGCCCGGATGAGCGCCATGGCGAGGTGGGGTCGCCCGGCCGGCGCGTCGGCGGGCATCGCCGCCATCAGCTCGTCCGGGTCGATGGGGAACCCGTCGTCGACCATCCGGAGCGCCATCTTGCGCAGCCGCTGCCGCCGCTCGAAGCGCAGCCGGAGCTGTTCCTCGACCAGCGCGGGCGAGGTGGGGTCGTAGAGGTAGGCCAGCAGGTGGACGGTGATGACCCTGCCTCGACCGTCGTCGGACGCGCACGACAGCTCCGCGCCGCGCACCAGCCGCAGGCCGGCGGGCAGCGCGGCGGCTGCCTCCGCCCAGCCGGCGGCGGTGTCGTGGTCGGTCAGCGCGACGGCGGAAAGCCCGGCGGCCGCCGCGGCGGCCACCAGCTCCGCCGGCGTGTCGGTGCCGTCGGACTCGGTCGAGTGGGTGTGCAGGTCTATGCGCACCCGCCCAGTCTGACCTACGGCACCATCTTCTTCCCGCGCGCCGCCCGCTGGGCCTTGATCATCGAGAACCGCTCGGCCTGTGCCTTCTTGTCACCGAAGGTCAACTCCGAGATGGCGTCGTAGACCTCCTCGGGGTTGGGCAGGAACTCGATCCGGTTGAGCGCCTGGATCTGTCCCGCCGACTCCACGACCAGGGTGCCGAAGCCGAACATGCGCCCGAGCACGCTGCGCTCGTAGGTCAGGTCGGTGACCTTGCTGATCGGCATCATGGCGACCTTGGTCTCGAAGACCCCCGAGGAGATCATGAACCGCTTGTCGGTCACGACGATGCGCTCGACCCACCACTCCATGACGAAGTAGGCCAGCCTGAGCAGCACGAACAGCGCCGCGTACCAGAGGATGTTCTGGACCACGCCCAGGTTCGCGGGCAGCAGGTACGAGATCATCATGGCGCCGGCGAGCAGTGCCGCCGCCTCCAGGAGATCCCAGAGCAGGCTGCTCCAGTGCCTGCGAACCCGGATGACCCGACGCTCCGTGGGGAGCAGGTACTCGTCCGGATCACGTGGTGCGAACATGCCTTCGACCTCTCGCCGTAGGGAGGGAGGAGCCGGGGGCGACTCAGAACAATTGTTTCACGAAGGTGATGAGCGCCTCAGCAGCTTCCCGCAGCGTGCTCAGGATGTTCTGCACCAGCTGAGCCGCCTGCTGCGGCTCCGCGATGAGGAAGAACAGGAGCAAGCCGACCCCGGCGAAAGTGAGAACCTTCTTCAGATTCACGGTGATCAACCCCGTTCGCTACCCGCACCCGTTTGGCGCCAGTGAAAACCGTTGTACCGCACTGCGCGGCACCTTGGGAGTTTTGTACCGCACCTGGGGTAGCAACCAGCACCGCCGTTCCGGTGTGCCTACGCTCAGTGACCATGACGGCTGAACGAGTGCCCTTGATCCGCTGTGTCGGCGGTGTCGTGCATGACCCGGACGGGCGACTACTACTCGTGCGGAGGAGTAATCCCCCAGGTGAAGGACGGTGGTCCATACCGGGTGGACGAGTCGAGCCCGGTGAGGGTGACAAGACCGCAATCGTGCGGGAAGTGCTGGAAGAGACCGGACTCTGCGTGACAGTGGGCGAGTTGCTCGGGAACGTCACCCGACCGGCCGCAGACGGCCGCTACGACATCTACGACTACGCCTGCCAGGTGCGATCGGGTGTGCTCCGAGCCGGGGACGACGCTTCGGAGGCCCGGTGGGTGACGGCTGCGATCTTGGCCACACTTCCGCTCACCGAGGGTCTCCGGGAGACCCTCGAAGCGTGGGGACAGCTGCCCCGGAGCTGATCGACTTCGCCCGATCGTGGAGCCGCCCGGAGCAGTGTTCAAGCCCCGTTCACGGTCGGTTAAGACCCGGTTCAAGCGGTGTCCCGAGTGATCGCGGGGCCGGATCGCGGGGCGTTCAGGGCAGCCAGACGAGCCGCTGGCCGTGCAGCGCCGTCTTGGCGAGCGCCTTGGCGGAGACCACCTCGCCGCCCTCGAACCGCACCAGTCCGAGCGTGGTCTCCTCGCCGTCGAGGTCGTCCCGGCCGGGCAGCACGTGCGCCAGGCCCTCCGCGTACGCCTCGTGACTCACCCACCACACCGGGCGATCCAACCCGCTCAGGGCACGCACGAAGTCCGCACCGGACACGTAGGACAACACGCTGCTGGTCAGCACCACCAGCGGCAGCTCGGCGGGCACCCGCGCGGCGGCCTCGGCCAGGTCGCCCACCGCGTCGCCGACCACGAACGCGGGCGGCGACTTGCGCTGCACGGTCGCGGCCACGCCGAACAGCCGCAGCCGCTCGGGCTGGTCCGCCCAGACGCAGGCCTCCAGCCACGCGTAGGTCTCCTCGTCGGTGAGGTCGGCGGGCGCGCGGTCCAGGCCGACCTTCGCCGCCACCTTGACCGCCTTGGGGATCCGGGGCAGCTCCGCTCCCGGCGCGAGCTCCAGCGCGCAGTGCAGCCCCAGCGCGGCCTTGGCCGGCCCGGCGACCAGCTGCCCCGCCTGCTCGGTCTGGTACCGGTAGCCGTACTGGTCCAGGCCCAGCAGCAGACCGGCCGAGCAACCCACCTCCAGCAGCCCGACCGGCCCCTTCACCAGTGCGATCGCCGGGTACAGCAGCGCGGCCCGGCGCACCTCGTTCGTCTGCGTGGACCGGGAGGAGATGAGCGCCCGCAGCTTCTCCGCCCGCTCCAGCACGAACGAGCGGAACAGCGGCCAGGTGTTCTCGTCCGCCCCGTACGTCCCGCCCAGCGACGGGTAGTAGTTCGACAGCCGGTGGAACGGCTCGGCCTGCACCAGCCGGTGCACCGCCGCCAGGAGCAGCGTCGGGTACGCGAAGTGCTCCGGCGCGGCGGTCAGCAGCTCCGCGACCTCCGGATCCTCGGCGGCGTGCGAAGCCAGGTGCTCGTAGAGCGGGGACACGCCGTGCGCCTCCCGCTGCGCGAACCCGGAAAGTCGTTGCCGCACCAGATCCAGAGACGTCACGTCACTCCCTCGTCCGCTTCGCTCGACCGTCGGTGTCCGATGCGCGGCCCGGCCGTCGGTTCCCAACTCGCGGCTCGGCCGTCGGTATCCGATCCGCGGCTCGGCCGTGTACCCGCTCCGCGGCTCAGCCGTAGGAAGGCTCGGGCCTGCCCGGCTGCTCGCCGCCACGGCTCTCGCCGTACGACCGCTTGGGCACCATCACCTTCCGCCGGAACACGCAGACGACCGTGCCGTCCTGCTTGTAGCCGCGGGTCTCCACGTAGACAACACCGCGGTCGTCCTTGGACTTCGACGGGGTCTTGTCGAGCACCTCGGTCTCACCGTAGATGGTGTCCCCGTGGAAGGTCGGCTTGATGTGCTTCAGCGACTCGACCTCCAGGTTCGCGATCGCCTTGCCCGACACGTCCGGCACGGACATGCCCAGCAGCAGCGAGTAGACGTAGTTGCCGACCACCACGTTCTTGCCGAAGTCGGTGGTCTCCGCCGCGTAGTGCGCGTCCAGGTGCAACGGGTGGTGGTTCATGGTGAGCAGGCAGAACAGGTGGTCGTCGTACTCGGTGACCGTCTTGCCAGGCCAGTGCTTGTAGACCGCGCCGACCTCGAACTCCTCGTAGTAACGCCCGAACTGCACCGCACGCCTCCGTTGGCTTCGTGATCGAGGGCTTGTGATCGAACACCCTCACGACCGGGACGACAGTGTGAACGCGGGAGGAGTACCCTCGGCAACTGGTCTGTGAGCGACTCCACCGCCACGGACGACCGACCCGAGGAGGTGAGGGCTACCGATGAGTAATGACCCCCATCCTGCGAGTACCTCGCGCGTCCTCCACGGAGGGTCGGCTTTCCACAGCTAGGCCCAGCGTTGTCCGGTCGGGGACGTGCCGTCGCCATTTGGTCTGCGAGTCGACGCCCCCTGTCTGGAGGACCCGTGCCCAGCTTGCCCTCGCTCGGCGGCCTGAGAGGCCGCGTGCCCGACCGCGACCGCACGTCGGTGCCGATCCCGGTGCCGCTGTCGGCGTACGTGGTCGACTGCGGCGTGTACGTCGACGGCGAGCGGCTCTCCGGTCGCTGGTCGCACACCGACGCCGTGAACGAGGTCCGCAGGCGCGGCGACGGGTTCGTCTGGATCGGCCTGCACGAGCCGGACGAGGAGCAGATCCAGGGCGTCGCGGACACCTTCGGGCTGCACGAGCTGGCGGTGGAGGACGCCGTGCACGCCCACCAGCGGCCCAAGCTTGAGCGTTACGACAACACGCTGTTCATGGTGCTCAAGACCGTGCGGTACGTGCAGAACGCGTCCCCGGACACGGCCAACGAGATCGTGGAGAGCGGCGAGATCATGGTCTTCCTGGGCCGGGACTTCGTGGTCACGGTCCGGCACGGCAACCACTCCGGCCTCGCCGCCGTCCGGCGCGAGCTGGAGGACGACGCCGAGAAGCTGCGCGTCGGCCCCGCCGCGGTGCTGTACTCGATCGCCGACCACGTGGTGGACAACTACCTCGAGGTGACCGACCACATCGAGGACGACATCGACCAGATGGAAGCGCTGGTGTTCGCGCCGCGCAGCCGGGTCAGCGCCGACCAGATCTACCTGATGAAGCGCGAGGTGCTGGAGCTGCGCCGCGCGGTGATGCCGCTGGCCGTGCCCCTGCGCCGGCTCGCCGAGGGCTACACGCCGCTCATCCCGGAGCAGGTGCGCTCCTACTTCCGCGACGTCGACGACCACCTCACCGAGGTGTCCGAGCGCGTGATCAACTTCGACGAGCTGCTGACCACGCTGGTGAACGCGACGCTGGCGAAGATCACGCTCCAGCAGAACTCGGACATGCGCAAGATCTCGGCCTGGGTGGCGATCATCTCGGTGCCGACCATGGTGGTCGGCGTCTACGGCATGAACTTCGACTACATGCCGGAGACGAACTGGAAGTACGGCTACCCCATGGTGATCACGGTCATCCTGATCGCCTGCCTGACGCTCTACCGAATATTCCGTCGGAACCGCTGGCTGTAGTCCTGAGTCCACCCCGACCCGACGGGATGTCCGACATGACCAGAATGCTGACCAACCTGCGCTTTTGGATCCTGGCCTTCCTCATCGGCTGGCTCGCCACGGTGACCCTGCTGATCGCGACCGGCCACTAGCGGGGAGCACCGACCGCGCTCGCGCCGACCGGACCGTCCGAAGTGGACGATGCCGGTCCGGCGGTGCCGCCGGTAGTCGGCGGGCCGGGATCAGTTCCAGGGCTGGGGATCCCAGGTGAACGGGACGCCGTGGCCCCCTCCGGAGCCGAGGCGCAGCGAGATGCCGCTCGGCCAGAGCTTGAGCAGGAGCTGGAACCGGTACCGGCCGTCCTCGTGGGCTCGCCGGGGTTCGAACACCAGCAGCGCCAGCGGTGCCATCGGGGTGGCCCGGGCGGCCGCGTCGGCCAGGATGGCGCGGCCCATCGCGCGGTCGGCCGGTGAGACGTACTGCCACACCACCGAGTGCCAGACGACGGTGAGCACGTCGCGTTCGGGGCGGGCCAGCTGGTCCGCCAGCCACTCCGGGCCGGTCGCCTGCTGCACCGGCACCGGGTCGAGCCGGGCCAGGTCGAGGGCGGCTTGCAGGCGTTCCCAGCGCCAGGTCTGGTCCGCCCAGATGAACGACGACAGGTGCAGCCGGCCGTCCTCGGTGGACACGTCGACGGGGTTGAGGTCGCAGCCCGCCCGGCGCACCAGGCGCAGGTTGTGCGAGAGGTCGACGGACGGGCAGCCGACCCACCCGGTGTCGAGCACGAACGGGCTGCTGCGGTCGCCGTACACCCGGTCGCCGGACCGGTAGGCGATGCGGTGCGGCCGCAGGTTCAGGCCACCGGACGCGCCGACCTCCAGCAGCCGCACCGGGAACGCGGTGCGCCTGCCCGCCATCCCCGCCGCCAGGTGGGTCGCGGTCTGCAGGCCGCCGAACAGCGGGGCGTTGCGGCCGGGCTCGTTGGTCTGCACGGCGGTCGAGTCGACCAGGGCCCGGAGGTCGTCGGTGTGCTCGTGCAGCACGGTCAGCGCGTCGTCCCAGAGCGTGTCCAGGTCCGGTCGGCCGCCGGCGGTCGGGTAGTGCTTCGCCAGGCCGGGCACCCGTCCTTCGAGCACCAGGCGGTGCAGTGCGCCGGCGAACCGCAGGCCGGGGACGGCGCCCTTGCGGTCGTACTCGGCGCCCGCCATCACCTGCGTGGTGATGCCGCCGCGCACCAGGTCGTCCGCCGCCGACACCAGCAGGGTGTGGGTGAGCGGACTGTGATCCCGGCAGCCGCGGGCCGCGTCGAGGAACAGCTCGGCGAGCACACCTCGGGACGCTAGTCGAATTCGGCCGTGCGGCAGCAGGGCGAACCCGCATTTCACCCTTTCACTGGCGGCGTGTCACCCGCGGCCGACGGGCTTAGGCTCGATGGATGCCGAAGGTGCTCGCGGTGGCGGACGAGGTGGTCGAGCAGCTGTGGACCGAACAGGTGCGCCGGCACGACGTGGACCTGGTCGTCGCAGCGGGCGACCTGCCGTTCGACTACCTGGAGTTCCTGTCCTCGGCGCTGGACCTGCCGTGCGTGTTCGTGCCGGGCAACCACGACGTGGACCTGGCGGGGTACGCGAACGTGCGCGGGCTGTGGACGAAGGCGGGCATCCCGTCCCGGTGGCCCGGTCCGGCGGGCGGGGTGAACGCCGACGGGCGGGTGGTGGACGTGGCGGGCCTGCGGATCGCCGGACTGGGCGGGTCCGTCCGCTACAACGCCGGGCCGAACCAGTGGACGGAACGGCAGCAGGCGCGGCGGCTGCGCCGGGTGATGCGCCTGGCGGCGTGGCGGCGGCTGCGGGACGGCCACCAGGTGGACATCCTGCTGACCCACTCGCCGCCGCTGGACTGCGGCGACGAACCGGACCCGCCGCACCGGGGCTTCGCGTGCCTGCACGAGGGCGTGCGCAGGCTCCGCCCGCCGTTGATGCTGCACGGGCACATCCACCCGCACGGCGCGCCCAAGCCCGACCGGTGGCTGGACGGGACGCGGGTGGTCAACGTGGTGGGGTACAAGGTGCTCGACGTGCCGGGATCACGCTGGAACGGACCCGGGCCGGCCGAGCCGGGACGGGAACAGGAAGTCGAGCCGGGACGGGAACAGGAACGGGAACGGTCGGGAAGGAAGGAGGAAGGCGATGCGTCGTGACACGGGTTTCCCCGCCGCCGACGCGGAGAACGACTTCCTGCGCGCCCGCCGCGGGCAGGTGCTGTCCCGGTTGGCCGCGTGGCTGCGCCGGGAACCGGACGACGTGAACATCATGCTGCCGTTCCACGAGGTGGTGGAGGCGCTCGGGTACCTCGGCGAGCGGCGACTGGGGCTGCAGACCGTCCGGCTGGACTCGATCGTGGGCAGCGTCGACCGCACCCGCGATTTCGACCGCCGCTTCCGGCCCACCTCCGCGCGGGTGCGCGAGCGGTGGCAGCGGCTGGCGCTGGCGGCCCGCCGGGGCGAGGCCGTGCCGCCGATCGAGGTGTACCGGGTCGGTGACCTGCACTTCGTCCAGGACGGCCACCACCGCGTCTCGGTCGCCCACGCGCTCGGCCTGACCGTGATCGACGCCTACGTGACGGAGATCGTGACCCGCATCGACGCGCACGGCATCCGGCACCGGGGCGACCTGATCGTCAAGGACTACCGGAGGCTGTTCCTGGAACGGGTTCCGCTGTCCGGCGAGGCCCGCGCGGCGGTGCTGCTGTCCGACCCGTGGGACTACGCCGAACTGGGCGAGCACATCGAGGCGTGGGGCTTCCGCCTGATGCAGGACGAGGGCACCTTCCTGGACCGCCCGACGGTCGCGCTGCGCTGGTACCAGGAGGAGTACGTGCCGGTCGTCGGCATGTTGCGCCAGGCGGACCTGATCGACGACCGCACCGAGACCGAGGCCTACATGTGGGTCGCGGCGGAGCGCTACCGCCTGATCCGCACACACCGCTGGGACTCCGCCGTGATCGACACCATCCGCACGTCGCGCAGCAGCTAGACGACCTTGCCGACCTCTGGTCAACACTCGTTGGCCAACAGGCGTTGACAAGCGGTCGGGTACCACCTTACCTTCTAATTCAACGACCGTTGACTTCGAAGGGAGTTCCCGATGACCACGACCGACGTCCTGGTGGTCGGCGCCGGCCCGGCCGGGCTCGCCACCGCGACCGCGCTCGCGCAGTCCGGCACGGCGGTGACCGTGATCGACAGCCAGGACGAGGGCGCGAACACGTCCCGTGCGGCAGTCGTCCACGCCCGCACGTTGGAGGTGCTGAAGCCGTTGGGTGTCGCGGACGTCCTCGTCGGCGAGGGCATCCACGCCGGGCGCTTCACCATCCGCGATCGCGACCGGGTGCTGCTGCCGATCGGGTTCGGCGACCTGCCGACCGAGTACCCGTACACGCTGATGGTGTCCCAGGCGCGGACCGAGGCTGCTCTGCTCGCCCGGTTCACGGCTTCGGGTGGCACGGTCGTGCGGCCCAGGACGCTCACCGGGCTGGCGCAGGACGAGTCCGGCGTGACGGCGGAGCTGGACGACGGCTCGACCGTTCGCGCGGCCTACCTGGTCGGTGCGGACGGCATGCACAGCACCGTCCGCGACCGGACCGGCATCGGGTTCGAAGGCGGCACCTACGGCGAGTCGTTCAGCCTCGCCGACGTGCGGCTCAGCGGCGACGTGCCCGACGACGAGGTGATCCTGTACTTCTCGCCGGCGGGCATGGTGGTGGTCGCACCGCTGCCCGGCGGCGTGCACCGGATCGTCGCCACCGTGGACGAGGCTCCCGAGCACCCCACAGCCGACTTCGTCCAGCGGCTGCTGGACACCCGAGGGCCGGACCGGACTCGCGCACAAGTGCACGAGGTCCTCTGGGGTTCACGGTTCCGCGTGCACCACCGGGTGGCCACCGCCTACCGCAGCGGACGGGTGTTCCTCGCCGGGGACGCCGCCCACGTGCACTCCCCCGCCGGCGGGCAGGGCATGAACACCGGCATCCACGACGGCGTGCAGTTGGGCAACGCGCTGGCGGCGGCGTTGCGCGGGCACCCGCAGTCCCTCGACGACTACGAGACCGGCCGCAAGCCCGTCGCCGAGCAGGTGGTGGCGCTGGCCGACCGCCTGACCCGCCTGGCCACCGCGGACCGCCGGCTGCGCCCGATCCGCAACGTGGTCCTGAGCGCCCTCGGCAAGCTGCCGCCCGTGCGCCGGAACCTGGCCCTTCGCCTGTCGGGGTTGGTCTACCGCTGACCGTGCCGGACTCGGATCCGGCTCTGCCCGACCCAGGCCTGCCCGGCCCAGGCCTGCCCGGTCCGGGTCACGGTACCCCGGTGCCGCAGGGGGTGGCGTCACTGTTCGGTTGTGGGCATCGGCTTATCGCTGTCCCTCCAATCTGGGCAGTGGGCGCGCCTGGTCCATCACCCGGTCGGCATAGCTGTCCAGCAGGCGCGTGGCGACCTGCTGCGAGTACCCGAGGATCACCGCCCACAGCAGCAGCGCCGCCTGCGACGCCACCCCGATCAGCCCGGTCGTCACGCCCGCGCCGAGAGCGAGGATGCCGATCACCGCGAGCGCCGAGCCCAGCAGGATCTTGATCGTGGCCTGGTACCCGATCATCACGTACGGCGACAGGCTCGGCCGCCGCCGCAGCAGCAGGACGACCGCCGAGAGGATCGCGCCGAACGCGCCCAGCACCTGGATCAGCCACACGTCCGCCCCCGCCGCCGCCTTCCCCGAGGGGCACACCGTCGGCAGCCGCTCCGAGCCCACGCACATCGGGATCCAGCCGGGCTTCGCCAGGCCGACGATCCCCAGCAGGCTGTTGACCGCGAACAGCACCACCGACGCGGCGATCAGCTTGTTCCGCAGCGCCCGCGACCCGACGTGCGCGAAGTCGGACCGGTCGAACGAAGCGCGCAGCGCGTCGACCACCAGTTCCCGCTCCACCGCCAGCGGGAACTCGCCCGGCCGCAGCTCCTCCAGCGCGACCCGGCGCGGGTCGTCCTCGTCCAGGTTCTCGGCGACCCTCGCCCGCAGCCCGGGTAACCGGCCCAGGAAACCGCTGCCCGCCGCGACGACGGCGATCTCGGCCTCGTGCAGCGACCGCCACGCCCGCTCGATGTGCCAGCCCGACCACCACGACGCCACCGTCCGCCACCAGGGCTCCCCGCGGGTGATCATGTCCTCCACCACGGCCGCCTCCTGCACGGCCACCGCGCGCCACTGCGAGCTCTCCGGGTCGAGCGGGTCGGGTGGGCCGAGTGCGGCCAGGTCCGCCCGGACGCGATCCAGCCGCGACTGGACCACCAGTCGCCAATCGGTGAGCCTCGGTTCGCGTACGCCCATGGAAATGATGGTGGCAGGGGGGTATGACAATTTTGCGATCACCCATTTGAGTGATCGCGCGAAAAGCGCTGACGGAAGTCGGCCGCGGAGCCGGGTGGACGGGCCTCTGGGAGGTGGGGCCGGAAGGCCTGACGAGGGCAGGGGCGTACGGCCTGCCAGGCGGTTTCCGGTGGCAGCCGGTTCCCGCCGACGTGTGGCGTGATGGGGACGGAGGTGTGCGGCGCAATCGGGGAAACGAAAACTCCGACCGCACCCCTCAGGCGGTCGGAGTCGTCAACCGGAGCAATCAGGCGGAGCAATCAGGCGGAGTAATCAAGCGGAGCAGTCAGGGCGGAGTCGTCTGGAGGGAAGTGTCGCCCAGGGGTGTCGGCAACACTTCCCGTGCAGCCGCCTCAGGCCGTCTGGCCCGGCTCCACCAGTTCGCGCAGCCTCGGTGGCATGCGCTTCTCCAGCCCGAACGGTTCCAGGTGGGCTTGGAGGACGCCGTCGAAGACGCGTTTCACCGAGGTGGTGTCCCAGGTGTCGCTCTCCAGGACGGGCTGCTTGAAGTAGGGGTGGCCGACCAGGTGCAGCTGCCGCCCGTTGCACCGGACGATCTGGCCGGTGATGCCCTCGGCGTCGTCGCTGAGCAGGAACAGCACCAGCGGCGCGACCTTGCCGGGGGTGCGGTCGGCGGGGATCGCCCGCAGTGACCGCTCGGACTTCCACACCATCCGGGTGTGGGCGACCGGGCAGACCGCGTTGACCCGGATGTTCTCGGTTTCCAGGTCCAGTGCCCAGGACGTGCTCAACGACGCCACCGCACCCTTGGTCGCCGCATAGGTCGCCAGTTTGCGCTGCCCGAAGAACGCGCCCGACGAAATGTTCACGATGGAACCGCCGCCCTGTTCGCGCATCACGCGCATGGCCGCGATCCCGGTGTATATGACACCCAGGAGGTTGACTTCGACCGTCCGGCGCACCGAATCCGGGTCGTCCTCCCAGGGCAGCGTCTCGTAGTTCAGCCCGGCGTTGTTCACCAAGCCGTCCAGTCGGCCGAACTCGGTCAGGCACATTCCGACGATCTTCTCCGCCTCGGTCGGATCGGTGACCGTGTGCGTGCTGGCCACCGCCCGTCCGCCGTACCCCCGGATGTGCTCGGCGACCTGTTCCGCCAGGTCGGCGTCCACATCGTTGACCACCACCGCGGCACCGGCCTGCGCCGCGTGCATCGCGTAGGCTTCGCCCAACCCGCGTCCCGCACCGGTGATCACGACTGCTTTTCCGTCAAGAATCCCCATCGCGCGCTCTCTTCTGTGCTCGGCGGTCTCCCCTGCCCCGACGCCGTTGATCGGGGTTATCCCCGCCTTCGACCAGGGTGGGGACGGACCGGAGCGAAAGCCGTACGAAAGCGGCGAACTGCGCCTTTGCTGCGCTGAATGGCCCATGGAGTTCGTCCCGGCCGATGGTCCCGGCTGGTCAGTAACTCCCAGTGACGTCCCGCCGAATGGGGGCCATCCGAGCACGTCGGATGGCCCCCGGAGCCGCTCAATCCCCGGAATACGTGAGGTTCCGTCCGGTGTGCGGGTCGAACAGCTGCACCTTGTCGGCGTCGAACCAGATCTCGGCCTGCTCGCCCTCGGTGGCGGTGGAGGCCGCGGACAGCCTGGTCACCAGCGACACGCCCTCGCCGGGCACGTCGGCCGAGCCCGCGTCGGCGGCCAGTTCGGCGAGTTCCGCCGACGTGGCCTGTTCACCCGACAGGCTGAAGTACGCGAACTTGTCCGAGCCCATGGACTCCAGCACGTCCACGTGGCTGGTGAACGTGACCCCGTGGGACTGCGCGGACTCGTCGACCAGCCGGGCGTCCTCGAAGTGCTCGGGCCGCAACCCCATGATCACCTCGCGGGGCGCGTCCGCGCCTTCCAGCAGCCCGCGCACCCGGTCGGTGAGCGGCACGTCGCCCAACGGCGAGCGCAGCGTCCCGTTCTCCAGCCCGGCGGGCACGAAGTTCATCGACGGCGAGCCGATGAACCCCGCCACGAACAGGTTCGCGGGGTGGTCGTACAGGTACTGCGGCGCGCCCATCTGCTGCACCGCGCCACCGCGCATCACCACGACCCGGTCGCCGAGGGTCATCGCCTCGGTCTGGTCGTGCGTCACGTACACGGTGGTGGTGCCGAGCTGCTTCTGCAGCCGGGACACCGAGGTGCGCATCTGCACGCGCAGCTTGGCGTCCAGGTTGGACAGCGGCTCGTCCATCAGGAACGCCTTGGGGCTGCGCACGATCGCCCGCCCCATCGCCACCCGCTGCCGCTGGCCACCGGACAGGTTGGACGGCTTGCGGTCCAGGTGCTGGGTGAGGTCGAGGATCTCCGCCGCGTCCCGGACCTTCTTCTCCACCGTCGCGTCGTCCACCTTCGCCAGCCGCAGCGGGAAGGCCATGTTCTCCTTCACCGTCATGTGCGGGTACAGCGCGTAGGACTGGAACACCATCGCGATGTCCCGGTCCTTGGGCGCGCGCTCGTTGACGCGTTCGCCACCGATGCGCAGTTCGCCGGAGGTGATGTCCTCCAGCCCGGCGATCATGTTCAGCGTCGTGGACTTCCCGCAGCCCGACGGGCCGACCAGGATGATGAACTCGCCGTCGGCGATGTCGATGTCCACGTCCCGCACGGCCACTGCGCCATCGGGGTACTGCTTGCTCACCTTGTCCAGCACGATCTCGGCCATTGCTTCACCCCTTGACGGCGCCGGAGGTCAACCCGGCGACGATCCGACGCTGGAAGAACAACACGAACAGGATGATCGGGATGGTGATCACCACGGCGGCCGCGGCGATCGACCCGGTCGGGTCCTCGAACTGGGAGCTGCCGGTGAAGAACGACAGCGCCACCGGGACCGTGCGCGAGTTCTCGGTGGAGGTCAGCGAGATCGCGAACAGGAAGTCGTTCCAGCAGAAGATGAACACCAGGATGGCCGTGGTGAACACGCCCGGCGCGGCCAGCGGCGCGATGACCCGGCGGAACGCCTGACCGGGCGTCGCACCGTCCATCTTGGCCGCCTTCTCCAGCTCCCACGGGATCTCCCGGAAGAACGCCGACAGCGTGTAGATCGCCAGCGGCAGCCCGAAGGTGATGTACGGCAGGATCAGGCCCGGCCAGGTGTCGAACAGCCCGAGCGTCCGCTCGATCTCGAACAGCGGCGAGATCAGCGAGATCTGCGGGAACATCGACACCAGCAGGGAGATCCCGACCAGCACCCGCTTGCCCGGGAAGTCCAGCCGGGCGATCGCGTACGCGGCCATCGTGCCGAACACCACCGCGATGACGGTGGCGATGATCGCGATGCCGATCGAGTTCACCAGCGCCCGCACGAACTCCGTGGTGGAGAAGATCGCCGTGTAGTTCTCCAGCGTCCACTCGCGCGGGATGAAGTTGCCGTCCGCGAGGGTGGCCTTGGACTTGAACGACAGCGACACGATCCACAGCACGGGGAACAGCGCGTAGGCCACGACCAGGACGTTGAGCACCGCCCAGCGGGCTTTGCGGCCCGTCGTCTCGGCGCCACCGATGCCCGCCATCAGCGCCTCCCCCCGTTGTCGCTGCCGGGGGCAGCGGTGCCGAACAGCTTGATGAAGATGAACGCGATCACGGCCACCGCGATGAAGATCAGCACCGACATGGTGGAGCCGATGCCCAGGTTGAGGCCCTTGATCAGGTTGTTGTAGGTCACCATCGACACCGATGTGGTGCCCTGCGAGCCGCCGGTCAGCACGAACAGGTTGTCGAAGATGCGGAACGCGTCGAGCGTGCGGAACAGCAGCGCCACCAGGATCGCCGGCTTCATCACCGGCACCATGACCTTGGTGAACCGCTGCCACGCGTTCGCGCCGTCCATCGCCGCCGCCTTGAGCAGGTCGTCCGGCACCAGCGCCAGACCCGCCATCAGCAGCAGCGCCATGAACGGCGTGGTCTTCCAGATCTCGGCCAGGACGACCACCAGCAGCGCCGGGATCTTCTGGGTGAGCACGGGCTCGCCGCCCGCGATCGTCTCGGCCAGGTAGCCGGTGCCGGGCGTCCACGCGTACCGCCAGGAGAACGCGGCGACGACGGTGACGATGCCGTACGGGATGAGCGTCGACGTGCGGACGATGCCGCGCCCGACCAGCGTGCGGTGCATGACCAGGGCCAGCACCATGCCCAGCACCAACTCGATCACCACGGACACCACGGTGATCACGACGGTGATCCACATGGCGTTCCACCAGTACGGGCTGGACAGCACGGTGACGTAGTTGTCCAGGCCGACGAACTCCTGCCGGTCCGGGAACTTCAAGTCGTAGCGCTGCAGGGACAGCCAGACCGAGTAGATGATCGGCCAGCCCGCGACGGCCGCCATCACGATGACCGCCGGTGCGCAGAGGAGCAGCCCCAGGCGGCGCTCGGCCTTCTTGCCCTCGCTGATGGCGGCCTTGGCCTTGGCGTCCCGCTTCGGCGGGGGCGTCCCGGTCTCCTGTGTGACCGCGTGGCTCACGGCAGCACCCCCTTCGAGTCGAGCGCGTCCTGGAGTTCCTCGCGCAGCCGGTCGGCGGTCGCTCGGGGGTCGATGTTCGCGGGCGGCGACAGGATCGTGGAGATCACGGTCGAGACGTTCTGGTACGCCGGGGTGCGCGGGCGGACGCTCGCGTTCTTGAGCGTCTCCAGGATCGCTTCCTTCATCGGGTACGGCTTGGCCATCTCCGGGTCGTCGTAGACCGACTCGATGGTCGGCGGCACGCCGTCGTTGATGGCCGCGAACTTCTGGCTCTCCGCGCTGCGCAGGCAGCTCACCGCGTCGAACGACTGCTCGGAGTGCGTGGTGAACGAGCTGACCGCGTAGTTGAGGCCGCCGACGGTGACCTTGGCGTCGCTGCCGTCGATCGACGGGTAGGGCGCCCACTTGAAGTTCGCCGCGAACTCCGGCTTCTTCTGCGCCGCCGCGTAGACGAAGGGCCAGTTGAGCATGAACGCGGCCTTGCCGCCCTCCATGGCCAGTCGCGCGTCGTCCTCGGCGAAGTTCGAGAAGGACGGGTCGACCACGTCGGACGTGGCGAACTTCTTCAACACCTCCAAGGCTTTGACGGCTTTGTCGTCGACCACGGCCTTGGTGCCGTTCTCGTCGAGGATCGTGCCGCCGGCGGAGTTGACCAGGGTGTTGAAGAGCACGACCAGGCCCTCGTACTGCTTGCCCTGCGCTTCGACCAGGCCGGGTTTGCCCTGCTTCTTGAGCTGGGAGCCGAGTTCGATCATCTCGTCCCAGGTCTTCGGCGGGGTCGGCACCAGGTCGCTGCGGTACCAGAGGAGCTGGACGTTGGTGTTGTCCGGAGCACCGTAGAGCTTGCCCTCGTACCGGGCGGTGTCCAGCGGTGTCTCCAGCGTGCCGTTCTCGACCTGCGACTTGGCGGAGCCGGTGAACTCCTTGATCCAGCCGGCCTTGGCCAGCTCGGCCGTCCACGTCACGTCGAGCGCCATGACGTCCATGCCGGTGTCCTCGGCGGCCAGTCGGCGGACCAGCTGCTCCCGCTGCCCGTCCGCCTCCCGGGGCAGCTTGTGGTAGACGATCCGGTACCCGTCGGCCTCGTCGTTGCACCGGTCGACGATCTTCTGGAAGCTCTCCTGCGGGTACTTGTAGACGTTGATGGTGATCCCGCCGTCACCCGAACCACAACCCGCCAACACGGACGTCGCGACCAGCGCGGCGCTCCCGGCGGCGGCCAACCGATGACCTGCGCCCTTCATCGGCCCTGCCTCCCTTCCCGACAACGGAGGAGCCAGACCGCAGCGCCCGGCACCTCGTCGTGCCCCACCGGTGGCCGTGGGCCGACCGGTGGAACGAACCTAGGCCCGGTGATCAGGTGCCGCAACCACCGGAGCCCGGAACGGCTCTACCCGGTGATCACCGTGGTGAAACCTTCGAGTGTGGGGAAGGTGTGCGGATCGTGCCGGCGCGCGGTGGTTCGGGGTGGGTCGGGGTGGGCGGTGTGGGGCGGGCTGGTGTGGGGATGGCGCCCGTGGGTGGTGCGGGGTGGGTGGTGCGGGGTGGGTGGTGCGGGGTGGGTGGTGCGGGGTGGGTGGTGGGTTGGGGTCAGGTCTTCGGAGGGGATTCAGTCCTTCGGGGCGTCGGCGGGGCGCATGGCGAGCTTCGCCAGGAGGTCGCGGCCCCGTTCGGCGTTGCGCGGCTGGCACAGCACGTCGTACCGGCCGGCGACCAGTTGGCTGGCCGACTGGAAGTCCCGCTTGCCGCGCGCCGAGCCGTACCCGACGGCCGCGAAGATCAGGCCGAACGCGATACCGACGACCAGGCCGACCAGGATGGGGCCGAAGCTGGTGCCCGTGTTGGTGTTGAACAGGGAGAGCAGGACGCCCACGAACAGGCCGAACCACGCACCCGACGCGGCTCCGGTGCCCAGGACCCGACCCCAGGTGAGGCGGCCGGTGACGCGTTCGACGAGCATCAGGTCGACGCCGACGATGGTCACCTCCTGGACGGGGAAATCGCCGTCGGCGAGGAAGTCGACGGCGCGCTGCGCCTCCTCGTAGGTGCCGTACGACCCGATCGGCCACCCGGTGGGTGGCGTGGGCAGGCGTGGAGGCATGCCGGGTCGGTTCTGGCCGGAGAAGGAACTCGTCACGGAGACCACCTCTTCTGCTGATCACCCCCATCCTGCCAACAGGGGGCGAACGGCGCGAAACGGGTAACGCGGAATCTAACGCTTCCGTGACCTCGGTCGGCGGATGTGAGGGGTGAGGGTGGAGTGGAGGGTGGAGTGAAGAGCGTAAAAGCGTCCTCGCCGGACGGGCAGACCGCCAAGGATGGGGGCAAAGCTCTTCGAGCTTTGGAGGTGGGGTCTGCGTGTCATCCCCGTATGGCCTGGTCGGAGACAACCACATGCGTCAAGGGCAGATCGTGAGGGTGTGCTCGGTGGTCGCGTGTCCGATCTGCCCTTGACACATGCGGTTCGCTGGCGCGCAGGCCATACGGGGATGACACGCAGCAGCAGGAGTGTGCGCGTGCGCGCAGCCGAACCTCAGGTGTGCGCGGGGCGCGCAGGCCAGGAGCAGGGGTGCGCGTGGCGTACAGCCCGTGAGCAGGTGTGGGCTAGCCGCGGGACTGGTAGTCGCGGAGCAGGCCTCGGCTGATGATGGTCTTCTGGATCTCGCTGGTGCCTTCGCCGATGAGGAGGAAGGGGGCCTCGCGCATCAGGCGTTCGATCTCGTACTCCTTCGAGTAGCCGTAACCGCCGTGGATGCGGAAGGCTTCCTGGGTCACTTCGGCGCAGTACTCGGAGGCGATGAGCTTGGCCATGCCGGCTTCGACGTCGTTGCGGGCGCCGGAGTCCTTCAGGCGGGCCGCGTTGACCATCATCAGGTGGGCCGCTTCGACCTTGGTGGCCATCTCCGCCAGCTTGAACGCGATGGCCTGGTGCTCGGCGATGGCCTTGCCGAACGTCCGCCGCTGCTGGGCGTACTCGATGGCCAGTTCGAACGACCTCAGCGCGATGCCGCACGCCCTGGCCGCCACGTTGACCCGGCCCACCTCGACGCCGTCCATCATGTGCCGGAAGCCCTGGCCGGCGGTGCCGCCGAGGATCTGGTCGGCGGCGATCTCGAAGCCGTCGAACACCATCTCGGTCGTGTCGACGCCCTTGTAGCCCATCTTGTCGATCTTGCCCGGGATGGTCAGGCCGGGCAGCACCTCGCCGTAGCCCTCGGGCTTCTCGACCAGGAACGTGGTCAGGTTCTGGTGCGGCTTCTCGGCACCCTCGTCGGTCTTCACCAGGACCGCGGTCAGGTTGGACGTGCCGCCGTTGGTCAGCCACATCTTCTGGCCGTTGACGACGTAGCCACCGTCGGACTTCGTCGCCCTCGTCCGGATGGCGGCCACGTCGGAGCCGAGCTCGGGTTCCGACATCGAGAACGAGCCGCGCACCTCACCGGTCGCCATGCGCGGCAGGTACTTCTGCTTCTGCTCGGGCGTGCCGTGCTGCTTGAGCATGTGCGCCACGATGAAGTGGGTGTTGATCACGCCGGACACGGACATCCAGCCGCGGGCGATCTGCTCGACGACGAGCGCGTAGGTCAGCAGCGACTCGCCGAGCCCGCCGAACTCCTCGGGGATGGTGAGCCCGAACAGGCCCATCTCCTTCATGCCCTCGACGATGTCCGCCGGGTACTCGTCGGCGTGTTCCAGGGTCTGGGCGTGCGGGATGATCTCCTTGTCCACGAAGGTGCGGACCGTGGAGAGGATCTCCTCCTGGATATCGGTGAGTCCAGCGGTCTGGGCCAGGCGCGCCATCGCACTCAATCCCTTCGTAGCTCCGGGTTACCGGCGAGTATGGACCGGTTAACGCGCGTTCGCGTCCCCAGAGTGCTCATCGCCACGCGGCTGAACCGAAACAGCGGATAGCGTGTGCCCCCACGGTCGAGAGGGGCACCCGGATGAGCTACCACCAGCAGGGCGGCTACTACCCGCCACCGCCCAGACCCACCAACGGACTGGCCATCGCCGCGCTGGTGTGCGCGTTCGTCTTCGCCCCCGCCGCCATCGTGCTCGGGATCGTCGCCCGCAACCAGATCAAGCAAACCGGTGAGGAGGGACGGGGGCTGGCCACCGCGGGACTCGTGCTGGGCACCATCTTCACCGTGTTGACCGTGATCGGGGTCGTGCTGTGGGTGGCCATGGTGTTCTGGCTGGTGAAGAACGGCAACGAGCTGACGCCGTCGATGACCTTCACGCGCTGACGAGGGCCCGGTCAGGAAGCGAACTGCTCCAAAGGCCCACCGCAGTGGCGGCAGACGTCGGCGAACACGTGGACTTCGGCCGAGCAGCCCGGACAGCTGCGGAAGCTGCGTTCCAGCAGGTCGTCAGCGGGGCGGCGGCGGAACAGGCGTATCCGGGGCCTCGCGTTACGGGAACGTGACATGGGGACCACCATGCACACGCGCCACCCCTTGATCGCCAATCGCAGGGGGGCTTTGTGTGAATGCTCACCGGTGAGACCACCACCGGGTGGCCTCACCGGCACCGTGGGTCACTGCTCGGGCGGGGTCCAGACGTCGGTGCGGGACATGCCCGCCGCCCGGCCCTTGGACGAGATGACCAGCGCCATCTTGCGCGACGCCTCGTCGATCATCTCGTCGCCGAGCATCACCGCGCCGCGCTTCCCGCCCGCCTCGGACGTGAAGTAGTCGTACGCGTCGAGGATGTTCTCGGCGTGGTCGTAGTCCTCCTGCTTGGGGCTGTACACCTCGTTCGCCGCGTCGATCTGGCCGGGGTGCAGCACCCACTTGCCGTCGAAGCCGAGGGCCGCCGAACGGCCGGCCACCCGCTTGAACCCGTCCACGTCGCGGATCTGGAGGTACGGGCCGTCGATGGCCTGCTTGTCGTGCGCACGCGCGGCCATCAGGATCTGCATCAGGATGTAGTGGTAGGCGTCGCCGACGTCGTAGCCGGGCGGCTGCTCGCCCACCACCAGGGACTTCATGTTGATCGACGCCATGAAGTCGGCCGGGCCGAAGATGATGGTCTCCACGCGGGGCGACGCGGTGGCGATCGCGTTGACGTTGGTCAGGCCCAGCGCGTTCTCGATCTGCGCCTCGATGCCGATCCTGCCGACCTCGTAGCCCATGGTCTTCTCGATCTGGGTGAGCAGCAGGTCCAGCGCGTGCACCTGCTCCGCGGTCTGCACCTTGGGCAGCATGACGCAGTCCAGGTTCGCGCCGGCCCCCTCCACGACCTCGGTGACGTCGCGGTAGGTCCACTCGGTGGTCCAGTCGTTGACGCGGACGACGCGCGCCCTGTCACCCCAGCCGCCCTCGTTGAGCGAAGCCACGATGGTCTTGCGCGCGCCCGGCTTGGCCAGCGGCGCGCAGGCGTCCTCCAGGTCCAGGAAGACCTGGTCCGCGGGCAGCGTGCGAGCCTTGTCGATCATCTTCTGGCTCGATCCGGGCACGGCCAGACACGAGCGACGGGGACGCTGCTGGTCGACCACTGGGGTACCTCCTCGTACCGGCCGGTAACTCCTGTTGTGCGAAGGGTGGCACGCGGGGTGGTCGGCCGCTATTTCGTGAGTCCCGATTCACAGGGTCGTGGCAGGCTGAACCGGTGGAGATCACCCGCGTGCTGGACAACGCGCTGCGCAAGGCCGCCGCCGTGTGGGTCGCCCCGGACGGGCACGGGCCCCGGCTGGTGTGGGCGCTGTGGCGGGAGGGGACCGTGCTGGTCGCGGTCGGCGGAACGGAGCAGGAGGTGCCGGGCCTGGTGGACGGTGCGCGGTGCGTGCTGACCGTGCGCTCGCCGTCGACGCACTCGCACCTGGCCGACGTCACGACCACCGCCCGCCTGGCCGAGGTGGACGAGGAGACCGCGGCGGCGCTGCGGTCCGCGCGGCTGAACACCACGCCGCAGTGGGAATCGGTCTACCGCTTGGAGTTCGCGTGATCACCGTGCCGGCCGACTTCGCCGTCGACCTGGGCGAGGAGGCGCTCGCGTGGCGGGAGACCCTGCCGGCCCTGGCGACGAAGTTCTGCGCGCGCTGGGGCCTGGCGCCGGACGGCGACCTGCTGAACGGCTACGTCGCCGTCGTGCTGCCGGTGCGACGGGCCGACGGGCACCCGGCCGTGCTGAAGCTGACCTGGCTGGACACCGAGACCCGGCAGGAACCGCTGGCGCTCAAGGCGTGGGACGGCAACGGTGTGGTGCGGCTGCTGGAGAACGACGACGAGCACGGTGCGCTGCTGCTGGAGAGGCTGGACCACACGCGGTCGTTGCTGGACACGTCGATGGAGGAGGCGCTGGAGGTCACCGGCGGGCTGCTGCGGCGGCTGCGACTGCCCGCGGGGCCGGAGTTCCGGCGGGTGGAGGTGGAGGGGCTGGCCGAGGAGAACGCGGCGTTGGGCGAGCCGGTGCCCGACCGCTTCGTCCGACTGGCCGACGAGTTGGGCCGCGAACTCGCCGCGAGCGCGGGGGACACGCTGGTCAACGAGGACCTGCACTACGCCAACGTGTTGCGGGGCGACCGTGAGCCGTGGCTGATGATCGACCCCAAGCCGCTCGGCGGGGACCGCGAGTTCGGGGTGATCCCGCTGCTGTGGAACCGCGCGCGAGAGCTGGACGGGGCGAAGGGCCTGCTGGACCGGTTCGCGGCGCTGTGCGACATCGGCGAGCTGGACGTCGAGCGAGCGCGGCGGTGGACCGTGTACCGGGCGGTGGACAACTGGTTGTGGTGCACGGACGCGGAGCGGTTCGAGGCGGCGGCGGTGTGCGAGGCCGTGGCGCGGACGTTGAGCGCTAAGGGAGTCTGATCCTGCCCTCGGCCACCTGCACCACTCGGCCGCTGACCGTGACGCGTGTGGCCACGCCGCCCACCGCGGTGACCTTGCAGTCCAGAGTGGACGGTCGGCCGAGTTCCCCGCCTTGGTGGACGGTGTAGTCGTGCCCGCCTTCGGGCGGGAGCAGACCTCGGTCGACCAGCCACACGCCGAGTGCGAGTGCGGCGGACCCGGTGGCCGGGTCCTCACCGCCGGTGGCGCGGAGCATCCGGACGTGGGCGACGCCCGCGGTGAAGCACACCGGGACCAGGCCGCGGGTGGTGACGACCGTCGTCAGGTCGACGCGCGGACGGGCCCGGGCGACGGCGTCCTCGCGGACCGGGAGGAACGTGAAGTCCAGGCCCGCGCCGGCCACACCCGCCTCGGCGTGTCCGTCCACATCGGACAGGAACAGGCCCAGCGCGTTGAGGAGGGGCGCGGGGTCGAGGTAGTCGCCGACGGTCGGGACGTCGCCGGAGAAGGTGGCGCGGTCGGTCTCGACGGTGACCCGGTGCAGGCCGCGGGCGGTCTGCTGGACGACCTCGCCGAGCGGCAGGGCGCCGGTCCTGCCGAGCAGCCAGGCGGTGCCGATGCTGGGGTGCCCGGCGAACGGCATCTCGCCGAACGGCGAGAAGATGCGCAGCCGGTAGTCCGCGGCGGGGTCGGTGGGCGGCAGCGGGAAGGCCGTCTCCGAGTAGCCGAACTCGCGGGCGATGGCCTGGAGCTGTGCGTCGGTCAGGTCCTCGCAGCCGTGCACGACGGCCAGCTGGTTGCCCGCGAAGGCCCGGTCGGTGAACACGTCCACCACGTCGTAGCTGCGCACGGCACCGACCCTAGACCTGCCAGGTCCCGGCCGGGGCGTGTCGGCGCGGGGTCGGGTGAGGCGCAGGTCGCGTCGGCTGAGCGCGGCGGCGGGGTGTTCTGTTGGTTAGCCTGACGGCGTGGTCGCCGTGAACCGGGTTTTCGCCGCTCAACTCGCCGGACTGCCCGTGTTCGGGCCCGACGGGGAATCCATCGGCAAGGTGCGGGACCTGGTCATCGGGTTGCGGGTGGACCGGCAGCCCCCCAGGGTGCTCGGGCTGGTGCTGGAGCTGGCGACCCGACGGCGGATCTTCGTGCCGATGCTGCGGGTCACCTCGATCGAGCCGAACGCCGTCACGCTCGCCACCGGGTCGGTCAACCTGCGGCACTTCCACCAGCGCACCAACGAGGTGCTGGTCGTCGGCGAGCTGCTGGACGCGCGGGTGCGGATGGACTCGGGCGCGACGGCCGTGCTGGTGGACGCCGCGATGGAGCCGACGCGCACCCGTGACTGGCGGATGACGCGGGTCGCCGTGCGGGAGCGGACCGGGCGGCTGGGACGGCGCGGGCCGGTGCAGGTGCTGCGGTGGGAGGAGCTGTCCGGGCTGTCGGTGAGCGAGCTCGCCGGGCAGCCGCAGGGTGCCCAGCACCTGGTCGCGATCTTCGAGACGATGCGCGCCGCCGACGTCGCGTTGGCGCTGCACAGCCTGCCCGTGAAGCGGCGGTACGAGGTGGCCGAGGCGCTGGACGACGAACGGCTCGCCGACGTGATCGAGGAGCTGGGCGGGGAGGACCAGAAGGACCTGCTGGCCCACCTGGACGACGAGCGCGCCGCGGACGTGTTGGAGGCGATGGACCCGGACGACGCGGCCGACCTGCTCGCCGAGCTGCCCGAGGTGGACAAGGACCGGCTGCTGGAGCTGATGGAGCCGGCGGAGTCCGCGCCGGTCAAACGGCTGCTGGAGTACAGCTTCGACACGGCGGGCGGGTTGATGACGCCCGAGCCCGTGGTGCTGGCACCCGACGCGACCGTGGCCGAGGCGTTGGCGCACGTCCGCAACCCGGACCTCACGCCGGCGTTGGCCAGCATGGTGTTCGTGTGCCGTCCGCCGACCGCCACGCCGACCGGGCGGTACCTGGGGTGCGTGCACATCCAGCGGCTGTTGCGGGAGCCGCCGTCCGACCTGGTGGCGGGGGTGTTGGACACCGACCTGGCGAAGCTGTCGCCCGACGCGTCGCTGAGCGACGTGACCAGGTACTTCGCCGCCTACAACCTGGTCTGCGGGCCGGTGGTGGACGAGTCGGACCACCTGCTGGGCGCGGTGACCGTGGACGACGTGCTGGACCACCTGCTGCCGGACAACTGGCGGGAAACGGGGCTGACCCATGCCTGAGCTGCTGCCACGCCGCCGGCTCGACCAGCCGCGCCCGCCGGGCCGGTTCCGGTTCGAGCTCGACCCGGACACGTTCGGGCGGTTCTCCGAGCGGCTCGCCCGGTTCCTCGGCACCGGGAAGTTCCTGTTCTGGCAGACGCTGGTGGTGATCGTGTGGATCACGCTGAACCTGGTCGCCGTGTCGCTGCGCTGGGATCCGTACCCGTTCATCCTGCTCAACCTGGCGTTCTCCACCCAGGCCGCGTACGCCGCGCCGCTGATCCTGCTCGCCCAGAACCGGCAGGACGACCGGGACCGCGTGTCGCTGGAGGAGGACCGGTCGCGCGCCGCGCAGACCAAGGCCGACACCGAGTACCTGGCGCGCGAACTGGCCGCGCTGCGGATCGCGATCGGCGAGGTCGCCACCCGCGACTACCTGCGCAGCGAGCTGGACCGGGTGTTCCGGGAGCAGCGCAAGCGGTCGCTCAAGGACGACCCGCGCTGGGACGACGTGCCGTCCTAGGCGTGCCCCGGGCCAGCCGGCGCCGGCCGCGTCACGGGTCTTCCGCGGCGAGGCGGTCGCAGGACCGTCCGAACGCCTCCAGTTCGGCGTGGCTGAACACCTCCGCGAAGTGCCGCGCCACGCCTGTCAGGTGGGTGCCCGACGCGATGCGCAGGCGGTCCAGGCCCAGTGAGGTGAGCACGGCGACCACTCCCCGACCGTCGCCGTCCGCGCGTTCCCGCAGCACGAGACCGGCGCGTTCGAGCCGGTCGACCAGCCTGGTCACGCCGGAGCGCGACAGCAGCACCGCGTCCGCCAGCTCCGTCATCCGCAGTCGGTACTGCGGCGCCTCGGCGAGCTGCACGAGTACGTCGTAGGCCGCGAGCGACAGGCGTTGCTCGGCGATCAGTTCGGCTTCCAGGATCCGAGTCAGCCGCGCATGGGCCCGGAGGAAGGATCGCCACACACCGAGCTCGATTCGGGTGGGCAACCGGGCACTTCCGGTTTCCGGCACGGGTTGCAATGTTACGGAAAGCACGCAACCGGCTTCGCGCCGGCCCCGAATTCCCGGTGACCAACCGGTAGCTTGGAGGTGCGCCGCGCCGCCGTAGCATGGCGTTCTCCTCAGTAGGCGATCGAAGGCGATCCAGTGACGCAGACCCTTCCCACCGTTGACGACGTGCGCAAGGCGCTGGCAGGCGTCCAGGACCCGGAAATCCGGCGGCCCATCACCGACCTCGGCATGGTGAAGTCGGTGACCGTCGCCGACGGCGTGGTGGCCGTCGAGGTCTACCTCACCGTGGCCGGCTGCCCGATGCGGGACAAGATCACCGCGGACGTGACGTCGGCCGTGCAGGCGCTGGACGGCGTGACCTCGGTCCGGGTGGTGCTGGACGTGATGAGCGACGCCCAGCGCACCGAACTCCGGAAGTCGTTGCGGGGCGGGGTGGAGGAGCCCGTCATCCCGTTCGCCCAGCCGGGGTCGCTGACCCGGGTCTACTGCGTGGCTTCGGGCAAGGGCGGCGTGGGCAAGTCCAGCGTCACGGTGAACCTCGCCGTCGCGATGGCCGCTCGCGGTCTGTCGGTGGGCGTGGTGGACGCCGACATCTACGGGCACTCGATCCCCCGGATGCTCGGCACGGACGCCCGGCCCACCCAGGTCGAGAAGATGATCATGCCGCCCCAGTCGCACGGGGTGAAGCTGATCTCCATCGGCATGTTCACCCCCGGCAACGCGCCCGTCGTGTGGCGCGGCCCGATGCTGCACCGAGCGCTGCAGCAGTTCCTCGCCGACGTGTTCTGGGGCGACCTCGACGTCCTGCTGCTCGACCTCCCGCCCGGGACCGGTGACGTGGCCATCTCGGTGGCCCAGTTGGTGCCCAACGCGGAGATCCTCGTCGTCACGACGCCGCAGCAGGCCGCGGCGGAGGTCGCCGAACGGGCCGGCTCCATCGCGCTGCAGACGCGGCAGCGCGTCGCCGGCGTGATCGAGAACATGTCGTGGCTGGAACTGCCGGACGGCTCGCGGATGGACGTCTTCGGATCCGGGGGCGGCGAGGCCGTCGCCGCTTCGCTGTCCCAGGCCGTCGGCGCCGAGGTGCCGCTGCTGGGCCAGGTCCCGTTGGACCCGCGCCTGAGGGAGCAGGGAGACGCCGGCACCCCCATCGTGCTCTCCTCGCCGGACTCGGCCGCCGCCCAGGTTTTGACTTCGGTGGCCACCAAGCTGACGGTTCGGTCTCGCGGCCTCGCAGGCCGACTCCTCAGCGTCTCCCCCGCCGGCCGCTAGGCGTACGCCCCGCACCGCGCACGGCTACCCGCCAGCCGTGCGCCCGCACAGACTTGTGTCTTCGTGTTCTCCCCGCATGGCCTGCCCGCAGGGCAACCACGCTTGTCCGGGTAGTGCAAGCACGCTTCACCGCTTGCACTACCCGGACAAGCGTGGTGGTCTTTGACAGGCCATGCGGGGAGAACACGACGCCCTTCCGTTTTTCCTCCCCGGAGGCCTGCCAAGCGGCGAGCGTCGCTTTTAGCTTTTAGTCCGAAAACCAAAAGCGATCGAAATCCAAGTCGCTGACCGATCCCGCTAAAAGAAGAAGAGCGTCCTCGCCGGACGGGCAGACCACCAAGGATGAGGGCAAAGCTCTTCGAGCATTGCGGGCGAGGCTGCGTGTCATCCCCGTACGGCCTGGTCAAAGGACAACCACCCTTGTCCGGGGAGTGCAAGCGGAAAGCGTGCTTGCACTCCCCGGACAAGCGCGGTTCGCTGCGCGCAGGCCGTACGGGGATGACACGCAGCCCAAGAGGGGTGTGCGCTGGCGCGCCGGGGTCAACGCGAAGCGCGCTCCGGGCCGTGGGGCGGGGAGCGCGCTTCGTGTCGGGATCGGTCGGTTAAGTGGCGTCGGGGTCGTAAGGGGGGCGTTCGCCTTGTTGCAGGGGGCGTTCGCGTTCCCGTTCCCTGGCGCCGGTGGGACCGGTGGGGTTGCTCTGAGATGTGTGCAGGCCTGGCCCCGCGAAGCCGTTGGGCTTTGTGGTGCCGCCGTTCGGGACGTCGTCCCACAGATGTTTGGTGATGGCCCGTTTCGGGTCGAAGTTGCGCAGTTCCCTCAGGTCTTCCAAGGGCTTGCGCAACTGGTCGAACTCGGGGCCCATCTCCTGCTTCAACTGGTCCCGCGCGCCGGTCGCGTATTCGCGGACTTGGCGGATGGTCTTGCCCACCCACGCGGCGGCTGAGGGTAGGCGTTCGGGGCCCAGGATGAACAGGCCCGCTACGATGATGATCAGGATCTCTACCCAGCCGATGCTGTCGAACACTCGCCTGTCACCTCCGCCGACTGCCGCCCCTTGCCAGAGTAGCCGTCAGTCGGACCGGAGCGTCACCTGCACGGTGAGCTCCCGCCCTTCCCTGGCCAGCACGACCGGGACTGTTTCGCCGATTTCATGGTCCCGTACGGCAACGGTCAACTCCGCGGCGTTGCGCACCACCCGGTTGCCCACGCGGGTGATCACGTCGCGCTCCTGGATGCCCGCCGCGGCGGCCGCGCCGCCCTCGGGGACGTTCTGCACCTGCGCGCCCTCGGCGGTCTCGGCGGAGGCCGAGCGGACGTTGATGTTCATGTCCGCGTGCTTCACCTCGCCATCGCGGATGAGCGCCTCGGACACCTTGCGGGCGTAGTTGCCGGAGATGGCGAAGCCGAGGCCCACCGAGCCACCGGTCTCGGTGCGGATGGACGAGTTGATGCCCACCAGCGCCCCGGTCGAGTCGACCAGCGCACCGCCCGAGTTGCCCGGGTTGATGGCCGCGTCGGTCTGGATGGCGTCGTAGGTGACCTGGGGCCCGCCGTTCTCCCCCGCCGCCGTCACGGGGCGGTGCAGGGCGCTGACGATGCCTTCGGTGACCGTGTTCGACAGCGACAGCGGCGATCCGATGGCCAGCACGGCGTCACCCACCGCCAGGTCGTCGGAGTTGCCGAACCGCAGCACGGTCGGGTTGTCCACCTGGACCTTGATCACGGCCAGGTCGGTCTTCGAGTCACGGCCGACGATCTGGGCGACGGCGCGCTTGCCGTCGGTGAAGACCACGGTCAGCTTCGCGGACGTGTCCTGCACGGCCGGAGCGACCACGTGGTCGTTGGTGAGGACGTAACCGCCGCCGTCGATGACCACGCCGGAGCCGACGCCGGCCACGTTCGCGCCCTTGAACTCGATGGACACGACGCTGGGGGTCACCCGCTTGGCGATGTCGGACACCGAGCCGACCGGGCGCTCCTTGCCGGGCTGGACCTCGGCCAAGGTCACCCCGCCGTCGGTCAGCGGGTTGCCCACCTTGCCCAGCAGCCAGCCGACCACGCCGCCCGCCGTGCCGACGGCCAGGGCCGCGACCATGAGCAGGATCAGGCCCATCGGCTTCACGCGCCGACCGAACAGCAGCTCCGGGACGCTCAGCTGCGGACCCGGTTCGGGGCGGCTCTCGTCGGCCTTCGCCGGTTCCTCGGTGACCGCGGGCGGGCCGATGACGGCGCTCGCGCCGGGATCGCGCCACGCGTCGCCGGCGGGCTTGCCCTCCCAGAACACCGGTTCGGCCTCGGGCTCGCCGTGCAGGTCCAGCGGCGGGCGCTGGAGCAGCTCGGACGTGCCCTGCGGACGGCCGAACGCCGTGCTCAACGCCTCGGGCGGGGGCGGCCCCAACCGGACGCCGTTGCCGTTGCTCCCGTTGAGGGGCGGGCGGTCGGACGAGAACGCACCGGGGACGCCGTCCGGGCGGCCGAAGACGGATGCCTGGCCCGGGTCCACGCCCGGGCGGTCGAGGGGTCGTGGTGCGAGCCTGCGGTGCTCCCCGTCGTCCACGCCGGACCTGGGAGTCCCGTTGCCCTGCTGTGGCTCGCTCATCGCTCCCCGCACGTCGGTGTTGCCTGGTGTTGCCCGGCTCATCGTGCCCGGTGAGCGGTGAAGTTGTCGTCAGCACCCCGGAACCGGTGCGGTGGGCGGAGACCGCCGGAGCGACGTCACGGCACGCGAAGTCCGCGGGGTCGTCGGAGCGCGACCTCGCGTGGGGGTGGGGCGGTGGTGGAGTGTCCCGGCGTCAGCGGCCGAGGAGGGGTTCCGCGGCGACCCGGGTGTCGGTCTCGGCGACCGGACGCAGCACGCCCAAGCGCGCGTCGTCCACCAGCTGCGGTGCGACGGCGGGTGTGGGCGGCGGGGTGGAGCCCTGGGCCGGCACGGGTGCCGAGTCCTCGCTGCCGGGGACGACCAGTGCGAGGGCGCCGAGCATCAGGCCGGACACGACCACGCCCGCGCCTTGCCGGGCGCGGCGGCTGCCGAACCGGCTGCCGGTGCCGAACGGGCGGCTCTGGCCGAGGACCGGGCCGGTGCCGAACGCCGCGGCGCGGTCCGGGCGCTGCACGGCGACCAGTTGGCCGTCCTCGGTGACCGCGAGGCCGTCCGGTGCGCTGGGGAGGTCGACCTCCTGCGGGATCGCGCCGAGCCTGGCCAGCAGGCCGGCCGGGGCGCACGGGGTCTCGGCCGCGCGCACGGCGGAGCGCGCCTGCTGCTGGGAGTAGGCCTCCGCGGCGCAGAACGGGCAGCGCGCCAGGTGCGCGGACGCCCGGCCGTGGGCCGAAGCCGACAGCTCGCCGTCGACGAAGGCGACGACCGCGTCGGGCAGCAGGTGCTGCTCGGACAGTCCCCAACCTCGCAGATCGGTCATGCAGAGTCCTCCTGAACCAGACCCCGACGGCGTTCCAGTGCGGCACGCAGGGCCTGTCGGCCCCGGTGGATCCTGCTCCTCACGGTACCCAGTTTCACCCCGAGGGTCGCGCCGATCTCCTCGTACGACAGACCTTCGACGTCACACAACACTACTGCGGCGCGGAAGTCCGGCGGCAACTCGTCGAGCGCGGCCTGGAGGTCCGGGTCGAGGTGGGTGTCGGTGTAGACCTGCTCCGGGCTCGGGTCATCGCCCGCGAGCCGCTCGGCGTCCTCGGGCAGCCCTTCCATGCGGAACTTGGAGCGACGGCGGACCATGTCCAGGAACAGGTTCGTGGTGATGCGGTGCAGCCAGCCTTCGAACGTGCCCGGCTGGTACGACGCGAGCGAGCGGAACACCCGGACGAACGTCTCCTGGGTGAGGTCCTCGGCGTCGTGCTGGTTCCCGCTGAGGCGGTAGGCCAGTCGGTACACCCGGTCGGCGTGGTCGCGGACGACCTGGTCCCACGTCGGCACGATCCATTCCGTGTCGTCGATGGGCGCGGTGGCGGTATACGGCTGCGTTGGCATCGGGCGGTGAAGCACCTCCAGTGGGCTGTCTGCCCTGCTGCACGGTCCAACGCTCGCTGCGGCTCGCGTGTTCCCGTGGGGTCCTGCGTGGCACCAAGCGTGCCGGTCCCGCTTATAACCATCGTGAGAGTCGGCTGAGAGCACGCTGAGAATTCCGGTGCACGGGAGATTCACCCGATCCGCCGCGTCCGGCGTTAACCTCTCGCTGTGGATGCGCCGGTGCGCGAGTACGTGGAGCGCTACCTGCCCGAGGACGCCGTGATCACGGCCGCCCGGGCGCGTGGCGTCGAGTTGGGCTGTGTGCCGATCGGCTCCGGCGGCGGCGCGGCCCTGCGGTTCCTGGCGACCGCGTTGCAGGCCAAGGCCGTGGTGGAGGTCGGCACGGGTGCCGGGGTGGGCGCGCTGTACCTGCTCGGCGGCATGCCCGCGGCGGGCGTGCTGACCTCGATCGACGTGCAGCCGGAGCACCAGCGGGCGGCCCGCGTGGCGTTCGCCGAGGCGGGCATCGCGGTGTCCCGGACCCGACTGATCATGGGGCAGGCGCTGGACGTGCTGCCCCGGCTGACCGACGGCGCGTACGACCTGGTGTTCGTGGACGCGGCCAAGTCCGAGTACCCGAAGTACCTGCACGAGGGCGTGCGGCTGCTGCGGCCGGGCGGGGTGATCGCGTTCGACAACGTGCTGTGGGGCGGGAAGGTCGCCGATGCCGCGAACCGCGACCCGGAGACGGTGGCGATGCGGGACGTGGTCCGCTCGGTGCGCGAGGACGACCGGCTGGTGCCGGTGATCCTCCCGCTGGGGGACGGGCTGCTGGTGGCGGCGAAGTCCCCCTGACCGGGGCATCGCTTTCAGCGGGGCGTCGGGTGCTCCGACGGAGCATCGAGCGGGCAGGCCTCCAGGGCTGATTCGACGCGCCGACCGCGAGGCAGGCAGGCCCCGGCACCGATTCGACGCGGCCCATGGGCCGGAGCGCCGATCTCAGGCGGCCGGGCCGAAGCGCTGGCGGTAGGCGGTGGGCGTCAGACCGGTGCGGCGGCGCAGCTGTGCTCGCAGGTTGGACGCCGAGCCGAGGCCCGACCGGCGGGCGACGACGTCCAGCCGGGTCTCGCCCCGTTCGAGGAGCACGCGGGCCAGGTCCACTCGTTCGGCGGTCAGCCACGCGAGTGGAGTCGTGCCGAGTTCCTGCTGGAAGCGGCGGTGCAGGGTGGCGGGGCTCATCGCGGCCCGCGCGGCCAGGTCGGTGACGGTGAACGGCTCGGCCAGGTGTTCCCGGGCCCACCCCAGGACCGGGGCCAGCGAGGCGTCCCGGACGGGCGGCACCGGCCGCTTCACGAACTGGCGCTGGCCGCCGTCGCGGTGGGCGGCGAAGACCAGCCGGCGGGACACCGTGTTCACGACCTCCACCCCGTGGTCCTGGCGGATCAGGTGCAGGCCCAGGTCGAGCGCGGCGACGCTGCCGGCGGCGGTGTGGATGTCGCCGTCGTCCACGTACAGGACGTCCGGGACGAGGGTGACGTCCGGGAACAGCTCCTCGAACAGGTCGGCCCACTGCCAGTGGGTGGTGGCGCGGCGGCCGTCCAGCAGCCCGGCGTGGGCCAGGGTGAACGCGCCGGTGCAGAAGCTGACCAGGCGGGCGCCTCGGGCGTGCGCGCGGCGGATCGCGTCCAGCAGCTCGTCGGGCGGGCGGACCCACGAGTCGGGGCGGTTGGACACGATCACCGTGTCGGCCTCGTCCACCGCCGACAGGTCGGGCACGCCGGACAGCGTGAAGAAGCCGGCGTTCATGGTCACGGGACCGGGCGCGCAGAGCGTGAACGAGTACCAGGGGCGGTCGCCCAGCTCGGGGCGGGCCAGCCCGAACAGCTCGGTGGCCACGCTCATCTCGAACGGGTTCGAGCCGGTGTCGACGATCATCACGACCCGGTGCGAGGAATCAGGCGACATGTGCGATTCCTAGCACTCACCGGGTCGTCGGCAAAGCCCGCAGGATGGCTCTCATGGAACCGGTGAACATCGACAAGGCCCTGGCCAGCTTCGACGCGCTGTGGAGCCCGCGGATCGTGACGACCGTGAACGACTACGACATCCGCGTGACGAAGCTGCGGGGCGAGCACCTGTGGCACTCGCACGCCGACACGGACGAGTTCTTCATGGTGATCGACGGCGAGATGGACATCGCGCTGCGGGACCGGACCGTGCACATGGGCAAGGGCGACGTGTTCGTGGTGCCGCGCGGCGTCGAGCACAAGCCGTCGTCGGTGTCCGGCGCGCACGTCCTGGTGGTCGAGCCGTCCGGCACGTCGACCGTCGGGGACCGGCACGAAGAGGTCCCCGACCACGTGGACGAGACCACCGGGCACGCCCTCAAGCTGCCGTGACACCCTTCCCCAGGACTGTGACGCCGCCCGCCGAGATGGTGTAGCGCTGCCGGTCCGTGATCGGGTCGACGCCGATCAGCGCCCCGTCCGGGACGACCACGTTCTTGTCCAGGATGGCCCGCCGCACCACCGCGCCGCGCCCGATCCGCACGCCCGGCAGCAGCACGCTGCCCTGCACCACGGAACCGTTCTCCACCACCACGTCCGAAGACACGACCGAGCCGTGGATGGTGCCGGAGATGATCGAACCGGGACCGACCATGGAGTCCTCGGCGCTGCCGCCCGCGATGAACTTCGCGGGCGGCAGCGGCGGGGTGGCGGTGCGGATCGGCCACGCCTGGTTGTAGAGGTTGAACACCGGGTTCACCGACACCAGGTCCATGTGCGCGTCGTAGTAGGCGTCGATGGTCCCCACGTCGCGCCAGTAGCCGCGGTCGCGGTCGGTCTCGCCCGGGACCACGTTGTCGCTGAAGTCGTAGACGTTCGCGTGGCCCTGGTCGACCATCATGGGGATGATGTCGCCGCCCATGTCGTGGTCGGAGTCGGGGTTGGCGGCGTCCGCGCGCAGCGCCTCCCGCAAAGCTTCGGTGGTGAACACGTAGTTGCCCATGGAGGCGAACGTGACGTCCGGGTCGCCCGGCACGTGCGGCGGGTCGGAGGGCTTCTCCAGGAACCGGGTGATCCGGCCGGACTCGTCGGAGTCGATGCAGCCGAACGCCTTGGCCTCGGTGCGCGGCACCCGGATGCCCGCCACGGTGACGCCCGCGCCGGTCGCGATGTGCTGGTCGACCATCTGGCCGGGGTCCATCCGGTAGACGTGGTCGGCGCCGAAGATGACCACGTGGTCCGGCTTCTCGTCGTTGACCAGGTTGAGGGACTGGAAGATGGCGTCCGCGCTGCCGGTGTACCAGCGCGGCCCGAGGCGCTGCTGGGCGGGCACCGGCGTGACGTACTGGCCGAGGACGTTGGACAGCCGCCACGTGGTCGAGATGTGCCGGTCCAGCGAATGCGATTTGTACTGCGTCAACACGCACAGCCGGACGAAACCGGCGTTGACGAGGTTGGACAGCACGAAGTCGACCAGCCGGTAGTTACCGCCGAAGGGCACCGCGGGCTTTGCCCGGTCGGCGGTCAACGGCCACAGCCGTTTGCCTTCGCCACCGGCGAGGACAATTCCTAGTACGTGCGGTTGCCCTTTCACGACAACGACCCTAACCGGGCGGGCACCGGCCCACCAACGCCGAGCGGGCGCGGACTCCGGCCGTCCACCCGGACACCCGGCGGTCCGGGGTTACCGTGGGCGACGTGCGAATTGGACTGCTGACACGGGAGTACCCGCCGGAGGTCTACGGCGGGGCGGGGGTGCACGTCGGTTTCCTGGTGCCGAGGTTGCGCGAACTGGTGGACGTGGAGGTGCACGCCTTCGGCGGGCCCCGCCCGGACGCCCTGGCGCACAACCCGGTTCCGGGCCTGGCCGAGGCGAACCCCGCGTTGGGCGTGCTGTCGGCGGACCTGGGGATCGCCGCCGCGCTGGGTGGCGTGCAGGTCGCGCACTCGCACACCTGGTACGCCAACCTGGCCGGGCACCTGGCGAAGCTGCTCCACGGCATCCCCCACGTGGTCACCGCGCACTCGCTGGAGCCGCGGCGGCCGTGGAAGGCCGAGCAGCTGGGCGGCGGGTACCGGATCTCGTCGTGGGTGGAGCGCACCGCGTACGAGGCGGCGGACGCGATCATCGCGGTCAGCGAGGGGATGCGGGCCGACGTGCTGGACTGCTACCCCGCGCTGGACCCGGCCAGGGTGCACGTGGTGCGCAACGGCATCGACACGGTGATGTACCACCCGGTGTCGGAGACGGACGCGTTGGCGCGGTACGGGATCGACCCGTCGCGGCCGATCGTGACCTTCGTCGGGCGGATCACCCGGCAGAAGGGCGTCGGGCACCTGGTCGCGGCGGCGCACCGGATCTCGCACGACGCGCAGGTCGTGCTGTGCGCGGGTGCGCCGGACACGCCGGAGATCGCCGAGGAGACCCGGGCCGCGGTGGCGGAGCTGGCCGCTGCGCGACCGGGCGTGGTCTGGATCCGGGAGATGCTGCCGACCACCGACGTGCGGCAGATCCTGAGCCACTCGGCGGTGTTCGTGTGCCCGTCGGTGTACGAGCCGCTGGGGATCGTGAACCTGGAGGCGATGGCCTGCGGGACGGCCGTCGTGGCGTCGGACGTCGGCGGCATCCCGGAGGTGGTGGACCACGGCCGGACCGGGCTGCTGGTGCACTACGACGCGACGGACGAGGAGGCGTTCCGGGTCGGGCTGGCGGACGCGGTGAACGAGGTGCTGGGTGATCCGGCGCGGGCCCGTGCGTTCGGGCTGGCGGGCCGGGAGCGGGCGGAGCGGGAGTTCTCCTGGGCTTCGGTGGCCTCGTCGACCGTGGACGTGTACCGGGCGGCCCTCGAACAGCGTTGAGTGATCGCTCATCGTCACCATGTGATGTGCGTCACGTCAGGTCGTAGCAACCCGATCGGGTGGTGACCGCCTTTAACCAGTAGGGGATCAACTACTGGGGGTCACATGCGGTGGGTTGTGGTCGCGGTGGCCGTGCTGGCCATGGCCGGGTGCGGGGCGGCTCCGGTGCGGTCGTCCGCCCCGGTGCCGCTCACCTTCGAGGGTCGCCCGGTCGTGGATCCGCAGGGGCTTCAGATGCGGGCCGAGGCGGAGCTGAGCTACACGTTGAGCTTCGGGTACGTAGCGCGCGCCGGGCAGGAGGCGGTCAACTGCTGGTTCGCCCGGACCGGCGCGGAGTCCGAGGTGGACAGCCGGTTGTGGTGCGGTCCGGTGCAGGTGCCGGGCACCGCGGCGGCCACGGACTGGGTGCCGGTGCCGCTGAAGGAGGTCGAGCGCGGCGACGCCGGCGTCCGGCTGGAGGTGCAGCCGCCGCAGGTGCCGGAGCTGGGCAGCCGGAGCACACCGGTGGGCAAGCTGGTCCGCACCGACGGGCGGGAGGCCGAGGCGGACCAGGGGGTCGGCGAGGCGGGGCCGGACTTCCTCGCGGTGCTGCCGGGTGACGGGGCGGTGGCGGGTGAGCGGTCGGAGGGTGAGCAGTCGGAATCCGAGGCGTCCGAGGGGCAGGCGTCGGAGGGTGAGGCGTCCGACGGGCAGGCGTCGGAGAGTGGGCGGCAGTTGGGCGAGGCGTCCGCGTGGATCCGGGACGACCAGCTCGCGGTGCGGCTCACCGGCTACGGGATCCCGGAGTCTTGGCGCACCGAGCAGGGGGAGCTGCGGGCCGAGCACGGGGTGCGGTTGCGGGTGCTGCGGCTGGAGGTGGAGCGGTTGCGCGAGACGGACTCGGCGTTCCGGCAGACGCCGTGGAGCGGGTGGGTGCCGCAGCCGCCCGAGCTGGCGTTGCAGGTTCCGGGGCGGCGGCACCAGCTGCCGCTGGAGCGGTTGCCCGAGTCGGGGACGGTGTTCGTGGTCTACACCGTGCCCGAGGCGGGCGGCTCCGAGGAGCTGGTGCTGAACACGGTCGGCGCGAAGTCGTTGGAGCAGCGGGTGGAGGTGCCGTCCGGGAAGGTGCTGACGGACGGGCCGGCGGTGTTGCGGCGGGGTGTCGGGCCGGCGGGCACGTCCGTGTCGCAGCGGGTGAAGCTGGGCGGGCAGGAGGGGACGCTGGAGGTCGAGCGGGTCCGGCTGGGGCGGCAGCGGCCGGTCAGCGCGGACGGTCAGTACGCGCTGGTGACGGCGTCCGCGCCGGATCGGGCGTTGCTGGAGCTGCGGCTGAGGGGCAAGGGGTTGCCGCAGACCGCCGGGGCGTCGATCACCAAGGACCTGATCGCGGTGACGTTGCCCGACGGCGGGCGGGCACCGGTGGTGGGGGCTCGATACGGGGGTGACACGTTCCCGGTGGCGCTGGTGGTGGAGGTGCCGGCGGACGTGCGCTCGGTGGGGGTGTCGGTGGTGTCCGGGCCTGTGACGTTGCCGGTGTTGGGGGAGACGGGGTTCGAGGCTGGTGCGCCGGTGACGGTTCCGTTGGAGTTTTGAGGGTGGCTGGTGGTGACCTCGAAGCGTCCTTGCCGGACGGGGGGGTGGCTCGAAGGGTGGCCTCGCTGGGCAAGGTCTGGAGGGCGTAAGGGCGTCCTCGCCGGACGGGCAGGCCATACGGGGATGACACGCAGGGCAGAGGTGTGCACGGGGCGCGCAGGCCCTGGGCAGGGGTGTGCGCGGGGCGCGCGGCTGAACCGCAGGTGTGGCGGGGTGTGGTGGTGGGTTAGGGCTGGTGGTAGTGCTCGGCCAGGGCTACGAGGGTTCGGGTGGCGAAGCCGGTGGCGCCGGGGACTACTTCGGCGTAGGTCTTGTCGGCTCGGGCGGGGCCGGCGATGTCCAGGTGGGCCCAGGGGACGCCGTTGGTGAACTCCCGCAGGAACAGGGCTGCCGTGATCCCGCCCGGTCCCGGTGGGCATTGGCGGAGGTCGGCGAGGTCGCTCTGCACGTCGTCGGCGAGATCTTCCGGCAGCGGCATCCGCCACCATGCCTCGCCGGTTCGGGTGCCTGCCTCGGTGAGTTGGGCGGCCAGGTCGTCGCTGGTGGCGAAGAGCCCTCCGGTGCGTACGCCGAGGCTTACCTTCATCGCTCCGGTCAGCGTCGCCACGTCCACCAGGGCGTCGGGCTTCAGGTTCCGCACCGCGTACGCGATGGCGTCGGCGAGTACCAGGCGGCCCTCGGCGTCGGTGTTGGTGACCTCGGTGGTGGTGCCGCCGTAGTGGCGGATCACGTCGCCTGGGCGGTAGGCGGTGCCGGACACGTGGTTCTCCGCGCACGGGACGAGGCCGGTCACCCTGATCGGCAGGCTTCGGCGGGCGATGGCGATCACGGCCGCGATCACGGCCGCGCCGCCCGCCATGTCCGTGCGCATCAGGTGCATCCCGTCGGCCGGCTTGACGGAGATGCCGCCCGTGTCGAACGTGATGCCCTTGCCGACGAGCACCAGGTGAGGGGCATCGGGGGCGCCGTTCCAGGTCAGGTGCACCAGCCGTGGTGGCCTGGCCGAGCCGTTGCCGACCGCCAGCACGCCGCCGAAGCCCTCGCGGGTCAGCCAGTTCTCGTCCCGCACCTCGACCTCCAGGCCGGGGACGGTCCCGGCCAGCTTGGCCGCTGTCGTCGCCAGCCAGGCCGGGTCCTTCACGTTGGCCGGGGAGTTGGCCAGGTCCCTGGTCAGGGCGGTCGCGGTGGCCAGGTCGACGGCTCGGCGGACCTCGTCGGGCGAGGGGGCGCCCACCAGGCGCAGCGACTTGAGCCGCTTGGGCGCTTCCTCGTTGGTGACCCGGTAGCGGTAGCCACCCAGGAGCAGGCCCAGGACGAACGGCTGGACGTCCGCCGTGTCGGTCAGCCGCACGTCGAACGTCGTGCCGCCGTCCCCCTCCGCGTCGCCCTGCAGCGCCCTCGCCAGGGACGCGCCTGCCGTGCGCCAGTCGGCCGGACTGCCCTCCCCCACGCCCAGCACCCAGTGCCCGTTCCGCTTGTGGGTCGTGCCCGCCTTGCCGGTGACCTCCTCGGTCACCTCCACGTCCGCACCGCCCGGGCCCAGGACGGGTGGTTCGCCGGGACTGGCCAGGACCACCCGGCCCACACCGCGCCGGAGGGTGTCGGCCACCTCGACGGCGACCAGCGGGGTGGGCACGGGCAGGCGCACTGGTACTCCTCGGCAGGGGTTTTCTGGACGAAGTGATGCCCCGGTTCCACTGTGGAAACCGGGGCTTCGACGATTTCTCGCTCCGGCTGGGTCAGCCAGCGGCTGCCTTGAGGGCGTCGCCCAGGGCGTTGGCCTCGTCTGCCGACATTTCGACGACGAGGCGCCCCCCACCCTCAAGTGGAACGCGCATCACGATGCCACGCCCCTCCTTGGTGACCTCAAGGGGACCGTCGCCGGTCCGGGGCTTCATGGCCGCCATCGCGTGCTCCCTCCGTCAACATCTTCCCCGTCCGACCAGGGCCGGATACTCCGCCCATTCTCCCCTATGCGGACTCGACGGCGAAACCGAACCGATCTTTCCAACCGATCCGTGACTTGCCGACGATCTTCACCAACGCCCTGTTCAACGCCAGGATCGCGGTGCCCCAACGATTTTCGGCCGCCGCTTTCGCCGTCACCTGGTCGTGACCGATTCCGGGGCTGTGGCGTGTCGCGGGGTCGCCCTGACAGACTCGGATCTCGTGCGAGCACGTTCCGCGCTCTTCGACGTCTACGGCGGCCACCTCCGCGAGCGGGGTGGCGCGGCGACCATCGCTGCCCTCGTCCGGCTGCTCGAACCGCTGGACTTCGCGGCCCCGGCGGTGCGCACCGCCGTCTCGCGGACCGTGCGGCAGGGCTGGTTGGAGCCGGTTCGGCTGGCATCCGGCCCCGGCTACGCGATGACACCTCGGGCGGAACGGCGGCTGGACGAGGCCGCGGCCCGCATCTACCGGACCCGGCCGTCCACGTGGGACGGTCGCTGGCACGTCGTGGTGCTGGAGGAACTGCCCGCGCGGGAGGCCCGCGACCGGCTCGCCTCCTCGCTGCAACTGCTCGGTTACGGCGCGCTCGGCCCCGTGACGTGGATCGCGCCGCGGCCCTCACCGGAGCTGTCCGACGTGCTGGCCGCCGACGGTGTGGCGGCCAGCACGTTCCACGGTGAACACGAGGGACCGGCCGCGGAGTTGGCGGCGCGGGCCTGGGACCTGGACACCCTGGGAGCGGACTACGCGCGGTTCGTCGCCGAGTGGGAGCCGGTGATGTCCGCAGTGGACGGTTCGTCGCCCGCTGCGGCGTTCGCCGCGTCCCAGCGGTTCCTGCACGCGTGGCGGAAGTTCCTGTTCCGCGACCCGGGACTGCCCCGTGACCTGCTGCCGGCGGACTGGCCGGGGCGGGCGGCGGCGGGGTTCTTCGACCGGCACACCGCGCGGCTCGCGCCGGCCGTGCGCAGGTTCGTGGACGACAGCCTGGGAAACGACTAGACCGGAGGTCCTACGTGTCCGAACTCCTCATCGACGACGCCGACGGTGTTCGCACCTTCACCCTCAACCGGCCGGAGTCGTTCAACTCGTTCACCGTCGCGTTGAAGGAACGGCTGCTGGACGCGGTGCACGAGACGGCGAAGGACGAGTCGGTGCGCGCCGTGGTGATCACCGGGGCGGGCCGGGCGTTCTGCGCGGGTCAGGACCTCAAAGAGCACATCGGGTTGCTCCAGGCGGGCGACCCGACCCCGCTGAAGACCGTGGAACGGCACTACAACCCGCTGATCAAGGCGGTCGTGGGGATGCCGAAGCCGGTGATCGCGGCGGTCAACGGCACGGCGGCGGGCGCGGGCGCGGCCCTGGCCTACGCGTGCGACCTGCGGGTCGCGGCGTCGTCGTCGAAGTTCCTGATGGCGTTCGCGAACGTGGGCCTGACGGCCGACTCGGGCGCGTCGTGGACGCTGCCCAGGCTGATCGGGCACGGTCGGGCGATGGAGATGATGCTGCTGGCCCAGCCGGTGGGGGCCGAGGAGGCGCTGCGCATCGGCATGGTCACCCAGGTCGTGCCGGACGGCGAGGCGCTGTCCACCGCCCAGGCGCTGGCCCGCGAGTTCGCCGCCGGGCCGACCACCGCCTACGCCAAGATCAAGGAGGCGATGGCGTTCTCCGGCGAACTGGCCGCCGCGCTGGACGTGGAGGCGCGCACCCAGGCCGAGGCCGGTGCGACGGCGGACCACCGCGAGGCGGTCGCGGCGTTCGTGGAGAAGCGGCCGGCCCGGTTCACCGGGCGGTAGCGGGCCCGGTGGCGCGGAAGCAGGCCGCGATGTGGTCGTCGACCATGCCGGTGGCCTGCATCAGCGCGTAGCAGGTGGTGGGGCCGAGGAACACGAACCCGCGGCGCTTGAGCTCCTTGGCCATCGCCTTCGACTCCGGTGTGATCGCCGGCACGTCGTCCGCGGTCGGCGGTCGCCGGTGGTCCTCCGGGGCGAACGACCAGAGCAGCTCGTCCAGGCCCACGTCGAGGCCGGTGACCACGCGGGCGTTGTTGATCGCCGCGTTGATCTTGGCGCGGTTGCGCACGATGCCCGCGTCGGCCATCAGCCGGTCGAAGTCCTCCGGCCCGTACTCGGCGACGACCTCCGGTCGGAAGTCGTCGAACGCGCGCCGGAAGTTCTCCCGCTTGCGCAGGATGGTGATCCAGGACAGCCCGGACTGGAACGACTCCAGGCACATCCGCTCGAACAGGGCCGCGTCGCCGTGCAGCTCGACGCCCCACTCGTTGTCGTGGTAGTCGATGTAGTCCGGCGTGCTGTCGCCCCAGGGGCAACGGATCATCGGTGGTACTCCCGTGCGAACTCGGCGAACCTGCGCAGGGACCAGCGCACCCCCGGCGCGAACGCCAGCCCCAGCACCTTCGGGATGTCCTCGGACCAGATGAACTCGCTGCGCTCGCCGTGCGGGACGACCCGGAACTCGGCCGTTCCGCGCACGAACCGACCGGTGTGCAGGACGGCGCAGCGGTGCGGCGGCTCCCAGGCGGTGACGCGCATGGTGTCGGTGAAGCCGATCAGGCCGAGCCCGGTGAACGCGGACAGCTCCGTGCCGAGGCCCTGGCCGCCGGTCACCCGGACCTCGGTGAACAGCATCCACTCGCCTTGGCGCGCCCAGTCGGTCACCGCCGCCCACGTCGTCTCGGCGGGTGCCGCGACGTCGACCCGCAGCTCAAGCCGGGTCACGTTGCGGCTCCCGCTCGGACTCCAGCTCGGAGACCCGGGCCCGGAGCCGTTCGACCTCGGTGGCCAACCGGTCCAGCGCCCAGTCGACCTCGGTCATCTTGTAGCCGCGGAAGACCTGCTGGAACTGGAGTCCACGCACGTCGTCCGGGGTCGGCTCGTCGGCGGGCAGCCGGGTCGGCGACGCGCCGGGCGGCAGCGGGGCCAGCTCCTCGCCGCGTCCGAAGACGAGAGAGGCCAGCAGGAACACCACGGCCGCCACGAGGACCATGACGACGAGGTAGATGAGCGCGGTGGTCACGGGACGATCGTGGCACACGCGGCGCTTGAGGGCCGTAAGGAAGTGTCGGAAGAGGGCGTTCCGGCGACCGGCAGCGCGGTGTGGTTCAGATGGTGGAGAACACCACGCAGCGCCGTGCGAGGACCAGCAGTCGGAGCATGATCACCAGGGACACCAGGCTGGCCAACCCGACCGGCGGGGACATCAGCAGCCGGGCCGCGTCCACCAGGGCAGTGGCGATCATGATCGACACGTTGCCGAACAGGCTGACGCCGACCGCGCCCACGGCCACCAGCCCGGACAGCCGGGCCAGCTTGACCGTGCTCCACCCCCGACGGGCCAGCAGGCGGCCGGACGCCAGCGCGCCCAGGGCTGCGCCGGCCACGATCCAGGCGGCCGAGTCGTTGGCCCGGGCGATCAGGAGGTACCAGTCCGGCGGCGGGCCGGCGGGGTCGAACGCCGGCCACGAGCCGATCCAGAAGCTGCGGTTTAGCTCCCACATCACCCGGGCCAGCGGGACGACCAGGAGCAGCGTCCACAGCGTGCGCACGCCGTGCGCCAGGGCGAGCAGGCCCTGGTAGTCGCGGGCGATCCGGTTCACCGGGCCGAAGTCGGCGACCGCCCGGCGCTGGGCGTCCTCGGCGGCCAGCCCACCGTCCCGGTAGGCCGCCGCCGCGTCGTCCAGGCTGTCCCGGGCCTCCGCGAGCAGGTCTTCCTTCACGTGCTCGGGGCCGCGCAGCCGGCGGTCCAGCGCGGTCAGGTAGTCGTCGATCACGTCTGCGCCGGCCACGGCCCACCCCCCAGGACGCCTTCGATCGCGGCGGTGAACTCCCGCCACGCGGTCCGTTCGGTGGCCAGTGCCCGCTGCCCCGCCTTGGTCAGCCGGTAGGTGCGGCGCTGCCGCCCGCCGACCGTGCTCCACTCGCTGGCCACCAGGCCGGCCGTCTCCAGCCGGCGCAGGGCCGGGTAGACGGTGCCGGTGGGCAGGTCCAGCGCGCCGCCGCTGCGCAGTTGCAGCGCCTCGATGATGGCGTAGCCGTGCAGCTGCCCGCCGTCCAGCGTGGCCAGCAGCAGCGCGTCGAGATGCCCTCGCAACGCGTCCGACTTCATAGGTAGCCACTCTACGGGTCGGCAACCAGGGACACATCAGGGAGATACCGGATACAGAGGTAGTCTGCCTACATATACGGTCGCTACTCATGGACGCACTCGGACTCGCCCGGCTCCAGTTCGCCGTCACCACGTCCTTCCACTTCCTGTTCGTGCTGCTGACGCTGGGACTGGTGACGGTGGTGGCGGTCATGCAGACGCGGGCGGCACTGACGGACAAGCCGGTGCACGCCCGGATGACGCGCTTCTGGGGCCGGCTCTACGTGGTGAACTACGCCCTGGGCATCGCCACCGGCATCGTGATGGAGTTCCAGTTCGGGCTGAACTGGTCGGGGCTGTCGCACTACGCGGGCGACGTGTTCGGCGCGCCGCTGGCCGTGGAGACGCTGGTGGCGTTCTTCCTGGAGTCGACGTTCCTGGGGCTGTGGATCTTCGGCTGGGACCGGCTGGGCAAGTGGGTGCACCTGGCGCTGATCTGGCTGGTGGCGCTGACCGCCTACGCGTCCGCGTTCTGGATCATGGTGGCCAACGCCTTCCTGCAACACCCGGTCGGCCACGAGGAGCGCGACGGCGTGCTGCGCCTGGTCGACTTCCCGGCGCTGGTGGCCAACCCGCTGTTCGGCCTGGCGTTCCTGCACGTCCTGCTGGCCGCGCTGACCGTCGGCGGCGTCTTCCTCACCGGCGTCAGCGCCTACCACTTCATCAAGCGCACCGCCGAGGTCGACTTCTTCCGCCGGTCGCTGCGCACGGGCGTGGTGCTGACCGCGATCGTCACGCCGTTCCTGATCGGGGTCGGCTTCGGCCAGTTCCCGATCATCGGGGAGTTCCAGCCCGGTAAGACGGAGGACGTGTCCGGCGCGGGCGGGGCCGGGCTCGGCTTCATGATCCAGATCGGGTTGGTGCTGTTCCTGGTGAGCTGGCTGACCGTGCCGCTGCTGTTCCGCGACTGGGTGGTCCGGATGCGCTTCCCGCTGTACCTGATGGTGATCGGCATCCCGCTGCCGTTCATCGCGGCCATCGGCGGCTGGCTGTTCCGCGAACTGGGACGGCAACCCTGGCTGGTCTACGGCCTGCTGCGCACCGAGGACGCGCTGTCCGACGTCAGCCGCGAAGGCATGTTGTTCTCCTTCATCGCGTTCACCGCCGTCTTCGCCGTGCTGGCGATCGCCGACTGGATCCTCATCGCCCGCCTGGTCCGCCGGGGTCCGGTGGACGCGCCGGCTCCCGTGTCCCCGCTCGTTCCGGCTCTGTGAAGGGAAGTTCGCCGTGGAAGGCTTGTGGGTCGCCCTGCTCGGACTGCTGACAGCGGGCTACTTCGCGTTGGCGGGCTTCGACTACGGCGTCGGGCTGCTGTTCCGCTTCGTCGGCCGCGACGAGGCCGAACGGACCGGGGTGATCCGCACCATGACGCCGTTCTTCCTGGGCAACGAGGTGTGGCTGGTCGCCGCCGTAGGAGTCCTGTTCGGCGCTTTCCCCCGCCTGGAGGGAGAACTGCTGTCCGCCCACCACGGTTCCTTCGTCACGATCCTGGTGGGTCTGGTGATGTTCACCGCCGCGGTACAACTGCGATCCCATCCGTTGTGGGACGTGCCACTGGTCGCCGGAGCGCTGATCGTGGCCGCCGGTTGGGGCGTGCTGCTGGGCAACGTGCTGGGTGGTCCCCCGTTCCTGTGGGCGGCAGGTCTGGTGACGATGTTCCTGTTGCACGGAGCCGTTTTCCTGACATGGCGACTGCACGGTCCCCTGCGCTCACGAGCCGTCCTGCTCGCCCGCGTACTGATCGCACCCAGCGCGGCTTTCGTCGTGGCGGCAGTGCTTCTCAGCGGCCCGGTACAGGCACCCACATACGGTTGGGCCGGCGCCACCCTCGTCCTGTTCCTACTCGGCGGAACCTGGCCGGCCCTGCGCAGGAGGCTTTACCTCCTGGCCTTCCTCTGCACCGCGACGACATGCGCCGTACCGGCCCTGGCGGTCTTCGGGGCCCAAGCCGTGGTGACCACCGAGACGATGTCGCACGCACCGACGCTGGAAGCGCTGACCTGGCCCGCCCTGGCAGTCCTACCGCTGGTACTGGTGTTCCAGTGGACAACCTGGTGGATGTCCCGTGCGACACGTTGACCGGAGATACGTCGTCACCCTGACCCTCCTGGCGACCGCCACCGCAATCCTCGTACTGGCTCAAGCGGAACTGCTGGCCTCCGTACTCAGCACCGGCGCCGGCCTGGTCCTGCTGATCGCAACAATCGCAGCCAGGGCCCTCCTCGTATGGGCCGGACGCGTTGTGACACAACGTGAAGCAGCATCGGTCAAAGCCGACCTGCGGAAACACTTGCTGCGCAACTCATCCGGCCCAACCGGCGAACTGACCACCCTGGTGGTCAAGGGCCTGGACGCCATCGAGCCCTACCTGGCCGGCTACCTACCGCAACTGGTGGTCTCGGTAGCCGTCCCCCTGGCAGTACTCGCGCGCTTGTCGTTCGCCGACTGGGGTTCCGCACTGACCATCGCCCTGACCCTCCCCCTCATCCCGGTATTCGCAGCCCTGGTGGGAATGCACACCCGCGACCGGACACGCCGACAGTGGTCCGCGATGGCCGCCGTCGGCGGACACTTCCTCGACGTCGTGCAAGGCCTGAGCACGCTGCGCCTCTTCGGACGCGCCGAGGCACAGGCACGAACAGTGCGCGCAATGGCCGCAGCCCACGCGGACGAGACAATCCGAACACTACGAGTCGCGTTCCTGTCAGCCCTCGTACTGGAGTTGGTAGCCACCTTGTCGGTCGCCCTGGTCGCCGTACCGGTCGGCTTGCGACTACTGCACGGCGGCGTGACGTTGCAGGTGGCTCTCCTGGTGCTACTACTCGCCCCCGAGGCCTACCTACCTCTCCGAGCCGCCGGCGCCCAGTTCCACGCCAGCGCAGAAGGCCTGGCAGTCCTGGAACAAGCGATGAAAACCACCCGCCCGAAACCCCTCGCGATCCAACGCCGTTCCCCCGACCTGCGACGATCCTCAATCACGTTCGACCACGTAGAGATTCATTACCCGAACCGCGCCGAACCAGCCCTGACCGACTTCAACCTACAAGTCGCGCCAGGTGAGCGAGTCGCACTGATCGGCCCCAGCGGCGCAGGAAAGAGCAGCCTGCTGGCAGCACTGCTCGGCGAGGTCCACCCCTCGTCCGGCCGAATCCTCATAGCCGACACCGACCTACGAGAACTGGATCGGACCGAATGGCTACGCCAACTGGCGTGGGTTCCCCAACGACCAACCCTGTTCCCGGGCACGGTCGCGGAGAACATCGCCCTGGGCGCCCCCGAAGCGAACGTGCAGGCAGCAGCACAAGCCGTAGGACTGAACGACCTGGTCGACACCGACCACCCGCTGTCCTCCGGTGAACGACAACGAGTCGCCGTGGCCCGAGCCATAGCCCGCGACTCCGCCCGAATGCTGCTACTGGACGAACCGACATCCCGCCTGGACAACCGGACCGAGGAGACGGTGCTACGAGCAACACGCGAGTGGACCCGAGGAAGAACAGCCCTGGTAGTGGCCCACCGCCCCGCACTCCTGACCGAGGTGGACCGAGTAGTGGAACTCCGATGACCACCCGCCACACCCACACCACCAGGTGCCCGTCCGGCGAGGACGCTTTTCTTCTCAGGCCTGAGCAAAAACGACCATCATCACTCGCAGTCCCCGAAGGCACCACAATGAAACGACTGATAGCGGCCGTAACCATGAGCACAGCCGCCGAACTGGCAGGAATCGGCTTGATGGTCACCGCCGTGTGGCTGATCATGCGAGCAGCGGACCAACCCCCACTATCCGCACTGACAGTCGCAATCGTCACCGTCCGAACCCTGGCCATCGCCCGCGGCACCCTGCGCTACGTCGAACGCTTGACCAGCCACGACGCGGTCCTGCGCGGCATGGTGGAACTCCGCGGCCGGATCTACGACTCCCTCGTGAAACGTCCACCCCCACTGCGCAGCGGCGACGCCCTGACCCGCCTGGTCTCCGACGTGGACGCCCTGCAAGACGCCATCCTCCGATGCCTGCTCCCCGCCGCCACAGCCACCCTGGTCGGAGTGATCGCACTAGCCGCCACCGGATTCCCGCTCCCCCTGATCACGGGCCTGATCCTGGCAGTCCTACTGATTCCCTTGAGCGCCTACGCCCTGGCAGCCGAACACCTTCGGACCCTGGCCCCGCTACGCGCCGACCTGGCCGACCGAACCGTCACCCTCCGCGAAGGCGCAGCCGAGCTGACCGCCTTCGGCGCGATGGAACACCAACTGACCCGCACCGCCTCCGTCATCGACGATTTGGCAGCACGTGAAAAGCGCGCATCGATCGTCACGGCCGCACTGACCGCCCTCGCTGTGGCAACCCAGTTCGGCACCGCGCTGACACTGTTGATCCAAGGCTCCCCCGCACACATCGTGCTGGGCGCAGTAGCAACCCTGGAACTGACGATCCCGCTCACCGCCGCAGCCCAACGATGGGCCGAGATACGCGGCTCCCTGTCCCGCGTCGAGGAAGTGCTGACACCCCGACCGGAACCCGCCCGCACGCCCCCGCCGCTGCACATCGAACCCGGCAAGAGGATCGGCATCGTCGGCCCCAGCGGCGCCGGCAAGAGCACCCTTCTCCGCAGCATCGCAGCCGCACACCCCGGCGCAGCGAAGGGAGCACTGGCCGACGCGCACGTCTTCCACCGAACCGCACGGGTCAACGTCCAACTGGCCGACCCCGACGCAACCGAGGAACAACTCGACCACGTTGCCCGACTCGTGGACCTGGACGTCGACTGGGACGCCGTCGTCGGCGAACAAGGCGACGAACTGTCCGGCGGACAACGGCAGCGACTCCTGCTGGCCCGCGCCCTACTCGCCAACCCGGACATCCTCCTCCTGGACGAACCAGTCGAAGGCCTCACCATCCACCACGGCGACGAGGTCCTGAGCCGCGTCCTGGGCCACGTCCGGACCCACGCGAAAACCGTCGTCCTGGTGACGCACCGCCTCGCACCACTACAAGACTTCGACGAGATCGTGGTCATCGAAGACGGCCGGATCACCCAACGCGGCACCCACGCCGAACTCACCACGACCCCCGGCTACTACCAGGACCGCTGGAGTACCGAACACCTCGGAACCGACGCCGCTGGACGCTTCCCACGCCCTCACACACCCCAGATGAGCCACCCCACCTAGGCCCCCGACCACCGCACATCACGCCAACGCACGCAAAGCCCGCACCGGCGGCCTGGTACCCGCGATACCCGCCACCATCTCCACCACCTTGCGCGTCTGCCGCACCTGATGCGCCCGGAACACCTTCGCACCCAGGAACGCCGCCACCGACGTAGCGGCGAGCGTCCCGTCCACCCGGTCGTCCACGTCCGCGCCGAGCGTCTCCCCGACGAAGTCCTTGTTGGACAACGCCATCAACACCGGCCACCCCGTACCGACGAGCTCACCCAGCCGTCGCAACAACTCCAGCCCGTGCCAGGTGTTCTTCCCGAAGTCGTGCGTCGGGTCGATCAGCACCCCGGCACGCGGCACGCCGAGCGCCACCATCCGCTCCGCCCGTTCCACCAACTCCGCCACCACGGCCGCCACGACGTCGTCGTAACGCACCCGGTGCGGGTCGGTGCGCGGCGCGAGCCCACCGGTGTGCGAGCACACGATGCCGACCCCGAACTCGGCCGCGACCTCCGCCAGCCGAGGGTCCGCGCCCGCCCACGTGTCGTTGATCAGGTCCGCCCCGACCGCGCAGACCGCACGACCGACCTCGTGCCGCCACGTGTCCACGCTGATCACCAGCGACGGGTGCCGCTCCCGCACCGCCGCCACGAACGGCACGACCCGTCGGGCCTCCTCGGCCGCATCCACCGCTTCGCCCTTGGACCCGGCCTTCACACCACCGATGTCCACGACGTCCGCCCCGTCGGCCACGGCCCGGTCGACAGCCGCCATCGCGGCCTCGTCCTCGAAGGTGGACCCCTTGTCGTAGAACGAATCCCGCGTCCGGTTGACGATCGCCATCACCAGAGCGCGATCTTGGGCCACGTCACGCTCGCCGAACCGCATGCGAGCCATCGTCGCACGCCCCACACTGCCGTGAACTGCGTCACACAGCATTGCTACTCACGAGTAGCGCTCTGATTTACTCCCCGGCAACACCGCACGTGATCCGCGTCACGACCAAAGCCCCGACCAAGATCAAGGCCGAGGTGAGGTCCCGGGGTCACGGTCAAGGAGGACTGCGTGCGCCGGACACTCACCCTGCTGCTCATCGCCATCACCGGTCTGGTGCCGGCCCCACCCGCCCAGGCCGCGCCCGGCTTCGCGGTCAGCTACCAGACCATCCCCGGCCAGGGCGGCACGCCGCTCAAGGCGTTCGTCATCGAGCCCACCGGTCGCGGCAGCGGCCCGTTCCCGCTGGTCGTGCTGCCGTCCAGCTGGGGCGTCAACAACATCGAGTACGTCGGCGCCGCCGCCAGACTGGCCTACCGGTCCGGCTACACCGTGATCAGCTACACCAGCCGGGGCTTCTACGACTCCGCGGGCGAGATCGACGTCGCCGGGCCGGACACCGTGGCCGACGTGAGCCGGGTGATCGACTGGGGCATCGCGAACGCGGGCGGTGACGCCACCAGGGTCGGCGTCGGCGGGATCTCCTACGGCGCGGGGCAGTCCCTGCTCGCCGCCGCGGCCGACCCGCGCATCAAGGCCGTGACGGCGCTGAGCACGTGGACCGACCTGGCCCGCTCGCTCTACCCGAACGAGACCGTCAGCTCGCAGGGCGTGGAGCTGCTGCTCGCGGCGGGCCACCTCACCGGGCGCCCCGGCCCGGTCCTGCGGGAGGCCGAGGCCGCGTACCGGGAGAACCGGTTCGCCGACGTGCTGCCCATCTCGCCGCCCCGCTCGCCCGCGTCCAAGGTGGACTCCATCGAGGCCGCCGTGCTGATCGGCAACGCCTGGAACGACGGTCTCTTCCCGCCCGGTCAGGTCACCGACTTCTTCCAGCAGCTCACCGGCCCCAAGCGCCTGATGCTCTCCCCCGGCGACCACACCACCGCCGAGCTGTTCGGTGCGGCCGGTCTGCCCAACGAAGTCTGGGACGCCGCCGGCCGCTGGTTCGACCACCACCTGCGCGGCGTCGACAACGGCATCGACCGGGAAGCCCCGGTGCAGCTCAAGCCGAACAACGGGGGCGCTTGGCGCGGCTACCCGTCGTGGCAGGCCGTCACCACGAAGACCTCCACCACCGCGCTCACCGAGGACCGCATCAGCGCAGGTCGGCCGACCATCGCGGAAAGCGGCACGGTCATGGTCAGCGGCGCTCTCCAGGGCTTCCTGAACATCCCCACCGGTGTCTCCACTCCCCTGGTCGACCGGGGTGCGGCGTCCGTGTGGCGCGGTCCGGTCGAGTGGAGCGGCACGACCGTCGGCGGCACGCCCCGAGTGCACCTGAACGTCACCACCACGGCCGCCAAGACCACGCTGTTCGCGTACCTGTACGAGGTCAACGCACTCGGGCTGGGCGCTCTGGTGACGCACAAGCCGGTGACGCTGGCCGGCGCGGGCACCCGCACGCTCGACCTGGACCTGGAGCCGACGGTGTGGAACGTGGCCGCCGGCAACCGCCTGGTGCTGGTCGTGGACACCGTCGACCTGCGCTACGGCGGGACGAGCCGGATCGGGACCGGCGTCACGTTCGGCGCGGACTCCTGGCTGCAGGTCCCGCGAAGCTGACCGCAGCCCGCCGGGATTCCTGACAGGATCGCGGCATGGAATTGCAGTCGCCGTTCACCATCACCCGCTGGGACGAGAAGATCGCGGACGAGACCGAGCCCAAGCTCGGTCGCGTCCAGGTCGACAAGACCTACACCGGGGCGTTCGAGGGCACCAGCACGGCCGAGCTGGTCACCTGCCAGCCGACCGAGGAGTCGGCCGGCTACGTGGCCATCGAGAAGTTCCAGGGCACGCTGGAGGGACGCACCGGCGCGTTCGTGTTCCAGCACGCCGGCGTCATCTCGGGCACCACCGCCGAGAACTACGGCAAGATCATCCCGGACTCCGGCAGCGGCGAACTGGCCGGCATCACCGGCACCGTCAAGCTGGAGCACGAGCTGATCACCCTGGACTACCAGCTGGGCTGACCTCGCCGCCGAGCCCTCCCCGTGCCACGGGCAGGGCTCGGCGAACCCCGGGTCAACCCGGACCAGCCCTCAGCCACCCGGAATCGGCCACCTGGGATCAGCCACCCGGATCAGACCGCGCAGGCGTCCAACGCCGCCCGCACGTCGTCCGTCACCACCAGCGAGTCCAACGCGAACCTCGACACGAACCCCCGGCTGTGCAACTCGGCCAGCCACTCCAACAACCCCCGGTAGTGGCCGTCCACGTCCAGCAGCACCACGGGCTTGCCGTGCAGCGCCAGCACCCGCGACGTCCACACCTCGAACAGCTCCTCGCAGGTGCCGATGCCGCCCGGCAACGCCAGGAACGCGTCCCCGTGCGCCTCCATCAACGCCTTGCGGTCCCGCATGGAGTCGACCACCAGCAGTTCGTCCGAGCCCCGGTCCGCCCACTCCACGTCCACCAGCGCGCGCGGGATGACGCCGGTGGTGTGCGCGCCGCCCTCCCGTGCCGCCGTCGCCAGCGCGCCCATCATGGACGTCCGGCCGCCGCCCCACGCCAACGACCAGCCCCGACGCGCGATCTCCGCACCCACCTCGGCGGCCAGCGCCAGGTACGACTCCGGGACGGTCTGCCGCGATCCGCAGTAGACGGTGACGGTGGTCAATGCGCGTCCGCCCACGCCTGGTGCGCCTCGTTGACCACCCGCACGGCGTCGTCGATGTCGTCGGTCAGGTGCAGCAGCGCCAGGTCCTTGGCGCCGACCTTGCCGCTCTCCAGCACCGAGCTCTTCACCCAGTCGTAGAGGCCCTGCCAGTAGTCCTTGCCGAACAGCACCACCGGGAACTTGGTGACCTTCTTGGTCTGCACCAGGGTCAGCGCCTCGAACAGCTCGTCCAGCGTGCCGAACCCGCCGGGCAGGCAGATGAACGCCTGCGAGTACTTGATGAACATGGTCTTGCGGACGAAGAAGTAGCGGAAGTTCACGCCCAGGTCGACCCACGGGTTCAGGCCCTGCTCGAACGGCAGCTCGATGCCCAGCCCGACGGAGAACCCGCCCGCCTCCGAACAGCCCCGGTTCACCGCCTCCATCACGCCCGGACCGCCGCCGGTGATCACCGCGAACCCGGCCTCGGCCAGCGCGCCGCCGAGCTTGCGGCCCGCCTCGTACTCGGGGTGGTCGCGGCCGGTGCGCGCGGAGCCGAACACGGTCACCGCGCTGGGCACCTCGGCCAGCGCGCCGAAGCCCTCCACGAACTCGGCCTGGATCCGCAGCACCCGCCACGGGTCGGTGTGCACCCAGTCCGTCGGGCCACGCGAGTCCAGCAGCCGCTGATCTGTGGTGGTCAACTCCTCCCGGCGTCGGCGGCGCAGGACGACCGGTCCGCGCTGCTTCTCCCTGGGGTGCTCGTCGACGCCGTTCTGGTCACTCATTGGCGCGAGTCTATCTCCGTGGTCAGCCGTGATTGAGGAAGCGACGCAACACTTCCCGGCACTGTTGGATCTGGTTCACCGGAACGTTCTCCTGCCGGGTGTGGGCGAGCGTCGGGTCACCGGGGCCGAAGTTCACCGCGGGCATCCCGAGCGCCGCGAACCGCGCCACGTCGGTCCAGCCGAGCTTGGCCACGGGCGTGCCGCCGGCGGCCCGGACCAGCTCCTGCGCGGCCTCGGTGTGCAGGCCGGGCAACGCGCCCGCGGAGCGGTCGGTCACGGTGAAGTCGAAGCCCTCGAACACCTCGCGCAGGTGCTGTTCGGCCTGCTCCGGTGTCCGGTCCGGGGCGAACCGGTGGTTCACGGTCAGCACGCACTCGTCCGGCACGACGTTGCCCGCGACCCCGCCCGCGATCTTCACCGCCTGCAGGCCTTCCCGGTAGACGCAGCCGTCGATGTCGACCGTGCGGGCCTGGTAGGCCTCCAGCCTGCCCAGCGCCTCGCCGACGGCGTGGATCGCGTTCACGCCCATCCACCCGCGCGCGGTGTGGGCGCGGGTGCCGGAGGTCCGCAGCTCGATCCGCATGGTGCCCTGGCAGCCGGCCTCGACCGCGGCGTTCGACGGCTCGCAGACGATCGCGAGGTCCGCGTCCAGCCACTGCCGGAGCTCGCGCTCGATGCGGCCCAGGCCGTTGCGCACGGCTTCGACCTCTTCGCAGTCGTAGAACACGAAGGTCAGGTCGTAGCGGGGGTCGTCGGTGGTCGCGGCGAGGTTGAGCATCACCGCGACGCCGCCCTTCATGTCGCACGTGCCGAGGCCGTGCAGGACGCCGTCCTCCAGCCGGGACGGCAGGTTGTCGTTCACCGGCACCGTGTCCAGGTGGCCCGCGAGGATCACCCGCCGGGGCAGCCCCAGGGTGGTCCGCGCCAGCACGGCGTTGCCGGATCGCACCACCTCCAGCGACGTCTGCTCCCGCAGCGAGCGTTCCACCAGGTCCGCGATGTCCGCTTCGTCGCCGGAGACGCTGGGGACGTCCACCAGCGCGGCGGTCAGCTCGACGGGATCGGCAGCGAGGTGCAAGGTGTCGGCCACCCCCGGCACGTTACCGTTGGCACCCGTGAGCACCGCAGACCCCACCGGCGCGTACGGCGTCGGACTCGCCACCGTCACCTCATCCGGCGCTGTGCTGGACACCTGGTTCCCGTCGCCGAAGCTCGGCGCGACCGAAGCGGGCACCGTCCGGCTGTCCGCCGCCGAGGTCGCCGCCGAACTCGGCGAGGCCGCCGCCAAGCAGCTCGGCTTCGACGCCGACCGCGACGTGGAGGTCGTCGGCGTGCGGGTGGGCATCGGCGCGCTGACCGACGCGCCCGCCGACACCTACGACGTCTACCTGCGCCTGCACCTGCTGTCGTGCCGCCTGGTCAAGCCGCACGGCCAGAGCCTGGACGGCATCTTCGGCCTGCTGAGCAACGTCGTGTGGACCAACTACGGCCCGTGCGCGGTGGAGGACTTCGAGGAGACCCGCGTCAAGCTCCGCGCGCGCGGCCCGGTGACCGTGTACGGCGTCGACAAGTTCCCGCGCATGGTCGACTACGTGGTCCCGACCGGCGTGCGCATCGCCGACGCCGACCGCGTCCGGCTGGGCGCGCACCTGTCGTCCGGCACGACCGTGATGCACGAGGGCTTCGTCAACTTCAACGCCGGCACGCTCGGCGCGTCCATGGTCGAAGGCCGCATCTCCGCGGGTGTGCTGGTCGGTGACGGCTCGGACATCGGCGGCGGCGCGTCGGTGATGGGCACGCTGTCCGGCGGCGGCAAGGAGGTCATCTCCATCGGCGAGCGCTGCCTGATCGGCGCGAACGGCGGCGTCGGCATCTCGCTCGGCGACGACTGCGTGGTGGAGGCGGGCCTCTACATCACCGCCGGCACCAAGATCACCGCCGACGACGGCACGGTGGTCAAGGGCTCCGCGCTCTCCGGCGTGCCGAACCTGCTGTTCATCCGCGACTCGACCACCGGGGCGGTGAAGGTCAAGCCCCGCAAGGGCACCGGCGTCGAGCTGAACGCGGCACTGCACTCGAACGACTGATCAGGCCGGTCGGGGACGCTCGTCGGGCGTCCCCGACCGCCACCGGAACCCGGCGTCGCCGTGCGGCGCCGGCCGACCGCCCACCGCCTCGCCGGCGCCCACCGCCACGAAGGCCGGCCTGGTGGGAGCGGCGAGGAACACCCGGTGGTCCACTCCGGCGCACCGCGAAACCGCCGCGTCGAGCAGCTCTTCGTCACCCTGCGCCCGTCGGACGACCCGCACTCAGCCGGCGAGCCGTTCCGCGGCGGCGGCCACCCGCTCGTCGGTGGCGGTCAGCGCGATGCGCACGTGCCGGTCACCGGTCGGCCCGTAGAAGGTGCCCGGAGCAGCCAGGATGCCGCGTTCCGCGAGCCAGCCCACGGTGTCCCAGGCCTGCTCGTCCCGCGTGGACCACAGGTACAGCCCGGCCTCCGAGTGGTCGACCGAGAAGCCCGCCGCCTTCAACGCGGGCAGCAGCACCTCCCGCCGCCGCCGGTACCGGTCGCGCTGCACGGCCACGTGCCCGTCGTCGTTCAGCGCCGCCGTCATCGCCGCCTGCACCGGCCGGGGCACGATCATCCCGGCGTGCTTGCGGACTTCGAGCAGCTCCGCGACCAGCTCCGGGTCCCCGGTGACGAACCCCGCCCGGTAGCCGGCGAGGCTGGACGACTTGGACAGCGAGTGCACCGCCAGCAGCCCGTCCCGCACACCGCCGTTGACCTCGTCCCGCAGCACGGAGACCGGTGAGGCGTCCCACGGCAGCGCCAGGTAGCACTCGTCCGAGGCGATCGTCGCGCCCACCGCACGGGCGTCCGCCACCGCCTGCGCCAGCGCCACCGCGTCCTGCACCCGACCCGTCGGGTTGGACGGCGAGTTCAGCCACACCAGCCGGGTGCCCTCGGGTGGCGGCTCGCCGTCGGCCAGCCGGACCACGGACGCGCCGGCGAGCCGCGCGCCCACCTCGTACGTCGGGTAGGCCAGGGCGGGGATCGCCACCACGTCGCCCGGCCCGAGGCCGAGCAGCGACGGCAGCCAGGCCACCAGTTCCTTGGACCCGATGGTCGGCAGCACCGACCGCGGGTCGACGCCGGTCACGCCGTGCCGGCGGCCCAGCGCGCCCGCGACGGCCTCCCGCAGCTCCGGGAACCCGTGCGTGGTCGGGTAGCCGGGCTGGTCGGCCACGGTCGAGAGGGCGTGCTGGACGAGTTCGGGGACGCTGTCCACCGGCGTGCCGACGGACAGGTCGACCACGCCACCGGGGTGCGTGCGCGCCTTGGCGGCGTGGTCGGCCAGGGAGTCCCAGGGGAAGTCCGGGAGCCGCTTCGTCACTCGGGCGACGCCTGCGGGGGGAGAGCCTTGATGAAGCCGGGGTCCGCGCTGACCTTGCCCACCTTGGAGGCGCCGCCCGGGGAGCCGAGTTCGTCGAAGAAGTCCACGTTCGCCTTCGTGTACTCCTTCCACTCGTCCGGGACGTCGTCCTCGTAGTAGATGGCCTCAACGGGGCACACCGGCTCGCAAGCACCACAGTCGACGCACTCATCCGGGTGGATGTAGAGCATCCGGTCGCCTTCGTAGATGCAGTCGACGGGGCACTCTTCGATGCACGCCTTGTCGAGCACGTCCACGCACGGCTGGGCGATCACATAGGTCACTGCGCTCTCCTGCTCTTGTTCTGGTCCACACCGCGCAAGCCGGAGAGTACGCGGCGGATCCGATTGTCCAACGATCAGGCTTGCCTTATCGGCACCGTGCTGCACCTCACAAGACACCGTTTACCAGGGCGGGGGACGATGCGGGGGTGGATCGGGTGGTCGAGTTGGAACGGCGCTGCGCGGACGCCTGGCCGGCGCTGGTGGACGAGCCGCTCGGCCAGTGGCGGCTGCGGGCGGCGGGCGGCTTCACCGGGCGCGCGAACAGCGCCCTGACCACGGGAGATCCCGGCCTGCCGGTGCCCGAGGCGTTGCGGGTCGTGGCGGATTTCGCGGTCCGCCACTCGATCGGGCCCGCCGCGCACGTGGTGGTGGGTTCGCTCTCGGAGGAAGGCGTGGCGGCGGCCGGCTGGCGGGTCGACGTCGACCACCCGGGTGGTGCGGAGTCGCTGGTGCTGACCGGTCCGCTGGATGCCTTCGCCACCCCGAAGGCCGGGGAAGTGGGCGTTTCGGCGGTCCCGACGTCCGGATGGTGGGAACTCGCCGCCCAGGACAACCCCACGCCCGCCCAACGGCATGTACTGGGCAGTGGGGACGTGGTCGGGTTCGGGTCGGTGGTGGACGGCGGCGCCGTGGTCGCGGCGGTGCGGGGTGCGGTGGTGGGTGATCTTCTGCACGTCTCGCGGCTGGCGGTGCGGCCGGAGGCGCGGCGCGCGGGGCTGGCGCGGGCGCTGATGGGTGCGTTGGCGTCGTGGGGCTTGGAGCACGGGGCGACGCGGTGCGCACTCCAGGTGGCGTCGCACAACGAGCCCGCGCTGCGGCTGTACGCGTCCTTGGGCTGCACCGAGCACCACCGCTACCGGTACTGGAAGCCCGCAGCCTGACCCCGGAGCAGTAGCGGCCGGAGCAGTAGCGGCCGGAGCGCGGGCGAATCACCGGCTGCCGGAATCCCGGGCCGAACCGCGCGATCCGCCGAGTGCCGCACACGCTCGGCCGGCCAACGGTGGAGCGGCTACGTCACCGGAGTTCGGGCCGCCCGGACTGCTCGCGGCCGAACCACTGGTAGGCGGCCTTGCGGACCCGGCGCAGGGCGGAGCGTTCCCCGAAGTAGTCCCCCACCACGCCCACCAGGGGCAACATCCCCAGCGCCTGGTGGTAGAACCGCCCCTGCGGTCGCTTGTCCAGCTCGCCCTCCAGAGCCCACAGCACCTTCGCGAGCTTCCACACGGTCCGCCCGATCGCCCGGATCGTGGACCGCCCCTCCAGCTCCGAGGTCAGCTCCTCGGTGGCCCGGTCCTCGCGCGCCCGCTCCTCCGTCGAGGCGTCCGCCGCCCGCCCGTCCACCTCCCGCTGGAACAGCACGAACGCCAGCAGCCGCACCCGGTCCTCGGTGGTGGTGAACCCGTGCTCCCCCGCCATCGCGGACAGCAGCACGCCCTGCCCGGCGGTCCCCAGCGCGGACTGGATGGGCAGCCGGTCGGCCAGCGCCCCACCCACCCCGGGCAGCGCCGCGATCAGCGACACCAGCCGCCCCACCCGGTTGAGCCACCACTCGTCCCGCTGCGCCACGCCCATCGCCGCCCAGCCGGCGGTACCCGGCACCTTCACCTTCGCCAGCCGGTCCCAGAGCTTGTCCACCAGGGCGCGGTTCGCGCCGTCCTCCACCGCCCGGTCCCGCAGGCCGAGCAGGTTGGCCTCCCGCAACGTGTCCAGCAGCGGACCGGTCGCGCGCACGAACGGCCGCAGCGCACGAACCACGTCCCGATCAGTGATCGCCGGCACGGGCCTGCCTCCCCATGAACGCCCCGACCGCCACGGCACTGGGCAGCGCACCGCCGGCGAACAGCAGCAACGACCGCCAGTCGTTCACCAGCATCACGTCCCCGCCGGGCCCGAACAACCCGAAGAACAGCAAGGTGCCGAGCCACACCAGCAGCGGCGCGGCGGCGACCAGGGCGCGCCGGGCGTACCACGAGGCCGCGAGCACCAGCAGCGGTGTGGTGATGATCGCCACCAGTGCGGTGACCGGGAACTGGTAGTCGTCGATCCGGGGCAGCAGGGTGCCGTCCAGGCGCAGCGGCAGGAAGAACAGCTCCAGCACCGCGAGCACGAACGCCTGGGCCATCAGCGCCCCGATCGCCAACCGCTCCCTCAATCGAGCCCTCCGAACAGGTCCGTCCGCGCCCCGTCGGCCGAGCCGCGCACCAACACGTAGTACTCGGACGGCACGACGGGCTGCGCGATGCCGTTGGACAGCGCGTACGCCACGCCGTCCTGCCACACGCTGACCTGGGTCGAGTGTGCGCGCAAGGCCCGCACCTTGGCCACCAGGTGCTCGGACACGTCGATGGTGGTGGTGATGGCCTCGTCGTCGGTGACGGGCAGCTCGCCCGGCGCCGGCAGCCGCCACGGCAGGTCCTCGTGGGCGGCCAGCGCCGCGACGCCGGCCTCGGTCGCCGACCGCGAGGTCACCGCGTAGAACACCCGGTCGACCTCGCCGGCCGCCGCCATGGTGATCTCGTGCGCCCGGATGTGGTCCGGGTGGCCGTACCCGCCGAACTCGTCGTAGGTGACCACGACCTGGGGCTTCACCGAGGAGATGATCGACGCCAGCTCGGCCGCCTGCTCGTCCGCCGACCCCCGGACGAACGCGCGCGGGTGGTCGTTCGCCTCGACGCCGGCCATCCCGGAGTCGCGCCAGCGGCCGATGCCGCCCAGGAAGCGGTGGTCGGTCACGCTCAGCGCGGCGCACGCGGACCTGAGCTCCGCGACCCGGTAGCCGCCGAGCTGGTCGGCGGCGCCGGCGGCCAGTTCGCGCAGTGCGGGCGGGATGATCTCGCCCTCCTCGCCGAGGGTGCAGGTGACCACGGTGACGTGCACGCCGCTCGCCGCGTAGCGGGCGATGGTGCCGCCCGTCCACAGGCTCTCGTCGTCAGGGTGTGCGTGTACCAGCAACAACCGTGGTGGAGCAGTCAGCGTCACCGGATCAGCGTAGAGACCTGGTCCGACAACGGCTGTCGGGGCCACCGCAAAGGTGACCCCGACACGACCGTCACACCGGCAGCAGCGGCTTCACCTCGGCGAAGTGGCACGCGGACAGCGTGCCCTCGCCGTCGCCGCGGCGCTCCAACCTGGGCTCCTCCACGGCGCAGATGTCCTGTGCCTTCCAGCAGCGGGTGCGGAACCGGCAGCCCGAGGGCGGGTTCACCGGCGACGGCACGTCACCGGTGAGCACGATCCGCTGGCGCTGCCGCTCCAGCCTCGGGTTCGGCACCGGCACCGCCGACAGCAGGGCCTGCGTGTACGGGTGCATCGGCCGGGCGTAGATCTCCTCGCGGTCACCGAGCTCGATGATCTTGCCGAGGTACATCACGGCGACCCGGTCCGAGATGTGCCGGACGACCGACAGGTCGTGCGCCACGAACAGGTACGCCAGGCCCAGCCGCTCCTGGAGCTCCTCCAGCAGGTTCACCACGCCGGCCTGCACCGACACGTCCAGCGCGGACACCGGTTCGTCCAGCACGACCAGCTTCGGGTTCAGCGCCAGCGCGCGGGCGATGCCGATGCGCTGCCGCTGGCCGCCGGAGAACTCGTGGGCGTACCGGTTGCGGTGCTCCGGGTTGAGGCCGACGAGTTCCATCAGCTCGTTCACCCGGTGCTGGATGTCGCCGCCCTGCTCGATGCCGTGGATCTTGAACGGCTCCGAGATCAGCTCGTTGATCTGCCAGCGCGGGTTCAGCGACGCGTACGGGTCCTGGAACACGATCTGCATGTTCCGCCGCACGTCGCGCAACCCCTTGCCGCGCAGCGTGGTCAGCTCGCGGCCCTGGAACTTGACCGAGCCGGACGTCGGCTTGTGCAGCTGGAGGATGGCGCGCCCGGTGGTGGACTTGCCGCAGCCGGACTCGCCCACCAGGCCCAGCGTCTCGCCGGCCTGGAGGTTGAACGACACGCCGGACACCGCCTGCACCTGCCCGACGGTGCGCGGGATGATCCCGCCGCCGCGCACCGGGAAGGACTTGACCAGGTCCTTGACCTCCAGCAGCGGGGAGTTCCCGGCCTGGGAGGCGCCACCGGCCTGCGGGTTCGCGTCAGTTGTGGTCATGAGGTCGAGCTCTCCTCTTCGTGCAGCCGCGCCTCCACGGTGCCGAGGTCCTCGGCGACGGGGATGTCCGGGTTGGCCATCGTGAGCGACGCGGGGTTCTCCACCACGCCGATCTCCTCGTGCGCGAACAGCCGCTGCGGGTGTTCGAGGGTGGCCAGGTACGCGGACCGGTGGCAGCGCGCGAAGTGGCCGGGCCGGTCGGTCTCCAGCAGGGCCGGCTCGGTCTCCCGGCACTCCTCGATCGCCAGCGGGCACCGCGGGGTGAACGAGCAGCCCTGCGGCAGGTTCATCAGCGAGGGCGGCGCACCCTTGATCGGGGTCAGCCGCTTGCCCAGCAGCTGCGGGTTCGGGATGGACCCGAGCAGGCCGACCGTGTACGGCATCCGCTGCGCTTCGAAGACCTCGTCCACGGTGCCCTGCTCGACGACCGTGCCGCCGTACATGACCTGGACGCGGTCCACCATGCCCGCCACCACGCCGAGGTCGTGGGTGATGATCATGATGCCCGCGCTCGTCTCGTCCCGGATGCGCAGCAGCGTGTCCAGGATCTGCGCCTGCACGGTCACGTCGAGGGCCGTGGTCGGCTCGTCGGCGATGATCACGTCCGGGTCGTTGATGATCGCCATGGCGATCATCGCGCGCTGCCGCATGCCGCCGGAGAACTCGTGCGGGTACTGCGAGGCGCGCCGGTCCGGCTGGGGGATGCCCACCAGCTCCAGCGACTCGACCGCCTTGGCCCACGCGGCCTTCTTCGACACGTTGTGGTGCGCCTGGTAGGCCTCGGCCAGCTGCCAGCCCACCGTGTAGACGGGGTTCAGCGACGTCATGGGGTCCTGGAAGATCATCGCGACCCCGTTGCCGCGCACCGGCTGCATCTGCTTGTAGTCCAGGCCCACCAGCTCGCGGCCCTTGAACTTGATCGAGCCGCCGATGTTCGCGGTCTTGGGCAGCAGGCCCATGATCGCCATCGACGAGACCGACTTGCCGGAGCCCGACTCGCCGACGACGCCCAGCACCTCGCCCGCGCCGAGGGTGAACGACACGTCCCGCACGGCGTGCACGACGCCGTCGTCGGTCGGGAAGTCCACCGACAGGTTCTCGACCTTGAGCAGCTTGTCGCCTGCCGCGTCGTCGAAGGAGAACTCCGGTTCGGCCATGATCTGATTGCCACCTCCGGCGGCGGTAACGTCGAACTCGCTCATGCCTTCACCCTCTTCTGACGCGGGTCGAAGGCGTCCCGGAGACCGTCACCGATGAAGTTGACCGACAGCGAGATCAGCACGATGAACAGGAACGGGGTGAAGAACAGCCACGGGTGCAACGTCAGCTCGTTCTTGTTCAGGCTGATCATCAGGCCCAGCGAGGTGTCCGGGCTCTGCACGCCGAGGCCGATGAACGACAGCGCGGCCTCCAGCAGCACCGCCTGCGCGATGGCCAGCGTGGCGTTGACAATGATCACGTCCACGGTGTTGGGCAGGATGTGCCGGAACACGATCCGGAAGGTCGACGCGCCCAGCGCGCGGGCGGCCTCCACGAACTCCTTCTCGCGCAGCGAGAGCACCATGCCGCGGATGACGCGGGCGATCGACAGCCACATGATCAGGCCCAGGTAGAGGGCCACGATCAGCCAGTTGCTGCCACCGCCGCCCGCCACCGACGCCACGAAGCTGTTGCGCACCAGCACGGCCGCGATGACCAGGCCGGGGATCACCAGGATCAGGTCGATGAACCGGCTGATGAGGGCGTCGACCCAACCGCGCATGTAGCCGGCGAGCGCGCCGAGCACCACGCCGATGACCGTGGACAGCACCGCGACGAAGATCGCGATCTGGAGCGAGAACTGCATACCGCGGATGATCTGCGCGACCATGTCGAAGCCGAGGCGGTCGGTCCCGAACGGGTGGTCGCCGCTGGGCGGGAGGTACCGGCGGTCGGTCTCGGTGTAGGGGTGCTTCCAGAGCAGCCCGCCGAAGAACGCGAACAGCGCCAGCAGCACGAACATCACCAGGCCGACCAGCGCCGCCTTGTGCCTGGTGAACCGCTTGAGGATGACCTGCCACTGCTTCTTGGCCGCGGTGTTGTCGAACTGGCTGACCTCGCCGCCGGTGGTCGGCGCGGCGGGCGCGGCCACGGGGGAACCGATCTCAGTCAAGGCGGATCCTCGGGTCCAGGACCGCGTACAGCACGTCCGCGATCAGGTTGAACACGATGATGAACACGGCCGTCACCATCATGAAGCCGAGCACCTCGTAGGGCTCGATCCTCGTGATCGCCTCGATGAGGAACTTGCCCATGCCCGACCAGCCGAAGACGGTTTCGGTGATCACCGCGCCACCGAAGTTGGCGCCGATGTTGAGCGAGGACACCGTGATGATGGGGATGAGCGCATTGCGGAACGCGTGCTTGAAGATGGCGCGGCCCTGCGAGATGCCCTTCGCCTGTGCGGTGCGCACGTAGTCGGCGTTGAGCGTCTCCAGCATGGACGCGCGCTGGAAGCGGCTGTAGAGCGCGAACTGGATGACCACGAGACAGATGGTCGGCAGCACGTACGCGCCGGAGTACTGGAAGATCTGTTCGCCGATGCTGCCCTTGAAACCGTCACCGGGTGGTCCGGCGGTGATGATCCAGCGGTCCGCGCCGAGCGATTCCAGCCAGTTGTTCAACTGGATACCACCGGCCTTGAGCACGAGCGCGACGCAGAACAGCGGCATCGAGAACATCGCGAAGGATATTCCGGTCGCTGTGTAGTCGAAGATCGAGTATTGTCTCACCGCACCGATGACACCGACCGCGATGCCGAGTATCAGGGCGATGATCTCGGCGCCCAGGATCAGCCGGAGCGTCACGCTGAAGGCGTCGAGCACGTTCTCCTTCACGGGCTTGCCCGCGTTGCCCGGGACGACGGACTCGCCCCAGTCGCCGGTCACGAAGTCGCCCGCCCAGGTGACATAACGCTCGAAGAACGGCTTGTTGTAGCCGGTGCGATCGTAGGCGGCGGTGATCTCCGCCTGTGTCCGGGGCTTCTGGAGCTTCCACTCGCCCAGGGGATCGCCCATGGCGTTGACGAGTCCGAAGCAGAGGAATGAAGCGACGATCAACAGCGGAATCGAGATCAACAACCGCCGGAGTATGTAACGGAACATGACAGGTCTCTAGTCTCCCTAGGCGCCCCCGCCGCAAGCGGGCCAGCCTACCTGACGCGGACGCCGGCCGGGGGGCCGGTGCTTGTGGCACCGGCCCCCCGGTCGGATGAATCAGTTAGCGTCGCGAGCTGGTGGCAGCTCGACTTACTTCTTGATCTGCCAGGCGTACAGGTTCCACGTCACGCCACCGCCGACACCGATGTAGGAGATCGGCGAGATGTCCGCCGTGGAGGCGGCGAAGTCGGACAGCTGGAACAGCGGCACGCTGTGCATGTCGTCACGCATCTGCTTGTCGACGTCGTTCATCGCCTGGATGCGCTTCTGGAAGTCGAGCAGGCCGTTGGCGGCCTTCCACTTCTCGGTCACCACGGCCGAGTCGTAGAGGTTGTAGTTGCCCGTGCCGCCCTTTTCCTTCTGGGCGTAGTTGCCGAACGCACCGGCCTTGACGGGCTGGCCGACCCACGCGAACAGCGCCGCGTCGAACTCGGACGTCGGGAGGCGCTTGTCGTTGAAGTCGGCGGCCTGGTCGTCGACGATCTCGATACCGGCCTGGCGGCACTTGTCCTGGAGGATGCGGACGGTGTCGGCACGGCGCTGGACGATCTTGTGGCCCAGCTTGAAGGACGCCCGGAACTCGCCCTTGGTGTAGATGCCGTCGGCGCCCTGCTTCCAGCCGGCGTCCTCGAGGGTCTTCTTGGCCGCGGCCACGTCACCCTTGCCGACGTCGCTGTAGTGGTCCTCGTAGCCGACCTCGTTCGGCATGAACACCAGCGAGCCGAGCGGCTTGGCGTTCGGGTCGACGTCCTTGACCAGCTTCTCGACCAGGTCCTCGCGGTCGAAGCACTGGGCGATCGCCAGGCGCAGCTCCTTGTTGTCCTTGAACAAGGGGCGGCTCATGTTGAAGTCGACGTGCTCGAAGGTCTGGCCACCGGCCGCGAAGACCTTGAACGAGCTGTCGCCGCGCAGCTGCTGGGCGACCGCCGGGTCGGCCTGCGGCGCGATCACGACGACTTCCTTGTTCTGCAGCTGCTGGGCCGCCGACTGGGCGTCCGTGTTGGTCTTGAGGATGACCTTCGACGCGGCGGGCTTCTCGCCCCACCACTTCGGGTTGCGGACGAGGACCGTCTGGTCCTTCAGGTCTGTGGACTCGATCAGGTACGGGCCGCCGGACAGGGCGACGGAGGCGTCGAAGCCCAGCCAGCCCTTGGTGTAGAAGTCGGCGACCTTCTTGACCGTGTCGTCGTTCTGCGCCGGGGTCACCTTGGTGATGTCGGTGACGCCGGACTTCTCCTCCAGGATGTGCGCCGGCAGCAGGCCGTCGCTACCGACCATCGAGAACAGCGAGCGGTAGTCCGCGAACGGCTTGTCCTTGAAGAAGGTGGTGGTGATGGTCTTGTCGTCGTTCGAGCACTCGAGCTTCTCGACGTCCTCGTAACCCGTGGGCGACGTGTCGAAGATGGAGGCCTCGGAGCCGTCCTCGCCCTTGATGGTGGCCTTGCTGCTGCCGGCCAGCCACTTGAGGTGGAAGTCGTCGCAGTCGATCGGCTTGCCGTCCGACCAGACCGCGGCCTTGTTGACCTTCCACTCGATCGTCTGCGGGTCGCTCGACGTGACCTTGATCGACTCCATCAGGTCGCCATCGATCTTGATGATGACCTTGCCGTCGGACGACAGGTCCGTGATGTACGGCGAGGGCTGCACGTTGGACAGCGCGATGGTGCTGGAGAAGTTGTTCGTCGCGCCGATGTTGTTGTTGTAGTTGTGGAAGCCCTCTTCGACCGCGACCGCGATCTCACCGATGTCGTCCACCTTGGGACGCTTGAACAGCTCGTCCTGGCCGCCGATCTTGCCGGGGTCGGCGTTCTGCTGGCCACCTTGGTCGCCTTCACCGGCTCCGCCGCCACCGCACGCACTCAGCACGAGTGCGGCGCCGGTCAGCAGCGCGAGCGCCGAGACAGCCTTTGATCTCCTCATCGACACGTGCCCTCCTAGCACTGGGTTGGAGCCGGGCGTTTGCGCCGAACTCCACCCATAACCGTGATGTGCCAAACGCGCCCCGAACCGACACACCGTTGCAGCACGATAAGAAGTCGCCGCAAGCAGGGTCACTCCCCCAAGGCCGATCGTGACCAAAGGGTGACACGCTGGTAGCAGCAAGCTACTCCGTCGTTACCGCGTGGGAGCGTTCGTTAACCGGACGACGGGAATACTGTCAATATTGCCCCGGGAACGCACCTCGAACCAGGGTGAACTTCACTCAATCAGACCAGTTAACGGTCAACGGCCTTCCCGCCGCCAGGTGGCGGCACCGCTCAGCGGCCCGGCGAACGGGGCCCCGGCGGTCACGTTCTGAGCCTGCGGCAGGGCCACCAGCAGGTCTGCTACCTGGAACAACGGCAGCGCGACGGCCTGCTGCCAGAGCACCGGCTCGATCCGCGCGAGGGCGTCGGACAGCAGCACCCGGCCGGTCAGCGCGTCCTCGATCGAGGTCTGCACGGACTGGTCGCAGAAACCCGACAGATTCGCCGGAATGGGCGTACCGCCATCCCCCGACGAGGTGCGGCAACCGAATGTGGAAGCGAGCGTGGCGGCCGAATCACCGGTGTCCACGCGCGGCACCACCGCAATGTCGACCACCTCGGCGCTCGTTGTCGCGGTGCCGGCGAGATCACGTCCGAACAACTGATTGGGCGGCGTTGTAAGGACGCGTCCAGCGATTCCGGACAATGACAACTGACGTTGAACCTGGCTCGCGATGGTCACATACGGCTCGACACCGGCCGGTGCGGCGATGGTGAGCACGAGTTGTTTGCCGTCCCGCACCCACTGCCCGTTCTGCTGGGTGTAGCCGGCCTCGGCGAGCAGCCGGCCGGGCGGCGTCGGGTTCGGCTGGTAGGTCGGCAGGTAGCCGGCCTTGGTCGGCGGCACCACCTGGGAGTCCGCCTTGAGCTGCGCGCTCGGGCCGTTGTGGCTGCCGATGGCGATCAGCTCGTCCCGGTCGAGCGCGTTCAGCACCGCCTGCCGGACCCGGACGTCGGCCATCTGCGGCGCGGCCGGCCGGGCCAGGACCTGCACGACCTCCGGCCGCGGCACGACCGACGTTGTCAGGGACGTTGTCCGGGCCAGCTCCTCGATGTCTTTCAACGCGATCGCGTCCGCCCGGATGAGCGCGGCCTGGTCGTCGACCGTCTTGAGCGCCTCGACGGTGTCGTGCTGGCTCGCCCGGCGCAGCACCACCCGGTCGAGCGCGGTCGGCCGCTCCCAGAACCGGTCGTTGCGCTCCAGGATGATCTCGCCGCGCGGCTGGTCGAGCGTGCGGACCGCGAACGGGCCGGCGGTGGCCGGGAAGCTGTCGGTCAGCGCGGCGGCCCACCCGCCCGGCGCGTCCTTGAGCAGGTGGGCGGGCAGCAGGTTGGCGAACAGGCTGCGCCAGCCGGGGTAGGGGGTGCCGAAGACGACCTCCACCACCTTGCCGCCCTCGCGGGAGGCGATGTCGTCGATCAGCCGGTAGCCGGCCGGGTCGACCACGCCCGGCTCCGCGCGCATCCGCTCCCACAGGTAGACGAAGTCCTCGGCGGCGATCGGCGCGCTGTCCGACCAGGAGGCGTCCCGCCGGATCGTGTACGTGACGGTGTACGGCTCGGCTTTGGTGACCTCGGCGCCGACCAGCAGGTCCAGGTCGATGCGCGGGCTGCCGTCGGTGTTCGGCCGGAAGGTGCTGGGCAGCAGCAGCGACGAGAGCGCCGTGGTGACCGTCGACTGCCCGGCCAGGGTGTGCGGGTTGTAGCTGCCCTTCACGTCGTCCACCCCGACGACGACCTCGTTCAGCTTCTCCTTCGGCACGATGGTCATGCCCGGCGTGGACGGCACCAGCGGGGGCGGCGGCGTCACCGAGCACGCCGACAGCGCGAACAGCGCGGCCACTGCGACAACGGCCGCGCGCATGCGGTTCCCCCCAGACCGAGTCATGCACACGAGCGTGCCAGAAGAAGTCGTGCGTGTCGGACCTGCCCCTCCTGCATCGGCGTGGGCTCGGTCACCGGCGAGTCGGCACGCCGGCGCGTCCTCGCGGGAGCCGGTCGCACCTTATTAATGGGGTGCGCTGCGGGCGTGACGCGAACGCGCCCCCCGGCGAGGATGCCGGGGGGCGCGTTCGGGGCGGTGAGCAGCGCTGTGATCAGCCGCGGAGCTTGAGCCGGTTGCGCTCGCGACCGCGCTGGTTGGCGTCCAGGATGACCTTCCGGACCCGGACGACCTCGGGCGCGACCTCCACGCACTCGTCGGCGGCGCAGAACTCCAGCGCCTCCTCCAGCGACAGCTTGCGCGGCCGGGCCAGCGTCTCCATCACGTCGGCGGTGGAGGTGCGCATGTTCGTCAGCTTCTTCTCGCGGCAGACGTTCACGTCCAGGTCCTCGGCGCGCGGGTTCTCGCCCACGACCATGCCCTCGTACGCGTCCGCGCCCGGCTCCACGAAGAACGTGCCCCGGTCGGCCAGCTGGATCATCGCGTACGCGGTGATGGAACCCGACCGGTCGGCCACCAGCGAGCCGTTGTGCCTGGTCCGGATCTCGCCGGCCCACGGGGCGTAGCCCTCGGAGACCGCGTTGGCGATGCCCGTGCCGCGGGTCTCGGTGAGGAACTCGGTGCGGAAGCCGATCAGGCCGCGCGACGGCACCACGTAGTCCAGCTTGATCCGGCCGCTGCCGTGGCCGGACATGTTCTCCATCCGGCCCTTGCGGTTGGCCAGCAGCTGGGTGATCGCGCCCAGGTGCTCCTCGGGCGCGTCGATGGTCAGCCGCTCGAACGGCTCGTGCAGCTTGCCGTCCACGGTCTTGGTGACCACCTGCGGCTTGCCGACGGTCAGCTCGAAGCCCTCCCGCTTCATCTGCTCGACCAGGATGGCCAGCGCCAGCTCACCGCGGCCCTGCACCTCCCAGGTGTCCGGCCGCTCGGTGGGCAGCACCCGCACCGACACGTTGCCGACCAGCTCCGAGTCCAGCCGGGCCTTGAGCAGCCGCGCGGTCAGCTTGGTGCCGCCGCCGCGACCGGCCAGCGGCGAGGTGTTCACGCCGATGGTCATCGAGATGGCGGGCTCGTCCACGGTGATCCGGGGCAGTGGCTCCGGGTTGTCCACGTCGGCCAGCGTGTCACCGATGGTGATCTCCGGGATGCCGGCGATGGCGACCAGGTCGCCCGCCCGCGCCTCCTCGGCCGGGACGCGCTCCAGCGCCTCGGTGATCAGCAGCTCGGTGATGCGCACCTTCTGCACCGAGCCGTCCTCGCGGCACCACGCCACCGTCTCGCCCTTGCGGATGCGGCCGGCCTCGATGCGGCACAGCGCGATCCGGCCCAGGAACGAGGACGCGTCCAGGTTGGTCACCAGCGCGCGCAGCGGGGCGTCGGCGTCACCGGTCGGCGCGGGGATGTGCGTGAACAGCACCTCGAACAGCGTGTCGAGGTTCTCCTCGTCCGGCAGGCCGCCGTCGGCGGGCTGGTTGAGCGACGCCCGGCCGGCCCGCGCCGAGGCGTAGACCACCGGCAGGTCCAGCACGGAGTCGTCCGCGCCGACCTCGGTGGCCAGATCCAGCAGCAGGTCGTGGGCCTCGTCGACGACCTCGGAGATCCGGGCGTCGGGGCGGTCGACCTTGTTCACCACCAGGATCACCGGCAGGCCCGCGGCCAGCGTCTTGCGCAGCACGAACCGGGTCTGCGGGAGCGGGCCCTCGGAGGCGTCCACCAGCAGCACCACGCCGTCGACCATGGACAGGCCGCGCTCGACCTCGCCGCCGAAGTCGGCGTGGCCGGGGGTGTCCACCACGTTGATGGTGACCACGCCGTCCGCCGTCCGCCGGCGCACCGCGGTGTTCTTGGCGAGGATCGTGATCCCCTTCTCGCGCTCCAGCTCGCCGGAGTCCATGACCCGGTCGACGAGTTCGGCGCGTTCGGAGAAGGCGCCGGACTGGCGGAGCATGGCGTCGACCAGAGTGGTCTTGCCGTGGTCAACGTGCGCGACGATCGCCACGTTGCGCAGGTCGTTGCGGACCAGCGTTTCCTTGATCGACGCGGTGGCCGTGGGCACGCGGAACTCCTAGAGCTGTCTGTCGAGGATGGGCAGGCGCCGGACAGGAATCGCGCGCAGCCTTGTACAGCCTACCGGGCGGGCCGCCAATACCACACAGCAGCGCAGGGTGAGGTCAGCCTCACCTACTGTGTGGACACCCGGACGAGTGGAAGGCATCACGTGGGCAAGGCCAAGGTGAAGAAGAAGTGCTGCCGGTCCACGCCGCGCTGCCGACGGTGCCCGGTGCCCGCGCTGCTGAAAGCACGCCAGAAGGCGATCAAAAAGGCGGAGAAAGCGGCGCGCAAAGCCCGCAAGAAGGCCGACTGATCCCGCGCCACCCGGTTGCGCCGGGTGGCGGGTCCGTTCGGCCGTTCAGGTCGACACGGCCTCGTTGACCTTCGCCAGCTCCGGGGCGGTCCTGGTGGCCTCGAACTCCACCACCCGGTAGCGGGCGAGCTTCTGCTGCGCGAAGGGATCCGTGGCCAGCAGCGCGTCCAGTCGGCCGCGCGGCATCGGCCGGACGATGATCACCCCGCCCACCCTGGGCACCTGCCTCCCGGAGGCGAGGAAGCGACCGGCTTCGTACTGCTTGTTCAGCCAGTCCACGTGCTCCGGTAGTGCGTAGTCGACTTCGGCCAGTGGCTTGATGTACTCCAGCAGCACGACGTACATAGAAAAATCGTAGACCCGCGACACACCGGTGAAACACGCTATGATCGCGGCTATGCGCACTTTCTACCCGTTCTGGTGGTCCGCCTACCGGCGGCCGTGAGAACTGTGCGTTGACGAACGCTGGCCGCCCGCTCGGGGCGGCCTTCGTGCGTTCGGGGGCTGGTCCGGGTGGGCACACCTCGAAGGGAAGCCCCCATGATCAGGTTGTCCGCGATCACCCCGTCCGGCCCCGTGCAGCTGGGCAACTACCTCGGCGCGATCCGGCGGTGGGCCGCCGAGGGCACCGACGAGGACGTGTACTTCATCAGCGACCTGCACGCCATGACCTCGTCGCACAACCCGGCCCGATTGCGCTCGTTGACCAGGGAGCAGTTGGCGGTGCTCATCGCCGCCGGCGTCGATCCGCGGTCCGTGTCGGTGCAGTCCGACCTGGTCCGCGAGCTGGGCGCGCTGACCTGGGTGCTGGAGTGCACCTGCACGTACGGCGAGGCGGCGCGGATGATCCAGTTCAAGGAGAAGTCCGCCGGGCGGTCGTCGGTGCGGCTGAGCCTGCTCACCTACCCGGTGCTGATGGCGGCCGACATCCTGCTCCAGGGCGCGCACGAGGTGCCGGTCGGTGACGACCAGGCGCAGCACGTGGAGCTGGCGCGGGTGCTGGCGCGGCGGTTCAACGGCACCTACGGGGAAGTCTTCGTGATGCCGAAGTCCGTGGTGCCGCCGACCGCGGCGCGGGTCCGCGACCTGGCGGACCCGTCCCGCAAGATGGCGAAGACCGCGAAGGACGCGGCCGGCACGGTGTTCGTGCTGGACACGCCCGACCTGGTCCGCCGCAAGATCAAGCGGGCCGTGACGGACGACATCGGGGTCGTGCGGTACGCGCCGGACACCCAGCCTGGCGTGGCGAACCTGCTGGAGATCCTGGCCGCGTGCACGGCAAAGGACCCGGAGGAGCTGGCGTCGTCGCTGTCCGACTACGCCGAGCTGAAGGAGGCCACGGCGGAGGCGGTGGTCGAGGAGCTGCGCGGGGTGCGGGAGAGGACCCAGGCGCTGCTCGACGACCCCGCTGAGCTGGACCGGGTGCGGGCGCACGGCGCGGAACGGTCCCGTGAGCGCGCCGGCCACCGCCTGGACGCGGCGCTGCGGATGACCGGCCTCGGCTGAAGGGTTCCCGGCGGACGGGACCGGCTGCCGGTGACCGGGTTCGTGGGCCCGGTCCGACCGGAGCCGGTCCCGGACGGGCCGGTCGCGCGGGTTCGGCACGAGCCGGTCGGGTGGTTCCGACGAGCCGGTCACCTGATCCGGGACGGGCCGGTCGCGCGGGGTGCCGTACAGGTCAGTCGCGTGGTTCCAGCAGCTCGTGCAGGGCGGGCAGCAGGACGCGGTCGGCGGGCAGCCAGTCCAGGCCGTCCAGCTCGGCCGCACCGACCCAGCGCACCGCCCGGTGGTCCAGCGCCTGCGGCTCGCCCCGCACCAGGTCCGCGCGGAACACCCGCAGCAGGTGGTCGGCCTGCAACGGGACGTCCGGGCCGACCTGCTCGCCCGGCACCACCGCCACGCCCAGCTCCTCGTCGCATTCCCGGACCACGGCGGTGTGGTCGTCCTCCCCCGGGTCGACCCGGCCGCCCGGCAGCTCCCAGCAGCCCGCCTGGTGCTCCGGGTAGCCGCGCTGCTGCGCGAGCAGCAGGCCGTCGCGCACGATCGCCGCGCCCACGACCACCTTCGCGCCCACCAGCTGCCGACTCCGCGCGGACACCGCCGAGGCCCGCGCCTGGAGCACCTTCAGCGCCAGCCCGCGTCCCACCACCACGTCCGCCAGCCGCCCGAAGGGCCCGCCGGGGCTGGTCCACTCCACCGAGTCGACCACCATCGTGCCGCCCCCGGTGTGCAGCAGGTCCGTGATCAGCACGAACCTCGGCAGCGGCCCGCCGACCAGCTCCGCCGACACGCCCGTGGTGTCCGCCCTGGTGACCAGCAGCGTGCCGTTCACCGGACCGACCGAACCGGCCAGCTCGGCACCCACGTACAGCACCGGCCCACCGCCGATGCGCACGCCCAGGCCGCGGATCGACCGCGCCAGCAGTCGGGCGTCCAACAGCGCCGCGGCGACCGTCCGCAGCGGGGCGTCGACCAGCGTGGTCGCTCGAAGCTCGGGCACAGGTCCGATCCTGCCATCACCGGTAGGCGGGCCAGCGCACCTCCAGGCGCGCGCCGCCCTCCGGCGACTCCACCGCCCGGACCGTGCCCCGGCGGCGCGTCACGAGGTGCGCGACGAGGGCCAGGCCCAGCCCGAACCCGCCGGTGGCCCGGCCCCGGTCGGACTCCACCCGGTAGAACCGGTCGAACACCTTCTCCCGGTGCTCGGGCGCGATGCCGTGCCCGTCGTCGTCCACCAGCAGCCGGATCTCGCGCGGCGCGGGCAGCACCGAGATCCGGACGAACGTCTGCGCGTAGCGGGTCGCGTTGCGGAGCAGGTTGTCCAGCACCAGCTCCACCTCGGTGCGGGCGGCCTGGATCAGGCACGCGCCGACCGGGGCGTGGATCGACACCAGCAGCCCGGTCCGGTTCATCCGCTCGACCGCGGCCTGGGACTGGAGCACCAGGTCCACCGGCTCGGAGCGGGGCAGCTCGCCGGTGTCCGCGCGGGCCAGCATGAGCAGCGCGTCCACCAGGTTGGACAGCCGTTCCGACTCCTCCACCACGGACTCCAGCACCTCGATGGAGAAGTCCGGGTCCGGGTGCGCCACCGCCACCTCGGCCTGGGCGCGCACCGACGTGACCGGGGAGCGCAGCTCGTGCGCGGCGTCCCCGGTGAACCGGCGCAGCCGCTCGGTGGCCTCGTCGCGCCGGGCGAGCAGGGCGTTGAGGGCCTCGGCGAGGGCCTGCAACTCGTCCCGCGCGGCCGGCACCGGCAACCGTTGACCCCTGGGCAGTTCGGCCGCCGCGACCCGCATCCGCTCCACCGGGCGCAGCGAGGACCGCACGGACAGCCAGGTCGCGATGCCGACCAGGACCGCGACCAGCACCGCCGCCACCGCCAGCCACCTCGTGCCGAGCTCGTTGGCCTCGCCGTAGCCGACCAGGGTGTCGCCCGCGACGTGCAGCTGCGGGGTGCCGTCGGCGGCGAACACCACCCGGCCGACCCAGCGGTGGGCGCCGGCGCCGTCGACCCGCAACACCCGTTCGCCGGCCTTGAGCTGCCGGATGTCCTGCGCGGTCAGGGCGGGCCGGGGCCCGCCGTCCAGCGGGTTGCCCGCGGTGTCCAGCACGCGCACCGCCTGCGCGCGGTCCAGCTCCGCGTCCACCGCGCTGACCTGCACCATGCCGATCAGGCTCGGTGCGAGCAGGGTCAGCGCGAGCAGGCACAGCAGCGCCACGCCGGTCGACACGACGGTGATCCGGAACCGCAGCGTGCGCCGCAGCCACCAGCGGCGGGGGTTCACCTGCGCCTGGCGGCCGTCGAGTCCAGCGCCGCGTCGAGGTCGGGCGTCGAGGCCAGGTAGCCGTGGCCCCGCACGGTGCGCACCACCTCCCCGGCACCCATCGCGTCCAGCTTGCGCCGCAGGTAGCCGACGTAGACCTCGACCGCGTTGCGGGTCGCCGCCTGCTCGTCGCCCCACACCGTGCGCAGCAGCTCGTCCTTGGTCACCACCGAGCCCGCCCGGCTGGCCAGCACGTCCAGCACCGCGTACTCGCGCGGCGACAGGCTCACCGGCTCGCCCGCCCAGCTCACCTCGCGCACCGCGCGGTCCACCACCAGGTCGCCCAGCTTCAGCTTGCGCCGCGCCAGGTCGGCCTGGTTGCGCCGGAGCAGCGCGCGGACCTGGGCCACCAGCACCACGAAGCTGAACGGCTTGACCAGGTAGCCGTCCGCGCCCAGGTCCAGGCCGTCGGCCTGGTCCACCTCGCCGTCCTTCGCCGACACCATCAGGACCGGTGTCCGCACCCCCTCCGCCCGCATCCGCTGCAGCACCCGGTAGCCGCTCAGCCCCGGCAGCATGATGTCCAGCAGCACGACGTCGAACGCCCCGGTCAGCGCCACCCGCAGCGCGTTCGGGCCGTCGGCGGCCGTGACCACCTCCATGCCCTCCGCGGACAGGCCGCGTTCCAGCGCGCGCCGCACGCCCACCTCGTCGTCGACTACCAGCACCCGTGGCCTCACGCCCACAGGATGCCCGGTGAGGAGGACAATCGGCGCGGGATCCTCAGTCCGTTCTCAGGGTCGGCGCCGCTCTCAGCGTGATCTCAGCCCGACCCGAGGAACGTCTGTGGTGTCGGACCGGCACCCGGTCGGCCGACGCCCATGGAGGAGGGGACATGAACCGGAGAAGGGTGACCGTGGCCGCCGCGGCGGTCGGCGTCATCGCCGGAGCCGCGGGCCTGGGGGTGCTCGCGATGCCCGCCGGTGCGGGGCCTGCCCCCGTCCTGCCGGACGTCAGCGCGGAGTCCCTGGTCGAGTCGGTGCTGACCGCCGAGCCCGCCGCGTTCGGCGGTGCCGTGGAGGTCAGCAACGACCTGGGCATCCCCGGCATCGCGGGCCTGCCGCAGCTGTCCGACGGCGAGTCGAAGCTGCGGATGTGGACCGACGGCGGGGGCCGGGTGCGGGTGCAGCTGCCGGCGCGGGACGCCGAGCGGACGTTCGTCGACGACGGGCAGACCGGCTGGCTGTGGAACTCGGCCGACCAGACCGTGACGAAGCTGCCGCACGGCCAGGTGGCCGAGCCGAAGCTGGACCTGGACCCGGAGGGGCAGCGGTCCGCCCCGCCGGACCCGGTGTCGCTGTCCCGCGAGGTCGTGGACCGGATCAAGGAGTTCAGCGACGTCAGCGTCGACGGCACGGCGCGGGTGGCGGGCCGGTCGGTCTACGAGCTGGTGCTGACCCCGAAGCCGACCGAGCGGACGGTGCTGCGCGAGGTGCGCGTCGCCGTCGACTCGGAGCTGCGCCTCCCGCTGCGGCTGGCGGTGCTGACCAACGGCACCGACCACCCGGCCGTGCAGGTCGGCTTCACCGAGCTGAACGTCGGCCCGCAGGACGCCGGTCTGTTCGCCTTCACCCCGCCGCCGGGCGCGAAGGTCGAGGTGCCCGAGGTCGGCGGTCCGACGGAGGAGGAGAAGGCGCTGGCGCAGGGCGCGCTCGCGGAAGCCAAGCCCGAGACCCACGGTGAGGGCTGGGACGTCGTGCTGACCGCGAAGGTCCCGACCGACGCCCTGGCCGGCCTGGCCGAGGGGCAGCGGTCCGGGCGTGAGTGGGAAGGCCGCGACAACCCGGAGAACGTCGACGTGCAGGGCCTGCTCAAGCAGCTGGGCAAGCAGGTCAGCGGTCCTTGGGGCAGCGGCACCCTGATCACCACCAAGGTGGGTGGCGTCCTGCTGGCCGACGACGGCCGGGTGGCCCTCGGCGCGGTACCGGAGCAGGTGCTCACCGAGGCCATCGCCAAGGTGAAGTAGCCACCGGGGCCGGCGCCGGGCCTCAACCCCCGGTGTCGGCCCTCCTCCGGCGGGCACCAGGCCGGGCCGGTGGACGACCACGGCCCGCCGAGGCTCCCGACGCGGGCAGAACGCCTGCCACCGGCGCGGCTTCCGCCGCCGAGACCACCAGGGAACGGACTTCATGGCCCGCCAGGACAGGCGAACACGCGCCGCAGCGCACCAGGCTGCGGACCGACCACGGGAGAACACCGCATGACCACCTCGACCAGCGCGCGGGCGGAGTCGGCCGACGCCGGTGACGCCCCGGTCCTCGCGGCCCGGACGCGAGGGCTGCGCAAGGTGTACGGGCACACCGTCGCGGTGGACCGGGTGGATCTCGAAGTGCCGCAAGGCGCGGTGCTCGGGATGCTCGGCCCCAACGGGTCGGGCAAGACCACCACGATCCGCATGCTGCTCGGGCTCGTGCGGCCGACCGAGGGGGAGGTCGAGCTGCTGGGGAAGGCGCTGCCCGACGGCGCGGCGGCGGCGCTGCCGCACGTCGGCGCGCTGGTCGAGGGGCCGGGTTTCCACCCGTTCCTGTCCGGGCGGGAGAACCTGCGGCGGGTCGCGGCGTTCGAGCCGCTGCTCGCCACCGGTTCCATCAAGCAGGCCGTGGAGGACGCGCTGGAGCGGGTCGGGCTCGCCTCGGCCGCGCACCGCCGGTACCGCGGCTACTCGCTGGGCATGAAGCAGCGGCTCGGGCTGGCCGCCGCGCTGCTGGTCGAGCGGAAGCTGATCGTGCTGGACGAGCCGACCAACGGCCTGGACCCGGCGGGCACCCGGGAGGTGCGCAACGTCATCGCCGACCTGCGCAACGGCAGCACGACGGTCGTGGTGTCGTCGCACCTGCTCAGCGAGATCGAGGCGACCTGCACCCACGTGGCCGTGCTGCACCGGGGCACCGTGGTGGCCCAGGGCGGGCTGACCGAGCTGCTCCAGGCCGAGAGCAGTGCGCTGCTGGTGGTCACACCGGAGTGGCTGGAGGCGCTGAACGTCCTGCGCGACGGCCGGATCTCGGCGCGGGCCACCGACGACGGCCTGCGCGTCGAACTGATCGGCACCACCCCGCCCGCCGTGCTGGAGACGCTGGTCAAGGCCGGTATCCCGGTGTGGGAGGCGCGCCGGCAGCGGACCGGGCTGGAGGAGCTGTTCGCCCGGCTGACCGAGGCGGAGGAAACCGACGAGGGGTTGTCCGCGGTGGACACGATCGAGGAGAAGGCGTGATGGGCACTCTGGTCGCGAGCCGCGCTCCGCTGGGCCGCCAGCTGCGGTCGGAGCTGCGGTGGATCGTGCGCAGGCCGCGGACGGTGATCGGGCTGTCGGCGCTGTGCCTGGTGCCCGTGCTGGCCGGGATCGGGCTGTGGTTCGCGGTGGACGGCGACGGCGCGGCCGGACCGGGCTTGGCCGCGATCGTCTCCGGCAACGGCCTGGTGCTGCCGATCTTCACCCTGTTCCTGGCCCTGCCGCTGCTGCTGCCGCTGGTGGGGGCGATCTGGGCGGCGGACGGCCTGGCGGGCGAGTCGCAGCACGGCACGTTGCGCGGGCTGCTGATCTCGCCGGTGGGCCGGCTGCGGCTGCTGGCGATCAAGTCCTTCGGCGTGGCCACCATGACGCTGTTCGCGGTGACGCTGATCGCGTTCGTCGGGGCGATCGTCGGCGCGGTCCTGTTCGGCGGCCAGGGGCTGCTCACGCTGTCCGGCAACACCCTGCCGTTCCTCGACGCGCTGGGGCGCATCCTGCTGACCATCGTGCTGGTGACGATCCAGGTGTGGGGCGTGGCGGCGATCGCGCTGGCGATCTCGGCGTGCACCGAGCACCCGCTGGTGGTGATGGCGGCGACCATGGCCGGGGTGATCGTGTCCGGGGTGCTGGGCCTGTTCAGCGCGCTGGACTGGTTGCAGCCGTACCTGATCACCTCGGGGTGGAACGGCCTGATCGACGTGATGCGCGACCCGCTGCCCACCGAGCAGCTGTGGAACAGCACCGCGCTGGCCGGGTGCTACATCCTGATCGGGCTGTCGCTGGCGGCAATGCGGTTGGCAACCAAGGACAGCTGAGGCATCTTCTGCCTCATGTTCCTGGAAACCGAACGGCTGGCGCTGCGGGACTTCACGGCGTCCGATGTGGACGCCTTGGCCGACCTGCACGCCGACCCGGCCGTGATGCGGTACCTGGAGGGCGGTCGGCCGCTGGACCGCGCGGCGGTGCGGGGGGACCTGCTGCCGCGCTACCTCGGCGCCACCGGCTGGTGGGCCGGTGTCGACAAGGCGACCGGCGTGCTGATCGGGGCCTTCGAGTTCCGCGAGACCGAGCCGGGGGTGCGGGAGCTGGGGTATCGGCTGCACAGCAGGCACTGGGGCGTCGGCTACGCGACCGAGGTGTCGCGGGCGCTGGTGGACAACGGGTTCCGCGCGCTGGGCGTGCGCCGGGTGTTCGGCACCACGATGGCGGTGAACGCGGGCTCGCGCCGGGTGCTGGAGAAGGCGGGACTGCGCTTCGTGCGGACCTTCTTCCAGGACTGGCCGGACCCGATCCCCGGCTCCGAGCAGGGCGAGGTCGAGTACGCGCTCGACCGGGAGGACTGGGCCACTACCCGATGACGGCGACGCCGTCGGGGTCGACGGCCAACCGGACCCGGTCGCCGGGACCAGGGGGCGCGGCGACCGGGGCCACCGCCTCGAACTCCCCCGCGCCCACCCCACCGGCACCTGCCCCGGCACCGCTCGAAGCCACCCCGCCGGCACCAGCGCCCGCACCGGCACCGGCACCGGCACCGGCCTCGGCGCCACCACCACGGCCGCCGGCACCCGCTTTCGTACCCGCCGACCCGGCACCACCACGACCGACATCGGCCACGGCACCGACCTCGCCACCGACCGGACCGGCCGAGTCGGCGGCATCCGACGCGGCACCGGCCGAAGCCTCGCCACGAGCCCCGACCCCAGCCCCACCAGCATCGACACCCGCACCACCGCCGGAACCAGCGTCCGACCGGAGCAGCCGGACCAGCAGCCGGACGTGGTCGCGGCGGTGGACGCGTTCCAGGACCTCGGCCTCCAACGGCCCGTCCGGATCCACGCGCAGCGCCGTCGCCCGCAGCCCCACCCGCGCGGACACGCCGACGAGTCGTTGCGCAGCCTCGGCCCCCAGCACCTTCCCGCAGCCGAGGAACCGGGCCACCTCCACGTCGACCGGCGACCGCCACACCTGCGCGGGCGGCCCCACCTGCCGGATCCGGCCCGCGCTCATCACCGCCACCCGGTCCGCCAGCGTGAACGCCTCGTCGTGGTCGTGGGTGACCACCAACGCGGTCGCCCCCGCCTCCCGCAGCACCCGGGCCAGGTCCACCGCCAGCGACTCCCGCAACGCCCGGTCCAGCGCCGACAGCGGCTCGTCCAGCAGCAACAGCCGGGGCCGGGGCGCCAGGGCGCGCGCCAACGCCACCCGCTGCTGCTCGCCGCCCGACAGCTCGGTGACCTTCCGCCGCTGGTAGCCGCCGAGACCGACCAGTTCCAGCAGCTCGTCGACCCGCTTGCGCCGCGCCTCCCGCTCCACCCGCTGCATCCGCAGCCCGAACGCGACGTTCCCCGCCACGTCCCGGTGCGGGAACAGCTGGCCGTCCTGGAAGACCAGCCCGAACCCGCGCCGGTGCACCGGCGTGCCGGCGAGGTCGACCCCGTCCCACGACACGACCCCCGCCGACGGCACCTCGAGCCCGGCGACGGCCCGCAACAGCGTCGACTTCCCGCAGCCGGACGGCCCGAGCAGCGCCACCACCTCGCCGTCACCGACCGTCAAGCCCACCTCGGACACCGCCGCCACGGCCCCGTACCGGACGCTGATCCCGTTCAGCTCCAACGACATCTAGAACTCCCCGCCCGACGGCACCCGCAGCCGTTCGATCAGCAGCACGGCCGCCGTGGTCACCACCATCAGCAGCGCGCACGCCGCGTACGCCAGCTGGCTGTTCAACTCCCCCGGCCGCGACATCAGCCGCGCGATCACCACCGGCAGCGTCGGCGCGTCCGGCCGGGCCAGGAAGCTCGTCGCCCCGAACTCCCCGAGCGCCACCACGAACCCGAACCCCGCCGCCGCGACCAACGACCGCGACGCCAGCGGGAGGTCCACCTCGCGCCACACCCGCCACGGACTGGCGCCGAGCGTCGCGGCGGCCTGTCGCAGCCGTTCGTCGACGGCCCGCAGCACCGGCAGCACGATCCGCACGATCAGCGGCGTCACCACCAGCGCCTGCGCCAACGGCACCAGCAGCGGGGACGTGCGGAAGTCGCCGGGCAGCGCGTCCATGGTGATCAGGTACCCGAACCCGACCGTCACCGCCGACACCCCCAACGGCAGCATCAGCGCGGTGTCCAGGGTCTCCGCGAACCACGACCCGTGCCGACGCAACCCGACCAGCACCACCGCCGACACCACGCCGACCACCAGCGCGACCACCGTCGCGTCCGTGGCGGTGCGCAGGGACTGGGCAGCCGCCTGCCACCCGGTCACGGCGAGCGTCCCGCGATCCCCCGTGCCCGCCAGCGCCCGGTAGCCCGCGAGACTCCAACCGTCCTGAGTGGACAGTGAACGCACCACCAGGCCCACCACCGGCACCAGCAACGCGCCGATGACCAGCCAGGCAGCCGCCACCACACCCCACTCGCCGCCGACCGGCCGCCGCCGGACCTCCACCCGCAACGGCAGCGCCTTCTCCCGCCGTCGCCGCGCCGCGCCGCCCACCAGCAGCACCGCGAGCACCGCCGCGAACTGCAACAACGACAGCGCCGCCGCGCCGGACAGGTCGAACAGCTCCACGGTGCGCAGGTAGATCTCGGTCTCCAACGTGCGGTACCGCGCCCCGCCGAGCACCAGCACCACGCCGAAACTGGTGGCGCAGAACAGGAAGACCACCGACGCCGCCGACCCGATCGCCGGACCCAGCGCGGGCAGCACGACGGAGGTGAACGCACGCAGCCGCGACGCACCCAGCGCCCGCGCCGCGTCCTCGGCCCGCCGGTCGACCTTCGCCCACAGCCCGCCCACGGTCCGCGCCACCACGGCGACGTTGAAGAACGCGTTCGCCAGCACGATCGGCAGCACGCCGCCGTCCGGCCACAGCGCCCGGAACGCCAGGCCCACCACCACGGTCGGCAGCACGAACGGCACCATCACCGCCGCCCGCACCAGCCCCGTCCCCCGGACCCGGCAGCGGGCCAGCAGGAACGCCACCGGCAGGCCCGCGACCAGGGCGAGCACCGTCGCGGCGGCGGCCTGGCCGAGGGTGAACCCGACCAGGCTCCAGGTCCCCGGATCGCCCAGCGCCGGCCACACCCCGCCCTCGCCCAGGCCGAGGGCGACGATCGCGGCCACCGGCCAGGCGAAGAACACGCCCAGGAACACCAGGGGCAGCAGGGCGGCGAGCGACCAGGTCAGCCTTGGACCAGCGAGCGCCACTGCGCAACCCACTGCTCGCGGTTGGCGTCGACCTGGCCGGCCGGCAGGGTGCGCGCCTGGTCCGGCAGCGGTGCGGCCTTGGTCCACGCCTCGGGCAGCGCCACGCCCTCGCGCGACGGGTACACGTACATCTGACCGGGCACGTCGGCCTGGAACTTCTCCGACAGCAGGAAGTCCACCACCTTGCGCGCGTCGTCGGCGTTCTTCGCGCCGTTCAGCACGCCCGCGTACTCCACCTGCCGGTAGCAGGTGTCCAGCAGCGCCTTGGTGCGCGGGTTGCCGTCGTCGCCGATCTCGGCGGACGGCGAGGACGCGTAGGACACCACGACCGGCCGCGGGCCCTTGCCGCTGGAGCCGGAGAAGTCCTGCGTGTAGGCCTCTTCCCAGCCGCTGACCACCTTGACGCCGTTGGCGCGCAGCTTCGTCCAGTAGTCCTGCCAGCCGGACTCGCCGAACTCGGCGATCGTGCCCAGCAGGAACGCCAGACCGGGCGAGGACGTGGCCGGGTCCTGGACGACCAGCAGGTCGCGGTACTTCGGGTCGGTCAGGTCCGCGTACGACTTCGGCTCGCCCTTGTCCTTCAGCGCCGCCACGTCGATGTTCACGCACACGTCGCCGACGTCGACCGCGTGCAGCCGGTCGGGCGGGTCGAGCCGGTAGCGCTGCGCGCCCTTGCCGGCCTCGGGGCTGGCGTACTCGGCGAACACGCCCTCCTTCAGCGCCCGGGACGCGAACGTCGAGTCCACGCCGAAGGCCACGTCGCCGATCGGGCTGCCCTTGGTGAGCACCAGCTTGTTGGTCAGTGCACCCGCGTCACCACTGGCCAGCGGCTTGATGGTGATCCCGGTCTCGGCCTTGAACGCGTCCAGCAGCTCGGGCTTCACCGCGAACGAGTCGTGCGTCACCAGCGTGACGACCCGTTCGCCCGGCGGGGCCTGGTTGCCCGCCACCGAGCACGCGGCCAGCAGCGAGCCGGCGAAGACAGCGGTCAGCACTCGTCGAAGCATCATCTCTCCCTACACCGGCATGACCCGGATCAGGTGTGGACGGTCGAGGGCTGGCGCGCCCTCCTCTCAGCCCGGCGCAGCACCGGACTCCCGTGGCAACCGCGCAGCCTACGCCATGCGGTGGGACCATCGGGGCATGGCAGAGCTGCTGACCGACGACCAGGTGACCAACGCGCTGTCCACCCTCCCGGACTGGCGGGCGCAGGACGCGGCGCTGGTGCGCACCGTGGAGCTGGCGAGCTTCCCGCAGGCGATCCAGGTGGTGAACCGGATCGCGGAGATCGCCGAGAACGACGACCACCACCCGGACATCGACATCCGGTGGCGCACGCTGACGTTCCGGTGCAGCACGCACTCGATCGGTGGGATCACCGCCCTGGACGTGTCACTGGCGGAGGAGATCGACGGCGTGCTCGACGCTCTGGCGTGACTTCTGCCGCAGCACCACGGCCACCGTGACGAGCGTGAGCAGGCCCACCGCCGGGTACACCCAACCCAACAGCGAGAAGTACCAGGGGCGCGGGATGGTCCAGATCGACGGCTGCACGATGAGCAGGTACGAGATCAGGTAGCTGCCGATCGCCAACAGCCACGCCCAGGCGGTGACCGCCGCGAGCCGGTGGCGCACGCCGTAGATCAGCCACATCAACGCGGGCACCGCCCACACCCAGTGGTGGCTCCAGGAGATCGGCGACACCAGCAGACCGAGGAACTGCACGGTGACGAGCATCGCCAGCGTGTCCTCGGCCTTCACGGCGGAGCGCAGCGCCCACACCGTCAACGCCACGGCCACCGCGACACCGAGCAGGTAGAGCGGTCCGGTCTGGACGTCGTAGCCGACGGTGCGGGACAGCGCGCCGCGCAGCGACTGGTTGATCGCCGACCCGACCGGGCCGACGCGCGTGGCGTCGCCGAGCAGCTGGAACCAGAACTGGTGCGACTGGCTCGCGGAGATCAGGTAACCGAGGCCGACCGTGCCGGCGAACGCGACGAACGACCAGACGGCGGCCTTGAAGTTCCGCGTGACGAGGAAGTACAGGCCCGAGATGGCCGGCGTGAGCTTCACCCCGGCCGCCAGCCCGACACCCGCGCCGGCCGCCCAGGGCTTCGCGCTGACCATGGTGGCCAGCAGCAACGCCGCGAGGACCAGGTTGATCTGCCCGTAGTTGAGGGTCGTTCGCACCGGCTCGACCCACACGAACAGCGCCGTCCACAGCATGGCGCGGCGGGGATCCCTGCTGCCGACCAGTTCGAGCGACTTGCGCACCAGGAACCACAGGCAGGCGAGGCTGAGCAGCTGCCAGAACCAGCGCGCCACGTCCCAGGAGACCCAGGACAGCGGCACGAACACGAACGCCGAGAACGGCGGGTAGGTGAACGGCAGGGCGAACTGGTCGGAGAACTCCTCGAGCCGCCACTGGTACAGGTCGCCGGTGAACAGCTCGGGCGAGGCGTTCCGGTAGACCAACAGGTCTACCATGGTCATCTTGGTCTGGAACGCCACCATCGCGAGGTGCCCGACCAGCGAGAGCCCGAACAGCCACGGCGCGACAGCGAGCACCCGAGCCTCGACCGCTCGCAGCTTCACCACCAGTACCTCCACGTTCGTGTGAATTGGACGACTGCCGGGCCACGAAACCGGGTACCCGTACGTCAAGACGAGTGGGAGATCAACGCAAGGGGATTCGCATGACCGCCGACATCGTCGTGTTCACCGTCGCAGCACTCGGAATGCTCGCCACCGCCGGGGGCGTCTTCGCCCTCGCCCGGCACGAGCGCAACCACGTGCGCTGACGCCGTGACCAACTGACGTCGCTACCGGGGCCTCCCGCCAAGTGCGGGAGGCCCCTTTTCACGTCGTGCGCTGCGTCACATCTTCCTGGTACCACAAGGGATTTCGGTGCCACCACATCCCGGTGCCGCCGCGACCCGGTGTCATCGCACCGACACATCACCCCGCCGACACGTCACCTCGCGAGACCGCTTGGTGACGCATCACACGTTGAACCGGAACTCCACCACGTCGCCGTCGGCCATCACGTAGTCCTTGCCCTCCATGCGAACCTTGCCCGCGGCCTTCGCGGCGGCCATCGAGCCCGCCTCGACCAGGTCGGCGAAGGAGACCACCTCGGCCTTGATGAAGCCGCGCTCGAAGTCCGTGTGGATCACGCCGGCCGCCTGCGGGGCGGTCGCGCCCTTGGGGATGGTCCACGCGCGCGATTCCTTGGGGCCCGCGGTCAGGTAGGTCTGCAGGCCCAGGGTGTGGAAGCCGGCGCGGGCGAGGGCGTGCAGGCCGGGTTCGTGCTGGCCGATGGACTCCAGCAGCTCGCGGGCGGACTCCTCGTCCAGTTCGAGCAGCTCGGCTTCCACCTTGGCGTCCAGGAAGACCGCGTCGGCCGGCGCCACGAGTTCGCGCAGTTCCTTGAGCTTCGCCTCGTCGGTGAGGATGGCCTCGTCCGCGTTGAAGACGTAGAGGAACGGCTTGGTGGTGAGCAGGCTCAGCTCGCGCAGCAGCTCACCGTCCACTTCGGACTGCGCGGAGAACAGCGTGCGACCGGAGTCGAGGACCTCGCGGGCCTTGACCGCGGCCTCCAGCGCCGGTCGCCGGTCCTTCTGGGTCCGGGCCTCCTTCTCCAGCCGGGGAACGGCCTTCTCCAGGGTCTGGAGGTCGGCGAGGATCAACTCGGTGTTGATCGTCTCGATGTCGCTCACCGGGTCGACGCGGCCGTCGACGTGCACCACGTCCTCGTCGTCGAAGACCCGGATGACCTGGCAGATGGCGTTCGCCTCGCGGATGTTGGCGAGGAACTTGTTGCCCAGGCCCGCGCCTTCGGACGCGCCCTTGACGATGCCCGCGATGTCGACGAACGACACCACGGCGGGCACTTCGCGCTCGGAGCCGAAGATGGCCGCCAGCCGGCCGAGGCGGGCGTCCGGCAACGGCACCACGCCGACGTTCGGCTCGATGGTGGCGAACGGGTAGTTCGCCGCGAGCACGTCGTTGCGCGTGAGGGCGTTGAACAGGGTGGACTTGCCGACGTTGGGCAGGCCGACGATACCGAGGGTCAAACTCACGGTCGGTGAGTCTACGCGGTGGGACGCGGTGTCCGATTTCCGCGAGACCGCTGGTGCCGGCGGTGGCAGAGTGACTGTCATGTTGGTCGACGCCGAACGTGCCTACCGGGCCGTGGCCGCCCGCGACGCCCGCTTCGACGGGTGCTTCATCCTCGCCGTGCGGACCACCCGGATCTACTGCCGCCCGTCCTGCCCGGCGGTGACGCCGAAGCAGCGCAACGCCGAGTTCTACCCGACGGCCGCCGCCGCGCAGTCGGCCGGCTACCGAGCGTGCCGGCGGTGCCTGCCGGACGCCGTGCCGGGCTCGCCGGAATGGAACCTGCGCGCCGACCTGGCCGCGCGGGCGATGCGGCTGATCTCCGACGGTGTCGTGGAACGGGACGGCGTGCCCGGTCTGGCGGCCAGGCTCGGCTACTCGGAACGCCACCTGACCAGGGTGCTGACCGCCGAACTCGGCGCGGGGCCGCTCGCGCTGGCGCGGGCGCACCGGGCGCACTCCGCGCGGCTGCTGATCGAGACGACGGACCTGTCGTTCACCGACATCGCGTTCGCCGCCGGGTTCGCCAGCGTGCGGCAGTTCAACGACACGATCCGCACCGTGTTCGCGTCCACGCCGTCCGACCTGCGGTCGAAGCGCTCGGTGGTCGGCAAAGCCGGCCGCATCACGCTCCGCCTGCCCTACCGCCCGCCGTTCGACGCCGCGGGGCTGCTCGCCTACTTCCGGGCGTCCGCGATCCCCGGCGTCGAACACGTGACGGACACCGCCTACGCCCGTTCGCTGCGCCTGCCGCACGGACAGGCGACGGTGATCCTGGAGCCCGCCGACGGTCACGTGACGTGCTCACTGCGCCTCACCGACCTGCGCGACCTGGGCAGTGCGGTGAGCCGCGTGCGGCGACTGCTGGACCTGGACGCGGACCCGCAGGCCGTGGACGACTTCCTCGGCGACGACCCGCTGCTGCGCCCGCTGGTGCGCTCCCGGCCGGGCGTGCGGGTGCCCGGCAGCGTCGACGGGGCGGAGACCCTGCTGCGGGCGCTCGGGCACGTGTCGCCCGGCGAGCCCCTGGACATCCCGGACGGCCCGGTCACCCACCTCTACCCGGCGCCGTCGGCGATCGACTCGCCGGTGGCGGCGGCCCTGGCGGACGGCAGCCTCGTGGTGGACGTCGGCCGGGACGCCGACGAACTGCACGCCGAACTCGCCGCGTTCCCCGGCGTCGGCCCGGACATCGCCCGCTACGTCGTGATGCGCGTGCTCGGCGCGCCCGACGTTCCCTTGACCACGGACAACGCGGCCTGGCGCCCTTGGCGCTCGTACGCCGCAATGCACCTCAGGAGGACCGCGTGAGCATCGGATACACGTCCACCACCGACACCCCGATCGGCCCGTTCACGGCCCTCGTGGTGTCGGACGGGGCGGTGCTGGCCAGCGGCTGGACGGCGTCCCTCGACGACCTGCTGCCCCAGGTGTCCCCGTCCCTGCGCCCGAAGACGTTGACCCCGCGCCGCGACCTCGGCGCCGTGACCAAGGCGGTGCGCGACTACCACGCGGGCACCCTGGACGCGATCGCCGACGTGCCGGTGCGGCAGCGTTCCGGCGAGTTCATGGAGCAGGCGTGGGCGGCCCTGCGCACCGTCCCGGCCGGCAAGCCGGTCAGCTACGCCGACTACGCCCTGCTGGCCGGCCGGCCCTCGGCGGTCCGCGCAGCCGCCACGGCCTGCGCCCGCAACGCCGCCACCCTGTTCGTCCCGTGCCACCGCGTGGTCCGCACGGGCGGCGCGATCGGCAACTTCCGCTGGGGTGTCGACGTGAAGCGCTGGCTCCTCGACCACGAGGACCAGGCCTAGCGGAACCGGTGGCGCGGACCTCGTCGGACACCTCGATCCCGGGGCGGCGCCCATGACCCGGATCAGGTCATGGGCGCCGTCATTGGTGCCGCCGACGCGAATCCGTGGACGCCTGCTTCCAGCCTGCCACAGGGGTACGACATCCCCGCCAGGACGAGCCGGCTCACCTGGGCCGATGGGCTCACCAGGTTGGCGCCCGGCGGATTCGCGGGTTACCTGGGTGGCATGAGTTCCGTGTTGATCGGGGTCGAGAACATCTCGACGCCCAAGTGGGCCAAGGTCGGGCGGCGGGCGGCCTCGGTCAGTCTCGGCAAGGCGTTGCGCAGCCTGCCCGAGGCGATCCGGGTGGTGTTGCGGCTGGCCTGGCGGACGTCGCCCCGGTTGACGGTGCTGGCCGGCGTGGTGCACGTGCTGTCGGGCTGCGTTACGGCGTTCGGGCTGCTCGCCACCGCCGACGTGTTCTCCGCCCTGCTCCGGGACGGGCCGACGCCGGAGCGGTTGGCGTCCTCGCTGCCCGCGTTAGCGGTCGTGGTGGCCTCCTACGCGACTCGGGCGCTGCTCGACGCGGCTGTCGCGACGGTGGAGAGTTCGTTGCGGCCACGGGTCACGCGCGCGGCCAACGACGAAGTCACGGCGGTGCTGGTGCGGGCCGAGCTGTTGGCGTTCGAGGACGCCGACTTCCGCGAGCTGGCCCGACAGGGCGGGCGGCACGGCGTGCGGAGCCTGGAGAGCAGTCTTCGGCACCTCGCCGACCTGGTGTCGTCCTGCATCACGATGGTGGCCGCGATCGTGACCGTCGGGCTGCTCGACGCCTGGCTCGCACCGGCCCTGCTGCTGGCCGCGCTGGCGAACGCCTGGGCGTCGGCGCGGGTGTCGAAGCTGCGGTACGAGCACTTCCTGGACTCGGTGACGCGCAACCTCCGCAAGGGCGTGGTGGAGGAGGTCGCCACCCATCGGGAGTTCGCGCTGGAGCGGCACGCGCTGACGCTGCAGGAGCGGCTGCTCGGCGAGCACCGGCGGATCGCCGACTCGTTGATGGAGGACGAGATCCGCATGGCGCACCGCACCAACATGGTCCGGCTCGGCGGGCGGGCGCTGGCCGGGTTGGGCACCGGCATCGCGTACGTCGTGCTCGGCCTGCTGCTGCACACCGGGGGCATGGAGCTGGCGTTGGCGGGCACCGCGCTGCTGGCCATGCGGACCGGGTTCTCGTCGTTGTCGACGACCACGCGGTCGGTCAACGCGCTGTACGAGGACTCCTTCTACATCGACTTCTACCGCAAGCTGCTGGCCGAGGGCGCGGAACGTGCCCAGAAGTCGTCGCCGGTGACGGCTCCGCCCGACCCCGAGCTGATCACGCTGACCAACGTGACGTTCACCTACCCCGGCAAGGACACGCCCGCGTTGGACGACGTGAGCCTGACCGTGCGGCGGGGCGAGGTGGTCGCGCTCGTCGGCGAGAACGGCTCCGGCAAGACGACCCTCGGCAAGGTGCTGACCGGGCTGTTCCCGACCACGTCCGGCACCGTGCACTGGGACGGCGTGGACCTCGCGGACGCCGACACGACCTCCGTGCACTCGTCCATCGCGGTCATCGCGCAGGACCCGGCGCAGTGGCCGATGACCGCGCGGCGCAACGTCACGGTCGGCAGGCTGGAGCGCGAGGACGACGACGCGTGGCAGGACGCCGTCGCCAAGTCCGGGGCGGACGAGGTGCTCGCCACGCTGCCCGCCGGACCGGACACCGTGCTGTCACGGCAGTTCAACGACGGCCAGGACCTGTCCGGCGGCCAGTGGCAGCGGATGGGCATCGCGCGCGGCATGTACCGGGACGCGGCGGTGCTGGTCGCGGACGAGCCGACGGCGGCGCTGGACGCCAAGGCCGAGGCGCGCGTGTTCGAGGGGCTGCGCCAGGCGACCGCCCGGCGCACCACGATCCTGGTGACCCACCGGCTGGCGAACATCCGCAACGCGGACCGGATCGTGCTGCTGGACCAGGGCCGGATCGTGGAGCAGGGCACCCACGACGAGCTGATGGCCCTGCGCGGCCACTACTTCGAGCTGTTCGAACTCCAGGCCTCCGCGTACCGGGGCAATCTGCTGGCCCAACCCGCCCAGGCGGGCTGAGACGTCAGTCCCGCGCGGCCGGTTCGGCGGCGACCATCACCGGGTTGCCGTCCGGATCGGCGACGAACGCCATCCGCTCGCCCCACGGCGTGTCGGCCGGCGCGAGCAGCACCGGGTGGCCGAGCCGTGCCAACTCGGCCACCGCCGCGTCCACGTCGTCGTGGTACACGCACAGCTCGAACGCGTGGCCGGACGACGGTCGCTGCGGCCGTCCGTGCACACCCTTGCCGTCCGGCGCGACCTGGCCGAGCCCGAGCTTCGACCCGTCGGGCAGTTCCAGGGCCACGTACACCGGATCGCCTTCGGCGGGAAACCCGTACGTGACGACGAAACCGAGCGCGTCGCGGTAGAAGCCGAGCGAGCGCGCCAGGTCGTCGCAGACCAGCATCGGGAACGCGGAACGAAAACCCATGCCGCACCCTAGACCTGAACGTCGCCGCGGCACCGCCGGTTCTGCCGCACGGGGAACCGGCGTGGTCGACAGGAGTCCACCACGCCGGTTCGGGTGCCCGGTTGTGCGCAGGCGATCAGCGGGCGTCGTCCTGGCAGGTGAGGTCCCTCGCGGGCAGCGTGCCGTCGGCGAAGTACGTGTTGACCACGTTCTCGGTGCAGGTGTTGGGGTAGTTGCCGAACACCGCGTGCACCGGGACGTCCTTCAGGGTGACCAGACGGGAACCGGTCATCGCCTTGTGCAGTGCGACGCCGTGCTGGTACGCGGTGCGGGTGTCGCCGGTGGCCTGCACGATCAGCGCCGGCCGGTTGTTGTGGACGACGGTCGGCCTCTCCTTCGGCTGCGCCCAGAACGCGCATGCGGTGATGTTGTTGGCGAACGCCCCGAACACGGGCTGGGTGGCGCGGCTGCGCTGGATGTCCCGCCAGTACGACTCCGGGTCGCGCTGGTAGCGCACGTCGCCGCAGAGCACCGCGGCCTGCCCGTCCCCGTCCTGGTGCGCGCCGGGTCCGAACATGAAGCGCAGGGCCTGCTCCAGCTCCGGGCTCGGGGGCGCGCCCTTGCCGTCGGCGGCATCGGTGAGTTCCCGCACCTGACCGGCGAGCAACGGGTAGGCGCGCGGGTCGGACAGCGGGCCGAACAGCGCGATCGGCACGAAGTTGTCATCGACGGTGTAGTCTCCGACCCGGATGGGCGTCCGCGCGGACCGCCGGATCAGCTCCTCCACGCCGGCCCGCACCTGCTTCGCGGTCGTGCCCAGGTGGTATTCGGCGTCGTGCCGCGCGGTCCACTCGGCCCACAGGTCCAGCGCGGCTTCGTTGGGGGCGCCCAAGTCCTGGAACATGCCCAAGCCGTACTTGCGAGGGTCGACGGCACTGTCCAACACGAACCGATCGGTCCGCTGCGGGAACATCTGCGTGTACACCGCACCGAGATAGGTGCCGTACGACCAGCCGAAGTAGCTGACCCGCTGCTCCCCCATCGCACCACGGACGACATCCATGTCGCGCGCGGTGTTGCGGGTGGTGATGTGCGGCAACCGGTCACCTTCCCGCTCCGCACACCGCTTCGCCAGGTCGGATTCCAGCGCGACCACCCGGTCGAAACCGGCCCGGTCCACACCGGCCGACCGCAACATGGGGCCGACCGACCACTTGCAGTCGACCGGCGAACTCCGCCCGATCCCGCGGGGGTCCATGCCGATCAGGTCGTACCGGGCCCGCACGTCGGGGCTCATCCACCCCTGGACCCGCAGCATCATGTCGAGTCCGGCTCCACCGGGTCCACCCGGGTTGGACAGCATGATCCCGCGCCGGCGGGCCGGATCGGCCGCCTTCAACCGCGAGACCGCCACGGTGATCGTCCGGCCTCGTGGCCGCTGGTAGTCCAACGGCACGGTCACGTTCGCGCACTGCGCCCCCGCCGCGTCCAACTGCTCGTGACCGCACGCCGCCCAGTCGAGCCGCTGGTCGTAGTACCGGGACAGACCGCCCCGCTGCGCAGATTCCGCCTCGACGGGATCCGCGGCGGCCGAGCCGGTACCTGCCAGCAACCCGGCCGCCACCGCCGCCGCGGTCAACGTGGTCTTGAGTCGTATCACGAGATCCCCCTGGAAGTCCGGTGGATCACCACGCTATGAGCGCGGACCTTCCCCCGGACATCCCCGCAGCACCACGTGCGCGGGGGCCTGCCCCCACCGCCTCCGGTAGTGCCCACACCACCGAGCGGTCAGACCACCAGCTCCAACGACGACCCGCCACGTGCCTTGCGCACCCGCAGCCTGGTCGGGATCCGCTGCCGCAACTCCTCCACGTGCGACACCAGGCCCACCACGCGACCGCCCGCGCGCAGTTCGTCCAGGGTCGTCATCACGAGTTCGAGGGTCTCCGCGTCGAGCGTCCCGAAGCCCTCGTCGATGAACAGGGTGTCGAGCACCGCCCCGGCCGCGACCACGTCGGCCAGGCCCAGCGCCAACGCCAGCGACGCCAGGAACGACTCCCCGCCGGACAACGTCTTCGCCGGGCGCTGCTGCCCCGAGTAGTCGTCCAGCACGTCCAGGCCCAGCCCGCCCCTGGTGCCGCGCGGACCGGCTTCGACGGAGTGCACGAACCGGTAGCGGCCCTGGCTCATGCGCTCCAGACGGGTGCCGGCGGCGACCGCGACCTCCTCCAGGCGTGCCGCGAGGACGTACGTGCGCAGGGTCATGCTCATGGTGTTCTGGCCCATGCCGTTGATCACGTCGGTCAGCGCGTCCAGCTCGGCGTACTCCGCCTCCACCGGTTCCAGGCGGACCCACGCGGCGGCCAACCGCTCGGCCAGCTCGTTCGCCCGGGTGGCCCGGCGGCGGGCCGCGGACAGCACCGACGCCGCCCGTTCGGCCTGCTCGTGCGCGGTGCGGTAGCGGGTCTCGGCGGCGGGCAGGTCCACCTCGGTGTCCGGGTCCACGTCGGGCAGTTCCGCCAGCACGGCCTCGGCGGTGACCTTCGCGTCCTCGACCCTGCGGATCTTCGCCTCCAGCTCGGCGACGGCCGACTCGGCGCGGGCCGCCGCCAGCGCCTCCGCCACGTCCGCGAAACCCGCTTCGGCGGCCAGCCGGGACACCTCCACCCGCTGCTCGGCCAGGCGTTCCCGGTGCTCGGCCACGGCGGTGCGGCGGTCGGCGAGGGTGGTCAGCGCGTCGGCCAGGTCGAGCAGGTGGGCGCGGCGGGCGGTCACGTCCGGGAAGTCGCCGCGCGCCTCCTCCAGGCGGGCCGCGCGTTCCCGGATCGTCTCGGCGAGTTCCCGGTGCCGGGTGGACAGTTCCGCGACCTCGCGTTCCAGCGCGGTGCGGTTCCGGGTGGCCTGCTCGATCCCGCGTTCCAGTTCGGCCAGCGCGGCGGCGCGCGGACTCCGTTGCGCGGCCAGGGCTTTCACCGAGTCGTGCGCGGCGGTCAAGGCGGCCGGGTCCTGGTCGCCGACCGTCTCGCGCAGCGCACCCACCCGGCTCGACGCGTCCTGGCAGGACTTCTCCGCGACGCCCCGGCGGTCCAGCGCGGCCTGTTCCTCGGCCGCGGCACGCTCCTCGTCGGCCGCGGTGACCGCGTTCAGCATCGGCTGGGCGGGGTGGGGGTGCGCGGCGGACCCGCACACCGGGCACGAGTGACCGGCGCGCAACGACGCCGCCAGCTCCACCGCCATACCGTCCAGGCGCTGCTGCCGCACCTGCAACAGCACGTCCTTGGCCTTCTGGTGGGCGTCGACCGCGACGCGGCGCGCTTCCTCGGCCGCGCGCAGGGCCTGTTCGGCACCGGGGAGCTCGCGGGCGGCCGCGGCCTTGGCCGTCACCGCGTCCAGCCGGGCTGCGGCCAGCGCGGACTCCTCGGCGGCGGAACGGGCCGCCGCCAGCCGGTCCGGCACCTCGGCCAACGCGGTGACCAGCTTGTCCAGCGCGGTCGCGGCGGTGCGCGCGCGCTGCTCCAGGTCGGCCGCCCGACGCCGGTCCTCGCGCTGGCGCTGCGCCTCGGCGGCCAGCGTGGTCAGCCCGCCCGCCTCCTCGCGGAACCGCTCGCCGTCGGCGCGCAGCTCCGTGCCCCGGTACCCGAACGCCGCCACGGCGTCCGCCGCCGCGCCCTCCTGCGCCACCACGCCGTCGAGCGTCCGCTGGAGCCGCCGCACGGCCTCGCGGGCGGGCACCACGACCGACGCCCGACGTGCCGCGTCCCGTTCCCGCACCCACGCCGCGCGGTGCGGCTCGATGTCGGCGCACCGGGCCAGCGCGTCCCGCGCGCCCCGCACCCGCCGCACGCGCTCGGACAGCTCCTCGGCCTGCCGCCAGGCCTTCTCCGCCTCGGCGCGCAGCGCGGCGCCGCTCGCCGCGGCCTGGTCGGCGTCGCGCTCCGCCTCGTCCAACCGCTTGAGCAGGGAACTGAGCCACTCGCGGTCGCCGCCGTCCTCGGGCGGCTCCTCCCCTGCGACCTCGGCGACCCGCTGCACCAGGTCGCGGTTGGTCCGGCCGAGCGCCTCCAGCTCACGCCGCTTCGCCAGCCGGCGTTCCCGGAACCAGCGCTCGACGTCCAGGAACCGCTCGGTGCCGAACAGCTTCTCCAGCAGCTTCTCCCGCTCCGCCGTCTCCGCCCGCAGGAACTTCGCGAACTCGCCCTGCGGCAGCAGCACCACCTGGAAGAACTGCTCGGCGGTCATCCCGAGCAGCGCCTCCACCTCGCGCGCCACGTCGTCGATGCGGCTGTGCCCCTCGCCGGACCACCCGCTGACCCAGGTCAGCGACACCCTGGCCTGCTGCCGGGTGAAACCCTCGCCGCGCTTCTTCGGCCGGTCGTACTCGGGGCTGCGCACCACCCGGAACCGACGACCGCGCACCGTCAGCTCCAGGGCCACCTCGGTCGGCGTGTCCCGGTCCGCGTAGTCGCAGCGCAGCCGCTTGACATCGCCGCGCGCGCCCGGCACGCGACCGAACAGCGCGAACGCCACCGCGTCGAGCAGCGTCGTCTTGCCCGCGCCGGTGTCACCGTGCAGCAGGAACAGCCCGTCCGCGCCGAGCAGGTCGAAGTCGACCTCCTCCCGGCCCGCGTAAGGGCCGAACGCACTCACCTCCAAGTGGTGCAGCTTCACTGCGCCTCCTCCCGCGCGGCGGCGGAGATCGCTTCGCGGAGCAGCTCCAGCTCACGTTCCGCCGGCGGCTCGCCGCGCACGTCCTCCAGGAAGCAGCAGGCGACCTCCTCGTCGGTGCGCCCCCGGACGCGCTCGGCGAACCGCAGCTCACCGGTCCGGCCACCCTCCGGCCGCCACTCCACGTGCACCGCGTGCGGGAACCGGGTCTGCAAGCGCCGCAACGCATCCAGCGGTCGCACCCGGTCGGTCAGCACCACGGACAGGAAGTGCTCGTGCACCGCTTCGTGCTCCGGCGCGACCAGCAGCTCGTCCAAGGTGCCGCTCAACGTCGACAGCGCGCGCGGCACCGGCAGCATCCGGCGCTCCACCCCGGCCAGACCGGACGCGTCCAGTTCGGCCAGCCACACCGACTTGCCGTGCCGCGCCTCGGAGAACGAGTACGCCACCGGACTGCCCGAGTAGCGAAGGTGCTCGGCCAGCGTCTGCTGCCCGTGCAGGTGCCCCAGCGCCACGTAGTCGATGCCGTCGAACACCGCGCCCGGCACGTCCTGCACACCGCCCACCGCGATGGTCCGCTCCGACTCGCACGGCTCGCCGCCGGTCACGAACGCGTGCGCCAACACCACCGAACGCACGCCCCGCGCCGCCCGGTCCTCGCGGACCCGGCGCATCGCCTCGGTCAGCACCGCCGCGTGACCCTTGCCCTCGACGCCCAGCGCGTGCCGGGCCGTCTCCGGCTCCAGGAAGGGGATCCCGTACACCGCAACGGGTCCGTGCGCGTCCGGCACCAGCACCGGCTCGTGCAGCGACGCGATCCGGGTGCGCAGGAACAGCCCGCCCGCCGCCGCGAACCCGCCGAACAGGCCCAGGCGCGCGGCGGAGTCGTGGTTGCCCGGCGTGATCACCACCCGCGCGCCGGCCGACCGGATGCGCTCCAGCACCCGCGTGCACACCGCGACCGCCTCCGCGTTGGGCACCGCGCGGTCGAACAGGTCACCGGCCACCACGACCACGTCGACGCTCTCGTCGGACACGAGGTCGGCCAGCCCGCCCAGCACCGATTCCTGCTCCAGGAGCAGGTCCCGGCCGTGGAAAGTGCGCCCCACGTGCCAGTCGGACGTGTGCAGCAACCTCATGCCGGCCAACCTAGGGGCGACCCCCGGCAGAACCCCGCCATCCGACTCGGCGTGTCGCTCGAACGTGTGATCGGGTCGTCGTGCGCGATGATCGGGCCCATGACAGCGGTCCTCAGCACGGCGGCGGTGGTCGTGGCGCTCCTGCTCGCCGGTGCGCTGGTGTTCCTGTGGCGGCTCTACCAGGACGGGGTGCGGCGCGCCGACGCCGCGCTGGCCGCCGTGCAGCGGGAGCGGGAGCGCGGCGACGCCACCCGCGCCGCGCTCCAGCGCTACGAGGTGGCGTTCTCCTCCGTCAGCGGCCGGGGCGAACTCGGCGAACAGGTCCTGGTGGAGACCGCGCGGGCGCTCGGCCTGCGGGAAGGCGTGCACTTCCGGCTCCAGGTCGACGTCGCCGGCGGCGGCGCGGTGCGGCCCGACCTGGTGCTGAACGTCGGCGGCGGACGCCAGGTCCCGGTCGACGCGAAGATGAGCATGGCGACCTGGGCCGAGGCCGTGGAGACCGACGACCCGGCCGAACGCGTCGACGCGCTGCGCGTCCACGTCCGCAACATCCGGTCCCGCGCGGCCGAGCTGGCGGGCAAGGGCTACCAGCGCTGGGCGGACGCCATCTACGGGACGATCATGTTCGTGCCCAACGACGGCGCCGTGGTCGCCGCGCTGGACACCGACCCGGAGCTGCTGCGCTGGCTGCTGGACCGGCGGGTGTTCCTGTGCGGGCCGACCGGGTTCGCGGTCATCGCGTCCGCCGCCATGTTCGCCGTCACCGACCGCGCGCTGGCCGATGACGTCGAGCAGGTGCGCGCGCAGGCGTCACGGGCGCACCGCGCCGCCGACAGCGCCATCGACGCGGTGAACCTGTCCAGCACCCACCTCCAGCGGTTCCTGTCGGCCCGTCGGCGCGAGCTGGACGCCCTGGAGGGGTTCCGCGCGGCCGTGGAGCCGTTGACCGCCGCTTCGTCCAGCCCGACGCCCGTCGCGTTCGTCCGGCGAACCGACGAGGGGCTCGGTGCACCCTTGGACGCCCGCGAGGCGTAATAGAGTGTGTGACCGGAGCCGGAGCCGAACGAGGAGTGGGCGTGACCGCTGCAACGCGCGAGCCGGAGGACGAGGAGCTCGACCCCGTCCGCTGGAACGACCGCGCCCTCTTCGGCAACTTCCGCGGCCTGCCCTGGTGGGCCGCGGTGCTCGGGACGTTCGTGCTGGCCATCGTGGGCACGTACGTCGACGTGAGCTCGTCGGCGAAGACCGTGGGCTGGGTGTTCGCCATCACGTTCTTCGTCGGCGCGGTCGGTGCGGTCGTGTTCGTGGAACGCCGCTCGATGTTCGGCCCGATCGTGCAGCCGCCCCTGGTGCTGGCCATCGTGGTGCCGCTGCTGGTGATCCTGGTCGACGGGCTGCCCGCCGGAGGCCTGCCGTCGATCGGCCTGGGCCTGGGCAAACCGCTGATCGACGGCTTCCCGGCGATGGCCATCACCACCGCTTGCACGGTCATCATCGGCATCGTCCGCGTGATGAAGCAGAAGGACCCGAACCGCCTCACCAAGGACGAGATCCGCGAGGCCAAGCGCAAGCCGGACCGGCCCGCCGAGGAGCGCCCCAAGCGCCCGGCCCGCGACACCACGCCCGAGGACGACGACCGTCCCCGCCGCAAGCCCCAGACCGGCGACGAACCACGCCCCAAGCGCCCCCGCCCCCAGTCCGGCGACCGCCCGCGGCAGCCCCGCGAGCCCCGCGAGCCCCGCGAGCCGGGCAAGGCCAAGCGCCCGGCCCAACGCCGCCCCCGCCCCCGCGACGAGGACTGAGCCCAGTCCCCGCGAACTCCCGCGCCTTTTTCAACGCAACGGGATTACCAACCCCGAAGCTCAGCGCACCATGTCCTTGCGCAGTTCACGAGGCAGCGCGAAAGCGATCTTCTCGTTCGCCGTGGTGATCTCTTCGACGTCGCCGTACCCGTGCTCGGCCAGGAACTCCAGCAGTTCCATCACCAGGATGTCCGGCACCGAAGCCCCGGAGGTCACGCCGACCGTCGACACGCCCTCCAGCCAAGCCGGGTCGACCTCACGCGCGTAGTCGACCAGGTACGACGCCCGGGCCCCGGCCTGCAAGGCCACCTCGACCAGCCGCACCGAGTTCGACGAGTTCTTCGACCCCACCACCAGCACCAGGTCGCACTCGGGCGCCATGGTCTTCACGGCGGTCTGCCGGTTGGAGGTGGCGTAGCAGATGTCGTCCGACGGCGGCTCCTGGAGGTCCGGGAACCGCTCCTGCAACTGCCGCACCCGCACCATGGTCTCGTCCACCGACAGCGTGGTCTGCGACAGCCACACCACCTTGGACGGATCCCGCACGACGACCTTGTCCACATCCTCGGCGGTGTCCACGAGCTGGATGTGCTCGGGGGCCTCGCCGGCCGTGCCCTCGACCTCTTCGTGCCCCTCGTGGCCGATCAGCAGGATGTCGTAGTCCTCACGGGCGAACCGCTTGGCCTCGTTGTGCACCTTCGTCACGAGTGGACAGGTGGCGTCGATGGTCCGCAGCTGCCGCGTCTCGGCCTCCGCGTGCACCGCCGGCGACACGCCGTGCGCCGAGAACACCACCAGCGCGCCCTCGGGCACCTGGTCGGTCTCGTCGACGAAGATCGCGCCACGCTTGGACAACGTCTCCACGACGTGCTTGTTGTGGACGATCTCCTTGCGGACGTACACCGGCGCGCCGTACTGCTCCAGCGCCTTCTCCACGGTGACGACCGCGCGGTCCACGCCGGCGCAGTAGCCGCGCGGCTTGGCCAGGAGCACTCGCTTGTCCATGTCTCCAGGGTACGGGCGTGCCGGAGGTAGGCATCGACCACCCGACTGCGGCAGGCTAGACGCCATGAAGCCACTGCCGCTGCCCGTCCGCCTCGCCGCGGGACTGGCGGTCACCGCCGTCGAGCAGGCCCGCAAGCTCCCGAAGCAGCTGGCGGGCTTGCCGGTGACCGTGGTCAGCGAGGCGCTGCAACTGTCCATGCGGGTCCAGCAGCGGGTGACGGAACTCGCAATCAAGGGCGACGACGCGCTGTCCGGGCTGCGTCCGGCCGAGGACGAGCCGGAGTGGGCCACCTTCGACGAGGACGAGGACGACGACGACCTGGACGTGCCCCTCGCCGAGCCGAGGGCCGGAGCCGGATCCGGCGCCGGGATCGAGCCCGAGGACCCGTGGGAGGCCGAGGAGCAGGCGCTGGCCGCCGAACCGCCCGCCGTCCTGCCGAACTACGACGAGCTGACGTTGCCGCAGCTCAGGGCCCGGCTGCGGACGCTGTCCGCGGCGGATCTGGAGCAGCTGCTGGCGCACGAGCGCTCGCACGGGCGGCGGCCGGAGTTCACCGGGATGCTGTCCCGCCGGATCGCCAACCTGAGCGGCTCGGTGAGCCCCGACACCCCTGTGAGCCCTGACACCCCGTGACCGACGAGAAGTCCAGTCCCGATAACCCCTGGCCGGTCCGCACGGTCGCCCGCAAAATCTTCGAGTGGATCAACCGGCTCGGCGACGTGTGGGTGGAGGGCCAGGTCACCCAGTTGAGCGCGCGCCCCGGCACCGCCACCGCGTTCCTCACGCTGCGCGATCCGTCCGTCGACATGTCGATGACGCTGACCGCGCCGGTGAACATGGTGCGCGAGCTCCAGCTGACCGAGGGCAGCCGCGTCGTCGTGCACGGCAAGCCGAACTACTTCCCGAACCGCGGCACGCTGAGCCTGCGCGTGGACGAGATCCGCGCGGTCGGCATCGGCGAGTTGCTCGCCCGCATCGAGCGGCTCAAGAAGCTGCTCGCCGCCGAGGGCCTGTTCGACCCGCGCCGCAAGCGCAGGCCGCCGTTCCTGCCGAACAAGATCGGCCTGATCACCGGCCGGGCGTCGGCCGCCGAACGGGACGTGCTGACCAACGCGCACGCCCGCTGGCCGGGCGCCCGCTTCCGGGTGGTCAACGTTGCGGTGCAAGGGACTCTGGCCGTGCCGCAGATCCTCACCGCACTGTCGACTCTGGACCGCGACCCCGAGGTCGACGTGATCGTGCTGGCCCGCGGCGGCGGCAGCGTGGAGGACCTGCTGCCGTTCTCCGACGAGGCGCTGTGCCGCGCGGTGTCGCAGGCCCGCACGCCGGTGCTGTCCGCGATCGGGCACGAGCCGGACAGCCCGCTGGTGGACCACGTGGCCGACCTGAGGTGCTCCACCCCGACCGACGCGGGCAAACGAGTGGTACCCGACGTCGCCGAGGAGGCCGACCGGATCCGCCAGATGCGCGACCGCAGCCGGCGCGCGCTGCACGGCTGGGTGGACCGGGAGCGCAAGCTGCTCGCCGCGCTGCGCACGCGTCCTGCGCTTTCCGACCCGCACGGGCCGCTGGACCGGCGCGCGCAGGACGTGGACCAGTGGCGGGAGCGGTCGCGCCGGGCGATCCGGAACCGACTCGATTCAGAGACGTCCGGGCTGCTCGGGACCACTGCCCGCTTGACGACCCTCGGACCGGCCGCCACGCTGGCGCGTGGGTACGCCGTGGTGCAGCTCGTCACCCCCGACGGGGTGAACGGGGTGGTCCGGTCGATCTCCGACGCGCCCGCGGGGACCTTTCTCCGGGTGCGCGTGGCCGATGGGGCCTTGCACGCGGTCGTCCAGGGGAGCCCGGACGTCGAGGAAGGAGGCGGTGGTGCCCGCTCCGGCACGTGAGCCCACGTTCCTGCCCTTGACGATGGCCGCCGCCGGCAACGCCGAGGGCGACGGCGACGGCGTGCGCTCGGTGCGCGACCGCGCCGAGGCCGCCGACCGCGCCGCCGCGGACTGCTGGCTGTCCCTGGTGGCCGGCTGCACGTCCGGCGGCCAGGTGCTGATCAGCAGGCTGCACGACCTGTCCGAGGCGACCTCGGGCTACGCCGGGATGCGCTGGTGGCTGTCCCGCGGCTCGGTGCACCGCAGGCGCGTCGTGGAGGCCGAGCACCGCATCGACGACGCGGTGCGAGAGGGTGACGGTGCCGAGTTCGCCGAGGCGTTCGTCGGCTACGACCAGGCGGTGGCGTCCGTCGTGGTGCACGTCCAGAACCGATTGGGGAAGTTGTCCAGGTGAGCGAGCCGGGCTACGAGGAGGCCAGGGACGAACTGGTGGAGGTGGTCCGCAGGCTGGAGGCGGGCGGCCTGTCGCTGGAGGAGTCGCTGGCGCTGTGGGAACGCGGCGAGGCGCTCGCGAAGACCTGCGAGCGGCGGCTCGCGGGCGCCCGGGAACGGATCGATCAAGCGCTCGCGGTGACCGAGGAGGACGTGGCCGACGCCTGACCACGTGCGAGGATTGGTCTACCGGCCGGTAATCGCAGGAGGAGTCCATGGTGTCCAGCAGCAGTCCGTCCGAGCGTCGTCGCGAAGCACCCGACCGGAACCTCGCCCTGGAACTGGTGCGGGTCACCGAGGCCGCGGCGATGGCCGCCGGCCGCTGGGTGGGGCGCGGCGACAAGAACGGCGGGGACGGTGCGGCGGTCGACGCCATGCGCAAGCTGATCGGCACCGTCTCGATGCGCGGCGTGGTCGTGATCGGCGAGGGCGAGAAGGACGAGGCGCCCATGCTGTTCAACGGCGAGGAGGTCGGCAACGGCGACGGTCCGGACTGCGACGTCGCGGTGGACCCGATCGACGGCACCACGCTGATGGCCAAGGGGATGCCGAACGCGCTGGCGGTGCTCGCGGCGGCCGAGCGGGGCGCGATGTTCGACCCGTCCGCGGTGTTCTACATGGAGAAGCTGGCGGTCGGCCCGGAGGCGGCGGACGTCATCGACATCACGGTCCCGATCGCGGAGAACATCCGCCGGGTCGCCAAGGCCAAGCACAGCGACGTGTCCGACGTGACGGTGTGCATCCTGGACCGACCGCGGCACGAGTCGATCGTGGCGGATGTCCGGAAAGCGGGCGCTCGTATCCACTTCATTTCGGACGGGGACGTCGCCGGAGCCATCTCGGCGGCGCGTCCGAACACCGGCATCGACCTGCTCGTCGGCATCGGCGGCACGCCGGAGGGAATCATCGCGGCGGCGGCGCTGAAGTGCATGGGCGGCGCGATCCAGGGCCGGCTGTGGCCGAAGGACGACGACGAGCGGCAGAAGGCGCTCGACGCCGGTCACGATCTGGAGCGGGTCCTCACCACGAATGACCTGGTCCGCGGGGACAACGTGTTCTTTTGCGCGACCGGCGTCACGGACGGTGACTTGGTGCGCGGTGTGCACTATCGCGCGGGCGGCTGCACGACCCAGTCGATCGTGATGCGGTCGAAGTCCGGCACGGTGCGCATGATCGACGGCTTCCACCGGTTGACCAAGTTGCGCGAGTACTCCTCGGTCGACTTCGACCCGAGGCCCACCGACGAGCCGGTGCTGCCCCCGCTCCCGTGACCATCTGTTAACAGTCAACTAGCGGTAACCGGCCGAACGGCTGTAGTCACGGAGCGCCATACGTCCCTAGTTTCCGATTCGTGCCCGGCCCCCTGCGTCGGGCACGGAGAGGAAATGATGAAGGTTCGTACCCTGTTCACCGCTTTCGCGGTGGCGGTCGGGGCAGCGCTCGCCACTGCGGGCGGTGCGGCGGCGGCCCCTGAGGCGGACGGCGGCGTGACGCCGTACATCGTCGGCGGCGGCAACGCCACCCAGGTCTACTCGTTCATGGTGTCCCTGCAGAGCACCTCGGGTAGCCACTTCTGCGGCGGCTCGCTGATCAAGGCCAACTGGGTCGTCACGGCCAAGCACTGCGTGCAGGGCCGCTCGGCGTCCTCGGTCCGCGTCCGGGTCGGCTCGACCAACCGCTCCAGCGGCGGGTCGACCGCGACCGGTGCGCAGATCGTGAACCACCCGAGCTACGACATCGCCCTGCTGCGCCTGTCCACCAACGTGACCCAGACGCCGATCAAGGTGTCTGCCGCGTCCGGTCCGACCGGCACCGCCACCCGCATCATCGGTTGGGGCCAGACCTGCGCCCCGCGCGGCTGCGGCGGCGCTCCGGTGACCCTCCAGGAGCTGAACACGTCCATCGTGGCGGACGGCAGCTGCCAGGGGATCAGCGGCGCGTACGAGATCTGCACGAACAACCCCGGTGGTCGCGCGGGCGCCTGCTACGGCGACTCGGGCGGTCCGCAGATCAAGTCCGTGGGCGGCACGTGGGAACTGATCGGCGCCACCAGCCGCGCCGGCAACAGCAGCTCCACCTGCGCGACCGGTCCGTCGATCTACATGGACGTCCCGGCCTTCCGCTCGTGGATCACCACGTACGCGGGTGCGGTCTGACCCGCTAGCCGCGCACCGGTGTCCTGATCGAGGGGCCGTCCCGTTCCGACGGGGCGGCCCTTCCCCCGTCCAGGGCCGATTCGTTATCCGGGAAGGGCAACCGGCAGTTCGCAGGTGGCGTCTCCAGGGCAGAACGGCACAACCCTGGGGGTACCCGAAATGCGCAAGGCAGCGTTGGTGGCAATCGCTTTCCTGGCCACGGCGTGCGGGACGGCCCGACCGTCCGCGTCCGGCCCGTCGTCCACCCCGGAGCCGGCACCGCCTTCCGCCGCCTCGCCGGCACCGACATCCGGCCCCGCCCCGGCGTCCGAGGCACCCACGTCCCCCGCACCCACTCCCCAGGCGCCCACTTCACAGGCGCCCGCGCCGCAGCCCGCCCCGCCGCCTCCGCCGATGACCGTGGAGGGCACCCCGTGCGACATCACGGAGGGCGCCTGCGTCCGGCTCTCCACCAACGAGTCGTGGCTGATCAGCGGTGGCCGGGTGGAGTACGGCCCGGTGCCGATCACCTCCGGCCGCCCCGGCTACGAGACGCCCACCGGCTACTTCCCGGTGCTGCACAAGGTGAAGGACGAGTGGAGCAGGCCGTACAACGCGCCGATGCCGTACTCGACGTACTTCACGAACTACGGCATCGCGTTCCACGAGGGCAGCCTCACCGACGAGTCGCACGGGTGCGTCCACCTGTCGATGGACGCGGCCACCACGTACTTCGAGAGCCTCCAATCGGGTGAACAGGTCCAGGTCGTCGCTTGAGCCGATGGTTGGCCCTCCCCTCCGGCCGGGTACCCCGGGCCCGAGGGGTGATACGAGATGAGGAAGCTCGGCACTGTGATAGCCGCGCTGGCCTTGACTTTCGGCCTCGCGGCCCCGGCAAGCGCTTCGACCGGCACACCCTGCTCGATCCAGGACGGGGCGTGCCTGAAGCTGTCCACCAACGAGGCGTGGCTGATCTACAACGGCTGGGTGAGCTACGGCCCGGTCCCGGTCACGCACGGCCGTCCCGGCTATGAGACGCCCACCGGCACGTTCCAGGTGCTGCGCAAGGTGAGGGACGACTGGAGCGTGCCGTACAACGCGCCGATGCCGTTCGCGGTGTACTTCACGTCCAGCGGCATCGCGTTCCACGAGGGCAGCCTGTCCGACCTGTCGCACGGCTGCGTGCACCTGTCGCCCGAGGCGGCGGTGACGTTCTTCGACAACCTGTTCGTCGGCGAGCAGGTCCAGGTGGTCTGGTGACCGCGGTCCGGTAGCTCAGGTCGCGTTGCTGGAGTGCCCCGGGAACAGGTGTGCTTCGGGGTTGAGCGCCACGGCGATGTTGTTCACCGCCGTGGCGGCCTCCCCGAAGCCGGTCGCGATGAGCTTGACCTTCCCGGGGTACTGGGCCACGTCGCCCGCCGCGTAGACGCGGTCGCGGGCGGTCCTCATGGTCGAGTCCACGACGATCGCCCGGTGGTCCAGTTCGACGCCCCACGACTCGATGGGACCCAGGTCGGCCGTGAAACCGAGTGCCGCCACCACGGTGTGCGCGGGCAGCACCTTGCGGTCGCCGCCCTTGAGGCCCAACTCCACCTCGGCCACGTGGTCGTCGCCGCGCAGTTCCAGCACTTCGGCGTCGGTGACGATCTCCACGCCAAGGTCGCGCACCTGCCGCACGGTCGGCGGGTGGGCGCGGAACGTCGCACGCCGGTGCACGATCGTGACGCTGGAGGCGATCGGGTGCAGGGCCAGCGCCCAGTCGAACGCCGAGTCGCCGCCACCGACCACCACGACGTCCTGTCCGGTGTGGACGTTCAGCGTGGGCACGAAGTGCACCACACCGCGGCCCAGCCAGCCCCCGCCGGCGGGCAGCGGACGCGGCTTGAACTCGCCGATGCCCGCCGTGATCAGCACCGCGCCCGCCCGCACCACGCCGCCGTCGGCGAGCCCGACCACCAACCGGTCGTCCACTGTGGACAGCGTGCGGGCCTGCCTGCCGAGCAGGTAGGTGGGCTTCCACTGGTCCGCCTGCTGCACGAGCGCGGTGACCAGCTCCCGACCGCGCACGGCGGGGAACCCGGCCACGTCGAAGATCATCTTCTCCGGGTACATGGCGGTGATCTGGCCGCCCGCCTCGGGCAGCGAGTCCACCAGCGCCACGGACAGGTCGCGGAATCCCGCGTAGTAGGCGCCGAACAGCCCGGTGGGGCCGGCTCCGACGATGAGCAGGTCGACCTCTTGGTCCATGACTTCGACCATAGGTGTTCCAGCCCACCCTGTGCACTCTTTCCGCGCCGAGCAAGGAAAGGTGGTCCAGACTCGGTGGCATGGCTGAACAGGAGTACCGCGTCGAGCACGACACCATGGGCGAGGTCAGGGTGCCGGTCGACGCGCTGTGGCGGGCGCAGACGCAGCGCGCGGTGGAGAACTTCCCGGTGTCCGGGCGGGGGCTGGAACGGTCCCAGATCCGGGCGCTCGGGCTGCTCAAGGCCGCCGCGGCCCGGGTGAACCAGCGGCTGGGCGTGCTGGACGCGGACGTGGCCGGGGCGATCGCCCGCGCCGCGGACGAGGTCGCGGCCGGCGAGCACGACGCGCACTTCCCGGTGGACGTGTTCCAGACCGGCTCCGGCACGTCGTCGAACATGAACGCCAACGAGGTCATCGCGACCCTGGCGACCCAGGCGCTGGGCCGGGACGTGCACCCGAACGACCACGTCAACGCCTCGCAGTCGTCCAACGACACCTTCCCCACCACACTTCGGCTCGCCGCGACCGAGGCCGTGATGACCACCGTGATCCCCGCCCTGGAGCACCTGGCGGGCGTGCTGGAGACCCGGGCCGCCGAGTGGTCCGACCTGGTCAAGTCCGGTCGCACGCACCTGATGGACGCGGTCCCGATCACGCTCGGCCAGGAGGCCGGGGCGTGGGCCGCGCAGGTCCGGTACGGGGCCGAGCGGCTCGCCTCCAGCCTCCCCCGGCTGGCCGAGCTGCCGATCGGCGGGACGGCCGTCGGCAGCGGCCTGAACGCCCCGGAGGGCTTCGGGGCGGCGGTCTCCGCGGAACTCGCGGCGGTCACCGGCCTGCCGCTGATCGAGGCCCGCGACCACTTCGAGGCGCAGGCCACCCAGGACGGCGTGGTGGAGATCTCCGGCCAGCTCCGCGCGACCGCGGTCGGCCTGTTCAAGATCGCCAACGACCTGCGCTGGCTGGGCTCCGGCCCGCGCACCGGCCTGGGCGAGCTGGCCCTGCCCGACCTCCAGCCGGGGTCGTCGATCATGCCGGGCAAGGTGAACCCGGTGATCTCCGAGGCCACCATGATGGTGGTGGCGCAGGTGATCGGCAACGACGCGGCGGTGGCGTTCGCGGGCTCGCAGGGCAACTTCCAGCTCAACGTGATGCTCCCGGTCATCGCCCGCAACGTGCTGGAGTCGGCCCGCCTGCTGGCCGCCGTCGCCCGCCTGCTCGCGGACAAGGTGCTGACCGGCACCGAGCCCCAGGTCGACCGCCTGCGCGAGTACGCCGAGTCGTCCCCGTCCATCGTCACGCCCCTCAACCGCTACCTCGGGTACGAGGAGGCCGCCTCCGTCGCGAAGCAGTCGCTCAAGGAGCGCAGGACGATCCGGGAGGTCGTCCTGGAACGCGGCCACGTGCCCGGCAAGCTCACCGAGGCGCAGCTGGACGAGGCACTGGACGTGCTGCGGATGGCGCGCGGCGGGCGCTGACCCGGCCGCGCAACCCGATCGCACAGCCCAGGGCGACCGTCGTCGCGCCGACCAGCGCGACGACGGTCAGCTCCTGCGCGCCCAACGCCACCGCCGCCACCAGCCCCGCGACCGGCATCAGGCCGATCAGCACCCCGGCCCGGTCCGCCCCCAGCTGCGCGACCGCGAAGTACCACAACCCGAACGCCACCGCGGTGAGCACTGTCCCGAGCACCACCAGCGCCGCGCCCTCCCGCACCGTCGGCACCTGCCACCCGCCGAAGAACGTGCCCAGCACCCCGCCCACGACGGCCGCGATGAAGCAGCACCACGTGGCCACCGCGACGCCGCCCAGCCGCCGCACCACGCCCACCGCGAACAGCGTGAACGAAGCCTCGCCGAGCATGGTCAACACGGCGAGCGCCAGCCCCGGCCCGTGCCAGGCCCCGCCGCCGGACAGCACCACGACCCCGGCGACCACCACCGAGGCCCCCACGACGGCCACCGCGGCGGGCTTCCGGCCGGCCAGCACCGGCGCGACCAGCGCCAGCACCAACGGGCTGGCACCCAGCACGGCCGCCACGAACCCCGGCTCGGCGTACCGCTGCGCGTAGAGCACGCAGGCGTTGAACCCGAGCATCCCGGTGACGACCAGCGCGCACAGCGCCGCCCAGTCACCCCGGGCGGGCACGGCGAGCCGCCCACCGCGCGCCAACGTCCACCCGAGCAGGACGACCCCGCCCAGCGCGTACCGCATGGCCTGGCCGGTGAGCAGCGGATATCCCTGGAGCATGCCGGTCACCGGGACGGAGGCGCCCACGATCACCGAGGTCAGCGCGCCGGATGCGATGGCGATTCTCATGCCGCCCACCCTCACCGACCGGTGGTCCAGGATTAAGCTCCACTTCGATGACCGCCAACTGGACCACTTATCGCGAGCTGCTGCTCCCCGGGCTCACCGGCCGCCGGGCCGTGGAGTCCGAGCTGCGCCGCGCGGTCCGCGACGGGCGGCTCCAGCCGGGCACCAGGCTGCCGTCCAGCCGCGACCTGGCCGACCAGCTCGGCGTCGCCCGGGGCACGGTGACCTCCGCCTACGCCCAGCTCATCGGCGAGGGCTACCTGGTCGCCAAACGCGGCTCCGGCACCACCGTCACGGCGGCGTGCACGTGGCCCAACACGTTCGAGCAGCAGCCCCGGCAGTCGCCGCGCTGGCAGTTCGACCTCAGGCCGGGCGTGCCGGCGCTGAGCGCGTTCCCTCGTGACGAGTGGTTGCAGGCGCAGAAGACCGCGCTGCTCGCGTTGACCACCGATGAACTCGGCTACCCCGACCCGGCGGGCTTCCCGTTGCTGCGCAAGGAACTCGCCGACTACCTCGGCCGGGTGCGGGCGGTCGCGACCCGGCCATCCGAGGTGGTCGTGGTGAACGGGGCCGCCGAGGGCATCTCGTTGCTGGGACGGGTGCTCAAAGCGGCGGGGCACACCGGTGTCGCGATCGAGGAGCCGAGCCACTTCGGCGCGGCCGACATGCTGGCGTCACACGGTCTGGTCATCCGACCGATCCCGGTGGACGACAGGGGCATCCGGGTCGATGAACTGTCCACAACGGACAGTCGCGCGGTGCTCGTCACGGCCGCGCACCAGTTCCCGCTCGGCGTGGTGCTGCACCCGGAACGCAGGCGCGCGCTCCTGGACTGGGCACGCGCTCGCGACGGCCTGGTCATCGAAGACGACTACGACGCCGAACACCGCTACGACCGCCCCGCCATGGGCGCGATGCAGGCGTTGGACCCGACGCGGGTCGTCTACCAGGGCAGCGCCAGCAAGGTCCTGGCACCCGCGTTGCGCCTGGGCTGGCTCGTCCTGCCGCCCGACCTGCGCGACACGATCGTGGAACGCAAACGCCTGGACGACCTCGGCACCGGCACGCTGCACCAGGCGGCGTTCGCGCAGCTGCTGCGGACCGGCGGCTACGACCGCCACCTGCGCCGCACCCGCCAGCTCTACCGGGCCCGCCGGGACGCGCTGCTCGACGCCCTGTCCGACGAACTGCCCGCGTGGACCCCGATCGGCGTGGCCGCCGGCCTGCACGTGGTGCTGCGCCTGCCCGACGGCACCGACGACCTGGCGTTGCAGGAACGCCTGGCCAGACGCGGCGTCAACGCGCCCGCACTGGCCAACTACGCGCGCTCGCCGACGTTCCCCGGCCTGGTGCTGGGCTACGCCGCGCTGACCCCCGACCGCCTCCGGCAGGCCGTCCGGGAGTTGCGGGAAGCCTCCGACCCGCGGCCATGACACCACAAGCGGAAATTGTCGGTGGTCGGGTGCACCATGGTCGACGTGCTGTTCACCGAAGTCGTCGAGACATCCGCCGCCGTGGCGGCGACGCGCTCCCGCCTGGCCAAGGTCTCCGCCCTGGCCGAGCTGGTGCGCCGGATGAGCACGCCCGCGGTCGTGTCGTTCCTGATCGGCGTGCCCAGCCAGGGGCGCATCGGGGCGGGCTACCGCACCGTGTTCGACGTCAAGCCGCCGCCCGCCGCGCAGCCGGAGCTGACGGTGGCCGAGGTGGACCGGGCGCTCGGCGAGTACGCGTCGATCAGCGGCAAGGGCTCGGCGCAGCGGCGGGTCGACGCGCTGACCGCGCTGTTCGGCCGGGCGACCGGGCCGGAGCAGGACTTCCTGCGCCGGCTGCTGACCGGTGAACTGCGCCAAGGGGCCCTCGAAGGGGTGATGCTGGACGCCATCGCGCGGGCGGCCGACGTGCCCGGCGAGGTGGTCCGGCGGGCGTTCATGCTGTCCGGGAAGCTGCCGGAGACGGCGGTGGCGGCGCTGGCGGGTGAAGCGGCGCTGGCGGCGTTCCGGCTGGAGGTCGGCCGGCCGGTCCGCCCGATGCTGGCCTCGCCCGCCGAGTCGCTGCCCGAGGCGCTGGCGGAGCTCGGCGCGTGCGTGGTGGAGCACAAGCTCGACGGCGCGCGCATCCAGGTGCACCGGTCCGGCGACGAGGTCCACGTGTTCACCCGCACCCTGCGGGAGATCACCGCGACCGTCCCCGAACTGGTGGAACTGGTGCGCGGGCTGCCGTGCACGTCCGTGGTGCTGGACGGGGAGACGCTGGCGCTGGCCGACGACGGCAAACCCCGGCCGTTCCAGGAGACGATGAGCCGGTTCGGCGCCCTGCTCGACGCCACCGGGACGCGCGCGTCGGCGGGCAGCACCCGGGACCTGCTGCTCAGCCCGTTCTTCTTCGACTGCCTGCACCTGGACGGCGTCGACCTGCTCGACGAGCCGCTGCGCGACCGCCTGGCCGCGCTGCGCGAGGCGGCGGGCGACCACGTCATACCGGGCGTGGTCGAGCCGGACGAGCAGCGGGCCGCGCAGGAGCTGGACACCGCGCTGGCGGCGGGCCACGAGGGCGTCGTGGTGAAGTCGCTGGACTCGGTGTACGCGGCGGGCAGGCGCGGCCGGTCGTGGCAGAAGGTGAAGCCGGTGCACACCCTGGACCTGGTGGTGCTCGGCGTCGAGTGGGGCAGCGGGCGGCGCAAGGGCCTGCTGTCCAACCTGCACCTGGGCGCCCGCGACCCGGACGGCGGACCGCCGGTGATGGTGGGCAAGACGTTCAAGGGCCTGACCGACGAGCTGCTCGCCTGGCAGACCCGGGAACTGCTGGCCATCGCGACCGACCGGGGCGACTGGGTGGTCGAGGTGCGCCCCGAGCTGGTGATCGAGATCGAGCTGGACGGCGTCCAGGTCAGCCCGCGCTACCCCGGCGGCGTGGCGCTGCGCTTCGCCCGCGTCGTGCGGTACCGGCCGGACAAGGACGCCGCCGAGGCCGACACCATCGACGCGGTCCGGGCACTGCTGCCGAAGGGAGGTGGCCCCGCGGCGACCGCCGAACCCTGATCCCCGACGCACGGTCCGCCCGCCGCGGACCACCCGACAGGGCAGGGTCACTCCTCGTGTCGGGTCATGACGGCCGGTCGTCACCTGGACGATCACCCGACCCGGTGCCGGTTCGCCGCACGCTGTCGGATGTCCGCGGTCGAGGGCGGAACAGGACGACGACGGGTAGTGTCAAGCTCTCGTGCGATTCATCGAAGGGCATCGGCCCAGCTACGACCTGACCTACGACGACGTCTTCCTGGTGCCCGGCCGCTCGGCCGTGGAATCCCGGTTCGGCGTGGACCTGTCGACCTCCGACGGCACGGGGGCGACCATCCCGGTCGTGGTCGCGAACATGACCGCGGTCGCCGGGCGCCGGATGGCCGAGACGGTGGCCCGTCGCGGCGGCCTGGTGGTGCTGCCGCAGGACGTCGCCCCGGACGCGGTGACCGAGATCGTCTCCTGGGTGAAGGAGCGGCACCCGGTCTGGGACACGCCGCTCACCCTGCACCCCGGCGACTCGGTGGCCGACGCCTACAACCTGCTGCACAAGCGGGCGCACGGCGCGGTGGTCGTCGTGGACGACGACGGGCGGCCGGTGGGCGTCGTGGACGAGGACGCCTGCGGCGGTGTCGACCGGTTCACCCGGCTGTTCGACGTCGCGGACGAGCGGATCGTCACGCTGCCGCTGGACACCCCGCCGCGCGAGGTGTTCGACCGGTTGCACGGCGGTGCGCAGAAGGTCGCGCTCGGGGTGGACGCCGACGGGCGGCTGCGGGGCATCATGACGGCGCTGGGCGCGCTGCGCGCCGACGTCTACACCCCGGCGGTGGACGCCGAGGGCAGGCTGCGGGTCGCGGCGGCGATCGGGGTCAACGGCGACGTGCGCGCCAAGGCCGACGAGCTGCTCAAGGCGGGCGTGGACGCGCTGGTCGTGGACACCGCGCACGGGCACCAGGAGAAGATGGTGTCCGCGCTGAGGGCCGTGCGCGAGGCGTCGCCGACGGTGCCGGTGGTGGCGGGCAACGTGGTCACCGCCGAGGGCGTGCGCGACCTGGTCGAGGCGGGCGCGGACGTGGTCAAGGTCGGCGTCGGGCCGGGCGCGATGTGCACCACCCGGATGATGACCGGCGTGGGCCGGCCGCAGTTCTCGGCGGTCGCCGAGTGCGCGGCGCAGGCGCGCGCGCTGGGCAAGCACGTCTGGGCGGACGGCGGGGTGCGGCACCCGCGTGACGTGGCGTTGGCGCTGGCCGCCGGCGCGAGCGCGGCCATGGTCGGGTCCTGGTTCGCGGGCACCTACGAGTCGCCCGGCGACCTGCACCACGACGAGTCGGGCCGGCTGTACAAGGAGTCGTTCGGCATGGCGTCCAAGCGGGCGGTGTCCGCGCGGACCCGGACCGACAACGCGTTCGACCGCGCCCGGAAGGGCCTGTTCGAGGAGGGCATCTCGACCTCCCGGATGCGCCTGGACCCGAACCGCCCCGGCGTGGAGGACCTGCTGGACTCCATCACCGCGGGCGTGCGGTCGGCGTGCACCTACGCGGGTGCGGCGAACCTCGCGGAGTTCCACGACCGGGCGACCCTGGGCATCCAGTCGGCGGCCGGTTTCGCGGAGGGACGTCCGCTGCCCGGCGGCTGGTGAGGGGTCCGCGCAGGACTGTCCCCCGGCTGGTCGACGCGCCGCGGGCCGAAGTCGGTTGCACCGGCTGAATACGCTGGACCGCGTGGACGAAGCCGTGGTGGTGTCGGACCTGGTGAAGGTCTACAAGAACGGTAAGAGGCCCGCCGTGGACGGTCTCGGGTTCACCGTGCGCCGGGGTGAGGTGTTCGGCCTGCTCGGCCCGAACGGGGCGGGCAAGACGACCACCGTGGGGGTGCTGACCACCAGGGTGCGGCCGACGTCGGGCCGAGCCCTGGTGGAGGGCGTCGACGTGGTGGCCGACTCGGAGAAGGCCCGGCGACTGCTGGCGGTCGTCCCGCAGCGCAACAACCTGGACCGGGCGCTGAACGTCCGGCAGAACCTGCTGTTCCACGCCGCCTACCACGGCATCGGCTGCGCCGAGCGCATCAGGCTGGCCGACGAGGTGCTGGTCCGGATGGGTTTGCAGGACCACACCAAGGCCCTGGTCGACACCCTGTCCGGCGGCCAGGCGCAACGGCTGATGATCGCGCGCGCCCTGATGCACCGGCCCAAGGTGCTGTTCCTGGACGAGCCGTCGACCGGTCTCGACCCGCAGGCCAGGCTGTTCGTCCACGAACGGGTGGCGGCGCTGCACGCGGACGGCGTGACGGTGGTGCTGACCACCCATGACATGGACGAGGCGCACAAACTGTGCGACCGGGTCGGCATCGTCGACCACGGCAAGCTGCTGGCGCTCGACTCCCCCACCGCGCTGACCGACACGCTGCCCGGCAGCACGACGCTCAGCGTCACCGTCGGCCTCGACGGCACCGGGCCCGACCCGGTGGACCACGCGCTGTCCGCAGTGGACGGCGTGCAGCGGGTCGAGCGGATCGCCGACGCGGACGGGGCGCACCTGTTCCGCCTCTACACCGACATCGCCCCCGCCGTGGCACTGCCGGACGTCGTGCGCACCCTGGAACGCCTGGACTGCGCGGTGACCGACCTGGCCATCGGCAAGCCGAGCCTGGAAGACGTGTTCATCCACCTGACCGGCCGGGAGCTGCGATGACCGCGCTGCGCACGTTCAACGCCATCATCTGGCGCGACATCTTCGTCACCGGCCGGGAACTGCCCAGCTTCCTCGCGCAGGTGATCATCCAGCCGTTCTTCATCCTGTTCATCTTCGCCAAGGTGCTCGGCGACATCGGTTTCGTGCAGGGTGACTTCGCGGCCGTGCTGCTGCCCGGCATCGTCGCGATGAACGGCTTCCTCGGCGCGCTCCAGAACACCACCCTGCCCCTGGTGCTGGACTTCTCCTGGACCCGCGAGATCGAGGACCGGCTGCTGGCGCCCATCCCGATCCCGCTGGTGGCGGTGGAGAAGATGGTGTTCGGCGCGCTGCGCGGTCTGCTCGCGGCGGTCCTGATGATCCCGATCGGCTTCCTCATGCTGGACGTCACGTGGCCGGTGTCGGGCCTGCCGGTGGCGCTGCTGGTGATCGTCCTGGGCTCGCTGGCGGGCGCGGCGGTGGGCATGGTGATCGGTACCGCGGTGTCGTCCCGGCACATCACCGTGATGTTCGCGGTCATCCTGACGCCACTGCTGTTCACCGGCTCCGCGCAGTTCCCGTGGACCGAACTGGACAACCTGCGGTGGTTCCAGGTGGTGTGCGCGCTCAACCCGCTGACCTACGTCAGCGAGGGCACGCGGGCGGTGCTGGCGCCGCACGTCCCGCACATGCCGCTGTGGGTGTGCTTCGTGGTGCTGGTCGGCTCGATCATCGGCTTCGGCGCGCTCGGGATGCGCGGCTTCATGCGGCGCGCTCTCGACTAGCGGCTCGCGCCGCACAGCGGTGGACAACGGGGAAGGGGGAGCTTTCCGACCGGAAAGCTCCCCCTCCCTTCATCGCGTCAGGAGGCGTAGTCCTCCAGCATCTCGGTCACCAGCGCGGCGATCGGCGAGCGCTCCGAACGGGTCAGCGTCACGTGCGCGAACAGCGGGTGACCCTTCAGCTTCTCGATCACCGCCGCCACGCCGTCGTGCCGGCCGACCCGCAGGTTGTCCCGCTGCGCCACGTCGTGGGTGAGCACCACCCGCGAGTTCGCGCCCAGCCGGGACAGCACGGTGAGCAGCACGTTGCGCTCCAGCGACTGCGCCTCGTCCACGATCACGAACGAGTCGTGCAGCGACCGGCCCCGGATGTGGGTCAGCGGCAGCACCTCCAGCATGCCGCGGTCCATCACCTCTTCCACCACGTCCTGGCTGACCAGCGCGCCGAGGGTGTCGAACACCGCCTGCGCCCACGGCTGCATCTTCTCGCTCTCGGAACCGGGCAGGTAGCCCAGCTCCTGCCCGCCCACCGCGTAGAGCGGGCGGAACACCACGACCTTGCGGTGCTGGCGGCGCTCCATGACCGCCTCCAGGCCCGCGCACAGCGCGAGCGCCGACTTGCCGGTGCCGGCCCGTCCGCCCAGCGAGACGATGCCGACCTCGGTGTCCAGCAGCAGGTCCAGCGCCACCCGCTGCTCGGCGGACCGGCCGTGCACCCCGAACGCCTCGCGGTCGCCGCGGACCAGCCTGATCCGCTTGTCCGGGGTGACCCGGCCCAGCGCGCTCGACGTGCCCGCCAGCAGGCGCAGCCCGCCGTGGCAGGGCAGCTCCGCGACGCGCTCCAGGCCGAACTCGACCGGCTCGACCACGCCGTCCCGGTAGAGCGCGTCCACCACGGACTGGTCGACGTCCACGTCGGACATCCCGGTGTACCCGGACAGCGTCACGTCGTGGGCGCGGTACTCCTCGGCGGGCAGACCCACCGCGCCGGCCTTGACCCGCAGCGGCATGTCCTTGGTGACCAGGGTGACGACGTCGCCGTCGGCCGCGAGGTTGAGCGCGCAGGCCAGTATCCGGGCGTCGTTGGAGTCCGTGCGGAAACCCGCGGGCAGCACCTCCGGGTCGGAGTGGTTGAGCTCGACGCGCAGGGTGCCGCCGTCGTCGCCGATCGGCACCGGGTGGTCCAGGCGTCCGTGCTGGAGCCTGAGGTCGTCGAGCAGACGCAGCGCCTCCCGCGCGAACCAGCCCAGCTCGGGGTGGTGCCGCTTGCCCTCCAGCTCGCTGATCACCACGAGCGGCAGCACGACCTCGTGCTCGGCGAACCGCGTCATGGCCAGGGGGTCGGAGAGCAGCACGGACGTGTCCACCACGTACGTATGGGCGGTCGGCGCGCCACGGCGCCGGGAAGTGCTGCGCGATGAGCCTGAGGAACGGCTCGCGGGTCGTCGTGCGTTCACGGCAACTCCCTCACGAACGCGGCACCCGCGTCCGCTCCTCGCTGGGCCAGGCACTGCCCTGATCGACCGGCGCGTGTCAGACGCGTCGGCCACGAGGGCCGGGTGCCGGCCCCCTCGCGCTCATCGTCGCCGGCGGAACCGGCAGTTCGACAACAGCCACGATCAGGGCCTCCCTGCGCGGTCCGCAGTGGACGCGGTCCGCCAAGTCGGAAGTTACCTCCGCCGGCACCCGGTTTGCAGGCAGCCACACAGGTGATTCGCCAATTCGTCACGTAACCGCAAAACGGCGGAAAGGCCTCCGGAGCGGCTCCGGAGTACGGCAACCGGCCGTCACGTCCCCACCACACGGCGTGGTCCGCGCAGCTCAGCTGCAGTACACCGGCCTGGGTGAGCGCTGCTAGGCACCGTTGTGCGGCAGCCAGGCCACCCCGTCGCGCAGGTCGTCCGCCAAGGCGCGGGGCACCATCGGTTCATCCAAAAGTCTCAGGTAACGCTCAGCCGGTGTCTCAGAAGGTGGACGCAGTTCCAACCAGGACCCGACCAGGCGCGCGCCCTCCACGTAGGTGGTCGTGTAGGCCCGCCACAGGGGGTCGGCCAGGAACCGCAGCATCTGCCGCGCGCGCCGTTCGGGCACCAGCAGCCAGCGCCGCAGGAACGCCACCACGTCGTCCGGCGAGGCCCGCCGGTCGTGCAGCATCAGCGCCGCGTCCTGCCGCACGGCGATCAGCCCGGCGGTCGCCGCTTCGACCCGTTCGGCCTGGTCACCCTCCAGGCGCAGGCCCACGTCGCGCAGGACCAGCTCGGTCCACCGGCCCCAGCCCGGCCCGACCGCCGCGTGCAGGCCCAGCTCCGCCATGCCCTCGGCCATCAGGCACTGCGGGGTGTTGATGACGAAGATCGACTGCTCGGCGTGCCCGCGCTTGCCGACCAGGCCGACCTCCTTGCGGCAGTGCTCGGTGTGGTGGCCGGGGTAGGACTCGTGCGCGACCAGGTGCGGCAGGTTGGACATGCGGTGGCCGAGGTCGGCGTTGACGGCCACCCTGGACCGGAAGTCGCCCAGGTAGTAGTTGAACCCGCTCCACGGCTTGTCCGTGACGATCTCGTACTCCACGACCTCGTGCTCCGGCAGCGCGAAGTGCCGCCGGACCAGGTCGCGCAGGGCGCTGGACAGGGCGTGCACGGCGGCGTCGAGCTTGCGCGGGGGCACCGCGTCGTCCGCGCGGTGGTCGGCCAGCCGCTCGGCCAGCGACCCGCCGCCGGGCAGCACCTCGTCCAGCCGGGCGTGCGCGAGGCGGTAGGCGTCCGGGCTGCCCGGCCGGACGTCGACCTGGAAGTACGCCCGCACCTCGTCCACGAAGGCGACGCGCACCCCGGCGAGCTTGCGGGCGGTGCACTCCAGGGCCGTCAGCTGGGCGTCCAGGAAGCGCTTGCGGGCGGGCTCCAGGTCGCTGCCGACCAGCTCGCGGCGCAGCAGGGACGCGCGCTGGGCCAGCGTGGCGGGGTGCGGCCGGGGCTCGTCGTCCACCGCGCGGCGCAGCGCCCGGTCGCCGGTGTACGAGTCGACCAGGCCGGGGCTGAGCCGGTCCAGGCGCAGCCCGAGCGCCAGGTACTCGCGCACCAGCTCAGCGGCGTCCATAGGGCGGGAAGCCTACGACAACCAGGGCGCACACCAAAGCCGCTCGCGAAACCCGAAAGGCGCAGATTTCCACCGATAGAGGGAAAATAGGGCCGAGATTCCCACTATCGTATGATTCCGCTTAATATCCCACGCATCTTCTGAGTATCGTGCACCACGCGGAAGCCGCAAGATCATGGTCTGGCGAGCTACCGCACGTCGACGATATACATCCAAGGAGACATTCACGTGTACAAGAAGGTGGCCGCGGCGACCGCTATCGCCGCTAGCCTGATGATGCTCGGCTCCCCCGCGTTCGCCGACACCGAGCTGGACCTGACCGAACAGCTCGGTCTGGTGAACACCGACGAGACCGAGATCGTGAGCGACATCAACGCTTGCCACATCGACGTGAACGTCATCGCGGTGCCGGTCCTGTCGAACAACGACCAGGGCTCCTGCTCGAACCCGGACCTCGAGGTCGAGGTCGACGACTGACATAGGCGGTTCCGGTCAATCCGGGGCAGCAACGCCGGGCCGGAGGGGTGGGATCGGGCGAGCGCCACGCGCCGCCCCTCCGGCTCGCGCAGTTCGACGCACCGCAGTTCGGAACCCACGACGGCGGAATGTCGTCGGAACGAAACACAAGGGAGTAGTTGCATGCTGAAGAAGGCCGGCACTTTCACTGCCATCACCGCCGGAATGCTGCTCATGGCCTCCCCCGCCTACGCGGGCGAGCCGGGTGGTTCCGACGACGTCGACTACTTGGTCTCCTCGGCCCGGGACATCGACTCGACCCACCAGATGGGCTTGGTCAACCTGGAGGACTCCGAGGTCCTCAGCGACCTCAACGTCTGCCACCTGGACGTCAACGTCATCGCCGTCCCGATCCTGTCGAACAACGACCAGGGCCACTGCTCGAACCCCGACGTCGAGGTCGACGAGGACCACGACCACGAGGACCACCACCACCACTGGGGCCACGGCTCGGACCACCACGACGACTGAGTTCGCCCCACCGCCAGTCGGCAGAGGCACTACCACAGTCAGCAGTCCGTGACCCAATCACCGATCGGCTAATACCGGAACAGGCGATAGATCACGGACAACGTGTCACACGATGGTGTTACCGAGCCCCGATGCCACGTACTTGCTCGGTAAATTTTCCACCAGAGGGCCCCAGCGTCCGGAGATCCCCGAAGACTCCGGAGAGTACGGGGAAATCCCGACACGAAGGAGATTGAAGTGCTGAAGAAGGCAGGCGCAATCGTCGGCATCGCGGCGGGCCTCATGATGCTCGGTTCCCCCGCGTTCGCGGCCGGTGACGGAGCACACTGGACCAACGGTCCGATCGTGAGCGCGCTCAATGGGAACAACGTGAACGCGGTCGTGGGCGTGTGCGGCAACAACGTCGGCGTCCTCGGCGCCGCGGTGCCGATCAACTCGCCGGTGTTCATCGACAACTGCGCCGCGGGCGGCATTGTCGACGGCGACGACGTCAACGTCAACGGCTGATTACCAACCACGGTCGACAGCACGATTCGTTGACAGGCTGAACTCGACAGGGGCGTCACCGGTGACAACTCCGGTGACGCCCTTGCCGTGTGCCGGCAGCAAGTCCAGCGCAACACCCGCGCATTCACCCGCTCGGGTCGAAATGCGCGTCACTGAACCGGGTCTCGGAGATTTCCGCCGGTCAGACCACTACCGAAGGAGAGCTGACGTGCTGAAGAAGGCAGGTGCTGTCGCCGCCATCGCGGCCGGCTTCATGATGCTCGGCTCGCCCGCGTTCGCCGTCACCGGCGAGCCCGGCGATGCCGGCCACGCCAACGACGGCCACGACGGTCCGCACTGGACCAACGGTCCGATCGTGAGCGCGCTGAACGGCAACAACGTGAACGCGGTCGTCGGCGCGTGCGGCAACAACGTCGGCGTCCTCGGCGCCGCGGTGCCGATCAACTCGCCGGTGTTCATCGACAACTGCGCCGCGGGCGGGATCGTTGACGGCGACGACGTCAACGTCAACGGCTGATCCCCGGCCGGCGGGAGGGGCGTCTCAGCGGGACGCCCCTCCCAACACGTCCGGGGCTCGCGTCCGGGTGCGGGCGTTCTCGCCACCGCGGCCCCGTCGCCGGCCCTGCGGGAACGCCTGCGGGACCGAAGCGGCCCTGCACGTGGTCTCCGGACCTCTCAGGACCCGAAGCGCCGGTGCCGGATCGCGTAGTCGCGCAGGGCGCGCAGGAAGTCCGTGCGGCGGAACTCCGGCCAGTAGGCCTCGCAGAACCAGAACTCGGAGTGCGCCGACTGCCACAGCATGAACCCGGACAGCCGCTGCTCGCCGGACGTGCGGATGAGCAGGTCGGGATCGGGCTGGCCGGACGTGTAGAGGTGCTCGGCGATGTGGTCGACGTCCAACACCTCGGCGAGCTCTTCGATCGTGCCGCCGGACTCGGCGTGCTTCTGCAACAGCTTGCGCACCGCGTCGGCGATCTCCTGCCGGCCGCCATAGCCGACCGCGACGTTGACCTCCAGCCCGGTGCGGCCCCTGGTGCGCAGCGACGCGGCGGACAGCCGGGCGGCGGTCTCGGTCGGCAGCATGTCCATCGCGCCGACGTGCCGGATCCGCCACGGGTTACCCGGTTCGGCGATCTCGTCCACGATGTCCGCGATGATGTCCAGCAGCGGCACCAGCTCCTCCGGGGGCCGGTTCAGGTTGTCCGTGGAGAGCATCCACAGCGTGACGACCTCCACCTCGGCCTCGCGGCACCAGGTGAGCAGCTCCAGGATCTTCCGCGCGCCGGCCCGGTGACCGTGCGCAACGTCGGTGAAACCGGCCTCCTTCGCCCACCGCCGGTTGCCGTCCAGCACCACGCCGACGTGCCGCGGCCGTTGCTTGCCGTCGAGCCATCGGTTGAGGCGGAACTCGTAACCCTTGAGGAGGACGCTCTTGACCCGTTCGCGAAGACCCACGCTGGAAGAGCGTACGCCGGGTGGGCGCGGTCACGCCGTCGTGTGCTGACCGGCTTCCCTACGCTCCCGTAACCTCCAAGAGGTGACCACGTCGACGCGACCCCAGCCGCCGGCACCCGCTCTGCGCCCGCGCATGCGCGGCTGGCTGCACTTCTGGTCCTTCGTGGTGTCGGTGGCGACCGGCGCGACCTTGATCGCACTGGCGGCGTCCACCGTGTCCGCGAAGGCGGCCCTGGCCACCTCCGTCTACGCCGCCACCGTCGTCGGGCTGTTCGGCGTCAGCGCTCTCTACCACCGGGTGAACTGGGTCAGCATCCGGGCACGAACCTGGATGAAACGCCTCGACCACTCGATGATCTTCGTGTTCATCGCCGGCACCTACACCCCCTTCGCCCTGCTCGCGATGCCCCCGTCGACGGGCAACGTGGTCCTGGCCGTGGTGTGGGGAGGTGCCGTGGGCGGCGTGACCCTCAAACTCGCCTGGCCCCACGCCCCGCGGTGGCTGGGTGTCCCGATCTACATCGCCCTGGGCTGGGTAGCCGTCTTCGTGCTACCGGACCTCCTGCACCACGTGGGCGTGGCCGCCCTGGTCCTGCTGCTCGTAGGCGGCCTCCTGTACACGGCCGGCGCCATCTTCTACGCCTCCCGCTGGCCGAACCCCTGGCCCGACGTCTTCGGCTACCACGAGTTCTTCCACGCCGCGACCGTGCTGGCGGCCCTCTGCCACTACATCGCCATCTGGTTCGCGATCTACTCTTGACGCCGCGTCGGTCCAGGCCCCTTCACCTGGCCAAACGCCACACCTTCGAGTGATCAAAACATGAATGGGTACGAAATCAGCCACCAAAACACTCGGTGAGATATCGAATCCGCGCGAACCACCCACCAGTCACTCCCCAGCCCCAGCGCCCCAGACAAGTCAGACACCCCGCCCTCTCGGACAAGCCAGGCGCCCCGCCGTCCCAGGCGGTATAGACGCCCCGCCGACCCCAGACACCCTGCCCGCCCCGCGCAAGGCAGACACTGCCCCGCCTACGCGAGGCAGACGCCCCTCCCACCCTCGCGAGACAGACGCACCCGCCCGCCTCGCACGAGGCAGATGCCCGGCCCTCAGGCGAGACAGACGCCGGACTCGACTGCGAGGTCCTCGTGTGCGAGGTCCTCGTGTGCGAGGTCCTCGTGTGCGAGGTCCTCGTGTGCGAGGTCCTCGTGTGCGAGGTCCTCGTGTGCGAGGTCCTCGCGTGGGAGGTCCTCGCGTGGGAGGCGGGAGTGGGGTGTGTCTCAGGGTGGGCCGGCCGGCGGGTCTGCGTCACTGGCGCCAGCACGCCTGGAGGTGTGCCCAGCTTGCCGTGGTGTGGGCGTGTCGGCGGAAGTAGGTGGTGAGGCCTTGGACCAGTGCTGTGCGGCCGATGGCCTCTTCCACCGCGACGATGCGGGACAGGTGGGCGGCGTAGGGGCGGTCCGGTAAGGGGGCGTTGTCGAGGTCCGACCACGGGCGGCTGCCGGGGACGAGTTCTTCGGTGGCCAGGCGGCTCAGGTAGGTCGCCAGGCCTTCGACCAGCCACGGTTCGGCGTCGACCAGGTTGCCGGACCACTGGTGGGCCACCTCGTGGCTCACCACGGTCGTGGCGTACCTCGGCTCGCGGGTCGCCAGCGCATCGAAGGCGTCGTCGTCGAACAGCACCAGCCCCGCCGACGAGAACGCCAGGGACGGGATGTCCGGCACGAACACCGCCGCGCACGTCCCGTACGGGTACGGGATGCCGAGCAGGTGCTCGAAGTACGTGATGGACCGGGCGAAGAGTTGGGACACCGCCTCGCCGTGGTCGCGTTCGGCGGCTCGGGTCCGCATGGCGTAGACGTTCCCGCCCACCTCCGCCCACGGCCCCACGACGGCCGTGATGGCGTACGGCACGACGGGGGACGTGGTGTCGCTCGTGAGCACCGAAGCGTCGGGCGCGTTGATGTTCATCGTGACGGCACCGCGCAGGTTCGGCTCGAAGCAGGCGAAGCTGCGCTGGGTCCAGTTCGGGTAGTGGTAGGTGTACAGGTACGTGTCGCCGTCCACGGTCGCCCGGCGGAAGCCATGGTCTTCGGCGTACGCGAAATCGGCGTCGACCTCCAGCACGTTGTCGTCGGGCCCGTGCAAGGCCGCACCCGCGTGCGAGAACCCGGTCGCGTGTGAACTGTCGGCGGTGTGCAAGCCGTCGGCGGTGTGCGACGGCTCGGCCGTGGACAACGGCCCGGTCGCAGGCAACGGCCCCGCTGCGGGCGACGGCCCGGTCGCGGGCAACGGCTCGGCGGTGCGCAACGGTCCGGTCCCGCCCAAGGGCTCGGTCGCGGACAACGGCTCGGTCGTGTGTAAGCCGTCGGCAGCGTGTAGGGGCTCGGCGCTGCGCGAGGGCTGGGCCGCGTGCGAGTCGTCGGGCGTGCGCAAGGCCAGCCGGGAGCCGTCCCACGGCACGTCGCGGCCGTTCAGCGTCGCCCGACGGACCTGCACCGCCGCGAGTTCCGCGTGCGACCGCTTTCCGTTGAACCGCAACGAAGTCCGACCGCGGAACGTCGCCGCCGTCGGGTCGAGGTCCCACGTGATGTCGTACGAAATAGTCATGATCCCCCCGACCCTCGAAGCTACCGCAGCCGCGGGGGATCAACATCAAGCCAGGTCAGGCCCCTGCGCACGCAGGTCGTCCACGCGGGTCATGGCTTCCCGCAGTTCGGTCAGCCAGCTGTCCGCGTGTTCGCCGACCAGCCGCACCGCCCACGCCAGCGCCTCCGAACGCGACCGCGCCACCCCCGCCGCCACCAGGGTGTCCAGCACCTTGCGCTCCGGCTGCCGCAGCCTCGTCATCACCGGCACGGACAGCGTGGTGAACAGCTCGGTCGTGCCACCCAGCGCGGCACCCCACGCCACCTTGCGGCGGTAGCGGTGTTCGGCCTGGCGGGCTATCTCGATCCGCGCCTCGCGGGTCTCCTCGCGGAAGCGGCTGATCCGCCCCGCTTCGGCCGCGGAACGTTCCGCCTCGTCGGCGAACGTGCCCTCCAGCGGCGGGAGTTCGCCCACCACCAGGATCTCCTCACGGTCGACGGTGACCGTCGGTGCCTCGGTGAACCAGCCGGCGGGCAGCCGCCCGGTGAACCAGGCCGCCGCGTCGTCGGCCGGTGGCTGGTCACCTTGCGGCCGGCCGTGTCCGCCCCATCCACGTCGCATCAGAACCACCTCGATTACATGATTACGTTGATGCTGACGCTACGCCGGTTACAAGCGGGCACAAGCGGCGTTCGCTACGGGTGAAGAGCCCCCGACCCGCTACCGGTGAAGGACCCTGATCCGGCTACCGGTGAAGGGCTCCGACCAGCTCGTCCACCGTCGTCACGGGCCGGTCGCACACGTAGCCCCGGCACACGTACGCCGCCGGCGCACCCCCGACCAACGGGCGGTCGGCCAGCAGCGGCGCGGAGTCCGGCGAGCCGGCCACGACCACCCCGCCGCCGTGCACGCCCTGCCACGCCGCAGACACCAACTCGGGCGACGAACCGACCACGGCCACCTGGACGGGTCCGAGCGCGAGAGCTTCCGCGACGCTCAGCCAGTGGCCCGCGAACCGGGGTTCACGGGCGGCCAGCAGGCCGGCGCGGGACACGGCGGCTTCGGCGGCCGACCGGTACTCCGCCTGCCGCGGCGCGCCCAGCACCGACGCGGTCAGCAGCGCGGACGCCAGCGACGACGCGCCGGACGGGCTGGCGTTGTCGGACGGGTCGGAAGGCCGCTGCACCAGTGCTTCCGCGTCGTCCGCCGTGTCGTAGTACACGCCGGGCTCGTCGCCGGCGAACCGTTCCAGCGCGGTGTCCAGCAGCGCGCTCGCGACAGTCAGCCAACGGGCGTCCCCGGTCGCCTGGTGCAGGGCGAGCAGGCCGTCGGCGAAACAGCCGTAGTCCTCCAGCACCCCGGCCGCGGTGCCGGCCACGCCGTTGCGGGAGGTACGCAGCAGCCGCCCGTCGACCAGGTGCACGTCCAGCAGCAGGTCGGCCGCCCGCTCGGCCGCCGCCACCCAGCGCGGCTCGCCGAACACCGCGCCCGCCTCGGCCAGTGCCGCGATCGCCAGCCCGTTCCACGCCGTCACGACCTTGTCGTCACGGCCGGGCTGCGGCCGGAGTTCCCGCGCCGCCAGCAGCTTCGCCGCGATCTCCGGGTCGGGCGCGCCGAGCATCCGCAGGGTCGACGAACCGTGCTCGAACGTGCCGTCTTCCGTCACGCCGTAGAGCACCGCGGCCCGAGCGCCCTCCGCCTCCCCCAGCACCTCGGCGAGCTGCGCGGGCGTCCACACGTAGGTCAGCCCTTCGACGCCCTCGGTGTCGGCGTCCAGCGACGCGGCGAACCCGCCTTCGGCCGTCCCCAACGACCGCAGCAGGAACTCGGCCGTCTCGCGCACGACCTGCCGGTACCGCTCGGATTCGTCGCGGCGGCTCAGGTGCGCGTAGACGCGGAGCAGCAAGGCGTTGTCGTACAACATCTTCTCGAAGTGCGGCACCACCCAGCCCGCGTCCACGCTGTACCGCGCGAACCCGCCGGCCAACTGGTCGTACAGGCCGCCGTTCGCCATCGCGTCGCAGGTGGCGCGCACCATCGACAGCGCCTCGACCGACCCGGTCCGCTCGTGGTTGCGCAGCAGGAACTCCAGCACCATCGACGGCGGGAACTTCGGCGCGTTGCCGAACCCGGCGTGCGCGCGGTCGAAGTGCCCGAGCAGCGACACGACCGCGCCCTCCAGCACATCGGAGTCCACTGTGGACTGCGGCAGCGGCTTGAACGCGAGCTGGGACACGATCGCGGCGGCGGACTCGCGCACCTCGTCGCCCTGCTCGTGCCACGCGTGCGTGATCGCCTCCAGCACCTGCCGGAACGCCGGGATCCCCGGCCTCGGCACGGGCGGGTAGTAGGTGCCCGCGTAGAACGGCTCGCCGTCGGGGGTGAGGAAGCACGTCATCGGCCAGCCGCCGTGCCCGCTCAACGCCTGCGTGACCGCCATGTACACCGCGTCGACGTCCGGCCGCTCCTCCCGGTCGACCTTCACGTTCACGAAGTGCTCGTTCATGTACGCGGCGGTCACGTCGTCCTCGAACGACTCGTGCGCCATGACGTGGCACCAGTGGCAGGCCGCGTAGCCGACGGACAGCAGCACCGGGACACCCCGTTCCCGCGCTTCCGCGAACGCCTCCGGCGACCACGGGTGCCAGTCGACCGGGTTGTCGGCGTGCTGGAGCAGGTACGGGCTGGTCGAGGACGCGAGCCGGTTCGTCATGGCTCCACAGTAATTCCCACCCGCCCCGGGGACCGTTCGACCAGACTGGAGGCATGGAGATCGCCGACCCCCGACCGAACGACCTGCGCCACGAGACCGGACCGTTCGACGTCATCGGCGACGTGCACGGCTGCCACACCGAACTGGTCCACCTGCTGCGCGACCTGGGCTACCGGGTGGAACCGGACGGCGCGCACCACCCGGACGGCCGCACGGCGCTGTTCGTCGGCGACCTGGTCGACCGGGGCCCGGACACACCGGCCGTGCTGCGGCTGGTGATGGGCATGGTCAAGGCCGGCACGGCGTTCTCGGTGCGCGGGAACCACGAGGAGAAGCTGGTCAAGGCGCTCAAGGGCCGCGACGTCGAGGCCAACCACGGCCTGGAGAGGTCCCTGGCGCAGCTGGCGGGTGAGACGCCCGGGTTCCGCCGGGAGGTGCTGGACTTCTGCGACTCCCTGGTGCCGCACTACGTCCTGGACGGCGGGCGCCTGGTCATCGCCCACGCCGGGCTGCCCGAGCGCTACCACGGCGTGGAGTCCGCGCGGATGCGGAGCCTGGCCCTGTGGGGCGTCGGCACCGGCGAACTCGACGCGCGCGGTTTCCCCGTCCGCCACCCCTGGGCGGACGACTACCAAGGTGCCGCGACCGTCCTCTATGGACATACGCCGATCGAGGACCCGCAGTGGGTCAACGGAACACTGTGCCTGGACACCGGCTGCGTGTTCGGCGGCAGGCTGACCGCCCTGCGCTACCCGGAACGCGAGCTGGTCTCCGTCCCGGCGCGCCGCACCTGGTACGAGCAGTAGGCTCCGCTGGTGCGTGCGAGCTTCCGCGAGCGCCCGCCCTGGCTGGCGCGGGTGGGCAGGGTGGGCGCGGGTGTGCTGATCGCCCCCGACCTGGTGCTGACCTGCGCGCACGTGGCGACGTCCGACGAACTCCCGGTCAGCCTGGTGCACCACGGCCACGCTTCGTCCGGCCGGGTGGAGGTCCGCGTCCCGATCGCGGACGACGACGGCGGCGACCTGGCCGTGCTGCGCCTGACCGAACCGGTGCCGAACGCGGTGGTCGCCCCGCTCCGGGCTCCCGCCGCGTTGAGCGACCACGACTACCTCGTGCAGGGCTTCGCGGCCGACCGCCACACCGAGTCGCGCGGCAAGCTCGGCGGTCGCGTCGGCCCCGGCTGGGTGCAGCTCGACGGCACCTCGGGTCAGCCCGTGGACCAGGGCTTTTCCGGCGCACCGGTGTGGGACGACACGATCGGCGCGGTCGTCGGCATCGTCGTGATGGCCCAGAGGTCGACCCGCTGGGGCGCGCTCATCCCGGTCGAGGAGATCGTCCGCCTGTGGCCCGAGGCGGTGCGCTACACCGGCTGGCGGCTCGACCTGGACGACGCGTTCGACACCCACTGGCTCCCGCGGGCACGAGGCGTCGAGCCGCACGAACCCACCGACGTGTGGCACTTCGTCGGCCGGCACCGGGCGCTGGACGACCTCGCGACCTACCTCCGGGAACCGGGCGACGGCCGGGTCAGAGCGGTCATCGGCACGCCGGGCAGCGGCAAGAGCGCGGTACTCGCCCGGACCGTCGTGCTGGCCGACCGGATCACCGCGGCCCTCGTGCCGCCGGACAGCCTGTCCCCCGACGTGTCACTGCCCCCGGTGGGCAGCGTCACGGTGGCCGTCCACGCCCGGGGCAGGACCCTGCCGCAGGTCGTGCGCGCGATCGCCGACGCCGCCGAAGTCGAAGCCGCCGACCAGGTGCGGCTGGTGCAGCGCTGCGGCCCGATCACCGTCGTGCTCGACGCCCTGGACGAGGCGGCGGGCGACGACCCGGTCGCCATCGCCACCATGCTCAACCGGCTGGCCTCCGACCCGAAGCGGCACGTGATCGTCGGGACCAGGGTCGGCGCGCGGGGTTCGACCACGAACATCCTGCTCAACCGGCTGGCCGACCCCGTCGTGCTGGATCTCGACTCCCCCGCCTACCTGGACCACGACGACGTGGTGAGGTACGCGGAACGCCGCCTCGGCGACCGGACCGGGGCCGCGGCCATCGCCGACCGCGCCAAGGGCAACTTCCTGATCGCCCAACTCGCCGCCATGACCGCGCTGAGCGGCGGGGTCAGCCTCGCGACCACCGTCGGCATGGCCGTCGACGAGTACCTGGACGTGCGTTTCGAACGCCCCCGGCAGGTCCGTGAACTGCTGCTGCCCCTGGCTTTCGCGCAAGGCGCGGGGCTCACCGAGGGCCCGCTCTGGCTGGCCCTCGCCAACGCCCTCAGCGTCGCCGATCACACACCGCGCGACCTGCGCGAGGTGCTCAGGTCGGCGGCCAGCTACCTGGTCGAGCAGACCGGCCGGCACTACCGCCTGTTCCACCAGGCCCTGGACGACACGTTCCGCGAGGAGCACGGGGGCCACGAGCCGGAACAGGTCGTCTACCGGACCCTGCGCGGCCTGGTCACCACGTGGGCCGACGCCCCGGACTACATCCGCACCCACCTGGCCGCCCACGCCGTCGCCGCCGGCCGCCTGGACGAGCTGGTGGAAGACCTCGGCTTCATGGTCGCCGCCGACCCGGAACGGATCATCCCCCACCTGCCGCACGTCACCACGGACCGCGCCAAGCTCATCCGCCACGTCTACCGGCGCGCGGCCCACGGTTTCCACGGCGACACCGGCCACCGCGCCGCGTACTTCTGCCTGGTGGCCCGCCAGACCGGCTGCGGCCACCTGGCCGACGAGGTGACCGAGCGGACGCCGTGGCAGGCCGACGTCCTCGCCTGGGCGCGGGAGGACGGCCAGCAGGTGCTGCTGCAACTGCCGATGCTCTCCGACGTGGGACTGTGGTTGGACGCCCACGGCAACCCGGCCGCTCTGGCGGACGACCCGAACACCAACGGTGACGTGGTGCTCTACCGGTTCCGGGACTACCGCCTGGTGGAAGCCGACCGGCTGACCTTGTCCCACGGCTACTCGGGCTTCCGCGCGCACGTCCACCGCGTGACGGAGGACGGCCGGGAGTTCGGCCTCACCGTCGACGGCGACGGAGTGCTGCACCGCTGGTCGTTCACCGGCGGCCTGCGGATGACCGGCGCCGTGCCGCTCGGGCCGGAGCGCGCCCGGTGGGACGCCGACGCGGTGGCCACCCCCGACGGCAGGCTGCTCGCGGTGATCGCGCACCAGCGGGTGGTGCACGTCGTGGACTGGACCGCCGACCAGCCGAAGGTGCTGCACTGGTTCGAGGCCGGCTCCGCCACGGAGGACGACGGCAAACCCGGTGCCGCGATCGCGGTCCACGCCGGCGAGGTCCACGTGGCGCACTTCGACGGACTGCTGGTGCGGCTGCGGGTGCTGCGCGACGGGGTTTTCGCCGAGGTGGGCGAGCCGGTCGACGACCACCGGTACAACCCGGCCGTGGTCCGCTTCGTCCCGCGCCCGGACGGGACGCTCCTGCTGCTCAGCGCGTCCGGCAGCGGGCTGCGCCGCTCGACCGTGTCGGACGGCGGGCTCACCGGCACCGAACCCGTCCGCGCCCAGCCCACGTCGATCGCGTCGGCCGTCCTGCCGAACGGACGGGTGGCGGTGGCGGCCGGGGTGGTGGGCGGCGACGTGGCGGTGTTCGACGTGACCGACGGACTCGTCCCGCTCGGCGAGCCGCGTCGGGCCCACCGGCTGTCGGCGGACGAGGTGGTCGTCGGCATCGGCCCGTGGGGAAAGCCCGTGGTGCTCAGCTACGGCCACGACCGGCACGTCCGGATGTGGGACCTGGACCACGCCGACCAGGCGCCCGGCGAGGTGACCGAACTACCGGAGCTGTTCTACGGCACCGTCCACCTCGCTCTGGTCGACGGGACCACCGTGGTCGCCGCGATGCAGCAGTACGACCGGCTGGCGCTGATCCCGGTGACCGACCGGCTCACGGTGGGCGGCACGGAGCCCTACGACCGGCTGACGGTCACCGCGGTCGGGCGCCGGCAGCCGCTCGCGGTGACCGGCGACGAGTCGGGGCGGCTCGACGTGTGGCGGGCGACCGCGACCGGTCCGGAGCACCTTGCTGCCCACGAACTGCCCGGCGGGTGGAAGCACAACCGCGCGGGGGACGTGGTGCAGGACGACGAGGGCCTGCTGGTCGTGCTGCTGGGACCTGGTGACACCGGCTGGTGGTGGCTTCGGCACGACGGCACCGCCTGGCACCGGACGGTCGATCCGATCGACCACTACAACCTGGTCGAGCAGCTGCTGCTCTACCGGAGCGCCGCCGGCAGGCGGGCGCTGGTGATCGGCGACCGGACGGAGATCCTGGCGCCCGGCGCCCGCCTGGCCCGGCTCACCGCGATGCGGTCCACGGACACGGCGGACATCGGCGAGGCCGGTGGCGAACCGGTCGCGGTCGTCGGCGGCATCGCGGCGTTCTGCCTCTACTCGCTGGCCGCGGACGACTTCGTGCCGTGGAGCAAACCCTGGCAACGCGACCTGGACATCAAACCGCAGGTCGCGGTCACCTTCCCGACCGCGGCACGGGCCCTGGTCGCCGCCGGCTCGAACGACGGCCGGCTGTGGGTCTGGTCGTGCGCGCGGGGCGGATCGCCGACCGAACTCGCGGTGATCCGGCTTGACAAGCCGATCAGGGCCCTGATCTGGACGGATGACCGCGAGTTGGTCGTCTGGTGCGAGAAGGGCGTGGTGAAGCTGGCGGGCTTCGGCTAGTCCCCGGTCTTCTTCCCGGCGGTGTTCTTCCCCGAGACCCTCTTCCGGGCGGTCTGCTCCCGAGCGGTCTTCTCGTGGGCGGTCTTCGTGGCCGGGGTCGACTCCACCACCGGGGTGGAGTCCACCGCCGCGGTCTCCTCCGGCGGGTCGAACGAGGCCGGCAGCTTCCGCAGGTGCTTGTTCATCGACTTCACCAGGAAGAACACCGCGATGAAGAACAGCACCAGGATCAGCAGGCCCAGCGGGGAGGACTTGCCGAAGTCCTCCTGCTGGCCGCCGGGGTCCTTGGTGGTGGAGGGCTGCACCAGCACCATCGCCGTCGTCTGGCCCCAAGGGACCGGGTTCACGCCGTCACCTTCTCCCGCACGCCCGCGAACAGGTCGTCCTCGGGCAACGTGCTGTCGACCAGCGAGCGCGCCAGCTCGTACTCCTCGGTCGGCCACACGGCGCGCTGCATCTCCAGCGGCACGGCGAACCAGCGGCTGGTGGGGTCGATCTGGGTCGCGTGGGCCTTGAGGGCCTCGTCGCGCTGCGGGAAGTAGTCGGCGCACTCGACGCGGGTGGTGACGCGTTCGATCACGTCGGGCTTGTCGGCGTCCCAGCCCGCCAGCCACTCGGCGTACGGGGACTCCTGGCCCTGCGCCAGCAGCGCCTCGTGGAACGCCAGCAGCTTGGCGCGGGAGAAGCCGTGCGAGTAGTACAGCTTCAGCGGCTGCCACGGCTCGCCCGTCCCGGGGTAGCGCTCCGGGTCGCCGGCGGCGTCGAACGCGGCGACGGACACCTCGTGGCAGCGGATGTGGTCGGGGTGCGGGTAGCCGCCGTTCTCGTCGTAGGTGACGATCACGTGCGGGCGGAACTCGCGGATCGCCCGGACCAGCGGCGGGACGGACTCCTCCAGCGGCACGAGCGCGAAGCAGCCCTCGGGCAGCGGGGGCAGCGGGTCGCCCTCGGGCAGCCCGGAGTCCACGAAGCCCAGCCAGCGGTGCTCGATGCCCAGGATCTCGGCGGCGCGCGCCATCTCGGCGCGCCGGATCGCGGCCATGTCGGCCAGCACCTCGGGGCGGTCCATGGCGGGGTTCAGGATGCTGCCCGCCTCGCCCCCGGTGCAGGTCACGACCATTACCTGGTGGCCCTCGGCCACGTAGCGCGCCATCGTGGCGGCGCCCTTGCTCGACTCGTCGTCGGGGTGCGCGTGCACCGCCATCAGGCGCAGCTTCTCAACCATGACGGTGGTGGTCCTCCTTGGCCCCTGCCGAACGGAGCCCCCTCGGCCCCTGCGACACTCAACGCGGCGATCGAGGGTCATTGTTCCCCACGGGCAGGAAGGCGTTGACAAGTGGCACTGCCCGAGGGCCGGTACGGCAAGCCCCGACGCCCCCTGCCCAAGTGGGCCCGCTGGTCACTGCCGGTGGTGGCGGTGCTGGTCGGCGCGGTGGTGGCCTGGGTCGGCTACCGGAACCTGGGCACCCAGCCCGTGGAGGCGAAGCAGACCGCGTTCGAGGTCCTGGACGAGCAGTCGGTGGAGATCACCTTCGAGGTGGTCCGGGACACACCCGACCAGGCGGTCGTGTGCATCGTCCGGGCACGCTCCGGTGACGGCGACGAGGCGGGCCGGCGGGAGGTCCTGGTCCCCCCCGGCGCCGACACGGCCTACGCGACAACGGTTCTGCGAACGTCGAAACAGCCGGCCACCGGGGAAGTGTTCGGCTGCTCCTACCAGGTCCCCGCGTACCTGTCCACAAGGTAGCGGCCAAGCGGGTGATCTGCGGGTTTAACGGCCGTCCCGGGAACAAAACGCCGTCGCTGAACGTTGTGAACGTGTTACTCTGGCCTTTCAGCACGGCCCCGGCGCGGGCCGTGTTTTTCCGTTCCGGGCGCGTGCGTCCGGGAACTGCCAGCCCACGCCGTGGGCCGGAGCAAGACGAGGAGTTGGTGACCGTGAGCGACACTGAGGTGACCTGGCTGACCCAGGAGGCCTACGACCGGCTCAAGGGAGAGCTGGACGAGATGATCGAGAATCGCCCGGTCATTGCTGCGGAGATCAACGCGCGCCGCGAAGAGGGCGACCTCCGCGAGAACGGCGGCTACCACGCGGCCCGCGAGGAGCAGGGCAAGCAGGAGGCCCGGATCCGCCAGCTCCAGGAGCTGCTGCGGGTCGCCAAGGTCGGCGAGGCGCCCACCGTGGCCGGTGTGGCCGCCCCCGGCATGGTGCTCACGGTCCGTTACGAAGGCGACGACGAGACCGAGGAGTTCCTGCTCGCCACCCGCGAGGAGGGCGCGCACGGCGCGCTGGAGGTCTACTCCCCCTCGTCCCCGCTGGGCAAGGCGCTGAACGGTGCGAAGGACGGCGAGACCCGCGAGTACGAACTGCCCAACGGCAGCACCATGAAGGTGACACTGATCAAGGCCGTGCCGTACGCGGGCTGATCCCACAGACACCGGGAGGGGCGGCCGCCGAGACGAGGTGGCCGCCCCTCCCGCTGTGTGTCGCCCTCCCGCTGTGTGTCGCCCTCCCGCTGTGTGTCGCCCTCCCGCTGGGTGTCACCCCCGCTGTGTGACCTCCGCCGTGTGACCTCCGCCGTGTGACCCCCGCCGTGGGTGGCCTGCTCAGCGGATGCGTTCCAGCAACGGCCGCACGCGCGGCGGGACGGGCGTCGACAACGCGATCGACGTGGACAGCCGCTGCACCCCCGGCACGTCCACGATCTCGTCGATGACGTGCTGCAGGTCGTCGTTCGAGCGGGCCACCATGCGCACGAACAGGTCGCCCTGACCCGTCGTCGCGTGCACCTCGCACACCTCGTTGATCGCCGCCAGGCCCTCCGACACCTCCTGCCGGCGCCCCTGCGCGATCTCCAGCACCGCGAACGCGGTCAGCCCGTACCCCATCGCGGCCAGGTCCAGCGCCGGCGGGAACCCGGTCAGCACGCCCCGCGCGACCAGCCGGTCCAGCCGCGCCTGGACGGTCCCCCGGGCCACGCCCAACCGGCGCGAGCACTCCAGCACCCCGAGCCGGGGCTCGTCGGTGAGCAACAGCAGCAGTCTGGCGTCCAGGCCGTCCAGGACCTGGTCAGAGTGTTCAGCTTGTCCGTCGGAAGCCATAGATCACTGTACAACCTGCCCAGTGGAAAACCAGACTGTTGCTCATCCTGCCTAACAGCCACATGCTGTGAGCTATGACGCAGCAGCTTGACGACGTGAGCTACGACCAGCTCCGCCAACTCGTGGGCCTGGTCGACTACGACGGGACGCGGGATCCGTTCCCCGTCCGCTCCATGGACGCCGTGGTCTTCGTGGTCGGCAACGCGACCCAGACCGCGTGGTTCTACCAGGTCGCCTTCGGGATGCAGCTCGTCGCGTACGCCGGGCCGGAGACCGGGCAGCGGGACCACAAGTCCTTCGTGCTCAAGTCCGGGTCGGCGCGGTTCGTGATCAACGGCGGGGTGCAGCCGGAGAGCCCGTTGCTCGACCACCACCGCAAGCACGGCGACGGCGTGGTCGACCTCGCACTCGAGGTCGCCGACGTCGACAAGTGCGTGGCACACGCCCGCAGCCAGGGCGCGACCGTCCTGGAAGAGCCGCACGACGTCGAGGACGAGCACGGTGTGGTGCGCCGGGCCGCGATCGCGACCTACGGCGAGACCCGCCACACGCTGGTCGACCGGTCCCGCTACACCGGCCCCTACCTGCCGGGGTACGTGGCCCGCAAGAGCACCGTGGTCCGGCCCGAGGGCGCGCCGAAGCGGCTGTTCCAGGCGGTGGACCACTGCGTGGGCAACGTGGAACTCGGCAAGATGGACTACTGGGTCGAGTGGTACAACCGCGTGATGGGCTTCGTGAACATGGCGGAGTTCGTCGGCGACGACATCGCCACCGACTACTCGGCGCTGATGAGCAAGGTGGTGTCCAACGGCAACCACCGGGTGAAGTTCCCGCTCAACGAGCCCGCCGTGGCGAAGCGCAAGTCGCAGATCGACGAGTACCTGGAGTTCTACACCGGTGCCGGCGTGCAGCACATCGCGCTCGCCACCAACGACATCGTCGCCACGCTGACCGCCATGCGCGCGGCCGGCGTCGAGTTCCTGGAGACCCCGGACTCGTACTACGACGACCCGGAGCTGCGGGCTCGCATCGGCGAGGTGCGCGTGCCCATCGAGCAGCTGAAGGAGCACCGGATCCTGGTCGACCGGGACGAGGACGGCTACCTGCTGCAGATCTTCACCAAGCCGATCGGCGACCGGCCGACCGTCTTCTACGAGCTCATCGAGCGGCACGGGTCGCTCGGCTTCGGCAAGGGCAACTTCAAGGCCCTGTTCGAGGCGATCGAGCGCGAGCAGGAGCGTCGGGGCAACCTCTGACGTCGTGACACGTGCGAAGGCCGGTCCGGGACACCCCCGGGCCGGCCTTTCCTGTGGGAACGCTGAGACGCGCTCTCCGCGCCGGGTCTGACCGGTACCCTCGGAAGCGGGGATATCTCACACAGCATTCACTCGGGAGGTGGCATGGCGCTCGCGCGACGGGTCACCGCGGTGGTCCCGCTCGTCGGAGCGGTGGCCACGGCCGTGGCGTTGACCGGTGCGGCCTTCTTCACCGTGGCCCACGCGGGCTGCGCCGACACGGGCCGGTTCGTGGAGCGGGACGGCGTGGTCGAGTTCGTCGGCGGCTGCGTGGACGGGCAGGACCTGCCCGCCGTGCCGAAGGTGGAGAACCTCCGCTACGACGTCAAGCCCTGAGCCGGTCCACCGGTCCGGGCGGACCACCCGGCGGACCAGGGCCGGCGAAGCCGTGTGGGTGGAACGGGAGCCGGACGGCACGGGTTCGGGCACGGGTTGCCGGGACACCACGTGCACCGGGCGGATTTCGGCGATAGTGGGTGCATGTGCCGAAACATCCGGGTGCTCCACAACTTCGAACCGCCCGCCACCGAGGACGAGATCCAGGCGGCGGCGGTGCAGTACGTGCGCAAGGTCAGCGGGGCGACCCACCCGTCCGCGGTCAACCAGGAGGCGTTCGACGCCGCGGTGGCGGCGGTGACCGAGGCCACCAGGGTCCTGCTGGAGTCCCTGGTGACCAAGGCACCGCCCCGTGACCGCGAGGTGGAGGCCGCGAAGGCGAAGGAACGCTCCGCCGCCCGCTTCGGCCGCTAGCAGCCCGGCCGGACGTCCACCGGACGCCCGGCCGGGACCGTGAGCCTCCGGCAGGTCGCGCGTGGGCAGTCCGGGAACGTCAGCCCAGGGCGTCGAGCAGGTCGGCGACCAGGTCCTCGCCGGACTCGATGCCCACCGAGATGCGGATCAGGTCGGCCGGCACCTGGAGCAGCGAGCCGGCGGTGCTGGCGTGCGTCATCCTCCCGGGGTGCTCGATCAGCGACTCGACCCCGCCCAGCGACTCGGCCAGGGTGAACAGCTTCGTGCGCGAGCAGACCGCCAGCGCCGCCTCCTCGCCGCCTTCGACGGTGAACGAGACCATCCCGCCGAACCGGCGCATCTGCTTGGCCGCCACCTCGTGCCCGGGGTGGTCGGGCAGGCCGGGGTAGAGCACGGACGTCACGCGCGGGTGCCGCGACAGGGCGTCCGCGACCAGCTCGGCGTTGTCCGAGTGCTTCTCCATGCGCACTTCGAGCGTCTTGATGCCGCGCAGCGTCAGCCAGGCGTCGAACGGGCCGGGCACCGCGCCCGCGCCGTTCTGGAGGAACCCGAACGCGGCGTCCAGTTCGTCGTCCGAGGTGATCAGCGCGCCACCGATGACGTCCGAGTGGCCGCCCACGTACTTGGTGGTCGAGTGCAGCACGACGTCCGCGCCCAGCGCGAGCGGGCTCTGGAGGTAGGGCGAGGCGAACGTGTTGTCCACCACGAGCCGCGCGCCCGCCGAGTGCGCGACCTGCGCCAGCAGCGCGATGTCGGCGATGTTCAGCAGCGGGTTGGTGGGCGTCTCCAGCCAGACGACCTTGGTGTTGGGCCGGATCGCGGCGCGCACCGCGTCCACGTCGGACAGCGCGACCGGCGTGTGCTCGATGCCCCAGTGGCCGAACACCTTGTCGATCAGGCGGAACGTGCCGCCGTAGGCGTCGTTCGGGATGACGACGTGGTCACCGGGACGGCACAGGGCGCGCAGCGCGGCGTCGGTCGCGCCCATGCCCGAGGCGAACGCGCGGCCGTGCCGCCCGCCTTCCAGCGCGGCCAGGCACTCCTCCAGCGCGGCCCGGGTGGGGTTGCCGGTGCGCGAGTACTCGAAGCCGCCGCGCAGCCCGCCGACGCCGTCCTGGGCGTAGGTGGAGGTGGCGTGGATGGGCACGATGACCGAACCCGTGGTGGGGTCCGGGTCCTGTCCGGCGTGGATAGCCCTGGTCGCGAAACCATAGTGGCCGGTTTCCGTCATAGCTCCAGCGTAGAGGGTGTCCCAAAGCGACTGCCCGCCAGCCGGGACGGCTGACGGGCAGTCGGTCGGGCTGCGCCCAGCCCGTGGTCAGGACCTCGGCGCGGGCGTCACCACTGCTGCTGCGGCGGCTGCTGGCCGTACGGGTTCTGCTGCTGCGGCTGGCCGTACGGGTTGGCCTGCGGGGCCTGGCCGTAGCCGGGCTGCGGCTGGCCGTACGGGTTGGGCTGCTGACCGGGGTAGCCGCCCGGCATGCCGCCGCCGGGGGCGCCCGTGTCGGGGGCGTTCACCACGATGGTGCCGAGGATCTTGTCCGCCCAGGTCTGCTTCTTGGCCTCCCACAGCGGCGCGAACCAGCCCGCGTAGCAGGGCAGCGAGTCGACGGCGTGGCAGAGGTGCCGGACGAACGCGTTGCCGAAGCCGATCGGCTGCCCGGTCTCCTCCTTCAACAGCTTGATCTTCGCCATCTTCTTGCCGTACGACTGGCCGGTGGTGCCCGCCAGGTACCAGGAGTTGTAGATCAGCCAACCCAGCAACGCCAGGTAGCCCACACCGCTGAGCACCAACGCGATCGTCGGGTCGCCGCTGACCGAGCCGACGATGACCAGGATCGCCACGATGACACCGGGTGCGACGTAGTCGATCAGGGCGCCCACGGCGCGCGAGCCCCACTCGGCGTAGCCGGTGGCGGGCGGCGCGAACGCGGGCCGGCCGTAGCCGGGCTGCCCGCCCCACGCCTGCTGCTGCGGCTGGCCGTACGGGTTCTGCTGCTGCGCGTACGGGTTCGCCTGCGGTTGGCCGTAAGGGTTCTGCTGGGGCTGGCCGTACGGGTTGGACTGCGGGACCTGGCCGTAGGCGGGCGGCTGCGGGGGCTGGCCGTACTGACCCGGCTGCTGCTGCGGCGGCTGCCCGTACGCGGGCGGCTGCTGGGCGGCGAACCCGCCCGACGGCGGCTGCTGCGCCGGGAAGGCGCCCGACGGCGGCTGCTGGCCGTACGGGTTCTGCTGCTGGGTCGCGCTCGGCGGCACGACCTGCGTCGCGTCCGGGTTCGCCTGCTGCTGGCCGGAGGGCACGACCTGGGTCGCCTCCGGGGGCGGGAACGCAGGGGACTGCCCACCGCTCGACACGACCTGGGTCGCGTCGGCGTTCGGGGGCTGGGCACCCTGCCCCTGCTCCTGCTGGTGTTGGCCGCCGAACTGCTGGTTCTCTGGCGGCTGCGGAGCGTTCATCGGAGTTTCCAACCCCCTTGGCGTGGGCCGTAGGCGTATGAGTCGGTGGCCAACGCTAGCGGATGGGAACACGCCCGCCACCAGCAACCGGACAATGTGTCGTGATCAGCGTCCGGCGAGGAAAGTCAGCACGTCCTGGCGGGTGACCACGCCCGCCGGCTTGCCGTCGTCCAGCACCAGCGCACCGTCCGCTGAGGACAGTGCCTGCATCGCGGCGCTGATCGACTCGCCCGAGCCGATGGTCGGCAGCTTCAGCGACATGTGCGCGTCGAGCCGGTCGGTGAGCTGCGCCTTGCCGGTGAACAGCGCGTCCAGCAGGTCCCGTTCGTTGACCGCGCCGGACACCTCGGCGGCCATCACCGGGGGCTCGGCGTTGACCACCGGCATCTGCGAGACGCCGTACTCGCGCATGATCGCGACCGCCTCGGCGACCGTCTCATTGGGATGGCCGTGCACCAGGTCCGGCATGGTGCCGTCCTTGCGCCGCAACACGTCCCCGACCGTCGCGCCGGACGTGTCGGGCGACAGGAAGCCGTACTGCGCCATCCACTTGTCGTTGAACACGCTCGACAGGTAGCCGCGCCCGCCGTCCGGCAGCAGCACCACGACCACGTCGTCCGGGCCGCAGTTCTCCGCGACGCGCAGCGCCGCCGCGACCGCCATGCCGCACGAGCCGCCGACGAGCAGGCCCTCTTCGCGGGCGAGCCGGCGGGTGATGTCGAACGAGTCCTTGTCCGTCACCGCGACGATCTCGTCGCACACGTTCCGGTCGTACGCGTCCGGCCAGAAGTCCTCGCCGACGCCCTCCACGAGGTACGGCCGGCCGGTGCCCCCGGAGTACACGGAACCCTCCGGGTCCGCGCCGATGACCTTCACCCGGCCCCCGGAGGCCTCCTTGAGGTACTTGCCGGTGCCGGAGATGGTGCCGCCGGTGCCGACGCCCGCCACGAAGTGCGTGATGCGGCCCTCGGTCTGCCGCCACAGTTCGGGACCGGTGCCGTGGTAGTGGCTGGCCGGGTTCTCCGCGTTGGCGTACTGGTTGGGCTTCCACGCGCCGGGGATCTCGGCGACCAGCCGGTCCGACACGTTGTAGTAGGAGTCCGGGTGCTCGGGCGCGACGGCCGTCGGGCACACCACGACCTCGGCGCCGTACGCCTTGAGCACGTTGCGCTTGTCCACGCTGACCTTGTCAGGGCAGACGAAGACGCACTTGTAGCCCTTCTGCTGGGCCACCAGCGCGAGCCCGACCCCGGTGTTGCCCGAGGTGGGTTCCACGATCGTGCCGCCCGGCTCGAGCTCCCCGGACCGCTCGGCCGCCTCCACCATGCGCAGTGCGATGCGGTCCTTCACACTGCCGCCGGGGTTGAAGTACTCGACCTTGGCCAGGATGAGCGGCCGGAGCCCCTCGGCAACCGCGTTCAGCTTCACGAGCGGCGTGTTGCCGACCAGGTCGACGATGCTCTCGACGTACTCCACCGAAGGTCCCTTCCCACTGCGCGAAATGACCCGATGAGCGTACTTGCTGCGATGTGTCCCGCGAGTCACGCGCGGATGGCGGGCAATCCGCGCGTCCCGGTGGAAGATCGACCGCAAGGGGGTGGTCGGTCGTGAGGTGGAGGCGTCTCATCGCGCTGACCGGGGTGGCCGTGGGCGGGCTGGCCGGGGTGGCGTACGGGCTGTTCACGTCGCAGTCGCGGCGGGCCAGGGTGGTCATCGGCCTGCCCGACGGGCCACCGCTGCGCGCCGACGGCGTGTACGGGCGGGGCGCGGGCGAGCCGTTGCGGTTCGCCGTCCTCGGCGACTCGATGGCCGCGGGCCTGGGCGTCGACGACCCGGCGGAACTGCCCGGCGTGCTGCTGGCGAACGGGCTGGCCGACGAGACGGGCCGCCCGGTCTGCCTGGAGACCCACGCGGTCAGCGGCTCGACCACCCGCGACCTGCCCGCGCAGGTCGACCGCGTGGTGGCCGACCCGCCGGACGTGGCGCTGGTGATCATCGGCGGGAACGACGTGACCACCCGCATGTCCGTCGCCGCGTCCGCGGCGCTGCTGGGCACCCAGGTCCACCGGCTCCGCGAGGCCGGCATCGGCGTGGTGGTCGGCACCTGCCCCGACCTCGGTTCCATCCGGCCCATCGCCCAACCGCTGCGCTCGGTGGCCCACGAGTGGAGCCTGCGGCTGGCCCGCGCCCAGCGCCGCGAGGTCGAGCGGGTCGGCGGCGTGGCGGTGGCGCTGGGCGACCTGCTGGCGGCCGAGTTCACCGCCCGCCACGTCGACTACTTCAGCCGCGACCGGTTCCACCCCAGTGCGGCGGGCTACGAGGCCGCCGCCTCGGTGCTGCTGGCGCCGCTCTGGGCCGTCGTGACCAGCCCTGACGCACGGTCGTAGACCGGACGGCGGACGCGCGGCGTCGTAGGTCACGAGTGGTAGCCGGGCTGAACAGGCGTTAACTAGGCTTCTGACCCGAGATGGCGGCGAAACAAAGGAGTTCCGTAATGCCTGAGGCCGTGATCGTCTCCGCAGCCCGGTCCCCCATCGGGCGTGCGGGCAAGGGATCGCTGAAGGACGTCCGGGCAGACGACCTGACCTTGCAGGTCCTGCGGGCGGCCTTGGCGAAGGTGCCGCAGCTGGACCCGAACGACATCGACGACCTGATGCTGGGCTGCGGCCTGCCGGGCGGCGAACAGGGCTTCAACATGGGGCGGGTGGTGGCCGTGCTGGCGGGCTACGACAACCTGCCCGGCACCACCGTGACGAGGTACTGCGCGTCCAGCGTGCAGACGACCCGGATGGCGCTGCACGCGATCAAGGCGGGCGAGGGCGACGTGTTCATCAGCGCCGGCGTCGAGACCGTGTCGAGCTTCGCGCGCGGCAGCTCCGACAGCTGGCCGAACACCCACAACCCGTTCTTCGCCGAAGCGGAGGCGCGCACCGCGTCCGTGGCCGAGCAGGGCGCCCCTTCGTGGACCGACCCGCGCACCACGGGCAACGTCCCCGACGTCTACATCGCGATGGGGCAGACGGCGGAGAACCTGGCGCTCGCCAAGGGCGTGACGCGGGAGGAGATGGACCACTTCGGCGTCCGCTCGCAGAACCTGGCGGAGAAGGCGATCGCCAACGGGTTCTGGGCGAGGGAGATCACCCCGATCACGCTGCCCGACGGCACGGTGGTGAGCACCGACGACGGCCCCCGCCCCGGCGTGACCTACGAGGGCGTGTCCGGCCTCAAGCCCGTCTTCCGCCCCGACGGCCGCGTCACGGCGGGTAACTGCTGCCCCCTCAACGACGGCGCGGCGGCCCTCGTGATCATGAGCGACACCAAGGCGCGCGAACTGGGGATCACCCCACTGGCCCGCGTCGTGTCGACCGGCGTGTCCGGCCTGTCCCCGGAGATCATGGGCCTCGGTCCGGTCGAGGCGTCCAAGCGCGCCTTGGCCCTGGCCGGCATGTCGATCGACGACATCGACCTGGTGGAGATCAACGAGGCCTTCGCCGCCCAGGTCATCCCGTCGTACCGGGACCTCGGCATCGACCTCGACCGGCTGAACGTGAACGGCGGCGCCATCGCCGTCGGCCACCCGTTCGGCATGACGGGTGCGCGGATCACCACGACGCTGATCAACTCGCTCCAGTTCCACGACAAGCAGTTCGGCCTGGAGACGATGTGCGTGGGCGGCGGCCAGGGCATGGCGATGGTCATCGAGCGGTTGAGCTGACGCGCGTCACGGAACGAGGCGAGAATCGTCCTTACCTCAAGTAGAGAGGTGGGGATCAGATGCCGTACGTGTGGTGGCACAGCGGGTACGACTCGCTGTGCCACGCTTTTCCAGCGACCCAACGGTCCAGGACCTACTTCGAGGCCGCCTGCACCCACTCCGTGCCACCGGAACACCTGGTACGAGAACCCACCGGCCCACTCTGCGTACCGTGCCTGATCAAGGTCGGCTCGGACCTGCCCGCCGAGGACCCGACCAGAGTCGGCAACAGCTGGCGCGACTAACCCGCACCTCTACGGGTTCAACCCTGCGCCTCCCCCTGCGCCCTCACCCCTGCGCCCTCACCCTTCCGGGCTCATACCGCCGGCCTCCCCCTTCTGGGTTGACTCCTGCGCCACCACCCTTCGGGCTTCACCACGCCACCCCACCGAGTGACACCCGCGCCTTCGCCCTAAGCAGCCACCGCAGACTCGCCGCTCGCCACGCGCCCGCCGCACGCCGCACGCCAGTCGCTGCCCACAGCACCTCGCCAGCCAGCCGCGCCAGCCAGCCCCGCCAGCCAGCCGCGCGCAGCGCACACCTCTCCGCCTGCGTGTCATCCCCGTATGGCCTGCGCGCCAGCGAACCGCATGTGTCAAGGGCAGATCGAACCCGCGACCACCGCACACGCTTCACGATCTGCCCTTGACGCATGTGGTTGTCTCCGACCAGGCCATACGGGGATGACACGCAGACCACCGCCCACACCGCACCCCAAAGCTCGAAGAGCTTCGCAGGGCTCTTGTGGAGATCCTTGGCGGCCAGCCCGTCCGGCGAGGACGCTTTTCAAGCCCGTAGACCCATTCACCGACGCGACCCGCCAGCACCAAGGCTCCACCAGCACCGGGGCTCCACCAGCACCAAGGCTCCACCAGCACCAAGGCTCCGCCAGCACCGGGGCTCCGCCCCAGCCGGAGGATTCTCACCACCAGATAGGTGCACAAACCGCCGCAGGCCACGCTTCGCAGGCGTCCCCTCGAAGTGAACGCCCCCGACACACACCCAACCACCCAGGTACGACATCCCGCCCCACGAACCTGAGAACCCGCTGAACCGCTCCCAGCGCCCCTCACACCCCCGGAAAGCACACAGGGCGCCCGGCCAACCGGCCGGACGCCCCGCGCACACCCAACAGACTAATCGCGCTGCAGGTACGACAGCAGTCGCAGGATCTCCAGGTACAGCCACACCAGCGTGGTCATCAGGCCGAACGCCGCCCACCACGCCCACTTCGCGGGCACACCCGAACGGATCATCTCGTTCGCGGCCTCGAAGTCGAGCAGGAAGTTGAACGCCGCGATCCCGATCACCACGAGGCTGAACACGATGGCCAGCGTGCCGCCGTCCCGCAGCCCGGAGTTCACGCCGAACAGGCCGAGCACCAGGTTGCCGAGCATGAGCACGACCACACCGACGGTGGCGCCGATGATCCACTTGGTCAGGCGCGGCGTGACGCGGATCGCACCCGTCTTGTAGACCACGAGCATCGCGCCGAACACGCCGAACGTGCCCAGGATCGCCTGCCACGCGATACCGCTGTACAGCGCCTCGAACACACCGGTGATCGCACCGAGGAACACGCCCTCGGCGACCGCGTAGGTCATGACCAGCGGAGCGCTCGGGGTGCGCTTGAAGATGATGATCAGTGACACGACCAGGCCCACGATCAGGCCCGGCAGCATCAGCGCGAACGGCGCGACCTGGCCGGACAGCACCAGCCACGCCGAGACCAGACCGGTCAGCAGCGTCGTGGCCAGCGTGATCGCGGTCTTGGTGACCACGTCGTCAATGGTGATGGGGCGCTCGCCGGTGGTCGGCGGGGCACCCTGGAAGCCCCCGTACTGCTGTGCCTCGTACGGCTGGCCGAAACCTGCGTAGCTCCCGGAACCGCCGCTGGTCGGCAGGTTCCGGAACGCGGGGTTGCTGGTGGTACGCACCTCGTCCTCCTGTGGCGTTTTGACGCCGTCACGGGGTTCAACGACCACACGAGTCGATCGGTTCCCGTCGGGTAAAAGCGACTTTACCCGGGTTGTCGATCTCGGATCCACACCCCACGCTGCGGAGCGTAGTCATCCTTCCCACTCCCCTGGTGGCTTGTCCCCACCCGACACGACCCGTAAGGCTCTCCCCCGGCAGCCCGCCGAACCGGCGCTCGTTGCACACAGATACCCGAGGGGTCAGGTTAAGACATGGGGTGGAGACGACTCGCCGGCGCGCTGCTCGCGTCCGGTGTGGCCTTGCTCGCCGTTCCCGCGACATCCGACGCCCAGGTCCAGGAAGGCATCGGCTACAGCACGACCGCCCAGGGATACCGGGACAAGCCCAGCGACACCGATTGGCTCGGGTCCTACCTCTGGCAGGGCAAGCACGTCTGGTGCGTCCAGTACTCGCTGCTCGCCCCGGACAGCACCGAGCAGTACAAGGACCGCGACGAACTGAAGACCAAGGCCGGCGAGCCGCTGGCGCCCGAGGTCGCGGCGAACATCTCCTACCTGCTGCTGCGGTACACGACCAACCCCACGGCCGACGAGGCCGCGGCGCTGGCGCACCTGCTGCACACGTGGACGGCGTCGCCGCACGGCCGCATCTCGCTCGACCCGGGCAACGACTTCCGGCACATCGCGTACGACGAGCGGTTCCACTTCGACCAGCTGCCCCAGTCGGCGAAGGACGCGGTGGGCAGGCTGCGCGCGGACGCCGAGAGCAACCGGGGCCCGTGGACGGCGCAGGTCACCGCGCCGACCAAGGACCAGCTGATCGGCTCGCCGGACAGCTGGACCGTCGACATCGCCAAGGCGAACGGCTCCGGCGTCGGCGACGTGCCGGTGACCGTGGAGCTGGACCAGGCGACGCTGGAGGACGGCACGAACACCGTCGAGCTGCGGACGCCCGCCGACGGCAAGCCGCTGGCGGTGAAGGTGGTCCCGACCGGCGCGAAGCCGACGTTCAAGGTTCGGCTGGACAGCCCGGCGGACCGGCCGATCGTGCACGTGCCGGCGAACACCGACATGCAGCGGATCGTCACCACCGGGGGTGAGAAGAAACTCACCGCCGAAGCTGCCACGTCCGCCAAGACGGCCCCCGGCGTGCTCAGGGTCGGCAAGACCGACACCGAGACGGCCAAGGGCATCTCGGGCGTGGCGCTGCGGATCACCGCGGCCGACGGCACGGCTCCGGCGGTCGGGCAGGACGACGCGCCGCTGACCGGCCCGGACGGCAAGCCGATCGTGTTGCAGACCGCCGACGACGGCTCGGTCTCGGTGCCCGACCTGCGCACCCCGCAGGACGTGTGCGTGACCGAGGTCGCCGCGGCCAAGGGTTACGAGGAGAGCTTCGACCCCGCCGCGCCGCCCAAGGCGTGCGGGAAGGTCGAGGCCGGCCAAACGCTTGCGCTGGCGTTGACGAACAAGCCCAACAAGCCGATCGTGCCGATCACCATCCCCGCCGGCGCCGACGGTGCCGGCGTGGTGGCCAAGGGCGCGTTCACCACCTCGGTCGACACCGGGGCGGTGGTCGGGTTCGGCGGGGCCGTGCTGATCGGTGCGGCGCTGCTCGGGTTCGTCGCCCGGCGCAGGGTGGCTGCCCGGTCGTGAAGGCTTTCCTGACCGGCGCGGTGGTGGCGGGCGTGCTCGCCGCCGCCGCGCTGGTCTTCACGCCCGTCACCCCGGAGTCCGTCCAGGGCCTGCCCCGGCCCGGCGACGCCGTGGTGCCCCACCCGCTGGGTGACAGCCTGAGATCCGGCCGGGGCGTCGACCTCGCGGGGATGCCCGCCGGCGCGAACCCTCCCGCCGACCCGACGACGCCGACGACGCCGACGGCCACCACCACGGCCCCGGCCGCTCCGCCGACCCAGGCTCCCGGCACCGTCCGGCTGCCCCAAGGCGGGCTGGCCACGCTGATCCGCAAGGAGGTCACCGCCGACGGCGTGCTGCCGGTCCCGGAAGGGGTCGGCGAGGCCACCTGGTGGGGCGTCGACCTGGCCGCCGCCGAAGGCGCGACCGTGCTGGCCGGGCACGTGAACTGGAAGGGCCTCGCCGGGCCGTTCGACGAGTTGTGGCGGGCGGCGGTGGGCAGTGACGTGACCGTCGTGGACACCGCGGGCAAGACGTTCCGGTTCCGGGTGAGCCAGGTGCTGACCGTCCCGAAGGAGGAGTTGCCGCAGCGCGCGGTGGAGTTGTTCGGGCCTCGCGGCCCCCACCGGCTGGTCCTGGTGACGTGCGGCGGCCGGTGGGTCGGCGGTGACACCGGGTACGAGGAGAACCAGGTCGTCGTCGCCACGCCGATCTAGCCGCCCTCTTCGGTTGCGCACAGGCAACCTTCGACCACGATGAGTCGTCCTTGGGATGTGAAGCGTTGGGGTTGGCTCACCACGGGCGTCGCGTTGGCACTCACCCTGGTGGTGTTGGCGGTGCTGGGCGCGCAGGAGCCCCGCCCCGGTGGATCGCCCGGTGAGGTGGCCGCGCCGCTGCCGATCGCCCCTCGGGTGTCGTCCAGTCCCAGCGGCCCGACGCCCTCGGTGTCGCCTCCGGCCACCTCCCCGAAGTGGATGCGCCGGATGCAACCCGGCGAGAAGCCGCCGCAGTTCGTGCTGTTCTCGTTCGACGGCGCGGCGTCGAAAGCCCACTGGGACCGCGTGATGCCGTTGGCGAAACAGGTCGACGCGCACGTCACCGGGTTGCTGTCCGGGGTGTACCTGGTGCCGGACGCGGATGCCTCCACCTACGCCGGGCCGGGGCACCGGGCGGGGTACTCGTCCATCGGGTTCGGCGGCACGCGCGAGGAGGTCGCGGCCCGGATCGCCTACCTCAACGACGCGCTGGCCGCCGGGCACGAGATCGGGACGCACTACAACGGGCACTACTGCGTCGGTGACGAGCCGAGCGTGGGGCGGTGGAGCACCGCCGAGTGGGACCGGGAGCTGGATCAGTTCTTCGAGATCCTGGAGAAGGCCCGCGAGCAGGGGTTCCGGCTGGAACCCTCCGCGGTGCGGGGTGGGCGCACGCCGTGCCTCGAAGGCGACTGGGCGCAGGCGTTCCCGTCCATGCGCGGCCACGGGCTGGTCTACGACACCAGCCACGTGAGCCTGGGCGTGTCCTGGCCGGCGGTGGAGGACGGGATCTGGGAGTTCCCGATGCCCGAGGTCCGGGTGCCCGCGCTGGGGCGGCAGGTGGTGATGATGGACTTCAACCTCTGGTACGCGCTGAACGGGGCGAAGGACGATCCCGGTCCGCCCGGCGAGTACACGCAGGTCGTGCTGGACACCTACCGGTCGGTGTACCTGGCCGCCCTCAACGGCAACCGCGCGCCCATGGTGGTCGGCAACCACTTCAACGAGTGGGCCGGTGGGGCGTTCAGCCAGGCCGTGGAACGCTTCATGGGGGAGGTCTGCGTCCGCGAGGAGACCGTGTGCGCCACGTACACCGAGGTCATCCAGTGGATGCAGTTGCAGGACCCCGTCGTGTTGGAACAGCTCCGCCGGATGCCCGCCGCGCGCAACTGACCGCAGTCGCCGAACCGGCGCATGACCCGGCCCGACAGGCGAGACCCCGAGCCGACACACGAAGCCCCAGGTCCGGCGCACGAGGCCCACGGTCGTGCCGCCGCGCGGACCGTGGGCCTCGTGCCGGACGTGTCAGCCGTCCGTGCTCAGGATCCGGTCGTCGCCGGCCGCCGGGGTGCCCCGGCCGTCCTGGTTGGAGGTGCCCAGCCACAGGGTGTTGTCCGGGGCCGAGGCGACCGAGCGGACCCGGCCGTAGCCGGTGAACACCGACTGGGGAGTGCCCAGGTTCGTGCCCGTCACCGGGATCTTGTAGACCCGCCTGCCGGTGACGCTGCCGAGGTAGAGGTTGTTGTTGAAGAACGCGATGCCCGAGGGCCCGCCCTGCGAGGTCGGCCAGGTCTTCAGCGGGTTGGTGTACCGGCTGTCGTTGCACGGGCCTTCGCAGGTCGGCCAGCCGTAGTTCTTGCCGGACTGGATCCAGTTCAGCTCGTCGAGCCGGTTGTTGCCGAACTCCGTCGCGTACGCCCGGCCGTTCGCCCAGGTGATGCCCTGTGGGTTGCGGTGGCCGTACGAGTAGACCCTGGTGCCGAACGGGTTGCCGGGGGCCGGCTCGCCGGTCGTCGTGACCCGCAGGACCTTGCCGGCCAGGCTGTTCAGGTTCTGCGCGTTCGCGCTGACGCCCGCGTCGCCGGTGGTGGCGTACAGGAAGCCGTCCGGACCGAATTCCAGGCCGCCGCCGTTGTGGAAGCGGTTCTTCGGGATGCCGGTGACGATCGGCTCCGCCGTGCCGCCGGCGCCCAGCCTCAGCTTGACGATCCGGTTGTCGGAGGCGGCCGTGTAGTGGACGTAGACGGTGTTGTCGGTGGCGAAGGTCGGTGACACGGCGATGCCCATCAGGCCGCCTTCGCCGGCCGGCACCGCGTCGGCCACGGTGTGCAGCGTGGTGACCGCGGTACCGGTGATCTTCTTGATCTGCCTGGTGTCTCGTTCGGTGAAGACGCCGCTGCCGTCCGGCAGGAAACCGATGTCCCACGGGACGTCCTGGCCGGTGGCCAGGGTCCGTACAGCGAGCGCCGACGGTTCGGCCTGGGCCGGGGCCGCGACGGACGCGCCCAACAGCACCATGGCCAGAACCGCGCTTGGACGAGCACGCATGTGCGCTCCTCGTAGTCCGCACTGTGACGGCGGCGGAACGGCGGCTGCTCCGATGCAACCACACCCCGCGCGCAACGGGCAAGATTCATCGGAGGACAGACCACTGCGGCGTTGGGCAACGGTCCTTACGATCTAGCGCGCGGACCACCGAACGCTCTACCGTGGGGACTCCGCCGCCGACCCACGGAGAGACACGACAATCCGAGGAGTCGCGCCATGCCAGCCGAGAAGACGCCGAAGCCCACGTCGAAGCCCACCTGGGTGAAGCCGGACTTCCGCGACATCGACACCCCGATGGAAGTCACCGCGTACGCCGCGCGCGGCTGAGCCCGTCCGCGTCGTGGCTCCGGTCCGCCACCGGAGTCACGACGTCCTGCGCCCGGCGCGGGACCGGCGAGCCGGAAATCCTAGGGAGGCGCTGTATGTCCGAGCCGTTGCCCGAGGAGGAGTTCACCGCGCGGCTGCGGGCGCTCTCCTCCCGCTACTGGGACACCCACCCGTTCCACGTCCGGATGCACGCGGGCACGCTGTCCAAGGACGAGCTCCAGCTGTGGGCGGCCAACCGGTGGTACTACCAGCGCTGCATCCCGCGCAAGGACGCCGCCATCCTGGCCAACTGCCCCGACCCGGACGTCCGGCGGCAGTGGGGGGAGCGGATCGTCTGGCACGACGGCGCGCGGGCCGGCGAGGGCGGCGCGGAGAACTGGCTGCGGATGGCCGAAGCGCTCGGCCTGACCAGGGAAGAAGTGCTGGACGAGAGACACGTGCTGCCCGGCACCCGGTTCGCCGTCGACGCCTACGTGAACTTCGCCCGGAGCAAGCCGTGGGTGGAGGCGGTGGCGTCGGGGCTCACCGAGATGTTCTCGCGCGGCCTGATGACCCGGCGGTTGGCGGACATGCGGGCGCGGTACCCCTGGATCGCCGAGGAGGGGTTCGCCTACTTCACCACCCGGCTCAAGGTGATCGAGGGCGAAGGCCGGTCCACTTTGGACCTCGTGGTGCGCAACTGCGCCACCAGGGAGCAGCAGGAGGCGGCGGTGGCCGCCCTGGCGTTCAAATGCGACGTGCTGCGGGCGATCCTCGACGCCGTCGACTACCACTCGGGACGATCATGACCAATCTCGCCGCGACACCCCGGCTGGGCAAGGGTGTGAAGACCGCTTACGACCGGACCCGGGAGAGCCACGTCGTGCTGTTCCCGGAAGGCGTGCTGGTGCTCAACGAAACCGCCGCGGCGGTGGTCGGGCTGTGCGACGGGCGCCGGACGATCGCCGACATCGCGGCCCGGCTCGGCGAGGACTTCGCCGGGGTCCTGCCGGAGGACGTCGCCGAGCTGGTGACCCGGCTGGCCGCCCGCAGGGTGGTCGAGACCGATGGCTGAGGCGCCGTTCGGGCTGCTCGCCGAGCTCACCCACCGCTGCCCGTTGCAGTGCGGGTACTGCTCGAACCCGCTGGAGCTGGTGCGGCGGGACGCGGAGCTGGACACCGCCGAGTGGTGCTCGGTGTTCGACCAGGCGCACGCGCTGGGGGTGCTGCAGTTCCACCTCTCGGGCGGGGAACCGTTGGCGCGCAGGGACCTGCCCGAGCTGGTGAGCCACGCGAGCGGGCTCGGGGCGTACCTGAACCTGGTGACCAGCGGGCTGGGCCTGACCGCGGCCCGGCTGGACGACCTGCGCCGCCGCGGTGTGGACCACGTGCAGCTGTCGGTGCAGGACGCGGATCCCGGCAACGCCGACCTGATCGCCGGGGTGAAGGCGTTCGACCACAAGCTGGTGGCGGCGCGGCTGATCCGGGAGGCCGGGCTCCCGCTGACGGTCAACGTCGTGCTGCACCGGATGAACCTGGACCACGTCGGCGGCATCATCGCGCTCGCCGAGCGGATGGGCGCGGACCGGCTGGAGCTGGCCAACACCCAGTACTACGGGTGGGCGTTGCGCAACCGGGCCGCGCTGCTGCCCACGAAGGAGCAGTTGCGGCAGGCGGACCTGGTGGTGGCGCAGGCCCGTGCCCGGTCGCGGATGGAGATCGTCTACGTGATCGCGGACTACCACGAGGCGCACCCCAAGCCGTGCATGTACGGGTGGGGCGCGCGGCAGTTGACCGTGGCGCCGAACGGCGACGTGCTGCCGTGCCCGGCCGCGACGGTGATCGAGCACCTCGGGATCGAGAACGTGCGGGACCGGCCGTTGGCCGAGATCTGGTACGAGTCCTCGGCGTTCAACGCGTTCCGCGGGTTCGACTGGATGCGTGAGCCGTGCCGGTCCTGCGTCCGCAAGGAGATCGACTTCGGCGGGTGCCGGTGCCAGGCGTTCCAGTTGACCGGCGACGCGGCCAACACCGACCCGGTGTGCTCGCTGTCGCCCGAGCGGGCCAAGGTCGACCTGGTGCTGGACACCGAGACCGGTCCCGCGCCGCTGGCCGTGCGGAAGGTGGCGCGGTGAAGGTCGTGCTGCTCGGGACGGCGGCGGGCGGTGGTGTGCCGCAGTGGAACTGCGCGTGCGGGCCGTGCGCCGAGGTACGGGCGGGCAGGCTGCCCGCGCGTACCCAGGACTGCCTGGCGGTCAGCGGCAACGGGGTGGACTGGTGGCTGCTCAACGCCTCCCCCGACATCCGGACCCAGCTCACCGCGACGCCCTGCCTCGACCCCGGTCCCGGCCCGCGTGACACGCCGGTGCGCGGCGTGCTGTTCACCGACGCCGAGCTCGACCACACGCTCGGGCTGCTGACGTTGCGCGGTGCGGCGGGGCTGCGGGTTCACGCGCCCGCGACCGTGCTGCACGCGTTGACCGACACGCGGGGTGTGCTGGACAAGTACGCCGCGTGGACGTGGCGGCAGGTCGAGCCGGAGCAGACGTTCACGCTGGCGGGCGGGCTGGAGGTGACCGCGTTCCCGGTCAGCGGCAAACGGCCGAAGTACGCGGGCGAGTCCCCGGTGGCGGGCCACTGGGTGATGGCCTACCGGCTGTTCGACCCGGCCACCGGCGGGATCGTGTTGTACGCGCCGTGCCTGGCCGGGTGGCCGCTTGGGTTCGACGAGCTGGTCGCCGAGGCCGACGTGGCGCTGCTGGACGGCACGTTCTACGCGCCCTCGGAGATGGGGGCGGCGACCGGGCAGCCCGGCGGGCAGTCCGCGATGGGGCACCTGCCGATCACGCACAGCCTGCCCGAGCTGCGCCGGCACCCGCACGTGCGGCGGGTCTACACGCACCTCAACAACACCAACCCGGTGCTCGACCCGGACTCCGCCGAGCACGCCAAGCTGCGCGAGGCGGGCGTGGAGGTGCTGCCGGACGGTGCCGTGATCGAGGTGTGACCGGGGTGTGACCGCGGTCCGATCGGGGGGTTAGACCCACCGCTTTCCCCCCGGCAGGCCGGAAGAATCAGCGGCATGACGGACCACGACCTCGTGCGCGGCGCGGGAACACGGCTGAGGACCGCGGCGCTGGCGTTCGCACGGGTGCCGCTGTGCGTGATCGGGTTGATCCTGATCCCGTTGCAGCTCTACACCTACCCGCTGATCCTGGTCACGGTCGGCGTGCCGCTGATGCTGGTGTTCACCGCGCTCGCCCGCCGCTACCTGGCGGTCCACCGGCGCTGGGCGGGACGGGTGCTGGAGCAGGTGATCGAGCCGCCGTACCGCCGGCCCGCCAACCGGGGGCCGATGACCAGGGTGCGGACCATCGCCACCGACCCGGCGACGTGGAAGGACCTGGCGTTCCTGCCGGTGAACGCGGTCGTCGGCGTGCTGGCCGGCGTGCTGCCGCTCGCGCTCTGGCTGGGTGGCGCGATCGGCGTGCTGACGCCGCTGCTGTGGCTGCTGGGAGCCGACGAGACGGAGTTCAGCGGGATCAGCATCGACACGCCCGGTGGCGTCGTCCTGGCACCGCTGCTGGGCATGGCGTACCTGGGGCTGGCGTGGTGGGGCACGTCCCGGATCGTGCGGTGGCACGCGATGTTGGTGCGGTTCATGCTCGCGCCCAGCGCCACGGCCGCGCTGACCGACCGGGTGCGGGAACTGTCCGACTCGCGGGCCGACACGGTGGACGCGCAGGCCGCCGAGCTGCGCCGGATCGAGCGCGACCTGCACGACGGCGCGCAGGCCCGGCTGGTGGCGCTGGGCATGAGCCTCGGCATGGCGGAGGAGCTGCTGGCCCGCGACCCGGACGCGGCGCGCGACCTGCTGGTGGAGGCGCGGCAGTCGTCGTCCCAGGCGTTGGCCGAACTGCGCGACCTGGTGCGCGGCATCCACCCGCCGGTGCTGGCCGACCGGGGGCTGGACGGCGCGCTGCGGGCCTTGGCCCTGGCGCACCCGCTGCCCGTCGAGGTCGACCTGGTGCTGGACGGCCGGCCGGAGGCCCCGGTGGAGTCGGCGGCGTACTTCGCGGTGGCCGAGACGCTGACGAACGTGGCCAAGCACAGCGGTGCGACCAGTGCGTGGGTGCGGGTGCGGCACGAGAACGGCAGGCTGGCGCTGATGATCGGGGACAACGGGCGGGGCGGGGCGGAGGCCACCGAGGACGGCGGGCTGCGCGGGATCGAGCGGCGGCTCGGGGCGTTCGACGGGACGCTCGGCATCGCCAGCCCGTCGGGCGGTCCGACCATCGTGACCATGGAGCTGCCCTGCGCCCTGTCCCCGGCACCGGCTTCGGCCTGACCCTCCGCGCTCGCGGTCCACGCGCCGACCGTTCGTCGGCCACGCCGCTTCGGCCGGCTTCGGCCTGACCCCTCCGCGCTCGCGGTCCCACCCCGCGACAGCCGGGATCGGGCCGCGAGCGCACGGACCAGCACCCCGGCCGGGCACCTGGAAGGGCACGGAGTCCCGGCCGGGCAGCGACCGGCCGGCGACGAACCGCCGACCGGCCGGTCCAAACCGGAGGCGCCGGATTCCGGCCGAAATGAGCACCGCTCGACAGTCGGTCCGGGCAGACTCGGCCACGGGGTCCGAGGGGCGGGCCGATCGCGATCATGGAGTTGCCGTGCGAGTTGTCCTCGGTGAAGACCTCGTCCTGCTCCGGGACGGCCTGATCCGGCTGCTCCAGGCCTACGACTTCGACGTGGTGGAGGCGGTCGACACCGGGCCGGCGCTGCTCAAGGCCATGGTCGACCACCGGCCGGACGTGGCGGTGGTCGACGTGCGGCTGCCGCCGACGTTCACCGACGAGGGGCTGCGGGCCGCGATCGAGGCGCGCAAGCGGGTGCCGGGGCTGCCGGTGCTGGTGCTGTCCCAGTACGTCGAGCAGCTCTACGCCCGCGAGCTGCTGTCCGACCGGGGCGGCGGTGTGGGCTACCTGCTCAAGGACCGGGTCTCGGACGTCAAGCAGTTCGTGGACGCGATCCGCCGGGTCGCCACGGGCGGCACCGCCATGGACCCCGAGGTGATCTCCCAGCTCCTCGCGCGCAGCGGGCGGGACCGGCCGCTGGCCACGTTGACGCCGAGGGAGCGCGAAGTGCTGTCGCTGATGGCCGAGGGGCGGTCGAACGGCGCGATCGCCGCACGGCTGTTCGTCACCGAGAAAGCCGTCGGCAAACACACCGCGAACATCTTCGGCAAGTTGGACCTGCCGTTGTCGGAGGACGACAACCGGCGGGTGCTGGCGGTGCTGGCCTATTTGGACCGGCTGTAAGTAATTACTTAGGCTAAGTACCGTACTGGCCTTCACACCCAAGCTCAGGGGTCCACCGATGGATAACACGGCTGCGCTCGCCGACGAACTGCTCGACCTGATGTCCCGGCGTGAGCCGCTGGGCGCGACCGTGTTCGGTCTGCCCGGTTATGACCACCTGCTCTCCGATCAGCGCCCGGAAGCCGAGGAATCGGCACGCGCCGCCGCCGTGCGGATCGCCGAACGCGCGCGGGCACTGCCCGACGACGACGATCCGGTGACCCGCGCCGTGATCGTCCAGCAGGCCGAAACGACGGTGGACCTGCTCGACGCGCGTGCCGTCGAGTACACGATCACCGATTCGTTCTTCTCGCACGCCGGCGAACTGCTCAACGTCCTGCCGATGACCGTGATCACCAACGAGGAGCAGGAGCGGGCCTACCTGTCCCGGCTGGCCGCGATCCCGGAACTGCTGCGCACGGTCGCCGCGCGGCACGTCGCGGGTTCCCGGGCGGGTCGCACGCCGGTGCAGCACCTGCTGGACGCGTCCCTCGCGTACCTGGACCGGTACCTGGCCGCCGACGAGGACCCGTTCGCACGTCCGCGGGGCGGCGAGGCGTTCACCGCCGAACGGGACCGGCTGATCGCCGAGGAGGTGCGGCCGGCGTTCGCCGCGTACCGCACCGCCGTCGCGGGCCTGAGCGGCCGTCCCGCGGACAAAGCCGGCCTGTGCTGGCTTCCGGGCGGGAAAGCCGTCTACGCGGGCCTGGCGCGCGCTCAGACCTCCACCGACCGGTCTCCCGAGGAGCTGCACCGGACCGGGCTGGACATCATGGCGTCGTTGGCCGCCGAGTACGCCGAGTTGGGCGAACGGGTCTTCGGCACGCGGGAGACCGCGGAGGTCTTCGAACGGATGCGGGACGACCCGGCGCTGCGCTGGAAGTCCGAGGACGAGCTGATCTCCGCCGCGCGCGAGGCCGTGGCGCGGGCCGAGGAGGCCGCGCCGCGGTGGTTCGGCCGGGTGCCGGACAAGCGGTGCGAGGTCGAGCCGGTGCCCGCCGCCGACGCGCCGGGCGCACCCACCGCGTACTACGCGCCGCCGGCCATGGACGGCACGCGACCGGGCACGTACTACGCCAACACGCACCGGGTGGAGGAGCGGTTCCGGTACCAGGCCGAGGCGATCGCGTTCCACGAGGCCGTGCCGGGGCACCACTTCCAGATCGTGCTGGCGCAGGAGCTGACCGGGCTGCCGATGCTGCGCCGGGTCGCCACGGTCACCGGCTACCTGGAGGGCTGGGGCCTGTACTGCGAGCGGCTGGCCGACGAGATGGGGCTGTACTCGGACGACGTGGCACGGCTGGGCATGTTGGCCATGGACTCGCTGCGGGCGGGGCGGCTGGTGGTGGACACCGGGCTGCACGCGCACGGCTGGAGCCGCGAGCGGGCCGTCGCGTACCTGCGGGAGAACACGCCGTTGGCGCAGGTGGAGATCGAGTCCGAGGTGGACCGCTACATCGCCGCGCCCGGCCAGGCGCTGGCGTACATGGTGGGGCGCCTGGAGATCCAGCGCGTGCGGGTCGAGGCGGAGCGGGCGCTGGGCGATCGGTTCGACATCCGGGCGTTCCACGACGTGGTGATCGGCGGCGGACCGCTGCCGCTGGCCGTGCTGGACGAGGTCGTGCGGGACTGGGTGGCGTCCCGGAGGTGACGGAGGCGGTCGGGGACCGGGTCTGCCGGTCCCCGCCGCGACCCCGGGCGCGGTCCGGTGGGTACGCCGAACTGTGCGCCGAACAGCGCACCGGCAGCCGCCGGATCGGGCACCGGGCAGCCGGTGGCGTCCGGTCCGGACATTGGATGCTCCTATGGGTGAAAAACTGCCCTATTGGAGCATTGACACGCCCATCTGCGGGAAAGTGCCTGGATAACCGAAAGTAGCCACTGTTGGCTAACCGCACCGCCCGTTCGTGATCACTCGGCAGACGAGTGAAGACGAAGGTTGTGGTTGACGTGCCCCCGACGGGATTCGAACCCGTACTGTGACTCTTTTAAGGAGCCTGCCTCTACCGATTGGGCTACGGGGGCAGCGTGGAGCCTAAACCGTTACCGAGCGTTCGTGGGGCTGGTACGTCACAAGTCCCCCGCACGGCTCAATGCGATCCGCTATTGCGCTCATTGAGGTAATGGACCCATGGCACTCATGCCAAGTACCACTTCGTGATAAGGGTCACAGCGGAGAGCTTGTTCCACGAGTTCATCCCGCAATGCTGCGGTGAAGCCGATACCAAAACCCATAGCGGTAGCAACCAGATAAGCGGTTTGCGACAGATGGCCCACGTCCATTTGCACAACCCGATATGCCCGTGACGTGTCGTAGCGCCACCTGGTCCGCTCCAGGACGGCGGTGTACGCGAGCACCAGCGGGGCCTGGCCGACCCAGTCCTGGTCACCCGCCGCCTCCGCCATCTCCTCCGCCGACCACAGCACGTCCAACGGCTCCAGCGCGTGCGCGAGCCCGTCGTAGTGGTGCCAGCCGGGGGTCAGCCCGTCGATGCCGCGCACGTGCGCGTAGATCTCCACCGGGTGCCGCCCGCCGCCCGACGGGCTGGTCTTGAACACCGTGCCGGAGCGCCCGATCCGGGACCGCGCGGGCGACGGGGCGCCCAGCACGCCGAGCAGTTCGCCCACTTGGCCCAGCCCGACCGGACCCGGTCCGAACTCGCGCGTGGTGCGGCGGGACAGCAGCACGTCCAGCAGGCGGCTGGTGCCCCACGACGGGTCGTCCGACAGCGGCGGCAGCGGCACCGCCGGACCGCCGGAGGTGCGGAACGGCGCGGGCGGCGGCTCGCTGGTCAGCTTCGCGTCGAGCACCGCGTCGTGCTCGTCCGGACCCAGGTAGGGCGCGTCGCCGAGGGTGCGGCTGGCGAAGTGGAAGTGCCGCGCGGAAGCGCCCCACGCGCCCCAGCCCGCCAGCATCCGGCGCTCCGCCTCGTGCCGCGGCGAGCCCTCGACCAGCAGCACGCCGGCGTCGACCAGTTCGTCCAGCACCTTGCGCAGCGCGGTCTGGTCCGCCTCGCCCAGCGGCGCCAGCAGCGCGTCGACGTCGGTGAACTCGGTGAACTTGCGGCACAGCAGCTCGGCCGTCTCGCTGATCGCGAACTGCCGGTGGTGGAGGTAGTCGTCCCACACCACGGCACCGTCCTGGTAGAACAGCGCTGCGTGCTCAGCGACCTTTACCCGCACTGAGAAGCTCCTTGAAACGCGCCGCCACCCACTCGTGCACGGCGTCGGACACCCGTTCGTCCTCGGCCCGGTGCTCGAACCAACGCCAATCGCAGTTGACGTTGACTTCGAGGAACACGTGGTCGCCACCCGCGACGAGAAGATCGAACGCCGCGACCTGCAACCGCCAGTGCCTGGCTAAGGCGAGCAGCCGGTCGGCCAGCCCGGCCGGCACTTCGACCGGGGTGACCCGAACCGCTTCAGGATCCACCCACAGTTGCGCCGGGTCCAGCTTGTCGACCTGGAAGGCCAGGGTCTGCTCACCGACCACGAACACCCGGAGTTCGGTGTCCGAGGGGACGTACTCCTGGACGATGACCGGTGCGGATTCCGGTACGTCGCCCGAGCGGCTGGTTTCCAGCGGACGTGGGAACAGCCCGTGCTGCATTCCCGGGCGCGGCTCCAGCAGGTGCCGTCCGGTGGTCTTGACGATGCACCGCGCGCCACCCGGCCTGGTGCGGCCCGGACGGGTGGTCACCGTGGTGCGCGGGACCTTCAGGCCGAACGCGGACGCGTCCGACAGCTGGGTGAGGCGGTCGAGGTGAGCGCTGGCGCGGACCGGGTTCACGTGCGCCCAGTCGCCGCGGGTGGACAGCCAGTTCGCCACCGCACCCCACTGGTCCACCGCGTAGGCGGCGGTCAGCGTGCCCGGCTCGACCTGGAGCGCGGAGAGCTCGAAGTGCCTGCGCCACACCAGCAGCGGGCGCAGCAGCCAGCGGTCGAGTTCCAGCAGGGGCGCGTCGGTGTAGACGGTGAGCGGCAGGTCGACGCAGCGGTCGGCGTCGATGCGGGCCATCCGGACGCCCCGTTCGGCCAGCGCGACGGAGAGGGCGTTCATCTCCATGTCGGCGGCGCGGGCGAGCACCAGCACGCAGGGCACGGGGCTGCCGTCACCCTCGTCGACCATGCCGAGGCGGTGCACCTGCTCCTGGAAGTCCAGGTTCCTGGCGGGCGACCGGAAGATGTAGTCCTGGCCCTGCAACAGCAGTGGGGCGGGCTTGACGGGCCGGACGGCCTCGGGTGGGGGAACCAACTCGTTCCCCCACCCGGAAGCGGACATGCTCAGTCGTCTTTCTTGCTGCGAAAGACCTTTCCGGCGGTGGCGTACTCGGCGGCGTACTCCGCCAGGGCACGGTCCTCGATCTCACCGCGGCGAAGCTGTGCGGCCAGCTCCTCAAGCGACATCGCGGTCACCTCTCTCCCCACGGGCGCGTCACACTTTTGGTGGCGCACCAGTCGTAGTCTCGGGTTCACGTTACGCAATGTCAAGGTGACGCGCTGCCCATTACTCCTATTGGGGGCTCAAGTTACGGCGCTAAGCCAGACGGGTGCTTGGTCACCGCCACCGAACGGCTCAGCAGCCGAACCCGATCAGCTCTTCGTGGCCCGGTCGAACTCCGCCTTCGGGTCGTGGATCTGGCCGAGCGCGACCACCTCGCGGCCCGAGAACAGGGCCTGCGTCCAGTCCACGAACACGCGGAACTTGCGGTTCACCGTGGGCATGAACATGACGTGGTAGCTGCGGTGCATGAACCAGGCGACGACGCCCTTGAAGCGCAGCCCGAACACGTCGGCGACGCCCTTGTAGAGGCCGAGGCCGGCCACCGAGCCGAGGTACTTGTGGAAGTAGTCCTTCGGCTGCTTGCCGCGCAAGGTCGCCACGATGTTCTTCGCCAGCAGCTTCGACTGCCGGATCGCGTGCTGGGCGTTCGGCACGCAGGTCGCCGTCGGGTCCTCCTCGGTGCGCGACAGGTCCGGCACCGCGGAGCAGTCGCCCGCCGCCCACACGCCGGGCAGCCCGACCACCTGCATGGCCGCCGTGCACTGCACCCGGCCGCGCGCGTCCAGCGGCAGGTCGGTGTTGCGCAGCATCGGGTTGGCCTTCATGCCGGCCGTCCAGATGATGGTGTCCGAGTCGAACTCGGTGCCGTCGTCGAGGACGACGTGGCCGCCCTCCATCGACTTGACCCTGGTGTCCAGGTAGCACTTGATGCCGCGCTTCTCCAGCTGCTCGACCGTGTAGACGCCGAGCCGCGCGCTCACCTCGGGCATGATCCGGCCGGTGGCCTCGACCAGCACCCAGTGCATGTCCTCCTGCTTGAGGCCCTCGTAGTAGCGCAGCGCGTAGCGCGCCATGTCCTCCAGCTCGGCCAGCGTCTCGATGCCCGCGAAGCCGCCGCCGATGACGACGAAGCTGAGCAGCCTGCGCCGCAGCTCCGGGTCGTTCGTGCTGGCGGCCTGGTCGAGCCGCGACAGCACGTGGTTGCGCAGGTAGATCGCCTCGCCGATGGTCTTCATGCCGATGCCGACCTCGGGCAGGCCGGGGATCGGCAGGGTGCGCGAGATGGCGCCCAGGGCCGAGACGAGGACGTCGTACTCGTACTCCTCCACGTGGCCGTCGGCGAGTTCGACCGTCACGGCCTTGCGGGCGTGCTCGATCCTGGTCGCGCGGCCGGTGACGACGTGGCAGCGCTTGAGGACCTTGCGCAGCGGCACGACGACGTGGCGGGGCTCGATGGAACCGGCCGCCGCCTCGGGGAGGAACGGCTGGTAGGTCATGTGGGGCTGTGGGTCGATGACCGTGACCGACGCCTCACCGGAACGCAGCTTCTTCTGCAATCCCAGCGCGGTGTACATGCCGACGTACCCACCGCCGACAATCACGATCCGTGTGGGTTGCGACTTCACAGCAGCCATACGCCTATGGTCGCACCGGACGGCCGTTTCCGACGGCTCCGCGAGGCCCGTTGTGACCACAGTCGCCGGGTGATGCGGAACACGCGGCGCGCTGACCAGCGCCTGAGGCGTGATTTCGGGTGAACCTGCTGAGAGGAACGATCCAGACGCTCAGCTGATGCTGAGTTGTCGGGCTTCGGCTCTCAGCTTCTCCGGCGCATCAACGCGACCGCTCCGGCGACCAGTCCGACCGCGCAGAACACCCCGACGACCTCGACGGCTTCCGCCGTCCGGCCGCCGGGCAGAAGGAGCACGATACCCGCCAAAGCGAGTACCCCGGCTTGCACGGCGAGGTACCGGAGGCCTGGAGTAAGTAGCGCTTTCGGGTGAATTCGGGATCGAGTCGGGATGAGCGCCGCGTAGGCGCAGGTGATGTGAAGCAGGTGCAGGAGCGCGACGAGAGCCAGCACGCCGGGACGCACGGGCGCGCCTCCCACCACGACGATCGCCACGGCGGGGTACGCGATGACCAGGGCCACGGCGGCTGAGGCGGGGATCGCCCCGGCCACACCGATCAGGATCACGTAGAGCACCAACGGGGTGAGGGACACCCCTTCGGCGTAGAGGACGGCGGCGACCGCCAGCCCGGTCAGGACGACGGCGGCCCGCAACACCCATCCGGGCAACCCGGTTCCCAGCTCAACGGCAGCCACGCGCCCACCCTCCAAGTCCTGGGCGTTCGTGCCGGGTCGGTCCCCGCCACCCGCCGCCTGCCACACCGCACGACCCCCGGCCACCCGGCTCACCGCCGCCGTCCCGGACGAGCCGCCTGCCGCAGCACTCCCGCGATGGCCGCCGCACGGGCGTCCCAGGTCACCACGGCCACCCCGTGCCGCCGCATGGCCTCCAGCCGCACCTCGTGCTCCAGCTCCAGGATCCGCAGTGCCGGCCCACCCCAGGCGGTCTCCGGGTCCGGGCGCAACCCGGCCGGCAGCACGTCGACGGCCAGCACCACGTTCCCCCGCCGAGCCGCGTGCACGGTCAGCTCCACGACGTCGGCATCCAGGAACGGGGACAGCACCACCACGAGAGCCCCGAACGGCACCTGCTCGGCCCGCAGCACGGGCTTCTGCGCCCACCCCGCCGATCGCGCGCACACCACCAGCTGGTTGCGCAGCCGCAGCAGCTGCCGCCGCCCGACCCCCGGCCGGACGCCCAGCTGCGGTCGCCCGAGGTCCACCAGGCCGACCCGGTCGCCCTGCCGCAGGTACCCCGCCGCCAGCGACGCCGCCGCGCGCACCGCCAGGTCCAGGCTGCCGTCCGCCCGGGTGGTCACGCCCTTCGCCGCCACCGCCCAGTCGCCGACCTCCCGGTCCACGTCGAAGCGCGTGTCCAGGGCCAGCACGACGTCCGCGTCGGCCTCCGCGTGGTGCTCCCGGACGTGCAGGTTCCCGGCCCGCAACGACACCCGCCAGTCGATCCGCCGCAGCCGGTCCCCCGGCGCGAAGGCCCGGATGTCCCGCAGCTCCACCGAGTCGCCCGGCCGCCCCGCCCGGTGGACGCCGACGAGCCCCATCGCACGGGCGGGCAGCAACCCGGCCGGCAGCTGGTGCACCGGGGGCAGGATCACCCGCCCCCGTTCGGCCGCCGTCACCGGGCCGTGCACGAGCAGCGCGTCCGGCCCGGCCACCAGGTGGTCCGGCCGCAGGTCGACGCCCTCGCCCCAGGCGTCGCGCCGCAGCACGACCTCGATGGACCGGGCCGAGGCGGGCAGCAGGTGCAGCGGTCCCAGACCGGTCCGACCGGCGGGCAGCCGGATCACCAGGACCTCCGCGCCCACCCCGGGATCGACGTCCACGACGGACTTCGCCGCGCCCGTCTCGCCGGTCCGGGGCAGGCCCCGCACCCGCACGTCCGGCTTCCCGCCGACCGCGGTGACCAGCGCGACCAGCGTCGAGATCAGCAACGGCGCGCCGAGCAGCACCAGCTCCACCCGGTGGATCAGGCCGCCGAGCACGACCATGCCGACGCCCAGCGCCGCCCCGCGCACGAGCGCGTCGGTGGGGTGCCAGTGCGCGCCCCGTCCGCTGCTCATCGCCTCCCGGATGCGCTGCCCCCGGTTCATGACCGGGCGCTGGTCGGGCCGGCCACCCGGCCCAGCAGCTCGGTGACGACCTCCACGCCGGTCGTGCCGGACGTCCACGTCTCCGGGCGCAGGGTGAGGCGGTGCGCCAGTGCCGGGACCGCGCACTCCTTGACGTCCTCGGGCAGCACGAAGTCCCGGCCGTCGAGCACCGCCAGGGCTCGGCCGACCAGCACCAGTGCCTGTGCGCCACGCGGTGACGCGCCGACCTCCACGGCCGTGTGGGCACGGGTCGCCACGACCAGGTCCACGCAGTACCGCAGGATGTCGTCGTCCACCGCGACCTGCTCGACGCCCCGCTGGAGGGCGAGCAGCCGGTCGGTGTCCAGCACCGCCTCCACCGTCGCGTCCTCCTGCCGGCGGGCCAGCCGGCGGCGCAGGACCTCCACCTCCTCCTCGGCGGGCGGGTAGCCGATGTCCAGCCGCAGCAGGAACCGGTCGAGCTGCGCCTCGGGCAGCGGGTAGGTGCCCTCGTACTCCACCGGGTTGGCGGTGGCCAGCACGTGGAACGGCCTGGGCAGCGGGAACGTCCGGCCCTCCACCGTGACCTGCCGCTCCTGCATCGCCTCCAGCAGCGCGGACTGGGTCTTGGGCGGGGTCCGGTTGATCTCGTCGGCCAGCAGCAGGCCGGTGAACAGCGGGCCGGCCCGGAAGTTGAACTCGCGGTCGCCGGGGTCGTAGACGAACGAGCCGGTGACGTCGGCCGGCAGCAGGTCGGGGGTGCACTGGAGGCGCTTGAAGTCCAGCTTCAGCGCCTGCGCCAGCGACCGCGCGATCAGCGTCTTGCCGAGGCCGGGCACGTCCTCCAGCAGCACGTGGCCGCCGGCCAGGATGGCGGCCAGCGCCAACCGCAGCGAGCGCTGCCGTCCGACGACGACGGTGCCGACGGCGTCCAGCACGGACTTGCCCTCGATGCCGATGCGGGTTGCAGACGTCACAGGTTCTCCAACAGCTCGGTGAGCTTCCGGGGTTCGGGCATGGTCGCACCCGGATCGGTGACCAGGCGGTGCAGTTCGGGGCCGAGCAGCGCGGCGGCGCGCGGGTCGGCCAGGTCGGGCACGCCGTGCCGCTGCCGCAGCCGCGCCTCCACCAGCCGGCGCAGCCGGGGCTGGACGCGGACGGCGAAGCGGTCCTGGTCGACGACGGCTTCGGCGAGCCGGCTCGCCAGGTTGCTCGCCTGCACGGACGTGGCCGTGGCGAAGTGCGCTGGCGGCGGCGCCCACACGATGTCGGTGGCCCGCGGCAGCCGGCCGACGAGGACGGCCAGCGCGATGACCGGCAGCGCGACCAGCGCGGCCCACTGGACCGGCGCGCCGACCCGGAACACGGTGAACCCGGTGGCGGCGCCCGCGACCAGGCCGACCGCGATCGCGCCGCCCATGCCCATGAGCGGCTTGATCCGCTCGCCCGTCGTGGCCGTCACGTCGGTGGTCATCCGGCGTCCCGGGCCGGGGCGAGGTCGCGGACGATCCGTTCCAGGGCGTCCTGCGCGGTCCGCGAGTCCTCGTCGGTGACCTCGGTGACGCCGAACCTGGCCCGCTGGTACACCTTCCGCAGCGCGCCGGTGGCGTCCTCGTCCACGTGGTGCCGGGCGAGCAACGCCCCGGTGAACTCGGTCGGCGTCTCGTGCGGGGCACGGGCCGCGCCGCTGTCCGCGGCGGCCTGCTCCAGCCGCAGCCACGCGAGGACCACGGCGTCGCGTGGCGGTCCGCCGGTCCGCGTCCGCAGCTCCTCCAACGCCTCGCGCGCGCCGCGCACCAGCACGTCGGGCGCGGTGGAACCGCCATCCTCGGTCACCTCGGCGACCATGCCGACGCCCCGCCGCCGTCGTTTCGGGGTGCGCAGGGCGGTGATCAGGCCGATGAACACGACCAGGGCCAGCACGCTCAGCACGACGAGCACCACCACCAGCGACCCGCCGGCCGCCGACGGGCCGACCTGGTCGACCTGCCGCGGTTGGGACGACACCAGGTTGGTGGGCGCGGCGTCGTCACCGGGGTCGCGGTCCACGTAGGGCACCGGCGACGTCCCGCTGGCCGCCAGGGCGACCACGACCAGCGCGATGCCCACGAGCAGCGCGAGCGCGAGCCGGGGTCTCATACCGGCAAGGATGCCTGGCGCCCCGACCCGACGCCCGTGATTTCGCCGATCCACGGTGTCCCCGCGGACCACCGGGCGGCTCGGGTGGGCTCAGAGCCCGGCGGCTCGGGTGGGCTCAGAGCCCGGCGGCTCGGGCAGCCCGGCGCAGCACGTCCTGGAGCATGTCCGGGGTGAGCCGGCCGGTGTAGGTGTTGTGCGGGCTCACGTGGTAGCTGCCGAACAGCTCCAGCGGCGCGCCACCGTCCAGGGCGGGCAGTTCGAACGACACGCCGTGCCCGAACTTCGGCGCGGGGCGGGGCACCTCCCAGCACGCGGCCAGCACCGGCAGCAGCGCCTGCCAGCCGAACCCGCCCAGCACCACCACCGCGCGCAAGGTCGGCCGGAGCAGCTCCAGCTCCCCGATCAGCCACGGCCGGCAGTTGTCCCGCTCTTCCGCGGTCGGCTTGTTGTCCGGCGGGGCGCACTTCACCGGCGCGGTGATCCGCGTGCCGTACAGCTCCAGCCCGTCGTCCGCGCGCACCGACGTGGGCTGGGACGCCAGGCCCACCGCGTGCAGCGCGGCGTACAGGAAGTCGGCGGACGGGTCTCCGGTGAACATCCGGCCGGTGCGGTTGCCGCCGTGCGCGGCCGGGGCCAGGCCGACCAGGGCCAGCCGCGCGTCGGCCGGGCCGAAGCCGGGCACCGGGCGCGCCCAGTACGTCTCGGCGGCGAACGCGGCCCGCTTGACCCGCGCCACCTCCTCCCGCCAGGCGACCAGCCGGGGACACGCCCGACAGGTGGTAACCCGCAGGTCCAGGTCGTGAAGCTCGCGCACGCATCTCCGTTCCGACCGTAGAGTTCGACCATGACCGACAAGGACACCGGGGACGAGAAGACCCCCGAGGCCACCGACAAGGACACCCCTGTCGACGACCTCGTCACCACTCAGCACAGCATCACCGTCAAGCGGCGCAAGCTGAACTACACCACGACCACCGGTCGGGTGGTGCTGCGCAAGGAGGTGCTGACCGACGGCAAGTTCGACGGGCACCTGGCCAAGGCGGAGGTCTTCCTCACCGCGTACACCCTGGACGGCGCGGACCCGGCCAAGCGGCCGGTGACCTTCGCGTTCAACGGCGGGCCGGGCTCGTCCAGCGTGTGGCTGCACCTGGGGCTGCTCGGCCCGCGCCGGGTGGTGTCCGGCGACGTGGGCGAACTGGTGCCGCCGCCGTACGACCTGGTGGACAACCCGGAGACGCTGCTCGCGCACAGCGACCTGGTGTTCATCGACCCGGTGTCGACCGGCTTCTCGCGGGCCGTGAAGGGCGAGAAGCCCGGCGAGTTCCACGGGTTCCAGGGCGACGTCGAGTCGGTCGGCGAGGTGATCCGGCTGTGGACCTCGCGGCACGGCCGCTGGCTGTCGCCGAAGTTCCTCGCCGGCGAGTCCTACGGCACGACCCGCGCGGCGGCGCTGGCGGAACACCTCCAGACCCGCTACGGCATGTACCTCAACGGCCTGATGCTCATCTCGTCCGTGCTGGACTTCGGGACGCTGGACTTCAGCGAGGGCAACGACCTGCCGCACTCGCTGTTCCTGCCGACCTACGCGGCGATCGCGCACTACCACGGCCTGCACGGCGACCGCCCGCTGGCGGACGTGCTGGCCGAGGCCGAGGAGTTCGCGTCCCGCGACTACCCGTGGGCGCTGGCGCGCGGGCACCGGCTGTCCGAGGAGGAGCGCGCTTCGGCGGTGTCCCGGTACGCGGCGCTGACCGGGCTGTCCGAGGACTACGTGGACCGGGTCAACCTGCGGGTCGAGCACGTCCGGTTCTTCACCGAGGTGCTGCGCTCGCAGCGCAAGGTGGTGGGCCGGCTGGACTCCCGGTTCACCGGGGCGGACACCGACTACGGTCGCGAGCTGTTCAGCGAGGACCCGTCGTACTCGGCCATCATGGGCCCGTACACGGCCGCGCTGAACCACTACCTGCGGGCGGAGCTGGAGTACCGGAACGACCTGCCGTACGAGATCCTGACCCGGTCCGTGCACCCCTGGTCGTACAAGGAGTTCGAGGGCACGCACGTCACCGTGGCGAACAAGCTGTCGGCGGCGATGCGGGCCAACCCGGACCTGAAGGTGCACATCGCGTACGGCCACTTCGACGGCGCGACGCCGTACTACGCGGCCGAGCACGTCGTGGCACACCTCCAGGTCCCGACCGAACTGCTCGACAACATCGAGGCGGCGTACTACCCCGCCGGCCACATGATGTACGTCCACGAGCCGTCCCGGGTCCAGCAGTCGAAGGACCTCGCGGCGTTCGTGCAAGCCTCCGCCAACCGTTGAGGCACAACGGATAGCCCACCGCCGACGCGGCACGCACCGGACACCGGTCGCGTGCCGCGTCGATCGGGCGTGGGATGAGACCGGACGAAAATGGGATGCGTCAGCCGATGAGCCGGTCCAGCGCGGCCAGGTTGTCCGCCGCGTGCTCGTCACCGCGTTCCGCCGCCTGGCCGTACCAGCGCCTGGCCTGCTCGACGTCGCCGAGGAAGTCGTAGACGTCGCCGAGCACCGCCATCGCGTCGGCCTGGCCGGCGTCGGCGGCCTGTCGCAGCCACGGCAGCGCGGCGTCCTCGTCCTTCCACACGTGCCAGAGGAACGAACCGAACTCGGCGATCCCCCGCACGTGCCCGGTCGCGGCGGCCCGGCTCAGCCAGCCGCCGACCTCGTCCTGGAGCTCGTCCTCGTCGTCCTCACCGGTGAGGTCCTCCTCCAGCAGCAGGGCCAACTCGACCATCGCGTCGGCGTCCCCGCCCTGGGCAGCGGCGCGGAGCGCGGTGCGGTCGGTCATTCGGGTGTCCTCTCCCTCACGGCACGACGGATCGTTCCTCGGCGAAGTGGCACGCGCTGGGGTGGCCGCCCCGGTCCACCAGCGCCGGTTCCTGCTCGGCGCACACGTCCTGGGCCTTCCAGCACCGGGTGCGGAACCGGCAGCCCGACGGCGGGTCGATCGGCGAGGGGACGTCCCCGGTCAGCCGGATCACGTCCCGCTGCCCGCGCAGCGCCGGGTCCGCCACCGGCACGGCGGACAGCAGGGCCTGCGTGTAGGGGTGGGTGGGGTGCCGGTAGATCTCGTCCTCGGTGCCGATCTCCACGATCTTCCCGAGGTACATCACGGCTACCCGGTCGGACAGGTGTCGAACCACGGACAGGTCGTGCGCGATGAAGACGTACGCCAGCCCGAACTCGCCCTGCAGCTCCCGCAGCAGGTTCATCACCTGCGCCTGGATCGACACGTCCAGCGCGGACACCGGCTCGTCGCAGACGATCACCTTGGGGCGCAGCGCCAACGCCCGCGCGATGCCGATGCGCTGCCGCTGCCCGCCGGAGAACTGGTGCGGGTACCGGTTGATGTGCTCGGGGTTGAGCCCCACCACGTCGAGCAGTTCACGGACCCGTGCGGCGCGCGACCCCCTGGGCGCGACCTCGGGGTGGATCTCGAACGGCTCGCCCACGATGTCGCCGACCGTCATGCGCGGGTTCAGCGACGTGTACGGGTCCTGCAACACGATCTGCATGTTCCGCCGCAGGTCCCGCAAGGCGTTGCCGCGCATGGCGAACATCGGCCGGCCCTCGAAGAGCGCCTCCCCGGCGGTCGGCGGCTCCAGCATCATCAGCACCTGCGCGAGGGTGGACTTGCCGCACCCGGACTCGCCCACCACACCGAGGGTCTCGCCCGCCGCCAGGGTGAACGACACGCCGTCGACCGCCCGCACGTGCCCCACGGTCTTCTTGAACAGCACTCCCCTGGTCACCGGGAAGTGCTTGACCAGGTTCCGGACCTCCAGCAGCTCAGCCATTGAGCACCTCCTCGGCGAAGTGGCACGCGCTGGTCCGGCCGAACCCCAGCCGCTCCTGCGGCGGCACGTCCACCGAGCACACGGCCTCCGCGCGCGGGCAGCGCGGGTGGAACGGGCAGCCCGGCGGGATCCGCAGCAGGCTCGGCGGCAGGCCCTTGATGGTGTCCAGGGTCGTGCCCTTGGCGTCCAAGCGCGGCAACGACTTCATCAGCGCCTCCGTGTACGGGTGGCCGGGCGAGCGGAACAGCGACACCGCGTCGGCCTGCTCCACGATCCGGCCCGCGTACATGACGACGATCCGGTCGGCCACCTCCGCCACCACGCCCAGGTCGTGCGTGATGAGCACCAGGCCCATGTGCCGCTCCCGCTGGATCTCCGCCAGCAGGTCCATGATCTGCGCCTGCACGGTCACGTCCAGCGCGGTCGTCGGCTCGTCCGCGATCAGCACCTCGGGGTCCAGCGCGAGCGACATCGCTATCATCGCGCGCTGCCGCATCCCGCCGGAGAACTGGTGCGGGTACTCCCGGACCCGTTGCCGGGCATGGGGGATCCGCACCAGGTCGAGCAGCTCGACGGCCCGCTTGCGGGCCTCGGACCGGCTCATCCCGCGCCGCAGCCGCAACTGCTCCTCGATCTGGAAGCCCACCGTGAACACCGGGTTCAGCGCGGACAGGGCGTCCTGGAAGATCATCGCGATGCCCTCGCCGCGCACCTCCCGCCGCCGTTCCGCCGTCGCCGACAGCAGGTCCTCGCCGTGGAAGCGCACCGCGCCCCGCATCACGTAGGCCGGAGGCGTGTCCAGGATGCCCATCACCGTCTGCGCGGTCACGCTCTTGCCGGACCCGGATTCGCCCAGCACCGCGAGGGTCTCCCCGGCGTCGACGTGGTAGCCCACGCCGTTGAGGACCCGCGCGACGCCGTCCCGCGTGCGGAACTCGACGTGCAGGTCCTCGACCTCCAACAACGCCGTCACACTGGCCTCCTACCGGAGTTTCGGGTCGAGGGCTTCGCGCACCGCGTCGCCCAGCATCACGAACGCGAGCACCGTGGCGGTCAGGAAACCCGCCGGGAACAGCAGGGCGTGCGGCGCGACCCGCAGGTAGTCCTTGGCGCTGTTGATCATCACGCCCCACGACACCACCGGCTGGCGCAGCCCGATGCCCAGGTAGGACAGCGTCGCCTCGGCCCCGATGAAGGCACCCAGCGCGATCGTCGAGTACACCAGCACGGGCGCGATGCAGTTGGGCAGCATGTGCTTGGTGATGATCCGCCTCGGCGAGGCGCCCAGCGCCCGCGCCGCCTTCACGTAGTCCTGCTGCTTGGCCGCGATCGCGGTGGACCGCATGATCCGCATCGACACCGGCCACGACAGCGCCGCGATGGACAGCACCACCTGCGCCACGATCCGCGCCGGCCCGGCGTCACCACCCGCGTTCAGCGTCGTCAGGATCACGATCGCGCCGAGCACGAACGGCACCCCGACGAACACGTCCGCGATCCGCGACACCACGGAGTCCAGCCAGCCGCCGTAGAACCCGGCCAGGATGCCGACCGACGCGCCGACCAGCACCACGCCCAACGTGGCCAGCACACCGACCACGATGGACGCCCGCGCCCCGTAGATGACCCGCGCGTAGATGTCGTAGCCCTGGTTGTCGTAGCCGAACCACGCATCGGCGGACGGCGGCTGCCGGCTGAGCGACAACTGCGCCAGCGTCGGGTCCTTGGCGGTGAACAGCGCGGGGAACAGCGCCATCAGCACCATCAGCAGGATCAGCGACACAGACACCCAGAACAGCGGCCGGGACCGCAGCGTGTACCAGGCGTCGCCGAACAGGCCGCGCGGCTTGTCCAGCGCCAGCACCGAGATTTGCTCAGTCATAGCGGATCCTCGGGTCGAGCACGGCGTAGAGCAGGTCCACCAGCAGCGTCATCAGCAGGTAGACCAGCACCAGGACGGTGACCACACCGGTCACCATCGCGCCGTCCTTGGTCAGGATCGAGCGGAACACCAGCCCGCCCACGCCGGGCACGTTGAAGATGCCCTCGGTGACGATCGCACCGCCCAGGAAGGCGCCGAGGTCGGTGCCCAGGAACGTGATCACCGGGATCAGCGAGTTGCGCAACATGTGCACACCCACCACCCGCCGGGTCGGCAGACCCTTGGCCAGCGCGGTCCGCACGTAGTCGGCCCGCCGGTTCTCCGAGATGCTGGCGCGCGAAAGCCTCGCCACGTAGGCCATGGACAGCGACGCCAGCACGAAGCCGGGCACTATCAGGTTGCCGAACGTCGGCGTGGTCACCGTCGGCGAGATCAGCCCGAGCTGCAGGCCGAACACCAACTGCACCACGTACCCGGTCACGAACACCGGGATGGAGATCAGGAACAGCGTCGACACCAGCACCAGGCTGTCCAGGAAGCCCCGGTTGCGCAGACCGCTCACCACACCGGCGGTGATGCCGATGACCGCCTCGATCAGCAACGCCACCAGCGCGAGCCGCAGCGTCACCGGGAAGGCGGTCGCGATCCGCTCGCCCACCAGCAGGCCCGACGAGGTCTGGCCGAAGTCGCCCTGCACCAGGTTCCACAGGTACTTGCCGTACTGCACCACCAACGGGTCGTCGAGGTTGAACTTGTCGCGCATGGCCGAGACGTAGCTCGCCGGGCAGTCCCGCTCACCGCACTTGCCCTCGAACGGGTCACCCGGAACCGCCCACACCAAGGCGTAGATCAGGAACGTGGTCCCGAGGAACACCGGGACCATCTGCAACAGCCTGCGCAGCACGTAGAAGCCCATTACACGCACTCCCAGCGGCGGAGGGCCGGCCCGCGCACGTGGCGGGCCGGCCCGGGATCCAATGTGCTAGCCGACTACGACCGACTCCAGGTCGAGCTTGCGGAACGGGTGCAGGTTCGCCACCTTCAACCGGTTGGACTTGCCCGCGATGGTCTTCTGCGACCACAGCGGGATCGCCGGCATGTCCTCGGCCAGCATCTTCTCCGCCTCCAGGTAGAGCCGGATCGCCTCCTGCTCGCTGGGCGCCTTGTCCGCCTCGGCGAGCTTCGCGTCGAACTTCGGGTTGGTGTAGAGCCCGTCGTTGGACGAGGAACCCGTGCGGTACAGCGGCGTCAGCCAGTTCTCGATCGACGGGTAGTCCGCGATCCACCCCGCCCGGTACATGCCGGTCATCTCGTGCGCGTTCACCTTCTGCCGGAACTCGCCGAAGCTGGTGGACGGCACGAACCGAGCCTCGACCCCGAGCGTCTGCTTGACGTTGTTGGCGACCGCCTCGGCCCACTCCTGGTGCCCGCCGTCGGTGTTGGACAGCATCAGGATCTCCCCGGTGTAGCCGGACTTCGCGAACTCCGCCTTGGCCTTCTCCGGGTTGTACTCGCAGTACTCGCCGCACTGCCCGGACTGGTAGCCCTTCATCAGCGGGTGCACCCAGCCGTCGGCGGGCTTGCGGGTGCCCTCGAAGATCCGCTGGGTGATCTCCTCGCGGTTGATCGACATGGAGATCGCCCGCCGCAGCGCCGCGTTGTCGTAGGGCTTGGTGTACAGCGGGAACGCGATGGTCTGGAGGTTCAGCGTCTCCCGCGACACCACCCGGTCACCGAGGTCCGTCTCGTACTTCTGGCCCGCCAGCGCGTTGGGCGGCAACTCCTCCATGAAGTCCAGGTTGTTCGCCACCAGGTCGGCGTAGGCCGACTCGCGGCTCTGGTAGACCTTCAGCGTGAGGTCCTTGAACTTCGGCTTGTCCTCGCCCTGGTAGTCGTCGTTGCGGGTCAGCTTGATCTCGGTGCCGACCGTGCGCGAGACGAACTTGAACGGCCCGTTGCCGATGGGGTTGGCCTCGAACGCCTTCTGGTCCTTGAAGAACGCCTCCGGCAGCGGCGCGAACACCTCGTAGCCGATGGTCACCGGGAACACCGCGAACGGCTCGGACAGCGTGATGGTGAACGTGTGGTCGTCCACCACCTCCAGGCCGGACATCTTGTCCGTGGTGGGGATCGGGGCCTTCTGCGGGCCTTCCGCGCCGTCCGGGTCCTCCGGGTGGACGTCCTGGTAGCCCGCGATCTGCGCGAAGAACGACGCCCCCTGGGTGGCGTTGGGCCCGTAGGCCGTCCAGTTCCAGGAGTCCACGAAGCTCTTCGCGGTGACCGCGCTGCCGTCGTGGAACTTCCAGCCCTGCTTGATCTTCACGGTGAACAGCTTCGAGTCGTCGGTCTTGATCGACTCGGCCATCGCGTTCACCGGCTGCGCGTCCTCGTTGCGGTACTCCACCAGGCCGGTGAACAGCGGGTCCAGCACGTGGCTGCCGCCCACCTCGGTGGTGTTGCCCGGCACCAGCGGGTTCTCCGGCTCGGTGTTGAAGATGGTGATCCCGGCCTCGGTGTCGCCGCCGGACGCCGGCGGCGCCTCGGACGCGCCACAACCAGCCGCGACCAGAGCCACCGCGAGTGCCGCCGGAACTAACAGACCACGTGACATGCGTCCTCCCACCTGTCGGGGTAACCGAGCAGACTCGACCGCCTCCACAGCGTGTCGAGGACGCTATTAGGGCAGTGGTGCAGGCCACATGGGTGATGCGGTTACAACCTAGTCACGAAGAATCCCAGTTGACATTCGAATAAGGTAGGAAGATCGTTCGCGAACAGCCCAAGACCGGCTGCGACCAGCGGCTCAGCTCAGCGCGAAGGCGATCCCGTCGAGGATGTCGTGCTCGCTCGCGACCAGTTCGGTGATGCCCTGGCCGGCCAGGTGTTCGGCCAGCGTGCGCACGACGAGCGCACCGCCGTTGATGACGTCCACCCGTCCGGGGTGCATCGGGCCGAGCGCCGCGCGTTCGTCGTGACTCATGGTGAGCAGCCGGGCGGTGATCTCGCGGATCCGGTCGATGCCCAGCCGGGCCAGGTGGATCTCCGCCGAGTCGTACGCCGGCAGCTCCTTCGCCAGCGCGACGAGCGTCGTCACGGTGCCCGCGACGCCGATCCAGGTGTTGGCCTTCGCCGTCGGCACCGCCGCGAACGCCCCGGCCAGCACCTCCTGCGCGACCGCGACCGCCTGGTCCACCTGCCGCTCGGTCGGCGGGTCGTCGTGCAGGCAGCGCTCGGTCAGCCGCACGCACCCGATGTCGACCGACCGCGCGGCCTCCACGGAGCCCCGCACGCCGTCCCAGGAGCCCAGCACCAGCTCGGTCGACCCGCCGCCCACGTCGGCCACCAGGAACGGCCCGTCCGACGCGTCCAGGTCCGACACCGCGCCGGTGAACGACAGCCGCGCCTCCTCGTCGCCGGAGATCACCTCGGCCTCGACGCCCAGCACGGCACGGGTCATGGCGAAGAACTCGTCCCGGTTCGCGGCGTCCCGGGTGGCCGAGGTCGCGACCATCCGCACCCGCTCGGTTCCCTTGCGCCGCAGGGTGTTCGCGTAGTCGGCCAGCGCCACGCGGGTCCGCTCCAGCGCCTCGGCGGCCAGCACACCGGTCGCGTCCACCCCCGCGCCCAGCCGCACGACCCGCATCTCCCGGTGCACGTCCCGCAGCCACCGCGAGCCGTCGTCGGACACGGTCACGTCGGCCACCAGCAAGCGGATCGAGTTCGTCCCGCAGTCGATCGCGGCCACGCGCGCCATGTCGCCCCTCCCGTCGTCGGCGGCACCGTGCCGCCGCCGGGAAAACTACGCCGGCCGCGTCGGGCCCGACCGCGAAGGGCCGGCCGCCGAGCCGATCGAAGTGCCCGGGCGCACGGGTGACGGGCCTGGACGCGACCAGCCCTCCGGTGCCGGAGTCGGCGCCGAAGGGCTGGTCGCGGGACGAGGAGCGCTACGCGGGCTTCATCGAGGACGTCGCCTGCGACACCGACGCGGGCAGCGAGCCGGGCGCCGAACCGGACGGGGACGACGACTGGGCCGAGGTCTGCGCGGGCGAGGTCGAGCCGGGCGCGGGCACGGGCGTCGTGGACGTCGTGGTGGTCGGCGTCGGGCAGCCCGGCGGGATCGGGACCGTGGTGGTCGGGGCCGTCGTGCTGGTCGTGGTCGACGGCGGGGCGGTGGGGCAGGACGTCGTCGTCGTGGTGGGCGGCGTGGTCGTGGTGGACTTCGACGGCGTGGTCGGGATCAGCGTGATCGTCGTCGGCGTCGAGCCCGGCAGCGAGGTCGTGGTCGGGTTGGTGGTGCTCGACGGCGGGACGGTGGTGCCGCCGCCGGGCGGGGTGCCGCCACCGGGCGGAGCGGTGCCGTTGTCCGTCGGGGGCGTGCCGCCGGCCGGGTCCTCGTCGTCCACCGGCAGGAAGTCGTCGTCCGAGCCGAGCAGGCCGGGCAGCGGGGTCACGCCGTCGGCGTACGCGTCGGCCCAGTACAGGACCGTCTTCACGTACTCCTCGGAGTGGTTGTAGCGGAACACCGACTTCGCGCGCTGCTCCGGGTCGCTCAGGTTCGCGTTGTAGGCGCACAGGTAGTTGCCCGCGCCCACGGTCGCGTCGTAGACGTTGTTCGGGTTCGACTGGCCGTCGTCGTTGCCGTCCGCGGCGTACCCGGCCCACGTGGACGGGATGAACTGCATCGGGCCGACCGCGCGGTCCCACGTCGAGTCGCCGTCGAACCGGCCGCCGTCGGTGTCGCGGATCGCCGCCATGCCCGGACCGCCGTTGAGCACCGGGCCCAGGATCGGGTTCACCGTGTTGCCGCGGGTGTCCACCCGGCCGCCGCGCGCGTGGCCGGACTCGATCCGCCCGATGCCCGCCAGCAGCGACCAGTGCAGGTTGCAGTCCGGCGTGGTGACGGCCAGCCGGTCGGCGGCCTTCATGTACGCGTCCAGCATGACGCCGGGGATGCCCAGCTGACCTTGGCCCAGCTCGCCGTCGAGGCCGTCGAACGGCAGGTCGTCACCGAACTCGGACGGCTCGTCGGCCTCCGCCAGCAGCGCCGCGCTCAGCTCGTCGGTCTCCGGCAGCCGGCCGGACACGCCCAGCCCGCCCGAGTCCTGCAACGCCATGGTGCCCAGCACGTCGCCCGCGCCCGGCGGGAACGCTTCGAGGTCCGAGTGGCCGGCGACGTTGACCCAGTCGATGCCGCCCGCCGTGTGCAGCAGGGTGGGCACCAGCATCGCGCACGTCGCCGTCGCGGCCAGGCCCCACTGGCGTGGGGTCAGCGTGGGCCGGCGTGTCGCTTTCCGCTTGCGTCCCCGTCGCTTCGGCACAGCCACGAACTCCACTCCTCGGCGAATCCCGCTTCGGCTCCGGAACCCAGCCTGCCTGATCCGAACAGCCCTGTCACGGGCGTGGCGGGTTCCGGGTACCAAGAACTGCCCCTACGTACCAAGAACTGCCCCTGCGGTCAGTTCTTCACCTTTGACGCACATTCCCCGCTGGGCCACCACTGCGCGAGCAGCTCCAGGGCCTCGTCGCCGAACGGGTTCACCCCCGGCCCGACGGCCAGCGAGTGCGCCACGTGGACGTGGAGGCACTTCACCCGGGTCGGCATCCCGCCCGCGGTGACGGTGGTGCCCAGCGGTTCGATCGCGTCCCGCTCAGCCAAGTACGACTCGTGCGCCCGGCGGTAGCGTTCCGCCAACTGTTCATCCGCCGCGAGCCGATCGGTCATCTCCTTCATCAGCCCGGCACCTTCCAGCCGGCTGACGAACGAGTTGAGCCGAGGGCACGTCAGGTAGTACAGCGTCGGGAACGGCGTGCCGTCCTCCAGCCTCGGGCTGGTCCGCACCACCGCCGGGTGCCCGCTCGGGCACCGCGCCGCCACCGCCCGCAAGCCGCGCGGAGTGCGCCCCAACTGCTCGGCGACGACCGCCAGGTCCTCGTCGTCCACCGTCATCGCGCCGCCACCGAATCCCACAACTGCTCGTACCACGCCTTGTCCGCCGCCGGCGCCGCCGCCGGCCGCTCCTCTTCCAGTTTCCGCTCCGCGTCACCGGGCAGTTGGACGATGTAGGGCGTCTCGCCGGGCCGCACGTAGTGCAGCCGCCGGCGCGCCTCCGCCTCCAGGTGCGCGGGATCGGCCAGTTCCCTCTTGCGCTGCTCCAGCTGCCCGACCTCGGCGCGCAGCGTCTCCTGCGAGGCGTTGACCTCGCGCAGCTCCTCGCGCTGGGCCAGGTAGGTGCGCAGCGGCACGGCGATGCTCAGCGCCAACGCGCACACCACCATGGCCAGCAGTGCCGCCCGCCGCGTGCCGGTCATGCCGAACGCGCCGCCGGTGCCCTCCCGCGACCGGGCCTTCGACTGCGGGCGCGCGGCCCGCGCCGCACGTGCCGCCTGGGTCGCCCGCGCCTGCTCCGCCTGCCGCGCGGACCGCGCGCCACGCCGGGATCCGCCCGCCGCGCCGCGCTCGCCGCCGGCTCGGCGGAACCGGCCCGAGCCGGCGGCCTTGCCCGTGGAGCCGGCACCACCCGCCCGTCCCGAACCGGTCGCCTTGCCCGTGGAGCCGGCACCGGCCGTCGAGCCGGAACCGGCCCGGCCCGTCGAACCGGAGCCGCCGGACCGGCCGGCGTCTCGCGGGTCGGCCCGGCCGGAGCGGTCAGGGCGGGGCCCCGGCGTGGCTCTTCCGCCGCGCCGGGAGCCCCGTTCCCGGTCTGCCATCAGCTTTCCGGCGTGTACCGCGGGAAGGCCAGGTCGCCCGCGTAACGCGCGGCGTCGCCCAGCGCCTCCTCGATGCGCAGCAGCTGGTTGTACTTCGCGGTGCGCTCGCCGCGGGCGGGTGCACCGGTCTTGATCTGACCCGCGCCGGTGGCCACCGCGAGGTCCGCGATGGTGGTGTCCTCGGTCTCGCCGGAGCGGTGCGACATCATCGACTTGTAGCCGTACGAGGTGGCCAGCGCGACCGCGTCCAGCGTCTCGGACAGCGTGCCGATCTGGTTGACCTTCACCAGCAGCGCGTTCGCCGCGCGGCGGGAGATGCCCTCCTCCAGCCGCTCCGGGTTGGTGACGAACAGGTCGTCGCCGACGATCTGCACCTTCTCGCCCAGCTCGGCGGTGAGCCGCACCCAGCCGTCCCAGTCGTCCTCGGACAGCGGGTCCTCGATGGACACCAGCGGGTAGGCGTCGACCAGCTCGGTGTAGTACCCGGTCAGCTGCTCGGCGCTGCGCTTGGTCTTCTCGAAGGTGTAGGCGCCGTCGGAGAAGAACTCGGTGGCGGCCACGTCCAGGGCCAGCGCGATGTCGCGGCCCGGCGTGTAGCCCGCCTTCTCGATGGCGACCAGGATCAGGTCCAGCGCGTCGCGGTTGCTGGACAGCGCCGGCGCGAAGCCGCCCTCGTCGCCCAGGCCGGTGCCCAGGCCCTTGCTCTTCAGCACGGACTTGAGCGCGTGGTAGACCTCCGCGCCCCAGCGCAGCGCCTCGCGGAAGGAGTCGGCGCCGATCGGCGCGATCATGAACTCCTGGATGTCCACGTCGGTGTCGGCGTGCGCGCCGCCGTTGAGGATGTTCAGCATCGGCACCGGCAGCACGTGCGCGTTGGGGCCGCCGACGTACCGGAACAGCTCCAGGCCGCTGGACGCCGCCGCCGCCTTCGCCACCGCCAGCGACACGCCGAGGATGGCGTTCGCGCCGAGCCGGGACTTGTCCGGCGTGCCGTCCAGGTCGACCAGCTTCTGGTCCACCACCCGCTGCTCGACGGCCTCGATGCCGACCAGCTCGGGGCCGATCTCGTCGAGCACGGCGGTGACCGCCCGCTCGACACCCTTGCCCAGGTAGCGCTTGCTGTCTCCGTCGCGGAGCTCGACCGCCTCGTGCTCACCCGTCGACGCGCCCGACGGCACGGCGGCGCGCTCCAGCGTGCCGTCGTCCAGCGCCACCTCTACCTCGACGGTGGGGTTGCCTCGCGAGTCCAGGATCTCGCGGGCGCCGACCTGCTCGATGACCGCCACGTGCGCTCCCTAGTCAGACCATCTCTGTATCGGTGACGAGCCTAGTTGGTGGCGCACCGGGAGGCTCCTGGCCCCGTTCCGGAAGTTCGACCGGAGGCGGGTGGGCTCGCCTGCGGGTTCGGCCAGGAGGAGAAGGTCTCGGGTGCGCAGCACGGTCCGGACGTCGGCGTGCCGGAACACCGCGACGAAGTCGTCCGCGCGGACGACACCCCGCCGGCGCAACCGGGTGAGTGCGTCGTGGGGCACGGCACGGGTATACGTGTCCGGGTCGATGATGATCCCGATGTCGGCGATCTCGTCATCAGCGGTTCCGGCGCCGGCGGGCCGGGCGTCGGCGGTCCGGGCGCCGGGATCACCGTCGGTGGGCATAGGAGGATTCTGGCGTGATTCACGTGGAGCGCGGCGGCGACGGGCCGCTCCTGGTCCTCCTGCACGGCCTGGGCGCGACCGCCGAGGTGTGGGAGGGCGTGGCGGCGCGGTGGCCCGGCTCGTGGCTGGCGGTGGACCTGCCCGGTCACGGCCGTTCCTCGGCGCTGGAGCGGTACTCGTTCGGCTCGTTCGCGGCGGCGGTCGCCTCGGTGGTCCCGGCCGGTCCGGTGGCGGTGCTGGGTCACTCGCTGGGCGGTGTCGTGGCGTTGGCGTTGGCCAGCGGCTGGTTCGGGGTGGACGTCCGGGCGGTGGCCGGCGTGGGCGTCAAGTTGCGCTGGTCCGACGACGACCTGGCCAAGGCCGCCGCCCTCGCGAGCAGGCCCGCCCGGGTGTTCCCGACCGCCGACGAGGCCGCCGGGTGGGCGTCGAAACTGGCCGGTGTGCCGCTGTCGCACGGCGTGGTGGAGACCGCGGACGGGTGGCGGGCGTCGCTGGACGTGGCCGCGTTCGGGGTCGGTGCGCCCGACGTGCCCGGGCTGCTGGCGGCGTCGAAGGCCCCGGTCACGCTGGCCGCCGGGGACGCCGACCACATGTGCCCGCGCGAGCACCTGCTCGACGCGGCGCCGGGTGGAATGGTGCTGGCAGGCGTGGGCCACAACGCCCATGTGGAGCAACCCGAGTCGATCAAACCGGTGCTCGAACGGTTGATCACCGGGTAGAGCACGTCCCGTCATCCGGTCGGCTGCTGATGAACGGCCGGTTGCGCAGGTAGCGTTGATCGGACCATGACCGACAGCACCTTCGAGGCGTTCCGCCGAGCCGAGGCGCTGCTCGCGGAGCGCCGGCCACTGGAGGCGCTGCGCGAGCTGCGAGTCGTGCTCGACGCAGCGCCGAACGAACCCAGCGTCCAACTCCTCGCGGGCCGCGCCTACCTGGGCTCGGCGCAGCTGAAGAGAGCCGAGGAAGCGTTCCGCAAGGTCCTCGAACTCGACCCGAGCGACTACTACGCCCGGTTCGCGCTGGGGCGGACGCTGCAACGCCAGAGCCGGCTGCCCGAGGCGCTGGCGCAACTGCGCATGGCCGCCGCGATGAACCCGACCCCCGAGTACCAGGAAGCGCTGGGCGAGGTGAGCGCCCGCATCGCCGTCGAACGCGACCGCTGAACGGGACTCGGACGACTGAGGCCCGGACAACCTAGGGCTCGGGCAAGCGGTCCCGGACAACCGACCTCGGGCAACCCGGGGTTCGGGCAACCCGGGGTTCGGGCGGAGTCAGCCCTGGCTGGCGCGGGCGTAGGCGTCGGCGCCGCTGTAGACGTTCTGGCCGTATTCGACGGAGTTGTTGTACGCCAACACGGCCGCCCACCAGCCCTGCCCGGTGGCCAGGTCACGGCCGTCCGAGCACAGGTAGCGCGCGGCGGCGAGGGCGGCGTCGTCGATGTTCTGCGGGTCGGGCGGGTTGCCGTCGCCGTTGGCGCGGGTCGCGTAGCGCGCCCACGTGGTCGGGATGAACTGCATCGGGCCGACGGCGCGGTCCCAGGTGGTGTCGCCGTCGAGCACGCCGCCGTCGGTGTCGGCGATCGCCTTCACACCCGGACCGCCGTCGAGCGGGATCCCGATGATCGGCTTGGACGGTCGGCCGTCCTCGCCCAGGCGCAGGCCGCCGATGGTGCCGTGGTGCGACTCGATGCGACCGATGCCGGCCAGCGTCGCCCAGGACACCCGGCACGCGGGTTGGGCGGACCGCATGACGAGGTCGGCGATCGCGTAGGCGCGCAGGGCACGGGCCGGGATGTCGGTCTTCTCCGACAAGGCCACCGCCCACGCGGTGAGGGGTTCGGCGGACACGGTCTGCTGGGTGGCGGACGCCTGGGGTGGCACCCCACCGGCCTCACCGGGCACCGCCACGCCGGGCTCGACCTGCTGGAACGGCACCGGGAACGGCGGATCGGTGGCCTGCACCTCGCGGCGGTTGAACACGCTCAGGGCCCACGCGCCGCCGGCGACCACGGCGAGCAGGACGGCAACCAGGGCCAACCGGCCGACGAGGTTGCCGACGCGACCGCGCTGCGGGGTGCGCGGTGTCGTTCTGGGGGGCGGCGGGACGACCACGCACCCCAGGCTACGTGCTCACCATGCGTTTCCGGGCGGAACGACGGCACCGGACGCCCGTGGTGAACGAACTCGCTGGTCATGCGATGTGTCCGAGCCCAGGCAGCCGACTGGGGCTGCCCGAGCCCAACGATCCCGGGTCGACTCCTCGTGAGCACTCCGCCCCGTGGTCGTGGGTTGCCGCCAGTATTTCGACCGATGCGGGTACTGATGGCCTCGCTCGTAGGTTTCCGATCAGCGACGCCGCCGCTGCCCGCGGCGGGTTCCCGAGAGGAGTGACTGCGAGATGAGCGAGAGCACGAACCCGGTCCAGGACGCCGAGCTGGCCGCGTTGGACCGCCTGGTCGGCACCTGGAAGGTCACCGGCGGCGCCGAGGGCACCGTCACCTACCGCTGGTTGGAGGGCGGCCACTTCCTGATCCAGGACGTGGACCTGGAGCAGGCGGGCGAGCGGATCAGGGGCATGGAGGTGATCGGCCGGGAACGACCGTTCGGCGCCGAAGAGGCCGGCCCGGACCTCAAGAGCCGCTTCTACGGCAACAAGGGCGAGACGCTGGACTACGTCTACGAGATGGACGGTGACGTCCTCGTCATCTGGGGCGGGGAGAAGGGCTCGCCGGCGTACATGCGGTCGACGTTCAACGAGGCCGGCGACGTGCTGGCCGGGGCCTGGGTCTACCCGGGCGGGGGTGGCTACGACACCACGAGCACCCGGATCACGCCCGCGGACGCGGACCGGTGACCTCGGCCCGCGCATGAACGGTCAGCGCACCACCGGACACGACCGTCAGCACGCACCCATGACACCCACCACCGCTGATCGAGCGGGCCGGCGCCGCGATCGTGGCGCCGGCCCGCCTCGGCACACAGGCCCGGCGGCGGTGCGGTTGTTACTCTTCCCGGGTGATCCTCGGGCGTTCGGTCGAACAGGCCCGGATCGACGGCCTGCTGGCCGATGCCCGCGGCGGAACCGGCGGTGCGCTGGTGATCCGCGGCGAGGCGGGGATCGGCAAGACCGCTCTCCTCGATCACGCCGCCGTGGCGGGAGCCGACCTGCGGGTGCTTCGCGGGGTCGGGATCGAGTCGGAGATCGAGGTGCCGTTCGCCGGCCTGCACCTGCTGCTGCACCCGTACCTGGAGCACGTCGACGCCCTCCCGCGACCGCAGGGCAAGGCGCTGCGAGCCGCCTTCGGGCTGGTCGACGCCGACACCGTCGAGCGGTTCCTGATCGGCGCCGCCACCCTGTCGCTGCTCTCCGAACTGGCCGGCGACGGGCCGCTGGTGTGCCTGATCGACGACACCCAGTGGTTCGACCGGGCATCCGCGGACGCGCTGCTGTTCGCCGCCCGGCGGCTGCGGCAGGAGCCGGTGGCCATGCTGTTCGCCGTGCGCGACGGGACCGGGCACTTCCCGGCCGAGGGCATCGACACGGTGGTGCTGCCCACCCTGGACCGGGACAGCGCCATCGCCATGCTCAACGAGCGTGCGCGCGGCCTGGCCGGCCCGACCAGGGCACGAATCCTGACCGAGGCCAGGGGCAACCCGCTGGCGATCATCGAGTTCACCGCCGCGCTCACCGACCGGCGGCACGGCGACGACCACGGCTGGTCCCTGCCCGTCGAGCCGCTCCCGGTCGCCACCCAGGTCCAGGACGCCTTCCGGGCCCGCATCGGTGAACTGCCCGAGCCGGCCCAGCGGCTGCTGCTGCTCGCCGCGGCCGACGACACCGCCGACCTCACGGTGCTCCTGCGCGCCGCCGAACGGCTCGGGCTGACCGCCGCGGACCTGGAGCCGGCCGAGCACGCGCACCTGCTCACGCTGTCCGCCGACACGGTCGCGTTCCGGCACCCGCTGATCCGGGCCGCCGCCCACCAGGGCGCGCCGCGCGGCTGGCGGCTCGCCGCGCACCTGGCCCTGGCCGACACCCTGACCGGCGACCAGTACGCCGACCGCCGCGCCTGGCACCTGGCCGCCGCCGCCACGGGCCCGGACGAGAACGCCGCGGACGCGCTGGAGCAGGCCGCCCTGCGCGCCGGGCAGCGGGGCGGGTCGGCCGCCGTCGCGATCGCGCTCGAACGCGCCGCCCAGCTCACCACGGACCCGGACCGCCGGGCCCGGCGGCAGGTCGGCGCCGCCAGGGCCGCCTACGACATCAGCCGGCTCGACCGGGCCGCCGGGCTCGCCGCAGCCGCTGCGGACGTCAGCGCCGACGAGTCCCTGCTGGCCGAGGCCGCCTGGATCCGGGCTCAGGTCGCCTACGAGCGCGACAACCCGGCCACCGCCGCCGCGCTCATGCTGGACGGCACCGCGCCCATCGTCGGCTCCCACCCCGAGCAGGCCGTGTCGATCCTCACCGACGCGATCGGGTGCGCCAAGGACGCCTGCGCGCACCACCTGGTCCACCGCGCCGCCCAACTGCTGGCGAAGGTGTCGCTGCCACCCGGCTCCGCGTTGCGGCCGGTGGTCGAGGGCATGATCGGTTTGGACGACCTGTTCAACGGCGCGACCCGATCGGCCGTCGCGGGGATGCGCAAGCTGGTGGCCGCCGCCCAGGACGGGCAGGTCCGAGGACTGGTCGAGCGCGTGCTGGCCGGGTACCTGGCCCTCGTCATCGCCGACGACCAGGCCGCGACCGAAGTCCTCGACGCGCTGGCGGCCGACGTCCGCCGGCAGGGTGCGCTGGGCTGGCTGCCGTACGCGCTGGAGCCGCTGGCCATCGCCCAACTGCTCCGCGGCCGGTTCCGCGACGCCGGGACCACCGTGGCCGAAGCCCTGGCGGTGTCCACCGACCTCGGTCAGGAGACCCAGGCCCTGATCATGAACGCCATCCCGGCCTGGCTGGCCGCGGTCGCCGACGACGCGGACACCTGTCGATCCCACGCCGAGGTCATCCTCCGGAACGAGGCCAGGCACCCCACCAACGCCGCACTGGCCACCTGGGCGCTCGGCCTGCTCGACCTCGGCCGCGGCCGGTTCGACACGGCGGCGGACACCCTCGACGCGGTGTGCGCCGGCCCAGCCCGCCAGGACTTCCTCATCCGGGCCGTCCCGGACCACGTGGAAGCTGCGGTGCGCAGCGGCCAGGCCACCCGGGCCGCGCGGCACCTGCCCGCCCTGGACGACTGGGCCGACCACACCGGGCAACCGCACGCCGCCGCGCTGGCCCGCCGCTGCCACGCCCTGCTCGCCGCCGGTCCCGATGCCGGAACGCACTACGACGCCGCGCTGCGGCTGCACCAGGAGACCGACCGACCGTACGACCACGCCCGGACCGCACTCCTGTACGGCGCGTGGCTGCGCCGCCAACGCCGGCGAACCGACGCGCGCACGCACCTGACCGACGCGCTGACCGGCTTCGAACGGCTCGGCGCCCACGGCTGGGCCGCGCGAGCCCGAACCGAGCTGGCCGCTCTCGGCTCCCGGCCGGTCGCCCGCTCACACGACCGGGATCCCGCCGCCCGGCTCACCCCACAGGAACTCCAGGTCGTCCGGCTCGCGGCCGGCGGGCTCAGCAACCGCGACATCGCCGCCCAGCTGTTCCTCAGCCCCCGCACCGTCGGGCACCACCTCTACCGCGCCTACCCGAAGCTCGGCATCACCAAGCGAACCGAACTGGCCCGGTTCACCCTGTGACCCGACCGGTTCGGGGATATGCAGCCGCAACCACCAACGCGTCACACAGCCGGTTGGCTTCGATCAGGTGAGGGGCGGGAGCTGCGGTGGAACGGCCGCCGGGCGGTCCGCCAACGACTCCAGCGCCAGTTTCACCGCCGTGTCCAGTTGCGGGTCACGGCCCGCGACGCGGTCCTGCGGTGTCATCACCACCTCGATGTCCGGGTCGACGCCGTGGTTCTCCACGCCCCAGCCGTGCCCAGCGAACCACAGCGCGTACCGGGGCTGCGTGACCACGGTGCCGTCCACGAGGTCGAACGCCAGGTCGATGCCGATCACCCCGCCCCACGTCCGCGTGCCGACGACGGGGCCGATGTCCAACTCCTTGATCGCCACGTTCACGATGTCGCCGTCGGACCCGGCGAACTCGTCCGCGATCGCCACCACCGGACCCCGTGGCGCGTCCGCCGGGTAGCTCTCGGACGTCGTGAAGCCGCGTGCCACCGACCAGCCGATGATCCGCCGCGCCAGCTTCTCCACCACGAGCTGCGACGTGTGCCCGCCGGCGTTCTCCCGCACGTCCAGCACGACGGCCTCGCGCTGGAGCTCCACCCGCAGGTCGCGGTGCAGCTGCGCCCAACCCGCGCCCATCATGTCCGGCACGTGCAGGTAGCCCACGCGGCCGTCGGACAGCTCGTGCGTGCGCGCCCGCCGGTCGGCGACCCACGCGTGGTAGCGCAGCGGTTCGTCGTCCTCCAGCGGCACGACGACGACCCGGCGCGGTTCGCCGCCGCCGCCCGGTCGCACGGTCAGCTCCACGGGCTTGCCCGCCGTGCCGACGAGCAGCGGCGCGGGACCGGTCAGCGGGTCCACCTGCCGCCCGTCGACCGCCACGATCGCGTCGCCCGCCCGCACCGCCACGCCGGGCGCGGCCAGCGGCGACCGGGCCGCCGGGTCGGACGTCTCGCCGGGGATCACCCGCGTCACCCGCCACGCGCCCGACTCGTCGCGTTCCAGGTCCGCACCCAGCAGGCCCACCGGACGGCCGTACGAGCCGCCGCCGGACGGGATCACGTACGCGTGCGACGTGCCCAGCTCGCCCTGCACCTCCCACAGCAGGTCCACCAGGTCCGAGTAGCTGCCCAGCCGGTCCACCAGCGGCCGGTAGCGGTCCAGCACGCCGGCCCAGTCCACGCCGCCCATGTCGGTGCGCCAGAACAGGTCGCGCATCAGCCGGCCGGCCTCCGCGTACGACTGCCGCCACTCGGCGGCGCGGTCCACCACGACCCGGATCCGGGACAGGTCGACGTCGATCGAGTCCGGGTCGTCGACGTCGACCTTCCGGTCCGACGGCACGACCCGCAGGTCACCGCTGTCCAGCACGACGACCCGCTGCCCGTCGCCGGTCGCCGCGAACCCGTCCAGGCCGTCCACCAGCACGTCGGTCCGCGACTTGGCGAGGTCGAACCGCTCCAGCACCGAACGCGGCGGACGCGCGGACGGTGTCGCCAGGGTGTCGCCCAGCACGCCCTGCACCGGGCTGCGCAGCCACAGCAGCCCGCCCTTGGCGGCGGTCAGCGACGAGTAGCCCGCCGCCGCGACCGGCACCGGCACCAACCGGTCGGCGAGGCCGTCCAGGTCGACGACGGTGATCGGGTTCTCCTCGTGCTCCTTGTCCTTGTCCTTGTCCTTTTCGTCGTCCCCGACCGGGCGGCCCAGCCGCAGCGGGTCGAACGGGGAGGGCGTGGTCGCGGCCAGCGGCAGCAGGAACGGCCGGCAGCCGGTCGGGAACGCCAGGTCGAACACGTGCGCGTCGTACACCGGGTCGAACGTGCGCACGGACAGGAACGCCAGGAACCGCCCGTCCTCGGTGAACGTCGGCGAGAAGTCGGCGAACCGCAGCGGCGTCACGTCCACCACGGACAGGTCGGTGGTGTTGGTCATCCTGATGTGCCGCAACGGTCCCGGGCCCGGGTGCGACCACGCCAGCCAGTTCGAGTCGGGCGAGAACGCCAGGTCCGACACGTGCGGGTTGGCGCCCTTGAGCACCTCCCGCACCTCGCCGGACTCCACGTCGACCAGCAGCAGCCGCCCGTCGTGGGTGGCGACGGCCAGCCGCCGCCCGTCCGGCGCGACCTCCAGTTCGAGCACCCGCCCGACCTTGCCGACCGCGACCCGGCGCGGCGTGTTGCCCGGCTCGACGCCGCCGGCGGGCGCGAACTCCAGGCCTTCCTCGCCGTCCGCGTCCGTCACCCACACCACGCCGTCACCGACCACGCGCGGCAGCCGGGCACGGACGCCGGGCTGCTCGGCCAACGCCCGCACCGGTCCGTCCCGGTGGGTCACCCAGTGCACCGTGCCGCGCACCTCGACCACGCTGGCGCGTCCCGTCTTGTCCGGGTGCACGTCGTCCGGGCGGGGGCTGATCGGGCGCGGCCGGGTCGCGCTGCGCGGACCGCCGAGGGCGATGTCCAGCTTGCGCGGCCGGGCGTCCAGGCCGTCCAGCAGCCACAGGTCGCCCGCGCACTGGTAGACGATCCGCTCGCCGTCCGTGGTGGCCGCCCGGGCGTAGAACTCCTGCTCGGTGTGCCGGCGCAGGTCGGACCCGTCGGGCAGCGCGGAGTAGAGGCTGCCGACGCCGTCGTGGTCGGACAGGAACACGATCCGCCCGTCGACCCACATCGGCGAGTGCAGGGACGCGGTCAGCTCGGGCAGGATCCGGGTGAACTCCCCGTCGCCGGTCGTGTCGACCCACAGCCGACCGGCCGAACCGCCCCGGTAGCGCTTCCAGTAGGCGGGGTCCTTGCCGTACATGGAGGTCACCACGACCCGGCCGGCCGGCCCGTGGCCGACGTCGCCCACCCAGCCGTAGGGCAGCCGGCGCGGCGGTCCGCCGTCGACCGGCAGCGCGTACGCCCACCGCCGCAGGCCGGACGCCTCGCCGGCCGAGGTGACCGCGACGACCTCGCCGGCCGGTGTCCACCCCCGGACGCCGGTGGTCGCGTTGCCCCAGTAGGTGAGCCGGGTGGCCTCGCCGCCGGTGACCGGTGCGAGGTGCACCTCGGGCGCGCCGTCCCGCCGGCTGGCCCAGGCCAGCCGCGTGCCGGACGGGTCGAAGCGGGGCGACGACACGGGCACCTGGTCGGCGGTGACGCGCCAGGCCCGGCCGCCCGCGAGCGGAGCCAGCCACACGTCGTCCTCGGCCACGAAGGTCACCAGGTCGCCGTGCAGGTGGGGGTAACGGAGGTAGGCGGGTTCGTTCACGTGATCGACGTTAGCGCGACCCTGTGACACTCGGGATCATGTTGGACCATGCCCGGCCCATCCGGTGGGTATCGGTCGGTGGTTATCGGTCGGTGGGTATCGGTCGGTGGTATCAGTCCTTCTTGAGCGAGGCGAGGAAGCTCGCCGCGGACGGTGCCGGGAACACCAGCACCGGTCCCGCCAGGTTCTTCGAGTCCCGCACCGCGACCCGGTGCCGCACGCGCGCCATCTCGACGCAGTTGGTCTCGGTCGTGCTCCGGCTCGACTTCCGCCACGTCGTCACGTCTCGTGCCCTTCCAGGAACTCGGCGCACTGCAAGATCAAGCCCATCGAGTCTTCGACGTTGGCTGACGCAGCCAACAGCGTGGGTTTGATGTCGAGGTAAGCCTGCACGTCCTGGAGCTTGTCGAGCAACAGACTTGATCGAAGATGTTCCAGATGCACCACCGGGCTGGTCCGTGCTGTCTCCAGCATCTCGAAAGACCCGTAGAGGCCGGGGTGCCAGCCGCGATCCTCCGGAACCACCCGGATCGTCACGTTGTCCCGCTCCGCCAACGCGAGCAGGTGACGAGCCTGGTCCGCCATCACCGACCGACCGCCGACCGGCCGTCGCAGCACGAACTCGTCGATGATCGCCAAGTACTGCACCGGATCCTCGCGGGTGAGCACCTCCTGCCTGTCGAGCCGGAGTCGCAAACGCTCCTCGGCCTCGGCGTGCGGCAGGCCGCCCTCGGTCATGATCGCGCGGATGTAGTCGGGCGTCTGGAGAAGGCCGGGGATCACCAGCGACGTGACATCCGTGATGGAGACCGCCACGCGCTCGTACTCGACCAGCGCCTTGAGCTGTTGGGGCAGGCCCGATCCGGTGGCCAACCAGTTCGACTTGGCGGCCTCGCGGGCCAGCGCGAGCAGTTCGCGCCGCTTCGCCCCAGCCACGCCCAGCGCACCGAGGATGGTGGCCACCTCGGTCTCGGCGGCCAGGCGTTCACCGCGCTCGATGCGGCTGAGCATGCTCTTGCTGATGCCCACCTGCTCTTCGAGCTGGACCATGCGCACGCGCTTGACCTTGCGCAGGTCCCGCAGCTCCGCGCCCAGCGTCCGCGCCCGTGCGTTGCTCTCCATACGGCTCAGCCTAGGACTTCACCCAAACGTGCACTGTTGAGAATTCTCAGTCCTTGCCAAGATTGTCTCAAGAATACGAGAGGAGCGGACATGTTCAAGCCCAAGGCAGAGGTCCAGGCGTGGGTCCGGGTCGAGGAGGAGACCAAGATCGAGTGGTCGGTGCACCCGCACGAGGTCGTGCTCGCGCTCGGGAACCTGCCCGAGTTCGAGATCGTCGGCACGCCCGACGCGCTGCGCCGCTTCCTCGCCATAGGCGCGGAAGCCCTGGAGGACCAGGAGAAGGCTCACGCCGGCCAGTAGGTGCGCCAGTCCTCGGCGCTCAGACTGGTGATGCCGGCCGCGCGGGCGGCTTTCTCCGCTGCCCGCACGCGCGACTCGAACTCGCGGGCCACCGCGCGCAGTTCGGTCTCCGGGTCCTCACCGGCCAGCTTCGCCAGAGCCGCCACCGCGAACAGCGTCGTCCCGGCGTCGTCGCCCTCCGGCAGCAGGTCGACCGGGAGGCCGGCGCGGGCCGTGCGCTGGGCCAGCTTCCCGGCCAGGGCCACCGCGGGCTGGCCGGTCGCCACGCCGTCCACGCTGGACTCGCGCTGCTTCTCCGCCTGCTTCAACTCCTCCCACCGGTGCTGCTGGGTGGTCGCGTCGCGGATCGAGGGGTCGTTGCCCTGGAACACGTGCGGGTGCCGTCCGACGAGTTTGCGGACCAGGTCGCCGGCCACCTCGTCGATGCCGAACGGCTCGACGTCCTCGGCGGCGATGCGGGAGTGGAACAGGACTTGCAGCAGCACGTCGCCGAGCTCTTCGCGCAGCGCGGGCCGGTCGCCGTCCTCGATGGCTTCGAGCAGTTCGTAGGTCTCCTCCACCAGGTACTGGCGCAGCGACTTGTGGTCCTGCTCCGCGTCCCAGGGACACCCGCCCGGCGACCGCAGGCGGTCCATCACCGAGACCGCGTCGACCAGCGCCGTGCCCACGGGGTTGCGCACCACCGAGGCACCGTCGGAGATCAGGGCACGCGCGTACGGGTCGTCCGGGTCCGCGGTGAGGTAGACGACCGGGCCGTCCACCGGCGACACCGGGGCCACGCCCAGCGCGTCCCAGTAGGACCGGTCGAGATCCTCCGCGGCGAACACCGCCGCCGCGCCCCTGATAGCGGGGAGCGCGGCGGCGGGCAGTACCGAGTCGTGTCCGGAGCTGAGCAGTACGACAGTGTTCGTCACGCGGTGAAGTCAACCACCGAGCGGGAAACCGCCACCCGGGCAGTCACCGCCCGGCGAGTCACTGCCGGGCCGGTCACCGCTCGGGACGTCACTGCTTCGGCTCGCGGACGACCGCCTGGTACCCGGACAGCTCCTTGTCGCTCGGCGCCAGCGCGATCGCCGTGGCGTCCCACACGCCGTAGCGCGGGTTCACCCGGATCTGCGGGTCACCGGCGAGCCGCTGCACGAGCCGCAGCCCGATCTGCTCCAGCAACTGCGGCGTGAGCTGCTCGGTGGACGACTCGCCGCTGCTCCTGGCGTTGTCGTTGCGACCGGTCACGTGCGCCACCAGCCACTGGGCGCTGCCGGGATCCGGCGCGAACGCCACCACCGTGCCCGGCTGCACGCCGAACAGCGGCGATCCCGCGGCCTGCGGCGACTCCGCGGAGCTGACCTTCTGGCCCTGCTTGGACAGCCGCTGCCCCTCCGGACCCTGCGGGCCGGAGCTGACGAACTCGGCCATCTTCGACGGGTCGGCCGCGATCTGCTTGGCCTTCTCGATGGCGTCCTTGTTGTCCTTGGTGAAGAAGTAGTCGAAGGTGACTTCCATCTTGTCCACGTACTTGCGCGCCAGCTCGACCAGCAGCAGCTGGTCCCTGGCCCGCTCGCGGAACGTCGCGGCGTCGTAGACCGTGTTCTGCGAGGCGATCTCGGCACCGCCCGCGCTCTGCACGGACTCGGTCACCGCCTCCTCGGACACGGTGACGCCCTCGCGCTGCGCGGCCCGCTCCACCAGCTCGTGCTGCACGCCCAGGGTCACCAGCTGGCGGGACACCTGGTCGAGCTTGCGCTGCTCCTGGAGCTTCTGGGCCTCGGGCTCCTTCTTCAGCACGGTGTCCAGGCGCTGCTGGACCTGCTCAAGCGGGATCACGGTGTCGCCGATGATGGCGGCCGAGCCGACCTGGCTGGGGCCGCTACCGCAGCCCGCCACCAGCAGTGCGACGGCCGCGCCGACCAGGGTGAAGCGCCTCTGCACAGTCCTCACGGCCGTTACCCTCTCACGACCCCGTGACCGACCTCACGGGAGTACCCGCCAAGGATTCCAGGAAGTGCGCGCACCAATCCAGCAACTCCTGGTCACGCAGCTGCGGTGCGCCCATCCGGCCGCCGGCCGCTCCCTCCGTCGGCCTAGGCACCGACACGGTGTGCGTGACCTGCTTGTAGACGGCCTTCGGGTGCAGCCTGGCCAGCCGCACCAGCTGCGAATCCTTCAGCTCCAGCGGCGCGAACCGGATGGTCGGGCCCTGCACGGCCACCTCGGTCACGCCGTGCGCCCGGCAGGTCTGCCGGAACCGGGCGACCGCGAGCAGCCGTTCGACCGGCAGCGGCGGGGCGCCGTAGCGGTCCTTCAGCTCGTCCCACACCGCCTGCAGCGCCGCCGCGTCGCCCGCCGCCGCGATCTTGCGGTACGCCTCCAGCCGCAGCCGCTCACCCGGCACGTAGTCGTGCGGGATGTGCGCGTCCACCGGCAGGTCGACCCGGACGTCGGCCAGGTCCTCGTCGCCCTCGACCTCCGCGCCCGCGTGCCGCTTGAACGCCTCCACCGCCTCGCCGACCAGCCGCACGTACAGGTCGAAGCCGACGCCCGCGATGTGGCCGGACTGCTCCGCGCCCAGGATGTTGCCCGCGCCGCGGATCTCCAGGTCCTTCATCGCGACCGCCATGCCCGCGCCCAGCTCGGTGTTCTGCGCGATGGTGGCCAGCCGGTCGTGCGCGGTCTCGGTGAGCGGGGCCTCCGGCGGGTACAGGAAGTAGGCGTAGCCGCGCTCCCGGCCGCGGCCGACGCGTCCGCGCAGCTGGTGCAGCTGGGACAGGCCGAGCAGGTCGCCGCGCTCCACGATGAGCGTGTTGGCGTTGGAGATGTCCAGGCCGGTCTCCACGATCGTCGTGCACACCAGCACGTCGTACTCGTTCTCCCAGAAGCCCTGGATGATCTTCTCCAGCTTGTCCTCGTTCATCTGGCCGTGCGCGGTGATCACCCGGGCCTCCGGCACCAGCTCGCGGATGCGCCGGGCGGCCTTCTCGATCGACGACACCCGGTTGTGCACGTAGAACACCTGGCCGTCGCGCAGCAGCTCGCGGCGGATGGCCGCGCCGACCTGCTTGTCGTCGTACGTGCCGACGTAGGTCAGGATCGGGTGCCGCTCCTCGGGCGGGGTGAGGATGGTGGACATCTCCCGGATGCCCGCCAGCGACATCTCCAGCGTGCGCGGGATGGGCGTGGCGGACATGGTGAGCACGTCGACGTGCGTGCGCAGCGCCTTGATGTGCTCCTTGTGCTCGACGCCGAACCGCTGCTCCTCGTCCACGATCACCAGGCCGAGGTCCTTGTACCGCAGGCCCTTCTGCAACAGCCGGTGGGTGCCGATGACGATGTCCACCTCACCGTCGGCGAGGCCGGCGACGACCTGCTCGGCCTCCTGCGGGTCGGTGAACCGGGACAGGCCCTTGACGTTCACCGGGAACGCCCGCATCCGCTCGGTGAACGTGTTGAGGTGCTGCTGCGCGAGCAGCGTCGTCGGCACCAGCACCACGACCTGCTTGCCGTCCTGCACCGCCTTGAACGCCGCGCGCACGCCGATCTCGGTCTTGCCGTAGCCGACGTCGCCGCAGATCACCCGGTCCATCGGGACCGTGCGCTCCATGTCGGCCTTCACCTCGTCGATGGCCGCCATCTGGTCGACCGTCTCGGTGAACGGGAAGGCGTCCTCCAGCTCCCGCTGCCACGGGGTGTCCGGCGCGAACGCGTGGCCGGGCGCGGACTGCCGGGCGGCGTAGAGCTGCACGAGTTCGGCCGCGATCTGCTTGACCGCCTTGCGCGCCTTGGCCTTGGTGTTCTTCCAGTCGCCGCCGCCGAGCTTGTTGAGGGTGGGCAGCTCGCCGCCGACGTACCGGGACACCTCGTCCAGCTGGTCGGTGGGCACGAACAGCCGGTCGCCGGGCTGGCCGCGCTTGGACGAGGCGTACTCCAGCACCAGGTACTCGCGGGTCGCGTTGGCGACCGTGCGCTGCACCATCTCCACGTACTTGCCGATGCCGTGCTGCTCGTGCACCACGAAGTCGCCGGGGCGCAGCGCCAGCGGGTCCACCGCGTTGCGCCGCCGCGACGGCATCCGCCGCATGTCCTTGGTGGACGTCCCGTGCCGCCCGCCGGTCAGGTCGGTCTCGGTCAGCACCACGAGGGCGAGGTCCGGCAGCGAGAAGCCGTCCTCCAGCGCGCCCCGGACCACCGTGACCGAGCCCGGTCGCGGCTTGTCCACCAGGCTCTCGGCCGGCACCGCGGGCACCTCCGCGTCGGCCAGCTGCTCGACCGCGCGCTGCGCCGTGCCCGCGCCCGGGACCACCAGCACCGCCGTGCCGCCGGACGCGGTGTGCGCGCGCAGGTCGGCGAACGCCCGGTCGATGTCGCCCTGGTAGGCCTCGACGTGCTTGAACTCCAGCCGGACCACGTCGGTGCCCTCGGACGTGAGCTGGCTCAACGTCCACCACGGCCGCCCCTTGGCCCTGGCCGCGTCCGCGACGTCGGCCAGGCTCCGGTACGCCGACGCGCCCAGGTCGATCGGCGCCTTCCCGCCGCCGGCGGCGGCCATCCAGGACGCTTCCAGGAACTCCTGCCCGGTGCGCACCAGGTCGTGGGCGCGGGCGCGGATCTTCTCCGGGTCGTTGACCAGCACGTGCGTGCCGTCCGGGACGACGTCGGTGAGGAGCTGCAACTCCCCCTCGCACAGCACCGGGATCAACGCCTCCATGCCCTCGGACGGGATGCCGCTCGCGATCTTGTCGAGCATCTCGGTGAGCTGGGCGTCCGACTCGTGCTGCCGGGCCAGCTCGGCGGCGCGCTCCCGCACCCGTCCGGTGAGCAGCAGCTCCCGGCACGGCGGCGCGGTGAACCCGTCGACCTGCTGCGGCAGCGAGCGCTGGTCGGCCACCGAGAACGGCCGGATCTCGCTGACCTCGTCGCCCCAGAACTCGACCCGCAGCGGGTGCTCGGCGGTCGGCGGGAACACGTCCAGGATCCCGCCCCGGACCGCGAACTCGCCGCGCTTCTCCACCATGTCCACCCGGACGTAGGCGAGGTCGGTGAGGTCGGTCAGCAGCTGCTCGAAGTCGTGCTCGCCGCCGACCGCGAGGTCCACCGGCCGGAGGTCGCCCAGGTTCGGCGCCATCGGCTGGATGAGGCTGCGCACGGTCGCCACGACGACCCGCAGCGGGTTGTCGCCGGGGTGCCGCAGCCGCCGCAACACCTGGAGCCGGGCACCCACCGTGTCCGCGCGCGGCGACAGGCGTTCGTGCGGCAGCGTCTCCCAGCTCGGGAAGATCGCCACCGCGTCCGGCCCGAGCAGGTCGCGCAAAACGTCGGTGAGGTCGTCGGCCTCCCGGCCGGTGGCGGTGACGGCCAGCACCGGCGTGCGGCGGGCCAGCGCGGCGACCACCATCGGCCGGGCCGCGGGCGCGCCTTCCAGTTCCAGGGACGGCACGCCGAGCGAGTCGATGAGGGCGCGCAGCGCCTTGTCGGACAGGACAGCGGTCAGCAGGCCGGACAGCGGGCCGGGCTGGGGCATTGCGTGGCTCCCAAAGGCAACGAGGACAGACCCCTGCCCAGGACCTGTGCCCACCGGGAGGGGTGCTCACGTCCAGCGTACGTCCACCCACCGACACCCTGCGCGCCGATTAGTCGCTTGACCGGGTGCCGCACCCTTGAAGGGTGGAGCACAAGGAGATCAGGGCCGACTACGACGATCGGCACATCACGGTCTACCAGGCGTACAACGCGGCGATCGCCGACGCGGCGGTGGCGGCGGGCACGTTCGTGCCGCCGTTCCGGGCCGGGCGGATGACGTGGATCAAGCCGTCGTTCCGGTGGATGGTGTACCGCTGCGGCTGGGCGTCGAAGCCGGACCAGGAACGGGTGCTGGCGGTCCGGATGACGCGGGAGGGCTTCGACCGGGCCGTCCGGGAGGCGGTGCCCAGCTCGGAGGGCGTCGGCCGCAAGCCCGAGGTCCGCGTCCAGTGGGATCCGGAACGCGACCTGCACCACCGGCCGCTGGACCACCGGTCCATCCAGCTCGGGCTGGCGGGTACCGCCTCCGAGCGGTACGTGCGGGAGTGGATCGTGGGCATCACCGACATCACGCCGCTGGTGCGCGAGATCCACGGCCACGTGCGGGCCGGTGACCTGGACGCCGCCACGGCCCTGCTACCGCCCGAACGGCCGTACTTCCTGTAAGGCGTTCTCACACCGACCTTGGCATGCTGAACGGTATGCGCCGGGTTGTCGGGTTTGCCGCCGTGTTGCTGCTCGCCGGGTGTTCCAGCGCCCCTCCCGGCGGGAACGTGCCGGCCAGTGAAGCGCCCAAGGGGATCAAGGTCGAGGTGGTCACCGCGGGCCTCACCCACCCGTGGGAGATCGGGTTCCTGCCCGACGGGCGGATGTTGGTCACCGAACGCCCCGGCAAGCTCACCCTGGTCGACAAGGGCCTGAAGACCGAGGTCGAAGCCGATCTCGAGGACGTCGTGGCACGCGGCGAAGGCGGGCTGATGGGCCTGGTGGTGCACCCGGACTTCGCGACCACCGGGAGGTTCACCACGTGCTTCAACACGTCGGGTGACATCCGGCTGGTGACCTGGGAGTTGACCGGCTCCGCGGCCAAGCGCGTCAAGGACCCGCTCAGGGCCGGGCTGCCGGCCAACCCCAGCGGCCGGCACTCGGGCTGCCGCCTCGCCGTCGACAAGGACGGCAAGCTGCTCGTCGGCACCGGGGACACCGCCCGCGCCTCGCTCTCCCAGGACCGCGGCAGCCTCGGCGGCAAGGTGCTGAAGCTGGACCTCGCGACCGGCGAGGGCGGGGTCCACACCTACGGCCACCGCAACGTGCAGGGCATCGCCGTCCGGCAGGACGGGCTGGTGTTCACCGCCGAGCACGGGCCGGACGTGGACGACGAGGTGAACGTCCTCAAGGCGGGCGCGAACTACGGCTGGGATCCGTCGCGGGGCGGCACGGAGGACCGGTACGACGAGGACGTCCCGATGACCGACCTGGAGCGCTTCCCGGGCGCCGTGCCCGCCGTGTGGTCGTCCGGCAGCCCCACCGAGGCGATCTCCGACGCGGTGTTCCTGACCGGCGACGAGTGGGGTGGCCTGAACGGCGTGCTGGCCGTCACCGCGCTCAAGGGCTCGAAGGTGCTGTTCTTCACCGTCACCCAGGAGGGCGGCGTGCACTCCGTCTCGATCCCCGACGAGCTGGACGGCACCCACGGCAGGCTCCGGGGCGCGGAACTCGGCCCGGACAAGGCGCTCTACCTGACCACGTCGAACGGCTCGGACGACAAGATCCTCAAGGTGAGCCGGGGCTGAGCCCGCGCACCGGATCGGCGTGGCACGCCGCGAGCGGTCGCACGGCGGTCGGCACGGCTGCGGTCGGCGGAACGGTCAGCGGCGGGTGCGCAGCTTGGGCTTGTGGTCCATGTGCGACAAGCCCTTCCAGGCCAGGTTGACCAGGTGCGCGGCCACCTCGTCCTTCTTCGGCTTGCGCACCTCCAGCCACCACTGGCCGGTCAGCGCGACCATGCCCACCAGCGCCTGGCTGTAGAGCGCGGCGAGCTTGCGGTCGTAGCCCTGCCGCGAGAAGTGCAGCCCCAGGATCGACTCCACCTGGGACGCGATGTCGTTGAGCAGCGACGAGAACGTGCCGGTGGACGACGCCACCGGCGAGTCGCGGACCAGGATGCGGAAGCCGTCCGTGGAGCCCTCGATGTAGTCCAGCAGCGCGCACGCGGCCTGTTCCAGCAGCTCACGCGGGTGGCCGCCGGACAGGGCGTTGACGATGTGGTCCATCAGGTACTGCATCTCGCGGTCGACCACGACCGCGTAGATGCCTTCCTTGCCGCCGAAGTGCTCGTACACCACCGGCTTGGACACGCCGGCGCGGTGGGCGATCTCCTCGATCGAGGTGACTTCGAAGCCCTTCTCCGCGAAGAGGGCCCGGGCGACGTCGAGCAGCTGCTCGCGCCGCTCCTTGCCGGTCATCCGCACGCGCGGGACCGGGTTGTCGCCATCGCGTCGTCTGCCCGCCATCCCGGTCACCCTAAACACCCGCCCCTCGCCGAGCAGGCGAGGGGCGGGTTAAGGATTTACTTCTTCACGCTGATCCGGGCGAGGCGCTGCTCGTTCGGCCAGCGCACGTTGGTCGCCCAGCCGAACTTCTCGAACAGCCAGATCAGCCGCGCGGAGGTGTCGATCTGGCCGCGCTTCACGCCGTGCCGCGCGCAGGTCGGGTCGGCGTGGTGCAGGTTGTGCCACGACTCGCCGAAGGACAGGATCGCCAGCGCCCACACGTTCGCGGAGCGGTCCCGCGCGGCGAACGGGCGGTCGCCGACCATGTGGCAGATGGAGTTGACCGACCAGGTCACGTGGTGCAGGAACGCCACCCGGACGAAGCCCGCCCAGAAGAACGCGGACAGCGCGCCGGCCCACGACATGGTGATCAGGCCGCCGAGCGCGGCCGGGGCGAGCAGGCTGATGATCGTCCACAGCCAGAACAGCTTGTCGATCTTCACCAGGTCTTCGTCGGCCAGCAGGTCCGGCGCGAAGCGCTGCGCGTTGGTCTTGTCCCGCTCGAACAGCCAGCCCATGTGGGCGTGCCAGAAGCCCTTGGCCAGCGCGACCGGGCCGTTGCCGAACAGCCACGGCGAGTGCGGGTCGCCCTCGCGGTCGGAGAACGCGTGGTGCCGGCGGTGGTCGGCCACCCAGACGATGACCGGGCCCTGCAACGCCATGCTGCCCGCGATGGCCAGGGCGATCTTGAGCGCCCGGTTGGCCTTGAACGAGCCGTGCGTGAAGTACCGGTGGTAGCCGATCGTCACGCCCAGGCCGGCGAGGTAGTAGAAGGCGACGAAGAGCGCGACGTCGACCCAGCCCAGCCCCCAGCCCCAGGCGAACGGCACAGCCGCGACGAGCGCCAGGAACGGCACGATGACGAACACGTAGACACCCAACTGCTCTACGTGGCCGCGACGGCCGTCGATCATCGGCTTGGGCCCCTTGTCGGGGCTCGGCGGCGTGGACCTGCTCTCAAGGGTGCTGGTCATACGTGTACCTCTTGGATGTTCGGGGGCTACCTACGGAACCGTAACTTACGGAAGCGTAAGTTAGGGCGGCCTTGTCCCGCCAGAGCGGCGGGCGAATCCATGGCGTGTTCTCAGGATCCCGGGCGTGTCGATCATCGACGGCGCATCATGCGCTGATGGGGTCACCGAACGTTCGCCGCGGACGCCGCGCGCGGATCGCGCTCATCGTCTTGGGCGTGGTGTTGCTGCTGCTCAGCGCAGGTGTGATGGGCGTCGGCTGGTACTACAGCGGTCAGCTCCTGGAGCCGGGCCGGGCCCGTCCGGGCTTTCCCGACACCGTCACCGGGTCGACTGAACGGTCCGTCGCGTTGGCGGAGTCCAGGATCACTGTGCTTCCGGGCACATGGGGTCTCGTGTGGCCGCACGGAACGGCTCGGGTGGGCCGGGTGACCGAGCGCAAGGGCACGACCGTGCTGCGCGAGGTGCTCGACGGCACTCCCCCGCCCGACGGCACGAACGTGCGCATGGAGGCGTCGGTGTGGACCGGCGACCCGAAAGCCGCCCACGGGCTGGACTTCCAGGACGTGCGGGTGCGCACGGAGCTGGGCGACGCACCCGCCTGGCTGGTGCCCGGCACGTCGTCCACCTGGGTGATCGCCGTCCACGGCCGCGGCGGCACCAGGGCCGAGTCGCTTCGGATCATCCCCGCGCTGCACGCAGCCGGGATACCCGTTCTGGCGGTGACCTACCGCAATGACGCCGGCGCGCCCGCGTCCCCGGACGGCCTGTTCCACCTCGGCGACACCGAGTGGCGCGACGTCGAGGCCGCCGCCCGGTACGCGCTCGACCGGGGCGCGCGCCAGGTCGTGCTGTACGGCTGGTCGATGGGCGGCGCGATCGTCGGGCAGTTCCTGGCCCGGTCCGAGATTGCCCCGAAAGTGGTAGGCGCGGTGCTGGACGCGCCGGTCACCAGCTGGACCAGGACCCTGGAGCTCCAGTCCCGCAACCGAGGCGTGCCGACCCAGCTCGTGCCGATCGCCGAACTCGTCTCCGACTGGCGCGCCGACCTGGAGTTCGACCGCTTCGACCTGGCCGCGCACCCGCCCGCGCGCACCCCGCCGACCCTGCTGATCCACGGCACCGCCGACGGCACGGTGCCGGTGCAGGCCTCGCGGGACCTGGCCGCCGCCGCGGCGGGCCTGGGCTGGCCGATCCGGTACGTCGAAGTGCCCGCCGCCGAGCACACGGCCGCTTGGAACGTCGACCCGAAAGGGTACGAACGAACCGTGACCGACTTTCTGGCCCCGCTGACAGGGCCGAGCTGACCAGCGGAAACACGCACGGTCATGATCGAATTACGGACGGATTGCCGCCAGTTGAGTGGTGCTGCTGACCTTCGGGGACCAGTCGTGACAACATGTGTTCGCGCGGTGCGAGGGAGACCTCCGCCCGTTCCGCCATGGTGTAAAGGCAGCACCTCGGATTTTGGTTCCGATGGTCCAGGTTCGAATCCTGGTGGCGGAGCGAGAAAGGCCGAGCCCTACCGGTCCCGGCCCGCGTCTGCCTGGGGGGTGTGAGTCGCTGCACGAGGAAGCGGTCGACGAGCAGGGCAACGTGGCGCCGGCGCTCCACGAGATGTCCGACGCGTGGCTGGTCGGCCGCGCGAGTGAGCTCGTGGCCGTGGCCCAGAGCAGCCACCTCTCGGACCAGCTCGACGCCTGCCACGAGGTGGACGAGCTGCTCGGCGAGGCCCAGGCCCGCGGCGAGCCGCGGATCGTCGGCCAGCTCCTGCGCGCGGCGGCCGTGGTCCGGCTGGTCACGCCCGGTCTGGTGGACCTGTCCGACTCCATGCTGGACGAACTGCTCGCGCACACCCGGCGGCACGGCCTGGTCGTGCTGGAGGCGGAGGCGCACGCGCTGCGCGGTCGCCGGTACCTGCTCGGCGGGTTCGAGGACAAGGCGCTGACCGAGGTCGCCAGCGGGCTGGCCATGCTGGAGGAGAACCTCACCCCGGACCCGGTGCTGGACAAGCGCACCTGGGACCGGCTGCTGGCCAACGCGCTGCAGACCACCGGGCTGGTGCTCACCCAGCTGGGCGTCTACGAGATGGCCGACGCGGTGCTGGCGCGGGCGCACAACGCGATCCGGGACAGCGCCGGCCCGCACCTGATCTACATCCACCTGATGAACCGGGCCCGGATGCTGATCGGCTGGGGCCTGCGGCTGGAACGGGTGGAGAACATCGAGGAGGCGGCGGCCAAGTTCGCCACCGCGTCCGCCATCGCCGAGGTCGTGGAAGGGCCGTTCCGCGAGTCCCTCTACCCCGGCCGGCGGGACCGGTCGGCCGCCGAGCAGGTGCCGATCATCGGCGCGGCGCACGCGCTGGCCAAGCCCGGCCCGGAGCACATCGCCCCGCTGTGGCGGCTGCGCGAGCTGTCCATGTACGCCCGCGAGCTGATCATCGTGTCCATCGCGCTGGCCCGGTGCCTGGAGCTGGAGGAGCTGCCGCAGCAGGCGTTGCAGGTGCTCGCCGACGCCCGCACCCGGCTGGAGCACGACACGTCCGAGCCGACGCTGATGCTGTGCCTGGTGCGCGAGTACGCGAAGCTGTCCGGCCCGCACGGGGAGCACACCATCTCCGCCCTCCAGACCTACGCCAACGCGCTGGAGGTGGAGCTGTGGCAGATGCAGGAGGCCCGCACCGCCACGCTGGTCACCCGGCGCGACCACGAACGGCTGACCCGGGCGCACGGCGCGATCGCGCAGCAGGCGCTGCAGGACCCGCTGACCGGGCTGCCCAACCGGCGTGCCCTGGACGACCGGCTCGGCGCGCTGATCAGCGCGCAGACCCACCCGATGGCGATCGCGCTGGTCGACCTGGACGGGTTCAAGGTGGTCAACGACAAGCACTCGCACGCCGAGGGTGACGATGTCCTCCGCGTGATTGCGAGCACACTCCGCCAGGCCCTGCGCGGTGACGACCTGGTGGCCCGGTACGGCGGCGACGAGTTCGTCGTGCTGCTGCCCGGCGCGCCCCTGCACGCCGCCGAAGCGGCCCTCGGTCGGGCGGTGGATGCCGTGGCGGGCTTGCCTTCCGACCTCTCCCGGGGCGTCACCCTGTCGGTCGGGGTGATCTCCGTGCGGCCCCGCGAGTCGGCCAACCAGGCGCTGGCCCGAGCCGACTCCGCGATGTACCTGGCGAAGCGCAGAGGTGGCTGCCAGGTTGCCGCCGTGGAAGGCGGACCGTCCTCGGAGGCTTAGTATCAGCACCTGGCGGGAGCCAGGCATTCCCGCTGGCAGGCTCGCACTTTTCAGTCAGCTAGGGAGAGCGCTGATGCTCGAGGGTGTCCCCACCCCAGTCAGCACGATCGTCCTCGCGGCGGGTGAAGGCACCCGCATGCGCTCCGCCACCCCGAAGGTGTTGCACCGGATCGCCGGGCGTTCCCTCGTGGAGCACGCGGTCCGCGCCGCCGCCGGGACCGATCCGGACCATCTGGCCGTCGTCGTCGGGCACGGGCGTGCCGCGGTGACCCAACACCTCGACAGCCTGTCCACCGCGCTGGACCGCAAGGTCACCGTCGCGGTGCAGGAGCAGCAGAAGGGCACCGGCCACGCGGTCGGCTGCGGCCTCGCCGAACTGCCCGAGGACCTGGGCGGCACGGTCGTCGTGACCTACGGCGACACGCCGCTGCTCGACGCCCCGACGTTGCGCGACCTGCTGGTCGAGCACGGCGCCTCGGGCAACGCGGTCACCGTGCTGACCGCCGTCGTGCCCGACCCCACCGGCTACGGGCGGATCGTGCGCTCGGCGTCCGGGGAGGTCGAGGGGATCGTCGAGCAGAAGGACGCCACCCCGGCCCAGCAGGCCATCGCCGAGATCAACTCGGGCGTGTACGCGTTCGACGCGGCGGTGCTGCGCGACGCCCTGACCCGGATCTCGACCGACAACGTGCAGGGCGAGCTGTACCTGACCGACGTGCTGTCCGTCGCTCGGGCGGACGGCCGGCGGGTGGGCGCGGTGGTGACCACCGACGCGTGGCTGGTCGAAGGCGTCAACGACCGCGTCCAGCTGGCCCGGCTGGGTGCGGAGCTGAACCGCCGGATCGTCGAGCGGTGGATGCGCGAGGGCGTGACCGTGGTCGACCCGGCCACCACCTGGCTGGACGCGGACGTGCGGCTCGGGCGGGACGCGCTGGTCGAGCCCGGCGTGCAGCTGCGGGACGGCACGGTGGTCGGCGAAGGCGCGGTCGTCGGACCGGACACCACGCTGAGCGGCTGCTCCGTCGGTGCGGGCGCGTCCGTCGTGCGGACCCACGGGTCCGGGGCGGAGGTCGGCGCGGGCGCGACCGTCGGGCCGTTCGCCTACCTGCGACCCGGCACGCGGCTGGGCGCGGACGGCAAGATCGGCGCGTTCGTGGAGGTGAAGAACTCCGAGATCGGCACCGGCTCGAAGGTGCCGCACCTGAGCTACATCGGCGACGCCACCATCGGCGAGCACTCCAACATCGGCGCGGCCAGCGTGACCGTGAACTACGACGGCGTGAACAAGCACCGCACCGTCATCGGGTCTCACGCCAGGACCGGCTCCGACAACATGTTCGTCGCCCCCGTCACAGTCGGGGACGGTGCGTACACCGGTGCCGGCACCGTGGTGCGCCGGGACGTACCGCCGGGCGCGCTCGCCGTGTCCGGGGGTCCGCAGCGCAACCTGGAGGGCTGGGTGGTGCGGCGCAGGCCCGGCACCCCGGCCGCCCAGGCGGCGCAAGAGGCGCTCGCACCGCAGGACGCCGACACAACCGAGGAAGGGCGCTGACCGTGAACCCCACCATGCCCGGAACGCCGAAGAAGAACCTGATGCTGTTCGGTGGACGCGCCTACCCGGAGCTGACCGAGCAGGTGGCCAAGCACCTCAACGTGTCGGTGACCCCGCAGTCGGCCTACGACTTCGCCAACGGCGAGATCTTCGTCCGGTTCGAGGAGTCGGTGCGCGGCTGCGACGCGTTCGTCATCCAGTCGCACTGCGCGCCCATCAACCAGTGGCTGATGGAACAGCTGATCATGGTCGACGCGCTGAAGCGGGCCTCGGCCAAGCGCATCACCGTGATCATGCCGTTCTACCCGTACGCCCGGCAGGACAAGAAGCACCGCGGCCGCGAGCCCATCTCCGCCCGCCTGGTCGCCGACCTGTTCAAGACCGCCGGCGCGGACCGCCTGGTGGCCGTCGACCTGCACACCGCCCAGATCCAGGGCTTCTTCGACGGCCCGGTGGACCACCTGTGGGCGATGCCCCTGCTGGCCGACCACGTCCGCCACAAGTACGCGGGCCAGGAGATGACCATCGTCTCGCCCGACGCCGGCCGCACCAAGCTGGCCGAGAAGTGGGCCGACACCCTCGGCGGCGCCCCGATCGCGTTCATCCACAAGACCCGCGACCCGCTGCGGCCCAACGAGGTCGTGGCGAACCGGGTGGTCGGCCAGGTCAAGGACCGGCTGTGCGTCGTCATCGACGACATGATCGACACCGGCGGCACCATCACCAAGGCCGTCGACCAGCTGCTGGCCGAGGGCGCGGCCGACGTGGTCATCGCCGCCACCCACCCGGTGCTGTCCGGACCGGCCGTCGAGCGCCTGCGGTCGTGCGGCGCCCGCGAGGTGGTCTTCACCGACACCCTGCCGATCCCGGCGGAGAAGCGCTTCGACGCCATGACCGTGCTGCCCATCGCCCCCCTGCTCGCCCGGGTGATCCAGGAGGTCTTCGAGGACGGTTCGGTCACCAGCCTGTTCGACGGCAACGCCTGACCCGGATCCGGCCGCTCCTGCGGGATGATCGGCCGGTGAGCGGGAGACGCGAAGCGACGGCCGGCACGCCCCACGGCGCGCCGGCCGTCGCCAACTCGGTGTCCGGCACGGTGACCGGCGACGTGTTCCAGGTCCGGGACGTCAACCTGCTGACCGGCAGCCCGGTGCGGACCCGCTACCGGCAGCAGGTGGCGCGCATCGCGCCGGCCGAGCTGGTCGGCCGGGAGGCCGAGCTCGCGGAGCTGGCCGAGTTCTGCACCTCCGCCGGCACGGCCGGCGCGTACCGGTGGTGGCGGGCGGACCCGTGGTCGGGCAAGTCCGCGTTGCTGTCCTGGTTCGTGCTCGACCCGCCGCCCGGGGTGCGGGTGGTGTCGTTCTTCATCACGGCCCGCCTCGCGGCGCAGAACGACCGGAACGCGTTCATCGACAACGTGCTGGAGCAGCTGGTCACCCTGCTGGACCAGGACCTCCCGCCGTTCCTGACCGAGGCGACCAGGGAGGCGCACCTGCTCGGGCTGCTCGCCGAGGCCGCCCACGCCTGCCGGGCGCGCGGGGAGCACTTCGTGCTGGTCGTCGACGGCCTGGACGAGGACCGGGGCGTCACCACGCGGCCGGACGCGCACAGCGTCGCCGCCCTGCTGCCTGCCCGGCCACCGGCGGGTATGCGGGTCGTGGTCGCCGGTCGCCCCAACCCACCGATCCCGGCCGACGTGCCCGGTCACCACCCGCTGCGCGAGCCCGGCGTCGTGCGGGTGCTGAGCCCGTCGCCCAAGGCGCAGGCCGAACGCGCCGACATGGAGCGCGAGCTGAAGCGCCTGCTGCACGGCAGCGCGCTGGAACAGGACCTGCTGGGCCTGCTCGCCGCCGCCGGCGGCGGCCTCACGGCGGCCGACCTGGCGACCCTCTCCGGCGCGTCCACCTGGGAGGTCGAGGACCACCTGACCACGGTCACCGGCCGCAGCTTCGCCCGCCGCGCCGGCGACCACCGCCTCGGCGACCCGACCGACGTCTACCTGCTCACCCACGAGGAACTGCAACGCAAGACGGTGCAGATGCTCGGCCGCAGTCTGACCGCCTACCGCGACCGCGTGCACGCCTGGGCGGACGACCACCGCGCCCGCGACTGGCCCGCCGACACCCCCACCTACCTGCTGCACGGCTACCACGCGATGCTCGTCGCGGCGGGCGACACACCCCGGCTGCTGGCCTGCGCCACCGATCCGGCCCGGCACGACCGGCTGCGCGACCGGTTTGGCGGCGACGTGGCGGCGATGGCCGAGATCGGCGCGGCGTCCCAGGCCCTGGCAGATGAGACCGACCTCGTCGCGGTGAGCCGGCTTGCCGTGCACCGGGACCGGCTCACCGACCGCAACGCGCACGTGCCACCCGTCCTGCCGGCGCTGTGGGCCCTCGTCGGGAACCCCGACCGCGCGGAGGCGCTGGCCAGGTCGTTACCCGACCGGGACACCCAGAGCCTGGCGCTGCGGCAGCTCGTGCAGGCCCTGTGCCGACGCGGCGACCTGGACCGGGCCGAGTCGGTCGCCGAATCGGTGGCGGACACCGCGTCGTTCTTCGCCGCCCTGGTGGCGATCACCGAGGAGGCGCTGGCACGGGGTGCGTCCGACCGCGTGCGGCGGCTCCTGGCGATGGCTGCGCGCCGCGTCCGCACCGGTCCCCCGAAGCAGCGCGACAGCGACCTCACCGCGACGGTCAAGCTGTTGCTGAAGACCGGCGACCTCGACCGCGCGGAAGCGGTGGCGGGCACGATCGCCGATGACCGGGAGCGGGCCGCGGCGGCGCAACGGGTGCTCCGGCACCGGGGCGACGCCGGCGTCCTCAAGCACCGGGGCGACCCCGGCGTGCGCAAGCCGGTCCCCGCACCCCCCGAGCGTGACGCCGCCGAGGTGGTGCGCGGCGCACCGGCCCCCATCGCGGGCGCGGCCGACCCCGTGACGGAGTTCGCGGCGGACCCGACGCGCGCGAACCGTGAACTCCGAGCGGCGTTGCGCGCTGCGGCCGACGATCCGCACCGCGTGACCCGGCTGCTGCACCGGGCGGAGGAGTCCGCGCGGGCGGTGCCCGGCAAGAGCCGCCGAGACCTCGCGATGCACCTGGTGGTCAAGGCGATGGCGACCGCCGGTCACCCGGGACGTGCCGGAGGGCTCGCCAGGGCCATCACGTCGGGCATCCGGCGCGGGGACGCGTGCCTGGCCGTCGTGCGGGCGGCGGTCGCGGCGGGTGAGCCGGCGGTCGCGGAACCCCTGCTCGACGTCCTGAAGGGCCACCCCGGCTACGAGTTGGCGCTCGCGACCGTGGTCCGGGCGGTCGCCGCACTCGACGTGGAGCGCGCGGGCGCGCTCCTGCTCAAGGCCGAGCGGTCCGCCAAGGCGAGGGCCGACGCCTGGCCGAAGCCCCGGCTGCTGATGCCGTTGGTCGAAGCCGTCCTCGCGACCGGCGACCTGGCCGAAGCCGAGGCCCGCGCCCTCGCCGTGTCGGATCCGGCTCTCCGCTGCGAGGCGATGCAGCGAATGGCGCACCCGGTCCACCGGAGCGACCCCGCCCAGGCCCGACGACTGCTCGCCCACGCGGCGGCGGCCCGCGACCAGGTCACCCGGCGCACCGCGCACAAGCACGGCGCTCACCAGCGGCTGCGCATCGGCCCGGAGCGCGAGGAAGCGGACCCGCCGGCCGACGACCCGCCGGCCGACTCCGAGTTCGTGCGCATCGAGGATGCGGCACGCCGAGCGGCGCAGGACGAGCACCGACAGGCGCAGCGGACCGTGCTCGGGCAGGTCGACTGGTCGGCGGCCGGAGTGGCGAGCACCTATCCGGGCTGGCACTCGGCGATACCGAGGTTGTGCCGGGAGCACCCCGAGGTGCTGCCCGCGATCCTCGGGGAGATCGACTCCATCGCCCGCTGTGAGCGGTCCGCCACCCCCGATTAGGCCTCGTCCTCGGCCCGGCCTACACTGGTCGGGTTGCCTCGGCGAGGGCGAGCATCACGCTCGGCGTGATCGACGCGGCGGTTGTGATGCCGCGCGTGTTCACCCTCCGCGCCGCCCGCCGCCGCAGGCCAGCACCCCGCCCGGCCCCGCCCGACGTATCAAGGCCAGACCGTTAGGAGAGCCCCACCGTGTCCGAGGTCCGTCTCGCCGCAGAGGAGCGCACCGAGTTCGGCAAGGGCGCAGCCCGCCGCACCCGTCGTGCCGGCAAGATCCCCGCGGTGCTCTATGGCCACGGTTCCGACCCGAAGCACCTGGCCCTGCCGGCGCTGGAGTTCGCCCGTGTCGTCCGCGAGCACGGTCAGAACGCAGTTCTCACGCTGGACATCGAGTCCACCAGCGAACTCGCGCTGACCAAGACCGTCACCACGCACCCCATCAAGAACTACATCGAGCACGTCGACCTGCTGCTGGTGCAGCGGGGCGAGAAGGTCACCGTCGAGGTGCCGGTGATCATCGTCGGCGAGCCCGGCCCCGGCATCCTGGTCACCCAGGACCTCACCACGATCCAGGTCGAGGCCGAGGCGCTGCACATCCCCGACCAGGTCGAGGTGTCGGTGGCCGGCGTCGTGGCCGGCACCCAGATCCACGCCTCGGACCTGGCGCTGCCGTCGGGCTCCACCCTGGTGACCGACGCCGACGCGCTGGTCGTCGCCGTCAACGCCGCCCCCACCGCCGCCCAGCTGGACGGTGGCGAGGGTGAGGCCGCGGACGACGAGGCCACCGAGGAGAGCTGAGCCCTATCACGTCGGGCTGGTCGAACGGCACGCCTCCCCCGCCTCCGGGCTGGGGTGGCGTGCCGTTCTCGTCTCTGAGCCCGGCGCAGGTGCGCCGGACGGTGTTCCCCCGCAAGCGCGGCGGCAAGGGCTACGACCCGGCGCAGGTGAACGCGTTCCTGCTGAAGATCGCGGACGCCCTCGCCGGCCGGACCCGGATGCACCCGGACGAGGTGCGCCGGGTGGTGTTCCACGAGATGCCCGGCGGCTACGACCAGCGGGCGGTGGACGACTTCCTGGCCGGCCTGGAGTGGCAGCTGCGCGCCGGGTCGGTGCCGCCCACCACGTTGCGGACCGGTGCGGACCTGCGGGCGGTGAAGCTGCCGCGGTCGTCGAACGGCTACGATTCCCGCGAGGTCGACGCCTTCCTCGCGCGGGCCGCCACGTCGCTGGACGGACAGGGGCGGATGACGTCGAGCGAGGTCCGCCACACCAGGTTCAGCACCACGTCGGGTCTGCGGCGGGGCTACCAGACGCGTGCGGTGGACGCCCTGTTGGACGAGTTGGAGCAGGAGTTCCGGTCCCGTGGCCGATGACGTGAGCCTGGTCGTGGGACTGGGCAACCCCGGACCCAAGTACGAGGGCAACCGGCACAACGTCGGGTTCCTGGTGCTCGACGTGCTCGCCGACCGGATCGGCGGGAGGTTCAAGGCGCACCGGGGCGGGGCGGACGTGCTGGAGGGCCGGCTGGGCTCGAAGCGGGTCGTGCTGGCCAAGCCGCGCGGCTACATGAACACCTCGGGCGGTCCGGTGGCCGGGACCGCCAACTTCTACAAGGTCCCGCCCGCGAACGTCGTCGTGGTGCACGACGAACTGGACCTGCCGTTCGCGACCGTGCGGATGAAGCTCGGCGGCGGCGACAACGGGCACAACGGGCTGCGGTCGATCACGAAGTCGTTGGGCACCAAGGACTACCACCGGGTGCGCTTCGGCGTGGACCGCCCGCCGGGCCGGATGGACCCGGCCGACTACGTGCTGCGGGACTTCTCCCTGGTCGAGCGCAAGGAGCTGGCGTTCGAGCTGGACCGGACGGCGGACGCGGTGGAAGCGCTGCTGGAACTGGGGCTGGAAGCCGCCCAGAACAAGTTCCACTAGCACAAGTTCCACCAGGAACAAGTTCCACCAGAACAAGTTCCACTAGTACGGGCTCAGCTCGGTACCAGGGACGACGCGGCCGAGCGGCGGAGCTTGCCGGACGGGGTCTTGGGCAGGCTGCCGGGCTTGAGCACGACCACCGAGAACGGGCGCAGGCCCACCGCGTCCACGACCCGTGCGGTGATCTGCTTGCCCAGCTCCCGCACGGCCTCGTCCTCGCCCGCCAGCCTGGACTCCACGACCACCGCGAACCGCTCCCGCCGCGTCCCCGCGTCCAGCCGCACGGCCACCGCGTTGCCCGCCCGGACACCCTCCACGGAGGTCGCGGCGCGTTCGATGTCGGTGGGGTAGATGTTGCGGCCGCCCATGATGATGACGTCCTTGCGCCGCCCGCAGACGACGACCTGGCCGTCGGCCAGGTAGCCCTCGTCGCCGGTGTCGAGCCAGCCCTCGGCGTCCTGGGTGTCCCGCGGGCCGTCCACGGTCAGGTAGCCGGGCGTCACGGCCTCGCCGCGCACCCGCAGCCGGCCGACCTCGCGTTCACCGCGCACCGCGCCCGACTCGTCCACCACCTGCACCTCCAGGTCCGGCAACGGCGGGCCCAGCAGGGGGAACGCCCGCGCGTTGGGGCTGTCCGCCGCCACCGGCACGGCCCGCCGGCCCGCTTCCAGCTCGTCCGGGTCCACGACGTCGACCGAGATGCCGGTGAACACGGGCGCGAACGCCACGCCCAGCGTCGTCTCCGCCATGCCGTAGGCGCAGAGCACGCACTCCGCCGGCATCCCGAACCGCGCGCCCGCGTCGGTGAACGCCTTCACCGCGGTCGGGTCGATCGGCTCCGCGCCGTTCAGCGCGATGCGCAGCCGGGACAGGTCCCACGTGCCGTCCGCGACGCCCTCCATCCGGCGGGCGGCGATGGCGTAGGCGAAGTTCGGCGCGGCGGTGATGGTGCCCTGGTAGCGGCTGATCAGGTCCGGCCACAGGGTGGGGCGGCCGAGGAAGTCCGCCGGGGTGACCTTGACCAGGTCGATGCCGAACAGCATCGGCACGGTCAGGAAACCGACCATCCCCATGTCGTGGAACAGCGGCAGCCACGACACCATCCGGTCGGTCTGCGGGTCGAGCCGCGCGGCCACCTCCATGGCCTTCGCGTTGGACCACAGGTTGCCGTGCGTGATGCGGACGGCCTTCGGGTCGGCGGTGGAGCCGCTGGTGAGCTGGAGCAGGGCGGTCGCCGACTCGTCCACCTCGACCGGCGCGGCGAGCGGTTCGCCGTCCAGGTCGTCGAGCGTGCGGTAGGCGACGTGGTGCTCGTCGAGGACGGCGGCCAGCGCGTCGAACGGGCTGCCCAGCAGGACCAGTTTCGCGCCGATCATGGACAGCACGCGCAGGGTGTCCTCGGCCCACTCGGCGAGGTCGGTGCGGGCGGTCGGCTGGTGCAGCATGGTGATGCTGCCGCCGGAGAGCCACACCGCCTGCACGGCGGGCGCGATGGCGGCCGGGTCGCCCGCCAGCACGGCGATCGACGCGCCCCGCGCGACGCCGCCGGCGACCAGCGCACCGGCCATCCGGGCGGCCCGCTCGTGCACTTCGCCCCACGTCCGACGAACCGGAGCGGTCGGCTCCCCCGTCGTCATCCCACGATCCTCGGCCCTCGCAGCGGTTGCCACCATGGTGTCCACGAACCGGCTCATGGCCGTCAGCGTAGAACGATCTCCACCGCATTGAGCCAATAGGACGAAACAACTTCACCACCGTCCGGCGATACTCCCCGGTATACGACCAAAGGAGGCAACGGGGTGGCCGGGTTCGAAGCGCGTCAGCACACGCCCGCACATCCGGCGCCGCTGTTGAGCGCGCAGGATCTGCGACAGGTCGCCTTCCACCGCCCGCCACCCGGCCAGCCCGGCTACGACGAGCAGCAGGTGGACGACTTCCTGGACCGCATCGAAGCCACCCTGCTCGGCCGCGACGACGTCGGCGAGCAGGACGTGCGCCGAATGCGGTTCCGCCCGGCCAGGCCGGGGTACCACGCGGCCGAGGTCGACGTGTTCATGGACCTGGTGGCGGAAACCCTGCGCTCCACACCGCAGCGCAGACAGGCGGTGGCTCCCGCGCAGGGTGCGCACGCCACGTCGACCGGGATGCGACCCGCGCCGAGGCTGACGCCCCAGGACGTGCGCGGCGTGCGCTTCCACAAGCCGAGACCCGGAAACCGCGGCTACGCCGAGGGTGAGATCGACGCCTTCCTGGAGCGCATCGAAGCCACCCTGGCCGGCCGCGACTCGGTGACCGCGATCGAAGTGCAGGAGGAGGAGTTCTCCTTCGCCCCGCCGGGTCAGGTCGGCTACGACGAGGACGACGTCGACACGTTCCTGGACCTGGTCGTCGTCACCCTGGAACGCACCCCCGTTCCCCCCGTCCGCCCCCGCCCCGGCGTGGGCACCAGACCCCTGACCGCCCGCGACGTCCGCACGGTGGAGTTCGGCAAACCGCCCCGGGGCAGACGGGGCTACCAGGAGTCCCAGGTCGACAGGTTCCTGGACCGCATCGAGAACACCCTGCTGGGCCAGGGCGACTTGACCGCCCAGGAGATCCGCGAGGTCAGGTTCAGCCGCCCCATCTTCGGCCGACGAGGCTACGACGAAACCGAAGTGGACGCCTTCCTGGCCAGAGTGGAGAAACAACTCGGCGACGGTCCCACAAGGCCGAGCGCGATCCCGCCGATCACGTCCTGGAAACAACTGCGCGCCGTCAAGCTGCCACTCGCCGACCCCACCCAACGCGGCTACCGGACTTCCCAGGTCGACCGCGTGCTGGAGGAAGTCGGCATCGCCCTGGACGGCATGATCGGCGCATCCTCGGCCGACGTGGCCAAAACCCGCTTCACCCTGTCCATGGTGAACGGCCAAGGCTACGACTGCACATTCATCGACGAACTGATGCCTCTCCTCGTCACCGAACTCCGCCGCCGAGGCCGCTGACCAGCCCAGCCACACCCGCAACCCCACACCCGTTCCACACCCGCGACCTAACGCACCGCCCCAGGCCAGCGCGCCCGCGCACACCTCTGCCTTGCTGTGTGTCATCCCCGTATGGCCTGCGCGCAGCGAACCATCCTTGTTCGGGTAATGCAAGCACGCCTTTCGCTTGCATTACCCGAACAAGGATGGTTGTCTTTGACCAGGACATGCGGGGATGACACACAGTCCGCTCGTATCTTTTATGCTTTGGTTTTATGGGATCCTTGGCGGCCTGCCCGTCCGGCGAGGACGCTTTTCTTCTTTTAGCGGGATCGGTCGGCGACTTGGATTTCGATCGCTGCCGGTCAAAGAGAAAAGCGACGCTCGCCGCTTGGCAGGCCTCCGGGGAGGAAAAACGGAAGGCGTCGTGTTCTCCCCGCATGACCTGTCAAAGACGACCACCCTTGTCCTGGGGGTGCAAGCGGTGAAGCGTGCTTGCACCCCCACGACAAGCGCGGTAGCCCTCCGGGCAGGCCATACGGGGAGAACACGAAGACACGGGTCTGTGCGGCGCACGGCTCTCGGGAGCGGCAGGGAGGCAAGGCTCGGCGCGTGGCTCTCGGGAAGCGGGCGCGGTGGTGGTCAGCCTTCGGCTGTCTCGGCTGCCGCCATCCACTGGGCTTCGACGTCTGCCGCCTCGGCCAGCACGGCACGCAGTTCGGCATCCAGGGCCATCAACCGCTCGGGGTCGGTGGCCGCCTCCGCCAGGGCCGCGTGGAGGTTCGCCTCCTTCTTGTGCAGCACCTCCAGCCGTCGTTCCAGCCGCGCGAGTTCCTTGCGCGCCGCGCGCTGGTCAGCCGCGTTCGACTGGGTCTGGGTCTTGGCCGCGACGGGGGTCACCGCCTCGCGCTGCTGGTCGCGACGGCGCAGGTACTCGTCGATGCCGCCCGGCAGGTCGGTCAGGCCGCCCTCGCCGAACAACGCCACCACCTGGTCGCACACCCGCTCCACCAGGTAACGGTCGTGCGAGATCACGACCAGCGTGCCGGGCCACGAGTCGAGCAGGTCCTCCAGCTGCTGGAGGGTGTCGATGTCCAGGTCGTTGGTCGGCTCGTCCAGCAGCAGCACGTTCGGCTCGGCCATCAGCAGCCGGCACAGCTGGAGCCGTCGCCGCTCGCCGCCGGACAGGTCGCCCACCGGGGTCCACTGCTTCTGGGACGAGAAGCCGAAGCGCTCGGCGAGTTGGGACGCCGACATCTCCTGCTTGCCCAGCACGACCCGCCGCGCCACCTCCTCCACGGCCTCCAGCACGCGCATCGAGCCGTCCAGGTCGTGCAGCTCCTGGCTCAGGTGCGCGAGCTTCACCGTCTGCCCCTGGACGCGCTTGCCGGTGTCCGGCTCGCGCTCCCCGGCCAGCGCCTTGAGCAGGGTCGTCTTGCCCGACCCGTTCACGCCGACGATGCCGATCCGGTCACCCGGTCCGATCCGCCACGTCAGGTCGCGCACCAGGGTGCGGTCGCCGACGGTCAGGGTGACGTCCTCCAGCTCCAGGACGGTGCGGCCCAGTCGGCGCTTGGCGAACGCCAGCAGCTCGACGCTGTCGCGCGGCGCGGGGACGTCGGAGATGAGGGCCTCCGCCGCCTCGATGCGGTAGCGGGGCTTGGAGGTGCGGGCCGGGGCACCTCGGCGCAGCCAGGCGAGTTCCTTGCGGGCCAGGTTGCGGCGCTTCTCCTCGACGGCGTCGGCCAGGCGGGCGCGTTCGGCGCGGGCGAAGATCCAGTCCGCGTAGCCGCCCTCGTACTGCTCGACGCGGCCGTTCACGACCTCCCACGTGCGGGAGCACACCGTGTCCAGGAACCACCGGTCGTGGGTCACCACCACCAGCGCCGTCCGGCGGGCCAGCAGGTGTTCGGCGAGCCACCGCACGCCTTCGACGTCCAGGTGGTTCGTCGGCTCGTCCAGCACCACCAGGTCCAGGTCCTGCACCAGCGCGGCGGCCAGCGCGACCCGGCGGCGTTCGCCACCGGACATGGTGCCGACCGGCGAGTCCAGGCCGAAGCCGGTGATGCCCAGGCCGTCCAGGATCGACCGGACCCGCGGGTCGGCCGCCCACTCGTGCTCGGCGTCGAACCCGAGCGGGTCGATCACCGCGTTGCGCACGGTCGAGCCCTCGGCCAGTTCGGTGCGCTGGGTGACCACCGCCATCCGCAGGCCGCGGGTCTGGCTGACCCTGCCCTCGTCCGGCTCGGCGAGTTGCGCCAGCACCTCCAGCAGGGTCGTCTTGCCACCGCCGTTGAGCCCGACGACGCCGATCCGGTCGCCTTCACCGACCCCGAGGGACACCCCGGCCAGCAGCGGACGCACACCGAACGACTTGGAGACGTTCTCCAAGTTGACCAAGTTGGCCATCAACACACCTTCGTTGGGAAGTTAAGCGTGGACCTCGGGCGGCGTCGGCCGAGGCGCTTCCTCGGTCCCGATCACCCGCGCCCCGTGCACCGGCCCCTGCGCGACCCGGACCGTCCGGCAGACCCCGGCACCCGCCAGCTCGGCCGCCACCCGGACCGCCGAGTCGCCGTCCGTGCAGAGGAACGCGCAGGTGGGTCCGGACCCGGACACCATGCCCGCCAACGCGCCCGCGTTCACCCCGGCCCGCAGCGTGCGCCGCAGGTTGGGCCGCAGCGACACCGCCGCGGCTTGCAGGTCGTTGCCCAGCAGCAGGGCGAGCTGCCGGGGATCCCCCGACGACAGGCCCTCCAGCACGGCCTCCGCCGCGCCGACCCGAGGCGGGTCGCCCTCCGCCCGCAGCCGGTCGAGCTCGTCGAACACCTCGGGCGTGGACAGCCCGCGCCGGTCGAAGGCGAGCACCCAGTGGAACGTGTGCCGGGCGAGCACCGGGACGATCTGGTCGCCCCGGTCGGTGCCCAGGGCGGTGCCACCGTACAGGGCGAACGGCACGTCGGCGCCGATCCGGCCGGCCAGCCCGGCGAGCTCGTCGCGGCCGATCTCCAGTCGCCACAGCGAGGTCAGCCCGACCAGCGTCGCCGCCGCGTCCGCGCTGCCGCCGGCCATGCCGCCCGCGACCGGGATGCTCTTGCGGATCGCCACCCGGACCTTGGGGTCGTCGGGGTCGCGCCCGACGTGCTCCGCCAGCACCCGCACCGCCCGCCAGGCCAGGTTGGACGGCCCGGTGGGCACCGAATCGGCGCCCTCCCCGCGCACCTCCACGCCCGGCTCGTCGGCGATGGCGACCGTCACCTCGTCGGTGAGGGACAACGCCTGGAAGATCGTCACCAGGTCGTGGTAGCCGTCCGCGCGCGCCTCGCCGACCGCCAGGTGCAGGTTGACCTTGGCCGGGACGCGGACGGTGACCGGGGGTGGGACTACGGCGAGCACGCCATGAAGCCTACGGGCGTCCGCCAAGTCCTCGCTCCCACCCGCCCCTCACCAGCGGCGGAGCACCGAAGCAGGCGTGTCTCCGGGACCGGCCGGACCACCCCGCCGGAAGCCCGGCGGGCGCGAACGCGGCCGTGCCCCCCGCCGGGGTTCACACCACGACGGAGGGCACGCCCGAGAGATCACGCGGAAGACGTCACACGGACAGCACGGAACCCGAGAAGGTCTCCTTGATGTAGTCCTTCACCTGCTGCGACTGGAGGAGCTCCAGCAGGTCCTTGATCCGCTTGTCGTCCTTCAGCTCGGCCCGCGTCACGAGGCCGTTCGCGTTCGGGTTGCCCTGGGACTTCTCCAGCGCCAGCGCGTCCGTCGACGGCTTGAGGCCGGCGTCGATCGCGTAGTTGCCGTTCACCACCGAGGCGTCGGTGTCCTCCAGCGACCGGGGCAGCTGGGCGGCCTCCAGCTCGACGAACTCCAGGTTCTTCGGGTTCTCCGCGATGTCCCGGATGGTCGCCGTCTTCTCCGCGCCGGCCTTCACCTTGATCAGGCCGTTGTCCTGGAGCAGGCGCAGGCCGCGGGCCTCGTTCGTGGCGTCGTTGGCCACCGCGACCTTCGCGCCGTTCGGCAGGTCGGTCAGCTTCTTGTGCTTCTTGGAGTACACGCCGAGCGGTTCGAGGTGGACCGGGCCGATCCACTCCAGCTTCGCGCCGCTCTCCGCCTTGAACGTCTCCAGGTACGGCACGGTCTGGAAGTAGTTCGCGTCCAGCGAGCCGTCCACCAGCGCGGTGTTCGGCTGCACGTAGTCGGTGAACTCCACGACCTCGATCTTGAGGCCCTTGTCCTTCGCCAGGTTGTCCGCCACGTACCTCAGCACCTGGGCGTGCGGGACGGGGCTGACGCCCACCTTGAGGGCCGCGTCCGGGTCGGAAGCGGCACCGCCGGTCTGGCCGCTTCCGCAGCCCACTGCGGTCAGCAGCACGGCGACGAGGGCAGCACGAATACGCATGGGATTTCCTTAATCACTGAAAACGGCGGAGGTCACACGGAGGCGTGCCGGCGGCGGTCGACGCCGCGCGCGACACGGTTGGAGATGAACTGGATCAGGGTGGCGATGACGGCCAGCACGACCACCGTCGCCCACAGGTAGCGGTCGTTGAACCGCTGGTAGCCCTCGCGCACCGCGAGGTCGCCGAGGCCGCCGCCGCCGACGACGCCGGCCATCGCCGAGTAGCCGAGCAGGGCGATCGCGGTCACGCCGATCGCGTTGACCAGCGCGGGCAGCGACTCGCGGAGCAGCACGCTGCGCACGATCCGCAGGGTGGAGGCACCGGTCGTGACCGCCGCCTCCACCACCGACACGTGCACTTCCGACAGGACGTTCTGGACGAGCCTGCCGACGAACGGGATGGCGCCGACCGCGAGCGGCACGATGGCCGCCGTGGGTCCGATGGTGTGGCCGAGCAGCAGCCTGGTCAACGAGGTCAGCAGGACCAGCAGCACCAGGAAGGGCATCGAGCGGCCGAGGTCGACCACGAAGCCGACCAGCTTGTGCACCAAGGGCCTGGGCCGCAGCCCACCGGGAGCGGTGAGCTGCAACCAGACGCCGAGGGGAGTGCCGAGCAGAACAGCGATCAGGGTGGAGACGCCCACCATGTACAACGTCTGGCCGGTCGCGACCAGCGTGTAGTCGAACACGGTGGACCAGGGTGTGGCAGACCTCACGCAGCTACTCCCTGAGGACCGGCCAGCGTCCGGCGCACCGCGCCACCCGCCTCCGCGATCCACTCCAGCGCCGAGTCCGCCCGCTCACCGTTCAAACCGACCCGGAACCGCGCCACCGGGGTCTCGCCGAGCCGCGTCAGGCCGCCGCCCAGCAGGTTGAGCTCCACCCCGAACCGGCTGGTGGCCTCGGGCAGCAGCGCGCCGACGGCCGCGAAGCCGACCAGCACCACGTCCGCGACCCGGTCGTAGGCGCCTTCGGCGGCCGGGTTCTGGTCCACCGCGGGCAGCAGCGAGGCGGCCGTGCGCGAACCCGCGTCCGCGACCAGGTCCAGCACCTTGCCGTGCTCGACCACCCGCCCGCCGTCCAGCACCGCCACGTCGTCGCAGATCTTCCGGACCACGCCCATGTCGTGGGTGACCACGAGCACCGTCACGCCCAGCTCGGCCCGCGCCCGGTCCAGCACGGTGAGCACCGAGCCGGTGGTGTCGGGGTCCAGGGCCGAGGTCGGCTCGTCGGCCAGCAGCACCGACGGGCTGGCCGCCAGGGCGCGCGCCACGGCGATCCGCTGGCGCTGGCCGCCGGAGAGCTGGTCGGGGTACGAACCCGCCTTGTCGGTCAGGCCCACCAGGTCGAGCAGTTCGGCGACCCGGGTCCGCCGCTGCGGTCCGGGCACGCCGGCGGACTCCAGCGGCAGCGCCACGTTGCCCGCGGCGGTGCGCTGGCGCAGCAGCGAATCCCCTTGCGGCACAACGCCGATCTGCCGACGGGCGGCGCGCAGCGCGGGGCCGCCCAGGGAGACCAGGTCGGTGCCGTCGACGCGGATCGCGCCGCTGTCGGGCCGCTCCAGGAGGGCCACGCACCGGGCCAGGGTGGACTTGCCCGCCCCGCTGGGGCCGACGACGCCGAGGACGGTGCCCGCGGCGACGTCCAGGTTCACGCCGTCCAGCGCGCGAACCTGACCGGTACTCCCGGGGAAGGTCTTGGTGAGGTTCTCAACAGTGATCACGTTTCGCTCCACGACTGCACGCGGCAGCGCACGCTCGTGGCGTGCGCGTCCGAAAGCCAGCTCGAAAGGGTGTCCGGAGAGGACGGCGAGGACTCGAAAAAAGGCGCCTAGGCGGAGTAGCTGCGACAGCCCGAAACGGTGCGGCGGCCGTGGTCGACGACTCGCCTGCGTGTGAGCAGCATCCTGGGCACGTGATCCTCCATCGATCCTGGCTGAAGCACCTGCCTCCATGGGGAGGTGGTTGCTGCGGCGTCGTAGAGCCAGGTCTCTCGGCCGCTCGGGATGGCAGCACGAGTACACCTGACGCACCGGCTCGAACGCAAGCTTGTGCGAGGATCGTTCGTCAAATCACACTATCGGCCGAAAGATCATCGGCCGTTACGGTGAACAAACCTCGGCTATCCGGATGAATTCGCCGACCGCCAATTGCTCGCCGCGGGCGCCCGGATCGACCCCCGCCTCGACCAGCAGCCGCTCCGCCTCGGCGGCCGAGCCCGCCCACCCGGACAGCGCGCCCCGCAGCGTCTTGCGCCGCTGCGCGAAAGCCGCGTCCACCAACGAGAACAGCACCTTCTTGTCCACTGTGGACAACGGCTCGTGCCGGGTGAACGCGACCAGCGCGGAGTCCACGTTCGGCACCGGCCAGAACACCGACCGGGACACCGGACCGGCCCGCCGGGCGTCGGCGTACCAGGCCAGTTTCACACTCGGCACCCCGTAGACCTTGCTGCCCGGCCCGGCGGCCATCCGGTCGGCCACCTCGGCCTGCACCATCACCAGCCCGGTGCGCAGCGACGGCAGCTCGGCCAGCAGGTGCAGCACCACCGGCACCGCCACGTTGTACGGCAGGTTCGCCACCAGGGCGGTCGGCTCCGCCGGGAACCGGTCGGCCGTGACGCGCATCGCATCGGCCTCGACGACCGTGAGCCTCCGGGCGAGGTCCGGCGCGCGTTCGCCCACCGTCCGCGGGAGCTTCGCCGCCAGCACCGGGTCGATCTCGACGGCCACCAGCTCGCGGCACGACGGCAGCAGCGCCAGCGTCAGCGAGCCCAGCCCGGGACCGACCTCCAGCACGACGTCGTCCTCGGCGAGGTCCGCCACCGACACGATCTTGCGCACCGTGTTCGGGTCGTGCACGAAGTTCTGCCCGAGCTTCTTGGTGGGGCGGATGCCGAGTTCGGCGGCCAGCCGACGAACGTCGGCCGGCCCCAGCAGCGCACTGGCGCTGCCGGGGCCGGCCGAGGACGGAGCTCCAGTCACAGTCAGAAGTTACGGCAGGCCCAGCTTCTGCCGGCAGTGGGGCCAGGCCGAGTAGCCGCCGCGCGCGTCGCGCAGCTTGGTCGCGACCGCGATCTGCTGCTCGCGAGAGGCCTGGTGCGGGTACGCGGCGTACTGGCTGCCGCCGTAGGCGTCCCAGGTGCTCTTGTTGAACTGGAGGCCGCCGTAGTAGCCGTTGCCGGTGTTGATGGCCCAGTTGCCGGTCGCCTCGCACTGCGCCAGCCGGTCCCACACCTCGCCGTCCGGCGGGAGCTTGGTGCCGACCTTGACCTTCTTGGCCTTCGGCTCCTTGGTGACCTTCGCGCCCAACTTCTCGCGGTTGATCTCCTTGCCGTTCTTGATGGTCACCCGGTAAGTGACGATCTGCTCGCCGGCCTCGCCCGGCTCCAGGACCTCTTTCTGGCCCTTCGGCATCGAGCCGTCCGGGATCTCCTCGACGGCCGGCTCGACGGCCTCCGTCGCGTTGACCACGGACACGCCCGTGCGGCTGATGTGGACCTCGGCGCCGTCGGTGATGCGCAGGTCCGCGGCGGTTTCGAGCTTGTCCTCGGGGCCCAGGGCGAGGTTCTGGGTCTTCATCAGCTCGTCGACCGTCACCGCGGTCGTGGTGATCCGCTTCGGCTCGTTGCCGCCGTCGTAGACGGTGACCGTCTTGAGGCTCTTGACCTCCAGCGAGAGGCCGTCGAGCGGGACGGCCATGCCGCGGTCGTGGGAGAGCCACGCGCCCTCGTCGTCGACCTTGAGCTGGTCCAGCGCCTCGTCCACGGTGACCGAGCGGACCCAGCCCTCGCGCTGCTCGCCGTCGACCGTCATCTTCACCAGCCGGCCGCGGTCCAGCGAGATCTTCCCGCCGTCGCCGACCTTGGCCTGGGGGGACGGGCTGAGCGCGTCGTGCTCGCCGACCGTGATGCCCTCGTCGGCGAGGATCTCGCCCACCGTGGACTCGTAGGTGCGCACGGTGGTGGCTTCGCCGTCGACGTCGACCGTGACGGACTTGTCCATCGCGATGGCGGTGGCCCCACCGCCGGAGATGGTCACCAGCACGGTGGCGACCGCGGCCTTGAGGAAGCGGCGCTTCCACTTCCCGGCGGCTTCGACCAGGGCGGCGGGCGGGGCGCTCGGCTGCTCGGCGGCCAGGCTGCCCGCGACCCGGTCCTGGGAGACCTCGTCCGGGATGATGATCGGCGGGAGGAGCGTGGTCTCGGCGTTGATCAGCCGGATCAGCTCGTCGACGTCCACATCGGCGCTCGCCAGCAGTTCGTCCGCGTCAGGTCCGAGGACCTCCAGGACGTCGTCCGGCGTGATGCTGAAAACCGTGGTGTCCCAGTCGGACCAACCGGACTCCGGCCTGTCCAGCACGTCGACGGCGGTGGGTGGCGCCGGTGCGGGCTGCACGGGAGTAAACCAGTCGGTGTCCTCGTTGAACGAGTTCACGGGGTTCCATACCTCCTGAAGGCGCGAAGCCGCGCTTCACGCACGTTAGGTGTCGGCGGTCAGCTAGTGATCTCCGGCATCTCCCGCTACGTGTTCGTCTTCTCGCTTCTGGTGTGTAACCCGCCCCGACTGCGGGCTGCGCCCCCTCAGGACTGAACTCGGGGCACGGTCACGGGACCGTAACGGGTGCGCGGGGGTTGTGCAAACACCCCTACTGGCGTTGTGAAATCAGTCACCCGCCCAGCGGAGCAAGGGTGTCGGCCATTTGTCGTAAGGAGCATCACGAACCCGCCTGGTCACGAAGTCCGAAGACCCGTTCGGCGTTTCGGGTGACAGTTGACGCAAGTTCGGCCGATTCCACCTGACGCAGGGTCGCCAGGTCGCGCAGCGTGTAGTTGGCGCAGTACGGCTCGTTCGGCCGTCCCCGGAAGGGGTGCGGGGTGAGGAACGGCGCGTCCGTCTCCACCAGCACGTGATCGGCCGGGGTCCAGGCCGCGGCCTCCCGGAGGGCGTGCGCGTTGCGGAAGGTCGTGGTGCCCGCGAACGACAGCACGAAACCCCTTTCCACGCACGCGCGCGCGAAGGCCAAGTCGCCGGAGAAGCAGTGGAAGACCACTGTGGACGGCGCGCCTTCCTCGTCCAGGATCTTCAGGATGTCGTCGTGCGCGTCCCTGTCGTGGATCATCAGCGGCTTCCCGACGCGCTTGGAAAGCTCGATGTGCCAGCGGAAGGCGTCGTGCTGGGCGGCCGGCGGCGAGTAGTCCCAGTAGTAGTCCAGGCCGGTCTCGCCGATCGCCACGACCCGCGGCTGTTCGGCCAACCGGGACAGTTCCGCCCGGTCGGCGTCGGTGAACGCGGACGTCCGGGTCGGGTGCAGGGCGACCGCCGCGAACACCCGTTCGTCCCAGGTGGACGCCTCGGCGGCCCAGCGGGCGGCGGCGAGGTCGTCCGCGACCGTGATCACCCGGTCGACGCCCGCCGCGTTCGCCCGGTCGAGCATTTCCCTTACCTGGTCGGGTGTTTCCGCCCCGCAGGCGTCGAGGTGGGTGTGCGCGTCGACCACCGGGACCGGAAGTGCTTCCGGGACCGGTGGCCGTTCGCCTCCGCGCTTGCTCACGTCACGATCGGGGCCCACTCGGGGCCGTTCTCCGCCAGCTCCGGGTCCAGTTTGGCGAACAGCGGCGCGGGCTTGGCCAGCGGGCGGCCGACTTCGATCGGCGTGGACGCCCAGCGGGCCTGCTCGGCCGCGTAGTCACCGGTCAGCACCGGGTACTCGCGCTCCGGCACGTCCAGGTCGGTGACCTCGTTGACCTGCGGCTGCGCCGACCACACGCCGGTGCCGCCGAGCGCCTCGTGCACCTTCTGCGCCGAGTGCGGCAGGAACGGCGTGAGCAGCGTGTTCGCGTCCTGGACGACCTGGAGCGCGGTGTGCAGGACGGTGTCCCGGCGCGCCGGGTCGTCCTTGAGCTTCCACGGCTCCTGCTCGGACAGGTAGCGGTTGGCCGCGCCGACCACCTTCATCGCCTCGCCGGAGGCCTGCTTGAACCGCGACCGGCGCAGGTTGGCGCCCACCAGGTCGAACGCCCGCCGGCTGAGGCCGAGCAGGTCGTGGTCGGCCTGGGTCAGCGCGGTCGGGGTCGGCACTGCGCCCACGTTCTTGTGCGCCATCGAGATCGACCGGTTGACCAGGTTGCCCCACTCGTTGGCCAGCTCGAAGTTGGTCCGGCGGACGAACTCGTCCCAGGTGAAGTCGGTGTCCTGGTTCTCCGGGCCGGCCACCGAGATGAAGTAGCGCAGCGCGTCCGGGCCGAACTCGCGCAGGAAGTCCGTCACGTAGATGACGGTGCCGCGCGAGGTGGAGAACTTGGAGCCGCTCATGGTGAGGAACTCGCTGGAGACGACCTCGGTGGGCAGGTTCAGCGGGCCGAACGCGCCCGGTTCGCCGCCCTTGGCGCCCTGGCCGTTCTGACCGAGCAGCAGCGACGGCCAGATCAGCGAGTGGAAGACGATGTTGTCCTTGCCCATGAAGTAGTAGCCCTGGGCGTCGCCGGTCCAGAACTCCTTCCAGGCGTCGTCGTCCCCGCTGCGCCGGGCCCACTCGACGGACGCGCTCAAGTACCCGATGACCGCGTCGAACCACACGTAGAACCGCTTCAGCGGCTGGTCGCGCCACCCGTCGAGCGGGATCGGCACACCCCAGTCCAGGTCGCGGGTGATGGCGCGCGGTCGCAGGTCCTTGATCAGGTTCCGGCTGAACTTGAGCACGTTCGGCCGCCACTCGGTGCGGGTCTGGAGCCAGCCGCCGAGCGCGTCGATGAACTGCGGCAGGTCCAGGAACAGGTGCTCGGTCTCGACGAACTTCGGCACCTCGCCGTTGATCCGGGATCGCGGGTTCTTCAGGTCGATCGGGTCGAGCTGGTTGCCGCAGTTGTCGCACTGGTCGCCGCGCGCGCCGTCGTAGCCGCAGATGGGGCAGGTGCCCTCGATGTAGCGGTCGGGCAGCGTGCGGCCGGTCGACGGGCTGATCGCGCCCATCTCGGTCTTGGGGATGACGTAGCCGTTGCGCCACAGGGCGAGGAAGAGGTCCTGCACGACCTTGTAGTGGTTGCCCGTGGTGGTCCGGGTGAACAGGTCGTAGGACAGCCCGAGCCCTTGCAGGTCTTCCGCGATGACCCGGTTGTACTTGTCCGCGAGTTCGCGTTCGGTGAGACCTTCCTTCTCGGCCTGGACCGAGATGGGGGTTCCGTGCTCGTCCGTGCCGGAGACCATCAGCACCCGGTTCCCCGACATCCGCATGAACCGCGAGAAGACGTCGGAGGGGACACCGAACCCTGATACGTGACCGATGTGACGCGGGCCGTTCGCATACGGCCACGCCACCGCGGTCAACACGGAGGCACTCATGTGTTAAGCCTACGGAGGGGGCGCCACCTGGTTTTCAGCGGCTCGCGGTTGCGTCGGGGTGAGCCGTGCCGTTCAGCCGGACGAGCGAGGCCCGGCCGCGGCTACCGGGCCAGGCGAGCGGTCAGGGCGCGCCAGGCGGTGGGCGAGAAGGCCAGCCGACCGGCGTGCGGGTTCTTCGAGTCACGTGCCAGGACCGTGCCGGGGGTGAACGCCACCTCTACGCAGGCTCCGTTGTTGGTGCTGTAGCTGCTCTTGAACCACCGGAGCCTGGACAAGGCTGCCTCCCGACCTAACCGGCGTTGGCGGAGACCTTCAGGTACGACAAAGGTCTGCTGCGGCGACATGGCGACTGTCTGCAGGTTCTTCATCGCCATTCTATAAGTCTGGACGTAGTCCGGATCCTGCACGTAGACGGCGCCATCAAGGCGTCCGGATGACCCGAGCTTCGTGACGTAGGACATGGAGTTCGAGGAGTCGCGCAGTGCGGTGCCCCGGTCGGAGGACGGCGGGACCTGACTGTCGACGAGCACGGACGCCCTGCCGGCACGTCACCGACTCCTTGGCGAAGCCCGACCGGTCCGGCTCGACCGTGACTGGATAATCAGATTCTGATAGTCTGAGACCATGAAGGAGATGGCGGCGTCCGAGGCGTCGCGCAACTTTTCCGCTGTACTGGACGAAGCCGAGCACGGTGAAACGATCGTGGTCACGCGGAACGGTCGGCGAGTCGCAATGATCACCCCCGCTCCCCGGGCCAACGGCAAGTCACTTCGCGAAGTGTTCCGCCGGTGGCAGGACCACACTGGGTTGGATGCCAAGTTCGAGGCCGACGTGACTCACGCGCGCGATCTGGCGGCTTCCGATTTGGATGAGGACCCGTGGCGCGACTGATCCTCGACACGGGCGTGCTGGTCGCGGGCGCACGGGGAAAGCTCGACTTGGCCGCCATCACGGACGAGGACGATGTGGCACTGCCGGCCATCCTGCTCGCCGAATACCTGACCGGAGTCCTGTTGGACGACGATCGCGCACGCCGAGCGGTACAGCGCGCATTCTTGGACGACGTGTTGTCAACCGTGCCGATCGAGGACTACACCTCGGCTGTCGCCGAGCACCATGCGGCGCTGCTGGCGCACGTCAAGCGGACAGGCTCACCGCGCGGTGCGCATGATCTCGTCATCGCGGCCACGGCGCGCGCGACGAACCGCACTCTGGTGACCACAGACAGCCGTGCCCGCTTCGATGAGCTACCGCAGGTCGAAGTCCGGCTGGTCGAGGTCAGGCGCCGCTGACCACGGCGTCGTACAGGGCCTTCTTGCTCACCCCCGCCGCCGCCGCCACCTCCGCCGCCGCCGACTTCAACCGCTCCCCATCGGCCACCCGCTGCTTCACCTCGGCGATCAGCGACTCCATCGACGGCCCCTCACGGGCCTCCGCCGGCGCGAGCACCACCGTGATCTCGCCCCGCACCCCCTCCCCGGCCCACTCGGCCAGCTCACCCAGCCCGCCGCGCTTCACCTCTTCGTAGGTCTTGGTCAGCTCACGGCACACCGCCGCCCGCCGGTCGTCCCCCAGTACCGCCGCCGCGTCCGCCAACGTCGCGGCCAGCCGGTGCGGGGACTCGAAGAAGACGCACGTGCGCGGTTCCGAAGCCAGTGCGGCGAACCAGCGCTGCCGTTCACCCTGCTTGCGCGGTGGGAAGCCCTCGAAGCAGAACCGGTCCGACGGCAGCCCGGAGACGGCCAGCGCGGTCGTCACGGCGGACGGGCCCGGCAGGCACGTCACCGTGATCCCCTCCGCCACGCACGCCGCCACCAGCCGGTAGCCCGGATCGGACACGCTGGGCATCCCGGCGTCGGTCACCAGCAGCACCGTCTGCCCCGCGTGCAGGGCCTGCACCAGACCGGGCAGGCGACTGGTCTCCACCTGGTCGTAGAAGCTGATGACGCGCCCGCTCAGCGTCACGTCCAGGGCGGCGGCGAGGGAGCGCAGCCGCCGGGTGTCCTCGGCCGCCACCAGGTCGGCGGTCCCGAGGGCGTCCACCAGGCGTGGTGAAGCGTCTCGGATGTCGCCGAGTGGAGTAGCGGCCAGCACCAGACGGCCTGATCCCGATACAGGTCTCACACCCTTCACCCTACGATCGCCCTCGTGAGCCTGATCGCACCGCAGTCCGCAGACGACGTGGTCGACGTCGGGGAGCTGCCCCCGACCAGCCCGCCTCCGGGCAACGACCGCGAACAGCGGGCCAAACAGCTCGAACCCGGACCGCTGTCGGGCGCCCTGCGCGGGTGGCTGGTCACGCTGGCCGTGGCACTGGTCGGCGGCGTGGTGCGGTTCTGGAACCTCGGGTTCCCGACCGACAAGGGCACGCCGATCTTCGACGAGAAGCACTACGTGCCCCAGGCGGCGCAGGTGCTGCGCAACGGCGGGTACGAGGACAACGCCGGCTACGAGCTGATCGTGCACCCGCCGCTGGGCAAGCAGCTCATCGCGATCGGCCAGTGGCTGTTCGGCTACGACGGCGTGGGCTGGCGGTTCGCCGCCGCGCTGGCCGGGACGATCACGATCCTGCTGGTGGTGCGCATCGCGCGCCGGTTGACCAGGTCGGACCTGCTGGCCGCGATCGCCGGCGTGCTGCTCATCGCGGACGGCATGACGCACGTGCAGTCCCGGATGGGGATGCTGGACAGCTTCCTGGTGTTCTTCGTGGTGGTGGCGTTCGCGTGCCTGGTGGTGGACCGCGATCAGGTGCGGTCGCGGCTGGCCGTGGCGGTGCGCGAGGGCTGGGTGGACAACTCGGTGTTCGGGCCCTCCCTCGGGTTCCGGTGGTGGCGGTTCGCGGCCGGTGTCGCGCTGGGCCTGGCGTGCGGCGTCAAGTGGTCGGGTGCCTGGTACATCGCGTTCTTCGGCGTGCTGTCCGTGGTGTGGAGCGCGACGGCACGTCGTTCGGCGGGCGTGCAGCGGCCGTGGCTGGGCACGTTCGCCAAGGACCTGCTGCCGTCGCTGTTCTCCCTGGCGCTGATCCCGGTCCTGGCGTACCTGGCCACCTGGTGGTCGTGGTTCGCCAGCGAGACGGCGATCGACCGGCACGTGGCGGGCGTGAAGATCCCGCAGGACTCGTGGATCCCGGAGCCGTTGCGGGCGCTCTGGTACTACAGCGGCAACGTGCTGGACTTCCACACCAAGCTCGTCACGTCCGACACCAACCGCCACCCGTGGGAGTCCAAGCCGTGGACGTGGCCCATGGGCCTGCGCCCGATGCTCTACTACTACGAGGGCTCTCAGACCGGCTGCGGCGCGGCGACGTGCATCGGGGCGATCATGCTCGTCGGCACGCCCGCGATGTGGTGGCTGGCGTTCCCCGTGCTGGCGTGGGCGCTGTGGAAGTCGATCGCGAAGCTGGACTGGCGCTACGCGGCCGTGCTGGTCGGCTACGGCGCGGGCTTCCTGCCCTGGTTCACCAACGTGGACCGGCAGATGTACTACTTCTACGCGATGCCCATGGCGCCGTTCCTGGTGCTCGGCATCGCGCTGGCGCTGGGCGAGGTCATGGGCTCGGCATCCGCCGGTCAGGAACGCCGGGGCACCGGCCTGCTCGCCGTGGCCCTGTACGTGGGGCTGGTGGTGGCGAACTTCGTGTGGCTCTGGCCCATCCTGAACGGCATACCCATCACACCGGAGATGTGGGAAGCCCAACGCTGGCTCCCGTCCTGGCGGTGACCTCGGGGCCCGGCACTCGGTGACGCCGAGTGCCGGGCGCCGATCAGCCCGGCAGTTCGGTGAGGACCGGCTTCCGGGTGCTTTCGAAGATGACCGGACTGCGGAAGCTCAGGACTTCGCGACGTTCACTCAGGCGGTGGATGAGGAACTCGTAGAGGTGTTCCAGGTCTTGGACCGCGACGTGGATGAGGAAGTCGTCGCCCGCGCACGTAGGTCGCCAGGACCTCCGGCAAGCCGGTCAGCGCCCCCTTGAAGTTGTCGATCACCGCATGGCTCAACGGCCGCACGCGGCAGGCCACGAAGGCCTCCACGGGGCGGTTCAGCGCAGCCAGGTCGATGTCCGCAGTCGCTGCCGAATTAGGTTCGGCGACGGCCGAAACAGGGCGGTCGGGTGGCTGGCGTCGGACCGAATCCCACCCGATCAAGTGAACGGACCAGCCCTGTGCCGCCTACCAGGATCGCCCTCGTGCTCGCGTGCTGCCCGCCTGGTTCAGCGCACGGCACCGTTCAGCGCACGGCACCGTTCAGCGCACGGCACCGTTCAGCGCACGGCACCGTTCTTCGCACGTGACCGTTCAGCGCACGGGACGGGTCGGCGGCTCCGGCCGGTCGATCAGCCGGGTCACCGGGCCTTCCTTGCTCACGCCCGCCTGGGACAGCCACGACCCCAGTTCCGCCCGGATCGACGCCAGCGAGGGGCGGCGCTTCGGATCCCCGTCCAGCGCCGTGGTCAGCAGCCGGTGGTGGGCGCTGTGCTGGGGCAGCTTCACGCACGGCTCACCCTGCGCGGCGGCCATCAGCGACGAGATCGGGTTCTCCCGCGACCCGCGCGGCGGGTGGCCGGTCAGCGCGTAGCTCACCGTGGCGGCCAGCTGCCAGGCGTCCGACGCCGGGCTGGCCGCCTCGCCGCGCGCGGTCTCCGGGGCGAGGAAGTCGGGGGTGCCGACCATCATCCCGGTGGCGGTGAGCGTGCTGTCGCCCTTGGACCGGGCGATGCCGAAGTCGATCAGGTGCGCCGTGCCGCTGCCGTCGACGATCACGTTGGACGGCTTCACGTCCCGGTGCAGCACGCCCCGCTCGTGCGCGGCGGCCAGCGCGTCGGCCATGTTCACCCACAGCCGGGCGGCCAGCTTGTCCTGGAGCAGCCCGTTCTTCAGCACCACGTCGGACAGCGGCTGCCCGTCGATGTACTCCATCACGATGGCGAGCCCGTCCGGGTCCTGCACGATGTCGAACACCCGCACGCAGTTCGGGTGCCGCACCGCCGCCAGCGCCCGCGCCTCGCGCAGCATCCGCTGCTCGGTGTCGTTGTCCGGGGCGTGCGCGAGCTTCACCGCGACCGTGCGGTCGAGCTGGGTGTCCACGGCCAGCCACACGGTGCCGAACCCGCCGCGCCCCAGCTGCCGGACGCGCCGGAACCGACCGCCCGCAGGGTTCCACACCTGGCCGGAGTCGGACGGGTTCGGCGCCGGCGTCGCGGCCCCGGCGCCGGCACCGGGGCCGAACGGCAGCGGTCCGGGGGTGTCCGCGAGCTTGGCCGGCTGCTGCTCCACCCGTGTCGGCCGGGGCGGCTGCTGGTCGGCCGGCGACACCTCGGCGATCCGCGTCGGCGGGTACTGCCGGGGCTGCACCGGCGTCTGGACCGGCTTCTGCACCGGCGTCTGCGGCAGGTTCGGGTTGTACGGCGGCACCGGCCGGTACGGCGGGACCTGGGCCGGCTGGTACGGCGGCGGCTTCGGCGGACCCTGGTAGGGCGGCGGGTTGTGGCGCGACGACGCGGCGGGCGGCGACGAGGAGGCCGGCGTGCCGCGGTCCCGGCCGGGGCGGTTCAGCATGGCGGTAGTCAACCCGAAAACCCGCACCACCAGTGAGCCGATCAGCGCAACCGGGAAGAATCCGAGCAGCAGGTGGCCGACCAGCGTCACGGGCAGTGCCGAGGTGGCTACCAGCAGGACCACGAACGGCGGCCAGAACACCCGGCGCGGCCAGTTCGGACCGAGCCGGAACGCCGAACCCGCTTGCAGCATCACGAACAGCAGGCTCAGCAGCGCGAGCACGGCGGTCGACAGGCCCACGTAGAAGTACACCGTGCCGGGCCCGTCGTTGAACGCCGTGATGATCGAGGGCGCACCCACCAGGTACTGGCCCTGGGTGAACACCCGGCACGGCGACTCGGCCAGCGACTGCGCGCCGTCCAGCGAGCTGGTGCGCAGGGCGTTGAACGAGCCGGAGAACAGGACCCAGGGCAGCACCAGCGTGCCGGTCACGCCCAGCACCGCGAAGATCGCCCCGGTGACCGGGCCGTACGAGTTGCCGACCACCCGGCGGACGATGATCGACAGCAGCGCGGCGACCGTCGGCAGCACGCCGATGGACGCGCCCAGCGCCGTCGTGGTCCACGCCCAGTCGCCGGGGCAGAGGGGGACGCCGGTCCAGCCGTGCAGCCACGCCAACAGGGACTCGGCCAGCTCCACGCCCTCCACCACCCCTTCTCGTCGACTCTCAGGGTACGGGTGCGGGCCATGCCGACATGGCCGCACGTGCAACGTGAGCGAGTTCTTCCCGGGTCGCACCGTCGCGGGCGAGGCAGGACATCCCGCGCACGGTCACGGCGACGAACACCGCGAGCCCGTGCGCGTCCACGTCCCGCGCGAGCACCCCGGCCGCGATGTCGCGGCGGATCTTGGCCTCCACCACGTCGATGGCGGCGGCACGCAGCTCACCGAGTTCCGGCGCGCTGAGCACGAGGCAGCCGCGCGGGTGTCCGGGGTCGGTGTACTCGGCGGCGGCTTCGCGCAGGATCCGTTCGACGGCGGCGCGGGCGGTCGGCTCCTCCTCGATGGCGCGGGTGGTGAACGCGCCGTAGGTCCGCTGGTACCGCTCCACGACCTCGGCGAACAGCGCCTTCTTGTCCCCGAACGCCGCGTAGAGGCTGGGCGGGTTGACGCCGGTGAGCTTGGTCAGGTCGGCGACCGAGGTCGCGTCGAAGCCCGCCCGCCAGAACGCGCACATCGCCTGGTCCAGCACTGCCTCCGCGTCGAACCCACGTCTGCGCCCCGCCACGCCACCATTTTATAACGACCGCTACAGTCAATTCTGTAACGTCCACTACAGAAGAGGTAGACGTGAAGACGGCACTGGTGACGGGCGCGAGCAGAGGCATCGGGCGGGCGATCGCGCTGCGCTTGGCGAGGGACGGGGTGCGGGTCGTCGTGCACTACGCGCGGGACGCGGAGGCCGCCGAGGAGGTCGTGTCGCTCGCGGGCGGCGGCGCGTTCGCGGTGCGGGCGACGCTGCCGGACGAGATCGACGCGCTGTTCGAGCCGCTGACCGAACTGGACATCGTGGTGAACAACGCGGGCATCGGCCTGTCGAAGCCGATCCCCGAGGTGACCGCGGAGGAGTTCGACGAGGTGTTCGCGGTCAACGTGCGGGCACCGTTCTTCGTGGTGCAGAAGGCCCTGCCACTGCTCCGCGACGGCGGGCGCATCGTCAACATCTCGTCCGGCGTGACGCGCATCCCGTTCCCGGAAGGCATCGCCTACGCCATGACCAAGGGCGCCCTGGACACCTTCACCCTCAGCCTGGCCGCCGCACTGGGACCGCGCGGCATCACCGTGAACACCGTCGCCCCCGGCGTGGTGGACACCGACATCAACGCCGCCTGGCTGCGCGACGACCCGGCCGCCCGGTCCGCCGTGGCGGGCTGGTCCGTGCTGGGCCGCGTCGGCGAACCGTCCGACATCGCCGACGTGGTGTCCTTCGTGGCCTCCGACGACGCCCGGTGGGTGACCGGCGCGTGGCTGGACGCGACGGGCGGCTCGCACCGGTAGACACCGGATCGCGGCCGGTCCACCGTCCGCACGCGGTCGACCCGGCCGGAATCGGCCGGGTCGCGGGAGAGGTGCACCGGACCGGTCGGACTCGGCTGGCCGGAAGGCCGCGGAAGCCGGGTACCGGCCGATCCGGGAAACCCGCCGGCGGGTCTCGGGTGCCCCGCCCGGAGGCGGTCGAGACCCGCGGGCACCTGACCGCGGTGGAGCCGGCCAGGGAGGTAAGTGGGGGCGGGGCGCCTCCGCAAACGCCCCGTCATCCCCGGTAGACGCGACGGAGAAGGGGGGCCCGACGCGAATCGGACCCCTCCCCCGCGCGTGAAGCTTGCCGCTAGCCCACGCGCTCCCACAGAGCGGGCACGGCAGGCGGATCCCAGCCTGGTTGGGACGTGTGCCCCTGCAAGCACCTGTACCCGGCGCCGTCGTACGTGACGTTGGAGCCGGCCGCGTACGCGACGCCTGGCTGCCAGGTCGTGCCACCAGGGTTGCTGGTCGTCGTCGTCGGCGAGGTGGGACTGGTTGTAGTGCCGCCGCCGTCGATGACCAACTGGAGGCTGTAGGCCTGGAGGATCGGGTTCACCGGCTGGAAGTACGTGGTGCCGCCGGATGAACAGTTCCCGGAACCGCCGGAGGTGACGCCCTGGGCCTGGTCACCGGAGAGCCACGAGCCGCCCGAGTCGCCGGGTTCGGCGCAGGCGTTCGTGCGGGTAACTCCGGAGATGGTGCCTTCGGGGTAGGTCACGGAGGTGTTCTTCTGCTGGATGGTGCCGCAACGCCAGCCGGTCGTGGAGCCGGACCGGCAGATCGAGGCGCCGACCGCCGCCTCGTTGGAACCCTTCACCGGCACCGTGCCGGGGTAGCGGTTGACCAGGCCGCGCATGGTGTTGCCCGCGCTGACCCGGACCCACCCGTAGTCGCGGCCGGGGAAGGTGGACCCGGCGAAGGTGCCGCTCGGCTGCGTGGTCGTGGTGCCGACCCGGCCGCAGTGGCCGGCGGTCACGAAGCCGCCGTTGACCGAGAAGCCCACCGAGCAGCGACCGCCGCTGCCCATGTAGTACGCGTTGCCGCCGATCACGTCGATCAGCGCCCGCGGCTGCTCGGTCGACTGCTCGAACCGGACGTCGGCCTCGTCGACCCCGCTGGCCTTGGCGAACGCCTTGGCGCTGTCGACGTTGCGGGCCAGCACGACCAGGTCGTTGGTCTTCACGTCGACGAACCAGGCGGGCACGTCCTTGGGCGCGTTCGGGTTGGCGTCCAGCTTCGCCTTCAGGGCGTCGAGCTGGATCTGGCTGCGCTTGACCACCTTGGGCGTCGCGCCGGCGTCCTTGACCGCCTGGATCTGCGCCTGGTCGGTGACCGCGACCACCAGTTCGGTGGCGTCGTCGTTCAGCCAGGCACCCGCGTAGCCGGCGCCGAGCCGGGACTTCAGGGTGCTCTCGGTCTGCGTCGCCTTGGCTTCCCGGACGAGGCGTGCTCGCGCCTGACCGGGCGTGATCTTGAAGTCACGTGCCATCGCGGCGATGACACCGCTCTCTTCTTGCGTTGGTGGTGGACCGGCGGTCGCTGTGGTGGCCAGAGTCGCTGCCACACCGGCAGCGCTCAGGACCGCCACGGCGACAGCGGCGGCAATGCGTCGAGTCATCCGTTGTCTCCTTGCAGGGGTGGTGACACGGGATGCGGGGCCGTGCGGACGACGCTAGCCGGCTGAGGGAGATGGCGGATATGCCAGTAGAGTCATATCGCCGGCTTATGGTCCAGTCCACTTGTGATCTTGACGGGCGGCATCAGAGCAGGCTGAGCTGGGTGCCGCGCTTCTTCCGCTTCGGCTGAGCGTTCCCGATCCGGGTGAACTCTTGCAACGTTTCGAGGAACGGCGAGCGCGGTCGCCCCGCCGTGTGGCTGAGGAACAGGTGCCGTTGGGCGCGGGTCATCCCGACGAACATCAGCCGCCGCTCCTCGGCCACGTCGTCGTCCTCGGCGGCTCCGGGCCACCGCAGCGGCAGCAGCCCGTCCTCGCACCCGACGATGAACACGACCGGGAACTCCAGGCCCTTGGACGCGTGCAGGGTCAGCAGCGAGATCCGGTCCGCGCGCGGATCCCAGGTGTCCACCTCCACGCCCAGCGCCAGCGTCGTGTGGAACCGCTCGAAGTCCGAGCCGCACTCCACGGCCAAGGGCTTGAGCAGCTCGTACGCGGTGTGGTCCGCGCCCGCCACCGCGCGCACCCGTGCCGCCACCGAGTCCCCCGACGCGAAGCCGAGCTCGCGCACGATCCGGGACACGCCGGGCCGGTCCACCAGCCGGTCGTGCGAGCGCTTCTGGAACGGCAGGCCGGACTGCGTCAACGCGTCCACCAGCGCCCGCGACTGCCGGTCCGTCCGGTACAGCACCGCGAAATCGGAGAAACCCAGCCCCTGCGTGCCCTCGGACGCGGACACCCGGCCGCTGTCGAACGCGTGGAACGACGCGCCGCCGAGGACCTGTTCCACGGTCCGCGCCACGAACGCCGCCTCGGCCTGCTCCGACGCCGCGTGGTGCACACCGATCAGCGCGTCGCCGTGCTCGCCCATGGCCCGCAGCTCGCGTCCGGGCACCAGCGTCGACGGCGAGATGACCTGCAACGCGCCCGCGACGACCTGCGGGCTGGACCGGTAGTTGCGGGTCAGCTGGACCACCCGCGCGCCCGGGAAGTCCTCCCGGAACCGCAGGAAGAACCCCACGTCCGCACCGCGGAACCGGTAGATCGCCTGGTCCGGGTCACCGATCGCGGTCAGGTTGCCGTCGGCCGGCGCGAGCAGCCGCAGCAGCCGGTACTGCTGCTCGTCCACGTCCTGGTACTCGTCCACGGAGATCCGGCGGTACCGCTCGCGGTAGGCGGCGACCAGCGCGGGATCGCGCTCCAGCAACGACAACGGCAGCGCGATCAGGTCGTCGAAGTCGACCAGGTCCTGTGCCCGCAACGCCTTCTTGTACTGCTCGTCGCCCTCGGCGACCAGCCGCCGGGCCTCCTTCTCCGCTCCCGCGACGGATACCGCCACCTCCAGCTGCCGGTCTGGGTCCGCGATGCCGAACGACCTCGTCAGCCCGACCGCCTCGTGGTGCTCGCGCAGGATCCGCACGCCCAGCGAGTGGAACGTCGCCACGGTCAGCCGGTCGGCGTGCCCGGGAGCCAGCGCGGCCAGCCGTTCGGCCATCTCCCCGGCCGCACGACGGGTGAACGTGATGGCCAGGCACTCCTCCGGCGGAACACCGCGTTCGGTCACCAGGTGCGCGATGCGGTGCGTCAACGTCCGCGTCTTGCCGGTGCCCGGACCGGCGATGATGAGCAGCGGCCCGTCGTCGGACGACGCGGCGGCGCGTTGTTCGGGATCGAGCCCGTCGAGCAAGGACTTCGGTCCTTCGACGGCGCCCGGTAAGTCCACAAGGGACTCCGCCGGCGGCTCGGCGGACGCGGCCGGAGCCCGCGCCGGGGTCGGGGCCGGCTCGGCGGGAGCGAACTCGAACAGCGACAGGGACGCGCTGCGCCTGCTCAGCTCCCCCGGCTGGAACAGCCGGATCACCCCGTACTCGCCGTCGTACCCGGCGTCCCGCACCACCTCGCCGCGCCGCAACCGCCCGATGGCCTCGCCCAGCAGCGTCGAGTGCGCCGCGATGTCGTCCACCGGGACGTCCTGGAGGATCCCCAGCTCCGGCCCCAGCGCGGCGGTCAGCTTGTCGACCTCCGCCAGCACCTTCTTGCTCTTCGGTCCGGTGCCGACGATCTCGCTCATGATCTCCGGCAGCGGCACCAGGTTCCGGAAGCCGGCGGCGCCCTCGGGCCGCGAGCCCTCCGGCCGGTCGGCCAGCTCCTCCACCCGGCTGAGCACGCCGACCGTCAGCGGCTTGCCGCACTCCGGGCAGATCCCCCGGTGCGCCAGCGTTTCCCGGGGTTCCATCCGCACGCCGCACTTGCGGTGCCCGTCGACGTGGTACTTGCCCTCCTCGGGGAAGAACTCGATCGACCCGGCGTGCCCGTCACCGGTCTCCAGCGCCCGCTTCACCGAGTGGTAGTCCAACTCGGTGTCGAACACGGTGGCCTCCCGCCCCAGCATCGGCGGCGAGTGCGCGTCGGAGTTGCTGACCAGCCGGTACCGGTCGAGCCCGGAGACCCGCCAGTTCATCTCCGGATCGCTGGACAGTCCCGTCTCCACCGCGAAGACGTGGTCGGCGAGGTCGACGTAGCAGTCCGCGATCGCGTCGAAGCCGGACTTCGAGCCCAGCACGGCGAACCACGGCGTCCAGACGTGCGCGGGCACCAGGTAGCCGCCGCACTCCAGGGTGATCTCCAGCAGGTCGCGGGAGTCCAGGCCGAGGATCGGCCGCCCGTCCGACCCGATGTTGCCGATCCTGGCCAGCCGGCGGTTGAACTCCGCCGCCGAGTCCAGGTCCGGCATGTACACCAGGTGGTGCACCTTGCGGGTGCGGTCGCCGCGCTTGTAGATCGTGGAGATCTCCACCGACAGCATGAACCGCACCGGTGCGGCGGCCAGCGACGGCGGCAGCGTGCGGTCGATGTCCCGGTCCAGGTCCGCGCGCAGCCGGAACAGCCCGGGCTCGGCGGGAACCAGGTTCTCCCGCAGGTGGTCGTGCCACGCGGGGTGGGTGAAGTCGCCGGTGCCGACCAGCGAGATCCCCTTGCGGCGCGCCCACCAGGTCAGGTGTTCGAGGTCGCAGTCCCGGCTGCAAGCCCGCGAGTACTTGGAATGGATGTGGAGATCGGCCACAAAGTGCACCGGGCCGATCCTAGCGGTGCGGCTACACCGAGAAGTCGTTCGGCGGCGTCCAGGGATCACCGGCTTCGAAGACGCGTTCCCGGTACTGCCGCCCCATGACGTTGTTCCAGCTCGTCGGGTCCAGGTTGGGGTCGTGCGGCCGGTAGGCGTTCCACACCGCGAACTTCTCGTCCCGCCAGTACCCGTCCCAGTTCTCCGGCCGCCCCCGGATCACGTAGCCGTCGTACTCGTCGCGCCGGATCCAGGTCCGCCCCTCGTGGTCCAGATCCGCCTGCGAGGACAGGATCGCGCCGGCCACGTGGTCGACGTGGTCGCGGTCCACCTCCCGGTGGCCGACGGTGCTCAGCGTGCGGATGTAGTCGGGCTGCGACACGGCCAGCACGTCCCGCAGCATCCCCACGAACGACTCCCGCGTGTACGGCGCGCGCCCGTCGATCGGGTGGGCCACGAAGGAATCGTCGAACACCATCCGCGCCAGGTCCCCGGTCTGGTCACTGCCACCGGCCGCGTGGATGAAGGTGAAGACGAGCCGCACGTTCGTGCCGTCCAGCGTGTTGGTGGCGACGTGGTGACCGTCGAACACCAATGACTCGAACGTCCACTGATTGGCGACCCGGGCGGCCCTCGCGTAAGCGGCCCGCTCGCCCCGGACCCGCATGTCGGCGTAGTCCATCCCGCAAGCCGGAAACCCCTCCCCGCAAGGGAGGTCCCCGGCAGTGAGGTACACGACCCAGACGTCGTACCCGGCCTGCACGTCGGACAGGATGTCCGGGCTCATGAACAACAGGTCGTCGTCCTGGTGGGCGACAAAACTCACCGTGGTAGTCATCGGCCTCCCCGTCCCCGCTGCAGGAGAAGAGACCGCAACCGCCACCCTGATACGAACAACCCCTGAACGGCTCAGTCCCGGTCGTCGGAGCGCACCAGCCCGAGCACCACGTCCGGCACACCGGCCCGGAAAACACGAACGGCGTCCGCGATCTTCACGGACGCCGTCTCCGGCTTGACCCCCCGGACACGCCGGAGCACCTGTTCCTCTCCGGGAGGCACCCACAGCCACCCCAGCCGGCGGAAGTCCCGGGCCGGCACGTGGATGGGGCGGAACCCGACGCGGTCCAGGCCTCGTTCACCGCGCTGCACCACGTCCGTGTGGAAGCGGTCCGAGACGATGAGCCCGAGGTCGCGTTCCGGCGCGTCGGCCAACGCCTGCCGGAACCGGGGCGCGTCCACCAGCCGCGCGGTCGCCACCACCGGGTCGCCACCCACGTGCGGCAGGTTCATCACCGTCTCGCCGTGGTCGATCGCGATCCGCAGCCGCAGCCGGTGCTCGGCGTTCGCGGCGCGGTTCACCTCGTCCAGCGCGATCGGGATCTCGCGCAGCACGAAGTCCGCCACGATCCACGCCTTGGCGATGCAGGCGTCGATCACCAGGGTCGCGCTGTCCCCGTCCGCCCGCCGGTACGAGCCGCTGCCGATCGGGTACCGGGGATCCCGGACCGCCGCGAACGCCAGGTCCAGCACGGACTCCAGCGCCCGGTCCAGGTGCACCTGCCTGCCGCGTCCTCCAGCGCTGGAGCCGACGACATCCAACCGCAGCACCGTGCGGGCGAGTGCGAGTGAACTCACGTTGCCTCTCTGAGGTGGTCGGAGGGGTGTTGGCGATGCGATCACCCTTGAGGGCAGGCACCCACGCCACCACATCCGGTGATGTCTTTCGCCCGATTCAGACCGGACAGTGCGACGAAGCAGGGCAGGCACGGGATCTCCACCTTCCCGTACCCGGTGACCACCAGCCGGCGGGCCCGCAGCCCCCGCAACGCGCGCTGCGCCGACACGTGCGCGGCGGCCGCGAGCTGGGCCAGTTCCTCCTGCCCCAGCGGCACGGACACCCCGCGCCCGGCAGAGTCCTCGGCGAACACCTCGGCCAGTTCCGCCAGCACCCGCGACACCCGCGTCTCCACGGTGTCCGAGGTCAGCTCCGACTGCTTGCGCTCGGCGGCCCGCAACCGCCCGGAGACCTGCCGGACCACCTCGCGGGCGAGCTCGGGCCGTTCGCCGATGATGCCGACGAACTTGGCCTTGGCGATCTTGGTGGCCATCACCGGGTCGTGCGCGACCACCGAAGCCGACCGCGGCTCCCCGTCCACGCAGGACATCTCGCCGAGCAATTCGCCGCGCCCCCGGATCCCCAGCAACCGGTCGTGCCCGGCGCCGTCCCGGGCCACCACTTTCACGTGCCCGGAACTCAGCACCAGTACGCAGTCGCCCGGATCCCCCTGCCGCATCAGGTGATCTCCGGCGTCATAGCGGACCGGCCGGCCGCACTCCAGCAGCGCGCGCAGATCAGCGGTGCGCACCCGAGCGGCGAACACCTCACCCAATGACCCCACCCCCGCCCACGGTCCCACCCGCCGACGCACAATCGCTCAACCGATCGACACAATGCCCCCACCGCCGACAGTATTTCCACTCATCCGCTGTACGACCACAAAACGCGGCCCGAACCCGAAATAATAGGGAGAACAGCGGCCAAGAAGCGGACAGAGTGGTGACAACGGCGGTGGCGGGCAGGCGGTGCGCGCCCCACCCACCACCGGGCCTCATCCGAGGTCGCGCTTGGGCAGGTAGACCCAGCCGGTCTGGTGGAAGTCCTTCACGACCACGTCGACCGGTCGGAACGGGACGCGGTCGAGCCCCCGCTCCCCGCTGAGCACCACCTCGGCGTGGAAGCGGTCGGACACGATCACCCCGAAGTCCTCCGGGGCGTCCGCGACGGCCTGCCGGAACGGCTCGGCGTCGATCAGCCGCGCCGTCGTGGTCACCGGCCCACCGCTGATGTGCGGCGGGTCGATGACGGTCGCGCCGTCGTCCATGGCGACCCGCAGCCGCAGCCGGTACTTGTCGTTGAAGGGTTTGTTGACCTCGGCCAACGCCAGGTCGAACTCGCGCAGCACGATGTCCGACGTCACCCAGGCCTTGGGGATGCCGGACCCGAAGGCCAGGGTGACGCTGTCGCCGTCATCCCGCTGGAACCGCTGCACGGGCGCGTACAGGGCGTGGTGGCCGAGGGTGTCGAGGGCGATGTCCAGGGCGTCGGTCAGCGCCTGGTCGAGGTGCGCCTGCCTGCGCCGGCCGCCGGAACTGGAGTTCACCACGTCCAGGCGCACGACGGTGCAGTCGGTGGCAAGGGGAACGCTCACGGTGCCTCGCTGGGTCGGGGTTCGACAACGGTGCCGATCACCTTTCAGGGCACCGACCGACGCCACCACATCCGTTGATATCTCTGTCCGAATTTCCGTAGATTTGCGTTGACAACGCGGCTCGCCGGAGGCAGGCCAGGCAAGGGATCAACACCTTGCGCTTTCCCGCGCCGACGCCGAGAATGCCCCGCTCGCGCAGCGTCTTGACGGCTCGATGGGCTGTCAGGACGGCCATTCCGGCCATCTCGCCCAACTGCTGTTGCGTCAACGGCACCAGCAGCCTACCGGAGGTCGGGTCGTCCGCGAACGCGTCGGCCGCGTCCACCAGCACCCGCAGCAGCCGCGGCACCGCCGTCCCCGGACCCACCTCGGCCCGCTTGCTCTCCAGCGCGCACAGCTTCGCGATCGCCAGCCGCAGCAGGTCCTGCTGGATGGCCGGGTTCGCCGCGAGGTAGTCCAGGAACCGCGTCCCCGGCACCTTCACCACCGTCACGTCGTCGTGCGCCTTCACCGACGCCGTCCGCGCACCCTCCCGGAAGAACGCGAACTCGCCGAGCAGCTCCCCCTTGCGCCGGATCGCGAGGAGCCGCTCACCCCCGGACGCGTCCTGGCTGAGGATCTTCACGTGACCGTGCCGCAGCACCATCACGCAGTCGCTCTGCTCGCCCTGTCGCATCAGGTAGTCGCCGGCCCCGTACCGGACCGGCCGCCCCCGGCCCAGCAGGTCGTCGAATTCCTCGGGGTGCACCCGCGCCTCGAAGGTGTTCATCACCCGATCCCGCCGGTGATCGAATTCCACCCGACAACGCCAGAATTCCACCCCGTCCGGGCAGCACTCCCACTCGCAAGATCAAGAGAATCGGCGGCACTCATCCCGTCCCCCAAGAAGCCCGATCTTCACCTTCAGGCATGACAGAATGCCTGGCAACCGCTCGGGATTCCAGTGGCACCCACGAAAAATCCGACCGGCGCACCCGGACACCGTGCGGAAATTCGCCTTGCCGAACTCCACGGGCAAACAACGCACGCGGAGAACCCTGTTCCGTCCGGCTGGGGGCCGATCCGTTGATCAGGGTCGGCGGTGCCCGATCCCGACCAGGCCAGTGCCCGGGAACCTGCGACGGGACAGCTCAACCACGTGCGGCCCTCGCCACTGTCCCGCGCCGGACCAGCGCGTGAACGAGCAGCGCGACACCGAGCGCGCCGACCACGAAATCCGACCACGCGGGCGCACCCACCGCCCGGAGCAGGGCCGAGACCCCGAGAGTGGTCTGCCACAGCGCATCCGTGACCGCGGACCCGAACCCCGGCGGGCTGGAAAGTGCGACCCTGCGCGAGGTCGCGGCGCAGGCGGGGTGTCCATGGGGGCCGTGCAGCGGTGTTTCCGCACCAAGGAGGAGATGCTGGTCTTCGCGCAGGAGCACGTGAACCAGCGGGGCACTGAGCGCGCTCGGGCGCGGATCGCCGAGTCCCCGGAACCGGGGTCGGTCGCGACCGTGCTGGAGCAGACGCTGGTCGCCATGCTGGCGGTGGACGACGAGGACCTGTCCGACGCCCGCGTCTGGATGGCCTTCACCGCGCAGGCGGTCGTCGACCCGACCCTCGCCGCCGTCCAACGCGGTCACTACGCCGGACTGGCCGAACTGCTCGTCACCCTGCTCCGGGCGGGCCAACAGGACGGGCGGATCAACCCCGAGGTCGACGCCACGAGCGAAGCCGACGCCCTCATCACCCTCGCCGACGGGTTGACCGTCCAGGTACTGCTCGGCAGGCACAGCCCCGATTCGGCACTAGCCGCGCTCCGCCGGCAAACCGCCGTTCTGTGGACCTGACGAGAACGAGCCCGTCGAACCCCGACGCAGTGAAACCCGGTCGCAGAGCACCACCGCGAAAACCGCCGGTTCCCGCCGCTGCCCCTTTCAGCGGTTCCTGCCCCGACCACCCGACGCAACCGGGTACGGCCGGGGGTCCGGGGGCAAAGCCCGCCGGGCGGGCTGCGGGGGTTGCACCCCCGCAAAACACAACGGGGCGAGCAGGTCTGCGCTTTCCGCAGACACAACTTCATCTGCACTCGACACATAGTACAGACTGTGCGAAGCCTCGAGCGTGACCACGGAACCATTGTAGCTTGCGACTAAGTTGGCCTTATGCGAAAGGCCCGCCGAGGGCGGGCCTTTCAATCGGCCTCTCAGGGCTGGTTGGCGTACCCTGCTCCTGTTATTTTACTCCGCAGGAGTGCCCTGGGATCGAAACATGGATCAGCAATGCCACACTGATCCAACCAACCACCTCGCCATGCGTCCGGCCATGCTGCTATACAGCTCCCAGGGAGCGGAAGGATGTCAGGTTAAACTTCATCTGGCATCACCTCCTAAAGACGCAGCACAAGAGTACCACAGCACGACTTCGCGATATCCCACCGTAGAGGTATACGACAGAAGTTCACATTTGAACGACCGCTATGATGAAGCTGAGGTGAACATGAAGATCCACAAGGGCGGCATAGCGTCTGCGTGTGGCGCTTGGCGTACGCAACCCACCGAGTGTCAACTGAGGCGGGGCCCGCAGCCGTGAATTGTGAATGCGCGGGGAGCTGAAGCCGAAGGGCGCTGAACACGGCGTGTCGGCTACTCGTGGTCCGCTGCCACGGTGCTTCAGGACCAGCCAGTGTGTCGAGGATGAGCTGACACCAGGCCCGCGCTGCCCCGACCGCCAGATAGGCGTGGCGCAGCTGAAGTCTGACCGGTGCAACACCCGCGTTCGCGGAGCCCTGTAACACCAACAGCCGCTGACGTCAGACCACCGAGGATCTTCTTGACGGCGTCCAAACCATTTGGGCCCTGGCGCGCTTGCCGGGTAGAGGTGGAGGGCCCGCTGCGCGCGACTGATGAGACTAGGCAAGTCCTCGTTGCGTTCGTCGACCGGCTCGCCCAGCTCGACCAGGACAACCTTCGCCGTGGGTTCGATCAGCTCCTTGGCGATGCCGACGGCGTCCCGCGGGTGATCCAGCAGTGATCGGACGGTCCGGTCGAAGTGCTCCAGGATGACTGCGCAGGCAGTTAGGTGTGCGAGGGAAGCGGGTAGAGCGGTCGCCCCGTGGACGGGCACGAAGCGGCTGCTAGACAGGCTTGACAAGTTGGAAGCCAGGAAGACCGCTTGCTCGACTTGCTGGGTGACACCGACTGGCCGAAGGCGAACAGCAAGGCGAACCTAGGGGAGATCGCCAGCGAGCGTCGCGGGATCGACGGGCAACTCGCCGACACATCGAGCAACCTAGACGTCGGGCGGAGATCTTCGTTGCAGCGCTCCGGCTGCTCGCTGATCCACAGGGCGTTTACCGTCGCGGGGGGGCGGCGCGGTGAAGCGTGGGGTGATCAAGGTGTGCTCGAGAAGCTGCACTTCGACGTTGTCCCGACGCGGAGGGCGTCGTGGAGAGCGACAGCGTGGCGCTGGGCATCGCAGGACTGGTCTAGACCGGGATGCGAGGCAGCGGGTCGAACGGCCCGGAAACGCCGAAGGCGGCTCCCTCCCGGTGGAGGAAGCCGCCTTTGAGCGGGCTACCGATGCGGAGCTACTTGCGCTTGTCCTTGCGGACAAGGGTTCAAGTAGAGCCGCAATGGTGGAGCTGAGGGGAATCGAACCCCTGACCTACTCGATGCGAACGAGTCGCGCTACCAACTGCGCTACAGCCCCGTGTTCAGTTGTCGTTCTCCTGTGGTGCGGAGGAAGCATATCAGTAGTCGGGGGGTGGCTTTGCCACCCCCCTCTACTCGCCGACGGCCCTGCGGTAGGGCAGGGCGTCCGGGCCGTCCAACTCGACGAACACCGGGTCCTCGTCGTCCGCGTCGACCACGACGGTGCCGGGGCGGACGTGGTGCTGGAAGCGCGGCTGCGGCGCCAGGCCGGGTTGCTCCTCCTCGTGCCCCTCGTCCTCGGTGGCGCGTTCGTCCTCGACGGGGCGCACCGGCCGGCGGCGGACCTGGGCGAGCCGGGCCACCCTGCGGGCGCGGACGTCCTCTTCGATGCGCACCTGGCGGCGCAGGTACCCGAGGTAGCCGACCAGGGCGAGGTCGACGGCCGCGTGGCCCCACCACACGAGCGGGTACAGCACGCCCGCGACCACGCCGGTGACCAGCGCGGTGAGCAGCAGCGTGCCGACGACGCGACGACGGAACGCGTACTTCGCCTGGGCGACGATGGCCGCGGTCTCCGGGTCGTAGCCGCCGCGACCGGGCCGGTAGGGCCGGTGGGCGATCTCCTCCTCGAAGTCCTCGACCGGGTCGGCGAAGTCCTCGTACTCGTCGAACTCGGCATCAGGCATGGCGTCGTACTCCTCCTCCATGCTGCTCCGCGCGTCGGCGCGCTTGCGCGCGACCATCGGGACGAGGACGACCAACCAGGCCACCACCAGTCCCACGACGATCAGCGAACTCGGCATCCCCGTCACCTCCCCCTACCCCGTGGCACGCGAACTGCGTACGCCACGCTAGTCACAACAGTCACACCTGTGTCGGAGCCACGCCGACCGGCGTACGTACCAAAGTGTGGTGTATCACCCACTTTCGGGTGATCTGAATAAGCCGCTCGGCCCTGAGATCAGGCGGTTCGGGCGTACCCCTGCGCGACCAATCGGCGTACCAGCCCCTCCGGCGAGGCTTCCTCGGAGGTCATCGCGAAGCACATGTGGTCGCGCCAGTCACCGGCCACGTCCAGGTAGCGCAGGAACAGCCCCTCCTCGCGGAAGCCGGCCTTGGTCAGCACCCGCAGGCTGGCCGCGTTCTCCGGCCGCGCGGTGGCCTCCAGCCGGTGCAGCCCGGCCTCGCCGAAGCAGTGGTCCACGACCAGCGCGAGGGCCGCGGTGGCGACGCCGCCCCCGGCCCGGTCGGCGGCGACCCAGTAACCCACCCAGGCGGACCGCAGGGAGCCCCGCACGATGTTGCCCACGGTGATCTGCCCCGCCAGGTCGCCGTCCACGGTGATCACGAACGGCAGCGCCTGGCCGCGCCGGGCCAGCGAGCGCAGCGACGACCACTGCGCCGGCCACGACAGGGGCGCGTTGCGCTCGTGCCAGCCGTCGATCGCGGTGGGTTCCCAGTTCTCCAGGTACGCCCGGTCGCGCAGCCGGATGCGGGACCAGGTGGAGGCGTCGAACAGCTTGGGCGGGCGCAGCGCGACGACGCCGGCGTCCACCCGCAGCGGACCGAGCCGCACGGGCCAGCCGGGATGTCTACCGCCCTCCCACGCCAGACCCGAGCTCATCCGTCCCCTCTGTCGTTCAGTGCCCGTCCTCGCTCAGCTCCGCGGTGATCGTCTCGCCGGGTCCGACTCTCGGCACATGACTCTCGGCACATCTAACTCTTCTGGGCGAGGAAGCTGACCATCACTTCTTCACCCACCGCGACGTCGGTGACGTCCTCTTCGACCATGATCAGGCAGTTCGCCTCGGCCAGCGAAGCCAGCAGGTGCGAACCGGAGATACCCAGCGGCTGCACCAGGTACTCCCCGTTGTCCGCGTCCCGGAGCAGCTGGCCGCGCAGGTACCCGCGCCGCCCCTTGGTGGAGGTCAGCGGCGACAGCAGCCGCGCGCTCACCGCCCGCCGGTACGGGTTGCGCTTGCCCAGCGCGGCCCGGATCAGCGGGCGGACCAGCACCTCGAAGACGACCAGCGCGCTCATCGGGTTCGCGGGCAGCAGGAACGTCGGCACCGCGTCCGGCCCGAGCCGGCCGAAGCCCTGCACCGAGCCGGGGTGCATGGCGACCCTGGTGGGGTCCACGTCGCCCAGGTCGGCCAGCGCGGCGCGCACCTCGTCGCCGATCACCCCGCCGACCCCGCCCGCGATGACCACGATCTCGGACAGCAGCAGCCGCCCTTCCACCACCTCGCGCATCCGGCGCGGGTCGGCGGACTGGATGCCGACCCGGCTGACCTCGGCGCCCGCGTCCCGCGCGGCGGCGGCCAGCGCGTACGAGTTGACGTCGTACACCTGGCCCTGGCCGGGGGTGCGGTCGACGTCGACCAGCTCCTCGCCGATCGAGATCACCGACACCCGGGGCCTCGGGTGGACGAGCACCTTGTTGCGCCCGACGGCGGCCAGCAAACCCACCTGGGCGGCGCCGATGGTCGCGCCGCGGCGCACCGCGACGTCACCGGTCTGCACGTCTTCACCGGTCCGGCGGACGTACGCGGCGGACGGCACGGGCCGTTGCACGGTCACCTTCGCCGCGTGACCGTCGGTGTAGCCGACCGGCACCACGGCGTCGGCCAGGGTGGGCAGCGGCGCGCCGGTCGCGACCCGGACCGCCTGGCCGGGCTGCAACCGTCTGGGCTGGCGGGATCCGGCGGGGATCTCGCCGACCACCGGCAGCTGCACCGGCTCCTCGGCAGCGGCCTGCACGTCCACGCTGCGCACCGCGTAGCCGTCCACCGCCGCCTGGTCGAAACCGGGCAACGCGCGTTCCGCGACGACCTCCTCGGCGCAGAGCAGGCCCTGCGACTCGGAGATCGCCACGCGCACCGGGGCGGGCCGCACGGCGGCGGCGATCACCTTGGCGAGCTGCTCGTCCACTGACCTCATGTGTTGACCCTCGTTCAGGAGTTGCCGAGGCGTTCCCGCAACCACTCCCGCAGCTCGGGCCCGTAGTCGGGGTGCTCAAGGGCGAAGTCAACCGCAGCTTTGAGGAATCCCGCCGGATTGCCCAGGTCGTGTCGCCCACCCCGGTGCACGACGACGTGGACCGGGTGACCCTCGTTGATCAGCAGTGCGATGGCGTCGGTGAGCTGGAGCTCGCCGCCCGCGCCCGGCGTGATCCGCTTGAGCGCGTCGAAGATCGCCCGGTCGAGGAGGTACCGGCCGGCCGCCGCGAAGGTGGACGGCGCGTCCTCCGGCTTGGGCTTCTCGACCATGCCGACGACCTGCTTGACGTCGTCCTCACCGGTTTCGCGCACGTCGAACACGCCGTACGCGGAGATCTGCTCCTTGGGGATGTCGAACGCGCACAGCACGCTGCCGCCGAACTGCTCGCGGACCGCGGCCATCCGGGTCAGCACGCCCGCGGGCAGCACCAGGTCGTCCGGCAGCAGCACGGCCACGGCGTCGTCGTCGCCGGTCAGGTTGCCCTCGGCGCAGCCGACCGCGTGCCCCAGGCCGAGGGCCTTGTCCTGGATCGCGGTCTCGACCTTCAGCAGGTTGGACGCCCGCCGGACCTTCTCGACCAGGTCCGTCTTGCCCCGCTCCTCGAGCGTCCGCTCCAGTTCGGGCTGCGGCCGGAAGTACTCGGCCACCGCGTCCTTTCCGGGCGAGGTGACGATCACCAGCCGGGTCGCGCCGGCCTGCGCGGCTTCGCCGGCGACCAGTTCGATGCCCGGGGTGTCGACGACCGGCAGCAACTCCTTGGGCACCGCTTTGGTGGTGGGGAGGAAGCGCGTGCCCAATCCCGCCGCGGGCACGATTGCTGTCTGGAAGGCGCTCATGGACAGCGAGCGTAACGCCGCGCTTAGGGTGACCTGCCATGACGTCCGATCAACGTAGTCGGAAGACGACTCTGCGCACACGGTTGCGGACCGCCCGGCGTACCGCGCTACCCGCGCCGTTGTCGTCCGAGGTGCTGAAGGCCGTTGCTGCATTCGACGTCGTTGCCGGTCAGACGGTGTGCGCTTACCTGGCGATCGGGGGTGAACCGGGTTCGGCGGCGATGCTCGACGCACTGCGGACCGCGGGGTACCGGGTGTTGCTGCCGATCGTGGTCGGGGCCGCGCCGTTGGACTGGGCGTTGTACGACGGTTCCCTGCGTCCCGGGCCGCACGGGCTCCGTGAGCCGTCGGGGGCGCCGCTGGGTGCTTCGGCGATCGCGGAGGCGGCGTTGGTGCTGGTCCCGGCGCTGGCGGTGGATCACCGGGGTGTGCGGCTGGGCCAGGGCGGGGGGCACTACGACCGTTCGCTGCCGTTGGCGCGCTGCCCGTTGGTGGCCGTGGTGCGGGACGAGGAGTTCATCCCCGAACTGCCCGCCGAGCCCCACGACGTCCGGATGGACGCGGTGCTGACGCCTCGGGCGGGGATGATCCGACTACCGCTGTGACGTTGACCTGTGGTGTTTGCGCCACGTATGCCGGCCGGCGCATCATCGTTCTTGGCACTCGTGATGTCCGAGTGCCAACCAGGACCCGCGGAGGGGCGAACCGTGCCGACCTACCAGTACGCCTGCACCGAATGCGACCACCGGTTCGACGCGGTGCAGTCCTTCTCCGACTCGGCGTTGACCGAGTGCCCGGAGTGCGAGGGCAAGCTGCGCAAGCTCTACGGGGCTGTCGGCGTGGTGTTCAAGGGCAGCGGTTTCTACCGCACCGACAGCCGCACGTCGTCGTCCTCGGGCTCGTCGTCGAAGGCGGAGGCCTCGTCGAAGTCCGAGTCGAAGTCGGAGTCCAAGTCCGAGACGTCGTCTTCTCCGACGTCCGCGCCGAAGAAGAGCGACTCGTCCTCGACACCGGCGGCAGCGGCCTCCTGAGCCAAGTTGTCCACAGGCCCCCGAGTTGTCCACAACTCGGGGGTTCCTGCTTTCCAAGGCCCCCGAAGATCCCTAACGTCGACCCCATGAACCTGACGCGAAAGATCTTGGCCCTGGCATTGACCCTGCTGGCAGCCCTGGTAGCGGCCTGGCCGGCGCCGTCCGGCGCGGAGCTCGTGGTGGCCGCGCACGACCTGCCCGCAGGCGTCCCGCTGGCCCCTGACGATCTCAGGACCATCCACGTCCCACCCGAGTTATCCCCAACCGGCGCGCTGAGCCGTGACGAGGCGACCGGCCGTGCCCTAGCCGCTGCCGCCAGACCCGGCGAACCCCTGACCGACGCGCGGCTGCTGCCCGCCGACCCGGACACGGCCTCCGTCGCCGTGCGCCTGGCCGACCCGGCGGTGGCCCGGCTGCTGCGAACAGGCAGCCGGGTGGACGTGGTGGGCGCCGAGCTGCGCGTGCTGGCCGACAACGCCTCGGTGGTGGCGGTACAGGCCGACGAGGTGGCGGTCCTGGCCGTCAGCCGCGAGGCCGCGACACGGGTCGCTTCGGAGTCTCTGACCCAACCGGTCGCGCTGACCCTGCGCTGACGCCTCGCCCACCGGACCGTATGGGACGGTGCCCACTCGGCGGCACCATCCGGCGGTGCCCACTCGGCGCGCCATCCGGCGGTGTCCCACTCGACGCGCCATCCGGCGGTGCCCCACTCGACGCGCCATCCGGCGGTGCCATCCGATCGTGCCCACCCGACGGTGCCATCTGATGGTGCCCGCCGACATCGCGTTCCGAACCGGAGCTAACGGAAAGGACGGTGCCCACCGAACGCTGCCTGACCTCCCCGCCCTGGCCGCCCCGGCCTCACCGCCCCGGCTGCCGCACCCTGACCGCCCAGGCATCACCGTCCTGGTCATCCTGGCTGCCCGGGCCTCGCCGTCCTGGCTGTCCCGGCCCCTCACCGCCCTGACTGGCTTGGCTGTCCTGGCTGTCTGTTCTGGCCACGCTGCCCTGGTCGTCCCGACCCCACCGCCCTGGCCCGCCCCGGCCCTGACTGTCCTGAACGCGGCGCGCTGGTCGTCCTGGCAGGCCAAGTGGTGACGACGTGTCGTCCTCCAGCCCAACCAACTCCGGACCTCACAGCCGCCACCCTTCAGCTCACCGAGCAGCGACTCCGTAGCGGGCGGGTGCCGGGCGTGGGGCGGCGGGGCTTGGCGCGGCGGGGCTTGGCGCGGCGGGGCTTGGCGCGGCGGGGCTTGGCGCGGCGGGGCTTGGCGCGGCGGGAGTTGGCAGGGCTGGGCCGGAAGGCGCGGTGGGTCGGGCGCCCTTACAACCGCGCGGGCCTATCCCACCTTCCGCCCGTCCGCACCTGCCTCCACCACACTGCTATCCGCCTACTGCTGCCTATCTACTGCTGCCCCACCGTTACCCAGAACGTCGCTGAGGACGCTTTCCTCCCGCGCTGCGCTACCTCGCCACACGACCACCGCATCGCCGCTGTTGGTCCAGAACCGCTGGTCCCGGATCGCTGAAGAAGGGGCGTGAAAGCTCGACGTGCCACACGTACCCACTGCGTCACGGGTGAACACCGAAGCCGTTACCCTCCGCTAGCCCCCTGTGTCCCCCCGAATGGAGGAGCCGACTGTGATCAAAGGCTTCAAAGACTTCCTCATGCGCGGCAACGTGGTCGACCTCGCGGTGGCCGTGGTCATCGGCGCGGCGTTCGGCTCGGTCGTCACCGCGTTCACGAACAACCTGATCAACCCGCTCGTGGCGCTGTTCGGCGGCAACAACGTCAACGGCCTCGCGGTCCAGCTCGGCAAGAGCGACAAGACCATCATGGACTTCGGCGCGATCATCACGGCGGCGATCAACTTCGTCATCGTGGCGGCGGTCGTCTACTTCATCTTCGTGATGCCCATGAACAAGATCAAGGAACGCCGAGAGAAGGGCAAGGAAGCCGGCCCGTCCGAGCCGACGGACGTCGAACTGCTCAAGGAGATCCGCGACCTGCTCGCCGCCCAGCAGCAGAACGGCACCAGGCCCTGACCCGGAAGAGCGACACCAGGAGGGCCGATCCACCAACCGGGTTCAGCGCCTGACCGCGCCCGACGCCGTTCGCGCACAACCGGGTGCCGCCCTGCCCTCAACCAGGCGGCACCTGGTCGGGTACGCGCGCGGCGCGACATGGGCGCTTGCCCATCGCGCTGAGGGCGCTGGCATCGTGGCCACGCGGGTTCCCACGGCTACCGGGTACCTGCGCGACAGATCGGCGGTCACCGGCGCCTCGACCACCCGCACGTCCACCGCCCGCACCACCAGCGCCACAGAGGCGAACGCCACGCCACCCACGACGAAACCGGTCCTCGCCCACAAGGTAGCGGCGGCCGTCCACGCCGAGGCGGCAATCACCGGCCGGGCAGGGGCCGCTCACGCACGCCGAGGTGGGCAGTCGTGCCGGACTCCTACGTGCAGGCGTGCAGGTGTGCAGGGCAATCGTGTTGGCGGTGGGGGCGGGCTCATTCGTGGTGTGGTGGGCGGTTCTCCAGGTACCACTGGTCGTTGCGGTTCTGGGCGGTGGGCTCGTCGTCCGCCTCCGGCAGCACGTCACCGAACACCTCGACCAGCCGACGACGCCGTGCCGCCTCTTCCGCGGCCGCAGAGGCAGCCGCCGAGGCGGCAGCGGCGTCGTCAACGGGCTCGCTCATGCCTCGTCGAGCCCGGACAGCTGTTCGATCACGTACGGCACGAGGGCCGACAGCGTGGCCATGCCGTCTCGCACCGCCGACCGTGAGCCGGCGAGGTTCACCACCAGCGTGCTGCCGGACACGCCGACGAGGCCGCGCGAGATGCCCGCGTCGACCGCACCGGCGGCCAGTCCCGAGGCGCGAAGAGCCTCGGCGATACCCGCGATCGGACGGTCCAGCACGCCCTGTGTGGCGTCCGGCGTGACGTCGCGTGGCGACACGCCGGTACCCCCGACGGTGACCACCAGGTCCACGCCACCGATGACCGCGGTGTTGAGTGCGGCGCGGATGCCCACGACCTCACCCTCCACCGCGACGGTGCCGTCGACGATGAATCCGGCTTCCTCCAGCAGCTCGGTGACCAGCGGTCCCGTGCTGTCGTCGTGCTCACCGTGCGCCACCCGGTCGTCCACGATCACGACAAGGGCGCGTCCCAGGCGCTGAGCGCTTCGTTCCATGCGGATCACCGTAGCCAATCAACGGATACCGCGGTTCCGGGACGTCGTGCTGCCGGCCTCGGCGACCACCCCTGACGCCGGTGACATGCGGGTTCTGCGCCGGATCGGTCAACCAGTCCGCATCGGACCCGGCGCGCTGAGCGGCAACCGGACCTCGAAGCGGCATCCCGGTCCGTGGTTGCGCGCGTCGATGGTGCCCCGGTGGGCCTCCACCAGGCCGCGCGCGATGGCCAACCCGAGCCCGCCGCCGACCGGCCGCCGGCTCGGCGTCCCGCGAAATGCGACCTCGAACACCCTCGGCAGCTCGGCCTCGGGGATGCCGCCGCAGGCGTCGTCCACCCGCAGCAGCGCGTGCGAGCCCTCCACGTCCACCCGCACCGCCACCGTCCCGTCCGGCGGTGTGTGGCGGATCGCGTTGGACAGCAGGTTGCGCACCACCCGCGCCAACTCGGGGTCCGAGCCGAGCACCACCGGCCACGTCGCCGCGTCCGCCCGCAGCTCCACGCCCTTGCGCGACGCCACCGCCCGCTCCGCCGCGACCACATCGCTGACCACGTCCGCCAACGGCACCTCGGACAACGTCAGCCGCAGCGCGCCGGCCGTGATCCGGGACAGCTCGAACAGGTCGTCCACCATCTCCGACAGCTTGGCCGCCTCCCCCGAGATCCGCCCCGCGTAGTCGGCGACCTCGGCGGGCCGCACGACCACCCCGTCCGCCAACGCCTCCGCCATCGCCCGGATCCCGGCCAACGGCGTGCGCAGGTCGTGGCTGATCCAGGCGACCAGCTCGCGCCGGGACGCCTCGGCCGCGCGTTCCCGCGCCCGCGCCTCCCGCTCCCACACGCTCCGCCGCGCGATGGACCGCCCCAGGAACACCGCCGTGGGCACGGTCACCACCGCCACCAGCAGGCACACCAGCAGCGTGGTGACCAGGATCGAGCTGAACATGAACCCGCTGACCGCCAGCACCCCGCCGATGGTCGCCAGCACCGGCACGATCGCCAGCACGGTCAGCGCGGTGGCCAACGACCCGCCGACCAGCCGTCGCACCACGAGCGCGCCCGCGACCGCGAGCGGCAACGAGAACAGCACCGCGTACGGGAAGATGTGCGATATCTCGACCAGCATCACGAGCCGCCGTCGTACCGGTAGCCGACGCCCCACACGGTGGCGATCCGCACCGGACGGGCCGAGTCGACCTCCACCTTCTCCCGCAACCGTCGCACGTGGACGGTCACCGTCGACTGGTCGCCGAACTCCCAGCCCCACACCCGTGAGAGCAGCTCGGTCCGGCTGAACGCCTTGCCCCGGTGGGACAGGAAGAACACCAGCAGGTCGAACTCGCGCGCCGTCAACGGCAGCTCGCGCCCGCCCAGCCACACCGCACGCGCGCCGACGTCGACCCTCAGGTCGCCGTCCACCAGTTCCGCCCCGGTCCGCTCGGCGGGCACCCGGGAGCGCCGCAGCACGGAGGTCACCCGCAACGCCAGCTCACGCGGACTGAACGGCTTGGTCACGTAGTCGTCCGCGCCGAGCCGGAGCCCCGCGATGCGGTCCTCCTCCTCGCCCAGCGCGGTCAGCATCACCACCGGCACCGCGCTGCGCGCCCGCAGCCGGCGGCACACCTCCAGCCCGTCGACACCGGGCAGCATCAGGTCCAGCACCACCAGGTCCGGCTCCTGCTCGGCGATCCGGCGCAACGCCTGCTCACCGTCCCCGGCCAGCTCCACCTGGTGCCCGGCCAGCTCCAGGTACCGGCGCACCACGTCGCGCACCGTCACGTCGTCGTCCACGACGAGCACCCGTCCGGTCTCGTTCATCGCTCACCAGTCCGTCAGCGGGGAGGCGGTCGACCGCGAGCGCGGTCCACGAGCCACACGGTAGCCAGACCCGGCCCACCGGCGGCGCCGGATGAGCACGCCGGTGCGAGCGGTCGTGGACGAAGTGAAGCCGCACACCGGCAGGTGAGGGGCGGCCTACCGGAATGCGGCCTCAGCACCGGCTCGGGGCACGCGAGCCGGGGTCTCTGGGGGGGTGGGAGGGCTACTTCACCTCGACGGGTTGGCTGCCCAGCGTCACGTCGACCGTGCGGCCGTCGACGGTGAGCTGCACCTTCTCGCCCGGAGCGCGCGACCGGACCGCCGCCACCAGGGCGTCCGAGCTGTCGATCGTCCGGTCGCCGAACTTGGTGATCACGTCACCGGCCTTGAGGCCCGCCTGCTCGGCCGCGCCGCCCGCGGTCACCTCGCGGACCTGTGCGCCGCCGTTCGCGCCGTCCAGCACCTGGACGCCGAGCACGGTCTGGGTCGCCTTGCCGGTCTCGCTGAGCTCCTTGGCGGTGCGCCGGGCCTGGTCGATGGGGATGGCGAAGCCGATGCCCACCGAGCCGCCCTGCGACGACTGGGTGCGGTTGGGGCTGTAGATGGCGGAGTTGACGCCGACGACCTGGCCGCGCATGTTCACCAGCGGTCCGCCGGAGTTGCCGGGGTTGATCGCCGCGTCGGTCTGGATGGCGTTGAGCACGGTCGCCTGGTTGCCGTTCTCGCCGCCGGCCCGCACCGGGCGGTTGAGCGAGCTGACGATGCCCGAGGTCACCGTGCCGTTCAGGTCGAACGGCGAGCCCACGGCCACCACCTGCTGGCCGATCCGCAGGTCGCCGGAGTTGCCGATCTCGGCGGTGGCCAGGCCGGACACCCCGGACGCCTTGACCACGGCCAGGTCGGACGACGGGTCGCGGCCGACGATCTTCGCGTCGGCGGACTTGCCGTCCTGGAACTGGACCTTGAGCGGACCACCGCCCGCGGCCGACTCGACCACGTGGTTGTTGGTCAGCACGAGACCGTCCGAGCCGATCACGATGCCGGACCCGGCACCGCCGCCGACCTGCACCTGGACCACCGTGGGCAGCACCTTCTGGGCCACCTGCTCGGTGGAGCCCTCCGGCGCGTTGCCGGTCTGCTGGGCGGGCAGCGGGGCGTTCAGCGCGTTGGTGACCGGCCCGGACGTGTCGGCCGCCTGGTAGCCGAGGTAACCGCCGACACCGCCCGCGACACCCCCGACGGCGAGCACGAGCGCGGCGACCCCCGCGACGACCTTCCCGCGACCCCGGTTCCGCGGCGCGCCGACCGCGGGCCCGGGAGGCGCGTAGTAAGGACCCGGCCCGCCAGGCGCCCCCTGCTGAGCGCCTGGCTGACCGGGAAAGTCCGACTGGGCACTCCGCCAGTCGGTCGCCGGCGTCGCCGGACCTGGTTGCCAGGCACCCGACGGGCCGGCCTCCGACGTCGTGGGGCCACCCTGCCAGGCACCCGACGGGCCGGATTGCGGTGGCACGGGGCTGCCCTGCACAGCACCCGGCGCACCTTGGTCCGATGTGGCGGCGCCCCCCTGCGGAGCACTCGACGCACCGGCGGCCGGTGCCACGGGGTTCCCCTGCGGAACGCCCACGGCACCCGTGTGCGGCGGCACGGCGTCTCCCTGCGAAACGCCCTGCGCACCTGTCGGCGGAACGGGGCTGCCCTGCACAGTCCCGTGCCCACCGCTGCCCGGCTGCCCAGCACCCTGCTGCTGGGAACCGGCGTCCTGCTGACCGGAGCCGGTACGCGCCCACGGGCTCGACTGCGGCTGCTGCGGCTGCGGCTGCGGCTGCGGCTCGTTCTCGGTCATGTCCACCACTCTGGGGTGTACGCCTGAGAGGAGCCTTAAACGGACCTGGGCATCAGTTGTGAGAATGCGATCTCACGAAGTGGAGTGACACTCATGCCCCCTGACACTCATGCCCCCTGACGTTCCTGCCCCCTGACGCTCCTGCCCCCTGACGCTCGTGCCTCTGACGCTCACGAAGCGGCGCGCACCGGGTGGCGCGCTCACGCGGTCGCACGAAGCCGTTCCGCGATCTGCTCGGGTGTCGCGTCGTTAATCCACACGCCCATACCGGACTCGGAGCCGGCCAGGTACTTCAGCTTGTCCGGAGCGCGCAGCACCGAGAACACCTCCAGGTGCAACCACGACAGGTCGCGCCCGACCGCCACCGGCGCCTGGTGCCACGCCGCGATGTAGGGCAGCGGTCGCTGGTACAGCGCGTCGAGCCGGTGCAGCACTTCCAGGTAGAAGTGGGCGAAGTCGTCGCGTTCGGCGTCGGTCAGCGCGGGCAGGTCGGGCACCTGGCGGTGCGGCACGACGTGCACCTCGACCGGCCAGCGGGCGGCGGCGGGCACGAACGCCGTCCAGTGCTCGGACGTGCCGACGACGCGGGTGCCGGCGGCGCGTTCGGCGGCCAGCACGTCACCCATCAGCGGACGGCCGTGCTCGTCCCGGTACTCGGCGGCCACGGCCAGCATCCGCTCGGTCTTCGGCGTGACGAACGGGTAGCCGTAGACCTGGCCGTGCGGGTGGTGCAGGGTGACGCCGATCTCCTCGCCCCGGTTCTCGAACGGGAAGACCTGCGCCACTCCCGGCAGCGCGTTCAACGCCGCGGTGCGGTCCGCCCAGACGTCCACCACGGTCCGCACGCGCGAGGGCGCGAGAGCCCCGAACGACTTGTCGTGGTCGGAGGTGAAGCAGACCACCTCGCAGTAGCCGCGCCCGGCCGCCCGCGCCACCATCGGCATGCCGTCCACAGTGGAGGGCAGTTCCGGCACGCCCTGCGCGAACGACGGGAACCGGTTCTCGAACACCACCACGTCGTAGTCGGACTCGGGGATCTCGGTCGGCCTGCCCGGCGTCGACGGGCACAGCGGGCACAGGTCCGCCGGCGGTTTGTAGGTGCGGGTCTGCCGGTGGGCGGCCATCGCCACCCACTCGCCGGTCAGCGGGTCGCGACGGACCTCGGACAGGGGGTGCGACCGCGGCAGGTCCCTGGTGTCCACCGCGGACCGCGGCGGCGCCTCCGGGGTGTCGTCGAAGTAGATGATCTCCCGGCCGTCCGCGAGCTTCCCCGCCGTGCGCTTCACCCGAGCTCCTCCTCTTCCCGTCCCGGCACGTGCGCCAGGACCAGCTCCCCGACCCGTTCCCCGAGCACCGCTCGCGCCTGCTCGGCCAGGCCTTCGTCGGTCACCAGCACGTCCGCCTCGTCCAGGCCCGCGATGGTCGAGATGCCGACCGTGCCCCACTTGGTGTGGTCGGCGACCACGACCACCCGGCCCGCCGCGTCCACCAGCGCCCGGTCGGTCTCGCCCTCGTCCAGGTTGGGGGTGGTGAAGCCGGAGCGCTCGGCCATGCCGTGCACGCCCAGGAACACCACGTCCAGGTGCAGCGACCGCAACGCCTGCACGGCCACCGGCCCGACCAGCGCGTCCGACGGCGTGCGCACCCCGCCGGTGAGCACCACGGTCCGGTCGGTGCGCCCGCCCTGCTGCAACACGTCGGCGACCCGGATCGAGTTGGTGACCACGGTCAGGTCCGGGATGTCGTCCAGGAACCGGGCCAGCGTCCACGTCGTGGTGCCGGCGGACAGCCCGATCGCGGTACCCGGCCGGACCAGCCCGGCGGCCTGCTCCGCGATGGCCTCCTTCTCCGGCAGCTGGCGGACCGACTTGGCCTCGAACCCGGGCTCGTCGGTGCTGCGCCCGACCACGGACGTGGCCCCGCCGTACACCTTCTCCAGCAGGCCGCGGGCCGCCAGCACGTCCAGGTCGCGGCGCACCGTCATGTCGGAGACGCCCAGCCGCACCACCAGGTCGCCGACCCGCACCGCGCCGGTGCGCCGGACCTCTTCCAGGATCAGCGCTTGTCTCTGCCGCGCCAGCACGTCACACCTCATCCCTCCATGACGACCACGCCGGTGGCGGGCCGCTCGACGTCGTCGACGGCGTGGTTGATCACGACGGACCACGATACGGGCGTTCCACCCACTCCACCCCGGTGGCGCGAGCGGCCGGGGGACCCGGGCCTGACCTCCCAGGCGTGGTTCACGCCGCGCTGTGGGCAATCCGTCGGATTCCCTGTTCGAACGTGTTCACCCGTAGGAGCGGGACTCCGCCCCGGGCCGCCGGCACCTGGGGGCGTCACGCCGGTCGGGGTGTCGCGCCGGTGCCGCTGCGTCGCCGATCAGGGACGTCCGGGCAGCCGCAGGGTGAACAGCGCCCCGCCCTCCGGCGCACGACCCGCGTAGGCCGCGCCGCCGTGCCGTTCGGCCGCCTGCTTCACGATCGCCAGCCCGAGCCCCGAGCCGGGCAGGGTGCGGGCTTCCGAGGAGCGGTAGAACCGCTCGAACACGTGCGGCAGGTCGGCGTCCGCGATACCGGGCCCCGAATCCGCCACTTCCAGCGCGACGCTGCCGTCGCCCACCTGCCGGAGCTCCAGCCGCACCACACCGCCGGGCGGGCTGAACTTCACCGCGTTGTCCAGCAGGTTCAGCACGGCCCGTTCCAGCGCGCTGGAGTCGCCCAGCAGCGACCACGGCTGCAGCCGCACGTCGAACCGCACGTCCGCCGGAGCCCGCCGGCGCGCCCGGTCCTGGGCCCGTTCGACCACTTCGACCAGGTCCACCGGCTCGTGCACGACCTGCGGCGCGTCCTCGCGGGCCAGTTCCACCAGGTCGCCGATCAGCGTGGTCAGCTCGTCCAGCTGCGCCCGCACGTCGGCGTTGATCTCGGCCTTGTCCTGGTCGGACAAGGTCGGCGCGTCCGGCCGCTCGGAGGCCAGCAGCAGCTCCAGGTTGGTGCGCATGGAGGTCAACGGGGTGCGCAGCTCGTGGCCCGCGTCGGCGACCAGCCGGCGTTGCCGCTCCTGCGAGTCCGCGACCGCGACCAGCATCGCGTTGAACCGCTGGGTCAGCCGGGCCAGCTCGTCGTCACCGGTCACCGGGATCGGCCGCAGGTCGCCGGTCATCGCCACCCGCTCGGTCGCCTCGGTCAGCCGCTGCACGGGCCGCAGCCCGGTGCGCGCCACCGCCGTGCCCGCCACCGCCGCGACCAGCACCCCGAGCCCGCTGATCACGAACAGCACCACGGACAGCTTGCCCAACGTGGTGTTCAGCGGACCCATGGACTGGGCGATCACCATCGCCCGGTCGTCGTCGTAGGGCACGGAGATCACCCGGAACCCGCTGCGCGGGTCGTCCCACAGGTTCTCCAGCTTGGTGCCGGCCGCCACCTCCAGGTCGCCCTCCTGCCACGGCGGCGCGGTGGTGCCCTTCGGGTAGAGCATCTCGCGGTCCACGTTGAGCAGGCCGATCCGCACGTCGCCCGCCGCGAGGAACGCGCCGGGGATCTCGGTGACGTTGTTGTTCACCCGGGGCGCGATCACCGCGGACCGCGCGCGCTCGCGCAGGCTCAGGTTCAGCTGCTCGTCCAGGTTGCTGCTGACGGTCATGTACGCGCCCAGCGAGACCACACCCACCACGCCGGCCACGCAGAACGCGGCCAGCAGCGTGACCCGTGCGCGCAGGGAGACCCGCTGGAACCGCCCGTTGGCGGTATTGATCACGGAGGGGTCTCCCGCAGCACGTACCCGACGCCGCGCACGGTGTGCAGCAGGCGCGGCTCGCCCTCCGCCTCGGTCTTGCGGCGCAGGTAGCCGACGTAGACCTCCAGCGCGTTGCCGGAGGTGGGGAAGTCGTAACCCCAGACGTCCTCCAGGATCCGGCCGCGGGTGAGCACCTGCTTGGGGTGCGTCAGGAACAGCTCCAGCAGCGCGAACTCGGTCCGGGTGAGGCTGATCGGCCGCTCGCCGCGCCGCACGTCCCGGGTGCCGGGGTCCAGTTCCAGGTCGGCGAACCGCAGCACCGCCCCGGTCGGCTCCTCGGCGTCCGCGGCGGCCCGCCGCAGCAGCGCCCGCAGCCTGGCCAGCAGCTCCTCCAGGGCGAACGGCTTGGGCAGGTAGTCGTCCGCCCCCGCGTCCAGCCCGGACACCCGGTCGGACACCGCGTCCCGCGCGGTGAGCACCAGGATCGGCAGGTCGTCGCCGGTGCTGCGCAGCCGGCGGCACACCTCCAGCCCGTCCAGGCGGGGCATCATGACGTCCAGGACCATCGCGTCCGGACGTTGTGCGACAACCGATTCGAGGGCCTGTCGGCCATCACCGGCCAGGTCCACCTGGTAGCCGTTGAACTGCAGTGAGCGGCGGAGCGACTCACGCACGGCCCGGTCGTCGTCGACAACGAGGATGCGCATGGGGGTCAGTCTTGCCCTTCGTCCTGAGAGCCGCCTGAGAAGGCGGTGTGAGCTAGCCGTCAAGTTTCCTGGCGACGGGGGCGTTCCAGCCCCGCCACAGCGCGAGCACCCGGACGGTGATGATCAGCACCGACCCGGCGACCGCCACCACGTCGGCGGGCAGGTGCAGCCGGTCGCCCAGCGCGACGGTCACCGCACCGCCCAGCGCCGCCACCGCGTAGATCTCCTTGCGCAGCACCAGCGGGATCTCGCGCAGCAGCACGTCGCGCAGGGCGCCGCCGCCGATGCCCGTCGTCATCCCGACCAGGCACGCGGCGTACGGCGGCGCACCCAGCGCCAGGGCGGTGGACGTGCCCGCCGTGACGAACAGCCCGAGCCCGATCGCGTCCAACAGCAGCACCGCCCGGCGAAGCTTCTCCACGGTCGGGTGAAACCAGAACACGATCAGCCCGGTGCCGCCCGCCACGGCCAGGTACGGCCAGGTCACCAGGGCGGTGGGCGGGCGCACCCCGAGCAGGATGTCCCGCATGATCCCGCCGCCCAGCGCGGTGGTCAGGGCCAGCACGGTCACGCCGAACACGTCGAGCCGGGCCCGCACCGCCGCCACCGCCCCGGAGGCGGCGAACGCGGCGATCCCGATCAGTTCCAGCGCGGTGAGCACCCAGGGAGGCTAGAAGAAGTCCGCCAATCGGGGCACGCCGGGCGCGCCGACCAGCCGGTCGAGCAGGGCCGCGTCGCCGTCCAGCAGCCCGGCCCGGCGCAGCGCGTGGCTGTCCTGCATGCCGCTGAACCACGGCCCGAGCGCCCGCGCGTGCAGCCGCACCGCCCCGTCGCCGCCCGGCTCGACCCGCACCGACCCGTCCTCCACGACCAGCCGCTGCCTGCCCGCGTGCCACGGCGCGTGCTCGTCGACCACCTCCAGGTCCACCGCGGCGGGCTTCAAGGCCTCCGCCGCGGGCCAGCCGCGGGCCGCGACCGCCGCCGGCAGGTCCACCACCCGCAACTGCCACACCGACGTGTTCACGGTGTGCCGGATGCCCTGGTTGGTCAGCAGCCCGGTCACCGCCGGGTCGGTCACCCGCAGCGACACCTGGTCCAGCAGCCCCGCCCAGCTGGTCAGCTCGCGCAGCAGCCCCAGCTGGGTCGCCGCGTCCCGCCCGACCAGGTCGAACACCCGCAGGCCCTCGCGGCTGCGCTCGGCGGTGAGGTAGCCGCGCACCTCGCCGTCGTGGCCGGGCACCACGGAGACGATGTCGAGCTTGAGCACCTCGGCCACGTCGATCGCCGGCTTGGTGCGGTCGAGCAGCCCGTTCACCGTGGACGCCAGGTCGGTGTAGCAGGCGTGCAGGGCGTCCAGGTCGCCTTCGCCGGCAGGTCGGGCGAGCACCTTCGGCGCGGTGGGCAGCCGGTCGATCGACACGTCCAGCCACTCGAACACCCCGGCCCGCTCCCAGCCCCGCGACCGGTACAGCGCGGGCACCGTCGCGTACAGCGCCGACAGCGGCTGCCCGTGCTCGCGCAGGTCCGCCAGCGACCGGTCGAGCAGGCCGGTGGCCAGGCCCCGACCCCGCGCGTACGGGTCGACGGCGACGCCGCCGATGCCCGCCATCGGCACCGGCGCGCCACCGTAGAACTGGTGGAACTCGCTGATCGAGAGCACCGCCGCCGGACGCCCGTCCAGCTCGGCGACCAGGCCTCGGCGGCCCGGTCGCAGCGGTGGGTCCTCGGAGGTGCTGCCGAAGGCGACCTTGCGCAGCCTGCGGACGTCGTCGGTGTCGTTCTCGTCCAGTTCCCTGATCAGCACGACGTCCTGCTTACCAGGAGCGCCCCGGTCACCAGGTGAAGAAACCCCGCCCGGTCTTGCGGCCGAGCTCACCGCGGGCGACCTTGTCCCGCAGCAGCCGCGGCGGCTCGAACCGGGGCCCCAGCTCGGCGGCCAGGTGCTCGGCGATGGCCAGCCGGACGTCCAGGCCGACCAGGTCGGTGAGCCGCAGCGGACCCATCGGCCAGCCGTAGCCCAGCCTCATGCCGGTGTCGATGTCGTCGGCGGTGGCGACGCCCTCCTCCAGCATCCGGATCGCCTCCATGCCGACCGCGACGCCGAGCCGCGAGGTGGCGAAACCGGGCGCGTCCCGCACTTCGATCACGGTCTTGCCGAGTTGCTCGGCCCACTTCCGGGTCTTCGCCAGGACGGCGGGCGACGAGCCGTCGTGGTGGACCAGCTCGACCAGCTTCTGCACCGGCACGGGGTTGAAGAAGTGCATGCCGACGACCCGTTCGCCGGGCAACCCCTCGGCCAGCTCGCCGATGGACAGCGACGAGGTGTTGGACGCCAGCACGGCGTCCGGGCAAGCGCTTGCGGCCGTGCCGAGCACGCGGCGCTTGAGCTCGATGTCCTCCGGCACGGCCTCGATGACCAGCTCGGCGGGCACGTCGGCCAGGTGCTCGACCACGGTCAGGTTCCGCAGCAGCTCTTCGGGGCTCCGGTCCAGCCTGCCCCGTTCGACCGCCTTGGCCAGGGACGTCTCGACGGCGTCGCGCGCGGCGGCGACCCGTTCCGCGCCCGACTCGGCCAGCACCACCTCGTGCCCGCCGGCGAGCAGCAGGTGCGCGATGCCCGCGCCCATCGTGCCGCCGCCGATCACCACCGCGATCATGCTCCGACGACCTCCGCCGCGAACATCGCGACCAGCTCCATGCCGCCGATCTCGCCGAGGTTCGCGCCGGCCGCCTGCCACTCCGGGGAGTCGAACGCGGTCTTCATGTCGGCCTCGGACGCGAAGTACATCTCGGCCACCAGGTGCGGTTCGTGCTCGCCGAAGAAACCGGGCACGAGGACCCGGCTCACCTTGGCCACCTCGGCGCGGACCAGACCGGGGGTCTTGGCGACCAGGGGCAGGTGGGTGGCGAAGTAGGCCTCGTCGAACTCGTCGACGTTCTCGGGTTTCCGGTACAGCGCGATGTACTTGATCATGTGACACCTTCCGTCCGGTTTCGCCGCCGGACTGTAACATCGGCACGATGGCAGGGTGCGGATCATCCTGCTGCGCCACGGACAGAGCCTGGGCAACATCGACGAACTGGCGTACTGCCGTATACCCGACCACACCCTGCCCCTCACGCCGTCGGGCGAACAAGAGGCCATCGCGGCCGGTCCCCGCGTCAAAGCCCTGCTGGGCGACGCCCCGGTGGCCGTCTACGTGAGCCCCTACGTCCGCACCCGCGCCACCCTGCGCGGTCTGGACCTCGGCGCGCAGGCCGAGCGCGTGGTCGCCGAGCCGCGCCTGCGCGAACAGGACTGGGGCAACCTCCAGGACCCGGTGCAACAGGAGGTGCTCAAGCACCAGCGGCACGCCTTCGGCCACTTCTTCTTCCGGCTGCCGAACGGCGAGTCCGGCGCCGACGTGGACGACCGCCTGGCGGCGTTCCTCACCGACCTGGAGACCAGGATGGCCCACCCGGACCACCCGGACACGGCCCTGGTGGTCTCCCACGGCCTCACCATCCGCCTGCTGTGCCGCCGGCTGTTCGGCTGGAGCATCGAACTGTTCGAGTCCCTGTCCAACCTGGAGACCTGCGAGCACCGGGTGCTGGCCCACGACGGCACGAGGTGGCACCTGGACCGCCCGTTCGTCCAGTGGCGCGCGTCCCCGGACGGCGAGACCCAGGACTAGGCCGCCCAGGACCAGGCCGCCTGGGACCAGGCCGCGCAGACCAGGCCGCCTGGGACCAGGCCGCGCAGACTAGGCCGCCGACGTGCCCGGGACGGCCTTCGCGTCGGCGCGGGCCAGCCAGCTGTCGTACAGGTCCCGGTAGTGCCCCGCCCGCGGCGACGGGTCGTCCGGCGCGACCCGGTCGTAGAACTCGAACGGCCGGATCCGCCCGTTGTCCGCCCATTGCAGGTACGAGAGGAAGACCGTGCCGTCGCCGAACCGGAAGCCGTGCGCGATCGGCACGCAGGCGTAGGACTTCAGCTCGACCGCGATCCCGCGCCGGCGCAGCTCGTCGCCCTCCTCGGCGAGGAACGTCCGGATCCGCTCCTGGCTGCGCCGCGCCTCCCCGGCCCACTCGGACGGCAGCTCACCGGACCGCTCGATGAACGCCGGGTCCAGGCAGTACAGGGTCACCCGCCAGCCGGAGGGCCGATCGTGCGACATCAGCAGGTTCGCCAGCATCGGCCACGTGGTGTTCAGCGTCAGCCCCAGCACCTCCACCCGCCGCCGACGCCGCCCGACGGCACCCCACCGCGCTCCGGACAGCACGTCGTTGATGGAGTGCGTGACCTCCTCCCCGGCACGGGTGGTGACCGCCGCGCGCAGCGACCGCACCTCCCGCCCGAGTTGGTACACGGCGATCGTGGCGACCTCCAGCATCACCGCGACCAGCGCCACCAGGCCCTGCTGGTCGAGCTTGCCGACGTAGCGCTCGAGCACCACCCGGGTGGGCTCGATCGTGGTGAGGATGAGGTAGATCCCGGTGAGCAGGGCCAGGGCGGTGGTGACGGCCTCCCACACGTGCCGGATGCGGGAGGACACCGGCGCACCGGGGGCCTTACGACGCTTGATCGCCACCCCGGTGACTCTGGCGCAACGGGGACGTGCGGCACAACGGCTGCCGGCTACAAGACCTGTCGCCTTGCGGCTGTCGGGATCGCCCGGTCCCGCGCGCCTCCCACGTCCCGTCCCCGACCGGAGAACCGGTCGAACCGCCGCACCTTCCCGAGCGGCGCACCGAACACCTCGGCGGTCCGCGGAACACCCGGCGCCGGAAGGAAAGGCGGTTCACCCGCGCGCGTACTACCAGGTGTCGGGCCTGTGCCGCCTGCGGTTGCGCGAGATGGCCCGCGACGGTGAGCTGACCCAATGCCGACAACTCGAACCGGTAGGAGAGCCCACGTGCCGAAGATCGAACGCCCGCCGAAGAAGCGGGTCAACCTCCTGCGCAGGGAGGGCGTGACCACTGTGGACTGGAAGGACACCAACCTGCTGCGCAAGTTCATCTCCGACCGGGGCAAGATCCGCTCCCGCCGGGTGACCGGCCTGACGCCGCAGCAGCAGCGCCAGGTCGCGACCGCGATCAAGAACGCACGGGAGATGGCGCTGCTGCCCTATCCCTCGCAAGGCCGCTGAGCGAGGCGGTGCCGGCCACCGCCAGCACCGCCAACGCGGACCAGTCCGGCACGAAGTGCCCCGCCGACCCGATCACGAAACTGCCGTACAGGCCCCAGCACTGCACCGCGGTGAGCGCCGCGCCGACCGGTGTGGTGATCAGCGACACCGCCAGCACCACCGCGGTGAGCAGCACCAACGCCGCCGACGACCAGTTACCGGCGACCACGGTCGCCACCACCCCGCCCGCGAAACCCAACGCGGACCCGTGCACACCGCCGACTTCCGACATGGCGGACCATTCAACGCCCGGTTGAGACGGACGCCACCGTGCGGACGCGAAGTTCACCGGATCGCGTGAGGCACGATCGTCCGAATGAGCTTCTACGACGTCGTGCACCGCCGCCGGGACACCAGGGGTGAGTTCACCGGCGCCCCCATCCCGCCGGACGTGCTGCGCCGAGTGCTCGACGCCGCGCACGCGGCCCCCAGCGTGGGCCTGTCCCAGCCGTGGGACTTCATCCTCGTGCGCGACGAGCACACCCGGCGCGCGTTCCGCGACCACGTGCAGGCCGAGCGCAGCGTGTTCGCCTCCGGACTGGACGGCGAGCGCGCCGGGACGTTCGCCCGGATCAAGGTGGAGGGCATCCTGGAGTCCACCCTGGGCGTGGTCGTCACCTACGACCCGGACCGCGGCGCGCCCGCCGTGCTGGGCAGGCACGCCATCGCCGACGCGGGGCTGTACTCGGTGTGCCTGGCCATCCAGAACCTGTGGCTGGCGGCCACCGCCGAGGGCCTGGGCGTCGGCTGGGTGAGCTTCTACCGGGAGGACGCGCTGCGCCGGCTGCTGGGCATCCCGTCGACCGTGCGGCCGGTGGCCTGGCTGTGCGTGGGGCCGGTCGACGCCCTGCCGGACACCCCCGACCTGGAGCGCCACGGCTGGCGCAACCGGCTGCCCCTTGAGGCCGTGCTGCACGAGGAGCGGTACACACGGCGTTCATCCCGGTAGCCTGTTGGGGCCGTGCCGCTGGCGGGCGGGCCCGCGTACCCGTCCGCCGAGTCGGAATGGAGTGTCGAGCACGAGTGGAGCAGCGAGATCCGCTGGTAGCGGTGCCCCAACAGGACCTTGAGGTCAAGGCGTTGCTGAACGCTGGGCGCCTGCCGGAGGCGAACACGCTGTTCGACCAGGTGGTGAGCCGGGTGCCGCCCGGCGTGGACCGGTGGACGCGCTCCGCGGTGCTGGTCAACCGGGCCAAGCTGGCCTGGCGGCTGGGCCGCATCCCGCTCGCGCTGGAACTGGCCGCCGAGGGCTGGACCGACCTGGACGCCGAGCACGCCGACAGCCCGGCCGCCGCCCAGGCCATGCTCGCCCTGGCCTACCTGCTGGAGGGCATCGGCAACCGGCGGGCCGCGGTGGACATGCTGCGGCTGTCCGTGCAGGTCGCCCGGCGCGCGAACGTGCCCGAGGTGCTCGGCCACTGCCTCCAGGGCCTGGGCGGCACGCTGAACTTCCGCGCCATCTCGTCCCCGCCGTCGCTCGCGCCGGGCATCTTCGCCGAGGCCCGCGACCTCCTGCGGGAAGGCCTGGAGCTGGCGCAGGACGAGCAGATGCGGCGCGCCCTGCTGGGCGCCTACAGCCGTTCGCTGGCGGGCGTGGGCGACCTGGAGGCGGCCGAGGAGGCCGCCGACGAGACCTTGCGCCAGGCCACCAAGGCGAGCGACAAGTGGGCGCAGGCGGTGGCCAACTGGGTGCTCGCGGTGGTGCGGCGGGACCAGGACGCGCTGACCGAGGCCCGCACGCTGGCCAGCCGCGCGGTGGCGGCGGCCGAGGCGATCAACGACCCGTCCCTGCTGCTCAGGTTCTCGTTGGACCTGGCGGACATCTGCGCCCGGATGAACGACCCGGTCGGCGAGTCGGCCGCGCTGCGCTGCTCGGTGGCCGCCGGCAAGACCGCCGCCGAGACGCTCCAGGAAGGACTCGCGCAGGCCCTGGAGCAGCGCCGGGTGGCCGTGCAGGCGCAGCGGCTGGCCGTGGCGGCGCAGGAAGCCGCCGCCCGCGACCCGTTGACCGGCCTGGCGAACCGGCTCGGCCTGGAACGCGCCGCGGCGGGCCTGCTGGAGAGCACCGCCGCCCGCGGCCGGGTGCCGTGGCTGGTGCTGGTCGACGTCGACTGGTTCAAGGGCGTCAACGACGACGCGGGCCACGCGGCGGGCGACGCGGCGCTGCGCGAGATAGCGCAGCTGCTGCGCCGCGAGTGCCGGGCGGGCGACCTGGTGGCCCGTTGGGCGGGCGACGAGTTCGTGGTGCTGCTCGGCGACTCCGGAGGCAACTCGCACGACGTGGGACCGACCGTGGCCGAACGGATCCGCGCGGCGGTGGCCGGGCACGACTGGACGATGGTCCTGGGCACCATCCGCCGCCCCACCGTCAGCATCGGGGTGGCGGCGGGACCGGCCAAGTTGGACCAGCTGTTCGCAGCCGCCGACATGGCGCTCTACCGCGCCAAGCGGCACGGCCGCAACCGGGTGGAAGTGGAACCGACGGTCGAGATCCCGGAGATCGTCAGCGGCGGTTAGCCGGACTCCCGTCACGCGACCGGCTCCCGTCACGCGACCGACCGCGGCGCGCGAGCGGCTGCGGTCAGGCGATCAGCCCGCCGCGGAACGCGACCAGCGCCGCCTGCACCCGGTTCACCGCGCCGATCTTGCCCAGCACCGACGACACGTAACCCTTGACGGTGGCCTCCGACAGGTGCAGCGTCCCGCCGATCTCCGCGTTCGACATGCCCTGTCCGATCAGGACCAGCACCTCGCGCTCCCGTTCGGACAGCGACGCGAGCAACCGGCGCGCGGGCTCGGCGGCCCGTTCACCGTCGGCGACGGCGGCCAGCACGCGGGCGGCCACCCCGGGGTCGAGCACGGCCCCGCCCAGGGCGAGGTCCCGGACCGCCCGCACCAGCTGCTCGGGTTCGGTGTCCTTGAGCAGGAAGCCCGACGCGCCCAGGCGCAGCGCCTCGGACACGTACTCGTCCACGTCGAACGTGGTGAGCATGGCGATCTTCGGCGGGTCGGGTATGGCGCGCAGCCGGCGCAGCGCCATGAGCCCGTCCGAGGACCGCATCCGGATGTCCAGCAGCACCACGTGCGGGCGGTGCTGGCGGGCCAGGTCGGCCACCAGGTGCCCGTCGTCGCACTCGGCCACGACCTCGATGTCGCCGGAGCTGTTGAGGATCATGCGAAGGCCGGACCGGACGAGGTCTTCGTCATCGGCCAGCATCACCTTGATCACGACGCCTCCCCGCTTTGGCGTTTCGTGTTCGTACCCGCCCAGCATCGCGCACGAACACGCAAGCTGACGTTAATGCACCGTTATCTCACCACGGAATGGCAACGGAACCGCCTGTTCACAGTTGCCAGGAAATGTCCGAGGTCAGCCGAGGACGCGCGCGACTTCCTGGCGCAGACGCGGCAACAGGGCGTAGAGCTTGTCGCCGGGGCAGAGCGTGTCGTGGTAGTCGCGGTGGCCGAAGATCTCACGTGGCGGGATGCCGTACTGCTCACACGTGAACGCGCAGAACGACACCAGCGAGTCCCACTGACCGGCCGGCGGTTCGACGGTGAGGTAGGTGCCCTCGTTCTCGATCCCGACGGCTTCGACGTTCTGCCCCGGGCAGTGCGCGCCGACGACGATTCGATCGGCGGCCCGGAGCGCGTCGAGGCTGCCGTGCCGCCCCTCCATGAGGAATCCGCCGCGGCTGTTGGTGAAGTGCTGGCCGGAGTCGATCCAGCCGTTCTTGTCCATGTGGAGGTCCTGGATCCACCGCGCGTGGGCGTACGCGTGCTCCTGGCCGAAGTCCATGGAGTTCTCCGACGCGGTGTGGTGCACCAGGATCCGCACCGGGCGCTGCCGTACGACCGGCGGCGGTTGGGCGGGCGGCCGTGCCGACCAGTCGGCACACGTGCGGATGGGCGGGACGGGTGAGGCGTGCGCCGCGGGGGCGGCCAGGAAACCGGTCGCGACCACACCGGTCAGCAGGGTTCGGCGACGCATCACGTGAGGTGTTTTCCCAACTCTCGCGTACACGGTCAAGGGTCAACACCCGATCGGTGGACGCCCGAGAGAACACGAAGCTCTTTCGCGAATCACTACCTGTCAGTAACGTCCGTCACACGACTGCTTCCCGAGCGTCACCGAGCCCCGCTTGGAAGGAGCTTCGCGTCATGCGGAGAGCCGCCCGATCCCTGGCCGTGGTCGCACTCCTCGCCACCGCCGCCATCACCGTCCCGGCCGCCGAAGCGGCACCGGAGACGACCGCGTTCACCCCTGACGACCACTGCCTGGGCCAGTGCCACGACGTGCTGCCGCCCGGCCAGAACGGCAACGCCACGCTCGCCGAGATCCTGGCGCACAAGGCGCTGGGCACCCGTCCCGCGCACTCCGCCGACCGGCTCGGCAAGTACGACGCCCTGGTCTCCGGCTATTCCGGGCTGACCAACGACCAGCTCGGCGAGTTCTTCGACGACGCCTCCTTCGGGGTGCCCGCCGGCCAGGTCGAGAGCACCGTCAAGCCGCGCGCGGACGTCACCATCATCCGCGACAAGACCCTCGGCATGCCGCACATCTACGGCACCACCAGGTCCGGCACCGAGTTCGGCGCGGGCTACGCCGCGGCGCAGGACCGGCTGTGGCTGATGGACCTGTTCCGCCACCTCGGGCGCGGGCAGCTCACCGGCTTCGCCGGTGGCGCCGAGGGGAACCGGGTGCTGGAGCAGAGCTTCTTCAACCAGATCCCGTACACCGAGGCGGACCTGCAACGGCAGATCGACCAGGTGGCCACCCGAGGCCCACGCGGGCAGCAGGCCGTGCAGGACGTGACGGACTACGTCGCCGGCATCAACGCCTACCTCACGGCGTCGGTGAACGGCCGGTACTTCCCCGGCGAGTACGTCCTCACCGGGCACGCCGACGCGATCACCAACCGCAACGACATCCAGCCGTTCAAGACCACCGACCTGGTCGCGATCGCCGCCGTCGTCGGTGGGCTGTTCGGTGCGGGCGGTGGTGGCGAGGTGCAGAACGCGCTGGTCAAGCTGGCCGCGCAGAACCGTTACGGGGCAACGGTCGGCGAGCGGGTGTGGCGGTCGTTCCGGCAGCAGGACGACCCCGAGGCCGTGCTGACCGTGCACGACGGCCGGCGCTTCCCGTATGCGACGACACCCGCCGACCCGCAGGGCGTGGCGCTGCCCGACGGGGCCGTGACGCCCGAGCGCATGGTCTACGACCAGACCTCGGCAGCACCGTCTACAGTGGACGTTCCGGACGATCTCAAGGCCGTACAAGGGATCTTCGCCGACGGTGTGCTGCCGGCCGACCTGCTGACCAAGAAGCACGGCATGTCGAACGCACTGGCCGTGTCCGGCGCGCACACCGACACCGGCAACCCGATCGCCGTGTGGGGACCGCAGACCGGCTACTTCGCACCGCAACTCCTGATGCTGCAAGAACTCAACGGCCCCGGCATCCGGGCCCGCGGCGTCTCGTTCGCGGGCGTGAGCATGTACGTGCAGCTGGGTCGCGGCATCGACTACTCGTGGAGTGCGACTTCGGCCGGGCAGGACATCACCGACACGTACGCCGTGGAGCTGTGCGAGCCGGACGGCCGTCCCGCCGGCGCCGCGTCCGTGCACTACCGGTTCCGGTCGGAATGCCTTCCCATGGAACGGATCGAGCGCAAGAACGCGTGGCGGCCGACGGTCGCCGACCCGACACCCGCCGGGTCGTACGCACTCGTCATGTACCGGACGAAGTACGGCCTGGTGCAGAGCCGCGCGCAGGTCGGCGGCAAGCACGTGGCGTACACCTCCCTGCGCTCGACGTACCTGCACGAAGTGGACTCGATCATCGGGTTCCAGGAGTTCAACGACCCGGAGGCGATCAAGTCCCCACAGGACTTCCAGCGCGCCGCGGAGCACATCGGCTACGCGTTCAACTGGTTCTACGTCGACTCGAAGGACACCGCGTACTTCAACTCCGGCGCGAACCCGGTGCGCAAGCCCCACGTGGACCCGAACCTCCCGATCAAGGCGGAGCAGGCCAACGAGTGGGAAGGCTGGAACCCGGACCGCAACACGGCGTCCTACACCCCGTTCGACCAGCACCCGAACTCGATCAACCAGGACTACTACATCTCGTGGAACAACAGGCAAGCCCTGGGCTACGCGGCTTCCGGCTACGGCAACGGCTCCGTGCACCGGGGAGACCTGCTCGACGACCGGATGCGCGCGCTGATCTCCGGTGGCCGCAAGGTGACCCGGACGTCGTTGACCCAGGCGATGGCCGAGGCGGGCGTGGCAGACCTGCGGGCCGAGCAGGTGCTGCCGGATCTGTTGCGGGTCATCGACACGGCCGCTGTCGCCGATCCGGCGCTGGCCGCGACCGTGGGCAAGCTGCGTGACTGGCAGCGATCCGGTTCGCTGCGCAAGGAGACCTCGCGTGGCAGCAAGGCTTACGCGCACGCCGACGCGATCCGCGTGCTCGACGCGTGGTGGCCGATCCTGGTCCGTGCGCAATTCCGGCCCGGACTCGGCGACGCCCTGTACACCCAGCTGACGCACGCCTTGCAGGTGGACGAGGCACCCTCGGACGCCCACGGAACCGCGCCGCACAAGGGCTCCTCGTTCCAGCACGGCTGGTGGAGCTACGTGGACAAGGATCTGCGGACCGTGCTCGGGGACTCCGTCGCCGGGCCGCTGGGCGCCGAGTACTGCGGCGGCGGGGATGTCGCGTCGTGCCGCCAGGTCCTGCTGGACAGCCTGGCGCAGGCGGCAGCCGTCCCGACAACCACGGTCTACCCCGGTGACGCGAGCTGCGCGGCGGGCGACCAGTGGTGCGCGGACACCGTCATCCACCGGGCGATGGGTGGCATCACGCACGACAAGATCCACTGGCAGAACCGGCCCACCTACCAGCAGGTGGTGCAGTTCCCGTCCCGGCGCGGCACGGACCTCACGAACCTGGCGTTCGGTGCCGCGGCGTCTGCCGGCAGCTACGAGCGCGGCTGGTACCGCTCGCCGCCCGGGAACGCCGTGGACGGCAGGGCGAACACCCGCTGGGCCAGCGACTGGAGCGACCACCAGTGGCTCCAGGTCGACCTAAGGGCGTCACGCACGGTCGGCCGGGTCGTGCTCAGCTGGGAAGCGGCTTATGCCAAGTCGTACCGGATCGAGGTGTCGACCGACGGCACCCGGTGGCGGGAGGTCTTCGCGACGAAGGCGGGCGATGGCGGGCAGGACCTGGTCGCGTTCCCGCCGACCGCGACACGATTCGTACGAATGACCGGTACCCAACGGGCCACGAGTTACGGATACTCGCTGTACGAGCTTGAGGTCTACGTGACGTAGGCCGGTCCGCAGGAAGACCCCGGTCCACCCCCAGGGACCGGGGTCTTCCGCCTTCCCGCTAAGGCCGGAACAGGTAGTTGCGCACGTCGGGCCGGATCCGGTCGACCTGCTGCCAGGCGTTGCGCTGCCACGCGTGCATCCGGTAGCCGCGCTCGGCGAGCCACTCCACGAGGTCCTGGGAGCGGTATCCGAACCGCCGCACGTGACGTTCCTCGACCTCCAGGAGGAGTTTCGGTCGAAACCTCTCAATGGTGTCCGCGCCGCCTTGCAGGACACGGAGTTCCGCGCCTTCCACATCGGCCTTCACGAAGTCCAGCCGCTCGATCCCGTTGGCCGCGCAGAACCGGTCCAGGGTGTCCGTGCGCACCAGGACTTCCAGGTGCTGGTCGAACTCCACGTTGGACCCCAGCCCGTCCGCGCCGGCGGTGAGGAACGACCGGCCGGTGACCGGCAACCCGTGCCGCACGGGGACGCTCATCACGTCCTGGCCCTCCCGCGTGCCGAGGGCCACGCAGTGCCGCACGACGTTGCGCCCTTCCCGTGGCCGCAGCAGGTAGGACAGCGCGGGATGCGCGAACACCAGGGGTTCGACGCTGTGCACCCTCCCGTGTGGACCGACCAGCCGGGACAACGACACGGTGTAGAGACCCAGTGCCGCGCCGATGTCGACGCAGACGTCACCGGGCCGCACGACATCGCGCAGGCCGATCAACTCGGGTTCGATGAACGGCGTCACGCGGGCCAGCACGCGCAACGCGCCCGCCACCGCCGCACCGCGCACCTCGGTCAGGTTCTGGTTCACACCGCCCACAGTAGAGAAATCAGTTCAACGGCTTCGCCCCGTTCTGGTGCGGGAGGCCGACCTGCTCGGCGAACTCGGTGGCGACCGAGGCCCCGCCGTAGATGCCGAGAGCCTTGGCCAGGTGCAACCGGAGGTCCTGCCGGTGCCCGTCGGTCAGCCGCGGCAGAGCGCTCTCGAAGCTGGTCACCAAGGTGTCCGCCCAGTGCCCGTCCCCGCGCTGCGACGCGATCCGCACGAGTTCACCGAGCTTGTCGGCCAACGCGACGGCCTGCTCCACCTGGTACCCGTTGCGGTGCAGCCACCAGATCACCGCGGTGGACAGGTCGGTCAGCACCTCGTCGCGCAGGTACCGGATCTCGGCGCGTTCGGCGTCCCGCTCGGCCTGCCGGACGGTGGTGGTCTGCAACAGCTCGATGTGCTTGCGGGCCATTTCGAGGTCCGCGTCGTCCACCGACAACTCGACCCCTTCCGCCCGCGCCCACACGTGCGTGCCGTCGACCTGCCGTTCGGCCGCCAGCTCGTCGCCCAGCTGGTGCTGGAGGGGGGCGTGGTGCACCAGCATGGCCCGCTCGGTGACGGTTCTGGCGCGCCGCACGATGTCGTTGATGGCGGCGCTGCGAGGCGCGTTGTGCCGAGCCCCGGTGGTCAGGTCCAGCCGCCAGTGCACGGTGAACCGAGCCCGGAAGTCCAGCCCGTAGACGGCGCTGGGCAACGGGGTCTCGAAGGCGTGCTGGTGCGAGGAGGAAGGAGGTTCGAACGTGAACTCCTCCACCTCCCGGTTCCACCGCCGCCGCCACCAGGCCCCCACCGCACCCAGGGGTCCGGGCCGGAAGTCAGGCCAAGGTCTGCCGCTCATGGAGTGTCTCTCGCCGAAGGTCGAAGATGCCTCCGTCTCTACCGGACCCGCCACCCGCAGAGAAGGTGGCCTACCCCACTTCCCCCCAACAGCGGACACAAGAAACCCGCAGACCACCCGGACCACCACACCGAGCAACCCCCGACGTCCACCCGAGTGACCCACCGGACACCCGCCCCACCCCTCAGCCCCCACCACCACACCCGGTACTCTGCCCGTTGCGCCCTCGTAGCTCAGGGGATAGAGCATCGGTTTCCTAAACCGTGTGTCGCAGGTTCGAATCCTGCCGGGGGCACTCACCTTTCGCCGGGTGAATCAGGCCCTGAGCAGCGGCAACGCGCTCGGGGCCTGATCTTTTCCGTCAGTCGCCATCGGCTGAAATCGGCCGCCGTCTGCCGCCCTCCACGGACTCACCACGGACTGACGACCCGTCCGACTCGATGAGAGCACGGCAAGCGTCAGGTGGCACGCCTTCAGCAGTCATGCCGAGGCCGACGGGCGCAGCTCCGAACGTCCGAGGACCAGAAGCTCCAGGCCCACCTGGTTGCTTTTCGTGCGCGCAAAATCTACCGCAGACACAGGGATCTCCCCAACAGATGCCATCAAATGCACATCTGCATTCATCCTTGAACTACAAGCGACGACCCGAGAAATCTGGTTTTCATCAAACTCGCGCGGGCTCGTTTTAACTTCGCCGATCAATACCTTGCCGGCATACAAGGCGATGATATCGACTTCATTGGCGGAACCGTCGCGAAATGTAACATCGACACCGGGAAGCGCAAATACTGATGGGTCGTTCTTCTTCAGCGCCTCAATGGCCATAAGATGCGGCAAGACTCCTTGGTCGCTAGCTCGATCCAAGAAGGAGTTCAGCCGGTAGTAGGCAGTAAGACCGTTCTTCGTTCCCGCAAACTTCTGTCCATCCCCACAAGCAGGGCACCGTGCTGGCCCGGATACAGACGACATCGGCAGAAAGCTTGCCACACCACATCGAGAGCAATCTATCTCGAGACCACGCTCCGCCCATTCAAATTACATAGCGCTTCAAGCGCAAGCATTGCAGTATATCCGGCGAGCCCCTTAACGTCCGCAGCAGTCCTATACCGCCGTTCAGCGCGGCCTCCCCACCGCGCCGCCAATTCCATCATCTCAGCGTCCTCATCACCACGCTCACGCATGGAGCGGAGTTGCTTTACCAACTCCTTGGAGCGTGGAGTAGTAAGTTCCGCAACAGCCTCGAACACTCCGTCCTCGACAAGTACAGAAGACTTTGCGGACAGAGCGGCACCTATCCTGCCCTTATCGGACAAAGAGTATTCCAGCCCTGCGCTTCTGAGTACAAGGTCAAGCGCTTCACCGAGGCTTGGCACCTTGAGGTCGAAGTCGAAGAATCTGTTAACCGAAGTTCTGACTTGCAACATGCCGTTAGACCAGTCGGCGTTTGCCAAGATTTTCTGCGCAACCTCGTCACGTTTGGGCAGTGAGTCAAGCACTGCACTACGAATTCGAATCAGACTCCTGTGCCCATACGACGCGAGCTTCATAGGGGTTTCCGCGCGTAGCGAGTAGCCGAGAGCCGTGGCGTGCCCCGTACCCGCACCTTCTGACCGTAAGTACGATGAAACGATACCCAAGCGCGAGGGTCATATGGCGGATTAACCTTGAAGGTGAACGGAGCTGAGCGAATATCTGCCGGCCACCTGTGCCCGACACGGACCCCTTCTTTTGAAGGTCGAAGGTCGAAGTCTTCTGCAATTTCGAGAAGGTGCGACTCTGGCACGTTCCGGCTCCACAATATTACATCCGGGGAGAATTCGTCGCGACGAGACAACCTTTCGTGCAACGCTTCCTTGAACCCCGACCATTGTCCCGTGGCAACATCACCGAGTATAAACATCGGGAGATCGACGAAACAGTAGGGGCGAAGAGCGCGAAGATTCCAAAAGAATAGACAGTCCAGAAGGTCGCCGCTCTTAGTCACCTAGATAACCGCAGGAGTAGAGCCCAAACCACCTTCCGTACGATCCTCACCAAACTGGACAACGGTGCGCTCGAGCATCGTGGTGCCACGCAATGCGGAATGCGCAATCTGCCCGTCACCACTCAGCTTCACAACTTCAATCTGCTCTTGCTGGAGCATCTTAAGGTGGTCATCGGCGAGATCCCCGGCTGCAACAGCGTGCCACAACGGCGACCTCTCACCCGCAATTACCGGAATCTGCGCTGGTTCGTCCGTCAAGAGGGCCAGCGGGTGCATAGTCGATGCCGACACTGGAACTCGATCGATATGCTCCAATTCCACGCAGGGGAGGCCGACGCGTTTACCGACTGTGCCAGCTTCCTCCGCCGAAATGTCCACAGCGACGAGCACCGCGACGTCACTGACCTCCAGAAGTTGCTCATACCAAGGGTCGATTTTTCCGCCGACTCGGACAGCAATGACCGGTTCTGCCATCCCGCCCCAACGACCGGACGCTTCTTGGATAGCCCGCCGAAATCCAGAACGGCTGCCAGCACGAATCAGATAGGCAGACCGCGATGGCAGGCAAGTGATGTCGAACCATGCGCTGCTTACGTTGAGCGTTCCTGCCATCGCGCCCCATCCAAGCTTAGTTAGCCGTAAAGACGTTCGATGGTACTGTTTACAACCTCTGGCTGCCCATCGATGCACTTCGCGTAGACCTTCAGCAGGACGTCCACTGAGTGGCCAGCACGCTCCGCGACCTCGGTAGCTGGCACGCCCCCGTTCAGCCATAGCGACACTGCGGCGTGCCGAAGGTCGTACGGGCCGGGCAGCCAGCGGAGACGCCACCTGAGCAGGCGTCAGCGCGTACTGACGAGCCTCCTCCCAGACCCGGTAGTAGGTGGACGACGACACCACCCCGCCACCCAGTGACCGGAACAGCCGCCCGTCCGGGCCGACCCCATATCGGCCGAGGTGATCACGCAGGATGCGGACGAGAACCGGTGGGATCGGCACCGGCCGCACCTCCTTCCGCCCCCAGTGCGCTTCAGCCCACGCCGGTCGTGGACCTCTCCGGAGTCCGTCCACCGCTTCCCAGCCGCCGGCCGCGACTCACCGAGCATCAGGAGGCCCCAGCCCTCCTCAGGCAGGGTGCAGTCATCCTCTCGGAGCGCCAGGCCCTCAGCAGGCCGAGCAGCCGCGTAGTAGCCCGTGGCGAAGAACGCCGCCAGGTGCGCGCCCCGCTCCTGGTTCCGCTGCCCGACGTAGGTCACCGCCGTCAGCAGCCGAGCGACCTGCCCCGGGTTGGCCACTACCCGAGGATCAACCTGCTCGACTACCTTCGCTACCTTGCGCTTCACCCTGGTCAGCGGGTTGTCCGGGATCGACTCCCGCTCGACCGCGTAGGCCAGGAGGTTGCACAGCACTGCCCGTTTCCGCTGGTAGACGGTCGCAGCCGCCGCCTTGCCGTCCAGCTTCGCCGCCAGCGCGTCCAACACCTCACGAACCGCCAGCGCGTCAATGAGGTCCACCAGCGGACGCGAGTTGCGGACGAGCCAGTCAGCCGCCTCTTGGGTGGCCGGCGGCAGCTCAGCGTCCCGAGTAGTCGGAGGCAGCAGGTAGCGCGTCAGCACACCGCGTAGCTCCCCCACGTCCGGCCGTCCAACTCCATCCCGGACGAACGCCGCACCAGCCGTAGCCAGCGCCTCCACGGTGCTTCCCCGAGTCGTAGCCACCGCATCCGGCCACTTCATATCCATGTAGGACTGCGAGAACTCAAGGAACGACAACGAGTTTTGCCGCTTCAGCTCCGACACCGGCAACCCGGTTTCCACGTCGAACGGCTCAACCCGCCGAAGCGCCTGCATCAGCTACGGCGCATCCTGCCATCGAACGCACGTGGGGCGCGCTCCGTTTGACTCCATGAATTCCTTCACTGCCTGCCGGACAATGTCGATCGGCACTTCCGAGTTGGAAGGAAACTCGCGCCCGTGACCCATGTAGAAGTACGAACGCGTTTCGCCGCCCATCGGCCCGTCGCCGGCGCTGACGACACCGCGCGGCCATTCCCGTCCGGAATATCGGATCACGCCGTGATCAACCGCAATACCGACGTCTATCCCTTGCGCGTACGGATCGCCGGACAGGTGAACGTCCATCAGGATGGGCGCTGCTGGCGGGGACTCGGCGCGAACGCGGTCAATCAAGGCGTCCACTTCGTCCACTGTGGACACGGTGACGGGGGTGTCGCCGTGCTCGTACAGGTAGTACACGTCTAGGGCACCCACTTCGAGGTCCCGCCTCCCTTGTATTCCTGCCTGAACCCGTCAGGACCGTAGACCGTCATCGTGTAACCCGGTGGGAGAACCACCGGTACCAGCGCGTCACACCCCATCGGACCGCGACACGGGAAGTTGTTCAATACCAACGTGGCAGACGGAATCTCGTTCTTCCGCATGTGTGCCGCAAGCTTGATCTCCACGTCCACCACGGTGACCGGGATACGGCGAGACTTGATCTCCTCGAAGAATCGGAGAGCTTCCTCCGACTTCTCGTCCTTGCCGCTCACTTCCTCATGAACCCTGCCACTCGGGTCGATCCACTGCCCGTGTGTCTTCTGCCCGACGCCGGACACCACCGAGGGTGGCAGTTCCCGCCGTAGTTCCTCGATCCGGTCGGGCGTCACGGGAACCGGGAGGTTCCGAGGTGCCCCGGACGACGACGACCGGTCCCCCTGCGGACTGGTAGCGCCCGCCGTGGAACCGGTCGCGGTCGAGTCGCCTACCAGCGTCGCCCGGTAGGCCCGTATGGCGTCCTCAGCGGCTTTCAGCGCCGCGAACGGGGAGCGTGTGCCCTGCTGCGCCTCACCGAACCACGTCAACGCCTGTAGCGCGTCAGGGTCGGCCGTGCCGGACACGGCCGACCCCAGCAGCGAGGTTGCGTCGTCGATCAGGTCCGCCGCCACGTCCAGCGACTCCCGCGCGGCGTCGATCTTGTCCAACACCGCGTCAAGTAGCGCGGCTACGTCCTTGATCGACACTCCGTCATCGTACGGCGACGGTCAGCCACCGCCCCCGCCACCACGACGGCGACGCACAACGCCCATCCTGGCAGAAACCCGCAGTTCACGACGGCTATGGGTTCGTGTGGATGCTGTACGAGCCGCGCCGGGGGCACTCACCTTTCGCCGGGTGAATCAGGCCCTGGCCAGCTGAAACGCGGCGGGGGCTGATCTTTTCCGTCAGTCGTCGGCAGCCGGGAGCCGGGCCTGTCCGCGGCGCGGCACCACCGGTCGCGTGGGCCGCCTGTGCCTCGGCATCCCTAGTGACGAGCTAGGCGTGGCCCTGTTCGATCCGGAACTGCTCTTCCAGTTCCGGGTAGCCGTACTCCTCGGAAAGCGCTTCCTGCGGCACCAACCCGATGCTCCACGGCACCCGACAGGGGCCGGTGTGGTCCGGGTCGGGGCACAGCAGCAGTTTCACCTGCTCGATCAGCTCACGGGCCTGCTCTTCGGTCGCGTAGACGCCGATCCTGATCTCCTGGACCCCGCGTTCCTCCGACATCGCACCGCCTGTCCGATGAGCGACCCCCGCCCTCGGATCGCCGAGGCGAAACAAGCCTACGCAGCCGCACCGGGAGCCGCGCGGGATTTACGTCGGGCGGTCCACGGGGCTCAGAGCGGCACCGGTGCCCGCGAGCACGCCCGCTGCACCGGTCACGTGCCGTCGTACTCGGTCAGGCTGAACCAGCGGAGGTCTTCGCTCGGGTGGACGACGACCTCGATCGTGCTGTCGTCGGCCAAGCGGAGGGTGAACACCGGCCGGATCACTCGCAGGCGATGCCGTTGCCGTCCCGGTCCAGGTCGTAGATGTCGGTGCCGATGACGCGGATCGGGCCGGCCACGTATGCGGGACCGTTGCCGCTGCCGCCCTGGCAGTCGACGTCGCTCGCGATGGGTACGCAACCGCTGTAGTTCTCGTCGCAACCGGACTGCTGGGCGGGTGCCGGGGGCGGTGGTGGCGGAGCCTGCGTCGTCTGCCTGGTGGGTTGTGGGACCGGGGGTTGGGTGACTGGAGGCGGCGGGGCAGGGGCCGCTGTGGTGGTGGTCGTCGTCGTGGTGGTCGTGGTGGTCGTGGTGGTCGTCGTTGTAGTGGTCGTGGGGGTGGCGGTGGTTGTTGTGGTCGGCGGCGTAGTCGCGGTGCCTACGTTGAGAGCAGACTGGGGTGTTTTGGTGGTGGGCGGGTTTTTGAGTACGCCTGCGACGAAGAAGACGATCAGCACGGCGACGGCGGCGACCGCCCATGCCGGACGGATGCGGGGTTTCGGTCGTGGTGCGGCCGGGGCGGTGAGCAACGTGGTGACGGCGGGCTCCGGGCCGGCGAACGGAATGGTGAGGTTGCCTTCGCGGGGCAGGCGGAGGGTGACCTCGGTGCCTCGGACGCCTGCCTGCAACACGGCTTCGCAACCCGCCCGCTCGCCGCGTGCTCCCAACTGGACGAGCAAGGGCGCGTAGCGCTGGGACATCAGGTGGGTAAGTTCGCCGACCCGGTGACCGTCCAAGCGGACTTCGATGGCCCGTTCGCCCTGGTACTTCCCGTTCGTGATGGTGCACCAAGCGAGTTCGACCGCCACGTGGCGCTGCATGCCCGGCACCAACGGGTAGCGGGACAGCACGTGTTGGTGGTCTTCCTCGCGGGTCACCGTGACGGTTGCTTCCGCGCTCAGCATCACCAGGCCTGCGGACGAGTTCTCGATCACGGTGTGCTCCAAAGGGCTGCGGCGGCCTTTGACCCGTCAATCGGCGCGACCCCGGACGTGCGTTACCGGTCGTGCCCGCCAACAGTCCACTGTGGATCTTCCGGCGTCGCGCTCCCGGCGGCTCAACGCGGAAAGGCCCCCGAACACGAGGTTCGGGGGCCTTCTCCGGGACTTGGCACGGGATCTGCCCGTGTGCGCGGCGCCGGGACTGCTGCCGAAGGCAGGGTGGGCGCGATCGGTAACCGGGCCGCGGGACGCGGGTCAGATCAGCCGACGCGCCACAGCGCGGGCACGTTCGGCGGCTCCCAGCCGGGCTGGGCGGTGTGGGCCTGCTGGCAGACGTAGCTGACGCCGCCGTAGGTCACGGCCGTGCCCGGGCTGTACTGCGCGCCGGCCGCCCACGTGCCGCCGGGAACCCCGGTGGTCGTGGTGGTGGGACCGGTCGGGTCGGTCGGCCGCGTGGTGCTGCTGCTGGTCGAGGTCGGGGTCTGCCGCACGTTGAGCACGAAGTCGTACTCGCCGACGCGGGTCGTCCCGCTGTTCGACATCGTCATCAGCAGACGCGGGTCGTAGATGGTGTCGGTGTTGTTGCGCGGCTCGTTCGGGAAGTAGAGCTGCGTGGTGAGGATCCGGCCACCGGGGGCCTGGACCTTCACGTGGATGTGCCGCGTGCGGCCGGGGTACAGGCCCGGCACGATCGTGCTCAGCGTGAACTTGCCCTGGGCGTCGGTGAACTGGTGCCCGCGGAACTTGAAGCCGGTGTTGTCGTAGACACCGTTGTTGTCCGCCTGCCAGAAGTCCAGCAGCGCGTTCGCGATCGGCTGGCACGCCAGGCCGAACACGTAGCCGGTGACGGTGAGGCGGGTGCCCACGGTCCCCGCGTCGACCAGCGACGAGCGCCGGGGCGAGTTCGGCTTGAAGTACGGGCCTTCGGTCTGCGCCGGCGTCGGGTCGTCGCCGTCGTCGCACTCCGGGGTCAGTTCGAGCGTTCCCCCGGTGCTGGGCACGGTGCGGGCCAGCGCCGGCACACCCATCAGCGCGGCGGGCACCGCCACGCCCGCGACCAGGGCCGCGCGCAGGACCGGCCTGCGGCTGATGTTGCGGGTTTCGGACGACTCCTCGGTGGTGCTGCGGTCGCCGTCCATGGGCGTGTCCATGACTGCTCCTCGTGGGGGTGGCTGTCTCGGGAATTCATAACGAACCTATGGAGACGCCCCGGCGCGGACGATGGACTGGACCGGTTGGTCGTGGTGAATCTCGTGGTCGGTCATAACTGTGAACGCCGTCACCCGATGCTGTTCGCCGCAGATCACCCGACCGGCGGAAGTCCCCTGGGCTGACCCCGGTTTCGCGGCGGAAGAACCGGCAGAAGTACGCCGGATCGGCGAATCCGACCCGTCCGGCAATCTGCCGCACGGTCAGATCCGTCCGGGCCAGCAGCCGCTTGGCCTCGCTCGCCCTCGCCTCCCGCACCAGCTCGGACGGCGTGCGCCCGGTGGCGGCCTTGACCGCCTCGGTCAGGTAGCCGGGGGTGACGCCGATCCGCTCCGCGTAGGCGCGCACCGACCACAGGTCCACGTCGGGCCTGCCGGCCAGCCGGGCGAACTCCTCGGCCACCGCGCCGGTCCGGGCGGGCGGCGGTGCGGCCGGGGTCTCCGGCAGCCTGGCCGCCCGCACGATCAGCACGTGCAGCAGGGAGCGCAGCACGGATTCCACGCCTTCGGCCCGGTTCCGGTACTCCTCGTCCAGTTCGGCGATCAAGCCGGACATGCTCCGGTGGGTGCGCTCGTCCAGGGTGAGCCAGGGCCGTTCGCTCAACCGGCGGAGCAGCTCCCGGTCGGCCGGGTGGTCGATCAGGAAGTCGTCGGTGAACAGGACCACGAACCCCTCCAGGTCGCGGGTGTCGACCCAGTGGTGCACCTGACCCGGCGCGATCACGCACAGGTGCGGCGGGCGCAGTTCCCAGCGGGCGAGGTCGACCACATGGGTGCCGGTGCCGCCCGTGACGTACACGATCTCGTGGAACGTGTGCCGGTGCGGGAAGTCCGCGCGGGACATCGGACCGACCGTCTCGAACGTGCCGATCGCGAACGGCAGCGCGTTGGGGACCGGCACCTCCAGCCGGTGCATCGGCAGTTCTCCCACGCGTGGTGTCTGGCAGGGCGTGCCCGGTAACACGGTAGTGCCACGCATCATCCCTCGTCCTTTCGCCACCGGTCCGGAGGTCCAGACCAATCATTTGGTGAAAACACGATGGCACGGCCGAGCCCCGGTGGGAACAGAACGTGGCCATCAGGTGACGCGGTGTTCGGCCGCCGGACGGCGGCGGGGACTCAGCGGCTCATCCACCCAGGCGTTTCCGGAGTTCGGCGACCAGTTCGTCATCTGTCAACCGCGCCGGGTCCGGCCGCGCCTGGCGCAGCGCGGCCTCGTTCGGGGTGATCAGCCCGGCGGCGACCATCACCTCCAGCGGGCTCGCGTCGAACAGCACGGCGATGGCCCGCGCGGACTCCACGGAGGCCTTGCCGCCGCGCTTCCAGTCGCTGAGGCGGCTGCGGTCGACGCCCGCGCCGCGCGCCAGGTCGCCGGTGGACAGGCCCCTGCTCCTCAGGTTGTCCATGAGGAAGTCCCACCACGTCGAGGAGGTGTTCTCGTCATCGGTCACGCCCACGAATGTTAGTCGCGTACACGCAACGTTCGCAATGCGCCCCCAACAACCCTGCCTCGTTGTTCGGCAACAACCTGTGTTGTGTCCACACAACCAAGCTACTGTTCTGCGTACAAACTGGATGTTGGGTGCACGCAACACGACACGAGGTGGCGATGCCGAAGACGATCAGGCTCCGCACCAAGGCCTTCGCCAAGGCCGCCCTGCTGGCCGGCTACACCTCGGACTACGCGCTGGCCAAAGCCATGGAGGTGAACCGGTCCACGGTGGCCCGCGTGCTGAGCGGCCACCTCCACCCGGGGCCCGCGTTCATCGGCGGCGCGCTCACCGCGCTGGCGCCCATGCAGTTCGAGGACCTCTTCGAGGTCGTCCCGGCGAGCACCGGGAACGGCTGAACTTCACCCGGCAGACCGACATTATGGCGGTGTCCCGAATCCACACGATTGGTTGACACTTGAAAGATCATCGAGACGGACGGGCGGCTTGACCCGATGTGACCAGTGGCCCACGCACGACGGCCGATCGAAGCCGGCACAGCGGACCGGGAAGGACGGCGGCAGGTGAGCGACCAGGCCAGGCAGTTGCTGCGGGACGCGCTGCGCGCGCGCCGCATCCTCGGCCACGACGTCGAGGACCCCGGCCCGTCCGCGCTGGAGGACGCCGACGGCGTGCGCCACTGGTTCGACGAACGACGCGACGACGTGGTCGCGGCGGTGCTGGAGGGCGACGAGACGTCCGTCGCCCTGCTGGCGCACGTGTGGCGGGCGCTGCCACCCGACGCCGACGAGGCCTGGTGCCGGCGGCTCTACGACTGCGCGACACCACTGGCCGCCGCGCTGCCCCGCTCCCGGCCGCTCGCGGCCGCGTTCCGGGCCGGGGCGGAGGTGCTGCGGGAACGGGGCCTGCACCGGCTGGCGGCTGCGCTGGGCATGCGCGAGCTGGCCGTCCACCGGCTGCTCGACGACCCGGAGCCGACCGTGGACGCGCTGACCTCGCTGGCCGCCGCCTACCGCGCGCAGGGCCGGCTGCACCGGGTCATCGGCTGCGCGGACGAGGTGCTGGAGCTGCGCATCGTGCACGAGCAGCCCGAGGGCATCGCCCGCGCGCTGGCCCACCTCGGCGCGCTGATGATCGAAGCTGGCCGGCTGACCACCGCGGTGAACTACCTGACCCGCGCCGACAAGGTGTTCGACGGCCTGCCGCCGACACCCGACCGGGCCCGGACGCAGGTGGTGTTCGCACGCGCGCTCTGGCTGTCCGGCGACGAGGCCGCCGCACGCCGCCGACTGCACCGCGTGCTGCCGGACCTGACCGGCGAGGACGCCCGCCAGGCACGGGAACTGCTCGACCTGCCGACCGGGTCGACACCGGGTTCAGGCGCGCAGCAGCGTCAGGACGAGCTGGATCAGCAGTCCGACGGCTAGCTTCGCCCAGGGGACGAACCTCGGCCGGGTCTGACGGCGGTGCCGGCCGCGGTGGGGCGGGGTGCGGCGGGGCCGGGGCGTGCGGGGTGGGGTGCTCATGCGCGTTCTCCCGGGTGGTCCGGCTGGGAATGGTCCGGCTGGGGGTGGTCAGGGCAGGGCGGTGGTGTCCGGGTGGTCGGCCAGCAGGCGCAGCACGTCCCGGCACACGAACACCCGGCGGTAGTCGCGGAAGTCCCACGGGACGAGGATGCGGCGCTCCACCAGCCGCCGGGTGAGGTCGGTGGCGGCCTTGACGGTCACCGCGTACCGCTCGCACAGCGCCCGGTGGTCGACCACCGGGAAGCCGATCAGCGAGGCGGCGACCTCGGGCAGGTTCCCGGTCCGCGGCAGCAGCCGGGCGTACTCCTCGGCCAGGTTCTCCAGGTGCCCGATCAGCCGCAGCTGGGCGAGCGCCTGGTCCCGGACGGCGGCGGCGAAGAACTCGACCCAGTGGTGGATCCGCCCGGTGTCGACCACCGCGCGGATCTCCTCCTGGTACTCCGGCAGCGTGTCGTCGAGCCAGACCGACAGCGGCAGGATCTGGTCGCGCAACAGGCCGCAGTGCACCATCTCCAGCATGGAGAACCCGCGCGCCACGTGCCCGTTCGCGGCCGGGAACGGTTGCAGCACTTCGAGTTGGTAGTGGGCGAGCGCGATCTTGGCGATCCGGGGCTGTTCGGCCTCCTCCCGCACCCACGTCGACCACTGCTCCAGCTGGGCCACGAGGTGCGCCCCGGTCGCGGTCAGCAGGTAGGCGCGCTCGGGCGTGATGCCGAGCCAGCCCGGTTCGCGGCGCAGCAGGTCGCGCAGGCCGAGCCCCGGCCGGCCGGTCATGATCGCGGTGAGCTCGCCGAGGAGTTCGGCGTCCACCGCCGAGCCGTGCCGGACGCGCTCGATGCCGTGGTCGTACGCCGACAGGTAGGGCGCCAGCAGCTGCTCGGGCGCGGAACGGTCCGACGGCGGGTCGCCCCGGGACGCCAGCAGGTCGGCGGCGAGCGCCTCGCGCAGCCCGACCGGCGTGCCGGAGAGGCCGGCCGAGCTCTGCGCGTCCCGCACCTGCGTGGCCCGGACCAGCCCGGACCGCACGCGCAGCCGTTCGGCGGCCTCGTCGAGCCTGCCGAGGGCGTGCTCGGCCTCGGCGACCAGCCGGTAGGTGGCCACCGGCAGCGGCAGGTCCGACGGCAGCGGCGGCGGGAGGTACGCGCCTTCACGCAGGCGGGTCTCGGGAATGCCGGGGAGTTCGCGGACCGGTGCCCACTGCCCTGACGGCAGGGGAGGGACGTTCATGGGGAGCAGCATCCACCAAGTGAAGTAAATGCGCAATACACTTCAACTCTGCACCAGACAGATCAATGAAGGAATTGGCCCATTCGCTCGCGGGGTCCGGCGGAGCGCATTCCTCGGCCACCCCGGTTATAGCACCGTCGGCCACCCGGGCGTACCGACGGTGAACATTCCGCAGTTCTGCGGAAGTCCTTTCGGAGCTGCTCCGATTCCACCCGGTAGATACTTTTCCGGGCTATTCCACCCAATGGAGCACGGCCCGGCGGAGGCCGCCACTAGGCCAGGAGGATGAGACTGGCCGGTAGCGGGTCTCGAACCGCACTCGACGCTCCGAAGTGACGCCCCCAGTGTGTAACTCTTTCGTGTTCGCTCGAAAGTGCCACGTAGAGAAGGGCCGTCACCATGGGTTTCCACCGCCGCAGACCTCCCCCTCCCCGGCTCAGACCGCTCACCCTCGCCCTGCTGCTCGGCGCGGGCACGCTCGTCGCGCTGCCGCCGACCGCCGTCGCCGCCGTGCCGACCGGGTTCACCGACAGCCTGGCCATCGGCGGCCTGACCTCGCCCACCGCCGCCGCGTTCGCGCCGGACGGCAAGGTGTTCGTCGCCGAGAAGAGCGGCATCGTCAAGGTCTTCGACTCGCTCGCGGACACCACCGCAACCGTTTTCGCCGACCTCCGGCCGCAGACCCAGGACTTCTGGGACCGGGGCCTGCTCGGGCTGGCCGTCGACCCGCAGTTCCCCGCCCGGCCGTACGTCTACGTCTCCTACACCTACGACGCCGTGCCCGGCGGCACGTCGCCACGATGGGGTGACACCTGTCCGACCCCTCCCGGCGCGACCGACCAGGGGTGCGTGGTCACCGGACGGGTGTCCAAGCTGACCATGGGCCCCGGCGGCACGTCGACCGGCGAACAGCCGCTGATCACCGACTGGTGCCAGCAGTACCCGAGCCATTCCATCGGCACCGTCGCGTTCGGCCCGGACGGCGCGCTCTACGTCGGCGGCGGCGACGGTGCCAGTTTCAACTTCGCCGACTACGGACAGGTCGGGAATCCGTGCGCGGACCCGCCCGGACCCGCCGGCGCGAATCTCACCGCCCCGGACGCGCGCGGTGGCGCTGTGCGGTCGCAGTCGGTGCGGCGGCCCGCCGGTGAGCCGGTCTCGCTGGACGGCACGATCGCCCGCGTCGACCCGGACACCGGCGCGGCGCTGCCCGGCGGCCCGTTCGCCGGCCACGCCGACCCGAACGCCCGCCGGATCGTCGCGCACGGCCTGCGCAACCAGTTCCGGTTCGGGTTCCGCCCCGGCACCGACGAGATCTGGGCCGGCGACGTCGGCTGGGGCACGTGGGAGGAGATCAACCGGATCACCGACGCCGACGACGGCACCGCGGAGAACTTCGGCTGGCCCTGCTACGAGGGCGCGGCCCGGCAGTCCGGGTACGACAACGCGAACCTGACGCTCTGCGAATCGCTCTACACCACCGGCCAGACCGCGCCGTTCTACGCCTACAACCACAGCGCCAAGGTCGTGTCGACCGACCCGTGCCCCACGGGCGGCTCGTCGATCTCGGGCATCGCGTTCGAGAGCACCGGCAACTACCCGGCCGCCTACGACGGCGCGCTGTTCTTCGCGGACAGCTCGCGCGGCTGCATCTGGGCCATGCAGACCACCGGCGGGCAACCCGACCCGGCGAAGATCGTACCGTTCGTGACGGGCGTGAACGTGCCCGTGCAGCTGCTCACCGGACCCGGCGGCGACCTGTTCTACATCGCCCTGGGCGCGGGCCAGCTGCGGCGCGTGAGTTACCCGTCCGGCGGCAACCGCGCGCCCACGGCCGTCGCCACGGCCACCCCGAACACCGGCACGGCACCGCTCGCCGTGCAGTTCAGCGGCACGGGTTCGAGCGACCCGGACGGCGACGCGCTGAGCTACGCCTGGGACCTGGACGGCGACGGGGCGCACGACGACTCGACGTCCGCCACGCCGACCCGCTCGTACAGCGCCTCCACCACGGTCGGCCTCAAGGTCACCGACCCGGCGGGGGCGTCCGGGACCACCACGGTCGCCGTCACGGTCACCGGTCAGGACCCGGTACCGGTGATCGACGCCCCGACCGCGGCCCTGCGCTGGCGGGTCGGCCAGACCGTGCCGTTCTCCGGCCACGCCACCGATCCGCAGGACGGCGCGCTGCCCGCGTCCGCCCTGCGCTGGCGGCTGAGCATCCAGCACTGCGCGACCACCGGCTCGTGCCACGAACACGTCGTGCAGGACTCTACCGGCGCGTCCGGCTCGTTCGTCGCGCCGGACCACGAGTACCCGTCGTACCTGGAGCTGACGCTGTCGGCCACCGACTCCAGCGGTCGCACCGGCACCCGGAAGCTGCGGCTGGACCCGTTGACCGTCACGCTGAACTTCACGTCCAGCCCGGCCGGCGCGCAGCTCGCGGTCGGCGGCACGACGCAGCGGACCCCGTTCTCCCGCACGGTGATCGTCGGGTCGAACAACTCGGTCAGCGCACCGAGCCCGCAGAACCTGCCGCCGCTGAACCTCCGCTACCGCTACCGGAGCTGGTCCGACGGCGGCGCGCAGGCGCACAACATCATCGCTCCGCCGACGGCCGCCACCTACACCGCCACCTACTCCTTCTGCCTCGTCTGCTGACCGGGGAAGCCGGGTGCGTCCGATCGGACGCATCCGGCTCGACCGCCGTGACCAGCGCGGACGCTACGATCATCGGGTGCGACCACTGGCACCCGGAGTGCACCAGCTGCTCGGCCGGCCACCCCACATGATCAACGCCTACCTGGTGGAGGACGTGCTGGTCGACGCGGGCACGCCCGCCGCGCGCAAACGGCTCGCCCGGGGGCTCGACGGCCGCCGGCTCAGCGCCCACGTGGTCACCCACGCCCACCCCGACCACTACGGCTCCAGCCACGCCGTGTGCGAGCGCTACGACGTGCCGCTGTGGGCCGGGCAGAAGGACGCCGACGCGATCGAGACGTCCACGCCCGTCCCGGCACCGGGTCGCATCCCGAAGCTCATGTCGCGCATGAAGATGCCCGACGCGCACCCGGTCGCGCGCGGCCTGCGGGAAGGCGACGAGGTCGCCGGGTTCACCGTGCTGGAGGTGCCCGGCCACTCCCCCGGCCACATCGCGCTGTGGCGGGACCACGACGGCGTGCTGATCTGCGGTGACGTGTTCTTCAACCTGCTGTGGCCGAGCGGCCCGCCGGACTTCCTGACCTGGGACCGGGAGCAGAACCGCGCGTCCATGCGCCGGCTGGCCGAACTGCGGCCGAAGCTGGTGCTGTTCGGCCACGGCCGGCCGCTGCGCGACCCCGACCGCCTCCGGCGCCTCGTCGGATGAGCGCCACCCTGGAGCGGGACGGGGAGCTGACCCGGATCGCGCGGGCGCTGGACGCGGCGGCGGCCGGCGAGGGCAGGGTCGTGGTGGTCGAGGGACGCGCGGGCATCGGCAAGACCCGACTCGTCGAGGCCACCCGCGAGCTGGCGAAGGCACGCGGTTTCGGCCGCCTGCAGGCGGTGGGCGACGCGCTGGAGAGCGCGATGGCCTGGGGCGTGGTCCGGCAGATGGTGGAGCGCTCGGTGTCCCGATACCGCGGTGAGGTCCGGGCGGCCATCCTCGCCGGACCGTCCGGGGACGCGTTGCGGGCGCTCGACACGGCCGCCGCCGACCCGGGCGAGGCGGAACTGGCCCGCACCCTGCACTCGCTGTGGTGGGTGGCGGTCGACCTGTCGTCCACCCGGCCGCTGCTGATCACCGTGGACGACGCGCACTGGGCGGACCTGTCGTCGCTGCACTTCCTGGTCTACCTGTCCCGCCGGATCGCCGACCTGCCGATCGCGCTGGTGGTCGCGACCCGCCCGCCGGCCGCGAACACCGGCCCACTGGCCCAGCTCAGCGACGCCCGCCGGGCCGAGCGCCTGCTGCCCCGCCCGCTCAGCCCGGCCGCCCTGGCCGACCTGATCTCGAACCGGGGCGTGCGGCCGGCGGACCGGGTGGTCGGCGCGCTGCACGAGGCGAGCGCGGGGAACCCGTTCCTGGCCGGGGTCCTGGTGGACGAGCTGGACGCGCTCGGCCTGCCGCTGGACGCCCCGCCGACCGCCGACCGGGTGGCCGGGCTCGGTCCCACGACGGTGTTCCGGGCGGTGCTGGGCCGGCTGCCCGAGGGCGCGGTCCGGCTCGCGGGCGCGGCGGCCGTGCTGGGTGTCGGCAGTGATCCGTGGCAGGTGGGCGCGGTGGCCGGGCTCGACCCGTCCGCGCTGCCCGCCGCCGTGGACTCGCTGGTCGGCGCGAACGTCCTGCACAGCGAGGACGACCACCTGGTGTTCGTGCACCCGGTGGTGCGCGAAGCCGTGCTGGCCGATCTCGGGCCGGTGGCGCGCTCCGCCCTGCACGCCAAGGCCGCGACCCACCTGTGGTCGGTGAAAGCGCCCGCCGACCGCGTTGCCGCGCACCTGGCGCACGCGCCCAAGGGCACCCTCGCGGACGCCGCCGAAGTGCTGCGCCAGGCCGCCGTCGTGCTGCTGGCCGCCGGCGACGCCGAGACCGCCGCCGCGCACCTGGCCCGTGCCGTGGACGAAGCCCCCGACGACGCCGGGCTGCGGGCCGAGTTCGGTCGTGCCCTGTTGCGCACCGGCGACGCCGCCGAAGCCCAGCGCCAGCTCCGGGCCGCCGCCACGGGCCTGCCGAACGCCGAACTGGTCGCCGCCGCCGCGTCCGCGACCGCCGTCGTGGACGGCCCGGAGGCCGCGATCGCCGAGCTGTCCCGGGCGATCCGCGCGCTGCCCAGCGGGGACGGCCGGCTGCACCTGGAGGCGCGGCTGGCGGTGACCCGGTCGTTCCTGCGGGACCAGCGGCACGTCGCGTCCGACCACCTCGGCCGGTACGCGTCGCTGCGCGGCAACACGCCCGACGAGCGCACCCTACTCGGGCTGCTCGCGCAGATGGGCCGCTACGAGGTGTGGCCCGCGCGGCAGGTCGCCGACACGGCGTTGCGCGCGCTGTCCAACGGCGCGTACTTCGACGACGCCACCGGCAGCACGGACGCGATGGTCGCGTGGGTCGTGGCACTGCTGGCGCTGGTGTCGGCGGACGGCGTGGACGAGGCGCGCAAGGAGGTCGACCGGGCACGGCTGCGCGTCCGGCAGCACGGTTCGCCGGTCGAGTTCGCGATGGTCGCCAACGCCGCGCTGTTCCTCAACTGGCGGCTGGGCAACGTGAGCCTCGTGGAAGCCGAGTCCGAAGGCGCGCTGGAGGCCGTGCGGGACGAGGAACCGGTGCAGCACGTCGTCGCTTTGCGGGCGACGGCGACGCACTTCACCACGTACGCCGCGTTGGAGCGCAACGACATCGCCGGTGCGGCCCGCGCGTTGGCCCGGTTCGACGCCGAGCACCCCGACGCGCCCAGGATGATGCCGACGCTGTGGCTGCACGAACCGCGTGCGCTGATCGCGTTGGCGAACGGGAAACCGTTGCAGGCCAAGGCGGAGGCTTTCGAACAGCGGGACGAGATGCTGGCCGCCGGCGTCGACCCGCCGACCGTCCCGTGGCGCGATCCGGCCGTGCGGGCGGCGATGCTGCTCGGCGACGAGGCGGAAGCGCTGGTACTGGCCGAGGAGCAGCTCGTCATCGCGCAGAAGTGGGGCGCGGCAACGGAAGTGGGAGCCGCCCTCCGGTTGCTCGCGCACGCCGACGCCACCCGCCGCGTGGAGCTGCTGACCGAATCCGTTGCGGTGCTGGAGACCTCGCCCGCCCGGCTGCACCTGGCGCGGTCACTCGTGGACCTGGGCGAGGCGCTGCGGGTGGCACGTCGGCGCACGGACGCCCGTGCGCCGCTGCACCGCGGCATCGACCTGGCGGCGGAATGCGGCTCGGTCGCACTGCGCACCCGGGCCGTGGAAGCCCTGGAGGCGTTGGGCGACCGGCCGCGCCGGTTGACGGTCGCCGGTGCGGAGGCGCTGACTGCGAGCGAACGGCGGGTCGCGGACCTCGCCGCGCTGGGCCGACCCAACCGGGAGATCGCTCAGGAGCTGTTCGTGACGCCCAAGACGGTGGAGAACCACCTGGGCCGGATCTACACCAAGCTCGGCATCAGCGGACGTCGCGAACTGGCCCGCGTACTCGCCTGAGAGATACGGATCCGGCTTGGGGGGTGCCTGATACACCCATCTTCGGCAGCCCCCGAGGTTGAGGGGAGACCCCTCATGCCCCAGGCGTTTCCGCAGGTCAGTCTTGTCCTACCGAACCACGGCAGCTCTCCACAGGGGCTACTCACAGGAGGTAGGACCATGATCCGCAAGGCAGTCGCCCTCACCGTCGCCACCGCCGCCGGCGCCCTCGCGTTCTCCGGCGTCGCGTCCGCCGACATCATCGGCACGCCCCCGCCGTGCGTCCGCGCCGGCGACGTCTCCGGCGCGGACTTCGACGTGAAGCTGTGCGGCGTGAGCGACGTCGACCAGTTCCGCGCGGGCCTGGAGAACAACGGCAACGCCTATTGCGGCCCCACGTCGCTGTACAACGTGCTGCACTACTGGGGTCACGTGAAAGGCGCGCCGGTCGGCTGGCTGACCACCAAGGTCAAGAACCTCGATCCCAAGGACCCGGCGGACTACAACGTCATCACCAACTCCATCGGGCGCATCGGGGTGGACGCCAAGTACGACGGCAAGACCACCATGGGCAACCTCCAGACCGCGTGGAACATCGCCACCAAGCCCGCCCGCGACGCCGGCTGGAAGACCGAGGTCGCCAACATCAGCTCCAACAGCTCGCCCGACTTCTCCGGCGACCTGGCCAAGAAGCTCAACGAGGGTCCGGTTCAGCTGGTGTACGGCCGGTACTCGGCGGGACCGCAGGCGGGCAGCCTCCAGCGGGGCGGTGGGCACATCGTCACGGTGGTCGCGGCGAAGGGCTCGTTCAACGGCAGCACCGTGCAGCTCAAGCTGTCCGACCCCGGCCGCGCGGACGACCACGGCGACGCCGGCTACCTGTCCACGCAGTCGGCCTACCAGCTGCTGGACGTGACGCTGACCAAGCGGGCCATCAACGAGTACGTGCCGGTGGCGGACAACGAGGACACCGCGGTCGACGAGAGCCTCCAGCGGGGCACCTACCGGACCGTGACGCGCTGGGAGCTGACCGGACCGCAGTACATCGGCACCACGCGCCAGATGGTGGAGACGTTCAACTGGTTCACCATGGACGCCCCCGGCGGCTACCAGGGTCACTGACCCCATCACCCGGAGGCCCCGCCCGTGCGGCGGGGCCTTCGCCTGTTCGCCGCGGCCGGGTGCGCCGCCGCAGGTCCGGCAGGAGCGGGCCGGGCAGCCGGCCGACCGGGCGAACTGACAGGACGGCTAGGTGCGACCCGTTCTTTGGAACAGCTTTTCCGAATGGTTCCGCAGTACTTTAAACTGTTACAGCACTGCGTGACGCATATCACACAATACCTCTGGGTATGACTGGGACCAGGGCATTCGAGATTTACCGGAGCGGATTCCGAAGGTGGCTGTTCACAGTCGAGAAGAAGTCACGGCGATCCGCCGGTAATCGGCTGTTAACGTCGTTCCAGGTGCCGACGACATGGCCCTGACCGGTCGAATCCGACATTCTGGGAGAACCGACATGAAGAAGCTCGCGCGTGTTCTTACCACCACCCTGGCCGCCCTCGCGGCCTCCTTCGCCTTCACCGCGGGCGCCGCCCAGGCAACGCCGGACGACGCGCTGGTGTACCTGTACACGACCACTCTGGCGGACTGCACCTCCACCGGCGACAACGGCATCGCCGGTGGCGCGTTCTCCGACTACGAGTGCGTGTCCGGCATCGCGGGCTACAGCGTGCGGGTGGAGCCGACGTTCAACTCGTTCACCGACTTGTACCTCACCGTGCAAAACCTGGCGACGTGCAACCAGGCCGGTACCAACGGCGTCAACGGCGGCGTGTGGGCCGACTACGAGTGCCGCCTGGGCATCGCCGGTTACAGCCTGCTGGTCAGCAACTGACAATAGGCAGGTGCCCCGGACGCCACGCGTGTCCGGGGCACTGCCGCAGCTATTCGCAGTTCATTCTGTTCCGGCCGGAACAGAATGAACTGCGAACAGATCGGCCCGGCCGCCGGCCCGGTACGGACGTCCGGACACCCACGTCTCGACCGAACGCGGGCTAAACCTCGCAAACGCAGGAACTTCGAACGTATGTTCGATTCATCCACAGCTGTGGACAACCCTGTGGACAACTCACCCCGCAGCGGCCAGCAAGTCGTCCACGGACCACTGGTCGTAGGCATGTGCACCGCGCTTCTCGGCGATCACGCGGCCGTCCGGTGCGATGAGGAAATCCGCAGGCAGACCCAGCCGTCCGCCGGTCGGCCTCGGCAGCGGGCGGCGGCCCCGGAGCACCGGCCCCAGGTCGCGCGCGATCCCCCGCACGATCGATCCCCAGGCCCGTGGATCGAGCAGCGCGCGCGGCGCCGATTCGACGCCGAACTCGACGTACAGACGCTTCTCCGGATCACCCACCACGGGGAACGGCAAGCCAGCCACGTGAGGCCGCAACTCCTGGGCCGACGAGTGGAACACGACGACCTCGGCGATCCCCCGCGCGACGATCTCGTCGTGCCGCAGCACGATCGACCGGAGGTGCAGGTTGCACACCGGGCAGCCGGCGAACCGGCGGAACTGCAAGTGCACCAGCCGGTCCGCGTCGGGCACCCGGACCCGCCCGCCCTGAACCGTCTCCCACTCACGCGCCTCGATCACTCGGACCCCCTTTTGGTGTGCCCTGTAGGTCGGCGTGCCCTGTAGGCGTGCGCTGTACGCCTACGCCAAGGTATGAGCGTATGCCGTACGCTGTCAAGCGCCATGCCACGACCCAAGTCCCTCACCCCCGAAGACCTCGCCGCCGCCGCGCTCGCGGTGATCGACCGCGAAGGTCTGCCCGGCCTGTCCATGCGCGCGGTCGCGCAGGAACTCGGCATGGGCACCATGTCGCTCTACCGGTACGTCTCCGAACGGACCGAGCTGGAAGCGCTGGTACTGGACCTCGTGCTGTCCACAGTGGACATACGCCCACCGGAATCCAGCTGGCAGAACCAGATCGTGGCACTGGTGGAACGGGTCCGGGACGCCGTGGCACGGCACCCGAACGTCATCCCGCTGACCATGGCACACCGCCACCGCTCACCCGCGTTGCTGCGCTGGTCCGAATCCGTGCTGGAAGTGCTGTCTGCCAACGGTTTCACCGGCGCGCGACGGGTGGTCGCGCTGCGCTGCCTGATCGGCTACCTGATCGGCGCGATGCAGCTGGAGCACCTCGGCCCGCTGTCCGGCACCGGGACCGCCGTCATGGCGGGACGGACGGAGTTCCCGCTGCTCGCGGAGACCGCCACCGCCGCGCGGAGCCTGGGCGACGAGTTCCACCACGGCCTGGCGGTGGTGGTGCGGGGCCTGGAAGGGAGTTGACCCAGCGCGGAGGTCGGGTGCGGCCGACCTCCGCGCCAGTGGCGACGAACACGGAGTTCCGCTTTGAGCGTCACGGAACCGACAAGGGCGCGGAGTCGGTTCCCGCTGCGTCTCCAGGTCAGGTTCGTCGTGAGGGGTGTACGCGACCCCTCCCCGTTCACCGCGAACGGGCAGTCTGTTCAGGCGGTCCGGTCGTCGGGCAGTTCGAGCAGCTCGTCCAGCACGCTCGTGGCCGGCCCGCGCCGACGCCAGCAAAACTTGCTGGGGGACAACACGTTCACCTCGTCGGCGGGCATCCGCATGGCCACCACGTCGTCCTCCGTGTGCAGGCGCACGACGTCGATCACGGCGTCGTGCGCGCGCACCCCGACCACAGCGGCCAGCTCGCCGCGCGCGTCGCGCGGGTGGAGGAACTGGAACCCGCGCGCGATCAGCTGCCGAAGCTGGACGGTCGTCTTGGAAGCGTGCTCAGTCGACGAGGTCATCGAATTCCCCGTCCCTGGCACCGGCCACGAAGGCCGCAATCTCCGCTCGCGTGTAGACCAGAGCGGGACCGTCCGGGAACCGGGAATTGCGCATCGCGATCTCGTCGCCGTTCAGGACAGCGAGTTCCACGCAGTTGCCGAGCGCGCCGCTGCGGGAGCTCTTCCGCCACGTCACGTTCGGCAACTCGGCCGCGGACATGCCGTTGTGGGCCCCGATGGCCATCGACATCACCTACCCATCGCGACGGGGATGCATCTGCACGTGCATCTGGCTGTGCACGGACCGTAGCACTGCGTGCAGCACGGGTAAATGCACGTGCAGATGCAGAGTGCCAATCTCCCCCGGACGGAGGAGCGCTACAGGTCCGCTCGGCGCTTTATGAGCATCTGTCGACTTCTGTCCGGCGTCTCCGCGTCCACCGTCAGCCGGTCGAAAACCCGGCTGTAGATCTCCAGCTCTTCGAGTTTGTCCAGGTAGAGGGCACCGGCCAGGTGTTCCAGGTACACGATGTCCGGCAGGTCGGGCTCACCGAACCGCAACATCGTGAACGGGCCTTCCGCTGCGTAGCCGCTCAATTGGTACGGCACGATCTGAAGGGTGATCGGCGCGTTCTTGGTGACCGAGAGCAAGTGCTCGATCTGGTTCAGCAGCACCTGACGTCCGCCGATGGGGCGATGCAGCACCGATTCGTCGATGACGGCCCACAACCTCGGGCTGTCCGCGCGGAACATGATCTTCTGCCGCTGCATCCGCAGCGCGACCCGGCGCTTGACCGCCGGGGTGGCCAGTTCGGGCCTGCCGTGGCTGGAGATCGCCATCGCGTACTCCTCGGTCTGCAGCAGACCGGGCACGAACTGCGTCTCGTAGGTCAGGATCCGGGACGCCGCCTCCTCCAGGCCGACGTAGTCCTGGAACCAGTCGGGCATCAGGTCGGTGTACCGGTGCCACCAGCCGGGCTCGTTCGACCGCCGGACCATCGCCAGGAACTTGTCCCGCGCGTCCGCGTCCGTCATCCCGTACATGGTCAGCAGGTCCGAGACGTCGCGTTCCTTCAGGCCGACCCGGCCCAGCTCCATCCGGCTGATCTTGGACTCCGAGCCGCGGATCGCGTAGCCGGCGTCCGCGCGGCTGATCTCCACCTGCTCGCGCAGCCTGCGCAGCTGCGAGCCGAGCACGATGCGGAGGGCGGTGGGCCCGCTCTCCCGCTCGGCGGCCGAACCCTCGGGGTCACCAGTGGCCATCGCTGATCCTCCCGACCGTTCTCACTCGTGCGAAGCCTGTCCACCCGAACAGCGGTTGTGCCCGAACGGCGCGAACTCGCATCGTCACTGAACGTACACCCAAGATCTTCCTCCGTCCGCCGCACACTGCTCACTCACGCGTTGGGCCCATACGCTTACGCTGAGTGGACTGTGACGTGGTGCACGACCACCGCCCTCCCTTGATCCCCTACTGCGAGGTCACCAATGCCGAGCACGTCCTCGGACGCCGCCGCCCCCGTCTACATCGACACTACGAAGGCCAGTATTGCCAGGGTCTACGACGCTTTCCTCAACGGCAAGGACAACTACGAGATCGACCGGGAAGTGTTGCGCAGCGTCCAGCAGGTCGCACCGGAAGCCGCCACCCTGGCGGTGGACAACCGGTCGTTCCTGATCCGCGCCACCCGGTTCGTCGCCAGCCAGACGGGGATCACCCAGTTCCTGGACTGCGGCTCGGGTCTGCCCACCGCCGAGAACACTCACCAAGTGGCGCAACGCATTCAGCCGGATGCACGAGTCGTCTACGTGGACAATGACCCTGTGGTGCTGGCCCACGGCCGCGCGCTGCTGGAGGAGAACGACCAGACGCACTTCTCCGCCGCCGACATCTTCAACCCCCGCCAGATCCTGAACGACGAGGTCGTGCGGAAGCACATCGACTTCGACCAGCCGCTCGCGCTGTTCCAGCTCGGCACGCTGCACCACTACAACGGCGACTCCCCGACCACGGCCGAGATCATGGCCGAGTACATCGAGGCGCTGCCGGCCGGCTCCTACGTGGCGATCAGCCACTTCTTCGACCCGGAAACCGAGGAGCACTCGGCGATCGCGCGCCGGATGGAGGAGACGTTCCTGCACTCCCCCATGGGCTCCGGCCGGTTCGCCACCTACTCCGAGCTGCTGGCCCTGTTCGACGGCCTGGAGCTGGTGGAGCCGGGGCTGGTGATCTGCGCCGAGTGGTGGCCGGACGGGCCTCGACTGCGGAAGCTCGACGCGGTGTCCCACTGCATCGCGGGCGCTGTCGCGCGCAAGCCGTAGGGTCGCCACGGAGGCTCGGTTCCGCCGTCGAGCGCCGTGCCATGTGCGGATGGCACGGCGCTTTTCGCTGGGGCAGCACAGTCCACAACGGATTCGAGATGCCCTGGCACGGACCCTCAACGATCGAGGAAGTCGACCAGCACAGGCGCCGTCACCTGCGCCTTGACCATGTGCGTCTGCCCGTCCAGCACCTTCAGCTCCGCGTCCGGCAGCGCACGGGCCAGGCTCGCCTGTGCGTTGCGCATGTACTCGGGGCTCTTGCCGCCGGCGATGACCAGGCCCGGCGCCTTCGCCCCGGCCCAGCGGTCGGCGGGTGGCTGCACCCCGCGCTGGAACTCCCCCACCAGCGCGAAGTCGTGCGGCAGGGTGTGCGCGACGGCCTTGAGCTTCTTCCACGGCGGCATGATCCGCATCAGCGCGGTGACGACCTTCGGCGTGCCGACGTAGTCCATGAACAGCTTCACCGCGTCGCCGCGCCGGTCCTCGGCCACCGCCCGGCTCACCTCCGCCGGGAGGTCGGCGCTCATCGGTTCGCGGGTGCCGTCCACCACCATCGGCGACTCGTAGATGGCGAACCGGTTCACGGGGACGCCCCGGTGCACCGCCTCCGCGACCAAAGTGCCGCCGGACGACATGCCGAACAGGTGCGCCCGACCGCCCGCCTCCTCGATGAGCGCGGCGATGTCCTCCACCTCGCGCGCCACGTCGTAGGGCGCGGTGTTGCCGCTCTCGCCGCGTCCCCGGCGGTCGTAGGTGTAGACCGTGAAGTGCGGTGCGAGCGCCTCGGCCAGTTTCCCGGCCGGACCGAACGAGCGGGAGCACAGCGCGCCGTCCACGATGATCAGCGCGGGCCCCGAGCCGATCTTGCTGTAAGCGATCTTCGTGCCGTCGTTCGACGTGACCTGACCCATTCCCACCACTCCACTCAGACTTCGGCGCGCAGCTTCGCCGCGACCGCGGACACCCAGAGCCAGCTGACCACCGCGACGCCGTACAACACCACGGTGCCCCACTCGGAACCCATGAACGCCATGGGCGCGACCGACACCAGACCGGCCACCACGCAGAACCAGGACCACCCACCGCTGAACCGCCGGGCGAACACGAAGCACGAGGCGATCAGCGCCGGGAAGGACGCGAAGAACGCGACGCCGTGCAGGGTCCCGTGCCACGACAGGACTTCCGGCTGCCCCTCGGGCGCGCCGACCGGGAACCCGAACGCCGGGTCCGCCACGAACACCCCCCCGGCGATCATCCCGACCGCGAAGATCCCCAGCAGGACCGGTCCCCAGGTACCGCCCCGCCGGCCCTTGATCGCTTCGCGGACACCGAAGGCCATGGCCAGGAACAGCAGTCCACTGAGGACGAAGTTCGCGATCTGCACCCAGCCGCCCTCGCCCAGCGAGAGGAAGCTCATCGGGTGCTTCTTCAGATCGAACCCTTCCCGGGTGAAGGCCTGCGCGAACCCGGTGACCAGGTACAGCGGCCCGGCCAGGACGCCGCAGCCCAGCAGCAACTTCGTCACATCGGAACGAGTCTCGACGACGGTCATGTCAGGTCACCCATCCAGGAGGCCCACGTGCTCTCGTCGCGCTGGTCGTCCGCGAAGACGTGGTGCATGGCGATCAGGACACCGGTGTTCCCTTGGAAGAACCGGTACATGGCGTCAGGGGTGCGGATCCCGACGGTCTGCGAGTTGGCGTAGTAGACGACGCCGCGCATCCCGTCCACGTCGACCTCGTCACCCGCCGACGGCGACCGGTCGAGCCCGAGCTTGCGGTGCAGCGCGGCCCACAACGCGGGCCAGTCGGCGACCTCCGGGCCGAACACCGTCACCGGCTCGGCGACCCGCCCCGCGAAGTGCCGCAGGTACTCGGCCAACGTCCGCCAGAACATCGTGCCGCCCGCGACCATCGCCTCGAACTCGTCGTGCCAGTCGTCACCGGGCAGGAAGCCGCCGGCCACCATGCGCAGCACGGTGCTGCCCTGGTCCCGTCCCTCGATCAGGAACTCGTAGGCCATGAACCGCCCGTCCGGCGCCTGCTCCCCGCCGTAAGCCAGGCGCTTGCCCGGCTCCCACGCCGTGACCCCGTGCCGGGGCTCGTACCCGCCGAACGCACCCTTGACCGCCGCACCGGGCTCGACCTCGTTGCGCCCCATGAACCACGAGTCGATACCGGGTCCGGTGGCGATCGCGTCCCACACCTGCTCGGGCGTGACGCCGGCCAGCTCGATCTCGTTGACCTCTTCGAACGCGTGGCCCATCAGGACTCCTTCGGAATGCTGGGGTGCACGGCGACGACGACCCGATGCGCCCGCCCACCCGCCGTCGTCTCGTCGTGGTACTTGGCCACCAACCCGGTCACCGCCACCGCCAACTCCTCGGCGAACGCGGCCCGGTCCCGCGCCGTGGCGAACCGCACCTCACCGTCGACGGCGAACGTGGCCACCCGCTTGCCCGCGGTGGCGGCCCCCGTCAGCAGGTTCCCCACATCACGCACCAACCGGGCCGCCACGGCCAACAACCACCGCGCGGACAACCGATCGGGCGACCTCTCCGGATCGGGCTGCACCGCCGCCAACGCCATCGGCGAGATGACGTAGGAAGCAGCCGTGGCCCGCATGACCCGCTCGGTCATGTTCCCCTTGCGCCGCTCCTCGGCCAACTCGACCAGCCCGTACTGCTCCAGCGTCCGCAGGTGGTAGTTCACCTTCTGCCGAGGCAACCCCACCTTCGCCGCCAACATCGTCGCCGAGCTCGGCTCGGCCAACTCGGCCAACAACCGCGCCCGCACCGGGTCCAACGAGACCTCGGCAGTCGCCGCGTCTTCGATCACCGCCACTTCAAGCATGGGGCAACCCTCACACCGACAATACGATTTGTCAAGACAACAAATCTTGTCGGTAGCTCTCGCTCCTCTGTCAGCCTTCCGTGCGCACTTCGTCAGCCCCTCACCCCACAGTCCCCCCATGGTCGAGACACAAGTCCGCGTGAGCTGGTGGCGACGCCCCTGGGTGCTACCGCTGGGATTCCTGGTAGTCGCGTTCGTAGCCTTCTCACTTCCGCGCTACCTGACCCTGGATCGCGCGCAGTCCCTGGTCCCGCAACCGGGCAACCACGCCTGGCACTACCCGGTCCTGGTCGCACACGTCATCTTCGGCTCGATCGCCATCCTGACCTGCGTGCTCCAGATCTGGCCGTGGTTCCGCCAGGAGCACCCGCTCTGGCACCGCCGCACCGGCCGCGTCTACGTGTTCGCCGGGGTCCTGCCCGCCGGCCTCATGGCGTTCGCGATCGGCATCGTCAGCCCCTTCGGGCCGTCCCTCCAGGTGGGCAACGTCCTGCTCAGCCTGCTCTGGCTGGGCACCACGATCGCGGGTTTCCGGATGGCCCGCCAGAAGCGGTTCGTGGACCACCGCCGCTGGATGATCCGGAGCTTCGCCCTCACCCTGTCCATCATCACCAACCGGATCTGGGGGGCCGTCGCGGCCGTCACGCTGTCACCGCAACTGGACACCACGTTCGGCGGCAGCGAACTCGCCCTGGTGCAGACCATCGCCGGCACGTCCGCGTGGCTGGGCTGGGTGCTCCCGCTGCTGGTCGCCGAGTGGTGGCTGGAGCGGGGCGACGCGAAGAAGCGCCGCTCCCGCTCCCGGGCTCACGTCGAGAGGCCCAAGGTCAGCGTCTGAGCCTCGAAGTCCAGCAACTGCCGCTTCCGGTCGATCCCGCCGCCGTACCCGGTCAGGCCGCCCGACGACCCGACCACCCGGTGGCACGGCACGATGATCCCGATCGGATTGCGCCCGTTGGCCATGCCGACCGCCCGCGCGGCGGTCGGCCGGCCCAGCGCCGCCGCCAGCTCGCCGTACGAAACCGTTTCCCCGTAAGGGATCGAGCACAACGCCGTCCACACCGCCCGCTGGAACGGCGTGCCCAGCAGGTCCAGCGGCAGGTCGAACTGGGTGCGCGTGCCCGCGAAGTACTCCTCCAGCTGGACGACCACGTCACCGAACAGCGAAGCGTCGACCGGCCCGAAGCTGTCCTGCGCCGGTCGGTACCGCTGGTCCGTCATGTACAGCCCGGACAGCACGCCGTCCGTGGCCACGAGCGTCAACGGTCCGACCGGACTGTCGACCGTGGTGTGTGCCATGCAGTTCCTTTCAGGCGGGCATCCGGTTGACCGCGTGGTCACCGGTCGCCCAGAGGTGTTGGACGGCGTAGGCGCGCCAAGGGCGCCACGCGCGGGCGCGCTGCACCAGCGCGCCAGGGGTGTCCGGCATGCCGAGGGCACGGGCGGCGACCCGGACGCCGAGGTCGCCGGGGATGAACGCGTCCGGATCCCCCAGCGCCCGCATCGCGATCACCTCGACGGTCCACGGGCCGAACCCGGGCAGCGCCGACAGGTCCGCCCGAGCCTTCGCCCAGTCCGCACCGACCCCCAGGTCCAACGCCCCGGAGGCCAACGCCCGGACCAGCGCGGTGAACGCGACCTTCCGGGCCTGCGGCATCGCCAGCACGGACGGGTCCAGCTCGGCCAGCTCGGCGGCCGTCGGGAACAGGTGCGTCAACCCGTGGTCGCTGATCGGCGTGCCCGCCGCCGCCACGATCCGACCCGCGTGGGTGCGGGCGGCGGCCGTCGACACCTGCTGCCCCAGCACGGCCCGCACGGCGAACTCCGCGGCGTCCACGGTCCCCGGCACGCGACGTCCGGGGTCCTTGTCCACCAGCGGTCTCAGGTCCGAATCGGTCCGCAGCTGCTCGTCCACCGCCATCGGGTCGGCGTCCAGGTCCAGCAGCCGCCGGCACCGCGCGATGGCGATCGACAGGTCCCTCAGGTCCGTCAGCGACAACCGGCACGCCACGTGATCGGGCTGCGGCTGCAACGACACCACGGCATGACCGTGCGGCAGCCGCAGAGTCCGCCGGTACGCCCCATCCCGCCACTCTTCCACGCCCGGCACCGCCGTCGCCGCCAAGTGGCCGAACAGGTTGTCCGGGCACAGCGGAGCCCGGAACGGCAACCGCAACGAGATCGCCGTCCCCAACGCCTTCGCCCCGCCCGCCCCTTCCCCGCTCGCACCCGGCCCGACCACGCCCGGCCCGACCACGCCCCACCCAGCCACCCCGCGCCCGGCCGAACCCCGCGCCCCGCCCCGCACGCCACCCACCGCGCCCCGCCACGCCCGCAGATCCGTGGGGGAGAACGCGAACACGGACCGCACCGTCTCGTTGAAAGCCCGGATGCTGGCGAACCCGGCCGCCATCGCCACCTCGGCCATCGGCAGCGACGTCGTCTCGATCAGCAGCCGCGCGGTCTGCGCCCGCTGCGCACGCGCCAGCGCGAGCGGTCCCGCACCGAGTTCGGCGAGCAGCTGCCGCTCGACCTGCCGCACGCTGTAGCCCAGCCGCGCGGCCAGCCCCGGCACACCTTCGCGGTCCACCACGCCGTCCGCGATCAACCGCATGGCTTTCGCGACCGAGTCCGCGCGGTGGTTCCACAACGGCGAACCGGGACTGGCATCGGGCCGGCACCGTTTGCACGCGCGGAATCCCGCTTGTTGCGCTGCCGCCGCACTCGGGTAGAACCGCATGTTCTCGACCTTGGGCGGCACCACCGGACAACTCGGCCGACAATAGATGCGGGTGGTCAGCACCGCGGTGAAGAACCACCCGTCGAACCGCGCGTCCTTGGACCGCACGGCCCGAACACAACGTTCCGCGTCTTCGTGCACGCCACCCAGCATCGGTCAGCACCAGGCCACTGGCCGGCGGAAATACGACATCAAGGAACACGGCGGACCGGATCGCATCGCGCGGTGCGTGCCCGTCATCGTCACCGGCCCGTTCCTAGGCGGGCAGTGGAGCCGCGAGCCTGGCGAGCAGCACCAGCCGCACCTCGGCCCGATCCCGGCCGTGCGCGTCGAGCACGGTCCGCAGGATCGGGCAGACCCGTGCTTCACCGGGGATACCCCGGTCCTCACGGGCCGTGACCGGAAGCCGGTCGGTCGCGCCCGGCTCAACCACGGTCGGCATGGCACGTCGCCGCGCCGTTCCACCGGCCCGGCCGGCTCGGTGCACATCGCTGAGAAGACCCCCAGGACCTCTCAGCGATGAACGATCTGCCACTCGCGGTAGTTGCCTGCGAAACCACTTTGACCGGTCCCTTCGAACAACCTGACGACGTAAGCGCAACGTCATGGGCAGCTTGGCAGCGCAAGTCGTTAGGGTGGACTGCCGGGTGCCACACCGGTCCACAAACGACCTGTTCACGCGCTCACATCCGGTTTTCCGGTCCGGAAGACCGGACCCGAGGAGGTCAGCCGCGGATGGCTGGTTCTGGTCAGGGGTCGGGGCCCCGTGCCGTTTTCGCGGAGCGGTTCGCGCTGCTCTACGCCGAGGCCGGCGACCCGCCCCTGAAGCGGGTCACCGAGTCGGTCGGCCGCGCCCGGCGCACCGACGAACGGGGCCGCCCGGTCCGGGCCACCGCCCAGCGGGTCAGCGACTGGCGCCGCGGCCGCAACGTGCCCGCCCGGTTCTCGGCACTCTCGGTAGTCCTGGAAGTCCTCATCGGCGAAGCCCGCAAGTCCCGACCCCAGCCGCCGGCCGCCGGGCTGTACGACCTGGACGCGTGGCGCGCGCTGTGGGAGGAGGCCCTCGCCAGCCCGGCGACCGCACCCGAGGACGAGGAGCCGCCGAGCTCCGACGAGATCGGCGTGTGCCCCTATCGCGGATTGGCCGCTTTCCAGGCCGAGGATTCCTCCTGGTTCTTCGGCCGGGAACGCAGCACGGCCGCCCTGGTATCCCGACTCGGCGCCGCGGTGGAAACCGGCGGAATCGTCATGCTGGTCGGCGCGTCGGGTGCCGGTAAATCGTCCCTCGTGCGCGCCGGAATGATCCCGGCCATTCGCGCCGGCGCCTTGGCGGTGGACGGGTCGGAGAACTGGCCGGCCGTTGTGCTCACCCCCGGTGTCGACCCGGTGAAAGAACTGGTGCGGCAGATTCCCGAATTGACCGACCTGCTGGAGGCGTTGGCCGGCCAGGAAGCGGAACAGGCGCCCGACGGCCACGGTCCGGAGTCGTTCCCGGGGCAGACCCCGGTCGGCGTGATGCGGTTCGCGCCGCAAATCCGGGCGGCCTTCGCCGGCTACGCGGCCCGGCACGGCGGCGAGCGGGTGGTCGTCGTCGTGGACCAGTTCGAAGAGGCGTTCACGCTGTGCGGGGACGAGAACCTCGTGCAGACCTTCGTGCAGGTCCTGCACGTGGCGTGCACGCCGGCGGTGCCGGGCGGCGTGGCGCCGGCCCTGGGCGTGCTGGGCGTGCGGGCCGACTTCTACGGCCGCTGCCTGGCGTTCCCGGAGCTGGCCGACGCGTTGCAGGACCGCCAGATGGTGCTCGGCCCGATGACCTCCGCGGAACTGCGCGAAGCCGTGTCGCGCCCGGCCAAGGCCGCCGGCTTGCAGCTGGAACCGGGCCTGATCGAACTCATGCTGCGCGACCTGGGTGTGCGCAGCGGGCGCGCGCAGGGACGGGCGGGCCAGGGCGCGTACGACGCGGGCGCGTTGCCGCTGCTCTCGCACGCCCTGCTGGCCACCTGGCAGCGCCGCACGGCGGGCAAGCTCACCATCTCCGGCTACCGCGCGGCGGGCGGCATCCAGGGCGCGGTCGCCGCCACCGCCGAACGCGCCTGGGCCGACCTCGCGCCGGACGCCCAACTCGCCGCCCGCCCCCTGCTGCTGCGCCTGGTCCGGGTCGGCGAGGACACCCAGGACACCCGCCGCCGCTCCACCCGGCACGAACTGGTCGACCAGGCCGCGAACCGCGCCGCCGGCGAGGAGGCCCTGGAGGTGCTCGCCCGCGCGCGGCTGGTGACGCTGGACTCCGGGTCGGTGGAGATCACCCACGAGGCCCTGCTCCAGGCGTGGCCCCGGCTGCGCAGCTGGATCGACCAGGACCGCGAGGGCCAGTTGCTGCGGCAGCGGCTCGAAGAGGACGCGGCGACCTGGGCCCACCAGGACCGCGACGCGTCCCTGCTGTACCGGGGCGCGCGGCTGGAGACGGCCCGGCACTGGGCCGACGCCGCCGGACCGGGTGGCCTGACCGGCGTGGCGCAGGACTTCCTGGCCGTATCCACCCAGTACCGCAGGCGCGCGCTGTGGGGCAGGCGCAGCGCGGTGGCGGTCGTGGTGGTGCTGGCGATCATCGCGGTCACCGCCGCCGTGCTCGCCGTGCGGCAACGCGACGACGCGGTGTTCCGCCAGGTCGTCGCGGAAGCCGACCGGCTGCTGGAGAGCGACCCGTCGCTGTCCGCCCAGCTCTACCTCGTCGCGCACCGGATGCGCCCCCAGGACAAGGAGGTCTACACCCGCATCCTGTCCACCCAGGGCACCCCGCTGGCCACCCAGCTCGTCGGGCACGAGGGCGCGGTCTACCTGACGTCGTTCTCCCGCGACGGCAACACCCTGGCCACCGCCTCCTACGACGCCACCGTGCGGCTGTGGGACCTGCGCGACCGCGACAACCCCAAGCCGCTCGGTCCACCGCTGCGCGGGCACAAGAGCTGGGTCAGCTCGGCGGTGTTCAGCCCCGACGGCCGCACCCTGGCCACCGCCGGCGACGACGGCACGGTCCGGCTGTGGGACGTCGGCGACCCGAGCCGGCCGCGCGCGCTCGGCCAGCCGCTGGACGGCGACAACGGCACCATCTACCTGGTCGCGTTCACCCCGGACAGCCGGACCCTGGTCACCGCCAACGAGGACCACACCGCCCGGCTGTGGGACGTCAGCACCCCGTCCATGCCGCAACCGCTGGGTGAGCCGCTCGGCCTGCACTCCGGTCAGGTGCGCTCGGTCGCGTTCAGCCCCGACGGCAGGCTGCTCGCGGTCGGCGGCGACGACCGGACGGTGGTCCTGTGGAACGTGGAGGACCGCACCCACCCCCGGCCGATCGGCAGCGCGTTGACCGGGTTCGACGGCATCGTGCGCTCGGTGGCGTTCAGCCCGGACAGCCGCCTGCTGGCCACCGGCAGCGAGGACCGCACCATCCGGCTGTGGGACGTGTCCGACCCGGCTGGCGCCAAGCCGTTGGGCCGCCCGCTGACCGACCACACCGGGGCCGTGTGGTCGGTGGCGTTCAACCGGGACGGCCGCGTGCTCGCCTCGGCGGGCGGCGACGGCACCGCGCGCCTGTGGAACATCACCGACCCGGAACACCCGCTGGCCATCGGCCAACCCCTGACCGGCCGCAACGGCACCATCTACGCGGTGGCGTTCAGCCCGGACGGGTACAGCCTCGCCACCGGCAGCCAGGACACCGCCGTGCGCCTGTGGTCGTTGCCGCGCACCGTCCTGATCGGCCACTCGGCCCGCACGGTCGGCCCGGTCTTCAGCCCTGACGGCAAGCACCTGGTCACCGGCAGCCGCGACCGGACGATCCGGGTGTGGGACCTGGAGAACCCGCGCGACCCGCGCAGCGAGAGCCAGGCGGTGAACGCGGACAAGGCGGGCGTGTGGGGTCTCGCGCTCAGCCCCGACGGCAAGACCCTGGCCGCCGTCAGCGACAAGACGGTGCAGCTGTGGGACCTGTCGACCCCCGGGCAGATCCGGTCGCTGGGCCCGCCGCTGGAGCTGCACACCAGGTACAGCTCACCGGTCGCGTTCAGCCCGGACGGGAAGGTGCTGCTCACCGGGTCCAACGACGATTCGGTGCAGCTGTGGGACATCGGCGACCGGAGCAACCCGCGCAAGTTCGGCAAGCCCCTGGTAGGGCACAGCGGGTACGTGCACTTCGCGTCGTTCACCCCGGACGGGAAGTCCTTGATCACCGGCAGCGCCGACCAGACCGTGCGCCTGTGGAACGTGACCGACCCGATGGCGGCGCAGCCGTTGGGGCAGCCGTTGACCGGGCACGCGGGGGCGGTCCGGGCGGGCGCGATCAGCCGTGACGGCAAGACCCTGGCGACCGCCGGGGACGACAAGACGATCCGGCTGTGGGACCTGGCGACGCCGTCCCGGGTCCGGCAGATCGGCGCTCCGCTGGCCGGGCACGTGGAGGCGGCCGTCGCGGTCGCGTTCAGCCCGGACGGCAAGACCCTGGCCAGCGGCGGCGACGACCGGAACATCCGGCTGTGGGACGTGCACGACCCGCTGCGCCCCGAGGCCCTCGGCCAAGCCCTGACCGGCCACGACTCGGGCTTGCAGGACCTGCGGTTCTCGCCGGACGGCCGGATGATCGTCTCGTCCAGCCTGGACAGCACCATCCGCCTGTGGGACCTCGACCAGCACCAGACCATCACCCGGGTCTGCGCCAAGACGAAGGGCGTGCTGCCCGAGGAGCTGTGGCGCAAACACCTGCCGCAACTGGACTACGAACCCCCCTGCCCCTGACTCACCCGGTACCGCACCCGACCGCGCCGGCCGAGACGGCGTGCGCGCGCGAACCCGAACTGCCACGAGCCGAAAATCGCAGCTCACAGCTCCGGCAGACACTTGTCGTCATGGACTTCGCACAGATTGTGGCTAGGTTCCAGCGCATGCGTCTACTCGGCCGGGCGGGGATCCCGCAGGTGGCGGTCGCGGTGCTCACCGCGATCACCGGTGTTTACATGGGTCTGGTGGTGTTCGGGAACATCACCGACTACGAGACCAACCGCGCGTTCGTCCAGCACGTGTTCGCGATGGACACCACGTTCCAGTCGCCCAACACCATGTACCGCGCCATCACCGACCAGACCGTGGTCACGGTGGCGTACGTGCTGATCATCGCGTGGGAGGCGGTGACCGCGCTCGTCCTGCTGGCCGCGCTGGTCGCCTGGGTGCGAGGTCGGGTCGTGGCCCGCCGGCTGTCGGCGCTGGGGTGGATCATGCAGGTGCTGCTGTTCGGTGGCGGGTTCATCGCCATCGGGGGCGAGTGGTTCCTGATGTGGCAGTCGAAAGACTGGAACGGGCTGACGGCGGCGTTCCAGAACTTCGTGATCGCCGCCGCCGGCCTGATCCTGGTCCACGGGTCCACAGTGGACCGAGTTCCCGTAGCGCCCGTCCAGGAGGACCGGACTCCGTAACACCGCCGAGGTGGTGACCTCCCTACTTGTCCGCCCAGAACTCGAGGCGGTGGGTCTTGGCGTAGTCGACGTTGCCGATGGCGTCCGGGGCGAGTGACTGCACGTGCCCCTCGCGGAAGGTCGGCCAGGTGGGCAGGCCCTCGCCGTTCGGGTTGCCGGAGCGGGCGAAGTTGGTCCAGTAGCGGATCATCCGGTCGCCCAGTGGCCGGTGTTCGCCGTTGCCCGGGAACAGGTAGCCGATGTCGGAGCTGTGCGTGGCCCCGTTCCCGGTGGCATCCGGGTCGGCGAACTCGAACGCGTAGGTCGGGGTGTGCGCGCACAGCAGTCGGTGCTGCCGGAACGTGGCACGTGCCCACACCCGGTCGGTCAGCACCTGCGCCCACGCCAGGTTGGGCGTCGCGAAGTCGGTGAGCGGGTACTCGGCCGCCACCTCGGCGGCACGGTCGCCGAACGCCGACGCGAGCAGGCGCGGGTAGTCGTCGGCGGTGACCGCGCCCCGGAAGATGTCCACGATGCCCCGGTGTTCGTCCTTGGTGGCCCCGGACATCACCGGCACGCGGGCGAACCGGCCCGCCGCCAGGAGGTCCGGTGGCAGTTCGTCGTAGCCGATGGGCTGGAAGATGTTCATCACCTGCGGGTGGTCCAGCAGCTTCTCGCTGGGCAGGGCGCGGAGGCAGGCGAGGTCGTTGCAGCCGAGCTCGCCCGCGACGGTGTGGCCGATGCCCTCGATCTCGGTGCGCTCGCGCCACCCCAGCCACGGCAGCGCGCCCAGGCCCGGGTACCAGCTCTCGGCGGGCAGGTCGACCAGGGCGAACCCGCTGTGCATGATCGCCTTGTCGAACAGGCCTTCCGACGCCGGCGAGACCAGGTGCGCCGCCACGGAGGTCGCGCCGTACGAGACGCCGAACAGCGTCACGTTGCCCAGGTCGCCGCCGAACGCCTCGGCGTTGCGCCGCACCCATTCCAGGGCCGCCCGCTGGTCCTGCAGCCCGAACGTGCCGGAGCCGGGCAGCCCGGGGAGGCCGAAGCCGCCGAACACGCCCATGCGGTAGTTGAACGTCACGACCACGACGTCGCCCTGCACGGCCAGCCGTGAGCCGTCGAAGAAGTGCCCCGCGCCGACCGCGCCGTCACCGTGCACCCAGACCATCACCGGCTTGGGCTTGCTCGTCCCGGTGGGTGTCGTGACGTTGAGGAACAGGCAGTCCTCGTCGGTCGCCTTGGTCTCCGAGTAGGACGACCCGACCTGGGGGCACGGGTTGCCCGGCTTGGTGGCATCCCGCACGCCGTCCCACTTCTCCGGCCGTTGCGGTGCGCTCCACCGCAACTCCCCCTTGGGCGGGGCCGCGTACGGGATGCCCTGGAAGAGGACGTGATCGCCCTTGGCGACCCCTCGCACGTCCCCCGTGGCGGTCCGGACCGTGTCGGACCGTGCTGTGTCGCGTGCTGCGTCGTTCTGCATCGTGCTCCCCCCACACGCCGCCACCGGTGCCGCCATCAGCACCGCACTGACCAATGCCAACGTCCCCCGACGCATCGGTGCACCCCCGTGTCGTTGCCTGTTACGTGTTGTCCGCTCCCGTGGCGAGCTCCACCATCGCCAGCAGTTCGCGCTCGCAGAGGTCGAGATCGAACGCGGCGTCCTCGGCGGCCTGGGCCAGCACCCCGTTGCGGAGGGCGAGCAGGAAGACCGCCATGGTGTCCGCGTCGAACGCCCGGAATTCGCCCGCCCGCTGACCGTCCCGCAGCAGGTCGGCCATCTTGCCGTGGTCGCCGTCCTGGCCTCGGGCGGACACGTGCGGCCGGACCTGCATCAGGGCGACCATCGGCGCGCGGTGGAGTCGCATGAAGCGCAGGTTCGCCGTGAAGAACGCCCGGAGTTCACCGGCCGCCGTCTCGGACCGGTCCAGGAAGCCCATGACGAACTCCGCGAACCGGCGGAGCACCTCCGCGTACACCTCGTCGACCAGCTCCTGCTTGCCCTTGAAGTGGTACGAGATCAGCCCGGTGCTGCTCAGCCCGGCACGCGCGGCGATCTGCTTGAACGAGGTCGCCGCGTACCCCAGCTCGGCCACCGTCTCGATGGCCGCCCCGACGATCTGGGCTCGCCTGGCCTGCTCCGTCACCGACTTTGCTCGCACGAGCAAAAGTTAGCACGAACGAGCAAGCATGTCACCCGTCGGAGATGGTCCCTCCCGAACGACGATGAGGGTGTGAGCGAACCGCGAGCCCGTCCGGACCCGGCGTTCGCGCTGCTGGAGGTCTACGAGGCAGCGCTGCCGCAGGTGTACGGGTACCTGCTGGCCAGGTGCGGCAGCCGGGCGCAGGCGGAGGAGCTGACGTCGGAGACGTTCCTGGCGGCCGTGCAGTCCGCCCGCAACGGCGGCGGCCCCGTCGGCCCGGCGTGGCTGATCGGGATAGCCAGGCACAAACTCGTCGACCACTGGCGCCGCCGCGAGCGGGAGGAACGAGGCCTGCGCCTGATTCACGCGGACCCGGACATCGAGGACCCGTGGGACGAGCACCTGGACGCCTTCCAGGCCCGCGAGGTCCTGGCGACCTTGAGCCCGAACCACCGGTGCGCCCTGACCTTGCGCTACCTGGACGGCCTACCCGTGCCGGAGGTGGCCAAGCTCCTGGGCCGAACCGTCCACGCGACGGAAGCCCTGTTGGTGAGGGCCCGCGCCGCCTTCCGCCGCGCCTACCCCGGAGGCTGCGATGACTGAGCTGACGGGACGAACCACACCGACCCCGCTCAAGCCCCCGACCCCGCCGAAGGTGCTGAAGCTGCGGTGTGAGCCGACCTCACGGGCGGAGGCTGCCCCACTGACCGGAGCCATCCCGCCGACAGCAGTTGTCGCGACGACGTGGGTTGCCGCCCTGCGGGCGCCTCAGCCGACGATGGCCTGCCACGGCGGCATCGCACGCGGTGTCCGAGCCGGCGGGCTCGGTGGGGCGGAACGGGGCAGCCCACTACCTGGCGATGCCGCCGACCTCGATATAGCGCGGAACCGCTGTGACGGCGGCCTCCCCGTTCGCTTCGGCATTCATGGTGCCGTTGGCCTTGGCGATCGTGGCGGCGTCGGCCCTGGCATCGGAGGCACTGGCCTTGGAGGTACCGGCGTTGGAGGCAGTGGCATTGAAGGCACCGGCGTCGGAAGCAGTGGCGGTGTTGCCGGGGCGCGTCGTGTCGAGCCGTGGTGCGGGTGGACTGCTGGGAGTGGGGCGTCGTGCGGGCGGCCAGCCTCAGGCGAGGCATCGTGCAAGCGGCCCCCCTCGGGCGAGGCGTCGTGCGGGCGGGCAGCCTCAGGCGGGACGTCGTATGGGCGGTCTCCTCGGTGTGGCGCGTGCCCTGGTCGAGGGGTGGGGGCACGTGGCGGGTCGGGTTGGTGTGCGTGGTTGAGCGGTGAGGCGGGGTTGAGCGTGGTGGGGGGTTGTGATGGCTGACCCGTTCGATGCCCTTCATCTGCCGCTGCGGCCGGTCGAACCCGAGCAGGGGTTCGCGGACCGGCTTCGGGAACGGCTGGAACGACTGGTCCTTCTTGGAGGCGATGTGACTACGTCCGAGGTGGTTGAGGTGGAGTACTCGGCAATCACTCCTTATCTGGCTTTTCGGGACTCCCGAGCGGCCGTCGAGTTCTACGAAGGGGTGTTCGGGGCCGTCCGGCGAGGTGAGCCGGTGGTGATGCCCGACGGGTCGGTCGGGCACGCCGAGATCGCCATCGGTGACTCGGTGCTGATGCTGGCCGACGAGTCGGTCGAGTACGACCACGTCGCGCCGTCCGCCACCGGGGTGCAGCCGATGCACCGAGTCGAGGTGTCCGACGTGGACGCGGTGGTGGACCGCGCGGTGGAACGGGGTGCCGAGGTGTTGCGGCCCGCCGCCGACACCGGGCACGGGTACAGCGGCACGATCGTTGACCCGTTCGGGTACCGGTGGATGGTGGCCGCACGGAGCCCGCGCGCCGACGCGCCGACGGAGCAGGGCACCCCTCGGGTGCCGCACGGACACGTCGGCTACCACACGCTGGCGGTGCCCGACGACGAAGCCGCCAAGCGGTTCTACGGGGCCGTGCTCGGCTGGCGCTTCCCGCCCGGAGGGGTCGGGCAGGGCTGGGGGATCGAGGGCGCCGGCCTGCCCATGTCCGGGTTGTGGGGCGGCCGGCGGTGGACCGGCTGGAAGCTGATGTACGCCGTCGACGACCTGGCCTCGGCGATGGCGCGGGTGCGCGAGCAAGGAGGCACCGCCGAGGAACCCGAGCAGCAGCCCTACGGCCGCTCGGCGGAGTGCGTGGACAACCAGGGTGTCGAGTTCTGGCTCTGGGAGCAGTGAGGTCATGCATCCATGCTCGAACTGACGTTCGACAAATGCAAGATCACGAATGGGTGATCATCTAGCCGAGGATCTGGCGGAGCTGGTCCAGCAGCTCCGCCCTGCTCGTGCAGCCGAGCCGTTGCCGCATCCGGGCCATGTGGTGCTCCACCGTCTTCGCGGAGATGAACAGCCGGTCGCCCACCTGCTTGTACGTCAGGCCCCCGACGACCAGTTGCGCGACCTCGCGTTCACGGTCGCTCAGCTTCCCCGTCTCCACGGACTCGGCCACCGGTTCGGCGGGCTTGCGCGCCGCCCCCACCGGACGGCCCTGCAGCAACCGCGCGCAGTCCAGCAGCCGCACCATCGCCTGCCGGTCCGACGTCCGGATCGCGGCCTGCCCGGCGAGGCGGGCCGCGTCCCACCACTGCCCGGCCGCGTGCAGCCCGCGCGCGGCGGCCTCCACCTGGTCCGCGTCGACCTTGCCCGCCAACACGTCCAGCCAGCTCTCCGCGGCCGATGACACCAAGGCGCTGTAACGACTGCGCTCGCGGCACGCCGCCAACGCCGCCGCGTGCTCCTCCGCGACCGACGTCTCCTCGGCGATGATCGCCGCGTGGAACCCGCTCCAGTGCAGCGGGACGGCCCACAGCGGCGGATCTCCCAACTGTCGCAACAGGTTCCGGGCCGTCACGAGGTGCGGCGCGAGCCGGTGCTGATCGCGCAACCGGGCCGCCGCAGCCGCGAACTCCCCCAGCGGCAGGAACGTGTACAGGTCCACCGGATGCCGGAGGACCGCCTCGCAAGCCTGCTCCCAGGTCCGCTTCAAGGTCGCCAGGTCACTGTTGCGCCGCGCGACGCCGACCTCCAGCGCCACCGCGAAGATCCAGTCACGCGGCTCCAGCGGGCGTCCCACCTTCCGCAACGCCACCAGCGTCTCCCGCGCCTGCACCAGGTTCCCGTGCACCATCGCGATCCACGCCCGCAGCAACCGGTGCCGCACGGTCATCAGCGCGCCGCCCATCGACGTGGCCAATGCCCGGTCCAGCACCGACTCGGCCACCGACAGCTCACCGCTGTGCAACGCCACCAACGCGGCCAGAGCAGCCGGCGAGTCGGGCAGCAGCACGGCCTGCCCCGCGGGCTCCAACAACCCGCACGCACGGACCAAAGTGGACAGTGCGGCGGTAGAAGACCCGCCGAGTGACTCCAGAACTCCCTGCGCCATCAGCGAAGCGCCACCGTCGAGCATGGTCGGCGGCGCGACCGGCAAGGTCCCGGTGGGCAACCGCCCCGTCCCCACCTGACCGACCATCGCGAACGCCGTGGACGTGGCGCTGGACGACCACCGGTGCAGCTCGGTGCTCCTGGCCAACTGTCCCCGGTGCGCCAGTGCGATCGCCGCGACCTCGGCCGCCGCACCGCGATGCTCCGGGTCTCCGCTGGAGATCACCTGGTCGGCCAACCGCAGCGCCGCGTCCAGATCGCCCGACATCGCCGACGCCGCGGCCTGCCGCACGACGAGGGAGGCGGTTGGCGTCCCCACGGCCGCCAGCAACCGCGCCGACAACGCCGGGTCGGTGGGCAGCGCTTCCCTTGCCGCGGCCTGGAAAGCCGCCGCCACGGCAGGACCGCCGACCCCGGTCCCGAGCAACGGCCGCACCAGGTCCAGCACCGGTCCACCGGACCGCAACTGCAACTCCGCCAACCGCTGCCGCACCGCGATCCGCCGATCGGTCCGGCTCAACGCCGCCACGGCGGTCCGCGCGATCGGCAGCAGAGTCCCGTCCGGAGCCAGCAGCCCGGTGGCGCGGCCGGCCTCGATCACCTCGCCGACCGCGTCGGAGTCCTTGTCCAGCAACGCGCCCAGCAGGTCCAGCCGCAGCGCCGCGCCGGCTTCGGCGGCAAGCAGGAACTTCTGCACGTCCGGCTCCAGCCAGTCCAGGTCCGCCCGGAACGAGGCGACCACCTCGGCGGGCACGTCCTGCGACGTCAGCCCGGCCAGCCTCGACACGAACCGGGGCACTCCCCCGGTCTGCTGGTGCACGAAGTCCGCCAGTCCCCGCCCGGCGGCGGGCAGCACGGCACGAACCTGCTCCCGCGTGAACGCCGAGGGCATCAACGGCGGCCGGACCCGCCCCAGCGACTCGGCCAACGCCGCCAACGCCCGCGACCGCGGCCAGGGCCGATAGGCGACCACGATCCGGGCGTCCCCCTGCTCGACCAGGGAACGAAGGGACCGCAGCTCCGCGTCCCCCAGCAGGTGGGCGTCGTCGACGGTGGTGGCTTCGACCCCGGCCTCCCGGTAGGCCCGCTCGACCTCGCGCAGCACGGTCGTCTTGCCGTACCCGCCGGGCGCGAGCACACCCAGCCGCAGCACGGCTTCCGGCGCGTCGGCGATCTCCGCCAGGACCTGGCGGGCGGACGGGTCCAGCAACGGGCGTTCCGAAGTCATGCGCAGGCTCAACGGCCGTCCTCTGAGGAGTTTCGGGCACGGGACCGCCCGGTCGGCGCCAGGCCGCGCACGACGCGCTTCACCGAGCGCCGTTCCGGCAGGTCCAGCGGGGTGATGTCGATCGGCGGACGCGGTGGCGGCGCGGTGAACTCGTCGTCGGAGAGGGACGACCCCACGGGGAACCGCAGCAACGGGTCGTCGTCCCGCACCAGCACGGACGTCTCGATGGGTTCCGGGTCGTCGGGCCCGAGCAGCAGCTGCCGCCCGGCCGACGCGGCTCCCTTCACCACGGACGTCTCCGGCGCGGCTTCGAACACCACCCGACCGGGCAGCAGGGACGAGATCAACGGGATCCGCGCGCTGCCGCCGACCAACACCGTCGCTTCCAGGGACATCCCGCGCACGACCCGTTCGAACACGGACACGGCCTGCTCGACGGACGGCCGGATCAGCTCCTCGAACCGGGCCCGGCTGAGCGGCACCTCCACCGGGCCGCTCGGCAGGTGCACCGGGATCGCCGTCTCGAACGTCCCGGACAGCACGCGTTTCGCCGCCTCGCAGTCCCGTCGCAGCCGCCCGTACAGCCCGCGGGTGCGCGGGTCCTCCGCGTCGAGCGAGCCGAACTCCCGTCCCAGCGTCGCCCGCACGTGGCCGAACACCAGGTCGTCGAAGTCCGCACCGGCCGCCTGGTCGATTCCGTCCGCCCACGCCACCAGCTCGAACGGCCGCACGACCGCCGCGCTGAACGCGTGGCTGCCGAGGCTGAAGACCCCGACCGGTCCACGCCCGAAGGAGTGGTTCGCCGCGGCGGCAAGGGGTTCGGCGAGCAGCGTGACGTTCTCCAGCCCCACGGCCCGGAGCGCCTGGTGCATCAGGCCCTTGGCGTGCGGGCCCCACCCCGGCGGATGGGCGAGCACGATCTGTGCAGCCGTTTCGCCTTCACGTTCGGCGACCTGCCCCGCGACCCACATCACCATCAGCGCGGTGAGCTCCTCGGCCGCGCACCGCTCGGACCCGAGCACGATCGGCACGTCGTCGCCGACCCGCCGGGCGAACCCGACCGCCGTCCAGCGCGGGTCGCCGGGTTCTCCCACCGCGAACGCGCCGTCGGCGGTGAGCTGCAGGGACGACGCGACACCGCCGCCCGGTCCGCCGAGGCCGACCAGTTCCGGTTCGGCCCGGCCGGCCCCGCCGAGCCGGCACACGGCGGCGGCGGTGCGGGTGGTGCCCACGTCGACCCCGAGGACGTACGGCAACTCGGAGCCTCCTCGCCTCACCTGGTCGGGGTAACGGGTCCAAGTTCGTACACGGGGCTACCGAGCGGTCACAACCCCATCCCCTAACCCCCTAGGGAGTGAACGAGAACCACCCCATCGTGGTTGCGGCATCTACTGGGAGTAATCCCCGATGGCTCCGAATCCCCCGATCAATACCTTGATCACATGGCTGGACCTCCCCTGCCGGTCCTGCTTCCCCGCGAACTCATCCGACCAGGAGCATCCATCATGGGCACCAGCCCCAACACGCTGCACGACTTCGTCCTCGACCTGCTGAGCAACCCCGCCGCGCTGGCCGACTTCCAGGCCGACGCCGAGGGGACCTTGGCCGACGCGGGCCTGAGCGACATCAGCGCTCTGGACGTGCAGGAGGTCCTCCCGCTGGTCCTCGACTACGTGCCGGCCGGGAGCCTGCCCGCTCTCGACGTCGCGCTGATCAACGACCTGCCGCTGGACTCGACGGACGCCCTGGGCGCCATCGGCCAGCTGCAGGCCGTGGCCCAGCAGTTGTCCCTCTCGGGCGTGTCCGGCACGTCCGACGTGAACCTGGCTGCGGCGGGCGCGCTGAGCGCCGACGCCAACGGCCTGGAGATCTTCGGCGGCCTCTCCGCCTGGGGTCTGGCCGACGCCGTCGGGTCCGTCGACGCGTCCGTGTCGGGTGACTTCTCCGCGGTGGGCGACGTGACGAACACCCTGGACGCCACGTTGCCCACCGCCACCGGCCCGGTCACCGACCTGGCCGGCACGGCGACCGGTTCCTTCGACGGCGCCGTCGCGGGCGGGGTCACCGGCGCGCTGCCGGGCACGGACGGCCTGACCAGCCCCGTGTTCGGCGCGGTCGACACGCTCTCCGGCGTGGTCGACGGCGTGACCGGTGGCCTCGCCGGCCACCTGCCGGGCGACCTGACCGGCGCGCTCGACACCGGCCACCTGGGCAAGACGCTGAACGTGGACGGCCTGTCCGCGCTGCCCGATCGCGACCTGACCCCGGAGACCGTGGTCGACACGGTCGAGGACACCGCCGGCCGGCTGTCCAACGGCACGGGCGTGAGCGACGTCACCGACCACGTGGGCGCGATCAACGTCCCCGGCCTCGGCATCGGCCTCAACGACCTGCCGATCGTCGGTGGCGAGGACATCAGCGACGCGCTGTTCTAAAGCCTGGTCGAGTACCCGGGGGCCGGTTCTGTCCAGTGGACGGGACCGGCCCTCTCTTTCACCTCACCGGGTGAACACGGCACACTCTTCCGGGTGATGTCCGCACCCTGGCTCGACGTGCTCGACGACACGATCCGGTCCTGCGCCGCCCACAACCGGCCGGACCTGGCCGAGCGACTCCGCGAGAAGCGCGCCCGGCAGCTCGACCCGAAGCTGCGGGTGCTCGTCCTGGGCGAGCCCAAGCAGGGCAAGAGCCAGCTGGTCAACGCCATGGTCAACGCCCCGGTGTGCGCGGTCGGCGACGACGTCACCACCACCGTCCCCACGTTCGTGCAGCACGCCGAGACGCCCAACGCGGCGCTGGTCCGCACCATCGCGAACACGCCCACCGAGCGCATCCCGGTCCCGCTCGACCAACTCGCCAGCCAGGTCGGCGCGGCGCACACCGGTGAGCTGGTGCGGGCCGAGGTCGGCATCCCGCGCGCCCTGCTCACCTCCGGCCTGGTGCTGATCGACACGCCGGGCGTCGGCGACCTGCGCCCGGCGCACACCGCGAGCACGTTCGCCGCGCTGCTCCAGGCCGACGCCGTGCTGATGGTGTCCGACGCGACCGCCGAGCTCACCGCCTCCGAGCTGGAGCTGCTCAAGCAGGTCATGACGTCCTGCCCGAACGTGATCGTGGTGCTCACCAAGATCGACATCGCGGCGCAGTGGCGGCGGGTGGTCGAGCGCAACCGCGCGCACCTCGCGCGGGCCGGCGTGACGGCCAAGCTGATCCCGGTCTCGGCCGCGCTGCGGCTGCGCGCCGCGAAGACCGGCGACAAGGCCCTCAACGCCGAGTCCGGGTTCCCCGAGCTGCTGGCCTGCGTGCAGCGCGACATCGTGGCCGCCGCCGACGAGCTGGCCCGCCGCACGGTCGCGGTGACCGCCGCGTCGGCGATCAAGCAACTGGTCACGCCGGTCCGCGAGGAGCTGCAGAGCCACGGTTCACAGGGCGCGCACGCGACCATCGCCAACCTCAACGAGGCGCAGCGCCGCATCGACGAGCTGCGCCGCCGTTCCGCGCGCTGGCAGACCGTGCTGGCCGACGAGATGGCCGACCTGGTGTCCGACATCGAGTACGACCTGCGCGACCGGACCCGCCGGATCCTGCGCGAGGCGGACAAGACGTTCGAGACGGCCGACCCGGCGCTGGGCTGGGAGGAGTTCGAGACCTGGCTGGAGGACAACCTCACCGAGGCCGCCGCGACCAACTTCGCCTGGCTGCTGGACCGCTCGGCATGGGTGGCGGAGAAGGTGGCGCGCAGCTTCCCGGTGCACCGCGACGACCTGCTGCCCGAGTCGGTGTTCCCGGCCGACGTGCTGGCCCGGGTGTCCAAGATGGACAAGCCGGTGATCGAGAAGTTCGGCGTCAGCCAGAAGCTGTTCACCGGTCTGCGCGGCTCCTACGGCGGTGTGCTGATGTTCGGCCTGGTCACCAGCCTGGCCGGGATGCCGCTGATCAACGTGATCTCGCTGGGCGCGGGCGCGCTGTTCGGTGGGAAGTCGATCATGGACGAGAGCGACCAGCGGCTCAAGCGCAGGCAGGGCGCCGCCCGGGCCGCCGCGCAGCGGCACGTGGACGACTTCTTCATCAAGTTCAGCAAGGACTTCCGGGACGCCGCCCGGCACATCCAGCGCAGCCTGCGCAACCACTTCAGCACGTTGGCCGACGAACTCCAGGAGACGCTGCTGGAGTCCGCCCGCAGCGCCCGCCGGGCCGTGCAGGACGACAACACCGAACGCGAGCGCCGCGCCCGCGAGGCGAAGCTGGAGCTCGACCGGCTCGTCCAGCTCTACCAACGGGTCCAGGCGCTCGGCCGGACGCCGCCACTGGGGATCAGCGCGTGACGCTCGCCGACGAGGTCTGGGTGCTGCTGGAGGAGGCGCTCGCGGTCTACCGGGACAGCCCGCGCGCGGTGGCGTGGCTGCGCGGCCACCAGGCGCGGTTCGCCGAACCGGTCCGGGTGGCGGTGGCGGGTGCGCCGCGCACCGGGAAGTCGACCGTGGCCAGTGCGCTGATCGGCGAGGAGTTCGTGCCCACCGGCACGTTCACCTGGTACCGGGACGGGATGCGGCCCCGCGCCACGGTCGGCCCGCACGAGGTGCCGATCGCCCGACGGGACGGCCGGGCGTTCGTCGACGCGGTCGACGCCGACCGGGTCACCGTCGAGTGGCCTTCGCGGTCGCTGCGGGAGATGACGCTCATCGACACCCCGGCGGACGCGCCGGTCGAGCAGGTCTACGGCGAGGCGGACGCCGTGCTGTACCTGACCCGGCACGTGCACAGCACCGACCTGCGCTACCTGCGCACCGCGCACGACCACCCGGTGGCCCGTGCCGCCCCGGTGAACACCGTGCTGGCGCTGGCACGGGCGGACGAGATCGGCGGCGGCCGGATCGACGCGCTGTCCTCGGCCAAGCAGATCGCCCGCCGCTACCGGCGTGAGGCGCAGGTGAAGCCGTTGTGCCAGAACGTGATCGCGGTCGCGGGCCTGCTCGCGGTGGCGGCCCGGACGCTGCGCGCGGAGGAGTTCGCCGCGCTGGCGTCGCTCGCGTCGCTGCCCCGGACCGAGCTGGAGGACCACCTGCTGTCCGCCGACCGGTTCGTCGGCGAGGACTTCCCGATCCGGCTGGACCCGTCGGTGCGCCAGGGCCTGGTGGAGCGGTTCGGGATCTTCGGCGTGCGGCTGACCACGACGCTGATCCGGCAGGGCTTCGACACCCAGGTCAAGCTGACCGGGCAGCTGGTGCAGCGCAGCGGGCTGGGTGAGCTGCGCGACTCGATCGGCCTGTACTTCACCGGACGGCACGACGTGCTCAAGGCGCGTTCGGCGCTGTTGGGCCTGGATGTGGTGCTGCGCAACGAGCCCCGTTCCGGGTCGGTCGGCCTGGCGGTCGGCTTGGAGCGGATCCTGGCCACCGGGCACGACTTCCGGGAGCTGAGGCTGCTCGCCGCGTTGCAGGGCGGGCGCACGAAGCTGCCCGGCGAGCTGGACGCCGAGGCGTCCCGGCTGGTCGGCGGCCTGGGCACGAACCTCTTGGCACGCCTGGGAATGGAGTACGAGCCGACCGAGGGCGAGCTGCGGCACGTCGTGCTGGACACCCTGGGCAGGTGGCGCGAGCAGGCCGCGAACCCCGCGCTGGACCACGGTCAGCGGCGGGCGGCGTCCGTGGTGGTGCGCAGCTGCGAGGGGATGCTGGCCGGGCTCAGCTGAGCGCTTCGGCGACCACCCGGACGGCGGCCGAGGGCGTCCGGCGCGGGTCCGTGACCAGGAACAGCGTGCTGTCCGGCAGTTCCCGCACGCGCTCCAACGTGCCCGCGTCGAGCTGCTCGGCGACCGCGACGCGCGGCAGCACCGTCCAGCCCAGCCCCGCCACCACGCACGACCGGACGGCCTCGATGCTGCCGAACCGGGTGATGCTGGGCGTCGCGGTCAGCTCGCGGACGAACCGGTCGGTGTAGGAGCAGCCCTCCTCCAGCAGGAAGTACCTCTCGTCCACCGGCACACCGGGCGCGGCGACCAGTTCGATCGGCTCCGCGGCGATGGCGTCGACCTTCAGGCCCGGTGCCATCAGCGCGTCCTCCAGCACCAGCGCCAGGTCCAGGCTGCCGGTGCGCACGCCCGCGATGGCGTCCCGCGTGCCGACCGGCGACAGGTGCACGGTGATGCCCGGCCGGCGCAGCGCCACGTCGGCGATCCGCTGCGGCAGCCGGTACGCGCACACCGACTCGGGCGCGCCGATCCGGACGTCGCCCTCGACGGCCGTGCCGCCCCGCACGGCGTCCCGCAGGCGCTGTTCGGCGGACAGCACCTCCCGCGCGTGCTCGACCGCCCGACGCCCCGCCTCGGTCAGCCGCGCGCCGCCGGGCAGCCGGTCGAACAGCCGCGCCCCGAGGTGCCGTTCCAGGGCTTTGACCTGGCTGGTCACCGTCGACTGCACGAGGTGCAGCTCGGTCGCGGCGGCGGTGAAGCTGCCCGAGCGCGCGAGCACCAGCAGCGTGCGCAGGAGACGGGTGTCCATGCCATCGACAATACCGATCGGAAGCATCCGAGAGAATCGTTGGATTCGATGGCCGGCGTGATGGAAGCTGACCTCATGACAAACGTGCTTCGCTACACGGCCTTCTCGACCGACCCGGAGGGCGGCAACCCGGCGGGGGTCGTGCTCGACGCGACCGGCCTGAGCGACCGCGAGATGCTCGGGATCGCGGCCGAGGTGGGCTACTCCGAGACGGCGTTCGTCTTCCCGCACAGCGAGCCGGACTCGTTCCACGTCCGGTACTACAGCCCCGAGGTCGAAGTCCCGTTCTGCGGGCACGCCACGGTGGCCACGGCCGTCGCCATGGAGCACACCGGCACGCTCGCCTTCCACACCCCGGCGGGCAAGGTGGTGGTCGAGACCGACGGCGCCACCGCGACGCTGACCAGCGTGCCGACCTGGTCCGAGCCGGTGGGCGCGGAAGGCTTGGACACCGCTCTCGACGCCCTCGGCTGGGAACGGGACGAGCTGGACCCGCGCTACCCGGCGCACTGGGCGTTCGGTGGCGGGCGGCACCTCATGCTGGCGGCGAAGTCACGGGAGCGACTGGCAGACCTCGACTACGACTTCAACGGGCTGGGCGACCTGCTGCGCGCCAACGAGGCCATCACCGCGCACCTGTTCCACGAGCGCTCCGAGGACGTGTTCGACGCCCGCGACCCGTTCCCGGTCGGCGGCGTCGTGGAGGACCCGGCCACCGGCGCGGCGGCTGCGGCGTTCGGCGGCTACCTGCGGACGATCGGCCGGGTGCCGAGGCCGCGCACGCTCACCATCCACCAGGGCGACGACATGGGCCGACCCAGCGTGCTCAGCGTCGCTGTGCGGCCCGACCGGGACCGGGTGAGGGTGACGGGCGCGGCCGTGCGGCTCTAGGCCTTGTCGAGCACCACGACGGGGATCTCCCGGTCGGTCTTGCGCTGGTACCCGTCGTAGTCCGGCCACACCTCGTTCATCAGCTTCCACAGCTTGGCGCGCTCGTCACCGGAGGCCGTGCGGGCCGTGGCCGTGAACTCCTCGGACCCGACCCGCACCTGCACGGTCGGGTTCGCGACCAGGTTCTTGTACCAGGCCGGGTGGTCCGACGAGCCGCCGTTGGACGCCACGACCACGTACGCGTCGCCGTGGGGCTGGTAGATCAACGCGGTCCGGCGCGGTTGCCCGGACTTGCGGCCGATCGTCGTGAGCAGCAGCGTGTAGACGCCGGAGCGCCACTCGTGCCCCTTCTCGCCATCGGACTCGATGTAGTTGCGGATGTGCTTGTTCACCCAGCCGACGGGACTGTCAACTACAGACATGGTCCCGACGCTACCGAGAACGCGGCGAGGCCGCCGGTCGCTACTCCGCAGTCACGACCGGCGGCCCGCAACGGGGTGGGGACGTCCGCCTCGCACCCCCTCGGCTCGTCTCCGGCTCCCCGGCGCATCCCGGCACATCCGCCCGCGTAAACGGTGTTCGGGTCGCTCGGCCACGCCTGCGTTGGGGCGTGGTGTGGGACGGGACGGCCACAGCTGCGTGGTCTCCACGCTCAGTAGATCTGGCTGGCGCGCATCTCTTCCTCTCCACTTCACGGGGACTTCGCCAACTATGGCGGCCGTGAGGGGTGGCGGCTCATTCAAAAGGGGGATAGAAGAGCGTTATGCCCGAGCTTGAACTCCGCCACCTCCGCGCGGTGTGCGCGATCGCCGAAGAAGGCAGCCTCACCAAGGCAGCGATCAGGCTCGGCCTGACGCAACCCGCGATGAGCGCCCAGCTGCGGACGGTCGAACGCATCGTGGGCGGACAGCTGTTCGACCGCACTCCGGGCGGCAGTGTCCCCACCGACCTGGGCAAACAGGTCGTCGGCACGGCCCGGCTGGTGCTCGACGAAGTGGAACAACTGGTCAGCCTGGCCAAGGAGAGGACCCGCGACGGAACACCCGGACCGCTGATCGTCGGCGGTGTGCCCACCCTGTTCTTCGGCCACTTCGTGGAGGAGCTGCGCCGCAACATCCCCTGCTCGGAGGTCCGCACCGAGATCATGCCGGGCGGCTCGGACCTGCTGGAACTGCTGGTCAACGGCCAGGTGCACCTCGGCGTGCTGGACCGGTTCGAGGGCATGGAGCGACGCGAGCTGCGCGGCCTGGAGATCCGCAGGCTGATCAGCGAGCCGCAGTTCGTGGCCCTCCCGGACTGGGATCCGCTGGGCGAGCAGGAGGAGGTCGAGCTGGGTCAGCTGGCGGACCGGGACTGGGTGTCCCCGCCGGATGAGCTGGTCGGCAACCGCCTGCAGATCTTCACGGTGTGCGCCGAGGCGGGCTTCACGCCGCGCCTGACGCACCACGTCAACGAGGCTTCCACGGCCCGCGGCCTGGTCGCCAACGGCGCGGTGTCGTTCGCCCTGCCGCAGTCCCGCAGCGGGGACGGCATCGTCATCCGACCACTCCGCGGGGCGCCGCTGATGGTCGACCTGATGCTGGCCACCAGGCGGGAGGGGCCGGCGGCGGGCCGGGCGCACGACGTGTTCGCCTGCGCGGCCCGCGCCTACCGGGCGGCGCTGCCCCGCAACCCCGGCTACGCCAAGTGGTGGCAGGAGAATCCGCAGCTCCACCCGGAAATCGACGCCGCGCTGATCCTGGGCGGCGACTGAACCAGCGACTGAACCAGCGACTGAAACCGCCGGCTGAAACCGGCGACCGGAACCCGACACGTCCGGCACGGGAAACTCCGAGGTCCGCTTTTCCGGGACCTCGGAGTTTCTTTTCGCGGGCCGGTCCACCGTGAGTTCTCGTGGCACAGGGCCGGAGTTCGAAGCGCTGAACCCGTGGCCCATCGGTGGTGGACGACCGCACGGCGGCGAGCGCGAAGCCGGCCGAGCGGCCGGTCAGGACGCCCGCACCGTGCGACGCGCCGAGGAAGTGTGACACCTCACGGCCGGACATCCGATCTGTATCGGTACAAACAGATCCGACTCAGGGTTGGGCACCCCCTAGAAGTACACAGAGGCCCGATCTCTCGTGTGACAGGCAACCGAACGAGACATGAATTCGGTGTGCGCTGCGCCAGAATGGAGTCATGACGGAGCCGTTCACGGACGATACCCACCCGGCCGAGCCCTACCCGGGCGCTCGGCCGGGACACTGCTTCGTGCACCTCGACGGCGCGGGCTGGCCGGTCACCCCGGACCCCGCGGCCGACTCCGGGTGGCGGGTCGCGCCCGACGGCCGAGATCTCGACGACTGGCTCGCCGACCACGGTGAGCCACCCCTGGCGGGCCGGATGCCGGTGCTCGCCTACGGCTCCAACGCCAATCCCGCCAAGGTCACCTGGCTGCGCGAAGAGCTGGGCCTGACCGGACCCGCCGTGGTGCTCCGGGCCCGCTGCGAAGGACTCGCCGCGGTGTGGGCGGCCGGGCTGCGCGCCAAGGACGGGCAGCGCCCGGCGACCCTGGCCGCCGCGCCCGGCGTCGAGGAGGAGCACGCGGTGTGGTTCGCCACCGCCGAGCAGCTCCGGGTGCTGGACCGCTGCGAGGGCCGCGGCCTGCGCTACCGGCTGGTCCGCGTGCACACCGGCCGGGTGACCCTGTTCGACGGCGGCGTGGTCGACTCCGTGCTGGCCTACACCGGGGCGGGCCAGCGGAGGATGCCCCTGCTGGCCGCCGGCAGGCCGGTGCGCTGCGCCGACGTCGACCAGCGCGGCGCGCGCACCCTGGGCGGACGCCCGGCGGAGAGCGACGGCCTGGACGTGACCCCCGTGCACGGCGACCCGTCGGCGGACGACTGGCCGGACCGCCTGTTCGTCTACGGCACCCTCCAGCCCGGCCTGCGGGCGTGGCACCTGGTGTCGCCGTTCGTGACCGGCGAGCCGGAGCCCGCGAGGCTGCCCGGCACCCTGCACGACACCGGCCGGGGCTACCCGGCGCTGCGCCCCGGCGACGGTCCCGGCGTGCCCGGCCACGTGCTGCGGCTGGAGTCGCCGGAGGACGCCCTGCCCGTGCTGGACGAGTACGAGGGCGACGAGTACCGGCGGATCCGGGTGACCCTGCCGGACGGCCAGGTGTGCTGGACCTACCTGTGGACCGTCGGGGTGCACGACATGCCGGTGCTCGCGGACGGTTGGGTCGAAAACCGTCCGTGATGCGCCCGATGCGGTGATTTTCTTGCCAACCGACCCAACCGTCCGCCGGTTGGGTACGTCCTCCTGGTAGGCCCACGACCCAGGAGGTGGACATGAGGCGACTCGTCGTGTGCGGCGCCCTGATGGTGCTCACCGCGTGCGGAAGCCCTCAGCAGGCGTCCCAGCAGCAGACACTTCCGACCGGCACAACACCCACCACCACCACCACCACTGGCAGCAGTTCCCCCGCCGCACCGGTCCCGCCCGCGCAGACCACGCCGTCCACGCCGGCGGCCCCGGCTTCCACCAGGTGCACGGCGGCCGGCCTGACCGGCAAGGTCGAGCCGACCGAAGCCGGCGCGGGCAACCGCTACGGCAGGTTCGTCGTGACCAACACCGGCCCGGCCGAGTGCACGATCAACGGCTACAGCGGGTTCCAGCTGCTCGACGCGAACGGCCAACCGGTGCCCACGAACCTGGTGCGCACGCAGGACCCCGGCCCGTCCCCGATCACGCTGGCCCCCGGCGCGTCGGCGGCGGCCAAGCTGCACTGGAGCGTCGTGCCGGCCGGTGACGAGCCGGTGGACCAGCCGTGCCGGCCGGACGCGGCGAACGCCGCCGCCATCCCGCCGGACGAGACCCGGCCGATGAGCCTCGCGTGGGGCCTGGGCCCGGTGTGCGCCGGCGGGAAGATCGAGATCAGCGCGTTCTACGCTGCATAGGTGATCGAGTCGAACGTCCCCGGCCACGCCGGGGAACTCGTGGTGCGGACCTGGCCGAACCTGGACGCCGACTGGCTGGCGGTCCTGGTGCACGGGTACGGCGAGCACGGCGGGCGATATGGGCACGTGGCGGACCGGCTGGTGGCGGCGGGCGCGCTGGTGGTCGCCCCGGACCACGTGGGCCACGGCGGCTCGGACGGCGAACGCGCCCTGATCACGTCCTTCGACGGCGTGGTGGAGGACCTCGGCGCGGCCGTCAGCTCGGCGGCGACCGACCTGCCCACCGTCCTGGTCGGCCACTCGGTGGGCGGCCTGGTCGCGACCCGCTACGCCCAGCTGCACCCGGTCTCCGCACTGGTCCTGTCCGCGCCGGTGCTCGGCACCTGGCAGGGCCTGGACGCGCTGGCGATGGACGAGATCCCGGACGCCCCCATCGACCCGGAGTCGCTGTCCCGCGACCCGGAGGTCGGCAAGCAGTACGCCGCCGACCCGCTGGTCTGGCACGGGCCGTTCAAGCGGCCCACGCTGGAGTCGCTGGAACGGGCCCTGGACGAGGTCAACTACGGCCCGACGCTGGAGAAGCTGCCGACCCTGTGGCTGCACGGCGACGCGGACACCCTGGTGCCGTTGGCCGACACCAGGACCGGCACGGACCGCATCCGCGGCCTGCTGTTCGAGGAACGCGTGTATCCCGGCGCACGGCACGAGGTCTTCAACGAGACCAACCGCGACGAGGTCCTGTCCGACGTGGTGGCGTTCGTGCGGCGGGTGCTCGACCTGCCGTAGCCCTCCAGCTCTCCGCACCGGCACCCGATTCATCCGATCGGGGTGTGCGCGCACCCTTTGTCGCGCGCGCACAACGTGGAACGCTGGTCCCATGCCGAGGAAGGCCGCCGGGCCTCACGAACGTGCCCTCGGCGCGGAGTTGCGCGCCCTCAGGCAGGCCACCGGGCCCAAGCTCACCGTGACCGCCGCGGCTTCGCGGCTCGGGTGGAGCAAGTCGATGCTCTCCAACCTGGAGAACGGCAAGCGGAAGACCTCCGCGCACGAGGTCGCGGCGCTGCTGGACCTCTACGGGATCACCGGGGACCGACGGGATCGCCTGGTCGAACGCGCCGAGGGCGGCCGTGGGCCTGGCCTGTGGGAGCGGAACCTGCCCGGCGTGCCGCCGGAGACGAACACGTTGGCGGGCTACGAGAACGAAGCGGTCCGGTTGCTGTGCTGGGAGCCGCTGCTGGTCCCCGACCTGCTCCGGACCGTGGACTACACCCGTGCGTTCCTGACCGCCGGCGGCGTGGACCCGCGGGACGTCGAGCCCCGGCTGATGGCCCTGCTGCGGCGGCAGCAGGTGCTGCGCGGCGACGTCGAGTACGTGGCGCTGGTCGGTGAAGCCGCGCTCCACACGGCGGTCGGCGGCCGAAGGGTGATGGCGGAGCAGTGGCGGGACGTGCTGCGGACCGCCGGGCTGCCCAACGTGCGCATCGGGATCGTGCCGTCCACCGCCGTGCACCCGGGCATGACCGGGCCGTTCCTGCTGGTGGAATTCCCGGTGGCCGAGCCGATCGCGCACGTCGGGCTCCAGCGCTCCGCCGTCTTCCTCGAACGCGGTGACGTGGCGCCCTACGTGACGACGGCCGCGAGGGTGGCGGCCGTCGCACTGGGTGCGACCGAGTCCCTCCGGCTCGTCACGGCCCGAGCGGACGAGCTGGAGGGCGGGACCTGAGGTGGCGCATGAGGTGGCGCAGGGCGAGCGGGTCCGGTTCGACGCCGAGCCCGCGCCGGCCGGTCACCAGACCTGGTCGGTGGGGCGCACCATGATCTCGTTGACCGCCACGTGCTCCGGCTGCGCCACCGCGTAGAGCACGGCGTCGGCGACGTCCTCGGGCTTGAGCTGCCGCAAGCCGGAGATCCGCTGGTCGATGCTCGCCCGAGCGGCGGCGTCGGTGATGTGCTCGCGCAGCTCGGTCTCCACCACGCCCGGCTCCACCACGACCACCCGCACGCCGCGCTCGGTCACCTCCTGGCGCAGCGACTCGCTGAACGCGTTGAGCCCGGCCTTGGTCGCGTTGTAGACGCCGGTCCCGGCCCGCACCACGCGCCCGGCGGTGGACGACACCTGCACCACCGCGCCGCGCCGGTCGAGCAGGTGCGGCAGAGCGGCGTGCGTCAGGAACATGACGCCGAGCAGGTTCGTCGACACCATCCGGGTCCAGTCGGTGGTGTCCGCGCCCTCGATGTTGCCCAGCAGCATCACGCCGGCGTTGTTGACCAGGACGTCCAACCCGCCGAACACCTCGACCGCGCGCTCCACGGCGGCCCGGCACGCCGCCTCGTCGGTCACGTCGAGCGCCAGGGCCGACACCTTGACGCCCTCCCCCGCCAACCGCTCCTCCAGCGCGGTCAACCGCTCCACCCGCCGCGCGGCCACGACGACGGACGCCCCGGCCCGGCCCAGCGCGACCGCCGTGGCCTCCCCGATGCCCGACGACGCCCCGGTGACCAGCGCGACCTTGCCTTGCAGGTTGTTCGTCATGGGGCCAGCAAACACGCTGGAGTGCGCTCCAGGTCAAGCCGGACACGCCCCGCCGCACAACCTCACACCGACAGCCGTCCGCGGGCCCTCCCACCGGCCGCGCCGCACCCCAGGTGACGCCGGGGAAGACTCCGCGACCACGTTCGTGGACAATTTCACCTGCGATGGTGGGAGAAGACCTGGAGCTGCTGATCACCGTGGTGGTCGCGGCCGACGACGAGCAGCAGGCCCGCGCGGCCTGCGCCGGGCTGGTGCGACGGGTCGACGGGCGGGTCGTGCAGACCGGGGACTGCTCCGACGAGGAGCCCGGCTGCTGGTCGGTCACGGTCAGCCGGGCCAGTGGCGAGCGCGCCACGCAGAACGTCGCCGGGGCGCTGGCCAGGGCCGTCCGCACGTTCGTGCGTTCGCTGGGGGACGAGTTCCCGGTGCCGCGCGTGGCCTGCGAGCCGCCCACCGCGTGGACCGTGCTGGAGGACCAGCCCCAGCTGGACGCGCTGGTGCCGGGCGCGGAACGGCTGCTCGTCGAAGCGTGGGCGGGTGGTGATCCGCAGCGGCGCGAGGTCACCGAAGCCGAGCCCGCCGCGGCCGACGCGGAGGTTCGAGCCGAGCCCGAAGCGGGTACCCGCCTGCTGTTGCGGGTCGACGTGGCGACCGACCGATCGGCGGGGGCGGAGTGGCAGGCGCGGGCGGTAGCCAGCCGGATCGTGCGCAGTGGCAAGATCACCCGAGTGGCTCCACATGGGCATCTACTGAGCGTGCACGTCGATCTCGGATCGAGTGTCAATTCGCCCTCGGTCGCGCTACTCGACGCGGTGTCGTCGCTGGGCCGTTCGGGGTGGGCGCCCGTGGAGTGGTCCGGCGAGTCCGCGACAACGCGCTGGTCAGCGGTGCCCGTCCCGGGGGCCGGGATCACCGCGTTGGAACTCACCGCGACACCGGCCTCGGCATTCGTGTGGACGGTGCCGGACTGACATCAGTAGTGCTAATCCAATCGAGTGGATTTCCATTACCACCCGGTCAGCCGATCTTGCTTGTGAAACGTCCGATCTTCGGTACTACTTTCAACTATAGGAACTCCAGCCTTACGGGAGGGGTCGGGATCCGACATGGCCAGCATCGAAGAGGTTCGCGCCGCGATCGACCAGGCCGTCGACAAGGCCGGGCAGAGCGCCCAGGCCCTGCAACAAGCCGCTGACCTGGCAGAGGACGCCCAGGCGCTGCTCAGCACCGCGACCCAGGGCAGCGTGCAGGCCGACGTGGAGCAGGCCAACGCGCAATTCGCCGAAGTGGTCAGCGGGGTGACCGACCTCCAGAAATTCCTCGGCGCCGGCATTTCGCAGGCGGAGAGCATCAACAGCCGGCTGTGACCGTGAAGGCGGGGACGTGACCTCGGTCGGGGAGATCAGGCTCGCGCTCGAACAGAGCTGCGAGCTGCTTCGGGATGCCTACCGCAGCGTCCGCGAGGCGCAGGCCGCGCTGGACGAGGCGGTCGACGTCCTCGCCCAGGCGAGCACCACCCACCACGAGTCCCTGGTCCCGGCCGGGTTCGTCAAGGCCGGTGAGCGGTTCGCCGACGAACTCGACCTGATCGTCCGCAGCCTGGACCTGGTCCAGCGGCTGGCCGTGGAGCTGTGACGTGAGCAGGCGCGACGAGCGTCGGAGGAGGATCGAGGCCTCGTTCGAGGAGTTCCGCCGGGCGGTCGCGGCGGCCCTGGGCAACGCCTCGCGCGAGCTCCGCCAACTCGTGGACGAACGCGCGCGCGACATGTTCGAGGTGATGCTGCGCGGTGAGGGCGTCGACCGGGCGATGGCCGACCCGGTGCTGAAGAAGGCGTTGCAGGCCGAGCGGTTCGAGCGGCAGCTCGCCAGGACCATGATCGACCGGGTCGAGGCGTTCCGGGAGTGGTCCGAACGCGGTCCGAGCCGGCTGACCGCTTTGGTGAACGCCGTGGCGCCCGGTGCCGCGTCGTGGCCGCCGGAGAGGTGGCTGGGCCGCCCCGGCACGGCCGACGGCAGCGACGGCGTGCCGGAGCTGTGGCGCATCGGCACCGGCATGGTGCTCAGCGCGCCGGAGCCGCAGACGTTCCCGGTGGCCGTTCCGCTGCTCGACCACTCGCACCTGCACGTGGTGTCCACACCGGACAGCCGGATGGTGGCCGACGCCCTGGTGGAGAACCTGTTGTTGCGGCTGGTCAGCTACTTCCAGCCGGGCCTGGTGAACATCCACGTGTGGGACGTCAACCAGCTCACCGGTTCGCTGCCCGGGCTGTACCCGCTGACCCGCGCGGGCCTGCTCACCGTGCACGACCCGGCGCGGCTGCACGAGCTGCTGGACGAGCTGTCCGACCACATCCGCCGCGTGCACACCGGCGTGCTGGTGGAAGGCCACCAGTCGGTGCGGTCGGTCGGCGGTCGGCGCACCGAGCCGTGGCGGGTGGCCGTGCTGTTCGGCAACCGCCAGGCGCTCAGGGAAGAGCACCAGCAGCAGCTGCAACGCGTGGCGCGCAACGGTTTGGCCTGCGGCGTGCAGCTGATCATCGTGGACATCCCGGTCAGCGTGAACTCCCCGATCGAGACGGTGGTGATCGCCGAGGACCAGAGCGCGACCACCACCATGACCGGCAAGCACGTCACGGTCGCGCTGGACCCGCAGTTCCCGCAGACCCAGGTGCCGCGCGCGTGCGCCACCATCGCGGAGAAGCGGGAGGAGCGGCGAACCCGGCTGAGCACGTTCGCCGACCTGCTGCCGGAGAGCTTCTGGCAGGACAGCTCGGCGGCCGGCGTGGTCGCGCCCGTGGGGTACGACGAGGGCGAGCCGGTGCACGTGGGACTGGGCGACACGTCGCCGCACGCGCTGATCGGCGGCCCGAGCGGTTCGGGCAAGACGAACTTCCTGTACGCGATGCTGGGCAGCCTCGCCGCCCGCTACCACCCGGAAGAGCTCGAGCTGTACCTGCTGGACTTCAAGGAGGGCGTGTCGTTCGCGCAGTTCGCGCCCGGCCGCAAGGACCCGACGTGGCTGCCGCACGCCCGGCTGGTCGGCGTGAACGTCAACACCGACCGCGAGTTCGGCGTGGCGCTGCTGAGGTTCCTGGCCGACGAGATGCGCCGGCGGGCGGACGCGGCGAAGCAGCACGAGGTCACCAAGCTGGAGCAGTTGCGCGAGGAGGACCCGGACGGCCGGTGGCCCCGGATCGTCGCGGTGATCGACGAGTTCCAGTACCTGTTCGGCGAACGCGACCAGGTCACCGCGCAGGCCACCCAGCTGCTGGAGGACGTGGCCCGGCGCGGCCGGTCGCAGGGCATCCACCTGGTGCTGTCCAGCCAGGACGTGTCCGGCATCGAGGGGTTCTGGGGCAAGTCGGCGATCTTCGAGCAGTTCACCGTGCGCATCGCGCTGCCCAAGGCGCGCCGGGTGCTCGCCGAGCCGCAGAACGACGCCGCCGTGGAACTGCCCCGCTGGCACGCCGTGGTCAACCACGAGTCCGGTGTGCGGCCGGGCAACGCGATCGCCCGCATCCCGGACGCGACCGGGCGCGGCACGTTCGACAAGCTCCAGGCCGAGCTGCACGCCCGCCGCCCGGCGGACCTGGCCGAGCCGATCCTGTTCGACGGCAGCAAGGTGCCCAACCTCCAGGCGCTGCCGGACTTCCAGGCCCTGCGGCCGGTCGAGGGCAACCCGACCGTGCTGCTGGGCCAGGTCATCGACGTGGCGGGCAGCGCCGCCAAGGTGCGGTTCGCGCGCACGCCGGGGCGCAACATCGCGGTGATCGGCTCGCTCGCGGAGGACGCGGCGGCGGTGCTCGGCGGTGCGACGCTCTCCCTGGCGCGGCAACACGAAGTCGGCGCGGCGCAGTTCAGCCTGGCGTGCCTGGCCGAGGACGCGTGGCCGTACGCGGACAAGCTGTGCAAGCAGTTGCGCAACGCGGGTCATTCGGCGGACCTGCTGGGGCTGGACGGCATCCGCACCCTGCTGGACGCCACGGCGGCCCGGCTCACCGCGTCCATCACCGGCGAGACCGGCGCGCCGCTCCCTCCCCACTACCTGGTGGTGTACGCCGTCGACGCGGCGCACACCCTGCTGGAGAACAAGAATCCCACTACGCGGATGTCCGGGGTGGACAGCCTGCGCACGGTGCTCAAGCACGGCCCGGAGAACCGCACCCACCTGCTCGGCTGGTGGCGCGGTGTGCAGCGGCTGAAGAACAGCCTGCCGCCGGGCGTGTACGACGACATCGGCGCGTGGCTGGCCTTCGACGTCCAGGGCAAGGAACTGCTGTCGTTCGGGCCGGAACAGGTCATGGCGTGGTCGCCGCGGCCTCGTCGGGGGTTGTTCTTCGACCGGTTCGAGCATTCCCGTCCGCAGGTGGTCATTCCGTTCGACACCGGGGAGGAATCATGATCAGTCACGCATCGGTGGTGCCCGCGCAGCGCAGCGGGGACGGCGTGTCCGAGGTGGCGGCGGTCACGGCGATGGAGCGGTACAAGGAGATCGTCGGCCTGGCCGCCGAGTCGGCCGAGAGGATGCGGGAGGCGGACCGCGAGCGGGTGCGCGACCTGCTGGCGCGGCTGGCGGCGTCCCAGGACCGGGTGGCGGAGCTGGTCGAGCAGGAGGTGCTGACGCGGGCCGGCGTGCGGCTGCTGTGGGAGGCGGCCGGCGAGGTGCTGTGGGAGGAGCGGTGGATGCAGTTGAGTCCCGTTCCGCGGCCGGACGAGTCGGTGCCGCCGCGTGATCAGCGGGAGTACCTGATGGCGATGGATGTGGCGTACCAGGCGTTGGAGGACACGTTGCAGAAGCGCGGGCTGTTGTGGCGGAAGTCCTCCTGACGCTGCCCGGGAGATTGTCGGGATCGTCCTGCGGAGGAGAGGAGCGTTCTGGCGCGGCGGAGTTCCCGCGTCAGAAGGTCCAGGACAGCGAAGTGGTGGGCTCGGCTTCGGCCTTGGTGCGGGCGTAAGTGGCGAGGGCGGCGGTGTTGTCGGGCTCGGTGGCGGTGAAGGCGCCGAAGCAGCCGCGTTCCTCGGCGAGCGCGAGCAGGGCGCCCACCAGTGCGGTGCCGATGCCCTGGCGTTGGAACGAGTCGTCCACCCCCAGTTCGTAGACGAACATCTCGGTGCCCTTGTCCGGGTGGGTGACCTCCACGCCCGACACGAATCCGGCGGGCCGGCCGTCCACGTACGCGATGAGCAGGTGGTGGCGCTCGTCGGCGAGGAAGCGCCGGGTCGCCTCGTCCTGCGGCGGGTCGTCGAAGAGGTGGGCCGCGGCGGACACGGCATCGTGCTCGGTCACCCGCAGGATCTCCATGCCGGTGAGGGTAGGGCGTCGGCGATGATGCGGTCATGCGTGTTTTGCGGACCCCGGACGAGGTGGCGGCGGCGAACCCGGACCTGCTGGTCCGTTGGGCGGCCCAGTGTCTGCTGCCCGGTCGGGGCGGGGTGGCGTGGTCCCACGGCGATGCGGTGGGCGTGCTCGCGCCGGCCCTGAACCGGCATGACCGGTTGGTGCTCGCCGGTCCGGCGGCGGATGTGGCGGTGATCCTGCGCACCCGGCGGCGGCCGGGGACGAGGCCGTTGGTCACGACGGAGCTGGCCACCGAGCTGTCGGAGTTCCCGCGAGTCGGCACGTTCGGGTGGATGGAGCGCACCGGCTCGCTGGACGCGCCGGATGACGTTCGTTGGCTGCACGAGGACGAGTGGGACGACGTGGAGGCGTTGCTGCGCAAGGCGAGCCCGAACTCGTACGTGTGGCCGTACGAGCCGGGACCGCGCCGGTGGGCCGGCGTGCACGGGGATGACGGAGCGCTCGCCGCGGTGGGTGCGGACGCCTGGTCCGCGCCGGGTGTCGGGTTCATCGCGGGAGTGGCGACGCATCCCGATCACCGGGGGCGTGGCCTTTCGACCCGCATCTGCGCGTTCCTGACCAGTGCGTTGTTGGCGGAGTCGGGGGCGTGTGCGTTGATGGTGGACGCGGCGAACACGACCGCGATCAAGGTGTACGAAAGGCTGGGATTCAGGTATCGGAGCGTGACTGCGCTGCTGGGAGCGTGACTGCCGCTGTTCGGGGTGGCTGTGGTGTTCGGAGTGGCTGCACTGTCGGGGTGGCTGCGCTGTCGGGGTGGCTGCGCTGTCGGGGTGACTGCGCTGTCGGGGTGACTGCGCTGTCGGGGTGACTGCGCTGTCGGGGTGACTGCGCTGAGAGACGCAGGTCACGGTGGGGGCACGGAACACCGCGCCGGTTGAGCGGGGTTGACGACGTCATGACCGTGCCCAGCACCGCGCAGGAAATCCGTCTCGCGTCCCGCCCCGAGGGCTTCCCGACGTTGGAGAACTTCGAACTCGTCTCCGTGGCCGTGCCCGAGCCCGGAGAGGGCCGGTTGTTGGTGCGCAACCTGATCATGAGCGTGGACCCGTACATGCGGGGGCGGATGAGCGACGCCAAGTCGTACGTCGCGCCGTACGAGGTCGGCAAGGTGATGGAGGGTGGCGCGATCGGCGAGGTCGTGGTGTCGGGCGTCGAGGGCTTCGCGGTCGGTGACAAGGTGCTGCACGGGTCGGGTTGGCGTGAGTACGCGGTCGTGGACGGTGCTCGCGCGGTGAAGGTGGATCCGGAGAAGGCCCCGTTGGGGGCTTACCTGGGTGTGTTGGGGATGCCCGGGTTGACGGCATACGCGGGGTTGCTGGAAGTGGCGTCGTTCAAGGAGGGCGACGTGGTGTTCGTGTCCGGGGCGGCGGGGGCCGTCGGACAGGTCGTGGGGCAGGTCGCCAAGTTGCGGGGTGCGGCGCGGGTCATCGGATCGGCCGGGACCGACGAGAAGGTGGCGTACCTGGTCGACGAACTGGGGTTCGACGCGGCGTTCAACTACCGGAACGGGCCGGTGGCGGAGCAGTTGGCCGCGGCTGCGCCGGAGGGCATCGACGTGTTCTTCGACAACGTGGGCGGGGAGCACCTGGAAGCCGCTGTGGCTTCGTTCAACAACTACGGGCGGGCGGCGTTGTGCGGGGCGATCTCGGTGTACAACGCCAAGGCGTCGGACTTGCCGCCCGGGCCTCGGAACCTGGGGCTGGCGGTGGGGAAGCGACTGACGCTGCGCGGGTTCCTGGTGTGGGACTTCGACCACCTGCAGGAGGAGTTCGTCAGGGAGGTCGGTGGGTGGATCGCGGAGGGGAAGCTGCGGTATCGCGAGACGGTGACGGAGGGTGGGTTGGGCAAGGCTCCGGAGGCGTTCTTGGGGATGCTGCGGGGGGATAACTTGGGGAAGGCCTTGGTGAGGTTGTAGAGGGCGAGGTGCGGGGGTGCGCGCGGGGTGAAGCGGGGTGAGTGAGGGGCGGGGTGAAGGGCGAAAAGCGTCCTCGCCGGACGGGCTGGCCGCCAAGGATCCCTACAAGAGCCCTTCAAAGCTCTTCGAGCTTTGAAGGGCGGTGGTCTGCGTGTCCTCCCCGTATGGCCTGGTCGGAGACAACCACATGTGTCAAGGGCAGATCGTGAAGGTGTGTTCGGTGGTCGCGTGTCCGATCTGCCCTTGACACATGCGGTTCGCTGGCGCGCAGGCCATACGGGGATGACACGCAGGGCAGGAGTGTGCGCGGGGGCGCAGCCGAACCGCAGGTGTGTGCGGGGCGCGCAGGCCGTGGCGGGGGTGTGCGCGGGGGCGCAGGCCGTGCGGGGGGTGTGCGGGTTAGGGGGTTAGGTTGCCGTGGGCTGCTACTGCTCGGCCCTTGTGCACTACCAGGGTTCGTGGGGCTCGGTCCATTACGGCTGCGGTTACGGTGTCGCCGGGGACGACCAGCAGGTTGGCGGGAGAGCCTTCGGTCAGGCCGTGGGGGTGGCCGATCACCGATGCGCCGCCGCGGGTGGCTATGTCCACGCACATCTCGATCAGGGCGTCTTGGCGGAAGCCGTTGCGGTACGCGAGTTGCCAGGTTCGGTCGAGCATGTCGGCGTTGCCGTAGGGGGACCAGTAGTCGCGCATTCCGTCCTGCCCCAAGCCCAAGCGGACGCCGGCCCAGCGCAGTTCGCGCAGCGGCAACGGGTCGCGGGTGCCGGGGGCTACGGTGGTCACGGCTACGTCGTGTTCGGCCAGTAGTTCGATGAGCTCGCGTTGACGATCCGCGTCTACAGTGGACAGTGCGAACGCGTGGCTTATGGTCACCTTGCCGCGCATGTCGAGTGCGGCGACGCGTTCGCAGATCAGTTCGACCTGGAACGCGCCCAGTGACCCGGCGTCGTGCAGGTGGATGTCGACGCCGCGTTGGTGCTTCTCCGCCAAGCCGAACACGACGTCCAGGTGTCGCACGGGGTCGCGGTCGTAGCCTGCCGGGTCGAGGCCTCCGACCAGGTCCGCGCCTGCTCGCAGTGCTGCCTCCAGCAGGTCGGCGGTGCCCTTCTCGCGCAGGATGCCGCATTGCGGGAACGCCACCACCTCCACCGACGCTCGGTCCGCGTGCGCCTCGCGGGCCGCCAGGACGCCCTCCAGCTTCTCCAGGCCGGAGTCGACGTCCACCTGCGCGTGGCTGCGCACCTGCGTCGTGCCGGCGGCGATGGTCCGGCCGAGGGTGTGGGTGGCTCGTTGGGCGACGGTCTGCTCGGCTGTGCGCCAGTTGCGGCGGTCGTTCTCGATCAGCTCGTGGAGGCTCGGTCCGGCCGTGTGCGGTCGGAATGGCAAGCCCAGGCGGGTCGAGTCCAGGTGGGCGTGGGCGTCGGTGAACGACGGCAGCAGCACGCCGTTCCCACCGTCCACCACGGGCACGCCGGGCGGGGCTGCCAGCGCGGTGCCGATGGACGCCACCAGCCCGTTCGAACACAGCACGTCCACCGTCGGCACGTCAAGGCTGTTGGGCCACGGCCGCACGGAGCGGATCAGCAGATCACCGGTCACCCCGGTGAAGCTAGACCGGTCGGCAGGAGCTTGCCAGGGTTGAGCACGCCGGTCGGGTCCAGTGTCCGCTTGACGGACGCCAGCACCGCCACGCCGAGCCCCCCGATCTCGGCCTCCAGGTACGGGGCGTGATCGGTCCCTACCGCGTGGTGGTGGCTGATCGTGCCGGTGCCGGTGATCGCCTCGCTCGCGGCGGCCTTGGCGACCTGCCACTGTCCTATTGGGTCGTCGGCGTCACGTGCGGCGAGGACCGTGAAGTACAGGGATGCGCCGGTTTCGTATGCGTGCGAGATGTGGCACATGACGATGCAGTTGCCCAGTGCGTCGGACAAGGCCGCTCGGACGGCCGTGCGCAGTTCGGAGACACGCGACCAGTGTGTGGCCGTCTCCAACGTCTCCACGCACACGCCTAGTTCCATCAGCGTGTCGCGTTGGCGGGGGCCGTTGAACCGGCCGTGTCGCCAGGCCTCGCCGAGGGCTCGTCCCAGGGACAGGAGCTTCAGGCCTCGTAGGGTTTCCTTGCGGCGACGACGGATCTCGTCCTCGGATCGGCCGTGCCAGCCGAGGATGAGCAGGCACGGCTCGGCGACGCCTCGTGCCCGCAGGTACGCCTTCAGCGCGGCGGTCTTCCAGCCTCCGGCGAGGGCCAGCGACACCTCGGTTTCGTCCACATCCGACAGACGGGTCACGTCGGCCGGCAGGTGGCTTTGGGCGAGGGCGCGCACGGTGGCCGATCCGCGCTCCCAACCGTCGACCACGAAGCCTTCGTAGCGTTCGACCCGGGGCCGTGGCCGCACGCGCACCGACACTTCGGTGATGACGCCGAGGGCGCCTTCGCTGCCGACCACGAGCTGCTTGAGGTCCGGCCCGGCGGCCGAGGCGGGCGCGGTGCCGAGTCGCCACTCGCCGACCGGGGTGGCCAGGCGGACGCCCTCGACCATGTCCTCGAACCTGCCGTAGCCGGACGACGCCTGGCCGGCGGAACGGGTGGCCGCGAAGCCGCCGATGGTGGCCCGCTCGTAGGACTGCGGCACGTGCCCGATGGTCAGGCCGTGCGGGGCCAGCAGGCGTTCGGCCTGCGGTGCGGGCAGGCCGGCCTGGAGCACCGCGATGCGGGACACCGGGTCCACGGAGACCAGCTTGTCCAGCCGGACGAGGTCGAGCGTGATCACGGCCGCCTTGTCCCCGCGCAACGCCGCCACACCACCCACCACGGACGTGCCGCCCCCGAACGGCACGACCGCCACGTCGTGTTCGGCGCACGTCCGCAGCACATCGGTGACCTGCTCCGGCGTCGCGGGCAGCACTACGGCGTCGGGCACGGCCGGCGTCCCCTCCCCGCGTTGCCCCAGCAGGTCGAGGTAGGACAGGCCGCCTGTCCGACCCAGCCGCGAGTCCCGGTCGACGCGCACGAAACCGGGCCCGACCACGGCATCCAGTGCGGCGTGCGCGGCGCCCGACAACGCCGACGCGGGCACGTCCGGCGTGCGGGCGGGGGTCCTGACGTCCGACAGCCCGGTCCGCTGCCGGAGCCACTTGAGGGCGTGCGGCGGCAGCGTTCCCGTCGTTGGTGACCACCTGCCCCGGAGGGTGTGGTCGATGCGCTCGGTCACCGCTACAGTGTTACACATGACGTCTCAACGTCACAGTGATGACGCCCTGCTGGACGCGGCCCGCGACTGCGTGGTCGAGGTCGGTGTCCGCCGCACCACCCTGACGGACATCGCCAAGCGCGCCGGCGTCAGCCGGATGACCCTCTACCGCCGGTTCCCGGACGTTCGCACCCTGGTCAGGACGTTGATGACCAGGGAGTTCGGCGCGCTGCTGCGCCGGGTCGAAGAACCCGGGCCGGATGGGGCGAACGCCCGTGAGTGCCTGGTCGGCCGGACCATCGCGGGCATCCGGCTGCTCGCCGCCGACCCGTTGATGCGCCGCGTGCTCGACCTGGACGCCGAACTGATGCTGCCCTACCTCGTGCAACGGCTGGGCAGCACGCAGCGGCTGGTGGAGGAGTTCCTGCTGGGTCAGATCGAGGCGGGCCACGCGGACGGCTCGATCCGGCCCGGCGACTCCGCCGCCCAGGCCCGCTTGGTGCTGCTGACCGCCCAGTCGATGGTGCTGTCGATCCGTCCGGCGACCGCCGACCTGGACTTCGACGCGCTGCTCGCCGAACTGGCCGGCTTCCTCGACGCGGCCCTGTCGTGAGCACGTCGCTCAACGCCGCACGCCGGCGGCGTGAACTGGACGAGGTCGCGGACGGGACGGTCGACCTGCTGGTCGTCGGGGGCGGCGTCACGGGTGCGGGCGTCGCGCTGGACGCGGCCTCGCGGGGCTTGGACGTCTGCCTGGTGGAGGCGCACGACCTGGCGTTCGGCACGTCCCGCTGGTCGAGCAAGCTGGTGCACGGCGGTCTGCGGTACCTGGCGCAGGGAGAGGTGGGGCTGGCGTTCGAGAGCGCGGTGGAGCGCGGCGTGCTGATGACCCGCACCGCGCCGCACCTCGTACGGGCCCTGCCGCAGCTCGTCCCGTTGCACGGCAGGGGCAACGACCCGGTGGTGATGGCGGGCCTGCGGGCCGGCGACGTGCTGCGCCGACTGGCCCGCACGCCGTCCCGCGTGCTGCCGGGGCCGCGTCACGTGCCGGCCGCCGAAGCTTTCGCGCTCGCGCCGGGGCTGCGGAGGGACGGGTTGCGTGGCGGACTGCTGAGCTTCGACGGCCAGTTGGTCGACGACGCCCGGCTGGTTGTCGCTCTGGCCCGTACGGCGGCCGGGTTCGGGGCGCGGATCATCACCAGGGCGAAGGTGACGGGCCTGCACGGTCGTGAAGCGCACGTGCGGGACGGGCTGACCGGTGAATCCCTCGTCGTGAAGGCAAGAGCGGTGGTGAACGCGGCCGGGGTGTGGGCGGGGCAGTTGGTCGACGTGAAGCTGCGGCCGTCGCGCGGGTCGCATCTCGTGCTGCGCGCGGACTCCCTGGGGTTGAGCCACACCGCGCTGACGGTGCCGGTCCCCGGTCGGCGCAACCGGTTCGCGCTCGTGCTGCCCCAGCAGGACGGGCGGGTGTACGTGGGGTTGACGGATGAGCCGGTGGAGGGGCCGATCCCGGACGTGCCGAACGTTCCGGCGTCCGATGTGGACTTCCTGCTCGACGTCGCTTCTTCCGTGCTGGACAGGAAACTGACGCACGCCGATGTGCTGGGCAGCTTCGCGGGTCTGCGTCCGCTGCTGGACACGGGTGAGGGGCCGAGTGCCGACCTGTCCCGCCGGCACGCCGTGCTGACCGAGGGCGGTGTCACGACGGTGGTCGGCGGCAAGCTCACGACGTACCGGCGGATGGCGGCCGATGCGGTGGACGCGACCGGTCTCACGGCGGTGAGGTCACGCACGAAGTCGTTGCCGCTCGTCGGTTCCGGGCCGGTGAATGAGCCGGTGCACGAGGCGGCGCAGGAGATGGCGCAGGAGGCGGCGCGGTTGGTCGGGCGGTACGGGAGCGAGGCGCGCGCGGTCGCCGAGATCGGCGAGTTCGCCTGGGCGGTGCGGCACGAGGGCGCGTTGGACGTGGACGACGTGCTGGACCGCCGGACGCGGATCGGGCTGGTGCCGGCGGACCGCCGGGCTCGGGAGCCCGAGGCGCGGCAACGGACCGCCGAGGAGCTGGCTGCGCTGGCGTGACGGGGCCGGCCCGCGCGGGAGTCCGGGAAGGGCAAAGGGGGACCTCCCGCCCAGGAGGTCCCCCTTCGTCTCACTCGCCGATGATCGGCTTGGCCGCCTTCGGCGGCTCCTCGATCAGCGGCTCGCCTTCCAGCCGCACCTTGCGCTGGTGGTCCTTGCCGTCGCCCTGGCCGGGCTGGCCCGCCATCGGGGGCATCATGCCGCCCATCATGCCGCCGCCGGCACCGCCACGACCGCCGCCGGCACCGCCGCCGACGCCGCCGTGGGCACCGGCCGCGGCGGGCGCGCCCGCGGGGCCGACCCCGGACGAGCCGCCGGCCTGCAACGTCTGGCCCACGCCGCCGGCTCCGGCACCGCCACCACCGACGCCACCGCCACCGCCACCGACGCCGACGCCGCCCGGGATGCCGCCACCGCCACCGCCGGAGAACCCGCCGCCGCCACCGCCACCGCCGGTCGTGCTCGGCAGGTCGGGCGTGGAGAACGGACGCGCGGTCGGCACGTACGGGGTGGTGGGCGTGGTCGTGTTGGTCGCGTGCGTCACATCACGCGTCCCGGCCGGGTACGTGATCGGGTTGACGCGGGATCCGGGCGTCGAACCGCCCGCCGGAACCCAGCGGCCCGGCTCCCAGTGGCCACCGCCGGTCGCGCCGCCGCCGGAGCCCGAACCGGAGCCCGAGCCGGAACCGGAGCCGACCTGCGGCGGACGGCCGACCTGCGGGCCACCGGTCGACACGCCGCCGGGGTAGGTCCCGCCGCCCGTGCCGCCGACGCCGTCCGCACCCGTCTGACCGCCGAACGACGGCGGACGGCTGACCACGGGGCCCGCGTTGTGCGAGCCGCTGGGGTTGGTGTTCCCGCCACCGCCGCTGTCGCCGCGCGCGTACTGGTCCCGCGCGTTGCGGTCCATGTTCGCCAGCTGTTCCTGGGTGAGCCCGAGCCCGCCCTGCGAGTTGCGCGGTCCCGCACCGCCGCCGCCGGCACCCTTGTTGGAGTGCGTCATGGCGGTGATCGCCTGGAGGATCTGCTTGGCGGTGGACGCGATCTGCTGCACCGACTTGATCAGGTCGATCAGCTTCTTGAGCGAGTCGCCCAGCTTCTTGAGGAAGTCCGCGAGCTTCTTGGCGTAGTTCACCGCCATCTGCACGATGTCCGAGATGGCCGCCGCGATCGCCGCGCCGAACGTCAGGAACGACGCCGCCAGCCACTGGATGATCTTCATGACCATGTCCGACACGGCCTGGCTGATCAGGTCCATGATGGTCTTGCGGACGGTCGCGACCAGCTCGCCCGCGCCCTTGGCCGCGCCGGAGATGCCCTTCGCCGCCTTGGCGAGCGTCTCCAGGCCGCTGGCGTGCTTCTTGCTCGCCGCGCGGTAGCCGTCGGCGGACCGGCCGCGCCAGCCTCGGGTCTCCTCGACCGAGGTGCGCCGGTAGTCCGCGACGATCCCGTCGATCTGCTTCGCGGCGGACGCCCAGCTGTCCGACATCTTCTGGATCGCCTGCGGGCTGCCCAGCAGCGCGTCGAACGGCTCGCGCAGGAAGTCCACGTGCTGGATGGCCCAGCTGAACCCGGCGGACAGGAAGCCCGACAGCGGGTTGGACGCCAGCCCGACGATGCCCATGGCGGTGTTCGCCATGCCCAGGCCGGCCTGCACCCAGTCGCCGCGCTCCACGGCCGCGACGGTGCCCTGCACGTCGCCGATCAGGTGGGACGGGTCGCGCCCCTGCGTGGTGGCCTGGGTGGTCATCCGCGTGCCTTCCCGCTGAACCCGAACGCGTTGTCGAGGTCGACGTTCTCGTACAGCTCGGCGACCTCCTTGAGGCCCTGGCACATGTCGGCGACGGTCTCGGTCGCCTGGCCGAGGATGTCCTGGGACACACCAGCCGTCTTCAGCAGGAACGAGGCCAGGAAGGAACCGAAGACACCGAAGGCGTCGGTCGACAGCGACGGGTCGGCGGTCTTGGTGGCCGAGAGCATCCGCTGCGTCAGCTGGTCGACCGTGCCGGCGTGCGCCCGGATCTCCTCCGGGCTCACGTTGAACGACACGAACATGGACATCTACCCCCTGCTCAGGCCATCACGTCTGGTGGATTGGTGAAGTAGTCGTCGTCGGGCCTGGTGTCTCGACGCTGGATCTCCGGTTCCGGTTCCACCGGGTCGGTGCCGTCACCCGAATAGCCGTTGGGCATGTTCGCCTTGACGAAGTCCAGCGCCGGGCCGTCACCGACGAAGTCGTTCATGATCTGCACGACCTGCCCCGCGGCGGCGCGCTGCGCCTGGCCCACCGCGGTCATGATCGCCCCGGAGACGCGCTCCGGGTCCTCACCGCGCAGTGCGGGCCGCAGGATGAGGTTGGTCAGCGCGCCCGACGCGTTGACCGTCACCGTGATCAGGCCGTCCGGGGACGTGGCGCTGCCACCCACCTCGCCCAGCTGGCTCTGCGCCTGCTCGGCGTTCTGCTTGGCCTGCTCGATCTTCTGGCCGTACTGCGCGAGCCACTGGTCCGGCTCCATAGGCTCCATAGAGTCACCCCTCCAGGCAACGGGGCTTTGCGGCCCACGACACATTCGACCGGTCGTCGTTCGATTCGGTTCCCGGCCCCGTATCGTTTCACCGAATCGTGATTTCCGGGTCGGCCGGGCCTGGATACCGCCGTTCGGCCTATTGTGTGAATTGTTTACTTGCCGTTCTGTTGGGTTTTCGCAACACTTCGTAACATGAGTCCGGTACGCCGGGGCCCTGGGCAGCGGATCCACAACCGGATCCAGGTGCTGCGGGTCGAGCGGGGTATGACCAGAGTGGGACTGGCACAGGCGGTGGAGGTCAACCCCCAGACGATCGGCGCGCTGGAACGGGGCGACCACTACCCCAGCCTGGACCTGGCGATGCGGATCTGCGAGGTGTTCGGCCTGCCGGTGGAGGCGGTGTTCAGCCGCGAGCCGTTCCAGCCGTTGTCGGACCAGGTCTACCGCAGTTGACCGACAGGAGGAGAGCGACCGTGGCACAGGGGGTGCTGGAGATCGACCGGGTCTCCAAGCGCTACGGCGAGGTCGTCGCGTTGCGGGACATGACGTTCGACGTCCGGGCGGGCGAGCTGTTCGGGTTCGTCGGCAGCAACGGGGCGGGCAAGACCACGACCATGCGGATCGCTCTCGGCGTGCTCGCGGCGGACGCCGGCGAGGTGCGCTGGAACGGCGCGCCGGTGACGCTGGAGACGCGGCGGCGGATCGGCTACATGCCCGAGGAACGCGGCCTCTACCCGAAGATGAAGGTGCTCGACCAGCTGGTGTACCTCGCGGAGCTGCACGGCATGTCGACCAACGACGCGCACCGCTCGGCGGAGAACTGGGTGGCCCGGCTGGGCCTGCGCGACCGGCGCGGCGACGAGGTGCAGAAGCTGAGCCTGGGCAACCAGCAGCGGGTGCAGCTCGCGGCGGCGCTGGTGCACGAGCCGGACGTGCTGGTGCTGGACGAGCCGTTCTCCGGGCTGGACCCGGTCGCCGTGGACGTGATGAGCAACGTGTTGCGGGAGAAGGCGTCCGCCGGTGTCCCGGTGGTGTTCTCCAGCCACCAGCTCGACCTGGTGGAACGCCTGTGCGACCGGGTGGGCATCGTGCGCAGCGGCTCGCTGGTGGCGTCCGGCACGGTGGACGAGCTGCGCGCCGGTGGCGCGGTGGAGCTGGTCGTGGACGCCCCGCAGGCGCCGCCGGCCTGGGCGGACGCGCTGCCCGGCGTGCACGCGGTGACCGCGCGGGGCAGCCGGTTCGTGCTGGAGCTGGCGCCGGACGCGGACGACCAGGCCGTGCTGCACGCGGCGCTGGCCACCGGCCCGGTCCGCGAGTTCACCCGGCAGCGGCCGTCGCTGACCGAACTGTTCCGCAGCGTGGTGACCGAGGAGCGCGACTCATGAGCACGCTGACCCCGAGCCGGGCGGTGTTCCTGGTCGCCCGCCGGGAGTTCACGACCAAGGTGCGCACCAGGTCGTTCCTGTGGGGAACGCTGGTGATCGTCGCCGTGCTGGCGGGCTACGTGCTGCTCCAGACGGTCCTGCTGGACCGCGCGGACCGGGACACGGTGGCGTTGAACGGCCAGGCGACCGTGCTCGCGGAACCGTTGAAGCAGACCGCGAAGTCGTTCGGCCGGGAGGTCGACACCGTCGACGTGGCGGACGTGGCGGCGGCCGAGGAGCGCGTCCGGGCGGGTGAGGTGGACGCGCTGGTGTCCGGCGCGCCGGACGCGTTGCGCGTGGTGGTCAAGGACCGGCTGAACGACGACCTGCGCAACGCGATCGACCTGATCGTGCGGCAGCAGGTGCTCGACGCCCAGCTCGCCGAAGCCGGCGTGGACCCGGTGGAGGCGGCGCGGGACCTGGACCGGGCGAAGGTCGACGTGGTGGCGTTGCAGCCGGAGGACTCCCAGCAGGGGCAACGGCTCGCCATCGGCCTGGTGATCGCGGCGCTGCTGTACTACTCGCTGCTGGTGTACGGGACGATGGTCGCGCAGGGCGTGGTGGAGGAGAAGTCCAGCCGGGTGGTGGAGATCCTGCTGGCGACGCTGCGGCCGTGGCAGTTGCTGCTGGGCAAGGTGATCGGGCTCGGCCTGGTCGGGCTGCTGCAACTGCTGCTGATCGGCGGCATCGGGCTGGTGCTGTCGTCGGTGTCCGGCGTGATCGACGTGACCGCCGTGGCCGGTGGCGCGCTGGCCACCGGGGTCCTGTGGTACCTGCTCGGGTTCTTCTTGTACGCCACCGTCTTCGCCGCCGCCGCGTCGTTGGTGTCGCGCCAGGAGGAACTCCAGTCGGTGCTGACGCCGATCAGCATGGCGATCGTGGTCGCGTTCGTGGTCGGCATCAACCTGATGATCCAGGACGCGTCGGACACCCTCGTGGCGGTGCTGTCCATGCTGCCGCCGTTCGCCCCGATCCTGATGCCGGGCCGGATGGCGATGGGCGTCGCGCCGGCGTGGCAGGTGCTGGTGGCGATCGTGCTGGCGATCGCGGCGGTGGCGGCGATCACCTGGCTGGGCGGCAAGGTCTACGCGAACGCCGTGCTGCGAACCGGTGCCCGGGTGAAGCTGCGGGACGTGCTGCGCTAGCACCGCTGCGCTCAGTGGTCCTCACGGCCGCGCTTCGGCGCCCTTGGCCGCGCTCCTGCGCACACGTGTGCTTCGTGTTCTCCCCGTACGGCCTGGGCGAAGCCCGACCGCGCTTGGGTTGGTGGTGCAAGCACGCTTCACCGCTTGCACCACCAACCCAAGGGTGGTTGCCTCCGGCAGGCCGTACGGGGAGGGCACGAAGCACTTCCCCACTCCTTGGTGGTCTGCCCGTCCGGCGAGGACTCTTTTAAGTCCTTCGAGCCAGAGCGGTCACCGACTGGTTCGATCTTCCGGGCCCAGAGCGGTCGGCGACCTGGTGCTGGATCGCTGCCGGTCAAAGAAAAAGCGACGCTCGCCGCTGGGCAGACCTCCGGGGAGGAAAAACGAAGGGCGTCGTGTTCTCCCCGCATGGCCTGGTCAAAGACAACCACCCTTGTCCTTGGGGCGCAAGCGAAAAGCGTGCTTGCACCCCAAGGACAAGCGCGGTTCGCTGCGCGCAGGCCATACGGGGAGAACACGAGAGCAGAGGTGTGCGCCGAGGCGCCGTCGGGGTGAAGGGCGCGGAGGTGGCGGCGTTGGTGGAGGTGTGAGAGGCGTGCTAGTTCTTGATCGCCCCGTAGCGGGCGAGGGCCACCTGACGCTCGTGCGCGTGGTCGACGATCGGGTCGCGCGGCTGGTGCACCGCCTTGCCTGGGATGCCGCGCAGCTCGGGCACGTACTTGCGCACGTAGTCGCCGTTCGGGTCGAACTTCTCGCCCTGGGTGACGGGGTTGAACACGCGGAAGTACGGCGCGGCATCGGTACCGGTGCCCGCCGCCCACTGCCAGCCGTGCTGGTTGGACGCCAGGTCCCCGTCCACCAGGTGCTTCATGAAGTGACGGGCGCCCCACCACCACGGCAGGTGCAGGTCCTTGACGAGGAAGCTGGCCACCACCATCCGCATCCGGTTGTGCATCCAGCCCTCGGCGAGCAACTGCCGCATCCCGGCGTCCACGAACGGGTAGCCGGTACGGCCCGCGCACCACGCCTCGAACCGCTCCCGGTCGGCATCCAGCTCCATGCGGTCGAACTTCTGGTCGTAGTTGCGCCGCGCCGACTCCGGCTGGTGCCACAGGACGTCGGCGTAGAAGTCCCGCCAGGCCAGTTCGGACCGGAACGTCTTCGAGCCCTCGTCACCGCCGAGGTCGGCGAGCAGGGTGCGGGGATGCAGCACACCCCAGCGGAGGTAGGGCGACAACCGGCTCGTGCCGTCGAGGTCGGGGCGGTCGCGGTCACGGGCGTAGTCGGGCAGCCGCTCGTCGCGGAACCTCTCCCACAGCGCGGCCACGTCGGGCAGCGGTTCGCCCGCGGGCAGCTCCTCGGACCTGTCCGGCTCGATCCACTCCACAGTGGACTCGTCGGTGTCGGCGGGCTCGCGCCACCCGTGTTCCTGCCACGCCCGGTAGAACGGCGTGAACACGCGGTACGGCGTCCCGTCGGGCTTGAGCACACGACCCGGCGCCACCGCGTACGGCGATCCCACCCGGACCAGTTCCACCTTCTCCGCCACGGCCGCGTCCCGTTCACGCCCGTAGGGACCGGCGTCGGCGGAGACGTGGACCGAAGCGGCCCCGACGGATCGCGCGACCGACGGCACGACCTCCACCGGGTCGCCGGACACCACCATCAGCCGCCCGCCGAGCCTGGAGTCCAACGACCGCAGGCACCGGAACATGAACTCCACGCGGGGCCGCCCGGCCACCTTCAGCAGGCGGGGGTCCAGAACGTACAGGGCCAGGCCGCGCTGCGCCCGTTCCGCCGCCGCCAGCAGCGCGGGGTGGTCGGCGACCCGCAGGTCGCGGCGGAACCAGACGACGGTAGAGGAGTCCACGAGCCGACCCTAGGAGCCGCCGGACCGCCTCGCACGACGGGAACCCACGACCGGAGGAGGCCCACGACGAAGGCCCGCGCTCCCGGGAACCGGGGCACGGGCCTTGCTCGGGTCGTGGACGTCAGCGCTGGTCGAGCGGCACGAAGTCGCGTTCCGGGGAGCCGACGTAGATCTGCCGCGGGCGGCCGATCTTGGTGGCCGGGTCCTGGATCATCTCGCGCCAGTGCGCGATCCAGCCGGGCAGCCGGCCCAGGGCGAACAGGACGGTGAAGAACTTCGTCGGGAAGCCCATGGCCCGGTAGATCAGACCGGTGTAGAAGTCCACGTTCGGGTACAGCTTGCGCTCGATGAAGTAGTCGTCGGCGAGCGCCGTCTCCTCGAGCTTCTTGGCGATGTCCAGCAGCTGGTCGTCGGCGCCGAGCTTGCCGAGGATCTCGTCCGCGGTCTTCTTGATGATCGCCGCGCGCGGGTCGTAGTTCTTGTAGACCCGGTGGCCGAAGCCCATCAGGCGGACGCCGTCCTCCTTGTTCTTCACCTTGCGCACGAAGGAGTCGACGTCGCCGCCCTCGGCCCGGATCTTCTCCAGCATCTCCAGCACCGCGCTGTTCGCGCCGCCGTGCAGCGGGCCGAACAGTGCGTTGATGCCGGCCGAGATGGAGGCGAACAGGTTGGCCTCGGACGAGCCCACCAGCCGCACCGTCGACGTGGAGCAGTTCTGCTCGTGGTCGGCGTGCAGCACGAACAGCAGGTCCAGCGCGCGGACCAGGTCCGGGTCCACGTCGTAGGGCTCGGCCGGGAAGCCGAACGTCATCCGCAGGAAGTTCTCCACCAGGCCCAGCGAGTTGTCCGGGTAGAGGAACGGCTGGCCGACCGACTTCTTGTACGCGTAGGCCGCGATGGTCGGCACCTTGGCCAGCAGCCGGATGGTGGAGATCTCCACCTGGTTGGCGTCGAACGGGCTCAGGCTGTCCTGGTAGAACGTGGACAGCGCGGACACCGCGGAGGACAGCACCGGCATCGGGTGCGCGTCGCGCGGAAAGCCGTCGAAGAACCGTTTCAGGTCCTCGTGCAGCAGGGTGTGTCGGCTGATCTTGGACGAGAACTCGTCCAGTTGCGCCTGCGTCGGCAGCTCGCCGTAGATGAGCAGGTAGCTGACCTCGATGAAGTTCGAGCGCTGGGCGAGCTGTTCGATCGGGTAGCCGCGGTAGCGCAGGATCCCCGCGTCACCGTCGATGTAGGTGATCTCGGAAGAGCAGGACGCGGTGTTCACGAAGCCGCTGTCCAGGGTGACCAGGCCGGTGGTGGCCAGGAGCTTGCCGAGATCGATACCGGGCGCACCCTCGGTGGCCGGTACTACCTTCATCTCGTGCTCTCCGCCCTGATGGCGCAGCGCGACGGTACGGGTGTCGTTCGGCGCAGTCGTCGCGTCGGGCATTCAGAGTCCCTCTCACGCTAGGGCGGGGTGGCCTCGTGCGGGTTCTCGCACGCGCGTGCGCGGACGTGAGGCGTCCCGCACCGCAGCACCACCCCGTTGGGGTCCTGTCAGTTGTGCCACGCTAGTCGGCGGCCAACCCGCTCCACAGCCGCGGCGTGAACCGATTCTGCGAGGTGGGACCGGCATCACTCGGATGCACGGTGGCTAGCGCGCATCCCCCACCGTAGCCCGTTCGCCGTGTTTCTCCACCTCACGCCGGGTGAGAGCTAGGTCATCTCCAGCTCGCGTTTGAACGGCGGTTCCGCTCCGGCCCGGGAGCAGGTAATGGCCGCCGCCGCACCGGCGTAGGCCAGCGCCTCGGCCCACTTCCCGCCGTCCATGCCGCGGACGGCCTCGGTGGACAGCGCGTCGTGTTCGTGCAGCCACGCCAGCAGCGAGCCCTGCACGGTGTCGCCCGCGCCGATGGTGTCGACCACCGCCACCGGGGTTGGTGGGACGCGGATCACCTCGCCACCACCGGTGAGCACGGCCAGCCCGTCACCACCGCGGGTGAGCACCACGGCCGCCGGGCCGGCGCTCTGCCAGTCGCGCACGACGTCGAGCACCTCGTCCTCGGACGCGTCCCCGGGCAGGTCGACCAGCCACCGGGCGTCGTCGACGGAGACCTTCAGCAGGCCGACGTGCGCGAGCCACGTGTCGTACCGGTCGCGGTAGGCCGGTGGGTCGTGGATCAGGCCGGCGCGGATGTTCGGGTCCAGCACGGTCAGCGCGCCCCGTTCCGCCTCCCGCCACAGCACCCGCTCGTACGTGCTCGCCCCCGGCTCCAGGACCAGTGACAACGTGCCGAAGGACACCGCTCGCACGTCGGCGGGCAGCGGTCCCGGATCGGTCACCTGCCGGTCGGCGGTGCCCTCCACGTAGAACGAGTAGCGCGCGGAGCCGTCCTCGCCGAGGCCGACCACGGCCAGCGTCGTGGGCTCCGGTCCGCGCTGCACCAGGTCGGTGCGCACGTTCGCGGTGTGCAGCCGGTCCAGCAGGCGGTCGCCGAACAGGTCGGTCGACACCCGGGACAGGAAGCCCACCGGCGCCCCCAGCCGCCCGGCGGCGACGGCCACGTTGTACGGGCCGCCGCCGAGCCGTGGCGCGAGGTTGCCCTCCGCCGTGGGTACGAGGTCGACCAGGGCCTCACCGGCAACGACGATCACGCCTGGCTCCGTTCTCTGCGCAGCCCGTCCAGCAGTAGTTCACCCAGGGCGGTGAACGCCTCGGCGTCGGACACTCCCGCGCGCCGCGTCAGCACACCGGTCTGGATGCCTTCGATGAGCAGCCCCGCCATCTCGGCGATGAGGGTCGCATGGACTTCGCGGAACACGCCGTCCTTGACGCCCTCCTGGATGAACGAGCGGATCCGCTCGGCGGCGGCACGGGCATTGCGCTCATAGGTGGACCGGGTCGGCGCGAAGGCCGACACATCCGCGATGAACTGCCCGGATGCCCGGCGCAGCTCCTCCGCCGCAGCCGCCAGGTACGTGCCGACGCGGGCGCGCACGTCGTGCGTCTCGGCCACCCGCTGCTCGATGCGTTCGGCCGCGCCCTTGAAGTACCGGCCGACGACGCGCACCGCGAGCTGCTCCTTGCTCGCCGCGAGCGCGTACAGGGTGGACTTGGAGCAGTGCAGGCGGGCCGCGAGGTCGTCCAGCGTGAAGTGCGCGAACCCCTCGGCGAGCACCAGCGCCTCCAGCCGGCCGAGCAGGTCGACCTGCCGGGGCGTGAGTGTTCTGCGCGCGATCGAGGTCATGGCACGACTCTGTCACAGACCCTGGCGACAGTACTGCCGTACGTCCTACAGTACTGCTGTCAGTACGCTGCCCTTGACCGGCAGCCCGAGCCGTCCCGGAGGTCGACGATGCCCGCCGAGCGCCTGCTGCCCACCACCGAAGCCGAGGACCTGCTGGCCCTGGTCCGGGAGATCGCCCGCGACGAGCTGGCCCCGCACGCGGCCGAGGCCGAGGAGCAGGAGCGCTTCCCGAGGGACGAGTTCCGGCTGCTCGGCAAGAGCGGCCTGCTGGGGCTGCCGTACCCGGAGCGGTTCGGCGGCGGCGAGCAGCCGTACGAGGTCTACCTGCAGGCGCTGGAGGAGATCGCGTCCGCGTGGATGTCCGTCGGCGTGGGGCTCTCGGTGCACGTGATGTCGAGCTACGCGCTGGCGACGTTCGGCACGGACGCCCAGAAGGACCGCTGGCTCCCGGAGATCGTGGAAGGCGACCGACTCGGCGGCTACGCCCTGTCCGAGTCCCAGGCGGGCTCCGACGCCGGCGCGCTGACCACCCGCGCGGTGCTCAACGGCGACCACTACGTCGTCAACGGGACGAAGGCGTGGATCACGCACGCGGGCGCGGCCGACTTCTACACCCTCATGGCCCGCACGGCGGACACCGGCGGCAAGGGCATCAGCTGCTTCCTCGCACCCGGCCACACCGAGGGCCTGACCGCCGCCGCGCCGGAGCGCAAGATGGGCCTCACCGGCTCGATCACCGCCCAACTCCGGTTCGAGGACGTGCGGATCGACCGCGACCGGCTGATCGGCGACGAGGGCGACGGCCTGAAGATCGCACTGTCCGCTCTGGACTCCGGCCGGCTCGGCATCTCGGCGTGCGCGGTGGGGCTGGCGCAGGCGGCGCTGGACGAGGCGGTGGCGTACGCCAAGCAGCGCACCCAGTTCGGCCGGGCGATCATCGACTTCCAGGGCTTGGAGTTCATGCTGGCCGACATGGCGGCGGCGGTCGAGTCGGCCCGCGCCACCTACCTGTCCGCCGCCCGCCGACGGGACCGCGGCCTGCCGTTCACCCGGCAGGCGGCCATCGCGAAGCTCGTCTGCACCGACGCGGCCATGAAGGTCACCACGGACGCCGTGCAGGTGCTCGGCGGGGCGGGCTACACCCGTGACTTCCCGGTGGAGCGCTACATGCGCGAGGCCAAGGTGCTCCAGATCTTCGAGGGCACCAACCAGATCCAGCGCCTGGTCATCGGCCGCGAACTCCGCCGCTGACACCTCCGGGGCGGCCCGCGCGACGCCGACTTCGTCCGAGCCGGCGCACGAACGCGGTCATCGTGACCTGACGACGTCCACGGGCGTTCAGGATTCCCGGTGGAACGGGCTCTCCACCACGCCCTCGCCGTCGGCGTACCGGTAGACCTCGCGGCCGTCCACGAACACCCGCAGCGCCCGGCTCATCACGTCCAGCGGGTCGCCGGACCAGATCACCACGTCGCCGTCCAGGCCGGGCCGCAACGACCCGACCCGGTCGTCCAAGCCCATGATCCGGGCCGGGTTCACGGTGATCGACGCCAGCGCCACGGCACGGTCCAGCCCCTCCTTCACCGCCAGCGTCGCCTGGTGCACCAGGAAGTGGATGGGCACCACCGGGTGGTCCGTGGTGATCGCGATCTCGACGCCGGCCCGCGCCAGCACACCGGGCGTGCGCAGGGACCGGCCGCGCAGTTCGACCTTCGAGCGGGTGGCGAACAGCGGGCCGATGATCACCGGGACCTCCCGTTCCGCCAACAGGTCCGCGATCAGGTGACCTTCGGTGCCGTGGTTCACGATGAGCCGGTAGCCGAACTCCTCGGCCAGTCGCAGGGCGGTGGCGATGTCGTCCGCGCGGTGGCAGTGCTGGGACCACGGCAGCGAGCCGTCCAGCACGCGCGACAGCACTTCCAGCGTGGTGTCCCGGTCGAACGGCCCCTCGGCCGCCGCCTTCCTCGCCGCGTAGTCCTGCGCCTTGGTGAACGCGTCCCGGATGACGGCCGCGACGCCCTGGCGGGTCGACGGGAGCTTCTTCTGGTCCCCGTAGACCCGCTTCGGGTTCTCGCCCAGCGCGCTCTTCACGCTCACCGGCTCGCGGACGAGCATGTCGTCCACGGTGCGGCCCCAGCACTTCACCGCGACGGTCTGCCCGCCGATCACGTTGCCGGAGCCGGGCTTGACCACCGCCGTGGTGACGCCACCCGAGAGGGCGTCCGCGAAACCGAGGTCGGCGGGGTTGATGGCGTCCAACGCGCGCAGCCGTGCCCCGTTGGGGTCGGTCATCTCGTTGGTGTCCTGCCCCGCCCAGCCCTCGCCCTCCTCGTGCACGCCGAGGTGGCCGTGGGCCTCCACGAACCCGGGCAGCACCCAGCCGCCGTCGGCGGACACGACCGGCACGCCGTCCGGCACGGTGACGTCCGCGCCGACCGCGACGATCTTGCCGTCCTGGATCAGGACGGTCCCGTTCTCGACGGGATCCCCGGACACCGGGACGACGTAACCACCCGTGATCGCGACGTTCATGCTCAGCGACGCTAACACCTAGTCCAGCGGGCGCAATCCCCAGCGGCCCGCCCACGAGTCGCCCGGATCGAGCCACAACAGGTCGACACCCGAGTTCAACGCGTCCGGCGGGCACGTCATCGGCTCGATCGCGACCGCCCGGCCACGACCGGGGTAGTTGCCGGGCGTGTACACCTGCACCCACTTGAAGTCCGGGTCGCCCCACACCTCCACCGCGCCACCGGGGCCGCGCAACACGTGCCGCACCAGGCCGTCCACCGGCTCACAGCCACCGAAAGGCGTGTCGAGTTCGACGCCTGCGAGCAGCTTGGCGACCCGGAAGTCGTAGTCGCCTTCGACCGGCACGGCCGGTCCCGACGGGATCATCGTCCCGGGGTCCAGCGGGAGCACCGTCGTGGCCGCCAACGACAGCGACGTCTCGTCGGTCAGGGACGCCCCCGCACGCGGGTACGGGTGCGTCCCGACCCCGAACGGCGTCCGCGCCGAGCCCACGTTGTGCACCGCGTGCGACACGGTCAACCCGTTGTCGTCCAACGCGTACGTGATGGAGGTCTTCAGCTCCACCGGCCACCCGAACCCGGCGACCGGCACCTCCAGCGACACCAACGACCCGGTGTGCTCGACCACGTTCCACATCGCCCGCCGCACCAACCCGTGGATCGCGTTGTTCCGGTCGGGTTCGGTGATCTCCAACTGCTGCTCGACGCCGTCCAGCACCCACCGCCCGCCGGCCGTCCGGTTCGGCCACGGCACCAGCACCGCGCCACTGCCCATCGGCGGCTCGTCGTCGTACGTCTCCAGGTACGGCACACCACCGACCTCGAAAGACTTCAGTCCCGCACCGTCAGGTCGGATGACGGCGCGCGCCGCGCCGTGGGCGATCTCCAGCATGGCCGCCATCCTTCCACCGCCGGGAAGCCCGGGCAGTGCGCCGATCACCGGAGTCCGCAGCCACCACAAGGACGCACCGGGCCTCCGGGGAAGGTGCCTGGCCTGTAGTAGACCAGTCTGTATATTAAGATCATGCCGCGCCGCACCGACACCCGTGAGCGCATGGTCCGCACCGCCGCCGACCTGTTCCACGCGCAGGGCTACCACGCGACCGGTCTCAACCAGGTGCTGGCGGAAGGCGGAGCGCCGAAGGGGTCGCTCTACTTCCACTTCCCCGGCGGCAAGGAGCAACTGGCCGTCGAAGCGGTGGCGTTGGCGGGCGACGATCTCCGCACCGCGCTCGAGGCCGTCCTGAGCGGCACCGACGACCCGGTGGAAGGGCTCAACCAGGCGCTGGCCCTGCTCGGCGAGAACCTGGAGCGGTCGGACTTCAAGCACGGCTGCCCCATCGCGACCGTCGCCTTGGACGCGAGCGCCGACAGCGAACCGATCCGGGAAGCTTGTGCGGACGTCTACGACTCGTGGCAGCGGATCATCGCCGAACACCTGAACCGGCACGTCGCGGACGAACCGGCCGCGGGCGAAGCGGGCACGGACGAACCGGCCGCACACCAATCGGCGCCAGGCGAAGCCGCCACCGACGAACTGGCCACCGTCGTGCTGGCCGCCATCGAAGGCGCGGTCCTGCTCGCCCGCACCCGCCGCGACCTGTCCCCCCTCCACGCCGTGGGCGCACGCCTCGGTGCCCTCCTGGGAAGGCCAACCGGATGAAGGTCCACCACCTGAACTGCGGCACCATGCGGCCGTTCAGCGGGAAGCTCGTCGACGGGCGGGCGTCGGTGTTGCGCCGCGCCGAACTCGTCTGCCACTGCCTGCTGGTCGAGACCGACGACGAACTGGTCCTGGTCGACACCGGCATGGGCCTGCACGACGTGCGCGACCCGGCCGCCACCCTGCCCAGCCGGTTCCGCCGGCTGTGCCAGCCGGTCCTCAGCGAGACGGAGACCGCGTGGCACCAGGTCCGACAGCTGGGTCACCGGCCCGAGGACGTCCGGCACGTCGTGCTGACCCACCTCGACGTCGACCACGCCGGCGGTGTGCGCGACTTCCCCGGGGCCAAGGTCCACGTCCTGGCGGAAGAACTGGCCGACGCCGACAACCCCCGCTACTCCCGTGCCCAGTTCGACGGCGCCGACTGGGCCCCGCACGAACCGACCGGCGAGCGGTGGTTCGGGTTCGACGGCGTCCGCGAACTGCGCCCGGACATCCTGCTCGTGCCGCTGATCGGCCACACCCGAGGGCACACCGGGGTCGCCGTCGACACCGGTGACCGGTGGTTGCTGCACGCCGGTGACGCGTACTTCTTCCACGGTGAGAAGGACACCCCGCCCACCGTCACGCCGGGCCTGAAACTCATGCAGCAGAAGATGGAGACGATCCGCGAGCTGCGACTGTCCAATCAGGACCGACTGCGCGAACTCGTGCGCGACCACGGCGACCGGGTGGACGTGTTCTGCGCCCACGACGTGGCGGAGCTGCGGCATCACCAGCTCCACCACGCCGGGTAGCGGTTACGTCGTAGCGGGCTATGGCGTAGCGGTCACTTGGCCAGCTTCTCCGCGTCGAACTCGACCTTGCCGTGCACGAAGCGGTTGATCACCCACAGCACGAGGCCGGCGGCGAGCAGGTAGACGGCGATCTTGTAGTCGTCGGCGGGCCGCCCGGACAGCGGGCTCGCCAGGTACGCGCAGGTGATGGCGCCGAGCACGGGCACCCAGGTCGGTGCCCGGAAGTGCTTGTGGTCCACCTTCTCCCTGCGCAGCACCAGAACCGCGATGTTGACGATGGTGAACACGATGAGCAGCAGCAACGCGGTCGTGCCGCCGAGCTTCGCGATGTCGGTGGTCGACACCAGGATGATCGCGACACCGCTGGTGAAGATGATGGAGATCCAGGGCGTCCGCCGGAACGGGTGCACGGCCCCGAACACCTTCGGGATGATCCGCTCCCGCGACATCCCGTAGATGAGCCGGCTCGCCATCAGCATGTTGATCAGCGCGGAGTTGATGACCGCGAACAGGCCGATCAGCGAGAACACCCACAGCGGGAAGCCGGGCGCGCCGACCTGGACCACCCGCAGCAGCGCCGAGCTGCCGGCCGTGGCCAGTTCGTCGGCCGGGATCAGCAGCGACGAGGTGATCGCCACCAGCACGTAGATGATCGCCGCCACGACCATGCCCCACAGCATCGCGCGCGGGAAGATCCGCACCGGGTCGCGGCACTCCTCGGCCATGTTGACCGAGTCCTCGAACCCGACCATCGCGAAGAACGCCAGCGCGGTGGCCGAGGTGATGGCGACCAGGGCCGACTGACCGGGCGCGGGGTCCACCTGGGTCAGCCGGCTCGGGTCGCCGTCCCCGGACGCGATGGCGTAGACGCCGATCGCGATGATGATCACCAGGCCGGACAGCTCGATGCAGGTCAGGACGAGGTTGGCCTTGACCGACTCGGACACGCCCCGGAAGTTGATGACCGCGAGCCCGGCGATGAACAGGATCGCGACCAGCGTCGCCGAGACGGTGAACGTGTCGGAGAAGAACTCCTGGATGACGGATTGGAGGTAGGTCTTCCCGAACGCCAGCGCGGCGGACGAGGCGGAGGTGATGCCCGAGCTCATGACCGCGAACGCGACCATGAACGTCAGGAACTGGATCTTGAAGGCCCGGTTGGTGTAGAGCGCCGCGCCGGCCGCGCGGGGGTACTTGCCGACGAGTTCGAGGTAGCTGAACGCCGTCAGGAACGCCACCACGAAGGCGATCAGGAACGGCAGCCACAGCGCGCCGCCGATCTTGCCCGCGACGTTGCCGGTGAGGGCGTAGATGCCGGTGCCGAGGATGTCACCGACCACGAAGAACAACAGGAGCTTCGGGCCGATGGCCCGCTTCAGTTCCGGTTCGGGTTGCGCCGGTGCGCTCGTCGCTTCCGCCATGCCGGATGAGTGTGCCGGATCACATGCGGGCCGGGTAGTCGAACTGCTGAGGCTTGGGCAAACCTTGATGTTGGCCGCCGGCCGCCGGCCCTCACCGCGGGCCGCAGCCGGCTTGCAGGTCCGCCTCGGCCCGTTCGATGGCTTCGTCCAAGGCAGACCGGAAGTCGACGATCTGCTGGAGTTCCAGCCGGATGCAGTCGACCCCGAGGGGCAGGTGGACTTCGACGGTCCCCAGGCTCACCCCCAGCTCGAACACCTTGTTGGCGGTCCCCTCGCACCGCAACACCCAGTCCCGCTTCGGCTCGTCCAGCTTGATGATCCGCTCTTGGTTCATGACCGAATAATGGCAAGCTTGCGTTGGTTCACTCAACTACACGATCGAGTGACCACACTTTCGTTGAAACAGGCACGGTCTTACGGTGGAGCCATGGCACGCCGTCCCGGACCGTCGGTCCGCTCTCGCCGCCTCGCGATCACCCTCCGCAAGCTGCGCCGCGCCACCGGCATGACCGGGGCCGACGTGGCGAAGGCGGTGGACATGTCGGGCAGCAAGCTCAGCCGGGTGGAGAGCGCAGACAGCGGCATCTACCTCGATGACGTGGAAAAACTGCTCGACTTCTACGGCGTCACCAAGAAGCAGCGGGTGTACCTGCTGGACCTCGCCCGGCACGCCGAACAGCGCGGCCTGCTGCGCATCAACAACGCCAACCTGCCGGGAGCAGACTGGCAGACGTGGGCCGACTTCGAAGAGGAAGCCAACGGCCTGCTCTTCTACGAGCCGATGATGATCCCTGGCCTCCTCCAGACCACGGAGTACGCGAACGCGATCATCAAGGCGACCGGGCACCACCTCACTGCCGACGAGATCGAAGCCCTGGTCGCCAGCAGGAAGGCGCGCCAAGGCATGCTCAGCCGCTCAGATCCGCTGAGACTGCACGCGATCATCGAGCAGAGCGCCATCGAACGCCGCTTCGGAGGCCCCGGAGCACATGCCCGTCAGGTACGGCACTTGCTGGACACCGCAGAACTACCGAATGTCACTGTGCAGGTGTTGCCGGCCGACGCCGAAGTGCACTCGGCGATGACCGGCGCGTTCGTGATCCTGGAGTACGACGAGGAGGCGAGCCTGGTGCTTCTGGAGAACAAGATCTCCAGTCTGTTCCTCGATGAGCCCGAACAGATCGAGGTCTTCGAAACCACCTGGTCGTCACTCCGGGAACTTGCCTACACACCAGTCGAGACAGTGGAGTTCTTGAAGCGTCTCGCGTGAAATCATGGGTCCATGACCCTGTGGCGTAAGAGTTCTCGCAGTGCCAGCTCCGCCAACTGCGTCGAGGTGGGGCACAGCTCCGACCGGGTGCTGGCCCGCGACTCGAAGAACCCCGGCCCCACGATCAGCCTCCCGGCCACCTCGTGGGCGCGGTTCCTCCGACAGACTCAGGGGTGAACCGGTGCCGCCCCGTCATCCGTACCGCGTGGAACCATGAATCCATGACCCTGTGGCGTAAGAGTTCTCGTAGCGCTGACACTGCCAACTGCGTCGAAGTGGCGCGGGCCCCCGGAAACTCCGGCCCGATGCGCAAGAGTTCCTACAGCAACAGCACCGCGAACTGCGTCGAGGTCGGGCACAGCTCCGACCGGGTGCTGGCCCGCGACTCGAAGAACCCCGGCCCGACGATCAGCCTCCCGGCCACCTCGTGGACGCGGTTCCTCCGACGGACTCAGGGGTGAACCGGTAACGCCAGACCGCCGGGATCGCCACCGCCGCCAGGGCCGTCGCGACCACCACCGCGACACCGCCCCAAGCGGTGGCGGCGCCGGGGCCGATGGCGGCTCCCGTGGTCCCGTGCAGCAGGTCGGCCAGGCGAGGCCCGCCGGCGACCACGACGATGAACACCCCCTGCATCCGGCCGCGCATCTCATCGGTCGCGGCCGTCTGCAGGATCGCACTGCGGAACACCATGCTGATCATGTCCGCCGCGCCGCCGATCGCCAGGAACACCACGGCCAGCCACAGCGCGTGCGACATCCCGAAGCCGACCATCGCCAGGCCCCACGCCACGATCGCGACCACCACGCCCACGCCGTGCCGGTACACCCGCGACGTCCAGCCGGACAGCAGGCCGCACAGCATCGCGCCCAACGGGATCGCCGCGAACAGCCAGCCGAGCGCCAGACCGCCGCCGGCCGGGTCGCCGAACGTCTTCTCGGCCATCTCCGGGAACAGCGCGCGCGGCATGCCGAAGACCATCGCGATGATGTCCAGCAGGAAGGAGGCCAGCAGGATCTTCTGCACCGCCAGGTACCTGAACCCGGCAAGCACATCGGCCACCGCCGGCCTGCGCGACACCCCGTCGAGCGGCGGCATCGGCGGCAGCTTCCACACCGCCCAGATGGTCAGCGTCAACGCCACCGCGTCCACCAGGTACAGCGTCGACAGCCCGACCACCGGCATCAGGGCACCGGCCAGCATCGGGCCGAACACGCCGCCGAACATCATCACGGTCGACCCGAGCGCCACCGCGGCGGGCAGCATCTCCGCGGGCACCAACCGTGCGATCGAAGCCGACCGCGCGGGTGCGTTGGCGGCGAAGAACACCTGTTGCAGGCCGAGCAGCGCGATGACGATCCACACCGACCGCACGTCGAAGGCGGCCTGCAACCACAGCAGCACCGACGTGACCGCGATCCCGATGTTGGTCACCACCAACAGCTTCCGCCGGTCCACGACGTCGGCGACCGCGCCGCCCCACAGCCCGAACACCAGCAGCGGCACCAGTGCGACACCCGCCGAGACACCGACCCAACCGGACGAACCGGTGATGTCGTACACCTGCTTGGGCACCGCGACCGCCGTCAGCTGACTGCCGATGGCCGTCACCACGGTCGACAGCCAGAGCCGCCGGTACGCCGACACCTTCAACGGACGGGTGTCGATCGCGACCTTGCCCAGCAGACGTCTCACTCTGGTTAGCGTAGGACAACTAACAACTTCTTCGCCGAGACCTTTTCGAGACCTCGGCCACTTCCCGACCACGACCCCGCCGGTGCGGGGTCAGCCTCTCCCCCGGCACACCGACGCCGACTGCCCGCTCATGCCGCGGCCGACACCGGACTCGCCGATGTCGGCCGTCGAAGAACGCCCGGAACCCTTCCGCACCAGACGATCGCGGAGACCGGGCAGGTGGTGCCGCCGGAGCGCTAGGGGGCGACGCGCTGGAGCTCCCAGCCGTCGCGGCCGAGGCGGAAGCGGAGGCGGTCGTGCATCCGGTCGCGGCGGCCCTGCCAGAACTCGACCTCTTCGGGCCGGATGCGCCAGCCGCCCCAGTGGGGCGGCACGGGTACCCGGTCGGCGTCCGCGAACTGCCGCTCGATCTTGTTCAGCGCGCTCTCCAGGGTGGTGCGGCCGGTCACCACGCGGGACTGCGGGGAGGCCCAGGCGCCCAGCTGCGAGCCGCGCGGGCGGCTCTGCCAGTAGCGGGCGGTCTCCTCCGGGCCGACCTTCTCGACGGTGCCGCGCACGTGCGCCTGCCGCTGCATGGCGAACCACGGGAACGTCGCGGACGCGTAGCGGGTGGCCATCAGGTCGTGGCTCTTGGCGGAGGTGTAGTTGGTGAAGAACACCAGCCCGCGCGCGTCCAGGCCCTTGGCCAGGACGGTCCGGGACGACGGCCGGCCCTCGGGGTCCGAGGTCGCCAGCACCATCGCGTTCGGCTCCGGCAGACCGGCCCCGGCGGCCTGGTCCAGCCAAAGCTGCAACTGCTCGTGCCAGGTGGGGGCGAGATCGCCCTCCGTGAGGGAACCCTGTTCGTAAGACACGCGCATCGACGGCAACGCGATGTTCGTCGTCTCCGACATCCTGACCTCCCGAGCAGGTTTTACCTGGCAAGGCACTTGCGGCACCTAAACGATCCCGCGACCGTACGGGTTTCCGCGCGTGCGCGAAACCGCCTGCGTGGTGATGAGGACCACCCGGATCGTGACTGTCGGTGCGAGCTCCTTTTCGGAATCGAGTACGAGATCGAGTCAGTACGTCACTCGATCCGGGACGGTTTCGACCTGCTTGATCCAGGGAACTCTTCACGGTCACTCCACGGGCGCCCTGCGCGCTCCGCCGGACCGCCGCCGCGCTCCAGCAGAACGAGGGACCACCGGTCGTGTGAAACCGGGCACGGCCCGGCCCCCGCTCCGGTTCTCGAGCCCCGCTCGGCAATTCCACCCCCAGTGGCGGGCGATCCGACGCAACCCCTGTGATGCGCGACACGTCCTTCGTTACGGACGGGAATTCCGTTCACGAACGAATCTCGGGGGAGATCGTGATGATGAGATTTGTCAGTGCCGCCGTGGCCGCCACGGCGTTGCTGTTAGCCGGCGGGACCGCGACCGCGCAACCCGTCGAAACCCAAGCCGCCACGTGCACCTCCGTGGACCTGGACATCGAGTTCGGCCGGGTCGACGGCGCGGCGGGCACCACCTATCGGGAAGTACTGCTCGTCAACCGGGGCATCACCGCCTGCGCGCTGCGCGGGTTCCCCGGAGTGTCCTATGTGGACTCGAACGGCAACCAGGTCGGCGCGGCGGCGGTGCGCGTCGGCGATCCCGGTCCGTTGCTCACCGTGGCGCACGGGTCGACCGCCGTGTCCGTGGTGGGATTCGCCCAGGTCGACAACTTCGACCCGGACGTGTGCCACAAGACGCCGGTGTGGGGCATCAAGGTGTTCCCGCCGGACGAGACCGCACCGCTGTACCTGCCGATGACCGACCAGTTCGGGTGTGCCGGTGACGTCAGCCCGTTCGGCAACCAGCTGACCGTCACCAGCGTGCGCGGCTGAGCGTTCCGCATTCCGCGCACATCGGGTGGGCGTCGGCCGTCGTGAAGACGAGGTCGGCGCCCATCGCCGACACGAGACCGGCTCGTGGATCAGGCCCGTCGCGGAACGGACTCTGAATCGGTTCCTGAATCGTGACCGACGCCACGGGCGGGCGTCGTTGCCGGCGGGTCGGGAGGGGAGCAAGGTTTTCCCAACTCTCCAGCCTCGTGGACAAGGAGCGCACAGCGTGGTGCAGCAGACCGAGCAGGACGGGTTCCGACCGGGTTTGGAGGGCGTGGTCGCCTTCCGCACGGAGATCGCCGAGCCCGATCGCGACGGTGGCGCGCTGCGCTACCGCGGGGTGGACATCGAGGACCTGGCCGGCAAGGTCACCTTCGGCAACGTGTGGGCGCTGCTGGTGGACGGCCGGTTCGGGCCGGGCCTGCCGCCCGCCGAGCCGTTCCCGATCCCGGTGCACACCGGCGACGTGCGGGTCGACGTGCAGGCGGCGCTGGCCATGGTCGCGCCGATCTGGGGCTGCCAGCCGCTGCTGGACATCACCGACGAGGAAGCCCGGTCGCAGCTCGCGCGGGCCTCGGTGATGGCGCTGTCGTACGCGGCGCAGTCCGCGCGCGGCATCGGGCGGCCGGCCGTGCCGCAGAAGCGGATCGACGAGTGCCGCACCATCACCGAGCGCTTCCTCACCCGCTGGCGCGGCGAGCCCGACCCGGCGCACGTGAAGGCGCTCGACGCGTACTGGGTCTCGGCCGCCGAACACGGCCTGAACGCGTCGACGTTCACCGCGCGCGTGATCGCGTCTACCGGCGCGGACGTGGCGGCGGCGATGTCCGGTGCCATCGGGGCCATGTCCGGCCCGCTGCACGGCGGCGCGCCGGCCCGGGTGCTGCCGATGATCGAAGAGGTCGAGCGGACCGGCGACGCGCGGGCCGTGGTCTCCGGGATCCTGGACCGGGGCGAGCGCCTGATGGGCTTCGGCCACCGGGTCTACCGGGCGGAGGACCCGCGCGCCAGGGTGCTCCGGCGCACCTGCCGCGAGCTGGGTGCGGAGCGCTACGAAGTCGCCTCCGCGCTGGAGCAGGCCGCGCTCACCGAACTCCGGGAACGCCGGCCGGACCGCGCGATCGAGACCAACGTCGAGTTCTGGGCCGCGGTGATCCTGGACTTCGCCCAGGTGCCGCCGCACATGATGCCCGCGATGTTCACCTGCGCCCGGACCGCCGGCTGGTCGGCGCACATCCTGGAGCAGAAGCGCACCGGCCGGCTGGTGCGGCCGTCCGCGTCCTACGTGGGCCCGGCCCCGCGCGTGCCGTCCGAGGTGGAGGGCTGGGGCGAGATCGCCTGACCGCCGGCGGTGGCGGGCCGGGTGGCCGGCACCCGGCCCGGACGACCTGGTCAGGACCGTGCCCGCGGGTGGCCGAAGGTGACCGGCGACACCCGGCCGTCACCGCTGGGCCACCTGGCTGCAACACTGGTGGTCCCCGGCAACGGCGCCGGTCAGGCTGTCCCCCTCCCCCGGTGACCGGAGGCTTCGCGATGACCCAGACCGCCGACCCGACCACTCTGGTCCTGCCCTCCGAACTGCTGCCGTCCGACGGCCGGTTCGGGTGCGGACCGTCCAAGGTGCGCCCGGAGGCCTTGCAGGCCCTGGCGACCGAGGGCGCCGCGCTGATGGGCACCTCACACCGGCAGAAGCCGGTGAAGTCCCTGGTCGGCTCGGTGCGCTCGGGCCTGCGCGAGCTGTTCTCGCTGCCCGACGGCTACCAGGTCGTGCTGGGCAACGGCGGCACCACGGCGTTCTGGGACGCGGCCGCGTTCGGCCTGGTCCGCGAGCGCGCGCAGCACTTCACCTACGGCGAGTTCTCCTCGAAGTTCGCCAAGGTCACCTCGGACGCCCCGTTCCTGGGTGACTCGATCGTGGTGAAGGCCGACCCCGGCACCGCGCCGGAGATCGCCTACGCCGAGGGCGCCGACCTGGTGGGCTGGGCGCACAACGAGACGTCGACCGGTGTCGCGGTGCCGGTGTCGCGTCCCGCGGGCTCGGACGGCGCGCTGGTCGCGATCGACGCCACCTCGGGCGCGGGCGGCCTGCCGGTGAAGGCCGAGGACTTCGACGTCTACTACTTCGCGCCGCAGAAGTGCTTCGCCTCCGACGGCGGCCTGTGGATCGCCCTGATGTCGCCGGCCGCGCTGGAGCGGGTGGCCGAGATCGGCGCGTCGGGCCGCTGGGTGCCGGAGTTCCTGTCGCTGACCACGGCGCTGGACAACTCCACCAAGGACCAGACCTACAACACGCCGTCGCTGGCGACGCTGTTCCTGCTCAACGACCAGATCGAGTGGCTGCTCGCCAACGGCGGCCTGACCTGGGCGGTCGACCGCACGGCGGACTCGTCGTCACGGCTGTACACGTGGGCCGAGGCCACCTCGTACACCACGCCGTACGTGGCCGACCCGACCTACCGCTCGCAGGTCGTCGGCACCGTCGACTTCGACGACTCGGTGGACGCGTCCGTGGTCGCCAAGGTGCTGCGCGCGAACGGCATCGTGGACGTCGAGCCGTACCGCAAGCTGGGCCGCAACCAGCTCCGGGTCGCCATGTTCCCGGCCGTCGAGCCGATCGACGTGAGCACCCTGACCAAGGCCGTCGACTGGGTGGTCTCGAAGCTCTGAACCGGTGCGCTTTCGCGGAACGGGGGCCTTCCCCACTCGGGTGGGAGGTCCCCGTTCCGCTTTTTTCGAACTGGTGTTCGATAGGGTGCGACATTCAGGGAATTGCGCGATCCCGATCCGTTGAGGTGAACCTTCCGGTAACAGACGTGCGCATCGCGCCGACATGCGGCAAGATCACATGAAGATATCGATGAACACGGCGAGTCTCCCCCGTCAAGGCGGCGCGCCGGATTAACGTCGGCACCTGGCGAGGTGAAGTCATACGGGAGGCCATGATGCGAGCGCTGCGAGTCATCGGGCTCGAAGACGACGGCAAGTCCGTCATCCTCGAGGACCCGGATCGCGGCGAGCGCTTCGTGCTCCCCGCCGACGAACGGCTGCGCGCGGCTGCGCGCGGCGACCTCACCCGACTCGGCCAGATCGAGATCGAGGTGGAGAGCCAGATGCGCCCACGCGAGATCCAGGCCCGCATCCGCGCCGGTGAGTCCGTCGGGCAGGTCGCCGCGGCGGCCGGCATCCCGACCCACCGGGTGGAGCGGTACGCGTACCCGGTGCTGCTGGAGCGGTCCCGCACCGCCGACCTGGCCCAGCGCGCCCACCCGGTGCGCGAGGACGGGCCGGACGTGCAGACCCTCGGCGAGGTCGTCGCGCACTCGTTCGGCCTGCGCGGTCAGGACTACGCGGACGTGAGCTGGGACTCCTGGCGCGGCGAGGACGGCCGCTGGGTCGTGCAGCTGCACTGGACGGCGGGCCGCTCGGACAACCGGGCGCACTGGGCGTTCCACCCCGGCGCGCAGGGCGGCACGGTGACCGCGCTGGACGACGGGGCCGTCGAGCTGATGGACCCGAACCCCAACCGCACGCTGCGCACCGTCCGCCCGGTCACCCAACTGGCCAGGCAGGCGCTCGCGCTGGAGAAGCTGGAGGAGCCGGAGATCCTGGCCCGCGAGGAGCCGGCCCCGCCGCCGCCCCCTCCGGTCGTCCAGGAACCGGAGCCCACCCCGGAACCGGAGCCCGTCCCCGTGCCCGCACCGGTCGCGGAGGAGCCCCCGGCACCCCCGGCCAAGCAACCGGCGCCCGCCCAGGCACCGGCCAAGAAGGAGCCGCCCAAGCGCGGCAAGAAGAACCACCCGATCGTGCCGTCGTGGGAGGACGTCCTGCTGGGCGTCCGCTCCAACCGCGGCTGACCGGCGTCCTACCGGAGGGGCCTCCGCCGAGCGGCGGGGGCCCTTTTCCGTCCGGTGTGCGCAACCGTTTGCCATCGCGCGGTCGCGGGTAGTTCCACTTCGTGCTGGGTCGAATCGTGGTGGGCGCGGCCGTCGGGGCCGGCCTGGGTGCGGCCTGGTGGGCTCTGCGGGAGTTCATCGCGGCCGGCGCGGTGTGCTCCAAGGAGGACTGGGACTGCCTGGCGGTGGGGTTGTTCGCCATTCCGGTCAGCCTGGTGGTCGGGGTGCTGCTCGCGTGGGCCGTGCTCGGCGCCGCCAGGGTCCAACGGCCGTTGGGGATGGCGGCGGTGGGGATGTTCTTCGCCGCCGTGCTGACGCTGACCACGGTCTGGATCTCGGTGCCGGCCGGTGGGGTGCTGGCGGGGGCGATCGGCTTCGCGCTGGCCGCACCGGTGACAGCGCGGCACTCCGTCAGTCAGACTGCCGGCCGTGACTGACATCCCGCGCCCCACGGCGGGCGGCCTCGCGTTCAAGCTGCTGTTGCGCGTCGTCGTGTCCGCCGCCGTCGGGGCGGTGCTGTTGATCGCGTGGATCTGGGCCTACCGGAGCGGCGTGCTCGACCGGGTGGTCGACGAGACGACGCTGGGCGGGTTCATCCTGCTCGTGGTGGTCGGGCTGCCGGTGGCGCTGGTGTTCAGCGCGTTGCTGGCGGGGCCGGTGCTGTGGGTGCTCAAGGTGCGGCCGGTCTGGCCCATCGTGCTGATCGGGCCGGTACTGCTGGGGCTCGCGCACTACTTCAAGCTGCCCGATCAGTTCTCCGGGCTGGGCGACAAGTGGACCGTGCTCACCCTGCTCGCCGGGGCCAGCTACGGGCTGGCGGGCCTGCTCACCGCACCGGCGATGTTCCGCAAGCGGTAGCCGGGCCGCCGTCGCGCCGCCCCGTGGCGTGGTCGAGCCGCGCGGGGGAGCCGGCAGGCCCGCTCAGACGTGGTCGTCGGGGACGGGGACGCTGTCCAGCAGGTGCAGGTCCCAGCCCTCCCGTTCGCACCAGTCCTCCGCCTCCTCGCGGGTCAGCGGGCGGGCGTGTTCCACCCGGACGCCCAGGACGTCCCACCCCTTGGGAGCCAGCAGGTGCAGTCGGCCACCCCGCACCGCCAGCAGCCTGCCGTGCGGGAACGCCATGGTCGGCTCGGTGCGCAGGTAGCGCACGTCCATCTTGACCTCCACCTAACTCGAACCTGCATGTTCGTCAGTGGGAAAACCGGATGCCCCGGGGAGGTGGGGTTCGTACGGTGGAAACGGACTTGAGGGGGCTACACACGTGACTGAGTTCGCGAAGTCACCATCCAACACCGGGGATCGGCGCATTTCCACGGCCGCCACCGTGCGCAGGCTGTGGCCGTACTTCCGGCCGGTGCGCGGGCAGATGGCGCTGAGCATGGCAGCGGCGCTGCTGGCGATGCTGTGCGGCCTGGGCATCCCGCTCATCACGCAGCGCATCGTGGACGGCCCGATCGCCGGGCGCGACCTGGGGGCGCTGCCGCCGATGATCGGCCTGGTGCTGGCGCTGGGCATCGCCGAGGCCGCGTTCTTCTGGCTGCGCCGGCGGTGCATCGCGCGGCCGGCGTCGGACGTCGAGGCGCGGATGCGCGCCGACATGTACCACCACCTCCAGCGGCTGCCGGTGTCGTTCCACGACCGGTGGCAGTCCGGGCAGCTGCTGTCCCGGGCCACCACGGACCTGAACACCGTGCGGCGGTTCGTGGCGTTCGTCATCACCTTCCTGGTGGTGAACACGCTGGTCGTGGTGATCGGGCTGGGGGTGCTGTTCTGGCTGTCGCCGGTGCTCGGGGCGATCGTGCTGGCCTGCGCCCTGCCGCTGCTGGTGCTGTCCTACCTGTTCGAGTCGAAGTTCAAGGTGGTCGCCCGCCGGGCGCAGGACCAGTCCGGTGACCTGACCACGGTGGTCGAGGAGTCGGTGCTGGGCATCCGGGTGCTCAAGGCGTTCGGGCGCGGGCCGCACCTGACCCAACGGTTCCTGCGGGAGGCCCGCGACCTGCGAACCACCGAACTCGCCAAGGTCCGCATCTTCGCGCTGCTGTGGGCGGTGCTGATCGTGCTGCCCGAATTGGCCATCGCCGGCCAGCTCGCGTACGGCGCGGTGGGGATCGCCGACGGCACCGTCACGGTGGGCACGCTGGTCGCGGCCGTCACGATCAGCGCCTACCTGCGGTGGCCGATCGACTCGATCGGGTGGCTGCTGGCGGAGACGAACCAGACCGCGTCGGCGTCCGAGCGGTACTTCGAGGTGATGGACGCGCCGGTGACCATCACCGCGCCGGTCGACGCCGAGCCGCTGCCCGCGCAGGTGCGGGGCCACGTGCGGTTCGAGGACGTGCACTTCGCGCACCCCGGCGGCGATCGGGAGGTGCTGCGGGGCGTGGACCTGGACATCCGGCCGGGCGAGACGATCGCCCTGGTCGGCGCGACCGGGTCCGGCAAGACGACGGTGACGGCGCTGGTGCCCAGGCTGGCGGACGTCACCGGGGGACGGGTCACCATCGACGGGGTGGACGTGCGGGACCTGGACCTGGCGGAGCTGCGCTCGGTGGTCGGCACGGCGTTCGAGGAGCCGATCCTGTTCTCCGCGAGCGTCACCGAGAACATCGCGCTGGGCAGCAGCGGGGTGGACGAGGCACGGGTGCGCGAGGCGTTGAAGATCGCCCGCGCCGAGGAGTTCGTGGACGCCCTACCGTGGGGCCTGGACACCCGGATCGGCGAGCAGGGCCTGTCGCTGTCCGGTGGTCAGCGGCAGCGGCTCGCACTGGCCCGCGCGGTCGTCGGGCACCCGGCGGTGCTGGTGCTGGACGACCCGCTGTCCGCGCTGGACGTGCACACGGAGGCCGAGGTGGAGGCTGCGCTGCACCGCGTGCTCAAGGGCGTGACGGCGCTGGTCGTCGCGCACCGGCCGAGCACCGTGCAGCTCGCCGACCGGGTGGCGATGCTGGTGGACGGGCGGATCGCGGCCGTGGGCGAGCACCGGGAACTGCTGGCGGACAACGAGGAGTACCGCAACCTGTTGTCCAGCATGGAGGACGAGGAGGTGGCGGCGTGAGCACGGAGACGACGAGCCGGACCGACGAGTCGGCGACCGAGGAGAAGTGGCGGGGCGTCGCCGCCGAGGACGTCGAGGAACTCGACCACGCGACCGGCCTGAAGCTCCAGGCCCGGTCGCGGCGGCTGCTCGGCTCGCTGGTGCGCCCGCACAGCCGGGCGGCGGTGCTCGCGCTGGTGATCGTGATCGCGGAGAACCTGGTCAACCTGGCCGGTCCGCTGCTGATCGCGGCCGCCATCGACCGGGGTGTGCCGGCCGCGCTGGACGGCAGGCCGACGGTGCTCGCGTGGTGCGTCGGCGGGTACGTGGGCACCGCGCTGTCGGCCACCCTGCTGCGCTGGTCGTTCGTCCGGCTGACCGGCCGGATCGGCCAGGACGTGCTGCTGGACCTGCGGGGGCGGATCTTCCGGCACGTCCAGCGGCTGTCCGTGGCGTTCCACGAGAAGTACACCTCCGGCAAGGTCATCTCGCGGCTGACCAGTGACGTCGACTCGTTGCAGGACCTGCTGGAGCAGGGCCTGGACGGGTTCTTCACGTCGCTGCTGTCGGTGGTCGGCATCTCCGTGGTGATGCTCACCCTGGACCCGCCGCTGGCGATGGCCGTGCTGTTCGGGTTCGTACCGCTGATGCTGCTCATCCGGTGGTTCCAGCGGCGGTCGGCGAAGGCCTACCGGGGCACCCGCGGTGCGATCGCGAAGATCATCGTGCAGTTCGTGGAGACCATGAACGGCATCCGCGCGGTGCAGGCGTTCCGCCGGGAGGGCCGCAACGAGAAGATCATGGCCGAGCTGAACGACCGGTTCCGCGACGCGAACACCGACGCGTTCAAGGTGATGGCGGCGTTCACCTCGCTGGTGCGGGTGATCGGCAACGTGTCGCTCGCGGTGATCCTCGCCTGGGGCGCGCTGCGGGTGGCGGACGGACAGCTGGCGCTGGGCGTGCTGGCCGCGTTCACGCTGTACGTGCGGCGGTTCTACGACCCGTTCGACGAGATCGCGATGTTCGCCAACTCGTACGCGTCGGCGACGGCGGCGCTGGAGAAGATCTCCGGCCTGCTGGAGGAGCGGCCGACCGTGCGGGAGCCGGACGACCCCGCGCCGCTGGGCGACGTGCGGGGGCAGGTGGCGTTCGACGGGGTGGAGTTCCGGTACTCGGCCACGACGCCCGTGGTGCTGCCGTCGTTCGACCTGCACGTGCCGGCCGGGCAGACGGTGGCGCTGGTGGGCACCACGGGCGCCGGCAAGTCGACGCTGGCGAAGCTGGTGGCGCGGTTCTACGACCCGTCGGACGGGGCCGTGCTGCTGGACGGCGTGGACCTGCGTTCGGTGGCCGACGTCGAGCTGCGGCGGGCCGTGGTGATGGTGACGCAGGAGAACTTCCTGTTCGACGGGTCGGTGGCGGACAACATCGCGCTCGGGCGTCCTTCGGCCGGTCGGGAAGAGGTGGAGGCCGCCGCACGGGCCGTCGGGGCGCACGAGTTCATCCGCGCGCTGCCCGAGGGGTACGACACCGACGTGCGCAAGCGCGGTGGGCGGCTGTCCGCCGGGCAGCGGCAGATGGTGGCGTTCGCGCGGGCGTTCCTGGCCGACCCGGCGGTGCTGGTGCTGGACGAGGCCACGTCGAGCCTGGACGTGCCGTCCGAGCGGCTCGTGCAGGGCGCGCTGGAGACCGTGCTGGCCGACCGCACGGCGTTCATCATCGCCCACCGGCTGTCCACGGTCCTCATCGCGGACCGCGTGCTGGTGATCGACGGCGGGCGGATCGTGGAGGACGGCACGCCGGAGGAGCTGATCGGCGACTCCGGCCGGTTCGCCGCCCTGCACACCGCCTGGCGGGACTCGCTGGCCTGACCTCCCGCCCTGACCGTCGAAGGCGGTCAGGGCGGCCCGGCGGGTCGCGGGACACAGCTCACCGCGACCCGCCCTCCGGGGTGTCGATCACCCGCCGAGCCGGTCCGCCTTGATGGCCGCGAGGAACGCTCCCGCCGATCGCCGCCCGATGGACAGCACACCGCCACCGGGGTTCTTGGAGTCCCGCAACGCGCAGAACCCCGGGGCGCGGGCCACCTCGACGCAGTTGCCGTTCTCACCGCTGGACCTGGCCGACTTGCGCCAGGCGAGATGGCGGAGGCCGTCCATGCCCGACCCCTTTCAGTTGCCGCTCCTGAGTGCGCCCAGGGTAGCCAGTCGGTCGCGGGTCGCCTGCGGAGACAAGGCGGCAGCGGCGATCTGCTCGAACAGATCGGCGTGCGCCCGCACTTCCCGACGTTTCTCGTAGTAGGTGGCCGACAGCCATCCCTCGGCGTAGGCGACGTCCATCCCCGGAGTGGGTTCGAACCTGAGAACGGAGAACGAGTAGCCCATACCGCGATACGGCCCGGCCTCCTTCGGCACCACCTGGATCGTGATGTTGTCCAGCTCCGACATCTCGATCAGATGGGCCGCCTGTTCGGCGACCACGTCGGCGCCACCGACCACACGGTCGAACAGCGACTCGTCCAGCAGCACCCGGAGCCGCAGCGGATCCGTTCCGGTGAGCCGTTCCTGGCGCTGCACGCGCAGGTCCACCGCGCTCTGCAACTCGGCCTCGGTCGCATCCGGCTTCGAGATGAGCCGCACCGCCCGGACGTACGAGGGGACCTGGAGCAGCCCTGCCACGAAGGCCGTCTCCAAGGTCCAGACCTCCGTGGCGTATGACTCCAACTCCATGTAGTCGCGGGCGAAGTTGGCCGCCACGTCCGCGTGGGCGACCAGGAGTCCTCGTTTGTTGCTCTCGCGCGCCATCCGCAGCAACATGTCGAGTTCCGGCGACTGCACGCCGTACGCGCTCGCCAGCAGGCGGACGTTCTTCTCCAGGATCGCCCGTTCCGCGTTCTCGATCTGCGAGATGGTCGACCGGGACAGACCGGTCTCCTTCACCGCGTCGTCCTGCGTCATCCCCGCCAGGTCACGCAGTTCTCCGAGGCGGTAGCCCAACTGGCGACGGCGGATCGGCGGAGCCGGCTTCGGCTCGTCGGTCATGGCGCTCCTCCCGGATCATGGCGGGCCTCAGTGTGCCGTCGCGCAACTCGCACGCACGAGCAGGTTCACCCGATCGACATGTCGCGTGGCGAACGTTCACGGCGCTACATTTTCGTCGTACATCACGCCGCTCCTCTTTGTCGGAGGCAACGCATGACAACCTCAGACCACGAAGATCCTGCGGACGACGCAGATCGCGCTCCCATGACAGCCATCGACGAGATGGTGGCCGCCACAGCACCTACGACGTTCGCCGTCGTGGACGACGACGCCGAGGCCCGCGAAGCCCCGATCGTCGCGTGGGTGGTCGCGTTCGAGGAACGCGCCCAAGCCCTCGCCCCGAACGGCGAATTGCTGCTGCACACCACCGACGAACACACCGCACTCGCGTTCTTCAACCGAGTGGACGCTATGGACGGACGGCTCGTCCGGGCGCGCTGACTACAGCAGGGTCAGGATGAGGGTGAACCACGCCAGCAGGACGCCGGCCACCACGCCGTAGGCCACCCAGCGCCAGACCAGGACCTTGCGGGCCAGCCAGACGGACGGGGCGATGCCGCCCACCACCAGGACGTTGGCCAGCAGCGCGAGCCACCAACTGGTCTCGCCGAGCCCCAGCGACAGCGTGACCACCATGAACGTCACCACGGCGGCGGTGAACACGCTGACCGTCAGACCGGTGCCCCAGGGGGTTTCCTCCCGGGGCACCTGTTCGGTGTCGTCGGCCGGGACCTCGGCCTCGGCCTCAGCGAGGGCTTCGGCATCGGCCGAATCGTCGGCCGCATCGTCGGCGGGCACCTCCACGACGACCTGCTCGCCGCTGACCGGATCGGTGTACGCGACCGGCGTGCGCATGTCGGCGGCCACTCGGCCGGCCAGTTGACGACCGCGCCTGGTCACCAGGGCGCCCGCGACACCGTCGGCGGGCGCGTCCGTGCGCAGCACCGCTTCGGCCACCTTCGCCCACTCGTGCAGCGCGTCGGCGAGGCCCGCACCGAGCGGCAGCGTGTGCGGGTCGACCTCCCGCTCCGCCCCGTCGTCGCGGCCCGCCAGCACGGCACGGCCGCCCTGGACCCGCAGTTCCACGAATTCCTCCTCAGGGATGGCTGTGTCGACCGTAGTGGGTCAGGCGATCGCGTAGAAGGCGATGGCCGCCGCGGTGGCGACGTTCAGCGAATCCACACCCGTGGTCATCGGGATGCGGACGGCCAGGTCGGCGGCCTCGATCGCCTCGTCGGTCAGGCCCGGCCCTTCCGAGCCGAGCATCACGGCGACCCGCCGGTGCCTCAGCCCGGCGTCGGCCAAGCCCACCGCGCTGTCCCGAGGGGTGAGAGCGGCAACGGTGAAACCGTTGTGGCGCAGCATGTCCAGACCCGCCTCCAGCTCCGGCAACGGGGCGAACGGAACCCTGAGCACATGGCCCATCGAGACGCGGACGCTGCGGCGGTACAACGGGTCGCTGCACCCCGGGCCGAGCAGGATGCCGTCGATGCCCAGCGCGGCGGCGTTGCGGAACAACGAACCCAGGTTCTCGTGGTCCCCCACGCCTTCCAGCACGGCGAGCCGGGTCGACCGGCGGGCCAGTTGCTCCGCCGTCGGCTGGGGTGCGCGGTCGGCGGCGGCGAGCACGCCCCGGTTCAGGTGGAAGCCGACGACCTCGGCCATGACCTCGGCGGACGTCACGTAGGCGGGCGCGTCGAGCGGCCCCAGGGCTTCCACCCGACGCCGCACGCCGAGCAGCGCGCGCACCGGGTACGGCGAGGCGAGCAGGCGTTCGACGACGACCACGCCCTCGGCGATCACCAGCCCCCGGCCGCCGGGGCGGTCGGGCCTGCGGTCGGCCGTCGACAGGTCCCGGAAGTCGTCCAGTCGCGGGTCCGCCGGGTCGTCGATCTCGATCATCCGGGCAGTGTCCCACTTCCCGTCAGGTGAACATCCCTCGTAGTCCAGAGGGCCGAACCACAAGGCCTCCACCTGCATCTTCTTGCTCATTGTTACCGCTATGTGACAGAGAGCACCGATTTGGGCGCTGGCGGTCAAGTGCTTGCTGTGTCACGGTTGGCCTCCGCTGAGCCCGCCGGAACAGCCCGACCGATTGGGAGGCGGCATGGGTGACGATGTGTCCAGTCGGCCGTTCACCAGGGAGGACCGCCAGCGCTACCGCGAGCGGGTGCAGCGGTGCCTGGACGCACTGGGGACCATGTTGGCCGAGGACAGCTTTTCCTTTCCCCGCCAGCAGATGGGCCTGGAGATCGAGCTGAACCTGGTCGACGGCGACTGCCGGCCCGCGATGGCCAACGCCGAGGTGCTGGAGAAGATCGACGACCCGTCCTTCACGCTGGAGCTGGGCCAGCACAACCTGGAGGTCAACGTCCCGCCCCGGGAGCTGGCCGGGGACGAGACCCTCGACCTGGAGCGGGAACTGCGCGAGACGCTGTCGTCGGCGGACGACAAGGCGCACGACGCGGGCACGTCGATCGTGATGATCGGGGTGCTGCCCACGTTGCGGCAGGAGCACTTCGACCGGCGCTGGCTGTCGAACAGCCCCCGCTACGCGGTGCTCAACGACCAGATCCTCGCCGCGCGCGGCGAGGAGACGGTGCTGTCCATGGAAGGTTCGCCCATGCCGGGCGGCACCGCTCCGGAGAGGCTGTCGAGCTTCGCGGAGTCCATCCTGCCCGAAGCCGCCTGCACGTCGGTCCAACTGCACCTCCAGGTGGCGCCGGACGACTTCGCGGCGCACTGGAACGCGGCGCAGGCGTTGGCCGGGGTGCAGGTCGCCATCGCGGCCAACTCCCCGTTCCTGCTCGGGCGGGCGCTGTGGCACGAGACGCGGATCCCGTTGTTCCTGCAGGCCACCGACACCCGGACGGTGGAGCTGAAGAACCAGGGCGTGCGGCCGAGGGTGTGGTTCGGGGAACGCTGGATCACGTCGATCTTCGACCTGTTCGAGGAGAACGTCCGGTACTTCCCGGCGTTGCTGCCGGAGACCGGCGACGAGGACCCGCTCGACGTGCTGGGCGCGGGCGGAACGCCGTCGCTGACGGAACTGCGGCTGCACAACGGCACCGTGTGGCGGTGGAACCGGCCGGTGTACGACGTGGTCGACGGGGTGCCGCACCTGCGGGTGGAGAACCGGGTGCTGCCGGCCGGCCCCACGGTGCTGGACACGATGGCCAACGCGGCGTTCTTCTACGGCGCGCAACGGGCGCTGACCGAACTGGACCGTCCTTTGTGGACGCAGATGTCGTTCCACGCGGCGGAGGAGAACCTGTACGCGGGTTCGCGGCACGGGATGGGGGCTCAGCTGTACTGGCCCGGGATCGGCTGGGTGCCGCCGGACGAGTTGGTGCTGCGCCGGTTGCTGCCGTTGGCGCACGAGGGGTTGCGGGCGTGCGGGGTCTCCGATTCGGCGCGCGAGCGGTACCTCGGCGTGATCGAGGCGCGCTGCCTGTCCCGCCGCACGGGGTCGCAGTGGCAGCGGGAGACGGTGGCGTCGCTGGAGGAGCGCGGCGCCGACCGGGAGGCCGCGCTGGGCGCCATGCTGGGCCGGTACGTGGAACTCATGCACAGCGAGGAGCCCGTGCACACCTGGCCGGTCGACTGACCGGCGCCGGCGTGTCGTCCCCGGGCGGCTCGTGCCACCCGGGGACGACACGCGGTCCGTTCAGCGGCGTCGGCCCGCCTTCAGGGGAGCCACGTCGGCTCCGTCGTGGGAGCTGCGGCACTCGTCCGGCGTCACGGCCTCCACCGCGAGGGTGAGCATTCCCTTGACGCCGGTGTAGATCGACTCGCCCGCCGAGGCCAGGGACGCGTGCACGCGGTTGGAGTCGGAGAAGTCGCGCTCGTCCTTGGTGCGCTTCTTGCCCGCCTCCTCCGGCTTGGTCGCGCTGCGCAGGTTGACCTCCAGCCACGCCGCCACCTCGGCCGGCGTGGTCAGGACCTCTTCCGGGGTGCGTTCCAGGCGTTCCTGGCGCGGGGAGGCGTGGTCGAGGGACGTGTGTTCGACGTAGGCGTGCCAGTGCGTGTTGCGCAGTGACCACGTCTGCTCGATCGGCCATTCCTCCTCGGTGCCCATGGCGTCATCTTGCCAGGGTCCGCACGTCCAGCGTGTGGTCAACCCCCACTGCGTCGGCGAGCCTGCGGTCGTGGGTCACCAGCAGCAGGGTTCCCTCGTAGGTCTCCAGTGCCCGTTCGAGCTGTTCGATGGCGGCCACGTCCAGGTGGTTGGTGGGTTCGTCCAGCACCAGGCAGGTGGTCCCCCGTGCCTGGAGGACGGCCAGCCCCGCCCTGGTGCGCTCGCCCGGCGAGAGGGAGGCGGCCGGTCGCAGCACGGCGTCCGCCCCCACCCGGAACTTCGCGAGCAGGGTCCGCACCTCCACGTCGGACAGCCCGGTGGCCTCGGCGACCACGGTCAGGGCCGGCGTGTCGGTGGCGAACGACGCCCGCACCTGGTCGACCTCGCCCACCACCACCGACGCCCCCTGGCTGCGGTCGCCCTCCCGCAGCGGCAGGCGACCGAGCAGCGCGGCCAGCAGGGTCGACTTGCCGGCACCGTTGGGGCCGGTGATGCGCCAGCGCTCGCCCGCGCCGATGGTCAGGTCGATCGGGCCGAGCGTGACGTCTCCTCGGCTCACCACCGCGTCGCGCAACGTGAAGGCGACCTGGCTGCCCCGGCCGGCGGTGGGCAGGGTGAGGCGGAGTTCCCACGGTTCGCGGGGCTCCTCGACCTCGTCCAGCCGGTCCAGGGCACGGTCCACTGTGGACGCTTTGGCGGCGGTGTTCTCCGCGCCCTGCTTGCGGGCGAACTTGATGTTCTTGTCGCTCTCGTCGGACTTCGCGTTGCGCCGCACGCCCGCCTTGGACCACTCGCGGGTCTGCTGCGCGCGCTGGGCGAGGCTGTCCCGCTTGGCGGCGTACGCCTCGTACTCCTCGCGCGCCCGGCTCCTCGCGCGGGCCTGCTCCGCGACGTAGGCGTCCCAGCCGCCGCCGAACAGCGTGAGGCGGTGGGTGAACTCGTCCAGTTCGGCGACCGCCGTGGTGGTCCTCGCCAGGAACTCCCGGTCGTGGCTGACCAGGACCACCGCCGCCCTGCTCGCCGGCACGTGGGACTCCAGCAGGTCCAGGCCGGCCGCGTCCAGGTCGTTGGTCGGCTCGTCGAGCAGCAGCACGTCGGCGCGCACCAGCAGCACCGACGCCAGCCTCAGCCGGGCCGACTGGCCGCCGGACAGCGGGCGCCGCCGGTCCAGCAGGTTCGCGGGCAGGCCGAGCCGTTCGCAGACCTCGTCGGCCCGTTCGTCGAAGTCGGCCGCGCCGACGGCGGTCCAGTGGTCGAAGGCCCGCACGTAGGCGTCGTCGGCACCCGGTCGGCCGGTCGCGAGGGCTTCGGCGGCCTCTTCGAACCGCCGCACGGCCCGCGCCACGCCGGTGCGTCCCGCCAGGTGGGCGCGCAGCGACTCGCCCGGCTCGATCGTCGTCTCCTGGGTGAGGTGGGCGACGGTGCCGGAGGCGGTGACGGTGCCCTCGTCGGGCTCGATCTCGCCCGCGAGCACGCGCAGCAGGCTGGACTTGCCGACCCCGTTCGGCGCGCTCAGCCCTATGCGCTGACCAGCGTGGACATCGAGGTCTACCTCCTGGAGAACGGTCCTGGGACCGAACGACAGCGACACGTTCCGGGCTGTCAGTGCGGGCACATTCCCGATCCTCGCAAGAACTCCTGTGATCAGCACCCCAGTTTCCGACCGGGCTAGTTGCAAGTAGATTGCAAGTACTAAAGAGTTGCAACGAGGGGATGGTCATGGCCCAGTACGTGCTGCCGGATCTCGACTACGACTACGGCGCCCTCGAACCGGCGATCATCGGCGAGATCAACGAGCTGCACCACAGCAAGCACCACGCCGCCTACGTCAAGGGCGCGAACGACACGATCGAGCAGATCGCCGAGGCGCGGGACAAGAACTCCTTCGGCTCGATCGTCGGCCTGGAGACCACGCTGGCCTTCCACCTGGCCGGTCACGCGCTGCACCAGGTGTGGTGGAAGAACCTGTCGCCCAACGGCGGCGACAAGCCGGTCGGCGAGCTGGCCGCCGCCGTGGACGAGCATTTCGGCTCGTTCGACAAGCTGCGCGCGCAGCTCACCGCCGCCGCGTCCACCATCCAGGGTTCCGGCTGGGGCATCCTCGCGTGGGAGCCGGTCGGGCAGCGGCTGATCACCCAGCAGCTCAAGGACCACCACTCGAACCTGTCGATCGCGACCACGCCGCTGCTGGTGTTCGACATCTGGGAGCACGCGTACTACCTGCAGTACCGCAACCTGAAGGCGGACTACATCTCCGCGCTGTGGAACGTCGTGAACTGGGACGACGTGAACGCCCGCTTCGAGGCGGCGCGCGCCGGGCAGAACGGTCTCCAGCTGCCCGCTCGGTGATGCCCCGCTGACCCCCGGACTCGGTGGTGGATGCTCCGACAAAGCCCTCACCGCCGACACGACGAGGCCCCGCCACCCGGTGGTACGACCGGGTGGCGGGGCCTCGTCTGTTCCCGAACTGACTGCCGCTCCCACCACGAAGCGACGACGGTTAGGCTAGCCTAACTTCTGTTGCTTGGGAAGTCCTACGTACCAGCCCTCGTGCCACGAGTTCCACCACCGTGGCGATGGCGGCCGTCTCCACGGCGAGGAGTCCCAACAGGACGACCAGTTGGAGCGCGCCGGCCTGCCAGACCGGTGCGCCGCCGAGGAGCATCCCCACGAACGCGCCGGGCAGCGTCACCAGGCCGACGGTCCGGGTCTGGTCCAGCGCCGGGAGGAGGGCTTCGGCCGCGGGTCGCCTGATCAGCTCGCGCACGGCCACCGGTTCGGTGAAGCCGAGCGCCAGCGCGGCCTCGTACTCGCCGTGGCGGTCGTGGAGGGTGTCCAGGGCTCGGCGGACGGACAGCGTGGTCGCGGTCATCGCGCCGCCGATCAGGATGCCGCCCACCGGGACCAGGGCGATGCCGTTCAGCGGCACCAGGCCGGTGAGGACCAGGGCGGCGATCGCGGGGACCGTGCCGACCAGGATCGCCAGGCCCACCCAGACGCCCTTGCGCCCGGTCTTCGTGCGGGCGGCGGACGTGCCGGTGGCCACGCCCGCCATGAGGAGCAGGAACCCCGTGGTGAGCGGCAGGGACGCCAGGACGGCCGTGATGACGGCCGAGACGGCGGCCAGTTGGGCGGTTGCCCGCAGGGCTGCTTTGACCACCGGTCCGGGTGACGCGAGGCCACCCCACCGGAGGACCGCGCCCGCGGCGGCGGTGAAGAGCACGCAGACGACGAGCAGCCGAACCCAGTCCGTTGCGATGACCACACGGGAATCTGATCAGACGCGGGGATCCGGTCAGACGCGGGCGCGCTTGCGCAGACCCAGGCGGTGGGTGGGCAGTCTCAGGCCGCCGCGCCTGGCCAGCACGATCCCGCCGACCAGGGCCGCGATGATGGAGACCACCCCGCCGACCACGAGCGGCGCGCGGGCGGTGAAGTGCTCGGCGAGCCAGCCCATCACCGGGCCGCCCACCGGGTTGCCGCCCAGGAAGACCAGCATGTACAGGCCCATCACCCGGCCGCGCATGTCCGGCGAGACGGCCAGCTGCACGGTGGCGTTCGCGGTGGTCGTGAAGGTCATCATCGCGATGCCCACCGGGATCAGCGTCGCGCCGACCAGCCAGATCGACGGCATCAGCCCGGCGGCGATCTCCAGCACGCCGAACGCGAGGGCGCCGAGGATCAGCAGGCGCAGCCGCGGCTTGCCCTTGGCGCTGCGCTTCGCCGCGAGGGTCGCGCCGGCCAGGGTGCCGACGGCCAGCAGGGTCGACAGCAGGCCGTACGCGTCGGCGTCACCGCCGAAGGTGTTGCGGGCGAGGACCGCGAGGGTCACGTAGAAGTTCAGGCCGAACGTGCTGATGAAGAACACCAGGACGAGCAGGATCACCAGGTCGGGGCGGTGCCGGACGTAGCGCAGGCCCTCCCGGAGCTGGCCCTTCTCGCGGGGCACCGGCTCGCCCCGGTGCAGCTGCTTGGCGTTCATCAGGAACAGGCCGGTGATGACGCCGACGAAGCTGAGCGCGTTGATCAGGAACACCCAGCCGGTGCCGACCACGATGATCATGCCGCCGGCCACCGCCGGGCCGACCATGCGGGCCAGGTTGAACGTCATGGAGTTCAGCGCGACGGCGTTGGTGAGCTGGTCGCGGCCGACCATCTCGACCACGAACGACTGCCGCACCGGCGTTTCCACCGCGGAGACCGCGCCGAGCAGCAGGCACAGCAGGTAGACGTGCCACAGCTGGGCCACGCCCGTGACGTCGAGCAGGCCGAGGGTCAGCGCGCAGAGGCCGAGGCCGGTCTCCAGGAAGAGCAGCAGCTTGCGCTTGTCCATGCGGTCGGCGAGGACGCCGGCCCAGAGGGAGAGGAAGAGGGTGGGTGCGAACTGCAGGGCCGCGGCGATGCCGAGGGCCACCGGGGAGCCGTCGGACAGTTCCAGGACGAGCCAGTCCTGGGCGACCCGCTGCATCCAGAGGCCGACCAGGGAGACGACCTGACCGGAGGCGTAGAGGCGGTAGTTGCGGACGCGGAGGGAACCGAACATGCGGTTCTTGGACGGCTTACCGGGCGGCTGCTCGGGTGACTTACCGGGCGGCTGCTCGGCCGGCTTCCCGGGTAGCTGCTCGGGTGGCTGCTCGGGTGGCGTTTCCGGCGATGCGGGTAGGGGCTTGCCACGATCGAGCTGATCGGACTCCGCACCACCCGCGTACGCCGGCACCCGTTACTGCCCCGCCATCCTGTCGATTATCTCGGCGGCGCGCGACAGCACGCCCCGTTCCTCCGGTGTCAGCTCGGCCAGCCGCTTGTCCAGCCACGCCTCGCGGGCCGACACCTCTTCGTTTATGTAGCCGATGCCCGCTTCGCTCAGCTCCACGATGGCCTGGCGGCCGTCCGTGGGGTGGGGGCGGCGGGTCGCGAAGCCGTACTCCTCCAGCGCCGCGATCACCCTGGTCATGGACGGGGGCTGGACGCCTTCCTTGGCGGCCAGCTCGCCCGGCGTCAGCGGTCCGCACTTGTGCAGCGTGGACAGCGCGGAGACCTGGGTGAGCGAGAGCGCGGAGTTGATCCGCTGCGCGCGGAGCCTTCGGGTCAGCCGGACCACGGCCAGCCTCAGCCGGCTGGCCAGTCCCCGTTCCGCGTCGGTCTCCGCCACGTAGTTAGCATACCTCACGATCTCTGCACCCATCGTGTGAACTTGCCCATGCGGTTGTCCGACCAGGGGTCCGGCCGGGTGTCGGGGTACCCGTCGAGCTGCGCTGGTACCGCCCGGTGTCCCCGCCGGCCGGCTCGGTCGTCCTGGATTCGGGGTAAGCGTTCTGGATTTCGGCTCAGCCGGCCAGGGCGGATCGGATGGGTTCGATGGCGAAGTAGACGACGAACGCGCCGGCCACCACCCACATCAGCGGGTGCACGCTGCGCGCCCGGCCGGTCATCGCGCGCAGCAGCACGTAGCTGACGAAACCGGCGCCGATGCCGTTGGCGATCGAGTAGGTGAACGGCATGACCACGATGGTCAGGAACGCGGGCAGGGCGACCGAGAAGTCGGTGAAGTCGATTTCCCTGATCTGCACGATCATCAGCGCGCCGACGATCACCAGGGCCGGGGCGGCGGCTTCGACCGGCACGATCGAGTACAGCGGGGTGAGGAACATGGCGGCGATGAAGAGGAGACCGGTCACGACGTTCGCCAGGCCCGTCCGCGCGCCCTCCGCGATGCCCGCCGCCGACTCGATGTAGACGGTGTTGGACGAGCTGGACGCGGCTCCGCCGGCCACCGCGCCGACACCGTCCACGAACAGCGCCTTGCTGACGTTCGGCAGTTGGCCGTCCTTGCCGATCAGCCCGGCCTCCTTGCCGAGACCGGTCATCGTGCCCACGGTGTCGAAGAAATCGGTCAGGACCAGGGTGAACACCAGGAGGGCGGCGGTGAGGGCGGGCACGCGGGTCCACGCGCCGAGCGACACGTCGCCGAGGAGGGACAGGTCCGGCAGGCCGAGGACCTGGTCCGGGAGCGCCGGGTAGCCGAGGTTCCAGCCCTTCGCGTTCGTGCCCTTCGACGGTCCGGCCTTGGCGATCGCCTCGATCACGATGGCCAGCACGGTGGAGGTGAGCACGCCGATCAGGATCGCGCCCTTGACCTTGCGGGCGACCAGGATGCCGGTGAGCACGAGGCCGACCACGAAGATCAGCGTCGGCCAGGACGCGATGGACCCGTTGATGCCCAGCCCGACCGGGACGGTCGTGCCCGCCTCGTCCGGGATGCGCCGCACGAACCCGGCGTCGACCAGGCCGATGAAGCAGATGAACAACCCGATGCCGACCGCGATCGCCGCCTTGAGCTCCGCCGGGACGGCGTTGAAGACCGCGGTGCGGACGCCCGTGACGACGAGGAGGAGGACCACCACCCCGTTGACCACGACCAGGCCCATCGCCTCCGGCCACGTCATCTGCTGGGCCATGGTGACGGCCACGAAGGAGTTGATCCCCAGGCCGGTGGCCAGCGCGAAGGGGTAGTTGGCGACCAGTCCGAACAGGATGGTCATCACGCCGGCGACCAGCGCGGTGACCGCGGCCACCTGCGGTACGGGCAGGATCGCGCCCGCGACGTCGGTCTTGGCGGACGGGTCGTCGGCCGCGAAGCTGCCCAGGACCAGGGGGTTGAGCACGACGATGTAGGCCATCGTCACGAACGTGACCAGCCCGCCACGTACTTCCCGACCGACGGTGGAGCCTCGTTCGGAGATTTTGAAGAAGCCGTCCAGGCCGGTCTTCATGGCTGTCTCGTCTCCCTTGGGGTGGGGGTGGGGGTGGGTGTTGGGGTGAGGGTGGGTGTTGGGGTTGGGGGTTGGGGTTGGGGTTGGGTGGAGTTGAGGCGGGGTGGGGTGCTGGCGGGTGTCGGTGGGCGGTGGGGTGGTGTTTCCGGCAGGTAGCCTGCCTGACGTGGCCGAACAGACCCAATCGTTGCCCGCCCCGCCGGCTCTGCCGGCTCGACTGGCCGACCCGGTGCCCGCTATCGCGGCGGGTACGGGGTTGTGGATCGTCGCGTTCCTGGTGGTGTTGATCTTCTTTCGGGCCGAGACGACTCTGTTGTGGACTTGTCTGACGGGTGGGGGGTTGGGGGTCATCGGGTACGGCATTTTCCGATGGCAGCGATCAGCCGCTCGGAGGGGGTCGCGGACGGCTCAGCAGGGGTTGGTCGAGTAAGGCAGCGGTCGAGGCAGGGTTGGTCGCGGCGGGGGTCGTCGCGGCAGGGGTCGTCGCGGCAGGGTTGGTCGAGGCAGGCGGCGGTTGGTCGGGTGAGGTGGGCTGTGCTTGCGCGGGCGGCCTCAGGTTCGCAGGCCGGTCTCAGGTTCGCGCGCCGGGATTGTCGTACCCCCGTGGTTGGGTGTGTGTCGGGGGCGTTCACTTCGAGGGGACGCCTGCGAAGCGTGGCCTCGGGTGGATTCAGTGGCTTGGGGTCTACGAGCGTAAAAGCGTCCTCGCCGGACGGGCAGACCGCCAAGGATCTCCACAAAAGCCCTTCAAAGCTCTTCGAGCCTTGAAGGGCGGTGGTCTGCGTGTCATCCCCGTATGACCTGGTCGGAGACAACCACATGCGTCAAGGGCAGATCGTGAAGCGTGTGCGGTGGTCGCGCGATCGATCTGCCCTTGACACATGCGGTTCGCTGGCGCGCAGGCCATACGGGGATGACACGCAGGGGCAGGGGTGCGCGCGTGCGCGCAGCCGAACCGCAGGTGTGCGCGGAGCGCGCGGTCCATGGGCAGGTGCGCGCTGACGCGAGCCTGAGTGGCGAGGCGGTTCGGTGGGGCTCGGGGTTAGCCGAGCAGCACGGTGGGGGTCGGGTCGGTTATCAGGGCTGCGAAGGTGTGGCGGTCGGGCCAGCGGTTGGTTGCCCAGGCCAGGGCTCGGGCCAGACCTTCCGGGGTGTCGGAGGCGTGCGGGATGCCGTCGGCCACCCACCACGAGACCTCGTGGTCTTCGCCTTCGGAGGTGACGGTCAGGTTGTCGTGCACGATGACCGGGGTTGTCGGCAGGTCGACGCCCAGCAGGTCGCAGGCGAGTCGTACCGCACCCAGCTCAGCCCACACGACTTCGTCGCCCTCGTCCGCGACTTCTCCGGTGATCTCCTCGGACGCCAGCGGGAGCGCCAGCAGTTCCGCCAAGACCTCTGCCGAGCCCTCGGCTGCCAGCACCTGCGAACCCGGCAGTACGCCCAGGAGCCAGGGCAGGTCGAGCACTACGACGTCGTCGGCCGGTACGGCCTCGCCGGTCAGGGCTCGCACCCGGTCCGGTGGTTCGACGCTGACGGAGTCGGCGACTTCCGCCAAGGCCGCGTGCACTCGCAGGACCAGGGCATCGGACAGGGTGCGCTTCGGGTCGCCGAGGCGGGCCAGCAGGTCTGTCACGTCGTCCTCGTCCAGCACGGCGAGGGACGTTCGCACGCCGGCGGCAGCCAGGACGTGAGGTGGTAGGTCCACGTCCGGCACCACGTCGTAGAGGCCGTCCAGTCCGGTGGCGCCGGGGAGGCGCCAGGAGTTCAGCGGTGCGCCTTGGATCGTCGCGTACCTGGCCAGCCACCAGGCGGTGTAGCCGTCGGGTTCGGTCACCGCGCGCCACGTCGTCGGGTCGGCGGCCATCATGCGCAGGGCGTCGGGCCACTTGTCGCGGGCGACCAGGTCCAGGTCTCGGATGCCCAGGACCCGGGTCGGGGGCTCGTCGGCGCCGTCCCACCAGTAGCCCTCGTCAGCCAGGTCGTGGTCGGGTTCGGTGGGGGTGTCGTCCTCCACGACCGTGAAGCCGTCCATGACACCTACCGCGGTGAGCACCGACCGGGGCCATTCGGTGGCCACCGACTCGTGCAGGACGCTGATGGGCGCATCCGGTTCGAGGACCGACAGGAGTGCCGAGTCGGGGAGGGCCAGTTCGTCCGCCCTTCGCCATTCGCCGGACGTGTCGGGGAGCGCCAGTTCTCCCAACCACGGACGCCCACCGGCTTGCCCGACCAGCGACAGCACGGTCCGGACCAGGTCCGGGCCGTCCATCGCCGGGTCGTCCAGGCTTCGGTGGACGGCCTCGCGCACCGCGTCCGAGTCCAGCAGTTCGGACGGGCCGGCTTCGGTCGCGCCCAGGCGCAGCAGCAGTGGGTGGGCGGCTTCCGGGTGGGCGATCCGCATCCCGGACAGTTCGACGTGGATGTCGGAGGAGAGGATCAGCACGCCTCGCGGGGAGCTGACCAGGCGTCCGTCCGCCAAGGGCACGGGCAGACCGCCCATGTCCTCCCGGGCGGTGGAGTCCACGTCCGCCAACGGGGACAGCGCCTCGTAGACCTGGTGCCACCACTCGGGGTCGCCGCCCACCCCGGCCAGGGCTTCCACCACCTCGGAGACGGGCATCCTGGGAACTTCCAGGGCCGCCAGCGCTTTCGCGTGTTCCGGGTGGGTCAGTTCGGCGTCCAGGAGGCCGGGGACCACGTCCTCCAGCAGCTCCACCAGGTCTTCCGAGGGCGCGTCCAACACCTTCGCGGTCGTGGGAGCGGTCCAGTCGCCGCTGGCCAGGGGGAGCCAGGAAGCCTTGCGCAGGGCGGAAAGGATACCCTCGCGGAGCACACCGTCCACTTCGGACAGCGGGAAGCCCGGGAGTGGCACCAGCGAGGTGCGTTCGATCGCGGGCAGAGCCGCCACCAGGTCCGGGTACGCCCGGGCGGCCTGGTCCAGGACGTAGGTCGCGGCCGTGCCCGCCAGGATCCGGCGGCGTGAGGGTTCCACCGGCAGGGTGGCGATCAGGCGTGCCGGCAGTGACATCTTCTCGTCGGTGGGCGTGGGGGCGTGCAGGACGTCGCCGGTGAGCGGTTCGTCCATCGGCCAGGCCCAGCAGACCGTCCACTGCGGACGCGACTCGACGCCTTGCACGAGGGTCGACGGCAGTTCGCCGCCCACCCGGTGCACGCGCCACCTCGCCGAGCCGGCGGGACCGGTCAGCACGACGACGTCGTCGTCGTCCGTGCGTTCCCAGGCGTCGGCGCCGACCTCCACCCGTCGCAGACCGGGGAGCGCCAGCAGCAGGTCGGGGACCTGTTCGGCGAACTCGGCCAGCAGGGGCGCGGCGTCGACCTTGAGCGGTAGCCGGACCTCGGTGTCGAAGCCGGTGGGCAGGTCGGCCTCGTCGGTCGGCCACACGAGGCGGAGCACCGGGACGTCGCCGCCGCGCGCGGAGGCCAGTTCCGGCACGGCCTGCCTGGTGCGGGAGGCGGAGAACAGGACGCCGCCCGAGGTCGAGACGACCCGGGGCGCGTCGGTCACCGCCAGCACGGCCGCGAAGCCGACGCCGAACTGGCCCACGGTGTCCGCGGACTTGGCGGACGCGCGCAGGGACGCCAGTGCCGCCACGCCGGACGCGGTCAGCGGCGCGCCGGTGTTCGCCGCACGCAGCTCACCGTCCACAACGGACAGCCGGAGCACGCCGGGCGTGTCGCCGGCGGCGTCGGAGGCGTTCTGCGCCAGCTCCACCAGCAGGCGGTCGCGGTAGCCACCCAGCCGCAGGTCTTCCTCGGCGTTGGCGTCCTCGCGGAAGCGGGTGGGCGAACCCCGCCAGGCCGCCAGGACCGACTCGCGCAGCGCCTCCGTGCCGAACGGGTCGCGGCTCACTGACCGGACTCGGGTGCCGGGTCCACCGCGTTCGCCTCGACGTCGAGGATGGCGTCGTCGTAGACCACGTCGGCGACCGGTACGGCCGAGATGTTCTCCACCTCGACCTCGGAGTGCGCGCCGCAGCCGTACTCGACGTGCACCACGTGGCCGTCGGCCGGCGTCAGCTCGTTCGCGCACACGCCGAACGCCGCGCCCAGGGAGCCGGCCACGCGCTGGTAGAAGCCGCACGTGCCGCAGGTCGCGGGTGCGCTGCGGGCCATGTCGCTGCGCGGGCCGAAGTCGCCGGCCTGCCAGCGGGCCGCGGCGTCGAGCACGCCCTCCCGGGACAGCACGTGCACGCGGCCGAGGCCGACCTCCAGCGCGACCTCCTCGACCGCCGGGTCGTCGGAGCCGACGTAGCCGGGGGCGAGCCTCGGGTCGTCCTCCCGGGGCGGCAGCAGGTCGCCGACGCCCAGGTCGCCCGCGCGGACCCGTTCGTGCCACGGCACCCAGTCCGGCGCGACCAGCGCGTCCTGACCGGGCAGCAGCACGACCTCGGAGACCGAGACGGGGGTGCCCGGACCCGCGTTCGCGACGGTCACCGCCCAGTTCCAGCCCCGGTAGCCGGCGCGCTCGGCCTCGAACAGGTGGGTGACCGATACCTCGTCCTCGGCGAGCACACCCACGTGGTCGCCGACGGGTTCGGAGCCGGCCTCCTCCTGCGCGGCGGCACGCGCGAGCGAAACCGCCCCGGCATCGACGAGTACCGGATCGGCGTGCACTGGATCGGACTGCTGGGTCGGCGTGGCGGTCACAGGTGAATTGTGCCGCACGTCTGCGCAGGCTCGTGCACACGTGCCACCCTTTTGGACGTGCGGTGGCTCCTGATTGCTCTTGTCGTGGTCGCGTCGGCGGCGTGCACCACCCCTCCGAGCGGACCGGAGCAGCCCCGCAAGGGCGTGGAAGTGCTGGGCACGATCCCGCACGACACCTCGGCGTTCACCCAGGGCCTGGAGCTGGTCGACGGTGTGCTCTACGAGGGCACGGGCCTGGAGGGCCAGTCGGAGCTGCGCCGCCTGGACCCGACCACCGGAGAGGTGAAGCAGCAGGTCGAGCTGCCGTCGCCGCTGTTCGGCGAGGGGGTGACCGTGGTCGGTGCCCACATCTGGCAGATCACCTGGCGGGACGGCATCGCCATCCGGCGGGACCGGGAGACGCTGGCCGAGGTGAAGCGCGTCACGTACGACGGCGAGGGCTGGGGACTGTGCCGGGACGGCGGCCGGCTGGTGATGAGCGACGGCACCGAGGAGCTGCGGTTCCGCGACCCCGAGACGTTCGACGAGACCGGGCGGGTCACCGTCAAGCGCAACGGCATCCCGCTGGTCCGGATCAACGAGCTGGAGTGCGTCGGCGGCCGGGTGTGGGCCAACCTGTGGCAGTCCGACGAGGTGGTGCAGATCGACCCGAACAGCGGGGACGTGCTGGCCACCGTCGACCTCAGCCCGCTGCGCCCGGCCGACGTGCCGAAGTCCGACGTGCTCAACGGCATCGCGGCCGTGCCGGGCACCGACGAGTTCCTGGTCACCGGCAAGAACTGGCCGACGATCTTCCGCGTCCGGTTCAGGACAGGCTGACCGCGAGCCCGGTCTTCACCGCGTCGAACACCGGCATCGTCTCGTACCGCTGCACGTTGTCGTCCCGCTGGAACAGCTCGTCGCCCAGCTCGCGGCAGCGCGCCATGTCCGAGGTCGACAGCACGACCAGGTAGTCCCACCGCCCGGCCAGCTCGTAGCACTGCTGCACCTCGGGCGTGCCCCGCATCCGCTCGGCGAACCGCCGGTGGTGCTCGTGCGACTCGCGTTCCAGCGCGACCAGCACGACGAACAGCATCCCGCCCAGCTTCGCCGCGTCCAGCACGGCGATCTCCCTGGTCAGCAGCCCCGACGCGCGGTAGCGGGTGATCCGCCGCTGCACCGCGCTCGCGGACAACCCGACCAGCTCGCCCAACTCGTGCAGGGTCTGCCCCGCGTCCCGCTGGAGCTGGTCGAGCAGCCGTCGATCGAGGTCGTCCACGCAAAAATCTTGCGCTTCGGCGGGAGAACTTTCAATCGCCGCCACGCCGCGCCGATCTACCGTCGAGCCGTGGACATCAACCTGGAGAACATCGCCCGAGCGGCGAAGACCATCGATCCGGTGTTCCGCGACACCCCGCAGTACGTGGACGAGCAGCTGTGCGCCGAACTCGCCAGGCGGGTCCTGGTCAAGGTCGAGACGGCGAACCCGCTGCGCAGCTTCAAGGGCCGGGGCGCCGACTTCCTCGCCACGTCGCTGCCGATCGGGCAGACCGTCGTGTGCGCGTCCGCCGGCAACTTCGGCCAAGCCCTCGCCTACGCGGGCCGCAACCACGGTTTCCCGGTGGAGGTGTTCGTGTCGGACGCCGCCGTCCCGGACAAGATCACCCGGATGCGCGCCCTGGGCGCGACGGTGTTCGAGGTGGCCGCCGACTTCACCGGGGCCAAGGAAGCCGCCAGGCAACACGCCGGGCGCACCGACGCGGTTTTCATCGAGGACGGCCGCGAGCCGGCGATCACCGAAGGCGCGGGCAGCATCGCCGTGGAACTGCTGCGATCGGGCCTGGAGATCGACACGGCGGTCATCCCGGTCGGCGACGGAGCCCTGATCACCGGCATGGCCCGGTGGCTCAAGGAGCACTCGCCGGGCACCCGCGTCGTCGGCGTCTGCGCGTCCGGCGCACCGGCCGTGGCACGGGCCTGGGCAGGCAGGACGTACACCGGTCCGGTGCACACGATCGCCGACGGCATCGCGGTCCGCGTGCCCGTTCCGGAAGCCGTCCCACGCCTGCGTGAACTCGTGGACGACATCGTCCTCGTCGACGACGACGCGATCCGGAACGCGACCGCCGTAGCCCTTCGCACCCTCGGCCTGGTCCTGGAACCGGCGGGCGCGACCGGGCTGGCCGCGATCGCCGTCCACGACATCCCGGGCGAAACCATCGCCACCGTGCTCACCGGTAGCAATGTCTGAGACAGCGCGGTGTCGGTGAGGCAGGATTGACGCTGTGACGCGTCAACGGCCGGAAGACCCGTCGCGGCGGTACCCGTGGGAAGACGACGAGTACAAGCCGCGCACCCGGCCGTACCCGACCCAAGGGCCTCCCCCGCCACCGCCGCCGCCCCCGCAGGCGCCGCCTCCGGCCGACGAACGCCCCACCGCCCCGACCATGCCGAAGAAGCTCACCGTCACCCGGGTGGCGCTGTGGCGGACCCGGCAACTCGGCGGCCAGGCGGTGGCGGCGTTCCGGAAGGCGGCCCACGCGGACGGCGCGAAGCAGTCCGGCCTGTCGTCGCTGACGTACGCGGTGATGATGAACTACGCCGCCGACGCGGCGATGGCCGTGGCCCTGGCGAACACCCTGTTCTTCTCCGCCGCCACCGGCGAGAGCAAGGCCAAGGTCGCCCTGTACCTGCTGATCACGGTGGCCCCGTTCGCGTTGGTGGCCCCCGTCATCGGCCCGGCCCTGGACCGCATCCAGCACGGCAGGCGCATCGCCCTGGCCGCGTCCTGCGTCCTGCGGGTCGTGCTGGCCATCGTCATGGCGATGAACTTCGACAACTGGGGCCTCTACCCGGCGGCCCTGGGCAGCATGGTCCTGTCGAAGTCGTTCACCGTGCTCAAGGCCGCCATCACCCCGCGCGTGCTGCCGCCGGACATCACCCTGTCCAAGACCAACGCGCGGATGACCGTCTTCGGCCTGGCCGCCGGCGGCGTCTTCGGCCTGGTGGCGGCGGGCTTCGCCAACCTGTTCGGCTCACCCGGCGCGCTCTGGTTCACGGCCGTCCTGTGCCTGGCGAACGCGGTCCTGTGCCTGCGCATCCCGTCGTGGGTGGAGGTCACCGAAGGCGAGGTGCCGACCTCCCTGCGAGCCCGACCGCAGAAGCCGAAGCGCCAACCGCTCGGCCGCACCGTCGTGGTCTCCCTCTGGGGCAACGGAGCGATCCGGATGCTCACCGGTTTCCTGATGCTGTTCGCCGCCTTCGTGGTCCGGGCCCAGACCGAGGGCGACGCGTTCATGCAGCTGCTGCTGCTCGGCGTCATCGCGGGCGCGGCCGGCATCGGCAGCTTCCTGGGCAACGCGGTGGGCGCCAGGCTCCAGTTCGGCGCACCGGACCAGGTGATCATCGGCTGCCTGGGCGCGGCCCTGGCCGCGACCATCCTCGCCGCCATCCTGCCCGGCCTGATCACCGCGGCGACCGTTGGCCTCATCGGCGCGACGGCCAGCTCGCTGGCCAAGGTCAGCCTCGACGCCGTGATCCAGGACGACCTGCCGGAGGAGTCCAGGGCCTCCGCGTTCGGCCGCTCCGAGACCATCCTCCAGCTGGGCTGGGTGTTCGGCGGCGCGCTGGGCGTCCTGCTGCCCACCGAGTACTGGATCGGCTTCACCGTGCTGTCCGGCCTGCTGGCCTGCGGCCTGGCGCAGACCATCCTCTCCCGCCGGGGCAGCACCCTCATCCCGGGCCTGGGCGGCGACCGCCCGATCCGCACCACCGCGGTCACCCCGTAGGCTGGCTGCCCGTGCGCCGAGTACTGCCGTTCCTGCTGCTCCCGGTCCTGGCGGCGTGCGCCGCCCCGCAGGACCCCGAGGTGACGTTCTACGCGGACGGGAAGGCGATCAACGTCCAGCCGTCCCAGTACTGCGACGTCAAGTCGGAGAACTGCGAGGTCGACACCCGGGCGGCGGGCGTGCTCCGCGTCCGGCCGGGCAGACCGGTGCAGATCTCGGTACCCGGCGAGCTGGCCACCACCGCCTGGTCGGTGAAGTTCACCTACCGCAACGCCAAGGGCGAGCCGCAGGAACCGCTGCGCAGCAAGCTCTTCACCGAACGAGACCCGAAGTACGCCTACACCCTCGTGCTGCCGAACCGGGACGACCAGCTGGAGAGCGTCGAGGTCCAGCAGTACGGCTCCCGGATCGAGAGCAGCACCACCGGCGCCTTCGACTTCGTGGCCCGGGGGACCTGGATCCTGTCCGTGGACGACCGCAGCTGACCTCCGGCGCGCTCGCGGATCGAGGCCCTCTTCGGATCGGAGCCCTCTACGGGTCGAGCTCCCGGGCCACCGCGCGGACCACGTCCGCGATCAGCTTGGTGTTCTTGCGCTCCGGGTACCGCCCGCGCCGCAGCTCGGGCTGCACCTTGACCTCCAACAGCTTGATCATGTCCTCGATCAGGCCGTGCAGCTCCTCGGCGGGCCGCCGCCGCGCCTCGGCCACCGAGGGCGCGGGGTCGATCAGCCGCACGGACAGGGCCTGCGGACCGCGTCGCCCCTCGGCCATGCCGAACTCGATGCGCTGTCCGGCCTTGAGGCCCTCGACGCCCGGAGGCAGCGCGGATTTCCGCACGTACACGTCCTCGCCACCGTCCTGGGTAACGAAGCCGAAGCCCTTTTCCGAGTCGTACCACTTGACCTTGCCGGTCGGCACCGCGCTCACCAATCCTCTGCAACCACACGACGAACGCGCCCCGGGCGTGCCCAGGACGCGTCCCACCAGACTATCCAGAAGTACCCCGTCGGGGCACCTCCGATCGCGCGACCACCCCCGCGACTACGCTCACCACATGTCGACTTCGAAGCTGATGCCGCTGGGAGTGGCCCTGTTCACGCTCGGCGTCGCGGCAATCGTCGCGATGTTCATCGCCGGCGAACAGGGCCTGCCGGCCTGGGTGTTCGCCGCCGGCTGGCTGCTGGCCCCCGCCGGCCTGGCACTCGGCGTGTTCAGCGCCGTGCGCAACTCCCGCCGCCGCGTCTGACCCCGGTGCCCTGGTCCCGGGACCTGGTCCCGAGACCTGATTCAGGGCCTGACCTGCGGTTGGTCGTCAGGTCTGATCGTCGGGCTCTATTGTTGGGCCTGATCGTCGACCTGATAGCCGGGTCCGATCGCCGGGCCGACCGCCGGTCAGCCGCGGTCAGCGATCCACCCGGTTGTCCTCGGCGAGCCTCGCGGCGTTCTCCCGCAGCCAGTCCGGGAACTCCTCCAACGAGGAGAACACCACGTCAGCGCCTTCTTCACGCAACTCGACCGCCGAGCAAGGCCCGCTGACCACGGCCACCGCCACCGCGCCCGCCGCCCGAGCACCACGCACGTCCCCCACGTGGTCACCCACGTAGGCGGCGGCACCCTGGGCCTTCAACGCCTCGGCCTTCCCGGTGGACCACAGCTCGCCGAACAGGTGGTCCACCTCCCACCCGAACGCAGCCAGGTGCAGTGCCGCGTTTGCTCGGTACTTCCCGGTCACCACCACCGTGCTGCCGCCCAGCTCGCGCACCGTCGCAAGCGATTGCGCCGCTCCCGGCAGCGCGACCGTCGCGGGAATCACGATCGCCGGGTAGAGCTGCCGGAACCGGGCGATGAGGTCCGGGATGTCCTCCTCGGCCACGCCGAAGTCGCGGTAGATCATGTCCAGCGGCGGGCCGAGGTTGGCCGCGAAGTGCGCCCCGTCGAGTGGATACCCGGATTCGGCCGCCACCGCGTCCATCACCGCCGCCATGCCGGGCCGCGGGTCGATGAGCGTCATGTCCAGGTCGAATCCCACGGTCAGCGGCACGTGCGCACTGTACGGGCTTTACAAAAAGCCACTCTGTGTAAAGCTGAGGCCGTGACGGACCTCACCCGCGCGCTGCTCTCAGCCGCAGCGGACCTGTTAGCGGCGCACGGCTTCCGCAGGTTGCGAATGTCGGACGTCGCCACCAGGGCCGGCGTGAGCAGGCAGACGGTCTACAACGAGTTCGGCAACAAGGAGCGGATCGTCCAAGCCGTCGCCCAGTACAAGACCGAGGAATTCCTGGACGGCGTCCGGGAACGGCTCGCCGGCACCCCCGACCGGCTGGGGGCCGTCCGGGCGGCGGTCGAGTTCGTGTTCGACATGGCTTCCCGCGACCCGCTGACCAACTCCGTGCTCAGCGGCACCCACGCCGAGGACATGCTGCCGCTGGTGACCACCAGGGGACACCCCGTCCTGACCGCCGGCACCGCCGTCTTCCTGGAGCACGTCCGGCTGCACTGGCCGTCACTGCCCGCCGAACAGGCCGAGCTGATCGCCGAGACCGTCGTCCGGATCATCATCAGCCACCTGCTCACCCCGCGCCACGACGGAGTCCACGCCGTTGTCACGGTGACCACCGCTCTGCTCACCTGAAGCGTCTCGCCACCCGGTCGCGTCGATGACCGCACCGCCGTAGCCGCCGGTCGGGCAAGATGGTGAGGTGCGGATCATTCTGAACCTGATATGGCTGGTGCTGAGCGGGTTCTGGCTCGCCATCGGATACGTGCTGACCGGGATCATCTGCTGCATCCTGATCATCACCATCCCGTGGGGACTGGCGGCGTTCCGGATCGCCAACTACGCCCTGTGGCCGTTCGGGCGGACCGTGGTGGACAACCCGGAGGCGGGCGCGCCGTCGCTGATCGGCAACGTGATCTGGATCGTGGTCGCCGGCTTCTGGCTCGCGATCGGGCACCTGGTCAGCGGCGTGCTGCTGTGCATCACGATCATCGGCATCCCGCTGGGCGTGGCGAACTTCAAGATGATCCCGGTGTCCCTGATGCCCCTGGGCAAGGCCATCGTCCCCGCTCCCTAGCGACCGAAGGCGGCCAGGACCGGCACCCGAGGACGCGACACCTCAGGACATCCCTGATCACCACACCGCTGGTCAGGGCACCGCTGATCAGGGCACGCTGGTCACCACACCGCCGATCGGCACCGCCGATCGGGCGCCAGAGATCGAGCGCCAGGGATCGAGCACCAGGGATCGAGCACCAGGGATCGAGCACCGCTGATCAGGGCACGACCGAGTCGTCCAGCTCCACCACCAGGCACGGCCCGCCGCTGAACAAGCCGGCGTCGATCGCCAGCACCTTGTCGTCGGCGTACCGCAGCGGCCCGTCGATCTCCTCCGGCGGCACGCCGAGCTGGTCGGCGATGACGCTGTGCCCGTGCACCACCTCGGCACCGCCCAGCACGTCCAGCAGCTCGACGGCGACCGCACCGCCGTCGGCACCCCGGAACGCGTACCGGGTCGTCATCTTGCGCCAGCACTCCCACCAGGCGCCCAGGTCGTGCCCCTCCAGCACGGCGTGCACGGCGTCGTTCACCTCGTCGATGGTGGTGCCCCACTCCAGGTAGGCCATCGTGTCGGAGTGCATCAGCAGGTGGTCGTCCACCAGGTGCAGCACCGGGCGGCTGGTCAGCCACTCGATGTGCCGATCGGTGAGCCGGTCCTGGTCGCTGCGCAGACCGCCGTTGAGCAGCCAGCTGCGGGCGAAGCTGCGCGGCGTGGGCGCGTTCGGCACGTTCTCGTCGCCGAACCGGTGCATGCCGAGCAGCAGCACCTCGTGGTTGCCGATCAGCGCGTTGACCTGGCCCGACGACTGCTCCGCGAGGCGCATCACGAACTCGATGACACCGATGCCGTCCGGGCCCCGGTCCACGAAGTCGCCGAGGAACCACAGCTCCGCGTCGCCACCCGTCCAGTCGCCTGCCTCGTCGACGAGGTCGCGGGCGTGCAGGGCGCGGGTCAGCTCGGCGAGGTGCCCGTGCACGTCGCCCACCACGAACAGCGGTCGTTCCACAGTTGCGACGATAAGCGACGTTGCCGCGTGGTGCGTAGAAGTGGATCAGTGCGGGTGCGGATTGGGCCGGTCGGCCACGTCCGGTCCGGCTGTCGTTGGGTCGTGTGGCGTCCCCCTCCGGGGTGAACTCGGGGCTGATCACGTGATGCGGCCGTCCGATTGCCCATCCTCACGGCATGAGGGAGCACCTGGAACGGATCGCGCTGGCGGTGGACGAGGTGATGGCCGAGACCGTCGCCATCGGTGTGCTGACGCCGTGGGAGCACGTGGACTGGCTTCGGCTGCACGCCGACCTGCTGGACCGGTTGGGAGCCGCGGCGGGCGCGGGCAGCCCGGTGTCCGGGCGGGGCGAGCTGGTGCGGGACCGGGCCGAGCGGATGGCGGACCGGCTCAACCGGCTGCCGTCAGTCGAGCGAGGGCCAACCGACGACGCGCTCGAATGCCTCGCGGTTGCCGGCGACGGGCACTTCTTCCGCGGGGAGCCTGCGCCAGAGCGTTAGGTACAGCTGCTCCGCCGTCCCGGTCGCGGTCGCGTCGGGGGTGCCCTCGCCTTCGGCGAGCCGGTGCGGTTTGCCCGTGCCGTCCACTGTGCCCAGTCGCCAGGTCTGCCCGGTGTCGGTCGAGGTGAGCTCGACCACCACCGGGCCGTGTGTCCACTCGCGACCGCGCAGGAACCGCGCCAGGAACTCGTCCACCCCGTCGGCGGCCAGCTCGGCCGGGATCGTCTCCGGTGTGCCGACGGCGTTCTGCGCGTCCCAGCAGTGCACCACGGCCTCGTGCGCCTGTCGGGACGCCAGCGCCGCCCCGAGGTCCTGCTCCGCCGCGTTCCACCACACCCACACCGGTCCGTCCGGCGGGTAGGTGCGCTGCACCGCCTGGTACCTGGCGGTGATCTCGCGCCAGCCCGCCAGCCGGTCCGGTCCGGTGTCGCCCGCCCTGCGCGCGGCGGCCTCGTCCGGGTACCCGCCCTTGGCCAGCAGCGCGGACATCCACCACGCCTGAACCTCGGCCAGGTGCGCGACGAGGTCGTCGACCGTCCACTCGGGACAGCTGGGCACCTTCTCGCCGAGGTGCCCCTCCACCGCCGCGGTGAACGAGTCGCTGTACTGCTCCAGAACTGCCAGGTGATCGATTGCCATGCCCCCGGACGGTAGACCGGGGGTACGACAATTCGGGGTCAGCCCTGGTCGGGGAAGGGGTCGGCGGAGTTGCCGACCAGCTCCGCGATCGACTTGACCACCCGGGTCGGCCGGTACGGGTACAGCTCGGCGGTCGTCTCGGCGGAGATGCCGGTCAGCACCAGGATCGTGCGCAGGCCCGCCTCCAGCCCGGACCGCACGTCGGTGTCCATCCGGTCGCCGATCATCAGCGTGTTCGCCGAGTGCGCGCCCAGCGCCCGCAGCGCCGACCTCATCATCAGCGGGTTCGGCTTGCCCACGTAGTACGGCTCGCGGCCGGTGGCGCGTTCGATCAGCGCCGCGATCGAGCCGGTGGCGGGCAGCGAGCCCTCGCGGGACGGACCGGTCGCGTCGGGGTTGGTCGCGATGAACTTCGCGCCCTCCTCCACCAGCCGGATCGCCTTGGTGATGGCCGTGAAGCTGTACGTGCGGGTCTCGCCGAGCACCACGTAGTCCGGGTCGCGGTCGGTCAGCACGTAGCCGATCTCGTGCAGCGCGGTGGTCAGCCCGGCCTCACCGATCACGAACGCCGAGCCGCCCGGCCGCTGCGAGTCCAGGAACCTGGCGGTGGCCAGGGCGGAGGTCCAGATCGCCGTCTCCGGCACCTCCAGGCCGGTGCGGGACAGCCGGGCCCGCAGGTCGCGCGGCGTGTAGATGGAGTTGTTCGTGAGCACGAGGAACGGGATGCCGTTCGCGGTCAGCTCGGCCACGAACTCGCTCGAACCCGGGATCGGGTGCTCTTCGTGCACGAGCACGCCGTCCATGTCCATCAGGTAGTTCCACTGCTCGGGCATGCCGCCATGCTGCCGGCTCAGGCCTCGATCACGCGTCTCCGGAAAGTTTCGATCATGGTCTTGTTGTAGCGCTCCAGCACGTCCCGTTCATCGGGCGTGAACAGGGACAACACCTCGCGGAGGGTCTCCTGGGCGCCGGTGAACAGGTGGCCGAACCTGTCGTCCACCAAGGTGACCTCGACCAGCACCTTGCGGCGGTCGTGCGGGTCGCGCACCCGGCGCACGTACCCGGCCTTCTCCAGCCGGTCGATGACGCCGGTGACCGCGCCGGTGGACAGGCCGGACAGCTCGGCGATGCGGCCCGCGGTGATCGGGCCGTCCGAGCGCATGGCCAGGTCCAGGCACTTCTCGTCGGTGGGCGACAGGCCCATCTGCTCGGCCACGCGGCTGTGGAACAGGATGGTGAGCGCACTGCTCTCGCGGGCGTAGAAGCTGAACCGCTCCAACACGTCGGCGGGGACGTCGTGCTCACTCGTCATGTCAAGTAATTTAGCCGGTGAGAGAGTTCGGTAGGCACCTTCCTCCGTGCCGTCCCACCATGCCGACCCCGTTCGCGGCGGCACCCATCAGTGTCGGAGCATTACCCTGGTAGGGGTGACAGCAGTCGAGCTGGGACTACCGATCGTGCGCGGCACGCCAGAGGCGTCCGCGCGGCCGGATTCACCGCTGCTGGTCGACCGGTTCGGCCGGGTGGCCACCGACCTGCGGGTGTCGTTGACCGACCGCTGCAACCTGCGGTGCACCTACTGCATGCCGGCGGAAGGGCTGGACTGGCTGCCCAAGCCGGAGGTGCTCACCGACGACGAGCTGGCCCGGCTGATCGGGGTCGCGGTGACCCGGCTGGGCGTCACCGACATCCGGTTCACCGGCGGCGAGCCGCTGCTGCGGCCCGGCCTGGAGCAGGTGATCGCGGCGACGGCGGCGCTGGAGCCGCGGCCCCGGATCTCCATGACCACGAACGGCGTGAGCCTCGCGCGCCGCGCCGGCGCGCTGGTGGCGGCCGGGCTGAACCGGGTGAACGTCTCGCTGGACACCCTGGACCCGGCCCGTTTCCACAGCCTGACCAGGCGTGATCGCCTGGACGACGTGTTCGCGGGGCTGGCTGCCGCGCGCGAGGCCGGCCTGGTGCCGGTGAAGGTCAACTCGGTGCTGATGCGGGGCGTGAACGAGGACGAGGCCGTGCCGCTGCTGCGGTTCTGCCTGGAGCACGGCTACCAGCTGCGGTTCATCGAGCAGATGCCGCTGGACCCGCAGCACGGCTGGCACCGGGACGACATGGTGACCGCCGAGGAGATCCTGGCGGCGCTGCGCACGTCGTTCGAGCTGACGCCGGAACCCGGTGAGCGCGGTGGCGCGCCCGCCGAGCGGTGGCTGGTGGACGGCGGGCCGGCGGTGGTGGGCGTGATCGCGTCGGTGACCAGGCCGTTCTGCGCGGCGTGCGACCGGACCCGGCTGACCGCCGACGGGCAGGTGCGCAACTGCTTGTTCAGCCGGACCGAGACGGACCTGCGGGCGCTGCTGCGCGGCGGGGCGTCGGACGAGGAGATCGCCGGCGCGTGGCGGGGGAACTCGTGGGCGAAGGCGGCCGGGCACGGCATCAACGACGCCGGCTTCCACCAGCCGGACCGGCCGATGAGCGCGATCGGAGGATGAGGTGGTCCAGCTGACGGTGCGGTACTTCGCCGGCGCGCGGGCGGCGGCCGGGGTGCCGGACGAGAGCCTGGAGCTGCCCGGGGCGGTGACCGTGGCGCGGGTGCTCGACGCGGTGCGCTCGCGGCACGGGGACGGGCTCGGGCGGGTGCTGGCGGCGTGCAGCTTCCTGCTCGACGGCGTGGCGGTCCGGGACCGCGACACGCCGGTGTCGTCGGGGTCGCGACTGGACGTGCTGCCGCCGTTCGCCGGCGGTTGACGGCCGCACCCAGGCGGGTCAGCAGCGTGAGCCACACCTCACTTAACGTGATCCATCTCGGTATATCTCGGAACGGAAACGAGACGGTAACGACGCCCTGAACTGGCTAAACGCCCATCTCGCGCGATCACCTCAAAGCGTTACAGTGACGCGCATCACGGCTCCGATCGTTTGGAGACGCGCTCCCGGTTACGTACGGTCGCTTCTCGGTTGGCCCCGACCGACCACGAGCAAGATCCGGGACGCAGCACACCGAGCCCTGTCCAGCGTCCCCGGCAACCAACCCCGAGCGAGGAAAACCGCCGGACAGGGACTGATCGACGTACCGGGCCCGAACCCGAGTCGGTCGTGCAGGTGTGGCGGGCGAGAGGGAAATGGCTTCTTACCGAGGCAAGCACCGTCCGACCGTCAGTGCCGCCGCCCGCACCGTCGCGAAGGTCGCCGTTGCCGGCGTCATCGTCGGCGCCCCGCTGGGCCTGGCCGCCGGAACCGCGAACGCGCAGGGTTCCGGCGTCAACTGGGACACGGTCGCCGCGTGCGAGAGTGGTGGCGATTGGAACATCAACACCGGCAACGGCTACTACGGCGGGCTGCAGTTCCTGCCCAGCACGTGGACCTCCAACGGTGGTTCCGGCATGCCCCACCAGGCTTCCCGCGAGGAGCAGATCCGCGTCGCCGAGAACGTGCTCCAGTCGCAGGGCATCAACGCGTGGCCGGTGTGCGGGCCCAAGGGCCTGGGTGGCGGCGCCGCTGCCCCCGCCCCGCAGCGCACCGCCGCTCCGGCTCCCGCGCAGCCCCGCAAGGCCGCTCCTCAGCAGCAGCAGCAGCCGCAGCAGCAGGCCGCGCCCGCGCCGGTCCAGCAGTCCGCTCCGGTGGCGCTGCCCAGCAGCAACCCCGGCGGCGACTACGAGATCAAGGACGGCGACACGCTGTCCAAGATCGCGTCCGAGCTCAAGGTCGAGGGCGGCTGGGCGAAGCTGCACGAGCTGAACAAGGACTACATCCCGAACCCGGACCTGATCCTGGCCGGTCACAAGATCGCGACCAAGTGATCTCGGGGTCGGCTCCGGCCGGCCCGTAGGACCAGAGACCCTGCCGTTCCCCCCGACGGCGGGGTCTCTGCTTCGGTCGGTGAGACGATGAGCCTAGGGCGCCCACCTGGAGTTCAGGGGCAGTTGACCCACTCGTCCGTGCCGTCGGCGAAAACCTGGCGCTTCCACACCGGTAGCCGCCGCTTCACCTCGTCCACGAGTTCGGAGCACATCGCGAACGCCTCGGCCCGGTGCTCGGCGGACACCGCGACGGCCAGCGCGACGTCCCCGATCGCCAGCTCGCCGACCCGGTGCGACACCGCCACCGCCCGCACGCCGGTGAACTTCGCCAGGACGTCGGAGACGACTTCCGCGACGACATCACCGGCGGAAGGGTGACCGACGTATTCGAGTTCGCGCACGGACCGTCCGTGGTCGTGGTCGCGCACCACGCCGGAGAAGGTCACGACCGCGCCGGCGGCGGCGTTCTCGACCAGCTTCGCGTGCTCCTCGACCGACAACGGCTGGTCGCTGACGGTTGCGCGCAGTACCTCGGTCATGCGTGGTCACCTCCGGCCAACTGGTCGACGGCGTGCTCCAGCAGCGTGCCGAGCACCTCCAGCCCGTCGCGCACCCCGCCGGTCGAGCCGGGCAGGTTCACCACGAGCGTGCGGCCCGCCACACCGGCCACCCCGCGCGACAGCACGGCGGTGGGCACGCGGGGCCAGCCTGACATGCGGATCGCGTCGGCCACGCCCGGCACCTCGTAGTCGAGCACGGCACGGGTCGCCTCGGGAGTCCGGTCGGTGGGGCTGATACCGGTGCCGCCGGTCGTGACGACCACCGACACCTCGTCGGCGACGGCGGTGCGCAAGGCGTCCGCTACCGGGTCGCCGTCGGGGACGACCGCGGCATCGGGCACGTCGAAGCCCCGTTCGCGCAGCCACGTCACAATGATGGGGCCACCACGGTCCTCGTACACGCCGGCCGCGGCGCGGTTGGACGCGGTGATCACCCTCGCGGTCTTCACGGGCGCACCCACAGGCCGGTCTTGCCGCCTTCCTTGCGCTCCACCCGCACCTCGTCCAGGGACGCGGCCGGGTCGACGGACTTCACCATGTCGTGCAGCGTCAGGCCGGCCACCGACACGGCGGTCAGCGCCTCCATCTCGACGCCGGTCCGGTCGGTGGTGCGGACGGTCGCGGTGATGCGCACCTCGGCCGGCCCGAGGGCCAGGTCGACGGCCACGCTGGACAGCGCGATGGGGTGGCACAGCGGCACGAGTTCCGAGGTGCGCTTGGCCGCCATGATCCCGGCGATGCGGGCGGTGGCCAGGGCGTCGCCCTTGGGCAGGCCGTCGCTGCCGAGCAGGCCCACCACCTCGTCGGTCGTCCGCAGCACGCCGGACGCGACCGCCGTGCGGGTGGTCTGCTCCTTGGCGGACACGTCCACCATCCGGGCCGCACCGCTCCCGTCGAGGTGGCTGAACTGCTTGGTCATGCCAGCGATGCTAGGCCTGTCGGGCGGCGGCCTTCCGAACGGCTTCGGCGACGGCGGGTGCGACGGAGGTGTCGAACACGCTGGGCACGATGAAGGAGGCGTTCAGCTTCTCCCCGTCCACCACGTCCGCGATGGCGTTGGCGGCGGCCAGCAGCATCGAGTCGGTGATGGTGCGCGCGTGCGCGTCGAGCAGCCCGCGGAACACACCGGGGAACGCCAGCACGTTGTTGATCTGGTTCGGGAAGTCCGACCGGCCGGTGGCGACCACGGCGGCGTGCTTCTGCGCCTCCATCGGGTCGATCTCGGGGTCCGGGTTGGCCAGCGCGAACACGATCGCGTCGGAGTTCATGGTGGCCACCTGCTCGGCACCGAACAGGTTCGGCGCGGACACGCCGATGAACACGTCGGCACCGACCAGCGCGTCGTGCAGCCGTCCGCTGACGTTGTCGCGGTTGGTGACGTTGGCGATGGACTTCAGGTTGTCGTCCAGGCCGGGGCGGTCGCGGTGCACGATGCCGTCGACGTCCACCGCCACGACGTCGCCGGGGTTCTGCTTGAGCAGGAGGCGGATGATCGCGGAGCCTGCCGCGCCCACGCCGCAGACCACGATCTTGCAGTCCGCGGGATCCTTGCCGACCACGCGCAGGGCGTTGCGGAGGGCGCCCACGACAACGATGGCAGTGCCGTGCTGGTCGTCGTGGAAGACCGGGATGTTCAGCTTCTCGCGCAGGCGCGCCTCGATCTCGAAGCAGCGGGGGGCGGCGATGTCCTCCAGGTTGATGCCGCCGTAGACGGGGGCGATCAGTTCCACGGCGCGGATGATCTCCTCGGTGTCCTGGGTGTCCAGGCACACGGGCCACGCATCGACGCCGGCGAACTTCTTGAAGAGGGCGGCCTTGCCCTCCATGACGGGGAGGGCCGCGGCCGGCCCCAGGTTGCCGAGGCCCAGCACGGCCGAGCCGTCGGTGACCACTGCCACGGTGTTGCGCTTGATGGTGAGGCGGCGGGCGTCGTCCGGGTTCTCGGCGATGGCCTGGCAGACGCGGGCCACACCGGGGGTGTAGGCGCGGGAGAGGTCGTCGCGGTTGCGCAGCGGGACCTTGGAGGAGATCTCGATCTTGCCGCCGAGGTGGACCAGGAAGGTCCGGTCGGAGACCTTGCGGACCACGATGCCGGGGAGCAGGCCCAGGGTGTCGGTGATGTCCTTGGCGTGGTTGGCGGAGAGGGCGTTGCAGGTGAGGTCGATGATCACCCGATCGGTGTGGGACTCGACCACGTCGAATGCGGTGATCACGCCGCCTGCTCGCCCTACGGCCGAGGTCAGGTCGCCTGCTGCGCTCGCGGAGGGAGGCGCTTCCAGACGGACGGTGATGGAGTAACCAGGGCCGGGGACCGGCATCGAACCTCCCAGAACAGCACTGCCGAGCGGGGACCGAGCCTAGTCCGGTCGGATTAGCGGAACGTGCGCGGCTCGGGGGTGCGGCTCTTGGTGGGGCTCTGGGGTGGAGCGCGGGGGCTGCGGTGGAGCCGGGGTGGGACGCGGGCGCTTTGGGGTGGGGCTGGGGTGGGTTGCGGGTGGGTTCTCAGCTTTGAGCGGCGGGATTGTCGTGCCTGCGTGGTTGGGTGTGTGTCAGGGGGCGTTCACTTCGAGGGGACGCCTGCGGAGCAGGCGGAGCGGAGCCTGCGGAGCAGGCGGAGCGGAGCCTGCGAAGCGTGGCGGAGCGAAGCGTGGCGGAGCGAAGCGTGCGGAGCAGGCGGAGCGTGGCCATGGGGGATTCAGTGGCTTGGGGTCTACGGGCTTGAAAAGCGTCCTCGCCGGACGGGCAGACCGCCAAGGATCCCTTGCAAAGCTCTTCGAGCTTTGAGGTGCGGTGAGGGTGGGGGTCTGCGTGTCCTCCCCGTATGACCTGGTCGGAGACAACCACATGCGTCAAGGGCAGATCGTGAAGGCGCGTGCGGTGATCGCGCGTTCGATCTGCCCTTGACACATGCGGTTCGCTGGCGCGCAGGCCATACGGGGATGACACGCAGAGGGACCGGTGTGCGCTGGCGCGCAGGCCAGAGCGCAGGTGTGCGCGTGGGCGAACCGCAGGCGTGCGCTGGCGCGCAGTCCTACGCTCAGGGTGTGCGCGTGGCGCAGCCGACCAACCGGGGTGTGCGCGTGTGCGCGGCCAGGTGGTGTGGGTGGGGCTTGGTCAGCGGTTGATCTCGGTGACCGGGTGGTGGTAGCCGAGTTCTTCAGCCGGTAGTGGGAACGTGATCTTGCCGAACGGGGACTGGGCGCCCTGGACCTCGCTGGCCAGCTCGCTCACCGCGTACTTGCCGTCCGCGGGCGGCTCCGGCCAGTTGGGGTCGATGCGCTCGGGGCGGACCTTGGCCACGGTTCCTCCTTGGGGGTGCTGCACGTCGGGACAAGTGTGCCTCACCGGGTCGGTGGTGTGCGCGGCCCTATACCGTGGTGGGGATGTCCGGCACCACATTGGCCGAGTGGCTGCGGTCGCGGGAGGACTCCGCGCTCGTGGCGTTGTTGCGCGCGCGTCCGGACCTGGCGACCCCACCGCCCGCGGACACTGTGGTGTTGGCCACTCGGGTGGGGTCTCGCGCTTCTGTCGCCCGGGCCTGTGAGGACCTCGACACCCTGACGCTGACGGTGCTCGAGGCGTTGCTGGTGTTGGACGCTGATCAGCGGCCGGTCCGGATCGAGGACCTCGGTCGGTTGTTCGATGTGGACGTCCGCCCCGCGGTCGACGTTCTGCGTGGTCGGGCGTTGTTGTGGGGGGATGACGACGCGCTGTCCACGCCGCCCGCGTCCCGGGATGCGGTGAACCCGTTCCCGTGTGGTCTGGGGCGGTCCGTGCCCAGCCTGGCCGACGCCGACCTGAGCGTGCTCGGGGACGATGAGCGGCGGGTGTTGACGGCGTTGGCCGCCGGGCCGCCGGTCGGGCAGACGAAGGACGCGGCGCATGTCGTGTCGTTGGCCGGCGCGCGTACGCCGATACAGAAGCTGCTGGCCCGCGGGTTGTTGGTGCGGCGGGACGCGTTGACCGTCGAGCTGCCGCGTGAGATCGGTCTCAAGGTCCGCGGCGACCGCCCGCTGGGTGACATCCGTACCTCCGAGCCACCCCTGTCCACCGTCGGACGGGATCCCGCGACGGTCGACAGCACGGGTGGCGGTGCGGCCCTGGAGCTCTGCCGGCACGTCGAAGGGCTGCTGAACGGGTGGTCCGAGGAGCCCCCGGCGGTGTTGCGGTCCGGGGGTGTGGGTGTCCGGGAGTTGCGCAAGGTCGCGAAGGACCTGGCCGTCGACGAGCGTCGCGCCTCGCTGCTGGTCGAGCTGGTGGTGAACGCCGGGCTGGTCGCCGACAGCGAGGGCGCCGAGCCGGAGTGGGTGCCGACCGCCCAGGCCGACACCTGGTTGTCGGCCGTCCCCGAGCACCGGTGGGCGACGTTGGCGCAGGCCTGGCTGGAACTCCCCCGGCTGCCCGGGCTGATCGGGCAGCGGGACGACCGCGACCGGCTGCTGAACCCGTTGGCACCCGAGCTGAACCGGCCGGGGGCTCCTCGGGACCGCAGGCGGGTGCTGGAGGCGTTGGCCGCGCTCCCGGTGGGTACCGCGGTGCCCGACGCGGACGAGTTGGCCGCCGTGCTGGCGTGGCGGGCCCCTCGGCGTGGCGGGCGGCTGCGGGACGAACTCGTCCGGTGGACGGTGGAGGAGGGCACCGCGGTCGGCGTGCTGGCGCTGCACGCCCTCACCGCGCAGGGGCGGACGCTGCTGAGCGAGGGGCCGGGGGCGGCTGCCAAGCGGCTCGGTGACGCGTTGCCGGCACCGGTCGACCACGTGCTGGTGCAGGCGGACCTGACCGTCGTCGCGCCGGGCCGCCTGGAGCCCGAGTTGGCGGAGGACATCGCGCTGGTCGCGGACGTCGAGTCGGCGGGTGGGGCGACGGTCTTCCGGGTGCACGAGGGGTCGGTCCGGCGGGCGTTCGACGCCGGGCGGACGGCCGCGGACCTGCACGAGTTGTTCCGGGCGAAGTCGCGGACGCCCGTTCCGCAGTCGCTGACCTACCTGATCGACGACGCGGCTCGCAAGCACGGCCGGTTGCGGGGCGGGGCGGCCGGGTCGTTCCTGCGCTGCGACGATCCGGTGCTGATCACCGAGGTCGCCGTGCACCCGGCGGCGGAGCGGCTGGAGCTGCGCAAGATCGCGCCCACCGTGCTGGTCAGCCCCTACCCGCTGGCCGAGGTGCTGGACGGGTTGCGGGCCGCCGGGTTCGCCCCGGCCGCCGAGGGGCCGGACGGGCGGGTGCTGGACCTGAAGGTGGGCGGCCGGCGGATCGCGGGCAAGGGGCGGCGCAGGTCGCCGGTGCCCGCTCCGCCGTCGGACGAGCAGCTGGGCGAGCTGGTGCGGCTGGTCCGGGCCGGTGACCAGGCGGCGTCGACCACCGGGGGTGCCCGGGTGTCCGTGCCGGGTCACCTCGGGGCGGGGCCGTCGGCGACCATGGCGTTGCTGCAACAGGCCGCTCGCGAGGGGCGCAGCGTCCTCGTGGACTTCGTCGACGGGCACGGCACGGCGGCACGACGGGTGATCAAGCCGCAGGTCGTGGGCGGTGGCGTGCTGGAGGGTGTGGACGTCAGCTACGGCGAGGTGCGGCGGTTCCCGTTGCACCGGATCACGTCGGCGGCGCTGGTGGAGGGCGAAGGACCCGGCGGGGTCGAGGTCTAGGCCGCCGGCGACCGACCTCGCGACGCGGGCAGCCGCGCGGCGGGCGTCACCCCGTCCACCGGAGCAGCCCGAGGGGCGGCCTCCCACGAGGGGGCCGCCCCTGAGTCCGAGCCGGCCCGACCGGGGTTCCCGGCCGGTCGGCACCGCCGATCAGCCCGCGCGGACGGACATCCACTGGCGCATCGCGTGTTCCACCAGCGTGATGAGGGTCTGCTTGGTGGACTGGCGGTTGCGCGCGTCGCAAGTCACTATCGGCACCGACTGGTCGATGGTGAGCGCCTCCCGCACGTCTTCGATCCGGTGGTGCAGGAGACCGTCGAAGCAGTTCACCCCCACCACGTACGGCAGCTGCCGGTCGTCGAAGAAGTCGATCGACGCGAACGCGTCGGCCAGCCGCCGCGTGTCCACCAGCACGATGGCGCCGATCGCACCCCGCACCAGGTCGTCCCACATGAACCAGAACCGGTGCTGACCCGGCGTACCGAACAGGTACAGGATCAGGTCCTGGTCCAGCGACACCCGGCCGAAGTCCATGGCCACCGTGGTGGTGACCTTGTTCGGCGTGGCCGAGAGGTCGTCGACCCCGGCGCTGGCCTCGGTCATCACCGCTTCGGTGGTCAGCGGAACGATCTCCGACACGGAACCGACGAACGTCGTCTTGCCCACGCCGAAACCACCGGCCACCACGATCTTCGCGGAGGTCGTAGGCTTCCGTGCGCCTTCGGCCGCGTCGGGGCTAGAGCCTGCGAAGCCCACTGAGCACCCTCTCAAGGAATTCAATGGAAGGCCGGTCCCCCACGACCAAGCCGCCCTGGTGAATCAAAACCAAACCCATGCTCGCCATGTCGCCGATCAGCACGCGCACGACGCCCAGCGGCAGCCGCAGGTGCGCGGCCACCTCCGCCACCGACCTCGTGTCGGTGCACAGCCCGCAGATCGACCGGTGCTCGGGGAGCACGGCCGCGTCGCGTTCCAGACCCCGCTCGCTGGTGGACACCAGCGCCTCGATCGCGAGGTCGTAGTCCGGCCGGGTGCGGCCACCGGTCCGGGTGTACGGGCGGACCAGCGAGCCCGACTCGGCCGCCGGGTTCTCCTCCCGGCGCACGACCGGCTGCGGACCGGTCGTGTAGGGCAGCTGTTCCGGCACGCTGTCGGGCAAGTTGTGGGCGCCGAACAGGTCGGCGCCCGGACCCCCGAACAGCCCGCTGCCGTACCCGTCGATGTCGAACCGGTTGGGGACGTCGTCGTAGTCGTACGACGAGTCGTCAACCTCACGCTGAGACATATCGCCTAGCCCCTGCCCTGTGCCTTCGACCCGTGGAGGCTCGGCCGCCCGACCGGTCCACGAGTTGGGTACGTCCTCGGCTTCCTCGTCTGCTGAGGGGTCGGCATCCGGCTCGTCGAATCGGAAGCCGCCGACCGCCCACTCCTGGTAGTTGAAGTTCCTACCGAAGCGGCGTGCACCGGCGCCAGATCGTTCAGCCATTTACCGCTCACCCCCACGATCTCATGAGGATCTACCGCCGAACCGCGCCCTGGAGCTGCGCGCGCAGCTCCGGGGTCAACTGCTGGCCGACGCGCTCGACCAACAGGGTCATCTCGTACGCCACGAGGCCGATGTCGCAGTTCGGGGCCGCGAGCACCGCGAGGCACGACCCGTCGCTGATCGACATCAGGAACAGGTAGCCCCGCTCCATCTCGACCACGGTCTGGTTCACGGTGCCCGCCTCGAAGCACCTCGCCGCGCCGGCCGTGAGGCTGACCAGGCCGGATGCCACTGCGGAGAGCTGTTCGGCACGGTCGCGGGGCAGGCCCTGCGAGCCGGCGAGCAACAGCCCGTCCGCCGACACGACCACGGAATGTGCCACACCGGGAACCCGGCGCACGAAGTCGGTGATAAGCCAACCAAAGCTGCCTGGCTGAGCTGCGGTCGTCACTCCTGCTCCTCGTCTTGCCGGCTCGACATGTCACCAGCGTAAGCGTCGATCAAAGCGTGTCGCCCTCGACGGACGCCCTGCTGAAGACTCGACATGCGTCCACGGATCGCGTCAGCCGATCGTGGTGGCAGCGGGGGCCGCTGCGGTTGCCGCTCCGCGGCCTGGGGCTTGGGAGCGGCGGATCCCGGCACAAGCTGAGCCTTGGGCACCCGTTTGGGCAACCCCGCCTGTGTCGTGGTCTCTGGGGCCTTGCTGAGCAGTGCCTGGGCAGCTTGCCAGCCTTCGTCGGCGGGCGAGTGCCAGGCCTGTTCGGCGGACTGCGCGAGGTCGCCGTGGGCGGGGTCCGCGTGGGCGGACGCGCCGTCGGTGAACTCGCCGTTCGCGACCGGCTCCGGCTCGGCGACCGGTTCGGGCTCGGTCACGCGGGGCACCTCCGCAGCGCGCTTGGGCAGGTTGTCGGCGGAGCCGGGCTGCCGCTTCGGCAGCCCGCCCTCGGTGAACGGACGGCCCTTGTCGACCTCGCGCTGCGGGAGCGCCTGGTGCGCCGCGCCGTGGTCCACCTCGCGCGGCGGGATCGGCGGGTGCGCCGGGCCCGCCTCGGTGGTCGGCGCGACCGGCGGGACGGACTGCGGCCTGCGGGTCGGCAGGGACGTCTCCTCCCGCGCGGTGGGCTCCGGGTCGGGCCGGGGCGCCGGCGGGACCGCCTGGGCGGTGGCCGCCGACGTCTCGCTGCCCACGGCCTGGAACCACTGCGAGAGGACCGCCTCGTAGATCGGCAGCCGCTCGGTCGGGGCGTCCAGGTCGTGCTCGACCGCCTTGGCGGCCGGCGGCAGGTGCGGCGTGGAGCCGTTGCGCCGCACCGGCTCGGGTTCGGGTTCGTCGAGCGGCTCGGTCCCCGCGAACGGCTCGGGCAGCGACCTGCCCTCGCCCGAGAGCCTGCTCTCGATGGCCGGCGCGAACTGGGTGGTCTGGAAGCCGTGCTGGTCCGGGTCGTCGTCGCCGTGCCGGTCCTCGTAGGCGGTGAACAGCGTCGGCTCGCCGAACGACCCTTCCGGCTCGCGCTCGACGTCCCGCTCGCCGTGCTCCTCGGCCAGCGGCAGCCACGGCTGGGAGATCTCGCCGGAGCGCTCCGCCGGGGCCTCGCCGAACGTCGGCAGCCGGGTGGCGTCCGGCTCGCTGTCGCTCTGCACGAAGCTCACCGGGAAGCCCGGCTCGTCGGCCGGCCGCGGCGAGCTGCCGTAGCCCGGTTCGTCGTCCGGGCGCGGCGTGCCACCGAAGCCCAGGTCGTCGTTCGAGCGTGCCGAGCTGCCGTAGGCCGGTTCGTCGTCCAGGCGCGGCATGGAGCCGGTGAACGCGCCCGCGATGCCGCTCGCGCGTTCCGCCTGGTTCGGCTGGTAGGCGGGCGGCGTGCCGAACACGGACTCCGAGGGCAGCGGGGCACCGGCCGCGCCGGGCGACGCGACCAGCGTCTCGGGCACCACGACGAGTGCGGTGGTGCCGCCCTCGATGTCCTCGTTGGCGCGCAGCCGGACCTTGATGTCGTGCCGCTTGGCCAGCCGGGCGACCACGTACAGGCCCATCCGGCGGGACACCGCGACGTCCACGTCCGGCGGGTCGGCCAGCCGCTCGTTGGCGTCGGAGATCTCCTGCTCGGCCATGCCCACGCCGCGGTCCTGGATCTCGATCGCCAGCTCGCCCTTGCGGGTGCGGGCGGTGCGCACGGTGACCTTGGTGACCGGGTCGGAGAACGCGGTGGCGTTGTCCAGCAGCTCCGCGATGAGGTGCACGAGGTCGTTGACCGCGCGGCCCTGGACGGTGAGCTCCGGGGTCTGGCCGACCTGCACGCGGGCGTACTGCTCCACCTCGGACACCGCCGCGCCGAGCACCTCGGCGGCCGGCACCGGGCGGGTGAGCCGGCGGGACAGGTCGGTGCCGGAGAGCACCAGCAGGTTCTCCGAGTTGCGCCGCATCCGGGTGGCCAGGTGGTCCAGCTCGAACAGGCTGGCCAGCTGGTCCGGGTCCTGCTCGTCCTGCTCCAGCCGGTCGATCAGGTTCAGCTGGCGTTCCACCAGGGCCTGCGAGCGGCGGGACAGGTTGACGAACATCGCGTTGACGTTGTCCCGCAGCAGGGCCTGCTCGGCGGCCAGTCGGACCGCCTCGCCGTGCACCGCGTCGAACGCCCGCGCGACCTGGCCGACCTCCTCCTTGGTGGTGATCGGCACCGGTTCGATGGCCGTCTTCGCGGCTTCCTGCGGGTTCGGGTCGACCAGGATCCGGCTGACCGCGTCCGGCAGGCCGTGCTTGGCGACCTCCAGCGCGGTGCGGCGCAGCGTGCGCAGCGGGGTGAGGATCGACCGGGCCACGAACAGCGCCGTGATCAACGCCAGCAGCAGCGCGCCGAGCACGATGCCGGAGTCGCGCAGCGCCGCCGCGCGGGCCAGGCCGGTCAGCTCGTCGGTGCGGTTCTGCAGCTGCTCCAGCAGCAGGTTCTCCACGTCCCGGGTGAGGTTCACGGTCAGCGTGGCCGCGATGTCCCACCTCTCCGGGCGCAGCGAGGACAGGCTCTTGCCGCCGGCCGCCAGGTTCAGCGCCGACTCCTGCATGTCGTTCGCGGTGTCGACGATCAGACCGGTGACCGTGTCGTCGTAGATCTTGGCCTGGTCGGGTGTCGCGGACTTGCGGAAGTCGTTGCGGGCCGCGTCCAGCTCGGCGTTCGCGGCGAGCAGCGCGCGTTCCTGGCCGGGGCCGAAGCCGCCGCGCTGGAAGACGTCGAGCATGATGCCGCGCTTGCGCGACTCCTGCTCCTTGATGCGCCCGATCGCGTTGGTGGCCAGGTGCAGCCGCACCAGCTCCGGGTGGTTGATCCCGGCGATCGCCTGCTCGCCGAGGTCCAGCAGGCTCTCCACGGACTCCGAGTAGGTGCGCAGCACGGCGTCGGACGGGTACGCGGTGTCCCGCACGGCGTTGCGCAGGCTGTTGAGCCGCTTGAGCTGCTCGGCCGCGCGGCGGAACCGGGTGACGACCTCGTCGTCCAGGTCGCCGCTCAGCTCGGAGATCTTGTTGTTCAGCGCGTCGGTCGTGTCGTTCACGCGGCGGAGCTGGCGGTCGAGCACGACGCGGTCCAGGCTCTTGCCGGACGCCACGTGGCTCGCGCTCAGGTCTCGTTCGCGTTGCAGTTGCTGCACGAGGTCCGCGACCGCGGCCTCCAGCTGGATCTGGTTCGCCAGTCGGTTGAACTCGGTCGCGTCATCGAGGTCGGACTGCACGCGCAGCCCACCGAGGGCCAGCGCGGCCACGGTGGGGATCAGCAGCACGGCAGCCAGCTTGGTGGGCAGACGCCAGTTGCGGAGCCGCCACGAAGCGGTACCGGCGTTCTGCTGCTTGCGCACCTCGGTTGTCGGCCCGGCGCCCGTTGACTCGGTCACAGTTCCATCACGCAGCGCAGCCAGTCCGTCACCCATTCCGGGGCTATCGGAGCGCGGTGGAATCCCCACGCCTGACTGGCTGGGACCTCTCTCTCGTCGGGCCACCCTGGGCTTCCTCTTCCGGCAGCAGTGTTCCCCGGCCTCTCCCCCGGACCGAAGCATGGACTCGAAATTCGGCCGAATTGCAGCACAGGAGTGGTAGCGCCGGCTAGGCACCCCACCTCCGCACGGGGACACGACGATCCACTTCGACCTTGTGCCACCCGGCCGGGAGCGTAGTGCCGCACCCCCACCCCAGGGAAGACTCCGGAAGCACTCACCGTATCGGCCGGGGCTGTCGTTTCATACCTCCGGGTGGTTACCATCCCCGGCATCGACAACTGCGTCGAGAATTTCGGTTGATCAAATAGACCCGCTCCTGAGGTCATCGCGGCGAGAGGTGCCATGCCAACCCGAACGCGTGTTCTGCGACGTGCGGCAGCGTTGTTCGCGTGTGCCGCGACCCTGACGGCGTGCGGCCTGTTGCCGGGCACCGACGACGGGAACCGGCCCGAGGTGGAGCGCAACACGCTGCGCATCGGCGTGATGCCGGTGGTCGACGTGGCGCCGCTGAAGCTGGCGATCAACGAGAAGCTGTTCGAGAAGGCCGGCCTGTCCGTGCAGCACGTGACGCTGAGCAGCGAGGCCGAGGGCATCAAGCAGCTGGACACCACCCTGGACATCACCTGGGCCAGCCACGTCAACCTGTTCCGCACCGTCGCCGAGGGCACCCAGCTGCAACTCCAGGGCGAGGCCTACCAGGCCGGCACGAACACGATGGCGCTGGTCACCACCGACCCGAACTACGACGGCCCGGCCAAGCTGGACTCGCCCCGCATCGCGGTGAACAGCGAGTCCGACGTCGGCGCGCTGACCACCAAGGCCGTGCTGGACACCGCGGGCGTCGAGAAGCAGCGGATCAGCCTGCGCGAGATGCCGTTCGAGCGGATGGTGGACGCCATGCGGGCCAAGGAAGTCGACGCGGCCTGGATGACCGAACCGTTCATCACCAAGGCGCAGAAGGACGTCGGCGCGCGGATCGTCACCGACACCGCGACCGGTCCGACCAAGGACTTCCCCATGTCCGGGTACGCGTCGAGCAAGAAGTTCGCCGACGCCAACCCCAAGACGCTGGCACTGTTCCGGCAGGTCCTGCGGGACGCGCAGCAGCTCGCGACGAACAACAAGCTGTCCGTCCAGGACGTCCTCACCGGCTACGTCGACGTGGACCAGCAGACCGCCGCGCTGGTGTCGGTCGGCACCTTCCCGCTGTCGCTCAACCCGATCCGGTTGCAGCGCGTCGCGGACATGATGGACAACGAAGACGTCCTGCCCGGTCGATTGGATGTCCAGGGGCTGCTTCCGCCGGGCACCACGAGCTAGCGCGGCACGACGAACCGGATCGCAGAACTAGCCGAGCGCGACCGGTTCGTCGCTCGCGGTGAACAGCAGTGGAGTTTGTAGGGGCCTTCCGCTTCAACGGCGGAAGGCCCCTCACTTTTGTTATTCGGTCTTGACCAAGCAGACGGTGGTAGCCGGCTGTGAGTAAACGAACACGGTCTCCCCGCTCTCGCACTCGTTCTCGTCGGAGGTGTTCGCGACCTTGGACACCTTGTGCGTCGCGGCCGAATCGCAGGTCACTTTGGTGGTTTTGCCTGCGACAATCGTGCCCTCCTGCTTGAAGCAGTCCCCCTGCTTCGCGTTGAGCACCAGGCACAGCTTGAAGCCGTTGCTGCGCCGCCCGCCCCGGTTGCTGTACTCGGCGTAGTCGCCGGAGGGGCACGCGCTGGTGCTGCTGCTCAGGTTCGCGGCCACCTTGAACGCGGCCTCGGTCGAGGAGCACTCGATGGTCTCCACGTCGGCGTTGGTGACCGACGCCGAGGTGACCTTGATGCAGTCGCCCACGTCGGCGCGGCCGGGGCTGCCGATGCCCGCGACGATGCCGGCCACCGCGATGCCGACGACGATCAGCACGACCACGCCGATCAGCGCCTTGGCGCCGCTGGACGTTCTCTTCTTCGCGGGCGGGAAGTCCTGCCGGCCGGGGAAGCCGGGCTGGCCGGGGAAGCCGGGTTGGCCGGGTGGGGGGTAGCCGGCCTGCGCGTAGTCGGGCTGGGGCGGGTAGCCCGGCTGCGGTTGGTAACCCGGCTGGTGGCCGGGCTGCGGGTGGCCCGGTGGCGGCGGATATCCCGGTTGCCGCGGGTAGCCCTGACCCGACGGCGGCCCCTGGAAGCCGGGCGGGTAGCCCTGGGGCTGTCCGGTCGGCGCGGGCTGTCCCCAACCCGGTTGCGGGGGCGGGTGGCCGCCGGGCGGCGGGGCGTACGGCGGCGGGTTCGGGGGCGTGGTCACGCTGCGTTCCTCTCGGGTCGGGCGAGCGGAACGTACCGCCGTGGACCCGGCGGGCGCAGGGGTTTCCGGCAGAAGCGTCAGCGCGCGGGGTCGGCCCGGAGAGGTGGTGGCAGCGGGATCAGGACGACGGGGTCACGGCAGCCGGATCGGGGTGCGGCGAGGGGCGGGTGAGGCAGAACGTGACCGAGGGCTCGGGGTAGGCGAGCCTGCGGCTGTCGCCGCAGTCCTCGGTGTTGCCCCGGGCGACCTTGACGACCCTGACCGAGTCGGTGGCGGCGCAGTCCGCCTTGCGCACGCCCGCTTCCCGGTCCTGCCGGTAGCACGCGCCTTCCACGAAGTTCGGGATCAGGCACAGCGTCACCGAGCCGGTGTAGGTCGAGTACGGCGCGCCGCCCTTGGGGCACTGCGCCTCGCCCTCGACCACCTTGGCGATCTTCACGTTGGCGTGCTCGGACCCGCAGTCCAGCGGCTGGTACCGCGGCCGGTCGGCCTGCCCGGCGATGTTCGCGCAGTCGCCCGCCACGGGCGTGGCGCCGTCACCACCGGTCATGGTCAGCGCGAGCGCGCCCACGACCACGACGGCGGCCGCGGCGACGCCCCATCCGATCTTCCCCATGGACTAGGACATCGGCACGGCCGCGCGCCGGGTTGAACGGGTTCACCGCATGTGGTTACAGCTCCGCCGGTGCCAGGCAGTAGGTGACGGCGGGCTCCGGGTAGGACATGCCTGCGCTGTCCGGGCACTGGGTCAGGTCGGTGGAGTCCTTGATGACCTTGGTGACCTTGATCGCGTCGGGACCGGTGCAGTCGCCCTTCACGAACCCGGTGCCCTCGTCCGGCTTGTAGCAGGCGCCCTCGGCCATGTTCGGCAGCAGGCACAGCTTGTAGCCGTCGCCGACGCTCGACGCCGGGGAGACCTCGGTGTACAGGCCTTCCTCGGGGCAGACCGCGTCGGCCTGGTCCAGCACCTTGCCGACCTGGTACGAGGCCTTGGCGTCGCCGCAGTCGAGCGTCTTGACGTCGGCCCGGTTGTCGGACTGCTCGGTGAGGCTCACGCAGTCGCCCGCCGAGGCGGCGGCGCTGTTGCTCATGAAGTAGCGCACCGCGAAGAAGCCGCCGACGATGACGATCACGGCCAGCGCGGCGATCAGGATCTTCCTGAGCGGGCTGCCGGACCTGGCGGGCTCTTCGTGCCCTTCGTCGTCGGGCGTGGTCAGGTAGCGGCTCGGCTCGCCGGCAGGGGCGGCGGCGCCCGGCGTGGCGGCAGCGGGTGCGGCGGCAGCGGGCGTCGCGGTGGCGGGGTCCGCCGGCGCGGGCGTGGCACCGGCCGTGGACCCGGCTGCGGCGGGGGCGGGTCCGGTGGTGCCGTCGGCGGTCAGGTCCGCCTTCGGTGCGTCGGCCTTCGGGGTCTGGGGTTCGGCCTGACCGGCGGCCTCCGCGGACTCGGGCTCGGGCGCGTCCTCGGCGGGCTGGTTCGGCTGGTTGCTCATGATCATCCTCGCTGGACGGGTGCGCGTGACGCTCCAGAAGGTAGCGGCACGCGTACCCGTCCCCGCGATCAGGCGTTCTCAGCCGCGGCCCACGCCGGGAACCTCTCGGCTTCGGGGGGCCTACCGGCGAGGTGGTGCCCCGGTGGTCAGGAGTTCAGCACGGGCTCGAAGCAGAAGGCCTGCTTCGGCTCCGGGAACGCCAGCGCCATGCCGTCGCCGCACGCGGACTCGTCGTCCGAGCCCTTGACGTGCTTCACCAGCTTCAGCACCTCCGCCTTGCCGCAGTCCACGGGCGGGTAGCCCATGGTGGTGGTGCTGCTGGTCAGCTCGTAGCAGCTGCCCTCCTTGAACGTCGGGATCAGGCACAGCTTCGAGTCCGGCCCGCGCCGGGCGGTCTCGGTGTACTGGTCGTAGTACTGGCCGTCGCACTTCCCGGAGGTCGAGTCGAGCACCTTGGCGATGGTGTAGTTCGCCTCGGCCGAGCCGCAGTCCACGGTCTTGAAGTCGGGCTTGGTCGAGGTGCCGGTCAGGCTGGCGCACTCGCCGGCCTTGGACTGGGCGGCGTCGCTGGTGAAGTAGTTGAAGCCGTAGATGACGAGACCCGCGACGAGGAGACCGGCCACCGCGGTCAGGATCCGGACGACGAGGCTCTTCTTCTTCGGCGCCTCCGGCTCCTGGTGCTGCTGCGGGGCCGGGGGGAAGTTCGGGTTGGGCGCGGGCGCGTCCGTGCTCATGGTGACCTTCGTTCGGTTCGGGGACACCCGCGTGGGACCGCGCGATTCCGCGCGAGCGGGAAAAGAGAAGGTATCGACTCACCCATCCGGGTGTACGGCGAGTTATCGAAACGAGTCCGGCGCGCGGGGTGTGCGCCCGCCCACACTCGACGCCCGACTTGCACCCGGTTGGAACACTGGAGGTACGCCAACGACAGGAGTGCGTTCTCGTGACCGACGGCCCACTGATCGTCCAGTCGGACAAGACCTTGCTGTTGGAGGTCGACCACCCGCTGTCGGACGACGCGCGCACCGCCATCGCGCCGTTCGCCGAGCTGGAGCGCGCCCCCGAGCACGTGCACACCTACCGCGTCACGCCGCTCGCGCTGTGGAACGCCCGCGCCGCCGGGCACGACGCCGAACAGGTGGTCGACGCGCTGGTCCGGTTCTCCCGCTACCCCGTCCCGCAGCCGCTGCTGGTGGACGTGGTGGACACGATGGGCCGGTTCGGCCGGCTCCAGCTGTCCAACCACCCGGCGCACGGCCTGGTGCTCAGCTCGACCGACCGCGCGGTGCTGGAGGAGGTGCTCCGGCACAAGAAGGTCCAGCCGATGATGGGCGCGCGCATCGACGACGACACGGTGATCGTGCACCCCAGCGAACGCGGCCGGCTCAAGCAGCTGCTGCTCAAGGTGGGCTGGCCGGCCGAGGACCTGGCCGGGTACGTGGACGGCGAGGCACATCCGATCGAGCTGGTGGAGGACGGCTGGCAGCTGCGCGACTACCAGCGGCTGGCCGCCCGGGCGTTCTGGGCGGGCGGCTCGGGCGTCGTGGTGCTGCCGTGCGGCGCGGGCAAGACGCTGGTCGGCGCGGCGGCGATGGCCGAGGCCGGGGCGACCACGCTGATCCTGGTCACGAACACCGTCGCGGGCAGGCAGTGGAAGCGCGAACTGGTGGCGCGGACGTCGCTGACCGAGGACGAGATCGGCGAGTACTCCGGTGAGCGCAAGGAGATCCGCCCGGTCACCATCGCGACCTACCAGGTGATCACCCGCAAGTCGAAGGGCGAGTACAAGCACCTGGAGCTGTTCGACTCCCGCGACTGGGGCCTCATCGTGTACGACGAGGTGCACCTGCTGCCGGCGCCGGTGTTCCGGATGACGGCCGACCTCCAGTCCCGCCGCCGGCTGGGCCTGACCGCGACCCTGGTGCGCGAGGACGGCCAGGAGGGCGACGTGTTCTCGCTGATCGGCCCCAAGCGGTACGACGTGCCGTGGCGCGACATCGAGGCGCAGGGCTGGATCGCGCCGGCGGAGTGCACCGAGGTCCGCGTGACGCTGACCGACCACGAACGCCTGGAGTACGCCACCGCCGAACCGGACGAGCGCTACAAGCTGTGCTCCACCGCGCGCACGAAGCTGCCGGTGGTGAAGGCGATCCTGGACCGCCACCCCGACGAGCCGACGCTGGTGATCGGCGCCTACCTGGACCAGTTGGAGTCCCTGGGCGAGGCGCTGGACGCGCCGATCATCCAGGGTTCGACCAAGAACAAGGAACGCGAGCAGCTGTTCGACGCGTTCCGGCGCGGTGAGCTGCGCACCCTCGTGGTGTCGAAGGTGGCGAACTTCTCCATCGACCTGCCCGAGGCGTCGGTCGCGGTGCAGGTGTCGGGGACGTTCGGGTCGCGGCAGGAGGAGGCGCAGCGGCTGGGCAGGCTGTTGCGGCCCAAGGGCGACGGGAGGCAGGCGCACTTCTACTCGGTGGTGTCGCGGGACACCCTGGACACCGACTACGCCGCGCACCGGCAGCGGTTCCTGGCCGAGCAGGGGTACGCGTACAAGATCGTCGACGCGGACGACCTGCTCGGCCCCAAGCTGCCCGAGGTCGGCTGACCGCGCACGTCCGGGGTCCGGGCCTCGGGATCGGCTCGTCCGAACCGATGAGCGCGCTTCTGCCGGACCGCCTCCCGCGCTACGTTGATCGCCGGACTTCGGCCCGACGGTCAGGTGGGACATGACGGTGGTGGTGCGGCTCAAGCCGTTACCGCGTTGGTGGGTGTGGCGGCCGGGCGCCGATCGGGGGGCCGCGGTGCGGCTCGCCCGGCAGCGGGCCAGGCGGGGCAGGTCGCGGGTGCTGCTCGCGGTGGCGGTGCCGTTGGCCTGTGCGCTGGTGGTGCTCGCGCCCTCGTGGTGGTCGGCGGTCCTGCTGGCGGGGGTGCCGTTCCTGTTCACGGGCGCGATCCTGCTGCTGCCGCAACGGTTCTCCGAGTGGGACGTGGTGGTGGCCGCGGCGGAGCGGGACGTGGTGCACTGCGAGCAGTTCGACGACGCGGACCAGCGGCGACGGGCCCGGAAGCTGTGCGAGCACTTCCTCGCGGTGCGGGAGCACGCCGACTCCGCGCGGCTCGCCCACGTCGAGGCCCTGCTGTGGCAGGCGTTGGTGGCGTTGCGGGACAGCCTGCCGGTGCGGGACGCCCTCGCCCACGCCGACAACCGGCCGGGGCTGGCCGCCGCCATCGCCGAACAGACCCGGGCGCTGGCCGACCTCGACCGGCGGGTGGACCGGTTCGCCGCCGCGCTGCGCGTCGCCGTGGAAGAGCTGGACCCGGAACTCGCCGCCAGTGCGCTCCGCCGCGTCGCCGCGCTGGACCCGCTCTAGGCTCTCCGCCGTGTTCGTCTACTCGATCCCGATGCGCAACCGGTTCCGTGGCATCACCGTCCGGGAGGGCGTGCTGCTGGAAGGGCCGCGCGGGTGGGGTGAGTTCTGCGCGTTCCTGGACTACTCGGACGCCGAGTGCGTGCCGTGGCTGGCGTGCGCGGTGGAGTCGGCGGTCGACGGGTGGCCGGCGCCGGTGCGGACCCGGATCCCGGTCAACTGCACGGTCCCCGTGGTGTCGCCGGAACGGGCCTACGAGATCGTCGTCGCGTCCGGCTGCACCACGGCGAAGGTGAAGGTGGCCGATCCGGGTGCCGCGCTGTCGGACGACCTGGAGCGGGTGGCGGCGGTGCGGGACGCGCTCGGGCCGTCCGGGGCGCTGCGGGTGGACGCGAACACGGCGTGGGACGTGGACACGGCGGTGCGCGCGATCCGCGAGCTGGACCGGGCCGCGCAGGGGTTGGAGTACGTGGAGCAGCCCTGTCCGTCCATCGAGGAGCTGGCGGCGGTGCGGCGGCGGGTGGACGTGCGGATCGCGGCGGACGAGTCGATCCGGCGGGCGGACGACCCGTTGAAGGTCGCGGTCGCGGGTGCGGCGGACGTCGCGGTGATCAAGGTCGCGCCGCTCGGCGGGGTGCGGCGGGCGTTGGAGGTCGCCGAGGCGTGCGGGCTGCCGTGCGTGGTGTCGTCGGCGGTGGAGACGTCGGTGGGCATGGCGGCCGGGCTGGCGCTGGCCGGGGCGTTGCCGTCGCTGGACTTCGCGTGCGGGCTGGGCACGCTGTCGCTGCTGGACGGCGACGTGGCGAGCGCGTCCCTGCGCCCGGTGGACGGCTGGCTGCCGGTACCGGCGGGAGCACCGGAGCCGGACCGGTTCGCCGAGTTCGCCGCCGACCCGGCCACCACCCGCCGCTGGGAGGAACGCGTCGACCGCGTCCAGGCCCAGTCCGGCGCCGTTCGGCGGTGAACGGCCGGCACCCCCGCGCCTTCGAACGCGTCACCCGTCGCGGCGGTCATGGTCGGCCCAGTCCTTGAACGCCCATGCTGCGCACCACGCCGTCGGTGCGGGCGAGGGCCTCGGTGCGGCGCGGGGTGGCCGGGGACCTGGTCAGGTCCACGACGCGGATCGGGGGGCCGAATTCGACCAGGGTCGGGATGTACTCGGCGTGTTCCACGGTCCAGCCGCCGGCGCCCTTGACGAACTTGAAGCGGGTGACGATGCCTTCCTCGGTGATGCCGCGCGGCTCGGAGTGGCGGGCGACCTCGTTGCCCATGCCGTAGACGACCCACTTGCCGTTGATCCGCTCGATCGGCTGCACGGCGTGCACGTGCGTCCCGATGATCAGGTCCACGGCCGGGTCGGCGAGGATGGCCGCGGCCATCTCGCGCTGCTCGGGTGTCGCCTCGTGCTGGTACTCCGCGCCCCAGTGCAGGCTGGCCACCACGACCTCGGCACCGGCGGCGCGAGCGGCGCGGGCCGCGTCCAGCACACCCTCCACGGAGAGCTGGTTCGCCATCCACGGCTGCGGCAGCGGGATGCCGTTGAACCCGTAGGTGAACGCGATGTGCCCGACCTTCACGCCTTTCGCGTCCAGCAGCAACGGCGTCGACGACTCGGCGGGCGTGCGGAACGAACCGGTGTGGTGCAGGCCGGCCGCGTCCAGCACGTCCAGGGTCGTCTTGATGGCCCCCGACCCGCGGTCCAGCGTGTGGTTGGACGCCGTGGAGCAGCTGTCGTAGCCGATGGTCTTCAGCGCCGTCGCGATCTCGGGCGGTGCGCTGAACGCGGGGTAGCCGTAGGTCGGCGCGCCGGGTTCGGACAGCGGCGTCTCCAGGTGGCAGATCGACAGGTCCGCGTCGATCGCCGGGCGCAGGCCGTCCAGCAGCGGCACGAAGTCGCGGTCGCCGTCCCGGTCCGCCTGTTCGGTCAGCAGCGGGTGGACCAGGATGTCGCCGCCCGCCGCCAGCGTGAACGACGGCAGCGGCGGCGGCTCGGACGACGCGGGCGGCGGCGGCAGCCGGGACGAGGTGGTCACCACCGGAGACCCGGTGCAGGCCGCGGCGAGGCAGGCGACCAGCGCGAGGAGCACCGGCCGCCTGCCGCGCGTGTTCAGCGGTGCCGCCTGCGGCGGATCAGGAACACCAGCGCGGCCAGCGCGATCGCGAACGGCAGCACCCGCTTGAGCACCGGGACGCCCGCCGTCTCCACCAGGTCGATCGGCTCGTCGGGCACGGCCCGCAGCCGCGGCCGGGCCGAGGGCTCGGGAGAAGTCACCTCCTCAGCCTCCCCCGTCCCGAGCGAGGTCGCCAGGCAAACCGCGAACTCGTCCACGACCTTGCCGCCGACCTCGCTGATCAGACCCCGTCCGAGCTGCGCGGGACGCCCGGTGACGGTCAGGTCGGTGACCACCGACACGGCGGTGCCGCCGTCCACCCCGGACAGCGCCACGGACACCGTGGCGGACGCCGTGCCGTTGCCCCTGGTGTCCTTGCCGGACGCCTTGAGCACGGCCGCGTGCACGTCCTCGGCCACCGAGGTGAACTCCCCGGTCCCCTGGTAGAGCAGGCTCACCGGGCCGAGCCTGACCTTCACGGTGCCGGTGAACTTCCGCCCCTCCACCCCGGTGAGGGTGGCGCCCGGCATGCACGGCGCCACCTTCTCCGGGTCGAGCAGCGCCGCCCACACCTCCGGCACGGGCGCGGGGACGGTGAACCGGTGCTCCAGCTTCATGCGTCCACCCTCATGCGTTCACCGCGGCGCTTCACGCGTTCACCGCGGCGGTCACGGCCCGCTCGGTCAGCACGCGGGCGAGGTGGGCGCGGTACTCGGCGTCGGCGTTGCCGTCCGTGCCCGGTTCGGTGCCCTCGGCGGCCCGGGTGGCGGCCGTGGTGATGGCCTCGGCCGTCGCGGGCTCGCCGACCAGCGCCTCCTCCACGCCCCGCGCCCGCACGGGTGTCGGCCCCATGTTGGTCAGACCGACCCTGGCCTCCGCGACGACGCCGTCGGACACCTTCAGCGCCGCCGCGACCGCCACGATCGACCAGGCCTGCGAGACCCGGTTGAACTTCTCGTAGTGCGCGCCCCAGCCGGTCAGCTTGGGCACCCGGACGTGGGTGAGCAGTTCGCCGGGCGCCAGCGCGGTGGTGAAGTGGCCGACGAAGAACTCCGCCGCCGGCACCTCCCGCGTGCCGCCCGGACCGCGGCACACCATGACCGCGTCCAGCGCCAGGGCGGGCGCGGGGAGGTCGCCCGCCGGGTCGGCGTGGGCCAGCGCGCCGCCGAGCGTGCCCCGGTGCCGGATCTGCGGGTCGGCGACCGTCTTCGTGGCCAGGCACAGCAGCTCGGCGTGCTCGCGGATCAGGTGGTCGCGCTGCACCTCGTAGTGCGTGGTCATGGCACCGATGAGCAGCGAGTCGCCGTCGTCGTGCACGCCGGTCAGCTCGGTGAGCCCGGACAGGTCCACCACCAGCGTGGGCGCGGCCAGCCTCATCCGCAGCACCGGCAGCAGGCTCTGGCCGCCGGCGAGCACCTTGGCGTCCTCGCCGCCCTCCACCAGCGCCCGCACCGCTTCGTCCACTGTGGACGGCGCGACGTAGTCGAACGCGGCCGGGATCATCCGGCACCTCCCCGCGCGTCGATGGAGCCGTGGACACCGCCGGTGGCGGGGGTGACGGCCGTCCGGCCCTGCAACGCCTTCCACACGCGCATCGGCGTGCACGGCATCTCCACGTCGGTGACGCCCATGTGCCGTACGGCATCCACGATCGCGTTCACCACGGCCGGCGTGGACGCGATGGTGCCCGCCTCGCCGACTCCCTTGACGCCCAACGGGTTGGACTCCGCCGGCGTCTCGGTGCGGTCGGTGGTGAACCACGGCAGGTCGACCGCGGACGGCACCAGGTAGTCGGCGAGCGTGGCGGTGGTGAGCGTGCCGCCCTCGTCGTGCACGGCCTCCTCGTACAGGGCCTGCGCGATGCCCTGCGCCACGCCGCCGTGCACCTGGCCCTCCACGATCAGCGGGTTGACCACCTTGCCGACGTCGTCCACGCACACGTACGAACGGATCCGCACCCGCCCCGTCTGCGTGTCGACTTCGGTCGCGCACAAGTGCGTGCCGTGCGGGTAGGAGAAGTCGGTCGGGTCGAACGTGGCCTCCGCGTCGAGCCCCGGCTCCACCCCGTCCGGCAGGTCGTGCGCGACGTGCGCCGCGACCACCACGTCGCCCAGCGCCATCGTGGTCGACGTGCCGCGCACGGAGAACGTGCCGGAGGTGAACTCCACGTCGTCCGCCGAGCACTCCATCAGGTGCGCGGCCACGGTTCGGGCCTTGGCCAACACCTTGTCGGCGGCCAGCACCACGGCCGTGCCGCCGACCGCCAGCGACCGCGAGCCGTAGCTGTCCATGCCCCGGTGCGAGACCTGCGTGTCGCCGTGCAGCACCTCGACGTCCTCGAACGGCACGCCCAGCCGGTCGGCCACGATCTGGCTCCACGCCGTCTCGTGCCCCTGCCCGTGCGGCGAGGTGCCGGTGACCAGCTCCACCTTGCCGGTGGGCAGCATCCGGATCGCCGCGTGCTCCCAACCCCCTGCCGCGTACCGCAGAGCGCCCAGCACGCGGGACGGCGCGAGCCCGCACATCTCGGTGTAGGTGGAGATCCCGATGCCCAGCTGCACCGGGTCGCCGTTCGCGCGCCGTTCGTCCTGCTCCGCGCGCAGCGCGTCGTACCCGAACAGCTCCACGGCCCGCGCGGTCGCCGCCTCGTAGTTGCCGCTGTCGTAGGTGAGACCCGAGACCGTGGTGAACGGGAAGTCCTCGTGCCTGATCCAGTTGCGCTGCCGCAGCTTTAGCGGGTCGACGCCGAGCTCGGCGGCCAGCTCGTCCATGATCCGCTCGATGGCGAACGTGGCCTCCGGACGCCCCGCGCCGCGGTACGCGTCCGTGGGCGTCTTGTTCGTGAACACGTTGGTGCAGGTGAACCGGTACGCGGGGAACTTGTAGATGGCGTTGAACATGAACGCGCCCAGGATCGGCACGCCCGGCGACACCAGGCGCAGGTACGCGCCCATGTCGGCGAGCAGGTCGACCTTGAGCCCGGTGACGGTGCCGTCCGCGCGCGCCGCGAGGGTGATCCGCTGGACCTGGTCCCGGCCGTGGTGCGCGCACAGCATCGACTCGGTGCGCGACTCGGTCCACTTCACCGGCTTGCCGAGCCGGCGGGCGACCAGCAGGGTCAGCACCTCTTCCGGCGTGACCTGGAGCTTGCCGCCGAACCCGCCGCCCACGTCCGGGGCGATCACCCGCAGCTTGTGCTCCGGGATGCCGAGCACGGCGGACAGCATCCAGCGCAGGACGTGCGGCACCTGCGTGGAGGACCACATGGTGGCCGAGTCCGAGGTCGGGTCGACCACCACCGAGCGGGGCTCCATGAACGCCGGGATCAGCCGCTGCTGCCGGAACGTCCGCTCGACCACCACCTCGCCCGACGCGACGGCCCGGTCCACGTCGGTGCCGGTGCCCGCCTCGGCCGAGTCGAACACCCAGGTGGCGCTCTTGTTCGTGCCCAGGTCGGGGTGCACGAGGTCGGCGCCGTCCTCGATCGCGGCGGCCATGTCCAGCACCACCGGCAGGTCCTCGTAGTCGACGTCGATCGCGGCCAGCGCGTCGTGCGCCTCGTACGCGGTGCGGGCGATCACCAGCGCCACCGCCTCGCCGGCGAAGTTCACCTCGTCCACCGCGATGGACGGCGCGGGCGGGGCCAGCATGTCCTCGGTGATCGGCCACGCGCACGGCAGGCTGCCCTGCTCGTCGGCCAGGTCGGAGCCGGTCAGCACGTCCAGCACGCCCGGCATCCGCACGGCCGCGGTGACGTCGACCGACGTGATGCGCGCGTGCGCCACCGGGCTGCGCAGCACGGCCATGTGCAGCATCCCGGCGAGCTGGATGTTGTCCGTCCACCTGGTGGCGCCGGTGATCAGCCGGGCGTCCTCCTTGCGCCGCCGGGCCCGACCGACCTCGGGCTCGGCCGTGGCGGTCACTCCCCACCGCCGGTGTGCAGGGGCGCCCGCTCCACCACGGCCCGCTCGTCCACGCGTTCGACGTCGGGGCCGGCGCCCGGGCTCATCCGCCGGGCGGCGTCGCGGACCGCGCGGACGACGTTCTGGTAGCCGGTGCAGCGGCAGAGGTTGCCCTCCAGGCCGTGCCGCACGGCGTCCTCGTCCGGGTCCGGGTCGTCCGCGAGCAGGTCGATGGCCTGCATGATCATGCCGGGGGTGCAGAACCCGCACTGGAGCGCGTGGTTGTCGTGGAACGCCTGCTGCACCGGGTGCAGCAGGCCGTCGCGGGCGAGTCCCTCGACGGTGGTGACCTCGCGACCGTTCGCCTGCACGGCGAGCACGGCGCACGACTTCACGCTGTGACCGTCCAGGTGGACCGTGCACGCGCCGCAGTTGCCGGTGTCGCAGCCCACGACCGTTCCGGTCTTGCCGAGTCGTTCGCGGAGGTGGTGGACCAGCAGCGTGCGAGGTTCGACCTCGTCGCTGTAGTCCACCCCGTCCACGGTGACGGTGATCCGCATGAACCCTCCAAGCCTGTGGTGGTGATGGGGGTCACAACAGAGCGTGCTACCGGTCGTCGCGTCGAACAAGGCCCCGGCGGTGCCGGATCACGGTTCAGCCATCCCGGTGGATGGCGCCGTCCGTCCGCGTGAGCCGCTCACCTCCTCCGCCCCAGCGCAACGCGATGATCTCGGCGGCGATGGACACCGCGGTCTCCTCGGGCGTGCGCGCCCCGAGGTCCAGCCCGATCGGCGAGGCCAGGCCGGCCAGCTCGCCTTCGGTCAGGCCTGCCTCGCGCAGCCTGCGCAACCGGTCGTCGTGCGTGCGGCGCGACCCCATCGCACCGACGTAGCCGAGCTTGAGCCGGAGCGCGACCTCCAGCAGCGGCACGTCGAACTTCGGGTCGTGGGTCAGCACCGCGACCACCGTGCGCCCGTCCACCTTCCCGGCGTCGGCCTGCTGCGCCAGGTACCGGTGCGGCCAGTCCACGACCACCTCGTCCGCCTCCGGGAACCGGCTCGCGGTCGCGAACACCGGCCGCGCGTCGCACACCGTGACCCGGTAGCCGAGGAACGCGCCCAGCCTGGCCATCGCGGCGGCGAAGTCGATCGCGCCGAACACCAGCAGCCGGGGCGGCGGCTCGAACGAGTTGACGAAGACCGCCATGCCCTCGCCCCGCCGCTGCCCGTCCGGTCCGTAGTGCAGCGTCGCACTCCGCCCGGTGGCGAGCAGCCCCCGCGCGTCGTCGGCGATCGCGTCCCGCGCACGCGCCGACGGCACGTTCCCGGCGACGCGATCCGGCCAGACCACCAGCCGCTTACCCACCCACTCGGGGTGCTCGACGACGGTCGCGACGGCCACCGGCTCCTCGGCCCGCACCGTCTCCAGCACCTCGGGCAGCTCCGGGAACCCGTCCCGGTCCACCGCCTCCACGTACACGTCGATGATCCCGCCGCAGGTCAGACCCACCGTGAACGCGTCGTCGTCACTGACGCCGTACCGCTGGAGCACCGGCACGCCGGTGGCCACGACCTCCCGCGCCAACTCGTAGACCGCGCCCTCCACGCAGCCGCCGGAGACCGAACCGACCACCGCCTGATCGGCTCCGACCAGCATCGCCGCACCGGGTGGGCGCGGGGCGGAGCTGAACGTCGCCACCACCGTGCCGACACCGACCGTCTCCCCCGCCGCGACGCGACGGGCGAGCTCGGTGAGGACATCACGCAAGGCCGACCTCCTCCAGCAGACGACACGACGTGTCCGATCCGGCGGCGTCAGGCGCCGCCGACCTCACAGAGCAGCACAGCACGTCCCGTCCGGGCAACAGCGCCCGGCACGACGGTCCCGGATCAGGGAGCACAGCGCGCCGCGCCCGGGCGACGGCATCACGTACGGCCGACCTCCCCGGACTGCCGGCACGACGCGTCCACCCAGCCGACGACTCACGCACGGCCGACCTCCTCCAGCAGTCGGCGCAGGGTGTCCAGGCTGTGCCCGGCGAGCAGCCGGTCCAGGTGCGGCAGCGCGGCCACGATCCCGGACTGCACCGGCGCGTACCCGTCCTTGCCCGCGTGCGGGTTCACCCAGATGACCTTGTGCGCCAACCGCTTGAGCCGTGCCACCTGCTCCCCGAGCAACGCCGGGTCACCGCGTTCCCACCCGTCCGAGAACACCACCACCACGGCCCGCCGAGCCGCACCCCGCTGCCCCCACCGGTCCAGGAACGCCCGAACCGTCTCCCCCAGCCGCGTACCACCCTCGAAGTCCGGCACCGCCCGTGCGGCAGCCGCCAACGCCTGCTCGGGATCGCGGTGCCGCAGCTGCCGGGTCACCCGGGTCGACCGCGTGCCGAGCGTGAACACCTCGACCGGCATCCGCCGCGCGACGACGTGCGCGAACCGCAGCAACGCGTCGGCGTAGGGCTTCATCGATCCGGACACGTCGACCAGCAACACGACTTTCCGCGCCCGAGCGGTCCGCTGCCGGTACCGGGGCCGGGTCGGCTCACCCGACGCCAGCATCGCCTTGAACGTCCGCCGCGGATCCACGCCACCCCGCCTGGCCGGCCGCCGCCGCAACCCCCGCCGCACCGGCGGCACCGGCCGCAACTGGGCCAGCAACTCCCGCAGGTGCGCCCGCTCCCCCGGACTCAACGAGGCGATGTCCTTGCGCCGCAACACTTCCGCGTCACTGGCCGCCACCGCCAACCGCCGCGACCGGCCCTCCCGCAGCTGTCCGTCCCCCAACGCGGCCACCGACGACGCACGCACCCCGGCCCGCCGGGGCACCCGCGGCTCCACCCCGCCGAACCAGGCGGCGAACGCGGCGTCGTACCGCGCGAGGTCGTCGGGCTCACCGCACAGCGTCACGCGTCCCGCCCAGTACACCGCCGACCGCGACGACAGGTCGACGAACCCGGCGGCACGCAGGAACGCCTGCACCCGCTCCGGTCCGCAGCCGACCCCGGCCCGCCGCAGCACGTGGGCGAACCCCACGAGCCCGGTCAGCGACCCGGCGCCGGTCATCCTGCGATTGTGCTCCCGGGAGGTGTCGCCGGCACACCGGCCGAAAGAGCGCGTCGGGCGTCCTCCCGGTACTTCAGGACGGCACCGAGCGTGGCCGCCGCGCTCTCCGCGTCCAGCTCGGTCCGACCCAGCGTGAGCAGGGCTTCCGCCCAGTCCAGCGACTCCGCGACACCCGGCGGCTTGAGCAGGTCCAGTTCGCGCAACCGCCGCACGGCTGACGCGACCTGGTGCGCCAGCCGCTCGCCGATGCCCGGCAGCCGCCGTCGCAGGATGGCCACCTCGCGGGCGAGGTCGGGGTGTTCGAGCCAGTGGTAGAGGCACCGGCGCTTCAACGCGTCGTGCACCTCGCGGGTGCGGTTGGAGGTGAGCACGACCAGCGGCGGCGTCTGCGCCCGGACCACCCCGAGCTCGGGGATGGTGACCGCGTTCTCGCCCAGGACTTCCAGCAGGAACGCCTCGAACTCGTCGTCCGCGCGGTCCACCTCGTCCACCAGCAGCACGCACGGCGCTTCCTCCAGCGCCCGCAGCAACGGCCGGGCCAGCAGGAACCGCCGCGTGTAGAGGGAGGCCTCGGCCTGGTCGGCGTCGACCGGCCCGGCGGCTTCGAGGGCACGCAGGTGCAGCAACTGTCGCGGGAAGTCCCAGTCGTACAGGGCTTGCGTCGCGTCGATGCCCTCGTGGCACTGCAAACGGATCAGCGGCAGCCCCAACGCCTGCGCGAGCGCCAACGCCAGCGACGTCTTCCCGGTGCCCGGCTCCCCTTCGCAGAACAGCGGCCGGTGCATCCGCCACGCCAGGAACGCGGCCGTGGCGATGCCGGCGTCCGGCAGGTAGCCGACGCGGTCCAACTCGGCAGCCAGGTCCTCGGGCGTCACGGACCGAACATAGCGCGGGGCCACCCCGGCAGTCCGCCACCGGACCGCCCGCGCCCACCGTCGAGCACGCTCAGGTAGTGGCTGAGCCGAGTGGCCGAGTGGAGCATGGCGAGGCCCTGCGCGGTCAGCTTCCGCTGCCAGTCGGCCAGGGCACCGGACAGCGTGTCCGTCCCCCCGGCGGTCCGGATCCGGTGCACCACGGTGGAGATGTGCTCCAGCGGGTAGCCACCGCGTCTGAGGAGGTGGGCGAGCTCCGCGTCGCGGATGTCGGTCGCGCGGAAGACGCGGTACCCGGTGGCCGGGTCTCGTGCGGGGGCGAGGATGCCGGCGCTCTCCCAGTTGCGCAGGGTCGCCGGGGTGACGCGGAGCCGGTGTGCGAGTTCGCCGATGCTCCGGGTGTCGGGGGCTGCCGATCGGTCCGGAGCGGCGTCGGGCTCCGCCGTCAGGTGGCCCACCGCCTTCCGCACCGCGTCGAGGGTCTCCCGGTCGCGGAGCAACTGGCTGTGGCCGCGGTCGATGATCGTCAGGGCGTGGTCGAGCCCGCCGTCGTGGACGGCGTTCATGATCCGGCCCCCGGCCGAGTGGCCGTGGGCCGGGATGAGCGAGAGGTAGGTGCGCAGCGCCACCGCGTGCACCTCGGTGTAGATGCGGTAGCCGCTGGGCGTGCGGTCGGCGGGCGGGAGGAACCCGTCCCGCTCGTAGTTGCGGACCGCCTGGGTGGAGATGCCGTGCTCGCGCGCGAGGTCGGCCGGTCGCAAGGTTTTCACCGGTTTGAGACTTTACCGCACGGCTCGACGGCCGATGCCGCCAAAGCCTCAACCGTTCTTTCAAAGATACGGTTGAGACTCATGAGTCAGGACATTCGAGACTTCGTGACCGCGTCGTGTGACCTGCTGGCGCTCGGTGAGCCGACGCACCAGGAACCGGCGTTCGCGTGGGTCCGCAACGAGCTGTTCGCCCGGCTGGTCGACCGCGGCTTCCGGTCGATCGCACTGGAGACCGATCGCGTGGCTGCGCTCACCGTGGACGACTTCGTCCAGCGGGGCGTGGGAACCCTCGACGCGGCGATGGGCGAAGGCTTCTCGCACGGCTTCGGGGAGCTGGACGCCAATCGGCAACTGGTCGCCTGGATGCGCGACTACAACGAGAACCGCCCCGCGGAGGAGCGGTTGGCGTTCCACGGCTTCGACGTCTCCACGGAGATGATGAGTGCACCCAGTCCGCAGCGGTACCTCGAACACGCCCGCGACTACCTGGGAATCGACCTCGATCTCGCGGCCCTCGCCGGTGACGAAGAACGGTGGAGCCGCACGGAGGCGATCATGGACCCGGCCATGTCGGTCGGCGCCACAGCCGAGGCCGACAGGCTGCGATCGGTCGCCGACGACATGCTCACCTCGCTCTACGCGCGCGCACCGGAACTGGTCGCGGCGACATCACGCGCCGAGTGGCTGCGGGCCAGGACGCACCTCACCGCCGGTCTCGGCTTGCTGCGCTACCACCGGCAGGCGGCGGTACGCCTCGAACAGAGCGCGCGGATATCCCTCCTGTCCGCCACCCGGGACGCGCTGATGGCCCGGAACCTCCTCGACATCCGGGGTGTCGAGGCCCACCGGGGCGCGACCCTGGTCTTCGCCCACAACCTCCACCTGCGGCGAAGCCTGAGCACCTGGCGGCCGGCGGACATGGACGTCAGCTGGTACGGCGCCGGCGCGGTCGTGGAGTGCCTGTCGGACGAGCAGTACACCTTCGTCGCCGGCAGCCTGGGCCGCAGCGAAGCCCTCGGGCTCGGAGAGCCCGAGGCGGGCACCTACGAGAGTTCCCTGCAAGGTCGCGTCACCGGCTGGGGCCTGACAACGCCCACCGCGGTCACTTCCGCCCGCACGCGCACCGACACCACCCCCGCGCAGGGCTACTTCCCCCTCGACGAGACGACCCTCGACGCCGCCGACGCGATCCTGCACATCAGCGACGGCACCACTGCCGCCAAGTCCGCGCAGGACGGGCTCCGCGGCCTCCGAGCATGATCGACCACCGCCTGCCCGTGACGGCGCAGCCCGCACTTACCCGGCCCGCCACCGCCCGGCCCGCCACCGCCCGACCCACGACCGGCTGCCCACGGTCGGCCAACCCACGATCGGCCGTCCCCTGACGGTGTTCCGCCGGAACCGCCCCCGGAGGAGGTCGTGGTTCTACCCCGAGGGCGGGTTCAGGGTCCGTCCCCGATGTGCCACGGCGTCCTGACCAGCACTATTGAGCCATGACGAACGACGTGCTCAACCAAGCCACCGACAAGGTCAAGAAGCTCCGCCGCAGCCGGAACGACCGGATGGTCGCGGGTGTGTGCGGCGGCGTCGCCAAGCTCCTCGGTGTGGACGCCGCGCTGCTGCGCATCCTGCTGGTCGCCGCGACCCTGTTCGGGTTCGGCGCCGGCGCGATCCTCTACCTCGCGGCGTGGATCCTCATGCCCGAAGAGGACTGACGTCCGACACCGGGGGTGCTGTCCGGGGTCGTGCCCCGGACAGCACGGCGTTCCACCGTTTCGACCAGGGGTGTGTTCAGCGGGGGAAGCCGGGCACACCGGGGAGCATCTGCCAGGGACGGGGACCGGACAGGGGCCGGTACTCGACGCCCAGTGCGTCCAGCCTCGGCAGGTGGTGCTCGACCAGCCGGGTCCGGAACTCCGCGAGATCACGGGGTGCGGGGCTCCAGACCACTTCGGCGAAGGCGCTCAACCGGGGGAAGGCGGCGTAGTCCAGCCGCCTCGGGGAGTCGAGGTGCTCGGTCCACACGTTCGTCTGTGCGCCGAGCACCCGATCCGCCGCCGCCGGCTCGTATGAGTAGACGTCCTCCCAGGTCAGCACGGTGCCGACCGGGATGGGCTCGTTCGGGTCGTCGGCCTGGCGGTAGTCCAGGTAGACGTGCCCCTCCGGGCACATGACGACGTCGTGGCCCCGTTCCAACGCGGTCAGCCCGGCCTGTTCGCCGCGCCAGGACGCGATGACCGTGCCGGTGGGCAGCGGACCCACGTCCAGCACCTCGTCCCAGCCGTGCGGGCGCCGGCCGCGCCGCACCAGGTGCTGCGCGATCCGCCGGACGAACCGGCCGTCGCCGCCTTCGGCCTCGTCGCCGCCGAGACCGATGATCTCGGACGGGAAGACGTCCAGCAGCTCGTCGAACACGTTCCGGTAGAAGTCCACGGTGGGCTCGTCGGCCTTGAGGGCGTTCGGGTTCACGCCCCAGTCGGTCCACACGCCGCCACCGGACACGCCCAGCTCCGGGTAGGCCGCGATGGCGGCCTGGCTGTGGCCGGGCACGTCGATCTCCGGCACGACGGTGATGTGCCGCGCCGCCGCGTACGCCACGACCTCCCGCAGGTCGTCCTGCGTGTAGTAGCCGCCGTGCGGACGCCCGGTCTGGCCGCCGCTGCGCCGGTCGCCGTACCGGGACGACGGCCGCCAGCCGCCGACCTCGTGCAGCTTCGGGTAGCGCTTCGACTCGAACCGCCAGCCCTGGTCGTCGGTCAGGTGCAGGTGCAGCACGTTCAGCTTGTGCACCGCGAGCAGGTCGACGTACCGGAGCAGGTCGTGCTTGGGCAGGAAGTGCCGTGCCACGTCGAGCATCACGCCCCGCCACGCGAACCGCGGCGAGTCCTCGACGACGCACACCGGCAGCCGGGTCGGACCACTGCGGATGGGCGCGGCGCGGAACGAGTCCGGCCCGGCCAGCTGCTTGAGCGTCTGCCGGGCGTAGAACAGGCCCGCCTCGTCCGCAGCCTCCACCAGGACCCCCGCCCTGCCGGCCGCACCCGACCCGCCGGCCGCACCGGACGAGCCGGCTTTACCGGACGCGTCGGGGCCGATGGTCAGCCGGTACGAGCCCGACGGGCCGTCCAGCGACAGCCGGCCGTCCACCGCGCCGTCCCACTCGATCTCCCCGTCTCCACGGGAAAAAGACACCGGTCGAGGAAGAATCACGACTTCACCGCTCCCGCCAGTCCCGCGACCAACCGCCGCTGCACCAGGATGAAGAACACCAGCACCGGGATCGTCATCAACGTCGATCCCGCCATGATCGCGCCCCAGTCGTTCTGGTCCGGCTTGACGAACACCTGCAGCGCCAGCGGCAGCGTCTGGTTCTCCGCCGCCGAGATGATGAACGTCTTGGCGAACAGGAAGTCGTTCCACGCGTGGATGAACGACAGCACGCTGGTCGCCACCAGACCGGGGGCCACCAGCGGGAACAGCACCTGCCAGAGGAACCGGAAGCGGGACGCCCCGTCCAGCGTGGCGGCTTCCTCCAGCTCCACCGGCACGGCCGCGACGAACCCGCGCAGCATCCAGATCGCGAACGGCAGGCTGAACGCCAGGTGCACCAGCACCAGCGAGCCCAGGTGGTTCAGGCCGAACACCGGCACCACGTCCCGCACCGACTTCATCATGAAGAACAGCGGGATGGTCAGCGCCTCCACCGGCACCATCTGCACCACGAGCAGCATCACCAGCAGCGTCGTCCGGCTGCGGAACCGGAAGCGGGTCAGCGCGGTGGCCGCCAGGAACGAGATCAGCAGGCTGATCAGCACCACGGCGAACGCCACCACGAGGCTGTTCACCAGGTACCGCCCGAAGCTCTGCACGGTCAGCGCGCGCACGAAGCTGTCGAACGTCGGCGCCAGCGTCCACGGCCGGGGGTCCGCGGAGATCACCTCGGACTCGGGCTTGAGCGCCGTCAACACCATCCAGTACAGCGGGAACGCCACCACACCGGCGATCAGCACGGTGACGACCTCGGCGATGCCCCGCCTCACAGCGTCTCTCCGGACTTCTTCAGCGCGCGCAGGTACCCGAGCGTGACGAGCAGCAGCAGCACCGTCGTCACCACGCCGATGCTCGCGCCCAGCCCGTACTCCGACGCGGCGAAGGCCTGCTGGTACGCGTAGACGTTGAGCACGAGGTTGCGCCCGGCGATCCCGCCGCCGTTGGTCATGATGTAGATCTGGGTGAACACCTTGAAGTCCCAGATGATCGACTGGATCGTCACGACGATCAGCAACGGCCGCAGCAGCGGCAGCATCACCGACCGCGCGGTCCGCAGCGCCGACGCGCCGTCCAGCGCGGCGGCCTCCAGCACCTCGCCCGGGATCGCCTTGATGCCCGCGTACAGCGTCACCATGACGAACGGGAACGAGCACCAGATCACCTGCGCCGCGACGAGCCCGAACGCCACCCACCGGTCGTAGGTCCAGGAGAACCCGGTGGTGCCGAGCACCTCGTTGACGAACCCGAAGTTCGCGTCGAACAGGAACAGCCAGATGGTCGACCCGGCGACCGCCGGCGTGGCCCACGCGCCCAGCGCGGCCAGGAACAGCGTCAGCCGCGCCCAGGTGCGGACCCTGGTGGCCAGCACGGCGAGTGCCGCACCGACCACCAGCGTCCCGATCACGCACACCGCCGCGAACCCGACCGTCTGCCCGAGCACGGACCAGAACTTGGCGTCCGCCAGCAGGTTCGCGTAGTTCTCCAGGCCCAGGAAGGTCAGCGGCACGCCGCCGCTGACCTGCTCCTGGCCGTAGTCGAACAAGGAGATCAGCACCAGCTGGTAGATCGGGTAGCCCAGCAGCCCGACCAGCAGCAGCAGCGCCGGGGTGAGGTAGGCGAAGGCGATCCGCCCGTCACCCTTGGTGGCACGCATCATGAACTGAACGCCGCGTTCATCGCGTCGGCCGCCTTCTTCGCCGCGGTGTCCAGGTCGTTGCCCGCCGCCGCGACCTCCTGCAGCAGCGTCGGCAGCACCGCCTGGGCGTCGATCTTGGCCCAGTTCGGGGTCACCGGCACGAACTTGGTGCCCGCGTTGAGCGTCTTGATGAACGGCTCGACCACCGGGTTGGCCTTGGCCAGGTCGTTCTGCACGTCGCCGAAGGTCGGCATGTTGCCCATCGCGTCGAACATCTTGCGCTGGTACTGCTTGCCGCCCAGCAGCTGGAGGAACTGGTTGGCCAGCGTCTTGCGCTCGGAGCCCTTCATCACGCCGAGCAGGTTGCCGCCCGCGAACGCCGGGGCGATCGAGCCGGCGGTCGTGCCCGGCACCGGCACCACGGCGTACTTGCCGGCGGCCGTGGAGGCGTCGACCGACTTGCGGTTGAAGTCGCCGCCGATGACCATCGCCGCCTTGCCGGCGCGGAACGCCTCGACGCTCGCGTCGCCGCCGTTGCCCGCGCACTGGGCAGGCGGGCAGATGTCGTCCGAGATCAGCTCGGTGTACTGGCGCAGACCGGCCTTGGACTCGGTGCTGTCGATGGTGGAGACGTACTTGCCGCCGTCCTCGCGGGCGATGTCGCCACCGTTGGCCCACACGAACGGCATCGCGGCGTAGGTGTACTTGCCGCCGGCCGAGATGCCCAGCAGGTCGGGCTTGGCGGCGCGGATCTGCCGGGCCAGCGGCGCGATCTCGTCCAGCTTCGTCGGCGGCTTCAGGCCCAGCTCGGTGAAGACGTCCGTCCGGTAGTACAGCGCCCGGATGCCCACGTACCAGGGCACGCCATAGGTCTTGCCGTCCACCTTGCCGGTGTCCGCCACGGTGGGCAGCAGGTCCTTCGCCTCCGCCCACGAGGACAGGTCCAGCTCGGCGAACCCACCGCCCGACACGTAGCCCGCGAGGTCGGTGTTGCCGAACTCGGCGACGTCCGGCGCGCTCTTCGGGTCGCTGAACGCGGCCTTGAACCGCTCCGCGCGCGACTGCACCTGGATGTACTGCACGTCCACCGTGACACCCTGGTGGGCGTTCTGGAACTCGGTCACCGCCTCCTTCACGACGGCTTCCTTGGGGCCCCGGTTGACCTCGTCGAACAGCCAGACGCGGAGCTGCCCGGTCTGCTGATCGGTTCCGGTCGCGGCCGGACCGGACTGGACCGGGGCGCACCCGGAAAGCCCGGCTGTGGCCAGCACCGTGACGGCCAGGCCTGCCGCCACGGCGGCCACCCTCTTGGCTACCCGCATCTTCCGAACCCCCTCCAGCAATGTTGCGTCATCTGCAACGGCTATTTCATGGGAAGCAACGGGGATGGTAGTGTCCGAATCGACAAGCGGTCTAGACCAGATTTGCCCAGGTCCGGACAGCGTCGGCGGAGAGCGGCGCAGCCCACCCGCCGGGCCGGACCGCGCTCCCGACGTGGAACCCGGTCACCCCGACCGCCTTCAACGGTGCGACGTGCTCGGGCTGGAGTCCTCCGCCGACCAGCAGCGACACCTCGTCCTGGCGGGCCGCGAGCCGCTCCAGCACCGCGAAGCCGTGCGCGACGCCGCGCGGCGAACCGGACGCCAGCACCGTGTCGCAGCCCAGCCCGGCCACCACGCCCCACGCCGCCTCCGGGTCGGCGGAGTTGTCCAGCGCGCGGTGGAACGTCCACTTGCAACCACGCAGTTCGCCCAGCACCGCGGTGCACGCGGCCACGTCGACCCAGCCCTTGGCGTCCAGGAAGCCCAGCACGAACTCCGACGCGCCCGCCTCCCGCAGCGCGGCGGCGTCCCGGCGCAGCCCGTCGGGGGAATTGGGCGCGAACCCCGGCGCGTCCCGCAGCATCACCCGGACCGGCAGGTCCGTGGCGGCCAGCACGCTGCGGACCAGGGCCGGGGACGGGCTCAGGCCGTCGGCGGCCATGTCGGTGACGAGTTCGAGCCGGTGCGCTCCACCGGCCTGGGCGGCGACGGCGTCGTCCGCGTCGAGAGCGATGACCTCAAGCATGGTCTGGACCATAACGGGCCGCCGCCCGCCCGCTCCCGGCCACGACGCACGACCCGAGCACGGCACACGTCCCACGAACGCCGAGAACAGGTCGTGCGGCGTCAGTCGGGCACCTCGCCGACCGCCCCGGCCCAGCCTGTGAACGTGCCCGGAACGAGGCCTTCCACCTGCACTAACGCGTTCCGGATTCGCTGACAGTGAACTGTTAACGACGGCGTGTGTATCCACCGCGGAACTACCCCCTCCTTATCTCATGACCGGACCTCGAACCCAGGAGGCATCCCGTGAGAGCCGAGCCGGACCACACCGACGACCGCCGCACACCGTCGTCCCACTGACCACCGAGGGGGAGGTGGCGGTGCCCGGTCGGCTTCGAGGGGTGTCGATCGGTCGCCGCCCGCGGTGAAGGAGGGCGGTCCGCGGTGCGAGGGGGGCATCGCGGACCGCCGGCGCAGGCGCGACGATGGTGTGTGACGATCAGCTACGGCTGGGGGATGTCGAGGAGGAGGTGACGGCGTGGGAGATCTGCGCACGGCCGGTGAGCGCCCACCGTGGGAGGGCTTGGACGGCACGGATCGACACGCAGCGTGCGTCATCGCCGCCCGGGACGGCGACCGCCGGGCACTGGACGTGCTGGTGGCCGACCTGACCCCGCTGGTGTGGCACGTGGCCAGGGGGCACGGGCTGGACCGCAGCACCGCGGAGGACGTGGTGCAGACGGTCTGGCTCGCGCTGCTGCGCCACCTGGACCGGTTGATCGAACCCCGTGCGCTGGCCGGGTGGCTCGTCGTCGCGACGCGCCGCGAGGCCCAGCGCACCTGGACCCCCGCTCGCCGGGAAGCCGCGCTGTCCGACGAGTTGGCGGAGCAGTTGGAAAGCGAGTACGGGCTGCCCGAGGACGCGGCCCTGACCGACGACCGGGACCACCGGTTGTGGCGGGCCTTCGGCCGCCTGTCGCAGAAGTGCCAGGAACTCCTGCGACTCACCGTGCTGGCCGGGCGGGCGGAGTACCGCGCGGTCGCCGAAGCACTGTCCATGCCACGCGGCAGCATCGGCCCGACCAGGGGCCGGTGCCTGAACATGCTGCGCACACATCTCGACGCGGAAGGAGGATCGCGGTGAACGACATCGACCCGCGCGATGACCGCAGAGGCCAAGATGACCGCAGAGGCCAAGAGGACACCGCTGTCCTCACCGAGCTCAACCGGTTGGTGTACGAACTCGACGCGCCGCCGGTGGGACTGGTCGAACGGATCCAGTTCGCGGTAGCCCTGGAGAACCTCGACGTCGAGGTCGCACGCTGGGAGCGGGCCGGCTCGTTCGCCGGCGTGCGCGGCGGCAATCCCGGGACCATCACGTTCACGGTGGACAACCTGACCCTGATGGTCAACTTCACGCCCAGCGGCGCCCGGCACCGCATCGACGGGTGGCTGGTACCCGCCGGGGAGCACACCGTCGAGGTGCGCGTGGCCGAGCACGAGTCGAGCACCACCACGGCCGACGACGGCGGGCGGTTCGTGCTGGCGGACGTTCCCACCGGCACCACGCAGATCGTGGTGCACCTGGTGAACTCCCGAGGCGAGCCCGGACGAACCGTGGTGACCCCGACGATCATGTTGTGACCGGCGGCGGCGCGGTCACCACCTCCGCGGTCACCGCTGCCGCCCACCGCCCAACACCTCCGACCATGCGCGGCGTCGGCACATCACGTCACGCCCAGAGCCCCGCGCACGTCACATGGCCACCGGCCGCACCGCCCAGCGCACACGGCGACACCACCGCACGGCACGGCGCACGGCGACACCACCGCACCGACCGCACCGAGTCGGGTCACGCCTGCCCAGGGCGGATCCAGCGGGCGAGGAAGCCGCGATCAGGCCCCGGAAAAGCCGAAAGGCCCGGTCCCAACCAGGACCGGGCCTTCAGCGGTACGTGCGGCTGTCAGAAGTCCATGCCACCGGCGTCCGGGACGGCAGGCGCAGCGCCCGCCTTCTCCGGCTTGTCGGCCACGACGGCCTCGGTGGTCAGGAACAGGGCCGCGATGGACGCCGCGTTCTGCAGCGCCGAGCGGGTCACCTTGGTCGGGTCCGGCACGCCGGCCGCGAGCAGGTCCTCGTACACGCCGGTCGCGGCGTTGAGGCCGTGGCCGACGGGGAGGCCCTTGACCTTCTCCACCACGACGCCGCCTTCGAGGCCGGCGTTGATGGCGATCTGCTTCAGGGGCGCCTCGACGGCGACCTTGACGATGTTCGCGCCGGTCGCCTCGTCACCCTCGAGCTTCAGGCCCGCGAACGCGGCCTCGGCGGCCTGGAGCAGCGCCACGCCGCCACCGGCGACGATGCCCTCTTCCACGGCGGCCTTGGCGTTGCGCACCGCGTCCTCGATGCGGTGCTTGCGCTCCTTGAGCTCGACCTCGGTGGCGGCGCCGGCCTTGATGACCGCGACACCACCGGCGAGCTTGGCCAGGCGCTCCTGGAGCTTCTCGCGGTCGTAGTCCGAGTCGGACTTCTCGATCTCGGCCCGGATCTGGTTGACCCGGCCCTGGATCTGCTCCGCGTCGCCCGCACCCTCGACGACCGTGGTCTCGTCCTTGGTCACGACGACCTTGCGCGCCTTGCCCAGCAGCGACAGGTCGGCGTTCTCCAGCTTGAGGCCGACGTCCTCGGTGATGACCTGGCCACCGGTCAGGATCGCGATGTCCTGGAGGATCGCCTTGCGGCGGTCGCCGAAGCCGGGGGCCTTGACGGCGACCGACTTGAACGTGCCGCGGATCTTGTTGACCACCAGGGTCGCCAGGGCCTCGCCCTCGACGTCCTCGGAGATGATCAGCAGCGGCTTGCCGCTCTGCATGACCTTCTCCAGCAGCGGCAGCAGGTCCTTCACGGACGCGATCTTCGAGCCGTAGAGCAGGACGTACGGGTCTTCGAGAACCGCTTCCTGGCGCTCCGGGTCGGTCACGAAGTAGCCCGAGATGTAGCCCTTGTCGAAGCGCATGCCTTCGGTGAGCTCGAGTTCGAGGCCGAGCGCGTTGCTCTCCTCGACCGTGATGACGCCTTCCTTGCCGACCTTGTCCATGGCCTCGGCGATCAGCTCGCCGATGGTCGAGTCGCCCGCGGAGATGGACGCCGTGGCGGCGATCTGCTCCTTGGTCTCGACCTCCTTGGCGGTCTTGAGCAGCTGCTCGGTCACGGCCTCGACGGCCTGCTCGATGCCGCGCTTGAGGCCGAGCGGGTTGGCACCCGCGGCCACGTTGCGCAGACCCTCGCGGACAAGGGCCTGGGCGAGCACGGTGGCGGTGGTGGTGCCGTCACCGGCGACGTCGTCGGTCTTCTTCGCCACTTCCTTGACGAGCTCGGCCCCGATCTTCTCCCACGGGTCCTCCAGCTCGATCTCCTTGGCGATGGAGACGCCGTCGTTGGTGATCGTCGGCGCGCCCCACTTCTTCTCGAGCACGACGTTGCGGCCCTTCGGACCCAGCGTCACCTTGACGGCATCCGCGAGGATGTTCATGCCGCGCTCAAGACCACGGCGGGCGTCCTCGTCGAACGCGATCATCTTGGCCATTGCGGTGTGTTCCTCCGCCTTATGTAACGACTTATGGGGCCACTGCGGACGTGAGTCCACAGCGGAACACGGTGCTTGGCCAGGCTCGGTGCCCGCGACGGACGACCTGCCCCGGTGAAGGGACCTGCCTCACCGTCCCAGCCTGCGTGCTGGCACTCAGGTGGTCCGAGTGCCAGGTCCGTGTTTAGCACTCAACCAGGGCGAGTGCAAGAACCGCAGGTCAGCGGGATGTCTTCACGGGCACGCTGGTGGGCAGCGGCTTCTCGCTGCCGCTGTTGCCCCCGACGTCGATGGATTCGCCCGAACTGGTGGTGGCGGGCGGGCGCGGCTGCTCGGACTTGGGCGTGAGGATCAGCACCAGGACGACGATCGCGATGATCGCCGCCACGCCGACCACCACCGGCGCGACCCACGCGGGGCGGCTCTTGGAGGTGGTGGTGAACGCGGAGGCGCCGCCGACCTGGGTGGGCGGGCGCAGCCGGACCGGGTCGGCGAGGAAGTCGGGCTGCCGGCCGAACCCGCCGGACTGCGGCCGGCCCTGCGGTCCCTGCTGGCCCGGCCCCTGCTGGTGTCCAGGTCCCTGCTGGTAGCGCGGCGGCTGCTGCGCGGGCACCCCGCCGGACTGCGGTCCGGGCACGGGCGTGGGCCCGGGGACCGGCGCGTCGACCCGGCGCGGGGGCGTGGTCACGGTGGCCGCACCGCCCAGCGCGGTGCGGGCGGCGGAGATCAGCTCCTGGCACGACCCGAACCGCTGGTTGGGGTCCTTCGAGGTGCCCTTGCGCAGCACGTCGTCGATGCCCGGCGGCAGGGCGACCAGCGAGGTCAGGGTGGGGATGTCCGAGGCGAGGTGGCCCTGGATGACGTCCTGCACGCCGCCCTGGAACGGGGGACGCCCGGACAGGCAGGCGAACACCATGCAGGCCAGCGCGTACTGGTCGGTGCGGCCGTCCAGCGGCTCGCCGCGCAGGTGCTCGGGCGCGGCGTAGGTGGGCGAGCCGAGGAAGTCGCCGGTGCGGGTGCGGTGGCCGGTGGCGCCGCGCCGGGTGAGCCCGAAGTCGGCCAGGTAGACGTGTTCGCGGGACGCTTCCTTGGTGGTGACCAGCACGTTGGCCGGCTTCACGTCCAGGTGCACGAGCCCCTTGCCGTGCAGCATGTCCAGCGCTTCGGCGACCTGGCCGAGCAGCGTGAGGGTGCGCGCGGGCGAGATCGGGCCGTCCTTGATGTGGCTGGCCAGGTCCTGGCCGTCGACCAGCCGCATGGCGATGTAGAGCAGGCCGTCGACCTCGTCGAAGTCGTACAGCGGCACGATGTTCGCGTGGTCGATGGCCGAGGTGTTGCGCGCCTCGTCGACGAACCGCTCGCGGAACTCGGCGTCGGCGGTGAGGTGCTCGCCGATGACCTTCAGCGCCACCTTGCGGCCGAGCCGGACGTCCGTGGCCCGGTAGGTCACGCTCATGCCACCGCGGCCGAGCACCCCGTCGATCCGGTAGTGGCCCAACCGTCGCCCGCTCAGGTCCTCCGACACGCGGGGCAGCCTAACGTCCGCGTGGACCGGCGTGCGCCGGGTTCCGGGTAAGACCGCCGGGCACCGCCACCGGGGAGGCCGCCGGTCCGGCCGACGAGACCGCCGAGGTGACCACCGGCGGTGTGATCGCGGGCGGTGTGGTCGCGGACCGCGCCGCCGGGAGGGACGGCCCGACCCGCCGCGTGGCGGGCCGGGCGGGGTTCACGATGCCTTCCGGACGTCCGAAGCCTGACTGCGGCCGTCGCGGCCGGACTGGATCTCGAACTCCACGCGGTCTCCCTCGGCCAGCGTGCGGAAGCCTTCCATCTGGATCGCCGAGTAGTGCACGAAGACATCGGGCCCGCCGTCGGCGGCGATGAAGCCGTACCCCTTCTCCGAGTTGAACCACTTGACCGTGCCGACAGCCAAGACGTCCTCCTTCGAGAAATACCTGAGCAAACCGCCACGCTAGAGGCACGAGGGGGCTCGCGATACCTCCTTATGGAGTCATGCGCGGACGCTGAATCCGTTGTCGCGCAACCAACTGACGAGTCCTCGCGGACTGCGCGTCCGGGTCAGCACGAGGCCCGGACCGGCGAAGTCGAGCACCAGGCCGTCGCCGTTGCGCACGGATTGGGGCGCGTCCGGGGAAACGGCCCTCAACCGGCACTGGAGGGTGTCGGCGAACCCGACGACGTGGCCGCTGTCCAGGGTGATCAGCTCGCCCGCGTCGAGCGTGACCACGTCGAGCGTGCCGTAGCAGGCCAGCACGACCGAACCGGAGCCGTAGACGTAGGTGAGGAACCCGCTGTCGCCGCCGTGCAGTGCGCGCAGCGGCGGGGCGGCCGGGTCCATGACGACCGAGCCGGACGAGGCGAGCCAGCTGTTGCGGGCGACGCACCAGCCGGTCGCGCCGTCGAGTTCCAGCACGTGCAGGTCGCCGGGCAGCGGCGGGGCGACGTCCACCCACCCGCCTTCGGCGCCCGCCGTGCACAGCGCGGCCTTGACGCCGGGCGCCTTGCCCTTGGTGTCGTGGTTGATCCCGTAGCTGGTCGCGAACAGCGACGAGCGTTCGACGAGGACCGGTTCGGCGGGTGCGAGCACCAGCCTGGCCACCCCGAAAGTCGGCGTGTGTCGCGTGCGGACCTGCACCGGACGTGCCCTCCTCGTGCCCTCGCGCCTGGCGGCCGGTCGGAGCAGTTTCGCACGCGGGCGGCAGGATGGTGGTCGTGTCGAACTCGTTGACCAGTGTCGCGGACCACCGGGAGCGGATCACCGGACTGCTGGGCGTGCTGCCGGTGGTGTCCCTGCCGGTGGTGGACTGCCTGGGGCTGGTGCTGGCGCAGGACCTGGTCGCGCCGATCGCGTTGCCGCCGTTCGACAACTCGGCGATGGACGGCTACGCGGTGCGGGCGGCCGACCTGGCGTCGGTGCCGGTGGTGCTGCCGGTGGCGGACGACATCCCGGCCGGGCGCACGGCGTCGGCGCCGCTGGAGCCGGGCGCGGTGCACCGGATCATGACCGGCGCGCCGCTGCCGGCCGGGGCGGACGCCGTGGTGCAGGTGGAGTGGACCGACGGCGGCACGTCGTCGGTGCGGATCGACCGGGCCGTGCCGGCCGGGGCGAACGTGCGGCGGGCGGCGGACGACGTGGCGGTGGGCACGACGGTGCTGCGCGCGGGCACCGTGCTGGGCCCGGCGCAGCTCGGGTTGGCGGCGGCGCTGGGGTTCGGCGCGCTGCCGGTGCGCCGGCGGCCCCGGGTGCTCGTGCTGTCGACCGGTTCGGAGCTGGTCGGGCCGGGCGAGCCGCTGGAGCCGGGGCAGATCTACGAGTCGAACGGCGTGATGCTGGCGGCGGCCGTGCGGGAGGCGGGCGGCGAGGCGGAGCTGCTGCGGTTCGTGCCCGACGACGTGGCCGAGTTCCACGCGGCGATCGGCCCGCGGCTGGCCGGGTTCGACCTGCTGCTGACCTCGGGCGGGGTGAGCGCCGGGGCGTACGAGGTGGTGAAGGACGCGTTCACCGGGCGCGGTGTGGAGTTCACGAAGGTCGCCATGCAGCCGGGCGGGCCGCAGGGCGCGGGCCGCTACCAGGGGGTGGCGGTGGCGACGCTGCCGGGCAACCCGGTGAGCGCGCAGGTGTCGTTCGAGGTGCTGGTCCGGCCCGCGCTGCGGGCGGCGATGGGGTTCCCGGACGTCGAGCGCCGGTCGGTCCGGGCGCGGCTCACCTCGCCGCTGACGTCCCCGGCGGGCCGCACCCAGTTCCGGCGGGGCAAATACGACCCCGAGTCGGGGCGGGTGGTGACGCCGGTCGGCGGGCCGGGGTCGCACCTGCTGTCCGCGTTGGCGATCAGCGACTGCCTGATCGAGGTGCCCGAGGACGTGACGGAGCTGGCGGCCGGCGCGGAGGTGGTCGTCCGGTTCCTCCACTAGGATTGTTCAACAATGGCGTGGTTCGACAAACCGCCCATTTCGACAATTCGGGGTGTCGGAATCGGTTGAGTACCGTGCGTTAATGCGTCCTCACTGAACGCTATTGATTACGCCATGTGACCCGGATTACACTCCCCGCACCCCGCTCCGGTGTGCGCGTGCGTTCGTCGGGGGACGCACGGGCACACCGGACGGGGGCCGGCACGCCGCCGGCGTAGCGTGTGGACGGCCGAAGCACTGCCCCGACACGGAAGAGCCATGACCGTCGATCGCGACAAGCACAGTGGTGCCGTCTCCCACTTCCTGGACCTAGCGCGGGGGATCGTCCCCCCGATGCACCCCGCCGGCCGCCCGTTCGTGCTGGGCGCGGCCGTCGCGACCCTCCTGCTCCGCCGGTTCTCCCGGCGCGCGGGCGTGGTCGGCGGCCTGCTGACCGCGTGGGTCGCGTGGTTCTTCCGCGAACCCAAGCGCACCACCCCCACCCGTCCGGGCATCGCCGTGGCGCCCGCCGACGGGACGGTCTCGCACGTGGTGGAGGCCGTGCCGCCGGCCGAACTGGGTCTCGGCGAGGTGCCGATGACCCGCGTCAGCGTGTTCCTGTCCGTGTTCGACGTCCACGTGCAGCGCCTCCCGGTGGCCGGCGCGGTCCGCCGGGTCTCGTACCGGCCGGGCAAGTTCCTGTCCGCCGACCTGGACAAGGCCAGCGAGGACAACGAGCGCAACACGGTGTGGCTGACCTCGTCCGACGGGCACGACGTGGTCGTCGTGCAGATCGCCGGCCTGGTGGCGCGGCGGATCGTGTGCCACGTGGCCGAGGGCGACGAGGTGGCCGTCGGCCAGACGTACGGCCTGATCCGGTTCGGCTCGCGGGTCGACCTCTACGTACCCCGGGGCAGCCGGGTGCTGGTCGAAGCGGGCCAGCGCACCATCGGCGGCGAGACCGTGCTCGCCGAACTCCCGGAGCTCTGACCCGGTGGCGCCCAGCGGCCCGGGGGTGCGGCTGCTGCCCAACGCGATCACCGTGCTGGCGATGTGCGCCGGCCTGTCGGCGGTGCACTTCGCCATCAACAACCTCTACGGCGCGGCCATCGCGTCCATCGCCGTGGCGGCCGTCTTCGACGGCCTGGACGGCCGGATCGCCCGCCTGCTCGACGCGACCAGCAAGATGGGCGCGGAACTGGACTCGCTGGCCGACGCGATCTCGTTCGGCGTGGCCCCGGCCCTGGTCATCTACGTGTGGAAGTTCGAACCGCACCGCGAGGGCTGGGTGGTGGCGCTGATCTTCGCGGTCTGCATGGTGCTGCGCCTGGCCCGGTTCAACACCCTGCTGGACGTCGCGCAGCCGCCGTTCGCGAAGGAGTTCTTCGTCGGCGTGCCCGCGCCGGCGGGCGGCCTGCTGCTGCTGCTCCCGCTGATCCTGGAGGAGCAGATCCGGCAGCCGGGCTGGTGGTCGGACATCTGGGTGGTGGCGGCGTGGACGGTGGGCATCGCCCTGCTGCTGGTGAGCCGGATCCCGACCCTGTCGGTGAAGACGATCAGGGTTCCGCCGAAGGCCGTCGCGCCGCTGCTGGTGCTGGTGGGGCTGCTGGCGGCGGCCGTGATCACGTTCCCGCTGGTGGCGCTGAGCGCGGCGATGCTGGTCTACCTCGGCCACCTGCCGTACTCGGTGCGCCGGTACCGGTGGCTGGCCAAGCACCCGGAGGCGTGGGAGGTGCCGGCGGCGGACCGCCGGGCGATCAAACGCGCGCACGGCGTGGCCGCGCGGCGGTTGGGCCTGCGCCGGCCGCTCGGTGGTCGGGTGGCGGGAGCGGCCATGCGAGCCGTCCGCAGGCCCCGTCGCGGCGTGGACCCGGCTCAGGTGGCGGCTGAGGCGAACGGTCAGCCGGGGCGGAACAAACGCCGGGGCTGGCGGCAGATCGGGCTTCGGCGTCACCACCGACCCTGACTGTTCGCGGGGCCGGGGGCCGGCACCTCGGGTGCGGCCCCCGGCCCCGCTCATCTCCGGGAACGCCCGCTCCTGCCCGCCAACCGCGTTACTTGCCGGACGCGTCCACTGCCGACCGTGCCGCTTGCCGGCGAGCGCGGCCTGGCGTCCAGCGCGCGGCAGACCGTGCCGGCGAGCTACCGCTCACGCCCGTGTTCCGGCGCCGGGGAGCAGCCGTTGGCCTAGGCTCGCCCTGTGATCACGTTGACCGCCCGCCTCTCCCCCTCGGCCCTCGACACCCGGCGCGGAGTCGTTCGGCTGCACCCCGAGGTGCTGGACGCGCTCGGGCTGCGCGCCTGGGACGCGGTGCGGTTGACGGGCGCCCGGGTCAGTTCCGCCCTCGCCGCCGCCGGTGACGGAGCGCCCGGCGTGGTCCTGGTCGACGACGTCACGCTGTCCAACCTCGGTGTCACCGAAGGCTCGGAGGTCGTGGTCGCGCCGGTCGAGGTGTCGGGCGCGCGCTCGGTCACGGTCGCCGGGTCGCGGCTGGCCAGCACCTCGCTGACGCCGGAGACGCTGCGGATGGCGTTGACCGGCAAGGTGCTCACCGTCGGCGACGCCGTGTCCCTGCTCCCCCAGGACCTCGCGCCACCGCCCGGCGTCGACGTCAGCGTCACCCGCCGCAAGCTGTCCAACGCCATCGGCATGACCTGGACGAACGAGCTGCTGACGATCACCTCGGTGGAGCCCTCCGGCGGGCCGGTGGCCGTGCAGCCGTCCACGGTCGTCGGCTGGCGCGACGGCGCGCGCACCGGGGACGCGCCGCCCACCCCGGTCGCCGCGGCCGTCCCGGTCGCCGAAGCCGCCACCGGACAACCCCGGGTCGAACCCGTGCCCATCGCCGACCTGGTCGGCCAGCAGGACGCCGCCCGCCGCCTCGGCGAGTGGCTCGACCTCACCTTCAGCCACCCGGAACTGCTGACCCGCCTCGGCGCGGCCCCCAGGCTCGCCGCCCTGGTCAGCGGACCGGAAGGCGTCGGCAAGACCACGCTGGTCCGGGCGGTCGCGCACAGCGTGGGCGCGCAGGTCGTCGAACTCGCCGCGCCGAGCATCGCGGTGCTGGAAGCCAACGCCACGGCCAAGCGACTCGCCGACGCCATCGCGTCCGCCACGTCCCCCGCCGTGCTGCTGCTGACCGACGTGGAAGCCCTGCTCCCCGCCCACGACCAGCCGCCCGTGGCCACCGTCGTGCTGGACTCGCTGCGTGCGGCGGCCCGGCAGCCCGGCTTCGCGCTCGTCGTGACCAGCGCGCACCCGGAGGCCATCGACCCGCGGCTGCGCGTTCCCGAGCTGGTGGACCGCGAGCTGGTGCTACCGCTGCCCGACGGCGTGGTGCGGACGGACCTGCTGCGGGTGCTGCTGCGCGACGTGCCGCTGGAGTCCGATGTGGACCTGGGGGCGATCGCCGACCGGACACCGGGTTTCGTCGCGGCCGACCTGGTCGCGTTGCGTCGCGAGGCGGCCGTGCGGTCGGCTCTGCGGCAACGTGATGTCGCCGAACCGCATGTGGCGCAACAGGATCTCGTGGGTGCGCTGGACACCGTCCGACCGATCTCCATGTCCACTTCGGACACCCTGCGCACCGGCGGCCTGACGTTGGACGACGTCGGCGACATGGTGGAGGTCAAGCAGGCGCTCACCGAAGCCGCACTGTGGCCGCTGCAGTACCCGGACTCGTTCGCGCGCCTGGGTGTCGCCCCGCCGCGCGGACTGCTGCTGTACGGACCGCCGGGGTGCGGCAAGACGTTCCTGGTGCGGGCGCTGGCGGGCACCGGGCGGCTGAACGTGCTGTCGGTCAAGGGCGCCGAGCTGATGGACAAGTTCGTCGGCGAGTCCGAGCGCGCGGTGCGCGAACTGTTCCGCCGGGCCGCCGAAGCCGCGCCCGCGCTGGTGTTCCTGGACGAGGTGGACTCCCTCGCACCCCGCCGCGGCCAGTCCTCGGACTCCGGGGTGGCCGACCGGGTGGTGGCCGCGTTGCTGACGGAGTTGGACGGGGTCGAGCCGCTGCGGGACGTGATCGTGCTGGGGGCGACCAACCGGCCCGAGCTGATCGACCCGGCGCTGCTGCGGCCGGGGCGGTTGGAGCGGCTGGTGTACGTGCCGCCGCCGGACGCGGAGGCGCGCACCGAGATCCTGCGGGCGTCGGCGCGGAACACGCCGTTGGCCGAGGACGTCGACCTGGTGGCGTTGGCGGGTGAGCTCGACGGGTACTCGGCGGCGGACTGCGCGGCGCTGGTCCGGGAGGCGGCGTTGACCGCGATGCGGGAGTCGTTGTCGGCGGCGGAGGTGACGGCGGCTCACTTGGCGGCGGCGCGGACAGCGGTGCGGCCTTCGTTGGATCCGGGGCAGTTGGCGGCGTTGGCGGCTTATGCGGAGTCGCGCGGCAACTAGAGCCCGCCGCTGCGAGTGCCGCGGGGCAGCAGAAGCGCAGGGGTTGGGGCTTCGAGCGTCGGGCGGGTTCGGCCGAGGGTCAGATCTTGCCGGGAGAAGGGCCCTGGTAGTCGTTGGTCACTATCACGATGATGCCGGCGTGGGCGCTCTCGATGCCGTCGAACCGGGGCTTGACCTCGGCCTTCAGCGCCTGCGCCAGCTGCTGCGCGGACGCTTCCTCGTCCGTTCCCGGGCGGAAGTAGACCGTGGTGGTGGGGATCTGGCCCTGGGAGTAGTTGCCGGTGTCCGCGACTTCCCAGCCGGCTCGGCGGATGTCGTCCGACGCCTTCGCCGCCAGGCCGACCACGGTGCTGTTGTTGTAGACGCGCACCGGGGGCTTGGCGGGCACCGTGACCGGCGGGGGCGCGGCGGTCGTGCTGCCGGCGGCGCCCGGAACGGTGGTGGGCGCCGGGGTGTCCGGTGCGGCGGGCGACGTGGTGGTCGGTGCCGCCGCCGACGTGCTGCCCGACGAGGTGCTGCCCGACGACGGGGTGTCGGAGGAGTTGGTCGGTTGTTGGCTGGACGGCGGCGCGCTGCTCTGCTGCGCGCCGGTGTCGGGATCGTCGCCGCCGATGAAGAGGCTGGTCACGCCGATCACCAGGGCGATGACCGCCACGCCGATCAGGGCGTAGCCCGCCGCGCGGGCGGGGTGGGCGGAGCCTGCGGGTTCGGGGTTGGTCATCGGCGCTCGACACCCAGTCGCCTCGCCGCGCGGGCCCTCGCCCGACCTGACCGCGACCGCCTCAGCCGCTTGACCAACATCGGATCCGCAGCCAAGGCCTCTTCCTTCTCCAGCAACGCGTTCAGCAATTGGTAATACCGCGTGGGTGACAGGTCGAACAGCTCCTTGATGGCCTGCTCCTTGGCGCCCGCGTACTTCCACCACTGGCGTTCGAAGGCCAGGATCGCGCGCTCCCGGTCGTCCAGACCGTCGTCCGGCCCCTCCGCCGGCACCAGTGCCTCTGCGGCGTCCACTCTGGCTCCTCAGCCGTGCCTCTGCGTGGGTGCCATTACATCACGTGATCTTGGTCCGGGTCGGTTCATCAGTCGGCGCGTCACCCACTACTCGCCGGATAGGCTGCACGCCATGGCAGTTCTCCCGATCGTCATCGCCGGCGAGCCCGTGCTCCACCACCCGACCCGCCCGGTCGAGGTGTTCGACGACGCGTTGCGCGCGCTGGTCGACGACATGTTCGAGACCATGGCGGCGGCGCGCGGGGTGGGTCTCGCGGCCAACCAGGTCGGTGTCGACCTGCGCGTGTTCGTCTACGACTGCCCCGACGACGAGGGCAACCGGTTCCGCGGCGTGGTGGCGAACCCGGTGCTGGAGACCTCCGAGATCCCGCTGGGCATGCCGGATCCGGACGACGACTACGAGGGCTGCCTGTCCGCTCCCGGCGAGTCGTACCCGACGGGGCGCGCGGCGTGGGCGAAGGTGACCGGCTTCGACGGCGAGGGCAAGCCGGTGGAGGTGGAGGGCACCGGTTTCTTCGCCCGCTGCCTGCAGCACGAGACCGACCACCTGAACGGCATCATCTACCTGGACCGGCTGGTGGGACGGCACAAGCGGGCGGCCCGGAAGATGGTCAAGGCGAACGGCTGGGGCGTGCCCGGCCTGAGCTGGGATCCGGCCACCTCCGAGGACCCGTTCGCGGACGGGGACGACGAGTAGCACCGCCCGGCCACCCCGGAAAACCGCTCGACGGCGGGGTGACGATGGCCGCATGTGGAGCAACCTGGCCGCGCTCGTCGCGGCGTCCTTCCTGATCGCGCTGTCGCCCGGCCCCGGTACGGCGCTGGTGCTGCGACAGTCGGTCCGGGGACGCGCGAGTGCGCTGGCCACGGTGTTCGGCATGGAGATCGCGGTCGCGGTGTGGGCGGTGGCGGCCGCGCTCGGCCTGTCCGTGCTGCTCACCGCGTCCGAAGTGGCCTACCACTCGCTGCGCATCGCGGGTGCGGTGTTCCTGGTCTACCTGGGCGTGAAGGCGTTCCGGTCGGCGAGCGGGCCGCTGCCCGAGGCGCCGCCGGCGGGCCACGCGTTCCGCGCGGGCCTGGTGGTGAACCTGGCCAACCCGAAGTTGGGCGTGTTCGCGATCTCGTTCCTGCCGCAGTTCCTGCCCGCCGGGTCCGGTCGCGGCACGCTGCTGCTGTTCGCGCTGGTCTGGGTGGCCGTCGACACGCTGTGGTACCTGGTGGTGGTGGGCGTGCTAGACCGGGTCCGCGGCCGGCTCACCCGTTCGCGGGTGCGCCGGGCTCTCGAGCGGGTCTCCGGCGGCGTCCTGATCGCGCTGGGCCTTCGACTGGTGTTCGACCCGCGCTGACCGCCGCCACGGCACCTCCGGGAACCCGGCCAGCTCGACGTGCGACGTGCAACCGGCCAGGTCGGCGTACCCGCCCGCGATGACGTGGGCGCGGATGCGCTGCACCTGGCCGACCGTCGGCAGCTCACCGACCAGCAGGAACGGCAGCAGCAGTCGCCACGCCCGCACCACGGTCGGCCGCCGCCGGTGGGGCGCCCGCAGCACCGCCCGCGCCACCCGGAGGGCGTGCTCCCCGGCCGTGATGGCGTCCGGGAACCCGGCGTGGTCCCACGACCACCGCAGCCCCTCGGCCATCGCGCACCGCACGCAGTCCACCGGTCCGGTGCCGGGTTCGACGCCGCACTGCGAGCACGAGACGAGCGTCATGGCCCAGTCGGTGCACGTCCACGGGTGCCGGCCCACCTCGTCGGCCAGCACGAGTTCGGCCAGCTCACGCTCCCCGGCGCCGCCCTCGGTGAGCTTCTCGGCGGCGAGCAGCTCCTGCCAGTCGAGCAGCCAGTACTGGTCCACCAGTTCGGCGCAGTAGCGGCATTCGGGGTAACCGCGGCCGGCGAGGTCGCCGCACGACGGGCACGGCGAAACCGCAGCGGGGCGGGCCACGCGCCGCGCGCCGGGCGGGAACGGCTGGTGATCAGCCACGCGGTGAAAGGTACGCGCAAACCGGCCCCCTTGGCATCCGCACGGCGGCCTGGCTATGGTCGGGCGGACAACTCAACATCGCGGGAGCTCGCGCCACAGCGGGCTGAGAGGGCGGCTGGAGCGATCCGGTGCCGCCGACCGCCTGAACCTGACCGGGTAATGCCGGCGTAGGGAGGAATGTCGTGACGGCACTTGACGACCGTTCGGTGAAGCCCAGCGTCACCACCGGGCCGATCTCCGGCTCGCACAAGGTCTACCGCGAGGTGGCCGACGGAGTGCGGGTTCCCTTCCGCAGGGTGGAGCTCACGAACGGCGAGCATGTCGATCTCTACGACACTTCCGGTCCGTATACCGATACCGACGCCACCATCGACGTCCACAGTGGACTCCCCGCGCTGCGCGCGGACTGGGTCGCCGCGCGCGAGCCGATCAACGGGGCGGTGACCCAGCTGGCGTACGCCAAGGCCGGGATCATCACGCCGGAGATAGCCTACATCGCGGCGCGCGAGAGCTTGAGCCCCGAGTTCGTGCGGGAGGAAGTGGCGATCGGCCGTGCCGTGATCCCGCTCAACCGGCGGCACCCCGAGGCCGAGCCGATGATCATCGGCAAGAAGTTCCTGGTCAAGATCAACGCGAACATCGGCAACTCGGCGGTCTCCTCCTCGATCGAGGAGGAGGTGGAGAAGATGGTGTGGGCGTCGCGCTGGGGCGCCGACACGATCATGGACCTGTCCACCGGCAAGCGGATCCACGAGACGCGCGAGTGGATCATGCGCAACTCGCCGGTCCCGATCGGCACCGTGCCGATCTACCAGGCGCTGGAGAAGGTGAACGGCGACCCGGCGGCGCTGTCCTGGGAGGTGTACCGGGACACCGTGATCGAGCAGGCCGAGCAGGGCGTGGACTACATGACGGTGCACGCGGGCGTCCTGCTGCGGTACGTGCCGCTGACCGCGCGCCGGGTGACGGGCATCGTGTCGCGCGGCGGGTCGATCATGGCGGCGTGGTGCCTGGCGCACCACAAGGAGAGCTTCCTCTACACGCACTTCGAGGAGCTGTGCGAGATCCTGCGCACCTACGACGTGACGTTCTCGCTGGGCGACGGCCTGCGGCCGGGCTCCATCGCGGACGCCAACGACGAGGCGCAGTTCGCCGAGCTGCGCACGTTGGGCGAGCTGACGCACATCGCCCGGGCGCACGACGTGCAGGTGATGATCGAGGGCCCCGGTCACGTGCCGATGCACAAGATCGCGGAGAACGTGCGGCTGGAGGAGGAGTGGTGCGGCGAAGCGCCGTTCTACACCCTCGGGCCGCTGGCCACCGACATCGCGCCTGGCTACGACCACATCACCTCGGCGATCGGCGCGGCGCAGATCGGCTGGCTGGGCACCGCGATGCTCTGCTACGTGACGCCGAAGGAGCACCTGGGCCTGCCCAACCGGGACGACGTGAAGACCGGCGTGATCACGTACAAGATCGCGGCGCACTCGGCGGACCTGGCCAAGGGCCACCCCGGGGCGCAGGACTGGGACGACGCGCTGTCCAAGGCCCGCTTCGAGTTCCGCTGGCAGGACCAGTTCAACCTGGCGCTCGACCCGGACACCGCGCGGTCGTTCCACGACGAGACGCTGCCCGCGGAACCGGCGAAGACGGCCCACTTCTGCTCGATGTGCGGGCCGAAGTTCTGCTCGATGAAGATCACCCAGGACGTGCGCCGGTACGCGGAGGAGCGCGGGCTGTCGACCGTGGAGGCGATCGAGGCGGGCATGGAGGAGAAGTCGCACGAGTTCTCCGGCCAGGGCAACAAGGTCTACCTGCCGGTGGTCGACTGATGGCGGACGACTGATGGCGATCGCACCACCCAGGGTCCTCACCATCGCCGGGTCCGACTCCGGCGGTGGTGCGGGCCTGCAAGCAGACCTGCGCACGCTGTTCGCGTGCGGAGTGCACGGGATGACCGCCGTGACGGCGGTGACCGTGCAGAACTCGCTGGCCGTGACCGGGTACACCGAGATCCCGCCGGAGGTCGTGGCCGCCCAGATCGAGGCGGTGGCGTCCGACATCGGGGTGGACGCGGCGAAGACCGGGATGCTGGCGTCGGCCGCGATCATCGAGGCGGTCGCGGCGGCGTGCGACCGGGTCCACATCGGACGGTCCATCCCGTTCGTGGTGGATCCCGTCGCGGCGTCCATGCACGGGAACCAGTTGCTCGCGGACGACGCGCTGGACGCGTTGCGCAACGTGCTCTTCCCGCGTGCGACGTTGGTGACGCCGAACCTGGACGAGGTGCGGCTGCTGACCGGCGTGGAGGTGCGTGACCACGCGGACCAGCGGAAAGCGGCCGAGGCGCTGTTCGAGTTCGGGCCGGAGTGGGTGCTGGTGAAGGGCGGGCACCTGTGGGACGACCCGGGATGCCTCGACGTCCTCTACAACGGCTCGGAGTTCATCGAGCTGCCCGGTCCCCGGTACGACGTGAAGGACACGCACGGGAGCGGGGACACGCTGGCTTCGGCCATCACGTCCCGGCTCGCGCGCGGGGAGGACGTGCCCACGGCGGTGCGGTTCGGCAAGGAGTTCATCGTGCGGTCGGTGGCCGCGGCGTATCCGCTGGGGGGCGGGGTGGGACCGGTGTCCCCGTTGTGGCGGTTGGAGCGCGGGTTCGAGGACTTCGGGAGCGGGTTCCGGGGCGGGTTCGGAGGCTCCTAGGGCGGCGGTGCCGAGCGGGCGGTGCCGAGCGGCGGTGCCGAGGGGCGGTACCGAAGGGCCGGGGTCGGGGGCGAGGGCGTTCGGGTCGCCGGGGCGTCGGGGCGGGGTTAGCTTGGCGGTCGTGGACCGCGAGAAGATCACGCTGACCGGCGCCCCGGAGACCATGCTCGCCACCTTGTACGGGCGGGCGTTGGACAGTCGTGCGCCCAGGTCGTTCCTGCACGACGTCGCCGCGGCGGAGGCGGTTTCCCGGATCGACTACGACTTCCGCAAGACCGGGGTGACGGCGTCCTCGGCGGCGGGCGTGGCGATGCGGGCGAAGCAGTTGGACGACTGGACCGCGGCGTTCGTCGCGTCGCATCCGGCGGTCACCGTGCTGCACCTGGCTTGTGGGCTGGACACTCGGGTGCAGCGGCTCACGCCGGGCGGGGACGTGCGGTGGGTCGATGTCGACTACCCCGAGGTGATCGCGCTGCGCTCGCGGCTGCTTCCGTTGCCCGGCGGGGATTATCGGATGGTCGGATCGTCGGTCACGGATGAGGGGTGGCTGCAGGACGTGCCCGCCGACCGGCCGACCGTGGCCGTGTTCGAGGGGTTGACCATGTACCTGCGGGAGGACGAGGTCCGCGGGTTGGTCCGGCGGATCGTCCGGCGGTTCTCCGGTGGTGAGCTGTTGTTCGACGTGTACGGGTCGTTCGGGATCAGGTTGCAGAAGCTGGTGCCCGCGGTGCGCAACGCGGGCGCGACGCTGCACTGGGGGCTGGACGATCCTCGCGCGATCGAGCCGTGGGGTGTGACGTGCGTGGAGTCGGTGCGCAGCCTGGAGTTGCCCGCGGTGAAGGAAATGCCCGCGTCGGGACGGATCCCGTTGCGGATCATGGCGAAGCTGCCGGGGTTCCGTGACGTCGGCCGGATCCTCCGTTACCGGTACTAGGCCAACCGGAGCAGAACTCGCGCGTCTAGTAGGACATGAGCGCACGACAGGACGCGTACATCGCGGAGCTGGTGCTGAGCCGACCCGAGGTGGTCGCGGCGATGTTCTTCGGCTGTGTGCTGATCGGCGGGGCGGCCCTGGCCCTCGCACGGTGGCGGAGATGGCGACCGGTGCCGTCGGTGCTGGCCGGGTGCGGGTTGGCACTGGCCTTGGCGGTGACCTTGGGCAGACCGGGTGCGCTGGGTGTCGGGGTGTGGACGACCGACCTGATCGGGATGTGCGTTCCCAACGAGTTCTCGCTGACCGGGTCGTTGGCACGCCTGAACCTGTTGATGTTGATGCCTTTCGCGTTCTTCGCGACGCTGGCGACCGGGCGGCCCGTGGTGGTGTTCGCGTTGTCGGCGGGGTTGAGCGGTGCGGTGGAGCTGGTGCAGGGCGCGACCGGGTTGGGCGTGTGCGAGGCGCAGGACTTCTACAACAACACCGTTGGGGCGTTGGGCGGTGTGCTGGTGGGGGCGTTGGTGGGCGCGTTGGTCACGGTCGTGACGGGTGGCTCTCGGACGCGGCGCGCGGGTCGGTCGTCTCGGGAGCCGGTGGCGATGGGGTGAGAGGGCGTTCTGCGGTATCTGGGGGCGCGGGGATTGTCGTACCCCCGTGGTTGGGTGTGTGTCGGGGGCGTTCACTTCGAGGGGACGCCTGCGAAGCGTGGCCTCGGGGTGGATTCGGTGGCTTGGGGTCTACGGGCGTAAGAGCGTCCTCGCCGGACGGGCAGGCCACCAAGGATCCCTTGCAAAGCTCTTCGAGCTTCGAGGGTGCGGTGAGGTGGGGGGCTGCGTGTCCTCCCCGTATGGCCTGGTCGGAGACAACCGCATGTGTCAAGGGCAGATCGATCATGTGTGTGCGGTGGTCGCGCGACCGATCTGCCCTTGACACATGCGGTTCGCTGGCGCGCAGGCCATACGGGGATGACACGCAGGGCAGAAGGGTGCGCGAGGCGCGCAGCCAGAGCGCAGGTGCGCGTGCGCGCAGCTCACCGAGCGTGGTTCGGGTGTGGTGTGGGTCAGCCGGCTTCGCCGACTAGTTCCTCCAGGGCCGGTAGGGCGTTGACCAGGGCCGACTGGTGTTCCGGGGATAGGTCTTCGATGCGGCGTTGCAGTTCTCGGACCCGGGCTGAACGGACGCCGGAGACCATGGTTTCACCCTCCGGGGTCGGGGTGGCGAGCCACGCTCGGCCGTCCTGCGGGTCGGGCTCTCGGCGTACGTAACCGGCTTCCACCAGGGCTGCGACGATCCGGGACAGCGTCGGCGGGGCCACGCCCTCTTTCGCCGCCAGGTCGCCCAGGCGCATGGGGCCGCATCGCGCCAGTGTGGCCAGCGCGGACACCGCACCGGGGCCTAGTCCGGGGGAACCGGTGCGGCGCAGTAGGCGGGACAGCCTGCCTATCGCCAGGTACAGCCGGGCGGTGGCGTCCTCTACTTGCTCGGCAGCCACGGCACCTCCTACGGACACGATGGATGGATCGGAAGCGTCCATCATGCCTTGTGCGCCGGCCGCCGACTGTCGGGTGATCAACCAATCAGGCGTCCGGCGCAGGGCTGGACGCATGTGCCCAGAAGCGTTGGGGGATTCGGCCTGCCGATTTGGCCAGTCTGCCCGCTTCCACGGCGGCTCGCATGGCCGCCGCCATGCGGACCGGGTCCTGCGCCCTGGTCACGGCGGTCGCCAACAGCACGGCGGAACAGCCCAGTTCCATGGCCAGGGCGGCATCGGACGCGGTGCCGATGCCGGCGTCCAGGATCACGGGTACCGAGGCGCGGGCGACGATCAGTTCGATGTTGTGCGGGTTGCGGATGCCCAGGCCGGTGCCGATGGGCGAACCCAGGGGCATCACGGCGGCGCAGCCGACGTCCTCCAGGCGGCGGGCCAGTACCGGGTCGTCGTTGGTGTACGGCAGCACGGTGAAGCCGTCGTCCACCAGTCGCTCGGCCGCGTCGAGGAGCTCGATCGGGTCCGGCAGGAGGGTCTGTTCGTCGGCGACGACTTCGAGCTTGACCCAGTCGGTGTCCAGCGCTTCGCGGGCGAGCCGCGCGGTGAGGACGGCCTCGGCCGCGCCGCGACAGCCGGCGGTGTTCGGCAGCACCGAGATGCCGAGACTTCGCAGCAGGTCCAGCACACCACCGCCGGAGGAGTCCAAGCGGCGCATGGCGACCGTGGTCAGTTCCGTTCCGGATTCCACCAGTGCGCGTTCCAGCACGGACAGGTTGGCCGCGCCGCCGGTGCCCATGATCAGTCGCGAGCCGAACTCCCGTCCGGCGATGATCAGCGGATCGTCCACGTCAGCCTCCCTGCACGGCGGTGAGCACTTCGACGGCCGCGCCGTCGGGGACCGGGGTGCTGTGCCAGGCGGCCCGTGGCACGACCTCGCCGTCCAGCGCTACCGCCACCCCGGACGCCGGCGCGCCCAGCAGGTCGAGGACGGACGCGACGGTGGAGCCGTCGGCCAGTTCCCGATCCTCACCATTGACCCGAGCCTTCAACTGTCTCCTCCTTCGCGCGGCGGGGCTCCTTCGCGGAGCAGGGAAAGCACTCGTCGGGCCGTGACCGGGGCCAGCAGCAGCCCGTTGCGGTGGTGACCGGTCGCGGCGATGACGTCGGGGGCCAGCCAGTCGATGACCGGCATGTTGTCGGGGCTGCCCGACCTGAAGCCGGCGGACGTTTCGGCGAGCGCGTATTCGGCTACCGCGGGCCACACGGTTTCCGCGTCCCGCAACAGGTCTCGCACCGCGCCCACGGTCACGTCGGCGTCGAACCCCGTCTCGTGCTGGGTCGCGCCGAGCACCAGGCCGTCGGTCCTCGGCACGAGGTAGACAGGACGGCCGGACACGTGCGCCCGGATGGTGTGCCTGGGTGGCGGCAGTGTGCCGGGGCGGGCGGTCAGGCGGAGGATCTCACCTTTGACCGGGCGGATCACGTTGCGCAGAGCGGGATGCAGGTCTCGGCTCCAGGCACCGGCCGCGATGACGGTGACACCGGAGACTGCTGTGGGAGGTTCGGCGTCCTCGGTGAAGTGGACGTCGTAGTGGCGGCAGGCTGCGCGCAGGGCGTCGAGGAGGGCTCGGTTGTCCACCGAGAGGTCACCGGGCACTGACAATCCACTTCGGACGGTCGGACCCAGTCCCGGTTCGAGGGCACGTAGTTCGCGGCGGGTCACGCGGGTCGCGGAGCGGCCCATCCGGGTCAGGTAGGCGTGGAGTTGGTCCAGCACCTCGTTGTCGGCGGGGTCGGTGGCGAGGGCCAGGGTGCCCGTTCGGTTGAGCGGCACGTCGAGGTCTTCGGCGAACCCCGGCCAGAGGGCCAGGGACTCGACGCCCAGGGCCAGCACGTCCTCGTCGCCGGGCCACGCTTCGGTGATCGGGGCCAACATGCCGCCTGCCACCCACGAACCGCCGTGCGGTGAGGCGTGGTCGACCACGGTGACCGGGAAACCCGCCCGTGCGGCGTACCACGCCACGGACAGGCCGATGACGCCGCCGCCCAGGACGGTCACTCGACTCGCACTCGCCAAGGCACTCACGCTCCCTGCGCCGGCATGACCCGGATCAGGTTCGACGGTCGGAGCGAACCACGCTCCCTCTCAGCCCGGTGTTCTCCAGGCTCCCGTGCGGACCACCTCCACCGTAGCGCACGATTCCGGCCGGCGGTTACCGTGCGGCCGTGCCAGGACTCGACGGAACCCGGATCAGGCGGCGGCTCGCCGACGCTCGGCTGTACCTCTGCACTCCCACCCGTCCGGACCTCGCGGAGTTCGCGGACGCCGCGCTCGCCGGTGGCGTGGACGTCGTGCAGCTGCGGGACAAGGGCCTCGAAGCCAAGCAGGAGATAGCGGCCTTGGAGGTGCTGGCCGAGGCCTGTGCCCGCCACGGCGCGCTGCTGGCCGTGAACGACCGGGCGGATGTGGCGCTGGCCGTGGAGGCCGATGTCCTTCATCTGGGTCAGGATGATCTGCCGGTAGATGTCGCTCGCAAGATCGTCGGCGAACAGATCGTCGTCGGGCGATCGACCCATGACGTGGGGCAGGCGCAAGCGGCGGCGGTGGAGCCCGGGGTGGACTACTTCTGCACGGGACCGTGCTGGCCGACGCCGACGAAGCCCGGCCGGCCCGCACCGGGGCTGGACCTGGTGCGCGCCACGGCCGGGACGACGGACCGGCCGTGGTTCGCGATCGGCGGGATCGACCGGGAGCGGTTGTCGGAGGTCTTGGCCGCCGGCGCGGAGCGGGTGGTCGTGGTGCGCGCCATCACGGAGGCCGAGGACCCCCGGGCGGCGGCAAGCTGGTTGAAATTTCAACTAGAAGGCGTACAGTCGTCGTTGTGATGCCTGTGCTGTACCTGGGTCACGGGGCTCCCCCGCTGGCCGACGACGAACGGTGGACCGGCGAGCTGAGGTCGTGGTCCGCGACGCTCCCGCGCCCGGAGTCCATCCTCATCGTGTCCGCGCACTGGGAGGAGAACCCGCTCACCCTGGGCGCGACCACGACCGTGCCGCTGACCTACGACTTCTGGGGCTTCCCCCAGCGGTACTACGAGGTCACGTACGAGGCTCCCGGCGCGCCCGAGCTGGCCGCGGCGGTCGCCGGGCTGGTGGACGAGCCGGTCGCCCAGGACCCCGCGCGAGGCCTGGACCACGGCGCCTACGTGCCGCTGAAGGAGATGTTCCCGGAGGCGGACATCCCGGTGCTCCAGATGTCCATGCCGACCCTGGACCCGCGCCGGCTGTTCGACGTGGGCCGCAAGCTCGCCCCGCTGCGCGACCAGGGCGTGCTGATCATCGGCAGCGGGTTCATGACGCACAACCTGAGCTGCGTCGACATGCGCACCGGGCCGGACTACCAGCCGCCGCAGTGGTCCGCCGAGTTCGACGACTGGGCGGGGCGGGCCCTGGCGGGCAAGGACGTGGACACCCTGCTGGACTTCCAGCGGAAGGCCCCCGCCGCCGGGATCGCGCACCCGCGCACCGAGCACCTCGCGCCGCTGTTCGTGTCCCTGGGCGCGAGCGCCGACCAGGAGGCGACGACGACGGTGGACGGCTTCTGGTACGGGCTGTCGAAGCGGTCGGTCCAGTTCGACTGAAGACGTGCGACCAAAGGGAACACCCCCGGGCCAGGGGGAGGCAGTGCGGGCCCGGGGGTGTCTCTTCAACCGGAGCGCGGTCCGCAGGGAGTGATGACCGCGCGCCCCAAGCTCAGCCGACGGTCAGCCGCAGGCCGTAGACGCTGAGGATCTCGTTGACCGGCTGGAAGTAGGTCGTGCCGCCGGACGAGCAGTTGCCCGAGCCGCCCGACGTGACGCCCTGCGCCTGGCCGAAGCCCGTGCCGGCCACCCACGAACCGCCGGAGTCACCGGGCTCCGCGCACGCGTTGGTGCGGGTGAGCCCGCTGACCGAGCCCTGCGGGTAGTTCACCGTGGAGTTCTTGGCCTGGACGGTGCCGCAACGCCAGTTCGTGGTGGAACCCGAGCGGCAGATCGACGCTCCCACGGCGGCCTCGGCGCTGCCCTTCACGGTGATGTTGGTGCCGTTGTAGCGGTTGACCCACGGCCGCGAGGTCCAGTTCGAGTTCGTCGCGACCCAGGCGTAGTCGTTGCCCGGGAACGACGAGCCGCGGAACGTGCCCTGGGACACGCGGTTGTGGCCCGTGGTGGTGGCGCCGACGCGGCCGCAGTGCCCGGCCGTCACGAAGCCGCCGGTCACGGAGAACCCGACCGAGCAGCGGCTGCCGCTGCCGATGTAGTACGCGTCGCCGCCGCGGGTGTCGTAGAGCGTGGTCGGCGACTCGTCGACCTCGACGACCCGCACGGCCGGGCTGACCGACTTGGCCGTGGCGATGAACCGGTCGGCGGACGCGTCCCGGGTGTGCCGGTTGACCTCCACCACGACGGTGTTGCCGGCGTCGTCCACCCGCCAGCCGGTGATCGAACTCGGTGCGGAGAGGGCGTCCAGCGCGGCCTTCGTGCCGTTCAACTGGCGGTGCGAGAACGCCATGATCCTGGGGTCCGCGCCCACAGCACGGACGGCGTCGGCGCGACCACTGTCCGTGACGCCGACGGTCAATTTGCCGGTTACCTGGTCGATCCAGGCACCGGCGAATGTGTCTCCGAGCACACTTCGCGCTTGTGCTTCCAGTTCACCCGACCTGGCGTCGTTCGCCAGACGGACGCGCGCTTGCTCGGCATTCAGGCCGAGATCGCGTTCAACCGCTTGGAGCAACTCGGCCGGGTAGCTCTCCGTGTTGGCGGAGCTTGTCCCATAGGGGGCGGCAGGGTCCGCGATCGCCGGTACGCTGAGAGCTGTAGCCGCGCCGGTGGCGAGCAAGGCAGCCGCGGCAAGGCGGGCCGCACTCGTGCGGTTCATAAAACGTCTCCCTCATCTTCGGGTGCAGGGAACCCGAGAGCCTGGTTGCAGGGACCGCTCTCGGGGGCTCTAGGGGGACGGGTGGTGGGGCGGCGGCAGGGGTCGCCCCACCCCTTTTCTTTTCGCCCTCGTGTCGCGCTCGAACCGAGCGAGTGGCGCCCGCAGCTCCCGCATCGCGCCTCCTTCTCCGGTCTCTACCGACCAGTACTCACCCGTTCGAGCGACGTTATGACCCTGTTATCTATTACGCATCAGGCCATCTGAGGCTGAAGTGTGTCACAGCTCACGACCATTTGACTGCGCTGTGTAGCAATTGACAGTTAACTTTCACTCAAGGTAATGAGACGATCACCGATTTGGGGTGTTTTGCCAGAAGTAAGGGCTTTGGCGTTTCATGCCTCTGACGTGTGAATGCTGCTGGTCCAACCGGGTGATACCGGAAGACTTTCCGTAGTCGTCGGAGCGGTCGTCGAGGGCTGCGGCGTCTTGGTTGGCGCAACGGACGACGCCGTGGTCGGCGTGGTGGTGATCGTGGTTGGCATGGTGTTCTCTTCGGGTTGGGGCCGTTCGGCGGACGGTTGTGCCGGTGTCTCGACCGTTGGAGAGGGCACCGCGTCGCCCCGCACTCGCCTTACACCACCGAATGTGACGAGCACCACAAGGAAGGTGAGGGCGGCGCTGAGCACGGTCGCCGCCAGGCTGAGCTTCGCGGCCGGTACGGCGGCGGTGACCGCGCCCGCGACCACTCGGGTGGGTTCGATCTCCAGCTCGTCCAACGCTCCGGGGCACGAGTTGTTGGCGCGGACGGTCGGCCCGAGGTGAGGATCATCCCCATGGAACTCGTGACGATCTCCGACATCCGCGCCGCCGCCTCGCTGGTCGCGCCCGTGGTGGTGCGCACTCCCCTGCTGCGGTTCGACGACCGGCTTTCGGTGAAGCCGGAGAGCCTGCAGCCCGTGGGGGCGTTCAAGCTCCGGGGGGCCTATCACGCGCTGGCGCGGCTGACCGACGAGGTGCGGGCGCGTGGGGTGGTGGCCTTCTCCAGTGGGAACCACGCGCAGGCGGTGGCGTTCGCGGCGCGGGCGTTCGGGGTGCCGGCGGTGATCGTGCTGCCGGAGAACGCCCCCGCGGTGAAGATCGCGGCGACGCGGGGGTGGGGTGCGACGGTGGAGCTGGTGCCGATGGCGGACCGGGAGGCACGGGCGTACGAGCTGGCGGAGTCGCTGGGGGCGACGTTGATCCCGCCCTTCGACCACCGGGACGTGATCGCCGGGCAGGGGACGGTGGGGTTGGAGATCGTCGCCGACCGGCCGGAGGTGGACGTGGTGCTGGTGCCGGTGAGCGGGGGTGGGCTGGTCTCCGGGGTGGCGACGGCGGTGAAGGCGTTGCGGCCGGCGGCTCGGGTGATCGGGGTGGAACCGGAGTTGGCGGGGGATGCGGCGGAGTCGCTGCGGGCCGGGGAGCTGGTGCGGTGGCAGGCGGTGGAACGGGAGCGGACCTCGGCGGACGGGCTGCGGGCGGAGCCTTCGGAGCTGACGTTCGCGCACATGCGGGCCTACGTGGACGACATCGTGACGGTGTCCGAGGAGGAGATCGCCGAAGCGATCCGGCGGCTGGCCCGGGACACCCGGCTGGTCGTGGAGCCCAGCGGGGCCGTCGCGGTCGCGGCATACCTGCAGCGGACCGAGGAGTGGCCGGCGCGGACGGTGGCGGTCGTGTCGGGCGGCAACATCGATCCGGACGTCTTCGCGAAGATCATGCAGTGAGCCGGCAGGTCATGCGGTGATCTGCCAGCCGATGGTGGGTACGCAGATCAGTTGATCGATAAGTCGACAGATGGTCTGTGTGCAGACCGACGGGCTGATTGGCCGACAGACGATGTGCGCACCGACGAATCGCTCGATCGGCCGGCAGACGGTCTGGCGGCAGACGAATACAGCGGTCTAGCCGCGGATGGTTTGCCAGCAGACGAGCCGGTTCGTAAGCGGTTGTGCCGGTTGGGCGGCCAGCGGTAGCAGCGGCCGGTGGGTCGAGCAGCCACCGTCCGACCGGTCGGGCGGTGGGTCAGGTGCGAACGCGGGGCGGCGGGGCGTCCACGCCGCAGGTGTGGCACTCGCCGCCGGGTTGCCGGGGACGGAGGACGTCGTTGTCCGTGCCGAGTGCGAGCAGGCCGCCGACCGCCGCCGCGACGGCACACACCAGGAGGGCCGTTTGCCAACCGGCGGTGAGCGCCGCCGGGTCGGCGTACTGCGCCCCGGACAGGCCCGCGACCGTCGGCAGGGTCGCCACCGCGACCAGGCTGCCGGTGCGGGCGACCGCGTTGTTCACGCCCGACGCCACGCCCGCGTACCGGTCGGGCGCGGCGGCCAGGACCGTCGCCGTCACCGGCGCCACGACCGCCGCCAGGCCGAATCCGAACACCAGGAGGCCGGGCAGCACCCCGTCGAAGTACCCCGCGCCCGGTTCGGCTCTCCGAAGTAGGAACATGCCGACCGCCACGAGCAGAGGTCCGACCACCAGTTGGGTCCTGGGGCCGATCCGCTGGGCCAGCCGGCCGGACCTCGCGGACAGCACCAGCATGATCACGGTGATCGGCAGACTGGCCAGACCGGCCGCTGTCGGGGAGTAGCCGAGGGACACCTGGAGTTGCAGGACCATCAGCACCATGACCCCGCCCAGGGCCGCGTAGACCAGGAACGTCAGGGCGTTGGCCAGCACGAACGTCCTGTTGCCGAACAATCGGGGTGGCACCAGCGGGTCGCGGCCCCGGCGTTGCAGCACGACGAACGCGGTGAGTCCCACGACGCCCACCACCACCGCCGCGACGACCACCGCATCGGCTCCTCGGGTGGGCGCCTCGACCAGCGCGCCGGTGATTCCCGCCAGACCCAGAGCTCCGACTACTGACCCCAGGACGTTCGGGTGGCCGGTGACTTCCTCGTCCCGCGACTCGGGCACGTACCGCCGCGCCAGCCACACGCAGACGGCGGCCACCGGCAGGTTGACCAGGAACGCCAGCCGCCACGACCAGACCTGCACCAGCAGCCCGCCGACCAGCGGGCCGACGGCGGTCGCGACACCGGCCAGACCCGACCAGGCACCGATCGCGCGGGCCCGGTCGTCGCGGACGAACGCGGACTGGATGATCGCCAGCGAGCCCGGCGTGAGCAGCGCGCCGCCGATGCCCTGGAGGACGCGGGCCGCGACGAGCAGCCCGGTGTTCGGCGCGAGCCCGCAGAGCAGGGACGCCGCGCCGAACCAGACCACCCCGAAGGTGAAGACCCGGCGGCGGCCGTAGCGGTCGCCCAGCGAGCCCGCTACCAGGATCAACGAGGCCAGGGACAGCAGGTAGCCGTCGAGGGTCCACTGGAGGCCGGCGATGTCGGCGCGCAGCTCCGCACCGATGCGGGGCAGGGCGACGTTGACGATCGTGCTGTCGAGCATGGCCATGCCCGAGCCGAGGATCGTGGTCGCCAGTACGGCTCTCGCCCGCGCAGTGCCCCACTGGACCGTGTTCGCCACCCGGCCATTGTGCTGGTGAAACCCGCTCTCCGCGCCCGACCGGCCCACCGCTCCGGGGTTCCCGCCGGACGTATCCGGAGAGAACCCCTGCGGCAGTCGACCTGCGGTCAGTCCGTGGGTCGGTTCAGCGTGGCCACGAACTTGTAGCGGTCTCCCCGGTACACCGAACGGACCCACTCGACCGGGTTGCCCTCGGTGTCGAAGGAGTGGCGGGACAGCAGCAGCATCGGCAGGCCGATGTCCGCCCCCAGCAACTCCGCCTCCTCGGGCGAAGCGAGCGCGGTCTCAATAGTCTCCTCCGCGTGACCCATCTCGACCCCGAAGCGTTCCCGCAGCACCTGGTACAGCGAGGCGCCCGGCGCCAGGTAGCGGCGCAGGCCGCGGAACCTGCCCAGCGCCAGGTGGGTCGTCTCGATGGCCATCGGCTCGCCGTCGGCCAGTCGCAGGCGGTGCAGGCGCAGCACCTTCGCCCCGGCCCGCACGCCGAGCAGCCTCGCCAGCTCCGCCTCGGCGGGCATCTCGGACGCCTCGATCAGGCGCGACGAGGGCTGCCTGCCCTGCGCCTTCATGTCCTCTGTGTACGACGACAGCTGAAGCCTTTGCGCCACCTTGGGTTCGGCCGCGAACGTGCCCTTGCCCTGCACCCGCAGCAACCGGCCCTCGACGGTGAGTTCCGCGAGCGCCTGCCGCACCGTGGTGCGCGACACGTCGAACTCCGCTGCCAGCGAGCGTTCGGTCGGGATCGGTGATCCCGGTGGCAGCGCGCGCAACAGGTCGAGCAGGTGCCGCTTGAGTCCCCAGTACTTCGGCTCACGCTGCGCGCGAGACCTGGCGTCGACGCCAGTTGCCGGGCTCGTCTCCAGCATTGCCTTCCTCCTCGACCTTGCCAGCGCTCCCAGCACAGGATGCCTTGTCCACGTCGGATCGTGCGCCCGAACCCCCGACAAGAGCCAGGAAATTGATCCGATGACTTTGCAACGTCTCGGCAACGTCCTTGACATGCCCTGTGGCGAGGCACACTCTAGGCCGCATTGGTCTACACCACTTTAGGCGTTCCGGTCACTGGGACCGGGGCATTGGGAAAGGGCGCATACGTGAAGGGCTGGAGAGGACTGGCCGTAGGTGCCGCCGCACTCGCGGTGGCCGTGGCTGGATGTGGCACGAGCACCAACGGCGGCACTGGAAACTCCGGTGAACCCAAGACGCTGACGGTCTGGTTGATGGACGGCTCCGCGCCGACCACCCTGACCGACGCGCTCAACAAGGAGTTCCAGGAGTCGCACTCCGGCGTCACCGTCAAGTACGAAGTTCAGAAGTGGACCGGCATCCAGGAGAAGCTGACCACCGCTCTGACCAGCAACACGCCGCCGGACGTCATCGAGCTGGGCAACACCCAGACGGCGAAGTTCGCGGCCGAGGAGACCCTGCTCGACCTCAGCGGTGACGTCTCCAACCTCAACGGCGACCAGTGGCTCGGCGGCCTCAAGGACTCGCTGACCTGGGACGGCAAGCAGTACGGCATGCCGTTCTACGCCGCCAACCGCACGGTGATCTACCGGACCGACCTGTTCCAGGCCGCGGGCATCACCGACACCCCGAAGTCGCGTGACGAGTGGGTGGCCGCGATCGAGAAGCTGAAGGCGGCCAACGCGGCCGACCCCGAGTTCCAGGCGCTGTACCTGCCGGGTCAGTCCTGGTACGCCCTGCTCTCGTTCATCTGGGACGAGGGCGGCGACGTCGCCAAGGCGCAGGGCTCCGCGTGGGCCGGTGCGCTGAACACCCCCGAGGCGAAGGCCGGCCTGGACTTCTACAAGAAGCTGGTCGACACCTCCGCCACCAAGGCGCCGAAGGACGCGGACGAGGCCACGCCGCAGCAGTACGAGGTCTTCGCCAAGGGCAAGGTCGGCATGATGATCGGTCTGCCGTGGGAGCTGGGCAGCGCGGTCAAGGCCGAGGCCTCGCTCAAGGACAAGACCGCCGCGTTCCCGATCCCGTCCAAGACCTCGGGCAAGACCGCTCCGGTGTTCCTGGGCGGCTCGAACCTGGCGGTGCCTGCCGGCTCCAAGAACCAGGACCTGGCCAAGGAGTACCTGAAGCTGCTGAGCTCCAAGAAGTACCAGGACCAGCTCGCCGAGGGCGGCGCGGTCCCGGGCACCTCGAAGGACACCGCCAAGCTGGCCACCAGCCCGCTGGGCAAGGCCCTCGCCGCGTCCGCCCCGAACGGCAAGGTCACCCCGACCACGCCGGCCTGGGCTGCCGTGGAGGCGGGCCAGAACCCGCTGAAGGACATGCTCACCGCGTACCTGACCGGCGCCAAGCCGCTGGACCAGGCCACGGCGGACGCCAACGCGGCGCTCTCCAAGACGCTGGGCGGATGACCTCAGCATGACGGCGGTTCACACCACCGACGCCGCGGTGCCGACGAACTCGTCGGCACCGCGGCGTGCCGCGAAGGGTGGCGCGCCGCGCCGCCGGGGCAGCGCCTTCGACCGGTTGCTGCCGTACCTGTTGCTGGCCCCCGCGCTGATCGCCATCCTGTGGCTGGTCGGCTGGCCGGTCCTGTCCCTGTTGGTGACGAGCTTCCGCAAGCTCAACCTCAAGGAGCTGACCCGCGGCGAGGTCGTCTGGGTGGGCCTGGACAACTACGCGGGCATCCTCGGCGATCCGACCTTCTGGGCGATCGCCGTGCGCACCGTCGTGTTCACCGCGGTCGTGGTGGGCGCCTCGGTGCTGGCGGGTCTGCTGATCGCGCTGCTGATGCGGCAGATCAACCCGGTGGTGCGGGTCGTGCTCCAGGTCGCGATGCTGCTGGCCTGGGCGATGCCGCTGCTCGCGGCGACCACGGTCTACCAGTGGATCTTCGACCAGCAGTACGGCATCCTCAACAAGACCCTGGTGAAACTCGGGTTCGACGGCTTCGCCGGGTACGGCTGGTTCTCCACCGGCACGTCCACGATGGCCGTGATCGGGCTGCTGATCGTGTGGCAGGCCATCCCGTTCCTGGCGTTCTCCCTGTACGCGGGCGCGATCGGCATTCCACGCGACCAGTACGAGGCGGCGGCGATCGACGGCGCGACCGCGTGGCAGACGTTCCGCTCGGTGACGTGGCCCGAGCTGCGACCGCTGCTGCTGATGCTGACGTTCCTGTCGATGCTGTGGGACTTCAAGGTCTTCGCGCAGATCTGGGCGTTCAAGAAGGGCGGGCCGGACGGCGGCAGCACCACGCTGCCCGTCTACCAGTACCTGGAGGGCATCTCCAAGAGCCACTTCGGTGTCGCGGCCGCGGTTTCCGTGGTGATGATGGCACTGCTGGCCCTGCTGACGTTCCAGTACCTGCGCCGGCTGATCAAGCAGGAGGGCGCGCTGTGATCGCCAAGAAAGTCTCCGTGAACGTGGTCGGGGTCCTCCTGGCGCTGCTCTTCGCCTTCCCCACCTACTGGATGGTGTCCTCGGCGCTCAAGCCGACCAAGGACATGCTCTCCACCGGCTACGACCTGGTCCCGTTCTCGGTCACCACGACGAACTTCGCGAACGCCTGGGCCAAGCCGGGCTTCCTCAGCTCGTTGGGCAACAGCCTGTTCGTGTCGCTGACCGCGGTGCTGGCGGCGATCGTCGTCGGCCTGCTCGCGGCGGTCGCCATGTCCCGGATGAGGTTCCGCGGCCGCAAGAGCTTCGTGATGCTCATGCTGGTGGCGCAGATGGCGCCGTTCGAGGCGCTGCTGATCCCGATGTTCCTGATGATGCGCGACCTCGACCTGTTGGACCGGCTGCCGTCGCTGGCGCTGATCTACTTCGCGGTGACGCTGCCGTTCTGCGCGTGGACGCTGCGCGGGTTCGTCAACGGCATCCCGCTGGAGCTGGAGGAAGCCGCGATGGTCGACGGCTGCGGCCGGTGGGGCGCGTTCCGCCGCGTCACGCTGCCGCTGCTCGGCCCGGGCCTGGTCGCCACGTCGGTGTTCGCGTTCGTCACGGCGTGGAACGAGTTCCTGTACGCGTTGTCGCTGATGAAGGACCAGACCAAGGAGACGCTGCCGGTCTGGCTGTCCGGCTTCCAGACCAACTTCGGCACCGACTGGGGTGGCGCGATGGCCGCCTCGGCCCTGTTCACCCTGCCGGTGCTGGTCTTCTTCCTGATCGTCCAGCGCAAGATGGTCTCCGGCGTCACCGCCGGTGCCGTGAAGGGATAAGACGACATGTCCTTGCACCAGCTCGCCGCGGCTGTGCTGCTCCCCGGGTTCCACGGGACGACGGCTCCGGACTGGCTGCTCAAGCGGGTGGCGGACGGACTCGGCGGCGTGGTGCTGTTCGGCCGCAACGTCGTGGACGACGCCCAGGTCACCGAGCTGACGGCCGCGTTGCGCGGGGTGCGGCCGGACGTCGTGATCGGCATCGACGAGGAGGGCGGCGACGTCACCCGGCTGGACTACGGCCGAGGGTCGGAGGTGCCGGGCAACCACGCGCTGGGCGCGGCGGGCGACCTGGAGCTGACCCGCGAGGTGGCGGCGTCCCTCGGGGCCCGGCTCGCCGCGTGCGGGGTGAGCCTGAACCTGGCGCCGTCCGCCGACCTGGTGCTGACCCTGGACGACCCGGTGATCGGCGTCCGGTCGTTCGGGTCCGACCCGGTGGCGGCGGGCCGGCACGTGGCCGCGTTCGTGGACGGGATGCAGGCGGTGGGTGTCGCCGCGTGCGCCAAGCACTTCCCCGGTCACGGGGCGTCCACTGTGGACTCGCACGAGGCGCTGCCGGTGCTGCCCCGGACGGAGCAGGAGCTGCGGGACGTCGAGCTGGTGCCGTTCCGCGCGGCCGTGCGGGCCGGGGTGCGGTCGGTGATGACCGGGCACCTGGTGGTGTCGGCGTGGGGTTCGCTGCCCGCGACGCTGAACCCGAAGGCCGTGGCCGTGCTGCGGGACGAGCTCGGCTTCACCGGGGCGATCATCACCGACGGGCTGGACATGAAGGCCGTGGGCGGCGACCTCGCCCAGGGGTCGGTCCAGGCGCTGGTGGCCGGCGTCGACGCGCTGTGCCTCGGCGGCGAGCCGTTGGACGACGCCGGGATGCAGTGGCTGATCGACAGCATCGTGGCGGCCGTGGAACGCGGCGAGCTGCCGCGCGCCCGGCTGGAGGAGGCCGCCCGGCGCACCGCCGCCCTGGGCACGCCGCCGGCCGCCGTGGACGGGCACGACCCGGAGATCGGGATGCGGGCCGCCCGGAAGGCGCTGCAGGTGCGCGGGGAGCTGCGGCTGTCCGGTCCCCCGGTGGTGCTGGACCTGGACGTCACGCCGTCCATCGCGGTCGGCGAGGTGCCGTGGGGGTTGGGGCCGTACCTGGTCGAGCTGCTGCCCGGCACGACGGTCCTGGAGGCGCGCACCGCGGAGGAGATCGCGGAGGCCGCCGGAGGGCGGACCGTCGTGGTGGTGACGAGAGAGGCACATCGCTTCCCGTGGGCTCGCGACCTGGTCCTCTCGCTGGTTAGTATTGGTCTAGACCTAGTGCACGTCGAGACCGGCGTGCCGGGTCCGGACCTGGGCACCGCTGCCCGCGTGGACACCCATGGCGGTTCACGGGTGTGCCTGCGAGCCGCGGCAGAGCGCATCGCCGCCAGCACCTGAGAAGGGCACTTCCGATGACCGAGCACCTGCCCGGCAGGCACATGGCGGCCGAGATCGACCAGCAGCCCGCGATCTTCGCGGACCTGGTGTCCCGGCGCTCCTCGATCGCCGCGGTCGCCGACGCGATCCGCGACCGCCGGCCCCGCTTCGTCCTGCTGGCCGCCCGCGGCTCGTCGGACCACGCGGCCATCTACGCGAAGTACCTGACCGAGGTGCTGCTCCAGCTGCCCGCCGGTCTGGTGTCCCCGTCCACCACGACGCTCTACGGCGCGCAGCCCGACCTGCGGGACGTGCTGGTGGTATCGGTCAGCCAGAGCGGCGGGTCGCCCGACCTGCTGGAGGTCACCGAGTCCGCACGGGCCCGCGGCGCGCTGACGGTGGCCGTGACCAACACCGCCGACTCGCCGTTGAACGGCGCGGCGGAGCTGTCCGTCGACGTCGGCGCGGGCGTCGAGCAGGCCGTCGCGGCGACCAAGACGTACTCGGCCACGCTGCTGGCGCTGTACCTGCTGATCGACGCGATCAGGGGCGGCAACGGCGCGGCCGCGGAGGGGCTGGGCGACCTGGCCCGGTCCACTCTGGACAGCTCGGCGGACGCGGTGGCGGAAGCCGTTCAGCGGTACCGGTTCGTGGACCGGGTGCTCACCACCGGGCGCGGCTACTCACTGCCGTCCGCGCTGGAGGCGGCCCTGAAACTGGCCGAGACCAGCTACCTGGCCGCGCGGGCGTACTCCGGCGCGGACCTGCTGCACGGACCGGTCGCGGCGGTGGACGGCGAGACGGCCGTGCTCGCGGTGACCAGTGCGGGCAAGGGCGGCGAGGCCATGCACGACGTGCTCGACGTGGTGCACGGGCGCGGCGCGGACGTGCTGGCCGTGGGTTCCGCGGCGGACAAGGTGGCGGCGGCGCTGCGCATCCCGGTCGCGGAGACGGCCGAGGAGGTCGCGCCGATCCTGGAGATCCTGCCCGTGCAGCGACTGGCCCACGGGCTGGCGCTGGCGCGCGGCGGCGACCCGGACAGCCCGCGCGGGCTGAACAAGGTCACCCGCACCCGCTAGGACCCGACGAAACGGCCCTGCGTTCACCGAACGCAGGGCCGTTCGCTTGCCCACCCGACGATCTCCGCCTGACGGTCTTCCGCCCGACGAGTTTCCATCCGACGATCTCCGCCTGACGGTCTTCGGCCCGATGATCTCCCGTCCGACGGTCTCCCGCCTGACAGTCCTCTCCTCGACGGTCTACCGAGCGACGGTCTTCCGACCAATGACCATGGTTTACCGAGTGATGGTCTCTTGCCCGATGGTCTGTTGAGCAATGGTCTACCCGGCAATGGTCGGCTGAACGACAGTCTTCCGAGCGACGGTCTGCGCCCCAACGAACGACGGCCCGGCGTCCGCGTGGACGCCGGGCCGTCGTTCCGTCGACTACAGCGCGGTCGCGAGTTCGGGGCTCAGGTCGATCTCCGCGTCGAAGACCACTTCGCCGTCCACCCACACCCTGCGCGGCCGCAGGTCGTCGTCCCACCAGACCATGTCGGCCACCGCGTTGGGCGCGAGCCGGCCGAGCGTGGGTTCGCCGATGGCGTCCGCCGGGATGATCGTGGCCGACGCCAGCGCGTCCGCCACGTCCACGCCCACCGACACGATGTTGCGCACGGCCCGGTCCAGGGTGAGCGCGCTGCCTGCGATGGTGCCCTCCGGCGAACGCGGCACGCCGTCCTCGGTGAGCACCACGACCTCGCCGCCCAACTGGTAGCGGCCCGGCGGCATGCCCGCGGCGGCCACCGCATCCGTGACCAGCGCGACCCGGTGACCAGCGGCGTTGAACACCAGGCGGCACACGTCGGGGCCGACGTGGGCCAGGTCGGCGATCAGGCCGAGCGTGAAGCGGTCGTCCACCAGCGCGACGCCGGGCACGCCGGGTTCGCGGTGACCGAGCGGGCGCTGGGCGTTGAACAGGTGGGTGACCATCCGCGCGCCCGCCTCGGCGGCGGACCTGGTCTGCTCGCCGGTCGCGTCACTGTGGCCGACCGCGACCAGCACGCCCGCCTCGGACAGCCGGCGCACCGCGTCCAGGCCGCCGGGCTGCTCGGGGGCCAGGGTCACCATGCGAAGCGCGCGCAGCAGGTCCTCTGCCAGCAGAAGGTCTATTTCGGCCGGTCCCGGTTCCACCATCAGCGCGGGGTCGTGCACACCCGCCCGTTTGGGTGACAGGAACGGGCCTTCCAGGTGCACGCCGAGCGGACGGGCGCCGGAGCCCTCGGGCAGCGCGGCGGACGCCGCCAGCACGGCGCGGGCCTGGCGCAGCGCGACCGGCACCGGCGCGGTGATCAGCGTGGGCAGGAAGCGGGTCACGCCGGTCTGCGGGAGCGCTCTCGCGACACTGCGCATGCCCTCGGCGTCCACCTCGGCGAAGTCGACCCCGACCGCCCCGTTGACCTGCACGTCCACCAGGCCCGGGGTGAGCAGTCCGTCGGTCAGCACCTCGGCGTCGACGGGCGGTTCACCCGTCACGATCTCGACGATCCGGCCCGCTCTGATGCGCACACTGGCGGGACCGGTGATGGTGCGACCGAGCAGTGCTCGCGGGGCTGCGACAACGGTGTCCAAGGTCCCTCCTCAAATGGTCCAGACCATTATGGCCGTAACCGGTGGGCGGCGTCACGCAGTGGTTAGAAGATAACCGAACATACTTCAGAGTAGTGAATACTCCCCTTAACACGAGTCCGCCGCACCCGGGACGGCGGGTGGCCCATACTTGCCACCAGACATCCGAGGTCTACGGAGGTTCGACGTGGCGGTCACCGACGACGCGATCCTGCGCGTGAAGGAAATGATCACGTCCGGAGAGCTGAAGCCGGGTGACCGGTTGCCGCGCGAGGCCGACCTGGCCGAGCGGCTCGGGTTGTCGCGCAACTCCCTGCGCGAGGCGGTCAAGGCGTTGTCCCTGGTCAGGGTGCTGGACGTGCGCCAAGGCGACGGCACCTACGTGTCCAGTCTGCGCGCAGACGATCTGCTCGGCGCGTTGTCGTTCGTGCTCGACCTGCACCGCGGCGAGGACTCCGTGCTGGAGGTCCTCCAGGTCCGGCGGATCCTGGAGCCGGCCGCGGCGGCGATGGCGGCGCAGCGGATCGAGCCGGAGGAGGTCACGGCGCTGCGCGCGCTGTGCGACGCCGGCGAGCAGGCGCAGTCGGTGGAGGAACTGGTCGAGCACGACCTCGCGTTCCACCGCGCGATCGCGCAGTGCTCGGGCAACGCCTACCTGGCCCAACTGCTGGACACCCTGGCCGGCCCGACCGTGCGGGTCCGCATCTGGCGCGGCATCGCCCAGGGCGGGGCAGTGGACCGGACGGCCGCCGAGCACCGCGCGATCGTGGACGCGCTGGCCGCCCGTCAGACCGAACTCGCCCGCTCGTGGTCCACCGTGCACGTGGCCGGCGTCGAGCAGTGGTTGTCCGATTTGGCGTGAGCTGCGCCCGGACTGGCTCGAACCGGACTAGCTGAAAGCGGCCGTGATGATGCGCCGGGCCGCCGCCGGCTGGTCGCCGCCCATGTGCAGGGTGTTCACCGAGTAGACCAACGTGCGGGAACCGTCCTCCGTGGTGGCCGCGCCGTTGTTGTAGCCGGGCCGGTCGCCGGTCTTGCCCCACAGCACCAGACCCGGGGCCAGTTCGATGCGCTGGACGCCCAAGGCGTGGGTCGCTCCCGGGACCGGTGGAAGAGTCGTCAGTTCCGCGCGCTGCTCGGCGGGCAGCAGGTCGCCGTGCACCAGAGCGTTGAGCAGGCGGTCCAGGTCGGGCGCGTTGGAGATCACCTCGGCCGCCGCCCATTGCAGCGAAGGGTTCGACTCGGTGACGTCCACGTAGCCGGACGCGGTGGCCTCGTAGCCGTGGGCGTGCGGGCCCTTGATGCGGTGGTCACGACCGGGCAGTGAAGTGTTGTGCAGGTGGAGCGGGCGGATGATGCCGTCGCGGATCGCGTCGCCGTAGGGCTTGCCGGTCGCCTTCTCGATCACCAGTCCCGCGACCAGGTAGCCCATGTTCCCGTACTCCTGGCGGGTGCCCGCCGGGAAGCGCGGCCCCTGCTCGACGCCCATCCGGACCAGGTCCAGCGGTTCGAACGCGTCGTAGCGGTGCGCGAAGAACCAAGCAGGGTCCTTGTGCGGCAGCGGGACGCCGGCGATGCCGTGCGTGTGGTTCAGCAGCTGCCGGACCGTGATCGGGCCCCACTCGTCCTTGGGCTGCAACAGGCCCGGCAGGTAGTGCTGCACGGTCTGGTCCAGGTCGAGCTTGCCCTGGGCGGAGAGCTGGAGGGCTGCGGTGGCGGTGAACAGCTTCGTCATGCTGCCGATGCGGAACCTGCCGTTCGGCTGCACCGGCTGCCCGGTCCCGATGCGGGCCACGCCCCCGGTGCCGCGCCAGCTCCCGGCCGTGCCGGAAACCCGCACCAGCGCACCGGAGATCTCGTCGTTCGGCAGATCGGCGACGGCGGCGCGCAACGCGTCCCGGTTCAGCGGTGGGACGGGAGGTTCGGCCCGCACGGGCAGTGCGGTGGCGGTTGCCGCGTTGGCGACGAATATCAGCGCCAGCAACGGGATCAGCAGCTTTCTCATGCCCACCAGGCTTTCGCCAAGCGACCGGACGATCATCCGGGACCGCCCTGAACCTCGCCTCAGGGTGCCACCCGGACCATCAGGGGTCGCCCCGCACTGGACCGCCCCCGGGGCCGGTCCGCAGCGGCGTTGCCCGATCGGACATCAAGACTGCCCCGCATCAGGGCTCGCCGGTGAACGACGACAGCAGCTCGGCACCGCACGATCGGTGATGTCCGGATCCGTCGGCGTGAGAGGGTGGGCGCACGTGCACGACCATCGCGAGGGACTGGGCGACAAGGCCGACGCCCCCGACCGGGCAGTGCCCGCGCCGATCGACCAAGGGCGGAAGCCGGTCTTCGGCCCCATGACGCCGGACAGGGTGCTGGCCCTCCAGAGGTCGGTCGGCAACCAGGCCGTCTCCCGTCTCCTCGCCGAGCAGCGACACGATCACGATCCGGCATCCCAGCGCGACTTGGTCGACGAAGCCCTGAGGTCCTCCAGCCGACCGATCGAAGTGTCCCGGCGCGAAAAGCTGGAGGCGTTCCACCAGGCCGATTTCTCCGGTGTCCGGGTGCACACCGGCCCGGTGGCCCAGCGCTCCGCCGCCGCGATCGGAGCGAGCGCCTTCACGGTCGGCGACGACATCGTCCTGGGCGCGGACGCGAACAACGACGAGACCCTCAGCCACGAGACCCGCCACGTCAAGCAACAACGCGACGGCAGGGTGGCAGGCACCGACAACGGCGCGGGGATGGCCGTCAGCGACCCGGAGCACGAGGAGGAGAAGGAGGCCGCGGCCGACGGCGAGGCGTTCCGCACGGGGGCCGAACGCGCGCCCTCCGTCGCCATCGGGACCACTGCACCGATGCGGGATGTCCAGCGGGCGCGGAACGACGACCCGGTCGGGCCCGGCTCGCGTTCCGTGCAGCGGACGCCGGACGAGGACATGTCGGACGCGGACGTGTCGTCGAACGAGGACGAGTCCTCCAGCGAGGAAGAGGTCGGAGGCAGGAAGCCGACGCACGCCAAGGTGATGCAGAAGGTCCAGGTCGTTGTCGAGAAGAGCAAGGCCCTCGTGTACGGCGGCGGTCACCACGGCCGGGCGACCGAGGAAGCCCGGCTGCGCTTCGAGCGGGACAAACGAGGTGGCCGCACCGCTCAGACCTTGTCCCACCTCAGCTTTCTGCTGTACGACGCCATGCTCGCGGTCCAGGACCGGCTCAACGCCCAGCAGCCCGACGGCACCGAGTTGGACGACCGCGAAGTGCAGGGGATGCTGATCAACGACCGGCTCGTCTTCGCGTCGAACTTCAACGAATCGGTCGATCAGCTCGGTCGCGTCAAGCTCGACAACGCCGTCGCCCCGTTGCGTGAGCTGCTGCGCTTCCACCAGAGCAACGAAAGGCGTGGGGCGGGGCTCTCCGGGCCGGAAGCCAACGAGTACGTCCAACGACTGACCCGGGCGGAAACGAAGATCGACGCGGTGTTCGAGGAGCTGCGCGGCATGGAGGACGACCACACGGCCGATGCCGTGCGCGCGAAAACGAAACGTCCTGTCATCATCAGAGACGCTGCGGATCCGGACATGCGCGAGTTGCTCACAGCCGACGAGCACGCGGGCTCGGTGATACTGCTCCGTTTCGCGAAGGCGGACGGCAAGACGCGCGAGGGCGAACACAAACCGAAGTCGATGCACGCGGAGCAGAAGCTGCTCGTGGCCATCCACCGCGCCGGCCTCAAACCCAAGGAGGTCGCCGACCGCCCGCTCGTCATCGCGGGCAAGTACCGGCCGTGTGTGGGCTGTGCCGCGGCACTGCAGTATTACCGGGATATCGGCGGGTTCGGCAACCTCCAGTTCAACCCCAACTACGGGCACTACTACCGGAGGTCCGTGCACACCCTGACGTCCCACCTGCGTCATGTCGTGGCGGATCCGCACTACCGCCAGTACCTCGCCGCCATGCTCAGTCAGCAGGACGGTGCCGCGACGAGCACCCCGGCGCTGTCGGGGATGGCGCCTCCGCACGACGCCACCTTCAACAACGGCCCCGAGACCCGTATCCCCATCACGGAGGCGCTGGGACGGGGATACGTCACAGCGTCCGACAGCGAGGGAGAACTCGCCGACGACGAAGACGAGGGAAAGAAGGTCTACAACCGCAGCAAGCGCAAATCGAAACACTCGGAGTCCTACGCGGGCAGCTCAGGCGGCAGGAAGATCGGGGCCGGCTACCAGAAGGGCGGCAGGCCCGCCGATCCTTTCGTCGCCAGCAAGGAGGAAGCGGAAGAGCTCAAGCGGGTGTGGGAAGGCGGCGACAGGCAGCAGCAGGCCGAGGTCTTCCGCAGGTACTACCGCAGGACGGGAGCGGGAGTGGTGCCGATCGGCATCCCGGAGATCATAGCGAGGACCGGAGCATCGGCAGACGTCGTGCGCAACCTCATCTCGGGCAGGACCGGGCACGAGGCACGGGACAACCGCGCACGCGACGCGAACCGGATCCCGCGCGGCAAGAAGGCCGATCCCACCGAGAAGAAGTCGAAGCCCGCGAAGAGTTTCACGAAGGGCAAGGATCTCGACGATGATGGCCGGAAGGAGATTCTCCGTCACATCGCCTCCCACCGCGGCTTCCACCGCGTGTGGCAGGACGCGCGCGCGAACGACAAACCGAAGATCACACCGTCAGCCATGCCGCGACCACTGGGCAAAGAGATCGCCGATCTCCGCCACAAGTACAACGTGCCGTCCATGGCCGAGGAACTCTGGATGACGCCGGACGCCCTGAAGAACCACCTGAACAGGACGTTCGGGTCGATCAACCGGAAACAACCGGCGCCGACCGCCGCGAAGTCCACGCCGGTGCCGTCCACTCCGGCACGAACGATCCCGGAGAGAGACACCGACGACGACATCGAGATGGGCGGGACCAGCCCGGCCGCACAACACCGCGAGTTCAACGGCTTTCGGCACATGTTCGACCAAGGCAGCGGTCAGCACTACTACGTCGCCGAGGACACCGGCAGGTACTACTACCACGACGACGACACCGACACGCTGCATCCTTTTCCCGAGGCGCAACAACCCGGATCCCGCGCGCCGGCCGCGTCCCAGGCGGGCCCCTCCAGGTCCGGTCCGGCGCGGCAGGCGCCGCCTCCGCCCGAGCTCACCGCCGGCGACCTCATGGACGTCGACGAGTCGTCGGAGCAGTCCTACGGCGAGTACGAGGAGGAAGAGGAATACACCGGGAAGGGCAAGGGCCGCAGCCTGCGATGAGCCCGCCGCCGACCTGCCCGGCACGGCACCGCGCTGTCGGGCGGCCTGGTCACCATCACCAGGCCGCCCGGCGGCGGACGCGACGCCGGCCGATCGACCACGACCGACGTCACGCAGGCACAGCACCTTCACCACACTGTGGGGCAGGCTCTCAGCCGAGCCGCCGGAAGTGGAACGGGCAGGTGGCGCCGCCTCGGGCGATGGTGGTCGGACGGGTGAAGTCGATGCCGTGCCGATCGCGGTCGATGGCGCCGATCCACCCGGCGTCGAACTCGCAGAACACCGTGCCGAGCTCCGGAACCCCGCACTTCGCCAGCACTTCGACGTAGAAGCACCGGGTCACGTCGAGGAGGTAGCGCGCCCGGTCGTCCGCGGACCGGACGAACGCGAAGTCAGCGCCGAAGTAGTTCTCCTCGCGGTCCTTGGAGATGTCGGTGAGCACGGCGAACGGGTCGTCCGCCGCGTCCAGCGCGGCTTTGGTGCCGTCGTGGACGAACGGCCGGACGGGCTCGTGGAACGCCTGCGTCACAACGGTGAGCGCCTGCTCCTGCGGCATCCGGGTGAGCAGCGCCTGGTAGCCGGCGGCAACGGTGGCCGTCAGCGGCAGGTGCGGGCTGTCCCCGCCGACGAGTGCGACGATCCGCGCGACGCGCTCATCCAGTTCCGCCAACGGGACCACGCGGCTGATGTGCGCTCGGAAGAGTTCGATGATCTGGTCGTTCACTTGGTGGTTGTCCTTCTCGGGTCCGTACCCGCGCATGCGCGGGACGGCCGGCACACTCCAACCACCAACCTGGCGCCGACCAGGGTTTGCTTCCTACAGCGCCGAACCGTACACCTCGACCGCCGGGCCCGTGGAGATTCACAGCAGTCCTTCCGACCGCAGGTCCTCCCACAACCCCGCGGGAACCGGCGACGCGGCGTACTCCGCGTTGACCCGGACCTCCTCCGCCGACCGCGCCCCGACCAGCACCGACACCACCGCCGGATGCCGGGACGGGAACTGGATCGCCGCCTGCGGCAGGGAAACACCGTGCCGTCCGCACACCGCCGCGATCCGCCGCGCCCGCGCGATCAGCTCCGGTGGGGCGGCGGCGTAGTCGTACGTGGCGTCGTCCGGCACCTCGGGGCGGGCCAGCAGACCGGAGTTGAACACCCCGGCCGCCACCACGGCGACGCCGCGCTCTTCGCACAAGGGCAGGAACGACGCCACCGCCGACTGCTCCAGCAACGTGTAGCGGCCGGCCAGGATCACCGCGTCGATCACGGTCTCCCGGACGAACCACTCGGCCATCTCCCAGTGGTTCAGCCCGACGCCGATCGCCCGGACCACGCCCTGGTCACGCAGGTCCGCCAGCGCCGCGAGGCCTTCCGACGCCGCCCGGTCCCGTTGCGAGGGGTTGAGGTCGACGTCGTGCAGCAGCGCCAGGTCGACCCGGTCCAGCCCCAGACGGTCCAAAGAGGACTCCAACGACCGCCGCACGCCGTCCGCGCCGAAGTCCCACACCCGGCGGTGGGTCGCCGGCACGGCGAACCCGTTGGCCAGGTCGTCACCATCGCCGGAGACCGGCTCCAGCACCCGGCCGACCTTGGTGGACACCACGTACGAGTTACGTGGCCGCGTCGCCAGCGCCGCACCGAGCCGCCGTTCCGACAGGCCCAGCCCGTAGTGCGGGGAGGTGTCGAAGTACCGCACCCCGGCGTCCCAGGCCGCGGCCACCGCGGCGAGCGCGTCCTCCTCCTCCACCGGGGCGTAGAGGTTGCCGATCGGCGCGGCGCCGAAGCCCAAGGGCGGCAAAGTGATCAAGGCAGCTCCCCACCAGTCAGGCGGCCGGCCTCGCACCCGCACCCGGCGTGGACCCGGTCGCAGTCGGCCTCCCGGCCCTGCTCGGGCCGGGTATGCACGACCGTACCCACTCCCGCACCTCCCCGGTGCCCATCACGCCTGCCCGAGCGTCCACGAGTCGTGGCGCGGCCCCCGTCGACCGGCAGCCGCATGTCGAGCGCCTCGGACACAGGAATACATCGGATGTATAGCCCGGCTGGTCGCAACTTCTCTCCAGGCTTGACGGTTATTGATCCGATGCATTGGCGGGTCGATACCCTGAGCGACCAAATGCACGCACAGCGTCGCCGCACCGGCCGACCCGTCGACCGGGTGTCGTCGCCACCGCTCAAGGCCACTGCGACCAGCTCCGACGCGCTCACACCCGTTCGGCGCGAACCGGTCGAGGAAAGGTTCCGATGAGAGATCACCGTGCGGTGTGGGCATCCGCCGCCACCACCGCCGCACTGCTCGCCTCGCTCACCACGGCGGGCGTGGCCGACGCCGACGAGCCGCTCGCCGAGCCGTTGCCGCCCTCCCGCGCCAAGGTCGCCAAGACCGGGTCGTCGGAGCGCGTCGGCGCCACCCTCGCCCAGGCGCACGGCCCGGTCACCGCGTTCGTCGAACTGGCCGCGACACCCGCCGCCGAGGCGGCCACCACCGAGAGATCCCGCGGCGGCGATCCCGCGCAGGCCGCGCGGGCGTCCCGGCAGCGCACCGACGACACCGCCACCCGCGTGCTGGACGTGCTGCGCGGCAAGGACGCCGCCTCCCGGCAGGTCGCCAGGACGACCAACGCGGTGGCCGGTCTCGTGGTCACCGCCGACGCGGCCAAGGTGCGGGAGCTGACCGCGCTGCCCGAGGTGAGGACGGTCCGGCTGTCCGTGCCGAAGGTCGTGCAGAACGCCGGCGCCGTGCAGCTGACCAAGGCCGCGCAGGTGTGGCGGCAGACCGGCCGCTACGGCGAGGGGATGCGCATCGGCATCGTCGACACCGGCATCGACTACACGCACGCCGACTTCGGCGGCCCCGGCACGCCCGCCGCGTACGACGCGGTGGACCGCACCGCCGCGTGGACGCCGACCGCGAAAGTCGTCGGCGGGTACGACTTCGTGGGCGACGACTACGACGCGAACCACTCGGGCAAGTCCACCCCCGCGCCGGACCCGAACCCGATCGACTGCCTGAGCCACGGCACGCACGTCGCGGGCTCGGCTGCCGGCTACGGCGAGAACGCCGACGGCAGCACGTTCACCGGCGACTACCGGACGCTGACCGACGAGCAGCTGACCAGGATGAAGATCGGGCCCGGCTCCGCGCCCAAGGCGTCGCTGTACGCGCTGAAGGTGTTCGGCTGCCGGGGTGCCACCAACGTCGTCGCGCAGGCGCTGGACTGGGCGCTCGACCCGAACGGCGACGGCGACTTCGGCGACCACTTGGACGTGGTGAACCTGTCGCTGGGTGCCGACTTCGGCGCGCCGGACGACCCCGATTCGCTGTTCGTGCGCAAGCTGGTCGAGCACGGCGTGCTGGTGGTGGCGTCGGCAGGCAACGGCGGCGACTTCTACGACGTGGGCGGCTCGCCCGCGAACACGCCGGAAGCGCTGGCCGTGGCCAACACGCGGGACGCGTTCGCGATCCTGGACGGCGTGACCGTGCCCGGCGCGGGCGACCTGCCCGGCCAGTACAGCCAGAACTTCAAGGGCTACGACGCGCTGGACCTGACCGCTCCCGTGGTGTCCCTCGCCGACCCGGCCAACCTGGACGGCTGCGACCCGGTCTCGGAGGACCTCAAGGGCAAGTTCGTCTGGCTGGAGTGGGACGACGACGACTCGACCCGCCGGTGCGGCTCGGGCGGGCGGACCGACAACGCGGAGGCAGCCGGTGCGGCCGGCGCGTTCCTGACGTCCACCAAGGACAACTTCTCGGCCGCCATCGCCGGGAACGCGGCCATCCCGGTCTTCCAGTTCACCCGCGCCGTCACCGCGCAGCTCCGCCCGGCCCTCACCGCCGGCACGCTGCAGCTGACGATGACCGGCAGGCTGCGCAACACGGTGCCGAGCAACACGCCGCAGCTGGCCGACACCATCACGCCCTCCTCGTCCCGCGGCGCGCGTGGCGCGATCGCGGCCAAGCCCGACGTGGCGGCCCCCGGCGACACGATCATGTCGGCGGACGTGGGCACCGGCACCGGCGGCGCGAGCAAGGGCGGCACGTCGATGTCCGCGCCGCACGTGGCGGGCATCGGAGCGCTGGTCCGCGAGGCGCACCCGGACTGGACGGTGGAGGAGGTCAAGGCCGCGGTGATGAACACCGCCGGTGGTGACGTGAAGTCGGGCGACGACAACACCACCGGCCTGCCGGAAGCCCCGATGCGGGTGGGTGCGGGCCGGGTGGACGCGCTGTCCGCCCTGGACACGGAGCTGCTGGCCATGGTGGAGGACGACCCCGGCTCGGTCGGCGTGTCCTTCGGCCCCGTGGAGGCGGCCCGCGTGCTGTGGCGGGAGAAGAGGGTCAAGGTCGTCAACAAGGGCGGGACGGACCGGTCGGTCGACGTCTCCTACCAGGCCACGACGACCGTGCCCGGCGCGCGGTTCGAGGTCTGGCCGAACGCGGTGCACGTCAGGGCCGGCCGTACCGCCGAGGTGCGGGTGAAGCTCGTCGTGTCGCCGGACGAACTGCGCAAGGTGGCCGACCCGACGGTGGTCAAGCAACAGCAGGACGTGGCCCGCCAGTTCCTCGCCGAGGCTTCCGGGCTCGTGCTGCTGAAGGACGGCGCGAAGACCTACCGGGTTCCGGTCTACGCGGCGCCCAAGCCGGTGGCGGACATCGAGGCGGGCGCGGCCTCGTTCCGGCGTGACGAGGTCGCTTCCGTGCGGCTGCACGGCCGGTCCCTCGACCAGGGCTCGGGTGACCAGGCGTACCGCTCGCTGATCAGCGCGTTCGAGCTCCAGGGCACGTCCGGGCAGCTGCCGGACTGCACGGACGACGTGGAGACCGACTGCGCCGTGAACGAGTCGGCGAAGGGCGGCGACCTGCGCTACGTGGGCGCGGCGTCCACCGCGCCGGTCGACAAGTCGGACGGCGCGCTGCTCGCGTTCGGCGTCGTGACCTGGCGGAACTGGGCGACGCTGGGCGGCAGTGCCACCCCGGAGATCCGCATCGACACGACCGGTGACGGCAAGCCCGACTACCGCGTGCGGGCCATCAAGCAGCTCGACGCCAACGGCAGCGTGATCGCCGACGTCTGGCTCGCCCGGACCGTGCGGCTGGCCGACGACGAGGTGGTGGACGAGCAGCCGCTCAACGGGCAGTTCGGCGAGGTCGACACCAACCTGATGGACAGCAACGTGGTCGTCCTGCCGGTGACCTTGAAGGCGCTCGGCATCGACCCCACCGCCGCGTCCTTCCGGCTGTCGTACACGGCGGACACGGCGGGGGCGTACCCCGCGCCGGGCAACCAGGACGGTTTCGTCGACAAGATCGACACCCCGATGTCCTTCGACCCGTTGAAGCCCGGCTACTCGGTCCGGGCGGGCGACACGGCGGCGCTGTCCTACGTGGTCAGGTCCGGCACCCGGCTGGACGTGCACCGGGACCAGGAGTCCCTGGTAGCGAACAAGTCCGACGGCCTTCTCCTGCTGCACCACCACAACGGCACCGAGAAACGGGCCGAGGTGGTCAAGCCACGCGGCTGACCACCGTTCGCGAGGCCCGGCACAACCCTTCCGGGTGTGCCGGGCCTCCGGCTTTCGGGCCATACTCGGTCGAATGGGCTTCGTGGTCGGACTGGACGCAGGCGGCACTTCAACCAGGGCGCTGGTGCTCGACCTGGACGGGACACGCCTGGGCGAGGGCGTCGCCGGCGGCGCGAACCCCAACTCCCACCCGCCCGAGGAAGCCGCCACCCACATCAACCAGGCCTTGGCGGCGGCCCTGGAAGGCCTGGACACCACCAAGGTCGAATCCGGCGTCCTGGGCATGGCCGGCTCCAGCAAGGTGCTGGCCGACCCGTCGGTGTCGGCACTGTTCGAGGCAGCCTGGACGGGCGCGGGCCTGCGCTGCCCCATGCGCGTGATCACCGACTGCGAAGCCGCGTTCGCCGCCGGCTCGGCCTCCCCCGACGGCACCGTCCTGGTGGCGGGCACCGGTTCCATCGCGGCCCGGATCACCGGCCACCAGCTCACCGCCACCTACGGCGGCTACGGCTGGCTGCTGGGTGACGAGGGCTCGGCGTTCTGGCTCGGCAGGGAAGCCGTCAGGGCAACCCTCAAGGCGCTGGAGACCGACGCCTTCGACGCCCTCACCACAGCGGTCCTGAACCGGGCCGAAATCCCCCCGACCCCGGCCCGGGAAGCCTGGCGCCACCTCATCACCAAGACGAACCAAGCGCGCCCCATCGACCTGGCGCACTACGCCCCCCTGGTCACCGCCCACGCCACAGCCAGGTCGGCCCAAGCCATCATCACGACTGCCGTGACCACGCTCGCCGACCTGGCCCTCTCCGACCGACGGCCCACCGACGAAACACCCATCGTCCTGGTGGGCAGCCTCGTCCACGCCCACCCCCTGGGCGCCCACCTCCGCGCCGAACTGGCCACCCGCACCCAAGCCCCGGTCCACCTCGCCACCGAAGGCGCAGCCGGCGCAGCCTGGCTAGCCGCCGTGGAAGTACTGGGCGACACCGCTCCGCGCCCTGCCTGATCCACCTCCGGCAGACCAAGCGCCACCACCCACTCGCAACCCCACCGCCCACTCGCAACCCCACCGCCCGCAGCGGTGCGCCAGCACACACCTCTATCCGCTGTGTGTCATCCCCGTATGGCCTGCGCGCAGCGAACCACCCTTGTTCGGGTAATGCAAGCACGCTTTTCGCTTGCATTACCCGAACAAGGGTGGTTTCCTTTGACCAGGACATGCGGGGATGACACACAGCCTGCTTGCATCTTTTGAGCTTTGGCTTTTGGGGAGATCCTTGGCGGCCTGCCCGTCCGGCGAGGACGCTTTTCATGCTTTGGCGCCACACGAATCTTTGTAGCAAGAGGATCTTCGTAGCAAGAGCTTTAAAAGCGACGCTCGCCGCTTGGCAGGCCTCCGGGGAGGAAAAACGGAAGGGCGTCGTGTTCTCCCCGCATGACCTGTCAAAGACAACCACCCTTGTCCTGGGGGTGCAAGCGAAGAGCGTGCTTGCACCCCCAGGACAAGCGCGGTAGCCCTCCGGGCAGGCCATACGGGGAGAACACGAAGACATAGGTCTGTGCGGTGCACGGCTGAGCGGCAGCATCCGCGCGTTGACGGCAGTGCCACTCAAGCAGTGTCTAAGCAGGCACGCGAGGGTGTCGAAGCCCCGGGTGGTCCTTCGGCAGGCTTCGGCGCAGCAGCCACCAACTGACGGCAATGCAGGCAACCTGCAAAGGCCAGGTGAGAGCGGCCCGCATGAAACCCAGGACTACGACCTGACCGGCCATCCACAGCGCGCCGAAGACCAGCACGCGCAACACGTACTGGCCTACCCAAGGCCAGGACGCCACCCGATAGGCCCGCACCAGGTCGGGGTCCTGCCGCCAACGGAACTTCTGCCCGGTGACGAGTCCGACGACCACTCCCAACAAAGGCCATCGAACCACGATGCTCGCCGTCCAGACGAGCGCACTGGCCGCGTTGAGGAATATCTGCAACAGGAAGAAGTCCTCGGCCCGGCCGGTCTGCAAAGCCACGTAGGCGGCCAACACCACGAGCGCGACGCTGACCACCACGGCCCGAGGCCGATCACCACGGAAGAGCCGCACACCGCCGATGACGGCCCCGCACACCACGGCGGCCAACGCGCCCACCGAGATCGACTGCCCCGCCAGCACCCACCCGAGGGCGAACGCCAACGGCGGCAGGGAGGCGTCCAGCGCACCCCCGCGCCCACCCAACAACTGGGCCAGAGACTCCTGACGGGTGTCGGTCATGCTTCCAGGGTGCCTTAGGTAAACCTAACCCAGGTAACGGACCCGTCTCGGAGCATTGACCAGCGGTGAGCACCGTCACTACGGTGGCCCGAAATCGTCTGGAAAGTTAACAGACAGGAGGACCGATGCGAGCCGGTAGCCCACGACTGCTGCGCGAGATCAACGACCGTGCGGCGATCGAGGCGTTGCTGCGCAACGGTCCCCTCACCCGCTCCGAGCTGGAAGGCCTCATCGGCCTGTCCAAGCCCGCCACCGCCCAGCTCCTCACCCGCCTGGAAACCGAAGGCACCGTCCTGCGCAACGGACTCCGAGGCGGCGGCCGAGGCCCGAGGGCCCAGCTCTGGACGGTCAACGGCGCGCTGGCCCACGTCGCAGCCATCGACCTCGCCCCCGACACGGTCGACGTGGCGATAGCCGACATCTCCGGCACGCTGCTCACCGAGCACAGCGCCCCCATGCCGCGCACCGACGTGCTGGAGGCGTTCCACGGCGCGGTCACCAAAGCGGCGAACCAGGCGGGCCTCTCCCCCGAAGCGCTGCACCACGTCGTGGTCGGCTCGCCCGGTGCGGTCGATCCCGCCACCGGCAAGCTCAACTACGCGCCGCACATGCCGGGTTGGGAAGGCTTCGACATCCCCGGCAAGCTCCAAGACCTCCTCGGCACCGCCGTCACCGTCGAGAACGACGTCAACCTGGTCGCCCTGGAGGAGATGGTCGCCGGCCGGGCCACGGACGTGAAGGACTTCGTCCTCCTCTGGCCCGCCGACGCGGTGGGCGCGGCGGTCGTGGTCAACGGCGTCCTCCTCCGGGGCGCCACCGGTGGCGCGGGCGAAATAGACGCGATGCAGGTCCCCGACCACGCGAACGCCGACACCGGCACGGACCGGACCGGCAGCCGCTACGGCGACCTGCTCGACAACACCGCCATCGTCAGACTCGCCCGCGCGCACGGGGTCTCCGCGCGCACGGGACAGGCCGCCGTGAGCAAAGCGCTCAGCGAAGGCACGTCCGGCCGGGAGTTCCTGGTCGACCTGGCCCGCCGGATCGCGACCGGCGCGGCCAACGTGATCTCGGTGCTCGACCCGGAACTCGTCCTGCTCTCCGGCGACATCGCGCAGGCGGGCGGCAGCACGCTCGCCGACCTGGTCGCCGCCGAGCTCCGCAAGCTGGTGGTGCCCCGCACCGCCGTCCAACTCGCCCTGGTGACCGGGAAACCGGTGCGTTCCGGCGCACTGCACTCCGCGCTGTCGGTCGTCAGGGAACAGGTGTTCGGCCTACCCGCCGCCACGACCGAACCCTTCCGCGGTCCACAGAACGTCTGAGAACAGATCATCTGCCATACAGAACGTCTGACCACAAACGGACCGCACAACGTCCCCGTCCGCACGTTGAGAGAAGGAGAGCACATGCGCAAGATCCCCCGCGCAGCGTTGCTATGCGTGGCCGCCGCGGTATCCCTGTCCGCCTGCGCGGCAGGCGCGGGCAAGACCGACCAGTCCGGTGGTCTGGCCGCCGCGCCCGGCAAAGACGACAAGTTCTCCCTGACCGTGTGGAGCAACTACTCCGCACGGGAGCAGGAAGAGGTCACCAAGGCGCTGCAGAGCTTCAAGAAGAAGTACCCGAACGCCGAGATCAAGCACGAGGGCAGCCAGGACGACGACAAGATCACCGCGGGAATCCGCAGCGGCAACCCGCCGGACGTCGCGCTGTCGTTCACCACCGACAACATCGGCCAGTTCTGCTCCTCCGGCTCGTTCCAGGACCTCAAGCCCTACATCGACCGGGACAAGGTCGACCTCTCGCAGATCCCCGACGCGGTGCGCTCGTACACCGAGTACAAGGGCAACCGCTGCGCGATGCCGCTGCTCAGCGACGTGTACGGGCTGTACTACAACAAGGAGATGCTCGCCGCGGCCGGCATCAGCGCGCCGCCCAAGTCGACCGCCGAGCTGCTGGACTTCGCCAAGCGGACCACCAAGAAGGCGCCGGACGGCTCGATCGAGGTCGCGGGCTTCCTGCCCACCATGCTGTTCTACGCCAACCGCCCGCCGATCTGGGCGCCGAACTTCGGCGCGAAGTGGGCCGGCCCGGACGGCAAGTCGTCGCTGGCCACGCCCGAGTGGGCGGAGATGCTGAAGTTCCAGAAGGAACTGGTGGACTTCTACGGTTTCGACGCCCTGGAGCGGTTCCGCGCCGGGCTCGGCCAGGAGTACTCCACCGACCACGCGTTCCACCAGCAGAAGATCGCCATGATGATGGACGGCGAGTACCGGACCGCGTTCCTCAAGGACCAGGCCCCGAACGTCAAGTTCGGCACCGCGCCGTTCCCCACCATCAAGCCCGACCTGTACGGGATCGGGTTCACCACCGGCACCATCATGGGTGTGCCGAAGGGCGCGAAGAACCCCGGTGCGGCGTGGGAGCTGATCAAGCACATGTCGCTGGACACCGACACGATCGTCGGCCTGGCCAACGCGATCAAGAACATCCCGAACACCAAGGCGGCGCTGTCCGACCCGCGCCTGGAGGTGGACGAGAACTTCAAGACGTTCATCGACCTCGCGCAGGGCGGCAAGCTCCAGGGCAACCCGGTGACGCCCATCGGTGACGCGCACATCAAGGCCATCGGCGACTTCGCCACGTCGTGGCAGGCGGGCAAGGTGCCCGACCTGATGGCCGGGTTGAAGGAAGTCGACAAGCAGATCGACGACCAGGTCGCGAAGAGCGGCAAGTAGTCATGACCGCCACGCTCGAACGCGTGGACGCGGCGCGGCCCGCCCCTGCGAAGGGGCGGTCCCGCTCCCGCGCCCGCCACCGGCTGACCGTGCTGGCCTTCCTCGCCCCGGCGGTGCTCGGGTTCGCCCTGTTCTTCGGCTACCCGCTGATCGCCACGGTCGTGCTCTCGTTCACCAAGTACGACCTGATCAACCCGCCGGAGTGGATCGGGTTCGCGAACTACGCGTACATGTTCGCGGACAAGCTGTTCCTGACCGCGGTCTACAACACGCTGTGGTTCGTCGTCGTGCTGACCGTCGCCCGTGTGGTGTTCGCGCTCGGCGTGGCGTCGGTGATCGCCCGGCTGAAGTCGGGCGTCGGCCTGGTGCGCACCCTGTGCTACCTGCCGTCGCTCGCTCCCCCGGTGGCCGCGACCCTGGTGTTCTTCCTGGTGATGCGCCCCAACGAGGGCCCGCTGGACGCGTTCCTCGGCTGGTTCGGCATCGAGGGCCCGCTGTGGTTCGCCGACCCGGCGTGGTCCAAGCCCGGTATCGCCGCGGTGATGCTGTGGGTGTCCGGCGACCTGATGATCATCATGCTGGCGGCCGTCCTGGACGTGCCGCAGGAGCAGTACGAGGCGGCCGAGCTGGACGGCGCGGGCGCCCTGCGGCGGTGGTGGCACATCACGCTGCCGACCATCTCCCCGGTGCTGATGTTCGGCGTGGTGAACTCGATCATCCTCGCGCTCCAGCTGTTCACGCAGGCCGTGGTGGCGGGCTCGGCGGCCAGCGGCGCGGCGGACATCACGGGCGCCACGAAGAACCTCGGGTTCCCGGAGAACTCGACGCTGACGTTCCCGGTGTGGCTCTACACGCAGGGGTTCCGGTACTTCGACATGGGCTACGCGGCCGCCATGGCGACCGTGCTGTTCGTCATCTCCTTCGCCGCCACCGCACTCCTCGTCCAACGCATGCGCAAGGCGACCTACCAGGAGGAAGGAGGACCGGGCGCATGACCGCGGTACTCGACGCCCCCGTCACGACGCAGCGCAAACCCCGCGACTGGCGCGCGATCCTGGACTGGGTGGCCGTGCACAGCCTCGGCCTCGCGCTGGCGCTGATGTTCGCGCTGCCGATCCTGTTCGTGTTCCTCACCGCCGTGATGTCGGACAGCCAGGCGTTCACCAAGGACCTGTGGCCGCACGAGTGGCACTGGGGCAACTTCGTTGAGGTCTTCCAGAAGGCCCCGCTGCTCAAGTACCTCGGCAACAGCCTGCTGTACTCGCTGCTCGCCACGGCCGGGATGCTGCTGTCGTCCATCCCGGCGGCCTACGCGCTGGCGAAGCTGAAGTGGCGCGGCCGCAACGCGGTCTTCCTCCTGGTGGTGGGCGCGATGATGCTGCCGCCGCAGGTGGTGGCCGTGCCGCTGTACGACACGTGGTCCGGCCTCGGCCTGACCGGCACCCTGTGGCCGCTGATCGCGCCGTACTTCCTGTTCGACGCGTTCAGCATCTTCCTGCTGCGCCAGTTCATCCTGACCATCCCACAGTCCTATGTGGACGCAGCGCGGGTGGACGGCTGCACGGAGTTCCAGGCCATGGTGCGGATCGTCGTGCCGATGGCGCGACCCGGCATCGCGGCGACCGCGCTGTTCTGCTTCCTCTACACCTGGAACGACTACTTCGGCCCGCTGCTCTACACCGGCGAGAAGCCGGACCAGTGGACCCTCTCGCTGGCCCTGTCGTCGTTCAAGGGCATGCACCACGTGCAGTGGAACCTCGCGATGGCGGTGACCTTGCTGATCATGGTCCCGGCCGTGGTGCTGTTCGCCTTCGCCCAGCGCTCGTTCGTCAAGGGCATCACTTTCACTGGAGTCAAAGGATGAAGCTCACCGTTGTCGGGGGCGGATCGACCTACACACCGGAGCTGGTGGACGGGATCGCGGGACGGCGGACCAGCCTCGCGGTGGACGAGATCGTGCTGGTCGACCCGGACGAGGAGCGCCTGGACGTCGTCGGCGCGTTCTCCCGACGCCTCCTGGAAAACGCCGATCACCCGGCCAGGATCCGCACCACCAGCGACCTCGAAGAGGGTGTGGACGGCGCTTCCGCCGTCCTGCTCCAACTCCGCGTCGGCGGCCAGGCCGCCCGCGCGCAGGACGAGACGTTCCCCCTGATGTGCGACTGCGTGGGCCAGGAGACCACCGGCGCGGGCGGCCTGGCCAAGGCGCTGCGCACCGTGCCGGTGGTCCTGGACATCGCCGAACGGGTACGCGCCATCGCCGGCGACGACACCTGGATCGTCAACTTCACCAACCCGGTCGGGATCGTGACCCGCGCGCTGCTGCAGGCCGGGCACCGCGCGGTCGGCCTGTGCAACGTCGCGATCACCTTCCAGCGCTGGACCTCCGCGCTGCTCGGCGTCGAGCCGGAGTCGGTGAAGCTGGAGCACGTCGGCCTCAACCACCTCACCTGGGAACGCGGCGTGTTCGTCGACGGCGTCGACCGGCTGCCGGAACTGCTGGCCGACCACGGGGACGCGCTCGCCGACCACATCGGCCTGCCCGCGTCCCTGATGCGCCGGCTGGGCATGGTCCCGTCGTACTACCTGAAGTACTTCTACGACCACGACGACGTCGTCAGGAAGCAGAAGACCGACGCGCCGCGCGCGGAAGTCGTGGCCAACGTGGAGAAGGAACTGCTCGGCATCTACCGCGATGTCAACGTCGTCACCAAGCCCGAACAGCTCTCCCAGCGCGGCGGCGCCTACTACTCCGAGGCGGCCGTGCAGCTGGTGCACGCGCTGACCGGCGGCACGGGCGCGGAGCAGCACGTGGTGAACGTGCGCAACGGCCGCACACTGCCGTTCCTGCCCGAGGACGCGGTCATCGAGGTGCCCTCGGTGGTCACCAACCAGGGCGCGCAGGCGCTGCCGGTCGACCCGCTGCAACCCGCGATCTCGGGCCTCATCTCGCACGTGACCGCGTACGAGTACCTGGCGCTGGACGCCGCCGTGCGCGGCGGGCGCGACCGGGTGGCGGACGCGTTGCTGGCGCACCCGCTGATCGGGCAGCACGCGATCGCCGACGAGCTGGCCGACGAGCTGGTGGCGCGCAACCGCGACTTCCTGCCGTGGGCGAAGGGCCAGGGGGCCTGATGACCGACCGGGTACTCGCCATCGACGGCGGGAACAGCAAGACAGCCGTGGCGCTGGTGGACGTGGAGGGGCGGGTGCTCGCGCAGGTGCGCGGCCCCGGTGCCTCGCCGCAGAACGTCGGCCTGGCGCGCAGCCTGGAGGTGTTCGAGGGGCTGGCCCGTGCGGCGGCCCGGCAGGCCGGGTTGTCCGCCGACCAGCGGATCGCCACGCACACCGCCGCCTACCTCGCGGGGGCCGACCTGCCGAAGGAGGAAGAGGACCTGCGCGCCGCGATCGAGCTGCGCGGCTGGTCGGAGACCAGCGTCGTCGGCAACGACACGTTCGCCCTGCTGCGCGCGGGCACGTCGGACGGGATCGGCGTGGCCGTGGTGTGCGGGGCGGGGATCAACTGCGTCGCCGTGGCGCGGGACGGCCGCACGCACCGCTTTCCGGCGCTGGGCAGGATCTCAGGCGACTGGGGCGGTGGCGCGCACATCGGCAGCGAGGCGCTGTGGCTGGCCGTGCGGGCGGAGGACGGGCGGGGCGCACCGACCGCGCTGCTGCCCGCGCTGATCGACCACTACGGCACCCGGACCATCGCCGAGGCGGTCGAGCGGCTGCACTTCGAACAGGTCGAGTTCGACCCGCACGTGTTGTGCCCCTTGCTGTTCCAGGTGGCGGCGACCGGTGACGCGGTGGCCCACGGGGTGGTCGACCGACTCGTCGAGGAGGTCACGCTGCTCGCCTCGGTGTCGTTGCAGCGCTTGGGGCTGCTCGACGAACAGGTGGACGTGGTGCTCGGCGGCGGCGTGCTGACCGGCACCAACGGCGTCGTGGTCGACGCGGTGCGGGACCGGCTGCGCGACCTGACGCCGTTGGCGCAGGTGCGCGTGGTCGACGTGCCCCCGGTGGTCGGCGCGGCGCTGCTCGGCCTGGACGCCCTCGGTGCCGCTCCGACCGCGGAGCTGAGGCTGCGCACCGCGTACGAGCCCCTGGAAGTGGCAGCCGGGGGCTGATCAGACCCCGGTGCGGGGGAGGTGTTCGGCGGCGGCCCTCCCCCGCACCGGCCCAGGACCCCGCTGTCCAGGCGGATGTTCGGCGGCGGCGCCGCCCGGACGGCGGGCCCAACTCCCACGACGGCGTCATGCGCCCGACGTCGTCGTGGGGGTCTCACCCGTGGTCGTGGTGGTGGCGGTGATCACCGGGAAGTTGACGGACGGTTCCGGCACGGCCACCGTGGGCAGCAGCCGGACCGTCGTGGTCGACGTGATCTGCGTTGCAATCGTCTGTGTCCCGACCGTAGTCGTCACGACGGTCGTGCTCCCCCGGCTCCTGCTGGTGGTCACCGGTACCTCCCCGCCCCGGTACTCCATCGGCGGGCCATCACCGCCGGACTGGTAGGTAGGCTCCGGCGAGGTGCCTATCCGCTGTTCCGGCGGGGGTTCCGGCTCCGGGGCACGGCTCAGCGCGATACCCGTGACCACCCCGGCGAGCACGGCGAGGGCTCCGAGGGAGAGCAGCGGGAGAGGCAGACGCGGCACGGCTGGCAGATTAAGCCCGGTCACGTGACGAACCGCCCAATGCAGACACCTGGTCCCACGATCGGGTGTCACTCGGATCCCCACGATCCCGACCGGCGCTGGCGCGGGGCGGACCCGGAGAGGCATCCTGTCTTGCGCGGTTTGTCGCGCGGTCACGGGGGTGCCGCGCGCGAGGGGAGGACCCGAGTGGACACGTTGGACAGCTTCGTCGCAGTGGGGGACAGCTTCACCGAGGGCATGGACGATCCCGGTCCGAACGGCACGTACCTGGGGTGGGCGGACCGCCTGGCGGCGATGATCTCGACCCGGCAGCGGGGTTTCCGCTACGCCAACTTCGCCATCCGGGGCAAGATGCTCCAGGAGATCATCGACGAGCAGATCCCGCTGGCGGCGGCGTTGAGGCCCAAGCTGGTGACGTTCTGCGGTGGCGGCAACGACCTGCTGGTGCCCGGTTCGGACCCCGACGCGCTGGCCGAGGTCTACGAGATCGCGGTGGCCGACCTGCGCGCGGCCGGCAGCGAGGTCGTCATCTTCACCGGCTTCGACCCGAAGCACACCCCGTTCCTGAGGTCACTGCGCGGCAAGATCGCCGTCTACAACAGCCACCTCTGGTCCGTGGCGGACCGCTACCACTGCCGGGTGGTCGACCTGTGGTCGATGTCCGTCCTGCACGACCGCCGCGCCTGGAGCGCGGACCGCCTGCACCTGTCCCCCGAAGGCCACCGCCGGGTGGCGCTGCGCGCCGCCGAGGTCCTGGGCTTCGAGCCCGAGGAGGACTGGAGCACGCCTTGGCCGCCGTTGGACAACGAGGACTGGATGACCCAGCGCCGGCACGACCTGAAGTGGGCCCGCGAACACGTGGTCCCCTGGATCACCCGGCAACTGCGCGGCGAGTCCATGGGCGACGGCGTAGTCCCCAAGCGCCCCGAGCTGCTACCCGTCAGCTCCGACAACTGACCGCCACACCGTCCCCCGGCAGGCTCGCGCAAGAGTCCCCGCCAGGGAACCCCTGCTTTCATACAACCACAGGGGTACGACAATCCCGCCTCAAAAACCTGAGACCCACACACCCACCCCAGCACCCGTCACCCGCCAACCCCACCTGCACCCGCCACCCGGCATCCCCGGCAACTCGCCACCTGGCAGGCCCATAGGCCCTCAGCCCCACCTGCACGCAGACCCGCAAGATCGCGTCGCCCCACACGGAGCCCCCGCGAGGTCGCGTCGGTAGGTCGTGGCGGGGGTTAGGGGGCGCGACCCGCACCGGCGGGGGGCACAAGGACGCCCCCACGCCAAGGACGCGCCCCCCCCCCCCCCCCCCCCGCGTGGCCGCGGCGTTCGGTGGTCCATTATTCCCGCCCACCCCCCCCTCCCCCCCCCGAAAATCCGCCACGACCTACCGACTTCCAGGCGACCGAGCCCCGCCGCCTGCGAAGCAGCGGCAATCCAACACTGATCGGCCGGCACTCTCCCCCGAATGCCGGCCGACCAGCGGCCGGGTGGCTTCCCCCCTGGCATCCCCCTCCAAGAGCCACCCGACGCGCCGATCCGCCTCAGCTTGATCGACGCGCGTCTCCAAGTTCCCACGAACCCATAGTTGCGTGCTAAACATCCGCTAAACCTCGGTGGTCAACGCTTCAAGGGCCGTTCGGACCAACATCGCCTGCGGCGACCCGAGGCGTTCGAACAACCGGACGGACTCGGCCAGCTCCGCCTGTGCCGCAACGATTTCGCCCCGTTTCGCGAGCACCGAGCCGAGCACCTGGCGCCCGAACGCCTCTTCGAACTGCATCGAACCACCACGCGCCAATTCCACGCCCTGCCGCGCGTTGTCCTCGGCCTCGGCCAGCAGCCCGAGTTCCGCGTACAGCTCGGCCAGGTTGTTCAGCGCCAGCACGTAGGACCGCTCGTCGCCGTTGCGGTGGTGGATCTCCATGGCCTGGAACTGGTGCTGGGCGGCCGTTTCGAGCTGGCCGAGGCGCTGTTCGACCTGCGCCAGGTTGTTCAGCACGGCCGCCTCGCCCAGCGCGTCGCCGTCCCGCCGGGCCATCTCGACGGCTTCCCGGTAGTACCCGAGGGCTTCCTCGTTGCGCTCTTCGGCGGACAGCGAGCAGGCCAACTGGTCCAACGTCATGACCAGATAACGGGGTTCGCCGAGTTCCTCGGCTATTCGGTGCGCGCGTTCGGCGTCGGCCAGGGTGCCGCGCGTGGTCCCGGTCCAGACGTTCATGGCGTGCATCGCGTGCAGCACCAGCATCTCGCCGCGCCGGTCGACGCTGATCCGTGCCGACGCCAGGCCGAACTCGGCGATCCCGTGCCACTCGCGGCTGACCAGCCGTGCCACGCAGTACGTGTGCACCAGCCGCACCAGCTGCCACACCTGTTGGTGCAGCCCGGCTTCCGATCCCGCGTGCACCAGGGCGATGAGGTTGGGCCACTCCTTGTCGAACCAGGAGAGCGCCTGTCCCGAGGTGGCCGGGCGGGGCACGGTCGGCTCGGACGCCGCGAGGTCCACGCCGTCCGACACCGGGCGGATCAGCCGCCGCGCGTGGTCGCACGCGGCGAGGTAGTGGTCCATCAGCCGGCGCAGCGCCGCGTTGCGGTGGCCGGGCTGCTCGGCGCCGAGGACTTCACGGGCGTACAAGCGGACCAGGTCGTGCAGCACGAACCCGCCGCGCCACTGCTCGACCAGCAGGTGGGCGTCCGCCAAGTCCGCCAACCGGCTCGCGGCCGTGCCCAGGTCCGTCTGGCACAGCGCGGCGATCGCGTGCGGGCTCACCCACCGGCCCGGTACCAGACCCGCCGCCCGAAACGTCTCCGCCAGTTCCGGCGGGAGGTTGCGGTAGGACACCGCAAGCGCTCTCGCCACGCCGACACCCGTGTCGGCCAGGTCCAGGGTGCGCAGCCGCGCGTCGTCGTCGGACAGCTGCGCCACCAGCGCCTCGACCGTCCACTCCGGACTGAACACCAGCTTCGCGGCCGCTATCCGCAGCGCCAGCGGCAGGTTCCCGCACAGCTCCACCAGCATCCGCATGGCCACGGGTTCCTGCTCGGACAACGGTTTGCCGACCACCTCGTCGACCAGCCGCACCGACTCGTCCTCGCGCAACGCGTCCAGCGTGAGCATCCGCGCGCCGTTCGACACGACCAGCGACTCCAGCCGCCGTCGCGAGGTCACCAGCACCACCGACCCCGCGCCGGGCGGCAGCAACAGCCGCACCTGCTCCGGATCCCACGCGTCGTCCAGCACCACCAGCACCCGCCGCTTGGCCAGCACCGACCGGTACAGCCCCACCCGGTCGTCCAGGTCGCGCGGCACCCCGTCCGACGGCACGCCCAGCGCCAGCAGGAACCGGGCCAGCACCTCGGCGGGCGCCACCGGCTCGCGGTCCGGCGCGAAACCGTTCAGCGACGCGAACAGCAGCCCGTCCGGGAACTGCTCGGCCCGCCGGTGCCCCCAGGTCACCGCCAGCTCGCTCTTGCCGATCCCCGGCGCCCCGTTCACCACCGCGATGGTCGTCGCGGTCAGATCACGGGAGTCGCACAGCCGGTCCAGCCAGGTCAGTTCCTCGTCCCGCCCGATGAACCCGGACGCCGCCGCCGGCAGCTGCGCCGGCACCACCACCCCCGGCCGGGGCGGCACCAGCGCCACCGGCTCGGCCAACCCCGGCGAGCTCAGCGCCGGGTCGTCGCGCAGCACCTGCTCGTGCAGCACCCGCAGCTCCGGCCCCGGGTCGATGCCCAGCTCGTCCACCACCCGCCGGTGGAACCGCTGGTAGGCCTCCAGCGCGTCGGCCCGCTGCCCCGACCGGTACAGCGCCCGCATGATGTGCCCGACCAGCCGCTCCCGGAACGGGTACTCGCCGACCAGCTGACGGAGCTCGCCCACCAGCTCCAGGTGCCGGCCCAGCTCCAGCTCCGCCTCGACCCGCTCCTCCAGCGCGGCGAGCCGGAGCTCCTCCAGGTCCGTGGTGATCGGCTCGCCCGGCACGTCGGCCAGCACCTGCCCCCGCCACAGGCCCAGCGACTCGCGCAGCAGCTGCGCCCGGATCGGCGCCGGCTTCCCCCTCGCCGACGACACCAGCTGGCGCGCCCGGTGGAAGTCCAACCGCCACGGGTCCACCGCCAGCTGGTAGCCCGGCGGCGTGGTCAGTATCCGCGCCGAGCCCGCCGGGTCCGCCTGCTCCAGCATCCGCCGCAGCCGCGACACGTAGCCGTGCACGATGGTCCGCGCGGTGGCCGGCGGGTCGTCTGCCCACAGACCGTCGACGATCTCGTCGATCGGGACGACCCGGTTCGCCTCCAGGACCAGCATCGCCAGCAGACCGCGCATCCCCCTGCGGCCGATCACGAGCTGGCGGCCGTCCGCGAGCACCTGCAACGGCCCGAGCACACCGAACTCCAGCCCGCTCCTGCTCCGGTCGGCCATGCCCCTCCCCCGCCTCGGTACGTGCACCGGTCAGTTCGGCTTCGGTCACTGGTCAGGTGCGCCGGCGGCACCGTTGGATACCTGTGGGTAGATGTTGCTTGCTCAACTAGCCGTGCTCCCATGACCGGACCACCCCGCGGCGGCTAGGGTTTTGGCCCCAGCCGACGCAGTGCAGGAGGGCAAGTGCCGCGCGAGCCGATGAGCGTGGTCGACCGTGGCGCCGCCTGCCTGTTGGGCGGCGCCCTCGGCGATGCCCTGGGCGCGCCCATCCAGTACTCGGGGTGGACGGATATCCAACGAGATCACGGGCCGGAGGGTGTTCTGGAACCGCCGCGTCCCGCTCTGGTCACCGACGACACCCAGCTGACCCTGTTCACCGCCGACGGCTACCTGCGGGCCTGGGTGCGTGGCCGGAACACCGGCGAGTGGGAACCGGTCGACACGGTGTGGCAGAGCTACCGGCGCTGGCTGGTGACGCAGCAGGTCGCCGCGCCGGAGCAGGGCGCGATTGGGCTGGTCGGCGACGAGCGGCTGTACTCCAGCCGGTCACCCGGTCTGACCTGCCTCCGGGCGCTGGCCGCGGACACCGCACCGACCCCGGAGGAACCGCACAACGAGTCGTCCGGCTGCAACGGTGTGACGAGAACCGCACCCGCGGGTTTCGCCCCGAGTGCCGACATCGCCTACGACCTCGGTTGCCGGTTCGCCGCACTCACCCACGGCGGCACCGGCGGCTGGGTGGCCGGCGGGGCGTTCGCGCTGCTCATCCACCTGATCGCGGTGCGCGGACGGCCGTTGCGCGAGGCGGTGGACCAGGTCATCGGGCGGGTGCTGCGGGACGACCCGTACACCGCGAACTCGCTCAACCGGGCCGTGGTCTTCGCCGAGGAGCACCGGGCGCTGGGGTTCGACTCGGTGCGGGTGGACCGGCTGGGCAGCGGGTGGACCGGTCCGGAGGCGTTGGCGATCGCGGTGCACACCGTGCTGGTGTACCCGCGCCGGTCGGAGTTCGTCGACGCGTTGCGGGCGGCGGCGAACCACTCCGGCGGCAGCGACGCCACGGCGGCGTTGACCGGCAACATCCTGGGTGCGCTGCACGGCACGGCGGCGCTGCCCCGCGACTGGCTGGCGGGGCTGGAACTGGTGGACCTGTTGACGCGGTTGGGCCGGGACCTGGGCCATTCGGTGGTCGGCTCGGAGTTCGACTACACCCGCTACGAGTAGGCACGGCCCGACGTGGCGGGTGGGCGCGGTCCCGGCGCGAGCGACGGCGGTGCGAGGAGGCCCTCGCCGGGGCGGTGCGAGGAGGCCCTCGCCGGGGCGGTGCGAGGTGGCATCAACAGACGGCCTCGGCCGCACGATCCCGAATGCGTGCGACCGAAGCCGGCTCTCCACGCGGCCGACGCCGGGGCACGCCCCGAGCGCGAGACCCGGCTGACCTGCGTGGAGCGGGAAACCCGTGGCCGGAACGGTAGCAGAGCGCGTGCGCGCTATCACCCGCGGCCCATCTCCTTAACACTGTGAAGCAGTAGCGCACCACCGTTGACCGCAGGTTTGGGACGGGACGCGATCGTGCGGGCGGCAGCCCGCGGCTGTCCCGGTTCGGCGGGTGACGTCGACGGGGTGACATCGGCGGGTAGCGTCGGCGGCAGGACGACCAGCCGGAGGTGCCCCGTGGACGACCCGACACCCGACGCCACCGCCGTGATCGGCCGGTAGTGCCGGAGGGCATCCGGGCCGTCACCCGGCTGCTGATCGACCTGGACGGCCGCCCCGACACCCGCGACCTCGGCACGCCGGCCGTCCGGACGTTCCGCGCCGCACCCCCGGTCACCGCCGGGAACGCCGCGGCGCTGGCGGAACTGGCCGAGGTGGTCGGCTGGATCCTGTTCGAGGAGGAACGCCAGGCCGAGGCGCACGCGCACAACCTGGCCGCACTCGCCCTCGCCCGCCGCGCCGGCGACCGGGGCGTCGAGACGTTGACCTTGCTCAACATGGCCATGCAGCGCTCCCACGTCGGCCGCTTCGAGGAAGCGCTGAGCCTGGCCGCCCGCGGCGAGGCGATCACCCGTTCGCCGAAGGTCCGGGCGATGTTCGCGCTGCGCCAAGCCCGCGCCCACTCCCGGATGCGCCGCGCCACCGAGGCATTCCGAGCCTTGGACCGGGCTCAAGCGGTACTCGAGGACGACGACACCGCGCCGCCGTGGGCCTGGTGGATCGACGAAACCGAGCTGCGCGGCCACCAAGGGGCCGTCCTGGCGAACCTGGGCCGTTTGGCGGAAGCCGTCGAGACGTTCCCCGCCGACAACGACCTCCGGTTCCGGGAGGTGGTGCAGGCCATGCGGTTCCGCACGCTCAAGGCCTTGGACGAGTGGGACGGCCCGATGCCCGCGTTCGCCAGCCCCAGGGCGGTTCACGCGGCGATGGGCAGACCCGGGGTGCGGTACACGCGTTCGGTCGCGTCCACCGCGTAGACCTCGCACCCGTCCTGGGACGCCGCCCAGGCGATGCCGTCCAGTCCCATCGCGAACGCCGCCGTGGCGGTCGCGTCGGCGGTGGTCAGTGACGGCGCGTACACGGTCAGGCTCAGCAGTTCCGTCACGGGCGCACCCGTGCGGCCGTCGACGATGTGGTCGCCGCGCTCGTAGCGGGCCGAGGTGGCGACCGCGCCTTCCGTCACGTCCAGCACCACGCAGAACCGGTCCGCCCGCAGCGGATGCCGAACGCCCACCCGCCACGGACCGCCGGCCGCCACCACGTCGCCGCCCGCGTTCACCACGAACCGCGAGGAGCCGCCCTCCGCCAACAACCCGGCCGCCCGCTGCACGGCCCAGCCCTTGACGATCCCGCACGGGTCGAGCCGGCGACCGGGCAGCCGCACCTGGAACGCACCGCCGGTCGCCAGCCGGTAGTGCTCGCACAGGTCCAGCACGTGTGCCAGGTCCGGGCTGAGCTCGGTCGGGGCGAGCTCGGCCCGGTCCAGCCGGGACACCTCGCTGTCCGCCCGGAACGGGCTGAACCGGGCGTCCGCCGCACGCAGCCACTCGAATGCCCGGTCCACCGCGGCGGTGTCCCCGTTCCTGAGGTCCACCGAGATCGGCAGGCCCATGACGTGCTCGACCCGGCGCACGTCAGTCCTTCGCGTCGATCGCGGCCTGGAGCGACTCGACGTAAGCCTCGCTGGTCGTCGTGGCACCGGAAACGGTGTCCACGTCGGCGCTCTGCGCGGTCAGCGTCTCCCGCACGAGCACCGGCACGGCCTGCCGGGTCGGCGCGCTGCCGGGCTGCTTGAGCATCTTCACGGCGGTGATGCGGTCGCCGTCGAACGTGACCTGCACCTGCACGTCGCCGTGACCGGTGCGGACCAGCGAACCGGACACGGTCTGCGCGTTCCCGCCCGGCGCGGCCGATCCGGTGGTCGATCCGGCGGTCGGCGGAGCGGACGCCTCAGGCGCTCCGGCCGCTTCGGGCACGGCTACCGTCTCGGGCCGGGCTTCGAAGCGCCACAACGGGATCAGGCCCGCGACGGTCAGCAACAGGATCGGCACTGCTCTCTTCACGGCTCCCCCTCAACCCGCCAGGCTGAAACGTTCGGCGTGCACCTGCTGCTTGGGCACGCCAAGCTCGCGCACGCTCTGCAACACGGCGCTGGTCATGCCGGGCGGACCGCACACGAACACGTCCCGGTCGCGGATGTCCGGCACCGCACGGGAAATCGCCCGCGGGCCGAGCGGTGGTCCGTCCGGCGTCCGGGCGTTCGACGGGCCGGTCACGACGTGCAGCACCGCGCCGCGGTTACGGGCGAGACCGCGCAGTTCGTGCAGCAGAACGGCATCCTGCGGCCGGCTCACCCGGTAGATCACCACGACGTGCCCGCGCAACTCCTCCAGCAGCGCACGAACCGGCGTGATACCGACACCTCCGGCGACGAGCAGCGTGTTCGGCCGCGTTTGGTGCAGGGTGGTGAACGCCCCGTACGGGCCCTCGGCGAACACCCGCGTGCCCGGCTTCAACTCCCGCAGAGACGCGCTGCCCTCGCCCAACGCCTTGGCGGTCAACCGGAGGTGACGCCCGTCGGGTGCGGCGGACAGCGAGAACGGGTTCGCCTGCCACCACCGGTCACGGGTCAGGAAGCGCCACAGGAAGAACTGGCCCGCCCGCGCGGGCAGCCTGTGCAGGTCGCGGCCGGTGATGTAGATCGACACCACGTCCTCGGACTCCGGCACGACGGAGATGACGCGCAGCCGGTGCCGGACGTTCCGCCACAGCGGCAGCACGAGTCGTCCGGCGATCACCGAGCCGAGGGCGAATCCCCAGACGCCCCACCAGTAGGCGGTGGCCGCCGGGGACGCGGTGAACGTCGTCCCGACGCCGATCTGGTGTGAGAACGCCAGCACCACCGCGATGTACGTGTAGAGGTGGATGAAGTGCCACGTCTCGTAGGCCATCCGCCGCCGCGCGAACCGGGCGGACACCCCGCCCACCAGGAGGATCAGCACCAGCGCGACGATCGCCCGCAACACGCCCTGCACGGTCGTGGCCAACGACACCAACTCGTCGACCGGTGGCAGCGACGCGAGTCCGGCATACCCGAAGGTGATGAACACCGCGTGCGCCAACAACATCCACAGCAGCGAGAACCCGACCCAGCGGTGCCAGGACGTCAGCCGGTCCATGCCGAGCCTGCGGTCCAGCCACGGCAGCCGGGCCACCAAGAGCAGTTGGAACGCCATGAGCAGCGCCCCGTACAGGCCCGTGAGCCGGCCGACGAGGACCAGCGCGTTGGACGACAGGCCCGCCGCCACGAACAGCGCGGTGACCACGGCCACGTTCGCGGCCAGCACGGCGTACAGGCCGGCGCGGGCCACCGCCTTCGGGCGTACCGATCTCGGGCGCACTGCGGGCGCCGACTGCCAGGCGGTTGTCACAAGCAGCACTCCCTGTTCGGTGGGTCCGCCTTCGAGCCTGCGGACGTGAGCTGTGCCGGTCCTGTCGCCCACCTGTCGACTTGCTGTAGATCAAGCCGGTGGTGACCGGGCGGGTTCGCCCGCCGAGGGGCGGTGCCGCACCATGAGCACGTGGACAAGGCCAATGCGGTTCGACTGCTCGTCGTCGACGACGAGCCCCACATCGCGGACCTGGTCGCGACGGTCGCCCGGTACGAGGGCTGGCAGGCCGCGACGGCAGGCAGCGGTGAGGCCGCGCTGAAGACCGCCGCCGACTTCCACCCGGACATCGTGGTGCTCGACCTGATGCTGCCCGACCTGGACGGCTTCACGGTGCTGGACCGGCTGCGCGCGTCCGGCGCGATGGTGCCCGTGGTCTTCCTCACCGCCCGCGACGGCACGGCGGACCGGGTCGCCGGGCTGACCAGGGGCGGCGACGACTACCTGGTGAAGCCGTTCTCGGTGGAGGAGCTGATGGCGCGGCTGCGGGCCGTGCTGCGGCGCAGCACCGGGCCGCAGTGGAAGCGGTCCGTGCTGAAGGTGTCGGACCTGGCCATGGACGAGGACACCCGCGAGGTGCGGCGGGGCGGCAAGCTGGTCACCCTCACGCCGACCGAGTACGAGTTGCTGCGCTACCTGATGCGCCGCTCGCCCGCCGTGCTGACCAAGGCGCAGATCCTGGACCACGTGTGGGAGTACGACTTCGGCGGCCGGTCGAACGTGGTCGAGCTGGTCGTCTCGCACCTGCGGCGCAAGCTGGACGACGGCCGCGAGCCGCTCATCCACACCGTGCGCGGCGTCGGCTACGTGCTGCGCAGGGCTCCCGACTGATGGCCGCCCCCTCGACCGGCCGCCAACCGTCGGACCCCGGTCCGTCCGGCCCCACATCGTCGGACCCCAGATCACCGGATTCGTCTGTCTCCCGATCATCGGAGCCGAAATCGCCCGGTTCGTCGGAAACCAGATCATCGGACCCAAGATCACCCGATTCGTCTGACCGCACATCGTCGGGTCGACAACCGTCCCGGTCGTTGCCACCCAGATCGTTGCCGCCGAGATCGTTGTCGGACCGACTGTTCGGCCGCCAGCGGTTGCGGTTGGGCACGCGGCTCGCGCTCGGGTTGGGCGCACTCGCGCTGGGCGTGTTCGCGGTGGTCGGCACCGTGATGGTCACCAACATGGAGGACTACCTCGCCCGGAAGCTCGACGACCAGATGAAGCTGTCGCAGGTCGAGCTGGAGAAGGACATCGACAAGTACGGCGAGCTGCACAAGTCGGTCTACGGCTGGTACGCCGCCGTCTACGAGGTCAAGGACGGCCGAGCCGTCCTGCAACCGCCCGCCGACCTGCCGAACGACGCCGCCGAGATGGCCGAGGTCGCCCAGGACGTCACCGGGGACCAGCCGGTGTTCCGCACCGCGTACCTGAAGGGCAACGGCACCTACCGGCTGCGCGGCTGCCCGATGGGTGGCGGCGTGGTGCTGGTCAGCGCGGCGCCGATGACCGACATCACCACCACCGTGCGGCAGCTGGTGATGGTGGTGGTGGCCACGTTCCTGCTCGCGCTGATCGCGTTCGTGGTGATCGGCCGGGCGGTGCTGCGGCGCGGGCTCCAGCCGTTGAGCGACATGGCGAAGACCGCGCACGACATCACCTCGCACGACCTGACCGACTCGGCACGGCTCGCGGTGCGCGCGGAGGGCGGCAACGGCGGTGTGGAGGTCGAGGAGCTGCGGACCGCGTTCAACACCATGCTGGAGCACATCGACTCGTCGCTGGCCGCGCGGACGGCGGCCGAGCAGCGGCTGCGCCGGTTCATCGCGGACGCCTCGCACGAGCTGCGCACCCCGTTGACGTCGATCCGGGGCTACGCCGACCTGTTCCGCTACGCGGCGGCGAACGCACCGGAGGAACGCGAGGCGCACCTGGAGAAGCTGCGCTCCGAGGCGGCCCGGATGAGCGTGCTGCTGGACGACCTGCTGCTGCTGGCCCGCCTGGACTCGGCCGAGACCGAAGCGCCGGTGCGGCCGGTCGACGGCGACCTGGCGGAGCTGGTGCGCGAGTCGGCGGACGCGTTCCAGGCCGCCCGGCCGGACCACCCGCTGACCGTGACCACCGGGCCGGACCCGGTGCGGCTGCGGTTCGACCCGATGCGGCTGCGGCAGGTGATGGACAACCTGCTCGCGAACGCCGCCATCCACACCCCGCCCGGCACCGCGGTGTCGCTGTCGGTGGGCGTCGAGCAGGGCCGTGCGGTCGTCCGGGTGAGCGATTCCGGGCCGGGCATCCCGATCGCCGACCAGGCCCGCATCTTCGACCGCTTCTACCGGGTGGACAACTCCAGGACCCGCGACCGGGGCGGCAGCGGACTCGGCCTGGCCGTCGCCCACTCATTGGTGGTGGCACATGGCGGAACTATTGAGCTGGAAAGCCGGCCAGGCTCCACCACGTTCACCATCCGCATTCCGAGGGCCTGACCGCTTCGGTTTTCCGAATGGCATAACACCTGCTCAACAGGTATGTGAACTCACCTGTGCGGGGCGCTTGGCAACCATTCGACGCAACCGGATTCCGTACGAACCGACCAGTATTCGAAGGCCTCGACTCGACTCCGCCAAATGCGCCCGGACAACCGTGCCGGACGCATTCGGACCGCATACGGACCCCGCGTCCACATGCCCGAGCGAGAAGAGACCCCCCGATGCATCGCTTTCGCAGACCGGCGCTGGCGGCCCTAGCCGCCATCGCGCTGGCCGCGTCCGTCACCGCCGCGGTCGGCCCGGCCGCCGCCGCGCCGCTACCGCCCGCGCCCCGCAAGTGCGGCCCGATCGACGTCTCCTTCATCGTCGACGACACCGGCAGCATGGGTGGCGCGATCAACAACCTGAAGGCCGGCATCAACGCCATCGCCCAGGAGGTCGAGAACCAGGCCGGCACCGACTACCAGCTGAGCCTGGTCAAGTTCAAGGACAACATCACCGTCGTCAACAACTTCGCGCCCGCCAACAAGCTCGCCATCTTCGCCGGCGTGAACGCGCTCGCCGCGGGCGGTGGCTCGGGTGAGCCCGAGGCGTCCGACGAAGCCCTCAACACGGTGGTGAACAACAAGCCCGCGGCGGGCCGGCCGCAGAACGTCGACTTCAACGGCGCGTGGCGGTCGAACGCGACCAAGCTGGCGGTCCTGATCACCGACGCCCGGCCGGGCGGGTTCGACGACACCTACGACAACACCGACCTCGCCAACGCCGCCGCGCGGGCGAACGAGGCGGCGGGCCACGGCATCAAGATCTCGTCGGTCTACGTGCCCACGTCGACCACGTTCAACAACCCGATCATCCCGATCATGCAGAACTACGCCAACACCACCGGCGGCCTGTTCACCCAGGCGCAGCCGGACGGCTCGGGCGTGAGCACCGCGATCATCGACTTCCTGCGCGACTGCAAGCGCAGCGACGTGTTCATCCGCGACCAGGTCGTCGACAACGGCGTCGAGCCGAACGGCAACACCCAGTTCTGGGCGAGCCCGGACATCAAGGTGTGCCCGACCCAGGCGGACTGCGCGCCGGGCTTCCAGCCCGTCGTGGGGGCGACGAACTGGGTCCACGTGCGGCTGAACAACCCCGGTCCCTACGCCAACGCCAACGGCTACGGCACGTTGAAGGTCTACCGCACCACACCGGGCGGCTCCACGAACTGGCACCCGGTGACCCTCGGCGACTGGACGTTCATCGGCCAGGAGACGCTCTCGGTGCCGTCCGGCCCCGGCGCGGTGGCGAAGGTCAAGTGGACCCCGGTGCCCGGCCCGGGCCACTTCTGCCTGCTGGCGCGGTGGGTGTCGGCGACCGACCCGATGGGCTACCCCGAGACGGCCAACACGGCGCTCAACACCAGGCAGAACAACAACATCGCGTGGCGCAACTTCAACACCTTCCGGGTCAAGCCGCACGGGCCGGTGAAGACGCCTTACGCGGTGGGCAACGCCACCGAGCGGCCGATCAAGACCGACCTGGTGATCTCCAGCCCGGAACGCCCCCTGGCGGGCAGTGGCCGCGTGATCATCGACCTCGGCCCGCGCCTGTTCGCGCTGTGGCGCAGCACCGGCGGGCAGGGCGAGGGCGTGAAGCAGGTGGGCGAGACCCAGGTCGAGGTCGCCGACCCGAAGCGCGCCGTGCTCCGCGGCCTGCCCATCAACCCCGGTGAGCGGCACGTCGCCGAGCTGACCTTCGTGGGCGGCGCCGAGCCCGGCGAGTTCGTCCAGCACGTGGTGCAGGAGGTGAACGGCGAGGACATCGGCGGCGTCGGCTACCACATCACCGTCGAGAAGGAGTAACCCGGACGCGCGCCTCGCCGCCAGGACCGCGTAGCCCTTGGCACGCCCCCGACCGCGAGGCCGCGTCTGCTTGTTCGTGGCGCGTTTCCGTCGACCACACTCTTCGATCGACGGAAACGCGCCGCGAGCCGCCGACTTCCCAGGCGGCCGAGTCGCCCTCCCGAGGAGGGCCATCGAACACGGAGCCGGTGAGGGGACTTGAACCCCTAACCTTTCGCTTACAAGGCGAGTGCTCTGCCAATTGAGCTACACCGGCGCGGCGGACGGCCGGGAACATCGTAAGCGCCCGCACTGGGTGCTACCTGCGGCGAACGGTCTGCTCACGGTGTGCCGCCGTTGGTCCATCCGGAGGTCGGAAGCCCGTCCGGGTGGCCCAGGGACAGGGTAAAACCGCTGGCCAGCGGCATCAACAGTACTGAACCCACAGTGATCGACTCACCCAGGCTGGGTACCCCTACCAGGGGTGGCGCATGACACAGCGGCGAATGTGGAACCGTCGGGCGTGGCGGATGACCCGACCACGAGGAGGGATGCCCGTGCGGCTGCGGCGCAGGCGGTACCGCGACCCCAGGACCACGCCCGGTCTGTGGCAACCGGTGGAGGGACCGTCCCTCCCGGACGACTCGACCGTCCACCTGGTGCTCGACCTCGCGCTCCGGGTGGGTGAGGTGCAGCTCGCCAGCGGGGCGGGTGCGGCGGACGTCACGGCGACCGTCATGGCCGTCGCGGACGCCTACGGGCTCCCGCGCACCGAGGTGGACGTGATCTACACCTCGATCACCGTGTCGTGCCACCGGGGCACGGAGGCCGCCCCGATCACGTCGCTGCGCGTGGTCCGCTCGCGCGGCCTGGACTACACGCGGCTGGCCGCCGTGGAGGACCTGATCCGCCGGATCACCTCCGACGAGGTCGGGGCCGCCGACGCGTACGCCGAACTCGACCGGATCACCAAGCAGCCGCACCCGTACCCGCGCTGGGTCGCCACTGCCGCGTGGGCGGGCATGGCGGGCGCGGTGGCGTTCCTGGTCGGCGGCGGACCTCTGTTGGCCCTCACCGCGGCCTTGGTGACGGCGGTGATCGACCGGGTGGGCCGGGTGCTCAACCGGCGGGCGCTGCCGTTCTTCTTCCAGCAGGTGGTCGGCGGCGCGCTGGCGTCCACCGCGGCCCTGGCGATGTACGCGACGGATTTGCTGCCCAGCGTCCGCCCGTCGCTGCTGGTCGCCACCGGCATCGTGGTGCTGCTGTCCGGGCTGTCGCTGGTCGGCGCGGTGCAGGACGCGATCACCGGCTACAACGTCACCGCCGCCGGCCGCACGATGGAGATCGCGCTGCTCACCGCGGGCCTGATCGCGGGCATCGCGCTCGTCCTGCGGGCGGGCGTGCAGTTCGGCGTGCGGACGTCCGTCGCGGACCCGTTGCCGCCGCTGATCTCCGACGTGCCGATGCAGTTCGCGGCCGGCGCGGCGACCTCGGCGTTCTTCGCGCTGGCCGCCTACGCCCCACCCCGGGTCCTGCCGATCGCGGCGGCGGCCGGGGCGGTCGGCACCGCCGGGTACGGCCTGCTGGCCCTCACCGGCACGAACGCCATCACGTGCGCCGCGGTCGCCGCCACCGCCGTGGGCCTCGGCGGCGCGGTCGTCTCGCGACGCCTGCGCACGCCGCCGCTGGTGGTCGCGGTGGCCGGGATGGTGCCGCTGCTGCCAGGCTGGACCACCTACCGCGGTCTCTACCAGCTCACCATCGAGGGTGACGCGGCCGGCCTGTCCACCCTGGTGCTGGCCGCCGGCACGGCGTTGGCACTGGCCAGCGGGGTGGTGCTGGGCGAGTTCCTGGGCCGGCCGGTGCGCACCGGGCTGAGCAGGCTGGAGCGGAGGCTGGCCGGACCCCGGTTGTCCGGCCCGCTGCGCCCGGCCAGGCGGCGGGTCGAGTAGTCGGCCGCTCGGGCGTGATGTACGTCCAACCTGGTTGAACTCGGTGTGACGGGGATGACGGTAGGGCATCCGGGATGAGCGTTCCCGTTAACCTCGGGTACGGGCGAGACGAATCTCCTAGGAGGCGTTACCCGGTGAGCAGCATTGGCGAGAACGGCGCGGACTTCCTGGTCGTGGCGAACCGCCTGCCCGTTGACCTGGAGCGCCTGGAGGACGGCACCCAGCGCTGGAAGCACAGCCCCGGCGGCCTGGTCAGCGCGCTGGAGCCGTTCCTGCGCTCGCACAGCGGGGCGTGGATCGGCTGGCCCGGCGTGGCCGACGCCGACGTGGAGGCGTTCGAGGAGGACGGCCTCCAGCTGCACCCGGTGATGCTCAGCTCCGCCGAGGTGCGCGACTACTACGAGGGCTTCTCCAACGGCACCCTGTGGCCGCTGTACCACGACGTGGTGGCCCCGCCCGCGTTCCACCGCCGTTGGTGGAACGCGTACGTGCGGGTGAACCAGCGGTTCGCGGACGTGACGGCCAAGGTCGCCGCGCAGGGCGCGACCGTGTGGGTGCAGGACTACCAGCTCCAGCTGGTGCCGGCCATGCTCCGCGAACTGCGGCCGGACCTGCGGATCGGGTTCTTCCTGCACATCCCGTTCCCGCCGGTGGAGCTGTTCATGCAGCTGCCGTGGCGCACCGAGATCATCCGGGGCCTGCTCGGCGCGGACCTGGTGGGCTTCCACCGGCCGGGCGGCGCGCAGAACTTCCTGTGGCTGGCCCGCCGGCTGGTCGGCCTGGAGCCCAGCCGGGGCGCGGTCGGCGTGCGCACCCGGCCCGGTGTGGTGCAGGTCGGCGACCGGACGGTGCGGGTGGGCGCGTTCCCCATCTCCATCGACTCGGCCGGCCTGGACGCGCTGGCCCGCAACAAGGAGGTCCAGCAGCACGCCAAGCAGATCCGCAACGACCTCGGCAACCCGAAGAAGATCCTGCTCGGCGTCGACCGGCTGGACTACACCAAGGGCATCGACGTGCGGCTGCGGGCGCTGTACGAGCTGATCGCCGACGGCCGGGTGGACCCCGGCGAGGTGACCATGATCCAGCTCGCCACGCCCAGCCGCGAGCGGGTCGACCACTACCAGCAGATGCGCGGCGAGATCGAGCAGGCTGTCGGGCGGATCAACGGCGAGTTCTCCACCGTCGGTCACCCGGTCGTGCACTACCTGCACCAGTCGGTGGACCGCCGCGAGCTCACCGCGTTCATGACCGCCGCCGACGTGATGGTGGTGACGCCGGTCCGGGACGGCATGAACCTGGTCTGCAAGGAGTACGTGGCCTGCCGCTACGACCTCGGCGGCGCGCTGGTGCTGTCCGAGTTCGCGGGGGCGGCGGCCGAGCTGACGAGTGCCTTCCTGGTCAACCCGCACGACCTCGACGGCGTGAAGAACGCGCTGGAGGCCGCCCTCACGCTGGATCCGGCCGAGGGCCGCCGTAGGATGCGCGCGCTGCGCCGCCAAGTCCTCACGCATGACGTCGACCGCTGGGCTCGTTCGTTCCTTGACGCCTTGGGTACGCAGACTGCGGTCTGACCGAAACTTTCGGAATCGGTTCAGACCAAGCACCCCGACCTGTCCCACCGAGTCTTGAGGAGGGGCGTTGACCGCCGAGGCCCTCCCCGCCGAACTTCGTCGTGCGATCGTGCAACTGGCGCGCACCCCGCGCCTGCTGGTCGCCTGCGACTACGACGGGACACTGGCTCCGATCGTGGCCAACCCTGAGGACGCCCGCCCGCTGCCCGAGTCGGTGGGCGCGCTGCGCTCGCTGGCCGGGTTGCACGAGACCACGACGGCGGTGATCTCCGGTCGCGCGCTGCGGGACCTGGCGACGCTGTCCCGGCTGCCGTCCGAAGTACACCTGGTCGGCTCGCACGGATCGGAGTTCGACGTCGGCTTCGTGCACGCGCTCGACGCCGACGCGCGCGCCCTGCACCGCCGGCTGGAAGCCGAGCTGGAAGGAATCGTCCAAGGCCAAGAGGGCATCAGCCTGGAGTCCAAGCCCGCGAGCATCGCGGTGCACGTGCGGCGCGCCGAACCCACCGTGGGGGAGCGGGTTCTGGACGCCGTGCGCAGCGGTCCGTGCACCTGGGACGGCGTGCAGGTCACCGAGGGCAAGGCCGTGGTCGAGCTGGCCGTGGTGCAGACCGACAAGGGCCACGCCCTGGACGTCCTGCGGCACCGGGTGTCCGCCACGGCCGCGATCTTCGTCGGCGACGACGTCACCGACGAGAAGGCATTCGCCCGGCTCACCGGCCCGGACGTGGGCATCAAGGTCGGCGACGGCGAGTCGCTGGCCGGCTACCACATCGAGGACACGGTCGACGTGGCCACCGTGCTGGCGTTCCTGCTGGAGGAGCGCCGGGCGTGGCTGCACGGCGACCAGGCGGTGCCGATCGAGCGGCTCACCATGCTGGCCAACGAGAGGTCCGTGGCGCTGCTCACCCCGGACGCCCGGCTGAACTGGCTGTGCCACCCGGAGCCGGACTCGGCGGCGGTGTTCGCCGACCTGCTCGGCGGCCCGGCGGCCGGCCACTTCTCGATCAAGCCGGAGCACGGCTCGCTGCCGCTGGGCCAGCGGTACGTGCCGGGCACCATGATCGTGGAGACCCGCTGGTCCCGGCTGCTGGTGACCGACTACCTGGACCACGACCTGGCCTCGCACCGCACCGACCTGGTGCGGCGCATCTCGGGCTCGACCAACGCGGTGATCACGTTCGCGCCGCGCCCCGAGTTCGGCCAGGTGCCGGTGCGGCTGCTGCGCGAGCGGGACGGCCTGCGGGTCGTCGGCACCTCGGACCCGATGGTGCTGCGGTCGCCGGGCGTGGCCTGGGAGATCACCTCCGACGGGGTCCAGGAGACCGCGACGGCCGTGGTGCGGCCCCGGGAGGGCGCGCCGATCCTGCTGGAGCTGCGGTGCGGCACGGACGACCTGTCCGAGGCCACCCTGGGCGAGCCGGAGCGGCGGGCCCGCGCGGGCTCGTTCTGGTCGGACTGGGCGGCGACGCTGAAGCTGCCGCCGGTCGAGACCGAACTGGTGCAGCGCTCGGCGCTGACGCTCAAGGGCCTCGTGCACCACGACACCGGCTCGATCATGGCGGCGGCGACCACGTCGCTGCCCGAGGAGCTCGGCGGCATCCGCAACTGGGACTACCGGTACTGCTGGCTGCGCGACGCGGCGCTGACCGCGCAGGCGCTGGTGTCGGTGGGCTCGCTGGGCGAGGCCGAGGCGTTCCTGGGCTGGGTGCACGGCGTGCTGGGGACGCTGCCCGGCCCGGAGCGCCTGCACCCGCTGTACACGTTGCACGGCACCATGCTGGGCGCCGAGGCGGTCATCGACACCCTGCCGGGGTACGCGGGCTCACGGCCCGTGCGGGTCGGCAACCTGGCCAACCAGCAGGTTCAGCTGGACGTGTTCGGCCCGGTGGTGGACCTGGTGGTGCAGCTGGCCGCGGCACGCGGCTCGCTGACCGACCAGGACTGGCTGATGGTGCAGGCGATGGCCGAGGCGGTCGCCCGCCGCTGGCACGAGCCCGACCACGGCATCTGGGAGGAACGCCACGCCCCGCGCCACCACGTGTACTCGAAGGTCATGTGCTGGGTGACGCTGGACCGCGCGGTGTCGCTGGCCGAGACCTACCGGCGCGAGGTCGACCCGTCCTGGCCCGTGCTGCGGGACACCATCGCGAACGACGTGCTCAAGCACGGGTGGAGCGACGAAGCGCAGTCGTTCACCACGGCGTACGACGGTGACGACCTGGACGCGGCTTCCCTGCACGTCGGGCTGTCCGGCCTGATCGACCCGGCCGACGACCGGTTCCAGGCCACCGTGACCGCGATCGAGGCCGAGCTGCGCTCGGGTTCGACCGTGTACCGGTACCGGCGCGACGACGGGCTGCCCGGTGACGAGGGCGGCTTCCACCTGTGCGCGGCGTGGATGATCGAGGCGTACCTGCTCACCGGGCGGCGGACGGAGGCGGAGGAGCTGTTCGCGCAGATGGTCGACGCCGCCGGCCCGACCGGCCTGCTGCCGGAGGAGTACGACCCGATCGCGGAACGCTCGCTGGGCAACCACCCGCAGGCCTACAGCCACCTCGGCCTGATCCGCTGCGCGCAGCTGTTGGCGAAGTAGCCGGAGGTTCGACGGCCGTACCCGGGGCCTTGACGCGGCACGTGTCGCGTCAAGGCCCCGCCGTTCTCCACACCCATCCACAGGGTTGTCCACAGCGGTGGACAACTCGAACACCTGTTCGCATCGGTGGCTCGCGGGCCGGCTCGGGCCGGCTCACTTCTTCAGCTTGAGCAGCTGCAACGCTTCCATCAGGTCGTGCGCCACCAACGCCCGCGTCTCCGGCGGCAACGGCCCGGCGTCCGGCGGCACCAGGGCCTTCGTGTAGCCCAGCCGCGCCGCCTCGGTGAGCCGCCGCCCCACCCCGTTCACCCGCCGCAGCTCCCCCGACAGCCCGACCTCGCCGACCACCACCAGGTCGTGCGGCAGCGGCTGGTCGGTGGCCGCCGAAGCGACCGCCAACGCCACCGCCAGGTCCACCGCGGGCTCCACCAGCCGCATCCCGCCGACCGTGGCCGTGAACACGTCCTTGTTGTGCAGCGACATCCGGCCGCGCTTCTCCAGCACCGCCAGCGCCATCGCGACCCGCGCCGAGTCCAGCCCGCTGACCGCCCGCCGCGGCGAGGGCAGGTTGGTCGCCGTCACCAGCGCCTGCACCTCCCCCAGCATCGGCCGCTTGCCCTCCACGACCACGGTCACCGCCGTGCCGGTCACGTCCTGCTCCCGCCGGTTCAGGAACAACCCGGACGGGTCCGGCACGCCCACGATCCCGTCGTCGCGCAGCTCGAAGCAGCCCACCTCGTCCGCCGGCCCGTACCGGTTCTTGATGCCCCGCACCAGCCGCAGGCTGGAGTGCCGGTCGCCCTCGAACTGCAGCACCACGTCCACCAGGTGCTCCAACACCCGCGGACCGGCCACCGAGCCGTCCTTGGTGACGTGCCCCACCAGCACGATCGGCAGCCCGCGCTCCTTCGCCAGCGCCACCAGGCTCGCGGTCACCGCGCGGACCTGCGTCACACCGCCGGGCGTCCCGTCGACCGCGGGCGAGGACATGGTCTGCACCGAGTCGACGATCAGCACCCCGGGCCGGACCGCCTCCACCTGCCCCAGCACCGCCGCCAGGTCGCTCTCCGCGGCGAGGTACATCTGCCCGTGGATGTTCCCGGTCCGCTCGGCCCGCAGGCGCACCTGCCCGGCCGACTCCTCGCCCGTGATGTACAGCGAGGGCACCCCGCCCTTCACCGCCCACTGGTAGGCGACTTCGAGCAGCAGCGTGGACTTGCCCACCCCCGGCTCACCGGCGAGCAGCACGACCGCACCGGGCACCAGCCCGCCGCCCAGCACCCGGTCCAGCTCGGCCACCCCGGTCCGCCGCGCCCGCGCCGACTCGACGTCCACCTCGCCGATCGGCCGCGCCGGCGAGCTGGGCGCACCCGCCACCACCCGCGCCGCCGGCCGGCTGACCCCGCGCTCCTCGACGGTCCCCCAGGCCTGGCACTCGGGACAACGGCCCACCCACTTGGCGACCTCGTGCCCGCACTCGGCGCACCGGTAGGTCGTCACCTTCGCCACCCGCCCGTTCTTCACCACGGCACGCAGGCTAACGACCACCCCCGACAGCCGTGCCGACCGCACGACGCGGAACCCGCCCGCTCGCACGGGGCGAGGGGCGGGTTCCGATGGGTCTTGCGGTGTCCCAGGACGGGGTCAGTGCTCGCCGGGCGCGTCCTTGCGCGGCTCCGGCGAGGCGCCGATCGGCAGTTCCAGCGTCAACGGCCCGGCCTTCTCGAACAGGAACGTCACCTTGACCGCCTGGCCGGGGCGCAGCTCGCCCTTCAGCCCCTTCAGCACGATCCTGACCTTGCCCGGCTCCGCCGAGGTGTCCGCCGAGGACGACGGCTTGCTCCCGGACGTGGTCGGGAACACCGAGCTCACCCCGCCCTGGCCCACCGTGGGGGCGGTCGTGGTGGTCGGCGAGGTGGGCGAGGTCGGCGTGGTCGTGGTGGTCACCGAGGCGCCGGAGGAGGCGGAGGAGGCGGAGGAGGCCGAAGAAGCGGAAGTCGCCGACGAGGCGGAAGTGCCCGACGACGCCGAAGCGGACGACGTGGACTTCGGGGAGGTGGTGGACGAGTGGCTGCCCGCGTCGTCCTGGTCCGCCCCGGAGGCGACGGCGGTGCCCGGCTCCAGCACCGCGTCACCGGAGATGTCGGCCGCGCCGGTCAGCTCGCTGGACACGGAGAGCAGCTTGTCCGGCTCCGCGCCGTTGTTCGCGATCACCGCGATCACGGGGGCGTCGTCACCCTCCGAGTAGTGCCCGTGGTCGACCGGGAACTGGAACTGCGCGTCGCGCACGGCGATGACGCCCGCGTTGCCGCTCGCCCCGTTGACCGCGGCCACCTGGGTGTCGGTCTGGGTGACCTGCCCTGCGCTACAGCCTGCGACGGCCAGCGCGACGCCCGCTGCCACTGCGGCCACGACGGCCAGGCGGCGAGGCGCTGGGAACTTCTGCTCTGCGCGACCCACGGCTGCTCGGATCCTTCCGGTCTGCTGGCTGGGCGGGCCGTACCGGCGACGAGAGCCGGTCGACCACCGGTACAGGAGCCTAACCGGGTCCTGGAACCGCGACCTCATGTGGTGCCCCACAGCTGGTCGTGACGTCCACAGTGGAGTGCGATCCACCTGCGCCGTTGCACGCCACCCGCCGTTTTGTCAACCCCCCACGCGGTCCTGACCTGCGCGAACTGATCTCCGGACGCCGAAGAGGGGATTGCTCGGCGTGTTAGGATGGGGTTAGCGAAAGGGGCAGAGGACACATGGTTTTCAAGGTCGGAGAGACCGTCGTCTACCCGCACCACGGTGCCGCTCTCATCGAAGCAATCGAGACCCGTGTGATCAAGGGCGAGGAGAAGAAGTACCTCGTCCTCAAGGTTGCCCAGGGTGACCTCACGGTTCGCGTCCCCGCCGACAACGCCGAGATCGTAGGCGTGCGTGACGTCGTCGGCCAGGAGGGTCTCGACAAGGTCTTCGAGGTCTTGCGTGCTCCTCACACCGAGGAGCCGACCAACTGGTCCCGGCGGTACAAGGCCAACCTGGAGAAGCTCGCGTCCGGTGACGTGAACAAGGTGGCCGAAGTGGTGCGCGACCTCTGGCGGCGCGAGAAGGATCGCGGACTGTCCGCTGGTGAGAAGCGGATGCTGGCGAAGGCTCGACAGATACTGGTTAGCGAACTGGCGCTCGCCGAGGGCACCGACGAGGACAAGGCGGAGGTCCTCCTCGACGAGGTCCTCGCCACCGCGTCCTGACCCTCGACACCTGCGCAAGAAGAGAACCGCGAACATGGGTGTGGTCGCGCTCGTGCCCGCGGCGGGCCGGGGTGAGCGGTTGGGCTATGGCATGCCCAAAGCGCTCGTGCCGGTCGACGGCGTTCCGCTGCTGGTGCGTGCGGTGCGCGGTCTTTTCCAGGCGGGCTGTGTGCGGCACGTGGTGATCGCCGCGCCTCCCTCCGATGTGGACATCGTGAACACCGTCACCGCCCCGTCGGCCCCAGCCGGCGGGGCGGTGCACGTGCTGGCGGGCGGCGCCGAGCGTTCCGACTCGGTCCGGCTGGCGCTGGAGTACGCGCTGCGCGAGCTGCCGGGCACCACGATCGTCCTGGTGCACGACGCCGCCCGGCCGTTCACCCCGCCGAGCGTGGTGAACGCCGTGGTCGACGCGGTCGCGGCAGGCCACCCGGCGGTCATCCCGGTGCTGCCGGTGGCGGACACGATCAAGGAAGTGGACGCGGCCGGCACGGTCGTCGCGACCCCGGACCGCGCCACCCTGCGAGTGGTCCAGACCCCTCAGGGCTTCGACGCGCGGGTGCTGCTGCGCGCGCACGAGGCGGGCCTGCACGCGACCGACGACGCCGGGCTGGTGGAGCGCCTCGGTGTGAGGGTCGCCACGGTGCCCGGCCACCAGAATGCCATGAAGATCACCACCCCGTTCGACCTGGCGGTCGCGGAGGCACTGCTCGCGGGAGGCAAGGCGTGAGGGTCGGCATCGGTTCCGACGTCCACCAGGTGGAACGGGGACGCGACTGCTGGCTCGCGGGCCTGTTCTGGGACGGCGTGGACGGGTGCGCCGGCCACTCGGACGGCGATGTCGCCGCGCACGCCCTGTGCGACGCCCTGCTGTCCGCCGCCGGGCTGGGTGACCTCGGTTCGGTGTTCGGCACCAGCGACCCGCGCTGGTCCGGCAAGCACGGCGTGGAGTTCCTCGCCGAGGTGCGCGGGCTGCTCGCCGGGGCCGGCTTCGCGGTGGGCAACGCGGCCGTGCAGGTGATCGGCAACGCACCCAGGATCGGCAAGCGCCGCGACGAGGCCCAGCGGGTGCTGTCGACCGCCGTCGGCGGGCCGGTCTCGGTCAGCGGGACCACCACGGACGGCCTCGGCCTCACCGGACGCGGTGAAGGCATCGCCGCGATCGCCACCGCGTTGATCGTCCCACTAGCCTGAGACGCATGGCGATCATCCTCAGCGCGGCGACGCGCGCCCTGGTGGACGGCAGGAACTACGCCACGATCTCGACGCTGAACCCGGACGGCAGCCCGCACAGCTCCGTCATGTGGATCACCCGGGACGGCGACGACCTGCTCTTCTCGAGCCTTCGGGACCGCCACAAGGAACGCAACCTGCGCCGCGACCCGCGGGCCAGCGTCTGCGTGTGGGACCACGAGTCGCCCGAGACCTACGCCGAGGTCCGCGGCACGGTGACGATCACCGAGGACACCGGCCGGGTCCTGGTCGATGCCCTGGCGCTGAAGTACACCGGCGAGCCCTACCCCGACGAGCCCGCCGACAAGGTCCGGGTGGTCCTCCGCCTGACCCCGACGAAGGTCGCCGGCAACGCCGCGTAGCGACCCGACGGGCCGAGGTCTCGGCGACGAGCTTCGTCGTGCGGGGCCTCGGCCCGGCCGGTGGGCGGGACGCGGCGGCGGTGCCGGGTGTGGCGTGCGTCCTGCTCCCGCCGGAAACCTTCAGCCAAGAGGTCCAGACCACGTAGCGTGCCGATGTGACGATCCGCGCCGTCCTCTTCGACTTCTCCGGCACCCTGTTCCGCCTCGAGCACGAGTCGCTGGCCGAGCACGCCGACCTCATGCGCGCGCTGACCGCACCGGTCGGCGTGGCGGAGGGCCTGGACATCGACCCGGCCGAGTGGGAACGCCGCGACCTCGACGGCGACCTGCACCGCGACCTGCACATCAAGGCCCTCACCGCGGCCGGTGCGCAGGATCCGGCCGACTTCTACGGCCGGCTGTGCAGCCCGCCGTTCTGGCAGCCCTACCCGGACACCGCGCAGGCCCTCGGCACCGGGCTGCCGACCGCCGTGGTGAGCAACATCGCCTGGGACATCCGCGCCGTCTTCGCCCGTCACGGCGTCGAGGACCGGGTGGACGAGTTCGTGCTGTCGTTCGAGGTGGGCTCGGTCAAGCCGGACCCGAAGATCTTCCGGGTGGCCTGCGACCGGCTGGGCGTGCACCCGGACGAGGCGCTGATGATCGGCGACAGCGAGGAGGCCGACGGCGGCGCGGCGGCGGTGGGCTGCCGGGTCGAGATCGTGCCACCGCTGGAGACCGGTCAGCGCCCCGACGCGCTGCTCCAGGTGCTGCGCAAGCACGTGGCATAGCCGATCGGCATAAGCACAATACGACGGTCGATTCAACCCCCTGTGGCTTGCGCCCGTACCATCTCCACGTGAGCCTCCACTTGTACGACACCGCGAGCCGGTCCATGCGGGAGTTCGTCCCGCAGGTCTCCGGAACGGCGTCGATCTACGTGTGCGGGGCGACCGTGCAGGGCGTGCCGCACATCGGCCACGTGCGCAGCGGACTGAACTTCGACGTGCTGCGCCGCTGGCTGGCGCGCACCTACGAGGACGTCCGGCTGGTGCGCAACGTCACCGACATCGACGACAAGATCCTCGCCAAGGCCGCCGAGCACGGCCGCCCGTGGTGGGAGTGGGCGTACGCGCACGAGCGGGCGTTCGAGGACGCGTACACGTCCCTGGGTTGCCTGCCGCCGTCGTACGCACCGCGCGCGACCGGTCACGTGACGCAGATGGTCGAGCTGATGCAGCGCCTCGTCGACCGCGGTCACGCCTACGCCGCGCAGGGCGACGTGTACTTCTCCGTCACCTCGTTCCCCGAGTACGGGGCGCTGTCCGGCCAGCGGCTCGAAGAGGTCCACCAGGGCGAGTCGGCGGCACAGGGCAAGCGCGACCCGCGCGACTTCACGCTGTGGAAGGCCGCGAAGCCCGGCGAGCCGTCGTGGCCCACGCCGTGGGGCGCGGGGCGCCCCGGCTGGCACCTGGAGTGCTCCGCGATGGCGACCGCCTACCTGGGCGGCACGTTCGACATCCACGGCGGCGGCATCGACCTGATCTTCCCGCACCACGAGAACGAGCAGGCCCAGTCCCGCGCGGCGGGCGACGGGTTCTCCCGGTACTGGATGCACAACGCCTGGGTGACGCTCAGCGGCGAGAAGATGTCCAAGTCGCTGGGCAACACGGTCTCCATCCCGACCCTGCTGGAGCAGGTCCGCGCGCCGGAGCTGCGCTACTACCTGGTGGGACCGCACTACCGGTCGACGATCGAGTTCTCCCAGGAGGCGCTGGACGAGTCGGTGTCGGCGTACCGGCGCATCGAGTCGTTCGTGCGGCGCGTCGTGGAGCGCACCGGGGCGGTCGGCGACGACGGCGGGTTCTCCGCGCAGTTCGTCGCCTCGATGGACGACGACATGGGCACGCCGGGCGCGCTGGCCGAGATCCACAAGCGCGTCCGCGAGGGCAACACGGCGCTGGAGGCGGGCAACGACCTCGGCGCGCGTGCGGCGGCCGAGTCGGTGCGCGCGATGACCGCCGTGCTGGGCGTGGACCCGCTGCGGTGGCACGACACGTCGGCAGACGGGTCGGGCGGCAGGCAGGCACTGGCCACTTTGGTCGAACACGTGCTGGAAGAGCGCGTGAAAGCCCGCAAGGAGAAGGACTTCGCCAGGGCGGACGCGCTGCGCGACCACCTGCTCCAAGCCGGGATCGCCGTCGAGGACACCCCCGACGGTCCGCTGTGGACATTGAAGGACGACTGACCTCGTGGCAGGGAACTCCAAGCGCCGGGGCGCGATGCGCAACCCCGGCTCCAAGAAGGGCGCGGTCGTCGGTTCCGGCGGGCAGAAGTCGAAGGGCCTGCAGGGCAAGGGGCCCACGCCCAAGGCGACGGAACGCCCCAACCACCCCGCGTACAAGCGCGCGCAGGCGACCGCGAAGGCCGAGCAGAACCGCGGTCAGCGCCGCCGGTCCGCCGAGAACTCCCCGGAGACCGTCGCGGGCCGCAACCCCGTCGTGGAGTGCCTGCGAGCGGGCATCCCGGCGACGGCGCTGTACGTGGCGCTCGGCATCGACGCGGACGACCGGGTGGCGGAGGCCGTGCAGCTGGCCGCCGACCGCGGCATCTCGGTGCTGGAGGTGCAGCGCGGCGAACTCGACCGGATCACCGGCGGCGCGATGCACCAGGGCCTGGGCCTCCAGGTGCCGCCGTACGAGTACGCCGAACCGCGCGAGCTGCTCAAGATCGCCCGCGAGTCCGGGTCGCCGCCGTTGCTGGTGGCGCTGGACGGCGTGACCGACCCGCGCAACCTCGGCGCCGTGGTGCGCTCGGCGGCGGCGTTCGGGGCGCACGGGGTGGTGCTGCCGCAGCGGCGTTCGGCGGGCATCACGGCCGTGGCGTGGCGGACCAGCGCCGGCACGGCGGCGCGGATGCCGATCGCGGTGGCCACGAACCTGACCCGGCAGCTGCGCGAGTGGGCCGACGCCGGGCTGATGGTGGTGGGCCTGGACGCGGACGGCACGGTCGACGTGGACGGCCTGGAACTGGCGACCGGGCCGCTGGTGGTGGTCGTCGGGTCGGAGGGCCGGGGTCTGTCCCGGCTGGTGCGGGAGACGTGCGACCAGACGGTGTCGATCCCGATGGCGGCGGGCGTGGAGTCGCTCAACGCGTCGGTCGCGGCCGGAGTGGTGCTCGCCGAGGTCGCGCGCCGGCGGCGGTTGGATCTCATCAAGCCCTGACGGTCGCGGGAACGCCGGGCTCGCACGCCGGTCGTGCGGCGCAACACGCCGCACGAAGCCCGGACTCGCCGATCCCGAGCACGGAACCCGCGCAGGAACCCTCGACTCGCCGGTCCCGCGAACGCACGACTCGCGAGACCGGCGGGGTTCGGCTCGGCAGCCGCGAGCACCGGAGCACCGAGTTCGGGCACCGAGCCCGAGCACCGGGCTTGAGGCACCGGACTTGAGGCACCGGGCTCGGAGCACCGAGCCACTCCTTGCCCGGACGGGTGTGACGCTGGGCGATTTGTCACCCGATCGGCAACCTTGACGTCGGCCGCCGGATAAGGTTCCCCGCGATGTCCTTCGCCACCCCACTGTTCCTGTGGTTCTTCCTGCCGGTCGTGCTCGCGGCCGTCCTCGTCGCACCCAGGACCTGGCGCAACGGCGTGGTCGCGGTGGCCAGCCTGTTCTTCTACTTCACCGGCGCGGGCGGCACGACGTTCCTGCTGCTCGCCGCGATGGTGATCAACTACCTGGCCGGCCGACGCCTCGAACCGGGCACCCCCGGCGACCGCAAGCTGATCCTGGTCGGCGCGATCTGCGTCAACCTCGGCGTGCTGCTGGTCTGGAAGTACCTCGGCTTCGCCACCGAGCAGCTGCACGACATCGCCGCGCTGATCGGCGCGGACCTGCCGGTGGTGCACCTGGCGCTGCCGATCGGCATCTCCTTCTACACGTTCCACCACATCTCGTACGTGGTGGACGTCTACCGGGGCGAACGGCCGGCACTCCGGGAACCGGTCGCGTTCGTCACCTACATCGCGATGTTCCCGCAGCTGGTGGCCGGCCCGATCGTCCGCTTCCGGGAGATCGCCGACCAGCTGCCGCAGCCCCGCCTGCACCGCTGGGACGACATCGCGGCGGGCTTCCCGAGGTTCGCGCTGGGGCTGTGCAAGAAGGTGATCATCGCCGACTCGCTGGCCCCGCTGGTGGACGCCTGCTTCGCCACGCCGGACGACAAGATGACCTTCGCGGTGGCCTGGCTGGGCGCCATCGGCTACACGCTGCAACTGTACTTCGACTTCTCCGGCTACTCGGACATGGCCATCGGCCTGGGCCGGATGCTGGGGTTCCGGCTGCCGGAGAACTTCGCCCGGCCGTACTCCTCCGTGACCATCACCGAGTTCTGGCGGCGCTGGCACATGTCGCTGTCCCGCTGGTTCCGGGACTACGTCTACATCCCGCTGGGCGGGAACCGGACCGGGGTGCTGCGCACCTACCGGAACCTGACGATCGTTTTCGTGCTCACCGGTTTCTGGCACGGGGCGAACTGGACGTTCCTCGTGTGGGGTTTGTTCCACGGCGCGCTGCTGGTCCTGGAACGCCGATTCGGCTGGGATTCCGCACCGGCCACCACCCGCGCCCGAATTGCCCGCCGGGCGCTCACGATGGTGCTGGTGGTTATCGGCTGGGTGTTCTTCCGCTCGGCCGACCTGGGCGAGGCGTTCACAATCATCGGGCACCTGATGGTGCCGGATTTCGGTGGGCTCGGGGAAGCCGTGACCGCCGCCGCGACCAATCAGCGGGTTCTGCTGCTGGTGCTCGCGCTGGCGATTGTGGTAATGCCCGACCACCCCGTGGCGGGCCCCTACCTGGAGTCCTCTCGGGACCGCGTCGCGATGGCGGCTAGGGTGTCCGTGATGACCGTGGGCGTTGGCTACGCGGCGATCCTGGTGGCCAGCGGCACGTTCAGCCCGTTCCTCTACTACCAGTTCTGATGATCGACAAGCCGACTCGGCAACAATTGTCGAACGAGTTCCAACGGCGACTCGTCGGCCCGCACGAAGGCGCTGGACCGGTCGGACCAGCGATCCGCCGGCCAATGGAGGTCGCGCTGACGCTCGGTAGGCGAGCTTTGCTCACGGCGGGTAACCTACGGTCAACTGTCAAGAATAGGTGGCCGACTTTTCGCCATTGTAACTACTTTATGTAACTGATCTGGTCCGTTCGGGTACACACTGTGGTAGGACAGAGATTGAACAACCAGCAGCTTCTACCGTGCTAACCGAGATAATTGTTACTTCGGGTGGGGGTAACGTGACTCACTCATCGGGGCCGACGCACCTGGAGGAGTGGTGACTTCCGGGGGCACCATCCGCGCGCTCGTGGGCAACCGCGAGTTCCGCGGCATGTGGCTCGGCTCGACGGTGTCCACCGCCGGCGACCAGCTCGCCGCCGTGGCGCTGTCACTCCTGGTGTTCGAGCGCACCAAGTCCCCCGCGTGGACCGCCCTCACCTGGTCGCTGACCCTGCTCCCGTCCCTGGTGTCCGGGCCGCTGCTGGGCTGGATCGCCGACCGGTTCCCGCGACGCACGGTGATGATCTGCTGCGCCTGGCTGCAGGCCGCGCTGGTCGGCCTGATGGCACTGCCCGGCGTGCCGCTGTGGATCATGATAGTCCTGCTCGTCGTCGTGCTGATGATCGCCTCCCCCTTCCTGGCCGCGCAGGAGGCGAGCCTGCCGTCCGTGCTGCCGGAGAAGCGCTACGACGACGGCGTGGCGCTGTTCGGCACCTCGGTGGACGTGGCCCAGATGGCCGGTCTGGCCGCCGCGGGCTTCCTGGTCACCTCAGCCGGGCCGCACCTGGCGCTGGCGATCGACGCGGCGTCGTTCGTGCTGGTGGCGATCCTGGTGCAGACCTCGGTGCGGTTCCGGCCGGCCGCCGACCCGCTGGGCTCGGCACTTCGGGAAACCGAAGCCGGCCGAGGAGCTTTCGCGTTGCTCGTCACTGAGCCCCGGTTGCGCTCTCTTATGGGTATGCGCCTTTTGGCCGGCATCGCGATGGTGCCCGAGGGGCTCGCCGTGCCGCTGGCCGCGAGCCTGGACGCGGTGTGGGCCGTGGGCCTCATCCTGGCCATCGAACCGGCCGCCAACGTGCTGGGGGTGGCCGTGCTGTTCCGCCTGGTGCGGGATCCGGCGAAACGCGAGCGGCTCATCGGCCCGCTCGCCATACTGTCCCTCGCCCCGCTGGTCATGTTCGCGCTCGACCCCAACCTGACCTGGACCATCGCGCTGCTCGTGCTGGCCGGGATGGCCGGCGCGTACCACACGCCGGCCCGGTCCGCCTGGATGCGGATACTGCCGGACGCCTACCGTGGACGGGCCTACGGCATCGCGCGCACCGCGTTGCGGACGAGTCAGGGTGGTGGCATGGCACTGGCGGGGGTGGTCGCGCACGCGATCGGCTCGGTGACCGCGACACTGGCGGGCGCGGGCGCCATCGGTCTGCTCCTGGCGGGGCAGGCGACCGTAGCCTGGAACCGGGCGAGGACCCGGACCGACCCGAACACGGTGACCACATGAAACGGACTCATCATGTATGGCGATTCTCATGACGAGACGTTCGTGTGCAGTCCGCGAGAACGCACGCACGTACGGTGAAGATTCCGGACTGGGCTCAAGGAGAGCGATGGGGTCACCACTCGCGGTTACGCATGGCAGACACTCCTCTACGCGCTACTTGGGTACCGACGGGGGCCGTAAGGCCGTCGCTGAGCCGGCGAGTGGCCGCGCGGCGGCGGCATGAGTGTAGGGGGGACGTGGTGAAGAACAGTTTGCCTGACCACGAGCCGTCCGCGACAGTCAGATGGAGTCTGACGCGCAACTGGGACCTTTGGTCGCTGCGTCGTACCGCGATCGCGTACATCCTTTCCGTCGAAGTGGCGGTAGCATTTGCGGCCATTTGGCTGCTGACTACCCTGGGTTCCGCCGCGGCCACGGATTGGCTCCGGTTCGGCGCTCTCGTGCTGGCCGTCACGGTCCACCTGACGATCGTTCGGCGGGCCGAGGAATCCCGGCGTGACGAATCCGCGGGCCCGTACTTCGACCTGACATCGGTGTGGACTTTCGCGGCTGCGATCGTGCTGCCGGCGGGCATGGGCGTGCTGGTCGCGGTGTGGCTGCGGATCGTGCTGTGGCCGATTGCCCGCAGACAGCCGTACCGGTTCGTCTTCACGTCCGCCCACATCGTGGCGAGCACCGTGCTGGCGAACGCGGGCGTCCACCTGGCGGGATTCTCGCTGGCGTCCTCGGGCCGGGTCTTGACGGACCTGGCGCTGCTGGGCGTGCTGGTGCTGGTCGCCGCGCTGTACTGGTTCGTGCAGGTGCTGCTGATGACGGTGGCGCTGAAGATCGTCAACCCGCAGACCCGGTTCGTGGACTCGCTCGGCTCGCGCAACGACAACATGCTGGAGATGACCACGCTGGGCGTCGGCGCGATGCTCGGGATGCTGGTCGCCACGCACTGGGTCGCACCGCTCCTGCTGGCCGTCCCGGTGATCCTGGTGAACGCCCTGCTGCACCGCGCGTCGGAACGGCAGGCGCACCTGGAGCGACTGGTGGCCGAGCAGCACAAGGCCCACCTGCAGCTGACCAAGGACGCCCACACCGACTACCGCACCGGCCTGTTCAACACCAACGGCCTGAGCGAGCACGCGGGCAGGCTCACCGAGCGCTGCAAGCACGCGGGCCAGCCGGTGACCGTGCTGGCGATCGACCTGGACCACTTCAAGCGCATCAACGACACCTGGGGCCACCCGGCGGGCAACGCCGTGCTGGCCGAGGTGGGCCGCATCCTGCGGGAGAAGCTGCGCCCCGGCGACGTGGCCGGTCGGGACGGCGGCGAGGAGTTCGTGGTCGTGCTGGGCGACACGGGGGCGGCGCAGGGCACCGCGATCGCCGAGCGCGTCCGCGAGGCCATCGGCGAGATGTCCGTGGTGACGACCGACAAGCACCGCAACACGGTGACCCTCCGCGGCCGCAACCTGCCCCTCACCGAGGACGGCCCCGAGGTGCGCGCGATCTCCGCCTCCATCGGCGTGGCCGTGGTCCCGGACAACGGGGACTGCCTGATGGCCGCCCAGCACAGCGCCGACGCGGCCCTCTACACGGCCAAGGAGAACGGCCGCAACCAGGTGCGCGTGGCGGGCATCGACCTCCACGCCCACAACCTCCCGGTGCCCCGCGTGGACGAGCCCGAAGTCACCCGCTCCGCCTGACCACGCTCCGACCGCACCCACTCCGCCCGTCCACGCCGCGTCCGTCCACGCCGCACCCATCCACGCCGTGTCCGTCCACGCCGTGTCCGCCCGCACCGTGTCCACCCACGCCGCATCCACCCACGCCGCATCCACCCACGCCGCATCCATCCACGCCGCATCCATCCACGCCGCGTCCACTCGCACCGCGTCCGGCAGCACTCTGATGGGGTCCACACCGGACGACCGCGATCTGCCCGCTCCCGGCCATGGCTCGGCCCTCGGCAACATCCCACCAGGACTGTCGTACCCCGCTGATTGGATGAGATCGGGGGGTGCCGCACGCAGGGGTACGCCCGCGTCAGCCTGCCGAGGCGCGTGACTACTGCTCCCCGACGGGTGACCGCCGCTCCCCGGCGTTCCGGAGAGCCTGGCGCGCGTGGGCGCGCATGTCCGCGTCCGAGCCATCGAGCGACCGTTCCAACGCAGCCTTGACCTCAGGCCGACCGGCCCACCACGGGGGATACCCGTCCCGCGGTCCTTCTAACACGGCTCCACCGACCGAAGCCCTGCACGTCACCGAGCGGCTGCCCGACATTCTCCACCCAAACCAGGCAGGCGGACACTTGACGAACCCAGCTGTCCTAACGGGATCTTGTGCAGGAGTCATGGTCGCGTCCACTGTGGAACATTCCCGCCTCCGGCGTTCGTGATGTGCGGGACGTGTCCAGCGCCGCAACGGTTCCTCGGTCCGCAGGTGGCTACGCCGCGGTCAGGCCACCACGCGGGACCGGGAGCCACCGAAAGCTCGGCATACGAGATATATGAGGAACGACAGGGCCGTGACGAACGCGCTCACCGGCACGCCCGGCGCGAGCGACAGCAGGATCCCGAACAGCACCGCCACCTCGGCGAACACCACCGCCAGCACGGACGCCTTCACCGGCGACGCGGTGACCCGACCAGCGGCTGCCGCAGGCGTGATCATCAGCGACAGCACCAGGAGCGCGCCGACGATCTGCACGGCGAGCGCCGTCGCGATACCGACCAGGATGGCGAAGACCACCGACAGCGCGCGGACCGGAACGCCGCGCGCCGTCGCGACGGCCGCGTCGACCGACGAGAAGAGCAACGGCCGGTAGATGAACGCGAGCACCGCCAGCACGGCGACCGACGAGCCGATCAGCAGCCACAGGTCGGTCGAGCCGACGCTGACGATCTGCCCGGTGAGCAGGCCGAACTTGTTCGCCGACCGTCCCTTGTAGAGGTAGAGGAACAGCACGCCCAGGCCGAGGCCGAACGCCAGGATGGCCCCGATGACCGAGTCGCGGTCCGAGTCGCGCCGGGACAGCAGGCCCAGCAGCAGCGCCGCCACCACCGACCCGACCAGCGCGCCGTACCCGACGCCGACGCCCACCAGCAGCGCCGCCGCGCCACCCGTGAACGCCAGCTCGGACGTTCCGTGCACGGCGAACGCCATCTTGCGGGTGACCACCAGCGGCCCGAGCAGCCCGGCCACCACGCCCAGCACCGCGCCCGCGATCAGCATCTGCTGGACGAAGCCGTACCCGAGCAGCTCGAACGTCAACGGCAGGTTGAAGAAGTTCTCCATCAGTCCTCATCCGCCACGTGGTGCGGCTCGTCCTCGCACACGTGCTGCGCGCCGACCACGTGGATCTGGTCGCGCACCCGGACCACCTCGACGTTCGTGCGGTACAGCTCGGACAGCGTGGCCGAGGTCATCACCTCGGCCGGCGTGCCGATCCGGAACCGACCGTCCACCAGGTACAGCACCCGGTCGACCAGCGGCAGGACCGGGTTGATCTCGTGGGTCACGAACAGCACGGCGGTGCCGGCTTCGCGCCGCCGCCGGTCGATCAGGTCGCTGACCACCCGCTGGTGCGCGAGGTCGAGCGACAGCAGCGGCTCGTCGCACAGCAGCACCTCGGGGTCGCCCACCAGGGCCTGCGCCACCCGCAGCCGCTGCTGCTCGCCGCCGGACAGCAGGCCCACCGGCTCGTCCGCGTACCGGGTCGCGCCCACCGCGGCCAGCGCCTGGTCCACTCTGGCCCGGCGCTGCCCGCGACCGCGCCAGCCGACGCCCCAGCCGTGCCCGTCCAGGCCGAACCCCACCAGGTCACGGCCGCGCAGGGTGAGCGCCGGGTCCAGCGCCCGCTGCTGCGGGATGTACCCGATGCGCCGGTTGCCGCCCGCGACGTGCACCGTCCCGCCGGACAGCGGCTGGAGGCCGAGCAGCACCCGCATGAGGCTGGTCTTGCCCGACCCGTTGGGGCCGAGCACGGCCACGAACTCGCCGGGCGCGACGTCGAGGTCCAGCCCGTCCCACAGCACGCGGTCGCCGTAGGACAGCCGGGCTCCGCGCAGGGCGACCGCCGCGCGCACGGACGTGTCCGTCACCTGTGCGGTCATCCGCGAAGTGCCCCCGCCAGCGCGTCCACCTGCTTCGTCATCCAGTCAAGGTAACCCGTCACGCCCTCCGGCAGCGTCTCGGTGACCTGCACGACCGGGACGCCGGCCGTCCGCGCCTTCTCCACCACCTGCTTGACCGCGGGGTTCTCGGTCTGGACGTTGTCCACCACCGCCGTGACCTGCTTCTGCTCCACCAGTCGGGTGACCTCGGCGACCGCGGCGGCCGGGATGTCGGTCTCGCCCTCCACGGCGTCGCTGAACGTCTCCGGGGTCGCGTTCTCCACACCGGCGGTGTCCAGCAGGTAGTGCGCGACCGGCTCGGTCTCCAGCACCTTCTTGCCCTTGCCGACGCCGTCGAGGCGCTTGTGCAGCTCGTCCACCTTCTGCCCGAAGTCGGCGGCGTTGGCCTGGAAGGTGGCCTTCTTGTCCGGCGCGATCTCGGACAGGTCGGCGGCGGCCTGGTCGGCGACCTTGCGCACGGTCTCCAGGTCGTACCAGACGTGCTTGTTGACCTCGTGGTCGTGCGATTCGCCGGAGGGCTCGGGCTCCTCGTGGTCGGAGATCTTGCCGGACAGCGGGAACGTCTCGATCTTCTTCGCGCCCTCGGTCTCGGTGGTGAGCAGGGTGGCGAAGAAGTCGTCGTAGCCGCCGCCGTTGAAGATGACCAGCTTGGCGTCCTTCACCGCGGCCACGTCGGACGGCTTGCTGTTGTACGAGTGCGGGTCGCCGGACGGGTCGTTGATGATGGCGGTGACCTCGACCTCGTCGCCGCCGACGGCCTTCACCACGCTGCCCCACACGTTGGTGGAGGCGACCACCTTGATCTTGCCGCCGGCCGTCGTGGCCGGGGTGCCGCCGCAGGCGGTGAGGGCGACGGCTGTCACGGCGGCCACCGCGCCGAGCATCGCGTTACGGACGGTCATGGGCTGGCTCCTCGACACGCTGATTAATAGGCAATGGAAACCGTTGTCGAGTTCAGTTTAGAACGCTCCGCTGCCGGTATGTCCACCGACCGGGTGGTTTTGGTGTTCTTCACAGCACTCGGAACGCGACCGAGGGCCACCTCCGCGTCGGAAGGTGACCCTCGGTTGCCGAGCCGTGTCAGTTGGTGAGGCGGAAGCCCGACTCCGGGTGGAACAGGTGGATCTCGGTGGCGTCGCGCACCGCGACCTTCACGGTCTGGCCCAGGGTGGGGGGCGTGCGGCCGTCCACGCGGACCACGAACCGCTCGGACGAGGCGCCGATCCGCACCGCGCCGTGCACCAGCGCGTCCGCGCCCAGCTCCTCGACCAGTTCGACGGTCATCTCCATGCCGTGGTGCTGCGAGCCGACCAGCGCCAGCGACTCGGGCCGGATGCCGAACGTGACCTCGTTCAGGCCCTCCGCCGAGGCGGTGTCCATCGCGTGGCGCTCCAGCGGCACCACGATGCCGTCCAGCTTGGCGCCCTCGGAGGTCAGCGGGACCGTCTTGAGGTTCATCGCGGGCGAGCCCATGAACCCGGCGACGAACGCGTTGGCCGGCTTGTCGTACAGCGCGCGCGGGGTGTCGCACTGCTGGAGCAGGCCGTCCTTGAGCACGGCGACCCGGTGGCCCATGGTCATGGCCTCCACCTGGTCGTGCGTGACGTAGATGGTGGTGGTGCCCAGGCGCTGCTGGAGCGCGGCGATGTTCGCCCGGGTCTCCACGCGGAGCTTGGCGTCCAGGTTGGACAGCGGCTCGTCCATGAGGAAGACGGACGGCTCGCGCACGATCGCGCGGCCCATCGCGACGCGCTGCCGCTGACCGCCGGACAGCGCCTTCGGCTTGCGCTCCAGGTACTTGGTCAGGTCGAGCATCTTGGCCGCCTCGGCGACCTTCTCCTTGATCTCGGCCTTGTTGACGCCCCGGAGCTTGAGCGCGAAGCCCATGTTCTCGGCGACCGTCATGTGCGGGTAGAGGGCGTAGGACTGGAACACCATGGCGATGTCCCGGCCCTTCGGCGGCACGTTGGTGACGTCCTTGCCGCCGATCTTGATGGCGCCCTCGTCCACGTCCTCCAGGCCCGCGAGCATCCGCAGCGCGGTCGACTTGCCCGAGCCCGACGGGCCGACGAGCACCAGGAACTCGCCGTCGGAGACGTCGAGGGACAGTTCGTCGACGGCGCGGACCGGCGGGTTGCCGGAGAAGATCCGCGAAGCCTTGACGTAGGCGACCTCAGCCATGGAACGCACCTTTCACTTACCAAGCTTTGGCGCAACGTTATGGATTGCAAGCGCTTACGGGAACGGGGGGATTGGTCTACTTTCCGGGCGGTGCGGGTGGTGTTCGGAGGCAGGGTGGTTGTGCGGGGTGCGGGGTGGGTCCAGGAGGGTCAGCCCTTCACCGCGCCTGACGACAAGCCGGTCACGAGGAAGCGCTGGACGAGGTAGAACACGGCGATCGCGGGGACGGCGACCAGGATCGACGCGGCGGCCAGGTGGCCCCACTCGGTGCGGTTCTGCTGCACGAACACCTGCAGGCCGACCGCGAGGGTCTTGGACTCGTCGGCCGCCGAGAGGAACGCCGACGCGAACGCCACCTCGCCCCAGGCGGTCAGGAAGGCGTAGAACGCGGTGACCGCCAGGCCCGGTCGGGCGAGTGGCATGACGAGTCGCCAGAACACGCCGAACGGCGACAGTCCGTCCACCCGGCCGGCCTCGTCGATGTCGGTGGGGATGGTGTCGAAGTAGCCCTTCAGCATGTAGGTGCAGAACGGCACGGCGGTGGTGCAGTAGACCAGGACCAGGCCGAAGCTCGTGCCTTGCAGTCCGAGCGCGAGCAGGATGTTGTAGAGCGGCACGATCAGCACCGCGAACGGGAACATCTGCACCACGAGGAACGACAGCATCAGCGAGCGCTTGCCCGGGAACCGGAACCGCGACGCCGCGTACCCCGTGGTCGCCGACAGGAAGACCGCGATCACCGTCGTCATCAGCGCGATGAGCACGGAGTTGCCGAACCACGCCAGGAAGTCGCCCTTGTCCCCGGACAGGATCCGCACGTAGTTGTCCACACTGGACTCGTTGAACAGCGTCGGAGTCGTCTCCACGGCGCGGGCGTCGGGTTTGAACGACGTCACCAGCACCCAGAAGACCGGGAACACGGCGATCAGCGAGGCGATGACCAGGGCGGCGTGCAGGGCGATGCTGGCGGCTTTGGAGCGCTCGCTGCGTTTGCGCTGCGGGCGGGTGGCCGGGACTGCCTTGAGGGAAGCGGCTTCTACCGTCATCACCACACCTCGCCTTGCTTGCGCAGTGCCCGCCGGTAGACGCTCGCGAACACGAGCAGGACGGACAGGATCAACACGCCGTAGGTCGACGCGACCGCGTAGTCGCGGGACGCGCCGGAGAAGAAGCGTTCGAACGCGTAGGTCACCAGGATCCGGGTGTTCGGGTTCGGGCCGGTGATCAGGTAGATCACCGCGAACATGTTGAAGGTCCAGATGATCCCGAGCAGCACGACGGTGCTGGACACCGAACGCAGGCCGGGGAGCGTGACGTGCCGGAAGCGTTGCCAGGGCGATGCGCCGTCCATCTCGGCTGCCTCGTAGAGGTCGCCGGGGATGGACTGGAGGCCGCCCAGCAGGGCCACCATCATGAACGGGACGCCCAGCCAGACGTTGACGATGACGACCGCGACGAGTGCCCAGTCGGACTGGCCCAGCCAGATGGGGTCGGGGAGGCCGAGGGCGCGGAGGAACTGGTTGATGATCCCGTACTGGGCGTTGAACATGTACTTCCAGGCGAACGCGCTGATGAACGCCGGGACCGCCCAGGGCAGGATCAGCAGGACCCGGTAGAGGGCGCGGCCCTTGACCTGGCGGTTGAGCAGCACGGCCAGCGCCAGGCCGAACCCGTAGTGGCAGAGGACGCAGCCGAACGTCCAGATCAGGGTGCGGATCAGGGTGGACCAGAAGGAGCCGAAGCTCGGGTCGCCGGAGAGGACGTTCAGGTAGTTGGTCAGGCCCACGCCGGTGTAGGTGGCGGCGCGGTCCAGCACCGGGTTGGCGATGTTGCCTTCGTTGATGTTGGTGAAGGTGAAGAAGATGCCTTGGGCCAAGGGGTACAGCACCAGCACGGCGATGACGACCACCACCGGCAGCACCATCGCGTACGCGTACCAGTGCCGGTCCAGGAACCTGCGCACTGTCGCCTCCTTAAGTCATCGGTGGGAGTGGGGTGGTGGGAGTAAGTGATGGGGGTGCGGCGGTGGAGCTGTGGTGGCGGGGGGGCGACGGTGGGGCTGTGGTGGGGGTGCTGCGGTGGGAGTGCGGCGGGCGGTTCATGCAGCGGTTGTCCACAGGCGTTGAGGGCTGTCCACAGGGTTGGTCGGGACGCGCCGTTTTGTCGTGGGGTGCTGCTTGGATGCACGCAGGGGTTCCCGAATCGGGGGTACGTCTGCGAAAGCGTGAAGAGCGGACGCTCGCCGCTGGGCAGGCCGCCAAGGATGATGACAAAGCCAAGGGTGGGGGCGTCGTGTCATCCCCATATGGCCTGGTCAAAGACAACCACATGCGTCAAGGGGAGATCGTCATCGGTGTCCTTCGCTCGTGAACGCTCCGCAGGCTCCGCGTTCCCCGGCTCCGATCGGGGGTCCGATCTCCCCTTGACCCATACGGTTCCCTGCGGGCAGGCCATACGGGGATGACACGCAGCCCGACGGGAGTGTGCGCGGGGCGCGCCGACTGCTCCTCGTGCCCGACCGCTCCTCGTGCCGACCGGCGAGCCGCGTGGTTGCAGATGTGGGAGTGCGGTTGAGGGGGCGTTGCTCGGGTGGGGCGGGCTGCTCGGTGGAGGGGTGCGCTGCGCGCCGGGGGTGGCGGAGTGGCGCGCAGCGCGTTGGAGGTGAGGGTCAGCCGATGTTGTAGTCGGTGACGACCTGGTCCTTGTAGATCTTCGCGACCTCGTCCAAGGCCGTCTTCGCGTCCTTCTTGCCCGCCAGCACGTCGGCGTAGGCGATCTTCAAGGGGTCGAACAGCTGGCCGCCTTCGGGGATCCACGGACGGGCGTGGGCGGCGGTGGCCACGGGTTGGAAGGCGGACACGACCTCGTTGGCCTTGACGTCGGCGTTGTCGTAGGCGGACTTGCGGGTGGGCAGGAGGCCCAGTTCCTTCGCGATCCGGACCTGGGACTCGGTGCTGCTCAGGCAGGCGATGAGCTTGGTGGACGAGTCCTTCGCCTTGGTGCCCTGGCGGATGACGTAGTCGTGGCCGCCCACCGGGGCCGAGCCCTTGCCCGCCGCCTCGCCGGGGACGGGGGCGATGCCGAGGTTGGCCTTGTCGCTGAACGCGGTGCCCTTGAGGTAGTCGGCGACGGACCACGGGCCGTTGATCACCATGGCCACTTCGCCCGACGAGAACGCGGCCTGCATGTTGTTGTAGGAGTTGGCCGGGTCGAGGGCGGTGGAGGCGGCCTTGGCGTCCAGCAGGCCCTTGGCCGTCTGGAGGGCCTTCACGTTCTCCGGCGAGTTGACGACGATCTTCTTCGCGGACGCGTCGACGAGGTCGCCGCCCGCGCCGTAGATGAACGGCAGGGCGTAGTAGGCGTCGTTGTTGATGAACAGGGCCTTCTCGCCGCCGAGCTTCGCGGCCGCCGCCTTCACCTCGTCCCACGTCTTCGGCGGTTCGACGCCGGCGTCGGCGAGCTTCTTCTTGTTGTAGAACAGCGCCAGCGAGTCCGTCACCTGGGGCACGCCGTAGGACTTGCCCTCGTACTTCGTCGAGCCCAGCGGGATGGCCAGGTAGTCGCCGGTGTCCTTGCCGAGTTCGGTGTCGGTCAGGTCCACGACGTAGCCGAGCTTCGCCAGCTGCGGCACCCAGGCGACCTCGGCGCGGAACACGTCGGGGCCCTGGCCGCCCTGCGCGGCGGTCTTGTAGTTGTTCAACGCCTGGTCGAAGGCGACCACCTCGGTGTTGACCCGGTAACCGCCCTTGGTGGCGCACTCCTGCGCGATCCTGCCGAACACCGGGCTCTCGTTCGGGCCGCTGGTGTCCCAGAAGGTGACTTCGCCGCTGTCGGTCCCCGCGCCGCCGCCACCGCCGCCGCACGCGGTGAGGACGAGGGCGCCGGCCATGCCTGCTGCCACGGCGGTCACGAGGGTGGTACGTCGCATCGTTGCTGTCGTCCCTCCTGCTGGCCTCATCCGCGATGAGGGTTCTTGCAAGAACTTGCGAAATTCTTGACGCGGATTTCATACCCCCGACCAGGGCGGGGTCAAGGGACTTGGCGTAACCAAGCCGTAACGGAGCGAACTGTCCGGACGAAAGACAGGTAGGCGTTGCAAAAGTTTGCCGCGACCGGCAGGCTGCTCGTCACCACGATCTTCTCCAGGAGGCACGGTGTCCGGACTGTCCGAGATCGCCAGGGCAGCCGGGGTGAGCATGTCCACGGTCAGCCGGGTGCTCAACCGCCGAGCGGGTGTCAACGAGGAGACCCGCCAGCGCGTGCTGGCCGTCCTCGCGGAGATGCCGTACACGCCGCGCGGGCTCGGGGCGTTGCAGCGGACCGGGGTGATCGGGCTGCTCGTGCCGGAGCTGTCCAACCCGGTGTTCCCCGCGTTCGCCGAGGCGCTGGAGGTGCGTGCCGCGCGGCTGGGGTACTCGTCGCTGCTGTGCAACACGCGGGCGACCGGGTCGGCGGCCATGGGCGAGGAGGAGTACGTCCGGATGCTCCTCGCGCGCGGTGTCGAGGGCATGGTGTTCGTCTCGCCGGAGATCACCAACGTGGAGGTGCCGCTCGGGCAGGCCCCGCGTCCCAACTACTACGCCAAGCTGCTGGCCGACGGCGTGCACATGGTGTTCCTGAACGGGGCCACGCCGTCGTTGGACGTGCCGGACGTGACCGTCGACGAACAGCACGCGGGCTACGCGGCGGCCCGGCACCTGGTGGAACTCGGGCACCGGCGGATCGGTTTCGTCAGCGGTCCGGCGCGGTCGTTGCCGTCGCGGCTGAAGCGGGCGGGCTGGTCGGCGGCGCTGGAGGAGGAGGGGCTGCCGGCGGACGCGGACTTCGTGGCGCACGCCCCGTTCGGACCGGAGGGCGGCGCGGCGGCGGTGGCGACGTTGCTGGACACGGTGCGGCCGACGGCGGTCATCTGCTCGTCCGACCACATGGCGATCGGCGTGCTGCGGGAGGCGTACAAGCGCGGGTTGTCCGTGCCGCGCGACCTGTCGGTGGTGGGGTTCGACGACATCCCGCTCGCCTCGTACTGCTCGCCGTCGCTGACCACGCTGGCCCAGCCGATCGAGGAGATGGCGGTGGCGGCCGTGGACGAGTTGGCGCACCGCTTGGACCCCGATCGGCGCAGGCGGCCGGTCGGCAACTACACGCGGGTGTTCCGCCCGAAGCTGGTCGTCCGGGAGTCCTCGGCACCGCCACCACCCGCCTAATTGGTCTGGACCATGTTCGGAACAGGTAACCCGGTCCTACCTGCGCTGATGACCAATCGCAGGGACGCGGGTCACCCCCACTTCTGTAATTGGTTCTGAACCGTTACGGTCACTTCATGGCGCGGTCGATGCATGTGCGACGCCCCGCGACGCTGGCCTCACTGGCGGCGGAGCTGGGTGTTTCCCGGACAACGGTGTCCAACGCGTACAACCGTCCCGACCAGCTCTCACCGGAGCTGCGACGCCGGGTGTTGGAGACAGCGAGACGACTCGGATACCCGGGGCCCGACCCGGTGGCCCGGTCACTGCGCACGCGGAAGGCGGGTGCGGTGGGGCTGCTGCTCACCGAGAACCTGTCCTACGCGTTCCGCGACCCGGCGGCGATCGGGTTCCTGGAGGGCTTGGCGCTGGCGTGCGAGGACGCCGGCACCGGGCTGCTGCTGGTGCCGGCGAACCCCGAACGCGAGGACGTGGCGGCCGTGCACCGCGCCGGCGTCGACGGGTTCGTGGTGTACTCGGTGCCCGACGACGACCCGCACCTGGCCGCCGTGCTCGAACGGCCGGTGCCGACCGTGGTGTGCGACCAGCCGGACCTGGGCAACGTCGATCGGGTGGGAATCGACGACCAGGCCGCGATGAACTCGCTCGCCCGGCACCTCATCTCGTTGGGGCACCGGCGGATCGGCGTGGTGTGCATGCGGTTGGCCCGCGACCGCAACGACGGCTACGTGACGCCGGAGCGCCAGCGGTCCGCGCACTTCCACGTGCAGCGCTCCCGGCTCGCGGGCCTGGCCGACGCGTTCACCGAGGTGGGCGTGGACTGGGCCGCGGTGCCGGTGGTGGAGCGGTTCGACCACAACATCGCGTCCGGCGCGGCCGCCGCCGCGCAGGTGCTGGACCGTGATCCGCAGATCACCGCGTTGATCTGCACCTCGGACATCCTCGCGCTGGGTGCGCTGGGCGAGGCGCGCAGGCGCGGCCTGAACGTGCCGCACGACCTGACGGTCACCGGCTTCGACGGCATCCGGGAAGCCGAGGCGGCCGGTCTCACCACCGTGCGCCAACCCGTCCTGGAGAAGGGCCGGGCGGCGGGCAAGCTGCTGCTGGACTCGGCGGAGCGGACCCGGCCGCGCTCGGTGCTGCTGTCCACCGAGCTGGTGATCGGCACCACGGCCGCCTCGCCGCGCGGCGTGGTGGAGGAGCGCTGGTTCGGCCCGTGACGGGACGGGCCGGGCGTCAGGTCATCCGGAAGACCACCGGATCGCCCGCCTTCCCGGCCACCCGCGCGGTGAGCAGGTAGTCCCCCGGCCCGAGCCGGGTGTGCTTCGCGCAGCCCGGCTCGGACGTGCTCCCCAGCCACGTCAGCCCGTACTCGAACTGCTCGCCCGGCCGCATGACCCGCACTTCGGACCCCTCGGTGGCGAAGCAGTCGTTGCTCGACCACAGCCGGGTGGCCCCGTCCGCCGTGCTCACCACCAGCTCCCGCACCGCCCGGCCGATCTCCTTGGTGCACGGCAGCGGACCGGCGTTCGCCACCAGGATCTTCAGGTCGACCTGCTCGCCCGCCGGGTACGAGGGCTCGCCCACCTCGGCCCGGACGCTGAGCTGCGCGTCCTCGCACGGCTGCGGCGGGCCCGGCGGGGGCGTCGGGGAAGGCGGCGGCGGCGGTGCCGGAGGTGGTGGCGGGGGCGGCGGTGTGGTGGAGGACGAGGACGCGACGACGGGCCGCTCGGCCTGCGGCGGCGGACTGGACGACGGCGCGGCCGCCGGGGTGACCGGCGCCGGGTCGCCCCGCCCGGTCAGCGCCGCGACCAGCCACACGGTGAGCACCAGTGCCACCACCGAACCGCCGATGGCCAGCACACGGCGCCGCCAGTACACCGATGGCGGGAGCGGGCCTGTGGGCTCGGTCACCTGAAAGAAGGTAACCAAGTGAGGTGGAATGGCGGGGCAACTGCACGTCACCCGATGTGGTGAACGTGATTCCCGCCCGATCCGCTTGCCGACAGCCCGGACGCGGGTTCCAATCCAAAGACAGAAGGAGGTGGCCGCCATGACCTCGATCGACGAGCTGCTGCGCCGCAACACCGCGCTGGGCAACGCCGTGCCCGGCGACCGTTCCTCGCCCCGGCCCTCGATGCGCGTGGCGATTCTGACCTGCATGGACTCCCGCATCCGGGTCTTCGAGATCTTCGGGTTGCGCCAGGGCGAGGCGCACGTGCTGCGCAACGCCGGCGGCGTCGTCACCGACGACATGATCCGGTCGCTGGCGCTGAGCCAGCGCAAGCTCGGGACGCGCGAGGTGCTGCTGGTGCACCACACCAACTGCGGCCTGGAGCTGGTCACCGAGGACGAGTTCAAGAACGAGCTGGAAGCCGACACGGGCATGCGCCCCACCTGGTCCGTGGAGGCGTTCCGCGAGGTCAAGGACAGCGTCCGGAACTCGATGAACCGCCTGCGCCACAGCCCGTACGTGCCGCACCGGGACAACGTGCGCGGGTTCGTCTACGACGTGCACACCGGTGAGCTGACCGAGGTCGTCTGAGCCCGGCGAGGTCGGGAGGGTCTGCGGGGAGGAGCCGGTCGCCCTTCACCCGTGAGTGGTCACTCTGGAACACTGTGCGGCGCTATGAGCCTGGACGCGCAGACCCTCATCGACTGGTTCGCCAAGACCGCCCGCGACCTGCCCTGGCGGCGGCCCGAGTGCACCGCCTGGGGCGTGCTGGTCAGCGAGATCATGTTGCAGCAGACGCCGGTCGCCCGGGTCGAACCCGTCTGGCACGAGTGGCTGGCGCGCTGGCCCAAGCCGTCCGACATGGCGGCGGCGAGCCACGGCGAAGTGCTGCGCGCGTGGGGCAAGCTCGGGTACCCGCGGCGCGCGCTGAGGCTGCACGCCGCCGCGCAGGCCATCGCGACCGACCGCGGCGACGAGGTGCCGCACGACGTCGACACGTTGTTGGCCCTGCCCGGCATCGGCGCGTACACGGCCCGTGCGGTGGCGGCTTTCGCCTACGGAAAGAAGTGTCCGGTGGTGGACACGAACGTCAGGCGGGTGGTGGCGCGCGCCGTGCACGGTGCGGGTGACGCCGGTCCGCCGTCCACCACCAAGGACATGAACGACGTGGAAGTGCTGCTGCCGGACGAGAAGGCCGCGGTGTACTCCGCCGCGTTGATGGAACTCGGCGCGCTGGTGTGCACCGCCCGCACACCTCGGTGCGCGGACTGCCCGGTGTTCGACACGTGCAAGTGGCAGCTGAACGGACGTCCCGCCTACGACGGGCCGGCCAAGGTCGTGCAGAAGTTCGCGGGCACCGACCGGCAGGTGCGCGGGCTGCTGCTCGACGTGCTGCGCGGCACGTCGGAGCCGGTCGAGAAGGTCCGGCTGGACGCCGTGTGGTCGGACGCGGGGCAGCGGGACCGCTGCCTGGACTCGCTGCTGGTGGACGGGTTGGTCGAGCAGACCGCGGGCGGGCTGTTCGCACTGCCGGGGGAGCACTGACGTGCACGCGCTGGTGGTGTTCTTCGACGCCGAGGCCGACGCGAAGATCCGCGACCTGTGGCGGAAGGTCGGCGCGACGTTCGAGTACCCACCGCACCTGACCTACGCCGTCGCGGGCACCATCGGGCCGAAGGTGCGGGCCGAGCTGCGCGAGGACCTGTCCCGGCTGTGGCTGCCCGACCTGTGGCTGCACACCCTCGGCGTGTTCGCCACCACGGAGAACGTGCTCCAGCTCGGTGCGGTGGTGGACAGCGAGCTGCTGGCCGTGCACTCGGCCATCCACGACGTGCTGGCGGGTCGGGTGAAGAACCCCAACGCGTACTACCTGCCGGGCAACTGGGTGCCGCACTGCACGCTGCTGCACGGCGTGGCGGACGACGAGATCGTGCGCGCGTTCACCGCCCTGCACCCGGTGGAGCCGATCCGCGCCAAGGTCCGCGAGATGTCCATCGTGGACACTCAGACGGCGGGGATCGACCCGCTCAGGAAGGCCTCCACCGCGCCCCGGTAGACCTCCGGGGCCTCCTCGTGCACGACGTGCCCCGACTCGGGCACCAGCAGGTGCCGGCCGCCGGTACGCCGCGCGACCTCCGCCATCTGACCCGGCCGCAGCCCGCCGCGTCCCGCCTCGACGGTCAGCGTCGGGCACCGGATGGCGTCCACGAAGTCCCAGTAGGACCGCTCGCCCCACTCGGCCGCGATCTCGTACAGGTCCTCCAGCCGCGCGATGAGGTGGTAGCCGTCCGCGCGTTCCTCGAACATCTCCTCGGCCCTGGGCACCCGCACCACGGACCGGACGTGCGCGAGCGACTCGAACACCGGCCACGACTCGAAGTACCACTTCCAGTCGTCCACCGTCCGGCCCCGGTTGTCCGGCACCACGTCCTCCGCCACCACGGCCCGCACCAGGTCCGGCCGGGACGCGGCGAGCGCCCACGCGTGCAGGCCGCCCATCGAGTGCCCGATCACCACCGCGGGCCCGGCGTCGAGCCGTTCGAGGACCTCGGCGGCGTCCGCGACGAAGTCCTCCGTCCGGTACGGCCCGCGCCGCGGGTTCCGGCCGTGGCCCCGCGCGTCGGTGGCCACCACCCGGCCGTACGGCTTGAGCCACTGCGCGACCGTCCACCACGTGGTGGCTCGGCTCATCAGGCCGTGCAGCAGCAGGATCGGCTGCCCGGATCCCCCGAACTCCGCAACGCTCATACGTGCATCATGTCGACATGGCAATCAGCCCCAAGGCCCGCCCTTACCTGCTCGTCGCGGCACTCGTGCTGGTGGTCGCCGGGGTGCTGGTCGCCGAGCTGCCCGGCGCACCGGGGCCGCAGCCGCAGGACGTGCCCGCCGCGAGCGGCACTCCCCCGGTGGTCGACGCGGAGGGCGGTGACGGCGCGGGCGACCCGTACTACCCGCAGGACGGCAACACCGGCTACGACGTCGGCGGCTACGACGTGGCCGTCAGCTACGACCCGGCGACCCGCAAGCTGGACGGGAAAGCGCTGATCACGGCAACCGCGACGGCCGACCTCAGCCGGTTCAACCTGGACCTGTACAAGTTGGAGGCGTCCGAGGTGGCCGTCGGCGACGAGCGGGCCGCGTTCAGCCAGGAGGGCGAGCACGAGCTGGTCGTCACGCCGGCGAAGCCGCTGCGCAAGGACGAGCAGTTCACCGTGTCCGTGACCTACGGCGGTGAGCCGACCATGTTCGAGGACCGGGCGCTGGGGCGCAGCGGCTGGCAGATCTCCGCGTCCGGCGGTGCGTTCGCGGCGGGTGAACCGCACTCGGCGACCACCTGGTTCCCGGCCAACGACACGCCGCGCGACAAGGCGTCGTTCAAGCTGTCGGCCCGCGTGCCGGACGGTTGGTCGGTGGTGTCCAACGGGGTGGAGGAAGGCAGCACCCAGGCCGACGGGTGGACCACGTTCCGGTGGAACGCCGAGCAGCCCATGGCGACCTACCTGGCCACGGTGGCGATCGACAAGTGGACGGTCGACCGCTCGACCCTGCCCGACGGCACCCCGGTGGTGAACGCCTACGCGCCCGGTGCGCTGGGTGCCCGTGCGGACCAGCAGCGGCTGCCGGAGATCCTGGCGTTCCTGTCCGCGAAGTACGGCCCTTACCCGTTCCGGTCGGCGGGCGGCATCTTCCTGGCCGACAACATCGGCTTCTCCCTGGAGACCCAGACCCGCCCGATCTACGCGGGGTGGGCCGACCTGGAGACCGTGGTGCACGAGAACGCGCACCAGTGGTTCGGCGACTCGGTGAGCCTGCGGTCCTGGGCCGACATCTGCCTCAACGAGTGCTTCGCCAGCTACGCGCAATGGCAGTGGGCCGAGGCGAAGGAAGGCGTCAACCTCGACGACCGCTACCGCTCGGAGGTCGAGCGCACCGACGACTCCGGCGGCTACTGGAACCGCAAGCTGTACGACATGGGCCGGGGCAACGAGTTCCGCGGCGTGTACGACAAGGGCCAGCTCGCGGTGCACGCCCTGCGCCGGCAGATCGGCGACGAGTCGTTCGACAAGGTGCTGCAGACCTGGACCGCCCGGAACCGGGACGGGAACGCGTCGTGGCCGGAGTTCGAGGCGCACGTCGAGCAGGTGTCGGGGCAGGACCTGGACGGCTTCTTCGCGGCCTGGTTCCGGGGCGACGAACTCCCATCCGACCAGTACCTGTGGCCCGGCCCGCTCCGGCGCTAGCGGACCGGCGGCGGGCCCGGCCCTGCTAACGTCGGTGGCATGGCGGTTGTGAAGATCAACGCGATCCACGTTCCCGACGGTTCCGGCCCGGAGCTGGAGAAGCGGTTCGCCAAGCGGCTCGGAGCGGTGGACTCGTCGCCCGGGTTCCTGGGCTTCCAGCTGCTCCGGCCGGTCGCGGGCGACGACCGGTACTTCGTGGTCACGCACTGGGAGACCGACGAGGACTTCCAGAACTGGCTGGGCAGCGGGGCGCGCGAGGCGCACTCGGGCGAGCGGGCCAAGCCCGTGGGCACCGGCTCCGACCTGCTGGAGTTCGAGGTCGTGCTCAGCTCCGACCCGAAGCGTGACTGACCCGGACACCACCGAGCAGGACCGACCGGACGCACGTCCCGACCGAGCGCGCCCTGAGCACGCGAGCCAGGGCCACGCGACTCCCGATCACGCGGCTCGCGATCACACGGCTCCCGACGACGCGGGCCGGGACGACGCGGCTGTCGACCACGCGGGGCTGGAGCGAGCGGCCGAGCTGATCGCGGGCGCGGAGGCGGTGCTGGTGTGCGCGGGCGCCGGGATGGGCGTCGACTCGGGGCTGCCGGACTTCCGGGGCGACCACGGGTTCTGGCAGGCGTACCCGCCCTACGCGCGGCTGGGGCTGCGGTTCGCCGAACTCGCCGACCCGGTGCACTTCGTGGAGGACCCGTCCCTCGCCTGGGGCTTCTACGGCCACCGCCTGGACCTCTACCGGACCACCCGGCCGCACGCGGGCTTCGACGTACTGCGGTCCTGGGGCGCGCGGGTGTTCACGTCGAACGTGGACGGGCAGTTCCAGCGCGCCGGGCTCGCGGACGTCGCCGAGGTGCACGGGTCGATCCACCGCCTCCAGTGCGTCGAGCCGTGCACGGACGACGTGTGGCCCGCCGACGACCTCGCGGTCACCGTCGACCCGGAGACCATGCGCGCCACCGGACCGCTGCCGTCGTGCCGCAACTGCGGCGGCCTGGCGCGGCCGAACATCCTCATGTTCGGCGACTGGTCGTGGATCGCCGGTCCGAGTCAGCGGGCGTTGGACGAGCTCACGGCGTGGCGGCGCACCGTGCGCGGCCTGGTGGTGCTCGAACTGGGCGCCGGGCTGGCGGTGCCGACCGTGCGGCGGCAGGCGGAGCTGGCCAGTGCCGCGTCCGGGGCGCTGATCAGGATCAACCCGCGCGAGCCGGAGGTGCGGCACGGGCGCGGGGTGGCACTGCGGATGGGCGCCCTGGCGGCGCTCACGGAGCTGGCACGACGAACTGCGTGACGATCGCCCGGTGGTCGCTGCCGGGGATGTCGATCACCTGGAACGTGTCCACCGGGCACCGGTTGTCCACCAGGACGTGGTCGATGACGACCGGCGGCGGCCACACCGCGCCGGACGGCCACGTCGGGTCCAGCCCCGCGCCGACCTGGTCGGCGGCGTCCACGTAGCCCTGGTTGAGCAGCCGGCGCAGGCCCACGTGGTCGAGCGTGGCGTTGAAGTCGCCCGCCAGCACCCGGAACGGACCGTTCAGGTCGCGTTGCGGCAGGCCCGCCATGTCCCGCTGCCAGGTCTCCGGGCCGTCCGGCACGACCGGCGGCAGCGGGTGGACGGACACCACCTCCAGGTCCTCGCCGGGCAGGTCCACCAACGCGCCCGCCTGGCGCAACGTGCTCGGCGCGGCGAGGTCGCGCGCGGTCAGCGGGTAGCGCGAGGCGATCCCCGACCCCGAAGCGCCCGGCTCGGCCAGGAACACCCGGTGCGGCAGCACCTCGTCCAGGCCGGCGCGTTCGAAGTCGCGGACCATCGCCGGCGTCAGCTCCTGGAGCGCCAGCACGTCCACCTCGTGCGCCCGCACCGCCTCCACGACGGCCTCCGCCTCGGCTCGTCCCACCAGCAGGTTCGCCGCCATGACCCGGACCTGCTGGCCCACCCCGATCGGTCGCGAGTCGGGGAACGCGCGCGGCGCGACCGCCGCCACCAGCACCAGCGCGACCAGCAACGTCACGGTGCCGACCAGCCACCGGCGCAGCAGCAGGGCGATCGCGCCCAACAGCACGCCGACCGCCGTGACGTAGGGCACCAGGGCGGTGGTGGCCACCATGTGCCGGGTGCCGTCGATGCCCAGCAGTCGGAGTGCGGCGGCCACGACGAACGCTGTGGTGGCGATCACCAGCAGGAACGTCGCGGCCTTGCTCCTCGGACGGCGTTCCTCGATGTCGGCCACGACAACTAGTCTGCCCGAGTGAAAGTGGTGCTGACGGGCTTCGAGCCGTTCGGGGGCGAGGACACCAATCCCTCCTGGGATGCGGTGCGGGCGGTGACGCCTCAGGGGTACCGGCTGGTGACGGCCGAGCTGCCGTGCGAGTTCGGGGCGTCGGTGGGGGCGGTGCGCGAGCTGGTGACGCGGCACTCCCCCGACGTGGTGATCTGCGTGGGGCAGGCGGGCGGGCGGGACGCGGTGACCCCGGAGCGCGTGGCGATCAACCTGGACGACGCGCGGATCCCGGACAACGCCGGCCACCAGCCGATCGACGTCCCGGTGGTGGACGGCGGTCCGGCGGCGTACTTCACCACGCTGCCCGTGAAGGCGTGCGTGTCGGCTCTGCGCTCGGCCGACATCCCGGCGGCCGTGTCGCACACGGCGGGGACGTTCGTGTGCAACCACGTGTTCTACGGGCTGATGCACCTGGTCGCGACCGAGTTCGAGGGCGTCCGCGCCGGTTTCGTGCACATCCCCTACGCGCCGGAACAGGGGCACACGGACGCGCCCAGCCTGGAGACGGCCACCGTGACGCGCGCCTTGGACCTGATCATCCGCACCACGATCACCCGGACGGACGACCTGCACACCACGGGCGGCACGCTGCACTGAGCAGGGGGATACGCGCGGAAACGCCCCCTGGATGTTCCCAGGGGGCGCTTGCGCTGTCTCAGCAGACCGTCAGGCCGCAGCCGTCAGACCTGTCAGGCCGACTCGGCGTCCGACTCGCCGGTGTCGCCACCGGACGAGGCGGCGAGGTCGACCGGCGGGGCGTCGGGGACGTTCAGCGGCTTCGATTCGCCCCGGAAGACGAAGCGGGCCTTGTCGTCCGACTCGGTCTCGCCGTCCCAGCCCTCGACGTCGGTGATGATGATCTGGCCCGGCTGGATCTCGCCGAACAGGATCTTCTCCGACAGCTGGTCCTCGATCTCGCGCTGGATGGTCCGGCGCAGCGGACGGGCACCGAGCACCGGGTCGAAGCCGCGCTTGGCGAGCAGCTTCTTCGCGCGGTCGGTCAGCTCGATCGCCATGTCCTTGTTCTTCAGCTGCGTCTCGACGCGGGCGATCATCAGGTCCACCATCTTGATGATCTCGTCCTGCGTGAGCTGGTGGAACACGATGATGTCGTCGATGCGGTTGAGGAACTCCGGGCGGAAGTGCTTCTTCAGCTCGTCGTTGACCTTGTTCTTCATCCGCTCGTAGTTCGACGCGGTGTCCTGGCCGGAGGTGAAGCCCAGGCCCACGGCCTTGGAGATGTCCGACGTGCCCAGGTTGGAGGTGAAGATGATGACGGTGTTCTTGAAGTCCACCGTCCGGCCCTGGCCGTCGGTCAGCCGGCCGTCCTCCAGCACCTGGAGCAGCGTGTTGTACACCTCCTGGTGCGCCTTCTCGATCTCGTCGAACAGCACCACGGAGAACGGCTTGCGGCGCACCTTCTCGGTGAGCTGGCCGCCCTCTTCGTAGCCGACGTAGCCGGGAGGGGCACCGAACAGCCGGGACGCGGTGTACCGGTCGTGGAACTCGCCCATGTCGATCTGGATGAGCGCGTCGTCCTCGCCGAACAGGAAGTTCGCCAGGGCCTTGGACAGCTCGGTCTTGCCGACGCCGGACGGGCCCGCGAAGATGAACGACCCGGAGGGGCGCTTCGGGTCCTTCAGGCCGGCCCGGGTGCGGCGGATCGCCTGCGACACGGCCTTGACCGCGTCGACCTGGCCGATGATCCGCTTGTGCAGCTCGTCCTCCATGCGGAGCAGACGGGTGGTCTCCTCCTCGGTGAGCTTGAACACCGGGATGCCGGTCCAGTTCGCCAGCACCTCGGCGATCTGCTCGTCGTCCACCTCGGCGACGACGTCGAGGTCGCCGTCCTTCCACTGCTTCTCCCGCTCGGCCTTCTGGCCCAGCAGCTGCTTCTCGGAGTCGCGCAGCTTGGCGGCCCGCTCGAAGTCCTGCGCGTCGATCGCGGATTCCTTCTCGCGACGCACGTCGGCGATCTTCTCGTCGAACTCGCGCAGGTCCGGCGGGGCGGTCATCCGGCGGATGCGCATCCGGGCGCCCGCCTCGTCGATCAGGTCGATCGCCTTGTCCGGCAGGAACCGGTCGTTGATGTACCGGTCGGCCAGCGTGGCGGCCGCGACCAGCGCCGAGTCGGTGATCGAGACGCGGTGGTGCGCCTCGTACCGGTCGCGCAGACCCTTGAGGATCTCGATGGTGTGCTCCAGGGACGGCTCGCCGACCTGGATCGGCTGGAACCGGCGCTCCAGGGCGGGGTCCTTCTCGACGTACTTGCGGTACTCGTCGAGCGTGGTCGCGCCGATGGTCTGGAGCTCGCCGCGGGCCAGCATGGGCTTGAGGATCGAGGCCGCGTCGATCGCGCCCTCGGCCGCGCCCGCGCCCACCAACGTGTGAATCTCGTCGATGAACAGGATGATGTCGCCGCGGGTGCGGATCTCCTTGAGCACCTTCTTCAGGCGCTCCTCGAAGTCACCGCGGTAACGCGAGCCCGCCACCAGCGAGCCCAGGTCCAGGGTGTAGAGCTGCTTGTCCTTGAGCGTCTCGGGCACCTCGCCCTTGACCACCATCTGCGCCAGGCCTTCGACGACGGCGGTCTTGCCGACGCCGGGCTCGCCGATGAGGACCGGGTTGTTCTTGGTGCGGCGGGACAGCACCTGCATGACCCGCTCGATCTCCTTGGTGCGCCCGATCACCGGGTCGAGCTTGCCCTCCCGCGCGCTGGCGGTCAGGTTGCGCCCGAACTGGTCGAGGACCAGGGACGAGGACGGGGTGCCCTCACCGCGGCCGCCGGACTCGGCGGGCTCCTTGCCCCCGGAGTAGCCGGACAGCAGCTGGAGCACCTGCTGGCGGACGCGGTTGAGGTCCGCGCCCAGCTTGACCAGGACCTGCGCGGCGACACCCTCGCCCTCGCGGATCAGGCCGAGCAGGATGTGCTCCGTGCCGATGTAGTTGTGCCCGAGCTGGAGCGCTTCGCGCAAAGACAGCTCGAGCACCTTCTTGGCGCGCGGGGTGAAGGGGATGTGGCCGGACGGGGCCTGCTGCCCCTGGCCGATGATCTCCTCGACCTGCTGGCGGACGCCCTCCAGCGCGATCCCCAACGACTCCAGCGCCTTGGCGGCGACACCTTCACCCTCGTGGATCAAGCCCAGGAGGATGTGCTCGGTGCCGATGTAGTTGTGGTTGAGCATCCTGGCCTCTTCCTGGGCCAGGACAACCACCCGCCTCGCGCGGTCGGTGAACCTTTCGAACATTCGCACTCCCTGACTGCTGCGCCGGCGGTCCTCGGGCTCGCCACTGGCATACCGTGGAGAGCGCGGCACCGTGGGACCACTGTAGTCGTCAGCCCCGACACTCTCAGTTCCCGTTCGCGTGCAGTCACCTTCGGGGATCTCTGACATCGGTACCAACGCGTGATCTGCCTGGCAGATTCCACGGATCGGGCGATGTCCGCTGAGCGCGAACACCCGGCCGCCCCGGCGACACGCAGCGTGACCGGCGTCACCGCACGACCCCGACTCCGGTGAACCTCGATAAGGTTAGGCATACCTCATCCGAACCCACCCGAGGACCTTCTGACATGACCGTACCGGCGAGGGCAGTCGTGCGCGACGCGTGCACGCCGATCGCCGGATCCGTCACTCGGGCGGACGCACTCACCCAATGGTGTGAGATCCGGTTCGGCCTTCCGGTCGGCGCGGCGGACCGGGGCTGGGTGGTCGCGGAGACCCTGCTCGCCGAGCCGAGCGGGTTCGACACCTGGCGGGAGACCCTCGCCGGGTGGCTGCGGGCCCAGTACGGCGACGCGCCGGACCGCACCACCGGCGGCTACGTGATGAGCTGGTACCTCAGCGCGGTCGGGATGCTCGGCGGCACCCTGTTCCACCTGGCGCGTCGCGTCCCGTCGCTGCGCCCCTCGGACGTGGCGATCCGCATCGCGGGCGAGGACCGCCCGCACGTGATCGGCCTGGCGCTGCTCGCCGACGACTTCGCGTGCCTGCCCGACGACCCGGAGGCCGACCACCCGGCGGCTGCCGCGGTGGCCGACGACCACGCGCTGGCCGCTCTGCTGCGAGCCCGGTTCGCCGCCCACGCGACCCGGTTCGTGGCGTCCTTCGGGCCGACCGTCCGGCTGGGCAGGCGCCAGCTGTGGGCCGCCGCCACCGACGCGCTGGACAGCGCCGCCTGGACCGCCGGGCAGCTCCGCGGCGACGAGGCGGCGGGCGCGGCCGACTCGGCGCTGCTGCTGCCGGACCGGCTCGACCCGTTCACGTCGGCGTCGACGCTGCGCGCCGCGGAATCCGGTTGGACCCGCCGCCGGGAAAGCTGCTGCTTCCACTTCGCCCTGCCCGGCGCGGAAGCCTGCGCCACCTGTCCGCGCGTCTGCTGAGCGAAGAAACCGGCGTCCGCCGCGCCCGCGCTGGACCGTTCGGCCCCTTCCGCCGGCCGTTGACCCGAGCGATCCGCGGTGTCGTCGAGATCGTTGCGAACTTCACCTTCCGGTGGACCGCAAGATCACGTCGGAGATCACTTCCGGTGGCCCCGTGCGCACCGATCGGTTGCCCAAAACAACCGAGGCCGGGAAACTGCGACCGGGCACAACCAAGGGGCGCCGGTCGAAACCGGCACCCCTTCGTCGATTGACGTAATGGCCGTGGCCTGCGCCACGCGATGAGCCATCGGCTCAGCCCTGCTGGTGGTAGGCCTCCAGCACCTCGGCAGGGATGCGCCCACGATCGGACACCTTCATCCCCTGCTTGCGGGCCCACTCCCGAATCGCCTGGTTCTGCTCGCGATCGGCCGATGCCGGACGTGCCGCCTTCACGCCGGCCGGGCGGCCCGGACCGCGCTTGCGGCCGCCCGCCTTGCGAGCGCTGGCGACGAAGTCGGCGAGTGCATCGCGGAGCCTGCCCGCATTGCCCGAAGAAAGGTCGATCTCGTAGGACACACCGTCCAAACCGAAGCCGACCGTCTCCTCTGCCTTCCCGCCGTCCAGGTCATCGACCAGGGTCACGGTGACCTTCTGCGCCATGCGTTTCCTCCTGGACTCCGAATGCGCGGTTGTTCCCCGACCGCGACCAAAGCATTGTCGAGTGCAGGTTAGCGCACAAGTACCGCAATGCGCAGACCGGAGTCCGAGAAGTTACTTCATTCAGGGCGCACGAGGGGGAACAGGATCGTCTCCCGGATACCGAGACCGGTGATGGCCATCAGCAGTCGGTCGATGCCCATTCCGACACCACCGGTCGGTGGCATTCCGTACTCCAGCGATCGCAGAAAGTCTTCGTCCACCGGCATCGCCTCGACGTCGCCGGCGGCACTCAACCGCGCCTGGGCTTCCAGCCGCTCCCGCTCCACCACCGGGTCGACCAGTTCCGAGTATCCCGTGCCCAACTCGAATCCGCGCACGTACAGGTCCCACTTTTCGGCCACGCCCGGCCGGCTGCGGTGCTGACGGGTCAGCGGGGAGGTCTCGACCGGGAAATCCCGGACAAACGTGGGCGCGTACAGCCGTCCCCCGACCAGGTGCTCCCACAGCTCCTCGACGAGCTTGCCGTGGCCGAACTTCGGGTCGGTCTCCAGACCCGCCTTGTCCGCGAGCTTGCGGAGGTGCTCGGCCGGTGTCCCGGGCGTGACCTCCTCGCCGACGGCCTCGGACAGCGACTCGTACATGCCCAGCGTGGTCCACTCGCCGCCGAGGTCGTACTCCTCGCCGTCGGCCAGCGTCACCACGTGCGAACCGGTGACCGCCATCGCGGCCTCCTGCACCAGCTCGCGGGTCAGCACGGCGTTGGTCTCGTAGGTGGCGTACGCCTCGTAGTACTCCAGCATGGAGAACTCGGGCGAATGGGACGAGTCCATGCCTTCGTTGCGGAAGTTGCGGTTGATCTCGAAGACCTTCTCGATACCCCCGACCACGCACCGCTTGAGGTACAGCTCGGGAGCGATCCTCAGGAACAGGTCGATGTCCAGGGCGTTGGAGTGGGTGACGAACGGGCGGGCCGTCGCACCACCCTGCAACGTCTGCAACATCGGGGTCTCGACTTCGATGAATCCGCGCCGGTGGAAGGAGTCCCGCAACGACCGCACCACGGCGGCCCGGTTGCGCACCGTGTTGCGGGCCTGGTCACGGACGATGAGATCGACGTACCGCTGCCGAATGCGGGTTTCCTCGGCCAGTTCCTTGTGTGCCACCGGAAGCGGCCGAAGGGCCTTCGCGGCCAGCCGCCACTCCTGCGCCATCACGGAGAGTTCACCACGCCGCGAGGTGATGACCTCGCCGCGCACGAATACGTGGTCGCCCAAGTCGACGTCGGACTTCCATTCCGCCAGCCCCTGCTCGCCCACCCCGTTCAGGCTCAGCATGGCCTGGAGTTCGGTGCCGTCGCCTTCGCGCAGCGTCGCGAAGCACAACTTCCCGGTGTTGCGGATGAACATCACGCGTCCGGTGACACCGACGACCTGCCCGGTCGAGACATCGGGTTCGAGCCCCTGGTGCGCCTCGCGGACCTCACGCAACGTGTGCGTGCGAGGCAGTTCGACGGGATAGGGATCGACCCCGCGTTCCAGCAACCGCACCCGCTTCTCCCGGCGCACGCGCAGCTGCTCGGGAAGATCGTCGTCACTGGTCGCGGAAGGGTTCGCAGGCTGCTCACTCACGGGGGGAAGCGTACGGAAGAACCGTTCGGGGATTCGAACGGGTTCTCACTATGGTGGGGACGGTGACGAGTGATGACTTGAGTGCTCGCCGGGCGAACTCCTTCGGGCCCCACGCCCACACCTACGCCGAACACCGCCCGGACTACCCGGCAGCGGCCGTCCGCTGGGCACTGGCCCCGCTGGGACCGGGCCACCACCGCGTCCTGGACCTGGGTGCGGGCACCGGCAAGCTCACCGGCGTGCTCGTCGCGGAAGGCCACCAGGTCACCGCGGTGGAGCCGGACGAGTCGATGCTCTCGGAACTGGTGCGCAGGCACGGCGGCGTCCGGGCCCTGCCCGGGACAGCGGAACGCATCCCCGTCCCCGACGGCACGGTGGACGCAGTGGTGGTGGGCCAGGCGTTCCACTGGTTCGACCCGACCAGGTCCATGCCCGAGATCGCCCGCGTGCTGCGGCCCGGCGGAGTGCTCGCGGGCCTGTGGAACAACATCGACGCCACCGTCCCCTGGGCAGCCGAGTTCGACCGGATCATCCAGTCCTCCGCCAGCACACCCAGCACCCCGACCTACGCGATGCCGGACCACACCCTGTTCAGGGACACGGAAACCGACGAGTTCCCCCACACCCACCGGAGGACGGCGGAAACCCTGGTAATCACCATCGGCACCCACTCGCACACCCTGGTCATCCCCAAGGAAGAACGAGACCAACTCCTACAACGAACACTGACCTTCCTCCACACCAACCCACCAACCGCCACCGGCGAGTTCGACCTACCACTCATCACCTACGTGGAACGCACCATCCGCACCTGACCCCCGCACACCCTCAACTCCTTCGCTCCGCCCTCACCACCGCGCTCCGCCTTCGCGCCCGAGACTCCCGCGCCTGTGCTCCCGCACTTCGCCTCGCGCCCTCGGCCCACGCGCCCAACCCTCGCCTCGGCCCACGCGCCCCGCGCGCATACCTCTGCCCTGCGTGTCATCCCCGTATGGCCTGCGCGCCAGCGAACCGCATGTGTCAAGGGCAGATCGGTCGCGCGACCACCGCACCCACATGATCGATCTGCCCTTGACGCATGTGGTTGTCTCCGACCAGGTCATACGGGGAGGACACGCAGACCCGCACCTCAAAGCTCGAAGAGCTTTGCGGGGCATCCTTGGCGGTCTGCCCGTCCGGCGAGGACGCCCTTACGCCCGTAGACCCCAAGCCACTGAAACCACCCCGAGGCCACGCTTCGCAAGCGTCCCCTCGACGTGAACGCCCCCGACACACACCCAACCACGCAGGTACGACAATCCCTGCCCCCTGCCCCCTGCCCCCCGGACTCCCGGACTCCCGGACTCCCGGACTCCCGGACTCCCGGACGATCACCGCATGTTGCGCTCAAACACCAGCCGCAACCCCAACAACGTCAAATCCGGCACATGCGCGTGGATCGTCGCCGATTCCGCTACCACCAACGGCGCCAGCCCACCCGTGGCGATCACCGCCACCGCCCCCGGCTCCGTCACCTGCAACTCGTCCACGATCCGCCGGACCAGCCCGTCCACCTGCCCCACGAACCCGTACACGATCCCGGACTGCAGGCACTCCACCGTGTTCTTCCCGATCACCGACCGGGGCCGGACCAGCTCCACCTTCCGCAACTGCGCGGCGCGGGCGGCCAGCGCGTCCACGGAGATCTCGATCCCGGGAGCCAACGCCCCGCCCAGGAACTCGCCCTTGGCCGAGATCACGTCCAGGTTCGTGGACGTACCGAAGTCCACCACCACACAAGCCGTGCTGTACAGGTGGTGCGCCGCCAGGGTGTTGATCACCCGGTCCGACCCGACCTCCTTGGGGTTGTCCACCAGCAGCGGCACCCCGGTCCGCACGCCGGGCTCGACGAGCACCTTCGGCACGGCCGAGTAGTACCGCCCCAGCATCACCCGCAGCTCGCGCAACACCGCCGGCACCGTGGACAGCGCCGAGATCCCGGTGATCTTGTCCGCGTACTCGCCCAGCAACCCGCGCATGGTCAGCGCGAGCTCGTCGGCGGTCATCCGCGCGTCGGTGCGCATCCGCCAGTCGCGGACCAGGTCAGCCCTGTCCCCGGTCCCGTCGTACAACCCCAGCACGATGTTTGTGTTGCCGACATCGATGGCGAGCAGCACGGAGTTCCCTCTCTCGTGGCCGATCCGAACCGGAGCCGGTCCGGACCGGAGCCGGTGCGACCGGCACGGCAGGCCGACCGACCGACTCAGTTCTCAGCTTGGATCAACGCGTCCAACGCCGTGGCGTCCTCGGTCTCCGACACCGTCTCCAGCACCGTCACCGACTCCAACCCGGACTCCACCACGGCCCCGCTCACCAACCCGGACCCCTCCGGCGCGTGCGCCGGGTCCGCGCCCAGCTCCACGACCTTGTTCTCCGCGTCCACGAACACGATCTTCGGCTCGTAAGCACGGGCCTCCGCGTCGTCCATCTGGCCGTACGCGATGAGGATCACCAGGTCACCGGGCTTCACCAGGTGCGCGGCGGCCCCGTTGATGCCGAGCACCCCCGTCCCCCGCTCACCGGGGATGACGTAGGTCTCCAGCCGGGCCCCGTTGGTCACGTCCACGATCGCCACCTGCTCGCCGGCGAGCAGGTCGGCGGCCTCCATCAGGTCCAGGTCCACCGTCACCGACCCCACGTAGTGCAGGTCGGCCTGGGTCACGGTGGCCCGGTGGATCTTCGACTTGAGCATGGTGCGGAACATCGCGGTCCCCCTCACTCGTCGCCGGTGCCGAGCAGCACGGCGGCGTTGTCGATCAGTCGGGTGGTGCCCACCCGTGCGGCGACGAGCAGCCGCGCGTCACCGTTCTCCGGTGCCGGCCCCAGGTCCGGCGCCCGCAGCTCCAGGTAGTCCAGCTCGACCCGGGGCTCGGCGGCCAGGGTCTCGGACGCGGCCTTCAGCACCGCCTCCGCCCCCCGCCCGCTCACGTGCGCACCCGCGACCAGCGCCGCCGACAGCGCCGTGGCCGCCGCGCGCTCGTCCTCCGACAAGTACCGGTTCCGCGAGGACAACGCCAACCCGTCCGCCTCGCGAACCGTCGGCACCCCCACCACGTCGACCGGGAAGTCCAGGTCCCGGGCCATCCGGTGGATCAACGTCAGCTGCTGGTAGTCCTTCTCCCCGAACACCGCGTACGTCGGCTGCACGATGTTGAACAGCTTCGACACCACGGTCAGCACCCCGGCGAAGTGCCCCGGCCGCGACGCGCCCTCCAACTCCTCCCCCAACGGCCCGGCCGACACCGTCACGGTCGACCCGGGCCGGTACATGTCCTCCACCGACGGCGCGAACACCAGCCCGACCCGCTCGGCCCGGCAGGTGTCCACATCGGACTCGAAGGTCCGCGGGTACCGGGAGAAGTCCTCCGACGGCCCGAACTGCGTCGGGTTGACGAAGATCGACACCACGACCACGGTGTTCTGCATGACGTGCGCTTCGCGGATCAGCTTCCGGTGACCCTCGTGCAGCGCGCCCATGGTGGGCACCAGCGCGATGTTGCGACCGGCGGCTCGCAGCGCGCGGACCACCCGCCGCAACCGGTCCGGGTCGCGGTGCACCGTGACGTCGTTGGGCACGTAGTCGTCTCTGGTCAGCGGCTTGGTCATCGGTCCTCAAGAGTGGTGCGGACGTCGGCGGCCGGTTCGGGCTTGAGCAGCCCGGCGGCCTGCGCGCGGTCGACGGTTCGGCGCGCGAGAACTCGGTACGGGGCAAGGGTGTCAGGCGCCTCGGCGGCCAGCACACGCAGGTGCTTGGCCACGGTCCCGGCGTCACCGCGCGCCACCGGCCCGGTCAGCGCCCGGTCACCGTGCCGCAGCACGTTGTCCAGCGCCGCCGACAGCAACGGCCCCAGCACGCGCTCCGCGTCGGCGATGCCCGACGACCGCAGCAGGTCCGCGCAGTCCGCGACCAGCGTGATCAGGTGGTTCGCCCCGTGCGCCAGCGCCGCGTGGTACAGCGGGCGGGCGGTCTCCGGGATGCGCACCGGCTCGGCGGACATCTCCACGACCAGCGCCTCGCCCACGTTCCAGGCGACGTCGTCGCCGTCCGCGGCGGTCACCCCGACCGAGCACGCGGTCATCCGCTCGACGTCCTCGGCACGTCCGGTGAAGGTCATCACCGGGTGCAGCGCGACGCACAGCGCCCCGACGGCCGCGGCGGGCTCCAGCACCGAGATGCCCTGCGCCCCGCTGGTGTGCACCACGATCTGCCCGGCCCGCAACGACCCGGTGGCGACCAGCCCGCGCACCAACCCGGCCAGCTCGTCGTCCGGCACGGCCAGCAGCACGAGGTCCGCGGAGGCGGCCACCTCGGGCGGCGACAGCACCGGCACGTCCGGCAGCAGCTCCTCGGCCCGGCGCAGGGACTCCCGCGAGACCGCGGACACCGCGCCGACGACGTGGCCCGCCCTGGTCAGGGCGGCGCCCAGCACCGAGCCCACCCGGCCCGCCGAGATCACTCCGACAGCCAGCCGCGCGGGGCGGGGGGTCGCGTCCATGCGACGTACTCCTTCAGTGCGTTCCAGTCCCGTGGCGGGTACCGGACGACGGCCGCGAGCGTAATCCGCGCCCGCCGGGACAGCCGTCAACTGCGACGAACACCACCCGCCGCCTTCAGCGCACCGGGCGCGTCGACAGCGGCTTGACGTGCGGTGATGAGGGCTTCGAGGAGCACGGAGTGGCGTTCGTCCGAGCCCGCCTCGGCGGTTCCGGACGCGATCCGGTGCCGCAGGAACGCCAGTTCGGTGGCCGCCACCTGGTACTCGGCGACGGCCCGCGCGGCCTGGTCGCCGACCTTGCGCCGCACCGCGCGCCGCCACCGCCGGCGGCCCTGCAACGACGCCAGCAGGGTGACCTCGCTGGACGCGATCCACCGCTGCGCGGCCATCCCCGGCAGCTGGCCCGCCACGATCCGCTGCTCGCGGCGGCGCTGCCAGATCACCAGCAGCACCATGCCGGCGAAGATCGGCACCATGATCAGGAAGTACAGGTTGATGAACGTCGACCCGGTGCCGACCGTGGTGGAGAAGTTCCACAGCGAGTGCAGCCCCGCCGCGCCCAGGTAGCCCAGCACCGGCGCGACCACCCGCAGCTTCCGGTTCGTGGTCATCGAGGCGATGCCGACCCCGATGCCGGTCATCGACGTGAACAGCGGGTGCGCGAACGGCGACAGCACCCCGCGCAGGATGAACAGCGCCACCACCCCGCTGGACAGGTCCCCCAGCCCGCTGTCCACGAACACCCGCGCGAAGTAGTAGATGTTCTCGGTGAACGCGAAGCCCGCGGCGGTCACGCCCGCGTAGACCATGCCATCCACCACGCCGTCGAACTCCTCGCGGCGGCGCAGGAACAGCACGATCACGAACGCCGCCTTGGTCGCCTCCTCCACGATCGGCGCACCGATCACCGCCGCGAACGTCGACCCGTCGCCGTTGATCAGCTCGCCCAGCACGTGCGCGGTCTGGTTGAACACCAGCGAGGTGATGGTCGCGCCGCACGCGCCCCAGGCGAACGCCAGCAGCAGGATCTTCGCCGGCTCCGGCTCCCACCGGTCCACCCACAGGAACGCGCCCAGCACCGCGGCCACCGGCACCAGCGCCGCCACCGCGCCGACCAGGATGGGGCCCGCGCCGATCTTGCTGGTGCCCAGCGCCAACAGCACCAGGCCGCACACGCCCAGCGCGATCAGGCCGACAACCGGCAGCAGGACGGTCCACCGGCGCTGGTTCGCGCGCTTGCGGGCAGGGGAGGCGGTCACAGTGTGCAACCTTAAAGGGACACTTGACTGGTGCGGGACTCGGAAACGGCGTGGCGCGGCGCTCTCTACGGCCCGGAGGGCTTCTTCAGCCGGGGCGCGGTTCCCGCCGACCACTTCCGGACCGCGCCGCTGATCGGCCCTGAACTGGCCGAAGCGCTCCTGGTGCTGCTCGATCGGGTGGACTTCGCCCTGGGGCGCCCGGCGCGGCTGGACTTCGTGGACGTCGGGGCGGGCGGCGGGGAGCTGTCCGCCGCCGTCCGCGCCCTGGCGCCCGGTCCGCTCGGCCGCCGCCTGCGGGTGACCGCCGTGGACATCGGACCGGAGCGGTCACTCCCGGGCGTCCGGTGGACCCGCGAGCTGCCGTCCCGGGTCGAGGGCCTGCTGATCGGCCACGAATGGCTGGACGCCATCCCGTGCCCGCTGGTGACCGGCCCGCACGACGACCCGTGGCTGGCCCGCTGGTGGCCGTTGGAACCCGGCTGGCGCGCGGAGGTCGGCGCTCCCCGCGACGCGGCCTGGGCGGACGCGGTGTCCCGGGTGCGCGGCGCGGCGCTGGCCGTGGACTACGGGCACCTGCGGGCGGACCGGGTGGCGGGCCGGTACCGCTCCGGGACGTTCGCCGCCTACCGCGACGGCCGACAGGTGACCCCGGTCTTCGACGGCTCGTGCGACCTGACCGCGCACGTGGCACTGGACGCCTGCGCCGAGGCGGCCGGCGGCGACCGGGTGCTGGTGTCGCAGCGGGACGCGCTGGCGGCGTTGGGCCTGACCGCGACCGCCGAGGGCACCGGCCTGGCGTGGCTGGAGTCGGCGGCCCGTGCGTCCCGCGTCGCCGAACTGCGGGCGGTCGGCGGCCTGGGTTCGTTCGGGTGGCTGTTGCACGGGGTCGGCGTCCCGGTGTCGGAACTGCTCCCCCCGCTGCCCGCCTGGCAACCCTGAACGGCTGCCCCGAACGGCTGCGCTGAACAGACCGCACCGAACGGCAGCACGGCTCCGGAGCGTCGAAGCGCCCAAGACGGTGCGCTGCCACGTCCGAAGACCGCCGGCTCACGCCCGTCCGGCCGCGCAGGCTTGGGCACATGAGGATTCACGCACTGCCCGTGGACGTGGTGGAACGGGCGAGGAAGCTGGCGGGCACGGACGAGTTCCACGAGCTGCGCGGGGAGTCGGTCGGCGCACCGCTGAGGTGTTGTCTGCGCAAGGCCGGGGTCGGGGAGCCGGTCGTGCTGTTCCGGTACTCGCCGACCGCCGGCCGGGGACCGTACGAGGAACTCGGGCCGGTGTTCGCGCACATGCTGCCGTGCGGCGGCCCGGACCAATCGCACGAACTGCCCGAGGCCCTGCGCCACTCGCCCCGCGCCCTCCGGGCGTACGGCGCGGACGGGCGGATCCACGACGGCGGCGTCGCCCGGCCCGAGGAGCTGACCGAGAAGATCGAGGAGTGGCTGAGCCACCCCGAGGTGACCGAGGTGCAGGTGCGCAGCGCGTCCCACGGGTGCTTCCTGTTCGCCGTCACCGCCGACTGACCACCGCGGCGACGGGCCGGTCGCCCGACGATCCAGCGGCCGGCCGGTCGTGGTCGGGAACCGGCCACGACCCACCGACTGTCCGCGGTCGGCACGGCCCACCGACTGTCCGCGGTCGGCACGGCCCACCGTCTGTCCGCGGTCGGCACGGACCGGCGTGCGAGCATGGCCCGGTGGAGATCACCGTTGGCGTCGGGGCCGGGGCGCGCCACCTGGGCGTGGACCGGGTGGTCGACCTCGGCCCCCTGCACCCGTCGACGCACGGCGCCTACCGCCTGCGCCTGACCGTCCGCGACGACGAGGTCATCACCGCCGCCGAGCCCCTGGTCGGCCACCTGCACCGGGGTGCGGAGAAGCTGTTCGAGGTCCGCGACTACCGGCAGGTGCTGACCCTGGCCAACCGGCACGACTGGCTGGCCGCGTTCTGCAACGAGCTGGCGGTCGCGCTCGCCGTGGAACGGATGACCGGCATGGACGTGCCGCCCCGCGCCCAGGCGCTGCGGGCGGTGCTGTGCGAGCTGAACCGGATCATGGCGCACCTGGTCTTCCTCACCCCGCTCACCGGCCAGGCCGCGGCACGCGGGCGGGAAGCCGTGCAGGCGGTGCTGGAGGAGGCGTCCGGCGGGCGGATCCACTTCATGTTCAACCGGATCGGCGGCCTGCGCGAGGACGTCCCGGCGGGCTGGACCGACCGCGTCCGCGCCGCACTATCCACAGTGGACATCGGTCCGGTGCCCGAGGGGCTGGCCGGGATCGGTGTGCTGCCGAGGGATGCCGCGCTGGCGTTCGGCGTCACCGGGCCGATCGGCCGGGCGTCCGGGGTGGACTTCGACCTGCGCCGGGACGACCCGCTGCCCGGCTACCGGGGGCTGGACGTGACCCCGGTGGTGCGGACGTCGGGCGACGCGCTGGCCCGCGTGCAGTGCCTGGTCGACGAGGTGCGGCAGTCCGTTCGGCTGGTGGGGCAGTGCCTGGACCGGCTGCCGGGCGGACCGGTCAACCTGCGGCTGCCCAAGGCGGTCAAGGCTCCCGAGGGGTCGGTGTACACGCGGGTGGAGGCGCCGCTGGGGACCTCCGGCGTGCACTTGGCGTCACGGGGCGAGAAGACGCCGTGGCGGCTCAAGCTGCGGACCCCGTCGTTCAACAACGTCCAGGCGCTGTCGGCCTTGCTGCCGGGGACCAAGGTGGACGACCTGCCCGCGGTGCTGGGTTCGTTCGCCGTGGTGGTCGGCGACATCGACAAGTAGGTCAGTCCTCGCCACGCCGCCGACGACGGCGCGGGGACTCACCCCCGCCGAACGCGGCCAGCAACTCGCTCACCGACTTGCCGTCCGCGTGCGCACCCGCGGGCTCGGCGGGTTCGGGCGCACCGCGCCGCCCCGCCGGCTGCTCCTCGGCCCTGCGTCGACCGCCGCCTTCGTCCGCCGCCCGCCGACCGGCCGCGAGTTCCGCCGACGACCGCCCGGCCGGCTCCGCGGACACCGGCAGGTACCCGCTCTGCTCGGCCGCCCGGTGACCCGCTCCGGCGGCCCGCGCACCTTCCGCCGCCACCGGCCGGTACCCACCGGTCTGCTCGGCCGCCCGCCGTCCGGTCTCCGCCCGGGCACCACCGGCCCGAGCAGCGCTCGACCTGGTGCCGGCGCCACCGGCCTGGTCCGCGTCCGTCCCGGCGTGGGAACCGCCGGCCTGGCTCGGGCTCGACCCGGTACGAACACCGCCGGCCTCGCCCGCACCGGACACCGGACGGAACCCGCCGGTCTCGTTCGCCCGCGAACCGACCTGGTCCACACCGGACACGGGGCGGAACCCACCCGTCTGGCTCGCCCGCGAACCCGCTTGGTCCACACCGGACACCGGACGGAACCCACCCGTCTGGGTCGCGGCGGGCACCGCACCGAACCCGGCGGCCTCACCCGACGGCACCGGCCGGTACCCGCCGGTCTGCTCGGCCGGCGACCCGCGGCGGGCAGCCTGGTCGGCCGCCAGCGCGTCACGGCTGATCATCTCGGTCCGCTCGGCGATCCGGCTGCGCCGCTGGATCGTGTGCTCGGTCCGGGACGGCTCGGACTTGCGCGCCGCCGCCTCGCGCACCGCGTCGACCCGCGCCGACTCGGCCCGCGCCGGGTCCACCCGCGCGGAGTCGGTGCGAGCCGACCCGCTGCGCGCGTGCGCGGCGTCGACCTGCGCGGCGTCCGCCCGAGCGGTGTCCTGCCGCGCCACCTGCACCTGCGGGGCCCCGCCCCGCGAAGGCTCCTGCCGCGACGCCTCGCCGCGCGAGGTACCGCCGCGTGGAGCTTCCGCCCGCGACACCTCGACCTGCGCGGCCTCCGCCCCGCGCGCGGCAGCGGCCGGCTCGGCCCGCCGGGCCGGTTCCGCCGGACGTGCGGCGGGGGTGGACGAACTCAGCCGACCGGCCAGGTCCGCCAGGTTGACGCGTTCGGTCGGCTCCGGACCGCCCGGCCGCACCACGACGGCGGGGCGCTGCTGGGTCGCCCGCGCCGGTTCCCGGCGGACGGGTTGCGCCGCCTCCCGGCGGGCCGGGTCGGGCCGGACGGGTTCGGGACGCCGAACCTGATCTTTGCGGGACGCCTCGTGCGAGACCCGCTCGATCAGCTCCGTCCGGTCCGCCGAGGGCTTCTCCACGGACTTCTTCACGGTCGTCTTGGCGGGCCCGGCGGTGATGATCCGCTGGTCGCTCACCGTCATCAGCCGGGACTGGTCGGACAGCGAGCGCATCCGGGTCGACTCGGCGCGCAGCGCCACCCGTTCGACCAGCACCTCGCCGCCGAGCAGGGCTTCCAGGTTCTCCCGCAACGCCCGCAGCTCGCCGCGCAGCGCCTCCAGGTCGTCCTTCGCCTCTTCCTGCACCCGCTTGCGGGTCTCCGCCTCGATCTCCAGCTCGTACTCGCGACGTGCCGCGACCTCGCGCTCCAGCTCCAGCTCGTACACCGACTGGAGGTCCGCGACCTCGTCCTCCCGGTCGGTGATCTGGCGCCGGTAGCGCGCGGCCAGGAACGCCCCGACCAGCGCGGCCCACAGGGCGGCGACCACGGCCAGTCTCAGCCAGCGGGCGTTGTCGCTCAGCACCAGCACCGCCGCGGCACCCAGTGCGAGCGCCAATGCTGCTACCAGCAGTAGTCGCCCGGAGCCACGACCGTGATCTTGCTGCTCGTCGTCCTGCGACGTGCCTCGCCCGGTCATGGCCACTACCGTACCGGTCAGTTATCCGATTGAGACCTCCGCGTCGGTATTCACCCGTCCTGCCGGGAATCTTTCGGCGTCCGGCAGCAGTGCTCCAGCCACAACGCCGCGCCGATCAGCGCGACCGCGCACACGACTCCCACGATCGCGCTGCCCAGGTCGTGGTCGGCGGCCTCGAACTCGCCGCGCACCGGCAGCACGTAGATCAGCACGCCCGCCCACGCGCCGGCCATGATCGCGCCGAGCAGTGACGACGCCTTCGCCAGCGCCACCGCCCGGGCCGCGGTCAACGGCTGGACGGGCGCGGTGCCGGGTCTGCGCTGGATCCGCGCCCGCAACGAGAAGGCCAGCACCAGGTCCACCACCGCGATGACGAGCAGGGTGAACCCGGCGAACGTGGGCAGCGGGGGCAGCGTGTCGTAGGCGAGCCGCAGCAGCAGGTGCGCGAGCAGGCCCGCGATGAGTCCGGCGGCGAGCAGGTCACGGGGCTTGGTGAACCTCACACACCCCATGGTGTCATCCGGCCGGCGCGGTCCCCCTGCAACGGCCGTGCCGGCGCCGCGACGCCCCCGCGTTCACCGGGCTGCCCCAGTACAACTCGGATGTCGTGCTCAACGACCGGCGATCACGTACGGACCGCGTGGCCCGTCAACGACTCCGCGCCGACGCCCTACCCGAACCGGCGGGCCGTCAGCGGTTGGCCAGCGACAGGTCGTCCCGCCGCTCGACGCCGGCCACGTCCAGGCCGGCCACGAGGTCCGCTACCCGGCCGTGGCCCGGCAGCACGGCGTCCGGCTCGACGTCCAGCCACGGGACCAGCACGGTGGCGCGCTCGAAGGCACCCGGATGCGGGAGCAGGAGTTCGGGGTCATCGGACCGCACGCCGTCCACGGTCACCACGTCGACGTCGAGCGTGCGCGGCCCCCACCTGCGCTCGCGGACGCGGCCGGCGGCCTGTTCCAGCGCCTGGCCGCGCCGCAGCCAACCCCACTCGTCCACGTCCCCGGCGACGATCAGCACGGCGTTCAGGAAGTCGTCCTGATCGGTCACGCCCCACGGCGCGGTCTCGTACACCGGGGACACCGCCACCAGGACGTCCGAGAACCCGGAGACGGCCGACCGGAGGTGCCCGAGCCGATCGCCCAGGTTCGAGCCGATCGACAGCACCGCCCTAGTCACGGGTGCGCCTCACGGTGACGGAGACGTCCACGAAGGACAGCGGGATCGGCGCGGAAGGCTTGTGCACGGTGACTTCGGTCGCCCGCACGCGCAGGTCGGTCATCACCTCGTCGGCGACCTTGCCCGCCACGGTCTCGATCAGGTCGTACGGCCCGCCGGACACGATGGCCGCCGCGCGCTCGGCCAGTTCGCCGTAGTGCAGCGTCTCGCGCAGGTCGTCGGTGGCCGCCGCCCGCGACAGGTCGAGCCACGCCGTGACGTCGACCAGGAAGTCCTGGCCGTCGCGCTTCTCGTGCTCGAACACACCGTGGAAGCCGCGCACCCGCAGCCCGCGCAACGTGATCCGGTCAGCCATGTCCAGTCCTCCACGCCCTCGCCACGGCCACGGCGTCCAGCGACTTGTCCACGTCGTGCACCCGCACGCCCCACGCGCCCACGAAGGCCGCCAGCGCCGACACCGCGGCGGTGGCGTCCTCCCGGCCGTCCGGCGTGCGGTCGCCCAGCAGGGCACCCAGGAAACGTTTGCGGGACGCGCCGACCAGCACCGGGAAGCCCAGGTCCAGCAGCTCGTCCAAGCGGTGCAGCAACTGCCAGTTGTGCGCGGCGTTCTTGGCGAACCCCAGGCCGGGGTCCAGCACGATGTTGTCGGCGGAGACACCGGCCGCCAGTGCCACGTCGACGCGCGCGCACAGCTCGTCACGCACATCGCGCACCACGTCGTCGTACACGGCGAGGCGGTCCATCTCCCGGCTGTGCCCGCGCCAGTGCATCAGCACGTAGGGCACGCCGGCGGACGCCACCACGGACGCCATCTCCGGGTCGGCCAACCCACCGGACACGTCGTTCACGATCGACGCGCCCGCTTCCAGCGCGGCGACCGCGACCTCGGCCCGCATGGTGTCCACCGACACCGGCACGCCCGCGGCGACCAGTTCGCCGATCACCGGGGCCACCCGTGCCGCCTCGATCGCCGGCGGGATCCGGGAGGCGCCCGGACGGGTCGACTCGCCGCCCACGTCGACCACGTCGGCGCCGCGGCGGAACATCGCCACCCCGTGCTCGACCGCGTCGGACCGGCCGAGGTACCGGCCGCCGTCGGAGAACGAGTCCGGGGTGACGTTCAGGACGCCCATCACCACGCAGTGCCCCGGCCGAGGCAAGCTCACCGCGTGCGTCCCTTGATCAGCTCGATCGCCTCGGCCCGGGTGGACGCGGACGAGCGGTGCAGGCCGCGCACGGCGGACGTGGTGGTCCGCGAGCCGGGCTTGCGGACGCCCCGCATCCCCATGCACAGGTGCTCGGCCTCCACGACCACGATCACCCCGCGCGGGTCCAGCCGGCGCATCAGGGCGTCCGCGACCTGCGACGTCAGCCGCTCCTGCACCTGCGGGCGCTTCGCGTACAGGTCCACCAGCCGGGCCAGCTTGGACAGGCCGGTGACCCGGCCGTGCTCGTTCGGGATGTACCCGACGTGCGCCACGCCGTGGAACGGCAGCAGGTGGTGCTCGCAGAACGAGAACATCGGGATGTCGGTGACCAGGACGAGTTCCTCGTGGCTCTCGTCGAAGGTCTTCGCCAGCACCGAGTCCGGGTCCGTGTAGAGACCCGCGAACAGCTCCCGGTAGGCGCGCGCGACCCGGGCCGGGGTGTCCCGCAGGCCTTCCCGTTCCGGGTCCTCGCCGCACGCGAGCAGCAGCTCGCGCACCGCCGCCTCGGCCCGCTTCTGGTCGAACGCCCGCCGCGTGGAACCGGCCTCCCCGCGGACGGGGAGGCCGGTCTGGTCGATCTCGGTCACGTGCGGTTGTCCGGATCCGTGTCGAACGACCGCTTCCCCGCGTCGGCGTCGGTGTGCTCCGGCTGCCACTGCGGCGGCTGCCCGCCGCCGGGCACGGTCGCCGGGGTCCACCCGGGCGGCGCACCGTAGTTCGGCGGGCCGGACGTCGGGTGCTGGGGCTGCTGCGGCTGGTACGGCGCACCGTTGCTGCCGTTGGGCACCGGCTGCGGTGCGGGCACCGGGTCCTGTGCCGGCGGCAGCTCCTGGTCCAGGGTGTCCTCGATGGCGGGCGGCCACGGCTCGCCGCGTTCCTTCGCCAGCTCCGCCGGGGTCTTGACCGGCGGCTTGTCCGACGGCGTGCGGTTGCCGAAGTCGTTGAACTTCGTGATCCGCGGCCGCTTCTCGACATCGGCGAAGATCCGCTGCAGGTCCTTCTGGTGCAGCGTCTCCTTCTCGATCAGCTCCAGGGTCAGCGCGTCGAGCACGTCGCGGTAGGTGTTGAGCACCTCGTACGCCTCGGTGTGCGCGGCCTCGATGAGTTCGCGCACCTCCTCGTCGATCTCGTGCGCGACCTCCAGCGAGTAGTCGGCCTGCCGGCCGGCCGTGCGCCCGAGGAACGGCTCGCCCTGCTCCTGGCCGTACTTGACGGCGCCGAGCCGGGCGGACATGCCGTACTCGGTGACCATCGCGCGGGCGATCTTGGTCGCCTGCTCGATGTCGTTGGACGCGCCCGTGGTCGGCTCGTGGAAGACCAGCTCCTCGGCGGAGCGGCCACCCAGCGCGAACACCAGCCGGGCGATCATCTCGGACCTGGTCATCAGGTCCTTGTCCTCCTCGGGCACGGACAGCGTGTGACCGCCGGTCCGGCCGCGGGCGAGGATGGTGACCTTGTAGACCGGGTCGATGTCCGGCATCGCCCACGCGGCCAGGGCGTGCCCGGCCTCGTGGTAGGCGGTGATCTTCTTCTCCTTCTCGGAGATGATCCGGCTCTTGCGGGCCGGACCGCCGATCACCCGGTCCACCGACTCCTCCAGGGCGGCACCGTCGATGACCGTGCCGTTCCTGCGGGCGGTGAGCAGGGCGGCCTCGTTGATCACGTTCGCGAGGTCCGCGCCGGAGAAGCCCACGGTGCGCTTGGCCAGGCCGTCCAGGTCCGCCTCGGCGTGCAACGGCTTGCCCTTGGCGTGCACCCGCAGGATCTGCTTGCGACCCTTGAGGTCGGGCGCGGACACCGGGATCTGCCGGTCGAACCGGCCGGGGCGCAGCAGCGCCGGGTCCAGGATGTCGGGCCGGTTGGTCGCCGCGATCAGGATGATCCCGCCGCGCGAGTCGAAGCCGTCCATCTCCACGAGGAGCTGGTTCAGCGTCTGCTCGCGTTCGTCGTGGCCACCGCCGAGGCCCGCGCCGCGGTGGCGGCCGACCGCGTCGATCTCGTCCACGAAGATGATGCACGGCGCGTTCTGCTTGGCCTGTTCGAACAGGTCACGCACGCGCGACGCGCCGACACCGACGAACATCTCGACGAAGTCCGAGCCGGAGATCGAGTAGAACGGCACGCCGGCCTCGCCGGCGACGGCCCTGGCGAGCAGGGTCTTGCCGGTGCCGGGCGGGCCGTAGAGCAGGACGCCCTTCGGGATCTTCGCGCCCAGCGCCTGGTAGCGGCCGGGGTTCTGGAGGAAGTCCTTGATCTCCTCCAGCTCCTCGACGGCCTCCTCGGCGCCCGCGACGTCCGCGAACGTCGTCTTCGGCATGTCCTTGGACAGCTGTTTGGCCTTGGACTTGCCGAAGTTCAGGACGCGGTTCCCGCCGCCCTGGGCGTTGTTCATCATCCACATCAGCAGCAGCAACAGCAGGCCGAGCGGGACCAGGTACAGCAGCATCTGCATCAGGAACGAGTCCTGGCTGACCTTGGTCTCGACGGTCGGCTTGTTGCCCGCCTGGTCGAGGATGGTGAAGACCTCGTCGGTGGAGCTCGCCGGGAACTGGGTGATCAGCCGGTTGTGACCTTCGAAGGTCGTACCGTCGACCAGGGTCAGCTTGAGGCGCTGCTCCTTGTCCTCGATCGTGGCCTCTTTGACCTTGCCGTCCCGGACTTGCTGCAGTGCCTGGGACGTTTTGACCGGGGTGTAGCCCCGAGCGTCGTCGAAGAGCACGGTAAAGGCGTAGTAGAGCAGCAACACCGCCACGATCCACAGCAGCGGGTTGCGAAGCAGGCGCTTGCGGTCCATTCACTTACGGCCGGCGGGCGGCCTCGACCCTCCCTGACTTGGTGACGGGCGCGGACGGGCACGACCCGTCCGACCAGCCTACCGCCCGAGGCACGGGCGGGGTGCTCCGCGTGCGGGGCTGTCGCGTCTCGTCCGACCAACGGGTGGGCCCCGTCAAGGGTTCCCCGTGGTGACCGCGAACACGCATCCCAGGTCAGAAGGGTTCACCGGATCGGCGAACGGCGTGAACCAGGTGGCGCAGATCGCCGTAACACTGGTGAGGGGTGTGACGTTACTAGCAGGTAAGAACAGTGTTAGGTCCGTTCGGGTGACGATGAACACGAGCCCTTGTCACCCGAACGGCCCGTGCCATCCTCGGCCGTTACTGAGTGTTCATCGCCCACCCGAAAGGGTGAACACCAACCAAAGGTACCCACGGTATGTCAGCTCGGACCGATCGTCCTCCAGGCCGTGCCCGCCGGATCGCACTCCCGATCGGCGCCCTGCTCGGCGTCCTCGCGGCGGGCGGTGTCACCGTCGTCGCACTCCAGACCACCAGCGGACCCGAGTGCAGGGGCACCGTGCCGCTCAAGGTCGCGGTCACCCCCGCCGCCGAAGAGGTGGTGCGCGGCGCGGCCGACGACTACCAGGCCGGTCAGCCCGTCGTGGACGGCAAGTGCGTGCAGGTGCAGATCGAAGCGCGCAGCGCGGCCGACGTGTCACACGAGCTGCCGACCGCGCAGATCAACCCGCCCGCGCTGTGGATCCCGGACTCGTCCATGTGGGCGGCCGAGACCCAGCGCCAGGCCGGCGACCAGGGCTCGGACGCGCCGCGCCTGGAGGTCAGGGACTCGCTGGCGTCCTCGCCGCTGGTGATCGCCGGCTCGGAGCGGGCGATGACCGCGCTCGGCTGGCCCGTCACACCCGTGAGCTGGTCGAAGGTGGTCGACCCCCGGGTCACCGTGACGCTGAGCGACCCCACCACGTCCACCGAGGGCCTGGCCACGCTCGCGGTCGTCCGGGCCCAGTTGGGCAACCCCGACGGCAGCCCCAAGCCGGAACTGATCGCCGCGCTGCTGCGGATCGGCCGCAACGCTCAGCCGTCGGTGCGGGACGCGTTCGGCAAGGTCGTGCAGGGCGCGGAGAACGCCCCGGTGTTCACCGCGTCCGAGCAGTCGGTGCTGAACGCCAACCGGGCCGCGGGCTCGCGCCGGGTCGTCGCGTCCTACCCGAAGGAGGGGACGGTCAGCTTCGACTTCCCACTCGTCCGGGTGAGCCGCAGCGGCGAGTCGGCGGGTACCGCGCAGGCCGCCGAGGGCTTCGAGCAGGCCTTGCGCAGCGGCCGCACCGCCCAGCGGTTCGCCGAGGCGGGCTACCGCACCGCTGACGGCAAGGCCCCGAACGGCTGGACGAACGAGAAGGACGGTGTGCGCGGCGACGAGGTGACCATGCTGAGCACGCCGTCCCCGGACCAGGTTTCCGAACTGCTGCGCACGTGGGGCGCGGTGAGCCTGGACACCCGCATCCTGGCCGTGGTGGACGTGTCCGGTTCGATGGCCGAGAAGATGCAGGGCAGCGAGTTGACCCGGGTCGTCGCGGCGAAGGAAGCGGCCTTGACGGCGCTGTCGATGCTGCCGGACACCTCGGAGATCGGACTCTGGGCTTTTTCCACGAACAAGAAGCCCAAGGGCTACGTCGAACTCGTGCCCACCGGCCCGCTGGGTGAACCGATCGCGGGCGCACCGCGCCGGACCCAGCTGCAGAAGGGCGCGGGCACGGTTCCGTCGATGGTCGGCGGTGGCACTTCGCTGAACGACACCGTGCTCGCGGCATTCCGCTACGCGCAGCAGACGTTCAACCCGGCGAAGATCAACTCGGTCACGATAATGACCGACGGCAGCAACGACGACATCTCCACCATCAAGCTGACCGAACTGCTGGACATCCTCCGCAACGAAGCCGATCCCGCTCGGCCCGTTCCCATGTTCATGGTGGGATTGGGGCCGGATGCGGATATGGAGGCTTTGAAGCAGATCGCCGGCGCCACGGGCGGGAAGTCGTATCAGGCGTTGCAGCCCGACGACATCAAGACCGTGCTGCTGGACGCAATCTCACAACGCCGCTGCCGCCCGAACTGCTGACGACAAGAGAACACGGGGCACCAACCGGGCGGACCGCTGCACAAACCGTCCCGCGCCCGCACAGACCGGTGCCTCGTGTTCTCCCCGTATGGCCTGCCCGGAGGGCTACCACGCTTGTCCCGGTAGTGCAAGCACGCTTCACCGCTTGCACTACCGGGACAAGCGTGGTCGTCTTTGACAGGCCATGCGGGGAGAACACGACGCCCTTGCTTTTCCTCCCCGGAGGTCTGCCCAGCGGCGAGCGTCGCTTTTATTACCAGGATCCGCACGGCACTAAGCCTGAAAAGAGTCCTCGCCGGACGGGCAGGCCGCCAAGGATCCCATAAAAGCCAAAGCCTGAAAGATACGAGCAGCAGGCTGTGTGTCATCCCCGCATGGCCCGGTCAAAGACAACCATCCTTGTCCGGGGAATGCAAGCGAAAAGCGTGCTTGCATTCCCCGGACAAGGATGGTTCGCTGCGCGCAGGCCATACGGGGATGACACACAGCACGGCAGGAGTGTGCGCTGAGCGCGCTGGGGGTTTCGACGCAGCGGTGTTTGTCGGAGGTCTGGGGTTTCGGCGCAGCGGTGTTTGTCGGAGGTGTCTGACGCGGGGAGTCCCGCTGGTGTCAGCTGGAGTAGACCTTCGGGTCCAGGGTGCCGATGTAGGGCAGGTCCCGGTAGCGCTCGGAGTAGTCGAGGCCGTAGCCGACCACGAATTCGTTGGGGATTTCGAAGCCCACGTACTTCACCGGGACGTCCACCTTGACGGCGTCCGGTTTGCGGAGCAGCGAGCAGACCTCCAGCGAGCGCGGCTTGCGCGACGCCAGGTTCTTGAGCAGCCAGGACAGCGTCAGGCCGGAGTCGATGATGTCCTCGACGATGATCACGTCCCGGTCCACGATGTCCCGGTCGAGGTCCTTCAGGATGCGTACCACCCCGGAGGACGAGGTGGACGAGCCGTAAGAGCTGACCGCCATGAACTCCAGCTGCACGGGCACCGGGAGTGCCCTGGCCAGATCGGTCATGAACATCACCGCGCCCTTGAGCACGGTGATCAAGACGAGGTCGGACCCGCCGTCGGCCGGGTAGTCGGCCGCGACCTTGTTGGCCAGCTCCGTGACCTTGTCGCTGATCTCCTGCTCGGTGATGAGCACGGAGGCGATGTCGCCGTCGTACACGGACGATCCCCTTTTGTCATGACTGAACCGGTTCCACCTGCAGCCTGCCATGCAGGCGGCGTGCCACAAAGCCGCCGGGCAACCAAACTCCGCCCTGTCCGTGCCACCCACCGACCAGCGCGTCCACCCGGCGAAGGTGCGAGTCGGACAACTCGGGCACCCCCGTGCCGAGCAGCCAGAGACGAAGAACACGTCTGCGGAGCGCCGGCGGCAGCCGTTCCAGGTCCGCCACGGTCTGCCGGTCGCCCTCGAAGGCCTCGGCGAGCGCGTCCAGCGCGTCGCAGTCCTCGCGGAGTTGGGCGGCGGTCCGGGCCAGCGCATCGGCCACGCCGTGCTGCAGGACGTCCTCCAGCAGGGGCAGCACCTCGGTACGCAGGCGGACGCGCATGTAGGCCGGGTCGGAGTTGTGCGGGTCGACCCACGGCGTGAGGTCGAGTTCGGCGCACGCGGCGTTGGTGGCCTCGCGTGGCACGCCGAGCAGCGGACGCCCCCACGGCGGGTCGTACGGCCGCATACCGGCGATGCTGCGGGGGCCGGAGCCGCGCCCCAGGCCGAGCAGCACGGTCTCCGCCTGGTCGTCGCGGGTGTGGCCGAGCAGCACCACGCCCCGCTCGGGTCTCAGGGCCGCGTACCTGGCACGCCTGGCGGCGGCCTCAGGGCCTCCGGGCCCGTCCACGACGACCCTTCGGACTTCCGCGTCCAGACCGAGCCCCCGGCACGTCCTCGCGGCCTCGGCGGCGACCCGGGCGGAGTCCTCCTGCAGCCCGTGGTCGACGACCACCGCGGTCGAGCCGGGCGCGAGTTTCGCCGTGACGGCGGCCAGGGCGAGCGAATCCGCACCCCCGGACACCGCGACCGCGACCCGCTCGGGCCGGTGTTCGGCCAAGAACCGCTTCACCGCCGTACGGACCTCGGCCAGCGGTCCGTTCACGGTTGGACGCGGCGCAGCCAGGCAGCCGGGTCGGCGATCTCGGCCCGGGTGGGCAGCGTCTCGGGGCCGGTCCACACGGTGTTGAAGCCGGACATGCCGGCCTGGTCGACCACGTGCCGGGTGAACGCCGCGCCTTCCGCGTACTGGCGGACCTTCGCCTCCACGCCGAGCAGGGTCCGCAGGATCCGGTCCAGCACCCCGCCGCCCTTGCGGCGCGCGGTGAACCGTTCCCGGATCACCCCGACCGACGGCACGACGTCGGGCCCGACGGCGTCCATCACGTGGTCGGCGTGCCCCTCCAGCAGGGTGGACAGGGCGATCAGCCGGTCCAGCACCTCGCGCTGGGCGGGGCTTTGCAGCAGGTCGACGAACCCGTCCGCCTCACGCAAGCGTTTGGGCAGGTCGCGCAGCCTGGGCGCGACACCTTCGTCCATCGAGCCGAGCAGGCTGCCGACCAGCCCGGAGAAGTGCCCGCCGAGCCACGGCACGGCGGTGAACTGGAGCCGGTGGGTTCCTTCGTGCAGGCACACCCACATGCTGAAATCCGCGCCGGAGACGTCCAGCGCCCGTTGCGCACCGACGATGTTGGGCGCGACCAGCAGCAGCCGGCCGCCCTCCGAGAACGGGTCGTACTGCCCCAGCACCCGCGCGCTCAGGAACGCGATGACCACGCCCGCCTGCACGCCCGCCGTCCCGGCGAGCACCCCGCTCAACGCACCCGACTGCTTGGGCAGCGCCCCGTCGGTCAGCACGGCGAGCCCCTGGACGGCCGCCCGGATCCAGCCGGGCCGGTCCACCACCTCGCCCGCCTTGAGCGGCAGCCCGTGCCCGAGCCCGGTCAGCCGCCGGACGTGCACCTCGGCGTCGATGGCCTGCTCGCGCAGCCGCCCCACCGCGATGTCCGCCTCCGCTCTGGGCACCACGGGGCCAGGTCGGACCAGCCGGGCAGCGGTCGCCACGGCCAGCTCCCAGTCGACGGGGTCGCTCCCCGTCGCACCCGGACGGTGATCCTGCGTAGAGGCGCTCACCCTCCTGACGCTACCTGCGGCGGCACGCCCGGCAACACACCCGGCGCGCGCGTCGTTCAGCCGCAGCCGCAGCCGCGCAGTGCCGCGGCCAGCTCGTCCAGCGCTCCCCGCACCTGCTTGGTGTCCGACGAGCTCAGCGACATGAACGCGAAGACCAGCAGCCGCCCGTCGGCGTCCACCACCACGCCGGCCAGCGAGTTCACCCCGGTCAGCGTCCCGGTCTTGGCCCGCACCCAGCCCTTGCCCGCCGCACCGGCCTCCTGGTAGCGCCCGGCGAGCGTCCCGCTGCCGCCCGCCACCGGCAACGCCGTCAGCAGTGGCCGCAGCTTGGCCGTGCGCGGGTCGGCGGCGTCCGGCTTGGCCGCCGCCGCGAGGATGTCGGCCAGCAGCCGCGCGGGCACCTTGTCGTTCACCGAGAGCCCGGACCCGTCGGCGACCTCGACCCCGGTCAGGTCGAACCCGTTCTCGGTGAGCACCGCCCGCACCGCCTGTACGCCGCCGGCGAACGTCGGCTCCATGCCCTTGGCGAGCGCGACCTCGCGGGACATCGTCTCGCCCAGCACGTTGTCGGAGATCTGCATCATGTTCTCGACCAGCTGGTCCACCGGCACGGACTTCACCTCGCCGAGCACCTCGGCCCCCGGCGCCGCCTGCCCCGGGCCGACCGCCGTCACGCCCAGCCGCGAGGCCAGCGCGGAGGCCGCGGTGGCGCCGGGCGTCTCCGAGCGCGGGGTGTCCGGCATCGTCGGGTCCTGCCGGCCGCCGTCGATCATCAGCGGCACGATCGGCGCGACGTACCCCTCGGGCACGTCCGCCGGCGCCCAGCCGGGTGCCAGGCCGTCGCCCCGGTAGCGGCTGACGTCGAACAGCACCTGCTTCACCGGGCCGTTCGCGGAGACCTGGGAGGCGAGGTCGTCCAGGGTCGGCGCGCCGGGGTAGACCGTGCGGCGGTCGGCGGGCAGCGAGGACAGCGTCGGATCCCCGCCGCCGACCAGCACGACGGTTCCCGGCTGGTCGCCCCGCACGACCTTGGTGGACAGTTGCGACGTGTGGTCCAGGCTCAGCAGTGCCGCCGCCGCGACCAGGACCTTCACCGTCGACGCGGGAGTCAGCGGGGTCGTCTCGCCCTGCTTCCACAGCACCGTGCCGGTCACCGGGTCCACCACGGTCCCGGTCAGCGTGCCGAGCACGCCGTTGCCGGCCGGTCCGCGCAGCACCGAACCGATGCCGCCGGCCGTGGGCGCGGGTGCGTCCGCCCCGACGCCCTTCAGCGCCAGGGAGACCGGTGCGGGCGGCTGCGGTGCGGCCGTGGTCGGGGTGGGCGCGGTGTCCAGCCAGCCCAGCTGCCACGTCGCCACCGCGCCGCCGGCGAGCACGACGACCATCGCCAACGCGCCCACGAGCAGCAGGGGGCGCTTCCGCCGTGGCTTCTCGGCGCCGTTCGACCGGTCGGACCCGACGGACGCCTCGCCGGCCGCGTCGGAGGGTGCTCCGACCGGCAACTCCGCGTCGGCGCGTTCCCCGTTCGGAGCCACCCGCTCCGGGCGGGCCCGTTCCGGAGACCCGCCGGACCCCGCCGCGCCGGCGCGGGCCGCGTCGGAGGCCGCCGCGCCGGAAGCCGGCCCACCCGGGCGCGCTCCATGGGGAGGCGGTCCACCCGACTGAGGTCCACCCGACTGAGGTCCACCAGCGGGCGACCCACCGGGGCGCGCGCTACCCGAAGTGGGCCGGTCGGAGGGCGCTTCGGCCGGCGTCGAAGGCTTCTCACGTTCCGTGATCGGTTCAGCGGCGTCACCCGCCGGCGCCGCGCCCGACCCCGCCGCGGGCCGCGGACCGGTCCGTCCGGGCTGCGCCGGAGGCGGCACGGGGAGCCGCATGGTCGGCGGGTCCGCCGGTCGTGGACGCCTGACCTGCACCGTCGGCGGCTCATGGGCGGTCTCGTCGTCGTCGACGGTCGGCCACGATGGCTCGTCGGGCACGCAGTCCTCCGCGGTTGATTACGGGCAACGTCACACCCGTGACCGGGCACATGGATGAGGGTTGACGACACCTCGTGGTCCACACTAGTGGCGTAACGAACGTCAAAGACGAGCGAGGACCGCGCAGTGGAGTTCGACGTCACCATCGAGATCCCCAAGGGGGTCCGGAACAAGTACGAGATGGACCACAAGACGGGGCGCATCCGGCTGGACCGGACCCTGTTCACGGCCACTCAGTACCCGGCGGACTACGGCTTCGTCGACAACACCCTGGGCGAGGACGGCGACCCGCTGGACGCCCTGGTGATCGTCCAGGAGCCGACGTTCCCCGGCTGCCTGATCCGCTCCCGCGCGATCGGCATGTTCCGGATGACCGACGAGAAGGGCGGCGACGACAAGCTGCTCTGCGTGCCTGCCGACGACCCGCGCTCGGAGCACCTGCGCGACATCCACCACCTCAACGAGTTCTACCGGCTGGAGATCCAGCACTTCTTCGAGGTCTACAAGGACCTGGAGCCGGGCAAGAGCGTGGAGGGCGCGACCTGGGTCGGCCGGGTCGAGGCGGAAGCCGAGATCGTGCGGTCCTACCAGCGCCTGAAGGACGCCGTCGCGCGCGGCGAGGACCACTGAGTCGGTAGACGCGAAAAAGCGGGCCACCCCCCGACGAGTGGCCCGCTTTTTCATTCGATGGTGTGACGTTTCAGTGGATGGCGACCGGGGCCTGCGCGGCCTCGTTCTCGTCGTTCACCCGCTCCAGGCCGGACCGGCTGGACAGCGGCACCTCGCGCAGGAACCAGACGAACGCGAACCCGACCACCGACACCAGCGCGCCGACCAGGAACACCAGGTCGATCGAGCCGGAGAAGCCGTCCAGGAACGGCCGCGCCAGCACCGGGTCCAGCGTCTCGAGGAACTCGGTGTTGTCCAGGCTCAGCCCGCTCCCGCCGTCCTTCAGGGCGGCGGCGAACTGCTGGTTCTCCGGCCGCGCCAGGGCGGCCAGGAAGTCCGGGTTGCCCCTCGCCGCGTTCAGCGCGTTGCCGATCTTGTCGCCGACCGTGCTGAACAGGATCGACAGGAACACCGCGGTGCCGACCGTGCCGCCGATCTGCCGGAAGAACGTGGCCGAGGCGGTCGCGACGCCCATGTCGCGCGGCTCCGCGTCGTTCTGGATGGCCACCAGCAGGGTCTGCATGCACAGGCCCAGCCCGGCGCCCATGAAGAACATCATCACCAGCGGCTGCCAGACCGGCGTGTCGGTGCCGATCGTGCTGAACAGGAACAGCGAGATCGCCATCAGGCCCAGCCCGACCACCGGGAACACCTTGTACCGGCCGGTCTTGGCGGTGTAGCTGCCGCTGCCGCCGGCCGCGGTCATGATGCCCAGCGTGAGCGGCAGCATCATCAGCCCGGACTCGGTGGCGCTGTAGCCCTTCACGATCTGCAGGTACAGCGGCAGCGAGACCATGCCGCCGAACATGCCGAGGCCGAGCAGGAAGTTGACGGTGTTGCCGAGCGAGAACGTCTGCCGGCGGAACAACCGCAGCGGCAGCAGCGCCTCGTCGCCCATCCGCTTCTCGGTGAACACGAACCCGACCAGGCCGAGCACGCCGACGACGTACATGGCGATCGCGGTGCCCGAGGCCCAACCCCAATCGCGGCCCTGTTCGGCCACGATCAGCAGCGGCACGAGACCGATGGTCAGCAGCGCCGCGCCCATGAAGTCGATGCGGTGGTCGACCCGCTTGTGCGGGATGTTCAGCACCTTCGCCACCACGACCAGCGCGACCAGCGCGATCGGCACGTTGATCAGGAACACCCAGCGCCAGCCGGCGGTGCCCAGGAAGTCCTCCATGCCCGCGAACAGACCGCCGACGACGGGGCCCGCGACGCTGGAGATGCCGAACACCGCCATGAAGTAGCCGGTGTAGCGGCTGCGCTCGCGCGGCGACGTGATGTCCGCCAGGATCGCCATGGCCAGCGACATCAGACCACCGGCACCGAGGCCCTGCACCGCGCGGAACGCGGCGAGCTCGTACATCGAGTTCGCGATGCCGGAGAGCAGGGAGCCCGCGAGGAACAGCGTGATCGCGGCCAGGTACATCGGCTTGCGGCCGTAGATGTCCGACAGCTTGCCGTACAGCGGGGTCGAGATGGTGGCCGTGATCAGGTAGGCCGTGGTCGCCCAGGCTTGCAGGGTCTGGCCGTTGAGCTCGTCCGCGATGGTCTTCATGGCCGTGGCCACGATCATCTGGTCCAGCGCGGCGAGGAACATCCCCAGCAGCAGGCCCGACAGGATCGTCAGGATCTGCCGGTGGGTGAGCAGGGCGGCGCCGGGTGGCGGCGCGTCCGCTCGGGTTGTCGTCTCCGACATCACTCACTTCTCCCCTTCTGAGCGCGGCCCCAGTCCGCTCTCAGCGATGAAATCCGGCAGAGCGCGTTCGTAGTCGCCCACGAACCGCTCGAAGTAGTCGATGAACGCCGCCAGGTCCCCCTCGGACCAGTCGGCGAGCATGCGTGCGATGGACTGGTTGCGCATCAGCCGCCGCTCAGCCAGCAGGCGTTGCCCCGCGTCCGTCACGGCCAGCACGCTGGCCCGGCCGTCGTCGGGATCCGCCCGGCGTTCGACCCACCCCTCTTTGACGAGTGTCGCGACCTGGCGGCTGACCGTCGAAGGGTCCGAGAAGACCGCCTCGGCCAGCGCACTCGACCGGGAAGGCCCCAGGTGGCTCAGGTTCGCGAGCAGCACGAACGAGGCCTTGTCCATCCCGGCCCTGCTCATGTGCGCGGCGACGCACGCGTGCATCTTGTTGAGGCGTACCAGCGCCATGCCGACTCGCTCGGCATTGGCGAGCTGCGCCGCACGCGCTTCGTCACTCACCGGGGTCGCCATGGAACACTCCGTTTGCTTGCATCATCCAACTAGTTGCTGAGTGCAAGCATGAACCTTCGGGAGAGTCTTGGCAAACGAAATAACCGGTGACTCGCGTCTCATGGCTACCGGCCGGTAACATCCGATCCATGAGCGCTGACTACTCGTTCGTCGCCGACGCGATGAAGCAGGCCGTGCCCTGGGTGAAGACCAGTGGAGTCGAGTTCGCCGAGGTGACCGGCGACCGGGTGGTCGCCGACCTGCCGGACGACCCGGCCACGCACAACCACGTGGCCGGGCCGCACGCGGCCATGATCTTCGGCCTGGGCGAGACCGCGTCGGGCGCGGTGGCGATGGCGGCGTTCGCGCCCCACATGGCCAAGGCCACGCCGCTCGTCGCGCGTTCCGAGATCAAGTACCGGAAGCTGGCCCGCGGCGCCCTCCGCGCCGAGGCCGTGCTGGGCCGCCCGGCCGACGACGTGGTGGCGGAACTGGACGCGGGCACCCGGCCCGAGTTCCCGGTCAACGTGACGGTGACCAACGCCGAGGGCGTGACCACGGCCGAGATGGTCGTCGTCTGGACCCTGCGCCCCAACCGCGCCTAGCCCTCCACGGCAACCCCCATCGACCGGGCGGTGCCGGCGACGATCCGCTCCGCCGCGTCCAGGTCCGTCGTGTTCAGGTCGGGCAGCTTCCGCTCGGCGATGGCACGCACCTGGGCGCGGCGCAAGGTGCCCGCCACCTGGTGACCGGGCGCACCGGACCCCTTGCCGCCCAACGCCTTCCGGATCAGGAACGCGGTCGGTGGCGTCTTCAGCCGCAGCTCGAACGACCTGTCGTCCCGGACCACGACCACGACCGGCACGACATCGCCGCGCTGGCCGGCGGTGGCCTCGTCGTAGGAACGCTTGACCCCGACCAGGTTCACGCCGGTCTGGCCGAGCATCTTGCCCAGGTCCATCATGGAGGCGTTGCCCGCCTCCAGGTTCATGGTGATCTCGTGGGTCTTCTTCGCGGGTGGCATGGCGGCGACGGTAGGAATTGACGTAACGGCAGACTCAACCCGAATTCCGGGGTGGTCCGGGTAACGGTCCGCCCGGTGCCCGACGATGACGTCACATGACCGATGCGGACTTACCCCGAAGATCGTTGTCACTGCTGGCGTTCGCCGTCCTGGCCCTGAGCGCGTGCAGCGCCGAACCGTCCACATCGCGCTCGCCGTCGTCACGGAGCACCGCTCCCACAACGACTTCCGTGACCACCTCCACAACGACCACCTCCACGACGACCACGACCACGCCACCCGCGGTGCAGGTCGCCGCAGTGGTCGACGGCCGCACCATCACGGTCACCGGCGGCGGTCAGGTGGTGTTGGCGGGCTTGGCGCAACCCGGCGCGTGCTGGTCCCAGTCCGCCGTGGAGTTCCTCCGGAACACGGTGACCGGCAAGCAGATCCGCGTGGTCGGCGGCACCGTGCTGCTGCCCGACGGCAGAGACCTGGCCGCGCTCGCGCTCGAACAGGGCGTGGCCCGTGCCGGGCAGACCGCCGGCTCCGGGCTCACCTCCGCCCAGGCCGCCGCGAAGGCGGCAGGGCGCGGCCTGTGGGGCGCACCGTGCTCCGGCGCGGACACCGTCGCACCTCCGCCGCCTCCCCCGCCGGCCTACACCCCGCCGCCGCAGGAGACCGTCGCGCCGGAGCCACCACCGAGCGCGTACTACGCGAACTGCTCCGCCGCGAGAGCGGCCGGAGCCGCCCCGCTCCACATCGGCCAACCCGGCTACCGCCCGGCTCTGGACCGCGATGGCGACGGCGTGGCCTGCGAGACGTAGTTTCACCCCGTGAAGGTCGACCGCCTGGACATCTCGTACGACCCGCGCACCGTCGTGGACGCCGCACGACAAGCCGAAGCCGACGGCTGCGCGGGCTTCTGGCTCGCGGAGACCAAGCACGACCCGTTCCTGGGCCTGGCCCGGGCAGGCGCCCACACCGGGCTGGAGCTGGGCACGGCCATCGCGGTGGCGTTCGCGCGCAACCCGATGAGCACCGCCGTGCAGGCCAACGACCTGCAACTGCTCTCCGAAGGGCGCTTCAACCTCGGCCTGGGCTCACAGGTCGAACCGCACATCACCAAGCGCTTCGGCATGCCGTGGTCCCACCCCGCCGCGCGGATGCGGGAGTTCGTGCTGGCGCTCAAGGCGGTCTGGCACACCTGGGCCACCGGCGAACGCCTCCGCTTCCGCGGCGAGTTCTACACCCACACCCTGATGACGCCGTTCTTCGACCCCGGCCCGAACCCCCACGGCCCGCCGAAGGTCTGGCTGGCCGGGGTGGGCGGGCTGATGACCGAGGTCGCCGGCGAGGTGGCGGACGGGTTCCTGTGCCACAACTTCACCACCGAGCGGTACCTGCGCGAGGTGACGCTGCCGGCGTTGGCGAAGGGCCGGGCGAAAGTCGGGAAGACGTTGGCGGGCTTGGAGATCAGCGCCCCGTCACTGGTCGCGTGCGATGACCGCCAGGTCGCGGACGTGAAGCGGCAGATCGCGTTCTACGGCTCCACCCCGGCCTACCGCAAGGTGCTCGACCTGCACGGCTGGGGCGGGCTGCACGACGAACTGCACCGCCTGTCCCGCCGCCGGCTCTGGGACGACATGGCCGCCGCCGTCGACGACGACGTCCTGCACGCGTTCGCCGTCGTCGGCACCGAGTCCGAGGTCGCGGCGGAACTGGACCGGCGCTACGGCGACGTGGCCACGAGGGTCCTCAGGAGCGCGTGAGCCGGTGGTGGAACAGCGCCGGCTCCGCCCTCACCCACGCCACCTCCCGCCGCGAGACCCATCGCCGCCGCCCGACCCGCGCGGAGAGCACGACGAACGGCAGCGACATGACCGTCGGCACGATCATCGTGACCATCGTCATCACCCCCACGGAGGCAACGGCGAGGTCGGCCGGGTCTGACGCGAACAGACCAAAGGCCACCCTGATGGAGCAACGGCCCCCGCTCCGGCAGGACCACGGCGTCACCGGCCCGACTACCCGCGAGAACGAAGAAAAGGCCAGGTCAGCGGACTGACCTGGCCTGTCCCACCTGAGCCGCCTATCGGAATCGAACCGATGACCTGCTCATTACGAGTGAGCCGCTCTGGCCGACTGAGCTAAGGCGGCGAGACGCGACAACTATAGCCCAGGCGTCGACCGTCACCGAATAGGGGTCCGCTCGTTAGGGTCGGCAGTGACGCCGCTCACGCGAGCGCCGCACCTGACGTCGCCGCCGTGGGAGGTCCGACCAGATGCGCCTGATGGCCCTGCCTGTCGCCGCCGTGCTGGTCGCGCTGTGCGCCGCTCCCGCGTTGGCCCAGCCCACGACGACTCCGGTGCCGGGGCCCCGAGACCCGAACCAGCCGCCGGTCTCAGCCGGGCCCGAGTCGGCGACGCACGCGATCGGGGACGCCGGAACGGGGCTGGCGGTGGTGCGGCTCGCGCCGGACTCGACGCCGACGAACACCGTCCTGCCGGGGTTCGGGGAGTCGCTGCCCAAGCAGTCGGCCGCCGAGATCGGGGTCGGGCTGGCCAGTGCCCAGGCGAACACCGAGGCGTTCCTGGCCTACGAACGGGCCGTCGCGCAGGCCTCCCCGCTCGGCTTCGCCGTCCAGGGACGTGCGCCGCAGACGCCCGGCACGCTGGTGCAGACCGCCTCGCCGGACAACGCCGCACCGGTCACCGGCGGCCTGAACCCGCCGCAGACGCCGCTGGACACGCTGCTCAAGGTCGGCCTGCTGAACGGCAGCGTGCACGCCCGCTGGGACGACGGGCTGGGCCCGTGCGTGCAGCCGCTGGCCGACGCCGGGACGTCCGTCGCGAGCCTGTCCGTGCTCAACGCCATCCCGACGCTGCCCGGCTCCACGGACCTGACCGGGATGCTCACCCAGGACACGCCGAAGCTCGACGCGAACGCCAAGCAGACCCTGATCGACAGCCTCAAGGGCCTCTCCGGCCCGCTCAGCCGGCTCGGCGGCCTGCTCTCCGGCTCCGCCGACACCGGCGCGCAGGGCTCGCTGCTCAGCCTGCCGGACACGCTCAGCGCCCGCTCGACCGTCGAGCTGGTGGACCTCCCCGGCAGCGCCAACAAGGCCGTCAAGTCGACCTCCACCCTCCAGGCCGCCAGTGTCCGGCTGCTCGCGGGCACCCCGATGGAGATCCGGATCGACGTGGTCGGACAGCCGACGCTCACCGCGCTGTCCACGGGTGACGCGAGCACCTCCCGGGTCACCTACACCGCCCCGGTCCTCAAGGTGAGCCAGGGCGGCCGGGAGCTGGGCACGCTGGACGCGGCCAACCCGAAGCTGGACGTGCCGATCGGCATCCCGGTGCTCGGCGACCTGAAGCTGCCGGTCGTCGGCGGTCTCGCCGAGCGCAAGCTCGACATCGGCGTGCTGCGCCTGCAGGTCGCGCAGCTGAACGAGAAGTCCATGGTGCTGGACGGCCCGCTCCGGCAAGGCGGCCCCGTGATCAAGGGGTTCATGCTCGGGGCGACCGCGCGGCTGCTCGACCTCCAGCTGCTGCCGACCGATGCCCTCGGTCTGCCGAACCTGCCGTCGGCGCTGGCACAGGTGTCCCTGGGTGAGCAGATCGTCCGTGCGGCCGCCCCGAACGGCGGAGTGGTGTGCGCGCCGGTCCAGACGCCACCCGGTGGCGGCGGGCAGGCCGCCCCGCCCAAGGACAACCCGCCGCTGGCGTACACGAACGCCGCCTACAAGACCATCCCGATCTTCTGGACGGGCACCGCGCTGCTGTTGGCCGGCGTGGTCGTGGTGGCCGCGCTGCCGATGCGGCGACGCCCCCTCAAGCCCGTCACCGGACTGACCACCGGACCGACCACCGAGCCGCCCGCATCCGAGTAGGAGCACGGCTCACGGGCCGCGACCGCGCCGGGTGGTCGTGGCGGGTCAGCCGCGCTGGAGCGTGGTCAGCATCGCCTCCACCGCGATGCGCGGCTTCACGTTCAGCTCCAGCGCGTCCCGGCACGCCAACACGGCCTCCAGCCGCCGCAGGGTCGACTCCGGCGTCCACATCCCGGCGGCGGTCCGGGCGTCCGCCGCGCGGTCCGGGTGGTTCAGCACGGCCGCCGCGCCGGACGCGGTCACCAGCACGTCCCGGTAGAACGCCGCCAGGTCCACCAGCGCCTGGTCCAGCGAGTCCCGCTGGGTCCGGGTGGCCCGCGACTTCTGCCGCTTCTCCAGGTCCTTCAACGCGCCCTTCGCGCCCCGGGTGGCCGCCGCGGTGCCCTTGCCGGTGCCGCCCGCGCCCATCGCGGTCTCCAACGCGTGCCGCTCGGCCTCGTCGCGCGCCTCGTTGGCGGTCGACGCGTCCGCCTCGGCCGCCTGCACCAGGCTGTCCGCGCTCGTGAAGATGTCCGCCGCGCGCCGCAGACCCAGCGGGATCCGCAGCACGGACTCCCGCCGCGCCCGCACCGACTCGTCGGTCGCCAACCGCCGCGCACGGCCCACGTGCCCACCGCACACCGAAGCCGCCCACGAGGCCACGTCCGGCGCGATGCCCTCGTCCTCCAGCGCCGACGCGATCGCGGCCACGCGCGGCGTGCCCAGCGACACGATCCGGCAGCGCGAGCGGATGGTCACCGACACGTCGTCGGGGTGGTCGGACGGCGCGCAGAGCAGGAACACGGTCCGCTCCGGCGGCTCCTCCACCGCCTTGAGCAGCGCGTTCGCCGCGCCTTCGGTCAGCCGGTCGGCGTCGGCGATGATCACCACCTGCCACTTGCCGGACGTCGGGCGGCGGGCGGACACCTGCACCAGCGACCGCATCTCGGCGACCGAGATGGACAGCCCCTCGGGGGCGACCACCCGCACGTCGGCGTGCGTGCCGGCCAACGCGGTGTGGCACCCGGCGCACACACCGCAGCCGGGCCGGTCGTCCGTGACCGAGCACTGCAGGGCCGCCGCGAACGCCCGCGCGGCACCGGAACGGCCGGAGCCGGGTGGTCCGGTGAACAGCCAGGCGTGCGTCATGGCCCCGGGAGCCGGCGATCCGCCGGCCACGATGGCAGCGGCGGCCTCGGCGGCGGCGCTGAGCACGCCCACCACGTCGGGCTGACCGACGACCTCGCTCCACACACCCCTGGTGCCCACGACCGACCAACCTACCGAGCTTTCAGGAACTCTCCACCACCGGCCGCACCGAGGCGCGGGCCACCAGCGGCAGCACCCCGGTCCGCACCCGCTCGGCCACCTCGTCCACCGTGCCGTCGGCGTCCACCACCACGTACCGCTCCGGATCGGCCGACGCCATCTCGGTCAGCAGCCGCTGCACCCGCCAGTGGTGCCCCACCGCGTCCAACGGCCCGGCGGACCCGACCGGCGTCCGGTCCAGCAGCACGGTGACGTCCGGCCGCAGCCGTCCGGTGGCCCAGTCGACCAGGCCTTCCATCTCCCGCGGCTCGACGCTGCCCACCGCGCTGAAGTGCGCCAGCGGGCTGTCCACGTACCGCTCCATGACCACCAGCGACCCGGTGTCCAGCGCGGGCCGCACCTCGCGTTCCACCACGTCCGCCCGCACCGCCGCGGCCACCAGCGCGTGCGCCCGCACGCCCGCCAGGTCGGCCGTGGTCAGCAGGTTGCGCAGCCGCTGCTCGTCCAGGTCGGGGTCGGAGGCCAGCAGCACCCGGTGCCCGGCGGAGCGCAACGCCGACGCGAGCAGCCGTGCCTGGGCGGAGGTGTCGGCCCGGCTCTCGCCCTCGACCGCGATCAGCACGCCGCTGCCCCGCCGAGACCGGCCGCGCAGCGCCGCCAGGAGGTCCGACAGGATCGGCTCGGACCGCCGGTCGTCCATCTGCCGGTACGCGATCAGCCCGAGCAGCGCCGCGATCACCGCCGCGCCGAACAGCACCGGCCGCGTCCCGTCGACCTGCATCCGGTGGCCGAACACGGTGATCGTCTGCTGCTGGACCAGGCTCACCAGCAGCGGGGCCGCCGCGGACGCCGCGAACAGCACCACCTTCAGCAGCGACTGGAGCAGCGCCACCGTCCGGCCGCGCATGGCGTCCTCGACCTTGGACCCGACGATGGTCAGACCGGTCAGGAACGCCATCCCGGCGCACCCGCCGACCAGCGCCACCGCGATCAGCGCGATCCACAGGTGCGGGGCGAACGCCACCAGCATCAGGCTCAGGCCGGCCAGCACGATGGTGACGCCGAAGAGCCGGTCGTAGGTCAGCCGGCGGGCCATCTGCGGGGCGATCGCCATGCCGAGCGCCAGACCCGCGAACACCGCCACGAACAGCAGGCCGAACGTCGAGTCGCCGCCCAGCAGGGACGACGCGTACAGCTTGGCCGTGCCGATCACCGCGCCCGCCGCCGCGAACGCCCCGATCATGCCGATCACCAGGCCGCGTACCAGCGGCGTGCGGCCGGCGAACCGCAGGCCGCCGCGCAGCATGGCGAAGAAGCCCTCGCGCTCGCCCTTGTCCCGCTTGGCGGCGGAGGCCCGGCCGGACAGCTCCGGGATGCGGGTGGCGACCAGGATCGCCGAGGTGACGTACAGCGCGCCGTTGACCATCACGGCGATGGTGGCGATGCGGAACTCGATGTCGGTGTTCTGGAGGTGGAAGTAGCCGGGGATGCCGGAGATCAGCGAGTACAGGCCCGCGCCGCTGATCACCGAGATGCCGTAGGTCATCACCAGGCCGAGCTGGTTGGCCGTCTCCACCTGGTCGGGCCGGCGCAGCAGGTTCGGCACCGCCGAGTCCTTGGCCGGGATCCACAGCATCGCGCAGCAGCCGACCAGGAAGTTCGCGATGAACAGCCACCAGGCCGTGCCGACCAGGGCGATGGAGATGAACAGGCCGCCGCGCAGCAGGTCGCAGACCACCATGATCCTGCGCCGGTCGAACCGGTCCGCCAGCACCCCGCCGAGCGGGGCGAACAGGATGCCGGGCAGCAACTGGGTCAGCACCACCAGGCTGAGCGCGAAGCTCTCCCACTGGTAGCTCTGGGTCAGCTTGGAGACCAGGCCGGTCAGCGCCAGGAGTGACAGCCAGTCACCGACGCTGCACAGATAGGTGACACCCCACAGCCTGCGGAACGGCCGGATCGCCAACACGCTGCGAATCCGGTGACTGGTCGAACCAGCTGTGCCGCCGTCTCGGATGGTGCTCACCCCCGCCATTCGTGCAGGCAACAGGGTAGCCGGGACGATTCGGCCGGATGACCGCATCCACCGTTCAGGTGATCACGCCGTTATTTGAACAGTTCCGCCACCGCTCCGATGATCTCACGCAGCACGTTGAACAGCAGCCCGCTCAGCACGGCCAGTACGGCGAGGCAGCCGGCCGGCCCACCTCTGCCGCTCTTGCGCTCCGGCGCGGTCCGTTGCTGCGGGGACTCGACCTGCCGCATGGCGAACGGCACCGGTAGCTGCGTGCCGGTCGGACCCGACGCGAACGGAGCGGGAGGCTGCGCCGGGCGGAGCGGGCCCGGCGCACGAGGGGCCGTCCGGGGCGCCGGAGGCCTGCGTGCCGGAGTTCTGCGACGCTGCGCGGAGACCCGCCGATCCGGGGCGGGGGCCGGCCGGTCCGGGACGACCGGAGCCGGTGGGGGCACCGCGCCAGGCCCGCCGGTCAGCTCCGGGCCGGCGAGGAGGTCCGGGCCGACCAGCGGGTCCGCGAAGGGCACCGCACCGCCGGCGACCAGCCCGCCCAGGGCGTCCGGGAACGCCGCGGCAGCCGTGGCACCACCGGTCACCAGACCCGAGAGGGCGTCCGGGAACGGCCGGGGCGCAGCGGCCCCACCCGTCACCAGGCCCGCGAGCGGGTCCGGGAACAGGCGAGGCGGCGGTGGGTCCTGCGTGCCGTCCGGGCCGGAGTCGTCCACCGCCCCATCATCCCGCTAGCTCTTCGACTTGGCGGGCGCCTTCTTGCGGGCCGGGGCCTTCTTCTTGGTCACCGGCCCCTTGGCGCGCTTCTCCGCCAGCAGCTCGGCCGCGCGCTCGTCGGTCAGCCCCTCGACGCTGTCCGACTTGCGCAGCGACGCGTTCAGCTCGCCGTCGGTGACGTAGGGCCCGAACCGGCCCTCCTTCACCACCATCGGCTTGCCGGACACCGGGTCCGCGCCCAGCTCCTTCAACGGCGGCGCGGCGGCGGCCCGGCCGCGCTTCTTCGGCTCGGCGTAGATCTTCAGCGCGTCGTCCAGGGTCACCGTGAACAGCTGGTCCTCGTCGGTCAGCGACCGCGAGTCGGTGCCCTTCTTCAAGTAGGGCCCGTACCGGCCGTTCTGCGCGGTGATCTCCGCGCCGGTCTCCGGGTCCTTGCCGACCACGCGCGGCAGCGAGAGCAGCTTCAGCGCGTCGTCCAGCGTCACCGTCTCCAGCGACATGGACTTGAACAGCGACCCGGTGCGCGGCTTCGGGGCCTTCTTGGTGCCCTCCGGCGCCTCCGGCAGCACCTCGGTCACGTACGGCCCGAACCGGCCTTCCTTGGCCACGATCTCGTTGCCGGTGACCGGGTCGTTGCCCAGCGAACGGCCCTCCTGCGGGGTCGCGAACAGCTTCTCCGCGACCGCCCGGTTCAGCTCGTCCGGCGGCAGGTCGTCCGGCAGGTTCGCGCGCTGCGAGGTCTGCTCGCCGTCCGGGCCCTCCACCTCGCGCTCCAGGTACGGCCCGTAACGGCCGACCCGCACCACGACCGTGCGGCCCTCCACGTCCACGAACAGCGGGATCGAGTTCACCTCGCGGGCGTCGATCTGCTCCACGCTCGACCCGACGAGCTTCTTCAGCCCACCCGAACGGCCCACCGAGGACTCCGGACCGACGTTGCCGCCGAAGTAGAACCCGGACAGCCACGTGGTGCGCTCCTGGCGGCCGGCGGCGATGCCGTCCAGCTCGTCCTCCAGCGCGGCGGTGAAGTCGTAGTCCACCAGCCGGCCGAAGTGCCGCTCCAGCAGCCCCACCACCGCGAACGCCACCCAGGACGGGACCAGCGCGGAACCCTTCTTCCACACGTAGCCGCGGTCCTGGACGGTGCTGATGATCGACGCGTAGGTGGACGGGCGGCCGATGCCCAGCTCCTCCATGGTCTTGATCAGGCTGGCCTCGGTGAAGCGCGGCGGCGGCGACGTCGAGTGCCCGTCGGCGGACAGCTCGGTCGCGACCAGCGACTGGTCCTTCGCCAGCTGCGGCAGCCGCGACTCGGCGTCGTCGGACTCGCCGCCCGCCTCCGAGTCGACCGTCTCCACGTAGGCCTTGAGGAAGCCCGCGAACGTGATGGTGCGGCCGGACGCGGCGAACGTGACGTTCTCACCGACTTCCCCGGCGGAGCCGGGAATCCCGTGCCTGGTGCGTCCGCTGATCCTCACGCTCGTGGTGTTGCCGCGCGCGTCGGCCATCTGCGAGGCGATGGTCCGCTGCCAGATCAGCTCGTAGAGCTTGAACTCGTCGGACTCCAGCTCCCGCGCCACCTCGCCGGGCGTGCGGAACACCTCGCCGGCGGGACGGATGGCCTCGTGCGCCTCTTGGGCGTTCTTGACCTTCCGGTTGTACTGGCGCGGCTCCTTGGACACGTACTGCGCGCCGTACAGCTCGGTGGCCTGCGCCCGGGCCGCGCTGATGGCCGTCGTCGACAGCGTGGTGCTGTCGGTGCGCATGTAGGTGATGTAGCCGTTCTCGTACAGCTTCTGCGCGGTCCGCATCGTCCGGTCCGCGGAGAAGCGCAGCTTGCGGCCCGCCTCCTGCTGGAGCGTGGAGGTCATGAACGGCGCGTACGGCTTGCGCGTGTACGGCTTCTCCTCCACCGAGGAGACCGTCATGGCGGCGTTGGCCAGGCCTTCGGCGATGGCGCGGGCCTGGGCCTCGTCCAGGACCCGGACCTCCGAGCCCTCCTTCAGCCGGCCGGTCGACTCGAAGTCGCGCCCGGTGGCCAGCCGCACGCCGTCCACGGCCACCAGCCGGGAGCCGAACGTGCGCGGCGAAGCGCTCCCGCCGGCGTCCATGGTCGCCGAGACGTCCCAGTACGAGGCGGTCACGAACTTCATCCGCTCGCGTTCCCGCTCGACCACGATCCGGGTCGCCACCGACTGCACGCGGCCCGCCGAGAGCTTCGGCATGACCTTCTTCCACAGCACGGGGCTGACCTCGTAGCCGTAGAGGCGGTCCAGGATGCGGCGGGTCTCCTGCGCGTCGACCAGGTCCTGGTCCAGGTCGCGGGGGTTCGCGGCGGCGGCCAGGATCGCGGGCTCGGTGATCTCGTGGAACACCATCCGGCGGACCGGGACCTTGGGCTTGAGGGTGTCCAGGAGGTGCCAGGCGATGGCCTCGCCCTCCCGGTCGCCGTCTGTCGCCAGGTAGAGCTCGTCGACGTCCTTGAGCAGCTCTTTCAGCTCCGCGACGGTCGCCTTCTTGTCCGGCGTGACGACGTAGAGGGGCTCGAAGTCGTGGTCGACGTCGACGCCCAGCCGCGCCCACGGCTGCCCCTTGTACTTGGCGGGCACGTCCGCCGCGCCCCTCGGCAGGTCGCGGATGTGTCCCTTGGATGACTCCACGACGAAGTCGTTGCCGAGGTACGACGCGATCTTGCGCGCCTTCGCGGGCGACTCGACGATCACCAACCGCCGGTTGCCGCCCGCTGATCCCCCGCTGCTCTTCTTCGCCCGTGTCGATCCAGCCACGCCGTCCCGCTCTCTCCGAACACTGTGTCCCGATCCGCCAGTGTGCACTGTCCTTTGTCGCCGCCTGGGCAGCCCTGGTCGGGACAGGGTGACACAACTGTGCCTGATCGCCCGCCAGGAGGACCGCTACGCGGCCGGCCAGGTGCGTTCGACGACTCCACGCGGAGCACGCCCGACCAGCTCGGCCAGCCGCTCCAACCGCCGCCGTCCCACCACCCGCAGCGCGGGTCCACCGGTCTTGAGCAGTGTGGCCGGAAGCCCCGAGGCCGCCAACGCCTTTTGCAGCGGCTCGTGCGTACCGGGCGATTCCGGGTCCAGGCCGAGCACGTACCCGGACTCCACCCACCGACCCGACGCCAGCGCCCACAGCCGCAGCACGCCGCCGTGCAACGTGAAGTCGGCCGGCACCACCTTGGCCTCCCCCGCCAGCCACTGACCGGCCAGGCCGGTCAGATCGGTGCGGAACGCCGTGGCGACCTCCAGCTCGCCGCCGACCACCGCCGGGTCCGTCTGCGGCCGGCGGCTCCCGGCCTGGTCGGACGGGTCGCCCTCGACCTCCGGGTGATCCGGGCCGGCCTGGTCGGCCCGCTGCCCGGCAGACCCGTCCCGCTCGCTCGCGGGCCGCTCGTGCCCGGTCGCACCGCCCCTGCCGAACACCACCCCATCGGGCTCCGCCTCGTCGGGCACGATCTCGTCGGGCCCGATCCCATCGGGTACGACTTCGTCGGGCCCGGCGTCGGCTCCGGTGTCGGTGGAAAAGAGCCGGCGGTCGTCCGGCGTGTCGTGCGGTCGGTCCTCCCGCGGCGGCTCGGCGGGTCCGCCGTCCGGCTCCGGCAGGACCGCGGGCCGGCGCACCACCGACAGCTTCGCCTGCACCCCCCGTTCGGCCAGCGCCGCGACCAGCGCCAACCCCCGCCACCGCTCGTCCAGGTGCACGGAGATCCGGGCCGCCCGACCGCGCGCGAAACCCACCGCCCGACCGGGCCCGCACAGCAGCCCGGCCAGGTCGGCGACACAGGGACGGCGCGCCTCGGCCGAGAAGAAGGACAGTTGCCCCACGATCCCGAAGCGTAGAACACACGTTCGAGAACGACCAGTCTCCGACCGGGCGATCCCGCCCGGCCGGAGACGGTCAGGCCGTGATCAGCCGCCCAGGCCCTTCAGCTTCTCGCCCATGGCGACGCACTCGGGCGCCTCCTTGAGGGCCGCGCCCAGCTTCGGGTCTTCCTGGAGCTTCTTGATCTGCTCCTGGAGCTTGGTCGGGTCGGCCTCGTCCCCACCGAGCTGCTCCAACTTGGTGGCGAACTCCGGGTCGTTGGGGTCCAGCTTGGCCAGCTCCTCGCTCGCCGTGTTCAACGACTTCCCGGAATCGGTGAAAAACTTCACCAGTTCGTCGTGCAGGGCCTGCGCCTCGGGTGACGGCGCGCCCAGGTCGTCCAGCTTCTTGCCGGCGTCGGCCAGCGACTGGCCGGACTTCGTGGCGTAGTCCAGCAGCGCCTGCTTCTGCGCCGCCGGGTCGGTGCCCCCGCCGCCGAGCATGGTCTTCAGCAGCTCCACCACGCCCTCGATGGTCGGCGTGATGCCCTCGCAGAACGTCCCGGCCCACTTGACCGGGTCGGCCGAGGCCGCCGTGGTGGTGGTCGTCGTCGGTGCCGCGGACGACCCGGACGACCCCGACGAGCCCGACGAGCCGGAACACGCGCCCGTCACGAGGACGGCCGCGAACACCCCGGCCAGTGCGATGCGATGCTTCACGAGGAATTCCCCCCAATGTCCGAACTGACGCCGGCGAACCTACTACGAGGTGGGGGTCACCGGTGTGGACGGGCGCAGAGTGCGCAGCGCCTGGCAGGCCGGGGCCTTCTCCGCCGCCTCCCGCAGCTCCGGCGTGGCCTCCAGCTGCTTCAGGGGCTCCGCGAACTGGTCCAGCCGCGTGATCGCCTCCCCGGCGGCCTGGAGCCCGCCCACGGGGTCGTTGGCGTCCGCCTGCTCGACGGACGCCTTCGCGTTGCTGAACGACGTGGCGATGTCGGAGAACGTCGTGGCCATCTTCGACACCTGCTCGTCGCCACCCGCGACCGGCGACGGGCCGACCTTGCGAAGCTGGTCGGAGGTCTTGGTGAACGCGTCCGCCATCTGCCCCATGTACGCGCTCATGTCGGCCTTGAGCTTCACCGGGTCGTTCACGTCCAGCTTCGGCGGCGTCTTCGGCACGGACACGAAGGACGAGGCGGCGGAGCACACCTTGTCCATGTAGGCGACGGGGTCGCCGGAGGTGCCGGACGCGGCCGACGACGTCGGAGCGGGGTCGTCGCCACCAGACCCACACCCGGCGGCCAGCGCCACGCCGGCGGCCACGACGGCAAGGCGGATCCTCATCACGGACTCTCCTTCGAAAACGCCGGAACCCACAGTGTGCCCGTGCGAGCAAGCCCTCACACGCGGAAGCGGGCGCCCTCCCACGGGGGAGGACGCCCGCTTCCGACGATCAGCCGGTCACACGGCGACGATCAGCCGGTCACACGGCCCCGTTGCGCACCGAGGTCTCCGCCGGGGAGTCCGCGATGGCCGTGCCGCGCCGCTTGGACACCACGACCGCGACCACGATGACGGCGACCGCCACCAGCGCGATCGCGTACCGCACGCCCGCCGACTCGGAAGGGCCGAACGAGAAGGTCACGATGGCCGGCGCGATCAGCACCGAGACCAGGTTCATCACCTTGATCAGCGGGTTGATCGCCGGGCCGGCGGTGTCCTTGAACGGGTCGCCGACGGTGTCGCCGATGACCGTGGCGGCGTGGGCGTCGGAGCCCTTGCCGCCGTGGTTGCCGTCCTCCACCAGCTTCTTGGCGTTGTCCCACGCGCCACCCGAGTTGGCCAGGAACACGGCCATCAGGGTGCCGGTGGCGATCGCGCCCGCCAGGTAGCCCGCCAACGGGCCGACGCCCAGGCCGAAGCCCACCGCGATCGGCGCCATCACCGCGAGCAGGCCGGGGGTGGCCAGTTCGCGCAGCGAGTCCTTGGTGCAGATGTCCACGACCCTGCCGTACTCGGGCTTGACCGAGCCGTCCATGATGCCGGGGTTCTCGCGGAACTGGCGGCGCACCTCGAACACGATCGCGCCGGCGGCCCGGGTGACCGCGTTCACCGCCAAGCCGGAGAACATGAAGACGACCGCCGCGCCGATCACGATGCCGACCAGCACGTTCGGCGAGAACACCACGTTGCTGAACGCCACCGGCAGGTCTCCGACGACGTCCTTCATGTCGCCGAGCGCCTGCTTGATGGCGTCCTGGTAGGAGCCGAACAGGGCGGTGGCGGCCAGCACGGCGGTCGCGATCGCGATGCCCTTGGTGATCGCCTTGGTGGTGTTGCCCACCGCGTCCAGCTCGGTGAGGATCTGCGCGCCCTCGCCGTCCACGTCGCCGGACATCTCGGCGATGCCCTGGGCGTTGTCCGACACCGGGCCGAAGGTGTCCATGGCCACGATCACGCCGACCGTGGTGAGCAGGCCGCAACCGGCCAGCGCCACCGCGAACAGCGCCACGACCAGCGTGCCGGACAGCAGGAACGCGCCGTAGACCGCGGCGCCGATGACCAGCGCCGTGTAGACCGCCGACTCGAAGCCGACCGAGATGCCGGACAGGATCACCGTCGCCGCGCCGGTCAGCGAGGTCTTGCCGACCTCCTTGACGGGCTTGTGCTCGGTGCCGGTGAAGTAGCCGGTCAGCCACAGGATGACGCCCGCGAGCAGGATGCCGATGATCACCGCGATGGCCGCGATCATCGCCGGGCTGCCCGGCGACGCCTTGACCGCCGCGTCCTCGACACCCTCCAGCGCCCCGAACGAGCTGGGCAGGAAGACGAACGCCGCCACCGTGCACAGCACGGCGGAGATGCCCGCCGAGATGTAGAACGAGCGGTTGATCGCCGACAGGCCGCTCTCGCCGGTCCGCGCACTGGTGATGTAGACGCCGATGACCGCCGTGAGCACCCCGATCGCGGGGACGATCAGCGGGAACAGCAGGCCCTTCGCGCCGAACGCGGCCGTGCCGAGGATCAGCGACGCGACCAGCGTGACCGCGTAGGACTCGAACAGGTCGGCCGCCATGCCGGCGCAGTCGCCCACGTTGTCGCCGACGTTGTCCGCGATGGTCGCCGCGTTGCGCGGGTCGTCCTCGGGGATGCCCTGCTCCACCTTGCCGACCAGGTCCGCGCCGACGTCGGCGGCCTTGGTGAAGATGCCGCCGCCGACCCGCATGAACATCGCGAGCAGCGCGGCGCCGAAGCCGAAGCCCTCCAGCACCTTCGGGGCCTGGCCGGTGTACACCAGCACGACCACGGCCGCGCCGAACAGGCCCAGGCCGACGGTGAACATGCCCACCACGCCGCCGGTGCGGAAGGCGATGCGCATCGCCTTCTCCCGACCGCCGGTCTCCCTCGCCGCGGCGGCCACGCGCACGTTCGCGCGGGTGGACAGCCACATGCCGAGGTAGCCGATGAGCGCGGAGAACACCGCTCCGACGATGAAGAACAGCGACCTGCCGATACGTTCCGCGATGTCGTCCGCAGGGAGCAGGAACAGCAGCACGAACACGATGACGACGAAAATGCCGAGCGTGCGGAACTGCCGGTTGAGGTAGGCCGCTGCGCCCTCTTGAACCGCCTTGGCGATGTCCTGCATCTTCGGGGTGCCCTGGCCGGCGGCCAGCACCTCCCGGAGCAGCACATATCCGACGACGAGGGCAGCCAGGGCGACCACGGCGACCACGGCCACGAGGCCTTGGTCACCTCCGGAGAGCTGTAGGCCCTCCGCGAGGGATTGCCGGGACATCCGTCCTCCTGGTGAGTTTTCCAAGCCCAATGGCGGGAAGCACCCCGTTACACCGGGACCTGCCTCCACCGCACTCGACGGTGAGCCCCGACACAACGTGACGCACCCCTCATTGGATGCGATAGCGGCGGAGTCTATTCATAGCCCGCAAGTCGGCAACGATCAGTCTCGATCCGTGCACACACCGTTATCCGCGCAGGAAGCAACCGTGATGTCGGTGGGGTGTGCGAAGCTGCGCTCCGTGGCGAACCAGGGACGTCGATTGTTGGACCGGGTCCTCGCCGGAGTCCCGGCCGGCGAATCGCCGCTGACGCACAGCGCGGACCTGCCCCAACGGCCGGCGCAGACCGTCCCGTGGCCGTCCTGGGCGGCGGCGGACGTGGTGTCGGCGCTGGTGGAACGCGGTGTTCCGGAACCGTGGCGGCACCAGGCGGAGGCGGCGGAGCACGCTTGGGCGGGGCGGCACGTGGTGGTCGCGACGGGCACCGCGTCGGGCAAGTCGCTGGCATACCAATTGCCGGTGCTCAGCGCTGTTCACAGTGATCCGAAGGCAACTGCTCTGTACCTGTCCCCCACCAAGGCGCTGGGTGCCGACCAGTTGCGGTCGGTGCAGGGGCTGGGCGTGCCGGGGGTGCGCGCGGCGTCGTTCGACGGCGACACCCCGATGGCCGAGCGGGACTGGGTGCGGGCGCACGCGAACTGGGTGTTCACCAACCCGGACATGCTGCACCGGGGCGTGCTGCCGAACCACGCGCGCTGGATCAGGTTCTTCCGGCGGCTGTCGTACGTGGTGATCGACGAGTGCCACTCGTACCGGGGCGTGTTCGGGTCGCACGTGGCGCTGCTGATGCGCCGGCTGCGCCGGGTGGCCCGCCGGTACGGCGCGGACCCGGTGTTCGTGCTGGCGTCGGCGACCGTGGCGGACCCGGCGACTTCGGCTTCCCGCTTGGCGGGCGTGCCGTGCGAGGCGGTGACCGAGGACGGTTCGCCGCGCGCGGCCCGGACGGTGGCGCTGTGGGAGCCGCCGCTGCTGGCGGAGCTGGAGGGCGAGAACGGCGCGCCCGTCCGGCGGTCGGCGGGCGCGGAGACGTCGCGGATCCTGGCCGACCTGGTGGTGGAGGGCGCCCGGTCGCTGGCGTTCGTGCGGTCGCGGGTGGGCGCGGAGCTGACGGCGCTGGGCGCGCGGCGCGTGCTGTCGGAGGTCGACCCGGAGCTGTCGACGCGGGTCGCCGCCTATCGCGGCGGTTACCTGCCGGAGGAGCGACGGGCGTTGGAGCGGGCCGTGTCGCGCGGTGACCTGCTGGGGGTGGCGACGACCAACGCGCTGGAGCTGGGTGTCGACATCGTGGGCCTGGACGCCGTGGTGGTGGCCGGTTTCCCGGGAACGCTGGCGTCGTTCTGGCAGCAGGCGGGCCGGGCCGGGCGGACCGGCGACGCGGACTCCCTGGTGGTCTTCGTGGCCCGGGACGACCCGTTGGACACCTACCTGGTGCACAACCCGTCGGCGGTGCTGGACAAGCCGGTGGAGGCGACGGTCCTGGACCCGACCAACCCGTACGTGCTGGAACCGCAACTGGCCTGCGCGGCAGCGGAATTACCGCTGACACCGGACTCCTTGGACGACTTCGGCGGCCCGCTCGCCGTGGCGGTGCTGGACGACATGGTGGCGCGCAAGGTGCTGCGGCGCAGGCCCAACGGCTGGTACTGGACGTCCCACGACCGCCCGCACGCGGCGGTGGACATCCGGGGCTCGGGCGGCGAGCAGGTCGTGGTCGTGGAGGGCGATTCGGGCCGGATGCTCGGCACCGTCGACCCGGGCGCGGCGTGCTGGACGGTGCACGACGGCGCGGTCTACCTGCACCAGGGCGAGTCGTACGTGGTGGACCGGCTGGACCTGGACAGCGGCATCGCGTTGGTGCACGCGGAGAAGCCCGACTGGTCGACCACAGCCCGTGACACCAAGGACATCAGCGTGGTGCGGACCCTGGAGGAACGCGTCCACGAAGGCGTGACGGTGTGCCTCGGCGAGGTGGAGGTGACCTCGCAGGTGGTGGGCTACCTGCGGAAGCTGCCGTCCGGCCAGGTGATCGACTCGGTGCCGCTCGACCTGCCGGCGCAGACCCTGACGACCCGCGCCGTCTGGTACACGGTGAGCGAGGAACTGCTGGGTAGTGCGCCGGGGGGCGCCGGTCTGGCTCCGGCGCGCATCCCCGGCGCACTACACGCCGCCGAACACGCGGCGATCGGCCTGCTACCCCTGTTCGCAACGTGCGACCGCTGGGACATCGGCGGCGTCTCGACCGCGCTGCACCAGGACACCGGGGAGGCGACGGTGTTCGTGCACGACGGTCATCCGGGCGGTGCCGGTTTCGCCGACCGCGGCTTCGCCGCGGTGATCCCTTGGTTGGCCGCTACGAGGGAGGCCATCGCTTCTTGTACGTGCCCGGCCGGATGCCCGTCCTGCGTTCAGTCGCCGAAGTGCGGGAATGGCAACGATCCGCTGGACAAGGCGGGCGGGGTGGCCGTGCTGGACGTCGTGCTGAGGCGTGTCGGGGAGAGGCCACACGACGTCCGGCACGGCCAAGTCGGTAGTGCTGGTGTTCCCGGCGGTTCTGGTGTTTCCCGCGCTGCCGGCCCTGCTGGTGGTGCTGGTGCCGGCCCTGCCGGCCCCGCCGGTGGTTCCGGTGGTGGCAGCAGCCCTGCCGGTGATCCCGACCCGACCGGTGGTGCAGGTGGACTTGAACCCGGTGCCGCCGGAGGCTGAGCCGACCGACGGCACCGGTGGTCAGAGCCGCTCGGCCGTGAGCAGGCCGTAGTCGGCGGGGGCGTGCACGGCCTCGGTCAGCGCGTCCTGCACGACGCCTGGCCGGGGCAGCTGCCACGCGCAGATCTGTGGCTTGACCCGCCAGTGCACGACGCCGTGCTGGAACGGGGTCGGCGGCAGCGGGACGTACTCGCCCTGCCCGTAGTGGTGGATGTCGTGGTCGGCCACCCAGTCCGCTCGCAGCGACTCGCCGGTGGTGACCAGGAACATCCAGCGACCGGACGGCGTCGCCAGGATCGGCGCCGGCGCACCGGCCGCCCGCAGCGCCACGGCGGCCCGCCGCCCGAGGTCGGCGCCGACCTCGATGGCGTCCACGCCGTGCCCGGTGGCCAGCAGGATGCTGTAGGAGTGCCCCGCCCACCAGGTGGCGACCCGCTCGGCCTTGGTGCCGATGCGCTCCTGCCAGTCGTGGTGCACCGGGGCCGGACCGTCGTGCTCGACGCCATCACGACCGGCCCACCGGTCACCGGCCGGATAGGTCCCCGGCAGCACAGGCCACCCGTGCCACGCGAGGTTGACCGCCTCTGCGCGCAGCTCGATGCGGAAGGCCCCGCGCCAGCTATCCGACCACTCCATCTTTCGTTCGCCTCCTTGTAGAACCACGACACCGTGTCGGGTGTTCTTCGACACCGCGTCGGTGCCTCCACTTGAACTAACGACATGACAGGGACTTCTGGTAACCACCTGTCGACAACTGGTAGGTACGGAACGGCGAACGCAGCTCCACCGGACGGCCGACAGAACGCCCTCGTTCCTGTCGACTCCCGCCGAAGCCGCATCCAGCGGGTATGTGAGTCCGCTCACCGCCGGAAGGCGACCGTTCGTCGCGTCAGAGGCGGTCCGGGGCCGGCTCACCCTTCACCCGCGCCGGCACGGGCACGCGCGCTGGGCGCACCGACCACCGAGCCCGGACCCCTCACCTCGACCACCACCTCCCAACCGGTGACGTCGCAGGCGACCAGCTCGGCACCCATCTGTTCGGCCACCCACGAGGCTTTTCCGCAAGTGTGCGGACTCCCGTCGACCAACCACCCGGCCGCCGCGACCGCAGCGAGATCGGCAGCAGCCGCAGCCCGATGCCGAGCGATCACCACCTCCCCGAGCCACACCCCGAACACCACGAGCGAACCCAGCACCCCCAGAACCGCCACAGCCACGACAGTCGCCACCCCACGGTCATCCTCGATCAGCGACCGCCGGCGATCACGCCCCGCCGGCAACCGCCACCGGCCAACCGCGATCGCAAACCGCCGTTTGGCCTCGCCCATCGACGCCCGGCGCTGATCACTTCCCATCGACGCCCGCCGGTGATCACTTCGCATCGGCAACCGCCGGTGATCCCTCATCGGCGACACCGGGCTCCAGCACGGCATAAGCCCGTGCCCGCAAGTCGATCAGCCACCGCCGTGCACCGACCTCGACCGACGCCGTGTCACCGTCCTGTCGCACGACCAACTCGGCCCCTGCGGGCGCCATGGCCGCCACCGCCGTCGAAGCCCGCGCCGAATCCCCGCGGGCAACCAGCCGAGCGGCCTCCCGAGCGGCGTCCGTGCACCGGAGCTGACCGATCACCAGCATGACCACCTCGACACCGAGGGCGAGGAAGGCAAGCACCCCGCACAGCACCAAGGCCGCCTCAACGGTCACCGAACCCCGGTCCCCACCGCGCAACGCCACGCGGCCAGGCCGGTTTCCCTCGGCCGGCAAGGGATCTGGTGGATCGCCGCTCGTCACGTGCCCTCCGTCAAGGCTTGTTGCAGCAGTCCTCGCAGCAGCCCCTCCACCCAGTCACCACCGAGCAGCGCCAGCAGCAACGCCGCGAACCCGGCTGCGGCCAAGGTCCCGATGGCGTACTCGGCAGTCGTCATTCCTCTGTCGTTCAACATTCCTGCTCCAACTCAGTCTATTGTGGACATTCGGTTACCACTGCGCACCCAGCTGTCCGGCCAGTCCGATCACCACCGGCAGGACGCCCAGGCACAGGAACGCGGGCAGGAAGCACAGCGCCAGCGGCCCGGCCACCAGCACGGCCGCCCGTTGGGCACGGCTCTCCGCCTGGTCGGCGGTACGCGCCCGGATGTCCGCCGCCAGGTCCGCCACCGCCCCCGCAAATGCCGCGCCGGACCTGGCGCTACGCCGGGCGGCACGAGCCAACGGCGCGGTGTCGGGATGGCTCAGGGCAGCCGTCCACGCGGTGGACGGGTCAGCGCCCAACGCCAGCAGGTCGCCGACCTTGCGCAGGTGCTCGGCCGGCCCCGGCGGCACACCGGCCAGCACCGCGTGGACCGCCGTCGCGACCGGCAGACCCGCACGAAGGGTGGCGGCCAGCAGGTCCCAGGTCGCGGGCAGCGCGAACGGGTCCGGTGGAGGCGGCTTGGTCTTGCGCGGCCGTTCGACCGGCGTGTCCAGCCGGGCGATCACCGGCCGCCGTGGCGGATAGGCCAGCAGTGCCGCCGCCAGCAGGAGGAGGATCACGCGATCACCGGCCGTCGTGGCGCGTAGATCGGCGACACCGCCGACCGAAGCAGGATCATGCGGTCACCTGCCGTTCTGCCACACAACCCAACACCGCCGGCCGAAGCGGTTCCATGCGATCACCCAGCCGCTCTGGCACGCAGCCCAGCACCGCCGACCGAAGCGGGGTCATGCGGTCACCTGTCTTGTCAGGTGGGCGCTCCAGCGCAGGCCCGCACAGATCAGCGCGGCCCCGATCAGCAGCAAGACCTGCCCGATGGCGGTGGACGCCAGCACGTCCAGCGGTCCCGAGCCGGTCACCTCGCCCAACAGCACGCCGAGCACCGGCAGTGCGGCCAGCACGGCCGCGCTGGCCCGTGGTCCGGCCATCCGGGCGTGGAACTGGTGGGCGAACCTGGTGCGCTGCCTGAGGTCTTGGCGCACTGCTTCCAGGACATCAGCCAGCGGCACGCCGTGTTCGCTCGACAATCGCCAGGCCCGTGCCAGCTGACGGGTGTCGTTGTCAGCCACGGCTGTCTCCACGTTGCCAGCGCGCGCCGCCGTGGACGCGATGGTCTGGAGCACCTGCTTCGCCGGAGGTCGGGCGTCCTCGGCCGCGCTGATCGCCGCCTGCGCCGGGTGCGCGCCGGACCGCAGTTCGGCGACGAACGCGGACAGGCCCTCCGTGATCGCGGTGGTCGCGGTGAGGTGGTCACGCTCCTTACTGCGGTTCCTTCGGACGTGCCACAACGTCAGGGCGACGAGCGCCCCGGCGACCGACCCGCCGACGCCGAACACGAGACCGAGTGCGGCACCGAGCACGACGACACTCGGCAGGTTCGGACGTCGAACGCGGAAACGCCAACTCCGCCTGCCCCACAACGCATTCAGACGTCCGGCCGCTGAAGGCGGTACGACGAGCAGCGCAGCCGCGAGCAGGAGGAAGCTCATGGCACACCAACCGCAGCCGCGCTGATCAAGCCCCGCAAGGCCTCGCCCGCCGGCTGCCACCCGCCGTCCCGTCGCCACGCCGGTCTGACCACCAGGGTGTCGTGCCGTCGCTCGAACACGCCGATCTCGGCCAGGTAGCGCCCTCCGCCGGCCGCCCGGCGCATGTGCAGGACAACCTGGACCGCCGCGGCCAACTGGCTGTGCAACGCACGTCGGTCCAGCCCTCCCAACGCCGCCAGCGCTTCGAGCCGAGCAGGGACCTCGGCGGGCGAGTTGGCGTGCAACGTGCCCGCACCGCCGTCGTGGCCGGTGTTGAACGCGGTGAGCAGGTCGACCACTTCCGCGCCGCGCACCTCGCCGACGACGATCCGGTCCGGCCTCATGCGCAGGGCTTGCCGGACCAGGTCCCGGACCGTGACCCGACCCGCGCCTTCGACGTTCGCGCCGCGCGCCAGCAGGCGGACGAACTGCGGGTGGTCGGGGTCGAGTTCGCCCGCGTCCTCCACGCAGACCACGCGCTGGTCGTGCGGCACGCAGCCGAGCAGGGCGGCGAGCAGCGTCGTCTTGCCCGAGCCCGTGCCGCCGACCACCAGGAACGTCAGCCTGGCCAGCACCACGGCGCGCAGGAGTCCGGCCGTGGCTCGGTCGAACGTCCGGCCCGCCTCCAGTGCCGCCAGGTCGTGGACGGCCGGCCGGAGGATGCGCAGGGACAGGCAGGTCGACGGGGCGATCGGCGGCAGCACGGCGTGCAGCCGCACGGACCCCGGCAGCCAGCCGTCGACGTACGGCATCGCGTCGTCCAGCCGCCTGCCCGCCTCCACCGCGAGCCGTTGGGCGAGCCGGCGGACGGCCTGCTCGTCGGCGAACGCGACCTCGGTGCGCCTGAGGCCTTCGGTCCCGTCGACCCACACCTGGTCCGGACCGGTGACCAGGACGTCGGTGTTGGACGGGTCGCGCAGCAGCGGTTCGAGCAGGCCCGCACCGTCGAACTCCTGCTGCATCAAGGTCAACGCCTGCTGGAGGTCCTCCTGGCAGACCACCCCGCCCGCCTCGCTCCGCACCACCGCGGCGACCGACGCGGAGGTGAGGTCGACGCTCCCGTCCGCCAACCGCTGCCGGACGCGCTCCACGAGTTCATCCACGGCACACCGCCGGAGGGCGCGCACCAAGGTCACACATGGCTGGGCTCCATCGGCCGGACCGCCTTCGGCGGCAAGCGCTTCTGGGCTTGGAGCACGGCCAGCACCTCTCGCGCGGCAGCGGCCAGCGGACCTTTCCAATGCGTGGGGAAATGGCCTTGATCCAGGGCTGTGGCGAGGTGGCGTTGCGGGCGCATGGTGGTGAGCAAGGGGATGCCGACGGCTTTGGCCACCTGACCGGCGTTGATGCCGCTGGGCGACGGGCCGCGCACCACCGCGTGCACGGTGATGCCCCGATCGGTCACCTGGTCGGCGACGCGCTTCGCCGCCGCGCACGCGCGCAGCCGTGCGGGCACGACGAGGACCGCGAGGTCCGAACGGTCCAGGGCGGCGCCGGCGGCCGGGGACAGCTGGCGGGGCACGTCGCAGACCACGGTCTCCCCGGCGCGCCGGCCGGCGTCCACCACGGCCGCCACCGTCTGCGCGGTGGGGTCCGGGCCGTTGCGCGAGCAGGACAGGAAGGTCAGCCGGCCCTCCCCTCGGTTGCGGGTCGGCAGGGCGGCGCGCAGTTCGGCCGCGGGCACCCGGCCGCCGGTGAGCTTGAGGTCCGGCCAGCGCTTGCCCACCTCGTGCTCCGCACCCAGCGCCAGGTCCAGTCCGCCGCCCAGGGGGTCGCAGTCCACCAGCAGGGCCCGGCCCCCGGTGGACAGCACCGCCTGGCCCACGGCGGCGGCCAGCACCGACGCGCCCGCGCCGCCGCAGCCGCCCAGGACGGACAGCACCCGGCCGTCCCCGGAAGGCGCCTCCACCAGGTCCGAGAGGGCCTCCTGGAGGCGACGCAGGCCGGACGGCAACTCGATCACCTGCTCCACGCCCAGGTCCACGGCGGGCGGCCAGGTCTCCGGCGTGGGCGGGCCGGTGGAGACCAGCAGGACGCCCGGTCGGCGGGGCAGCGCCTGGTGCACGCAGGACGCGGCCGCCTTGGCGTCCAGCACCACGGCAGGAGCGGAGTGCCAGTGCGCGCGCAGGGCGGGCACGTCGGGCACCCGTTCGACTTCGCAGCCGGCGACGGCCGCCGCTTGCAGCACGTCGTCCAGCAGGCGGGTTCCGGTCACCATGGCCAGCAGTCGGTTCACAGCTCCTCCTCGGGTCGATCACTTGGGGCGGTGACCACGTTCCCGAGTGGTGAGGAAGGCCACAACCACGGTCGATCAAGTTGTGGACAACTTCTGGGCCTGTGGACAACTCGAAGCCGCGAATCGGCGGTTTCCCAGGTGGGCGGAGCCGGGCGCGGGAAGAGGCGCGCGGGAGGCTCGGAGAAGGGGATGGGTATCGGCGGAGATTTCCGAAACCGACCCCGGACATGGGACGACCCCCGCCAGGGGGGAGGGACGGGGGTCGTCATTGGTTCAGTCCCGGGGGGTCGGACTGAACCTGTCCGGTCGAGCCGGACCCGTCTACTGTATCCCCACGGGACAGGGTCATGCGTGTCTTCCGTTAGAGGGACACGGAAAATTCGGTAGACCGCATCACTGTGAGTTCGTAAAGCGGCGAATGACGGCAGCCACCCGGCCCACCCGGACCGCCCTTAAGCTGGAGCGGTGACCGAGCACGCCACCGAAGGCAGCAGAGTCGCCGCGTTCTTCGACCTGGACAAGACGGTCATCGCCAAGTCGAGCACGCTGGCGTTCAGCCGGCCGTTCTTCCAAGAAGGCCTGATCAACCGGCGTGCGGTGCTGAAGAGCGCCTATGCGCAGTTCGTGTTCATGCTGGCCGGCGCGGACGCCGACCAGATGGACCGGATGCGCTCGCACATCACCGCCCTGTGCGAGGGCTGGGACGTCGAGCAGGTTCGCTCGATCGTCGACGAGACCCTGCACGACATCGTGGATCCGTTGGTCTACAAGGAGGCCACCCAGCTCATCATCGACCACAAGTCCGAGGGGCACGACGTGGTCGTCGTCTCCGCGTCCGGGGAGGAACTCGTCGCGCCCATCTCGTCCATGGTCGGCGCCACGCACAGCGTGGGCACCCGGATGGTCGTCTCCGAGGGCCGCTACTCCGGTGAGGTGGGCTTCTACTGCGCGGGCGAGAACAAGGCCGTCGCGGCGAAACAGCTCGCCGACGAGCACGAATACGACCTGGCGCAGTGCTACGCGTACTCCGACTCCATCTCGGACCTGCCGCTGCTGGAGGTCGTCGGGCACCCCACCGCCGTCAACCCGGACCGCGCGCTGCGCAAGATCGCCGTACAGCGCGGCTGGCCGGTCCTGACGTTCTCCGACCCGGTGTCGCTGCGGGCCCGGATACCGCGTCCGTCGGGCACCGCCGTGGCGGTCACCGCGATCGGGTTGGGCGCGGCGACGGCCGCCGGAGTCGCCTGGTACGGACTGCGTCGCCGGCGTCGCAGCTGATTCACCCGCCGCGGTGCCCCGGTCGGCGGTACCGAATTCGGCGTCACATCGAAAACGGTGTCACACAAGGACTTCCGCTACTGACGGTCGCTTGACCGGTGCACCCCATCGAGCCCTTGCTGTCCCGCCGAAACCGCACTACAAATGGAGATGCGGACCTCGGGTTGGCCATGGACGGAGCGGAAGAGAAGCACCGTTCACCCCGACAGAGCTCCGTGCGCGGACTTCGAGACACCCACGCGCAGCACGCCGCGGGAGGCTTGTCGTCTAGGGACTGCGTATCGGGACGCCGGACGCCGAGTCCAGGTTGGTACGACACGAGTTGCACGCTTGGTAACTCGTAAGTCCGCGCTGCCGGCCGTGCCCCCATTCGTGGAGGGCACGGCCGGTTCGGGTTGGGTCCGGCTGCTTCGCCGTCGACCCGAACACTTCAGTGTCTTCCGGGGGTCGAGCCTCGGAGCCCCTGGGCGCGGGCGACGTGTGAGCCCCCCGGGCGCGGGCGAGACATTGGTTGGCGCGGAGCCTACGGCGTCAGTCCGGCGCGAGAACCCCAGGCGTGGGTGTGGCGTGTGGACCTCGGACGTGGGTGTGGCGTCAGCAAGGCGTGGACCTCGGACCTGGGTGTGGCGCGAGTAGGCGTGAGCGCGCGGGCCGGCCGGGTACCGGGATCGCGGGCGGCGCAGGTGTGGAGTTTCGAGGTGGGGGTAAGGACTTGGGGGTTGAGCGGGAGTAGGTGTACCCGATCGGGTGGCCGGGAGGGAGCGGGGATTGTCGGGGGTCGTCCGCACAATGCCTACGCAGCGCAACCCGTTGACCCGTCACTGTGACGTGGGTAACTTGCCGAATAGGTCCACCAAGTGGTGGGAGATTGCCAAGTGGGGAGGGCACCGTGCTCCGTCCGCTCGTCGCCGCAGCCGTGGTCGCGGCGTCCTTCGCCGTGCCGACCGCCACCGCGCAGGAGCAGCCGCCCCCGCCGCAACCCGCGGTCACCGCGCTGGTGCGGGGCATGTCGCTGGAGCACAAGGTGGCCCAGCTGTTCGTGACCCACCTCAACGGCCAGGCCGCCGACGAGGTGCACCCCGGCAACCAGCGCGACTTCGGCGTCGGCACGCCGGCCGAGGTGGTCGCCAAGTACCAGCCCGGCGGTGTCATCTACTTCAACAACTCCAGCCGCGACAACATCGACACCCCGCGCCAGATCGCCGCCCTGTCCAACGGCCTCCAGCGCGCCGGCCGCATCCCGCTGGCCGTCTCCACCGACCAGGAGATGGGCCTGGTGACCCGGATCGGCGCGCCCGCCACCCAGTTCCCCGGCAACATGGCGCTCGGCGCGAGCCGCCGCACGCAGGACGCCGAGCAGGCCGCCGCCATCACCGCGCGCGAGCTGCGGGCCATGGGCATCAACCAGAACTTCGCCCCGGACGCGGACGTGAACTCCAACCCGGCCAACCCGGTGATCGGGGTCCGCTCCTACTCCGGCGACCCGAACCTGGCGGCCGAGATGACCGCCGCCCAGGTGCGCGGCTACCAGCAGCGCTTCCTGTCCCCCACCGCCGTCTCGGCCGCCGCCAAGCACTTCCCCGGCCACGGCGACACGGACGAGGACAGCCACACCACGCTGCCGCGCGTCGACCGGACCGTGGAGCAGTGGCGCGAACTCGACGCGCCGCCGTTCCGGGCCGCGATCGCCGCCGGCGTCGACTCGATCATGACCGCGCACATCCGGGTGCCGCGGATCGACCCGTCCGGCGAGCCCGCGACGCTGTCCAAGCCCGCTCTGGACCTGCTGCGCCGGGAACTGGGCTACGACGGCGTGGTGATCACCGACTCGCTGGCCATGGCGGGCGTGCGGCAGCTGCACTCGGACGCCGAAATCCCCGTGCTGGCGCTGAAGGCGGGCGTCGACCAGTTGTTGATGCCGGTGGACCTGGGCCTGGCGATCGACAGCGTGGTGGCCGCCGTGCGCAGCGGTGAGCTGACCGAGCAGCGCATCGACCAGAGCGTGCTGCGGGTGCTCCGGATGAAGTTCCTGCGCGGCATGTTGACCAGTCCGTACGTGGACGAGGACAAGGTCGACTCCAGCGTCGGGGCACCGGAGAACGTCGCCGCCGCCAAGGCGATCACCGACCACACGGTCACCGCCGTGCGCAACGAAGCCCTGCCCCTGCCGACGAAGCCGACGGCGGCACTGGTCACCGGTTGGGGTGAGACGTCCACGCGCGCGCTCGCCGAAGCACTCGGCGGCACCGCCCTGCCCACCGGCAGTACACCCACCGAGGCGCAGATCGCCGCCGCCGTCCAAGGGGCCGGGTCCGCCGACGTCGTGGTCGTGCTGACCAACGGCCTGTCCGCGCAGCCCGCCCAGCAGACGTTGCTGACGAGGCTGCTGGCCACCGGGAAACCGGTGATCGCGGTGGCGGTGCAGAACCCTTACGACGTGGCGCACACAGCCGCGCCGAACTGGTTGGCGACCTACTCCCACGGCGTCGGCTCGATGGAGTCGGTGGCGAAGGTGATCACCGGCGAGGTCAAGCCCAACGGCAAGCTGCCGGTCGCGGTGCCCGGTCCGACGCCGTACCCGTTCGGCCACGGCGTGAGCTGGTGACCGGCGTGGGCAGCGGTGCGGACAGTGGTGCGGGCAGAAGAGGTGCGGACAGCGGTGGGGTGAAGCGCAGGCACCTGCTCGTCGGCACGGCGCTCGCCGTGCCGGCTTTCGCGGTCACGCCGGCCCGGGCAGACCGGCGGCTCGCCACCGGAGCGGAGATCGCGGCGGCGGACGGGTGGCGGGTGCTCGACGGCCGGAAGGTCGGCGTGGTCACCAACCCGACCGGTGTGCTGCGGGACCACACGCACGTCGTGGACTCGATGGTGGCGGCCGGTCGTGCGCCGAGAGCCGCGTTCGGGCCCGAGCACGGTTTTCGCGGCACGGCTCAGGCGGGCGGTTCGGAGGGCGACTACCTGGACCCGCGCACGGGTGTCCCGGTGTACGACGCGTACGGAGCGAACGCCGCGAAGCTCGCGGGCATGTTCACCAAGGCGGGCGTCGACACGGTCGTGTTCGACATCGCCGACGTGGGCGCGCGGTTCTACACCTACATCTGGACCATGTACACCGCGATGCAGGCCGCCGCCGCGACCGGCGCGGAGTTCCTGGTGCTGGACCGGCCGAACCCGGTCGGTGGCAGCGCGAAAGGCCCGCAGCTCGACCCGGCCCATGCGACCGGCGTGGGGCGCAAGCCGATCGTGCAGCAGCACGGCCTGACCGTCGGCGAGCTGGCGGCGCTGTTCAACGGCGAGTTCCTGCCGCAGGACGGCGGGCGGGTCGTGCTGCGCACGGTGTGGGCGAACGGGTGGCGGCGCGGTGACCTGGACACGGGATTGCCCTGGGTGCCCCCGAGCCCGAACATGCCGACCCGGGACACCGCGCTGGTGTACCCGGGCACGTGCCTGTTCGAGGGGACGGTGCTCTCCGAGGGGCGGGGCACCACTCGACCGTTCGAGACGGTGGGCGCGCCGGGCATCGACTGGCGGTGGGCGGAGGACCTGAACGCGCTGCGCCTGCCGGGAGTGCGGTTCCGGGAGGCCCACTTCACGCCGACGTTCGGCAAGTTCGCCGGTCAAGCCTGCGGTGGAGTCGCCCTGTATGTCACCCGACCCGGTGAATTCGACGCGATCCGGGCGGCGGTCGCGATGATCGTGACGGTTCGGGCCCGCTACCCGCGGGTGTTCGGGTGGCGGCCGGACTCCTGGATCGACAAGCTCACCGGCTCGGACCGGTTGCGCCGCATGGTCGACGCGGGCGCGCGGACCGACGAGGTGGTCGCCGCGTGGAGCCGGGAACTGTCCGACTTCGACCGCCTCCGCCGCCCGTACCTGCACTACCGGTGAAGGAGCGACCGTGCGCACCTTGCTGACCGCCACCGCCCTGCTCGCCGTCGCGACCCTCGCCGCCGGCCCCGTCGTGGCCGCCCCCGCCGCCTCACCCGCCGACACCGCCGCCTCGCCCGACGCCTCGCCCCACGACACCGTGCAAGACCACCAGCGACGAGGCCGGTTCGACCTGCCTCGTCGCGGCTGGTCGAACGACGTGCTGCGATCGGGTACACCGGAGCGCGTGGGACTCGACCCCGGACCGATCGACGACGCGCTGGAGCAGGTGCGGCGCTACACCGTGCCCGACGCGTCCGGCCACCCGTTGTTCGCGGGCGCGGTCACCCTCCTGGCGCACGACGGTGTGGTCACCACCCACGCCACCGCGGGCTGGGCGCTCCGGTACGCCGATGCCGCCGGCACCGAGCTGCCCGAGGCGCGGAGAGTCCCGATGGCACCGGACACGATCTTCGACCTGGCGTCGATCTCCAAGCTGTTCACGTCGATCGTCGTCATGCGCGAGCAGGAACGCGGCAAACTCGACCTGAACGCACCGGTCGCCCGCTACCTCCCCGAGTTCGGCGTGAACGGCAAGGCCTCGATCACCGTGGAGCAGCTGCTCACCCACACCTCGGGCCTGGAACCGTGGCTGCCGCTCTGGTCGGACTACCCGGACATCCCCAGCCGGATCAAGGCCGTGATGGACGTGACCCCGAAGAGCGCGCCGGGCACCGCGTACGTCTACTCCGACCTCAACCTGATCACGCTCGGCGTGCTGACCCAGCGGATCACCGGCAAGCCGCTGGACGTCCTGGTCCGGGAAGGCATCACCGAACCCCTCGGCCTGCGCGACACCGGTTACAACCCGCCCAGGGCCAAGCTCGACCGGATCGCCGCCACCGAGTTCCAGGGCGCGCGCGGCATGGTCCGGGGCGAGGTGCACGACGAGAACGCCTGGTCGCTGGGCGGCGTCGCGGGCCACGCCGGGGTGTTCTCGACCGCCGGTGACCTCGCCGTGCTCGGCCAGGCCATCCTCAACGGCGGCAGCCACCGCCACCGGCGCATCCTCGAACCGGAGACGGTCGAGCTGATGATGACCGACTTCAACCAGGAGTTCCCCGGCAACTCGCACGGCCTGGGCTTCGAACTCGACCAGCGCTGGTACATGGGTGCGCTGACCTCGCCGAGGACGGCCGGTCACACCGGCTACACCGGCACGACGCTGGTCGTCGACCCGCTGTCCGCGTCGATCGCCGTCCTGCTGACCAACCGCGTCCACCCGAGCCGCGACTGGGGCTCGATCAACCCCGCCCGCCGGGCCGTCGCGAACGGTCTGGCGCAGGCGTTGGGGGTGCAGCCGCGGCGCGGGCCGACCGCGTGGACGCCGACCGCCGGTGGCGGCACGCTCACCACCAAGGCATTGGCGCAGCGGTCCGAGCGCCATCGCGTCGAGTTCAGTGTCTTCGTCGATTTGGATCCAGGCGACCGGGTGGTCCTCCAAGCCGGTGACGGCGGGGACGTCTGGCGAGACCTGAGGACGCTGTCGGAATACGGCGAACGGCGTTGGGAGCGCGTCGAACTCGTCACCGAGGCCGCGGTCCACTACCGCTGGCTCTACATACGGGGCAGCGGGTACGGCGGCCGTGGCGTGTACGTCGACGCGGTGCGGGTCTCGGATGCGCGCGGCGTGCTGGTCGACGCGGAACGCGATCCGGCGTCATTGCGTGCCGAAGGGTGGCGTTCGGTCAGCCGGTAGTGAGCTTTTGGCCGAATACGTAAGGCCACCGGATGGGATTCGACCACGAATGAGGTGAGTTCCGCACGCCATGCGTTGATTTCCGGTTGGACGGTTAGTAAGTTTCCCACGTGTCCACCGAGAACCCCGACGCGAGTCCGCTCGTCAAGATCCGCTCGCTGCTGCCCGGCCTCGCGCGAGCGGAGCAGCGGGTCGCCAAGGTCGTGCTGGACAACCCGGCGACCGTCGCGCACCGCAGCATCACGGAGGTCGCCGAGGCCGCCGGCACCAGCGAGACGACGGTGACCCGGTTCTGCAAGGCCATCGGCGTCGGCGGGTACCCGGAGCTGCGCATCGCGCTGGCCGCCGACACCGCCCGCACGGCCGCCCGCACCGACCGGGACCTCGGCGGCGACATCGGCCCGGCCGACGACCTGCGCCAGGTGGTCGGCAAGGTCGCGTTCGCGGACGCCCGCGCGGTGGAGGAGACCGCCGAGCAGCTCAACGTCGAGACGCTCCAACAGGTCGTCGAGGCGGTCGCGGGCGCGGGACGGGTGGACGTCTACGGCTTCGGTGCGAGCGCGTTCGTGGCGTTCGACCTCCAGCAGAAACTTCACCGCATCGGGCGAACCTGCTTCGCCTGGAACGACACCCACATCGCGCTCACCTCGGCCGCCGTGCTCACCGACGCCGACGTGGCCGTGGGCATCTCGCACACCGGGTCCACCTCCGAGACGGTGGAGGCCCTGCGGGTGGCCAAGGACCACGGCGCGACCACGGTGGCGCTGACGAACTTCCCGCGCTCGCCGATCAGCGAGGTCGCCGACCACGTGCTGACCACCGCCGCCCGCGAGACCACGTTCCGCTCGGGCGCGATGGCCAGCCGGATCGCGCAGCTCACCGTCATCGACTGCCTGTTCATCGGGGTCGCCCAGCGGCACGTGGAGAGCGCCAAGACCGCGCTCGAAGCGACCTACGACGCGGTGTCCGGCCACCGCCTCGGCGCCCGGCCGGACGGCAGGCGCCGGCGGGAGACCGGTAAATGACGCCGCCCCGGCACGATGTCGCGGTCCGGGTGGAGTCGCCCACGGAGTCCCGCAACCCCCGCACCGAGGACATCGACCGGCTGTCCACGTTGGACGTGCTGCGGCTGATCAACACCGAGGACCAGCAGGTGCCGGACGCCGTCGCGGCCGTGCTGCCGGAGCTGACGCGGGCCGTCGACCTGGCGGTGGGCGCGCTGCACGCGGGGCACCGGGTGCACTACGTGGGCGCGGGCACGTCCGGCCGGCTGGCCACGCTGGACGCCGCCGAACTGGTGCCGACGTTCAACGCCCCGCCGGACTGGTTCGTGGCCCATCACGCGGGCGGGTCGGAAGCCCTGGTCAAGGCGGTCGAAGACGTCGAGGACGAGGCCTCCGGCGGTGCCGCGCAGATCCGCCGGCACGCGGTGGCGGGCGACGTCGTGCTCGGCCTGACCGCCTCGGGCCGCACGCCGTTCGTGGTCGCCGCGCTGGAGGAGGCCCGCTCGATGGGCGCGCGCACCGTCCTGGTGTCGAACAACCCGACCGCTCCCCCGGTGGACGTGGACGTGCTGATCGCGGTCGACACCGGCCCGGAGGCGATCGCCGGCTCGACCCGGATGAAGGCGGGCACGTCCCAGAAGCTGGTGCTCACGTCGTTCTCGACGGCCGTGATGGTCCGCCTGGGCCGCACCTACTCGAACCTGATGGTGTCCATGCGCGCCACCAACGCCAAGCTGCGCGGCCGCACGGTCCGCATCCTGCGCGAGGCGACCGGCCTGGCCGAGGACGAGTGCACGACCGCGCTCGCCGACGCGGGTGGTGAGCTGAAAGTCGCACTGGTGCACCTGCTGGCCGGTGTGCCGGCCCAGCGCGCCGCCGAGGCGCTGGACGCGACCGGGGGCCACGTCCGGCACGCGCTCACCCTGCTAGCACCGGGCGCCACGGGATAGGCGTCGACAGCACCATCGCCGACGACGTCTCCCCGTACCCGCCGAGCCGCACCAGCAGCCGCTCCAGCTCGGTGATGGAGCTGGTCACGACCTTGACCACGGAACAGATGTCCCCGGTCAGCCGCACCACCTCGACCACCTCCGGGCAGTCGTCGAGCAGCTCCGGGTGCACGGTGATGCACCGGGGCCCGTAGCACTTCATCCGCACGAGGGCGACCACGGACCGCCCCACGGCCGTCGGGTCCACGGTCGCCCGGTACCCGGTGATCACCCCGGCGTTCTCCAGCCGCCGCACCCGCTGCGCCACGGTCGGCGGCGACACGTGAACGCGCCGCGCCAGCTCGTTGTAGGACAGCCGCGCGTCCTCCTGCAACGCCTCCAGCAGGGCCCAGTCCACGCCGTCCAGCTCTACGCTCACGAACACAAAGCTATCCGCCGCAACGATTTGCAACCACAAGAAGTTCCACGCCGAACACCGCGCGACGCCCATTCAGATCACCGGAACCCACAGCCATGATGAAGTCATGGAATGTCCGGTCGCACCCAAGTTGGACTTCGGCGGCACGACGCCCTACGAGGACTACGTGCACGCTTCCGTGCTGCATTCGTTGCAGCAGCAGTGGTCCCAGGACCCGCGCGAGATGTCGTTCCTGGTGATCACCCAGATCATGGAGCTGTACTTCGGCTTGCTCTGCTTCGAGTGGCGGCAGGCCCAGCGGGAGCTCCGCGTGGACGACCTGCGCGCCGCCGTCCGCACGCTCAAGCGCAGCGACCTGCACATGCAGGCGTTGAACGCGGCGTGGCGGCCGATCGCCCGGATGACGCCGGCCGAGTTCAACTCGTTCCGCGACGCCCTGGGCGAGGGCTCCGGCTTCCAGTCCGGCCGGTACCGCGAGGTGGAGTTCCTGCTCGGCGAGAAGTCCCGCTCGATGCTGGTCCCGCACCGCGCCGTGCCCAGCCAGCACGACGCCCTGGAAGCCCTCCTGCGGGAGCCGAGCCTCTACGACGACGTGCTCGCCGCTCTGCACCGCCACGGCCTGCCGATCCCGGCCGAGGTGCTGGAGCGCGACGTCGCCGAACCGTACGAGCCCAGCGAGCAGGTCGAGCGGGTGTGGGCGGACATCTACCGGGAAGGCTCCCGTGACCTGCTGGAACTGGGTGAGGCGCTGACCGACATCGCCGAGGAGTTCGCCCGCTGGCGCTACGACCACCTGCTCGCGACCCGCCGTTCGATGGGCGCGAAGGTCGGCACCGGCGGTTCGGCGGGGGTCGCGTGGCTGGAGAAGCGCACCCGGCGCTCGGTCTTCCCGGAGCTGTGGACCGCGAGGAGCTACGTGTGAACCCGAACGTCAGCACAACCATCGGCACGGACTCGGGCACAGGCGTGAGCCCAGAGGTGAGCACAGAGGTGGGCACAGGGGCGCGCACGGACCCGTTGGCGCACATCCGCGATCTGTTCGACCTGGACGACGACGTCGTCTACCTGGACGGCAACTCGTTGGGCGCACCGCCGAAGAACGTGGCCGCACGCGTCCAGGAGGTCGTCTCACGGCAGTGGGGCAGGCGGCTGATCCGCAGCTGGTCGGAAGGCTGGTGGGAGGCGCCGCAACGGGTCGGCGACCGGATCGGGAAGCTGGTCGGCGCGGCGCCGGGCCAGGTCGTGGTGGCCGACTCGACCAGCGTGAACCTGTTCAAGGCCCTGATGGCGGCGGTCCACGGCACCGACCGCGCGGAGATCGTGGTGGACGCCGGCACGTTCCCCACCGACGGCTACATCGCCCGGTCGGTGGCCGAGTTGTCCGGACTCACGCTGCGCCCGGCCGACCCGGACGACCTGGCCCTGAGCGACACGACGGCCGTCGTGCTGCTCAACCACGTCGACTACCGGACCGGCCGGCTGCTGGACATGGCGAAGCTGACCGAGCAGGTGCACGCGGTGGGCGCGAAGGTCGTCTGGGACCTCTGCCACAGCGTCGGCGTCCTGCCGATCGAGCTGGACGCGCTGAACGTGAACCTCGCCGTGGGCTGCACCTACAAGTTCCTCAACGGCGGCCCCGGCTCCCCCGCGTTCCTCTACGTCCCGACCGAGGCCCAACCCGGGTTCCACCAGCCGCTGACCGGCTGGACGGGCCACCGGTCCCCGTTCGCGATGAGCCCCGACTACACGCCCGACCCCGGCGTCTCACGGGCCCGCGTCGGCACGCCGGACATCATCTCCATGCTGGCCCTGGACGCGGCGCTGGACGTGTGGGACCGGGTGGACCTGGAGGACGTCCGCGCCAAGGGCCTGGCCCTCACCGCGCACTTCCGCGACCTGGTGGAAGACCTGCCCGGCATCGAGGTGATCACGCCGGACGGCGAGTGGCGCGGCCACCAGGTGTCGCTGCGCCACCCGGACGCGGCCACGCTGATGCGGCGGTTGGTCGAACGGCAGGTCATCGGCGACCACCGCCCGCCGGACGTGCTCAGGTTCGGCTTCGCGCCGCTCTACAACACGTTCGAGGACGCGGAACGCGCCGCCACGGCGTTGGGGGAACTGCTCTAGGCGGAGGCGGCGTCCGCGATGCCGCGCGCCTCGCGGGCGCCCGCCTCCAACGCCTCGCACCAGAACAGGATCCACCGGGTCACGCCCTCGGGTTCCCCGGTGGAGAAGCCGTGCAGCGCGGCGGCGTAGTCGTTCTGCCGCCGCAGGCACGACACCTCGGGCACGCCCAGCGACTTGGGGTCCAGCCCGGTCGCGATGGACGCCAGCCGGGACGCGGCCCGGGCCACCACGCCGTTGGCGGTGGGGAACGGGGCCAGCGACATCAGCTCGCCGTGCACCACGGCCACCAGCAGCGGTCCGGGCACGGACGTCCCGCCGGTGACCAGCCCGGCCAGCAGGTCGAGCCGTTCGGAGATGCCCGGTGACACCCGCGGCCGGCCGAGCTCCGCGCCCAGGTCCGCGCCGGCCAGCACGTGCAGCCGGGCCAGCGCCTGCAACGGCGCCCGCTGCCAGGTCGGGAACACCACGCCCAGCGCCTCGGCCACCCGCAGCGCCCCGGCCAGCACCGGGTCGGACACCGTCCCGTCCTCGGGGATCTCGGTCGGCCCGCCGTCGAGCGCGGCCGACGCCCGCGCGGCCCGCACCGAGGCCTCGGCGGCGGTGGTGGCCCAGCCACGCAGGTTCACCCGGTGCCGGTGCACCTGGAACACGGCGTCACGGGCGGACCGGACGGCGTCGGCCACACCGGGCAGGTCCAGCAGCGGGGCAAGCGGATCGGTCACGCCGGAGAACACTACCCGTCGGTAATTGGCTATCTGGAAGAACTCGGAATTGGCCATTACCGATAGCCACTCGACGGTAATAGCGTCGCACGCATGACCTGGTACGACCGCCCCACCCTCGTCGGCGAGCACGTCCGCCTCGAACCGCTGAGCCTCGACCACGCCGAGGGCCTCCTGGAGGCGGGCAAGGACCCGGGCATCTGGACGTGGCTGAGCGTCCGCCAACCGCGGAGCGTCTCCGAAGCCCGGACCATGGTCGAGAACATCCTCGCCGACCCGGACCGACGAGCGTGGGCGCAGATCGACGCGCACACGGGCGAGGTCGCGGGCACGACCTCGTACTACGAGATCGACCCTGAGAACCGCGGCCTCTACATCGGCTACACGTGGATCGGCGCGCGCTGGCAGCGCACGGCGTTGAACCGCAACGCCAAACTCCTCCTGCTCACCCGCGCCTTCGAGGAGTTGGGAGCGCACCGCGTCGGCTGGCACACCGACTGCCGCAACGAGCGGTCACAGCGTGCGATCGAACGGCTCGGCGCGACCCGTGAAGGCGTGCTGCGCGCACACCGGATCCGACCCGACGGCACGCTCCGGGACACGGTCGTCTACTCGATGACCGCCACCGAGTGGCCGACTGCCAGAGCCGCCCTGGCTGGTGACTCTGGTCACGAATAGCGCCGCTGGTCGCAGTGGTTGTGCCAGTCAGCGGGATCGGCATGGTCAACGGACCCCGAGCCGGGTTACACAGTTACCCGCGTGTTTCGCACCCGCTCGTAATTGGTCTGAACCTTTTGGGTGCGCAGTGAACTGAATCGCACTACCGTCAGTGCGCACCCCACGGATTCAGGAGGTCCACCCACCATGAACCAGCCGCAAGCCCAGGGACCGGCCCTGGACAACCTGCTCACCGAGAACCGGACGTTCCCTCCCGGCGAGGAGTTCGCCGCACAGGCCAACGCGACCTCGGCGCTGTACGAGGAGGCGAGTGCCGACCGCGAGGCGTTCTGGGCGAAGCAGGCCGAGCGGCTGGCGTGGGACACCAGGTGGACCCAGGTCCTGGACTGGTCGAACGCACCCTTCGCCAAGTGGTTCGTCGGCGGGAAGCTCAACGTCGCCTACAACTGCGTGGACCGGCACGTCGAGTCCGGGCACGGCGACCAGGTCGCGATCCACTGGGAGGGCGAACCCGGCGACAGCCGCGCCATCACCTACGCCGAACTCCAGCGCGAGGTGTCCAGGGCGGCGAACGCGCTGGTCGAGCTGGGCATCGGCGCCGAGGACCGGGTCGCCATCTACATGCCGATGGTGCCGGAGGCGATCTTCGCCATGCTCGCCTGCGCCCGCCTCGGCGCGCTGCACAGCGTGGTGTTCGGCGGCTTCTCCGCCGAGGCGCTGCGCACCCGCATCGAGGACTCCCGGGCCAAGCTGGTGATCACCACCGACGGCCAGTACCGGCGCGGCAAGCCGGCCCCGCTCAAGCCCGCCGTGGACGAGGCCGTCGCCAACGCCACGAGCATCGAGCACGTGCTCGTCGTGAAGCGCACCGACTCCGAGGTCGAGTGGACCGAGGGCCGCGACGTCTGGTGGCACGACCTGGTCGACAAGCAGTCCGACCAGCACACGCCGGAGGCGTTCGACTCCGAGCACCCGCTGTTCATCCTGTACACGTCCGGGACCACGGGTAACCCCAAGGGCATCCTGCACACGTCCGGCGGCTACCTCACCCAGGCGTCGTACACGCACCACAACGTGTTCGACCTCAAGCCGGACACCGACGTGTACTGGTGCACCGCCGACATCGGCTGGGTCACCGGCCACACGTACATCGTGTACGGCCCGCTGTCCAACCGCGTCACGCAGGTCGTCTACGAAGGCACGCCGAACACCCCGCACGAGGGCCGGCACTGGGAGATCGTGCAGAAGTACGGCGTGTCGATCTACTACACCGCGCCGACGCTGATCCGCACGTTCATGAAGTGGGGCGCGGACATCCCGGCCAAGTACGACCTGTCGTCGCTGCGCGTGCTGGGCAGCGTCGGCGAGCCGATCAACCCCGAGGCGTGGATCTGGTACCGGGAGAACGTGGGCGCCGGCAAGACGCCCATCGTGGACACCTGGTGGCAGACCGAGACCGGCGCGATCATGATCTCGCCGCTGCCGGGCGCGACGTCCACCAAGCCCGGCTCGGCGCAGCGCCCGCTGCCCGGCATCGGCGCGAAGGTGGTGGACGACCAGGGCAACGAGGTTCCGCACGGCGGTGGCGGCTACCTGGTGCTGGACGAGCCGTGGCCGTCGATGCTGCGCGGCATCTGGGGCGACGAGGCCCGCTACCGCGACACCTACTGGTCGCGGTTCGGCGAGCAGGGCTTCTACTTCGCGGGCGACGGGGCCAAGTACGACAACGACGGCGACATCTGGCTGCTCGGCCGGGTGGACGACGTGATGAACGTGTCCGGCCACCGGATCTCCACCACCGAGGTCGAGTCCGCGCTGGTCTCGCACCCGACCGTGGCGGAGGCGGCGGTCGTCGGCGCGACCGACCCGACCACCGGCCAGGGCATCGTGGCGTTCGTCATCCTGCGCGGCGGGGTGGCCGAGGGCTCGGACGGCGCGGCGGCGATCAAGGCGCTGCGCGACCACGTGGCCAAGGAGATCGGCCCGATCGCCAAGCCGCGCCAGATCCTGGTCGTGCCGGAGCTGCCGAAGACCCGGTCCGGCAAGATCATGCGCCGGCTGCTGCGCGACGTGGCGGAGAACCGGCAGGTGGGTGACGTCACGACGCTCGCCGACTCCTCCGTGATGGAGCTCATCTCCAGCGGCCTGAAGAAGGGCGCTGCGGAGGACTGAGCACGTCCGCACGGGTGCCGCCGACGAGAGGCGGCACCCGTCCGTGCGTTAGAGTTGCGCCAAGGTGAGCCGGGAAGTCTGGTCGGCACGAGGATGTTCCGTAGCCGACCCACCCGGGAGCCACACCTTGAGTCGCAAGCGCGAAGCTGTCGCGGAGTTCGCCCGCTACCTGCGCACCGAGACCGTCGGCGGCATGGTGCTGCTGGCGGCCACCGCGGTCGCGCTGATCTGGGCGAACTCGCCGTTGAGCGGGACGTACACCGCGTTGCGGGACTTCCACGTCGGACCCGAGTCGCTGCACCTGAGCCTGAGCGTCGGGGACTGGGCCAAGGACGGCCTGCTCGCGATCTTCTTCTTCGTCGCCGGGCTGGAGCTCAAGCGCGAGCTGGTGATCGGCGAGCTGAACAACTTCAAGGCCGCGATCCTGCCCGTGCTGGCGGCGGTCGGCGGCATGGTCGTGCCCGCGGTGGTCGCGCTGGGCGTCGGGTGGGGCGAGCCGGGCATCGAACGGGCCTGGGCGATCCCGGTGGCCACCGACATCGCGTTCGCGCTCGGGGTCCTGGCGATCACGGCGTCCGGGCTGCCGAGCAGTCTGCGGGTCTTCCTGCTGAGCCTGGCCGTGGTGGACGACCTCGGCGCGATCATCCTCATCGCGGTGCTGTTCACCGCCCAGTTCGACGTGCTCGCGGCTCTGGCGGCGGTAGCCCTGCTCGCCCTGTACGCGTTCCTGCAGCACAAGCGGGTCACGACGCCCTGGCTCTACGTGCCGATCGCGCTCGGCACCTGGGTCGCGGTGCATTCGGCGGGCATCCACGCAACCATCGCGGGCGTCGCGCTGGCCCTGCTGACCCGCGTGCGCAAGGACCACTACGAGCACGAGGCGCCCGCGCTGCGCCTGGAGCACCGGTTGCAGCCCTGGTCGGCCGGGCTGGCGGTGCCGGTGTTCGCGCTGTTCGCGGCGGGTGTCCCGGTGAGCCTGGAGGCGCTCGGGTCGCTGTTCGAGGACCGGTTGGCGCTGGGCGTCATGCTCGGGTTGGTGGTGGGCAAGCTGGTCGGCATCGTGGGCGCGTCCGCGCTGGCCGTGCTGTTCAAGGCGGCCGTGTGGCCCAGCGGCGCGGGACCGCGGGACATCGTGGCGGTGGCGATGCTGGGCGGCGTCGGGTTCACGGTGAGCCTGCTGATCTCGGACCTGGCGTTGGACGGACCGGCCGCCGAGCAGGCGAAAGCGGCCGTGCTGCTGGCGTCGATGGCGGCCTCCCTGCTCGCGGCGGTTCTGCTGGTCCGGCGCAGCCGGGTCCACCAACGCGCCGAGGAAGACGACTGATCAGCCGCCCGTCGCACATCGATCGAAAGCGTGATCACCGCGCGATGAGCCTCGACCTACCGACGCGACCGTCTCATGGCACGATGAGCCCGTGACCACCGCTCGGGAGAACACCAACGGCAGCGGGCTGCCACCTGTTCCGTCGATCCCGTTGACCGCGGAGAGCGCGGCGAAGATCGCGGAGGAGACGTCCGTCGGCGGCCTGGTCCGCGACGCGACCGCACACCTGTCCACGCTGGTCAGGGCAGAGGTCGAACTCGCCAAGTCGGAGATCGCCGGCGAGGTGAAGAAGGGCCTCAAGGGCAGCGTCTACTTCATCGTGGCGCTGACCGTGCTGCTGTTCAGCTCGTTCTTCTTCTTCTTCTTCGGCGCCGAGCTGCTGGACGTGTGGCTGCCGCGCTGGGCGGCGTTCCTGATCGTGTTCGGGTTGATGCTGCTCGCCGCCGTCGGCTTCGCGTTCCTCGGCTACCGCAAGGTGAAGAAGCTGCGCGCCCCGCAGCGGACCATCGACTCGGCCAGGGACACCGTCGCGGCACTCCGGCACCGCGGCGACGGGTCCTGAGCCACGCCGTGCCGCTGCCGCCGGATCCGTCCACCGCCCGGGTCGCCGGACCCTGGGTCCACCGGGACGTGTCCGCGAACGGCATCCGCCTGCACGTGGCGGAGTCCGGCGAAGGCCCGCTCGTCCTGCTGCTGCACGGTTTCCCCGAGTTCTGGTGGTCGTGGCGGCACCAGGTGGTCGCGCTCGCCGACGCCGGGTACCGGGCGGTCGCGGTCGACCTGCGCGGCTACGGCGACTCGGACAAACCCCCGCGCGGCTACGACGGGTTCACGCTGGCAGGTGACGTCGCAGGCCTGGTGAAGGCCCTCGGCGCGCCCCGGGCGCACATCGTCGGCCACGCCTGGGGCGGCATGCTGGCGTGGACGGTCGCCGCCATGCACCCCCGCGTCGTCCACTCGATCACCACGGTGTCCGCACCGCACCCGCTGGCGCTGCGCCGGGCGATCCGGCGCCACCCGCGCGGCCAGGGACGGGCCAGCGGCCACCTGTTCCGCTTCCAGCTCCCGGTCTACCCCGAGCGCTGGCTGACCAACGACGGCGGCGCGGCCGTCGAACGCCTGCTCACCTCGTGGGGCGGTCCCAAGTGGACGGTCTCCCCCGAGTTCGACGAGATCGTGCGCCGCAACCGCCAGGCGATGCTGGTGCCCGGCGTCGCCCACTCGGCCCTGGAGTACCACCGCTGGGCGGTGCGCTCGCAGTTGCGCACCGACGGCCGCCGGTTCGCCGAAGCCATCGACCGGCGCCTCGGCGTGCCGGTGCTGCAACTGCACGGAGGCCTGGACCCGGTGATGCTGGAGTCCACCGCGTCCGACTCGGGTCGTTGGGTGGGTCCGGGCGCCCGCTACCGCTGCCTGCCCGAGGTGGGGCACTTCCCGCACCAGGAAGCGCCGAACAGCACCAGCCGGATCATCACCGGGTTCCTGGCCTCAGCACAGCCGTGAACAGCATGACCGTGGCCAGGAACCGCCCGGTCCGCAGTTCGGCCAGCCACTGGCCGGCCCGCTCGCAGTCCAGCCGACCGGCCCGCACCGCCCGCTCGACGTTGCGGCTGAACCCGAGGATCTCGTCCGTGGCGGTGAAGTCCCGGAACACCGGCGCGGTGACCTGGAGCTCCGCGTCGAACCCGGCTTCCTCGGCCAGCCGCGCCACCCGCCGCCCGACGGTCGCGTTGCGCACTACGTGGTCGCAGACGAACTCCCGCACCGCGCGGTTGACCCGCACGTCACCGGGGTCGACCGTGATCGTGTCCCAATCGGGCTGGGCGACCACAACGACCCCGTCCGCCCGGACGACCCGCCGCAGCTCCGCGAACACCGCCGCCGGCTCGGCGACGTGGTGCAGCACCCGGTCCACCCTGGCCCGGTCGATCATCCCGTCCGCGACGGGCAGCGCCCGCGCGTCCCCGAGGTGCACCGCGACCGCCGGGTAGTCCTCGGTGCGACGACGGGCCTCGGCCACCATCAGCGGGTCGGCGTCCACCCCGATCACCCACTCCGCACCCGTCGCGGCCAGGTCGAGCAGGTCCGTCCCGGGTCCGCACCCGACGTCCAGCACGGTGTGCCACCGCCGCACGCTCAACGCGTCCAGCAACCGCGCCTTGTACGCACGGGCAGACCCGTGCTCCGCCACCGTGTCCATGTACCTGATCGCGTCCACCGCCACAGGCAAGCAGTCCGATGTGGAGATCCGGTGATCAGGACGCGCAGGTTTGGGTCGAAGCCCGCCGCACCAGCGTCGGTGCCTTGGCCACCTCGTCCGCCACTTCCTGCGCGGTCAGCACGAAGCCGGTCTCCTGGTCGTCCACGGCCGCACCGAACACGACACCCATCACCCGCCCCTGCGGGTCGACCAGCGGACCGCCGGAGTTGCCGCTCCGCACCTTCGCCCGCACCGTGTACACGTCCCGCGTCACGGTCTGCGCGTCGTAGATGTCCGGCCCGCGCAACATTGGGATCCTTTCCCGCACCCGGGCCTCGGACGCCGTGTACGGACCGTCCAACGGATAGCCGAGCACGATCCCGTCCTCGCCCTGCCTGATCTCGTCGGTCCGGAACGTCAACGGCGTCGCTTCGAGGTCCGGCACGGCCAGGATCGCCACGTCGGTCTGCGCGTCGTAGTGCACGACGGTCGCGTCGAACTGCCCGCGCCCGACCTCCACGGTCACCTCGGAGGTGCCGGCGACGACGTGCGCGTTGGTCATCACGCGTTCCGGCGAGACGACGAAGCCGGTTCCCTCCAGCGCCCGTGAGCACGACGGCGCGCGTCCGCGCACCTTCAGCACGCTGGGGCGCAGCTTCTGCACCACCGGGTTCGCCGACAGCGTCGGGTCGGGTGGCCCGACCTCCTTCATCGGCGTCCGGTCGAACGGGTCCGTCGCGGCCGGGAACCCGGACACGTCGAACAGGTTCTGCAGGTCCTGCGACAACGTCCGCGCCGCCTGCGGCATGGTGTCGTCGACCGTGGACAGGATCACCGACTGGTTCAGCGCCTTGGCCAGCGACGGCAGCCCGGCCACCATGGTCAGCGGCAGCGCGATCATCCACGCCACCACGAACACCACCGCGCCCTGCACGATCGCGCCGAGCGCGTTGTCCGCCCCGCGCAACGGGCTGGAGTTCACCCGCGGCTTGATGATCCGCCCGACGTACACGCCCAGCGTCTCGCCCAGCGCCACCAGCAGGACGACGATCCCGACCGCGAACACGACCTTGGTCACGACGTTCTCGAACTGGGCCACCACCAGCGGGGCGAGCTGCGTGCCCAGCACCAGGCCGACCAGCACCCCGACGAACGCGGGCAGCGCGACGACCATGCCCTGCCGGGCGCCGGAGACCGCGGCGAAGGCGGCCAGCGCCAGGACAAGCAGGTCAACCCAGTTCACGCCGCCCAACCCTCCGTCACGTAGCGCGCAACGCTAGCTCAAGGTCGCGCACGTCGGTGGTGTCCCACGGGCGCTCCCAACCACCCAACCTGAGCAGCCCGTCGAGCAGGCCCGCGGTGAAGCCCCACACCAACATGCCAGGTGCGGAGAACGCCGGGCCGGTGAATCCGGACGGGTGCGTGACCCGGAACCGGTTCGCCGGGTCCGCCAGGTGCGTGATCGGAACCCGGGCCACGGCGGCGGTCTCGGCCGGGTCGACCGGGGCTACCGGCGACGGCTCGTCCCAGTGCGCGAGCACCGGCGTGACGACGAACTCGGACACCGGCACGTACAGCTTGGGCAGCGTCGCCACCGGGCGGACGCCGGACCGCAGCACGCCGGTCTCCTCGAACGCCTCCCGCAGCGCCGTGTCGACCGGCCCGTCGTCGGTCGGGTCGGCCGCACCGCCGGGGAACGCCACCTGCCCCGGGTGCGACCCGAGGGTGTCCGAGCGCCGCAGGAGCAGCACGTCCGGGCCCTGCACGCCCTCGCCGAACAGCATCAGCACGGCCGCCTGCCGCCCGGTGCCCTCCGGCGGCGGCGAGACCCTGGTGAACGCGCGGGCGTCGATCTCGGCGGTGGCCTTGACCAGCCCGCTCATCCACTCGGGGACGTCCTCCGGGCTCACCAGCGCGCTCATCCGACCACCTCGCGCACCTGCTCCACGCTGGTCAGCACGACCGGGTCGGTGATCTCGGTCAGCGCGCCGTCCGCGCCGACCAGGTAGCTCAACGGCAGTCCCGGCCGCGGCCGCACGGCCTTGCGCACCGCGTCCGCCTCGTCGAACACGGCCGGCAGGTGCACGCCCAGCTTCGCCAGCAGCTCCAGCCCGTCCGCCTCCTTGCTCTCCACCAGCACCGCCAGCACCGGGATCGCGCCCGGCTGCTGGGCGTACGCGTCCAGCACCTTCAGTTCCTCTTGACAGGGAACGCACCAGGTCGCCCAGAAGTTCACCAGCACCCGCCCGGACAGCGCCGTGGCGACGTCCAGCCGCTCGCCGTCGCCCAGGCACGTGACTTGCACGCCCTGCAACCTCGGCGGTCCGCCCTCACCGCGCGGGCACGGTCGCAGCGCCGCCTGGTTGCGCATCAGCAGCACGTCTTCCGGCGACTTGGTCCGGGCGTTCGACTCCTGGCCGGTCGAGCCGTTCGGCGGCGGAACCGGGTCCGGGTCCGGTGTGCGCGGCCAGAGCGCCACCACTCCGGCGAGGGCCAGCACCAGGACGACGACCGCCCACCGCGCTCTCCGGCTCACGCCAGTTTCTCCCCCGCCCGCACCCGCTCCGCCAGTGCGATCAGGTGCGGCGCTTCCTCGCCCTTGACCAGCTTCTCCGCCTTCACCGGGTCCACCTGGCCGATGCCGTAGGACGGGCACTGCGGTGCCAGCAGGCACGCGCCGCAGGCCGGCGTCCGGGCGTGGCAGACGCGGCGGCCGTGGAAGATCGTGCGGTGCGACAGGAGCGTCCAGTCCTTGCGCTCGACCAGGGCGCCGACCGCGTGCTCGACCTTGACCGGGTCCTCCTCCTCGGTCCAGCCCCAGCGGCGGACCAGCCGGCCGAAGTGGGTGTCCACGGTGATGCCCGGCACGCCGAACGCGTCGCCCAGCACCACGTTCGCCGTCTTGCGCCCGACACCGGGCAGCGTCACCAGGTCCTGCAACCGACCGGGCACCTCACCGCCGAACTGCTCGACGAGCGCCGCGCCCAAGCCGATCAGGGACGTGGCCTTGTTGCGGTAGAAGCCGGTGGAGCGGATCAGCTCCTCCAGCTCGGTGCGGTCGGCCGAGGCGTAGTCGGCGGCCTTGCGGTAGCGCTGGAACAGGGCGGGCGTGACCATGTTGACCCGGACGTCCGTGGTCTGCGCGGACAGCACGACCGCGACCAACAGCTCCAGCGGCGTGGTGAAGTCCAGCTCGCAGTGCGCGTCGGGGTAACCCTGTTGGAGGATTCGAACCATCTTCCGCGCCCGCCGGGTGAGGCCGAGCTGAGTCTCCGGCTTTTTCACCGTGCTACGAGCCGCCATACCAGTCAGGCTACTGCGTTGGATGGCCGCTGCTTCGCAGGCGGCGGCTCGGTCGCCGGGAAGTCGGTAGGTCGTGGCTGGTTTTGTCGATCGAAGGGCGTGATCGACAAAAACACGCCACCCCAAACCCCCCGACCAC
>NZ_JACHJN010000005.1 GCF_014203665.1 Saccharothrix tamanrassetensis
ACCCGGTCCCATTCCGAACCCGGTAGTTAAGCCTTCCAGCGCCGATGGTACTGCACTCGTGAGGGTGTGGGAGAGTAGGACGCCGCCGAACATTCCTTCCCTCAGGGGGCACACGGATCCGTGTGCCCCCTGAGGGCTTTTTGCGTTGGTGGTGCTGCCTCCGGCTCGTGCACGGACTATTTTCTTGCCATGCACCGCGAGCACGACGACCCCAGAACGCTCCGCAGGTCCGGCGGGGACAGCGCCACGCCCGTCCCGGCCGACCTGGCGGCCAGCCCGTTCCGCGTGGACCGGGATCGGGTGGCGAGTTCACCGTTCTTCGCCCGGCTCGGCGGTGTCACGCAGGTGGTGAGTTCCGCCGGCTCCGGGCTCCTGGTGCACAACCGGCTGACGCACAGCCTGAAAGTCGCGCAAGCCGCGCGGGCCATCGCCGAGCGCCTCGGGTCTCGGCCGGAACTCGTCGGGGTGCTCGACAAGCTCGGCGGGTGCGATCCCGACGTGGTCGAAGCGGCGTCCCTGGCGCACGACCTGGGCCACCCGCCGTTCGGGCACCTCGGCGAACAGGTGCTCGACCGCCTGGCCCGACACCGCTTCGGCCTGTCCGACGGGTTCGAGGGCAACGCCCAGTCGTTCCGCATCGTCACCACCACGGACGTGCGTGGCCCGGCGGCGCTGGGCCTCGACCTCACCGTGGCGGTCCGTGCGGCGATGCTCAAGTACCCGTGGACTCGGCTGTCCTACCCGCAGCCGCACCCGAGGGAGCTGGCCGCACCGCCGCGAGGAGCCGCCGAACCACCGGACGCGCCGGGCACGGGTTCGGCGAAGTTCTCCGCCTACGTGACCGAACTGGACGACCTGACTCAGGCCCGCGAGTTCTACGCCGGCCGGCTGGAGCCGTGGCAGCAGACGGTGGAGGCGTCGGTCATGGATACCGCCGACGACATCGCCTACGCCATCCACGACCTGGAGGACTTCCACCGCGTCGGTGTGTTGCAGCACGCGACGGTGTCGGCCGAGTTGAACACCTGGCTCGACCACGCGATCGAGCTGGCCTCGTTGAGCGCCGTCGACCTGGCCGCGCAGGCACGCCGACCCGGCCGTTCGCTGGAGGCGTTGCGTCGGAGGCTGCACGCGAAGGACTCGTGGGCGGTGGACGACGATGCGTTCGCCCAAGCCGTCGCGAAGGTGCGCGCGGAGCTGGTCGACGGGCTGCTGTCCGTGCCGTTCGACGGTTCGGTGGAAGCCGAGCAGGCGGTCGCGGCGTTCTCCGCCCGCTGGACGCGTCGGTTGGTGGACTCCGTCGGCGTGGTCGAGGAACCCACCACCCGGTCCGGGCACGTGGTGTTGGCCGTTCGGCAGTGGCACGAGGTGCAGGTGCTGAAGTTCGTGCATCGCAGGTTCGTGCTGCTGCGTCCCGACCTGGCGTTGCACCAGCGGGGCCAAGCCCGGCTGTTGACCGCGTTGGTGGAGGCGTTGGAGCAGTGGGTGACCGACCGGCACGAGGCTGATCGGCTGCCGCGTCGGCTGCACGACCTGGTTGAGCTCGCCGGCGCCGAGTACGCGTCGTTGGCCCGCACCGATCCGGCGGCACTGGTCGGAGCGACGGGGGAGACCCCGTCCGGACCGGACGCGGTGCAAGGTCTGGCGCGTGGCCGGGCGGTGGTGGACTTCATCGCTTCGCTGACCGACAACCAGGCCGCCGCGCTGCTCGACGCACTGTCCGGACGCACCGGTCAGCTGTGGACAGATGCTTTTGTACTGTGAATTGTGATGGTTCCTACCGTCTGGGAAGTAGGCCGAACGGTGGCAGACGGTATCCGTCCGTGCGCAATACGTTGACCCCCCGATCGGAGACATCCGATCGTTGACACGCGTGCGTCGGGGGCACGCTCAACGTTGGGGGACGCCTGTGCGCTCACCGATTCGCCGATCCCGAAGAAACTCCGTGCTCGCGGCCGGCGCCGCCGTTCTGCTCACCCTGCTCGGCTCCGTCACGCCCGCTTCCGCCGACCCCACGAAGACCTCGAAGGGTGTCCAGGACAGGACTGCCGCCCAGATCGCGGCGTTGCAGGACATCAAGAAGTCCGTCACCCCCGCCGAGTCCAAGCTGGACAGCGCGCTGGTCGTGGAAGAGCGCCGGCGCTCCAACGCGACCACGTTCAACAAGCTCCCGGCGCTCCAGACCGGGGTGAAGGTCCAAAACGGAAACACCGTCGTGGTGGACATCCGCGCTCACCACGTCACCGACGAACTCGTCACCGCGGTCCGCAACGCCGGTGGTGCGATCCGGTCGGTCTCCACCGAAGGCAAGACCGTGCGCGCGCAGGTGCCGCTCTGGACGTTGAGCAGGCTCGCCGCCCGGCGTGACGTCCGTCGCGTGGAGACGGCCGTCGAGTACAAGTCGTTCCACCAGCAGGACCGGGCGGGTCGGGATGCCAAGGCGCCGTCGAAGGAGGACAAGGCCAAGGAGGTCGAGGCCCGCACCCTCGCGGCGCTGACCGGTACCAAGGCCGCCGCCCCGAAGGTCGGCGAAGGCGACCGGGCGCACGCGGCCGACACCGCACGGCAGACGCATCGGGTCACCGGCACCGGAGTGAAGCTGTGCGCGCTGTCCAACGGCGTGGCCTCGCTGGGCGCGTCGCAGGCGGCGGGCGAGCTGCCGGCCGTGGAGATCCTGCCCAGTCAGGAGGGCTCGGGCGACGAGGGCACCGCGCTGCTGGAGATCCTCCACGACATCGCGCCCAACGCCGGCCTCGGCTTCGCGACCGCCGTCAACGGTGACGCCGGCTTCGCGGACAACATCCGGGGACTGCGCTTCCAGCTCGGCTGCGACGTGATCGTGGACGACATCCTCTACCTCAACGAGTCGCCGTTCCAGGACGGTGTCATCGCCCGCGCCGTGGACGCGGTCGTCGCCGACGGCGCGGTGTTCTTCTCGTCCGCCGGCAATGAGGGCAACGTCGCCGAAGGCACGTCCGGGCACTGGGAGGGTGACTTCGTCGACTCCGGCGTGGGCATCGGCAAGTTCGCCGGCACCGCGCACGACTTCGACCCCGACCCCGGCGCGAAGCAGGTGTTCAATCCGCTGTCGGACAGCTCGGGCAACGTGCCGGTGACGCTGTTCTGGTTTGACCCGCTGGCGTCGTCGTTCAACGACTACGACCTGTACGCGGCCAACGCGCAGGGCAACGTGGTGGCGTTCAGCCAGAACAACCAGGACGGCACCCAGGACCCGTACGAGCGGCTGAACACGCCCGCCGGCGGCCTCGGCCTGCGGTTGGCCGTGGTGAAGTTCCGCGGTGAGGACAAGTACATCTCGCTGTCGGCGCTCGGCGGCCGGTTCAAGGACTCGTCCGACGGGCTGAAGAAGTTCTCGACGCCCGGCGTGACCCGTGGTCACTCGGCGGCCAAGGGCGCGATCAGCGTGGCAGCGGCACCGGCGAACAACCCGCTGCCCTACGACCTTGAGCCCGGCGACCCGGCGAACCCGCGTGGGCCGTACCCCAATGCGTTCGACCGCACGCAGAAGCCCGAACGGTTCACCTCGGACGGTCCGCGCCGGGTGTTCTTCGCTCCCGACGGCACCCCGAGCCCCGAGGTGCGGCAGAAGCCGGACCTGACCGCCGCCGACGGCGTGCAGACCAGCGTGACCGGCTTCAACCCGTTCTTCGGGACCTCGGCGTCCGCGCCGAACGCGGCGGCCATCGCGGGCCTGATCCTGTCCGGCAACCCCACTCTCACCCCGGCAGAGGTGCGGGAGGCGCTCACCACGACCGCTCTGGACATCGCGGAGACGGGCGTGGACAACCGGACCGGCGCGGGCATCGTGCGCGCCGACCTGGTGCTGGCCCACACGGGTGCGTCACCGCAGCCACTCGCCCGCGCGCAGAAGCCTTCGGTGGTCAACGACAGCGACGGCAGCCAGTACCTCAAGCCGGGCACCACCGCGACCGTGACCGTGCCGGTGCTCAACACCGGTGACGGCCTGGCGGCGTCGACCAGCCTCGTGCTGACCTCGGCGACGGCGGGCGTGACCATCGCGCCCCGGTCGAAGTACTACGGCAACGTGGAGGTCGGCCAGACGGTGACCAATACGTTCAAGGTGACCGTGCCCGCGTCCGCGCCGGTCGGTCAGCCGGTGCGGTTGGACGCGCGGGTGACCTACGCGGGCACGCTGTCGCCGACGACCAGCACGTTCCAGATCCCCGTGGGTGAGCCGTCCCGTGAGGCCAAGCACTTCGCCTATGGCGGGCCGGTCGTGGCCATCCCGGACAACGACACGGTCGGTATCGCGGTGCCGATCGAGGTCAGCGGGGTCGGGCGCGGATCGAAGATCACGTTCTCGATCGACGGCGCGACGTGCAGCGCGGCCGACGGCGCCACGACGGTCGGCATCGACCACACCTTCGTCGGTGACCTGGTCGGCACGCTGACCTCGCCTTCGGGCGCGACGGCGACCCTGTTCCAGCGCGTCGGCGGTACCGGCGCCAACCTGTGCCAGGTCGTGTTCGACGACTCCGCCGACCGCCCGTTCTCGTCGGTGACGTCGGCCAAGGCGCCGTTCACCGGCGGCTGGCGACCCATCGGGTCGCTGAACGCACTGCTCACCGAACCGGTCGACGGCACGTGGACGTTCAAGGTCGTCGACTCCGTCGTCTCCGACCGCGGTTCGATCCGCGCCGTGTCGCTGCACATCAACGGCTACATCTGATCGAGGGGTTCCGGCCGGGTCACGACCCGGCCGGAACCGACCGTTCCCAAGCGGCAGGCCTGATCCGGTCGCGATCCGTCCGAAATGACAACGGCCCTCGAATGACAACGGCCCTCGGGGAGGAATCCCCAAGGGCCGTCACTTCGGTCTGCTACCCGGAATCGCGCTGGTCACCGGGCCGTCATGGGCTGACGGCTACTTCGGCCACTCCCAGCGGATGCCGAACACACCCGGTCCGAACCCCAGCGCCACCGCGTGCACGCCGCCGGCGTTGTCCAGCGCCAGGTTGCGCCGTCGCGACGGCGTGTCGTCCCCGGCGGGCACGCTGAACTGCTGGCAGCGCGACGGCAGGTAGGACGGGTCGAACCGCACCTCGATCACGTACTCCCGCACCGGAAGTCGGAACTTGCGGGCGAACGTGTTGTTGCCGGCCGGGTAGTGCCCCTCGGCGAACAGCAGTTCGTACTCCATGATGATGGTCTCGCCCCTGGCCAGGGGCCGGTCGAACATCAGTTCCGCGGCCATGATGTTCGCGTCGGTGTCCTCGACGACCCGGCCCAGGTGGCAGTTGCGCAGGTTGACGACCTCCGGGAGGACGTCGGACTCCTCGGTCTCGAACACCAGCGCCCAGCGGTCCGGGCCGTCCTGCTCGGCACGGAGGATCTGCCGCACCCACGCCGAGCGCTGGCCGCCATCGGCCGCGATCTCGATGCGGTCGTGCTGGCTGATCCGGCCGAGCTTGACGTCGGACGACGTGTCGACCTTCGTGAGCAGGTTCGCGACCCGCTCGCGGCGCGCCCACAGCGCGTCGATCGGCATCATCGTCGTGGGACGCGAACGCCTGCCGCGCGGCCTCGGTGGGCCGAGCAGCGCGGACAGACCCGCCTGCGGCACGCCGAGCACGGTTTCCAAATGGCGCAACGCCTCCAGCGACTCCGGTCGCTCCGGTCGGCGTCGGCCGGACTGCCAGTAGCTCAGCGTCGCGACGCTGATGGTGACCCCGCGCAGAGCGAGCCGGTGTTGGATGCGGTCGAGACTGAGCCTGCTGGCTTTGATCGCGGCTCTCAGCGCCTCGGGGAATGGTCCCGTGGTCAGGAGCTGCGCAAGACTGCCGTGTCCCGCCGAGTCGAGTTCGTCGACGGACAGGTTGGGTCGACCGGCAGCGTTGGTCATTGTGACTCCCCGCTGTCATTAGATCACGCCCCAGTGACCCTACCCGCCAACGCAGTGCGGTGGTGCCGTCCAGGTGGAGTCAATGGTTGGGCCGTATGGGTTACGAGTTCACTGGGATGGCGCTAGTTCTGTCAAGTGGTGATTGCCCTTGCTTCGGTTCCTGTAAACCCGCCGGTAACATTGTGCACGAGGTGTCGGAGGAGGGGTAGTAACCCCTTCGGTATCCGCGCGGGGTTATGGGGCTGCCCAACGGCCGTGCGATGACCGCCATCAAGGCCACTGCGGACCAATGGCGTCATGTGATCGATTGGCCCTACTGTGTGCCGGTGACCGCCGCCCAGGACCTCGTACCCATGCCGGAGGACCCGCTGACCGAGGTGGCCGCGGCGGTGCTGGGAGCCGGCAGGCACCAGGTGCTGGACCTCCTCGACGTGATCACGAATCCCACACCTCACCCGGTCGACGTAGTGCGGGCGGGTGACGACCTGCTGCCGAGACTGGCCCACGAGGACGCCCTGCCCCACGCCCTGCGCCTTGCCCGAGCGGCCTTGCGCCCCGGCGGGCTCCTCGTGGCGGCCGTCCCCGAGTTGGACAAGCTCAGCCTCCTACGCCCCACCGCACCGCCACCGAAGGTCTCCGGCCGGGGCAAAGACCGCCAGGTGACGGTCCAGTTGTGGGACTGGTCGCCAGACGGCGAGTCGTACGCCCTGGAGGTCGTCCAGCTGGTCCGAGGCGAGACGACCTGGGAGGTGGCGAACACCGTCGCCACCCGCCACCGGGTGCTCTCCCCGGAACGGATCTCCGACGAACTGGCGGTAGCCGGCTTCAGCGCGATCCAACGCCTCTCACCCGCCGAGTGCGGCCACCCCTTCCCGGTGTGGGTAGCCGTGGCCCCGGCATGACACCCCGGCCATGACCAAGATCCGCCCCGTAGCCGGCGGCGGCAGGGCGGTGGAGGTAGCGCCCGAACGCCTGTCCGGCTGGTTCACCCGCTTCGCCACCCGCCACAACGGCATAGCGACAACCCGAACCACCCCCTCCCAAGTCGTAGTCACAGCCAGTGACGGTGCCACCGCAGAGGTGACAGCAGCCTTCGGAGAATTCACCCCCACGGGTGAGGTCGTTGGCCTTGCCATCGAGCCGCTGCTGGCCAACGCCACAGCATCCCGCCGCCTCGGCCTGCTCCTGGTCCGCCTGGGCGGGCACAGCATCGGCATAGCCCAAGACGGCACAGTGCTGGTCTCCACCACGGACAGCCGCCAAGTCCACGGCCGCAACAAAGCCGGCGGCTGGTCCCAACAACGCTTCGCCCGCCGCCGTGAAGGCCAGGCGAGAGTCGCCCTGCAGGCTGCCGCCGACGACGCGGCCAGGGTCCTGCTCCCACACCTGTCAGAGCTGGACGCAATAGTGGTGGGCGGCGACAAACAGGCCCTGGACACCCTCAAAGTCGACCGCCGCCTGGCTCCGATCTTCGCCCAAGCCTCCCGCCGCGTCCTCGACGTCCCCGAACCCAGACGAGCAGTACTGGACGAAGCCGCCCAACGCGCCCGAGCCGTAGAGATAGTCGTGCGCGACTAGCGCACACACCCGACCACGGCTGTCGTCACTCCCCCCTGGCTACAACTCCCGCACCCCCGGAAGCCGACTCCTCCGGGCTGCTGTTCCACCGCCTACACCCACAGCACGGTCACGCCCGCCTCATCAACGCCCGTCCGTTGACCTCCGTCCGTCGACCGGCGTCAGCAAATCTCCTTTCTGTCACCCCCGTCCTTCTGTCAACCGCTCGTTCACCAATCGCCCGTTCGTTAGCCGCCGCCGCAGCCCAGCCGCCGTCGCCGATCCAGTTGGCTGCTTCACCCCCCCGGCTGGCTGCTCCACCCCTGGCGGGCCCCGCACCCGGCTGTTCAGAAGGTCTTCGCGGCCTCCCGGGCGGCAGCCAGCGCGGTCTGGCGCGAGTCTTCGACGTCTCCGGTCAGCGTCGGGTGGTGGCGAATCCGAGTCACGTCTGTGACGCCTGTCCAGCGCAGCCAGTCGTCGAAGTAGGTGGACTGGAAGTCCGTGCCGAACGCCGGCCCGACGTCCGGCCCCCACACCGAACTCGTGTACACCACCGCCGCCCGCTTCCCCTGCCCCGCCAGCAGTGGCTGGTACCCCGTCTCGGCGTCGAGCCCGAACACCAGGCCCGGCTGGGACACCACATCCACGAACTGCTTCAACACGTACGGGATGCCCGAGTTCCACATCGGCACGCTGAACAGCAACCGGTCCGCGCCCACGAACCGCTGGACCGCCGCCAGCACACCGCGCCAGGCCTCGGCCTCCTCGCCCACCGGCTCGAGACCCCGGATCACCGCCATCTTCGCCCCGGTCGCGGCCGGTCCGAAGGCGGGCAGCGAGCCGTCCCACAGGTCCCAGTGTTCGACCTCGTCCTCGGGATGGCTCTCCCGGTACGCCTCGACGAACGCCGACGCGATGGCCAGCGACTCGGACGCCTCGGCTCGGGGCGAGGCGGACACGTGCAAGAGCTTCGACACGGCGAGTTCCTTCCTGAGTCGAATCGGACTAGAGTCCGCTTCATGGATTCAGACAGTAGCGGACCGCAGTCCGGTTCGTCAAAGATCCCGATCGACATTTCTTTCCCGACCGTGCCGGTCGAGGTCTCGCTGCCCCTGCGGGCCGATGCCGTGCGGAACCGGGCGAAGGTGTTGGAGGCCGCCGGCCGGCTGTTCGCCGAGCGCGGGGTCGAGAGCGTGACGATGGACGACGTGGCCGCCGCCGCGGGCGTGGGCAAGGGGACGCTCTACCGCCACTTCGGGGACAAGTCCGGCCTGGCCACGGCTCTGCTGGACCAGCGCGAGACCGAGCTCCAGAAGGGGATCCTGAGCGGAAGGCCGCCACTGGGCCCGGGCATGGGACCGGCCGACCGGCTGGTCGCTTTCACCACCGCCTACCTGGGGTTCCTCCGCGAATCGCTGGACATCGTGCTGCTGTCCCAGACCTCCACCACGGGCGCGCGCTTCCGGCCGGGGGCGCACGCCTTCTGGCGCAGGCACTGCTCGTACCTGCTGGAGCAGTGCCGCGCGCCGGAGCCGGACATCGCGGCGGACGTGCTGCTGGCCGCGCTGTCCGCCGAGCAGGTGCAGCACTGGCTGGTCGACCAAGGCCTGCCGTTCGACCGGCTGTCCGCAGCGTTGGTGCAGGTCACAAGGTCCCTGACAGCCTGAGAAAACTCGTGACAACCCCCGAGCCCGCCAACCGCATGGATAAGGGCGAGGGGGTCACCGATCGGAGGTGGTCCACAAGGCACCTGAGGAGAAAGACATGCGCACACGACTCGTACTCGCGGCCGGAGTCATCGTGGTCGGCGGGATCGCCGCTGCGGTGCCCGCCCTGGCCGGCGGCGGTCAGACCGAACCCACATCGACCGTGCCGACCACGCCACCGCCATCGACGTCCCCGACGTACCCGGCCACCTCACCCGCGCCATCCGAGTACCCGACCACCACGCACCCGGCGCCGTCCTCCACCGCCACGCCCACGGCCGGTCATCCGACGACCGGCTATCCCACGACACCCCGGCCCTCCGGCGAACCGCAGCCGACGAGTGCCAGGCCCGAGCCGTCCCCGACCGCCTCGCCGACGTCTCCGCCGTACCCGACGCCCGCCTACCCGACCAACACCACGTGGCCGGGTCCAGAACCAACCGCGTACCCGACCACCGGCCACCCCGAGCCGACGGCGGTGCCCAGCACGACGAGGCGCTGACGGCGTGGGTTGGGACGCGGAATTCACCGAACACTTCGACCGGTGCGCCGACTCGATGCGCTTCACCGCGTACTTGCTGTGCGGCAACCACCACGAGGCCGAAGACGTCGTGCAGGCCGCGTTCCTCAAGCTGTACCTGGCCGGGCCGAAGATGGCCCGGCGCGAGGGCCTGGACGCGTACCTCCGGCAGATCGTGGTGCGCACGTTCCTCGCGGAGCGACGCCGGGCACGGTGGCGGCGGGAGAAGTTGGCGGAGACGCTGCCCGAGGTGCCGGCCACCGCCGGGTTGAGCGAGGACAAGTTGGTGGTGTGGCAGGCGCTGGGCAGGGTTCCGGCACGGCAGCGGGCGGTGCTGGTGCTCAGGTTCTGGCACGACCTGGGCGTGGAGGAGACGGCGGTGGCACTGCGCTGCTCGGTGGGCACGGTGAAGAGCAACACCAGCCGTGGCCTCAAGGCGTTGCGGCAGAGGTTGGGCCCGGAGTTCGGCGCGCTGTGGCAGGAGGTGTCGCGCAATGCTTGAGGACCGGCTGAAGGAGTTGTTCGAGGAACTCGACATCAAGCCCAGGCCGCGCACGTTCGGTGCGATGGACGTCATCCACCACGGCCACGCGGTCCGAAGCCGCCGCCGAGCCCTGAAGGTGGCCGGGAGCGCACTGGGCACGACAGCGCTCGTGGTGGCGGTGGGCTTTGCGCTGAGCGGGCGACCTGTCTCCACCGAGGACCCGGCGACCCCGCCCGCCCCGGCCGGCACCAGCCACCAGCCGCCGACCACCCAGCCATCGGGTGCACCCCGCTCGGACACGCCCTACCCGAACGCACCCCAAGCCACCACAGCGCCGACGAACGCGCCTCTTACAGACACCAGTCCGCCCTCGCCCCACCGCTCCGGTGATGGCGCCCCGACATCGACTGGCGAACCGCAGACAGACGGAGCTTTCCCGAGCGGATCTTCTCCGAGCGCCACTCCGAGCCCCACCTTGATCCAAGGTTCCGCCACAGCTCTGCACCCTACCGGCACCACCGTGCCCGCGGCCTGGCCGACCGCCACCGACCCGCCCACGGCCCATCCACGGCCACAGGCGCGCACCGCCACGAACACTTCACCTACTCACGAAGCGGAGGCACCGACAACGACCCGACAACGAACAGCCATCGCGGCCGGCTGACCCGCGCGCGGCAACGCCGATGCCCTGGAACCGGATGCGAGGTGTCAAGGTTCCGCACAGGTCCGCGCCCGGTCTCCGGGCTCCGCGACCACCCGCCTCGTCACTCGCCGGCTACGGGAGCGGGAACCGGTGCTCGGCACGTGCGCTGGACACGGCGGATCGGCGGGTCGGCTGCTAGGCCAGCGACCCGGTGGCGAGGATGCCGCCGTCGACGCGGACGGTCTCGCCGGTGATCCAGGGGGCTGCGTCGGAGGCCAGGAACGCCACCAGGCGGGCGACGTCCTCCGGAGTGCCCAAGCGCTTCATGGGGTAGCGGTCGGCGGCTTCGTCCTCGCGGTCCAGGTACAGGGCTTCGGCGAACTTGGTCTTCACCACCGCAGGGGCGACTGCGTTCACACGTACCTTCGGGCCGAGTTGCCAGGCCAGTTCCTCGGTCAGGCGGATGAGCGCGGCCTTGCTCGCCCCGTACGCGGCGATCACGCCGGTCGAGCGCAGGCCGCCGATCGAGGCGATGTTGACTACCGCTCCGCCGTGTTCGGCCTGCCATGCCTGCCACGCCAGTTGTACGAAACCCAGGGCGGCGACGACGTTGACGTCGAAGATCTTGCGCACGGCGTCCAGGTCCGCTTCGACCAAGGGGCCGAAGACGGGGTTGATACCGGCGTTGTTCACGAGCACGTCGAGGCTGCCGAAGCGCTCCATGGTCCGGGTGACGGCCTCCTCGCGGTCCTCGGCGCGGCCTGCGTTGCCGGGTACCGCCAGCACGCGGTCGGTCGGGACGCCTGCCGCGGCGGCCAGGTTCGACGCGGCTTCGGCGACCGCATCGGGCTTGCGGGCGGTGATGGTCACCGATGCTCCGCGCGTGAGGAATTCCAGGGCGATCCCGTGGCCGATGCCGCGGCTCGCGCCTGTGACCAGTGCCGTCTTGCCGATGAAGTCTTCGGTAGCCATCACCGGACGGTATTCCCGAAGGCGCGCCGGGTATGCCGGTGGACACAGGTGGCAAATTCGGTGGCGCACTACCCGTAGACTGGTGTCGTGGTCATCTTGATCGAGTAGGTCCGGCGCGAGTTGCGCCGTCGACCCCGCACGACCACACCACCCCGGAGTTGTCTTGATCACCGCGACCGACCTCGAGTTGCGCGCCGGTTCGCGCATCCTGCTGTCCGACGCCACCTTGCGCATCCAGCCCGGTGACCGCATCGGCCTCGTCGGCCGCAACGGCGCCGGCAAGACCACGTCACTGCGTGTCCTCGCGGGCGAAGGGCAGCCCTATGCGGGTGAGGTCCGGCGCACCGGCGAACTCGGCTACCTCCCGCAGGATCCCCGGGAGGGCGACCTGTCGGTCGTCGCGAAGGACCGGGTCCTGTCCGCGCGCGGGCTGGACCAGCTGCTGCGCGACATGGAGAAGGCCCAGTCCGCGATGGCCGAACTGGTGGACGACGTCGAGCTTCAGGACGCCGTGCGCAAGTACGGCCGGCTGGAGGAGCGGTTCTCCGCCCTGGGCGGTTACGCCGCCGAGAGCGAAGCCGCCCGCATCTGCGCCAACCTGGGTCTCGCCGACCGCGTGCTCGCCCAGCCGCTGCGCACGCTGTCCGGCGGTCAGCGTCGTCGGGTCGAGTTGGCGCGCATCCTGTTCGCCGCCTCCGAGGCCGGTGTCGGGGCGAAGTCGAGCACGATCCTGCTCATCGACGAGCCGACCAACCACCTGGACGCCGACTCGATCGCGTGGCTGCGCGGGTTCCTCAAGTCCCACGACGGCGGACTGGTCGTGATCAGCCACGACGTGGAGCTGCTCGACGAGGTGGTCAACAAGGTGTGGTTCCTCGACGCGACGCGCGGCGAGGTGGACATCTACAACATGGGCTGGAAGAAGTACCTCGAAGCCCGTGCCGCCGACGAGAAGCGCCGCCGCCGTGAGCGCGCCAACGCGGAGAAGAAGGCCGGCGCGCTGATGGCGCAGGCGGACAAGATGCGGGCCAAGGCGACCAAGGCGGTGGCCGCGCAGAACATGGCGCGCCGCGCCGAGAAGTTGCTGTCCAGCCTGGAGGACACCCGCCAGGCGGACAAGGTGGCGAAGATCCGCTTCCCGCAGCCCGCTCCGTGCGGAAAAACGCCGCTGACCGCCGAAGGGCTGAGCAAGTCCTACGGTTCGCTGGAGGTGTTCACCGGCGTCGACCTCGCCATCGACCGGGGTTCGCGGGTGGTGATCCTCGGGCTGAACGGTGCGGGCAAGACGACGTTGCTCCGGCTGATCGGGTCCATGGAACGTCCGGACAGCGGCGAGGTGATCGCGGGGCACGGGCTCAAGCTCGGCTACTTCGCGCAGGAGCACGAGACGCTCGACCACGAGGCCTCGGTGTGGCAGAACATCCGCCACGCCGCGCCGGACGTGCAGGAGCAGCAGTTGCGTTCGCTGCTCGGCACCTTCCTGTTCAGCGGCGAGCAGCTCGACCAGCCGGCCGGCACCCTGTCGGGTGGTGAAAAGACCCGGTTGGCGCTTGCGGGATTGGTGTCGAGCGCGGCGAACGTGCTGCTGCTGGACGAGCCGACCAACAACCTGGACCCGGCCAGCCGTGAGCAGGTGCTCGACGCGTTGCGCCGCTACGAGGGCGCGGTCGTGCTGGTCACGCACGACCCCGGTGCGGTGGAGGCGCTTGAGCCCGAGCGGGTGATCCTGCTGCCCGACGGCACCGAGGACCACTGGTCGGACGAGTACCTGGAACTCGTGCAGTTGGCCTGAGCCAAGGGTTTCCGTTCCGTCACCTCTGATCCACCCTCAGTGATCAACCGACCGCTCACCGATCTTTTCGCATGATCGGCTGGCCTTCTCGCTCGTCGTGTTCGATCATTGCGACGACAGGGGCTTTCACGGCCCGACCTGCTGTCTACGGAAGGCGGGACAAGGTGGCTGACCTGAAGAAGGGCGCCCGGATCACCGGCGCCACGCGGGACAAGCTGGCCGCTGACCTGAAGAAGAAGTACGAAAAGGGCGCGAGCATCCGGGCGTTGGCGGAGTCCACCGGACGTTCCTACGGCTTTGTACACCGGGTGCTGAGCGAATCCGGTGTCCAGCTGCGCGGTCGCGGTGGCGCCACCCGCACGAAGAAGAAGTAAGCTACCCTCCGGTAACACCGGGCGTCGAGGAGAGACGGCGCCCTCTCGGACCCGGAGGTTTCGCGCATGTCGGCACCGACCACCATCGACGCCGACCTGCTGGAGCGAGGTGGCGTGCGGCTCGTCGTCGACGGACCGCGCGCGACGATCACGCTCGACCGTCCCGATGTGCTCAACGCACAGACGCCGTCGACCTGGGTGGCGTTGCGGACGATCGGCGCGCAGTTGGACCCGGGCGTCCGCGTTGTGGTCGTCCGGGGCTCCGGTCGTGCCTTCTCCGCCGGCCTCGATCGGCGCATGTTCAGCGGTGCACCGGTCGAGGGCGAGCCTGGTCTGCCCGAGATCACGCGGCGTGGCCCCGAGGCCGGCGCGGCGCTGATCGCGGAGTTCCAGGAGGGCTTCCGCTGGCTGCGCGATCCGAACCGGGTGACGATCGCCGCGGTGCGCGGGCACGCCATCGGCGCGGGCTTCCAGCTCGCGTTGGCGTGCGACTTCCGCGTGGCCGCCGACGACGTGAGCTTCTGCATGGCCGAGACGTCCCTCGGCCTGGTGCCCGACCTGGGCGGCACGCTGCCGCTGGTACGGCTGGTCGGGTACTCTCGCGCGGCCGAAATCTGCCTGACCGGCCGCCGGGTGGGCGGCGAGGAAGCCCTGCGCATCGGCCTCGCGAACGCGGTCGTGCCCGGCGACGGACTCGACGCCGCCGTGGACGACCTGGTCGCCCGGGTGCTCCGGCCGATGCCCGGTGCGGTGCGCGAGACGTTGGCACTTCTGGCGCATGCCGCCGATGGTGCTTCCGCCGAGGAACAGCTGCACGCCGAGCGCACGGCTCAGCTGCGGCGGCTCGCCGAACTGTCGGCGCTGGCGGCGGGATCGACTTCGGCCTGAGCCGCGATCACTGCTTCGGCGTGGTCCCGGACCTCCGCGTACGAACCCCTGCGTGCGAACCCTGCTTACAGACTTGCGTGGCCTCCGGCCCCCGATTCCATTGTCCCACGGGGTACCGACAATCTCGGCGGCTCGGCGGCTCGGCGGCTCGGCGGCTTGGCGGCCGGCGTCAGGCGCGGGTGGGTGGGGCGTTATGCGGAAATAGGTGGGGTCTTCGGATGTCGGGTGGTGTCGAGGGCTGCGGGGCTGTAGGGGCTGCGGGACTCTAGGGCTTCGGGGGTTCGCTGAAGGCGTAGTCGGGAAGGTTGCACGTCTCGTGCGCGTTCCAGTCTGGCGTGGACGGTTCTCGGGGCTTGATGCGTAGTGCCATGGCGGCGTCCGGCGCGCCCAAAGGGGTGCGGAGGGGGACGTTCCGGCGGGTTGTGGCGTTCGCTCGGCCCCATCGGGCGAAGTTGGTCGTCTTCCTGCTGTTGACCGTGGTCTCCTCGGTCCTCGCGGTGAGCACCCCGGTGCTCGCCGGGCGGGTGGTCGACGCCATCGTCGGTGGGCAGGGCGTGTCCGTCGTGGTGTGGCTGGCCGTGGTGATCGCCGGGATCGCCGTCGTCGACGCCGGGTTGGGGCTGGTGGAGCGGTGGCAGTCCTCTCAGATCGGTGAGGGGCTCATCTACGACCTCCGGCGTGCCGTCTTCGAGCACGTGCAGCGGATGCCGATCGCGTTCTTCACCCGTACGCGGACCGGGGCCCTGGTCAGTCGGCTGAACAACGACGTCATCGGGGCGCAGCGGGCGTTCACCTCCACGTTGTCCGGGGTGGTCACCAACGTGATCCAGCTCGGGCTCTCGCTCGCCGTCATGTTCACGCTGTCGTGGCAGGTCACGGCCCTGGCGCTGGTCCTGCTGCCGGTGTTCGTGCTGCCCGCCCGCCGCATGGGCACCCGGATGGCCGACCTCCAGCGGGAGGCGGCCACGCTCAACGCGGGCATGACCACGCAGATGACCGAACGGTTCTCGGCGCCCGGCGCGACCCTGGTGAAGCTGTTCGGACGGCCGCGCGCCGAGGTCGCCGAGTTCGGCGAACGGGCCGCGCGGGTCCGTGACATCGGCATCCGCACCGCGATGGCCACCCGGTGGTTCATGACCGGGCTGACGCTGGTGTCCGCGTTGGCGCAGGCCCTCGTCTACGGGTTGGGCGGCTACCTCGCCCTCACCGGGCACCTGGCCGCCGGCACCGTCGTGTCGCTGGCATTGCTGCTGAGCAGGCTCTACACACCGTTGACCGCGCTGGCCAACGCGCGGGTCGACATCATGACGGCGCTGGTGTCGTTCGAGCGGGTCTTCGAGGTGCTCGACGTCAAGCCGATGATCGACGAGTCGCCGCGTGCGGTGAAGGTGCCCGACGGGCCGGTGTCGGTGGAGTTCGACGGCGTGCGGTTCGCGTACCCGTCGGCCGACAAGGTCTCGGTGGCCTCGCTCGAATCAGTGACCACACTGGACACCCGGGGTGGCGAGGAAGTGCTGCACGGCGTCAGTTTCCGGGTCGAACCGGGTCAGCTCGTGGCGTTGGTCGGGTCCTCGGGGGCGGGGAAGTCCACCATCGCCTCGCTCGTGCCACGGCTCTACGACACCGACGAGGGCTCGATCAGGCTGTCCGATGTGGATGTCCGCGATCTGGAGTTCGACTCGCTGCGCGGCGCGGTCGGTGTCGTCACGCAGGACGGGCACCTGTTCCACGACTCGATCCGGGCGAACCTGAGCTACCCACGCCCGGAAGCGACCGAGGACGAACTGTGGGACGCGTTGGACCGCGCGCGGCTCAAGCCGTTGATCCAGTCGCTGCCCGATGGGCTGGACACGGTGGTGGGGGAGCGGGGGTACCGGCTGTCCGGCGGTGAACGGCAGCGGTTGACCATCGCCCGGCTGCTGCTGGCCAAGCCGCGCGTGGTCATCCTGGACGAGGCGACCGCCCACCTGGACTCCGAGTCCGAAGCCGCGGTGCAGGCCGCGTTGGCCGAGGCCTTGAACGGGCGCACGGCGCTGGTGATCGCGCACCGGCTGTCCACGGTGCGGGCGGCCGACCAGATCCTGGTGGTGGAAGCCGGTCGGATCGTCGAACGAGGCACGCACGCCGAACTCCTGGCCGCGGAAGGGCGCTACGCCGGGCTGTACCACACCCAGTTCGACGAAGCGCCCACCGCGGCCTAGAAACGCTTACAGGGCGCCGAGGAAGGCCGCTGTCGCGCCCACCGCGACCTTCGACGTGCCCGCGTTCACCACCATCACCGCGAACGCGAGATCGCCCCGGTAGCCGATGAACCAGCCGTGCGACTGGGTGCCGTCGCCGTGCTGCGCGGTCCCGGTCTTGCCCCGCACGCCACCGAGTCCGGCGAGTTCCCGTGCCGTGCCACCGGTCACCACCTCGCTCATCATCGAACGCAGCGCGGACGCCACCCCGCCCGGCAGCGGCGTGCTCCCGCCGCCGGTGGTGGGGATCTCGCGGATCAGCTGCGGCGTCGGGGTGCTGCCCTTCGCGACGGTGGCCGCCGCCAGAGCCATGCCGAACGGCGTCGCCTGCATGGTGCCCTGGCCGATGCCCGCCTCGACGCGCTGCGTGATCGTCTCCGAGGGCGGGACCTTGCCGGTGTTCGTGGTGAGGCCCGCGACCGTGTAGTCCGCGCCCAGGCCGAACATCGCGGCGGCCTTCGGCAGCGCGTTGGCGGGCAGGTCGGCCGCGAGCTGGCTGAAGCTGGTGTTGCACGACGCGGCGAACGCGGTGTGCAGCGGCACGGTGCCGAGGTCGAACCGGCCGTCGTTGGTGATCTGCCGAGGCCCGATGGTCTTCCTGCCGGGGCACTCGACCGGCGTGTCCGAGGTGGCGATGCCGCCGGTCAGCGCGGCCGCCGCGGTGACGATCTTGAACGTGGAGCCGGGCTCGTAGAGGTTCTGCAACGCGATCGGCCCGCTCTGGTCGGCCGCCGGGTTCTGCGCCACGGCCAGGATCTCGCCGTTCGACGGAGCCAGCGCCACGATCACGGCGGGCAGCCCCACCTGGTCGACGGCGGCCTGCGCGGCGCTCTGCGTGGCCGGGTCCAGGGTGAGGGTCAGCTTCTGCTTCGCCGCGGACTTCTTCTCCTCCAGCACGGTCACCGGCGTGCCCGCCGCGTCGACCGCGGCCACCTGCCAGCCGGGCGTCCCGGCGAGGCTGCCGACCTCCTTGTTCACCGACTGCACCACGACCGGCGCGAAACCCGGAGTCACCGGGGCGCCGTTGCGGTCCAGCAGTGCGCCGTCACCGGACGTGGTGCTGTAGGCCAACGTCTGGCCTTCTGCCAGCTTCGGGTGCAGCAGCGCGGGCGTCCAGTGCACCTGCCACTTGTCGCCGGCGCGGTGCACTTCGACGCTGGTGGCGTACTTGAACGGCGTACCGCCGGGCAGCGTCCAGGTGACGTCGGCGTTGAGCGTCACCGCGTTCATGCCGTCGTCGACCGGCGGTGCGGCGCCCAGCCGGGCGGTGAAGTACACACCCTTCATGCCCTGCAACGTCTTGGTGAGGGCGGGTCCGGCGGCGGCCGCCGCGTCGGTGGCAGCGGCGGCCCTGGCCGGGTCGCCGGCTGTCAACGCGCTGACGAACTCCTGTGCGACCGGGCCCGGAGCGGGTCTGGTGGTGGGCTTGGGCGACGCCGACGTGCCGCCTGCCGACGTGCCGCCCGCCGGCATCAACACGACCACGCCCGCGACGATGGCCGCGACCGCCCCCAAGCCCCCACCTGCGAGTACCCAGCGTCTGGTTGTCTTGTTCACGATGTTTCCCCCTCTTCGGTCGGAGACTAACCAGACCTTGTGGAGGAATCGTGAGCGGAGCCGCTCAGCCGAGCTGTGGGATGCGCGACTGGTACTTGCGCAGCAGGTCGGAGTTCGCGGCGTCGCCGCCTTCCACGTTGGCGCTGCGCCACAGCGGGAGGCTCACGCCCGCCTCGGCCGCCTTGTCCAGCAGGCGCACCAGCAGCAGGTTCCACAGGAACGCCGTCGCCACCGTCGACACGGCGGCGGTGATCGGGTTGTCCACGGGGTAGGTGGCGTCGCCGGGCGGCACCAGGTTGTCCAGCACCACGGTCGCGTTCTCGGCGAGCGTGGTGCCCGCGCGGCGCGGTGCGGCGGCGCTGGCGGCCAACGAGGTCACCGCGACCACCGGGCAGCCGGCGTCGGCGGCGAGCACGGCCAGCTCCACCGGGTACGGGTTGACCCCCGAGGTGGAGAAAACGAACAGCACGTCGTGCGGGGCGAGGCCCGACTCGCGCAGCACCTCGGCGGCCAGGCCGGAGCGGCGCTCGGCGGAGGTGCTGCTCACCGCGCCGTGCATGGGCAGCAGCTCGGGGTGGTAGACCGGGCGCACGCAGGCCAGGCCGCCCGCCCGGTAGAACGTCTCGGCGACGGCGGCCAGCGAGTGGCCCGCGCCGGCCGCCAGCACCGTGCCGTCGGCCCGGACGCTCGCCAGGACGAGTTCCGCGACGTCGTCCAGCGCGCCCGCGTTCTGCTGCTCCACCCTGGTCAGGTGGTTGCGCACGACGTCGCCGTAATCGGATCCGGGCACGGTCTCGGTCATCCGGTCACCCTCCAGTGGTCTACACCAAGTAGTGATCGCAAGTCCTACCCGATCCGGGCACCGGCCGCCAGGATGGTTTGACGATCGAACACGACTCGTGTTCAGATGAACATCATGGATGTTGCGAAACGGCACGAGCTGATCCTGCTGAGCCTGCGCCGGGGGCAACGGGTCGGCGTCGGCGCCCTGGCCGAACTCGTGGGCGCGTCGGAGATGACCGTGCGGCGCGATCTCGACGTGCTGGAGCGCGACGGCCTGCTGCGCCGGGTGCGCGGCGCGGCGGTCAGCATGCTGACCGGTGAGGAGACGCCCTTCGCGGCCCGCTCGCGGCAGCGGCTGGAGGCCAAGCGGCGCATCGGCGTCGCGGTCGCCGAACTGCTCGACGACGGCGAGACCGTGGTGCTCGACGGCGGCAGCACCACGTTGGAGGTCGCGCGGCGGCTGACCGACCGGCGGCTGACCGTGCTGCCGCTGTCCCTGCACTCCGCCGACGCCCTGCGCACCGCGGACCAGGTGCGGCTGGTGCTGCCCGGCGGCGACATCCGACCCGGCGAGCTGGCGTTCTTCGGACCGCTCACCGAGTACGCGTTCCAGGTGATGCGGTTCGACACCATGGTGCTCGGCAGCTGCGGGCTCAGCGCGCGCAACGGCGTCTCCGCCCACGACCTGGCCGAGGGCGCGGTGAAGAAGGCCGCCGTGGACGCGTCCGCGCGGGTCATCGCCGCCGTCGACAGCTCCAAGTTCGGGCGCACGGCGTTCGGCAGGGTGTGCGGGGCGCAGGACATCGACGTGCTCGTGACCGACGAGGACGCACCCGAGGACGAGGTGTCCCGCCTGCGCGACGCGGGCGTCGAGGTGCGCCTTGTCTGACGCGACGCTGGGAGCGCCGCCGCGCAAGGCCCGCGTCGCCACGGCGATCGTGTTCGCCGTGCACGCCTCCGTGTTCGGTGCCTGGACGCCGCACATCCCGGCCGTCAAGGAACACCTCGGCCTCAACGACGGCACGCTCGGCCTGACCCTGCTCGGCGCACCGGTCGGATCGGTGGTCGCGATGCTGCTGGCCGGCAACGCGGTCGCGCGCTGGGGAAGCCGACGGGTCGTGCTGCTGATGCTGCTCGGCTACGGCCTGGTGTCGCCCGCCCTGGGCTTGGCCTGGTCGGCGGGCGCGCTGTTCGCCGCGCTGGCGTTGTGGGGCGCGTTCCAGGGCGCGTTGGACGTGGCGATGAACTCGCAGGGCATCGCGGTCGAGCAGGGCTACCGGAGGCCGATCCTGTCGGGTTTCCACGCGTGGTGGAGCTTCGGCGGGTTCGTCGGCGTCGGTCTGGGCGCGCTGCTGATCGGGTCCGGGGTGGACCTCACGACGCAGATGCTCGTGTCGACCGGGGTCGTGTTCCTCGCGGCGTGGCCGTTGACCAGGGCGATGCTCGGCGACGACCACGCCGTGGACGACCACAGGCTCGGCCTGCCGTGGCGTGACAAGCACGTGCTGGTGCTCGGCGCGATCATGTTCGCGGGCCTGCTGTGCGAGGGTGCGGTCGGCGACTGGGCCGCGCTGTACCTGAAGGAAACCGTGGGCGTGACGGCGGAATCGGCGGGCTGGGGTTACGCCGTGTTCGCCGTGCTGATGTTCGTCGGCCGGGTCATGGGCGACCGGTGGGTGCTGCGGTTCGGCGCGTCACGGGTGGTGGCGACGTTGGCGGCGGCGGGCGCGCTCGGACTGGGCGTGGCGCTGGTGGTCGGCGGGTTCTGGTCGGCGCTGGTGGGTTTCGGGCTGTTCGGCCTCGGGCTGGCGTGCATCGTGCCGGTGGCGTTCAGTTCCGCCGCCGCGCAGTCCGACGCCCACGCCGGGCAGGCCATCGCGGGCGTCGCCACGGCCGGCTGGGCGGGCTTCCTGCTCGGCCCACCGCTGATCGGGCTGCTCGCGCACGGCACGTCGCAGACCCTGGCACTGGGCATTCTGCCCCTGCTGTGCCTCGCCGTGGTGTTCGGCGCGCGTGCCCTGAACACCAGGTGATCAGTGCGAGTCGGGCTCGACGCACGACCCCTCGCCGGTGGTGCCGTCGACACCGATGTCCACTTGGGGAGGCACCCCTTCCCGTGAAGGGTAGAGCGCGCCCAGCACGCACCCGGTGCCCTGTGGGCCGGCCATGGTGAGGTTGAAGACGACACCGGCCGGCGGGGTCTGGCCGTACGGCGCCCTCAACCCGGTGATCCACACGGTGGGCTGACCTGCGTCGGCGAACACCGCGCGGGTCGCCTCGGGCGCGAAGTCCCCGGCGTCGCACAGCGCCCGCAGGCCCGGACCGACCTTCTCCAACACCGCGACGGCCGCTCCGTGGACGTCCGGCCGCAGCGCCTTGCGGACCCGCCACGAGCGGTTGTCCACGTGGTTGGGCGGCATGTCGCCGGGCAGCGCCCGGGACGTCGTCGTGGCCGGTGGCGACACGGGAACCCCGGCGGGCTCCGGGATGTGCGGCCGGTACTCGCACGCGCCGGTCGGCCGGACGTCGGTCGGCGCGGCCCAGGTCGTCGTGACCGGTGTCGAAAGCGGTGTGGTCGGGACCGACGTCAGGTCCCCGCCGCCGTCCGATCCCGCCTCGACCTTCTGCGCACATCCCGCCGCCAGCACCGCCACCGCGACCAGCAGCCCACCCCTGAGACGTGACATGTCCTCGACTCTGGCACAACCGATCCATGCGCGTGCACGGATCACGGAAGATCCTCCGGCCGGTCCACGTCCGCGCCGACCGCCACGTCCTCGCAGGGCACGGCCACCGCCCCGTGCGTGCGCAGGTAGTCCCGCGCGCCCGCGTCCCCGGTCGCCGAAGCCGTCACCCCGGCCCAGTGGTCCCGTCCGATCAGCACCGGGTGACCCGGCGCGCCGTCGTACGAGGCCCGCGCCAAAGCGGCGGGTGACGCGAGGTCCACGAACCGCCGAACGGCCTCGGCCCGCACGCCCGGTGTGTCCACGGGCAGCACGACGACGGCCTCCGCCGAGGCCTCCAGCGCCGCCAACCCCGTTCGCAGGGACGAACCCATGCCGGTTGCCCAAGCCGGGTTCTCCACGACCACGGCGTCGTTCAGCACCGCACGCGCACGGACCTCGTCCGCACCCGCGCCCAGCACCACGACCACCGGCACGCACCCGGCGTCCCGCAGCACCGCACAGGCCGATTCCACCCACAGCGCGCCACCGTGCGACACCAGCGCCTTGGGACGGCCGAACCGCCGCCCGCCGCCCGCGGCGAGCAGCAACCCCGCGACCCGCATGGGGTCACACTAAGGCCTGGTGTCCCTTCAACTCGGTCCGGTTGGCCACCGCCAGCTTGCGGTACACCCTGGTCAGGTGCTGCTCCACGGTGCTCACGGTGATGTGCAACCGCATCGCGATCGCCCGGTTGCTGTGGCCACACGCGGCGAGGGTCGCGACCCTGCGCTCCGAGTAGGTCAACTCCGTCATACGCCTGAACACGTGCAACGCCGTGGGCACGGTTCAATTGTCACGAAAAAATCACAACCCGAGATGCTCCAGCAGCAACGACGTCAGCACCTCGGGCACCTGCTCCGGCACCCAGTGCGACACGTCCTCCAGCATCTCGAACCGGTACGGCCCGCTGACCCACTTCGCGGTGTCGAACGCCGCCGTGGACCCGAACGCCACGTCCTCGGTGCTCCACACGTACATCGTCGGCACGGTCACGTGCTCGATCCGCCCACCCGGACGTCCCGCCCGGTACCAGTTCAAGGCAGCGGTCAACGCACCCGGCTCGGACAGCCGCTGCACGTACTCGTCGACCTTCGACGGCGGCACCCGCCACTCGAACATCTGCCGCAGCGCCGTCGCGTTGTCCGCGAGCATCCGCTTCTCCGTCGAACTGGCCCGCCACTCGGTCATGTACCCGGACCGCAGGTGCTGGTCCTCGTCGGTCTGCAAGGCGTCGGACAGCGCACGCGGGTGCGGCGTCGACACGGCAGTCAGCGTCCGCACGCGCTCGGGGTGCTCGTAGGCCGTCCACCACGCCACCGCACCGCCCCAGTCGTGCCCGACCAGATCGAACCGCGTCCACTCCAACGCGTCCGCGACCGCCAGCACGTCGCCCACCAGCGAGGTGATCCCGTACTCCTGGACGCGCTCGGGCCGCACGCCGGGGGAGTAGCCGCGCTGGTCGAACGCCAACGCCCGGTACCCCTCGCGCCCCAGCACCGCGACCTGGTGCTCCCACTCCACGGCGGCCTCCGGGAAGCCGTGCAGCAACAGCACCGGCCTGCCGTCCACCGGCCCCGCCGCGATCGCGTCGAAAACGCCGTCGGCCGTCTCCACCCCGAGCTGTTCGATCACTGTGATCCGAGTCCCATCCCTGAACCGGTAGTGCCGCGCGAGCGACCATTGTCCCGTGGAACCCGCCATCGACGTCCTCGCGCCCACCGGACCGGTCCGCGCGGTGGTCCTGGTCCTGCACGGCGGAAGCGCCGACGGCTACCGACCGGTGCACCGCTTCCGGCTGCCGTACCTGCGGATGGTGCCGTTCGCGCGAGCGGTCCGACGTCGTGGCGACGGCGTCGCGGTCTGGCTGCTGAGGCACCGCTACGGGGGCTGGAACGCGCCGCACCTGCACCCCGTGGAGGACGCGCGCTGGGCGTTGGACCGGATCCGCCGCACGCACCCGGACGTGCCCGTGGTGCTCGTCGGCCACTCGATGGGCGGCCGGACGGCGCTGCGCGTCGCCGACGACCCCCAGGTGGTCGCCGTGTGCGCGTTGGCCCCGTGGATCGAGGACGGCGAGCCGTACGAGCAGCTCGCGGGCCGGGCCGTGCTGATCGCCCACGGCGACCGTGAACGCACCACCGACCCCGCGCAGTCCTATCGGTACGCCGAGCAGGCCAAGCGGGTCACCGACCGCGTCGCGCGGTTCTCGGTGCACGGCGACGGGCACGCGATGCTGCTCCGAGCCCGTGACTGGACCCGCTTGGTCGCCGACTTCGTGCTCGGCGAGCTCGAGGTCGAACCGCTCGCGCCCTACCTCGCGAACGCCATGCGCGAGCCCTCACCGAGGGGCTTGGACGTCCCCCTGCGAGGAACGCGTGGTGGAAAGCGTTGAACCGCAACGCCTAGCGGTGATCGGCAGCGGCGTTCCGACGTGGTGCTGTTCGAACAGGCCGATCGGCTCGGCGGCAACACCCACGGACAAGGGGCCGCGCTCGGGTTCGACGGGACGTTCTGCCGATGTGGGAGTTCTGACGGGCCTAGTCGGAAGTGGGATTCCGACTAAGCCATCCGGGGGTGTGCCGGTGCGTCATGATGAAGTAGCGGGCGTTGTGACTGGGCCGATCGGCTCATGTGCCGCCTCGGTCGGGTGCAGTTCCCACCGCGTGGACTCCGTTCGTGGTCAGCTTTGGCGAATCCGGTATCAGAGGCCGTCGTGCCGCCTCCCTATCAATGAGCCGGGATGTGCCGGAAGGGTTGACGAGCGTGAGGAGGTCGCCGGATGGTGCAGCACGCATCCGTGCGAGCCGGCGTCGAGATCGGGATCGGCGTGGTCGGCGACGCAGGCACGCCCCGCCCCGAGGTCAGGCTGGTCGCCGGGGGCGTGTCCCGGAGGGTGACGACCCGCTGGCTGGCCGAGGCCGAGCTGTCCGACCTGGTGGACGAGTCCCTGGCGGGCGAGCCCCGCGCGATCGAGCAGCTGCTGGCCCGCATCCAGCCGTTGGTCCTGCGCTACTGCCGGGCCCGGGTGGGCTCGCGGGAGCGCACCCTCGTCTCGGCGGAGGACATCGCGCAGGAGGTCTGCCTGGCCGTGGTGTCGGCGCTGGGCAAGTACAAGTACGAGCCCGGCTCCTTCCTGGCGTTCGTGTACGGCATCGCCGCGCACAAGGTGGCCGACGCGCGCAGGCGAGCCGTGCGCAGTCGTTCCGAGGTCGTCCCGGAACTGCCCGACACCCCGGCGCTGGAGGACGGGCCGGAACAGCGCGCCATGAACGGCGAGATGATCGAGGCCGTCACGCAGCTGCTGCGGCGCCTGCCCGAACGGCAGCGGGAGATCCTCGTGCTTCGGGTCGCCGTAGGACTGTCCGCCGAGGAGACCGCCGCGGCCGTGGGTTCCACGCCCGGTGCGGTGCGGGTCGCGCAGCACCGCGCCCTCGCCAGGATGCGGGAGATGTTCGCCGCCGTGGAAGGCTGATCCTGGCATCGTAGGGGGATGACGACCGCCGACGAGCCCGCGTTCGACGTGTTGTTGTCCGGCACCGTGTTCCTGGACATCATCTTCACCGGCCTGCCCAGGCCGCCCGCGCCGGGCACCGAGGTGTGGGCCGAGGGCCTGGGCTCGTGTCCGGGTGGGATCGCGAACCTCGCCGTCGCGTTGAGCAGGCTCCAGCTCCGCACCGCGCTGTCCGCCGCGTTCGGAGAGGACGCCTACGGGGACTTCTGCTGGGAGGTCCTGGCGGAACAGGAAGGCGTCGACCTCTCCTACTGCCGCCGGTTCTACGGCTGGCACTCGCCGGTCACCGTGTCCATGGCGATGGACCGCGACCGCTCCATGGTCACCCACGGGCACCGGCCGCCCGTCTCGGCCGACGAGATGCTCGACCCGCCTCCCCGCACACGGGCGTGCTTCGTGCACATCCAGCCGGAGCAGGAGCGGTGGGTGCGGACCGCGAAGTCCGACGGGGCGTTGCTGTTCGCCGACATCGGGTGGGACCGGACCGAGCTGTGGGCCCCCGAGTTGCTGCGTCAGCTCGACGGGTACGACGTGTTCCTGCCCAACGACGTGGAGGCGATGCGTTACACGCGGTCCGACTCGCCCGAGCGCGCTGCGGTCGCGCTGGCGGAACACGTACCCGTGGTGGTCGTCACGCGCGGTGGTGGGGGAGCGGTCGCCGTGGACTCGTCCACCGGGGAGACGGTGGACGTGCGCGGGCCCAACGTGGCGCCGTTGGACTCGACCGGTGCCGGGGACGTGTTCGGTGCCGGGTTCGTGCTCGGGACGTTGGCCGGGTGGCCGCTGGCGGACCGCGTGCGGTTCGCGAACCTCTGCGCGGCGCTGTCGGTGCAGCACTTCGGCGGGTCGCTGTCCGCGCCGGGGTGGGTGGACATCGCCACCTGGTGGCGGACCGTGAGCCGCCGGTCGAGCGACTCCGAGCTGAGCGGGTACGGGTTCCTGGAGGACGTCCTGCCGCACCGCGCGGGCGTGGAGGTCCGGCGGGCGAGCGCGACGATCCGCCTGCGCACCCCCGGATGATCACCCGATGGTGATCTTGTGTTACGTCGAACTCCTGTTCGACAATCTACCCGTACGGCCGCGCCCGCTCGGAGCAGGGGGTTTGACGGCCGGCCGGATCGGGCAGGAGTAATTTCGGGTGCGCAAGCAACCTGGAGTGGTCGCCGCGCGACTTAGGAACCAGGGGGCTTTTCCCCGGAGGGGCCATCCCCCGACCAGGGGATCCAAGCAGGGGAATCGGAAGGGGTTGTTCAGTGTTCGCCGCGCGCGCGACGGGTCTGGTCAAGTTGGTGGGGCTGTGCCTCATGGCGGGTGTGCTGCTGGCCGCCCTGCTGTTCCCGGTCGTGGGCGGGCTGGGCCTGGCGTCCAACCGCGCCGCCGACACCGTCGACCAGACCTCGGGTGAGTTGACCAAGGCCGAGCTGCCGCTGGTCACCACCGTGCAGGACATGAACGGCGAGCCGATCGCGTACCTGTACGACCAGTACCGCATCCCGGTGCCGTCCGAGGGCATCGCGGACACCATGAAGGCCGCGATCATCGCGATCGAGGACAAGCGGTTCTACCTGCACAAGGGCGTGGACTGGCAGGGCATCGCGCGGGCCGCGGCCAAGGCGGGCGTGGACGGCGGGGCGTCGCAGGGCGCGTCGACGCTCACCCAGCAGTACGTGAAGAACTACCTGGCGTTCGTGGTGGGCAAGGGTTCCGAGGACGCCTACAAGAAGGCCACCGAGGCGACCCTGGGCCGCAAGATCAGCGAGGCGCGGATCGCGACCCAGCTCGAGCAGAAGATGAGCAAGGACGAGATCCTCACCGGCTACCTGAACATCGTCCCGTTCGGCAACGGCACCTACGGCGTGGGCGCGGCGGCCAAGACGTACTTCGGCACCACGGCGGACAAGCTGACCGTGCCGCAGGCGGCGATGCTCGCGGGTCTGGTCAACGAGCCGAGCCGGCTCAACCCCGGCGCGGCGGTGGAGCCCGCGATCAAGCGGCGCAACACGGTGATCGACAAGATGCGGGAGAACGGTGCGTTCGGGCCGGACGCGAAGGTCGCCGAGGAGAAGGCCGCCGAGTACAAGGCGGCGGACATCGGCGTGGTGCCGAACCTCCGGCTGCTGCCCAACGGCTGCGTCGGCGCGGGCGACGGCCCGGTGTACGGCTTCTTCTGCCGGTACCTGATCGACTACCTGGACAAGGCCGGCCTGTCGCCCGACGACCTGAAGCGGGGCGGCTACACCATCACCACGACCATGGACCCGGTCGCGACCCGTGCCGCGAAGGAATCCGCCGAGGAGCAGGTGCCCAAGGACCAGGAGGGCGTGGCCAACGCGATCGCCATCGTGCAGCCGGGCGACGACCGGCACCGGGTGCGGGCGCTGGCCGCGAACCGCGACTTCGGCAACAACGCCGACGCCGGGCAGAGCGCCTACTCGATCCCGGCCGAGGTGACCAAGTTCGGTGCGGGCTCGATCTACAAGGTCTTCACCGCGGCGGCGGCGCTGGAGCGCGGCGTGACGGGCATCGACCGGCAGATCGACGTGCCCTCGGTGTACACGTCCAAGGTCTACAAGGACGGCGGCACCAAGGGCTACACGGTGCGCAACGCGGGCACCTACCCGGACAAGATGACGCTGACCGACGCGCTCGCGCAGTCGCCGAACACGGCGTTCATCATCCTGGAGGAGCAGGCGGGGCTGAACAACGTGGTCGACATGGCCTACCGGCTCGGTCTGCGCGAGTCGATGCAGGGCGTGAACACCAAGGGCGAACCGCTGAAGGCGGACGGCTCGAACGGCCCGTCGCAGGGCGACCAGTACAAGCAGGACAACAGCGGCTCGTTCACCCTCGGTGCCGGGCCGACCAGCATCCTGGAACTGTCCAACGTGGCCGCCACCATCATGAGCGGCGGCAAGTGGTGCCCGCCGACCCCGATCGAGAAGATCACCGACCGCAACGGCCGACCGGTCCAGCTCAAGGAAGCCCCCTGCGACCAGGCGGTGGCCCCGGAAGTGGCCAACGCCCTGGCCACCGGCATGAGCGCCGACGTCAAGCCCAAGGGCACCGCCCACGGCGCGGCCGGCGGCTTCGACCGCCCCATGCTGGGCAAGACCGGCACCACCGAGAGCCACCACTCGGTCGCCTTCATCGGCGCCACCCCGCAGTACGCCGGCGCGGTGATGACCTTCACCGACGGCGTGGCGCCCCAGGTCATCTGCAACACCAGCCCGCCGCGCCTCTGCGGCAACAACGACAAGTCGGGTGTCTTCGGTGGTCAGGTGGCGGCCCCCACCTGGTTCAACGCGATGCGGGTGCTCCACGCCAACCTCGAACCCAAACCGCTGCCACCCGTGGAGCCCCGCTTCCGCTAGCCCCGGGCTCCACCACGCCACTCCGGCCCCGCCTCACCCGCCACGGGTGAGGCGGGGCCGTCCAGTTTCCGGACGCCCCCGCGCCGCTCTGCCCTGAGTGCCGCTCCACCTCGACGCACCTCACGTGAAGGTCCCGGTTCGTCGACCAAGAACGTCCGCCGGGTGGGGGACACACCGGACGATGTCCGCGGCCTTCGAGGCGTCGGCCTGAGCGGTGTGGTCGATTCCGGTGCAGTCGGCTTCGGACTGGTTACCGAAACGCCTCCTGTTGAAGTGCCCGAGCACAGAGCGACGGTCAGTGATCGGACCGACACGGAACGCATCATGATCACGGCGAGTGCTGCTCGGTAGACCATCCGCATCCACCCGCTGACCTGCGTTTTATAACGGCCCGATCCGAAACCGGCAGGTATTTGAACACGTACGGTGACGCTGGGTGGGCTATCTCACCAAATTGCCGTAGTTCGACAGGTGTGGGTTGCCTTCGTTCGTCACATCGGGTTACGTTCCCCGCCGCATGTCACGGTTCGGTCACCAAAGGGACACGGCAACGCTCCCCGAAAGCGTCGCCACCCGGATCCCCCGCCGGGTGTCCCGACCGGGCTCCCCGATGCAGGAAGGCACAACCTTGGCACGGCACACCAAGGCCCGTGGTCGCAGCGTGTTCCACACGCCCCCGAGGACCACCGGCCGGCGCGGTTCGCACCGCGCGGAGGAAGAGAAACCACCGGTCACCGGCAAGCTCGCGGCGGTTGTCGCGTTCGGGACCTTGACCGCGGGCGTCGGAGTCGCCGCCGGCACCGGCACCCAGATCACGCCGATCGCCGCCGGCACGGACCTCGCCGCGGCCCTCGCGGTCTCCTCGGCCCCCCAGCCGGGGCCCATCGAGACCCGGCACGCCATCGAGCCCGGTCTGGAGACCGCGAAGCTCATGAGGTCCGAGGGGCTCTACGCCCGCCAGGTCGTCGGCCAGGCCATCAAGCACGCGTCCGACGGCTACACCGCGCGCCAGGCCGAGCTCAAGCGCCAGAAGGACGCCGAGGAAGCCGAGAAGGCCCGGGTCGCCGCCGAGCAGGCCGCCGCCCAGCCGCCACCCCCGCCCGCCCCCGTCGCCCAGCCCCGGGCCGCGGCTCCCCGGGTCGGCGCCGCCAAGCCGGCCGAAGGCTCGTTCACCTCGGGCTTCGGCTCGCGGTGGGGGAGCACCCACTTCGGCGTGGACATCGCGAACTCGATCGGCACGCCCATCCTGTCCGCCATGGACGGCGTGGTGGTGGAGGCCGGTCCCGCCAGCGGGTTCGGGCTGTGGGTCCGGGTCCAGCACGGGGACGGCACGATCACCGTCTACGGGCACGTCAACGAGATCCTGGTGTCCCAAGGGCAGCGCGTGGCCGCCGGCGAGCAGATCGCGACCATGGGCAACCGCGGCCAGTCGACCGGACCGCACCTGCACTTCGAGGTGTGGATCGGCGGGTCGCAGAAGATCGACCCGATCGGTTGGCTGGGCGAGCGCGGTATCTCGCTCTGACCGAGAGCCTCTACTGATCGAGAGCGCCACCCTGCGACCGGCAACCGGTCGGCTGTTCGACGCCGTGGGCCCACCGACACCGGTCGGTGGGCCCACGGTTTTGTGCCGGTGGGCCCACGGCTCCATGTAGGTCGGCCCCGAATGGCGTCGCGATGCGCGCGCGGGTTGCAGGTGCGCGAGTGGCGTTGCGGGTGCTCGGGTGATCGCATACCGACTGGTCGGTACCTGCAGTACGGTGCGCCGATGACCGTTCTGGACGGAGGCGATCGTGGGCCGTTGGGGAATCACACTGCCGTTGACCGGCGTGCCGGTGCTCGACCACCGCGCCCTGGTCGCGGAACTCGCGGACCTCGGCTACACCGACGTCTGGTCGGCCGAGACGTCCGGCACCGACGCGTTCACGCCCCTGGCGCTGGCCGCCCAGTGGTCCGACCGGCTCCGCCTGGGTACCGCGATCGCGCCGGTCTACACCCGCGGACCGGCGACGCTGGCCATGACCGCCGCCACACTGGCCGAGGTGTCCGGCAACCGGTTCGTGCTCGGCATCGGGTCCTCGTCGCCCGCCATCGTGCAGCGGTGGAACGCGGTCGACTTCGCCGAGCCGTTCAAACGGACCCGCGATACCCTCCGCTTCCTCAAGGCCGCGCTGACGGGTGAGAAGGTCAACGAGGAGTACGAGACGTTCGCCGTGCGCGGGTTCCGACTGGAACGGGCCCCCGGGCAGCGGGTTCCGATCATGCTGGCCGCACTGCGCCCGAACATGCTCCGGCTCGCCGGGCGCGAGGCCGACGGCGCCATCACCAACTGGCTGAGCGCGGACGACGTCGTCAAGGTCCGCGCCGAACTGGGCCGCGGCGAGCTGGCCGCACGGATCTTCGTCTGCCCGACCGAGGACGCCGACGCCGCCCGCGCCCTCGGCCGGATGCTGATCAGCACCTACTTGACCGTGCCCGCCTATGCCGCGTTCCACGACTGGCTGGGACGCGGCGACGCGCTGCGACCGATGCACGAGGCGTGGGCCGCCGGCGACCGGCGCGGCGCGGGCGCCCTCGTCCCCGACGAAGTCGTGGACGACCTGGTCGTGCACGGCAGCGTCGGCCGATGCCGCGCTCAGGTCGCCGCGTACGCCGCCAACGGCGTGGACACGCCCGTCATCGCGGTCCTGCCCACCGGCGCGGACCAGCTCGACCTGGTGCGCGCCCTCGCGCCGGGGGCCTGAGGTGGCGCCCGAAGGCCTCACCACGCCGGAACGGATCGTCGCGGCGGCGGTCCGGCTGTTCGCCGCCAAGGGGTTCGACGCGACCACCGTGCAGGAGGTGGTGGAGGCCGCCTCGGTCACCAAGGGCGCGCTCTACCACTACTTCGGCTCCAAGGACGACCTGCTGTTCGAGATCTACCGGTCGCTGATCGGGCGGCAGACGGCGGACCTGGACCGGATCATCGCGCAGGGCGCCGACCCGGCAACCACCGTGCGGCGGATCATGGTCAGCCTGGTCGCGACGACGGCGGACAGCGTCGACGAGACGGCGGTGTTCGTCCGCGAGATGCACCGGCTCGACGCCGAGCGGATGGCGGCGTTCCGCGCGGAACGCCGCCGCTACCACGAGGCGTTCCGCGCGGTGGTGGAGAAGGCGCAGGCCGAAGGGCAGTTCAGCGCGCGGGTGCCGGCCGACACGGCGGTCCTGATCGCGCTCGGCGTGGTCAACCAACTGCCCACCTGGTACCGGCCGGACGGCGCCAAGCCGCCCGAACAGCCGGCCGACGAGATCGCCGACTTCGTCCTGGCGGGCCTGCGCCCCTGACTGCTGCCAGGCCGCTGATCGCGCCTGCGCCCCGGAGCGGACCGGTGGGCCTACGAGCGGGCCGCGCGGGTCCGGAGGACGGCCAGGGCCTTGTCCGCGTGGGCGTTCATCGCGAACTCGGACTTGATCACCTCGATCACCGTGCGGTCGGTGTCGATGACGAACGTGTGGCGCTTCACCGGCAGCGGGCCGAAGCGCCGCTTCACGCCGAACCAGGCCGCGACCTCGCCGTCGCGGTCCGACAGCAGCGGGTAGTCGAAGCCGTTCAGCTCCGCGAACTGCTTCTGCTTGTCCACCCCGTCCGTGGAGATGCCGACCCGCTGCGCGCCCAGGTCGGCGAACTCCACGGCCAGGTCGCGGAAGTGGCAGCTCTCCGCGGTGCACCCGCTGGTCATCGCGGCGGGGTAGAAGAAGAGCACCACGGGGCCGCCGGCCAGCAGTTCGGACAGCGTCCGCGGGCTGCCGTCCTGGTCGGCCAAGGTGAAGTCGGGGGCGGTGTCGCCTGCCTTCATGGGTGCGGCTTCCTCTCGCAGGGTGCTGATCACGTCTCGCGGGGTGTTCGCATCGGGCCCACCGTACGGTTCTGGCTAATCTCGTGTCAGGGAGGTGTGCGTTGACCAGCATGTCCGATGTCGCGCGGGCTGCCGGGGTGTCCGCCGCCACGGTGTCGCGGGCGCTGCGGGGCGAGCCGGGGGTGTCCGAGGCGACCCGCCGGTACGTCACCGAGGTGGCCAAGCGGATGCGGTACGCCATCGCCCGGGACGCATCCAGCCTGGCGGGCGGGCGCAAGTACGCGGTGGCGGTGCTGACCGCCGACGTCGGACGGGGTGATCTGCTCGCGGGCGCGGAGGGCGCCCTCCGGACCGCCGGCTACGACGTGCTGCTGTACGTGCTGCGGGACGGCGGGACGCGCGCGGAGTTCTTCGAGGAGCTGCCCGCGCTGGGTCGCCGGGTGGACGGGGTGCTGGCGCTGTCGGTGGACCTGACCGACGCCGAGCGCGACGCGCTCGACGCGCTGGACGTGCCGGTGGTCGCGGTGCGGGACGACGATCTGCGCGAGGCGCTGCGGCTGGCCGCCGGGCACGTGCTGGAACTCGGGCACCGGGACGTGGCGCTGGTGCTGGCGGAGGACGTGGACGAGTCCTACGACGAGCTGCTGGTCGCCGAAGGCCTCAGCGTCCGTCCCGAGTGGACGCTGTGGTCGTCCTCGACCGTCGCCGGCGGCGAGCAGGTGGTAGATGTGCTGCTGGACGGCGACCGGCTGCCCACCGCCGTGATCTGCTCCAGCGGCGAGGTCGCGCTCGGGGTGTTCCTGAGGCTGCGCCGGGACGGCCGGGGGGTGCCCGAAGACGTGTCGATCGTCAGCCTGGACGGCCCGGAGCTGGCGCGGGCGGTCGGCATCACGGCGGTGGAGGGCGCGTGGCGCGAACGCGGCGAGCACGCCGTGCACCGGCTGCTGGCCGGACTGCGCGACGAGCCGCACGACGTGCAACCGCCGTCGGTGCACCTGGTGGTCCGGGAGTCGACGGGCCGGCGGTGACACCGATCCAAGCCTGGTACCCACGATCAGCCTCCTGCAACCATCGGGTGACCTGCGCTACCCCCGCCTGGCATCCGGGCACGGGGTGCGACGAAGCTGTCCCACGTGGACGACGAGTTGGCCGCACTGGCCGAAGCACACGGCGTGGCCACTTACTACGAGGACGCCGGACAACGCCGTGCGGATGTCGATCCTGACGTAGTGGTGGCCGTGCTCGCGCAGTTGGACGTGGACGCCTCGACCCCGGAGGCGGTGCGCCGTGCGCTCGCCGCTCCCCGGCCCGAACCGAAAACCCTGGTCCTGCGCGAGGGCGAGGTGCTGGAGGGCACCGGCACGGTCGTGCTCGAAGACGGCGGCGAGGTCACCCTGCCCGCCGAACTGCCCCTCGGGTACCACCGGCTCGGCGACCGCACGGTGGTCGTCGCCCCCCGCGGGCTCCGGCCGGTGCCGAAGACCTGGGGCTGGATGCTCCAGCTCTACGCGATGCGCTCGGCCGAGTCGTGGGGCATGGGCGACTTCGCGGACCTGGCCACCATCGCCCGGCGCAGCGCCGAGGAGCTCGACGCGGGCGTGCTGCTGGTCAACCCGGTGCAGGCGATCAGCCCGACCGCCCCGGTGGAGCGCTCGCCGTACTCGCCCTCCAGCCGCCGCTTCGCCAACCCGCTGTACCTGCGGATCACCGACCTCCCCGCGTACCGGGACGCCGATGCGGCGACCAGGGCGGCGGTCGACGCGCTGCGGTCGGACAACGACACGGAGCTGATCGACTACGACGCCGTGTGGACGGCGAAGAAGGCCGCGCTCGAACTGCTCTGGGCGGACGTGGACCACGTCGCACCGGAAGGCGACCTGAAGGACTTCGCCCGGTTCTGCGCGCTGGCCGAGACCCACGGCCCGGACTGGCGCAGCTGGCCCGAACCCCAACGCGACCCGGCCACCGCGACCGCCGACCCGGACCGCGTCGCCTTCCACGCCTGGCTCCAGGACCTGTGCGAACAGCAGTTGGCCGACGCGCGCCGAGCCGCCGGGGCGATGCCGGTCGGCATCGTCCACGACCTGCCGGTCGGCGTGCACCCCGGCGGCGCGGACACCTGGGCGGTGCGCGACGCGTTCGCGCCCGACGTCCGGGTCGGCGCACCCCCGGACGCGTTCAGCCAGCTCGGCCAGGACTGGAACCTGCCGCCGTGGCGGCCGGACAAGCTGGCCGAACAGGGTTACGAGCCGTTCCGCGCGGTGATCCGCAACGTGCTCAAGCACGCCGACGGCATCCGCATCGACCACGTCGCGGGCCTGTGGCGGCTGTGGTGGATCCCGCCGGGCGAGCCGCCCAAGCGCGGCACCTACGTGCACTACGACGACAACGCGATGCTGGCCGTGCTGACCCTGGAGGCGCACCGGGCGGACGCGGTCGTCGTGGGGGAGGACCTGGGCACGGTCGAGCCGAAGGTCACCGAAGCCCTGCACGCGCACGGGATGCTCAGCTCGGCCGTGCTGTGGTTCCAGCGCGACTACGACCAGCCCGGTCACCCGCTGGTCCCGCCGGAGAAGTGGACCACGTCCGCGATGGCCAGCATCTCCACCCACGACCTGCCGACCGTGGCCGGTTTCCTGTCGGCCGAACACGTTCGGGTGCGGGCCGATCTGGGGCAGTTTGAAGGAGCCCCGGACGGGGAATACCGGTCTGCCGCGCGAGAACGCGCAGAATTGGTCGAGCTGCTCGAGCAGGAGGGGGTGGCCGCCGATGACCTGATCACCGCGTTCCACGCGCTGCTGGCGAGGGCACCTTCGCTGCTGCTGCTGACATCGCCCCAGGACGCGCTCGGGGAAACCCGCCAGCCGAACCTGCCCGGCACCGTCGACCAGTACCCGAACTGGCGGATCCCGCTGCCGGTCGGGCTGGCCGAGCTGTTCGCCGACGCCCGCGTGCGCCGGGTGGCCGCCGCCCTGGCTTCAGGTCGTGGCCGATGACCCGGGACACGCTCGTCACGCGGTCCGCACTGTTGCGGAGTATCGTCAACCAACCCACCCGCGCCATGGTTGGAGGTGGCATTCACCCGTGAACACCGAGCTGGTGTCCCGCACCGGGCTGGTGCCCGAGCAGGCCAATCCCATCCCGACGAGTCCCGCCGACGCGCTCGAAGTCGCCGTCGAACGCGTCCTCGCCGCCGTCCGCCCGTCGAACCTCGCCGACCCGCTGTCGGACCCGCTGTCCGGGGCGCTGACCGCCGAGCAATCCCTGCGGGACGCCCTGCGCCGCACCGAGGTCGGCTCCGACGACGCGCTGGGGCAGGCCGTGGCCTGCGCCGAGGCCGCCGCCGAGCACCTGAGGTACCTGGAGCTCCAGGAAGCCAGGCTGCTGTTGGTTGCAGCACGTGGACAGCTCGTCAGGTCGCATTCCCGGAGGCCATGATCTAGAACGGTAGGGTCGAATTGTTCCAGCTCGTCTTCGAGGAGCACCTGTGCGGCCCTGGCCAGGAACGCCCTACCCGCTCGGCGCCGGCTATGACGGTGTGGGCACCAACTTCACCCTGTTCTCCGAAGTCGCGGAGTACGTCGAGCTGTGCCTGTTCGACGACGACGGGACCGAGACGCGCGTGCGGCTGCCGGAGGTGGACGGCTTCGTCCACCACGGCTACCTGCTCGGCGTCGGTCCCGGGCAGAAGTACGGTTTTCGCGTGCACGGCCCGTACGACCCGGAACACGGTCTGCGGTGCAACCCGAACAAACTGCTGATCGATCCGTACGCGAAGGCGATCACCGGCGGTGTCGACTGGCACGAGTCGCTGTTCGGCTACCCGTTCGGCGCCCCCGACGAGCGCAACGACCAGGACTCGGTGGGCCACGTGCCGCTGTCCGTGGTGGTCAACCCGTTCTTCGACTGGGCCAACGACCGGCCGCCGAACATCCCGTACAACGAGTCGGTCATCTACGAGACGCACGTGCGCGGCCTGACCATGCAGCACCCCGAGGTGCCCAAGAGCCTGCGCGGCACCTACGCGGGCCTGGCGCACCCGGCGGTGGTCGACCACCTCAAGTCGCTGGGCGTGACGGCGGTCGAGCTGATGCCGGTGCACCAGTTCATCACCGACCACGGCCTGGCCGAGAAGGACCTGCGCAACTACTGGGGCTACAACACCATCGGCTTCTTCGCGCCGCACGACGGCTACGCGGCGCTGCCCGAGCAGGCCAACCAGGTGCAGGAGTTCAAGGGCATGGTCCGGGCCCTGCACGAGGCGGGCATCGAGGTCATCCTGGACGTGGTCTACAACCACACCGCCGAGGGCAACCACCTCGGGCCGACCATGTCCATGCGCGGCATCGACAACCAGGCCTACTACCGGCTGGTGGACGACGAGCCGAAGTACTACATGGACTACACCGGCACCGGCAACTCGCTGAACGTGCGCAGCCCGCACACGTTGCAGCTGATCATGGACTCGCTGCGGTACTGGGTGACCGAGATGCGGGTGGACGGCTTCCGGTTCGACCTGGCCGCCACGCTGGCCCGCGAGTTCTACGACGTGGACCGGCTGTCCACCTTCTTCGACCTGGTGCAGCAGGACCCGGTGGTGAGCCAGGTGAAGCTGATCGCCGAGCCGTGGGACGTCGGGCCCGGCGGCTACCAGGTGGGCAACTTCCCGCCGCTGTGGACCGAGTGGAACGGCAAGTACCGGGACACCGTGCGCGACTTCTGGCGCGGCGAGCCCGCGACGCTGGGCGAGTTCGCGTCCCGCATCACCGGGTCGTCCGACCTCTACCAGGACGACGGCCGGCGACCGTACGCGTCGGTCAACTTCGTCACCGCGCACGACGGCTTCACGCTCAACGACCTGGTGTCGTACAACGACAAGCACAACGACGCCAACGGCGAGGACGGCCGGGACGGCGCGGACGACAACCGGTCGTGGAACTGCGGCGTCGAAGGCCCGACCGACGACCCCGAGGTCAACGAGCTGCGCGCCCGCCAGCGGCGCAACCTGCTGGCCACCCTGCTGCTGTCGCAGGGCGTGCCGATGATCCTGCACGGCGACGAGATCGGCCGCACCCAGCAGGGCAACAACAACGCCTACTGCCAGGACAACGAGCTGTCCTGGGTGGACTGGACGCTGATCGAGAAGAACAAGGACCTGCTGGACTTCACCGGCGCGCTGACCGAGTTCCGGCGCAAGCACCCGGTGCTCCGCCGCCGCCGGTTCTTCCAGGGCAAACCCATCCGCAAGGGCGACGAGCTGCGCGACATCGCCTGGTTCACCCCGTCCGGCGAGGAGATGACCGAGCAGAACTGGGGGGACGACTTCGGCCGCTGCGTCGTGGTGTTCCTCAACGGCGAGGGCATCCCGGACCTGGACCAGCGCGGGATGCGGGTGCTCGACGACTCGTTCCTGCTCGCCTTCAACGCCCACCACGAGGACATCGAGGTCACGTTGCCCGACGCCGGCTACGGTCCGCAGTGGACCACGGTGATCGACACGACGACCGGTGTGGTGCGGGACGCCGACCGGGGCGAGCCGGTGCCGGCGGGCGGCACGGTCACGCTGACCGCGCGGTCGTTGGTCGTGCTCCAGCGGACGGGTGTCGAATGACCCCGCCGCGCACGCCGGACGGCGCCGCCCCCGCGTCCACGTACCGGATCCAGTTCACCCCCGACTTCACCTTCGCCGACGCCGAGGCGGTGGTCGACTACCTCGACGCGCTGGGCGCGGGCGCGCTGTACGCGTCGCCGCTGCTGGAGGCGACGCCGGGGTCCACGCACGGCTACGACGTGGTGAACCCGACGCGGGCCCGCGAGGAGTTCGGCGGTGAGGCCGGGCGGCAGGCGTTGGGCAAGGCGCTGCGGCAGGCCGGGCTGGGCCTGGTGGTGGACATCGTGCCGAACCACATGGCGGTGGAGGACGGTCCCGCCAACCCGTGGTGGTGGGACGTGCTCCAGCGCGGTCCCGCCTCGCCGTACGCGAAGTACTTCGACATCGACTGGTCCTCCGGGAAGGTGCTGCTGCCGTTCGCCGGTTCGCCCGAGGACGAGCAGCAGCACGAGCACTACGAGTCGGCGTTCTGGCGGCGCGGCAACACCGAGCTGAACTACCGGCGGTTCTTCGACATCACCACGCTGGCCGCGGTGCGGGTGGAGGACCCGGAGGTGTTCGACGCGACCCACCGCGAGGTGCTGCGGTGGGTCGAGGCGGGTGACGTGACCGGGCTGCGGGTGGACCACCCGGACGGTCTGGCCGACCCCGGCGGGTACGTGCGGCGGCTCAAGGAGCGCGCCGGGTGCTGGCTGGTGGTGGAGAAGATCCTCGGGGCGGACGAGTCGCTGCCGGCGAGCTGGCCGGTGGAGGGCACGACGGGGTACGACGCGCTGCGCGAGGTGTGCGGGGTGTTCGTGGACCCCGCCGGGGAGTCCCCGTTCACCGCGCTGGCCGAGGAGTTCGGGGTGGCCACGGACTTCGCGGCGGTCGAGCACGAGTGCCGGGAACTGGTCGCGCGCGGCATCCTGCGCGCCGAGGTGCGGCGGATCGCCGCCCTGGTGGACCACCCGGACCGGGCGGCGGCCGAGGAGGCGGTGGCGCAGGTGATGGCCGCGTTCCCGGTGTACCGGTCGTACCTGCCGGAGGGCTGGGAGGCGTGGCGCGCGGCGGTGGCGGCGGTGGCGTCACCGGCGGCACGGGTGTTGGACGAGCAGGTGCGCGCCGATCCGCGCGGGGAGCTCGCGACCAGGATCCAGCAGACGTCCGGCATGGTCGTGGCCAAGGGGACCGAGGACACCGCGTTCTACCGCTACACCCGGTTCGTGGCGCTGAACGAGGTCGGCGGTGCGCCGGACCGGTTCGGGATGCCGGTGGCCGAGTTCCACGCCCGGGCCGCGGCCCGGGAGGCGGGGTCGCCGGCGGCGATGACCGCGCTGTCGACGCACGACACCAAGCGGTCGGAGGACGTGCGGGCGCGGCTCGCGGTGCTGGCCGAGCTGCCCGAGCAGTTCGGCGACGCGGTGCGGCGCTGGACGGCGGCGCACCCGATCGACGAGCCCGCGCTGAACATGCTGGCGTGGCAGTCGCTGGTGGGCGCCTGGCCGATCACGGCCGACCGGATGGCCGCGTACCTGGACAAGGCCGCCAAGGAGTCGAAGGTCCGCACCACCTGGGTCGACCACGACGAGGAGTTCGAGGCGGCGGTCGCGGCGTGGCCGGGCGAGGTGCTGGACGGCCCGGTGGCCGGCGAGGTCGCCGAGTTCGTGTCCGGGATCGTGCTGCACGGGTGGTCGAACGCGCTGGGGCAGAAGCTGGTGCAGCTCACCGCGCCCGGCGTGCCGGACGTGTACCAGGGCACCGAGCTGTGGGACCTGTCGTTGGTGGACCCGGACAACCGGCGGCCGGTGGACTACACCGTGCGACGGCGGTTGCTGGACCGGATCCGCGGCGGGTGGCAGCCCGGGGTGGACGATTCGGGGGCGGCGAAGCTCCTGGTGGTGCACAAGGCGTTGCGGCTGCGGCGGGAACGCCCGGAGCTGTTCCGCGGGTACCGGCCGGTGCGGGCGGCCGGGCCGGCGGCGGAGCACGTGGTCGCGTTCGAACGGACCGGGTTGGTCGCGGTCGCGACCCGGTTGCCGGTCGGCTTGGCGGCGCGTGGCGGCTGGGGCGACACCGAGCTGCCGTTGCCGCCGGGGGAGTGGACCGACGTGCTCACCTCCCGGCCCGCGTCGACGCGGTTGGCCGACCTGTTGGACCGCTACCCGGTGGCACTGCTGGTGCGAGGAGATCAGTGAGCTTTTCGGTGTGGGCGCCTCACCACGAGCGCGTCCTGGTTCGGGTGGACGGGCACGACCACGAGATGACGCCCGGCGACGGGGGGTGGTGGCACTCGCCGGTGGACGGCACGGACTACGCGTTCGTGCTCGACGGCGACGCGCTGCCGGATCCCCGGTCGTCGTGGCAGCCGGACGGGGTGCACGCGGCGTCGCGGGTCTACGACCACTCGCGGTTCGAGTGGACCGACCAGGGGTGGACGGGGCGCGGGCTGCCGGGGGCGGTGATCTACGAGCTGCACATCGGCACGTTCACGCCGGCGGGCACGTTCGACGGGGCGATCGAGCGGCTGGACCACCTGGTGGAGCTGGGCGTCACGCACGTCGAGGTGCTGCCGGTGAACTCGTTCGACGGGGTTGCCGGGTGGGGCTACGACGGCGTGCTGTGGGGCGCGGTGCACGAGCCGTACGGCGGGCCGGACGGGTTCAAGCGGTTCGTGGACGCCTGCCACGCGCGCGGGCTCGGTGTCGTGCTGGACGTGGTCTACAACCACCTCGGGCCGTCCGGCGCGTACCTCGACCGGTTCGGGCCGTACTTCGCCGGCAGCAACGACTGGGGTCCGGGGTTGAACCTGGACGGCGCGGACTCGGACGAGGTGCGCCGGTACGTCGTCGACAACGCGCTGGGCTGGCTGCGGGACTTCCACGTGGACGGGCTGCGGCTGGACGCGGTGCACGCGCTGGTGGACCGGAGCGCGCTGCACGTGCTGGAGCAGTTGGCGGTGGAGGTGGACGCGCTGTCGGCGGCGGTCGGCAGGCCGTTGACGCTGATCGCCGAGTCGGACCTGAACGACGCCAGGCTGGTGACGGCGCGCGAGGGCGGCGGGTACGGGTTGGACGCGCAGTGGGCCGACGACCTGCACCACGCGCTGCACGTGGCGCTGAGCGGCGAGACGTCCGGGTACTACCCGGACTTCGTGGGGGCGTTGCCGAAGACGTTGCGGGAGGTGTTCTTCCACGCCGGCACGTGGTCGTCGTTCCGGCACCGGCACCACGGGCGCCCGGTGGACAAGCGGCTGCCCGGCTACCGGTTCCTGGCCTACCTCCAGAACCACGACCAGATCGGCAACCGGGCGGTGGGCGACCGGTTGTCCGCGTCGGTGTCGTTCGGCCGGCTCGCGGTGGGCGCGGCGATCGTGTTCTGCTCGCCGTACACGCCGATGCTGTTCATGGGGGAGGAGTGGGCGGCGAGCACGCCGTGGCAGTTCTTCGCCTCGTTCCCCGACCCGGAGCTGGCGGAGGCGGTGCGCACCGGCAGGCGGCGGGAGTTCGCCCGGCACGGGTGGGGCGAGTCGGAGGTGCCCGACCCGATCGACCCGGAGACCGTGCGGCGGTCGACGCTGAAGTGGGACGAGGTGTCCGAGGACCGGCACCGCCGGGTGCTGGAGCTGTACCGGTCGCTGATCGCGCTGCGCCGGTCCCGCCCGGAACTGGCCGACCCCCGGCTGGACCGCTTCCGGGTCGACGACGGGGGCGACGTGCTGGTGCTGCACCGGGGCGGGCTGCGCGTGGTGTGCAACCTGGGCCCCGAGGCGGACGTGCCGCTCGGGGCCCCCGGCGAGGTGCTCCTCGCGTCGGCCGACGCGCGGGTGGTGGAACAGGCGGTGCGCCTGCCCGCCGAGTCGTTCGCGGTGGTTCAGTTGTCCGACAGCCAGCCGACCTCGGTCAACTTCTCCGCCAGCAGCTGACCGGCCAGGTTCACCTGGTCGTGCAGCTGTCTTCGCACCTCGGGCAACTCGTCGCCCGAGGTGTTGGCGGCGTCGTAGGCGGCGACCAGCCGCCGTGCCGCGTGCACCACCTCCACACCGGGCCAGTCGGAGCGGTCGACCTTGCCGTTCGGCTCGGCCGACAGGTGGACCGCCCGCACGGCCTGGCGCGGCCCGAGCTCGGCCGCCAGGTCCAGCAGCTTCACGGCGATGGTGTGCAGCTTCACGTTGTGGTGCTGCGACATGGCGACCAGCAGCTGGAACCCCTGTTGGGGGGTGCAGCCCTGAACGGCCGCGATCAGGCCGGTGGCCTGTCCGATGACGGTGCGGGTCTGCACCGCCTTGCGCAGTCCCATCACCTCGGCCTCAAGGCTGGCGATCCGCGCGGCAAGCGTTTCGTCCAGTCCGTCGTCCCCGACCACGGTCGGGCTCCTCTCGCACGTCGAAACCGGGTCAGCGGCGCGTGCGAGGGCAGGCGGTGCCAGCTCCGACAAGCCCTCAGCTGACGCTGACCCTGGTGCCCAAACGCTGGGCGCCGGGTGGCTTGCGGCTGGCTTTTCAACCGCGTAGACGATCACCGTAGTAGAGGCCCGTGCAGAGAAGAAACCGGAGGGTCCTCAGCGGCACGGCAGACCACCGACCAACCCGTGGCCCACCGCCCGCGAACCGTACTCCACCCCCCGACCCCCGTCCCACACCCCGACCCGTCCCACAGCCACCTGCGAGGCCGCTCCACACCGCCACCCGCACCGCGCCACGACCTGCACCGGCCACCGCCGCACCCCACACCGGCCGCAATGCGAGCCCGCACACACCTGTGTCTTCGTGTTCTCCCCGTATGGCCTGCCCGGAGGGCTACCGCGCTTGTCCTGGGGGTGCAAGCACGCTCTTCGCTTGCGCCCCCAGGACAAGGGTGGTCGTCTTTGACAGGCCATGCGGGGAGAACACGACGCCCTTTGTTTTTCCTCCCCGGAGGTCTGCCCAGCGGCGAGCGTCGCTTTTCAAGCTCTTGCTACGAAGATCCTCTTGCTACGAAGATCCGCACGGCACCAAGTCTGAAAAGAGTCCTCGCCGGACGGGCAGGCCGCCAAGGATCCCATAAAATCAAAGCTTAAAAGATAAAAGCGGTGCTGCGTGTCATCCCCGCATGGCCCGGTCAAAGACAACCACCCTTGTCCGGGGAATGCAAGCGAAAAGCGTGCTTGCATTCCCCGGACAAGCGCGGTTCGCTGCGCGCAGGCCATACGGGGATGACACGCAGCACGGGAAGGGTGTGCGCCGGCGCGCTGCCGGGTGGTGGTGCGCCGGGTGGTGGTGCGCCGGGTGGTGCGCGGGGCGGTGGTGCGCGGGGCGGATGTGGGCAGTGCCGGGCGGGGTGGGCTGTTCAGCGTGGTGGGAGCACGCAGAATTCGTTTCCGGCGGGGTCGGTCAGGACGATCCAGTGGAAGTCCGGGTCGTTTTCGATCACGGTTGCGCCGAGCGCAACGAGTCGGGCGACTTCGGCGTCCTGGTCCTTGTCCGCGGCCAAGTCCAAGTGCAGGCGGTTCTTCACCGTCTTTTCTTCCGGGACCGGTTGTAGCAGCAGCAACGGGCCGTCGCCGGTGAGTTCGGTGTACTCGACGCCTTTGGGGTCGGTCCAGGTCCGGGAGACCCGGTAGTCGAGTGCGGCGCACCAGGAGTCGCACAGGTCGGTGGGGTCGGGAGGGGCGTCCAGGGCGAGGGCGATGATACGACTGGTCATGCCGGGGAGGTTTCCCGGCCGCCTCCCGGGGTATTCGAGGTGCGACCTGAAGTCGACGAAAGGACCGCCACCATGGGAGCCGACGACAAGGTCAGCAACAAGGCCGAGGAGATGAAGGGCCGCGCCAAGGAAGCCCTGGGCGACGCCACTGACAACGAGCAGTGGCAGGCGGAGGGCAAGGCCGAGAAGGCCAAGGGCGCGCTCAAGCAGGCCGGCGAGAAGGTCAAGGACGCCTTCCGCTCCGACGACCGCTGACATGGTCGCGCGCAGCGCCGCCCCGTTCGTGCCGGAAGGCGCCGACTTGGCGGCGCTTCGCCGTGCGGTGGACAAGTGCGAGGGGTGCGACCTCTACAAGCCCGCCACCCAGGCCGTGTTCGGGGCCGGCCCGCCGGATGCCCGGCTGGTGCTGGTCGGGGAGCAGCCCGGCGACGTGGAGGACCGGGCCGGCGAGCCGTTCGTAGGACCGGCGGGCAAGCTGCTGGACAAGGCGTTGGCGGAGGCGGACCTGCTGCGTGAGGGCGTCTACGTGACCAACGCGGTGAAGCACTTCAAGTTCGTGCCCGCCGAGCGCGGCAAGCGACGCATCCACAAGTCGCCGTCGCGCGGCGAGGTCGTGGCCTGCCTGCCCTGGCTGCACGCCGAACTGTCCGAAGTGCGGCCGGACCTGGTCGTGTGCCTCGGGGCGACCGCCGCCAAGGCGATCATGGGCACCGCCTACAAGGTCACCGAGCGCCGAGGACGACTGGAGCAGACCGACGACTTCCGGGTGATCTCCACCGTGCACCCGTCGGCGGTGCTCCGGGCCCCGGACCGGGACGAGGCGTACGCCGGCTTCCTGGCCGACCTGCGCACGGTGCGTGAGCACCTCGGAACGTGAAACGGCCCCCTGACCGCTTCCCGCACCAGGTGCGGGCCGAGCTGGACTGGGCTCGGGGTCACGGGGGCCGGGTGGCTGCCTGGGATTCGCCCAGACCACCTGGGAAAGGCCGGTCCTAGCGGACAGCCACCTCACGTCGAGTCCTGCAGCTATACAACTTCGGACCACCTCCTTCCTCGTGTACCGCGAACGCTATGCGGTCCCCGCACACCCTCGCAACGAATTTCTCGATCGTCCCCGGCCGCCGGCGCGAGGTCCGATTACCGCCGGACTTCCGACCCGCGGTCGCCCAGGATCATTTCCATGAACATCGAAGGCAAGGTCGCGCTGGTCACAGGTGGTAGCCGGGGTATCGGTGCGGCGGTGGCGGTGCGGCTCGCGGGCAATGGCGCGGACGTCGCGCTGACCTACCGGAACAACGCGGACGACGTGGTGGAGCGGATCAAGGCGCTCGGGCGCCGGGTGGTGGCGATCCGGGCCGAGAGCGAGGACCCGGCGGCCGTCGCGGCGGCGGTGGACGAGGCCGTCGGCACGTTGGGGCGGTTGGACGTCCTGGTGAACAACGCCGCCGCGTTCATCACCGGTCCGGTGGAGGAGCTGGGCGTCGAGGAGTTCGACCGGACGTTCGCGGTGAACGTGCGGGCCCCGTTCGTGGCGGTCAAGGCCGCGCTGCCGCACCTCGGCGACGGCGGGCGGATCATCAACGTCGGCAGCAACGTCGCCGACCGGGCGGTGTTCCCCGGTCTGTCGCTGTACTCGGCGAGCAAGGCTGCGCTGGTCGGCCTGACCAAGGCGCTGGCGCGCGAGCTCGGGCCGCGCGGCATCACGGTCAACCTGGTGGTCCCCGGTCCGACGAACACCGACCTCGCCCCCGAGGAGGGCCCGTACGCCGAGGTGATCCGGGGCTTCACCGCCCTCGGCCGGTTCGCCGAGGCGGACGAGGTCGCCGCGGCGGTGGCCTACCTGGCCTCCGACGAGGCGCGGTACAGCACCGGTGCGCAGCTGCACGTGGACGGCGGTTTCACCAGTTGAGGTGGAGGTGGGGGCGTGCCTACAGGCTGGCACGCCCCCACCGGTGTTCGGTGACGCTACTGGTCAGGCGCCGTCAGTCGGCACCCACTGGTCGGGCCCACCGGCCCGCACCACCGTCAGCTGATGTTGACGTCGATGCAGGCGTAGAACGCGTTGGACGTGTCGCCGATGTTCCAGATGGCCAGGACCTTCTGGCGGCCGGACGCACTACCGAGGTTGATGGTGTGCGACACCGACGCGGGCGGCTGCTGCATGTTGCCGTCCACGAACCCGACCCGCTGGCCGCCGACGTAGTACTCGTAGTTGGCGGTGCGGTGCCGGGCGGTGAACACCCAGTTGAAGGTGACCGTCCGGCCGACGTTGGTGACCTTCCAGCCCTTGCTGTCGTTGTTCAGCTCGGCGAACCCGGCGTTGCCGCCGTGGCAGGTGCGCAGGCCCTTCGGGCCCTCGACGCTCTGCGGCTCGTACTTGATGCTGCCGCAGGCCACGGTGCCCTTGGCGCACTGCGCCTGCCTGCTCGGCGGTGAGGACACGTAGCCATGGGCGAACGCCGGTGCCGTTGGCAGGGCGACGACCACGAGGGGCGCGGCGAGCACGCCGGCCGCAATCGCGGCGATCCTTCGGCGGAGTGCCATGTCAGCTCCTTTACGGGTGGGGCGGGGTCTTCGCTGGGCGCTCCCGGTCCCGAAGCAGCATGAACCGCTTTGGGCAGGACATTTCACCCAACGCGGCGGCAGGTCTAGACCATACTCTGTGTGATTGCCGGGTGACAACTTTTAACCGGAAGGCCCTGGTCCTGGACGTGTCCTGTCCGGGCGAAGACGGCAGAGCCCGACATCGGGGCGGGTGGTGCCGGCCGGGCACCTGATGGGGCCGCAGACGGGTTGGCGGGGCTCGCACCTGCTCTACGGGGATGGTTGCGTGGTTCGGGGCTAGGTCGCGGAACCCCGGATGATCGCCTTGACAAGGGTGAGGCATCCGCTGATCGGCGACGTGTCCGGCCCATCGGGGTACCAGAGGCCCGTCACCAGCCCGACGATCTTCGGCCCAGAGTCGGGAGTCCCGGTCGAGGTCACCCGAACAACTCCGGTGCCCACCGTGCTCTGCCGGACGATGGTGGCCGTGTCGCGGGCTACCCGGATACTTTGCGATGGTGATCATCTGGCTCAACGGCGGGTTCGGGGCGGGGAAGACGACGCTGGCGCAGGAGCTTCACCGGCGGCTTCCGGACGCGCTCGTGTACGACCCCGAGGACGTCGGCCTCATGCTGTGGAAGTGGATGCGGCCCAACGCCGACTTCCAGGACCTGCCGAGCTGGCGGGAGCTCGTCGTCGCGACGGCGCTGTCGCTGCGCAGGCACCACGCGCACACGCTCATCGTGCCGATGTCGCTCGTCCGCGACGCCTACCGGGCCGAGATCCTCGGCGGCCTGGCCGACGCGGGCGAGGAGGTCCTGCACGTCTTCCTGGAAGCGGACGCCGACGTGCTGAGGGAGCGGCTCAGCGCTCGTGCGCCGGTCCCGGGCAACCCGGAGACGGGCCAGTCGGCCCTCGAATGGGCCCTGAGCCGCATCGATCCGGCTGCCGCCGCCCGCCAGCCGGACGGGACGGTCGTGCTGCGCTCGGACCGGCTCACCCCGGCCCGACTGGCCGACGAGGTGCTGGCCGCAGGCCACCGGCGCATCGACTCCGCCGGGTAGACCCGGACAGCCCGCCGACATCCGACCACGATGATCGAGGACGCGGCGGCGTTCAGCGTGGACCGACCCAGTGCGGCACCCAGGTCCCGGCGTCGTCGTGGCCGGCCGCTGTGGCGGCGAGGTGGGCGTGGAGGGTGGCCAGCGCCGGGTGGGGGTTGTCGCGGCGCCAGAGGAGCGAGTGCGGGTAGACAGGCGTCGGATCGGTCACCGGGATGCGGCGCAGGTCGTGGCCGGCGGGCCAGACGAGGCGGGTCTGCGCGCCCATGAAGGTGGCCAGGGCCGGGGTGTCGGCGACGGTGTCGAGGAGCGCGTCGGAGCCGAAGTTGGGTCCGGTCGCCTCGATGGTGAGGCCGAACTCGGCGACGAGGTCGTCGTAGTAGGCGGCCCACTCGGTGCCGGGGACGATGCCGGGCATCCAGATCCGGTGCCCGGCGAGCTGGGCGAGGGTCACCGACCGGGCGCCCGCCAGTGCGTGGGCGGGACCGGTGAGGAGTTGGAGCGGCTCGTCGATCGCCCGGACCGACTCGATGTCCCCGGGAAGGGGGCGACCGGGCGCGGCGACGGCGCGGAAGGATGCGTCGATCGCACCGGACCGGATGGCGGCGACGGCCGTCTCGATGTCGAACAGCCACACCACGTCCAGTTCGATCTCGGGGTGCGCGCGGTGGAAGCCGCGCATCAGGCCCGACGCCGCGCCGCGCGAAGCGATCACGTCGACGCGCAGCGGGCGGTGACCTGCGCGTACGGACGCGACCGCGCGCTCGGCGACGCGCAGCAGTTCGCGCGCATGGGGCAGGAACGCCTGCCCGTCGATGGTGAGCGCCGCGCCGCGCGCCGTGCGGGTGAACAGCCGCACACCAAGATCCTTCTCCAGCACGGCGATGCGCTTGGAGACGGCCTGCTGGGTGATCGACAGGTCGGCGGCGGCTTCCTGGAACTGGCCCGCGTCGGCGGCGACGACGAAGGTGCGCACGGCTTCGAGATCCACGCCGGACCACGCTAGCCCACAACGTTCGGTTGTGGCTTGCCGGCGACTTGGTTGTTTGACCTGCGGCTCGCTACGGCCTTTGCTTCCAGTGGTCAACTTCGGTTTGTTCGGACAGGACCTCGAGGAGCGCACTGGGCATGGCGGACAGGAGACCGTTGGGCCGGCGGTTCGGGTGGCTGTGGGCGGCGTATGGGGTCAGTACGTTCGGCACGTGGCTCGCGTTCGACGCGTTCTCCCTGATCGCGATCCTGGTGCTGCACGCCGGGCCGACCGAGGTGTCGGTGCTGGCAGCCGCGGGGCCGGCGGTGGGGGCGGTGGTCGCGCTGCCGCTCGGGCCGTGGGTGGAGTTCCGCCGCAAGCGGCCGGTGATGGTCGCGATGGACCTGATCCGGTTCGTGGCACTGATGAGCGTCCCTGCCGCGTACGCACTCGGTCTGCTCAGTCTCGTCCAGCTCCTGGTGGTGTCCGTCGTCGTCGGTGCGGCCGACATCGCCTTCAACGCGGCCGGTGGCGCGTGTCTGAAGACGCTCGTGCGGCCGGAGGACCTGCTCGTCGCGAACGGGCGGTTCGAGTCCACGACCTGGACCGCCACCGTGCTCGGACCACCGGTCGGCACGGCCGCGATCGGGCTGTTCGGGCCGACGATGACGGTGGTGGCCAACGCGGTCAGCTACCTGCTGTCAGCCGCCGGGATCCGTGCGATCGGCGGCCGTGAGCCGCGTCCCGTGCGCACCGGTGCGCACGGGACGCGACTCCGGCCCCGCGACCTGTTCGAAGGGTGGCGGTACATCCTGACGCACCCTGCTCTGCGCCTATTGTTCCTCAACACGGTCCTGGTCAGCGGCCTGATCATGGCGACCATGCCGCTGCTCGCCGTCCTCATGCTCGGCGACCTCGGGTTCGCCCCCTGGCAGTACGGCCTCGCGTTCGGCCTGCCCTGCGTCGGCGGCATCATCGGCGCACGGCTTGCCCCTCGACTCGTCGCACGGTTCGGACGGCACAAGGTCATGCGCACCGCGGGGGCACTGCGCGCGTGCTGGTCGATCGGGCCGGCCTTCGTCCAGCCCGGCGTGGCCGGGCTGGTGCTCGTCATCGCGGTCGAGTTCGGACTGATCACCTGCATGGGCGTGTTCAACCCGGTCTTCGCCACCTACCGGCTGGAGCAGGTCCCGACAAACCGGGTCGCCCGCACCCTGTCGGCGTGGTCGGTCACCAGCAAGGCGACTGTCGCGGCCATGACCGGGCTGTGGGGCCTGCTGGCCGGCATCACCGACCCGCGCACCGCGATCGCCGTCGCCGGCCTGCTCATGCTGATCACCCCCTTCCTGCTTCCCCGGCACGACCGCACGCCGCACCACCAGCGGGATCCGGCCCGCAGCCCGACGTGACACACCGCGACCTGCCCCCCGAAGGCGGGCGATGGCCGGTCCGCCGCCGGACCAGCCGCGGACACCGCTAACCGGAAGGCCGGGTCCGGGAGGCCCGCCACATGGTGTGCTCCCGGCTCACCGCGTCCTCGGCGTCGGCCACCTCGGCGGACCACGCCTCCTCCTCGTCCACCAGCTCCAACCGGCCGCGCACGATGCCCAGTTCGTTCGCCGCGAACGTGTAGGCGCGGGCGAGCGTCGACAGTTGGCGCAGGCTCATCCACGCGGTGCCCGCGGCGATCACCGCCGCCACCACGCCCGCCAGGTCGATCCGGACCGCGCCGACCGCCCGCGCCAGCGCCGCGCAGATCCCGGCCACCTCGATGGTCAGCAGCGACGTCCGCCACCAGCCGGCCTGCCGCTCGTTGCGCCGCGCCTTGCCGGCGTACCAGTCCTGCTGGTCGACGATGCGCTCGCGCAGGTAGACCTCCTTGCGGGTGGCCAGGTCCGCCGCCCGCAGGGCACGCATCGCGTCGGTCACCACCGGCCGCTTCGACGGCGTGATGGCCGTGGTCGGGGCCTCCTCCAGCAGCGAGCCCAACTGCTCGATGAACCCGCGTTCGGCCGCGTCCTCGGGGCCGGCCTTCCCGAACGGCGCGCCGCCCACGCTGAACTTCCACGCCAGGCTCTTCGCCGACTCGGCCAGCGCCCGCCCGTCGTACCAGCGGTCCTCGGGCCGGGTCGACTTCAGGTTCACCTCGGTCACGGTGACCGCGGCCAACGCGATCGCGGTGCCGATCGCGGCCAGGTCGATCCGCCCCACCGTCCAGCTGAACACCCCGAACACGGCCGCCAGCACCGCGAGCACCAACCGCAGCCGCACCGTCCGCACGTAGCGCCGCTGCCCGTCCAGCGACGCGGCGTCGGCCGCCTCGAACAACCCCGGGAGATCCCCGTCGGGTAAGCCGCTCATCCCGCGCCCTCCTCCAACACCCGCGCCAGGTGGGTCACCAGCCCGGCCAGCGGCACCACCGCGGTCAGCGGCGAGGCGGAGATCCGTGCCGCGCGCGGTTCCACGGCGTCGGCGATCGCGTCGGCCGTGCGCCCGGTGCCGCGCACCACGACCAGCGGGCGCTCCCGCGCGAGGCTCAGCGCGGCCTCCTCGAACGCGATCTGCCCGCCGTTGGCCAGCACGGTGACCGACGGCCGCGTCCCGGCGACCGTCGCGGCGACCTCGGCCAACCACGGCGCCTCGGCGCCCCACCGGTCACCCGGCACCAGCACGGTCTCCGTGTGGTTCGGCTCGAACGTGGCGGACACCCCGCCGGGCACCACGCCGATCAGCGGGAACCGCCCGCCGCACGCGGCCCGCGCCCGCCCGATGGCCCGCATGACACCGGAATCGGTCCCGCCGTCCACCACCACGGCGTCCAGCGCGTCCAACACCGGCACGAGTTCGCGCAACACCAGGGCGAACCGCTCGAAGTGCCCGTCGGCCATCCCGTCCGCGCCACCGACCAGCACCAGCACCGGCCGCTCACGCGGTAACTCCGCGCCGGACGTGACCCGCATGATCGAAGACGCTACCGGTAGCCACCGACTGCGAACCCCGCTGTGCGATCCGGCTGAGCCCCGGCTGTGCGCCCCGGCTGTGCGCCCCGGCTGGGGGATGCGGCTGGGGGATGCGGCTGGGGGATGCGGCTGGGGCTGCGGTCGCGGGCTCGGGTGGCTGCGGCTGTGGGCTCTGGCTGGGGGTTCCGGCTGGAAGTTACGGCTGGGGGTTCCGGCTCGCGTTGGCCGAGCGGAGGCCGAACCACCGCCCCGGCCCTACGCTCGGACGATGGAGCTACCCAGGGGACTGGTGGTGCTGCTGGGCACGGCCGCGGCCGTCGTCGCCGGCGCCGGCGTCATGGCGATGTCGTGGCTCATCGGCCCGGTGTTCCTCGCCCTGACGCTGGTGATCGCGGTGAGCCCGGTGCGGTCCTGGCTGCGCCGCAAGGGACTGCCGTCCTGGGTGGCCACCACCGCGCTCGTGCTCGGCGTCTACGCGATCCTGCTGTCCCTGGTCGCCGTCCTGGTCGTCTCGGTGGCGCAACTGGCCACCGAACTGCCCCGGTACGCCGACCGGGGCCGAGCCCTGGCCGACGCCGTCGCCGGCGGACTGGCCGGGTTCGGGGTGGGCGCGGCCGAGTTCGCCAAGGTCGCGGACAGCCTGGACGTGGGGAGGGTGGCCGGCATCCTGGGCACGGTCCTGAGCGGTGTGGGCGGGCTGGCGTCCAACATCGTCTTCCTGCTGTGCCTGCTGCTGTTCCTCTGCGTCGACGCGTCCGGCGCGGGCGCGCGCATGGCGGTGATCGCCGCCGACCGCCCCGAAGTCGCGGCGGCACTGGGCCGGTTCGCCGCCGGCACCCGCAAGTACCTCGTGGTGTCCACCGTCTTCGGCCTGATCGTGGCCGTCCTGGACGGCGTGGCCCTGGCGATCATGGGCATCCCGCTGCCGATCCTGTGGGCACTGCTGGCGTTCATCACCAACTACATCCCCAACATCGGCTTCGTCCTCGGCCTGGCCCCGCCGACCCTGCTCGCCCTGCTGGAAGGCGGCTGGCAACCGGCGGTGTGGGTGGTCGTCGTCTACAGCGTGCTCAACTTCGTGGTGCAGACCCTGATCCAGCCCCGGTTCGTCGGCGACTCGGTGGGCCTGTCCACCACCGTCACCTTCCTCGCGCTGCTGTTCTGGGCCTGGCTGCTGGGCGGCCTGGGCGCCGTTCTCGCCATCCCGCTCACCCTGCTGGTCAAGCTCCTGCTGGTCGACATCGACCCGAAAGCCCGCTGGGCCGACGCCTTCCTCACCGCCCGCGTCGCGCCCCCGGACCGGGCGGCGGAATAGACCTGTTGGCCGTTGAGCGCTATCCGCTCGGCCGGTGACGGGCTGTTCCGGTTCGGGCATGATGAAAGCACCGGGCGGGCGTGGGGAGGCGGTCGACGTGACAGCGGAATCACCGGCTGAGCTGTCCTGCAAGGTGCCCGATCTGGTGTCGGTGCCCTTGTCCGACATCAGACCACCGCGCACTCCGGTACTGGCGGAGGCGGTTCACCGGCTGATCACCGAGCTGCGCCGCGGTCGGTTCGGCGATTCCGTCCAGGAGCAGCGGGAATAGTGTCCACGGCGGAGCCCGCCGCGTTTCGCCTGCCGCGTTCGGTCTTCGACGAGCTCTGCTCGGGAGCCGTCTCCGGCACCGGAATCGCACTTCTGCGGAGAGGCCAGTACAGCCTCCGCAGATTGCGCCTGATGGCTTTCGTCGAAGCCGCCTCGGTGCTGGCCGACCGACTCGGCCCGTTCGCGGATGTCGAAACCGGGTGGGAATTGCTCGCCACCGCCGAGCGAATCGCACCGGCCGAGGTCGAGCGAGTCCTCATGTACCCCACGGTCGGCGTGTGGCTGAGCCGCGCGCTGCGGCACGTGGTCGGTCTGGCCCCCGACGGCACGCCGTTCCGGTCCGAAGTCGGCGGGTTCCACACCGTGGTCGCGGCGGTGGCCGTCCGCGGCGGTCTGCCGTGCGAGCTGAGCGTCCCCGTCATGTACGGCGCGGTGACGTTGCCGTCCGTCGGCCTCATCCGGCTCGCGACCGACTTCCCGCTCGGCCACGTGCGGCTGCGCAACACGGTGGACGGCGTCTCGCTGTCGGTGCCCGGCGAGCCCCTGGAACCCGTGAGGCGGCACCGCAGTGCGGCACGCGGCCGGTCGATCACCGTCGCGTTCGACGACCTGGACGTCTACCGGGCGTTCGGACCGCCGACCCGGGCCGAGCCGTTGGCGAGTGCGGACCACGACGAGTGGTGCAAGTTGCTGGACGAGGCGTGGGACATGCTGACCGCCTCGCAGGCGGCGTCGGCCGAGGAGCTGGCCGCCGCACTGGTCACGATCACCCCGCTGGACGCCGGACCGGACGTGTTCGCCGCGTCGTCGTCGGCCGCGTTCGGCGGCATCGCCATGTCGCCGAAGCGTTCCGCCGTCGAGTTCGGCGAAGCCCTCGTGCACGAGCTCCAGCACTCCAAGGTCAACGGGCTGCTCGACCTGGTGGACCTGTGCCACGGCGAGGCCGTCGCCCGGCACTACGCACCGTGGCGCGACGACCCGCGTCCGGTCCAGGGACTGCTGCACGGCGCGTACGCGTTCGTCAGCGTGGTCGAGTTCTGGCGCGCCCAACGGGATCGCGTGCCGCCCGAACTGGCCGCCCGCGCCCGGTTCGGCTTCGCCCTGCGGGCGCGCCAGGTCGGGGAGGTGGTCGACACCCTGCGCAGGTCGACGGAGCTGACCGGACTGGGCCGCGAGTTCGTCGCCGGGGTGTCGGTGCGGCTGGCGGCCTGCGACCCGGCCGACGTGCCGCCGGACCTGGCCGCCGCCGTCGCGCTGTGCACCGCCGACCACCGCGCCGTCTGGCGGCTGCGGCACGTCCGCCCCGCCGGCCGGGTGGTGGCCGGGCTGGCGGAGGCGTGGCTGTCCGGCGGCACGGCCGACGTCACCGGTCCGTCCGAGGTCGTGGCCGCCGCTACGGTCGGCGCGACCAGGCTCGGTGCACTGGTCAGGCTGAGCGTGCTGGACCCGGACCGGCTGCGCCGCCTGGCCGACGGGCCGGACCTCGCGCTGCTGCGCGGTGACCGCGACGCGGCGGCACGCGGCTACGCGGCGAGGCTGCGCCGTGCCCCGCAGGACGTCCAGGCGTGGTCCGGGTTCGGCCTGGCCTCCGGGTCGACCTCGTTGACCCGCACACCGGAGACCGTCCGCGCCGTGCACCACGAGATCGCGGTCCGCACCGGCGCCGCCCCGGACCCGGCCGAACTGGCGGCCTGGTTCGACCGGCTCGCCCGCTGACCTCCGCGGTCACAGCTGCATGGTGTCGGTGTCGCAGTCGGCCCGGACGTGCTGGGTCGCCGCGTTCGTGGCCGGGTGCTCGTCGCCGAGGACCTTCCGGAACGCCTGCACGGTCTTGCTGTGCAGCAGCGCGGCTTCGTCCTGCTCGCCCAGGCACGCCAGGTCCAGGGACAGGTTGAGCGCCACCGCCAGGGTCGACGGGTGCTCGACGCCCAGCACGCGTTCGGACCGGGTCAGCGTGTCCTCGTCCAGCCGCTTGGCCGCCAGGTGGTCGCCCACCGCGGCCAGGTCGCTGGCCAGGTTGGTGACCGCGACCAGGGTGGACGGGTGGTCGGCGTCGAACACGTCGAGCAGGTTCGCGTGCGTCCGCCGATCGAGTTCCAGCGCCTCGGCCACCTCGCCGCGCAGGCGGTGGGTGACCGCCAGGTTCAGCGCGGCGATCAGCGTGTACGGGTGGTGGGCGCCGCGGGTCTGCGCCAACCCCCGGTGGCTGCGGCGGGCCAGGTCCAGCGAGTCGTCGAGGTCGCCCAGGTGGCGCAGGTCGGTGGAGACGTTCATCTGCGCGGTCACCGTGTCGACGTGGTTGTCGCCGTGCCGGTGCCGGTAGCGGGCGAGGCAGTCCTGGGAGTACTCCACGGCCCGCTGGTGGTAGCCCGCCTTGCGCAGCGCCACCGAGAGGTTCCGGGTCGCGCCGATGGTCAGCGGGTGGTCCGCGCCGAGCACCTCCATGATGTAGACCAGCGCCTCCTCCTGCTCCCGCGCGGCCTCCAGGTAGAGCCCGCACTCCCGCAGGTCCATGCACAGGCCGGTGCGCGAGCCCAGGGTGAACCGGTGGTTGGCACCGAGCACGGCGGTGGCCCGGAGCAGGTTCTCCCGGTCCAGGTCGCGGGCCCGGCCGAACTCGCCCATCAGGCGGTAGCAGCTGGCCAGGGTGTGCGCATAGGCCAGGGTGCCGGGGTCGTCCTCGCCCAGGGCCACCCGCGCCCGGTCGTACACCTCCCGCTGGAGCTGGAGCTCCTCGGCGAACCGGCCCTGGGAGCGGCGGTCGGCGGCGACCGTGTCGAGCATCGCCAGCGCGTTCTCGTCGTTCTCGCCGACGACCTGCCGGAGCAGTTCGTAGGTCCGCTGGTTGAGCTCGATGGCCTCGTCGATGTTGCCCAGCCGGCGGGTGGCGATCGCGTACCGCCGGGAGACCTCCAGGGTGTCCAGGTCCTGCGGGCCCAGCAGCTCCGTCCACGCGGTCACCGCCTGGCCCGCCAGGTCGCGCGCGCCGCCCCAGTCGCCGATCCGGATCAGGTAGCGGACCAGGTTGATCACCAGCACCCGCACCCACTTGTCGCTGCTGTCCACCGCCCGGGACATCAGCGCGTGCGGCAGCAGGTCGGCGTAGCGGGGCCAGTTGTCCGCGGTGTCCGGGTCGCCGGGGTCGCCGTTGACCAGCAGCACGTGCACGGCGTGGCGCATGCTGTCCTGCTCGGCCTTGGTGAGCTTGTTCTTGAGCACCGTCTGCACCAGCCGGTGCAGCTGCAGGGCGTTGTTGCGGTGGTCGATCTTGGCGAGGCTGTACCTGGTGATCTCCTTGACCGCCCGGCTGATCTTGATCGGGTCGCGGAACGCCTCGGCCAGCGCGTCCGGCACCGGCACGTCGCGCACGCCCCGGAACAGCTTCTGCGAGATCGGCTCCGGCCCGAAGAACGCGCACACCTGGAGCAGTTGCAGCGCGGCGGGCTGGTCGGCCGCCAGCCGCTTGAGCGGCACGTTCCACGCCGCCGCGACCGGCAGCTGGTCCTCGGTGGGGGTGTTGGTCTCCAGCAGTTCGGTCCGGTTCTGCTCCAGCAGCTCCAGGTACTCCGACACCTGCATGCCGGTCTGCGCCCGCCAGGCCGCGGCCTGCTCGACGGCCAGCGGCAGGTCGCCCAGCGCCTCGGCCAGCGCGTCGGCGTCCGCGTCCTCGATGCCGCCGCCGCGCCGGCGCAGCAGCTCGATGCTCTCGCCCCGGGTGAACAGGTCGACCTCGACCGGTCGGGCGAACCCGCCCCACTCGGAGTTGCGGGAGGTGACCACGATGTGGCCGGTGCCGGCGGGGAAGAACTGGCGCACGTCCTGCGGCCGGTCGGCGTTGTCGAACACCAGGATCCACCGCTGGTAGGGCTCGCCCCGGCGCAGCGCCTCCAGCACGGCGGGCACGGCGGTCTCCGCCGAACCCGACGCGGCCACCCCGAGCTTCTTGGCCAGCTCCACGAAGCTGTTGCGGATCTGCGCCGGGTGTTCGGCGGGTATCCACCACACCACCTCGTACTCCGCGGCGTGCCGGTAGATGAACTCGATGACGGTCTGCGACTTCCCGACGCCGCCCATGCCGTGCAGCGCCTCCGGCAGCACGGCGGTCGTCCCGGACTCGTTCAGCCTGGCCCGCAGTTGTTCCAGCAGCTGTTCCCGCCCGACGAAGATGGGGTTGCGCAACGGGACCGGCCCCCACACCTGCGGCTGGAAGGTCGTCGACCGGCGCTCGGCGGCAAGCGGGGTTCCGGGAGCGGTCACGTGGTCTCCTTGGGGCGGCGCCCCGGCCTCGGGGCTCGGCTGGGGGTCGGTAACGGTCACTGGCTTCTCCTGGTCGTGCTCCGCCTGCTGGTCGTCGTCGCGCGGGAGGACCAGGGGGCCTAAGCCCAGGGCCGCCCGCAAGCGTTTCGACCGGGGCAGGTAGGGCCCGGAGAGGGCGCGCAGCACCGCCTCCTGCACCTGGAGGTACGGAGTCGACTCGGGTGTGACCTCGGGGTCGCCGGTCCGGGGGTCGTCCACCGCGGCCCGGTAGGCGCGCAGGGTCGGGATGTCCGATCCGGCGTGGTCGTCCAGCACCCGTGCCACCCGCGCGGTGTCCGACCGGCGTGCCGTGGCCAGCAGCTCGCTGCGGACGCCCGTGCAGAAGTCGTAGGCGACCGCGTCGGTACCGGCGCCGTCGCCGGCCGCGGGCAGCTTGGTGAGCAGACCGCCGAGCATCACCTCGGCGAGCACGGAGAGGTCCGAGCCGGGCAGCAGCACGCGCTGCACCAGGGTCATCAGCCTGGGGGACAAGGGGGTCGCGGAGAGCAGCCCGGCCAGCTGCACCGCCTCCACGGACGCGAACGCGCGGAACCGGCGCACCCGCTCGGCGGCGCTCACCGGCTCGTCCGGGGGCAGTTCCGGGGGCGCCGCCCCGGTCTGCGGGCCGACCAGGGCGGCGGTGGTCTCGATCCACTCGGCGCCGGGCGAGGTGAGCAGCCTGGCCCAGCCGGACATCCAGCCGGCCGACAGGCCGAGCACCGGCACCGGGATGGTGGCGGGCGGCGCTTTCGCCGAGGCGACCCGCAGCCGGCGGTTGGCCGCGCCCGGCGCGGGGGCCGACAGGCGCATCCGCCGCGCCGCGAGACCGCCCCAGATCCACAACCGGTGGGCGAGCGTCTGCACCACCGCCACCGGTGTCCGCTGACCCCACTGGTAGAGCACGTGGCCGACCGCGCCGCTGCGCCAGCCCCGGCTGACGGTGTCGGTGAGCACCAGCACGATCCGGGTGCCGGTGGGTTCGAGCAGGTGCCGCCAGTCGTGCTCGCGACCGCCCTCGGCGCGCAGGGTCAGCCCCGCCGGGTCCGTGGCCGCGCTGTCCAGCCGGTACGTGCGGACGTCCCGGAACGCGCCCTGCCGGTCGAGCAGCGCGCGGAACTCGTCGGCGGTGCACCGCCAGATCTCCGGCGCCACCGCCGTGTCGACCACCAGCGCGATCTCGAACCGGCGACTCGGCGCGGGCCGCCACTGGGGGATCCACAGGCCGTCCTGCGCGGCGCGCACGGCGGTCGACTCCTCGTGCACGACCTTGCGCCACGGCGAGGGGTGCGGCCGGCCCAACGGGCGCAGCGCCCGGCTGATCCCGCGCTGCTCCGGCAGGCCCGGCACGGTCGGCGCCGCCACCACCGCCCGGTGCCCCGCCGTCCCGTCCGCGACCGGTTCGGCGGACGGCAGCGACAGCGCGCTCGCGGTCCACCCCTGCGGCCGGCCGTGCCCGTCCGGCGGCTCCGGGGAGGCCCGTTCGGTGGGATCGGGTTCCGTGGCAGCCTCCTCGCGTGGCGGTGGCTCGGCCGCGGGCGCCGGTTCCCGTTCCGCCGGCGGGGTCGGGGGTGGCGGCGGAACGGTGGACGCGGTCCGGTCGGCGGTGCGGTGCAGCCTGGCGGCGAGCCAGAGCGAGTCCCGGACCTCGCGGAGGTCCAGGTCCGCGGTGCCCAGCCGGCGCTCTCGGTCCCCGGCTGCCTCCCAATGCTGGAGCAGCACGTCCCGCACCGCGGCCCTGTCACGCGATCGGGTCATTCCCGCTCCGCCGAAAGGGGATGCCAGATGGCGTGGAGCAGGTCCCGCCACTCACCGTCCGGGGTGTAGGCGCCGGACGTGGCGAGGCGGGTCGCCAGTTCCACCGCGTTGAGGAACTGGTCGGCGGCCAGCGGGCCGACCTCGGCGCTGCGCTGCTGGAAGTCGTCGATGAGCCGGCCGATGTCCAGGCCGTGCTCGCCGCCGAAGTGCGCGGCGACCATGGTGGCGAGCTGCTCGCGGTCCGGCGGCTCGATCCGCAGCGTGAGGCAGCGGCGCAGGAAGGCGGGCGGGAACTCCCGCTCGCCGTTGCTGGTGATGACCACGACGGGGAACGCCCGGCAGCGCACCCTCCCGTCGCGCACCGTGGCGCTGTGCCCGACGTCGGCGGTCAGCACGGTGACCTCCGGTTGGATCCGGGCGTACCGGACCAGCTCGGGGATCGTGTACTCGCCCTCCTCGAACGTGTTGAGCAGGTCGTTGGGCAGGTCGATGTCGCCCTTGTCCAGCTCGTCGATCAGCAGCACCCGCGGCAGGTCGCTCGCCAGCAGGGCGGTGCCGAGCGCTCCGAGGTGGATGTACTCGCCGATGTCGGGCTCCGCGCGCTGGGCGCTCGCCGCCTGCACGCGGGCGATGGCGTCGTACAGGTACAGGCCGTCGGCGAGGGTGGTGCGGCTGGCGATCGGCCAGCGCAGCACCGGGCCCAGTCCCAGCTCGCGCGCGACCAGGTAGGCCAGGGCCGACTTGCCGATCCCCGGCGCGCCGGTGACCAGCAGCGGGCGTCGCAGGTGGATGGCCGCGTTGACCATCGCGACCTCCATCGGCGCGGGTTTGCGCGGCACGCTGGGCACCCCGCCGACCTTGCGCGCGCCCTCCCCGCCGTCGTCCCGGGGCCGGGTCGCGTTGCCCTCCCCGGTGAAGGTCCGCCACGGCGGCGGGTCGGGCAGGCCGGCGACCGGCTCCGCGGCGACCTCGCCGGTACCCCGGTAGATGTGCCACTCGCTCACCCGACCGACACCTCCTCGGGAGGCGTGGGGTGCTGGGGCAGCACACGCCGCATCGGGTCGTCGTACAGGACGGTCAGCCCGCCGCACGGGTGCCGGCCCGGGCCTTCCGCGAACGCGGTGGTGCGCGCCCGGCGCACCCGCTCCAGCAGCGGGTGCCGGTCGTCCTCGTCGTGCAGCAGGTAGCCGACCGCGTCGAGGAACCCGGTGGTGGTGCAGTCGGTGCGGTGCCACATCACCAGCGGCACGCCGGCCTTCATGCCGACCGCGACCTCGTCGTGCCCGGCCAGTTCCGGGTGCGGCGGGGTGTTGAGCACCAGCGAGACCACGTCGTGCCGGCGGCTGAGCACGGACATCAGCTCGCGGATGCCGGCGGTGGTCGCGTCCCGGGCGCGGACGCTGTGGTCCGGCGGGACCGGCGCGTGCTCGCCGAGCCGCGTGGTCAGCTCGGTCCAGCGCTTGCGCCACACCCTCAGGTACTTGTCGTCGGCCATCCGCTCGAGGCTGCGCACCGCGGTCTGGTAGCGGCAGCCGACGGGCTCGGGGAAGTCGTCGCTCTCGGCCGGCCACTGGTCGACGTCCAGGTTCAGGTTCTCCCGGTCCAGCACGAACTCGACCTTGATGTCCGGGCTGTACCGGGCCCAGTCCCGTTCGGTCTGCTCGATGAGCGCAGTGATGTGCACCTTGATCCCGTCCAGGGTGTCCACCTTGTCGCCGCCCGGCAGCGGGGACCACTCGCCGCGGAACCCGAGCTGCCGCCAGTGGGAGAGCCGGAACAGGTCGCCGGTCGGCCCCTCCCGGCGCAGCATCAGCACCAGGTAGGCGGTGTCGCCCGGCCGGGGCGGCGCCGTCGCGGTGCTCCCGCCGACCGGGTCCGCGCCGGCCAGGCCCTCCCGGAACGCCTCCAGCTCGTCGACCAGTTCCAGCTTCCGGGCCTGCACCTCGACCCAGCGGCGCAGCTCGATGCCGAGTTCGGTGCGCACCTTCGCCGCGACGTGCTCGATGAACACCAGCGGGCGGGGGATGCCGTCCGGGCGGGAGTTCAGGTTCTCCAGCGCGCTGAAGACCTCCACGTACGTGGTCGGCCCGCGCAGACCGGGAGCGGCGTCGCCGGCGACCGCGCGGTAGATGTCCGCGATGTCCGGCACCACGACGCCCGCGAGCAAAGTGAAGAGCCTCGCACGTTCTTCGGTCTCGAAGAGCTCCAGTGCGTACATCTCGCTCACGAGACGACGCAGTTCGCCCATTGGCTTGGAATCCTGCTCCAACAAGCCTACAACGCGCAGCAATGCGGATAATCGGCCAGGGTGTTGATTGCACGCTTCCGCGAGGTTGGAGAGGTGGACGACCGGGTTCGGGTGATCTTCGATCGTGAGCGGCTCCCGCAGTTCATTGCCGAGGAGTCGGATCACGAAGTTCCGGGTGCCCTGGTCCATCAGGCTCGGAATCCGCCGGAGGGCGGCGACCAGCGGCAACAGCAGGCCCCGCTCCGGTTTGTCGTCCACCGCGTCGATCACCCGCGGATCCCCCTTTCCGATGGGCCGTTTCCCGCAAATCCAACATACGACTATCTTCTGTCGCCCGTTCGTGGATCGCTGTTACTTCATGTAGTCGAGATTGCGCCCGGTCCGGTGACCGAGAGCGGCCCGGACCCGCCTCATCGACACGGTTTCGCCCTCCAATTCCATCAGGGCGCGATACAGTTCGCCCAGGCCGTCCTGGTAGTCGGCGCAGGTCAGGATCAGGCCGAGGATGTAGGAGCGGGTGCGCGCGTTCTGCGGCACCGCGCCCGCCACGGCGGCCGGCAGCAGGTCCAGCACGGTGCCGCGGGTGTCCGCGTCGCGCAGCGAGGGCAGCGCTTCGAGCGCTTCGATCAACTCGCCCAGGCCGGCCAGTCCGGGCACCGCGGGCGTTCGCGGCACCGGTTCGGCCGGCCCGAGCCGCCCGGTCGGCGCCGCTGCCGTGATCCACGCTCGTTCACCCACTCCGACGAGTGACATTCGCACCTCGCGGTAGTGCACCGCCGGCTTGTCCCGCGTGCGGTGGTCGTCCTGCGTGCGGTGGCAGCTCTCCGACACCATGAACGTGATCGGCAGGTCGGACCGCCGATGTGCGGTCCGCAGCTCCGGCGAGGCCAGCAGCCGGCGGGTGACCGCCTTGGCGCAGTCGGACCGGTCGGCTTCGTGCTCCGGAGTGTTCCGCTGCACGCCTTCAGCGCGGAGCCGGCCTTCTCGGCCGGCGTCTGCGTGCGGGACGCGTCGGCGCTCGACACCATCGCGAGACGGACCGCCGTACACCGGGCCTTCGTGCAGCACGCACCGCAGCCGCAACCGCGCTTCGAGCGTGGCCGCCGCGTTGTGCCGCTGCACCGCCGCGTCGACCAGCGCCGGGAACCCGCCGACGAGACTGCTGCCCGACACCCCGACGGGCAGCAGGACCAGCGCACCGGCCGCGGTGTCCTCCGCGACGCACGACGACCAGTCGACCCCGGTCTCCGCGAGCGACTCCCGCAGCACGCCGTACATCCCCGCACGCCGCTCGCGCCGAAGCCCGTTGGTGAGCGCCGGATCACCGAAGCGCTCGATGTCGACCCCGAGTACGCCGCGACGTGGTTGTAATCGGCCAGGTGACAAGGGCGATCACCTCGATCCGGGGGAAGCGGACTGCGACCACTGCCACCGTAACCACAGGCACCCGCGCCCCGGCAGAACCTGAACGGGCGTTGTTCACCCCGAATCCCGCACGCCCTCCACACCGATCGGCGTGGAGGGCGTGCGGGATTCGGTCAGCGGCTGAAGGGCGTTACAGGTCCAAGCCGGTGAGGACCAGGACGCGTTCCTCGGTCAGGTCCTCCATCGCGGAGTGCACGCCCTCGCGGCCGGTGCCGGACTCCTTGACGCCGCCGTACGGCATCTGGTCGGCCCGGAAGCTGGGGACGTCGCCCACGATCACACCGCCGACGTCCAGGCGCTTGGACGCCTGGAACGCCACCCGCAGGTCGTGGGTGAACAGGCCCGCCTGGAGGCCGAAGCGGGACGCGTTGACCGCGGCGAAGGCCTCGTCCACCGAGTCCACCGGCGCCAGCACCACCACCGGGCCGAAGACCTCCTCGTCCACGACCTTGCAGTCGACCGGCACGTCGGTCAGCACGGTGGGCGCGTAGGTCGCGCCGTCGCGGAAGCCGCCGGTCAGCACGCGGGCGCCGGCCATCACCGCTTCGTTCACCCAGGCCTCGACGCGCTCCGCCGCCGCCTCGTTGATCAGCGGGCCGACGTCGGTCGACGCGTCCTGGGGCTCGCCGGTGTTCAGCTTGCGGACGTGGTTCACCACGGCGTCGGAGACCTGGGTGTACACGTCGCGGTGGATGTAGACGCGCTGCACCGAGATGCAGGACTGGCCGCCCTGGTACATCGCGAACGTGGCGATGCGCTGCGCCGCCCAGTCCAGGTCCGTCCAGTCCGGACAGACCACGGCCGCCGCGTTGCCGCCCAGTTCGAGCACGACGTGCTTGCGCGGCACGCGGTCCAGGATGCCGTAGCCGACCGGGCCCGAGCCGGTGAACGACACCACGGGCAGCCGGGGGTCGTCGACCAGGGAGGCGGCCACCTCGTTCGGCACCGGCAGGATGGACCAGGAGCCCGCGGGCAGGTCGGTCTCGGCCAGGATGGCACCCAGGAGCAGCGCCACCAGCGGGGTCGCCGGGGCCGGCTTGAGGATGATGGGCGCGCCCACCGCGATTGCCGGCGCGACCTTGTGCGCCACCAGGTTCAGCGGGAAGTTGAACGGCGCGATGCCGAGCACCACGCCGCGGGGCGCGCGGCGGACCAGGGCCATCCGGCCGGTCGCGGCCGGGTCGGTGTCCAGGCGCTGCAGGTCGCCGGAGAAGCGGCGGGCTTCCTCGGCCGCCCAGCGGAACGTCGACACCGCCCTGTTCACCTCCATCCGCGACCACTTCAGCGGCTTGCCGGACTCCGCGGTGATCAGCGCGGCCACCTCGTCCGCGCGTTCGGCCAGCTGCCGGGACACGTGGTCCAGCGCCGCCGCGCGGGCGTGCGCGGGCAGGGAGGCGAACTCCTCGGCCACGTCCGTCGCGGCGACGATGGCGCGTTCCACGTCCGCCGCCGAGGCGTTCGACGTGGTGCCCGCGAGCGCTCCGTCGTGGGGGCTGCGCACCTCCAGCACGTCGTCGCTCGACGCGGCCTGGCCCGCTACCCAGTACGGGGTGTTCATCGCCCAACTCCTTCGGTGATGGCCTTCTCCAGCACGGCTACGCCCTCGGCCAGCAGGTCGTCCGGGATGACCAGCGGCGGCAGCAGGCGCAGGACGTTGCCGTACGTCCCGCAGGTCAGGACGACCACGCCGGACGCGTGGCACGCCGCCGCGACCCGGGCGGCGACCTCGGGGGTCTGTGCGGCGAACTCGACCGCCAGCATCGCGCCGCGGCCGCGCACGTCGCCGTCCGCGCCGACCGCCGCACGCAGGCGGGGCAGCACGAACGCCTCGATGCGCCGCGCGGCGGCGTTCAGGTCGAGTTCGGTCATGGTGTCGATCGCGCCGAGGGCCGCCGCGCACGCCACGGGGTTGCCGCCGTACGTGCCGCCGAGACCGCCGGGGTGCACGGCGTCCAGCACCTCGGCCCGACCGGTCACCCCGGCCAGCGGCAGCCCGCCCGCCATGCCCTTGGCGGTGGTGACCAGGTCCGGCACCACGCCCTCGTGCTCGCAGGCGAACCACGTGCCGGTGCGGCAGAAGCCGGTCTGGATCTCGTCGGCGACCAGCAGCACGCCCCGCTCGCGGCACCACGCGCTCAACGCGGGCAGGAAGCCGGGCGCGGGTGCGATGAACCCGCCTTCGCCCTGGACCGGCTCGATCACCACGCACGCCACGTCGGACGCGCCGACCTGCTTCTCGATCACGTCGAACGCCCGCGCGGCCGCCTCCGGACCGCCGAGGCCGTCGCGGAACGGGTACGACATCGGCACCCGGTACACCTCGGGTGCGAACGGGCCGAAGCGGTGCTTGTACGGCATGGCCTTGGCGGTCAGCGCCATCGTCAGGTTGGTGCGCCCGTGGTACGCGTGGTCGAACACGACGACGGCGGCGCGTCCCGTGACGTGGCGGGCGATCTTCACCGCGTTCTCGACGGCCTCCGCGCCCGAGTTGAACAGCACGGAACGCTTCTCGTGCGTCCCCGGCGTCAGGGCGTTGAGCCGCTCGCACACCTCCACGTACCCCTCGTACGGGGTGACCATGAAGCACGTGTGGCTGAACCGGTCGATCTGCTCGTGCACGCCGGCGGCCACGCGTGGCGCGGGGTTGCCGACGCCGGTCACCGCGATGCCCGAGCCGAGGTCGATCAGGCGGTTGCCGTCCACGTCGACCAGCAGGCCGTCCTCGGCGTGGTCGATGTACACCGGCAGCGTCGAGCCCACCCCCGCCGCGACGGCTCCCTTGCGGCGCGCGGTCAGCTCCTGCGACCGGGGGCCGGGGATCTGGGTGAGCAGTCGGGACATGGGTCCAGCATCCGTGGCCGGAGCCGAACCTGCCAGTGGAGGAAGTGGCGAACGTGGGCGACGACACTGTACAAAGTGTCCATGCCCCTCACCGTCGCCGGCCTGGCTCGCGAGGTGGGCCTGCCCGTGCACGTGGACACCGGCCTGGACCGGCCGATCGCCTGGGTGCACAGCACGGAGCTGGCCGACCCCACGCCGTTCCTGGCGGGCGGCGAGCTGCTGCTGACCACCGGCATCGCCCTCGGCCCCCACCGCTCCTACGTGCGCCGGCTGGTGGCCGCCGGCGCGGTCGGCCTCGGCTTCGGCACCGGGCTCAGCCACGCCCACGTGCCGCCGGAGCTGGTCGACGCGGCCCGGCGCGAGGGCCTGCCGCTGCTGGAGGTGCCCCGCGAGGTCCCGTTCATCGCCATCACCAAAGCGGTGTCCCGGGCGGTCGCGGCGGACGACTACGCGGCCCTCACCCGCACCAGCGAGGCCCAGCACGCCCTCACCCGTGCCGCGCTGGCCTCCACCGGGGCCGTCGTGCGCAGGCTCGCGGCCCTGGTCGGCGGTGCGGCGGCGCTGCTGGACGGGGCGGGGGAGCCCGTGCACGTCAGCGGTGACCTGCCGGACCTGCGCGCGGAGGCCGGGCGGCTCGGCCCGGGGCCGGCGGGCTCGGCGTGGCAGGTGGGGGAGCGGCACCTGGCGATGCAGGCGCTGGGCCGCCCCGGCTACCTCGCCGTCGCCACCGCGGAGCCGCTGGACACCGCCGACCGCAACATCGTCAACACCGCCGCCTCGCTGCTCACCCTCTCGCTGGCCAAGTCGGACGCCGTGGACGTGGTGCGCCGGGAGCTGCGGACCGCGCAGTTCCGCCTGCTGCTGCACGGGGAGCCGGTCGCGGACGCCCCCGAGGGGCCGTTCCGGGTCTTCGTGCTCCCGAAGGGAACCGAGGAGCCGCCCGGGTTCTGGGCCGAGCACGACGGGCACGTCGTCGTGCTGGCCCGCGAGCTCGACCGCCCCGCCCACGCCTCCGACCCGGTGGGCGCCGGCGAGGTCGCGCGCGGCTACCGGGAAGCGTTGCGGGCCCGGGAGGAACGCGTCGCCGGCTTCGCGGACGTGCCCGGATCCGGTTTGCTGGCAACGGACATCGCCCACCACGCGGCCACCCTGCTCGCCCCGCTGGACGCTCAGCTGCGCGAGTCGCTGAGGGTCTGGCTGGGCTGCCACGGCCAGTGGGATCCGGCGGCGGCGAAGCTGGGCGTGCACCGGCACACCATCCGCAACCGGGTGCGGCGGGTGGAGGAGCTGCTCGGCCGTTCCCTGGAGTCGCCGGGAGTGCGCGCCGAACTCTGGTTCGCCCTGCACGCCGGCCAGTAGGCTCGGGCACGGTGCCGCCGCGACCATCCCGTTCTAGGGGGACATCTTGGCGCGTCTACGTTTTCTCGCGCACGCGGCGGCCGTCACCACCCTGGCCGCCGGTCTGCTCACCGCCGTGTTCACCGGCACCGCCAGTGCGTGCAGCTGCCTGCCCGACGGTGAGGGGCTCAAGTACCTCAAGGCCGATCACGTGTTCGTCGCGCTGGTGACCAGCGAACGGCTCGACAAGCGCGATCCGAACAGCGGTACCGACGACCGGTACGTCTACACCACGAAGGTCTTCAAGGAGTACAAGGGCGACGTCCCGCGCCGCGTCGAGATCACCACCCACTACCAGGGCACGGCGTGCGGCATCCGGCTCGTGCCGGGTACGAAGTACCTGGTGTTCGCGCACGGCGACAGCAGCGACCGCCAAGTGGATTCCAACCAGTGCAGCGGCACCCGACTCGCCTCCGGTGGCCCGCCGACCACCACGCCGGGGTCCGGCACCAGCACGCCGCCCACCACCCCGTGCGCCACCGCCATCCCGTGACGCACCACCGCGTCCGGTCGTGCGCGGACGCGACCGATCCGACCACGAGGGGGATCCGTTGGCTCGTTTGAGATTCCTGGCCCACGCGATGGCCGCGACGACGTTGGCCGCCGGGTTGGTGGCCGCCGTGTTCACCGGCACGGCGAGTGCGTGCAGCTGCATCCCCGGCGAAGGTGAGCCCGAGCGGTACGCGCGGGCCGACCAGGTGTTCACCGGCACGGTGCTCAGCGAGGAGCTGGAGGTCAACAACCCGGACGTGACCTACGACGACAAGTACCGCTACGCCGTTCGGGTGGGCCGGGAGTACAAGGGCGACGTGCCGGCCCAGGTGGACGTGCTCACGTCCACCAGCGGCGCGGCGTGCGGCCTGCGGCTGTCCGTGGGCACCGGGTACCTGGTCTTCGCGAACGGCCCCACTCCCGACGGCGCCGTGCAGACCCACCTGTGCAGCGGCACCCGGCTCGCTTCGGGCGGTCCGCCGAGCACCGGGCCGTCCACCGGCCCGACGACCACGACGACGACCACCCTGTGCGGGACTTCGGCGGGCTGACCGCCCGGTGTGGCCGCCGGAGCCCCGCCGGCGGTCACACCTCGTCGACGGGGACGTGCTCGTACTCCTCGTCGGGATCGGCTTCGGTGTCCACCACGTCCCTGGTCCCGTCCACCTCGCCCAAGAGGTCCAGCTTCGCCTCGGGCTCCTCGATGAACTCGTCCAGCGTCGGCTCCCGCTCGCGTCCGGTCATGGGGCCGGTTTACCCGGTCGTGCGCGGACCCGAACATCACGATCATCCCCCGACCGGGGGAAACGGGCCGGTTTGTGACGGGAATGCGACGGGTACGTGGACGCGAAACGGCAAAGCGGGTAGCCCACTCCGGAGCGTGACGGGTAGGTTTCGCCTCGGATGGCTCTTTCGGAGCAGCGGAGGTCAACCGGATGTGGGACGGCGACCTGACCGGTGAAGTGGTGGACGGGAGGTACGCGTTAGGCAACCTGTACGGCTCGGGCGGCATGGCCGAGGTCTACCGGGCTTTCGACACCAAGCTGGACCGCAGGGTCGCCATCAAGCTGTTCCAGGGCACCGCCACCCGGGAGGACCAGGTCCGGTTGGACCGGGAAGCCCAGGTGCTGGCCGGGTTGCGCTGTCCGGGTGTGGTCGCCGTGTACGACACCGGCTCGTTCCGGGGCCGGCCCTTCTACGTCATGCAGCCCGTCGAAGGCGGCACGCTGCGCCGGCGGATGCGCGAGCCGCTGGCCCCCGAGGTGGTGGCCCGGATCGGCGGCCAGGTCGCCGAGATCCTCGGCCACGTGCACCGGCACGACGTGGTGCACCGGGACGTCAAGCCGTCCAACATCCTGCTCGAACCGGGTGAGCGCCGCGCCTACCTGGCCGACTTCGGGCTCGCGCTGCAAGCCCAGGTCACTCGCGTGACCAGGTCCGGGATGCTGGTCGGGACGGCCGGTTACCTCGCGCCCGAACAGGTGCGCGGCAACGAGGTCGGACCGCCCGCCGACATCTACGCGCTCGGCCTGGTGCTGCTGGAGTGCCTCACCGGCCGGCCGGAGTACCCCGGTGGCGACACCGAGGCGGCGCTGGCCCGGCTGCACCGCGAGCCGCGCATCCCGGCGAACCTGCCCGACCCGTGGGGCGACGTGCTGACCGCGATGACGGAGTCGCTGCCCTCCCGCCGTCCCACCGCCGAGGAGTGCGCCCGGCTGCTCGCCGTCGCCGAGCGGGCCAGCGTCGGGGCGGCACCGCTGACCGGCGTGGAGGTGGCCGAGCGGTCGCCGGCCGTGCCCGTGGTCGTGGCCGGACCGGAGCCCGACGTGGGGCCCGTGCGGTCCCGGCGCAGACCCGTGCTGCTGCTCGGCGGGGTTGCCGCCGTGCTCGGTGTGGCCGCGGTGGTGGTGGCGGTCCACCTCGGCAGCACACCGCCGTCGGACTCCCGGCAGCAGTTCGACGGGCCCGACCCGACGCCGGTCACCGTGGTGGTCACCCAGACGCCGTCGACCGTGACCATGGTCGAGCAGCGGGGCTCGACCGGGGTGGGCGTCACGACGCAGGTCGCCGGGCACTCCGAGGGCGAACGGGCCGGGGACGAGGGCAGCGGGCAGAGCCGGGAGGACGGCGGCGAGCAGGGTGAGGCGGGGCAACAGGAGCCGCCGGCCGCCGGCAAGCCGTCGAAGGAGCACCGGACGCCCACCGACGTGCCGAGCCCGACCCACGTGCCGAATCAGCCCCACTCGCCGAAGCCGCGCACGGCCGTGGGCAAGGGCTGAGGGCTGCCGGCGCCGCGGCGGCAGCGGTCGTCAGCGCAGGGACGGTCAGCGCTGGGGGAGTCGGCGCCGGGGAGTCGGCGCACAGGCGGGAGTTCAGCGCAGGGCGGGCAGCAGTTCCTGCTGCGCGAAGTCAAGGAACCCGTCCTGGTGGTCGCCGCCGATCTGGACCAGCGCCAGGTCGGTGAACCCGGCGTCGGCGAACGCCTTCGCCGCGTCCACGATCGGCCCGACCTCCGGTCCGCACGGGATCTTGTCCGCCACGTCCTCCGGCCGCACGAACTGGGTGGCGGCCGCGAACCCGGACGGGCCGGGCAGCTCGGCGTTGACCTTCCAGCCGCCCGCGAACCAGCGGAACTGCTCGTGCGCCCGGGCCACCGCCTTGTCCCGGTCCGGATCCCAGCACACCGGCAGCTGGCCGATCTTGCGCGACTCGCCGCCCTGGAACACGTCCCAGCTCTGGCTGAGCTCCGCGTCCGGCTCCACCGCCACCATCGCGTCCGCCAGCGGCGCGAACGTCTGCACCGACTGGCTGCCGGACACCGCCACCGCCACCGGCACCCGCTGCTCGGGCAGGTCCCACAGCTTCGCCGAGTCGACCCGGAAGTGGCTGCCCGCGTAGTTGACGTACCCGCCGTCGAACAGCAGCGAGATGATCTCCACGGCCTCCCGCAGCATCTCGTGCCGCACGTTCACCGGAGGCCAGCCCCGCCCGACGACGTGCTCGTTCAGGTTCTCGCCCGCGCCCAGCCCGAGGGTGAACCGGCCGTCGCTGAGCAGCTGCACGGTCGCGGCCTTCTGCGCCACGACCGCCGGGTGGTAGCGCACCGTCGGGCAGGTCACGTAGGTCATCAGCTCGACCCGCTCGGTGACCTGGCTGACCGCGCCCAGCACGCTCCACGCGTACGACGCGTGCCCCTGCTCGCCCAGCCAGGGGTTGTAGTGGTCGCTCATCACCTCGAAGTCGAACCCGACCCGCTCGGCGTGGGCGGCGTGCCGCACCAGCGCACGCGGTCTGGCCTGCTCGGTCATCAGCGTGTAGCCGATCCGCACGGTTCCTCCTACGCCATCGGCAGGTCGGTCAGGTCCGCCCGCAACTGGTCGAGTTCCTCGTAGACAGTGGAGGCGCCGTGCTCCCGCAGCTCGGCCGCGCCGAACCCGCCGGTCATCAGCGCCACCACGGGCAGCCCGGCGCGCTTGGCCGCGTCGCAGTCCCACACCGAGTCGCCGACGACGACCGCCCGGCCGGAGGAGTCGACCCGGCTCAGCGCCACCTCGATCAGGTCGGGCGCGGGCTTGGACTCCTCCACGTCGTCGGAGGACGTCGACACCACACCGCTGATGTCGATCAGCTTGAGGTAGTGGTCGACGTGGCGCCGCTTGCCGGAGCTGGCCAGCACCACCGCGAGGTCCAGCTCCTGCGCGGCGGTCACCAACCGGTGCGCGCCCTCCAGCGGCCGCACCTCGGCCAGCATCGGCTCGAACGCGGTCTCCCACGCCTTGCGCAGGTCGTCCCCGTGCTCGTCCTCCACGCGCTGGCCGGCGACGGCGGCGACCAGCTTGTCCCCGCCCATGCCGATGGCGCGGTGCAGCCGCCAGGTGGGCACGGTGATGTCGAACCGCCGAAAAGCCCGGAACCAGGCGACGGCGTGGTGGTAGTTGGTGTCCACCAACGTGCCGTCCACGTCCAGGACCAGCGTGTTGCTCATACCGCCGTGGTTAGCCCGACCGGCTCACCGGCAAACCGGGCGGACATCACTCGTCCCGGTCGCCGGCCGTGCCGACGGCCCGGATCAGGACAGGAAGTCGTCGATCAGCCGGGTCCACTCCGCCGGGGCCTCCAGCGCGGGCGCGTGGCCGCTGTCCAGTTCCGCCCAGCGGGCGCCGGGGATCGCGTCGGCCAGGGCGCGGGTCGACGCCGGGGTGATCAGGCGGTCGTGCTTGGTGCCGATGACGAGGGTCGGCACGGCCAACCGCGGCAGGTCGGCGGTCAGGTCGATCCGCTGCACCAGGTCCACCTGCTCGTCCACGCCGGTCGGCAGGGTCAGCGCCACGATCTCCAGGAAGCCGTCCTCCTGCTCGGGGGTCATGGCGCGCCGGAACGGCTCGCCCAGCACCACCGACATGATGAACCGGGCCAGCTCCCGCCGGTCGCCGCCCAACAGCCGCCGCCACTTCTCGGTGCGGGCCCGCGTCTCGTCGTCGATCCGGACGAACCCGGCGGTGAGGACGAGGGCGGAGACCCGTTCGGGATACCGCAGGGCGGCCCGCACCGCGACCGCGCACCCCATCGAGTAGCCGAGGACCGCGAACCGGGCAGCGCCGCCCGCCGCGTCCACCAGTCGGTCGGCCAGGTCGTCCAGTTCCAGCGGCTCCGTGGCGCGCGGCGTGGTGCCGGAACCGGGGAAGTCCACCGAGAACACCGGGCGCTTGCGGGCCAGGGCGGGGATCACCGGGCTGAAGTTCGCGCGCACGGTGCCGCCGGCGCCGTGCGCGAGCAGGAGGGCTGAGGTCACCTGGTCGATTCTGCCCGCCGGGGGTGGTGCGGGGCGGCCGGTTTCCGGACCGCTGCGGCGATCCGATGGCGTCGGTGGCGCGTCAGGCGGCGGAGACGAACACGCGGATCGACGTGCCGTGCTCGTGGGTGTGCACGCGGACGAGGTCGCACAGCAGGTTCACCAGCATCACCCCGTACCCGCCGCGTGCGGCCGGTCCGGGGTTGCGGCGGCCCAGCATCGGGTCGTCCATCCGCCCCTGGTCGCGGACCTCGCACACGACGGTCGGGCCGTCCCGCCACAGCAGCAACGTGCCGGCCCCGCCCGCGTAGACGACGCTGTTGGTGGCCAGCTCGTTCACCGCGATGACGAGGTCCTCCACCTGGTCCTCGGACAGCCCGGCGTCCATCGCGAACGACGCGACCATGCGGCGCCCGAGCACCAGCCCGTCCAGGTCGAAGCGGTGCGTGATCGCGTCCGGCGGCGGCGCGGGCAGCGGCCGGTTGAAGTCGTCGGCGGTCAGGAACGGCTCGCGGTAGCCGTTGCTGGCCCGCCGGCGAAGGTCCTCCACCACCACCGGGTGGGTCGCCTCGGCGTCCCGCAGCACGTCGGCGTCCAGCGCGCTGGTGTCGTACGGGCACAGGATCCGCGCCGGGCGTTCCTCGAACGCGGTGTTGATCAACGCCTCGTGCTGCACGCACGCCGGGTACTCCAACTCGGTGCGCCCCGCCCAGATCGGCTCGCCGATGATCCGCACCCGCCCGCCGCGCGCGTTGTCGGTGAACGCGGCCAGCACACCCGGGATGATCCGGCCGGGATTGCGCCCGGCGACCTCCATGTCCAGGAACTCGACGTGGTCGCCCGGCCGGCCCAGCGCTCCGCGCAGCAGGTCGAGGTTCGTGCCGGGGACTGCCACCAGCACCGCTTCGCCGGCCTCCAGCCCGTCCCGCACGAACGGCACCGTCCCCGCCAAGAACTGCTCGGCGTCGCGGTAGAGCAGTGCCTCGTGCACGAAGTCGACCACTGAGGAGCCTCCGAATGGTTGCGTCGGAAGGTCTGCCCGTCCAGTATCGCCCTCAAACGCCTGTTCCAGGCACTCTGCGCAGGCAGACCCGGTCGGCGCGGTCCAGTCCCCGCTCGGCTTCCGCGTTCATGATCCGCTCGAGCCCCGGCGTCAACGCGGTGACCTCCCGGAACCCGAGGCGCTCGTAGTACGGGCCGTTCCAGGGGATGTCGCGGAAGGTGGTCAGGGTGAGGCCGTGCAGCCCGCGCGCTGTGGCCCACCTCTCGACGTGGTCGAGCAGTGCCGCCCCGATCCCGCGACGTGCGAAGGCCGGGTCGACGCTGATCTGCTCGACGTGCGCGTACCCGTCGACCGGCTCGACCGCGACCCAGGCGATCGGCTGCGGGTGGGCGGCCACCCAGACGTGCAGGTGGCGGAGCGCGTCGAGCGGCATGGGGTCGTCGTCGGCGATGTCCGGCATCCCGAACTCGCGGAAGGGCTCCCCCGAGGCGACCTCGATGGCCTGGAGGGCGGGCAGCTCCTCGGGACGTGCCGGTCGGATCTCCACGTCGGCCATGATCACCCGGCGGTGAACGTCGCCTCAACCTCTTTGGCGAGCGCTTCGAGCAGCCGCGCGGCCAACGTCTCGTCCGGGTGGTGGACTTCCAGCTCGGCGACGCTCCTGCCCGCACCCAGCGGGCTGACGCGCAGCGTCCCGGTGCAGGGAAGGTCGGCCAGGGGAGTCCAGGAGAGGACCAGGTGGTCCAGGTCGGCGGCCAGCCGGACCTGGACCAGGCGGCTGTCCTCGCGCAGGATCAGGACGTCGTCGTTGATCCCGACGAGTTCGAGCGGGGGTGGCAGCCAGCCCGCCAGGCGCTGCGGTTCGGCGGCGGTGGCGAACACGAGATCGGGCAGGGCCGGGATGTCACGTCTCACCGTAGTCACCGGAACGGGTTACCCGCCGAGCTGCGGGGATATGCCTTCACCAGCCACTTCCCGCCCGCGCCGACCTCCCGACGCCGGCGTTTCCGGTCCTTCTCAGCTTCCCGCGACGGAATTGTCGGTGGCCGGTGGGACCATGGAACCGGGGGCCGGAGGCCACCGGACGAACCGCTCGCACCGACTTTCCGAAGCCGTCGCGAACCCGCCCTGGCGCCGTTGCGGTCCGGCCCGGGCGGAGCGTCGGGCCGTCCACGAGGTCGTCGCGAACCCGCCCCGAACCCGTCGCGACCGGACCTGTCCGAGGTCGTCGGGAATCCGCCCCGAACCCGTCGCGAACCCGCCTCCAAGCCGGCGCGAGAGCCTGCCCGAGGTCGCCGAGAACCCCTCTCCCCGACCGTCGTGGACCCCTCGCTACGCCCTGGCGGGCGGAGTCCGCTGATCCGGTATCGCCCGCCCGGCCGCAGCCGCCGCCACGTCCGGGAAGTGCGGGAACAGCCGGTCCAGGTCGGTCTTCGCGAACACCCGCCGCACGTGCGGCGGAACGGCCGCCAGCCGCAGCCACCCACCGGCGCGCTGCGCCCGCGCCCTGGTCCGCACCAGCGCGCTCATCGCCTGGGCACCGCAGAAAGCCACCCCGGACATGTCCAGCACGATCCGGTCCCGCCCCTCGGTCACCAGGCGGTCCAGTTTGTCCAGCACCCGGCGGGCTCCCGCCAGGTCGAGCTCCCCGGCCGCCACGACCACCGCGCATCCCGTCCGGTGGGCTTCGACCGACAACGCCAGCATTCCCTGGTCCCCTCACGCCACCCGGCAGATCTCGTCGTCGCCCGTCCCGGTCAGGGTGAGCAGCAGTCCTTCCCTGGTCGACCACGGGCAGATGGCCACCTCGCTGTGCCCGGTGGCCGTCATCAGCGCTTCCGCCACCCGCGCGCCCGCGACGCTCTGGCCCGCGCGATGGCGGGAGATGCCCGGTAGCCGGGCACGTTTCCGGGGCGGCATGGCGGCCAGGCGCGGTGTCCAGCGCCGCAGGTCGTCGAGGTGCAGGGTCCGCCGCACGGCCGGCCCGTCGCGTCGGGGACGTGCCCCCGCCAGGCGCGCCAGTTGCTGGAACACCTTCGAACAGGCGACCGCGTAGTGGTCCCGCACGTCACCGAGCACCGCCCGCACGTCGGCCTGCACCGCTGCCAGGTCGACGGGGTGGCGGGACAACGTGCGCGCGCCGTACGGCAGCGACGCCACCACGGCCGGTTCGGGCCCGGAACCGGCGGCCACCTCCACCGTACCGCCGCCGATGTCCAGCACCAGCAGCGGCCCGGTACGCGAGCCGAACCAGCAGCGGGCCGCCAGGTAGCTCAGCCGGGCTTCCTCCTGACCGGTCAGCACGGTCAGCCTCACTCCGGTCCGGTGCGCCACCTCGGCGAACACCTCGGCCGCGTTCGGCGCGTCACGCAGCACGGACGTCGCCCACGGCAGCAGTTCGCGCACGCCGGCGCGTTCGGCCACGTTGCGGGCTTCGCGGACGGCGGCCACGACCTGCTCGACACCCGGTCGGCGCAGCCGCCCCGTGCGGTCCAGGGCCTGGTCCAGGCGCAGTCGGGTCTTGTGGGACAGCCGCGGGTGCGACAACGAGCCCTCCACCACGACGAGGTGCGCGCTGAAGCAGCCGACGTCGAGCACACCGACCTGACCTGGTCTTCCGGACATCCGTAACCACCAACCGCGTCTGAGCGAGGTACCGGGGGTGCCCACGGCGACATCGAGTGAAACCACGCATAGTTTGCGTAGCACTACGTAGTAGTACCCGGGTTGTTCGGGTCACCGCGTCCCCCGAAGGTGGATTCCACGTGCCGCCGGTTTTCACAGAACCCCCGACGCCGGTTCGGCCGTGTCGAGTGGCGGTGCCCGGGTTCGCCCACAGCAGACGGGTGGTTGCGGCCGGACTCCGACCGCAACCACCCGTGTGCTGTCGTCGTGGAGGAGCGTGGAACCGCCATCCGCGGACAGGTGCCGCGGAATCAGACCTTGGCGAGTCGGTATTCGTAGCTGGAACCCGACGTGGAACAGTTGCTGCCCTGCCGCGAGGACGTATATGTGTAGCCGGATGGAATGTTGCAGGCGTACGTACCGGTCAGGTTGTAGTTCACGGGATCGAGCAGGTAGTACTCGTATCGCCATGCGCATCTGGTGTTGATCCGCACGGACGACCAGGTGAAGCCGGACGGCACATCGCAGGCCCATGTCCGGTGCACACGGCTGACACCGGTCTCCGGCCCGCTGACCTCGATCGAACCGCTCGGTTGTGCGTCGGCGGCCGATCTGCCCATTACGGTCAGGGCTACGACGGCAGCGCCCACCAGCACCGTTGTGCCGACACGCCGAAGTGGCACTGTGATCATCATTCCTCCGCGATGTGCGAGAAAGTCGGCGACCTCGTCCGACGGGTCCATGGAAGTCGATGATCCGAAGTCGTAGTACCGCCAAGCGGCCGTCGACCCCCGGCCGGCATCACCCGTCGACGGCGCGTCGACCGCTCCCGAGAATTGCGGATTGCCAATAGCGGTGGCACGGGCTCGCACGCCGGTGGAATTGCCCGGCTCTTCAAGTACGACAATGCTGTCGGTCGCCGGCTGACCAGCGCTGTGGAGCGGGGAGGGTCGTGCTCCGGGTCCGGCTCGTCGTCCGGATCACACGCGGCCGAGGAGGTAGCGGGCGGCGGTGAGGTCTTCGCGGCCGGTGAGGAAGGCGTTCAGGGTCGTGCGGAACTCGTCGGTGTGCAGGGTGCCGTTGCCGTCGCGGTCCAGCGAGCGCAGGGCGGCGATCAGCTCGTGCCGCCGCGGGCTGCGGTCGAGCAGGCGGGCGTACTCGGCCTGGCTGACCTCGCCGTCGTGGTTGCGGTCGATCAGCCGGCAGACCACGTCGGTGACCCTGCCGTAGCCCTGGTCGAGATCCGGGGTGCCGGGGTAGCGGCCGTCGTCGAGGGCGGCGCGGTAGGCGGTGAGCGTGACGGCGCAGTCCGCCGGCGTGTCGGTGGCCGTCTGCAGTTGCCGCCACCAGGACTCGAAGGCGTCGTGGACGTCGTTCTCGTCGGTCTCGTCCAGGTCGAAGTGGGTGCTGACCTCGCGGGCCATGCCGAGCAGGTCGGCCCACCGCAGCACGCCGTCGCCGCTCTGGTCGAGGATGGTGGTGAAGAACGACTCCGGAGTGGTGCCGGGGCGCGCTCCGACGACGTCGGCGGCCCTGATCGCGGCCGAGGCGTGCGGCAGGTAGCGCCACGGTTTGGGCAGCAGGCCGGTCACCGCCCTGGCCGCGTGGTGCGCGCCGACCACGAACAGCCGGGCACCGGGCGCGGTGGTCAACCTCAGGCGCTCGCGGTAGACCTCGGGCAGCGTGGCGGCGGTGGCCTGGACGGCGGTGGAGACCACCGCGTACCGCAGCGGCCCCCACAGCAGGGCGGGGATGGGCAGACCGCCCGGCACCGGGAGTCGGAAGATGCTGCCCGACAGCAGGTCGCGCACGGTCGGGTTGTCCTCCAGCACGTCGGTCGCGACGCGGTCGAAGTACGCGCGGAAGTCCTCCAGGGTGGCCGGCTGGTCGGCCTCGGTCAGCCCGAACAGGCGTCCCAGTTCGCGCCACTCGTCGTAGAACCGCTCGGCCTCCTCGCGGGACAGCCGGTCGCCGCCGAGTTCGTGCAGGGTCAGCACGGCCTCGAAGAGCGTGAGGTGCACCCACGTGCGGGCCTGCGTGTCGGTGGCCGTGAACGGCCTGCCGTGCCGGTCGGTGCCCCGCATCCGCCGGTGCAGCCGCTCCAGCCGGGTGAGTTCGCGCTGCCGCTCGGAAGCCGTGCCGTAGACGTAGGCCTGGAGGCTTTCCAGCGTCCGGAGGAAGCGCCGCCACGGGCGAGCGGTGTAGACCGAGAACTGCCCCACCGCCGCGCCGATCGCCGGGTGGGCGGCCTGGAGCACCAGCGCCCGGTGGATCACGAGCAGGAGCCGCCACTGCCCGAGCCGGTCCCAGGTCGCGGAGCCCGGGCCGAGCACGTCCTGGGTGGTCATCGCCAGTACCTCCTGGGGTGGTCGTACCGCTGCCGGCGCGGGAAACCGGCCACGCCGCACAGGTGGAGGACCGGCGTGACCACCCGCCTTGGTTCGGCGACCTCGAAGGTCGTGCAGTGCGTATCGTCGACGTTCGGAAGGGTGAACGGCAACTCCCCGACGGTGTGCAAAGCGATCACGCACAGCGAACCACCCTTGAGGTGGCCGTTGCCGCACAGCGGCAGAACGTCCCGCAGGGGGTTCCGCGCCGGTCCGGTCGTCACGGAGCTGGGACTTCTACTTCCCCTGTGCGGAAGGAGTTCCGGTGCGGATCAACGATCCGCCCCTCGGAAGCATTCAGGAACGGACGTTCTTGACTGACCGTTCCTAAACGGTCTAGGGTCGGGTCATGGGACGACCCAGAGGATTCGACGAAGCCGAGGTGGTGCGGGCGGCGGCAGCGCTGTTCGCGGGCCGGACGTACGACGGGGTGTCCGTCGACGACCTGGTCACCCACCTCGGAGTGCACCGCAACAGCCTCTACAAGACGTTCGGCAGCAAGCGCGGGCTCTACCTGGCGGCACTGCGCTGGTACCTGGAGCACGAAGTCCACCCCCTCGTCGCGTCCCTGGGGCGCGCCGGTGATCCGGTGCGGGCCGCGCGCCTGGCGTCGGAAGCCGGAGCGGGGTTGGACTTCCTGCTGCTGGCAACGGTCGAACGCGCCCCCGTGGACGCCGAGGTCGCCGCGGAGGTGACCTCGGCCTTGCACGCCGTCGACGGGGCGCTCGGCGCCGTTCTGCACGCAGGCCCCGACAACGGCAGGCGCGCCGACGACGGCGGCGCTTCCTCGGCCCTGGCCACCGCGTTCACGGCGGCACTGCTCGGGCTGCGGCTGCGCGCCAAGGCGGGTGGTCCGGACACCGGACCGGACCGCGCGGGCGCCGCTCTGGCGCAGCGACTTGATTCCACCCTTTCGCGATAAGGAGCACGACATGGCACAGGTCCACATCGACGGCGACAACCTGGTCGTGGTGATCGAAGGGATGGACAAGCTCTGGGCGCTCAAGAGCAGCCTGACGATCCCGCTGGCCAACGTGCGGGGAGCCACCGCCGACCCGGGCATGGTCAAGGAGCCCAAGGGCTTCCGCGCTCCCGGTGCGCACCTGCCCGGGGTGATCGTCGCGGGCACCTTCCACATCAACGGTGATCGCGTGTTCTGGGACGTGCGCAACCCCGCCAAGGCCGTCGTCATCGAGCTGGCCGACGAGCGCTACGCCCGCCTGGTGCTCCAGGTCGACGACCCCCGGGCCACCGTCGAACTGGTCGAAGGCGCCGCCCGCCGTTCCTGACCGGGTTCCACCGGGCGGAGCGATCGGCCCGGCCGGCTGAGTGGGTCCGCAGGGCCGCGCTCGCCGATCCGTGAATCCGCGTCGACGCGGCCGTCCCGTCCGCGTAGCTCACGCCGCCCTCGACTGGCCGTGAACATGCTGGTCTACGCGGGCGTCGCTCGAAAACCCAACCGCGTTCGCACGACCTCCACAGCCCTGCCGGCGACCCGCCGTCTCTTCGTGCTGCGCGCTTCCGCCGCCGAACGAGTGATCCACATCACTCGTTCGGCGGCAGGAGTTGGTACTGATAACGATTACCATTCCCTCCGATCACCGCTTCTGGAGTCCGGTCGGAGGAACACGCGTGGCGCACTTGCTGATGATCGAGAGTTGGGTCGGCGCGATGAGTTCGCTGCTGCCGCGCGCGATCCGCGAGTCGGGGCACCGGTTCACCTTCCTCACCCGCGACCTGCACCACTACCTGCGCGCCGCGCCGAGCAGCCCGCACCCGTTGCTGGCGGCGGACAACGTGCTCACCGCGGAGACCAACGACGTACCCGCTCTGCTGTCCTTTGTGGAGCGTGCGCACGAGCTGCTCGCGTTCGACGGCGTGATCTCCTCCTGCGACTACTACCTCTCCACGGTCGCCACCGTCGCGGACCACCTCGGACTCCCCGGCCCCGGCCCGGACGCCGTGGAACGCGCCTACCGCAAGGACCTCACCCGCGCCGCCACCCGGCAGGTGCCCGGACCGCGCTTCGCGCTCGCCGAGGACTGGTCGGCCACCGCGAAGGCCGCCGCCGCCCTGGGCTACCCGCTGGTGGTCAAGCCGGTCGACCTGTGCGCGGGGATGCACGTGCGCCAGGTGGGCGACGAAGCCGGCCTGCGGGACGCCTTCCTGGCCCTGGAGGCCTTCCCGGTCAACGCGCGCGACCAGCCGCGCGTGCCGACCGTGCTGCTCGAGGAACTCCTCGTCGGCCCGGAGGTCAGCGTCGAGACGGTGACCTCGCGCGGCGTCACCCACGTGATCGGGGTGACCGACAAGAGCCTGGCCGGCCACCCGTGGTTCGTCGAGAGCGGTCACATGTTCCCGGCGGACCTCCCGGAGGTCGACCGGCGGGCCGCGGTCGACACCGCGCTGGCCGCGATCGGGGCGCTCGGCCTGGACGACTGCGTGGCGCACACCGAGATCAAGCTGACCGCCGACGGCCCGAAGCTGATCGAGGTGAACCCGCGCCCGGCGGGCAACCGGATCACCGAGCTGGTCCGCCGGGTCACCGGCATCGACCTGCCCGCCGTGTTCGCCCAGCTGGCCGTCGGGCAGCAGCCGGACCTGAGGGTGCGGGAGACCGGGGTGCGCAGCGCGGCCGTCTCGTTCCTGCTGCCGCCGCGGTCCGGTGCGCTGGCCGGCATCGACGGCACGGACGACCTGGCGCGCGACCCGGACGTGGTCGACTGGGCGGTCAAGCCCGCCGGGCACCGGGCGGGTGAGCCCACCAGCAACAACAGCTACCTCGGCCACGTCCTGGTGACCGCGCCCGACGCCGACGCCCGGGGCCGCGCCGAGCGGGCCGTCGGCGGTCTGGTCGTCCGGTACGCGGACGACGCCGAGTGACCGGGCGGGGGAAGAACCAGTGACCGCACCGGCAACCCGGGTGACGTCCGTCGCCGAACTCGTCGCGCTGGTCCGCGAAGGCGCCGTGGGACCGGACCCGGCCGACTGCCCGATCAGCGTCGCCTTCACCACCCGTCAGGAGGCCCGGCACGTCTCGCGCGGCCGGTCGTACCGCAACACGGTGGTCAGCCTGCGGGTCGGCGACGCGGTCGGCTCGTGCGCGGTCGAGCCCGCCGAGGAACCCGACGTCGCCGACTGCGTCGGGCTGAGCGTGGCGGACCTGCTCGACCACCCCGACGCGGCGATCCGCACGGCGGCGCTCGACGCGTACCTGATGCACGCCCATCCGCACGGGACCTCGGGCGCGCGACAGGTGGTGATCGGCCCGGGCGACTCGCTGGCCAAGTCGATGGCCCGTGCCTCGGCCGTGGTGGACCTGCTGGACGCCCGGCCGGGGCAGCGGGTGCTGGTCGTCGGGGTGGTGAACTCGCTGCTGCACCACCTGCGCGCCCGAGGCGTGCGCTACCTGCCGTGCGACCTCAAGGGCGGCCGCACCGAGTGGGGCGAGCCGATCGTCACCGACGCCGGATCCGCCGACTGCGACCTGGTGCTGGCCTCCGGCATGACCATCGGCAACGGCACCTTCGAGGCGCTGCTCGGCACGAACCGGCCGGTCGTGCTGTTCGCCCAGACCGCCAGCGCGATCGCGCCCTGGTTCCTCGGCGCGGGAGTGCGCGCGGTCTCGGCCGAGCCTTACCCGTTCTTCTGGCTGCACGGCGGCCCCACGACCCTGCACCACTACCGGAACCCGTGACCATGCGCCGAAACCACCACCTGCTCGACCTCCTCGGCAACACCCCGGTCGCCCGCATCGACACCCCGCTTCCCCACGGCCACGGTGGCTTCTGGGCGAAGCTGGAGTGCCTCGGCGCGGGCGGGATGAAGGCCCGGTCGGCGGTCGCGATGCTGCTGGCCGCCCGCGAACGCGGCGATCTGCGCCCCGGCGCGGTCGTCGTGGAGTCCACCAGCGGCACGCTGGGGCTGGGCCTGGCGTTCGCCGGACAGGCGCTCGGCCACCCCGTGGTGCTGGTGGTCGACCACGAGCTGGAGCCGTCGATGCGGGCGATGCTGCGCGCGCACGGCGCACGGCTGGAGGTCGTGGACCGGCCGCACCCGACCGGCGGCTGGCAGCGGGCCAGGCTCGACCGGTTGCGGACCGTGCTGCGCGGGCTGCCCGGCGGGTACTGGCCCGACCAGTACAACAACCCCGACAACCCCTCCGGCTACGCGGGCCTGGCACGCGAACTGGTGGCGCAACTGGACCGCGCCGACGTGCTGGTGTGCAGCGTGGGCACCGGCGGGCACAGCGCGGGCGTCGTCGCGGCCCTGCGCCACTACTGGCCGTGGCTGCGGCTGGTGGGCGTGGACGCGGTGGGCTCCACGATCTTCGGCCAGCCCGCCCGGTCCCGGGTGATGCGCGGGCTGGGCAGCAGCATCCACCCGCGCAACGTGGCCTACCACCAGTTCGACGAGGTGCACTGGCTCGGCCCGGTGGAGGTGGTGGACGCCTGCCGGCGGCTCGCCCGGGACGGCTTCGTCACCGGCGGCTGGAGCACCGGCGCGGTCGCCCTGGTGTCGGCGTGGGTGGCCCGGGTCGAGCCGGGCACCCAGGTCGTCACCATCTTCCCGGACGGGCCGCACCGCTACCTCGGCACGATCTTCGACGACGACTTCTGCCGGTCGCGCGGTCTGCTGGGCACGCCCGCCGACCGCCCGACGGAGATCGGGCACACCGAGGAGATCGAGGTCACCAGCTGGGCGCGGTGCCGGTCGGTGTCCGCGCCGGAGGCGGCCGGGGTGCCGAAGGCCGTCGGGGTGCCCGCGTGAAACTCCACTGGGACGTCTACGGCCTCGACCTGCGATCACCGCTGCGCATCTCGCGGTCGGTGATGGCGCGCCGCGACGCCGTGCGCGTGGTGGTCGAGTGCGACGGGGTGCGCGGCCACGGCGAGGTGGTGACCAGCCAGTTCTACGGGCTGGACGTCGAGCGGATCACCGCCCTGCTGCGCGAGCTCACCCCGGTGGTCGTCGACTGCGAAGATCCCGGGAAGCTGCTCGGGGCACTGCCCGACCTGCCGCCCGGCGTGCTCGCCGCGCTGGACACCGCGGTGCACGACCTCGTCGCCCGGCGGCTGGGCGAACCCGTCCACCGCCTCGTCGGCGTTCCGCAGTGGACGGACGTGCCGACCGCGTTCACCATCGGCATCGGCGATCCCGCGACGTCGGCCGCGCAGGCGGCCGAGTTGACCGCACGCGGGTTCCGCGTGCTCAAGGTCAAGGTCGGCTCGGAACACGACATCCCGGCGGTCGACGCGATCCGGGCCGCCGCCCCCGACGCGCGGCTCGTCCTCGACCCCAACGGCGGGTGGACCGCGGAGCACGCGGTGCGGGTGGTGGAGCGGCTGACGGGCATCGACGCGCTGGAACAACCGCTGCCGCCTGGACGCCTGGACGACCTGGCGTGGCTGCGCGAACGCTGCGCGGTGCCGCTGATCGCCGACGAGGACGCGGCGACCGCCGCCGACGTGCGCGCCCTCGCGGGCCTGGTCGACGGCGTCAACATCAAGCTCGCCAAGTGCGGCGGGATCACGGCCGCCCGCGAGATCATCGCCACCGCCCGCACGGCGGGCCTGGACGTCATGCTGGGCTGCCTGGTGGCCAGTTCGCTCGGCATCGCACCGGCCGTGCACCTGACCGGGCACGCCCGGTGGGTCGACCTGGACGGCCACCTCCTGCTCGCGCACGACCCCTGGGCCGGCATCGGGGGCGAGGACGGCACGCTGCGCCTGTCCGGCTCACCCGGTCTCGGCGTGGTGCCGCGATGACCCGGTTCGCGCTGCCCGTCCGCCTGCTGCTGGTCAACCAGTTCGGCGTGAACACCGGCTTCTACCTGCTGATCCCGTACCTGGCCACGCACCTGGGCGAGGTCGGCCTGTCGGCGGCGACGATCGGCGTGGTGCTCGGCGTGCGGACGCTGAGCCAGCAGGGGCTGTTCCTGCTCGGCGGCTCGGCGTCCGACCGGCTGGGCCCGCGCCGCGTCATCATCGCCGGCTGCGGGCTGCGGGCGGTGGGGTTCGGCTTGTTCGCGCTGGGCGAGTCGGTGACCGTGCTGCTCGCCGCGTCCGTCCTCAGCGGACTCGCGGGCGCGTTGTTCAACCCGGCGGTGCGCGCCTACATCGCGGAGGAGGCGGAGAACCGCGCCGAGGCGTTCGCGCTGTTCAACGTCTACGGCCAGGCGGGCGCGCTGGCCGGTCCGCTGCTGGGGAGCCTGTTGCTGCTGTGGGACTTCCGGGTCTCCGCGCTGGTGGCGGCCGGCATCTTCGCCGTGCTGACCATCGCGCAGGCGGCCGTGCTGCCCGCCCGGCCGGCACCGCCGCGCCGGGGCACGGTGCTGGACGACTGGCGGGAAAGCCTGGCCGACCGCCGGTTCCTGGCGTTCACGTGTGCCCTCACCGGAATGTTCGTGCTCCAGAACCAGCTCTACCTGGTGCTGCCGCTGGAGGTCGAGCGCCTCACCGGCTCGGCGCACGCGGTGGCCGCCGTGTTCCTCGTCTCGACGGTGGCCACGCTGCTGCTCCAGGTCCGCGTCACCAGGGCGCTGGGCCGGATGGCCCGCGGCCGGGCGATCGCGCTCGGGCTGGCCGTGATGGGCATCGGTTTCGCCGCGACCGCGCTCGGCCACGTCGGGTCGTTCGGCGGCATCACCCCGGTGCTGGTCGCCGCGCTGTTCCTGTCGGTCGGCCTGATGATGGCCCACCCGTTCGTCTACGAGCTGATCCCGGAGTTCGGCCGCACCGGTCTGTCCGGCACCTACTTCGGGGTGTTCTACCTGGCCTCCGGGCTCGCCGCGACGCTGGGCAACGCCGCCATCGGCTGGGTGTTCGGGGTGTCGGGCTGGGCGGCGTCGCTGCTGTGCGTCGCGGTCGGGCTCGGCTGCGCGGCGGCCGTGACGTGGCTGCACCGACGAGGCGTGCTCACCGCGAGACGACCGGAGACGGCCCGATGACCACCGGCGAGAACCTGCTCACCGACAACCCCGCGTTGTACGAACACCAGTTCCCCGACCCGGACCACGTCGCCGCCCGCTTCACGCACGACGTGGTGACCAGGTTCGGCGGCGGTCGCGACCTGCTCGACGTGGGCAGCGGGACCGGCCGGGACGCCGGGTACCTGGCGGGCCTCGGCTACCGCGTGGTGGGACTGGACAGCTCCGAGCGCATGGTCCGGCACGCCCGGGACGAGCACCCGCAGGCCGAGTTCGTCGTCGGCGACATGCGCGAGTTCGCGCTGGACGACCGGTTCGACGTGATCACGTGCCTGGACAGCGCCTTCCTGTACTGCCACACCAACGCCGACCTGATCGACTTCCTGGCCCGCTGCCGGGAACACCTCAAGCCCGGCGGACTGCTGGTCGCGGAGATGCGCAACGGGGCGTTCTTCCTCGGCAACACCGAGCTGCTCGACGGCGTCCGCACCCGCACCGTGGTGTGGGAGGGCGTGCCCTACACCTCGCACACCAGGCTGTGGATCGACCACGCCCACCAGCTCCTGCGCCGCCGCCGGGAATGGCAGTGGCCCGACGCCGAGCCGCTGGTGCAGCACTCGGCGTGGCGGCTGCTGTTCCCCCAGGAGCTGCGCCTGTTCCTCCGCCTCGCCGGCTTCGACGTGCTCGCCCTGTTCGACACACCCGGCCCGCGCACCGACGAACCGTGGACGCCCGACGCCGTGCTCGGTGCGGAGCTGTCCGGCGACCGCCTGCACCTCGTCGCGCGCCTCCACTGAAAGGAACCCCCGCATGCACACCCGCCGCCACTTCCTCGGCCTCACCGCCGGGCTGTCCCTCGCCGCCCTCGCCGGCTGCGGCACGACCGGAGCCGCGCCCGCCGCGTCCGCGCCCAAGGCCGGTGGCCGGCTGCGGGCGGCGTTCGCGGGCGGTGGCGCGAAGGAGGTGCTGGACCCGCACCTGGCGAACCTGTTCGTGGAGGCGGCGCGGTCCAAGGCGCTGTTCGACAAGCTCGCCGACCTCGGTCCGGACGTGTCGGCGCAACCGAGACTCGCCGAGCGGTGGGAGCCCGACGCCACCCTGACCCGGTGGCGCATCACGTTGCGGCAGGCCGCTTTCCACGACGGCCGGCCGGTGCGCGCCGAGGACGTGCTGGCCAGCTACGCCCGCATCCTGGACCCGAACCGGGCGTTCCGCGCCAAGTCCAGCCTCGCGCTGGTCGACCTGGCGAACAGCCGGGCGGTGGACGAGCGGACCGTGGAGTTCGCGCTCGAACGGCCGTTCATCGAGTTCCCCAACGCGCTGGCCGCGTTCGGCGCGTACATCGTGCCCGCCGGCGCGGAGGACTTCGCCGCGCCGGTGGGCTCGGGGCCGTTCCGCTTCGTGTCGTTCGAACCCGGGAAGTCCGTGCTGCTCAAGAAGAACCCGGACTACTGGGAGGGCGCGCCGCACCTGGACGAGCTGGAGTTCGTCATCGCCAACGAGGAGTCGGCGCGGGCGAACGCGTTGCTGGGCGGGCAGGTCCAGTACGCGCACGACCTGACCCCCACCACCGCCCGCAGCCACACCGGGAGCGACCGGATGGCCATCCACCGGTCGCCCAACAGCGCGGTGCAGGCGTTCGCGATGAAGCTGGACCGGCCGCCGTTCGACGACCGCGACCTGCGCGAGGCGATGTTCCTGCTGGCCGACCGCCCCCAGTTGGTGGAGTCGGTGCTGGCGGGCAGCGGACAGGTGGCCAACGACCTGTTCGGCAAGGGCTACCAGTACTACGCCGACGACATCCCGCAGCGCGCCCGCGACCTGGACAAGGCGAAGTTCCTGATCCGCAAGGCGGGCGCGGAGGGCCTGACGGTCAAGCTGGACACGTCGACCGCCGCCGCCGGCATGGTCGAGGCCGCCACGGTGTTCGCCGACCAGGCCAAGGGCTCCGGCCTGACCATCGAAGTGGTGACCGGCAACAAGGACAGCTACTGGGCGGACACCTTGAAGAACGGCTCGCTGTCGAGCTTCCGCTCCGGCGCGATGCCGATCGAGACGCACATCGCCCAGCGCCTGCTCAGCGACGCGGGCACCAACGTGACCAAGTGGTCGCGACCGGAGTTCGACGACCTGTACCGCCGAGCCGTGTCCACAGTGGACGGCGCCGAGCGCGGCGGGCTGTACGCGGAGATGCAGCGTTCCCTGCACGCCGAGGGCGGCTACCTCATGTGGGGTTTCGCCGACTGGATCGTGGGCGCGTCGCCGAACGTGGGCGGCATCTCCACCGCTCCGGCGAACACCCTGGACTGGGCGCGGTTCGACAAGGTGTGGCTGGGGTGAGCCTGCGGCGGTACGCGGTGCGGCGACTGGCCATCGGCGCGGTCCAGGTGCTCGCGGTCGTCACCGTCGTGTTCCTCCTGGTGCAGGCGCTGCCGGGGGACGCTGCGGTGGCGCTGGCGGGCGACAACCCGGACCCGCGCCGGATCGGGGAGATCCGGGCCGCGATGGGGCTGGACCGGCCCGCGCTCGACCGGTTCGGGTCGTGGCTGTGGGGCCTGGCGCACGGCGACCTCGGCGTGTCGCTGGTGTCCGGGCGGCCGGTCGTGGCGTTCCTGCTCGACGGGCTCGGGCCGACGCTCGTGCTCGCCGTGCTCGCGCTGGTGCTGCTGGTCCCGTTGTCGGTGCTGCTCGGCGTGGTGGCGGCGTTGCGGGAGGGCGGTGTGGTGGACCGGATCACCACCGCGATCACCGTGGGGCTGCACTCCATACCGGAATTCGCGCTGGCGGTCGTGCTCATCGCGTTGTTCGGGGTGCACTTGCGGTGGCTGCCGCCCACGGCGGTCGGCGCGGACCTGCTCGCGCAGCCCGCCGTCCTGGTGCTGCCGCTGGTGGTGCTGCTGGCGCGGCCGGTGTGCTCGATCAGCCGCCTGGTGCGGGCCGGGATGATCGACGCGCTGGCTTCCGACCACGTCCGGCACGCCCGCAGGCTGGGCATCGGCGCGCAGCGGATCAGGTTCGCGCACGCGCTGCCGAACGCGCTGGCGCCCGCCGTCCAGCAGGTGGCGCGGACCACGGACTGGCTGCTGGGCGGTGTGATCGTGGTGGAGGCGGTGTTCGTCGTCCCCGGCCTGGGCACGATCCTGGTGGACGCGGTCGCGGCCCGGGACCTGCCCGTGGTGCAGGGGCTGGCGGTGGTCTTCGCGGTCACCACGGTGCTGGTGAACCTGGTCGCCGACCTGATCGGGTTCCGGCTCGCGCCGCGATCGGTGGCGATCGCGTGAGGGGCGTGGGCGCACTGCTGGTGACCGTGCCGCTGCTGCTGGCGCTGGCCGGGCCGTGGTTCGTGCCGGACGACCGGACCCGGGGCGGGCCGTTCATGCCGAACTCCTGGCTGGGCACGGACTTCGTCGGCCGCGACGTGTGGCACCAGGTGCTCGCGGGCGGCCGGACCGTGGTGCTGGTGGCGTTGCTGGCGACGCTGCTGTCGTACCTGGTGGGCGTGCCGTGGGGGGTGGTGGCCGCGATGTCGCGTCCGCGCGTGGTCGACGACCTCCTCATGCGACCGCTCGACCTGTTGCTCGCCGTGCCGTCGCTGCTCGTGCTGATCCTCACGGCGACCATCGCCGGGCCCGGCCTGCCGGTGCTCGTCGGCGTCGTGACGCTGGTCAACTTCCCCGACGTGGCGAGGATTTTCCGGGGCGCGGCACTGGAGATCGCCGGCCGTCCGGCGCTGGAGGCGATGCGGTTGCAGGGAGAGTCGTGGTGGCGGACGTCGATCGTCTACCCTGGGCGGTCGATGGTGCGGACGCTCGCGGCGGACTCGGGCGTCCGGCTGACCGGAGCGCTGTACCTGGTGGCGTCGGCCAGCTTCCTCGGTGTCGGGGTGCCGCCGGACGCCGCGGACTGGGCGGTGATGGTGGACCGCAACCGGGTCGGCCTGTTTCTCCAGCCGTGGGCGGTGGTCGTGCCCGCCGTGCTGATCGTGGCGTTGTCGGTGGGGCTGAACCTGGTGTTCGACCGCGCGCTGCGGGCGGAGGCGCGGTCGTGACGCCCGTGGTGCACGTCGAGAACCTGCGGGCGGTGGCCGGCGGGCGGGCCCTGGTCGACGGCGTGAGCTTCGCGCTGTCCGCCGGGCGGGTGCTGGCGCTGGTCGGCGCCTCCGGCAGCGGCAAGACCACGACCGGCCTGGCGCTGCTGGGCGAGCACGCGCCCGGTGTGGCGGTCAGCGGGCGGGTCGCGGTGACCGGGCGGATCGGGTTCGTACCGCAGCAGCCCGCCGCCGCGCTCAACCCGGTGCGCCGGCTCGGGGGCGTGTTCCGCGAGATCGCCGCCCTGCACCGGGGCGACCCGGCGGAGCTGGTCGCCACGGCGCTGCGTCGCGCGCGGGTGCCCGCCGACCTGCTGCGCCGCTACCCGCACGAGCTGTCGGGCGGCCAGCAGCAGCGGGTGGTGCTGGCGCAGTCGCTGGTGGGCGACCCGGCGGTGCTGGTGGCCGACGAGCCGACCACGGGACAGGACCCGATCACCCGCGCCGAGGTGGTGGACGAGCTGGCTTCGGTGGTGGCGCAGGGAGTGGCCCTGGTGCTGCTCACGCACGACCTGGACGTGGTGCGGGCACTGGCCGACGAGGTCGTGGTGCTGCGCTCGGGCAGGGTGGTGGAGGCCGGGGCGACCGCCGACGTCCTCGACCGCCCGCGCGAGCCGTACACGCGTGCCCTGGTCGCCGCGCAGCCACGGGTGACGGTGCCCGGCGATCGTCCGGCCCGGCGTCCCCGGCTGGAGCTGCACGGCGTCACCGCACGGCACCGCGCCACGACCGTGCTGCGGGACGTGAGCCTGCAGGTCGGTGCGGGCGAGTGCCTCGCCGTCGTGGGCAGGTCAGGCAGCGGCAAGACCACGCTGGCCCGCTGCGTCGTCGGGCTGCACCCGACGTTCGGTGGCGAGGTGCGGCTCGACGGCCGCCCGCTGCCCAGGTCGCTGCGCAAACGTTCGCGCGCCGAACTGGCGTCCGTGCAGTACGTCTTCCAGGACCCTCGATCGTCGTTCGACCCGCACCGCACGGTGCTCTCCCAGGTCGCGCGGACGGCCGTGCGGCTGCGCGGTTCCGCCGACGCCACCGCGGAAGCGCTCGCCGAACTGGCCGCGGTGGGCCTGGACGAGGCGACCGCGACCCGCCGGCCGGCGGGCCTGTCCGGCGGCGAGTTGCAGCGCGCGGCTCTGGTCCGTGCGCTGCTGGCCCGGCCGGACGTGCTGGTGTGCGACGAGATCACGTCCGGGCTGGACACGCTGACCCAGGCGAGCCTGCTCGACCTGCTCGCCGCACTGCCCTGCGCCGTGGTGCTGATCAGCCACGACCTCGCCGTGGTGGCCCGGCTGGCGGACCGGGTGGCCGTACTGCACCGGGGAGACCTGGTCGAGCACGGCTCGGCGGGCGACGTGCTGGGCCTGCCCACCCACCCGGTGACCATCGGCCTGCTGGGCCGCTCGATGGAAGGAACAGAGGAGAAGAGGACATGAACCAGCACCACCGCGAAGTAGGGCCGTACGAGGTGCGGCAGGCGCGGAAGGAGGATCTGCCCGGTGCGCGCAGCGTCATGCTGGACACCTTCTACCAGGAGTTCGGCTACGGCTACCGGCCCGAGTGGCACGGCGACGTGGTCGACCTCGAAGGCTCCTACCTGCGGCCACGACGGCACGCGTTGTTCGTGGCGACCAAGGGCGACGAGGTGGTGGCCACCACGGGCGTGCGCGCCCAGGCCCCGTCGAGCCCGCCGCACCCGGCGTGGCTGGCCGACCGGTACGCCGGTGGCGGTACGGCACAGCTGTTCCGCGTCTACGTCCGCCCCGAGCACCGCCGCTGCGGCCTGGCGCGCGCACTGGTGGACCTGGCGACCGCGTTCGTGGCGCAGACCCCGGGCTACCAGAGCCTGTACCTGCACACCGACACCCGCATCGCCGGTGCGGAGCCGTTCTGGCGCTCCGTGGCCACGGAGGTGCACGACGCGCGTGACGGCGACCCGTTCTCGTTCCAGACGGTCCACTTCGAGATCCCGTTGGGACGCTGAGAAGACCGACTTGTCGACGCGACGAAGGCGGGACCGCGAACGACTGGTCCCGCCTTCGTGCGTTGCCAGGGCGAGCGGTGGCGAGGTTGTCCCCTACGAGGCCTTGCAGGTCCGTCCGGCTGTGCGGCGGCTCCGTCGTGGGACCGACTTCTCCGGTCACCAGTCCGCCGCGCCGTGGAACGACGTGGCGGCAGGGGTGTAGCCGAGTCGTTCCCGCGCGGCGGTGATGTCCAGCGTGCGTTCATGGCCCAGGTGGCTGATCGCGTATCTGGTGAGGCGCGGTGGTTTCGTCGCGCCCGCCAGTCGCCATGCCCGTTCGGCTGCGCCGGCCACGTGCCAGGCGGCTCGCAGCGGGAGGTGGCGGATCCGCACGTCCAAGCCGCGTTCGTCCAGCAGACCGCGTAGGGCGTCTTGCAGGACAACGGGTTCCGCGTCCGCGATGTTGTAGACGCCCGGTGCGCCCCCGCAGGCCAGCAGGGTCGCGTCGACCAGGTTGTCGATGGAGGTCAACGACTGCCGGGCTCGGCCGTCGCCGACGATGAACAGGGTGCCGCCGCGGATGGCGCCGAGGACGCGGGGCAGGAGGGTCGGGTCGCCGGGGCCGTAGACGGCGTGCGGTCGCAGGACGACGGTGTCCGGGCGGTCGGCGAGGACCCGTTCGGCGGCTGCTTTGGTGGCGCCGTAGGCGGTGAGGTAGCGCGAGACCGGGGCTTCGGACTCGGTCGCGCACACCGTCGGCACGAACGGGTCGTAGACGCTGGCGGAGGAGATGTGGACCAGGCGTGCGCCGGGGAACGTCTCGGCGACGTGTCGTGTGCCGTCCACGTTGACCCGCCGGATCAGCCGGGGGTCGCCCCAGTCGGTGACGGCGGCGGCCGAGTGGACCACGGCGTCGACCTCGGGCGGGTCGGTCAGCGGTCCGGTGCCGATGTCCCAGTCGCGTGATCCGTACGCGTGCACCTGCCAGCCGAGGGCTTCGGCGGCGCGGCGCACGGCTCCTCCGACGAACCCGGTCGCTCCGGTGACGGCGAGGCGCATCAGCGGGCCAGCAGCTCGCGGAGGGCTGAGCGGTCGACCTTGCGCGTCCGCCCCGAGACGGGGAGTTCCCGCAGCACGGTGACTTCGTCGGGCAGCGCGGCGGCGTCGATCAGCGCGGGCAGCGCGGCGCGGACCCGGTCGGCCAAGCCGGGTGCCGCGTCGGACAGGGGCACCACGGCGAGCACGATCCGCTCGTCGCCGATCTCGTCCGGTACGCCGATCATCACGGCCGCCGCGACTCCGGGCAGGTCCGCGATCGCCGGTTCGTACAAGCCCGGGTACACGTTCGTCTTCCCGCGCAGGATCATGTCCTTCTTCCGCCCGGTGAGGACGATCCGGTCGTCCTCCAGCCGGGCCAGGTCACCCGTCGCGTGTTCGGTCATCGGCGGTTCGCCGAGGTAGCCGCGGCACATGTTGGGGCCGGACACCACCAGCTCGCCGTCCTCGGCGATCCGTGCGCGGACTCCCGGCAGCGGCCGGCCCAGCAGGTCGCCGCCGTGGGCGATCTTCTCCGCACCGGTGGCGATCGCGACCGGGAGGATCTCGGTCATCCCGTACACGGCCAGGAACTCCACGTCCGGCAGCGCCTCGCGCGCTCGTTTCAGCAGAGGTGGCAGCACGGGGGCCGAGCCCAGCAGGACCTGCCGGAGCGACTGCGGCAGCGCCACCCCGCAGTCCAGGATCGCCGCCAGGTCGGTCGGCACGAGGAACGTGTGCGTCGCGCCGGTCAGCCCGGCGGCGAGCGCGGTGGGATCGGCGGACGGCGCGAACCCGTACGGCGGCATCGACCAGTGCGCGCCGGCGACCAGCGCGGGCAGTCCCAGCATCATCTGGTCGGTGTGCACTCTCGTGCCCGGACCCAGTTCGCACCTCACCGCCAGCGCGCGCAGGGCCGCGGCGAGCGAACCACGGGTGTGCACCACGGCTTTGGGCGCCGCCGTCGTGCCGGAGGTGAACACGATCACCGCGTCCTGGTCGGGAGCGGGGTCGGGGAGCGGCAGGTCGGCAACCGGCGCGGCCAGGCTCCGCGTGGAGACCGCACGCAGCGGCACACCGGGCAGCCACGGGCCGGACCTGATGTGCCGCAACGGGAGCGCGGCGTAGTCCGGCAGCAGGACACCCCTGCGGCGGGCGATCGCCCGGAGCGGACCGGGAGCACTGGCCGCGTACAGCAGGGACTCGGCCGCCGCCCAGCCCGGACCGGCCAGTCCGGTGCGACTGGCGAACAGCTCCGGCCCGACACCGGGGTCGACGAACACGACCGTGCCGCCGGCGGCCACGGTGCCCAGGGCCAGGACGATCGCGTCCGGGCCCGGGCGGACCGAGAACAACATCCGGTTGCCGGGCTCGAAACCCCGGGAACGCAGTCGGTGCGCCGTGCTCAGGACCTTCGTGGACAGTTCCCGGTAGGTCAGCGTTCGGCCGCGCGCGTCGGTCAGCGCGGGCGACGGGCCGTGTTCCCGGGCCGCCCGCAGCACTTCCACGAGCAGGTCGTCAGCCACGGCGCACCACCAGCCTCTCGTAGCCGGGGATCAGGACCCGCACGGCAGCCCTTCGCGCCACGACGGACAGCGGTGCGGCGGACAGGACGGCTCCCAGCACCGCGCGGATCTCGGCGTAGGCGAGCGGCATCCCCAGGCAGAAGTGCGGTCCCGCGCCGAACCAGAGCTGTCGCACCGCGGGCGGGTGGGGACGGTCCGGGTCGAACGCGCCGTGACCGCGGGCGGCGGAGATCGTCGCGATCACCACCCGGTCCCCGGCGCGGACCGCGACCCGGCCGATACCGGTGTCGGCGGCCACGCTGCGCAGCATCACCGGCGACGGGACGGTGACCCGCAGCGCCTCCGCGACCACGTCGTCCATCCGGTCCGGCGCGGCGGCGAGCCGGTCCAGCCACCCCGTGTCGTGCAGCAGTGCGACCAGGCGGGGGATGTACGACACCAGGGTCTCGGTGCCGGTGAGGACGAACGCCGCCACCGCGCCCAGGGCTTCCTCCTCGGTGAGCCCGAGTTCCCGCATCCGGCCGGGGACGGTCGCGGGGTCGCCGACCGCGTACGCCTTCGCGGCGGGCCGGGTGAGTTCGCCCAACGCGGCCTTGCCCCGGCGGACCTGGGCCGGCGTCAGCCGGGGACGCCCCAGCCGGATCATCGACGTGATCGCCGTCCCGGCCGCCCACGCCCGCCCCGCCCCGGTGGCGTCCAGGCCGACGAGTTCGCAGATCACCGCGCCCACCAGGTCCCGCACCACCGTCACGAGGTCCACCGGGCGGCCGGTGGCCAGGTCGTCCCGCAGGCGCCTCATCGGCTCGTCCGCCACGCGGGCGCACAGGTCGGTCACGCTGCGCGGGGTGAACAACCCGGAGAGCTTGCGGCGCAGCTCGGCGTGGGCCGCGCCTTCCATGTTCAGCAGGACCGTGGGGCCGACCACGGGCGTCCACAGGTCGGCCGGCGAACCGGGACCGGTCTTGGTGAAGTGGGCGGTGTCGGCGAGGACCTCCTTGGCCAGCGCGGCGTCGCTGACCACCACGCCCACCTTGGGCACGCGGACGACGGGCGCGATCCGGCCGATCCCGCGCACCAGGGGGTACGCCAGCGGGTGCGCGGCCAGCTGGAGCCTCAGTTCCCAGTTCACCGGATGTCCACGACGGCCGGGCGGTACCGGTGGTCGGCGTACCACGCCAGGGTCTTGCGCAGGCCCCAGGCCTGGGCCCGGCGCGACGAGCCGTAGACCAGGACGTCCCGTCGGAGACCGTACTGCCTGGTGTGCAGGCGGACCGCGTTGACCAGCGCCCGGTCCTCGTGCAGGTCCTCGATCCTGGACCGCGGGAAGCCCCCGCACAGCGCGTACAGCTCCGCCGTGATGGCCATGTTGCAGCCCGCTGTCATCACGTACGGCCCGAGGTAGCGCGGATCGCGGTTGTCCGGTCGGATCCTGCCGAACAGCGAGGCCACTTCGACGGCGGCGACGAGCAGCCCGCGTTTGGCCGTCGACAGGCCTTCGTCCTTGCGCGGCAACAGCTGCCCGGACACCAGCCGCAGCCCGGAGTCGAACGCCGCCTTGATCCTGGCCGTCCAATCCGGGGCGGGCAGGCAGTCTGCGTCGGTGCGCGCCAACCACCGGGCGCCGTGGTCGATGGCGTGGCGCATCCCGGTGTCGGCGGCGGCTCCGGTGCCTTTCTCCGGCTCGTGCGCGAGTACCAGCCGAAGACCCGGTCGCCGCTCGGCGTACGCGCGCACGGTGTCCGCAGTGGAGTCCGTGGAACCGTTGTCCACCACCAGCAACGTGAAGTCCGGGTCGTCCTGCGCGGCGAGGGCGTCCAGGGTCGCCGTGATGCCGCGCTCCTCGTTGTACGCGGGAACCACCACCCACAGGCCGCTCACAGCCGGATCACCACCATGCCGAGGCTGACGCCGCCCGCCAGGCCGACCAGCGCGACCAGGTCGCCGGGTCCGCACCGGCCCATCCGCTGCGCGGTGACCAGTTGCAGCGGCAGGCTCGCGGAGGCGACGTTCCCGTGCTCCGGCAGCGTGATCACCAGCCGGTCCTTCGGCACGCCCACCTGTTCGGCGAAGATGTCCAGGTAGGGCAACGAGACCTGGTGCACGCCGATCACCGCGAAGTCGTCCCAGGTCAGCCCGAGCCGGTCCAGCGTGCTGTCCAGGACGCCCCGGCCGAGCCCGAGGAAGGCGGACTTCAGCCGCGCGCCGTCCATGGCGAAGTAGGTGGCCTCCGGGTCGCGCGGGTGCCGCGACCCCCCGCCGGGCAGGGTGCCGACGTCCCACTGGGTCGAGTCGGCGGTGAAGCCGCTGCCCAGCACACCGTCCTCGCCCTCGGCCAGCAGCAGGGCCGCGCCCGCGTCCGACAGCGTGTACCCGGGGAAGGCGCGCAGGAAGTCGGTGAGCCCGTCGACCTCCCAGCGCACCGCGCGGGACGGTGCCTCGCCGCCGGCGATCAGCACCTTGCGGTAGCGGCCGGTGCGGATCAAAGCGTCGGCGACCTCGATTCCGTTGAGGACGCTGTTGCAGGCGTTCTTGACGTCCATCACCGGGCAGCCGAGCTCCAGCTTGGCGGCCACGATGTGCGCGGTCGCCGGCTCGATCATGTCCTGGCTGGCCGAGGCGAACAGCAGGAGGTCGACCTCGCCCGGCACGGTTCCGGTGTCCGCCAGCAGCTTGCGCGCCGCCGCGACCGCGAGGTCGGACGCCTGCTCGTCGTCCGCCATGACGTGCCGCGACCGGATCCCGGTCAACCGGCGGATCAGCCCCGGCGGCGGTGTGAACGGCGCCAGCCGCCGCTCCACCTCCTCCGTGCTGAGCTGTTGCTCGGGCAGATGCACTGCCACGCCGACAAGTTGTGTCCCCACTCCGGCACCTCCCTGCGTGGACGCTATCTCCGGGTGGCGTCGGCGGACGTCAGTAGAACTACTCGGATGCGATCCTCCTGGTGGGATCGTCCACTTCACGACCGGCGGGTCGCCTCACGGCCGAGCGGCGTGGTCGTCCGCACGTCTGCCGCCGGTGGGGGTCCGGGCTGCGTCGGCCGGCGTGACCGTCGAACCGGGACGGTCCGGGGCGGGTGCCGGGCCGGTGAGCTCGCGCGGTCCGAGGTGCAGGCCCCCGCTGGCGTCGAGGGTCTGCCCGGTGATCCACCGGGCGTCGTGCGACGCCAGGAACGCCACCACGTCGGCGACGTCGTCCGCCCGCCCGACCCGGTTCAGCGCGGTCAGCCCGGCCGCCAGCGCCGCTGTCTCCGGGGTGAAGATGGCTTCGTTGGCGTCGGTCCTGGTCGCGCCGGGTGCGACGGTGTTGACCGTGATGCCGCGCCCGCCGAGCGCTCGGGCGAGGGTGCGGCTCATCGTTTCCACCGCTCCTTTGGTGAGGGCGAAGGAGGTCTGCGTGGGGTTGGCCATCCGGGTGGCGACCGACGAGATGGTGATGACGCGTCCGCCGTCCGACAGCAGCGGGAGTGCCCGCTGGATGATGAAGTACGGGGCTTTGACGTTCACCGCGACGAGGTGGTCGAACTGCTCCGGGGTGTCGGTCTCGATCGGACCGGCGGGTGCGGCGGCGGCGTTGTTGACGACGATGTCCAGCGGTCGCCCGGACAGGCCGGTCCGCAGGCCGGTGAACAGCGCCCCGATCCCGTCCATGGTGCTCAGGTCGGCCTGGACGGCGAAGGCGCGTCCGGCGTTCTCCTCGATCCGGCGGACGGTCTCCCGTGCCGCCCGCTCGTCCCTGCCGTAGTGCACGGCGACCTGAGCCCCGTCTGCGGCCAACCGTTCGGCGATGGCACGGCCGATGCCCTTGGACGCCCCCGTCACGAGTGCGGCCTTGTCCGCGAGTCTCACGTGTCCCCCCGAAGTGATAGTTACTAACAGGTTGTTAGTGTCTACCAAATGGACAGCCTCCGTGACCGCCGTCGAGCCGAAACCCGGCGGGCGGTGCAGTCGCACGCGATCCGCCTCTTCGTCGAAGGCGGCTACGGCGCCACTACGGTCGAGGACGTCGCGAAAGCCGCGGGCGTCTCCGCCATGACGGTGTACCGGCACTTCGCGACCAAGGAAGACCTGGTGCTCTACGACGAGTACGACCCGTTGACCGCCGCGGCGCTGCTCGCGCGACCGGAGCACGAGCCCCTCGTCCGACGAATCGGAGGCGCCCTGGTGGACACCGCCGCCGGTGCGGTCGGAGCCGGTGCGGTCGGCGCGTCCGACGCCGACAAAGCGCTGCTCCTGGCCCGTCTGCGGCTGATGATCTCCACCCCGGCCCTGCGCGCCCGCCACCTCGACAGCCAGTACGCCACCCAGTCCGCGATCGTCGCGGCCCTCTGCGGCGACCCGCCCGACCCCGACGACGAACTCCGCGTGCGCTGCGCCGCCGCGGCCTGCCTCGGCGCCACCCACGTCGCCCTCGTCCGCTGGGCGGAGAACGACGGTCGGGACGACCTCCCCGCTCTGATCCGCACCTCGCTGGCGCACGCCTTCGGCACCGCCTTCTGATGCCCGGGTCTGCTCGACGGCCTGCGGGCGGAGCCCGTGAACACCGGGCGTCGTTGAAGCGGGTATATGAGCACCGTTCGCATCGCGCCCGCCGGGCCGATTCCGACGACGGCGTCCTCGGTTTTACAGCTTGATCGTGCGGCCCCCGGAATCGGACCTGTTGTTCGTGGCGGACCGGGCGCAGGGGCTCGGTGTCGGGGCGAACTGATCACGCACCTGCTCGAACAAGTCCGCGAAAAAGGCATTCCGGTGGTGCGGGTTGTCTCGCACCCGCCGGTCGAGGGCTTCACACCCGGATGGGCGCCGACGGGTCGGGGGTGGTCCCGCCGAAGCCGCCTGATCGCCGAGCGGTCGGCGCGTGGGCAGCGTCACGGCCCGCGCGCCGGTGACGTGACATGACGATGGCGCGTGTTCCCGTGGGAACACGCGCCATCGTCATGACCGGCAGGCGGTCGGCGTCAGCTCTTGAAGGCGTCCTTGACCTTCTCGGCCGCCTGCTCGACGTTGCCCTTCACCTGGTCGCCCTTGCCCTCGGCTTCCAGCTGCTCGTTGTCCGTGGCGCCACCGACGGCTTCCTTCGCCTTGCCCTTCAGCTCGTCGCCCTTGCCCTCGGCCTTGTCGTCGAGTCCCATGTGCCAGTCCTCCCGCACGCGATTCCCCCGAGGTCGCGGCCCTCGGGTGACCGTGACCGCCGCGCAGGCTGTTCTACCCGGCGATCCATCGGCGGGTGCCCCCGCACGGGGGCCCTCAAACAGGTCGGCGCGGCCTCCGCACCCGAGAGGGCACCGGTTGCGGGTGCGGAGGCCTCGGCGCGCGTGGCCGACCCGAACCGACCGCGACCACCGGAAGTGGTCCGCGCACCACGTTGTTCGGTCACCGGCCGGTTCCGGTTGTCGAGTTCCCCTACTCGGGTGACCGGAGTTGTGGAAATGGCCGGCTTCGTTTTCCGGACTGTCGCCATTGCTGTGCAACAACATTTTCCGGGTGGGATCGGTGAACTGCGCCGGCGGCGGCTCCGAATTGACTGAGTCCTGTCCGCGCACGGCGGGGGCAAGAGCTACGTGGGCCAGGCGGACGACTCGTCTTCCTGGACCTTCGGGTGTTCGACCTGCTCTAGGTGCCGGCGGGGCCGAAGGACACCTTCAACTCGCTCACCCCGGACCGGGACGGGAAGACTCCCGACCTGGTCGACCGGGTGACCGATCCGGAGGTGCCCAGGCTGATCCAGGCCATCTACGGGATTCCCGCACCCGCCATGCCCCGCAACGACCTGGTGGGGATCTTCGCTCCCCGGCCACGGGAAGAACGTGATCGCCGCCTACCTCGCGGGGCGGGAAGGTACGGCGCGTGATGCGGTTGTCGTGGGGGCGACGGTGACCGTCACGCACACGGCCGGGGTGCTCGTGCTCGGGCTGCTGACCAGTGCGTCGAGTGCGTTGCTGGGCGAGTCGGTGCTGCGGTGGTCGGGCGTGGGGAGCGGTGTGCTGGTCGCCGGGATCGGGGCCGTGCTGCTGAGATCGGCGCTGCGGCGGCGACCCGTCCTCGTCGGCCACATTCACGGCTCCGATGACCCACACCGCCCCGACTCCGGTCACGGGCACGGGCATGGCTACGGCTTGGGCATGGCCGCCACGCTGACCGCGGTCGGCTTGGTGCTGGTCCGCCTGCGGGACCGGCCGGCCGCCGTCGAGCGCTTCCGCGACCGGTTCACCGCGCTGCCGGCCATCACCGCGTCCCTGGTGCTCGTCGTGGGCCCGGGCTCGCGGTCCGGGCCGCACTCGGTTAGGAGCCCTCCGTGCGTCGAATCGTCCTGCTGTTCCTGCTGTTGGCCGCCTGCTCCGGCCCGGAGCCCGAGCGACCGCGCCCCGGTCCGCTGTTCGACGACGAGGGCGCGGCCGAGGTCACGTGTCTGCGCTTGGTCGCCGCGGACATGCGGCGGGCCATGGGGCGGCTGCGCCGTGAGCAGTACGAGCTGCTCGTCCTGGCCTACCTCCGCGGCATCCCGTACCGCGAGCCGCCCGCCCGGCTGAAGGTCCCGATCGGCACGGTGAAGTCCCGGATACGGCCGGCGTTGCAGGTGCTGCGCGCCCAGCTCGCCCGCGACAGGGAGTCGTGACGGTCGTGCCCGACCACCCTTCATGCCGCTGCACGAAGTTGTCTGCTATTTCACGTTTGAAACTTCCTCCCGGATTTGAGCTGCGCGTTCGACTTTTCTCCCACTTTCGGGCGAACCGCCTGCCGTGGTGGGTCGAATGACCGGTGGAGAGGAGGTGAGTGCATGAGACGACGGTTCCGGCGTTGACCGGTGTCCCGGCTCCGGCGCGCTGGAGCGCACAACCCGTGCCCGTGAGTGATTCGCCCGGTGAGCTGGCCGGTGAAATGCCCGGTCAGCTGCACATCGAGGAAGCCGTTGCGGCGGAACCGGTCGAAACGACCGGCGCACCGGCTTCGTCGTCGGCGCACCAGGGGTACGCGCCGAAGCGCCCGGAGCTCCTGTCATCGACGCCAGACGCCGAACGGGCGGGATCGGCACTGTGCCGGTCCCGCCCGCCGTCCGGCCGACCGCGGCACCGGAGCCGGCGGCCGGGGACTAGGCCCGCCGCTCGCGCAACAGGCGCCGCAGGCTGTCGATGACGTGGTCCTCCTGCTCGGACAGGATCGGGATGGCGGCGTCGACGAGCTGGAAGACGTCCGGTCCTTCCAGCTCGGTGAGCGTCCGGCGCAGCGCGGCGGCCCTGGCGTCCGACGGCGGGTGGTCCGCGACGATCTTGTCCCCGGACACCTCCGACACCTCGTCGCGGACGCGGTTGAGCAGGTGGTCGACGGCGAAGAACAGGAACGCGCCCACCACCGCGATGTGCTTGCGGAACGACAGGGCGGCGACCGACTCGTCGGCTTGCTGGGTCTTGAGGGCGAGCAGCATCCCGATCTCGTCCGCCTCGAACTCCTGGGCGTGGCTCTTGCGCAGCCACTCGTCGCCGCTCGGGCGACGACCGGTGAGGTGACCGGCGAAGAAGTGGCCGTACTCGTGCGCGATGGCGAACTTCTCCGCCGCGTCGGCGTACAGGAAGCTCAGGACACCGCGATGCGTCCCGTCGACCTGCTGCTTGCCGCCGCGCCGGGGGTCGGCGTACAGGATGTAGGCGGCCAGCGAGTTCGCCAGGTTCTCGTCCGCCTCGCGCTGGCGGCGCTCCACCGCCTCGCTGGTCTTCGGCACCGTGAAGCCGCCGTCGTCGGCACGGTCCACGACCACGATGCGGGTGTTGAGCGCCAGGGCGACTTCGACCAGCAGGTAGTGCAGGCCGGTGTTGATCAGCAGCAGCGTCCCGTTCTTCACGGCGAGCGCCTGCGCGTTGAACGAGTGGTGCGGGTACTCGCCGACGTACACCGGTCCGGGAGACCCGAGACCCATCTCGCGCACCGCTTCCTCGATCCGCTCCGAGGTGCCGGCGTGCCTGTCCTCGCGCCGCCTCCCGGGCGACTCCCGGCCCTGCCACCGCGCCATCTCCCGGAGCAGCAGGTTCTCCTCGCCGTACTCGGCCGCCGATCGTTCCGCCTGTTCCTTGACACTGGCCAGGATCAGCGCGTCCTCCTCGGCCGAGACCTCCGGCCGGACCAGGTGCTCGATCCCGCGGGCACGCAGCAGTCCCCAGTACTCGTCCACCAGCGCGGCGCGCGCACGGTTCATCAGTCCCCCTTGTGCCACAACGTGCCCGGTTCGTCGGTCGAGGCGCCGGACACCGCCAGCGCGAAGTCCTGCGCTCCGAAGAGGAGTTCGGAGATGGCCGTGATCTCGACCTCGTAGTCGCCGGGCGCCGGCCGGTCGATGCGGACGACCTGCACGTTGTTGGCGGTGTCCGCGGTCGCGTAGGTGGTGCGCCGCCGCTCGTTGCCCAGCCAGTGCCGGCCGCTGGACCGGTGGACGACGACCAGGCTCAGCGCGTGCTGGATGCCGCGGCCGGGCGGGTCGGTCCAGGCCAGGCAGACCCGCAGCGGACCGGGCCCGGCGGGGTGCAGCGGCAGCCGGACCGTCTGGCCGAGCCGGTGCAGCGGCGGGCACGCCGAGGCGTCCGCTCCGGTGTCCGCGAACAGCGCGGGCAGCGTGGTGGTCAGGTCCAGGAGGCCGAAGCCCTGGTGGAAGTTGGGCGGGTGCGGGTGGTCGGCCCGTGCGTCCCGGCCGCCGAGCCACCGGGTGCCGTTGACCAGCGTCGCCTTGAGCAGGGCCGCGCTCGGGGCGTGCGCTCCGGCGGTGAACCACTCGCGGACCAGCGCGGCGGACCCGGCGACCAGCGGTGCGGCCATGCTGGTGCCGCCGAGGACCGCGTAGTTGTCGTCCCAGCCGTCCCAGAACGTCGAGTCCGGGGCGAGCGCGGATCGCGTGGAGACGACGCAGGTGCCCGGTGCGACCAGGTCGGGCTTGATCCGGTCGTGCTCCTGGCACGGTCCGCGACTGCTGAACGCGGCCAGCGACTCCGGGTTCCCGCCGACGCGCTCCTCGCCGATCGGCCCGTCCGGGAAGGCAGCCGGCGACCACTCGCGCCAGGTCAGGTCCGGCACGTCCCGCGTGCTGCGGCTCGCGCCGACGGTCAGCGCGTTCTTGGCGGTGGCCGGGGCGTTCACCGAGAACAGGTCCACGAAACCGCGCGGGACGTGCCGTGGTGCGGCTGCCCGGCCGTCGTTGCCCGCCGCGACGACCACGAGCATGTCCGGGTGTTCGGCGACGAACTCGTCGATCTCCAGCGAACTCATCCGGTAGACCGAGTCGGCGTCCGCGCCCCAACTGTCGTTGTGGATCCGGGCGCCCGCGTCGTAGGCCTCGGCGAGCAGGTCGTTGAGGTCGACGGGAAGGCCGGTGAGCCGGCCGCGACCGTCCATGACGGACTGGAAGAAGACCGAGGCGCCGGGTGCCGCGCCCCGGAAGACACCGCCCGAGGCGGAACCGTCGCCCGCCAGCGTCCCCGCCACGTGGGTGCCGTGGCCGTGCGGATCGCTCCCGTCGTCCGGACGGCCTCGCGCGACCACCTTGAGCAGGCGGCTCTTGAGGTCCGGGTGTCGGCTGTCGACGCCCGTGTCGGCCACCCCGACGACCTGTCCGCGCCCGGTGAGCCCGGCGAGGCCGGGGACGGTGCCGACATCGGGGGTGCCGCCCGAGCCGGAGGTGGTGCCCACGTCGGCGGTGGGGTGCGGGCCGTGCGCGGAGCGGACGCCGGTGGTGGGCCGCAGACCGACGATCTGCTGCGCGTGGTCGTTGAGGAGGGTCGGCGGCACGTGGAGGTCCACCGCGGCCACGTCCTGGCGGCGGGCCAGCTCCAGCAGCCCGGGATCGCCGAACCGGCAGCGGAAACGCACCTTCCGCCGGCCGGTGCCGTCCTCGGGCCAGCCCCGCCGCGCCAGCCAGGCGCGGATCTCGGGCAGGTCCCTCGCGCGGTGCGCGAGCACCTCGTAGTGCACCGGAAGCGCTCCCGGCGGCGGACCACCGGGGGAGACCACGTTGCCGGCGTCGGCGGTGTCGCTGAGCCGGTACGGTCGCACGTCGAGCACGAAGTCCAGTGCCGCCAGGGAACCGCTGCCGCCGCCGGGAGTCCTCACCACGTAGCCGTCGACCGCGACCCGTTCCAGCACGGCGGCGTCGAGCGCGTCGAGCCGGTCGCGCCAGTCGGGTGGTGGGACCGGGACCGTGTGCAGGACGACGGTCTCGCCGTAGCCGGGCAGGTCGGCCTTCGGCGTGTCGTCCAGGTCCGGCACGGCGAGCGAACCGAGTCCGGTGTGCCGGGCCGGTGGCGCGAGCGGCCGGGCGCGCTCGGCGGCGCGTTCGGCCGCTCGTCCGCCGCCCGGATCGGTCGCCGAGTGGATGACGAGGCCGAACCGTTGCAGCGCGGCCAGGTTCTCCTCGGCCGTGTCACCGGACACGACGTCCTCGCGCACGGACACGTTGGCCAGCAACCCGAGGACGGCGTCCCGGTCGCTGCCGCCGGCGAGGTGGCCCACCACCGAGAGGACGGTCACGTGTGGCTTCTCCTAGCGGTCGCGGCGGAACAGCCGGCGGGACGAGGCCGGCAGCACGCGCAGTCGTTCCGCGGCCCGCGTCGCCACCTGCGGCGTCGAGGACTTCGCGGCGATCTTGTAGAACCGGCGCGCCTTCTTCACGTCACCGGCCTGTTCCCAGTACCAGCCGAGGTTGTGCGCGGCGAACCCCCCGGTGTCGTCCGGGCTCTCGTAGGCGAACTCCCACAGCGACCGGGCCTTGTCGTGGTTGCCCGCCTCGTCCTCCAGCGTGCCCAGGTTGACCGCGGCCTTCGAGGCGAAGTGCGGGACGCCGAGGTCGACGGCCAGCTGGAAGGCCTTGCGCGCACCCGCGATGTCCCCGAGCTGCTTGAGCACCGAGCCGAGCTGGTCCGCCGAGCCGGACCGGATCGTGGGGTCGGCGTCGGTGCGGTCCACGGCGTCGCGGAACGCCTTCTCCGCCTTGTGCGGCTCGCCCTTCTTCACCCAGGTCAGCCCGAGGTACATGCAGGCCCCGGCGGCGTGGGTCGGGTCGTCGAGCACCTGCGCCGCGCGTTGCAGCCACAGCACCGCCCGGTCGAGATCACCCTTCTCGTACGCCTCGAACCCGAACTGGAAACCGCTGAGCTTGGTGAACGCCTCGCTGAGCGCCCGGTACTCCTGCTTGCGGCTGCGCTCGGACTGCCCGTACATCTCCTTGCGCAGGGCGCTCGCGAACCCGCCGCGCTCGGTCTCCGGCGCGGTGCCCGTACCGCCGAACCCGGCGAAGCCGCCCGTCGGCCGACTCGTCTTCCCCCACGGGAACGAGCCGTTCTTGATCGCGTTGACGTCCTTGTCGAGAACGATGATCTGCAGGTCGCCCTCCCGCGCCCGCGCACCGCACACCGGGCAGGGCGCACCCACGCACTCCCGCCAACAGGCCTCGTACTCTTCGTCACCCATGACCACCTGCTGGCGAACGCAGTGGCCGCAACGATGGGACAGCACGAAGACGTTCACGGTCACCCCCGTGTTCCGTACCCGACCGACAGCCTGGCACACCGTGACCGATCGACGACAGTGCGTTCGGCTGGTCGGCGTGCGCCTGCCGGGGTGATTCTGGTGCCGGAAGCGGTTCTCCCCGTCGCAATTTTGCGGACACCGGCATCGGCGGCCCGGGTGGCTCAGAACGATCCGGAGTCCCGGGCGACCAAGCCGTGCTCGTAGGCGTAGATCACCACGTGCACCCTGGTCCGCAGGCCGAGCTTGGCCAGGACGTGCGCGACGTGGGTTTTCACGGTGCCCTCGCCGATCGACAGCGCGGATGCGATCTCGGCGTTGGTCAGGCCCCAGGCGACGTGGCGCATCACCTCGCGTTCCCGGTCGGTCAACCGCTCCAGGTCGGTGCCGGTCGGGCGGGGGGACAGTCGGGCGAAGCGGCCGATCAGGCGTCCGGTCACCCGGGGGTCGATGAGTCCGTGGCCGCGGTGGATCGCGCGTACGGCTTCGACCAGCAGGTCCGGGTCGGCGTCCTTGAGCAGGAAACCCGCCGCACCGGCCCGTAGTGCGCCGAACAGGTATTCGTCCAGGTCGAACGTGGTGAGCGCGAGTACCCGGGACGACCCGGCCAGGGCGCGGATCGCGGAGATGCCGTCCAGCCGCGGCATCCGGATGTCCATGACGACCACGTCCGGGCGGTTGCGCAGGGCCTGGTCGATGGCGTCTGCGCCGTTGGCGGCCTCGCCGACGACGGTGATGTCGGGCTCGGCGGACAGCACGACCCGCAACGCCTCGCGCACGGCTTCCTGGTCGTCGGCGATCAGCACGGTGATCATCGGCGCACCGGGAGCCGGGCTTCCACTCGCCAACCGGACTCGGACGGTCCTATGTGGACGAATCCACCCAGTCGGGCGACACGTTCCCGGATCCCGCGGAGTCCGTTGCCGTCGGTGGCAGCGGCAGCGGCAGCGCCGGAGCCGTTGTCGGACACCAGAACGGCGAGCTGTCGGCGTTCACGTTCCAGCCGGACCTCGATCTCGGTCGCCGCCGAATGCCGTACGGCATTGGTCAGGGCTTCCTGCACGATTCGGTACGCGGTGTGCGCGACGGTCGGAGGCAGCCCCAAGACGGAGCCGCGTGTGGTGATCCGCCTGCCGGGACCGGACAGCCGTTCCGCCAGCGCGGAGATGTCCTCCTGCGCGCGCAACTCGCCCACCAGGCCCCGGACCTCGGTCAGGGCGGTGGCCGAGATGTCGGTGATCGTGGTGAGCGCCCGGTCCGCGCCGGCCGGCACCCGGCGCGCGGCGGTGGCCTGCAGCTTGATCGCCGTCAGGTGGTGGCCGACGCTGTCGTGGACGTCACGGGCCAGCCGTGCGCGGTCCTCGGCCATCGCGATCCTGGCCGACTGGGCGCTGCGCTCCCGTTGCAACCGCAGGCCGTAGCCGACGGCGACCGGTGCCATGCCCATGATCACCAGGTCGGTCACCGGCAGGACGCCCGACTGCGAGCCGGCCAGGGTGGCGAACACGAACGTCCACACGGGTGTGGCCACCAGCACCGGCCAGAGGGTGTGCCGGTGGAAGGCGGCGAGGCAGAACCCCGCCACCGCCACCAGTCGGCCCGGCCAGCCCACGTCGATCCCGGTGCCGACCATCGCCACGACGCCCGTCACCAGGGCGGCGGTCAGCGGCACCCTGCGGACGAACAGCAGCGGCAGGCAGACCGCCGCACTCAGCAGCACGATCACCCGGTCAGTCTCCCGGACAGACGGTTCCCGCCGCCGGGAGAACACCGGTCGCGAAGTAGCGGTGCACGTGCCCGCGCACGCAGGCGTTGCCGCGCCAGTAGACCGCGTGCCCGGACGGCACCTGGAGATAACGCGATCCGATGAGCTGCGCGGCCACCCTCCGACCGTGCGCGGGCGGCGTCACCGCGTCGTGGTCGCCGTTGACCACCAGCGCGGGCACAGCGGCCCGGAACGGGTGCTGCGCGAACATGGTCGTCCTCGGCAGCCCCGCGCAGTGGTTGGCGGTGATCCAGACCTGACGCCACCCGATCAGCGGCGCGACCTGGCGGACCTGCGTCTCCAGCGCCTTGAGGTCCTGGTACCGCGTGGGGTAGCGGAAGTCCGCGCACAGCATGATGCGGGACAGGTCCGGATCGCGGGCGCCCACGTCCACCGTGAACCGGCTCGCGTCGCCGGCGTGCGCCTCGGCCAGCGAACGGGCCAGTTCCACCCACTCGACGCGGTCGTCCCCGAACGAACGGGCCACGATCCGGGCCGCGCTCACCGTGCCGCCGGACGACGCCGGGATCGGTGCGCGGGCCAGCACTTCGGTCCAGACCCGCAGCACGTCCCGGCCGTGCAACGCGCACTGCGCGTCGCCGGAGCACCACTCGGCCATCCGGTGCAGGTTCCGCTCGTCCGCGGAGGCCTTCGCACCCACCCAGTCGACCAGGGACCGGTTGGTGTGGTCGAAGACGCTGTCCAGGTAGAAGCGGCCGACGCGGTCCGGGAAGAACTCGGCGTAGGCCTGACCGAACACCGTCCCGTAGGAGTTGCCGTAGTAGTTCAGCTTCCGCTCGCCCAACGCCGCCCGCATGGCGTCCATGTCCCGTGCGACCTGCCAGGAGTTCAGGTTCCCCGCGAGTGGACCGGCCGCCTCGGTGCACCGCGTGCCGAACGTGTGGTTCTCCGCCCGGTAGCGGTCGAAGGTCTCCTGGTCGTCGAACACGTACTCGGCGCGCTGCGGCGACGGCACCGGGCAGGTGATCCCACTGCTCCCACCGAACCCGCGCGGGTCGGCGAGCACCACGTCGAACGACGCGGCCAGGTCCGCCAGCGCGTCCTTGACGTGGGGCAGGTAGGCGATCTGCTCGCCCGGTCCGCCGAGGTTGACGAACACCGTGCCCTGCTTGTGCTGCCGGGCGGGCAACTTGGCCAGCCGCAACGTGGTCTTCGGGCCGGCCGGTCGCGCCCAGTCGGCCGGCACGGTCACGTTCGTGCACCGGATGCCGTCGCCGCAGTCCTGCCAGCGCTGACCGGCGGACGCGGGCGTGGCGGTCGCCGTCAGCAGGCTCAGCACGGCAGCCGTGATCGTGATCGGTTTTCGCATGCCGTGAGGCTGACGGCCGCGGGCTGTCGCACGCCTCTGCCGTGGGACAGATCTTTCAAGCCCCGATACACCGTGCCGCGCGGTGAGCCTGCCGTCGCCGGGAGGCCCCGCACGAGCGCGGGTGTCGTCGGGCAGGCCGGGCACGGCTCGGCTGGAAGCGGAAGCGCCCGACGAGGGGGACTCGCCGGGCGCCTCCACCCTGCGGTCAGACCGTCAAGGTCCAGGAGTCGATCTTCCCGGTGTCGTTGACCTCGACGTCCTGCACGCGCAGCCGCCAGGTGCCGTTGCGCGCTTCGCCGGACAGGTTGACCGTGTAGGTGCGGTTGATGTTGTCCGCGCTGCCGCCCGCCCGGTTGTGCAGCACGTAGGCGCTGCCGTCCGGGGCGACCAGGGAGACGACCAGGTCCCCGACGTAGGTGTGCACGATGTTCACCGCGACCGTCGCGGTGGACGAGGCATTGCCGGCGCAGCCGGAGACCGTGACGGAGCTCTGGCTGGTGTACCCGTCATAGATTGCGTAGTCCGTGCCGTTGGTGACGGGCGGACAACCGCCGCCGGTCTTGGACACCGTGATGGTGAACGTCGCCGAACCCGTCTTGTCGGCTTTGTCGCGGGCGGTCACGGTGACGTTCGCGGTGGTCTCGACGGTCGGGGTGCCGGAGATGCGGCCGGTGGACGAGTCGATGGCCAGGCCGGCCGGCAGACCGGTGGCCGACCACGTGTACGGCGCGGAGCCGCCGGACGCGCTGTTGTCCATCGCGAACGGTTGGCCCACGGTGGCGGTGCGGTTGCCGGGGTTGGCGACCGTCACCTCGCCGGGCTGGACGTTGTTGAGGAAAGCGGTGTACAGCAGCACGTTCGGCGAACCGGTGTTGATGCCGGACAGCTTGCCGGTGGTGCCGTTGGTGACCAGCGCGCTGCGCACCTGCGCGGGCGTGGCCGAGGGGTTCTGCGCCAGGTACAGCGCCGCCGCGCCCGCCACGTGCGGCGAGGCCATCGACGTGCCGGACATGGTCGCGCTGCCGGTGTTGCTGCTGTGCGACGCCGACACGATGTTGTCACCGGGCGCCCAGATGTCCAGGCAGGTGCCCCAGTTGCTGTCGCTGCGGCGGGTGTCGGTCCGCGTGCTGTTGCCGACCGTGATCGCCTCGGGCAGCCGCTGCGGGCTGTAGTAGCAGGAGTCGTCGGTGGAGTTGCCCGCCGCCTGCACCCACTGCACACCGCTGTCGATCACCGACTTCACCGCGTTGTCGATGGTCTGGTTGGTGCACCGCTGCCGGCACCCGATGCTGTAGTTCACGACGGCCGGCTTCACCGCGTTGTTCCTGACCCAGTTCATCCCGGCGATCAGGTCGTCGTCGGTGGCGCTGCCGGAGCAGTCCAGCACCCGCACCGCGACGATCGTCGCCTTCTTCGCCACGCCGTACGAGGTGCCCGCGGCCGTGCCCGCGACGTGCGTGCCGTGCCCGTGGCAGTCCTGCGGCGTCGAGTCGTTGTCGACCGCGTCGAACCCGGCCGCGACCCGCCCGGAGAAGTCGGTGTGGCTAGCGTTGAGCCCGGAGTCCATGACGTAGACCCGTGCGCCCTGGCCGGGACCGGCCGGGTAGGTGTAAGCGCCGTTCAGCGGCAGGTCCCGCTGGTCGATCCGGTCGTCACCCCAGTTCGGCGGGTTGGTCTGGGTGTCGGTGGCGACCATCCGCGTGACCTGCTGGACGTACTGCACCTTCGGGTCACTCGCGACCTCGGCGGCCTCGTCGGCGGACATCGCCACCGAGTACCCGTCCAGGACCGCACCGTAGGTGTGCCGGATCTGCCCGCCGTACTGCCGCGCCATCGACACCGCCGCGGCGCCGACCGCCTGGGCGCCCTGCCCCTGGCTCTTGAACACGACGATGTAGCGGCCGGGCACCGCGTCCGCCGAGTCGGCGTTCACGATGGCGACCGGTGGCTGCGCCGCCGGGGCGGACGTGGCCGGTGTCGCGGAGTACGCGATCATTCCCGAAGCGGCGATCGCGCAGGCGACCGCTTGTATCGTTGATTTTCTCATGGGTTGCCGAAATCCTCACTTCGCAGGGTGAGCGAGCCCGTCACGTGCCTGTGGGCAGTGTTTGTCGGGCTCTGCCGACAAACCGTACGAGTCGAAGTGAGGGGGAACAAGGATTGCTCGGCAAGACTCGCAATAAACGATGAACGCGCAGGTGGAGCGTGGCTGTGCTTGACCGTCGGCTGGTCTGCGGATGCCCCTACTTATCGCAAGAGAACTCACTACCTATAGCTACGACGGCCTGCCTGAATAAACTACGGGCTATTCTCCGGCGGCTTTCGGCGGTCACTCGCACAGGTGGCGGTGAGGATGTGCGCGCCACCGCCGACCCCCCGCCTTAGGTCGTGCGTTCCGCCTTGGACAACTCGCTGCGCACGTCGGCCAAGGCGAACCCCAGCAGGTTCAGCCCCCGCCACCGCGCGGGGTCCTGCGCGCGGGGATCGGCGGCGGCCAGGCCGATGCCCCAGATGGTGTCGAGCGGGCTGGCCTCCACCAGGACGCGGTCGCCCGTGCCGAGCAGGAAACGGCGCAGCTCGGGGTGCTGCCCGAACTTCGCGACATTGCCCGCCACCACGACGTCGTACCGACAGGCCTCCCAGCGGGCGTGGTCGAACCCGCGCACCGCGCGCCCCAGATCCCTGGCGCGGCGGGGGTGTGCCGCCCGCAGGATCTCCTCGGCGGTCGCCTCGTCGCCGAACAGCACGGCCTTGCGCCACATCATGTAGTGCTCCGCCGTGGCGAAGTCGCGACCGTCCGCGGTGAACCGGTCGGGCGACCACTGGCTGAGGCATTGCGGGCCGACGCCGTCCTGTTCCGGCTGCGGCCCCCAGAAGAACACGAACTCCACGTGCTCGCCCTGGCGAACGCGTTCGATCAAGTCGGCGACACCGCCGGGGCTGGTGGACATGGCGGACATCCTGGCAGCTCGGAAAAGCGGGGGCGAACGACATTCGGCGGATCTGCGAACGCGTCAACCGGGCGGCGCAGTCCGCCCGCACACGGACCGGACGGCACGTTCCAGCGCGCCTCGGTGCAGCGGGTCGGGACGCCGTTGCGCGGAGGCCGGCGGGGCAAGGCTCACTGCCCGCCGGGTGCGGTCAGGGACGCGACGATCCGTTGCAGCCGCGCGGTCCGGGTGGCCGGCGTCTTCGCCTTCATCAGCCTCAGCAGCAGGGCGTACCGGCCGGTCCGGTCCAGGCGGTCGAAGTGCTCCCGAGCCCCGGCGTCCGCGGCCAGCGCGTCCGCCAGGTCGGGCGGGACGGCGGCGGTGCGCTGGGGCTGGTAGGCCGCCGCCCACCGGCCGTCGGCCCGGGCGGCCTCGATCGCGGCGTGGCCCGGTGCGCGCATGCGGCCGGCGGCGATCAGCGCCTCCACCTTGTCGACGTTGACCTGCGACCACGAACCGGTCGCCCGGCGGGGCGAGTACCGCTGGAGGTAGTGGTGCTCGTCGTACCGCTTGCGTTGGCTGTCGATCCAGCCGTAGCACAGCGCGACGTCCAGGGCTTCCGGCAACGTGACCGATGACCGCCCGGAGTTCTTCTTGGCGATCTTCAGCCACACACCGCCCGAGCGGTCGTGGTGGACGGCCAGCCAGTCCTCCCAGTGGGCGGCGTCGGCGAAGTCGATGACGCCCGCGCCGTCAAGGGTCTCCATGTGCACTCCCGGATCCGTAGGTGAGAGCCATCCTGCGCCGCAAAGTGCTCACCGAGTGAGCACTTTGCGGCGCGGTTCGCACCGGGATCGGAAAGCTCGAGGTCAGCCCGCGATCCAGCGGTCGACGATGTCGGTCAGGGTCTCCAGCGGTACCGCGCCGTTGGCCAGCACCTGGTGGTGGAAGTCCTTGACGTCGAAGCGGTTGCCGAGTTCCCGGGTCGCCCTGGCCCGCAGGTCCTCGATGTGCAGCCGGCCCAGCAGGTAGGCCGTCGCCTGGCCCGGCCACGCGATGTAGCGGTCGATCTCGTTGCGCACGTTGGTCTCCGTCCCCGCCGAGTTGTCGCGCAGGAACGACCGCGCGCGGTCGCGGGACCAGCCGAAGTGGTGCATCCCGGTGTCCACGACCAGGCGGCACGCCCGCCACGCGTCGAACGACAGCATCCCCATCCGGGCCAAGTCGTCGGTGTACAGGCCCATCTCGTCGGCCAGCCGCTCGGTGTAGAGGCCCCAGCCCTCGGCGTGCGCCGTCACGTAGGTGAACCGGCGGAAGTCCGGGATGTCGGTCAACGACTGGGCCAGCGCGACCTGCAAGTGGTGTCCCGGCACGCTTTCGTGGAACGACAGCGCCTCGTACTCGAACCGGGGCCGCGACCGGGGCAGGTGGGTGTTCACGACGTGCGCACCGGGCCGCGAACCGTCGTCTGCGGGCGGCCGGTAGTACGCCAGCACGGAGCCCTCGGCTTCCGCCGGGTGCATCGGCTCGACCACGCACCGTGCGATCTCGTAGCGGTGGAACCACTGGGGCAGCGCGACCTCCGCGCGTTCCAGGGCGGCGACCGCGCACGCCACGATCTCGTCGGCGTTGTCGAAGCGCAGCCGCTCGTCGTCGCGCAGCCGGCGCAGGATTTCCGGCAACTCCGAGGTGCCGAGCACCTTGTCGCCGAGCCGGACGAACTCCTCGTGCACCTCGGCGAGCTTGGTCAGGCCGATCTCGTGGATCTGCGCGGGGCTCAGCTCCGTCGTGGTGTGCGCCCGCACGGCCGCGGTGTACGCCGCCTCACCGCCGGGCACGTGGCAGATGCCCACGTGGTCGTCGTCCCGTCCCACGGGCAGCAGTTCGGACACCGTGTCCGCCAACCGGGCCAGCGCCGGCCGGACGGTCGATCGCACCACGGCGGCCACGCGTTCGGCGTCCGCGCCGGTCACGGGCCGCAGGAAGGGGTCGCCCGCCAGGTCCGACGCCAGGTAGCCGCGCAGCTGCTGCACGGTCTGCCGCGCGCCGGACGCGGTGGGGAACCGGCCGTCCGCGACCGCCTCCCGGTACCGCGCGCCCGCCGCGTCGAAGTACCCGCTCAGGCCCCGCAACCGCCGCAGGTAGGCCTCGGTGCCCGCCGCGTCGGTCAACGCAACGGTCGGCACGGTGGAGAACACCTGGTTCTGCACGCCCACCAGGCTCGCGGACACCGCGATCTCGGCGGTGCCCGAGCCGAACCCGCTCGCCAGCTCCGCGTGGTTGTCCCGCAGCAGGCGGCCGAGCATCGCGTGCGTCACGGTGTCCTGGCCGGTCAGGCCGGTCGGGTCGATCGCGTCGAGCCGGCGCCGGAAGCCCTCCAGCCGGGCGAGCCGGCGCCGGTCGGCGTCGCGGCTCGGGTCGGGCACCTCGCCGTCGTGGCCGGGCACGCCGTACATGGTGGCGGCGAACGGGTCGGTTTCGAGGTGGTCCTGGAAGTACTCCGCCGCCAGTCCCGCGAGCTGCACGTCGGTCACGGTGCTCCTTCCGGGGGTCGGTAGCCCTGTTCGCGAGGGTAGTGGCCACCGTCGTCACCGGAAGCCGCTACAAGTGGTGTCCGCACCGGCCGATGCGGCCCGGCAACGCTCGCTGCCGGCATCGGTGGACACGGACGCGCCGAGAGAGGGTCCGGATGGCCGAGTGGTGGTGCCGCGTCTGCGGCGAGTGAAAAGAACCGTCGCACGTTCGGGTGAGTCCGAGTCGATCGACGCCATACCGGGTACCCCCGGCCCGGAGTGTCCACACGGGAGGCTCCGCGTCAGGAGGGTGTTCAGATGGGCATCGGCGACAAGTTCGACGAGCTGAAGGACAAGGCCAAGGACGCGCTGGGGCAGCACGGCGACAAGGCGGAGCAGGGCGTCGACCGGGCGGGGCAGTTCGTCGACGACAAGACCGGCGGGCAGCACTCCGAGCACATCGGCCAGGGCACCGAGAAGGCCAAGGAAGGCCTGCGCGACCTGGGCGACCAGCAGCGGTGAGCCGGCGGACCGGCGGTGGCCGTCGAGTGCGGCGGTAGGTGAGGGGTGCCAGAGCAGGCCGTCGGGTTCCGCAGCAGGACACCGGGTGCCGCAGCAGGTCGTCGAGACCGCAGCGGGTCATCGGGTGCCGCAGGTCGACAGGTGCCGCGGCAGGGTGTCGACGGCGGGGCGGTAGGGCCGCGCGAATCGCGGTTGCGCCGTCGAGCGCAACGGGGGCCGTCCACCGGACGGCCCCCGTTGTCGCGCGCGTCGGGGGAAGGCCGCCCGGTGAGGGGCGGCCTTCCCGGTCGGCTACTTGAGTCGGGCGGCCAGCAGCTCCTTGCCCTGCTCGGCGCCCTTCCGGCTCTCACCCTGCGCCCGGCGGAAGAAGTCGGCGAGCTGGGTGTCGCCTTCCCGTTCCGCGTCGGCGATGTAGGTCTCCAGGCGCAGCGCGTTGCTCAGGCACGCCTCGACGAACCAGATGATGTTGTAGTCCTTGTCCTTGGTCCCGGTCACCGGACCGGCTTCCGTGCTGGACACGGTTTCCTCCTCGGTCGTGGTCTCCCAGGCAGGGGGATACCCACGAATAAGTGCCGTACCCCTGCGGATCACGTCCCTGATCGTTCCCGTTCCGGTGCCGCCCGACAGTGGGCGTGCCGCTTCACCCCGTGCTGAGGCGGCTGTCCGCCTGGAAGGGAAGCACAGTGAAACGACCACGTCCCAGGGGCCTCGTGGCCCTCGTCGCGGCGGCCGTGCTGCTACCGCTGCTCCCCCTGAGCGGCGCCGCCTCGCCGGGCGACACCCCTGCCGCGAACTTCGAGGGCGACACGGTGCCCACCCGATCGGACGAGGGCGGCCTGTTCCACAACGGCCAGAGCGCGACCGTGGACGAGTTCCCCGCGATCGTCGCGGGCGTCCGCCATGGTGGACGCCGTCCCCGGGGGCAGAGCTGCACCGGTTCGGTCGTCGCGCCCCGCAAGATCCTGATCGCGGCGCACTGCGCCGACGCCCGGGGCGAGAAGGGCTTCGTGTACGGCCTGGACGACCTCAACGCGGGCGGCGGTTTCCGCACCAAGGTGGTCCGGTTCGAGAAGCACCCGAAGTACGTCGACTTCGACCAGGGCTACGACGTCGCGGTGGTCACCGTGGCCGACGACATCCCCGTGCGCGGCGGCCGGTACGCGCAGTTCGCCACCTCCGCCGACTCCGAGCTGGCCGCGCCGGGCGAAGAGGGGCTCGGGTTCGGCTACGGCAAGAAGGACTTCGGCGACGACCAGCGGGACGTGACGCTGGACAAGGCGACCCTGCCGATCGTCGACGGCGACTCGGTGTGCCGGGGCGTCGGCGCGGGCTTCAAGTCCGCCACGATGATCTGCGCCGGGTACGCCGACGGCCGCACCACCATCCTGCCCGGTGACAGCGGCGGGCCGCTGATCGTGGACGGCAAGATCGTCGGCGTCGCTTCCTGGAGCCGCAGCGACTTCAGGTGGTACAGCGTGTACGGCCGGCTGACCAACGACATGGGCGACTGGGTGAAGCAGGAGGTCGGCACGCCGCAGTCCGACTTCACCCTGGGCGCGTCGCCGAGCAGCCTGAAGGTGACGGCGGGCGGGTCCGCGTCGACCACGGTCACGTCGGTGGCCGGCGCCGGTGGTCCCGAGTCGGTGACGTTGTCGGCGTCCGGGCTGCCCAGCGGTGCCAAGGCGGTGTTCCAGCCGACGTCCAACCAGACCGGTTCGAACGCGAAGCTGACCGTGGAGACGGCCGCCACCACACCCGGCGGGACGTACGACGTGACCGTCACGGGCACCGGGGCCGGTGGCAGGACCGCCACCACCACGCTGTCGCTGACCGTGGAGAACGGGACACCGCCCGGCGGCGACGTGTCGGTGAAGGCGGATCCGGGTTCGGCGTCGGTGCAGCAGGGCTTCCTCGCCCGGTTCTCCGTCACGGCCTCGGGCGGCACCGGCAGCCTGACCCTGTCGGCGTCCGGCAACCCGGCGGGCACCCGGGTGCGGTTCGAGCCGCGCACCATCGCCCAGGGCGGCAGCAGCGACGTGTTCCTGAGCACCGGCTTCCAGGCCCCGCCCGGGACGTACCCGATCACCGTCGAGGCGACTTCGGCGGACGGCCGGAGCGGGACCACCACCTTCACCCTCACCGTCACCCGGTGGGGCGCACAAGGGATGGCGGTCTCCTAGCCGGGCACAGGCGGAGTCCCCGGTGAGCGACCCCGACCGGACCCGTCCGGTCGGGGTCCACCTCGTGACAGCCCGACGTGCGACGTCCGGGGGGTCGTCCCGGGCGTGGTGCGGTTACGCCAACTCCGCCCAGACGGTCTTGCCGCGGGTGGTGGGGGTGGTGCCCCAGTCGCGGCTCAGCGCCGCCACGATGATCAAACCGCGCCCGCGCGCCGAGTCGACCTGCACGGGTCTCGGCTGCGGCATGGCGGGGGACTGGTCCGCCACGTCGATGCGGATGCCCTGCACCGTTCTGGACACCGTCAGCTCCAGAGGCCCGGTGGCGTGGTCCACCGCGTTCGACACCAGCTCCGTCACCACCAGCGCCGCGTCCTCGGCCACGTCGGGGGACACCCCCCATGTCGCCACCGCTTCTCCGACAATGCGTCGGGCCTGCGCGGACGCACCGGCGGTTGCGGGCAGCGTCACGGCCACCGGCGTCGCTGGCTCGTTGCGCACAATCCGCTCCCGTTGATCGGCCGTTACCGCATCGTCGCACATCCCGTCCCTTGACCCACCCAGTGGTCGCGTCCTGGAGCGCCTTGCTGCACGATCTGTAGCGGCACGGCACCCGCCGGGCGGAGAGGCGCGACGCGATGGACTTGCAGGTGCGCAGTGAGGTCCGCGGCGGCTGGACGGTCGTCGCGGTGTCGGGCGAGCTGGACGCGGACACCGTGCCCGTGCTGTCCGACCACCTCGAGGAGACGCCGGGCGCCCGGCTGGTGGTCCTGGACCTGAGCGGTGTGCCGTTCATGGACACCACCGGGCTTTCCCTGATGCTGGACTGGCATCGGCGGCTCGACGGCGCGGGCGGCCAGTTCCGGATGGCGTCGTTGCAGCCGTCGGTGCACAAGCTGTTCCGGCTCACCGAGCTGATCGAAGTGATGCACATCCACGATTCGGTGGACGAGGCGACGGCCTGAGGGCCTGGTCACTGCTCCGCCTGCACGACCAGCACCGTCAGGTCGTCGTGCTCGGCGCTGCCCATCCACGAGAAGACCACCCGCCGCAGGTGTTCGGCCACCGCTTCGGCGGGCAGGCCGGCGCACTCCGCCAGCGAAGCCTTGAGCCGGGTGTCGCCGAACAGGTTCTGCCGGTCGCCGTGGGCGCGGGCCTCGGTCACGCCGTCGCTGTAGAGCAGCAGGGTTTCCCCCGGTCCCAGCGCCACGGTGGTCTGCTGGAAGCGGACTTCGGGCAGCACGCCGACGATCCCGCCGTGCACCGCCACCTCGTCCACCCGCCCGTCGGACCGCAGCACGAGTGGCGCGGGGTGGCCGCCGGCGGACAGCGTCACGCGCAGCCCGCCCGCCTGGACGGGGACCAGGTTGCCGACCACCAGCGTGGTGAACAGCCGGCTGCCGGCGGCGCGCAGGGCGGAGTTGAGCAGGCGCAGCAGCTGCGCGGGGCGCTGTTCGACCAGCAGCAGGGTGTGCAGGCTCTGCCGGACGCGGCCGGAGTGCACGGCGGCCTCCAGCCCGTTGCCGGCCACGTCGCCGAGCACGAACGCGGCGCTGCCGTCCTCGCGCGGGTGCACGTCGTAGAAGTCGCCGCCGATCAGGGCACGGCGGTGCGCGGGTTCGTACACCCTGGCCAGCCGTACGCCGGGGACGGTGGGCAGCGGGCTGGGCAGCAGGTTCGCGCGCAGCGCCTCCACGGTGCGCTCGTGCTCGCCGAACCGGGTGCTCACGTCCAGCGCCGCGGCGGCCCGTTCGGCGAACCGGGTGAGCAGTTCGACGTCCCGCGTCCCGCCGAAGCTCACCAGCGCGCCGCCGCCGTTCAGCGCCACCGCCGTGCCCACGCCGGTCGCGCCACCCCACGCTCCATCACCCAGGCGGGTGATCTCGGCGTGTCGGGCGGTGCCGTCCAGGACGTCGGGTAGTCCGGGGGCGGTGTGCGCGGCCTGCCGGGGTGTGCGGGCGGCCGTGACCTCGCCGTCGGCGCCCCGCCGCCACCACTCCAGCCGGCCCCGGCCACCGGGTACGACCAGCACCGGGTGCGGTGCCGGGGCCAGTTCCACCACGGTGCGCAGCGTCTCGGCGCGGTCGGTGAGCGCGGACAGTTGGCGGGAGGCGTTCTCCAGGAAGTCCTCCGCGCCCCGGTACCACGCGGTCCAGCCGCCGCCCAGGTCCTGCGAGCGGCCCTCCACGGTGGCCCGCGAACCCGGTCTGGCCTGGGGGAACAGCACCGCCGCGAGCGGGTTGACCAGACGCACGACACCGCCGGGGTCGAGCACGACCACGGCTTCGTGGAAGCCGTCGACGAGGCGGCGCCACGCATCGAGGTCGAGGCCCGCTTCGGCGCCTTGCCGGTAGCCCTGGGCCATTTCGGCTCCTGTGTGTCGGGTCGTGACCAACCTAGCGGACACGCCTGGTCCAACAGTGGCAGGCTTGGCGCAGATCCGCTGACGTTGGAGGCCCACGTGACGACCGCCCAGGACGACACGGACGTGACCCTGGCCCGGCTGCTGACCGCGATGCGGGAGATGCGGGACGGCAACTTCCGCCGCCGTCTCGTGGTGCCGCAGGGTCCGGCAGGCGAACTCGCCGAGGTGTTCAACGAGATCGCGGAGCGCAACCAGTGGCTGGTCGGCGAGCTGGTGCGGGTGCGCCAGGTGGTGGGCCAGGAGGGCAGGCTCGGCGAACGGCTCGCGCCCGGCGCGGGCCCGCAGGGCTGGGCGATGGCGGCCGAGGCGGTCAACGGCCTGATCGACGACCTGACCCGGCCGACCACCGAGCTGAGCCGGGTGCTCGCGGCGGTGGCCGAGGGCGACCTGTCGCAGGAGATCACCACCACCGGGCGCGGCGAGGTCGCGACGCTGGTGGAGAGCTTCAACTCGATGACCGAGACGCTGCGCACGTTCGCGGGCGAGGTGACCCGGGTGGCGCGCGAGGTGGGCACGGACGGCCGGCTGGGCGGCAAGGCGATCGTGCCGGGCGTGGCGGGCACCTGGAAGGACCTCACCGACTCGGTGAACTTCATGTCCGACAACCTGACCGCGCAGGTCCGCGACATCGCGCAGGTGGCGACGGCGGTGGCGCAGGGCGACCTGTCGCAGAAGATCACCGTCACGGTGGCGGGCGAGATGCTGGAGCTGAAGGACACCGTCAACACGATGGTGGACCAGCTCTCGTCGTTCGCCGACGAGGTGACGCGGGTCGCCCGCGAGGTGGGTACGGACGGTCGGTTGGGTGGTCAGGCGCAGGTGCCCGGCGTCGGCGGCACGTGGCGCGACCTGACCGACAACGTCAACTTCATGGCGAACAACCTGACTTCGCAGGTCCGCAACATCGCCCAGGTGGCGACGGCGGTGGCGCAGGGCGACCTGTCGCAGAAGATCACGGTCGACGCGCGCGGCGAGATCCTGGAGCTCAAGGACACCATCAACACGATGGTGGACCAGCTCTCGTCCTTCGCCGACGAGGTGACCCGGGTCGCCCGCGAGGTGGGCACGGACGGTCGGTTGGGTGGTCAGGCGCAGGTGCCCGGCGTCGCGGGGACGTGGCGCGACCTCACCGACTCGGTGAACTTCATGGCGGGAAACCTGACCTCGCAGGTCCGCAACATCGCCCAGGTCACCACGGCGGTCGCGCAGGGCGACCTGTCCCAGAAGATCGACGTGGACGCGCGCGGCGAGATCCTCCAGCTCAAGACCACGATCAACACGATGGTGGACCAGTTGTCGTCGTTCGCGGCCGAGGTGACGCGCGTGGCCCGTGAGGTCGGCAGCGACGGTCGGCTGGGTGGTCAGGCGCAGGTGCCGGGGGTCGCGGGGACGTGGCGCGACCTGACGGACTCGGTGAACTTCATGGCGGGCAACCTGACTTCGCAGGTCCGCAACATCGCGCAGGTCGCGACGGCGGTCGCGCGGGGCGACCTGTCGCAGAAGATCACGGTGAACGCGCGGGGCGAGATCCTGGAGTTGAAGGACACCGTCAACACGATGGTGGACCAGTTGTCGTCGTTCGCCGACGAGGTGACGCGGGTCGCCCGTGAGGTGGGTACGGACGGCCGGTTGGGTGGTCAGGCGCAGGTGCCGGGCGTCGGCGGCACGTGGCGCGACCTCACCGACTCGGTGAACTTCATGGCCAACAACCTCACCGCCCAGGTGCGCAACATCGCCCAGGTGACCACGGCGGTCGCGGGCGGCGACCTGTCGCAGAAGATCACCGTGGACGCGCGCGGCGAGATCCTGGAGCTGAAGTCGACCATCAACACGATGGTGGACCAGCTGTCCGGCTTCGCCGACGAGGTGACGCGGGTGGCGCGCGAGGTCGGCACGGACGGCCGGCTCGGCGGCCAGGCGCGGGTGCCGGGTGTCGCGGGCACGTGGAAGGACCTCACCGACAACGTCAACGTCATGGCGGACAACCTGTCCACCCAGGTCCGCAGCATCGCGGCGGTGGCGACGGCGGTCGCGGGCGGCGACCTGTCCAAGAAGATCACCGTCGAGGCCAAGGGCGAGATCGCCGCGCTGGCCGACACCATCAACGGGATGGTGGACACGCTGCGGGCGTTCGCCGACGAGGTGACCCGGGTGTCCCGCGAGGTCGGCACCGAGGGCATCCTCGGCGGCCAGGCGCGGGTGCCGAACGTGGCGGGCACCTGGAAGGACCTCACCGAGAACGTCAACTTCATGGCGAACAACCTGACCAACCAGGTGCGCAACATCGCCCAGGTGACCACGGCGGTCGCGCGCGGCGACCTGTCGAAGAAGATCGACGTGGACGCGCGCGGCGAGATCCTGGAGCTCAAGACCACCATCAACACCATGGTCGACCAGCTCTCCTCGTTCGCCGACGAGGTCACCCGGGTCGCGCGCGAGGTCGGCACGGAGGGCAAGCTCGGCGGCCAGGCCGAGGTGGAGGGTGTCTCGGGAACCTGGAAGCGGCTCACCGAGAACGTCAACGAGCTGGCCGGGAACCTCACCCGCCAGGTGCGCGCGATCGCCGTCGTGGCCACCGCGGTCACCGCCGGCGACCTGACCCGGCAGATCACCGTGGACGCGTCCGGCGAGGTCGCCGAGCTCAAGGACAACGTCAACCGGATGATCGGCAACCTGCGCGAGTCGACCCGGGCCAACCAGGAGCAGGACTGGCTCAAGACCAACCTGGCCCGGCTGTCCGGCCTGATGCAGGGCCACCGCGACCTGCACGCCATGGCGTCGCTGGTGATGAGCGAGCTGACCCCGCTGGTGTCCGCGCAGCACGGCGCGTTCTTCCTGGTGGACGGCGACTCGGACGCGCTGGAGCTGACCGCCACCTACGCCTACCAGCCGCGCCGCGGCAGGCCGACCCGGTTCGCCCGCGGCGAGTCGCTGATCGGCCAGGTGGCGGTGGAGAAGAAGACCGCGCTGGTCACCGACGTGCCGCCGGGCTACCTGGAGATCGGGTCCGGGCTGGGGGCCGCGCCGCCGCTGAACCTGGTGATCCTGCCGATCGTGTTCCAGGGCGAGGCGCTGGGCGTGATCGAGCTGGGGTCGTTCAGCGAGTTCACCGAGGTGCACCTGGACCTGCTGGACCAGTTGAAGGAGAACATCGGCGTCAACGTGAACACCATGCTCGCCAACGCCCGCACGGACAGCCTGCTGGTGGAGTCGCAGCGGCTCACCGAGGAGCTGCGGGCCGGTTCGGTGGAGCTGGAGGCGCGGGCGCGGCAGCTCTCGTCGGCGTCGAAGTACAAGTCGGAGTTCATGGCGAACATGTCGCACGAGCTGCGCACGCCGTTGAACTCGCTGCTGATCCTGGCGAAGCTGCTGGCCGACAACCTGGACGGCAACCTCAACCCGAAGCAGGTCGAGTTCGCCAGGACGATCCACTCGTCGGGCACCGACCTGTTGCAGCTCATCGACGACATCCTGGACCTGACCAAGGTCGAGTCCGGCCACATGCAGGTGCAGACCGACCCGGTGCGGGTGTCCGACGTGGTCGGCTACGTGGAGGCGCTGACCCTGCCGCTGGCCGCGGAGAAGGGCCTGGACTTCGACGTCACGGTGGACCCGGACGTGCCGTCCACGCTGCACACCGACGAGCACCGGTTGCAGCAGATCCTGCGCAACCTGCTGTCCAACGCGGTGAAGTTCACCCATGACGGTGAGATCCGGCTGCGCATCCGGCTGGAAGACGGCGCGGTGGCGTTCGACGTGCAGGACACCGGCATCGGCATCCCGGCGGAGAAGCTGTCGGTGATCTTCGAGGCGTTCCAGCAGGCCGACGGCACCACCTCGCGCAAGTACGGCGGCACCGGCCTGGGGCTGTCGATCAGCCGTGAGCTGGCCGCGCTGCTGGACGGGCGGCTGGACGTGCGCAGCGAGCCGGGCGAGGGGTCGACGTTCACGCTGTACCTGCCGTTGAGCGACCAGGGCCTGATGCCGGCCGAAGCCGAGGTGCCGGAGCTGCTGACGCCCGCCGCGGCGCCCGGCCTGCCCGCCGACGCCCCGGCCGAACTGCCACCCGCGCCGATGCGGTTCCACGGCGAGAAGGTGCTGATCGTGGACGACGACCTGCGCAACGTGTTCGCGCTGACCAGCGTGCTGGAGCTGCACGGGCTGGAGGTCATCTACGCGGACAACGGCATCACCGGGGTCCGGGCGCTGGAGCAGTACGACGACGTGTCGCTGGTGCTGATGGACATCATGATGCCGGAGTTGGACGGCAACGCGACCATGGCGGCGATCCGGGCGATGGCGCGCTACGAGGACCTGCCGGTGATCGCGGTGACGGCCAAGGCGATGAAGGGCGACCGGGAGAAGAGCCTGGCCTCGGGGGCCACGGACTACGTGACCAAGCCCGTGGACACCGAGCACCTGCTGCGGCTGATCGCGTTCTACCTGGGGTTGGAGCAGGACTGACGGCCCGCCGGGGGACGCGTGATCGGGCCGGCGGGCCGTCCCGTCCTCAGTGAGCCGCCGGTTCGCGGCTACACGCGGGCGATCATGCGCAGCGGTCGTGTGCCGCACGAGGAGGTCGAGATCCGCGTGGCGACCCGCCTCGGGCGGAGGGATGTCCTCATGCGGGACAACCCGGTGCAGTTCACGGGTTCATCGGCGTGCCCGCCATGCGGAGCAACATCGGCGGGCCGGCCGTGATGGCGGAGCAGTTGAAGCACCTGGGCAAGTTGGCGGAATGGCCGAACATCACGATCCAAGCCATTCCGGAATCGACGGAATGGCATCCGGGCCTGGAAGGTGAATTCCTCGTCATCGACACCGAGGCGATGAGCGTGGTACACGTCGAGAACCGCTTGAGTGGATTGTTCTACCAGGACAAGGCAGACGTCATGGCGTACCGGGAAGCAGTGGAGCAGATGCGGGGCGTCGCGCTGAGCCCGAGCGAGACCATCGGGCTGATCGCTCGTGAGATCGACCGAATCGAGGAGGCCGAATGACCGAATGGCGGAAGTCCAGCCGTAGCACGAACACCGACTCGTGCGTCGAAGTGGCCGGTGGGCTCGCGGCGGTGCGTGATTCGAAGAATCCGGACGGGCCGCGGTTGGCCTTCCGGGGTGCCCGGTCGGTCGCCGCGTTGCTGGCGGCGGTGCGCAGGGGTCGGTTCGACGGTTAGCCGGGGCAGGTCCGGGCAGTCCGCCGGACGTGGTCGAAGGCCGCGTCCGGCGACGGGCACAGCGGCAGGTACCGCGCCAGGTCGGTCACCTCCAGCGCGCGCAGCACCGTACGGCTGGAGGCGACCACGGCGAGGTCGCGGATGTCGTGGTGGGCGTCCAGCAGCAGTTGGATGCCGGTGGAGCCGAAGAACGTCACTTCGCGCAGGTCCAGGACGACGGCGGTGGTGGTTCGCAGGGCGGACCTGACCCGGGGCGCGGTGTCCAGGTCGATCTCCCCGCTGACGGCCACCAGCAGCACGTCGCCGTGCCACGAGGTCCTGACGGTGATCAGCGGCTGCTCCATGCCGGCACTCCCGACGCCGTGGCTGGCTGCGGCACCTGACGCTACGGGACGGTGCGAGCGGTTACAACTTCCCGAACGGTCCTCGCGCCAAGCGGCGGACGGTGGCCACGATGTCGGTGTTCGGCACGCCCTTCACCAGGTACTCGGTGACACCGGCGCGGCGCATCTCGGCGACCGTCGCCGGGTCGGCGTACGCGGAGAACGCCACGACGCGCGTCGTCGGGCAGCGGTCGCGCAGTTCGCGGGCCACCCGGATGCCACCGCCGCCGGGCATCCGGACGTCCAGCACCACGATGTCGGGCAGGTGCCGTTCGGCGAGGTCGATCGCGTCGGACGCGGTGTGCGCGATCGCCACCACCGCCAGGTCGGACTCGGCGGTCAGCACGTCGTGCAGCGCCTCGCCGATCATGATGTCGTCGTCGCAGATGAGCACCCGGGTCATGCGGTGTCCGACGTGGTGGGCAGCCAGAACCGGACCGCCGTGCCCCCTTCGGGCCGGATGCCGAGCGTCCACCAACCGCCGGCGGTCTCGGCGCGTTCGCGCATCTCGATCATGCCGAAGTGCTCCAGCCCCGCCTGGTGGTCGCGGGTCAGGCTGATGCCGATGCCGTCGTCCGCGATCACCACCAGCGTTCCGCGGTCCACCGTGGACAGGGTGATCTCCACCGCGGTCGCCCGCGCGTGCTTGTGCACGTTCGTCAGCGCTTCCTGGCAGATGCGGAAGATGGTGATCGCGGTGTCGACCGGCGGTTCGCGCTCCAGTTCGTCCCGCACGGCGTGCGCCAGGTCCCACATCGGCGCGACGTCGCCGAGGTACTCCTCCAGCGCGGCCACCAGGCCGTTCCGGTCGATCTCCGGCGGGCGCAGCCGGAACACCAGCATCCGCAGGCGTTCGACCGCGCTGCGCACCGCCTGGTCGAGCCTGGTCACGGTGGCCACGTGCTCCTCGGGCACCCGGTCCGCCAGCAGCTGCAGCCGCATCCCCACGGCGACCATCGACTGGATGGAGTCGTCGTGCACGTCCCAGGCGATCCGCCGGCGTTCCAGCTCCTGCGCCTCCACCAGGTGGTGGACCAGCCGGCGCCGTTCCAGCAGGGCCTGCTCGGCCCGCCGCCGCTCGGTCATGTCGCGGGTGACCTTGCCGAAGCCGCGCAGGTCGCCGGTGGCGTCGAACAGGGCGGTGATCACCACGTTGGCCCAGAACCGGCTCCCGTCCTTGCGCAGCCGCCACCCCTCGTCCTCCAGCCGCCCCTCGGCGATGGCGATCTCCAGCTCGCGGTCCGGTTTGCCGGCCGCGATGTCCTCCGGCGGGTAGAACGTGGAGAAGTGCCTGCCGAGGATGTCGTCGGCCCGGTAGCCCTTGATGCGCTCCGCGCCGCTGTTCCAGCTGGCCACGTGGCCGTCCGGGTCGAGCATGAAGATGGCGTAGTCGACCACGCCCTCCACCAGCAGTTGGAAGGCCGATTCCGGCATCCGGTCGACCGGTCGGCGGCGCGGCGGGTTCGGCATGGGGCCACTGTGCACCATCCGCGCACCGGGCGCGGCTAGTCCAGCTCGCACCACACGACCTTGCCGTCACCGCGCGCGGCCACGCCCCAGCGCCGGGCCAGCCGGTCGATGAGCGGCAGCCCCCACCCGCCGTCCGTGCCGCCGGGTCGGATGGAAGGCCACCGCGGACTGCGGTCGGACACCTCTACCCGCACCCGTTCCGCGCAGCCTGCCAACCGGAGCGTCGACGGGCCCAGCGCGTGCCGGTTGGCGTTGGCGACCAGCTCCGAGACGGCCAGCACCACGTCTTCGTGCGTGCCCAGGTAGCCCCACGCCAGCAGCGTTCTGCGGGTGAACTCACGAGCCAGACCGGCACTGCCGGAACCGCCCGGTGAGCTGTGTTCGGCCACCAGAGCAGCCGCCGCGGCATCCACGTCGGCACTGTGCCCCAGCCCACCGGCCACCGCGAGACGCACCCTGGTCAAGCCGGCTGGTGCAGCTGCACTAGTCGACCAGGCCCTCACGACGGGCGATCGACACCGCCTCGAGCTTCGACCGGGCGCCCAGCTTGTCCAGCACCCGCTGCACGTGGTTGCGCACGGTGTTGCGCGCGACGCCCAGCCGGCGGCCGATCTCGTCCGTGCTCGCGCCGTCGGCCAGCAGGGACAGCGTCTGCCGCTCCCGCTCGGTGAGCGACGCGCCGGTGGCCGGCACCCGCCCGGTGAGCCGGTTGAGCACGCCCGCGAGCAGCGACCCGTCGAACACGGCCTCGCCCTCCGCGACCCGCCGCACGGCGTCGACCAGCTGCTCCAGCCCGGACGACTTGAGCACCAGCCCCGCGCCGCCCACGGCCACCACGCGGGCGGCGATGGACGAGGTCGCCTCGCCGGTCAGCACCAGGACCTGCGCGCCCAGCTCGCGCAGCCCGGCGATCGCGGCGATCCCGTCGCCGTCGGGCAGCCGCCGGTCCAGCAGCACCACGTCGGGGCGGTGCCGCCCGGCCGCGTCCATCGCCTGCGCCACCGATCTCGCGGTGGCCACCACCCGCACGTCGCCCGTCCGCTGGAGCGCCAGCCCGATCGCCTCGGCGACCATGTCGTGGTCCTCCACGAGGAGCACGCGGATCGGGGCCGTGCGGGACGGTTCGGACATGCGGTGCGTCCTCTACGGGCGGTGGATGGCCGAGTGGGGGAAATCCCACCCTAGACCGGCAGCGACCGCTGGGTCTGGCTGAGACCGACCACGAGCGCCGGCAGCCCGCTGACCAGGCCCGGCCGGTGCAGCACTGCCGGCACCCGGCAGCGCAGCACCGCCGTCGCCCCGGGCGGCGGCGTCAGGTCCCGGCCGCCCGCGAACGAGGTGGACTCCCCGGTCGCCGCGCTCGGCGGCGACGGGCCGTCGCCGGTCAGGGGAGTGCCGGCGACGGCTTCACCGCTGCCCGGACGGACCCGCAACGTCACCGACCGGACGTCCAGCGGATCCGCGAGCAGGTCCTCCGATACATCCGCAGTTCGCCGCTCACGCTCGCGCCCGGCACGGACGGGTCGACCAGGGCCACGCCGTCGCCGACGGCGGTCATCTCGCGCCACCCGATCCGGTCGTCCCGGTACCCGCCGCGCACTCTTGCACCGCATGACCATCCACTTCGGACGGTCGTTCCTGCGACGTGGGGATTTCCGCCGTGGGTCGGGCCGACCAGCCCGGCGGCAAGTGCGCCGGCACCGATTGCCGCCGGCGCCGCCACCCGAACGGGTGGTGCGGCGACTGGTGAGCGATGTGGACGTGCTCGATCTCTTCACCCCGGTGCGCGAGCGTGCAGACCGAGCGTGCAGACACTGGGCAGTTCGGTCGGGAACCACACCCGGTTCAAGAGGCAGGGGTTTACTTCCGGTCAGTGGAACCGGGCATTGCTCGCCCGAATGGTCCAACCTAGGTTTGCCGGCACCCGGCGGTGGGCTCGTCCCGCCGACCGGCTCTACCGGCTGAACAATTCCCTCGGCGGACGAATCAGGAGGGCGCGGTGCCACTCGACACGACCACGCCGCACTACCGGCGGGACACCGGCTCGCAGCCGCCCGTGCACTGGCCGGACTACGTGTCCAACCGGGCCAGGTCCCCGCACCGGCCGCTGACCCTGCTCCCGCAGCGGCTCGGTGAGATCACCGGCCCGCTGCTCGGCGAGGGCCGGGTCGGCCCGGACGACCACGACCTCACCGTCGGGCACGACGGCGAACCCCAGGGCCAGCGGATCATCGTGTCCGGCCGGGTGCTGGACGGCGACGGCAGGCCCGTCGCGGGCACCCTGCTGGAGGTGTGGCAGGCCAACGCGGCCGGCCGCTACCGGCACGCCGGCGACCGGCACCCCGCGCCGCTGGACCCGAACTTCACCGGCGTCGGCCGCACCCTCACCGACGCCGAAGGGCGCTACTCGTTCACCACGATCCAGCCCGGCGCCTACCCGTGGCGCAACCACGACAACGCGTGGCGTCCCGCGCACATCCACTTCTCGCTGTTCGGCACCGCGTTCACGCAGCGGCTGATCACCCAGATGTACTTCCCCGGCGACCCGCTGTTCTTCCAGGACCCGATCTTCAACTCGGTGCGCGACCCGAAGGCCCGCGAAGCGATGATCGCCCGGTTCGACCTGGACAGCACCGTTCCGGAGTGGGCGCTCGGCTACCAGTGGGACATCGTGCTGCGGGGCAAGAACCCCACGCCGCTGGAAGACGAGGACGACGACGATGACTGAGACGACGAACCAGCTGCAGACCACCCCGTCGCAGACCGTCGGCCCGTTCTTCGCGATCGGTCTGCCCTGGGAGGACGGTTGGCTGGTGGTGCCGGAGAGCACGCCCGGCGCGTTCCGCGTCGAGGGCCGGGTGCTCGACGGCAACGGCGACCCGATCCCGGACGCGATCGTGGAGACCTGGCAGGCCGACCCGGACGGCCGGTTCGACCACCCCGACGACCCGCGCGGCGCGGTGCCCCGGAAGGACTTCCGGGGATTCGGCCGCAGCGCCACCGACGTCGAGGGCCGCTACGGTGTGCTGACCGTGAAGCCCGGTCCGCTGCCGACCGGCGACGGCGGATGGGAGGCGCCCCACCTCAACGTGTCCGTGTTCTGCCGGGGGATGCTCATCCGGCTGGTCACCCGGATCTACTTCCCCGACGAGGAGGCCAACGCGCACGACCCGGTGCTGAACTCGATCGACGACCCGGCCGCGCGCAACACGCTCATCGCCGCGAGCGCCCCGTTCGGCTACCACTTCGACATCTGCCTGCAAGGGGAGCATGAAACCGTCTTCTTCGACGTCTGAGCTGTTCGGAGGGCTGTTCACCGACCCGGCCGTGGAAACCGAGATCTCCGACCGGGCCTGGGTGCGGGCCATGCTGGACTTCGAACGCGCGCTCGCCATCGTCCAGGCCAGGGCGGGCATCGTGTCCGAGGAGGCGGCCAGGATGGTGGTGACCGCGATCGACGTCGGCCGCTACGACCCGGCCGAACTCGGCGAGGGCGCGCTGACCTCCGGCACCCCCGTGGTGCCGCTGGTGCGGGCGATCGGCGCGCACGTGACGGCCGAGGGCCGCACCGCCGTGCACAACGGGGCGACCAGCCAGGACGTGCTGGACACCGCGATGTCCCTGGTGGCGCACCGCGCGCTGGGCCCGATCCTGGACGGGCTGCGCGGCGTGGCGGGCGAGTGCGAACGGCTGGCCCGGCAGCACCGGCAGACGCTGATCGCCGGCCGGACGCTGGCGCAGCACGCGCTGCCCACCACGTTCGGGCTGAAGTGCGCCGGCTGGCTGGTGGCGGTGGACGAGGCGACCGACGCGCTGGAACGGGTGCGCACGCAGCGGCTGGCGGTGCAGTTCGGCGGTGCGGCGGGCACCCTCGCGGCGGTCGACGACCCCGGCCTGACCGACCAGCTGGCCGCGCAGCTCGGCCTGGTCGCACCCCTCATCCCGTGGCACACCGACCGGACCAGGATCGCCGAACTGGCGGGCGCGCTCGGCGTGGCGTCCGGGGTGCTGGCGAAGATCTCCCAGGACGTGGTGCTGCTCGCGCAGACCGAGGTGGCGGAGGTCGCCGAAGCCGAGGGCGGCACGTCGTCGGCCATGCCGCACAAGCACAACCCGGTGCGCGCGGTGCTGGTGACGGCGTGCACGCGACGGGTGCCGGGGCTGGTGTCGACGGCGCTGGCGGCGATGGCGCAGGAGCACGAGCGGGCGGTCGGCGCGTGGCACAGCGAGTGGCCGACGGTGACCGAGCTGCTGCGGCTGGTCGGCGGTGCCGTGCACGGCCTGCGCGAGCTGCTGTCCCGGCTGCGCGTCGACCCGGAGCGGATGCGGCGGAACCTGGAGCTGACCGGCGGGCTGCTGATGGCGGAGAACGTGGCGGTGCGGCTGGCCGCCCGGATCGGCCGCACCGAGGCGCAGGACCTGGTGGCCGAGGTGTGCCGGGTCGCGGTGCTGTCCGGCCGGTCGCTGCGCGACGCGCTGCGGGCGGACCTGCGGATCGACCTGTCGGAACAGGAGATCGACGAGGCGCTGGACCCGGCCGGGTACATCGGCAGCGCGTGCGAGTTCGTGGACCGGGCGCTGGCGGCGCACCGGGGGAAGGCCGACAGATGAAGCTGCACTACGAGTTGAGCGGACCGGAAGACGCGCCGGTCGTCGTGCTCGGCAACTCCCTGGGCACGACCACGGCACTGTGGGAACCGCAATTGCCGGTGCTGCACAAGAGGTTCCGCGTGCTGCGCTACGACCACCGCGGCCACGGCGGCAGTCCGGCGGCGCCGGGTCCTTACCGGATCGACGACCTGGGCGACGACGTGCTGGAGCTGTTGGACAGCCTGGGGTTGACGCGGGTGTCGTACTGCGGGGTGTCGATGGGAGCCATGGTGGGCATGTGGCTCGCGGGACACGCCCCCGAACGCATCGACCGACTCGTTCTTTGTTGCACGGCGGCCACTTACGCCACCGCACAGCCGTGGCTCGACCGCGCGGCAACCGTGCGGCGGTCGGGAACGGCGTCGATCGCCGCGCAGGTCGTGAGCCGATGGTTCACACCGTCGTTCCGTTCCCGGTCGCCCGAGACCGTCGCGGCGTTCGAGGCTGTGCTGTCCTCTGTGGACGATGAAAGTTACGCCGGGTGCTGTGACGCCCTGGCGGCGCTGGACCTGCGGTCGGTCCTGTCCGCGATCGAAGCGCCCACCGCCGTGATCGCCGGCGCGCAGGACGAGGCGACACCGCCGGAGTGCCTGCGGACGATCGCCGAGGCGATCCCCGACTCGGAACTGTTCATCGTCGGGGACGCCGCGCACCTGGCCAACGTCGAAGCGGTCGACGCCGTTTCCGTGATCTTGGACGAGCACCTGTGATGAGCGATTACGACGAGGGGATGAAGGTCCGGCGGGAAGTGCTGGGCGACGAGCACGTGGACCGGGCCGTGGCGCGGACCGACGAGTTCACCGCCGACTTCCAGGAACTGATCACCCGCTACGCGTGGGGCACCATCTGGACCCGTCCGGGGTTGGATCGGCGGACGCGGTCCTGCATCACGCTGGCGATGCTCGCGACGCTCGGGCACGAGGGTGAGCTGGCGATGCACGTGCGCGCCGCGCTGCGCAACGGGCTGAGTCGCGAGGAGATCAAGGAAGTCCTGCTGCAGGTGGCGATCTACGCAGGCGTCCCGGCCGCGAACCGCGCTTTCGCCGTCGCCCAACCGATCCTCGCGGAGGCCAGACCCGAGGCTGGACCGGGTGGTGCGGAGGCCGGACCGGGTGGTGCGGAGGCTGGACCGGGTGGTGCGGAGGCCGGATCAGGGAGCGCGGAGACCGGAACCCAGTAGCATAGATCAGCACCCCGACTTCGCCCGTCGGTCGCAGACCGGCCCACCGTCCTAAGCTGAGCACCGGGCGACGATCGGCCTGGTCGCTCCTCAGCCTTGATCGCTGGATCGGGCGAATGGCAGGGAGTTCGGGCACTATCCAGATACGCATTTCGTTGCCGGAAAAAGGAGCGCGGCACTCCCGGCGAAGCAAATGCGCACGGCCCCCCAGTCGCGGCGCAGCAGGCGCTCGAGCCAAGGGCAAGGCCAAGTTCGACGCCTCGGGTGCCTGGCTGCGGTCCTGGTCGGGCGGGCTGGACGCTAGCGGTGGTCATGGTCACGCGGGCCGGACGCCTGGCGGTGGCCATGGTCGTTCGGGTCGGACGCCTGGCGGTGGTGGTCGCGATGGTGCAGCGCGGCGCTTGGCGGTCAACCGTCGTGCCTACATCACGGTCCGCGGGCAGCACCACCGTCTGGGCGGGCCGCATTACCGTCTGGCGGTGGCGGCACCGTCTGGGGTGGCGCTGTCCCGCAGGCCTGATGGCGCCGCCACCGGGGCGATCCTGCCCGTGGATGGTGACACCCGTGCGTGCTGGCTCAACCGGCCAGTTCAGCTGGCTCCAAACGACCAGTTCCCTGGCCGGCTCGCCGGCTGGCGCGCTGACTGGTTGGCCGGCTCACCAAGTCGGTCGTGCGCCGATGCCGCCGTCCACGACGAGGTCGTGGCCGGTTATCCAGGACGCCATTGGTGACGCCAGGAACACGCACGCGTTGCCGACGTCCTCCGGCGTACCCAGGCGCCCCAGGGGTGCGGCGGCGTGCCAGCGTTCGACGCCCTCCGGCCAGTCCTCGGCCAAGCCGGACCGATCGATGAGCCCCGGCGACACAGTGTTGATGCGGATGCCGAACCGTCCGTACTCCAACGCCGCCGAACGCGCGTGCATGATCAAGGCCGCCTTGGACGCGCTGTAGTGCGCGTGCCCGTGTGCCGGGTGACTGCCCTCGATGGACGCGATGTGCGTGATCGAGCCACCCGTCGACCTCATCACCTCGGCGGCGGCCTGGGTGCACGAGAACGCGCTCAGCACGTTGGTGTCCACGACCTCCCGCCACTCGGCGGCGGTCATCCCGGCCAGGTCCCGCACCGGCTGAACCCCGGCGCAGTTCACCACCGCGTCCAGCCGTCCCCGCCACGCCGCCGCCTCGCGCACCAGCCGGAAGCACTCGTCCTCCGAGGACAGGTCCGCCCGGAGCGACAGCGACCCGGCCGCCTCGCCCCGGAACGAGTGCGCGACCACCGCAGCCCCGGCGTCCGCGAACCGCCGCGCGATGCCTGCCCCGACACCTCCGCTCGCTCCGGTGACGAGTACTACGGTGTCCGTGAGGTTCATGTCCACGGACAGTAGTGCTACGGAGAGTAGCCGTCAGCGGCAGCCCCGCTGACCTCAATCCAGCAGCCGTGCGGCAGCCATTCAGCAGCGGCTACACCGGCTGGAGCGGTGCGTGTGGCTCGGTGGGCAGTTGTACCCGGATCCCGTCGCCCGGCCGCACCACGCCGCCCACGAGCACGACCGACATGATCCCCGCCTTGCGCACGACTCTGCCGTCCTCGTCCCGCCCGACCACCTGCTTGAGCAGCCCTTCCCGGAACGCCTCGATCTGCGGGCACGGGTTGCGCAGCCCGGTCACCTCGACGACCGCCTCCGGCCCGAGGTGCAGCCGGGTGCCGGTGGGCAGGCCGAGCAGGTCGACGCCGCGCGTGGTGATGTTCTCGCCAAGCTGACCTGCGGCGACGGCGAAGCCGAGGGCGTTGAGGTGGTCGTGCAGTTCGGCGTGCATCAAGTGCACTTGGCGCAGGTTCGGTTGCGTAGGGTCACGCCGCACGCGCGATCGGTGCTTCACCAGTTCGCCCGCGTGCACATCGCCCTCGACGCCGAGCCCGGCGAGCAGGCGGATCCCGTCCGCGTTCGGCTTGGTGAACGTGTACTCCGCGCTACGGCTCACAGCCTCGACTGTCCCCATGATTCCGACCCTAACCGGTAAGACTTCGGCCGGTCGCGGCGATGAATGTGGTGTACAACCCTGCGGACAACGGTAGATGATCATGGATGACGAACTGAACCACCGGGCGCGTGCCATGCTGCGGGCGGTCGCGGCCGGCCGCGCCGAAGTGACGCACAGTCAGGAACCCGACCTGCGAGTGGACGGACTGCTGTGCAGTGACCAGATGACCGCACGCCAGTTGGCGCACGCCGGGCTGGTCCGGCCGGCGCAACGTGATTGCGTCGGCCCCTGGGTGCCGGCGGAGATCACTCCGGCCGGTCGCGCGATGCTCGCGTAGCCGACCGCGGCCGACGCAGCCGACCGCGATGCTCGCGTAGCCGACCCCTGACGGCTGCGTGCACCCCTAGCTGTTCGTGCCACATCCGGTCTCAGCGGTAGCGGTCCCGATGTTGTCCTGTTTGGACGGTTCCACGTCCGACACCGGAGTTCGAAGTCGCTGACGGCCGGACGATCGCACGGTCGGGCAACCGAACGGCCGCACGGCCAACGGCCAGAAGGTCAGGCGGAGATCAGCGGATCGCCGTGCCCGACGCAGAGCACCTGCGGGGACAGGTCGGTCAAGCGCTGCACGGAATCCAGCAACCGCGCTCGGTCCAGGTTGAACACGCCGGGGATCGCTTTGCCGTCCACCACGGCGATGGTGTCGCCGGTGAACAGGATCCCTTGCTGTGGCAGGTGGATCGCGATGCTGCCGTCCGTGTGCCCGGGTATGGACAGGACCTTCGCGCCACCGCCGAACGGGAGTTCGGTGCCCTCGTCCACCTCGTGGTCGACCTCGGAACGGGGCGCGAACGGCACGCCAGGTGTGATGCGGTCGAACAGTTCCCGTTCCTCCGGCGGGATCACCGGGGACGGCGGGTCCACGTCACCGCGGATCACCGAGGCGTCCAACGGGTGCGCATACACCGGAGCGCCGGTCAGCTCGCGCAGTTTCGCCAGCGAACCCGTGTGGTCGTGGTGGAAGTGCGTGATCACGATCCGCACCACCTTGCCCAGCGCGGCGATGTTCTGGGCGTACCCGGCCATCCCGGTGTCGATGACGGTCAACTCGTCGCCGTCCTGCCACACGTACGCCTGTCCGATCGGGAACCGCAGCATCCGCAGTCCCGGCACCAGGTCGATGATCTCCACATCCCGACGCTAGGCGCAGGGCCGGCACGAAAACACGGTGTTTCGCCCTGGGCGGACCGAGTCCGACACGCGCCGCACGACGGCGTCGCACCACTACGCGCACGGCCGCACTGCACGGCCACTCGGCCTACGGTGCTACGCAACGACAGTCGGCCGCGGTACTCCGACCCCACTCCGCCGTTCGAGTGGTTTTCCCAGTAGCTAGGCCAAAAAGCGCACGAGCGCTGCGTCCACGGAGACCAGCAGTCAAGTACCACGAAACCGGCGGGAGTACCACGGAAATCTCATGACGCCGCCGAATGCCATGGGCAGTGCCAGGCTGATCGTCCCGATCCGTTCGGCGCCGCTAGCACGGACGCGAGGGTCACGGACCGTTCCGAACGGCCGAGGACGTCCCCGAAGAGCCTTTGTTCAGCGGGTTGCTTCCTCCGACCCGCAGGTGAGGCTAGCCTAAGCAACAGAGAGGTCTGGATCACTCCCATCCGGTAGCGGACTTAGGTTAGGCTCACCGAAGTTCGGTCACGCCCTGTTGTCGCACCGATGGGACAGTCATGCCACAGCCACCTGTCTTCGACGTCCTCGGCGTCGGCTTCGGGCCCTCGAACCTGGCGCTCGCCATCGCGGTCACCGAGTACAACGCCGCCGTCGGCCCCGAAGACGTGGTGACCGCGCACTTCCTCGAACGGCAGGCCGGCTTCGGGTGGCACCGGGGCATGTTGCTGGAGGACGCCACCATGCAGGTGTCGTTCCTCAAGGACCTGGTGACGCTGCGCAACCCCAGCAGTCCGTTCACCTTCCTGAACTACCTGCACGGCCACGGGCGGCTGGTCGACTTCATCAACCACAAGAACCTGTTCCCGCTGCGCGTGGAGTTCCACGACTACTTCGAGTGGGCCGCCGAGAAGGTCGACGACCTGGTGTCCTACGGCCACGACGTGGTGTCGGTGCGCCCGGTGACCGAGGACGGCGTGGTCACCCACTTCGACGTGTCCTCACGGACGTCGGGAGGCGAGGTGGAGGTGCGGCGCGCGCGGAACCTCGTGGTGGCAACGGGCTTACGGGCCAGCCTGCCGGACGGGGTGACGCCGTCCGACCGGGTGTGGCACAACCGGGACTTCCTCCAGCGGGTCGAGGCGCTGGACGACCCCCGGCGGCTGGTCGTCGTGGGTGCGGGGCAGAGCGGCGCGGAGGTGACCGCGTTCCTGCACGAGCGGTTCCGGGACGCCGAGGTCTGCGCGGTGTTCGCGCGCTACGGCTACAGCCCGGCGGACGACAGTTCGTTCGCCAACCGGATCTTCGACCCGGCGGCCGTGGACGACTTCTACGCCGCGCCCGAGCAGGTCAAGCGCCGGCTGATGGACTACCACGCCAACACCAACTACGCGGTGGTCGACAGCGACCTGATCGCCGAGCTGTACCGGCGGGTGTACCGGGAGAAGGTCGTTGGCGCGCAACGTCTTCGGCTGCTCAACCTGTCGCGGGTCGCCGAACTCGCGGAGACCGCGGACGGTGTGCGGGTGACCGTCGAGTCGCTGTCCTCCGGCGCCCGGACGGTGCTGGACGCGGACGCGATCGTGTACGCCACCGGCTACCGCGAGGCCGATCCGACCGGCCTGCTGGGCGACCTGGCCGCGCGGTGCGCGCGTGACGAGCAGGGCCGCCTGCGGGTCGGCCGCGACTACCGGCTGGACACCGACGACGACGTGCTCGGCGGCATCTACCTCCAGGGCGGCACCGAGCACACGCACGGCATCTCGTCGTCGCTGCTGTCCAACACGTCGATCCGGGTGGGGGAGATCCTCCAGTCCGTGCTGGACCGGCGTGCGCCGGCGGTCCCGGTCCAGCCCGCGTACGCGATCAGTGCGTCGCACCCGGGCTAGTCGACCGTCCCGAACGTTCGTCAGGTGCGCGAACCTGACGGGAAAGCCTCCGAAGGAGAACAGCGCGCATGTCCACGAAGTCCGAGGGCCGGCCGGGGAGATGCGGGTGGGGGTGCTCCGGCACCCCCACCCGTGGCACCGGACGCTCGTGGGCGTCTCGCCCGAACCGCAGCGTCACGGCCGTGCTGTCTGTTGTGCGCGGCCGAACTGTTCGATGATGTCACCGCACCGCACCGCACCGCGGCTCGCCGAGCCTGACCGGAGGACCCGATGACCAATCCGTTCGACGACGCCGAAGGCCGTTTCCACGTCCTGGTCAACGACGAGGGGCAGCACTCGCTGTGGCCGTCGTTCGCCGAGATCCCGGCCGGGTGGCGGGCCGTGTTCGGCCCGGATACCCGTGAAGCGGCCACGGCCTACGTGCAGGAGCACTGGACCGACCTGCGTCCGCTGAGCCTGCGCTCCTGATCGGTATGGGCCCGCGCGCGCCGGCGATCGCCTGGGGCGCCGCGTGCCGGAGCCGCGCTCGCGGCTGATCACGGTGACCGGGACGTCGTTCCCGCCGGACTTCCGCGAGTAGATGACGCCGCCCTCGGGCAGCGGGCGGACCTGCTCGACGGTGAGGTCCCGCACGCCCGCGTCCGGGCGGTTCCCCGGGCGGCCAAGGAGGACGTGGTCGCCCGGTAGCAGGCCCAGTTGGCCCTCGGCGTGCATTTCCGCCGATTTGCGGACCGCCGCTCAAGTCGAATCCTCGGCCATTCCGGCCGATGAAGACGCATTCCCACGGGAACGGAATGACGCCGCCCCGAGGGCGACGCAACCGTTGAAGGCGTCCCCTGGGAAATCGTTCAAGGCCCACCGCCTGCGCACCTGAACCGGGTATTGCCGGAATCGTGTCAAGAGGCGTTCAGGTGGCCTGGTCGAGTTCATCCGGCGCTCATCGGCCGACGAATGCCCGGAGCGGACTGTGTGACACGTCACGACTCGGCCTGACGGGCGAACCCGCCCTGCCGCTGACGATCTCCTTCGGTTAGCCTCACCTAAACAGTTGAGCGGGGAGGTGTGAATGGGACGGGGCGGCGCGCGGGCCACCATGCTCGTCGGAACGGTCTGGCTGCCGGGACCGGTCGTCCTGTTCAGCCTCTGGGGCGGCACTGCACTCCTCGCCCGCGTGGCGGCGATCCTGCTTCTCCGCCCGCGCACGTTCGACTCGCTCAGGTCCCGGAACGTCGGGTCGACGGCCGCGCCGTCACCCGCCTGCCGCAACACCGGCAGGCGGTCCGGGCCCGGCGGGCTGACGTCGGTGGCGGGCGATCCCGCGGTGCGACGACTGTTCCCGACGACCCGGGCGCCGGTCGGCATCGCGACCGGGGCGATCGGCGGGCTCTACCCGGTGTGGCCGCCGGCCCCCGGCAGGCGAAGGGGGAGTGGGCGATGAGAACCCGACTGCGTGCGGAGGACCTGACGCTCGCCTACGACGAGCGGCTGGTGGCCGCCGGGCTGGACGTGGAGGTCCCGGACGGGTCGTTCACCGTCATCGTCGGGCCCAACGCGTGCGGCAAGTCCACCGTGCTCAAAGCGCTGGCCCGGATGCTGAAGCCGCGCGCCGGCTCGGTGTACCTGGACGGGGCGCTCATCTCGTCGTACCGGTCGAAGGAGGTCGCGCGCCGGCTCGGGCTGCTGCCGCAGTCGTCCACCGCGCCCGGCGGCATCACGGTGGGGGAGCTGGTCTCGCGCGGTCGCTACCCGCACCAGCGGCTGCTGCGGCAGTGGTCGTTGGACGACGAGGAGATCACCGCGCAGGCCATGCACCTGACCGGCGTGCACGACCTGGCCGACCGGCTGGTGGACGAGCTGTCCGGCGGCCAGCGGCAGCGCGTGTGGCTGGCCATGGTGCTCGCGCAGCAGACGTCGATCCTGCTGCTGGACGAGCCGACCACGTTCCTGGACATCGCGCACCAGATCGAGGTGCTCGACCTGTGCGCGGAACTGCACGAGGACGGCGGGCACACCCTGGTCGCCGTGCTGCACGACCTCAACCAGGCCTGCCGCTACGCCACCCACCTGATCGCGATGAAGCCGGGCGAGGGCATCGTCGCGCAGGGCGACCCGGCCGACATCGTCACCGCCGAACTGGTGGAGCACGTGTTCGGCCTGCCCTGCCGGGTGATCGACGACCCGGAGACCGGCACCCCGCTGATCGTGCCGCTGCGCCGACAGCGCGCGCCGCTCGCCAGCGTGGTCGAATAGTTTCTCACCCGAATGGGATCGCGCGAATAGCGCCGCCCGTGGTATAAATAAGGGTTACTTCACCCTGGAACGGGGTGTGACGTGATAACCCAGTGTATCACAGGGGGCAAGCGTGGCAACAGGGGAATTGTCCACGGAACAGCAGAGGATCTCTTTTCTCTATTCACGGCTCGACCTGGAGCGGGCCGCCGTGAAAGCGGAGCTGGACGCGGCGCTGCTCGACCGGGACGAGCAGCGCTGGCACCGCGAGGTGGCCGTGCGGACGCTGTCCGAGCGGCTCGGCAGGTTGCGGGTGGCGGACGAAGGGCTGTGCTTCGGCCGCACCGACCACGCCGACGGCAGCCGCACCTACATCGGCCGGATCGGGTTGTTCGACCCGGCCGACGACTACCGGCCGTTGCTCACCGACTGGCGGGCGCCGGTGGCCCGGCCGTTCTACACGGCCACCGGGGCACACCCGGAGGGCCTCACCCGCCGGCGCCACTACCGCACTCGCGGCCGTCGCCTGGACGGGTTCTACGACGACGAGCTCCAGCTGGCCGGCACCGGCCTGCTGGAGGCGGTGAACGCGCCGCGCGCCGACACCATGCGCGACATCGTGGCCACCATCCAGGCCGAGCAGGACGAGGTGATCCGGCTCGACCACCGGGGCGTGCTGGTCATCGAAGGCGGCCCCGGCACCGGCAAGACCGCCGTCGCCCTGCACCGCGTCGCGTACCTGCTGTACACGCAGCGGGAACGCCTCTCCCGGCAGGGCGTGCTGGTGGTCGGGCCGAACCCGGGGTTCCTGCGCTACATCGGGCAGGTGCTGCCGTCCCTGGGTGAGACCGACGTGGTGTTCGCGACCCCCGGCGAGCTGTTCCCCGGCGTCCGCGCCACGCGGGAGGACGTGCCGGAGGTGCAGGGCCTCAAAGGCGGCCTGTCCGCCGTCGAGCTGCTCGGCGAGGCCATCGCCGACCGGCAGGAACTGCCGGAGCACCCCATGCCGGTCGAACTGGAGGACGTGACCGTGCACGTGGACGCCTCGGCGGCGCTCGCGGCGCGGGACCGGGCGCGGGCGTGCGGGCTGCGGCACAACGAGGCACGGCAGGTGTTCCACGACGCCCTCGCGGACGCGCTCGTCGCACCCGCGATGGCGCTGATCGGCAAGGACTGGTCGGACCTGGCCGGCGACGTGCGGCGGGAACTGGGCGACAGTCCCGACCTGCGCGAGGCGGTCGACGCGCTGTGGCCCGCGCTGACCGCGCGGCGGCTGCTGGCCGACCTCTACGAGGGCCGGTGCTTCGCGCTGGGCTACCCCGAGCTGTACCGCTCCGACGGCCGCGCGTGGACCGTGTCCGACGTGCCGCTGCTGGACGAGGCGGCCGAACAGCTCGGCACGTCCGGGGAGGCCGAGCGGCTCGCGGAACGGGAACGCGCCGAGGCCGTCGAGTACGCGCGGGGCGTGCTGGAGGTCATCGACACCGACCAGGCCATGCACGAGGACGAGCTGCGGGCCGTCGACCTGGTCCACGCGGAGTGGCTGGCCGACCGCCACGCGTTCCGCGACGACCGGACGGTGGCCGAGCGCGCCGCCGCCGACCGCGAGTGGACCTACGGGCACGTGGTGGTGGACGAGGCGCAGGAGCTGTCCCCGATGGAGTGGCGGGTCCTGATGCGCCGCAGCCCCAACCGCTCCATGACCGTCGTCGGCGACCTGCACCAGCGGCAGGCCGAGGCGGGGGTGAGGTCCTGGGGCGACCTGCTGTCGCCCTACGTCCGCGACCGCTGGGTGTACCGGCGGCTGACCGTGAACTACCGGACCCCGGCGGCGATCATGGAGTACGCCGCGCCGGCGCTGGCCGAGCTCGACCCGGCGGCGGTGCTGCCCGCGTCCGTGCGGCGGGGGGAGCCCCCGGTGGAGATGGTGGTGGAGGACCTGGAGGTGGTCTGGCGGCTGCGCGCGGAGTCGGGGACGTCGGCGGTGATCGGGTTCGTCGAGGGCGCCCTGACTCCCCGGGACGCCAAGGGGCTGGAGTTCGACACCGTCGTGGTGGTCGAGCCTGAGCGGTTCACCGCGGCGGAGCGCTACGTCGCCCTGACGCGCGCCACGCAGCGGTTGGTCGTGGTGCGGCTCAAGTCCTGAGGCCGCGGACCCGGCCGTCCGTCGTGGCGGCCGGGTCCGACCCGGGTCCGATCCGGGGCACACGCGGGTCCGACCCGGGTCCGGCGATCGGGCGCCGGCACCGTTTCCGCTCGCCGGCTACGGCTTGAGGTTCGGCAGCACCTCCGCCCCGAACAACCGGATCGTGTCCAGCACCGCCGAGTGCGGCAGACCCCCGATGTCGACCATCACCAACTGCGCGTCGAGCCCGAGCAGCTCGCCCAGGTGGTTGAGCCGGTCGGTGACCTCCACCGGGTCACCGCACACCGCCGCGCCGTCCATCAGCGCGGCCACGTCCGCGTCGCCGTCACCGCGCCAGGGGTCGGCGAACCGCGCGTACGCCTCCAGGTGCGGCCGCCACGTCCCGCGCGCCTCGGACGCCGTGGGCGCGACGAAGACGTGACTCGGCAACGCGACCCGCCCCCGGCCGTCCATGGCGGTCCGGTACCGCTCCACGACGGCCCGGTGGGTGCTCGGGTCGCGCAGGGTGCTCGGCAGCATGAGGGGCAGCCCCAGCTCGACCGCCAGGTCCGCCGACACGGCCGAACCGCTGCCGATCCACACCGGCGGCCGGGGCCGCTGGAGCGGGCGCGGCGTGGTGGTGACGTCGACCAGCGGACTGCGGAACCGGCCGGTCCAGGTGACGTGCGGGTCCGCCAGCAGGCGCAGCAGCAGCCGGAGGTTCTCGTCGAACCGTTCGCGCAGGTCGTCCCGCACCCCGAACGCCAGGTCGGTGCGCTGCGACACCCCGCGCGCGACGATCATCTCCGCCCGGCCCCCGGACAGCACGTCCAGCATCGCGAGCTCCTCGGCCACCCGCACCGGGTCGTGGTGGGCGAGCAGGGTGACACCGGTGGACAGGCGCAGCGTGGTGGTGCGTTCCGCGATGGTCGCGAGGAGCAGTTCGGGGGCGCTGACGATGTACTTCGTGAAGTGGTGCTCGCCGATCGCCACCCCGGTGAACCCCGCCTCCTCGGCGACCACCGCCTGTTCCACGATGGCGCGCAGGCGTTCGGCCTCGCTGACCACCCGGCCGGAGTTCGGGTCCGGCAGGTGGTCGCCCAGGATCAGCAGGTAGACGTCCATCCGGCAATCTTGCACCGGGCTGTTCCGGCGGGTGCGGTTACGGTGGACGGGTGCGGAGTCCCGGGCCCGCCCGGAGCACACCGCTCCACCACGAGAAGGAGAGCCGCGCCGTGGCCGTGACCGTGTCCGACAACGCCGAGAAGTCGCGCTACGAGGTCCTCCTCGACGGGGAGCCGGCCGGGTTCGCCGAGTACACCCTGGAACCGGGCCGGATCACGTTCACCCACACCGAGGTCGCCGTCGAGGGCAAGGGGTTGGGCAGCGCGCTGGTCGGGCAGGCGCTGGAGGACGCCGGGAGGCGCGGGCTCGCGGTGGTGCCCGAGTGCCCCTTCGTGCGCGGCTACCTGGAGAAGCACCCCGAGCTCGGCGAGGCTACCGAGAAATAGATCCGGGGGTGGAGTGGACGGAGCCCGGGGTCTTCGAGGTCGCGCCCGGTGTGCACCGCATCCCGTTGCCGCTGCCCGACGGTTCGGCACGAAGGTGGCGCTCGGGCTGGGTGAGCCGCCCTCGCTGCGCCAGGTGATCAGCCGCACCACCGACCACCAACTCGCCAACCTCGTCACCCCCCGGATCGTGGTGCCGTCCTGCGATGTCGTGACCGCCATGGCCGCCTCCTCGGCGGGAACCGGACGATGCAGTACCCGGATCGGTGCTGGTCCGTCCAGTACGGTCCCGGGCCATGGAGGAGACGAGATCCGCCCGCAAGCGCCGCGCGATCCTGGACGCCGCCCGCGCGGTCTTCCTTCGCAACGGCTACCAGGGCACCAGCATGGACGAGGTCGCCGCCCTCGCCGAGGTGTCCAAGCAGACCGTCTACAAGCACTTCGCGGACAAGGAACGGCTGTTCACCGAGATCATCACGAACGACATCCGGGAGGGCGGGCAGCGCTCCGACGTCGTCCTGGACCAGCTGCCGGACAGCGCCGACCTCGAACACGACCTGCGGGAGATCGCCCGCCGACTGGTCACCGCGGTCACCCAACCGCACCTGATCCGGATGCGCCGGGTCGTCATCGGCGAGGCCGACCGGTTCCCCGACCTCGCCCGCACCTGGTACTCCTCCGGTCCGGAGCGCGGCTACGAGCGGCTGGCACACCGGTTCGCGCAGCTCACCGACCAGGGACGGCTGAACACGCCGGACCCGCTGCCGGCCGCGCAGCAGTTCGTCTGGCTGGCGCTGTCCGTGCCGCTGAACAAGGCCATGTTCGACCCCGAGCCGTACCCCGTCGACGAACTCCACCGGTTCGCCGACGAGGGCGTGCGCACGTTCCTGGCCGCGTACCGCGGCTGACCGGTCCGGCCGTCCCGCGGTGGGCCGGACGGGCTAGCGGGGCAGCTTCACCACGGTCACGAAGAAGTCGTCGATCTGCCGCACGACCTCGATGAACCGGTCGAAGTCCACCGGCTTGGTGACGTAGGCGTTGGCGTGCAGGTTGTAGCTGCGCAGGATGTCCTCCTCCGCCTCCGACGTGGTGAGCACGACCACCGGGATGCTGCGCAGGCTCTGGTCGGCCTTCACCTCCGCCAGCACCTCCCGCCCGTCCATCTTCGGCAGGTTCAGGTCGAGCAGGATCAGCCCCGGCCGCGGCGCGTCGGCGTGCTCGCCCTCGCGCCGCAGGAACTCCAGGGCCTCCACGCCGTCGCGCACCACGTGCAGCTGGTTGCGGATCTTGTGGTGCTCGAACGCCTCCTGGGTCATCAGGGCGTCGCCGGGGTCGTCCTCCACCAGCAGCACGTCGACCACGCTCATCGAGTCATTCATCGGAGTCCTCGGTGTCCTCTACTGCCGGCAGGGTGAACTTGAAGGTGGTGCCGACGTCCTGACCGGTTTCCAACCAGATCGTGCCGCCGTGGTACTCGATGATCTTCCGGCACATCGCCAGGCCGATACCCGTGCCGGGGTAGTCGTCCTTGTGATGCAGCCGCTGGAAGATCACGAAGATCCGCTCAGCGTACTCGGGCTCGATGCCGATGCCGTTGTCGCTGATGGTGAACGTCCAGGATTCACCGGTCCGCTCCACCCCGACCTTCACCAACGGCGGATCCTCGCCGTGGAACTTCAGCGCGTTGCTGATCAGGTTGCCGAACACCCCGCCCAGCAGCGACGCCTCGCCGCGCACCGTGGGCAGCTCGGCCACCTCGACGGTCGCGCCGGTCCGCTCGATCGCCTCGGAGTAGCTGTCCAGCACCTGCTCGACCGTCTCGTCCAGGTCGACCAGCACGTGCTCGCGGGTGAGCCTGCCGACGCGGGAGAACGCCAGCAGGTCGTTGATCAGCACCTGCATCCGCTTGGCGCCGTCCACCGCGAACCGCAGGTACTGCTCGCCCCGGTCGTCGAGCTGGCCCGAGTAGCGGCGCTCCAGCAGCTGGCAGAAGCTCGCCACCTTGCGCAGCGGCTCCTGGAGGTCGTGCGAGGCGACGTAGGCGAACTGCTCCAGCTCCGAGTTCGAGCGGCGCAGCTCCTCCACGTCGTTCAGGATGCGGGCGCGCATGGCGTCCACGTCCTGCGCCAGCATCACCGTCTCGCGCGGCCCGCTGGTCTCCACGGCGTGCACGAAGTCCCCGGACGACACCCGGCGCACCTGCGCGGCCAGCCCGGTCAGCGGGCGGATCAGGATGCGGTGCAGCACCACGGCCACCCCCGCGATGATCACCACCAGCAGCACGCCCAGCCCGATGACCAGGACCAGCACCTGGCCCGCCACCGCGTCCAACCTGGCGCGGGCCGTGCGGGTCTCCTCCTCCAGCGACTGCTGGAGCCGGCCGACCGCCCGGCGGACGTTGTCGAACAGCTCCTTGCCGCGCTCGGCGTCGGCCCGGTCGGCGCGCGGCGCGTTCGCCGCCCGGACCTCGGCGATGACCACCTCGGCGTAGCCCGCCCGCCAGCCGACCGCGAGGCTGCCGATCGCGTCCAGGTCCTCGGCCAGCTCCGGCCGGATCCGTCCGATCGCCGACCGGGCGGCGTCCAGCGCGGTGCGCTCGGTCCGCTGCCCGTCCTGGTAGGGGCCCAGGAAGTCGTCGCTCGCGGTGAGCGCGAAGCCGCGCACCCCGTTCTCCTGGTCGATCAGCGCGGTGTCCAGCTCCAGCACGTGCTGGCGGGCCGGGGCGGCCTGGTTGAGCAGCAGCGAGCGGGCGTCGGTGAGGTTCACCAGCGCCACCGTGACACCCCCGATCGCGCCGGCGCACACGATGAGCAGGATGGCCACGGAGGCGGTCAGCAGCCGGCTCGCCGGCCAGCGGGTCCGGTAGTCCATCAGCCCTGGTCCGAGATGAGCAGCACGGCCATGTCGTCGTCCAGTTCCCCGCCGTTGAGTTCCTTGACCCGGGAGATCAGCTCGTCCAGCAGCCCGGCTGGGTGGCTCGCCCAGTCCGGCCGCGTCCTGGTGATCCGGCCGATCAGCTCGATCAGCCGCTCCGAGCCCAGCCGTTCGGTGTCGCCCGCGACCCGGCCCTCCACCAGCCCGTCGGTGTAGAGCATCAGCGACCAGCCCGCGGGCAGCGGCACGTCCAGCCCGCTCCACGTGCTGTCCGGCAGCACGCCAAGCGGCAGGCCCGCCCGGTCCCGGGGCAGCTCCACCACCCGGTCGCCCACCAGCAGCATCGGCTCGGGGTGGCCGGCCAGGTAGATCCGCGCCCAGCGGCGGTCCGGCGCCACCGTCACCATGCACGCCGTGGTGAACAGGCCCGGCTGGTGGCGTTCGTGCTCCAGGATCTCGTGCAGCGTGCGCAGCACCCGCGACGGCTCCTGGTCGGCCAGCACCAGCGCCCGCCACGCGATGCGCAGGAACACGCCCAGCGCGGCCTCGTCCGGGCCGTGCCCGCACACGTCGCCGACGATCACCTGGAGCGTGCCGTCCGGCGTGCGCACCGCGTCGTAGAAGTCGCCGCCCAGCAGCATCCGGCTGCCGCCCGGCTGGTAGCGGACCTCCAGCCCCAGCCCCTGGCCGTGCAGGATCGGGGACGGCAGCAGGCCGCGTTCCAGGCGGGTCTTCTCGGCGGCGTGCAGCTGCTCGTCGCGCAGCTGCCGCTGGGTCTCCTCCACGTGCTTGCGGCCGACCGCGTACCTGATGCCGCGCACCAGGGTCTGACCGTCCACCTGACCCTTGACCAGGTAGTCCTCCGCGCCGGCGGCCACCGCGCGCTCGCCCTGGCGCTCGTCGGTGAGTCCGGTGAGGACGATGATCGCGGCGGGCGCGGGCTCGGCGAGCAGCCTGGTCAGCCCGTCCAGCCCGGTGGTGTCGGGCAGTCCGAGGTCGAGCAGCACGCAGTCCACTTTCGGCACCAGCGGCACCGCTTCGCGCAGGGTGCGCACCCGGCGCACGTCGATGTCCGCGCCGACTTCGTCGAGCAGCGCTTCGACCAGCACGGCGTCGCCCTCGTCGTCCTCGACGAGCAGCACGGTGATGCGGTCGACCGTCGCCGCACGCGTTGCGCTGATCCCGGTCACGGGGAAGGACCCTAGCCGAACGGAGATCACCGCCGGCCGACGGCGGTTCGGCGGGTCGGGAGAACCCGCCGCGGGTGGTGGGACGAAGATCCCGGGGTGAGCTTCTCCCGGATGGTGGTGCTGACCGCGCGGTTGCCCAGGCGCGGCAGGGGTTTCTGGTACTCGGTGGCGATCGACCTGCTGTGGCCGTTCGTGGTGCTGTTCGTGCGGATGCGGATGGCGGGCCGGTCGAACATCCCACGCGAAGGTGCGGTGCTGCTGGCGTCGAACCACCTGTCGTTCGTGGACCCGGTGACGCTGACCGCGTTCACCCTCGCCTCCGGCCGGGTGCCCCGGTACCTGGCGAAGGCGAGCCTGTGGAAGGCGCCGGTCATCGGATGGGTGATGTCGTCGGGGCGGCACATCCCGGTGGACCGGGGCAGCGCGCGGGCCGGGCGGGCGCTGGACGCCGCGCGGTCGTCGCTGGACGACGGCCAGTGCGTGATCGTCTACCCCGAGGGCACGTTCAGCAGTGACCCGGACGGGTGGCCGATGCGCGGCAAGAACGGCGTGGCGCGGCTGGCGCTGGCGAGCCGGACGCCGGTCGTGCCGGTGGCGCAGTGGGGTACCCGGGAGCTGCTGCGGCCGGGCCGGTTCGTGCCCCGGCCGTGGACGAAGGTGCACGTGGTGGCGGGCGCGCCGGTCGACCTGTCCGACCTGTACGGTCTGGAACCGACCAGACAGGTGCTCGACGTGGCGACCGAACGGATCATGGCCGCCATCACCACGCTGCTGGTCGGCGTCCGGGAGCTTCCACATCCTGGGAGCCGGTGACGCTGTCCGTTGCCGTCGCTAGCGTTGGGTCCTCGTTGCCGTCCCGCATCGTGGAGCGTGAGCGATGAGCGATCAGCCGCCGCGAGGTTTCCGGCTCACCGAGGACTGGTTGGCGGTCGTCGTCGGCCTGCTGCTGTTCGGGTTGGCCCTGGCCGGTGTGATCACGCCGGGGCTGGTGCCCTGATGGCCACCTCGGAGCAGACCCGGAAACCGTTGCTGTACGCGGCTTCGGGCGTGGTGGCGGTGGTCGCGCTGTCCTGGGTGGCGCGGTACCTGTCGACCACCGTCCCGAAGGCCACCAAGGGCACCTGGCTGGAGGGGATCGGGGCGTCGGTCGAGTTCCCGATCTACGCGATCCTGCTGGGGCTGCTGGGCAACGCGGTGCTCAGCGCCACCGGCCTGCGGGACCGGCTGGCCGGCGGGTTCCGCACCGAGTTCTTCATCAAGACGGGTCTGGTGCTGCTCGGCGCGTCGATCAACCTGACCGTCATCGTGTCCGCCGCCGGGCCCGCGATCATCCAGTCGGTGGTCCTGATCAGCGTGGTGTTCGGGTTCTCCTGGTGGCTGGGCGGGAAGCTGGGCCTGGACGACAAGCTGCGCGCGCTGCTGTCGGCGGCGGTGGCGATCTGCGGGGTCAGCGCGGCCATCGCGGCGGCGGGCGCGGTGCAGGCCAAGCGCGAGCAGTTGGCGTACAGCGCCAGCCTGGTGATCGTCTTCGCGCTGCCGTCGATCTTCATCCTGCCGCTGGCCGCGACGGCGCTGGGCCTGGACCCCCGGGTGACCGGCGCCTGGATCGGCGGGAACATCGACACGACGGCGGCGGTGACCGCCGCGGGCACGTTGGCGGGCGAGGAGTCGTTGCAGATCGCCACCATCGTGAAGGTGACGCAGAACGCGCTGCTGGGCGTGGTGGCGGTGGCGTTGACCGCGTACTTCGCGTTCAAGGTGGAGCGGAAGCCGGCCGGCGTGTCGGCCGGTCGGCAGCTGTGGGACCGGTTCCCCAAGTTCGTGCTGGGGTTCCTGGCCACGTCGGTCCTCGCGACGGTCTACCTGGCGAACGTGCCGTCCGGGAAGGCGGCCATCGGGGTGGTCAACGACCTGCGGACGTGGTTCCTGATCCTGGCGTTCGTCAGCATCGGGCTGGAGTTCCGGGCGGGCGCGCTCAAGCAGGCGGGCTGGCGGCCGGTGGGCGTGTTCGCCGCGTCGACCGGGGTGAACGTGCTGGTCGCGCTAGGGCTCGCGGTGCTGCTGTTCTGAGTTCGACCGCCTGGACCGCTCCCAGTTCAGGTACTGGCCGGCGGCGGTGGACAGGCTGGTGAGCAGCCACACCGCCACGCCCGCGTCGTCGGTGATGCCGATCACCGGCAGCAGTTCGGGCAGGACGTCGATCGGCGACACGAGGTAGACGACCGCGAAGCCCCACTGCGCCAGCCGGGACGTGGGCAGCCCGTACGCCTTGCGCTCGCGCAGCAGCCTGGGCAGCGCCTTGGCCCGGTCGAGGACGGAACCGACCGGTTCGGGCTCGCCCCGTTCCACCCGCTTGCGCTTGCGACGGGCGACGCCGAACACGATCGAGCCCGCGGCCAGCACGAGCAGTGCGATGCCGACCGCGACCGGAGGCAGTCCGACCACGTCGGCATCGCGCCACAGCAGGGTCGACACCCCGATCGCGGCGAGCATGATGCCGAAGAAGATCACCGGCTCATGGTATCGACTTTCCGCTGATCAGATACCGCCCGATCAGCTGTCGCCGGGCGAGGCCGACCGGAACCGGCTGCTCCGGCGGTCGACGTGGGTCTGGTCACCCCACCCGGGCAACCGGGTCCGAGGAGCCGTTGCACCCGTGGTCGCGGGCCTGCCCGCCCGACAGGGGGCCTATCGTCGGCACTCGGTCGCCGCCGCGTAGAGCAGCCCGACCGACACGACCGCGCACCCGGCGGCCGTCGCGCCCCGCCACACCACCTCGTCGGACACGGCCAGCACGCCGTTCCACAGCGCGACCGCCAGGAAGACGGCGGCCAACGCCACCAGCGGTCTCGACCACGTCCGACGCCGGGTGTCGTGCGTTCTCATGCCCTGAACAGCGCTCGCCACCGGCCGGTCGTTACTCGGCAGACACGATCGGGCGCATTGTGGCGCTAAGCGGGCACGCTCACCGCCGGCTCGTCGTTGAACCCGGCCCAGTGCCGCACGTCGAACCTGTCCGGCCCGGTCGCGCCGCCCAGCGCGATCCCCCTGCCCCGGACCGCCCGCACGGTCCGCGCCGCCTGGCGGTCGAGCAACTCGTCGATCTCGCCGTCGCCGAGCCCGTCGATCTCCTCCCAGAACGTCAGCACCCGGTTCACGTACAGCGCCACCAGGTGGTCGCGGGCCGGCTCGAACCGACCCCCGGACACCGCCGCCAGCGCGTCGGCCAGGATGTGCGGCCAGTCGTCCGCGGTCACCCGCAGCCCCCACGGCGCGGGCCCGACCTCCCGCGCCGACGGGAACAGCGCCCGCACGTCCCCCCGGTGCGCGTCCAGGTACCTGGCCACCGACGCCGACACCCGGGAGACCACCGCCGGGTCCTGCCGCACCGCGGCCCCGTCCACCGCCGCCCGCGTCCTCGGCGCGTCCGGTCCGGGTGGACGGACCCCGTCGGTGCGCAGCACGACGTGGAACAGCGAGTCCAGCACCTGCTGCGGCAGCCGCAGGATCTTCGGGAACGGCGAGTTGTGCAGCTTCCGCCCCAGCGGCACCTCCACCACCCGCACGTGCTCGCGCAGGGCGTTCGCGGTCAGCCACACGTCGATGCCGTACAGGTAGGCGCTGTCCGGCCGCGGCCAGGTGCGGGCCCGCCGGAGGAAGGCCCGGTTGAACGCGAACTCGCCGCCGATGGGCTGCTGCACGTGCACCCCGTACACCGCCGCCAGCAGCGGGCTCGCCAGGTGGTTGGTGGTGTTGGCCTCGAACCGGTTGCGCCGGTACGCGGGCACGGCCAGCACCGGCTCGTCGCCGTCCACCGCCTCCGCGAGCCGGCCGATCCACTCCGGCTCGGTGGACCGGACGTCCGCGTCCAGCAGCAGCACCCGGTCGGCGTCCAGCGCCGCCGCCCGGTCCATGACCGCGAACACGTTGGTGCCCTTGCCGGTGCCCGGCCCGGCCGAGCCGACCACCACCTTGCGCGACCTCAGCGGCACCTCGGCGAACCGCTGCACGGTCCCGTCGGTGCTGCCGTTCTCGGCCAGCACGACCACGTTCGAGCCCTGCGGGAAGGCGCGGTGCAGGCCGGCGTCGGCGGCCAGGGCCACCGCGCCGACCGTGCGCGCCTCGTCGCGGGCCGGGATGCCGACGACGGTGACCTGACTCCGGTTCGCCATGGGTCCGAGTGCTCGATGTCGCGGGTTACGGGGACGGAGTCGCCAGGTTACAGCTCACCGGGGCCTGGCCCGAGGTCCGGTGCGGACCAGCGACCGGGGGTGCGCCCTGGTGCGGACCACCGGGGCGTGCGGCGGGACCGGCAGCGGCTGCGACTCCTGCTGCTGGCGCGGCAGCTCGTACCGGGTGGGCTCCGGCCGTTCGACCCGGGTCGGGTCCGGCTCGTACCGGTCGGGTTGCCGGTCCGGTCGCGGCGGGGCCTCGAAGTGCGTCCGAGGTGCCTCGAACCGGTGCGGTGCGGGCTCGGGGGGAGCCGCGGACCGGTGCGGTGCCGGTCCCGGGGAAGCCGGCCCGGCCGGGGCAGCCTCGAACCTGGTCGGGGGAGCCTCGTAGGGCGCCGGCTGCGGCGTCCGCTTCGGCTCGGCGAGCTGGTCGGGCGGTGCGAGGTGCTGCGGTCGGCGCTGCGGGCCGGACGCGGTGACCCGGTTCTGCCGCCACAGCTCGGTCGACAGCTTGATCATCGCGGTCGGCGCGTCCAGCCCGACCATGCCGACCAGCCGGCCGTCGTCGACGAAACCGGTGATCGTGCGGTGGTCCTTCCGCGACCCGGCCAGGGTGGTGGTGTCCTTGCCCAGCGCGGGCAGCCCGGAGCCCTGGATGCGCATCCCGTACTGCTCGGTCCAGAACCGGGGGACCGGGGTGAACGGCCGCGAACTCTCCCTGCCCGCCAACAGGTTCTCCGCGGCCGCCCGCCCCATCTCCACCGCGTTGAGCCAGTGCTCGACCCGCCGCGGTCGCCCTCCGAAGCGGAGGTTGGGCCACTGCGCGACGTCGCCCGCGGCCACGACGTCGGTCCCGCCGACCACGTGGCACGTGGGGTCGCACAGCACCCCGTCCTCCAGCACCAGCCCGGACCCGCGCAGCCAGGCCACCGACGGCGAGGCCCCCACGGCGATCACCACGACCGCCGCGAAGAAGACCTGCCCGTCCGAGAGGTGGATCGCCACCCCGCCCGCCTGCGGCATCCAGTGCCGGATCTTCACACCCATGGCCATCCGCACACCCCGCGCGCGGTGCGCCGCCGTGACGGTGTCCGCGATGTTCTTGCCGACCGCGCTGCCCAGCAGCGTGTTCGACCGGCTGACGATCGCCACGTCCCGCCCCATCGTCTTGACCGAGGCCGCCATCTCGCACCCGATCAGGCCGCCGCCGACCACCACCACCAGGCCCTGGGTGGAGTCGATGGCCCGCTTGATGGCGATCGCGTCGTCCACCGTGCGCAACACGTGGATGCGCTGGTCCTGGCGCGGCGCGCCCTGGAGGTGCCGGGGCTCGACGCCGGTCGCGATGACCAGCCCGTCGTAGGGCAGCTCCTCGCCGCCGGGCAGCCCGACGATCCGCCGGTCCGGCTCCAGGTGGGTGGCCGCGGTGCCCAGCCGCCAGATCGCGTTGAGCTCGCGGCTGATGGTCAGCCGGAGGTCCGCCGCGTGCAGCTCGCCGTTGATGGCCTCCTTGGACAGCGCCGGCCGGTGGTAGGGCAGGTGGCGCTCCGCGCTGACGATGACGATCTCGCCCCGGAAGCCCAGCTCGCGCAGGCGTTCCCCGGCGCGCAGCCCGGCCAGCCCGCCGCCCGCGATGACGACCCGTTCCTCGTTCTTCACCGGACACGCTCCAGCGGCTCGCCGGAACGCGGGTGGTCGGCGGGGGTGCTCATCGGACACGCTCCCGCAGCTCGATGGCGCGCATGGGGCACGCCCGCGCGGCGGCCCGCGCCTTGGCGAACAGCTCGGGCGGCGGTCTGCGCTCGTAGCGCAGGCGTTCGTCGTCGACGAGTTGGAACAGGCCCGGCGCCTCGGCCTGGCAGATGCCGTAGCGGTGGCAGCGCTCGTTGTCCACGCTGACGTCCAGGGCGCTGCCGCCCGCGCCGTCCGGCTCGGGCTCGAATCCCGGTTCCGGCTCCAGCATGCCCAGCCGCACCAGCACGTGCGGCGGTAGGAAGCGGGCCAGGCCGATGGTCACCGTCGGGATCAGGATGGTCAGGCCGGCCAGCCACAGCGTGGCCAGGGTGCCGTTGGCGACCGCGCCGAACCACGAGTGCACCACGGTCGCGCCGACCGCGACGTACGCGAGTTGGTGCAGCCGCAGCCACTTGCGGTAGTAGACCTTCTTGCGCAGGCCCGCGGTGAACGCGATGACCAGCATCAGTTCGAGGCCGACGATGCCCAGCGCGTGCCGGAACAGGCCGCCGTTCACGAGCGGCAGGGTGAGCTGCACGAAGCTGAACGGGCCGAGCCGCAGCAGGGTGAACGCGAACGCGTGCAGGGTGCCGAACGCCAGGGCCAGCGTCGCCAGCACCATGTGGCTGTTGCGCAGGCCCTGTCGGCCGGTGATCTTGTTGGCCCAGCCGGTGGCGATCAGCACGCCCCAGCACAGGGTCGCGCACGTGGACGCGTAGGCCAGGCGCGCCGAGATCTGCGCGACGTGGCGCACACCGGCGTCGTGGTCGCCGCCGGTCGCCTGGGCGATCAGCAGCGGAACCTGGGAGAACACGGTGGGACCTCCGAGATGGCGGGAGAGAACTCGCAGGTGGTGGGAGGGGACGGCCCGCCCGGTGGGGCCGTGCAGGAGTGGTCGCGACCGCACCGGGCGGGTGAGGGGGTGCGCAGTCGCCTCCGTCGTCGGAGTCGCTGCGGTGTCGGGACGTCCGGCCACCACCTCCTTTCACTTGACGTTGGCCTTGGGCCGCAACAGGCGCAGGATTCCGATCGTGACCACCGCGCCTGCCAGGCACATGAGGAGGACGAGCAGGGGACTCGGGCCGGTCGGTCCGACCACCTGCGCGGTGGGCAGCGGGTCGGCGTCCACCGCGCCCCGCACCGGCTGCGCGCCGGCGGCGACGGGTTTGGACAGGCCCTTGTCGTCGACCAGGTTGGTGCTCTCCAACAAGGTCATGTGCTTGAGCACGATCTGGTTGCACACCTGGGCGAACTGCCGGATGGCCTCGTTGCGGGTGTTCGCGCGGACCGTGCCGACGACCGGGAAGATCGAGCCGTGCGCGGCGCGCAGCCGGTTGGCGAACGAGTCGTCGAACGCCGGGCCGGTGCGGGACCGCATCTCCGCCATCCAGGACTGCTGGTCGGCGTTGGCGTCGTCGGGCAGCGCGACGCCCATCTGCCCGGCCAGCCGGACGACCCGTTCGTCCAGGAACATGTGGTCGCTCGCGAGCTGCGCGCCGACGTCCTTCACCCGCTGGCTGGCCGCGCGGGTCTTCGCCTCCTCGCCCATGGGCATCTCCCACAGGCCCGCGAGCCGCACCTTGACCAGCAGTTCCCGGTCCAGCGCGGTGATCGGGCCGAGCGGTGTCTGCTCCACCGGGCCGGCGTCGACCGGGTCGTCGGCCCGGGCGGTGCCCGCGAAGGTGGGGCCGAACAGCACCAGCACGCCGAGCACGAAGGCGGTGAAGCGCTTGGCTGACATGGGGGAGTTCCTCAGTAGCCGTCGCCGGTGGACCCTGGCGCCGCGCCGTCGTCGGCCTGGGCCTTCTTGCCCTCCGGCGTGACGGCGAACCACGTGCCGCCCTTGCCCTGCCCGGTCAGCTCGCCCGCCTTCTTGTCGCCGGTGTACCGGTACAGGGGCCAGCCGGCGAGGGTGACCTGCTTCCTGCCGTCGGCCCGGTCCACCGAACCGACCAGCGTCGGGTCCACACCGGACGTCATGGTGTGCTCGCCGACCAGCACCGGGGGCCAGGTCTTGAGGCACTCGCCGTCGCAAGTGGACTTCGGCGGTTTCGCGGTGTCCTTGTCGTACCGGTACAGCGCGAAACCGCCCGCGTCGGCGACGAACCAGCCGACCTGCCCGGACTCGGTGGCCGACAGCATCTGGTGCGGTTCCTTGCCGATTTCCGGCTGCTGCTGGAGAGTCGTCGTGCCGGAGTCGACGCCACCAGCGCCGTTCTGGCCGCCCGCGGCACCGCCGCCGGTCGCGCCACAGGCGCCGACCAGCGACAACGCCGCAGCGGCAGACACGAGCAGCAACGCCTTTCGGGAACGTCGACCGCGCATCATTGGTCCTTTCTCCTGCTGGCGGGATCCGCCGAAGGGAGTAGCGACCGGGGGATCCCGGTCCGGCCATCGGGGCGGATACCGGGAAGTACGGACACGATGCGGTGACGGTTCACCAACAAATCGGGGACTTTTTCTGCCGCGAAACTCTCGACTTGGCACCCGTTCGCGCGCTTGGATGCACGGCGTGGCGCGGCACAGACGCAGCACTCAACCCCGAAGAGATCACGCTTGGCCGGAACTCAGCCTGGAAGACGAGCTGATCCGCAGGCTCTACCAGGAGTTCGGCAGTGCGCTGCTCGGGCATGCCATGCGATTGACGGGCAGTGACCGGCAGTGGGCAGAGGACATCGTGCAGGAGACGCTGGTGCGGGCGTGGCGCAACGCCGAGAAGCTGGAACGGGATCCCGTCCTGCTCCGCTCCTGGCTGTTCACCGTCGCCCGGCGACTGGTCATCGACGACCGTCGGAAGCGCAGCGTCCGACCGCAGGAGTCGGAGTTGACACCGTCCGACGAGGCCCCCTCGCGGGACGAAGCCGACCGCACCCTCGCGGCGATAGTCGTGGCGGAGGCGATGAACGGACTGACGGAGGAGCACCGGGAGGCTATTCTCGAGACGTACCTGAGAGATCGAACCGTCGGGGAAGCGGCAGCGGTGCTCGGTGTACCGCCGGGCACGGTCAAGTCCAGGGTTTACTACGCTCTTCGCGCCCTGCGGCGGGCACTGCAGGATCGGGGCTGACAGGGTGAACGCGCGGCCGGACCACGTCGACGTGGCGGCGTACGTCCTCGGGATCCTGGACGAGGACGAGGTGGACGCCTTCGAGAACCACCTGGCCCAATGCCGGCGCTGCGCGCTGGACCTCCGCGACTTCGCCGTACTGCCGGACCTGCTGGACGAGGCCGACGCGAACGGCATGCTGCGCGCCAACGCAGGCGAGCGACCCGACGGCCGCTCGGTGCGCGCCATGCTCGATTCCGTTTCACAGGACCGATCCCGACGACGACGCAACACGGTGCTCCTGGCCGCCGCCGCGGCCGTGCTGCTCGTCGTGCTGACCGCGATCGTCTCGGTCGGCTTGTCGTCCTCGCCGGACGACGACGTGGCGACAGCGACTTCCTCGACGGTGCCGGGGCCGACGGCCGTGGCGAAGAACGCCCCCGACGTCTCCGGCACCGTCACCCGCACCGACTCCGCAACCGGTGTGTGGGCGAGGATCAACGCAACCCCCGAACCGTGGGGCACTTCGGTGGCCCTGGAAGTCAAGGGCGCCAAAGGTCCCACGCGCTGCGAACTGGTGGCACGCTCCCAATCCGGCGAGACCGTCGTCGTCGCCTCGTGGCTGGTGGGATCGTCCACTCCGGACAAGGATCCGGTACAACTCAACTCGTCCGTCGGCATGAGATGGCACGAGATCGCCGAGTTCTCGGTCCGAGACACCAAGGAAGGCAACACCTTGGTCCGCCTACCAACCACCTAGCGACCATCCCCGTCCACTACGGACCCACACTCCCTACCCCCGCACGCCTTCACCACTCGCGCGCCGCGCCGCACGATCCGCCGTGCGCGCGCCGCACAGACCCGTCGCCTCGTGTTCTCCCCGTACTGAGGTTGAACTGTTGGGTTTGGTGGTGGGTGGGGCGGGGTTGACGGTGGCCGGTGGGGCGGGTAGGTCCGGTGGTCATGAGGTATGCCGATGGTGGTGGTCTGAGTCCGGCGGAGCGTGTCCGGCGTGAGGAGGTCCGGATGCTGGCGGCGGACTGGTTGGAGCAGGGCCGCAGGCCGCCGGGGATCGCCCGGGAGCTGCGGGTGTCGGAGGTCTCGGTCTACCGGTGGCGGCGGATCCTGCGTACCGAGGGCCGGCGGGGCCTGGTGTCGAGGGGGCCCAGCGGCCCGGATTGCCTGTTGTCGCAGGGCGAGGTGGATCGGTTGGGGCGGGCGTTGGACGCCGGCCCGGAGACGTGGGGCTGGGACGAGGACAGGCGCTGGACCCTGGCGCGGGTGGCGGAGCTGATCCGCCGGTTGTCCGGGCACGAGTACACGTTGCGCGGGGTGTCGAAGCTGTTGCACCGCATGGGTTACAGTCCGCAGGTCCCCGCCCGCCGGGCCGACCGCCGCGACGAGCGGGCGATCGCCGACTGGAGGCAGGAGAGCTGGACCCGGGTAAAAGGGTAGCCGCGGATCTGGGGGCGTGGATCTGTTTCGAGGACGAGACCGGCTACCACACCCGCCCGCACAAGGCCCGCACCTGGGCCCGGCGCGGCCACACCCCCGTGATCCGCTCCTGGTCGGGTACTCCCGGCCGGGTCTCCCTCGCCGGACTGCTCTGCACCCGGCCCGGTGAACGCACCCGCCTGTTCCTGCGGATGCTGGTGCACCACCGGCACCGCCGCCCGCCGGTGCCGCGCAGCCTGTCCGAACCGGACTACATCGCCCTGCTCGACACCGCCCACCGCAGACTCGGCGCACCGATCGTGCTGGTCTGGGACAACCTCGGCGGCCACACCAGCGCCCGCATGCGCGCCCTGGTCGACCAACGCGACTGGCTGCACGTGGTCCAACTCCCCGCCTACGCCCCCGACCTCAACCCCGTCGAAGCGGCCTGGTCCCACCTCAAACGCGGCCTGTCCAACCTCGCCCCGCTCTCGCTGACCGACATGCTGCCCGTCCTACGCCGACGATTACACCGACTCCAACGCCGACCCGACCTCCTGGACAGCTTCCTCGCCCACACCGGACTCACACCCGACACCACCTAAACCCAACAATTCAACCTCAGTATGGCCTGCCCGCAGGGCAACCGCGCTTGTCCGGGTAGTGCAAGCACGCTTCACCGCTTGCACTACCCGGACAAGGGTGGTGGTCTTTGACAGGCCATGCGGGGAGAACACGACCGCCCTTTCTTTGCTTTTCCTCCCCGGAGGTCTGCCAAGCGGCGAGCGTCGCTTTTGGTTTTACTTGGATTTGTGCGGATCATTCGTAGCAAGAGCCTTAAAAAGAGTCCTCGCCGGACGGGCAGACCACCAAGGATGAGGGCAAAGCTCTTCGAGCTTTGCGGGCGTGGTGCTGTGTGTCACCCCCGTACGGCCTGGTCAAAAGACAACCATGCTTCTTTTGGGGGTGCAAGCGGTAAAGCGTGCTTGCACCCCCAAAAGAAGCATGGTCCGCTGCGCGCAGGCCGTACGGGGATGACACACAGCAAGGCAGGGGTGTGCGCTGCGCGCGACTGAAGAAAGGAAAGGCGTCAGATGCGGCGCAGGCCGGTGAGGACGCGTTCCATCAGTTCCATCGTGGGGCGGCCGTCCCCGCTTGTGCCGGCTTGGGCGTGCACGTTGATCAGTGCCATGTCCGACATGTCGGCGAGTAATACGCGTACCACCCCCAGCGGTAGTCGCAGCCTGGCCGCCACTTCCGCCACGGAATGGGGGTGTCGGCAAAGATCGCTGATGATCCGGTGTTCGGCGGTCGAGGTCAGCGCGTCGCGTTCTGCCCGTTCGTTCGTCGTCACGATCGTCTCGATGGCGAGCGTCGTGGTCGAGCGAGTCCGCCCGCCGGTCATGGTGTAGGGGCGCACCCGGAAGGTTGACACCACCAGCTCCTCAAGCGGTCGGATGATCTTCGCGGCCGAGTGGTCATGGTCGCTGACGACGCCAGACCCTACGGTCGGCAGGGCCTCCTGTCTCGGGTTTCCCGGAATTCGGGAAAGATCGTCCACTGCTCGCCACGGTACGTGGTCTGTTGCTTCCGGTGGGTGTCTGAACCGCACGCTAACGGTCGGATGATCCGCCTGGTAACGCTCCCGGATTGGTTCCCGGGCCATTCCGGAACTTCTGTCCCTCCCATTCCCGGAAGCCTCCGATGGTGTTCGGTAGCGATTCACCTACTCCCGTCGCGTTTGGTGGAAAGCCCTCACCTGCGTCGACGCCTTTCGGATTCGCCGACACCGGGGAATTCCCCTGAGGAGGAATCAGGGTGGATACCGGACGTGCTGACGGCTTTCCCCGTGGGCCATTGCCCGGGGGACGGCGACGGCCGGCCACGAGGCACTGGAGGAACTGGTGACGGGCGATACGGAGTCCGCGGCGAGAGCGATGGACGTGAGGAAGTCCTACGGGACCGGCGAGGCCGCGGTCACCGCGCTGGACGGGGTGAGCGTCGACTTCGCGCGCGGCCGGTTCACCGCGATCATGGGGCCGTCCGGCTCGGGCAAGTCGACCCTGATGCCGGGTTGGACACCATCGACTCCGGCGACGTGTGGATCGGCGGCACCAAGGTCAACGGGTTGCGCGACAAGGGGTTGACCGACCTGCGACGGTCCAGGGTCGGGTTCGTCTTCCAGTAGTTCAACCTGCTGCCCACGCTCACCGCCGAGGAGAACATCACGCTGCCGCTCGCCATCGGCGGCCGGAAGGTCGACCGGGCCTGGTTCGACACCGTGGTCGACACCGTGGGCCTGCGCGACCGGCTCAGCCACCGCCCGACCCAGCTCTCCGGCGGCCGGCAGCAGCGCGTCGCGTGCGCCCGCGCCCTGGTGGCACGCCCGGAGGTGGTGTTCGCCGACGAGCCGACCGGCAACCTGGACTCCCGCTCCGGCGCGGAGGTCCTCGGGTTCCTCCAGCGGTCGGCGCGCGAGTTCGGGCAGACGGTCGTGATGGTGACGCACGACCCGAACGCCGCGTCCTACGCGGACCGCGTCATCTTCCTGGCGGACGGCCGGATCGTGCGCGAGCTGCACCAGCCGACGGCGGAAGCGGTGCTGGACACGATGAAGCACCTCGACGGTGACGAACTGGTCGTGGTGTGATGCTGAAGGCGACGCTCAAGAGCGTGCTGTCGCGCAAGCTGCGGCTGGTCCTGTCCGGACTGTCCGTGGTGCTGGGCGTGATGTTCGTGTCCGGCTCCTTCGTGCTGACCGACACGCTGGACCGCTCGTTCAAGAGCCTGTTCACCACGATCTACTCCGACGTGGACGTCCAGGTCGCGCTCAAGCCGAAGGTCCGGGACGACGACCAGGACGGCGGCGCCTCCGGGGGCACGCTCACCGCGGACGACCTCAAGGCCGTGCAGTCGGTGGAGGGCGTCGGGTCCGCGGCGGGCGACGTGGTGGACTCGGCGCGCGCGATCGGCGGGAACGGCAAGGTGATCACCGCCTCCGGCGCGCCGCGGCTGGGCACGGCCTGGCGCGACGGCGGACAGGAGGAGTTCCGCGAAGGCCGCGCACCGCAACGCGACGACGAGGTCGCCATCAGCGCCTACCTGGCCAAGACCGGCGGCTTCCGGGTCGGGGAGCCGATCTCCCTGATCACCCTGGAGCCGAAGAAGACGTTCACCGTCGCCGGAGTCTTCGGCTACCCCGGCAACCGCGACTCGCTGGGCGGCGAGTTCACCACCGCGTTCACCGAACCCGCCGCCCAGCGACTCCTGCTCGGACAACCCGGCGCCTACACCGGCATCACCGTGAAAGCCGCCGACGGCGTGCCCGAAGACGTGCTGCGCCAGCGCATCCAGCAGAAGCTGGGCGACGAGTACCAGGTGAAGACCGGTGCGCAGCTGGCCAAGGAGCAGTCCGACGCGGTCGGCGAAGGCCTGGCGTTCTTCAACTACGTCCTGCTCGGCTTCGCGGGCATCGCGCTGTTCGTCGGCATCTTCATCATCCTCAACACGTGCTCCATCATCGTCGCGCAGCGCACCCGCGAACTGGCGCTGCTGCGCGCCATGGGTGCCAGTCGCAAGCAGATGATCGGCTCGGTGGTGCTGGAGGCCGTGGTCATCGGTCTGGTCGCCTCGGTGGTGGGCCTGGGCGCGGGCATCGGCGTGGGCGCGTCGCCGGCCAACGTCTTCAGCGCGATCGGCGGTGGCGGTGTGCGGCTCGCCGGTATCGCGGTGCCGGCCGGCGCGGTCGTCTCGGCGTTCGCGGTGGGCGTCGTCGTGACCGTGCTCGCGGCCGTGCTGCCCGCCCTGCGCGCCTCGCGCATCGCGCCGGTCGCGGCGATGCGGGAAGCCGCCACCCCGGACCGCCCGCTCACCAGGCCGACCGTCGCGGGCGCCGCGCTGTCCGCCGCCGCCGGCGCCGTGCTCTGGTACGGGTTCTCCGAGGCCTCGCTGTGGTCCGTCATGGCCGGCCTGCTCGTCGGATTCGTCGGGGTGGCCCTGCTGACCCCGCTGATCAGCCGGCCGGCGGTGTCGGTGATCGGCAAGCTGCCGGCCTGGTCTATGCCGGGCACGCTGGGCCGCCGCAACTCCGCGCGCAACCCGCGCCGCACCGCCATCACGGCCGCCGCGCTGATGGTCGGCATCGCGCTGATCACCGGCGTTAGCGTCATCCTGACCTCGGCCACCACCAGCATCACCAAGGTGGCCGAGGGACAGGTCAAGTCCGACCTGATCATCTCCGGCGAGGCGCAGGGGCCGGGCGGCGACGCCACCTTCGCGCCGGACCGGGTGGACCGGCTCGGCGAGCTGCCCGGGGTGGACTCGGCGTTCGGCTGGTACGCCGACCGGATCATGGTCGACGGCAAGCGGCAGTTCGCGGTCGCGGTCACCGACGTGCCGGTGATGCAGCGGCAGTTCGGCCTGGAGAGCAGGAGCGGCACGTTCACCGACCTGCCCGCCGGTCAGCTCGCCCTGGACGACGACATGGCGGCCACGCTGAACCTCGAGCACGGCAGCACGGTCACCGTGCAGACCGCCAAGGGCGAACCCGCCACCTACACGGTCGGCCTGGTGTTCGCGAAGAACAACGTGCTCACCAACGCCGTCGTGCTGCCGGAGAGCGCGGCCGAGAACTTCCGGGTCCGGCAGATGGGCAACGCGTTCGTGCAGGTCGAGCCCGGTGCCGACGTGGCGGAGGTGCAGCGGCGGGTCGAGCCGCTGTTCGCGGACAACCCGGAGATCACCGTCCAGGACCGCAGCGCGTTCGTCCGGCAGCAGGCGGCCCAGCTGGACACCGTGCTGGTGATGATCCAGATCCTGCTGGCGCTGGCGAGTTCCTCAGGCGGGCTCCGACTCGACCGCTTCCGCCAGCTTCATCGCCTCCTCCAGGAGTGCTCCCACGATCCGCGACTCGGGGACGGTGCGCACCACCTCCCCCCGCACGAAGATCTGCCCCTTGCCGTTGCCCGACGAGACGCCCAGGTCCGCTTCCCTGGCCTCACCGGGACCGTTGACCACACACCCCATGACGGCGACCCGCAGCGGCAGGGGGAAGCCCTCGAACGCGGCGGTGACCTGCTCCGCCAGCTTGTAGACGTCGACCTGCGCCCGCCCGCACGACGGGCACGACACGATCTCCAGCTTGCGCGGCCGAAGACCCAGCGACGCCAGGATCTGCGCGCCCACCTTGACCTCCTCCACCGGCGGCGCGGACAGCGACACCCGGATCGTGTCGCCGATGCCCTCCGACAGCAGCACGCCGAACGCGACCGACGACTTCACCGTGCCCTGCACCAGCGGCCCGGCCTCGGTGACGCCGAGGTGCAGCGGGTAGTCGCAGGAACGGGCCAGCTGCCGGTAGGCGGCGACCATCACCACCGGGTCGTGGTGCTTCACCGAGATCTTGAGGTCGGTGAACCCGTGCTCCTCGAACAGCGAGCACTCCCACAGCGCCGACTCGACCAGCGCGTCCGGCGAGGCCTTGCCGTACTTGCGGTACAGCCGCTGGTCCAGCGAGCCGGCGTTCACCCCGATCCGGATCGGCACGCCCGCGCCGCCCGCCGCACGCGCGATCTCGCCCACCTTGTCGTCGAACTTCCTGATGTTGCCCGGGTTCACCCGCACCGCCGCGCACCCGGCGTCGATCGCGGCGAACACGTACCGGGGCTGGAAGTGGATGTCGGCCACCACCGGGATCGGCGACTTGCGCGCGATGGCGGGCAGCGCGTCGGCGTCGTCCTGCGACGGCACGGCGACCCGCACGATCTCGCAGCCGGCGGCGGTCAGCTCGGCGATCTGCCGCAGCGTCGCCTCGACGTCGGCGGTGGGCGTGGTGGTCATGGACTGCACGGTGACCGGCGCGTCGCCGCCGACCTCGACGCCGCCGACGGACAGCTTGCGGGACGGCCGGCGTCGCCGCACCGGCGGTGCCAGTTGCAGTGCGGTCAACTGTGCTCCTTCAGTCGTTTCAGGACGGTCGTGGTGATGCCGGCCGCGTCGAGCCCGTGCGCCCGCAGGATCTCCGCCCGCGTTCCGTGCGGGAGGAAGCTCGGGGGCAGCGCGAACGTGCCCGCCCGGGTCGGCGCGCCGACCACCGCGAGCGCTTGCGCGAGCCGTCCGCCCAGCGCCCCGGTGGACGTGGTGTCCTCCACGGCGAGCACCAGCCGGTGCGACGCGGCGATCTTGACCAGCGCGGGGTCCAGCGGCGCGATCCAGCGCGGGTCGACCACGCTCACCGGCACGCCGTGCCCGGCCAGCTCCTCGGCGGCCTCCAGGCACGCCTGCGCCATCGGCCCGACGGCCACCAGCAGCCCCACCGCGTCCGGCTCGTCGCGCAGCACGTCGCACCGCCCCACCCGGCGCAGCGCCGGGATGTCCGGCCCGGCGGACGACTTCGGGTAGCGGACCGCGGTCGGCCCGTCCGCCACCGCCACCGCCTCCCGCAGCAGCTCGCGCAGCTGTGCCGGGTCGCGCGGCGCGGCCAGCCGCAACCCCGGCACCACCGGCAGCACGGACGCGTCCCACATGCCGTGGTGGCTGGGGCCGTCCGGCCCGGTCACCCCGGCGCGGTCCAGCACGAACGTCACCGGCAGCCGGTGCAGCGCCACGTCCAGCAGAACCTGGTCGAACGCCCGGCTCAGGAACGTCGCGTACACCGCCACCACGGGGTGCAGCCCGGCCAGCGCCAGCCCGGCCGCCGACGTCACGGCGTGCTGCTCCGCGATGCCCACGTCGAACACCCGGTCCGGGAACCTGGCGGCGAACGGGTCCAGGCCGGTCGGCCCGCGCATGGCGGCGGTCAGGCACACCACGTCCGACCGGTCCGCGCCGATCTCCGCGATCTCGGCGCCGAACACGTCGGTCCACGTGCGACCGCCGGCGGACCCGGCCGCCGACACCGAGTGCAGGCGGTCCGCGTCGTCCCGCTCGGCGGGCGGGTGGCCCTCACCCTTGCGGGTCACGCAGTGCACGACCACGGGCCGGCCGAGCGCCGACGCCTCCCGCAGCGCGTCCTCCACGGCCAGCGGGTCGTGCCCGTCCACCGGCCCCAGGTAGGCCAGCCCCAGGTCCTCGAACAGCGTCCGCCGCCGGCCCCCGCGCAGCGCCGCCAGGTGCGCGGCCAGCCCGCCCGCGGTCGGCGCGTACGAGCGACCGTTGTCGTTCAGCACGACCACCACCGGGTGCGCGGTGCCGGCGAGGTTGTTCAACGCCTCCCACGCCATGCCGCCGGTCAGCGCGCCGTCGCCCACGACCGCCACCACCCGGCGGTCCGAACCCCGCAGCCGCAACCCCTTCGCCACCCCGTCCGCGTAGGACAGCGCGGTGGACGCGTGCGAGTTCTCGATCACGTCGTGCGGCGACTCGGCCGCCGACGGGTACCCGGACAGCCCGCCCGCCCGGCGCAGCGTCTCGAACTCCGCCGCCCGCCCGGTGAGCACCTTGTGCACGTACGCCTGGTGCCCGGTGTCCCACAGCAGCACGTCGTGCGGCGAGTCGAACACCCGGTGCAGCGCGATGGTCAGCTCCACGGTGCCCAGGTTCGGCCCGAGGTGCCCGCCCGCGCGGGACACCCGTTCCACCAGGAACCGGCGGATCTCCGCCGCCAGCGCCGGCAGCGCCGACGGGGGCAGCGCCCGCACGTCGCGCGGGCCCGCGATGGCCTCCAGCAGCGTCATCGCCGCCTCACCGCGGCCGGCAGGGTGAACTGGATGGTCTCCCGGGTCGTCTCGCGCACCTGCACGTCCCACGCGCCGAGCGCGGTGATCACCTCGTCCACCAGGCGCGGCGGCGCGGACGCCCCGGCGCTGAGCCCGATCACCCGCACGCCCGCCAGCCACTCGGGCCGGATGTCGGACACGTCGTCGATCAGGTGGGCGGGCGTGCCCTGGCGGCGGGCCAGTTCCACCAGCCGCACCGAGTTGGACGAGTTGGCCGACCCCACCACCAGCACCAGGTCCGCGTCCGCCGCGACCTCGCGCACCGCGTCCTGCCGGTTGGTCGTGGCGTAGCAGATGTCGTCCGACGCGGGGCCCCGCAACGCCGGGAACCTGGCCTTGAGCGCGGCCACCACCTCGGTGGTCTCGTCCACCGCCAGCGTCGTCTGCGTCAGGTAGGAGACCTTCGTCGGATCGGGCACCTCCAGCGCCCGCACGTCCGCGACGGAGTCCACCAGCACGATCCGGTCCGGGGCCTCGCCGAGCGTGCCCTCCACCTCCTCGTGCCCGGCGTGCCCGATCAGCACCACCGTGTCGCCGCGCGCCACGAACCGCCGCGCCTCCGCGTGCACCTTCGTCACCAGCGGACAGGTCGCGTCCACCACGTCCAGCCCGCGCCGCGCCGCCTCCCGGCGCACGGCCGGGGACACCCCGTGGGCGGAGAACACCACGGTCGCGCCGTCGGGCACGGCGTCCAGCTCGTCCACGAACACCGCGCCGCGCTCCTCCAGCTCGGCGACCACGTGCGTGTTGTGCACGATCTGCTTGCGGACGTGGATCGGTCCGCCGCGCTGCTCCAGCAGCTGTTCGACGATCTCCACGGCCCGCTCGACGCCGGCGCAGAACGACCGGGGCGACGCGAGCAGCACAACGGGAAGGACCATGCCGGGCTCCTGACTGGAGGGGACGCGGGACTCAGTGGTCGCGGTGGATGGCGAGGCGGGCGAGGGCGCCCAGTTCCCGCTCGGCGCCTTCGGCCGGCTCGGCGGACCGCAGGTGGACCAGCGCCTGCGCCAGCAGGTCGTCGGCCCGGCCCTGGCTCCACGCGCGGGCGCCGGAGGCCTCGATCAGCTCCGCCGCGCGCACCAGCTCGACCCCGGACAGCCGGCCGTCGGTGTGGTAGAGCGCGTCCAGCTCCCGGCCCGCCGGCGTGCCCGAGGTCAGCGCGGCCACCACGGGCAGCGACTTCTTGCGGTTGTGCAGGTCCGAGTACACCGGCTTGCCGGTCACCTCCGGGTCGCCCCAGATGCCCAGCACGTCGTCGGCGAACTGGAACGCCAGCCCGGTGTGCTCGCCGAACTGCCGCAGCTGCTCGACCTGGTCGGGCCGGCCGTCGCCGAACAGCCCGCCCAGCGCGCACGCCACCCCGATCAGCCCGGCCGTCTTGTTCTCCGCCATCCGCACGCACTCGTCGAGCCGCACGTCCGTGCGCTCCTCGAAGGACAGGTCGGCCGCCTGCCCGTCGTTCAGCCGCTGCGTCGCCTCGGCCAGCAGCCGGATCGAGCGGGCCGCCGCCGGGTGGCCGCTGCCCGCCAGCAGGTCCAGCGCCAGCGTCAGCAGCGCGTCGCCGGCCAGGATCGCCGCGTTCACCCCGAACACGCTCCACGCGGTCGGCCGGTGCCGCCGGGTGGTGTCGCCGTCCATCACGTCGTCGTGCAGCAGCGAGAAGTTGTGCACCAGCTCCACCGCCACGGCCGCCGGCAGCGCGCCCTGCGCGGTGCCGCCCACCGCCTGCGCGCCGAGCAGCACCAGCGCCGGCCGGATGGCCTTGCCGGCGTCCGCGCCGGTCGGGCGGCCGTGCTCGTCCCACCACCCGAAGTGGTAGCCCGCGATCGCCCGCATCGACTCCGGCAGCCGGTCCACCGCCGTGCGCAGCGCCGGGTCCACGCCGGCACGGCTCCAGCTCAGCACCTCGCGCGCGGACCGGTGCGCGGGGGTGACGTCGAGGTCGGTCATCGGCTGACTCCTGTTCGGGGGGTGCGCCCGGAGAGCCGCGCGCAGGAGTGGTCGGACGGCCGGGCGCCCACGCCCGGCCGCCGTTCACCGGTGTGCCGCTAGTAGCGGCCGATCTCCACGTGCTCCAGCACGCCGAGGGCGTCGGGCACCATGACCGCCACCGAGTAGTAGGCGCTGACGAGGTAGGAGATGATCGCCTTCTCGTCGATGCCCATGAACCGCACGTTCAGACCCGGCTGGTACTCGTCGGGGATGCCGGTCTGGTGCAGGCCGATCACGCCGTTGTCCTGCTCGCCGACGCGCATGGCGAGGATCGAGCTGGTGCCGTGGTCGCTGATCGGGATCTTGTTCGACGGCAGGATCGGCACGCCGCGCCAGGTGATCACCTTCGTGCCGTCCACGTCGGCCGTGCCGGGGTACAGGCCGCGCTTGGACGCCTCCCGGCCGAACGCGGCGATCGCCCTCGGGTGGGCCAGCATGAACGCCGTCTTGCGCCGCCTGCTGAGCAGGTCGTCCAGGTCGTCGGGGGTGGGCGGGCCGGTGCGGGTGTGGATGCGCTGCTTGAGGTCGGCGTTGTGCAGCAGCCCGATCTCGCGGTTGTTGATCATCTCGTACTCCTGCCGCTCGCGCAGGGCCTCGACGGTCAACCGCAGCTGCTGCTCGGTCTGGTTCATCGGGTGGTTGTAGAGGTCGGCGACCCGGGAGTGCACCCGCAGCACGGTCTGCGCCACGCTCAGCTCGTACTCGCGCGGCGACAGCTCGTAGTCCACGAACGTGGCCGGCAGGTCCGGCTCGCCGTCGTGGCCCGAGGCGATCTCGATCGCCGCCTCGCCGTGCTTGTTCTGCGGCTTGAGCCGGCTGCGGGTCAGCCGGTCGAGGTGCGCGCGCAGCCCGTCGGCCCGGCCGTCGAGCTGCTGCAGCGAGCGCCGGGACAGCACCAGCACGACGACCGGCGTGACGGCCTTGACGCTGAACTCCCACTCGGCCTCCTGGCCGGTGAGCACCTCGTCGCCGAAGTGGTCGCCGTCGGCGAGCGTGTCCAGCACGGTCTGGTCGCCGTACTCGCCCTGGCCGACCTTGTTCACCTTGCCGTGCGCGACGAGGTGGACCTCCTCGGCGGGCCGGCCCTGCTGCACCAGCACGTCGCCGGGGGCGAACTCGCGCTGCTCGAACCGGTCGGCGAGGGCGGCCAGCACCTCGTCGTCCGGGAAGTCGCGCAGCGCGGGCAGCTCCCGCAGCTCCTGCGGGATGACCCGGATGTCGGCGCCGGTGCTGGTGAAGGTCACCCGGCCGTCGCCCACCGCGTAGGTGAGCCGGCGGTTGACCCGGTAGGTGCCCGCCTGGGTCTGCACCCAGGGCAGCTTGCGCAGCAGCCACCTGGGGGAGATGCCCTGCATCTGCGGGACGGACTTGGTCGTGGTCGCCAGGTTCCGCGCGCTCGCGGTGCTCAGGCTCTGCCGCCGCTGCTCGGCCTCTTCGGCGTCGAGGACGGGGTCGGTCACGGTCACGTCAGGTTCCCAATCTCGTTGTCAGGACTGGTCTTCGCGGCCGAGTTCCACGTTCTCCAGCACGCCGAGCGCGTCGGGCACCAGGATCGCGGCCGAGTAGTAGGCGCTGACGAGGTAGGAGATGATCGCCTTCTCGTCGATGCCCATGAACCGCACGCTCAGGCCCGGCTGGTACTCGTCGGGGATGCCGGTCTGGTGCAGGCCGATCACGCCCTGGTTCTGCTCGCCGGCGCGGAGCAGCATGACGGAGCTGGTGCGGGTCTTGCTGATGCCGATCTTGCTGCACGGCAGGATCGGCACGCCGCGCCAGGCGGGCACCTGGTGGCCGCCGAGGTCCACGCTGCTCGGGTAGATGCCCCGCTTGTTGAACTCGCGCCCGATCGCGGCGATCACCCGCGGGTGGGCCAGGAACGCGGTCGGCTCCTTCCACACCACGCCGAGCAGCTCGTCCAGGTCGTCGGGCGTGGGCGGGCCGTTGCGGGTGTGGATGCGGTGCTTGAGGTCGGCGTTGTGCAGCAGGCCGAACTCCCGGTTGTTCACCATCTCGTGCTCCTGGCGCTCCCGCAGCGCCTCGATGGTCAGCCGCAGCTGCTGCTCGACCTGGTCCATCGGGTGGTTGTAGAGGTCGGCGACCCGGCTGTGCACCCGCAGCACGGTCTGCGCGACGCTGAGCTCCAGCTCGCGCGGGCTGGTCTCGTAGTCCACGAACGTGCCGGGCAGGTCGGGCTCGCCCTCGTGGCCGGACGCGATGTCGATCTCGGCCTCGCCGTGCGCGTTCTGCCGCTGCGCGCCGGGCGCGGACAGCCGCTGGATGTGCGCGCGCAGGCCGCCCGCGTTGCCGTTGAGCTGCTCGAACTCCTCCCAGCCCAGGATGAGCGCGATGACCGGGGTGACCGCCTTGGCGGTGAACTCCCACTCGCCCTGCGGACCGGACAGCACCTTCTCGCCGAGGTACTCGCCGCTGGCCAGCACGCCGAGCACGGTGTGGTCGCCGTACTCGCCCCGGCCGATCTTGTTCACCTTGCCGTGCGCGATGAGCACGACCTGGTCCTGGGGACGGCCGGTCTCCACGATCACGTCGCCGGGCTGGTACTCGCGCTGCCGGAACCGGTCCGCCAGGGCGCCCAGCGCCTGCGCGTCCTCGAAGCCGCGCAGCAGCGGCAGCTCGGTCAGCTCCTGCGGGATGACCCGGACGTCCGCGCCGGTGTTGGTGAAGGTCAACCGCCCGTCGCCGACCGCGTAGCTGAGCCTGCGGTTGACCCGGTAGGCGCCACCGGTGGCCTGCACCCAGGGGAGCACCTTGAGCAGCCACCGGGAGGTGATGCCCTGCATCTGCGGGACGGACTTGGTGGTCGTGGCCAGGTTCCGGGCCGCCGCTGTGCCGAGGCTCAGCCGGGGCCGTTCGATGTCCACGTCCGAATCGGTCACAGTCACCAGTACACCGCCAATCGGATTTCGTTCATTGGGCCGGATTGACGGTAGTGAGGCCGAATGGGCATACGGAAGCGGCCGATACGGGGACGCCCCGTAGAGCTATCCGTCGCCTTTTTGGGCACGCGCCGTGCAGGTCGTGCCTCGTGCAAGCAATTATGGGTGATTTTAGTCGGCGTTAGGGGGGATATTCGATACGACCTGGAATCTGTAACTCTTTCGTACTACCAAAATTCACTCGAAAGGGCCGTTGACTCGTGGGTCGCGTATGGTTGGAGTCCTCATGCCGCAGATGTGCGGTGCAAAGATCAGCCATCGGCATGTACGGGGTCGCGCGACTTGCGGGGTGATCTTCCGCGGAACCACCGTCCGAGTGGTAGCGCGCACTCGGGTGATCGGTGCGGAGGGTGCGGAGCTTGGTCCGTCCGGTCACGCAGCGATACCCCGGCGGGCGGACGCCGTGCCGGCCGCGGAGGGGCCGTGGTGACGGTTGGTGTGGTGGTCTGCCCGGATGCACGAGTCGCGGCCACCCCTCGGGGAGCACGTCTCCGCCACCGAACGGTCCACCGAGGAGGTCGCGCGCACCAGTCGGGAGTGTGAATGTCGACACCAACCGCTGCCGCCGGCGGCCGGTGGGCGGGCCGCTCGACTCTCGGCGGTCAGCCGCGATCCCGGGGACAACGGTGGGCGTGGGTCGCGGCGGTGGCAGCCGACGGGTCGCTCGCCGTTGCCTCCGACCTGCTCGCGGAGGTCGGGCGACTGGATTTTCCACTGCGACGGGGAGCCCGGCCATGAGTGCCGTGACACGGGAAAGGGGAGGACCCACCTCTTTCCACTCTCAATTTATAGCGGACCCCGGGGCTTGCGGCAAGGCCCGGGTGGTGCCGCAGAATCACCGGCCGAAGCTGAAAACCTGCGGAAATAGGGGTCGTGCGGTGCGCGTGTTGTTCGTCGACGTACGGGTCGCGCGGCGACGTCGAACCGCTGGTGGCCGACGTCCGCGTGCCGCTGGTGCCGTTCGGCGCGGCGCAGGACGGTCCGACCACGAGGCTCGACCCGCTGTCCGTCGCGCCGGGAACGGCCCTGACGTCCGAGACCCGAGCGCGAGGGAGGGTGGTGGCCGGCACAATCCGCACCGGCGGGACGGCGATGGCCGCGACGCCGCAGCTCGGCGTGACCAGCCGTGGGAAGTCGCCCCTGTCCGCGTGAACCGCGCAGGATCATCGAGTCGGGCAACCCGCCGCAACCGGACGAGGTCCCTCGTGGGCCGGCGACCTCGATCGGACGCCGGGCCTCGTCCGGCCCCGAGGTGGACGAAAGAAATCGGCGTGCCGTCCATGACCCGATGGAGAACCCGCCGAACGCAACATCGGTCAGCCGCAGTGAGGGGCATGTGTCAACTCAGGGGTACGAAGAGGAAGTGCGGTCCGAGCGCAGCTACGTGGCCGGGCTCTACGCACGGCTCGACGCCGAGCGCGCGCGAGTGAAGGGCGAGTACAACGCGGCGCTGCGCGGAAATGGCGGCACAGCCATGGAACGGGATGACGAGGTGCGCGCGCTGGCCAAAGAGGCGAAGCGGTTGGACGTGGCGGACAACGGGCTGTGCTTCGGTCGGTTGGACACCCTTTCCGGCGAGCACTCGTACATCGGCCGGATCGGTCTTTTCGACGAGGAGGACGAGTACGAACCGGTGCTGCTCGACTGGCGGGCACCGGCGTCGCGCGCGTTCTACGTCGCCACCGCCGCGAACCCGGAGAACATGCGCCGGCGCCGCCAGTTCCACACCCGCGGGCGTCAGGTGGTCGATTTCACCGACGAGGTGCTCGGCCGCCCCCGTGGTGGCGAGCAGGGCGACGCGGCCCTGCTCGCGGCGGTCAACGCGCCGCGCGGTGACGGGATGCGCGACATCGTGGCCACGATCCAGGCCGAGCAGGACGAGATCATCCGGCTCGACCACCCCGGGGTGCTGGTGATCGAGGGTGGTCCGGGCACCGGGAAGACCGTGGTGGCGCTGCACCGCGTCGCGTACCTGCTCTACACCCAGCGGGAGCGGATGGAGCGCCACGGTGTGCTCGTGGTCGGGCCGAACCCGGCGTTCCTGAACCACATCGGCCGTGTCCTGCCGTCGCTGGGCGAGTCCGACGTGGTGTTCATGACCACCGGCGACTTCGTGCCCGGTCTGCGCGTCACCGCCGAGGACACCCCGGAAGCCGCGCGGCTCAAGGGGTCGCTGAAGATCCTGGACGTGCTCGCGGCGGCGATCGCCGACCGGCAGCGGCTGCCGGAGCACCCGCTGTTCCTCGAACTGGCGGGCCTCGCGGTGCGGATCGACGCCGAGACCGCGGAATGGGCGCGAGAGGAGGCGCGCGCGAGCGGGCAGCCGCACAACGAGGCCCGCGCGGTGTTCCGCGAGATCGTCACGTACGTGCTCACCGAACGGGCGATCGCCCGGATCGGCCGGAACTGGCTGACCCGGTCGGACCGGGAGACCTGGGAGCGCCTGCGGGCGGACCTGGTCAAGGAACTCGCGGGCGACGACGGGTTCACCGCCGCGCTGGACGAGCTCTGGCCGGTGCTGACGCCGGAAGACGTGTTGGCAACGCTGTACTCCTCTCCTGAGCGGTTGCGAGCGGCAGGTGCCGACCAGGCGCTGTTCCGCGCCGACGGCGACGCGTGGACGGTGTCGGACGCGCCGCTGCTGGACGAACTGGTCGACCTGCTGGGCCGGGACGAGGCGGTCGACCGGACCGCCGAGCGGCAGCGGAAGGCCGAGGCGGAGTACGCCGCCGGCGTGCTGGACGGCCTCGTCGGACGTCAGGACTCGATGGACGACGAGGACCACCTGTTCGCCACGGACCTGCTCTACGCCGAGGACCTGGCGGACCGCTTCGTCGAGCGGGACACCCGTGAACTCGTGGAACGCGCCGCCGCGGACCGGAACTGGACCTACCGGCACGTCGTGGTGGACGAGGCGCAGGAACTGTCCGAGATGGACTGGCGGGTGCTGATGCGGCGCTGTCCCGGCCGGTCCTTCACGGTGGTCGGCGACCTCGCCCAACGCCGGTCGGCGGCCGGGGCGACGTCGTGGGCCGCGATGCTGGAGCCGTACGTGCCCGGCCGCTGGGTCTACCGGTCGCTGACGGTGAACTACCGCACCCCGGCGGAGGTCATGGCCGTCGCCGCCGCGCTGCTCGCCGAGTTCGCCCCCGAGGTCCAGCCGCCGGAGTCGGTCCGCGCGTGCGGCGTCCGGCCGTGGTCCAGGCGGGTCACCGAGGACGAACTGCCCGCTGCCGTCGACGAGTTCGTCCGGGACGAGGCCGGTCGCGAGGGGACCAGCGTCGTGATCGGGCCGCCGGGCGTGCCGGGCGCGGTGGCGGCCTCGGAGACGAAGGGCCTGGAGTTCGACGCCGTCCTGGTCGTGGAACCGGAGAGGATCCTCGCCGACGGCCCGCGCGGCGCGGCCGAGCTCTACGTCGCCCTCACCCGCGCCACGCAACGCCTGGGCGTCCTGCACCGGGGCCCCTTGCCGCGGGCCCTGACCGGTCTCGTCGAGACCGGGACACCCACCCGGGCCGGGACTCGGCGGTCGGGGTAGCGGCTCGCGCCCGGCCGGCCCTGAGCCGGAGCGCGGCCCGGGCGCGGGATCCGCTCGTCCGACCGGGCGGGCCTGTCGGGAAACCGACAGGCCCGCCCGGACACAACTCGTTGAGGCCACTTGACGTGCGGTGCGCGGGCGGGCCGGAAACCAACACTGGTGGATAGGCTCGCCCGGAGGTCTTCGGCCGACCGACCTCGCCCTGCCGTGCACGGCGGGGGTGCTCGACCGACGAGGAGGTCGCGTGCGCGAGGACTACCGGCACTGGCAGCGGATTCCCACCCGCTGGGCGGACAACGACGTGTACGGGCACGTGAACAACGTCGTCCACTACGCGTTCATGGACACCGTGATCAACACCTGGCTGATCACGGTGGCGGGGTTGGACATCCACGACGGCCTGGCGATCGGGCTGTGCGTGGAGTCGCACTGCGACTACCGCGCCTCCATCGCGTTCCCGGAAGCCGTGGACGCGGGACTGCGCGTCGGGAAGCTCGGCCGGTCCAGCGTGCGCTACGAGGTCGGGTTCTATCCCGAGCACCGGGACGCCGTGGTGGCGGAAGGGCATTTCGTGCACGTCTTCGTGGACCGCGCGACCCGTGAGCCGGTGGAGATCCCGGCCGGGCTGCGGACCGCGATGGAGGGGCTGGTGGTCGCGTGAAGGTCCGGGGCGCCGTGCTGGCGTCCGTCGGCGGTCCGCTGGAGGTGCTGGACCTGGAACTGGACCCGCCGGGACCGGGTGAGCTGCTGGTGCGGGTGGGCGCGACCGGGCTGTGCCACTCCGACCTGTCGGTGATCGACGGCTCCCGGCTCCGGCCGCTGCCGGTGGTGCTCGGCCACGAGGCCGCCGGCGAGGTCGTGGCGACCGGGGCCGGCGCGGAGTTCTCGGTGGGCGACCACGTGGCGCTGTCGTTCGTGCCTGCCTGCGGGTCGTGCCGCGGGTGCGTCGGCGGGCGGCCCGCGCTGTGCGAGCCGGGCGCGGCGGCGAACCGGGACGGCACGCTGCTCGGCGGCGGGCGGCGGTGGCGGCTGCCCGACGGCACCCGGCCCCACCACCACCTCGGGGTGTCCGGGTTCGCCGAGCACACCGTCGTGTCGGCGAAGTCGGCCACCCGGATCCCGGCGGACCTGCCGTTCGACGTGGCCGCGCTGTTCGGCTGCGCGGTGCTCACCGGGGCCGGGGCGGCTTTCTACAGCGCGGCGGTCGTGCCGGGGGACCGGGTCGCGGTGTTCGGGCTCGGGGGAGTGGGCCTGGCCGCGCTGCTCGCCGCGCGGGCCGCCGGGGCGTCGCAGGTCGTCGCGGTGGACGTGGTGGAGCACAAGCGGGCACTGGCGCGGCGGCTGGGCGCCACCCACGACGTGGCGGGTGGGCCGGACGCGGTGGCGGCCGTGCGGGAGCTGACCGGCGGCGGCGCGGACAAGGTCATCGACACCACGGGCGTCGTGGCGGTGCTGGAACAGGCCTACCTGGCCACGGCGGCGGGCGGGACCACCGTGGCGGTCGGCCTGCCGCACCCCGCGCGGACCGTGGCGCTGCCCGCGCTCGGCCTGGTCACCGAGGAGCGGACGCTGAAGGGCAGCTACCTCGGGTCGTGCGTGCCGCGCCGGGACGTGCCCCGGTTCGTCGAGCTGTACCGGGCCGGGCAGCTGCCGGTCCACGAGTTGCTGTCCGGGCGGTTGGGAATCTCGGACGTGAACGACGGCTTCACCCGTCTGGCGGCGGGTGGGGCCGTCCGGCAGGTCGTCGTCTGGTGATCGGCCGGCCGTTATGGTTGCCCGGATCGGGTGACGGCTAGCTGGAGGAGTGGTCGGCGGTGCGCAGACGGTCGATGCTCGCGGGTGTGGTTTCGACAGTGGGTGGGATGGCGGTGACGGGCGCGGGGACCGCAAGCGCTGCGCCGCCGGGGTTGCGGGACTACCGGCTGGTGAACCTGGCGCACGTCAACGACCCGGACCGGACCAACGTCTACCCGGGCGACCCGGAGTTCACCATGACCACCGTGACGACCGTGCCCGAGGACGGCTTCTACCTCCAGTACGTGCGGCAGGGCGAGCACACCGGCACCCACTGGGGCGCTCCCTCGCACTTCAACGAGGGCCAGCCGCACGCCGACGAGCTCGACACCGAGGACCTGTTCCTGCCCGCGGTGAAGATCGACGTGCGGGACCGCGCCCGGCGTGACGCCGACTACGAGGTGAGCGTCGCCGACCTCCAGCGGTGGGAACGCGAGCACGGCCGCATCCCCAAGGAGGCGGCGGTCGTGCTGTGGACCGGGTGGGAGGACCGCTGGGGCACCCCGGCGTTCTACAACTTCGACGCGGCCGGGCAGATGCACCAGCCGGGTTTCTCGCTGGCGGCCGTGCAGTGGCTGGTCCGCACCGGACGCCTCGGCCGGCGCGGCGCGCTGGGCACCGACACCTTCAGCCCGGAGTCCGCGCTGGACACCACCTACGCGGTGTCCAGGCTCCTGTACCGGGAGCACCGGATCAGCCTGGAGGTCCTGGCGAACCTGGCCCGGCTGCCGGAGACCGGCGCGCACATCCTGGTCGGCGGCACGGTCAACCGGCGCGGGTCCGGCTCGCCCGCCAGCATCTACGCGTTCGTGCCCAAGCGATGAGGGCGCTCCTGGTGGTGGCCCTGCTGGCGGTCGCGGCCTCGGGCTGCACCTCGTCGGGCGGCACGACGGGCACGCCGAAGGCCTCCCCGCCGGACGGCCCCTCGGTGCTGCTGATCCGCCCGGTGCTGACCGCGTCGCAGAGCACCGCACCCACCCCGCCCACCGCGTCCACCAGCGAGGCCGGTGGCCCGCCGCGCGCCGTCGAGCCGTCCACGGCCGAGCAGCAGCAGGCGATCGAAGCCGAGCGCAAGGTGCGACAGGACCCGGCACTCGCCGTGCCCGCCAACCAGGCGGCGGCGCTCTCCGCGTTCCGGTGCCCCGAGAACGACCCGCTGGCCGGACAGGACGACCCGGCCGAGCCACTGCTCACCTGCGACCACAAGACCGGCGAACGGCTCGTCCTCGGCCCGGCCGCCCTCGGCAACGACGACATCGAGAGCGCCGCCGCGCGTGCCGACGAGCACAGCGGGGGGTTCGTGGTCGAGGTCCGGTTCACCGAGGACGGCGGGAAGACCTGGGGAAAGCTCACCGCGGAGCTGGTGGGGCAGCGGGTCGCGCTGGTGCTCAACACGTCCGTGCTGTCCGCGCCCACCATCAACGAGGCGATCACCGGTGGTGCCACGGTGATCTCCGGGAAGTTCACCCGGTCCGAGGCGGAGGAACTGGCCGCCCGGCTGGGCTCGCGCTAGCGCACGTCCCGGTCAGGGGTGGATGACCAGCCCCCGGCCACCGCCGCGCTTGGCCTGGTACATGGCTTTGTCGGCGCGTCGCAGCACGGACTGCGCGGTCTCCTCCGGGTCCGGGTCGGCGCACACCACGACGCCCACGCTGGCGCTGATCTCCTCGCCGAGCGAGTCCAGGATCCGGAACGCGACCTTCTCCGGCTCGTCCACGCCCTCCACCAGGACGCCGAACTCGTCGCCGCCGAGCCGGGCCACCACGTCGGTGTCGCGGACGCACTCCCGCAGCCGGCGGGCGACCCGCTCCAGGACCGCGTCGCCGTGCGCGTGCCCGGAGACGTCGTTGACCGCCTTGAAGTCGTCCAGGTCCACGAACAGCAGGCCGAACGGCCTGCCCCCGTGGTGGGAGGCCATCGCCTCGTCCAGGCGCCGTTCGAACAGGGCCCGGTTCGCCAGGCCGGTCAGCGCGTCGTGCTGCGCCTGGTGCACCAGCCAGTGTTCGGACTCCCGCAGCATCGCGGCCAGCTTCGCGTTGTCCACAATGGTCGCGAGCTGGCGCAGGATGACGGCGACGAACACGGTGAAGCCGCAGCCGATCTCCACCGCGTCCAGCGGTGCCAGGTCGCCGATCGCGGTCCGGCGCAGCACTAGGACGGTGCTCACCAGCAGCGGCACGTACGGCATCAGCAGGTACGCCCACTGCCGGGAGCGGGCCGCGCGGGCGCCCGCGGTGTGCGGCGTGGACGGGACGAGCGCGGCCAGGGCGATCAGCACCGGGCCGATCACGAAGCCCGCGTTGGCCAGTGGCGGCACCTCGGGGGCCTGGACGCTCACCAGGTAGGCGAACGCGCTGTCGGACGCGGCCAGCCCCACCAGGCCCAGGCCGAGCAGCCGCAACTGGGGCCGCAGCACGACCTTCCGGTCCGCGCCGAGCACCACCACGATCACCAGCAGCACCAGGTCGGTCAGCGGGTAGGCGATGGCGACCAGGAACGCGGCCGTGCTCGGGTTGCCCGCCTGCACCAGGCTGCCCAGCGACGTCGTCCAGGTGAGCAGGAACAGCGAGCCGACCACGATCAGGCCGTCCAGCAGCAGCACCAGGCGCGCGCTGCGGGAACGGCGGTCCAGCAGGGCGTCCGGGGTGTCCGACCGGCGGTGGCTGCCGATCACCAGCAGGGCCACGAACGCGAACGGCACGATGCTCAGGTACCCGGCGTCGGCGGGCGACGGCGAGGGCACCGCGCGTTGTTCGACCAGCTGGTACCAGGTCCACAGGCTCTGCCCGACCGACCAGCCGAACATGCCCAGGCCCATCACGATCCGCCACACCCGGTCCGGACCCTGCCGTCGGCGCGCCGTCCACCAGCAGGAACCCGTCGCGAACAGACCGGTGGCGAGCTGCGCGAGGTCGTCCAACGCCACCGCGGCGGCACCGGTGACCAGGTCGAAGCCGGCGGCGACCGAGGCGGCGGTGGCGATCGCGAGCGCCAGCGCCGCCGTGATCCCGAACCGCCTCGTCCCGAGCACGCCGGTAAGTGTGCCCCATTCGCGTTCCACGGACCGGCCGGCCCTGGGAGGATGCGCAGGTGGCAGAGCAGGAGGTTCCCGTCGCGGACGACGTGGTGACGGAGCAGGGTTACGAGCGGTTCGCGAGGCACCGCATCGCGGAGTCCGGCGGTGACGCGGAGGCGTTCGGCCTCTCGTACAACGTGCTGCACCTGGCGTACATGATGATCACCGACTACGAGGCGCTGGTGCACCGCGAGCAGGGGTGGACCATGCCGGGGTTCCGGCTGATGTTCAAGCTGTGGATCCTGGGGCCGACCCAGCCGGCGCGGCTGGCCGACCTGTCGGGCACCACCCGGTCGGCGATGTCGAACCTGATCAACACGCTGGAGCGGGCCGGGCTGGTCGAGCGGACCCGCGACGACCAGGACCGGCGGGTGGTGTTCGTGGCGCTGACCGACGAGGGGCGGCAGTCGGTGTCCCGGGTGTTCCCGCGCCAGAACGCGCGCGAGGCGCGGTGGTTCGAGGTGCTGGACCCGGCGGAGTGCACCCAGATGGTGGAGTTGATCCGCCGCGTGGTCGCGGCGCGTCCCGACTGAGCGTCCGTTCGGGGGAGAGCGGGTCCGTCGGCCACGTTCCGCAGCGTGATCGGCGGTCACCGCAGATCTTCGACGGGGGGACACGGGGAGGCGTGTGCTCCCGTGCCGCGGTGCGCCCGGGACGTGGATGCTTCGGGGTGCCGGGTGCGGCGCGGAGCGCGCGGATGGTGTAATCGAGCCGGCGGTGGCGGTGGCCACCCGGGAATGAGCGCCGCGAACCCGGGGTGACGGGTGTTCCGCGTGGGCTACGACGGTCGCGACCGTTCGCACCCGATCTGCTCCGGCGCTCGGTCGTCAGTCGCCCGAACGATTCCGGTGCTTTTTCGTGCGTGCCACGATCCAGTGCGCGCGGACCGGTTCCAACCGGTTGGACAGTATTACCGGAAACTGTGGTTGAAAACCGGAGCACTTTTCCGAGATGTGGTCATCCGACCTTGTCGGAAAATTCCGCCAGACCGGGTGGAACGTTTGAAAAATCCTCGCCACCCAGTTGGCGGAACGGGCCCGAAGTATTCTGCGCTACATTTCCACCGCGCCGCCGCGTCACCACGCAGCAGAAAGGCCTCCCATGCTGACCACTTTGGCAGCGGCCGCCCTCGCCATGTCGTCGTTAGTGCCCACCGGGGGCGTGGCGGAGCTGAGCCCACCGGACTACGTGCGGGTGGACGTGCTCACCGTCAACGGCTCCGGTTGCCCGGCGGGCACGGCCGCCGTCGCCCCCTCGGAGGACCGCACCACGTTCACCGTGACCTACAGCCAGTTCCTCGCCCAGGCGGGCGCGGGATCCGAACCGACCGACTTCCGGAAGAACTGCCAGCTGACCCTCCAGCTCAGCTACCCGCAGGGCTTCACGTTCGGCATCACGCAGGCCGACTACCGGGGGTTCGCGCACCTCCAGGCCGGTGCCACCGGACTGGAGCAGGGCAATTACTACTTCTCCGGCATGTCGCCCACCGCGCGCAAGCCGCACACCTACCACGGCCCGCTCAGCGACAACTGGCAGGCCACCGACAGCACGCAGTGGGACGCCATCGTGTACGCCCCGTGCGGGGAGCGCCGGCTGTTCAACGTGAACACCGAACTGCGCGTCACGGCGGGTAGCTCGCGGGGCAACAGCTTCATGGTGATGGATTCCACCGACAGCAACGTGAGCACCCGCTACCACTTCTCCTGGAAGCGTTGCTGACAATTTTCTGACAGCCGCCGCCGCAGGCTCCGGATTAATTCTGCCGCCGCCGCGCCGAAACTAGTCGGAAGGTGCTTCCATGCTGAACTTCGCGGCCGCGGCCGCATTGGCGACGTCGGTGATCATCTTTCCTCCGGGCGGGGCACCGGGCACAGTGCCACCGCCCGACCACATCACCATCGACGTGGTGACGGTCAACGGTTCGGGCTGCCCGGCGGGCACCGCCGCCGTGGCGGTCTCGCCGGACAACAAGGCGTTCACCGTCACGTACAGCGATTTCCTGGCACAGGTCGGGGTCGGTGCTTCGCCCACCGACTTCCGGAAGAACTGCCAGCTGAACCTGAGAGTCAACGTGCCGCAGGGCTTCACCTACGGCATCGCGCAGGCCGACTACCGCGGGTTCGCCCACCTGGAACGCGGTGCCTCCGGGGTCGAGCGGGCCAACTACTACTTCCAGGGGATGTCGCCGACGGCCTACAAGACCCACACCTTCAACGGTGCGCTCAGCGACGACTGGCAGGCGACCGACACCACCGAGATCGCCGCCATCGTCTACCACCCGTGCGGTGAGCGCCGGAACTTCAACATCAACACCGAGCTCCGGGTGAACGTCGGAACGTCCAACCCGAACACCACGACGAGCTTCATGTCGATGGACTCCACGGACGGCAGCTTCGACACGCTCTACCACTTCGCCTGGAAGGTCTGCCGCTAGTCGCGTCGGGCCGGGCAGGCGCGCGGCTGCCCGGCCCGCCTCCCACGTCCGAGTGATTTCCGGGTGTCCGGTCCGGCCGATTCGATCATCGGACCGCACGCTGGTGGGGGCGCCGTTCACGGGCGCGGTGCCGGACGAGGGGTGGAGCACGGATGGGTACTTCCCCGGACCGGGTCGGCCGGGGGCGTCGCGCGGCGCACCGGGAGCCGCGCCGCGCGCCCGTGCGGCGCACCGGCCCGCCTCCCCGGCGGGGCAGGCGGCTCCTGACGCCGCTGCGGGTCCTGCTGTGCGTGCTGACCGCGCTGGTCGTGACGGCGGTGGTGAAGCTGGTGCAGCCGACCACGACCCCGCCGGCGACGGCGGGCCTGGCGCTCGCGCTGGGCGCGCTGCCGCTGGTCGTGGACCTGCTGCGGGAACTGCCGGAGGTGCGGGCGCGCGGCACCGGGCCGGGTCCGCTGGTGGGTGCGGCGCTCGTGCTGCTCGTGCTCGGTGGCGGGGTGGCGTACGGGATCGCGGCCCTCGTCGACCGGATCACCGCGCACGAGTCCGTGCTCGCCGAACGGCTGGCCACCCTGGCGTCGGGCGAGGTGGGTCCGCTGACCGCGACCGTGGAGCAGGTGGCCGTGACGGAGAACTTCACCAAGGTCACCGTCGCCGCGGTGAACCGGAGTTCGCTGGCGGCGAAGGTCAGCGTGGTGGACTCGTGCCGGCTGATCCGCGCGGACGGCACGGAACTGCGGCTCAACGGCTTGTTCGAGGTCGTGCGGGAGCGGTTCTTCCTGGACGTGCCCGGCGGTGGTGCGGTGGTGCGGGCGACGTTGTCGTTCCCCGGGACGCTGCCCGACGGGGAGACGACCGCGACGCTCGGGTGCGGGTCGGTGTCGTGGAACGGCGACGACCCGGCGTGGCGCGGCCGCGACTTCGTCGGTCGTTCGCTGCGGGTGCCGGACCTGCGGCTGACCGCCGTGCGCTGAGCGTGCGTGGAGAAGCCCCCGGCGGGTGGACGACGCTGTCCGCCCACCGAGGGCCGGTCCGGGGTACCCCGCGGCGGGCGGACAGCCCTGGCCGTCCGCCGCGGGGTCGTCTCTACGCGATCGGCCGGTCCGTCGGCTCGATCGGCCGGGGCAGCACGTCGCGGCCCGTCAGGTAGGCGTCCACGCCGGCCGCCGCCGACCGGCCCTCCGCGATCGCCCACACGATCAGCGACTGGCCGCGGCCCATGTCGCCGGCCACGAACACGCCGTCCACGGAGGTCGCGAAGGACTGGTCGCGGGCCACGTTGCCGCGCGCGTCCAGCTCGACGCCCAGCTCCTGCACCAGCCCGGCCTTCTCCGGCCCGACGAAGCCCATGGCCAGCGTCACCAGCTGCGCCGGGATCTCCCGCTCGGTGCCCGGCACCGGCTCGAACCGGCCGCCCGAAGCCGCCACCTCCACCAGCTTCAGCGCCCGCACCGCGCCGTCGGAGTCGCCGAGGAACTCCACCGTGGACACCGCGTAGAGCCGTTCGCCGCCCTCCTCGTGCGCCGAGGTGACCCGGTACAGCATCGGGTACGTCGGCCACGGGTGGACCTCGGCGCGCCGCTCCGGCGGCCGGGGCATGATCTCCAGCTGGGTCACCGACAGCGCGCCCTGGCGGTGCGCGGTGCCGACGCAGTCGGCGCCGGTGTCACCGCCGCCGATCACCACGACGTGCTTGCCCTCGGCGCTGATCGGGGGCGCGTCCAGTTCGCCGCGCGCCACCCGGTTCGCCCACGGCAGGTACTCCATCGCCTGGTGCACGCCGGACAGCTCGCGGCCGGGCACGGGCAGGTCCCGCCACGCCGTCGCGCCGCCCGCCAGCACGACCGCGTCGTAGGACGCCCGCAGTTCCGCCACCGTGACGTCCACGCCGACGTCCACGCCGGTCCGGAACTCGGTGCCCTCGGCCCGCATCTGGTCCAGCCGGCGGTCCAGCCGCCACTTCTCCATCTTGAACTCGGGGATGCCGTAGCGGAGCAGCCCGCCGATCGCGTCCGCCCGCTCCAGCACCACCACGTCGTGCCCGGCCCGGGTCAGCTGCTGCGCGGCGGCCAGTCCCGCGGGCCCCGAACCCACCACGGCGACGCGCTTGCCGGTGCGGGTGCGGGGCTCCTGGGGCGTGACCCAGCCCTCGTCCCAGGCGCGGTCGATGATCGAGATCTCGACCCGCTTGATGGTGACCGGATCGCCGTTGATCCCCACCACGCAAGCCGCCTCGCACGGTGCTGGGCACAGCGTCCCGGTGAACTCCGGGAAGTTGTTCGTGGCGTGCAGGCGTTCCGACGCGTCGCGCCAGTCCTGCTTCCACACCAGGTTGTTCCACTCCGGGATCAGGTTGCCCAGCGGGCAGCCCTGGTGGCAGAACGGGATGCCGCAGTCCATGCAGCGCCCGGCCTGCTTCTCCAGCCGGGGCCGCTCGAACTCCTCGTACACCTCGCGCCAGTCGCGCAGGCGCAGGAACACCGGACGGCTGCGGGGGGTCTCCCGCCCGGTGGTCAGAAAGCCCCTCGGGTCAGCCATGAGCGGCCTCCATGATCGCCTCGTCGACGTCGCGGCCTTCCAGTTCGGCCCGCGCCTGTGCCGCCAACACCCGCTTGTAGTCCTTGGGCATGACCTTGGTGAACCGGTCGACCGCCAGGTCCCAGTCCGCCAGCAGGCCGTGCGCCACTGCGGAGTCCGTTTCGGTGTAGTGCTTCTCCACCGCCGCGCGGAGGAACTCGCGGTCCGCCTCGTCCAGCGGGTCCAGGTCCACCATCTCCGGGTTGACCCGCTGCGCCGCCGCGTCCAGCAGGTAGGCGACGCCGCCGGACATGCCCGCCGCGAAGTTGCGCCCGGTCGGCCCGAGCACGACCACGCGGCCACCGGTCATGTACTCGCAGCCGTGGTCGCCCACGCCCTCCACCACGGCCAGCGCGCCCGAGTTGCGCACGCAGAACCGCTCGCCGACCTTGCCGCGCAGGAAGATCTCGCCGCCGGTCGCGCCGTAGCCGATCACGTTGCCCGCGATGACGTGCTGCTCGGCCGCGAACTGCGCGTCGGGCACCGGCCGGACGGTGATCCGCCCGCCGGACAGGCCCTTGGCCACGTAGTCGTTGCCGTCGCCGATGAGCCGCAACGTGATGCCGCGCGGCAGGAACGCGCCGAACGACTGCCCGGCGGTGCCGGTGAAGGTGATGTCGATGGTGTCGTCCGGCAGTCCCGCACCGCCCCAGCGCTTGGTCACCTCGGAGCCGAGCATGGTGCCGACGGTCCGGTTCACGTTGCGCACCGGCAGTTCCAGCCGCACCCGATCACCGGACGCGATCGCGCCTTCGGCGAGCTGGATCAGCGTGTTGTCCAACGCCTTCGCCAGCCCGTGGTCCTGGGTCGCGGTGCGGTGCCGCGACGCGCCCTCGGGCAGCTCCGGCACGTGGAAGATCGGCGACAGGTCGAGCCCGGCCGCCTTCCAGTGGTCCACGGCCGCCCGGGTGTCCAGCAGCTCCGCGTGGCCCACGGCCTCGGCCAGCGTCCGGAAACCCAGCCGGGCCAGCAGTTCCCGGACTTCCTGCGCCACGAACTCGAAGAAGTTCACCACGTGCTCGGCCTTGCCCGCGAACTTCGCGCGCAGCACCGGGTTCTGCGTGGCCACGCCCACCGGACAGGTGTCCAGGTGGCAGACCCGCATCATGACGCAGCCCGACACCACCAGGGGAGCGGTGGCGAAGCCGAACTCCTCCGCACCCAGCAGGGCCGCGATCACCACGTCCCGGCCGGTCTTGAGCTGACCGTCGGTCTGCACCACGATCCGGTCGCGCAACCGGTTGGCCAGCAGCGTCTGCTGCGTCTCGGCCAGGCCGAGCTCCCACGGCCCGCCCGCGTGCTTGATGGACGACAGCGGGGACGCGCCGGTGCCGCCGTCGTGGCCGGAGATCAGCACGACGTCCGCGTGCGCCTTGGACACGCCCGCCGCGACCGTGCCGACGCCGACCTCGGAGACGAGCTTCACGTGGATGCGCGCCGCCGGGTTGGCGTTCTTCAGGTCGTGGATGAGCTGCGCCAGGTCCTCGATGGAGTAGATGTCGTGGTGCGGCGGCGGGGAGATCAGGCCCACGCCGGGCGTGGAGTGCCGGGTCTTGGCGATCCACGGGTACACCTTCGCGCCGGGCAGCTGCCCGCCCTCGCCGGGCTTCGCGCCCTGCGCCATCTTGATCTGGATGTCGTCGGCGTTGACCAGGTACTCGCTGGTGACCCCGAACCGGCCGGACGCCACCTGCTTGATCGCGGAGCGGCGCAGGTCGCCGTCGGCGTCCCGGACGAACCGCTCGGCGTCCTCGCCGCCCTCGCCGGTGTTGGACTTCGCGCCCAGCCGGTTCATCGCGATGGCGAGGACCTCGTGCATCTCCTTGGAGATCGAGCCGTAGGAGATCGCCCCGGTGGCGAACCGCTTCACGATCTCCGAGACCGGCTCCACCTCCTCGATGGGGATGGGCGTGGTGTCCTTGAACGCGAACAGCCCGCGCAGCGTCATCAGCCGCCGCGACTGGTCGTCCACCGCCTTGGTGTACTCCTTGAAGACGTCGTAGCGCCCGGCCCGGGTGGAGTGCTGGAGCTTGAACACCGTCTGCGGGTTGAACAGGTGAGCCTCGCCCTCGCGGCGCCACTGGTAGTCGCCGCCGGTCTCCAGCTCGCGGTGGTGCGCCCGCACGCCGTCGGGCGGGAACGCGACCCGGTGCCGCCGCGCGACCTCCTCGGCGATGACGTCGAACCCGACGCCGCCGAGCCGGGAGGTCGTCCCGGTGAAGCAGGAGTCGACGACCTCCGTGCCGAGGCCGATGGCCTCGAAGATCTGCGCGCCGGTGTAGGAGGCGACGGTCGAGACGCCCATCTTGGACATCGTCTTGCGCACGCCCTTGCCGAGCGCCTTGATGAGGTTCCGGGTCGCGGTCCTGGCGTCCACTTCGGACAGCTCCTCGACCGACGCCATGGCCAGGTACGGGTTGACCGCCTTGGCCCCGTAGCCGATGAGCAACGCGACGTGGTGCACCTCGCGGGCGTCGCCCGCCTCCACGATGAGGTCGACCTGGGTCCGGGTCTTCTCCCGCACCAGGTGGTGGTGCACCGCGCCGGTCAGCAGCAGCGACGGGATGGGCGCGTGCCCGGCGTCCACGCCCCGGTCGGACAGCACGATCAGCCGTGCGCCGTCCCGGATGGCCGCCGACACCTCGACCTTGATCTCGGCCAGCCGGCCGACCAGCGCCGCGCCGCCGCCGTGCACGTCGTAGGTGCCGCGCACGCTGTGGGTGCGGAACTCGGGCAGGGTGCCGTCGTCGTCGACGTGCACCAGCTTGGCCAGCTCGTCGTTGTCCAGCACGGGGAACGGCAGCGAGATGCGCCGGCACGAGTCCCCGTCCACGTCCAGCAGGTTGGGCTCGGCGCCGAGCGTGGCGTGCAGGCTGGTCACCAGCTCCTCGCGGATCGCGTCCAGCGGCGGGTTGGTCACCTGGGCGAACAGCTGGGAGAAGTAGTCGAACAGCTGCCGGGGCCGGTCGGACAGCGGCGCGAACGGGGCGTCGTTGCCCATCGAGCCGATCGGCTCCGCGCCGGTCCGGGCCATCGGGTGCAGCAGGAGCGCCAGCTCCTCCTCCGTGTAGCCGAACACCTGCTGGCGGCGCACCAGGGACGCGTGCGTCGGCACCTCGCGCTCCCGCGCGGGCAGGTCGGCCAGGTGCAGGATGCCGTCGGCCACCCACTCCTGGTACGGGTGCTCGGCGGCCAGCTCGCCCTTGATCTCCTCGTCGTCGATGATCCGGCCCTGCGCGGTGTCCACCAGGAACATCCGGCCCGGCTCCAGCCGCCCCTTGCGCACGATGGTCGCCGGGTCCAGCTCCAGCACGCCCGCCTCGGAGCCCAGCACCACCAGGCCGTCCTCGGTGACCCAGTAGCGGGCCGGGCGCAGGCCGTTGCGGTCCAGCACCGCGCCGATCAGCGTGCCGTCGGTGAACGCCACCAGCGCCGGGCCGTCCCACGGCTCCATCAGCGTGGAGTGGAACTCGTAGAACGCGCGCCGCTGCGGGTCCATCTCGGCGTGGTTCTCCCACGCCTCCGGGATCATCATCAGCACGGCGTGCGGCAGCGACCGGCCGCCCAGGTGCAGCAGCTCCAGCACCTCGTCGAAGGTGGCCGAGTCGCTCGCGCCGCGCGTGATGACCGGGAAGATCCGCTCCAGGTCGCCCGGGATCAGGTCGGTGGCCAGCACCGACTCGCGGGCGTCCATCCAGTTCCGGTTGCCGCGCAGGGTGTTGATCTCGCCGTTGTGCGCGACGTACCGGTACGGGTGGGCCAGCGGCCACGACGGGAACGTGTTGGTGGAGAACCGGGAGTGCACCAGGCCGACGGAGCTGGTCACCCGCTCGTCGGTGAGGTCCGGGAAGAACTTCTCCACCTGCGGCTCGGTGAGCATGCCCTTGTAGACGATGGTCCGGCCGGACAGGCTGGGGAAGTACACGTCGGTGGCGTGCTCGACCCGCTTGCGCACCACGAACGCCAGGCGTTCCAGCTCCAGGCCCTCCTCCCCGCCGAGGAAGAGCTGGCTGAACGCGGGCATGGTGGTCCGCGCGGTGGGCCCGACGTGCTCGGCGTCCACCGGCAGGTCGCGCCAGCCCAGGACGGTCGCGCCCTCCTCGCCGGCGATGCGCTCGATCTCGGCCCTGACCTCGGCGTTGTCGTGCGGGAGGAACGCGGTGCCGACCGCGTAGCAGCCCGGTTCGGGCAGCGGGAAGTCGACGACCTCGCGGAAGAACGCGTCGGGCACCTGGATCAGGATGCCCGCGCCGTCGCCGGTCTCCGGCTCGGCGCCGCGGGCACCCCGGTGCTCCAGGTTGCGCAACGCGACCAGCGCTTTCGCCACGATCGCGTGGTTTCGCCGACCGGCCAGGTCGGCGACGAACGCGACACCGCAGGCGTCGTGCTCGAACTGGGGGTCGTAAAGGCCTTGCGGCTTGTGGTGGTGGGTCACGACGGGCCCTCCCGTGGCATCGCCCGAAGAAGCTTCTTCTGGGCAAACGGAGACGGCCGGACGTCCGCGCGCATCTTCGACGCGCGGCAGCACGGCCTGCGTAGCTGGCTGTGGATCCACGCCGGGAGGTCGTCGACGTGGGACCGCACTCCGTTGTGCGGGAAACTGCACTTCCTTGTGCGCGCGGTCCGCGCGGCCGGATGGGGCCGCTCGGTCACGCGGGGCGGTGCACCGGGATTGCCGGGGTCTTGTGACGATAGTGTGAATTCGCGGTTATGGCTCTAGTCCGACAGGGCGTCGTGGGGAATCCCACGCCTGGTTGACATCCTTCGGACCAGCGGGTTACACCCGGTAGAACCAGTACTCGCTCGCTGGTGGGCGCCGGTGCGGTGGCGAAGTCAGTTCCGGATGAGCCGGGCGAACCGGGCGCAGCCCGCGGCGGCCAGGATGAACAGCCCGGCGACAGCCCCCTGCCACCACTGGGCCTCGCTCAGGGCGAGCACGCTGTTGACCCCCGCGACCAGGACGAACAGTGCGGTGAGCACGGTCCAGAGCCGTCGCTCGGCTCTCCCGGTGCGCGGGACGAAGAAGGTGGTGGGGGACTGGATCACGGCTGGCACCTTCCGCTCCGGGCTCGGCGCGCCCTACGGCACCGAGCCCGTCGCGGTTACCCGCTCGGAGCGGACTTCACACCTCGATCGCACGACTTTTTCGGCGCTCGTACGCGGTCCGCGCGCGGTGCGACGGGAGTGACCGACCGGTCACGGAGGGTGGAAATCCTGACGGAACACCGGAGCCACCGGGTCGGGCACCACGTTCCGGCCGCACCTAGCCGAACGTCACCCCGAACAGCAGGCCCACGTAGTAGGTGACGACCATGGTCAGCGACCCGACCACGACGTTGCGCCGCACCGCCCGCCACGCCGGGCTCGACCCGAGCCGCGAGCTGATCACCCCGGTCAGCACCAGCCCCACCAGCGCCGCCAGCGCGCACGCCCACACCCGCCAGCTGGTGGGCGGCAGCACGATCGCCACCAGCGGGATCACCGCGCCCGCCGCGAACGACAGCAGCGAGGCCCACGCCGCCTGCCAGGGACTGGTCAGGTTGTCCGGGTCGATCTGCAACTCGGCCTCGGCGTGCGCCCGCAGCGCGTCCCGCTCGGTCAGCTCGCGGGCCACCAGGACGGCCAGGTCGGGCGACAGACCCTTGTCCCGGTAGATGTCCGCGAGTTCGCGTTCCTCCTGCTCGGGCATCTCCCGCAGCTCGCGCTCCTCCAGCTTCAGCGCGGCCCGCTCGGTGTCCCGCTGCGTGCTCACCGACACGTACTCGCCGCCCGCCATGGACAGCGCGCCGGCCACCAGTCCCGCGACCCCGGCGGCCAGGATGGCGGTGCGGTCGGTGGTCGCCCCGGCCACGCCGACCACCAGGCCGGCGGTGGAGACGATGCCGTCGTTGGCCCCGAGCACGCCGGCGCGCAGCCAGTTGAGGCGTTCGGAGAGGTCTTCGTGGTGCGCTTCGCCGGCGTGAGTCATGGCGATGATGGAACCATCGAATTCCGGGTGACGCGTACCTACGCCAGGCCGGAATTCCGGGGAGCGCGGAGCGACCCGAGCCGGCCCGGCGAGCGGAACGTCCGCCGAGCCGGAGCCGCCGAATCCGGAGCCCGCCGCGCCGGGAGCCCGCCGAGTCGGAGCCGCTGAGGGGAAGCGCGCCGAGTCGGAGCGGCTCAGCTGGATTCGAGGATCCGCCACTGCGGTCCGCCGATCCAGCTCGCTTCGAGCCGGGAGCGGTGGCCGGCGCCGACGAAGTCGACCACGACGGCGTGGGCGGGCTGTTCGATGCTGGCCGCGAAGCCCTGGCGCGGAGTGGCCGAGATCGGTTCCATGTCGCTCTCGGAGAACCGGATCGCGGCGACGCCGCCGTGGAGCCGGAAGCTGCGCAGGTAGACCCGCTCGCCGTTCTGCTCGATCCAGGTGCCCTGTTCGGACGGCAGCGGCGGCGTCGTGGTCGTGACCGGTGCCGTGGTGGCGGCCGGTGGCGGTGTCGTCACGACCACCGGCTGCGTGGTGGTCGTGGTGGTGGTCGTGACGACGGTGGTCGTGGTGGTGGTCGTGGGGATCACCGTCGACTGCTGGACAGGTCCGGCGACCATGCGCGGGCGTTCCGGGACGCCCGCGTCCAGCACGAAGCGGATGCCGAGCCAGGACAGCACCACCGCGACGGCGGTCGACGCCGACCACGCCGCGAAGTACTGGAGTCCCCTGGTCACGCCGCCATCCTGCCGGCGGAGCCGCCGCGGTGGACCCCTGACCGCCCACCGCGCCGCTGACCTGCGCGGAATCACCGTCGCCGAGTCGCCGTCCCGAGTCGCCGTCCCGAGTCGCCGACCCGAGTCGCCGACCCGGGTCGCCGACCCGGGTCGCCGAGTCGCTGTCCCGGGTTGCCGTCGCCGGGTCGCCGGCGCGGAACGGTGTCCGAGCCGGCTACCGCCCGGCCACGCCCCTGCCCGCCCTCATCCCGCGAAGGTCCGCTCGCGCTCGCGTTCCTCGTCGGTGACCTCGATCCGGCGCACCGCGTACCGCAGCATCGGCGGAGCCATCAGCGACGTGACGACCGCGACCAGGACGATGATCGTGTAGCCCGCCGTGGTCAGCACGCCCAGCCGCAGACCCACCATCGCGACGATCACCTCGATCACGCCCCGGGCGTTCAGCCCCGCGCCCAGCGCCAGGCCCTCCCAGTGCGTCAGCCTGCTCAGCCGCGCGCCCAGGTAGGCCCCGACGAACTTGCCGCCGATGGCGATCGCCAGCACGGCCAGCGCCGCCAGCAGCACGGCCGGCTCCGCCAGCAGGGTCAGGTCCATCCGCAGCCCGGCCGTGGCGAAGAAGATCGGCGCCAGCACCGCCATCACGAACGTGCGCAGCGGCGCGAGCTTGGTGCGGTTGAGCAGGCCCGACGTGCCGAGCAGGATGCCGCACAGGAACGTGCCGAGGATCGGCTCCAGGCCCAGCGCGTGGGTGCCGGCCGCCGACGCGAGCAGCAGCAGGACGACCACCGCGACCGTGACGCCGGCGTCCTCCGACTTGTTGGCGACGGTGAGACCCGCCTTCACCAGCGGCCGGCCGACCAGCACCGCGACCAGCAGGACGGCGACCAGGCTGCCGACGGTGAGGGCGACGTGCCCGGCGCGCAGGCCGGTGGTCGCCATCGCGGAGACCACCGAGAGCAGGGACCACCCGACGATGTCGTCCACCGCCGCCGCGCTGATGGTCAGCTGGCCGATGTTGCGGTGCAGCAACTTGAGCTCCAGCAGGGTCTTCGCGATCACCGGGATGGCGCTGACGCACATCGCCACCCCCAGGAACAGCGCGAACACCAGGTGTTCGCCGCGCTCGCCACCGAGCAGGTCGGCCGGCAGCACCAGGCCGACGCCCACGCCCAGCGCCAGCGGGATGAACAGCCCGCCCGCACTCACCCAGGCCGCGGTGCGGCCCTTGCGGCGCACCAGTTTCATGTCGATGTGCATCCCGGTGAAGCCGACCAGCAGCAGCACGCCCAGCTGACCCACGGCGTCGAGCAGGTGGATCTGGTTCGGGTCGGCCGGGAACAGCCAGTCGGACAGCGGCGGGATCGCGTGGGCCAGCAGGGACGGACCCAGCAGGACTCCCGCGGCCAGCTCGCCGACCACGGCGGGCAGGTTGAACCGGGCGGCCAGCTTGCCCAGCGCGAACGCCACGCCCAGCAGCACGGTCAGCTGGAGCAGGAAGATCAGCATCTGGTGGGCGGCTATCGGACTCGGTGGCGCGGCGATGATCGTCATGTCCGAGCGGTCCCCTCGATCGCGTGACGGATGAGTCATGAGAGTTACGCGGTGGGCATCTGCACCGAAAGGCAGAAGAGCTGCGGAGAGCCGTAGTGGCGGTGATGCGTCGACCGCCGGTCATCGGTCGGTCGGAGTGGCGACGGCTGCCGGACACCGGGCCGTTCACCCGTTCGTGGCGGCCGGCGTTACGGTTCGCGACATGGTCTCGGTGCTGCTCGTCGAAGACGATCCGGTGGTCCGGTCGGCGGTGACGCGCGCGTTGACCGGCCTGGGTCACGCCGTGCTGCCGGTGGGCACCGCGTTGGAAGCGCTGCGGGAGATCACCGGCGGCCGGTTCGACCTGGTCGTGCTCGACCTCGGGCTGCCCGACATGGACGGCGCGGACGCCCTGCGGATGATGCGGGGGGTGTGCGACGTGCCGGTCATCGTGGCGACCGCGCGGGACGACGAGGCGGAGATCGTCCGGCTGCTCAACGCCGGGGCGGACGACTACCTGGTCAAGCCGTTCTCCAGCGACCACCTGGCCGCGCGGCTGTCGGCGGTGCTGCGGCGGGCGCGCAAGGAAGACGCGGCGGAGCCGATCCGGATCGGCGGGCTGACCGTGGACCTGGACCGGCGGGAGGCCCGGCTTGAAGGCCGTGAGCTGAGCCTGACCCGCAAGGAGTTCGACCTGCTGGCCTACCTCGCGGCCCGGGAGGGCAAGGTCGTGCCGCGCGCGGAGCTGCTGGCGAACCTGTGGAACCTGCCCGGCCGGCAGGACGACCAGACGCTGGACGTCCACCTGTCCTGGTTGCGGCGCAAGATGGGGGAGCGCGCCGCCCGACCCCGCTACCTGCACACCGTGCGCGGTGTCGGCTTCAAGCTCACGGCGGCCGAGTGAGGAAGTCGCTCGCGCTGGTGTCGCTGGCCGTCACGTCGATGGTGGCCCTGGCGTTCCTGATCCCGCTCGCGCTGGTGGTCCGGCAGCTCGCCGAGAACCGGGCGCTGGCCGACGCCGAGCGGCAGGCCGGTGCGCTCACGCCGGTCCTGGTGATCACGGCCGACCCGGCGACGGTGGAGCAGGCGGTGGCGTCCACCGGCGGGCGGGTCGCCGTTCACCTGGCCGAGGGCGGGGTGGTCGGCTCGGAGGTCAAGTCCACCGCCGCCCAGCTCCGGACGGCGCGGGAGGACGGGCGGGCGTTCAGCGAGGCGGTGCCGGACGGGTGGGTGCACATGCAGCCCGTCGTGCTGGACCGGGGGCGCGTCGCGGTGGTCGAGGCGTTCGTGCCCGAGGACGAGCTGTCGCGCGGGGTGACCGCCGCCTGGCTGGCGCTCAGCGGGGTGGCGCTGTCGCTGGTGCTGGCGTCGGTGCTGGTCGCCGACCGGCTCGGCGCGCGGGTGGTGAAGGCGGCCAAGGCGCTGGCCGACGGCGCCCGGCGGATGGAGCAGGGGGAGCTGGCGTCCCGGGTCACGCCCACCGGCCCGCCGGAATTGCTCGACGCGGCCGGCGCGTTCAACCGGATGGCTGACCGGATCGGGCAGCTGATGGCCGCCGAACGGGAAGTGCTGGCCGATCTCTCGCACCGTTTGCGCACCCCGCTCACCGCATTGCGGCTGGATTCCGAAACCCTCGGCGCGGACAACAACGCCAATCGCGTCCGGCAGGCCGTGCACGCGCTGGAGCGCGAGGTCAACGAGTTGATCCGGGCCGCCCGCCGGGAACTGGACGACCCGGCCGGCGGGCGGTGCGACGCCGCGCAGGTCGTGCACGACCGGCTGGTGTTCTGGTCCGCGCTGGCCGACGACCAGCAGCGGCGGTGGAACATGCGCGGCACCGAGCGCAGCGCGTTCGTCCCGCTGACCCGGACCGACCTGGCCGCCGCGATGGACGTGGTGCTGGGCAACATCTTCCGGCACACCCCGGAGGGCGTCGGCTTCGTCGTGGCGCTGTTCCACCAGCCCGACCGGGTGGTGATCGTGATCGAGGACGCCGGACCCGGCATCGCGGACCTGGAGGCGGCGCTGCGCCGTGGAAGCAGCAGCGCCGGCTCCACCGGCCTCGGACTCGACATCGCCCGCCGCGCGGCCGAGTCCACCGGGGGCTCGCTGGTCGTGGACCGCGGGCCGCTCGGCGGCACCAGGGTCCAACTGCGCCTGACCCGGGTACCGGAGCCGCCAGGTTAGCCGGGCTTTTCTTTGCGCCACCTCATGCGACCTTTAAATGTTCCTTAAATAAATCACGTGTTGACAATGGGCCGGCGGCGGATAGGGTCATTTTCGGAATTGGGGCCGATCGCAGCGCTCTCCCCCTTGCCCGATCCGCCCGGTTCCCCCTTCGGTGCGGCGACCGCAGCGCGCTTTCCCTGCGAAGAAGCGCTCGCGCGGTCGCCGTGCCGGAAAAGCCGTCGAATGCAGATGAGGTCTTCCGCGTGTCGCGCATGAGCAGTGCACTGCCCGTCGTCGTGCTGGCCGGACTCACGCTGGCCGGCTGCGCCGGACAACCGGACATCGGCCTGGTGACCGCCACGGCGACCACCACGGTCCGCACCACGTCGCACTCCAACGTCCCGCCCGCCTCCGCCTCCCCGTCGGGCGAGCCGTCGGAGGCTGCCCCGACCACCACCACGACCACGAGCACGAGCACCCCGCCGGCCGAGCAGCCGCAGCCCGAGCCCGCACCGGAGCCCGTGCCGCGGCCCGAGCCCGTCGCGCCCGCCAGGACCGAGGTCGAGCTCGCCGAGGCCAAGGTGTTCAACCTGACCAACGCCGAGCGCGCGGTCAACGGCTGCCCGGCGCTGGCCGTGGACGAACGGCTGGACAAGGCCGCCCGCGGCCACAGCGCCGACATGGCCGCGCAGAACTACTTCGACCACAAGTCCAAGGACGGCCGCACGTTCGTGGACCGGGTCAAGGCCGCCGGCTACCCCTCGCCCGGCGCGGAGAACATCGCCGCGGGCCAGCGCACCCCCGAAGCCGTGGTCAAGGGCTGGATGGAGTCGCCCGGCCACCGCGCCAACATGCTGAACTGCAAGCTCAAGACCCTGGGCGTCGGCATGGCGCGCGGCGGGGCCTACGGCATCTACTGGACCCAGAACTTCGGCTGGTGACGGGACGCGCGGCGGGTGGTCGCCGGCCTCAGAACTTCGGCTGGTGACCATCCGTCGGCAGTTCGTCCAGGATCAGCACGGTGTGGCTGGACGTCACGTCGGGCATGGTCTGGAGCCTGGACAGCACCAGGTCGCGCAGGCTGTGCGCGTCCGGCGCCCGCACCAGCAGCACCAGGTCGTAGTCGCCGGACACCAGCGCGCCGTGCCACACCTCCGGGATCTCCAGCACCCGCTGCCGCACCGCTTTCCACGAGTGCTGGCTGATCTTGAGGTACACGTAGGCCGAGATGCCGAAGCCGTACCGCTCCGGGTCGACCACCGCCGTGTACCCGGTGATCACGCCGTCCCGGTGCAGCCGTTCCACCCGTGAGTAGGCGCTCGCGCGCGAGATGTGCAGCTTGTCCGCGAGCGCCCGCATGGACAGCCGGCCGTCCGCGCGCAGCTCCTCCACCAACCGCCGGTCGGTCTCGTCGAGAGGAGCCGAATGTCCAGTTCTGGGCGTCACATGGCCGAGGATAACCCCCTTGCGCGGCCATTCGTCCAGAATTCCGCGTCAGAACTGGAAGATTGGTCAGTGTGACCTGGACCATGCCCTCTACTCGCCACATGAGCGTCTGGAGGAGCGATGGTGCACACCAGGGAGCGGTCCTTGCTGCCCACCGAGGAGCCGCTGTCGCTGTTGCGCAAGGACGGCTCGCCGGTCGAGGACTCGCCGCTGACCATGCCGGACGACGACGTGCTGCTCGAACTGCACCGCCGGATGGTCGTCGGCCGGCGCTTCGACACCCAGGCCACCGCGCTGACCAAGCAGGGCCGGCTGGCGGTGTACCCGTCGTCGCGCGGGCAGGAGGCGTGCGAGGTCGGCTCGGTGCTGGCGATGCGCGCGGAAGACTGGCTGTTCCCCACCTACCGCGACTCGGTCGCCCTGGTCACCAGGGGAGTGGACCCGGCGGAGACGCTGACGCTGCTCCAAGGCGGCTGGCACCTGGGTTACGACCCCTATGAGCACCGGGTCGGGCCGCAGTGCACCCCGCTGGCCACCAACACCCTGCACGCCGTCGGGTTCGCGCACGCCGCGCGGCTCAAGGGCGAGGACACCGCGGCGTTGGTGCTGCTGGGCGACGGAGCCACGTCGGAAGGCGACACGCACGAGGCGCTGAACTTCGCCGGCGTGTGGCGCGCTCCCGTCGTGTTCCTCGTGCAGAACAACGGATATGCCATCAGCGTGCCGCTGTCGAAGCAGAACGCCGCGCCCACGTTGGCGCACAAGGGCGTCGGCTACGGCGTGCCGTCCGTCCTGGTGGACGGCAACGACGTCGCGGCCGTGTACGCGGTGGTCCGCGAAGCGCTGGAGTCCGGCGGGCCGACGCTGGTCGAGGCGCTGACCTACCGCATCGAGGCGCACACGAACGCCGACGACGCCACCCGCTACCGGACCTCCGACGAGGTCGCCGCGTGGCTGGACCGCGACCCCGTGGACCGGATCGAGGCCTACCTGACCTCGCGCGGCCTGCTGGACCCCGCCCGCCGGTCGGCCGTCGCGGCGGAGGCCGAGGAGTTCGCCGCCTCCGTGCGGGACAAGATGAACGTCGACCGGACCTACGACCCCGCAGCGCTGTTCGAGCACGTCTACGCGACACCCACCAGGCACCTGCGGGAGCAGGCCGCCGCGCTGGCGGAGGAACTGGCATGACCGTGTCGATGGGCCGCGCGCTGAACCAGGCGCTGGCCGACGCGCTGTCCGAGGACCCCGGCGTGCTGGTGTTCGGCGAGGACGTCGGACCGCTGGGCGGTGTGTTCCGGGTGACGGACGGCCTGACCGCCCGGTTCGGCGAGTCCCGGGTCTTCGACACCCCGCTGGCCGAGTCCGGCATCGTCGGCACGGCGATCGGCATGGCGATGAACGGCCTGCGCCCGGTGGTGGAGATGCAGTTCGACGCGTTCGCCTACCCGGCGTTCGAGCAGATCACCAGCCACCTGGCGAAGATGCGCAACCGCACCCGCGGCCGGGTGTCGCTGCCGGTCGTGATCCGGGTGCCCTACGGCGGCGGGATCGGCGGCGTCGAGCACCACTGCGACTCGTCCGAGGCGTACTACACGCACACGCCGGGGCTGACCGTCGTCACGCCGGGCACGCCGGACGACGCCTACCGGCTGCTGCGGGACTCCATCGCCTCGCCGGACCCGGTGATCTTCCTGGAACCCAAGCGGCGGTACTGGGCCAAGGGCGAGCTGTCGGGCGCGGCCGTGCCGATGGACCGCGCGCTGGTGCGCCGGACCGGGCGGGACGTGACGCTGATCGCCTACGGGCCGATGGTGGCCACCGCACTGGAGACCGCCGAGGCCGCGGTCGAGGAAGGCTGGGACGTCGAGGTCGTGGACCTGCGGTCGCTGTCGCCGTTCGACGACGAGACCGTGTGCGCGTCGGTCCGCAAGACCGGCCGGGCCGTCGTGGTGCACGAGGCCGCCGGTTTCGGCGGGTACGGGGCCGAGGTCGTCGCCCGGGTGACCGAGCGGTGCTTCCACCACCTGCACGCGCCGGTGCTGCGGGTGACCGGGTTCGACATCCCCTACCCGCCGCCGAAGCTGGAGGAACACCACCTGCCGAACGTGGACCGGATCCTGGACGCCGTCGCGCGGCTCCAGTGGGACGACGAGGTCGTGGGGGGCTACCGTGCCTGACTTCCGGCTGCCCGACCTGGGCGAAGGCCTGACCGAGGGCGAGATCGTCAACTGGCTGGTGTCCGTGGGCGACCACGTGTCCGTCGACCAGCCCGTGGTGGAGGTCGAGACGGCGAAAGCCGTGGTCGAGGTGCCCTGCCCGTTCGAGGGCGTGGTGAGCGCGCGGTTCGGCGAGCCGGGGGAGAAGCTGGCGGTCGGTTCCGTGCTGCTGTCCGTGGGTGCGCCGGCCGTCGGTGTGCCGTCGGTGAGCGTGCCGGCCGCACGCGCCGACGAGCCCGTCATGTCCTCGGGGTCGGGCAACGTGCTGATCGGCTACGGCACCTCCGACTCGCCGCGCCGCCGTCGCGCCAACCGCCGCGGACCGGGCCGGGGAGCCGCGTCTCCGGCCACGCCCGCACCGGCTCCGCCCGCTCCTGCCTCCGCCGCGTCTGCTCCGGCCGTGCCGGTACCCGTCGCGTCTGTGCCGGCCCGGGGGAACGCTCCGGCGGTCATCTCACCTCTCGTGCGGCGGATGGCCCGGGACAACGGCCTGGCCCTGGACCGCATCGCCGGCACCGGCCCGGGCGGCGTGATCCGCCGGGCGGACGTCGAGCGCGAACTCGCCGCCGCGACCGCGACCACCAGGACCGCGACCACCAGGACCGCGACCACCAGGACCGCGGCCGGTTCTTCTACGACCGCCCACCCCGTCGAACCCCCATCGGCGGCAGCGGCACCGACCGCACCAGCGGCATCGGCACCGGCGTCCGGCAGGCGCATCCCCCTGCGCGGCCTGCGCGGTGCCGTCGCGCAGAAGCTGGCCACCTCCCGCCGCGAGATCCCCGAGGCGACGGTCTGGGTGGACGTGGACGCGACCGACTTCCTGGCCGCCCGAGCCGCGATGCCGTCCGTGTCGCTGCTCGCGCTGCTGGCCCGCTTCACCGTGCTGGGCCTGAAGAAGTTCCCCGAACTCAACTCCCGGGTCGAAGGCGACGAGATCGCGGTGCTAGACGAGGTCCACCTCGGCTTCGCCGCGCAGACCGACCGCGGCCTGGTGGTCCCGGTGGTCCGCGACGCGCACACCCTCACCACGTCCGCCCTCGCCGCCGCCGTCACCGACCTGGCCGCGGCCGCCCGGGAAGGCCGGATCGCGCCGGCTTCGCTGACCGGCGGCACCTTCACGGTCAACAACTACGGCGTCTTCGGCGTGGACGGCTCGGCCGCGATCATCAACCACCCGGAAGCGGCGATCCTCGGCATCGGCCGCATCATCGACCGGCCGTGGGTGGTCGACGGGCAGCTCGCCGTCCGCAAGGTCACCCAGCTGACCCTGGCCTTCGACCACCGGGTGTGCGACGGCGGCACGGCGGGCGGGTTCCTGCGGTTCGTGGCGGACTGCGTGGAGTCCCCGGTCACGGCCCTCGCGGAACTCTGACCGGACGGTCACCCGGCCCTGGCGCGGGCCGTTGCCGCCCGCCGTATCGCGACTTCGCCCGGTTCGTTGATCCCAACAGCCCACCGGGGACGCTCGTAGATTGGAAGACGTGATCAAGCCCGCCTACCCAGTCCGCACCGAACGCCTGCTCCTGCGCCCGTTCACGCCGGCCGACCACGCCGCGCTGCACTCGTGGCAGTCCAGGCCGGACGTGGTGCGCTACCTGTACGGAGAGCCGAAGACCCCGGAGGAGACCGCCGAGAGCCTGGCGATGAAAGCCGCCGTGACCTGGCCTTCGAAGGAGGGCGAACACCTGTCGCTGGCCGTGGAGCGGGAGGGCGAGGTGATCGGCGAAGCGGTCCTCAAGTGGCTCAACGAACAGCACCGCCAAGGGGAGATCGGCTACATCCTCCACCCCGACCACCACGGCCACGGCTACGCCACCGAAGCCTCCCGGGCCATGCTCGACCTCGGCTTCGACCACCTCGACCTGCACCGCATCGTGGCGTCCTGCGACGCGTCCAACGAAGCGTCGTGGCGGGTCATGGAACGGCTCGGCATGCGCCGCGAGGCCCACTTCCGCCACGGCGAGGTGTTCAAGGGCTCGTGGGGCGAAGAGTTCGTCTACGCGATCCTCGAAGACGAGTGGCGCGCCACCCGGTGACCTCCGGAACCCGTCATCGGCGTGGTTCCGCGCTCCCTCCCGGTGCATGATCGGCCGATGGCGGTGAACCTCGTCTGGTACGTCAGCTACGGGTCGAACATGTATGCCGATCGGTTCGCCTGTTACCTCGCCGGAGGAAGACCCGAAGGCGCGGCGCGGGAGTACCCGGGTTGCCGGGACACCAGCCCGCCGTCGGCCGTGCGGGCGTTCGAGGTCGCGGGCGGGGTGTACTTCGCCACCGAGTCGCCGGTGTGGGGCGGCGGGCGGGCCTTCTACGACCCGGCGCTGCCGGGCAAGGCTGCCGTGCGCGGGTACCTGATCACCGCGGCGCAGTTCGCCGACGTCGCCGAGCAGGAGATGTACCGCGAGCCCGGCACGGACTTCGACTTCGCCGAAGTGCTGGCCAACGGGCGGCACGTGCGGGGGACCGGTCGGTACGAGACCCTGCTGCACCTCGGGGACGTGACCGGACATCCGGCGCTGACCTTCACCGCGCCCTGGTCCTCCGCCGACGTGGAGCACGTCGCACCCTCGGGCGGCTACCTGAGGATGCTGCGCGACGGCCTGCGGGAAGCCCACGGCTGGGACGTCGCGCGAGCCGCCGCCTACCTGGCCCGGTGCACGGAGTTCTGGACGCCGCCCCAGGTCGAAGCGCTCTAGTCCTTGTCCGACACCGGGTCCAGGTTGCCGGATCGGTCGGGCACGCAGGACGCCGTGCGGGCCGTGGTGCTCAGGAACGCGGACATGCACCGGCCGAACTGCTCGTGACCCCGGGCGTTGGGGTGGAACGACTCCTGGAGCGCGTGCCGGGCCCGTGCCTCGTCGCGCAGGCCGTCGAAGTCGACCGTGAGCCGGGTGAACCACTCGCTGTCCGGGTTCCCGCCGCCCGCGCACGCCTCGTGCTTGTCGCCCGCCCGGGACAGGTCCAGGAAGCGCGTCCCGACCGCGGCGGCGGCCTTGCGCAGGCCGGACGACAGCTCGCCCACCGCGTTGTCGCGGACCCAGCGCAGGTCACCGGTCCGGAGCGGGCAACCGGCCAGGTTCTGCAGGTCGAACGGCAGATCCGGGCTCACCGGGGACGCGTAGGACTGCAGCACCAGCGTGTACGAACGGGGCGTGTAGCCCTCGTCGCGCAGCACCTGGCGGATGTCGCGCAGGGCGCTCTCGACCTTCGGCACCATCCGGTCGACGCGACCGCGCCAGTCCTCGGTCAGCGCCTGCGAGCAGTCCGTCCGGCGCTGGAACCACGCCTGGAGGCAGGTGCCGAGCACGTCGGAGAAGCGCGGGTCGTCGTTCGCGCCCACCGCGACCACGATGGTCGTCACGCGGTACTCGCGGGCGATGCGGGCCAGTTGCCGCGCCTGCGACCCCTCGGTGTTGCGGACCTGGTCGGTGAGGCCGACCTGTTCCGCGTTCGCGCCCGAGCACGCCAGGTTGAACACCTTGTCGATGCCGGCGACCCTGGTGTGGTGGATCGACGCGTTCCGCGACCGGTGGCACCAGTTGTCGTTCTCACCGTCCGTGCCGGGCTCGTAGCTGCCGGCGCCTTCGCCCGACATGGTGCTGTCACCCATCGCCACCATCGCGGTCGGGGCGTCCGGCCCCGGTCCGGGCGGATCCGGGAACGGGCTGTCGGCCACCATCAGCAGCAGTGCCACCAAGGGCAGCACGAGGGCGAGAGCGACGAGTCGACGGAACATCGCGCCCTAGTCTACGGAAACCCGGCCGGCGGAGAGCACGACCGTGCGGTCGGCCGCCCGGTGCACCTCGTCGTGGTGCGTGGCGATGAGCACGGCCGCGCCCTCGTCCGCCGCCCGCCGCAGCACCCGCACCGCCGTGGGCGCGCTGACCCGGTCCAGGTGCGCGGTCGGTTCGTCGGCCAGCAGCACCTTGGGCGACCCGACCACGGCCCGGGCCAGCGCGGCGCGCTGCTGCTGCCCGAACGACACCTCGCCGGGGTAGCGGTCGGCCAGCTCGCCGATGCCCAGCTCCGCCAGCAGCTCGGCGACCCGGCTGACGTCGACCGGACCGGACCCGGCGGCCGTGCCGAGCCGCAGCGGCAGCGCCACGTTCTCCGCCAGCGTCAACTCGCCCGCCAGGCTCAGCGCCTGGGGGAGCAGCGCGCACCGCTGCCAGGTGGGCGGCGTGGTCATCACCTCGCCGCACAGCTCGACCGTGCCCTCGTCGGCCCGGTCGAACCCGGACAGCACGGTCAGCAGCGCGCTCTTGCCCGACCCGGACGGCCCGGACAGCGTCACCAGCTCGCCCGCCGCCACCTCCAGGTCGACCCCGCGCAGCACGTGCACCGGTCCGCCGGCGTGCTCGAACGACCGCCGGACACCCACCACCCGCAACGCCGTCATGCCGCCAACGCCCCGTTCCGCAGCTCGTAACTGGTGTCCGCCAACGCGATCAGCCGGGGGTCGTGCGACGCGACGACCACCGGCACGCCCTGCCGCGCGAGGTCGACCAGCGTCTCCAGCACGAGGTCCGCCGACGTCGAGTCCAGCTGGGACGTCGGCTCGTCGGCCAGCACCACGGAAGCGCCACGGGCCAGCGCGCACCCGAACGCCAACCGCTGCTGCTGGCCGCCGGACATCGCCGACACCTTCCACCCGGCCGTGTCCGGCAGCCCCAGCCGGGCCAGCAGTTCGTCCACCCGCACGGCGCGCCCCGCCGCCTGGGCGGCTGCCCGGAGGTTGTCGCCGACGGTCAGGTGGCCGATCAGGTTGTCGGCGGGGTTCTGGAACACCAGCGCGATCTCGGTGCGCCGCAACGCCCGCCGCGCCCTGGACGACAGCTGCGCGGTGCCCGCGCCGCGCAGCTCCACAGCGCCCAGCGTGGGGCGCTCCACCAGGCTCAGCACCCGCAGCAGGGTCGACTTGCCCGACCCGGACGGCCCGGCGAGCACGGTGATCCCGCTCGACGGCACGTCGAGCGACACCTCCGACACCGCGGTCACCGACCCGGCGGGGGTCCGGTACTCGACGCCCACCTCGCGCAGGCGCATCACGTGCTCGGCCACCGGCCGCTCGTCGTGCGCGTCGGCCAGGACCGCACCCCGGTCGAAGTCGTCGGCCACGACCGGCCTCCCGTCGAACCCGTCAGCCACGGATCAGCTCCTCTCGGTCGAGCCGGACGACCACGGCCGCGCCGCGGGCACGTGTCCACCACATCCGGTCAGTCACGGATCAGCTCTCCGATCCGCGCCGAGCGGACCGCGCGCACCGCGATCCACGCCGCCACCAGCACTACCGCCGCACTGCCCGCGACCGTGGTCACCAGCAGCGGGAACACGTCGGGCAGCTCCGGTGTCGGGGTCAGCCTCGGCGCCGGGTCCAGCTTCGGCACGGCGAAGCCGCTGCTCACCATGCTCGCGGTGAGCCCGACCGCGAGCGCCGCGACGGCGAGCGCGCCCAGTTCCAGCAGGTGGCTCGACAGCAGCGCCGCCGGGCGCAGGCCCATCCGGGTGCTGAACGCCCCGGACACCGCGTTCTGCCGCCGCCGCACCTCGATCGCCAGCAGCAGCGCGATCGCCGCGACGACCGCCAGCACCGCGCCGATGGCGGTGACGAAACCGAACGTCCACTGGATGGTCAGGAACGGCAGACCCGACACCGCCTTCTTCTTCTCACCCACGTTCCGGTACTTGATCCCGGCGTCCGCCAGCGCCTCGGTCAGCTCGCCCAGCGGCTTGGCGGACCACACGTACCAGGAGCCCACGTCGTCCGCCGACGTGACCTTGTCGCGCGGCACCACCCACCCGGACGTGCCGAGCTTCGGGAACGACGGCAGGTGCTCCTCGGGGTTGATCGCGGGCAGACCGGGCAGCGTCACCTCGCGGCGCGGCGCGCTGCCGATCCGCAGCGGCCGGGACAGCAGCGCCGGGTCGACGTCGTGGCCGAACGCCCCGTCGTTGAACGTCTTCGGGTCGACGACCAGCACCACCTGCTCGTTCTTCTCGCTGAGCCCCACGATGGTCGAGTTGCCGCGCAGCACGTCGGGCAGCACGGTGTCGTCGGCGACCTGGGCGAAGCTCTCCGCGCCCGTGTAGGTGCCGGACTTGAACTCCAGCGCGGTCTTCTGCGAGCCCGCGATGCTGGAGCCCACCGCGATGGTGCCGATCGCCAGCACACCCACCAGCAGCACGCCGGTCACCGGTCCGGCGGCGGCGGCGAGGCGGCGGATCGCCAGCTGCGCGGGCGGCTTGGACCACAGCGACGCGCGGTGCGAGGCCTTGAGCGCCCACCGCGCCACGCGGGCCGCGAGCAGGGCCGTGGTCAGCACGACCAGCAGCGGGAACGCCAGCGCGGCGGCGTCGATCCGGGGCAGGCCGCCGATCTTGAGCGGGGTGGCCAGACCGCTGTGCTGCACCCGGTTCCACGCCCACACCGCGAGGCCGGCGGTGGCCAGCTCCCAAGGGACGGCGGCCAGCACGCGGCGGACGCGGGTGCCGGTGGTGGCTGCCTGGAACATCCGGTGCGTGCGCACGGCGGCGGTCGCCCAGGTGGTCGCGACGCTGAGCGCGATGACCACCAGGACGGCCGCCGAGGCGGTGGTCGACGTGCCCGGTGGCAGCGCGGTCGACGGCGCGTAGACGGGTACCAGCAGCCGGCCGACGCCGAGCCCGAGCGCGCCGCCCACGACGAGCGGCAGCCCCAGTTCGAGCAGCGCCCGGCCGCCCAGCGCCGCCGGGCCGGAGCCGCGCACCCACAGCAGCCGCAGCTCGGTGTGCCGGCGCTGCGCCCACTGGACGGTCACCGTGGCCACCCCGGCCAGGCCGATGAGGAGGCTGATCAGGGTCAGCGGGAGGATCGCGGAACGGACGTTGCCCACGGTCTGGTGGGCGTTCTCCACCGGCAGGACCAGCTGGGAGACCACCCGGACGCCCTGGTCCGCGATCGGCTTGACGCGTGCGGTGCCGGTGGCCAGCAAGTCCTCGGCCTCGTCCACGGTCCGCGGCACGGCGCTGGGGAACCGGACGGTCACGTCGACGGTGCCGGCCAGCTCGCGCGGGAGGTCGGCGAACGAAGCGGCGCTCGGCATCCACACCACGGACGTCGCGAGGTCGTACTTCGCGTACGTGTTCGGGATGACCCACGACCGTTCGGAGCACCACCACGCGTCGAGCGGGTCGCGCAGGTCGGCGTAGATGGCGGTGACCGGGGGCAGCCTCCCGCCCATGCCGCGCTTGCCCAGTTGCAGATCTGTGGTCATGGCGATGCTCTTGGGCACCCAGAGCCCGTCCTTGGAGCCGCCTTCGAGGACGGTCAGGCGGTCCGTGGCGCCGGGCCGGAAGCCGAACTTGGCGTAGGTCTGCTTGCCGCCGAAGTCGGCGCGCGCTTCACGCGTGTAGGTGGCGGGCAGCATCGGCTGGTCGCCGACGGTCTGGCGCACGGCGTCCAGCAGCGGCGTCACCTGCTCGGGAGGCGAGCGCATCTCCAGCGACGGGTGCAGCGACTCGGTGCAGAGCCGGTCCTGCTGGTAGTCCACGGCGGCACTGCCGGACGCCGCCGAGTGCATCACCGCGGCGGCCACGACGAAACTCAACAGGAGCGCGGTGACCAGGCTGACGATCAGGGTCAGCGGGCTCGACAGCGCGGCGCGCGGTGCGGCTCTCCACGGTATCTGCACCTCGTGAACGGTAATCGGTAAAGGCTGGTCAGCGGTCGGGTTTCGGTACCTTGGCGGGGGCCGTCGCCGCTGGTGGACGCACCGTAGCCGGACGAGCACGCCGATGTGGGGTCGGCAGACGGGGGAACCGCACGCCGCCGCTTGACAGGCCGACTGTGGTCTAGTCCAATTTTCACCACCTGGAGGCCGCCCACCGCTAGGAGGCAACGACCGATGTCACGCAGAGTCCTGTTGGCGAGGGTGGCGGCGGTGGGGGCGCTGGTGCTGGGCGCCGTCGCGGTCGGCTTCGCCCCGGCGCACGCCGCCTCGGCCACCGCGACGTTCACCAAGACCGCGTCCTGGGATTCCGGCTACACCGCCCAGTTCGTCGTGAAGAACGAGACCAGCGCCGCGATCGCCGGGTGGAAGGTGGAGTTCGACCTGCCCTCCGGCACCAGTGTCGCCGCGTACTGGGACGCGCTCCAGACCAACGCGAGCGGCCACTACACGTTCACCAACCGGGACTACAACCGGACCGTCGCGCCCGGTGCCACGGTCACCTTCGGCTTCAACGCGACCGGGCCCGGCGTGCCCGTCAACTGCAAGCTCAACGGAGCGGCGTGCACGGGCGCGCCCACGGTCACCACGACCACGACCACGACGACGTCACCGACCACGACGACCTCGCCGACCACCACGACGACGTCGCCCACGACGACCACCACCACGTCGAGCACCACGACCACCACCAGCACGACGACCACCACCACGACGACCCCGCCCGTCGGGCTGCCCAAGCGGGTCCTGGTCGGGTACCTGCACGCCAGCTTCGCCAACGGTTCCGGCTACATCCGGATGAAGGACGTCTCGCCGGACTGGGACATCATCAACCTGTCCTTCGCCGAGCCCACGTCGGTGACCTCAGGGGATCTGCGCTTCCAGCAGTGCCCGGTGGCCGAGTGCCCGAACGTCGAGTCCGAGGCCGAGTTCATCGCCGGCATCAAGGAGAAGCAGGCGCAGGGCAAGAAGGTGCTGATCTCCATCGGTGGCCAGAACGGGCAGGTCCAGCTGACCACGGCGGGCGCGCGGGACGCGTTCGTGCGCAGCGTGAGCGCCATCATCGACCGTTACGGCCTGGACGGTCTCGACGTCGACTTCGAGGGCCACTCGCTGTCCCTCAACTCCGGCGACACCGACTTCCGCAGCCCGACCACGCCGGTGGTGGTCAACCTGATCTCCGCGCTCAAGTCGCTGAAGGCGCGCTACGGAGCCAAGTTCGTGCTCACCATGGCCCCGGAGACGTTCTTCGTCCAGCTCGGCTACCAGTTCTACGGCGGCGGCAGCGGCCAGGACCCGCGTGCGGGCGCGTACCTGCCGGTCATCCACGCCATGCGGGACGACCTCACCCTGCTGCACGTCCAGCACTACAACTCCGGCCCGATCATGGGTCTGGACAACCAGTACCACTTCATGGGCGGCGCGGACTTCCACGTCGCGATGGCCGACATGGTGCTCGCCGGCTTCCCGGTGCGCGGCGACGCGACGAAGGTCTTCACCGGCCTGCGCCAGGACCAGGTCGCCATCGGCCTGCCCGCAAGCGTCAACGCGGGCAACGGCCACACCTCGGTCGCCGAGACGCACAAGGCGCTGGACTGCCTGATGAAGGGCACGAACTGCGGCCCGTACAAGCCCAAGGCGACCTACCCGAACCTGCGCGGCCTGATGACGTGGTCGATCAACTGGGACAAGTACAACGGCTTCGAATTCTCCAAGTCCCACCGCGCCTACTTGCCCCGGTAGCACCTGGCGAGTACCGGCCGGGCTCCCGACCACTCGGCAGGCCCGGCCGGTGCCGTCATCCGGCCGTGGGGTACCACGCGGGCGGTGTCTGCCAGGTTGCGGCGGTGGGTCGTTGCCCGCCTGTGGTCAGGTATTCGTGGGCGGCTCGGCGTACCACGTCCAGCGGGATTTCCGAGTCTGCCGGGTATTCGGTGTCGGAGTTCATGTAGTAGTACAGGATTCGTCCGTCCGCGTTGGCGTCGCTGCCGGACGTGGCTCTGCTGAACCACCGGCCGTCCGGTGAGGTGTAGACGAGTGCGCCCTGGCCGGTGTTGCCGTGCACGCCTACGTCCAACGTCTTCCGCCGGGTGTTCGTGTCCGCCGGTCGAGCCGGTTTCAGGTGCACGACAATCCGGCCGTCCCATGCGATCACGGCGTCCAACACGGCGTCTAGTTCGGCCGAGGTGCGGACGGTCACGGCTTCGTCCTGTTCCTCGTCGTACCAAGCCTCTAGCTCCACCACGGTTGGGCTCCTCCTGTGTACCGGGTGCGGGTTCGAGCGCCGCCGGCGGTTTGTCCGTGCACTGAACCCTTTTCATCGTGGTTGGCACCCGGTCTCGATGTGGTGCAGGACGAGGATGGCTGCGGTGATCGCGGTGGCTCGGCGTGGGCAGCAGCGCAGCTTGGTCAGGATCTTCCAGCCCTTGAGCAGTGCCACGGCGCGTTCGCCGAGGGCGCGGATGCGGGCGTGTGCCCGGTTGACCGCCTTCTGACCTCGTGACAGCCGAGGCCGCTTGGCGTTGCGCTTGAACGGGGTGCGCACCGTGCCGCCCGCGCCTTGGTACGCCTTGTCGGCGAACGTGGTGACGCTGTGGCCGGTCAGCACGTCGACGAGGCCGTGGGTGCGGGCCGCGGTCAGGTCGTGGACCGCGCCGGGCAGAGCCGGCGAGACCCACACCAGCCGGCCCGCCGGGTCGGCGAGGACTTGGACGTTGACGCCGTGGCGACGGTGTTTGCCCGAGTAGTAGGGCTTCTGGTCGGCGATGCGGTCGATGGGGACCAGGGTGCCGTCCAGGATCGCGTAGGCGAGTCGGGCGGCGCGTTCACCGGCGGCGTGAAGGTCGTCGGCCAGGACGGCGAGCAGGTCCACCGCTTCCCGGACGTAGCGCCAGGCGGTGCTGCGGGAGATGCCGAACCCTGCGGCCAGGCGGGCGTGGGTATCGCCGTTGCGCAGGTGAGCGAGCGCGAGCAGTGCTTGACGACCGGGCTCCAGGCGCCGCCATCGGGACCGGCGCCGCACCCGCTCCGCGCGGATGAGATCGCCCAAGCGGACGAGGGTGTGGTTGGACAGCGGAATCGCGGCAGGGTAAGACAGCACGGCGAGGCTCCCGGTTGGGGCATCGGATCTTGGTCGACTGCTGTCCTACCTGGAGCCTCGCCCATCGCGCTCCCCACTGCTCAACCTGCACCGTGACCTGCACCGTCACGTTGAAAATGCCTCACTGTCAACGTGGACCCTTCGGGAGAAGGATCGGCACAAGGGTGTCACAGGAATCGTCGCGCCCACGACACGGCCGATAACTGATGATCAGTGTCGCGTGCATGATTCCGTTCGCCACCATGTACGCGGCCAACTTCTGTTCCACGTCGCCGGAACGGCCTGAGCCATCCGGAAGACCCATTCGCGCTAGCTGGCTCTGCACCAGTGCGGAGCGCTGATCGAATCCGCTTTGAATCGGCTGAGCAGTGCCGTCCGGGCCGATCCAACGGCCCACCGTCTTCTGCCTGCTGTTGGGCACTACGGGTGGGGTAGTTCGCGCCGTAGTTCTTCGATCCGTTCCGGCGGGGAGTACGGGCGGTTCGGCCGGGTCGGGCCGGAGCCGTTGCTCTGGTTGCGCCGGGGGCTGTGCGGGCGGCTGTTGAGGGGGAGGGGCCGGGGTTGCGGTGGTCTCGGTCGCCAGGCGGTCCGCGTAGCTCTCGGCGTTTTTCGCGGCCTCGTTCAGCAGGGACCACAGGTAGCCCTTACACGCATCCACCACGCCCGTGAATGTGGCCAACACCTGTGCTCCGTCCGCTTCGAGGTGGTGCGCACCTTTCATTGCGCGGGCCAACATGTCATGTGCCTCTTGGGCCAGGTCTTCCGCCTGTTCCAACGCCGTGCGAGACTGCGCGGCCTTCCCGCACGCGGCCTGGACCCCTGCGACCACGTCCCCGAGTGACGCCACCGCGGCCTCCCCTCCCCGCGTCAGCGTGGCACAGGGGTACAACAGTTACCGGGCGACACGGCCAGTGGCGGACTTGCCTACTTGTCCACTTGCCTCGGCAGCACCCTCCCGCGCCTCGGCGCAGACCTGTGTCTGCGTGTTCTCCCCGTATGGCCTGCGCGCAGCGAACCGCGCTTGTCCTTGGGGCGCAAGCACGCTTTTCGCTTGTGCCCCAAGGACAAGGGTGGTTGTCTTGACCAGGCCATGCGGGGAGAACACGACCGCTCTTGCTTGTTCTTCCTCCCCGGAGGCCTGCCCAGCGGCGAGCGTCGCTTTTCTCTTTGACCGGCAGCGATCGAGATCCAGGTCGCCGACCGCTCCGGGCCCGGAAGATCGAACCAGTCGGTGGCCGCTCTGCGGCCCGGAAGATCGAACCAGTCGGTGACCGCTGTGGGTCGAAGGACTTGAAAGAGTCCTCGCCGGACAGGCAGGCCCCCAAGGAGTGGGGAAGTGCTTCGTGCCCTCCCTGTACGGCCTGCCGGAGGCAACCACCCTTGGGTTGGTGGTGCAAGCGGTGAAGCGTGCTTGCACCACCAACCCAAGCGCGGTCGGGCTTCGCCCAGGCCGTACGGGGAGAACACGAAGCACACGTGTGCGCCGAAGCGCAGCGGAGTGGCTGGGAGCGCCGCCGCATGACGACCGCGCCCATAGCGGTCAGCGCCAGCTCCACTGGATGCCGTACTGGCCGGGCGCCGGGTCCAGGGTGATGAACTGGAACGTGCTCGCCGCCTGGTTGAACGTCACCTCGCCGCGCTTCTCCACCGGCGATGCGTTGCGCTGCTGGAAGTAGCCGTTGCAGCTGCGCGGCAAGTGGTCCGGGTCGAACGCGATCTGGAGCACGAGGTCCCGTGCCGGCCGGTAGATGGCCAGTTGCGCGTGCTGGTCGGTCTGCCCCGGAGGGAACCGCACGCCGAACTCCACGGCGGCCAGCTCCCCGGAGTCCAGCGGCCGGTCGAGCACGAACTCGAACGCGCACGTGGAGGACGGCACGTCCGCCCGGAACCGGGCCGGGCGGCAGCCCTCCGTGTGCGTCACGACCGGGGGCTGGTTGAGGCTGGAGCAGCGGGTGACGAAGATGAACCGGGACGTGCCGTCGTGGTCGGCCCGGAGCAGTCGGCGCACCCTCATCGACTCCTCGTGGCCGCGCCCGTCGACCCGGTAGGACACGTGCTGCGACAGCCGGTGCGGGGAGTCCAGCTGGTCCGGCGTCGCGTCCACCTTGGCCAGCGCGCGGGCCACCGACTCCGGTCGGTCCCACACCTGGTCGTAGGCGACGGCCCGGCCGGTGCGGTTGGTCCACCGGCCGCGCGGTCTGCGCGGGCCGAGCAGGGCGGTCAGCGCCTGCGGGGGCTGACCGAGGATCACCTCCAGCGCCGTGACGGCCGCCAGCGAACTGGCCCGCTCCGGTCGGTTCTCGCCGTTCTGCCAGTAGCTCAACGCGCTGACGCTGACCGGGGTCGACCGCTCGCGCAGCCGCCGGCTGATCTCGTTGAGGCTGAGCCCGCTGCGCTGGATCGCGGCGCGCAGCGCGGTGCTGAAGTCGGCGGGGATCGTGGTGGTCATGACGGCCCCTTCGTCAACGCTGCAGGGTGCGTTCAGGGATTGGCTGCCGGCGGCAGCGTACCTCTCCGTCCGGTCCGAAGGAATTCGCAGAACGATTCCGGCCATTTGTCGACGTGGTCGGTGCACGTACTTGGTATGCCCGTTCACGGCCGCAGCGTTCGGCAGGCGTCCGGAGCGGTTCGCGGGGAGAGCGCTGACGACAGCGCCGCCATCGGTCCGGAGACCTGTGACGGCCGACGTGGCCACCACCAGGCAGTTCGGGGCACGTCCAGAGTTATCCAGCCAGACGGCGAGCTTTTCGTTGACGGGCGTTCACTTCGCATTAGGGTTGACTCGTCCCCCTCGCCGGAGGTCCACCCGACGGGTCTTTTCCACCCTGCCCGCGTTATCGGAAAAGACCGCGAGCTTATTTCGACGAATCGCAACCCTGAGCCGTTTCCAACCTCATCCGGCGTTGAGTTGAAGTACGAGGACGGCTCGGGTCAGGTCGGTGATGCGGGTGGTGGAGCAGCGGAGTCTGCGCAGTAGTCGCCAGGTCTTGAGGGTGGAGGCGGCGCGTTCGCCCGGTGCGCGGATGCGGGCGTGGGAGCGGTTGACCGCCTGCTGTCCGGGCGAGAGGTTGTGCCGCTTGCCGCGGTAGGGGACGCGGACCGGGCCGCCGGCACCCCGGTAGGCCTTGTCCGCCCAGCACGGGATGTCCGCTCCGGTCAGGGCGTCGACGATGCCGTGGGTGCGGGCCGCGGTCAGGTCGTGGGTCGAGCCGGGCAACGCGGGCGAGTCCACGGCAGGCGTCCGGCCGGGTCGGCGAGGACTTGGACCTTCATGCCGTGGCGAGGAGCTTCGCCGTTTCTCCACCACGAACCGCAGCTCACGCCACCAGGCTGGACAGGGCTCAATGCACTTTTGGACACCTGCGTTGCCCTGCGTCCAGTACCGAGGAACATCCCGGGGCCGACGGTCAACAGGGACCATGTCCGTGAGCGCCACGAGGAGGATCAATGCGAGATCGCGCGACGAATCCCAAGGACCCGGAGCGGCGTGGCACCCCGGCTGGTCCGGCACCGTCAACATCCGGCGCCAATGCCGCACTGTCGAGGAGCGGCAGCCTCACAGATCCTGGCCTTGCAACGCCTTATCGGAAACACCGCCGTGACGCAGCGGCTCCAGGGCGACGTACAACGCGACGCGGTCCACAAGGGGCTGCGTTCACCCGGGCAGCCGCTTGGTGACAGTACTCGTGCCGAGATGGAAGATCGACTGGGCGCGGATTTTTCCGATGTACGGGTGCACACCGATGATGCGGCGCATGTCGCCGCCGAGTCAGTGCAGGCGCACGCTTACCTCTGGCTCGCACATCGCGTTCCAACGAGGCCAGTTCGATACGGGATCCCTGGAGGGAAAACGGACTTTGGCGCACGAGTTGACCCACGTGCTCCAGCAACGGTCCGGCCCGGTGGCGGGCAATGAAACCGGAAACGGGTTGAGTATTTCCGATCCATCGGACGCGTTCGAACGCGCCGTCGAGGCCAACGCGGAACGGGCCATGACGAAGCCCGTCCAGGCATCGAGCGAGGTGGCGCCCGCGGGGTCCAATGCCCCGGCGCAACCCGTCAATGGTTCGGTGCAACGTGTTATAAATGCCACCGGACTCGCGGGAACCGCTTATCAGGCGGAATTGACTGCCATACGAGATCACAGCTCGACCGCGCGAATAAGGCAGTTCTTGGCCGAGTGCGCGGCCAGTAACAACACATTCCTCAGATTCACGGCCGTACCCATGACAGGCCACGGGCTCACTGAGGGGTTCATCTACGACGGTGCAAACCGATACGATCTCGATGACCCGGACAATATCGATTGGTCTGTCGTCAAGCCCAGGACGTCGAATATTGACATTGTGGTATCTTTGAACGCTGCGCAGACCAACCCGGTGGTCAGAATCGAAACACTCCTTCATGAGCTGGCGATCCATGCGGTACACATGTGGGATGTCGTTAAAAGGCTCCGCGAAAGCAGTGCCGGCGCAGCGGCCAATTCAATCCTTCATAGCCACCTCGACGGATCGAACTCCTGCGAGTGGCAACACAACAGACTCGGCATGGGGAGAAACCGGGTGATCTCGGCAGAAGTGGCAAACCTTGGGAGGGTCCTCGGTATCAATCTGCAATCAGAGTACGATGTCGATGTGCTCGACCACGAGCCCTGATTCTCGGGTGATCGTCGACGAGAACGGCTCGATCAGGACCGCGCACCCGACCAGTGGTGACGGCGTGGTGCCGAAGAACCTGGTGGAGCCGTTGGCCGATCGCCTGCCGGACGCGGACCCGGATCGAGTGCCGCCGGATGAGGTTGGGAAGGGCTCCCTGTCCGCCCGATTCGAACCTGGGGACGGCCGGTGCCTTCTCCCGCCCGGCCGTCCCCGTCCTGCCCACGGAGGATCGCCGGCGGTGAATGCCTACCTCGGGGCCGGGTCGACCAGGAACTCCTGGTCGGCCTTGCCCGAGCAGGTGGTCTGCATGATCTCCGCGCCCACCTCCACGTCGGCCGGACCACCGAGCACGCCGACGCACTTGCCGCTGTGCACCGGCCGCAGCACGAAACCCCGTGGCTCGGGCGCGGACACCGGCTCCAGCAGGAACCGCTGGTGTGCCGCGCTGGTGCACTGGTCCGGCGCGATCAGCGCCTCGTCGTCCAGGAACGCGCCGTCCACGGACAGGCACCCCCAGCCCTCCTTGGGATGCCGCCACTTGATCAGGTACACGCCCTCGCCCACGGCCTCCAGGTACGTGTCGGGAACCAGCCCCTCGCACGGCCGCTGCACGGCCAGCACCCGATCGGTGCGCTGGTTCCGCTCCTTGCCCTCGCCGATGCACAGGTCCTTGTCCGCCACGTGCGCCGGCCGCAGCAGGTACCGGCCGTCGGCGGGCAGCTTCTCCAGCGAACCCGGCCGGATGACCAGCGCGGTGACGGTGGCCGCGACGGCGGCGAGCGCGGCGACCCCCGCCACCAGCGGCCACCAGTTGCGTCGGGGCTTGGCCGACGGCTCCTCGGCGGGCTCCCCGGCCGGGTTGGTCTCCGGGTCCATGGCCAGCCTGCGCCGCGCCGCGACCCACCGTTCGGCGTCCTCGTCACCGAGCCCGCACGCCCGCGCGTAGGCGGTCACCAGCTGCTCGCGCGGCAGCGTGGTCCGTCCCAGCATGGTCGCGGTGGTGCTGGACGGCAGCACGTACCCGGCCGCCTGCGCTTTCCCCTCCAGTTGTCGGTAGGTCAACCCGGACCACAGCCGCAGTTGCCGCATCGCGGTGACGAACTCGGCGGCGGTGGTCGCGTCCTCGGGCCCCGGCGGCCCCGCCCGGTGATCTTCCACGCCCCCAGCTTGCTCTAGCCGGCTGCCGCCCTCCATCGGCGGTTCGGTCCACGGCACTGGTGCGAGTGTCGGCAGGGCGATGCCGATTTCGGGTGTCCCGCCGGCCGGCCCGGAACCGGAGCGGTCCCCGGCGGCGTTTCGGACAGACCGGTGACCAGTACGTACAGGCTCGTACAAGGTCGAACGTCGGCGAACGCCCGGAGCACCGCTATACCGGGATCGGGAGGTGCGGCATGGCGGTGGAGATCCGGTTGCTGGGCACGGTCGACGCGGTGGTGGACGGACGACGGACGGACCTGGGGCACGCGAGACAGCGGTGCGTCCTGGTGGCGCTCGCGGCGGAGGCGAACCAGCCGGTGAGCTTCGACCAGCTCGTCACGCGGGTGTGGGCGGACCGGCCGCCACGCCGGCCGCGTGCCGCGCTGTACGGCTACCTGTACCGGCTGCGGCAGCTGCTCGCGGACGCCCACGACGTGGCCCTGGTCCGCCGGACCGGCTGCTACGAACTGGTGGTGGACCCGGACGCGGTGGACCTGCGCCGGTTCGAACGCCTGCTGGCCGCCGCGCGCCGAGCCGGCACGGACGGGGAGCGGCTGGCGCTGTTCGACACCGCGTTGGGGCTGTGGCGGGGCGAGCCGTTCGCCGGACTGGACACGCCGTGGCTGGGTGCGCTGCGGGTGATGGCCGAGCAGCAGCGGTTCCTCGCCGAGACCGACCGCACGGACGTGGTGCTGCGGTCGGGCCGGTGCGACGAGGAACTGGCCAGGCTCGCCGCCCGCGCGGCGGTGCACCCGCTGGACGAACGGGTGGCGGCCCAACTCGTGCTGGCCCTGCACCGGACCGGGCGGACGGCCGAGGCGCTGGGCCACTACCAGCGGGTGCGCCGACTGCTGGCGGACGAGCTGGGCACCGATCCGGGCACCGCCCTGCGCGCGGTCCACCGCGAAGTGCTCCGGACCTCGACGGACGACCGGCTCGCCGGCCACCGACGGGTGCTGCACGCTTAGCGGTTCGTCGGCGGGTGGTGCGCCGTCAGGGCTGGGCGGGCGAGCCGTCCACCGGCGTCACCCTCGGCTCACTCCCTGGCCTCATACCCCGGCCTCACACCCCGGCCGACACCGACACGCCCGCGCCGATCCGGCGCGGCACGGTGACCCCGGTGACCAGGTTGCCGGTGGAGGCGACCACCAAGTTCGGCCCCTGGAGGTCCAGGCCGACACCGGCGCCGTTGCCCCGGATCGTGTTGCCGGTGACGACGAGGTTGCCCACGCCGTAGTTGACGCGGGTCTCCAGGAACGTGCCGGCGCCCCCGTTCGCCTTGAACACCCGGTTACCGCTGATCGTGGACGCCGCCTCACCCTGCACCGACACCCGGATGCCGGCAGCGGTGAAGTCCTCCAGGTAGTTGTCCGTGATCGACGACCCGAACAGCCGTTCCGCCCACAGCGCCACCCCGCCGACGCCGTACACGTGGTTGCCGCGGATCAGCCAGCCGGCCGCGTTGTCCAGGCCGATGCCGTCGGTGCCGGAGCCCTCCACCCAGTTGTCCAGCAGCTGCCAGTCCGTCACCGAGTTGCGGGTGTCCTCCACGTGCACGCCGCGCCCGCCGGACCCGGCGATGTGGCTGCCCGTGATGCGCCCGTTGACCTGGGTGTTGGTCAGCTCGGTGCGGTTGGCGGACAGGTTGGTGACCCGGATGCCGTGCCGGGTGGCGCCCCGCACCGCGATGTCGTCCACCACCGACTGCCACGACCGCAGCACGAGCCCGTCACGGCCACCCGGGTTCCGGTCGCGGTCGGCTTCCAGGGTCAGCGACCGGACGGTGACCGGGCCGCCGGTCCACGGCACGTCGTCCAGGTAGGAGTCACTGGCCAGCATGGCGTCCAGGTTCGCGCCGGGTGCCTGCCGGATGACCGTGCCGCTGCGGGACAGCCCCCGGTACGTGCGGTCGCTCGCGAGCCGGATGGTGCCGTCGATCAGGCACGTCCCCTGGAGCACGATCTCGTCGCCGGGTGCGCTGGCCGCGGTGGCCGCGTTGATCCGCTCGTCGTCACCGGTGTCGTCGGCGCACAACAGGTCCGTCCGCCCGCTCGCCTGCGCCTGGCCGCTCACCAGCACGGCCCCGAGCACCGCCACCAACGCGACCCACGCCGTTCGTCCGGCCATGATCCCCTCCTCCGCCTGAAGATCCACTGTCGCGGGAGCCGCTGGACGGAAACTTGAAAGGGTCTCGAATCCCTGCCGTCACACTTCCGCGTGGCTCGCGTCGCGCGGATAGCCTGAACGGCCTAACGTCGGAGGTGTCCGCACGACGAGGGGAAGCGCATGACCGGGACTACCGGCTGGATCGCGAGGACCTCGTTCCGCCCGTCACCGGACACGACATGTCCGGCTTAACGCTCGGGGGTGTCGCCTTGGCCGGCTTAAGACTTCGGGGGGTGCGCCGGGCCGCGGCGCACCCCCGGCACGTTTGCGGGAGTAGCCGGCGCTGAGTCGTCGCGCCGGTTCCGGTCGTCCGAACGACCGCTGCCGGCCGTCGCGCTCGACCGGGCGGACGCCAGGCCGCTGAGCCTGGTCTCGACCGTCCCTTCGGGTTCGAGCGTCCACCGCCGGTCGGGTGTTCCGGTGCGGGAGTGCCGGAGCGCGGCGGCTTCGGGCGAGGCCGAGCTGTGGTCCACGTCGGCGCACAGTCCGTTCCCGGGGTCGCGTGGCCGGAAGCCGCCGTCGGTCCGCGGCAAGAGCTGCCGGCGCTGGTGCGCGCCGCCGTTCGCGGCGGCCTGGACCGGCCGAGTCTTCACTGCCGTGCCGGGCGCGTCGGCCACGTGCCCGGTGCCGGCGGCGAGCACCGAGGACTTCGTTCCAGCGGGCCGATTCCCGCCGCTGAGGTTGCACCCCGCTGTTCACGCGCCGCCGTCGACCTGTCCGGTGGAGTACCGGCAACCGGGCCCGAGGCCGGCCGTGGGCAGGCGAGGTCCGCTCACGGCCGGGCGCACGAGGGGTTCAGGACAGGATCACCGAGCGGGTCAGGTGGCGGGGCTGGTCGGGGTTCAGGCCGGCCGCCTCGGCGATGTGCACGGCCAGCCGCTGCGCCAGCACGAGCGTCGCCATCGGATCGTGGGAGCTGGTCACGAACGTCCCACCGGTCGCGGCCACGTCGTCGGCCAGGCCGGCGGGCGCGGGACCGAACATCCACGCCAGCCGCCCCGGCGCGGTGATGCTGATCGGCCCGTGCCGGTAGTCCATGGCCGGGTACGACTCGGTCCACGCGCCGGCCGCCTCGCGCATCTTCAGCGCCGCCTCGTGCGCCAGCCCGCACGTCCACCCCCGCCCGAGGAACGTGAACTGCGCGGCCCCGGTCCACTCCGGGCGCAGCGGGGCCGTCAGCGCCGTGCTCGCGTCGGCGATCGCGCCGGCCAGGTCCTCGCCCAGGGACGCCCGGAGCAGGGCCAGGGTGCTGGTCGCGAACCGGGTCTGGACGACCGACGCCTCGTCGGCGAAGTCCAGCACCACCAGCTCGTCGGCCGCGTCCACCACGGGCGTCCCGCCGTCCGCGGTGATGGCCAGCGTCGGCACGGACACGTTGTCGAGCAGCTCCAGCACCTCCGACGTGGTGCCGGAGCGGGTGATGGCGACGATGCGGTCGTAGTCGCGCACGCCGGGGAACTCGGACGCGGCGAACGCGTCGGTGTGGCCGAGCCCGCGCGCCTCGCGCAGCCACGCGTAGGACTGGGCGATGAACCAGGACGTGCCGCAGCCGACCACGGCCACCCGCTCACCGGGTCGGGGCAGGCGGGGCGCGACCTCCTTGGCCAGCGTGGACGCCCGGTGCCAGCAGTCCGGTTGGGTGGCGATCTCGACAGCGACGTGGGTGCTCACGGGCTCTCCTCCAGGTGGTGCGCATTTCTGCACTCAAGGCACGAACATACTGCATGATTTTGCAACGCAACCACCCCGTTCCGGCTGGAAGCCATGCTCAAACGCTGGTGACAGGCTGCTGACCGGTGACTTCTCTGGGGGAAGTATGTGCACAATTGCTCACCGGTCGCCTCGGTGTGGAGTGCACCACACAACCCGAGCAGTGCACCGTGCACTGCTCGGGTGTCAGTCTCGCGCCGTGGCTAACGGGGTGACGGGCGCAGCCGATCCTGCGGGTGACAGGAGGTGGACCTTGACCACCACTACCCGCAGTTCGCCAGGTCTGTTGCGCTCGTTGCCCCTCCTGGTACCGGGATTGCTGTTGCTCGTGGCCATCGCGCTCATCCCGGTCTCGGCCGGCGGGGACAGCCTCTACCGCGTCACGACACCGCAGTTCACCGTCATGAAGCCCGACTGCGCCGAGGACGGCACGGTTGTCACGTGCGCCATGCCGGTCGGCGACAAGACCCTGACCGTCGTCATCGACGTCGACAGGGCACAGCTGAATTCCGGCTGCACCGCCACCTACGGCTCCCGACCGACCGCGTGCACCCGCGACCGCACGCTGGGCAACGTGTTCACGCCGGCGGTCGTCCTGGACGGCTTCACGGTCTCCGACGAGGCGGCCGAAGCCGTGCGCGCCGGCCAACCCTGGTGGTCCGGCATCGGCGAAAGCGGGCTCACCCGCGGTCTTTTCGGGGTTCTGGTGGGAATGTCGCTGGCCGCCGCCCTGGTGAGCTGGTTGCTCTCCAAGCGGCCACGGGCGGCGGATCCGAACGGTGCGCGGACGACCGTGACGACGGCAGCGGCCGTGTTGGTGCCCTTCGCGGGCATCGTGCTGCTCGTGCCGCCGGACCAGGTGGCCGACAAGCTGCCGATGTTGCTGCTGCCGTGCTTCGCGCTCACGCTGGTGCTGCCGTGGCAGCTGCTGGTGCATCGTGCGATCAGCGGGAAGATCGGTTCACGGCTGGGTCTGACCGCCGCGGCCTTGGTGGCGACGGCGGTCTACGGGTCCGCGACGCTGCTGGTGCTGTCCCTGGCGACAGGGCTGGTGGACTGACCGCCGGCGGTCCGGGCGGCTATTCGAACCGGCTCGGGTCGCCCGCACCCCGGCGCACGATCTCCGGCTCGCCGTTGGAGAAGTCGATGACGGTGGTCGGCTCGGTGCCGCAGTCGCCCGAGTCGAGCACCGCGTCCACCACGTTGTCCAGCCGGTCCTTGATCTCCCAGCCGTGCACCAGCGGCTCCTCCTGGTCGGGCAGCAGCAGGGTGCTGGACAGCAGCGGCTCGCCCAGCTCCTGGAGCAGGGCCTGCGCCACGGCGTGCTCGGGGATGCGCGCGCCCACCGTCTTCTTCTTCGGGTGCAGCAGCCGGCGCGGCACCTCGCGCGTCGCCGGGAGGATGAACGTGTAGCTGCCCGGTGTCGCCGCCTTGATCGCCCGGAACACCGTGTTGTCCACGTGCACGAACTGACCGAGCTGCGCGAAGTCCCGGCACATCAGGGTGAAGTGGTGCCGGTCGTCCAGGTGTCGGATCTGCCGGATGCGGTCCAGGCCGTCCTTGTTGCCCAACCGGCAGCCCAGCGCGTAGCAGGAGTCGGTGGGGTAGGCGATGAGACCGTCCGACCTGATCAGCTCCACCGCTTGGTCGATGCTGCGGCGCTGGGGGTTGACCGGGTGCACGTCGTAGTACCTCGCCATGCGCGGAGCCTAGTAGGGCCTGATTCGCGACGCGCGGGGACGTCGGCCGGCCGGCTGCACCCCGCACGGAGTCGACCATTCCGGATGGTCGACTCCCGCCGGACGTCGAGCACCCCGGATAGCGGGCACGAACCACCCCGGACGTTTCCCACCCGCCTCGGTCCGGTATTCCGCAGAAAACGCTAGATCCAGCCTTTCCGGGCGGCCAACAACCCCGCCTGGAATCGCGACTGCGCACCCAGTTCGGCCATCAGTTCGGTGACCCGCCGACCGACCGTCCGCTCCGTCACGCCCAGCGCCCGCGCGATGGAGCGGTCCTTCATCCCGGACGCGAGCAGCGACAGGAGTTCGCCGTCGCGCACGGACAGGCCCGGCTTGTCGGCGGCCCGCTCCGGCACGTCGTCCGGCGCCGCGCCCGGCACGACCGGGGTGGCGCGCGACCACATGGCCTCGAAGCAGAACACCAGCACGTCGATCAGCGCCGACTCGCGCACCAGCAGCCGCACCGCCGGATCCGGGTTCTGGTAGGACGCGGGCATCAGCGCGGTGTGGCGGTCGACGATGACCATCTTCATCGACGCGTTCGGCAGCACCCTGGCCTGCTCGCCCGCCTCCACGCAGCGCCGCATGTTCGCCACGTGCAGCGGGGTGGACAGCGAGTCCGCCGAGTAGACGAACCGGTACTCGACACCGCCGGCCAGCTGGGTGATCTCGAAGTCGTTGGGGTTCCACTGCCCGCCCAGGTACGGCGGCGCGTCCACGGCCAGCACTTCCTTGCGGGCGTGCGCCTGCAACCGGGTCACCGACGCGATCACCGCGTCCTCGCCCTCCACCAGCTCCACCGCCGACCCGGTGCGCGGCGGCCCGGACCGCAGCCGCTGCGCCAGCTCCTCCACCCGCACCTGCATCCGGGCCAGGTCGCCGCGCCGCCGCTGGATCAGCGCGGCCAACGCCTCGTCCGGCGCGACCAGCAGGTACACCGCGGGCGCGAAACCGAGCTGGTGCACCAGGCCCGCACCGAGCAGCACGGCCAGCGCGGCGCGGACGTCGGCCTGCGACCCGCCCACGTGCTCGGCCAGCTGTGCCACGGTGGCGCGGCGCAGCTCCAGCAGGGCGAGGTAGACGTCGTTGTCCCGCTGACCCAGGCCGACCGGTTCCAGCAGGAACATCTGCACCTCGCAGGGCGAACGTCCGGCGACGGTAAGTCGATCTCCGAGTGTCGTCAAGGGGCCGATCGTCGCGAAACGGTGAACCCGGACATTGTCCTGAACCGGACACCCGGTCAATCCCAATTCGCCGGAAACCGTACGAAAGTCGCTTGTCGGGCCCGTCCGCACCGGCAAATACTCGCCAGGTCCGATCGGACACCGCTCATTCACCGCCCGGAACCACGGAACCACCGGAACCACACGGCCGTCGAGGGCCGGCCGATCCGGGCGCCCTGCACCGAGGAGCAGTGATGCGACACCGAACCCTGCCCGGACGGATCGCCGGCCTGGGACTGGCGGCCACCGCCGCCGTCGCCGCCGCGGTCGTCCTGCCGAGCGCGGCCACCGCCGCCGCTCAGGAAGGCCCGATCGTCGCGGAGAGCGCGCCGAACGCGGTCAAGGACAGCTACATCGTGGTGCTGAAGAACGACGGGCTCGCGCAGTCGGCGGTGAGCGGGGAGGTCGACAACCTGGTCGCCCGCTACGGCGGCAAGGTCGGCTTCACCTACCGCGCGGCCTTCAAGGGCTACTCCGTCACCATGTCGGCCAAGCAGGCCAAGCGCCTGGCCGCCGACCCGGCCGTGTCGTTCGTGGAGCAGGACCGCACGGTCGGGCTGCTGACCGACCAGAACAACCCGCCGTCCTGGGGCCTGGACCGGATCGACCAGGACTCCCTGCCGCTGAACCAGAAGTACAGCTACTCCACCGGCGCGTCGAACGTCACCGCGTACGTCATCGACACCGGCATCAACTACAACCACAACGACTTCGGCGGGCGCGCCTCGTTCGGCTTCGACGCGTTCTCCGACGGCCAGAACGGCAAGGACTGCCAGGGCCACGGCACGCACGTGTCGGGCACCGTCGGCGGCGCCACGTACGGCGTGGCCAAGCAGGTCAAGCTGAAGGCCGTGCGGGTGCTCAACTGCGCGGGCAGCGGCTCGGTGTCCACCGAGGCGGCGGGCGTCGACTGGGTGACCAAGAACGCGGTGCTCCCGGCCGTGGCCAACATGAGCCTCTACACCGGCACGGCCAACGAGCCCAGCCGCGTGCTGGACAACGCGGTGAAGGCGTCCATCGCCAAGGGCATCTCCTACGTCGTGGCGGCGGGCAACTTCAACGACGACTCGTGCAAGTACTCGCCGCAGCGGGTGACCGAGACGATCAACGTCGCCGCGTCGGCCCGGACCGACGCGCGGGCGTCGTTCTCCAGCTACGGCACGTGCAGCGACCTGTTCGCACCGGGCCAGGACATCGTCTCCGCGTCCTACTCGAACAACTCCGGCTCGGCGTCGATGAGCGGCACGTCGATGGCCTCGCCGCACGTGGCGGGCGCGGTCGCGCTGTACCTGGCGGACAACCCCTCGAAGACCCCGGCCGAGGTGCACAGCGCGATCACCGCGGCGGCGACGCCCGGCAAGATCACCAACCCGGGCAGCGGCACCCCGAACCGCCTGCTGCGCGTCAACAAGGGCGGCACCGGCACGGTGACCGTGGCCAACCCCGGCAGCCAGACGACGACCGTCGGCGGCTCCGCCAACCTGCAGCTGACGGCGACCGGCGGCACGGCCCCGTACACCTGGTCGGCCACCGGCCTGCCCCCCGGCCTGTCCATCGGCTCGTCGACCGGCCTGATCACCGGCACGGCGACCACCGCGGGCACCTACACGGTGACCGCGACCGCCACCGCTTCGGCCGGCGGTTCCGGCAGCACCACGTTCACCTGGACGGTCGGCGCGGCGGACTGCTCGCCGCAGACCAACGGGACCGACGTGGCGATCCCGGACGTCGGCGCGGCGGTGACCAGCTCCGTCACGTTCTCCGGCTGCACCGGCAACGCGTCGGCGACCAGCAAGGTGGAGGTGCACATCAAGCACACCTACCGCGGTGACGTGGTGGTCGACCTGCTCGCGCCGGACGGCACGGCGTACCGGTTGAAGGACTCCAGCGGCAGCGACAGCGCGGACAACATCGACGCCACCTACACGGCGGACCTGTCGCCCGAGGTGCGCAACGGCACGTGGAAGCTCAGCGTGCGGGACGTCGTGGCGAACGACATCGGCACCATCGACAGCTGGGGCTTGACGCTCTAGCGGTGTCGCGAGCCGGCGCCTGACCCTCCGGTCGGCCGAGGACCGCCGTTCCCCTGCGGGCGGTCCTCGGCCGTGCTGTCGGCTCACGCTTCGGCGTTCACGCTGTGCGTTTCACGCTGTCGGGTTCACCGTGCCGGGGTGCTCCTCCTGCCACGGCACCAGTTCCAGGACGGCGGGCAGCGCGGCGGCCAGATCGGGCACCGACAGGCCCATGCCCTCGATCCGCCGGGCCACGTCGATCAGCTTCATCTCGTACCGCAACGCGATGCGGATGACGTCCCGCACGGACACCGGCCGTTCCAACTCCAGCGCCCGCAGGATGTGGAGGTCGTCGGAGTCGAACCCGTCGACGTGGTCGTCCCCGGCGAAGGCCACCGAGTAGCCCAATGCGACGAGCCTGGTCGTGGCCGCTGCGACCGTCTCGCCCGCCAGGTCCGCCGCAGCGGCCACCAACGCGACCGGCACTCGACTGCCGGGCGGAAGCTTCGCGACCGCGTGGCCCGCGACGGTCAACAGGCGGAAATCCAGCTGGGACAGCGGTTCCGTGAGGTGGGCGAGTCCAGGGGTCGGTACGCCCAATCGCCGCAACCGGCGCGAAACCTCCGACACCGGGCGGCCGACCTGTCGAGCGGTCTCCAGCAGGGAATGGACGAGCCGGTCGTCCTCGCTGTGGTTGCGTCCGGTTGCCAGGCCCATGTCCACCAGTCGGCGGTCCAGGTTGTCCAGTCGGTTCACGTCCTCGGTGCTCACCCGGACGTCGAACGCCCACTCGGTCAGGCGTTCGACGATGTCGGTCAGATCGCGCCCGGTCCGGTCCGCGATGAAGAACAGCGTCGCGGCCGAAACGGTGACCCGCCCGACGGACATGTCGGCTTCCAGCCAGTCGCGGGGGAGGAGTTCGAGGTCTGCTCCGTCCAACGCCGGGGGAACAACCTCCTCGTCGGGAACGGGCCGACCCAGCTCCCCGATCCGGCGTGCCGCTTCCCGCGGCGGCACTCCCCACAGCACGGCGGTCCGCACGATCTGGGACAGGGCGACGGTACCGCCGTCCTGGATCTCGTCCAGCCGCAGGAAGATCCTCCTCAGGGCCGGCACAACCTGCGGGAGCCAGTCGGGAACCGGTACTCCGGGCGGCGTCGGGAAGTTCAGGTCGTCGTACCGCCGGGCCACCTCGGCCGGGCTGAGTTCGAGCAGGTGCGCGGCGAACAGGATGCGTCCGAGGTCGACCGGTTCAGCCGGTGGGAGCCAAGGTGGTAGCCCGTCGAGCAGCGCGCCGGCGAGTGTCACGTCGTGATCGGACAGGCGCTTCGGCAGGTCGCTCGATCCGCTCACGTCGAACGCGTACCAGCGCAGGCGGTCGACGATCAGGTCCGGCTTGATGCCGGTGTGGAAGTGGGCGGAGATGACGTGCCCGGGCGGCACCGGGTGTCGCTGATCGATTCCCGGTGCCAAGCCGTCGAGATCCCTGCTCAAGATGATCGGGTCCGTCGCCTGCCGGGTCGTGTCGTCGCCTGCCGGGTCGGCTCCTGCTATCCGGTAGCCGAGTGTCCGGTAGCGGTGGGCGACCGCGCCGACGCTCTTTCCCGCCGACATCGCGACCCTCGCCAGGGTCCGCGGTGCGACTGCGCCTGGCAGCGAACCCTCGTCGAGGAAGTCCCCCTGGTCGAGGTCGAACAGCACGGAGTCGGAGGGCCTGGCCGGTGCTGGTGTCCGCGTCCCCGTGGCGAGCCCGTCCAGCACCCGGGTACCGCAGTGGGCGATGAGCCGCCACAGCAGGATGTGCTCCGGGAATCGCCGTCCGCTCATGGGTTCGTCCACCCCGCGCGCCCGCAGGGACAGCCGGTGGATGAGGACCGTGTCCGACGGGAAGCAGCCGATGCTCGCCATGTCCGTCAGACCGTCCGTCGTGGGCAACGGGATGTTCCAGTCCGCCATGACGGCGGCGATCGCGTCGGCGACCGAGGGAACCGTGCCCGCCAGGTTCAACAGCCACAACCGGGTGAGGAATGTCGGCATGGCTTCGAGGAGGACCGGAATCGCGTCGGTGAGCAGTCGCTCGACCCGGGGTGAGACGTCTTCGAGCACCGACGCGCGGTCCACGGTCAACTGCGGCGACCAGTTCCTGGTCAGGTTGACCACGGCGCCCATCGGCGCGAGCGAGTCGGCGGACGCGGGATCGGCTCCGCGCGGGATCGGCGGGGCGGCGTGGATGCCGTCCACCAGGAGCCCGCCGCCGCCGGCGCACCACACGACCTGACCGTTGTCGCCCGGCGTGCTGTGCACGAGACCGCCGGAGACGTCGATCCCGGGGCTCCGAGGACCTGGGCTGGAGCGCTGCCTCAACCCGAACGGCCGCCACGTGTGCGTGAAGTCCTCGTGCTCCGCCGTGGTCTCGAACTCGGCGATGCCGAGCAGGCGCCGCAGCACCTCCACGCACGACGGGGCGTTCTCACCGTCCCTCAGGTAGAGGGTGACCGTGGTCCCGGTGGGCCGGTCGTCGTGCTCCTCCTCGATCCGGAACAGGTGGCCGGGGCCGGCGATCATCACCTTCAACGTCGGTGCGTGCTCGTGGCCCCGGCGGCTCATGCGGCGGGTGACCACCTCGATCTCGTCGGCCAGCATGAAGTAGCTCAGCACCCCGATGCCGAAGCGGCTGTTCGGGTACAGGTGGACGTCCTTGGTCGCCCAGTCGGCCCGCTCCTCCAGGTACTCCGGCCGGTCCGTGAACTTGGCACCGGCCTGGGAGAAGACCTCGCGCAGTTCGGACTGCCCCATGCCGACGCCGTTGTCCGCGCACCTGAGGTAGTGCCGCCCGTCCTCCTCGCCCTGGGTGAACCGGATCCACCCGGCCCAGTCGATCTAGGTGTCCTCCAGCGCCGCCCGGTACCGGTGCCGCGCCTGCTTGTAGCGGCACGCGTCCAACGCGTTCTGGTACAGCTCGCGGATCGCCAGGGACCTGTCGCTGTAGAGCTGCTCGCCCATCAGCAGCTCGCGCACCCGCGTCTCGTCGATGCGGAACCTGGTCACCGGGACCACGAACGCCGGACGGGTGTGGTTGTCCGGGTGGGGCGCCGGGGTGACGAAGTCGGCCGACGCGCGCGGCGGGAGCCGGAGGAGGGGCTCCAGGTGGACGCGGTCGGTGGCCACGTCGCGGACGGAGCCGAGGACGGCGTCGGTCTGGCGGACGTGGGCGAGCAGCGCCTCCAGGACCGCTTCGTGGTGGCACTGCGCGTACAGGCCGATGCCGATGACCTCCAGCGGCTGCCACGTCATCCCGGTGAGCAGCGCGCGCAAGCGCCCCAGGTCGACCGGGTTCGGGATGCCGAGGTGTTCCACGATCGTGGACGGCAGCGCGGTCAGCTCGACGGCCAGCTTGTGCGCGGTCACCAGGAGCAGGCCGACCAGGAGTTCCCGGACGTCCTGGAGCGCCGGCGTGATGCTCGGGTGGCTCACCTTGTGCACCAGGTTGCGGCGTTCCTTGTTCCGCAGGCCGTCCGGGGACAGGTGGAAGAGCTTGACCAGGCGGTCCAGCGTGCCCGCCAGCACGGTCCGGAGCGGCTCCTCGGCGATCGGCAGGTCGTGCGGGGCGGTCGCGGTGGGGACGGGGTCCTGGCGCCGCATCACCCACTGGTGGAACAGCCACCAGCCGATCTCGTTCTTCGCGCCGGTGCGGCCGGGGACTCCGGTCAACTCCGTGCGGGCGACCAGTCGGCTCTGCTCCGAGCCGGCGAGGAACCGCTCGTAGTCCGACCTCAACGGCCCGGCCGAAGCCGAGGGCCGCAACTCGATCGGGCGCACCCCGATCAACGCCGCGGCTGATTCGGCCACCCGGACCTGGTGCAGCAAGGGCGCCAGCACGATCAGCGACGCCTCCACCCCGCCGAAGCGGATGGCAGGCGACGCCAGTCGGCCGGTCAGCAAGTCGCCCATCCGGTCGGTCATCCGCTGGGCCAGCGTCTCGTCCAGCCAGTCGTCCCCGGCCAGCACGGTCGCGGCGCGGCGCCGGCGGTCGAACAGGTGGGCGGCGGCCTTGACCACCCGCGGGCGGAAGAACTCGCGGTCGGTGGTCGACTCCCAGACCGGGTGCGTGCCGGCCAGGTCCCGCCACGGGTTGCCGGCTGGTCCCGGCTCGGAGTGGTTCGACCGCGCCCGGGTCAAGCTGCCCAGGCGTCCTTTCCAGTAGTCGAACTCGGCGTTGGCCGGTGGTTCCAGGCCTTTCGCGCGGGCGTTGGCGAGGCAGGCCTTGAGGATCGCCGCGACGTTGTCGATGTCCGGCACGGTGGTGATGTCGCCGTTGAGGATGGTCGACACCTGGCTCTTCTTGGGCCCGCCGTACTTCTCGACGCTGGTGAGCACCGGTGGCCCGCAAGCCTCCCACATCGCCTTCAGCTCCGCGCAGAAGCGCTCGAGGTCGGCGTGCGTCGGGTCCATCCGGTGTTCCCCTCCTGCTCGACACGTCCGGAGCGGACGCCACCGGACGGCGCTGACCAGCGTCGACGTCCCGGCGCGCGGCGGTGTTCTCCGGTCGTTCCGCAATCGCGGACGGTGGCGGGACGTGCTGGGCAGCGTTGTCCCCGTCCTGATCGGCACGACACGAGGAGAACGCACCATGACCCAGTGGCTCACCGTCGCCACGGCGATGTTCGAAGCGGTGGCCGCCGCCTGCGCGCTGGCCTGCGCCATCGCCCACAACCGGAAACGACGGGATGACGAGTGATCAAGTCCCGGGCAGACTAGTCGCGGCAGCGGTCGCTGTCTCCGCAATCCGTGTGGCGGCCTTCGGGTCTCACCGCTATAGACCGTCCACAGGAAGTTCGGTGCGCAGTGCCTCGGTGGCGAGGGTGACCGCGAACGACGGCCGGAATTTCGTCGCGTCCCGCTCCGCCCCCTCGAACAGCTCCGACATCGTCGCGGCCAAGGGCAACCCGGTGCGGTCCGTGCTGGACTTCCTCGGCACGCCGCTCGTCGCGCTGCTGGCGACGCTGATCTCGGTGGTCGGCTTGGTGCTGGTGCTGGTGGCCGGCCCGGTGGTGTGACCCCGTGGCCGGAGCCGGGCCGTCGGCAACGACCGGTGCCGGTGAAGACGGGACGCGGGCATGAGAGCTCATGCCCGCCCCCGAAGCATTCGAAGCATCCGTACGACCGCGGCGAGAACGAGACACCCCAGGAGCCGCGGCGACCCACTCGACTAGCGCGCGTACTCCGGCAGCCGTGCGGCCACCTCGGCCGGTGACGGCATGGCCGCGACCTCCGCCGCGATCGCCTTGGCGGCGTCCCGGACCACCGTGTCGGCCAGCAGGTGGCGAGCCCGGTCGGCCACCGCTTCCGCGGTCACCTGGTCACCCAGCAGCCGGTCGCCCAGCCCGTGCGCGACCACGGCGTCCGCGTTGCTGAACTGGTCCGCGCCCTGCGGCAGGACCAGCTGCGGCACGCCCGCGCCGAACGTGCCCAACGTCGTGCCGCTGCCGCCGTGGTGCACGACGAGGTCAGTGTGCGGCAACAGGTCCGCCTGCGGCACCCACGGCAGCGCGACGACGTGCTCGGGGACCTCGCCCAGCGCGTCCAGCTCGACCGTCGGTCCGGCCGCGACCAGCAACCGCGTGCCCTCCAGCGTGGCCAGGCCGTCGATCGCGGCGCGCAGCACGCCCGGGTCGCCGAACGCCGTGCCCAGCGTCAGGTACACCAGCGGCTGCTCGTGCTCGGCCACCCACGCCGGCAGCCCGCCCGGCTCGGCGAACGGCACCGGCCGCAGCGGGATGGTGTCGTTCGCCGCCAGGAACCGCTTGTCCTGCACCGAAGGCGGGCACACGTCCAGGTACCGGTTGCCGAGCAGCATCGGGTCTTCCTCGGGCACCTCGACGCCGAGTTCGCCGGCGAACTCCAGGACGTGCGGTCCGATCGGCGGCATGTCGTCGGTGTCCCACATCCGGCCGAAGCCGTGGCACAGCCCGGGAACCCCCGCGACGCGGGCGGCGAGGCCGGCGCCGGGGTTGCCGACCTCGTGCACCACCAGGTCCGGCCGCCACTCGGCCAGGAACGGCGTCAGGTCGGCGTGGTTGCGGCGCGGCATCACCGAGCCGAACGTCTTCGCGATCAGTCCGGGCAGTTCGTCCTCGGGCACGTCCGGGTCGTGCGAGCCGTGCGCTTCGGTGAACGCCGACCGCATGTCCAGCCCCGCCGCGAAGTGCCGGAGGCCGAGCCGCTCGATCGTGGCGGCGAAGTCCGCACTGGTGGCGAAGGTGACGTCGTGGCCCTGCTCGCGCGCGGCGATGGCGAGGGGCAGTAGCGGGTAGGTGTGTCCGTGCGAGCCGAGGCTCGAAAACAGGATTCTCACCACGTCGAGCATAGCAACTTTTTCGCCGGCGGGTGAATTCCGACATATCGCCGGGGTGAGCGGCCGGTGACGCCGGGTGGTCCACCAGCGCCCGACCCCGGACGCGGTGTTCGCCGCCGGATGCCGCTATCTCCGGCGGACGGGTCAGTCCGGTCCGGTCGAGGCCTCGGACCGCGGGGGCCTCGGGAACGCCGCGAACTCGCCGCGCACCGCCACCGTCGCCTCGATGCTCGCCGCCAGGAACCGCGCGATGGTGGCCTTCTCGGCGTCGCTGAACCCGGCCCACGCCTTCCCGAACGCCCCGTCCAGCGGCGCGAAGAACCGCCGGCCCAGCTCCAGCGCCCGGTCCGGCACCCGCAGCTCGACCCGCCGCCGGTCCCGGGTGCTGCGGGTGCGCTGGACGTGGCCGGCCGACTCCAACCGGTCCAGCACGGACGTCGTCGCCGACGCGCTGAGGTGCATCGCCTCGGCCAGCGTGCCCGGCGACAGCGGCTCACCGCGCCACTTCGCGTCCATGATCAGGGCCAGTGCGTTGAGATCGGTCCGGTGCATGCCCTGCACCTCGCCGAAGATGCCGACGAAGTGGTCGGACTCCACGATGAGCTGCCGCAGCAGCCGCACCAGCGCCGCGTTGTCGACCATCCACCCTCCGGTTACTATTTCGACGATCGAACTATCAGATCATCGAAGCACCTGCTGTCCCGGAGGTCATTCTCCCGTGCGCGCCCGCTGGATCCTGCCCGCCCTGATCACCGTCGCCTGGCTCGCCCTCGGCGGGTTCGCCGGGCCGTACACCGGCAAGCTCAGCCAGGTGGCGGTCAACGACAGCACCGCCTTCCTGCCGGCGTCCGCCGAGGCGACCGAGGTGGCCGAACAGCTCAAGGCGTTCGGCGACCAGCGCAGCCTCCCGGCCATTGTGGTGGCCGAACGCGCTTCCGGCATGACGGAGGCCGACCGCGCCTACCTGGCGGGCATCGCCTACCCCGGCAAGGCCTCCCCGGTGCTGCCGTCCGAGCAGGACGACCAGGCCGCGCAGGTGATCGTGGCGATCGACGCCGCCGAACCCGCCGACGCCGTGGCGGACCTGCGTGCCGCGCTCGCCCACCCGCCGGACGGGCTCACCGTGCTGGTCGCGGGCCCCGCCGCGCAGATCGCGGACCTCAAGGAGGCGTTCGGCGGCATCGACGGGCTGCTCCTGCTGGTCGCGGGCGCGGTGGTGGCGTTGATCCTGATCATGGTCTACCGCAGCCCGCTGCTGCCGTTCATCGTGCTGCTCTCCGGCGGCTTCGCGCTCGGCACCGCCAGCCTCGCCGTGTACCTGCTGGCCGACAACGACGTGCTCGACCTCAACGGCCAGAGCCAGGGCATCCTGTCCATCCTGGTGTTCGGCGCGGCGACCGACTACGCGTTGCTGCTGGTGTCCCGGTTCCGCGAGGAACTGCGCGACACCGACGACCGCTACCAGGCCATGCGCACGGCCTGGCGGGCCACCATCGAGCCCATCGCCGCGTCCGCCGGCACCGTCGTGCTCGGCGTGCTGTGCCTGCTGTTCAGCGACCTCAACTCGAACAAGGGCCTCGGTCCGGTGGCCGCCATCGGCATCGGCGCGGCACTGCTCGCGTCCATCACGTTCCTGCCCGCCGTGCTGGTGCTGTTCGGGCGCACGGCGTTCTGGCCCAAGCGCCCGACGCTCGGCTCGCCGCACCCGGAGTCCGGCGGCCTGTGGGCGCGGGTGGCCGGGCTGATCTCCGCCCGGCCCCGGCTGACCTGGGTGCTCACCACGCTGGTGCTGCTGGTCGGGGTGGCGTTCGTGCCGCAGCTCAAGGCCTCCGGCACCGCGCAGTCCGACGTGTTCCTCAACGACGTGGACTCGGTCGCGGGCCAAGAGTTGCTGTCCCGGCACTTCCCGGGCGGCAGCGGTGCGCCCACCGTCGTGCTGGCCCGTGCCGCGCGGGCCCCGGCGGTCGCGCGGGCGGCCGACGTCGACGGGGTGTCCACAGTGGAGCCCAGGGGCGAGGCGAACGGGCTGGCGCGGCTCGACGTGGTGCTCGACGACCCGGCCGACTCCGAGGCCGGCATCGCCACCGTGCAGAGGCTGCGCGACGCGGTGCGGGCCGTGCCCGACGCGGACGCCAAGGTCGGCGGGCCCACCGCCACCCAGCTGGACACGCAGCGGACCTCGAAACGGGACCGGCTGGTCATCATCCCGATCGTGCTGCTGGTGATCTTCCTGGTGCTGGCCGCGCTGCTGCGATCACTGCTCGCGCCGCTGCTGCTGATCGCCACCGTCGTGCTGTCCTTCGGCGCCACCATGGGCGTGTCCGCCCTGGTGTTCAACGGGATCTTCGGCTTCCCCGGCGCGGACCCGGTGGTGCCGCTGTTCGGGTTCGTGTTCCTGGTGGCGCTGGGCATCGACTACAACATCTTCCTGATGACCCGCGTGCGCGAGGAATCGCGGGCGCTGGGGGCGCGGGAGGGCGTGCTGCGCGGCCTGACCATCACCGGCGGCGTGATCACCTCGGCCGGGGTGGTGCTCGCGGCCACGTTCTCCGCGCTGGCCGTGCTGCCGATCCTGTTCCTGGCCCAGATCGCGTTCATCGTGGCGTTCGGCGTCCTGCTGGACACCCTGATCGTGCGATCACTGCTGGTGCCGGCGCTGGCGGTGGACATCGGGCGGTGGATCTGGTGGCCGTCGCGGCTGTCCCGGGCGGATGACTGACCACGGCACAGATCACGGCGCCGACCACATCACCGGCCAAAGCGCCGATCACGGCGCCCAAGGTCACCGTTTCGAGTGGACTTGATCCGGTAGCCGAGGGTGACAAGGGGTGACTCGGCGTGCCGTTGTGCCCGAACGTTCCTATGGTCCGCTCGTGGCCGGTCCCAGACCGGCCGCGGGTACCACCGGGTGGTCGGGCACCAGCTCTGTCCGCCGGCTTCCCGGGCCACAGGTCACCGCACGAAAGGCCAGGCCGTCGGACAGGGGCAGTCGGACCGCGGTGCGGGCCGGTGCGGGTGCGGCGGCCGAGTCGGACCATGGGCTATCACGTAGGCACCCCCGACAGCGGCACCACCTCCGACCGCGGCACCACCCGCGACAGCGGCATCGTCCAGTTCGGCCGGGCGGCGTTCCTCGCCGTCGCCACCGCCTGCCTGCTCGGCCTCGCCGGCGGCGTCGCGTCCGCCCAACCGGGTCTGGACTGGGACGCGGTCGCCCGGTGCGAGTCCGGCGGCAACTGGTCGATCGCCACCGGCAACGGCTACTACGGCGGCCTCCAGTTCCTCCCCGGCACCTGGGCGGCCAACGGCGGCACCGGGATGCCGCACGAGGCCAGTCGTGAAGAGCAGATCCGCGTCGCGGAGAACGTGCTCCGCACCCAGGGCGCGGGAGCGTGGCCGAACTGCGCGGGCGGTCGTCCCGCCCGGTCGGCCCCGTCGCAGACCAGCGGTACCCGTGCCTCGACCGGCACGGTCCACACCGAACCCGAGGTCCACGTGGCGCCCGCGGCTCCCGCGGAACCGGTGTTGCCCGCCTCGACGGACAACCCGGAGGGCGACTACACGATCAAGGACGGGGACACCCTGGGCTCCATCGCGGCGGAGCAGAACGTCGAAGGTGGTTGGCAGGCCCTCGTCACGCTGAACCCCGAGCACCTGACCAACCCCGATCTCATCCTCGTCGGGAACCGCATCCGCACCGCCCCCGACCGTCCTCTCAAGATGGCCCGCATCCGATAGCCACCGCCGCAACCGATTGATCCACGTGACCGCCGTGTGGTCCGGGCATGCCCCTGCCCGCACCGCACGGCGTTCTCGTGTTCGCACCCGGATGGAGGACCTGCGGGCTCCGGGGCGATCGCCCGCCCGGAACCGCATCCCCGTCGTTCATCTACCAAGGACCGTAAGCGATACCCGCGTGATCGTTCCGCTACACCACTCGATCGAGTGGATCACTTCCCCGTGGTGGAGAGGGCACACTGTCCACAACGGACCGGAAGTGGGAGGCGTCGCGCGTGTCGGTTCGGATGAGCGAATCGGTCATCACGTTCATCCTGTTCGCACTCGTGGTGCCGCTGGTGGTGCTGCCCTGGGTGCACCGCCAGTACCGGCTGTTCGGGCGACTGCGCGGCTGGTCGGCCTTCGTGGCGGCGGGCGGCATCCTCTACGGGTGCGGCCTGGTCGCCTTCACCCTCTTCCCGCTGCCGGTGGTGACACCGGACTTCTGCCCCGACCGCCGCCTGGTGGACGACTGGCAACTCACCCCGTTCGCGTCCCTGGACGACATCCTGCGCGACGGCAGCCCGGCGCTCTGGCAGGTGCTGCTCAACGTGGTCCTGTTCGTCCCCCTGGGCTACCTGCTGCGCTACCGCTTCCACCGGGGCCTGCCCACCAGCACCGCCATCGGCCTGGCGACCTCGCTCTGCATCGAGATCACCCAGGGCACCGCGGTCTTCGGCCTCTACCCGTGCCCCTACCGCCTGGCGGACGTGGACGACCTGATGACCAACACCGCGGGCGCCGTCCTCGGTTGGCTCGCGGCCCGCCTCACCGGCCGCCGGCTCCCACCGTCCACAGCGGACCCGACCGACGACACCGCACCGCCCGGACTGCCTCGCCGAGGCCTGGCCTTCGCCGGTGACCTGCTGGTCATCAGCCTGACCCAGTTCACCTGTCAGGTGGCCTTGATCCTGGCCGGCGGTCGACTGCGGGACCTGGCCACCACCGACTGGTTCAGCCCGACTTCGGGCGCGGCAGTACTCGTCACCTGCGCGCTCGTGGTCCCCCTGCTACGCGCCGACCGGGCCACCCCGGGCCAAGTCGTCTTCCACCTGGCCGTACTCGACCCCGCCGACAACCCCGCACCGCGACACGCGATCGTGCTCCGGTTCGCCGCCTGGTGGCTGCCGGTCCTGCTGCTGACCACCACCGGCCACACCGGACCGGTGTTCGTCCTGGCGGCTCTCGTCGCCCTGCTCGCCCGCCTGCGGGCCGACCGCCGCACCCTGCTCGGCTTGGTGTCCCGCACCCACACCACCACCCGCGCCACCTACCTGGCCCGCATCACGGCGGACCGGTAGGGCGGTCGACCCGTGCGGCGCCGGCGGGTCACACCGCAACGGTGAGGGTGGCGGTGTAGCCGGAGATCACGTCGCCGGTCACGTCGGCGAGTTGTTCGTCGTGACCGTCGCGGAACACGTTGTCGGTCTCCAGGGACGTCTGCGCGAGGTGGCGAACGCTCTGCACGTACCCGGCGGTGCCGTAGACGGTCTTGCAGATGTTCTCCGGCAGGGCCAGCTGAGAGGTGGTGATCCTGCTCCCCGCCTTGGTCGCCTCCGTCAGGCTCGGGTAGACCTCGAAGTGGATGTGCGGCCAACGGCCGGAGTACGCGGCCGGGAAGATGCTCTTGAAGGTCACCATGCCGCGCGCGTTGGTCACCTGCACACCTCGCAGGTAGTTCTCGTCCGTGATGCCCTGCGAGTACATCGAGTACTTCCCGTCGATGTCGCAGTGCCACAGGTACACCGCCGCCCTCACGTAGGGCGTGCACCCGGCCCCGGTGTTCTGCACGGTGAGCGTGATGGTCAGCGGCACGCCCTCGGCGGTCCGGGAACCGGTGCCGAAGCTGGTCCGGATGTCGCTGCGCAGGATGCCGCTCTGCGTCAGGGCGTTCGGCCCGTTGGAACCGTCGCCGGGGTACGGGCCGGCCGTCTCCTCGGGGATCGCGTCCCCGCACTCGGCGGCCGTCGCGACGCTCGACGACGAGGCCGAGGGCGAGGTCGGCGCGCCGAACGAGGACGAGGTGGACGGTCCGCTCCCGCAGGCGGACAGCACGGCCAGGCCCGCCCCACCCAGCAGGGTGAGCGCCCGCCTGCGGTCGAGCGTGGCGAGGTCGAAGGCGAGTCCGCGGTCATGGATGGGCGTCATGCGTTCTACCTTGACCCGAATCCCCGTGCGCCGCCTGCGGAGTTCCCGTGCGGCGGTGCCCCCGACCGCATTCCGGTCGGGGGCACCGGTCCGTCCGGGCCGGCTCGTGCGCCGGCTCAGCGGCAGGACTCCCGGGGGAACCGGGCACCGGCGAGGAACCTCAGCACGTCGCGGTTGAAGTCCGACGGCCGTTCCCAGCTCGCCGAGTGCCCGACCGTGCGGTAGACCAGCGTGGCGGCGTCCGGCAGGTGGGCGGCGATCATCCGCAGGATCGGCGGCGGCAGGTAGAGGTCGGCGTCGCCGGTGATGATCAGCGTCCGCACGGACAGGGTCTCCAGGCGGGGCCAGTCGATCGGCGAGGACAGTTCCTGGCTCGTCACCGAGTGCCCGCCCAGCGACAGGTCGGACATCGCCTGCCACCGCCGGGCGCCTTCCTCGTTCGCCGCGCGGTAGTACGGGCTCAGCTCCAGGAAGTCGTGCGGCATGTCGTTGAAGCCGGGTGGCCGCAGCAACTTGGTGACCCGCAGGTACTCCGGGTCGGAGATGCCCATGAAGCTGCTCAGGATGACCAGGTTGAGCAGCCGTTCGGGGTGCAGCAGCGCGTAGTCCGTCGCGTAGTAGCCGCCCAGCGCCGCACCGAGCAGGTGGAACCGCCGCAGCCCGAGGTGCTCGACCAGGGCGTGCAGGTCGGCGGCGCCCACGCCCGGGTTGTCGGCCTCCGGCGGCGTGGAGTTGTAGTGGCCGCGTCGCGAGTACGCGATCACCCGGTAGCCGGCGCGGGCGAACACCGGTTGCTGGTACGGCCACGACAGGGCGCTGCCGCTGCCGGGGTGCACGAGCACGATCGCGGGGCCGTTGCCGCCGGTATCCCAGAACCACAGCCGTGCGCCGGGCACGTCCAGGAAACCTTCCCTGGCGGGCACCTGGGCCGGGATGGGCTCGGGCACGTACGGCTCGCACCGGTTCCGGCCGGACTCCGGAGCGGCTGCCGAACCGGTCGACGCCACCGCCGTCCCGGAGGCGGCGAGGGCCGCCGCCGCGGCGGCCGTGGAGGCGAGGACGGTGCGTCTGGCTATCCTTCCCCGGCTCATGTCGCCGGGGTTCGCTGAATCGGTCATGTGGGTTCCTGCGGTTTCTGCTCGGCGGGGGTCGTCGATCGGGATGCCGGTGCGGTGGGGAGCACCGGCGGGTGCCGCCGCGGGTGGTGGCGGCGCGCCGTCGCCGGCCGGGTCGGCGGCTCGGCGCGATCGTCCTAGTCGGTGCGGTAGACCTGCTCGAAGTGGCCGTTGCCGAAGGTGCGGCCGGGGAAGTCCTGCTCGGGCCAGCCGGCGGTCCGCACGTTGTGCGCGTTCTCCACGTTGGCGAAGAACGGGATGATCCACCCGCCGCGCTCGTACTGGATCTCGTACATCTTCCGCGTCAGCACGGCGCGCCTGGTCCCGTCGGTGCTGGCCTGCGCCTGCTCGTAGAGCCCGCGCAGCTCAGCGAGGTCGGCGCCGCCCGGGTGGGTCAGGGTCGTGGTGTCGCTGAGGTCGGTGAGCGCCATCAGGGTCAGGAAGTCGCCCTGCGGCGGCCACTTGTCCACCGAGAACGGCCAGTGGTGGAAGTTCGGGCCGAACAGGGTGGCGGTGTCCACCTGGCGCACCTTGACCTTCATCCCGATCTCCGCGGCGTTGTCGGCCAGCACGGTGCACATCGACACCGCCTCGGTGGACACCGGACCGGTGACCAGCTCGACCTCGACGCCGTCCTGCCCGGCCTCCCTGAGCAGCGCCCGCGCCCGGTCGAGGTCGCGCTCGCGCACCAGCGACGCCGGGTAGCCGGTGGCGAACGGCTCGGGCAGGTCGTTGGCGACCACGCCGTGGCCGGACAGGCACGCGGTCAGCGCCTGCTCGCGGTCGATCGCCAGGCGCAGCGCCTGCCGCACGCGGACGTCGTCGAACGGCGGCTGCCGCATGTTCATGTAGATCCCGGTCCACGCCCCGGTCCGCGACTCCAGCAGCTTGAGCTCGCGGTGCCGCTCGATGGTCGGGATCTGCGCGTACTGGAGCAGGTTGATCGCGTCCACCTGTCCGGTGACCAGGGCGTTGATCCGCGCCGAGTCGTCGTTGACCACGTTCACCACCAGCTCGTCCAGGTACGGCTTCGGGCCGAGGCCGGGCGGCGCGGGTGTGGCGCTGGGCTGGGAGGGGCCGTCGGCGTTCCAGTAGTCGGCGAACCGCTCGCACACCCACTGGCGGTTGGGGGTGAAGCTCTTGTACTTGAACGGTCCGGTGCCCACCGGGTTCCTCGGGTCGAACCCGACCGGCACGATCTTGAACGGGCTGGCCAGCGCGGTGTGGAAGGTGGCGCTGGGGCGCAGCAGCTTCATCCGCAGCGTGCGCCGGTCCAGCTTGGTGAACCCGTCGAGGTCGACGAACGCCTTGAACTTCCCCACGGTCACCGCGCCGGGCAGGGAGAACGTGCGCTGGAAGGTGAACAGCACGTCGTCGGCGTCCAGGGTCTTGCCGTTGTGGAACAGGATGTCCGGCTTGAGCCGGATCGTCCACTCGTCGCCGGTGCCGTTGGACTCGATCGACTCGGCCATCTGGAGGTGGTACTCCATGTCGTTGCCGAAGTCGGCGAGCTGGTCGTAGATCACGCGGGCCATGTAGCTCACCGGGATGCTGTTGAGCAGCATCGGGTCCAGGGTGTCCGAGCCCTTCGCGCCACCGGTCGCCACGGTGAGCGTGCCGCCGCGCCGCGGTGTCCCGCCGGTCCGCGCGCCGCTGCCGCTGCCGCAGGCGGCCAACGCCTGCCCGGCGACGGTCAACCCGACAGCGGCGGCGGCGGTGTTCAGGAACCCTCGCCGGCTCAGTTCGCCGGCTGGTCGCGTGGTCATGTGCGGTCCTCCCGTGACGTCGGTGCGGACGGAACACCGGGTGGCGCGGCGCCGAACTCGGGCGTGGCCGCGATGAGGGCCCGGGTGAAGGGGTCGCCGGGGTGGTCGAGCACGTCGTCGACCGGGCCACCCTCGACCAGCCGGCCGGCGCGCATCGCGATCACCCGGTCGGCGACCGTGCGGACCAGCGCGAGGTTGTGCGTCACGAACAGCAGCGCCAAGCCCTCCTCGTCCTGGAGCCGGCGCAGCAGCCGCACGATCGAGGCCTGCACGGACACGTCCAGCGCCGAGGTGACCTCGTCGCAGATCAGCACCTCGGGCCGGCACACCAGCGCCCGCGCGATCGCGACCCGCTGCCGCTCGCCGCCGGAGAGCTGGTCGGGGTACCGCGCGGCCACCGTGGGGGAGAGCGAAACCCGTTCGAGGACTTCGGACACCGCCGCCCGGGTCCGCCCCGCCCGGCCCTTCCCGGCGGGCACCGGGGACAGCACCGCCAGCGGCTCCCGCAGGATCTCGCCGATCGAGCGCCGGGGGTTGAGCGAGTTGTAGGGGCTCTGGAAGACGTACTGCACCGCGCGGCGCAGCTCCGGCGGCCGGTCCCGGGCGCGGGTGGCCATCTCCCCGCCCCGGAACGTGATCCCGCCGCTGTGCCGGTGGTGCAGGCCGATGATGCTGCGGGCCAGCGTGGTCTTGCCGCAGCCGGACTCGCCCACCAGCGCGAGGCATTCCCGCGCGGCGAGGGCCAGCGACACGTCGTGCAGCACCTGCCGCCGGCCGTGGAAGGCGTCGAGGTCCGCCACCCGCAGCACCACGTCGTTCTGTCGCACGGCACGGGGTTCGACCGCCCTCGGCGCGGTTCTGGCCGGTCCGAGCCGGGTGGCGCGCAGGCAGCGCACGACGTGGCCGGGGGAGACCTGGACCGGATCCGGCGTGGTGGTGGCGCACTCGGCGACGGCGTCCGGGCAGCGCGGGTGGAACGCGCAGCCGGACGGCCGGCTGCCGGGCAGCGGGGTGTCGCCGGGGATCGCGGTCAGCTCCCGGCGCTGCGACACCAACGGCACCGCGGCCAGCAACGCGCGGGTGTAGGGGTGGGTCGCCGCGTCGAAGATCTGCGCGCTCGTGCCGGCCTCCACGATCCGACCGGCGTACATGACCAGGATGCGGTGTGCGAGGTTCGACACGACCGCCATGTCGTGGGTGACGTACAGCGCGGCGACGCGGTGTGTCGCGCACAGGTCCCGGACGGTGCTCAGCACGCGCGCCTGGGTGGTGACGTCCAGTCCGGTGGTCGGCTCGTCCAGCACGATCACCCGTGGCCGCAGCACGAACGCCATCGCCAGCGTGACCCGCTGCTGCTGCCCGCCGGAGAGCTGGTGCGGGAAACGGGCCAGGAACGCGTCGTCCTCCTCCTGGTCGCCGCTGCCCAGCCCGACCTCGCGCAGCGTGGTCCGGATCCGCTCGTCCCGCGCGGCGTCGGGCAGTTCCGGCCGGTGGAACTCGAACAGCTCGTCCAGCTGGCGGCGCAACCGCAACGCCGGGTTCAGCGCCATCGACGGGTCCTGCGGCACGTAGGCGACCGTGCTGCCGCGCAGCTTCGCGAGCCGGTCCGGCCGCAGGCCGACGACCTCCTGCCCGTCCACGACCACGCTGCCGCCGACGATGGCCGCGCCGCGCCGGGCGTCGCCGAGCAGCGTCACGCCGACGGTGGTCTTGCCGGAGCCGGACTCGCCGACCAGGCCGAGCACCTCGCCCGCGTCGATCGTGAAGTCCACGCAGTCGACCACGTCCACGCCGCGCCCGCTCAAGTCCACCCGCAGGCCCTTGACCGCCACCGCGGTCATGTCGTCACCTCCAGGGGCGAAACCCTGGCGACCGTCCGGGCGAAGCCCTCGGTCATCAGGTTGGTGCCGAACGTGAACACCGCGACGCACAGCACCGGCACCACGACCCCCCACGGTTGCAACGCCAGACCCTGGTAGTTCTCCTTGATCATCAGACCCCAGTCCGCCGCCGGCGGCTGGAGGCCGACACCGAGGAAGCTCATCGCGGACACGATGCCGATGGACCAGGTGAGCCGAAGGCCGAAGTCCACCATCAGCGGGGTCATCACGTTGGGCAGGATCTCCCGGCGCACGATGCGCATCCGGGGCGTGCCGAGCGCTTCCGCCGACTCCACGAACTCCCGCCCCACGACTTCCTTCGCCGCCCCGTACGCCACCCGCGCCACTTGGGGCACCCACGCGATGGCGACGATCAGCGGCATCAGCGCCGACTCCGCCCGCGCCACCGAAACCAGCAGCAGGATCAGCACCAGCGGCGGGAACGCGCGCAGCACGTCCATGGTGCGCATCAGCAGCTCGTCGACCACGCCACCGCTGTAAGCGGCCGTCATGCCGATCGCAGCGCCGACCGCGACGCCGACCAGCGTGCCGACGAAGGAGATCCACACGATGCTCCGCCCACCGGCCAGCACCCGGGAGAGCACGTCCTCGCCGAGGTAGTCGGTGCCCAGCAAGGCGGTTGCCGACGGGGGTGAGAAAGGGGCGCCGATGATGTCGCTGTGCGCGTGCGGGGCGAGGAACGGGCCGATGACGACGACCAGCAGCACCAGCCCGGTCAGCACCAGCCCCACCCGCATCCGCGGCTCCCGCAGGCAGCGCCCCGGCAGGCTTCGTGGCGACCGCGGCGGATTCATCGGCCCGCCGTTCGAAGGCGGGGCGTGACGTACACCGTCATCGCGTCTCCGAGGAGGTTGAAGGCCACGTAGCAGGCCGCGAACACCAGGCAGATCAACTGGATCACCGGGAAGTCCCGGTTGTTCACCGCGTCCACCAGCGCGCTGCCGAGGCCGGGGTAGTTGAACACCTGCTCGACGACCACGACTCCGCCGGTCAGGTAGGCCAGTGCCAGCGCGGTGCCCTGGACCGCCGGCACCAGCGCGTTGCGCAGCACGTGCCGGCGCAGCACGACGTTCTCCGGCACGCCTTTGAGCCGCGCGGTTCGTACGTACTCGGACTCGTACACGTCGATCACCGAGCCGCGCACCAGGCGGGCCAGGTAGGGCAGCACACCCAGCACCAGCGCGGTCACCGGGAGCACCAGCTGGGCGGGCTCGCCGAAGGGGTTCTGCCCCGGTGCCAGCAGCACGGTGCCGGGCAGCAACGGGAAGACCGAGGTGGAGAGCAGGATCACCAGCAGCAGCGCGATGATGAACTCGGGCAGGGCGGTGAGCCCGAGCGTGACGACGAGGACGGCGCGGTCGAACGGGCGGTCCCGCCGCCGGCCGGCGACGGCGCCGACGAACACCGACAGCGGCACCACGACCGCCGCCGAGACCAGCACGAGCACCGCGGAGTTGACCGCCCGGTCGCCGATCAGGCCGCCGACCGGTTCCCGGGTGACCAGCGAGTGACCGGGCTCGCCGGTCAGGACGCCGCCCAGCCACGCCAGGTACTGCGCCACCAGCGGCCGGTCCAGGCCGAGTTCGGTGCGCAGCGCGGCCACCCGCTCCGGCGTCGCCTCGTGCCCGAGCACCGCGCGCGCCGGGTCGCCCGGCAGCACCTGGGTCGCCGCGAACACGAGCACGGATCCCAGCAGCACCACGGCCATGCCGAACACCACCCGGCGCAGCAGCCACAGCCGCCCGGTGGCCGAGGAGGGTCGTCGGTCCAACGTCATCACCCCGTCCCGGCCTGTTGATCCGTGAGGATGCGCCTACCTGTTGTGACTGTCAACACCCTGCTCCCCGGTACCGTGCCGGTCGTGGAGATGTCGATCGAGCCGGCGACCCCGGCGGACGTGCCCGACGTGCTGCGGCTGCGCGGTGATGCCGAAGAGTGGCTGGCGCTGCGCAACATCGACCAGTGGCGCCCGGGATGGCTGTCGTTTTCCAAGGTCAGCGAGCAAATCGACGATGGGCAGTGGTACGTGGCGCGGGACGGCGACGCGGTGCGCGGTGCGTTCCGGCTGCTCTGGTCGGACGAACCGGTCTGGCGGGCCGACAACGCCTTCGCCGCCTACGTGCACGGGTTGGTGACCGACCGCCGGTGCGCCGGGGCCGGTCTCGGCGCCCGCATCCTGGCCTGGGTCGCCGAACACGGCCGCGAGGCCGGCGCTACGCGCGTGCGGCTGGACTGCGTCGCGCACAATCGGCAACTTCGCCGGTACTACGCGGGTCTCGGCTTCCGCGAGGTCGGGCGTCGGCGGTTCGACGGCGGGTGGGTCCACGTGCTGCTGGAGAAGTCGACCGATCTTGGCTGTTGACATCGACAACAGAACGCTCGGATACTCGGAGCCGCTCCGCTGTGGACATTCCGTCCCCTCCGTGGATCGCGAGCCGCGAATGGAGAACCCAGTGCAGAAGGTCTACTGCCTCTACAAGTTGAAGCCCGGTGTCTCGGCCGACGAGTACGTCGAGTGGTCGAAGACCGTCGACCAGGCGATCACCAGCCGGCAGGACTGCGTGCACCGGTTCCGGGTCTTCGAGCTGGCGGGCTCGCGCGCCGGTGCTTCGCCGTGGGACGTGGTGGAGGACATCGAGGTCGAGTCCTGGGACGCCTGGCAGGCCTGCCTCGCCACGCCCGAGATGGCCGAGGTGGTCGAGGGCTTCCGGCGGATGGCGGACCGGGACTCCGCGGTCACGGTGTTCGGCGACGAGATCCGGTAGTCCCGGTGCACACGCCGACCCGGTTCTCGCTCGGCGCTCCCGGCGACCCGGACCTGCTGGTGCCGTTCGCCCGCCGGGCCGAGGAACTGGGCTTCGGCGGGCTGTGGACCCAGGACACGCTCAACGGCGCGAACTTCTCGTTGGACGGGCTGCACGTGCTGTCCCACCTGGCCGCGGTCACCGAGCGGGTGCGGCTGGGCATCGGGGTGCTGTACTCCGGTCGGCGCAACCCGGCGGTGCTGGCCCGCGAGCTGGCCACCGTCGACCAGCTCTGCCGGGGACGGCTCACCGTCGGGCTCGGCGTCGGCAACGCCTACCACCGGGGAACCCTTGCCGCGCTGGGCATCGACACCACCCGTCCGGTGCGCCGGCTGGTCGAGGGCATCGAGGTGTTGCGCGCGCTGTGGAGCCGCGAGGACTACCACGGCGAGCTGTACTCCTTCGCCGGCGTCCGGTCACAGCCCGAGCCGGTGCAGCGGCCCGGTCCGCCGATCTGGATCGGCGCGAGGGCCGAACCGGCGCTGCGGCGCGCGGTGCGGATCGCGGACGGCTGGACCGGCGCCGCACCGGTCTCCACGGCGGACTTCCTGCGCCAGCTCGACGTCGTGCGCCGGGAACTCGCCGCGACCGGGCGTGACCCGACCGGTTTCGCGGTGTCCAAGAGCGTGTACCTCGCGGTCGAGGACACCGTCCAGCGGGCGCGTGAGCGCCTGGCCCCGGTGTTCGACCGGTCGTTCGGGGCGAACCCGGTGTACGACGCGACCGACATGGCCGACCGCGTCGCCGTGTTCGGCCCGCCGGACCACTGCGCGGAACAGCTGCGCGAGCTGGTCGACGCGGGAGTGGACGAGCTCATCCTGTACCCGATGTACGACAGGCTGGATCAACTCGACGGATTCGCGGAAGTGGTCGCGTCGCTCGTGGGAGCGCCGCGCCCGTGACCACCCCGCCCACTGCCTCCGCGCCCACTGCCTCCGCGCCCACGACCGCCGTGCTGCTCGGCTACGTCGACCCTCTCAGCGTCGCGGCGGGCGACGAGGTCCGGTTGATGGTCAGCGCGACGGCGGACTACGAGGTCGCCCTGCTGAGGCTGGGACACGGCTCCGACGACGTTCGCGGTCCCGGTGTCCGCGAGGAAGTCGTGCGGCTGCTGGGGACGCGCGCCGGACGGGTTCAGGGGCTGCCGTCCGGCTCCTACCTCCGCGCGCCCGCCCACCCGGTGCTCGACATCGACGCCTTCACGGTCACCGCCTGGATCATGCCGACCCTGGCCGCCGGTCGTCCTCAGGTCATCCTCGCGCGCCGGGACCAGAGCGGGCGGCGCGGCTGGGCGCTCGGCCTGACCGCCGACGACCGGCTCGCGGTCTGGGCAGGCGGACAGGCCGCCCCGGTGGCCGTCACGGACCGCCCCCTCCTCACCGGGCGCTGGACGTTCGTCGCCGCCTCCTTCGACCACACGGGCGTAAGTTCGACGCAGATCCCGGTGCCGGAATGGCCGGTCGGGTCCTGGCGCGCGTCGGCGCGGCACGTCGGACCGGTGGACGCCGGGGCGGTCGGCATCGAACCGCAGGTCGCGGCCTGGTGGTCGGACGGGGTCGCGGCCGGGCACTTCAACGGCCGGATCGACCGCCCGACGATCTTCGCCGGGACCGTGGACGCCGCCGTCATGAGCGAGATCGGGGAGGCGCGCGACCCGGAGTCGCTCGGACTGCCGGTGCTGGCGCGGTGGCGCCCCGGCCTCGAACCCCACGGCACCGCGGTTCCCGACGACGGCCCGCACGCGCTGCACGCCGAGGCGGTCAACACGCCGGCCCGAGGTGTGCCGGGCGCCCACTGGACCGGCCGCGAGATCGACTTCCGGCTCGCGCCGGACGAGTACGACGCCCTGCACTTCCACGACGACGACCTCACCGACGCCTGCTGGACACCGGAGATCACGCTGCGCCTGCCGTCCGACCTCCGCAGCGGCGTCTACGCGTTCCGCCTGCGCGCCGGTCCGGAACAGGTGGACATCCCGTTCTTCGTCCGCCCGCCCGAGGGCACGACCACCGCCCGCGTCGCGGTCCTGATCCCGACGTTCACCTACCTCGCCTACGCCAACTCCCACTCCGGCATCGAGCGCGCCGGCCCGGACGGGCCCGACTACCGCACGACCCCGCAACACCGCTGGGCCGCAGCGCACAAGGTGTGCAGCCTCTACGACCACCACCGCGACGGCAGCGGTTGCTACTACGCCTCGCGCCTGCGTCCGCTGACCACGATCACGCCGGGCTACGTCGGGCCGTTCGGGCTGTGGAACCTCAGCGCCGACCTGTGCCTGACCGACTGGCTCGACCACGAGGGCGTCGACTACGACGTGGTGTGCGACGACGACCTGCACGCTTCCGGGGTCGCCGCGTTGGCCGATTACGACGTGGTGCTCACCGGTTCGCACCCGGAGTACTACACCGGGGCGATGCTCGACGCGCACGAGGCCTACCTCGCCGGCGGTGGCCGGGTGATGTACCTGGGCGGCAACGGTTACTACTGGGTGACCGGGGTGTCGCCGGCCGCGCCGCACGTCATCGAGATCCGGCGCGGCCACACGGGGACGCGGGGCTGGGAGGTTCCGCCGGGGGAGACCCACCTGAGCACTACGGGGGAGGCCGGTGGGTTGTGGCGGCACCGCGGCCGGGCGCCGCAGCGGCACGTCGGTGTCGGCTTCGCAGCGCAGGGCGGACGTGGCCGCGGACGCCCTTACCTGCCGGTGGACCTGCGCGACGGTCGCGGTGCGTTCGCACTGTCCGGAGTGGACGGATTGATCGACGCGGAGGGGTTGGTGAGCGGTGCCGCCGCGGGGATGGAGATCGACCGCGTGGACCACTTGCTGGGCTCGCCGCCGCACACGGTGGTGCTGGCCACGGCCGAGGGGTTCAGCGACCACTTCCAGCTCGCGATCGAGGAGGTGCTGTCGTCGAACTCGCGGCAGGGCGGCAGCGTCGAGCCACGGGTGCGCGCCGACCTGGCGTTCTTCGAGTACCCGTGCGGCGGCGGGGTGTTCGCGGCCGGCTCGATCGCCTGGTGCACCGCGCTCGGCGTCGACGGCTACGCGAACCCGGTGGCCGCGGTGACCGGGAACGTCCTGCGCCGCTTCCTCGACCCCACGCCGCTCGACCGCCTGCCCGACGACCACGTTCCCGAGGAGCCGCGATGACCAGCGACCGGCCGGACCCGGCGGCGCCGGGGATCGACCCCCGCCGACTCACGGACCTGCTGGCGCGGGAACGCGCGGCGTGGACCGAGGGCAGGCCCAAGGCCCGCGCGCTGCACGAGCGGGCCAAGCTCTCGCAGGTCCACGGCACACCGCAGCACTGGATGAACCAGTTCCCGCCCCCGGTGCCGCTCATCGTGGACCGCGCGGCCGGCGCGCGGCTGTACGACACCGACGGTCACGAGTACGCCGACTTCGGCCTCGGTGCCACGGCGGCGCTGTGGGGTCACAACCACCCCGCCGTGGTCGCCGCGCTGCGCGACCAGCTCGACCGCGGTCTGACGACCCTCTGGCCGCACGAGGACCACGTGTGGGTGACCGAGGAGTTGGGGCGCCGGTTCGGCCTGCCGTTCTGGCAGTTCACCGTGTCGGCGTCGGACGCGAACCGGTTCGCGCTGCTGCTGGCCAGGGTCGCCACCGGGCGGCAGCGGATCCTGGTGTTCCACCACGCCTACCACGGTTCGGTCGAGCAGACCTGTGCCGTCCTGACCGGCTCCGGTGTCGCCGCGCCGCCCGGCGTCGACCCCAACGGCGTGGACGTGCGGCAGACCACGAAGGTGGTGGAGTTCAACGACCTGCCCGCACTCGAACGGGCGCTGGAGCCGCGTGACGTGGCCGCGGTGCTGGCCGAGCCGGTGATGACCAACGGCGGCGCGGTGATCCGTCCGGACCCCGGTTTCCACGCCGCCCTGCGCGACCTCACCCGCCGCACCGGCACGCTGCTGGTCGTCGACGAGACCCAGACCATCCCGGCGGGCCCCGGCGGCTGCACCGGCGAGCTGGGCCTGGAGCCCGACCTGATCACGATGGGCAAGTGCCTCGCCGGCGGCGTCCCGGCCGGGGTCTACGGCATGTCCGACTCCGTCGCCGCGGCCACCGCGCGCTACACGGCGACCGGCGACGGCGGTCTGGGCAGCACGCTGGCGGGCGGCGCGCTCGCCGTCCGGGCCATGCGCGCGGTGCTCGGCGAGGTCATGACGGAGCGGACCTACACCCACATGAACCGGCTGGCTTCCCGCTACGAGAGCGACGTCGACTCGGTGATCGCCCACCACGGCCTGCCCTGGCACGTCGGGCGCCTCGGCGGCAGGGTCTCGTACGCCTTCACGCCGACGCCGCCGCGCAACGCCGGCCAGGTGTACTCCGGCGGCGGCTCCGCGGTCCGCGAGGCGTTGTGGCTGTACCTCGCCAACCGGGGCGTCGTGCTCAACGGCATGAGCGGGGCGGCGCTGTTCTCGCCGATGACCGAGGAGGCCGACGTGGACCTGCACGGCGAGCTGTTCGGCGCGGTGATCGCCGAGCTGGTGGGGCGGTGACGGCCTTCGGCGGCGGGGAGATCGAGGCGTTCCGGGCCGACATCGCCCGCTCGCGGGTGCCGGGTGCCCACTCGCCGGGCCGGTGGTCGGTCGCCCCCGGCAACCGCGACCCCGGTGTGTCCGGGGTGATGCCCGCACGGGTGCGGCTGCGCGACACGACGATGCGCACGATCGGATCGCTGTCGGTGACGCGGGACGCCAAGCAGGCCTTCCTGCGCCGGCTGGCCGCCTGCGGCGTGCCCGAGATCGTCCTTCCCCGCACCGACGACTCCGGCGAAGCCGTGGCCGCGGTGAAGTCGGAGAATCCCGACTGCGTGGTGGTGTGCCCATTCGTGTCCACTGTGGACTCGGTCGGATCGGCCCGGCGCGCGGGCTATGACGGAGTGCAGGTGACGGTACCCGGCTTCGGCCCGGCGTCGTCGGTCTACGACCCGGTCGGCCGTGGCGAAGCCTGGACCCGCGCGGACTTCGTCGCCCGGTCCGCCGCCGTCGTGGCACACGCCCGAGCCTGCGGCCTGCGGGTCGTCGCGGCCCTGATGATGGCGTCCTACCTCACCCGCGAGGTGCTCGCCGAGACGCTCGCGGCCCTGGCGGACGCGGACGAGATCACCCTGTTCGACGGCCCCGGCGCGCTCGGGCCGGAGGCGTTCGCCGACCTGGTCCGCGCGACCGGCACCCCGGTCGGCGTCCACCCGCACAACACCTTCGGCCTGGCGGTGGCCTGCGCCGTGGGTTCCGCCCGAGCCGGCGCCGAGGTGGTCGAGGTGTCGGTGAACGGTTACTGCGGCGGCCCCGGGAACGCCGACCTCGCCGCGACCGCCGCCGCCTTCGAGGCCCTGTACGGCGTGCGCACGGGCCTGCACCTCGCCCACCTGACCGGGCTGTCCCGGGAGGCGGCCAGGCTCACCGGCCACCCGACCGCCCGGAACCAGCCCGTGGTCGGTTCCGACGCGTTCTACTGGGGCGACGGTGACTGGGTGCGTCGCGAAGCCGAAGTGGACCCGCTGCTGCACAACTGCGTCGAGCCGACCCTGTTCGGCAACGAACGCCGCTGAGCGGCAGCCGGCCCGGTGCCGCTGGCTGTCCTGCCTCGATCAGGCGTTCGGCGGCTCGGGGTGCGGCAGTCGAGCCACCACCGCGGCGTACTCGTCGGCGATCCCCCGGACGATGTCGGCGGCCGGGAGGACCCGGTCGACCAGACCGGCGGACTGCCCGGCCTCGACCTTGCCGTGCGCCACGTCGCCGTCGTGCGCGGCCATGCGCAGCGTCGCCTTGGTGAACGCGGCGCGACGGGTCTCCAGGTCCGCGCCGGAGCCCTCCAGTTCCGCCATGCGCGCGGAGAACTCGTTGACCAGGGTGCGCACCGGGCCCAGGCCGTGACCGACCAGGCGCGTGTCGGCCACTCCGGCGCGCAGCACCGCGTCCCGGTAGGCCGGGTGCACGTTGGCCTCCTCGCTGAGCAGGAACCTGGTGCCGAACTGCGCCGCGCCGGCACCGAGGGCGAGTGCCGCCGCCAGGCCGTGCCCGTCCGCGAAGCCGCCGGACGCCACCAGGGGGAGGTCCACGGCCGCCGCCACCGCGCGCAGCAGGACCAGGGTCGACACCTGGCTCGCAGGCGGGTGCCCACCCGCCTCGCCGCCGACCACCACGAGACCGTCCACACCGGACTCCGCTGCCTTCAGCGCGTGCTCCACCCCGGCCACCACGTGCAGGCACACCGTGCCCACGTCGTGGAAACGCGACAGGTACCGGCGCGGCCCGCCCTGCGAGGCGATCAGCACCGGCGGTCGCCGGGCCACCAGCAGGTCGATCACCTCGTCCACGCCCGGCCGGTACAGCGGCAGGTTCACCGCGAACGGCCGGTCGGTGCCGTGCCGCACCTCGTCCAGCACCGCGGCGAGGTCCGGCAGGCGCATCGGGCCCGCCGCCACCACCCCGAGGCCTCCGGCGCGGGACACCGCCAGGGGCAGTGCGGCGGCGGAGGACGCCCAGGACATGCCGGCCTGCACGATCGGCAGGTCGACACCCAGCAGCCGGGTCACCGGCGTGACGATCCTCATCGGGCACCTCCGGCGTCCGGCCGCGCCACGGGCGTGGCTGTCCTCATCGGGCGCCCTCGGCATCCAGCAGCCGCACCGCGTGCTCCACCAGGTGCCGCTTCTGCACCTTCGCGCTGGCGGTCATGCCGAACCGCTCGAACCCGTCGACCAGGCACATCCGGCGCGGCACCTTGAACCCCGCCAGCAGCGGGCGCACCCACTCCAGCAACTCCTCCGGCGTGGCCGTGCAGTCCTCGTTGAGCACCACGAAGGCGAAGGGCACCTCCACCAGCCGGGCGTCCGGCACGCCGACCACCACCGCCTGGCGGATCTTGGGGTGCCGGTGCAGCACGTTCTCCACCTCGGTCGGCGCCACGTTCTCGCCGCCCACCCGGATGATCTCCTTGAGCCGCCCCAGGAACTCCAGTCGGCCGTCCTCGCCCAGCCGGCCGAGGTCACCGGTGCGCAGCCAGCCGTCGGCGGACAGCACCGCGGCGGTGTCCTCCGGCAGCTCGAAGTACCCGCGCATCACGTTCCAGCCCCGCACCACGATCTCGCCGGGAGACCCGACGGGACAGTCCACATCGGACGAAGGCTCGCACACGCGCACCGTCACTCCCGGTTCCGGGAGCATCCGTGCCGCCGCCCGCACCGGCTCCGGCTCCCACCAGGCCGACTGCGCCACGTTCGGCGACGCCTCGGAGAGGCCGTACCCGACGACGCACTCCCGCGCGCCCAGTTCGTCGATCACGCGCCGGACGATGGTCGGCGACGCCGCCAGCCACGCGCCGCGCAGCACCAGCCGGCGCCGTGGTCGGTCCGGGTGGTTGAGCAGCATCAGCGCGATCGTGTCGTTGCCGGAGAAGTGCGTGCACCGCTCCTCCTCGAACAACCGCAACGCCTCGCCCGCCTCGAAGCGCTCCATCGCCACCAGCGTCACGACGTGCTGCAGGCAGGAGAGGATCGACAGCGTGGTCCCCGCCACGTGGAAGAACGGCCGTGCGCTGTGGAACCGGTCGCCGGTCCGCAACCCCAGGCGCCCGCCCGAGAAGAACGCGTCCGCGCACATGCTCCGGTGCGTCAGCAGCACTCCCTTGGGGTAGGAGGTGGTGCCGGACGTGTACTGGATCAGCAGCACGTCCTCCGGCTCGCAGCACGCCGGCACCTCCGCGCCGCCGGCGGCCAGGAAGTCCGCCCACGAACCCGCCCCGGCCGGCACGTCCGCGCCGACCACCACGACCCGGCGCAGGTCGGGCAGTGCCGGGTCGGGCAGCACGCCGTCCACCGCCGGGCACGCCTGCCGCAGCAGGCCGGCGAGGTCGGCGTTCAGCAGCCGGTCGGCCAGGAACAGCAACCGCACCCGGGACTGCCGCAGCACGTAGCCGAACTCCTCGGACCGCAACCGGGTGTTCACCGGCACCGCCACCGCGCCGAGCGAGCCGATCGCCAGGAACAGCGCGACCCAGCCGGGTCCGTTGCCCAGGCAGATCCCGACGTGGTCGCCGCGCGCGACCCCGGCCGCCGCCAGCGCGGACCGGATCCGGGGCACCTCGGCGGCCAGTTCCGCGTAGGTGGTCCGGCCCTGCGGGGTCACCACCGCCTCCAGGTCGGGTGCGATGGCCACCGCCCGCCGCAGCGCCGCGTCGGTCGTGAGCGGACAGATGCCGGCCGGGTCGACGTCCATCAGTCCTCCGCTGTCTCGGCCGAGCCGCTGAAGTGGGCCACGCCGGTCCGCCACCCGCCGTCGGCGAGGTTGCGCTCGATCGCGGCCATCTCGATCCGGATGCCCCGGTCCAGGTCGGTCTCCGCGCCGAGGTCGACCGCCTGCTTGGTCAGCGCGATCGCCAGCGGCGGCGCGGCGGCGATGGCGGCGGCCACCTCGGCGCCGGCGGCGTCCAGCCGGTCCGGTTCGACCAGGCGCGCCACCAGGCCCACCCGGTGCGCCTCCTCCGCCGACATCACCCGGTTGGTGAACAGCAGCTCCTTCGCCCGCGCGCGGCCGATCACCCGCTGCAACCGCTGGGTGGCGCCGACCGTGCCCCAGTGCGGCTCCGGGAACCGGAACGTGGCCGCGCTGGAGGCGACCACGAAGTCGCAGCTCATCGCGATCTCGCCGCCGGAGCCGACCACCGGGCCCTGCACCAGCGCCACCACCGGTTTGCTGCACCGCTCGACGGCCTCGTAGGCGGCGAAGGACGCCTGCCGCCTACGCCGCACCCAGGACGCGTCCCGGCCCACCCGCTCCTTCAGGTCCGCGCCGGCGCAGAACACCGGGCCGTTCGCCCGCAGCAGCACCACCCGGACGTCGTCGGCGGAGTCCAGCTGCTCGAACGCCGACCGCAGCGCCCGGCACATCGACAGGTTCAGCCCGTTGCGGGCGCGTGGCCGGTTGAGCACCACGCTCGCGATCCCGTCGGCGATCTCGACCAGCACCTCGGTGCCGCTGTCCGTCATCCGATGGCCCCTTCGCCGCGCAGCGACTCGATCTCGCTGTCGCCCAACCCCAACCGTTCCCGCAGCACCGCGTCCGTGTCCGCCCCGAGCCGCGGCGGCACGCCGACGGGCGCCGCGGCGAACCCACCGTCCACGTCGGACATCCGGAGCGGGGTCCGCAGCGCCGGGAACGTCCCGGCGACCGGGTGCCGGAAGTGGTCGACCATGCCGCGTGCCGAGGTGTTCTCGTCGGCCAGGATCTCCCGCACGCTGTTCACCTCGCCGGCCGGCACCCCGGCCGCCCGCAGCGCCGTGGCGGCCTCGGCGCGGGGTCGTGCGGCGAACGCCTCGGCCAGCGCCGACATCACCCGACCGCGCTGCGCCAGCCGCCCGGCGTTGGGCCGCAGCTCCGGGTCCGCGGCCAGCTCGTCGAGGCCGAGCACGGCGCACAGCGGCAGCCAGTGCTGGTCGCTGCAGCTGATGTGCAGCCACCCGCCGTCGGCGCACTCGAACGCCGCCGAGGGCACCCGGCCGGGGTGCTCGGTGCCGGTCCGGCCCGGGTCCTCGTCCAGCGCGAACAGCCGGGCCGCGGCCAGCGCGAGCAGGCTGACCTGGACGTCCATCATGGCCAGGTCCACGTGGCTGCCCCGGCCGGTGCCGCCCCGGCCGACCAGCCCGGTCAGCGCGGCGATCGCGATCCACAGCCCGGAGGTCATGTCGGCGACCGGCACGCCGGCCTTGGCCGGCGGCGAGTCCGGGTGCCCGGTCAGCGACATCAGCCCGGACAGCGCCTGGAACACGGTGTCGTAGCCCCGGCGGTCCGAGTACGGCCCCTGCTGCCCGAAACCGGTGCAGGACACGTAGACCAGCCCCGGGTTGACCGCGGCCAGCTCGCGATAGCCCAGCCCGAGCCGGTCCATCGCGCCCGGCAGGAAGTTCTCCACCACCACGTCGGCGGTCGCGGCGAGGTCGCGGGCCAGCCGCCGGCCGCGCTCGGACTTCAGGTCCAGCACCACCGAGCGCTTGCCCCGGTTGAAGGCGAAGTAGTACGCGCTCTCCCCGCTCGGCAACACCGGTTGCATGCCCCGGGACTCGTCACCGGCACCCGGCCGTTCCACCTTGATCACCTCCGCGCCGAGCTCGGCGAGCACCTGGGTGGCCATCGGGCCCGCCAGGACGCGGGAGAAGTCGAGGACGGTGATTCCGGACAGTGGTCGCACCGCGATCAACCCCGGAACCCGCGCATGATGGCGTTGACGTCGCGTCCCGCCCGCATGGCCTGGTCGACGGGCAGGTCCGCCACCCGGTAGAACAGCTCCTTGGTGGCCGCCAGCGCCACCGGGTTCGCCTCGGCCCACCGGCCGGCGATCTCCAGGCCCAGGTCGAGCACCCGGTCCGGTTCGGCCACCCGGTTGGCCAGGCCGATCCCGGCCAGCTCGTCCGCGCCGAGCAGCCGGCCGTGGCTGACCAGCTCGAAGGCCAGCTTGCGGCCGATCTGCCGCTGGAGCCCGGTCATCACGATGGCCGGCACGATCGAGTGCCGCAGCTCCGGGTAGCCGAAGGCGACGTCGGTGGCCACCACCATCATGTCGCAGCCGATGGCCAGCCCGGCGCCGCCGCCCAGCGCCGCGCCGCGCACCACCGACACGATCGGCTTGCGCAGCTGTTGCGGCAGCAGCTGGGTGCGCGCGGTCAGCTCGGCGCGGTGCAGCACGGCGGTCTGGTCGGCCGGGGTGAGCCCGGCGAACTCGGTGATGTCCGCGCCGGCGCAGAACCCCGGCCCCTCGCCGGTGAGCACCAGCGCGCGGACCGACTCGTCGGCGTCGGCGGCCAGCATCGCGTCCAGCAGCGCCGTGGTCAGCTCGGTGTCGAGCGCGTTGCGCTTGTGCGGGCGGTTCATCCGCAACACCCGGACCGCGCCGTGGTCCTCGGTCAGCAACACCTCTTGGCGCACAGCGGTCTCCTCGGACATCACGGTCGACTCCGACATCACTGCCCCGTCCCGGCCGGCACGGCCCGTCCCGGCAACCCGAACCCGGCGCGCGCCACCGTGCTGTGCAGCGGACGGCCGAGGGCTTCCTCGCAGCGGGCGGACGCGGCCAGCACCAGGTCCAGGTCCAGCCCGGTGGACACGCCCATGGCCTCGAACAGGTTCACCAGGTCCTCGGTGCAGGTGTTCCCGGTGAGCCCGCCGCCGTAGGTGATGCCCGCCGGGTGCCCGCCGACGCCGCCGAACGCGCTGTCGAAGTACCGGCAGCCCGCGTCCAGCGCGGCGACGCAGTTGGCCAGGGCGGTGCCCCTGGTGTTGTGGAAGTGCGCGACCGCGGGCACGTGCGGGTACTCGGCGGCCAGCCGGGCGAACAGCCTGCCCGCGGTGATCGGGGTGCCCAGGCCGGTGGTGTCGCCCACGGTCACCAGCGACACGCCGAGGTCGGCGAACCGGCCGAAGTCCTCGGCCACCCGACCCTGGTCGACCGGGCCCTCGAACGGGCAGCCCAGCGCCACCGAGAGCACGCCGACCAGGGTGAACCGCCCGTCCGCCAGCCGCACCATCTCCGCCACGTTGTGCCACTGGCGGTCGCGGGTGGTGCGCAGGTTGCGCTCGGTGTGCGACTCGGTCGCCGAGACCAGCAGGCTCAGCTCGTCCGCGCCGCGCCCGGCGTCCAGGTCGGCCAGCGCCCGGTGCACCGCACGGGGGTTGGGGCAGGTCGCCTTGTACGCGACCCCGGCCCGGCGGGGTACCCCGGCGAGCACCTCGGAGGCGTCCCGGAACGCGGGCACCCGGTCCGGGTGGCTGTAGCTGGTGGCCTCGATGCGGCGGAAGCCCGCCGCGACGAAGGCCTCCACAGTGGACACCTTCGTCGCGGTGGGGACGAAGTCCGGTTCGTGTTGCAGCCCGTCGCGGGCGAAACACTCACAGAGCGTCACGCGGTCGGCCACCGGTCGCACCTCCTGACGACGACGATGGCGCCGAGCGTGGCAGAGCGGTGTTGATAGTGTCAACAGTGAGCTGGGTTACCGCTCCTCGGCCCGTTCCAGCGCCCGCGCCAGTGTGGCCAGCTTGTCCAGCGCCGAGTCCAGCGCGTCCCGCTCCTGCTCGGTGAGGCAGACCAGGAAGGCCCGGTCGCGCTCGTTGGCCGCGCTGATCAGCCCCCGGTACAGCGCGGCGCCCTTGCGGGTCAGGGTGAGCTGGGTGGTCCGCCCGGCGCCGAACTCGCGCAGCACCAGTCCGCGCTCGCTGAGCTTGGCCACCACCCGGCTCATCTGCGCTTTGTCCAGTGCGGCCAGTCGCGCCAGCTTGTTCAGGGTGAGCGGGGCCTCGGCCCCCAGCAGGGCGATCGTGCGCCACTCGCCGAGGCTGACGTCGAACTCCCGGCGGTAGCGCAGGGCCGCGCTGCGGGACATCGCGTTGGCCACCCGGCTGAGCCGGTACGACAGCAGGCCGTGGATCGGCAGCCGTCCCGGCGTCGAGGTCTCGGTCCGGCCCTGGGGTGCGGGCTCCGGCGAGGCGCTTCGAGAGGTGTTCATGCGGTGCACTGTAGGCGTCCGACGCCGTACCGTGCGGGTAAACCTGCCGGGAGTAGCGGTTTCCGGTTCATCTGTTGACAATCACAACAGCGCGACCGACACTATGCCGCCAAGACCACACGTCACGCGATCGACGAAGGGCTGGTCATGCCGACGGACTCCTGGGCAACGTTGTTGGTCGACGGGCAGTGGCGTCCGGGCGCCACGAGCTTCGAGGTGGTGGACCCGGCCACGCTGGAGCCGGTGGGCCGGGCCGCCGACGGCACCGCGCGGGACGCCCTGGAGGCGCTGGACGCGGCCTGCGCGGCGGCCGGGCCGTGGCGGTCGGTGACCGTCGAGGAACGCGGCGGCTACCTGCGCCGGGCCGCGGCCGCGATCCGTGACCGGGTCGACGCCCTGGCCGAGCTGCTGACCAGCGAGAACGGCAAGCCGCTCGGCGAGGCTCGGGCCGAGCTGCTGGGCAGCGCGCGGATGCTGGAGTGGAGCGCCGAGGAAGCCCGCCGGGCGGGCGGCCGGGTGCTGCCCGCGTCGCCGAACGGACCGGGGCTGGTGCTGAAGTCACCGGTCGGCCCCGCCCTGGCGATCACCCCGTGGAACTTCCCGGCCAGCATGCTGATCCGCAAGATCGGCCTGGCGCTGGCCGCCGGCGCGCCGCTGATCGTCAAGCCGGCCGAGCAGACCCCGCTGATCGCCACCGAGCTGGTGCGGATCCTGCACGAGACGGGGCTGCCCGCCGGAGTGCTCCAGTCGATCACCACGTCGCGGCCCGCCGAGGTGGCCGGTGCGCTGCTGGCCGACCCGAGGCTGCGCAAGGTGAGCTTCACCGGCTCCACCGAGGTCGGGCTCGGACTGCTCCGCAACACCGACACCCACCTGCGGCGCACCTCGCTGGAGCTGGGCGGGCACTCGCCGGCGATCGTGTTCGCCGACGCCGACCTGCCCGCCGCGGCGGCCGGGGTGGTGGCGGCCAAGTTCTTCAACGCCGGCCAGAGCTGCGTCGCGGTGAACCGGCTGTACGTGCACCGGTCGGTGCACGACGACCTGCTCGACCTGATCGAGGAGAAGGTCGCCGCGCTGCGGGTAGGGCACGGGGCGGCCGAGGGCACCGGCATCGGGCCGCTGATCGACCAGGCCGGGCTGGACAAGGTGGAACGCCAGGTCGCGGACGCGGTCGCGGGCGGGGCGGAGGTGCGCCTCGGGGGCAGGCGGTGGTCCGGCCAGGACGGGCTCAAGGGCGCGTTCTACGAACCCACCGTGCTCACCGGGGTCGGCGACGACATGCTGGTCACCCGTGAGGAGACCTTCGGCCCGGTACTGCCGGTCTACTCCTTCGACACCGACGACGAGGCCGTGACCAGGGCGAACGACACCCAGTACGGCCTGGCGGCCTACCTGTTCGGCCGGGACCTGAGCCGGCTGTGGACCGCCGCGGACCGGCTGGACTTCGGGGTGATCGGGGTGAACGACCCGGCCCCGGTGCGACCGGAGCTGCCCTTCGGCGGCATGCGGAACAGCGGGCAGGAACGCGAGGGCGGTGCCGAGGGCATCGAGGCGTTCCTGGAGACCAAGGCGATCGCGATCAAGCTGTGAGGACCACGGACATGACCACCCAGAAAGATCGGGTTCCAAGAGATCCGGCCCCGGAAGGCAGTGCACCGGGAGACCGGGCACCGGAAGGCCGGCCGGGCGTCGCCGACGAACTGGCCGAGCTGGACAAGCGCGCGATCATCCACCCGCACACCACGATCGGCGCGCCGGACGAGCCGGTGATCTTCGACCGCGGCGAGGGCGCCGTGCTGTGGGACGTGCGCGGCGAGTCCTACCTGGACGGCACCTGCGGCCTGTGGCAGTGCCCGGTCGGCCACGGTCGGCCGGAGCTGGCCGAGGCCGCCGCCGAGCAGATCCGGCGGCTGGAGTTCTACTCCTCCTTCGGCGACTACTCCAACGAGCCGTCCATCCGGCTGGCCGAGCGGCTGCTGCGGCTGGCCCCGCCCGGCCTGGAGAAGGTGTTCTTCACCAACGGCGGCTCCGAGGGCAACGAGACCGCGATCAAGCTCGCCCGGCTGGCCCACCACCACGCCGGGCACCCGGAGCGGACCGTCATCCTGGCCCGCACCGGCGGCTACCACGGCATGGCCGGCGGCTCGCTGGCCGCCACCGGCATCGACCGGCTCCGCGAGGGCTTCGGGCCGCTGCTGCCGGACGTGGAGTTCCTGGGCAAGCCGCACGCGCTGCACCACGACACCGACGCGCTGGTCGCCGAGCTGGAGCAGCGGATCGCCGAGCTGGGCGCGGACCGGATCGCGGCGTTCATCGGCGAACCGGTGCTCGGCGTCGGCGGCATGGTCCCGCCACCGCCGGACTACTGGCCGCGGGTGCAGGAGGTGCTGCGCCGCAACGACATCCTGCTGGTCCTGGACGAGATCGTGACCGCGTTCGGGCGGGTCGGGCACTGGTTCGCCGCCGAGCACTACGGCATCGAGCCGGACATGGTCGTCACGGCCAAGGGACTGACCAGCGGCTACATCCCGATGGGTGCGGTGCTGGTCGGCCGGCGGGTGCTCGACCTGGTCGACGGGGCGTGGTTCCCGCACGGCTTCACCTACAACGGGCACCCGGTCGGCGCCGCCGTGGCGCTGGCCAACCTGGACATCCTGGAACGGGAGGACCTGCCGCGGCGCGCCAAGGCGGTCGGCGCCCGGATCATGGACGGGCTGGCACCGCTGGCCGAGCTGGACCACGTGCGCGAGGTGCGCGGGGTCGGGCTGATGCTCGGGATCGAGCTGGACCGGGACGCCGCCGGCGTGCAGTCCGGCGCGCGGGCGGACGGGCTGATCGTCCGCGCCGCCGGCAACAACATCGTCATCTCGCCGCCGTTGGTCATCACCGACGAGCAGGCGGACACGCTCGTGCGCCTCGTGTGCAAGCACGTGGCCGCAGTCGGGAACTAGCGCCCGTCGCGGGCTCCACTGTCACCGCCGACCTCGGAGGTCGCCGTGCGTCGAAATACCACCACCGGATGTCTGGCCCTGGTCCTCGTGCTCGCGACGGCCTGTGGCGCGAGCGGGCCGAGTGCCCCGACGCTCACCTTCGTGTCCACCGGGAGTTCCTTCCAGGACAACCAGAAGACCGCGTGGCAGCAACCGTTCACCAACGAGACCGGCACCGCGTTCCGCAACGACGGGCCGGTGGACGAGGCCAAGCTGCGCACCATGGTGGAGGCCGGGAAGGTCACCTGGGACGCGGTGGACACCAGCGCCGCCGCCGCCGAGCAGTACTGCGGGACGTACCTGGAGAAGCTGGACTTCTCCGTCGTGGACCGCAGTGCGTTCCCGCCGGGGACGGTCAGCGAGTGCGGGGTGCCCGCGTACTACTACAGCATCATCTTCATGTACGACACCAGGAAGTTCGGCGCGAACCCGCCCACGAAGATCGCCGACTTCTTCGACCCGGTGCGCTTCCCCGGCCGCCGGATCGTGCCGCCGGAGGTCGCGGCGGGGCTGCTGGAGGACGCGTTGCTCGCCGACGGCGTGCCGGTCGAGCAGCTGTACCCGCTCGACGTGGACCGGGCGCTGGGCAAGCTGGACGTGATCAAGAGCACCACCACGTTCGCCAAGACCTACGGGCAGATCCAGCAGTCCATGGTGGACGGCCAGGTGGACCTGGCGCTGGTGTCCACGGCGCGGGCGCACCAGTCGCTCAAGGCCGGCGCGCCGTTCGAACCGGTGTGGGACAAGACGATCGTGAACTGGAACGACCTGGTGGTGCCGAAGGGTTCGGCGAACCGGGACCTGGCGATGAAGTTCATCGCCTTCACCAGCAGGCCCGAGCAGTCCGCGAAGTTCTCCGAGCTGGCCTCGGTGCAGCCGGTGCACGAGAGCATCAAGCCGAAGTTCGACGACGTCCAGCGCCGCATCGACGCGTTCTCCCCGGAGCACAAGCACAGCGTGGTGCTGGGCAACGCCAAGTGGTGGGCCCAGAACTTCGACGCGGTGACCAAGAAGTTCACCGCGTGGATGGCCGGGTGATGCCGATGACCACGACGCCCGCCGAACCCGTGACGCCCGCCGGGCCCACCGTGCCCGGCGAGCCCGCGGCGGTGGCCGAGCCGCGGCGCAGGCGGCGCGCCGCGGCCGGGTGGGTCCTGCTGCCCGCGGTGGCGGTGCTGCTGGTGTTCTTCTTCTACCCGCTGGCCACCATCGTCTGGAGCAGCTTCACCGAACCGACCGTCGGCCTGGCCAACTACACCGCGCTGTTCACCGACGGCGTCTCGGTCACCGTGCTGCTGAGGACGCTTCGCACCGCGTTGATCGTGGCGTTGGTGGCGCTGGTGGTCGCCTACCCGTACGCGTACGCGATGACGCGGGTGTCCCGACGCACCCGGGCGGTGCTCACCGTGCTGGTGCTGCTGCCGTTCTGGACCTCGGTGATGGCCCGCAACTTCGCCTGGTACCTCCTGGAGCAGCGCGACGGGCTGATCGACCGGTTCTTCTCGTTGTTCGGGATCGACGGGGTGGTGCTGCTCGGCAGCGTCACCGGGGTCACCGTGGCCATGGTGCAGGTGATGCTGCCGTTCATGGTGTTGCCGCTGTACAGCAACCTCAGCTCGATCGACCTGCGGTTGATGGACGCGGCGACCAGCCTCGGGGCGAGCCGCCCGAAGGCCTTCGCGCGGGTGTACCTGCCGCTGTCGCTGCCGGGTGTGGTGTCGGGCTTCTCGCTGGTGTTCATCGTGACGCTGGGGTTCTTCGTGACCCCGGCGCTGCTGGGCACACCGCAGCAGTCGCTGGTCTCGCAGGTGATCGAGACCAGGGTCGGGGACCTGCTGGACTTCCCCGGCGCCGGCGCGATGGGCTCGGTGCTGCTGGCGGTCACGCTCGTGGTGTTGTTCGCGGTGAGCCGGATCGCCAAGCCCACCGCGGCCCTGAACCAGGCGGTGGATCGTGCCTAGTACGCGGGCAGGGCGGCCTCGCTCGATCGGCTGGGGCCTTCGGCTGTGGGTGACCGCGGTGGCGGTGCTGCTGCTCGCGCCGACCCTGGTGGTCATCCCGATGAGCTTCGGCGCCGGCCAGACCTTCGCGTTCCCGCCGAAGGAGTGGTCGCTGCGCTGGTACGAGGAGTTCTTCTCCTCGCCGCAGTGGATGTCGTCGGTGGTCACCTCGGCGCAGGCCGCGCTGCTGACCGGCGTGCTGGCCACGGTGATCGGGGTGGCCGCCGCGATCGGGCTGGACCGGGGCCGGTTCCCCGGTCGCGAACTGCTGCGCTCGGCCATGATGGCGCCGATGATCGTGCCCGGCATCGTGGTCGCGGTGGCCATCTACGGCACCTTCCTGCGCTGGCACCTCAACGGCACGCTGCTGGGCTTCGTGCTGGCGCACACCGTGCTGGCGGTGCCCTTCGTGATCACGTCGGTGTCCACCAGCCTGGCCGGCTACGACAGCACGGTGGAGGTCGCCGCCGCCAGCCTCGGCGCGTCCGGCTGGACGGTGCTGCGCCGGATCACGCTGCCGCTGCTGATGCCCGGCATCGCCTCCGGGTTCGTGTTCGCGTTCGTCACCTCGCTGGACGAGGTGGTGATCGCGCTGTTCCTGCAGACCCCGGAGATCCGCACGCTGCCCGTGCAGATGTACGACTCGATCACGCTGGAGATCGACCCGACCATCGCCGCGGCGTCCAGCCTGATCGTGGTGGTCACCACGGTGGCCCTGCTGCTGCCGCAACTCGTCCGCCGACGCCGGAGTGAATCATGAGGCCCTCCACCGCACCGACCTCGACCAGCCACGGGATCCGCATCTCCGGTGTGTCCAAGGTGTTCCCCGGCCTGCCCCGGCCGGCGGTCGACGACGTCACGCTGGACGTCGCGCCGGGGGAGTTCATGACCTTCCTCGGCCCGTCCGGCTCCGGCAAGACCACCACGCTGTCCATGATCGCCGGGTTCACCCCGCTCACCGCCGGCTCGATCTGCGTCGACGGCGAGGACATCAGCCGGCTCAAGCCGCACAAGCGGGACCTCGGCGTGGTGTTCCAGCAGTACGCGCTGTTCCCGCACCTGACGGTGACCAAGAACGTGGCCTTCCCGCTCCAGCAGCGCGCGGTGCCCAGAGCGGACGTCGAGGCCAGGGTGCGCGCGGCGCTGGAGCTGGTCGGGCTGGCCGACTTCGCCGACCGGCTGCCGCGCCAGCTGTCCGGCGGCCAGCAGCAGCGGGTGGCGCTGGCCCGCGCCGTGGTGTACCAGCCGCGCGCCCTGCTGATGGACGAGCCGTTGGGGGCGCTGGACAAGAAGCTGCGCGACCAGCTCCGGCGGGAGATCGCCCGGATGCACCGCGAGCTGGGCATGACGTTCCTGTTCGTCACGCACGACCAGGAGGAGGCGCTGACGCTGTCCGACCGGATCGCGGTGTTCAACAACGGCAGGGTCGAGCAGGTCGGCACCCCGAATGAGCTGTACGAGCGGCCGAGCACGCTGTTCGTGGCCCAGTTCCTCGGGGAGTCCAACGTGTTCGCCGACGACGGCGCCGAGGTGGTGGTGGTCCGGCCCGAGCGGCTGGAACTGCACGCCGAACCCGGCGCGGTGCCCGACGGCTGCCGCCACCGCAAGGCCGTGATCACCGACATCGTCTACGTCGGCAACCACCACCGGATCGGCCTGCGGTTCGCCGACGGCACGGAGGGCTCGGTGATGCGCCTGGCCGGCACCGCGCTGCCGGCCGCGCCGGGCGAGTCGGTGGTGGCCAGCTGGAGTCCGCGACACCAGGCCGCCGTGCCCCGGCCGGCCGCCACGTGGGGAGTGTGAGACGTGCGCAGAACCGGGATCGGGGTGGCCCTCGCCGCCCTGTTGCTGACCTCGTGCGGCACCGGCGGCGACACCAGGTCGCTGACCTTCGTGTCCTACGGCAAGGGCGCCTACCAGGAAGGGCAGCAGAAGGCGTTCCTGGAGCCGTACCAGAAGCAGTCGGGGGTCAAGGTCACGCTCGACGGGCCGTCGGACAACGCGAAGCTGCGCGCCATGGTGGAGGCCGGCCGGGTCACCTGGGACGTCATGGACACCGACGCGTTCATGGCGCGCGAGCACTGCGGCACGCTGCTGGAGAAGATCGACGTCGGCGACCTGAAGGACAGCTTCCCGCCGGGCACGCTGTCGGACTGCGGGGTGCCGGCGGCGTTGTTCGGCCTGATGCTGATGTACAACGAGAAGACCTACGGGGACAAGCCGCCCACGTCGCTGGCGGACTTCTACGACCCGGCGAAGTTCCCCGGCAAGCGGGTGGTGTACGCCAAGGACCCGGCCATCGGCCAGTTGGAAGCCGCGCTGCTCGCCGACGGCGTCGCGCCGGAGCGGCTGTACCCGCTGGACGTCGACCGCGCGCTGAAGGTGCACGACCGGATCCGCCACGACCTCACGCTGGCGCAGACCTACGGGCAGCAGCAACAGGCCATGGTGGACAACCAGGCCGACCTCGCGCTGGTGGTCAGCGCGCGGGCGTACTCGACCCTGCGGGCCGGCGGCACGCAGTGGAAGCGGGTGCCCACCAAGGTCCCGGTGACCTGGGACGTGCTGGTGGTGCCCAAGGGCAGCAAGAACAAGGACCTGGCCCAGGAGCTGATCCGGTTCGCCTCCCGGCCGGAACCGGGCGCCCGGTTCGCCGAGCTGTCCGGCGCCGGCGCGGCGAACACCGCGGCCAAGCCGGAGCTGAACGACGTGCAGCGGCAGATCGACGTGCTCGGTCAGGACCGCGCCGCGGACAAGGTGTTCATCGACGCGGACTGGTGGACCGCCAACTACAGCAAGGTCGTCCAGGCCTGGACGGTGTGGCAGACCAGCTGAGCAGGAGGAGGACTTCATGCGTGCCGCGGTGTTGCAGCGCAGCGGGCTGGACGGGATCGCGATCCGGGACGACGTGTCCACTGTGGACGTCTCGGACGTGCTGGTGCGGGTTCGGGTGCGGGCTGCCGGGGTGTGCCACTCCGACCTGTCGGCGGCCACCGGCCGGCTCGGGTTGACCCCGCCGGTGGTGCTCGGCCACGAGGCGGCCGGCGAGGTGTCGGCGATCGGGTCCGACGTGGACGGCTTCGAGGTGGGGGACCGGGTGATGGTGTCGTGGGTGCCGCAGTGCGGCGAGTGCGCGAGCTGCCGGCGCGGGCAGCCGGAGCTGTGCGGCTACAGCGCGCGGCCGGAGTACCGCCGGCCGCGGTTCGTGGTGGACGGTGAGCCGGTGGCCGCGCAGGCGGGCTGCGGCGCGTTCGCCGAGGAGATCGTGGTCACCCGGCACAACCTGGTGCCGCTGCCGGACGGGGTGCCGTTCGAGATCGGCGCGCTGGTGAGCTGCGGGGTGACCACCGGGGTCGGTGCGGTGCGGAACACGGCGGCGCTGGCGGCGGGGTCCAGCGCGGTGGTGATCGGCTGCGGCGGCGTCGGGATGGCCATCGTGCAGGCCGCCCGCGCCGCCGGCGCCGCCGCGGTGCTGGCGGTGGACCCGGTCGCGGCGAAACGGGAGCTGGCACTGGAACTGGGTGCCACCGACGTCGCGGAGCCGGCCGGCCTGGCCGCCGCGGTGGCGTCGGTGACCGGCGGGGAAGGCTTCGACGTGGCGTTCGAAGCGGTGGGCGTGCCGGAGACCATCCGGTCCGCCTACGACGCCACCCGGAGGGGCGGCACCACCGTGGTGGTCGGCGTCGGGGCGGCCGACGCGGTGGTGCCGTTCACGGCCCGCGAGCTGTACGCCAGTGGTCGCCGGCTGGTCGGCTCGGTGTTCGGCTCCAGCGACGTGCGCCGGGACTACCCGCGGGTGATCGAGTCGTGGCGGGCGGGCGACCTGCGGCTGGAGAAGTTGATCAGTGACCGGATCGGGCTCGCCGATCTCCCGGAAGCGCTGGCCGCCCTGCGGGCGGGCTCCGCACTGCGTTCGGTGGTGGTGTTCTGATGTCGATGACCGACGAGCGGTACCGGCGGATCACGGCCGGGGTGCCCCGGCTGGACGACGACCGGCTGCGCGAGGTCCTGCGAGTCTGCTTCGGGGTGTCCGCGGTGGACACGCGTCCGCTGGCGGGGGAGACCGACCAGAACGTGTGGGTGGCCGACGCGTCGGGCGCCGAGTACGTGTTCAAGGTGTGCTCGGCCGGGGACCTGGGCGCGGTGCGGTTCCAGAACGCGTTGCTGCGGCACCTGGCCGAGCACGCTCCGGACCTGCCGGTGCCGAGAGTGGTCGCCGCTCGCACCGGGGTGGCCACCACGCCGTCCGGTGACGTGATCCCGGTGCCCGGCGAACCGGACCTGGTGGCGCGGCTGCTCACCTGGCTGCCGGGCACGCCGCTGGCCGAGGTGGGCGCGCGCTCGGCGGAACTGCTCGCCGACGTCGGCGAGGTCGCCGGCCGGCTGGCCGCCGCCACCGTCTCCTGGCAGCACCCGGAGCCGCCCGCACCGCACTACTGGGAGTTCCCGCACGCCGCCACCGTGCTCGCCGAAGCCCTGCCCGCCGTCGCCGACCCGGACCTGCACGCGGCGATCAGCCGGGTCGAGGCCGAGTTCGTGCCGCTGCTGGACCGGCTGCCGGAGCTGCCGCAGGGCGTGGTCCACCACGACCTCAACGCGTTCAACCTGCTCGTCGGCCCCGGTCCGCGTCGGCGGGTGATCGGGGTGATCGACTTCGGCGACGCCCAGCGCACAGCCCGCGTCGCCGACCTGGCCATCCTCTGCGCCAGCGCCATGCGCGGCGTGCCGGACCCGCTGCACGTGGCCGCCGCACTCGTCGCCGCCTACCACCGGGTGTGCCCGCTCACCGACGCCGAGGTGGACCTGCTGTACCCGCTGCTGGCGATCCGGGCGGCCACCGTCGCGGCCACCGCCGCCCGGTTGGACGCCGCCAGGGAGCACGGCGACCCCCGGCACCGCTCCCCGGCGGCGGCGGAACTGGTCCGGGTGCTCGCGGAGACCCCGGCCGAGTTCGGCGTCGCCACCCTCCGGCACGCCTGCGGGCTGCCCGCCCAGACCCGGCAGGCCGTGGTCGACCGGCTCGCCGGCCGGGCGGTCGAGCCCCTGGTGGCAGGGGATCTGCGACCGGTCGACCTCACGGTGAGCAGTGCGGTCTTCGACGACGTCGACCCCCGCGACCAGGACGCGGTGCGCACCGCCTCGGCGGCGGCGATCCGCGCCGCCCGTCCCGCGGTGGCCGTGGGCCGGTACGGCGAACCCCGGTTCACCTCCGGCGGCGGCACCGTTTCCGTCGGACTCGACCTGTTCGCCGAAGCGGGGGCACCGGTGTCCGCGCCACTGGCGGGCTCGGTCGGGCACGGTCCGCCGGGCGTCGACCTCCTGCTCCGGCACGAGACCGCCGAGGACATCCGCTTCTGGACCATCTACACCGGACTGTCCACAGAGGTCTCTTTCGGCGACGAAGTGGCTGCGGGGCAGAACATCGGTGCGGTCGGACCGAACGCGCGGCTGCTGGTGCAGGTGTCCACCGTGCCGGTGACCGGATGGCGTGAAGTGCCCGCAGAGGTGCCGCACGCGGACGCCCCGGTGTGGCAGGCGCTGCTACCGGACCCGACCCCGCTGCTCGGCTCGCGGCACGCCGTGACCGCGTGGCAGTCGTCCACCGAGCAGACCCTGGCGGCCAGGCGGAAACACCTGTCGCACACCCACCCGACCTACTTCAGCGCGCCGATCACCATGGTGCGCGCCAGGGACTGCCGCTTCTACGACGAGAACGGCCGGGGCTACCTGGACGCGCTGAACAACGTGACGCTGCTGGGGCACGGCCACCCCCGGCTGGTCGACGCGGCCACCCGGCAACTGCGGCGGCTCAACACCAACAGCAGGTTCGTCTACGAGGTGCTCACCGAGTACGCCGAGGCGCTGACCGCCACCCTGCCGGACGGCCTGGACGTGGTGTACTTCCTCAACTCCGGCAGCGAGGCCAACGACCTGGCGCTGCGCATGGCCCGCTACCTCACCGGCCGCGACGACGTGGTGATCATCGACGACGCCTACCACGGCTACACCACGACCGTGGCCGACGTGAGCCCGTCCCGCTACAAGCACTACGGCAAGCCGGACACCACGCACCCCACCCCGGTGCCGGACCGCTACCGGGGCGGCTACGGCTACGACGACCCGGAGGCCGGCGCGAAGTACGCCCGCCACGTCACCGACACGTTCGAGCGGCTCGCCGGCGCCGGTCGACCCCCGGCGGCGTTCCTGTACGAGGGCCTGCTGGCCGGTGGCGGGCAGATCGTGCTGCCGCCCGGCTACCTCGCGCCGATCCACGCCGAGGCCCGCCGGCACGGCGCGTTCACCATCGCCGACGAGGTGCAGGTCGGGTTCGGCCGGCTCGGCGAGGCGTTCTGGGGCTTCCAGACCCAGGGCGTGGTGCCCGACTTCGTGACCATGGGCAAGGCGATGGGCAACGGGTTCCCGGTGTCCGCCCTGGTGACCACCAGGGAGATCTCCGAGGCCTTCGACCGCACCGGCCGGTTCTTCTCCACCTACGGCGGCAACCCGGTCGCCTGCGCGGTCGGCCTGGAACTGCTCCGGGTGCTGGACGAGGAACGCCTGCAGGACAACGCGTCGACCGTGGGCCGGTACCTGCGCGACCGGCTCGGTGAGCTGGCCGACCGGCACGAACTGATCGGCGACGTGCGCGGCCAGGGCTTCTACAGCGGGGTCGAGTTCGTGCTCGACCGCGCCACCAAGGAGCCCGCCGCGGCCGAGACGCTGATCATCTGCGAGCGGCTGAAGGAGGAAGGTGTGCTGGTGTACCCGACCGGACCGGCGTGGAACATCCTCAAGCTCAAGCCCCCGCTGACGTTCACCAGGGCGCACGCGGACGAGCTGGTCTCGGCGCTGGACCGGGTCCTGGAAGCGGGGTGGTGACGGTGACCGCGGACCTGGTGCTGCGCGGCGGCCCGGTGGTGACCGCCGACGAGCGGTTCACCGTCGCCTCGGCGCTGGCGGTCGCCGGAGACCGGATCATCGCCGTCGGCGACGACGACGCGGTCTCCGCCCTGATCGGGCCGACGACCCGGGTGGTCGACCTGGACGGCCGCGCGGTGCTGCCCGGGGTCAACGACGCGCACCTGCACCTGGCCATGTTCGGGCAGTCCCGGCGCAACGCCGACCTGACCGCCGTCGACTCGGTGGCCGCGCTGCACGAGTCGCTGCGGGCCGAAGCCGACCGACGTCCGGACGGCGACTGGCTGATCGGGGAGGGCTGGCGGGAGGCGGCCATCGCCGAGTTCCGCCCCGGCGGTCCCGGCCCCCACCGCCGGGCGCTCGACGAGGCCACCGGTGGGCGCCCGGCCGTGCTGCACCACGCGTCCCGGCACTCCGTGCTGGTGAACACCGCCGCGTTGCGGGTGGCCGGGATCGACCGCGACACCCCGGACCCGGTCGGCGGCATCATCGTGCGCGACGGCGACGGCGAACCGACCGGGATGCTGCTGGAGTCCGCCGGCATCCTGGTCACCCGGCACGCGCCGGTGCCGTCCAGGCAGGAGCGGCTCGACGCGATCGTGGACGGCATGCGGGTGCTCAACACGCTGGGCATCACCAGCGTGACAGACCCGATCGTGTGGCCGGAACTGCTCCGCGACTACGTCGTGCTGCACCAGCAGGGCCGGCTCACGGTGCGCGTCAACGCCCTGCTGCACTGGGACTGGCCCTCGCCGTCGACCTCGCTGGAGCGGTTGACCACGATGCTCGACCACGCCGGCGTGGCCACCGGGCTCGGCGACGACTGGCTGCGCGTCGGCGGGGTGAAGCTGTTCGCCGACGGCGTGCCCAGCCACGGCACGGCGTGGCTGCACCAGCCCTACCCGAACGGCGGCTACGGCCACCTCGTCACCCCCGGCGCGGACGACGAGGAGCGCTACCGCGAACTGCTCGACCTCATCGAGACCGCGCACCGGCACCGGCTCCAGGTGCAGGTCCACGTGACCGGCGACCGCGCCGCCGACGCGGCCGTCGACGGCATCATCCGCGCCCAGGCGCGTGATCCGTGGCCGCAGGCCCGGCACGCCCTGATCCACGGCACGCTGCTCGACGAGGACACCCCGCGCCGGCTCGCCGAGCACCGCATCGGCGTGATCACCAGTTCGCTGATGAAGTCCCACAGCGGCGCGACGATCACCGCTGCGGTCGGCGCGGACCGGTGGGCCCGGGCGTTCCCCGCCGGCGCGCTGCTGGCCGCCGGGGTGCCGGTCGCGGACAGCTCGGACGCGCCGGTCTGCTTCCCGGACTGGCGGCGCGGGCTGGCCACCTTCGTCGGCGCGGCGGCGAACCCGCTCGCCGAGGTGCCCGCCGGGCTGCGCCTCACCCGGGAACAGGCGATCCGGCTGTGGACCAGCGATCCGGCGTACTTCGAGCACGCCGAGCACCGCAAGGGTTCGCTGACCCCGGGACGGCTGGCCGACCTGCTGGTGCTGGACCGCGACCCCACCACCGTGCCGGCCCACGAGCTGACCGACCTCGCCCCGCAGTTGACGATCGTCGGCGGGCGCACGGTGTTCGAAGTGGACTGACGCCGCCGCCGGTCGCGACGGTGGTCCGTCGCCATGATCGGAGGAGGGTGCCGTCAGGGCGGTCGGGGGCCCGCCCTGACGGCGGTGGATCCGTGGTCACCGGGCGTCGATCGCTCCGGTTCCCACGGGTGGGGAGTGGTCGGTGGGTCGGTGGTGCCGGCGCAGCATCGCGTCCATGTCGTGGGCGTAGCCGGTGGCGATGCGCACCAACTCGTCGCGCTGGGCCCGCAGGAACGTGTTCTCCGACCGCAGCCGGACCAGCTCGGCGCGTTCGCCCTCGGTCAGGCGGTCGTCGGTTCGCGTGGTGTCCATACGTCCTTCTTCAGCGCAACGGGTCGAACTCGCGCAGGGCGGCGGGCTGCTTGCCGGTGGTGATCTGCTCGGCCAGCAGCCGCCCGGTCACCGGGCCGTGGGCCAGTCCCCACATGCCGTGCCCGCCGGCGACGTACACGTTCGGCGCGCGCACCGCCCCGATGACCGGCCGCCCGTCCGGCGTGACGGGACGCGGCCCGACCCAGACGTCGGTGCGCGCGTCCCACCGGACTCCGCGCAGCAACGGGCGGGCCGAGGCGATGACGGCGTCCAGCCTCGCCGTGACACCGGGAGCGTCGGGATCGCGGAACTCCATGGTGCCCGCGACGCGCAGCCCGTCCCGGTAGGGCGTGCACGCCACCCGCACGTCCGGCAGGTACACCGGACCGGGAACGGGGTGCTCCACCGGCACGGTGAACGAGTAGCCGCGGCCGGCCCGCACCGGCACGCGCACGCCCCACCCCCGGGCCAGCCTGGACAGCCACGCGCCGGTCGCCACCACGGCGACGTCGGCGGACACGGCTTGACCGGTGCGCGGGTGGACGGTGACCCCGTTGCCGCGGGTGCGGATGTCGGTGACCTCGAACAGCCGGACGGTGGCACCACGGGCCACCACCGCTCGGGCGAGCGCCTGGACGAACGCGCCGGGGTCGACGTAGCGCTGGCGCTCGACGCGCACGCCGGCGGTGAGCGCCGACGACGCCAGGGGCACCTGCTCCCGCAGTTCGTCGGCCGACAGCCCGGTGTGCGCCACCGGCTGGCCCTCCTCGGCCAGCCTGCGCAGCTCGCGCAGCAGGCCCTGGGCCTGGCGGGGCGTCTCGAACGCCGCGGTGATCGGCGCGTCGACCGTGGGCGCGTCCACGCCGTTGCCGGTGAGCACGTCGAACGCCTCGACGCACTCCTCGTTGAGCGGCAGGTTGGCCCGCACCGCCCGGCGCCACGACGACCAGCGGCAGTTCGCGGCGAACCTCGCCAGGAACGCCCACAACGCGGGGTCCGGCGACAGCGGCACGTGCAGCGGCGCGGTGGGGCTGAGCAGCGACCGGAGGCCGTAGCGCAGCACGGTCGGCTCGTTGAGCGGGATCGCCAGGCCGGGGGCGATCCACCCGGCGTTGCCCCACGACGCCCCGGCCGCCACCGCGGTCCGGTCGACCACGGTGACCTCGACCCCGCGCTCCTGGAGGAACCACGCGGTGGACAACCCCACGATGCCCGCCCCGACCACGACCGCCGACCGCGGCCCGCCGTCGATGCGCCCGGCCATGACCACCTCCAGACCCGATATCGCTTCCTGGGACCAGGATGGATCGACCGGAGCACCGGACCCTTGTCCGTTCCCTACATCCGGAGGGCCGGTTTCGGTGGGTTCCGCACAATCAGCGGGGTTGGTCGAGCTCGGTGGCGGCCAGGCCGATGATCATGGCGAGCCGCTTGCGGGCGTCGGCCAGGTCGACCCCCGCCACCCCGGAGATCCGGCGCAACCGGTTGCGGACGGTGTTCTGGTGCACGCCGAGCCGCTCACCCGCTTCCGCGAGGTCGCCCTGGGCTTCCAGCCACGCCCGCAGGGTGGCCGTGTAGTGGGTGCCGTGCTCGTCGTCGTGCCCGCGCAACACGGCCACCGGACCGCGCGCCGGCGTCCGCCCGGCCTTCGCGGCGGTCCGCAGCCGTTGGAGCAGGATGTCGTCCCACGACTCGTCGTAGGCCGGTGGATCGGTGTCCGGTGTGCGCGCCTCGTGCAGCGCCAGGCACTCGTCGGCTTCCTGCCGACCGGCGGGCAGGTCCGCCGGCTGCGCCGTCCCCCCGATCCCCGCCCACACCGTCACCTGGGCGGGCAGCGCCGCCCGCAGCGCGGCCACCCACGACCGCGCCGGCGACGCCTGCTCGCCGGGCAGGACCGTGTAGAGGGTGTTCCCGGACAGCGCGCTGCGACCCGGCCGTGACCAGCCGAAACCCGTGGTGGCCCGCTCGAACGCCAGCAGCAGCGCGGCGTGCCGCTCGTCGGCGACGTGCGCGCGGACGGCGATCACCCGCAGCGGGCCCGGCGGCAACCCCAGCCGGCTGACCACCGTCGCGGCGTCCACCGTCCCCTCCAGCAGTTGGAACACCAGGTCCGACTCCACCTGGCGTTCCAGGTCCGCACTGGCGCGTGACCGCAGCACGTGCAGTGCGACCGTGCGCGCGCCGTCGGCGAACGCGGTGCGCCGGACACCGGTCAACGGCTCGCCGCAGGTCGCCCACACCGACCCCAGCACCTCCCGCCCGGCCCGCACCGCCACCACCATCCGCCCGGTCAGGCCGTGCTCCCGGTCCTGCTCCACGAACAGCGGCTCGTCCGAGGCGGCCAGGTGCGCGAACACGCCCCGGGCGTCGAACAGCGCCCTGAGCCGCTCCGGCGTCCGCCGCCCCAGGATCGTCTCCGACCGGGCCGGGTCGGCGTGCTGCTGGAGGCTCGAATAGGCCAGCACCCGGGACATCCGGTCCTCGATGGTCACCGCGCCGCCGACCGCTGCCGCCAGGCTGTCCGCCAGCGCGAACAGGTCCGTGGGGCCGCGCCCGGACTCGGTCTCCCGGCCTTCCAGCACCAGCCCGTACACCACGCCGGCCAGTTCGCTCCACGAGACCGCGGGGTCCACCACCATCACCGCGACGCCTTCCGCGTCCCCGGCCTCGGCAGCCTCCCGCTCGTGCTCGGCACCGCCGCGCACCAGGACGACGGCCGCCCGGGCCGCCGCCGCCCACCGCACCGCCTCCACCGCGGAGCCGGCCCCGACGGCGAGGAACACGTCGCCCGTCGCGGGTCGGTCGTCGGCGGCGTCGCGCACCACCACGCTGCGCAACTCGGCCGACCGCGAAACCGGGCAGCAGCACAGCCGCACCCCGTAGCCGCCCAGGACGTTCACCAAGCGGTCCAGCCTCACCATGAGCAACCCCAACCAGAAGCGCGCGGAACCGGCTTCGTCGCCGCCGGGTCTAGTCCACCCGGCCGACGCCGCCGTACCCGAGCGGGCGTGCCGCGCTCTGCTGCTCCAGGTGGTCGTCGGGGCGCCAGTCCGGCAGGCACACCAGCCCCGGTTCGACCAGGGTCATCCCGTCGTCGAACCAGCCGAGGATGTCCCGGTGGGTGCGGACGTAGACGTGCTCGTCGGCGGCGGCGTAGGCCTCCACCAGGCGCGCCACCTCGGCCTGCAGCGCGGGGCCGGCCTGTTCGCTGGCGATGTGCGAGATCGCGAGGAAGCTGCCCGGCGCCAGCCGCCGCCGGTAGGTCGCGACCAGCTCCCTCGGTCCGTCGTCGTCGGAGATGAACAGCAGGACCCCGACCATCAGCAGGGCGACCGGCTGGGAGAAGTCGATCAGCCGGCGGGTCTCGGGGTGGTCGAGGATGGTGTCGGGGTTGCGGATGTCGGCCTGGACGATGCTCGCGAACGGGTTGCCCGCGAGCAGTTGCCGCGCGTGGGCGTAGGCCACCGGCTCGTAGTCCACGTACACCACGCGGGCGGCCGGGTCGACCTGCTGGGCGATCTCGTGCACGTTGCCGACGGTCGGGATGCCCGAGCCGAGGTCGAGGAACTGGCGGATGCCCTGGTCGAGGCAGAACTTCACCACCCGGCGCAGGAACGACCGGTTGAGCTTGGCGACGGCCGGCACCGAGGGCGCGATCCGCAGGACCTGGTCGGCGAACGCGCGGTCGACCGCGAAGTTGTGGGCGCCGTCGAGGAAGTAGTCGTAGGCGCGGGCGGCCGACGGCACGCTGAGGTCGACGTCGCTGCGGGGCTCGAACGAGGAGGAGGACACGGTATTGGGCCTTCCGGGGGACGGAGCCTGGTTCCAGGGATCCCGAGCCTAAGCGGCGCACCCCCGACGGGCTCCCGGAAGGGCCGGCTCCCCGCTCCGGTGGCCGGCGTGCACCCCGGTCACGGTCCGGTGAGGTGGCGTCGGAACCACGCGGTCAGGCCCGCGTCCACCTCTCGGGCCAGGGGTAGCTGGGGCGCGGGCTCGATGCCGGGCTCCTCCGCGAGCGGATGCGCCAACCCGGGGATCGACAGCAGCTCGGACCGTTCTCCCAGCGCTTCGACGAGGTCGAACGCGTCGGCACGCAGCGCCGGGTGATCCAGTTCGCCGCTGACCACCAGCAGCGGCGCGCGACCGGCGATGGTGCCCGCTTCCGTGACGAAGTCCAGGCTGTCGACGGCCTTCTCGGACTCGGTGTCGTACGGGTAGTCGCCCGGGAACAGGTCGACCACGGACCGCATCCGGATGGCGGCGTTGACGACCGCACCGGCGAAGACCGGAGTCTCGGTGTCGGCGAGGATCCGCAGCGCGACGGCCCCGCCCAGCGAGCCGCCGAGCACTCCGATCGGTCCGTCATCGACCGGCAGTTGTGCACGGATCGCCGCCAGTGCGGCCGGGAATTCTTCGGTCGCCTGTCGGACGAACGGGTACAGGAAGGACATCAGGGGGTCTTTGCGCACCAGCTCCAGGACCGCGTCCGTGCTGCCGTCGACCATGCGCGCCCCGCACATCGGCATCCCGAGGTGCACTCGCCACGCGGGAAGGTCGTTCATCGGCAACGCGGCAGCGAACGCCGCGTCCGACCTCGGCGCGTCCAACATGTGCCAGCTGACGACCAGTGGCGCGGGGCCCTCACCGGCAGGCGGCAGTGCGGTGAACGGCACGCCGGCGGCCGTGCCCGTGATCGGTGGGTGCATGTGGCCACGGTAGGTCTGCGGTCGTGTGCCGGAAATCGATTACGCCACCGGCGGAATCAACGCGACGAACCGCCCTCCCGACCCAAGCCGTGCACGCCCGCACAGACCCGTCGCCTCGTGTTCTCCCCGTATGGCCTGCCCGGAGGGCTACCGCGCTTGTCCTGGGGGTGCAAGCACGCTCTTCGCTTGCGCCCCCAGGACAAGGGTGGTCGTCTTTGACAGGCCATACGGGGAGAACACGACCGCTCTTTCTTTGTTCTTCCTCCCCGGAGGTCTGCCCAGCGGCGAGCGTTTCTCTTGGTTTTTAGTCTGAGGGTTGAAGGCGATCTAAATCAAGTCACTGACAGATCGCGCTGAAAAGAAAAGAAGAAGAGCGTCCTCGCCGGACGGGCAGACCGCCAAGGATGAGGGCAAAGCTCTTCGAGCTTTGCGGGCGTGGTGCTGTGTGTCATCCCCGTACGGCCTGGCCTGAAGACAACCACGCTTATCCGGGGAATGCAAGCGAAAAGCGTGCTTGCATTCCCCGGATAAGCGTGGTTCGCTGCGCGCAGGCCGTACGGGGATGACACACAGCAGAGAAGGGGTGTGCGCTGCGCGCGGCTTTTGGGCGGCTACGGGGTGGCGTTGGGCGTGGGTGGGTTGGGCGACCGCTCATGGGGTGTTCGAGGTTGGTCGTCGGGTTCGGGCATGGAAGAAAAATAGGGTCGGACCCGACGATGGGCGTGCGGTTATTCCACGGTGAGAGGTACGTCGGGACGGGGCGATAGCGTGAAACGCGGGCAGTGCGAGCCCGCAGGGAGCGAGGGCTCGACCATGACCGCCCGGATCGACCTGCCCGGCCGGAGCGGGCCGGCGACGGGTCCGGCCTCCCGGCCTGCCGAGGTGTCCCCGACCGAGGTGCGCTCCACCCTCGCGCGGTTCGACGGGGCCTGCGGGCGGGTCGACATGAGCGAAGGGCGACGATGAGCATTTCCGAGATGGACCTCCGTCCCGCGGCACGGCCCGAGCCGCCGCGTCCGCCGCGCCGCACCATGCGCGCGCTGCGGGACCGCCGTGACGAGCTGACCAGCCGCATCGCGCTGGGCAACCAGACGGCCGTGGAACGCCAGCACCGCCTGGGCAAGCGGACCGCGCGGGAACGCCTGGAGCTGTTGCTGGACGAGGGGTCGTTCGTCGAGGTGGACATGTACCGGAAGGGCACGACGGGCGCGTCCACGGACGGCGTGGTGGCCGGTTCGGGCACGGTCGACGGGCGGCGGGTGTTCGTCTACGCGCAGGACTTCACCATCTCGGGCGGCTCGCTCGGCGCGGCGCACGCGGCCAAGATCCACAAGGTGATGGACATGGCCATGGACACCGGGGCGCCGATCATCGCGCTCAACGACAGCGGCGGGGCGCGCATCCAGGAAGGTGTGATGGCCCTGGACGGCTACGGCGGCATCTTCCGCCGCCAGGTGGCGGCCTCGGGCATCATCCCGCAGATCAGCGTGGTGCTCGGCCCGTGCGCGGGCGGTGCGGCGTACTCGCCGGCGCTGGCGGACTTCACGTTCATGGTCCGCGAGACCGCCCAGATGTACCTGACCGGCCCCGATGTCGTGCAGGCCGTGTCCGGCGAACGGGTCACCCACGACCAACTCGGCGGGGCGGACGTGCACGGCGGCAGGTCGGGCGTGGCGTCGTTCGTGCACGACGACGAGGAGACCTGCCTCGCCGACGTGCGCTACCTGTTGTCCCTGCTGCCCGGCAACAACCTGGAGTCGCCGCCGTCCTGTGAGTGCGGTCCGGGCGACGACCTGCGGCCCTCGCTGGCCGACATCGTGCCGGTGGAGCCGAACCGGCCCTACGACATCCGGGCCGTGATCGCGGAACTGGTGGACGACGGGGAGTTCCTGGAGGTCCACGAAGGTTGGGCGGGCAACGTGGTGTGCGCGCTGGCCCGGATCAACGGCGAAGTCGTCGGCATCGTCGGCAACCAGCCGTTGGTGCTGGCGGGCGTCCTGGACACGTCCGCGTCCCAGAAGGCGGCCCGCTTCGTCCGGTTCTGCGACGCCTTCAACATCCCGCTGGTGACGCTGGTCGACGTGCCCGGTTTCCTGCCGGGCACCGAACAGGAGTACGGCGGGGCGATCCGGCACGGCGCGAAGCTGCTGTACGCGTACTGCGAGGCGTCGGTGCCCCGGATCCAGGTGATCCTGCGCAAGGCGTACGGCGGTGCGTACATCGTCATGGACTCGCGTTCGATCGGCTGCGACCTGTCCCTCGCCTGGCCCACCAACGAGATCGCCGTCATGGGCGCGGAAGCGGCGGTGAACGTCGTGCACCGCAAGGAACTGGCCGCCGCCACCGACCCGGCTGAGCTGCGGGCGGTGCTCATCGCCCAGTACGCGGACGACCTCATGCACCCCTACTACGCCGCCGAACGAGGCCTGGTGGACGACGTGATCGACCCGGCGCAGACCCGTTCGGCGGTGTCCCGGGGTCTCGCGATGCTCCGCGACAAGCGCCGCCGCACGCCCGCCAGGAAGCACGGCAACGTCCCGTTGTGATTTGCTGCTCCGCATGGATTGGGAGCAGCGGATCACCGAAGCGTGGGCACGACTGGACGATCTGTCCGAGGAGGACTTCCGCGCCCTGGTGACCTCGGCTGTCGCCGGGGCGCCGGAGGCGGTCGGCAAGTTCGAGCAGGCGGCGGCGTTCGACTCCACCGGCCACTCCGACCAGGCCGTCCCGTTGTACCGGGAAGCGTTGGACCTGGGTCTGACCGGCGAACGCCGCCGCCGCGCCGTGATCCAGATGGCCAGTTCGCTGCGCAACCTGGGGCAACCGGAGATCGCGGTCGAGTTGTTGGCGGCGGAGCAGGACGCCGGGTCGGACCACTTGGACGACGCCGTGCGGGCGTTCCTGGCTCTGGCGCTGGTGGACGTCGGCCGTGAACGCGAGGCCGCGTCCATCGCTTTGGGCGCGTTGGCCCCGCACCTGCCGCGCTACCAGCGTTCCTTGGGCAACTACGCGCGTGCGCTGCTGGACTGATCGACCCACACCAGCCTGGCACTGACGTCGGGCGGCCGGCTGAGCAGCCGGGGTGCGTCCTCGGCCACCATCTCCGCCACGAACTCTTCGAAGCTCAACACTGCGTCGTTCGTGTTCAGGCCACCCCGTTCGAGGCGGGCGCGCACACGTCGCACGGTGTCTCGTTCACGATCCTCACGCTGGTCGCCGACCGGCCCGGCATCGTCTACGTGGAAGGGCTCACCTCGGCGGACTACCTCGCTGACCGGTGCACGGGCGGCGGTGCGGGACACCAAGAGTCGGGAGTCGCGCGCGTTGGCGTTCGGTGCCTCCGCGTTCCAGGCCTTCCTGACCTCTCTCAAGAGCTAGCGGACGCGCAACGGCCCACCGACCGGAGGAGTGGTCGGTGGGCCGCTGCGTGACTGGCTTCGAGCAATCACCCGGTTACAACGGATGCGCGTTTACTCGATCGCGGTAGCCCACGCCACACTCGCGCTCACCTCCCATTTTCCCACATCCACCGGTGGAGTCAGCCGCACGTGCCAGACGCCGGGTTTCGGAGTGGTCAGGCGGAGCACTTCGACCGCACCGAACTGAGTGCTGACGGCCCCGCTTGCGCCCGGCCCCGCTTTCGTCACCTCCGCACTCGACGGGTCGAAGTACTTCGCGGCCACCACACTGTCGCCTTTGAGCACGATGATCGACACCGCGACGGCGTGGGCCGGCACCGTGACGGGCAGTTGCACCTCGTCCCGACCCACGAGCGGGACGCTCCGCACCTGCCCCGACCCGGTACACCGGCTGGTCGCCAGGGTCGACACCACCGCCCTGGGGAGTTCACCGGAACCGCCCGCCATATGCGCTTCCGGGGCCGGACCCCGGCACGTCGTCCGGTACCCGCCCGCGGCGTACTCGTCGAGCTCGCCGCGATCCGCGGTGCCGAAGCCGATGGGCCAGATCTGGACGTGCTTGTCCCGTGCGACGGCGAGGGTTTCCTTCAGCCGGCCCATGGCGGTCCGGGTCCGGACGTCCGGGGGCGCGGTCGCCCCGTACTCGGGACTGTCGATCACGTCGAGCCTCCCATCGGTGAGCAGGAAGACCAGCCTCGGCCCGGTGTCCGTGGTGGCGGGTCCGAACTGGGCGACGGCATGGGCCAGCGCCTGGGCGTGGTCGCCCCCGACGCCCTCGCCGGGGGGCCAGGCCCGCGGCTTCTGGATGCACCCTGCGAACTGCTCGCGTTCGGCCGCACCGGACGACTTCATCCGGGGACAGACCACGTCCACCGCGGAACCGGTGCCCGTGTCGTCACTGGCGAAGCCGAGCACCGTGACAGTGGAGTCCGGGGACAGCTCGGAGGCCGCGATCAGCGCGGCGGCCTCCCGTTCACGGGCCAGGTCGTCCGGTACGACGCTGCCCGACTCGTCGATCAGCACCACGATCTCCGCGGGCTTGACCACAACGCCCAGGTGGGAACCAGCCCCCGAATCGTCGCTGAGGTAACCGATCGGGATGACCGCGGCGGCGACGGCTGCCAGCACGCTCAACACCGTGGTGGGCAGCCAACGGCTCCAACGAGCGGGAGAGCGTCCCACGGTGACGATCGGCCCCTTGAACGGAGTTTCGAAGACCGTCACCGACGCGGACGACCTCCCCGGCGGTACGAACAGCCTGACAGGTATCGGTTCGAGCGTGTACGCCCCATCCCGTTCGTCGGCGGGCACCAGGCCCGGTGCGGGTACGCCGGTCAGCGCCGCGAGGAAGCGGCGGCCGAAACGGCGATCGGTGGGTCCGGCGACGCGCCGCCCGGGGGGATGGCTGCCGGTCAGCGCGGCCCAGTAGCGGGCGGCGAACGAGGGGTGGGGAGTCACCGGGTCGCCTCCGGCCCGTCCGCGACGGGCTGTGGCGCCGCCATCCTCGGGGTGGCCGCCCCGTTGGCGGCGGGCTCGGCCCGGCTCTGCTGGACCGCCTGTCGGGCGGACTGGAACGAACCCAATTGCTGGAGCACCGCCGGCGCCGAGGCGCCGACGGCGATGGCCGCCGCGATTCCGGCGAGCTGGTCGTGGAACACCGCCCCGGCGGCGGCTCCGAGAACGAGTCTGGTGATGCCCGCGGCCAGCCTCGCGGGCAGGTCGACGAACCTGCCGAACGACGGAAGCCTTCCCCCGCGCCGCGCCCGCTGCTGCCTGCGGGCTTCCTGCCACGCGTCTACCTGTGCGAATACCGTGATTGCCTCGACCAGAGCTCCGCCTGCCGCACCCAGCGCGATGGCGGTCAGCAACTCCATCCGATCTCCGCTCCGTTCACCGGTGTGGACCCGGTCGATCGGGAAGTCGTCGGCGGACGTCGCTTCGTATCACCGGCGGCGAGAGAGTCACCGTGTGGGTGAATGCAAAGGTTGCTCTTTGCGTAATTATGCGGACCACTCGGCGGCTTCAGCCGCGCCGCGCAGCGGTCAGACGGCCTCCAGGACGAAGAACAGGAAGCTCAGGAAGGCCCCGGAGGGAAACCGCGCGAGTTCGTCGGAGAAGAGTTCGCGGGCTTCCGGCGCCGGGTGCGGTTCGCTGATGACGGCGGTGCGGAAACCTGCTGCGGTGAAGGCGTCGGTCATCGCGTGCAGCGGCCGGTGCCAGTAGGTGAGCACGGCCTTCTGGCCGTTGAAGGTGTACTCGCTCGACCACTTGCTGATCGCGAAGTAGTCGGCTTCGCGCTGCTCCATCTTGAGGATGACGGGGTGGTTGACGACCACGATCAGCCGGCCACCGGGCTTCAGCACGCGCCGCAACTCGGCCAGCGGTGCGGTCCAGTCCTCCAGGTAGTGCAGCACCAGGGCCGCGACGACGTCGTCGAACGCGGCGTCGGGATACGGCAGCGGACCGGCGATGTCGGCGACCCGCAGATCCGCGTCGTCGCCGAGCCGCTGCCGGGCCAGCTCGACCATCTTCGTGCTGCGGTCGAAGCCGGCCACGATGGCGCCCCGGTCGCGCAGCGCCGCGGACAGGGGGCCGGCGCCGCAGCCGGCGTCGAGAATCCGGCGCCCGGCCACATCCCCGGCCAGGTCCAGGATCGCGGGCCGGGCGTAGTAGGCGTTGATGAGGCTGGTCTCGTTCTCGGCCGCGTACGCCTCCGCGAAGCCGTCGTAGTCGTTTTCCACGGCCACGTCGGCGGCTCCGGCAGAACTCTCGGGAGTGGCAGGCATGTTTCCCATGGTGCCGAGTGATCGACCGGGACGCCAGGAGATCATCTCGGCCCCGGTCGCCCGCGCCGGACCAGCGACACCTCCAGGCCGCCGCGGGTGTGCCCCTACACGGTGTGCCGGCCGATCCCGGCGAGGTAACGTGGCATGTCCAGCGGGCGATATGCCGGTCACGGCTACTTCGGTCTTATTTCGAAATTCAGCGGATAATCAGCGGACAATCGGCCCAGTGGAGCTCAGCGGTGTCAGCGCGCAAGTCGAAGAAGCCAAATTCTCGTCGGGTGGGCACTGTCGCTGATGAAGCGGGAACCGTTGCCGAGCGGCCGAACGGAAAATCCTTCCTGCGCCGGTACGGCGTCGCGATCGGCACCGTCACCGGCCTCGCCTTGGCCGCCATTCCGATCTGGCCGACATTCCACTCCGCATATCTCGCTGAAGATGCGAACCGCGCCGCCCAGAACGCGGAACTGTCGATCGTACGCGTCGACGTGACTTCGACCGTCGAGTTGACCGAAGAGACCCGTTCGCCGAGCAATACCGACGAAGTCACCGGAACGGGGAAGTTCAACGCCGCCGCGGCGAAGATCATCCTCCACAACAAGGGCGAACAGGCGGAACTCGTCAAGGAGGTTCGTGTAGCGGTGTCGAAGGCGCGCCGGCCGGAAGGTTGCCACGGGGCCGGTGGGGCGATCACCTCCGTCCGGTACGACTTCGTCCTGCCCGGTGACATCGACCGGAGGACGTTCCCGCTGCAGCTGCCACCCAAGAAGATCGACTTCGAAGTCGCCGGTCAAGCGAACGATCGACTCGCCGTCACCATCGGTGAGGAGTACATGGGCGAGGCCGGGTGGCCCTGGCTCATCTCGGCGTCGGTCGAACTCGTCACCACCGACAACCGGACGCTCAAGACCGACGAGTTCACCCTGATGGACTTCGACGCCGTCGACCGGGTCATCGGCGTGGTGAACAGAGGTCTACGGCAAGGGGCGAACCCGGCCGAGTGCGTCCAGAGGAACATCGGGGTGCTCGAAGAGGCGATCGAAGCGCCCGGAGACCACTCGAAGTCCATCGACACTCTGCTTGCCAGGCTCAAGGAGATGGGCTTCACGAGGGACTCCGCCCCCGGCACTTCATCCGCGGACGCTCCGAACAGCGTTCCACCGGTGCCCCCTGGCACCGGCAAGTGGGTGGCCCAGCTCGGATCTTATCCCGAGTCGGCTGTGACCGAAGGGCAGCTGAACGATGTCGTCGCAACCCTCGAACAGAAAGTCGGCGCAAGAATCAGCCGGCTGCGAAGTTCCGACTACGGCTCGCTCAACCCCGGATATTGGTTCGTGTTCTACGACGGCGAGGACTTCAAGGACGGCCATGAAGCTCTCGCCTTCTGCTCGAACCGGGGGATGAGCGACGAAAACCTGTGCGTGGGCCGGTATGTCAGCAGGAGCCAGAGTGACAGCAAACTGATCTGCAGGCCTGCTGATCCACAAGGTTCGCCGAGCTGCGTGCGCCCGTAGGCGTCTGTGACCCGCTCCCGGCTTCGATCGACGCTGCGTCGTGCCCGCTCTGCCCCGCCCATCGGTTAAGCTGGCGGCGTTCGCGACTGGCGTGACGAGGGTGGGACCGACCACCGGGGAGCGACGAGCCGGCTCGCACCGCGCGCCTGGGTGCCACGGCGCCCTGGAGGCTGTCGTGCACCGACCCGCTGTTCCCGCGCTGTCCGCCACCGATCCGGAGATCGCCCGGCTGGTGGAAGCCGAGGCCCGCCGGCAGTTCGAGAAGATCCGGCTCATCGCGTCCGAGAACTACGTGTCGCAGGCCGTGCTGGAGGCCACCGGCACCGTGCTGACCAACAAGTACTCCGAGGGCTACCCCGGCCGCCGCTACTACGAGGGCCAGCAGGTGGTCGACCCGGTGGAGGCGCTGGCCGTGGACCGCGCCAAGAGCCTGTTCGGCGTCGACCACGCCAACGTGCAGCCCTACTCCGGCTCGCCGGCGAACCTCGCCGTGTACCTGGCCTTCCTGGAGCCCGGCGACACCGTCATGGGCATGGCGCTGCCCTCGGGCGGCCACCTCACCCACGGCTGGAGCGTGTCCGCCACCGGCAAGTGGTTCCGCAGCGTGCAGTACGGCGTGCGCAAGGAGACCGGCCGCGTGGACCTGGACGAGGCCCGCGACCTGGCCCTGCGGGAACGCCCGAAGGTGATCTTCTGCGGCGGCACGGCCATCCCGCGCACCATCGACTTCCCGGCGTTCGCCGCCATCGCCGAGGAGGTGGGCGCGGTCCTGGTGGCCGACATCGCGCACATCGCCGGCCTGATCGCGGGCGGCGCGCACCCGTCGCCGGTCGGGCACGCCCAGGTGATCACCACCACGACGCACAAGACCCTGCGCGGACCACGCGGCGCGATGATCCTGTCGGACGCCGACCACGCCAAGGCCGTCGACAAGGCGGTCTTCCCCGGCCTGCAGGGCGGTCCGCACAACCACACGACCGCCGCCATCGCGGTGGCCCTGGGCGAGGCCGCGGCCCCGTCCTTCCGGACCTACGCGCACGACGTCGTGGCCAACGCCCGGGCGTTGGCGGCGGCCTTGGCCCAACGCGGCTTCGACCTGGTGTCCGGCGGCACCGACAACCACCTGATCCTGGTCGACCTGACCGGCAAGGCCATCGCCGGCAAGCCCGCGGCGAAGGCCCTGGACCGGGCGGGCATCGAGGCGAACTACAACACCGTGCCGTTCGACCCGCGCAAGCCGTTCGACCCCTCGGGCCTGCGCCTCGGCACCGCCGCCATCACCACCCGGGGCCTGGGCCCGGACCAGATGCCGCAACTGGCCGCGTGGATCGACGCGGCCGTGCAGGCGGCCGGCGACGAACCGCTGCTGGACCGCATCGCCGCCGAGGTGGCGGAACTGATGGCCGGCTACCCGATGCCCGGCTGGGCCTAGCGCGCCGCGTGCTCGATGTCGCGGCGTGGACCGAACGCCGATCGCGCCCGGTCCACGCCGCGACACCCGGACCGGCGCCGGATCACTCCCGCCCCGCCCCGGCCGGGCCGGTCCAGCCCGTCGGCGGCGCGTTGATCGTCGTCGGTCCGGCCCGTGCGGCTCCAGCCGTCCGCCACGGCGTCACCGGAACCGGTCGGTGGCGGCGACCCTGGCCGCCGACATGTCCGCACTGCCGCCGTGCGCCGTGTCGCGGATCATCACCAGTTCCGCGTCCGGCCAGGCGTGCGCCAGCCGCCACGGCGAGCCGACCAGGTTCCCGAGGTCCAGTTCGCCCTGCACGATCACGCCGGGGATGCCGGCCAGCCGGGACGCGTTGGACAGCACGTACCCGTCGGGCAGCCAGCAGCTGTGCGACCAGTAGTGGCAGACCATCCGGGCGAACGCCAGCCGGTACTCCGGCGGGTCGAAGCGGGCGTTGGCGGGCGTCAGCGGAAGCATCGCGTTCTCCCACGCGCACCACTCGTCGGCCGCCTTCAGGTGCACCGCCGGGTCCGGGTCGAGCAGCAGCTCCAGGTACTCGGTCGGCAGGTCGCCGTCCGGGTCCGCCACCACGGAGGTGAACCGGGCGAACGCCTCCGGGAACATCGCCCCCAGCCCGCGCGACAGCAGGTCGATCTCCTCCCGCAACCCGATGCCGACGCCCGCGTGCACCATCGCCGACACCCGCTCCGGGTGCCGGACGGCGTAGGTCAGGCCGAGCACCGAGCCCCAGGACGCGGCGAACACCAGCCACCGGTCGATGTCCAGCTCGGTGCGCAGCAGTTCCATGTCCGCGATGAGGTGGTCGGTGGTGTTCGCGGACAGGTCGACCACGGGCGCTCCGGCGTGCGGCGTGCTGCGCCCGCAACCCCGTTGGTCGAACAGCACGACCCGGTACGCCTCCGGGTCGAAGTAGCGGCGCATGTTGGTGTTGCACCCGGAGCCAGGTCCGCCGTGCAGCACCACGGCGGGTTTCCCGTCGGGGTTGCCGCACACCTCCCAGTACACGTGGTGCCCGTCGCCTACGTCGAGCATGCCGTGGTCGTACGGCTCGATCTCCGGGTACATCCGTGCCCCCATCAGACTTCACGGGAAATGCAACAGTGCTGTCACATTAGCCGAGGGGTCGCCTCGTGGCATCGGCGCGGGGTTCCGGCACGCTCGGGCACGTGAGCGCTCGATGACGACACGGAGGTGCCCTCGGTCTGATCCACAGCATGGAGGGGCTTGACGCCAGGTTTGGTAACGGTGTTCTATAACACTGTTTCCAACCTTGGGGGTGGTGTCGTGCGAGTCGGGTTCACCAGCTTGGAACACGAGGTGGTCGCCGAACTGGAGGTGCGCGGAGAGCTGCCGCGCTGGTTGTCGGGCACGCTGGTGCGCAACGGCCCCGCGAAGTTCGAGACCGCCGGTCGTCCGTTCCGGCACTGGTTCGACGGTCAGGCGATGCTGCACCGCTTCCGCATCGCCGACGGCGCGGTCGGCTACCGCAACCGCTTCCTGGACACGCCCGCCATGAGGTCGGTGCGCGACGACGGGCGGATCGCGTTCCGGGAGTTCGCCACCGACCCGTGTCGCTCGATCTTCGACCGCTTCTTCACCCGATCGCGGGTGGTCGCCAACGCGAACGCCAACGTGAACGTGCTGCTCGGCGGCGACGAGGACCTGGCGCTCACCGAGACGCCGATCGCCGTCGAGTTCGACGCCGAGACCTTGGCCACGGTCGGCCTGTCCGTGCCGGACGGTGCGCTGACCGGCCAGGTCACCACCGCGCACCCGCACGTCGCGCCGCGGACCGGCGACCTGGTCAACTACCTGCTGAAGTTCGGTCGCCGCAGCGTCTACCAGGTCTACCGGCAGCGTGCCGGCGTCCGTGAACTGCTCGCCGCCCTGCCCGTCGATCGCCCGGGATACGTGCACAGCTTCGCCGTCACCGAACGGCACGTGGTGCTGGTGGTGTTCCCGCTGGTGGTCAACCCGCTGGCGTTGTTGTTGCGGGGCAAGCCTTTCATCGAGAACTACCGGTGGCGGCCGGAGCTGGGCACGCGGTTCGTGGTGTTCTCCCAGGAGGACGGGTCGATCGTGGCCGACCGGCGGACGGACGCGTTCTTCGCGTTCCACCACGTCAACGCTTTCGACGACGGCGACCGGGTGGTGGTGGACATCTGCTCCTACCCCGACGCCTCGGTGGTCGACGCGCTGTACCTGGACGAGGTCCGGGGCGACGCGGAGCTGCCGCTGCCGTTCCCCACGCGGTACGAGGTCGGTCCGGACGGGGTGGACTCGCGCCGGCTGGCGGGGGAGGCGTTGGAGCTGCCGCGCATCTCCTACGGTCCGCACAACGGCCGTGCCTACCGGTACGCGTACGGGGTCGGCGCGCACGGCGGCTCCCGGCACGACTTCTTCAACCAGCTGGTGAAGGTCGACGTCCACAGTGGACGGACCTCGGTGTGGCACGAGCCCGGTCGGTACCCCGGCGAGCCGGTGTTCGTCGCGGCACCGGACGCGCGGGCCGAGGACGACGGGGTGGTGCTGTCGGTCGTGCTGGACGCCGGGGCCGGGCGGTCGTGCCTGGTGGTGCTGGACGCGTCGACGTTCACCGAACTGGCCCGCGCCGAGGTGCCGCACGCGATCCCGTTCGGGTTCCACGGGCAGTTCAGCTCGCGCTAGCCGGTCGCGCCGACCGGACACACCGCGCGTGCCCGGTCGCCGACCGGGCACCTCGCGGTGGTCAGCCGGCGATGGTGATGGCGCTGTCGCCGTCGACCCGCTGGGCGTCCAGGTCGTCGAACCAGTGGCCGCCGGAGGCCAGGTAGCGGAAGCGGTGGGTGCCGGGTGGCAGGATGACGGTGACCGTGCGGGTGCCGTCGCGGCGGGGGACCAGTTCGTGGATACCGGGCGTCCAGTCGTTGAACGAGCCGACGACGCTCACCGGGCCCTCCGGGGTGTCCACCGGGAGCGAGAAGGTGACCCGGCGCTTCGGGCCGAACAGGGGCGTGCTGCGGACCATCGTTCTCCCTCGCGAGGCGATCTTGCCCGTGCGCAGCCTAGCGTTCCGTCGCCACTGCGCGGTTCCAAGTGGACGGTCACGCGTACGGGTGACATACCATCGTCGGACCGGACTCGGGGGAGGTACTGCGGTGTCGACTTTGCTCGCGGCGGTGGCAGACGGTGACCTGGCGGAGGTGCGCCGGCAGCTCGCGGAGGGCGCGGTCACCGACGAGGACGTGTTCTACCACGCCTGCGAACGGGGGGATCCGGCGTTCCTGGATGCGCTCTACGCCCCCGGCTTCGAGCGGATGGTCAACCGGAAGCTGGACTTCGAGGACGCGGCCGGTCTGCGTTGGTTCCTGGACCGGGGTATCGACGTGAACGACCACTACTGCCTGCACCACGCCATCGGACGCGGGCGAGGCGTGCGGATCCTGACCATGCTGCTCGACGCCGGCGCGGACGTGAACCGGCCGTGGGACCGGTGGGACGCCGGGCGTCGCCCACTGGCGCTGGCCGCCCGCTGCGGACACCTCGCGGCCTACGAACTCCTGGCGGAACGCGGCGCGGTCGCCGAACTGGACGACGTGGACGCGGCGGTGCTCGCGGTGGCACGAGGCGAGTCCACGACTCTGCCGCGGGCGGTGTCACCCGTCCGGGGGACGCCGGACGGTGACGACTACGGCTGGATCCTCGGCCAGTTCGCCGCCCTGGGGCGCACGGACGTGGTGAAAGCCCTGCTGGACAACGGGATGGCCGTGGACACGCGAGGGTGGAGCGACTTCACGCCGTTGGACCAGGCTGCGATGAACGGTCGACTCGACACGGTCCGGCTGCTGGTGGAGCGCGGGGCGGACCTGGCGGACACGGCGTTCGACGAGCACGAGCCGACACCGTTGGACTGTGCGATCTGGGGATCCTCCAACAACCGCACGGATGACGGCGACTACCCGGGCACGGTGGCGCTGCTGGTCGCGGCAGGCGCGCCGACCGGCCACACCAAGCCGACCGGTGACCCGCGGATCGACGCACTGCTGCCCTGACACGTCAGTGCCCGATGGGGTTCGCGACTCCCGACGAGCCCGTTACGGCCCACCGTCGACGGACCGGGGCTTGGTCGCCCTGATCGTGTAGGTCAGTGGCACGCGGGGCAGGCCGTCCGGGAAGCGGTATTCCCCCGCCTCGGTGCGGCGCAGGTTCCGGAAGACCTGGAACAGCGTCAGGTCGCGCTCGTGCAGGAAGTCGATGCGCAACCCGGCTCGCACCAGCGCGGTCACGACCTCCCCGAGCGGGTGCTGCCACTGCACGGACCGGGTCTTGGTGAGCGCGGGCCCGTCGGTGTAGGTGACCGGGTCGTCGTAGGTCGCGCCATCGGACGCGAAGTAGTCGTAGGCCACCGTCCGGCCGTCGTCACCGAGCACATCGCCGAACGGGTGGAACTCCGCCAGGTACAGGAACCCGCCGTCTGCCAACAGGGACGACAACACCTCGGCCCACCGCCGCAGGTCCGGCAGCCACACCAGCGCCCCGAAGCCGGTGTAGACGATGTCGAAGCGCTCACCGCCCAGCGCCGTCCGCGCGTCGTAGACGTCCGACACCACGAACCGGCCGGCCAACCCGGTCTCGGCGGCGAGGGTGCGGGCGGTCTCGATCGCGGCGGCGGAGAAGTCCAGGCCGGTCACCCGGGCGCCGAGGCGTGCCCACGACAGGGTGTCCTGGCCCATGTGGCACTGGAGGTGCACCAGGCGCTTGTCGGTCACGTCGCCGACCTCGTCCGGCTCGAACGGCCGGAGCGTCGACCGGCCCGCGCGGAAGCCCGGCAGGTCGTAGAACTCGCTGGTCGCGTGGACGGTGGTCCGGTCGTCCCAGTTCTCCCGGTTGAGGCGCAGCCAGTCCCCGTCGGTCATGGGCGCGACGGTAGCGACGGCCCGGCACGCGGCGCACCCGGTTATCCGGTACCGGGGAGAGGCGGATCACAAAAGCTGCATAGTTTGCAAACTTGCAGTGCGTGCACTTTTATTCGTACCCTGTTCGAGTGAACGGCGAAGGTCTGCGCGACCGGAAGAAGCGACAGACCCGAGCCGCGCTCAGCCGGGCCGCCCTCACCCTCGCCGCCGAACGCGGCCTCGACCACGTCACCGTCGAAGACATCAGCACCGCCGCCGGGGTCTCCCCGCGCACGTTCTTCAACTACTTCGCGGGCAAGGAGGAAGCCGTCGCCGGTCCCGATCCCGAGGTGGGGCCGCGGGTCGGGCGAAGGGTCGTGGAACAGCCCGTCGGGTCGACCGCGGTCGACGCGGTGAAGGCCGCGCTGCTCGCCGAGGTCGCCGAGGTGCCCACCGACGAGCGGGACCTGTGGTTGCTCCGGATGCGTGTCGTGCAGCAGCACCCGGTGCTGCTCGCCCGGCTGTTCGCGGGCGGCGAGGAGGCCGAGCGGCACCTCGTCGCGGGCATCGCGGAACGCGTCGGACTGGACGCCACGGACCTGTACCCGATGCTGCTCGCCGCCGCTGCGGGAGCGGCCTGCCGGGTGGCGTTCACGCGGTGGTTCGACCCGGACGACCCGCGCCCGCTGGCAACCCTGCTCGCAGACGCCCTGGACCTGCTCTCGGCCGGCCTGGCGAATCCGCCGAACACGTAACCGAACCACACCGAAGGGGGGAACGATGTCCGTCGAAACGACAACCGAGCCGACCGCGGGGAGCACTGCCCGCCGGGACGTCGTGCAAGCCATGTCCGGGCTGATGCTGGGCATGTTCATGGCCATCCTGGCCTCGACGATCGTGTCGAACGCGCTCCCGCGCATCATCGCCGACCTGAACGGCTCCCAGTCCGTCTACACCTGGGTGGTCACCACCGAGCTGCTCGCGATGACCGCGACCGTGCCGCTGTGGGGCAAGCTCGCCGACCTCTACAGCCGCAAGCTGCTCATCCAGCTGTCGCTGGGCATGTTCGTGGTGGGCTCGCTGATCGCCGGGTTCTCGCCGAACGTGGAGGTGCTGATCGCCAGCCGGGTCGTGCAGGGCCTGGGCGCGGGCGGCATGACGGCGCTGGCCACCATCGTGATGGCGGCCATGATCCCGCCGCGCGACATGGGCAAGTACGCCGGCCTGTTCGGCGCGGTGTTCGGTGTCGGCACCGTCGCCGGTCCGCTGATCGGCGGCGTCATCGTGGACACGTCCTGGCTGGGCTGGCGCTGGTGCTTCTTCATCGGCGTGCCGTTCACCCTGGCCGCGATCGCCCTGCTCCAGCGCACCCTGCACCTGCCGGTGGTGCGCAAGGAGGTCAAGATCGACTACCTGGGCGCGGCGCTGATCGTGGCCGGGGTGTCGACGCTGCTGGTGTGGACGACGCTGGCGGGCAACCAGTTCGAGTGGATGTCCGGCTGGAGCGCGCTGATGGTGGGCGGCGGCGTCGTGCTGCTGGCGCTCGCGGTCTGGGTGGAGGCGCGGGCGGCGGACCCGATCGTGCCGCTGTCGATCTTCACCAACCGCACCGTCGCGCTCACCACCCTGGCCAGCGCGCTGGTCGGCGTCGCGATGTTCGGCGGCACGGTGTTCCTGTCGCAGTACTTCCAGATCGGCCTGGGCAAGACGCCCACGCAGGCCGGCCTGATGAGCCTGCCGCTGATCTTCGGCCTGCTGGTGTCCTCCACGGTGGCCGGGCAGCTGATCACCAAGTGGGGCCGCTGGAAGGTGTTCCTGGTCGCGGGTGGCGTGGTGATGGTCGGCGGCATGCTGCTGCTGGCCACCATCGACGCGGGCACCAGCGTGTTCCTGGTGTCGGTGCACATGGCCGTGCTGGGTGTCGGCGTCGGGATGCTGATGCAGAACCTGGTGCTGGTGGCGCAGAACGACGTGCCCGCCAAGGACCTCGGCGCGACCACGTCCACGCTGACGTTCTTCCGCTCGCTCGGCGGCGCGGTCGGCGTGAGCGTGCTGGGCGCGGTGCTGGCCAACCGGGTGACCGGTCTGGCGGCGGAGAAGTTCGGCCCGGCGCCCGGCGGCGACTCGGGCACCGTGCCCGACCTGTCGAAGCTGCCGCTGGAGGCGCGGCGGATCGTCCAGGACATCTACGCGACCGCCACCGCCGAGCTGTTCCTGATCGGCGCGCCGATCGCGGTGCTCGCCCTGCTGGCCGTCCTGTTCATCAAGGAGAAGCCGCTCAAGACCCAAAGCGGTGACGAACGCCTAGCAGCCGAAATGACCAGCGCCCCCTAACCCACCCCTCTCCACCACCAGCACCACCCCCGCCCCTCACCCCCTCCCACCCCTCACCCCCTCCGGTCGCCTCCAGTCGCCGACGCGCAGGTCGCGTCGACAGTTCGAGCCTGATTTCCCGGTGATCACGCTCTTCGATCGCCGGGAAATCAGGCTTGAGCTGTCGACTTCCAGGCGACCAAGCCGCCGCCTGCGAAGCAGCGGCCATCCAACACGAGCAGCGGCCATTCAACACTGCGACAATCTTCGGCATGCAGCGACCTGTTGGACTGCGGGAGCGCAAGAAGTTGGCGACCCGCACCGCTCTGGCCGACGCCGCGCTACGACTCTGCGTCGAGCGCGGCGTCGACGGCGTGACGGTCGAGCAGGTCGCGCACTGCGCCGGGGTCTCGCTCCGGACGTTCTTCAACTACTTCTCGTCCAAGGAAGAAGCCGTGGTCGCGGGTGACGTGGCGACGGCCGAAGCGCTCGTCCACGCGTTCGCCGAGCGACCCGGCACCGAACCGGTGCTGGAAGCCCTGCACCGCGCCCTGGTCCAGACCGTCCCCGAACGCATCGACCACGCGAAGGTCGAGCAGTTGCGGGTGCTGCGTCAGACGCCCTCGCTGCTGCCGCACCTGGTGGCCGCCTTCCACGCCCAGGAACGCGCGCTGGCGAACGTGGTCGCCCAGCGGGTCGGCACCGACCCGGACGAGGACCTGTACCCGCACATGTTCGCCGCCACCGTGATGGCCACCCTGCGCGCGGTGGCGACCTGGTGGCTGGACGCGGGGGACCGGCGCCCGCTGGCCGACCTGATCGGGATCATGATCGAGCAGCTGGACGCCGGTTTCGGCCGCTAGGCGTCCCAGGTCACCGGCAGGCTGTGCACGCCGTACACCAGCATGTCGCTGCGCAGCGGCACCTCCGCGGCGGGCAGGTCCAGCTTCAGGCCGGGCAGCCGCTTGAGCAGCTCGGTGAAGCCCACCACCATCTCCACCCGCGCCAGCTGCTGGCCCAGGCACTGGTGGACGCCGTGCCCGAACGCCAGGTGCGAGGGGCGCGGCCGGGCCACGTCCAGGGTGTCCGGGTGGTGGTAGTTGCGCGGGTCGCGGTTGGCCACCGGCACCGAGATGATCACGGTCGAGTCCGCCGGGATCGCCACGCCCGCGATCTCGACGTCCTCCAGCGTGGTGCGGATCGGCCCCAGGTGCACGATCGACAGGTAGCGCAGCAGCTCCTCCACCGCGCCCTCCACCAGGGACGGGTCGGCGCGCAGCTTCGCCAGCTCCTCCGGGTGCTCCAGCAGCGCGAACGTGCCCAGCGCCAGCATGTTCGCGGTGGTCTCGTGGCCCGCGATGAGCAGCAGGAGGGAGATGCCGATCAACTCGTCGTCGGTCAGCTCGGGCGCCGCTTCGATCAGGCCGGACAGCAGGTCGTCGGTCGGCTCGGCGCGCTTCGCCCGCACCAGGCCGAGCATGAACGCCCGCAACTCGTCGGACGCCTTCAGCAACTCGTCGGTCGGCGCGTTCAGCCGCAGCAGGGTGGACGAGCGTTCCTGGAACTCGGCGCGGTCCTCGTACGCGACGCCGAGCAGCTCGCAGATCACCAGGGACGGCACCGGCAGGGCGAACGCCCGCACCAGGTCGGCGCTCCGGCCGGAGGCGATCATCGCGTCCAGGTGCTGGGTGACGATCTCGTGGACGCGGGGCGTCAGCTGCCGCATCCGGCGCACGGTGAACTGCCCGGTGAGCAGCTTGCGGTACCGGGTGTGCTCGGGCGGGTCCATGGTGATGAAGTTGCCCGCGCGGCCGGACTCGTCGGTGAGCCGGGCGCGCAGTTCCGGCGGCAGCTTGGCCAGCACGCGCCGGCTGCGGAACCGGTCGGAGCTCATCCGGGGGTCGGCGAGCACGGCGCGCGCCTCGTCGTGGCCGGTGACCAGCCACGCGGGATCGCCGTCGCCCATGGTGACCTGGTGAACAGGGCCCTGCGCGCCCAGTTCGGCCTGGTGCGCCGCCGGGTCGAACGGGCAGCCCGGGGTGCGTTCGTTGTACTCGGCCGGCAGCCGTAAGGCCAGCCGGTCCTGGCTCGGAGCGCGGTCTTCGGAGGCGGTGGAGCTGGTCATCCGTGGATCCTTTTCCCGACTCCGGGTGACCGGGTCGCTGCTCAGGGTGTTGGTAACCCACGGTACCAAGATGTGCACAACGTGCAGCTTTTTTACGACAACGCCTCGGTGACCCACTCCGCGAGCGTCCGGTCGGGGTGTTCCAGCCAGTGCCGGGTGGCCGCACGCAGGGCGGCCAGGAACGTCGCGGCGAGCACCTTGGACCGCAGTTCATCGGCCCCGCGCGGACCGAGTTCGGCGGCCAGCTCGCGTTCGACGGCCGCGTAGGCGGCGACCTGGTGGGCGATCAGGCTCGGGTGCCCGCGCAGCAGTCGTCGTTGCGCCACCCACGCCGGGTCCAGGCGGTCGCTCTCGGCGAGCAGGGCCGTGGCGGCCCGGGTCAGCGCGGTCCGCGGCGGCTCGTCCGCCGGGCGTTCGCGCACCAGGTCGAGCAGTCGGCGCAGGCGCAGCAGGTCGCCGTAGAAGATCGCCTCTTCCTTGCCCGCGAAGTGGTTGGAGAACGTCCGGCGGGAGACGTCGGCGGCGTCCGCGATCGACTCGACGGTGACCCGGTCCGGACCGTGCTCCAGCGCCAGCCGCAGGGCGGCCTGGTGCAGGGCCAGTCGGGTGGCCGACTTCCTGCGCTCGCGCGGCCCGTTGTCCATCGAGATCCACGTTACTCGATTTCCCACTGGGCAAACTTGCACGTTGGGCAAGTTTAATAGATGCTTGTAGTAAGCAAGCATTCTCGGGGAAGGGGTCGACGTGGACACCAGCCCGTACCACGGTGAACTCGTAGAGCGGCTGCGCGAGCTGCTGAAGATCGCGCGGATGGTGCGCCACCAGCGCTCCGACCGGTACCCGCCGGTGCCGACCGGGCTGGTCGGCACGCTCACGCTGATCGACCGGGCGGCCGGCTGCCACGCCAAGGAACTGGCGCGGCGCACCGGGCTCGACCCGTCGACCGTCAGCCGGGCGGTGGCCGCGCTGGTCGCGGACGGGTTGGTGGAGCGGCGGGCCGATCCGGACGACGGACGGGCCAGCGTGCTGGTCGTCACCGCCGCCGGCCACGCCGTTCTCGCCGAGGCGCGGGGCTGGTACGCGGACCTGCTGAACCGGGCGCTCGCGAACTGGTCGCCGAGCGAGGTCGAGGCGTTGACCTCGGCGCTCGGCCGGCTGAACACCGACGTCGAAGGAGCCCTGGGCTCCACTTTGGAGGCCGCTCGATGAGTGCCGCACCTGCCACCGGCTCGGCCGGCGCCGCGCCGATGAGCCACCGGCAGATCCTGGAAGCGCTCAGCGGTCTGCTGCTCGTGCTGTTCGTGGCCATGCTCAGCAGCACCGTGGTGTCCACCGCGCTGCCGCAGATCATCGGCGCGCTGGACGGCTCGCAGACCCAGTACACCTGGGTCGTCACGGCGACCCTGCTCACCGCGACCGCGTCCACGCCCATCTGGGGCAAGCTGGCGGACCTGTTCGACAAGAAGACCATGGTCCAGGTCGCCATCGTGATCTTCGCGGTCGGCTCGGTGATCAGCGGCTTCGCGCAGAACGCCGAACAGCTCATCGCCGCCCGCGCGTTCCAGGGCATCGGGGTGGGCGGTCTGCAGGCGCTGGTGCAGGTGGTGATCGCGGCGATGATCCCGCCGCGCGAGCGCGGCCGGTACAACGGCTACCTCGGCGCGGTGATGGCGGTGGCGACGGTCGGCGGCCCGCTGCTCGGCGGCCTGATCGTGGACACCTCGTGGCTGGGCTGGCGCTGGTGCTTCTTCATCGGCGTGCCGGTCGCGGTGCTCGCGCTGTTCGTGCTGCAGGCGACGCTGAAGGTGCGGAGCGTGCGGCGGCCGGGCGTGAAGATCGACTACCTGGGCGCGACGCTGATCGCCGCCGGCGTGTCGGTGCTGCTCATCTGGGTCTCGTTCGTGGACGACTCGTTCGCCTGGGTGTCGTGGCAGAGCGGCGCGATGGTGGGCGGCTCGCTGGCGCTGCTGGGGCTGGCCGTGTTCGTGGAGTCGCGGGCGGCGGAACCGGTGGTGCCGCTGGAGGTCGTGCGGCGGCGGACGACGGCGCTGGCGATCCTGGCCAGCCTCGCGGTGGGCATGGCGATGTTCGGCGGCGCGGTGTTCCTGGGCCAGTACTTCCAGATCGGGCGGGGCTACACGCCGACCGAAGCCGGGTTGCTGACCATCCCGATGATGGCCGGCGTGCTGGGCGCGTCGATCGTCAGCGGGCGGCTGATCACCCGCACCGGGCGGGTCAAGCCCTACATCGTGGCGGGCGCGGTCACGCTGGTCGTGGGCTTCGCGCTGCTGGGCATGATCGACCACGAGACGTCGCTGGTGCTGGTCGGCGGCGCGATGTTGCTGGTGGGCGTCGGCGTGGGCATGAGCATGCAGAACCTGGTGCTGGCGGTGCAGAACACCGTGCCGCTGCGGGACATCGGGTCGGCCAGCGCGACCATCGCGTTCTTCCGCTCGCTGGGCGGCACGATCGGGGTGTCGGTGCTGGGCGCGGTGCTGGCCCGGGACGTGCGGGACCGCATCACCGAGGGCCTCGCGGCGGCCGGCTACCCGAGCACGGGCGGCGGCAGCGGCAGCGGCAGCCTCAACCTCACCGCCCTGCCGGAGGGGGTGCAGCACATCGTGCGCGCGGCCTACGGCGACTCGACCGGGCACATCTTCCTGATCTCGGCGGGCATCGGGGTGGTGGGCGTGATCGCGGCTCTGCTGCTGCGGCCGATCACCCTGCGGTCCAGCCTGGACCTGGCCGAGGTCGAGGCCGAGGTCAAGACCGGCGTGTGAGCCGGACCGACGAGGGGGTGGGCGTCGGCGGACGCCCACCCCCTCGCGCGGTCAGCAGTCCAGGGTGACGATCGAGATGCTGGCCGACCCGGTGTTGGCCACCAGGATGTAGCGCTTGCCCGGTCCCGACGCGGTGTAGCGGGGGTCCGCGCCCAGGGCGACCTCGCCGACGATCTTGTTCGTGCGGGTGTCGACCGTGTTGAGCGTGCCGGAGCCGGAGTTCGTCACGTAGAGGATCCGGTCGCCGGCGTGCAGCGCGAGGCCGCGCGGGTTCTTCCCCACGGTGATGGTCGCCGTGACCGCGTTGCGACGGGCGTCGATGACCGACACCGTGCCGCCGATGGTGTTGGTGACGTAGACCGTGCGGTTGTCCGGGGTCACCAGGATGCCGCGCGGTTCGTCGCCGACCGGGATGGTCGCGGTGACCTTCCTGGCCTCCGCGTCGACCACCGAGACGTTGTCCGAGTCGGAGTTCGCGACGTAGGCGACCCTGCCCCCGGGGGCGAACGAGATGCCGCGCGGCGCGGTGCCGACCGGGATGGTGGCGATCACCGACTGGGTCCTGGTGCCGATGACGGTGACGGCGTTCGACGCGGTGCTGCTGACCCAGACCTCGCGGCCGTCCGGGGTCGCCGCGGCCAGTCGGGGCGCGTCGCCCACCGGGATGGTCTTCACCACCTTCCGGTCCTCGGTGTCGATGACCGACACGTTGTCGGAGTCGCGGTTGGCGATGTAGGCGAACCGGCCGCGCCGGTCGAACGCCACGCCGTAGGGGAACGAGCCGACCGGGATGGTGGCCACCACGGCGCGGCGGCGGACGTCGATCACGGACACCGTGTTGGAGCCCGCGTTGGACGCGTAGGCGAAGCGGTAGTCGGGGGTGAACGCCGCCGTGCGCGGGTTGAGGCCCACGGCGATGGTGTCGACGACGACCGGCTTTCCCGTCGCGGCCACGGCGGTGGCCGGGGTCGCGACGAGCAGCACGGCGATCAGCAGGGCTAGGCGGTGCAACAACGGTAGTCCTTTCAGGCGCCGGACCGGATTCGGTCGCGGGCCGCCGCGTAGGTGGCCGCGCCGATGATCAGCACGAGCGGCAACACGTAGTCGCCGTCCCGTTCCACGAATTGGAACCACTCCTGGCCGACCAGCGGCCGGAGCAATTCGGTGGCGAGTTTCCAGCCGAGCACGAACCACAGCAGCGGCTTGGCCGGACGGACCAGCACGGCCAGTCCGAGGAGTATCTCGAACGTCCCGAAGACGACCATCAGGTTCGCCGAGTCCACCCCGGCGCGGTCGACGCCGAAGAATTCGAAGAACTTGTACCAATACGCCTTCTGCTCGAACGCGCCGAATCCGCCGTGCCCGATCAGCAGCAACGCGAGGCCGCCGCGGGCCGCCCAGTGGACGCCGACGTGCGCCCGGTCGGAGACGGTGGCGGGCAGCTCGCCCTTGCTCAGCCAGCCGCGCACCGACCACCCGCCGAAGCCGACCAGGATGAGCATGGCGAGCGGCATCCCGTAGTTGCCGCCGCGCTCCAGGAACTCCCACCAGCCCTCGCCTACCATCGGCCGCAGCAGCGCGGTGAACACGCCCCACACCGTGGCGTGCAGCAACACGATGCGGGCGGGCCAGAACAGCACGATCAGGCCGACCGTGATGTCGACCGCACCGGTCAGGTACATCATGTAGTCCACGGCGGCGTCCGCGGAGATGCCGAACAGGTCGTAGTAGGGCAGCCACGCGCGTGACCGGCTCAGGCCGGCCCAGCCGTGACCGAGGTATTCGACCGCGACGCCGATGCGCAGCAGCCAGTAGAGCTTGGTGACCACCGGGGTCTGCGCCCACTTCTCCCGAAGCGTCCTTCCGGTGGTCCCCCCAGGGGTCGTACTGATTATCTGGTCGGTCACGATTACCCCATTCGCCGAGGGGTGGTCAAGCTGACCGGGATGAACGTACGGAAACTTGTGCGCGGTGCCATCGCCGCAATGCACCAATTCGCTACGTGATCTGAATCACACCATAAACACAGCTAACGATAAATTGGGCGCGAAAAACCTGCCCCGATCTTCGAAGATAAACGTGCCGCATTTTCGGGACGTGTTGTCCCGCCGCGCCGGCGCAGGTCGGGTGCCGGTGCGGGAGCACGGTGCGGGGATGTCTCGGGTGGGCCGGTCTGGTCTGGGGGCCTCCGCGGGTTCATGGTGTGGACGACCGTTGACCGAAGCGAACCACCTCAGTGAGGATTGCCTCAATGGACATTGACGCCAACCTCCGCCGGCGGGCCGCGGTGCACCAAGCGCTGTCCGACCCGGTCCGCCTCGGCATCGTCGACCTGCTCGCGGTCGGCGACCGGTCGCCCGGCGAGCTCGCGCACGCCTTCGACCTCACCTCCAACCTGCTCGCCCACCACCTCAAGGTGCTGCGCGACGTGCGGCTGGTGGTGCGCACCCGCTCGCACGGCGACGGCCGGCGCGCCTACGTGCGACTGCTGCCCGACGCACTGGACGGCCTGCGGCCGGTCCCGTCGGTCACCGCGCCGCGCGTGGTGTTCGTCTGCACCCGCAACGCCGCCCGGTCGCCGCTGGCCGCCGCCGTGTGGAGCGAGCGCAGCGACATCCCGGTCACCTCCGCCGGCACCCACCCCGGCCCGCGGCTGAACCCGCGCGCGATCAGCACCGCCCGTCGGCACGGCCTGCGACTCGAACGCGACCGCACCGCGGACATCGGTGACGTGGTGCGGCCGGACGACCTGGTGGTGGCGGTGTGCGACAACGCCTACGAGGAGCTGGGGCCGGACGACCGGCGCGTGCACTGGTCCGTGCCCGACCCCGGCCCGGTCGACACCGACGAGGTCTTCGAGGACGTGTTGGCGCAGCTCACCGAACGCGTCGACCGGCTGGCCGCGATCGCGAGGGCCTCGTGACCCGGGTGGGCCTGGGCACCATCGCCCGCGAGTGGGGCCGGATCGGGTGCATCGGCTTCGGCGGACCGCCCGCGCACATCTCGCTGCTGCGCGACCTGTGCGTGACGCGGCGGAAGTGGCTCGACGAAGCCGAGTTCGAGGAGGGCATCGCGGCCACCAACCTGCTGCCCGGCCCGGCGTCGACCCAGTTGGCGATCCTGTGCGCGTGGCGGCTGCGCGGCACGGCGGGCGCGCTGGTCGGCGGGTTCTGCTTCATCGTGCCCGGCCTGGTGCTGATCCTGGCGCTGGCCGCGCTGTTCCTCGCCGCCGACCCGCCGCCGTGGGTGCTCGGCGCTGCGGCGGGCGCGGGAGCCGCCGTGCCCGCCGTCGCCCTGCACGCCGCGTGGGGGCTGATCCCGGGCAGTTGGCGTCGGGTCGGGGCGGTGCGGGCGGCTCGGGTGCGGTGGGTCGGGTACCTGGCGGCGGGCGCGGTGGCGGCGGCGGTCACCGGGCCGTGGCTGGTGCTCGTGCTGGTCGCGGCCGGGATCGTCGAGATCACCGTGCACGCGCCGTCGGGCAGGCGGACCGCGTGGCCGGTGGTGCTCGCGCTGCCTGCCGCGAGCGGGGGACTGGTCGCCGTCGCGTGGGTCGCGGCCAAGGTCGGCGCGCTGTCCTACGGGGGCGGGTTCGTCATCATCCCGATGATGCAGCAGGACGCCGTGCACACCTACGGGTGGATGACCGACGCGCAGTTCCTCAACGCGGTGGCGCTGGGCCAGATCACGCCCGGACCGGTTGTGCAGACCGTCGCCGTGGTGGGGTTCGCCGCCGCCGGGCTGGTCGGTGGGCTGCTCGCCGCCGTGGTCGCGTTCGCGCCGTCCTTCGCGTTCGTCATCTTCGCCGGTCCCCGCCTGGAACGCCTGCGGCACAACGGGAAAGCGCAGGCCTTCCTGACCGGCGCGGGCACGGCGGCGATCGGCGCCATCGCCGGCTCGACGCTCCCGCTGACCGCGTCACTGCACACGAACTGGCAGTTCGTCGTCCTCGCCGCCGCTCTCGGCTGGCTGCTGGTGCTGCGCCGGGGCGTGGTCACCGCGTTGCTGGCCGCGGGCGTGGTGGGTGCGCTCGTCGCCCTTTCCTGAGCGGATCCGCCGACGCGCTGCGGTCCGCCTGCGCCATGCGCGGCCGGCCGGCCGCGCGGAGCCGTGCGGCAGGACCGTCCCAGGCCGACGGTCGACCGTGAGCGGTCGCCGCGACGAGGTCCGGTGTCGTACCGGAACGGGCGTGGCTCACCGGACCTCGGCCGGTGCCGGCCTCCGACGTCCGGGGTGTTCCGCATCGGGGCGTAGGGAACGGCGACTATGCACCGTTAGCATCGCGACACCCCGGTGCTGCCGGCACCGGGCGATAGGGGGATGGGGATGACGACCGGGGAGATCCCGGCCGCGGAACTCGTGGGTGGGGACGTCGACGTGGTCGACGCCCACGTCACCGGGGTGCTCGAACTGCCCGACGCGGCGCCGCGCACGCTGCGGTTCACGCGCTGCCGGTTCGACCGGCCCCCGGTGCTGCGCGAGGCCGCCGTGCGCCGGCTGGAGTTCGACGACTGCGAACTGCCGGGCCTGGACGCGCGCCGGCTCGGCTGCCGGGGCGACCTCGTGCTGACCCGGTCGTCGGTGCACGGCCCGGTCGAGCTCGGGGACGCCGCGGTCGGCGGCGAGGTCTCGTTGCGGCACAGCAGGATCGCGACGCTGCGGGCGAACCGGCTCACGGTCGGCGGCGACCTGTGCCTGGCCGGCGCGGTGCTGGACGGCGCGGACGGCGTCGCGCTGGACGGACGTGGCATGAGGATCGGTGGCGGGGTGCTCGGCGAGGACGACGACCACATCGGCGCCACCGCGACCGGGGCCGTGGTGCTGGCCGACGCCCGGATCGGCGGCGCGGTGTCGCTGCGCCAGGCGCGGCTCGCCGACCTCGTCGCCGACCGCGCCCGGCTGACCGGCGACGTCGACCTGACCGAGGCGCGGCTGCGTTCGCTGTGCCTGGTGGGCGCGACCGTCGGCGGCTCGCTGGTGCTCGGCGCGATGGAGGTCGACGAGGAAGCACTGGCGCTGGACCGGGTCCGCGTCGCCGGGGACGTGCACCTGGCGTTCGCCCTGGTGAAGGCGGGTGTGCGACTCGTGGACGGGTGGATCGGCGGCGACCTGCGGGCGTCCCGCGTGGAACTGGGCGGGATGTCCGGCGCGCGGGTCCACGTCACCGGGGACGTCGACCTCGGGCAAGCCCGCAGCGACGACGGCGTGCGACTGCCCGGCATGGAGGTCGGCGGGCAGGTCGACCTGTCCGGCGCGGCGCTGCACGGTCCCGGCGGCGTGGCGCTGGACCTGCGCGAGGCGCGGGTCGGCGACGAGCTGCGGCTCGCCGACATGGCCGCCGAGGGCACCGTCGACCTGTCCGGGGCGACCGTGCGCGGTCGGGTGGAGCTGCGGGGCGCGCACCTGGGGGCACGGGCGGTCGCGCTGGCCGCGTGCCGGCTGGTCACCGGGGAGCTGGGGCTGGCCGTGGAGGACGCGCCGCAGGGCCGCGTCGACCTCCGGTACGCGCGGTGCGCTTCGTTGCACGACAACAGGTTCCTGTGGAGCGCGGGCGGCGGTGTCGAGCTCGCCGGGTTCGACTACCTGCGGCTGGAGCCGCGGCTGGAGGACCGGACGGCCGTGCGGCGGCGGCTGGCACTGCTGCGCGACGCGACCCGGCGGTTCACCCCCGACGCGTACGACCGGCTGGCGGCCGTGCTGCGCTCCGACGGGCAGGAGGTGGACGCGGACACCGTGCTGGTGGAGAAGCAGCGGCTGCGGTACGCGGAACGCGCCCGTGCCGTCGGGTGGGCCGGGCCGGCGGTCACCGCGTGGAGCGTGCTGATGCGGTCGCTCACCGGCTACGGGTACCGGATGTGGCGGGGGATCTCGGTGCTCCTGCTGGTCGCGCTGGTGGTGTTCCTGGTGTGGTGAGGGGTCGGTGGCCGCCGCAGCACTCGTGCGGCACCCGCACCTCCACCGCCCGCAGCACCCCGTCCTCGGGCGGGGTGCTGCACGGTCACCGGGCCGCCGAGGCGGCGATGAGCCGCGCGCCCCGGTGTGCGGCGCTGTGCCCGGCTGATGGGGCGGGCACAGCGCCCGGCCACCGGGTCACACGACGTCGACGAACACCGGGTTGGCGTAGCACCACAGGTCCGCCCACGGGTCCGCGTCGCCGACCACGTCCATGACCGGGCCGCCGTCCGAGGTGAGCCGGTTACCGTCACTGCCGCGCAGCCGCAGGTAGAACGCGCGCTCCACGTTGCGGAACGTGTGCCTGAACCGCACCGTCCCGCGCGCGGTGCGGGCCACCTCGAACGTCTCGACCACCCTGGTCCCCGGCGCGGACAGCGCGTCCCGGTCGGCCGCCGGGCCGGTGACCGGACCGCCGATCAGGTCCACCTTCGCCAGCCGGGGGATCACACCCCCGAAGTTCGGCAGCCGCGCCAACCGGACGTCGACGACCACTTCCACGTCACTGCCGCGCCGCACGAACGTCCGCCCGCCGACGGTCACGCCCCGAGGGTCGTCGTCCGACCGGACCCGCAGGTCGAGGCCGTCGATCAACCGGCCGTGCACCGCGACCACCTTGCCGCTGCGCAGGCCGCGCATCACGTCCAGGTACGACTTCGACGGTGCGCCGACCAGCGTGGAGCTGTAGCCGCCGGGCCAGTAGTCGCCGTAGACCTGCGGCTTGCCCGTGTCGACCGGCGCACCCCGGCTGCCCGTGGTGGCGTGGTCCCCGGTGCCCGGGACGAACGTGTCGCCGTGCACCTGGTGGCTGTCCGAGGTCGCGGTGACCCACCACGGGCGGCCTTCGGCGAGCAGCGAGTCCCACAGGCCACCGACCTTCGCGGTCATCCAGTCGAAGCCGCCGTAGGTGCGGTACGGGTTCTCCAGCGTGGTCGGCTGGTAGCCGGGGAAGCTGTCCTGGTTGGGGGACGCCTCGTAGTAGCCCCGCGCGCCGCCCCGACCGCCCCGGGCCGTCGGGATGCCCGCCGCCTGGTGCCCCGGCGCGCCTTCCATCCCGACCGCGACCCCGGGCGCCGCCTCGCGCCAGCCGCGCAGCTCGTGCGGGCTGTTCACGCCCCGGCGCGCGGGGTGGTTGGCGAACATCAGCGCGATCTCCGCGCGGCCGGAGAGCACCTGCGCCTCCAGGTAGCGCAGGGCGGCCAACGCGTACGGCTCGCCGTCGGCCGAAGTCGGCCTGGCGATCAGCCCCTTGCCGCCCTGCGGGACCGGCGTGGCCAGCACACCGCCGTCGTAAGCCGCCTCGAACGCCTTCAAGATGTCCACAGTGGACTTCCCGGGCGGCAGGAACACCGTCGCGTGCTCCGCGCCGGGGATGTTCCACTCCAAGCCCTGGTACACCAACGTGTCCCGGTACTTCGCCCGTGCCCGCTCGATGTCCGGCGCGACCTGGTCCACCGAGAACTTCTCGTGCGCCACCCCGCCGTGATCGGTGATGACCACCCAGTCCAGGCCGTGCTCGCGGGCGTTGGCGACCTGGGTGGCGACCTCGTACTGGCCGTCGGGGGAGTACTTGGTGTGGATGTGGTGGTCGCCCGCGAACCAGCGATCCCGCCCACCCCACGGGTTCACCGGCCGCGCCGGCCCGTGGTCGTGGTCGTGCGCCGCGGCCGGCACCGTGAACGCCGCCGACCCGGCCGCCGCGATCCCCATCCCCGCGAGGAACCGACGCCGCGCCACCGACAACGGCCGATCGTCCTCCGCGTCGATCGGCTCGGCGTGCCCGTGCCCGTGCCCGTGTTCGTGCTCGTGCTCGTGCGACATGGAAAACTCCGATCCGCCTGCACCCCGCGCCGAAGTATCGTGCGTCCGGCGGTGGGGGAACACGAACACCCGGTGAACACTTCCGCCCACCCGGCCACTCGGCCGAACCCCACTGGTGCGGATGAAGTTCGCGAGGGCGCACGCGGTAGTGCGCGGAGTCGGGGTCAGGCGGCGGAAATGCGATTGACCCGTGCGGACGGCGTTGGTGATGATGTGCGCGTCCTTTCCGCAAGACACCGCAGACTTTTCTCCGAGCCCGCCCCCGCCGCTGACCCACGCGACCAGGGCGAGCAGGCGACCGGCCACCGAAGGCCGGCCCGCCACGTCCTTGTAGCTCAGGTGGACAGAGCGCGACGCTACGAACGTCGAGGTCCCAGGTTCGAGTCCTGGCAGGGGCACCAACCCGCTGCGCGTCCGCACCCGTGTGCGTCGGCGCCGGTCCGCTCAGTCCGGGTGGCAGCACCCGGTCGGCGCGGCCGACTGCGCGGGTTCGTATTCGTCGTGCCAGTTCCACCATTCGTACGGTGGGGACTGGGGATAGCCCTCCGGCGAGTCCTCCCATTCCTCCTGCCGCCCCAGCGCGGTCAGGTCGAGATAGCTCCAGGTGCTCCCCAGGGCCTCGTCGCCGCGGTTGTCGACGAAGTAGGTGCGGAACACGCGGTCACCGTCGCGGATGAACGCGTTGGTGCCGTGCCATTCGTCCACACCGAAGTGGACGTCGAACTCGTCCGTCATGGTGTACCAGGGCATCGTCCAGCCCATCCGCGCCTTCATGCGCGCGATGTCCGGCTGCGGCGCGCGGGACGCGAAGACCAGCGTGGTGTCGCGGGCGTTCAGGTGGGCGACGTGAGCGACCTGGTCGGCCACCAGCGAACAGCCGCGGCACGCGTGGTCGGGCCAACCGGACACACCGGGTTCGAAGAAGGCGCGGTAGACGATGAGCTGGCGGCGGCCCTCGAACAGGTCGAGCAGGCCCACCCTGCCTCCGGGTCCGTCGAACGAGTACTGCTCCTGCACCGCCAGCCAGGGCATCCGGCGACGCTGCGCGGCCAGCGCGTCCCGGGCGCGGGTCAGTTCCTTCTCCTTCACCAGCAGCCGCAGGCGCGCCTCCTCCCACTGCTCCCGCGTGACGACCGGAGGGGTCTTCATCGTGGTGTCCACCTCTCGGCTCAGGTCCGCGCCGGGTGCCGGTCGGGCAGCCCGCTGCGCTTGTCGGGTCGTCCTTCACCGGTGACGTCGGTGATGGCGTCGAAGGTCTCGGTCGGGGTTCGGTCCACGGTGGAGGTGGATCCGGGATCACTCATGATGTCCTCGTCGTGGGTCGGGTGGGGTCGGGGTGGATCCGCCGGCGGACCGGTCGAGGTGGTCCTTCAGCGCGGCGAGCGGGCCGTCCCAGTCGCGCGCCAGCGCGGCCAGGAACTGCTGCGCCACCCGCATCGGCGCGGAGTGCAGCCGGTACCGCACCCGGCGGCGCTCGCCGGGTTCGGCCGTCACCAGGCCCGCCTCGGCCAGCAGCGCCAGGTGCTTGGCGATCGCCTGCCGGGTGATCGGCAGCCGGTCGGCCAGGTCGGTGGCCGTGGCGGGGCCCCCGGAGGCCAGCGCGGCCAGGATGGCGCGCCGGCTCGGGTCGGCCAGGGCGATGAAGACCTGTTCGGCGACGGCCTCGACGTCAGGCGGCATCGAGGTGGTCGACGAGTTCGCCCAACTCGTTCCGCCAGCCTTCGGTGTGGGCGTCGTACGCCTTGCGGTGGACGTCTTCCGGCAGCTGGGCGAAACCGGTCTCGACCACGGTCAGCCGGGTGCCCGCACCGACCGGTTCGAGCGTGAACTCGACGTAGGTGCGGCGCGGGTCGTCCTCGGGCAGGCCGTGGATGTGCCAGGTGAACGCGAACACCGACGGCTCGTCCGCCCGTTCCACGCGCAGCTCGGCTACCTGCCCGTCGGTCCAGCCGACGCGGGCCGTCCCGCCGGGACGCAGGTCGATCGTCGCCTCGTTGCCGAGCCAGGTGCCGAGCCCCTCGGCCGTGGTCAACGCCGTCCACACCGCGCTCGGCGGGTGGGTGACCTCAAGGGTCCGCTCGATGCGATCGGGAAAAGCCACGGCGGCCTCCAATGAGTAGCAACTGAACGGTTGCCACACTATGGCAACCGATCGGTTGCGACAAGAGGTCGGCTCGATGTGGTTCTCGGTCTCCGGCCAACGGCGAGCCCGTCGCCGCGTCACGCCCGGTCGGACCGCGTCAGCAGGCTGGGCCGGAGGTGGACTGGGCGCGGCGTTCGAGCATGACGGTGTTGCGCCAGGTGCCGTGGTGTCGGGCGATGCGTTCGCGGACGCCGATGGTGCGGAAGCCGGCGGAGTGGTGCAGGGCGATGCTGGCGCGGTTCTCGGGGAAGATCGCGGTTTGCAGGGTCCAGAGGCCGGCTTCGTCGGCGGCGGTGACCTGCTTGTGCAGCAACGCTTTCCCGACGCCTCGGCCGCGGAAGGCGTCGCCGACGTAGACGGAGGTCTCGGCGACGCCGGAGTAGCACTCGCGGGTGGAGGCGGGGGTGGCGGCGGCCCAGCCGGCGACCTGGCCGTCGACGACGGCGACCCAGCGGTGGCCGGGCAGCCACTTGGCGTCCAGGGCGCGGCGGGCGGGGACCTCGGTCTCGAAGGTGGCGTTGCGGGTGGCGATGCCCTCGGCGTAGATGCGGCGGACGTCGGCCCAGTCGGCGTCGGTCATGGCCCGGACCGTGACGTCGGGCGGCAGGTCGGTGGGGCAGCACGGGCCGGTGGCGATGGTGCCCATGACGGCGTCGGCCGCGTGCGGGAGTCCGGTGCAGCAGGCCGGGTTGACCGAGACCAGGGTCGTGGTGCCTTCCCGGCGGAGGCGGACGAAGCCGGTGTCGGCGAGTTTGCGCAGGTGGTGCGAACAGGTCGGCTGGCTGACGCCGATGGCCTCGGACAGCGCGCCCACGGTGATCTCGTCGGGGTGGGTGGCGACGGCGTGCAGGAGCCGGACGCGGGTCGGGTCGGCCAGGCAGGCGAACCACTGGGCGTAGGTGGTGGCGTCCCGGACCGGTAGGCCGACCGTCGGCGTCCTCGTCATGCCACCACTGTATAGACCGGTGTCGATGGTTGCATCAATCGATGGGTGTCTATACAGTCGCCTTCGTCTTGATAGAGATACATCGATGAAAGGGGTAGCTCATGAGCGAGCTTCCGGTGGTCGTGGTCGGTGCGGGTCCGGCGGGGTTGGCGGCGGCGGCGCACCTGCTCGAACGGGGGGTCCGGCCGTTGGTGCTGGAGGCCGGGTCGCGGGCCGGCGCGGCGGTGGCGGAGTGGAACTACGTGCGGCTGTTCTCGCAGTGGTCGGAGCTGGTGGACCCGGCCGCGCGCAGGCTGCTGGAGCCGACCGGGTGGCGGGCCCCCGAGGGCTACCCGACCGGTGGCGAGTGGGTGTCGCGGTACCTGGAGCCGCTGGCCCGGGTGCTGGGGGAGTACGTCCGGTACGACGCGCGGGTCGTCGGGGTCGCCCGGCGCGGGCGTGACCGGGTGGTGGACGCGGGTCGGGACGGCGAGCCGCTGACCGTGCACCTGTCCGGCGAGCGGATCGAGGCCCGTGCGGTGATCGACGCGTCGGGTACGTGGGGGTCGCCGAACCCGTTGGGCGGCGACGGGCTGCCGGCGCTGGGCGAGCTTGAGGCGGCGGACCGGATCGCCTATCGGGTGCCGGACCTGGCCGTCGAGCTGGAGCGGTACGCGGGCAAGCGGATCGCGGTCGCGGGTAGTGGGCACTCGGCGCTCACGGCGCTGGTGGTCCTGGCTGAACTGGCGGAACGGCACCCCGGCACGCACGTCACGTGGTTGTTGCGCCGGGGCGCGGTGGGCAGCGTGTTCGGCGGTGGCGAGGCGGACCAACTGCCGGCGCGCGGGGCGTTGGGGCTGCGGGCGAAGGCGGCGGCACGGGCGGGCAACGTGGAGGTCGTCACGGGGTTCCGCACCGCGTCGGTGGAGTCGGCAGGGGGCAGGCTGGTGCTGGCGTCGCAGGACGGTCACCGGCTCGACGCGGTGGACGAGGTCGTGGTGCTGACCGGGTTCCGGCCGGACCTGTCCTGGCTGTCGGAGGTGCGGCTGGAACTGGACCCGGTGTTGCAGGCGCCGGTGCGGCTCGCACCGCTGATCGACCCGAACGCGCACTCCTGCGGCACGGTGTACCCGCACGGCGCGAACGAGTTGCGCCACCCGGAGCCGGGTGTCTACCTGGTCGGCATGAAGAGCTACGGCCGCGCGCCGACGTTCCTCACCATGACCGGCTACGAGCAGGTCCGCAGCGTGGTGGCGGAGATCGCCGGCGACCACGAGGCGGCCGGCCGGGTGGAGCTGACGTTGCCGGAGACCGGCGTGTGCGGCGGGGCGGGGGTGTTCGACGCCGAGCCCGAGGCCGCGTCCGGCGGCTGCTGTGCGGCGCCTGCGGTGTCGGAGTTGGCGTTGTCGGCGCCGCGGGCGCGGTCCTGACGCCCGGCGGCCCGGCACGGTCGAGGTGCGTGCCTGGCCGCCCGCGGTCGAGTCGACGCCGCCGGACCGTCAGTCGGCGGTGCTCGCCAGGTAGACGGTGCTGAGCGCGTCGCGTTGCTGCAAGGGGTTCGGGAAGCGGACGACCTCGGCCCTGGCTTGGGCGAAGTGGTCGGCCAGCACGGCGGTGAAGTCGTCGTCGGGCGGGTCGTTGGACCACAGCGCGAACACCCCGCCGGGGTGCAGCCGCCCGCGGAGGCGTTCGAGCCCGGCGGGTCGGTAGAAGTCGGCGTTGGTCGGGTGCAGCAGGTGGCGCGGCGAGTGGTCGATGTCGACGATGATCGCGTGGAACAGCCGGCCGGGTGCGGTCGGGTCGTAGCCTCCGGCCGACCGCGACAGCGCGAAGAAGTCGGCGTGGACGAGTTCGCAGCGGGGGTCGCCGGCCAGTTCCTCCCCGCCGGGCAGGAGCCCCCGGCGGTGCCAGTCGATGACCTCGCCGAGCGCGTCGATGACGAGCATCGAGCGCACCTTGTCGTCGTCCAGCACGGTCCGTGCGGTGTACCCGAGCCCGAGGCCGCCCACGACCACGTCCAGCGGCGCGGGCAGGCCGGCGAGCGCCAGGCGGGCCAACTCCACCTCGGAGACGGTGAACAGGCTGGACATCAGGAACTCGTCGTCGAGCTTGATCTCGTGGACCTCGCGGTCGAAGACCGGATCCCAGCGCCGGCGCAGGACCAGCTCGCCCAGGGCCGTCCGACACCAGTCGAGTTCCTCGAAGCGTGCGCTCATCCGGTGAGCCTCCGGTGGGGTTCGCGGCGGCGGTGGCCGGTCCGGGGTGGACCGTCCGGTGCGGTGGGCGCCGAGTGGGCTGCCCATGATGGCAGTGCCCGGTGGCGGGTGCCTCGCCGGTACCGCGCCGGACGACTCGGCGAGGGCCGGTCGTCGGGTGCCGTCACAGGTCGGGCCAGCCCCGCTGGAGGTGGGTGAAGGCGGTGTCCAGGGCGGCGCGCGGGTCCGGTTCGGTGCCCGCCAGGTCGGGGATCTCCAGGACGTAGCGGGCCAGCAGGCGCAGGGAGAGGTCGTCGGCGTCACGGCCGGTCTCCTCGGCGATGACGCGGGTGAGTGCCGCTTCGCTGCCGGTCCACAGCGCCCTGGCGTAGGCGCGCAGGGCGGGGGTGCCGACCACCAGGGCGGTCACCCGTCGGTGCTGCGGGTCGGGCTCGGGCCGGAAGGGCCCGCGCGTGGCCAGGAAGTCCCGCAACGCGCGCAGCACCGGTGTGCCCTCGGGGCGGTCGCGCACGGCCGAGGTCAGCGCTGCCGCGCGCTCGTCGCCGTGGCCGAGGACCAGGGCCTCCTTCCCGCCGGGGAAGTGCGCGAACAACGTCGACACGGCCGTGTCCGCGGCGTCCGCGATCTCGGCGACGGTCACCCGGTCGAAGCCCCGCTCCAGGAACAGCCGCAGCGCCGCGGCGGACAGTGCCTGGCGGGTGGCTGCCTTCTTGCGTTCGCGCCGTCCGGGCGTCGGGGTCCGCGTCACACCCACCACGATACCCGAAGAAATCGGAGCAGTTGTGAAGTCATACTCTCTCTGAACTCGGAGCCACTTTGACTTTCTCGGACTGGCCGCCGTCGAACCGCAGGGAGCGCCATGTCATCCGCAGTCCGGCCCCAGCCGTGGGACGTCCATCGCCTGCCGTCCGCCGAGGGCAGGACCTTCCTGGTCACCGGCGGCAACGCGGGAATCGGGTACTTCGTCGCCGAGCAGCTCGCCGGCACCGGGGCCACCGTCGTCCTGGGGAGCCGGGACGCCGCCAAGGCCGACACCGCGATGGCGTCGATCCGCTCCCGCGTCCCCCGCGCCGACGTCCGCCACCTCCGCCTGGACCTCTCCAACCTCTCCTCGCTCGAAGCGTCCGCGCGCGCACTGGACCTGGACCGGCTCGACGCGGTCGTGTGCAACGCGGGCGTGTTGCTCGACCAGTCGCCACGCCGGGAGACCGGCGACGGCCACGAGCTGATGTTCGCCACCAACCACCTCGGGCACTTCGCGCTGATCGCCCGGCTGGCGCCGCTGCTGGCCGCCACACCCGCGAGCCGCGTCGTCACCACCGGCAGCTTCGTCGCGAAGTCCGCTCGACTGGACTTCGCCGACCTCCGGTCCACGCGGGACTACCGACCCAAGCGCACCTACGCGCGGTCGAAACTGGCGCAGATGCTGTTCGCCTTCGAACTCGACCGCCGCCTGCGCGCCCTCGGCAGCACGACGCTGAGCGTGGTGAACCACCCCGGCGGCGCGCTCGACTCGCTCACGCCCGCACGTCCGCCGCTGCACGTCCGGACCACCGGTCAACGGTTGCGCGGCCTGCCCGCCGGCGTCTTCGTGCAGGGAAAGCAGGCTGCCGCGTGGCCGGCGGTGCGCGCGGTTCTCGACCCGTCCGTCCGCGGCGGCCAACTGTGGGGCCCGAGAGTGCTCGGGCTGCGCGGTGAACCCCGGCTCGAACCCGTCCGAGGCCCACTGGCCGACATCGAGGCTGCCGCTCGACTGTGGACCGCGAGCGCCGAGCTCACCGGCGTCGATCCCGATTTCGCGGCGTAGCAGGCACTACTACTGCGGGCGTGGGTTCGCGCATCGGGACATCGTTCCGGGACAAGCGTTTCCCGGTCCCAGTGGCGGCCGGCCGGTACGTGGACGGATGCGGTCCACGGGCCCCGAACCCGTGGACCGCACCCTCGCGGCCGGCCGTCCCCGAACGGCCGGGTGTCACCTGGTGGGCGCGACCCCGATCCGGTCGGCGACGCCGGTGGTCGTGGCGCTGAGCTGGCGGACGGTGCCCTTCTCCAGACTGCCGTCGTCCTCGGCGACCACCTGGCGCCAACCGATGAACCGCCCGTTGGACGGGTCGATGATGACCTCGGTGAAGTCGTCGTGGTAGCGGGCGCCCAAGGCGATGCCCTCGGCGCCGTCCAGGTTCGTGCGGTCCGCGGTGACCTGGATGCCCGGCACGTGCGCCAACGCGCGGTACAGGCGGGCGCGGTACTCGGCGGGCAGGCGACCGCTGCTCAGAGCGCCGCACGCGAGCGAGAACGCGCCCGCGTCACCGTTCCCCCCGTCGGCGACCAGCCGGTGGTACAGCGCTTCCGGGTCGGTGGGCAGCCCGGCCAGGAACTCCGGGATGGGGTTGCGCCAGTCGCCCGCCGCGCACTTGTCCGGCTGGCCGGCCGCCATGTAGGAGAAGTCACCGCACGGGGCCCGGAACTCGCCGTTGCGCTGGGCGGGGTTGCCCGGCGGCGTCCCCTCGCCCTCCATGCCCGGCACCCAGTCGACCGGCCCGTCGTCCTGCTGCCGCTCCATCCACTCCTGGCGCGGGTCGGCCGGGATCCACTGCTCGTTCACCAGGCCGGAGGTCCAGGCGACGTCCTCGCCCACGGTCTTGGTCACCCCCCGGTACCGGCTGCGGATGTACCGGTACTGGGTGGGCGACAGCGGCTCGTCGGACACCGAGGCCGCCAGGTCGGCCGCGCGGTTGAGCGCGTCGGCGGCCGAGGCGGTGGGCGACGTCCCGGCACCGGTCAGGTCCAGGGACTGCACGACCACGCCCCCGGCGGCCAGCACGCCCACCGCCGCGGCGGCGGCCAGCCACCGCGTGCGGCGGGGCTTGGACCGGGTCGCGGTCCTCGGCTCGGACAGCGCGGCGACCAGCCGCTGCCGGCCTTCGGCGAGCTCCCGGTCGGTCATCGCGGGTTCGTCGGCGACGGCGAGGTGGAGTGCGTCGTCGAGGAGTCGGTCCAACTTGTCAGCCACGGTCGTTCCCCCTGTGGTCGGTCGGGTGGAGGGCGGCGAGGCGGGTGCGCAGCCTCGCGCGGGCCCGGTGCAGTCGCGTGCGGACCGTCGCGACCGGGATGTCCAGCGCCACCGCGATCTCGGACGGGGTCAGTTCCGCCCAGGCGGTGAGCAGCAGCACGTCCCGCTCCTCGGACCGCAGGTCGGCGAGCATCCCGGTCAGCGGGCCGGCCAGCAGCGCCGCGTCGGCCAGGTCGGCCGCCCGGTCGCCGATGTCGGCCACGTCGAGCCGCCCGCCGTGCTCGCGGCTCCACGCGCGGAGCTTGCGCTCCTCGGTGCGGACGTGTCTGCGCAACAGGTTCGTGGCCACGCCGAACAGCCACGCCCGCAACGCGTCCGGCTCGTGCTCGTGGCCCGCGCGCCGGTCCCACAGCACCAGGAACGCCTCGGACACCACGTCGTGGGCGTCCTCGGTCCCGATGCGGCGGGCCACGTACCGGTGCAGCCTGGCGGCGGTCGACTCGTACAACGTCAGCAGCGCACTCTCGTCGAGCAGTCGCCGCGCAAGCGCCTCGGGCGCCACATCACTTCGCACACCGGTTCCTGCCCGCCGGGCTGCTCGGCGTTCCCGGCGGGTGACCACCGACACATCATCACAGCCGACCGGTGCACGCGCCGCGCGCACCGGTCGATCCGTCCGCCGGAATTCCCGGGCGCATTCCGTCCGGGGAGCTGCCGTGGTTGCACCGCCGACCAACCGGGCGATTCCGACTCGCTGGAGCAGAAGATCACCCTTCTCCGACAGCAGGGCACCTGACGCCGGAGTGCGCTCCCGGTGGCCGGAGTCCGGGCAGTGCGCCCGGTCCGAGCCGTGGTCGGTGGTGCGGCCTGTCGTGCGGGCCGGGCGTGATCGCCTTACGGTGCTGGGTGAGGCGTGGACCGGGACGGAGGGCGTGATGGAGCGTTGGCAGTACCTGGCGGTGCTGGCGGCGTGTCTCGCGGTGACGCTTCCGCTGGAGTTCATGGGTTCGGGCGTCTACCGGCGCTTCCGCCGGCTCGTGCGCACGATCGTGCCGGTGATGGCGGTGTTCGCGGTGTGGGACCTGGTGGCCATCGCACGCGGGCACTGGACGTTCAATGAGGAGTTCACCACCGGTGTGGTGCTGCCCGGCGGGATGCCGCTGGAGGAGGTGCTGTTCTTCGTGGTGGTGCCGCTGTGCGGTTTGTTGACGTACGAGGGTGTGCGCGCCGTGCTGCAACGGCGCAAACCCGGCCGGTCCGCCCGGTCCGCCGAAGAGAGCCGAGCCGGCAGCGGGTACCCGCGTGGGTAGGGAGTACCTGGTCGCGGCGCTGGTGTCGGTCGTGCTGGTGGTGGTCCTCGAAGTGGCGGTGCTGCGGAGCGGGGTGTTCCGGCTGCCCGCCTACTGGCTGACGATGGCCGTAGTGCTCGCCTTCCAGGTGCCGGTGGACGGCTGGCTGACCAAGTTGGACGCGCCGATCGTCCGGTACGCCGAGTGGACGATCAGCGGGGTGCGGATTCCGTGGGACATTCCGGTGGAGGACTTCTTGTTCGGATTCTCGATGGTCACCCTGACGTTGATGTTGTGGGAACGGGCGCGCGCCCGGGAGGCGGCGTGACGCGCGAACTGGCCACGGGCGAGGTGCCGGGTGCGTTCGACGACGCGTCGGCCGGGTACGACCTGCTGGTGGGGCTGAACCCCGGCTACCACCGGGCGTTGCGGCGCTCGGCACGTGCGCTGCGGTTGCCGGCCGCCGGGGCGCGGGTGCTCGATCTGGGCTGCGGCACGGGCGCGTCGACGGCCGCGCTGCTCTCCGTCGCACCGGACGCCGACATCGTCGCGGTGGACGCGTCGGCGGGGATGTTGGCCCGTGCGCGCGCGAAACCGTGGCCGCGCAACGTTTCCTTCGTGCACTCGCGGGCGGAGGACCTCGCCGAGGCCGGGGTCGAGGGGCCGTTCGACGCGGTGTTCGCCGCCTACCTCGTCCGCAACCTGCCCGACCCCGACCCGACCCTGCGCGCGGTGCGTGGCCTGCTCCGGCCGGGAGGCCGCGTGGTGGTGCACGAGTACTCGGTGGCGGACTCGCCGGTGCGGGCGGCGATCTGGACGGCGGTGTGCTGGTCGGTGGTGATCCCCAGCGGCTGGCTCGTCACCCGCGACCGCAGCCTCTACACCTACCTGTGGCGCAGCGTCCTCCGCTTCGACGGGGTGGGCGCGCTGCGGGACCGGTTGCGCCGCAACGGTTTCAACGGAGTGCGCAGCGAGACCGCGACCGGTTGGCAGCGTGGCATCGTGCACACGTTCGTCGGCTGCGCGGGGGAGGGGACGACCGATGGCGGATCGTGACCGCAAAGCCGTCCGGATCGACGCCGCACCCGGCCGTTCATCCTTTTCGGACAGTGCTCCGGCGGTGGTCGTGGTGGGTGGCGGCATCGCCGGCCTGGCGGCGGCGACCTTGCTCGCCGAGCGGGGCGCGCGGGTGGTGCTGTGCGAGAAGGAGGACTACCTGGGCGGCCGGGTCGGCGGCTGGCCGACGCGGCTGGCCGACGGCAGCGCGGCGACCATGACCCGGGGGTTCCACGCGTTCTTCCGCCAGTACTACAACCTGCGGGCGCTGCTGCGCCGGGTCGACCCGCACGGGACCGCGCTGGTCGGGTTGCCGGACTACCCGCTGTGGCACGCGGACGGGCACCGCGACGGCTTCGCGGGCCTGCCCAAGGCCGTGCCGTGGAACGCCCTCGGGTTCCTCGCCCGCAGCCCCACGTTCAAGTGGCGCGACCTGATCTCGGTGGACGCGCGGGCGGCGCTGCCCATGCTGGACGTGTCGGTGCCGGGCACCTACGACGACCTGGACGACCTGGACGCGGCGGACTACCTGGAGCGGATCCGCTTCCCGGAAGCCGCGCACGCGCTGGCCTTCGAGGTGTTCTCCCGCAGCTTCTTCGCCCACCCGAGCCGGATGTCGGCCGCCGAACTGGTGACCATGTTCCACACCTACTTCCTCGGCTCCGGCGAAGGCCTGCTGTTCGACGTGGCCGCCGACCCGTTCCCGCACCGGTTGTGGAACCCGCTCTCCCGGTACCTCACGAGCCTCGGCGCGACCGTGCGGACCGGGACCGCGGTGTCGGCGGTCGAGCGCGGTGGCCGCCTGCGGTTCACCGTCCACGCCACGGGCGGGCCGATCGACGCGGACGCCGTCGTGCTCGCCTCGGACGTCCGAGGGCTGCGGCGGATCGTCGCGGCCTCGGGGGAGCTGGGCGACGCGTCCTGGCGTGCCGACGTCGACGGGCTGGAGACCACCCCGCCTTTCCTGGTGTCCCGGTACTGGTTGGACCGGCCGGTCGCGGCCGACCGGCCGGGCTTCGTCGGCACCAGCGGCTACGGCCCGCTGGACAACATCTCGGTGCTCGACCACTACGAGCACGAGGCCGGCGCCTGGGCGGCGCGCACCGGCGGCGCGGTGGTCGAGCTGCACGGCTACTCGCTGCCGTCCGGTGTGGACGAGGTCGAAGCCCGGAAACGCCTGCTGGAAGGGCTGCGCGAGGTCTATCCGGAGACCAAGGCGGCGCGGATCGTGGACGAGCGGCACGAACTGCGCGCCGACTGCCCGCTGTTCCCGCCGGGCGGGTTCGCCCACCGGCCCGCGGTGGTGACGCCGGAGCCGTTCCTGGTGCTGGCGGGGGACCTGGTGCGGATCGACCTGCCGGTGGCGCTGATGGAACGGGCGGCCACCACCGGGTTCGCCGCCGCCAACCACCTGCTGGGGCGGTGGGGCGTCACGGGGACACCGCTGTGGAGCGTGCCCACCGGAGGCCGGGTGCCGCTGCTGCGCGCCGTGGCCCGGAAGTGGGGCCGCAGCCCCGGTCAGCCCGGGAACCGGCCGGTGCTGCGCAACGCGTAACGGCGCTCGGCGTAGGCCAGGTCGTCGCGCCACAACCGGTTCGCCGCCCACCGCATCAGCGGCCGGATCACCGGCGCCGCCGGTCGGGCCAGGGCGAAGCCGCGCCGCGTGGAGTGCGCGATGGTCGCCTCGATCACGGCGGTGCGCGCCACCCCGCCCGGACCCGGCGCCAGGGGAGTGGCGTGCGTCTCGACCACGCTGCCCTCACCTTCGCCGGACACGATGTGCATCACCACCGTGCGCGGCTCGGGGCAGGTGAACGCGGCGACCACCGGCACCCCGACCCGTCCGGCGACCCGGAACGTCACCTCCACCAGGAAGCGGTCCTCCGCCTCGGTCGCCGACTCGACCACCCGCAGGTTGGCGAACGAGTACGGGTGGAACCAGGCCCCGTGCCACGGGTCGAGCCGGTTGGCCACCACGTCTTCGGGCTCGCAACGGCCGACCAGCGTCGCGACGGCTTCGATCGAACCGCGCGGAGGTCGGGCCGGCAGCACCGGCTCGGGCAGCGGTTCCTCACCCCCGACGTCGTCCAGCCGCACCCACGCCAGCACGCCGTCGTCGTGCGCCGGGTACGGGCTCCAACCGCCGAACCCCCGGCCGTCCAGCGCCAACCCGTGCCACCGGCACACCAACTGCCCTTGGTGGACGGCGCCGTCGCACAGCGGCGCACCGAGGTGCGGGCACGCGCCCGGACCGGCGTGCAGTCGCCCGCCCGCGCCGCGCCACAGCACGACCTCCCGGCCCGCGACGGTCCGGCCGAACGGCCGCCCGGTCACCACCTCCCGGCTCGCGGCGACCACGAACCAGTTGCCGGACGGCCGCGCCACCGCGCGCTTGAGCGCCGCCTCGATCAACGCCGGTTTCGCTTCCCGCCAGGTGGGCTCCTGTTCGGGCCACGGCCGGCTGCGGAACAGGCGCAGCGGAAGGCGTTGACGCATCTGGGACTTCTCCGTTCGGGTAGGTGGGCCTCAGCCGACCGCGCCCAGCGCGGCCTTGGCGAACGCGGGCAGTGCCACCGCGAGCCGTCCTCGGGTGGACACCACCACGCGGTGCGACACGATGTCGTAGTCGGCCCGCTCGATCAGGTCCAAAATCCGGCCGTACAACCGGTACGCGGTGTGCACGCACGGCCGGGAGCGCCGCGCGAGCATGGCCAACCCCGGCTCGGCCTCGCGGTACACCGCACGGGCCCGGGCCACCTGGTGCGCCAGCGCGCGCCGGATCCGGGGTTCGGAACGCCCGGTGCGCCGGGCCCACCCGAGCAGCTCCCGGTCCACGCCGAACGCGGCGAGCTCGTCGGCGGGCAGGTACACCCGGCCCCGGTCGAGGTCCTCGCCCACGTCCCGCAGGAAGTTGGTCAGCTGGAACGCGACGCCCAGCGCCGCCGCCGCGGGCTCGGCCTCCGCCCTGGGCACGCAGGTCCCCAGCACGGGCAGCACCTGGAGCCCGATGACGGCGGCCGAACCGTGCACGTACCGCGACAGCGCCGCGTAGTCGGGGTAGTCGGTGACCGTGAGGTCCATCCTCATCGACGCCATGAACGCGCGGAAGTGGTCGTGCGGGATGCCGTAGCGGCGGGTGGTGTCCACGACCGCGGCCACGACCGGATCGGTGCTGGTGCCCGTCGCCAACCCGTCGGTCAGCGCCGCATCCACACGCGACACCTCGGCCGCGCGTTCGGCGGTCGTCCGGCCGTCGTGGACCTCGTCCACGATGTCGTCGACCCACCGGGCGAAGCCGTAGAGCGCGTGGATCGCGGGCCGCTGCCCCGGGCTCAGCAGCCGGGTGGCCAGGTAGTAGGTGCGTCCGTGCTGTGCGTTGAGCGCGCGGCAGTTCCGGTAGGCGCTGCGCAACACCGGATCCGTGATCGCGGCGGCGTCGAGTTCGCGATCGACCGACATCGGGTTTCGAGTCCTCTCCGGTGGGCACCACCTCCAACGTTAGGACCGTCCACGTCGTTCCGCATGACAGGCCCTCCCACATGCCAGGAGTGCCCGTCATGCAGGGCTGCCGCCGCGCTGCTTAGCTCGACGGCGAAGCAGGCGGTGAACCGTGAGGAGACGAGCATGTCGCTGGCCGGCGCCGTCGGTCCTGTCACACACGCCACGTTGGACGACACGCTGCCCCAGCGGTTGCACGAGGAGTTGGAGACGTTCCTGCGGCGGAACCCCCACCGGGACCTCGCGCCGGAACTCGTCGGCGAGCTCACCGCTCTGGTGCTGTCCGGCGGCAAGCGCCTCCGCCCCACGTTCGCCTGGTGGGGGTGGCGCGCGGCCGGCGGCGAATCCGGCGGCCCGCTCGCCGACGTGGTCCTGCGGGCACTGGTCGCACTCGAACTCCTCCAGGCCTGCGCGCTGGTGCACGACGACGTCATGGACCGTTCCACCACCCGCCGGGGCAGGCCCACCGCCCACCGGCTCTTCGCCGCCCGCCACCGCCGGGACCGCTGGGCGGGCGACGCCGACCACTACGGCGACTGCGCGGCCATCCTGGTCGGCGACCTGGCGCTGGCGTGGGCGGACGACGCGCTGGTCACCGCCGGGCTGCCGGCCGACGCGCTGGGCCGCGCCTGGCAGCCGTGGCAGGCGATGCGCACCGAGATGATCGCGGGCCAGCACCTCGACCTGCTGGCCGGCACCCGCCGGGAGGAGTCGGTGGCGGAGACGGTGCGGGTCGCCGGCCTCAAGACCGCCTCCTACACCGTGCAACGCCCGCTGCACCTGGGCGCCGCGCTGGCCGGGGCCGATCCCGGGGTCACCGAGGCGCTGTGCGCGTTCGGCCGCGACATCGGGGTGGCCTACCAACTGCGCGACGACCTGCTCGGCGTGTTCGGCGACGAGCAGGTCACCGGCAAACCCGTCGGGGACGACCTGCGGGAGGGCAAGCGCACCCCGCTGATGGCCACCGCGCTGCGGCTCGCCCGCGCCGCCGATCGCACGGACGCGATCCGGCAGCTGCGGCACTGCCTCGACGGCGGCGCGGTCGACCCGGGCACCATCGCCGAGGTGCGGGCGCTGCTGCACGACCTCGGCGCGGTCGCCGCCATCGAGCAGTGGATCGCGGAACTCGCCCAGCGGGGACTCCGGGCCCTCGCCCGTGCGCCCATCGACCCCACGGCCCGCGGCCGGCTCGTCAGCCTGGCCGCCAAGGCCACGACCAGGAAGCGGTGACACCGTGGTGCACGTCGTGCGCGGACGGACGGACTCCGTCGTCGTGGTCGGTGCCGGGCTCGCCGGCCTGTCGGCCGCGCTCCACCTGCGCGGCGCGGGCCACCAGGTGACCGTCGTGGAGCAGCGCGGCCATCCCGGCGGCCTGGCCGGTCGGTCCGATGTGGACGGTCACCGGCTGGACACCGGACCCACCGTGCTCACCATGCCCGAACTCCTGGACGAGGCGTTCTCCGCAGTCGGGCAACGGCTTTCCGACCGGCTGGAGCTGCTGCCGCTGCACCCGGCGTACCGGGCGACGTTCGCCGACGGCAGCGCGCTCGACGTGCACACCGACGCGGAGCGGATGGAACAGGAGGTGCGCGACTTCGCGGGCGGCCGGGAAGCCGGCGGCTACCGCCGGCTGCGCGCCTGGCTGACCCGACTGCACGAGGTCGAACGCGAGCGGTTCATCGGTGCGAACCTGGACTCGCCGCTGGACCTGCTCGGTCGCGACCTGGCGGCGCTGGCCGCGCTCGGCGGTTTCGGCAGCCTGTCGCGGGCGGTCGGGCGCTTCCTGGACGACCCGCGCCTGCGCCGCGTCTTCACCTTCCAGTCGCTCTACGCCGGTGTCGCACCGCGCGACGCCCTCGCCGCGTACGCCGTCATCGCCTACATGGACACCGTCGCGGGCGTCTGGTTCCCGCGCGGCGGAATGCGAGCCGTGCCGCAGGCGCTGGCCGACGCCGCCCTGGACGCCGGCGTCGAGTTCCACTACGACACCGAAGTCACCGCACTGGAACGCGCCGGGTCGCGCGTCACCGCCGTGCGCACCGCCGGGGACCGGATCCCGTGCGACGCCGTAGTGCTGGCCACCGGCCCCGCGCAGTCCACCCGGCTGCTGCACGGCCGCCCCCGCAGGCCCGTGCCGCTGCGCTGGTCGCCGTCGGCGGTGGTGGTGCACCTGAGCGCGCCGGAAGCCTCCGCCGACCTCGCCCACCACACCATCTCCTTCGGCGAGGCGTGGGACGGGACCTTCGACGAGATCATCCGCGCCGGCCGGCTCATGTCCGACCCGTCACTGCTGCTCACCACGCCCAGCCTCACCGACCCGGCCCTCGCGCCCGCCGGCAGGCACCTGCACTACGTGCTGGCCCCGTGCCCCAACCTGGACAGCGCGCCGTTGCGGTGGGACGCCCTCGGCCCGCGCTACGCCGACGAGCTGGTGGCCGAACTGACCCGCCGCAAGCTGCTCGTCACCGACGTGACGCGGCTGGCGACGACCACGCCGGACGACTGGGCGACGCTCGGGCAGGCCGCCGGAACCCCGTTCTCGGCCGCCCACACGTTCGGCCAGACCGGCCCGTTCCGGCCGCGCAACCTGCCCCACCGCCGCGGCAACGTCGTCCTCGCCGGCAGCGGCACCACACCCGGTGTGGGCATCCCGCCCGTCCTCATCTCCGGGCGTCTCGCCGCGGAACGACTCCGGCGTTGAGGGGTCGGTCTATTTCGCGGCGGTCCACTCGAATGGTTTCACTCGAATGGCCCAGCAGTACCGAGCAATTCGTCACGGACGCTATTCGACACTCGTCCGAGTGATTTCACCGTCAATGACTTTTGACGCGCGGGCCCGGGGTACCTGGGGTGCGTCCAGTCACCGGATCACTTGGAGAACGCCCATGAAGGTCAAGGCAATCGCGCTCATCGGCCTCGCGACGGCGGCACTGGCCGTGCTCCCGACCGCCGCCTACGCCTCCTGTTCGATGGATACCGGGCAGACGGCGTCGGTATCCGGTGCGGTGGACGAGGAACTGGCCAGGCTCGCGCCCTGGAAACCGGGCTCGGACCCGCGGGACGTGGCCTGGCTGAAGGCCAACCTGGTGGACATGGTGCCGGACTGGCTGCCCGAGACCAGGGACCTCGCGACCCGCGCCAAGCCGGAGATCGACCAGTTGATCGAGAAGTGCTACCAGGCCGCCGACTACAGCGCCGTCGAACCGGGGCCGGACGATTTCTTCTCGTGCGTCAAACGGGCCGTGCTGACGGAGTTCCTGCCCACCCACCTGGCGGACTGGAGCGCCGTCTGCGGTGAGGTGCGAAACGCCGTCCAGGACCCGGGGATCGAGCAGAAGATCCGCGAGTGGGCCCGCAAGTGGGTCGACGCCTTCATCGAACACGTGAACTCGCGACCGACCCGGCACCTGGCGATGCCCGCGCTGTGACCCGGGCGGCAGTTCCCGGCCCACCACCCTGCGGCAGGTCGCGATTCACGTCTCCCGGTGTCCCCAACCCGCCTCGACTCTGAGCACGACGTCGCCCGGAGTGCGTCCCGCTGCCGGGGCGCACTCGACGGCGGCCACCCCGACCGGGAGGCACTGCCGGCCCGGTCGGCTGTCGAAGGTCGGTCCGGACGGCATCCGGTCCGCACCCGGCAGAGGGTGACTGTTGTCTCACGCTCGTGGGTGTCTGCAATCTGGCCGCCTGCACCTACCGCAAGCCTGACCACGTGCACTCCTTGTTCTATCGCGTCCCTCGCCCCTCCTCGGTCGCACCCTGTACGCAACTGTGGCCACGCCGGTTGCACACCCGCGGTGACGGTCGGGACGGGAAGCCTAGGCTCGGTGGGTGGACTTTTCGGCCGCCGGGAACATCGACCGTCGGCCCACCCATGACGCTCGACCGCGGGTAGCGCATCGGCTACCTGGTGCGATGACTCCGGCCGGCGGCACCGGAACAGGAACGACCACCGTCCGGCCCCGTCGCGTCGGCGGGCTCGGCCGAACGGGGTGTCGTTGCACCCCACGCATCACCTCTGCTCGAAGATGTCGCAAACCGCCGTTGACTGTGCAACATTGCGCACGTAGTGTCCGCTCCATCGCAACGGCTGTCGGCCCTGGTCGGCAGTGTCACGGCCGGCTTGGCGCGAGCAGCGCGAGGAGAACTGAATGAACAACCGTTGGTGGAAGGTGGCTCTGGCGGCGACCGTCGTCCTGGGCGCGAGCGCCTGTGGCGGCGCGGCGTCCTCGGACGGTCCCGTCACGATCACCTACGCGGTCTGGGACAAGGAACAGGTGCCCGCGATGGAGAAGATCGCGGCCGAGTTCGAGAAGGCCCATTCCAACGTGGACGTGAAGGTCCAGCTCACCTCGAACAAGGAGTACTGGACGAAGCTCCAGACGGCGGTCACCGGCGGCAGCGCGCCCGACGTGTTCTGGATGAACGGCCCCAGGTTCCAGCTCTACGCCTCGCAGGGCGTGCTGCTGCCGCTCGACGAGCAGATCGACGCCGCCAAGGTGGACACCGGCGCGTTCCCCGAGGCGCTGGTCGACCTCTACACCTACCAGGGCAAGAAGTACGGGCTGCCCAAGGACTTCGACACGATCGGCCTCTGGTACAACAAGACGCTGTTCGACGCCGCCGGGGTGGGCTACCCCGACGCGAACTGGACCTGGGACGACCTGCGCGAGGCCGCGCGGAAGCTGACCGACCCGGCCAAGGGGCAGTACGGCATCGCCGCGGCGGCCGACTCGCAGGCCAACTACTACAACACCATCTTCCAGGCCGGTGGCTCCGTCATCTCCGCCGACGGGAAGAAGTCCGGCTTCGACGACCCGGCCACCGTGGAGGGGCTGCGGTTCTGGGTCGACCTGATCAACAAGGACAAGGTGTCGCCGACCATCCAGCAGATGTCGGACACCGAGCCCGCCCAGATGTTCTCCTCCGGCAAGGTCGCCATGTACTACGGCGGTTCGTGGGAGGCCGTCGGGTTCGCCAAGAACGCCGACCTGACCGGCAAGGTGGACGTCGCGCCGCTGCCCAAGGGCAAGAAGGAGGCCGTCGTCATCCACGGTCTGTCCAACGTGGCCTACGCCAAGTCGAAGCACCCCGAGGAGGCCGCCCGGTTCGCCGTCTTCGCCGGGTCGCCGGAGGCGCAGCGCATCCAGGCCGAGACCGGCGCGGTGATCTCCGCCTACCAGGGCACCCAGGACGCGTGGCTCAAGGCGACGCCGCAGTACCGGCTCCAGGCGTTCCTGGACCAGGTGCCGGACTCGGTGCCGCTGCCGCACTCGAAGAACACCGCCGCGTGGACCAAGAAGGCCGAGGAACTGCTGCTCAAGGCGTGGTCCGGTGAGCAGGACGTCACGGAGGTCGCCAAGACGCTGGCCGAGGCCGTGAACACCGAGTTGGGCAACGAGAAGTGACCGCCGTCGCCGACCAGTCCGTGGCCGCGGAGGTCCCCGCGGCCACGGGCCGGCCAGCGCGCAAGCGGCGGCCGACGACCGTCGCCGGGCGGTGGGAGTGGCTGTGGGGCCTGGCGTTCATCGCGCCGACGGGACTGGGCCTGCTGGTCTTCTACATCTGGCCGGTGTTCCAGACGCTGTACTACAGCTTCACGGAGTGGGGCGCGTTCGGCGGGCACGTCTGGGTCGGCACCGAGAACTACGTGAAGCTCCTCGGCGACCCGGAGGTCCTCAAGGCGCTGAAGAACACCCTCGTCTACTCGGGACTGGTCCTGCTCGGCGTCCCCGTCTCGCTGGTGCTGGCCGCGCTGATCAACACGCCGGGCCTGCGCGGCGCGGCGGTGTACCGGGTGCTGTACTTCCTGCCCGTGGTCACCATGCCCGCCGCGGTGGGCATGGTGTGGCGGTGGCTCTACAACGGCGACCTCGGCCTGGTCAACCACGTGCTGTCGCTGATCGGCATCAGCGGGCAGCACTGGGTGGCCGACCCGCGCTTCGCCCTGTACGCCACGGCGGTCGTGGGTGTCTGGATGACCGTCGGCTACAACATGGTGATCTTCGCCGCCGGCCTGAACGGCATCCCCCGGGACTACTACGAGGCCGCCGAACTGGACGGCGCGGGCCGCATCCGCCAGTTCTTCTCCATCACGCTGCCGATGCTCAGCCCCACCGCGTTCTTCATCACGGTGCTGACGTCCATCGGCGCGTTGCAGGTGTTCGACGTCATCTACCTGATGCTGGGCACGAACAGCTCGGCGCTGCGCAACCCGGCGATCGACGAGAACAAGACGATCGTGTTCCTGTTCTACGAACGGGCCTTCATCGACAACGACAAGGGCTACGCGGCGGCGATCGCGTTCGTGCTGCTGCTGGTGATCCTGGTGCTGACCGTGATCCAGTTCCGGGCGCAGAAGAGGTGGGTGCACTATGCCTAGCCGGGTCGATCGGCGCCACACCACCTGGCACGTGCACCTCGTGCTCGTGGTCGGCGCGCTGGTGATGGTGGCTCCGCTGGCGTGGGAGTTCCTCACGTCGGTGAAGTCGTTCGGCGAGTCGGTGCGGGTGCCGCCGACGATCCTGCCGGAGACCTGGGACTGGTCGAACTACGGCAAGGTGTTCGAGGCGGTGCCGTTCGGCGAGCAGTTCCTGAACACGGTGCTGATGACCGCCGGGCGGACCGCCGGCCAGCTGCTGATGTGCTCGATGGCCGCGTACGCCTTCGCCCGGCTCCGGTTCCCCGGGCGGGACGCGTTCTTCCTGCTGTTCCTGTCCGTGCTGATGGTGCCGAGCCAGCTGTTCCTGATCCCGCAGTACCAGATCATGCAGGAGCTGGGCTGGCTGAACTCGCTGCCGGCGCTGATCGTGCCGGGCATGTTCAGCGCGTTCGGCACGTTCCTGCTGCGGCAGTTCTTCCTGTCCCTGCCCAAGGACCTGGAGGAGGCGGCGGCGCTGGACGGTGCGAACCCGCTGCGCATCTACTGGCACGTCATGCTCCCGCTGGCCCGGCCGGGACTGGTGGCGCTGGGCATCCTGACCGTGCTGTGGTCGTGGAACGACCTGCTGTGGCCGCTGGTCGCGAACAACGACCCGGAGAAGATGACCCTGTCGGCCGGGCTCGCCACGCTCAAGGGCGAGCACCTGACCGACTACCCGGTGCTGATGGCGGGGTCGCTGCTGGCCACGCTGCCCGTCATCGCGGTGTTCGTGGTCATGCAACGCCGGGTGCTGGAAGGCATCGCCTTCACCGGAACGAAGGGATAGCGCATGGAGGACCTGCGGGTCGGTGTCATCGGCTACGGGCTGCGCGGACCGCTCGCGCGCCACGCCCACCAGCCCGGCCGGGGTTCGGCGGTGGTGGCGGTGGGCGACCCCCGACCGGAGCGGCGGGAACTCGCCGGCGCCGACTTCGGCCCGGACGTGCTCCTCACCGACGACCCGGGCGAGGTGCTGCGGGCGGGGCTGGACGCGGTGTTCGTGCTCAGCCCGGACCACCTGCACGCCGAGCACGCCCTGGCGGCGTTCGACGCGGGCGTGCCGGTGTACCTGGAGAAGCCGCTGGCGATCACGCTGGAGGAGTGCGACGCGCTGCTGGGCCGGGCGCGCGAGGCCGGGGTGAAGCTCTACATCGGCCACAACATGCGGCACATGCCGGTCGTCCAGACGATGCGGCAGCTCATCCTCGACGGCGCCATCGGCGAGGTGAAAGCGGTGTGGTGCAGGCACTTCGTCGGGCACGGCGGCGACTACTACTTCAAGGACTGGCACGCCGAACGCGCCAAGGGCACCGGCCTGCTGCTGCAGAAGGCCGCGCACGACATCGACGTGATCCACTGGCTGGCCGGCGGCTACACCAGGCGGGTCAACGCGATGGGCGCGCTGACCCTGTACGACCGCGTCACGGACCGCGCGCCGGCCGCGCCGTTCTCGGAGTACAAGGCGAGCCACGAACTGGAGACCTGGCCGCCGCTGGCGCAGACCGGGCTCAACCCGGTGATCGACGTCGAGGACCTGAGCATGGTCAACATGGCGCTGGACAACGGCGTGCTGGCGACCTACGAGCAGTGCCACTACACGCCGGACTACTGGCGCAACTACACGGTCATCGGCACCGAGGGCCGGCTGGAGAACATCGGCGACACCTCGGACGCGACGGTCCACGTGTGGAACCGCCGCCACCGCGGCCACGCCCCGGCGGACGTGGTGGTGCCGGTGGCGTCGGCGGAGGGCGGCCACGGCGGTGCCGACCCCGGCATCGTGGCGGAGTTCCTCCGGTTCGTGCGCGAGGGCGGCGAGACGCTCACGTCACCGGTCGCGGCCCGTGAGGCCGTGGCGACCGGCTGCGCGGCGACGGACTCGCTGCGGTCGGGCGGCGTCCCGATCGACATCCCCGCGGTGCCGGCCGACCTGCGGGGCTACTTCGCCGCTGGTCAGGCCGGCTAGCGCCGAGACCGGACGTGCCGGCGCCCGGATGGGACGGGGGGAGCGCCGGCACGTCCTCCGACGGGGCCGGGCCGACCGGCCTACCCTCGGAACCCATGAACACGGACGGATACCCGCCCGAGCCGTGGCACCTGCGCGGCGACGGCTGGGCCACGGCGTGGCTGGTGGACTCGGCGGCGCTGCCCGTGCTGCCCGCGTCGGTCACACCGTTGGCGCTGCTGGGCAAAGCCGTGGTGGTCACCGCGTTCGTCGACTACCAGCCGGGCGGCGTGCTCGCCTACCGCGAACTGCTGGCCGCGGTCCTGGTCCGGCGTGGTGCGCGGATCGGCCTGACGATCCCCCGCATCTGGGTCGACAGTCCCGCCTCGCGGGCCGGTGCACGCGCGCTGTGGGGCATCCCCAAGGACCTGGCCCGCTTCGACCTGACCCCGGCCGCGCGCTTCACCGCCTCCGCGCACGACGGGGACCACGCCATCGCCACGGCCCGCCTGACCGTGCCGGAGCGGTGGTGTCCGCTTCGGGCACGGACCACGATCTGGCAGGACGCGCCGGAAGGACTGGCCCGGACGCCGCTGCGGGTCCGTGGACGTGTCGCGCCCGCACGGTCGTCGTGGCGCATCGACGCCACCGGGCCACTGGGATGGCTCCGCGCGGCCCGTCCTCTGTTCGGACTGGCCATCACCGGGTTCCACCTCCGGTTCGGTCCCCGGCACGCTCCGACGCCGCGCCAGTGACTTCGGCCTGTCACGTCCCGCCCGCCGGCCTCGTCCAGGGGGCATGATTTCCCTTCGCCCGGTCGGAGCGCACGGTACGGCGACGTGAGCAATGTGGACGCTCGCTGAGCGGCGGAATACGGTTCGGCAAGCCGGTTTGTCGTACCCCCGGCGTAGGTTCCGGTCATGGCACATCGGATCGATCTGACACTGGACACGGCGAACGCGCCCGTGCTGGCGGAGTTCTGGAAGCTGGCGTTGGGGTACGTGGACGAACCCCCACCGCCGCCGTACAAGACCAGGGAGGAGTGGCTGGAGCAGTTCGACCTCCCCGAGGACGACGGGGAAGGGGCGTGGCTGTGCGACCCGGACGGGGTCGGGCCGCGGTTGTCGCTGCTGGACGTGCCGGAGCCCAAGGTGGCCAAGAACCGGCTGCACATCGACATCCGGGTGTCCGGCGAGGGCAGTCCCGAACAGCGGTGGGCGCAGGTCACCGAGCACGTCGAACGGCTGACCGCGGCGGGCGGGAAGGTGCTGCGGGTGGACGGGCGCCACCACGTGACGATGGCCGATCCGGAGGGCAACGAGTTCTGCGTGGCCTGACCCGGTTCCGGCGAGCCGTGTTCGCGGGAGTCGACCGGCCCGCGGAGCCGCGCGCGCTCCTGCGCTGAGCCCGCGCAGGTTCGGCAGGCGGTCCTCGGCCTCCAGGCCTCCCGGCCTGCCCCGCTTCTCGATCTGCCCGCTTCCTGATTCGCCGAGGGCCCTCGACGTTCCGCGTGCGAGCGTGTTGCGGTGGGGGCGTCGATACCCCGACCCTCGCAGCCGTCAGCCGTCAGCCGTCAGCCGTCAGCCGTCAGCCGTTGGTCGTCTGCTCGCGCACCACGTCGGCCAGCGGCGTGGCGCGGTGGCCGGTGAGGCGCTCGACGTGGTCGGTGACCTCGGCCAGCTCGCCGGCGGCGATGGCGGTGTAGGTGGAGACCCACGCGTCGAGCAGCCAGTCCGGCGCGTCGTACGAGGCGCGCGATTCGTAGGCCTCTTCGACGGTCTCGCGCTGGTACCTGATGTTCCGACCGGTGGCCTTGGTCAGGATCGCGGCGACCTCGTCCAGGGTGAGGGCGTCGGGTCCGGTCAGGTCGTAGGTGGCGCCGGCGTGCCGTGGGGCGTCCAGCAGCACGGCGGTGGCGGCTTCGGCGATGTCGTCCAGAGCGACCACGGACACCCGCCCGTCCCCGGCCGGCCCCTTGATGACGCCGTCGTCACCGGCCAGCGAGGGCATGAGGTCGGCGTACATGTTGTCGCGCAGGAACGTGTGCGCCAGGCCGCTCGCGCGGATGTGCTCCTCGGTGACGTGGTGGTCGCGCGCCAAGGTGAACGTGGCGTCCGGCGCGGCGCCGTAGAACGAGATGTAGACCAGGTGCCCCACCCCGGCCTCGGCCGCCGCGTCGACGAATGCCCGGTGCTGGTCCACCCGGTCGGCCGTCTCCGAGGCCGACACCATCAGCAGGCGGTCCACACCGTCCAGCGCGGCGAGGACGGCGTCCCGGTCGGTGAAACTGCCGGGGACCGGGGTCGCACCGGGCAGTTCCGGCGCGCGGGCGGGATCACGCACCACCAGCCGTTGTGGGACGCCGGCGGCGGCCAGGCGCAGGGCGACCCGTCCGCCCAGGCGGCCGGTCGCCCCGGTGACCGCGATGGTGACGTCGGAACGGGTGGGCTGGTCGGTCATGTCGTGGCTCCCTGCGGATGCTGCGTGTGGGCGACCCGCCCGCGAGCGAACGGATCACCCGGGTGGGCACATCGAGCAGGTTAACGGTGCCGACCACGACCGGCAGGACTCGCCCGACCGGCGCGGCAGACCCCGGGTCGCGGTCTCTTCCCGGCACGGTGTCCGCCGATGCGGGTTCGCACACACCTGTGCCTTCGTGTTCTCCCCGTATGGCCTGCCCGGAGGGCTACCGCGCTTGTTCGGGGAGTGCAAGCACGCTCTTCGCTTGCACTCCCCGAACAAGGGTGGTCGTCTTTGACAGGCCATGCGGGGAGAACACGACCGCCCTTTCTTTGTTCTTCCTCCCCGGAGGTCTGCCAAGCGGCGAGCGTCGCTTTTTCTTTTACTTGGATTTGTGCGGATCGTTCGTAGCAAGAGCCTTCAAAAGCGTCCTCGCCGGACGGGCAGACCGCCAAGGATCTCCACAAAACCAAAGCCTAGAAGATGCAAGCGGTGCTGTGTGTCATCCCCGTACGGCCTGGTCAGAAGACAACCACCCTTGTCCGGGTAGTGCAAGCGAAAAGCATGCTTGCACTACCCGGACAAGCGCGGTTCGCTGCGCGCAGGCCGTACGGGGATGACACACAGCAAGGCAGAGGTGTGCGCGGTGCGCTGGGTGGTGGAAATCCGGTCAACGGGCGGGGATGTCGCGTACGGCGGCGAGCATCCGGGTGAAGGCGGGGTCGTTCTGGTCGTTGTCCGGTAGGGAGATGGCCAGGCCGTCGCAGCGGCCCCGGTACCAGGATTCGAGGACTTCGGGTATTTCCGCGTAAACACCCTGCGGGATCAGGTCCGCCATCGTCTGGTCGGTGAGGACCGAGGGCAGTTCGGCCCAACGTTCGTCGCGGACCAGGTCGGTGAGGCGTTCACCCAGGTGTTCGTGGCCCAGCATCGCCAGAGTGGGCCGATAGGCGGGCGTGGAGTACAGGAACGCCAGCTCGGTGCGGGCGTTGTTCCGGGCTGCTTCCAAAGCCGTGCGGTCGGAACCGGTGACGCACTTGGAAACCACGATCACCCGTGGTCCGCCGTCGGTCCGGTCGGCCGCGCCTTCCGCCAGCGCGGGCAGCAGTTGTTCGTCCAGATAGGACGGATGGGAGTTGGTGGCGTGGGTGACGAACCCGTCCGCGTGCGCACCGGCCACGACGCACATCCGGCGGTTGACGCCACCGGTCCAGATCTGCGGTGGGTCGACTCCGGACGGCCCGGGGTTGAAGTAGGGCTGCAACCGGTCGAAGCGGTAGTGGGTGCCTTCGTAGGCCAACGGGGTTTCCTGCGCGAAGGCGTCGAAGATGGCACGTAGCGCACCGATGTAGTCGGCGAGCCGTTCCGCCGGTGCCGACCAGGGCACGGAGAACCGGCCGACGATGTTGCCGCGCACCTGGGTGGCCAGGCCGAGTTGGAATCGACCGCCGGAGTAGCGGGCGAGGTCCCAGGCCGCGTACGCCACGGTCATCGGGCTGCGCGGGAACGCCAACGTCATGCTGGTGCGCACGGTCAGCCAGGTGGTGTGCTCCAACGCCAGCAGGGCGACGCTGAGCGAGTCGTGCACGGTTTCCGGGATGTGGACGGTGTCGAACCCGAGGCGTTCGATCCGGCGGACGGTGTGTGCCACGTCGGCCAGATCGGTGTGCGCGGGCAGTGTGGTGACCAGTTCCATGGTCACCCCGGCGGCTGGCCGGACAGCGCGCGGTCGATTGCCATGTCGCCGAGTGTTGCACGGGCGAGCCGTTCCGGACCGGGTGCGCGGCGCGGGCGCGTGCCGCCTTCCACGGGCAGCACCGCCCCGGCGGCCGACGCGCCTTGGCCCGAAAACGGGCTGTTCACACGGTGTCCCGTAGGGCGGATGAACGGTCCTTCGGCGGTGACGTGCACGCCATTCTCGGTACCGGTGCCAACGTTGTCCGGCTCGACAACACGGGTTTGTGAGCGCCCATCACGGTTCGGAACACGGTACGATCGCTGCCGATGATCATGAATACGCCACGCTTGGAGTCGGCCGGTGGCCGTAGTCCGTGGTGGGTCGACGGAGTGGGCTGGGTCGGTGGAGCGGGCCGGGTCGGGCGGAAGGTGCGGTTGCGGGAGATCGGGCCCGCGGACCGGCGCACGCTGATCGGGTTCGACCGGGACGCCGCCGGCGGTCGTGACCCGCGGATCGGCGGCTATCGGCACTGGGCGGCGCATCGGGCGGAGGGGGCCGGCTCCGGTGACGACCGGCACCTCGCGATCGAGGCGCTGCACGGTCGGATGCTGGTCGGGTCGATGTGGGTGCTGACCGACCCGGCTGCCGGTCGGTTCAGCTACGGCATCGGGATCGGGGCGCAGCACCGGCGTTGCGGCTACGCCGGTGACGCCGTCACCGTGCTGCTGGCGTTCATGTTCGGGGAGCGCGGCTATCGCAAGTGCGAGGTCGGCATTTACGGCGGCAACTTCGCCTCGCTGTCGTTGCACGGCGAGCTCGGCTTCCGCGAGGAAGGTCGTCCGCGTGACACCGAGTTGGTGCGGGGCGAGATCAGGTACCCGGTGCTGATGGGTATCACCGCGGGTGAGTTCGCTGCGCATCACCACGAGTATGCGGCGTCCAGTGGAGATGTGCGTCGTTGGCGAGGTCGCCACTGGCGGACGCGGCGGCGGGGGCGACACTGGCGCACGAACGCCGGGGTCGGCTTTTCATCGTTGGTCACGAGGTGGGGCTGAGGAGCTGGAAGCTGCCTCGCCGGACAGGCAGGCAGGCAGGCGAGCATCCCCTCAGAGCCGAAGCTCGAAAGATGCGGGCAAGGCAGGGGTGTGCGCTGCGCTGGGGTCCGTGCGGATGCCGCGTGTGGTGTCAGCGGGGAAGCAGGCCGTCGAGGAAGGTGGAGACGAAGTCGTCGGCGAAGTGCTTCCCGGAGTAGTCGGCGGTGGGCTTGAACCAGCGGACCGACAGCCAGAGGGCGTCGCGGAGCAGGCGGTACAGGACGCGGGGCGGGATGTCGGAGCGGAAGTCGCCGGAGGCCACGCCTTCGTCGAGCACCTCGATCCAGGTCTTCCGGATGGCGTCGGCGGTCCCCTCGATGTGGTTGCCGCCTTCGAGGGAAGCCAGGTAGGCGCCGCTGTTCTGGTAGATCTCGGCCGCGTGGGGGTGCGCTTCGATCACCGCCAGGGAGCCTCGGATCAGTTCCGCCAGCCGGCTGCGCGGGTCCGACGTGGCAGCCGTGATCTCCTCGTACCGGGCCTTCAGGTCGTCCAGGTAGCCGGTCAGGATGGCCAGCACCATCTCGTCCTTGGACTTGAAGTGGTGGTACAGGCTGCCGGACAGGATGCCGACCGCATCGGCGATCTCGCGCACGGTGGTGGCCACGATGCCCTTGGTCGCGAACAAGGTGGCCGCGTGCTGGAGAATGATTTCGCGACGGGCCCGTGTCGCCACCATGTCGTCCCTTCCGCTGCCTGACGGGCAGGCCGTTCGAATACCAATCAAGCGCTTGTAATACCACGGTCTGCACACGGTCGAAAACTCTCCGGCAGATTTGGGCCGGTTGGTGTATCGGGCATTGCGGTAAACGGGTCATGTGTGTGCATCGGCCATCACGTCGGGCAGGGCGGACGGCACCACCTGCCAGGACAGGCCGTGGCCGGACGAGTGTCCGTGCGGTCAGCTGAACAGGGCGGCCAGGTCGTTGCGCTGCAGGGCCTGCAACACCCGGCCGACCCTGGTGGCCGAGTCGGCCGGGGCGACGACCCGGACCGTGCCGGGGCGGTCGGCGGGGACCTCGGCCTCGGCGTCGCGGAACACCGTGGACCAGACCTGGCCGCCCCGGTCCGCGGTGGGCGAGTCGAGCCTGGCCTGCACGCGGTCGCGCAGGGCGGCCGGGTTCTCGTCCGGCACGCAGACGAACTCGGTCACCTCGTCCTTCGTCGCCCGCACGCCGACCGCGACGGCGGGTCCGCCGCGCCGGGACTTGCTGATCATCGCCACCGTCACCTCGCCCAGGCACGCGGCCAGGCCGCCGACGACCTCGTCCTGGGCCAGCGACGGGCCGGTGCCCGGGTCGACCACCCAGGCCAGCGACGTGCCGGACGGCCCGAACGCGATCGAGTCCGGCGCGACCCGGACCTTGTTGAACCCGCTGACGATCCCCAGCCGGCCGAGCTCGCCGGTCAGTCGCACCTCGTGGTCGGCGGCGGTGATCCACGTGGTGGAGTCGGGGCCGTCCACCCGCTGCGCGCCGAGACCGGCGAACTTGCCGTTGACCGCTTCCGCGTCGACCTCCATGCGCAGCACACCCGCCCAGTTCGGGGGCTGTCCGACGCGGATCGCCTCGGAGGCGTTCGCCGGGTCGAAGCCCACCGCGCCGGCGAGCGAGTCGGACCGCGCGGCGATGTCCGAGTACCCGACGCCCTGCAACGGCTGGAAGCGCTGCCGATCCCGGCGCACCAGCTCGCGGACGGCCGCGACGTCGCCGTACTCGACCAGCACGGCCGACTCCTCGGTCGCCCGGACCTTGGCCAGGGCGCTGGTCAAGCCGCTCGCCACGGGTGTCCCGGCGGTCGTCACGGGAGTCCCCGGGGTCTCGGACGCGCACCCCGCCAGGATCGCCACCAGGCCGACCGCCGCCACCAAGCGCGCCGCGCCGGAGTGATCGCTCATCTGCGGGATGCTAGGTCGACGCACCGATCCACGACACTGTTTCGGTGAACCGGCGGAGCACCGCCCAGCCGGACGAGCTCCAGCCGGACGAGCGGCCCGCTCAGCCGAGTTCCGCCGGCCGGACCGGAACGAGTGCTGTGTCCACGGGTGCCCAGCGGGTCTCGACGGTCGTACCGAGGGCCCGGGGAGCAGCGAGCACACTGAAGGCGTGGAGAGCAAACGCAAGCGCGGCGAGCTGCGGATCTACCTCGGCTCCGCGCCCGGTGTGGGCAAGACGTTCGCCCTGCTCGGGGAGGCGCACCGCCGGCGGGAGCGGGGCACGGACGTGGTCGTCGGGCTGGTCGAGACGCACGGCCGGGAGAAGACCGCACGGCTGCTGGACGGGCTGGAGGAGCTGCCGCGCCGGCAGGTGGAGCACCGGGGCGTCCGGTTCGCCGAGATGGACCTGGACGGGCTGCTCGCCCGCGCGCCCGAGGTGGCCGTCGTGGACGAACTCGCCCACACCAACGTTCCCGGCTCCCGCAACGCCAAGCGGTGGCAGGACGTCGAAGAGCTGCTGGACGCGGGCGTCGACGTGCTGTCCACGGTCAACGTGCAGCACCTCGAATCGCTGAACGACGTGGTCGAGCGCATCACCGGGGTCCGGCAGCGGGAGACCGTGCCGGACGAGGTGGTGCGCCGCGCCGAGCAGGTCGAGCTGGTCGACATCACGCCCGAGGCCCTGCGCCGGCGCCTCGCGCACGGCAACGTCTACGCCGCCCACAAGATCGACGCCGCCCTGGGCAACTACTTCCGGCCCGGCAACCTGACCGCGCTGCGCGAGCTGGCCCTGCTGTGGTTGGCCGACCAGGTGGACGTGGCGCTCCAGCGCTACCGCACCGAGCAGCGCATCACGGACACCTGGGAGACCCGGGAACGGGTCGTGGTCGCGATCACCGGTGGCAACGAGAGCGAGACGCTGATCCGACGCGCCCGGCGGATCGCGGTGCGGGCGGGGGCGGACCTGGTGGTCGTGCACGTCATGCGCGGCGACGGCCTGACCGGCGCTTCGCCGCAGCTCGTTGCGAAGCTGCGGCGGATCACCGAGGACGTGGGCGCGACCTTCCACACGGTGGTGGGCGACGACGTGCCGACGTCGCTGCTGGAGTTCGCGCGCGGGGTCAACGCCACCCAGCTCGTGCTGGGCACGTCGCGGCGGTCGCGGTTGGCGCGGGTGTTCGACGAGGGCATCGGCGCGGCGGTGATCCAGGCGTCCGGGCCGATCGACGTGCACATGGTCACCCACCCCGAGTCCCGGCGCGGCCCGCGCCGGCGGGTGGGGCGCAACCCGCTGAGCCGGCACCGGGTGCTGCTGGGCCGGCTGCTGGCCGTGCTGCTGCCGGCCGCGCTGACCGGCGTGGGCGCGCCGTTCCGCGACGACCTGGCCTTCTCCACCGACCTGGTCGGGTTCTTCCTGGTCACGGTGGTGGTCGCGCTGGTGGGCGGGCTGGGCCCGGCGGTGGGGGCGGCGCTGCTGGGCGCCGGGCTGCTGAACTACTTCTTCACGCCGCCCTACTACAGCCTGGCCGTGGCGACGCCGGAGAACCTGGTCACCCTGGTCGCGATGCTCGTCGTGGCGGTGCTGGTGGCGCTGGTGGTGGACCGGGCCGCCCGGCTGGCCGCGCAGGGCGCGCGGGCCCGCACCGAGGCGGCGTTGCTCGCCTCCTACGCCCGGACCGTGCTGACCAGCCCGCACCCGCTGGCCAGGCTGCTGGAGAAGGTGCGGGAGAACTTCGGGTTGGAGTCGGTGGCGCTGCTGGAGCGCCGCGACGGCGACTGGGAGCGGGTCGCCTGCGTCGGTCCGCGACCGTGCGACGAACCGGACGAGGCGGACGTGGACGTGCCGGTGACGGCCGACGTGCACCTGGCGCTGCGCGGCCGGGCGCTGCCGGCGAGCGACCAGCGGGCGTTGGAGGCGGCGGCGGGACAGGCGCTGATGGCGCTGCGGCAGCAGCGGATGGCGGCCGAGACCGCCGAGGCCCAGCGCCGTGCCGAGACCACCGAGCTGCGCACCGCCCTGCTCTCCGCCGTCGGTCACGACCTGCGCACGCCGCTCACGTCCATCAAGGCGGCCATCGGGAGCCTGCGGGACGCGGAGCTGCGGCTGTCCGCCGAGGACACCGACGAGCTGTTGGAGACGGTGGAGGTCTCCGCCGACCGGCTGACGGGCCTGGTGGACAACCTGCTCGACTCGTCCCGCCTGGCCACCGGGGCGGTGCGACCGCTGCTGCGGGCCGTGACGTTCGACGAGGTGGTGGCGAGGGCGCTGGCCGGCATCGACGACCGGCGGGTGGTCTCGGTGGACGTGGGGGAGCAGCTGCCCTCCGTGCTGGCCGACGTGGGCCTGCTGGAACGGGTCGTGGCGAACGTGGTCGACAACGCGCTGCGGCACGGGCGGCTCACCCCGCGCCGGCTGGTGGACGTGGACGGCGACGGCACGATCGACGCCGACGAACCCGAGATCGCGGTGCGCGCCAGCGCCTACGGCGACCGGGTGGAGCTGCGCGTGGTCGACCACGGGCGAGGCCTGCCGAAGAACACCGCGGACTCGGTGTTCGCGCCGTTCCAACGGCTCGGCGACCGCGACGCCACGCCCGGCGTGGGGCTGGGGTTGAGCGTGGCCAAGGGTTTCGTGGACGCGATGGGCGGCTCGATCGCCGCCGAGGACACCCCGGGCGGCGGGCTGACCATCGTCATCTCGCTGCCCGTCGCCGAGGTGGCAGTCGCGTGACCACCGTGCTGATCGTGGACGACGACCCGCACATCGTGCGCGCCTTACGCATCAACCTCACCGCGCACGGCTACCACGTGCTGACCGCGCACGACGGCGCGTCGGCGTTAAAGCAGGCGGCGTCCGGGAGACCGGACGTCGTCGTGCTGGACCTGGGGTTGCCGGACGTGGATGGGGTGGAGGTGATCGCCGGACTCCGCGCGCGGTCCACCCGGCCGATCGTGGTGCTGTCCGCGCGGACCGATTCGGCGGACAAGGTCGCGGCGCTGGACGCGGGCGCGGACGACTACGTGACCAAGCCGTTCGGGATGGACGAGTTCCTGGCGCGGCTGAGGGCGGCGGTGCGGCGCACCGGTCCCCGGCAGGTGGGCGAGCCCCTGGTGCGCACCGCGTCGTTCACCGTCGACCTGACCGCGAAGAAGATCCGCCGCGACGGCGTGGAAGTGCACCTGACCCGCACCGAGTGGGCCGTGCTGGAGGTGCTGATCCGGGCCGCCGGGCAGCCGGTGGGGCAGCGCGAGCTGCTGGACCGGGTGTGGGGCGCGGGCCACCGGTCGGAGACCCACTACCTGCGGGTCTACCTGGCGCAACTGCGCCGCAAACTCGAACCCGAGCCCTCCCGGCCCCGCCACCTGCTCACCGAACCCGGCCGCGGCTACCGCTTCCAGGCCTGACCGGCGCCACCGGTCACGGCAGCAGCAGACCCCAGTACAACGCCCACGGGACGAACAGCACGCCGCCCGCCAGCACCAGCCCGTGGCGCAGCCGGTCGGTCGACGCGCGCCACCGCACCGCCAGCAGGACTGTGGCAACCACCGCCGCCACCGCCACGAGCTGCAACGCCAGCCACACCACCGGACGATCGCCCAGCAGCGGACCGGCCTCGATCCCGTTCGCGGTCAGGCTGAACATCAGCGTCGACAGGTAGCCGACCGTGCCGAGCGACCCGACCACCCCGGCGACGACCGCGACCCGGGCCGGCCAGGTGCCCGCACGTCTCCGGCGCAACAGCGCGAGCACCGGGTACGCGCCGAACAGCAGCACGAACAGCCCCAGCACGCCGAACTGCACGGGCGCGGACTCCCACCACGCCGACGGCGTGACCTCGCTGCTCCGGTTCTCCTGTCGCGGCAACGGCTCCACGACCGCGCGCGGCGGGTTGCCGCTCGTCACCGCGTCCACCCAGTCCCCGACGGCGTCCGCGTAGCCGGGCATCAGGTCGGGCAGCCGCTTGCCCTGCGGGTCGCTGCGGTGCATGGCGTGCGGTGCGTCCGGGATGAACCGGATCGTGTAGTGGTGGTTGCCCGCCTCGGACAGCGTGTCGCGCACGATCTCGGCGCTCTCGGCGGGAGGCACGGCCGCGTCCTCCGCGCCCCACAGGGCGAGCAGCGGCTGCTTCACGTTCCGCAGCACCGGAACCGGGTCGTGGTGCGCGCCGCCGAACATCCCGGCGTCGGCGACCATCCGCTGCCAGGTGGTCGGGAACGTCCGGGAGAGCGAGCCGCCGATGCCCGACCACGCGAACTTGTTGGCCACGTTCCAGGACTGCTGCCGGATCGGCGACACCCCCGACCCCGCCGCCAGGACCGCGAACTTCACGTCCGGCGACTTCGCCGCCGCGACCGGCACCACCCAGCCGCCTTCGCTCAACCCCCAGATGCCCGCTTTCGCCGGATCCACCTCGGGACGGGCCCGCAGCACGGCGAACGCGGCCAGCGCGTCGTCGGCGAGCTGCGCGAAGTCCCGCTGGAACGGCGAATAGCCGTCCTGCCGCTTGTCCGGCGCCAGCACCACGATGCCCTGCCGGGCGAACGCCTCCGCCTCGCCGCGCAGCTGCTTGCGGAAGCCGGGGCCCCCGGTGCCCGAGCCGTGCACGAGGAGCAGCGCGGGCAGTCCGCCGCTCGCCCCGCGCGGGGCGAACACCGTGCCGCCCAACGTGATCCCGTCGCCGGTGCGGAAGCTCACGTCGGAGGTGGTCAGGTCGTCGGGTTCGGAGGGTGCGGCGTGCGCGGTGAGGGCGGCGGGTGCGGCCGGTGCGAGGGCCAGTAGTGCGGCCAGGGTGAGATTGGTGAACAAGGTGTCCCCCCAAGGGTTTTCGGTGACACCCGAATGCTCGTCGGCGGACCGGTCGCGCACATCGCCCGCGCGACCCGGTCCGCCGATCACCCGTCAGAGCGAGCCGGGCACGATCAGACCGCGCTCGTAGGCGGTGATCGCGGCCTGCGCGCGGTCCCGCAGGTGCAGTTTGGACAGCACGCTGCTGACGTAGGTCTTCACGGTGTGCGCGCTGACCGCCATCTCGACGGCGATCTCGGCGTTCGACAGCCCGCGGCCGAGCAGCACCAGCGCTTCCCGCTCACGGGCGGTGAGCACGTCCAGGTCCGCCGTGGGCGCGGGGCGGACGGCCTTGCGGCGCACCACGTCGTCGATCAGCCGCCGCGTCACGGACGGGGCGAGCAGCGCTTCACCCGCCGCCGCGACGCGGACCGCGTGCGCCAGGTCGTCGCGCCGGACGTCCTTGAGCAGGAACCCGCTCGCCCCGGCGGACAGCGCCTCGAACACGTAGTCGTCCTGGTCGAACGTGGTCAGCATGACCACCCGGGTCTCCGTCTGCGCGCACACGATCCGCACCGCCTCGATGCCGTCCATGCGCGGCATCCGGATGTCCAGCAGCAGCACGTCCGGCCGGTGCTCCAACACCGCCGCCACGGCCTCCAGCCCGTCGGCCGCCTCCGCGACCACCGCGATGTCGTGCTGCGCCTCCAGGATCATCGCGAAACCCGCGCGCACGAGTTCCTGGTCGTCCGCGACGACCACGCGGATGCTCACGCGGCCTCCAGCGGCAGCCGGGCGGACACCCGGAACCCGGTCGGGCCGGCGGTGAAGCCCGCCGAGCCCCCACACGCCGCCGCCCGCTCCCGGATGCCGAGCAACCCGTGTCCGGCCGTGGTCCCCGCGGGTGGAGTGCCGTTGTCGGCCACCGTGATCACGAGTTCGGCGTCGGTCCAGTCCAGGGTGACCGAGGCCGCGTCGCCGGTGCTGTGCTTGACCACGTTCGTCAGTGCCTCCTGCACGATCCGGTACGCCGCCGCGTCCACCAGGGGCGGCGGCTCACGCCGTTGCCCGGTCGTGGTCAGCGTGACGTGCGGGCCGACGCCCGCCACCAGCTCCGGCACCCGTTCCACCGCCGGACGCGGCTCGGCGTCGCCCTTGAGCAGTCCCAGGGTCCGGCGCAGCTGCCCCATCGCCTCCCGGCCCGCCGAGGCGATGGCGTCGAACGCCGCGACCGCCCGGTCCGGCGCGCTGCGCACCACCACCGGACCCGCCTCGGCCTGGACCACCATGAGGCTGACCGCGTGCGCGAGGATGTCGTGCGTGTCGCGGGCGATCCGGGCGCGCTCCCGTTCGGCGGCGCGTTCCACCTCGGCCTCGCGTTCCCGTTCCAGGGCTGCGGCGCGTTCCTCCAACACCGTCGCGTAGGCGCGGCGGACGTGCGCGCCACGGCCCAGCGCGTAGGCCGCGCCCCACAGGAAGCCCTCGCGGATCGCCGTGGACGCCGAGCCCAGGACGCCGCCGATGACGACGATCCCGATCACCGACGCGGCGAGCGTGGCCAGGCGGGTGGTGCGCGGCGACAGGTCCGCCACGGTGTGGATCGCGAGCAGGGCCCCGTACCAGACGGGCTGCTCCGGTCCGTCCGAGCCGACCACCGAGTACGCGGCGATGCCGAGCGCCGTCGAGCACAGGCACAGCACCGGGGCACGCCTGCGCCAGATCAACGGCAGCGACGCGAGCAGCACCGGCAGGAACTCCGCCACCGTCCACGGACGTCCCGTCACGTGCGTGGTGAACACGAACGGCGCGGTCTGACCCGCGAACGCCAACACGGTCAGCATCACGTCGACCGAGGCCGGCGACAGAGCGCGCAAGCGGTGCGGCGACATGGAATCCCCCTCGTCCGGGGCCGATGCTAGCTCCGCCGCGCGAGCGGTGTCCTCACCCGTGCGACCCGGTGCCGACTCCCTCGCGCCGGCGATGTGCGCGGCGTTCGGTGCGACCACAGTTCCTCCGTGTCGAACGAAGTGGGGAGTTCCGCCATGCGCACTGTCGTCACCCTGGTCACCGGACCCGTGCTGCTGCTCGTCGGGGTGGTGCTGATGCTGACGCCCGACCAGTGGACGTCGTCGCACCTGATCTTCCTGGCCGGGACGGTGGCCATGCTGCCGGTCGCCGTGCGGCTGGACACCCTCCTCCGGGACGCCAGTCCACCGTGGGTCCGGGTGCCGGCGCTGGTGCTCACCGTGGTCGGGGCGCTCGCGCTGGCCGGGCAGTTCGTCATCGACTTCACCGTGCTGCGGCTGGCGCACGGCGAGCGGGAGGCGGCCGGGGCGATGTTCGACACCCTCCAGGAGTCCCGGGTGTTCGCACTGGTCTTCTACCAGGCGGGACCGGCGCTGCTGTTCACCGGGCTGGCGCTGGCGGCGGTGGGGTTGGTCAACCGGTCGTGGCGGTGGGCGGGCGGGCTGCTGGTGGCGGGGGCGCTGCTGGTGGGGGCGGCGCGGGTGACCGGGCTGCGGGCGGGCGAGGTGGTCGGCCTGGCGCTGGTCGTGGCTGCCCTGGTGCTGACCGGTCGGGCGGCGGGCGGGGGTGCCGCCGGGCGGGAGGTCGGTGGTCGCGCGAACGTGTGACGCCGGGCCGGTGGGCCGGTGTCGGAGTGGCGGACCGGTCCGGCGTGAGCACGTTCGTGCGAATCGGGTGGCTCAAGGGGAAGCACCCGACGCGATATGTGGTCGTGCCGGCGGGCCGGTTGGTTCCCCGGTGCCCCGTGGTTCACCCGTTCGGTGGCCGAACAGCTTCGCCGGCCGGTAACTTCGGTGACCGCGCGCCTGGGTTTCCGGGTGCGTTGCACCGCACGGGGTACTGCCCTCGTGGCGGTGTCGGAGCCGGGGAGGCTCCGATCCGGGGACGGCGCCGAATCCACCGGGTGCCTGGCAGGGCAACGCCGTCCGCGGACAGCGGGGGTCGAGGGGGCACCACCCTCGGCCCCCGACGTCACCCCCGGTCCGAGGCCGGCCGGAGTTCGCGCGTCCACCGGGCCGGTGGTGCGGGACCTGGAGGCGGTGGCCGGTCATGCCGATCAGCAGGTACTCCAGGTGCGGGCGGGACGATCACCGGTGGCGCGCGGCGATCACCGGCCGGGACTGGGTGATCCCGCTCAGTCCGGCAACGCGCCCAGGCGGTCGCGCAGCCGGTCGGCGTCCTCGGCACGGCCCTGCGCGCGGAACATGTCGGCCGCCTCCGCCCAAGCCGCACGGGCCTCGGCGGACTGTCCCGACGCCTGGTGCGAGTCGCCCAGCCTCTCCGCGGTCTCGGCCGCCTGGAGCGTGCTGCCCAGTTCCCGGAAGAGGTCCGACGCCTCGCGGTAGTGGCCGATCGCCGCCGTGAAGTCCCCGGTGTGGTGGGCGATGTAGGCGAGGCTGTCCAGCGTGGTCGCCTCGCCGTACCGGTGCCGGTGCCGGCGGTGCAGGGCGAGGGCGGCTGCGCAGTGCTCGCGGGCCTCGTCGTGCTCGCCCAGGCGTGCCGCGTACCAGCCGACGCCGTTGAGCGCGTCGGCCTCACCCGCCGGGTCGTCCAGCGCCCGGTAGATGCGCAGGGCGTGGCGGGCGTGGGTCAGCGCCTGCCGCCCGTCGCCCTGCTGGTCCAGCGCCCACGACAGCGTCCGGTGCACCTGGCCCCGGTTCACCAGGTCGTCGGTCCGCTCGGCCAGCGCCAGCGCCCGGTACAGGTGCTCGACCGCCTCCTCGTGCCGGCCGACCTCCACCAGCGCGTCGCCGAGCAGGCGGTGCACGCGGGTCTGGACGGCGGGGTCGGCGAGGTGGTCGGCGGCGGTCATCGCGGTCCGCCAGGCGGCCAGGTTGTCGTGGCTGTGGCCCCGGCGCAGGTGGAACGTGGTCAGCGTCCACGCCAGCTGCCACACGGTTCGGTGCCTGCCCTGTGCGGCGGCGAGGTGCTGGGCGGCCAGGATGCCCCGGTGTTCGGTGTCGAACCACGCCAGCGCCGCGGCGGGGTCCGGCAGCGGGTGCGGCCGGGCGCCGGGGGCGGGGGGATCGAGGTCGATCGGGGTGGCGTGCGGGTTGAGCAGCCGGCGGCCGGTGAAGGCGGTGTGCAGGTGGAAGTCGACGACGCGGTGCAGGGCGGCGGACCGTTCGGCGGGCGGGATGGGGGTGTCGGCGGCGAACCGGCGGATCAGATCGTGCATCCGGTACCGGCCGCGGGCGTCCTGGAGCAGCAGGGACGCCTGTTCCAGCGCGCGCAGCACGGCCCTGGTGCGGTCCGGTGGCAGCCCGGTGAGCCCGGCGGCGGCGGGCAGGCCGATGTCGGGGCCGGGCGCGATGCCGAGCAGGCCGAACACGTGCGCCTGTTCGGCGGTCAGCGCCTGCCGCGACCACGACAGGACGGTGGGCAGGCTGGCGGTCGGGTCGTCGTCGTCCAACGCACCCGGGCCCAGGTCGCGCAGTTCGCCGGCGAGGGTGGCCAGGGGCAGCGCCGGGTGGCCGTGCGCACGGCCGGCGACGATGCCCAGCGCCAGCGGGAACCCGCCGCACAGCTTGATCAGGTCGGTCACGGCTTCGGCTTCGGCGGACACCCGGTCCGCGCCGAGCCGGGCGGTGAACAGGCCGTGCGCCTCGGCGTCGGTCAGCACGTCGAGCGACAGTCGGCGGGCGCCGTGCACGGTGGTCAGGCCCGGCAGCCGGTTGCGGCTGGTCACCAGGACGGTGCAGGACGCGCCGCCCGGCAGCAGCGGCGTCACCTGGGCGGTGTCGGCGGCGTTGTCGACCACCAGCAGCATCCGCTTGTCCGCGACCAGGCTGCGGAACAGCGCGGCCTGCGCGTGCGGGTCGATCGGGATGCGGCCGGGGTCCACGCCGAGCGCGTCCAGGAACCCGCGCACCGCCACCGGGGGCGGCATCGGCGTGCCCTCGGGGCCGAACCCGCGCAGGTCCACGAACAGCTGGCCGTCCGGGAAGCGGTGGGCGTTGCGGTGGGCCCACCTCAGGGCGAGCCAGGTCTTGCCGACCCCGCCCGCGCCCGCGATCACCGTCGTGCCGGTCGGGTCGAGCCGGTTCAGCTCGTCCTCCCGGCCGACGAACGACGACGGCACGGCGGGCAGTTGACGGGGCACCGGCCGCGCGGCGGGCGTTCCGGTCGGCACGTCGGCGGCCGGCCGGCTCGGGGGAGCGGTCGACGGTTCGTGCGTGGCCGGTTCGCCGGCCGGTGTGCGCGGGGTGGTCGAGGGGCGCGCGTCGCCGGTGGGGTTCGCGAGCAGCGCCGGGTCCGCCTTCAGGATCCGTTGGTGCATCAGCCGCAGCGCGGGGCCGGGGTCGGTGCCGAGTCCGTCGGCCAGCCGCGCGCGGACCCGTCGGTAGTGCTCCAACGCATCGGCCACCCGCCCCGCCCGGTACAGGGCGTGCAGGAGGTGGACGGCGACGCGCTCGTCCAACGGGTGCTCGGCGGCGCGGGACGACAACTCGGTGACCAGCCGGTCGTCGTGGCCCAGCCGCAGCCGGACCTCGGTGTGGTCGCACTCCGCGTCCAGCCGCTCCAGCGCCAGCCGGTCCCGTTCGGCGGTCGCCCAGTCGCCGTCCAGACCGGTCAGCGCCGGACCCCGCCACAGGCCGACGGCTTCGGCGAGCAGCCGCTCGGCGGTCGGGTCGTCGGCGGTGCGGGCCCGGTCGCGCAGGGAGCGGAACCGGTGCAGGTCCACCGCGGCTTCGTCGGCGACCAGGACATATCCGCCGGAACGGAGCACAATGTCGGTTCGGGCCCGGCGCAGCCGGGAGACGTAGCTGGACAGCGTCGCCCGCGCCCGGACCGGCGGGTCGTCACCCCAGACCCGCCGGATCAGCCGGTCCACCGACACCACCCGCCCGACGTCGACCGCCAACGCGGCCAGCACGCACCGCTGCCGGGCCGGGCCGAGGTCGGCGGGACGTCCGCCGACCACCGCGCAGACCTCGCCGAGCAGTCCGAACTCCACCCCTGGAAACCTCCCGAAACCGCCGCTGAACTGCGCATTGCAGAACCGTGCAAGCAATACACACGGCCGGTCGCGCACACTTGCACCCGAGGCGGTCTTGCAGCCAGGGGGGCCAGGGGGGAAGGCCGCCTCCCTACAACTTAGTGACCGCTCGGGGCGCCGCCGCCCCGAGCGCCCCACTGGCCTCCCCGAGAGCAATCGGGAGGACTCGTGACCACCGTTCGCCTGTACCCCGGCGTCTTCGCCGAGCAGCGCCACCTGGTGTCCCCGAACGAACCCGCGCACCACTCCGCGCACGTCGGCGACCGCTACCGCGCGGTGTGCCGGGCGCTGTGCCTGCCGAGTCCGGACCGGGGCAGCTACACGTGGCGGAACTGGCCGATCTGCCCCAACTGCGCCCGCCACCTGCCGGCCACGCCCGCGGTCGCCTGAGCGCACCGCCGGGAGCCGTCCGAGGGGTTCACCCGGGCCGACCGAGGTCTTCACCGGGGAGCCGACCGCAGGGCTCCACCCGGGAGCCGACCGAGGGCTTCACCGGGGGCCGGCCAGAGGGCTTCGCCCGGAGGCCGACCGGGGACTTCACCGAGGGCAGCCGTCGGGAACCGGTCACATCGGGGGGCTGCGATGGCGTTCGTCCTGCCGCAGGAGGCCGCCTGCGGCTCGTCCCTGGGCTTGTCCCAGGCTGGTTCTCGACTTGGTCCGGGCCGGAGAAGCCGGGCTCAGTAGCCCCGGTAGCCCGTGCCGGCGTTGATGCCCACCAGGCCGGGGTGGTTGCCGAAGCCGCCGTAGCGGGCGTAGGTGTAGCGGACGCCGGCGATGATGTTGTCCACCGGGTTGTAGATGTCGCCGTGCCCGGGCAGCTTGTACGCCTGGAACGTGGGGTCGATGCACTGCATCAGGCCCTTGGACGGGGTGCCGCGCGCGGCGTTGGAGTCCCACGTGTTGATCGCGTTGGGGTTGCCGTTCGACTCCTTCTGGACGATCGTCCAGATCTCGTCGACGCTGTCCTCGGTGATCGGGGTGCCGTTGGCGGCGAGGATCGCGATGGCCTCCCGGGCCCACGCCTCGACCTGCCGCTGGGTGGGGGACTTGCGCGCCTCTTCGGCGTCCTTCGCGTCCTTGGCGGCCTTCTCGGCGGCGGCCTGCTGGCGGGCCGAGTAGCCGTCCTGGGCGATCCCGCTGGCCTGGTTGAACGTCTGGAGGGCGGTGAGCTGCTCCTGGCGCAGGATGCGGGCCGTCTCGGAGCCGAGGTCGATCGAGTGCACGGTGTCGACCTTGCCGGCGCGGGCGTGCTCGTCCGGCAGGCCGCCGAAGTCCGCGCCGCCCGCCATCGGGTTGACGGCTCCGCTGGTCATCGCGTGGGCCGCTGCGCCCGCGCCCGTCACGATGCCGACCGCTACCGCGACCGCGGACAGCCTCTTCGGCATCGTCCGGTCGGGCTCGGCGCGGTGCGCGCCGACGTAGCCCGGGGCCTGTGCGCTGACCGTGTAGACGATCGGCTGCTGCCCACGGGGTTTCCTGTGGCGAGCCAAGGGTGGGGCCTCCTGCGTCGGGGAGCCCGATCACCGACAACCTGGCGGGGGATCCAGGCCGGGCCTCGTCCGGGGGATGACGGGCCCGTGTCCTTCCAGTGATCGAACCGTGATCTGCGGCCGGAAACGTAACCGCTGGTCACTTTTCGGGGCAAGCGATCCCCCATTAGTGGTGACGTTCCTCACGTTTGTTGACAGAAGCGCTACTGACTGTCGAACACCCGTTGTCGCAGTTCCCGATAGGCCATCCGGACGCCCGCCCGGTGTCACTGCGGCGGCCGGTCCGACCCGGCCCCCGACCGGTGCGGCCCGCCGGCCTGCGATCGCCGTCGCCTCCGGGCGCGACCCCGAGGACGAACCGCTGGCTCTTGTCGATCAACGCGGGCCGGCGTAAAGTCGTCCGCGCCATGGGCACCTTGTACTTCCTGTGATCGGTTTCGCGTCCGCGTAGAGCACGGCTCCGCGGCGCGGCCCAGCCATCCACCGCACCCGATCGACTCGGCCGTTCCCCGGTCGAGAACAGGAGCACGCCTTGCGCACCGCGCAACTGACCCTTCATGACGTCACCAAGCGCTACGCCGACCACGTGGTGCTCGACGCGATCTCGCTCACCGTGAAGCCGGGGGAAAAGGTCGGCGTCATCGGCGAGAACGGCTCCGGCAAGTCCACCCTGCTGGCCCTCGTCGCCGGCCACCTGACCCCGGACAACGGCGACCGCACGGTGGTGGCCCCCGGCGGCGTCGGCTACCTGCCGCAGACCCTGGACCTGCCGCCGCACGCCACCGTGGCCGACGCGATCGACCTGGCACTGGCCGACCTGCGCGACCTCGAAGCGCGGATCAGGGCGGCCGAGGCCGACCTGACCGACCTCGGCCACTACGCCGAACTGGTCGAGCGGTTCGAGGCGCGCGGCGGGTACGAGGCCGACACCAGGGTCGACATCGCCCTGCACGGCCTCGGGCTGCCCGGCCTGGACCGGTCGCGCACGCTGGGCACGCTGTCCGGCGGCGAGCTGTCCCGGCTGGCGCTGGCGGCGACACTGGCGTCCGCGCCGGAGCTGCTGCTGCTGGACGAGCCGACCAACGACCTGGACGACCAGGCCGTGGCGTGGCTGGAACAACACCTGTCCCGGCACCGCGGCACGGTCGTGGTGATCACCCACGACCGCGTCTTCCTCGAACGCGTGACCTCCACCGTCCTGGAGGTCGAGGAAGGCCGCGTGACCCGCTACGGCGACGGCTACGACGGCTACCTCACCGCCAAGGCCGCCGCCCGCGCCCGCCGGCTCCGCGAGCACGAGGAGTGGAAGGAGGAACTCGCCCGGCACCGCAGGCTGGCCGACTCGGCGGTGGCGAGCCTGGGCGCCATCCCGCGCAAGCTGCCGCTCGCGGTGTTCGCGGCCGGTCCGTTCCGGGCACGGGGCCGCGGTCACGGCGCGATGGGCCGCATCCGCAACGCCAAGGAGAGGATCACCCGCCTCACCGGGAACCCGGTCGCGCCACCGCCGGACCCGCTGCACTTCACCGCCCGGCTCGCCACCGCCGACGCGGAATGGGTCGCCGAACTGCACGACGTCCGGGTGGGCGACCGCCTGCACCTGCCGCACCTGGCGATCCGGCCGGGCGAACGGCTCCTGGTGACGGGGCCGAACGGCGCGGGCAAGACCACGCTGCTGCGCGTCCTGGCGGGCGAGGTGGTGCCCGACTCGGGTCGGGTCGTCACGCCCGCGCGGGTCGGCCACCTGCGGCAGGAGGAGACGCCGTGGCGGCCGGAGCTGACCGTGGCGGAGGCGTTCGCGCAGGGGCGGGGCCACCCCGCGGACCACGTGGACGAACTGCTGTCCCTGGGCCTGTTCACGCCGCGCGACCTCGGGCTGCGGCTCGGTGAGCTGTCCTACGGCCAACGCCGGCGGACCGAGCTCGCCCGACTCGTGACCGAGCCGGTCGACCTGCTGCTGCTCGACGAACCGACGAACCACCTGTCGCCGGCGTTGGTGGAGGACCTGGAGCACGCGCTGGCCGACTACCCGGGCGCGCTGGTCGTGGTGACGCACGACCGCCGCACCCGGTCCCGGTTCGAGGGCGCGCACCTCCGGCTGGAGGGCGGTGTGGTGGTCGGGTAGTGCGGTCTCCCGCCTCGCCACGGGGTGGACGAGGCCCGCGGCGGCGGAACGCGCGACTCGTGCGTTCCGCCGCCGGACCGCCGACGACTACGCCTTGGCCTCCGCGGCCTGGACGGTCTGCTCCAACAGCAGGGCGATGGTCATCGGCCCGACCCCGCCCGGCACCGGCGTGATGTAGCCGGCGCGCTCGGCCGCCGCCGCGTACTCGACATCCCCGACGTTCCCGGGGTTGTACCCGGCGTCCACCACCACCGCCCCGGGCTTGATCCACTCGCCGCGCACGAGTTCGGCCTTCCCCACCGCCGCCACCACGACGTCCGCCTCCCGCACCGCCGCCGCCAGGTCCGCGGTACGGGAGTGGCAGTACGTCACCGTCGCGTCCCGCGCCAACAGCAGCATCCCGACCGGCTTGCCGAGGATCGGGCTGCGCCCCACCACGACCGCGCGCTTCCCGGAGAGCGGCACCTCGTAGGCATCCAGCAGCCGCAGGATCCCGCCCGGCGTGCACGAGTGGAACCCCGCCTCACCGAACGCCATCGCGGCGAAGCTGTGCATGGTCACGCCGTCGACGTCCTTGCCGGGCGCGATGGCCTCGAACGCCGCGCGCTCGTCGATGTGCGCGGGAACGGGGTGCTGCAACAGGATTCCGTCGACCGAAGCGTCCGACGACAGCGCGGAGACCTCCTCCACCAACCGGTCGGTCGACGTGTCGGCGGGCAGTTCGACGGCCCGGGACGACAGCCCGACGCGTTCGCACCGCGACCGCTTCATCCGCACGTACGTCTGCGACGCGGGGTCGTCGCCCACCAGCACGGTGGCGAGGGTGGGCTTGCGGCCGGTGTTGTCGGTGAACGCGCGGGCCCGTTCGGCGGTCGACTCCAGCAGCGACCGGGACACGGCGGTGCCGTCCAGGATTTGTGCCGACATGGCGGTAGTCCTCACTCGTCGTCGAATGAGGGGCACCCAGGCGTGCGATGCCGACTCGCTTGCACTCCCCGGTGGTTGACCACCCGACGCCAGTCGTGCGCCGCCGAGTCTAGCGCGGAGCACCGCCGGGCGAAGCCGATCCCGCGGGCTCGCGCCCGCGCCGGGGTGTCCGTGCCGAACAGGCTGCGGAGCAGTGGTGTGACAGGCGTGGAACCGTGCGGGGAGGTGTTCGACGCCCCTGTCCGCAACGTGGAGCGCGGTGCGGGGCCGGCGGAGGCCTGCTCTACCGTGTGGGGCCCGTGCCCGCGCAGGACCGGCCGGCGCGCTGTGACGCGGTGTGCCAGGCGGCCCGTTCGGCTGAGCCGACCGAGGACCGGATCGCGGTAACCGGGCCGTCGGTCGACGCGTGCCCGTGACCCGCCGTGGCGCTCGACGGGCGCGAATTATGCTGTTCGGGGCTCCTCGAACGGGGAGCCGGGGGAAATCGGACATGGCGGACGACGGACAGGCGGACTGATGGCGGGGCAGTACGGACGATCTTCGGGGCAGCGCCGGCCGGCTTTCGGGCGGGTCGACCCGTTCTGCCTGTTCGCCGTGCTGCCGATGCTGCTGCTGGCAGGTCTGATGTTCTGGGGTGGCCTCGGGCTGGTGGGTGTCGCGCTGATCGTGGTCACGGCGCTGGTGGTGCTGTTCGACTCCTGGTCCAACCGGCCGCTGAAGACCGTCGAACCCGAGTACGACGACGAGGACGACTACGAGCCCAGGGGTCGCTATTGATCCACCGCTAGGGTCGCGGAGGGCGAACGGGAGGCGACCCATGCGATTACCCGAACCGGCCGGACGGATCGACGCCTTCCGCCGGACCGGCGACCCGGACGTGCTGTTCGCGGGCGATGTGCGGGCCGAGATCGCGGCGTGGCCCGACCCGCCCTCCGCCGAGCGGCGAGCCGCCCTCGGCACCTTGTTCCACCTGCGGTTCGAGCACGGCTCGCCGCCCGACCCGACCGATCTGGCGTTCGCCCTGGCCTGGCACTGGGAGGTACCGGCCGACGAACGGCCGGTCCTGCTGCGCCGCCTGCTCCCCGGCCCGGACGCGCACCCGACCAGCCAGTTCGGCGCGGCCATCGCGTTCGGCACGCACGTGGAGCACCCGATCGGCCTGCGCATGGCGCTCGCGCTGATGGAGGACGTGGTCGCGACCACCTCGCACCGCCACCACGCGCTGCACGCGAGCCTGCTGGTGACGCTGAACTTCGCGTACTACCGGGCGTCCGGCGACCTGCGCGCCGTGGACGAGTTCATCGACCGCGCCCGCGCCTGCCTGGACGTCCTGCCCCGGCGGCACCCCGAGCGGGCCTGGTTCCTGGCGGCGGTCGCCATCGGCCTCGCGGTCCGGGTGGAGGCGGGCAGCTTCGGCGACATCCGGGAGGCCGTGGAGACCGGGGAGCGGGCGTTGGCGATGCGAGGGCGGCGCACCCGCTTCGGGCTCCGGTTCCGCCGCTTCCACCACCCGTTCGAGCGCGTGCTGGACGACCTCGCCGCGGCCTACGAACCGGCCGACCTCCGACCGGTCCTGCTCGACCAGCTCGCCCGCGTGCACTGCGCCCGGCACCGGTTCTCCCCGAACCCGCCCGACCTGGACCGCGCCATCGACCTGTGGACCGCCGTGGACGCCCCGGAGGCGCACCACGGCATCGCGCGAGCCGCTCTGGAGCGGTTCGACCTGACCGGCGACGTGGACGACCTCCACCTCGTCGCCGACGCCGCCCGCCGGGCGGGATCCCTGGCCGGGCCCGGGTACGCCGAGGTCGCCGAACTCGCCCCGGCACTGCCCCTGGTGGACCGCTCGCTGCCGGCGCACACCCGCGGCGGACTGCTCAGACGCCTCTGGTTGGCCCACGACAGCGCCTCCATCGCCGTCGGCGAGCTGGCCCTGGCCGTGAACGGCCTGCCGTTCAAGTTCGACGAAACCCCGCTCGCGCCCAACGCCGACGACCCCGTGCGGGACCGCTTCCTGGCCCGCCTGTGCGACCTCTACCGCATCCGGTTCGGCACGACCGGCGACCACGCCGACCTGCGGCGCGCCGCCGAACTGGCCGACCAGATCGAGGCCCTCGCCGAACCGTCCGACCTCAGCGCGGTCGGCGAGGTGTACCGGCTGAGGTTCGCCGAGTCGGGCGCGACCGACGACCTGGCCGCCGCGATCTCCCTGCACGAGCAGGCGTTCGCCCTGGACGGCCGTGCGCACCGGCTGGTAGCGGCGCACCTGGCGGCGTTCGCGACGACCGGCACGGCGATCCACCTCGCCCGCGCTCTGGAGCTGGCCGACCGGGTGGACCCGGGACTCGCCGCACACGTCCACTGGATGCGCTACCGGGAATCCGGCCGGGCCGGCGACCTCGACCAAGTGATAGAGCTGTTGGCGCGGGCACCGGAGTCCGCCCGCACGCTCGCCGACCTGGCCGCCGCGCACAACGCCCGGTTCGCGGCTCGCGGCGACGTCGCCGACGCCCGCAGCGCGGTGCGAGCCGCGTCGGCCGCGATGGTTCCCGACCTCGACCCCGGCACCCGGATCGCCTGCCTGAACCACCTCGCCACGGCGAGCCGCCACCTGTACACCGTGGCCCCGGACGAGATCCCCGACGTCGACTCGCTGGTCGCGGCCTTCGACGCGCTGGGCGAGGGGTGGCCGGCACAGCGCGCGGCGGCCGGCCGTGCGGTCGGTCTGCTGGCGCTGACCGCGGGGCGGCCCGCGACGGCAGCGCGGGTTCTCGGGCAGGCCGTGAGCCGGTTGCGGTCCGTGACCTGGCGGGACAGCCGGTGGGCCGAACAGGAGACCGTGCTCGGTGCGCACCGGCATTTGACCGGAGAGGCGGTGGCCGCGCACCTGGCGGCCGGCGACCCGACGGGCGCGGTGGAGGTCGCCGAGCAGGGCCGTGCGCTCATCCTGGGCTCCGAACTGGACATCCGCGCCGACCTCACCGACCTCGGACGGGTCGCCCCGCCGGTCGCCCGCCGCCTCGCCGAAGTCCACGAACGCCTCAACACGCCGATGGTCGCCGACCTCACCGGAACCACCCGGGACACCGTCGGCACGTTGAACCGCGCCAACCTGTGGTCCGAGCACGACCGGCTGGTGGAGCTGGCCCGCACCCTCCCGGGCCTGGCCGACTTCCTGCGCCCGGTGCCGTTCCCGAGCCTGCGCGAGACCGCGTCGAACGGTCCGATCGTCCTGGTCAACGCCGCCGCGGGGCGGGCGGACGCGATCATCGTCACCGCCGGCGGCGGCCCGGTGGCCATCCCGCTGCCGCTCCTGATCGCCGACCTGGACACCCGCCGCGCCGACCTCCGGAAAGCGCTGGCCGCGACCAGGCCGAGCGGCATCCTGCGCGCCCGACGGGTGATCACCGAGCTGCTCGACTGGCTGTGGGACGCCGCGGTAGGCCCGGTGGCCGAGGTCGTCGGCGAAGGCAGGGTCTGGTGGCTCCCGCTCGGCCCGCTCGGCGACCTGCCGTTCCACGCCGCCGGCAAGGCCCTGGACCGCTTCGTCTCGTCCTACGTCCCGACCATCCGCACCCTGCACCACGCCCGGCAACGCCCACGACCGACCGCCCGACGCCAACTGGCGGTCGCCGTCGAACACGCCCCCGGCCTACCCCGGCTGCCCGGCACCACCGCCGAGGCCGCCGTGCTGCACACCGAGGGCGCCGAGCTGCTGGCCGACGCCACCACGGCGCAGGTGCTGGCCGCCTTGCCGAACTGCACGTGGGCACACTTCGCCTGTCACGCGACCGTGGACGCCGCCACGACCTCCCGCGCCGTCCTGCACTTGAGCGACGGCACCCTGTCGGTGGAGGCGATCAGCCGCGTGAGGCCGGAACACGCCGAACTGGCCTACCTGTCCGCGTGCTCGACAGCGGCCAGGGGCCGGCACGCCGACGAGCCGCTGAACCTCGCGGCGGCGTTCCACCTGGCAGGGTTCCGCCACGTGGTGGCCAGCCTGTGGCCGCTGAACGACGCGATGGCGGCACACGCGGCCAAGGCCTTCTACGACCACCTGCCGGACACCCCGTACGCCGACCGGGCCGCCGAAGCCGTCCGCGCGGTGGCCCTGCGGCTGCGCGCCGAGCACCCGCACCGACCGGACCTGTGGGCGACGCTCGTGCACAGCGGCCCCTAGCACCGGGCGCCCGGCGGGAACGGCGTCCCGCCCTGGGTGCCGGTCGCCGTCGTCAGGACTTGGCCCAGGGCTTCGGGAGTTCAGGACTTCGTCCAGGGCTTCAGGACTTCGTCCAGGGACTGACGCCGAGCTTGCCGGTGCTGCCCAGGTCGATCGTGACCGGGTTCGACTCCGCTCCGCCCGGTGCGCCGTCCGGTCCGAGGTGTGGCGTGAACGTCTGCCGAGGACGCCCGGCCAGCGGGGCGATGTCGATCCGCACACCCACCTGCGGGGGGTTGGTGGTGTCGTCGTAGGTGTTGCGCCACACCAGGCCCGTGGTGGCCGCGTCGCCGGGCTGGAGGGTGACCGGGGTCGGTGGCACCTCGAACGACTCGACCGTCGAGATCTCCTTGGACCCGCGCAACACCCGGACGTCCAGCACCCGGCCGTCCTCGTCCAGCAGCTTCAGGTCCGGGTAGCCCTCCACCGCGTACGGCTCGGTGCCGCAGTTGTCCATCCGCAACACGAGGACCCGCAGGCCCATCGCCGCGTCACCGCCGGCCGCGCTGAAGGCCAACCCGCCCGCCGGGCACGCCGCCGGGGAGGGGGATGGCGCGGGCGAGGGCAGGGGCGGCTGGTAGCCGCAAGCGGTCACGGCCAGGACGAGCGTCAGGGAAACCAGCCGTCCGATCACCGGGTGACTATTTCACAGCCGTGCCCGCGAGGAACCCGGTGGCCGGCCGCGGTCACCGGGCGAGCTGGAACGCGCGGGCCCTGGTGCCGGCCAGTTGCTCGCCCACGTCGCCGCGCAGGGTCTGCACCGAGTCGAGCAGGTAGTTCTGCCGCACCCGCCACGGGCCTCGGTCGCCCTGCCGGGGGAACGCGTCGATCGACCGCTGGACGTAGCCGGAAGTCAGGTCCAGCAACGGTTTGCGCGCCATCACCCGGTCCGGCCGGGGTACCGCGGAGGAGAACCCCTCGCGGTCCAGGTAATCGAGCACCTTGCACACCAGTCGGGACGTCAGGTCGGCGCGCAGCGTCCACGAGGCGTTGGTGTAGCCGATGCACACCGCGAAGTTCGGGATGCCGGTGATCATCGCGCCGCGCCACACGAACTGCTCGGACAGGTCGACGGTCCGGCCGTCCACGCCGGGCGCGATGCCGCCGAGCGCCAGCAGCCGCAGGCCGGTCGCGGTGACCACGACGTCGGCCGCCAGCACCCGCCCGGACCTCAACCGGATGCCTTCGGGCACGAACGTGTCGACGTGGTCGGTGACCACGGACGCCCGGCCCGCGTTGATCGCCTTGAACAGGTCGGCGTCCGGGATCGCGCACAGCCGCTGGTCCCACGGGTCGTAGGTCGGGGTGAAGTGCTCCCGCACCGCCCGTTCGTCCTCCAGCGCCCGCTTCGCCAGGCCGGTGAGCAGCTTGCGCGCCGTGCCGGGGAACCGGCGGCAGAACTGGTGGAAGCCGGTGGTGAACGCGATGTTCTTGGCCCGCACGATCCGGTGCGCCAGGCCGGCGGGCAGCAGCTCGCGGATGCGGTCGGCGACCTTGTCGCGTCCCGGCACCGGGCTGATCCAGGTGGGGGAGCGCTGGAGCATGGTCACGTGCGCGGCGGTGCCGGCCATCGACGGCACGATGGTCACGGCGGTCGCGCCGCTGCCGATGACGACCACCCGCTTGCCCGCGTAGTCCAGGTCTGCCGGCCAGAACTGCGGGTGCACCACCCGACCCTCGTAGGACGCGACACCGGGGAACTCCGGCTCGTGACCCCGCTCGTAGTCGTAGTAGCCCGCGCAGGAGTAGAGGAACCCGCACGTCAGCGTGCCGCCGTCGCTCAACGTCAAGGTCCAGCGCTGGTCCCGGGTCGACCAGTCCGCCCCGAGCACCTTGGTGCGGAACCGGATGTGCCGGTCGATGCCGTGGGTGGCGGCGGTGCGCCGGACGTAGTCCAGGATCGACGGCCCGTCCGCGATGGACTCGGCCTCGCGCCACGGCTCGAACGGGTAGCCGAGGGTGAACATGTCCGAGTCGGACCGGACGCCGGGGTAGCGGAACAGGTCCCACGTGCCGCCGATCGCGTCGCGCGCTTCGAGGATCGCGTAGGACCGGCCGGGGTGCTCGGTGCCCAGGCGGTACGCCGCGCCGATGCCGGAGAGCCCGGCGCCCACGATCACGACGTCGAGGTGGGCGGGTTCGGTGGTGACCATGTCCCCAGTGTGCTGGCCGTGCGACTCCGGATCCACGCGGCCACCGCCGGCAGCCCGCCGTCCGCGGTCGGGAAACGCGGCGGACCCGTCCGCCGGCCACCTGTCGTGCAGCAGGGCCGGCGCGCGGTTAGCTTCGGGTGGTGGACGTGGTGGTGGTAGGCGCGGGACTGGCCGGGCTCAGCGCGGCGCGGGCGCTGCGCGAGTCCGGTGTGGGCGTGACGGTGCTGGAAGCGGGCGACGACGTCGGTGGGCGGGTGCGCACCGACGTCGTGGACGGCGTGCGACTGGACCGGGGCTTCCAGCTCCTGCTGCCCGCCTACCCGGCGCTGTCCCGCGTCGACCTGGACGCGCTTGACCTCCAGCCGTTCCGGCGGGGTGTGTTCATCCACGACAACGGGCGGCACGACCTCCTGGCCGATCCGCGCGGAGGTCCGGCGGCGTGGCAGGGCGCGATGGCGCAGCGCGTGCTGGGGCTGCGCGACCTGGCCGGACTGGGCGCGTTCTCGGCCCGCGACCTGCGCGCCCGGACCATCCTGGACTCGCCCGACCCGACCACCCGGGAGGAACTCGGGCGGTGGCTGTCGGACGACGCGGTGGCCCGCGTCTTCCGGCCGTTCCTCCAGGGCGTCTTCCTGGAAGCCGAACTCGTCACTTCGTCGCGGTTCTTCCGCCTGGTGTGGCGGTGCTTCGGCCTGGGCGGTGCGGCGCTGCCGGCCGAGGGCATGGTCGCGCTGCCGCGTCAGCTGGCGGCCGGCATCCCGGTGCGGACGGGGGCCGAGGTGGTGGCGGTCCGCGACGACGGCGTGGACCTCGCCGACGGGTCACGGGTCGACGCCGACGCCGTGGTGGTCGCGACCGACGGCACCACCGCCGCCAGGCTGCTGCCCGAGTGCCCCGAACCGACCTGGAACGGTGTCACCACCTGGTACTTCCGGCCGCCGGAGCCGCCGTTGCGCGACCCGACGCTGCTGGTCGACGCGAACGGCGGCCCGATCGCCAACACCGCCGTCATCTCCGAGGTGGCGCCCGGCTACTCGCCCGACGCGCCGCTGGTGCAGGCCTCCGTGCTGGCCAACACCGGCGCCGGCTCCGGTTCCGGCGCCGATGTCGCGGAGCGGGACGTGCGCAGTGCGCTGGCCAGGCTCTACGGCGTCGACACCCGGTCGTGGGAAACCCTGGCCCGGTACGAGATCCCGCACGCGCTGCCGGCGATGCCCGCGCCGCACCGGTTCCGTTCGCCGGTCCGGATGGGCGGACGGCGGTACGTGTGCGGCGACCACCGGGACACCAGTTCGATCCAGGGTGCGTTGGTGTCCGGCCGCCGCGCCGCCCGTGCCGTGCTCGCCGACCTCCGCGGTGACCGCTGATCGGTGACCGGTGATCAGTGACCGCTGACCGCTGAACCGCTGACCGGTGATCGCCGAGGCGGGTGGAAAGAGGTGGCCGCCGATTGTGGGGATCGGCGGCCACCCGACTGAGGGGGACGGGCTACCCGGGGCCCGGACCGGTGCGGCTCACCGCTCCGCGCAGCGTTCGCTGTCCGGGCAGCTGCGCAGCAGCTCCACCCGTGGCGGGGCGGTGATCTCCGCCGGCCGGGAGCCGCCGCCGGGCCACTGCACGGAGACCGCGATCGAGGACGCGTTGTTGTCGTAGCGCTTCTCGACGAAGCTGCGGTCGGCGTTGACCACGTTCACCACGTCGTACACGCCCGACGGCAGGTCGGTCAGGTCGAGCCACTGGTAGTCGACCCGGTAGTCGTAGTCGTCACCGGAACCCACCGAGATGCCCTCCACCACGTCCAGCGCCTGCGGTTCGTGGTGGCGGCACCGGTTCTGCCGGAGGAACTCCGCCAGCTTGCCCTCCGGCGTCCGGGTGCTCTTCGGCCGGTTCGGCAGGTCGCGGGCGTCCCTGGCGGGGTAGCGGTCGCCGAGGCAGAAGCCGTTCTTGCGGTCCTGCACCAGGGTTTCGCCGCCGGGGGTGCGCAGCTGGAAGTGCTCGAAGTCCAGCAGGTGCCAGTGCACGTGCGCGGGGGCGGGCTCGTAGTACACCGAAGCCGGGATGGCGTGCTGGGCCTGGTCGTACGAACCGGGGATCGAACGGTCCGAGCGGGACTGGAACGCCTGCCGCGCGGTCATCGTCGGCACGTCCACCGAGTCGCGCTTGGCGTAGACCAGCAGTGGGCCCTCGCCGATGTTGTCCACCGATGTGGTGAACCTGAGCCGCACCGCGCCGATCGGGCCGGAGTCCACACAGGACCCGCTCGGCGCGTCCGCGTCGGCCACCATGCACACGTCCCAGTCGGTGCACAGCCCCGGATCCCGGTTCGTGCCACCGGCGCAGCCGACCGGCGCCTGTCTCAGATCCGGCAGCAGGGGCCCCTCGTCGGCCGGTGCGCCGCCCAGGGCGGCCACGGTCGTCACGGCCGCGGCCACCGTACGGAATTTCCTGATCACCACGACAACCTAGTGCGGGGACACCCCGGTCGACACCCTCGTTCACTCGATCGACTGAGGTGCAACGGAAAACGACCCGGCAGAACCTAACGTGTCGCGCGATCCGGCTCTGGTCGTCCTGGGCAAAGAGGAGATACTTCACGGTGGAAACCGTCACGCTGGTCTGCGGCACGCGCCCCGAGCTCATCAAGCTCGCCCCGCTGATCCGGCTGTTCGGCCCGCGCGCGGTCGTCGTCTACACCGGACAGCACTACGACCGCACCATGTACGAGCTGATCCGCCGCGACATCGCGGAACCGGGCGGCTACCACGAGTTCGCGCTCGGCGGCGCCCGGCGCGGCGCGCAGCTCGGGCTCGCGGTGGAGGCCGTGGACGACGTCCTCGCCGGGCACCGCACGACCGCCGTCGTGGTGCAGGGCGACACGACGTCCGCGCTCGCCGGGGCGTTGGCGGCCAACGCGAACGACGTGCCGCTGGTGCACGTCGAAGCGGGCCTGCGCAGCTTCGACCGGGCGATGCCCGAGGAGCACAACCGGGTGGTGATCGACCACCTCGCCGACCTGTGCTGCGCGCCGACCCCGCTCAACCGGGGGAACCTGCTGGCCGAGGGCATCCCGGTGGACCGGATCGAGGTCACCGGCAACACCGTGGTGGAGGCGCTGGAAGCCGCGCTGCCCGGCCCGGAGGCCGAAGCCGCCGTGCTGTCGGCCCACGGCCTGCACCGGGACACCTACGCGGTGGCCACCATCCACCGCCCGGAGAACGTGGACGACGCGGCCAACCTGGAGACCATCCTGCGCGAACTGGCCGCGCTGCCGCTGCCCGTGGTGCTGCCGCTGCACCCGCGCACGGCCAAGCGCGTCGAGCAGTTCGGCCTCGGCCACCTGCTGCGCGCCCTGCGCGTGACCGAGCCGCAGGCCTACCCGGAGTTCCTCGCCCTGGCGGGCGGTGCCGCCGTCGTCGTGTCCGACTCCGGCGGCATCCAGGAAGAGGTCAGCGTCCTCAAGCGACCCGTCGTGGTGGTGCGGCGCAGCACCGAGCGCCCCGAGATCGAAGGGACGTTCGGCACCCTCGTCCCACCCGGGCCGGGGGTGGGCGTCGAGGTGCGGAAGTGGCTGGACGACGTGGCCGGCCACCGCGACCGGCTCGCGGACATCCCGTCGCCCTACGGCACGGGCTCACCCTCGGTGCGGATCGCCGCCGCCCTGGAGCAGCTGGTCGGCGAGCGTCCCGGCGTCCCGGCGCTGGTCGGCTGAGTCCCGGCGGTCCGCCGGCTCCCGGTGGACCGCCGACCCCCGGCGGACCGCGTCGCCCAGCACGCCGACGACGCGGTTCGCCAAGGCCACGCTGGAGTTCCAGCTCGTCACCGACGGGTACACGTGCGCCGTGGTGGCCAGCAGCAGGGGCGTGCCCCCGACCTCGACCGGGGGCCGCTTCGCCAGGTACCCCAACGGGTACACGGGTTCCACGAACGGCGCCTTGAACACCCGCACGTCGTCCACGTCCGCCGACGTCAGGTCCGGGTACAGCCCGACCAGCTGCTTGGTCCACCGCGCCGCGATCCGGCCCTCGTCCTCGCGGTACAGCGCGGACTCCCGGTCGGTGTAGCGCATCACGTACACCAGGTGCCGGCCGTCGAACGGTCCGGCCAGCGCGGACATCTCGATCACCCCGTCGAAGTCCGTCCCGGACCGCACGACGGGCGCCCAGTAGTGCCCGGACAGCGGTCGCCTCAGGAAGAACAGCGCGTTCACCACGCCCTGGTACGGCAACCGCACGTCCGGGATCCGCCGCGCCAGCCCGTCGTCGGCGACCTCCCGCAGCACCGGCAGCGGCAGCGTCGACACCACCCGGTCGGCCTCGACGGTCCCGTGGCCCGCCACCGCGACCAAGGCCCGGTCGCCGTCGACTTCGAGCCCGCGGACCGGTGCGGAGGTCCGCACCACGCCGCCGGAGGCCTCGACGGAGGCCCTCAGCGCGTCGATCACGGCCCGGTAGCCGCCTTCGGGGTAGCCGCGCACCGAGACGTTGCTCTCGCGCCCCAGCCGCTGCCACAGGTACAGCGCGGGCACGTCGCCGAACGCCGCGCCGAACTTGGACCCGAACATCGGCGCGAGCAGCCGCTCCCACACCCGGTCGCCGTAGACGCCGCGCAACCAGTCCTCGGTGCGCAGCCGGTCCAGGTCCTTGCCCTGGCCCAGTCGCCGCAGCAGCAACGACACCACGCCGAACCGCAGCCGGTCGTGCAGCGGCAGGGGCGTGAACCGCAGCAGGTCCGCCGCCGAGTTGAACGGGAAGTGCCGCCCGTCCACGACCATGCCCATCCGGGTCGGCCGCCAGCGGACGGCGTCGCGCAGGCCGAGGTCGCCCAGCAGGTCCAGCAGGTCGTCGTCGGTCGGCATGACGCAGTGGTAGAACCGCTCGACCCAGCGGTCGCGCCACGGGAAGAACGTGCCGAGCCCGCCGAGCTGGTCGCTCGCCTCCAGCAGGGTCACCCGCGCACCGGACCGCGCGAGCCGGTGCGCGGCGGCCAGCCCGCAGATCCCGCCGCCCAGCACGGCGACCCGCGTGCCCGACAACGAGTCGCCCGCCGCCGACCCGTCCGCCGCCGAGCCGTCCCGCGGAGCCCCGACCACCGCGTCCGGACCGGTCCCGGCGACGGCGTCCCGCCCGGCTCCCGTCGCGGTGTCCCGACCGGTCGCGGTCGCCCGTTCCCGCGCGCCGCCGGTCGCCGCGTCCCGGCCGGCGTCCCCGGTGGCCGCCACGTCGTCCCTCACAGCGGGCGGTAGGGCGCCGGCGCGAGGCGGTCGCGCATGAGCAGCTTCAGGTACTGCGCGATCGTCCGGCGCAGCTTGAGCTTGCTCGGACCCTGCTTGCGGTCGTAGCGCAGCCGCAGCGGCACCTCGGCGATCACCGGGCGGCAGTGCCGCAGCTTGAGCAGCAGCTCCACCATGCACGCGAAGCCGCGCTCCTCCACCAGCCGCTCGCCCCAGTGCCCGGCCGCCCGGTCCAGCAGGCTGACCCGGTAGGCGCGGAACCCGCTGGTGAAGTCGCGCACCCCGTCGACCCGGAGCACCCGCCGGAACAGCACGGCCGCCCCGCGCGAGAGGAACCGCCGGAACGCGGGCGCGGTGGTGTCGTCGCCGCCGGCCACGAACCGGGAGCAGATCACCACGTCCGCGCCCGCCGCGATCTCCGCCCGCAGCGCGGTGATCAGCGCCGGGTCGTGGGTGTCGTCGGCGTCCATCACCACCACCAGGTCGTCCTGCCCGGCCACCGCGAGCACGGCCCGCAGCCCGGACTGGACTGCCTGCCCGAGCCCGAGGTTGACCGGGTGCCGCACCACGTGGACGTCCAGCCCGGCGACGCCGGAGACCACGTCGGCGGTGCCGTCGGACGAGCCGTCGTCCACCACCCACACCGCGACCTCCTCGGTGCGGGCGACCTCGGCGATCCGGTGCAGCAGCGGTGGCAGCGAGGCTGCCTCGTTGTAGGCGGGCAGCACCACGTGCGTCCGGCCACGGGTGCGGATCGTGTCCGGCGCGGCGGGCGCCTGTCGTTCGTCGACGGCCACTTGTCGACCCCATTTCCGTCGTTGCGGGTAAGCGGGCCAGAATTATTCGCCTGGGAACTCCACCCGGGTTCTGCCCACCCCGTGTTTCGCGCACCCCGGACGGTGACCGGAAACCGCACGAGACGCACACCTTTGTCGCTGGAAAGGAGGTTCCTCTCTCTCGGAAGAGTGAAACAGAGGTGTCTCATTCCATCTTTTATGCACTGAGTGATCAAAGTACTCGTTCGAGTGAACTCGGTCGGTTTACGTTTGTGGCGGTCCGGCGTGGTGCCGGTCCCGCCCTGCCGCCGCCGGCCGGCGGAAAGGACGTCGTCGGAATGTGGTGTGGCGTGGTGTTGGCGCTGCTGGAGCCGGTCTGCCGAGCGCTGGCCGGCCGGAGGGGTGGCTCGCGGTGAACCGGGTGGGTGCGACGGCCACGGCCCCGGCGCCGCCGGGCCGGGCGCGGCCCCAGACCAGGCGCGACCTGCTCAACCGGGTCAACGCGGTGGCCGTGCTGCTGGTGGTGGTGGACGTGGCGGCGCTCGGCGTCGCGACGGCTGCGCTGGACCGGGTGTGGGTCGGCGTGGTCGCGGGCGTGCTGCTCGGCGTGCGGGCGTCCTGCCGGCTCTACCGGCGCCGGCTGTGGCTGTCCTGGCTGCACGAGCTGCCGCGCTCGGTGATCGCGACCGCCACGGCGTTCGCCCTGGTCACCGGCGTCACGCTGGCGCTCGGCACGCCGCCGGAGACGACCGTCGAGGTGCAGTGGGCCATCGTGAACTTCACCTTGTGGAGTGAACCTGCTCGCCTGTTCGTGTTCACTTTCGGCCGCTGGGCCCGCCGGCGCTTCCACCGCTGCGACCGGACCGTGGTGGTCGGCGCGGGCAAGGTCGGGGCGACCCTGGCGGGCGCGATGCTCCAGCACCCCGAGTTCGGCCTGCGCCCGGTCGGGTTCGTCGACCCCGCGCCCGCGCTCGACCCGGCCGTGCTGCCGGCGCCGCTGCTGCCGGAGAACCTGGCCGACGCGATCACCCGGCTGCGCGCGGGCACGGTGGTGCTGGCGTTCTCCCACGCCGCGGACTCGCCGCTGGTCAACGCCGCCATCACGGCCCACCGGCTGGGCTGCGCGATCTTCGTGGTGCCCCGGATGTACGAGCTGTACCAGGACGGCCCGGACGTCGAGCGGCTGCGCAGCTACCCGCTGGTGCGGCTGAGCACCGCGCCCACCAGCAGGCCGAGCTGGTGGGTCAAGCGGGCGGTGGACGTGGTGCTGGCGGCGGTCGCGCTGGTCGCGCTCGCCCCGGTGATCGCGCTGTGCGCGCTGGCCGTCCTGCTGGAGAGCGGTCGCCCGGTGATCTTCCGGCAGGTCCGGGTCGGCATGGACGACCGCACCTTCGTGCTCTACAAGCTGCGCAGCGTGCGGATGACCGACGAGGACGACTCGCAGATCCGCTGGTCGGTGGTCGGCGACCGCCGGGTGGGCCCGGTCGGGCGATTCCTGCGCCGCACGTCCCTGGACGAGCTGCCGCAGTTGTGGAACATCCTCAAGGGCGACATGTCGATTGTCGGACCCCGACCGGAACGACCGGGTTTCGTTCGCGAATTCTCCGCTGTGCACGACCTATACTGGGCGCGGCACCGGGTGCCCACGGGATTGACCGGACTCGCTCAGGTCCACGGGTTGAGAGGGGACACCTCGATAGTCGACAGGTCCCGCTACGACAACTACTACATCGCGAATTGGTCGTTGTGGCTGGACGTGAGAATCCTGTTGTTGACGGTGGGTGAGCTGTTGTGCCGAAGGAACCGCTGATCCGTGCCCACACCCGACGCGTGCTCGCCGGCACGTGCGGCGTCGCGCTCCTCCTGGCCGGCTCGGCGGCGCTGCCGAGCCCGGCGGGGGAGCGGACCACGGCGGTCCGGGTGAAACCGGCCCCGGAGTGGGATCCGAGGGCGCACCGGGGCGTCCCTCCCGGGGTGGACCCGCTCGGCCCGCCGCCGAAGCCGCTCGCGCCGTGCGCCTGGTGGTACGGCATCGGCGAGCCGCCGACGTACGCGGACCTCAAGTTCGCCGCCCAGCACTACGACCTGGTGGTGCTCAACGCGACCGAGACCGCGGCCATGCGGCGGCTGCACAAGCTCAACCCGAAGATCAAGGTGCTGGTGTACAAGGACTTCTCCAGCACCCGCAACTACCCCGGCGCGGTGGTCGGCGACCAGGACGCGCCGCTGCTGCCCAGCGGCGTCGGGTACTACGCGGCGGAGCGGAAGCACCCGGAGTGGTTCGCCCTGGACACCGCCGACCGGCGCATCGAGTGGAAGGGCTACCCGCAGCACTGGCAGATGACCGTGTGGGACGAGGGCTACCAGCGGGCGTGGGCGGAGGCGGTGACCGCCGAGGTGGTGCGCGAGGGCTGGGACGGCGTGCTGGCGGACAACGACTTCAGCTCGCTCGGGCACTACTCGCCCGCCGTGCTGAAGGGCACCGCGGACACCGCCGCCACCGACCGGATGATCCGCGACGGCCTGGACCGCTTCCTGGAGGTCGCCGGCGAGTCGCTGCGCAAGGAGGGGAAGATGCTGATCCCCAACGTGTCCGAGTCGCAGCTGACCCCGGGCCGGTGGTCCGCGCACTCCCGCTACCACGGTGCGATGGAGGAGAACTTCAGCCTGCGCGACAACGGGGCGGGCGACCTCATCACGTTCAAGGGCAACGAGTTCAAGGAACTGCGCGCCCAGGCGGCGCTCGGCGAGTCGTGGCTGCTGCTGGTCACCCACACGCAGAGCCACCGCGAGGAACGCGTCGGCTACGCCACCGCGGCGCTGCTGGCCGGTCCGTACACGTGCTGGATCGGGGCGACCACCAAGGACTACCAGGACCCGGACTGGTCGCCGTACCAGGACGCGAACCTGGGCGAGGCGGTGGAAACGGCCAACCACCTGCCGAACGGCACGTGGACGCGCAAGTTCACCAACGGCTGGGTGGCCGTCAACCCGACCGCCACCACCGCCCACGTCATCCCGCCCCCCGGTCTGGTCACCATCGACGGCACGACCGTCCCCACCCTGGTCGACCTGGCCGGCGCGGACGCCCTGGTCCTGGTGAAACCGAAGACCACCAAGCCCACCGCGACCAGGCCGGCCCCCACCACGACGAGCAAAGCCCGACCCACGTCCACCACCACACCCGTTCCGACCACCACCACACTCACCACGACACCCACCACCACGACGACCACGCCCGTCACCACACCCACACCCACACCGACGGCCGCGGCCTGACCCATGCGGGTGGTCTTCGCGGAGTCCTCAAGACAGCGCCCGAGATGCGCGTGACCTCACCTCAAGAACCCGGAACCAGCTCCCGGTACAGCGCCAGATGCCGCTCCGCGCACACCTCCGGCGCGAACCGCGCCCGCGCCCGCTCCGCCAGCACCCGCCCCACCCGTCCCGGATCCGGGTCGGCGAACAGCGCCGCCAACCGTGCCGCCAACCCGGCCACGTCCCCCGCGGCCACCAGCCCTCCGGAGTCGGCGAGCATGTCACCCACCCCGCCGGTGTCGGTCGCGACCACCGGCTTGCCCGCCGCCATCGCCTCGGCGACCACCAACGGCTGCTGCTCCATGGTCGACGGCAACACCAGCGCGTCGTGCCGCCGCAACTGCTCCGGCACATCGGTCCGGAATCCCAGGAACTCGACCCGACCGGCGAGGTCGCGCGCCGCCTGCTCCTGAGCCGCCGCGCGCAGAGGTCCGTCCCCGATCACGGTCAGCGAAGCGTCCGACGGCATCACGCCGGGCATCGCCAACGCGTCCAGCAGCGACAACAACCCCTTGCGCGCCACCAGGAGCCCGACGAACACCAGCCTCCGCACCGGCCCTCGGGGCGGGCACGACCCGGGCAGCTCGACGCAGTTGTCGATGTGCGCCACCCGATGGGAAGGCACCCGCAGGCGCCGCACCAGGAATTCGCCCATGGCCGGCGCGGGCACCACGGTCCGGTGGACGAACCTGGCCACCCCGGCATCCGCCGCCAGCACAGTCCGGGTGTACCCGGACGGCCCGGCCGCGCCCCGCGAACCACGGAACCACGCCTCGCCCACGTCGTCCGGCACCCCGTGGTACGTCTGCACCACCCTGTGCCGCAACCGCAAACCGGCGCTCACCAGCCCCGCCCGCCGGTCCTGGGCGTGCACCACGTCCGGCTGCCAGGCCCGCAAGGCCTCCCGCGCCCGCCGGCCGGCCCTCAGGTCCCCCTTGCTCGCCACGGAGATCGCCTGGTGGTGCCCGGCGATCAGCTCCGCGCCGCGCGACGGCACCGGTCCGAACACCCGCACCTCCGCCTCGCCCGACGCGATCAGCGTCGCCGCGAGCCGGACCGTGACGTCGACCGGACCACCCTTGTCCTGCGTCAGCAGGTAGGCGACCTTCACCGGTTCCCTCCCACGAGCTTGTCCACCAGGGTCGCGATCTGGTCGGCGACCCGGCCGGAGTCGAACAGCACCTCGGCCCGCCGCCGCCCGGTCAGGCCCTCGTCCGCGGCGAGCACCGGGTCGGCGAGCCGGGCCGCGATCGCCGCGGCCAGCGCCGGCACGTTGCCGGCTTCCACGACCGCGCCCGCGTCGCCCACGCTCTGCCGCACCCCGCCCACGTCGAACGCCACCACCGTGCGGCCACTGGCCATGGCCTCCAGCGGCACCAGCGCCATCCCCTCGGCCCGTGACGGCAGCACCACCACGTCGGCGGCGGTGTAGAAGTCGGCCACCGCCGTGTCGTGGCCCCACCAGCGCACCGACTCGTGGTCCCCGGCCGCACGCCACCGGTCCCGCATCGGGCCGTCGCCGACCAGCACGAGACGCGCCTCCGGCACGGCCGCCAACACGGTCGGCCACGCCTCAAGCAGTTGGTCCTGGCCCTTCAGCGGAGCCAGTCGGCCCACGCACACCGCTGTCGGCACGTCGGGCAACCCGAGGCGGCGACGGGCCGCGACCCGGCTGCGCGGCCTCAACACCGTGGTGTCGACGCCGTTGCACACCACCTCGGCGGTCGTGCGGATCCCGTTCCGCCGTCCCGCGACGAGTTCGTCGTCGCTCACGCACACCAGTTGGTGCGTCCACCGGTCCGCCAGCCGTTCCCACAACGCCGACGCGTGCCGCAGGAGGCCGTGCGCGGTCTGGAACGACCACAGGTGCGGCTGGAAGACGGTGGGACGCCGACCGCGCAGCACGAGCCGTCCGGCGAGACCGGCCTTGGAACTGTGCAGGTGCACGGCATCCGGGTCCAACCGGTCGACGATCTTCCTCAGCCGCAGCGTTTCCGCCACGGTACGCGGGCCGGGGGAGCGGGAGGCGGGCCAGTCGTGCACGTCGACCCCTGCGTCCCGCAGCCGGTCCGCCAGCCACCCCGGCGGGCACACCACGTCGACCGACCAGCCGAGTCCCCGTTGGGCGACGGCGAGTTCCAGCACGACCGCCGCCACCCCGGCGGTCACCGGCTGGGTCACGTGCACGACCTTCATCGGCGCACCTCACGCAGTTCACTCACCGTGCGGCGGTTCGCGAGCAGCGCCACCGCCGTGTAGCCGAGCACCAGCACCAGCCCCTCGCCGAGCGCACCCGGCAGGGTCGGGCCGAACAGATCCCCGAACAGGTGCGCCACCACCAGGCAGCCCACCGCGCTCACCGCGACTCCGAACACCATCCGAGCCGGCTTCGGAGGTGCGAGTCCGTTGCGCGCCAACACCGACCACGCCAACGGCACCATCGTCCACACCACCACGAGCTGGGTGAGCGCGACCGCCACCACGCCGTGCCGGGTGAAGACGGCGAGCGCCACGACGAGCGCCACCAGGTGGGTCAGCTCCAACGCCAGGTAGCGGCGGGCGTGCCCGGCTGCGCGGATCGCCTGGTACCACAGGTGGAGCAGGCCGAATCCCAGCCCGTAACCGCACAGCAGCACCAGTGGGAGCGCCGCCGGGGCCCACCGCTCACCGAACAGCACCACGCGGTCGGACAACGCCGCCGTCACCACGTACAGGCCGCCGGTGACCACCAGCACCGCGTGCGTGAACCGACCGATGGCCTCCGGCAGCTCCGCCCGGCGACCGTTCCTGATCAGCTTCGCGCACAACGGGAACAACACCCCGCCGAGCACCACCGCCACCACGATGTACGGCACCCAGGCGATCCGGTAGGCCAGCGAGTACACGCCCACCGCTTCCGCGCCCAGCACGCGCCCGACGGCGAGGTAGTCCACGTTGATCAGCAGCACCGCCACCAACGCCCCCGGCCCGACCACCGCGATCCACCGCAGAGCCTCGGACGCCGCCTCCGCGTCCCACATCGGCCGCACCAGCACCCCCGCCACCGCACCCAGCAGCGGTTGCGCCACCGCTGTGCACAGCAGCCCGACCACCAGTGAGTACGGCCCGAATCCCCGCACCGCGAGCACGACCGTCACGACCGCGCCCAGCACCGCACCGCCCGCGTCGGGCAGCATCCGCCGCCGGAAGTCCAGATCCCGGTGCAGCAGACCCATCTGCACGCCACCGGCGGCGGTGAACGGCAGGCTCACCGCCGCCAGCGAGATCAGCGGGGCGATACCGGGCGCACCCGACGCGTCCGCGATCGGACCCGCCGACGCCACCAGCAGCACGGCCAGCGCCGCACCCGTGCCGACGCTCAACGTCAGCAGCGTGCCCGCCATCCGGCGCGGGTCCAGACCGGTGCGGCTGATCACGTCGTAGACGCCCATCGACTGCACCACCTGCCCGATGTTCACCAGCGACACGGTCAGGGCGACCAGCCCCAGGCCCTCCTCGGTGAGGAACGCGGCCAGCACCAGCGTGACGGCCACCTGACCGCCCTTGCCCACCAGGTTGACCAGGAACAGCCACAGCGAACCGCGAACCGCACCGGTCACGACGGTCCGGTGAGGACACGGGGTCGGCGCGCGAACATGACCAGGGCGGTCCAGGCGACGACGACGGCGATGCCGTCCACCGTCACGCTCGCCAACGGCCCCATCAGTCCGCGGATCGCCGTGTCGACGAAGTGCAGGTGCGCGAACGGGAAGACCAATGCCACCACCGCGACTCCGAGGCAGGGCAACCTGTTCCGCCACCACAGCGCGGCGACCACCACCAACGCCGGTACGGCGATCAGCACATCGCCGGGCTGGTGCACCACGGCGACCACGACGGCGACGCAGGTGAGGAGGTCCGCCACGGCGACCTCGCCGACCCGGTCCAGCCGCCGGACCAGCACCGCGCTGATAGCCGTCACGGCGACCAGGGCGAGGAGTTCGGCCGCCGGCGGCAGCCACCCGGTGACCCGGAAGAACACGGCCGCCAGGTCGACCCGTTGCGCGGTGAGGGAGTCCACCGCACCGTAGGGGGTCGCGGCGGCGTGGTCCAGGTTCGCCGCGATCACGTCGAGGAACGCCCCGATCCCACCACCGCCGACCACCAGCGGCACCACCACGAACAGGCTGGCCACCGCCGCGATCGCGGTGCCGCCCAACGCCACCTGCCGCGACCCGCGGACGAACAGCAGGATCGCCAGCGGCAACCCGAACTGCGGCTTGAGCCACGCCAACGCCAACGCGAGGGCCGCCCACCGGGGATGGCGCTCGCGCGCCAGCAGGGCCCCCGCCGCACCGACCGCGATCAGCGGGTTCACCTGCCCCACGTACAGCTGGGCCTTGCCGACCTGGCTGGTCACCAGCAGCGCTGCGACCACCGCCGTGCCGAGCACCGACGGGGCCCGCAGGTGTCCGGCCGCCAGCACGGCCAGGAAGACCAGCAGCAGCAACGAGACGACCGCGAACGCCACCGCGCCGAACCGGTAGTCCGGCAGCGCGAACGGCAGGTGCAGCACCAGGTGGTAGGGCTGGTAGAGGTTGAAGTTCTGCCGCACCGGCCAGTGCACGAACATCGCGGCCGGGTCGTACGGGTTGCCGCCGGCGAGGAACTCGCGGATCGGGAAGTACAGCGCGTCCCGGAAGTCCTGCATCCGCTCCTCGGGGCGGTTCGCCAAGGTGGGCAACGGAACTTCCCACGCCGGCCGCAACGCCCGCCACGCGCCGAACAGGCCCACCGCGATCGCCAGGACGGTGACCGCCGCCCGCCGGTCCACTGCGGCATTCCGCACGCCGGCGAAACGTCCCGGCTCCCCGGCCTCGATCCCGCGCTTCACGCCAACACCACCGCAACCACCGTCGTCCCGGCCGGCAGCGCGCCGACCACGCTCGCCAACTCGTCCTGCCGCGCACCGGTCGGCGCCACGGCGATCAACGCCACCCCGTCCGCGGGTTCGTAAGCCTTGTCGGGCAACCGCTCCGTCAACGACTCGGCCCGCGGCGCCAGCTCCGGGACCACCGCGACCACCCGTGCGGGACGTGCCGCCGCACCGCACAGCACGGTCAGCCGCTCGACCAGCGCCGGGTCGTCGTCCCGCACCACGGCCACCGGGTGCCCGACGCCGGCGGAGGACAACGCCGCCCGAACACCGTCCGTGACCCGTGTCCGCCGCAGGTGCCGCACCGCCGCCACGGCGATGCCGGCCGCCACCGCCGCCGCCAGCGCCAGCCCGATCGTCAACGGCCAGTCGGGCGCGACCCGGATGACCTCGGGGGTGTCCAGCACCCGCAACTTCCCGGCGGGGGCGAGCAGGTTCGCGTCCACGACGGCCTGCGCGACCGCCGCGGCCTCGTTGCCCGCCTGCCCGGCAGAAGGAGCCCGCACGGACAACCGCGCCAGCCCGGACGCGGGCACCAGCTCCACCGACACCCGCTCGGCCTCCGTCCCGGTCCGCACCAGGACGGAAGGGCTGCGCGCCACCTCCACCAGCGCGGGCAGCGACAGCGCGACCACCTCGCCGTACTGCGGGGCTTCGGGACCGGCCGGACCGGCGAGCAGGCCCACCCGCCCCTGGTACTCCTCGCCCTTCAGCACGGTCGCGATCAGCACCAGCGCCCCGACCAGCAGCGCCGCGACCGCGCTCTCGCCCACGAGCCGGGCTTTCACCGCCGACCTCCCCACGTGCGCAGCAACTCGTCGTAGGACCGCATCAGCACGCGCGGGTCGTGGGCCCGGGTCACCGCCGCCTGCCCGGCCGCGCCCTCGACCGCCCGCTTCCCCGGGTCGAACAGCAACAGCCGCAACGCCTCCGCCGTCGCCTCCGGGTCGCGCGGGGGCACCGCGAATCCGCCGCCCCCGGCCAGCGCCTCGCCGACCCCGTCGACCGCCGTGGCCACCACCGGGCGCCCGGCGGCCAGCGACTCCAGCACCGCGACCGGCATTCCCTCCCAGTCGCTGGTCAGCACGGTCACGTCCGCCGCCGCCAGCAGGTCCGGCGCGTCGGGCCGGTTGCCCAGGAACCGCACACCGGTCAGCCCCGCCGCGTTCCTCTCCAACGCGGGCCGCAGCGACCCGTCACCGGCCAGCCACAGCTCCGCGCCGACCCCGATCCGCGCCCACGCGTCGAGCAGCACGTCGTGCCGCTTCTGCGGCTCCATCCGGGCCAGGCACAGCGCCACCGGCACGTCCGGGTGGGCGCCGATGGCCGCCCGCACGGTCGCCCGGTCGACCCGGGGCTCCTGCGGGAACACGGCGTTCGGGATCACCACCGGGTCCGGCGTGAGCCCGGCCGCCCGCAGCCGGGACGCGGTCGCCTCGGCGACGGTCACCACCGCGCCCGACGTCCGCCGCAGGATCTTCGCCGCACCGGCGTAGTCCGCCTCGGCGACGCCGTGGAACACGGTCAGCAGCGGGACCTTGCGCGGCAGCAACGCCAACCGCGCCACCATGCTCGCGGACACGTTGTGCGCCAGCACGACCTCCGGGCGGAAGTCGTTGATCGCGGTACGGGTCGCGGCCGTCGCGCGCAGCACCCCGGATGCCCTGCGCCGCGCCACGGGCACCGTGAAGGTCGGCACGCCCTGCCCGCGCAGCGCGTCCGCCCGGTGCCCCCCACCGCTGGCGACGGCCGTCTGCCAGCCGAACTCGCGGCCGGTCCGGGCCATGCCGGCGACCAGGGCCTCGGCCCCGCCGGTGCCCATCTCGCTGATCACGTGGAGCACACGCATCCGGTTCCCCTTCGACGCAGATCGGCCGCGGCGACGACCGCGACCAGCGACCACAACGGCAGGTAGTACTGCTGGGACAGGAACGTCGACGCCACCGCGACGGCGATCAGCGACGCCTGCACCGCCGCCATCGGCCGCCGTTCACCGGACCGCAGCACCCGCTCGGAACCCACCGCCGCGACCGCCGGCAGTCCGACGAACAACCCGAAGCCGGCCAACCCCAGCTCGGCCGCGACCTCGAGGTACATGTTGTGCGCCACCGGCGTCTGCTCGTCGACCTCCGCGTTGTGCGAGGCGGCGGCGTACCCGTCCCGGAACCCGCCCGGCCCGACACCGAGCACCGGGTGCCCGGCCACCATCCGCGCGGCGGCCTGCCACCGCAGCTCGCGGGTGTCCACGTTGGTCCCCGCGATGTGGCTCTTCTCCTGCAGCGCCCTGTCCAGGGTCGGCCCGGCGAGCAGCACCACCCCGACCCCGAGCGCGGCCAACGCCGCCATCCCGCCCACCACGGCCCGCACCGGCAGCGCCCGCCGGGCCACCAGCCAGGTGACGGCGGCGGTCAACGCCAGCGCCCCGCCGCGCGAGAACGTCGCCGCCGCCCCGGCGGCCAGCACCAGCCCTGTCAGCGCCAGCCCGGCGGACCTGAGCCGCGAGCCCCGCGGGTCGAGCAGCGCCACCAGCAGCGGCAGTGCCGCCACCAGGAAGTACGCCAGGTCGTTCGGGTCCTCCAACGGCCCGGTGGCCCGGGTCTCGCCCTCCGCGACCATGCTGTGCAGCGCACCCAGGGCGGCCACCGCCGCGCCGGCGACGATCGACCCGAGCAGCGCCCGGATGGGCACCTCGCGGGCCGCGACGTCCACCAGGACCACCGTGACCACCAGGAACGGCAGCCACCGCTGCAGGTAGTCGACGGCGTACGGCCCGCCCGCGTGCAGCGCGGTGGAAGCCAGCAGCACCACCGCGAACAGCCCCAGCACCGCGTGCACCGGGTGCGGCGCGGGCATCCGCCGTTCCCGCACCCGTGCCGCCACCCACACCGCGGCGAGCAGCGCGGGCGCGATCTTCGCCAGCTGCCCGTGCGCGGCGAGCAGGTAGCCCTCCAGCGGGGCCAGCGCCACGGTCGCGCACGCGAGCACGCGCAGGAGCAACGTCATCCCGAGCGTTCCAGCCGCCTCGTGCCGCGCAGGTCCCCGTCCAGCCGTGCCACGTGCGCCCCGGTGCCCACGACCTCGTAGTGCCGCCGCAACGCGCCCAACACCCAGCCCAGCAGCGCGGCCTTGTCCCTCGCCGGAACGGCCATGCCGGGGAAGAACTCCATGCCGGGGGCTTCGCCCGCGCTCAGCACGTCGGTCGGGTGCAGCAGCAGCGACGGTGGCACGCCGAAGACGCGGCACAGCCGCAGCGCCGCGCGGAAGTGGCCACGGGCCAGCGCGGGGGAGAGCTGGTGCAGTTGCAGCAGGTACGACCCGTGGATCGGCACCCGCAGCAGGGGCATGGTCGTCACCGGCAGCTCGACCAGACCGCTGTCCCAGCGGTAGGGGCGGTTCGGCGCGAACACCTTGGAGAACCCGCCGAACAGCTCGGAGCTGTCCTTTGTGGACTTTGCGGAGCGGTTGTGGTAGAAGCGGGCCAGCGGACCGATCCAGGTGGGCAGCGTGCTCGCGTCGTAGCGGTAGCCGCGCTCGGACAGCACGTCCAGCAGGTCGGGCGTCACGCTGTAGCCGGGGCCCCGGAACCCGACCGGACGAGGTGCGCCGGCGGCGGTGATCGCCTCCTCGGTCCGCACCACCTCGGCTTCGAGTTCGGTGCGGGAGTACCGGTGCAGCCACGGCTCGTGGCCGAACGAGTGGTTGGCCACCTCGTGCCCGGCGGCGGTGATCGCGGCGACGGCCGCCGCGCCGTCGTCCCGTTCCGCGTCCGCGCCGACCACGAACACCGTGGTGGTCAGGCCGTGCTCGCCGAAGACCTCCAGCAGCCGGGGCGTGGCGGTGGCCAGGAAGCTCGGCATCCGCTCCCACTCCGGATCACCGTGGGTCTTCAGGTACGCCCAGAGGTTGTCCAGGTCGAGCGAGACGCTGGCGACGTTCACGCGGCCTCCTGCGCGGCGGGTGCGGGCGTGAGGCGGGACGCGTAGCCCAGCGCCAGCACGCCGAGCACGACGAGCGCGACACCGGCCGCCACCCACCACTCGCGGCCGGGCGCGATCCGGTCGCCCAGCGCCAGGATGCCCACCGCCGAGGTGACCACGACGGTCACCGAGTCCATGGTCGCGATCGTCGAGGTGGCCGAACCCCGTTGCAGCGCGACGGCCATGCCCGCCTGCCCGACCAGCGCCGCCAGCACCATCAGCCACACCAGCGGGTAGTAGGGCAGCTGCGACACCGGCTCGTCGGCCAGCGAACGGCTGGCGATCGCGACGACGGCGTACGCCAGGCCCGCCGCCACCGCGACCGGCACGACGCCCTTCGCCCCGCGGGACACCAGGAACACCGCGAGCAGCGGCCCGCCCAGCACCAGCAGGCCGACGTCGACCGGGATCTCGGCGGCCACCGACGGCGCGGACGCCCCGGCCAGCAGCAGCAGGCCCAGCGCCATCGCCACCAGCACGGCGACCTCGACCGGCCGCACCCGCCAGCCCAGCGCCAGCACGCCGAACACGGTGGCCACGCCGACCGCGCACGACGAGCCCGCCTGCACCAGGTACAGCGGCAGTTCGGCACGGGCGAAGAACGCCAGGACGAACCCGCCGACCTGTCCGGCGAACCCCAGCAGGTACAGCCGGTCCACGGCGAGCCGGGCGAGCAGGCCGAAGCCGTGCCCCGGCTCGGCGCGGCGCGCGGCGATGGTCTGCGCCACGATGCCCAGCGCGTACATCGCCGTGGCCGCCGCGAGTGCGAGATATCCGGGCACGCAACCACTCCCGTGGACAAGGAATTGAACGAGCGGCAGCGTAGGGCCACCCGATTCCTTGCCCGATCGGGCGATATTCCAAATCCTCGAACGAGTGACGAATAATGTCCCGGTTGAGCGCGCTGTCACGGAACAGCCGTGTTCCCGCCGGGTGCGCACGGCTGGGCTGTGCTCGGCAGCCGTTACAGCCGGGGCAGATCAATACCGACCTCGCTCAATTGCATCAAGAACGCGTTGCCGCGCCTGATGGAGGTCCGGCCCCAGGCCGAGCTGTCCCGCGCGGAGCGACCCCTCGCCGACGATGCGCGGCCGGTCAACGGGCGTGCGCTGCGGTTCAAGGACGCGGGGCGCCGGTTTGCTGGACTGGGGGGCATGGTCGACGCGGACTTCGTGGTGGTTGGTGGGGGCACGGCGGGTTGTGTGCTGGCGCGGAGGCTGCTGGACCTCACGGACGGCACGGTGCTGCTGCTGGAGGCCGGGGAACGGGACACCAACCCCGCCATCCACGACCCGGTGCGGATGCACGAGCTCTGGGACAGCGCGCAGGACTGGGGCCTGCGCACGGTGCCCCAGCGGGACGCGGCGAATCGCCCGTTGCACCTGCCGAGGGGTCGGGTGCTGGGCGGTTCGCACGCTCTCAACGCGATGATCCACGTCCGGGGCAATCCCGCCGACTACGACGACTGGGCGGCGCGGGGCAACGCCGGGTGGTCGTGGGCGGAGGTCGAGCCGGTGTTCCGGCGCATCGAGAGCGGTCCGCTGACCATACTGCGCGACTTCACCGCCGACCCGGTGCAGGAGGCGATCCTGGCCGCGGCGCAGCAGGCCGGTGTGCCGTTCAACGCCGACTACAACGACGGGGACCAGACCGGTGTGAGCCGGATGCAGTTCACCATCGCCGGCGGTCTGCGCCACACCACCGCCCGCGCCTACCTCGCGCCGGTGCTCGACCACCCGAGGTTCACCCTCGTCACCAACGCCCACGTGCGCCGGCTGCTGATGTCCGGCGAGCGGTGCGTGGGCGTCGAGTGGACCGAGTACGACCGCGTGCACCGCGTCCGGGCGGGCGAGGTGGTGCTCAGCGCGGGTGCGATCGGGTCGCCGCAGGTGCTGCTGCGGTCCGGCATCGGCCCGGCGGACGACCTGCGGGCGTTGGGCCTCGACGTGGTGGCGGACCTGCCGGGCGTGGGGGAGAACCTGCAGGACCACTGGCTGGTGCCGACGATCTTCAGCGCCGCCAAGCCGATCGAGCACACGCCGGGCGTGCCGCCGGCCCAGACGCACCTGTTCTGGCGCAGTCGGCCGGGCCTGCCCACGCCCGATCTGCAGCCGCTGCACTTCAGCGCCCCGCTCTACGAGACCTGGATGTCCGGCCCGGACAACGGCTTCTCCCTGATGGCGGGCCTGATCCGGCCGGAGAGCGTCGGCCGGCTCACGCTGTCCAGCCCCGACGGCCCGCCGCTGATCGACCCGCGCGTGCTGTCCGCGGCGTCCGACGTCGACGCCCTGGTGGAAGCGGTCCTGCTGTGCCAGGAGATCGGCCACGAACGCGCGCTGGCCGAGTTCGGCGCGGACGAGCTGTACCCGGGCAAGCTCGAACTGCGCGACTACGTGCGGCGGTCGGTGATCACCTACCACCACCAGGCCGGCACCTGCGCGATGGGCTCGGTCGTCGACCCGGAGCTGCGGGTGCGCGGCGTCGCCGGGCTGCGCGTCGCGGACGCCTCGGTCATGCCGACGATCGTGTCGGGCAACACCAACACGCCGACCGTGATGATCGCCGAGAAGGCCGCCGAGCTCATCGCCGGCTGACCCGCCGGTGGACGAACCGGTGCGGCGCCCGTGCCGGCCGTCCGCCGAGGCTCAGGTCCGGTAGCGCGGGTTCGTGTTGTGCCACTCGAACCCGCCGCCCATCCACGCCCGCAGCCCGCGCAGGAACCGGTGCAGCTCCGGGGACGGCAGCGCCGACAGCTCCCGGTGCCCGGCCTCGAAGTCGCGGACCAGCCGGTTGTGCAGCTCGACGGTGACCTCGGTGGCCTCCCGCACCGAGCACTGCCGGTCGGCGGCGATCTGGAGGACCATGTTGCACACCGGCGTCTCGTCGGCGGCGTCCTTGGCCACCGACAGCAGGTCGTTCACCACCACCGACGCCGTGCCGGCCTGGATCGCCGCCCGGCGGACCCGCGGCTCGTAGTACAGGTTCGCCGGCACCTCGTAACCGCCGACCGCGTCCACCAGCGTCATCGACGTGTAGAAGCTGTCGTGCTGCCGTGCGGCGAGGTACTCCCAGGCCGGCGGGTACTCGCCGGTGTACCGCCACGCCCCGTAGGTGTTCCAGCTGACGAACATCGCGAACGTCGAGTAGCAGGCCCGCTGCACCTGGGCCGGGGTGCCGTACCTGGTCAGGTGCTCCACGCCCGAGCGCAACGCGACCAGCACCGGGTCGGAGCGCAGCGCTTCCTCCAGCGGGGCCGTGAACTCGCCGACGTCCGGCACCGGGTCCATGGCCGCCATCGCCAGCGCGAGCTTCGGCGGCAGCGCGGTGGGCGTCGCCCCCATCCCGCTGTCGTCGGCGTACAGGTCGTCGGCGGCCCACCACGCGGCGTTCAGCTTGGCCGCGATCAGCAGGTGCTCGGGGTCGTCGGTGTCGGTGTGGGTGAGCACGGCCAGCCGACCGAAGCCCGCGCCGCGCAGCTGGTCCAGTTCCCCGCCGCGGAACCCGCAGTCCCGCGCCCACCCGACCAGCAGGTCCTCGACGACTTCGACCAGGGCGTCGTCGGTCCGCTCGACGACCGGCACGTACAGCGGGGACGCCGACCCGTCGCCCCACGGCCGGAGCGCGTAGGCGGGGTCGTGGACGGGCGCGTCCGCGCTGGCGGCGATGGCAGCGGCGGTGTCGGCAGCGGCAGCGTCGGTAGCCGCAGGGGCGGCAGCGGTCAGGACCTGGGCGAACCGGGCCGCGATACGTGCTGCGGAGGTACCCAGCCCGGTCGGCGTGGTCCAGTCGGCGGTCGCCTGCGCGGCGGGGGCGGTGTCCGTCACGAGGTCCGAGCCTGGCAGCCCCGCGCCCCGGCCGGCATCCACCGGCCGGGGGCAGGCCTCGCACTATCGAGTGGTTCACCCGGTCGCGCCCCGTGAGCCGCGGGTCCGGCACCTCGCCGGACCCGCTCGGCGTCGCGCCGGGGCTAGACCGCCCCGGTGTTCATCGTGTGCAGGATGGTGTGCTGGTCGATCCGGTCACCGGTCAGCTCCGCGCACACCGTCCCCTTGTGGAACACCACGACCCGGTCGCACGCCGACACCAGCTCGTCCAGGTCGGTCGAGCACAGCACCACGACCTTGCCCGCGTCGGCGACGCTGCGCAGCAGCGCGTGGATCTCCGCCCGCGCGCCCAGGTCCACCCCTCGCGTGGGGTCGTCGAGCAGCAGCACCGAAGGATCGGCCGCCAGCCACTTCGCCAGCACCACCTTCTGCTGGTTGCCGCCGGACAGCAGCCCGGCCCGGGCGTCCACGTTCGGCGGCTGCACCCGCACCCGCGCCGCCAGCTCCCGCGCCGACTCCCGCAGCGCGCCGGTGCGCAGCAGCCCGGCACCGGCCAGTGCCACCGGCCGGACCTGCGCGATGTTCTCCCACACCGGCTTGTCCAGCATCAACCCGACCCGCCGCCGGTCGCCGGACACCAGCGCCACCCCGGCCGCGATCGCCGAGCGGAAGTCGCGCGGCGTGCCGCCGCCCGGCAACGTCACCGCGCCGTGGCTCGGTCGCCGGATGCCCGCGATCACCTCCAACGCCGTGGTGTGCCCGGAGCCGGCCAGCCCTGCCAGCCCGACGATCTCGCCACCGGCGCAGGTCAGGTCGACCTTCGTCAGCCGGTCGGGCACCGACACCTCGCGCAGCTCCAGCTTCGCCGCGTTCGGCTTGCCGGTGGTCCGCACCGGCGTGGGCAGGTCCTGGCCGAGCATGGCGTGCACGATGTCACCGATGGTCAGGTCGGCCCGCGGCTGGGCGTCCAGCACGGTCCGGCCCTCGCGGAGCACGGTGATCTCGTCGCAGAGGTTCATCACCTCTTCGAGGATGTGCGACACGAACACGACCGCGACCTCGCGGTCCCGCAGCACCCGCAGGATGTCCAGCAGGCGGGCGGAGCTGTCCTTGTCCAGCGCCGACGTCGGTTCGTCCAGGATCAGCACCCGCGGCTGCACGATGAGCGCCTTGGCGATCTCGACGAGCTGGCGCTGGGCCAGCGACAGCGAACCGAGCTTGACCCGCGGGTCGATGTCCAGGCCGAGCTGCTTGAGCACCGGCACTGCCCGCTCCGCCATCGTCCCGCGGTCGAGCAGCGGGCCGCGGGTCGGCTCGCGCATCGGGTAGAGGTTCGCCAGCACGTCCAGGTCGGGGAACAGGTTGAGTTCCTGCGACACCACGGCGACCCCGTTGGTGGCCGCCTGGGCCGTGCTGGCGAACGCGACTTCCGCGCCCGCCAGCCGCAGCGTGCCCGCGTCCGGCGTCACCGCCCCGGTGATCACCTTGATCAGCGTGGACTTGCCCGCGCCGTTCTCGCCCAGCAGCGCGTGCACCGAGCCGGGGCGCAGCGTCAGGTCCGCTCCGGCCAGCGCCGTGACGCCGCCGTAGGCCTTGGTGATCCCCTGTGCGGTGAGGGCGTGCATCAGTTGGCCTCCCCGATGGGCCTGATGTACTTCGACGGGTCGGCCAGCTGCTTGTCGGTCTCCGCCTTGAACGCGGCCTTGCGGGAGTCCTCGTCCTTCTGGCGGTTCATGATCTGGTCGATGTTGGCCGCGTTGACCACCAGCGAGCCGGTGTTCCACCAGCCCTTGGGCAGCTCCTTGCCGGTGCGCTTGTGCTCGGCCAGCAGGCGCAGCGCCACGTAGCCCTTCATCCAGTGCTCGGGCGAGGCCAGCGCGAACACGTAGCCGTCCTTGACCGCCTGCAGCGCCGAGACGTCCGGGTCGCACGAGCCCGCGAGGAACTTGCGGCCGGTGTTCTTCTGGATCAGCGCCAGCGACACCGCGTCCTGCGCGCCGACGCCGAGGTAGCCGATCGCGTCCGGGTTCGACTTGACGATGTCGTTCCACTTGTTGAAGTTCGACGTCGGCTCCGAGCCGGAGTCGAACGGGCCGCTGATCTTCAGGCCCGGCCGCTTGGCCTCGATGACCGACTTCATCCCGTCCAGCCGCTGCTGCAGCAGGGTCAGGCCGGGGATCGCGTTGCCCAGCACGACCTGGCCGGTCGCGTTCTCCGGGACCTGCTTGACGAACTCCTCGCCGAGCAGCTTGCCCAGCTCGGTGTTGCTGTTGCCGATGAACAGGTCGACCTTGGTGCCCGCCGGGGGGGCGGTGTCCACCGCGACCACCGGCACGCCGAGGTCGGTGGCCTGGTTGAGCGGCCGCACGAACAGGTCCGGCGTCAGCGTCTCCAGCGCCACCCCGTCCTTGGAGTTGCGGATCGCCGACTGGAACAGCGACACCTCCTGCGGTCCGTCCACCCCGGACGGGGCGCTCAGCGCCAGTTCCACGTTGCCGGCGTCGGCCGCGCCGGCCTTCGCGCCGAACGCCATCTCCTGGAACGGATTCTGCGTCGAGGTGGCGTAGACGAACGCCATCTTGAGCGGCGCGTTCGCGGACGGCTCCGCCGTGCCACAGCCGGCGAGCAGACCGGCGACGGCCAATGCCGCCACGTACCGATGGGGACGCATCAGGACCTCATTTCCTACGCGGGGTTTCACAGTCCGAGCATTGATTCACGTGCCCGCTGGCGGCTGCGCAACGCGCTGTCCACCCCGACGGCCAGCAGGACGACCAGACCGGTGGCGAAGCCGCTCCAGTTCGCGGGGATGTTGAAGTAGACCAGTCCGCTGGAGACGACGCCGAGGAGGATCGCTCCGAACACCGCGCCGACCACGGTCGCGACGCCGCCGCGCAGCGGCGTGCCACCGATCACCGCCGCCGCGATGGCCTGGAGCTCGAACCCGATGCCGATGTTCGGATCACCGGACGTGAAGAAGGCCAGGCCCAGCACGCCCGCCAACCCGGCCACCGCGCCGACCAGCACCAGCACGTACAGCCGGGTGCGCGCGATGGAGATGCCGGAGAACGCGGCGGCGTCCGGGTTGGACCCGATGGACCGCACCCGGTAGCCGAACGGCGTCCAGCGCAGCAGCACGGTGAGCCCGACGGTGACCACGATGAGGATCCACACGCTCACCGGCAGTCCCAGCAGGTCGCCGCCGAGCACGGAGAAGAACGAGTGCTCCAGCGGCAGCCCGGTCACCTGCTGCCCGTCTCCGAGGGCGACCGCGAGTCCTCGGTAGAGCTGCATCGTCGCCAGCGTGGCCACGAACGCCGGGATCGCGATGTGCCGGACCACCAGCGCGTTCGCCAGGCCGAGGATCGCACCCAGCACGATGCCCGCCCCGCACGCCAGCCAGGGGTCGAACCCGTCCCGCATCAGCAGCGCCGACGTGATCAGGGAAAGCCCGAACATGGCGCCCACGGACAGGTCGATCTCGCGCATCGCCAGCAGGAACGCCATGCCCGCCGCGAGCAGCGCCACGTACACCGAATTGTTCAGGACGTCCTTCAACTGCCCGACCGTGAGGAAGGCCGGGCGCAGCACGCCGATGACGAGCACCAGCAGGATCGTCGCGATCAGCACGCTGCTGGATTCCGCGCGCAACACCTGCTTGCCGAATCCGACGATCGACTTTCCCCCGCTCTTCGCGGGAATACGTCGGTCAACCTCGGTCATGCCGCCTCCGTCCGCCTGTTACGGCCCCCAGCGTGCGGCGGCGACCGGACGAACGCTTGCCCGATGGCGAACACCCGTTGACCCCCAGCGCACCGGCTGTGGCCGGGCACACAGCAAGTCGGCAGGGCATAACTAGCGTCTGCGGCCATGGGCAGCATCGAGGGCAAGGTGGCGCTGGTGACCGGCGCCGGTTCGGGTATCGGCGAGGCGGTCGCCCGCAGGCTGGACGCCGAGGGCGCACTGGTGGCCGCGCTGGACGTGGACTCGACCGGTGCGGAACTCACCGCGGGTCTGCTGACGCGGGGCATGGCGGTGATCGCCGACGTGGCCGACTCCGCGCAGGTGGACGAGGCGGTGCGGACGGTCGTGGACACCTACGGCCGGCTGGACATCCTGGTCAACAACGCGGGCATCCGGGGTGGTCAGGAGGCCGACGAGGCGTTCGGCCGGCTCGCCGCGCGGCTGGAGGAGGAGGCGTCCGGGACGCCCACGACAGTGCTCGAAGCGACGGTGAACATCAGCGACGAGGCGTGGCACCGGATGCTCGGCGTCCACTTGGACGGCACGTTCTACGGCACGCGCGCCGCGCTGCGCCACATGCGCAGCGGCGCGGTGATCGTGAACGTGTCGTCCATCTGCGGCCTCACCGGCTGCGCCCACATCCCACACTACTCGGCGGCCAAGGCCGGCATCGAGGGCTTCACCAGGGCGGTGGCCCGTGACGTCGCGCCGCAGGGCATCCGGGTCAACTGCATCGCACCCGGTTACATCGACACTCCGCTGGGTGACGTGATGGCGCCCGTGGTGCGGCGTGACCTGGAGCGGCAGATCTCCTTGGGACGGTTCGGCCTGCCGACCGAGATCGCGTCGGCCGTGGCGTTCCTGGTCGGGCCGGACGGCACGTACGTGACCGGGCAGACGTTGAGCCCCAACGGTGGTTTCGTGATCAGCTGACGGCCGGACCGGACACGTGGTGCCCGGTGTGGCGGGCGGCCCGGTGCCCGGCCGGGTAACCGGCGCTCGCCGGGTCGAACGGGACCGACGTCCGCCACAAGCCGGCGTCGGTCCCGTTCCGTCAGGTCACGTGTACCGCACGTGGTGGCCCTGGTCAGCGGGCCGTCATGAACTTCTCGCGGGGCAGCGCGCGGTCCACGACGCGCAGGTCGCCGAGCCACCCGTGGTAGGACTTCTCCACGATCCGGTCATAGGCATAGGCGCCGACCAGCCACGGGTCGCCCGCAGTCGAGATGCCCGTCGCCGGGGTCGACGGGTTGCGCAGCAGTTCGGAGCCCTCCACGTAGAGCCTGGTGTGCCGGCCGTCGTTGACGACCGCGACGTGCCACCAGGTGTCCTCGTCCATCTCGTGACCCCAGTTGGTGGACAGGGCGTTGCGGTTCTTCGGGAACACCGCCCACTGCAACCCGCCGCCGCCGGCCACGTTGAGCGTGCAGATCGGTTCCTTCGGGTCGTCGCCGGTCTTGCCGGCCGCCGCGCCCGGCGCGAGCTTGGTGAACAGGCCGCACCACGGGTGGGCGAAGCCCTTGGGCAGCTTGATGAAGGTCTCGATGGTGTAACCGCGCTCGAACGTCATCCGGTTCAGCGGCGCGTTGTCCACCGTGGACAGGTAGCCGTTCCTGTCGAAGAACCTGCTGCCATGGCTCGGGGAGTCGGCGTGGTGGTCGTCGGTGGCCGTGAGCGCGCCGACCTGGCGCAGGTCGTTGCCGTTGCCGGACAGGTCCTTGAGCGAGTCGGACCGCCAGTAGGCGACGGTGCCCTGGACGAGCAGGTCGCGCGCGGGACGTGCCGGGCGGACCGGGACGGGCGCGAAACCCGCGAACCGCTCGGCGAAGTCGATCGGCACGCTGAACCGGTCGGCGTCACCGGTCAACTCGATCTCCCTGCGCTCCAACGTGTTCAGCGACCTCTTGGCGAGCAGCCACGGTGAGAACGTGCGCACGTCGATGACGTTGCGCGCGAGGTCGAAGTGGTACAGCCGGATCATCGCGCTGCCGCCGTAGTAGCGGTCCTGGTAGTTCGTGATGTGCACGTGCACGTCGTTGCCCGCCGCGTTGCGCAGCACGGCACGGGCGGGCGGCCAGAAGTGGCCGTTCAAGGTCAGGAAGACCTGGTCGCTGTCCTTGACCAGGTCGTCCCACAGCCGCCGGCCGTAGTCGGAGAGCTCGGCGTCGCCGGCTTCGCCCGGCTGCACCAGTTCGTGCGTGGTGAGGATGACCGGCAGCGTGGGGTGCTTGGCGAGCACCCCGCGCGCCCAGCCGAAACCCCTGTCCGACATCCGCCAGTCCAGCGCGAGCACCAGCCACTCCCGGCCCGCCGCCCGGAACACGTGGTAGCTGTTGTAGCCGTCCGGGCTCGCACCCCGGAACGTGGGCGACTCGCGGAACCGGTGCGGCCCGAACTCGTCCAGGTACGGGGTCCGGCCGCGCTGGTCGTCGGTGCGGGGATCCAGGTCGTGGTTGCCCGCGAGCACGCTGTAGCCGACCCGGCGCCGGTCCAACGTCCGGAACGAGCGCCCGATGTCCTCGATCTCGCTCTCCAGCCCGTTCTCGGTGAGGTCGCCGAGGTGCGCGATGAACGCGATGTCGTCCTGCCGGTGGTCGACCAGGTACCGCAGCGCCGCGTCGAGCGGTTCGGCATCACCCCGGTCCCGGTCGAACAGGTACTGGGTGTCCGGGATCACCGCGAGGGTGAACCGGTCGCCGCCGGTGTCCGGGCGGCCACCGGTCCGGCCGTCCGGTGCGGCGACGGCGGGAGCGGGGACCAGGGTGCTCGCGGCGGCAACGCCGGTACCCAGCAGGAACGTGCGGCGGGTCGTCATGCCGAGGATGCTAAGTCGGCTCCCACAACGGCCGACGAACCGCGCGTGAACCCTTCCCCCGTTGTCGCGGCAGGACGTTCTGCCCACTTCGACAGACCTGTGTGGACGGAATGCCGCGACTCCGCGCCGGCCTGCGACCCGGCGACCGCACCGCACCGCCGACACGCCGAGCCGGTTCATTTCCGCACACGATTTGCTGGTTTCCGGGTAGGTTGCGGGCCATGACCGAACAGCAGGAGGTCCTCGCGGACTTCGGCGCGGCCGGCGTGCTCGCGGGGCTGCGCTGGGCGTACCTGTCGGCGACCAACCGTGCGCTGGAGGACTACTCCGAGGCCGACGGCCACGACGCGGCCTGGCTCGGCAACACCCGGTTCACCCTGTTCCGCAACCGGCTGGACCGGGTCTTCCACTGCGAGCGCTACGCCGCGCCCGAGGAGGACTCCGGCCTGGACGAGCTCTACGCCCGGCTGTCCGGGCGGGACATCGACACCATGCCGCGGGTCGAGCCCGGCGTGGTGCGGCGGTCCAACCTCAACAACAGCCCCGGCTGGGCGGTCGGCGCGCGCCGGTTCCTGCTCGCCGCCGGTGAGTTCGGCAAGCTGGACGAGCTGGCGTGGGCCCGGCGCAGCACCACCAAGCAGCGGGTCGCCCTCCAGCGCGAGCCGCACCCGGCGCAGCCGTCGCTGTTCGAGCACCTGGCCGAGGAGGAGGTGGGCGGCCTGTTCGCGCTCTCCACCCGCAGCCTGGACCTGGACACCTACGTGGTCGCGCACAGCCTGGACCCGGTCAGCAGGCAGGCCGAGCTGATCCTCGGCCGCGCCCGGCTCAACGCGGGCGGCGGCCCGGCGTGGGCGTGGCGCACCGACGTCCTGCGGATGCCGGCCGCCGGCGGGAGCCGCCGCACGCCCAAGCCGGTGCCCGTGGGGCCCGACACCGCCCCGGACGCCCCGGTGCGCCTGCGCGGCCGGGCCGGGCAGCCCGGCTTCGACCAGCCCGCCGACCGGGCGCACGACAGCCGTGCCGACCGGCCCGACCGGCGCGGCGGTCGCGCCGGCGGTGAGCGGTGAGCCCTCGCACCCCCGCGCGGGCGGCGGACGTCGCCCCGCTGTTCGACGGAGCACGGCTCACGCTGGCCAGGAGGCTGGCCGGTCTGCGCAAGAGCGACCTGGCCGGTCGGGTGGGCAAGAGCCCGACCGCCGTCGCGGCCTGGGAGTCCGGCGCGAAGCGGCCCACCGCCGCGACCGTGGCCCAGCTCGCCCTGAGCCTGTCCGTGGACCCCGGTTTCTTCGCCGTGCGCGCGGACGACGTGGCCGCGCCGAGCACCACGCCGCACTTCCGCTCGCTGCGCTCCACCAGCCAGCTCGCCCGCGACCAGGCGTCCGCCTACGGGCAGGTGGCGGTGGACGTGGTGGCGAGCCTGGAGCGGCACGTCGAGTTCCCCGAGGCGGACGTGCCCAGCCTGCCGGTGCCGGTGGACGACCCGGACGGCGACGGCCCCGAACGCGCCGCGCGGCTGGTCCGCGAGCAGTGGGGGACGGGGTCCGGTCCGGTCGGGCACCTGGTGCGGCTGCTGGAGAACCGCGGTGTGCTGGTGGTGTTCAGCCCGCCGCAGGCGGCGTCCGTGGACGCGTACTCGTTCGACAGCGGGCTGCGGCCGGTGGTGGTGCTCAACCCGGTCAAGCGCGACTACTACCGGCAGCGGTTCGACGTCGCGCACGAGCTGGGCCACCTCGTGATGCACGGCGACGCCGAGCCGGGCGGCCGGGCCGTGGAGGACCAGGCGCACCGGTTCGCCGCCGAGTTCCTGATGCCCGCCGACGTGATCCGCGACCTGCTGCCCGCGTCCATGGGCGGCGCGGTGTGGCCGACCCTCGCGCGCCTCAAGGAGCAGTGGGGCGTGAGCCTCCAGGCGCTGCTCTACCGGGCACGCTGGCTGGGGCGCCTGGGCGACGTGTCCTACCGCAACGCCATGACGACCATCTCCACCCGTGGCTGGCGGCGCAGCGAACCGGGTCTGGTGGCCGCCATCGAACAGCCGTCGCTGCTGCCCCGCGCGGTGGAACTGCTGGCGCAGGAGGGGATCGGCGACGACCTGCTGATCCAGCAGTGCCGGGTGCCCGCCGAGCTGTTCCGCACCGTGACGGCACGGACGCCGGACCTGCCCGCGGCGGAGCAGGACGCCACCCGCGCACGGGTGGTGTCCATCCTGGACCGCGGAGCCGCTTCGCCTAGGGGATGAAGATTTGCCCCGTCTGCGCGCCCTCCACCGAACGCACGTAGCTCCGGGCGACGACGGCGAGGTCGACCGGCGGCATACCGGGGAAGAAGTCGCCGTAGTCGGCGAGGCTCTCGGTGAACACGGTGGGGCTCACGGCGTTCACGCGCCGGGGTGCGATCTCGACGGCGGCGGCGCGGACGAAGGACTCCACGGCGCCGTTCGCCATCGACGCCGCGCTGCCGGCGACGATGGGCTAGCGGGCCAGCACGCCGGTGACGAGGGTGAACGACCCGCGTTCGGCGATCCGGGACACACCCTGCCGGACCAGTTCCACGGCGCAGGCCCTGTACCGGGAGCCGCGGATCGCCGCCGTGCCGGAGAACGACCCGTTGGCGCTGCGAGACGTCGTGCGGCCGGCGGACTTGGCGGACCAGCCGGTCGCGCTGTGCTCGACGGCCGCCACCACGAGCGCCGACCTGTGGCCGGACGGCCTGCGCCCCGCCACGTTCGAGGTGCCGGGGGTGGACGAGTGGCTGACCACGATCGCGACCGGCGACGCGGTGGGGGCACCACCGATGCCACCGGCCACAGCCACCCGCACCCCGGCATCCGCTACCTGCCGCCGGCCGACGCCGGGCCGGTGACCGTGCACCTGGTGTGGCCGCGCAGGCCCACGCACCCGGCGACCCTCGCGTTCCGCGAACACGTCGCCGCGCTGCTCGGCCGGGCAGTCCACCCCCGGTAGCCGGGTCGTCGACCGGTCGGGCCGTCGACGCGCCACCGGGGGTGTCCGCCGCTCAGTCGTCGTCCTCCGCGCCCTTCAGCTCCCACGTCCCGCGCCGGCGCACCACCAGCAGGTAGTACAGCGCCGACACCACGCCGATCCCGGCCGTGATCAGCAGGCTCGGCCGGCCGATCACCGGGTCCATGGCGTTCTGCCAGACCACGTAGGCGAGGGCGGCGAGCGCCAGCACGGGCGCGACCGGGAACCACGGCATCCGGTACGCGGCGTGCTCGGTGCTCTTGTTGCGCCGTCCGTTGAGCACCGCCAGGCACAGCGCCGCGTACACCGCGACGATCGACGTGGCGGTCACCACGAGCAGCAGGTCCTTGTCCACGAAGCACAACGCGGTGGCGAACGCGCCGGTCGCGATGGTGGCGATCCACGGCGTGCCGGTGCGCGGGTGGACGGCGGCGAGGGCCCGGCTGATCGTGCCCGGCCACGCCGCGTCCCGGCCGGTGCTGAACACCATCCGGGACGTGATGAGGATGATCGCCAGCACGGCGTTGAGGATCGCCAGGGCGACCGCCAGGCTGATCACCGTGTTCACCGTGGACCCCGCCTGCGCGGTGACGAAGTAGCCCATCATGTTCTCGGCGGCGAACAGCTCCTCCAGCGACGGCGCGCCCAGCAGCACGGCGGTCACCGGGATCAGCTCGGACGCCACGGTGATCGCCAGCGCCCACAGGATGGCGCGGGCGATGCCCCGGTGCGCGTTCGTGGTCTCCTCGCCGAAGTACACCGCCGAGCCGTAACCGTTGTAGGAGAAGATCGCCACGGCCGCCGCGGCGGTGATCAGGCCGAGCGCGGCGGGACCGACGACACCGTCCGACGCGGCCACCGGGGCGGTGATCAGCTCGCCCAGCGGGCGGGCCGGGTCGAACAGCCCCAGTGCGCTCACCACGAGCAGGGCGATCATCTCGATGACCAGGAAGACGCCAGTGATCCACGCGTTGAGCTTCACGTCGAACACCGCCAGCGCGGTCACCAGCGCCGTGGTCACGGCCGCCACCAGCGGACCGGGCAGGCCGGGGATCAGCACCTCCAGGTACGTCCCCACGCCCAGCGCGATGACCGCGATGATCAGCAGCTGGGTGACCATCAGCAGGCCGAGCGTGACGAAGCCGGGCAGCTTGCCCAGGGTGCGCGCGACGATGGCGTACTCGCCGCCGGTGAGCGGGTAGGCCGACGCCAGTTCGGCGTACACGAACGCCATGAACACGCCCACCACGGCCGCGACCACGAAGCTCCAGAACGCGCCGCTGCCCGCCTGCGCCACCACGCCCGGCGCGATGATGAAGACCGAGGACGCGGGCGAGATCGCGGAGAGCGTGATGAGCAGCGTGCCGAGCACTTTCAGGCCCCGGCGCAGGACCGGGGCGGACGTCGGGCCGGACTGCCGGTCGGGTGGTGCGGTTGAGGACGACGACGGATCCGTCATGGCGGTCTCCTCGGTCGTGGTTCTTTGACTGGCCATCAAAGAACCCGGCGCGGCTGTAGTCAATACCACGTCGAGAAACGAATGTGTTTCGGTGCACCGCACTTGCGTTCTTTGATGATCGGCCGAAGAATCGGGCACATGCCGAGACCCAGCCGGGCCCACGAGAAGCGCGGCGAGCTGGTCGCCGCCGCGCGCCAGGCCGTCCTGAACCGGGGTGTGCTCGACCTGCGCCTGCGCGACGTCGCAGACCAGGCGGCCATGTCCACCGGGTCGGTCCTGTACTACTTCCCGACCTTGGGCGACCTGCTCTACGAGGTGCAGCGGGAGGCGATCGAGCGGTTCTGCGTGGACCGCGAGCAGGCCGCCCGCCGCGAACCGGACCCGCGCCGGCGGCTGGTCGGCACGATCCGGGCGGGCCTGCCCACCGGTCAGGACGACGAGCTGTGCGTGCTGATCTACGAACTCGGCGCGTACGCCCGCCGCGACCCGGCCTACGCCGCCCAGCACATCCGGCTGTGCGAGCGCCAGGTCGCCCTCTACACGGCGATCCTGGAGACCGGCGCGGCCACCGGCGTGTTCGACCTGACGAGGGACGCGACCACCATCGCCCGCGCCCTGGTCGCCCTGGAAGACGGCCTCGGCCTGCACATCACGCAGGCCGTGCCCACGTTCACCACCCCACAGGCCGAGGCGATCCTGCTGGCGTACGCGGCCGACGCTACCCGATGCGACCTGGAGGCGTGAATGCGCGCACGTGACCTCGGCCTGCGACTGCTCGGCGACACCGGACCGCACAACGCGATCACCGACGTGCCCGGCGTGGAGGTCGGCTACACCACGCTGATCGAGGGCGACGCGGTCCGGACCGGCGTGACCGCGATCCTGCCGCGCGGGCGTGCCGACTTCGACGTGCCGTGCACGGCCGGCTGGTTCTCGTTGAACGGCAACGGCGAGATGACCGGCACCGCCCTGCTCAGCGAGACCGGTGCGCTCCGGCTGCCGGTGCTGATCACCAACACGCACGCGGTCGGCCCGTGCCACCGGGGCGTGATCGACTGGGTGGGCCGGGAGAAGCCCGAAGTCGCCGACCAGTGGCTGCTGCCGGTCGTCGCGGAGACCTGGGACGGCTACCTCAACGACATCAACGGCCCGCACATCCAGCCCGCCCACGCCATCGCGGCGATCGACAACGCCCGGCCCGGTCCGGTCGCCGAAGGATCGGTCGGCGGCGGCACCGGGATGAACTGCTACGCGTTCAAGGGCGGCAGCGGCACGTCCTCGCGCGTGGTCCCGTACGGCTCCGACAGCTACACCGTCGGCGCGTTCGTGCAGGCGAACTTCGGCTCCCGCAAGGAACTCACGGTGTGCGGGGTGCCGGTCGGCGGAGCACTGGCCGACGACAACCCGATGGAGGACGGCGACTGGAAGTCGCCGCCCGGGGCGGGCTCGGTGATCGCCGTGATCGCCACCGACGCGCCCTTGCTGCCCGGCCAGTGCACGGCGCTGGCCCGGCGCGTCCCGCTCGGCCTGGCGCGCACCGGCACCACCGGGTCGCACTTCTCCGGCGACATCTTCCTCGCGTTCTCCACCGGCAACGCGTCCACGCAGACGCCGTCCGCGTTCCCCGAGGGGGAGCCCGGCTACGACCACCTGCGGCACGTGCCGTGGAACCGGATGGACGACTTCTTCGCGGCGGTCGTGCACGCGGTGGAGGAGGCGGTGCTCAACGCCCTGCTGGGGGCGACGACCATGGTGGGCCGCAACGGCCGCCGTTCGCCGGGCCTGCCGGTGGACCGCCTGGCCGAACTGGTGCGGTAGGTTCCGCCTCGTCGTCGGGCGTGCGCACGGGGTGCGGGTCGCCTGGGCGAGGTCGTGCAGGGTGCGGTCGCCTGCACGCGGTGGTGCACGGGTGTGGGTCGCCTGCGCGAGGTGGTGCACGGGTGTGGGTCGCCTGCGCGAGGTGGTGTCCGCCTCGGATCGCCGCGGGGATGTCCGGTTCCCGGCGGTGCGCCCGGTGGCGGCTGCGGTGGCCCGTCGTGGGTGGTGAACAGCCTCGGTCGGTCGCGTGGAACCGGCCGGATCACGCCGCGCGTCGCCTGCTCACCGGGCGCAACCGCGGCCGGGTCGGGGCGGTGGGTTCCGCCGGGCGCGAGCCGCCCTCCGTTCCGACGACGTCCGGCGAGTCCGGCAGCGGGTCCGCGACCCGCCCGCCGTCCGGATCGCGCCACCCCCGGTGCACCACCACCAGCAGCACCAGGCCGAGGAGCAGGATCGCGTGCGACGTGACCCGCTGCACCGTCGCCTGCCCGGCCACCAGGTCCTGCACCGAGAACACCCCCAGCACCACCACGAACCCCGCCACCACCGGCAGCATCCCGGTGGTGGCCCGAGGGCGCAGGGCCGTCCACAGCAAACCCAGCCCCAGCGCGAGGTTCCACGCGGTGCTCTCGTTGAACAGGTGACTGCCGCTCGCCCCGTGCACCCCGTGCCCGGCCGCCGCCGGGGCCGTGCCGGAGCCGAGCACCTGCGCCAGACCCAACGTGAGCTGCGCGACCGCGACCCCCGCCAACGCGGCACGGGGGTACCAGCCGCGCGTGGTCGCCTTCACCGGCGCTGCCGCGTCCAGCACCGCGGCGGCCAGGTCCGGCGTCGGCGTCGCCGGGCGCAGGCGCAGCGACCGGGTCAGCGCCGCCGCCTCGTCCTGCCACGCCCGGCACGCGGCGCAGCCGTCCAGGTGCGCGTCGGTGTCGCCGGCGGGCACCGGCTCCGGTTCGCCGTCCAGCCGCGCCGACAGGGCCTCCCGGCAGGTCTCGCAGTCCACGGTCCTATTGTCGGCCAAGTGGGCGCGGAAGTTCCCGTTCCGGGTGCACCAGCCTGGTCGACTGTGCCGATTTCACGCGGTGACGACGACACGGTCACCACGTGGGCGTTGGCCGCCCGGTCCGGTGACCGTGCCGCACTGGAGCGCTTCACCCGCGCCACCCAGCGCGAGGTGTGGCGCCTGGTGGCCCACCTGACCGACCCTGGCCGTGCCGACGACCTGGCCAAAGAGGTCTACTTGCGGGCGCTGCGCAGCTGAGCGGGCGGGGTCCGAGGACCGACGAGGGCTTGCTGGTGCGTTCGCGGTGTCCGCTGCGTGTCGGTCGCTGTTCGCTGCGCGTCGGTGCTGGGTGGTGCTCCGTGCTGGGTGGTGCTCCGCACTTCGTGATCTGTGCTGGATGGTGCTCCGTGCTCCGTGCTCCGTGCTCCGTGCTCCGTGCCCGGTGCTGGGTGGTGCTGCGTGCTCGGTGGTGCGTCGCATCGCCGATGCGGATAGTGCGTGGGTGCTGGAGGTTCCTGGGCGGGGCCTTGATCTGCCTGGAGGTGCAAGCCCTGCCTGAGCGCGGCGTTCTGTTTCAGGCAATGAAAAATCTCGCGGATTGGTGCCCGGATCGCAAGCAGTTCAGCCGATGTGGTGACCCCGGCCGGGACAGGCGGCCCGGCCGGGGTGTTGGGTTGCTGCGGGTAAGAACAACTGACGTTCGTTGATCACCCGGTCGGGCTGGTGATCACCTGGTAGTGGTTGGCCAGGTGGGCAGGACGCGCCACTTCGCGGCTCGGTAGCTGCCGTCGGCCGCGGTGGTGTGGCCGACGACGGTGCCGAAGTTGTTCAGCGCCACGGGCACGCTGTACGCCCCGCCCAGGGTGCCCAGCTCCACGACCCGGCCGTGCCGCCACAGGAACGCCTGCCGCTGCCCCGACGCCGAGCTCCAGCCGACGATGTCACCGGAGTCGCTGATCGCGAGAGCCTCGGCCGGCCCCGGAACGTCCAGCACCACCTGACGGCCGCCGCGCCACACGGTCGCGCGCTTGGTGCCCGTCGCGTCCTGGGTCCAGCCCACGATGTCACCGCGTTCGTTGATCGCCTGCGGATTCGCCGCCACCCCACCGACCCCACCGGGCAGCACGGTCACCCCTTCGCCTTCCCACCGCAGGGGCTGGTTGTCGCGCGTGCCGACCACGACGCCGGACTCGTTGGCCGCCGACACCGCGTACCGCCCGGTACCGGGCACGGACGGCAGCCGCCCGCACGAGGCCTCGCGGCAGCGGAACGCATGGCTGTCGGTGCCGAACATCGGCAGGTGCGAGCCCGCCACCAGGCCCGCGTCGTTGATCACGGAGATCGTCAGGTGCGGACCGCCGGCCAGTTGCAGGCCCTGCTGACGACCGTCCTTCCAGAGGGACGCGGCCTCCTGGTGGTAGCCGTACGGGGACGTCGAGTACGTCATCGGCACCGCGCCGGCGGAGTTGATCGCGGTGGCGCTCACCCAGCCCGAACCCGACGGTGCGATGTCGGTGGTGGTGCCGTTGTGCCAGATCCTGGGGTGCTGCACGTACGTGCCGCTGCCGCTCAGGTACTCCAGGCCGAGCACCTGGCCGCGCCGGTTGATCGCGGTGGCGTTGCCGCGGCCGAGGTCGGTGGTCTTGCCGCGGTGCCACAGCACGGCGTGCTGCGGGCCGTTGCCGGAACTCGAGCCGGCGACCTGGCCGAAGTCGTTCACGCCGGCCACGCTCGCGGTCTGGCCGGGCAGTGCGGGCAGTTCGGTGACCGACACGCGGTCGGCGGCGTGCGCGGTCGGCGCGGCCGACAGTGGCAGGGCCACGGCCAGCAGCAGGGGAACCAGCAGGCGGGACTGGGGCATGGTCGCTCCGATGCGGAAGACGTTGGCGGCCCTGGTCAGGACGTTATCCGCGATGGGGTGGCATCGGCGTCGGCCGGACAGCGGAATGATCGACGCGACCGGTGACTGGTCTGAACCGGACGGCCGAGTGAGTATGGTCCGACGCGCGCCGCAAGCCCGCGTTCGGCACGAGTCCGCCGTGGTCGGCGTTAGGCCGAACTTCCGCCGAAGAGCAACGGGATAGCACTCTGCGGTGTCTTAGTCACCGAGGGGAGTGGCGGCCGAAGAGGTGCAGCCCGGTGACTGGGGGAGAACTCCGATGACCCGCAGGAGGACACCACTCCTGGTCGCGGGCCTCGTGACGGCGGCTGCCATGACCGCCGTGACCGACTCCACGACCGCGACTGCGACTGCGAACACGACCGCGACCACGACCGCGAGCACGACTACGGCTGCGAACGCCCAACAGCGCACCGCGCAACCCGGCCCGGACGGCACGGTCATGCTGGTTACCGGCGACCAGGTCACGCTCTACCAGGGGGAAGTGCAGGTGCGGCCGGGCCGACCTGCTGTTCCGCCAGCTCCGCGACGAGCGGGGCGACCTGCACGTCGTGCCGTCCGACGCCGCCCCGGCGGTGCGCGAAGGGCGACTGGACGAGCGGCTGTTCGACGGACAAGCGCGGGTTCCGCGATCAGCTGGCGGGCGGGCCGCTTCCGTTGCGGCGCACCGAGTACTACTCGCCGGGCGTGGGCCGGCACGGCGCGTTCCTGCAGATGACGGCCCCGAACGCGTACCCCCCGGACACGTACCAGCAGACGGGGCAGGCACGGCGGTTCACGGCCGGTCGGACGGTTGCGGAGACGTGGAACCTGGCCGTGTACGGGCCGGCTTTCCCTTACATGCCAAGACCTGCCGAGTGGGCGGGGCGGCTGGGTGACCAGGTGCGGGTGTCGGTGCCGATGTTCACCGACCAGGACCCGCGCCGCTTCGGCTTCTCGCAGACCGTGAAGGCGCGGACCACCCTGCACCGTGACGGTGTGCTGGTGGGTGAGTCGCCGTCGGCGGGTTCCCTGCGGGGCACCGTGCCGGCGGGCAGGGGCGCCTTCAGGCTGCACACCCGGGCACAGCGGGCGGACGTGTCCGAGTTGTCCACTGATGTTTCCGCGACGCGGACGTTCGCCTCGGACACGGTGGCCGGTGAGACCGCGGTCGACCTGCCTCTGCTGGCCGTCCGGTTCGCGCTGCGGCTGGACGACCGGAACCGGGCGTCCGTTCGCGTTCCCGGTGTACGTGCAGCGCAACGGGGCGGTCGAACCGCGTGACGTGCGGACCACCGTGCAGGTGTCCTACGGCGACGGCGGCAGGTGGAAGCCGGTGCCCCTGGTCAAGCTCGGTGAACGCCGGGTGGCGGCGGTGTCGCACCCCGCCGGCGCGAAGCACGTGTCGCTACGGGCTTCCGCCGAGGACAAGGACGGGAACGCGGTCGAACAGACCATCATCCGCGCCTACGCCCTGAAGTAGTCCCCGCGACCCGTTGGGCCCGTCGTCACTGCGGGTCCAACGGGTTGGTCAACACCCGCTCGGGCCAGCCGGACCGCATCAGGTCGGCGGCGGCGCAACCGGGCTTCCGCTCGGCCTGGTCCTCGGCCTTCGCGAGGAAGGCGGGCGCGAAGCCCAGGCGCGGGAGGCGTTCCAGCAGCTCGGCCTTGAACTCCGGCGAGAACTCGTCCAGCCGCCGCCCCGACACGTCCGCGCTCACGGCCACCTGCAGCAGGTGGCTCTCCGGGTCCTCCCGCGCCTCCACGTCGTCCCGCATGTGCAGCACGATGATCTCGGCCAGCCTGTTCCGCCTCGCGACGGACCACCCCGCGCCGGTGGCGAAGACCCTCGCCAGGTGCGCGCCGGCCTCCTCGAAGGGCATGGTGTGGCTGTCGAACGGCGGCGTCAACGCCAGGTCGTGCAGCAGCGCGGCGACGTAGAGGAGTTCACCGTCGTAGTCGACCCTGGTGGCGGCACCGTAGGCAGCGGCCCACGAGTAGGCGCGCAGCGAGTGGTTGCGCAACCACGGCTCGGCGTACTCGTCGCACACCTCGAACGCGGCCCTGGCCGCCTTGCTGTCCGCTCCGGAGAAGAAGTCCACGACGACGAGCCTAGAACGCCGCGCGGACCCGCTCCACAACACCGCGCGGACCCGCTCCACAACACCGCGCGGACCCGCTCCACAACACCGCGCGGACCCGCTCCACAACACCGCGCGGACCCGCCACAACACCGCGCGGACCCGCCACAACACCGCCCTGCGCCGCTCCGACCCTGCGCCGCTCCGACCGGGGGGCGGTACCGGCCGGGGTCAGGTCGTGCGCAGGCGTTCCAGCCACGCGGCGAACGTCATCGTGCGGGTGGGCGGGGTCTCCAGGTCTTCGGCCAGGCTCCGCCAGCGTTCCTCGGAGGTGCCGCAGGCTTCGGCCACCAGGCAGGCGACCTGTTCGGCCTGTTCGGTGCTCTCCAGCACCCGGTAGGCGGGCAGCGCGCCGAGGATCTCCGGGGTGGTGAACCGGCAGCGGAGCAGGCCGTCGACCGTGGTGTCCCGTTGTGCCGCACGGGTTTTCAGGTGACGCAGGTGCGCCCGCAGCTCCGCCTCCGGATCGTCCAGTGTGGCCAGTTCGTCGTCGCTCGGCACCTCGATGTACTTCGGCAGTCGCTCCTCGGCCTCCTGGCGGATCCGCGTCAGGTGCTCGACGCACACGGTCCGCAGGTCGCCGTCCGCGCGGCGCAGGACGGCTTCGAGAGCGCGTTCGTCCAGGGCGGGCACCACGGCGATGAGGTCGGACCGGGACACCAGGGGGTTGCCGGTGAGTGCTTCCATCGCCGCGGCGCGCCAGGCGAACCACTTGTCCAGTTCGTCCGGTTCCTGCAAGCGGTAGTCGGACGGTCCGTTCGCCGCCGCGGCGACCGCCTGCGCCAGCAGGGGGGCGTCGGAGCTGAGTTCGGCGAGGGCGGCGATCTCCTCCCACTGCGGTCCGAGGTAGTCGTCCACCGGCGCCCAGCCGTCCGCCACGACCTCGTGCACCAGGCGCTCGAACGCTTCCGGCGCGAGCCGGCGCAGCCTCGGCCACCGGGCGGCGTGGCGGGCGGCGGTGCGCAGGCGTTCACCGGCGGCGAACTCCTCGCCGCGCAGCTCCTCGGTGAGGACCTCGGGCAGGCAGGCGAGGAGCACCTCGTCGGTCAGCTCCTCCGGGCGGGTGAGCAGGATGCGGCGGATCCGGGTGGCCTGCCCGCCGTCCCGGGCCAGGTCGACCCACAGGTCGGGGTGCCCTTCCATCAGGGACCACGCCACGTCGTTGCGGGCGGACCGCTCCCGGCCCAGCCGCTTGATCGTCTCGTGCTGCTCGATCTCGGTCAGCGAGGAGAACTCGGGGGTGGCGCCGCGCTCGACCAGCGCGGCCTCGACCAGCGCGACCCGGATCGCGTCCGGCATCCGCCCGGACACCTGCCGCGTCCACAGCTCGGCGGCCTGCCGGACGTCGGTCCAGTCCAGCAGCGCGGCCGACTCGACGGCCGCGGCCGGCCACCCGCGTGACCCGCAGTAGGCGACCAGGTCGGGCAGCGCGCCGTGCGCCTCGGTGGCCACCCGCACCAGGTCCGGTTCAGCCGGCCAGAGCGCCAGCAGGTCGACCACGAGGTAGGAGGGTGCTTCGTGCAGCAGGTGCCGGCGCAGTCCGTCTTCCACGTCGTCGCGTCGGGCCAGCTCCACCAGCAGGCTCGGCTGCACGCTCGCGACCGCGGTGACGACACCGCGCAGCTGGGCCTCGGACAGCGAGCGGGACCGGGTGAGCGCGGCGAGCAGAGCGGGTTTCACCATGCAACTCTGACACAGGTCGGCCCCGGATCACGTGAACCACAGCACCGCGCCCGCCACCAGGGCGAAGATCGCCACCACCGGGAGGGCGCCGCCGAACCGGGAGGTCAGCTCGTCGCCGTGGGGCGCGGTGTCGTGCAGGCGGCGGGCGATGGCGCCCAGTTCCGCCACCGGGCGCCCGCTCGGGGCGAGGGTGAAGCGGGCGCCCGAGTCGAGCTCCAGGACCAGCCGGTCGCCGTCGCGGCGGATCGAGGTCACCTCCGACCACGGCACGTGGTAGGTGCGCAGCCACGAGCGGACCGCGGCGTGGTGCTGGTGGAAGACGGCGGACGGCCGGCCGCGCACCCAGCCGGCGACCGCGCAGGTGCCGGCGGTCCACAGGGCGGTCAGCACCACCGGGCCGTTCAAGGTCGCCGCGCCGGCGGTGAGGAACACGGCGGCGGCGAACAGCCAGCGACCGGCCACCACGTCACGGCGGTGCGGCGGCACCGGGAACGGCAGCGGCGGGGTCTCCAGCGCCACCCCCAGCAACTCCTCGCCCGGGTCGTCGAAGCGGGGGAGCACCCGGTGGAACGGGCGCAGCGGGCGGTTGGGCAGCAGGACCCGGTCGGCGGTCACCAGGACCACCCAGCCGCCGTAGCTCAGGTCGCCCACCGCGAGCATCCGGTCGTCGTCGAACGCCCCGGTCACCGGGATCGAGCCGAACGGCGTGCCGTCGACCGTGTGCAGGACCGCGCGGCCCCGCGGGTCGGCCCGGACCAGGACCTCGACGGAGGCCGACGGGGTGGACCGCACGCGTTGCCACGCGCGCCGGCCGGCCACGTCGCGCATCCGCAGGAAGACGGCCATGCCCAGGGTCAGCGACATGACGGTCAGCGGGAACGTCACGTCCTCGGGTTCGGCCACCAGTTCCGCCCAGGAACCGTCGACCAGCACCGGCACGGACATGCCCACCGAGTACGACTCCGGGGCGAGCACGGCGAACGTCTGCCTGGACGACGGCAGCTCCACCGTCACGTCGAGATCGCCGACCGCGACCACCGTCGCGCTGACCGGCACGGCCGCCGCCGCGTGCTCGGCGAGGTCGGACGAGTCGACCACGTACTTCACCAGCGCCAGCCCGCCGACGACCAGCATCAGCAGCGCGGCCACCGTGCGGCCGGTGAACCGGACCGGTGCGGCGTGCGGGACCACGGTCGGGGTGCTGATCCGGCCGAACACCCGGTGCTGCTCCCGCCGGGCCTCCACCAGCCACAACGCCACCAGCGCGCACGCCAGGCCGTGCAGCCCGAAGGCCAGCCGGATGCCCTCGTGCGACTCGGACAGCACTTCCGCCAGCCCGAAACCGGCTCCCAGGGCGCAGCCGACCACGGGTTCGCGCCACAGCAGGAAAGGGGTGGCCAGCAGTGCCGCCGCGAACACCGACAGCCACGGGTCCGGGTAGCAGGGCGTGGCCGACGTGCAGCCGGTCGTGGTGGTGATGGAGTAACCGAAGGCCACCGCCCAGCCGACCACCAGCACGCCCTTGTAGACCCAGGCCGGTACTGCGTGCGCCTCCCAGCGGCGCAGGTCTTCGGTGGTGAACGGTCGACTCATACCGGAGATCCTCCGTCACGGGACGAGCCCGTCCGCCACCAGCCCCGCGTTCACGGGGCCCTCCCGGTGCGAGGCCGATCGGACCGGCCGCGCCGCGTCGCACGCGTCGTCGCCCGGCCCTGGCACCCGGCTCGCCCGCCCCGTCGTCCGGCCGCGGCTCCACCACCCCGCCACGAGTGTCGGCCGGATCGCCGACGCCCCACTCGGCACGCCACTGGTCCAGGTCCGGCGCGGGCGAGGTGGTGTGGGTCAGGAACTCGCTGACGTCCACCCCGATGCCGCCGGCCCCGATCACGGCCACCCGTTCGCCGACGACCTCGTCCCAGGTCTGCCCGTCCGGGACCAGGTCGAGCACGGACAGCCGGTAGATGATGACGAAGTCCGGCCCGGCCGCCTCCCGGCACCGCCGCACGACCTCCACCGCGGTCCGCCGCCGGTTCTCCGCGCTGCCGCCCCACCGGTCGGTGCGCCTGTTGGTGCGTGGCGCGAGGAACTGGTTGATGAAGTAGCCCTCGGAGCCCATGATCTCGATGCCGTCGTAGCCGGCCTCGCGGGCCGGCGCGGCACTGCGCGCGAACGCCTCGACCTGCGACCGCACACCCCGGTCCGACAGCGCACGCGGCCGGAACCTGCCGATCGGGGCCTTGATCGCGGACGCTGACAGCGGGTGGTAGGAGTACCGGCCCGCGTGCAGCAGCCGCACCGCGATCTTGCCGTCCGCCTCGTGCACGGCGTCGGTGATCACGCGGTGGTGGCGCGCCTCGCGATGGGTGGAGAGCTTGGAGGAGAACGGGTAGAACCAGCCCGCGCGATTGGGGGAGGAGCCGCCGGTGACCATCAGGCCGACGCCGCCGCGGGCGCGTTCGGCGAAGTACTCGGCGAGCGCGCCGAAGTCCTTGAAGCGGTCCTCGTTGCCGGTGTGCATCGAGCCCATCAGCACCCGGTTGCGCGGGGTGGTGAAGCCCAGGTCCAAGGGGCGCAACAGGTTCGGGTAGCCGGTCATCGCGGGTCGTCCTCTCGCAGCGCCGCCGGCACCTCGTCGCACCACTCGACCAGCCCCCGCTCGGCCCGGATGTGGTCGGTGCGGTCGGGGGTCGGTTTCAGCGGCGGCTGTCGATGAGCACCGCGAGGCCGTCCAGGATGCGCTCCAGGCCGAAGCTCCAGCCGTTGTCGCGCGCCGAGCCGTTGGTCGAGCCTTCCGCTTCGAGCAGTGCGGGGAACCGGTGGCTGTGGTCGCGGAGGATGTCGCGCAGGTGCTTCTCCGCCGTCCACGGCTGGGTGCCGGCCGTCGCCGCCGACTGCGTGTTGCGGATGTGGCCGCTGAGCAGGAACACCGCGTCCATCCGCTCGCTGCCGTCCAGCCCGGTGTCGGCCAGCGCGGCGACCGCCGACTCCGTCCACCCGACCTCGCGCGGACCGGTCAGCCGTTCGCCGGTCGTGGCGGCGGGCAGCCACGGGTGCCGATCCCAGGCCGCGCGCATCAGGTCGGCCCACCGCACGAGCCTCGGCCGCCACCCGCCCGGCACGGTCGTCAGGTCCGGCGGCTCGCCCACGGCCGACTCGATCATCACCGCGACCAGCTCCGCCTTGCTCGCCACGTGGCGGTAGAGCGCCATCTTGGTGACTTCCAGCTGCGCCGCGACGTGCTGCATCGACACGGCGGCCATGCCCTCGGCGTCGGCCACCTCGATCGCGGCGTCGGCGATGCGGTCCACGGTGAGCGCGAGCCTCTGCGGCCGCGCGGTCTTCCCGCGCGAACCCCACAACAGCTCCGCGCCCCGGCTCTCACCCATCCGCACACCGCTTCCGAAACAGGGGCTTGCACCCGTTGTCGAGCTGTGTCTAGGGTACACCTTGTGTCCGCCGGACACACAAGTTACCGCAGGACACGGCAGTGTCCGCCAGTGCCGACAGTGGGGGCCTCATGTCCGTCAAGATCTTCGTCAACCTGCCCGTGGCCGACCTCGCGAAGTCCATCGAGTTCTTCGGCACCCTGGGCTTCAAGCACAACCCGGAGTTCACCGACGAGAACGCCACGTGCATCGTCTTCGGCGACACCGTCTACGCGATGCTGCTGACCAAGCCCTACTTCAAGACGTTCGTCACCGACCGGGAGATCGTCGACAGCGACAAGGCGGTGGAGGCGATCCTGGCGCTGGGCGTGGACAGCCGCGCGGAGGTCGACGAGATCGTGGACAAGGCGCTGGCGGCGGGCGCTCGGTCGAGCAAGGAGCCGCAGGACCACGGCTTCATGTACTCGCGCGGGTTCGCCGACCTGGACGGCCACCTGTGGGAGCTGTTCTGGATGGACGAGTCCGCCCAGGGGTGAACCGGGGAGCACGGCGGCGGGCGGCCCACGGGAGCCACCCGCCGCCGTCGACCGCCTGACGGCCCGGGGCTCCGGTCGTGCGGTCGGGGTCCGGGTGGGAGTCAAGGTCGGAGTCCGGGTCGGCGGACGAGCCCGCCGCCCCGGTCAGAGCCGTTCGATGACGGTCGCGTTGGCCAGGCCGCCGGCCTCGCACATGGTCTGCAAGCCGTACCGCCCGCCGGTCTGCTCCAGCACGGACAGCAGCGTCGTCATCAGCCGTCCACCGCTGGCCCCGAGCGGGTGACCGATGGCCGTCGCGCCGCCGTTCACGTTGACCTTCGCCGGGTCCGCTCCGGTTTCCGCCAGCCAGGCCAGCACGACGCTGGTGAACGCCTCGTTGACCTCGAACGCGTCGATGTCCGAAAGGGACAGTCCGGCGCGGTCCAGCACCTTGCGGGTGGCCGGGATGACGCCGGTCAGCATGAGCAGCGGGTCGTCGCCGACGACGGCGAACGAGTGCAGCCGGGCGCGCGGCCGGAGGCCGAGCTTCGCAGCGGTCTCGCCGGACGTGATCAGCACGGCCGCCGCGCCGTCGTTGACGGGGGAGGAGTTGCCCGCCGTGATCCGCCAGTCCAGTTCGGGGAAGCGCTCCTGCCAGTGGTCGGCGCGGAACGCGGGGCGCAGGCCGGCCAGCACCTCGGGCGTGGTCGCCGGCCGGACGGACTCGTCGTGGTCGACGTCGACCGGTTCGCCGGCGGCGTTCGGTGCTTTCAGCGGGCTGACCTCGGCCGCGAACCGGCCTTCGGACCACGCGGTCGCGGCGCGGCGGTGGCTCTCGGCGGCGAACGCGTCCAGCTGCGTGCGGGGGAAACCCCAGCGCAGCGCGATGAGTTCGGCGCTGATGCCCTGCGGCACCAGGCCTTCCGGGTAGCGTCCGGCCGCACCCCGGCCGAGGAAGTCGCGGCCGGCGGTCTGGCTGCCGATCGGCACCCGGCTCATCGACTCCACGCCCGAGGCGATGACCACGTCGTACGCCCCGCCGAGCACGCCCTGCGCGGCGAAGTGGATCGCCTGCTGGCTGCTGCCGCACTGCCGGTCCACGGTCACCGCCGGCACCGACTCGGGCAGCCCCGCCGCGAGCGCCGCCCACCGCGCGGTGTTGGAGCTCTGCTCGCCGATCTGCCCGACCGCGCCGCTGATCACGTCGTCCACCAGCGCCGGGTCGATGCCGGTCCGCTCCACCAGGGACCGGATGGCGTGCGCGTGCAGGTCGACCGGGTGGACGCCGGACAGCGCTCCGCCGGGTTTGCCCTTGCCGACCGGCGTGCGCACCGCGTCGACGATCACCGCGTCCCTCATGGTCCCTCCTCGCATCGAAGCTGAAATCAAGGTCTACACCTGCTGAGTTGGATTTCACAACCCACTGTGACGCGTTGGGTGGACCTACGGACGTCGAGGCTGCGGCCGTTCGGCACCACCGCGACGACTCGGGGCTGACCGTCGTCCCGGCACCGTGCGTGCGATCGGATGCACCTGACGGGATTTCCGGCGCTCGACCCGTGCGGTCTCGGTCAGGATCCCGGAGGGGACGTGTGACGAACCTGCCCACACAGCAGCGGAACCACGGCATGGCCAAGGCCTTGCAGGCTGGGCGCGGGGCTGTTGGTGCATGCTCGTACCCGTGATCGATGACTTCGCGAAGGTGTACCTGCACAGCGACCTGCGGGAGATCCGTGAGGCGATGCTCCGGAAGCTCGACGGGCTGTCCGAGTACGACATCCGTCGCCCCCTCACCTCGACCGGAACCAACCTGCTCGGGCTGGTCAAGCACCTGTCGGTGTCGGAGTCCCGGTACTTCGGCGAGGTCTTCGATCGTCCGTTCCCCGAGCCCGTTCCCCGGTGGGACGATCTCGAACAGCGCGGTACCGACTTGTGGGCGACCGAGGACGAATCACGCGAGGAGATCATCGATCGCTACCGACGCGTCTGGGAACACTCCGACGCGACCATCGCTGCTCTCTCCATCGACTCGCCCGGCCACGTGCCCTGGTGGCCGCGTCCTGACGTGATGCTGTTCAACGTTCTGGTCCACGTGCTCACGGAGACCAGTCGGCACGCCGGGCACGCCGACATCCTGCGCGAGCAGTTGGACGGCGCGGTCGAGATGGACGCGGAAGGCATGGCCCGGCGGGGGCAGGATGCAGCCTTCTGGGAGGCCCGGCGGGTGGAAATCGAGCGGGCGGCCAGGGCAGCCGATCCGACCGCGTCCTGACAGGTTCGCCCGGCCATCCGATCGTGGCGGGGGCAGCACGGTCGGCCCGCTTCGTCGATCATGACTCGACCTTGGTGCGAGGCCGGGGAAAGGGGAAGTTTCCAGCCGACTGCGGAGCCGTGAACAGGCAGGATAGGGGCATGACGGTACGCGGCGAGTGGCGTATGGACCCTGTCCTGCACAGTGCGCTCGCGTATCTCGCGGGGCTGTTGCTCCTCGTCGGCGCGGGCGGCCTGCTCCTCACCATGGAGGAGGAGGTCGGCGGCGAGGAGTTGATGTGTGGCAGCGCGGTCACCGGACTGCACGGCTCCATCACCTATGACCCGCACGGGGAGCGGGCAGCGGAGGTGCCGGTGCACAAGGCCGTCTGCGAGAAGGCGATCAGCACCAGACGGGCCTGGGCGTGGCCGGTGACGGTGCTCGGGGTGTTGATGACGTTGGGACTCGTGTTGGCGGTGCCGTTCGTCCACCCGCAGCCCACGTGGTGGTCCGACAAGCCTCCCTGGGGCGGGCATCGATGAACGGTTAGCCGCGTCTTCCGGTGGGCACTACTCGGGCACGAAGGAGGTGCCGGATGACCACACCCGAGCCGGACGAGCGCCAGCTGGAGCGCACGCAGCAGCTCATCGACGAGGCCGACGCCATCGCGCGGGACCTGCGGCAGACCACGCCGGACCCGTTTCCGGAGTCGGAGGAGGCGGAGGAGCACTGACCCTGCGGGGTCCGACCGTCCGGGGGACACCGGAGAACTCCCGCCAAGAACCCGGACGGCGTTCCCGCTCCTGGATCGAGGTGCTGCTGCGCACCCAGGGAGGTGGTCACCGGCGGCCGGCAACCCGGCGACGGCCGCCCCCAAGGCACCATCGGCTCAAGCCGGACGAAGCACCCCGTGACGTCTCGTGACACCGATGACGCCCGGGGTGCGATTCGACAGGTGACGTCCGGCAGGTGTCGCCCGGGGGAGTCAGCCCCGTTGCTCAGGTCCCGGGTACTGCCCGCGCGACCGCTCCACCGCCGTTGTCGCCACACCCAGCACGACCATCGCCGCCCCCAGCCCGAAGTGCAGCCAGTTGTCCGCCGCGTTCACCGGCAACGGCCCGCCTTCGTGGATGATCGAGCCGTAGACCCACAGCAGCAGGTAAAGCCCACCGCCGACCACCAGGAACATGCGAGACGGCCCGCGCCGCGCCGACGCGAGCACACCCAGCACCCCGAACAGCAGGTGCACGAGGTTGTGCAACGCCGACACCGCGAACACGCCGAACAGCAACGCGTGCGAATGCGGCCCGGCGAACGCCAGGTCACCAGAGGTCGCGCCGGGGATGAACCCCAGCACGCCGACCGCCAGGAATGCCACACCGACCAGCAGCGCGGCGGCCTGCACCGGACGCCGACCGGTGCGGATGGTCGTATTCGCCATCGTCCGTCCTTCCCTTGCCCCGGTGATCGGGTACCCGTAGGGGTGGTGGGAAACCCGGTCTTGTCGCCCATCCGGGTGAAACTGATCGGGATCTGCTCCAACGAGCGACGGCCCTGCGGACGTCGTGCCGATGTGCCGAAAGGCCGCAGGTGGCACACGGGTGTGCCGGAGGGACCGCGGATGCCGGATAGGACGAAGCGCCGCAACACCGCCCACCTGCCCGAGTCCGCCATCAGCGCCCGAGACCGCTCAACGGTGGCACGCGCCTGACCCGGTGACCGTCCCGGTCGACGTCCAGTGCCGTGCCCTGGGACGTCGACCGGGTGGTCAGCGTGGCGATGGCTCAGTTCGTCACGTCGCGGGCAGGATCTCGACGTACCCGTCGGTGCCGTTCACGCGGATCCGCTGCCCGTCCTGGATCGAGCGCGTGGCGTGTTCCACCCCGACGACGGCCGGCAGGCCGTATTCCCGTGCGATCACGGCACCGTGGGTCATCAGGCCCCCGACCTCCGTCACCAGGCCCTTGACCGCGACGAACAGGGGCGACCAACTGGGGTCCGTGTGAGCCGTGACCAGGATGTCGCCCGGTTCGAGATCGGCCTCTGCCAGGTCCAGGATGACCCGTGCCCGTCCTTCGACGGTCCCGGCGGAAACCGGCAGGCCGACCAGCGCACCGGCCGGCAGGTCGTCGCGTCGGTACGCTCCGGCGACGGCCTCGCCGTCCGACGTGAGCACCCGGGGCGGCGTGAGCGCTTGGTACGACCCGAACTCCTCCTTGCGCCGACGGATGAGCTCGCCGTCGACCTGGTTCGTGCGCACGACTTCCTGAAGTTCCTGGAACCTCAGGAAGAAGATGTCCTCCACCTCGCCGAGCACGTCGGCCCGGACGAGGCGCTCGGCCTCGCCCAGCAGAGCCTGCTTGTAGACGAAGTAGCGGCTGACCATGCCGTACTTCGGGTACTCCCGGTACCCGGCGAACGTCCGGACGCGATCGATGTTCCGTTTGGTCTCCTCGGCCTTCCGCTCCCCGTCCGGCAGGGCCCGCAAGCGCTCCAGCAGTTCCTGTTCCTTCTTCCACGCCTCCTGCCGCCCCTGCTCGAAGCGGCGTCCGCCGGCGCCCGGCTCGGAGTTCCTGATGTTGGTGAGGAGCATGGGCAGGAGCGTGCTGGGGCGTTCGCTCCAGCGCGGCCTCGTGATGTCGATCTCGCCGACGCAGCGCATGCCGTACCTGTCGAGGTAGGCCCGGATGGCGTCGCGTGCCTCCCGCCCGCCCGTGAGCCCGTCCAGCTCGTCCAGGAAGCCATCGTCCTCGACGTCGTGCAGGAAGGCGACGACTTCCGGGTACGGGCGGATCACGTCCGCGACGTCGAGGAGCGCCAGCCCCATCTCCGAGGTGACGTTGTGGGGGACGGACTGCGTGAGGGTGTCGGCCGCGTTCTTCTCGCCCAACCACTCCTGCAGTCGCTCGTTGAGCCACCACGTCGTCTGCATCCCGGCCATGATCGCCTGGTGGCTCTGCGGATCGAACAGGATCCGTCGCAGTTCCTGGATGTCCGACAGGATGAAGTCGAGCAGTTCGGGTCCGGACTTCGCCCGGATCTCTCCCTTCAACGCGGCAACGGAAGCCTCGCCGCGCCCGATCAGCTCGGTGACGATGGCCGGATCGGTCTCGATCGTGGCCGGCGCGACGCCCGGCACCTGCTCGCCGGGACCGTCGTCCGGGAGCGTCGGGAGGAAGCCGTCGCGTTCGACGATGGTCCGCAGCGCGTCCCCGATCAGCGGATCGGACTTCCCCACGGCGCCCATGAGGTCGACCCGGCTCGCGGGCGACGCCAGCATCCGGGTGACGTCGACGAACAACCTCCCACCGGCCTCGGCCATGGGCCGGGGTGTGGTGAGTTGCCACAGCGAGAGCCCCAGGGGCTTCATGGGGTCGGTCATCATCTGCTGGTGACCGACGGAGACGTAGACGTGGTTCTCCCCGTCGCCGGTCTCGGGCACGGGGAACAGCGTGGTGATCGGCCGGCTCTGGACGACCTGGAAGCCGTCGTCGACCAGGCACCACTCGATGTCCTGGGGACGGCCGAAGTGCGCCTCGATCCGTCGACCCAGTCGCACGAGCCGCACGACCTGCTCGTCCGTCAGCGCCGGCTGCTCCTGCCGCGCGGGCTCGATCGCCTGTTCCCGCGTTCCCCCTCCCGACACGGCGCGGATGGCGAGCTTCTTGGCGGCGACCGCCTTGGCGACGACCTCGTCGTCCCGCACCTGGTAGCTGTCGGCGTTCACCAGGCCGGAGACCAGGGCCTCGCCGAGGCCGAAGCCGGCCTCCACGGAGGCGACCTTCCGGTTGGACGTGACGGGGTCGGCGGTGAACAGGACGCCGGCCGCGTGCGGGAAGACCATCTGCTGCACGACCACGGCCATGTGGACCTTGCGGTGGTCGAAGCCGTTGCGCAGCCGGTAGGTCACGGCCCGCTCGGTGAACAGCGAGGCCCAGCACCGGCTGATGTGCCGGAGGACCGCCGTCGGCCCCACCACGTTCAGGTAGGTGTCCTGCTGGCCCGCGAAGGAGGCCGCCGGCAGGTCCTCCGCCGTCGCGCTCGACCGGACGGCGCAGGCGGTCCGCTCGCCGAGCCCGGCGAGTGCGTCGGTGATCGCCGCCGCCACGTCGTCGGGGACGACGATCCCTTCGAGGGTGTCTCGAATCTCCGCGCTGCGCGTGCTGATCGCCTCCCGGTCGTCCGGTTCCAGGCGCGACAACCGATCCAGCCGATCGCCGATGGACGGCGCGTCCTCCATGATCCGCCGGAAGGCGTCCGTCGTCACGCAGAACCCGGCCGGCACGCGGATGCCTTCGATCCGCGAAAGCTCCCCCAGGTGCGCGCCCTTGCCGCCGACCACAGCGACCTGCGTCCGGTCGACCTCCTGAAGACCGAGCACGTAGCTGCCCACCCGTTCACCCTCCCCGTCCGCCCCATCGGGCCTGTCTCGCTCCTCTTCCGCCCCCCGACCCTCGGGACCGGGCTTATTCGCCTGTGGTGACAGCTTGTTGATGGAGTCCTCATTTCCGCAGGTTCCGGCTTCGGCCGGTGATTCTGCGGTACGACCGGGGTCTTGCCGCAAGACCCCCTCTCTGCTATATGTTGAAAGTGGCAGGAATGGTCGGCCTCTTTGCCGTGCCGTCGATCACCGGGTCCAACCCCGGGAAGCGGTGCTCAGCCGCCCGGCCTGGTCCGCCGCAGTGCTTTGGTCCGCCGCAGTGACCCGGTCCGCGGGCTGAACCGCTCCACGGCGTCCTTCAGGGAACACCCGAACCCGTCGCGGACTGCCTTGATCGTCTCTCCACGGTGACGGGCACGTCCGGCACGTCGCGGACCGGGGCACCGCCACCGGACGGTTCAGCCTGCCGGCGGCGGGGCTCCGGACGAGCCCCGCCGCCGGTGCCGGCTCAGAACTGCAGGTACCAGCTGTTCAGCGTGCCGACGTCCTGCGGGCCCGCGTCGCGGACGCGCAGCTTCCAGACGCCGTTGGCGGCCTCGCCGGAGGCGTCGACCGTGTAGGTCGTCACGAGGTTGTCGGCGCTGTCGCTGCTGGAGTTCTTCACCCGGAACGCCGTGCCGTCCGGCGCCACCAGGTCGATCACCAGGTCGCCCCGGTAGGTGTGGGTGATGTCGACGCCCAGGACCAGCGCCGAGGGCGCGTTGCCGGCGACGCCGGAGACGGTGATCGGGCTCTCCACCGTGGCCTGGTCCGGCAGGGCCAGGTCGTCGGTGTTCTCGAACTTCGACGCCGGCGGGGTGCCGACGCCGGCCAGCGTCCACAGCGAGTACGCGATGGCGTCGCTCATCCGGTCCAGCGAGGTGGTCTCCAGGTTGGCGGTCGTGTCGCACGAGCGGTGGTAGCACCGGTCGAACGCGACACCCGCCGAGCCGCCCCACTTCGACGCCTGCGCGGAGGTCTTGATGGTCTCCGCGCCGGTGAACAGGCCGCCGACCGGGATGCCCGCGCGGGCGAACGCCGCGTGGTCGGACCGTCCGCCGACCGAGGTCAGCTCGGTCGCCACGACGCCGCTGAACGCCGCCTGCAGCGTCTGCTGGAGCTGGGCCGAGCCGGTGGGCTGGCCGCTGGCGCTGTAGACGAAGTAGCCGGGGTTGGGCGAGCCGATCATGTCGAAGTTCAGGTAGCCCTTGATCCGCGACTTCTCGGCGGCCGGCAGCTGGGCGACGTAGTAGTTGGAGCCGATCAGGCCCAGCTCCTCCGCGCCCCACCAGCCGAACCGCAGGTGCTTCTGCGGCTTGAGGTTCTCCCGCGCCACGGTCAGCGCGACCTCCAGGATGCCCGCCGACCCGGTGCCGTTGTCGTTGATGCCCGGGCCCGCGGCCACGCTGTCCAGGTGGCCGCCGAACATCAGGGTGTTGTTCACGTCGCCGCCCGGCCAGTCGGCGATCAGGTTGTACCCGGTGGCGCCGCTGTGCGTGAACTGCTGGACGGACGTCGTGTAGCCCACCGCGTCGAGCTTCGCCTTGACGTAGTCGATCGACGCCCGGTAGCCCGGCCGGCCGTGCGCCCGGTTGCCGCCGTTGCTGTTGGCGATCGTCTGGAAGCTGTTGAGGTGGGCCTGGACGTTGGCCAGCGAGATGTCCGGCACGGCCAGGGTGCCGGCCGGGGCCGCGGTGACCACGGGTGGGCTCAGCAGGGCCGCGGCGAGCAGGAGTGCGCTCGCCAACGGTGTCGTCCGCTTCAGGGACATGGCTGCCTCCGCAGGGTTAGGGATAGCCACGATGAGCCTGCGGGCTGGGACCATCCGGCGGTAGCGACGTTCGTTGTGGCACGTTCGGACGCAAAAACGACATCTCTGTTTATTCCATGACTTCAGTGCAGACTGGAATAAAATCCCGGCGGTACGCCGGAAGGCTGGACGCACGCACGTGACCAGGCACTACGCTGCGGAACGTGACCCCTGTCCGGAACACCCTGCTCGCCCTGTGCGCCGTGCTCGTCGTCGGCGCGTGCAGCGGCACCCCCGCCCCGACGACCCCGACGAACTCGTCCGGTGCCTCGCCGACCGCCGGCACGGCCGCTGCCGACGAGACGGCGGCGGTCCGCACGGCGTTCGAGGACTACAAGAAGGCCGCCCTCGCGAAGGACGGTGCCGCCACGGTGAACCTGCTCTCCGCCGGCATGCACCGCTTCTACGACGAGAGCCGCGTGCTCGCCCTCACCGGGGGCGCGGACAAGGTGGGCGCCCTCCCGCCGTCCAGCGCGTTCGTGGTCTACGCCCTGCGCGCCGAGTTCGACGCCGCCACCCTGCGCGCCGCGTCACCGGCCGACCTGGTGAAGTCGGCCGTGGAGAAGAACCTCGTCGGGGAGAACGCCCGGAGCGCGGAGCTGGGCGAGATCACCGTGAACGGCGACGCCGCGACCGCGCTGATGGTCATGCAGGGCAAGCAGACCGACATCGAGCTGCCGTTCGCCAAGGAGGGCGGCCGGTGGCGGATGGACCCGCGTCCGCTCCTCGCGCACGCCGACGACGCGCTGCGCGATGCCGCCAAGCAGCGGGGCGTGGCCGTCGAGGAGATGTTGGACGGCGTGCTGGCGCAGCGGTACGGGGCCGAGCGGGTGCCCGCGTTGAAGAAGCCGCTGGAGGGCTGACGTCGGACGTGCCGGCCGCCGTGCGCCGGGCCGCTTCAGTCCGGGTTGGCGTGCACCGGATGCTTCGGGGCGGCGAGGGGTCGCGGGCGGTGGTTCGCCTCTGCCTCGTAGCGGAGGCGTTCGGCCGCCAGGAAGCAGCGGTTCAGGCCGGTGCGCACGTCGAGGGCGTTGATGCCGGTCTTGAGCACGTAGAACAGGCCGATGTTCACCAGCGCCACCGACAGGGCGTACACGTAGGTGTCCTTGAGCGTGCCGTTCATGATCAGGTAGGCGAAGACCCACACCGTCACGCTGTACAGGGTGACCGTCGGTCCCCACTGCCGGAACGCGTCGAGACCGATGATCTTCTGGTGCTCCGGCGGCACGGTGCTGAGCTCGGCTGCCCGGGCCAGCGCGAGGTACCGGGTCGCGAACGCCGCGCACAGCACGTTGGAGAACACGACCCCGGAGTAGCCGATGGCGGTGCTGAGCGGCCAGTCCCGCACGTCGACCAGGTTCACCCAGAGGATCAGCCACGACGCCCACGGCGCCATGGCCCGGATCGCGATCTCCGCCGCGATCCGCAGCGGTGCCCCCGGCAACGCGGATGACCTCGCCACCAGCGTGGTGACACCGCTCAGGATGTTCTGGTAGTAGCGGACCGACGCCAGCGCGAAGCTCAGGCCGATGATGCGGGCGGGGAGGTTCTCCCACACCAACCCCAGTTTGTAGTCCGGTACGCGCAGGTCGTCGACGAGGGGGATGACCCCCGGCGGCACGTCCCAGGGGCGCAGCACCAGCTGCACCGGCGGGCCGAGCACGTCGATGCCGATGTCGCGCAGGAACCACAGGACGCAGACCGTGGTACTGGTGAAGTAGCTCAGCGACGACACCACCGAGAAGAACAGCAGCCACCGCGCGTGCATCGACCTCCGCGGATCGGCGAGCACCCCCTGCTGCTTGCGCATTCGGTAGATGCGCCGTCGTCGCTTGGGTTCGCGGGACGCCGGGAACAGCGTCCGCACGGTCTCGGTCACGGTGTGCCGGTCGTAGGGGATGGCGCGCGGGCGCAGGTCGGGGTCGTCCACCAGCGCGGCCTGGGTGACGTCGAGTTCCTGTTCCAGCACCTGCCGCAGGTAGTGGTAGACGTCGGCGTCGTCGATCGGGACCGGGAAGACCAGCAGTCGGCGGTCGGGGCGCACGTCGATCAGGTCCTCGACGACGCGGGCGATCAGCGGTGCCTGGCCGTAGAAGCGGTCCGGGATGGTGTCGTCGCGGTTCGCGCCGACGTCGCCGAGTGCGATCAGGATGTGGCCGAGGGAGTACAGGTCGGCCTTGGCCACGTCCTCGGAGTTGGCGCGCACCTCCGGCGCGACGTACGCGCTCTGCGCGGTGCGCGGGCCCGCGAACGCCCCGCTGTAGAGGTAGTTGCGGCCGAAGTCCACGAAGGTCAGGTCGTAGGCCCGGCCGTCGCGGTCGGGGACGCGGCGGTGCACGATGACGTTGGTCGGCGACAGGTCCTCGTGGCGCTTGCCGGACCGGTGCAGTTCGGCCAACGCGGTCAGCAGGGGCAGGCCGACCTTGCGGATCAGGTCCAGCCGCACGTTCCCGGCCGGTGACGGCTGCCGTCGCCGGAAGCGGCCGACCACCGGGAGGGCGGCTTCCCGCTTGAGCTCGTCGATCTCCTCCGCGAGGGTGCGGCCCTCCGCGAAGTCCATGAGGATCCAGTTGTCCGTGCTCGCCCAGACGCGGACCATGTGGCCGACTGTCCGCCCGCTCGCGTCGAGCGAGTTGTGGTCGGTCTCGTAGGAGCGGGTCTTCGCCGCGATCACCGGGATGTCGGCGTACGGGAAGAGCACGCACTTGAGGGCGAACTCGGTGTGCCGCGCGGTCACCTGGCCGGGCTTCCCGCGCAGCAGGAACGACGTCGACCCGTGCCGGTGGAACTCGAACCGCGCGTCCCGCACGACCGCCCACTCGCTGCCGACGTGGTGTTCGGCGGTGCGGGCCGGCGAGTACAGCTCGACGAGGGCGCGCCGCACCGAGTCGTCCTGGACCAGGGGGTGGCACACGCCCTGGCAGTCGTGGGCCTCCTGGGCCGCGCCGGCGTCGGACTGCGCCATGGTGGTCAGCGTGATCAGCAGGACCGACAGGTACCCGAACACCTCGGACTCGTGCCGCTGGTGACCGCCCGCGCGACGGGTCTTGAAGCTGCGGCACCAACCGGTCAGCGCCGCGATGGCGGTCGCGCGCTCGACGCCCGCCTCGAGCTGGAACGACAGCTTGTCGAGCGGAATCCGCACCAGGACCTGCCGCCACTCGGCCGCGCTGCCGCACAGCTCGTGGATCTCGCGCAGCGCCCGGCTCTCCGAGTCGTGTCGCCCGAGGCGCAGGACGTGGCGCAGCACGTGGCGCAGGACATCGGCACCCGTGGGCTCGGTGCGGATGTCGGTCATGTGGGGCCCTCCGCGTCGGACCTCGGCGGGTACACCGTGAGCCGGGGCACGACGACGACGTCCTTGCCTTCGAGCACCTCGTGCGCCAGCCGGTACGCCGACCGCGCGCCGTCGAGGAGCTTGCCCCGGTCGACCTCGTGCCGTTTGACCTCGGGTGTGCCGGGGAGCGGCGCGAGGTCGAGGATCGCGGGTTCGCCCGGGTGCAGCCGGCTGCGGGCGAGGCGAGGTCGGTCCTGGAGGCGGTAGTCGTCCATCGAGGTGATGAAGCCCGTGCCCAGGCCCGGACGCAGCCGCTCCAGGTGCCGGGCGACCAGGCGGTTGATCAGCGGCGTGCCGGCCTGGGAGGGGGCGATCGGCCTGGTACTCAACGAGAGGACGTGCGTGCAGCCGTCCAGCACGGCCGCGCGGAAGGGGTGGAACCGCAGCACGCCGCCGTCGATCGCGCGCTGCCCCCGGAAGTCGGTGGTGCCCCGGATCGCCAGGGGCAGCCATGTGCTCGCGCGCAACGCCGACCGCAGGTCTTCGGGCGAGTGGAACTCGTGCACGTCGAGGGTGCGCAGCTCGTCGACGATGGTGACCATGACGTGCAGACGCTGCGGTGCCGCGATGATGGCGGCGTAGTCCAAGGGTTTGCGGACGGCCAGGACTTCTTCGAACACGTACTCCAGGTTCATCGGACCCGCGCCGCGGAACACCCGCCGGAAGTCCAGGAACACGCCGGTGGTCAGGTCGTCGAAGTAGATGGACAACGGGAACCAGGTCCGCCGCGTGATGAAGTACGCCCCGTTCACCGCGCCCGACGAGCACGTGTACACGTCGTCGAAGCTGTCGGCGAAACCCATGTCCTCCAGCGCGCTGAGCATCGCGCCCGAGACCACCCCGCGCAGGCCGCCGCCCTCGATGGCGAGTCCGACTTTGAACCCGTCCGACCGCCGGCCGGGTTTACTGCCGCCGGCCCGGCGCCGGTGCAATACGTCGCGCACCGGGTGGTCCGCCGACCAATGCGATTCCGCGTGGGTTGTACTCGGATCCGCGTCATGTGCACCGGGTAGAGCCGTGCGCCACCTGCGCACACTGCTTGGCCACGCCATGGGACAACGCCTCCGAAAGAAGGGTCAACGTGGCCACGGTAGCCGATCACCGCGTCGGATGATGCGGGTTCGAGTCCGGTCGACGTCCAATCAATTCGAGGTGGAATCAGGCGTCGAATATCGGCGATTGCGAGGCTTCCTCGGGGTGGGCTGGTGAATGCGGCCGATCGAATTCATCACGTGACGTGATTCGAGAGCGGACTTGAGAGGCGGGGCACTAGCCGCGCCGTTCGCGGGCCCGTCGCTTGCCTTCGTGCATCGCGACGACCCGTGCCACCGGGATCCCGCGGCCTTCCTCGACCAGGTCCGCGGGCAGGGTCTGGGGCGCGGGCAGCCGTTCGGCCCACGGGTCGGTGTCGCCCAGCAGGTCGAGCGCGGTGCGGAGGGTGAAGTCGCGCGGCGTGATCCGGTCCAGGTCGTCCCAGGCGACCGGGAACGACACGGGTGCGCCGGGGCGGATGCGCGGGCTGTACGCGGCCACCACGGTCGCCCCGTACGCGCGCGTGGAGTCCAGGAACACCTTCCCCTCGCGTTCCTCGCGGATGTACGCGGTGGTCGCGATGGCCGGGTCCAGCCGCTCCGCCCGTGCCGCGAGCGCGCGGGTGGCCGCCGCCGCGTCGTCGTCACTGGCGGAGATGGGCACGAAGACGTGCAATCCCTTGGCGCCGCTGGTCTTCACCGCGCCGCCGAGCCCGCAGTCGGCCAGTGCCCGCTGGACCAGGCGCGCCGCGCCGACGACGGACGCGAACTTCTCGCCTTCCGGCGGGTCCAGGTCGAGCACGAGGTAGGAGGGCCGCTGCCGGTCGTCGGCCCGGGGCAGTGTCACGTGGTACTCGACGGCCCGCTGGTTGGCGAACCACAGCAGCGTGCGCCGGTCGTCGCAGAGGGCGTAGTTGATCCGCCTCTTGGACGCCTCGGCCCACACCTGCGTGGTCCGCACCCACTCGGGCGTGTACTTGGGGAGGTTCTTCTGCATGAACGGCTCCTGGCCGGGCCGCACCCGCACCACGGACAACGGCCGGCCGGTCAACCCCGGCAGGATCCGCTCCCGGACCCCGTCGAGGTAGTCCACCAGGTCCCGCTTGGTGGCCTCGGCGCCGTCGAACAACGGCTGGTCGAGATTGGTCAACGACACGCCGTCGCGTTCTTCCGCAGCACCCACTCCCACACCCTCCCCGGTCGGCGACGGGTCGGCAAGTGCTCGCGGGGCCGATCAGAGCAGTGCGGTGAGGCGGGCTTCCACCTGGTCCAGGGCCATCCGGACGGCGCCGAGGGCGACGTTCCCCACGCCCAGTGCGGACACCCGCAGGTCGATCGGGACCAGCAGCAGGCGGCTGAGGCGCTTGCGGACGGCGTCGAACAGCACGTCGCCCGCCCGGGACACGCCGCCGCCCACCACGACCCGCTGCGGGTCCATGATCAGCAGTTGCACGGCCAGGCCGCGGGCGAACCGGGTGGCGATGGTGTCCACGACGGACAGCGCGGCCGGGTCGCCGGCCAGGGCCGCGTCGAACAGGGGCGCGATGTCGCCGGTGTCGGCCAGCCGGTCGCGCAGCGGGCTGTCGCAGCGCTGGATGCCGAGGCGGAGGATCTCCCCGGCGCCGACCAGGCGCTCGAACGCGCCGAGGCCGTCGGCGGGCGGTTTGGGCTCGTCGTCCAAGTCGGTGACGAGGTCGATGAAGCCGAGTTCGCCGGCGGCCGACGACGCCCCCCGGTAGGGCTTGTCGTCGATCACCATGCCGGTGCCGATGCGTTCGCCCCACTGCACGAACAGCAGGTTGGCGCCCGCTTCGCCGCACCAGCGCTCGGCGACCACGGCGAGGTTCACGTCGTTCTCGATGCCGACCGGGCAGCCGAGCCACTCGCGCAGTTCGGCGATCACCGGCAGGGTGCTCCAGCCGGGGATGCTCGGTGCCAGCACCACTTCGCCGCGTTCGTGGTCGACGATGCCCGGCGTGCCCACGGCCACCGACCACAGGTCGGTCGGGGTGACCTCGGCTTCGGCGGCGACCTCGGTGAGGGTGGCGCGCAGCAGTGCCACCAGGTGGCTGCCGGTGGCGTTGGGCGGGGTGGCGACCTGGCGTTCGGCGAGCACGTTGCCGGCCAGGTCGGCGACCATGACCAGGACCTTGTGCGGGCCGATGTCGATGCCGGCCACGTGGCCCAGTTCGGCGCGGAAGCGGGCGCGTTGGGCGGGGCGGCCGATCTGGTGCTCGGTGGTGCCCGCGAACTCGGCGATGCCCGCCTCGGCGAGGGTGGTCAGCGCCCTGGTCACCGCCGGGCGGGACAGTCCGGTGGCCACCACCAGGTCGGACACCGTGGCGGTGTGGCCGTCCGCGTCGCGCAGCGCGTTGAGCACGGCGGTGGCGTTGATCCGCCGCAGCACGTGGGGCCCGGTGGCCGCTGGTCCGGATGACACCACGCCTCGCTTTCACCCTCGTGCCGCGCACGCTAGCAGAGCCAAAGACTTGACAAGTGGTCCAGACCATAGCAGAGTATCGAACGGTTCGTTACTAAGTGCGCCCAGCTCACGTCCCTGCGGTGAGAACGGCTCGGGGGAGGCCACGGTGGAAGACGTGAAGTACCGGCTCATCGCCGATCACCTGATCGGAGCGATCGACCGGGGCGAGTACCCCGTGGGCAGCGCGCTGCCCACGTTGCACGAGCTGATGAGCCGCTTCGGCGTGGCCCGTGGCACCGCGCGCGCCGCCGTCGCGGTGCTGGTCGCGCAGGGCGTGGCGACCTCCAAGCAGGGCCTGGGCACCCTCGTGTGCGGCACCACCACCCCGTCGGACAAGCAGCTGCCGCGGATGCTGCCGGACGGCGCGACCTACCCGAAGGTCGTGCTCAGCGGCTGGACGGCCGCCGGCCCGGAGATCGCGCTCCGGTTCGGCCTGACCACCGGCAGCCTGGTGGTGCACCGCATCCGCCACCACCACACGGGCGCCCGGGTGACCAGCATCGACCAGCAGTGGCTGCCGCGCGCCGTGGCGACCACCATCGAGCAGCACACCGGCCACGACATCTCCGACCGCAACGACACCCCGCACCCGGACCTGACCCCGCTGCTGCGCAACGCGGGCCTGGACCCGATCGTGGCGACCGTGCAGCTCGACGCCCGGCTGCCCAGCCGTGCCGAGGCGGGCACGCTGGACATCCCGACCGATGCCCCCGTCCTGGTCGTGCACCGCATCACGCACGGCTCTTCCGGCGTGCCGGTGGAGGCGACGACAACGGTGTCCAGCACCGGCGGCGCGGCTCCGAAGTTCACCATCCCGCTGACGGGCTGACACCCCACCGCCACAGCGACTCGCTACGCGGCATCCGACTGCCGACGCTCATGCCGCCAAGGCGACGCCTTGCGGGACCTCCGGCTCCGACACCGCGCCTACACGCGGTGTCGGAGCCGGGTCCGGCCCGGCGGGCGCGTCCGGGAACCGCTTGGTGAGCAGGCAGGTCTCCAGCGCGAGCGCCAGGTAGACCACCAGCACCGCCGGCCACCCGCCCAGCGGGTCGGCCACGAAAACCTGGAACAGCAACGTCAGCACCACGGCGAGCAGCGCGGGCAGCGCCCCGATCAGGAACACCCGCCGCCACCTCCGGCCGCCGCCCGCCAACCCGAACCCGGCCACGCTCCACAACGACGTCAGCACCGCGAACCCGGTCAACAGCCCCACGAACACCGACCGGAAGTCCCGCACGCCCTCCGGAACGCGGTCCAGCCACCCCACGACACCCGCCACCACGGCGGCCACGGTGACCACGCCGACCAGCACCGCGCGCACGGTCGCCCGCCAGTCGCGCCGATGCGGCCACCACCGCCACACCGCGCACCCCACCGCGACACCCGCGCCGAGCGCCACCAGCACGTGCGCGGGCCGGCTGAACGCGCTGTCGGTGGCCACGGTGATCGCGATCCAGCACAGCGCGGCGGCGGCCATGCTCGCCACCGGAGCCAGGAAGCCGACCAGGACCGGTGGCAGCACAACGGGTTTCACCACCGCGGACAACGCGCGGGGCAGCCGCGCCAGACCGTCGCCCGCCGGCTGCACCGCCCGCCACGCCACCAATCCCAACCGCATCGCCGCGCGCCGCAACGACGACCTGGTCAGCAGGTCCCGCACGGACTCCCCGCCCACCTCGGCGAGCACGGCGCAGTCCGCCGCCGTGTACTGAGCCGCCTGCTGCATCACCTTCGGCGCGGGCGGCAGGTCGCGGTTGTGGCCGGCTTCGTCGAGCGCCTTCAGCAGCGGGATCTCCTGCCGCAGGACGTTCCAGTGCAGCCAGGTCTTCAGCAGTCCGGGGAGCCGCTCCGCCACGTTGTCCGCGTCCACGTCGTCCGGGAACGCGCCGATCAGTGCCGCCAGTTCCGGGTGGTCCGCGACGAGCACGGCGTGCAGGTCCCGCAGGCGCGTCACGAGGTCGGCGGCGTCGGCCCGCCCGGTGTTGGCCTGGCCGGTGTCGGTCTGCCCGGCGCCGACCCGTCCGGTGTCGGTCTGGCCGGTGTGTGCGCGTTCGGTGCGTGCCACGACGTCGACCAGCGCGGACGCGGCGTCCATCCGCCCCCACGTCCAGTCGTTGAGCCGCCACCGCGAGGACAGGAAGCTGGCGAAGTTCATCAGCGTGTTGCCGCTCAGCTTCCGGTCGACCAGGTGCTCGGGCTCGGGTGCTCCCCCGAACAGCAGACCCTCCAGCGGGCTGTGCGCCGCCGCGTTGACGGTGTGCAGCCTGATGCGGGTCGGCTCGGCCAACGGGTCCGGCCGCAACGGGCCGAGCACGAGTTCCGCGTAGGTCAACACCTTCCGCATCGCGACCGCGTCGGACGCCTCGGTCAACGCCCGGAACCCCGGCGCGGTCGCCTCGCCCGCCAACGCGGCGCGCAGCGCGACGCACGTCCTGGCGACGTGATCCAGCACCGCGTTCGAGAACGGCTCCGCCGAACCGGCCGGGGGAGTGCCCAGATCGTCGTGCACGGCCCGGTGCGCCACCTCCGCGAGCATGTCGACACCGCAGTCCCCGAGCCCACCCGCGTCCTGCACGAACCGGCCCAGCCACCGGTCGGCCTCGGCCACCCAGCCGTCCACCTCGCGACCCGGATCACCGATCCGCAGCAGCAGCCGGTCACGTGCCGCCAACAGCACTTCACACGCGAACCTGGCTTGGTACAACGACTGCCGCGCGTCGCGGAGCGCCTCCGGCGGCGCGTCGACGGTTTCCTCCACGGCGTGGACCCAGTCCAGCGCCAACGCCACCGCCCGCGCCCCGACGAGCGGCGAGCGGAACGACGAGTCGGCTGCGGCCAGGTTCGTGTCGACGGGGCCGCGCAGGTCCGCCAGCAGCGGCCACGGCTCCGCGCCCGCGAACGCGCTGGTGTCCGGGATGGGCAGCGGATCGGGGCCGACCAACGAGATCGGGTCCTCGATCAGCCGGGCCAGCCGGTCGGCCTCCACGCACGCCACGGCCTCCGCGTACCGCTTCCGGTCGTGCGCGCTCGGGTCGGGCAGGTGCGCGAACGCCGGGTCGCCGGGTATGCCGCCGGTCGCGCCGTGCAGGCGTTGCGCGTTCGTCCACGCCTCGCGCAGCTCGGTGGCGTCCTCCAGCAGCGACTCGCTGTTCGCCTTGGCCTGCAACAGGGCCCGGATCACGCCGACCAGCCGGGCCAGCGACCGCGTGCCGTCGGCGGGCTGCGCCGGCGGCGACGGCGGCACGGGTTCGAGGTAGAGCAGCCAGCGGTCCACCGACTGGTTCGCCGCCGCGCCCGCGATCGCCCGGATCGCCCACGCCAGCGGCACGTTGTCCAGCACGCCGCCGTCCATCAGCTGCACGCGGCCGGCCCCGCCCGGGTCCGGGGCGCACGTCTCGCTGATCAGACCGTGGAAGTTCCGCTCGGCGGCGTCGGCGGGCTTGACGACCGCCACCTCGGCGGGCTCGAACGCGACCGGGAACGACGACGTGGTGCGCGCCGCGTAGGCGAGCCGGTCCAGGGTGGCGTTCCGGTCGTCGGCGGAGAAGTCGGTGAAGATCGCGTCCGCCGTGCCGATGCCGTGGTGGCGGAACACCATGTGCGCCCGAGACCAGTTCACCAGCATCGGTGTGCCCAGCGAGGTGCGCAGGTACTCGTTGCGCGGGTGCAGCCGGGTCGCGGTGAGGATCAGCCGCAGCATCGCGGGCGGGGCGGCCGGCTCGCACCCACCCACCAGGCGGTCGAGCTGCTCGAGCACCTTGCGGTGGAAACCGTTGCCCTCCAACAAGGACGGTGGCGTGGGCTCGTCGGGTCTGCGGGTCAGCCCTTCGAGATCGCCCAACTGCAGCCAGATGTCGCGTATCCGACTGTCGAACGGCATCCCGTACATCAGGTGACTGGCGAACAGCACCCCGTTCAACCCACCCGCACTGGTCCCGGTGAGGATGTCGACGGTCACTTCGTCGTACCCGGACCGCTCCAGCAGGAACCGGTAGATCTTGCGCTGGGCGGCGTCGCAGTCGTCGGCCGGAGCGGGACCGTCGCCGAGCGCGGACCGCAAGGTGGCGATCTCCCGACACGCACCGCCCATCCACACCGCGAGACTGACCCCGCCGCGCATGCACAGGGCGAGACGGAGTTCCTTCGGCAACGCGCCCATAAGCACCCCTCCGCTCCTGCCGGGCCGTGCGCGGACCGTGTAACTAGAGGTCGCCCGCAGGGCCGGGAGGGTTACTCGGTTCACCCGAACGGTGGTGTCGCTCAGGCGGGGTCGTGCTGCCCGACACCCCGGTCACGCGGGCCAGAAGCCGGCGTGTCCGCGACCGGGTGCGGTGGCCTACCTGCGGACGGCGTGATCCGCGGGTAGGCCACCTCCGCGACGGGCGCGGACCGGATCAGGAGGCAGCGGGAACGGCCGTCTCCGTCAACCGCGCCAACAGTTGCGCCTGCTGCTCCCGATACCGCTCGACGTTCGCCAGCTTCACCTCTTCGTACCCGCGCACCACGTCCGGCAGCGCGGCCAGCTCGGCCACCACCGCCCTGTCCACGTCGGACGCGCGCAGCGCCTTCGTGATCACGGCCCGGTATTCGGCGACCAGTTCCCGCTCGACCCGCCGCACCCCCGCGTACCCGAAGACGTCGAGCGGAGTGCCGCGCAGTCGTCGCATCGCCCTCAGCAGCCGGAACACCGGCCGGAACCACGGCCCGAGTGCGACCTTCTTCCGCATCCCCAACGCCCGCAGCACAGGCGGGTGCAGTCGGTACGCGAACCGGGCGCCATCGCCGAACTCGGCCCTGATCCGCGCCGTGAGCGCCGGGTCCAGCGAAAGGCGGGCCACCTCGTACTCGTCCTTGTACGCCATCAGCTTGTAGAGGTTGCGGGCGACTTCCTCGGTGACCGCGGTCGGGCCACCCTCCAGCACCCGGACCTCTTCGACGAACCCGGCGTAGGCGCGGGCGTAGCGCTCGTCCTGGTAGGCGACCAGGTCGGGCACCCGGATGTCCAGCACCCGCGCCAACTCCGACCCGGGCTCGGCGTGCACCAACGCCCGGACCCGCGCTGCGGCGGCATTCGGCGAAGCGATTGCCGGGGCGGGCTCGGCGTCGGTGGTCGGGGTCGGCAGGGGCTCGTGCACGAGTCGACGGCCGTGGCGGAACGCCTGGATGTTCTTCGCCACCGCCACGCCGTTCAGCTCGATCGCCCGTTCCACCGCCGACGCGGGCAGCGGCAGCGCGCCGGTCTGGTAGGCGGCCCCCAGTTGCAGGATGTTGGCGAACTGCCCGTCGCCGAACAGCTCCTCCGCCACGGCACGCGCGTCCAGCGCCACGGTCCGCGCGGTCGCCGACTCCAGGGTCGAGCGGACCCTGTCCGGGTCCGGGAACGCCACGGACGTGTCGATCACCATCCGCCCGGTCGGTACCTCGGTGGTGGACACGACCGCCGTGGTGCGGGTCGGGTCGGCGACGGCCAGGTTCGTCGCGTCCGCGCCGACCAGGGCGTCGCACGCCAGGTACAGGTCGCACTCGCCGGCGGCGAGCTTCGGGGCCTGGTCCGTCGGCACGGTGCTGACCTTCAGGTCCGACACCACCGCGCCGCCCTTCTGGGCCAGCCCGGTCTGGTCGAGCGTGCGCACGTGCCGACCGTCCAGCACCGCCGCCGTGGCCAGGACCTGCCCGACGGTCACCACGCCCGTGCCGCCGATGCCGGTGATGCGCACCGCGAAGTCCGGCCCGGTCCGCGGCTCCGGCTCGGGCACCGCGTCGAACGCCAGCTCGGTGGACTCCAGGCGCGGCTTGCCGCCGCCCGGCACGACGGTCAGGAACGACGGGCAGTCGCCGTCCAGGCACGAGTAGTCGACGTTGCACGACGACTGGTGGATCGCGGTCTTGCGGCCGAACTCGGTGCCCACCGGCTGCACCGACAGGCAGTTCGACTTGGTGCCGCAGTCGCCGCACCCCTCGCACACCCGCTCGTTGATCACGACCCGCGTCGCGGGCGTCTCCTGCTTGCCACGACGGCGCTTGCGGCGCTTCTCGGCCGCGCACTCCTGGTCGTGGACGAGCACCGTGACGCCGGGGATCGCGGCCAGCTCCTCCTGCGTGCGCAGCAGCTCGGACCGGTCGCGCACGTCCACCCCGGACGGGAACGACCGGCGGCGCAGCCGGCGCGGCGCGTCGCTGGTCACCACGACTTTCTTGACGCCTTCGAGCAGCAGCAGCGCGGCGATCTTCTCCGCCGGCAGCCCGCCGACCGCGTCCTGGCCGCCGGTCATCGCGACCGCCGAGTTGTAGAGCAGCTTGTAGGTGACGTTCACGCCCGCCGCGACCGCCGCCCGCACCGCGAGGCTGCCGGAGTGGGTGAACGTGCCGTCACCGATGTTCTGGGTGAAGTGCGGCGACTCCACGAACGGCGACATGCCGATCCACTGCGCGCCCTCGCCGCCCATCTGCGTCACGCCCACCACCGAGCCGACCTGCTCGGGCTCCATGAACAGCGCCATGGTGTGGCAGCCGATGCCGCCGCCCACCAGCGTGCCCTCCGGGACCTTGGTGGACGAGTTGTGCGGGCAGCCCGAGCAGAAGTACGGCGTGCGGGCCAGCAGCGGCACCGCGATCCGTTCCCGCCGGCCGCGCCGCCGCCACGCCTCCACCGGTTCGACGCCCAGCGGGGCCAGCAGGCGGGCCAGGCCGGTGGCGATGCGGTCCGGGTCCAGCTCGCCGATCTCCGGGAACAGGCTGCGGCCGTCCGGTCCGGTCTTGCCGTGCACGGCGGGCGCCCCCGCCCGGCCGTAGAGCAGCTCCTTGACGGCGGTCTCCACGAACGACCGCTTCTCCTCCACGACGACGACCTGGTCGAGCCCGTCGGCGAACTCGCGCACGATGCCCGGTTCGACCGGGTGGATCACGCCGAGCTTGAGCACCCTGATCCCGTGCCGTGCCAGCGCTTCCTCGTCCAGTCCGAGGTCGCGCAGCGCCTGTCGCACGTCCAGGTAGGACTTGCCGGAGGTGATGATCCCGATCCGGTCGGCCGGCGTGCGGTGCACGATCCGGTTCACGCCCGACGCGCGCACGTACTCCAGCGCCAGCGGCAGCCGGACGTGGAAGAGGCTGCGCTCCAGGGCGGCGAGTTCGGTGCCCAGCAGCCGGGAGGTCGGCTGGTGCCGGTAGGCGTTGTCCGGCAGCGCCGGCGCGGCCCACTCGCGACGGACGACCGCGGTGCTCGACGCGTCGGCGACGTTCGCCACCACCTTCAGCGACGTCCACACCCCGGCGGCCCGCGACAGCTCCACCGCGTGCAGGCCGAAGTCCAGCACGTCCTGCGAGTCGGACGGGAAGAAGACGGGCATCGCCAGGTCCGCCAGCGCCAGCTCCGAGGCGCACGGCACGGTGGACGACTTCGCGTTCGGGTCGTCGCCGACCAGCGCGACCGCGCCGCCACGCGGGTCGGTGCCCGCCAGGTTGGCGTGCCGCAGCGCGTCGGTGGCCCGGTCCAGGCCGGGGGCCTTGCCGTACCAGAAGCCCGTGACGCCGTCGTAGCGCCGGCCGGGCAGCGACCCGGTCAGCTGGCTGCCCATCACCGAGGTCGCACCGAGCTCCTCGTTCAGGCCCGGCCGGTGCACCACGTTGTGCTTGTCCAGCAGGGTGGCGCGCCGCGCCAGCTCCAGGTCGTAGCCCGCCAGCGGCGAACCCTCGTAGCCGGACACGAACACCGCCGTGTCCCGGCCGGTGCCCCGGTCGTGCCGGACGCGGTCGAACAGCACCCGCACCAGCGCCTGCACCCCGGACAGGTGGACGATCCCGTCCTCCCGGAGATAGCGGTCCTCCAACGTGAACGCTTCCACGCCGACTCCTCCACTCAGACGCCACTGCGGTGTGCGTCACACCACACGGAAGCGATCCGATCCGCAACATCCGGCCTCGTATTCGCGGCTGCGACGCAAAGAAGCGTAGCGGTTCACCTGAACGAGGCGGATCCTTTGCGTGCCGACTACGCTGGGGGCGTGCCGGAAGAGCTGGTGGACGAGATCGACCACGAGATCCTCGCCCTGCTGCGCGAGGACGCCCGCCGGACGCTGTCCGACATCGCGAGCCGCGTGACGCTGTCCACGGCGGCGGTGAAGCGGCGCATCGACCGGCTCCAGCAGGTCGGCGTGATCACCGGGTTCACCGTGCAGATCGACCACGCCAAGCTGGGCTGGGGCATCGAGGCGTTCACCGAGCTGAGGTTCGCGGGCAACACGAAGGTCGCCGACATCCTGCACACCACCACCCGGATGCGGGAGGCGCAGGCGGTGTTCACCATCGCCGGCGACCCGGACGCCCTGGTGTGGCTGCGCGTGCGCGACATGGCGCACCTGCAGCGCACCATCGACGAGATCCGCCGCCACCACCAGGTCACCGGCACCAAGACGCTCATCGCCCTCGACTCGTGGTCGCGGGGCCAGGACGATTCCAAAGCCTGAGCGGACGCGCGGAAGACTTGGGGTGCGCACCGAACTCCGAGGCGCACCCCGACGAACCGGTACGACTACCCGGTCAGGGCAAGCAGGGCACAGCCGGTCTCAACGGGCCTGTTCCGCGCCGGACAACGCGGCGTCCAGGTAGCCCTGGATGCTGTCCTGCCGACGGCGGTCGCCGAACCGCTCGGCCAGGTCCGCCGCGGCACGCAGCACCCGAACGGCCTCCGCGTAGTCGTGGGCATCGAGGTGGAGGCTGCCCAGTGCCTCCAGGCACGCCACCTCGCCGACCCGGTCGCCGACCCGCCGGGACAGCGACGCCGCGCGGTGCAGGGCGTCGCGCGCCTCGTCGTGCCGCCCGGCCCGGTGGTGGTTGACGCCGATCCGCCGCATCACCCCGGCACTGCCGTGCCCATGACCGGTCTCCTCGTAGAGGCGCAGGCTGATCCGGTAGTGGTGCAGGCCGTCCGCCGGCCGGCCCGTCCGGTCGTACAGGCTGCCCAGGTACTCGTGCGTGGACGCCTCGCCGGCCGGGTTGTCGCGCAGCTCCCGGTGGATCGCCAGGCTTTCCTCGGCCTTCGCGATCGCCTCCGCCACCCGGCCGAACAGCTCCAGCGCCTGCGCGGTGTTGACCAGGCAGCCCGCCGCGCCCCGGTCGTGGCCCAGCGCCCGGAAGTCCGCGAGGCTGCCGTCGAGCTGCTCGAACCCCTCCCGCGGGTCGCCGGACCACGCGTGCGCCAGGTCGACCAGCGCCAGCCCCAGGTCCTGCCGCACGATCGCCCGCGCCACCCGGTCCGACCCGACCGCGTCCAGGGCCGCCCGGGACAGCAGCGACCAGTCCAGCCAGTAGCCCCGGCTCAGGTAGAAGGTGAACAGGCCGGGCGCGAGCCGCAGCAGCCGCTCCGGCGGGACGCCCGGCGTGCGGGTGACACCGACCAGGTGGTGGCGGTGGTCGTCGAGCCACGCGAACGCCTCGGCCGTGTCGGCGAAATCCGGGCTGCCGGCCTGCCACGCCGGGTCCGCCCACGTCTGCCGGATGGATCCGCGGGCTCCCAGCGCGAGACTGCGCCAGGCCGCCGCCACGAACAGGTCGGCGGCACGGGTGAGCGCCCGGACGCGGTCGGCCTCGGCGACCGTCTCGGCGGCGCGTTCCCGTGCGTAGGTGCGCAGCAGGTCGTGCATCCGGTACCGGCCCGGTGCGGCGGCGTCCAGCAGGTGGGCGTCGGCCAGCCGTTCCAGCAGGCGTTCGGCGTCCCGTTCGGCCAGGTCCAGCAGGCGGGCCGCGACCGGCAGCGAGACGTCCGGGGCGTCGGGCAGGCCGAGCAGCGCGAACGCGGTCGCGTCCGGCGGGTCGAGCTGGTCGACGGAGACCGCGAGACTGGCCCGCACGCCGGAGTCGCCGCGCTCCAGCTCGTCCAGCCGGTGGTGGTCGGCGAGCTTCCGGGCGAGGTGCGCGATCGGCCAGTCGGGACGGGCGGCCAGCCGCGCGCCGACCAGGTGGACGGCCAGCGGCAGCCGCCCGCAGCGCCGCACCACCTCGGCGGCCGCTCCCGGTTCGGCGTCCACCCGTTCCCGGCCGACCGACGCGGCGAGCAGGCGCAGCGCCTCCTGCTCGGTCAGCACGTCCAGCCGGATGTGGTGGGCCTGCGGCAGCGCGTCCAGCGCGTGCCGGCCGGTGACGATCGCGGCGCAGCCGGGAGTGGCCGGCAGCAGCGGCCGGACCTGCTCGGCGTTCGCGGCGTCGTCCAGCAGCAGGAGCACCCGCCGGCCGGCCAGTCCGGAGCGGAACCGGGCGGAGGCCTCCGCCAGGTCGGTCGGGACCTCGTCATCGGCCACGCCGATCGCGCGCAACAGCTGCCCCAGCGCCTCGTGGACGGGCAGGGGCGCGCCGCCGCCGCGCAGGTCGACGTGCAGGAGACCGTCCGGGAACCGCTCGGCGACCCGGTGCCCGACGTGCACCGCCAAGGTCGTCTTGCCGACGCCGCCCATGCCCGCGATGGCCGACACGACCACCGTGGACGAGCGGTCGAGCAGCCCGACGATCGCGTCGACCTCGGCGTCACGCCCGGTGAAGTGGGCCACCGGTGGTGGGAACTGCCGGGGCGGGCCCGTCGGTGCGGACTGCCGGGGCGGTGGCTCGGTCGACTCGGGTCGCGGACCCCGGTGGCGGGCGGCTGCCGCGACCAGTTCGGCCCGGTGGCCCTCGTCCAGGCGCAGCGCGTCGGCGAGCCGGTCGACGGTGTCCCGGTACGGGAACCGCCGGTCGCCACGCTCCAACGCGCCGACCGCCTGCCCGCTCAACCCCGCGCGCTCGGCCAGCGCCTCCTGGGTCAGGCCGGCCGCCCTCCGGTGCCGGCGCAGCACAGCGCCGAAGGAGGTGTCCATTCGTCTCTCCCCGGGGACGAAGTGTGCGGGGCGACTGTAGAGGTTGTCGCTGTCGCAGTGCGCGGGATCGGGGAAAACTGTCGATCCGCGGGCCGGGGAATCCCAACCGGGGGGAGTACGTGGATGCCCCTACCAGGGGGAGGGACATCCACGTACCCGGTCGATCGCCGATGGGTCCGGTGCGGCATACCAGGCCATCGGCGTGGGTCCGGGTGGCTGTCGGCTCATCGAGCCGACAGCCACCCCTGGTGCCCGAGGGCTCCGGTCACCGGGTCAGCAGGCGCCCTGGTCCTGCCAGACGGCCCACGAGCCGGGCGCGCCGGGCTCCGCGCCGGCCGAGTACCAGGTGGACTTCCACTTGTGGCTGTTGTGGGAGACCACGTCGTCCGGCACGTAGGAGGTCGAAGCGCTCCACGCCGCGACACCGTCGCAGCCGCCCGGGCCGCCGCCGCCGGTGACGGTCAGGCTGTACGTCGCGGTGCGGGCCGACGCGCCCGAGCCGACGACGGTGATCGTGTACGTGCCGTTGGCGACCGACGCGCCGACCGAGACCGTCGCCGTGGACGACGAGCCGGACTGCACCGTCGACGGGTCGAACGACACGGTGACGCCGGTGGGCAGGCCGGTTGCCGACAGCGCGACGTTCTGCGGCGAACCGGCCGTGGTCGCGGTGTCCACCGCGAACGTGCCGGAGTTGCCCACCGCGACCGTGCCCGAGGCCGGGTTGAGCGACAGCGAGAAGTCGTTGCCGCCGCCGCCGGTCACGGTCAGGTTGTACGTCGCCGTCCGGGCCACCGAACCGGTGCCCCGCACGGTGATCGGGTACGTGCCGCTCGACACCGACGACCCGACCGACACGGTCGCGGTGGACGACGAACCGGACTGCACGGTGCCGGGGCTGAACGCCACCGACACGCCACTGGGCTGCCCCGTCGCGGTCAGCGCGACGCTCTGCGCCGCGCCCGACGTGGTCTGGGTGCCTACCGTGAACGTGCCGGTGCCACCCACCGGGACCGAACCCGAGGTCGGGCTCACCGACAGCGAGAAGTCGTTGACCGGCGCATCGCTGACGGCCTGCTTCCAGATCGTGTACGCGATGCCGTCCGACGACCGGTCCAGCGCGGTCGCGTTGATGTTGCCCGTCGTGTCGCACGAGGCGTGGTAGCAGGGGTCGTACGCACTACCGGCCGTGCCGCCCCACTTCGACGCCTGCGCCTGGGTCTTGCGGTACGACGCGCCGGTGGCGTAGCCCGAAGACGGGATGCCCGCCCGTTGGAAGGAGGCGTCGTCCGAACGGCCCGCGCCCTCGGTGTTCTCCTCCGGGGACAGGCTCAGCGAGGTCCAGTACTCCCGCAACGGCGCGGCGGCGGCCGTGCTGATGTTGTTGATGAAGTAGCCCGCGTTGCGCGAGGCCACCATGTCGAAGTTGTAGTACGCCTTGATCGCCGACCGCTGTGCGGCGGGCAGCTGGCCGACGTAGAACCTCGACCCGTTGAGGCCCTGCTCTTCGTCGGTCCACCAGGCGAACCGGACGTGCTTGGTCATCGTCGGCTTCTTCGCCGCGAGCTGCAGCGCGTTCTCCAGCAGGGCGGCCGAGCCCGAGGCGTTGTCGTTGATGCCCGGACCCGCCGAGACGCCGTCCAGGTGCGCGCCGAACATGATCGTCTGGTTGGCGTCGCCGCCCGGCCAGTCCGCGATCAGGTTGTTCGACACGTAGGTGCAGGACGTGCACCGCTGCTCGGTGACGGTGTACCCGGCCGCCTGGAGCTTGCCCTTCACGTAGGCGACCGACTGCGTGTACCCGCCGCTGCCGGCGCGGCGGTGGCCGCCGTTGCCGGAGGCGATGGACTGGAACTGGGCCAGGTGCGCCTGCACGGCGGCGACGTCGATGTTCGGCGGTGCCAGGGCCGCGACGGTGGCCGTGGCGGCCGGTGCTTGTGGCTCCGGGCCGGCCAGGGCGGTGCCTGCGGACGTGGTCGCCCAGGCGAGCGCCGCCAGCGCGACGGCCGCACCCAGGGTTCTGTGCTTCATCCGATGCTCCTCGTAGGCAGGGAAAAGCCGGCCGCTCCGGGTCGCCACCCCGCAGGAAGGGCGATTGCTCGCACGGACGCGGCCGAACCAACGAAGCGTCGCATCACGGCCACCGCCGAAGTAGGGCTTGCGGTAGGTACCGGTGATCGCTTTTGGGAGCGACACTGACGGGTTGCCCGCCCGCGGCCCGCGGTCTCGCCGCCGGGCGCGCGGGCGGACGTCCGCCGATCGTGAGCTACGGGCCGCCGACCGGGCGCATGGTGAACTCCCCGGACACCGGCCCGTCGACCGTCAGCCGGCCCTGCCGCACGGCCCAGTCGAGCGTCGCGCGCACCTCGTCGACCGGCACCAGGGTCCGTTCCGCCAGCGCGGCGAGGGTCTGCCGCTGCCCGCCCCACAGCGCGACCGACACCAGGTCCGTTGCGAACGAACGGAAGCGGTCCATCTCGTAGTTCGAATCCAAGGCCGCCTTGCGCGACTCGGGGAGGGCCAGCACGTCCTGCGCCCTGGGCGGGTCGGCCACCGTGCGGAAGCGGTCGCCGTCGCCTGGCACGTCGTGGTCCGGTACGCCGTCGTTCGGCACCTCGTGGTGCGGCACGTCGTGGTCGGGCACGCTGTTGTTCGGCACTTCGTGGTGCGGCACGTCGCGGTCGAGCATTCCGGCGGCGGCGAACAGGGGCAGCAGCCCGCGCAGGGACCGGGGCGCTGGCGCGCCCAACTCGGCGGCGACGGTGACCGGGTCCAGTTCGTCGTACATCGGGGCGGGCAGCGGGTCGTCCAGCCAACTCGCGCCGCGCCGGTGTCGCAGCCCCCACCGCGCCAACGCCTCCACCGACGTCCAGCCCTGTTCGTCACGCGCGGCCCACACCGCGAACAGCAGGTCGGTGGCGTAGTGGCCGAACAGCCGCCGCCACCCCGGATCACCCGCCCGGACCGCCGGCCTGGTGCGGACCAGCCAGCGGGGCGGCGCGACCTGCGCCCGCCAGAACCGCAGCAGCCACCGGTCCGGCGAGCCGGACACCCGCAGCCGGTAGTCGCCGGGGCCGGCCAGCACCAGGTCGTCCGTCATCGGCGCGCCGGTGGTCAGGGTCAGCCCGACCGCGCCGCACAGGCTCCGGTACGGGATGTCGACCACCTCGTGCCAACCGCCGGTGTCGGGTGGCTCGAACTCGTGCAGCTCCAGCCGCACGGTCAGCGGTCCGTCGCCGGCGCCGACCTCCAGCCACCCGGCACCGGTGCGCGCGACCGTGCCGCACGGCTGGATCCGCAGCGCGTCCTGGCCGAACAGCCCGACGTCCGAGCCGTCCCACCGGGTGTCGCGCACGGTCAGCGTGCCGAACTCGGGCAGGTGTCCGTCTTCCTCGTGGAAACTCCGCAGCACGCCGCCACGCTAGCGACGGGCACCGACAATCCCGGATCAGTCCAGCTCGACGCGCACCGGCACGGCGTTGCCCAGGGTGTGGCCGACGGGGGAGGAGGCGCTCACCTTCGCGTGCAGCGCCTCGATGTCGGCGCGCGGCGCGGACGAGTCGATGTGCACCCGCGCGGTGATCGAGTCGAAGCCCGCGTGGCCTTCGGCGAGGCCGAGGAACACCCGCAGGTCGATGTCGCCCTTGAGGTCGATGGTGAGCGCGTCGATCGCGATCCCCGCCACGGTGGCGTTCGCCGCGTACCCGACCGCCAGGCAGTTGCCCAGCGCGCCGAGCAGCTGCTCGACCGGGTTGGCCGCGCTGTCCCCGCCGCCGAGGGCGGTGGGCTCGTCCGAGGGCGTCGGGGCGAACCCGCGCACGCGCGCCTCGGACCGGAACCCGCCCTGCCACCGGACGTGCGCGGCCCACGTGGTCCTGGCTTTCGCCTCGTCCTGCTGGATGGCGGCGACGAGCGCGCCCACCGCCTGGATGTCCACTGCGTTCAGCTGCGTTCCCACGGTCATCGGAGATCTCCCTCGGTTGCGGTGGCCCACGCTTCGGCGAGCAGTTCGTGTGACCCGACCCGGTCCCGGTGGTCGTGCGCGATGGTGGTGACCACGAGTTCGTCCACGACGGCGGAGCCAGTGGAGCCGGGCACCGGGCCGAGCACCGGGAGCGGAACCATGAGCCGCAGTGTGCGCAGCCGCCCGGTTTGCCGACAGGGCCCACCACGTCGTGGGACGCCGGTCGGATCGCGGGAATAACCCGCGCCGCCCACGATCCGGACGCGAACGCGTCAACCGGTGGGCACCCCCGAGATCGTGCCAGCCGGTAGCGGGTCGAACGCCGGAGGGTCGGCGAATTCGCTGGCCTTGCGCCCGGTGCGACGGCACCATGCGGGAACATGATCTTGCCCCACTACGTCGACGTCGTCCGGCGGACCCGGGCCGGCGCCGACCTCAGCGACGTCAGCCTGCACGGCGGCCAGTTCCACGACGTGCTGATCGCGCCGGACCGGGTGTACCGCTTCCCCCGGACGGCGACCGCCGCCGCCGAGCTGCCCGACCGCGCCGCCCTGCTGACCGCGCTGGACGAGCTCGACCTCGGCGTGGAGGTCCCCACCCCGCTGTCCGACTTCGACCCGAGCGCACCGGTGGGGGAGGGCTACCTCGTCCTCAGCCGGGTCCACGGCACCCCGCTGGACCGGGCCGACGCCACCGCCGACGCCGTGATCGACGTGGTGGCCGCCGAGTTCACCCGGGTGCTGCGGGCGATGGCCGCCACCGCACCCGTCGACCTGGTGCCCACCGCCGACCCGCACCGGTGGGCCGGTTTCGCCGACGGCGTGCGGGCGGAGCTGTTCCCGCTGATGGACACCGCCGGTCGGGAGCGCGCCGAACGGGAACTCGCCGCCGTCCGGGAACTCGACCACCTCGCCACCGGCCTCGTGCACGGCGACCTCGGCGGTGAGAACGTGCTGTGGCAGCAGATCGAGGAGTTGCCGAGGCTGGTCGGCATCGTGGACTGGGACGGCGCCATGGTCGGCGACCCCGCCGAGGACCTCGCCGCGGTCGGTGCGAGCTACGGCCCGGACCTGCTGGACCGGATCATCGCGCTGCTCGGCGTCGACCGGGCGTCCACCGAGCGCCGGATCGAGGCGTACCAGGGCACGTTCGCCTTGCAGCAGGCGCTGGCCGGGGCCCGCGACGGCGACGACGAGGAGCTGGAGGACGGCCTGGACGGCTACCGTCGAGCCTGACCACCCGCGCCGGTGGTGCCCACCCGACGCGGGTGGTGCGAGCGGATCATCATGGCCACCCGGGCTGCCGGCGTGGCGACTCGGCCTGGGGTCGGCCAGGGAGGTGCCCGAGGTGGTGGAGCCCCGCGACCCCTCCCGCCGACCGACCGCTCAGGAGCCCAGCTTCACGATCTGCGCCGCCACCTCCGCCGGGCTCTCCAGCGGCAGCATGTGCCCGGCGTCGTCCACCACGACGGCCTCCCCGCCGACCGCCTCGGCCAGCGCTCGGGCGTTCGACTCCGGGCACAGCCGGTCCTCGTCGCCGACGATCGCGATCACCGGCCGTTCTCCCGCCACGGTGAGAGCGGCCTCCCGGTCGTACCGGTCCACCGCGGGCCGGAACAGCGCGACGGTGTCCGGCCAGTGCGCCCACACCATGTCGGCGGTCAGCTCGACGTCCTCCGGCCGGGGTTCGTCCCCGAACAGCCACCACCGCAGCCCGGCCGTCTTGGCGGGCTCGATCTTCTCCCGGATCGTGCGCACCAGCGGCCCGAAGGCCCGCTCCAGCTCCCGCACCAGCTTGCCCAACGCCTTGGGCCAGGCCAGGGAGGTCTCCGCCAACCCGGTGGCGGCCGTCGACACGAACACCACGCCCGCCACGCGCTGCCGGTACAACCGGGGGCGGCGCTCCGCCATCGCCATGGCCGCCATCCCGCCCATCGAGTGCCCGGCGATCACCACCGGCCCCTCGGGCACCAACCGCTCGACCACCTCGCCCAGGTCGTCGCCGAGCTGCTCGATCGACGCGGTCTCCCGGGTGGCCGCTCCCGACTCCCCGTGCCCGCGGTGGTCGTAGCTGATGACCTGCACCGACGCGGGGAGCTCGGCCACCACCCGGTGCCAGCTCCGGTGGTCCAGCGCGTACCCGTGCACGAGCACCACGGTCAACCGTGCGTCGGACGCCCCGCTGCGCTCCACGTTCAGCTCGGTGCCGTCCTCCAGCCGCAACCGCTCGGTCGCCATGCCGCTGTCCCTTCCGTCGTCGGACCTCGTCGGTTCCAACGACCGGACGAACCGGACGTCACGGTTCAGTAATGCGTCGGACGTCGACCGGGCCCGCGAGTCGGACCCCCGGTACGGCGTGGCGGCGGGCTGCGGGCGAGCACGCGGGCTCCGCGGGGTACCCGTCGCCGGGCACCCCGCAGGTGCCCCACCGATGCCCGGGTCTCACCGGTGCCGGGGTCTCACGAGTTGCGCAGGAACCGGTCCAGCACCCGGACCCCGAACCGCAGCGCGTCCACCGGCACCCGTTCGTCCACCCCGTGGAACAGCCCGGTGAAGTCCAGGTCGGCCGGCAGCTTCAACGGGGCGAACCCGAAGTTGCGGATGCCCAGCAGCTGGAACGACTTGGCGTCCGTCCCGCCCGACAACATGTACGGCAGCACCTTCGCACCGGGGTCCTCGGCCGTGATGGACGCGGTCATGGCGTCCACCAGCGCCCCGTCGAACGTCGTCTCCACCGGGGGCAGCCCGAGCCACTCCCGCTCCACGTCGGGCCCCAGCAGCTCCGCCAGCTCCCGGTCGAACGCCTCCTCCCGGCCCGGCAGGATGCGACAGTCCACAGTGGCCTCGGCCAGCGACGGGATGACGTTCGACTTGTACCCGGCGGAGAGCATGGTCGGGTTGGCGGTGTCCCGGATGGTCGCCCCGATCATCCGGGACAGCGCCCCGAGCTTGCCGATCGCGCCGTCGATGTCGTCCTCCGGGAACTCCAGCCCGGTGATCTCCGAGACCCCGGCCAGGAACTCGCGCACCGACGGCGTCAGCACCACCGGGAACCGGTGCCGGTCGAGCTTCGTCACCGCGGCGGCCAACTTCGCCACCGCGTTGTCGTGGTGGATCATCGAGCCGTGCCCGGCGGTGCCGCGGACCCGGAGCTTCAGCCACCGGATGCCCTTCTCGGCGGTCTCGACCAGGTAGGCCCGCACGTCGTCCTTCAGCGTGATCGAGAAGCCGCCGACCTCGCTGATCGCCTCGGTGACCCCTTCGAACAGCTCCGGCCGGTTGTCCACCAGCCACTTGGCGCCGAACACGCCCCCGGCCTCCTCGTCGGCCAGGAAGGCGAACACCAGGTCCCGGGGCGGCACCACGCCGTCGCGCTTGAACCGCCGCGCCACGGCCAGCGTCATCGCGACCATGTCCTTCATGTCGACGGCCCCGCGCCCCCAGACGTACCCGTCCTGCACCGCCCCGGAGAACGGGTGGACGGACCACTCGGACGCGTCGGCGGGCACCACGTCCAGGTGCCCGTGCACCAGCAGCGCGCCGCGGGACGGGTCGGCGCCGCTCAACCGGGCGACCACGTTGCCCCGCCCCTTCGCCCCGGACTCGACGTAGGTCGTCTCGTAGCCGACCTCGCCCAGCTTCCCGGCCACCCACTCGGCGGCCGCGCGTTCCCCGACCAGCGTCGCCGGATCCCCGGTGTTGGTCGTGTCGATCCTGATCAGTTCACTGGCGAGGGTGACGACCTCGTCCTGCGCCACCCGGAGGCCCTCGTCCACGTTGCTCACCAGGCTTTCCTATCACTGCCGCCGCCGGGAGCCCCTCCCAGGCCACGTGCCGGGATTCCCGGGTGGCACCCGGCCGCAGTACGTCGCGCCGGGAGCGCACGGGCGTACGCTGTCACGCTTTCGATACATCGACAACTGCGCCGTTCGGCCGCACAGTGTGCTGGACCGTCCGTTCCGGACTGCCGAGGAGGCCGCGGTGCCGCGTTCGACGATCCTGGTGGCAGTGGACGACAGCGCGGAGGGGTCGGTGCTGGCCGACCAGCTCCGGGCGCTCTGCGGACGGCTGGACGAGCAGGGTTACCAGGTGGTGCGGGCGCGCACCGCGCAGGACGCGCTGGCGCTGACCCGGGTCCGCGTGGACCTCGCGGCGGCGGTGGTCGGCTGGGACCTCGGGGGCGACGACGGGCAACGCCCCGCCGAGTCGGTGCTCAAGGCGCTGATGGCCCGGTTCACCCGCCTCCCGGTCTTCCTGGTGCCGACCGGGACCGACGTGGACGACCTGCCGCTGTGGGTCGCGGAGGTGGTCAGCGGCTACGTCTGGCTGCTGGAGGACACCCCGGACTTCATCGCGGGCCGCATCGGGTTCGCCGCCACGCGCTACCTGGACGAGATCCTGCCGCCGTTCTTCCGCGAGCTGCGGCGGTTCGACGACACCCACGAGTACTCCTGGCACACCCCGGCCCACGCGGGCGGGGTGGCGTTCCTGAAGTCACCGGTCGGCCGGGCCTTCTTCGACTACTACGGCGAACGGCTGTTCCGCACCGACCTGTCGATCTCCGTCGGGGAACTGGGCTCGCTGTTCGAGCACACCGGCCCGATCGGCGACGCCGAGCGCAACGCCGCGCGGGTCTTCGGCGCGGACTCGACCTACTTCGTGGTGCACGGCGACTCGACGGCCGACCGGATGGTCTGCCACGCCGGCGTCACCCAGGACGACCTCGTCCTGGTCGACCGCAACTGCCACAAGGCGGTCTACCACGGCCTGACCATCACCGGCGGCCGACCGGTGTACCTGGTGCCCACCCGCAACGGCTACGGCCTGATGGGACCGATCCCGCCCGCCGCCCTCACCGCCGAAGCCGCGGCCGCCGGCATCCGCGACAGCCCGCTGGCCGAGGGCGCGACCGACCCCGAACCGGTGTACGCGGTGATCACCAACTCCACCTACGACGGGCTGTGCTACGACGCCGTCCGGGTGGCCGAGCTGCTCGGCGCGAGCGTGCCCCGCCTGCACCTGGACGAGGCGTGGTTCGCCTACGCCCGGTTCAACCCGCTCTACGCGCGCCGCTACGGCATGTCCGTGGACGCCTCCGCGATCCCCGACGAGAAGCGGCCGACCGTGTTCGCCACCCAGTCCACGCACAAGCTGCTGGCGGCCTTCTCGCAGAGCTCGATGGTGCACATCAAGAACTCGCCGCGGGCGCCGGTCGAGCACCGGCAGTTCAACGAGACGTTCATGATGCACGCGACGACGTCACCGATGTACCCCATGCTCGCCTCGCTGGACGTCGCCGCCGGGATGATGGACGGCGCCGGCGGGCAGTGGCTCACCGACGAGGCGATCACCGAGGCCGTCCGGTTCCGGCAGGCCGTCGCCCGGCTCGGCAGGCGGATCACCGCGGCCGCCGACCGGCCGGACTGGTTCTTCGGCACCTGGCAGCCCGACACCGTCACCGACCCGCACACCGGCGCTAGGTTCGAGTTCGCCGACGCCCCGCTGGACCTGCTGCGCACCGAGCCGGGCTGCTGGACGCTCGAACCCGGCGCCGACTGGCACGGCTTCGCCGGCCTGGAGGACGGCTTCTGCCTGCTGGACCCCATCAAGGTGACGATCACCTGTCCGGGCACCGACGCCAAGGGCACCCCGGCCACGCCCGGCATCCCGGCGCGCATCCTCACCGCGTACCTGGAGACCCGCCGCATCGTGGTGGAGAAGACCGACGCCTACACCTGCCTGGTGCTGTTCTCGATGGGCATCACCAAGGGCAAGTGGGGCACCCTGCTGGACGCCCTGACCGACTTCAAGCAGCTCTACGACACCGCCGCGCCCCTCGCCGCGGTGCTGCCCGCGCTGGTCGAGCAGCACCCGGACCGCTACGCGGGCCTGACCCTGCCCGACCTGTGCGACCAGGTGCACGCCGAACTGGGCAGGGGCGACCTGGTGGCGCTGCTGGACGAGGCGTTCACCCACCCGCCGCGGCCCGTGCTCACCCCGGCGCAGACCTACCGCGGCCTGATCAGGGGCGGCGCCGAACCGGTCCGCCTGTCCGACCTGGCCGACCGCGTGGTGGCGACCATGGTCGTCACCACGCCGCCCGGCATCCCGGTCCTGATGCCCGGTGAGTCGGCGGGGCACGCCGACAGCGCGACCATGCGCTACCTGCGCACCCTGGAAGCGTTCGACCGTAGGTTCCCCGGCTTCGCCAGCGAGACGCACGGCGTCACCAGGGACTCGGCGGGCGACTACTGGATCCTCTGCCTGCGCTGAAGTGTCGAGCGCGTGGACCTCATTCGTCCTTCTTCCTGTTGTCTCGCATATGACGCAGGTAGAGGTCCCGGAGGAGGTTCACCGTGTCGGCCGGCAGGATCGGCTGACCGTCCGGTTTGGTGGGCATGCGCCCCGAGCCGGGGTCCAAGGCTCCCACGGCGAAGTCGCGCACCGTGTTGGTCAGGTTGTCGACGATGTCGCGCAACGGTTCGAACCCGGGTGGCGTCTCCGGGGTGCCGCTGTTCCGCTGGAGCTGGTCGGTGAACTTGCGCGTGGCGCTGAGCAGCGCGTCGATCGCCGCGCCGCGCAGCGGGTCGGACGTCTGGTCGGCGCCGGCCAGCGTCTCCAGCAACGACATGACTTCCGGGATCTGCCAGTCCCGTTTCCCCATCTCACCGGCGATGGCCCTGGCCAGTGGCCCGGGCTCGTCCAGCCGGTGGAGCACGCCGGTGATCAGCGGCTCGATCCGGCGAGGTGCCGCTTCGAACAGGGCGGTGACGGCCGGGAGCAGCCCGGGGTGTCGCGGCAGTGCCCGGCCGAGCACGGTCAGCGCGGTGGTGAGCCAGTCGTCGGGGAACGTCGCGACGAGCGTCGTCACGAGCGCCGGCTGCGCGCCGAGGGTCTCCGCGACGAGGTGTTCGCCGAGGAGGTCGGGGCTCAGCGCGCTCACCGGCGGTGATCCGGGGTGCAACCGGGACCAGAGCTCGGCGTACTCGCGGGTGGTCTCCGCGTCCTCGCCCAGGACGTCGGACAGCCTGGTCACCAGCGCGTCCGCCTGCTCGGTCGAGGCCGGTGCGCACAGCGTCGCCAGGGTGCCGACCGCGGCGAGCGCGGTCAGCGCGGTCTCGGGATCGTCACGGCCGCCGACCGCCAGGCGCCACCGGTCGCGATCACGCTTGAGCACTTCGGCGAGCGGGTCCGCGGGTTCGGTTCGCGCCAGGACGGCGTTGAGGGCCAGCGCGTGGAGTTCCAGCACCGTCTCCGGCATCCGGGTCGGCGGCACCACCGTCGGCAGGCCGAGCGCGCCCGCGAACGCGGTGACCGCCGCGTCCGGCGACGCACCGACCGGGATGCCGTCGAGCACCATCGCGCCGATGCGGTCCGCCTGGCGGAACAGCCCCGCCACCCGGTCGTCCCGGTGCTCCCGCAGGGGGTCCAGCCAGCTGCCCGCGCCCCGACCCAGCACCAGCAACCGGGTCGGCGCGTCGCGCACCGACGAACGCGCGACGATCGCCTCCGCCAAGGACGCCAGCCGGTCCGAGCTGAGCTCGCCGTCGGCCACCACGGCGAGCAGCGGCTTGTCGACCGCGCCGGCCCGGCGGATCTGCGCCGTCGGCGCCTGTCCGTCGATCACGCCGGCGAGCCACCCGGAGTCGCGGAGTCGCCGGCACAACTCCAGCGCCAACCTCCGGCGACCCGAACCGGGACGGCCGACGAGCAGCCGCACGGCGTTCGACGTCGAGTCGTGGGCCCACGCCGTCAGGTCCGCGAGTTCCCGGTCCCGACCGGCGAACGGCACCACACCGCGTTCCGGCCGCAGCAGCGCGCTGGGCGCCGCGTCGGCACCCGGCTCGGGCAGCGGCCGGCCGAACAGCCGGGGTACGGCCAGGGAGGGCACCAACTGGACAAGCCGCTCGACGAGGTCCGCCATGTCCTTCGTGTACCGCTGCTGGCTGAACCGCGCCGCCTGGATGCTCGCGAACCGCTTGATGTCGTCGGGCAGCTCGTCGTGGCGCGGGGGGCGGGCGTTCTCCGGCGTGTCCTGCAGGAGGACGGGGACGATGGGTATGCCGCGGTCGAGCGCGTGGGCGATCTCCATGCGGACCCAGTCGTTCTCGGATTCGATGCGTGGCCGCGACGTCGCGGGATCGAGTGCCAACCAGTGCGGGCCGACGACGGCGACCAGGACGTCGGCGTCGTGCAGCGCCGCACGGATGGCATCCGGGTAGCGCACCCCGGGATCCATCGAGACGGAGTCGCGGAACACCAGCTCCTTGCCGAAGTGGTTGCTCAGGACCTGGGCGATCGCCGCGGCGGCGATCGGGTTGTCCTTGGCCCGGTAGTTGACGAACACACCTGCCATGCGGGTCGGTCCTCCGGCTCCGTGGGATGGGCGTGACGCGGTGATCGAACGGGTCACGCAGCTCCCGATCCGTTCGAGGACGACAACCTGACCACCGCCGACCGGCCCACGGCAACCGGACGAACCCCGATGGCCTAATCGGGAAGATCGCGCCGAGCAGCCTCCGACGCCGCGCAATCCACAGTGGACTGTTCCGGTCACCATCAGTCTCGGATGCAACGGTTCACCCGCAGTGGCACGGGTCGGCGAGGAAAGTCGGCGGTGTCGGTCTTCGTGGGTGACGTGCCCCATCTGGCGGGTAGCCGCCCGACGCACACCGACCCAGAATTGGGCGGTACTGGTCAGCCACTATTGATGCTCGGCGGGGCGAACCGCACATCTCAAGCGTGCTGCACGCCCGAGGTGTCAAGCGGCGATGAGGAGCCCGGCATGGCACGACGGTGGCGGAGTTCGCGTACCCGAGCCGCCGGCCTCGCGGCCGCGATGGTCGTGCTGATTGCGGGCGGAGTCCCGGCCGGTGCGGCAACGGGTAGCGGTGCCGGGCGTGGCGACGCCGGCAACGGGGCGACACCGACCGACATCGCGGAGTGGGTGCTGGAACTGGACGCCACCGCGTTGGGCGATCTGCTGGCGGGCGGTCGGGTCACCTCGGTCGGGTTGGTCAAGGCGTACCAGGCACGTATCGATGCCTATGAGGAGGCGTACGCCGACCAGCCCGGTATCAATGCGGTCATCCGCAGAGACCCGACCGCGATCGCCGATGCCGCCCGGCTCGACACCGAACGCCGTCGGGGGCACGTCCGCGGTCCGCTGCACGGCATCCCGATCCTGATCAAGGACAACTACGACACCGCTGACCTGCCCACCTCCAACGGCTCGCGGGCGTTGCAGCGCTGGCGCACCGCCGATGACGCCGAGCTGGTCGAGCGGCTCCGCGCGGCCGGCGCGATCGTCGTCGCCAAGACCAACCTGCACGAGTTCGCCTCCGGCGTCGAGACGATCAGCTCCCTCGGCGGGCAGACCCGCAACCCCTACGACCAGACCCGCAGCCCGGGCGGCTCCAGCGGCGGCACGGGGGCCGGCATCGCCGCCGGGTTCGGCGCGGTCGGCCTGGGTTCGGACACCTGCGGCTCCATCCGCAACCCGGCGGCGCACAACAGCCTGGTGGGGTTGCGGCCGAGCCGGGGGCTGTCCAGCCGCGACGGCATCGCGCCCCTCTCGGAGACCCAGGACACGGGCGGCCCCATCGCCAAGTCGGTCAGCGACGTCGCACTGGTGCTGGACGCCACCGCCGGCCACGACCCGGACGACCCGTCGACCACGGCGTCCATCGGACGGATCCCGCGCACCTACACCGCCGCGCTGGACGACACCGCGCTGGCCGGCGCCCGCATCGGCGTGTTCACCGACTACCTGGGCACGTCGGCCCCGGAACAGGCGACGACGGCGCTGGTCCGGGCGGCAGCCGGGGCCATGGCGGCGCAGGGCGCGACCGTCGTCGAACTGCCGGCCCAACCCGCGCTGACGGCGGCCGTGGACGCCTCCTGGCTGATCGTCGACGAGCACGAGCGCGACCTCAACCGCTACCTGGCGGCGCCGGGTTCCCGCTTCCCGCGCCCGCTGGCCCGGCTGGAGCCGCCGACGGACGTCGTGACCCTGGACGACATCATCACCTCCGGCCGGGTCACGCCGACGGTGCTGGAGCGGCTCAAGGACCGGCAGGGCCGCTCGACCGGCCCGCAGGACGCCTACCACCAGCGGCTGGCCCAACGCGTGCAGGCGCAGCGGCTGCTCCAGTCGCTGCTGGACGACCACCGCCTGGACGCACTGGTCTACCCGACCGTGCAGCAGCAGGCCGCGCCGATCGGGCAGCCCCAGCAGGGGACCAGGACCTGCGCCCTCGCCGCCAACACCGGTTTCCCGGCCCTGACCGTCCCCGCCGGCTTCACCCCGGACGGCATGCCGGTGGGGGTCGAACTGCTGGGCTCGCCGTTCAGCGAACCGATGCTGCTCGGGCTCGGCTTCGACTACGAGCAGGCCACGCACCACCGCCGGCCACCGGCCGGCACCCCACCCCTGCGCTGACCCCGCCGGCAGCGCATCGATCGGAGGCTGTCCACACGGGGGTGTCGGCGGCCCCTCTCACAGGTTCCGCCGCACCTCGTCCAGCACGGTCCCGCCGGCGTCCCGAGCGGTGATCGTCACCTCGGTCTGCCCGGTGTGGTTCAGTGCCAGACCCGGCACGACCACGGAGCCCGCCACCGGTCGGACCGTCACGTCGGGTCCACCGGTGATGGTCGCGGTCACCGTGGCCACGCGCGGATCGGTCACCTCGGCGATCAGGGCGACGGTGGACGAAGTCGAGGCCGAGCCCGGCGTGCTCTCGACGAAGTCGTAGAACATCTGCACACCGCGCAGGGTGTTGCCGAACCACACCGACCCCGCCGGCTCCCGGGCGTCGGCGCGTTTGAGGTCGCTGATCGAGACGGCCCCGTTCTGGTGGCACAGCAGCAACAGGTCCTCGTAGTGGGCCAGCTGCACGGATTCCGTCGCGGTCAGCCTGGCGATCTGACCGGCCCGCCAGGCGGACGGGTCCGGGACGGCCTTCGAGGTGCCTGCCAGGCACTCGCCCAGCCTGCGGCCTTCGGGACCGGTGCGGTCCTGGGGCGGGACCGGCCGGTCGATCACCGGCGTGGACCGGACGGGTGGGCTCAACTCCGTCCGCTGGACGAGTTCCCCGGAGCCCGCCACCTCGGGTTGCGCGGCCACCGCATCGGCGACGAATCCGGCCGGTGCCAGGAAAACCCGCCCGGAGCGCGCCGTGACAGCCTCCCTGCCGGTCGCGTCCGGGCGGTCGCGGAGCACGAAAGGACGGGAGTCGGTGCCGGCGAAACCCGCCATCGAGCCCGTGGCGGTGCTGAACGACAGCGTGAGCACGCCGGGGTCGGTCTGCGGAGACGACACGGTGACCGAGGAGGGGGTCGTTTCGCAGAACACGGTCCCTGTGGCGGTCTTGAACGCCGTCAGGTCCACGCGGTACAGCGACGTCGTGGCGATCGGGGTCCACTGCTCGAACGGCGGCAGGCCGGTCGAGCCCGCGTGGCAGCGCTGCGCCGCACCCTCCGGGGCGGTGCCCTCGCGCAGTTCGTAGTGCTCGGCAGCGATGGGCAACGGCAGCTCGGGGACCTCCGAGCGTTCCTGGCCGGGCGACACGGCGGAGTCGTGGCGGTCCACGGCCTGCACGACCAGGGTGGTCGCGGTCGCCAAAGCCACGATGGCCGCGCCCGCCTTCAACGGGAGGTGGCGCGGCCGAGGGGTGTCGAACCCGGCTCGCAGGCGCAGCAGCGCGGTGTCGCGGGCCCCGTCGGGGAGCGACCTCGGGGGCGGCAGGTCGAGATCAGGCATCGTTGTCCTCTTCGATCAGTCCGCGCAGTCGGGCGCGGGCGCGGGAGGTGCGGGAGCGGACGCTGGCCTCGGCGATGCCGAGCAGTCGGGCGGCGTCGCTCGTGGAGACCTCGCCCAGCAGGCACAGCCGGACGACCTCCCGTTCGGCGCGTGGCAGGCGGTCGACGGCTTTCAGCACGCGTCGCAGCCGGCGCTCGGTGAAGTCGTGCTCCACCACGGCGTCGGCGTGGTCGCGCTCGGGGGTCACGCGGGAGAGCCGTTGGACGACGGCTGCCAGGCGCGCGCCGGCGCGGCGCTGGTCCCGGGCGAGGCGCGCGGTGACGGTGAACAGCCAGGGACGTGCCGAGTCCCTCGCGAGCACGGCTCTGCCGCGGGTGCGCCAGGCGTTGAGGAACGTGGTGGACAGCAGGTCGTCGGCCTGGGCCCAGGACGCCGTCAACCGGTAGGCGTAGTTCCACACCGCCTCGGCGTGGCGCTGGAACAACTCGGTGAAGGCCGCGTGCGCGTCCGGCCCGTCGCCCGCGATCCTGCGCCAGATGTCCGCGTCCGTCCCGACGGGCGGCCCGCTCCCGGTGGTTTCGCTCACGGCCGACACCTCCGGGAGCTGTGGTGGGGCGTGTGTCATGCACTGTATGAGGCCGCAACCCGACCGACGCTGCACCGCCGCGTGGTGTCCCCGGTCACACCGCCGGAAGCGTTCCTGCGGACGTTCGAGTGAAGGCGGGTGATTCGCGCGGGGGACCATGATCGGATCGATACGATCGACGGCGAGGAGATCGTTCGTCGGCAATGACTGACCGGGGGGTCGGCATGGGGCGCCGGAAGCGTGGAAAGCCCACAACGAGGCGATCCTCGGCGAGGCAGGAGCAGGCAACGCGCCGGAAGCGGTGGTCGTTGTGGATATCGGGCGTGGTCTCGGCAGTCGTCATCCCGGCGCTTCTCGTGGTTTTCGGTGCCCACTACACGGCGGAAGTCACGCTGACCCAGGCGGGGGAGCAGGAGGCGAGCGCCCAGGCAGGCGCCGAACGGGCCAAGGACGCCGAACTGGCCAAGGAACCCGCGGTGTCGGCCCGGGTCCGGCCGGTGCACGAGGACTTCTGGGTCTGGGTCTACCCGGAACCCGTCGACGAGTCGGTGCTGCGCGCCGGCGGCCTGGGCAAGTCGCCCGAGGAGCGGTACCGCCTCTTCCGCGAGCAGCGCGGGGTCATGGGCGGCTGGATTCCGATGAAGATCGGCGACGTGTGGAAGAAGACCTCGCGGTACCAGGTTTCGCTGGTCGGGAACCGCCGGGAAACCGTGAGGGTCCTGGACATGCGGGCCCGCGTCATCGAGAAGACCCCGCCGCTGGACGGCACGCTGCTGACGTTCCCCCCGCAGGGCGAGGGTGACGTCCGGGAGGTCCTCCTCGACCTCGACGACCCGCGGGGCAGGCTGCTGCTGCCGGCCGAGGCCGGCTCGGACGCCGCACCGAAGCCCTTCTTCGACGTCAAGTACCTGACTCTGACGAAAGGGGAGGAGGTCGCCTTGGACCTGACCGCGCTCACCGAGAAGCACCACTACAAGTGGGAGCTGGAGTTGACCGTGGCCTACGACGGCGTGGCCGAGGAGAAGGTGCGCGTGACGTCGGACGGGTCGGCGGGCGGTCCTCCGTTCGAGGCCGCCGCGTGGAAAGACATCCACGCCGAGGGCGGGGCCTACCCCTACCGCGGCGGGATCTACGAGATCCAAGACGGCGGCGCGGGAGGCCTGGTGAAGGTGGGCTGATGGGTCACCGGGCAACCTGGTCCGCAGCGCTTCTCGCGGCCGTGATGCTGCTGCCGGCCTGTAGCGGACCCGGACCACAGCCGCAGCCACCGGCACCGACCGGAACGTCATCTGCATCGTCGCAGCCGCCCTCGGCCTCGCGGTCGCCGACGCAGTCGATGGTGTGGACGACCTCGGAAGGGGTGTTCGTCCGATCCCGCGACGCCTCACGTCGGATCGGCGCGAGCGTGGTCGACGAGTTCGCGTGGTCGCCCGGCGGGCACGTCGCCGCCGGGGTCGTGGAGAACCCGGACTCCTCCGGTCGCCAACTCGTCGTCTGGCGACCGGAAGGGGACGCGCCGGCCGGCATCGCGTGTGCGCGGTGCCGGGGCGCGGCGATCGTCGGCGACGAGGTCCGGACGGCGGAGGGGAACGTGATCCACCGGTTCGCCCTGGCCGACCTGTCGTCACGCGGAGACGTCCGGGCGGTCATACCGGAGCCCGATCCGGACTTCACCAGCATCCCGCCTTCGGTCGTCGCGGCGACCGACGACCTCACCGTCGTCAAGCACGCACCCGTGGTAGGGCCGAAAGGCGGCCCCGAATTCATCCTCGCCGTCGATGCAACCGGGGCCGTCCGCTGGGAGCACGCCGTCGAAGGCAACCTCGCCATCACCCTCACCGCGCTCGACCCGGCGGGAGAACTGCTGGCGATCCCGCCCGGCGTGCAGTTCGACTGCGCTCAGGTGAACACCCGTCTCGTGGTGCTGGAACTCGACACCGGCCGCACCGCGTTCCTCCCCGACCAACCCAGGCCCGAGGCGGGCCACACCGCCATCACCGACCTGTGGTGGAACGGCACGGAGATCGTCGTCCCCACCGCCACCACCGACCCCGCGGCCGAGGCCGACTGCGACGCGCCTTCCACTCTGCGGGTGTCGACGTTGGCCGGCAGGCAGTGGCGCGAGGCCCCGGAAGGCCGGGCAGCGCGAGCGGTCCGGGTTCTGCCCAACGGCGATCGCGTCAGGTTGACGGCGGACGGCACCCTGGAACTGGAACGAGACGGATCCGGTCAGACCGTGGCGGCCGAAGTAGACCGGTTCTGGAGCCCTGCGTCACCGGACACCGTGCCACTCTGGTAGCCCGGAACGCCGGTGGCGGGCCGTTCGGTCTGTCCACACCGGACAGCAGAACTGTCTGATGTGGACAGGAGGACGGCGGCGGGTGCTGCTCGATCCGGTGACGCCCGTGGGGGCGGGTCGTCGCAGACCCGCCCCCACGGGCGCGGTTCGTCTCAGCGCCGGTGCAGACCGGCGTGCAGACCCTTGATCAGTTCACCTTGTGGCGTGTCGCCGTCCAGCGACCAGATCATCGCGCCGCCGAGCTTGCGGTCGCGGATGAACTCGCCCTTGCGCTTGAGCTCGGTCGGGTCGTCGTAGGTCCAGAACGTGGTGCCGTCGAACAGCCAAGCGTGGCCCGCCTTCCCGTCGCGGTAGAGCTTGTACTTCCCGCCGGCCAACAGGGTCTTGAGGTTGCGGTAGTCGTCGTAGCCCGGTTCGTAGGTGGCCGGGGCCGGGCCGGTGGACTGCTGGAACAGGCCGTTGTTCTGGTTGGTCACGCCGGTCCAGCCGCGACCGTAGTACGGCACGCCGAGCGTGATCTTGTGACGGGGCGCCCCGCGCTGGATGTGCGCGTCGACGACGATCTCGCCGCTGTCCTTGGGCGTGGTCGGGTCGCCTTCGGGCACGCGGATGGCCGACTGCTGGTTGGTGGTCTTCTCCCAGGTGCCGTGGTAGTCGTAGCCCTGCACGGTGGCGAAGGTCAGCAGCCGGTAGACCGCGTCGAGCTCGTACCCGCGGTCCATCGCCTCGCGGTTGGCGGGCAGGAACGCGGTGAGGTCGTAGCGCTTGCGGTCCTTGAGGCCCTGCTTGAACAGCTGCTTGCGGTACTCGCGCAGCAGCTCGGTGAAGTTCTGCTTGTCCTCGGGGCGCACGACGTTGCCGGCGTTGCCCTCGGTGGCCGGCCACTCCCAGTCCAGGTCGATGCCGTCGAACACGCCCTTGGCCGCGCCGGCGGGAGCTCCCGGCAGGTCGCCCTTGAGCCACAGGTCGATGCAGGACTTCACGTGTGCCGCGCGCGACTGCGGGGTGAGCGCGGCGTTGGAGAAGTACTTCGACCCCGTCCAGCCGCCGAGCGAGATGTAGACGCGCAGCCTGGGGAACTTCTGCTTGAGCTGCTTGATCTGGTTGAGGTTGCCCGCCAGCGCCTGGCCGGGCTTGTCGGCCTTGCCGTTGACGGCCTGCTCCGCCGGGATCGGCCGCTGGTAGTCGGCCCACGGGTCGGAGCTGACGCAGCCGCCCTGCTCGTCGAGCAGGCCGAAGGCGTAGTTGAGGTGGGTGAGCTTGGCCGCGGTGCCGTTCTCGACCAGGTAGCGGACCGGGATGCCGCGGTCGGCCAGGCTCCACTGCGTGTAGTAGCCGACGGTGCGGACGGCGTCGCCGCCGTGGCGGTCGTGGGCCTGGGCGGGGGACGCGGCGACCGACAACCCGATCGACAAGGCACCGGCCAGGAAGGCGGCACCCCATCTCTTCATCGACATGGTTCTCCTCGTGCTGGCGGCGACAACTGGTTCAGACCACGCTAGATCGAGGTCTAGACCACTGCTACGCCCGGACGGCGCAACCGCAGGGCTCCCGTCGGCTACCCGGCCGGCGGCCAGGCGGCCTTCGCGAGGCGGCCCTCGCCGGGCGACCGCACCACCTCCGGGGGCACGACGAGTTCTCGTCATTTTTGCGGAGAATGTGCGGCGGTTGGATTCCGGAGCGCAGGAATGAATATTCCATTTATTACTGAAATGCATTCTGCGCCATCCGGGTGAAGGTGCGTCGAGGTCTTCCCAGCGGGGGATTCGACTGAGACTCTTGGTCGGGTCGGCGAAGCTCCACAATGTTCGGAAGTCGGTACTCGATTAGCAGGGGGATTCCATGTCGGTATTCAAGCGTGCGGTAGTGATCGGCACAGCCGCCTTCGCGGCCATGCTCGGCGGCGGCGTCACCGCGATGGCGGCTCCGACGGCGGATGTCTCGTCGGTGGTGTTCAAGGCCAAGGGGGTCTGCGAAACCCTCTACAACCGCGATGTCCGGATCTGCCGGGCACTTCCCCTGCCGCAGGCACGGGCGGTCTGCTACGCGGCCGCGGCCGCCAAGTACGCGGCGTGCCTGGCCGGGAACTGACACAATCATCCGCCATGGGTATGCATTCCTTGGACGACGTCGTGGCCACCCGCACGCTGCAGGGCCCCGATGGCCCGATCCGGTTGTCGATCGGGCGGCCGAGGCCGTTCGACGAGGCGGAACCCGAGGGGGACCATGCCTGCCCGGTTCGCATCGAGGGCTTGGAGGACGCTCCGGTGGAGCTGTCCGTCGGCGGTGTGGATTCGCTCCAGGCCTTGATCCTGGCGCTCGGGGTGGTCGGCGATCGGGTGAATTCGGCCCAGCGGGAAATCTCGTTCCTGGGCCGACCCGAACTCGGGCTCCCGGTCACGCAGCGGACATCATCGGGTTCGACGGTGTTGAGTGTGCGGATGAGCACTGAATGACCGCTGTGGTGGGCGCTCGCAGCACAAGGCGCCCACCACAGCGTGGTGCGCGACGGGGTGAAGCTTCGAGGCCGAAGATCTACCACCGTCTACGGACGAGCGGAAGCACACCGGTCCGCTGGTCCCGGAGCGGTTCGGCCGCCGTCCCTCACCGCACGGGCAGGGGGACGAGGTCGAACGCGTTGGGCAGCCCGAGCCGGTACTGCAACGAATCCTCGGTCTTGATCAGCTCGAACTCGGGCGCCCGGTACAGCTTGTGCACGACCGCACGGGGAGCGCTGGACCCCGCCTCGTCCAGCAGCGCGTTCACCGCCGTGCGCGCGGCGCTGTTCGCCGCTTCCATGCTGGCCCCGTTGATCGGCGCCTGGACGTAGTCGCCGGCGAGGAAGAGGTTCGGCACGGCGGTGCGGGCGGTGGGGCGTCGATGCCACGAGCCGACCGGGTGCACCACCAACTCGTCGGCGTTGACCGGGTTCGGCCCGCCGATCCCGCTCACGCCGGGGTCCAGGAACCAGGTCACCAGGGACGACTCGTCGAGCACCGTCCGACCGGAGTCGTCGAGGTGCTGCTTGAGCTGGGCCAGCACCTCCTGGACCACCTGCTCTCCGGTCAACTCCTTCGCGGGTCGACCGAAGAGGACGCCGGGTTCGTCCCAGTCCGAGATGATGACGGACACGCAGTCCGCCACGGTGCCGTCGCCGTAGTCGTCCCGGAAGTCGCGCCCCGGCCAGAACGCGGCCTGGCTGATCGAGGTCAGCGCCCACGGTGCGTGGACGTAGTAGGCGTGGCCGTGCACGAGCGGGGTCGGGCGGTCGAAGTAGAGCATCAGCCCGGTCATCCACTCCGTGTCCAGCGTCGCCGCCTCGCGCAACCGCGGATCGGCCGCCAGGAGGTCGGCGTTCCACACGTGCCGGGCGTGGTCCACGGGCAGCGCGCAGACGTAGAAGTCGGCGCTGACCGCCGCCTCGCGCCCCTGCGGGTCGCGCGTGCGCACCGCCGAGATCCGGCCGCGGTCCACGACCAGGTCCCGGACTTCCCACCCGAGGCGGAACTCGACGCCGAGATCACGCAGGTGCCGTTCCCACGGGTCGATCCAGGCTTCGTTCGTGGGCAGGTTCAGCACCCGGTCCAGCGGCCCTTCGGCGCCGCGGCCGAGGAGGTTGAACAGCACCCGCTCGGCCACGAGTCCGGCCGTGTGCGCGCTGGCGGTGTCCGTCTTGGTCGAGCTGAGCACGCGCGTCAGCCCGTGGACGAGGATCCGTCGGTAGTCCTCGGACTTGCCCTGGGCCTGGAGGAAGTCCGGCCAGGTGGTGTGCTCCCACTGCCCCAGTCGGCGCTCCTCGCAACTGGTGAGGTAGACCAGCATCCGCTGGGCGAAGACCGCCGCCTCGTGCGGCGGCAGGCGGAAGGCGGTCTCGACCAGGGCCCGCACCTGCCGCAGCAGGTCGGCCGGCGTCAGCTGCGCCAACAGGCCGTCGGGGAGGGTCAGCGGGATGCGCAGGTCCTCCCGTCCCCCCGAGAGCGACGTCAGGAGTTCCGTCCCGGGGACCAGGTTGTCGTGCACGCCGTTGCGGTTGCCCGGGAACGGGATCCTCCGCAAGGTGTCCGGCAGGTCCTGGTAGAAGCCGAAGAAGATCCGGAAGCCGTGCTCGCCCGGGAGGTCGCGCCGACCGCCCCGCCCCGTGCCGGGCACCGGAACGCTGCGGGACTTGCCGCCCAGGGCGCGCCGCTCGTAGAGCGTGACCGAGAACCCGCGCTCGGCCAGTTCGTGCGCCGCCGTCATCCCGGCGACCCCACCGCCGAGAACCGCCACGGTCGACCCGGAAGCGCGGCCCGCCGCCACCCCCGACCGACCCAGTCCCGCCAGACCGGCGCCGGCACCCGCCAGAAGAGCGCGGCGACTCAACCCGAACCGGTCCACCAACCCGCACCCCTTCGACCCGGCGTCAACGGGGCGACACGGTAGTCCACCGGACAACCCGCACGAGGACCGGCCGATCGGCGTGTTCGGGAGCGGAAGCCTTGTGCCCCGGGCACTTCCGTCGATCAGAGTCCAAGTGCGACTCCCCGACACCCGATGCGCACCCTGCGCGAGGACGATCGGAAAGCCCGGAATCACCTGTTCGTGTGTCACTCGGATTCCGTGGTCCGGGCACTACCCCAGCTGGTCGCGGCGGCGCGTCAGGTAGGCGGTCTCGGCGGTGTTGCCGGCCAGGTCGATGGCTTTGTCGTACGCCGCGCGTGACTGCCGACCCCGGCCCAGTCGCCGCAGCAGGTCGGCGCGGGTGACGTGGTAGGGATGGTAGCCGGCCAGCTCGTCCTCGAGGCGGTCGACGATGGCCAGCGCCACCTCCGGGCCGTCGAGCTCGGCGACCGCGATGGCGCGGTTGAGGGCGATGATCGGCGAGGGGTCGAGGCGGGCGAGCTGGTCGTAGAGGGCGAGGACCTGCGACCAGTCGGTGTCGCGCACGTCGCGGGCGGAGGTGTGCACGGCGTTGATCGCGGCGAGGATCTGGTAGCGACCGGGGGCCACCCCGGTGGCCAGGCGTTCGCGCACCAGCCGGTGCCCCTCGGCGATCAGCGCCGCGTCCCAGGCCCCGCGGTCCTGCTCGGCGAGGGCCACCAGTTCTCCGCTCGCCGAAACCCGGGCGGTGCGGCGGGCCTCGGTGAGGAGCATCAGCGCCAGCAGCCCGGCCACCTCGCCGTCGTCCGGCACGAGGGCCCGGAGCAGGCGGGTGAGCCGGATCGCCTCGCCGGTCAGGTCGTGGCGCACGGGACCGGTGTCGGGGCCGGTCGCCAGGTAGCCCTCGTTGAACACGAGGAACAGGACGGCGAGCACGCCGGAGACGCGTGCCGGGAGATCCGCCGCGGACGGCACCCGGTAGGGGATGCGCGCCGCCTTGATCTTGGCCTTCGCGCGGGTGATCCGCTGTCCCATGGCACCCTCGGCCACCAGGAAGGCACGGGCGATCTCGGGCACGGTCAGCCCGCCGACCATGCGCAGCGTCAGCGCCACCCGGGTCTCCATCGCCAGCGCCGGGTGACAGCAGGTGAAGATCAGCCGGAGCCGCTCGTCGTCGATGACGCCCGGCGGCTCGGACGGGTCGTCGTCGTACACCGTCCGAGCCTCCCGGTGCTTGTCGTCGCGCTTGCCCTCGCGCCGGATCCGGTCGATGGCCTTGCGGTTGGCGGTGGTGGCCAGCCAGGCGCCGGGGTTGGGGGGCACGCCGTCGGCCGGCCACCGCTCGACGGCGGTCGCGAACGCCTCGGCCGCCGCCTCCTCGGCGATGTCCAGGTCACCGAAGCGCCTGGCCAGGTGGGCGACCATGCGCGCCCACTCCTCGTGGTGGGCCCGGGTGACCGCGTCGGCGGCGTCGATCGCGCTCACCCGCCGAGGAACGGCCGGACCTCGACCCGCCGGTTGCAGCGTTCCGACCCCTCGGCGGCGAGTTCGAGGGCCGCGTCGAGGTCAGGGGCCCGGATGACCCAGAACCCGGCGAGGTACTCCTTCGACTCCAGGAAAGGCCCGTCGGTGACCATCGCCCGCCCACCCCGGTTGTCGATGACGGTGGCCGTACCGGGGTCCGCGAGACCGCCGGCGAAGACCCAGTGGCCCTCGGCCTCCAGCCGGTCGTTGAACGCGTTGATGGCAGCCAGCTCGTCCGGGGTGGCGGAGCCGGTCTTGTCGTCGATCACGGAAACCAGGTACTGCATCTCGAATCATCTCCCGTGGTCCGAGGGCGTCCTCGTGGACGGCCGCCCCACCCCTGCCCCGAACACCGCTGCCCCGATCCGACACCGCCCGTTGTTCCACCCGGCACGCCGGGTCGTGAGCGAATCCGGCAGCGACAGTATCCCTTCGGGTGACTCGCAGCCCGGGTCTGCGCGGAAGGCGGACGGCAACCACCGCCGGCACGCCGTGCTCGACCACCAGGCGCCCGCTGCCTACGCCGCGTACTGCGGGTGCCCGCCGGGCCGGTAGACCTGGATCGTCACCCCCTTCGAGGTGGCTCGCGAGTCGACCAGGTCGAGTGCCGTGTCCGGGCCGGTGGCGGGGAACAGCCGCGTGCCCTGGCCGACCACCACGGGATAGGTGAGCAGGATGATCTCGTCGACCAGGTGGTGGTCGAACAGCCGGCGGACCAGGCTGCCGCTGCCGTGCACCTGGAGTTCACCTCCCGGCTCGGCCTTCAGGTCCGCGATGGCGGCCGTGACGTCACCGGAGAGGACGGTCGTGTCCGCCCAGCCCGGATCGGTGAGCGTGGTCGACACCACGTACTTGGGCCGCGCGTGCAGCGCCGCCGCGATGGGGCTGCTGCTCGGATCCTCCATCGCTCCCCAGGAGCCGGCGAAGATCTCGTAGGTCCGCCGGCCGAACAGGAACGCGTCGGTGCGCTGGTAGACCTCACCGAGGAACGTCTCGGCCTCGTCGTCGAACAGCGGCAAGGCCCATCCGCCGCGCTCGAACCCGCCCCTGCGGTCCTCGTCCGCCCCGCCGAGTCCCTGCATCACTCCGTCGACGGAGACGTTCGTGACGGTCGTCAGCTTCATGGGTTCCTCTTCCTCCCGGGCGCCCCTCGTGGGCCGCCGCTCACCCCTTCTACGAACAGCCCTGCCCCGATCCGACACCCATGTCGGCCGGATCCTCATCAAGCTCGCGCTCACCAGTCGGCTGCCCTCGACCACCACGCCGGCCCGCTCGACCAACCGGACGATTCCGCGGTGTTTCCGCTCGGCGGATTCGAGAGCTTTCGAGTAATCCGCCTTTTACTGCTCCGGTCTGCCGTGCGAGCGCGTTTGTCTTACGCAGTACGCTCGTCCGATCGGCCGATCAGGGCTGTTCAGGGCTGGTGCGGGCGGATCGTCGCGCGCTGTGATCCCGCTGCGCAATATGGGTGACGGCGTTGTCGGCCCAAGGTCGACATGCTAGCGTCGGTCAAACGGGGGTCCTTCCGACGAGTGCATTTAACCGGCTGCATCCCGCATGCCTTCCTAATGGGTGGTTGCGTGCGCACTGTGGAAATCCGCTATCTGGGGAACGGGAATTCACTCGACACCGCGCGGCGCGCTCGGCTGGCCGCCGAACTGGCCGCGGCCATGCCGAGGCACGAGGTGGACCACTACCTCCGGGCCAAGCCGGCCATCCTGGCCGAGAGCGATCACATCGCCGTCGCCGAGGCGCGCGGGGCGTGCGTCGGGTTGATGGCGGCCAACCGGCTCAGCGCCGACGGCCTGGACTTCACCTACATCGAGACCCTGCTGGTCGGTGAGCGCCTGCACGGCTCCGGGGTGGCGCTGGGCCTGGTGGCGAGCCTCTTCGCCGGCGTCGTCCGCGAGCTGGACGACTTCCCGGACCTGGTGGCCATGAAGACCTACACCCCCAAGGCGTACCTGCTGATGCGCCGGTTCGCCCTCGGCGGCGACATCGTGTTCTACCCGTCGCTGGACGGACCGGTCGACGCCGGGATCCCGGCCCGCCTGGCCAGGGCGCTGTCACCGGGCTGCGAGTTCCGCGCCGGGACCGGCGTCGTGCACGGCGGCGGCGGGCGGATCAGCAGCCGGTTCTGGCGCGACGCCCCGCTGTCCGGCGACACCGCCGTCGACGGCTTCTTCGCCCGCGAGGTCGGCGAGCGCGACCGCCTGCTGTGCGTGGTGCACGCGCCGACCCCCGCCGCGAAGGGCGCGCTGATGGCCGCCCTGCGCATCTCCCAGCCCATTCGGACGGACTGAGGCACGAGAACAGTGGAGGTCACATGGGCAGCGTCGCGATCACCGGCGGTCCCGGTCTGGAGTGGTTGGCCGGCAAGTCCTACCCCTTCAGCGACGGCGCCGAGCTGGAGCACTCCGCCGGGGAGTTCGACGGCGGCGGCCAGTACGGCGTGGAGATCCCGGTGGTCAACAGCCTCGCCGAGCTCGAACGGCTGGTGAAGCTGCTCGGCGACCACGGGCTCTACGTCACCCGGTTCAACGAGACGCGCGGGTCGTTCCTGCTCTCCGACGGCGAGCTGGGCGACATGTTGGCGCTGTGCCGGGAGAACGGGTACGGGCTGGTGGTCAGCATCGGCCCGCGCCCGGAGTACGACGTCAAGGGCAGCTTCTACCGCTCGGACTTCGGCCTGGAGATGGGCAGGCAGATCAACAACAGCGACGCGTTCCGGGCCTGCGTCGAGGAGGCGCTGCGGCTGGCCGAGTTGGGCTGCCGCGGCATCACCGTCTACGACATCGGCGTGCTGCGGGTGTTCGACGAGATGCGCCGCGAGGGCGTGCTCCCGGCGGAGATGGTGTTCAAGACCTCCAGCCACTGCATGGCGACCAACCCGTTCCTGGCCAGGATCTTCGCCGAGAACGGCGCGGACAGCATCACCCTGGCCCACGACCTCGGCGTGCCGATGATCCACCAGATCCGCCGGCTCAACCCCGGCCTGCCCATGGACGTGCCGACGGACGTCTACAAGGCCAAGGGCGGGTTCATCCGGTTCTACGAGCTGGCCGAGATCGTGCAGGTGGGCGCCCCGGTGATGCTGAAGATGGGTGCCAGCGTGCAGGGGCACCCCTACGACCGGCTCGGCGACGCGATCACCCGCGAGCGGGTCGACCGGGTCGCGCGCGGCATCGAGGTGCTCGACCGGCACCTCCCCGAACGCACGGCGATCACGACCAAGAGCAGGCACTACGGGCTTCCAGCGGCCCAGTGAGCGAAAGGGTGGGCAGCGCGGTGACCAACACTGTCGTCAAGGAGAAGCACGCGGAGTTCAAGAAGGAAGTCGACGCCCTGCTGCACGACATGGTCGAGCGGTTCTACCGGGAGGTGGAGGGTGCCGACCACCTGTTCCGCGCCAAAGAGATCAACCTGGGCTACTACAAGCGCCACGTCGTCGAGATCATCCTGCGGCTGCGGATGAAGCGCTGGATCGACGCGCTGACCATCCACTACTTCACCAAGCACAACCCGGTGCTGGCCAAGAAGTGGTGCGCCTACACCGAGGACGAGATGCTGCACGACTCCATGTTCGCCAAGGACCTGGAGCGGGTGGGCGTGGGCAAGGAGGAGATCTACTCCACCGAGCCGCTGTTCACCACCAAGCTGCTGCAGGGCTACTTCTACTACGGCCTGGAGCACGAGGGCAGGCCGCTGGCGTCGTTGGCGAGCTCGTACTTCATCGAGAACGTCTCGCTGATGACGCAGCCGAAGTGGATCGCGAACGTCGAGGAAAGGCTCGGCGCCGGGACTGCCAAGGGCCAGCAGGCCCACGTCGACCACGACCTCGAGGACGACCACGGCGACTTCGTGTGGAACGTGCTCATGACGTTCGTGGAGACCGAGGACGACAAGCGGCGCATCGTCGAGCACATCACCAACGTCTACAAGCTGTTCTGCGCGTTCTACACGGAGCTGTACCAGCGCACGGTGAAGGGCGAGGTCGACGACGTGGCGTTGCTGGAGGTGCTGGTCCGACCGTAGTCGATCACTGGTAGCGTTCGCGCCTCCGCGATGACTGCGCACACGATCCCCCGGGAATCGTCCCGGGGGATCGTGGCTACGGCCTTTTAAGGAAACCGATGTCCTATCCCGCCGTCGTGTCCGTCCAGAGCCGCGAGTGCAGCCCGGAGCTGCTGGAGCGCCTCAGCGGCTCGACACTGTTCCCCGAGCGCCCGGTGGGCGCGTCGATCGTCTCGGTGGTGCGGCGCGGCGGCGGATCGCTGCTCTACGTCACCGCGCCCGCGATGGCCGACGCGGACGAGCAGGTCGACTACTTCCTCGGCCTGCTGCCCGAGGAGCGGGAGGAACGGCGGCAGGCGCTGCGCGACCGGGTCGAGGTGGGCAGCCTGGACGACGACACCGCGCGGTGGCTCAGCACCAAGCTGCTCGACGCCGGCAGCCCGGCGGCGGGCGCCCTGCGCGAGCGGATCCACGAGTTCGTCACCCGGGAGCGAGCTGCGGGCGCGGACGTGCGGCTGGACTGCTTCGAGCCCTCGGTCAACCTGGAGAAACTGGCCGCGTCCCTGGGCGTGCCCACCGACCAGGCCGACGCCTCGGCGATCCCGTTGGGCACCAAGGCGGCCGGTCGGCGGATCTTCCGCGACGCGCAGGTGCCCCTGGTCGCCGGCACCGACGAAGCCCGTTCGGTGGCCGGGCTGGCCGAGGGCATCGCCGACCTGGTCGACAGCGGCCACCGGAGGATCGTCATCAAGCTCAGCAGCACCGAGTTCGGCGCGGGCATGGGCAACGCGCTGCTCGACCTGGGCGAGATCGCCGTCCCGCCGGGCCGCGAGGAGGCCGTGGCCGCGGTGGCGGCGGCACTGCCGGCCGCGGACCTGGTCGACGCCAAGCTGACGTGGACCCGGTACGCCGGGATGATCACCACTTCCGGCGTCCTCGCCGAGCGCTGGGTCGAGGGCGACGAGGTGCGCAGCCCCAGCTTCCAGGGCCGCATCACCGAGGACGGCACGGTGACCGCGGTGTCCACCCACGACCAGGTGCTCGGCGGTGCGGGTCTGACCTACGTGGGCAGCCGGTTCCCCGCGGACGCCGCCTACCGCGCCGAGGTGCTGCGGCTCGGCCTGTCGGTCGGGGCGCGGTTGGTGGAGAACGGCGTCCGCCGCGGCGACTACGGCGTGGACTTCCTCGCCGTGCGCGAGGGCACCGAGTGGCAGATCCTGGGCTGTGAGCTGAACCTGCGCGCCACCGGCACCAAGCACGGCTTCACGATGGCCACCGCGCTGCTGGACACCATGCCCGACGCCGAGGGCGAGTTGGTCGTGGACGGTTCCCCGCGGGTGTACGAGGCTTCCGACGCGATCGCGGACCCGAGCCTGGTCGGCCTGCGCCCCAGCGCGCTCATCGACGCGGTCCGCTCGTCCCCGCTGCACTACGACCCGGTCACGCGGACCGGGGTCGTGCTGCACATGCTCAGCGCCCTGCCGACGTACGGCAAGTTCGGCGCGATCGGCATCGGCCGCGACCGGGAGGAGTCCGCGCGGCTGATGCGCGAACTGCGCGCACTCGCGTTGGCGCTCGTCGAGCGTTGACCGGGCTTTCGCCTTCCGCGTTCACCGAAAGCCGGTGGTCCGGTCGGCGGATTGTGGTTGGATCATGGCATGGGGGAGTTCTCGGGGGAGAACCGCACATCCGTTGCGCGGACGCTGTTCGCCACCGGCGCGGCGGTCACGGTGGGCGGATTACCGACGTACCTGGTCAGCGCGATGGCCGTCCAAATCGGACAGGAACTCGGCCTGACCGTCGCGATGGTCGGCGCGGCGACGGCGCTGTTCTTCACCGTCGCGGCGCTGACGTCGCGCCCGCTGTCGCGGTTGACCGAGCGCATCGGTCCCACGGCGGCGCTGCGGCTCGCCGCGCTGTCGACCGGGGCGTGTGCGCTGGGGATGGCCGCGGCGCCGTCGATCGGGTGGCTGCTGGTGGGGGTCGGCGTGGCGGGGATGGCCAACTCCCTGGCACAGCCGGCCACCGCCGAGGTCCTGGTCGTCCTGATCCCGGGGCACCGCAAGGCTTTCGCCTTCGGCGCCAAGCAGGCGGCGGTGCCCGTGGGTTCGCTGTTGGCGGGCCTGACCGTGCCCGCGGTGGCGTTGACCATGGGGTGGCGGTGGGGGTTCGTCCTCTGTGCGGTGTTGGCGGTGACCACCGCGCTCGCCGCGCCACGGGTGCCCGCCCGAACGACGCGCGCGGACGCCTCCCGGATCGCGTCGACGGATCTGTTCCTGCTGGCCACCGCCGCCGCGCTGGCGGCGGGGACGGCCAACGCGATGGCCGCGTACATCGTGGTGACCGCGGTGGATTCCGGGCTCGGCCCGGCGGGGGCGGGGCTGATGCTGTCGCTGGGGTCGGCCACGAGCGTGGCGTCCCGGCTGCTGGTGGGGCTCGCGGCGGACCGGTGGCGACCGGACCTGCTGGTGACGGCGGCGGTGATGATCGCGCTGGGCGCGGTGGGGCTGGGCCTGTTCGCGGTGGGCGGGACGACGACGTTCCTGGTGGGACTCATCCTGGGGTTCGCCGCGGGCTGGGCGTGGGCGGGGGTGTTCAACCTGGCCGTGGCCGACCGGTTCCCGGACCGGGTCACCTCGGCCACTTCGGTCACCCAGGTCGGGGTGTACGTCGGCAGCGCGACCATGCCGCCGTTCTTCGGTTGGTGTGCGCAGACCTTCGGCCTGGCCGCGGCGTGGTCGGTCACGGGCGTGGCCATGCTGGCCGCGGCGGGCCTGCTCGTCAGCGTCCGCCGCAGGCCCGGCAACCGCTTCACCGCGCCACCGCGCCCGCCCGACCCGCTTTCCACTGTGGACACGACCGGGGACGCACGCAGCCGGCCGATTGCCTCGTATTCAACCGAGAGTGTCTAGTCGCCTGCCTGGCCGCACCTCGGGCAGGGGAGTAAGCGCGTGAGCAAGGTCGATGCGCACTGGAGTGACCCAGCCGCGCCCGTGGCAGGCGGTCACGGAGTCGGACCGTCGTCCTGCCGCAACAGCATCACCAGACCACGCGGAATGCCGTGGGTTTCGTGCAGGTAGCGCAGGTCCTGCTCCGTGAGGGGCTTCGGGTGGCGTGGCACCAGAACGCGGCCTCGTGACACCAGCGACCGGAACCGGCGCTCCTCCCGCTCCAGCACCTCGCGGACCCCGTCGGTGCGCAGCCCGAAGTGCGAACCGGTGTGCCGCAGCAACGGTTCCGGCAGATCGGACAGCGTCCGGGTCCAGTCGCCGCGCCAGAGCGTCGTCAGCGTCCGCCGCAGCAGCCTGCGCAGGACGTACCCGCGTCCGGTGTTCGACGGCGCCACGCCGTCGCCGATCACCACGACGCTCGACCTCAGGTGGTCGACCACCAACCGCCGCGACCTCTCCGGCAGCTCCCACGGCAGTTGCCCGGTCCACGGCGAGAGCAGGTCCGTCTCGAACACCGATCGCTTGCCCTGCAGGAACATCAGCAGTCGTTCCAGTCCCATCCCGGTGTCCACAGTGGAGTCCGACAGCGGCGTGAGGGTGCCGTCGCCGTGCCTGACGTAGCGCATCATGACGTGGTTCCACACCTCCAGCCAACGGTCGTCCGTGGTGGGGCTGCCGGTCGGCGGTCCGTCCCCGGTCCACACGAACACCTCGCTGTCCGGACCGCACGGGCCGGTGGGGCCGTTGGACCACCAGTTGTGCGTCCGGGTCGGCTCCACCGGGACGCCGAGGGAGCGCCAGGTGTCGAGGGAGCCGGTGTCCGGGCCGACCTGGTCGTCACCGCCGAACACGGTGACGTGCAGCAGGCCCGGGTCGACGCCGAAGCCGTCGCACAGCAGCTCGAACCCCCACCGCAGGCTTTGCGACCCGTCGTAGGAGCGCAGCGACCACGACCCGAGCATCTCGAACACCGTCAGGTGCGTCGGGTCGCCCACCTCCTCCAGGTCCGTGGTGCGCAGGCAGCGCTGGACGCCGACCAGCCGGTCGCCCAGCGGGTGCGGGAGTCCTTCGAGGAACGGTGTGAGCGGGTGCATCCCCGAGGTCGTGAACAGCACCGGGTCTCCCGGCGGGGACAGCAGCGAGGTGCCGGTCAGCCGCCGGTGGCGGCGGGAGGTGAAGAAGTCGACGAACGTGCGGATGACGTCCTGGGTGTCCACGGCAGTGGTCCTTCCGGGTGTGGACGACCGGAAGGCCCACGCCGCGACCGGACGGACCGTTTCCGGTCGCCGGTGGGTGTCGGGAAGAGGTCAGGCAGCGGCGGCGACCGACGAGCGGGGAGCTCGCGCGGCCGCGGCGACGTGCTGCGGGATGACCGACATGGTCCAACCCTAGAACACCGGACCAAACCCTTTAGCGGTACGCACTGGAACGAGGGCGTCGACCCGTATGCCGTGCCAGGCGGGTTCCACTGCCCACGCGACGGTCATCAAGGCCACAGCGGCGCCAAGGGACGCGGCGTGCAGGGCATATGCGGCCCGGGGAATCCCGGCACGTCCTCAAGAGCTGGTACGTCGTCGGAGGGTCACGCCGATCGCTGCGACGCTCAACAGGATCACGAGCGCTCGCACCGCCCACTTGCGGTACAGGTGGTTGCGGAACTCGTCGACCGGGGTGGTGCGGATGGGGTCTTCCAGGACGTAGTCGCGGGTCCTGATCCGGGAGACCTTGGCGGTCATCGCTGGTCTTCCTCTCGGGTCGTCGCCGGCGAAGCGGGGAAGGACGGCCGGAAGGTGGACATCACCTCGCGGATCATCCGGTCGTAGTCGCCGTCGTAGCGACGCACGTCGTAGCAACCGACCGGGCTGTGCAGCACGCTGAACAGGCACCGGTTGCAGAAGCTGCACGGCTTCTCCGGCAGGTTCCGGCCGGCGGCCAGCACCAGCGGGAGGTCGGGGTTCGCCAGCAACGGACGACCGATGGCCACCGCGTCGACATATCCCTCGCGCAGTACCCGGCGGATCAGGTCACCTTCTTGGAACCCGCCGCAGCAGATGACCGGAACGTCGACGCGGTTGCGCACTTCACGGGCGTATTCGACCGCCACCCCCTCCACCGGGTGGTGCTTCTTCATCCTGTTCCACGCCCCGGTGAAGATCTTTCGCAAGAGGGGGTTGGACATCATCAGGTAGTTCCTGGTCCGCCAGACCCCGTAGAAGTACGGGGCGCTCCACCGCATCTCGTCCGGGGGGAGCCCGCCCGGCGGCATCAGCGGATGGGGGAAGGCGCTGCCGACGGTCGCGTGAATCGCGTCCACGCCCGCGTCCGCGGCCCACTGGCAGATCTGCACGCCTTCATCCAGGGGGTTTCCGCTCGATCGCCAGGGGAAGAGATAGTTCGCGAGGTCGACCGCGTTGAGCTTCGCCTGCACGTGGAAGTCGTCGCCCACCTCGCGCCGGATGGCGTGGATCACCTCCATGAGGAACCGCGCACGGTTCTCCAGGCTTCCGCCGTAGTCGTCCGTGCGGTGGTTCAGCGCCGAGCTGAGGAATTGGGCGAAGAGGTAGCCGTGCGAGGAGTGCAGTTCCACTCCGTCCGCGCCCGCCTCCCTGGCCCGGCGTGCCGCGTGAGCGAATTGGCTCACCACCTGGCGGATCTCGTGGACGTCCATCCCCCGCGCGTAGAGCCCGTGCATCTCCTCGATACCGGGGCTGGCCGAGATCGCCGGCCGGTACATGTTCTCCACCCCTGGTACGTCGCGCTGCCGACCAGCGTGGCTGAGTTGGATGATGTACTTGCAGTCGTACTCGTGCACCGCGTCGGTTATGGTGCGCCAAAAGGGGATCTTGTCGTCCGCGTCGATCATCGCGAAGTGCGGCAGAATGCGCCCCTGCACGTGCACGGGGGCGAACGCGGAGATGATGGCTCCGACGCCCCCGTGGGCGAACTTGCGTTCCCAGTTGACCCGGCTCTGCGACCCGGTCCCGTCGTAGTTGTCGAACTGCGGGGGGATGCTGGAGCGGAAGATCCTGTTCTTGACGGTCAGGTTCCGGAACCGCAGTGGTTGGCAGATGGGATCGGTCGTACCGCCGGTCGTCCTGGTCATGTGCCCACCGATCTCATGGGTGCGTCGATTCGTTTGACCGTTCCGATGGCACGCGATCGGATCCGGTGGAAGCCGGCAGCGCCATGGGGGCGACGAGGAAGAGCACCAGCAGCGAGAGCCCGACGACCGCTGTCGACGCCACCCACACAGCGGCTGTCGTCGCTCCACTGTGCACGGTGACGAAGAAGGGCCAGCCGAGCGCCATCGACACCGCCGGCTGTACCAGGGGCGGGACGAGCAGAACGCCGAGTCGGCGCCAGCCGGGCAATCGGGCGTCCAGGCGCAGTGCGGTCACCCCGACGAGGAACGCGGCGGTTCCGTTGATGAGCATCCAGTGGAGCGGTAGCCCGGCGACCGTCAGCCCGTGCGGCCCGTAGTAGTCGTGCAGGTCCGCGATGAGCAAGGGGATCTCCATCGCCGCATTGGCGAGCACGAGCAGCGCCAGGCCCATCGCCAACTTCCTCCGGGGTGGGGCCGTTCCCACCAGCCGGAGGAACACGTAGGGCAGCACGCCCCAGTACAACGCGTAGGCCCCGAATATCCACACGGGAATCGCGCGTCCGAACGCCGAGAACCCCGTCCACTGGCCGATCTGCGGGAACCAGATGTTGGACAGCGTGTCCCACACCGGTTCGGTGAACCCGCACAGCCCGGCTCCGACCACCATGCACAACATGAGTGGCCGGCGGACGGTGACGATCCGCCACAGCGCATACGCCAACGCTCCGGCCAACACCACCCCGAGGACGACGACGACCGCCAGTTGGGCGTTCGTGGAAGCGACCATGTCGACGGGTGGCTCCGGGCCCGACGCGAAGTCAGTCGTGATCCGCTGCGCGGTGCCACGAGTGGAGAGGGCCACGTCACGGCCTCCTGGTGGTGGATCGCCGGATGTGCTTGCCTGGTCCGGAGAAGCGGTCTCGGTTCTCGTTCAGTCCACTTGCCGGTGTTGGCATGGTCTCCCGGTCCGGCGGCGGGGGACAATGGTGCGCACGTTCGATATCCTTCGACCCGTACCGTTGCGCACCCCGAGGGTTCGCCGGTGGTCGGAGATGCGCTCGGTCGGGATGGTCCGGTCAATGGCGCGTTCGGGTGAGCATCGGCGTACTGCTCGCGCATCCCGGTGTCTTTCCCGCATGCTGGAGTCCGCGCGTTGCGACGGGAAGCCGGGAATCATCGGGGAGCAGCTGTGCGGTCGAGGAAGCGGTTGACGCCGCCGAAGCGGTACTACCACAAGGGTTCCACCGGTGCTCCATTGGTGCTCATCCACGGTATCGGCGGGACCTGGCGGATCTGGGAACCGGTGGTACCGCTGCTGGAGGCGTCTCTTCCGGTGCTGGCGCCTACGCTCGCGGGGCACTGGGGAGGCGCCGGACCGCCCGGGGGGAAGTGGCCGACCGTGAACTCCATGGCCGACGACGTCGAGACGTTGATGAACGGACTCGGCATCGGGAAGGCACACGTGGTCGGTCATTCGATGGGCGGCGCCGTGGCGTTGGAACTTCTGCGGAGGCGACGCGCGTTGTCGGTCCTCGCGCTGTGCCCCGGCGTCGCCTGGCCGGGGCTCGGGCAGCGGGTGAGCTTGTTCCTCCGGCTGACCCTGGGCTACGGGAAAGCGCGGACGATCGCACCTCGGGCCGAGTTGTTGCTGCGCAACCGTTGGGTCCGGAGGTTCGTGTTCCGCACCTTCCTGGCTGAGCCCGAGGCGCTCTCCCCGGCCGTGGCCGCGATGCTGTCGCGAGGCATGGCCTATTGTCCGGCGTACTTCCGGACGATGATGGCGGTGGGCGCGTCCTCGGGAATCCGCCCACTGCGGGTGCACCCCGGCACGGTGCGGCTGATCTGGGCCGCGAACGACCGGGTGGTGCCGGTGAGCCAATTTCGCGAGGCGTTGCTGGAACGAGTCGGGGCCCTGCCGGAGACGGTGGTCGAAGGTGTCGGGCACCTGCTGATGTTCGACGACCCGCGACGGACCGCACGGCTGGTGCTCGACAACGTTCTCGCGGCGGCGCCGGAAGACCGGATCGGTGACCGCCGCGACCGGCGACCACCGGAAGACCAGAGGTGATCCTCCCCGCTGGGCGCGCTGCGTCCCGTGGCGGTGGACGCCGACGGCCGGAAGCGCACCAGGCGTCTCCCGGTGTTGTCGCGTTCCGGGTCAGATGACCGTGCCGATGTCGTGCTTGACGATGTGGTCGAGGCAGCGCTCGGCCAGTGCGGTGATGGTCCACGAGGGATTGCAGCACGCGGTGGAACCCGGGATCAGCGCGCTGTCGGTGACGTACAGCCCGACGTTGTCGTGCACTCGCCCGAACGGGTCGCACACCGGGCCGATCACCGCTCCGCCGAGCGGGTGGAACGTGTTGGGATCGAGGGCGTTGGCGGGGAGGAAGACCCCGCCGCCGGCCGCGCTCATCCGGGCGGCGGCGGCGTCGACGGCCACCCCCGAGGACACGTCGGACGCGGAGGGCCACACGAGTTCGGTGGAGTCGGTGCGCGGGTGGTAGCGGAACTCGCCGTGCCCGTTCGGGATGCCGATGCCCTCGACGTACATGGAGAACGACTCGGCCTCGAACGGGGCTGGGGCGTGGAACAGCGTGGCGGGCCCGGTGGAGGCCTCCCAGTCGAGGTTCCCGGCGCAGGACGGGCCACCCTGGTGGGGCAGCGAGGGCTCGGGCAACCCCGTCCGCAGGTAGAGCCGGTTGCCGTTGTTCCCCCAGTACCGGCCGACGTCGGGGGGCAGGTTCGACAACGTGCCGGTGCCCTTCGCCCGCACCAGCAGCCGGGAGGTGTTGGCCGAACCGGCGCCGAGCACGACGCTGTCGGTGTGGACCAGGACGTTCTCCAGGACCGTGCCGTTGGTGTCGATGCGCTCGCAGCGCAGCACGTACCGGCGTGCCTTGCCGGCGGTCACCTCCTTGACCACGTGCAACGGGGCGACGGTCACCAGACCCGTGGCCAGCGCCGCGGCCAGGTAGGTCTTGTCCACCGAGTACCTCGCGCCGTTGTTGATGCCGTAGAGCACGTCGCCGTGCGCCGACCACGGCGGCAGCTCGCCGCGCAGCTCCGCGCGGACGACGTCCCAGTCCATCGGCTGGGGCAGGCGCACCGGGGTGCCGTCCGCCAAGTGGGCGTCGGCGAGGAACCTGCGGCTGGCGGTGAAGCGGACGTGGTTGAGGATGTCGTCGGGCACGGGGGACAGGCGCAGCATCGCGGCCGCCTTCGGGTAGAACACGGCGGCCATTTCGTCGTAGTCGACCTCGGCCGGCATCACGCTGCGGAACAGCTCGGCGGAGGGTTGCAGCCCGACCCCCGCGTAGTGCAGCGATCCACCGCCCACCCCGGCGCCGCAGAGGATGCTCATGCCCTTCCCCCGCACCCGCTCGACCAATCCGGTGTACGGCTGGAACTCCGCGGGCGGCGACGACGGCATCACCGGCGTCCGCTCGAGCCAGCTGACCCGCCGGTCGGGGTGGAAGAACTGGGGGAAGGTGTTGTCACTGGGCTGGCCGTTCCACCAGCGGCCGCGTTCGAGCACGAGGGTTCGCACCCCGGCCCGGGCCAGCCGCAGTGCCGCGACCGAACCACCGAACCCGCTACCCACGACGACGGCCCGGTACTGGTCGTTCCGCGTCGGCACGGAGGAGTGCACGGCCACGGTGGACCCGGCGGCCCGGTGCGCCCCGATCGCGGTTGCGGCGGCACGGACGCCGGCCACCAGCCCTCGGCGGGAGATGCGCTGCGTCAGGTTCATCTTCGGTCCTTCCACCACGATCGGTGTTCCGACGATCTGCGGTCGGCGCCGGTGAGGTCAATGGTCCGAGCGGCCCCTGCCGGGCAGCCCGGACCATGTGGTCACGGCGCGGGCGCGTGCGGTGCCGAGTGGCTGTGGCGGAGAGAAGGGAAGCGCGCCGCCGTGCTCCGGTACCGGAACCGGAAGGCGATCTCTCGGGCCTTGTCGGGTGCAGCGGGATTCGTCGGAAAGATTGCGCCGGGGGCTGTGCGGACCAGCCCAGCCGTGGCAGACGGTCGGCCAGGTGCACCCGACCGCTCGTCGTCGAACGGATCGAACCGGGCGATGGCGTCGACACGATTGCCCGGACGCACCGGAGACGATGGGCTGTCCGAGTGTTGAAACCTATCACTCGGACACCTGCGGAAGCAGCCTGAATGGCGCTGTTGACGATAGCCGGCAATCGCTATATTGATCAGCTATAGAAGGCTCCGTGACTGTCCGCGAGCTTTGTCAAGGAGATCCATGCGTCCGCAGACCGGCGACCACGGCGACCACGGCGGCGACGGGGAAGAGGTCTCCTCTGCAGACCTTATCCGTCTGGCGCACCGACACCAGTGCATCGCGCAGGAGTTGCTCGCCCGGGTGACGAAGAGTGGACTCGGTACTCCTGCGGTGGAATCGGGCATCGAGGTCCGCTGTACCGGATGGAATCTGACAAGCCGGGAAAGGAGTGTCGCGGAATTACTTGTGGAGGGTCTGTCGAACAGGCGTATAGCGCGGAAATTGGACATCTCGGAACGCACCGTGAAGAATCACCTGCATTCGATCTTCTACAAGTTGGGGGTCGCCGACCGGACCCAGGCGGTCATCAAGCTCATCCGGAGGGCGTGACGGGGCGGCGCGGCCTCACGGCTCGATCAGGCGGCGGCGGTGCCGCCACAGCAGCGCCCCGCCGACCCCGGCGAGCGTTCCGTAGAGCATCTTCGCCGGGGTCCTCCGGGTGAGCTGGGCCGGCCGCATGTTGTCCACCGGGATCTGCAGTTCCCTGTTCGACAGGTCGCGCAGGATCCCGCGTGCCTGGTTGTAGCTGCCGCCGGCGGTCAGCAGCAGTTCGAGGACGCCGCGGGCCAGAGCGGGCTCGGAGAGCGTCTCGCAGGTCAGGTCGACCATGACGTCGGCCAACTCGGCGCGCAGGACCTCGGCCGCCGACAGCTCGGGCGCCAGGCACCGGATCGATCCCTCCATGTTCGCGAAGGACTTGCCCAGCATGGGGATGACCGGGCTGATCTTGATGCCCCGCCTGGTGGAGTGCCGCAGCACCGTGGTCAGGGTGATCCCGAAGTTCAGCTCGTCGAGCGACGCGGTCGACGCTTTCGGCACCAGCGCCGCCACGTCGCAGGTGAAGCCCCCGATGTCCGCCCACTGCGTCGGCTTGCCCATCTCCACCCAGGCCTTCGCGGTGCCGTCCCCGTCGTTCTCGACGATGTTGACCAGGGTGAGCGCGAGCTTCAGGCTCATCGGGCGGTCCAGCCGGCACACCATCCCCCAGTCGATCAGGAAGGCGCCCCGCCCGGGGTGGACGAAGATGTTGCCCGGGTGCGGATCGGCGTGGAAGAGCCGCCCGAGGAAGTAGCTGCGGTACATGAAGGCGAGCAGGTCGTGCGCGATCGCCACGCGCTCGTCCCGCGGGAACTCGGCGCGCGCGGCATCCCTGATCGACCTTCCCTCGGCCATGCTCTGCACCAGCACCCGAGGCGTGACGAGCAGCACCTCCGGCACCGTGAGGGTGTCGAACGCCTCGGCCTGCCTGCGCCCGGCGTCCATGTTCCGGGCCTCGACGGTGAAGTCCAGCTCGCCCGCGACGGCGTCGAAGACCAGGTCGAGGATGGCGTGCACGTCGACGACGGCGTTGAAGGCCGGCTTCGCCGTGACGAGCACCTGCGCGGCCCTGCGCAGCACCGCCATGTCCGTGCGGATGATCGATCGGATGCCGGGGCGCTGCACCTTCATCGCCGCGACCCGACCACCGGCCAGCGTGACCCGGTAGACCTGGGCCAGCGAGGCCGATCCCAGCGGGTGTTCGGTGTCTATGTGGCGGAAGTGCCGGTGCCAGTCGGGCCCGAGCTCGTCGGCCAGGACGGGTTCGAAGTCCGCGAAGGGCGACGCGGGCACCCGGTCGTGCAGCTTGCCCAGCTCTTCTATGGTCTCGGCGGACACGAAGTCCGGCCGGGTGGACAGGACCTGGCCCACCTTGATGTAGAGGGGCCCGAGCCGTTCGAACGCCTCGCGGACGGCTCGGGCGTGCCGCTCCCGCCGCGGGACCGGGTCGCGCCCGACCGAGTTGCCGGCCGCGTGCAGCGCCAGGCGCCCGAGCGTGGCGGCGAGCAGGCGGACCCGCGCTTCAGACATGGCCGGAACGGGCCGGCTCGTCCGCAGTGCGCAGTGCCTTCGCGAAGTGGTCCGGAGGTCGCCGGGGCGCAGCCCGCAGCCCGAGGTGCCGCGGTGCCGGCAGGCCCGGCAGGGACAGCGGTCCGGTGCAGCCGCCCTGGCCGAGGAGCTGTCCGGACAGCGCCGACCCGAGCACCTCGGCGAGCACCTCCACCGTGCAGTCCGCGCCGGTGCTGCGGCGGTGGGCGCGGAAGCGGCGGCCCGCCCGGAGGTCGTCCAACAGCTCCTCGGCGGTGACGGCGCGCTGTTCGTCGGGATCGAACAGACTGCCGTCCCGCTCGCGCCTGAGCACCCGCCGCCACGTCCGCCCGTCCGCGGACGACCGCTCCTCGGTCATGCCCCGCTCCGGGTCGAGCGCGGTCGGCGCCGGCGGATCACGGAGTCTTCTTCGGCTGGCTGTGCGCGGCCTGCGCGGTTTGCGCGGCGGAGAGCTCCGTGACCTTCCGCGTCAGCTCGGCGAGGTCGTCCTGCAGCGCCGCGATGTCCTCGGACGTGTCGGGGCGTTCGTCGTCGTCATCGCGCAACGCCCGGCGCGCGGTGCTCCGCACGTCGCGGTCGACGTCGCGGCCCCGGTCGAGCATGTCGTCGATGTAGTCCTTGGTGTCGTCGGCGATGTTGCCCAGGTAACCGATGATCCCGGTGCGCTTGCGCTTCGTCCTGCTCGTGGTCATCCTGGCTCTCCTCGGCTGGTGGTGTCCGGTCGCCGGCCCGCGCCGTGTCGCGGTGCCTCGGCGCACACTGCCGGAAAATGCGCGGGAACGGAGCGAGCGGCCGATTCCCTGGATTGTCCTCATGCCAACCGCGGGCGGGACCTGCGAACCCGATGTGGACGACGCCACCCGGTGTTCCCGCTGCGGGCTCCGACGGCGGCAGTGCCGCCGTTGCGCCTCCATTCTCTGTTGCCCGTGGCCGCGGGCCAATAGAGTGCTCTTCCTAGTGCTCGGGATCCACCCGGGAATTCCGGCACCGTCCCGAAAGTACTGGTGCTTTTCTACCCCCTTCACGGAGTGTCACTGATTGGTCGTCAAATCAACTGCGGCGACACCCCGTCGGCGGTTTACCGGCCGCAGCGCGCGGTTTGGAATGGGTGCGCCGGTGTTCCGATTCGACGACACCGATCGCCCCCTCGACGCGGAAAGCGGGGTAACCGGGTATGGGCTCTGATGCCTTTCGGCACATGGGCGGTGTGCGGCTGTGGGGCGCGGTCCGGGAGATGAACGCGGTGGAAACCATGTTCTGGCGTGGGGACACCAGTGCCGGCATGGGGGCCAACCAACTCGGTGTGATCCTGCTCGACCGCATTCCCGATTGGGACCGGCTCGTCGCCAGGCACCAGTGGGTCAGCCGGATGGCACCGCTGCTGCGCAGACGGCCGGTGGAACCACCCCTGCGGTTGGGCCGCCTGTTCTGGGTGGACGATCCGACCTTCGAGGTGGACCGCCACCTGCGCCGAGTGCGGCTGCCGTCACCGGGCACATCGCGCCAACTGCTGAACCTGGCCCAGTCGATGTCCATGACCCCGTTCTTCCGCGGGTGGCCGCTGTGGGAGGCGGTGTTGGTCGAGGGCGTGAACGGGCACGGCGCGGCCTACCTGCTCAAGATCCACCACAGCGTCACCGACGGCACGGGCGCCGCCCAGCTGCTGTCGCTGCTGGTGGACGCGAACGCCGATCCGCACGACACCAAGCTGCTGCCGCCGATCCCGCCCGATGTCGCGCGGAGCCGGCTCCTGCTCTGGGGTGGCCGGATGTCGCGGTCGCTCGGGCTCGTCCCGTCCGGCGCACGAAGGCTGTGGGCCCGCCGTGCCCCCGCGCGGCGGGCGGGGCACAACGGCCGGCCGGTCGGACGCAGGCGACTGCCGAACCCACGGGTCGCGCTGTCGACACTCAAGTCCTTCGCGTACGCCACGCTGTTGCCCTCGGTCCCGCCCTCTCCGCTGCTGGCCGGACGCACCCGCCGTGCCCGGTTCGAGGTGCTGGACGTGCCGTTCCAGGCGCTGAAGGCCGCGGGCAAGGCCGCCGGAGGAACCTTCAACGACGCCTACCTCGCCGCGCTGGCCGGTGCCTTCGACCGGTACCACCAGCGGTTCGGGGTGGCTCTGGACGGCCTGCCCGCCCTGCTGCCGATCAGCGTGCGACCCCTCGGAGCGGCCGGCGGGAACCACCTCGCCAGCACCCGCTTGGTGCTCCCGGTCGCCCGCCACACGCCGGAGGAGCGGATACGCCTCATCCACGAGTGCGTCGCCGCCGTGCGCGGCGGGGCCACGCTGCACGCGCTGAGCGTGGTCTCGCGCCCCCTCACGCCGTTGCCGCCGTCCTGGGTCGGCTGGGTCACCACGCAGATGTTCCGCGGCAACGACCTGCTCGCCAGCAACTTCCCGGGCATTCCGGACGAAATCCACCTGGCGGGAGCCAGGGTGACCGAGATCTACCCGTTCCCGCCGCTGCTGCGGGGAGCGGCGGGGATCGCGTTGACCACCTACCAGGGTCGTGCGCACCTGGGGATCAACCTCGACCACGGGGCCGTCACCGAGCCCGACGTCTTCCTCTCGTGCCTGCGGGAAGGATTCGACGAGGTGCTCCGATCGGCGCCGCCCGGCGCAGCGTCTCCGGAGGAGACGTCCGCGGTCTCCCGCAACCACTGATCCGCGCCCGTGCGCGCGGGCATCGGCAGCGCCCTCGTGGTGGGCCACCACGCACCCTTCAACCGGAAGCCGAGGAGTGGACCACTGTGACCATCACGGGCATGGACGTCGTTCCGACGCCGGCAGAACGGCTTCTGCGGCTGTCGCACCCGATGGGCGATCCCACGCTCGACTTGATCAGGCACGCTCTCCACTGCGTCCAGCAGGCCCTGACCTCCGTGACCGAGGCGGCTCGGAAACTGTCCGAGGAGGACGGCAGTCGGGCCGGTGCGACAGTCGAGGTCGGCACGGGGGCGGAGCAGGGCGGCGGTGGTGGGAGCGGGAACGGCCACGAGCACCGGTTGACCGGACAGGAGAGGCGGGTGCTGACGCTGATCGCCGCCGGGCTCTCCAACCGGGAAATCGCCGACGCCCTGGAGATCTCCGACAAGACGGCCAAGAACTACGTGCACACCCTGCTGGTCAAGCTCGACGTGAGCAGCAGGACGGAGGCGGCGTTCACCGCGCTCTGCGACCACCTCGTGGACCAGGACGAATGCCGCCGTGCCAGGGAGCGGAAGTGGCCCGTGACGAACGGGGGCGGCCGTCGAGGCCATGGTCGCACACCCTGACCGGGGCACGCATGAGATCCGGTCCCGGCCGCACGGCCGGACCGCAGGTCGACGGTACCGCTGCCACGGTCGACTCGCACCCACCCGTCGCCGGCGGATCGACGCCGGCCCGGCGGCCCGGGGCGACGAACATCCGACATGTCCCGGAGGACATCGATGAAACCGCGCTACACCTTCCTCTTCCCCGGACAGGGCAGTTACCTGCCCGGCCTGTTCGGGAACCTCGTCGACCACTACCCGCTGATAACGGCCACCCTGTCCACAATGGACGAAGTAGCCGCCGCGGCCGGTCGCGCCCCCGTGTCACCGATGCTCCTGGACACCGGTTCGCCGACCCTCCAGGAACTGGTCGACCAGGACCCGCCCGCGCTGCACCTGGCGATCTTCGCCGCATCGGTCACCGCCTTCCGCCTGCTCGCCGAGGAATGCGGGGTGTCACCCGATCTCCTGCTGGGGCACAGCTTCGGTGAGCTCACCGCGCTGACCGCAGCCGGTGCGCTGTCCATTGAGGATGGTGCCTACCTGGTGGCACAGCGCGACGAATCCCTGCGGCGGTCCGCCGCTCCCCGCGGCGGCCTCGTCGCGGTGAACTGCGGTGCCCGTCGGGCGCGCGCCCTGCTCGACGCGTTGGCCGAGTGGCGTTTGAGCATTGCCGCCGACAACCGACCCGACCAGGTGGTCATCTCCGGGCCGGACGAGGAGTTGGCCCGGTTGGGGGACGCCGCACGAGCCCTCGGGCTCACCGCGACCCGCCTGCGGATCCCCTTCCCGTTCCACAACCGCATCATGCTGGACGCGGCGGACGACTTCGCGGCACGGGCGGCGGACGTGCCCAAGCGCGTGCCGCGGCTGCCGGTGTACTCGTCGTTGCTCGGCAGGCACGTGGAGGACATCGCGGATGTCGAGCGGGTGATCGCCGGTCACCTCGTCATGCAGGTCCGCTTCCTGGCCGCCGCTCGGGAGGTGCACGCCGACGGCATCCGGCGGTTCGTGGAATCCGGACCGAAGGGGGTGTTGGCGGACCTGGTGGACCGGATCTTCCCGGACGCGGTAGCCGTGGCGCCGTTCCGGCAGCGGGCGGACCAGCGGGTGCTGTTGTCCGCCGTCGAGCGACTGCTGGCGGGGCGGAACGGCGATCGGGCGCCCGAGCGGATCCCCGTGACGTCGGGGAACACGCGCGCCGGAACCGTTCGAGCGCGCCCCGCCCCGGAACCGGGCCGGCGATCGGCCGAGCCCACCCCGATCCGCTCCGCTCCGGCCGTCTCCGCGCCGGCCGCGGTCCGTCCCGAGCCCACTCGGACGGCGGTGCCCGAGGAGCAGCCGACCGGAACGGGTGCGGACGGCGACACCGTGTTCGCGACGGTGCGCGGGTTGTACGCGGATCTGCTGGGATACCCGCCGGACGCGTTCCAGCCCGACGCCGACCTGGAGGCCGACCTCGGCGTCGATTCCATCAAGCAGACCGAGGCCTTCGCGCGCGCCTTGGAGCACTTCGGCCTCTCCACGTCGGAGACGAAAGTGCGGTTGACCAACTACCCGACGCTCGCGGCGGTCGCGGACCTCCTCGTGGACCTGCGCGCCGGGCGCGAGCCGGCGGGAACCGCCACGTGAACGGCCTGCCCGAAGCGGTGCGGACGATGACGGAGGAGTTCGCCGGCAGGGTGGTCCTCGTCACCGGCGGCGGCAAGGGAGTGGGGCGCGCCATCGTGCGCGAGTTCGCCGCCCGCGGCGCGCACGTGGTCATCAACTACTTCCACTCCGGACAGGCGGCGCGCACGACGCAGCAGGAGGTCACCGCCGCCGGGGGATCGAGTGAGCTGATCAGGGCCAGTGTCGCCAAACCCGACGACGTCACGGCGATGTTCGAGGCCGTGCGACAGCGCACGGGGAGGTTGGACGTGCTGGTCAACAACGCGGCACGCGGGGTCTTGGCGCCGTCGAGCACCTTGACGGATGCGGAGTGGCAGAAGGTCTTCGACGTCAACGTGCACGGTGCGCGCCGATGCGCCTGGGCGGCCTTGCCCCTGCTGTCCGAGGCCGGCGGGTCAGTGGTGAACGTGTCGTCCATCGGCGCGGGGATGGTCGTCGACAACTACGCCGTGATCGGGGTGGCCAAGGCGGCGCTGGAGGCGCTCGGCCGGTACCTCGCGGTCGAGTTCGCGCCGCGCGGTGTCCGGGTGAACACGGCGTCCGCCGGCCTGCTGGACAACCCGACGGCCGACCTGTTCCCCGGCGGCGACTCGCTGCGCGCCAACTGCGCGACCAACACGCCGTTGGGTCGCCTCGGCACGGAGGAGGAGTTGGCCGGACTGGTGACCATGTTGGCGTCTCCGCGCGCGACGTGGATCACCGGTCAGACCGTCCTGGCCGATGGCGGCCTCTCGCTCGGGCACGCGATTCTCCGGCCGGATCCGCCGCCACAGGCGTCAGCGGCGACGGCGTCAGCGACGGCGGCGTCAGCGACGGCGACGGCGGCGGCGGCGAACGGGCGGTCGGTACCCGCGCGGCTGCCACAGACTTCCGGCGGTGGTCCGGAACCTTCCGCTGTCCACAACGCCTCGTCACCGGCGCCGGTGCCGATCACGCCCGCCCGCACGTCATTGCGACGCGCGTGGAAGAGCGACGACGACGCCGTCGACGAGGCCACCGACGACAGGGGCACGGTGGCCGTGGTCGGCATGGGCATGGTCGTGCCGGGGGCCGACAGCCCGGCCGAGTTCTGGGAGCTGCTCACGAACGGCCGGCCGGTGTTCGGGCAGCCGGGGGAGCGCTTCCGGCAGGAGTCGTTCCTGTCACCCGAGCCCGGCGTGGAGGACCACGGGTACACCTTCCTCGGCGGCTACATCCGCGAGCCGCGGCTGCACCGGGAAGCCAAGGCGCGTTCGTGCGCCCACGACGTCGCGGCCCAGTGGCTGCGCCACAGCATCGCGCAGGCGTCCGAGGAAGTCGTCCTGCTGCCGGACGACCTCGTCGAGTGCTTCGTGGGCAACACCGTCGAGGGCAACCAGCACCTGGACGAATCACTACTGGTCGAAACCGCGCTCCGGCACATCGCCGAGCACTGGCCGCGGTCGCGCACGGGGTCCGGCGCGCCGGCCGACCGCTTGCGGACCCTGCTGCGCAGGCGCTACCCCTTCGCGACCGGAGCGGGCCGGAGCCACCTGTCCGACGAGGTGGTCCGTGCTGCCATCACCGATCTGCTGCCGTCCGGGTCGCCCTACCTCACGGTGGACACCGCGTGTTCGTCGGGTCTCTACGCGGTGGACCTGGGTCTCAAGAGCATCCTGTCGGGAACCTGTGACATAGCGGTGTGCGGTGGGGTGTTCACCAACACGGCCCGTTTCTCGATCATGTTCAGCGCGCTGCGCGGGCTCAGCGCCGGCGGGATGGTGCGCGTGTTCGACCAGGCCGCGGACGGCACCCTGTTCTCCGACGGCGCCGGCGCGGTCGTGCTCAAGAGCCTGCGCCGGGCGCGCCGCGACGGCGACGAGGTGCTGGCCCTGCTCGGTGGCTTCGGTGCGGCCTCCGACGGCCGCGGCAAGGCCGTCCACGCGCCCAACCCGGTGGGACAGGAAATCGCGGTTCGGCGGGCGAGGCAGGTCAACGGGATCGAGGCACCGGACGTCGACTGGATCGTCGCCCACGGGACCGGCACCGCGGTGGGCGATCGGGTCGAGCTGGGCGTCCTCGACGCCCTCGCCCCGGACGCCGGGTACCCCTGCACGTCCAACAAGTCCCTGGTCGGCCACACCGGGTGGCCCGCGGGTGTCATATCGCTGATCCACGCGGTCCTCGGGCTGCGCCACGACCGCATCCCGGCCCAGCGCCCGCTGACCGAGGCGGCCGAGGACACGCGGGGCGAACGGATCCACATCCCCCGGTCGGACCTGCCGCTGCGGAGGAGAGGTCGTGCCAGGACCGTGGGGGTGTCCGCCTTCGGGTTCGGCGGCACCGACGCCCACCTGCTGGTGCAGGACGCATCACCCCGGGAGGCCGCACCGCCCCGCTCTGCGCCGCCGCTCGATCCCGACGACGTGGTGCTGGTGGGTTGGAGCGCGCACCTCCCCGACGATCCCTCACCCGAGCGGCTGCGCGCACGGTTGGCGGCACGCGAGCCCCTCACGCCGCTCGCCGCCTTCCCGACGCCTTACCCTGCCCCGCCTGCCCGCACACTCCGGATGGCGCCTCGCACGGTCCGAACCGTCGATCGCTGCCAGCTCATGGCGCTGGCCGTGGCCGCCAGGTTCGCCGAGGAGCACGGGGCTCTCTGGCAGGGCGTGGAGAGCCGAACAGGCGTCCTGGCGGCGCACACGGGGCCGGTCGGCACCGTGGGGGCCGTCGCGATGCGGTGCTACGCGGACGACCTGCTGAGCCTGCGCGCGGAACCCGACGACCAGGTCTCCCGCACCGACCTGGAGCAGGCCGTGAAGGACTGCCTCGACCAGGTGCGCGAGGAGCGGCTACCCACCAACGAGGACACCTTGCCCGGGGTGGGCCCCAACGTCATCCCGGCGAGGCTGGCCAACCACCTCGACCTGCACGGCCCCGCGCTCACCCTGGACACCGGCACCTCCTCGACTTACACCGCGGTGCACGTGGCCTCCCGCTACCTCGCCACCCGCGAAGTCGACCTGGCGTTGGTGCTGGCGTTGAACGGCAACAGCACGCCCGAGTTCGCGGCGCTGCTCGGCCGTCCGGTCGACCACCTCGCCGAGGGCGCCTTCCTGCTGGCACTGGCCAGGAAGCGGGACGCCGCGGCGAAGGGTTGGCCAGTGCTGTGCCGGGTGACCACCGACCCCCGCCCGGAGCGGGCGCCCGCTCCCGCGCGCCCGTCCCGCGAGCGCAGCTACCTCGGCGCAGACGGCGCGGTGGGCCTGCTGTCCGCGCTGGCCGACGACCCGGACGAACCGGTCACGGTGATCGGACCGTTCCCCGGCCCGGCCGTCACGCTGCACCCGGTGGAGGAGCGGAGCGCCCGCGAAGCCGGCCGTGCCCGCCCGTCGGCAGCGGTGCGCTCGACGACCAACGGGACGACGCCGGTCGTCCCCGCGCCGCATCGCGACCCGCTGACCACGCGCCACGTTCCCCGGCTCGAACCGCAGCCGTTGCCCGGAGGACCGGGGGAACACGCCGCACTGCCCGCCGACTGCCTCGTGTTGACCGGCGAGGCGACGGCCACGGCGATCGCGGCGCCGGCGGCAGAGGCGGCAGCCACCGTCGTGGTGGTGCGGCCGGGAGACGACCCGACCACCGTGCTGGAGTCCTTGTCCCGGACCGACAACCGCTACCGGCACTTGCGCGTCTACGTCCCGTGGACGGAGGAACCGGGCATACCCGTGTCCCTGCTTTCCCTGCACGAGGCGATGTTCCTGGCCGCGCAGCGCTGCGAGAGCCGGCTGGCTGCCGGCGGATCGCTCGGCGTGCTGCTGGTGGACCCGATGCGGCGAGGAGCCCCGGGCGCCCACGCCGGGCTGTTCACCGGCTTCGTGAAGAGCCTGTCCTGGGAGCTTCCGGGGTGCGCCTGTCGTGCCGTGCTCAGCGATGAGCCGGCCGACACGTCCTGGCGCGCGCTGGAGGCGGAGTTGGGCCTGCGGGACGGGCTGCCGGTCACCACCTACCGGTCGGGAAGCAGGTACCGGGAGCGGCTGTGCCCGGCTCCGCCCACGCCTGGCCCGTTGCCGCTCCAGCCCGGAGACGTGGTGGTGGCCACCGGAGGCGCCAGGGGCATCACCGCCGCGGCGGTCGAAGGGCTGCTCGACCAGGTGCCGCTGAAGGTGTGGCTGCTGGGGTCGTCGTCGCTGTCGGACGTTCCCGCCGATCTCCTCGCCGCGGCGGACGACGATCTGCCCGGTCACCGCGCCGAATTCATCGCCGGAGGGCTGCGCGCGGAGGACGGCTCCAGCGTCGCCGAGCTGAACCGGCGGTTCGAAAGGCTGCTGCACGCCAGGGAAAGCCACCTGACGCTCACCCGCATGCGCGAGCGCTGCGGTGACGCAGCGGTGCACTACCTGACGTGCGACGTGACCGACGCCGCCGCGGTGCGGGCCGCGGTGGAGACCGTCTTCCGCCGGGACGGCAGGGTCGACCTCCTGGTCAACGGTGCCGGGCGGCACCACGCCGGAGAGTTGCGGCGCAAGAACCTGGCGGAGTTCCGCCGGATCAGGGACGTCAAGCTGCGCGGCTACCAGAACCTCAAGGAAGCGTTCTCCACCAGGGAACCCCGGCTCTGGTGCAACTTCGGGTCGGTGACGGGGTTGGTCGGCCTGCCCGGGGAGGTCGAGTACTCCTCGGCCAACGACTTCCTCGGCTGTGCGGCGACCAACGGGCACGTGGCCTCCAGGCGCGACGAGTACACCGTGGCGTGGACGGTGTGGGACGAGGTCGGCCTCGGCGGCAACGCCGTCATCCAGTCCCTCGTGACCCGCGACCAGCGGCTCACCGCGATGGGCAAGAAGGAGGGCGCGGCCCACTTCGTCGCCGAGCTGGCGCATCAGGGATCGAGGGACGCGGTGGTCACGTTCATCGGTGCCAGGGAGCGGAAGTCGTTCGCGCGGCAGTTCCCCGGTTACCTGGCGGACTCTCCGGCAGGGACGCCCGCCGGCCACTTCCTGCATGTGCCGGAGAGTCGCGACGCGGACGGGGCCACGTGGCGGCTGGTGCTCGACGAGCGTCACGAGTCGCTGCTGCGCGGCCACGTCGTGGACGGCAGACCCACCGTGCCCGGCACGATGCTGGCCGCGATCGCGGCCGAGGCGGCGCGGGCCCTGCTGCCCGGTGAGACCTTCCGGACGGTGCGCGACCTGTCCTTCTCGTCCTGGGTCCGTCCCGCGCGCGGCCGGCCGGCCGAGTTCCGGGTCACCGCCGTGGTCAACCGCTCCCGGTCGGCCGGTGCGCGACCGTCCGTGCTGGTGCGCGTCACTTCCGACATCACCACCCCACGAGGAGAGGTCCTGCGGCGGGGCCGTGAGCACTTCCGGGCGACGGTGCCCGCCGGGCCGCCGAGGACCGTGCGGGACTCGACCGCGGGTGCCGAGGGCCGCCCGGTCCGCTCGCCGTACTACCACCCGGCGTCCAGGGTCCTGCTGACCGGCCCGTTCCGGACCACCTGCGAGTGGTCGGCCGGTCCGCCGGGAGCGTCGGCGAGGTGGCGGCCCGATCCCGCGCGGATGCCCGGTGAGTTCGCGCGGTTGGCCGCGCCGAGCCTGCTGCTCGACGCTCTGGTCCGCACCCGGGCGCTGCGGCCCGTGGCGGAGGACGTGCACGAAGTGGAGGTGCCCCGCTACATCCGCCGCATCGAGTGGTGCACCGACGACAACGACCTCGACCTGGCCACGCGTCACCCGGACGGCGTCCTGCTGCGATGGGACGCGGTGACCAACGCCTTCCTCGCGAGCACTCCGGACGGAACCGTCCTGGCACGGGTGGAGGACGCGTACTCCGCGTCGATGGGAAGGGTGCGGATCACCGACGACCACGCGGCGCGGGCCGGGAACCGATGAGCCGAGCCAGGAGGGCACGACACCGTGGAATTGGATGGCAAAGTCGCCGTGGTGACCGGAGGGAGCCGAGGCATCGGCAGGCGGGTCGTGGAGCGGTTCCTCGACGCGGGCGCCTCGGTGGTGTTCAGCGGCCGGGACGAGGCGACGGGGGAGCAGGCCCGGAAGGAGCTCGACGCCGGCGACCGCGCGCTGTTCGTCGGGGGCGACGTCACCCGCAGGCAGGACGCGGAGCGCATGGTCGACGCGGCGGTCGAGCGCTTCGGCCGGCTGGACGTGCTCGTGAACAACGCCGGGGGGATGCCGGGCTTCGCGCTGGTGGGGGAGACCGACGATGCCCTCTGGCACGACACGCTCGCGGTCAACCTGCACGCCGTGTTCTACGCCACCCGCCGTGCTCTGGCCCACTTGGTGCCGCAGCGGTCAGGGCGGATCATCACGATGTCCTCCATCGAGGGGAAGCAGGCCGACCCCGGCCTCGGCGCCTATGCCACCGCGAAACACGCCGTGATCGGCTTGACCAAGGCCGTGGCGCGGGAAGTCGGACCGTTGGGCGTCACCGCCAACTGCATCTGTCCCGGGATCGTGATGACCGACATGATCCAGGACCGGGGACCGCTTGCCGCACAGGTGCTCGGCACGACGTACGACCAGGTGGTCGCCGCGTTCGTCGCCAAAGCCGCCACCGGCAGGGCGACGACCGCCGACGAGGTGGCCGCGATGGCGGTGTTGCTGGCCTCGGAGGCGGGCGCGGGGATCACCGGAGCGGCCTTGTCCGTGGACGGCGGTGCGACTTGCTCCTGACCATGGTGCCTGCGCCATGGGCCGTCAAGTTCAGGTAATTCGGTCTGTCCACACAGGACCGACGAGCGTTCCGCGTCGGTGCGACCGCAGGTGGGACCGGGAACCGGCACGGCGGGCGTCGGTCCTCAGGGGCAGGGCCGTCATAGGAACAGCGGGCAACGGCCTTGTCACGTCCTCGGCGCCGAGGTGAGCTTTGTGTTCCGTGGTTGATCGTGGTGGCACGGCGGTGATCAGTGTCCAACGCACAGAGGAGGGTGACCATGCCGGAACCGAGGGCAGGCGGGCGCACGAGGTGGCTGCGGTTCATCGCCGTGCTCTGCACGGGGTTGGCCGGCGCGGCCGTCCTGCTCGTCGGGCTGTCACAGGGGGCTCTGGCGGCGTCGTTCGCGGTGTCGGGGACGAGCTTCAAGATATCGGCCGACAAGTTGGAGGGGACGGGGTTCGTCCAGTTCGGCGGTGTGGACCAGGGCGCCGGCGCGGCGCACCCGGTCGCCGTCAGCGCCTTCCGCACCGTGGTGCTCGACAACTTCTGCCAGTCGGTGGCGTTGCGCGGCCTCCCACTGGTGGGCGACGTGACCCTGCGCATGGAATCCGGTGGACCCGGCGGCATGTCCGCGACGGACATCGTGATGGGGGTGGAGGCGCTCAGCGGCGACCTCACCCTGGTGAACCCGCAGATCGGCGTGGACGCCGGGCACGTGACGAAAGGACCGGCCGGAGTGGTCGGCCAACCCGGCGGGTTCGCCCAGCAGGCGGACAAGGCCACCATCGTCATGCCGCGCGAGGTCGCCTGGAGCGCCGCCGCGCACACACTGCGCTTGGCGAACCTGAAGATGACCCTCCACACGGGCTCCGGCGAGTGCTACTGACACGGGCGACGGCCGGGAGGTCTCGATGGGAACAGCGGTGGAGTGGACGCGCCGGACGTGGCGGCGCTTCGGGCACTGGCGGCGCGGCAGGCCGTTCGCCGCGGGCTTGGCCTTGCTGCCGGCCTCCGCTGTGATCGCGATACCGCCGTACGCCTCCTTCCGCATGGGCGACGTCGCGGTGACGATAGCGACGATCGGTGGTGTCTCGGCGCTGCTGATCGGCGCGTTGCTCGCCATCTGCGGCCTGTCGCTGTGGCTGCGGCCGCAGTTCCGGTTCGCCGCCGGCACGACGGCACTGCTGCTGTCGCTGATCGCGTTGACCACCACCAACCTCGGCGGGTTCCTGGTCGGCACGCTGCTCGGCGTGACGGGCTCCGCGCTCGCACTGGCCTGGACGGACCAGCCCCGACCGCCCCGACCGCCCCGTGAAGCCAGGTGGGCTGTGTTCCGGCGCGGCTCGGTCGTGTTCGTCGTGCTGGCGGTCGCCGTCCACACCGCGCCACTGGCGTCGTCGGACGTCACGCCCGCCCGGAGTTGGACGCTGCTGGCGGACCGGCTGAGCATGGACGGTGTGATCTACCACGGCATCGAGCCGATCGTGGTCGACGGACGTCCCATGCGCACGATGCGGTTCACCGTCGAGGAGATGCGGATCACCAGGCCGGTGCTCATCGGCGTACTCGGGAACGGGCGGGACCTCGTCATCACGACCCGGCACGAAGGCGGGGCCGCCGCCACCGGTGGCATCGAGCTGTTCGTGCTGCGCCTCGCCGGCGACCTGAACCTCCTGGACCTGGTGAAGGTTCCGGTCGACTTCACCCCCGACCGCCCACCGCCCCTGGTGCCACCGTCCGTGGTGCTGACGGACGTGACCACCGTCAACGCGCAACTGCGCGGGGGAACGCTGGCCATGAAGAACGCCCAACTGGTGCTCGGCTGAGGAGGAGGTGTCATGGGGGAACGCGTCGCGCACCCGGGTCGCCCGGCTCACGTGTCCTCTCGGGACCGCGGGCGGTGCGGTCGGATTCCCTTGGCGCAACGACCCGTTCGGCGATCGGGACAGGGCCGGGCGAGGTAGCGGGACACAGCCCGTCGAGCGAATGGGGAAGTTCGTGATGAGGAGTACCGATGCCCGGCGTTCGGCGCACGCGGTCTGGCGGTCGCCGACCGAGATGAACGCTCTGGAAACGTTGTTCTGGCGCTCGGAGAACCACCCGGGAATGCGGTCGAGCATGCTGGGCGTGCTCGTCCTCGACCGTTGCCCCGACTGGGACCGGCTGGTGGCCAGGCACGAGTGGGCCACCCGGATCGTGCCCCGGCTGCGGCACCGGGTGCTGGAGCCGCCGATGCGCCTGGGGCGTCCCTTCTGGGTCGTCGACCGCACCTTCGACGTGCGCAACCACCTGCGGCGGGTTCGCCTGCCCACCCCAGGGACGACCCGTCAGCTGCTCGACTTCGCCCAGACCGCCGCCACCGCCGCCCTCGCTCCGGAACGCCCGTTGTGGGAGGTGACCCTGGTGGAGGGCCTCGACGACGGTTTCGACGGCAAGGCGGCCTACCTGCTGAAGGTGCACCACAGCATCAGCGACGGCATCGGAGTCGCCCAGCTGATCACCGTTCTGACGGACTCCCCGGCCGAGCACGACGCCGATCCGCTGCTCCCACCCGCCCCGCGACCCGGCCCCCGTTCGGCGACCGCGCTGCTGGCAGGACGCCTCGGCCGGCAGTTCACCCGCCCTGTCCTGGCGGCGGCACGCGCGGGAAGGCGGGCGCGCGTGCCGCCGCCTGTCCGCCCGCGCCGTTGGTCGCCGCCCTCGGCACACCGGATCACCCAGTGGGTGGCCGCGTTCGCCCGCGCGACACTGGTGCCACCGGCGCCCGCGTCGCCGCTGCTCCGAGAGCGCAGCCGGGCGGTGCACTTCGACGCCGTGGACATCCCCGTGCGTTCGTTGAGGGAGGCGGGCAAGGCGGGGGGCGGCACGATGAACGACGCGTTCGTAGCCGGTCTCATGGGAGGTTTCGAGCGGTACCACCACAGGTTCGGGCTCAGCCTGGAGTCCGTTCCGCTGCTCGTGCCGATCAGTGTGCGCACGCGACACGACCTCCCCGCGGGCAACAGGTTGGCCAGTACTCGGTTGGCCATACCGGTGGCGGGTCTGGACGCCGCCGAACGCGTCGCGGAAGTCCACCGGCGGATCGCGGCGGTGCGCAGCCGGACGACGCTGCAGGCGCTGGACGCGCTCAGCAGACCGATCACCCCGTTCCCGGGGCCGCTGATCCGGTTCGTCTTCACCCAGATGTTCCGCGGCAACGACTTGATCGCCACCAACTTCCCGGGAGTGCAGGCCGAGCTGCGGTTGGCGGGTGCCAGGGTCCTCCGGGCCTCACCTTTCGCGCCCCTGCTGAGAGGGGCGACGAGCATCGCGCTGACGACGTACCGGGACACCTGCCGGATCGGGATCACCCTCGACACCGGCGCGTTCACCGAGCCGGACGTGTTCGTCGCCTGTCTCCGGGAGAGCTTCGCGGAGATCGTCGCCCTGGCACCCGGACGCACCGCCTCGCCGATGACCGCCTGAGCCCGTCCGAGCCCGCCCGTGGCTGCCACCTCCCCACGGTGATCCGCTTCGAAGGAGCGACATGTCGTCCACTCCCGACCTGTTCGACCTGACCGGCAAGACGGCGCTCGTCACGGGAGCCTCCAGGGGGATCGGCAGAGCCGTCGCGCTCGGCTTGGCCGCGGCCGGCGCCGACGTCGCGGTGCTCGCCAGGACCACGACCCGGCTGGAGGAACTCGCCGGCCGGATCGAGCGGCAGGGCCGCCGCGCGCTCGTCCTCACCTGCGACGTCGGTGACGGCGAGCAGGTCGGACGGGCGGCCACCACCACGCTGGCCGAGTTCGGCGGGCTGGACATCGTCGTCAACAACGCCGGGGGCGCCGGGCACGCGGGCCCCTTCCTCGACCTGGAGTTCGACGACTGGCTGCACGTCCTCCGCCTGAACCTGGAATCGACGATCCACGTCTGCCGCGCGTTCGGCAGGCACCTGGTCGAGCGGGGTGGCGGCTCGGTGATCAACATGTCGTCCGTCGCCGGCATGGCGGGCATGCCCATGCTCGCCCACTACGCCGTGGCCAAGGCCGCCGTCATCTCTCTGACGCGGACGCTCGCCGCGGAGTGGGCGTCGGCGGGCGTGCGGGTGAACGCTGTGGCCCCCGGCTGGGTCAGGACCGATCTGACCACCGCGTTCTTCGCCGATCCGGCGGTCAGCGACGGGCTGAGGGCGGCCGTGCCCTCCCGTGCTTTCGGCAACCCGGAGGACGTCGTCGGCGCAGCGGTCTACCTGGCCGGCGACGCCTCGCGCATGGTCACCGGGAGCTGCCTGGTCGCCGACGGCGGCACGACGTGCTTCGTCGGCGGACCCCAGATGCTCGACCTCCTCGGCTACGGCCGCATCCCCGTCTGAACCGCCGGCACCGAAGTCCGAAGGGATACCCGTGTCCGACCGCCCTGTCGTCCTGTTCCCCGGCCTCGGCGCCTACTCCGCGGGCGTGCTGAGGCAGACCAGGCACTCCCACGAGGAAGTGGACCGCACTTTCGAGGAGATCGACCGCACGGCCGCGCTGTCGGGCGTGCCGTCGGTGTCCGCGGCCCTGTTCGACGGCGACCCGCGGCCGGTCCGCGAGCTGCTCGCCGAACCCGCCGAAGTGCTCCAACTGGCCATCTTCGGCGTCTCCCTCGCGGTGTACCGGATCCTCACGGCGCAGGGGATGCGCCCCCGGCTGCTGGTCGGCCACAGCTTCGGCGAGATGGCGGCCCTGGTGGCGGCGGGCGCGTTCACCCTGGCCGACGGCGTCCGGTTGGTGTGCGCGAGAACCGCGGCGCTCGCACCGTGGGAAGGGCGCGGCGGCATGGCCGCCATCGGCACGGACGAGGCGACCGCGGGTCACCTGGTCGGCGTGCTGGGGGAGTCGGACCTCGTCATCGGCTGTCTCAACGCTCCACGGCAGACGGTCGTGGCGGGCCCGCTGGAAGACCTCGACCGCGCCGAGCGCGTCGCCGCGGCACTGGACCTCCTCTTCGCGCGCCTGCACCTGCCGTACGCCTCGCACCACCCCTCCATGAGGCCGGCGATGGCCGACTTCGTGGCCAGGACCGCAGACATCCGCCGGCAGCCGCTCCGACAGGCCGTGTACTCGCCGATCCACCGCCGCCGCTACACGGACGACGACGACCTGCGACAGGCGCTGGCCGAGTGCCTCGTCCGCCCGGTGCGGTTCACCGAGACCGTGCGCTCCTTGCACGCCATGGGCTGCACCACGTTCATCGAGAGCGGCGCGCTCAACGCCCTGACCAAGTGCGTCGAGCAGACCGTGCCGGCCGTGCGCACGTTCGCACCGCTGACCGACCCAACCCAGGAGGAGACAGGACTGCGCGCCGCGACGCTGTCCGCGTCGGACGGCCGCTCCCACCCGCCCGGGTCCGAGCCCCGGACCTCCGGCGACGTCGTCAGGCCCGGCGGGCACGCGGAAGCTGTCCCGGAGGCGCAAGTGGTCGGCGTGGCCATGCCGCCGGCCCGCGCCGGGAGCGCCCCCGACCGTTCCCGGGTCGTCGCCCAGCTCCAGCAGCTCTACGCCCAGGCGTTGGAGTACCCGCCCGAGCTGCTCACCGAGGACGCGCTGCTGGAAGCCGAGTTGGGGGTCGATTCGCTCAAGCAGACCGCACTGCTGGCCAAGGTCGTGGGCCGATTCGGCCTGCGCGTCCAGGCGGGCGACCTGAGGGTGTGGGAGCTCCCGACGCTCGGCCGGATCGCCGATTACGTGACCGCGACGGAGTCGACGGGATGACCACCGCGGCGAACGACCACGACGGCCGGGTGGTCCTGGTCACCGGAGGCGCCCGCGGGGTCGGCAGGGCGATCACGAGGGCGTTCGCCCGCCGCGGCGCGCACGTGGTCGTCAACTACTTCCACGCCGTCGGCGAGGCGCCGAAGCTCTTCGAGGAACTGACCGCCGAGGGTGCGTCGGTCGAGCTCATCCGGGCGTCGGTCGCCGACGCGAACCAGGTCGAGGCGATGTTCGACGATGTCGCCCGACGGCACGGCGGAGTGGACGTCCTGGTGAACAACGCGGCGTCGGGTGCGCTCCTGCCGTTGGCGCGACTCCACGAGTCGCACTGGCAGCGGGCTTTGGACACCAACCTGCGGGGCAGCCTCTGGTGCGCCAGGCGAGCGGCTCCGCTGATGGCACGCAGGGGCGGGGGCGCGATCGTCAACCTGTCCTCGATCGGCAGCTCGCTGGTGATCGGCGACTACGTCACCGTGGGAACCTCCAAAGCCGCTGTCGAGGCGTTGACCCGCTACCTCGCGGTGGAGTTCGCCGCCGACGGCATCCGGGTGAACACGGCGTCCGGCGGTCTGCTCGACGGCACCGTGGCGACCCTCTTCCCGGACGCGGAGCGGCTCGCCGAACGAGTGCGGGAGGCGACCCCGCTGGGGCACCGGCTCGGCCGTGAGGAGGAACTGGCGGAACTGGTGGTGTTCCTGGCGTCACCCGCCGCCTCGTGGATCACCGGTCAGACGGTCGTCGCCGACGGCGGGCTCTCCTTGGGTGCGGCGCTGCTGTCCCCTCGCCCGACAAGGCAACCCGCACCGGTCGAGCCGGCAGACGGCGTCCCCGTCACGACCCCGATCCCGGCTCCGGCCCCGATCCGGACCCCGACGCCGGTCGCCATGCGATCCGAGGTGGCGGCCATCCCGACCACGGCGACGGTGGCGGTGGTCGGCGTCGGCGTGGTCACCCCCGGTGCGAACGACGCCGACGAACTGTGGAAGGTGCTGTCGGAGGGCCGCAACGTCTTCGGCCGACCTCGGCTGTTCGACGTGGAGTCGTTCCACTCCGCCGATCCGGCCGCCGACGACAAGACCTACACGCGGGAATCCGGGTTCATCACCGACTTCCGGCCGCATCCCCGGCTCGAAGCGGAGCTGGCGGACGACCCGGCGCTGAGCCGCGAGTCCACCACGGTCTGGTTGCGGCACTGCCTGCACACGGCGTTGCAGGACGTGCGCCGCCGCGCGGACGACCGGTACTTCGCCGCGTTCGGGTACACCGCGGACGGCAGCCAGGAACTGGAGGGGCACCTGGTCCTGTCCGGCTACCTGCGCCGTCTCGGCGCCAGGCTGCCGCGACACGCCGTCCGCCTGCTGCGCGAGCGCTACGACCGGCTCGGTCAGCCGCCGCACGAGTGCCTGCCGCATCGCGTGGGGCGCAACGCCATCGCCGGGCTGCTGCCCGACGAGACGGAACTGCTGATGGTGGACACCGCGTGCTCGTCGTCCCTGTACGCCATCGACTTCGGGGTGAAGGCGTTGCGGGAGGGCAGTGCCGAGGTGGCGGTGTGCGGCGGCGCTTTCGCCTACAGCGCACGGAACCTCGTGCTGTTCTCGAAGTTGCAGGGGCTTTCCCGCTCCGGCGCCGTGCGGTGCTTCGACCGGGGCGCGGACGGTGTGCTGTTCTCCGACGGGGCCGGCGTGGTGGTGCTCAAACGCCTCGACCGCGCTCGCGCGGACGGCGACCGGGTGCTCGGGATCGTCGACGGGATCGGCCTGTCCTGCGACGGCGGCGGCAAGGCGGTCTACGCACCGAGCGCGCCCGGACAGGCGATCGCGCTGCGCCGGGCCTACGGCTCGGCCGGAGTGGACGCCTCGGACGTCGGTTGGGTGATCGCGCACGCGACCGGCACGAAAGCCGGGGACAGCACGGAGCTGATCGCGCTCCGCGACGTCGCCGCCCGCGGCGGTCCGGCTCTGCTGTCGTCCAACAAGGCGGTCGTCGGGCACACCGGCTGGGCCGCGGGCCTGGTCTCGGTCAGCCAGGCGCTGTCCGGCCTGGCCAGGGACGAGGTGCCCGTCCAGCCCTACCTGCACAACGTGATCCCCGCCGTGGCGACGAGTCGGTTCACGCCGCCGGCCGAGCACCCGGCACGCGGCATCCCACGAGCTTCCCGTGCCGGTCGGTCCGCCGCCGACGCGGCACGGCGACCGCGCCACGTCGGCATCTCCTCCTTCGGGTTCGGCGGCACCAACGCGCACCTGGTGCTCACCGAGGACGACCAGGACAACGGGGACCGGATCGGATCCGCGCGCGACCCCGTGGCGGACGAGGACGTCGCCATCGTGGGCTGGGCCGCCGACCTGCCCGGCGACGACGACCCCGACGCATGGTTGCGCGGCACCGGCCGGGCGCCCGCACCGGGATTCGGCGACGACTACCCGTTACCCGGCTGGCAGGAGGTCAAGCTGCCGCCGGCGACCCTGCGCAACATGGACCGCACGCAGATCATGGTGCTGAGAGCGGCAGCGAAGCTGGACGCCCCCGTGCGCGCGGCGCTCGCCCGTCTGCACGACACGGCGGGAGTGGTCGTCGGGCACACCGGACCGACCCGCCGCGCCGTGCACTACGCGCTGAGGTGCTACCTCGACGACCTGGACCGGGCGCTGGCAGACCTGCCCGAGCACGACGCGGACCTGCGGCCGTCACTCGACCGGCTGGCGGCCGACGTGCGCGCGCTGATCTCCTCCAGCACCGAGGACTCCTTCCCCGGCATCATGCCGAACATCATCCCCGCCCGCCTGGCCGGCGCCTGGGACTTCCACGGCCTCAACGCGACGGTCGACGGCGGACCCGACTCGGGCCTGGACGCGTTGCGCGCGGCGGAGCGGTACCTGCGGCACGGCGATCTCGACGTCGTGGTGGTCGCGGGCGTCAACGGCAACAGCACCGACGAGTTCCGCGAGGTGCTGGCCTCGGCCGGTGAGACCGACCAGCCGGCCGAAGGCGCGTTCGTGGTCGTGCTGGCCCGCGAGTCGACCGCACGGGCCGAGTCGCTGCCGGTGCTCGGGCGGCTGCGCAGCAGGGTGGGGCCGACCGATCCGGCCACGAGGCCGCGCCTGCGCGCGCCGCTGGCCGGTTCCGGGCGCACCTACCTCGGCGCGGATCCGGTGGTGGGCCTGCTCGCGCAGCTGGTCGGCGGCAGCGGGCGCACGACCATCGGCGCGGCCTCCGCCCGGGGCACCCAGGTGGAGCTGACCGTACCGGCCAGGGTGACGAGAGCCGTTCGCCGGTTGCACCCGACCAGGCCGCGCCGGATCCGGCCGGCGCTGCCGCCGCTGCCCCCGGGCTGCCTGCTGGTGGTGTCCGCTCCCGGCCTGCTCGACGGCATCACCCTGCCCCGTGACGTCCGGGTGGTCGTCGCACCCGCCACCGGGCCGGGGCCGCTCCCGGACGCCGACGAGCTGACCGGTCTGCTCCCGGACGACCCGCCGTCCGAGCACGTCCGAGTCCTGGTGGGACTGGACGCCGACACGCGACCGCCGACGGACCTCTCCGCCCTCGCCGGGCTGCGCGGCTCGCACGACATGGCGTTCCTGGCCGCCAAGCGGTGGCGCGGAGGGCGGGACTCGTCCTATGCGGTCCTTTTGACCGGCGCGGTCCGGTCGGGCGTGCCCCACCCGGCGACCGGCCCCTTCACCGGGTTGGTGAAGGCGCTGGCGAGGGAGGCGCCTTCCGCCTTGGTCTTCGCCGTGGCGACCGATCTGCACGACACCGGGGCGGCGTTGGAACTGCTCGGCGACGAGTCCGCCAGAGCACACGACCTCGCCGTGGTGGTCCACGCGTCCGGTCGGCGCATGGAGTACCAACCGGTCCCGGACGCGACGCCAGACCTGAACGGAGGCCTGCCCCGCGGCGGGGTCGTCGTGGCGGCGGGAGGCACGCGGGGCCTGACAGCGCGACTGCTGACGCGGCTGGTCGAGGAGACGGACCCGGAAGCGGTGTACCTGTTGGGCCGCCACGCGCCCGTGAGCACCCGCCTGCCGTCCCGCGCGGCCTTCCTCGCCGAACAACTCCGCGAACGTCCCGAAGCGGGTGCGGCGCGGCTGTCGGTCGAGTACGACCGACTGGCCGCGGCGTCATCCACGGCCGACACCGTGCGGCGGCTCGCCGAGCGCTGCGGAGACGACCGGGTCCGTTTCATCGGCTGCGACCTCACCGACCCGGAACAGACCCGCGCGGCGGTCGGGCGGGTGCTGGCCGCACACCCCGCCGTGGACCTGCTGGTCAACGCGGCCGGCGCGCATTCGGGCGGGCTGGTCACCACGACCTCGCTGGATACGATGCGCACCGTCCGCGACACCAAGGTGCTGACCTACCTCAACCTGCACACCGCCTTCGCGGACCGACGCCCGGAGCGCTGGCTCAACATCGGTTCCCTGTTGGCGGTGCTCGGCTGGCCGGGCGAGGCGGACTACTGCTCGGCCAACGACGTCCTCGGCGTCGCGGCGCAGTGGCAGGCCGCGATGCGGGGCAGCCGCGAAGCGACGTTCGGGTCGCCCCTGTGGGACGAGTCCGGTTTCGCGGCCGTGCCCCTCGTCCGGGACCTCCTGCGCAGTCGGAACGCACTCACCGGGCTGTCGGACCGGGAAGGCGTCACCCTGGTGCTCGACGAGCTGCGCCGGGGGATGACCGACCCCGAGGTGACCTACCTCGGTGCCGCGGAGAAGCGGTTGCTGACGACCACCCGCCGGCACGCGGTCGAGGTGTCGCCGAGCGCGGACGGGCGCGGCCTGACCTGGCGACCGCACCCGGCACTCGACGACTACTTCCGGAGCCACCGGCTGCACGGCGCGCCGACGCTGCCCGGAGCGTGGATCTGTGAGCCGGCGGTGGCGGCAGGTCTGCACGGCAGGGACGAGGGCGCACCCGTGGCCGTGACCGGGCTGGTGTTCCACGCGCCGATCACGATCCAGGACGGACCCGGCGGGACCTGTTACATCGAGGTCTCGGACGACGGGCCGGGCGTGGCACGGGTCCGGTTGACCGGCGATGTCGTCGCGCGCGACGGCCGGGTGCTGCGCCGGGACCGACTGCACGCGGAGGCCGCGGTGGTGTTCGGCGGGCACCAGCCCGCACCCGGACCCGCACCCCCACCCGGACCCGGACCCGGACCCGGACCTTCACCTGGACCTGCACCCGGACAGGTATTCGGACACGCACCCGGACGTGGGCTGGACCGGCACACCGCGCCGCTGCCCGGATCGGGGTTCCGGTACGACGCGGCAGGACCGGTCGCACTCGACCCACCGTTCACCTGCCTGACCGACGTGCGCGCCGGACGGGGCCGGGCACGAGCGCGCTTCCGGCCGGCGCTGGACCAGTGGATCGAGCGGTTCGCGGGCTTGCGCCTGCCGGTGCTGCTGGTGGACGGTCTGGTCCAGTGCGCGCTCATCGCGAACAGCGCCGCCGGGCCCTTGCCCATACCGACCGCCGTGGACCGCGTGGACTTCCTCACCTGTCACAACGACGTCGAACTGCTCGACCGGCACGGTGGCCACCTGGTGGTCGTCGCCGACACGACGGGAGCCACCGCGCTGGCACCGGACGGCACACCACTGGTGCGGGTGCATGGCGTGCACGCCGTACAGGTCGCGTCGGCGGAGCGGGAGGTCGGTCATGTCGCCGGTTGACGACGACTTCCGGGAGACGCTCGAGAAGCTGTTCCGGCACGAGGTGTTCCGGCCTCGCGACCGGCTCGACTACGACGGGCGCTGCGCGCTGACCTACGACCGGCTGCGGGTCGTCGGCGAACACCTGCCGCCGGGCAGTGCCCTGCTACGCGACCTGCCCAGGCTGTTCACCCTGCTGGAGTGGGTGGCGATCGCCGACCCGTCGGTGTTCCTGGCCTTGACGCTGCACGTCTGCCTCGGCCTGGGCGCGGTGGTCGAGTTCGCCGGCGACCGGGCCGAGGACCACGTCCGGGAACTCGACGACCTGTCCAGCTTCGGCGCTCTGCTGGTGACCGAGGCGGGCCGGGGCAACAGCCACCTCGACATCCGGACCGAGGCGGAGTACGACGCGGCCACCGGGGAGTTCGTGGTGCGCACCCCCGACGAAGCGGCCCGGAAGTTCATGCCGAACGTCGGGCTGCCCGGAGCGCCGAAGCTCGGGGTGGTGTACGCCAGGCTCCGCGTGCGGGGCCGTGACCACGGGGTGTTCCCCTTCGTCGCACGCATCCGCACAGCGGACGGGGTTCCGCCGGGGATCCGCGTCATCGCCCTGCCCGAGGCGCCCCTGCTGCCCCTGGACTACGCGTTGGTCGAGTTCGACCGACTGCGCCTGCCACGCACCGCGCTGTTGTCCGACGATGCCCGCCTCGACGCCGACGGAGTCCTGGACGATCCCCTCGGCGGTCCCGACCGGCGGCTCCGGCGGGCGCTGGAGATCCGGCACAACGCCTGGGTGGCCTCGGCGGTGGCGCTGGCCGCGGTCGCCCGAGCCGGTGTCCGCAACGCCCTCCGGCACGCGGAGAACCGTGTCACCGCATCGACGTTCACCGCTCAGAGGGCCGTGCTGGACCACCGCGCGCACCAGCGGCCGTTGTTCGCCGCTGTGGCGGACTGCTACGCGCTGACGTGCCTGGTCGACAAGGTCAAAGCCGCCCGCGTCCGATCCGCGGCCGGTCGGCCGGGCGGCGAGGAGGACTCCGCGTGGACGCCCGGACCCGGGCTGAACCGCACCTACGGCCTGACGAAGGCGATCGCCGCCCGGCTGGCGGACCGGATCGTCGCCGAGTCCGGGCGGCGCTGCGGAGCCCACGGCGTGTTCACCACCGGCCGCTGGGTCGACTACCAGGGAATGGCCCACATGCTCGGTCCGGCGGCGGGGGACAGCTACCTCATCGTGCTCGAAGCCGCTCGCGGCATGGCGGACGGCCGGCACTACACGCCTCCACCGGAGGAGGACGTCTCCGACGTGGAGGACCTGTTCGACCCGCGACTGTGGCTCGGCCTGATCCGCACGCGGGAACGCCGCCTGCACCACAGGCTGACCGCTGGTGTGCGGCTGGCTCGCCGGCGGGGCCAAGGGGCGTTCGACGCGTGGAACAACCGCAGCCTGTTGGGCAACGAGGTGGTGGGAGCGCACGTGGCGCGACTGATGGTCGAGGCCGTGCTCGACGCGGTGCGGGACCACCCAGCGGCCGTGGCGGGAGCGGCTCGCGCTCTCGGCGCGATGCACGCCTTGGCCGAGGTGTCCGAGCACGCGGCCTGGTACCTCTGCGAAGGGTTGTTGCGGCCGGATCAGGTGCGCCGGCTGGCCGATCTCGACAACGAGCTGTGCGACCGCGTGCAGTCGACGATCGGAGCGCTGCCACAACTCCTCGACGTCCCCGAGCCCCTACTCGCCCGCCGCGTCACGCGGTGAGGTGTGCGGTCGACTTCGTAAGATCTCGATGAAACCGTGCTCGGTTCGGTCGCCGACATCACCCAGGTTCGCATGGCGTCGGCCGGACCGTCGAAGTGAAAGAACCTTCCGAACTGTACGGTGACCCGACTCATTGCCCGCCGGGTTCTGTGTTCCCGGTGGAGCCGGGAACACAGGAGCTGAGTGGTCCCGCGTCACTGCTGTCGATCAGCAGGAGCAGACGCCACCGTTGCTGACGCCGGCTACGCCGTTGGGGCCGACGAGGCCGGGGGATCCGTTGACCACGGTGGTGCCGGCTTCGACGGTGCCGGTGTTGCCCAGGCCGCTGGCGCCCGCGGCGCCGCCGAGCCCACCTGCGCCGTCGGGGCCGTTGCACCCGTTGCCGCCGTTGCCGAGCTGGCCGTTGACGGCTCCGGAGTTGCCGATACCACCGGCGCCGCCCGCTCCGCCGACGCCATCGGCGCCACCGGGTTGGGTGGCGCTGATGCCGACACCGCCCCTGCCGCCGACACCGCCGTCGCCACCGAGGCCACCGTTGGCCTTGAGGGTGTCGGCACCGGCGTCGGCGGTGCCGCCGTTGACGGTCCCGGAGTCGCCGGTACCACCGACACCGGCGGCGCCGCCGATGCCACCTGCGCCCGCGCCGCCTGCGGTGGCGCCGTCGTTGCCGCCCGCGCCGCCGGTGACGGTGATGCGGGCGGTGCCCGCGCCGCCGTCGATGACCCCGGTGCTGCCGACCGCGGCACCGCCAGAGGTCCCGACGCCGCAGTTGCCGCCGGGGTGCCCGCGGTGCCGTTGGCACCGGGAGCGCCGTTCGGACCCGCGACGCCCGTGACCTTGGTGACGATGATCGTGTCGTTCCCTTCGAAGCCGTTGACCGGGCCGCCGGTGATGGTGATGACGTTGTTGACCGCGGTGCCGGTGAGGACGTCACCGACGGGGATATCGGCCGTGCAGACGAAGTTGTCGCCGGTCTGCGTGCAGCCCGGCGGGATCGCTTGAGCCGTGCCGGGCGCCACCAGGGCGAACCCGGCCACCGTGCCCAAACCGATCAAAGCCCGGCCGAACCGACCGACCGTGGTGACGCGCACTGTTGTTGTCATGGTCAATCTCCACCCGTGGATTGGGTCCGAGTTGATGCCGCGGACCTGCGGGGGTGATCCGATGACCGGGGTCTGGGGTCTTTTGTCCGGCGCTGGTGAACCAGGGCGCCGGATCCGAACAGCACCCTCGGCAGTCAGCGTCCGCGCCCTCCGTGGCCAAGGGCAAGGCACACCGCCACCGGTCACCCCGAGGCGAATGGTCTTTCCCCTAAACGCAGCCGGAACCAGTGCCTCGGGTTTCTCGGTCTACTGAGTGTGGTCAGACCGCCACCACGGCGGTACCAATGTCGAGAATCGTCATGGTCACGGCGACTTCCACCTGTGGACCTGAGTTGCGTATGGGATTCTGTCCGATTGCCGCTCCAGCCGGAAGCATTCGTCGCGGAGTCCGGCCCGCGTGCCGCGAAGATGATTTCAAACAACGGTCGACGCTGTGGCCGTCGTGACCGCCGACCGCAGAATGAGATCTACGGAACCGCGCGGGAACGACGACCTTGTCGATTGGATCCCGCGTGAGCCGGTGGGGCCGTCGTTGTGCGTAGGGGATCGGTGCGTTCGGGGGAACGCTGGGACTCACCAGCCGTCGACCCGACCAGGGAGGTGTCTTCCGGTGATGACGCCAGAGCCGGAACAGCCCGGCGGCGCAGGGGGCCCTGGTGTGCGCAACACCGCGTCCGGTGTTGTGGGCGGGGTGGTGCAGGCCGGTGTTGTGCGCGGCGATGTGAACTTCAATGTGAGGTCGCCGCCCGTGCCGGTGGTGCCGCGCCAACTTCCCGCCGCGCCCGGGTTGTTCGCGGGGCGGGTGGTGGAGCTGGCCGGGCTGGACCGCGCCTTGGCCGCCGCCGCACAGGAGGGGCGGGACATCGCCGTGCGTGGACAGGTCGCCGCCGACCCGCCCGGTGATTTGCCTGTCGCGGGTGCGACGGTGGTGGTCTCGGCGATCGGTGGGGCCGGGGGGATCGGCAAGACCTGGCTGGCCCTGGCGTGGGCGCACCGGCATCTGGACCGGTTTCCGGACGGGCAGTTGTTCGTGGACCTGCGCGGGTTCAGCCCCGCGGGTGAGCCGATGGAGTCCGGGGTGGCGGTGCGCGGGTTCCTCGACGCCCTGGGGGTCGACCCCGGCCGCATCCCGACCGATCTCGACGCCCAGGCGGCGCTGTACAGGAGTCTGGTCGCGGGCAGGCAGATGCTGGTGGTGCTGGACAACGCCGCCACCGCCGGCCAGGTAGTCCCGCTGCTGCCGGGCAGCCCGACGTGCACCGTGCTGGTCACCGGCCGCCACCGGTTGGCCTCCCTGATCGACCGGTACGGCGCCCGCCAACTGACCCTCGACGTGCTCACCCGCGCCGAGGCCCGCGCCCTGCTGGCCGCACGCCTCGGCGGCCACCGCGCCGCCGCCGAACCCGACGCCGTTGACGACCTGGTCGACCTGTGCGAGGGCTACCCGCTGGCTCTGTCGATCACCGCTCGCAACGCCGCCACCCGGCCCGGCGTCCCGCTGGCCGAGGTCGCCGCCGAGCTGCGCGAGCTGGGCCTGGAAATGCTCGACCACGACACCGATCCCGCCGCGAGCCTGCCCACCGTGCTGTCCTGGTCCCTGCGCCGGCTCACCGACCAACAGCGCACACTGTTCGGGCTGTTGGGTATCGCTCCCGGCACGGATACGACCTTGCCCGCCGCGGTCGCTCTCACCGGCCTGCCCCCGGCCCGCGCACGCAAAGACTTATCGGCACTGGAGGAGGCCTCCCTGGTCGAGCGGCGGCCGCGGGGCCGGTACGTGATGCACGACCTTGTCCGTGACTACGCCGCCACCACCGCCCACGACCTGCCCAACGACGTGCGGGAGACGGCACTGGCGCGGGTGATCGACTTCCACCTGCACACCGCCCACACCGCCGACCGCCTCCTGGACCCCCACGGCCCGCTCCTGCGGCCCGACCCGCCCGCGCCCGGCGTCCACCCGCTCCCGCTGCCCGACGCTGCGTCGGGCATGGCCTGGTTGGATGCCGAGCACGCCACCCTCCTGGCCACCCAGCGCGCCGCCGGCGCCCTCGGCCGCCACCACGTCGTCTGGCACCTCGCCTGGGCGCTCGACACGTTTCACATCCGGCGGGGGCACCTGCACGACGCGCTCGCTTCGTGGCAGGCCGCGCTGGACGCCGCCGAACACCTGCCCGACCCCACCACCCGCAGCCGCACCCACCGGCTCCTTGGACACGCCTGCTCGCGGCTGGGCTTGCACGAGGAGGCCACCGGGCACCTGAACCAGGCCCTCGCTCTGGCCGTGCGCCACCGCGACAGCACTGAGCAGCTACACAACCACCGGTCGCTCGCGTTTGCTTGGGGAGCACGAGGAGACGATTGGCGGGCCCTAAACCACGCCCGACACGCCCTCGACCTCCAGCGCACCCTCGACCGGCCGGTGAGGGAAGGCGAAGCGCTCAACCTGGCGGGCTGGTTCGCAGCACGCTTAGGCGAGTTCGACATCGCCCGCGACCACTGCCACGCCGCCCTCAAACTGCACCGACACCACCACAACCCCACAGGCGAAGCGGACACCCTCGACAGTCTCGGGTTCATCGCCCACCGCACCGGCGACCACCACCAGGCCGTCAACCACTACCACCAGGCCCTCACGCTGTTCCGCACTCTCGGCAACACCTACCAGGTGGCGGACACCCTCGACAACATCGGCCACCCCCACGCCGCCCTCGGACAACACGACCGCGCCCGCGCGGCCTGGCGGGAGGCACTGGAGCTGTACCGGCAACAAGGCCGCGACACCGACGCTGAACGCCTCCAACACCAACTCGACAACCTCGACAACCTCGACAATGCCACCAGCACCTGATCGTCGAAGTCGCCGCCTCCTGCACGATTGCCGGGGATGGCCACGCGCGTCCCCTCCTTGAGGGGTTCTTCAGCGACCTGTACCGCCTGCGATTCACCCACTGCCACCAGGTGTGGAGTAACGATATGAGCTTCTCGGTGAAATTTTGCGGTGAATGCCACTCGTGGTTATCGTCGAGATATGGAAGGCAATCACATTGGGTGAGGGGTGCACCCTTTTCCCGCTGCCGGATTGCAGCGGTCTGTGGCTAGGCTGCGTTCCCAGACGTTCGGATCATCGACGGAAGAGGTCCTCACCATGTCGGATCGGGTTCGGCTCGACAACATCGACCGGGTTTTCGCGATCCTCAACGTGGACGGCGACGGCGGGATCAGCAAGGACGATTTCACCTCGATGGCCGGGGGAGTGGTGCGGGAGTTCGGGCTCGACGCGGATTCACCCCAGGCCCGCCGTCTGGTCGGTGGGTACCAGGACATCTGGGACTACCTCCGCGGTGCGGACGTGGACGCGGACGGTGTGGTGGGCGCGGCGGAGTTCCGGGAGGCCCACACGTCGGGGTGGGTGACGACCGAGGTGCTGGTGGAGAGGTGGGAGTCGGCGTCGCGGCGGTGTTTCGAGGCGGCCGACGACGACGGTGACGGCTACATCGACCTGGAGGGGCTCGCCGCGATCTACCGCGGGGGCGGGGTCACCGACCGGAAGGTGGCGGAAGCGGCGTTCGGGGCGATGGACGTGGACGGCCGCCTGGACTGGGCCGAGCTGTCCGCGCACGTGCAAGGTCTGTTCACGGCGACCGACGAGTCGGCGAAGGGCGCCCGCATGGTCAGCGGCGACTGACCAGGTAGTCGGGGGTCGTTACAGCAGCCGCATCTCCTCGCCACGTCTCTTGCCGTTCACTACCGGCGCGAGTTCACTGTGTCTGCATGCTCCCGCCTGGGCGGGCCGGCGGTCAGGCGTCGCGCCGCTGGTCGATCGCGACCGCATCGGCCACCTGGTCGAAGGACTCGTAGCGGTGTTCCGGGATCGAGTGCAACGCGTGCACGGTGTCCTCGTCCGCGTTGTTGCGCGACGCGTGGTCGACCAACTGCCCCTTGTCCGCCGGGTAGACGACATCACCCAGCACGTTGCGCAACCGGCCCACCGTTGTCGTGTCGCTCATGGCCCTGCCTCTCACCCGTCTCGTCGGTCGCACCCCGGTTACCCGGCATCGGCGTCCCGACACGTTCCGACCGGTGTGATGGGGAACCCGTCGTGTGACAGGAGCCGCGGTCACGGGACGGGCCGGCCGAGTCGACTGCGCACGGTGGGTTGACCCCTTTTCTCCGGTGCCGGGACCGCGACACCGGCGGAAACCGGGCAGGCGGGCACACGACCGGGGTTTGTGCGCCTCGGTGCCGATTGGAGCGGCGCGGCGTGGGTAGCACCGGTGTATGACTTCTTCGTTGACCGCGCTCGCGCTGACCTGCACGCTCAAGCCGTCGCCCGAACCGTCGAGCAGCGACAAGATCGCCCGACAGGTGCTGGACGAGCTCGCGAGCCACGGTGTCGAGGGTGACCTGGTCCGCGTGGTGGACTTCGACGTGCGCCCGGGGGTGCAGACCGACATGGGTGGCGGCGACCAGTGGCCGCGGATCCGTGAGCGCATCCTGGCCGCGGACATCCTGCTGCTGTCCACCCCGACGTGGGTCGGGCACCCGTCCAGCGTCGCCCAACGGGTGATGGAGCGGCTGGACGCCGAGCTGTCCGAGACCGACGACCAGGGCCGTCCGTCGATGTACGGCAAGGTCGCCGTGGTGGCGGTGGTGGGCAACGAGGACGGCGCGCACAAGATCATCGCCGACTGCTTCCAGGCGCTCAACGACATCGGGTTCACCATCCCGGCCAGTGGCGGGACGTACTGGAACTCGGAGGCGATGGTGCCCAAGGACTACGTCGAACTGGAGCAGACCCCGGACGCCGTCGCCACGACCAACAAGAAGCTGGCGAGCAACGCCGTGCACCTGGCGCGGCTGCTCAAGCAGGCCCAATACCCGCCCGTGGAGTGACCGGCCCCGCGGCCACCGATCCGGCGAGAACGGTGTTTCGGGGGTGCTGCCACGGGAATTCGGCGACGGGGCCCGCGATGAGGAGGCGACTGCGGTGAAGGCTGTGTGGCGAGGGACCGGGGACATCCGCTGGGACGAGGTGCCCGGCCCGGAGAACCCGGAACCGGGCGACGCGATCGTGCGCGGCAACGCGATCGGGACTCGCGAGACCTCCGACCGGCGTGACGAAGTCCGGCCGACGACCGTCCTGGACGCCGCATGAGCGGCACGGTCGCGGACGCGCTGGTCGAACGGTTGCGCACGTGGAACGTGCCCAGGGTGTTCGGATACGCGGGCGACGGCATCGACCCGATCCTGGCCGCCCTGCACCGGGCCGGCGGCGATCCGGAGTTCGTGCCGACCCGGCACGAGGAGATGGCCGCCTTCATGGCCTGCGGGCACGCCAAGTACACCGGTGAGGTCGGCGTGTGCCTGGCCACCCAGGGACCGGGCGCGATCCACCTGCTCAACGGTCTGTACGACGCCAAGCTCGACCGCCGCCCGGTGGTGGCGATCGTGGGCCAGGTCGTGTCGACCGCGCTGGGCACCGGCTACCTCCAGGAAGTCGACCTGCACTCGCTGTTCAAGGACGTCTGCGGGCAATACCTCCAGACGGTGTTCGCACCGGAGCAACTGCCCGTGCTGCTGGACAACGCCATGCGCACCGCCATCTCCGAGCGGGTGCCCACGTGCCTGATCGTGCCGCACGACGTGCAGCGCGCCGACGCCGTGGAAGACCTGCCGCACACGCACGGCGTCGTGCCGTCCTCGGCGGTCACCGCCCGGCCGCGCGTCATCCCGCGCGAGGACGACCTGCGCCGTGCCGCCGAGGTGCTCAACGCCGGGCGCAGGCCGGCGGTGCTCATCGGACGCGGTGCGGCCGGCGCCGAGCGCGAGGTCGCCCAGGTCGTCGAGGCGTTGGGGGCGGGCGCCACCGCGTCGTTGGTGGGCAAGCCGGTGATCCCCGAGGACGCGCCGTGGCACACCGGCGTCATGGGCCACCTGGGCACCACCGCCTCCGCCGAGCTGATGGCGGAGTGCGACACACTGCTGATCGTCGGCTCCAACGACCCGTGGACCGAGTTCTACCCGAAACCCGGCCAAGCGCGCGCCGTGCAGATCGACATCGAAGCCCGCGTCGTGGGCAGCAAGTACCCGGTCGAGGCCGCGCTCGTCGGTGACGCCCGCGAGACGCTGCGGATCCTGCGGCCCCTGCTGCGGCGCAACCCCGACCGCAGGTGGGAACAGCGGGTGTTCACCAGCGTGGCCCGGTGGCGTGCCGTGGCCGGGCAACGCGCCGGTGCGTCCGCCGACCCGCTGAACCCCGAGTCGGTGGTGCACGAACTCTCGGGCGCGCTGCCGACGGACGTGCAGGTCGCCGTGGACGTCGGTTCGGCGACCTACTGGTACGCCCGCCACTTGGCGCTGCCGGTCGGCGCGCCCGCCCACACGTCCAGCTACCTGGCGTCCATGGGCTGTGCCCTGCCGTACGGGTTGGCTGCCAAGCTGCACGCCCCCGACCGGCCCGTCGTCGCTCTCGTGGGCGACGGCGCGATGCAGATGAACGGCCTGCTGGAGCTGATCACCGTCGCCGACCGGTGGCGGCAGTGGGCCGACCCCAGGTTCGTCGTGCTGGTGCTGCACAACCGCGACCTCAACGAGGTCACCTGGGAACAACGGGAGATGGAGGGCGACCCCCGCTTCCCCACCTCACAGCGCGTGCCCGACTTCCCCTACGCCGCCTACGCCGAGCTGCTCGGCCTGCGCGGTATCCGCGTCGACTCACCGGATCAGGTGGCCAAGGCGTGGCGCGAGGCGTTCGACGCCGACCGCCCGGTGGTCGTGGAGGCCGTCGTGGACCCGGCGGTTCCGCTGCTGGCCCCGCACCTGCCGGACGAGAAGGTGGAGATGATCCACAAAGGACTCGACCAGGAACCCGACGGTGACGCGGAACGGGAACACCTGCGGCGCCAGCGCGCGGCCGAGGGGCATGGGCAGTGATCCGTCCGGTCCGGTCCCGTCCGGGTGACCCGAACCCCCGGTTCGTCAGCGGCCCAGCGGGTAGCCGAAATGGGACCACGACGGAGAGGAAGGGGTGATCGGGTTGACCACGACGACGATGCCGATGATGGAGACCTACCCGGCGGAGATCAACCTGGACCGCGGCAAGCTCGCCGCGACGATCGACGCGCTGATCGCGTGCGCGGAGGCGTGCACGGCGTGCGCGGATGCGTGTCTGAGCGAGAACTCGGTGGCGGAGCTGACGAAGTGCGTGCGGACGAACATGGACTGCGCCGACATCTGCGGCACGACCGCGCGGGTGCTGTCGCGGCACACCGGCTACGACGCCGACATCAGCCGGTCGCTGCTGGAGGCGTGCGCGACGGTGTGCAGGTCCTGTGGTGACGAGTGCGGTTCGCACGCGGAGATGCACGAGCACTGCCGCATCTGCGCCGAGGCGTGCCGGGCCTGCGAGCGGGCGTGCCGCGACCTGCTCGCCACCATCGACTGACAGGGCCCGCGACACGTCCGCCCGCGCCGAACGGTGACCCACCCCGGACTGACGGAGGGAAGGCTGGGTCACGACTGCTGTTGTTCGGCCATCCTGCTGGCGGCGTGCGGATCGCTGTAGTCCATTGGCGGGTCGACCTGCTGGAAGTCCCCGGTCAGCACGATCGACATCAAGAAGCCCGACGCCGCGTACAGCGGTGTCTTGGAAACACGGGCCATCTGGGGGTCTATCCAGTAGACGGTCTTCTTGTGGTTGACACCGACCACCACGTGACCCGCCACATCGCCCTGGTCGTTCGGTGGCTTGACGGGTCGGAACGAGACGACGGCGATCGCGCCGTGTTGCGCATCTTTGAGCTTCGCCCCGGTGTCGGCCCACGAGGAGGTGCTCCACCCCGCTCCCAACCAGTTCTTGATGCGCTCGGGACCGTTCGCTTCGATCCCCTCGGAGTCGCTCAGGGCGGTGGCGGGCGTCGGCCGGCCGTGCCACGAGGACAGGAACGCCCGAGCGGCGTCGACGCAGTTGCGCCGGAACTCCGGGCTGTCTTCCCGGTTGCTGTTGAGGGCCCGCACCCAGTCCGCCGGTCGTAGACGGCCGATCAGGAACGCCTTGTCCACCGGCCGGGGGAACTGCTTGAACGCACCGCCCTTCTTGGGGAACTGGTGCTCCAACGCGTCCTGCGACGCCTGGGGCACCTCGGCCAGTCCCGCCTCCGCGCGGACCGCCGGCAGGCTGTCGAGGACCTGGTCGCGGTCGTGCACCCGCTGGACCGCGACGGCGGGGGACGTGGGGGTGCGCCGTCGGGTCAGCAGACGTGCCACAGCGGTATTGCCCACGGTTCGTTGGAGCGCCAGCACCGCCTCGGGCGCCGGCAGGCCGGGGGAGTGCCCTCGCCTGTCGGACACCGGCTCCGAACGGACTTGGGTGGGCACACGACGCGGCGCGTCGTCTCGTTCAGTGTCGTGCATCGAGTCCTCCTCGCTTTCCCCCAAGCCTCTCGGGCGTGCCCGGCCCGCCGGGATGACCGCGAGGGCACACCGAGGGCACACCACCGGGCGCGGCTGTGGGTCGTCCGGCCCAGTGCACGCAGCCCGGACGAGTGGGACTCCGGCATCCGGCGCAGGAGGCTGCATCCGTTGGCTGCCAACGCTTTGCCGGCGGCCGAACGGATCAGGTCCGGCCGCGCAGCCGGGACCAGGCCAGCACCACGTGCACGCGGTCGGGGACGCCGAGCTTGCCGAGGATGTTGGAGACGTGGACCTTCACCGTGTAGCGGCTGATGGTCAGGCGTCGGGCGATCTCGTCGTTGGCCAGGCCTTGGGCGAGGAGTTCGAAGACCTCGCGTTCCCGGCGCGAGAGACTCCCGATCGCCTGCGACAGCCGTTGGTCCTCGGTGGTCGGCATGGCCGGGCGGAACGCGTCGATCATGCGGGCGGTGGCTTCGGGCGCGAGCACGGCCTGACCGGAGGCGACGACGCGGATGCCGTCGCGGAGCCGTTCGCTGGGTGCGTCCTTGAGCAGGAAGCCGCTGGCGCCGGCCTGGAGGGCGGCGTAGACGTAGCTGTCGAGGTCGTAGGTGGTCAGGATGAGGACCCTGGCGCGACCGGCTATCCGCCGGGTGGCCTCGATGCCGTCCAGCACGGGCATCCGGATGTCCATCAGCACGACGTCCGGGGCGTGCCGGTCGACCGCCGTCACGGCTTCCCGGCCGTTGGCCGCGACGCCGACCACGGACAGGTCCGGCGCCGCGTCGATGATCCTGGCCAGGGCTTCCCGGAGGAGCTGTTCGTCGTCGCAGACCACTACCCGGAGCACGTCACGGACCTCGCCGGCAGGACGGCGCGCACCTCGAACCCGCCGTCGGCCCGCGGCCCCGCGGTCAGCGTGCCGCCGACCAGGGAGACGCGTTCCCTCATCCCGATCAAACCCATGCCCGTCCCCGGATCCGGCGCTGCCACGGACTTCTCGTTGACCACGGCGACGGACAGCTGTTCCGCCGTGAACGAGAGGGACACGGTGGTCGCGACCGCCCCGGCGTGCTTGAGCACGTTGGTCAGGGCTTCCTGGACCACGCGGTACGCCGTGTGCTCGATGCTGACGTCCAGCGGGCCGGCGGTCCCGGAGCGGACCAGGTCGATCCGCGGGCCGGGGATGCTCTCGACCAACGCGTCGATCCGGTCCAGGCCGGGCGGCACGACCAACGGGTCGTGGTCGGCGGCCGACGCGTTCGTGCGCAGCACGCCGAGCAGCCGGCGCAGCTCCGCGAGGGAGTTGCGGCCGGTCTGCGCGACCCTCGTCAGCGCCTCCCGCGCCTCGTCGGGCGATCCGGTCTCCGCGGCGGCGGTCGCGTCGAGCACCATCGTGGTCACCGAGTGGTTCAGGATGTCGTGCAGCTCCCTCGCCAGCAGAGCGCGTTCGCGTTCCGCCGCCCGCTGCTCGGCCTCGGCGCGCTCCGCTTCGAGCTGGTCGATGCGGGTGCGCTGCCGGGCGCCGAGCCGTCCGTTCACCAGGAACCCCACGAACATCACCGCCACCGAGGAGATGCCGGCCAGCGCGAGACCGGGCGGTGAGCCGCCGCTGATGCTCAGCACCAGCCCGATCGTCAGCAGCGCCAGGCCGATCACCAGCCCGATCCGCTGCTGGAGGGGCTTCCCCCACGCGCCGAGGCTCCACGCCGCCACGAGGAACCCGACGAAGATCTCCGACTCGATCACGATCAGCAGCGTTTCCAGGCCGATCACGGCCAGCAGGACGGCCAGCGGGAAGCGGCGGCACCACGCGAGCGCGGCGGTCTGCGCCGCCGCCACCGCCAGCAGACCCCAGGTGTGGCGTTCGGCGGGCCCGTTCAGGATGGTCAGCAGGGCGACCATCAGCGGCAGCAGGGTCAGCAGGCCGTCGCTCAGCCGTTCCAGGTGAGCACGGCCCGCCTGCGGGCGCGCAGCCACCCGCGCGCCAGCAGCAGCGCCGCCACCGCCCAGGGCGCCATGCCGACCAGCCAGCTCACCGCCATCGGCGGTCCGGGCGCCGGCCCCACCGGGACCGGCAGCGTGCCGGTCGTGACCCCGCCCGCGCCGTGCACGGTGAACTCGAAGCGCCACGGGCCCTCCTCGGGTAGTGCCACGACGTCCAGCCCCCACGCGTGCCTCGCCAGCGGGTGCCGTTGCAGTTCCATGTCGGCCTCGCCGTCGAGTCCGACGATGCCCAGGGCCTTCGGTTCCCCGGACGGCGTGATGGCCCGCACGGTGCCGGTGCGCCCCTCGATCCCACCGTCCGGCTCGAACGTGAAGTCTAGCGACCGCCCGGCTTTGACGGGCCAGTCCGTGAAGGACGCGGTCAACGTGCCGTTCCCCAGCGGAACGCGCTCGCTGTGCACGATCGTCAGCGGCTCCGCCTGCGCGGACGCGACGGGCGCGGTCAACACCACCAGCGAGGCGGCGACGCCGGTCACGAGTCGGGTCCTCATGCCGCCACCGCCGCCCGCGGGCCGAGCCGCCGCATCAGGGCCGCGCACTGCCAGCCGAACCGGCCGGCGAGTGCCCCGAGCGCCGTGGTCACCACGATGCTCAGCACGGGGTTCGGACCGGCGTTTTCGAGGAAGATCCGGTACAGCGCGGCCACCAGGCCGACGAACGCGCCCAACGCCGCCATCGTGGCGCCGGGCGGCAGGTCCCGGCGTCGGGCGAACCGCACCGAGCCCGCCGCGACCAGCGCGATGACCGGGAAGACGACCGGCATGGCCAGGGCGACCAGTGGCACGCCCAGCGCGTTGTCCCGGATCGGTTGGCCGATGCTGCCCGCGTACAGCTCGGTGGCCAGCGGCGGGAAGAAGAAGCTGGCCGCCTGGACGGCGATGAACAGCAGCCCGAGGGCGAGCACCCACCGGACCGCGCGGGTGATCCCGGTGATGGCGCACAGCGTCCACGCCGACACCGCAGCGACCGCGAGGACACTGAGTTTCACGCCGAAGACGGAGCCGTCGAGCAGGATCGCCGAGGAGGCGACGCTGAACGCCCCGGCCGCGACGAGGCCCCATCGACCGGACGTCGTCCCGCGCAGGGCCGCGAACGCCATGATCACGCCGATCGACTGCACGTGCATGGCGAGCTGGAGGCTGAGGTGCGACGGCGTGCTCTCGAGGATGTCGAACCCGTAGATGGTGTGCCACCACAGGTCGGCCGCCCCGTAGACCAGGTGGCCGGCCGCGCCGAGACCGGCGACCAGGAAGGCCATCGGCGCCCGGAGCCCCAACACCTCCACCGCCGGGCCCGCGGCGGCCTGGCGGCTGTTCAGCACGACGACCAGGCTGGTCAGGCCGATCAGCGCCGTCCCGAAGTAGAACATCAGGTGTGGCGCGGTGAAGAACGTGTCCGGACCGACGTCGACGTGCCACTGGCCGTCCCACGCCACGCCGAGCCACAGCGAGCTGAATCCGGTCAGCAGCAGCCAGGCGCCGACCACTTGTCGCCTCGGTGTCATCGGAACTCCTATTTCACGGTGATCTCGAATGTGACGACCCGGCCGTCGGCCCGGACCGCCAGCTCCCACAGGCCGGCCATGGAGAACAACTCGCCGGTTGCCCGGAACAGGCCCGGTTTCTCCTGGGTGGCCGCGATTTCGGGCGTCAGGTGCCCCATCCGCGGCATCGTGGCGTACAGCGACACCGTCTGGGCCGGGACCTCGACCTGGGCGTTGACGCTCCCGGTGCCCGCCTTGTCGAGCTGGACGGCGACACCCGAGCGGTCGAGCCTGACGGGTTCCGCGCCGGGCGACGTCGCGAGCAGCAGCACGGTGACGACCGCTACCGCCACCGCCACGGCGACCAGCCAGAGAGCGGGTCGTTTCACGGCGTGACCTCGATCAGGTGGGGGACCGTCACGATCCGGAAGTCCTCGGCGTACTGGACCCACCCGAAGTACCGGCCCGGTCTGGGGAAGCTGACGGTGAAGCGCAGTTCGGGTCCGTGCACGGCGACCGTTCCGTCCGATGTGGACGTCATGGCGCTCTGCTCGTGGGCATGGCCCAGGAACGTGCCGTCACGGTCACGGGTGATCAGGTGGCCGGGCATGCCGAGCCACGACTGGAGGCCGGTGCTACCGGTGTCGACCTGGACCGTGACCGGGCGGCCGGCGGGGAACGTCCAGGCGGCGGGGTGCGCCGCTTCGGGCGGAACGGGCCCGCTGACGTCGAACCGCCCGGAGACGAGCTGCCCGCCCGCGTCGGTCCGCTCGAACTCGGCGTGTGCCAGGTACCGGCCCGCGCGGTCCGCCGTCAACCGGGCTTCGAGGCGCCCTCTGTCCGTCCTGAGTGGATGGACGTGCCGGAAGAACCCGCCGTCCTGGCTGGTGACCACCAGATGGGTCAGCGCCGCGTGGTGCACCGCGAGGTCGTCGGCCGGTTGACCGGTCGCGCCGTCGACGAGGTCGAACCGCACCGTGAACTCCTCGCCGACGGCAGGTCGATCCGGAGTGACGGTCAGGAACGCCTGGGCGTTGGGACGACCCGGGTCGCGCTGACGATCGCCGAGGTGCGGCGACACCACGGCGACGGTGGCCGCGATGATCAGGGCGACCACTCCGACGCCACCCAGTGCGACCGCGGTCGGACGCCGTGACCTCGCACCCGCGGCGATCGCAGCCGCGAGCAGCAGTCCGGTCGTCCCGAAACCGCCGTACACCACGAGCTCCCACGTCGCCGGCCGTGGGGCCTGCACCCGGAACGGCAGCACCGAGATCTCGGCGGAGGTTTCGAGCCGCAATTCGTGCGGTCCGCCGTCCCGGACGTGGAGCACCGCCGGGTAGGTGCCCGGGCGGTCGCGCTGGAACCGGACCGTGCCGACACTCCCGTCCACGGCGAGGTCGATCGTCAGGTCGTGGACCGGTTGGTGCGCGATGAGATCGACGTACAGCGGTCCGGGCACTTCCGGCGTTCCCCTGATCACGACCGTCACCTCGGAGCCCGCGATGGTCTGCGCCAGTTGGAGATCCGCGCCGGCGGCGACCACGTGCGCCGACGCCGGTGTCGCCACGACGAGCAGCACCACCGAAATGCCGAGCACCAGACGAATGAACACCTGACCGAGGCTAGGAAAGCGCGCCCGTCACCGCATACGGCGCGAGTAGCGACTCGACTAGTGCCCGGGAACTAATTCCGACCGGACGGGCCACACCGACCCATCCCGGAACGCGTCCGGGCCGAGGCGGCGGTGCCGGCCGAGCGGAGCCGGGCCGACACCGCCGACCCAGCCGCAGGACGGTGACCTTCGGGCTCGCCGAAGCCGGCCGACCGGAGTACCTGACCGAAGCCACCATCGTCGCCGCCGGCGCCGAACCGCACGCCGACTTCGATCACCGACCGCCTACAGCGCGAGCATCGCCGCGGCGACCTCGTCGGCGGCCGTGTCGGGGATCGCGGTCGCGGCCCGTTCGAGCACGAGCAGCCGCGCACCGGGGATCTCGCGGGCGAGCGCCTCGCCGTTGCCGACCGGGAAGAACCGGTCGCGTCGACCGTGCACCACAAGCGTCGGTATGGAGATTTCGGGCAGACGTTCCCGCCAGCGCGGCGTGCAGTCGAGCTTGGAGAACACCATGCCCAGCTGGTTCGCCATGTGGATCGCGGGGTCCGTGCCCGGTGTGCGGTCGAAGATGCGCTCGGCGGTCGCACGTGCGGCGGCCGGGTCGTCGCCGAGGATCTCGGCACCGGCGGCGGCGTACTCCGCCACGGCGGCGCGGTCGGTCCAGTCGGGCATCGGGTGCGCGAACCGCCGTTTCATCGTCGCCGCGTCGTGGTCGGGCAGGTCGGCGTCGACCGGACCCGGTGCGACGGGCCGCGTCCCGGCGAGGGTGAGTGCCGAGAACGCGTCCGGGTGGTCGAGCGCGGCGACCTGGGCGACCATCCCGCCGACGCCGATCCCCGCCAGGTGCGCGGGGCGGTCGTCGAGTCCGCGGGCCAGCGCGGCGGCGTCGGCGGCGAGGTCGCGCAGCGTGTACGCCGGTGCCCCGGGGTCGACGGTCGTCGACGCGCCGGAGTCGCGCAGGTCGTAGCGCACGACGTGACGCCCACCGCGAGCGAGGGCCTCGCAGAGCGCGTCGGGCCAGGAGAGCATGGTCGTGCTGCCCGCGAGCAGCACGAGCGGCGCCGCCGCATCGCCGAAGTGCTCGACTCCGAGCGTGACACCGTCGGGCGTGCGGAATGAGTGGACCGTCGAATGCACCGGCAACCTCCGTGGCAACTATGGGACTGCGGCCCACGCTACGCGCGAACCGCCGCCCGCAGCCTCGACACCAACACCAACACTGACTCCCGTGTCCGGCCACGGGTCACGACGCCGACGTTCCTTGGTACGGCTCCGGCCCGGACGACGCGTCGGCCGGCCGGATCGCAGGTCTCGCCACCGGTCAGGAGCTACCTTCCCTCCTGGCCGACGCCGCGCCCGGCGTCGGCCCCACGACCGTCCACAACCCGGGTAGCCCTCGTGCGCCGGGTTCTTTCTCCTTGGAACGGCTGAAGAAGTCGGAAAGCAGCTCGTCGACGACCATCGCGGTCACCGCCGCGAGGATCACGACCGGTACTTGGCCGGCTGCGGCGTCGCCCAGCAGGAGCACGACGAGCACGACGCTCGTGACGGGCAGGCGAGTCACCGCGGCACCGGCCGCCATGCCGATGGCCAGGCCGGGAACCGTTCCGATGCCTGGCACCAGGGAACTCGCCAGCACGCCGAAGGCCGCGCCGATGAAGATGGCGGGGAACACCGGGCCGCCGCGGAACGCTCCCAGGCACACGGCGTAGGCGAGGCCTTTGCACAGCAACAACGTCACGAGTGCTCCCGTCGACCACTGGCCGGGTTGGGTGGCGAGCGTCGGGAGCAGGCCTTGCCCGGACAGCGCGACCTCCGCCGGCGAGCGACCGGTGAGCACGGCGTAGAGGGCGGCACTGGATCCGGCGACCAGGCCCGCCGCGACCGTGATCACCATGGTCCGGGAGGTCGCCAGGCGGGCCGTCCGCCGCCCGATGGCGAAGATGCCCCACGTCGCCACGGCCACCACTGCCGCGACGGGGAAAGTCCACACCACGTCGGCGATGTCGAGCCGGGCGGGTTCGAGGTGGGGGATGGCCAACGCGTCGACGTCGAGGCCGGTCCACCTGCCGAGCCCGGTGAACACCAGCGCGCCCACACCGCTGGACACGAGACACGGGAGGACGAGCAGCATCGTCCGGCGCCGGCCGAGGCCGACCACCTCCAGGTACATGATGACGGCGACGAGCGGGTTGCCGAAGACGGCGGAGACCGCGGCTGCCGATCCCGAAGCGGCGACCAGGGCGGCCGTCCGCGCGTCACCGGGCACCTTCGCCGCGTTCGCCGCGAGCAGTGCCAAACCGCTGCCCATCGCGAACAACGGCGCCTCGGGGCCGATCACGGCACCCAGCACCCAACCCGTGGTCGCGGCGAGGACGATACCGGGAACGTGGCCGGGTGTGGTCGGACTCGCGTCGAAGCCCATGGCCGGTACGTGGCCTCCCCTGCCGGGGAGGTGCTTCACCGCCAGCGCGACGAGCACTCCCGCCGACCCGATGGTGGCGATCGGCCACCACGTCGGGAGTTCCTCGAAGCCCAGACTCGCCGGAAGCGTCTCCCAGACGACGTGCTCGAGCCAGTGCACCGCGGCCAGGAAACCGAACACCAGCAAGGACAACGGGATCCCGACGAGCGCCGCGACGAGCATCAGGGCCGGATAGCCCCGACTGCGCAGCTCTACGTCGCTGTCGGCAGCGGGTGCTTCGTCGGCGGCGTCGTTCGACGGGCCGGCGCTCACGTTCCGGAACCCCCGGGTTCGAGGACGGCGGGTTCAGCCTCGAAGCCGAATGGCGGGGCATCGGTCGTCGGCCGGTCGCTCATGGTGGACTCCTGTCGGCGAGAGTGGCCGGGCAACGTCCACGATCGCCCTTCCACCGTCGTCCGTTCATCGCCCGCAGGTGATGAGATGTGCTCGCCTGCAGTCCTGATGTCGCCCGTCCGTGCCCGGCTCCAGGAGGCCTGATCATCCGAAGTGCGGCGAAGCCGCAGCGGGCGAGGCGCACCGGATCCAACGCCTCGCGCCGATTTCCGGTGACATGACGAACACCCGATCAGGTCGGCGATCTTCGGTTGTGGACGTCCGAAGCACGTCCGAGATCCGGTTGCGGACAGCCGTGCCGCAGCCCCTCCTTCGGGTGAGTCTGCCGAATTCATCCGGACCGGTTGACGGCAATCGCGGTGGCCGGGCGGAAGACTGGGCGGTGCAGAGAGGCGGTGCGCAATGGACGCCGAGCAGTCGCTGTCACCTTCGACCGGCCGCCGAGCCCTGGCCGCGGGTGCGCTGTCGGCCTTCGCCGGTGCCGTCGCAGTCGTCGCGACGGCACTCGTGCGGCATCCGGTCGCGCTGCCGGTCGCGTTGGTCCTGCTCTTCGTGGCGGTCGCGGCGGCGTGGTCGGCGCTGGTGCACCGCAGCTCCACGCGAGTGCTCGCGTCGGTGACGGCCGTAGCGGCGTTGGCCGGGATCGTCCTGTTGCTCGGCCTCAGGTCGTTCGTGGTGATCGCGGTCGTGCTCGGACTCGTCGTCGTGTCGAGCGCCGCGGCACGGGCGGCGATCGGGCGTGATCTGGCCCCGACACCCCGCAGCCGCGCGGTTCCCCCCGCCCGGCACGGCGTCCTGCTGATGAATCCACGGTCCGGCGGCGGGAAAGTGGTGCGTTTCGGCCTTGAGGACAAGGCGCGGCGCGTCGGCGTCACCCCGGTCGTGCTCCGCCCTGGCGACGACCTCCGTGCGCTCGCCGAACAGGCGGTGGCGGCCGGCGCCGACGTGCTCGGCATGGCGGGCGGGGACGGTTCCCAGGCGCTGGTCGCCGACGTGGCACGCCGGCACGACGTCGCGTTCGTGTGCGTGCCGGCGGGTACGCGCAACCACTTCGCGCTCGACCTCGGCCTCGATCGCGACGACGTCGCGGCCGCGCTGGACGCGTTCGGTGACGCGGTGGAGCGGCGGGTCGACCTGGCGCAGCTCGGCGACCGCGTGTTCGTCAACAACGTCTCGCTCGGCGTCTACGCGACGGTGGTGCAGTCCGAGGACTACCGCGACGCCAAGCTCGCGACCACCGCGCAGCAGCTGCCCGACCTGCTCGGCCCCGGAGCCGAACGCGTCGACCTCCGGTTCGCCGGGCCCGACGGCTCGGCCGCGGGTCCGGCGGACGTCGTGCTGGTCTCCAACGGCGTGTACCGGTTCACGAGCCTGAACGGCTTCGGCACCAGGGAACGGCTGGACGCCGGCGTCCTCGGTGTGGTCACCGTGGCGGTGGACCGCGCGTCGGACGTGCCGACCCTGATCGCCGCGGAGGTGGCCGGTCGGATCAGCGGGTTCCGCGGTTATCAGGAGTGGACGGCGCCGCAGCTCGAAATCGACTCCGGGCAGCCGCTGGTCGACGTCGGGGTCGACGGCGAAGCTCTCCGCTTCCCCCCGCCGCTGCGGTTCCGCTCACTGCCCGGCGCGCTGCGGGTCCGCACCCCGGTCGACGCACCCGGCACCACACCCGCCGCGCTCACGCCCGCCAGGGCGGGGAACGTGATCAAGGCCCTGTTCCACGTCCTCGCCGGTCGTCCGGCGCGCGGGCGCACCACCCCTGGAGGGTGAGCGCACGGGTTCGCGATGGAGAGCGCCTGCGCGGACAGATCCATCGGCGGGCACGACGTCGGTCGCGGTAGTGGGCGCCCGCCTCCGACGCCCACCGACCCGACTCGGTGTGTTCGCCATCACACCTCTTTACCGATTGTCGGCAATCGACAGTCGGCATACGGTCGATGCACCCCCAGGTGAGGAGCGCGACGTGGACAAGGTGCGAGTGGCCGTGGTCGGGGCGGGCAGGTGGGCTCAGCGGGCCCACCTGCCGGGGTGGTCGCGTGACCCGAGGGCCGAGGTGGTCGCGTTGGTCGACACCGACCCGGGGGTGCTGGGCGAGGCCGCGGCGCGGTTCGGGGTCCGGCGGGCCGTGCGGGACTACCGCGAGGTGCTCGACGACCCCACGATCGACGTGGTCGATGTCGCTACGGCCAACACGGCGCACTTCGAGGTGTCGGCGGCGGCGATCGAGGCCGGCAAGCACGTGCTGTGCGAGAAGCCCGTGCACCGCGACTACCGGCAGACCAGGGCGCTGGCCGAGGCGGCCGGGTCCAAGGGGCTCAGGACCAAGCTCGGCTTCACGTTCCGGTACGCGCCGGCCGTGCTGTACGCCAAGAGCCTCATCGACGCGGGGTTCATCGGCACGCCCTACGTGTTCAACGGGTTCGAGCAGAACAGCCAGTGGATCGACCCCGCCACCCCGATGCGTCAGGTCGACCCCGACGCCGATCCGGCCGTGATCGCGACCTCGTCAATCGAGGGCTACGGCGCGCCGATCATCGACATCATGCACTGGTGGGCCGGCGGACGGCTGACCTCCGTCGTCGGCACGATGCGCAACTTCGTGCCCGAGCGCGTGGTCCGTGCCACCGGGCGCCGCCAGCGGCTCAACATCGACGACGGCGACATGTGGATCTGCGAGTTCGACAACGACGTGCTCGCCTCCATCCAGTCCTCCTACGTCACGGTGGGCAACCTGCCGGGTGTCGAGGCCCGGCTCTACGGCTCGGAGGGCGCGCTGGTCGTGCGGCTGGTGGCGGAGTCCGGTCGGTGCCAGACGATCCGCACGGCCACCAAGGACGAGGCCGAATTCGTGGAACGGGACATCCCGGCGGAGTTCTTCCCGCCGGGCGGCTCGTCCACAGAGGACTGGGACTCCCTGTTCTACGCCAACCTCTGCGCCGACTTCACCACCGAGATCCTCGGCGGCGGCGAGGCCGGCCACGGCGACTTCGCCCAGGGCGCGCTGGTGCAGGAGACGATCAACGCGTTCGAGGAGTCGTTCCGCCGTCGCGCCTGGGTCGACTTCCCGCTCGCGGGCGCGGCGTGAACCCGCACGGGTGGGGCGCGGTGGCCGACGACGCCACGGGCCGGGCGCTGGTGGAGGTGGCGCTGGACGCGGTCGACGGTCGGGCCGAGTACGCCGACGTGCGGCTGGTGGAAGCCGAGGAACTGCGCGTGTACCGGCAATCGGGCGCGGACGTGGACGAGCGCGTCGAGCACACCCTCGGCATCGGGGTCCGTGTGCTGGTCGACGGCGTGTGGGGGTTCGCCGCCCGCCCGCTGGCCGAGGGCGCCGACGCCGCCGAAGCCGCACATCGGGCGCACGCGCTCGCCGTGGCGGCGCGGGGTGCGTCCGAGCCGGTGCGCCTGCCCGACATCGACGTGCACAGCGGGCGCTACGAGACCGAGGTGGAGCACGACCCCTTCGCCACGACGCAGGACGTCCGGCACGCACTGCTCACCGATGCGCTGGACGCGGCGTCCGCACCGCGCCACGTGGTGTCCGCACAGGCGGGCGTCAACGCCAAGCGGCAGCACCGGCACTTCGGCAACTCGGTGGGATCCCGCCAGCACCAGCACTTCATGGAGTCCGGCGTGCTGGTGATGGTGACGGCCGCCGGGCACGGCGACGTGCAGCGGCGCAGCTACCCGAACTCGTTCCACGGCGACACGGGCGCGGCCGGGTGGGAGTTCGTCGTCGGCCGCGACCTGGTGGCCAACGCGGCACGGGTGGGGGAGGAGGCGGTGGCGCTGCTCACCGCGCCCGTCGCGCCGTCGGGCACCGCCGACGTGGTGCTCGGCGGCCAACAGATGTCCCTGCAGATCCACGAGTCCGCCGGGCACGCGCTGGAACTCGACCGGATGATCGGCGACGAGGCCAACTTCGCGGGCACCTCGTTCATCGGGGTGCACGACATCGGCTCGCTGCGCTACGGCTCACCCGCCGTCACCATCACCAGCGACCCGACCCTGCCCGGCACCCGCGGCAGCTTCGCGTTCGACGACGAGGGCACGCCCGCGCGCCGCCGCACGCTCGTCGACCGCGGGATCGTGCGCGACACCCTGTCCACGCTGGACTCCTCGGCCCGCACGGGCGCGGCCCTCACCGGGGCGGCGCGTTCGGACGGCTGGGCCTACACGCCGGTCTGCTTCGCCACCCACGTCTACCTCGAACCCGGCCGGGTCAGCCTCGACGAGCTGTGCGACCGCCTCGGCGAGGGCATCTACGCCGAGGACAACCGGTCGTGGTCCATCGACGAGCAGCGGCTCAACTTCCAGTTCGGCACCGAGGTCGCCTACGAAGTGCGCGGGGGGAAGAGGGGACGGCTGCTGAAGAACTTCTCCTACGGCGGGATCACGCCGCAGTTCTGGGGTTCGGTCGAGGCGGTGGCCGACGACCTGCGGATCTTCGGCTACCCGTGCGGCAAGGGCGAGCCCAAGCAGTGGAGCTTCCTCAGCCACGGCGCGCCGTCCACGCTCGTGCGCGGCGTCCGGATCGGGGTGGCGTGATGGACTTCGCCGCACCCGTCGACATCGGCCGCGCCACCGGGTTGCTGGCCGACGCCGTCCGCGCCGCCGACGCCGACCACGTCGACGCCACGCTGCTGGCCCGTGCCGGCGAGTACACCCGGTTCGCGGGTGAGCGCGTCCACCAGCCGCAGGACATCACCGAACAGCAGGTCGTCGTGCGGGCCGTCGTGGACGGGCACGCCGCGCGGGTCGCGACCAGCGCGCTGGACCGGGTCGCCGACGCGGTCCGCCGGGCCACCGCGATCGCCTCCGGCCTCGCCCGCACCGCCTCGGCGCCCGGCTCGGCGTGGACGCCGCAGCACCGCGACACCGACGACCACGTCCTGTGGCACGACGACACCGCCGCGTTCGACGCCCCGGCACGGGTCGCGATCGCCGCCGAGGCGATGACCCGGGCGCGCCGGGCCGGCACCACCGCGGCGGGCATGGTCGGCCGGGCGGTGACCCAGCTCGCGGTCGCGTCCAGCACCGGTGCGCTGCGGCACGTGGTGGCGACCGAGGCCACCGGCAGCCTCACGGTGGGCGACCGGGACGGCTCGGCGCACTGGGCGAACCTGCACCGGTCGCGCGACGCGCTGGGCTTGGACGCCGCGAGCGTGGCGGACACGGTCGCCCGCGCCGTGCGGACCCGCGGCCGGCAACCGCTGCCCGACGGCTCCTACACCGTCGTGCTCGGCCCCGAGGCCACCTGCGAGCTGCTCGGGTTCCTGGGTGTGCTCGGCTTCGACGGCGGGCCGGCGCAGGCGGGCGTCGGCGTGACGAGCAGACCGGGACAGCGGGTGGCCTCCGAACTGGTCACCGTCGCCGACGACGCCTCGCACCCGTTCGGGCTGCCCATCCCGTTCGACGTGCTGGGCACGACCAAGGCCGTGGTGCCGCTGCTGACCGCCGGACTCGTCGGCGGGCCCGTCACCGACCGCACGGGCCACACCCACGTGGCGCGCGAGGCCGTGCCGTCACCCGTCGCGGCCAACGTGGTGATGACGCCCGGTGCGCAGGGCGACCTCGTGGCAGGCGTGGAGAACGGCCTCTACATCGAGCGGTTCTGGTACACCCGGCTGGTCGACCGGCAGGCGGGCACGATCACCGGCGTCAGCCGGGACGCCTGCTTCCGCATCGTGGACGGCGAACCGGCCGACCCCGTGCGGGGGGCCCGGTTCACCCAATCCGTGTTCGACCTGCTGGCCACTGTGGACGGTGTCGGCGACGTGCTGCGCGCCCAGCCGATCATGAACGTGTGGAACGGGTCGGTCACCGCGCCGGCGATCCGCGCGCACGGCTTCCGGTTCGGTCCCCGGTGACCCCGCGCACCAACGCCCACCGGCTGTTGACCCAGGTGCTGGCGGGCGAGGTCTGCCCGCCCCGCGGCGACCGGTTCGGCTACCGGGTCGACGGCGAGGGCCGGGCGTTCCTGCTGCCCGGCATGGGCGGGGTCACCCTCGGCGTGCGCGTCGGCGACCCGGCCACCGGCCACGCCGCCGACCACCTCGAACCGGGCCTGTCGGTGTGGCACCCCGACCCCGCGGCCGACCACGCCCTGCAGTTCCTGACGTGCGTGGGCAACGAGGTCACCGTGCTCGGCCCCCGTCGCCCGACCGGCCGGGTCCTGGGCCAGCACGCCTACGTGCTGGTCGACCTCGCCGACGCGGACGAGGTCGCGCCGGGCGACCGGGTGGCGATCCGGGCGCGCGGCCAGGGGCTGCGGCTGCTCGACCACCCCGACGTCGTGGTCAAGAACCTCGATCCCGAGCTGCTGCCGAACCTGCCCGTCGACACCGCCCCGGACGGCCGGCTGCGGGTGTCCGTCGCGGCCCGGATCCCCCGCTCGGCACCCGGCGCGGGCACCGGCATGGCCTCGGAGTTCGCCAACACCGACCTCATGGGCGTCACCGACGTGCGCATCGGCGACCTGGTGGCGCTGGAGGACCAGGACCACCGGTTCGGTCGCGGCCACCGCGCCGGGTACATGGCGATCGGCGCCATCAGCACCGGCGACTGCCTGCTGTTCGGCCACGGACCCGGCCCCACCACCCTGTTCACCGGGCCCGCCGCGGCATTCGACCTCGTCGACGACCCCACCGCCAACATCGGAGCCCGCTGGTGAGCACCCTGGTCCGGACCACCCTGCTCGGCGAGGTGGAGACCCCTCGGCTGGGCCCCGCGCCGTACCTGGTCGACCGCGACGGCGCGCCGTACCTGCCGACCGCGACCGGCGGCGTCGTGCTGGGCCTGCGACTGGGCGACGGCGTGTTCGACACCGACGCCGACCACGCGGCGCCCGGGGTCACCCTCGTGCACCCCGACCCGGCGGCCTGCCACGCGCTGACCGCGTTCGCGTGCCTGGGCAACGAAGCCGTCGTGCGCACCGGCGACGCGCGCGGCGCGACCGGCCGGGTGCTGGGCAAGCGCGAGGGCCGGGTGATCGCGGTGTTCCCGCAGGACGTGCTGGCCCAGATGCTGCCCGCCGACCAGGTCGCGATCCGCGCACACGGCCAGGGAGCCACCGCCGGGGGAGCCACCGCCGGGGGAGCCACCGCCGTCATGAACGTCGACCCCGCCGTGCTCGCGGCACTGGACGTGCGATCCGCGCGCGCCCGCGTGCCCTCCCACCTGGTGGGCAACGGGTTCGGTCGGCCCGCGCACCAGTGGGACCTCGACGTGCAGGTCGACCGGGTGGACGCGGCGCACTGGCGGCTGGGTGATCTGCTGTGCATCGACGACGTCGACGTCCGGCACAACGCCGGGCACCGGAAAGGGTGGCTGACCATGGCGGTGGTGGTCCACGCGGGGAGCCCGCTGCCCGGTCACGGCCCCGGCGCGATGCCGATCCTGTGCGGACCGGCGGAGGACTTCGACGTGCACGTGGACCCGACCGGCCACGTGGGAGTGACACCGGAACTGCTGGGGTGCCCTGATGCCTGACCTCGAACACCGCTCGCTGCCCGACAGCGTGCACCGCCTGCTGCGCAACCGGATCCTCAACAACGAACTGCCGGCGGGAACCCGGCTGGTGGAGATGTCGATCGCCGCGGAGCTGGGCGTCAGCCGCTCCACCGTCCGGCTCGCGCTCACCAGGCTGGCGGACGAGGGCCTGGTGGAGATCAGCCCGCGCCGGCACAGCACCGTGACGCGGCTGTCCCACGAGGACATCCAGGACGCCTGCTACGCCCGCTACGTGCTGGAGGAGGGCGCGGTGCGGGCGGTGCTGGCACACGGCACGGCCGACCTCGTGCACCCCCTCACCGAGCTGGTCGAGCGGATGGAGCACGCCGCCCGCGACCGGGACCTCGCGGCGGTGGTCGACCTCGACACGGCGTTCCACGGTCACCTGGTCGCCGCCGCGCGCAAACCCCGCCTCGCGAAGCTGTTCGCCGGCATGGACGCCCAGATGGGCGCGGTCATGCGGTCCTCGCTGGAGGAGCAGCACCTCGACCTGGCCGACATGCCCGCCATGCACCGGGACCTCGTCGACGCGCTGGCCGACGGCGACCCGTCCACCGTCGCGGACGCCCTGTACCGGCACTACCTGCGCGAGGACTACGTGTTGTAGCACCGGCGGCCACCGGACCGTCCGGACGAGGCGGCAACCGGTGCGGGTCGCGGTGGGTCGTCGCGGGCCGGAACCCGCATCGTGGCGCGTACCCGCCGAGTGGTCGCGGACCGGCCGGCGGGTGCGGCTGGCCGCCGGCCGGTCCGCCACGTCAGTAGCCCAGTTCGGGCCGGTAGCGGTTGCGCAGCGGCCTGCCGTCGAGCCATCGCCGCAGGTTGTCGCAGAAGATGTCGGTGATCAGGGCGTTCTCGTCGGTTGCCGTGGAGGCCGAGTGGGGCGACACGATCACGTTGGGCAGGTCCCACAGCGGCGAGTCGTCCGGCAGCGGTTCGACGGACGCCACGTCGAGCACCGCGCCGCGCAGCGCGCCGGATGCCAGTGCCGCGGTCATCGCCGCCTCGTCCACGACCTGGCCGCGCGCGATGTTCACCACCACGGCGTGCGGTTTGAGCGCGGCCAGTTCCGCCGCGCCCAGCAGGCCCTCGGTCTGCGGCGTCAACGGGCACGCCAGCACGACCGCGTCCACCCTCGGCAGCACCGAGGTGAGCTCGTCGAAGCCCACCACCTCGGCCACGCCGGGCGCGCCGGACGTGCCGCCCGGCCGCACCGCGCCGACGACCTCGACACCGAGCCCGGCCAGCACCGCGGCGGTGTGCCGCCCGACCGCCCCCAACCCGACCACCAGCACGCGCTGACCGGACAGCGTGCGGCTGGTGTAGCGGTTCCAACGGTGCTCGGCCTGCCACGCCTTGAGCTGCGGCACGTCCTTCACGAAGTGCAGCAGCCCGGTCAGCACGAACTCGGCCAGCGGCACCGCGTGCACCCCGGCGGCCGTGGTCACCGCGACCTCGGACAGGTCCAGCGGGAACCGGTCGGTGAGCCTGCCCAGGCCCGCGCTGGTGGCCTGGACCCACCGCAGCAACGGGAAGTTCTCGTTGACCTCGGCGGGCGCGCGCCGGTCGAAGTCGAACGCCACCTCGGCCGTGGAGGTGAGCGCGAACCACCGTCGCCGCTGCTCGTCGGTCAGTTCCGGCAGCACGCCCACGTGGTCGCCGGCGTAGCGCGGCACGGGCAGCAGCTCGGGCTCGTAGAGCACCTCGACCCGTGGGTCCACTGCCGCGATGCGCGCCACCAGTTCGGGTTCCAGCGGCGAGCAGATCACCACCCGGGTCACGAGGCCACCGCCTTCGCGGCGTGGTTGAGCGCGTCCACGACCCGGTCCAGCGCGGCGGACCACCCGGTCTCCTCGCGGGCGTAGCACACCCGGAACCGGCCGTGGCCCGACGGACCGAACTGGTAGCCGGGGCTGACGACCACCCCGGCCCGGCTCTGCAACACCTTCGCCACCTCCACGTCGTCCATCCCCAGCGCCGACACGTCCGGCCACAGGTAGGCGGTGCCCGGGCCGGGCCGCACGACCAGCCCGTCGACCCGGCGCAGCCGCTCGGCCGTCATCTCCCGCAGTGCCCGGAGTTCGCCGATGCGGGTGCGCACGAACTCCACGTCGTCGACCAGCCACCGCGTCAGCACGTGCTGGGAGTACGCCGGAGCGCGCAGGCACGAGATCGCCATGACCTGCTCGATGGCGTCCACCACCTCGGCGGGGCCTATTGCCACGCCGACCCGGTAGCCGCTGAGCGACTCCGTCTTCGACCCGCCGAGCAGGGTCACGGTCCGCTGCGCCATCCCCGGCTCCGCCGCGAGGTGCGTGTACGGCGTCTCGTCGTACACCAGCCGGCAGTACAGCTCGTCCACGACCACCAGCAGGTCGTGCCGCACGGCGAGCGCGGCCAGGCCGCGGACGGTCTCGGGCGTGTAGACGGTCCCGGTGGGGTTGTTCGGGTTCGAGGTGAGCAGGAGCGTGACGCCCTCGTTCACCACGGCCTCCTCCAGCGCGGTCAGGTCCAGCTGCGGACCGGCGGGGTCCTCGACCATGCCCACGCGCACCACGCGCGCGCCCAGGAACCGCAGCATCCGTTCCACGAACAGGTATTCGGGGTCGGCCAGCGCCACCACGTCCCCGGAGTCGACCAGGGCGCTCAGCGTGGCGAACAGGCCGCCCTGGGTGCCGGTGGTGATCACGATCTCGCGGTCCGGGTCGACGTCGACGCCCAGCAGGCCCGACACCGACCGCGCGCACGTCGCCCGCACCTCGGCGTTGCCCCGGTACCCGGTGTAGGCGAGTTCCCCGTCTTCCGCCGCGGCGGTGAACGCGGCCAACGCCCACGGCGGCGGCGGGAAGCGGACCGTGTCGAAGTGCGTGGTGTCCAGCAGGCCGTGCCCGGCGCCGTCCAACCGCAGTTCCAGGTCCGCCTCCCGCACGGACGTGCCCAGCGTGTCCGCCCGCTCCGGCAGGTGCGTGCGCAGCACCCGCCGCGATTCGACGGGGTGACGGCTTGCCGCCATGTCGGTGTCTCCTGTCGTCTGGTTCACGCCGGGCCGGCCAGGATGGACGACCCCGTCACGCCGCGCGCCTCGTCCGAGGCCAGGTAGAGCACGGCGTCGGCGACCGCCGCCTGCCCGGTGCCGTCGAGCGGGCCGGGGTCGACGCTGTTGGCCCGCACGCCCGTGCCCGCCAGTTCCAGCGCGAACGACCGCGCCAGCCCCCAGACGCCGTGCTCGGCCGCGACGAGGTGCGCGTGGCCGGCCGCGGGCCGGTGCGCCGGGTCCGGGCCGATGAACACGATCGACCCGGATCGCTGGGCGACCATCACGGGCGCCACGGCCTTCGCCGTCTGCCACACCCCGGTGAGGTTGACCTCGATCACCGCCCGCCACTGGTTCTCCGGCATGGTCCACGCGCCGCCGCGGGACCGGACCACGGCCGCGGGCACCGCGATGTCCACCGACCCGAGGACGGCCACGCCCGCCCGCACGGCCGCGCCCAGGGCGTCGCCGTCGCGCACGTCCACGAACCGCGACACCACCCGCCGGCCCAGCGCCCGCACCTCGTCGGCCACCCCGGACAGCTCGTCGGCCCCGGCCAGGCCCCTGGGCACGGTGGCCATCCGGCTGACCACCCCGATGTCGAGCAGCACCAGGTCCGCGCCCTGCTCGGCCAACCGCACCGCGCACGCCCGGCCGATGCCCCGTGCCGCGCCGGTGACCAGCGCGACCCTGCCGGCCAGCGGCCCGCTCACCGCTCGACCCAGTGGCACGCCACGCCGTCCAGCAGCGCGGGGGTCTCGCCGGCGCAGCGGGAGCGCTGCTCGTCGGTCAGCCGGCCGAGGTGCAGCGGGCACCGCGTGCGGAACCGGCACCCCGACGGCGGGTTCACCGGGCTGGGCACGTCGCCGGTCAGGATGATCCGCTCGCGGGCCCGTTCCTTGCGCGGGTCGGGCAGCGGCACGGCCGAGACCAGCGCCCGCGTGTAGGGGTGGCGGGGGTGGTCGAACACCGTGTCGCGGTCGCCGGTCTCCACGACCCGGCCGAGGTAGAGCACGGCCACCCGGTCGGCGATGTGCCGCACCACCGACAGGTCGTGCGCGATGAACAGGTACGCCAGGCCCAGCGAGTCCTGGAGGTCCTCCAGCAGGTTGATCACGTCCGCCTGGACCGACACGTCCAGCGCGGACACCGGTTCGTCGAGCACCAGCACGCGGGGCCGCAGCGCCAGGGCGCGGGCGATGCCGATGCGCTGGCGCTGACCGCCGGAGAACTCGTGCGGGTAGCGCTCGGACCGGGCGCCGGACAACCCGACCGATCCCAGCAGCTCCAGCGCCCGGGCCCGGGCCTCGCGGCGGCCTGCGCCGTTGATGCGCAGCGGTTCCGCGACCAGGTCCGCCGCGGTCATCCGCGGGTCGAGCGAGTTCATCGGGTCCTGGAACACGATCTGGAGGTCGCGGGCGTGCCCGCGCGGCGACAGCGGCCGGCCGTCGAGCAGCACCCCGCCGCCGGTCGGCTCCTCCAGCGACATCAACAGCTTCGCGATGGTCGACTTGCCCGAACCGGATTCGCCGACCAGCCCGAGCGTCTCGCCCGCCGACAGGTCGAACGACACGTCGCACACCGCGTGCAGCTCGCCCCGGTCTCGGCGGAACAGGCCCGTGCCGCGCACCCGGTAGTGCTTCACCAGGCTCGACGCGGTGATGATCGGCGTCGGCCGCCCGGACACGGGTCCGTCCGCGACAGCGCCCACGGCGACAGCGTTTGCAGCGACGGCGCTCACGGCGACAGCGTTTGCGGCGACGGCGTCCACGGCGGGCGCGGCACGCGGCGGGAACACGTCCTGGGGCCGTCTGCCGACCAGTTCCGCGCTGAAGTGGCACGCCGCCAGGTGCTCGCCGTCGACCGGCACCAGCGCGGGCTCCTCGGTGCGGCAGACGTCGCGGGCCAGCGGGCACCTCGGGGCGAACGCGCACCCGGTGATCGGCCGGTCCAGCGGGGGAGGGGTGCCGGCGATCGGGGTCAGCCGCGCGTCCTCCCGGCCGTCGAGCCGGGGCAGGCTGCCCAGCAGCCCCAGCGTGTACGGCATCCGCGGCGAGTAGAAGACCTCCTCGACCGTGCCGGACTCCACGACCTTGCCCGCGTACATCACGACCACGCGGTCCGCCTGCCCGGCGACCACCCCGAGGTCGTGCGTGATCAGCATGGTCGCGGCGCCGGTCTGCTCGCGGGCGGTGCGCAGCGCGTCGAGCACCTGGGCCTGGATCGTCACGTCGAGCGCGGTGGTCGGCTCGTCGGCGATGATCACGTCCGGGTCGTCGGCCATCGCGATGGCGATCACCACGCGCTGCCGCATCCCGCCGGAGAACTCGTGGGGGTAGTCCGCGGCCCGGTCCCGCGCGTTGGGGATGCCGACCAGTTCCAGCAGCGCGATCGCGCGTTCGACGGCCTGCTCGCGGCCTAGCCGCGGGTGGTGCGCCCGCACGGCTTCGGCGACCTGGAAACCCACCGAGTACACCGGGTTCAACGCCGACAGCGGGTCCTGGAACACCATCGCGACGGACCGGCCGCGCACCGAGGCCATCTCGTCGTCGCGCAGCCCCACCAGTTCCCGGTCCCGGAACCGGACCGACCCGCCGACCCGCGCGCCGGGCGGCAGCAGTCCCATCACGGCCAGCGCGGTCGCGGACTTGCCGCACCCGGACTCGCCGACCACGCCCAGCACCTCGCCGGCCCGCAGCGACCAGGACACCCCGCGCACCGCGCTGACCTGCCCCTGCTCGTCGGGGAAGGCCACGGTCAGGTCGCGGATGCCGAGCACCTCCGCGGTGGTCGCCGTCGTCATCGCCTGCTCCGTGACCTGGTGTTGTCGAAGGCGTCGCGCAGCCCGTCGCCGATGAAGTTGATGCTCAGGGCGATGACCACGATGAACAGCCCGGGGAAGTAGAACAGCCACGGCCGGGTGGACACCGCGGTCTGGTTCTGGCTGACCAGCAGGCCCAGCGAGGTGTCCGGCGGGCGCACGCCGAACCCGATGAACGACAGCGCCGTCTCGGCCAGGATCGCGACCGCGACGATGATCGTCACGGCGACGATGACGGTGCCCATCGCGTTGGGCAGCACGTGCCGGAAGATGATCCGCCACGAGCCGGCGCCGAAGGTGCGCGCGGCGGCGATGAACTCCCGCTCGCGCAGCGACAGCACCACCCCGCGCACCAGCCGCGCCACGTAGGGCCACGTGAGGGCGGCCAGCACCAGGCCGATCAGCAGCCAGCCCTGGCTGCTCGCGCCGACGTTGTTCGCCAGCACGGCGGCCACCGCGATCGCCGGGAAGATCAGCACCAGGTCCGCCACCCGCATCATCAGCGTGTCGACCTTCCCGCCGTGAAACCCGGCGACCGCGCCCCACACGCTGCCGAACACCCCGGAGACCGCGGCCACGAACAGCGCGATCTCGATCGACCGCTGCGTGCCGCGCAGCACCTGGGCCAGCAGGTCGTAGCCGGTGGCGTCGGTGCCGAACGGGTGCTCGGCCGACGGCGGCTGCGAGTTGTCCGGGGTGTACACGTCGTACCGGTAGTGCCACAGCTCGCCGCCGACGAAGGCGAGCAGCACCAGCAGCACGAACACGACCAGGCTGATCGTCGCGAGCCGGTGGCGCAGGAACCGGCGCACCACCAGCCGCCACCGGGGTGTGGCCACCGGCGCCTCGCCGTCCACGTCCGGCGCGAGGGGTGTCTGCACGGTCTCAGCCAAGGCGGATCCTCCTGTCCAGCACGGCGTAGAGCAGGTCGGCGATCAGGTTGAACACCACGACGATCAACGACACCAGCAGCAGCCAGGCCATGACGGCGTAGATGTCCTTGTCCCGCACCGAGGACAGCAGGAACGAGCCCATGCCGCGCCACTGGAACACGGTCTCCGTGATCACCGCGCCGGAGAACAGCACGGCCAGGTCCAGCGCCACGACCGTGGTCAGCGGCACGAGCGCGGTGCGCAACGCGTGGCGCACCAGCACGGTGCGCCGCTTGATCCCCTTGGCGCGGGCCAGCCGCACGTAGTCGCTCTGCTGCACCTCGATCATCGACGAGCGCACGAACCGGCTCCACGGCGCGAACGACGTCATCGCCAGCACGATCGTCGGCAGCACGACGTGCCCGAGCACGTCGAGCACCGTGGGCCACAGCCCCGGAGGCGGCGGGATCGACGCCTCGCCCACCGTGTAGACCAGCGTGGTCCCGGTGGCCTGGTTCAGCTCGATCGCCTGCTGCTTCAACAGCACCGCGAGCCAGAAGGCGGGCATCGACAGCAGCAGGAACCCGACGGCGGTGAACGCGTAGTCCACTGCGGAGTACCGCTTGACCGCGCTCACCACGCCGATCACCAGCGCGAGCACCAAGGCCAGCAGCACCGCCAGGGTGACCAGCCGGGCCGAGACCAGCAGCCTCGGCCAGATCTCCGCACCGATGTCGATCCGCTTGACCGACGGGCCCCAGTCACCGCTCAGGATCCCGGTCAGCCAGCGCCAGTAGCGCTCCAGCAGGGGCTGGTCGAGCCGCATCCGGTGCGCCTCGGCGTCCAGGATCGCCTGCGACACCGGCGGTTGCTTCGCCTTCAGGTCGCCCAGCGGGTCACCCGACGCGCTGACCATCACGAACGTGACGAACGAGCCGACCAGCACGATCGGGATCGTGTGCAGCAACCGCCGCAGCACGTAAGCCAACATCGCTGCCTGCCTTCCCCTGGCGCGGCGCGGGCGTCACACCCGCGCCGCGGCCTGTCATCCGGCGATGCCCCACTCGCCACCGTTGTAGGGCGGGCCGTAGTAGGTGCCGTTGGCCCGGACGTTGACCAGGTTCGCCTTGTACGCCAGCAGGTCCGGCACCTGGTAGAGCGGCAGGATGTAGGCGTCCTCGGTTAGCTGCGCGTCCACCCCGTTGAGGTGCGCGGCGACCTCGGCCTCGTCCGTGGCGGCGAGCGCCTTGGAAAGCAGGTCGTCCACGACCGGGTTGGAGTAGCCGCCGAAGTTGAGCCCGGCCTTGGTCTTGAACGCCTGGGAGTACTGGGAGGCCACGAACGCCTGCCCGATCCAGCCCATCGCGAACAGGTCGAAGTCCTTGCCCGCCTGGTGGGTCACGGTCGCGCCGACCGAGTCGGTGGTCTGCACGTCCACCGTCACCCCGAGCTTCTTCGCCGACTCGGCGAACAGCTGGCACACCGTCTGGAGGATCTGGTTGTTCTGGATGTAGCGCATGGTCAGCGTCGGCACCGGCTTGCCCTGCGGGTCGATCAGCCTGCCCGCGTCTATCTTGTAGCCGGCGTCGGTGAGGATGGTGGTGGCCTTGGTGACGTCACCGGTGCCCAGCGTGCCGAGGTTGTCCTTGTACCCGGGCTGCTGGGGGACGTAGATCCGGTTGCGCAGCGGTGTGGCGTCGGGGGAGAACTGGCCGACGGTCTTCCCGATCGCCTGTGGGACGTCCATCGCGGTGAACAACGCCTCGCGCAGCACGGGGTCCTGCATGGCCGGGTTGTTCAGGTTGGGCAGCACCATCTGCTTGCGCAGGCCCTGCACGAGCTGGTACTTCACGCCGCCCAGCGCCTGCACGTTGCGCAGCAGGTCGACCTGGGGGTCCGGGTTGATGATCTGGACCTCGTCGTTCTGCAGCGCGGGCACCTCCTGCGAGGTGTCGGTGACGACCCGGAACACCAGGCTGTCCAGGGTGACCGGCTTGCCCCACCACTTCGGGTTGGGCACCAGCGTCGCGGCCTGGTTGGTCTGCCAGGACTTGAACATGAACGGGCCGCCGGACCAGTCGGGGAAGGAGTCCTTGTAGCGGAACCCCTCGTTGAACGACTTGGCCAGGCCCTCCGGGGTGCCGTCGTCGCCGAGCTTGCGGGCCACGTGCGCGGGCAGGATCGGTCCGAACAGCGACTTCCAGTCGCCGAAGGGCTGGCTGAACGTCACGGTGACCGTGCGCCCGTCGTCCGAGCCGACCAGGGAGGTGATGTTCTCGTAGCCCATCGTGGAGGCGACCTCGCACGTCGGGCACGTGCCCGGGCTCGATGCCCGACGCACGTAGTCGAAGTCGGCCGCGGTGATCGGCGTCCCGTCGTTCCACACGGCCGCGGGGTTGATCCGGTAGACCAGGGTCTGCGGCGACTGGCTGGTCTGCTCGGCGCTGACCAGCAGGTCCTTGTTCAGCTCGATGGTCTTGAGGTCGGGCAGGGTGACGAACGCACCGGGGTCGTAGACGTCGGCGACCAGCTGGGTGGCCACCCCGATGTCCGCGCCCAGCGGGTTCCAGTTCAGGATGTTGCGCTCCAGGACGTAGGTGATCGTCCCGCCCTGCTTGGCGGTGCCGGTGTTGACCGTGTTGGCGTCGCCCCGCACCAGGTTGGTCGTGTCCCCGCCTCCCGGCGGCCCGGCCGAACAGGCGGACACCGCCAGGGCGGCGGCGAGCACGCCGGACATCCTTCGACGATTCATGCGCTGCTCCACAACTTTTCGACGGTGGCCTGGACCGCGGTTACCAGAGTGAACAGGCGAGCCGTCGGCAGTGGCAAGCAACAATCGGTGAAGACACCCCTTAATCTTTACTAAAGGGCTGCTGAGCTGGGCGTACGGGTTAAGTAAAAGTAATCGCCCGCGTTGTCGAAGTCTGTCTTGTGTTCCGTGCACCGGTCTGCGCAGAATTCGCCCACCGAATGTTCGAGTACGCCGGACGACAGGGAGCGAATATGCCCACACTCGCCGAAACGATCCAGTGGCGCGATCACCCGGTCACCTCGTCACTGGCCTACGGCTCCGTCGACGTGCGGATCGGGACCGTGGGCGAGGGCGGTCCGGTGGGGCTGCTGGTGGCGAGCGTGCACGGCGACGAGGGGCCCTGGGGCACGCTCGCGGTCAACCGGCTGCTGTCCGGCGTGCGACGGGAGGAACTGTTCGGCACGCTGCGGGTGGTGCCCGTCGCGCACCCGCTGGCCACCGAGGCCGACGCCCGCCAGACCCACCTGGACCTGCTCGACCTCAACAGCTCGTTCCCCGGCGACCCGCGCGGTTCGCACACCCAGCGGCTGGCCGCGGTGCTGGCCGAGCACGCGGTCGACGGCGCGGACGTGGTGCTGGACGTGCACGGCGGCGGCAGTTGGAACATCAACTGCTTCACCTACCGGTTCCCCGGCAGCGAGCACGTGGCCGAGTGGATGGGCACCCCGCTGATCCTCGACGGCCCCGACCGCGCCTCCAGCCTCACCGGGCACGCCCGCGCGCAGGGCGCGGTCGCCGTGTGGGTCGAGATGGGCGGGCGCGGGGAGTTCGAGGAGGACCGCGCCGCCGCCGTCACCCGCGGGCTGCGCCGGGCGCTGGGCAAGGCCGGCGTGCTCACCGAGGCCGACCTGCCCGACGAGCCGGGCACCGTGGCCACCGGCAAGGTGCCCCTGTCGACGTCCCGGCCGGGCATCTACCAGCCGGTCCTGCGGGAGGCCGCCCTCGGCACCGTGGTCGGCCGGGACACCGTCGTGGGCCACCTGCTCGACCCGGTGTCCAGCGAGGTCGTGGAGACCTTCCGCGCCCCGTTCCCGCGCACCGCGCTCGCGCTGCTGCGCCCCACCCTGGCCCGGATCGAGTCACCCGGCCAGGTCGTCGCCCTGGTCGCCGAGATCGCCTGAGGAGTCCCCACGATGATCGACCCCACCGGCCGCTTCGCCCTCGTCGCCGGCAACGCCGAGGACCTCGGCCACGCCGTCGCCCGCGAACTGGCCGCCGCCGGCATGACCGTCGCGATGCTGTGCGACCAGGCCGACGCCGTGCGCGCGCTGGCCGACGAACTGCCCTCCGTGCACGCGTTCGTCACCGACTTCACCGACGCGCACGTGCTGCGCGACTCGGCGCAGCAGGTCCTGGAGCGGTTCGGCACACCCCGGCTGCTCGTGCACAACTCGGCGGTGTTCCGCGAGACACCCGTGCTGGAACTCGACGTGCCGGGGTTCACCGCCGAGACCGACAGCATCCTGCAGAGCGCGTTCGTGCTGTCGAAAGCCGTGTGGCCCGGCATGGTCTCGGCGCGCGACGGCAGCATCGTGTTCGTCTCGTCGGGCTCGGCGCTGTCCGGGTTCGCCAACGAGGCCGCCTACGTGGCCGGGAAGCACGGCCAGGAGGGGCTGATGAAGGTGCTCGCCCTGGAGGGCGGGGAGCACGACGTCGCCGTCAACACCATCACCACCGGCGCGCCGATCGACGGCCCGCTGGCCTACACCTACTCCGACGCCCAGCGCGCGGTCATGGTGCCGCCCTCGCGGCTCGCACCCGCGTTCGCGTTCCTGGCCGGGATCGACGCGGACTTCGCGAGCGGCCACCGGTTCAACGCCTTCCAGCTGTCCGAGGCGATCCGGGTCACCAGGGAAGGGGCGTCCACGTGATCGACGTCGACGGCAAGGTGGCGTTCCTGACCGGCGCCGCCGAAGGGCTCGGCCGGGAGATCGCCCGCGAACTCGTCGCGGCCGGGATGCGCGTGGCGCTGATGGACGTGCAGGGCGAGAAGCTGGCCGCGCTGACCGGGGAGTTGCGCGCGGCGGGCGCGGACGTCCTGCCGCTCGTGGTCGACCTGGCCGACCCGGTGGCCACGCGCGCCGTGACGGAGACGGCACTGGCGCACTACGGCCCACCCAGGGCGTTGATCCACAACGCCGCCGTGCTCAAGGAGGTGTCCATGCTGGACGTCACCTTCGAGGACTGGCGGCGCGAGATCGACATCATCCTCGGCGCGGCGTACGTGCTCACCAGGACCGTGTGGCCGCACATGGTCGCCGCACGCGACGGGAGCATCGTGTTCCTGTCCTCCGGGTCGGCGCTGTCCGGGTTCGTCAAGGAGACCGCGTACACCCCCGGCAAGCACGCGCAGGAAGGCCTGATGAAGGTGCTCGCCCTGGAGGGCCGCGAGCACAACGTCGCGGTGAACACCATGTCCACCGGGCGACCCATCGACACCCCCATGTCCGATTCCCACTACACCGAGCAGATGCGGGTCGGGATCGTGCCGCCCTCGCGGCTCGCGCCCGCGTTCGCGTTCCTGGCCGGGATCGACGCGGACTTCGCCACCGGCCACCGGTTCAACGCCTTCCAGGTGTCCGAGGCGATCCGGGTGACCCGCGGATGATCCCGCCCGCTGGCCACTACCGGCCGTTCGTGCGCGCGGGGGACACCGTCTACGTGTCCGGTCAGGTGCCTCGCCTGCCCGACGGCTCCTACCGGCCCGCCGACGTGGCCACCGAGACCGCGCTCGCCCTGCGCAACCTCTCGGCGGTCGTCGAGGCGGCCGGCGGCGGCCCCACCTGCGTGGTGAAGGTGACCGCCTACCTCGCCGACGCCGCGGACTTCCCCGAGTTCGACCGCGCCTACGCCGCCCACTTCGGCCGGTGGAAACCGGCGCGCACGACGGTCGTCGCCGGCCTGCGGTCGGTCAAGGTCGAGGTGGACGCCGTGCTGCACCTTCCCGCCACCGGCGGTGACAGCGGGTGACAATGGTGGCGCGTGGGACGTGTCGTGCCAGGATGTCGGCGGTGACCGGACACCGGGAGTGAGGTGACGCCAGGGTGCTGACGGTGAGCCTGGCGGGGTTGCGCGCGATCGAGGCCCTCGCCATCCACGGTTCGATGACGGCCGCCGCCAGCGCGCTCGGCTACACCCCCTCGGCGATCTCCCAGCAGATCGCCAGGCTGAGCCGGGACGTGCACCAGCAGCTGGTGGAGCACCAGGCGGGCCGGACCACGCTGACCCCGGCCGGCCGCGTCCTGGCCGAGTCGGCCAGCCGGATCGTCATCGAGCTGGAGAGCATGAGCGCCGAACTCCAGGCGCACAGCGAGACGGTCACCGGGACGCTGACCATCGCCGCGTTCCCCACCGCCACCCGCGGCGTGCTGCCCTCCGCGACGGAGGACCTGACGCGGACGTGGTCCGACCTGTCGCTGCGGCTGATCGAGGTCGACTCGCACCGCGCGGTGGAACTGGTCGCCCGCGGCACGGCGGACCTGGCCGTGGCGCACGACTGGACGGCGATCCCGCTGACCCTGCCGGAGGGCCTGCAGGCCCGGCACCTCGGCAACGACCTGTCCGACGTGCTCGCCCACCACGCCCACCCGCTGGTCGGGCGGACGTCGGTGGACCTGGACGAGCTGCGCGCCGAGCGGTGGCTCTACGAACCCAACTCGGTGGCGCACGACTTCCTGCTCAACGCCTTCCAGCACACCCCGAACCCGACCAGGTTCACCCACATCGTCAGCGAGTACGCCAGCCAGATCGAACTGGTCGGCACCGGCCTCGGCCTGGCCCTGGTACCCCGCATGGGTCGAGGGCCGCTCCCGCCATCGGTGCGCGTGCTGCCCGTGACCTCCCCGCCGGTGCGCCGCATCTACGGCGTCTGGCGCACACCGACCGGCCGCCGCCCTGCCCTGACCGCAGCCCTCGGAGTGCTCGAAGCGGTGTGCGCGAGGCTGGAGCACGACACCTGACACCCCGGCGCCGAGAGCTGGATCAGGGGATCGTGATGCTCCACACCTGCTCGTCCATGGGCTGCCCGCCGGCGTAGCCGCTCTTCTGCCCGGGGTCCAACGTGAAGCGTTTCCCCTTGCAATCCGGGTTCCGGTGGAAAGTGATCCTCTTGTCGGTGCGGTTGTACACCGACCGCCCCGCCCACGGCAGATTGTGGCAGCGGCGCTCGTTCTGGTGCTTCGCCCATTGATTACCCTTGCCGAGAGGCTGCGAATAGGCGCACACGTGCTTGTCCGGACAGTTCTTGTAATCCCGTTCCGAGAACGCTGTCTCCTCACCGACCGGCGTCGGGGTGGTGTGCGCATGAGCGGCGGGAGCGAAGATGGCAGCCGCAGCGGCCACGGGCACGACCAAAGCCAGGCGGAGTGAGCCGAATGTCATCACCAGGACTTCCCTTCCGAGCGGTGGAAGCGGACCTCGGGGCTGTCGAACCCCGGCGGACACCGTGTCTACTACCTGCTCCCCGGCCTCGCCGACCAGCGCGGACGTCGATCATCGCGATCCGAAGCGGCGTGTGACGACTCCTGCCACCCGAAGCCGCGACACCCCCTACGGTGGTGCCCACACCGCGCTTGTGGGGGATGGCTCCGTCGCACCTCCGAACCACCTTCGCCACAAGGGGGAACACGTCACCTCGGCAGGTTGAAATCCGATGCGGTTCGTTGTCCGTCCACCCGCTCGGGTACATCTCCAAATCTTGTGTTGCCGATCGGCGAGGCCTTGATGCCATCCTTGGCCGTTCCGGGAAGACGACGGCTGGAGGCGATGAGATTGATCTTCGGAGGCAAGCGGACAGGTGGGGAAGCGCGTTCTGGTCGGTTCCGCCGACTTTCCACGAAGGCCATCGCTTCAGCGCTGGCCGTCACGGTCTGTTCGAGCGTGACGGCCGCGTCCTCGGTCAACGCCGAAGTCGGCGACGAAAGACGATCCGTCTACGCCATAGCGCACGGCGTGAACAATTACGAGTCGCTGGACCGTGCTCTCGCGGCCGGTGCCAACGGGATCGAGACGGATATCTGCGCCAACACCGCGGAACCCGGTATGGCACCGTGGTACGTGGCGCACGACTGCGACGGGCCGCGGGGCAAGCCGAGCACGTTCGACATGTTCACGAGACTCGCCGGCTTGCCGGTGGGGCACCGGCCGCTGTTGGTGTGGCTGGACATCAAGACCCCGGACGCCTGCGCGCACGCCAGGGACCTGTGCTCCACCCGGGGCCTCGCCGACCAGGCGAAACTGCTCACCCGGCGAAACATCCAGGTCCTCTACGACCTGACCGGCGAGGACTACGAGAAGAACAAGCCGACTCTCGGCGGTCCCGGGTACGCCAACCTCAAATCGACGATCAACGCCCAGGACCACAACGGGGTTCCCCTGGAAGGTGTCGGTTTCTGGGGTGACACGGAGACCGCGTTGAAGGTGTTCGGGGACGCCGGGGTTCCGCCGGGGCAACGGGCGCTCGAAGTCGGCGACTGCGGCAGCATCCACAGCGACGAAGTCGAGCGTGACGTCGACAGCGGAGTGGCAGAACGCGACAAACAAGCGCCCGTCGAGCCGCAACTCGCCGCGGTACTGGTCTGGACTATGTACACCCAAGGTATCGAGGAGTGCGACAACGTCCTCGACAGGATCGACGGCATCATCGCCGGGCACCACAACTTCGGCCAAGACGAGCGGGATGCGGCCACGCTCAAGTCGGTCACGGAAACCGGCGGCACCGATCTGGCACAGGAGGGCCACCGCTTGTTCCGCAAGTAGCAGGGCGTGGTCGCGCCCCGTCGTGCTACGGGTGACAGGACGGGAAACCGGGCGGCTGTGGGCGCTCGCCCGGTCCCGTCGCGGCTCGCCGGACACGGCGCGGTCGGTCCGCCGCCGTGGGAGGCCTGAGGCGCATCCCCATCGGCGACTGACTACAGACCGGTGAGATGAGATATCGGGTGACAAGGGGGTCACCGAGGAGTGATCCGCATATGCAGGTCGGCGCTTCGCGGGTACAGACAGGGTTGATCGTCAACACTCCGGGAGAACCGATGTCCGACGTGAAGACCGCTGTCGTCTACTACTCCGCCACCGGCAGCGTGTACGCGATGGCCGAGGCCGCCGCCAAGGCGGCCGAGGCGGCGGGAGCCGAAGTCCGGCTGCGCAAGGTCCGCGAGCTGGCGCCGGAAGAGGCCATTGCCAGTAACCAGGGCTGGGCCGCCCACGCCAAGCAGACCCAGGACGTCCCCGAAGCCGCCCTGGACGACCTGAGGTGGGCCGACCTGCTGATCTTCGGCGCGCCCACCCGCTTCGGGATGCCGGCGGCACAGCTCAAGCAGTTCCTGGACACCACCGGACCGCTGTGGGCGCAGGGCGAGCTGGTCGACAAGGTGGCCACGTCGTTCACCTCGGCGGCCACCGCGCACGGCGGTCAGGAGACCACCATCACCGCCCTGAACCACACCTTCTACCACTGGGGCTGCATCATCGTGCCGCCCGGCTACGCCGACCCGATCCAGTTCCAGGCCGGCAACCCCTACGGTTCCAGCCACGTCTCCGACAACGGTCAGACCCCGCCCGGACAGGTCGAGCTGGACGCGGTGGCGTTCCAGGCCCGACGCGCCGTGGGAATCGCCCGCGCGCTGAAGTCCGGCCGCACGGCGTAGCCGATCCGTCCGGTCCGGTTCGCGTGACCTCGGCGGTCAGCGGGCGCTCAACGCGCGTTCAGCGGTGGTTGCCACGCTCCGACTGCTCGGCACGGTCGTGATCGAACCGATCAGAGGGGTGGCAATGGAATTCCTGAGGCGGAACGAAAGGTCGTGGAGGTCGAACAAGTACCTGGCCGGCGTCGTCGGTGTCCTCCTGGTTGTCACGTCCGCACTGGCAGGAGCCCCGGCCCAGGCCGACACCCAGGCCCGGACCGGCACCCAGGCGGCGGAGTACTACTCCATCTTCAACCGGCTGGGCGGGAAGTGCCTGGACGCCGACGTGCACAACCTGAGCAGGAACGGCGCCAAGGTCCAGCTGTGGCAGTGCAACAACCAGAACCAACAGCGCTGGTTCCTGCAGCCCGCCGGGCCGGACAAGGGAACCTACCGGGACTACACCATCACCACGTTCAGCCATGACTACCGCAAATGCCTGGACGCGCACCTGCCCGACGCCGGCAAGAACGGCGGAAGGGTGCAGATCTGGACCTGCAACGGCAGCCCACAGCAGAAGTGGACCTTCTTCTACTCCAGTCGAACGCTGGTGAACCACGTCGCGTTCAAGTGCCTCGACGCGGATACCCACAGCATCAACCGGAACGGCACCAAGGTCCAGCTCTGGGGTTGCAACGGTCTCGACCAGCAAGTGTGGACGCCATACTTCCCACCGAAATGAGCTGTCCGGTCGAATGACGAGCGCCACGGGCCCCGCGACACCCGCGGGGCCCGCCGCACAGTTCGGCACGCCGCGCACGATCGGCCCACCTGGTGACCTTGCCGCCGCCACGGCCGCGGCCTCAGCCGAGGCAGGAGCGGACGGCTGCGGACAGGTCGGCCGCGCGCGGGTCGTCGGGGCGGAAGTTCCAGAGGTTGGTGACGTAGCCGAAGCCGACACCGGCATCGGGGTCGGCGAAGCCGATCGACCCGCCGGAGCCGGGGTGGCCGAAGGACCCCGGTCCGACCATCGGCATCGGCGGGCAGGCCCGCCAGAAGCCGAGCGACATGTTGAACGAGCGGTCGGCCGGGATGTGCAGCCCCGGCGGCAGGCCGTGCATGGGCGTCTTGTCGGTCTGGATCTCCGTCATCCGCTCGACCGTCGTCGGGTTGAGCAGCCGCACTCCGTCGACGTCGCTGACGGTCGCCGCGTACATCCGTGCGATCGAGTGCGCGTCGGCGATCATGTTCGCGGCCGGGAACTCGGCCGCGCGCCAGGCGCGCGTGGTGAAGTACGCGGTCGAGCTGTCCAGGGCGCCGCCGAGTTCGCCGGCGCGGGCCTGGACCGAGTCGGCGCCCCACACGGCTTCAACCCAGGCGGTGACCGTGTCCGCGTCGAGCCCGGTCGCCTTGATCATTCCGGCGAGCAGCTCCTCCACGCTGAACGGGGCGGCGTAGTGGATGCGGGAGAGGCGGTCCTCGTGTTCTTCGGGCAGTCCGATCCAGGCGCTGAGTCCGAGCGGGGCGGCGACCTCGTCGGCGAAGAACGTGCCGAGGGACTTGCCGGTGATCCGGCGCACGACCTCGCCGACGAGGTATCCGTAGGTGACGCTGTGGTAGACGTGTTCGGTGCCGGGCCGCCACAGCGGCTTCTGCGCTTCGAGCGCACGGATGACGGGATCCCAGGCGCACGCCTGCTCGAAGGTCAGCGGTCCGTCGACGATCGGCAGACCGACCTGGTGGGACAGCAGCCAGCGCACCGGGATCCCCTCCTTGCCTGCCGCGCCGAACTCCGGCCAGTACCGGGTCACCGGGGCGTCGAGGTCCAGCTCGCCGCGCTGGACCAGCATGTGGGCGCAGATCGCGGCGGCGCCCTTGGTCGTGGAGGCGACCTGGACGATCGTGTCGTCGCACCACGGCCGACCGGCCTCGCGGTCGGCCGAGCCGTCCCACAGGTCGACCACGGGCCGGCCGCCCACGTAGACGCTGCACGCCGCGCCGACCTCGCCGTCGCCCTCGAAGTTCCGGCGGAACACGTCGGCGACCTTGCCCCAGCCCTGCTCGACCTGTTCGGAGGTGACGTTCATCGTGGTGGTCCTTTCTCGGAGATCGGGAAGTGGGGACTCAGGCAGTCGCGCGGTGGATGACGATGTCGTCGAGGCGGGTGCGGGCGTAGACCTTGACGGTGTCGGCGAGGTCGTCCCGCGCGGGCAGGGTGTTGCGCACGACGCCCTTGGTGCTGTCGGCGTCCACCTCGGCGGTGGTGCCCTCGCCGATGCCGATCTCGATGCCGCCGGAGGCGTTGGCGAGCTCGGCGTGGCCGCGCGTGACGCGGCCGATGCGGATGGGGCAGCCGGCGGCTCGGGCGGTGAGGTCGCCGTCGGCGCGGTCGATGGTGAAACTGCCGTTGGAGCCGCCGAGGGCGACGTCGGAGCGGGCGTGGCCGATCCAGACCTTCCCGGTCGTGCCCTGGTACCGGACGGTGCCCTCCACCTCGCCGATGCGCAGCCCGGCAGCGCCGCCGTCGATGTCGACGGTTCCGGCGACGTGCGCGGTCTCGACACCGCCGTCGCCGAGGTTGCCGCGCAGGGAGGCGACGCGGTCGAGCCGGACCTGGCCCGAGACGGTGTTGAGGTCGCAGTCGCCGAGCGGGCCGGTGGCGTGCACGTCGGACCAGGCGGTGTCGAGGACCAGCTTGGACCCGGCCGGCAGCTCGATCGTGATGGCGACCGAACCGGTCTTGGCGCCGGACTTGGTCGTCTTGATCGACAGTTCGCCGCCGGCGAAGCCGACCTCGGTGTTCTGGGCGACCTTGACGTCGGTCTTGTTCGCGCTGTCGACGGGCTCGACGTGCACCACGGTGTCGGAGCGCTCGCCGGCGGTGACCCGGACCCGGGCGCCGGCGGTGGTCAGCGTGGCCGTGATCGGGTTCGGCGTGGCGAAAGCAGGCATGACCGGTCTCCCCTCGGTAGTGGCTCGACCGCGATCGCCGAGCCGTTCACTGGGGACCACGATCATCGGTCGCCCTGACACCGAGCAGTCACCGCTCTGACATCGCCCATGACACGAGGTCCGGTGCGGAAGTCGCCGTCGCAGCTCCGCCCGCAAGTCGAACCGGGTCGTTGCCTCCTCGGCCTCCGTGAAGCCCAACAGGGGCAATTGGTCGCCCTGCTTCAAGCAGGGTTGGCGGGTGTCGCGTTCGTACTGTGCAGCGGCCTCGGAGCACCGATCGACGGGCCCGATCGTGTGAACCGCTCGCGGAGTTCCGGTGTGCTCCCGCTCGGGGCGCTATTTCTTGGAGGAGGCGGAGGTGGTGGCGGTGTTGCGCCTGTTGGGCGAGGTGGCCGCGTACGTCGACGGGCGGGCGCTGGAGCTGGGACCGGCCAAGCAGCGATGCGTGCCGGCGGTGCCGGCGGTCGAAGCCGACCGGGTAGTGCCGGTGGACCGGCTGGTCGAGCGGGTCTGGGGCACCGACGCGTCCCGGCGGACCCGGGCGACGCTGCACAGCTACCTCTCCCGACTGCGCCGGGTCCTGGCGGAGGTGGAGGGTGTGGTCGTCGTACGGCGGTCGGGCGGCTACGTCCTGACCACCGACCCGACGCACCCGAGGGTCGACCTCCACCACTTCCGCGCGCTGTGTGCCGAGGCCCGCGAGGAGGACGGGGACCTGCGGGCGGCACGGTTGCTGGCCGAGGCGCTGGGACTGTGGCGGGGGCAGGCGTTGACCGGCGTGACCGGCGGGTGGGCCGAGGCCGAACGCGACCTGCTGGAACGGGAACGGCTGGCCGCGCAGCACGACTTGGCCGACACCCGGCTGCGCCTGGGTCAAGGCGCGCGGCTGGTGATCGAACTGGCGGACCGCACGGCACACCACCCGCTGGACGAACGGGTCGCCGGCCAGTACCTGCCGGCCCTGTGCCAGGCGGGGCGTGCCGCCGACGCGCTGGAGCACTATCGGGAGCTGCGGGAGCGGCTGGTGGAGCAGCTCGGCGCCGAACCCGGTCCGGCGCTGCGGGACCTGCACCGGCGGATTCTGGCCGCTGATCCGTCCTTGACCGGTCCCGCCGCGGTCGCGCCGGTCGCGCCGTTGGCCGTGCCCCGGCAACTGCCCGCCCCACCCACTGCGTTCGTCGGTCGGCGGGAGGAGGTGGACCGGCTCGACGCGGCCCTGCGCGACACGGCGACGAGCACGATGGCCGTCGCCGCGATCGCCGGGGCGGGCGGGATCGGCAAGACCTGGCTCGCCCTGGCGTGGGCCCACCGGAACCGGCACCGCTTCCCGGGCGGGCAACTGTTCGTGGACCTACGTGGTTTCAGCCCCACCGAACAGCCCGTCACACCCGAGACCGCCCTGTTCGGGTTCCTCACCGCGCTCGGTGTCGCTCCCGATCACATCCCGCCCGGCCTGGAAGCCAGGACAGCGCTCTACCGCAGTCTGGTCGCCGACCAGCGGATGCTCGTGGTGCTCGACAACGCCGCGACTCCCGACCAGGTCGAACCCCTGCTGCCGGGCGGGCACGGCTGCACCGCCCTGATCACCAGCCGCCGCACGCTCCACCGGCTGATCACCCGCTGCGGCGTTCGGCACCTCGGCCTGGGCACGCTCGCCGACACCGAGGCCCGCACCCTGCTGGAGCAGCGCCTCGGGCCCGATCGCCTGCTCGGCGAACCCGATGCGGTCGTCGGCCTGCTCGCCTTCTGCCAGGGCTTCCCGCTGGCCCTGGGTGTCCTGTCCACCCGCGCCCACACCGACCCCGACCGGCCCCTCGCCGAGCTGGCCGCCGAGCTGCGCGTCCACGGCATCGACGCGCTGGACGACACCGATCCCGCCGCCGGTCTGCCCGCCGTGCTGTCCTGGTCGCTGCGCGGCCTGACCGCCCTGCAGCGCACGCTGTTCGCACTGCTGGGCATCGCGCCCGGACCCGACATCGACATGCCCGCCGCCACCCACCTCGCCGGTTTGTCCGAGCGGGAGACGCGAGGCGGGCTGCGCGCACTGGTCGACGCCTCGCTGCTCGACCACCGCCCCGACGGTCGGTACGCGATGCACGACCTCGTCCGCGCCTACGCCGTGACCCAAGCCCACACCACGCTGCCCGAACCGGTGCGGGCAGCGGCGCTGGATCGCGTGCTGTACGTGCACACCGCCCTCACGGCCCACCACCTCGTGGCGCCGCAGGCTCCGGAGATCCGGCCGGAGCCGTCCGCGTCGGATGTGCGCCCGCAACCGCTGCCCGACCACTCGACGGCGATCGCCTGGCTGGAGGCCCACCACGCCCACCTGCTGGCCGCCCAGCACACCGCCGCCACCCGCCGCCGCCACGACACCGTGTGGCACCTCGCCTGGACTCTGACCACGTTGCACTGGTGGCGGGGACACCGCCACGACGAACTGGCCGTGTGGGAAGCCGCGCTGGACGCCGCCACCCACCTGCCCGACCCGGCCCTCCGCATCCGTGCCCACCGTCGGGTCGGTCTCGCCCATTCCCGTCTGGACCGGCTCGACCAGGCCCTCGGACACCTCCACCGCGGACTCGCGCTGGCCGAACACCACCACGACACCGGTCAGCAGGCGGACAACCACATCATCCTGGCGCGAATCCGGGAGCAGCGAGGAGACCACCAGCAGGCCCTCGAACACGCCCGACGCGCCCTGGACCTGCGCCGAACCCTCGACGACCCGATAGCCGAAGCCCACACCCTCAACTCGGTGGGCTGGTACACCGCCCGCCTGGGCGACTACGACACCGCCCGCGACCACTGCCAGGCCGCCCTCAGCCTGTTCCGACGCCACCACGACCGCGCCGGCGAGGCGTACGCCCGAGCCGGCCTGGGCTTCATCGCCCACCACACCGGTCGGCACCACGAGGCCGTCCACCACTACCAGCGGACCCTCGCCCTGCGCGGCGCCGTCGAAGACATCTACGAGATCACCGACCTGCTCGACGAAGCCGGCCACCCGTACGCCGTCCTAGGCCACCACGATCAGGCCCGCGCGACGTGGCAGGAAGCCCTCAGGCTGTACCGGGAGCAAGGCCGCGACACCGATGCCCGACGAGTCCGGCAGCGACTCGACGACCTCGCCGCGGGTGGGAAGACATCGACCACAACCCGGGAGCGGACCCGTTGACCGCGCCACGCGGCCGGGCACCGGCCGGGCTACCTGCCGGTGCCGCGCGGCGTCGTGTCCTCGGTGGACGTCAGCAGGCCCTGACGATGGCCGAGTGGGACCTGGGGCTGAGGTCGAGGATTCGCACGGTCTTGTTGCCGGCGGGCACGTAAACCTGGTAAGTGCCAGGGGCGACCGAGTATCCGAAGTAGCTGCCCGCCGGGGCGGCGCCGGTTCCCGCGATGGTCCGGCCGTTGATGTGGATGGTGGTGGAGACCGCTTTGCCGCAGTTGTTGGAGATGTAGATCTTGCCCTTGGTCGCGGCGGTGGCGGAACCCGCGCCGAGGACCGTGATGAACAGACCTGCGGTGGCCAGACCGGTGAGAACGCGCCGGGTGGTCGTCATGGTGCTCCTTTGGATGTTGTGGGGGTCGGCCGCAAGATATCCGCAGGCGCCTCCGCGCACTGTCGGTCGAACGACCGACACCGCCGTGATCCGGTCGGGTGATGTGGGTCTCGGCGCCCTGCCCGTCCTCGACGACCCCGTCGTCACCGTCGTGCTGTCCAGCCGGCTCCACCGAAGCCGGCCGGTCGACCGGTCGGTGAGCGGGGCAGGGGCTGCGGGCTGAAGTCCGATCGTGCCGCTGCTGCGGCTCGTCACGCCGGTCCTTTTTGGACATCGGGCGGTCGTCAAGGCGTCGAGATCCACCATCCACCGAGTAGTTCGGTGAACGGTCATGACCGGCCCGGCCTGGCGATTGTGGTGTGCGCAGGGTGGTGGTTCTCGTAAGGTGAGGGCCGGAGCCTTGGGGACTCCGCGGGGGCATCTTTCGCGCTATCCCTTGCAAAAGCGCACCCGTACCCGCGGTCTTCGCCAGTGCCGACGTATCACCAGTCGTTGAACACTTGGGGACGACCCGTATGCACAGCACTGTTCTGTCCCGGCGCTCGCTGATCGCGCTCGCCGCGGTCACCGTCGTCTCAAGCCTGCTCGCGCCCGCCGCCTCGGCAGCCGGCACGGAGTGCACTTGGCAGGTCGAGCACCTGCCCGTGCGGGCAGGCATGGACTCTGGGAACCTCCGGATCACCGGCGTGGACGGCCAGGGCAACGTCTCCGGCTTCCACGCCCCTGGCCGGACCGATCACACGCTGGTGCGCTGGACCTCCGCCGGTGTGGAGGTCGTGCCGAGGCCCGATGGTGCCGACAAGTTCGTCACCATCGCCGGGAACGCCTCGGGTGTGGTCATCGGTGTCGTCGACCGGCCTGGCGCGAGCAGCGTCCTGATGACCCACACGCCCGGCGTCGGCTACCGCGAGCTGCCTACCCCGGCCGGGTACGACCACGTCGCTGCGGAGGACATCAACGACCGGGGCGATGTGCTCGGCCGGGCGTAGTTCGTCACCAAGCTCCCGTTGCCCACCGGCGCGTTCTCCGGCCTGGCGGACGCTGTCGGCGCGGGTGGCGTGCTCAGCGGGTTCGCCGGCGGGAAAGCGGTTCGCTGGGCCTGCCGCTAGTCCAGTGCAGGATTCTCACATCCCACACCGCAGAACGGGGGAACGAAAGCCGCCGATCGCCCATCGAAGGCGGTGACTACGAAAACCGCGGAGGCCACATGACGTATCCGCAGCAGCCGTCCGGCGGGCAGGGCCCGTCGGGCGTGCCCCCGCAGCCCGGACCGCATCACGGGTACTACGACCCGTCCGCCCAGTACGGTGGCGGCTTCGGCGCGCCGCCGCCGCGGAAGAAGAACACCGCGGCGAACGTGGTGGCGATCGCGACCGCCGTGCTGATCGTGGTCGGTGTCGGGTTCACCGGATTCGTCGCGCCCGGCTTCTTCCTGGCAGGGAACGGCACCGTCGGAACCAGCACGACCGGCACGCCGCCGTCCACCACGTCCTCCGCGCCGGATTCGAACCCCGAGGAATACCTGCTCGCGCTGGTCGACGCCTTGAACTCCGGGAAAGCCGCCACCCTGAGGGGCATCACCTGCCCGGACACGCAGCCCGCCGTGCACCGGGCCATCAGCGACGTCTCCTCGGTGAGCAAGGCCGAACTGGTGGGCAGTCCGACCACCTCCGCCGACAAGGCCGTGGGGACCGTCGAGATCACCAGTGCCAAGCGGACGCGGGAGTTCGAGGTGACGCTCATCCCGAACGGCCGTGAATGGTGCTGGCAGGACATCGCCGCCGCCGGCGGCGGCGTGGCCACCGCTGAGCCGGTGCCCAAGCCGACCAGGCCGACGAAGGCCCCGACCGACCCCGGCACCCTGACCGCCGGCGGGAAGCCGGTCGACCCCGAGGCGCTGGCCGCCATGCGGACGTTCCTCGACAGCGTCAACGCGGGCGACGCCGCGAAGGCGGCGACCCAGCTCTGCGCCGACGCCATCAAGAAGCCGCGGGACATCGAGGAGCTGGTCGGCCACAAGCCGGAGCTGGAACTCAACCCGACGATGGACGGCCGGTCGTCGGGCCCCAAGTCCGTCATCATGTACCTGCGGGGCACGGCGAAGGGGCAGGTCGTCGACGGGCACTCCGGGAACCTCTGGATGAGCAAGTACGAGGGACCGTGGTGCGTGCACGCGTTCAGCGTCGTCGTCATCTGATGCGGTCACCACGGACGATCACCGTCTGCCCCAGCAGATGAACGGGCCGCGCCCCCAGCGCAGCCACATCCACGTGCACACGCAGGTACTACACGACCAGGCAAGGCGCGATTCGCGTCGGCGCTCGCGGCCGGTGGCCGGCTGGTCAACGACGCGTGGGCGCCCGAGTGGTAGCCGAGGCCCACGCCGAGGGCAACGAGGTCGACGTGGCCATCCAGGTGGCCGCGGCTGACCGCGCGGCTGAGGCGGGCGGAAAGAACAAGACTGTTTCTCACCTGGTCCGGCGGGCACGCTCGGTGGCACTGATCGCCGAGAAGCGGGGGAGCGCAGCAGGTTGACCGGTAGCGAGATCGACATCGAGCAGGAGTACCTGACCGCCCTGTACGCCCGGCTGGACGCCCTGCGCGAAGAGGCGTCCACGGCCGTGCGGCGGGCCGAGTGTGATCGGGACGCGGCGGACGTCTGGCGAGCGGAGGTGGCCCGCCTGGACACCGTGGAGCGAGGGTTGTGCTTCGGTCTGCTGGAGCTGTGCGACGGCCGCCGGCTCCACATCGGCCGGCTCGGCTTGTTCCGGGACGACGAGCCGTTGTTGGTGGACTGGCGTGCCCCCGTGGCCCAGCCCTTCTACACCGCGACCGCGTCCGCTCCGCAAGGTGTCCGGCGGCGACGGCACATCGCCACGCGAGGCCGGACGGTCGTCGCGCTGAACGACGAGGTGCTCGACCCGGACAGCGCCGACGAGGACGGTCTGGTCGGCGAGGCGGCGTTGCTCGCGGCGGTGACCGCCGAGCGGACCGGGCGGATGCGCGACATCGTGACCACCCTGCAAGCCGAGCAGGACCGGGTGATCCGGGACGACCACCGGGGCGTGCTGGTGGTACAGGGCGGCCCCGGCACGGGCAAGACGGCGGTCGCGTTGCACCGGGTCGCCTACCTGCTCTACACGCACCGACACCTCCGCACCCGCGGTGTGCTGGTGGTCGGCCCGAGCCGGATCTTCCTGGACTACATCGGCCAGGTCCTGCCCGGTCTCGGCGAGCACAGCGTGATGACGGCGACCATCGCCGACCTGTGCCCGGACCTCCAGGTCAGCCGGGTCGACCCGCCCGAGACCGCCGAAGCCAAGGGCCGCGCGGACATGGCCGGACGTCTCGCCGACGCGGTGCGCTCGCACGTCCGGATCCCGGAGGAGCCGGTCGACGTCGAGTTCGAGCGGCAGGTGCTGCGGCTCGACCCGGCGGCCTGCCGCCGTGCCGCCCGGAAGGCCAGGCAGAGCGGGTTGCCGCACAACCACGCCCGGATGGTCTTCCAGCGGGAGGTGGTGGACGTGCTGGCGCAGCACCTGGTCGACCGCATGGAAGCCGTCGTGCTCACCGACACCGGTGAGGCGATCGACGGCGGCACCTTGGACGGCCGACTCGGTGCCGCCGACCTGCGAGCACTGGCCGCCGCAGGCGTCGTGATCGGCCAGGACGACGACGGCCCGAGAACCATGCTGGACGAGACCGACAAGGCCGCCCTGCGGGACGCACTGCTCGCCGACACCGACGTCCAGGACGCGCTGAACGCGCTGTGGCCGCCACTGAACCCCCAGCACGTCGTATCGGACCTGTCGGCAACCGATGGCTGGAGCATCGCCGACATCCCACTGCTGGACGAGGCAGCCGCCCTGATCGGCCGCGACGACAGCCTGACCACATTCGGGCACGTCGTCGTGGACGAGGCACAGGAACTGTCCGAAATGGCCTGGCGGATGCTGATGCGCCGATGTCCCACCAGGTCCATGACCCTGGTCGGCGATCTCGCCCAGACCGGCAACCCGGCAGGCGCCACCTCGTGGGACCGCGTGCTGCGACCGCACGTGGGCGACCGCTGGCGATTCGCCCCGCTCACCGTCAACTACCGCACACCGGCGGAGATCATGGCCGCCACCACCGACCTCCTCGCCGCGCACCACCCCGGTATGCGGCCACCACGGTCGGTCCGCGCCACCGGGGAGGAACCGTGGCGCCACCGCACCACCCTCGCCGACCTGCCCCGAGCCGTCGCCGATGCCGCGACCCGTACCGGTGGCCGGCTCGCGATCATCAGCCCCGGCACGCACATCGCCGCCCTGTCCGCCGCACTGTCACTCACCACACCGATGGACCTGACGGACGACGTGGTGCTCCTGACCCCCGCCCAGGCCAAGGGACTGGAGTTCGACGCGGTCCTCATCGCCGACCCGGCATCAATCCTCGACGCACCGCTCGGCCACAACGACCTGTACGTCGCCATGACCAGGGCCACGCACCGGCTGGGCGTCATACACCCTGGCCCACCACCGACCGAACTGTCGGCGATGCGGGAGGTTCCGGCTCACCTTCCCTGATCAAGCGCGGCGGCGATGGTGGTGCTCACCGGGGCGGACCGACGAAGTGGACCTCGGGGAACCGTGGCGATGGGCCGTCCAGCAGCGGTTGAGAGCGGTGTCGCAGGTGCTTGTCGGCGAACGCCGCCACGTAGGTGCGGGTGATCTCGACGACCCGGGCGCCGGGTAGCGGTCCGGTGGGCAGGCCCAGCCATTCGACGACGACCGAGGCGTCGCTGAGCGAGGCGTGCCCCACGTCCGGCACGTGCAGCCAGCGCCGCCAGCCGGTCAGGTGCGGCCACGTCCGGTCCCAGTCCGGGCGCAGTCCCGGGCTCCGGTCTTCCGCGCTCACCAAGAGGAACGGGCGGGGCAGGTCCTGGGTGAGTGCCGGCTGGAACGAGCCGTCCAGGTTGACCCCGGCGTCCACGCGCGAGTCCGCGAGCATCGTCGTCGCGGCGGCGGCTCCGCCTATCGAGTGGCCCGCGGCCATGATCCGGTGTGGGTCGATCAGGTCGCGGTACCGGTCGAGCACCCGGTCGAGCACGAACGAGATGTCCAGGGCCCGACTTGCGATGATCGCGGCACCGCTCGTCCCGCCGGCGCAGACCACGCACACGGCCACGCGCCCGTCGGGGAACGTGACCGCCGCACCCTCGTAGGTGTGGTCGACGCCGACCACGACGTACCCGCGACTGGCCAGGTCCTCGGCCGGCGTCGTCAACGTCCAGCGCGGGAACGCCAAGCCCGGCGACAGCACGACCAGAGGGCGTCGGTGATGAGGTGTGCGCAGCGGCGGCGCCCCGACCCGTGCGTGGGTGCGGATCCTGGTCAGCGCATCCGAAGGCACGTCGGTGATCCCGTACTGGGCCAGCAGGAGCCGGGACTCTTCGGCGGTGGCGTACGGGACGCGGTCGCCGCGCGCCGCAGCGGCCGGATACCACACCGAGACCATCAGCTCCCGCGGTCCGGTCGGCACCCACGGGTCCGTTCGGTCCTCGTCGACCAGGTGCAGCCGAGCCCAGCCGATCGGGTGCCGCCCGGTCGGCGCGGGTAGCACCAACTCGCCCGGTGATGCGCCGATTCGCCTGGGCTGCACCGATTCTCCCGGTGAGGCGCCGGCCGGCGCGACGAGCGCCGCGACCGTCACCACACCGGCGATCACTGCCTGGAACCTGCGTGCCACTGTCGTGCCTCCTTGTCGGGTCAGGCGTCACGGCGGTTGAACCGCGTCCAGGCAACGGCCAGGACGATCCCGACGAACGCCGCGAAGACACCGCCGGACACCCACCGGTCGAAGAACTGGCCGTAGACCACGCCACCGAGGTGGACCAGCTGCTGGCCCGCGGTGAACGGCAGGAACGCGACCACCGGCGCCAGCCAGTCGAGCATCGGGACGAAGGACAGGCTGAAGATCAGCTGCTCGACGACCAGCGGCACCACCAGGATCACGACCAGCGCCGACGGCACACCGCGGAACAGCTGCCCCAAGGCCGCTCCCAGCACCGTCCACAGCAGCACCAGGACGACATGACCGGGTAGCACCTCGTTGAGCGGCCAGTCGGTCAGGCCGGGCAGGTCACCCCAGACCAGGAGCGCCACCACGACGTTGAGGAGCAGGGACACGAGTCCGACGACCAGCGCCGTGGCGGCCAGGACGACGAGCTTGGCGGTGAGCAACGTCGAACGTCGCGGCACGGTCGTCAACGTCGGCTGGATCGTGCCGTACCGGTACTCGTGACCGGTGGCGAAGATCCCGATGACAGCGAGGAAAACGGCGATCAACGGCACCGGCACGTTGGCGCCGCCCCCGGTCAGCACCACGCCGACGACCTCGTGGCCGCGCGGCTCGTCGTGGGTGGCGACGGCGACCGAGAGCGCCATGGCGAGGCCGAGGAGCAAAGCCGAGGCGATGAGCCACCAGGTGGAGGGGAGGGTGCGGATGCGCACCCATTCGAACCGCAGCGCGTCGTTCACGCGACACCCCCGACGTACTCCTCGACCGCCTCGGTCGCGGTGATGAAAGCAGCCTCCAGCGACGCGGTCTCGGCAGTCAGCTCCCGCAGCATCACGTTGTGGCGGAAGGCGATCTCGCCGACCTCGTCAACGTCCACTCCGGACACGCGCAGCTCGCCGCCGAGGAGATCGACGGTGACACCGCCGAGGCCGCGCAGCGCGTCCGCGAGCCGGTCGGCGTGCGGGCTGCGGACCAGGACCGTCGACCGGGTGAACTCGCGGACGAAGCCGTCGACGTCCCCGTTGTAGATCATCGCACCGCGGCCGATGACCACGAGGTCGTCGGCCATCAGCGACATCTCCGACAGCAGGTGGCTGGAGACGAAGATCGTGCGGCCCTCGGCGGCCAGCGACCTGAGCACGTCGCGCAGCCAGTGGATGCCGTGCGGGTCCAGGCCGTTGGCCGGTTCGTCGAGGATGAGCGTCGGCGGGTCGCCCAGCAGGGCTTGGGCCAGCCCGAGTCGCTGCGCCATGCCGAGCGAGAAACCGTCGGGCTTCTTGCGCTTCACCTCGGCCAGGCCGACGAGTTCGAGCACCTCGTCGGCCCGGGACGCCGGGATGCCGCTGCCCGCGGCGAGCATCCGCAGGTGGTCGCGCGCCGACCGGGTCGGGTGGAACGCCTTGGCTTCGAGCACCGCGCCGATCTCCCGCGCGGGGTGCCGGATGGCGCTGAAGCGGCGGCCGTCGAACAGCGTCACGCCACCTCCGTGGTCGAGGTCGAGCATGAGCCGCATGGTGGTGGACTTGCCGGCCCCGTTCGGGCCGAGGAAGCCGGTCACCGTGCCGGGACGGACTTCGAAGGACAGGTCGTCCACGGCGACCTTGTCGCCGTAGTGCTTGTGCAGTGCCTCAGCCGTGATCACGGCGTCGACGCTAGGAAAGCGGACCGGGCCGGGGCATCGGTCTTCCGTCAGGCAGGCACCCTGACTTTCGTCGGGGGCACGACGACCGCGCCGGCTTGTACCGTGGGCCGGTGCGGAACCGGCGAGCAGACCTGATCTGGGCGCCCCTGCTGGTCCTGTCGGCCGGGTTGTCCCTGTCGCAAGTGCTGCTGTTCGACGGCGGCGGCTGGCTGTCGTTGCCGATGGTCGTGCTGGCCTATCCGGTGGGCCGGCGGATGGCGTCTCTCCCGCTCGCCCTCTGGGTGTTCACCGCCGTGGCGTCCGCCGGCCTCGTGCTGGCGTTCTGGCGCACGTCCGACCCGCTCGCGGACTGGCTCTCGGTGGTGTCCGTCGAGTTCGCCTTGTCGGTGCTGCCGTGGTGGGCCGGCCGCTACCGGCGCCTGCGCGCGGAACAGCGCGAGCGTGAGCGGGGCATCGTCGCCGAGCAGGCCCGGCTTCGCGAGCGGGCCCGGATCGCGCGGGACATGCACGATTCGCTCGGGCACGAGCTGGCGCTGATCGCGCTGCACGGCGGCGCGCTGGAGCTCGCGGCCGACCTCGCCGACGAACAGCGCCGGACCGCCGGCGAGCTGCGGGCGTGCGCCGTCCGGGCCACCCACCGGCTGCACGAGATCGTCCAGGTGCTCGGCAGCGCGGACGCGGCGGCCGACCGGCAACCGGCGGACGAGAGCATCGACGACCTGGTCCGGCGGGCCACCGCGGCCGGCCTGCGGGTGCGGCTCCGGCATGACGGCCCGGTCCCCGGGTGGTCGCCGATGGTGAGCCAGGCGGCCCACCGCGTCGTCCAGGAGTCGCTGACCAACGCCGCCAGGCACGCGCCGGGCGCGTCGGTGACGGTCACGCTCGCCCGGCAGGACGACGGCACCCGGGTCGAGGTCGCGAACGACCCGGCGGAGCGACCGGGTGGCGGCGCGGGAAGCGGGCAAGGGCTGATCGGGCTGGACGAGCGGGTCCGGCTGGCCGGCGGCCGGCTGGTCGCCGGCGCACGGCCGGACGGCGGCTGGGCGGTGACTGCGGTGCTGCCCGACGGCGGACTCGCCGGTACGCCGCCGCGGCGGAGCGAGGCCGGCCCGCCCGCCTTCGAACTCGGGGTCAGCAGGCGGCAGACCCGGCGCCGGCTGCTCCAGACCGCCGCACTGCCGCTCGGCGGCGGGCTCGCGCTGCTCGCGGTGCTCCCCGTCATGCAGGCGCTCACCGTCGCCCGGACCGGGCTCGCGGACGAGCGCTACGAGACGCTGCGGCCCGGTCAACCACGCTCGGACGTCGAGTGGCTGCTGCCACCGCACGACATCGGCCGGGCGCCGGAGGTGATCGACATGCCGCCGCTGCCGGCCGGCGCGAGCTGCGTCTACTACCAGGTGGGCGACGACCTGCTGGACGTCGGCTCGGACGTGTACCAGCTCTGCTTCGTCGACGACGTGCTGGTCTCGAAGGACCGGCTGGAGAGGGCGTAGTGATCCAGGTACTGGTGGCCGACGACGAAGCCATGGTCCGCGCCGGCGTCCGGGCGATCTTGGCCACCGACGGCGGCGTCGAGGTCGTCGCCGAGGCCGCCGACGGCCACCAGGCCGTAGAACTGGTGCGGGTGCACCGCCCGCACGTGGCGCTGCTGGACATCCGGATGCCCGGGCTCGACGGCCTCGCCGCGGCGGACGAGATCGCAGTGGTGGCACCGGCGACGCGCGTCATCATGCTCACCACGTTCGGCCAGGACGACTACATCGCACGCGCTCTGGGCGGCGGCGCGGCCGGGTTCCTGCTCAAGGCGTCCGACCCGCGTGAGGTGATCAGCGCCGTGCACGCCGTCGCAGGCGGCGCGGCGTTCCTGTCACCGACCGTCGCCCACCGCGTCATCCGCAGGTACCGCGACGTGGGTGTCTCGGCAACGCAAGCACGGCAGCGGGTGGACACGCTGACCGAACGTGAACGCGACGTCCTGGCACTGCTCGGTGCCGGGCACTCCAACGCCGAGATCGCCCACACGCTCTACATCGTCGAGGGGACGGTGAAGGCCCACGTCAGCTCCATCCTGGACAAGCTCGGCGCACGCAACCGGGTCCAGGCCGCGGTCCTCGCCTACGAGGCAGGGCTGACCTGACCAGCTCTACAAAGGACTGTCGACGCACCGCAGCCCCACACTCCGACTTGCCGGTGCGGCTGCCCGTCCGCCGCAGCCGGCTGCTGCCGGAGCAAGTTCGCGGTCGGTGTCGGCACTTCGTTCAGTCCGGGCGCCGGCACGGCGGGGCCAGGGCGCGCAGGTGCCCGAGCAGTCGCCGAGCGCCGGCCGGGGCACGCAGCACGGAGTCCCGAGGTTCCGTGCCGCACCGGCTTTCCACCAGGACTTCCCCGGCGAACTGCACCCGCAGGCCGGGCAGGGTGAGCACGACCGGCCCGTGCCCGGAGGCGGCCACCAGCGCGCACCACACGGCCAGCCCGTCAGGTTCGCGGTCTTCCGGCAATCGTGCGCAGGTGCTGGGATCGTCTCCGGCGGCGGGCACCAGGGGACCGAACCGGGCGCTGAGCCACCGGGCAGCCGGCGTCAGGGAGCGCTCGTAGTGCCAACCAGCCGGGGTGCGCGGGGACAGTCCTCCGCCGTGCCAGGGCACGACCCGGACGCGGTGCGGCGCCGTGCCGGCCAGTTCCAGCGCGGTGTTCAGGGCACGGGCTCGCCGCCACGCGGCGCCCGGACCGAGCGGGGAGATCCGCTCGGTCCACAGCGCCGTCGGGGTGCCACAGGCTCCGCACACCGCTCAGGCCATCACGTCGCCGCTGTTGGGGCCGAGCGTCTGCCCGGTGTACAGGTTCCCGCCGGGGTCCGAGGCGAGGAGGACGGCCGTGGGCGCGACCTCCTCGGCCAGCCCGAACCTGCCCAGTGGCAGCTCGGCCTCCTTCTCCCGCCGCCACCGCGCGCTCAGCCCGTCGATCAGCGGGGTGCTGATCGGCCCCGGCGCGATCGCGTTCACCAGCACGCCCTTGGCCGAGACCTCCCTGGCCAGTGCCTTGGTGAAGCCGATGACCCCGGCCTTGGCCGCGCAGTAGTGGGTCAGCCCCGCGCCGCCCTTCTGCCCGAGCTGCGAGGCGACGTTGACGACACGGCCGCCACCCGCCGCGAGCATCCGCGGCACCACTGCCCGGCAGACCAGGAACACGCTGGTCAGGTCGACGTCGATCATCCGCTGCCAGGTGTCGAGGCTCATCTCCACCAGCGGCGTCTCGTCGAGTATCCCGGCGCAGTTCACCAGCACGTCGATCCGGCCGTGCGACTCGACCACCGCCTCCACGGTGGCCGTGACCGCCTCCGGGTCGGTCAGGTCGACCACGTGCCGGGTGTGCTCCTCGGCGCCAGGCAGCGCAGCCAGGGTCCGGGCGAGCCCCGGCTCGTCCCGGTCGGCCAGCGCGACCACCGCGCCCTCGCGGGCGTAGGCCACCGCGATCGCCGCGCCGATCCCACTGGCGGCGCCGGTGATCAGGCACCGGCGCCCGGCCAGCGCTCCTGGGGTGTCGTTCATCCCGTCAGTCCTCCTCATGCCTTTTCTTCCGCGGTTGCGAGCGCGCTGTGGTCGGCTTGCCGGCCGCGGCTCGACACAGGGCTGCTCATGCCCCGCTCAGTCCGGGAACCGCACGGTGAGCCCACCGTCCACGACGAGCTGCTGTCCGGTGACGTAGGCGGCATCGTCGGAGGTGAGGAAACGGATCACCCTGGCGACTTCGTCGGCACGGCCGACGCGCCCCGCGGGGATGCCCGCCCCCGCGGCGCGCAGCCCTTCCGGGCCGAGCGAGTTCCGCGCGTCCAGCGACTGCGGCGTCTCGATCAGGCCCGGGATCACCGCGTTCACCCGGATACCGCGCGGAGCCAGCTCCACGCCGAGTGAGCGCACCAACCCGAGCACCCCGGCCTTCGCGGCCGCGTAGTGGGCATGGCCGTCCCAGCCGTAGACGCCACCCGCGATCGAGGACACCGCGACCATCGCCCCGCCGGAGGCCATCCGGGTGCGGGCCGCGCGCAGCAGCCGGAGCACGCCGGTCAGGTCGACGTCGAGCATCGCGTGCCAGTCCTCGTCGGACAGGTCCGCCAGGTCGGCCTGGCGCAGGATGCCCGCGTTGGCCACGGCGATGTCCAGCCGGCCGAACTCGCGCACTGCGGTCTCGGCGAGTTCCTCGACCGCCGCGCGGTCACGCACGTCCGCGGGCACCGCCAGCACCCTGCCGCCCTGCTCCCGGACGGCGCCCACCGCCGCCTCGGGGTCGTGCGGGTCGCCCGGGTGGTAGCCCAGCACGGTGGCGACGCCGGCACGGGCGTATGCCTGCGCGAGTGCCAGCCCGATGCCGCTGACACCGCCGCTGATGACGGCGACCTTCCCCGGCAGCCCGTCGTCGCGCGGCATGGTCTCGCGCGGCATGGTTTCGTCGGTGGACAAGAGCTTTCTCCCTACACGGTGGTTCGGGCGGACGGGGTGGGGCCGGCCGAGGGGTTCCCGGCCGGTGACTCCGTGCCGGACTGGCTGACCCGGCGGGTGCCGGACATCGCGAGCGCCGAGCCGGCCAGGCCGAGCGAACCCGCGCACAGGGCGGCCACCGTCATCGACACCCCGGCACCGACCAGCAGCGAGAGCACGGCGGAGCCGAGGATGGCGCCGATCGGGCCCATGGTGTGCGCGGTGTTCGGTCCGATCCCGCGCAGGTGGGCGGGGAAGGACTCGCCCATGTAGAACAGCAGCGCCGCGTACGGGCCGGTGAGGAAGAACAGTCCCAGCGCGTACATGCCGATGACGAACGGGGCGTCGGCCGGGCCGAGCAACATCGTGGTCATCGCCACGCTGCCGATCGACCAGCCGATGATGATGGTGCGGCGACGGCCGATCCGGTCGCCGAGGTAGCCGTGGAAGAGGTAGCCGCCGAAACCCGCGGCGTTGGCCAGGATCAGCACCAGCAACGCGCTGTCGAAGCTCACCCCCTTGGCCTCCACCAGCACCGTGGTGCCGAGCACGGAGAACACCTGGATCGCCATCCAGTTCAGCAGCCAGGCCGCGGAAAGGCTGATGGTGTGCCGCCGCAGGCCGGGGGCGAACAGCTCGCGCAGGCTGCCGCCGCGCTCGTCCTCGACGCCGGCCGCCGCGGCGACCTCGGCGGCTTCCTCGTCGCGCCCGGCCGCTCGCAGCCGACGCAGGTGCCGCAGGTTGACGAACACCGGGGACTCCGGCAGCCGCCAGGCCAGCAGCACGATCACCAACGCCGGGAAGGTGGCGAACAGGAAGACCCCGCGCCAGCCGATGCCGGGCAACAGCAGTGCGGTGAGCAGTGCTCCGAGCAGCGCGCCGACCGGCCAACCGCTCTGCACGAAGCTGTACATGAAGCCACGCTTGCCGTGGCGGCCGTACACCTCGTTGAGGTAGACGCTGTTGACCACCTCCTCGGAGTAGCCGAGGCCGGAGAACGAGCGCACCAGCACGATCGAGAGCTTGCCGCCGGCCAGCGAGCTGAGTCCGGAGGTCAGCGCGGCCCCGGCGGTGGTGATCATCAGCGCCGGCCTGCGGCCGAAGCGGTCCAGCATCGGGCCGACGGTGAGGGAGACCACGAAGGTCCCGGCGGTCACCCAGGTCGCGACCACGGTGCTCTCCGTGGCGCTCCAGCCGAAGTCGGCCGCGATCTGCGGCAGCAGGGTGCCGAAGAGGGTGTGGTCGAACACGCTGAAGACCCAGGCGAGGAAGCAGACGAGGGATACGCGGCGCACCATGCGCGGGGCGAGCGGAGCGCCGCCCGGCGGGAGGACGGCGCGGGATTTCTCGGACATGGAGGAACTTTCGGAGTGGCTCGGGAAGGGGGAGACCGGGTCAACGGCGGGGGTGCCGGGCGGCGAAGTCGTCGGCGATCTCGTCGAACCGGACCCAGCGGACGCCCTGGTGACCGGAGATGTAGTCGATCAGTCGTTCGTGCATCAGCAGGTTCTGCGGCCTGCCGGAGACGTCGGGGTGCACCGTCATGGTGAACACGGCGTACTCGGACTCCCGGTAGACCCAGTCGAACTGGTCCCGCCACATCTGCTCCAGCTCGCGCGGGCTGACGAAGCCGTGGCTGTTCGGGCTGGCCTTGACGAACATCATCGGCGGCAGGTCGTCGAGGTACCAGGAGGCGGGGATCTCGATCAGGTCGGTCTCCGCACCCCGTTGCAGCGGCTTCATCCACGTCTGCGCGGGGCGGTCGTAGTCGATCTTCGTCCAGGTGTCGCCGACGCGCACGTAGTACGGCTCGAAGTCGCGGTGCATCAGGGAGTGGTCGTACTTGATCCCGCGCTCCAGCAACAGCTCGTTGGTGACCGGGGAGAACTCCCACCACGGCGCCACGTAACCGGTGGGGCGGCGACCGGTGCGGGACTGGATCAGCTCGATGCAGTGGTCCAGGATCGCGGACTCCTGCTCCCGGCTCATCGCGATGGGGTTCTCGTGGCTGTAGCCGTGCACGCCGATTTCGTGCCCGGCCTCGACACAGGCGTCGAACTGCTCGGGGAAGGTCTCGATCGAGTGGCCGGGCCAGAACCAGGTGCTCGGGATTTTCTTGCGGCGGAACAGCTCCAGCATGCGCGGCACGCCGACCTCCCCGGCGAAGAGGCCGCGGGAGATGTCGCACGGCGAGTCCTCGCCGCCGTAGGAACCGAGCCAGCCACCGACCGCGTCGACGTCGACGCCGTAGGCCACCAGTATTTCCTTGGTCATCGTGTTGGGTCCTTCCTGGGTGGTGATGTGGGATCCGGACTCGAGACGGTCCCGGTTTCGCGGAGCCAGTCCAGGCAGCGGTCGCGGACCGCGTCGAGGTCGCCCGGGGTGGTCCCGGCGAGCACGCAGGCCAGCAGCAGCCGGGCCTGCCACGGCGAGAGGTCACCGGCGAAGACGGCGCCGGCGGCGGCGAGGTCGGCGCCGCCCCCGGCGTAGAGGCCGACCACCGGCCCCTCGCCCACCCGGCTGGTGACCACCACCGGGACGCCGTCGGAGAGCAGGCGCAGGCAGGCCCGGGTGGCTTCCGGCGTGGTGTTGCCGGAGCCGAACGCGGCGACGACCACTCCGCGCACGCCCCGGGACCGGGCGTCGGTGAAAGCCGCGGCGTCCGCGCCGAGGTACTGGCCGACGATCTCCACGCGGGGCAGGTCGCGCACCCCTGGCGCCAGCAGCGGCGGCGCGGGCCGGACGGTGGCGAGGGCCCGGACCCCGGCCTCGTCCACCTGCCCCACCGGGCCGCGGCCGGGGGCGGCGAAGGCGCGCAGGGCGAGGGTGTGCGTCTTGCGCGCCCCGACCACCGGCAGGATCTGGTCGGCGAAGGCCAGGGTCACCCCGGTACCGCGCGACTGCGGGGACGCCGCCCAGCGCAGGGCGGCCGCGAGGTTGCGCGGACCGTCCGGGGCGGGGTCGTCGAAGGGCCGCTGCGCACCGGTGAACACCACCGGCACCGGCGAGGAGTGCGTCAACGAGACCAGGAAGGCGCTCTCCTCCAGGGTGTCGGTGCCGTGGGCGACCACCACCCCCTCGGCCACCGCGACGGCGGACGCGATCCGCCCGGCGAGGTCGAGCACGTCGGTGGGCCGGGCCGCGAAGCTGGCCCTCCCGGCCACGTCGTGCGGCTCGACGCGCACCCCGGGCCGGGGCCAGACCGCGTCGGCGGCCCGCAGCAGTTCCGCCGCGCCCACCTGGACGGCGCGGCCTTCGCCGGTCGCCCGGGTGGCGATGGTTCCGCCGGTGCCCAGCAGGACGAGATGCGCCACAAGTCCTCCGCTAACGATTGCGCAATCGATTTCGTAGCATCATGTGAGCTAGCTCGTCCGAGGTCAAGGGCTGAACCCGAACATCACCTACCGGTGACTCTGGCAGCCTGGTGCGCAGCCGGCCGGGGAACCCGCCAGGATTAGCGACAACGAGCGAAGGAACTGACACGGTGAGTGGCGACTGGGGTGAACCGGGCAGTGCCGCGGGAGCCGAGCCCGTGAAGCTGGCCGACGTCGCAGCGGCGGCCGGGGTCCATCCCACGACCGTCTCCCGCGCGCTCCGCGGCGGCGAGGGCGTCGGCAGCGCGACGGCCGAGCGGATCCGGGAGGTGGCCACCCGGCTCGGCTACCTGCCCCACCCGGTCGCGGCCAGCCTGCGCACCGGACGGTCCCGGGTGCTCGGCGTCGTGGTGCCGTCGCTGACCGACATCGTGCTCGCCACCATCTACGAGGGCATCGAGCAGGGGGCGGCCGAAGCCGGGTACCACGCGGTGGTGGCCAACAGCCAGGACCGGCCCGAGGTGCAGCGGAGCAGGGTGGCCACCCTGCTCGGCGCCCGGGTGGCCGGGTTGATCCTCGGGGACGCCCGCACCGATGCCACCCTGGTCGACGAACTGGTGGAGCGGGGCACGAAACTCGTGCTCACCTCGCGCAGGCTGCCCGGCGTGCTCTCGGTGACCTGCGATGACCTGCTCGGCGGTCGGCTGGCCGCCGAGCACCTGCTGGGGCTGGGGCACACCAGGCCGGCGGTGATCGCCGGCGAGCCGTACGCCTCGACCGGGGTCGAACGCACGCGGGGGTTCCTCGATGCCTGCACCGCCGCCGGTGTCGAGGTTCCGGTGGAAGCGGTGCTGCACTCGCGTTTCGACGTGGCGGGCGGCCGGGCGGCGGCCGAGTCCCTGCTGCGGCTCACCCCCCGGCCGACCGCCCTGTTCGCGGTCAACGACTTCGCCGCCATCGGCGCGATGGGCGCTGTGCGCGACGCCGGGCTCCGGGTCGGCGAGGACGTCGCTGTGGTCGGCTACAACGACGTACCCCCGGCCGCGGAACTACCGGTCGCGCTGACTTCGGTCCGCTCCCCGATGCGCGAGATGGGCACACGTGCGGCGCAGACGCTGATCGGACTGGTCGAGGGCAGATCGGACTGCGAGTCGGTACTGCTGCCGCCGACCCTTCTCGCCCGCCAGTCCACGCTCGGGCCGACATTCGCCGACATCGCATCCCCGGGCACCTCCGCGCGTTGATCCCGGTGTCGGCACGCCGTGCCGGAAACCTGGTGGACCTGATCGGGATTGATGGTGGCGATCTCCCTCGGCCGGCGATGCGGGACCGGTCCCGACGCGGCCGATTAGCGTCCCTGTGGCGTATGCGGCGCCGGTGACGGAAGTGAAGCGGGGAATGCATGGAATTGCAGAGGTCGATGGTTTGTGCGGCTGTCGTGGCGTTATCCCTCGGGGTGACGACGGGGCCGGTGGCGTCCGCGGCGGTTCGTCCTGCGCCGGACCGGGAAAGCGCGTCCCCGCACGGTTGCTTCCGTCCCGGGAGGGTGTTGGACCTGCGGAACTGGAAGATCACACTGCCGGTGGACGACCCGCGCCAATCCGGTGCGCAGCCGCTGGAGGTCGAACAGCCCCTGCTGGGCCACTTCGCGCTGCCGCCGTGGTTCGTCGCGAACCGTTCCTGTGACGGTGTCCGGTTCCGCAACGCCGTCACCGGGCTGCACACGCCGAACAGCAAGTACGCCAGGTCCGAGTTGCACGAGATGACGAATCACGGCACCAGCGAGATCAGTTGGTCACCCGTCTCCGGGAAGCACACGATGGTCGTCGACCAGTCGATCGACCACTTGCCCAACGACAAGCCGCACGTGGTGGCGGGCCAGATCCACGACAACAGCGACGACGTCACCGTCTTCCGGCTGGAGGGTACGACGCTCTACCTGACCGACGGGGACAACACCCACTACAAGATGATCACCGACGACTACGTGCTGGGCACCCGCTTCCAAGCGAAGTTCGCGGTGGAGCACGGTCGGATCGACGCTTACTACAACGGGGTGCTGCAGGCCACGCTTCCGGCGACGTTCGCGGGCGCCTACTTCAAGGCCGGGGCGTACACCCAGGCCAACTGCTCCAATTCCACGCCGTGCGACGAAACCAACTACGGCCAGGTGACCATCTACCAGGTCACCGTGACCCACGGTCGAGCTGCCGGACAAGGCGTACGCGAATCGATGCGACGTCAGTTGGAATGAAATCCGCATTAGGGCGGAAACGGCGGACAAGCCGGAATGGTCGACCACCGTGGGCTTCGCACCGGATTTTCACAGCTTCAGATTGACATCTGGCTGTGCGGGGCGAAATGACTACACTACGTCATGTGCGGACGGGCGATGTGATCGACGGGCGCTACGAACTCGCAGACGCCCGCGGTTCGGGGGCCGGTGGTGTCGTCTGGACCGCCTTCGACCGGAAGCTGAAACGAACGGTGGCGCTGAAGAGGCCGCACGCGGTGGCCAGCCAGGCCGACCGGCTGCAGTTCCGACGGGAGGCCGAGACCGCGGCGCGGGTGCAGCACCCGAACGCGATCTCGGTCTTCGACACCGTGGACGGCGACGACTGCTGGCTGGTGATGGAGTACTCGCCGGCGGACAGCCTGGACAAGGTGCTGGCGGCCGACGGCACGCTGCCGCCGGAACGGGCTGCCCGGATCGGTGTGCAGATCGCGGCCGCGCTGGCCGCCGTGCACGCGCACGGGATCGTGCACCGCGACGTCAAGCCGGGCAACATCCTGGTCACCGCCGACGGCAGCGCGAAGCTGACCGACTTCGGCATCTCCGTCTGGCGCGAGGTGACCCGGACCGAGGACGGGACGTTCTGCGGCACGCCCGGCTACACCGCTCCCGAGGTGGCGGCCGGTCGGCCGGCCACCGAGGCGTCGGACGTGTTCTCACTGGGCGCCACGCTGTTCGCGGCGGTGGAGGGCGTTCCGCCGGCCGGTGCCGGTGGTCCCGGCGAGGTGCCGGCACGCGAACGCGGGCAACGGGAGGTCGCGTCACCGCGGCACGCGGGTCCGCTCGCGCCGCTGCTGCGCGAGATGCTGGACCCGAACCCGACCAAGCGGCCGACCGCGCACGAGGCGGGGCGGCGGCTGGAGGAGTTCGTCGGCGATTGGAAGCCGCCGTCGTGGTCCACGGCGCCCGCGCCCGGCCGGAGACCGCTGTGGCGTCGCCCCCGGTACCGGGTGGCCGCCGTGGTGCTGACCCTCACGATCGCGGCCACGGTCGTCGCCGTGGTGGCCTCGCGTTCGCAAGCCGATGTGTTCGGCGCCGAACTCGTCGGCGACGAGCACGCGGCCGACCCGTGCGCGCTGCTCGACCCGGCCGCGCTGGCGCCGATGGGCCCGACCCGGTTGCACACCGCGAAGGGCAACTTCAACCGCTGCGACGTCGTGGTCGACATCGCGGACGGGAAGGAGCTGGACGTCGAGGTCCAGTTGCTCCTGCGCAAGCGGCACCCCGTGCAGGGACTGCCGTTCGAGGACGAAGGCCCGCCCGAGGACAGCGGGAACGAGTGCCACCGCGTGGTGATGCTGGGCGAGGAGTACGGTATCCAGGTGTCGGCGAAGATGCCCGATCCCGGCGTGGACCTGTGCGCGGTCGCCGACACCGGGGCGGACACCGTCAAGCGGGTGCTCCGCCGGGGTGTGCTGCAGCGCCGGAGCACGTCGTTGCCGCCCGACTCGCTGGCCCACGTGGACGCCTGCGGCCTGCTGGACCGTGCCGAGCTCGCTGTTCTCCCGTCCGTGGACGTCAGCACCAGGGCGAGGGGGTTCGGCCACTGGTCGTGCAAGTGGTACAGCACGGCCGACCGGGTCGGCATCCACCTCCGGTACGACCAGCACGCCGCGATGTCCCCGATCCGGGGCGACCCGATCCGGCTGGGAGACCACGAGACCTACGTCCGGTCCGACGCCGCGCGCGCCGAGTGCACGGTCATCGTGCGCCACCGGCCGCGGAACCCCTCGCCGCGCCCCACGATCGACCTGATGGTGCTCACCGTGCGGGGCGACCAGACCGGCGGCGACCGCTGCGCGACGGCTTCCCTGCTGGCGGGTGCCGCCGCCGACAGGCTGCCCCGCTGACCGGGGAGCGGTCCCGGCGCGGCCCCGGACACTGCAGCGGAGGAGGTCGGATGAACCACGAAACTCTCGCCCGCGGCGTCCCCCGCACCGCTCCCGGGGCGGTGGTCGTGCTCACGCTCACCGGGCGCGTCACCGTGGGGCCCGCCGAAGGGCGCGCGATCTGCTTCGGCCGCAACCGGCCCGAGGTCGACGTCTGCGTGGGCGAGACCGACCTGCGGGTCAGCCGCCGGCACGGTGCGCTGACCCGTCGTGACGGCTACTGGTGGGTGGACAACACCGGGCGCCTGCCGATCCGACTGCCGGGCACGCGGTGGCTGTTCCGGGACGAGGACCCGATTCCGCTGCCGGTCGGCTACACGCCGCTGTTCATCCGCGGTTCCCGCGACCGGGAGCACCTGCTCGAACTCTACGTGGCGGGCGAGGACGGCGGACAACCCGCCGTCCAGCACGGCGCGCCGACCCAGCCGCCCAGGCGGTGGCGGCTGACCGAGGAAGAACGCCTGCTGCTGGTCGTGCTGGGGCAGCGCTACCTGCTGCACGAGGCCAGCCCGCAGCCTATATCGCGCCAGCAGGCCGCGGAGGTGCTGGCCGAGTTGCGACCGGACGCCAACTGGAGCGTCAAGCGGGTCGAGCACATGGTCCACGACGTGCGTGCGCGGTTGTCCGCGCAGGGGGTGTACGGATTGCGCCGGGACGAGGTCGGCGAGCCGGTGGGCAACGCGCTCAACGAGAACCTGCTGCGCGAACTGGTGCTGTCCACCACCCTGGTGCCGCCCGACCTGGCGCTGCTGGACCCGTTGCCGTGACCGGTCGCGGTGCCGTTCGAGTACGCGATCACCACGCGGGAGTGGTCCCGGGCGGGTGCCGGGATCCTGAGCGCACTGCTGTCGACGAAGCGGGGGACTCATGAGGAGAAGCAGGATTTCTGTCGTGTCGGTGCTGTTCGCATTGGCCGTGTCGGGTGCGTGCCACCCGGTGGCGTCGGCGGTCGCGGGTTCCGCGCTGCCGGTCGAGGAGGTGACCGCCAGTGCGGACGACGGCAATGTCGCGACGAACACCGTGGACGGGGATCTGAGCACCCGGTGGTCTGCTCAGGGTGATGGGGTGTGGATTCGCTACGACCTGGGTTCGACGCAGGTCGTGGGTTCGGTGTCGATCGCGTGGCACAAGGGGGATGCACGGCGCAACACGTTCGACGTGGAGCTGTCCGCGGATGGTTCGTCGTGGACGACGGTGCTGGCGCGGAAGTCCAGCAGTGGCAGCACACTCGAATTGCAGGACTACGGTTTCCCCGACGCTTCGGCGCGGTTCCTGAAGATCGTCGGTCATGGCAACACGTCCAATGACTGGACCAGCATCACCGAGACGACCGTGCACGGCGCCGACGACGGCGGCAGTGGCGACTGCCGGTACCCGGCCGAGGTGCTGGACCTGACGAACTGGTACGTCGGTCTGCCCATCGGCCAGCCCGAGAAACCGCTCAACGTCAAGCAACCGCAACTCGACACGTACGCGATCGACCCGTGGTTCACCACCACCCCGGCTTGTGACGCGGTCCAGTTCCGCGCCGCCGTCAACGGCGTCACGACCAGCGGCTCCGACTACCCGCGCTCGGAGTTGCGCGAGATGACGGACTCGGGGCGGACCCAGGCGAGCTGGTCGTCGACATCGGGCACGCACACCATGGTGATCGACCAGGCCATCACGGCGGCGCCCACGGGCAGGCCGAACGTCGTCGCCGGGCAGATCCACGACGCCGAGAACGACGTCTCGGTCTTCCGGCTGGAGGGCGAGAAGCTCTACATCACCGAAGGCAACGACAAGCTCAAGCTCGTCAAGGACGACTACGTGCTCGGCACGAGGTTCCAGGCGAAGTTCGAGGTCGGCGGCGGGAAGATCAAGGCGTACTACAACGGTGAGCTCCAAGCCACGATCTCGAAGAAGTTCTCCGGCGCCTACTTCAAGGCCGGCGCCTACACGCAGGCCAACTGCGACAAGACCTCGCCCTGCAGCGAAAGCAACTACGGCGAGGTGAAGATCTACGGCCTGAACGTGACGCACGACGTGGGCGAGGCTCCCAGCCGCACCGTGGACGTGACGAACTCGACCCAGCTGCAGAACGCGATGGGCAACGCGCAGCCGGGGGACCGGATCGTGCTCGCCGACGGTCGGTACACGATCGGCAAGATGTCCGCCAAAAACGGCACCGCCGACCGACCCATCACCGTCGTCGCGGCGAACCGCGGCAAGGCGGTGGTCAGCGACGGGCAGCTGGACGTGACCGGCTCCTCGCACGTGACGTTCGAAGGTCTGCAATGGACCAACGGCAACACGCTGAAGATCACCGGGTCGAACAACATCCGGCTGACCCGCAACCACTTCCGGCTGACCGAGACATCCGCCCTCAAGTGGGTGCTCATCGGCGGGGCGAACAGCCACCACAACCGGATCGACCACAACCTGTTCGAGGACAAGCACCAGCTCGGCAACTTCATCACCATCGACGGATCGGACACCCGGCAGTCGCAGCACGACCGGATCGACCACAACCACTTCCGCGACATCGGTCCGCGGGCGCAGAATGAGATGGAGGCCATTCGGGTCGGCTGGAGCGCGATCTCCGGTTCGAGCGGGTTCACCGTCGTCGAGGCCAACCTGTTCGAGAACTGCGACGGCGACCCCGAGATCGTGTCGGTGAAGAGCAACGACAACACCGTCCGTTACAACACCTTCCGCACCTCGCAGGGCACGTTGACGCACCGGCACGGCAACCGCGGCGCGTTCTACGGCAACTTCTTCCTCGGCGGTGGGAAGGCGGAAACCGGCGGCATCCGGATCTACGGCCAGGACCACAAGGTCTACAACAACTACTTCGAGGGTCTGACCGGGTCCGGCCACGACGCCGCGCTGCAGGTCGACGGCGGCGACGTGGACAACTCGGGCGCGCTCAACGCGCACTGGCGCGTCTACCGCGCGACCGTCGTGAACAACACGTTCGTCGACAACGCCTCGAACATCGAGATCGGCGCCAACTACAAGTTCGCCCCGGTCGACTCGGTCTTCGCCGACAACGTGGTCACCGGCAGCCAGGGCAAGCTGATCAACGAGCGCAAGACGCCGGTGAACGCCACCTACGCCGGCAACATCGCCTGGCCGACCGGGTCGGCGACCGTCGGCGTCGCCAAGCCCACCGCTGCCGTCCGGGTGGTGGACCCGCTGCTGGCCCGCGCCGGGCAGGTGCACCGGATCGGCGCGGGCAGCCCGGCCGTCGACACCGGCACCGGCGCCCACGCGTTCGTGACCGACGACATGGACGGCCAGGCCCGCACCGGGGGCGTCGACGTCGGCGCGGACGAGCGCTCGTCGGCTCCGGCCACGCGCAGCCCGCTGAACGCGGCCGACGTCGGCCCGGACGCCCCGTAGGAACCAGTCCCCGCCCGGTTGTCGGGCTCGCGCATGCCGTCCAGCGCGTTCGGCGCGGACTTCATGCGCGAGCCCGACGGCGTCGTGGTGGGCGGAGTCCGCTTCGACTGGTCGGGAGTGGTCCCGGGCACAGCCGCCACTCTGCGCGCATGGGCGATTTCGAAGTGATCATCGAGACTCTCGACGAGGTGGTCGGCAGGCACGGCAAGGTGCGTGACGACCTGACCGCGGCCAACCGGCAGAGCCGGTTGCTCGCGCGGATCGAGCCTCCGATGCGGGATCCGGCGACCGACTCCTTCATCACCGCGGCCTGCCAGGCGGGCCGAACGCACCTCGACTCGGTCAGCAGGATCGAGCAGGAGCTGCAGACGCGGATCGAGGAGCTGAAGGCGTCGGTCGACCAGTACGCGAAGACCGAACAGGCCAACCATCGACGGATGGCGGTGGACGACTGATGACAGCGCTCAGCGGGTACGAGATCTACCAGATGGTGTCGCGGGGCGCGGGCCCCGGCGGGCTGAACCAGGCGGCGGACGTGTCGAAGGACGCGCGCACGCGAATCCAGTCCCTCGGCGACGAACTGCGCCGGCTCACCGCCGAGATGCAGGCCGCGTGGCAGGGCAAGGCGGCGGACCGGGCGGCGCAGGCCGTGCAGCCGATCGAACAGGCCCTCCAGCGCGCGCAGGAGACGTTGGACAAGGCCGACGCGTCGTTGCGGACCCAGGCGGAGACCTACGGCCTGCTCAAGCAGCAGGTGCTGCCGATGGCGACGCCGCAACCGCCGGAGCTGACCCTCTTCGACGAGCTGACGCCGTGGGACACCGACAACGAGATCGCGCGCAAGGAGTGGTTCGTGGCCGACGCGAACAACCGCCGCGTCTACGCGGAGTACGCCACGGCGACGGGCCGGAACGAGGCGATGCTGCCGCAGATGTCCCAGGCGGCGGGTGGCGCACAGGGTGCGAACACCGCCGTGCAGGGCGCGGGTGGAGGCGGCGTGCAGTCCGCGACGTCCCCGCCGCCACAGGTCGGGAACGCGGGTACCACCTCGCCGTCGTCTGCGGGATCGGCCGGTGGTGAGGCAGCGTCCGTGCCGCCGTCGATGAGCGGTGGTGGCGGGACTTCGGTCAGCAGCGCCGGCAGCGGCGGCGACGGCGTTCCCGCCGGTCGGGCGCCGGCCGCTCACGGGACCACCGCTCCGAAGCAGCGAGGTGACCGGACCGCGGTCGCCGACTGGTCCGCCGGTGTGCCGGGCGGCGTGCCGGTCGCGACGCGTCCGCTGTCGGCCAGGGACACCGCGCGCACGTCGAACGTCCCGAAGGGCGACCACCTTTCCGGTGCCGCTGCGGTGCTGCCGGGTGGGATCGGCATCGGCGATCCCACCGGCACCAGGGGGCAGCGGGCTCCTCTGGGCGCGGGCGACCGCTCCGCCGCTCTCGGCAGGACGCTGCCCAACGCTCCTGCCGCGGCCGGTGCCCGTGGTGTGGCAGGCAGGGTCGGAGTTGCCGGCATGGGAGGAGCGGCGGGCATCGGGGGAGCGGCGGGCATGGGTGGCTTCGCGCCACACGCCGCGCACGCGCGTGAGGAGGAGGACAGGGAGTACAAGCGCAGCGTGTATCTGGAGGAGGACTCGGACGCGCTCATCGGCCGGCTGCCCGGCACCGTGGCGCCCGTGATCGGGGAGGACTGATGTTGCGCGCGCCGCTGGTGTTGACCGACACGGAGTTCGACGTGCTGTGGCACCACGACGACCTCGGCGAGCACCACACCGTGCTGCACGTGCCGCCCGCCGAGGCCGACGCCCTGGAAGTCGAGCACGCGCTGTACCGCGAGGGCGTGCGGGTGGACGACGCGCTGGAGGCGTTGCGGGTGCTCGCGTTCGCGGACTCGGAGTGTTTCGGCTGGATCGCGTTCACCCGTGAGGTGACGCTGCCGGTCGTGGCCGCCACGGCCGGACGGCACGGCGTCTTCGCGTTGCGGGACAACGGGCACGTGCGGATCGGTGCGCTGGACGGCGATCCGGCGGACACCCTCGCGTCGTGCCTGCCGGAGATGCCGCCCGGTCGTGGTTCGTCGATCAACGCCCGTGCCGAGGAGGCACCGGGGTCACGGGCCCTGGTCGAGCTGATGCAGCGTCCGCGCACCGGCGTCGCGAAGTTCTTCGCGGCCAAGCGCGAACGGTACGGGCGACGCCGGCGTTCGGAGTCTTTCGTCACCACGATCGACTGCCCGGACGGCCGCTGGCTGGTCGTCCGCTACGCCGACAGCCGCGGCCAGCGCTGGGTGCACGCCACGCCCGCGACCCGCCCGATCATCAGGGAGTGGCTTCACCGCCTCGGCGACTGATGACCGGGAACGCCGAAGCAGCAGGCCTGCTGTGAAGCCGGCCTGCTGCTTCGAGGTCGATCGACGTCCGGCTTCCCCGCCGGCGTCCGCCACGCCGGGTCGGCCGGCGATGTCTCCCCTGGACTGCGGTGCTCCGGATCAGCCGGTTCCCCGGACGAACGCCCACGCGGTGCGGTTGACGGTGTCCTCGCTGCCGGTGAAGCCCTCGGCCGGGCTCAGCTCGTCCTCGACGAAGTCCAGGCCCGGGTCGCCGGCCGTGCCGCCACCCCGTCGGGCCGACCCCGAACATCACGGCCGGGTCGCCGCCCGGGTCCATGACGCCGTGGACGTCGTTCAGCGTCGGTATGCCGGCTGCCCGACATGTGCCCGGCCTCGTGGCTGGTGACGTTGCCGACCGCGCGGCCGATGAACGCGATCCGGTCGCTTCCCGGCCGGAGGTAGGAGTTGATCGACCACTCCGGCCCGGCCGGTGAGCTGATCTCGTCCAGCAGCACCAGCGCGGTCTCCTCCCGGCCGAAGTTGCCGGCGTCGATGGACTGCGCGATGCCGATGGTGAAGATGCCCGTCTCGGTGGAGGTGCCGCCGACGACGACCCGGCTGACGTTCGGCTGCCCCCCACGGGTCGGCGTGGTCGCGGCTGTTGAGGATGCGCAGCGCCACCCTCGGGTTGGTGCCCTTGACGGCGATGTCCTGTTCCAGGTTCTCCCGCACCGTCGCGATGACCGCGTCGATCAACGCGTGCTCGTCGCGTGCGGCGAGCCCCCATCGCGGCAGGAAGTCCGACAGCGGCGAGAGGTCGCGCAGACCGCCGCCGAGGCCGTAGATCGACGTGTTCACCCTGGCGCCGTCGAAGTCCAGGAAGATGGTGTGCACGGAGCCGCGGGGAGCGGTTTGGGGTCACGCGGCACCCCGAAGGGGGCCGAGCCCACCATGAGGTAGAGGTCCCGACCTGGCGGGATCGTGAGCATGATGGCGGAGTCGGTCGTACCGCCCACGTTGCTGTCGACCGCCCACACGGCGCCGTCGGCGTCGAACAGCGCGAGGAACGTGTCGAGGTCGCCGGTCGGGGTCGACGTCCGCGCCGTGAACGTCACCCCGGAGGCGCCCCCGCCCAGCCGGTAGAAGTCGACGTCGTCGGTGCCGTCGCCCGCGCTGCCGTGCGGGCCGTCGCCGATGGTCCCGCTGGTGCGGACGGCCCGACGGGCGTCCACGACACCGGTGTCGCCCGCGAGCCCGATCGCGTCGTCGGTCTCGGCGAACGGCGGGAGGCGACCCGCGGCCCGGGTCGGCCCGTTCATGCCAACTGACGGCGCGGTCGCGCACCAGGTGGCCCGACACCTTGCCGGGCCGTTCCCCACCGATCCGGTGCGGTGCGCCGCCCGGCGGTCCGCTCAGCGGACCGGAACCTGGTCACGCGCCCGTCGTTCGGCGAAGCTTCGGCCGGGGTAACGACCGAACGTCTTCACCGAAGGGGGAAACGTGAGTGGGATCAGGCGTATCGGAATGATTCTGTTCGCCGCTGTGCTGGTCGTCAGTGGCGCGTTCGTGTTCCCGTCCGCGTCGGCCAGGACCGACCGCGGGCAGGCCACGGAGGCGGTGGGGTTCATGTTCGCTTCGGACCTGAACAACAGGTGCCTCACCATTGCGCATTTCAACCGGGAGAACGGCGCCGGCCTGCACATGTACGACTGCAACGGCTCCGACAGCCAGCGCTGGTCGTGGGACGGTTCGCTGCTGCGCAGCGACCTCAACGGCAAGTGCCTCGACGCGTCGTTCGGCAACGGCGACAACGGGGCGATGATCAACATGTTCGACTGCCACGGGGAACCGGCGCAGCAGTGGTACCGGAACGGCGGCGAGCTGCGCAGCCGGACCGGCAACAGGTGCCTGACCATTCCGGGCGGCAACTGGTGGACCGGTGCTGCTGTCGTGCTGTGGGACTGCACCACCGCCCGTGAGCAGCAATGGCACCTGACGTAGGCGTCGGGCACCATTGATCGTGCACGGCGGGAGACCGCCCAGGGTGGCCGGAAGCCCCTTGGGCGGTTTTCTTCGTCCGGAGAACGGCTGGCCACGATCGGTGGATACCGCAGTGGCCGCGGTGGGGGATCGAATGGTTTCGCGGGACTTCGTGTCGGCGGAAGCGGGTGATCATGCCGGAACAACAGCCGGAACAGCCGGGATCGGCCGGCGGCGGGGATCTGTCGGGGCGCGGGGTGTTGGAGGGCGCGTTCTGGCTGCTGGAGGAACTCAGGCGCGTTGGCGAGGCCGGGTTGACCCGGCTCGCGGCCGACGCGGGGCTGCCGAAGGCCACCGCGCACCGGCTGCTCGACCAGCTGGTCGCGTTGGGCGCGGTGCAGCGCCGGGCCGGGCGGTACCGGATCGGGCCCCGCCTGTACTACCTGGGAGCCGGCTGGGAGCCCGCCGCCCTGCTGCGGACGGCGGCGCGGGAACCGCTGCGGGAACTCGCCGCGGTGGCTCCGGGGGCGAGTCTGGGCCTGTCGGTGCAGGAGGCGGGGCGTTCCACGCTCGTCGGCGGGCTGCGCGGCGAGCTGGACGGGATCCGACCGTGGCGGGCCGGAACCCGGCTCCCGCCCGGCTGCGCGGCGGACATCGTGTCGGCCACCGGCACGCCCGGCGCACCCCCGCCCGACCGCTACACCACCGGGGAGTGGCGGCGCCTGGTCTCCACCGCCGCGGACTGGGGTGTGGCGCTGGACTACGACCGGTCGGGACCGTGGGAGCGGCCTGCGTCGGGGCTCCGGTCTACGCGCCTTCCGGAGCGCTCGTCGCCGCCGTCGTCCTCGCGGTGCTCGACAGTGGTCGGCTGTCGTCCGTCGCGCCGGCCGTGCACCGGGCCGCCGCCATGACCAGCGCCAACCTCACCCGGCTCCGGCCCGCTCCGGCGACACTGGAGCCCTGGTCCGACCTCCGCTGAGCGGTCGGGCGCGGGTTCGCGCCCGTTGCGCGTGACCGGACGTCGGTGCCGCCGCGGGACGCCGGCCGGTGCTGCCGACCGGTGCTCGCCCGGCAGGCGGGGGAGTCGGTGCACGAGTGCGGCGAGCACCGGGGCGGGACCGACCAGCCGACGAGCCGGACGAAGATCGAGTACAGCGGTCACGTACCGCCACGTTGCACGGTCATGCCCTGTGGTCCACAGTGCACGGTCACCGCGGTTCAGCGGTGCGGTGCAGATTTGTGCTGTCCCACAGGGCATCGACGTGGTCGGGCAGGTGCTCGCAAGCCTCGACGGGCTCAGGCCCCGGGCAGCGTCGGCGCCTTCACAGGCGCCCCTTCGTGCTGGCCGCCCTTGCAAACCACACTCTTCCCGTCCTCCGCCGGCAACGGCAACCCTCCGCCGACGATGCACTCCAGGACCGTGATCTCCTCCGGCTGCGCCATCGCGGGCGCGGCGATCCCTGCCGCTGCGCCGAGCGCCAGTACCGCCGTTGCCAGCACCGTCATCATCCGTCGCATCATTTCCGCTCCTGTTCCGCTGCGGGTCAGCGGATCCACGATTACCCGGTCCAAACGCGACAGCCACCCGACTTCACCCCACCGTGTGACACCCAGGACGTCCCTGTCCGTGGTCGGTCAGCTCATCCCGGTGGGACCGAACGCCGCCGACCGCGCGGCACGGATTAGCGGTCCGGCTTCGATCAGGTGAGGCCGGTGCCGCCGAACTCCGCTTCGACGATCTTGAACGCGATGTCGAAGTCCCTCCAGTCGGTGTTGGTGTGCACGACGACGGTGTGGTCTCCCTCGGGGGTGGTCACCGCCATGGCGCCGGTTCCCCAGAAAGCGCCGGCCATGCCGCGCAGCGTTCGGCCGCCGGTCACCGCTTCGTCGAGCTCGAACATGCCGAGGCCGTAGCGGGTGTGGGGGATCCAGCCGCTGCCCTCGGTGGAGACGGTGGTCCACAGTGCACGGTGCTGAGCCGGCGGCAACAGGCTGCCGCTCGCCATCGCCTCCATGAACCGGATGAGGTCGCCGGTGGTGGAGACGACGTTGCCGGCCGACCAGAACAGGGAGGTGTTGAACCGGGTGACGTCGAGCGGCGGGGTGCCGGGGCCCTCCATCAGCGATACCCAGTTGACCGGGGTGAGCGACGCCGGGTCGGTGCCGTCCTTGAGGAACATCGACGAGTAGGCCCGGGGGTGCGGGTCCGGGTAGCCCGTGTCCTCGGTCGGGCGGACGTAGGTGTGGGTCAGGCCCAGCGGCCGGATGACCGTGCGCTCGACCTCCTCGGCATAGGTGTTGCCGGTGACCTTCTCGATGATCGCGCCGGCGAGGTAGTAGCCGCCGTTGGAGTAGACGAAGCGCTCTCCGGGCTCGCAGACCGGTGGCTGGGACAGCCCGAGCCTGAGCAGGTCGGACGTGGCCCAGGTGTCGAGGCGGTGCTGCTCCAAGCCCGCGCGGGTGGCGTAGTTGTCCGTCGTCTGCGGCGCGAGGCCGGTGGAGAACAGGCCGCCGGTGTTGCCGAGCAGGTGTCGGATGGTGACCTTGTCGCCGTCGTAGCCGTTGACGTCCATCACGCCGGGCAGCCACTTCTCCACCGTGTCCTCAAGACCCAGCCTGCCCTCGGCCTCCAGTCGCAGCACCGCGGCGGCGGTGAAGGCCTTGCCACCGCTGGCGGCGTGCAGGTACTCGCCGGGCCGGCGCGGTGCCCCGGTTTCGAGATCGGCCACGCCGGCCGTCCCGAACCAGGTGCCGTCGGCATCGTGCACCTCGGCGACGATGCCGGGAACACCCGCTTCGACCACCGCCCAGTCGAGGAGCCGCTGAACTTCGCTGTGCGTCATACCGGTACCTCTGCTCGGGGACTCTTTCCGACATGACGAAATTTACGTTGCATACGCGATCCGGTCGATCAGCTTTCGCTGATGCAACGAGGAAACTCGCAGGTTGACAGCTGGAAATCGTTGCGCGAGCTTGACGGCTAATGCAATGATCGTGTTGCGTTGGACCGCTCTCGACGACGAGGAGGCAGGGACTCGGGTGCCGAAGGGCAGACTCACCCAGCAGGACCGGCGGCAGATCGCCGCGGGACTGCGCGACGGGCAGACCTACGCCGCGATAGGCCGCCGCATCGGGCGGCCGACCTCGACCGTCACCCGCGAGGTGATGCGCAACGGCGGGCCGGGCGGCTACCACGCCGACCAGGCCCACCGAGCCGGCACGCGACCGGTGCACCGGCATCCGACGACTCCGCCGGCACGCTCACCGAAGCGCACCGACCTCGGCGGGCGCGACCCGCGGATCGTGAACGGGGTGGCCGCGCGCACCGCGGAGCTGTTCGTCCAAACCGGACTCCCGCCGATGATGGCCAGGGTGCTCGCCACGCTCCTCACCACCGACAGCGGCAGCCTCACCTCGGCCGAACTCGTGCAACGCCTGCGCGTCAGCCCCGCCTCCATCTCCAAGGCCGTCGGCTACCTGGAGGAGAGAGCGGTCGTCAAACGCGAACGCGACCCCCACCGCCGCGCGGAACGCTACGTCATCGACGACGACGCGTGGTTCCAAGCCATCATGGCCGGCGCACGCATCGACGCCCGGATCGCCGCTGTCTCCCGGAACAGCGCCCGAGCGCTCGACCCCACCACACCCGCCGGCGCCCGGCTGGAGAACCTGAGCCGGTTCCTGCACCACGTCAGCGACGACCTGGTCCGCTCGGCAGAGCATTGGCGCCAGGTCTACTTCACCCGTCCGCCCGCTGAGGTCGACGACTCCCCGACCGCCTGACCGCCGTGCGCCGGGGCGTCAGGCATCCTTTGAGGAGGCATGGCGCCGCGAGGTGCGTCATGACGAAGGACGGCCGCGGCCTGTACCACCGCGACGTCCGGAAAAGCACCTGTAGCCCGACACACCAGGGATGGCGATGAGACCACTGACCTTCAGCGACGACAAGGGCAATCAGCAGGAGTGGCTTCCGGGTGGCCCTCGATCGGCCGTTGACGCGTTCCTGGAGTTCGTCGACCGTCACCGTGATGTGGACAACGCGTCGTTCGGCATCGAGGACGGGGAGAACGAAGAGGCGCTGGTGCTCCTGTTCGACTCCGGGGCCATCCGCCGGACCAAGGGGGCACAGAACCCGCGGACCGAGTACCGCCTCGTCAAGAACGGCGGCGACTACCGGACCCAGGCAGCCAACTTCATCCGCGGCGGTTTCACCGCTCTCGACCGCCCCGGCCCTTGGTTGCCGGACGTCGCCGGCCTCGGGCGTGCACGACTCCGATCCGAGTTCGACGGGTCTGTGCTGCGGCGGACCCATCCGCGTGAGTTGCGTCGTCGGCTGGCGGTGTTGACCTTTGTCGACGGGCGTGAGCCGGTGCCGGTGGGCGGGGTCACCCACTTCGGTTTCGGCGACGGCCGTGGTGACACGGTCAACGCGTGGTTCGCCGCGGACGGTCGGGGTTTGGTGGTGACGTTCGACCGGTCCAGCGCGCTGGACTGTTCCGGTGACGCCCGTGCGCAGGCGGGGCTGTACGAGGGTGTTGCGGCGGATCTTGTCGAGTGGGTGCGGGACGTGCCGGAGACGGACACGACGTTCACCGTCGCGCATCCCGACGGCGGCACGCTGGTGGCGGCCACCGGTGTCTTCACCTTCTCAGGGCCCTGCGCCCTGGCCGAGGGCCTGGTGTCCCGCCTGCAGGAGACCGGGCTGGGTGTGGAGGCCACCGGGGTCGGCCGGCTGCTGGAGGGCTTCCTGACGGTGGGGGACTTCACCCCCGACGCGGTCGCGGCGGCGGTGGACTGGTGGAGCGCCGAGGACATCGCGAAAGGGTTCGCCGCCGCTGCCGCGCTCGAACCGGAGCGGTCCGGGGGCGCGCCGTTGGAGCGGGAGGCGGTGGACCGGTTCTGTCAGATCTGGGCGGACTCCGGGTACAACGATCGTTGGGATGTGCACTACGTGCTGTTCGACGGCGACACCGTCGAGGAGGCGGGCGAGGACCGGGACGAGTTGTTGGGTCTGGTCCGGACACTCGGGCTCGAACGCGTCGACGCCCCGCCGGGAGCCGCCACCGGCGAGGTCTGGGTCCGCACGGACCCCCGTATCGACGCCGAACTCGGACACTGGTCATGACGTCGAGAGGTCGAGGTCGTGACGAAGCGGAGGCGCACGAGGACGGAGCGGTCGCTCGCGGCGGTTCCACCTGAGACCTTCGCGCTGTGCGGACGTCCTCGGCGTTGATCTTCAAGCGATCCGGTGGGCGGCGCCACCGTTGTGCAGGAAGCGGGCGCGGCCGTGTTCGTCGGAGCCGACCAGGGAGAAGACCTGGTGGCCGTCGGCCTTCGGTTCGGCGGTGATGATCGAGTCGTCGTTGAGGCGGACCACCTCGACGCGGTCCTCGAACCTGCGGAGGGAGGACTTCGCGATGTCGTTGCGCGGGTGGTAGGTGAGGAACGCGCGGTCGTGCTCCCTGGTGAGGGTGATGTCGTACAGGGTGGAGCGGTAGGTGCCGCACATGCGGTCCGCGTCGATCCCGGTCGGGTTCGAGGGCGGCACGGGCGGGAGTGCCGTCTCGACGCCGGCAAGCTCTTCGAGCGCCGTGCCGAGGATCTCGTAGGCCAGTGGCTCGCCGCCCGTGCTGTCGGTCAGCACGGCCACCGCCACACCCGCTGACGGGACGACGCGGAGGAATGCCTTCTGCCCCTTGGCGACACCGGTGTGGCCGACGACGCCGTCCCGGTGGAGCGTCCAGCCGAGTCCCCAGCCGATGACGCCGCCGCCGAAGTCCGGGACGGAGTCGACCTGGGGTTCGCGCAGCGCCGCCAGCGCGTGGTCGGTGAGGTGCAGGCGGACGAACTCCAGCAGGTCGCGTGCGCTGATCGCGAGGTGCGAGCCGCTGGATCGGGTGTCACATCGGGACGCCATCGGGTCCGGGGATGCGGTGCCGAGCCAGTACTTCGTCGAAGTCGCCGCACTCGTGTGCGGCCACGAGGTCGTGTGCGATGTCGCGCAGCTTGCGGTTGGTGTGCTGGGAAGCCTGCCGCAGCAGCGTGAAGCTCCGGTCGGCGTCGTGGGCGAGGTGGCGCATCAGCAGACCCTGGGCCAGGCCGATGGTGTGGCGGGTGCCCAGCGCCGTGGTCAGGTGCCGCACCATCTGCTTGCTGTGGTGCAGCACCTCGATGTTGTCCAAGGCCGCGCCGGCGTGCAGGGCGATCAGCAGGATGATGTCGTAGGAGTGGTCGTTGAACCGATGGGGTTCCCTCGACAGCAGCACTGCCGCGGCGGCGGGGGAGTGCCGGGTGGGCAGGGGCAGCACGAGGCAGCTGCGGTGGCCGTGCACGGCGAGGCGGGACGCGAACAGCGGCCAGCGGTGGTCCTGCCCGGTGTCGCCCAGGCGGCGCGGCTCGCGGTAGCGCAGCACTTCACGGACCGGGTCACCCTCGCCCGCGGCGAGGTCGAGCGGCGGCTGACCGGTGGTCGCGGCGATGTCGACCTCGTCCCCGCGGCCGACCGCGAGGAACGCCAGGTCGCAACCCGCGACAGCGCGGACCAGGTGTTCGGTGAACCGCCGCCCGACCTCCTCGTGCTCCTCGTCTTCGACCAACCGGCCCATCTCGGCCAGTTCGGAAGCCAGTGTGCGGACGGAGGCGTCCGGGTCGCGTGTCATCGATGCACCCCTCGACAGGCCGTGCTCCGCGTGACGGCCGCGAGACCGGGCGGAGCTGGGAACCGGGATGCTGCACTGCTCAACACCCTTCAGGCGGCCAACATAACGCAATCCCCGAGCCGCGTTCCCCGACCCGTGCCGGATGTAGTCGGAAACGCCCCGCGGCGAATCCGGGCAGCAAGGCCGCGCGGGGCCGCCGAGACGGTTGTGGGCCGGGGTCGTCGACACCTCCGTAGGCAGCGGCTCGACGTCGATGGCGCACCGACCGGAGCGCGGTGCGCGCACGGCTGCTTCGCCACCCGCACCGCACGAGGTGGCGGGCGGCTGACCAGGCCGGACGTGTGCGGTTCGCGAGTCGCGGACGGCCTCGTCGCGTCCGGGCAGGTGAGCGGTGTGGTTGGGTGGACCCCCGAGTGGTCGGAGGTCGCCGTGGACGGTGGCGTGGTGGGAACGGGTGACGTGCTGGCGGCGGCGGAAAGCGCGCCGCCGGGGGAGTCGGTCGAGGTCGTCGCCCGGGACCTGGCGAAGCGGTTCGGGGCCTTCGACGTGTCGTACCTGCTGACCGATCTCGTCGACGAGCAGTTGGTGCGGTTGACCTCGACCTCGCTGGACCCGGACGGGCGCGGCGCGAAGCGGGTCGACCTGCGGGGCAGCGCCTACGAAGCGGTGCTGCGCACCCAGCAGCCGTGGCAGGAGCAGGACGGCGACGGGGTGCGGGTGGTGCTGCCGGTGACCAACCGCGGCGACTGCGTCGGCGTGCTGGAGGTGACCGTGCCTTCCCTGGACGAGGAGGTGCTGGCGCTGCTCTCCGAGGCCGCGCACGCGCTGGCCTACGTCATCGTCACCGACCGCCGCTTCACCGACCTCTACCACACCGGTCGCCGCACCACGGCGATGAGCCTGGCCGCGGAGATCCAGCACCAGCTGCTGCCCTCGGCGTCCTGCTGCGAGGCGGGGCAGTTCACCGTCGCCGGCGCCTTGGTGCCCGCCGACGACATCGGAGGCGACACCTACGACTACACCGTGGACCGCGACACCCTGCACCTGTCGATGACCGATGCCGTCGGTCACGACGTGGCCTCGGCGCTGACCGCGACCCTGCTGGTCGGTGCGCTGCGCGGAGCCCGCCGGGTCGGCCACGACCTGGCCGGTCAGGCCCGGCGGGCCAACCAGGCGATGCTGGAGCACGGCGGTGGGTCGTTGGCGACCGGGTTGCTGCTGCGCGTGGACCTGGGCGGGGGAGGGGCCGAGTTGGTCAACGCCGGTCACCCCGCACCGCTGCTGCTGCGCGACGGCGTGGTGGAGCCGGTCGAGCTGGAGGTCGACCGGCTGTTCGGCGTCGCCCCGTGCGAGTACCGGGTGCAACGGCTGGACCTGCGTCCCGGCGACCGGCTGGTGCTGCTCACCGATGGCATGTTCGAACGCGACGCCGAGGGCGTCGACCTGCCCGCATTGCTGCGCGACACCGAGGGGCTGCACTCCAGGGAGGTGGTGCGGGCGGCGACCAGGGCGGTGCGGCGCGCCTGCCGCGATCACCTCCGGGACGATGCCACCGTGCTCTGCCTGGACTGGCACGGGACCGGCCGCACCGAACGCCGGGCCGACAACGGCGCCGACATCGACACCGCCTCGCCCGCGCGGGACGACGGGAGCGAGCCGGCCTGAAGTGAGCAGGTGGTGTCCACGGTCGCGCGGCGAGCCGGGAGGTTCGCTGACCGGCGGCGCGGACATCGACGATCAGGGCGACGAGGAAGTCCGCCGCCGATCTCGGAGAGTCCGCCTCGGCCGCGGTTGTCGAGGCGCGGCCGAGGGGCCGAATGCGGGGCGCTGACGGGAACTGCCCGTCGGCGATGGGTCAGGACGTGGACTGCCACGCCTGTCCCATCGGTGAAGCCGGTGGCGCGGTCGGTCGGGTCCGGGACGACGCACGTGGTCAGGCGAGCTGCGTGATGGTGATGGCGGCGGGGCCGCTGGTGCCGGTGACTCCTTCAGGGGTGAGGCACTGCGTCGGCGTCGCGTTGACCAGCGCTGCGGTCATCACCACGGCGGCACCGGTGAACCTGCCCGCCGTCACCGTGCCCTGGTAGACCACGACGACCTCGTTCCCGGGGCGCAGCACCACGAGCCCGACCGCGGCCACGGTGGTGGTCTCTCCGGTGTTCCAGGTGATCGTGACCGTGATGGAGACACCTCCGGCCAGACAGGACACCAGGCCGTTCGCGACAATCCCGTAGCCACCGGAGGTGATCGTCGGCGTCCCGCTGGACACGCACGAGCTGTAGTCCGCGCTGGAAGTGATCGAGACGGTCCGGGGTTGCATCGTCACCCCCGGCTGATAGGTGTTCGCACCGCTTCCCGCACAGGACAGCAATTCGACGTCCGCGGCCTGGGCCGCAGGCGTGGCGACCGATACCCCGACCGCCACCAGCACCGCGACAACGGCGCCGGCGACGGATCGCCGCACCCCGGACCACAGTTTTCCGATTCCACCAGCAGTCATCGAAGCACTCCTCCCCATCCGGAAAGCGAACGAATCGACACTGTAATCCCATGGCGACGCGGCGGACGGGCGAAATGTCGATGAAACTTTCCGTGGGTGTCGAGAACGGCGAAACCGCATATTTCGTTCCTGAGCGGACACCATGTCACCCGTATGCCTCCGCCGGGCCGGCGAATCACCGGTAGGACGCTTCTCGCGAACGCAGTCGACGTAGCCGGCGACGGCCCAGGTGGTGACCGGAGGGCTTGAGCCGGTTCACAGCACGGCGGTGAAGGTGACGGTGCCGCTGACGCTGGTCAGCCCCTGGGGGGTGAGGCAGGCGGTGAGGTCGGTGGCGGGCAGGACCTTGGTCTGGACGACTGTGGCCCCCTGGAACAGCCCTGCGACCACGGTGCCGGTCAGCACGAGCACGGTGGTGCCGCCGGGCTTGAGGTTGACCTCGAAGCCGCCTTGGACGGTGCTGCTGTGCCCGGTGTTCCAGTGGTAGGTCGAGGTGTTGGTGGTGGAGCCGGCCAAGCAGCTGAAGGTGCCGCTGACCTGGGACGTGAACGTCGCGCCGGTGATGTCGGGGTGGCTGGGGGACAGGCAGCCGCCCAGCGTGCCGGTGGCGTTGAAGTCGATCTGCCTGGGCAGCAGCGTCATACCGGGGGAGTAGGTGCCGACCTGGGTTCCCAGGGCGCAGTTGACGTCCACCACGGACGCCGAGGCGGAAGCGGGCACGTGGAACAGCCCCGTGGCGCCGAGCAGCCCGCCGACCACGGCGGCGATCAATGAACGCAGACGCATGACGATTCCGTTCTTGGAAACTTCCGATGGGTGGAACGACGAGTCTGGCGCTCCACTCGTTCGTCCTCAATCGGCTGAACGGCTTGTGGTGGAACACCGTGCGTGGGTGTCGCGCGGCGCAGGAGAGCGAAGTCGAGTCGCACTCCGGAACTGGGCGACGACGTCCTTCACGAACTCGGACAGCGGGCCACGATCGCGCACGACCAGGGGTAGGCCGAGCGTGACCGCATAAATCGGTCGTCGTCACCTGTGAAGACCAGTGCCCGCACCGGCAGTGTCGTGGCACGATTTTTGTGTCCCACCGTTGGTGGATTGGTTGGAATCCCCGCGGCGACGATGATCCCAGTTACGTTTCCACGCTGGGGTAAAGCCTTCTACTTGTCGAACCGACGGGCGACCATCGCCGTGCCGGCCGAACGCGGAGCGGGGGCCCGCCGCCACCGGCCGGGGCGGTGACGGGACCGACGGCGGGTTCTTGCCGGAACCTCCCGGCAAGACCGGCAACGACAGCTGCGTCGTCCTGACCTGCTGACTCGCCCGTCTTCCATGCCCTGGGAAAGCCCGCAGCGATGCGTCCGACCGCCTTGCCGGTCAGTGTGCGACGCCTCGCCGCATCCCCTGGGCGCGTTGCGAGAACAAACCTCATCTGGAGGATCCATGTCCCAGTCCAGTAGACGGCGCCGCTCGGTGCTGCGGAGATCCTTGGCGGCGGCCACGGCCACACTGACGTTGTGGGCCACGACGGCCGTGGTGGTGGCGGCACCGCAGGCGGCGGCCCAGGTCGATCCGGTCGACGTCGTGGTCACCCTCGGCCCCGGCGCGAGCACCACGGTCGCCAAGACGGTCACCACCCCGGCGATCCCGCCCAACCCCGACCTGGTGTTCCTGGCGGACACCACCGGCAGCATGGGCGGCGCCATCACCGACGTCCGCAACAACGCGGGCGCCGTCACCAGCGCGGTGCTCGACGCCCAGCCGACGGCGCAGTTCGCGGTCTCGGAGTACCGCGACGCCGAGGACGCGTTCGTGTTCCGGGTCAACCAGAACCTCACCGGCGACCCGGCGGCCGTGCAGAACGGGATCAACGCCTGGGTCGCCGGCGGCGGCGGTGACATCCCCGAAGCCGCCATCAACGCCCTGTTCGAGATCGGCAGCGGCGCCATCGCGTTCCGCCCCGACGGCACCCGGATCGTGGCGTGGTTCGGCGACGCGCCCTCCCACGACCCCAGCCAGGGCCACACCCTGGCCGCCGCCATCGCCGCTCTGCAAGCCGCCGACATCCGCGTCATCGCGGTCAACGTGGGCCCGGCGGGTGGCGGGCTCGACGCCGGCGGCCAAGCCACCGCCATCGTGAACGCGACCGGCGGCGTGCTGCTGAACAACGTCCCGTCCAACCAGGTCGCGCAGGCCATCCTCGACGGCATCCAAGCCGTCCAGGTCACCGTCACACCCACGATCACCGCGTGCGACCCCCAGCTGACCCTCGGCTTCACCCCCGCGAGCCGGACCGTGGACAGCGGCGACGTCGCCGGGTTCACCGAGACCATCACGGTCAACCCGGGCACCCCGGCCGGCACCTACCACTGCACGGTCGACTTCCTGGTCGACGGCACCTCGCGCGGTTTCATCGAGCAGAACACCGTGCACGTGCCCGGCCTGTCCATCAACGACGTGACCGTCGACGAGGGCAACGCGGGCACCACGCCCGCCACCTTCACCGTCAGCCTGGACCGGCCGAGCCCGAGTCCGGTCACGGTGGACTTCACCACCGCCAACGGCACCGCCGTGGCACCCGGGGACTACACGGCGACCGCCGGCACGGTGACCTTCGCCCCGGGCGAGACCACCAAGCCGGTGACCGTGCCCGTCGTCGGCGACACGGTGGACGAGCTGAACGAGACCTTCACCGTGACCCTGTCCGCGGCCGGCGGCGCGGCGATCACCGACGCGGTGGGCATCGGCACGATCGTCGACGACGACCGCGACGGGGTGTTCTCCTGCCGGGCCAGCGCCTTGAACGTGGTCGGCATCGAGCCGGTGGTGGCCAACCCGGCCAACGTGCCGTGCGTGGACGACAGCGAGACGCTGGCGCAGGCCGGCCTGAACGCCGGGGCGCTGACGGTCAACGCCAAGGTGCTGTCCGCCACCACCGACCAGACGCCGGACGACCTCACCTCGGCACCGCCGGCCGCGGGCGACAACGCCACCGCGAAGGCCAAGGTCGACACGACCACCATCAGCACCCTCGGCCTGACCATCGAGCTGGGCGTGATCCAGGCCGAAGCCGCGGTCCAGTGCGTGCCGAGCGGCGGCGGGTTGGCGCCGCAGTTCTCGGGCAGTTCGACCGTCGCCTCCCTCAAGATCAACGGTGTGCCGACGACCGTCGGTTCCGCGCCGGTCACCATCCCGCTGCTGATCGGCTCGCTGAAGCTGAACAGCACCGAGACCACGGGGACCTCGGTGACCCAACGCGCCGTGGTGCTGGACACCCTGCTCACCGACGTGGTCATCGGTGAGGCGCACGCCGACATCCACGGCACCGGCACCCACCCCAACGGCAACCCCTGCACCAGCTGACCCCTGCCCGACGATCGTCCGCGTCCAAAAAGGACGGGCCGCCGCACCCGGCACGGGCGGCGGCCCGTCTCCGCCCAAGGCGCCCTGCCGGGTGCCGGCAACGCCGTGTCGGTCGGTGACGTCGACGGACGAGCCAGTGTTGCCCCGGCGTGGGCCAGTGCCGTATGCCCGTAGCCGTGCGGGTGATCAACGGTCGCGGTGCGCAGATCCTGCCGGCATGATCCGGTTCGAGACCGTCGTCGGTAAGTGCCGTGGTGTTGCGCCATCGATCACGACCGCCGGCCGGCGGCGGTGGGCAGTCGCGCGGACGGAGCCGCGCACGTCTCGTTGTTCCACTCGATCACCTGCGGAGGATTCGTGCCTGTCAACGACCTGCTCAAGACCAAGATCAACCACGGGTTCGACCACCTGGACGTCGACGGGGACGGGCTGCTCACCGAGCAGGACCACGTCCTGATGGGCAGGCGGACCGCCGAATCCCTCGGGCACGCCCCCGACTCGGCGCAGGAGAAGCGCATCGTCGGCGCCTACCTCAGGATCTGGCACGACCTGCACCTGCCGCACATCCCCGGCGGCGGCACCGCCATCTCCCGCGAGCAGTTCCTCGCCTCCACCGGTTCGCTCGCCGACGACCCGGACGCCGCACGGGCCAGCGTCGGCGCGTTGGCCGAGGCGTTCCTCGCCATCGCCGACACCGACGCCGACGGTCGCGTGAGCCCCGACGAGTTCTTCCTGTTCCAGCGCGGCCACTTCCCCGGCCTGACCGAGGCCGAGGCCACCGAGGCGTTCGGGCACCTCGACACCGACGGCGACGGTCACCTCACCGCCGAGGAGTTCACCCGCGCGTGCGTGGAGTTCTGGTCGAGCACCGACCCGGCCGCTCCCGGGAACTGGTGGATGGGCCGCGCCATGGGGTGACCCGCTCCGCAGTCGGTCGCGGTCGGTCCATCGCGGCATGACGCCTGGCGAACACAGTCGAGGCCATCAGTCGCCGGTTGCCGACGCGCGCTCGGCCGGAAGGTGCGCATCCACGGTCTCCGGACGGTCGGTCGCCCGGTTCCGCGGTACGAGGACGGTGAGGATCGCTGCGAGTACCGCCGGAATGGCGAAGGCGTAGAAGCTCCAGTGGCTCGAAAGCGAGCCCGCGTTGATCTGCGTGAGAACGTAGCCCCCGTATGCCGGCCCGACGATGGCGCCGATCCGGCCGACGCCGAGGGCCCACCCGAGCGCGGTCGCGCGCGACTGGGGTGGGTAGAGGCCGCCGATGAAGGCGTTGACGAGGGTCTGGGTGTTGGACCCGAATCCGGCGAACGCCCCGATGACCAGGAGCAGCGCGGTCGGGGGCTTGGTGATGAAGAGCAGGACGGCGACGGCCGCGATGCAGAAGGAGCCCGCGATGACCAGCTTCTCGCCGAGACGGTCCGCCAGGGCACCGGCGATGATGACGCCTGCGACGGCGCCTACGTTGAAGACCAGCAGGAAGGTGAAAGCCGACCCGGCCGAGTAACCGGCGTTCCGCATGAACTGCGGCAGCCAGGTGTTGAGCCCGTAGACCAAGAGCAGGCCGATGATCGAGATGGCCCAGAGGAGCAGCGTCATCGGCAGGCGACGCCCACCCATGATCGTCCTGGCGGTCTCGCCGAGCGCGCGCTTCGGGCCGGCCGTCGGTCTCGGGGCCGACGTCGGCCCCGCGGGTGGTCGGTACGCGGTGAGACCGAACCGCCGTGCGTACGCGGCGGCCTCGTCATGCCTGCCTTTCGCGGTCAGGAAGGCGATCGACTCGGGCAGCATCCGGATGGCCAGCGGCAGCACGATGACCAGCGGCGCGGCTCCGATGACGAACATGACGCGGAAGTCGACGACGGGCAGCAGCCAGAGCGCCAGCACGGCGGCGAGGATGCCGCCGATCGAGTAGCCGGAGAACATCAGGGCGTTGTTGAGCTGGCGACGTCCTTCCGGGGAGTACTCGGCGGTGAGCGCGATGGCGGTGGGAACGACGCCGCCGATGCCGAGCCCGGTGATGAAGCGCAGCAGGCCGAACACGGTCGGGTCGGGCGCCAGGGCGGTCAGCGGCATGGCGACCGAGAACCAGACCAGGCAGCCGATCATGGTCCGGCGTCGGCCGAGGAGGTCGGTGAGCGTGCCCACGACCATGGCTCCGACGAGCGTGCCGACCAGCGCCAGGCTCCCGATCCGTCCGACGTCGGCCGGGGTCAGCGCCCACGACTTGTCGGCGAGCAGGCTGGGGACGACGGTTCCGTAGACGATCAGGTCGTAGCCGTCGAAGATCACGGTCAGGCAGCAGATCAACAGAACCCACCGGGTGCCCCGTGAGGCCTCGTGGGGCGCGGTGGCTTTGCGTGCGGACATCGCTGGTTCCGTTCTCCTGGGAAGGAAGTGGCGTTCTGCGCCGTGTTCGAGGCGTCTCGCGGAGTTGCCGAAGTATGGAGATCGGACCATTGCCGTGTCCGCCGTCGATCCATTGGATGAACGGGCTTCTTCCGGATGCCCGGCGAACACCGCGGTGCGTGGGACTGTGCTGGAAATCCCCGACCGCGGTGGGCTATCCGTATGTCAGGTCGGCGGCCACTTCGATGTCGAGCAGCCGCGGGCCGGCACGGTCGGCGAGGGTGGGCAGGACTTCGGACAGCGCGTCCGTCAGCTCGTCGTAGCTCGTGATCCGATCGGCCGGGCAGCCGAGGCCCGCGGCGACCGTGCCGAGCCGGATCTCGGAGAACGGCGGCCACGGCTGCTTGCCCTGCCCCGACTGCTCCGCGAGCCTGTCCATGATGGCGTAGCCGCCGTTGGACAACACCAGGAACAGCGCTCCGACGTGGTAGTGGGCCGCACTCCACAACCCCTGGATCCCGTAGAGCGACGACCCGTCGCCGAGCACGGCGACGACGGGGCGGTGCGGTGCCCCCAGCTTGAGCCCGATCGCTGCCGGGAGCCCGAACCCGAGCCCACCCGCGGCCGCGCTCACGAAGCCCAGCGGCGCACGGGCGGGAACGCGACGGTGCAGCTCGGGGCGGCTGGACGGAGACTCCTCGACGAGGATCGCGTCCTCCGGCAGCCAGCGGGCCAGCAGGTCGAAGACGTGTCCGGGGCGCAGCGGCTCGCCCGCCCGCGGCGGTGGCAGTGCCGCGGCGGGCGGGCGCACGGCCGCTGCTTTCCCGGCCCGGGCCCGGACCTTGGCGACGAGGCCTCGGCAGGTGAGCGAGACGTCGGCGACGAAGGCACGGTCGGCGATGCTGTGATGGGTCTCGTCGGCGTACGGGGTGACCTGGAAGACGGTGGCTTCCGCCGGCACCAGGTCGCCCGGTTCCCACGGGTACTGCCGGAACGCAGGCGCGCCCAGGACGAGGACGACGTCGTTGTCGGCCAACGCGGAGCGTGCGCCTGACCGCGTCGGGGGCAGGTGCCCCGCGAAGGCGGAGTGGTGTTGCGGGAAACCCGCACGCGCACCGAAGGGTTCCTGCCAGACAGGTGCGCCGAGACGTTCGGCCAGCGTGACGACGGCGGACCAACTCGACTCGTCGTCCGCGGCCGACCCGACGACGAGCGCCGGCGCGTGCGCCTCGTCGAGAGCGACTGCCAGTTCGTCGAGTTCCGGCCCCAGGGTCGGCCGCCCGCGGCGTACGTCGATCGCGGCGGCCGAGCGGAGCGCCTCGGCCGGCTGGAGCCAATCGTCCATCGGCACCACGACCAGCGCGGGACCGGCACCGCTGACCGCCTCGTGATGCGCCCGGGCGAGCGCGCCCGGCACGTCCTGCGCCCGCGCCGGCTGGCCGGTCCACACCGGGTAGTCCCCGACGAGCCCCTCCAGCCGGCCGGTCAGGAAGGGATCGTGGGCCAGGTGGCGGCGGTCCTGTTGCCCGACCACGACGACCAGCGGGGCCCGATTGGTCCGCGCCGTCGCGAGAGCGCCCGCTGCGTTGGCGAGCCCGGCGGTGGTGTGCAGGCTGACGAACGCGGGGCGGCCGGTCGCGGTCGCCCAACCGGTGGCCATGCCCACGACCGAGCCCTCGTGCAGCGCGAGGGTGAAGTCGAAGTCGTCGGGGAGGCCCGTGAGGAAGGCGATCTCCGTCGATCCGGGGTTGGCGAAGATCGTCGTCAGCCCGAAGCGGCGGAGGACCTCGAAGGCGGCTTCCCGCACGGTCTGCTCCGGCCCGCGTCCGGCGACACGGGCAGCGTCCATCGTGGTCATGGAATCGGCTCCTCGGTGGAGGTCGGTGCGGATCACCGCGGATCACCGCGGATCACCGCGGATCGGCGCGGGTCACCCGGTCGGCCGTCGGTGCGGTCAGATCGGGTAGTGGCGTTCGCCGGACTGCTGGGTGATCCAGCGCAGCTCGGTGAACTCCTCCAGGGCCGCACGTGATCCGAACCTGCCCCACCCGCTGGCGCCGACGCCGCCGAAGGGCATCTGCGGCTCGTCGTGGACGGTCGCGCCGTTGATGTGGCAGATGCCCGACCGGATGCGGCCGGCCACGTCGAGGGCCTTCCCGCCGTCGCGGCTGAAGACGGCTGCCGAGAGCCCGTACTCGGTGTCGTTGGCCGTCGCGACTGCCTCGTCGACATCGGCGACGTCGATCACCGACACCACCGGGCCGAACGTCTCCTCGTGGTAGATCCGCATGTCCGGCGTGACGTGCCGGAGGACGGTCGGCCGGACGTACAGCCCGTCCGCGGACCCTCCGGTGAGGACCTCGGCGCCCTGCCGCACGGCGTCCTCGACCAGTGCCATGACGTGGTCACGAGCGCGCGCGTGCACGAGCGGGCCGATCTGGGACGCGTCGTCGTCAGGCGGGCCGACGACGAGCTTCGCCACCCGGTCGGCCAGCAGCGAGCTCAGCTCGTCGGCCGCGGAGCGTTCGACGATCACCCGCTCGGTGGACATGCAGATCTCGCCCTGGTTCATGAAGGCGCCGAAGCTGACCGCTGCCGCCGCCGCTTCGAGATCCGCGTCGGCGAGCACCACGACGGGCGCCTTGCCGCCCAGTTCGAGGAGCACCCGGGTCAGGTACCGGCCGCCGAGCTCACCGATGATCCGGCCGACCCTGGTCGAGCCGGTGAAGTTGACGCGGGCGGTCGCGGGATGCGCCACCAGTGCCTCGACGATCGCGGGCGCGTCCTCGGGCGCGTTGCTGATCAGGTTGACCGTCCCGGCCGGCGCTCCCGCGTCGTGGAGGATCTCCACGATGGCGGACTGCGTGAGCGGCGTCTGCTCGGAGGCCTTGAGCACGACCGTATTGCCGTACACCAACGGCATCGCCACCGCCCGGACGCCGAGGATGAGCGGCGCGTTCCAGGGTGCGATCCCCACGACGACGCCGACGGGCCGGCGGACCGCGAGCGCCGTCAGGCCCGGCACGTCGGACGGGATGACCTCGCCCACGGCCGAGTAGGCCTGCGCCGCCGCCTCGATGAGCATGTTCTGCGCGACGTGGACGTTGAACCCGCACCACGGTCGGGTCGCGCCCATCTCGCGGCCCATGATCGCCGAGAGCTCGGCGGCCCTCTCGCCGAACAGCTCGGCGGCTCGCAGCAGCACGGTCCGGCGTCGCGCGGGAGGGAGCCCGGCCCAGCCGGGCAGGGCTTGCGCCGCCGCGTCGACCGCGCGGTTCGCGTCCTCGACCGTTGCCGCCGCGACCCGCGCGATCGGGGCACCGCTGACCGCCTCGACGGTCTGCACCCAGCGGCCGTCCTGCGCCTGCACGGACCGGCCCGCGATGAAGAGGTCGGACGTCACGACCCGCGATGCCTCGGCCGGTACGACTCGGGTGGATGACATCGGCCTTCTCCTCGACGCTGGGGATCCGGTGACCGCCACCAGACCGCGCGGCGAGTATCCGAAGCCGCCTCCGAGCGGACAACGCCTTCGCTCATTGAATGAACACCACGTCGTGAGCGCGTCGGGGTCGGTGATCGTCTGCGGCGTGTAGCGCCGCAGACCGCCCGTCCCGGCTCTCTGGTCCGCGGCACGCAGATCACCTCGCTGCCGGACGCACGTCGGATGTCCGTTCAATGGAACATCGTGCCTCGGCGCGCCCTCCGGCAGGCAGCATGTGCGCAGTTGCCGCCGGAGGAGTTGAGGAATGACAGCACGTAAGACCGCCCCGCCCAGGATCGCGATCCTCGGTGGCGGCATCGGAGGGCTCGCCGCCGCGGCCTTCCTGCACCGGTACGGGGTCCGGGCCACCGTCTACGAGCAGGCACCGCGCATCGCCGAGGTGGGTGCCGGTCTCGTGATCGCTCCCAACGCCGCACGTCAACTGCGCAAGCTGGGGGTCCTCGAGCGGATGCGTGAGAACGTGGTCCGACTCGACGTCGGTTGGCAGTTCCGCCGCTGGGAGAACGGCGAGGTCCTCTCTTCGGAGAACCTCGCGGCTTCCTGCGAGCGTCTCTACGGCGAGCACACCTACACCGCACACCGCGCCGACCTCCTCGCGGCCATCCAGTCGCTGGTACCAGCGGATGCTGTCGAGCTCGGGCGCAAGTGCGCCGGCCTCGACACGGCCGGCGGAACGTGGCGGATCCGCTTCGCCGACGGCCACTCGACCGAAGCCGACGTCGTGATCGGTGCGGACGGGGTGCACTCCGCGGTCCGCAACGCCGTCATCGGCGCGTCACCTGCGACGTACTCCGGCCTGTGCGCCTTCCGGGCACTGGTCCCCGCCGACCGGGCACCGGACTTCGCCCGGCGTCCCGCCCAGACCCTGTGGATCGGCCCCGGCCACCACCTGGTGCACTACCCGATCTCGGCGGGCAGGTACGTGAACCTGGTCGCCTTCGCCCCCGCGGGCGACTACGCCGTCGAGTCCTGGACCGCGACCGCGACGGTCGAGCAGTTCCTCGCCGAGTTCGACGGCTGGGACCACCGCCTGACCGGGCTGATCCGTGCCGCGGGTACCCCCGGGCGATGGGCCCTGCTCGACCGCGAACCGCTCACCCGGTGGTCGCACGGCGGCGCGACACTCCTCGGCGACGCCGCGCACCCGATGTTCCCGTTCTTCGCCCAAGGCGCCGCCCAAGCGATCGAGGACGCCGCGGTCCTGGCCCGCTGCCTGGCCGAAGGCATCGACGATCCCACCGGCGCGCTCCGGCGTTACGAGGAACTCCGCGTCCCGCGCACCACGCGGCTGCAGACCATCAGCCACGGCCGTTCCCACGTCAACCACCTTCCCGACGGCCCGGAGCAGCGGGCCCGCGACGCCGCGTTCGCCCAGCACGACCCGCTCGCCGCGAATGGGTGGATCTACGGGTACGACCCTGACGACGTGCTCGCCGACGCGGGGAGACAACGGTGACGTTCACCCTGCGCCCGTCTCGTCGGCCTGTTCTCATGTCCTGTCCGGAGATTCGCGTCCTGGGCGAAGCCGAGAGGTGAAGGAGCATGGGCATGGGTGTGCTGGAGCGCTTCGCGGTGTTGAGCTCGCCGGATCTCGACGAGTTCCGCCATTCGGTGTCGCGGTTCCTCACGCCGCACCGGCTCACCCCTCTCACTTCGGGCAAGGCCGGTGTGCGCACCGACCTGTCGAAGGCTTCGGTGGGGCCGGTGTCGCTGGTGTACTGCCGTAATCGCGGTGTCGAACTCGGGGTCCACCTGACCGATCACGTGGACTACTACGACATCAACCTCGCCCTGCACGGCCGCAACCGGGTCGTGTTCGGACGGGACGAGGTGGTCGTGGACGGTTCTCGGGCGGCAGTGATCTCGCCTCGGATGCGGGTGGACATGCGGCTGAGCGACGACTACCGGCAGTTGCACGTGCGCGTCGAACGGCAGGCGCTGACCGACCACCTGGAGGCCATGCTCGGCCGCTCAGCGCCCGCCGTCATCCGCTTCGAACCCGAGATGGATCTGACCGGGCCCGCCGCCGGGGCGTGGCTGCGGACGGTCCGGTTGCTCCTCCAGGACCTCGACCAGCCGGAAGGCCTCGCCGAGCGTTCCCTCGGAGCGGCACCGTGGGCGAACCTGCTGATGACCGGCTTGTTGCTCGCGCAGCCCAACAACTACTCCCCACAGCTGGAACGCACCGACGCCGGACCGCGCCTGCTCGCGCCGGTCCGCCGCGCCATGGAGTTGATCGAGCGCGATCCCTCCGGCGACCTCAGCGTCGAACGGCTGGCCCGCGCTGTGCGGACGACGCCACGCTCGTTGCAGCGGCACTTCCGCTCGGCGTTGGGCGTGTCCCCGCACGAATACGTGCAACAGGTGCGGCTGGCGCGGGTCCACGAGGAACTTTGCGTCGCCGAACCTCGCAGCGTCACGGTCACCGAAGTGGCACTGCGGTGGGGATTCAACCACGTGCCGCGCTTCGCGGGCTTGTACCGGAAGCGCTACGGGATGAACCCGTCGCAGACGCTTCGTGACGTGTTCTAGCGCACGCAGGTCGATGTCGCGTCCCGGATCGCCTTGTCGCACAGTGGATCGTGGTTCCGCCGCCGGCTTCGTAGGGTCCACGCACCAAGCGCGAAGGAGCGTGGTGACGATGGACTTCGACGTGGCGATCGTCGGGTACGGACCGACCGGGCTGGTCCTGGCCTCGGCGTTGGGCAAGGCCGGGCACAGCGTGGCGGTGTTCGAGCGGTGGCCGACGCTGTACGGGCTGCCGAGGCTGACCCACATCGACGGCGAGACCGCGCGGATCATCCAGGCGACCGGCGACGTCGACGAGGCGCTGCGCGAAGCGTCGGTGGCGGAGGTGTACGAGTGGCGCAACGGCGCCGGTGAGTTGTTGCTGGCCGTCGACTGGTCCGGCCGGTCGAGCGGGTACGCGGCGCACTACACCATGTACCAGCCGCACATCGAGGACGCGATCGATCAGCGCGTTCGCGGCTACCCGAACGTCGAGCTGAACCAGGGGACCGGTGTCGTGGCCCTCGACCAGGGTTCCGACCACGTCCGGTTGATCGTCCGGCCCTGGCGGCGCGACCGGGACGAGCAGTGGTCGGTGGGTGCCGAGGACCGCACCGTCACAGCGCGGTACGTGGTCGGCGCCGACGGTGCGAACAGCTTCGTCCGCAACGCGCTGGGCATCGAGCAGATCGACCTGGGGGTCGACGACCGCTGGCTCAACCTGGACACCGAATGCGTCCACCCGCTCGGGCCGCGGTTCCAGGTGACCCGCCAGTTCTGCGACCCGGAACAGCCGAACATGTTCATGCCCATCGGCAAGTCCAGGCAGCGCTTCGAGGTCGGCGTTCGCACCGCGGACGATCTCGCCGAGATGGAGACGGCCGAGTGGGCGTGGCGCTGGCTCCGGCAGCGGCACGGCCTCGGACCGGAGAGCATCCGCCTCCTCCGGCAGATCGTCTACACCTTCTCCGCGCGAACAGCGGTCACCTGGCGGCACGGTCGGGTACTGCTGGCCGGGGACGCCGCGCACACCATGCCCCCGTACATGGGGCAGGGCGCCTGCTCGGGTATGCGCGACGGCATCACCCTGGGCTGGAAGCTGGACCTGGTGCTGCGCGGGCTCGCCGACGAGGCGCTGTTGGACACTTACGAGGCTGAGCGCCGCCCGCACGCCGAGATGGTCCAACGGTGTTCGATCGAGCTCGGCAAAGTCGCGAACCTCAAGGACCGCGAGGCGGCAGCGATCCGCGACGCCGCGTTCCGACGGGGGGAGGTGCCGCCGCTGCCGCCGTTCCCGACGATCACCGGTGGTGTCGTGCACCGCACGCCCAGCGGCGAGCCGTCACCGTTGGCCGGCACGCTCGCCCCGCAGGGCATCGTCGGGTCGGGCAACGGCACCGGTCGCTTCGACGACGTGGTCGGAGGTGGCTTCAGCCTGATCAGCGAACGCGATGTCCGAGCACTGCTCAACGTCGAACAGCAGGCGTTGCTCACCGCACTCGACATGTCCGTCGCGACGTTCACACCGGGGACGCCGGACAGCGTGGAAGACACGGAGGGCACGTACACCCGGTATTTCGCCGACACCGCCACGGACACCTTCATCTCCCGGCCGGACTTCCACCTGTACTGGGCAGGCCATGCCCAGGACGCGCCGGCGGCGCTGGACGCGTTGCGCGCCCAACTGTGCTGGACCGGCTCTCGAACCCCACTCGCCGCAGGAGTCGACACATGACCGACGTTCACACATCAACCGGTGGTCCGCACGCGCCGATCGAGGCGTTGTGGCGTGCCATGCCGGTGACGCGGATGCTCGACAACGGCGTCGACTACGCCGACGTTCTCGCCATGCGGCGGAGCACGGCAGACGGCATCGCGTGGGACAAGGCCGCCGAAGCGCTCGCCACGGCGCAGCTGGAGCGCGCCCGCGCCGCAGAGCGTGGCGGGCACCCGGTGACCGCGTTCGCGGCCTACCGGGCGGCGGCGGCGGACCTGCTGTTCGCGCAGATGGCGTTCAACTTCGACTGCGCTCGCAAGCGCTCGCTGTACGAAGCGTTCACCGACGCGGTCGGTCGCGCCGCGGCACTGGCCGATCCACCGTGGCGACGTGAGCACATCCCGTTCGCCGGTGGACGGATGAACGGCTGGCTGTTGCGACCGGCCGCGACACCGATCGGTGCGGTGATCGTGTTCGGCGGGCAGAGCGGGTGGGGAGCCGCGTACCTGCCCCAGGCCGACGCGCTGCTGCGGCGCGGTATGGCCGTCCTGTTGGCTGAAGGACCCGGCCAGGGTGAGAGCAGGCTGCGCCACGGGATCCTGCTCGACGTCGACGTGCGCGCCGCTTACTCGGCGTTCGTCGACCGCGCGCTGACCGTGGCGCCGCGAGCCGGGTTGTGGGGGAACAGCCTCGGCGGGCTCTACGCCGCGACGACCGCCGCCGCGGATCACAGGGTTTCGGCGGTGTGCGTCAACTCTGCTCCCGCGCAGCCCCGCCTCCAGCGGTTCCGCACGTTCGTCGAGCAGGCCGCGGCAATGCTGGGCACCAGCGATCCGGACGCGATCCAGGCCAACTTCGACCGCATCGCCTTCCGCCCCGGTGTCGACCGGATCCGGTGCCCGCTGCTGGTCCTGCACGGCGGCGCGGACCCCATCGTGCGCCTCGACCAGCAGCAGCCTTTCCTCGACGCCGCCCACGACGCCACGCTGAGGGTGTGGGAAGACGGTGAGCACACGATCTACAACCACGCGCAGGAGCGCACCGCCTACGTCGCCGACTGGTTCGCCGACCGGTTCCACCACACGGCAGCCGGGGACGTGATGTGATGCGGTTCGTCCACAACACCCTCCCGCAACGGGTCCGGTTCGCCTCGGGCGCCGCGGCGGCCGGGGTACGGGCGGAGGTGGAGCGGCTCGGTGCCCGGCGGGTCATGGTGATCGCCGCCGACGCCGAACGGGCGCTCGCCGAGGAGATCGCGGCCGATCTGCCCGTGGCGCTGCGCCACGACGAGGTCCTCATGCACGTTCCGGTCGAAGTGGCCGAGCGGGCCCGGGCCGCGGCGGCGGCACACCGGGCCGATGTGATCGTGTCGGTCGGAGGGGGCTCGACCACCGGGTTGGCCAAAGCGGTCGCCCTGACGACCGGGCTGCCGATCGTCGCGGTACCCACCACTTACGCCGGTTCCGAGGCGACGGACGTCTGGGGCCTGACGGAGAACGCGGTGAAGACCACGGGACGCGACCCGCGGGTGCTGCCCGTCGCGATCGTCTACGACCCGTCCTTGACGCTCACCCTGCCGGCGGAGATGAGCGTGGCGTCCGGGCTGAACGCACTCGCGCACTGCGTGGACAGCCTCTGGGCGCCTCAGGCCGATCCGATCAACGCGGCGCTGGCGATCGAGGGGGTGCGGGCGCTCACCATCGGGCTCCCGGAAGTCGCGCGTGATCCGTCCGGACTGGACGGTCGTGAGCACGCCCTGTACGGCGCTTACCTGGCGGCGGTGGCGTTCGCCTCGGCCGGTTCGGGGCTGCACCACAAGATCTGCCACGTCCTCGGCGGGAAGTACGACCTGCCGCACGCGCAGACCCATGCCGTCGTGCTGCCCCATGTGCTGGCGTTCAACGCGCCGAACGCACCCGACGCCGACCGGCGGCTCGCCGGGGCCTTCGGCGCCGATACCGCCCTGGCCGGGTTGCAGGCGCTGCGCGCGCGGCTGGACGCACCCAAGGCGTTGCGGGACTACGGGCTCGCCGAGGCGGACCTTCCCGACGCGGTCGAGGCGATCCTCCGATCCGTACCCGAGGGCAACCCGACACACGCCACCGGCGACAACCTGGCCGCGCTGATCCGCGCGGCGTGGGAAGGAAGTGAACCCGCATGACGACCGACCCCGGAACCTCGGCGCCCGGTGAACACGCCACCACCGCACCCGCCGTCCCGCCGGAGCAGTCCGAGCGCGAGGACGAGCTGGTCCGGCGAGTACTGGGCTCATTCGACGGTTGTACCGACCAGCGGCTCAAGCAGTTGATGCAAGCGCTCGTCCGGCACCTGCACGCCTTCCTGCGCGAGGTGAGGTTGACCGAGGACGAGTGGGGCAAGGCGATCGAGTTCCTCACCGCGGCCGGCGACATCACCGACGACAAGCGCCAGGAGTTCGTCCTGCTCTCCGACACCCTGGGAGCCTCGATGCAGACCATCACCATGAACAACGAGGCCCACGGCGACGCGACGGAGTCGACGGTGTTCGGGCCGTTCTTCGTCGACGGCAGCCCGGAGATCGAGCACGGTGGCGACATCTCCTTCGGCGCGAGCGGAGAACCGTGCTGGGTCGAGGGAACCGTCACCGACACCGCGGGCCGCCCACTGGCCGACGCGCTCATCGAAGTCTGGGAGGCGGACGCGGACGGTCTCTACGACGTCCAGTACGGCGACGACCGCACCGCGGCCCGGGCGCATCTGCACACCGACCACGAGGGACGCTACCGGTTCTGGGGCATCACACCGACTCCGTACCCGATCCCGCATGACGGACCGGTCGGCAAGATGCTGAAGGCCACGGGTCGCTCCCCGATGCGCGCATCCCACCTGCACTTCATGGTGAAGCACGCGGGCCACCGCACACTCGTCACGCACATCTTCGTACGCGGTGACGAGTACCTGGCCTCCGACTCCGTCTTCGGGGTCAAGCAGTCACTGGTCAAGGACTTCACGCGGCAGGAGGCAGGCACGCCGACTCCGGACGGCCGCGAGCTCGGCCGGGCGACCTGGTCGAAGGTCCGGTTCGACATCGTCCTGGCCCCTGCGGGCAGCTGACCCGCACTCGACCGTTCCGCAGGACCGGGGCGGGTGGAACAAAGGAGCGCAAGTGACCGACTACGACCCGTTCGTCGACGACGTGGCACCCGCGTCCGGCACCCACCGTGTCCGGCGAATCGTCACAGGACTCGGCCCGGACGGCGAGTCCACGGTGCTGATCGAGGACAGGGGTCGGTGGGCGCGCACCGGCCACGGTGTGCCGACGTACGTCGTGACGGATCTCTGGCGCACGGACGCGACACCCGCCGACAACAGCGGACCGCTGAGAGACCCGATGGACACCGACGAGAAGCTCACCATCGCGCCTTCGGCGACCGGCACGGTGTTCCGCACGCTCGAACTGCCACCTGATTCGGAGTGGCGGTTCGACGGCGACGGCAACGAGATCAGGCCGCTCGCCGTCCACACGACCCGCTCGATCGACTACGCGATCGTCGTGCGAGGCGAGATCTGGGCGGTGCTGGACGCCACGGAAGTCCGCATGCGGGCGGGGGACGTGCTGGTGCAGCGGGGCACGTCCCACGCCTGGTCCAACCGTTCCGACGAGCCTTGCCTGCTGGCCTTCGTGCTGGTCGGCGGGACGCTCTCGGAGGACCGACCCGCGGTATGACGGCGTCGGCGACGGGCCGCCCGGCACCGCGTGGAGATCCGGGGTGACGAGCGGCCCGTCATGACGCGTAGGGGGAGGGGCCGGGTTTCTCGTCCAAGGGCACGCGACCGGAGCGGGCGAACCGGCAGATCAGCATGTAGGTGCCCACGACGTACAGGAGTTCGGCGATCGCACGAGCGGAGAGCTCCCGGGCAGCGGCGTCGTAGATCGGATCGGCAACCTCGACGTTGATCACGCAGTCCTCGGTGAAGGCGAGGACCGCCCGCTGCTCCGGACTGAAGCAGCGGGCGGTGAGGTCACCGCGTGCGGTCGCGGCGATCTGCTCGTCGGTGACACCGACGCTCTTGGCCGTCACGACGTTCTGACGCCAGACGTAGTGGCAGTCCGACAGCTTGCCGACGAGCAACACCGCCAGCCGTGCGGTCCGCGCGTCGAGCTCCATGTCCTGGAACAGCTCGGCCAGGTAGTCGACGAACGGCGGGTACAACGTCGTGGCCGACGCCATGGCGCGGAACAAGTTGACCCCGGGGAGCTTCGCGAACGCGGACCGGACCTCTTCCGGTGCCGACGCCGGATCGATCAGGGGAAGCCGTTCCGCGTTGTCGCTCACGACGAATCTCCTCGTTCGCAGGTCACTGCCGGCGATCACTTTCCGCGACTCGCTCGGCGTAGCGCTTGATGGCGGTCACAATCGCGTCATAGCCGGTACAGCGGCACAGGTTCCCGCTGATGGCCTGACGGATCTCGTCCTCGTCCGGCGTCGGGTTGTGGTCGAGCAGGTCCTCGGCCGCGAAGAGCATCCCGGACAGGCAGTAACCACACTGGAAAGCGTTGTTGTCCCAGAACGATTCCTGCAGTCCCGTGAGACCGTTCGTGCTCATCGACTCGAGTGTCTCGATCTCCGCGCCGTCTTCGGCAACGGCGATCCGCAGGCAGGACTTCGTGATCAGGCCGTCAAGCCGGACCGTGCAGGCTCCGCAGTCACCGGTGAGGCACCCGATCTTCGGCCCGGTGACGCCGAAGCGGTTGCGGAGCGCTTCGATCAGGAGCTCACGCCGGTCCACAGTCGCAGAGCGGCGTTTCCCGTTCACGGTGATCTCAAGGGCAGTCAGGTCGTCGTCCATGCCGTTCCCCCTCCGTGACGCCGACGTTGGCCCGTGCCATGGCAAGCGCCCGCCGGGCCGCGGGTGCGGCGACCGCCGCGCGGTAGTCACCTGGAGCGAGCACGTCGGTCCAGGGCGCGGACAACGCGGCCACCGTTCGCGCCGCGGCCACATCCAGTTCCTGGTCGCCGAGTGGACGCCCGAGCATGATCGTGAGGTCCACCGTCATCGGCACCGCCTCGACCCCGCCGAGGACGAGGTGAGCGGTCTCGCACCGACCGTCGTCATCGAGGCGCAGCAGCGCCGCTGCGGTGACGATGGGCCAGGAGCTGCCGCCCCGCTTCAGCTTGACGTAGCCGTGCCCGGACATGCGCTCGGACGGCAGGTCGAAACCGGTGATCACCTCGTCGACGGCGAGCGTGGTCCGTCCGGCACCGAGGAACAGCTCCGCGGTCGGTACGCGGCGCGATCCCGCAGGGCCCGCGACGACCGCGTCCGCGCGGAGGGCCACCAGCGTCGCGGGCACGTCGGACTGAGGACGGGCAGCGGCGACGGAGCCGCCGATGGTGGCCTGGTTGCGCAGTGCCGACCCGCCGGTCACTCCGCTCGCCATCGTGCGCAGGAGCGGCGCGTGGCGTGTGACGTCCTCGCTGGAAAGGAGGTCGCTGTAGGTGCACATGGCGCCGAGGCGCAGCCGGGAGCCCTCGACCGAGATCGTCGCGAGGCCGGCCCGGCGGAGGTCGACGACCCGCCGGGGGCGGGACTCGGCACGTCCCATCTCCGGTACCACCCAGGTACCCCCGGCCAGCAGCCTGCTCTCCCCGTCCAGTGCGGCTACGACGTCGGCCGCGGTTCGCGGTGCGACGTACTCGAAGCGGGTCGGGATCATCGACGGGCCTCCCGGAGTGCCCTCATGATGGCGATCGGGCTCAGCGGCGTGCGGTCGAGCCGGGCACCGAGCGGCGCGACCGCGTCGTTCACCGCGTTGAACGCCGCCGCGAGCGCCCCGGCGAACCCGGCCTCGCCGACTCCCTTCGCGCCCAGTGGAGTGCCTGGCGCCGGTGTGCAGAGGTGGCCCAGCTCGACGCGCGGCACGTCGACCGCCCGGGGGAGGAGGTAGGTCTTGAAGCCGGTCGTGAGTGGAATCCCGTCGTCGTCGAAGACGAGTTCCTCGCTGAAGGCCGCGCCAAGGCCCATCACGACACCGCCGGTCACCTGCCCGTCGACCATCAGGGGATTGACGACAGTGCCGCAGTCGTGAGTGGCGACGTGCCGCAGCAGCGTGACGACACCGGTTTCGACGTCGACCTCCACGACCGAAGCGTGCACCGCATAGGGATAGGTCGTGTAGGTCTGCATCCGGCCGAGTGCGTCGGGCACCTCGCGGATGTTCGAAGGCCGGTACGTGCGCGTCGACTCCAGGTGCGGCTCCACGTCGAGCTCGAGCTCGTAGGAACGGGTGTACACGGCACGGGCAGCCTCGACAACGGAGACGCTGCGGGACGGGTCGCGGGTGAGCCGTGCGATCCCGTCCTCGATGAGCACAGGCTCGTCGTAATCCGCTCGGAGCAACGCGCGGGCAGCCGCGCGGATCTTGTCCGCCACGTCGCGAGCGGCGAGCACCGCGGCGTTGCCGCCCGTGACGAGCGAACGGCTCGAGATGTTGCCGAAACCGTACGGGCAGGTGTCGGTATCGCCTTGCACCACCGACACGGTGTCCAAGGCGACTCCCAGTTCGTCCGCGACGAGTTGGCAGATGCCCGTGTCGCTGCCCGTGCCCGGGCTGGTGACTCCGGTGAGCACCGACACGCGCCCTGACGGGCTCATCCGGACCGTCGAGGTGTCGTACGCCGCGACGAACCCACCCGGGATGTCGGCGCTTTCGGGCATCAGCTCGAACCCGAGGCCGATACCGAGGTAGCGGCCCTGCGCCCGCAGCCGCGCCTGGTCGGCGCGCAACCGTTCGTGGGAGAGGATTTCGAGCGTCTGATCGAGTGCGGCGGCGTAGTCGCCGCTGTCGAGCTCCAAGCCCGAGGTGTGCCGGTACGGGAAGGCGCTCGGAGCGACGAAGTTGCGCCGTCGCACCGTGCCGGCGTCGACGCCGGTCGCGGCCGCGACCCGCTCCATGATGCGCTCCAGCAGGAGTGTCGCACCGTCTTTGCCGAACGGCTTGGTCCCGCTCCACGGCGCCTTGTTGGTGACTACCACGCGATAGTGCACGTGGCAGTGCTCGATGGCGTAGCCGAGCCCCGTCGAGAGCGCCCCTACGTACGCCATCGCCCAACCGTGCGTGGGGGCGGCAGCGCCGTGATCGGTGAGGGCCTCGACGTCGAGGGCGAGCAGGCCCCCGTCGTCGTCGAATGCGACCCGGTAGGACAGCACCTGCTCCCGGGCGGCCGGCAGCAGTGAGGCCGCGCGTTCTTCCACCCAACTGACCGGACGGCCGACCATTCGCGCGAGAACAGGCGCGATGAAGTCCTCACGGCTTCCGTACATCTTGAGGCCGAACGAGCCACCGACCTTGGGCGCGACCACGTGGATCTGATCCTCGCGCAGTCGCATTGCTGCGGCGAGCACTGTCCGGAGCACGTGCGGGTTCTGCGTCGACGCGTAGAGAGTGAGGTGCTGCCTTCCGGCGTCCCAGTCGGCCAGGTACGTGCGTGGCTCCATCGGTGCCGCCGTACCGCGGTGGGTCCGCAGCTCGCCTTCGAGCACGTGCGGCGCTGTTCGCGCCACCTCGGCGAAGTCGTCGTTTCCGACGTGGCCTTCGATGAGGACGTTCTCGGCCCAGGCCGGGTAGAGGATCGGGGCGTCCGCCGCGAGCGCGGACTCGACGTCGAGCAGGACCGGCAGCGGCTCGTAGTCCACCTCGACCATCAGACAAGCCGCATGGGCGTCAGCCTCGGAGGTGGCTACCACGGCGGCGATCGGCTCGCCGGCGTAGACGACCTTCTCGACGGCGAGCGGGAACACGGCGCTGTGGTGTCCCCCGAGATGCCCCGCGTCCAGTCCGTGCGGGATCTCGTCACACCACGGGATCATGTCCTCACCGGTGACCACGGCGATCACTCCGGTCGCACCTTCCGCCGCCGCGGTCGACACGGACCGGATCAGCGCGTGTGCGAGCGGTGCGCGCACCAGGGCGGCGTAGACCGTGCCCGGCAGCACGATGTCGCCGGTGTAGGTCGCGTTCGCCGTCAGGTAGGCGTCACCGTCGTGCTTGCGGACCGGACGGCCCACGGACTTGCCGGCAGTACGCAACCCAACCTCCATGACGTGGACTCCGGGTATCACCGCCGGGTCCTGCGCTTCCCGTGCGGACCACTTCGGACAGTCGTCGTGGACGGACGCTAGGGCTTGGCCGAGCCGGGGTCGATCCGCTACACGACGGCGCGATCCGGTTCACGTCAGGACGCTTCGGGCGGTGATCCACTGCGGCGCTGACCCGGGTGTGACGAGCCTGCCTGCGAGTGACGGTTCGCGAACCTGCCTGCGAGTGACAGTCTCGTGTCGGTTGGCAGGCGATCACACCGCGTCGGGGGTCAGCCGCGAGGGCTGTCGGGCTGGTCTTCGGACAGCCGGTGGGCCGGCAGGGTGAACACCAGCCTGGTGCCGTCGCGGTGGTCGGTGTCCAGGCGGATGGTCCCGCCGTGGTACTCGACGATCTTGCGGCACACGGCCAAGCCGATCCCGGTGCCGCTGTACTCGTCGCGGCCGTGCAGCCGCTGGAAGATGACGAAGATCTTCTCGGCGTACTGGGGGTCGACGCCGATGCCGTTGTCCGCCACGCCGATGCGCCAGGCGGGCCTGCCGCCGGCGAGGGTGTCGGGGTCGCAGGTGATGGTCACGGCCGGGTCGCGGTCGGGCCGGCGGAACTTCAGGGCGTTGCCGACGAGGTTCTGCCACAGCATGGCCAGGTGGGTGGGATCGCCGTCCACGGTCGGCAGTCCCGCCGGCCGCTGGATGCGCGCGCGGTTCTCCTCGATCCTGGTGGCGAGGTTGTCCAGGGCCAGGCTCAGCGTGCTGTCCAGCGAAACCCCGTGCCGGAGCTGGACCTGACGCCCGACCCGGGAGAAGGTGAGCAGATCGTTGATCAGCACCTGCATGCGTTTCGCGCCGTCGACGGCGAAGCCGATGTACTGCTGGGCCCGTTCGTCGAGCTGATCGCCGTAGCGCTTGTCCAGCAACTGGCAGAACGAGGCGACCTTCCGCAGCGGTTCCTGCAGGTCGTGAGAAGCGACGTAGGCGAACTGCTCCAGCTCCGAGTTGGAGCGGCGCAATTCCTCGGTCTGGGCGTCCAGTTCCGCCGTCTGTCGTCGCAACCGCTGCTCGTTGGCGCGCGAGGCCTCCAGCGCCGCCACGATCCTGCCGCGCATCTGTTCCACGTCCTCGGCCACCGACCGGACGTCGACCGCGCCGCGCACCTCGATGCGCTGCCCGAATTCCCCGGTGGAGACCTTCCGGGACGCCACGCGCAACACCCTGAGAGGCCTGATGACCACGAGGTGGACCACCACGGCCATCGCCACGCCCATGGCCATGAGCCCCGCGGCGGTGGAGCCGAGGACCACGTCGCGCAGCCGTCGGGCGCGGTCGAGGTCGGCGTGGCCGTCCTCCCGGGCCCGGTCCAGCCGCGCGTTGTGCTCGTCGAACAACCCGCGCAGCCGGTCGAACGTCTCCTTGCCGCGCAGCACGGCGGCGGTCTCCTCCGGCCGCGGCGAGCCGGCGACGACCGCGCTGATCGCCGGCTCGGCGTACTCGCGGCGCCACTGCCGCGCCGTCCGGTCGATGGCGTCGACGTCGGCCAGCAGCGCGTCACGCCCGTCCAGCACCTCACGCAGGCGTGCCAAAGCCTGTGCTTCGACCCGGATGCCTTCCTCGTAGGGCCGCAGGTACCGGAAGTCGGCGCCCAGGACGTAGCCGCGGACACCGGTTTCCTGGTCGACCAACGCGTGCCGCAACCGGAGGGCTTCGGTGTGTGCCGGCTGGATCCGGTCCACGAGCTCGTCCGACACCTCGGCCGTGCGGCGCAGGGCCTGGGCTCCCGCCAACGCTCCCACCACCAGCAGCAGGATCATCAACCCCAGCAACAGACCGAACCACGCCTGCACGGTCAGCCTGCGCCACGGCGCGATTCGGTTCACTGGCTTCTCCGGCGTCCGGCGGGCTTGGGTGTCGACGACTCTGTTGCGCTGTCGAACACGCGGACTCTATGACATCACTGGGCGATGCCGGACCGGAGAGGGCAGTGAAGCGGCCAGTCAGGCCGTGGTGCGAACGGTGCACTCCGCGTGGGGGAGGCAACCCGCTGGGTCACCTGTTCCGCTGCCTGCTCCTCGGTCACCACGCTGGTGGTGCTGGGGTGGCGCAAGCGTGGTCGGGGCTGTGGTGGGCAGGTCCGGGGTGCGGGTTGGGAGTTCATTCACCGGAAATCCAGGCTGGCTTTGCCCCACGTTCAACCGTACGGTCCATCCGAGTGGTGGTTGGGACGAGGCTGCCGGTGGTATCCGGGTCGGTGTTGGAGGGCTGCGATGAGTGACAGGCTCGATGGGCACAAAGTCCGGGATCCGCGTGATCTGCACGCGCGGGTGGAGGTTCAGCTGGACCAGGCCGCGGAGGAGTTGACGCGTCGGTTGGCGGGCGGAGTCAGTTATCAGGTCGTGCGGGAGACCGTGGTGGAGGCGTACCGGCAGCTCGCCTCGCGGGCGAAGGTGCACGGCTTCCTGCCGATCCTGGCCGCGCGGTTGGCCCAACAGCGGCTGCAGGGCGCTCCGTGATCATCGAACCGCCCGCGATGTCCCAGGGCAGTACAGCCAGGTGAGGCCGCATTCTCCGCGCGTCTCGTGAGGCCGGTATCCGTCGAAGTCCTGACGGCCCTCACCGGACTTCCGCGAACCGGCGTCGGCGTGGTCAGTCGCCGCTGACCATGTGGGCGCCCTTCGCCGACTCGTCGGTCGCCGTGAACAGGCCCCGCACGTTCGCGGACAGCTCGGCCCAGTCCAGACGGCCGTCCGCGTCCACGTCCATCGCCCTGAACGCCGCCTGGGCCACCGCCGGGTCCGAGACCCCGCCACCGCGGTAGATCGCGGCGAACCCCTCCAGGTCGATGTAGCCGTCCCCATCACCGTCGGCCGCCTCGAAGCACCGCCGCGACGCCCGCTCCCACTTCTCCACCAGCACCTCGGTCGTCACCCGCCCCGACGTGTGCGCCTCCCGGAACTCCGCCGCCCCCACCACGCCGTCCACGTCCAGGTCCGCACCGCGGATGTAGTCCCAGACGTCCTCGTACCCCTCGACGAGTTGCCGGGCCGACGTCGAATCCTCGTCGAGCCCGAACTCCCGCACCACTCCCGCCGCCATCGAGGCGAAGTCGCCCTTGCTGATCCCGCCGTCGCCGTCCATGTCGAGAATCGCGAACACCCGGTCGATGTTGTCGAGCCGAACCTGATCCGACATGGCGAACACCTCTTCCGTCGACGACCCGAATGGTCGAGAACCGCAGCGTAGCCACGGATCAACGGAATCAGGCAGCGGGAAACGGGTCCATCTCCTACCCGATGAGGTCGTCCTCCGAATCTTGACAACGACCACGAGTAGCGCTCACCGCACGAATTCGACCGAAAGCCCGCCTCAGTACTCCACACCGGTCGGTTTCGGCGGGCCGGTCCCCCTCGCCGAACCATCTCGTCTCCGGTGCGGGCTCCATCGCTTGTGGCGGATGGAATCAGCAGGAACCGGCCGGCGCAGCAGGGCGACCTCGTGTCGGAGCACCAGCAGTCCGGCCGGGCGTCGGGTGGCGGTGCCGGGTTCATCCCGGGCGGTCCCGCACGAGAGTTCGGGGTGGTCCGCGTGATGTCCGGCGGTCACGCGGCGGTTTCCGGTAGCCGGTCGTGGCTCGTGTCCCGGGTCAGGAGCTCCACCACGTCCTCGACCCGTCCGCGGCGCTGGAACGCCTGCCGTTGGCGGACGGCGCCGTTGCCGTTCTGGAGGACCTTGGTCAGCAGGGCGTTGACCGCGCGCAGCTCCCCGCTCCGGCGCAGGGCCGGCCGGACGTGGCGGACCAGCCGGCGCAGCAGGTGGGCGGCCGGGACGCGGCGGTTGGCGAACAGGTCGATGCCGTCGCCGGTGATGCCGTCGTGCGCGGCGCGCCAGTAGGCCGCGCGCAACGCCTCGGTGGTGACCGGCAACGCCCGGTCACCTTGGCCGATCGCACCGAGGGCGGTGGTGACCAGGGCACGCACCAGGGCGGCGAGGAGGGTCGACTCGTCGACCGTGGCGGGCACGTCGGAGACCCGGACCTCGACGGTGGGCAGGTGGTCCGAGGGCCGCACGTCCCAGTACACCATCGCCCGGTCCAGCACCGCTCCGCTGTCGACCATCATGTCGAGCACGGCGTCGTAATGCTCCGCGGACGTGAAGTACGGCGGCGCGCCGGAACACGGCCAGCGGCTGTTGAGCACCGACCGCCAGCTCGCGTAGCCGGTGTCGACGCCTTGGTGGATCGGCGAGTTGGCGGTCAACGCCAGCAGCACCGGCAGCCACGGCCGCAGGTGGTTGCACACCTGCACCGCGGTCTCCCGATCCGGCACGGCGACGTGCACGTGACAGCCGCACACGCCGTGCTCGGCCGCCAGCAGACCGAAACCCTCCCCGATCCGCAGGTAGCGGTCGGAGTCGCTGAAGGACTGTCCCATCGGCCCGGTCAGGGGCACGCCGGCCGCGAGCAACTGCGCCCCGGCCTGAAGGGCCGCCGCCGCGGCCGTCGACCGTGCGGTCAGCAGGTGCCCGCGCACCTCGCGCAGCGTGCGGCACACCGGTGTGTTGGTCTCCACCTGCACGCGCGTCAGCTCGGGCTGCAGGTCCGCGCCCAGCCGGTTGGCCAGGTCGACCACCTCGCCGGCCACCGGGACGGGCAGGCCGCTGCCCGGGTCGACGACCAGGAACTCCTCCTCCACACCCAGGGTCGGCACGTCGGAACCGGCTGGAAGGGGCTGATCGGCGTTGATCATGATGTCCTCACCGCTCGCTGGTCGGGCCACACGCGAGTGCGCCGCGCACTGTCCTCACGCGAGCGTGACGACGACACGATCCCCGCACGAGGCAGCCACGTGGGTGTCGGCACGCTGCTTGACCGACGAGAAGTCCCACCGGCGGTCTCGTCCGAATGAATCCGAGAACCGTCGAAGGGATCATCGGAATACCACTCGCGGGTACGGACAAACCGAGTGTCACCGGAGTCACCGGCTTCCGCGACTCGGCGATGTCCCGGCCAGGTCGGACCCAGAGGTGGTGCACGTCGAACAGGGAACCGCTCCCTCACCCCTCGGCACGCGGTCCTACGGCTTGGCCGGCCGGGGGCGTGTGACGTGGAGGCAGGCCGCGGTCATGAGCAGCAGGCAGCCTGCGAACGCCAGTGACAGTTGGACCAGTGCCCCGCCGACCACGAAGGCGATGCCGAGCACTGCCACGCAGGTCCTGGTCGACGGTCGATGCGCCGGCCGCGCGCCGGTCGTCCGGCCGGCGAGAACCGCTGCCAGCTCCGGGTCGGTCGTCTCGAACCAGCGTTCGATCCGGCGGAGCTGACGGCGTTCGTACCGGGTCATCGAGTCCTCCAACGCCTGTCGGGGAGGTCAGTCGTCGTGCTTGGTCTCGCGGTCGGTGGGCGCCAGGTATTTCTCGGTGGTCTGGTCGACCTCGACGTCGTCCTGGTTCTTGCGCAGCACGGAGTAGTGGGATTCGGAGCGCATCCGTTCGACCATGTGGGGGTAGTGCAGTTCGAATGCGGGTCGTTCGGAGCGGATGGGCGGGAGTTCGGTGAAGTTGTGGCGGGGTGGCGGGCTGGAGGTGGCCCATTCCAGGGAGTTGCCGAAGCCCCAGGGGTCGTCGCGTCCGGCGGGTTCACCGAAGCGGTAGCTTTTGACGATGTTGTAGAGGAAGGGCAGGGTGGAGGCGCCCAGGACGAAGGCGCCGATGGTGGAGACGGTGTTGAGGCCGGTGAACTGGTCGCCGGGCAGGTAGTCGGCGTAACGGCGGGGCATGCCCTGGTTGCCGAGCCAGTGGTGGACCAGGAAGGTGAGGTGGAAACCGATGAACGTGGTCCAGAAGTGGACTTTGCCGAGGTGTTCGTCGAGCATCCGGCCGGTCATCTTGGGGAACCAGAAGTAGATGCCGGCGTAGGTGGCGAACACGATGGTGCCGAACAGGACGTAGTGGAAGTGAGCCACGACGAAGTAGGTGTCGTGGACGTGGAAGTCGATCGGTGGTGAGGCGAGCAGGATGCCGGACAGGCCGCCGAACAGGAACGTCACCAGGAACCCGACGCTGAACAGCATCGGCGATTCGAACGTCAGGTGTCCTTTCCACATGGTGCCGATCCAGTTGAAGAACTTGATGCCGGTGGGGATGGCGATGATGAACGTGGTGGCGGAGAAGAACAGCATGAGCACCGCGCCGGTGGCGTACATGTGGTGCGCCCAGACGACCACCGAGTACAGCGCGATGGCGATGGTGGCGTAGACCAGCCCCTTGTAGCCGAAGATCGGTTTGCGGCTGAACACCGGCAGGATCTCCGAGACGATGCCGAAGAACGGCAGTGCGACGATGTAGACCTCGGGATGGCCGAAGAACCAGAACAGGTGCTGCCAGAGGATCACGCCGCCGTTGCCGGCGTCGAACACGTGCGCGCCGAGGTGCCGGTCGGCCAGCAGGCCCAGCAGCGCGGCGGTCAGGATCGGGAACGCCACCAGCACCAGGATGCTGGTGACCAGGATGTTCCAGGTGAAGATCGGCATCCGGAACATGGTCATGCCCGGTGCCCGCAGGCACACCACGGTGGTGATCATGTTGACCGCGCCCAGGATGGTGCCCAGACCGCCGATCACCAGCCCGGAGATCCACAGGTCCGCACCCACACCGGGGGTGTGGATCGCGCTGGACAGCGGGGTGTAGGCGGTCCAGCCGAAGTCCGGCGCGCCCGCCGGGGTGAGGAACGCGCTGACCGCGATCAGCCCGCCGAACAGGTACAGCCAGTAGGACAGGGCGTTGAGGCGCGGGAACGCCACGTCCGGCGACCCGATCTGCAGCGGCAGCACGAAGTTGGCGAACCCGAACACGATCGGCGTCGCGTACAGCAGCAGCATGACCGTGCCGTGCATGGTGAACAGCTGGTTGTACTGCTCGTTGGACAGGAACTGCAGCCCCGGCCGGGCCAGCTCGCCCCGCATCAGCAACGCCATCAACCCACCGACCAGGAAGAACCCGAACGACGTGGTCAGATACATCAACCCGATCATCTTGTGATCGGTGGTGCCGAACAGGCGCAGCAGCGCCGAACCCCTCGGACGAGGCCGCCCGGCCTCCCGGGGCACGATCGGCATCGGCTTCAGCGTCGTCATGACCATCCTCGGCTTACTTGGGCAGGGCACGGGTCCGCCGGGGCGGACGACCGCTCTCACGTCCCCCGCAGCTACCCGGAGCCGCCGGAGACCCGCCCGATTACCCGGCTCCGGTGCTCTTATTCGCCTGTGCCCGCAGTTCACCCGTTCGTCCCGGTTCCGCGACCTGTTCCGGTCCCGACACGCCGGCGCACGTCCCGGCTGCCACCGCACCTCCCGGCCGCCGGCGTTTCGCCCCTCCGATCAGCCGGGTACCTCGGATACCTGGGCCGAACGCCGCCGGAGGCCACTTTGGACGCCTTGCCACCTGCCCTCACGCTGGGCGTCGAAGAGGAGTTCCTGCTGGTGGACCCCCGGACCGGGGAGCCGGCACCACACGGCCGCGAGGTCGCGGAGGCGGCCCGCCGGCGCTTCGGGGTGGACCTCGACGTCGAACTGGTCGCCGCCCAGGTCGAAACCCGCACCGCCGTGTGTCACGACCTGGCCGACGTGCGCGGGCAACTGCACGGGCTCCGCATGGTGGCCGCCGAAACCGCGCGTGGTCTGGGCTGCCGGCTGCTCGCGGTCGGTGTGGCGCCGGTGGGTGGGCCGGACCTGCGGACCGGCAGCGAAGACCGCTACCGGCGGCTCGCCGGGGACTACCGGCTCCTGGCCGCCGAACAGTCCATCTGCGGCTGTCACGTACACGTCGCCGTGCCGGATCCGGAGACGGCGGTGCGGGTGTGCAACCACGTGCGGCCGTGGCTTCCGGTGCTCGGTACGGTGACGGCGAACTCCCCGTTCGCCCGCGGCCTCGACACCGGCTACGCCAGCTGGCGTTCGATCGTCTGGGCGCGCTGGCCCAGCGCCGGTCCTCCGCCCTACTTCGAGTCGCCGGAGCACTACGAGTCGACGTGCAACATGATGGTGGAGTCGGGTGCCGCCCACGACCTGAGGAACATCTACTGGGACGTCCGGCCGTCCTCCCACCTGCCCACCGTGGAGGTGCGGGTCGCCGACGTCGCGGCCACGGTGGACGAAGCGGTGTTGCTGGCCGCCTTGGTGCGCGGGCTCGTCGCCACCGCGCTGGCCGGCCTCCGCCGGGGACTGCCGGCGCCACCCGTGCCCACCGAGGTGTTGCGCGCCGCGATGTGGCGTGCGGCGCGGGACGGCATCACCGGCATGTCCCTCGACGTGTTCTCCGGACGGCTCGAACCCACCCGGTTGCTGCTGGACCGCCTGGTGCACCACGTCCGGGACCATCTCGGCGCAGCCGACCTCGACCTCGTCCGCCACCGGCTGTCAGCTCTGGACGCCGATGGCGGCGGTGCGGCCAGGCAACGACAAGCCTTCGCCCGCGCAGGCAGGATGTCCGACGTGCTGGAGCTGCTGGCGCGCGACACCTTGTCCGGTTCGGAGACGTGGACCGATGAGCCGTCCACACCGACCGCGTGACTCGGCTTCAGCGGTCCGCAGGAGCTCTCTGCCGGCCGTGAGGCATCAGCTGGTCCGGCGAGGAGGTGGTGCGGTGCAGGAACCCGTCGTCCTGTCGGACCGGTCGGTGGTCAGTCCGGTGGCTCGACTGCGGCGGCGTCGTGGCGGACGTCCTGCCCGGTCGGTGTCGTGCGCTCGACGTTCGGAACCTCCACATCCAGGTCTTCCAGTCGTGGCGTGCCGGGGGAGTGGGGCGGGTCGGGGTTGATCGGTGCGTTGTCGCCTTCGGTCACCGGAGGCGGTTACCCGGGCGATCGGACTTCAAGCGGCTCGATCGACTGATGTCGGAGCAGCGCAGCCACCCTGACCATCGGCTGCGGGGACCTGCTCGACAGCGGATTCCACCTGTGAGTACGAGTACCCGACGGCATCAACGCCACCGGAAGCCGCCTCCATGTTGCCGAACAGAGGAAGGACACCCGTTGGTCCAGTGGGCGCCGGTGGGCGACGAATGTCCGTACTTCATGCCTCGCTACAGCATCCAGCGATCGAGGCAGGTCGTGGGTGTCGTAGTGCAGTTCCCGCAGGGATCGCGGCGCCTCGCGCGGCCCTGCGACTGCGGTGGCGGTGGACATCCGGCCGACTCCGGTGTGGTGTGGATCTCACACGGTCTGATGCAACCGATCGCCGCCGGCGGCTGTATCTGGGTCGGTCGATGAGGGGCGGTGCGGGTGGATCGGCTGGATTTCACGCCGTTGGTGGTCGGTCGTGCTGCGGCGTGGCGGAGGTTGGCGTTCCTGATCTGCGGTGATTGGCAGGGTGCCGAGGATCTGGTGCAGACGGCGGTGATGCGGCTGTACCGGCAGTGGCATCGGTTGGACGCCGAGGGTGTGGAGGGTTATGCCCGGCAGGTGATCTCGCGGTTGGCGATCGACGCGGCGAAGAAGCGGTCGCGGTTCGGCGAGGTGCGTGCGGAGTTGCCGGAGCGGGCGTCGGTAGGGCAGGGGTCGCCGGAGGACGCGATGGACGTGCGGACGGCTTTGGCCGGTGTGCCGGCCGGTCAGCGCGCGGTGCTGGTGCTGCGGTTCTACCTGGACCTGTCGGTGGCGGAGACGGCCGAGGCGTTGGGGATCGGGACCGGGACCGTGAAGTCGCAGTGCGCGCGGGGACTGGAGACGTTGAGGACGCTGCTGCTCGGCGCGGATCCGGCTGTGCGGGCACCGCAGGAGAGGAAGTGACGGACATGACCGTGGGCAGGGAACTTTTCGAGCGGGCACTGGACGGCGAACCGCCACTCGGGCTGGACGTGGCGGCGTTGGAACGGGCCGAAGCGCGCCGTGCGCGACGGCTCCGGTTCGCAGTGCCGCTGGCCGCGGCGTCCGTGGCGGCTGTGGTGATCGGCGGCGGCGTCGCCCTCACCGGAGGGTTCGGCACGCTCGGCGGTGGTCCTGCGTCCGCCGGCTCGCAGCCCGTGCCCGGGACCGCGCCGCCGGGCAACCCGGAGGCGGGCTACTGCTACCGCACGGCCGACATCGGTAGCCGCGAGGTCAACCAGCACCTGCTGTTCGGCATCGCCGGCGACGGACCGGACGGCCGCGGCGACATCACCGGCGAGATCATGTCCATCTGCGCCGACGCGTGGAAGAACAACCACGCCGGCTGGAACAAGGCCTCGCCCACGATCGAGGGGTCGGCTCATCCGGTGCCCGCGCTGGTGGCCTGCGTACTGGACGGCCGCGCCGTCGATGCAATGGAAGGGGCCGTCGCGGTCTTCCCCGGCGGGCCCGACACCTGCGCAGGCCTCGGTCTACCGGTCGCCGACCTCGGTTGAGAGAGGACCCGGCCTCGCAGACGAATCAGACCCGGAAGTAGTCCCGCACCGGGCGAGGCCGCGAGAATCACCTCGGAGGCCTCGCCCGGTGGCGCTGCGCACTGCCGGACGCTTGGTGAGGCCGGCGTTGCTGCTTGTGGTGGCCTGCGTAGGCCTTGGAGAAGGTCGTCCATGGATCTCTCCCGCGAGGAGAAGTGGTCGAGGAGTCGGCGTCGGATGCCGCCGATGTTCCGTTCGCGGGGCGTCCATCGGGGGTGCTTGGGCGTTGCGGACGTGATCATCGCTTCGCGTTCGGGTGCCCTGCCGATCCCGACGTGGACACCCGCGGCGTCCGAGTGCGAACGCCGTCCCGGCTGCCCTACGCCGGCTTCACCGCGGTCGGTTCCGCCATCGGTCCACGAGGATGTTGCCCACCAGACAACCCAGAGCGGCAAAGATGATCAAAATGCCGTTCCGGCCTTGCGCGGCGGTGAACTCCGAGCCGGTGGTCGGAGTCACCACGGATGTCGACAGCAGCACGATGACGGCGATCGCGATCATCGTGAGAACCGGGGTCGACGTCGCGATCATGCTTCCGGGCGTGCAGCGTGCGAGTAGCTTTCCAAGGTACGTCGGGAACGACATCTCAGTCGCTTTGGCCAGTCTCCACCGCGTTGCAAACAGTGTCCCGGCCAGCACCAAGAGTACGGCGTCGGCCGCCAGGTTCCGACTCAGCGACCCTTGCCCGACCGAGACGTTGATGAAGTAGGAACCAAAGCCACCTGCCAGGAGCAAGACGGTCAAGGTGCGCACCCATCCCGCTACGATCCGCGAAGTGTGGCGGATACCGCCAGATGCCACCTGTGGCGCCGGTGAGGACGAGGATGCCAGGTGGAAGTGAATCCCACCGTGCACGGCGCTTGCTTGCACCGATGCGCCGTGCACGTCCCCGATCAACTCGTTCCGAGCCTGTGGCGGCGTTGGGAGCGTGCTTCCGGACGGCTCCGACTCTGCATCAGGACTGTGTGGCGTAACGCTTTCCATCCGATCGTTCTCCGAGGTCGCTGGTCCAACGTGTACGTCGTGTTTCCAGGCAGCTCAACCGATCCGTGCTACCGCTACCGCTTTGAATCCAATCGTGTGGAGTTCACGGTGCTGAGGACGTGACTGCTTCCGCGTGACCAGATGCTAGTTCCCGCCGTCTGTTCAGGGGGTCTCGCTCGTGCGACACGCCGAAAGACTGCTGTGCATGCTCTGTCACGCGCTGTCCGCAAAATTGCAGAGAAGGTTGCGGCGGCGGTATCGGCGTCACGGGCAGCTGCTGTCCGTCGCCCACAGGAGACCGGACGGTGCTGCATGCCGAGGTGACCAGTTGCCGGTCAGTGACTCGGTTGTGTGGCAACACATGACCAGCATTTCCTGAACGGGCCTGATCCAAGCTCTCGCGCGATGAGGTCGGAGGAGAGGCATAAGGCGGGAGGTTGCTGATCGAACGGTGATTCCGCGGCGATAAGAACCAGTGGAACGCGTCACCGCTCGGCATCATGAAGCGGGCGATGTTCACGGAGAACGGCCTGTCGCTGATGGACCTCCTCACCACCGAGTTGCTGCGTGCCTGCTGTTCCCGTTCAGACATGGTCTGTGGACCGCGATCCTGGGCGGCGTGCTGTTCCTGCACAGCGCCCGCGAGCAAGTCGGGCGCCAGCGCTCGCGGCTGTCCGGGGTCCGCAGGCGCTATCGGCCGAAGGAATGCACGAGCGTCGACGCCGGCCGTAAGAGGTCAGCATGCCGCTGCGGCGGTGGGAACCCACGAGGCTGGCGCAGCTCAGGGACGGGGACGCCTCATGTGACGAAAACGCGGATCACCTTGTCGGCCCGCTCCGCACGACGTCGGCGACCAATCAATCGCCGGGTGACGATGTTCGTGCCCCGGTCGGTCCGCCCAGCGCGGCGAGCGCATGGTCGAGTCGCGGGTAGACGGGCAGCTCCTCGTCGAGGTTCGTCGCCTGGATCGGTCGCAGCACCGCGCGGTGGGCGGCTGCGATGACGAAGGCGGTGCCTCGTCGCTCGGCGTGCTGCGCTGCTTCGACCAGCAGGGCCAAGCCGCTGGAGGAGAGGAAGGTCACCTCGGTGAGGTCCAGCACGAGGGGCCCGCCCGCTACGTCCAGCCGGACGAGGAGTTCGCCTCGCACCACCTCGGTGGTCTGCATGTCCAGCTCCCCGGCGATCCGCAACACCGGCACGTCGCCGATCGTGTCGGCGCGGACGGTGATCGGCGCCGACGTGGGCTCCTCGCTCATGGGCGGCCTCCTGCCGTTGGTGTACATCCTCGACGAGCGGCGTCACCCCGCGTTCCGCTGCCAACGGGTGACGGTAGTCGGCCGCCGGCAGTCACACATGACCAGTGGTCGACATCAGGACCGGGCGTGCGGGTCGATCTCCGGCAAGCGGCGCCCTCGCGGCTCTGCGCTGTCGGGAAAAGAGACGGTCAGGCCGGTAGGCTGCAGCGATGCGGGCCCGGGTCCGCTGATCATGCGGTTCCCGTGGACGAGAGGGTGGCCGGTGGCGCGGTCTGGTGACGGGGAGCGGGCACCGCAAGTGGAGGACGTGTTCTCCGCCGATGGTGAAATCGGGGCGGACCTCGCGGTGGTGGACTGGGCCGCCACGCCGCTCGGGCCGCCGGACGGGTGGCCGCAGAGCCTGCGCACAGCGGTGAGCATCGTGCTGTCGTCCCGGTTCTCCATGTGGATGGCGTGGGGCCCGGAGTTGACGTTCTTCTGCAACGCCGCCTACCGGCGCGACACGCTGGCCCGGAAGTACCCGTGGGCGCTGGGCCGCCCGGCCAACGAGGTGTGGGCCGAGATCTGGGGCGACATCGGCCCCCGGATCGAGAAGGTGCTGACCACCGGCACCGCGACGTGGGACGAGGGACTGCTGCTGTTCCTGGAGCGGTCCGGCTACCCCGAGGAGACCTACCACACGTTCTCCTACAGCCCGCTGCACGACGACGCGGGCGCGGTGGTGGGCATGCTCTGCGTGGTCAGCGAGGACACCGACCGCGTCATCGGCGAGCGGCGGATGGCCACGCTGCGGGACCTCGGCTCCGACCCGAGGGTGGTGCGCACCGAGCAGGAAACGCTCGCCTTCGTCGCCCGGCAGCTCGAGCGGAACTTCCGCGACCTGCCGTTCACGCTGACGTACCTGTTCGACGACGAGGGCCGGGCCCGGCTGGCGGCGTCGACGGGCATCCCCACCGGGCACCCGGCCGCGCCCGACGTGCTGGACCCGGATGACGAGAGGGCGCCGTGGCCGGTGTCGGAGCCCGCCCGGGGAGAGGCGGCGCTGGTGGAGCTGGACGGCCCGCCGTTCGGGGACCTGCCGTTCGGGGACTGGTCCGCACCGCCCGCGCAGGCGTTGGCGGTGCCGCTGCCGCAGCAGGGCGGCGCGCCGGTCGGGTTCCTGGTGGCCGGGTTGAACCGGTACCGGCCGCTGGACGAGGGCTACCGGGGCTTCGTCGAGCTGGTGGCCGGGCAGGTGGCGGCGGGCATCGCCAGCGCCCGCGGCTACCAGGCGCAGCAGCGGCGGGCGGAGGAGCTGGCGGAGCTGGACCGTGCCAAGACCGCGTTCTTCTCCAACATCAGCCACGAGTTCCGCACGCCGCTGACCCTGATCATGGGGCCGCTGGAGGAGCTGCGCCGCCGCCTGGGCGACTCCGACGCGCGGACCCGCGAGGAGCTGGAAGTGGTGCGCCGCAACGGGTTGCGGCTGAGCAAGCTGGTCAACACGCTGTTGGACTTCGCCCGTTTCGAGGCCGGCCGCATGCAGGCCCGGTACGAACCGGTGGACCTGTCCACCGTCACCGCCGAGCTGGCCAGCGTCTTCCGCTCCGCCGTCGACCGGGCCGGCCTGGAGTACGTGATCGACTGCCCGGCGTTGGGCGAGCCGGTCCACGTGGACCGGGGCATGTGGGAGAAGGTCCTGCTCAACCTGCTGTCCAACGCGCTGAAGTTCACCTTCGACGGTTCCATCCGGGTCGCGGTGCGAGCGGAGGGCACGCACGCCGTGGTGACCGTGGCGGACACGGGCACCGGCGTGCCCGCCGCGGAACTGCCCAGGCTGTTCGAGCGGTTCCACCGCATCGAGAACGCCCGTTCGAGGTCCAACGAGGGCAGCGGGATCGGGCTGGCGCTGGTGCGGGAACTGGTGGGTCTGCACGGCGGCACGATCTCCGCCGACAGCAGCGAAGGTGTCGGCACCACCTTCACCATCCGTCTGCCCTTCGGCACCGCCCACCTGCCGGCCGACTCGCTGGTGCCCGCCGCCGGCGATTTGGCGGTCTCCGCCACCGCCGACCCGTTCGTGCAGGAGGCGCTGCGCTGGCTGCCCGGCGACGAACCCGACGATCCGGCCCTCTTCGGCCCGGCCGCCGACCCCGGTGCGGTCGTCGCCGCCCGGGTGCTGATCGCCGACGACAACGCCGACATGCGCGAGTACCTCGCCCGCATCCTGACCGGCGTCGGCTACCACGTCGACACGGTCGACGACGGCCGGCGTGCGCTGGACGCGGCCCGCGAGCACGTCCCGGACCTCGTGGTCAGCGACGTGATGATGCCCCGCCTGGACGGGCTCGCGCTGGTGGCGGCCCTGCGAGCCGACTCGCGCACCGCGTCGGTGCCGGTCCTGCTGCTGTCGGCCCGTGCGGGGCAGGAGGCGTCGATCGAGGGCCTGCGGGCCGGCGCCGACGACTACCTGGTCAAGCCGTTCGCGGCGGCCGAACTGCTGGCGCGGGTGCGGGCGAACGTGGAACTGGCCCGGCTGCGCGGCCACCACGCGCGCTGGCGCACCGCGCTGGTGGACTCCCTGCAGGAGGCGTTCTTCGTCTGCGACGCGGACGGAGCCGTCATCGAGATCAACACCGCGTTCACCGACATCCTCGGATACGGCGCCGACGGCCTGCCCTACACCCCCGTCCACCCGTGGTGGCCCGACGCCGAGACCGATCCCGAGGCCCACGGGCAGGTCGCCGCCGCCTTCGCGGCACTGCTGGAACGGCGGCAGGGCAGCCGCACCATCCCCGTCACCCACCGGGACGGGCACCGGCTGTGGATCAGCGCCGCCATCAACGAAGCCCGGTCGCCCGACAGCGGACGCCCGGTGATGGTCGGTACCTTCCGCGACGTCACCGCCGAGCACTACGCCGTCCAACGCGACACCGCGCTCGCGGCGCTGAGCACCCGCCTGTCCGAGGCCACCAGCCTGGCCGACGCGCTGACCGGCGCCTTGGCCGAACTCCAGGGCCTGTGGCGCGCCAGGAGCGTGCTGGCCGCCGTCTTCGACCACGGCGACGAGCCGGCACTGACCGCCACCGACCCGTCGGCGGCCTGGCACCGGCTCACCGAGTCCCGACGCCGGGCGCTGACCGAGCTGCGCCGGCACCCGCCGCTCACCCCGGTCGGGGAGCAGACCGGCGCGGGGATCCGGCTCAACCACCCCGACGGCCCGTTGGTGCTGTGGGTCGACACGGGTGACCACCGACCGTTCACCGACGAGGACCGGTTGCTGCTGTCGCTGCTGGCCGGGCGGCTCGGCGAGGGCCTGCACCGCGTCCACCAGCTCGACCAGCAACGCGAGACCGCGATCACCCTGCAACGCGCCATCCTCGGTCCGTCGCACCTCCCGGAGGGCTTCGCGGTCCGCTACCAGCCCGCCACCAGTCGCCTGGAGGTCGGCGGCGACTGGTACGACATCGTCACCCTGCCCGACGGCCGGATCGGCATCGTCGTGGGCGACTGCGTCGGCCACGGGTTGCGGGCCGCCACGGTCATGGGACAGCTGCGCAGCGCCTGCCGCGCCCTCCTGCTGCAGGACCCCAGCCCCGCCCGAGCCCTCATGGCGCTGGACCGCTTCGCCGCGAGTGTTCCCGGCGCGATCTGCAGCACGGTGTTCTGCGGCGTCCTCGACCCCGCCACCGGGCACCTGACCTACACCGTCGCCGGGCACCCGCCGGGCATCCTGGCCCTCCCCGACGGCAGCACCGCCCTACTGGACCAGGGGCGCTCCGTACCGCTGGCCGTCCGGCCCGGCCGGACCCGTCCCGAGGCCGAGTTCACCATTCCCGCCCGCGCCACGCTGCTGCTCTACACCGACGGGCTGGTCGAACGCCGGCGCCGCCCGCTCGACGAGGGCATCCGGCAGGCGAGCCAGGCCGTCCACGACGGGCGGGACGTCTCCGTCGAAGACCTCGCGACCCGGGTGATGAGCGGGCTCGCCCCCGCCCCCGGCTACGAGGACGACGTCGCCCTCCTGCTCTACCGCCACCCCGCTCCGCTGGAGGTGACCTTCCCCGCCGAAACGTCCCAGCTCGCGTCCGTCCGCAGCGCGCTGCGGACCTGGCTCGGCAAGTGCCGGCTGCCGGTCGACACCGCGCAGGGCGTCCTGCTCGCCGCCGGCGAAGCGTGCGCCAACGCCATCGAGCACGGCCACCGCGACGCACCCGGTGGCCCGGTCCGGCTGCGCGCCGAGACCTCCGCCGACCACCTGCGCCTGACCGTCACCGACTCGGGCCGCTGGAAGCCCGCCGAGCCCGGTGGCGACACCCGACGAGGCCGCGGTATTCGCCTGATGCGGGCCGTGATGCAGCAGATCACCATCACCCGCGCGTCGACCGGCACCACCATCGACATGAACCTGAGGATCCGCTGATGAACACCCCGCTCACCCTGACGCCGGGCACGCGACCGGACGGCACCGCCCGGTTGACCGTCGCGGGCGAGATCGACCTGAGCAACAGCGCCGACTTCGCCCGGGCCGTCGAGGCCACCGAAGGTCGTCTCCTGGTCGACCTGACCGCCGTCGACTACCTCGACAGCGCAGCGCTGGCCGTGCTGTTCACCCACGCCGACCGCCTGGAACTCGTCGTCCGGCCCCTGCTGATGCCTCTGCTGACCATCTCCGGCCTCACCGACCTGACCACCGTGCACACCACGACACCCGACTCCGCGCACCCCTGACCGCCCGCGTTCAGGGTTGATCTCCGGCTCGGCGGGGTAGTAGTCGGACGGGCCCGTATGGAGCAGCCCGCACCGCGGGCAGCCGGGAGGTGACATGGCCGTGGTGGCCGAGAGAGCCGAGCCGCTCACGCTCGACATCCCCGCCAGTCGGTTGTCCGAGGTGGTGGCCGTGCGCCGATGGGCCGGAGAGGTCCTCGGCTGGGTCGGGTACGACTCCCTGATGGACCTCACGCTGGTGGTCACCGAGTTGGTGAGCAACGTCTACGACCACGCCCTGGGTCCGTGCCGGGTCCGGATGACGCACAACAGGGAGCCCTGCCGGATCCGGGTCGAGGTGGACGACATCTCCGAGAACCCGCCCGTGGTCGGTCGCTCCCGCCTGGGGGCCTATCGCGGCCGGGGGATGACGATGGTGTCGGCGCTGTCCGAGGAGTGGGGTTTCCGGCTCCGGCCCGAGGGCGGCAAGACGGTCTGGGCGGTCATCGACTGCGGCGCCGACCCGGGTGAGGAATCTGCCTGCGAGTGACGGTCTCGTGTCGCGTGGCGCCAGGCCAATCCGATCCCGGTGCGGCTGTACTCGTCACCGCCATGCAATCGCTGGTCGACATCCGGTGCTCAGGACACGGCAGATCACCGGGACCGTGGAGGTGCTGCGGGTGCGACCGAAGCTGCGGGAAGCCCTCGACCTCGCGCGAGCAGCCGCAAGCCCAGCGGACTTCCGCAGGGCTGTGCGGCGCACGTGCTATCGGCGTTTACCGTCCCGCGAGCGGGTGTAAACCAGAGATGTCGTTTCCGGCGTGCCGGGGACGACGGGACCGCGCAAGTGGTGGGCCAGGCTCGACGCGGTGTCGTTGAGCAACCAGCGCCCACGCCGGTCTGGTTGCGCGGTGCGAACCGGCGGCTCGAAATCCGGTGCGCACCGCGCCCGGTCCGCTCTACCGGCCGTCGCGGACGGCCGTGGCCGACGAGCAGGAGATCTCGGCCCACACGGTCTTGCCCGTCACCCGTGCGTCGACACCCCAGTCCTTGGACAGACGCTCCACGATGATCAACCCCCGGCCGCGGCTGCCGCCCAGACGCGACCTGCCCACAACAAGCCCATCGGGTGACGCGTCGTCCACCTCGACACGCACGAAGCACTGCCCCGTCGACCAGTGGAGCCGGACACGGCGAGGACCCACGGCGTGGTCGAACGCGTTGCTCACCAACTCGTTGACCACCAGCACGCAGTCGTCCCGGTCGTCCTCGTCCAAGTCGGCCAGGACCTCGCCGACCCAGCGGCGCACCACCCCTAACTGCGGAGACAGCGCGTCGAGGTCGAAAGCGAAGGACAGTCTTCCCGCCTCCGCGGCATCACTGTCGGCCACGCGTTCCACCCCGTCCTCGGCTTGACGACGCACTGCTCCCACGGCTGCCCCGATCTCGCGGCGGACAATCATGCCTGATCTCGTCACACCCGTGCCCCGGACACCCGCGCGGTACTTCGAGTACGCACTGCTGTCCCATCTGCTGCCCATGTGCGTTCAGGCAGCGTTGCCCCCTCGGTAGCGGGATCCCGTCCGTCCTGGTCACCGGCTTCTGCGTGACCCCCGCCGGGCGACGACCGGATCAGGGCAGGTTTCCGACCTGGGTCCTCTGTCGCCGTCGACCCCAGACCGTAGCCGCTCGACCCGGTGTTCTGGGCGGCGCCGACCGCGCCGGGGGCACCGCCGCCCGCCCGGTGGGCACCCGCTCGGGTGCGGTGCGGCTGGGACGATCGGTGATCGGGGCCGACCGTGGGTGGGTTCGGGCGCACCGGTCGGGTGGCTGCCGGCCGCGCATACCGCGCCTGATCGGCGTGGCGAACGGCACCGGCAAACTGGGGGAGTGGACTGGATCCTCGACCGGCTCTCGTAAGCGGCCAGGCCGGTCACCGCGGCGACCGCCCTGCGGTGCCGCGGACCGGACTGCTCATCGTGGAAGTTCGACGGAGCCGCCGGTGCACCCCTTCGGGGGCGTGCACCGGAACGTCCACGCTGAGCGGTAGTTCGCTCGAACACCCGCACATGCCGATGACTGGACGTCCAGGCGGATCTTCACGGTTCGGTGGTCGGATCGTGGAGACGCCCCAGCGGTGCGGGCGGGTCGCCCGGTGAGGGTGTTTGCGGACTCCGCTCGGCCTCGATCCGGATCTCGATGTTCGTCCTGTGGGTGATCGGATCCCAGATCTCTTCGAACGGCGACATGAACGCCTGGCCTCCGCCGCTGCGGCGGGCACGCACGGCGTACCACGCGAACCCTGCCAGGCACAGCGGCAGGCTGAGCAACGTGGCCACGGCCGAGAGCAACTCCATGAACCCGACAGTAGAGTAACATCATGTATCTGGAAACATGGTGTTACTGAAAGGCGGGCGATGGTCAGGCTGACGCGGGCACAACAGCAGCGACGCACCCACGAACACTTGCTGGACGCGGGACGGCAGGTGTTCCTGCGACGCGGCTTCCTGGCAGCGACGGTCGAGGAGATCGCCGCCGACGCCGGCTACACCCGAGGTGCCGTCTACAAGCACTTCGGCGGCAAGGAAGGGTTGTGGCTGGCGATCATCGAAGCCGACGCGGACACCCACCTGCGACAGCTGCGGAACGCCCTCGCCGAGGCCAACGACCGCGACGCCCTGATCGCGGCACTCATCCCCGCCGGCCCGACGGACGAGGCTGCGGCGAAGTGGAGCGCCGCCGCCGCGGAAGTGCTCGCCGCGACGGCACGGCAACCCGACACCGCCGCCCTGGTAGCCGCCGTCCAGCGCGGTCATGACGAGCAGGTCGCCGCCCTGCTCGCCGAGCACGCCCGACGCCTGCGCCTCGAACCCGCGGTGCCGCTGCACCAAGCGGTCGTCATGATCGGCGCACTGGGCATCGGACTGGCCCTGCGACAGACGATCGCCCCGCCGGCGGACTCCGTCGCCATCCTCACCCACGTACTGCGCACCGTCTTCCCCTTGCCCGCGCCCCCGCCCGAACACGCACTCGGAGACCATTGAACGCATCCTCGGCCGCTCAGCCCTGCGGCCGGCGTGCGGCCGGGAAGTGAGCCGGACATCTGCCCATGCCGAGGTCCGGATGCCGGGCTGTGCTGCGGTTGGTCCAATGGCGGGGTGGACCCTCCGTGCGGTCGGCTCATCCCTCGCACAGCGGTGAGCGGATCCCGCCGGTCGAGCACGGCAGGTAGTGCTCGCGCAGCATCATGCCGCCTGCGGCCTCGCCGCCGAGGAACCGCAGGAACGACGCCACGTCCTTGCTCGGCGCGCCGCGCGTGTGCAGGCGCAGCACGCTCCAGAACGGGTAGCCGCTCGACTCGGCCAGGCCGAAGTCCGGTTCCCGGCCGTCGATCTTGAGCCGGATGACGTGCGAGTACGGCGTGGCGTCGGACGCGACCGCGTAGCCCACCGAGCCGGCCACCCGATCGACCACGTCGAGGACCTGCCGCGCGGTGCCGCGCTCGCACCGCACCACACGGGCGGGACGGGTGGCGTTCTCGCAGTCGTCCGACGAGAGCGGGGGCTCGGGCGCGCCGAGCCGGTCTTCGAACTTCCGCCGGATCCCCGACTCGACGCCCCTGCCGACGAGGCGGATCGGCACGTCCCTGCCACCCAACGTGGACCAGCTGACGTGCGTGCCGTCGAAGATCTCGTGCAGCTGCCGGGAGGTGATGGTGGTGACGCCGACGTTCTCGTTGGCCACCACCGAGTACAGGCCGACGGCGATCGGTGTCGACACCAGGTCCGGCAGGTCCGCCGACTCGTCGGAGATCGCGGCGACCCCGTCGACCGCGCCCGCCACCTCCCGCAGCCCGGCCAGGTCGCCCTTGGTCTCGACCAGGATCGAAGCCGCCGGGCAGTCCTGGCGGTACCGCCTGGTGAGCGCGGTCAGGGCCGGCGCGAACGCGGTGTTCCCGACGAGCCGGATGGTGCCGGAAGCGCAGTCCCCGCCGGTGGACGCGGCGATCCCGAACCACGTGGCCGCGGCGGCCAGCACGGCGACGGCGGGGTAGGCGGCCGACCGCCACCGGTTGCGCCTGGCCGGCGCCACCGGGATGTCGTAGCCGGTGTCGCCCGAGCGGGGACCGCGCGGGTTCTTCGCGACGCGGAGATCGCCGGTGACCCGGCCGCTGCGGGTCGGGCGCTGCCAGGGCGTCTCCGCCACGACCCGCTGGTAGACGTATCGGTACAGCTCGTCGGCGTCGACGTGCCCGTCGCCGTCCAGGTCGGCGTCGCCGGTCTCCAGGCCGGCCACGAGCGCGCGGGTGAAGTAGGAGCCCTTCGGCTCGCCCTCCACGTCGCCACCGCGTTCGTAGGCGTACTCGACAGCGGTGGAGGCGGCCATCACCGCGCAGCCCTGCGGCGGCTCGATCTGGTGCACGACGTCCACGTCGCCGCCGGACTTCGGCGTCCGCCCCTCGGGAAACGCCCCGCCGAAGCAGCAGTCCAGCCACACCAGCACCTGCCGCGCCCGGCAGCGGTCCACGAGGTCCCGCACGAACGCCGCGGACACGCCCGTGGCGGGCAGCAGGTCGCGTCGGGTGTCCACGGCCGCCAGGTACAGCTCACCCGAGACGTCCTTCACGCCGTGGCCGGAGAAGTACAGCAGCACCACGTCGTCCATGCCCGCCTCGACGAGGACCTCGTTGACCCGCCGCCGGATCCGGTCCGCCTTGGCGTCGGGCAGCCACTCGACGCGGTACCCGCCGATCAGGGGGTCGGCCAGCACCTCGGCGAGCTGCCGGCCGTCGTGGCGCGGCGCGTGCAGTCGGGGAAGGTCGGCGTACCGACCGGCGGTGATCACCAGGGCGGTCCGCACCCGCCGATCCTACTGACCCGACACCGGTGCCCGGCCGGCGTCCGCTGTGCGGGCTGTCGGGGCAGCTGTGCCTCCGGAGGCAGCCGCCTTCGAGGCGAGACCACCCGGTCCCGCGGTCCGATCACCCGGGACACGCTCGATGCCGCACGCACAGGTGACCACCCGGCTCCGGAACATCTGACCACCCGCCCGAAGCGGTCAGAGCGGTCGAAGAGAGCCTCTCGATCAGGTTGAGCGGTCCTCGGCCGGCCTGTCCTAAGATAGTCGTGGAGGCTCCCGTGACAGAGCTGTGCAGCCCGGCCACGAGGATGAGCAGGGCGATCCGCGACGAGATCACCGCGCTCGTCCTCGCCCGTGGCCTGTGCTCCGGCGGCCCGCTGCCGACCGGGACCGAACCGGTCGAGACGCGCGGGATCAGCCGCATCGCCCGGTTGCGGACGCGCTGACGTGGACTACTCAGCGATGTCCCCCGCCGAGGTCTGGGAGACCGTCGACTTCTGGGCAGGTGTCCCCTGGCCGGTGTCCCGCGCCGACGCCCAGCGGATGGCGGTCGACCGCCTCGGCTGGGCGATCGAGGTCGAGGACGGGCTGGGGTACCTGGTCAACCCGGCCTTCACACCACCGGCGGTGTCGATGTCGGGCATCGACACCGTGTCGTCCGTGCGCTTCCGGATCGCGGACGTGGTCACGGAGGAGACACCGGCGACGAGGGCCTTCCTCGGCGACCTGTTCACGCTGGCGGTGCGCGAAGGGGCGGCCCGGCTGGGGCGTCCGTCCATCAGATGCGATCGCGGGCACACCGACACGACCTGGGAGATGGGGGCCGCCCGGGTCACCGTCACGCTGTCGTCGAGGTCCGTCGTGGTCCGATTCCTCACCCCGGAAGGCCGGTGACCGAGGTGACCGACTGGGAGGCGTTCGGCGGCGGTCTCACCGAGGCGTTGCGGGAAGTGTCCGACCGGGTCTTCCTGGTCGTCTTCTCGCGCGCCGATCCCCGGGTGTTCGTGCAGTTCGCCGGCGGCGAGCACGAGTTGCACGCCGAGGCGGCGGCGCCGTCCGCGGATCCCGGCCGGATGGCCGCGGCCGGGTGGAAGCCGCCGACCGGCATCGACCCGCCGAACTGGACCTGCTCCTCGCCGCTGCCCGCGTTGACGGTGGAGTACGCCGCGATCGCGGCGCGCTGTGTGGTGGCGTTGCGCGATGTCCACGGGCTCCCCGGTCCCGATGAGCTGGTGTACAAGGCATGGCGCGACGCGGAATGGCCGTCCGGCGCGGTTCCGTCCGCCGAACGGGACCTGGGTGAGAACCCGCTGGTGCTGTCGTGGCTGGGCATCCCGTCCGCGACCGGGTGACAGCAGGCGACGACCACCATCGTGACCCGGTCAGCCGAGGACGGGCTTGTAGCGCAGGAGGACCGCGCCCGATGCGAAGGTGCGGTTCTCCAGCAGTTCCAGCTTCAGCCAGGTGTCCAGTGACGGGAAGAACGGTGTGCCGCCGCCGATCGCGACCGGCCTGACCAGCACGTGGAACTCGTCTACGAGGCCGGCCCGGATCAGGGGCGCGGCGAGCGTGGCACCGCCCACCTCCATCAGGCCGTCGGTCTCGGCCTTCAGCCTCCTGGCGGTCTCGACCACGTCACCCCGTTCCAGCCTGGAGTTCCAGTCGACCGATTCCAGGGTTCGGGAGAAGACCACTTTCCGCATCCCCAGCCACAGCCGGGCGTACTCGGCCTCCACCGGGGGCACGTCGGGTGCCTGGTCGGCGGTCGGCCAGTGGGCCGACATCAGCTCGTAGAGCTTGCGCCCGTACAGCGACAGCGCGATCTGCCCGGTGCGGTCGTTCCAGTACTGGTGCAGCTCGTCGTCCGGCGTGCCCCAGCCGAGGTCGCCGTTCGCGTCGGCGGTGTAGCCGTCCACCGAGACGTTCAGGCCATAGGTCAGCGTTCCCATGGTGGTACAGAATGCCGGAGCGCGGGAAACTCCACGACCGAGGTCGCCCGTCAGGCCCCGGAAGCAGTGCGTCGGCTGAGCAGCAGGTAGCCGGTGGCAGTGCGGCGCAGCGTCAGCAACAGACTCGACGCCGCCGCGGTGGCGACTGCGACGGGAACGGCGGTGGAGATGACGACCGCTTCCGGCGCGTTGTCGCTGTCGGGCGCGATCAAGGTCAGGGCGTGCAGCAGGTAGGCCCCGCAGACCAACAGTTCCAGCGCGGCACCGGTGACCAGCGCACTCCGCCCGATCCCCATCGCCAGTCGCATCCCGCCCACGGTCAACAGCACCGACGCCACGACCTGGACCGCGACCACCGACCACGCGAGGAGCACGACCCAGCCCACCGCCGGCGGCTCGACCAGGACCACGACGGCGAGCACACCGCCGATCAGCGTCCCAATCCCGACCAGCACGCCCAGAACCGCAGCGCAGGTCACCGATCCGGGTCGCATCCCCGCTTCGTCCAACAAAGCGTCCAGCCGGGTCATGGTGTCCCTTCGGCTCGGCGACCACGCCCTCTTCATCGCCGACGCGTCCCCGACCGTTTCGCTCGGCGGCATCAGCGGATGCTGGTCAGGTGTTGTGCCAGGGTTGTCCGCAGTTGTGCGTTGTGGGGGTTTTCGGGGCGGGTTGTGGTGTTGGTGGTCGGCTGGCGGGGTCGGCGGTGCGGGTGTGGGGTGGGTGTGGGCGGTGCCGGTGATGGGTGTGTGCCGGGCGGGGTGAGCCAGGCCGGTGGTGCGTCGCACGGGTCGAACCTGTTGCAGGCCGGCGGGGACGTCACGGTCGTGGGTGATGTGATCGCCGTGGCGGGTGCGCCGGTGGTGCCGGTGATGGAGTCGGTGCCGGCTGTGTCGTGGGTGGGTCGTGTCCCGGTGGTGCCTGGGTCGTTCGTGGGCCGTGGGGCCGAGTTGGCCAGGTTGGATGCGGTGGTGGCGGGGTCGTCGGGTGGCCGTGCTGTGGTGGTGGCGGTGCACGGTCTGGGAGGGGTGGGGAAGAGCACGTTGGCGGCACGGTTCGCAGAGGTGCAGGGCGCCCGGTTCTCTTTGGTGTGGTGGATCACCGCGGATTCTCCTGCGGCGCTGGAGGTCGGGGTGGCCGATCTGGCGACCGCGTTGGCTCCGCAGTCGGCGGTTCTGCCGGTGGAGCAGCGGGTCGAGTTGGGGGTGCGGTGGCTGGCCGCGCACGAGGACTGGTTGCTGGTGCTGGACAACGTGACCGCGCCTGGTGAGGTGGCGGGGTTGTTGGAGCGGGTGCGGACCGGCACGGTGGTGATCACCAGCCGTCGGGGTTCGGGCTGGCGGGGTGTGCAGACGGTGCGGTTGGACGTGCTCCCGGCCGACGAGGCGGTGGATCTGCTGGCCCGGATCGTGCGGTCGGAATGGCCGGGCGCGGACCTGGCCGGTGGGGACCGGTTGTGCGCGGAGTTGGGGTGGCTGCCGTTGGCGGTGGAGCAGGCGGGCGCCTACCTCGCGCAGAACCGCATCACCCCCACCACTTACCTGGATCTGTTGGCGCGGTCCCGGTGCGGATGTTCACCGCGACGGCGGAGGGCGGTGACGCGCAGCGCACGATGGCGCGGGTCTGGCACGTCACCCTCGACCGGCTGGCCGACACCCCGGTGGCGGGGCGGGTGCTGCGGCAGTTGGCGTGGTACGCCCCCGACGGCATCCCTCGCGCCTTGTCGGCAGGGGTGGTCGGGGAACCGGATCTGTCCGAGGCGCTGGGCAGGCTGGCCGCCTACAACATGATCACCCTCACCTCCGACTCCGTCACGGTGCACCGGCTGGTCCAGGCGGTCACCCGCACCCCCGATCCGACCGACCCCCACCGGCGGCCCGAGGACATCACCACCGCCCGCGACACCGCCACGAACACCCTGACAACGGCCCTGGCAGAACGTGACCCGCTCAATCCCGGGGACTGGCCGGCCTACCGGACGGTCGTTCCCCACGCCCGGACCCTGCTCGACCACACCACACCGGACACCGACACCACGGCGACGTGCCTGCTCCTCACGGAGCTGGGCCGCTACCTCGAAGGCCAAGGCGACCTCGCGACCGCCATCGCCTACCACGCCCGCGCCGCCGCCGGCACCGAACGCCTCAACGGCCCCGACCACCGGGACACGCTGACCTCACGGAACAACCTGGCCGCCGCCTATCACGCAGTGGGTGACCTGGGACGTGCGATCCCGCTGCACGAAGCCACCCTCACCGACCGCGAACGCGTGCTGGGCCCCGACCACCCGCACACGTTGATCTCGCGCAACAACCTGGCTTACGCCTATCACGCGGCGGGTGATCTCGGGCGGGCGATCCCGCTGTACGAAGCCACCCTCGCCGACTGTGAACGGGTGTTGGGCATCGACCACCCGGACACGCTGGGCTCGCGCAACAACCTGGCCGGCGCTTACGACTCGGCGGGTGATCTCCGGCGGGCGATCCCGCTGCTCGAAGTCACCCTGGCCGACTACGAGCGGGTGCTGGGCCTCGACCATCCGAACACGTTGAACGCGCGGAACAACCTGGCCGGTGCCTATCGGGCGGTTGGTGATCTGGGGCGGGCGATCCCGCTGCTCGAAGCCGCCGTCGCCGACCGCGAACGCGTGTTGGGCCTCGACCATCCGGACACGTTGGGCTCGCGGAACAACCTGGCCGCCACCTACGAGTCGGCGGGTGATCCGGGTCGGGCGATCCCGCTGTTCGAAGCTGTCCTCGCCGATTGCGAACGAGTACTCGGCCGTGACCACCCCAGAACCAGGGTGATCCGCTCGAACCTCGACAACACGAAAAAACGTTGAAGCTCCATCCTCGGTTCTGCACAACGACAGCGTCGATGAGCGTGAGGGTGCCGAACGTCCGTTCGTCAGCAGAAGCGGACATTCCGTTGGTGCTGGTTGGTCCTCGTGGCCGCCCGGCACCCCTGGTGGCTCGGCCGTCCTGACGCAGAGCGGTGACCGTGGTGGCTGGTTGCTCTGCGGATTCCTACTTTTTTCACATCGGTCCGGCACCCTCGTCGGTGAATCCGGAGAGCCGAGGAGGAGTTGCATGGTGAGTCGGAAGCGGTACCTGGCTGCGACCGGGTTGTTCGCGGCGGCGCTGACCACCGGGGCGGTGGCGCGGGCGACGGAGGCGTGGCCGGTCGAGTCGAAGTCGTCGACCACGGTCGTGGACCAGTCGCAGACCACCGCCCGAGCCGATCCGGGGGACGGCAAACGGTTCAGGGCAGACTGATCAGCGGTCGGCGGCCAGGTCGTCGAGCCCGCGCAGCACGCGTTCCACGTCCTGGGTGCGGTGCTGCGCCCGGTACAGCTCTACGGCCTGCCGCCACACCTCGCGCGCCCGGCGCACCTCGCCCAGTGCCACGTGCGCCCGGGCCATCCGGTCCAGGGTGTCGGCCTCTTCGAAGCTGTCGAGCCGGCGGCGTTGCAGGTCCAGCGCCCTCCGGTAGTAGTCGACCGCGTCGGTGGGTCGGCCGCTGTGGTGGGCGATGAACCCGAGGCTGTCCAACGCGTCGGCCTCGTCTGCGCCAGCACGCGGTGGGTGTGTGCGCGGGCGAGCCGGTCACCGGCCTCCTCCGCGAGCTCCAGGGAGCGGGAAAGGTGGGTCATCGCCTCCTCGTGCAGGCCGGTGTAGGTGGCCGTGCCGCCCAGCAGGCGGTGCGCCAGGACGAGGGCGGCGCGGTCGCCGGTGCGTTCGACGGCGCGCAGCCCGATCCGCCACACCGCGACAGCGTCGTGCAGGCGTCCGCCGCGGTGGTGGAAGTCGTCCAGCGCCCAGGCCAGTTGCCACGCCTGCGTGTCGTGGCCGCGCTCGGCGGCCAACTGCTGGGCGGCCAGCAGGTTCGGGTGCTCCGCCGAGAACCAGGCGAGCGCCGACGACCCGTCGGCGATCCGGTGCGGGCGGCAACCCGGTGTGGGCGGGTCGAGGTGGATGGGGCTGCGGTGCGGTTCCAGCAGGCGGTCCGCCAGGTGCGCGGTGTGCAGGTAGAAGTCGACCAGGCGGCACAGCGCCGCGTCTTGCCCGGTGTCGTCGGTGTCCTGCTCGGCGATGCCGGCCGCGTACAGCTTGACGAGGTCGTGCATCGACCACCGGGCGGGCGCGTGCTGCACCACCAGGTGCAGGTCTTCCAGGGTGCGCAGCACCTGGCGGGTCGTGGGCACCGGCAGGTCGAGCAGGTTCGCGGCGACGGGCAGGCCGACGTCGGGGCCCGGGGCGAGCCCGAGCAGCGCGAGCGCCCTGGCCTGCTGCGCGCTCAGTGCCCGGTGCGACCAGGACAGCACGGTGGGCAGGCTCATCCCGACGTTGTCGTCGTCCAGCACGTCGAGCCGGGTGGCCTCGTCCCGCAGTTCGCCCGCCAACGCCGACAGCGGGAATTCCGGGTACGCGGTGGCGCGACCGGCGACGATGGCGAGCGCGAGCGGATAGCCGCCGCACCACGACAGCAGTTCGCGCACGGCCTCCGGTTCGGCGTCGATCCGTGCCGCTCCCACGCGGTGGGTGAGCACCGAGCGGGCCTCGTCGGCGGAGAGCGCGTCCAGGCGCACCGGGCGGGCACCGTGCCGGGCGGGCAGTTCGGCCGGCCTGTCCCGGCTGGTGACCACGATGGCACACGTCGGGCTGCCCGGCAGCAGCGGCGCGACCTGGTCGGAACTGCGAGCGTTGTCCACGACGACCAAGACCCGCCTGCCCGCCACGAGACTGCGGAACAGGGCGCTCTGCGCGTGCACGTCGGGCGGCACCGCGCGCGGGTCGACGCCGAGCGCCCCCAGGAAGCCGCGCAGGGCCGTCGACGGGTCCATCGGGCTCGCGTTGGGGCTGAAACCCTGGAGGTCCACGAACAGTTGGCCGTCCGGGAACCGGTCGGCGTGCCGGTGCGCCCAGTGCAGCGCGAGCCACGTCTTGCCGATGCCGCCCGCGCCGGTCACCGCGGTGACCGCGACGATGTCGCCGTCCGCGCCGCCCAGGGCCGTGGTGAGCTCGGCCTGCTCCGCCGCGCGGCCGGTGAAGCCCGCCGGTGCGGGCGGCAGTTGGCGCGGCACCGGGCCGGTCGGCTGTGCGCCTGGTCGCACCGTCACCACCAGCGCCGGGTCGCCGGACAGGATGCGGTGGTGCAGTTCGCGCAGCGGTTCGCCGGGGTCGGTGCCCAACTCCTCGACCAGCCGGGCGCGCAACCCGCGGTAGTGCTCCAGGGCGTCGGCGGCGCGACCCGCGCGGTAGAGCGCTTGCAGGTACTGGCCCGCCACCCGCTCGTCCAGCGGGTTGTCCTCGGCACGCGAGGCCAGTTCGGCCACCAGGTCTTCGCCGTGCCCCAGCGCGAGGCGGGCGTCGACCAGGTCGTCCTCTGCGGCGCGGCGCTCGCGTCCGAGCCTCGACCGCTCCGCGGCGGCCCACTCCCCGCCGAGCCCGGACAGCGCCCCGCCACAGAGCGACGGCGTCGGTCAACGCTCGGGCGGTGTGCGCCGGATCCCGCGAGGCGCGTGCCCCGGCGCACAGCGCGCGGAACCGGTGCAGGTCCACCAGGTCGGGGTCGCCGAGCAGGTAGCTGCCCGCGCGACGTTCGATGGACGCACGTGCGCCGCCGCCCAGTGCCAGTCGCAGTCGGGAGATGTAGGAGTAGAGCGTGCGGCGGGTTCGGGGAGAGGCGTCCGGCCCCAGACCCGGTCGGCCAAGCGATCACGGGGGACTACCCGGCCGCAGTCCACGGCCAACGCCGCGAGGACGCACCGCTGTTTGACCGGTCCCAGATCGACCGGGCTCCCGTCGACATACGCGGTGACCTCCCCCAAGAGCCCGAACTGCACCGTCATGAACTTCCCTCGCACGGCCTGGGCGACCTCTCGGTGACGAGGGATACCGCACCGGCGTGACGACACTGAGCCATTCGCGGCGCGTTCACACGAACGGCGGCGTGCCGACCGTACGTCGCGATTGTCCGCGCACCGGGTGAAGCACAGGCTCAGACCGGGCTCGATGTGGATGCGGTAGGCCCCGGCGATGGCAACGTCCGGGCGGTGGGAACCCGGCAGAAGTCCGGCGGGACAACCAATTCGGCCGCAGTATCACGCTGTGGCGGTGCAGCCGCCGGCGAATTCCTCGCTGGTCGGGTTCGCGTCCGCGAGGTCCTGGTTCCGGCCTGCCCGTTCGGCGTCGTCGCCCGCGCGCGGTCGGCCTGCCTCGATTGTTTCCATGATCCCCTCCTCCCGGTCGTCGACGCGACATTCCCGACCGCGCTGGGTAGCCGATGTGAAGATCGGTAAACACAGCTCAGCAAGCCGGCGTCCTCCGGCGGTTCCCGGGCTCTCATATCAAGATTTTTCCGCCCAGGAGCGGTCACCGTCTGCTTGTCGGCCCTCGAGGGGTCCTCATGTGGTAGTCCACGGGGCTGACCGGAGTGGCGCCCTGGGGGTACCCACTGTGACGTCACTGCCTCGGGCATGGGTCAAATTGATGAATTCGGCGACCTCGCTTGATCGTCCGGTTCGGTTGCGGCCCCTTTCTGCTTTTGCTACGTTCGGCGGGGATAGGGGGCGCCGGGGGTGTCCGAGGTCGACATCAATGAATTGCCTTGGCTGGACGGGGTGACCTGTCGGTCGACTCGGTTTGCGGGAAACCTTCCTCGTGGTGCACCGAAGTGCGCGTTAATCCGCTGACCGGTGGCTCATGTCTGCGGGTCGCCCGTTGTTCGTCGTGGGAGGTATCGATGGAGGATCAGTTCGCGGCGCGCCTGCGGGAGGGTGACGGCATTAATCCGGCGGATGTGAAAGCGCTGAGCCACCGGGAGTTATGCCGGTTCGCCGACGCCGTCCGCGCGTTCCTCGTGGAGAACGTGGTCGTCTCCGGGGGGCATCTCGGATCCAACCTCGGTGTTGTGGAACTGACCCTCGCACTCCACCGGACCTTCTCGTCGCCCGCCGATCGGATCATCTGGGACACCGGACACCAGGCGTACGTGCACAAGGTGGTCACCGGGCGCTCGCCGGACTTCAGGCGGCTGCGGGTGGCCGGGGGGATGTCGGGCTACCCCAGCCGGAAGGAGTCCGACCACGACCTCGTCGAGAACTCCCACGCGTCGACCGCGCTGTCCTACGCCGACGGCTTCGCCAAGGCCAATGCGTTGCGGCACAACGAGGACAGCCATGTCATCGCGGTCATCGGCGACGGCTCCCTGACCGGTGGCATGGCCTGGGAGGCGTTGAACAACATCGGCGATGCCCAGCGCAAGGTCATCGTCGTGCTGAACGACAACGGTCGTTCCTACAGCCCGACGGTGGGTGTGGTCAGCCACCGGCTGCACGACGACGACGGCGGCTCGGGTCTGTTCGAACAGCTGGGCCTGCGATGCGTGGGTCCGGTCGACGGCCACGACCTGGTGGCACTGGAAGAGGCTTTCGAGCTGGCCAAGCAAGCGGGTGGACCGGTGCTCGTCCACTGCCGGACCACCAAGGGACTCGGCTACCGGCCCGCGGAGACCGACGAGGTCGACCACCTGCACGCGGTGCCGCCGCGGCGGGCGGAGCCGGCCACCGCACCGAGCCGTGGCACCTGGACGCAGGCGTTCGAAGAGGAGTTGCTGGACATCGCCGAGGAACGACCGGACATCGTCGCCGTCACCGCGGCCATGCTGCACCCGGTCGGCCTCGGCCGGTTCGCCGAGAGGTACCCGGATCGGGTGTTCGACGTGGGCCTGGCCGAGCAGCACGCGGTCACGTCGAGCGCGGCGATGGCCATGGCGGGTCTGCGGCCGGTGGTGCCGATCTACTCGACGTTCCTCAACCGCGCCTTCGACCAACTGCTGCTGGACTGCGGGTTGCACGAGTGCCCGGTGACGTTCGTGCTGGACCGCTCCGGCATCACCGGGGAGGACGGCCCGAGCCACCACGGGATGTGGGACTTGTCGTTGCTCCGGATAGTGCCGAACATGCAGATCAGCGCCCCCCGCGACGGGGCCACGCTGCGGCGGGCGCTGCGGCGCTGCCTAGAGACCGCCGGCGGCCCCACCGCGATCCGCTTCCCGAAGGGGGAGTTGCCCGAGGACCTGGCGGCTTCCGCCTGCGATGGCCTCGACGTCCTCCACGGGGAGGCGCACCCGACCACCCCGCGAGACGTGTTGATCCTCGCCGTCGGGGCCATGGCGACCGAATGCCTGGCTGCCGCGATGGAACTGGAGGCCGGCGGGATCACCGTGACGGTCGTCGACCCGAGATGGGTCCACCCGCTTCCGCCGGCGGTCGCGGACATCGCGGCACAGCACCGCGTCGCGCTGTCGGTCGAGGACAACACCCGCACCGGGGGCGTCGGCACCGCGTTCCTGCAACTGCTCAGCGACCTGCGGGTGCGGACCCCTGTCCGCACGCTCGCTGTCGAGGCCGCGTTCCAGCCGCACGGCAACCGTCGGAAACTGCTCGCCGACCTCGGGTTGACGGGCGCCGCGATTGCCGACGCGGCTCACGCGTCGCTGTGCGGGCACCTCGGCGAGCAACCGTTCAGCACGGGGAGGTGAAGAGATGACCATGGCAGCGCCTGTGGTGTCCGAGCGGCGCAGGACCAGGCAGTTGATGGTCGGGTCGGTCGGGGTCGGCAGTGGGTTCCCGGTGTCGGTGCAGTCGATGACGACCACGGTCACTGCGGATGTGAATGCGACGTTGCAGCAGATCGCGGAGTTGACGGCGGCGGGGTGTGACATCGTGCGGGTGGCGTGCCCGTCGCAGGACGACGCGGACGCCCTGTCCGCGATCGCGACAAAGTCGCAGATCCCGGTGGTCGCGGACATCCACTTCCAGCCGAAGTACGTGTTCGCGGCGATCGAGGCCGGGTGTGCGGCGGTGCGGGTCAACCCGGGCAACATCAAGCGCTTCGACGACAAGGTGCGGGAGATCGCGGCGGCGGCGCGCGACCACGGAACCCCCATCAGGATCGGGGTGAACGCCGGTTCGTTGGATCCGCGGTTGATGGCGAAGTACGGCAGGGCGACCCCGGAGGCGTTGGCGGAGTCGGCGTTGTGGGAGGCGTCGTTGTTCGCCGAGCACGACTTCCACGACCTGAAGATCAGTGTGAAGCACAACGATCCGGTGGTGATGGTCCGGGCCTACGAGATCCTCGCCGAGCGGTGCGACTACCCGCTGCACCTGGGGGTGACCGAGGCGGGGCCGGCGTTCCAGGGCACGATCAAGTCGGCGGTGGCGTTCGGGGCACTGTTGCGGCAGGGCATCGGGGACACGATCCGGGTGTCGTTGTCGGCTCCTCCGGTGGAGGAGGTCAAGGTCGGGCACCAGATCCTGCAGTCGCTCAACCTGCGGCCCCGCAAGCTGGAGATCGTGTCCTGCCCGTCGTGCGGCCGTGCCCAGGTGGACGTGTACACGCTCGCGGAGCAGGTCACGGCCGGCCTGGAGGGCATGGAGGTGCCGCTGCGGGTGGCGGTGATGGGCTGCGTGGTCAACGGGCCGGGCGAGGCCCGCGAAGCCGACCTCGGTGTCGCCTCGGGCAACGGCAAGGGCCAGATCTTCGTCAAGGGCCAGGTCATCAAGACCGTGCCCGAGCACCAGATCGTGGAAACCCTCATCGAGGAGGCCATGCGCCTCGCCGACGAGGTGAGCCAGTCATGACGGGTCTTCTGCTCTACAGCGACGAATCCGCCGTCGCCGCGTCCATCGCCGAACACCTGCCGGGCACCACCCGCCGCTTGCTCCACGAGATGGTTTCCCCGAGCCCGGGGGATAGGCCGGCACTCGCCCTGCGGCACGCGCCGTCCACGACACCCGTGGTCGCGGCCGACGGCGCTGCGGCCGAACTCCTGGTCGCGGCGCTGCGCGCCACGGGCGTGCCGGCCGCACCGGAACCCCATGCCGACACAGCGGTGCCCACGATCATCCTGCCCGACCTGGGCCACCGGGACGGCGAGCGGATCGCCGACGCGGTCGCGCGGTGGTGCGGCGCGCACGCGAACCGCGAAGTCCTGCTGGCGAGCCCCCGGTCGGCGTGTGCCGGCGTGGACCGTGCCGTCGAGATCGTCGAGCTGGCGTTGCTCCGCTTCGGATCACCGGTGTACGTGCGCAAGCAGATCGTGCACAACGAGCACATCGTCGCCGACCTCACGAAGCGGGGCGCGGTGTTCGTCGACTCCGTCGACGAGGTGCCGAAAGGCGCGGTGGTCGTGTTCTCCGCACACGGTGTGTCCCCGGCTGTGCGTGCCGCGGCGGCCGAGAGGGACCTGGTCACGATCGACGCGACGTGCCCGCTGGTCGCCAAGGTGCACTCCGAGGCCCGCGGGCACGTGCGGCAGGGCCGGACGATCGCCTACATCGGCCACGCCGGGCACGAGGAGAGCGAAGGCACCCTCGGCGAGGCGCCCGACGCCATGCACCTCGTCGAGACGGTCGAGGACGTCGCTCGTCTCCAGGTCGACGACCCGCACAACGTCGCGTTCCTGACCCAGACCACGCTGGCGAGTGACGAGGTCGAAGAGATCGTGACCGCGCTGCGCAGCCGCTACCCCGACGCGAAAGGGCCACGCGGGGAGGACATCTGCTACGCCACCACCAACCGTCAGCAGGCGGTTCGGGCGGTCGCGGCCCAGTCGGACCTGGTGCTCGTGGTCGGCTCACGCACCTCGTCCAATGCCAACCGGCTGGTCGAGGTCGCGACGAGGTCGGGTGCACCGGCGGTGCTCGTCGAGGACGCGACCGAACTGGATCCCGCCCTGCTGCACAACATTTTCAGGATCGGCCTCACCGCGGCTGCGTCGACACCGGAACCGCTCGTCGAACGCGTGGTGGAAGCCCTGCGCACGCTCGGTCAGGTCGACATCGACGAGGTACGCGTCGCGCGCGAGGACATCGTCTTCAGCCTGCCCGCCGCGCTGCGCTGAGAAGCACCACACGTCCCGAGCGCGACGGCTCGATGGATGGAGGAACAGGAACATGGGTGAGTCGGCCGAGGTGGTGGTGGTCGGCGGTGGGATAGCCGGCTCGTCGCTGGCGACCGTGCTGGCGCGAGAGGGCTACCGAGTCGTCGTGCTCGAACGCCAGACCGCGTACCGGGACAAAGTGCGGGGCGAGGTGATGCCCCCCTGGGGTGTGGCGGAACTGCACCGGCTCGGCTTGGCGGAACCGCTGTTGGACGCTGGCGGCTGCTACGTGAAGCGCGGCGTGTCCTACGACGAGTTGACCGAGCCGGTGGCGGCCGAGGCAGCCGCTGTCCGGCTGGACCGGATGGTGCCCGGTGTGGCGGGCAACCTGGATGTCGGGCACCCGGAAGCGTGCGAGGCGTTGTCCCGAGCCGCCACAGCGGCCGGTGCCACCGTGGTCCGCGGCATCGGCAGCGTCGAGGTCACGCCAGGCGACGTTCCGGTGGTCCGCTATGCGCACGACGACCGAGTCCACGAGCTGCGCTGCCGACTCGTCGTGGGCGCGGACGGGCGGACGTCCACGGTGCGCAGCCGGCTCGGCATCACACTGCACCAGTCCGCGCCGCGCACCATGTGTGGTGGGTTGCTGGTCGACGACCTGCACGACTGGCCGGCCGATCAGCTGTCGGAGGGCACGGAAGCCGACCTGCACTACTACGTCCTGCCGCGAGCGAACGGACGGGCGCGGCTGTACCTGCTGCACGACATCGCGCAGAAGGGCCGTTTCGCGGGCCCGGACCGGAACGAGCGGTTCCTGACCGCCTTCCGGTTCCGCTGCATCCCCGGCAGCGAGATGTTCGGCGCCGCCCGGCCGGTGCGGCCGTGCGCGTTCCACCCGATGAACGACGGCTGGACCGACCAGCCCTACGCACCCGGGGTGGTGCTGATCGGGGACGCCGCCGGCTGGAGCGATCCGATCATCGGCCAGGGCCTGTCCCTTGCCCTGCGCGACGTGCGGACCGTGACCGACATCCTGCGCGGCGAGTCGGACTGGTCGCCTGCGGCCTTCACCGGCTACGGGGAGGAGCGGGCGGAACGACTGCGCCGGCTGCGGACGACCGCTCAGGTGAAGACCGATCTGGTCGCCACGTTCACCCCTGCCGGTGCGGCTCGCCGGCGCGCTTACAACGCCATCTGGGAGAGCGATCCGGAGCTCGCCGGTCCCCAGATCGCCCCACTCGTCGGTCCCGACAACGTAGCGGCGGAACTGTTCTCCCAGTCCGCCAGGGACCGGATCCTCGCGCTCGCCTAGTTCGGGCGCTGACGCACGCGGAGGTGCTTGATGGAACACGAATTCTACCGTGGCGGCGCGCTGCGCGACGAGGTCAGAACGCGTGCCAGAGTGAAGGCCGTGCTCGGCACCGACGTGCCGAGGCGTTGGAACCGCACCACCATCGACTTGCGGCACCAGCTCAAGGCGGGTGCGTGCACGGTCTGGTGCATGCGGGTCCTGGCACGAGCCGGCGTCAAGCGGCACGTGCTCGATGCGCTGGCTCCCGTGCTGTTCCACATCGAGGCACTCGTCTACGTCGGCGACTTCGAGTACGAGAACGCCCAGACCGAGGGCACCGCCGTGGACCCCAGGTGGCGGGAGGGCATCGAGGAGATCCTCCGGGCCTACCAGCTCGACGACCGGGGGATCGTGTCCGCTCTTGCCCGGCTCGTCGACTACCTCGAACTGGAGACGGACATCCTGGCCGGGCGGACGCCGCTGCACCCGGACCTCATACCGCGCACCTGCTACATCCGCTGTTCGGGCATCAACATGCTCGTTCGGATCGGGTTCCGGCTGGCCGGCATCCAGCCTGACGAGGAGTTCTTCGCGCTCCTCGGACAACTGAGTGCCCACGACGAGATCAGCACCGACCTGGCCAGCTACGAGGAGGACCTCGAGGACGGTGCCTTCAACGTCTACCGGCTCGCCAACTGGATCTACGGTCCTCAGGCGGCAGAACACCACTTGAGGCGGCATGGCGACGACATGCTTCGCGCACTACGTCGGGACATCGCGAACGCAGACCGCAAGACCCTGACCCTGTTCGCCGCCGCTCTCCCGCCGATCGTGCCGTTCAGCCCGCAACTCCCGTCCATAGTGCCGAAACTGCTGCCCCGTGCGCCGCTGGCCCGACTGGTCGACCTACGCCTGCACTACCACAGCACCAGTAAGCCGCTGCGCTTTCCCGAGCCCGTCCCGGACACCGCGCCTGCCGCCTCCCGGCAAGTCAGAGCAACGGATGCCGCCCTGTCGGGCAGGTCGCGCTGAGCTGTCTTGTCCGGCCGGAACGGCGGGTTACGTGATCAGATGATCGGAGGGATCGCCGATGTGCGGGATCAGCGGGGTGGTCAGTCGCCAGGCGCAGGTGGACGCCGGAGTCGTGGAGAGGATGCACGGTGCGTTGCGGCACCGGGGTCCGGACGAGGACGGCACGTTCGCGGCCGCGCACGTCGTGATGGCAAGCCGCCGGCTGGCCATCGTCGACACGCAGGGGGGAAGCCAGCCGCTCTACTCGGAGGACCGCTCGGTCGTGCTCGTCGCGAACGGCGAGATCTACAACCACGCAGAGCTGCGCGCGATGTTGCTGGCGAAGGGCCATCAGTTCGCCACGGCAAGCGACTGCGAGGTGATCGTCCACCTGTACGAGGAGTTCGGCGAGAACTGCATCGAGCACCTGCGGGGGATGTTCGCGCTGGCATTGTGGGACGAGCACCGGCGGCACCTGGTCCTCGCCCGCGACCGGATGGGCGAGAAGCCCCTGTACCTGCACTTCGAGCCAGGGTCGCTGCTGTTCGCGTCCGAACTCAAGGCGGTGCTCGCGAGCCGCCGGGTACCGTTCGCCCTCGACGCCGATGCGGTCGACCAGTACTTCCACCAGCAGTACGTCTCGGATCCGATGACCCCCGTGCGCGGGGTGGTGAAGCTGCCTCCGGCGCACCTGCTCGTCTACGACGTCGATCGTGGCGTCGTGACCCAGCGGAAGTACTGGACGATGGACGCCGACGCGGTGGACGACGATCCGGCGCGGGTCCTGCGCCGCGAGCTGGACAGCTTCGCGCCGCTCGTGAGCCAGGCCGACGTCCCGGTCGGCGTCGCGCTGAGCGGTGGCATCGACTCGGCTCTGGTCGCGGCGCTCGTTGCCCGTGCGCGCGGCGGCGACGTCCATGCCTTCACCGTGGGCTACACGGGAAGGCCGGTGAACGACGAGCGGACCCAGGCGCAGTCGATAGCCGACTGGCTGGGCATCCCCTGGCACCAGGTCGAGTTGGACAAAGCGGATGTGGTCGCGGCGTTCCCGGACGTGGTCCGCGCGGCCGACGACCCCATCGCCGACGTATCCGCCTTCGGCTACTCCGCGGTGGCCGGACTGGCCAGGGAGTGCGGCGTGCCCGTGCTGTTCCAGGGCCAGGGCAGCGATGAGCTCTTCTGGGGTTACTCCTGGGTCCGGGAAGCCCTGGACCAGTCGATGCGGCGGGCCGAACGCCGGCAGCGCCTGGCCGGACCCGCCTCGCCGCGCCTCTCCGCCGAGGCACCGCCACAGGCCCGGCTTTCCTTCTACGACCGCAACATCGACTTCCGGCAGGCCAAGCGCGAGCTGGGTCGGCTCTACCACCACGGGTTCACCCGCCTGCTCGATCCGGGCCGCGCTCATCTGGTCACGACCCGTGCGCTGCCGTGGCCCCGGTTGGACCTGGAGATCACCCAGCTCATCTGTGGGTCGTACCTCTTGGAAAACGGCCTGGCACAGGGGGATCGACTCGCCATGTCGCACTCGGTGGAACTGCGGGTGCCCCTGGTCGACCACCGGTTCGTCGAGTTGGTGATGGGTCTGCGGAAGGCACGGCCCGACCACGGCGAGCTGCCGAAGGGTTGGCTGCGGGCGGCGGCCGTCGGGCTGCTGCCGGACGAGGTGCTGAACCGGCCGAAACGTCCTTTCGAGGCCCCGATCGCCGACTGGCACGAGGCGTTGTTCGTCCATTACGGACACACCCTCGTCGACGGCTTCCTGGTCGGTCACGGCATCCTGCGGGGTGAGGCGGCCGAGCTCTTGTCTCACGGCCCGCGGCCCGCCGGAAGCGGCTCCTCGCTCTCTTACAAGGCACTGGTGCTCGAGAACTGGTGTCGTGCGATGGCTCGGGACGGCGACCTGCCCGGGGCGCCGGCTGGTCCGCCGCTTGGTCGGAACTGATGGATGGAGGAACTTTGCGAGTCGCAGTGATGGGACAGGGCTATGTGGGTATCACCGCGGCCACCGGCCTCGCGGTCGACGGACACCAGGTGATCGGTGTCGAGCAGGATGGCTGTCGCCTCGCCGTGCTGGCCGCCGGCCGCGTGCCCGTGTACGAACCGGGCCTCGAAGAGTTGTTCAGCCGTGCGGTCGACGAGTGCGGATTGGTCTTCCGAGGGTCGCTCCTGGATGTCGAGGGACGTCTGGACGCCGTGGTGATCGCGGTGGGTTCCCCGCCGGGACCGGGAGGCGCGGCCGACCTCCGGCAGGTCGAGAACGCGCTGGCGCAGGTCGCGTCGCTCTCCCCGGTACCGGAGCTGATCGTCACGAAGACGTCGATACCGCCCGGGACGAGCGCCGCCTGGCTGGCGCGTCCAGGGCTGGCGCCACTGATGCGGGACCGGTACGTGCACAACCCGGAGTTCCTCAACCAGGGCACGGCGATACAGGACTGGCGGGAACCCGACCGCGTGGTCGCCGGGCTCTGGAACCGGGAGCTCGTCCCCGCGGTGCGCGAGTTGTTCGCCGGGTGCATGTCCCCGTGGGTGGTGACCAGCCCGACCGGCGCGGAAATGATCAAGTACATGAGCAACGCCTACCTGGCCACCCGTATCAGTTTCGCCAACGAGATGGCCAGAGCCTGTGAAGCGGTCGGCGCGCAGGTCGACGACGTCATCGAGGGCATGTCGCACGACACCCGCATCGGCCGCCTGTTCTGGCGCCCCGGGATCGGCTACGGGGACTCCTGCCTGCCCAAGGACGTGGATGCCCTGCTGCGCTGTGCGGACGCCCACGGGTTCGCGATGCCGCTGGTCGAGGCGACTCGGCGAGTGAACCAGGAGCAACGTGGCGAACTGGTCCGCCGGGTGTGCGAGGCCGTTTCGGGAGTGCGCCGACCCCGGGTGGCGGTGCTCGGCCTGGCCTACGAGCCGCACAGCGACGACCTGCGCGCGGCTCCGAGCAGGGACGTCATCCCCGAGCTGCTGTCAGCGGGACTGGAGGTCCGGGTGTGGGATCCGCTGATCGGGCGGTCGGCGGCACAGGCGCAGGGAGTGGTGGACGACCAGGTGCACTGGCAGGAGTCGTTCGTGGCGGCCGTCCGCGGCGCGCACGTCACGGTCGTGCTCACCGAGTACCCGGAGTTGGTGAACGCGGACTGGACGGCGTTGGTGCCGCTGCTGGAGCAGCCCCGCGCGGTCGTCGACGCCAAGAACTGCCTGGTACCGGAGAAGATCGCGGTCGCGGGCGGGCGCTACCGCGGCTTCGGTCGCGTCTCGGCGGAAGCGGAGTTCGTCCACCGCGGGGACTCGCCGGCCGTTCCCGCCGGACGGCCCGGCGCCGGGCCCGCTCGGAGCCTGCCTTGATCAGCGTCGTCGGTCGCCGCTCGGCACCGGCCGAGCGGTGACCGCGCGCTTCCGGCGTGCCTGGAGTACCGCGACCAGCCCGAGTGGGGCGACCAGCAGGATCGCGGCGAGGAAGGCGGCACGATAGCCGCCCGCGTCGTGCGCGTTGTCGGTCGTCATGGCGAGGACGGTGGCGTAGACGGCGATGCCTATCGCGCCGCCGAACACATGGTTGGACGTCTCGAACACGCCGGAGGCCAGGCCTCTTTCGTCGGGATCGATATCGGCCACCGCCTCGTGGATGGCGATGATGTAAATGCTGGGCACCGCGACACCGAGCACGATCAGGGGCGCCAGGATGTCGCTCAGGTAGGCCGCCGGGGACGGCGCGCGGGCGAGCCAGAGCAGCGCGGCGACGATCAGTGCGAAGAACACCGACAATGCCGCCCGTGGGGAACGGCGGGAAAGGGGCCTGGCGGCGGTCACGGAGATGAGAAGCGCGGCGACGTTGAGCGGAAGCAGCGCCAAGCCGGCCTCCAGCGCGCCGTAGCCCAGCGCGTTCCGCAGGTACAGCGTCTCGAGGTAGACGATCGACGTGAAGGCGAGGGCGTTGGCGCCCACCGCCAAGGACGCGGCGCGCAGGCTGCGCACGCGCAGGATTCCGAGGCGCATGAGCGGTTGTGGCGCCCGCCGTTCCCACATGACGAACGCGACGAGCAACAGCACGCCGACCGTGAGCGGCGCGACCGTGCGGACCGCCGCGATCCCGTCGTGCTCCATGCCGGTGAACCCGAACAGGACGGCCATCAGACCCGCGCTGACGAGCACGGCCCCGCCCACGTCGGACCGGGCGGGAGGTTCGTCGGCGCGAGCTTCGGGCAGGGTGCGCGGGGCGGCGACAGCGGCGACGACGGCAGGTGCCGTCATCAGCAGGAAGACCCAGCGCCAGCCCAGCAGGTCGGTGATCGTGCCGCCGAGCAGCAGTCCGCTGATGATGCCCACCGCGGACATGGCGGTGAGCAGGGACAGGGCCCGGGTACGTGCCGGGCCGGGCGAGTACAGGCTTCCGATCAGCGCGAGTGCCGTGGGAACGGCGGCAGCCGCGCCGAGTCCCTGCAATGCCCGGGCAGCGATCAGTACCGGCAGTGCGGGCGCCAACCCGGCCAGCAGCGAGCCGGCGGCGAACACCGCCATTCCGCACACGAGCAGTCGCCGGCGCCCGTACAGGTCGCCGAGGCGTCCGCCGAGCAGCAGGACACCACCGAAGGTCACGCCATAGGCGGTGAGGGCCCATTGCGCGTCGATCGTGGTCGCCCCCAGGCCTTCCTGCAGATTCGGCAGCGCGATCGCCACGGCCAGACCGTCCGCACCGGTCAGGAAATGCGCAGCGCAGAGCGCGGTCAGACCGACCGCGGCCCGCGACCTGCCCCCCGCCGAAGAGGATGCCGACACCCGTCCGTAGTACCCCGCACCGTCGTTCGGTATGCCCCGTCCCATGATCCACAGGACACGCCCTGGCCGATCCATGCCGCAGGGGCGGGCCGTCGCATCGAGACGTGATCCCGATATTACGATTGAGTCCCACGGACGAGGAACGGATCAACCCATGACGGCGGCACCAGGTCAGCACCCCCTCTCCGCGGTTCCCGCAGGCGCCGGGCAGGCGGCCGAGGAGGACCTGCGGGTCCTGTTCGGGCAGTCCATCGCCGTGTTCGCGTCGCTGGCAGGGCCGGCGCACGTGGTGGAGACGGCGAACCCGGCGTTCTTCGCCACCATCGGCGAACACCGGGCGCGTACCGGCGTCCCCCTGGTGGAGCTGGTGCCCGAATTGGTCGGTCAAGGCTTCATCGCCCTGCTCGACCGGGTCTACCGCTCCGGTGAGCCCTACACCGGCCGCGATGTGCGGGTCGTGCTCGACACCGGCCCGCACGCGCGGGAGGCGTTCTTCGACTTCACCTATGAGCCGCGTCGCGACGCGGAGGGCGACGTCGTCGGGATCTCGGTGATCGGCGTCGAGACGACCCAGGTCAAGCACGCCCAGCGGCTGATGACCGAACACCGGGTCCTGCTGGAGCAGATCGCCCGGCAGGCACCCCTGACCGAGGTCCTCGACGGGATGGCCCGCTGCATCGAGAACCTCACACCGGAGGAGGTGCTCGTCTCCGTCCTGCTCGCCGATCCAGACGCCCGGCACCTGCGCCACGGGGCCGCGCCCAGCCTGCCCGACTTCTACAACCAGGCCATCGACGGGATCGCCACCGGAGAGGGCGTCGGCTCGTGCGGCACGGCCGCCCATCGGCGGGAGCCCGTCATCGTGACCGACATCGCCACCGACCCGTTCTGGGACGACTTCCGGGAGCTGGCCGGCCGGGCCGACCTGGCCGCCTGTTGGTCCACGCCGATCGTGGCCCGCGACGGGAGCCTGCTGGGCACCTTCGCCATGTACCACCGGGTTCCGCGCGCCCCGCAGGACTCCGACCTCGCCCTGGCCCGGGTCTTCGCCGGCACCGCGGCCCTGGCCATCGAACGCCACCACGGCGAGCAGGCTCGGCGAGACGCCGAAACCCGCGCCGAAGCGGCCCGTGACGAGCTGGCCAAGGCGATGCGCACGGAGCAGAAACTGCGTGCCGAAGCCGAGGAGCGCGCCGAAGCCGCCGCGGAACTGGCCGACCGGATGCGCGCTGCCGCCGCTGCGCAGGCCGCAGTGCCACACCCCGAGCAGTGCCGGCTCGGCAGCGCCGACGGGTGCACCGCACCGGCCGAGCTCAAGGTCGCCGACTCCTGGGGCGACTCGGCATGGGGCTGCCACGCCCACGCCGAGGAAGCAATCCTCAACGTGCGGTCGGCGTTCATCGCCAACGAAGAACTCGGCGGCCTGGCCGCCTACCTCAACCGCCGGCCCGCCCGAGCACGACAGGTCGAACGTCCCCGCACCGGGTGAACACCCCAGCTTGACGGTGCCGGGTTCGCCCTCCACGGCCCGGCATCCCGCTCGACCTGCCGGTCACGTTCGGCCGCGACATCCGGCCCCGTCCCGGCGGACGACTCGTTCCCCCGCCGACCTACCCGAACCGACCCACATCCCGCCACGGGCCGGGCACCAGGTCCGGCCCGTGCGAGTCCCATGACGACCTCGGCATGCCGTCAGCTCGCCGGGCCGCCGGCCGAGAACTACGTGAGCTGATGGCCTGATCCTGCCGGGTGCGGCTGATCGCGGTGCACACCCGGACAGGTCGGGGTCAGGCCGCGATCGGCCCGAAGATCCAGTTCCCCTTGGCGTTCTCCTCCGTGCTGCGGAAGAACTGCTCGTTGGCGGCGTGCAGTTCGGCGCGGTCGAGCGAGCCGTTGCCGTCCAGGTCGAGCTTGTCGAACGCGGCGTTGCCGGCGTCCTCGGACAGGCGGAAGGCGCTGGCCGCCATGCGCACGTACTCGGTCCGGGTGATCCGGCCGTCGCCGTCGACGTCCATCAGGTCGTAGAAGGCGTCGGCGACCGGTGCGATGTGGGTGCGGTAGCCCTCCTCGGACGTGGTCACGAACCGGTCCATGCCCGAGGAGTACTCCTCGACGTCGACGCGCTCGTCCCCGTCGGTGTCCATCGGGAGGGTGACCGCCTCCCACAACCTGTTGTAGCGGTCGCGGACGAGTTCGCTCTCCGGCGAGCCCGGCGCGTACCCGAACGCGGTGACGAGCCGGTCGGCGGAAGCCGTGTAATCCATCCTGTCGATGGTGCCGTCGTCGTCCACGTCCAGCAGGGCGAAGAGGTGTGCGAGTTTTCGCTTCAGCAGTTCGTTGAGCACGAGGTGCGACCCTTTCTCCGAAGTGCATTACCCTGGCGGCGTGAACGCTACTGTCCACCATGCGACCACGCGAAGGTTGCTGGATGGCTAATCATGTGGTAGACGGGGCAAACGGATTTGTGGCCTCCCATCTCATCGGCGCACTCGTGGCGCGCGGTGACTCGGTGGTCGCTTTGGCGCGCGCCAGCGAGGAAGTCGTCCGGAGAAAAGTTTCCGACGCCCTGGCCACGCTGCACCTGGACCCCGACATGGTAAAGAAGGTGCAGGTCAGAGCGTTCTCGCTGGCCGAACCCGAGCTGGGCACATCGGTGTCCGACGTGTTCGCCGAGCCTTGCACTTATTGGCACAGCGCTGCCCTCATCACGTTCTTCCCGCGTCGCGAGGCCGAGTTGCACGCCGTCAACGTGGTCGGCTCGGCCAACACCGCCGCCGCGTTCGCCAGGCACGCGAAACCCGGTTCCCGGTATGTCCACGTCAGCACGGCCTACCAACACGGGACCACTCACGGTAGAGCGTTCGAGCAATGGCCTGAATACGGCCACCCGTCCGAGTTCAGAAATGACTACGAGCACTCCAAAAGATCGGCTGAGGTGGAACTCTCGCAGACCGGATTAGCTCGGAAGGGCGACGTGCTGGTCACCCGACTGGGCGTCATGGTCGGCCATTCCGGCACCGGTCGGGCGCTGTCCGACCTCGGCATCTACGACTTCCTCAGGGTCATCGCGCTGTTCGCGAGACGCACCCCCGGCGAACGCGTCCGCTTCGTCTGCCACCCGAGGGCGGCTCTGCACCTGACACCCGTGGACGGCACCGTGGACCGGATGCTGGCGCTGGCGGGCGGTCCGCTGGACCGGCCGGTGCGGCACCTCGTGCCCTCGGTCGCGGTGCCGGTGACCGACCTGTTCGCCGCGATCTCCGCCCACCTGCCCGTCGAACTGGTCGCCGTCACCGCCGCGGACGTCGAAGCCGAGCCCTTCGGAAGGTTCGAGGCGATCGTCAACATGCGGTGCAAGTTCACCTCCCCCTACCTCCGCTACGAGTACGAGTTCGAGTCCCACCAGGACGCCGAGCCGCCACCCGTCACGCCTCGAATCCTCGACCTGCTCATCTCCTGGTACGTCCGCGAGGGGCTCCCCGAATGACGGACTTCGTCACCCGCTTCCGCGCCCACCCGCGCTCCGACCGGAAGGTCACCCACCTCCCCGACGGGCGGCCGGCCGCCGAACTGACCCATCTGGAACTCGACCGGAAGGCCAGGGCCGTGGCGTGCCGGCTGACCGGATCCGGGATGGCGGGCAGACCGGTGCTGCTGCTCTACCCCGCCGGACTGGACTTCCTCGTCGCGTTCCTCGGCTGCCTCTACGCGGGTGCCGTGGCGGTGCCCGCGCCGCTGCCCCTGTCGGGCGCCTCGCGAGTGGACCGGGTGGACCGCCTGATCGAGGACTCGGGAGCGCGGCTGGTGCTCACCGACGAGGCGCACGTGACCGTGCTGAGCGGCCTGTCGGCGCGCACCTTCGACGAGACCGCCGCCCCCGACTCCTGGGAGCCACCGGAGGTGGACGCCGACACCGTCGCCTACCTCCAGTACACCTCCGGGTCGACCAGCCGGCCGCGCGGCGTCGAGGTCACCCACGGCAGCCTGACGCACAACCTGGAGCTGTTCGGGAAGATCAGCGGCGACGTCCCCGTCCGGCGGATCGGCGGCTGGCTGCCGCACCACCACGACATGGGACTCGTCGGGCTCCAGTTGCAGGCCCTGCACGCGGAAGCCGACTTGGTCCTGCTCTCACCGGAGGCGGTGGTCGCCCGTCCGATCCGCTGGCTGCGCGCGATCAGCGATCACCGGGTGGACTGGACCGTGTCCCCCGACTTCGGCTACGCGTGGACGACCCGCCGGGTCGGCGACGCGGAACTCGACGGACTCGACCTGTCCTGCCTGACGATGGCGGTCAGCGGGGCCGAGCCGATCCGGATCGCCACGCTGGACGCGTTCGCCGACAGGTTCGCATCCGTCGGGTTCCGGCGCACCGCGCTGAGCCCGGGGTACGGGCTCGCCGAGTCCACCCTGGTGGTCACCTGCACCTCACGTGGCCTCGGACCGACCGTCCGCTCGTTCACCCCGGCGTCGCTGGCGGCCGGCGAGGTCGTGCCCACGTCGGCCGCCGACGGTGTGCCGCTGGTCGGGTGCGGCGAGCCGGGCGACATGCGGGTGCGGGTCGTCGACCCGGCCACGGGCGTCGAGGTGGGCGACGGAACGATCGGCGAGATCAGGGTGGCCGGGCCCAGCCTGGCCGCGGGCTACCACGGCGACCCCGCCGCGACGCGCGCCACGTTCGTCACCGGCCCGGACGGCCGGTGGCTGCGCACCGGTGATCTCGGGTTCCTCCTCGACGGACAGCTCTACGTCACCGGACGGCTCAAGGAACTCATCATCGTCCGCGGCCGGAACCTGTATCCGCAGGACATCGAGTTCTCGGCGCGGGGGGCGCGTCCGGACGCGGGCCGAGGCGCTGCCTTCGGCGTGCGCGACGCCGATTCCGGCGAGCACGTCGTGCTGGTGCAGGAACTGCGCCGCGCCTCGCAGGCAGACGCCGGCGAGTTCGCCGATGCCGTGCTCGACGCCATAGCGAAGCAGTTCGGCGTGGCCGTCAGCATCGTCGTCGTCCGGCCGAGCACGGTCTGCCACACCACGAGCGGCAAGGTGCGCCGAGGGCACATGCGCGAACTGTTCCTCGACGGTGGGCTATCGGCGCTGCACAGCGTGCTGACCCCAGCGGTCGCCGCCATCGTCACAGCGTCGGAGGAAACCCATGTCTGACGAGTCGTTGAGAGCCTGGCTCGTGGACGCCGTGGCCGGATACCTGGAGCTGCCGCCGTCGCAGGTCGGTACCGAGGTGGCGCTGCGCTCGCTCGGCTTCGACTCCGTGCACGCCATGGGGTTGTGCGTCGACATCGAAGAACGCTGGGGCGTCCTCGTGGAACCCACGCTGGCCTGGGACTTCCCGACCATCGACACCATCGTGACGCACCTCGCCCCGCAAATCGACCGGACGTGAGCCCGAGCAGGGCGGGCCGGCCACCGTGCGATGGCCGGCCCCGTCCCGGTTCCACTAACCGCCGATCAGCGAATCAGCCCATGTAGCCGATTACCGGGTGAACCCGCTGCGACGCGCTACTAGAAGTAGGTGGTGGTCAGCGGGGTTTTTGGACGGGCTTGGCTGGTCGGGTCGGGCAGGGGGAGTCCGGGGCAGGTCGAGTCTCTCTCTGGGGTTTTTCCGTCTACCAGGAATGATTCGACCACGTTGTCCACACACGGGTTACCGAAGGCGTATACGCCGTGGTCGCCCTCGTCCGTCACGGTGAGCAGGCGGGAGTTGGCGAACTTTCGGTGGGCTCGTTGTGCTCCCTCCAAGGGAGTTGCGGGGTCTCGGGCCGACTGCACCATCAGGACCGGTGGCACGCCCTTGCCGGTGGCGGGCTTCAGTCGGAGGGGCGGTCGCTTCCAGAACGCGCACGGGGCTGTTGTCTGGTACCAGCCGGCCAGGGGGTACTGCCTGCCGAGGCGTTCTGCTTCCCTTGCCAGGTAGTCGCGGCCTCCGTGGAACTTCGTGTCGTTGCACGAGATGGCGAACGCGGTGGCGCTCGCCGCGTCGGGGTAGCGGACGGGTGCGGCCGCGGCGGTGGGTTGGGTGGTGAGCTGGGCGAGTTCCGAGAACGTCTGCGCGGTGTAGGGGAAGTTGGTCTTGCTGTACAGCCCCTGGATCAGGAGCAAGTCGAGCATGACTCCGTTGTAGACGGTGCCGTCGGGCCGCTGGACCGGGGCCTTCGCCAGTCTTGCCCTGGTCTCCTCGTACTTCTGGCGGACCTGTTCCGCCGTGGTCCCCAGACGGTAGAGGCTGTGGTATTTCGCCACCCACGGGAGGAAGTCGACTCGGAAGCGGCGTTCGAAGCCCGGGCCGAATTCGGCCGAGGAGTTCTGGAACGTGGTCGTGAAGTCGGTGTTCGAGTCGAACACGAACTTGTCCACCCGGTTCGGGAAGTAGGTCGCGTAGTAGGCGCCCGTCCAGGTGCCGCCGGAGTAGCCGATCCAGCTGATCTTGTCCCGGCCGAGCAGGTGGCGGAGCAGGTCGTAGTCCCTGACCGTCTGCTCGGTGTTCACGACCTCGCCGAACTCGCCCGAGTTCCGCTGGCAGGCGGCGGCGTGGAGCTCTGCCGCGTCGTAGATCAGCTCGACGTTCTCCCGGCTCCGGTCCCGAGGGTCGGTCACCGTGAGGGAGTTGGCGTTCGCGCAGGTGACGTTGGTGCTGGCACCGGTTCCGCGCGGGTCGACGCCGACGATCTCGAAGTTGTCGACGAGCTTCGACCTGTCCTGGAAGTGCAGGGGCAGGGTCCGGCCCGGTGCGCCGGGGCCGCCCGGGTTGGTCACCACGCTGCCTCTGGTCCTGCCGGGCTTGGGCTTGAGGCGGCTGATCGCGATGGTGATCGTCTTGCCGCTGCCGGGGCTGCGCCAGTCCTGCGGCGCTGTGTAGGTGCTGCACTCCAGGGTGGGTTCGGGGATGTCGTCGCACGGCGCCCAGGTGAGGCGCTGGGCGTGCAGCGGGGTTCGTTGGTCCTGCTCCCGGGCCTGCGCCGGGGCCGGGAGGGTCGCCACCAAGGCGACTGCGGACACGGCTACCACAACTTTTCTCATGAGCACCCCTCTGGTCGTGGCACCACCTCATATGGGTGGCGGGGTGGAGGACAACCTGGGAAGCGCCGGGCGTTCGGGACCACGAAAGAACCAGGCCGGTCGGCGTCCTGGGAACGCAAGATCGAAGCTCGGGAATGTTCGCACCGTCATGCTCGGCAGCGTCGTACACGGTCGGCAGCGGTCGGACGAGGTGCCCGCAGCGCGAGGACAACCCCGGCGCGGCGGTGCGCTATTGGAGCTTCGGACCAGATCGGCAGGTCAGGTCGTTGCGCCCTCGACCGCTGCGCCTTCGCCTTTCCGACCGGTGGAGGCGATCCAGCCGGCCAGTTCGGCCAGTCCCTCCAGGAGGCCGACCTCGGGGTGGTAGCCCAGGTCGGTCCGGGCGGCGGTGATGTCGAACCAGTGGGCGGTGCCGAGTTGGTCCATCAGGAACCTGGTGATCGGTGGTTCGGCGGCGCGGTTGGTCAGGCGGAAGGCGAGTTCGACCGCTGTGCCCGCGAGACGGGCCGGCGGGCGTGGCACGCGGCGTTGTTCCGGGGGTAGGCCGGCGGCGATCAGCAGGCCGTTGATCACCAGGTCGACCGGGAGCGGGTGGCCCTGGGTGATGAAGTACGCCTTGCCCGCTATCGGCGCGCCGGGGGTGAGGCGTTGCAGGGCGAGCAGGTGGGCCCGGGCGGCGTTGACGACGTGCACCGTGTCGATCTTCTTGGAGGTGCGGCCGAGGTGGCGCAGGCGGCCCGCCCGGGCCTGGGCGGTGAGGCGGGGCAGGAAGTGCGGGTCCTCCGGCCCCCAGATCAGGTGGGGGCGCAGCGCGACGGTGGCCAGGGTGGGGCTGTTGGCGGCCAGCACGTGCTGTTCGGCGATCGCCTTGGAGGCTGGGTAGGGGGAGCGGAACCTGGTGGCGTAGGGGACGGACTCGTCCACGCCGTCGAGGTCGCGTCCGCGGTGCACGACGGCGGGTGAGGAGGTGTGGACCAGGCGGTCCACACCGTGTGCCCGGCAGGCGTCGAGCACGTGGTCGGTGCCGCCCGCGTTGATCTGGTGGTACTCCTCGGCCTTGCCCCAGTGGCCGGCCTTGGCCGCGGTGTGGACGACCGCCGCGCAGCCGTCGACGGCGCGGTGCACGTGGTCTGGGTCGCGCAGGTCGCCGAGCACCTGTTCGACGCCCAGGTGGTGCAGTGCGGGGTGGTGGTGGCGTTGGAAACCGCGCACCGCGTACCCGTGCCGGAGCAGGACGCGGCACACGGCGCGGCCCAGGAACCCGCTGGCGCCGGTGACCAGTACGCGGGTCACCAGCGGACCACCGCGATGCCGATGCTGGTGCCGCTGGCCAAGCCCACCAGTGCGACCAGGTCGCCGCGTCGGACCCGACCGGACTCGACGGCCTTGGTCAGCTGCAGGAGCAGACCCGCGGCGGCGACGTTGCCGTGCTCGGCGACGACGGGCACCATCTGGTCGTCGGTCAGGCCGAGTCGTTCGGCGAACTGCGGCAGCAGCCCGGTGTAGGGCTGGTGCACGCAGACGACGGCGAAGTCGGACAGCACCAGGCCCAGCGGCTCGAACGCCCGGTCCACCAGTCCGGTGTCGATGTCCAGGAACACCCGCTGGAGCCTCATGGCGTCGACCCGGAACGCGCCCAGGCGCGAGGCACCCGGCGTGACGGCGATCGTCGCGGCGGCGGCGTCCCAGGCGCTGGAGTCGGCGTGGGCGGCGGTGCGCAGCACGCCGGGTGCGTCAGCGGCTTCCAGCAGCACGGCGGCGCCCGCGTCGGACACCGTGTGGGACAACGCGACCTCGAAGTAGTCGCGCAGGTCGCCGTCCTTCGCCTGCCACCTGATCACCGGCGACAGCCACTCGCCGCAGGCGATGAGCACGCGGCGGTAGCGGCCGGCGCTGATCATCGCGTCGGCGACCTCGATGGCGTTGAACACGCTGTTGCACGCGTTCTTGACGTCGAAGACCGGGCACGACGCGCCGAGCAGGTTCGCCACGATGTGAGCGGTCGCGGGTTCGATCACGGACATCGAGGTCGCGGCGAAGATGAGCAGGTCCACGTCGGCGATGTCGCGCCCGCAGTCGGCCAGCAGCTTCCCGGCCGCGGCGGCGGCCAGCTCGGCGGCGGTCCACCCCTCCGGCGCGGTGTGCCGGTAGCGCACCCCGCTCATCCGCTCGATGAAGTCGCGCGGGACGTCCAGTCCCGGGTTGAGCTCGGCCAGGCGTGCCTCGATGTCGGCGGAGGAGGTCCGCCGCTCGGGCAGGTGCGCGGCGACGCCGACCATCCTGGCCCAGGTCATGAGGTCTCCCGTGGTGTCGGCGCGGGCAGTCGGCGTGCCGCCCACCGCGCGAGGCGTTCCCGGACGATCTTGCTGCGGTGCCGCGCGTCCACCGGGAACCGCCGGTGGAACAGCACGTGCCGGACGCCGGCGGGGGCGAGCAGGGCGAGCACCTCGGCGGTGATCCGGCGGCGGTCGGCCCCGCGCTCGGCCTCCACGCACAGCACCGGCACCTGCCGACCGGGCTCGCCCACCCCGACCAGCGCCGAGCGGCGAACCCCCGGCACGGTGTCGGCGACCGGCTCCACCTGTTCGGTGCACAGGTCACCGCGCGGCGTGCGGACCCGCTGCGACTTGCGGCCCAGGAACCACAACCGGCCGTCCTCGTCGAAGCGGCCGAGGTCGCCCGTGCGGTGCACCACCCGGTCGCCGTCGCGGATCTTGGCCAGCGCGGTGTGCCGCTCCCGCCCGGGGTAGCGCTCGCTCGTGCTCGGACCGGTGACGGTGATCTCGCCGATGCCGCCGGGTGGGGCCGGCAGGTCGTCGCTCCACGCGTCGATCGGGCCGTCGTCGACGCGGATCACGCGGACGGTGTTGCCGGGCAGCGGGCGGCCGACGCAGGTTCCCTCGCCGCGTTCGGCGGCCCGCGCGGGGCCGTCGAGCAGTTCGCGGCTCTCGATCGCGCTCACCGGCAGGCACTCGGTGGCGCCGTAGACGGAGTACAGCAGCGCGTCGGGGGCCAGGCAGCGGCGCAGGCGCCGGACCGCACGGGGGGTGAGCGAGGCCCCGGCCGAGAGCACCAGCCGCAACGTGCCCAGCACCAGCCCGCGGTCGACGCAGTGCCGGGACAGCCGGTCCAGCGTGGCCGGTGCGGCGAACATCCCGGCCACCCCGGACCGCTCGATCTCCGCGGCCAGCGGGCCGGGCGGCGCCATCGCGGACCGCACGGGATCGACGTCCGGCACGACGAGCTCCAAGCCCAGCAGGGGACCGGCCAAGGCGAACGGGGGGAACGTCGACAGCCACCGCTCGCCCGGCGCGAGGTCGACCACTCCGGCGATCAGTTCCACCTGGGCGGCCAGGTGCCGTCCCAGGAACTCCACGGGTTTGGCCGGTCCGGTCGACCCGGAGGTGAACGCGACGGCCGCCACGGCGTCCAGCACGGGCGCCCGCGGCACCACTGCGGGAGGCGAGCCCGCGATGAGGCCGTCGAGCGTCGGCCCGCCCCAGAAATAGCGCCGCCCCACCGTGATCGGCAGGCGCACGCTGCCGCGTCCCCAGCGGAGCAGGGTCCTCGCGGCGTGGGCGAGCGGGATGCCGATGAAGACCTCCGGGGCCGCCTCCGCCAGGCAGTCGGCGAGCTGCCGCGGGGACATCCCCGGGTCGACCACGACCAGCACCGCCCCGATCCTCGCCAGCGCCAGCAGCAGAGGACCCAGTTGCGGGCCGGGCGGCACCAGCAGGCACACCCGCGTGCCGGGTCCGACCCCGGCGGCGGACAGCGCTCCGGCGCAGGCGTCGGCCCGGTCGACGAGTTGGCGGAAGGTGACCACCGCGTACCGGCCCCGGCCGAGGGCTTGGCGCACGACCGGGGAGTCGGGGTGCCGGCGCGCGTGCTCGGTGAACACCGCGACGAAGTCGGTCGTGGGACGGTCAGGCGAGGAAAGCACGGATCTCACCCACCAGCGCCTCGGTTTCGTCTTCGAGCACGTAGTGCCCGGCGTCGGGATAGGTCCGGCAGACGGCGTCGGGGAATCGCCGCAGCCACTCGTCCAGGAACTCGCGCCGGAACACCGGGTCGCGCCCGCCCCAGCCGATGAACGTCGGGCGGTCGGCCAGCAGCCGGGTCGCCCGGTCGGCGGCCAGCAACTCCGACCACGCCGGGTCGGCCGGGGTCAGCGGGATGTCCTGGACGAAGCGGAGGATCGCCAGCCGGTCCCGCGGGGTCCGGTAGGGCTCCAGGTAGGCGCGGCGGACGGCCGGGTCCAGCCGCCGTTTCACGCCGATGCGTGCCGTGGCGCGAGCGAAGGCGTTGTGGCGCAGGAACAAGTGCCGTGCCGGGGCGGTGTTCTTGATGGCACACAGCGCTGCCGCGAGGTGCCACGGCAGCCGGCCCGAGGGGAACGGATGGGGGAACGCCGCGGTGTTCAGCACGACCAGCCGGGCGACCCGCTCGGGGTGGCGGGCGGCCCACGCCATGCCGATCGGCCCGCCCCAGTCGTGCAGGACCAGCGTCCACCCGGTTTCCGGCACACCGCGCTCGTCGATCAGGTGCGCGGTGAGCGCGTCCAGGTCGTCCACGCGCGAGGCGAGGGTGTAGGCGTACTCGTCCTCGGCCGGCCGGTCGGAGCGCCCCATGCCGATGTGGTCGGGGACCAGGCAGCGGTGGCCGCCGCGCAGGGCGGCGACCAGGTCGCGCCACAGGTAGCTCCAACTGGGGTTGCCGTGCAACATCAGCACCGGCGGGCCCTCGCCGACGTCGAGGTAGTGCTGGCGCACCGAGCCCCGTGAGAACCACCGCGACGGCGTTGCGGTCCGGTCGGTCTCAGGCACTGCGGGCTCCTCGCGAGTGGCGACGACGGGAGGCCCACCGTGGCACGGCGAGCGTGTCGGGTGAAACCACGGCCCACCTGATCGGGTGGTCGGAGCGGGCAATCCACACGATCGAGTAGATCAGTCCTCTGAAGACGTAAGCGTCACCGGAGTTGTGGAATCCTCCATCGGGTTCCCGGACCCGGCCGGCGTGCCGGTGGAGGAGACGACGTGAACGGCCGGACCGCAGTGGGTCGTGCCACCTCAGTGCTTGGAGCAGCGTGATGTCGGTGTCGGCCCCCTCGGACGCCGTCGTGTCCTCCCCCGCTGGGGACGTGGTGGACTGCGCGCGGCGGTTCCGGGAGCACGCGCACGTGGTGACCGACCCGGGCGGTCGCCGGCTCGGCGTGGTCACCGGGCCGACGCCGCGCGAGAACCTCGTCGGGTCGCTGCCGCCGCTGTACCCGGAGTGGTTGGGCGGCCGGGTGTTCTGCGAGGCGCACGGCGTCCGGTTCCCTTACGTGGCAGGGGAGATGGCCAACGGGATCTCCACCACGCGGCTGGTGGTGGCGATGGCGGAGGCCGGGATGCTCGGCTTCTTCGGCGCGGCCGGCCTGGAACCGGGCGAGGTCGAGGACGCGGTGCGGGAGTTGGGCGAGGCGCTGCCGGGGCGCGCGAACTGGGGTGTCAACCTCATCCACAATCCCGGGGAACCCGCCCTGGAGCGGAAGATCGTGGACGTGGTGCTGCGCCGCGGGGTGCCCCGGGTCTCGGCGTCGGCGTTCATGGACCTGACCCCGGCCGTGGTGCGCTGCGCGACCTCCGGCCTGCGGCTCGACCGCGACGGCCGGATCACGCGGCGCGTCCGGCTGCTGGCCAAGCTGTCGCGCCCCGAGGTGGCCGAGAAGTTCCTCCGCCCGGCGCCCGCCGCCCTCCTGCGGTCGCTGGTCGACCGGGGCGAGCTGACCGAGGAGGAGGCGCGGTTGGCCGCGCGGGTACCGGTGGCCGAGGACGTCACGGTGGAAGCCGACAGCGGCGGCCACACCGACAACCGGCCGTTGGCCGCGCTGCTGCCCGCCGTCCTGGCACTGCGGGACCGGCACGTCCGGCGGCACGGCCACCCCGTGCGGGTCGGCGCGGCCGGGGGACTGGGCACCCCCGAGGCGGTCGCCGCGGCCTTCGCGCTCGGCGCCGACTACGTGGTCACCGGCTCGGTCAACCAGGTAGCCGTCGAGGCCGGTGTCTCCGACGCCGCCAAGCGGATGCTGTCCGAGGTCGACGTGGCCGACGTGGCGATGGCGCCCGCGGCCGACATGTTCGAGCTGGGCGTACGCCTCCAGGTCGCCCGCCGCGGCACGCTGTTCGCGGCCCGCGCGGCCAGGTTGTACGAGGCGTACCGGGACCACGCGGGGCTGCACGCGCTGCCCGGTGCGACGACGGCCAAGCTCGAACGCGAGGTCTTCCGCATGCCGCTGGCACAGGTGTGGGAGCTGACCCGCGAGTTCTGGCGGCACCGCGATCCCGCCCAGCTCGAACGCGCGGAGCGCGACCCGAAGCACCGCATGGCGCTGGTCTTCCGTTGGTACCTGGGCAACTCCAGCCGGTGGGCGATCACCGGCGACCCGGACCGGCGCACGGACTATCAGCTGTGGTGCGGCCCGGCGCTCGGCGCGTTCAACCGGTGGGTGGCCGGGTCGTTCCTGGCCGAGCCGGACAACCGGACCGTCGTGCAGATCGCGCTCAACCTGCTCGAAGGCGCCGCGGTCGCCACCCGCGCCCACCAGTTGCGCACTCACGGCGTCGCCGTGCCCGCGGCAGCGGCGGTGTTCCGGCCCGTGCGCCTGGCCTGACCTGACGACCATGCCGAGGAAAACGATGGTCGGGGATCACCCGTCCAAGATGGACCCGGGCACTTCGCGGCGACCGATGCCCGGAACCTCCGCGCAGGAGTCCACATTGGACTCCACCGCGACCGACATCCGGTCGAGTCCCGCCGGGAACGTCGACGGACACCTGGCGTCCGGTCGGGCGGGTCGCCCGGCCACGAGTTCGATTCGAGGAGGAGAGGCCGCAGTGGTTGACCGGTACCGGCAGGTTCCCGTGGCGGTGGTCGGCGTCGGCGCGTTGCTGCCCGGTGAGCCGGGAAGCGGTGGTTACTGGCGCACCCTGGTCCACGGGCGAGACCTGATGGTGGAAGTGCCGCCGACGCGGTGGCTGGTCGAGGACCACTACGACCCCGACCCCCTCGCGCGGGACAAGACCTACGCCAAGCGCGGCGCGTTCCTGCCGGCGGTCGACTTCGACCCGGCGGCCTACGGGGTTCCGCCGCGCACCATCGAGGCCACCGACAGCTCGCAACTGCTCGCGCTGCTCGTGGCCGAGCAGGTGCTCGGGGACCTCGCCGGGACCTCCGAGCCGGACCGGGAACGCGTCTCCGTCGTGCTCGGCGCAGGGGGGACACCGCTGATGATCCAGGTGGGCGGCCGGTCGCAGCGCCCGGTCTGGGTCAAGGCGCTGCGGGAAAGCGGAGTGGCCGAACCACTGGTGCAGGAGATCTGCGAGCGCATCAGCGGCCACTACCCCGAGTGGCGGGAGGCCACCTTCCCCGGCGGCCTGGCCAACGTCATCGCCGGGCGGATCGCCAACCGCTTCGACTTCCACGGCACCAACCACGTCACCGACGCCGCGTGCGCCAGTTCGTTCGCCGCGCTGTCCACCGCGGTCTCCGAGCTGTCGCTGGGCCGGGCCGACCTGGTCCTCAGCGGTGGCGTCGACACCTACAACAACGTCGAGATGTACTTGTGCTTCTCGAAGACGCCCGCGCTGTCGCTCACCGGCGACTGCCGTCCCTTCGCCGCGGACGCCGACGGCACCATGCTCGGCGAGGGCGTGGCGATGTACGCGCTCAAGCGCCTGGAAGACGCGGAGCGCGACTGCGACCACGTCTACGCGGTCATCAGGGGCATCGGCACGTCGTCCGACGGCAGGGGCAGCGCCATCTACACGCCGACCCCGCAGGGACAGGCGCGCGCGCTGCGCCGTGCCTACCAGGAAGCCGGGTACGGGCCTGACACCGTCGAACTGGTCGAGGCGCACGGCACCGGCACCAGGGCCGGGGACGCCGCCGAGTTCGCCGCGCTGCGCGAGGTGTTCGCCGAATCGGGCCGGGACGACGAGCAGTGGTGCGCGCTGGGCTCGGTGAAGTCGCAGATCGGTCACACCAAGGCCACCGCGGGCGCCGCCGGTCTGCTCAAGGCGGTGTTCGCGCTGCACCACCGGGTGCTGCCGCCGTCGATCAAGGTCGAGCGACCCAACCCGGAGCTGGGCCTCGACGGCAGCCCGTTCCACCTCAACACCGCGGCCCGCCCCTGGGTGCGCGCCGCCGACCACCCGCGCCGGGCCTCGGTGTCCAGCTTCGGGTTCGGCGGCACGAACTTCCACGTCACGCTGGAGGAGTACGCCCCGTCGGACGCCTCGTTCGCGCGCCGCGCCCCGCGGGCGAGGGCCGTGCCGACCGAGCTCGTGCTGATCAGCGCGCCCACCGCGCGGGCGCTGACCGAGTGGACCCCCGACCCGTCCCGCCCGCTCGCCGACACCGCCCGGGAGAGCCAGCGCGCCTTCGACCCCGGTGAGCGGGTCCGACTCGCCGTCGTCGCCTCCGACACCACTGACCTCGCGGACAAGCTGGCCCAAGTGGCGGCGGTGCTCGACCAGCGGCCGGACACGTCGTTCTCCCTGCCCGGTGGCGTGCACTGCGCCACCGGCGAGCCGCGTCCCGGGCGGATCGCCTTCCTGTTCCCCGGCCAGGGCTCCCAGCACGTCGGCATGGGCGCGGACCTCGCGATGCACTCGGCCACCGCCCAGGCGGTGTGGGACGAGCTGGGCTCGTGCCGCTTCGACGACCGCGCGCTGCACCGCGTGGTGTTCCCGCCGCCCGCCTTCACCGACGACCAGCGAGCCTCCCAGCACGACCTGCTGACCGCCACCGAGTGGGCCCAACCCGCCCTGGCCGTGGGCGAGTCGGCGCTGCTGGCCGTGTTGCGGGGGCTCGGCCTGGAGCCCGACCACGTCGCGGGGCACAGCTTCGGCGAGCTGACCGCCCTGCACGCCGCCGGGGTGCTCGACGCCGCGTCGCTGGTGCGGCTGGCCCGGGCACGCGGCGAGGCCATGCGCGACGCCGCGGCCGACGCGCCGGGGGCGATGACCGCGGTGACGGCCACCCGCGCGGAGGTCGACACCGTGCTGGAGAGCTGCGGAGGCGGGATCTGGCTGGCCAACCACAACGGGCCCGACCAGTTCGTGCTGTCCGGTACCACCACCGCGATCGAGGCCGCCGAGGGCAAGTGCGCCGCGCAGGGCATCACCACCCGCCGGCTCGACGCGTCGACGGCCTTCCACAGCCCGCTGGTCGCCGCCGCGGCGCGCCGGCTGGAGCGCGTCCTCGGCGAACTGGAGATCGGCGAGCCCCGCATCCCGGTGCACGGCAACGAGGACGCGGCGCCCTACCCGACCGACCCGGAGGTCGTCCGGAGCCGGATCGCCGGGCACCTCGCGGCGCCCGTGTTGTTCGACCGACAGGTCGAAGCCCTGTACGAGGCCGGGGTGCGCACGTTCGTCGAGGTCGGCCCGGGCACGACGCTCACCGGCCTGGTCGAGCGGATCCTGGCGGACCGCGAACACGCGGCGGTGGCCGTGCAACCGCGCGGGCGCGACGGGGTCACCGGGTTGCACGACGCCCTCGGCCGGCTCGCCGTGCGGGGCGTCCCGCTCGACTTCGACGAGCTGTGGCGCGAGTACGACCAGCGCACCGCGCACGCCGACACCCCGACGCCGGCCCTGACCGTGCCGATCGACGGCGGCAACCGCGGCCTGCGCTACCCACCCGAGGGCGGCGCCGCCGCCCTGCCCGCCCCGAACCCACCCCGTGAAGAGACCCCGGTGACGCCCCAGCAGCCCGTTCCACCACCCGCCTCCTCCCTCGCCGCCGGACCCGCGGCGGACAGCGGGTGGCTCGCCGCGATCGAGAGCGCCCAGCGGCACACGGCCGAAGCGCACACCGCCGTGCACCGGATGCTGGTGGAGAGCCACCAGGACTTCCTCCGGGCCTCCGAGGCGACGTTCGCGGCCCTGCTGACCGCGCAGGGCGTCGGGAACGCCGCGTCCCCGACGTCCACCGCGCCGGTTCCGACGGTGGTCCCTCCGGTGGCGGAACCCGCGGTGGCCTTCACCATGCCACCGGCGCCCACGTCCGTTCCTGCGCCCGTGTCCGCAGCCGAGTCCTCCTCGCCCCCCGGCATCGTCCTCGGCAGCCTGTCCCCGGAGGAGACGGCCGACCTGGTGCTCTCGGTGGTGGCGGACCGCACCGGCTACCCGGTGGAGGTCCTCGACCTGGACATGGAGCTGGAAGCCGACCTCGGCATCGACTCCATCAAGCGGGTCGAGATCCTGGCCTCGTTCCGCGACCAGGTCGGGGAGCTGGCCGAGGGGGACATCGCCGAACTGGGGGCCTTGCGGACCCTGCGCGAGGTCATCGACCGGATCAACGGCATGGCCGTCGCGGGCGGCGCGGTCGACGCGGTGTCCTGGCAGGCCGTCGAGCCCGTCGCCGACCACGTCGAGCCCGTCGCCGACCACAAGGCCCTCGGCGCGGATCCCCGGGAAGCCACCAGGCTCGCCGTGCGCATGGTGCCCGTGCCGGCGCCCGACCTGTCCCTCGCCGGTGTCGGCGCCGCCTCGTTCGTCGTGCTCGACGGTGGTTCCGGGCTCGCCGACGAGGTCGTGGCAGAGCTGAACCGGCACGGTGTCACGGCTCGCGTCGCGGACCGGGTGCCCGACGACGCCACCGGCGTGGTGCACCTGGCGGGCCTGGCGGCCGTCGGATCACCCGCCGAGGCGCTGGCCCGGCAGCGCGAGGTGTTCACGGCGGCGCGTGTGGTCGCCGAGCGGTTCACCACCGGGCGCGGCGTGTTCGTGACCGTGCAGGACACCGGCGGCGACTTCGGAACTCGGGCGGACCGGCCGGAACGCGCCTGGCTCGGCGGTGTCGCCGCGCTGGCCCGCACCGCAGCCGCGGAGTGGCCCACCGCCTCGGTCAAGGCGATCGACTGCGAACGCGGCGACCGGTCCACCGAGGCGGTCGCGGCGGCCATCGTGGCCGAACTGCTCCGCGGCGGCGGAACACCCGCGGTGGGGCTGCGCGCCGACGGCACGCGCCTCGTCCCGACCGCGGTGCCCGCCCCGGTCGCCCCGGGGGCCGAAGCCCGGATCACCGAGGACTCCGTGGTCGTCGCCACCGGTGGCGGGCGCGGGGTGACCGCGGCGGCGCTGCGCCGGCTCGCCGAGACCCACCGGCCCAAGCTCGTGCTGATCGGACGCACGGAGCCGGCCGACGAACCGCCCGGCCTGGCCGACGCGGCCGACGAGGCGGCGCTGACCAGGGCGCTGGCCGGGCAGGACGACGGGACCACCGCGCCGAAGGAGCTGGCGAGGCGGGCGCGGCGGATCCTCGCCGCACGCGAGGTGCGCGCGACGCTCGCTGCCCTGGAGCGGGCGGGCAGCCCGGTGCGGTACCTGGCGGTCGACGTGCGCGACGAGGACGCGCTGACCGACGCGCTCGCCGGGGTGCGCCGGGAGTGGGGGCCGATCACCGGCCTCGTGCACGGCGCGGGCGTGGTCGCCGACAAGCGGATCGTCGACAAGACCGACGCGCAGTACGACCACGTCCTGGACACCAAGGTCGGCGGGCTGCGCGCGCTGCTCGCGGCGACCCGGACCGACCCGCTCGACCTGGTCGTGCTGTTCTCCTCGGTCGTCGCCGCCACCGGCAACCCCGGCCAGTCCGACTACGCCGCGGCGAACGAGGTGCTCAACCACGTCGCGAGCGCCGAACAGGCCGAACGGCCGGACGCGCTCGTCCGCGCCATCGCCTGGGGCCCGTGGGACGGCGGCATGGTCACCCCCGCGCTCGCCCGGCACTTCGACGCCGCCGGCGTGCCGCTGCTCGCCACGGACGCCGGCGCGGAGGCGTTCACCCGGGAACTCGCCGCGGGCGGCGACGACACCCGCGTCGTCGTGGTCGCGAGCCCCGACCTGCCCGCACCGCCGGCCGCCCCCGCCGAGGCGCGCGTCACCGGCGCGACCCACCCGCACCTGGTCGGGCTCGACGGCCTGCCCCCGGCGCAGGCGCTGACCTGGCTGGCCGGCGCGGCCGTCGACCGGCACCCCGGCCACCGGCTCGCGCTCCGCGACTTCCGGGTGCTCGGGGGAGTCCCCCTGTCGCGCCTCGACCTGGGCGGCCACGTGTTCACCGCGGTCCGGGCGGGTGACCACCTCGAACTGCGCGACGACGACCACGTGCCCGTGTTCTCCGCCGAGGTCGCCACCACATCGGACAGCGGGTTCGCGCCCGTCCCCGACGACGTGCGGGAGCAGTCGGACGACCCCCGCACACCGGGGTGGCCGCGCGACCTCGGACCGCTCGACGCCGCGGCGGTCGACGGCGCCCTGCGCCTGGCCGCGCGGTGGGCGGAGAGCGAGCTGGACGGCGCGGCGCGGCTGCTCGGCATCGCCGAGATCCGGGCGGACGGGCCCGGCCGCCGGAAGGTGTCGCGGTGCGTGGTGCACACCGGACGTCCGCACGGCGCCGGCACGCGGTGCGACGTCGTGCTGCTGTCGGACGACGGTGCGCCGGTGGTGGAACTGCTGGGGGTCGAGTTCGCGCGGCGGCAGGGATGAGCGTGTCCGACCGAACCCCCCTCGGCGCCGACGACACCCCACCGCGCCTGGTCGTGTTCTCGGGTGAGGACCGGCGTGACGTCCTGGCCGCGGTGGACGCCGGGCGAACCGGCGGGACCGGGCCGGCGAGGCTCGTCGTGGTGGACGACGGCCACGCCGACCGGTCGGCGGCGGCCCGGCGCTGGCTCGCCGAGGGCGGGGTCAAGCCGCCCCGCGTGCACTACCGCGACCACCCGGTCGACGGCGGGATCGCGTTCGTCTACACCAACGGCTCCGCGGCGGACCCCGGCGGCGGTGTGCTCGACCGCATCCGGGCGGCCACCGAGCTGGCCGTCGCGCACACCCGGACGAGCACCTCGCTGGGGCTGGGCCCGCAGGCCGCGATCGGCTACTCGTCGGGCGAGACCACCGCGCTGATCGCGCTGGGCGCGTGGCCCGACGCCGAGCGGTTGTACCGGGACGCCCGCGACAGCGGCCTGTTCACCCACGACCTCACCGGCGAGCTCCGGGCCGTGCGCCGCGCCTGGGCCGCGCTCGGCGTGCCGGGCGAGAGCTGGGCGACCTACCTGGTCACCCTGCCCGCCGACCGGGTGCGGGACGCGTTGGCGGGTGAACGCGCGGTGCACCTGATGGCCGTCAACGCCCCCGACGTGTGCGTCATCGGCGGCGAGGCGCGGGCGTGCGCCGACGTGGTGCGCGGGCTCGGTCCCGCCAACACCGTCCGCGTGGACTACGACCTGGCCGCCCACGCGCCCGAGCTGGCCGAGGTCCGCGACCGCTGGCGGGCCCTGCACCTGCGCCCCACCACCCCGGTGCCGGGCGTCCGGTTCTACAGCGGCGCCACCACCGACTGGTACGAGGCGACCGCCGAGGCCGCCGCCGACGCGGTCACCGCGCAAGCCCTGGGCACCGTCGACTTCGCCGGCACCGTCGAGCGGGCCTGGGCCGACGGGGTGCGGGTGTTCGTCGAGCACGGTCCGCGCGCGCTGTGCACGGGGTGGGCCAAGCGGGTGCTCGCCGGACGCGAGCACGTCGCGGTCGCCTGGGACGCCGGGGCGGGCGGCGCGGTCGACCGGGCACGCGACGCGGTCGCCGAACTCGTCGCCGCAGGCGTCCGCGTGCGTGCGGAGCACCTGTTCGGCGGCGGGATCGCGACCCGGCCGGGAATCGACCCGCGGGTGGTGCTGCCGCCCGCGCCCGAGCTGCCACCGGTCGTCCTCTCCGCCGGCCGGGCGCGGTCGGCGCAGGGGCAGGCGGTCCTGGCCGAGCACCACGCGCGGCTCGTCGCGACCCACCGGGACGTGCTCGCCGCCCACGTCGAGTCGCACCAGGCGTTCCTCGCGGTCCGGCAGGCCCAGGTGACCGCCCTCCGCCAGGTCGCCCCTGCCCTTATCCCTGTCGCTGCCCGGCAGGCTCCCACCCGCCCGAGCTTCGACCGCGCGCAGTTGGAACGCCTGGCCACCGGACCGATCTCGGACGTGCTCGGGCCGCGCTTCGCCGCGCCGGCCGGCCGCGCGGTGCGGACGAGCCTCCCCGCGCCCCCGATGCTGATCCTCGACCGGGTCCTGGACCTCGACGCCGAGCCCGCCGCCCTGGTGACGCCGAGCGCGCGGCCCTCGGGCACCATCAGCACGGAGACCGACGTGCGGCTGGACGGCTGGTACCTCGATCCCGCGGGGCGGATGCCCGCCGGACTCGCGGTCGAGGTCGTGCAGTCGATCGCGTTGCTGGCCGGGTGGCTGGGCGCCGACCTGCGCGTGGACGGCGACCGGGTGTTCCGGCTGCTCGGGCTCGAGGTGACGCACCACGGCGAAGCGCCGCGCGCGGGGGAGACGCTGCGCCACCACGTCACCGTCGACCGCTTCGTCGAGCACGACGGCGTGCTCCTGTTCTCCTTCCGCTGCGACGGCTCGGTCGGCGGTGAACCCCGCCTGACCATCCGCAACGGCCAGGCCGGGTTCTTCAGCCGCGCCGAACTCGACGCCGCCGGCGGCGTCCGGTGGAGCCCGGCGGACCTGGAGCCGGCCGACGACCACCGACCCGGTCCACCACAGGGGCGCCGCGGCTTCACGGCCGAGCAGGTCCGCGCCTTCGCCGACGGGCGACCGGCGGACTGCTTCGGTCCCGACTGGGCGTGGACCCGGTCGCACGTGCGCACACCCCGGGTCGAAGGCGGCCGGGCGCTCATGCTCCACGAGGTCGTCGACCTCGACCCGGCGGGAGGTCCCCTCGGCCGCGGCTACCTCAAGGCCCGGGCGTCGATCAGTCCCGACGACTGGTACTTCGCCGGGCACTTCCCCGGCGACCCCTGCATGCCCGCCAGCCTCATGCTCCAGGGCGGATTTCAGGCCATCGCCTTCCACCTCGCCGGCCTGGGGTTCACGGTCCGCCGCGACGGCTGGCGGTTCGCCCCGGTCACCGACCTCGCCACCACCGTCCGCTGCCGCGGGCAGGCCACCCCGCGCAACGCGGAGATCGTCTACGAGGTCTTCGTCCGAGCCGTGCGCGCGCAGCCCGTCCCGACGGTGCACGCGGACCTGCTCGTCACGGTGGACGGGATCAAGGCCCTCCACGCCGCCGACGTCGGTGTGCGGCTGGTGCCCGACTGGCCGCTGGACCACTGGCGGCACCTCGGACCTCCCCGTGTGCAGACGACGGGTCGGCCCGTGCCCCTGGAACAGCTCGGCGGGCTCGTCGGGCACCGCGAGCGGGTCGCCGTGGCCACCGTGAACGGGGTGGCGCTGGACCACGCGGCCGTGCTGGCCTGCGCGTGGGGCAATCCCGGCGCGGTGAACAGCCTGGCCGGGGACGTCGACGGCACCGCCCACCTCGCGCGGCTGCCCGGACCGCCGTTCCTGTTCATCAGCCGGGTCGTCGCCGTGCAGGGCGGGCTCGGGAGCATGGCGGCCGGGGCGTCGGTCGTCGTGGAGTACGACGTGCCGGACGAGGTGTGGTACTTCGAGCAGAACGACCACCCGGTCATGCCCCTGGCGGTGCTCATGGAAGTGGCGCTGCAACCGTGCGGGTGGCTGGCCGGCTTCACCACCGGCGTGCACAACGTCGGCCTGCGCTACCGCAACCTCGACGGCGCCGGCACGGTCACCGGCGAGATCGGTCCCGACACCCGGACCGTGCGGACCCACGTCGAACTGGTGTCCCTGTTCCGCCTCGGCGGCGTCATCATGACCGGGTTCACGGTGCGCTGCCTCGCCGACGGCGTGCCGGTCTTCACCACCGACCCCGTTTTCGGGTTCTTCCCGGACGCGGCGTTCGACGACCAGCGCGGGCTGCCCGTGACCGACGCCGACCGCCGGCGCGTCGAGGCGCCGGGCGACCACGCCGTCGACCTGACCGTCGACGCGCCGCGCGGGATGCCCGGTCCGATGCTGCTGATGCCCGACCGGATCACCGACCACCGCCCGACCGGCGGCGCAGCCGGGCTGGGCGCGCTGCGTGCCGAGATCGACGTGGACCCCGGCGCGTGGTACTTCAAGGCGCACTTCTTCACCGATCCCGTCCAACCCGGCTCCCTCGGTGTCGAGGCGATGGCCCAACTGCTGCGCTACCACCTGATCCGCGGTGGCGCGGACCTGCCGCCGGGCACCCGCTTCGAACCGGTGCTGCCGGGTCGTGAGGTGAAGTGGAAGTACCGGGGCCAGGTCACCCCCGACAGCAGGCTGGTCACGGTCGAGGTCGAGGTCCGGGAAGCCGGCGAGGACGAACGCGGTCGCTACGTGGTGGGCGACGCCTCGCTGTGGTGCGACGGCCTGCGCATCTACGAGGTCACCGGGCTCGGTGTCCGGGCGGTCGCCGGGGACCGCCCGGAGGTGGTCGACCAGGTGCTCGACCCGGAGGTCGACACGTGGGTGCGGGCGCACACCCCGACCTGGACCACCCCGGTCCTGCCGTTGGCGTCCGTGCTGGACCGCCTCGCCGCCGCGGCCGCCGTGCGCACGGGTCGCGAGGTGGTCGGTGTCCGCGACCTGCTGGTGCACCGCTGGATCGCCGTGCCGGGCCCGCTGCGGCTGCGGACGGAGGCGACGCCCGGACCCGACGGGGTAAGCACGCGGCTGCTGCTGGCCCGCGACGGCGGCTTCGACGAGGTGGCGCGGGCGGTGGTGCTCGTGGACGAGGCGCCCGCCCGTCCCGAGCCGTTGGCGCTGCCCGCCGACCTGGAGCTCCAGCCCGACATCTACGAGTCCGCCCACCAGTTCCACGGCCCCGAGTTCCACTACATCACCGCCTGGTGGGTGGGCGCGAACGGCGCGCGTGCGCTGCTGGACATCGGCCGCGGCCGGGTGCCGCGCGGGCAGCTGCACCAAGGGGTGCTCGACGCGGCGTTGCAGGCCGTGCCGAGCTTCATGCTCAGCCGCTGGACCCCGGCCGCCGCGGGGAAGGTGGCGATCCCGCGCCGGGTCGTCGAACTGGACCTGTGCGACCCGGTCCCCGACAGCGGGACCGCGGAGGTCCGCATCAGGTGGGCGGGCTTCGACGGGGGGAACGAGTCGTGCCCGGTGTTCGACGTGCAGCTGCTGGTGGAGGGACGGGTGGCGGTGCGGATGCGCCAGGCGAGCGTGCTGGTCCCGGCCGGCAGGTACGAGCGGTGCACGCCCCGCCGGGTCCGGGACTTCGCGTTGCGGCGCTCGGTCGAGCCGCTCGGCCCGGCCCGCTCCGAGGGCGACCGGACCGTGCTCACCGCCGGCGAACTCGCGTTGTGGGAAGGACTGCCCGGCACTGCGGCCCGGGTGTTCGACCTGCCGACCGGTCGGGTGCGCGACCACTTGGCGCTCCTGGCGGTCAAGGAGCACGTGGGGCGGTTGGTGGCGGTCCACCCGTCCGCGGTCGCGGTGAGCGCGGACCTGCGCACCGCCACCGTGCCCGGCGATCCCCGCGCACACCGGGTCGAGGTGACCCGGGCCGGTGGCGTGGTCACCGTCCGCTCGGCGGGAGGAGCGTCGTGACGCCCGGAACCGCCAGGTGGTCTGTGCTCGGCCTGGGAGTGCACACCGCCGGGTTCGCCGCGCTCGACGCCTTCGAGCACGCGCTGTCCGAGGGGACCGCCGACATCGTCGGCACCGTCGACGACCGCGACAAGGCCGGAGTCCTCGCGGTCGAGCAGGCCGTCGGCGACGCGACCGGCGTCCCGGTGATTCCCGTGGACCGGGTGATCGCCGCGCTCGACCGGGTACGCGACGACGGCGCGGTGCTGTGCGCCTCCGGCGACTTCGGCGCGGTCGCGCTGCACGTGGCGCCGGGCGCCAGGCCCGACGCCTACGCCATCCTCGAAGCCGCACCGACCGGGGCGGCTGCCACCCCGGAGTTGTCCGCGGGCGTCGGTGGCGAACCGGTGGCGGTCGTGCGGGCGGTCCTGTGCCTGCACCACCACCACCTGCCGTCGGCCCGGGGCGGCATGCGACTGTGGATCGGGTCGCGGCGCACCGCCGTCGTCGGCGACGTGCTGCTGTCGGCCACCGCCCGACCCGTGCGGACTTCCTGGCACCGCGCCACCTCGCTGGCGCTGCTGCCGGTGTGCGGTCGTGACGCGGCCGACCTGGGCCGGACCCTCGTCGGCATCAGGGACGCGGTGGCCGCCGGTGCGGACGTGGTCGACCTCGCCCGACGTCGTGCCGGCGACCTGCCGTCCGCCCGGCTGCGCGCCGTCCTGTGCGTCACCCCCGCGACGGTCGCACGGGAACTCGACCGGGCGGCGTCCACCCTGCCCGCCGTGGTCGGCGGGGGAGCCGACTGGTCCACCCCGGCCGGCAGCTTCTGCGCCACCGCCCCGATCGGCCCGGACCGGGGCGTGGCCCTGGTCTACCCGGGCATGTTCAGCTCCTACGCGGGCGGCAGCCGGGAACTGCTGCGCTGCTTCCCCGACCTGATCCCGGGCCTGGACGCGGTGACCGACGACTCGGCCCGGTACCGCCCCGAGCACGAGGCGGTCGGCCTCCTGGAAGGGGAAGACACGGACGACGTGCTGGCGCGCACCCTGGCGGCCCAGTTCAGCGGCGCGGCGCAGACCGAGGCGCTGCGCGGCCTGCTGCCCGGCAGCCGGTTCGGCGCCCTCGGCTACAGCCTCGGCGAGATCAGCATGGCCGTCGCCACCGGCCGCCGGTCGTGGCGGGCGCCAGACCTGGGACAGGCCCTCGACGTGGTGGCCTCCTACCAGGCGCCGGACCCACGGTCGTGGGGGTCGCGGGTCGTCCTCGCCACCGCGGACGACGTGCGGCGGCTGCTGCCCCGGTTCGCCGGCGTCCACCTCACGCACGTCAACACCCCCGAGGAAGTCGTCATCGCGGGCGACCCGCGGCGGTGCCGGGCGCTCGCCGACGAACTGGGCCGACCGAGCATCGCCACCGCCCGCAGCCACCTGTTCCACACACCGCTGTTCGACTCCCACCGCATGGCACCCCTGTTCCGGGGGGACGACGGGGCCGGCTGGGGAGCGGAGGTGTTCACCGGACTGCGCGCCCGGCTCCTCGACGGACCGATCCGGGACGACCTGCTCGACGGCCTGCGGTCCACACTGGACTTCCCCCGCCTCGTCCGCGCGGCCTACGTGCGCGGCTACCGCTACTTCATCGAGGTGGGCGCGGGTGGGACGACGTCGACCTGGATCGCCTCCACCCTCCGCGGCCGGCCCCACGTCGCGGAGAGCGTGGAACGACGCGGCGCGGCCGGTGCCGCCGGCGCGGCCAGGCTGTTCGCCCGACTCATCAGCCACGGCGCACCGATCGACCCCACGCCGTTCCTACCGACCCATCGGGAGCACCCGTGACCACCGCCGTCCCCACCCACGCCGAAGCGCTGGCCGTCGTGCGCGGTGAGCTCGCCCGGCAGCTGGCGGTGGACGTCGAGCAGATCCCGCCCACCGCCCGCGTCTACGAGCTGCCCGAGGTCGACTCGATGAAGCTCATGGCCGCACTCGTGGCGATCGAGCAGCGGTACGGCGTCACCGTCGAGCACTCGGCGGAGGTCGTGCACCGCACGATCGACGAGCTGACCGCCATCCTGGTGACCACCATCGAAGGACAACGAGCATGAACCCCGCCACGACCCGACGCCCGGTGGGCCGAACCAGCCGACGGCGACTCCTGCTGGCGGCCGCGCCCACCGCGCTCGCCGCCACCGCGCTGCTCACCGGCATCGCCCGAGGCGCGGTCGGTGTCTCGTTCAGCAGCGAAACCCCGTTCACCATCACGCTCGACCGCTTGGAGGCCACCGGCTTCGGCCTCGGCCTGGCCGGGTCCACCGCCGCTCCCGGAACGGCCACCCTGCTGACCCGCCTGGGCAGCGCCGAGATCACCGGCCTGTGCCAGTCGGCGACCGTCGACCTGCCGGTCATCGGCCCGGTGACCACTGTGCTGCGCGCACCGCACGTCACCGCGACCGACCTCGTCCTGGAGACCCAGCACATCGCCGGCACGCTGGACCTCCGGCAGTTCGTCCTGGGGCCGACCGCGCCCAACGCGACCGTCGGCTACCAGGCGGCCACCGTGACGCTGGAGAACGCCACCATCAGGGGCGGGTCCGCCACCGCCGGCACGTTCGAGCTGGACGGCCTCGACATCGGCTACGAGTTCGACGGCGGGGGATGCCGCACCGAGGCCGACCGGTGACCGGCTTCACCCGCTGGCGCAGATCGTGCCCCTTCACCGCGGGCGTGCTCACGACACTCGCCGGTGTCGAACTGATCGCGGTGATCGCCACCTCGACCGGCGTGCTGCGCTTCTCCGGCACCGGAGCCACGGCCGGCTGGGTCCTGGGCGCGCTGCTGGTGGTCGCGGGTCTGACCCTGGTGTGCCAGCCCGCGCTGCGCCACTTCGCCGGCGCCGTCGCCCTCGTGTGCGGCCTGTTGAGCCTCGTGCAGACCAACCTGGGCGGTTTTCTGCTCGGTTTCCTGCTCGCCGCCATCGGCGGAATGCTCGCGCTGGCATGGGTACCTATCCACGAAACGTCACCGCGAGCCGACGAGCCGGCCGAACCATGACCCGGACCACTTGACCGCCGCTCGCCGGCTCGAACCGCTCGATCAGCTCACCACGCACGCGTCACACCTGTCCTCACCACCGCACGAACGTCCCGCACCAGCGATCCGATCCTTTGGTGCCAGTCGGTCCCGGTACCCGACACGGTCGTTCTGACGTATGCGGCCTTGGCGCTGTCGGAGACGTCGAGTCGGCCGCCGTGCGCGTCGAGGTGGGCCATGGACAGCAATGCGAGCAACCCTAACCCTCCAATGTGGATGATCATCAGCCGGTCGCCGACGTCGCCATCGACCAGCACCCGGTCGGCCAAGGCCACCAATCTGGCCGAATAGGGCGGGTCGAACAGCACGCCGGTGGCGCGGCTGAGCCTGACCACCCACTCGCCGCTCACGGCCTCCAGGCGTAGGCCGTCTCGCTCATCCTGGCCGCCGGCTTGCTCAGCGCACGATCGGGTCGCCTTCGAGCCAGGGGCACTCCGGACTCCGCTCAGGCCGTCGTCCGAGCGGTGGCCCGGTCGTCGTTTCGCCCGCCGGTGCGCTTGCGGGCCAGGCCGATCAGTGCGTCGAGGACCAGGAACGCCAGCAGGCTCAGTCCGAGCAGCGGGATGGCCCAGCCGACGGCGATGAGCACGAGCGGTGCGGGGACGACGAACCACAGGGGGAGCTGCCGCCACGTTCCCCTCTTGGGCGCGGTGCCCAGGGGGGCACGCCGGTCGGCGCGGGTGGGGCGGCGCTGCCACCACATCCGGTAGCCGAGCGCGATCAGCGCCAGCAGTCCGGCGGCGAGCAGGAACAGTGCGACCTGGTTGGCCGGCCCGAACAGCCGGCCCATGTGCGCCTGGATGCCCAGCGTCGACAGCTTGGCCAACAGCGGCCGGTCGGCGAAGTCCGCCCGCGCGGTCACGGTGGCGGTCGCCGGGTCGACCGCGACCTTGTCCAGGCGGACCGGCCAGGTGTTGTCGGTCTGCGCGGCCGTCCACGCGGTACCCGGTTCGGCCGCCACGCCGAGTCGCAGCGGTCCGTCCAACCCGGCGCCACGCGCGGCGACGAGGACCCGGTCGAACGTCGTCGGATCCACCGGCTCGGCGTCCTGGGCCGCGTCGCCGTGGCCGGAGTGCCCGTCCGAGCCGGTGCTGCCTGCGGCACCGCCCAGGCTGGTGTCCAGTGCGGGCGCCTTGGCGTCGAGCGCGATCAGCGCGGCGCTGAAGTTCTCCCCGGCGTGGGTGGACCAGGTCAGGCCGGTGGCCGACAGGAACAGCGCGCCCAGCAGCACCCACACCCCGATGCTGCCGTGCCAGGAACGGCTTCTGCGCACGCCCTTCGCACCCTGCTCGGGTGCGATGACCGCGCGGACCTTGCGGCGTGCGGTGCGCTGCCGGACCAGCCACAGCGCCACGCCCACGAGGGCGAGCACCCACAGCCAGCTCGCCGCCAACTCCGAGTACAGGCGGCCGGGTTCGCCCAGGTGCAGGTGCCGGTGGAGGTTGTCCAACCAGGCTGTGACCGGGGTGGAGCCGGACCAGGTGGTCAACTGGCCTTGCACCTGCGCGGTTCGCGGATCGACGTAGACGGTCTGGTTGTAGTCCTCGGCCAGTCCGGGGAGGGTGAACACGACCTGCGTGGTGGCCTCGGGGTCGTCGGCGGCGAGCACGGCGGTGACCGCGCCGTCGGGCAGGGCTGCCTGGGCGGCGGCGACCTGCTCGGCCAGTGGACGCGGCGCACCGGCGGTCGACGACACCTCCAGCACGTCGTCGTAGAGCACGCCGTCCAGTTGCGGCGCGAGCGAATACAGCAGCCCGGAGAATGCCGCGACCAGGAGGAACGGCGCGACCAGCACCCCGGCGTAGAAGTGCAGCCGACGCAGCAACGGCACCACGGACACCCAGGCCGGGCCCAGGGCCTCCTCGGTCCGCACGTCGTCGACAGGGGGAGCGGACACGGAGCACCTCTGGTGGGACGAAGGGAACACCTGCCCACTAGTCGGACACGGACGCCATCGGGTTCCCGTCGATTTCAAACACACCTGGCGCCCCATCGGACCGACTCGTCGTCCGATGATCCCGTCGTGTCGGCGCGTGCCGGTCGTGCCCTTGACGGGCTTCCGTTCCGTGCCCGGCCTCAGGAGCGGTGCGGGCGCCCTGGTCGGTCGGATGCGTGGAGGTCGTGGTTCCGGTGGTTCACCACGTCGGCCGCCGAGCGGTGTGCCGGAGGTCGTTCACCCGACCTCGGTCGATTCGTTGTCGCCCGTGGCGTTGAGCAAGTCGTCGCGTGCCCGTGCGACCCGGGAGCGGATGGTGCCGACCGGGCAGCCGACGATCTCCGCGGCTTCGGCGTAGGGCAGGCCCAGCACCTGGGTGAGCACCAGGGCCTCGCGGCGGTCGGGGTCCAGCGCGTCGAGCAGCAGGTTCAGCGCGACGGTGTCCTCGAAGCCGGTGTCGGCCGCCTTGCGGTCGGCTTCCCGTGCCCAATCCGAGCCGGAGGACAGCCGGGGGCGCGACTGCGCCATGCGGATGTGGTCGACCACGACGCGGCGGGCGATGACCAACAGCCAGGTGCGGGCCGAGGAACGGCCGGCGAAGCGGCGCAGGCTCGGCAGCGCGCGGGCGTAGGTCTCCTGGGCCAGGTCGTCTGCCAGCCCGACATCGGCCAGGTGGGCGACGAAGCGCCACACGTCACGCTGGGTGGCGCGGACGAACCGCTCCAGGGCGGTGCGGTCGCCGGCACGCGCGTCGAGCGCCCAGCGCGTCACCTCGTCGTCGGAAGCTTTCACGATTCCGGATCGTAGCCACACGATGACGGGAAGCGATGAGCCGAATGGAGCGACTACCGGTGTGTGGGCTGCCGGGAGCGCCGGCACGAGCCTTCGCCGGTGGGGCACTCCGGTGCCGTGACGCGATCGGGGACACGCAGGGCGCCGCTCCGGGCGGACGCGGCCACCACCGCACCGCATCGACATGGCCCTGTACCTGGTGTCGCGTCACGGCGAAGGGCGCTCCGGAGCGGTCAGGTCGCACGGTCCAGGGTGAACACGACCAGAGGTACACCGTTGGCATCGGAGAAGGCTCCGCGTTCCACCCACCCCCGCGCCCGGTAGAACCGCCGCGCCGGGGCTTCGGGGTGAGTGCACAGCCAGGCGCGCGGGAATCCCTCGACGAAGTGCTCCAACAGTCGTTCGCCCAGCCGGTGTCCCCGGTGTCGCGGGGCGACCATCAGTTCGACGACCTCGATCGCGGGTGGGCGGAGCCGGTACCGCTCGCCGGGATCGAGCGCGGTGTAGGCGCCGGTGTAGAAGGGCGTGCTCGGAACCTCGGGCGCGGACGGCCAGCCGTACACGACGGCGGCGGGTTCGTCGTCGGACCAGGCGACGAACCCGCGCAGCGCCGGCTCGGCCACGTGTCGGGCGAGGCGGTCGGCGAACCCGGCGAAGTGGGTCTCGTCCTCGTTCCACGGCGGTGCGGCGAAGCAGGCGCGGTAGAGGCGTTCCAGCGGCTCCGCGAGCGCGAGCAGACGCGGGGCGTCGACCTCGGTGAGCACGTGCTCCCCGGTCGGGCCGTGCTGCGAGACGTCGTCGGTCATCGCACGGCCATCAGTGATCCGGGGCACTGGTTATGGCAGAGAAGGCTTTCCGGAGCGTCCATTGCCGCGTTCGGAGCCCCCACGCGTGGTCCCCCATCGCCGATGACTGATACCGGTGAAGCGTACTGCAAATCTCTTGCAGCAAGGTGGGACGTCGTGAGTCCCGTGTCATGGGTGCTCGCCCAACCTGGAGGCGGTAGACGACCTTCGGTGCCACTGAGGAGCGAACGCCACCTCGGACCCCGCCGCTCGCCGGGATGGCCTCGCCCGCGGATGACCGCACCGGTCCTGCGCTCCTCTGGCGATGCACACCACGGGACCAGACGTGCCGTCCGGCGCGGCTTCCTGCGGCCGTGGGTGTCGCCGTCACACCGCCGCGTCGATGCGCTCCACGACCCGCACCAGCGGGATGACGCCGCCCGCGGCGGCCTGGGCACGGTGCAGGGCGAGTTCGGCGGTGGGACCTTCGGCGAGCACGATGCCGGTGCCGGAGCGTTGGTCGGCCAAGTGCTCCAGCACGTCCCCGGGGCTCGCGGTGGGGTACCACTCGGGGTTTCCGGGCAGGTCGGGCAACCGGTCGAGGCCGGTCCAGCCCTCCAGCACGCCGGCCGTGCGCGGGTAGACCACCACGAACCCGGTCGCGGTGCCCCCATCGGCGGCGTGGTCGAGCAGGTCGGGCCGCGTGTCGAGGGCGATCCGGACCATCGCGTCGTAGACGTTGACGCCCAGGGCCCGGCACAGGGCCTCGCCGACGAGGGCGCCGCCGATGCGGGCGTTGACCTCGACGACCTCGGGACCGGTGGCGGTGAGCACGAACTCGGTGTGCGCGAAGCCGCGCTCGTGCCCCGCCGCCGCCAGCACCCGGCCGATCCAGTCGGCCAGTTCGGCGTGGTCGGCGTGCGGGAAGGCGACCGGGAAGCCGGAAGCCTCCTCCCGGCGCAGCGGCTCGGGCGACATCACCCGGCTGAGCACGCCGAGCAGCCGGGTCTCGCCCTGCCAGGTGATGGTCTCGACGCTGTAGAGGGGGCCCTCGAAGTACGGCTCGGCGATCAGGCGGCCCTTGAGCGGCGTGTCGGCGGCCTCCAGGAGGGCGGCGTCGCGTTCGGCGGGGGAGCGTGCCAGCCACACCGCGCGGGACGAGGTGCCCGCGGAGTCCTTGAGCACCAGCGGGAGCACCTCCGTCGTGGTCGGGTCGAGCGGTCCGCTGCGGCTCAGGCCGCGTTCGTGCAGCCTGGCCCGGACCGCGGCCTTGTCGCGCAGGGTGCCGACCGCGGCGGGCGAGGGGCCGGGCAGTCCCAGGCGGGCGGCCAGCTCCGCGCCGGGCAGCGCCCAGGTGTCGGTGGAGCCGATGAGCCCGGCCAGGCCGGGCGTCGCCCGCAGGACGCGCTCGCACGCGGTGACGTCGGTGGTGTCGACGTCGACCACGCGCAGCCGGTCACCGCACCGGGACAGCTCGTGGCGGTAGGTGGAGCGGTCGCCGGTGAGCAGGACCAGGTCGTGGCCGGCGGCCCGGGCCGCGTCGGTGAGGCGGCCGAGGCCGAAGGTGAGGGCTTCCAGCAGCACGATGGTCACGGCACGACGTCCTTCCTGAGTTCGCGAGGGCGTTGCCGGGCGGGGACGACCGGCCAGTACGGGCGGCGCGCCCAGTCGATCGCGGCCCACGGCGGGGCCGGCTCGACCGGCGAGGTGATCTCGACGGGCTCGAGCAGCGCGGGGTCCAGGGCTTCGCGGTGGCGGTTGAACACGCGCTCGGTGTAGCGGTGGCCGGTGTCGGCGCCGATGACCACGTGCGTGCGCAGCGGGTCGCGTCCGGCTTCCCAGGTGGCGGCCAGGTGCGCGGCGCCGGTGGACAGCCCGGCGAAGACGGCGTGGTCGCGCATGAGGCCGACGGTGGCGGCCATGGCGTGTTGGAAGTCCAGCCAGTGGATGCGGTCGTAGAGGTCGTGGTGGACGTTGTCGAAGTGGATGGCGCTGCCGATGCCGGCGATGATGGCGTCGGGATCGGTGAAGCGCTCGCTGCCGAAGGTGACGCTGCCGAAGGGTTGCACGCCCACCAGCCGCACGCGCGGGTCGTGCTCGCGCAGCGACCGGGTCAGGCCGCCGGTGGAGGCACCGGTGCCGACGCTGCCCACCACGGTCAGCGGTTCGTCGGGTAGCGCGCGCAGCAGCAGCTGGGCCAGTTCGGCGTAGCCGAGGTGGTGGACGGGATCGTGGTACTGCCGCATCCAGTGCATGTCGGTGCGCTGCGTCAACAGCTCGCGGACCCGTGCCACGCGGAGGTTCTGGTCGAGTCCCAGATCGTCCGATGGCGGCATCTGGTCCACGGTGACGCCGAGGATCTCCAGCTGGGCGCGCATGGTGTCGTTGACGGTGGTGGAGGCGACGATGTGGCAGTGCAACCCGTAGCGGTGGCAGGCCATCGCCAGTGCGAGGGCGTAGATGCCGCTGGAGCTGTCCACCACGGTCTGCCCGGGGCGGATCACCCCGGTGTCGAGCAGGTGGCGCACCGCGCCGAGCGCGGCGTAGACCTTGAGCGTCTCGAAGCGGATCAGCACGGTGTTGGGTGTGAGCCGGATGAGCGCCGGCGTCTTGATGGCGTCGGTGACGTGCTCGTGGATCGGCGGCGCCACGGCGTGGTGGTCGAGCACGGTCCTCACCTCCCGATCTCGCGCGGGCAGCGGGTCGTGCCCGGTGTCGCCGTCGTGCGTGTCAAGATCATGGTCGAGCCCTTCCGGATGTGGCCGAGTACGGGTCGGAGACGCTCGGGACAACAGCAGGTGTGCGTCCCGGCGCCCGCGAACCGGGGATGGGCTTGAGGGTCTTCGTGCCGGCGCATGTCCCCTCCACGCGGTCGGCCCGCCGTTCGGCGTCGCACCGCTCCCGTCCTACTGGTCGTCGGCGAGGTGTCGTCGGTTCCCGCGACGGTGGAATCGGTTGCGGGCGCCCGGGAACTTCCTCGGGCGGTGCGACGACCAGTTCTGTGCCGAGCCCTGCGGACCGGTCGGTGTGGAACGCGGCCGGAGCGGGGAGTCAGGGGTGGTCGATGGGAATCGGGACATCGCGTCGTGCGGGCGACCGAAGGGGTTCCAGGGCGGGGCGGGGTCTCACCGGCGCCCAGTCCGCGCTGTTGGTGGGCGGATGCCTGGTCAACATCGGCACGTTCGCGGTCTACCCGTACCTGGCCGTCCTGCTGCGCGACCGACTGGGTGTCGGGATGGCGCAGGTCGGTGTGGTGCTCGGCGTGGCCACCTTGGTGCAGTTCGCGAGCGCGCCGTTCACCGCGGCGTTCGCGGAGCGGATCGGGTTGAAGCGGTGCCTGCTGTCGGCGACGTTCGTGTACGGCCTGGCTGCGGTTACCTACCTGGTGGGGGCCGACGACCCGGTGTTGACGGTGCTCGCGCTGTTCTTGAGCTGTGGCGCGGGGGCGCTGTACTCGCCGGCCTACCGCGGCTACCTGGTGCACTCGGCGACGGCCGGGCAGCGCCCGAAGCTGCTGTCGGCGGGCAACGCCGCCGGCAACCTCGGCATCGCGCTGGGACCGGTGGTCGGGGCGCTGTTCCTGCACGAACCGGGGCGGTTGTTCGCGATGACCACGGCGCTCTACGCCCTGCTGGCGGTAGGCCACTTCTTCCTGCGCCCGGAGGGAACGGGGGCGACCGACGCCGAGGTCGAGCCGTTCCGGCGGGTGTTGCGGGGCTTGGCCGCGTTGCCGTTCGCGGTCACCGTGCTGACCCACTACCTGTACATGCAGTTCTACCAATACCTGTCGACGTTCACCGAAGGCCGTGTGCCCACGACCGTCTACGGGGTGGTCATGATGGGGTACTCGATCGGCCTGGTCGCGGTGCAGCCGTTGGTGGCGCGGCGGGTCGGCCGTGTCGGCTACCCGGCGGCGATGGCGGTCGGTTTCTGCTGCATGGCGTTGGGCATGGTGTCCTTCGCCGGCGGCCGGGCGAGTGGTCTGGTGGCGGGCGTCGTGGTGATGAGCGTGGGCACCGCGGTGTTGTTCCTCAAGAACGACCTGGAGGCGTTGGCGGGGTCGACGCGGTCGGCCACGGTGACCTTCGGGCAGCAGCGGTTGGCGGTCGGAGTGGGTTCGCTGCTCAGCGGCGTGGTCGGCGGCGCGGTGTACGGGCTGTTCGAGCGGGCGGAGTTGTTGTCGGGGTTCTGGTTGACGGTGGCCGCGCAGTGCCTCCTGCTGCCGCCGCTGGTGCTGATGGTGGCCCGCAAGGTGTCCAAAGTGGAGTGACGTGCGGTCGGGGAGGCATCCTGCTTGCGATGTCCTCGACCGCGCGCGGCGGCTCGTGCGGGATCACGAAGTCGACGTCGTGGGCTTCTCGTACACGGTGATGTAGTCGCCCTCGGCGCGGAACGGCTCACGACGCCAGCCGCCCCACCGGTGCACGCGCCGCATCCCCGCCAGGCGGGCCATCAGGTCGAGTTCGGTCGGCCAGGCGTAGCGCATGAACGCCGGCGCCAGCTTGATCCCGTGCTCGGTGATCAGCACGTGGTGCCCGTCCAGACGCTGTTCGACCGGGTCGTGGCGGACGGCGGCCAGCCGCACCCGGTCAAGCCCGACCTGATGGGTTTCCAGGGCCTGGTTGCGCTCGTAGCGGGCGACGTCGGGCATCGGGCACTCCAGGACGAACCGGCCTCCGGGCAGCAGGCGCCGTGCGGCGTTGGCGAAGCAGCGCACCTGTTGCTCCTGGTCCTGGAGGAAGAAGAAGGTGGAGAACACGACGAAGACCATGGCGAACAGGTCGTCGGTGCCGTCGTCGACGTCGGCCATGTCACCGATGACGACGGGGATCCGGTCGCCGCCGGGCTTGGCGCGCATGCGGGCCACCATCGCCTCCGAGGCGTCCACACCTCTCAGGTCGACACCCAGCGCGGCCAAGGGGATCGTCACCCGTCCGGTGCCCGTCGCGAGTTCGAACACCGGCCCGGCCGGTCCTTCCCCGATGAGTTCGGCCAAGCCCCGCACCGCGTCGGCGGGATCGTGCGCGGCGTGCCACTCGTCGTAGACGTCGGCGTTGAACTCGCCGTAGGTCTCCGGTCCCACGTTCTGCACGAGATCCCCTCCCGAGGGCCGGTTCCAGCGGCCGGGCGCATCACGCGGCCACGACACGTCCAACAGGTCGGCCGGCCGATCGGTGGAGTTCCCGGCTCCTGCCGAATCGCCGCCGCAGGAGCTTTTCCGCGATCCCGGGAACCGGACGGCGGTGCGACACGACTTGTGTGGTGGTGGCCGGTTCGGCAGCGGTCGGACAGGAAGGAACAGGGTGCGCGGTGTCGAGTAGGGGCACAGATGTCGAGGACGCGGTCGACAGCGAGGTCGCCGCACCGGCACGCGGGACCGGGACGCGCCGGCGCGTCGGGTACGTGGCGGGGTTGTTCGGGCTGCTGCTCCTCCTGCTGCTGGGCGCGGTGGTGGTCCTCGTCGCGCAGGGATCGATCGCCATCCCGATCGGCGAGGTGCTGCGCGTCCTGACCGGTCAGGACGCGCAGTCGCAGCTCAGTCGCACGATCGTGCTGGACGCGCGGCTGCCCAAGGTGGTGGCCGGGCTGCTGGCCGGGGCGGCGCTGGCGGTGGGCGGGGCGCAGATGCAGACGCTGTTCCGCAACCCGCTGGCGGACCCGTTCGTGCTCGGCGTCAGCTCCGGCGCGATCCTCGGTGCCTCGATCGTCATCCTGGGGACCAGCGGCGTGGGCTGGCTGTCGGGGCTGGGGCTGGTCAGCCAGCTCGGCGTCACCGGCGCGGCGGTCGCGGGGGCCGCCGGGGTGCTGCTGATCGCCCTGGGCATCGCCCGCCGGGTGGGCGACCCGGTGGTGGTGCTGGTCGTGGGCGTGATGCTGGGCTACCTGGCCGGGGCAGTGGTGGACATGCTGGTCTACTACACCGATCCGGACCGGTTGCAGGCGCTGGCCACGTTCACCCGCGGTTCGGTGCGCAACGTGACGTGGAACGAGTTGCAGGTCATCGCGGTGTCGTGCGCGGTGGTGCTGGTGCTGTCGGTGTTCCTGGCCCAGCCGCTCAACGCGCTGCTGCTGGGCGACCGGTACGCGGGCAGCCTGGGCGTCAACGTCCGGCGGGTGCACTTCCTGTCGCTGGCGAGCGTCGCGGTGCTGTCGGGCATCACCACCGCCTACTGCGGGGCGATCGCGTTCGTCGGTCTCGCGGCGCCGCACCTGGCCCGCGGCCTGCTGCGCACCGCCGACCACCGGGTGGTGCTGCCCGCGAGCGCGTTGATCGGGGCGGTGATCGTGCTGGTGGCCGAGTACGTCGCCGGCGGCAACGGGCTGACCAAGACCTCGCTGCCGCTGAACTCGGTGACCGCGTTCGTCGGTGCGCCGGTGATCCTGTGGGTGCTGCTGTCCGGCCGGGCGAGGAGGCAGGCGGGATGACCGAGGACCTCCGGCCGGCCCTGCAGGCGGTCGCGCTCGCCGCCGGCTACCGGCGGCGTCGCCGGCACCCGGCGGTCACCGTGCTGCGCGACGTGCACCTCGCCGCCCGGCCCGGTGAGCTGATCGCGTTGATCGGTCCCAACGGCGCGGGCAAGTCGACTCTGTTGCGCACCCTGGTCGGGGCGCAGCCCCCTCTGTCCGGCCATGTCCTGCTCGACGGCCGCGACCTCGCGACGCTGTCGCCGCGGCAGCGGGCGCGGCGACTCGCGGTCACGTTGACCGAACCGGTCGACGTGGGGCAGATGAGTGTCGAGGCGGTGGTGGCACTGGGACGGATGCCCTACCGGTCCTGGATCGGCCGGGAGACGGCCCGGGACCGCACGGCGGTGGACGGGGCACTGGTCGACGCCGGGGTGGCGGAGTTGCGCGACCGCCCGTTGACCGACCTGTCCGACGGCGAGCGGCAGCGGGTGATGGTGGCCCGCGCCTTGGCGCAGGAACCGGCGGTGCTGGTGCTGGACGAGCCCACCGCGTTCCTGGACGTGGCCCGCCGCATCGAGTTCGCGGCGATGCTGACCCGGCTCGCCGCGACCACCGGTGCCGCGATCGTGCTGTCCACGCACGATTTGGGGTTCGCGCTGCGCCGCGCCGACCAGGTGTGGCTGGTCGGCGGCGACGGAACGGTCACCGCCGGCGCGCCCGAGGACCTCGCCTACGGCGACGCCGTCACCCGCACCTTCACCGGCGAGAACATGTCCTTCGACGACGCCGCGGCCACCATCGTCGTGGCCGACGACTCCGAACCCGGCGCCACCGTGCGGGTGATCGCCGACGGACGGCTGCGGCAGTGGGCCGAACACGCCGTGCGCCGTGCCGGGTGGGAACCCGCCGCGGACGACGCGGACCACGTCCTGAGCATCGAGCACGGCACACCGTGTCATTGGCACGTCGACGGTGCACACAGCGCGCAAGGCGTCGGCTTCGACTCCCTGGTGACCCACTTGCGTGCCCGCACCGTGCCGCTGCCCGAAGACGCGCGGACCGGGTGACCGCCCGACTCCCTTCCTCCACCGGATCCACCACGGACACGCAGGAGAGCACCACCGTGAACACACTCATCCGTTCGACCGTCGCGCTGCTCGCGCTGCCTCTCGTCCTGGCCGGATGCGGCGGATCGAGCCCCGACGCGTCGGGCGGCCAGGCGGGTGCCGACGGTTGCGTCACCGACTACGCCGAAGGCCGGGACTACTTCCCCGACAAGAGCACCGTCACCGAGTCCGAGCTGTGGAAGATCACCTATCACAACTCCTACAAGACCATCACGCTCACCGACACCGAGAACACCGACGGCCCCGAGCTCAAGTACGTGCTCTACCAGTGCGGCACACCCCGACCCGAGGCCACCGGCGATCTGGAGGGCGCGCTGGTCGTCCAAGTACCGGTCACCAACGTGTCGGTCACCTCGTTCAACGCACTCGCCATGGTCGACCGGCTCGGCAAGAACAAGACCATCACCGGCTTGAGCGGCCAGCTGCTGGGCAACGCCGGGAAGGACGAGTGGTACGCCGGGGTGGCCGAGGCCGCCGGGAAGCCGATGTCGATCGGCGAGTACACCGACCTGGACAAGGAAGCGGTCCTGGGCCTGGGGAACCAGGTCATCCTGATGTCCGGGTTCGGCAAGGGCTTCGACGACATCAGCAACGCCCGCGCCGCCGGGATGCCCGGCGTGAGCGTGTCCAACCGGCTGGAGCGCCACGCACCGGCGTCCGCGGAGTGGATCAAGATGGTCGCGGCGTTCTACAACGCCGAAGCCACCGCCAACACCGAGTTCGACAAGATCAAGGGCAAGTACGACGAGGTCGTCTCCACCGTCTCCGACAAGATCGACAACCGCAGGGCCGGCTACCTGTGCATCGCGCCCGAGCGCGGCTGCGAGTTCCTCCACGGCCACGGCTCCGAAACCCTCGTCGGCCGCCTGCTCAGCCGGCTTCGGGTGGACAACGTCTTCGCACCCGACAACCCCGCCCCCAACGGTCGGCCCTACGACTTCGAGAAGGCGGTCGGCACCGCGGCCGACGCCGACTTCTTCATCGTCTACGACCCCATGAAGACGACCCGGGCAACCCTCGCCGGCGACCCGCGCACGAGCCAGTTCCGGCCGTTCCGGGAGAACAACTTCATCGCCGGCGTCGACGAGAACTTCGAGGAGTGCCGCGCCAAGTCCTACCTCGACGTCGACGTGCTCGTCCGCGACTTCGCCCTCGGCCTCGCACCCGAGTTGTTCCCCGGCGCCAAGGGCACCTGCTTCGCCCGCGCCTCCTGACCGTCTCGTCCGGACCCGACGCGGTGCCTCAGGCGCGGGTGCCCCGCACGATCAGCCGCCGGGCGTGGTTGTCATAGGGGGAGAGGTCGAAGTCGCCGAAGCACTCCACCCCGGTGAACCCCGCCTCCTCGAACAGCGCCTGCAGTTCGGCGGCGCTGTAGAGGGTGGAGTGCAGCGACGTGCGCCTCACCTCGTTCCCGCGCACCCATGTCCAGTCGCTGCGCACCCGCGTCCAGTCGTCCAGGACGGTATCCCGCATGAACACCGTGCCGCCGTCGACGTCCACCGCCTGCGGGCGGCCCACCCAGCCGGCGAAGACCTCCTTGCCCATCACGTCGACCAGCAGCCGCCCGCCGGGGGCGAGGCTGATACAAGCGTTGCGGAGCACGGCCAGGTTCTCGCCGGGGTCGGTGAAGTAGCCGAACGACGTGTACATGTTGATCACCAGGTCGTAGGTGTCCGGCTCCACGTGTTCGCGCATGTCCGCCCGCACCAACCGCGCCTGGACTTCCGCGCGCTCGCACGCCTCGCGTGCCCGCGCGAGCATCGCCTCGCTCAGGTCCACCCCGGTGACCACCGCTCCCCGTCGGGCCAGCGGCACCAGGTGCGTCGCCGGACCACACGCCAGGTCCAGCACCCGATCACCGGGGGCGACCTTCAACAACGGCGAGGTGGCCACCACCCGTTCCGCCTCCGCCGCGCGGCGCGGCGGGAACATCACCTCGGCGAATCCCGTCCAGAGGTCGTCGTCCTCGTACCAGTCCATGCCGCTCCAACCGCGTCGTGCTCGTGCGGAATCGCACCGCTCCGGTTCTATGGTCGGCGGCGGATGCCCGTGGGTTCCCGCCACCTGTGATCCGCTGTCGACCTCGCGGGAACTTCCTTGTGTGCTGCGACGACCACTGGGATGACAAGCCGGCCGTCGGGATTGGGGACACCGATGCGACCCACGCAGGCAGCCCGCTCCTACCCGTTCCGCGAGCCGACCGCGCTGGCGCTGGAGCCGGAGTACGCACACCTCCGAGAGCACGAGCCGCTCAGCCGCATCTCCCTGCCCTACGGCGGCGACGCCTGGCTGGCCGTGCGGCACGCCGACGTCCGGACGGTCCTCGGCGACCCCCGGTTCAGCCGGGCCGCGCTGCTGGACCGCGACGTGCCCCGCGCCTCACCCCGCAGGCACACCGACGCCACGCTGCACACGGTCGACCCGCCCGAACACACCCGGTTGCGCCGCCTGGTCGCCGCCGCGTTCAGCCCCCGGCGGATCGCACGCCTGGCCGAGCACGCCCAGCGCACCGCGGACGAGCTGCTCGACCGGATCGAGCAGCAGGGACCGCCCGCGGACCTGATCGCCGGGTTCGCGGTGCCGGTGCCGGTGGCGGTGATCTGCCAGATGTTGGGTGTGCCGGTCGCCGACCGGGACCGGTTCGCCGGTTGGATCGACGTCGCCCTGGCCACCACCGCGTTCTCCAGCGAGGAGATCCACGACGCGTTCGCGAAGTTGAAGGACTACGTGGCCGGGCTCGTCGCCGCCCGCCGTCGCGAACCGAGCGACGACCTGCTCGGCGCCCTGGTCGAAGCGCGCGACACCGGTGACCGGCTCAGCGAGGACGAGTTGGTCGTGCTGGGCGTGACCCTGCTCTACGCGGGCCTGGAGACCACGACCAGCGAACTCGGCAACGGCATCCACACCCTGCTCACCCACCCCGACCAGCTCGCCGCACTGCGCGCCGACCCGGCGCTGGTCGACCGGGCCGTGGACGAACTGCTGCGCTTCAACCCCCTGGTGACCTCGGCGGGCTTCACCCGCATCGCGCTGGAGGACGTCGAACTGGGCGGCGTGCTCGTCCGCGCCGGTGACGCGGTGATGGTGCACCCCGACGCCGCCGACCGCGACGAGCGGGTCTTCGACCGCCCCGACGAACTCGACGTCACCCGCAGGCCGAACCCGCACCTGGCGTTCGGGTTCGGCCCGCACTACTGCGTCGCCGCGCAGCTGGCCAAGGCCGAACTGCGGGTGGCCGTCGGGTCCTTGCTGCGCCGCTTCCCGGACCTGCGCCTCGCGGTCGGGGTGGAGGAGCTGTCCTGGCGGCACGGCCGGATGGCGCGCGGCCTGGACCGACTCCCCGTCACCTGGTCGTCCACATCCTGACGGCGAGGAAGAACGACACGCTCCTCGTCGAAGCAGGACCCGCCGTGCCACCCCCAGTCGGCGTCGGGTGGGTCGTGAACAGCCGCAGCGCCTTGTTCTCGACGGTTGCGTGTTCGTCAGGCGTGGTCTTCTCCCCGTTGTGTGACGATCGCACCGACGAGCGGGCAGGCGCGGCACGTGTGGCCTGTGGGTGTGCGGTAGAACAGGCAGCAGCTGCGGCGGGTGCCGTCGGGTGACAGCGCGCCGCGCAACGACGGGGCGGTCAGCAGGCGGTCGCCGAGGTCGCCGAGGTCGCCGAGGTCGGCGGGCAACGGTCGCAGGGCGCTGCGCAGGGCCGCGGCGGCGTTGCCCCACAGCAATCCCGCAGCGACCTTGGTGACGGCGCGCAACCCGGTGTGGAACGGCTTCAGGTGCCCTTCGACCACCGCCCGCAGCAGCAGCGGCGCTGGATCGCCGGTGGTGATCCAGCCGCCGGGCTCGGGCAGGGACAGCCGTACAGAGAAGTCCTCGCCGATGCGGTAGCGCAGCCGGTCCAGGTCCGGTACGACTCCACTGGCGGCCAGCGCGCCGAGGGCTACCGACCAGAGCCCGGCCGCCACGACGAATTGCAGGGTCGAGGCGGCCACTCGCGCCTCCGTCATCGCGAACCGCGCACCGACCCGTCGCACGGCTTCGGCCATGGCTCCAGGGTCGTCGTAGAACAAGCGCAGCAGCTCGCCGTCGCGGTCGTCATCGACCGTGACGTACGGACCGATGCTGGACACCGAGGCCACCGCGGCGGCGACATCGGCGGGATCGGCTCGTCGGATCACGCGCGGCCCGGTGGGCAACATCCACGCCCACCGGGATACGGCCGCGAGGTCGGGCAGGTCGGTTCGCCGGCCATCGGCGAACCCGACGTAGCCGCCGGCGGCAGACCGGATCTCGACGTCGGCCGGTCCCGCGCCGGCGATGCTGATACCGGCACGGGTCAGGGCCGGTTCGAGCACCGCGGAGTCGGAGCCTGGGATCCGACAGGTCATGGTGTCGGGTGGTCGCGGCGCGACGGTGCCTGCGGTCCTGGCGGCAGCCCGCTCGTCGGTGTCCGATGTCGCGAAGACCGGCACCACTGACCTCACAAGCGCCTCCGGAAGTAGGTGGTGGCGTGAACCGGCGGCGTGTCGTGCCGTGCAGCGGAGACCGGGTTTCCTCGCCCTGATGTCCGCTGCCGTCCTGCGATCGGGCTCGCCGTGGAAGGCCCGTGTAGAGGTGGTCGTTCAAAGCCCGGGATCGGTTCCCGTACCGAGGCGGCTCATGTTGGGAGCCGGGGCAGGGATGTGACGAGGGCGTCGAGCAGGTCGACCTGGGTCCGGTTCTTCCTGGCCGGTGGAAGTCGGCGCGGGATGCCGTCGGGTGGCAGGTTCCAGATGCCCCGGCCTGGATCGAGTCGGTCGACGGTTGTGTACCACTGGCGCAGGGAGTCGCCGAGCCGGGCGTGCAGGTCGAAGTGCCGGCGGCGGCGCGTGGGGTCGGCGTCCTTGTGCTGTCTGAGCACTTCGAGGGGCGGGATGCTCACGAAGACGGCGTCGGCCAGGCCCAGAAGGCCGGCCGCGAATGCGGTGCGGGTTGCGGCGTAGTCGTGTTCCCATCGCGCTCGGGGGGCGGCGCCGATCATGCTCAGGCACCAGCTGTAGTGCAGTTTCAGCGGATCGCTGTCGCAGATCGCGCGTCCGGTCGCGGCCTCGACCGCGAGTGCCCGCGCCCATCGCCGGCTGTTGACGGCGACCCAGTAGTCGGCTTGGGACCGAAGGTCCGCCTCGTCCGGCTCGGTTCCGGTGGGCGTGTACTCCGGGACGAGGCCGGTGCCCGCGTGCCGACGGCACCATGTCGTCTGCCCGCCGCACTGGGCCCCTCGATCACCACGATCACGCGGCACATTCTCGCCTGAGTGCCCGGCTTCGTCGTGTTTGGAAGGCTGATGACGGTACGCCCGTGGTCGATCACAACGCACTCGTAGTCAGTCATTCACCTGGGTGCTCCGGTTGTCGCTGTTCGCGTTGTGCGACCTCGATGGCCACCCGCGCACCCGCCACCACGACCTCCGCTCGGTCGAGTGGGACTGGTAGCCGTCATGAGGGACTTCCAGTGGCACGTCCGGGACTACCGCCGGCGTGGAGCGGTCTCACGGATCAGCAAGGACACCAGGACCAGCACGATCGGTGTCGCGCCGTACAGCAGCAGCGCGTTCGCGAGGTCGTGCGTGGCGTCGGCGACCGCGCCGCCGATCTGTGGGCCCAGGGTTCCGCCCACGGTCTCGCCGACCGCGATCTGGAGGGCGAACGCGGTGGCCATCAACTCAGGCGGGACCGATTCGCCGGGCACCACGTAGGTGATCAGCGTGAGCCCCCCTCCCGCCATCAAACCGACCACCAACGACACCAGGAGCAAAGGCACCGAATCCGCGAACAGCACGAAGAACACCGGCAATAGTCCGCCGCACACCGCAGCGGCGCACAGCGCGGGTCTGCGCCCGAACCTGTCCGATACCGCGGGCGCGACGATGTTGCCCAGTGCGATGACGAGGCCGTACACGGTGAGCACCAGGGTGGAAGTGGCGGGGGAGTGCCCACGGGCGGCGAGGAACACGGGCGCGAAGGTACCGAAGCCGATGCTGGAACCGATGCAGACCGTCGTGCCCACGAGCGCCAGCAGGACGTTGCGGTTGGCCAGGACCAGGCGGAAGTCGCGTGCCCGGACCCGGTGGGTTCCCGCGGCGGACCGCTCGTCGCGCATGAACACTGCCACGAGGAGCGCCACGACGATACCCGGAACGGCGACGAGGGCGAACGCCGGTCGCCAGCCCACCGCAGTGGCGAGCCCGACCATGATGCCCGGTGCCAAGGCGCTGCCGATGACCAGCGTCCCGGCGATGACGATGCCGAGGTTGCGCCCGCGCCGTTCCGGTGACGAAGCGCGCGCGACCGCCCCCTGGATCAGCGGTAGCGCAGGACCCTCGCAGAAGCCGATGATCGCGCGGAACAACAGCATCGTCCGGTAGTCCTCGGCCAGGCCGATCAAGGCGACGGCGCTGGAGAACAGCACCAGGCTCGCCACGATCAACCACTTGACCCGGCCGCCGAAGCGGTCCGACAGGACCGAGAAGATCAGGCTCGAGACGGCCCACGTGACGGCGGTGACGGAGACCAGCGAACCGAGTTGGCTGTTGGTCAGGTGGAGTTCCGCGCCGATCTGCGGGAAGAGGAAGGTGATGCCGAAGCGGTCCAGGAACACGATCCCGGCGGCGAAGAACATGATCGTGACCAGGGTGTTCTGCCCGCTCGCGCCGGTCAGGTCACGGTCACGTCCTCGAAGTGGTCCAATGGTCGACATGGCCGGCTCCTCACAGGTCGGTCGAACCGGCGATCCGCCGTGCCGCTTCGGGGAAGAGGTCGAGTGCGCGGTCCCGCACGCCGTCGGCTTCTCGCGGGGACAGCGCTCCGCATTGCCCGAGACCCGACCGGTTCGCCTCGGCGGAGGCCTCGGTCGTGCACGGCGCACCCCAGTCGCTGCCGTAGACGATGTGGTCGGCTCCGACCGTCGCCACCGCGGGGAGCAGGGACTGCGCGACGGCCGTCGCCGCCGTGTCGACGTACAGGGTTGAGACCTGCGCGTCGACATCGTCCGCGGTGATCCTCTGGGGAACCCAGGATTCGTTGCCCAGCAACCGGAGTCGCCCGGTCAACGCGGGGAATGCGCCACCGCAGTGGGCGATCACGAACGTGATCCCCGGATGGCGCGCGAACGTCTTCCGGAACACCATGTCGAAGACCGTCCGGGCGGTGTCGAAGGCCACCTCGTACAGCGGCGCCGGGTGGTCGAGCGTCGGTGGTCGGCGGGCGTCCGGGTGGACGAACACCACGGCGCGCCACGCGTCGAGCTGTTCCCACAGCGGGGTAAGGGATTCGTCGCCCAGGTGGACGCCGTGGTAGTTCGTCGTCACCGCGAAGCCGTCGGCGCCGAGGACGTCACGAGCTCTGGTGGCCTCCGCCAGCGCGGCCCAGATGTCGTCCGTGGGCAGCGCCGCCAGCAGGCCGAACCGCGACGGGTGGTCCGCCACGAGCGTTGCGCCGTAGTCGTTCGACGCCCGAAGGGCGGGCAGGCTGTCCGGGACGTTGCTCAGCAACTGCATGGCGGTGCCCGAACTGTCCATGTAGGACAAGGTTCGTTCCACCGACCATTCGTGCGGTTCGGGGAAGTAGATGCCCCGCCCCAGCATGGCCTGCCAGGCGCGCACCCGTTCGTCCGCTGTACTGGGCAACGCGAAGTGCGCGTGGATGTCCACGTACCGTCTGGCGCTTCCCGTGTTCGCGGCAGTGCTCATCTCGTCGTTCCCCTCGATAGGTGCCGGCACACGGGTTCACTCGTCCCGGAACGAACGGAGTCCGTCTTCGATCTCCGAGAGGGGGCTCTGGACCAGGTAGGGAGCCAGCGCCTCACGGGCCTGCGCCGGGGAGACGAGCGCGGACCGGGGGACCTCGTCGACCCGCCAGCTGCCGCTGTCGTCGTACACGAACTCGCCGACCAGCCGCCCGTCCCGGTAGGGCCAGGCGGCGGCGAACCGGTGCGAGACCTGGTAGACGCCGTCCGGATCGGCACCCTCACCGGCGAGTGCCGGATCGGTGCCGCGCACGACCTGGGCGAAGACGGCCTCGATGAAGATCCCGTAGTCCGACACGGCGACTTCCTCTTGCAGCGCGCCGAAGACGTTCACCCCTCGACGCACGATGTCGGAGTAGAAACCGCGCACCTCGTCCATGCCGTCGAGCACCGTCGTCCGCCCGCGTTCGGTGAGCCGGTAGACCGGGTGCTCGACGGTCATCGCGGGGATCAGGATGTCCTGCCACAGACCCGAAACTTCCAGCAGCGCGTGCCGGCGGTAGTTCTTCAGCACGTGCCGGTGCTTCGGGTTCTCCACCACCGCGAGCGCGGCGTCGACTCCGGTCGGGATGTCCCGCACGTCGAATACCTTCATTCCGCACTCCTCGAAGACGTTCGTGGCCACGTCGCCACGAGTGGTGGCCCAGACTCTCCGCGACGACCCGCGGTCCGGGCATCGTCGTGTCCGTTGAATGGACACCGGCGCTCAGGAGCGCGATCCTCGGTGTTCCGATGGTCGGTCGGGCATCTCGGGCTCCTGCGGCCTTCTGTGCTTCCCGGTTGACCACCTGGTGCTGCCTGGCAGAGTGGGATGGACTGGCACGACCGGCCATCCTATGGACATACTCGGTTGCCACCGGACCGGTCGCCGACAGGGAGGACGTGCCGTGCCCCGCACCAACGAGCCCGGCCGGAGCGTGAGTTCCCGGCTGCTGCAGGTCCTGTTCTCGTTCGGGCCCGACCAGAGCGCGCTCAGCCTCACCGATCTGGAGCGCAGGACGGGACTGCCGCACGCGACCGTGCGCCGGCTGGCCATGGAACTGACCGACGTGGGCGCGTTGAGCCGGAACCACGACGGCCGCTTCACGATCGGCCTGCGGCTGTGGCAGCTGGGGACGCTGGCACCCCTCACCGAGTCGCTGCGCACCAGCGCCCAGCCGTTCATGGAAGACCTCTACACGGCCCTGCGCCAGCACGTGCAGCTGGCGGTGCGGGAAGGCGCGGAGGCCGTGATCATCGAGCGGCTGTCCGCTCCACGCGCGCCGGGGCTGGTCTCCCAGGTGGGCGGGCGCCTGCCGCTGCACTGCTCAGGTGTGGGCAAGGTGCTGCTGGCGCACGGCGGCGGCGACCTGATCGACGGTGTGCTGTCCGGCAAGCTGCGGCGCTACACGCCCCGCACGGTCGTCGACCCGACAGCTCTGCGCGGCGAACTCGCCGAGTGCCGCCGCACCGGCACCGCGAGCGTGCGGGGTGAACTGACCACCGGCGCCGATTCGGTGGCGACCCGGATCGTGGACGGTGACGGCATGGTGGTGGCGGCGTTGTCCGTAGTCGTGCGCACCGGCTCGGTGAAGCACCAGGCGGCGCTCCCGTCGTTGATCGCCAGCGGCCTCGGCATCTCCCGAGTGCTCGGGTGGCGTCCGGGGATCAGGATCCGCGACGTGTGAGGCCGGCAGCCGGTTGTCCGTTGAACGGACACCACGCTGGGCAGGGCCCACCTCACGCGGTGACAATCCGGTCGACGGCGGCTGCGCTCCGGGAACGCTGAGCGTGCCCTCGTGTCGGCGGCGGGGGGAGAAGCACCGACGGGACGGACAGCAACCCTGCGGGGCCTCATCGGGGAGTCGGCAGAAAGGTTGGTTTACCTGTACTGCGCTTGTGACCGCGACCTCTCCTGGCCGCGGCTGGCCGACACCGGTGAGGTCTGGAACCGCTTCACGGGTGCGAGCGAGCGCCTGAACCGCGACTGGCTGCGCCCTTTCGTCGACCTGAGCATCGTCAACGAGCTGGACGTGGTCGAACAGGATCCGACGCTGGCGCAGAAGTACGGCGCCCACTTCCGGTCGCTGTTCACCTCGTGGGCGCGGGTCGCCTCCGTTCAGGTAACAGCCGAGGCCGAGCGTGTTCTGGACTTCGATACCGCCCGGTCGGACTGACCCCCACCACGAAACCACGCCGATGACCGCCGCCCGAATGACGGTGCTGCCCGGTACCGGGGACGCGGCTATGCCCACCTGCTGCACGACGCGCGCCTCGCCGACCGCCCCGAACCACGTGCCGCGCTCGTGGTTCGGGGCGGACAACGCCGTGCTCTGCTCCGCCTACCGCGCTTGGGGCTGGACCACGGTCGGAGACATCCGCCCCGGGCCGGACTCGCCCACCTACCACGCGATGCTGCACGACCTCCCGCTCGACGTGTCAGACCATGCAAGGGGAAAGTCCGGATTGGACCACCGTGGAACCGGTGAACCACAGGATGGACACCCGGCGACATCATGGATCGAGGGAATCGGCGATCAGGGCAGGTTCTTCTCCAAGGCGGTCACGTACGCCTTCATCAGGTGATCGCGCATTCCGTCGCCGGCGGGGGCGAACGGGTCGGCGACCATGCCCTTGCCGCGGTCGAGCAGGTTGGACACCGCGGGCAGGTTCTCGCGGACCTTGCCGGAGGAGTCGATGTAGCGCAGGGCCGCGACGTGGTGGAACACCGGCTCCGGCGGGACCTGGGCGACCACGTCGTTGTTGTTGACCACCCGGAACGTGCGCCCTGCCAGTGCCTTGTCGTAGGCGGAGGCCAAGGTGCGGTCGCAGGTGCGGGGTTGGCCGAAGGTGTAGACGCCCTGAGCCGAGAGCCGGGGGTCTTCGAAGTGCAGCCAGGCCGCGGCCAGCATCGCCAGCGCTCCGCCGAGGCTGTGCCCGGTGAACCACACCGTCTGCTCGGCGTCCCGCAGCTCCTCGACGGCCGCGAGCACTGACGGCATCACCGCCCGCAGCGCTTCGGCGAATCCGTAGCGGACCAGACCGGTGCCCGCCGGACCGGGCCACGGCGGAGTGGTCGTGTCCGACAGCCAGTCCCGCAGCTGGACCGGCTCCGTGCCGCGGAAGGCGGTGACGATCATCGTCGGACTGGCCATGGTGTAGGCCTGGGTGTCGCTGAGCGCGAACGGCGGGCTGAACGTCGAGTGGTGGTGGCGGACCCGGTCGAACCCCCACTCGCCGGCGGTCGTCTCGATCTGCTCGCGGTCCTGGTAGGCCAGTTGGGCGGCCTTGGCCATGCAGTACGCCTGGCGGGCGTCGTAGCCGGTGGCCTGGTGGTTCAGCGTCGGCGCAGACATCATCCATCCTCACGAAGACAACAGGTCGCATGGCGGCGACGGTCCCCGCCCGTGCTTCCTGCCTACCTGCGCCGTCGCCCGCTCCACCACCGCACACCCGGTCCATCACCCCACCGAGGCGCTCTCTCCCTGTTCGTGTGCAACAAGCGCAATCCGAACCGGTCGGCGGGACGCCGTTCCAAGCCGCCTTCGCGTCGTATCCGTCGACAACGTGGTCGAGTGGAACCACGATCGGGTAGAGCGGGCGAGGCGGCGCGATTCTCACCGCGGGACAGCAACCTGATTGACGCTCCGGGTCGACAACTCATGTGGGCTGGGCATTGTCCGGGGCCTGCCGTTGAGAGCGACCAGGGTGCGGGCCGGCTGCGGCCTGGACACCGCCACCCGCCTCGGCGAGGCGTTCGCATTCGTCCTGTGGGGGATGGCGGGGGAGAGGATTCGGCGACCGTGTGAGGCGATCGGCCCCTGGTCGAGTGGTGTCGCTCCTCGTTCCGGTGGTGACCGGCCGGTGTCGGTGCGCCTTCCACTCCGGGTGGGAAGTCTCTGATGAGCGGAGGCGTCCGCCGGGTGAGTCGGCGGCCGGGGTCGAGGCAGTTCACGGAGGGCATGGCGTGGTGAGGATCGGGGACAGGCGTCGGTTGCGGGGCGATCCGCTGGAGTACGTCGATGACCTCCGCCGGCGCAGCGCGACGGGGGTGATGCGGTTGCCCGGGGGTGGTTGGTGCCTGGGTGAGGCGGAGCCGGCGCACGTGTTGTTGCGTGGTCGGGAGTTCAACGCGGGCAGGTCGGGCTTCTTCGGCGACCTGCTGCCGACGCGGGCGGTGCAGGTCGAGGTCGGCCACGCGGTGCGTGATGTCCTTCGCGCCGGTCTGCCGGACTACCGCGCGGCGTTGGCCTCGGCGGTGGCCGGGCTGCCGTCGGTCAGCCGGTGGCCGGAGGCGGGGAACCGGCTGGTGTACCGCTGCCTGGCGGACCTGTTGCTGCACCCCGGCACACCGGCCGGGGCGCGGCGGTGTGCGGACCGGGCCGCGGACGCGGGCGTGGTGTTCCGCTCGCCGCGGGTGTGGCGGCGGGCGCGGGCGGAGGTGGCGCGGGCCAGGGTGATCGCGGCCCTGACCGAGCAGGTGCGGCGCCGCCGGCAACAAGGCGTCGGCGAGCCGCGCGATGTGCTGGACGCCGTGCTGGGCGCGTGCCCCGACGATCTGGCGGACCGGACGGTGGCCCGGGTGCACCTGATGATGTTCCGGGCCGTCGCGGCGCCGGTGGCCGCGTCACTGGCCTGGTCGGTGCTGCTGGCCTGCCTGCACCACACCCCCGGTTCCCCTTGGCCGTGGCCCGCCGACCAGATCGTGCGGGAGGCGTTGCGGCATCGGCCGATACCCTGGATGCTGCGCCGCACCGTCCCCCGCACCACCACCTTCGCGGGAACCTCTGTGCACGCCGGCGATCTCGTCTCGGTGAGCCCTCATCTGCTGCATCACGACCCGCGCCACTGGGCCGACCCCGACGCGTACCGACCCGAACGCTGGGCGCGGTCCGGCGGGCACGGCCCCTACATCCCGTTCGGCGCGGGCCCTTTCGCCTGCCCCGGCGCCTCGGTGGCGCAGACGCTGGTCACCGAGGCGCTGACCGCGCTGGCCGAGGGTGTCCACCTGTCGGTCACCGGAGGCGACGCGCGTGCGGTCATGTCCGAGGGCATCGTCCCCCGGCCCTTCACCCTGCACCGCACGCGGACCGAACGAGCACCACGACACCGGGAGGAGGTGAGCGACCATGGCCGCGATGCTGCGACGCGTCTTTAACACCAAGCCGGAACGCCGCTGGTACTGGTACTAGGCAAACGGATTCACCACCCGGCCCCGATGACCCGGACGACCTTTCATCCACGGTCATCGGGGCCGGGTCGGACATTGGGCGCGTGGGGCTCAGGCCGGTGCCCGCGTGCCGACGGCACCATTTCGTCTTGCCCGCCGCGCTGGGCCCCTCGACCACCACGATCACGCGGCACATTTCTGCCTCGGTGCCCGGTTTCGTCGTGTTCGGAGGGCTGATGACGGCACACCCTGGTTGATCACGAACGCGCCCGTAGTGACGCGCCGCGCATCGCCTACCTGCTTGAGCATCTGCCGGGACGCAGGTGCGGTAGAAGCCGGAGACCACGCGGCGGTTGGGCACGTACCGATCGGGTGGCCGGGAATCAGGTCGGGTCGGTTGAGAATCGGGCTTCGAGGGGGCGCATCTCCCGGCCGGTCGGTTCTGCCAGGGCGCGGTAGAGCTCGGGTCGCCGGCCGCGCAGCCAGCGGCGGCCGGTGCTGCGGGCCAGCAGGGACAGGTCCAGCTCGCCGACGACCATCTCGTCGCGGGCGGCGCAGGTTTCGGCGATGATGCGGCCGTAGCAGTCGATGAGCATCGCGTTGCCGGTGCGGACCTCGCCGTGGTCGAGGCCGACGCCGTTGGAGAAGACCAGGAACATGCCGTTGTCGTGCGCCCGGGACGGCAGCCATCGCATCAGCCAGCCACGGCCTTTGTCGCCGCGGAACTCCGCTTCGATGGCCGCGGGGTCGGTGTCCCTGGCTTCCCACAGGGCGGGGTCGATCGTCCCCATGGCGTGCGGGCTGCGCGAGGCCACGCCGCCGGTCTGGTGGGGCGCGAGGAGGATGTCGGCACCGAGCAGCGCGGTCATCCGGGCGTTCTCGACGATGTTGTTGTCGTAGCAGGTCAGCACGCCCAGTGTGCAGCCCAGCGTCGAGGCGAACACGGTGTAGCGCTCGCCCGGGGTGATGTGTTCGCCCTCGAACGCGTGGATCTTGCGGTGGACGTGCCAGCTCCCGTCGGGCTCGGCCACCACGTAGCTGTTGTGCAGGGCATCGCCGTCGGCCTCGATCAGGCCCGCGCCCAGCACCACGCCGTGCTCGCGGGCCAGCGCGAGCAGCGTGGTGACGCTCGGGCCGTCGGGCACCGGCTCGGCCAAGGCGGCGATGCCGGCCCGATCCATGCCCACGACGTGCCAGTAGCCGGTGATGCACATTTCCGGGAAGACGATCAACTGCACACCCCGGTCCGCCGCCTCCCGCACGAAACGGGCGATCGTGGCGAGGTTGTACTCCTTGTCCCCCGCGCGATGGCAGAACTGCACGCTCGCGGCCTGGATACGCATCGTCATCCTTCCCCCGGCACCACCGACGGCCCGGGCGGCACTCACCGTACCGGCGCCGGCGGGGGACCGGTACGACCAGCAGTTCCTCGGTCGGCGGAAGCGATGTGCTTGACGCCGGACCAGTTGCTGTTCTCGATCCGCCAGGTCTCGTTCTTGAACGGGATCCTGCCCGCGTTGACGAGTGAACCGTTGTTGTAGCCGAACAGCTCACCGTCGGCGTCGACCCCGACGAGGTCGGCGTAGCCGTCACCGTCCACCTGGTCGACCAGGTCCGGCGGGATTTGTGGGGTGTCCGTGCGCCGGGTGGCGACGCGTCCGTGATCGGCTTCGAGTCGGTGCGGTGTGGCGTTCGTAGCGGATGGTCAGCCGCCGAACTGCTTGAGGCGGTTGAAGCAGCGCTCCACCACGTTGCGCTGCTTGTAGCGCTCTTCGTCGAAGGCCGGTGGTCGCCCGCCGCGTGGGCTCAGGGCTGCGCGGCGGGCGACCTGGTCCTTGCGTTCGGGACAGGTGAACGCGATCCGGCGGGTCCGCAAGGATGATCCGCTTGTGATAGTCGTTTACCTACGATCGGAGGTCCGCACACGTTCGCAGTCGAACCCCCTGATGGTATCCACGATGCCGAAGCCGGACTCGCAGTGGAAAGTCACCGGCACACCTTGCATCCGACCTTCGATGTCGAACGCTTCCACGATCGGACCGGTGTGCTCGGGCGAACATTGCGCGCCTTCGAGGGTGTCCTCCACCCAGTGCAGGTCTTCGCACGTGTAGTCCGGCTCGTACTCCCGGATACCGGCGGTGTAGGTCGTCGCCGAGGCGGACACCGACGCGGCGAAGGCCATCGCGCAATTCAGTGCAACGGTCCATCCGACGATCCGGCGGGTCAGTCGACGCGCTATCATTGCTGCCTCCTTCTGGACGAAGTGGAACACCAAAGCAACGTTCGGCCCGTCGCCGAGCGTGCTCCACCACAGCCGAACACGACCGCACAGCCCGTGCCAGCGGTACAACCGGTCATCACCGGCCAGAGGGACCACAACCACCCACTGACGCCGCGACGAGCCACCAACCGGATGAGAGCAGGTCGTCCGGGTCACGCGTCGAGGTCACCGCGGCGGGCTCGACGACCTCGCCGCCGTCGAGCCGTCGGTAGGTGACCACGAGGTCGATTTTCGTGTCGCCACTGACCTGTCGCGACCCGCTTGACTTGGGCGGGCCGACCAACAGTCGACCTCGGCGGTCCAGAGCCCCTGCGACGATCTCGTGCTCGGCGTTCCCCAGCGTGCTCCACGCCCGATACCATCTCCGTCGTCGGGTGCTCGCTCCTCACTCCGGGCCCACACCGGCGTTCATGCCGCCCCGACCGCCAACCGGACGAGATGTCCGTGCCGCCCGGCGGCGGGATCGGATCCACCGCACCGGGACGGGCCGCGGTAGGCACCAGCGGTGGTCGAGCCCCGGAGTGTCGCCGGTGCGCACCGCACCCTTCACCGACATGGGCGACAGGGACGAGAGCGAGGAGGAGCGCATGTTCAGTGGCCTCAGACGGGTTGCCTGCTGGTTGTCCGTTCTGCTGACGGGTGCCGCGACGACCGGTACCGCGCACGCCGATCCCGTGGCGCCGGCGGCCTGGCTGTGGACGAGCATGGGGACACCGGGTGGCGTCACCGCGGTCGAGCGAGTCGGCGCAGTGTCCATTCCGGACGGTTCGCAGTCGGCCGATCGACCGTACGTCTTCGTGCTCGCGTCCGACGGGACGCTGCGTGGCAACTGGCCGAACGGCAGCTCGTGGATCTGGTCCAACCTGGGCGCGCCGGAGGAAGGGATCGTCGGTGGCGTGGGCGTCGCCGGGATCAAGAACTCGCTTTCCGCGGCCGAGCGCCCGTACGCGTTCGTGCTCGGGAAAGACGGGAACCTGTGGGTCAACCAGTTGACCGGCAGCACCTCGACCTGGACCAACCACCGCAGCCCCGAGGTCGGCATCGACGCCGGATTGGGTGTGGTCGAAGTCAAGGACACACCTACTTCGGCCGAGCGCTCGTACACGTTCGTCCGAGGGAAAGACGGCAACCTGTGGGTCAACGAGTGGGTCGGCAACGGCTGGACTTGGACCAACCAAGGCAAACCCGACGGACGCGTGATCCTCGGCGCGGCCGGGGTGACCAAGGTCAGGGACAGCTCCACGTCCCCCGAGCGCCCGCACGCGTTCGTCCGCGCGTCCGACGGGAACCTGTGGCTTCTCAAGCGGACCGGCGGCGCCTGGACCTGGACCAGCCAGGGAGCGCCCCGCGGCGGCATCGACGGCCCTGTCGACGCGATCACCGTCAGCAGCACGTCGACGGGGGCTGACCGACTGCACGTCTTCACCCGCGACCGCCAGGGAAACCTGTGGCTCAACCAGTGGACCGGCAGTGCCTGGACCTGGACCGACCAGGGAAAGCCCGGCAACGGCGTGATCGGCAGGGTGGGAGCGGTGTCGGTCCGGGACTCGCCGTCGGCCCCGCAGCGACCGTACGCCTTCGTGCGGACCAAGGACGGCCACATGTGGGTCAACCAGTGGACCGGCAGCGCCTGGACCTGGACCGACCAGGGCATGGTGCCCGACGGCGTCGACGAGGGGATCGGGGTGACGACGGTGAAGGACGCCCCTTCGGCGCCACAGCGGCCCTACGCCTTCATCCGCACCCCCGCCGGCGGCCTGGCGCTCAGCTGGTGGAGATGACCGGTACGTACTCGACCTGACCCCGGAACAGCTCCGGCGGGCACTTCCCGACCCGGCACCGCGGTGGGTCACCGCCGATCGTGCTCGCCTCGCCCGTTCGCCGCGTTCCCGGTCGTGTCCGGCGGCGTGACCGACTCCCGTTCCGGCAGGAGGTCCACGAGTTGCCGCTGGACGCGCCGGGCGTCGGCGTCGCGGCCTTGTTCCAGGTACAGCTCCAGGGCTTCCTGCCAGACGGCGCGGGCCCGGTCGTGCTGGTCCAGGGCGGCGTAGGGGTGGCCGAGCCGGTCGAGGGTGTCGGCGCACCCCGTGGTGTCGCCGAGGGTGCGGTACAGGGTGAGAGCCTGCCGGTGGTGGTGGACGGCCTGGTGATCGCGTCCGGTGTGGTGGTCGATGTAGCCCAGGCTGTCCAGGGTGGCAGCCTCGCCCTCGGGGTCCTGGTGGCGGCGGTGCAGGACGAGGGCGGCCTGGCAGTGCTCGCGGGCGGTGTCGTGGTCGCCCAGGCGGGCGCAGTACCAACCGACTGCGTTGAGGGCGTGGCCTTCCCACACCGCCTGATCGAGGGGGCGCAGGAGGGCCAGGGCGTGGCGGGCGTGTGCCAGTGCCCGCCGGTAGTCCTCCCGCTGCTCCCAGGCCCACGCGAGGATGTGGTGGATGTGGGCCTGCTGAGTGGGGTCCTGGTGCTCCTCGGCCAGGGCGAGGGCCCGGTGCAGGTGTTCGACGGCCTGCTCGTGCCGCCTCAACGCGGCGTGCGCCTGGCCGAGGTTCCGGTGGGCGTGGGTGCGGGCGGTGAGGTCGCACAGGTGGTCGGCGGCGTCGGCGGCGGCCGACCACACGGCCAACTCGTCGTGGAGGTGTCCGCGCCGGCGGTGGAACACGGTCAGGGTCCAGGCCAGGTGCCACACCGCCTGGTGGCGGTGGTGGTCGGCGGCGGTGTGCTGGGCGGCCAGCAGGTGGGGGTGGTGGACGTCCAACCAGGCCAAGGCGGACGGCAGGTCTTCCAACCGGTGCGGGCGGCTGCCGTGGGTGGGCGGGTCGAGCCGGATCGGTGGGCGGTGGGGGTTGAGGAGGCGGTCGGCGGTGTGGGCGGTGTGCAGGTGGAAGTCGACCACCCGCGCCAGCGCCGCCTCCCGCACGGGCTCCGAAAGATGGTTGTGGGCGAGGGTGGTGGCGTAGGCGCGGACCAGGTCGTGCATGGCGTAGCGGCCGTGCCGGCGCCGGTCGAGCAGGCAGTGGTCCTCCAAGGCGCGCAACACTTTGCGCGCCTGCGTCCGGGGCAGACCGGTGAGGGAGGCCGTGGCGGGCAGGTCGGTGTCCGGCCCCGGTGCGATGCCGAGTAGTGCGAACACCGTCCGCTGTTGGTCGGTGAGGCGGCGTAGGGACCAGGACAGGACGGTGGGCAGGCTGGCGGCGGGGTCGGTGTCGTGGTCGAGGGTTTCCAGTCCCGGTTCGCG